>NZ_JBGAGJ010000015.1:0-95556 GCF_044226765.1 Nocardioides sp.
GGGCTACCTCGAGCAAGTCGCCATCGAGATGAACAACCGCCCCCGCAAACGCCTCGGATGGCGCACCCCCGCCGAAGCCCTCGACCAGCTACTGTCCGAACACGACAAGCCCGGCGCTGCACTCACCGGTTGAATCCACCGACGACCTGGGTCTCGATACGCTCGCTGACGCTCGCTACTCGACCACCGAGGGGTGCGCGGCTCGACGCGCTCGCTGACCGACCGCCGGAGGAGGCAGCTCAGACGGTCTCGGCGAGGCGGTAGCCGACCCCGCGGACGGTCTCGATGAACTTCGGCGTGGCCCCGTCGTCACCGAGCTTGCGGCGCAGGTTGGCGATGTGCACCTCGACCGACCGCTTGTCGGCCTCGTTGACGAAGTAGGACGTGACGTACTGCTGGCCGCGCATCGTCAGCACCAGGTCGGCCTTGCTGCGGACCCGGCGGCCGGTGCTCAGCAACGAGGCGAGCAGGTCGAACTCGGCGCGACTGAGCTCGACACCCGCTCCGTTGACGGTCACCACCCGGGTCTCGTTGTTGAGGGCCAGGCCGTTGAAGCGGACCCAGCCACCCTGGCTCGGCGGCACGTCGTGGGCGGCCTCCGGTGGCACCGGCTGGTGGGGCACCGGCTGCGCCGCGGGCTGCGGTGCCGGCTGAGGCGCGGGCTGCGCCACCGGCTGGGGCGGCGGCTGGTAGACCGGCGGCGCCGGCTGCTGGTAGTAGGGGTCGGGAGCCGGTTGCTGGTAGGGGGGAGGCTGCGGCGCGGGCGGCTGGTAGGGCTGCGGCTCCGGCGGCGGTGGCTGGTAGACCGGCGGCGCGGGCTGCTGGTACTGCGGCTCGGGTGCCGGTGGCTGGTAGGGCTGCGGGTCCGGCGGCACCGGCTGTCGGTGCTGGGGACGGTAGGGCTCGCGGGGCGGCTCGGACCGGGGCGGCTCGGGCGCCGGCTCCTCGGCCGGGCGGGCGGCGCGGCGGGGCGGCGGCGAGCCGGAGGTGAGGTCCCGGGCAGCGGCCGCGGCCCACGACTCCTCGCGCGGCTCCTCGGCCACCGGGGCGTCGTGCTCGTGCTCGTGGTCGTCGTCGACCCACCCGGTCGGTGTCTCGAAGCGGGTCCGCGGTCGGCGCAGCATCGAGTCGGCGCGGGCGCGCAGCTCGCGCGGCCGGAACGGCTTGACGAGGTAGTCGTCGGCGCCGGCCTCGAAGCCCTGGACCACGTCGATCTCGTCGGCCAAGGCGGTGATCATGATGAGGTAGGTGTTGCTGAACTCGCGCAGCCGCTTGGCCACGGCGAAGCCGTCCATCCCGGGCATGTTCACGTCGAGGGTCGTGATCAACGGGTTGTGGGCCCGCACGGCATCGACGCCGTCGGGACCGTTCTCGGTGACGACCGTCCGGAAGCCCGACTGGGTCAGGACGATGTCGATGAGGTCGCGGACGTCGGGGTCGTCCTCGATGATGACGGCCACCCAGTCGCTCCCCGGCTGCATGAGCCGCATGCTAACAACGCGGCCGGGCGACGGAGGCGTCGGGACGTACCCGCGCCGAACGTCTCACCACCCGGACGACGCAGCCATCTGCATCGCCCGTTCCGGCCAGAACTCGCCGGCGGGCGGCCCGCCGTTGCACTCGCCGTCGCTCTCCCCCGGCGGCTTCACCCACGCGTAGGCGTCCAGGGTCGGCGCCGAGCCGTCGGGCGCGGGCGCAGGGTCGGTGCCGTACGCCCGTCCGGGCGGGTTGCACCACACGTCGGTCGAGCCGTTGCCGTTGCGGCCGCTGTCGATGATGAAGTGCGCGCCCCCGAGCAGCCCGCTGAGCTTCTCGCCGTACTGCTGCTCGTCCTCGTCGGTCTGGTAGTTGGACACGTTGGTCGCGAAGCCACGCACCTTGCCCACCCCGACCCGCTCCAGCAGCGGCGCCAGCTTGGCGGGGCTGATCCAGTGGGAGTGGCCGCCGTCGACGTACGTCGTCACCCCGGCGGCCGCCAGCCGGTCCACCGCGTCGGCGATCAGGTCGATCCGCTGGGCCAGGCGGTCGCACTCGATCGCCGAGGCCAGCGCGTCCGGCTCGACGACCACGACCGCGCCGTCACCGGCGCCGGCCGCGTCGGCGATCTCCTGGACCCAGGTGCCGTACTGGTCGGCAGGGAGCCCACCCTCCGAGAAGCCCCCGGTGCAGTCCCGGTCGGGGATGCCGTAGACGACGAAGGTCGGCACCTGCCCGGCGGCGTCGGCCCCGTCCACAATCTTGCTCACGAACGGACCGACCTCGCCGACCGGGTACTCCTCGGGCGTCAGCCAGATGCCGCTCGGTGTCTGCGCCAGGCGGTCGAAGACCGCCTGCTGGTCGGTGCGGCCCTGCTGCTTGGCCTGCGCGGCCGCCTGGGCGGCCCGCGAGTCCGGCTCGGGGTAGCCGGCCCGGTCGGCGTAGAGGTTGACCGCCTGCGGGTCGGCCGGCTTCGCGTTGCCGCCGCTGTCGCTGCCGCCGCACCCGGCCAGCAGGACGGCGGCGACGACGGTCAGCAGCAGCGCGAGCGGCCGCGCGCGTCGGTGGAGTGGCACCGCTCCATCATGCCCGAGGCTTGCCACCCTCCTGACGACCCGGTGCGAAGACGCTCGCGACGGCGGCCACGGCCACCGCGGCCGCCCCGGTGAGCAGGGCAGGACCGATCGCGCCGTCGTACCCGACCGGGCTCAGCTCTCCCCCGTTGGCGAGGAAGACGGCGGTCAGCAGGGCGACGCCGATGGCGACACCGAACTCCCGCACGGTCGAGTTCGCCGAGCTGGCGATCGCGAACTCGTCCTCCGGCAGGCCGTCCAGGACGGCGGTGGCCATCGGCGCGAACGTCAGGCCCATGCCCACCCCCGCCATCAGCAGCGCGGGAACGAACGACGGGTAGGCGGCCCCGGTCTCGGTCAGCACCGCGAACCAGACCAGCGATCCGGTCTGCAGCACCAGGCCCAGCGAGAGCAGCGCCCGCAGACCGACCCGGGGCGCCAGGGCGCCCGCGATCGGGGCGACCACCATCGGGGCGGCCGTCCACGGCAGGGTGCGGATACCGGCCTCCAGGGGCGTGTAGCCCTGCACGATCTGCAGGTACTGCGAGAGCAGGAAGACGGTGCCGAACATGCCGAGGGTGAAGAACAGGCCGATCACGTTCGACACCGAGAACCCGCGCGAGGAGAACAGGCGCAGCGGCAGCACGGCGTACGACCGGCCCCGGGCCCACACGACGTACGCCGGCAGCAGCGCCGCGGCGAGGACGAGCGGCACGACCACGCGCGGGTCGGTCCAGCCGTCGTCGTTGCCGTGCACGATGCCCCACACGCCGAGGAAGACGGCGCCACCGAGCAGGCCGACGCCCACCCAGTCGAGCCGCTGCCAGGTGCCGCGCGACTCGCGGACCGCGATCAGGAGCAGCGGGGCGGCCACCAGGGCGACCGGCACGTTGAGCCAGAAGATCGCCTGCCAGCTCACGCCCTCGACGACCGCGCCGCCGATGACGGGGCCCAGCGCGACCCCGAGGCCGCTGACCCCGCCCCAGATGCCGATCGCCGCGGCGCGCATCGCGGGCGGCACGGCCGAGGCCAGCAGCGTGAGTGAGAGCGGCATGATCGCCGCGGCTCCGAGGCCCTGCACCGCCCGGGCGGCGATGAGCGCCTCGGAGGTCGTGGAGAGCGCCGACGCGATCGACGCCAGGGTGAAGACGGTGAGCCCGACCAGCATCACCCGGCGCCGCCCGAACCGGTCACCGAGCGTCGCCGCCGGGAGCATGAACGTGGCGAAGGCCAGGGTGTAGGCGTTCACGAACCAGGACAGCTGGCCGACGCTCGACCCCAGGTCGGCGCGGACCACGGGCAGGGCGGTGGTCATCACCAGGTTGTCGAGCGTGGCCATGAACATGGGCAGGGACGCCGCGACGATCGCGAGCCACACCGGTACCTGCCGGGGGCGGGGCGGGGCGGGGACGTCCGCGGCCGGCGGGGCGCCGGGGGTGGTGTCGAGAGCGGTCATCGGGTTTCTCCTGGACGGGTACCGGGCGGGCTGCCTGAAGTAGGCATCGAATGATTACTTCGTCGGCGACTGTAGGTAATCGACTGATAACATGTCAACCATGAATGCCGCCGCCACCGTCCGCATGGCCGCCGAGGACCGCCGCGAGCTCGTCCTGGCCGCCGCGACCCGCGCCTTCGCCCGCCACGGCTACGCCGGGACGAGCACCGACGCGGTCGCCCGTGAGGCCGGCGTCTCCCAGCCGTACGTCGTGCGGCTGTTCGGCTCCAAGCTGGACCTCTTCCTCGAGGTGTTCGAGCGCTCGGTGCGCCGGATCGAGGCGGCGTTCGCCGCGGTCATCGACGCCGGTCCGTTCGACCCCGACAGCGAGGATGACAAGGCGCGCATGGGCGTCGCCTACACCGACCTGATCGCCGACCAGGACTTCCTGCAGGTGATGATGCACGGCTTCTCCAGCGGTGGCGTGCCCGAGATCGCCGCGGCCGCCCGCCGCTGCATGGGCGAGGTCTTCGCGACCATCCGGCGCACCGGCTGGGACGACGAGCAGTGCCGCGACTTCGTGGCCTACGGCATGCTGCTCAACGTGATGCTCTCCATGCGCGCCCCCGAGCACCTCGACCCCGACGACCCGCTGACGGCGCTGACCGCCTGCGCGTTCGGCGAGCACCTCGACCTGCTCCAGCCCCCGGCGTGACGGGCCCCGCGCCCCGGTTCGTGCTGGCGTCGGCCTCCCCCGCACGCCTGCAGACCCTCCGCAACGCCGGCCTGGACCCGCTGGTGGTCGTCTCCGGGGTCGACGAGTCGCAGCTCGACGGGCTGCCGCCGGCCGAGCTGGCCCTGCAGCTCGCCGAGCTCAAGTGCGCGGCCGTCGCCGGCCGTCCCGAGGTGCCGTCCGGGGCGCTGGTCCTCGGGTGCGACTCGGTGCTCGACCTCGACGGCGAGGCCCTCGGCAAGCCGGACGACGCCGCCGACGCGGTGCGGCGCTGGGAGGCGATGCGCGGCCGGAGCGGGGTGCTGCACACCGGTCACTCGCTGCGCGACACCACCACCGGCCGGGTCGCCGCGGCCACCGCCTCGACGGTCGTGCACTTCGCAGACGTCACCGACGACGAGGTGGCGGCGTACGTCGCCACCGGAGAGCCGCTCGCCGTCGCCGGGGCCTTCACCGTCGACGGCCTGGGCGGCGGCTTCGTCACCGGGATCGAGGGCGACCACCACAACGTGGTCGGCGTCAGCCTGCCGCTGGTCAGGGACCTGGTCGCGGAGCTGGGCCACGCGTGGACCTCGCTGTGGGCTCCTCGCTGAGAGGCCCCCGTGGCTCCTTCCGCAGGTCGACCGGGTCGCCCAGCGGCTCGATCTCCAGCAGGTCCTCCAGTCGCGGGTCCACGTGCAGCTCGCTCAGCTCGAAGACCTGCATCGGACGCTGCTTGAGGTCCGCCAGGTGGACCGGACTGCGGAACACCAGCGTGCGGAAGAGGTAGAACCGCGCGACCATGCCGAGGAACAGCCCGACCAGGTTCGCCGACAGGTTGTCGGAGAACGGGTCGTCCAGCCCCAGCACGTCGCGGCTGAACCACAGGCACGCCAGCGGCACCAGCATCGTGACCAGGTTGATCGCCACGAACATCAGCCGGCCGCCGTCCGCGGTGCGCGGCGGGCGGTCGCGAAAGACCCACGTGCGGCTGCCGCGATAGCTGATCACCATGCCGACCACGTTGGCGACCGCGAACCCGAGGTAGGGCTGGCCGGCCAGCGGCGCGTCGTACCCGGTGCCGAAGCCGTGCACGAGGAAGTTGAAGATCAAGAAGGCGACGACCGTGGCCAGGCCCCCCACCGCGAGGAACCGGTAGGCCTCGGTGAGGACCCGACGCCACCGGTTCGACATGGCGGCAAGGCTAGCCGCTGCGCCGCTGCCTCACTCGACCGGCAGGCCGAGTCCTCGCGCGATCAGCATCCGCTGCACCTCCGAGGTGCCTTCGCCGACCTCGAGCACCTTGGCGTCGCGGTAGAACCGCGCGACGGGGTACTCCTCCATGAAGCCGTAGCCGCCGAAGACCTGCGTCGCGATCCGGGTGGCCGTGACGGCGGACTCGGTGGCGTAGAGCTTGGCCACGGCCGCCGCCTGCTTGAACTCCTTCATCGACGCCCCGGCACCACCACGCATGCTGTCCTTCATCGCGGCGGCGCGGTAGGTCAGCAGCCGGCTCGCGTGCAGCATGACCTCGAGGTCCGCGACCTGGAAGGCGACGCCCTGCTTGCGCCCGATCGGACCGCCGAAGGTCTGTCGCTGGCCGGCGTACTCCACGCTCATGTCGAGGCAGGCCTGGATGCAGCCGACCGCCAGCGCCGCGATCGCGACCCGGCCGTCGTCGAGCGTGGCGAGGAACTGCGCGTAGCCCCGACCCCGCTCGCCGAGCAGGTTCGCCTCGGGGACGCGGACGTCCTCGAAGCTGAGCGGGTGGGTGTCCGAGGCGTGCCAGCCGAGCTTGTCGTAGGCCTTCTCGACGGTGAACCCGGGCGTGCCGCTCGGCACGATGATCGCGCTGATCTCCGGCTTCCCGCTCGCCGACTCACCGGTGCGGGCCGTCACCGTCACGACGCTGGTGATGTCGGAGCCGGAGTTGGTGATGAACTGCTTGGCCCCGTTGACGATCCACTCGCCGTGCTCCAGCACCGCGCGGGTGCGGGTGGCGCCCGCGTCGGACCCCGCGCCGGGTTCGGTGAGGCCGAAGCCCGCGAGCCGGTCGCCGGCCACCAGGTCGGGCAGCCAGGTCGCGCGCTGCTCCTCGGTGCCGTAGGTCAGGATCGGGTTGATGCCGAGGCCGACGGCCGCCTCCAGGGTGATGCCGAGCGACTGGTCGACGCGGCCGACCTCCTCGATCGCCACGCACAGGCTGGTGAAGTCCCCGTCCTCCCCCGCACCGCCGTACTCCTCGGGCGCGGTCAGGCCGAACAGGCCGAGCGCGCCCATCTTCTGCACGACGTCGGTCGGGAAGTGGTGCGCCCGGTCCCAGGCCGCAGCGTGCGGCGCGATCTCGGCCTCGGCGAAGTCGCGGACGGTCCGCCGGAACTCCTCGTGCTCGCGGGACAGCTCGAATCCGGACGCGGCGCTCGACTCGGTGCTCATGGGGTCAGCGTAGCCGCCAGGTTAGCGATTGTTAACCGGACGCGGGTGCCGCCGCGAGATGACCACCACACCGGACCCCGAGGCCGCGGAGGGCGCCCTGACGATACGCTGGCGGGTGGCAGTTTCACTCGAGAGCAAGCCGACACCAGGAGTCGCACGTGGCGCAGATCAAGCCGTTGCAGAAGGTCCTCATCGCCAACCGTGGTGAGATCGCAGTGCGCGTGATCCGCGCGTGCAAGGACGCCGGCATCGGGAGCGTGGCGGTCTACGCCGAGCCCGACCGCGACGCGATGCACGTCCGGCTCGCCGACGAGGCGCACTCGCTGCACGGCTCGACGCCGGGCGACTCCTACCTCGACATCGAGAAGATCATCGCCGTCGCGAAGGAGTCCGGCGCCGACTCGGTGCACCCCGGCTACGGCTTCCTGGCGGAGAACGCCCACTTCGCGCAGGCTGTCATCGACGCGGGCCTGATCTGGATCGGCCCCCCTCCCTCGGCGATCGACGCGCTGGGCGACAAGGCCAAGGCCAAGCAGATCGCCGAGCGCGCGAACGCGCCGCTCGCACCCGGCACCAAGGAGCCGGTCTCGGGCGCCGACGAGGTCGTCGAGTTCGCCAAGGCCAACGGCCTCCCGGTCGCGATCAAGGCGGTCTTCGGCGGCGGTGGCCGCGGCCTCAAGGTCGCCCACGACCTCGAGTCGATCCCCGACCTCTACGACTCCGCCGTCCGCGAGGCGGTCACCGCGTTCGGCCGCGGCGAGTGCCTGGTCGAGAAGTTCCTCCACAAGCCGCGCCACGTCGAGACCCAGTGCCTGGCCGACCAGCACGGCAACGTGGTCGTCGTCTCCACCCGCGACTGCTCGCTGCAGCGCCGCAACCAGAAGCTCGTCGAGGAGGCGCCCGCGCCGTTCCTCACCGAGGCCCAGGTCAACCGGCTGTACGACGCCTCGAAGGCGATCCTGCGCGAGGCCGGGTATGTCGGCGCCGGCACCTGTGAGTTCCTCGTCGCACAGGACGGCACGATCTCCTTCCTCGAGGTGAACACCCGCCTGCAGGTCGAGCACTGCGTGTCCGAGGAGGTCACCGGGCTGGACCTGGTGCGCGAGATGTTCCGCATCGCCGCCGGCGAGGAGCTCGGCTTCGGCGACCCGGAGGTCCGGGGCCACTCCATCGAGTTCCGGATCAACGCCGAGGACGCGGGCAACAACTTCATGCCGGCGCCCGGGACGCTGTCCGCCTGGAACCCGCCGCAGGGTCCGGGCGTGCGCCTGGACGGCGGCTACGAGAACGGCGAGACGATCCCCGGTGCCTTCGACTCGCTGATCGCCAAGCTCATCGTCACCGGCAGCAGCCGCACGCACGCGCTCGAGCGCTCCCGGCGGGCGCTGGCCGAGTTCGTCGTGGACGGCATGCCGACCGTGGTGCCGTTCCACCGCGCCATCGTCGACGACCCCGCCTTCATCGGCTCGCCGTCGGACTACCCGGAGAAGTTCGACGTCTACACGCAGTGGATCGAGACGGAGTTCGACAACCAGGTCGAGCCCTATCGCGGCGGGTCGGCGGAGGCCGACGACCCCGAGGAGCGGCAGTCGGTGGTCGTCGAGGTCGGCGGCAAGCGGCTCGAGGTCGTCCTGCCCGGTGGTCTCGGCGGTCTCGCTGCCGCGCCGGCCGGCGGCGGTCGCGCCAAGCCCAAGCGCAAGGGTGGTGGCAAGCACGGCGCCGCCGCGAGCGGCGACGCGGTCACCAGCCCGATGCAGGCCACCGTCGTCAAGGTCGTCGTCGAGGAGGGCCAGGAGGTCGCCGAGGGCGACACCGTGGTCGTCATCGAGGCGATGAAGATGGAGCAGCCGCTCAAGGCCCACAAGGCCGGCACGGTGACCGGGCTCCAGGCCGAGCCCGGGCAGACGGTCTCCAGCGGGGCCGTCCTCTGCGAGATCAAGTGACGTGACCGGCGGCGACCGCCGCACGACCGGCGCACGAGCCGGCGCATGGGTCACAGAGGCTGAGCGAGCGCACGGCCGAACTCGGGAGGTCGTGGCGGAGCCGTCGGCTCGCGGCCTCACGTGTCGCAGGTTCATCAAGGGATGCAGGTGAACCGGTACTTCCCACGGCCCACCCACCGTGGGAAGTGCCGGTTCACCGACAGACCATGATGAAACTGGGACCCCCCGGAAGCTCCCGAGCACCGCGGTCGACACCAGTCGCGTCCGCTGCTGGGTCGTCTGTCTAGGGTCGGAGCATGACCGACCCGGGGCCACGCCTGCGCGAGCCGCGTGAGCGGGTCAGCCCGCGGGCCCGGACGATGTGGACGCTCACCGCCGCGGCCGGGGGGACGGTCCTGGTCGTGGCCCTGGCGGTCGCGGGACCACTGTCCGGCTGGCTACCGATCCCGTGGTGGCTCGTCGCCCTCGTGGCGCTCGGAGCGGCGACGTACGTCGCCGCGGTCCCGCGATGGAGGTACGCCGTCCACCGGTGGGAGATCACCGAGAGCGCGGTCTACACCCAGACCGGGTGGTGGGTCCGGGAGCGCCGGATCGCACCGATGTCACGCATCCAGACCGTCGACCACGTCGAGGGGGCGGTGGCCCGGCTCTTCGGCCTGTCGACGGTCACGGTCACCACGGCCTCGGCCGCCGGGGCGCTCACCATCGCCGGTCTCGAACGGCCCCGTGCGCTCGCCCTCGTCGACGAGCTGACGCTGATGGCAGACAGCGTGCCGGGGGACGCCACGTGAGCGCTGCCGCCGGCGCCGACTGGCGGCGCCTGGACGCGCGGATGCTGCTGGTCTACCCGGTCAAGGAGCTGGTCCGGTTCCTCCCGGTCCTGCTCGGCCTCTTCCTGGCCGGCACCGCCTCGGGCGGCGTCGGGGACTGGTGGCAGGTCGTCGGCATCCTGGTGCCCGTCACGCTGGGGGTGCTGCGCTACGCCACGACGTCCTACCGGGTCTGGGGCGGCCGGGTGGAGCTGCGACGGGGTCTGCTCAACCGGCACGTCCTCTCGACGCCGGTCGACCGGGTGCGCACCGTCGACATCACCGCCCCGCCGATCCACCGCCTCCTCGGCCTGACCTCGGTGCTGGTCGGCACGGGCACTGCCTCGTCGGACGGCGACGAGCAGATCTCCCTCGACGGGCTCCCCGTCGAGCAGGCGCGCCGGCTGCGTGCCGAGCTGCTGACCTCGGCCGGACCGGGGCCGGCCTCGGACGCGGTCCCCCGATCCGTGCCCCCGACCCTCGAGCTCGACCCGGCCTGGGTCCGGTTCGCACCGTTCACCAGCTCCGGGCTCGCCATCGCGGGCGGGGCCGTCGCGGTGGCCAACCAGGTGCTCACCTCCACCGGCGGCTTCCGGGCGCTCGATCCCGACCGACTCACCCGCGACGCGGAGGGCTGGTCGCCGTGGATCGCCGCGCCGGTCGGGCTCGTGGCCCTCCTGGTCCTGGTCTCCGCCCTGTCCGTCGGGGGCTATGTGGTGACGAACTGGGGCTTCGCGCTCACCCACGCGGACGGCGCCTGGCACCTGCGACGTGGTCTGCTGACCACCCGCGAGACGACGATCGACGACGGTCGGCTGCGCGGGGTCTCGGTCGGCGAGCCGCTCGGGCTGCGGCTGGTCGGCGGCGGCCGGGCCTCGGCGATCGCCACCGGCCTGGGTGGTGGCCGGTCCGCGCTGATCGTGCCGCCGGCCCCCTCCCCCGTCGTCCACCGGGCCGCCGGCGCCGTCCTTCGCACACCCGACCCCCTGGAGGTGCCGCTCCAGGGCCATGGTCCGCGCGCGCGGGCGCGGCGCTACACCCGCGCAGTGGGCCCTGCCGTCCTCCTCCTGCTGACCGCGGCGCTCCTCGTCGTGCTGACGGACCTGCCTGCCTGGCTCCTCGTCGTCGCCGCGCTCGGCGTCCCGGTCGCCGTCGCCCTGGCGGCGGACCGGTTCCGCGCGCTCGGGCACGCGCTGACCGACGGGTACGTCGTGGTCCGGTCCGGTTCGCTGGACAGGCGACGCGAGGCCCTGGAGACCGACTCGGTCATCGGCTGGAACCTGAGGTCGAGCTGGTTCCAGCGGCGCTCCGGACTGACCACGCTGGTCGCCACCACCGCAGGCGGACGTCAGTGCGTCACCGCGCTCGACCTCCCGGAGGCGACCGCCGTGGCCCTGGCGCGAACGGCGCACCCACGGCTGCTCGACCAGTTCCTGGAGACCGGTCGCAGGTGACGCCCACCGGTCCGGACCACCGGTCCGGACCACCGGTCCGGACCACCGCCGAGGGCGTAGCGTGAGGGCCGATCGGGAGGCTCGGGCTCTCCTCTCCCCCCAGGAGCACCGATGCCGAGAGTGGTCGCGCGCCGTCGACTGCTCGTGCCTGCCCTCACGGCGGCGCTCGTGCTCGCCGGCGCGATCGCCGGCGGTCTCCCCGCCGCGGACGCGGCGCCCACGTCGTACCCCGGCTCCGTCCAGGGCACCGGACCCGCCGCGTGGTACCGCCTCGGTGAGGCGTCCGGCACCACGATGGTCGACGGCTCCGGGAACGGGCACGACGGCACCTACAGCGCCACCGGTGTGACCTTGGGCGGCGCCGCCGCGATCGTGAACGAGACCGACACCTCCGCAGCCTTCGACGGCACGGGTGACGGACAGGGACCGGCGTTCGCGGCAGCGAGCTCCTACACCCTCGAGGGGTGGGTCAAGAGGGCAGACGGCGCCGACGGCTCGATCGTCGGGATCAAGGACTCCGGGCAGCTCTACGTCCACAACGACCAGCTGGTGCTGCACCAGACGGACACCGACGTGACGGGCCCGACCCTGACCCCGGGGACGTGGTACCACGTCGCGGCGACCTACCAGGGCGGCACCGCGCGCCTGTGGGTCGACGGGACGATGGTCGCCTCCGCGCCCACGCCCACCGACCCGTTCGGCTCCAACCCCCTCCAGGTGGCGTCGGGCGACCAGGCGCCCGACTTCCACGGGCAGCTCGACGAGGTGGCCTACTACACGCATGCCCTGTCGGCGTCGGAGCTCTCGGACCACTACGCCGTCGGCGCGGACACGTTCGCGCCCACCATCAGCATCACCACCCCGGTCGACAACGCCGAGTACCTGCTGCACGCCGTCCCGGCGACGGTCCGCACGTGCACCGACCCCGGCGCGATCTCGAGCGGGATCCGATCCTGCGACGTGACCGGCAACGGGACCTACCTGGGTCGCCGGTTCGTGACCGTCACCGCCACCGACCGGGCCGGCAACACCGCCTCGAGGACGGTCTTCTACTCCGTGCTGCCGATCCGGTACGCCGACGAGATCGCGCTCTCGAACCCGCTGGTCCACTACCGCCTCGACGACCCCGTCGGCGCCACGACCGCGACCGACAGCTCGGGCCACGGCCGCCACGGCACCTACAAGAACGCCGTCGCTCCGGGGGCGCACAAGGACGCCGCGATCGTGTGCGAGCGCCGGCCGAACCCACCCCGGGTGTGTGACCTCGCGGCCGACCCGCTGGACCACTCGACCCACTTCGGCGGCGAGGGCTACATCTACCTGCAGAACCTCGCGGCGCCGCAGAGCGCGTACACGCTCGAGGCGTGGATCCGTCCCGACGACCACGGTGACGGCTCGATCGTCGGCCAGGGTGGCGCCGGGCAGCTCTACGTCCGCAACGGCCACCTGGCGCTGCGCCAGACCCAGGACGACGTGGTCAGCAGCGGGCCCGACCTGACGCCGGGCGTCTGGTGGCACGTCGCCGCCACCTGGGACGGCACCACGACCACGCTCTACGTCAACGGCGACCCGGTCGCCGCCTCCTCGAGCGCCCGCAAGGCACCCTCCGGCTCCGCGACGATGTACGTCGGCACGGGCGAGCAGGCGCCGCCCTTCGACGGTGACCTCGACGAGGTCGCCTACTACGGCACGGCGCTGAGCCCCCACGTGCTCAAGGAGCACTACGACATCGGCACCGTCTACGACTGGCCCTCGATCGTGCCGATGCCTCCGAACACCAACACCGGCAAGCCCTCGGGACGGGTCACCTCGCCGGTCGACGACGCCCTCTACGCACCGACCAAGACCCCTCCCGCGCACTTCACCTGCACCGACCCCGACGGCCCCGCGGACCTCACCGAGTGCTCGGCGACGGTCGACGGCAGCCCGATCACGGACGGCACGAAGCTGCCGGACTCACCGGGTCCGCACACGTTCACGATCTCGGCCAAGGACACCGGCGGCAACACCGACGTGCACTCGCTCACCTACACGGTGAAGGGCTTCGCCGACATCTACCGCGCGGACGACCCGATCGCCTACTACCGGCTCGGCGACACCGGCACGGTGATGGCCGACGCCAGCGGTCACGGCCGCGACGGCACCTACAAGAACAAGCAGGAGTCCGGGCCGGTCGGGATCTCCGGCGACGGCGACACGGCGCGGCGCTTCTGGGGCGACGGCGGCTACGGCTACGCCAACAGCGTCGGCGCCGGCGAGTTCCAGGCGACCGTCGAGGCGTGGGCCAACCCCGACGACCTCCGCGACCAGTCGGTCGCCGGCCTCGCCGGGAGCGACGAGCTCGTGGTGCTGGACGGGAGGTTCGCCTACCGCCACGCGGACCGCATCGTCTCCTCCGGCGTCGCCCCGACCCCGGGCCACTTCACCCAGGTCGTCGGGGTCTGGGACGGCGACACGATCAAGATCTACGTCGACGGCACCCTGCGCGGCTCGGCGCCGGCGGCCACCGGTCGGTCCACCGGTGCCGGGACGTTCTACGCGGGCTTCGGGACCCTGGCTCCGTGGTTCCTGGGCTCCCTCGACGAGGTCGCCTACTACGGGTCGGCGCTCTCGGCCGACCGCGTCTACCAGCACTACCTCGCCGACCCGCCCGCCGACGGCGCGAAGCCCGTCACCGCCTCGTGCCGTGTCCCCGCCCTGCGCGGCCTGCGGGTCACCACTGCCCGGACGGCCCTGCGCGAGGCCGGCTGCCGGCTCGGCGCCGTCGCGCACCGCGCCGCCGGCGTACGCCAGCGGGGCCGGGTCCTGCAGCAGTCCGTCGCCGCCGGCTCGAAGGTGGTCGCCGGCCGGTCCGTCCGGATCACCGTCGGCCGCTGACCCGCGGCCCGGCGACGAGCGGGGCGGCGTCTCGCCGGAGGACGACGCACCGTCGACGGGACAGCCGGACTCGTAGGGTGTCGCCCATGTTCTCCAAGGTGCTGGTGGCGAACCGGGGCGAGATCGCCATCCGGGCCTTTCGGGCCGCCTACGAGCTGGGTGCGCGCACGGTCGCGGTGTTCCCGTACGAGGACCGGTGGTCCGAGCACCGGTTGAAGGCGGACGAGGCGTACGAGATCGGTGAGCGGGGCCATCCGGTGCGGGCCTACCTGGATCCCGAGGGCATCGTGGCGGTGGCGCTCCGGGCGGGTGCGGACGCGGTCTACCCGGGCTACGGGTTCCTCTCGGAGAACCCGGGTCTGGCCGAGGCGTGCGCAAACGCGGGGATCACGTTCATCGGCCCGTCGGCCGAGGTGCTGACCCTGACGGGCAACAAGGCCCGGGCGATCGCGGCGGCGACGGCCGCCGGTGTGCCGACGCTGGCGAGCGTGGCGCCGTCGACCGACGTCGACGAGCTGGTCGCGGCTGCCGAGGCCCTGCCGTACCCGCTCTTCGTGAAGGCGGTCGCCGGCGGTGGCGGCCGCGGCATGCGGAGGGTCGACGACCCTGCTGACCTGCGCACCGCGGTCGAGACCTGCATGCGCGAGGCCGAGGGCGCGTTCGGCGACCCGACGGTGTTCATCGAGCAGGCCGTGGTGGACCCCCGGCACATCGAGGTGCAGATCCTGGCCGACGGCGAGGGCCGCGAGGACTCGGTGATCCACCTGTTCGAGCGGGACTGCTCGGTGCAGCGGCGCCACCAGAAGGTCGTGGAGATCGCCCCCGCGCCGAACCTGGACCCGGAGCTGCGCGACCGGATGTGCGCGGACGCGGTGCGGTTCGCCCGGGAGATCGGCTACCGCAACGCGGGCACGGTCGAGTTCCTCCTGGACCCGCAGGGCAGCTACGTGTTCATCGAGATGAACCCGCGCATCCAGGTCGAGCACACCGTGACCGAGGAGGTCACCGACGTCGACCTGGTGCAGTCACAGATGCGGATCGCGGCCGGGGAGACGCTGGCCGACCTGGGCCTGTCCCAGGACTCGGTCACCCTGCGCGGTGCGGCCCTGCAGTGTCGGATCACCACCGAGGACCCCGCCAACGGGTTCCGCCCCGACACCGGCGTGATCACCACCTACCGCTCCCCCGGCGGTGGCGGGGTGCGCCTGGACGGCGGCACGACGTACACGGGCGCGGAGGTCTCAGCCCACTTCGACTCGATGCTCGCCAAGCTCACCTGCCGCAGCCGCACCTTCGACAAGGCGGTCGAGAAGGCCCGCCGGGCGGTCGCCGAGTTCCGCATCCGGGGCGTCTCGACCAACATCCCGTTCCTCCAGGCGGTGCTGGCCGACCCCGACTTCGCCGCGGGTCGCGTGACGACGTCGTTCATCGAGACCCACCCCCACCTGCTCCAGGCACGCGGGTCCGGTGACCGGGGCAGCAAGATGTTGGGCTACCTGGCCGACGTGACGGTCAACCAGCCGTACGGCGCCGCGCCGGTGAGCACCGACCCGCGCACCAAGCTGCCCGGGCGCGAGCAGGGCGTCGACCTGCGCGTGCCGGCGCCGGACGGGACCCGGCAGCTGCTGCTGGAGGTCGGTCCGGAGGAGTTCGCGCGGCGGCTGCGCGCGAGCAAGGACGTGGCGGTCACCGACACCACGTTCCGTGACGCCCACCAGTCCCTGCTGGCCACGCGGGTGCGCACCCGGGACCTGCTCGGGGTCGCCGGGCACCTGGCGCGGACCACGCCACAGCTGTGGTCGCTGGAGTGCTGGGGCGGCGCGACCTACGACGTCGCGCTGCGGTTCCTCGGCGAGGACCCGTGGGAGCGGCTCGCGGCCTTGCGCCAGGCGGTCCCGAACATCTGCCTGCAGATGCTGCTGCGCGGCCGCAACACGGTCGGCTACACGCCGTACCCCACCGACGTGACCAACGCGTTCGTGCAGGAGGCCGCGGCCACCGGCCTGGACGTGTTCCGGATCTTCGACGCGCTCAACGACGTGGAGCAGATGCGACCGGCCATCGAGGCGGTCCGCGAGACCGGCACGACGGTCGCCGAGGTCGCGCTGTGCTACACCGGCGACCTGTCCGACCCCGGCGAGACCCTCTACACCCTGGACTACTACCTGCGCCTGGCCGAGCGGATCGTTGAGGCCGGCGCGCACGTGCTGGCGATCAAGGACATGGCCGGCCTGCTCCGGGTGCCCGCCGCCCGCACCCTGGTGACCGCCCTGCGCGAGAACTTCGACCTGCCCGTCCACCTGCACACCCACGACACCCCCGGCGGCCAGCTCGCCACGCTCCTCGCCGCGATCGACGCCGGCGTCGACGCCGTCGACGCCGCGACCGCCTCGATGGCCGGCACCACCTCCCAGCCCCCGCTGTCCGCGCTGGTCTCGGCCACCGACCACGGTCCCCGCGAGACCGGCCTGTCGCTGGCCGCGGTCAACGCCCTGGAGCCCTACTGGGAGGCCACCCGCCGGGTGTACGCCCCCTTCGAGTCCGGCCTGCCCTCACCGACCGGGCGGGTCTACCGCCACGAGATCCCCGGCGGCCAGCTGTCCAACCTGCGCCAACAGGCCATCGCTCTGGGTCTCGGCGAGAAGTTCGAGCAGGTCGAGGACATGTACGCCGCCGCGAACGACATCCTCGGCAACATCGTCAAGGTGACCCCGTCGTCGAAGGTCGTGGGCGACCTGGCGCTGCACCTGGTCGCCGTCGGCGCCGACCCGGCCGAGTTCGCCGAGGACCCCGGCAGGTTTGACATCCCCGACTCGGTCATCGGCTTCCTCGCCGGCGAGCTCGGCGACCCGCCCGGCGGGTGGCCCGAGCCGTTCCGCACCAAGGCCCTGGCCGGACGCACCCACACCCCGCCCGCCACCGAGCTGACCGCTGAGGAGAGCGCGGGCCTCGCCGGCGACGTCGGCCAGACGAGCCCCACCCGCCGCAGGACCCTCAACGAGCTGCTCTTCCCCGGCCCCACCCGGGAGTTCACCGAGTCCCGCGAGACCTACGGCGACCTGTCGGTCGTGCCGACCCTGGAGTACCTCTACGGCCTGCGCCGCGGCGCCGAGCACGAGGTGGAGATCGAGGAGGGCAAGACGCTCATCCTCGGCCTGCAGGCGATCGGCGAGCCCGACGAGCGCGGCATCCGCAGCGTGATGGCCACCATCAACGGCCAGCTCCGCCCGGTCAACGTCCGCGACCGCAGCGTCTCCGCCGAGGTCGCCGCCGCCGAGAAGGCCGACACCACCAAGCCCGGCCACGTCGCCGCCCCCTTCCAGGGCGTGGTCACCATCGTCGTCGAGCAGGGCCAACGCGTCGCCGCCGGCGACACCGTGGCCACCATCGAGGCCATGAAGATGGAGGCCGCCATCACCGCACCCGTCGCCGGCACCGTCGACCGGCTCGCCCTCACCGGCACCCAGGCCGTCGAGGGCGGCGACCTGGTCCTGGTCCTGTCCTGACGTGAGCGGGGCTGCCACGGCCGGCCACCACCAGGGCACGCCGCTGGTCGCGGGGGTCGTCACCGCGGTCGTCGGCTTCAGCAGCGCCTTCGTCGTCGTGCTCGCCGGGCTGACCGCGGTCGGGGCCAGCCGCGCCGAGGCCGCGTCCGGGCTGCTCGCCGTGTGCGTGGCCCCGGCGCTGGGGATGTGCTGGCTCGCCGTCCGGCACCGCACCCCCCTCACCCTCGCGTGGTCGACACCCGGCGCGGCCCTGCTGATCTCGACGGGCACCGTCGAGGGCGGCTGGCCGGCCGCCGTCGGCGCCTTCGTGGTCGCGGGCGTGCTCATCGTGCTGACCGGCCTGCTGCCCTGGCTCGGTGAGCTGATCTCCCGGATCCCGGTCTCGCTGGCGCGGGCGATGCTCGCGGGCGTGCTGCTGCCGATCTGCCTGCAGCCGGTGACCGGTCTCGCGAGCTCGCCGTCCCTCGTCGGACCCGTCGTGATCGCCTGGCTGGTGATGCACCGGATCTCGCGGCGGTGGGCGGTGCCGGTCGCGCTGCTCGTCGCCGTCGTCGTGGTCCTCATCGAGGCAGGCTCCTCGGTCGACACCGCCGACCTCGCCCCGGTGGTGACCTGGACGACGCCGCACTGGACCGTGGCGGCGGTCGTCAGCATCGCCCTGCCCCTCTACATCGTCACGATGGCGTCGCAGAACGTGCCGGGTGTCGCCGTGATGGGCAGCTTCGGCTACCGCGTGCCGTGGCGGGAGTCGATGACGGTCACCGGGCTCGGGACCCTGGCCGCCGCGCCGCTCGGCGGCCACGCGATCAACCTGGCCGCCATCACCGCCGCGATGACCGCGGGTCCGATGGCGGGCGCCGACCGCGGACGCCGCTGGGTCGCGACGGTGAGCGCGAGCGCGGCGTACGTCGTGCTCGGGCTCCTCGCCTCCGCGCTCGCCGCCCTCGTCGCGGCCGCCCCGGGCGACGTCATGCAGGCCGCCGCCGGGCTCGCCCTGCTCGGCACCTTCGGGGCGGCCCTGTCCGGCGCGCTGGAGGACCCCGACGGCCGGGAGGCCGCCGCGGTCTGCTTCCTGGTGGCCGCCTCCGGGATCAGCGTGCTCGGCATCGGTGCTGCGTTCTGGGCGCTCCTGGCGGGCCTCGTCCTGCGTCCGGTGCTGCGTCCCGTCACGGACCGCGCCCCGCGCGAGGGGTCACGCCCCCGCGTTTGAGCACCGGACGGTCCGGGCAAGGGTCGGAGGTCAGACAGACCACTCGGGGAGGCCGCCTGATGACCGACGCCGTCGAGGACCTCGCAGTCCTCCGGGAGCGCAGCGACGTCCTGCTCCAGCAGGTCACCGGCGCCCAGGAGCGGGTCCGTGCGGTGCGCGGCACCGACCAGAGCGGACAGGTGACGGTCGACGTCGACGCCGACGGCCACGTCACGGCCGTGCGCGTCGGCTTCACCTGGGACCAGACCCTGGCCGCCGCCGACCTGCCCGCCGCCGTCCTCGACGCGATCGGGCAGGCCCGCGTCCAGCAGGTCGAGCAGTACGGCGACGCACTGCGTGCGGTCGAGGACGAGCCCGAGCCGCGGGCCCGGCCGGCCCGCACGGACACCCCGATGCTCGACGCCTTCCGGGAGCAGGTGGAGGCCCGCGGCGGCGGCACCGACGCCGCCCGCGAGCTCACCGAGGAGATCCTCGAGGACGCCCGGGCCGGGCTCGACGAGGCCAACCGGCTTCTCGACGAGCACGCCGGTCGCCGGTTCTCCGCGCGCAGCCGGTCGGGGCACGCCGCCGCGACCGCGCTCGGCAACGGTGACGTCGAGAGCGTCGACCTCGACCAGGCGTGGTCGTCCCGCGCCCACCCGGCCAACCTGGGCCGGGAGATCACCGAGGCCGTCGTCGGCGCCGCCCAGCAGGCGCGCCGCGAGGGGCTCGCGGCAGTGCTCCAGGCCACCCGGCTCGCCGACGTCGCTCGACTCGCCGTCGGCTCCACCACGTCCGAGAGGAACGACCGATGACCATGCAAGCAGGCTTCGAGGCCCTCACCGACGAGGCTGTCGAGTGGGACGACACCTCCCAGGCCCTCGCCGACGCCGCCGGCACGGTGGCCGGCCTGCAGCTGTCGGCCGCCCAGTTCTCGTTCGTCTGCTTCATGACCGGTGTCGACGACAGCTACGCCCAGGCCCGTCAGCACGTCGAGGACGTGCTCACCGCAGGCGCCCGGGAGACCGGCAAGCTGGCCGACGCGCTCCGCGAGGTCCGCCGCGACTTCCAGAGCACCGACCAGCAGGTGGTCGCCGACGTCTCGTCCGTGTGGATCCCGGAGTAAGGAGGACCATGGTGGGACCCGAAGCCGTCGACCGGATCCTCGACCTGCTCGACGAGGTCGACCAGAAGGTGCAGTCGCTGACCGACAAGGTCAACGACATCCTGTCCTGGGTGCCCTGGGGCCTGGGCTGGGTCGTCGACAAGTTCAAGGACCTGTGGAGCAAGGCCATGGACAAGCTCGGCGAGTTCTGGGACAAGGTCAAGGAGTTCGTCTCCTACCTGGGCGCGCCCTGGGACCTCGACTCGGCCAAGCAGCAGTGGATCGAGCTCGGAGGCCCCGTCGCCGCGCGCGCCACGGAGGCCGACCGCTCGCAGAGCACGGTGGACAGCGAGTGGAAGGGGCAGGCCGCCGATCGCTACGCGATGTCCCTGGGCCCCCAGGGGAAGGCGCTGACCGCCGTGCAGGGCAAGCTGGCCTCGGTCGTCGGCCCCGCGCTGGGTGCCGTGTCGACCGCGCTCTACCTCTTCTACGGCGCCGTGGCCGTCGCGATCGTAGCGATGATCGTCGGCATCGTGACCGCTACGGGCGAGGCGGTGAGCATCCTCGGCCTGCCGGCGGTCCCGCCCACCGTCATCGTCGCGGTGGCGACGGCGATCCTCGCTCTCGGCACCGCCGTCATGAACCTGCGGGGCGCCGCGTCCGGGGCCAACACCGAGTTCCTCAAGGTGGCCAACGAGACCGGCGACTTCGGTGCCGACCACTGGCCGAAGGCGGTCATCGGCTGATGTCGACCACGTCGGCGCCGCCCTCCGCCCTCGACACCCAGGCGGGTCGCACCGCCCGCCGGATCGGTGTCGTGTCGGCCCTCGTGCACGCCGGGATCGTCGCTCTCGGGATCTTCGTGGCCCAGCAGAGCGGGACGCCGGCGTACCTGCTCCTCAGCGCGGCGGCCTTCCTCGGGCTCGGCGCGGCGCTGCTGGGGCGCGCCTCGGTCACGGCCGGGCCGGGGACCTGGACGACCGGCGTGGTCCTGGCCGGCCTGTCCGCCGGCCTCCTGCTCGGCGGTCTCACGTCCGGGATCGGGCTCACCCTGGTGTCGTTCGGGGTCTCCATGCTGTTCGTGGACTACCTGCTGTTCTCGAACGCGCGTCGGGCGCTGCACTGACCTCGAACGTCAGCCAGGTCGACCGCAGCCCCAGTGCCGACCGGAAGCTGTCGCCGGAGACCGTCACCCGGCCGGTGCTGCCGCTCAGGCGCAGGGCGACGACGCGCCCGCCCCACAGGCCGTTGCCGTCCCGCTCGGTCACCGTGATCCGGCGCAGGTCGCCGATCGCCGGCCAGGCGCGCTCGATCGTCCGGTCGCCCACGCGGGTCGACCAGGTGTGCACGGGGTTGCCGGACCACCCGTCGTAGGGGTCCCGCTGGGCCGGGAGGTAGGGCGCCGACCCGGCTGCGGTCCAGCCCCCACTGCTCGACCCGAACTGCGTGAAGGCCGGTGACCCGTCGCTGAGCAGCACCTGCCGGGCGGTGGCCGCGACCGCCTGGTTGGACGCGTCGTACTCCGCGTCGTAGCCGCCGTAGACCTGGCAGGACCCGGTGTCGCAGATCTGGTAGGCCGAGGACTGCGGGTGCCGCCGCTCGTAGGCCGCGTAGGTGCGCGCGGCCACGGCCTGGGCCTGGACCGCCGCCGGGGTCCAGGACGCGGGGATCTCGAGGGGCACGACGCCCTTGAGGTAGCTGTCGAGACCGAGCACGTTGACGGTCACCCGGTCCCCGGAGCCGGTGACGCCCACCCGCAGCCGACCGCGGTAGGCGCGGGTGCCCGACGGCGTCACCAGCGTGACCGGACGTCCGTGGGCGGAGAACTCGCCCTGGCCGCGCAGCACCCTCCAGGTGCGCCAGCGGGTGGTGTGGAACTGCACGCGCGTGACGCCGTCGCCACCGGTGACGACGCGCCACTGGTCGGCCCCGTTGTCCGGGAGCGCGCTCCGGTCGGTCCGCGCCGTGTCCCGGACGGTGAGGCCGGGCCGCGCCTGGACGACGAGGTCGTCGGAGGTGTCGGCGGTGATCAGGACGCTGACCCGGCCGCCCGCCTCGCCCCAGTCGGTGCCCGGGTAGTAGAACTCGGCGATCTGGCGGTAGGTGAGTCCGCGGCGCGCGGCGCCCTCGGCACCGTACTGCGACATGCCGTGGCCGTGGCCGTAGCCGCGGCCGTCGACGGTGACCACCGCCCGGGTCGGCACCGGCCAGGTCGGGGCCGGCGCGGCAGCCGCGGCAGACGCGGCGGTCGGGACGACCGGGGCCAGGCCGCCGGCCACGAGCACCACCGCGGCCGGGAGCAGGGACCGGAGGGGGCGCATTCCCCAATCGCACCACGCGTCCCAGCAGCCCCGCAACGCGATGGCACAACTACACCCCTGTAGTTCGTGGACACCTGGGTGCAACAATCCGTTCACATCCGAACGAAAGGATCCGTGCGTGGCTTCCTGTCGAACTGCTCTTCGGCTCGTCCCTCCCCGTCGCCCAGCGGTGCTCGCCGTGGTGATGCCCGTGCTGATCCCGCTGCTGGCTGCCTGCGGCAGTCCGTCGCACGAGGACATGGTCCGGCAGTCGAGCGCGCTGTCGACCGCGATCCGTGACTACGACACGTACGCCACGGTCACGCTCCCGCAGCAGGACACGATCCCGCGAGACGTGGCGCGGCAGATCGAGCCGGCGCGAGCGAAGTTCGAGGCGGGCATCAAGGCGTGGTTGGACGCGACCAACGACTGGGACCTGGGGACCGAGCCCACCGGCGGGGCGCCCTCGCTGCCGGCCCTCCTGCGGTTCAACGAGGCGCTGACCCGGTGGCGCGGCCTGCAGGAGTGGTTCGTCGACCAGGTGACCGGCTGCGCCGGCAAGAAGTCGCTGCACGACTGCATCGGGGGCGACCCGGACTACACGGCGTGGCAGCAGGCGTTCGCCGCGATGGGGAGCGCCGCCGAGGTGCTCAACGCCGACGCAGCGACGTCCGACGCCTGAGGCTCCGCGTCAGCCGACGCGGAGCGTCAGCCAGGACGAGCGCAACCGGAGGCGCTGGCTGAAGTCGGACCCGCTGACGGTCACGCTGCCCCGGGTGCCGGTGAGCGTGACCGACCCGGCCCGTCCACCCCAGTCGCCGTGTCCGTCACGGCCCGCGATCGAGACGTGGGTGAGGTCCCCGACCGCGGGCCAGGCGGCCTCGAGCTCGGTGTCTCGGAAACCCACCGACCAGGAGTGGTTGGGGTCGCTGGTGGAGTCCCACTTGTCGCGCCGAGCCGGGAGGTACGGCGGGCCGCCGTCCACCGTCCAGCCGCCGCTGCTCGCCGTGAACTGGGTGAAGGCCGGGCGGCCGGCGTACGTCAGGATCCGGCGGGCGGTGGCCCGCACCGCGGCGTCGGTGGTGGGGTATTCCCGCGACGCGCCGCCGTAGGCCTGGCAGGCCTCGGTCTCACACAGGTCGTAATTCGCGCCCCGGCGGTCGGCCCGCTCGTGCACCGCATAGGTCCGCGCGGCGACGGCCTGGGCACGCAGCGCCTGCTGCTCCCAGGTCGAGGCGAAGGTCTCGGCCGGGACGACCCCGCGCAGGTAGGTCTCCAGGGTCACCACGTTGACCGTGATCCGGTTGCCGGGCGAGGACGGCACCGAGCGCAGGATGCCGCGGTAGGTGCTGCTGCCGTCGGCGGTGTAGAGCCGCACCGGTGCCCCGCCCGCGGACAGCTCGAGCTGGCCGGCGACGCGGCGGTAGCCGTGCCACCCACCCCGGTGGTACTGCAGCACGCTGACCCGGTCACCCTCGGGCACGATCCGCCACCGGTCCGCGCGAGGCACGGCCCTGGTCAGGTTCCAGGTCCGCGACGTCCCCGTCTGGCGCGCGATCAGGCCGGGCCGGGCCCGGACCTGGACGTCGTTGGTCAGGTCGCGGCTGATCCAGACCCGCACCGAGCCACCGGCAGTGCCCCACCGGGTGTGCGGGTAGTAGTAGCTGACGATCTGGCCGTAGCCGGCGCCGAGCTTGGCGGCCCGCTGGGCGCCGTACTGCGACAGTCCCTTGCCGTGGCCGTAGCCGTGCCCGGTGATGGTGATCCTCGCCGAGTGCGGGACGTCCCACGAGTCGGCGGCGGCAGCAGGCGCGGCGGTGGCGAGGAGCGTGGCTGCGGCAGCCAGGACAGGAACGGCGACGAGCCGTCGGAGCATGGGACCCTCCCGAGAGTCTGAGTCTGAGCGTCTGGGTCGAGCAGCGCCGGATCAGATCCGGTGCAGGCGCCGCGCGGCCTCGGCGATCGAGCCGCTCATCGACGGGTACACGGTAAACGCCTGCGCAAGCTGGTCCGCGGTCAGCGACTCGGCCACGGCGACGGAGACCGGGTGGATGAGCTCGCTGGCCCGTGGGCCGACGACCACACCGCCCACCACGATCCCCGTGCCCGGGCGGCACATCAGCTTCACGAACCCGTCGTGGACGCCCTGCATCTTGGCGCGCGGGTTGCCCGACAATGGCAGGGTCACCACCTCGGCCTGGATCTCTCCGGCGTCGACGGCCTGCTGCGACCAGCCGACGGTCGCGATCTCGGGGGCGGTGAAGACGTTGGACGACACGTTCTTGAGGTCGAGCGGCTGGACCGCGTCGCCCAGGAAGTGCCACATCGCGATCCGGCCCTGCATCGCCGCCACGCTGGCGAGCATGAGCACGCCGGTGCAGTCACCGGCGGCGTACACGCCGCGCGCCGAGGTGCGCGACACGCGGTCGACGTTGACGAACCCCCCGTCCTTGAGGTTGACGCCGGCCTCCTCCAGCCCCATGTCGGCGGTGTTGGGGACCGAGCCGAGGGCCAGGATGCAGTGCGAGCCCTGCACGGTGCGGCCGTCGGTCAAGGTGACGGTGACCGTGTCGCCGTCGCGGCTCACCGACTCCATCCGGGACCGGGCGAGCACCGTCATGCCGCGCCGGGTCAGCACGTCCTGGAGCACCTGGGCGGCGTCGGCGTCCTCGCCGGGCAGCACCCGGTCACGGGAGGAGACCAGGGTCACCGGGATCCCCAGGTTGAGGTAGGCGCTGGCGAACTCGGCGCCGGTGACGCCCGAGCCGACCACGATCAGCTCGCTGGGGACCTCGGTGAGGTCGTAGACCTGCTCCCAGGTGAGGATCCGCTCGCCGTCGGGCTGCGCCGTCGGCAGCGTCCGGGGGGCGGCACCGGTGGCGACCAGCACGGCGTCGGCGCCCAGCTCCCGCTCGCTGCCGTCGGCCAGCTCGGCGACGACCCGGTCGGGACCGGCGAGCCGCCCGCGTCCGCGCAGCACCGTCACCCCGTCGCGGGTCAGGCGCCGCTCGATGTCGGAGGACTGGTCGGTCGCGAGCTGCTTGACGCGCGCGTTGACCGTGGCGAGGTCCACCCGGATGCCGGTGGCGGCGTCGCCCTCGGCGTCGTGGAAGACCACGCCGAGCTCGGAGGCGTCGGCGAGCTCGCTCATCACCTCCGCGGTGGCGATCAGCGTCTTGCTCGGGACGCAGTCGGTGAGGACCGCCGACCCGCCGACGCCGTCGGTGTCGACCACGGTGACCTCGGCCCCGAGCTGTGCGGCCACGTGCGCGGCCTCGTAGCCTCCGGGGCCACCGCCGATGATGACGACCTTGTCGCTCACCTTCTGGCTTCCTCTCGTCTCACTGGATCTCGGTGTGCCGCGGTCTCACCGGGTCTCGGTACACCGCGTCGCGGCTTCGTTCCTCAGCCGCGGCGGCACTCGACCTGGCCGAGCCCCACGCCGAGCCCTCGTACCTCGCGCTCGGCTGCTCGTCACAGGTTGATCATGTGGCCGGCGATCCCCTCGACGGCCTCCTTCATCGCCTCCGAGAGGGTGGGGTGCGCGAAGACGTTGCGGGCGACCTCGTCGGCGGTGAGGTCCCACTTCTGCGCGAGGGTCAGGGCCGGCAGGAGCTCGGTGACCTCCGGGCCGATCATGTGCGCGCCGATGATCTCGTTGTACGTCGCGTCGGCGACCACCTTGACGAAGCCGACACCCTCCGCCATGCCCCGGGCCTTGCCGTTGGCGCTGAACGGGAACGTCGCCACCTTGACGTCGTACCCCTTCTCCTTCGCCTGTGCCTCGGAGTAGCCGAACGACGCGATCTGCGGCTGGCAGAAGGTCGCCCGTGGGATCATGTCGAAGTCGATCTCCACGGTCTCGGCACCGTTGATCGTCTCGGCGGCCACCACGCCCATCGCCTCGGCGGTGTGGGCGAGCATCAGCTTGCCGGTGACGTCGCCGATCGCATAGACGTTGTCGACGTTGGTGCGACCCCGGGCGTCGACCTCGATCGCCCCGCGCTCGGTCACGGTCACGCCGGTGTTCTCCAGGCCGTAGCCGTCCACGCGCGGGGCGAACCCGAACGCCGCCAGCATCCGGTCGGCCTCGAGCACCTGGCCGTCGCCCCCGTCGGCCGGGCTGACGGTCACGCGGACGCCGCTGCCGGTGTCCTCGACCGAGTCGACCTTGGTCGACAGCAGCACCTGCACGCCGAGCTTCTTGTACTGCTTGAGCAGCTCCTTGGAGACGTCGGCGTCCTCGGTCGGCACCATCCGGTCGAGGAACTCCACGATCGTCACGTCGACCCCGAAGTTGGCCATGACGTAGGCGAACTCGACGCCGATGGCGCCCGATCCGCCGATGATGATGCTGCCGGGCAGCTCGCTGTCGAGGATCTGCTCCTCGTAGGTGACGATGTTGGCGCTGCGGCTCATGCCGGGCAGCATCCGGACCTTCGCGCCGGTGGCGATGATCAGGTTGTCGAACGTGTACGTCTGGCGGTTGCCGTCCTTGTCGACCTCGATCTCGGTCGGCGACTTCAGGGTGCCCCACCCGTCGATCTCGGTGATCTTGTTCTTCTTCATCAGGTAGTGCACGCCCTTGGCGCTGGCCTCGGCGACGCTCCGGCTGCGCTGGTGCGTGGTCGCGAAGTCCATGGTCGCGTCACCGCTGATCCCGAAGGTCTTCTTCTCCTTCGTGATGATGTGGGCGATCTCGGCGTTGCGCAGCAGCGCCTTGGAGGGGATGCAGCCGACGTTGAGGCACACGCCGCCCCAGTACTTCTCCTCGACGACCGCGACGGTCTGGCCGAGCTGGGAGGCGCGGATCGCGGCGACGTACCCGCCGGGTCCGGCGCCGAGGACGAGGGTGTCGAAGTGCGAGGTCACGGGCGCCAGCCTACTGACGTGGCGCAGCCCACCCCGACGCGCTCCACTACTCTGCGAGCGTGACGCCTCACCCCACGACGCCGCTCGCTGCGCTCGCACCGCCGCGGGGACGCCGATGACGCTCTACGCCGCCTACGGGACGAACCTCGATCCCGCACGGATGGGTGCCCGGTGCCCGCACTCGCCGCTGGCGACGACCGGGTGGCTGCAGGGCTGGCGGCTCACCTTCGGCGGTGAGGAGCACGGCTGGGACGGCGCGCTGTCCACCATCGTCGAGGACCCGCTGGAGCAGGTGTTCGTGGCGGTCTACGACATCACCCGCGAGGACGAGGCGAGCCTGGACGGGTGGGAGGGGGCCGACCTCGGCCTCTACCGCAAGACCCGGGTCCGCGTCGCGACCATGACCGGCGAGCTGGTGGTGTGGACCTACGTGCTGGACGCGTACGAGGGCGGCCTGCCCTCCGCGTCGTACCTCGGCATCCTCGCCGAGGCCGCCGAGGCCGCCGACGCCCCGGCCGACTACGTCACCGCCCTCCGGATGCGCCCCTGCCGCTCGACGGGTCTGTAGGCGGGTGGATGAATCCCCGGCTGACCGGGGATTCATCCGGGGTTGTCAGGCCTTTCATGACGTTGTCAGGGGTTGCAACGGCCGACAACGTCATGAAGAGCCTGACCGGCTCCGGGGCAGCCAGGCTTCAGGGATCCTGCCCGGCCAGACCCTGCCCTGCCCTGCCGCCGTCAGGCGACCACGGGCCGCAAGTACGTCCGGAGCATCTCCGCCGTGCGCTCCGGGTGCTGCAGGTCGGCCCAGGTGAGCCGGATGCACCGCCAGCCCGTGATCCGGCAGACCAGCTCCTCACGCTTCTTCTCGGCGATGACGACATCACTCGCCCGTTGTCCGGGCTTCAGCAGCTTCTCGTACTTCACCCGCCCGTCGAACTCGAGGAAGATCCCGAGCTCGGGCCAGGCGAAGTCGACCCGGGCGACCTCGCGGCCCCACGCGTCGCGGACGACGTACTGCGGGATCGGCGCCGGCAGCCCCTGCTGGAAGAACAGCCAGACGCACCGGCTCTCACCGACCGACTCCACACGGAGGTCGGACAGCCGCAGCACCAGGTCGGTGGCGAGGGTCCGCGGCCAGGCCGACATGCCGGCGTACCTCGTCACCACCTCCTCGCGGGTCGTCAGCCGCGTGTGGAGGAAATGGTTCACCACTCCGAGCGCCACCTCCGGCCTGACGAGCGTCGTGACCTCCAGGGCGAGTCGGGCCGGTGACATGACCGGCACGCCGTTGCGCTCGACGACATCGCCCGGAAGCACGGTGCCGCGGTGCTGGCACACGCCGGCCTCCTTGCGGCCGGCACGCGCGTCGAGCCGCGTCAGGTGCACGTCGTCGAGCGGGATGTCCTGGAGCGGCCCGTCGTACTCGACCACGCCGCTGGTGTGGGACAGCGCCACCGGCGCGCCGGCCTGCAGCAGCACGGCGCGAGCGCGCACCGCGTGCCGACCCGCGGCATCCAGGTCGCTCCACACCCCTGCGGCGACGTAGGCCCCCCGCCGGGGCTTGGCCAGCTCACCCCGGGTCACCATGCGCTGGAGTGCCCGGTCGTTGTATCCGGCAGCGACGTACGCCGCCCGCAGCGTGATCGGGGTCCTGCGCGGATCTTCAGCGCGCCAACCCGGTGGCTTCATCATGAGGAGACGATGCCCCGGGAACGGCCGGTTGATCGGCGGCCTCGGCAATCTGTGGACAACGGCGATCAGTCGCGCTGCCGGTCAGGCTCTTCTGGACGTTGTCAGGCGTTGCAACCCCTGACAACGTCATGAATCCCCGGCTGACCGGGGATTCATCCACCCCCCACGGCCAACCGACGGCCGGCCGGGCGGGCGCGCCGCTACGCCGGGGGCACGGTGTGGCAGACCGCCTCGACGTTGTTGCCGTCGGGGTCGCGGACGAACGCGCCGTAGTAGTGGTCGTGGTACTCCGGCCAGTGCCGGGGCTCGTGGAGGACCTCCGCGCCGAGGCCGACGGCGGCGTCGAAGAAGGCGCGGACGTCCTCGGCCGACCCGGCCGAGAAGGCGAGGTGGATCTCGCGGTTGGGACCGGAGGCGGGCCCCTCCTCGGGTTGGCGTCCGATCCAGAACGTCGGGTGCGAGGTCCCGTAGCCGATCGCCACGCCGTGGTCCATCAGCCGGCGGTGGCCGAGCACCCCCAGCACCCGGTCGTAGAAGTCAGCGGAGCGCTCGAGGTCGGAGCAGTTGATGCCCACGTGGTCGATCATGGACCCAGGATGCCGCAATGCACCGACAGCGGCAGGGCGCCACTAGAGTCCGGGGCGTGACGGAGCGCACCGCAGACCAGGCCCCCCAGGACCCCTACGAGCTCGCCGCACGGGCCGCCGAGCGCCTCGCGGACCTGACCGGGGTCGAGCGCCACGACGTCGCCCTGGTCCTCGGGTCCGGCTGGCTCCCGGCCGTCGACGCGCTGGGCGAGGCCACCGCCGAGATCGACACCACGGACCTGCCGGGCTTCTCGGCCGCGGCCGTGGCCGGGCACTCGGGCAAGATCCGGTCGATCGACGCCGGCGACCGGCGGCTCCTGGTCTTCCTCTCCCGCACGCACTACTACGAGGGCAAGGGCGTCGCGGCCGTCGTCCACGGCGTGCGTACGGCGGCGCAGGCCGGCTGTCGCGCGATCGTGCTCACCAACGGGTGCGGTGGGCTGAAGGAGACGTGGACGCCCGGCACGCCGGTGCTCATCAGCGACCACGTCAACCTGACCGGCCGCTCCCCCATCGTCGGCGCGAACTTCGTGGACCTGACCGACCTCTACAGCCCGCGGCTGCGGGGACTGTGCCGCGAGATCGACCCGTCGCTGGACGAGGGCGTCTACGTGCAGTTCCCCGGCCCGCACTACGAGACCCCCGCCGAGGTCCGGATGGCCGGCGTGATCGGCGGCCACCTGGTCGGCATGAGCACCACGCTCGAGGCGATCGCCGCCCGTGAGGCCGGGATGGAGGTGCTCGGCATCAGCCTGGTCACCAACCTCGCCGCCGGCATCAGCGGCGCCCCGCTGGACCACCAGGAGGTCCTCGAGGCCGGCCGGGCCGCCGCGTCGCGGATGGGCGAGCTCCTCGGGCAGGTCGTCCCGCGCATCTGAGGCGATCCGATGCTCGACACCCGCACCGCCCTGGTCGAGGCCGCGACCGAGGTCTTCGCCGAGCACGGCGTCGCCACCGCGTCGCTCGTCGAGGTCACCCGCCGCGCTGGCCAGCGCAACCGCGGCGCGGTGCACTACCACTTCGGCTCGCGCGCAGGCCTCCTGGTGGCCGTGCTCGAGCAGCACGCGCCGTTCCTCGCCGCCCGCGAGGGCGAGCTGCTGGCGCGCGCCCGCACCACCCCACCCGACGACGTCGCCGCGGTCCTCGAGGCGGTGGTCCGTCCGGCCGTCGAGCTCGCGGAGACCGGTCCACCCGGCAGCCGCTACCTCGTGGTGGTCGGCCAGCTCGTCGAGGACCACGACCGCCTCGACCCGGGCGTCGCCGAGGCGTTGCGGCGGACCGGCGGGTACGCCGTCTACGACCTGCTCGAGCAGCGTCTGCCGCCCATGGATCCGGCCCTGCGCAACGAGCGGCTCGCCCTGGTCACCGGCTTCATCCTGCGCTCGGTGGCCGACCGGGCCCGGCAGGCGGCCAGCCCGGGCCGCGCCCAGCTGCCCACGGAGCGCTTCGTGCGCAACCTCGTGGCGATGGCCGCCGCGATGGCCACCGCGCCGGCCGTTGACGTCTAAAACCCCCTCTTAGTACCGTCCCACCACCGACGTGATGGGGGTCACATGAGAGCAGCACGGGTGGTGCGCCACGGCGAGCCGCGCGAGGCGGTCGAGGTCCGCGACGACGTCGACGTGCCCGAGCCCGGCCCCGGCCAGGTCCGGGTGGCGGTCTCGGCGGCCTCGCTGAACTTCGGGGACATCGCCCGGTGCCGGGGCGGCGTCGCCGCGGTGCTGGCCGAGCCGCCGTTCACCCTCGGCATGGACGTCGCCGGGGTCGTGGACGCCACCGGCGCCGGGGCCGAGGAGTGGCTGGGCCGACGGGTCGTCGGCATCACCCCGATGTCCCTGGGCGGGCTGGCCGAGCACGCCCTCGCCGGGAGCGTGTTCGAGGCGCCTCCCGGGCTCGACGACGCCGAGGCAGCGGCGTTCACGCTCCCCTTCCACGTCTCGTGGCTGGCCCTGCACGAGCGCGCCCACCTGCGGCCCGGGGAGACCGTGCTGGTCCGCAGCGGCGCGAGCGCCGTCGGGACGGCCGCGGTCCAGCTCGCCCGCGCCGCGGGCGCCCGGGTCGTCGCCACCGCCGGCGGCCCCGACAAGACCGCACTCTGCGCCGAGCTGGGAGCCGACGTGGTCGTCGACCACACCTCGGAGGACGTCTTCGACGCGGTCATGGACGCCACGGCCGACCGCGGCGCCGACGTGATCTTCGACCCGGTCGGAGGCGACCTGACCGAGACGATCTGGACGTGCGGGGCCCTCGGCGGCCGCTACCTGGCGGTCGGCTTCAACGACGACCCCGAGTCCGGCCTCACCGGGCGACCGCTGCGCAAGCTGTCGATGGCCAACCTGTCGGTGCTCGGGGTGCTGCTGGCCTACCTGGAGGTCCCTCGCGACCTCCGCCGCCTCGGCATCAACCCCTTCCCGCCCGACACCGGGCGACGTGTCCACGAGGCGCTGCTCGGGCTGGTCGCCGACGGCAGCATCCGGCCCGTGGTCGGCCGCCGCACCACGCTCGACGGCGTCGCCGCCGCGCTCGAGGACCACGCCGCCCGACGCACGACGGGTCGCACCGTCGTCACGATCCAGGAGTGATGCCGTGAACGCCGACGACCTGATGGCCCAGGCCTGCGACGAGACCGGGCTGGGCGACTTCGGCGACCCCGCCTTCCGCGAGGGTCTCGAGCGGTACGTCGCCAGCCTCGACGACGAGGCGCAGCTCAACGACCTCGGAGTGGTCGCCCTGCCGGCGTCGCTGGTCGCCGCGCTGGTCAACCGGCTGCGGGTCGTCGACCACGCGAAGGCACACCCGGCGGTCACCGAGGAGCGGATCGAGGCACCCGTCGTGGTGATCGGCATGTTCCGGGCCGGCACCACCTTCCTCTCCAACCTGCTCGACCAGGACCCGGCCAACCGGGCCCTGCTGAGCTGGGAGTCGCTTGACTCGGTGCCACCACCCGCGCCGGACGAGCGCCGCTCCGGCCCCCGGGTGGACGCCGCCCAGGGAGGTGTGGACATGCTCGAGGCGCTCAACCCCGCCATCAGCGCCATCCACCACGAGGGCGCCGCGGACCCGACCGAGTGCATCGCCGTGATGGGACAGGCGTTCCAGAGCATCTCCTGGGAGGCGATCGCCAACGTGCCGTCGTACGGCGCCTGGTGGCGAGCCGCCGACGACCGGCCGGCCTACGACTACCACCAGCTGGTGCTGCAACTGCTGCAGAGCGGGGGCGTCCGGGGCCGGTGGACGCTGAAGAGCCCTCACCACGCGCTCGCCCTGGACGCGCTCGTCGAGACCTACCCCGATGCCCGGCTGGTGCTGCTCCACCGGGACCCGGTGGCCCTGACCGGCTCGGTCTGCAGCCTCATCCAGGTCATGTCGAGCACGTTCTCCGACGCCGACCACCGCGACTACATCGCGGCGCACTGGACCGAGACGCTGGCCGAGTCCGTGCGCCGGATCGACGACTTCCGCGCCCGCCGGCCCGAGCACCCGGTGCACGACGTCCACTACGCGGAGCTGGTGCGGGACCCGGTCGGCACCGTCGCCGGCATGTACGACGCGCTCGACCTCGAGGCCGCTCCCGGTGCCTTCGACGCCATGGCGGCCCACGTCGCGGCCCGGCCCCGCGGGGAGTTCGGCGACCACCGCTACGACGTCACGCAGTTCGGGCTCAGCGAGGGGGCGCTGCGCGAGCGGTTCGCCGACTACGTGACGGCGTACGGCGTGCAGGTGGAGGGCGCAGACCTGGGCGGCGTCTAACCTGCCCTGGTGAAGGTTCTCGTCACCGGCGCCGCCGGGAGCATCGGCCGGGTCGTCACCCCGGGCCTCGCCGAGCGCGGGCACACCGTCGTCGGCCTCGACCGGGTCCCGCAGCCCGACGGGGAGGACGGCGCCTGGTACACGGTCGACTGCACCGACCCCGACGCGGTCGCGGCGGTGTTCGACGAAGAGTCCCTCGACGCCGTCGTGCACCTGGCCGGCCACCCCGACGAAGCGAGCCTGCCCGACTCGCTGTCCTCGCACGTCGTCACCACCGCCGCCCTGCTCGACGCCGTCCACGAGCACGGCGTGACGCGCTTCGTCTATGCCTCCTCCAACCACGCCGTGGGTCGCACGCCGCGCACCGACCTGCTGACCGTGGCGACCCGGCCGCGTCCGGACACCTTCTACGGGGTCGGCAAGGTCGCCGCGGAGGCGCTGCTGAGCCTGTACGCCGACCGCTACGGCCTCGACGCCGTCGCGTGCCGGATCGGGTCGTTCCTCGAGCGACCCGAGACGCTGCGCCAGCTGGCCACCTGGCTCTCGCACGGCGACTGCGTGCGGATGGTCGAGGCCGCGCTCACCGCCCCCGCACCCGGGTTCACCGTGCTCTACGGAATCTCAGCGAACACCCGGGCCTGGTGGGACCTCGAGCCGGGCCGGGCCCTGGGCTTCGAGCCGCAGGACGACGCCGAGGCGTACGCCGACTCCGTCGCCCCGGACGCGCCGGAGGACGTCGAGGTCGACTGCGTGGGTGGTCCGTTCACCTCGACGGCGTACGAGCGGCCGGCCCTGGACCGCTCGTCCTGACCGTCGGCGGCACTGTTTGGACCACCGCGCTTGGGTGGAGGCATGACTCTCGAGCACCGCACCCTCGGCACCGCCGCGCCGCTGTCCGTCCCCGCCCTCGGCCTGGGCTGCATGGGCATGTCGGAGTTCTACGGGACCCCGGACGAGGGCGAGGCGATCGCCACGATCCACCGCGCCCTCGACCTCGGCGTCACCTTCCTCGACACCGCGGACATGTACGGCCCGTTCACCAACGAGCGGCTCGTCGGCCGGGCGATCGCCGGCCGTCGCGACGAGGTGCAGCTGGCCACCAAGTTCGGCAACGAGCGCAACCCCGACGGCTCCTGGGTCGGCATCAACGGCTCGCCCGAGTACGTCCGCCGTGCCTGCGACGCGTCGCTCGAGCGGCTCGGAGTCGACCACATCGACCTCTACTACCAGCACCGGGTCGACCGCACGGTGCCGATCGAGGAGACCGTCGGCGCCATGCACGAGCTCGTCGAGGCCGGGAAGGTCCGTCACCTCGGGCTCTCCGAGGCGGGGGCCGCGACGATCCGTCGGGCCCACGCGGTGCACCCGATCACGGCGCTCCAGAGCGAGTACTCCCTCTTCACCCGCGACCTCGAGGACGAGGTCCTGCCGACGATCCGAGAGCTCGGCATCGGCCTGGTCCCCTACTCCCCGCTGGGTCGTGGCCTGCTCACCGGTGCGCTCGACACCGCGTCACTGGCCGCGGACGACTCCCGGGCGTCGGGTCGGTTCCCGCGGTTCCAGGGCGACGCCCTCGAGGCCAACCTCCGGCTCGTCGAGCAGGTCCGCTCGATCGCCGCCGACAAGGGCTGCACGCCCGGTCAGCTCGCCCTCGCGTGGGTCCTGGCCCAGGGTAGGGCGGACCAGGGTGGCTCGGACCTCGGGGTCGCCCCGATCCCCGGCACCAAGCGGGTGCGCTACCTCGAGGAGAACGTCGGCGCGCTGACGGTGGAGCTGACCGCCGACGACCTCGCCGCGCTCGAGGAGGCGGTGCCGCGCGACGCCGTCGTCGGTGACCGCTACGGCGACATGAGCTCCGTCAACGCGTGACCGGCCATCCGTCCGGACGTCCGCTCCGAACGACCCCGGTGACCACGATCCACGACCTGTCCGCGACCACGATCGACGGACGGGAGCAGGCCCTGGCGGCGTACGGCGGCCAGGTACTCCTCGTCGTCAACACCGCCTCGCAGTGCGGATTCACGCCGCAGTACCAGGGCCTGCAGGAGCTTCACGACCGCTACCGGGACCGAGGGTTCGCGGTCCTCGGCTTCCCCTGCGACCAGTTCGGCGGCCAGGAGCCGGGGTCCGACGACGAGATCGCCGCCTTCTGCGACCGCCGTTTCGGGGTGACGTTCCCGCTGTTCGCCAAGGTCGAGGTGAACGGCCCGGGGGCGGACCCGGTCTTCGACCTGCTGCGCTCGAGCACGGGCGGGCTGCTCGGCTCGCGGATCAAGTGGAACTTCACCAAGTTCCTCGTCGCGCGCGACGGCACGGTGCTGAAGCGGTACGCCCCGACGACGAAGCCCGAGCGGATCGCTCCGGACATCGAGGCCGCGCTTCGCTGACCGGCGGCCGCCCGGGCCCGACTCAGGTGCCGGCCAGCCGCTCCGTGAGCCCGGCGATGCAGCCGTCCATCATCCGGTGGTGGTTCCACGCCAGCACGGGACGGGCCGCCAGCGTCGCGAGCGCGAGCGCGCCCCGCACGACGACCTCCTGGGTGAGCTCGAGGCGGGTGCCGCCCGGCACCGGCTCCAGGTCGAAGCGCACGGTCCCCTCCAGGTCACCGCTCACCTCGACCTCGAGGCGCCGGGGAGAGCGGTCGGACGCGTGCAGCACCAGGTCGAGGGTGTAGGGCAGGTCCGACCGGCACAGCACGCGGGCGTCGTCGGGCCCGAGCGAGGCGACCGCGACCACCTGCGGCCACCACTCGGGGTAGCGCTCGAGGTCGACGAGCGCGTCATGGACGGCCGCGAGGGGCGCCGGCACCTCCCACCGACCGGAGAACGTGTAGGAGGCGCGCACCCTCGTATCGTGCCGCCTATGACGACGACCGACGTGACCGCCCTCCTCGACCGCGCCCGGGGCTGGCTGGCCGAGGACCCCGACCCGCAGACCCGTGCCGAGCTCGAGGCGGCCGTCGCGGAGGTCGAGGCCGGCGGTGACCCGGCGGACCTCGCGGACCGCTTCGACGGCACGCTCGAGTTCGGCACCGCCGGCCTGCGCGGCGCCCTCGGGGCGGGCTCCAACCGGATGAACCGGGTCGTGGTCACCCGGGCGGCGGCCGGCCTCGCCGCCTACCTGCGCGACACCGGGCACGCGCGCGGCTCGGTCGTCATCGGGTACGACGCCCGGCACAACTCCGACGTCTTCGCCCGCGACACCGCGGAGGTGATGACCGGGGCCGGGCTGACGGCGTACCTGCTGCCCCGCCCGCTGCCCACCCCCCTGCTCGCCTTCGCCATCCGTGAGCTGGGCTGCGCGGCCGGCGTCATGGTGACCGCGAGCCACAACCCGCCGCAGGACAACGGCTACAAGGTCTACCTCGGTGACGGCAGCCAGATCGTGCCGCCGGCCGACGCCGAGATCGCCGCCCGGATCACCGAGGTGGGGCCGGTGACGGAGGTGCCGCGCGGCACGGCGGGCACCCTCCTGTCGGAGGAGATCGTGGACCGCTACCTCGACACGGTGGCGGATCTCGCCGTCGACGGCCCTCGCGACCTCGACCTCGTGTACACCCCGTTGCACGGAGTCGGAGGCACGACGGTCCTCCGCGTGCTCGAGGCGGCCGGGTTCCGCGAGCCCGCCGTCGTGGCGCAGCAGGAGCAGCCGGACCCGGAGTTCCCCACCGTGGCGTTCCCCAACCCCGAGGAGCCCGGCGCGATGGACCTGGCGATGGCGCTGGCGCAGGAGCGGGGTGCGGACCTGGTCGTCGCCAACGACCCCGACGCGGACCGGTGCGCCGCGGCCGTCCCCGGCCCGCACGGCTGGCGGATGCTCCGGGGCGACGAGGTCGGCGCCCTGCTCGCCCATGCCCTGCTCGAGCGTGGCGCGCGGGGCACCTACGCCTGCAGCATCGTGTCGTCCTCGCTGCTCGGCACGATGGCGGCGGCCGCGGGCCAGCCCTACGCCGAGACCCTGACCGGGTTCAAGTGGATCGGGCGCGTCGAGGGCCTGGTCTTCGGCTACGAGGAGGCGCTCGGCTACTGCGTCGATCCCGAGCACGTCAAGGACAAGGACGGCGTCTCCGCGCTGCTCCTGCTGTGCGAGCTGGCCGCCCGCACCAAGGCCGAGGGCCGCACGCTGGTGGACGTCCTGGACGACCTGGCGGTCGCCCACGGCCTGCACGCGACCGACCAGCTGTCGGTGCGGGTCACCGACCTCGCCGAGATCGCCGCCGCGATGGACCGGCTGCGCACGACGCCGCCGACCGAGCTCGGGGGGCTCGCCGTCGAGTCGGTCGACGACCTGGCGCTCGGCTCGCCCGACCTGCCCCCGACCGAGGGGCTGCGCTACCGGATGGCGGGCGGCGCGCGCGTCGTCGTACGTCCCAGCGGGACCGAGCCCAAGCTGAAGTGCTACCTCGAGGTGGTGGTCCCGGTCGACCCGGCGGGCGGTGTCGACGCCGCTCGGATCGCGGCCGCCGGGCGCCTCGACGCGCTCCGCGACGGCGTCAGGGCGGCCGCCGGGATCTGACGGGAGGGCGTCCGGACCTCACGTCCGAGGCGGTCTCCCCACCCGATCTGCGGCCGGCCGGCTGGGGGACGTCATCCGAGGTGGCGGTCCCGACAGCCACCTCGTCTGACGTTCCGCGCAGCACCGGGGTGCGCCGTCAGTCGGTGAAGAGCCGGTCCGGGAGCCGGTCGGCGTCGCGCACGTCCAGGAGCGCGGCCCGGTGGAGCGTCGTGCCGCGCGGCAGGAGGGTGACCGCCCCGCTCGGCTCGAGCAGCACGAGGGCGAGCCCGTCGAGGGAGCCCCGGCCGGCCTGCCGGAGCCTGCTCCACACGTCGCCCTCGGTGAGCCCCAGCCGCCGCAGGGTCGCGTCCTGCATCGCTCCGTCGAGCACGATGACCTCGGCCCGGTCACGCCGGCGGGGCCGCCAGCGGCCCAGGATCACCATCAGGACCAGCACCGTGCCGAGCGCGAGCACCCCTCCCTCGAGGGTGGGGGTGGGACCCAGGCTGGTCCGGCCGACGACCGCGCCGAGCACGACCGTGGTCGCGGTGGTGTGGCTCGAGGGGTTCGCCAGCAGCCGCGGCCCCCAGGTGTGGAGCAACCACACCAGGAGCAGGTACATGACGGCGGTCGTCACGACCACGGCCAGGGCGGAGGAGGCGGAGAGGCGGAGGTGGTCGTCGATGTGCTCCATGGCCCGATCCTCCCGTCGAGCCGGCCTCCCGGCCACCGGGCCCGCCGGAGCCGCCGGGCTCGCCGGAGCCGGACACGACCTCTCAGAGCACCAGCAGCCAGGCCAGGAAGGCGACGCCCAGCACCACGATGCCGGTGATCTCGGGCCAGGCGAGGGTGCGTCGCACGGTCGACGCGTCGTCGACGGCGCGGTCACGCGCCTCGCGGGCCAGGTGGGCGATCCGCTCCTCGACGAAGACCTGGTACGTGTCCGCCGCGGTGGCGACCGGCGCCTGCCGGGACCGACGCTGCTTGACGGTCTGCCGGGCGGAGTAGCCGACGACCGGTGAGACGTAGCGCTTGCCGTCGGCGGTGACGGCCGTGACCTGGCTGACGGCGACCTTGTCGATGCGGGAGAGGGGGACCGCGTCGGTGTGCAGCATCCCGCGCAGCACCAGGTCGCGGTCGGTCACCCAGAGGGCCGGGCGCAGCATGACCACCCAGACCAGCAGCAGGCCGAGAGCCGCGAGGATCGCGACCCCGAGCGGCCGGCCGCCGCTGCGGTCGGAGATCGCGAGCACCAGGACGAGGACCCCGGCCGCCAGGCCCAGGTAGCCGGGGATCCGGCCGTTGGTGGCATGGAAGCGCTGCGCCACCGCACCGGCGGTCTGCTCGCTCATCAGGCCCTCGCTTCGGTTGTGGTCGATCCAGACGACAACCCTATGCTGGGTCGGTGAGCAGCACCTCCCCCACCATCGATCGTGCGTCCGGGTCGCCGTTCGACGACGTCACGGCCTCCGAGGCGTCCCTGCGACGCTTCCTCCACGGCCTGCCGGGCGTCGACCAGGTCGGCGCCGAGGCCCGTGCGGCCGCCCTCGGCACCCGGTCGATCAAGACCACCGCCAAGGCGCACGCGCTGGACCTGGCCATCCGGATGGTCGACCTCACCACCCTCGAGGGCCAGGACACCCCGGGCAAGGTCCGGGCGCTGGCGGCCAAGGCGATGCGGCCCGATCCCGCCGACCCGACCTGCCCGCAGGTCGCCGCCGTCTGTGTGTACGGCGACATGGTGGCCACCGTGAAGGAGGTCCTCGGCAGCTCCGGTGTGCACGTCGCGGCCGTCGCGACGGCGTTCCCCTCCGGCCGGGCCGCGATGGACGTGAAGCTCGCCGACACCCGCGACGCCGTCGCGGCCGGTGCCGACGAGATCGACATGGTCATCGACCGTGGCGCGTTCCTCTCCGGCCGCTACCTGCAGGTCTTCGACGAGATCGTCGCCGTCCGGCAGGCCTGCGCCCGCGCGGACGGCTCGAGCGCCCACCTCAAGGTGATCTTCGAGACCGGGGAGCTGCAGACCTACGACAACGTCCGTCGCGCCAGCTGGCTGGCGATGATGGCCGGGGCGGACTTCATCAAGACCTCGACCGGCAAGGTCCAGCCGGCGGCGACGCTGCCGGTCACCTTGGTGATGGTCGAGGCGGTGCGCGACTTCCGTGAGCAGGCCGGGCAGATGGTCGGCGTGAAGCCGGCCGGCGGGATCCGCACGGCGAAGGACGCGATCAAGTACCTCGTCATGGTCAACGAGGTCGCCGGCCCGGACTGGCTGACACCGGAGTGGTTCCGCTTCGGCGCGTCGACGCTCCTCAACGACCTGCTGATGCAGCGCACCAAGATGACCACCGGCCGCTACTCCGGCCCCGACTACTTCACGCTGGACTGATCGCCATGACATCGCAGGGCAGCCCCTTCGAGTACGCACCGGCCCCCGAGTCGCGCAGCATCGTCGACATCAAGCCCTCCTACGGCCTGTTCGTCGACGGTGCCTTCGTCGACGGCCACGGTGGCAGCTTCAAGACCATCAGCCCGGCCACCGAGGAGGTCCTCGCCGAGGTCGCCGAGGCCGACCAGGCCGACGTCGACGCCGCGGTCCGCGCAGCCAGGAAGGCCTACGACAAGGTCTGGTCGCGGATGCCGGGCCGCGAGCGGGCCAAGTACCTCTACCGGATCGCCCGGATCATCCAGGAGCGCGCCCGCGAGCTCGCGGTCCTCGAGTCGCTCGACAACGGCAAGCCGATCAAGGAGTCGCGCGACGTCGACATCCCGACGGTCGCCGCCCACTTCTTCTACTACGCCGGCTGGGCCGACAAGCTGGAGCACTCAGGCTTCGGGTCGACGCCGCTCGGTGTCGCCGGGCAGGTCATCCCCTGGAACTTCCCGCTGCTGATGCTCGCGTGGAAGATCGCGCCGGCCCTCGCGTGCGGCAACACCGTCGTGCTGAAGCCCGCCGAGACCACGCCGCTGACCGCGCTGCTCTTCGCCGAGATCTGCCAGCAGGCCGACCTGCCGCCGGGCGTGGTCAACATCGTCACCGGTGCCGGCGCGACCGGCCAGGCGCTGGTCGCCCACCCGGATGTCGACAAGATCGCGTTCACCGGCTCGACCGAGGTCGGCAAGGCCATCGCCCGCACCGTCGCGGGCACCAGCAAGCGGGTCACCCTCGAGCTCGGCGGCAAGGCCGCCAACATCGTGTTCGACGACGCACCGATCGACCAGGCGGTCGAGGGGATCGTCGACGGCATCTTCTTCAACCAGGGCCACGTGTGCTGCGCCGGTTCGCGTCTGCTCGTGCAGGAGAGCGTGTACGACGAGCTGCTCGAGCGCCTGAAGAGGCGGATGTCGACGCTGCGGATGGGCGACCCGCTGGACAAGAACACCGACATCGGCGCGATCAACTCCGGGGAGCAGCTCAAGCGCATCCGTGAGCTGTCCGAGGTCGGCGACGCCGAGGGCGCCGAGCGCTGGGAGGTCGCGTGCGACCTGCCCACCCAGGGCTTCTGGTTCCCGCCGACGATCTTCACCGGGGTCTCCCAGGCCCACCGGATCGCCCGCGAGGAGATCTTCGGGCCGGTCCTCTCGGTGCTCACCTTCCGCACCCCGGCCGAGGCGGTCGAGAAGGCCAACAACACGCCGTACGGGCTGTCGGCAGGCGTGTGGACCGAGAAGGGCTCGCGGATCCTCGCGATGGCCGACCGGCTGCGCGCCGGCGTCGTGTGGGCCAACACGTTCAACAAGTTCGACCCGACCAGCCCGTTCGGCGGGTTCAAGGAGTCGGGCTACGGCCGCGAGGGCGGCCGCCAGGGGCTGGAGGGGTACCTCAGGTGAGCAGGATCGACGTCCGCAAGACCTACAAGCTCTACATCGGCGGGGCGTTCCCCCGCTCGGAGTCGGGGCACTCCTACGAGGTCGCCGACAGCAAGGGAGCCTTCGTGGCCAACGCCGCCCTCGCCTCGCGCAAGGACGCGCGCGACGCCGTCGTCGCGGCCCGCAAGGCGTTCCCGGGGTGGTCGGGCCGCACGGCGTACAACCGGGCGCAGATCCTCTACCGGGTCGCCGAGGTGATGGAGGACCGCCGCCCGCAGTTCGTCCAGGCGGTCGGCCAGTCCGAGGGCCTGTCGGGCGCGAAGGCCGACAAGGTCGTCGACGAGGCCGTCGACCGCCTGGTCTGGTACGCCGGCTGGGCCGACAAGGTCACCCAGGTGCTCGGCAACGCCAACCCGGTGGCCGGTCCGTTCTTCAACCTCTCGGTCCCCGAGCCCACCGGCGTGGTCGCCGTGCTCGCGCCCCGGCGGTCCTCCCTGCTCGGCCTGGTCAGCGTCGTCGCCCCGGTGGTGGTCACCGGCAACACCGCCGTCGTGGTCTCGTCGTTCGAGCGGCCGCTGCCGGCCGTGACGTTCGCCGAGGTGCTCGCCACCTCCGACGTCCCCGGGGGCGTGGTGAACGTGCTGACCGGCTCCGCGGCGACGATCGGGCCGTGGCTGGCCGCCCACATGGACGTCAACGCCATCGACCTGACCGGCATCGCCGGTGACGCCGCGCTGGCCACCGACCTCGAGGTCGCGGCCGCCGACAACCTCAAGCGGGTACGCCGCGCGCCGGCCGCCGAGCCGGACTGGAGCGCCGACCCCGGGGTGGAGCCGATGGCGGCGTTCCTGGAGACCAAGACGGTCTGGCACCCCATCGGCATCTGATTCGACGGTGCGCGCCCGGGTGATCGTGCTGGCCGGCCCCTCGGGCGCCGGCAAGTCCCGCCTCGCCGAACGGCTGGGCCTGCCGGTCCTGCGGCTCGACGACTTCTACAAGAGCGCCGGTGACCCGACGCTCCCCCTGATCGAGCACGGCTCGAACGCGGGCATCGTCGACTGGGACGACCCGGCGTCGTGGTTGCTCGACGACGCGATGGCCGCCGTCGACCGGCTGTGCCGCACCGGGCGGGCCGAGGTGCCGATCTACGACATCGCCCACGACGGTCGGTGCGGGTGGCAGGAGCTCGACCTCGGCGACCACGACCTGTTCCTCGCCGAGGGCATCTTCGCCCAGGAGGTCGTGCCGCACTGCCACGAGGCCGGGCTGCTCGCGGCGGCGTACTGCGTGCGCCAGCACCCCGTGGTCACCTTCTGGCGCCGCCTCACCCGCGACCTGCGCGAGCGGCGGAAGCCGCCGCTCGTGCTGGTGCGCCGAGGCGTCACGCTCATGCGCGACCAGCGCCGGGTCGTCGCCCACGCGGTCGCGCGCGGCTGCACCCCGGTGCACCCCGACGACGCCCACGACGCCGTCCGCGGCCTGCTCGGGCGGGAGCCGCAGCCGTGAGCCCCGAGCCGACCGAGGACTGGCCGCAGCGGGTGTTCGCGGAGCGGCTGGTCCAGCCCGACCGGGTGTCCTGCGGCGCCACCTGCCTGGTCATGGCCCGCCTGGTCACCGACGCCGGCTACGGCGAGCGCCTCGGCGCCGCCCCGTCGGTCGTGGAGGCGTTCCGCGAGGAGGTGCTCGCGATGCACCGGCGAGTCACCTCGACGGTGACCGATGGCCGCTGGCAGGTGCCCTGGCCGCGCGCCCTGGGCACGCCGCCGTGGGCCGTGGCCGGTCAGCTCGGTGACCGGCAGGTGCACTGGATCCGCACCGCCCCGGCGGCGGGGTACGACGCGATCGTCGCCGCCGTCCGTCGTCGTCAGCCGGTCCCCGTGTACGTCGGCAGCCGCTGGCTGCCGCGCCACGTGGTGCTCGCCCTCGGCGAGGAGGACGAGCGGCTGCGCTGCTACGAGCCCGCGCGCGGCCACCTCGTCGACGTTAGCCGTGCGGACTTCCGCCGGGCGAGGCTGGGTCTGGCGGGGTGGGACCACGCCTGGTGGGCGGTCCTCCCCCGCTGACCCGCCGGCCGCTCAGGACGTGGGCGTCAGCCCAGCGCCTTGGCCTTGAGCGCGTCGAACTCCTCCTGGCTGATGGCACCGGAGTCCAGCAGGCCCTTGGCCTGGGCGATCTGGTCCGCCGCCGTCGCACCGCTGCCGGTGACCGACCGGATGTAGGCCTCCTGGTCGGCCTGCGCGGCCTTGATCGCCGAGACCTGGCGCTCGGCCATCCCCCGCCCACGCGCGATCAGGTAGACCAGCGCCGTGATGAACGGGAAGAAGATGAGGAAGAGGACCCAGACCGCCTTCCACCAACCGCTCAGCTCCCGATCCCGGAACATGTCCGTGAGGATCTGGAAGAGCACCATGAGGTACGCCATGAGCAGGAAGAAGGCGATGACGAACCAGAAGAAGTCCCAGAAGCTGTCCACGCTCGCACCCTAGGAGCCGGACCACCCGTCCGGGCTCACCCGATCCGGGTGACGACCCAGGCCTCCCCCGGAGAGCAGTCGCTGCCCGACCAGGGGGCAGACCAGCACGGTGATCGCGCCGCCGGCGACCAGGACCGACGCGTTCAGCGGCGTCATCTGGCCCTCCGAGACGGCCACCGAGGTGACCGCGACGATGATGGGGAGGCCGGTGGCGGCGAACATCCCCATCGCCGTGCTCTCGCGGCGGTCGAACCCGCTGGCCCGGGCGGCGATCCGGACCCCGCCGCCGCGGACCAGCACGATGAGCAGCACGAAGGACGCGAGCGCGACCGGCTCGGCCGCGACCGCCGCCGGGTCGATGGCCATGCCCGAGGTGATGAAGAAGACCGGGATCAGCAGCCCGAACGCCAGCCCCTGGAGCTTGTGCTCGAGGCTCTCGTGACCCTCGGGGACAAGCATCCGCAGCACGAACCCGGCGGTGAAGGCGCCGAGCACCCCGTCGAGCTGGAAGGCCGCCGCCGCGACCCCGAGGGTGACCAGCAGGAGGACGACCAGCCGGACCTCGGTCTGGCTCGAGGACTCCGCCCCCCGCCGCACCACCGCCAGCACCCGCGACTCCTCGCGGCTGAGCACGGCGCCGAACCGGTGCACCAGGACGGCGATGACGGCGAAGAGGGCGAGCACGACCAGCGAGGTCGCCGGACCCCGGGTGCTGAGCAGCACCGCCATCGCGACGATCGGTCCGAGCTCGCCGTACGCGCCGTGGTGCATGAGGGTCCGGCCGAACGGCGTGGGGAGCACCCCGCTGTCCTTGAGGATCGGCAGCAGGGTGCCGAGCGCGGTGGAGGTGAGGGCGATCGCGACCGCCACCTCGGCGTGCACGTGGTCGCTGAGCCCGACCAGCCACACCAGGCCCAGGGCCACCCCGAGACAGGCCGCCCAGGTGAGCAGGGCGCGCCGGCCGCCGCGGCCGACCAGCTCCGCCGGCTCGATCTCGTAGCCGGCGAGCAGGAACAACATCCCGAGACCCAGCTCGCGCAGCATGTCCACGCCCTGGCCGGTGACGGCGAGGTCGAGCACGTTCGGTCCGATGCAGACGCCGAGCACGAGCAGCAGCACGACCTCGGGCACGCGGTGCCGGAAGACGATCCCGGACAGCAGCGGAGCCAGGACCGCGCACAGCGAGATCCAGAAGATCGACTCCCCCGCGTTCGGCACTCAGGACGTCCAGACGACGAGGACCAGGACCAGCCAACCGGCCGCGACGCCCAGGGCGAGCAGCACCACCAGGGTGCCGAGGACCAGCCAGGTCCGGCCCGCGCCCTCGACCGTGCGCTCCGTGGCGACCACGTCCACCCGCCTGGGGTGCTCGGGGTCGTAGGCGACGTCGATCTGCTCCCCCACCCGGGGCGGCGGCGACGGGAGGTCGGTGAGGGTGACCGCCTCGACCGGCTCGTCCGCGCCGTCGGGGAGGTAGCGCACGAGCGCGAAGTAGCGGGTGTCCGGCTCCGCGCGGATGCTGAGGTCCTTGGCCTGCAGCTCCACCACGGTCGCGCTCACCGGGACGGCGCGCTCGCGGAACCGCTCGGCCGTGCGCCGCACCGACCGGCCCTTGAGCAGCAGCACCACGCCGACGACCGCGATGACGACGGTGCTGGTCAGCAGCAGGACGGTGGGGACGTAGTGGATCTTCATCCGGTGAGCTCCTCCGCGAGCGCGGCGTACCCGGGCTTGATGGTGCCGTCGATGATGGCCAGCCGCTCGTCGAAGGGCAGGAACGCCGACTTCATCGCGTTGATCGTCACCCACCGCAGGTCGTCGAGCCCGTAGCCGAACGCCTCGACCAGGGAGGCCATCTCCTTGGTCATCGACGTGTGGCTCATCAGCCGGTTGTCGGTGTTGACGGTGACCCGGAAGCGGAGGTCGGCGAGCAGGCCGATCGGGTGCTCCGCGATCGACGGTGCGGCGCCGGTCTGCACGTTCGACCACGGGCACAGCTCGAGCGGGATGCGCTTGTCGCGGACGTACGCCGCCAGCCGGCCCAGCTCCACGGAGCCGTCGTCGTGCACGGTGATGTCGTCGATGATGCGCACGCCGTGGCCGAGCCGGTCGGCACCGCACCACTGGATCGCCTGCCAGATCGAGGGCAGGCCGAAGGCCTCCCCGGCGTGGATCGTGAAGTGCGCGTTCTCCCGCTGGAGGTACTCGAACGCGTCGAGGTGCCGGGTGGGCGGGTAGCCCGCCTCGGCACCGGCGATGTCGAAGCCCGCCACTCCCCGGTCGCGCCACGCCACGGCGAGCTCGGCGATCTCCATCGAGCGCGCCCGGTTGCGCATCGCGGTGAGCAGCTGCCGCACCACGATCCGTCCCCCGGTCGCGGCCACGCCCTGCTCGAAGCCCTCCTGCACGGCCGCGACGACCTCGTCGAGGGTCAGCCCCTCCTCGACGTGCTGCTCGGGGGCGTAGCGCACCTCGGCGTACACGACGCCGTCAGCGGCCAGGTCCTCGACGCACTCCCGGGCGACCCGGGTCAGCGCCGGGGCGGTCTGCATCACCGCGACCGTGTGGGCGAAGGTCTCCAGGTAGCGCTCCAGGGAGCCCGAGTCCGCCGCCTCGGCGAACCACCGGCCGAGGGACTCGGCGGTCATCGGCCCCTCGACGGCCGGCAGCGCGTGGCCGGTCTCCGCGGCGAGGTCCACGATCGACTGCGGACGCAGGCCGCCGTCGAGGTGGTCGTGGAGGAGCACCTTCGGCGCCCGTCGGATCTGCTCGAGGGACAGGGTCATGCCGGGATCCTCGCAGAAGCCCGCTAGTTTCAGCGTCATGCGCGTACTCACGACACTCGACGAGCTGGCCGCCGCGAGCGGCGAGGAGCTCGGCACGTCCGACTGGCTCACGATCGACCAGGAGCGGGTCGACCGGTTCGCGGAGGCGACCGGCGACCACCAGTGGATCCACGTGGACGTCGAGCGGGCCGCGGCCGGCCCCTTCGGCGGCACCATCGCCCACGGCTACCTCACGCTGTCGCTCGTGCCCTACCTCGGCAGCCAGGTCTTCGCGCTGGACACGCCCGGCGCGAAGCTCAACTACGGCGTCAACAAGGTCCGCTTCCCGAACCCGGTCCGGGTGGGCAGCCGGGTCCGCGCGCACGTCGCGCTGGGTGAGGTCACCGACGTCCCCGCCGGCAAGCAGCTCACCCTGCGCTACACGATCGAGATCGAGGGCGAGGCCAAGCCCGCCTGCGTCGCCGAGACGGTGGTCCTGCTCCTGGCAGGTTGAGTTGAGGGTTGTGACCGACCGAGTTGAGGGTTGTGACCACAGCCGTGGTCGGAACCCTCGACTCAACTGGTCACAAGTCCCAACTCAACGGGTCCCCTGGGCCCGCTCCGTCAGCCGATCCGGTCGATGACCAGGGGGTCGGGGGTGTACGGCGTGCCCGCGGGCGAGATGTCGTAGCCGCCGTCGAGTGAGGCGAGGGCCCGGTCGAAGCGGCCGGGCTCGTCGGTCAGCAGCGTGAAGAGCGGCTCGCCCTCGGTGACCTCGTCGCCCGGGCGGGCGTGCCAGACCACACCGGCGCCGGCCTGCACCGGGTCCTCCTTGCGGGCGCGACCGGCGCCGAGGCGCCAGGCCGCCAGCCCGACCGCCATCGCGTCCAGCCGGGTGAGCACTCCCGACGACGGCGCCGGCACCACGTGGGACTCCCGCGCGGTCGGGAGCGGCGCGTCCGGGTCACCGTCCTGGGCGCGGACCATCGCCTTCCAGACGTCCATGGCGGAGCCGTCGGCGAGCTTGTCGGCGGGGTCCACGTCGTCGCGGCCGGCGCCGGCGAGCATCTCCCGGGCGAGCGCCAGGGTCAGCTCGACGACGTCGGCCGGCCCGCCGCCGGCCAGCACGTCGACCGACTCCTGCACCTCGACCGCGTTGCCGGCCGTGCGGCCCAGCGGGGTGGACATGTCGGTCAGGAGCGCGACCGTGTGCACACCCGCGTCCTGACCGAGCGCCACCATGGTCGCGGCGAGCTCGCGGGCCGAGTCGACGTCCTTCATGAACGCGCCGGTGCCGACCTTGACGTCCAGGACCAGGGCCCCGGTGCCCTCGGCGATCTTCTTGGACATGATCGACGACGCGATGAGGGGGATCGCCTCGACCGTCGCGGTCACGTCGCGCAACGCGTAGAGCTTCTTGTCCGCCGGAGCCAGCCCGTCCCCGGCCGCGCAGATCACCGCACCGACCGACTCCAGCTGGGCGAGCATCTCCTCGGTCGACAGGGACGCCCGCCAGCCCGGGATCGACTCCAGCTTGTCCAGGGTGCCGCCCGTGTGCCCCAGGCCGCGGCCCGAGAGCTGCGGGACGGCCACGCTGCAGGCCGCCACGAGCGGAGCCAGCGGCAGCGTGATCTTGTCCCCGACGCCACCCGTCGAGTGCTTGTCGGCGGTCGGGCGCGACAGCGAGGAGAAGTCCATCCGCTCGCCGGAGGCGATCATCGCCGCGGTCCAGCGGGCGATCTCGCGCCGGTCCATCCCGTTGAGCAGGACCGCCATCGCGAGCGCCGACATCTGCTCGTCGGCGACGTCGCCACGCGTGTAGGCGTCGATGACCCAGTCGATCTGGCTGTCGCTCAGCGCCTGGCGGTCGCGCTTCGCGGCGATGACCTCGACGGCGTCGTGTTCGTGGGGCACGTCGCGCACCCTACGGGGCCAGGTCCTCGGGACCGAACGCCGCGGGCAGCACCTCGGCCATGCTCCGCACGCCCGCGGGGGTCAGGAGCTGCAGCTGTGAGCCGCCGTTCTCCGAGAGCAGCTGGCGGCACCGTCCGCAGGGCATGATCAGGTCGCCCTCGCCGTTGACGCAGACGAAGTGGGTGAGGCGTCCGCCTCCGGTCAGGTGCAGCTGGCCGACCAGTCCGCACTCGGCGCACAGGGTGACGCCGTACGCCGCGTTCTCGACGTTGCAGCCCGCGACCACGCGGCCGTCGTCGACGCGCGCCGCGGCGCCCACGCGGTACCGCGAGTACGGCGCGTAGGCGTGGGTCGCGGCCTCGTCCGCAGCGGCTCGCAGGGCGTCCCAGTCGGGCGTCGCAGCAGGGGCGTCGGCAGGTGTGGCGGTATCCGGCACGCAGTCACCCTAACCGTTACACAATCTTTCCCGGGTAAGGGCGTGACGACCGTGAAACCTTCGGTACGGTGCACGATTGTCGCGCCGTAACTCGACGGGCGAAGATCTGGAGGCAACAGTGAAGAACTTGAGGAAGGCTGCCGGCGGCGGTGTGGCGGCCCTGCTGGCCGCGGCCGTGCTGACCGCGTGCGGCAGCGCGCCGGACGAGTCCAGCGGCGGCAGCGACGGCGGCAGCAGCCCGGCGGCGTCGGACTTCCTGCCGTGCATCGTGTCCGACGCGGGTGGCTTCGACGACAAGTCGTTCAACCAGCTCAGCTACGAGGGCGTGAAGCAGGCCGCCGACGAGCTCGGCACCGACTTCAAGGCCGTCGAGTCCAACAGCGAGAACGACTACGCCCCCAACATCGACAGCCTGGTCTCCGAAGGTTGCGACACCATCGTCACGGTCGGCTTCGCGCTCGCCGCGGCGACCAAGGAGGCGGCGGCCGCCAACCCGGACATCAAGTTCGTCCTCATCGACGACGCCGCCGACGGCGGCGACGACGGCCAGAGCTTCGACGGCAAGGCCGACGAGCCCAACATCAAGCCGCTGCTCTACGACACCGCGCAGGCCGCGTTCCTCGCGGGCTACGCCGCCGCCGACTACAGCAAGACCGGCATCGTCGGCACCTACGGTGGTCAGCCCTACCCGACCGTCACCATCTTCATGGACGGCTTCAAGCAGGGCGTCGACTACTACAACAAGGAGAACGGCAAGAGCGTCAAGGTCGTCGGCTGGGACGGCAAGAACGGCTCCTTCACCGGTGGCTTCGAGGCCAACGAGAAGGCGACCAACACCGCCAAGCAGATCATCGACCAGGGCGCTGACGTCATCCTCCCCGTCGGTGGCCCGATCTACCAGGGCGCCGTGACCGCGATCGGCGACTCGGGCAAGGACATCGCGATGATCGGCGTGGACGCCGACCTGTTCGAGACCGACCCGACCACGCAGGACGTCGTGATGACGTCGATCCTGAAGAACATGAAGGTCTCGACCTACGAGGCGATCATGTCGGCGGCCAACGACGGCGACAACTTCGACTTCGCGCCGTACGTCGGCACGCTGGAGAACGACGGCGTCGGGATCGCCCCGTTCCACAACTTCGAGTCGAAGGTCCCCGCCGACCTGTCCGACCAGCTGCAGGAGATCGCGGCCGGCATCAAGGACGGCACGATCCCGGTCAACTCCTACCTGAACCAGTGACCCTGGCAGCGTAGGTTCGCACCACCCTCGGAAGGGGGGAGGCCGGCCCCGCCGGCCTCCCCCCTTCCCTTGCCGAGACCCCCTGCCGTCGACACTAGGATCCGTGCCATGAAGCTCGTCCTCCGCGACATCACGAAGCGTTTCGGGACGCTCGTCGCCAACGACGCCATCTCGCTGACGGTGGAGCCCGGGGAGATCCACGCCCTCCTCGGCGAGAACGGCGCCGGCAAGTCCACGCTGATGAACGTCCTCTACGGGCTCTACCGGGCCGACGAGGGCGAGATCGAGCTGGACGGGGTCGTCCAGCACTTCGACGGGCCCGGCGACGCCATCGCCGCCGGCATCGGCATGGTGCACCAGCACTTCATGCTGATCCCCGTCTTCACCGTCGCCGAGAACGTCATGCTCGGCGACGAGTCGACCGGCTTCGCCGGCCGGCTCGACCTCGAGGCCTCGCGCCGGCGGGTCCGGGAGATCTCCGAGCAGTTCGGGTTCGACGTCAACCCCGACGCGCTCGTCGAGGACCTCCCCGTCGGCGTGCAGCAGCGGGTCGAGATCATCAAGGCGCTCTCCCGCGACGCCCAGGTGCTCGTGCTCGACGAGCCGACCGCGGTGCTGACGCCCCAGGAGACCGACGAGCTGATGGAGATCATGCGGCAGCTCCGGGCGGCCGGGAAGGCGATCGTCTTCATCACCCACAAGCTGCGCGAGGTGCGCGAGGTCGCGGACAAGATCACGGTCATCCGGCTCGGCAAGGTCGTCGGGGAGGCCCAGCCGACCGCGAGCAACGCCGAGCTCGCCGCCTTGATGGTCGGCCGACCGGTCGAGCTGACCGTGCACAAGGACCCGGCGAAGCCCGGCGCGGAGATGCTCGCGGTCAAGGACCTCCGGGTCTTCGACGACGCGGGCCGGGTGCACGTCGACGGCGTCAGCTTCACCGTGAAGGCCGGCGAGATCCTCGCGGTGGCCGGGGTGCAGGGCAACGGCCAGACCGAGCTGACCGAGGCGCTGATGGGCCTGCAGGACCACGTGCAGGGCTCGATCCGCCTGGACGGCCAGGAGCTGGTGGGGCGGTCGGTCCGCCACATCCTGGACTCCGGGGTCGGCTTCATCCCCGAGGACCGCCAGGTCGAGGGTCTCGTGGGCGAGTTCACGATCGCCGAGAACCTGATGCTCAACCGCAGCCACGGCGGCGAGTTCGTCCGCCGCGGCACGCTGCAGCTGGAGCACCTCGAGACGTTCGCCAAGGACAAGATCGCCGAGTACGACGTGCGCGCACCCGGCGTCACCACGCTCGCGGACCAGCTCTCCGGCGGCAACCAGCAGAAGGTCGTCGTCGCGCGGGAGCTCTCGCGCGACCTACGGCTGCTGGTCGCAGCGCAGCCGACGCGCGGCGTCGACGTGGGCTCGATCGAGTTCATCCACAAACAGATCGTGGCCGGCCGGGACGCGGGTGTCGCCGTCCTGGTGGTGTCCACCGAGCTCGACGAGGTGGCTGCCCTGGCGGACCGCATCATGGTGCTCTACCGGGGTCGCGTCGTCGGCATCGTCCCCGGGGACACGCCTCGTGAGGTGCTCGGCCTGATGATGACCGGTGAGCGTCCGGAAGGAGCGATCCCCGCATGACCAGCAGTGTCGGGACCGAGCAGCAGCCCCCCACCGAGCCGGAGGAGGCGCCGGAGCAGGACCGGTGGAGCGCCTTCCTCCACGAGTTCGCGGCCGGGAGCTTCCTGGTCGGGGTGCTCGCCGTGCTCCTCGCCGTGCTCGTCGGGTCGGTGCTGATCGCCGTCACCGATGACAACGTGCGCGCCACGGCCGGCTACATCACCGCGCGGCCGGGGGACTTCTTCAACGCCACCTGGGACGCCGTGTGGGGTGCCTACACGGCCCTGTTCCGCGGGTCGGTCTACAACACCAACGCCGACTCCTTCCAGCAGGGCATCAAGCCGCTGACGGAGACCGCGAAGTTCGCTGCTCCCCTCATCGTCTCGGGCCTCGGCGTCGGCGTCGCCTTCCGTGCCGGCCTGTTCAACATCGGTGGCCGCGGCCAGATACTGATCGCGGGTGCCGCGGCGGGCTGGGTCGGCTACCAGTTCGACCTCCCGGCCGTGCTGCACCTGAGCCTGGCACTCGTCGCCGCGATGCTGGGCGGGGCGCTGTGGGCCGGCCTGGCCGGCGTCCTCAAGGCCCGCACCGGCGCCCACGAGGTGATCGTGACGATCATGCTCAACTACGTCGCGTTCTACCTGGTGTTCTTCGCGCTCTCGAAGCAGAGCCTGCTGCAGGCGCCCGACTCGTTCAACCCCAAGTCCCTGCCGATGAAGGACTCCGCGGTCCTGCCGAAGCTCTTCGGCGACCAGTACAACCTGCACCTGGGGTTCATCATCGCGCTGCTCGCGGTCGCGTTCGCCTGGTGGCTGCTGGAGCGGTCGGCGCTCGGCTTCCGGATCCGCGCCGTGGGCATCAACCCGCAGGCCGCCCGGGCCTCGGGCATCGACGTCGGCCGCACGTACGTCGTGGTCATGCTGATCGCCGGAGCGCTCATCGGGCTGGCCGGCGCCAACCAGGTGCTCGGCACCGTGACCAGCGGCATCACCGTCGACCTCGACGCCGGGATCGGCTTCGACGCGATCACGGTCGCCCTCCTCGGCCGGTCCCGGCCGTTCGGCATCCTGGCGGCGGGCGTGCTGTTCGGCGCGTTGAAGGCCGGCGGCTTCGCGATGCAGGCCTCGCAGAACATCCCGGTCGACATCGTGCTGGTCGTGCAGTCGCTGATCGTGCTCTTCCTGGCGGCACCACCCCTGATCAAGACCATCTTCCGGCTGCCTGCCAAGGAGGCGAAGTGAGCACGACGACCGGCGAGGCCAGCATCCCGCTCGACGAGACGCCGCTGGCCGGCGTCACCACCGTCATCGACAAGAAGGCGCCGGTCCTCCTCAGCGTCCTCGCGGTCGGACTCGCGGCCATCGTGGCGTTCTTCCCCGAGTCGGGCGACACGACCTTCCGGCTCGCCGTCCCCAGCGACTTCGCCCAGCTGCCGACCGTGACCGTGCCGTCGACCCTGACCGCCTGGGTGCTGGCGGCGGTGTGCCTGCTGTGCGCGGCCGGCTCGGTCGTCCTCTACCGGCAGCGACGCAGGACGCCGATGTGGCTGGTCATCGTCTACTCGGTCGCCTGGGTCGTCGGATTCCTCACCTGGGCGGCCACCGGCGGCACCATCCCGGTCGTCGGGCTGCTCTCGGGATCGCTCGCCCTCGCCGTGCCTCTCGTCTTCGGTGCCCTCGGTGGCGTCCTCGGCGAGCGCTCGGGCGTGGTCAACATCGCGATCGAGGGGCAGCTCCTCGCCGGGGCCTTCGCCGCCGCGATGATCGCCTCGGTGGTCGGCTCCGCCTGGGCCGGACTGGTGGCCGCAAGCGTCGCGGGCGTGCTGGTCGCCCTGCTGCTGGGGCTGTTCGCCATCAGCTACTTCGTCGACCAGGTCATCGTCGGCGTGGTCCTCAACGTCTTGGTGCTCGGCCTGACCAGCTTCATGTTCACCCAGGTGCTGGCCCCCAACGCCGACACGCTCAACTCGCCGCCGCACTTCGACCGGCTGGTGATCCCGGTGCTGGGCGACATCCCCCTCATCGGGCCGATCTTCTTCCGCCAGACCCCGATCGTGTACCTCCTCTACGTCGCGGTCGCCCTGGTCACCTGGGCGCTCTACCGGACCAAGTGGGGCCTGCGGGTGCGCGCCGTCGGCGAGCACCCGACCGCGGCCGACACCGTCGGCATCAAGGTCAACCGCACCCGGTGGCGCACCATCCTGATCGCCGGCGCCGTCGCCGGCATGGGCGGCGCGTTCTACACGCTGGTCTCGGTGCCCCAGTTCAACCGGGAGATGACCGGCGGCGCGGGCTACATCGCGCTGGCGGCGGTCATCTTCGGCAAGTGGGACCCGATCCGGGCGACCCTGGCGGCGCTGCTGTTCGGCTTCGCCACGAACCTGCAGGGCGTGCTGTCGGTCATCGGCTCGCCGGTGCCCAGCCAGTTCATGCTGATGCTGCCGTACGTCGTCACGATCTTCGCGGTCGCCGGGCTCGTCGGTCGGTCGCGCCCGCCGGCCGCGGACGGGATCCCCTACCGCAAGGGCTAGTCGGGAGGGCGCAGCCGCGGCTCAGCCGCGGCGCAGGGCCGAGAGAGCGACGCCGGCGAGCACCCGGGCGCCGATGGCCACGGCGCGCTCGTCGATGCGCAGGTTGCCCTGGTGGAGGTCGTACGTCGGCCCGCCCGGCGTCCGGGTGCCCAGCCGCCCCATCGAGCCCGTGACCCGGTCCAGGTACCAGCCGAAGTCCTCGCCACCGAGGCTCTGCTGGGTCGGCACGTGCCCGGCGGGTCCGAGGACGTCCTCGACCGCGTGCCCGAGCTCGATGGTGGCGGAGAGGTCGTTGACGACCGGGGGCACGCCGCGCTGGTAGTCCACCTGGGCGTGCACGCCGTAGGGCGCGACGATCTGCTCGACCAGCACCGGGACCAGCTTCTCGGCCTCGGACCAGGCCACCGCGTCGAGCATCCGGACGGTGCCCCCGACCCGACCGGTCGCGGGGATGACGTTGTGGGCCGCGCCGGCGTGCACGATGCCCCACACCACGCTGACACCGGCGCGAGGGTCCAGGCGCCGCGAGAGGATGCCGGGCAGCTCGGTGACCACCTTGGCGAGCGCGTAGGTGAGGTCCTCGGTCAGGTGCGGCCGCGACGTGTGGCCGCCGGAGCCGGTGAGCAGCACCTCGAGGTGGTCGGCGGCGCCGGTGATCGGGCCCTCCCGCAGCCCCACCTGGCCGACGTCGAGGCTGGGGTCGCAGTGCAGCCCGAAGATCCGCTCCACGTCCGCCAGGGCACCCTCGTCGATGAGGGAGAGGGCTCCGCCGGGCATGACCTCCTCGGCGGGCTGGAAGAGCAGCCGCACCCGGCCCCGGACCAGGCCCTGCTCGTGGGCCCGGCCCAGCGCGATCGCCGCCCCGACCAGCGAGGCGACGTGGACGTCGTGGCCGCAGGCGTGGGTCACGCCGTCCACCGTGCTCGCCCAGGGGTCGTCGGTGAGGTCCGGCACCGGAAGTGCGTCGAGGTCCGCGCGCAGCGCCACGACCGGTCCGCCCTCGCCGATCTCGGCGACCAGACCGGTGCGGGGCAGCTCGGTCACCCGCCAGCCCGCGCGCTCGACCCGCGCCGCGACGAGTGCCGTCGTGCGGATCTCGCGCCAGGAGAGCTCGGGGTGGGCGTGCAGGTCGCGGCGCAGCGCGACGAGCTCCGCCTCGTGCTCGGCGACGGCGGCGTCGAGGACGGCTGCGGCGGTCGTCGGGCGGGGCATGGCACCGGCGTCGGGATCGGACATCAGGTCGAGGTTAGTTCACCGGCCGCCCCGCCGGGGCAGGTGCCCGGATCGAGTGACCTCCGGAGTTGGGTCAACCGACCGGGCGGCCGTGGGGCCGGGCGTCCGCCCGGCGGGACCGCAGGTGGTCCAGACCTGCGATCCCGCGGGCGGAGCCGGTCAGCGCCGGTACTTCACCAGCCGACCACCGGGCGGGGTGGACGGCTGCTCCTGCGACGGCCCGACCAGCGAGTCGACCGTCGCGTAGACACCTCGCGGCGTCCACTCGACCGCGGCCGGCAGGTTGACCTTGGCGTAGGTCCGGACGGCGTGCGTGCCGTGCGGCACCCGCGAGATCACGCCGGCGAACAGCTGCGACACCAGCAGGTCGCCGTTCCGGGCGACACCCAGCCCGACCGGGGTCATCAGCCCGCCCACGATCTTGGTCGTCTTGCCGCTGCGCTTGTTGACCCGGTAGATCGACCCGAGCGGCATCTGCTCGCCCAGGCCGCCGCCCTCGGTGGTGACCAGCAGCTTGCCATTGCGGGTCTCCACGTCGGTCGGGACCGGCTCGCCGTAGTAGGTCAGCCCGACGGCGCAGTCCGGCAGCCCCATCGAGCCCGCGAGCTGGCGGGTGATCCGCACGGGCACGGGCGGCAGCACGGCGACCGTCGAGATGCGGCCCGACCGGGAGATCGCGATGACGGCGTTCATGCCGGCATCGGCGACGTACACCTTCCTCGTGGTCTGGTAGGTGGCGTAGGGATGCGAGTCGGGCAGCCCGCGGTAGGTGGCCGGCCCGAACTGGTCGGTCGGCCACTGCGAGGCGCAGCCGGGCCGGATGCCGCGAGCGCCGTACTTCACCACGTGGTCGGGGTTGTGCTTGTTCTCGTAGGCCCGCACGTGCGCGAGCGTCCGGACCTTGCCGGACCGCCCCATCCACTTGACCCAGGAGTCGGCAGGCATGCCCTGGGCGTCACTGGCGGTCTCGGTGAACACGACGACGCCCTTGCGCACCGAGACGCCGCCCACCTCGTTGCCGCCCCGGGCGGCGTAGACGACCTTCGCCGGCTTGCCGGGCCGCTTGCGGGTCAGCTGGCCGCTGAAGTTCTGCGTGACGTAGACGGTGCCGTCGGAGGCCACCGCCGCCGTGAGGGGCGACACCAGCCCCTTCAGCAGGGTCGTGGGTTCAGGCCGCGCGGCGTCCGCGGCGGTCGGTACGCCGAACGACGCGGCCGTGAGGGCGACCGCCGTGGCGGCCACCATGAGTCGGGTCTGGTGCATGTGTCTCCCCCAAGAGGTTGGTGTGGTCCGCAGCAGTCTCACCACGGAAGGGGGTCGCGCACATCACCACTTCGGCTCATTTGTCACGTGTTTCCGGGGGGTGGTCACCCCTCGTCGTAGGCCGCGAGGATCCGATCGGCCGCGACCGGCGCCGGGAGCCGGCCGGACAGCACGGCCTCGCGGACCTCGGCCCGGATCGCGGAGACGGCCGGCGACCGGCGCAGCCGCTGGTCCAGCTCGTCGCGCACCAGCGACCAGGTGAAGTCCAGCTGCTGCTCGGCCCGCTTGCGCGCCAAGCCCTCGGTGCCGAGGTGCTCGCGGTGCTCGAGAACCCGGTCCCACACCTCGTCGACCCCGCTGTCCTCCAGCGCCGAGCAGGTCACGACCGCGGGCGCCCGGTCCGCGGCGCCGTGCACCAGCCGCAGCGCCCCCGCCAGGTCGCGGGCGGCCACCCGCGCCTCCTGCCGGCGGTCACCGTCGGCCTTGTTGACCGCGATGACGTCGGCGATCTCGAGGATGCCCTTCTTGATGCCCTGGAGCTGGTCGCCCGTGCGGGCCAGGGTGAGGTAGAGGAACGTGTCGACCATGCCGGCCACCGTCACCTCGGACTGACCGACACCGACCGTCTCGACGAGCACGACGTCGTACCCCGCCGCCTCGAGGACCAGCATCGCCTGCACCGTCGCCCGCGCGACGCCGCCGAGCGTCCCGGCGCTGGGGCTGGGCCGGATGAAGGCCCGCGGGTCGGTGGCGAGTCGGGCCATGCGGGTCTTGTCGCCGAGCACCGAGCCGCCGGTCCGCACGCTGCTGGGGTCGACCGCGAGCACCCCGACCCGGTGGCCGGCCGCGGTGAGCCGGCTGCCGAGCGCCTCGATGAACGTCGACTTGCCGACGCCGGGCACACCCGACACACCGACGCGTACGGCGTCGTGCGGCTCGAGCCGCGTCAGCAGCTCGCGCGCCTGGTCCCGGTGCCGGGGGCTGGTCGACTCGACCAGCGTGATCGCCTGCGAGATCGCTGCCCGGCGTCCGGCCCCGATCCCCTCGAGGAGCGCCTCGACGTCAGGCACCGTCGAGCTGCTCACGCAGCCGCGCCAGCAGGTCCAGCGCCGACTCGGCGATGACGGTGCCGGGCAGGAACACCGCCGCCGCACCCATCTCCTGCAGCGTCGCGACGTCGTCCGGCGGGATCACACCCCCGATGACCACCATGATGTCGGGTCGGCCCTGGTCGGCGAGGGCCTGCTTGAGCGCGGGCAGCAGCGCGAGGTGGCCGGCGGCCAGTGAGGAGACGCCGACGATGTGGACGTCCGCGTCGACAGCCTGCTGGGCGACCTCCTCGGGCGTGGAGAACAGCGGCCCGACGTCCACGTCGAATCCGAGGTCGGCGAACGCGCTGACCACGACCTTCTGACCCCGGTCGTGGCCGTCCTGGCCCATCTTGGCGACCAGGATCCGGGGCCGGCGGCCCTCGGCCTCCTCGAACTCCTCGGTGGCCCGGAGCACCGCGGCGACCGCCGCGTCGCCGGCCTTGTCCGCCTCGGCCCTGTACACGCCGCTGATCGTACGGATGACCGCCTGGTGGCGCCCGTAGACCTTCTCGAGGGCGGCGGAGATCTCGCCGACCGTCGCCTTGGCGCGGGCGGCGTCGACGGCCAGAGCGAGCAGGTTGCCGTCGAGGGTCGTGGACGGGCCGGCCTCGGCGGAGCGGGTCAGCGCCTGCAGCGTCCGCTCGACCTCGGCGTCGTCGCGCTCGGCGCGCAGCCGCTCCAGCTTGGCGATCTGCTGGCGGTAGACGTCGTCGTTGTCGACGCGGAGCACCTCGAGGCGGTCCTCGTGGGCCGGGCGGAAGGTGTTGACGCCGATCACCTTCTGCGCGCCGGAATCGATCCGCGCCTGGGTGCGGGCCGCCGCCTCCTCGATGCGCATCTTCGGGATGCCCTGCTCGATGGCCGCCGCCATGCCGCCGGCCGCCTCGGCCTCGAGGATGTGCGCCCACGCCCGCTCGGCGAGGTCGTGGGTCAGCCGCTCGACGTAGTAGGAGCCGGCCCAGGGGTCGATCGTCCCGGTCGTGCCGCTCTCCTGCTGCAGGAGCAGCTGGGTGTTGCGGGCGATCCGGGCCGAGAAGTCGGTGGGCAGCGCGATCGCCTCGTCGAGGGCGTTGGTGTGCAGCGACTGGGTGTGGCCCTGGGTGGCGGCCATCGCCTCGATGCAGGTGCGTCCGACGTTGTTGAAGACGTCCTGGGCGGTCAGCGACCAGCCCGACGTCTGCGAGTGGGTGCGCAGGCTGAGCGACTTGGGGTTCTGCGGGTCGAACTGGCGCACCAGCCGGGCCCACAGCGCCCGCGCCGCGCGCATCTTCGCGACCTCCATGAAGAAGTTCATGCCGATCGCCCAGAAGAAGGACAGCCGCGGCGCGAACCGGTCGATGTCCAGGCCGGCGGCAAGGCCGGCCCGGATGTACTCGACGCCGTCGGCCAGGGTGTAGGCGACCTCGAGGTCGTTGGTCGCCCCGGCCTCCTGCATGTGGTAGCCGGAGATCGAGATCGAGTTGAAGCGCGGCATCCGCTCCGCGGTGAACTGGAAGATGTCGCTGATGATCCGCATGCTCGGCGCGGGTGGGTAGATGTAGGTGTTGCGGACCATGAACTCCTTGAGGATGTCGTTCTGGATGGTCCCCGCGAGCTGCTCCGGCTTCACCCCCTGCTCCTCGGCCGCGGCGATGTAGAGCGCCATCACCGGCAGGACCGCGCCGTTCATCGTCATCGACACCGACATCTCGTCGAGAGGGATGCCCTCGAAGAGGGTGCGCGCGTCGTAGATCGAGTCGATCGCCACCCCGGCCATGCCGACGTCGCCCCGCACCCGTGGGTGGTCGGAGTCGTAGCCGCGGTGCGTGGCCAGGTCGAACGCGACCGAGAGCCCCTTCTGGCCGGCGGCCAGGTTGCGGCGGTAGAAGGCGTTCGACTCCTCGGCCGTGGAGAAGCCGGCGTACTGCCGGATCGTCCACGGCTGGGTGGTGTACATCGTCGGGTAGGGCCCGCGCAGGAACGGGCTGAGGCCGGGGAGGGTGTCGAGCGCGTCGAGCCCCTCGAGGTCGGCCTCGGTGTACCAGCCCTTGATCTCGATGCCCTCGGGCGAGAGCCACGGCTCGGCGACGTCCGGCCAGCCCATCGTCCAGCGGGCGTCGTCGACGAGCGGCAGGCCGCTGAAGCTCTTCGGGACCGTCATCTCGGGGTCCCCTCGGAGTAGCGGAGCGCCAGCGACGCGTTTTCATGGGGTGAGTTCATGCCAGCTTCTCCCTCGTCCGGGTCAGGAAGTCCAGGGCGTCGACACCCATCGCACAGGAGTCGTCGGTCCAGTCGACCGGCTTGCCCGCGATCACGACGTGGGTCGCGCCGGCCGCTCGGAGCCGCTCGGCCGCGGCCTCGCCCCACTCCAGGTAGGTCTGGTCCGAGCCGGCGAGGCACACGACCGGCTGGCCGGCGTACGCCTCGGCGAGCTCGTCGGGGTCCTTCGTCGGCCCGGCGACGTCGACGGCGATCCCGCCGGCCGCGAGCAGGTTGCTGGCGAACGTCGCGCGGGCGGTGTGCTGGGCGACCGTGCCGAGCGTCGCGAGGAAGACGGGGGTGGCGGCCGGCGCGTCCCGCAACGCCTCGAAGCTGGCGCCGTAGCGACGCACCGGATCGGGTTCGCCCGGCCGCTCGGGCAGCACCTCGGCGAGGTTGGGGAACTCGGTGAGCCCGGTGATGGGTCGCTTGCGGGTGGCCACCTGGGCCTCCCGCCTCGCGACCGTGTCCGCGATCGCGGCCTCGAGGTCGGCGCCGTCCTCGAGCTCGCCGAAGATCCGCCACGCGACCGCGGCGAGGTCGTCGGTGAGCTTCTCGACGGCGTACGAGCCGCCGGCCGGGTCGGCGACGTGCGCGACATGGGCCTCGTCGATGAGCAGGTGGGAGGTGTTGCGGGCGATCCGCCGGGCGAGCTCGTCGGAGCGGCCGAGCGGCGTGTCGAAGGGCAGGACGGTCACGCTGTCCGCGCCGCCGACGCCGGCGGCGAACGCCGCGACCGTCGTGCGGAGCAGGTTCACCCAGGGGTCGTACTTGCTCATCATCGGGCTGCTCGTGACGACGTGCTGGCGCATCACCAGGCCGTCGAGCGGCGCCTCGCAGATCTCGAGCACGCGGGCCCAGAGCCGGCGCGCGGCGCGCAGCTTGGCGATCGTCGCGAGCTGCTCGTCGGTCGCGGCGTAGCGGAACTCGACGAGCCGGGCGGCCTCGCCCACGGTGAGACCGGCGTCGGTCAGGGTGCGCAGGTAGGACGCGGCCGCGGCCATCGACCAGGCCAGCTCCTGGGCGTCGCTGGCCCCGCGGTCGTGGACGGCGGTGGCGTCGATGACGAAGCCGAGCACGCCGCGGTCGCGAGCGGTGCGGGCCAGGTCGGCCGTGGCCTCCGCCGCCGGGACGCCGAGGTTGGTGCCGGGGTGCAGCTCACGGTCGCCGACGTGGGCGAGGAACGCGTGCGGGTCGACGCCGTCGAGCACCACCGGGGCCAGGTCGAGCAGCACGCCGTCGAGGACGGTCGCGAGGTCGGTGCCGCCCACGAGCCACAGGGACGTCACGCCACCGTCGAGGTCCGCGAGCGCCTCCTCGTGGGCGAGCGCGGCGTCGCGGCCGTCCACCCGGACGCGGACGTCCCAGTCGCCCTGGCGCAGCGGCCGGCCACTGGTGCGCACCTCGTCGAGCATCGCCCGGGTGCCGAGAGGAGTGACGCCGATGCCGTCCAGCGTGGTGCGGGTGAGCCTCGCCCACACCCGGTCGTCGGGGTCCTCGTCGGTCAGCCGGCGGGACTTGCGGAGCACCGCCGCCGCCTGGTGCTCCCAGTCCGCGACCGTCCACCGGTCCTCCGGGTCCGCGAGGTCGAGCGACCCGGGGGCCGGCTCCAGCTCGCCGGGCTCGTCCAGGCCGCCCTCGACCGTCCCATCCGTCATGGTGCGAACGATAGAAGGGTGGGGTGACCACGGCCACCGAGTGTGACCAAACCGGCCGCTCCGACACCGGTGGCCGAGGCTCGGGCGAGCCCCGGCCACCTCCGGGCGGTCACCGCCGGAGCAGCCGGACGCCGGTCCCGACCAACCACACCGCGAGCCCCGCCTGGAAGGGGAACAGCAGCGTGAACGCCGGGTCGCCGGTCAGCACGACGAGCGGTGCTGCCGCCGCGGACAGCAGCCCGCCCACGACCGCGAACCCGGCGAGGACCGCCGTGGCCCAGGACCTCGTGGCCAGGTGGACCACCACCGCGATGACGGCACCGCTCAGGCCGACCAGCGGCCCGGCGACGAGCTGCATGACCAGGTGCACGTCCAGCACGGGCGTCGCCTCGTGGTGCTCCAGCGCGTGGGCGTCGCCGGCGGCGAGGAGGTGGGGCACCAGCTCCGCCGCGCCGAACGCCCAGCAGGCGGCCACGGCCGGCAGCCAGCGCTGCACCCGCGGGCCGAAGGCCTCGGTCCGGCGGGCGGAGAGGAACGCCAGCACGCTCAGCACCGTCCCGGCCAGCATCAGCAGGTGGGACAGCGGCCACGCCGGCGACTCGAACATCGACAGCAGGTGGGCATCGAGGCTGTCGCCCGACCCGCGTGGGTGCAGCTGCCCGCCTGCCGCCAGCAGCACGCCCCCGGACGCGAACAGGATCGCGGTCGCGCGGTGCGACACCCGGCGGTCGTCGGCGGTCGTCGGGACCGCGATCGTCCCGGTCGACATGTCAGGCCCCCACGAGGGTGTTGTGGGTCGACACGACGTGCCACCCGGCGGCCTCCGCGGACCGGGCGACGACGCTCGTCGACATCGCCTGGTGCCGGCCGGCGAGCGGGCCCGTCGGGCAGTCGAGGGTGTTGACCGAGACGGCGAGCACGACCCCGTCGGCCAGCTCGACGGCCCGGACCAGCTCCATGCGGTTCACGCTGCCGGCGTAGATGGAGCCGAAGATCCCGGCGTGCCCGGCCCCGATCGCCTCGGCGCCGACGACGTGCTCGCCGCGGATGGTCACGAACGAGGCGTCGGGTGCGTAGACGGCGCCGAAGGCGGCGCCGTCACCGGCGTTCCACGCGGACTCGAGGCGTCCGAGCACCTCGTGGGCGACGGCGGCGGGGGTCGAGGTCAGGGGTGTGGTGGTCATGGGAGACGCCTTTCACTGAGTCGTTACTAATTGATTGAGCATTGCTCAGTGAATATAGACCAACTCAACGAACCTGTACAGTGGTCACCGTGAGCACGTCGCGCCCGTACAAGTCCGAGCTCCGCGAGCAGCAGGCAGAGCGCACCCGCGCGCTCATCGCCGCCTCGGCGCGGGCCCGCTTCCTCGAGAAGGGGTGGGCCGGGACGAGCGTCCGCTCGGTCGCGGCGGGAGCAGGCGTCTCCGAGGCCACGGTGTACAGCGTCTACGGCAGCAAGGCCGGCCTGGCCAGCTCACTCATCGACGCGGCCGAGCAGGACGCCGACGTCCAGCGGGCGATCCGCGAGCTCCAGGAGCGGGCCGGCGACCCGGAGGGACAGCTGCGCGCCTTCGTCGACTTCGACCGACGGCTCTTCGAGCACGGCGGCGACGTGCTCCGGATCCTGGGCGAGGGGCGCCGGCAGCACCCCGAGCTCGGCGCGGCGTACGACGAGGGCCGGGGTCGGGGCGACAGCCAGCGCCGCGCGGTGTTCTCCTCGTGGCCGGCCAGGACGTGGCAGCGCGGCGTGGACCCCGACCGCGCGGTCGCCGTCTACGCGATCCTGGTCACCCTGGACGGCTTCACGACCGCGACGGGCGAGTTCGGCTGGAGCCCGGACCAGGTCGCATCCTGGTGGCACACGACGCTGGCGCAGCAACTCCTGCGATAGGCGCCGGTCCGGGTGCCCGTGTCCGGGTCGTCGCCGGTTCGTGACGCAACCGCAACCCGGACGGCGCAACCGGGCGGACCCGCCACGCGTCTTCAGGGTGTCCGCCGCACGCGGACGGTGGTGTCGCACGGAGGGAGCTCGGACCCATGACCTACCTGAAGGCAGTCCTGACCCTGCTGGTGGTGACCGCGTTCGTCGCGGCCGCCGCGGGACTGGCGGCATACGCCGCCGGCCACGCGCTGGTGTCGATGATGGGCTGAGCCCGGACGGTCACACCTCGGTGCGGCCGTCGTTGTCCTTGTTGCGCAGGCCGATCTTGTTGCCGAGCCACACGAGCGGGTCGTACTTGCGGTCGACCACGCGCTCCTTCATCGGGATGATCGCGTTGTCGGTGATCTTGATGCCCTCCGGGCACACCTCGGTGCAGCACTTGGTGATGTTGCACATCCCGAGCCCGGCCGCTCCCTGCGCGAGCTCCCGCCGGTCGTGGGTGTCGAGGGGGTGCATGTCGAGCTCGGCGTACCGCAGGAAGAACCGGGGACCGGCGAAGGCCGGCTTGTTCTCCTCGTGGTCACGGACGACGTGGCAGACGTTCTGGCACAGGAAGCACTCGATGCACTTGCGGAACTCCTGGCCGCGCTCGACGTCGATCTGCGCCATCCGCCGCTTGCCGTCGGCGTCGCGCGGCGGCAGCTCGGCGTAGGGCAGCTCCTTGGCCTTCTCGTAGTTGAACGACACGTCGGTGACCAGGTCGCGGATCACCGGGAAGGACCGCATCGGGGTGACCGTGATCGTCTCGGTCGGCTCGAAGTCCGAGAGCCGGGTCATGCACATCAGCCGCGGCCGGCCGTTGATCTCGGCCGAGCACGAGCCGCACTTGCCGGCCTTGCAGTTCCAGCGGATCGCCAGGTCGCCGGTCTGGGTCGCCTGGAGCCGGTGCAGGGCGTCGAGCACCACCTCACCCTCGGACACCTCGACGGTGTAGTCGGCGAGGTCGCCGCCGTCCTGGTCGCCGCGCCAGACGCGCATCTTCAGGTCGTAGCCCATGGAGGTGCCTCTCAGTCGAAGTACTTCTTGAGCTCGTCCGGCATGACCGGGAGCGGCTTCTCGTGCAGGTCGACGCCGGTGCCGTCGGCGTTGAGGGTGACGACGAGGTTCTTGGTGCCCCAGACCTCGTGGTCGGTCTTCGGGAAGTCGTCCCGGGTGTGCCCGCCCCGGGACTCCTCGCGGGCCAGCGCCGCCTTGGCGATCGCCTCGGAGACGATGAGCATGTTGCGCAGGTCGATCGCGAGGTGCCAGCCGGGGTTGTACTGCCGGTGCCCCTCGACGACCATCGTCGCCGCGCGCTGCTTGAAGACCTCGATCTCGCGCAGCGACTCCTCCAGCTCCGGCCCGGTGCGGATGATGCCGACCAGGTCGTTCATCGACTGCTGGAGGTCGTGCTGGATCGTGTACGGGTTCTCGCCGCCCTCGACCTCGAAGGGGGCCAGCGCGCTCGCCTGCGCGGCCTTGACGTCCGCCTCGTCGATCGCCGGCCGCGCGTCACCGAGGGAGGCGGCGTACGCCGACGCCGCCTCGCCGGCCCGCTTGCCGAAGACCAGGAGGTCGCCGAGCGAGTTGCCGCCGAGCCGGTTGGACCCGTGCATGCCGCCGGAGCACTCCCCCACGGCGTACAGGCCCGGGACCGCGCTCTCCTGGGTGTCGGCGTCCACCTCCACCCCGCCCATCACGTAGTGGCAGGTGGGGCCGATCTCCATCGGCTCCTGGGTGATGTCGACGTCGGCCAGCTCCTTGAACTGGTGGTACATCGACGGCAGCCGCTTGCGGATGAACTCGGGGGTACGGCGCGAGGCGATGTCGAGGTAGATCCCGCCGTGCGGCGTCCCGCGGCCCGCCTTGATCTCGGAGTTGATCGCGCGGGCGACCTCGTCCCGCGGCAGCAGCTCGGGTGGGCGACGGTTGTTCTTCTTGTCGTCGTACCACCGGTCGGCCTCCTCGACGGTGTCCGCCGTCTCCGCCTTGAAGAACTCCGGGATGTAGTCGAACATGAACCGCTTGCCCTCGGAGTTCTTCAGGATGCCGCCGTCGCCGCGCACCGACTCGGTGACCAGCAGCCCCTTGACCGACGGCGGCCACACCATGCCGGTCGGGTGGAACTGGACGAACTCCATGTTGATCAGCGCCGCCCCCGCACGCAGGGCGAGCGCGTGGCCGTCGCCGGTGTACTCCCAGGAGTTCGACGTGACCTTGAACGACTTGCCGATGCCTCCGGTCGCCAGGATCACCGTGGGCGCCTCGAAGACGACGAACCGGCCGGTCTCGCGCCAGTAGCCGAACGCGCCGGCGGTCCGCCCGTCGCGCTTGAGCAGGTCGGTGACCGTGCACTCCATGTAGACGTCGATGCCGAGCTGCACGGTGCGCTGCTGCAGGGTGCGGATCATCTCCAGGCCGGTGCGGTCGCCGACGTGGGCGAGCCGGGCGTACTTGTGGCCGCCGAAGTCCCGCTGCGAGATCAGCCCGTCGTCGGTGCGGTCGAACAGCGCGCCCCAGTCCTCGAGCTCCTGGACCCGTTCGGGAGCCTCCTGGGCGTGCAGCTGGGCCATCCGCCAGTTGTTGAGCATCTTCCCGCCACGCATGGTGTCGCGGAAGTGCACCTCCCAGTTGTCCTCGGGCCACCGGTTGCCCATGGCGGCGGCGATGCCGCCCTCGGCCATCACGGTGTGGGCCTTGCCGAGCAGCGACTTGCAGACCACGGCCGTGCGCGCGCCCGCCTCGTGCGCGGCGATCGCCGCCCGCAGTCCGGCGCCGCCCGCACCGACCACCACGACGTCGTACCGGTGGCGCTCCATGCCGCCCTCGCTGGCGCCGGACATCTCGTTGCCGGTCATCGGGTGCCGGCTGCTCTCGACTGACATCTCAGAAAGGCTCAATCCTCAGAAGAATCGGGGGTCGTCGAAGACGTTGGCCGCCAGCAGGAAGATGTAGAGGTCGACCAGGGCCACGGAGAAGAGCGAGTACCAGGCGTACTGCGCGTGCCGGGCGTTGAGCTTGGAGACGAACGTCCACATCCGGTAGCGGACCGGGTGCTTGGAGAAGTGCCGCAGCCGGCCGCCGGTGATGTGGCGACAGGAGTGGCACGACAGCGTGTAGAGCCAGATCAGCACCACGTTGCCGAGCATCAGCAGCGTGCCGAGGCCCATGTGGATGCCGTCCGGCTCGCCCTCTGCGGGCCCGAACGCCAGCACCACGTCGTAGGTCAGGATCAGGCCGACCACGACGGCGGCGTACCAGAAGTAGCGGTGGATGTTCTGCAGGATGAGGGGGAACCGCGTCTCGCCGGTGTACTTCGCCTTCGGCTCGGCCACCGCGCAGGCGGGCGGCGAGAGCCAGAACGCCCGGTAGTAGGCCTTGCGGTAGTAGTAGCAGGTCAGCCGGAAGCCCAGCGGGAAGATCAGGATGACCAGCGCCGGCGAGAGGCTCCACCAGCCGAGCGGCTGGCCGAAGTCGGAGGAGCCCTCGACGCAGGACCCGGTCAGGCACGGCGAGAAGAACGGCGAGAGGTACGGCGCCGAGTAGTAGTCGGTGGCGTAGAAGGCCCGGAAGGTCGCGAAGACCACGAACCCCGAGAAGACGACGAAGGTCGCCGCCGGGTAGAGCCACCAGCGGTCCGTGCGGAGGGTCTTGACCACGATCCGGGCCCGGGTCGGCCCGTTGACTCCTGTGGAACCTGCTGCCGTCGTCTCTCGAGCGTCCGTCGACGCCATCGCCACCTCCGGTGGGTCGGGTGCCTGTGCAGTCTGCACACGAATCGGCGGATGTGAAAGGGCCCACACCGAGATTCCGGGAACGCGTTCCACCGGGCCGCCGGTCGGCGGGGCCGTGGGGTCCCGCCGGCGGTTCACCCGACATCCACCTCGGCGCTGCGGTCCTGACACCCGGCGCGCGGAGGGTGGTGGCATGCGGATCGCCCTGGTGACCGAGACCTTCTTCCCCGCCGTCGACGGGACGACGACCACGGTGAAGGCCGTGCTCGACCGGCTCGTCGACCTCGGGCACGACGTCCTCGTGGTGGCTCCGGGACCGGGCCTGACGACCTACCGCGGCTGCCGGAACGCCCGGGTGCGGCCGCTGGACCGCACCGGGTCGCAGGTCCGCGAGGCGCTCGAGGCCTTCCGGCCCGACCTCGTGCACGTGACCTCGCCGGGGCCGGTCGGCCGCACGGCGGTCAAGCACGCGCGCCGCCTCGGGGTGCCGGTCCTGGCCGTGGAGCAGTCGGCGCTGCTCGACGTGACCCCCGACCACTGGCGGTCCCGGGTCGCCGAGCGCGTCGACCGGGTCCTCGTCACCTCGACCTGGATGGTCGAGCGACTGGCCGAGCACGACGTGGCGGCCGCGCGGTGGGAGCCGGGCGTCGACACCACCGCCTTCACGCCCGCACTGCGCGACGAGTGGCTCCACCAGCGCTGGTCCCGGTCGCGCTCGGCGAGCCGCCCGCTCGTGGTCGTGGGGTATGTCGGCAGCCTCCGCAAGCGGCACGACGTACGGCGGCTGGCGTCGCTGGCGAGCGTGCCCGGCATCCGCCCCGTGGTGATCGGCGAGGGTCCGCAGCGCGGCTGGCTCGAGGGCCGGCTGCCCGGGGCCCGGTTCACCGGCGAGCTGACGACCGGCGAGCTGACGGCGGTGCTGCCGTCCCTGGACGTCCTGGCCCACCCCGGGCGGCACGAGACCTGCTGCCACGCGCTGCGCGAGGCGGCGGCCTCCGGGGTGCCGGTCGTCGCCGCCCGCTCCGGCGGGGCGACCGACGTGGTCCGCACCCTGGAGACGGGGCTGCTCCACGACCCCGCCGACGAGCGGGGCCTGGCGCGGGCCGTGGCGGCGGTGGCAGCCGACGGCCAGCGGGCGCTGCTCGGGGCGCGGGGGCGGGAGCTCTCGACCCGCACCTGGCGCGACGCCGTCGACGAACTGGTCGACCTGCACTACCGGCCGCTGGTGGCCCAGCGGGCCCGACCCGCCGGTAACCGGACGTAAGTCACACCGGCCCGCGCGTCGCCGGGGGTGCCGCGGCGGGTAGCGTGACCCTCCGTGGCAACGACGACCTTGGTGACCGGAGCGCGGGCGTCGCGCTCCACGATCACCCTCAAGCTCCTGATGGCTGCCAGCGGCATCGTCTTCATCCTCTTCGTGCTGCTGCACATGTACGGCAACCTCAAGGCCTTCGCGGGCCACGACGCCTACAACGAGTACGCCCACCACCTGCGCACGCTGGGCGAGCCGATGCTCCCCTACGAGGGCTTCCTCTGGATCCTGCGCGCGGCGCTCATCGTGGCGCTCGTCGTCCACGTCTACTCCGCCCTCACGCTGTGGCGCCGGGCCGGCAAGGCCCGCTCGCAGAAGTACGTGGTCAAGCGCAACATCGCGTCGTCGTTCTCCTCCCGCACGATGCGGTGGGGCGGCCTGACGCTGCTGCTCTTCCTGGTCTGGCACCTGCTGAACTTCACCATCGGCAAGGTCAACGTCTCCGGCGGGCCGACCAACGACCCGTACAACCTGCTCGTCGACACCTTCGACACCTGGTGGATGACGCTCATCTACCTCCTCGCGATGTTCACGCTCGGCATGCACCTGCACCACGGCACCTGGAGCGCGGCCCAGACCCTGGGCCTGACGAACAACGAGCGGGCCCGGCGCAATGCCAAGACCCTCGGCTGGATCCTGGCGGTCGTCATCGCCGGCGGCTTCTCCCTCGTCCCGATCTTCGTCCTCGCGGGCGTCATCACCCAGTAAGGGGTCTCGCACATGACCGACATGCCGGACACCACCCTCACGGGCGATCCCTCCTACCACGCCCCCGCCGAGCACGGCGACGACGCCGCCGGCTACTACACGCCGGGCGACCCGCTCTTCGACACCAAGGCGCCGCAGGGCCCGATCGACGAGCGCTGGAGCACCCGCAAGTTCGACGCCCGCCTGGTCAACCCCGCCAACCGGCGCAAGCTCGACATCATCATCGTCGGCACCGGCCTCGCCGGCGGCTCGGCGGCCGCGACCCTCGGCGAGGCCGGCTACAACGTGAAGGCGTTCTGCTACCAGGACTCCCCGCGCCGGGCCCACTCGATCGCGGCCCAGGGCGGCATCAACGCGGCGAAGAACTACAAGGAGGACGGCGACTCCGTCCACCGGCTCTTCTACGACACGGTCAAGGGCGGCGACTACCGCTCCCGCGAGTCGAACGTCTACCGGCTGGCCGAGGTCAGCACCAACATCATCGACCAGTGCGTGGCGCAGGGCGTGCCCTTCGCCCGTGAGTACGGCGGTCTCCTCGACAACCGCTCCTTCGGCGGCGTGCAGGTCTCCCGCACGTTCTACGCCCGGGGCCAGACCGGCCAGCAGCTGCTGATCGGCGCCTACCAGGCGATGGAGCGGCAGGTGGCCGCCGGCACGGTGACCCAGTACACGCGCCACGAGATGCTGGAGCTGATCGTCGTCGACGGCCGGGCCCGCGGCATCGTGGCCCGCGACCTGGTGACCGGCGAGATCGAGACGCACCTCGCCGACGTCGTCGTGCTCGCCTCCGGCGGCTACGGCAACGTCTTCTACCTGTCGACCAACGCGATGGGCTCCAACGTCACCGCCACCTGGCGGGCGCACCGCAAGGGCGCCTACATGGCCAACCCCTGCTACACGCAGATCCACCCGACCTGCATCCCGGTCACCGGCGCGCACCAGTCCAAGCTGACCCTGATGTCGGAGTCGCTGCGCAACGACGGCCGGATCTGGGTGCCGAAGAAGAAGTCCGACTGCGACAAGGACCCCCGGCAGATCCCCGAGGAGGACCGCGACTACTACCTGGAGCGGATCTACCCGTCGTTCGGCAACCTGGTCCCCCGCGACATCGCCTCCCGCGCCGCGAAGAACGTGTGCGACGAGGGCCGCGGTGTGGGTCCCGAGGTCGAGGGCGTCCGCCGTGGCGTCTACCTCGACTTCAGCGCCGCGATCGAGCGCCTCGGCGCCGACGCGGTCGAGGAGAAGTACGGCAACCTCTTCGACATGTACGCCCGGATCACGGGCGAGAACCCGTACGAGGTCCCGATGCGGATCTACCCGGCCGTCCACTACGTGATGGGCGGGCTCTGGGTCGACTACGACCTCCAGGCCACGATCCCCGGCCTGTTCGTGACCGGCGAGGCGAACTTCTCCGACCACGGCGCCAACCGGCTGGGGGCCTCGGCGCTCATGCAGGGTCTCGCCGACGGCTACTTCGTGCTCCCCCACACCATCCGCGACTACCTCGCCGACGGTCCCTTCGAGAAGGTCGACGAGCAGCACCCGGCCGTGCTCGAGGCGCGCAAGTCGGTCGAGGACCGGGTCGCCCACTTCCTCAGCACCAACGGCACCCGCAGCGTCGACTCCTACCACCGCGAGCTCGGCAACATCATGTGGGAGTACTGCGGGATGGAGCGCAGCGAGGACGGCCTGAAGAAGGCGATCGACCTGATCCGCGGTCTCCGGGACGACTTCTGGCGCAACGTCAAGGTGCTCGGCACGGCCGAGTCCCTCAACCAGTCCTTGGAGAAGGCCGGCCGGGTGGCCGACTTCTTCGAGCTCGGTGAGCTCATGTGCATCGACGCGCTCAACCGCCGCGAGTCCTGCGGCGGCCACTTCCGGGCCGAGTCGCAGACCGAGGACGGCGAGGCACTGCGCCACGACGACCAGTTCGCGTACGTCGCCGCCTGGGAGTTCGTCGCCGACAGCGAGCCGGAGGGCACGTCGACGGGGATGGGCACGCCCGTCCTTCACAAGGAAGACCTCATCTACACGGCCATCGAGATGAAGCAGCGGAGCTACAAGTAATGAAGCTGACCCTCAAGATCTGGCGCCAGCCGGACGCCCAGACCAAGGGCGCCATGCACACCTACGAGCTCGACGGCGTCTCGGAGGACATGTCCTTCCTGGAGATGCTGGACGTCCTCAACGAGGACCTGATCTCGAAGGGCGAGGACCCGGTCGCCTTCGACTCCGACTGCCGCGAGGGCATCTGCGGGGCGTGCGGCCTGATGATCAACGGCCAGGCGCACGGCCCGGAGGTCACCACGACCTGCCAGCTGCACATGCGCTCCTTCAAGGACGGCGACGAGATCGTCATCGAGCCGTGGCGGGCCGACGCCTTCCCGGTGCTCAAGGACCTCGTGGTCGACCGTGGGGCGTTCGACCGGATCATCCAGGCCGGCGGCTTCATCTCGGTCAACACCGGCTCCGCGCCCGAGGCGCACTCGGTGCCGGTGCCCCGCGACGACGCGGTCCGCGCCTTCAACGTGGCGACCTGCATCGGCTGCGGCGCCTGCGTCGCGGCCTGTCCCAACGGCTCGGCCTCGCTGTTCATGGGGGCGAAGATCACCCACCTCGGCGAGCTGCCGCAGGGCCAGCCGGAGCGCGACTCCCGCGTGGTGGGCATGCTCGCCCAGCACGACGCGGAGGGCTTCGGCGGCTGCACCAACATCGGTGAGTGCACGGCCGCCTGCCCCAAGGAGATCCCGCTCGACGTGATCTCCCGCCTCAACTGGGACCTGCACGCCGCCCTGCGCCACGGTCACTGAGCCGGCAGCACCCACACCTCGTCCGCGTCGCCGGCCCGGCCGCCGAAGGTCGGGCAGCGGGCGCCCGGGACGACCTGGACGTCGAAGATCTCCTCGACCCCGTTGTCGAACCGGAGCGTCCCGACGGTGGTCCCGGTGCTGAGCTCGATCACGCCGAGCCCGCAGACCAGCTGGTCGTGGTACGCCGCGATCGGCGCGCCCCCGAACGTGGACGTCTCCCGGATGCGGGACAGGCCCACGAAGGCCAGGTCGCCGTGGAGGGCGAGCCCACGGGCGTAGCCCGGCAGGACCGCGACCACGTCGCGGGCACCGGTGGCCGGGTCCACCCGCTCCAGCCGCCCGTAGCCGGAGTTGAGGACGAAGAGCTGGCCGTCGTGCCAGCGCGGCGAGTGCGGCATCGCCAGCCCGGTCGTCACGACCTCGCCGGACGCGACGTCGAGGACGGTGCCGGTGTCGTTGCGGGCGGCCCGCCAGCCGCCCGGCTCGTCGCTGCACGCCATCACGGTGACGACGTCGGGTCGGCCGTCCCGCATGGCCATGCCGTTGAGGTGGCACCGGTCCTGCGCGGCCAGCTCCGAGACGAACGGCGGCCGCCACCGCGGCACGAAGCTGTAGCGCGGGTCGAGCCCGACCAGGCAGGAGAAGAGCGTGTTGACGACCCACAGGTCCGGCTCGCCGGACGCCGTCGTGCCCCACGCCATCTCGTGGCACCGGATCTCGCCGGTCACCACGGACGAGGCCGCTAGCCAGCAGCGGTCGAAGCGTCCCGCCGGCTCGATCGACGGTGCGATCTCGGACTGGTCCCGCAACGTCCAGATCTCGGCCTTGCCGCCGACCGCGATCCGGTCCGTGCCGACCGCGACCCCCATGGCGTGGTCGAAGCGGCGGAACGCGAAGCTCAGCCGTCCCTCGGCCACCCCGACCGCGGCGAGCTGGCCGGCCTGGTAGGTCGAGAGGAGGACGGAGCAGCCGCTGTCCTCCAGCAGGCCGGGCAGGGACGTGCTGTGGTGGTAGCGGACCTCGGTCCCGTCCGCGGCCGGTTGCTCCTCGTCCGGCCTGCTGCTCACCGCAGCCTCAGGGTGTAGCTGCGGACCACGCTCGAGCCCGCAGCACCGCAGGGGGTGAAGGTGAAGCGCGCCGTGACCCGCAGCTTGCCCTCCTGCCGGAGGATCCGCAGCCCGGCCTCGGTCGGCTCGATGGTCACCAACGTCCGCCCGGCCTTCGGCAGGTCCTGCGCCGAGCGACGGATCGGCGACCCGCCCGCCGGTGCGACGACCAGCCGGCCGGCGCCCGCGACGTCGACCGTGACCCGGACGGATCCCTCGCGGGTGTCCTGCTTGACCTTCGAGGACACGCGGAAGCCACCGCCGGCGTTGACGTCGGCGACCAGTGAGGTCCCGGCGGCCGTGCCGTCCGACGTCCACGGCTCGCGGCCGTGCACGCCGTCGTCGATGCTGAAGAAGAGCGTCCCGCCCACGTCGGCCATCGCGGCCGGGCCGCTGTAGTAGGTGTCGTTGCGCGTGCCGATGTCCTTGACCAGCACGGTGCCCGCTGCGGATCCGTCGGACCTCCACAGCTCGTTGCCGTGGACGCCGTCCTTGGCCGCGAAGAAGAGCGTGCTCCCGACCGCGGTGAGGTACGCCGGCTCGCTCCCGTAGCCGCCGGGGTAGACGTCCTTGACCAGGACCGTGCCGCCCTCGGTGCCGTCGGACGTCCACAGCTCCCGCCCGTGCGCGCCGTCGTCGGTGGTGAAGAACAGCGTTCCACCCGCGTCCGTCAGCGACATCGGCCCGTTGTAGTACTCCTGGCCCTCGTCGGGGTCGACGTCCTCGACCAGGACCGTGCCGGCCTCGGTACCGTCCGAGGCCCACAGCTCCCGCCCGTGGACGCCGTCGTCGGCGGTGAAGAACAGCGTCCCGCCCGCGTCGGTCAGCTCGGCCGGGCCCGAGGCGCCGGCGCCGGGCTTGATGTCGCGGACCAGCGCGGTGCCGGCCTCGGTCCCGTCGGACGACCACAGCTCACGGCCGTGCACCCCGTCGCGCGCGGTGAAGAACAGGGTGCTGCCGACCGCGGTCAGGTAGGCAGGGTCGCCCTCGTACTCGCCCGGGCGGATGTCGGCGACCTGGACGGTGCCGGCCCCGGTCCCGTCGGAGGTCCACAGCTCACGACCGTGGACGCCGTCGTCCGCGGTGAAGAACAGCGCGTCGCCGACGGCCGTCAGGTCGCTGGGTCCGCTGTAGTAGTCCTCGTCCGCGGGGTCGATGTCCTTCACCAGCACGGTGCCGGCGCGGGTGCCGTCCGAGCGCCACAGCTCCCGGCCGTGGCTGTCGTCGTCGACGGTGAAGAAGAGCCGGTCGCCGACCACGGTCAGCGCGGTCGGTCCGCCGTAGTATCCGTCGCTCCCCGAGATGTTCTTCACGAGCACGGTGCCCGCGGACGTCCCGTCGGTGCGCCACAGCTCCTTGCCGTGGACCCCGTCCTCGGCGGTGAAGAACAGCAGGTCGCCCACCGGCGTCAGCGAGTCCGGCCCGCCCGAGCGGGGACCGGGATAGACGTCCCTGACCAGCTCGGCGCCGGAGCCGTCCGACTTCCACAGCTCGCGCCCGTGGACCCCGTCGTCGGCGGCGAAGAACGCGGTCCCACCCAGGTCGGCGGCGGCCGACGGGTCGCTGGACGGCGTGGGGCCGCCGCACGGCGCCAGGGAGGCGCTGGTGCGGCCGGCGACGGCGCCCGTGGCGGGCGACGCCGCTGCCGGGCCCACCAGGGCCACCGCGGCCGCGGCGACCGCTGTGGCCGCAGCCGCCGTGGATCGGCCGGACCCGCTGGTGCGCGCTCGGCGCCGGAGCGCCTTCTCCCGCGCGAGCCGGACGCGCAGCGCCCGCTCCCGCACGGTGCGTCGTCGACGACTCATCTCACGCCTCCCGGATCGACGTCCCCCGGACGATCCCTGCCGCTCGGGGCCTACCCGCGATCATGCCGCGCCGACCCCTCGGTGTCAGGGCAACACGACGACAGGGGGCCCGGCGGTCGGTGCTCAGCGGTCCTTCCGCGACAGCTTCCGCGCCACGGCGACCAGGCCGAGCGTGCTGAGCGCCCCGGCGGCGTACGGCGCCACCCAGGCCGGTCCGCGGTCGTCGGGCCTGACCAGGGCGGGTGAGGGTGGTCCCTGCACCGGGGCGGCGGGCTCGGGCACGCGCAGAGCCCGGGCCGCCGCCGAGGTGTGCGACCAGGCGGCGCTGTAGAGCACGACCCGGGAGAAGTAGTTGATCCAGACGAGCAGGATCAGTGCGATCCCGAAGGCCTGGAAGGCGGGGTTCCCCTGGGTCGAGCGGAACAGCACGTTGGAGATCTGCTTGAGGATCTCGAAGGCGACCGCGCCGAGCACGGCGCCGGACCACAGGGACCGGCGCGGCGCCACCGGGCGGGTGAGCAGCACGAACATCAGGTAGAACAGCAGCATGTCGGCGCCGAAGCCGACCACCACGGTGAGCAGCGTCAGCAGCCACCCGAAGTCGCTGCTGATGCCCAGCCACTCGAGCACGTCGCCGGCGAACCCCCCGACGAGCCCGGCCACGACGACCGCCACCAGCAGCACCACGCCGATGAGGGCCAGCACCAGGAGGTCGCGCGCCTTCCCGACCAGGAAGCTCGGCTGGGCGCCCGCCGGCTGCTCGAAAACGACCATCAACGCCCGCCGGATCGACGAGATCCAGCCGAGACCGGCATAGAGCAGCACCAGCAGACCGATCAGCCCGAGGATCCCCCCACCACCGGTGGCGGACTCGAGGTCGCTGACCTGGATCTGGCCCTCGTTGTCACCGACCAGCTTGGGCATCACGCCGTTGAGGGCGTCGGTGAAGTCCCCCTGGGCGTCGGGGTAGACCTGCACCAGGAGCCCCACCAGGAAGAAGCCGAGGGCCAGGATCGGGAAGACCGACAGGAAGGCGTAGTAGGTGACACCGCCGGCCTGCTGCCCGGCCTGGACGGCGCCGTAGTGCTCCTGGGTGCGCAGGGCGTGGTCGAGGAGCGGGCTGCGCTCCCGCGCAGCAGCGAGCCGTTCCTTCGGCGACGCCACGGTCAGGGCTTCGCAGCGGCAGCCACGAGCGGGAAGTCGCGGGTGGGGCGCCAGCCGGTCGCCGCGTCGTGCACGTAGAGGTGGAAGCGCTCGACGTCGAACACGCAGTCGAAGTCGGCGAGGTCGGTGAACGCCCGGTCGAGCTGCTCGTCCGCCAGGTGGTGGGCGACGGTCACGTGCGGGTGGTACGGGTAGGCGAGCTCCACCTCCAACGGCCCGGTCCGCAGCGACTTCGCGAGCTGCTCGCACTGCGAGATGCCCTCGATCAGGGTCACGAAGACCACCGGGGAGACCGGCCGGAAGGTGCCGGTGCCGCGCAGGTGGACGCAGAACTCGGCGTGCTCCCCCGCAGCCTCCTCCAGGTGCTTCTCGACCTCGGTGAGGTGCACGTCCTCGACCTCGGTCGGGGGGACCAGCGTGATGTGCGTCGGGATCATCGCGGCCGTGGTGTCGCCGACCGAGGTGCGGTAGTCCTGGAGCTGGGTCGCCCAGGGCTCCGGGATCGCGACGGCTACGCCGATGGTGGGCACTCGACGACCTTACTGACCCACTGGGGACGCGACCGGGACGAAGCCGACCCGCTGGTACACGTCGCGCAGGGTGGCGGCCGCGACCGCGCCGGCCTGCTCGACGCCCTGGCGGAGGACCTCGGTGAGGTAGGTCTGGTCGTCGAGCAGCTCGAGGGTGCGCTCGCGGAACGGCGTGACGAAGTCGACCACGACCTCCGCGAGCTCCTTCTTCAGGTCGCCGTAGCCGCGCCCCTCGTAGGCGGCCTCGAGGTCGGCGATGCCCCGGCCCGTCAGCGCCGAGTAGATCGTCAGCAGGTTGCTGACCCCCGGCTTCGTCTCGGGGTCGAACCGGATCTCCGAGCCCGAGTCGGTCACGGCCGAGCGGATCTTCTTCGCCGACACGGCGGGGTCGTCGAGCATCTCGACGATGCCCGACGGCGACGACGCCGACTTCGACATCTTCGAGGTCGGGTCCTGGAGGTCGGTGATCTTCGCCGTCGCCTTGAGGATGTAGGGCTCGGGCAGCCGGAAGGTCTTCTTGTAGCGCCGGTTGAACCGCTGGGCCAGGTCGCGGGTCAGCTCGAGGTGCTGGCGCTGGTCCTCGCCGACGGGCACGTAGTGCGGCCGGTAGAGCAGGATGTCGGCCGCCTGGAGGATCGGGTAGGTGAACAGGCCCACGCTCGCGGCGCCCTCGCCGCCCTTGGCGGACTTGTCCTTGAACTGGGTCATCCGCCGGGCCTCGCCGAAGCCGGTCAGGCACTGGAGCACCCAGCCGAGCTGGGCGTGCGCCGGGACCTGGGACTGGACGAAGATCGCGGACCGCGCCGGGTCGATCCCCATCGCCAGCAGCTGCGCGGCGGCCCGCAGCGTGCGCTCGCGCAGCACCCGCGGGTCCTGCTCGACGGTGATCGCGTGCAGGTCGGCGATGAAGAAGAACGGCTGGTAGTCCTCCTGGAGGTCCACCCACTGTCGCAGCGCGCCGAGGTAGTTGCCGAAGTGGAAGGAGTCGGCAGTCGGCTGGATGCCGGAGAGCACCCGGGGACGCGCGGTCCCCGAGCCCTGGACCGACGTCGCGACCTCGGGTGCGGTCGTGGTGGACATGATGTCCATTCTGACCCATGCGGATAGTCATTCGAGCATCCGGGGTGACCCGTCCTAGGGTGCGTCCGTGATCCCGACGCTGACCGACGGAGTCGTCACCCTCCGCCCCCACCGACCCGACGACGCCGAGGCCGCGACGGAGCAGTCGCGGGACCCGGAGTCACAGCGCTGGACCCGGGTGCCGGTCCCCTACGAGAAGGCCGACGCGGAGCTCTTCGTGACGCGGCTGATGCCCGGCGGGTGGGAGGACGACAGCGAGTGGGGCTTCGCGCTCGAGGCCGAGGGCCGGTACGCCGGCACCGTCTCGCTGCGCAACGAGGGCGACGGCCGGGCCGAGATCGGGTACGGCGCGCACCCCTGGGCCCGCGGCCGGGGGTACGTCGAGCGCGGCCTGCGGCTGCTGCTCGAGTGGGGGTTCGCCGAGCGGGACCTGCACACCGTGATCTGGTGGGCGCACGTCGGCAACTGGGCGTCGCGCCGGCTCGCCTGGCGGCTGGGGTTCGCGATCGAGGGCACCGTCCGCGACTGGCAGCCCCAGCGTGGCGAGCTGCGCACCGCCTGGGTCGGCACGCTGCTGCGCGCCGATCCTCGCGAGCCGCGGTCGACCTGGCTGACGAACCCCGTCGTCGCGGGCGACGGGGTGCAGCTGCGTCCTTTCACGGACGCGGACGTGCCCCGCGTCGTCGAGGGCATCGGCGACCCGGGCACGCAGCACTGGTTGGCGTTCCTGCCCCGCGACCCGGTCGCGGCCGACGGCCGCCGCTACCTCGAGCAGGTCCGGGAGCGGCTCGCGACCGGGCACACGGTCACCTGGGCGTGGAGCGCGGCCGACGACGACCGCCTCCTCGGCGTGGTCGGGATCTACCGGGTCCCCGAGGAGGCCGAGCTGGGCTACTGGACGCACCCCGAGGCCCGGGGGCGCGGGCTCACGGTGCGTGCCGCGCGGCTGGCGGTCCGCCACGCCTTCGAGGAGCTGCGGCTGGACCGGCTGGCGGCGTACGCGTCGGCACCGAACGTCGCCTCGCTCGGCGTGCTGGAGTCGCTGGGCATGCAGCGCGCCGGCGTGCGCCGGCAGGCCGCGACCACCGGCGACGGCACGGTGGTGGACCTGGTCGGCTACGACCTGCTGGCGTCCGAGTACGCCGCCGCGGCGGCGACCTGACCGCTGCGCCGGTGGAGCGTGGCGGACCAGAGGAGCACGACGACGCCCAGCACCGACAGCGCGGCGCCGACGAGCGCCGGTGAGCGGTAGCCGTAGCCCGCGGCGATGACCAGGCCGCCGAGCCAGGCGCCGAGCGCGTTGGCGATGTTGAGCGACGCGTGGTTCATCGCGGCGCCCAGCGTCTGCGCCTCGCCCGACACCGACATCAGCCGGAGTTGGAGGTTGACGACCAGCACCGAGCCGATCGCGGTCACCAGGAAGACCGCCGGCAGCAGCACCCAGCCCAGCGGGGCGACCGCCCAGACCAGCAGCATCACGAAGAACGAGGCGACGCCGGACAGGATCAGCGAGCGGAAGACCGACCACTCGGCGAGCCGTCCAGCCAGCCAGGTGCCGGCCACCATGCCGAACCCGAAGCCGGCGGTGAAGACCGGCACCGCCGACTCCGGCAGGCCGGCGACGTCGGTCACGGTCGGGGCGATGTAGGAGTAGACCGCGAACAGCCCGCCGAACCCCACCGCGCCGGCGAGCAGGGTGAGCATCGCCTGGCCGTTCTTGAAGAACTGGAGCTCGCGACGCCCGGTCGCCTCCGGGTCACCGGGGCAGGACGGGACGAAGAGCGTCACCATCAGCACGGTCAGGGCCGCGATCCCCGCGGTGAAGACGTACGCCGTGCGCCACCCGGCGAGCTGGCCGAGCCAGGTCGCCGCCGGCACCCCGACGACGTTCGCGACCGAGAGGCCGAGCATGACGCTGGCGACCGCCCGCCCCTTCCGGCCCGGCGGCGCCAGGCTGGCGGCGACCAGCGAGGCGACGCCGAAGTAGGCGCCGTGCGGCAGGCCGTCGAGGAAGCGGGCCACGAACAGCACCTGGTAGCTCGGGGCCACTGCGCTGAGCAGGTTGAACGCGGCGTACGCCACCATCAGCCAGACCAGGAGCGCCCGGCGCGGGAGCCGGGCGCCGAAGAAGGCGATCACCGGGGCACCTACCACGACGCCGAGCGCGTACGCCGAGATCACGTGCCCGGCCTGCGGGATCGAGACGTCGACGCCGGCGGCGATCTGCGGCAGCAGCCCCATCGTCACGAACTCGGTCGTCCCGATGGCGAACCCGCCGAGCGCCAGGGCGAGCAGGGCCCGCGTCACGGTGCGCGTGCCGGCGGCCGGTGCTCCGGTGGGGGGCGCGGTCGTCGTCACGGGTCGGCCAGGGTCTTTCCGGTCGAGGGGCGGTCCAGGTGCGGAGGCTGCTGGAAGGCGCGCAGCGCCACCAGTCTGCAACCGGCGACGCTCGACGGCCTATTCCCCGGGCCGCGTCAACCGCCGGTGACCACCCTCACCACCACCTGGACGAGGTTGAGGCCGACCAGGAGCACGGCGACCAGCGTCGAGACCAGGAGGAGCACGCCGCCGCGCGGGTCGCCGAGCCTCCGGGCGCGGGCGCCGCACCAGGCGGAGGCCGCCATCGGCGAGACGAGCACGAGCACCGCCGGCAGCCCGGCGCGCAGGACGACCGACAGCGGGAGGTCCTCCTCGGTCCCGGTGTAGCCCTGCACGCTCAACAGCCAGTCACCCAGGACGTTGGCCGCGACCAGGCTCGCCGCGAGCAGCGCGAACAGCCACCAGCCTCGGCGCACCCACCTGCGTGCCTGCGGGTTCACCTGGCTCGCGGTCGGCACCAGCCCCACCTCCCCCGGTCCTGCTTCCAGGGTGGCCGGTGCCGGTGAGGTGCGGCAGGGCCGAACGGCCCTGCCCACCGCTCCTCCTGGAGGCGCTACGGCAGGACGTCCGGGTCGGTCTCGGGCAGGGGCAGCGTGTCCGGCGCGACCCCCGGGTCCTCACCGGGCGAGATCGGGTTCGGCGTGCCGTCCGGGTCGCTCGACGGGACGACCTCGGGCTCGACGGTGTCGGGGTCCTGCGGCGTGGTGGTCATGGCGGTGCAGTACCCCGTCGCCGGGCTCCGCACCTGCGGAGCGCGCGGCTACTGCAGGACGGTCACGTCGGACTGCACGACGGCGACCTCGCCGCTGTCGGGGAGACACGGGTCGCCGGCGTAGCGGTCGGCGGGGCTGTAGCCGCCGCTCATCCGCACCGTGTCCCCGTCATGGGCGACGGGGTTGCTGTCGACGTCGTAGATCGTCACCCGGCCCTGGTCGGTCGTGGCCCGGTAGCCGGCCGGCCAGACGGCCCACACCTGGTCCGGCTCGTTGCCACCGCGCTGCAGCGGGGTGAGGTAGACGCAGTCGTCCGCGTCGACGGACAGCACGCCCTCGATGAGCGCCTGGTCTCCCCCGCTGCTGGTCGGCGCCCAGCCCGAGACCGGCAGCCGGATCGTGGTGCCGCTCAGCGAGTCGTCGCCGGAGGAGACCAGTGAGACGACGCCGAAGGCGGCCGCCGCGAGCACGAACGGCCCGACCAGGGCGATGGCGTAGCCACGCCGGCTGAGCGCCGGCGGCCGCGACCACCGGTCGTAGGTGGACCGCCGGCCGCCGCCCTCGGGGGGCTGCTCAGCCAAGGGAGGCGATCGCGTCGTTGAGCGTGGCCGAGGGGCGCATCACCCGCGACGCCAGCTCGTCGTCGGGCTGGTAGTAGCCGCCGATGTCGGCCGGCGAGCCCTGCACGGCGAGCAGCTCCTCGACGATCTTGTCCTCGTCTGCGGCGAGCCGGTCGGCGAGCGGCTTGAACGCGGCCGCGAGGTCCGCGTCCTCCGACTGGGCCGCCAGCTCCTGCGCCCAGTAGAGCGCGAGGTAGAAGTGCGAGCCACGGTTGTCGATCCCGCCGAGGCGCCGGGTCGGGGACTTGTCCTCGTTGAGGAACGTCTCCGTGGCCCGGTCCAGCGCCGCCGCCAGCACCTTCGCGCCGGGCGTGCCCGCCTGCTCGGCGTACAGCTCGAGCGAGGGGACCAGCGCGAAGAACTCGCCCAGGCTGTCCCAGCGCAGGTAGTTCTCCTTGACCAGCTGCTGGACGTGCTTGGGCGCCGAGCCACCGGCGCCGGTCTCGAAGAGGCCGCCGCCGTTCATCAGCGGGACGACGGAGAGCATCTTCGCCGAGGTGCCGAGCTCGAGGATCGGGAACAGGTCGGTGTTGTAGTCGCGCAGCACGTTGCCGGTGACCGAGATGGTGTCCTCTCCCCGGCGCATCCGCTCGAGCGAGTACGCCGTGGCGTCGGCCGGCTTCATGATCTCGATCGTGAGCCCCTCGGTGTCGTGCTCGGGGAGGTACTCCTTCACCTTCGCGATCAGGTTGGCGTCGTGGGCGCGGGCCTCGTCGAGCCAGAAGATCGCCGGGGAGCCGGTGGCGCGGGCCCGGGAGACGGCCAGCTTCACCCAGTCGCGGATCGGGGCGTCCTTGGTCTGGCAGGCACGCCAGATGTCACCGGGCTGGACCTCGTGCTCGATGAGCACGTCGCCGGCCGCGTTCACGACCTGGACCCGGCCGGCGGCCGGGACCTCGAAGGTCTTGTCGTGCGAGCCGTACTCCTCGGCCGCCTGGGCCATCAGACCGACGTTCGGCACCGAGCCGATGGTGGCCGGGTCGAGCGCACCGTGGGTGCGGCAGTCGTCGATCGTGGCCTGGTAGATCCCGGCGTAGCTGGAGTCCGGGATCACCGCGAGGGTGTCGGCCTCCTCGCCGTCGGGACCCCACATGTGGCCGCCGATGCGGATCATCGCCGGCATCGAGGCGTCGATGATCACGTCGGAGGGGACGTGCAGGTTGGTGATGCCCTTGTCGGAGTCCACCATCGCCATCGCCGGTCCCTCGGCGAGGCCGGCCTCGACGGCCGCCTTGATGGCGTCGCCCTCCGGCAGCGACGCGACGGCGCCGAGGAGGGCACCGAGGCCGTCGTTCGGCGAGATGCCCGCGGCGGTCAGCTGCTCGCCGTACTGCTCGAAGAGCGTGGGGAAGAAGGCCTGCACGACGTGCCCGAAGATGATCGGGTCGGACACCTTCATCATGGTCGCCTTGAGGTGCACCGAGAAGAGCACGTCGTCCGCCTTGGCGCGGGCGATCTGCTCGGTCAGGAAGCGGCGCAGCGCCGCGACGTCCATGAACGTGCCGTCGACGACCTCGCCGGCGAGCACCGGCAGGCTCTCCTTGAGCACGGTCTCGGTGCCGTCGGCGGCGACGTGCTTGATGGTGAGGGTGTCGTCGGCCGGCAGCACGACCGACCGCTCGTTGGAGAAGAAGTCGCCGGCGCCCATCGTCGCGACGTTGGTCTTGGAGTCGGGGCTCCACGCGCCCATCCGGTGCGGGTGCGCCTTCGCGTAGTTCTTGACCGACAGCGGCGCGCGGCGGTCGGAGTTGCCCTCGCGCAGCACCGGGTTCACGGCCGAGCCCTTGACCCGGTCGTAGCGCGCGCGGACGTCCTTCTCCTCGTCCGTCTGCGGGTTCTCCGGGACGTCGGGCAGGTCGTAGCCCTTGTCCTGCAGCTCCTTGACCGCCGCCTTCAGCTGCGGGAGCGAGGCAGAGATGTTCGGGAGCTTGATGATGTTCGCCTCGGGCGTCTTCGCGAGCGCGCCGAGCTCGGCGAGCGCATCGTCGATGCGCTGCTCGTCGGTGAGGCGCTCGGGGAACTGCGCGATGATCCGGCCCGCCAGCGAGATGTCGCGGGTCTCCACGTCCACACCGGCCTTGGCGGCGTACGCCGCGACGATCGGGAGGAAGGAGTACGTCGCCAGCAGCGGCGCCTCGTCCGTGTGGGTGTAGATGATGGTGGCCATGCTCGGCGACTCCTGCGACTGTCGGTGATGGGCGGTGCGGACCAAAGTACCTTGACATCAAGATACCTGACGGCTCCGACCCGTCCACCCTCGCACCCGGCTCCCGGTGGGGCAACGCGGCCCCTCGTCCCCGGGGGCGGTTGACACTAGAGTGCTGCCGCGCGTCCGCGGGGGACGCCTCCACGAGGGGAGCTTGCGCATGGCCGAGACCACCACTGTGCCGGACGTGCAGGGACCGGGGGTGCGGCAGAAGGTCGCCGCCGAGGTCATCGGGACCTTCGCGCTGGTCTTCTTCGGCTGCGGCGCCGTCGTCTACTCCAGCCAGGTCGACCAGTTCACGATCGCCACCGTCGGCCTGACCTTCGGTGTCGTCGTCATGGTGATGGCCTACGCCTTCGGCCGGGTCTCGGGCGGGCACTTCAACCCAGCCGTCTCGGTGGGCGCCGCCATCGGCGGCCGGATCGCGTGGCGCGAGGCCGGCGTCTACGTCGTCGCCCAGCTCGGTGGCGCGATCCTCGGCGCCCTCGCGCTCTTCCTGCTCATGCACGGCTTCGAGGGCTACGAGGCCGAGGGCAACATGGGCCAGAACTTCTTCGGCGACCAGGGCAGCGGCTACGCCTGGTGGGCCGCCTTCCTCCTCGAGGTGCTCATCACGGCGACGTTCGTGACCGTGATCCTCGCCGTGACCGACGAGCGCTTCGAGCACCCCGCACTGGCGCCGCTGGCGATCGGCCTGACCCTGACCGCGATCCACTTCGTCGCGATCCCGGCCACGGGCACCTCGGCGAACCCCGCCCGCTCGATCGGCCCGGCGCTCTTCGCCGGTGGCGACGCGATCATCCAGCTGTGGCTGTTCATCCTCGCGCCGGTGCTCGGCGGGATCGCGGCGGGGGCGGCCTACCCTGCCCTCTTCGGGCGCCACGCCGAGGTCATCCCGGGCTCCGGGCTGACCTTCCTGCGCCCGCGGGGGCAGACCGTCGTGGTGGGGCCCGACGCCTACCAGCAGCAGTGGAACCAGGAGACCGGGACGGCGGCGTACGCCACCCAGCAGCCGATCGTCCAGGACGGCTGGCAGTGGGACCCGGTCGGGCAGCAGTGGCACCCGGTCGGGCAGACCCCCGAGCAGTGGCGTGCCCAGCAGGCGGCCCAGCAGCCGGTCCAACAGCCGGTCCAGCAGCCGGTCCAGCAGCAGCCGGTCCAGGCCCAGCCCGACCCGGGCGCCGGGGACGAGACCGGCGGCCTGGGCGACCACACCCAGATCCGGCCGCCCCAGTAGCGGCGCGGGTCAGCCGACCAGCCGGACCACGCGGTAGGTCCCGGTGGTCTGCTCCTCCTGCACGAGGCCGGTGCCGCGCTCGAAGGTGAGCTGGTCGGTCGTGCCGGGGCGGAGGTCCGACCGCCGCTCGACGACCACCTGGTCGTCCGCCACGGCGACGACCCCGACGGTGTCCTCGACCACGCCCTCGGCGTACGCCGGCCGGAAGCCGTCACCGACCCGGGGCGCGGCCGGCATCACCAGGCCGGCCTCGGCGCCGTCGACGCCGGCCTGCCACTCTCCCTCCCGGCCGAACCACCACACGTTGCCGCTCTCGTCCTGGGCATACCAGTCGACGACCCGGCGGCCCGCCTCCCGGCTGACCCGGGCGGTGGTGGCCACCCCGGCGACGGTCGGACCCGCGGTGGCGGCGACGGTGAGGTCGTGGGTGCCCGCGGTGTCGGCGACCGTGTAGCGCCAGGTGCGGCCGTCCTCGAGCGGGAACCACGGGTTGTCGACCTCGGCGACGAAGTCCGCCGGGTCGGGGCTCGGGGTGGGGATCACCAGCTCGTCGACGCCCGCCGGCGGGCTCGACGGCGACGCGGTGCCGCAGCCGGCCAGAGGGACGGCCAGCGCCGCGCCCAGCGCGGCCGCCAGCAGCAGCCCCCGCACCGTCATGGACCCCAGCATCGCAGGACGGTGGGGCGCTGCTAGCGTCGGGAGGCGGAAACCGTCACCGTTCATCACCGTGCTCGAGGAGTCGTCGTGAGCTCTACCCCGTTGAAGGTCGCCGTCACCGGCGCCGCCGGTCAGATCGGCTACAGCCTGCTGTTCCGCCTCGCGAGCGGTGCCCTGCTCGGCGACCGCCCGATCGAGCTGCGCCTGCTCGAGATCACCCCCGCGCTCAAGGCGCTCGAGGGGGTCGTGATGGAGCTCGACGACTGCGCGTTCCCGAACCTCGCCGGTGTCGTCATCGGCGACGACGCCGAGCAGGTCTTCGACGGCGCGAACCTCGCCCTGCTGGTCGGCGCCCGTCCGCGCACCGCGGGCATGGAGCGCGGCGACCTGCTCTCGGCGAACGGCGCGATCTTCACCGCGCAGGGCAAGGCGCTGAACAAGGTCGCTGCCGACGACATCCGCATCGGTGTCACCGGCAACCCCGCCAACACGAACGCGCTGATCGCGATGAGCAACGCGCCGGACATCCCGCGCGAGCGGTTCACCGCGCTGACCCGGCTCGACCACAACCGCGCGATCTCGCAGCTCGCCGCGAAGACCGGCGCCGCCGTCACCGACATCTCGAAGATGACGATCTGGGGCAACCACTCCGCCACCCAGTACCCCGACGTCTTCCACGCCGAGATCGGCGGCCGGAACGCCGCAGAGGTCGTCGGCGACCAGGAGTGGATCGAGAGCACCTTCATCCCGACCGTCGCCAAGCGCGGCGCCGCGATCATCGAGGCGCGCGGGTCGTCCTCGGCCGCGTCGGCCGCGTCGGCCACCATCGATGCGGCCCGGGACTGGCTGTTCGGCTCCGCCGAGGGCGACTGGGTCTCGATGGCGGTCGCCTCGGACGGCTCCTACGGCGTCCCGGAGGGCCTGATCTCCTCGTTCCCCGTCGTCACCAAGGACGGCAGCTGGGAGATCGTCCAGGGCCTGGAGATCGACGACTTCTCCCGCGCGCGGATCGACGCCTCCACGGCCGAGCTCGCCGAGGAGCGCGAGGCCGTCAAGGAGCTCGGCTTGATCTGAGCGGAGCCGCGTCAGCGGGTCCGCTGCTGGTGGTCGAGCGAGCGGCGCGTGTCAGAGCGGCTGGTCGGGGATCGAGCCCGCGAGGAAGATCAGCGCGACACCGGTGGCCACGAGCAGCAGGCAGTCCCACCACCGGCGGCGGACGGCGAGCATGCCGGCGTCCTTCGCCGGCAGCACCGCCCGCACCAGCGCGGCGAACAGCAGCGCCCCGCCGAACCAGCGCACGCCGAGCCGCCAGCTGCCGGTCGAGACCAGGCCGACCGACACGGCCACGACCGCGAGCACCACGAGGTAGAACGCGCCGCCGATCGTCGACGGGTAGCGGCGGCCCTCCTCCTCACCGGGGTGTGACGAACCCGGCTCCGCCGAGACCTGTTCGGGCTCGCCGGGCGGGGGCTCGATCCCAGCCACGGTCGCGGTCACCCGGCCGACTGCTCGGCCGCCGCCACGATGTTCGAGAGCAGCATCGCCCGGGTCATCGGACCGACACCTCCCGGGTTGGGGGAGACCCACCCGGCGACGTCCCAGACGTCGGCGGCGACGTCACCGGCGATCTTGCCGTCGCGTCGGGAGACCCCGACGTCGAGGACGGCCGCGCCGGGCTTGACCATGTCCGCGGTCACGATGTCCGGGACGCCGGCGGCGGCGACGACGACGTCCGCGCCGCGGGTGTGCGCCGCGAGGTCGCGGGTCCCGGTGTGGCACAGGGTCACGGTCGAGTTCTCGGTGCGGCGGGTGAGCAGGAGCCCCATCGGCCGCCCGACGGTGATGCCGCGGCCGATCACGACCACCTCGGCGCCGTTCAGCTCGACGCCGTGGCGCCGCAGCAGCTCGATGCAGCCGAGCGGGGTGCACGGGATCGAGCCCGCCTCCCCGAGCACGAGCTTGCCGAGGTTGACCGGGTGCAGCCCGTCGACGTCCTTCTCCGGGGCGACCCGTGAGAGCAGCCGGAACTCGTCGAGCCCGGTCGGCTGCTGGACGATGAAGCCGGTGCACGCGGGGTCGGCGTTGAGCCGGTCGATCTCCGCCTCGACCTCGGCCTGGGTCGCACTGGCCGGCAGGTCGACCCGCATCGAGGCGATGCCGATCTCCGCGCAGTCCTTGTGCTTGGCGGCGACGTACCAGCGCGAGCCCGGGTCGTCCCCCACGAGCACGGTCCCGAGGCCGGGGACCACCCCGCGCGAGCGCAGGGTCGCGACCCGCTCCGTCAGCTCGGCCTTGATCGCCTTCAGGGTGGCGCTGCCGTCCAGCTTCTGTGCGGTCACGGGTTCATCCTCTCGCGTCGCTCAGTGGAAGAAGTGGCGGGTGCCGGTGAAGTACATCGTCACGCCGGCTGCGCGGCAGGCCTCGACCGTCAGCTCGTCGCGCACCGAGCCGCCGGGCTGCACGATGGCCGCCACCCCGGCGTCGATGAGCACCTGCGGGCCGTCCTCGAAGGGGAAGAACGCGTCCGAGGCGGCGACCGAACCGGCGGCCCGCTCCCCCGCCCGCTCGACCGCGAGCCGGCACGAGTCGACCCGGTTGACCTGGCCCATGCCGACGCCCACCGAGGCACCGTCCTTGGCGAGCAGGATCGCGTTCGACTTCACCGACCGGCACGCCGTCCAGGCGAAGGCGAGGTCGGCCAGCAGCTCGGGCGACGCGGCCTCCCCGGTCGCGAGCGTCCAGGTCGACGGGTCGTCGCCGGGCGCGTCGACGTAGTCGCGCTGCTGCATCAGCAGGCCGCCGGAGATCGGCCGCATCTCGACCTCGCCGCGGCCGAGCGGCTCGCACACCAGGATCCGGATGTTCTTCTTGCCCTGCAGCACCTCGACCGCGCCGTCCTCGTAGGACGGCGCGACGACCACCTCGGTGAACACCTCGGCGACCTGCTCGGCCATCGCCACCGAGACCGGCCGGTTGGTGGCGATCACCCCGCCGAACGCCGAGACCGGGTCGCAGGCGTGCGCCTTGCGGTGCGCGTCGGCCACGTCGGACCCGACGGCGATCCCGCACGGGTTGGCGTGCTTGATGATCGCGACGGCCGGCTCGTCGAAGTCGTAGGCCGCCCGCCGGGCCGCGTCGGCGTCGACGTAGTTGTTGTAGGACATCTCCTTGCCGTGCAGCTGCTCGGCCTGGGCCAGCCCGGTGCCGAAGCCGTTGAGGTAGAGCGCCGCGCTCTGGTGCGGGTTCTCGCCGTAGCGGAGCACCGCCTGCTTGTCCCAGGTACCGCCGACCCAGGCCGGGAAGCCTCCCCCGGACCCGGCCGGGCCGTCCGAGGTGTCGGTGAGCACGTTGCCCATCCAGGACGCGACGGCGACGTCGTACGTCGCGGTGTGGACGAACGCCTCGGCGGCGAGCCGCTGCCGCTCGGCGAGGGTGAAGCCGCCGGCGGCGACGGCGGCCAGCACGTCGGCGTACCGCGCCGGCGAGGTGACGATCGCGACCGACGGGTGGTTCTTGGCTGCCGCCCGGACCATCGAGGGCCCGCCGATGTCGATCTGCTCGACGCACTCGTCGGGGCTCGCACCGGACGCGACGGTCCGGACGAACGGGTAGAGGTTCGAGACGACGAGGTCGAAGGGCTCGACGCCGAGCTCGGCGAGCTGCTCGACGTGGGAGTCGAGCCGCCGGTCGGCGAGGATGCCGGCGTGCACCTTCGGGTGCAGGGTCTTCACCCGGCCGTCGAGGCACTCCGGGAAACCGGTGAGGTCCTCCACCTTGGTGACCGGGACGCCCAGCCCCTCGATGAGGGCCGCCGACCCGCCGGTCGAGACCAGCGCGACCCCGGCCTCGTGCAGGCCGCGGACCAGCTCCTCCAGCCCGGCCTTGTCGTAGACCGAGACGAGCGCACGCCTGATCGGCACCTGGTCGAGAGTGGTCATCGTCCGAACCGGACCTTCCTGTCGTTGATCGTGAAGCCGTCGCGGGCCATCCGGCCCACGGCGTCGACGAGCATCCGGCGCTCGGCGACCTTGATCCGCTCGTGCAGCGACTCGGGGGTGTCGTCGTCCTCCACCGGCACCGCCTGCTGCGCGACGATCGGGCCGGTGTCGACGCCCGCGTCGACGACGAAGAGGGTGCAGCCGGTCACCTTGACGCCGTACGCGAGGGCGTCGGCGGGTCCGTGCATGCCCGGGAACGACGGCGACAGCGCGGGGTGGGTGTTGACGACGCGACCGCCGAACCGCGTGAGGAACTCGGGGCCGACGAGCTTCATGAAGCCCGCCAGCACCACCAGGTCGGGGTCGAAGCCCGCGACGGTGTCGGCGAGGGCGCGGTCCCAGTGCTCGCGGATGCTGAACTGGCCGACCGCCTTGACGAAGGTCGGGACGCCGGCCCGCTCGGCCCGGGCGAGGCCCTCGATGCCGTCGCGGTCGGCCCCCACCGCGACCACCCGGGCGCCGTACGCCGGGTCCTCGCAGGCGTCGAGCAGGGCCTGCAGGTTGGTCCCCGATCCCGACACCAGGACGACGAGGCGGGCGGTCACGCGTCGGAGTCTAGGGCTCCGTCACCGGTCGCCCGCCGGGCGGTCCGCCGCTGCCACCACGTCATCACCAGACCGCCGACCAGACCGCCGATGCCGAAGGCCGTCACGGCGTGGACGAGCACGTCGAACGAGTCCGGCCCGACGGCCCGCAGGCGGCCCGGGCCGACCGCCCCACCGGCCACGGTGGTGAGCAGGGCGAGCAGCACCCCCGCCGCCACACCGCCGGCGCAGCCGCGCAGCAGCCCCTCCTCCCACCGCAGCGTCGGGTTGCGGTGCTGGGACCGGGCGGCGGCGACCGCCGCGACGAGGGGGGCCAGCGCCAGCAGGTAGACCGTCCACACCGGGGTCGGTCCGCTGTCGGGCAGCGCCGCGAGCAGCGGGAACATCGGCAGCGGGCCGAGCTGGACCAGCGTCGGCGAGACCAGGGTGCCGGCGCCGACGGTGAACCCGGGGCCGAGCAGGTAGCTGGCGGAGAACAGCACGGCGTTGGGCGTGACGCTCGCGGTGAGCGCGGTGTAGACCGTGGTGTCGCCGGCGTCGGTGTGCAGCCGCGACATCACGTTGACGGCGGTGCCGAAGTCGGTGACCAGCGCGACGAGGAAGGCGACCGCAGCAACAGCCAGGTAGGCACCGAGGACGCGCAGGCAGGTCGCGCCCGCCGCCCGCGCGGACGGCGGCAGCATCGCCGCCCAGATCGCGGCCCGCCCGGAGCCGACCGCGATCGAGACGAGCCCCGAGGTCAGGCACAGCAGGAGGCACCACGCCAGGACCCGCGCGACCGACGGCGCGGTCTGCGGCGTCTCGGCGAGCCGGAGCGTGATCATCGCCACGGCGACGTACCCGCCGGCGAAGGCGGCGGTGGCGCTCGCGACGGTCCAGTCCCGCTCGCCGTCGGCGATCCGGTCGGCGTCGGGCCCGTGTCCCGAGACCGAGTCGCCGACCCGGTGCCCGACCCGCCAGACCGCCCACGCGGCCAGCGCCGTGAGGCCGAGCGGCACCACGGTCACCGTGACTCCGCTCACGTGGATCCCGGAGCCGTGGGCCAGCAGCCACCCGAGCGCCCCCACCCGGAGCCCGTCGCGCGGGGTTCCGTGTGCGCCCGCGTCGGCCAGGAACCAGCCCACGACCCCGGCCGCCAGGCAGACCAGGAGGGTGCTCAACGCCGCTGCGGCACCGCCGAGGACCGCGACCAGCACGAGCGGTCGGCGGTGGCGCGGGTCGAGGCGCTCCCCCACCGAGGTGGGGCCCGGACCCGGGAGCAGGGACGTCATGACGCCGTCATCATCTCCGCCGGGGCGCCGAGATCGGGTCTCCCACGCCGGTCGTCGGCAGTTCGGCCCCCACGTCCGGCCCGGGTTACCGTGGATCACGCTATGAAGGACCCCGACCAGTTCGACCACTTCTACAAGGACGTCCGCAACCGGCTGCTGGTGCTGACGTACTGCCTGACCGGCGACCTCTCCTCCTCCCGGGCCGCGGTCCGGGACGCGTTCGTCGTCACCTGGCACCACTGGCGCAAGGTCTCCAAGCTCGAGGACCCCGAGGCGTGGACCCGGGTGCGTGCCTGCGCCCGCGCGCAGCGCCGCCACACGGCCAAGCTCTGGCACCGGGAGAAGGGCCTGGACCCCGAGGTCAAGGCCACCCTGGACGCGCTCGGCAAGCTGCCGGTCACCCAGCGCCGGGTGCTGCTGCTCAGCCACCTCACCACCGCCTCGCTCGCCGAGATCGCCCGCGAGGTCGGTCTCCCGCGGGTCGACACCGAGCGCGAGCTCCAGACCGCGACCTCGCAGTTCGCGATGGCGCGCGAGGTCCCCACCACCAGCATCCGGACGGTCTTCGAGCCGGTGCGCGCCCATGTCGACGACGGCCGGTGGCCCCGCGCCACGATCGTCCGGCGCTCGGGCGCCGCGCGCCGCCGTACCCACACCGTGATCGGGGTGGCCGCGACCGTGGCCGCGCTGGTCCTGACCGGCACCCTCGTCGGGGACGCCACCGGCGTCCGACCCACGCTGACCGGTGAGCGGGTCGCCGCCTCCGACCCCGGCCCGTCCTCCTCGCCGCCGACCCCCGAGCCCGCCGACCTGCCCGCCGAGGCGCTGGTCAGCTCGGACGAGCTGACCCGGACGACACCGGGCACCCGGTGGGAGGTGGCCCGCACCGACGACAACTCCACCGGCTCCGGCCTGGTGATGCCGTGCCAGGACGAGCGGTACGCCGACCCGCGCGGCACGGCCGCCCTGGTCCGGCGCTTCGACCCGGCCGGGCCCGCCCACAGCACGCCGACCGCCGTCCAGACCGCGCAGGTGTCGATGTCCCGGCGAGCCGCCGCCCGCGGGTTCGACACCGCGGTCGGCTGGTTCGCGGGGTGCCAGACCGACCGGGCCCAGCTCCTCGGGACGCACGCCGTCGACGGCGTCGGCGACGAGGCGATGCTCCTGGAGCTGCGCACCTGGGACGGCGACGGCTCGACCGTCCTGGCCGGGGTCGCCCGGACCGGCGACCTCGTGACCACGACCCTCACCCGGTTCCCGGTCGGCCGGCAGCCGTCGCTGGCCCGCTCGGCCGCGCTCCTGTCCGACGCCGTCTCCGGCCTGTGCATGCTCCAGGGCGCGGGCTCGTGCGGGGGCGCGCCCCGGCTGCGCGACGTCGCCCCGGTGCCGGTGACGTCGGTGCCGACCATGCTCGCGGAGGTCGACCTGCCGCCGGTGACCGGCATCCGGGACCCGTGGGTGGGCACCGAGCCCCGCCAGGCGCGGTCGAACGCCGCCGCCACCGGGTGCGACCAGACGGACTTCTCCGCCGCGCCGGTCTCGGACGGTGCCACCCGCACCTTCTTGATCCCGGACGCCGACCTGCCCGCCGAGTTCGGGCTGACCGAGACCGTCGGGACGCTCCCGGCGGCGAAGGCGGGCGCGTTCGTCGACCAGGTCCGCGCCGAGCTCGCGGCGTGCCCGGACAAGCACATGGGCACCGACGTCGTCCGCGTCATGCACGTCGACGAGAAGGACCGCGACCTCTCGGTCTGGCACGTCACCACCCAGATCAGCGACGACGAGTCGGTGGACTACCTCATGGGTGTGGCGCGCGACGGGACCTCGGTCGCGCAGGTCGGCTTCGTCCCGGCGCCGAAGGTGGGCTTCGCCCCGGGTGCCTTCGTCGGGATCATGGAGCGGGCGCTCGCCCGTCTCGACACGGGGCCGACGTCCCGGTCCTGACGCTCCCGAGAAATTCCCGGTCGCCGTGCAACCGTGGGCGCGGGTGAGGCGTATCCCTCCTGACTCAGCACCCCGCTGAGCACGACCGAGACGGGAAGGGCCGATGGACGAACGCGAGTTCGACGAGTTCTACACCGCGTCGTTCCAGCGGGTCACGGGGCAGGTCTACGCCATGATCGGCAACCGGGACGAGGCGCAGGAGTGCGTCCAGGAGGCGTTCGCCCGGGCCTGGGCGCACCGCCGCAAGCTGGACCGGGCCGAGCACCCCGAGGCCTGGGTCCGCACGACGGCCTACCGGCTCGCGGTGAGCCGCTGGCGTCGTACCGTCCGGGGCCGGCGGCCCGTCGACCGGGCGCTCGGTGCGCCCGTCGCGTCCGCGGCGCCGAGCGAGACCCACGTCGCCCTGGTCGCCGCGCTCAAGCAGCTGCCCGAGGCCCAGCGCCAGGCTCTGGTGCTGCACCACATCGCCGACCTGCCCGTGCACGACGTCGCCCGCGAGGTCGGCGTCCCCGAAGGAACCATCAAGGCCCGGCTCAGCCGTGGCCGGGCGGCGCTCGCGGCGCTGCTGGCCGAGGACGCCCCCGGCGGCCTCGCCCGAGGCATCGGAACGGAAGGAGCGAGCCATGCCTGACCCGATCGACCAGCTCGAAGGCTTCGAGATGCCCACCGTGACCCCCGTCCCGCCCGCCGAGGTACGCCGGCGTGGCAACCGGATCCGCCGGCGCAACAACGCGCTCGCCACCGTCGGCGGCATCGCCGTCGTCGCCGCGATCGTCGCCCCGATCGCCGTGCTCGCCAGCCACGGCCGCACCGGCAGCGCTCCGCAGCCCGCCGTTCCCTCGCCGTCGGTCACCTGGGTGCAGCAGGTGCCGGCCGACTTCCCCCTGGGCGACGGGCTCCCGCGAGCCACGATCCGCGACACCTACGAACAACAGGCCGTGCCGGTCTGCGAGAACGCCGTGTGGGCACCTGACGGGGTTGATGTCCGACAGGCCGTCCAGACCGAGAGCGAGGGCGGCTGGGACCGCTCGGTGGCCGTGTACGCCACCGAGAACGACGCGAGCCGGGCACGGACCACGCTCGCGGCGCAGGTCGAGCGGTGCGCCGCGGCCACGGACGGCAAAGCCCGCTGGGCGGAGGTCGTCGCGTCCGGCGCCGACTCGCTCGTCTACGTCGACCACGTGAGCGATGCGGGCGACATGTTCGCGCACCGCGTGGTCCAGGTGGGCAACGCGCTGCTCGTGGACACGACGTACGCGCACGGTGGCGGTGATCCGGCCGTCGTGCAACAGACCGCCGAGCTGCTCGCGGAGAAGTCGGCCGGCGTGGTCGGAGCGATGTGCGTGTTCTCCGCGAACCCCTGCTGAGCGCCCGGCGCCCCTCGCGGGCTACCGCATCGTCGGCCACTCGATCAGCACCGGCCCCCCGCCCGGCGCAGCTGGATCGCACGGATGTGGGACCCCTGCGGCACGGTGATCAGCCACCAGCCCGCCACGCAGTGTCCCGGCGCCAGGACCTGGTGGTCGGGGTACGCCGGCCTCCTCAACGGCTGCGCACCGCCGGGGTCGGCCGGGAACAGGCGACCGTCCAGCGTCTCGGCCCGCCAGTCCGCCCATGCCACCACCGCAGCGTGCGGGCTGGACGGCTGCAGGCACGTGCGGACCTTCTCCCCCCAGAACGTGGACCTCTCTGGTCGGTGGCGCGCCGGGTGCCCGTCGGCGCCGGGTGCACCCGTCGACACGCTCAGCACCTTCACGACGAACCTCCCACCACGACGCGGCGGCGGGTTCACGTCCGAGTACGGGCGGTGATGCTGGTGCACCTCCGGGACCGGGGAGGGC
>NZ_JBGAGJ010000016.1:0-86737 GCF_044226765.1 Nocardioides sp.
AAAGTCCCGGCTGCAAGCCGCAGCCTCGGCGCCTCAACCCAAGGAGTGAGATCAGTGGGGATCATGCGGATGGGCTACGCCCACGTCCGGGTCACCGACCTGGCGGAGGCCAAGGACCACTACGCCAACACGATGGGTCTCTACCAGACCCTCGAGCAGGACGGACGGGTCTACTACAAGGGCTGGGACGAGTGGGACCACCACTCGGTCGTCCTGGAGGAAGGCGGCGTCGGGGTCGTCAAGTTCGGGTTCAAGGTGGAGTACGAGGCCGACCTCGACGTCATCGAGAAGAAGGCCCAGCAGTTCGGGCTGACGGTCGAGCGGATGAGCGCCGGCGAGAACCCCGAGGTGAGCGACGGCATCCGGTTCATCACCCCGTCGGAGCACGTGCTCGAGGTCTACCACGGCCAGACGGTGATCGGCACCGAGGTCGGCACCCACAACCCGGACGCCTTCCCGCGGCACCTGGTCGGCGTCGGCGTCCCCGCGCTCGACCACGCGCTGATCCTCGCCGAGGACGTGCGGCTGATGGAGAACATGTTCCGCGAGGTCTTCGACTACTTCCCGACCGAGCGCGTGCAGACCGACCTCAACGACGACGACGCGCACTTCATCGCCTCGTGGATGACGAGCAACAACCAGATCCACCAGATCGCGGTCCTCGAGGGCGAGCAGGCCAAGCTGCACCACTTCGCGTTCAAGCTGCAGGACTGGAACGAGGTCGGGCGGGCGGCGGACATCATGACGATGGACGACGTGCCGATCGACATCGGTCCCACCCGGCACGGCATCACCCGCGGCCAGACCATCTACTTCTTCGACCCGTCCGGCAACCGCAACGAGGTCTTCGCCGGCGGCTACCCGGCCTACCGCGACCGGCCGATCAACAAGTGGACGCCCGACCAGATCGCGAAGGGCATCTTCTACCACGCCCGCGAGCTGAACGAGCGCTTCACCGCCGTCTACACGTGATCCATCGCTGACCCACGAGCGAGGAGGCCACCGCCATGTCGATCCCGCCCACCACGACCCTGCGGCGCACGCTGACGTACGCCGGGGCCCGGGCGGTGCTCGACGCGGCGGTGGCCCACGCGGCCCGGATCGGCGTGCCCGTGAACGTGTGCGTCGCGGACACCGCGGGCGACGTGCTCGCCTCGGCACGCATGGACGGCGCGGCACTGCTGTCCTACGACATCGCGGTCGACAAGGCCTACACCGTCGCCGCCTTCGGTGGCCTACCCACCCACGCGTGGTTCGACCTGATCAAGGACGAGCCGTCGTTGCGCGAGGGCATCGTCCACCGTGACCGCCTGGTGGTGTTCGGCGGCGGGGTGCCGGTCCGCGTCGGGGGTGAGGTCGTCGGCGCGGTCGGCGTCTCGGGCGGCAGCGCGGAGCAGGACCGGGAGATCGCCGAGGCCGGTGCGGCAGCGGCCGACCTTCCGGCAGACCGAGAGGACCAAGAGCCATGACTCCCTTCATGATGCGGGTGGCCGACCTGGTCGGCGCCGAGGGCGACCCCGAGGTCACGCCGATGCCGCTGACGCGGATCAGCCAGCGCATCGCCACCAGCACCGGCGCGGACCGCCAGGTCGCGGTCCGCTCGCTGGCCGAGCAGCTGGTCTGCGAGGCCAACGCGGTCCTGTCGGCGAGCGACGACCACCTCACGCTCAGCGACGAGACCCTCCCGCAGGAGCTCGCCTTCTCGGTGGGCTACCGCGGGCGTGCCGCCCGCGTGTCCACGACCTTCGAGGACGGCACGGCGTACGGCCGGCTGGTCGGTGACGGCTTCGAGTCCGAGCTCCCGGTGGAGCTCGACGGGCCCGACGCCCTGCCCGACCTGCTGGTCCGGCTCCTGGTCGAGTCCGGCCTCCCGCACCACCCGGTCCCCACCGTCTGACCCCAGCCGCCAGACCCGCTGGACCTCTCGGTCCCCGTAAGTCCTGCCCATCCGCAGACCCCACCTGAAAGGGGGAGTGACCGTGCAGTTCGAGCTCCGAACCCAGGTCATCGAGCCACAACGCAAGACGTTCCAGCACCTCATCGACCGCTACGGCGACCGGCCCGCATCTCGCTACGAGGAGGGCACGATCGACCTCCAGGCCACCGCCAACTACCACTTCCGGCCGCTGTGGGGCCCGGAGCTGGAGATCTACAGCCCCGACTACTCGCTGCTCAAGCTGGCCGACGCGTACGCCTTCACCGACCCGCGGGGCTTCTACTACGCGCCCTACGTCACCTCGCGCGCCGACCTGCACGAGTCGTTCGCGTCGACGCTGACCTACCTGGAGAAGCGCGGGCTGTTCGACCGGCTTCCGGAGGAGTGGCGCGCGCTCTTCGCCGAGGTCGTGCTGCCGATGCGGCACTACGAGGCAGCGGCACAGATGGTCAGCAGCCACGCCGCCCGCTTCGGGTGGGGCACCACGATCACCCAGTGCGCGGCGTACGCCGCGTTCGACCGGATCGGCAACGCCCAGCTGCTGTCCCGGGCGGGCATCTCCTTCGGCGGCGGCACCGCCGACTCGCTGGCGGCCGCGAAGGAGCGCTGGCTCGACGACGACGCTCTGCAGCCGCTGCGCCGGCTCACCGAGGAGACGCTGGTGGAGCGCGACTGGGGCCTGGCGATGGTCCGCCTCGACGTGACCGACCAGGTGCTCTACGCCCTGCTCTACGCCCACCTCGACGACGCCGCGATCACCGGTGGCGCCGGCTCCTACAGCCTGGTCTCCCAGCACCTCTCGGGCTGGTTCACCGACCAGCGCCGCTGGCTCGACGCGCTCTACAAGACGTGGGTCGCCGACCCCGAGCACGGCGCCGACAACCTGGCGACGCTGCGCGGGACGGTCGAGGACGCCCTCCTCGCCGCCGACACGGCCTTGCGACCCCTGGCCGTCAAGGCGGACGCCCTGGTGGGCGCCGGGTGCGGTGAGGCGCTCACCGCGGCCGTCGCTGCGACCCGCAGCCACCTCGCAGGACTCGGGATCACCACGGAGGACGAGTGAGATGACCGTCGACGCAGCAAGCCGGCCCGTCGGGGTCGACATCCAGGAGAGCGAGCAGAACCGCGCCGTCATCGAGGCGATCGAGGCGACCAACGCGGACGCGACGGTGAACCACATGCCGGGCATGGTGCGCGTCACCGCGCCGGGCCGCCTGGTCATCACGAGGGAGTCGGTCGAGGAGCGGCTGGGCCGCGAGTGGGAGACCCACGAGTTCCAGCTCGCGATCATCAGCTACTTCGGCCACATCAAGGAATGGGATGACGACGAGATCGTCATCGCCTGGGACCACTGAGACCGAGAAGGAGACACCGGCGATGACGCTCACGCCCGACAAGGCCAGGACGCGCAAGCTGTCGATGAAGGAGCGCTACTCGGCGCTCACCCGCGATCTCGACTGGGACCCGTCGTACGTCCCGGCCGAGGAGATGTTCCCCTACACGACGTTCGAGGGGATCAAGATCCACGACTGGAGCAAGTGGGAGGACCCCTTCCGCCTGACCGTCGACGCCTACACCAAGTACCAGGCCGAGAAGGACCGGCGGCTGTACGCCGTGCTCGACGGGTTCGCGCAGAGCCAGGGCCACCTCAGCCTCACCGACGCGTCGTACCTCAACGCGATGAAGCTGTTCCTCCAGGGCGTCAGCCCCCTGGAGTACCAGGCCCACCGCAACTTCGCCTACCTCAGCCGGCACCTCAACGGACCGGGGCCGCGGTTCGCGTCGCTGTGCCAGAGCCTGGACGAGATCCGCCACGCGCAGACCGAGATCCACACGCTGAGCAACTACAACAAGTACTACTCGGGCTTCCACTCCTACCTGCACATGCACGACCGGGTCTGGTACCTCTCGGTGCCGAAGTCGTTCTTCGACGACGCGCTGTCGGCCGGCCCCTTCGAGTTCCTCATCGCGATCGGGTTCTCGTTCGAGTACCTGCTGACCAACCTGCTCTTCGTGCCGTTCATGTCCGGGGCGTCGTTCAACGGCGACCTGCCCACGATGACCTTCGGGTTCTCGGCGCAGTCCGACGAGTCGCGGCACATGACGCTGGGCCTCGAGGCGATCAAGTTCCTGCTCGAGCAGGACCCCGACAACGTGCCGATCGTGCAGCACTGGATCGACAAGTGGTTCTGGCGCGGGTACCGCGTCACCGCGCTGGTCGCCCAGATGCTCGACTACATGCTGCCGCGCAAGGTGATGAGCTGGAAGGACGCCTTCGAGCTCTACTTCGAGCAGCAGATGCTCGGCGGGCTCTTCCAGGACCTCGCCTACTACGGCATCAGGCCTCCGCGCGACGTGGACAAGGCGATCCAGGAGAAGGAGCACCTGTCCCACCAGGCGTACTGGATCCTCTACCAGTTCAGCCACGCGGCGGCGTTCACGACGTCGGTCCCGAGCGATGAGACCCTGGACTGGCTCGAGGAGCAGTACCCCGACACGTTCCCGACCTACCGGACGCTGTGGGACAAGGAGAAGAAGAACGTCGCCAACGGTGGGCGGCACTTCGTCCGCGGTCTGCCGCAGCTGTGCCAGGTCTGCCAGATCCCGATGGGCTTCACCGAGGCCGACTCGCCGTTCACCATCTGCCAGCGGTCGGTGGTCTTCGAGGGTGAGCGCTACAACTTCTGCTCCGACGGCTGCCAGAACATCTTCGAGCACGAGCCGGTGAAGTACCGCCAGGCCTGGCTGCCGGTGCACCAGATCTACCAGGGCAACTGCGGCGGCGCCGACCTCGGCGACGTCATGGCGTGGTACGGCATGCAGCCCGGCGACGGCGGGGAGTACCTCGGCTCGCCGGACCACCAGAACTGGCTGCGCTGGCACGACCAGGCCGACCACTCCGAGCTGGGGGAGGACTGACGTGAGCGGCTTCAACACGGTGATCGAGCGTCCCGAGATCCGCAGCATCGGGGAGTACGACTTCCCGTCGCGGTCCGCGCAGGCGCTCTACGGCGACGACCAGCTGGTCCACGTCTGGTACGACGGCAACCCGTGGTTCGTCGCGGCGGCCTGCTTCCGGGCCCCGAAGGCGATGTCGTTCGGGGACTTCTGGGCCGCCCTGCTGGTCCCCTACCACGAGGAGGACCCGGACTGGTCCGCCTCGTGGACCCCGGCGGACTTCGAGTGGGGGCTCGACGACGCGCCGTGGAACCCGGACGAGGGCGCCAGCCTGGAGTCGCTCGGGGTGGGCCACAAGTCGGTCATCCGGATGGTCAAGAAGTAGCACCGACACCGAGGAGGAGTGCGTCAGCCATGACGTCGTACACGGTCACGGTCGAGCCGCTGGGTCGTGAGGTCGAGTGCGCCGAGGGCCAGACGATCCTCGACGCCTGCCTGCGCAACGGGGTCTGGCTGCCGCACTCCTGCACCCACGGGACCTGCGCCACCTGCAAGGCGGAGGTGCTCGACGGGGACGTCGACCACGGTGCGTCCAGCGCCTTCGCGCTCATGGACTTCGAGCGCGACGAGGGCAAGCTGCTGCCCTGCTGCGCCACGCCGCGCTCGGACGTGGTGATCGAGGCGGACATCGACGTCGACGAGTCGATCGAGGTCTTCCCGGTCCAGGACTACACGGCGACGGTGGTCGAGCTCTCCGACATCGCCGAGCAGACCCGTCGCCTCGTGGTCGAGCTGGACCGCGACATCGGGTTCAACGCCGGGCAGTACCTCAAGTTCACCGTGCCCGCCGCCGACGGCAAGCCGTCGGTGGACCGCACCTGGTCGATCGGCTCGGCGCCGGGGGAGTCGCGACGCCTGGAGTTCCACGTCCGCCGGGTCCCCGGCGGCCGTGGCACCGACGACTGGGTGTTCGGGTCGCTGGCCGTGGGCGACCAGGTGGCCGTCTCCGGTCCCTACGGCCGCTTCGTGCTGCACACCGCCGACGACCGGCACGCCATCCTGGTGGGCGGCGGCACCGGCACCGCGCCCCTGAAGTCGATGGTGCTGCACGCGTTGGAGGCCGACGCGTACGCCGGTCCGCTGACCCTCTACGCCGGCGGCCGCACCCGGGCCTGGCTCTACGACGTCGACGTCTTCCGTCGGCTCGCGAAGGAGCACCCGGATCGGTTCACCTACCGCCCGTGCCTCTCCGAGGAGACGGCGGACGACGTGGCGGCCAGCGGGGACGATCCGGCGGCCTACGCCTACGGCACCGTCACCGACGTCCTCGCCGAGGACCATGAGACCCTCACCGGGTGTGCCGGCTACCTGTGCGGCCCGCCGGCCATGGTCGAGGCCGCGCTCAGGACGATGATGGGCAAGCGACTGTTCCCCCGCGACATCCACCGCGAGGACTTCTTCAACGAGGCCGACAAGGCCGCCGGAGGCGTGAAGTCGCCGCTGATCAAGCGATGAGCGCCGGGGGGGGGTGAGCCGGGCGATGAACGGGGCGATGAACGGGGCGATGAACGGGGCGACGAGCACCGTGGCCTCCGCGCGCCCGACCGGCCGGGTCGGCCGCGCCGCGGCCGACGACAACACGGTCTCGTCGGTCCCCAAGGGGTTGCGCTCCGACAGCGACCAGGCGTCCGGCAGCCTCCGCTCGGTCGGCACCGCGCTCGACGTCCTGGAGTGCTTCGCGATCGACGGCTCCCTCGGTGTCTCCGACGTCGCCCGGCGGCTCGGCATCGGCAAGTCGACCGCGCACCGCCTGCTGCAGACGCTGGCCACGCGCGGGTTCGTGGAGCAGGACCGCGAGACCGGGAAGTACCGGCTCGGCATCCACCTCTACGAGCTCGGCCACCTCGCCCAGGCCCGCAACACCTTCCGGCACACCGCGCTGCCGCACCTGCGGGCGATCGCCGCCGCGACCGGCTACACAGTCAACTTCAGCGTGCCCGACGGTGCCGACCTGGTGTTCATCGAGCGCATCGAGACCGGTGAGGGGGGCCAGGTGCTTGGCCACGTCGGCCGCCGGCTGCCCCTGCACTGCACCAGCTCGGGCAAGGTGATCGCCGCCTTCAACCCCGCGGTCGACCAGGCGCGCCGCACGGCGGGCTTCCCGCCGTACGCGCGGCGCACGATCCGCACCGAGACCGCGTGGAGCCGGGCCATGGCGGACGTGCGGCGCCAGGGGTTCGCCGTCTCCCACGGCGAGTCCTTCGAGGGGATGACGTCCATCGCCGTCCCCGTCATGCAGCGCAAGGTCGCGGTGGCCAGCATCTCGGCCTTCGGGCCGACCGACCAGATCGTGAGCGACATGGACCGTCTGCGCGTCCTGCTGGCCACGGCGTCGCGCCAGATCGCCGCCCAGCTCCCGTGACAGCACCCGTCGCGCCGGGACCGGCGAGGCAGACCCTGAGAGGAAGGACCACGTGACCACCGAGGACACCCGCGGCCGCGCTGCCGAGCTGCTGCTCGGCGCCTACGCCGACGGCCGCCCCGTCGCGCCCCTGATCGAGACCTTCGACGGCCTGACGATCGAGGACGCCTACGAGATCCAGCTCGCGCAGATCCGGGCGATGGTCAGCGACGGCCGAACCGTCAAGGGGATGAAGGTCGGGCTGACGAGCGCGGCGATGCAGAACCTGCTCGGCGTGCGCCAGCCCGACTTCGGCCACCTGCTCGACGACTTCTTCCACCTCGAGCACGCACCGATCCCGCTGGCCGGCCGGTTCCTGCAGCCACGGGTCGAGCCCGAGGTCGCGTTCGTCCTGAAGAAGCCGCTGCGCGGACCCGGCGTCACCGCCCACGAGGCGATCGCCGCCGTCGACTTCGTGCTGCCGGCGCTGGAGATCGTCGACTCGCGGATCGCGGACTGGCGGATCTCGATCGTCGACACGGTCGCCGACAACGCCTCGAGCGGTGGTCTCGTCCTCGGCAGCACGCCGACGCCGCTGCACGAGGTGGACCTGCGGCTCGGCGGCTGCGTGTTCCGACGCAACGGCCAGGTGGTCGGCACCGGCGCCGGCGGTGCCGTGCTCGGCTCGCCGCTGAGCTCCCTGGTGTGGCTCGCCAACACCGTCGGCGCCCTGGGGACCACACTGGAGGCGGGCTGGGTCGTCCTGCCGGGCGCCGTCACCGCGATGGTGCCGGTGGCACCGGGGGACACCTTCACCGCCACGTTCACCGGGCTGGGCAGCGTCACCGCCCGGTTCGCACGAGAGGAGAACGCCGCATGAGCACTGCGCCCCGTCGTACGCCGGGCAAGGTCGGAGCCGCCATCGTCGGCCCCGGCAACATCGGCAGCGACCTGATGTTCAAGCTGATCCGCCGCAGCGAGATCATCGAGCCGCGCTGGATGATCGGGGTCGACCCGACGTCCGACGGGCTGGCCCGCGCCAAGCGGCTCGGGCTCGAGGCGAGCGCCGAGGGCGTGGACTGGCTGCTCGCCCAGGACGAGCTGCCCGACGTGGTCTTCGAGTGCACCTCCGCCAAGGCGCACGAGGCGAACGCGCCCCGCTACGCGGAGGCGGGCATCCTCGCGGTCGACCTGACGCCCGCCGCGATCGGGCCCTACCTGTGCCCGCCGGTCAACCTCGAGTTCAACCTCGACGCCCCGAACGTCAACATGATCACCTGCGGTGGCCAGGCCACCATCCCGATGGTCAAGGCCGTCAGCTCCGTGGTCGACGTGCCGTACGCCGAGATCGTCGCCTCGGTCTCGTCGCGCTCGGCCGGACCCGGCACCCGGGCCAACATCGACGAGTTCACCGAGACCACCGCGGACGCGGTGTCGAAGGTGGGCGGTGCGGAGACGGGCCGGGCGATCATCATCCTCAACCCGGTCGAGCCGCCGCTGATGATGCGCAACTCGGTCTTCTGCGCGATCCCAGCTGAGGCCGGGGAGCCGGGCGAGCTGCAGGACCGGGTCCTGGAGTCCATCCACGCGATGGAGGCGACCGTGCAGGAGTACGTGCCGGGCTACCACCTGCGCGCGACGCCCCAGTTCGACCACGCCCGAGACACCTGGAAGGGCATGGCCCGCGTCTTCGTGCCGATCGAGGTGAAGGGTCGCGGTGACTACCTGCCCGACTACGCCGGCAACCTCGACATCATCACCGCCGCCGCGGCGCGGGTGGGCGACCTGATGATGGCGCACAAGCTGGGCGTGGACCCGACGTGGAAGGCCGAGATCGACGAGAAGGCAGGTGTGTGAGCCATGGGCGACATGACCATCACCCCCGAGCAGGCGCCGACGGTCACCGAGGTGCTGACCGAGACCGACGTGCGTGACCTCACCCCGGGCGGCGGTGGGCCGGCCGACCTGCGGATCACCGACTCCACGCTGCGCGACGGCTCCCACGCGATGAGCCACCAGTTCACCGAGGAGCAGGTCCGCGGCGTCGTGCACGCGCTCGACGCTGCCGGCGTGCAGGTCATCGAGGTCAGCCACGGCGACGGCCTGGGCGGCTCGACGTTCAACTACGGCTTCTCGCTGGTCGACGAGTTCCAGCTGATCCGGGCGGCCGTCGACGAGGCGACGCAGGCGAAGATCGCCATCCTCATGCTGCCGGGGCTCGGCACCGTGAAGCACCTGCAGAGGGCGCACGACTGCGGCGCGTCCGTGGCCCGCATCGCCACGCACTGCACCGAGGCCGACGTGTCGATCCAGCACTTCGGCGAGGCCCGCCGGCTCGGCATGGAGACCGTCGGCTTCCTGATGCTGAGCCACCGAGCCAGCCCGGAGAAGCTCGCCGAGCAGGCCCGGATCATGGTCGACGCCGGCGCCCAGTGCGTCCACGTCGTGGACTCGGCCGGTGCTCTGGTGCTCACCGACGCCCAGGAGCGGATCGCGGCGGTCCTCGCCGAGGTCGGCGAGCAGGCGCAGGTCGGGTTCCACGGGCACCAGAACCTGAGCATGGGCATCGCGAACTCGGTGCTCGCCTACCAGGCCGGGGCCCGCCAGATCGACGGCGCGCTGTGCGCGCTGGGGGCCGGCGCCGGCAACTCGCCCACGGAGGTGCTCGCGGCGACGTTCGAGCGGATGGGCATCCGCACCGGTGTGGACCTGGGCGAGGTGCTCAGCGCGGCCGAGGACGTCGTCCGCCCGTTCATCCCGCGGCTGCCGTGGATGGACCGGGCCTCGATCACCCAGGGGTACGCCGGCGTCTACTCCAGCTTCCTGCTGCACGCCGAACGGGCGGCGGAGCGGTACGGCGTGCCCGCCCACGAGATCCTCCAGCGCGTCGGCGAGGCCGGCTACGTGGGCGGTCAGGAGGACATGATCATCGACATCGCCCTGCAGCTCGCCGAGGAGCGCGAGCTGGGCGACCTGGCCGCGGTGGGGGTGCGCTGATGACCGGCACCACCTGGACCGAGGAGAGCGTCGCCGACGAGCTGCTCGCCTGCGAGGCCGAGCGGCGCGACCGGCCGCCGTTCACCGACGAGTGGGACGGCCTGGACGTCGAGACCGGCTACCGCATCCAGGACCGCACGCTGCAGCGCCGGCTCGACCGAGGAGAGCGCCTGATCGGGGTGAAGCTGGGGCTCACCAGCCGCGCCAAGCAGGAGCGGATGGGCGTGCACATGCCGTTCGTGGCGTGGCTGACCGACGCGATGCTCCTGCCCGCCGGACTCCCGGTGCCGCAGGACAAGCTCATCCACCCGCGGATCGAGCCGGAGATCGTGTTCGAGATGGGCGCCCGCCTCGCCGGCCCCGGTGTCGGTCCGGTCGAGGCGATGGCGGCCGTGGCCCGTGTCTACGGCGGCGCGGAGGTCATCGACAGCCGGTACGCCGACTTCCGGTTCCGCGCCGGCGACGTGGTCGCCGACAACGCCTCCTCGGGGGCGTTCGTGACCGGCAGCACGGGCCTGCCGCCCGAGGGCCTCGACCTCGCCCTGGAGGGCGTCCTGCTCGAGGTCGACGGAGCGATCGTGGACTCCGCCACCGGCGCGGCCGTGCTCGGCCACCCCGCCGAGGCGCTCGCCCTCGCCGCCAACGAGCTGGCCGCCCGCGGCCTGGCGATCGAGGCCGGCTGGATCGTGCTCACCGGAGGCATGACCGACGCCGTGCCCGCGCCGCCCGGCTCCTCGGTGGCCTGCCACTTCACCCACCTCGGCTCGGTGCACCTCCACGGCGGCCCGTCGCCCGACGGCGCGGCGCCCGACGGGGGGTCGTGATGCCGTTCATCGAGGTCACCCTCGTCGAGGGCCGCAGCCCCCAGCAGCTGCGCGCCCTCATCTCCGGGCTCACGTCCGCGGCCGTCGAGGCCGTCGGCGCCCCGCGAGACTCCGTGCGCGTCGTGCTCCGCGAGGTGCCGGCGACCCACTTCGCCGCGGGCGACGTCACGATCGCCGAGCGCGTGACCCTCGCCGAGGTCTCCGAGATCCCACCCGTCCCTGAGAGGGAGGTCAGCGATGTCCGCTGAGCAGTACCCGTTCTTCGGTCACGTGATCGACAACGTCGAGGTCGAGTCCCTGGACGGCGCGCGCTTCGACACCGTGAACCCGTGGACCCGCCGGAAGTGGGCCGAGGTCGCGCAGGGGAGCGCCGCCGACGCGGACCGCGCCGTCGCTGCCGCCCGGCGCGCCTTCGACGAGGGCCCGTGGCCGCGACTGGGCCGCCACGAGCGCGCGGCCCTGATCCACCGGCTCGCCGACCTGATGGAGCGCGACGCCGAGATCCTGGCCGGCCTCGACACGACCGACATGGGGAAGCCGCACGCCCAGGCCCTGCACGACGTCGCCCGGTCGGTGCTGAACTTCCGGTTCTTCGCCGACCACCAGCGCGACAGCACCGCCGAGGTGATGCCGATGGACACCGGCCACCACACGTACGTCGAGTACGGGCCGGCCGGCGTGGTCGTCGCGATCTCGCCGTGGAACTTCCCGCTGATGATGGCCACCTGGAAGATCGCCCCCGCGATCGCGTGGGGCAACACGGTCGTGATCAAGCCGGCCGAGGACACGCCCACCTCGGTCGTGCACCTGGGCCGGCTCGCGGTCGAGGCGGGGTTCCCGCCCGGTGTCCTCAACGTGCTCAACGGGTACGGCGTGCCGGCCGGGTCCGCCCTGACGCAGGACCCGCGCGTCGACCGGGTGACCTTCACCGGCGAGTCCGGCACGGGCAAGGTCGTCATGGAGGCAGCGGCCTCGCACCTCGCGCCGGTCTCCCTCGAGCTCGGCGGCAAGGGCGCCAACATCGTCTTCGACGACGCCGACCTCGACAACGCGGTGCACTGGGCCGTCGAGGCCATCTTCCGCAACGCCGGCCAGGTCTGCCTCGCCGGCTCACGCCTGTTCGTCCAGGACGGGCTCTACGACGAGTTCCTCGACCGGTTCCGCGCGGCGGCCGAGGCGCTGCGGTACGGCGACCCGACCGACTCGGCCACGCAGTTCTCGTGCCTGGCCAGCGAGGAGCACTTCCGCAAGGTCAAGGGTTACGTCGACACCGTCGAGGAGGAGGGCGGCAAGATCCTCACCGGCGGCCTGGTCGAGGACGGCGCCTGGGCGGTGAAGCCGACGATCGTGGTCGACCTCCCGCTCGAGGCCTCGCAGTACTGCCAGGAGATCTTCGGTCCCGTCGTGGTGGTGAACAAGTTCCACACCGAGGACGAGGTCGTCGAGCTGGCCAACGACACCCGGTACGGTCTCAACGCGATGGTCTTCACCGAGAACCTCTCGCGCGCCCACCGGGTCTCCTCGAGGCTCCGGGCCGGCACCGTGTGGGTGAACTGCTTCTTCATCCGCGACCTCCGCACGCCGTTCGGCGGCGTCGGCGACTCGGGCGTCGGTCGGGAGGGCGGCACCTTCAGCCGCGAGTTCTTCACCGAGCCCAAGGCCGTGGTGATGCAGATCGACCGCGGCTGACCTGTGCCGTCCCCCGCCGCCGGTCCCGAGGGTGGGGGAGCGAGTGGATGAATCCCCGGCTGACCGGGGATTCATCCGGGGTTGTCAGGCTCTTCCGGACGTTGTCGGGGGTTGCAACCCCTGACAACGTCAGGAACTGCCCGTCCACCCTCGGGGCGGAGGGGATCTCGGAGCGACTCGGGCCGTTCGCCCCTGGTCGCAGGGTGGACCGGTCACGACCATGACGCCATGACCTCGGTCCGTCCGGGGGCGGCCGACCGTGCACCGGGCCCACCCCAGCTCCAGTCGGTGCTCGCCGCGCTCGACGTGCTGGACTGCTTCACGACCGCCGAGGAGCTGGGCGTCACCGACGTCGCCCGCCGCCTGGGCGTGGCCAAGAGCACGGCCCACCGCCTGCTGACGGCGCTGTGTGCCCGCGGGCTGGCCGAGCGGGTGCCGGCCACCGGCCACTACCGGCTCGGCCTCCACCTGTGGGAGCTCGGTCAGCTCGTGCAGGACCGCACCCCGCTGCGCCACCTCGCGCTGCCGATGCTGGAGGAGGTGCGGCTGCGCACCCGGCTGACCACGCACCTGTCGATCGCCGACGGTCCCGACGTGGTGTTCGTCGAGCGGCTCTCGTCGCTGTCGGGGATCTCGATGCTCGGGGAGCGCGGCCGCCGGGTGCCGCTGCACACCACGAGCGCCGGCAAGGCGATCGCGGCGTTCAACCCCGAGGTGAGCCAGGCCCGCGTGGCGGCCGGCTTCCCGGTGCTCACCGAGCACACGATCGCGTCGGCCGAGCGGTGGGAGGACTGCCTGGCCGACGTACGTCGCCGCGGGTCCGCGGTCTCGTACTCCGAGAACCTGCCCGGCCTGGCGTCCGTGGCGGCTCCGATCATCGACACCAGTGGCGTCGCCGTCGCGGCGGTCTCGGTCGCCGGACCCACCTCCGACGTGCTCGGCAACGTCGACCGGCACGCCCGCGTGGTGATGGTCGCCGCCGCGCGGCTCAGCCGCCGGCTGGGCGGCTGACCCCGGGGGGCGGCTCGGCGGGCGGCTCGGCGGGCGGCTCGACGGTCAGGTGGGCGTCCTGGCCGGCGCGGGCGTTGACGGCGCGGACGAGCCGCACGTCCAGGACACGGGTCGGCGTCCCGGGCTCCTCGGGCGGCACCGCGAGCACCACCCAGCCGGTCCGGGACGAGGGCGGCACCACGCCGACCGCCCGCCCGAGCTCGCTGCGCACGACCACCCGGACGGGGCGGTCGGACGGGTGGTCGAGCCGCACCGGCACCCCGACGTCCGTGACGCTGTCGGCGGCGGCCCGCACCGTGGTGTCGGCCAGGTCGGCGACCGGGCTCGGGTCGTCGTCGCCGAGCGAGACCCGCACGCCGGCGACCGACGCCCGCAGTCCCCTGCCGGCCCCGACCCGGACCGTGACCGCTCCGCCGTGCTCGTCGACCGGGTCCTGGCTCGACCGCAGCCACACGTGCGCCTCCTGCTGACCGACGCCGAACCGGACCGTGCGCGCGGAGAGCGTGACCGCGCCGCCGGGCCGGGGCGGGGCGTCGAGCTCGAGCCGGGCGGACGTGGGGCGTGAGGTCGGCTGGTCGAGCCGCACGGTGAGCCGCACCCGTCCGCCCTCGGGCACCGAAGGCTGGTCGGCACTGACCCGCGCGAGCGGCACCGGCGGGGTGGGGCGGCCCCGGCCGTCGAGGGCGGCGAAGCAGTAGCCGCGGGCGCGCAGGTCGGCGATCTCGCCGGGCACCGCCCGCAGGGTGGCGGGCGAGTTCGTCACCCCGTCGTGCTGCAGCACGATGTTGGTGGCGTGGGGTCGGACCGCGCCGACGACGCCGTCGCGGATCTGCTGCGATGAGAGCCCCGTCCAGTCGCGCGAGTCGATCGTCCACAGCACCGGCGTGTAGCCCATCGAGCGCACCACCGCGCGCACCCGGTCGTCGATCGCACCGTACGGAGGGCGCATCAGCCAGGTCGGGTGGAGGTGCTCACGCACCATCAGGCGCCTGGTCGAGGCGAGCGCGCCGCGGATCTGGGCGTCGGTCTGGGTGGTCAGGTCGGTGTGGAGCCAGGTGTGGTTGCCGATCACGAACCCGCCGCGGGCCTCCGCCCGGGCCGGGTCGGGTGCGGAGGCGATCCGGCTGCCGACCAGGAAGAAGGTCGCCGGCACGTGCTTGCGCTCGAGCAGGCGCACCAGCGCCGGGGTGACGGCGCTGGACGGGCCGTCGTCGAAGGTCAGCGCCACCAGGCCGCGCGAGCACGGGCTCACCCCGCCGGTCCGGCCCGTGGCGCCACCGGGGTCACCGAGCGCCGGGCCCACCGGCGCCACGAGCGACCCGGCGACGACGGCCGCCGCCACCCACCGAGCCAGCCCGACGCCCCGCATCGCTCCCACGGCGTCATCATCCGTGGACGCGGGCCGGCGCGGGGGCGATTGCCCGGATCAGAAGAGCCGGGGCTGCGCGATCTGGGGCCAGTCGATCGCGGCCACCGCCTCGTCGGCCGCTTCGCGCCAGGTCTGCGCGGGCGGTCGCACCGTCAGCGTGGCCGTGGCGTCACCGGCCCGCAGCGGCAGCTCCTGGACCGGCTGCGTCGGCCGGCCGACCGGCACGGTCACCGTCGCGCTCGCCTCGACGGCCAGGGCGGGGACCACGACGGTCACCGCCCCGAGGGGGGTCCGCACGACGACGGGCAGGTCCCGGCTGCTCGGCCGGTCCAACCGCACCCGCACCGGCGCGGGCGTCGCCAGCAGGGGCGAGGCCGTGACGCTCGCGTCGTCGAGGCTCACGACCGGGGCCGGGTCGTCGTCGACCACCTGGACCGGCGCCTGCGGTGTGGGCGCGGGTCGGATGCCGCTGCCGCCGGTGACCGTCGTGGTGAGCTCCTCGACGGGCTCGTCGACCTGGTCCTGGGGAGCCCGCAGCCAGAGGGCGGCGGCCTGCCGTCCCGCGGGGATTCGCACCGTCCCGGCCGTGGTGCGCACGGTGACGGCACGGCTCGTGGGCTCGTCGAGACGGACGACCAGCCGGACCCGATCGCCCTCGGTGATCCGGGAGCGGTCGGCCTCGACGGTGGCCAGCGGCACCGGCGGGGTCGGTCGGCCGGCTGCGTCGAGGGCGGCGAAGCAGTAGCCGCGCTGGCGCAGCAGCGCGACCTCCTGGGGGACCGCGCGCAGCGTCGCGGGGGAGTTGTCCACCCCGTCGTGCTGCAGCACGACGTTCGTGCGGTGCGGGTGGACGTCGCCGACGACGCCGTCGCGGATCTGCCCCGAGGACAGGCCGGTCCAGTCCCGCGAGTCGATCGTCCAGAGCACGGGGACCAGCCCCAGGTCGCTCATCTCCCGCCGGGCCGGTGCGTCGATGGCGCCGTACGGCGGCCGCGCGAGGTCGCTCGGCTCGACCCCCGCCGCCACCAGGGCACGGCGGGTCGAGGCCAGCGCATGGTGGACCTGTCGCGGTGTCTGGGTGGTCAGGTCGGTGTGCGCCCAGGTGTGGTTGCCGATCGTGAAGCCGGCGCGGTCCACCAGCCGGACGACCTCGGGGTGCTCGGCCACGCGGCTGCCGACCATGAAGAACGTCGCCGGGACCTGCAGCCGCCGCAGCACGCGCACGAGCCGCGGGGTGACCGTCGTGACCGGTCCGTCGTCGAAGGTGAGGGCGACCAGCCCGCGCGAGCACGGCACGACCGGGTGCGAACGGTGCGGGTGGCCGTGCGCGTGCCCGGGTGGGGCGGCCGTCGCCGGGCCCGTGGGCAGCAGGAGCGCGGCGAGCGACGCCGTGACCAGGATCCGCACCCTCATGCCCCTGGGACGCGGGCCTGGGCCGTCCGGTTGCCGTCGCGCGCTCCCCACCCGAACAGGATGCCCGTGTGGTGGTCGGGATCTACGATGCGGGGGTCGCGTCTCGGGTGTCGCACCTCGAGATGGGACCTGCCCGGATGACGACCACACCCACCGCTCGTCCGCATCGCGCCCGGCTGCGCCGGGCCGCGCTCGCCGGCCTGGTCGGCCTCGGCCTGGCCACCGCCCTCCTGCTCCAGCCGGGCGGGTCCGCGGGCGCCGAGACCACCGCGCCGGCACGCAAGCCGGCCGCCAGCGCGGACGGCGGCACGCTCGTGCGGAGCGCAGGGGCCATCCAGGGCCGGGTCGAGGTCGCGGGCCGTCCGGTGCGCGGGGCCGAGGTCCGGCTGCTGCGGGCCGGTGATCGTCCGGGTCATGCCCGCGAGCTGCGGATCACCGTGTCCGACCGGCGCGGCCGGTTCGTGCTGCCGGTGCCACGCACCGGCGGCGGTGAGCTCTACCTGACCGTGACCCACGGGCGGACCCACGGACGGCGCGTGCCGGACATGGTGGTCCTCGCCTCGGCGCTCGGGGAGCGGGCGTCGGGCCACGTCGTGGTCAACGAGGCGACGACCGTCGCGGCCGGCTACGCCCTGGCCCAGTTCGCTCGCCACGGGTGGCTCGGAGGCGCCGAGCCCGGGCTGGGCAACGCGATGCTGATGACCCGCAACCTCGTCGACCTCCGCACCGGACGCCGCGCCCCGTTCCTGCTCCGCTCGCCGAACGGCACGGCCACCCAGACGCTGCCCACCTTCGACGCGCTGGCGAGCATCGTCGCCGGGTGCGCGACCCGGACCAACGACTGCGGCGCGTTCCTCACCGCGGCCACCGACGCGTGGGGGACGCGGCCGCGCACGACGTGGGAGGCGATGTCGGCGCTGCCGAAGAACCCGACCGGGGACCCCGCCGGCGTCTTCGCGCAGGTGCCGCGCCACCCGGCGTACCGTCCGGTGCTGCGCCGCGCGCCCCAGGACTGGGTCCTGGCCCTGCAGTTCGTCGGCAAGGGGCGCCAGTTCAACGGGCCCGGCAACGTCGCCTTCGACGAGCACGGCGCGGTCTGGGTCATCAACAACGCCCAGTGGGCCGTGCGGCTGAAGAACGTCTGTCCGGGGCTCGGCATCTTCAAGCTCGACCCGTTCGCTCCCGGCCGGCCGCTGGAGGAGTACACCGGCGGCGGCATCAACGGGGCGGGCTTCGGCATCGGCTTCGACCCCGACGGGCACCTGTGGGCCGGCAACTTCGGCTTCAGCGGCGACAAGTGCACGACACCGCCCACCTCCGACAGCGTCACCGAGCTGCGACCCGACGGGCGGCCGGTCTCGCCGGACCAGGGCTACCAGCAGGGCCCGCTCAGCTGGCCGCAGGGGACGGTCTCTGACCGGTCGGGCAACATCTGGATCGCCAGCTGCGGCAACAGCACCCTGGTCCGCTACGAGGGCGGCGACCCCGACAAGTCGCGGCTGGTCCGGCGCGGGATCGGGCGGGCGTTCGACGTCGCGGTGAACGCCGACGGCAACGTCTTCGTCACCGCCAACCAGGGACAGCAGGTCTTCGGCTTCACCCCGCGCGGGAAGGCGCTGCCGGGGTCGCCGTACGGCAACGGCAGCATCTTCTCGCTGCCGCTCGGCATCGCGAGCGACCGGCTGGGCAACACCTGGGTCTCGAACTCCGGGCTCATCCCCAGCCCCTGCAAGTCCGGTGAGGGACTCCCGACGCCCACCGGGACCCACTACGGCTCGGTCGTCCAGGTCGGACCGCGCGGTCACCTCACCAAGTACGCCGGCGCCGGCCTCACCATCCCGTGGGGCATCGCCGTCGACGGGGACGACAACGTGTGGGTCGCGAACTTCGGCGGCCAGCGCGTGTCGCGCCTGTGCGGCGCCCGGGTCGCCACCTGCCCGACCGGCCACCCGGGCGACCCGATCTCCCCGGCCGGGGGCTACTCGTTCGACGGACTGCAGCGCAACACCGGCGTGGAGATCGACCCGTCGGGCAACGTCTGGCTGACCAACAACTGGAAGAAGGTCCCGGCGCAGGCCAACCCGTTCGGCCGCGGCCTGGTGGCGTTCCTCGGCATGGCGCCGCCGGTCCGCGCGCCGCTGATCGGGGCGCCCCAGCTGCCGTGACGCCGTCGGCGGACGATGACTCCCGGCGGCCGCCGCGGTCTGCCTGCGCAGACCGCACCAGCCGAGGAGACGCGATGCCCGCACCGACCACCCGGACCGTCGAGGTCCCCGGAGCCGTCCTGACCTACGACGTCCGCGAGCCGTCGACCGCTGGACCACACCGCCCGCTCCTGGTCTTCGGGTCGCCGATGGCCGCCGACGGGTTCGCCCAGCTGGTGCCGCACCTGGCGGACCGGACCGTGGTCACGTTCGACCCCCGCGTCAGCGGCCGGAGCGTGCTCGACGACGACACGGGGCTCTCCTTCGAGGTGCACGCCGACGACGCCCACCGGGTGGTGGAGGCGACCGGTCTGGGTCCGGTCGACGTCCTCGCCTCCAGCGGGGCGGCGGTCGTGGTGCTGCCCTGGGCGCTCGCCCACCCCGACGACCTCGGCACGGTGGTGGCGCACGAGCCACCGCTCGTCGACCTGCTCGAGGACCGCGACGTCGTCGAGCGGCTGATGGCCGACGTCGCGGACACCTACGACGCCCGCGGCCACGGGGCGGCGATGGCGAAGTTCGTCGGGTTGGTCGTGCACGAGGGAACCTTCCCGGAGGACTACCTCGACCGTCCGGACCCGGACCCGGCCGACTTCGGCTTCTCCGCCGAGGACGCCGGCCGGCGCGACGACGCCCTGCTCGGCCGCAACCTGCGGATGCCGCCGTACCGTCCCGACGGGACGGCGCTGCGCGCCTCGGGGGTCCGGATCCTGCCGGCCGTCGGCGCCTCGAGCACGGGCACGATGCCGCACCGTGGTGGCCTGGCCCTGGCGACCCTGCTCGGGGTGGAGCCGGTCGCGTTCCCCGGGGACCACGGCGGGTTCATGGCCGGGGACTGGGCGCCGGGGAACGACCCGGCCGCCTTCGCCGCCCGGCTGCGTGCCGTGCTCGAGGAGGCCTGACCCCGCCGTGCGCGCCGTGGCCGTCCTGCTCCTGCTGGTCCTCGCGGGCTGCTCCTCCGCGCCGGTGACCCCGGCGCCGGACCCGGCGTCCGACTCCTGGATCGCCCTGGTGCCCGGAGATGCGCGTGTCTTCGACGGTCCGGCCGGGGAGCTCGTCCTGATCTACGTCGACGAGACCTATGCCATCGACGGCGTCAACGCCTCGGCGCTGACCTGGGAGCTCGACGACCACTACACGACCGACTACTTCCACCAGGACGACGACGGCGCCGTGTGGTGGTACGGCCGCCGGGGCTCGTGGCGTGCGGGCCGCCACGGCGAGGAGCCGCGCCGGATCGAGGTGGACGGCGGCCGGGCGCGCTTCGGCGACCGGACGATCGTGCTCTCCGAGGGTGGCGACCCGGTGCGGGTGGAGACCCCCGACGGCGAGTTCGCCCGGCGTCAGAACTGAACCGGCGGCCCGTCGGAGGGCGCCGAGGCGAAGAGGTTGAGGCCCAGTCGCTCGGAGAGGTACTTGGTCGCCAGCTGGCCGCGGACGCTGTTGCCGGCCTCGTCCAGGGGAGGGGAGTACGTCGCGAGCCCGCCCTTGCCGGGCGCGACGGTGATGATCCCGCCGCTCACGCCGCTCTTGCCCGGCACCCCGATCTGGTAGAGCCAGTCACCGGAGAGCTCGTAGAGGCCTGCGCTGGCCATCACGGCCAGCACGCGGCGGCAGACCCCGGGGCCGATCACGGTCTCCTGGGTCACCGGGTTCACCCCGCCGTTGGCCAGCGTCGCGGCCATCACCGCGAGGTCGTGCACGGTGACCTCGAGGGAGCACTGGCGCGTGTAGAGGTCGGTCGTCTCGTCGGGGTCGAAGAAGAGACGGTCGTAGCTGCGCAGCAGGTGCGCGATGCCCTGGTTGCGCAGGTTGGTGGCCGACTCGGACGCGTAGACCTCGTCGTCGACCAGCAGCTCGCGTCCGGCGAAGGCCGACAGCCGCTGCCGGATCGCCTCCCACTTCTCCCCGGCCGTCGCGCCGGGCACCAGGCTCGTGGTGGCGAGCGCGCCCGCGTTGACCAGCGGGTTCATCGTGCGCTGGGCGTTGAGCTCGATCGCCATCAGCGAGTCGAAGGGGAAGCCGGTGCTGTTGACGCCCAGGCGCACCCGGGCCGCCTCGTAGCCGAGGGTGTCGCAGACCAGGGCGAAGACGAAGGGCTTCGAGACGCTCTGGATCGAGAATCCCGCGGTCACGTCGCCGATCTCGAACGAGCGACCCCACGGCCCGACCACGGCGATCCCGAAGAGGTCCGGATCGGCCTGCGCCAGCGCCGGGATGTAGTCCGCGACGTCGCCGCTGCCGTGGTGGCGGTAGCGCTCGTAGGCCTCGGTCACCAGCGCCCGGACGTCGGCGGCCACCGGCAGGTCCCCGGTCGACACGTGCGGCGGCGTGGTCGCCTCGTCGAAGGGCAGCTCCTCGTGCATCGAGAGCGGGGTCATGCGGTCTCCGTTCGGTGTGGCGGCGGGGCGCGTACGGCAGCGTGGCACGTGGGCTGCGCCGGCGCAGGCGAGTCCGGCCGAACCGTCGGCGTCGCTCACTGCTCCAGCCGCGCCAGGCACCACAGGTCGTGCAGCTGGTCGGCGTACTGCCGGGTGGTCCAGCCGCGGGAGGCCAGGAGCGCGTAGACCTCGGCGGCGTTCGTCGCCGAGCCCACCGCCGCGGTCGTCCGCTGACCAGACGGGGTCAGCGGGCCCCGGCGAGCACGCGGAACGGCAGGCCGGGCAGCGGGTGCGTCTCGGCGTACGACGACGGCGAGATCTTCTGACCCGACCGCAGCAGCGGGTCGGCGGCCACGACCACGCGGTCGTGCGGGTTGACCAGGACGACGTCGCCGCCGTCGTGGAGCGGCTCGCGCATCAGTCGCTCGAAGGTCTCCAGCTGGGTGTCGGCCCCGGCGACCCCGGCCATCTCCCCGCCGACCAGGACGGGGGCGGTGGCGGTGAGGACGTACTCGTCGGTGCACACGTAGTCGACGTACGGCCCGGTGACGTGGCGGGCACCGGTCTCCTGTGGCCGGCGGAACCACTCGTGACGGGTGTAGTCGAAGACGTGGTGGCCCAGCGGCACGCCGCGCTCGGCGAGGAGGGTGCGGTCCTCGCCCTGCCACCACGCGAGGAACAGGTCGCGGTCGGAGAGCCAGCCCGGCGTGGCGACGAAGCCGCCGCCGACGACCGGGTGCTGGGCCAGGGTGCGGGTGGCCAGCGGGTGCACGCGGTCGCTCAGCGCCTCCGCCGTCAGCGAGCGCGGCCCGGTGAACGCGCCGCCGACCGCGTCCACGATGGTCCCGAGCGAGGTGAACAGTGCCTCGAAGTAGGTCGTCACCGCGTCCGCGCACCGGGCCATCGCGACGGGCAGCGTGGTGGTGGTCATGAGGCGCTCCTGGGCATCCGGTGGCGGTCGTGGACCTCGGCCTGGGTCCGGGCGACCCGGTCGAGCGTCGCCTGCAGGTGGGCGCGTGCGCTCCGGCGGGCGGCGTCGGTGTCACCGGCCTCGATGGCGTCGATCAGGCGCTCGTGGGCGGCGACGGTGCGGGCCCGGACGTCCGGGTCGCTCAAGGGGATGCGGACGATCATGCCGAAGTCCGCCTCGAGGCGCACGACTTCCCGCGTGGTCCGCGCGGACTGGGTGAGCGCCGCCACCGAGAGCCACAGCTCGGCGTCGGCGTGCCGCCACGCGCCGACCTGGTCCTCGCCCGCCGGGAGCAGGCTGCGCAGCGAGTCGGCCTCACCGGGGTCGGCGCGCTCCGCGGCGAGCTCGGCGCAGCCGGCGAGCAGGAGGAGGTACTGGGTGCCCCGGTCCTGCAGCTCGGCCCGCGACATCGAGCCGAGCCGCTCGGCCAGGGCCTCCTCGTCGGCCGCTGCCCCGGCCGCCACGAACGTGCCGCCGCCCCGGCCGCGGCTGGTGGTCACCAGGCCCTGGGCGCGCAGGCCCACCAGCGCCTCGCGGACCGTCACCACCGCGACGCCCAGCATCGCCGCGAGCTCGGGCTCGCTGGGCAGCCGCTCGCCCTCGGCCAGCACCCCGGAGCGGATCGCCTCGGTCAGCCGCTGCTCCACCTGGCCGGCCCGCCCGACGTCGGAGAGCGGGGCGAAGATCGCGCTGCGGGCGCGGCTGCCGTGCCGGCGTACGTCGGCCATGGCGGGCTCCTTCGCAACAGAAGTGTTACCAAGCGGGGGCTATTCATCTAATGTCCGGTTCCATATCTTATGGAGCCACACCCGTTTGGGAAGTCCCTCCGCCCGAGCATCCGTCCCTGCACCTCGAGGAGTCCGATTGACGGCCACGGCCATCTCCCTGCGCGGCCTCGCCAAGCACTTCGGCCAGGTGCGGGCGGTCGACGACCTGGACCTCGACATCGCCGACGGCGAGTTCTTCTCGATGCTGGGACCGTCGGGCTCGGGCAAGACGACCGTGCTCCGGCTCGTCGCCGGCTTCGAGGAGCCGACCGCCGGCACCATCGTGCTCGGCGACGAGGACGTCACCCGCAAGCCGCCGTTCGCCCGGGACGTCAACACGGTGTTCCAGGACTACGCGATCTTCCCGCACATGAGCGTGCTCGAGAACGTCGAGTACGGCCTGCGGGTCAAGAAGGTCGGCCGGGCCGAGCGCCGGCAGCGGGCCGAGGAGGCGCTGGCCACCGTCCGGCTGGCCGAGTACGGCGGGCGCCGGCCGCACCAGCTCTCCGGAGGCCAGCGGCAGCGCGTCGCGCTGGCCCGTGCGCTGGTCAACCGGCCCAAGGTGCTGCTGCTCGACGAGCCGCTGGGCGCCCTGGACCTCAAGCTGCGCCGGGAGATGCAGATCGAGCTGAAGGAGATCCAGCGCGAGGTCGGCATCACGTTCGTGTTCGTCACCCACGACCAGGAGGAGGCGCTCACGATGAGCGACCGGGTCGCGGTGTTCAACGAGGGCCGGATCGAGCAGCTGGCCACACCGGTCGAGCTCTACGAGCAGCCGACCAGCTCGTTCGTGGCCGAGTTCGTCGGCACCTCCAACCTGTTCCGCGGCGAGGACGCACGCCGGCTCGTGGGCGAGGACGGCACCTTCGCCGTCCGGCCCGAGAAGGTGCGGCTCGCCGGTCAAGCGCCCGCGGACACCACGGGGCTGTGCGTCGCGCACGGCGTCGTCCGCGAGGTGGTCTACCTCGGAGCGACCACCAGCAGCGTCGTCGACCTCGACGACGGTCCGACGGTGACGGTGTCGCACCCCAACACCGACACCTCCATCGACGCCGCGGTCGAGCGGCGTGATCAACGCGTCGTGGTGACCTGGCGGCGTGACCACCTGGTGTCCCTGGGTCCCTCGACGCAGGAGACATCCCCTGAGGAGGAGACAGCATGAGCAAGTTCGGTTCCAGGCGGCTGGCCGCCGTGGCGTGCGCCGGGGTGCTCGCCCTGGCGGCGACGGCCTGCGGCACCAGCTCGGGTGACAGCAGCGGTGGCGGCTCCGCCGACGCGAAGCAGGGCGGCTTCACCGCGCCCGACGTCCCGATGCAGGACTCGATCGGCGACCCCGAGGGCCAGGTCAACATCCTGGCCTGGCCCGGCTACGCCGAGGACGGCTCCACCGACAAGTCGGTCGACTGGGTGACGCCGTTCGAGAAGGAGACCGGCTGCCAGGCGAATGTGAAGTACTTCGGCACCTCCGACGAGGCCGTCCAGCTGATGAAGTCCGGCGAGTACGACGTCGTGTCGGCCTCCGGTGACGCGACCCTGCGCCTGATCGCCGCCGGTGACGTCGCGCCGGTCAACACCGACCTGCTGACGAACTACGCCGACATCGCGCCGTTCCTCAAGGACCGTCCGTGGAACTCCGTCGACGGTCAGATGTACGGCGTCCCGCACGGCTGGGGTGCGAACCTGCTGATGTACAACACCGACGTCGTCAAGCCGGCGCCGACCAGCTGGGGCGCGGTCTTCGACGGCGCGTCGGACTACGCCGGCAAGGTGACCGCCTACGACTCGCCGATCTACATCGCCGACGCCGCGCTCTACCTGATGGCGACGCAGCCGGACCTGGGCATCAAGGACCCCTACGCCCTGGACCAGGACCAGCTCGCCGCAGCGGTCGACCTGCTGAAGAAGCAGAAGGAGAACGTGTCGGAGTACTGGTCGGACTACCTCAAGGAGGTCCAGGCCTTCAAGAGCGGTGACTCCGTCATCGGCACCACGTGGGAGGTCATCAACGCGGTGGCCCAGGGCGAGGGTGCCCCGGTCGACGCGATCCTGCCGAAGGAGGGCTCGACCGGCTGGTCGGACACCTGGATGATCAGCTCGCAGGCGCAGAACCCCAACTGCGGGTACCTCTGGATGGACTACATCACCAGCCCGCAGGCCCAGGCCCAGGTGGCGGAGTACTTCGGTGAGGCTCCCGCCAACACCAAGGCCTGCACGCTGACCTCGGACAAGAAGTTCTGCGAGACCTACCACGCCGAGGACGCGGCGTACGCCGACCAGATCCACTACTGGACCACGCCGATCTCCCAGTGCCTCGACGGCCGCACCGACGTGCAGTGCACCGACTACGGCGACTGGACGACGGCCTGGACCGAGGTCAAGGGCTGACCCCGACCATCCTCTGACCACCGTCTCGACGAAGGACTGACCCGACCTTGTCGATCCTCGACCGCCGCCCGGGCCTCCGGGTGGGCCTGCTCCTCACGCCACCGATGCTGTGGCTGGGAGCGGCCTACCTGGGGGCCCTGGGGGCGCTCCTCATCACGTCGCTGTGGACCCAGAACGACTTCACCGGGACCATCGACCGGGTCTGGACGCTGGAGAACTTCCGCACGCTCTTCACCGTCGACGTCTACCGCACCATCACCGTCCGCACGATCGGCCTGGCGGCGCTGGTCACGGTGATCGATGCCGTGCTGGCGTTCCCCATCGCGCTGTACATGGCCAAGATCGCCTCGCCCCGGGCCCAGCGGCTGCTGGTCATCGCCGTCCTCATGCCGCTGTGGGCGTCGTACCTGGTCAAGGCGTACGCCTGGCGGGGCATGTTCTCCGCCGACGGACCGATCGAGTGGATCCTGAACCCCTTCGGGCTCAGCACCCCGGGCTACGGCCTGGCGGCCACGACCGTCACGCTGGCCTACCTCTGGCTGCCCTACATGATCCTGCCCGTGTACGCCGCCCTGGAGCGGGTGCCCGACTCGCTCTTCGAGGCGTCCGCCGACCTCGGCGCCGGCTCCGTGCACACGCTGCGCCGGGTGGTGCTGCCGATGGCCTTCCCGGGCTTCGTCGCGGGCTCGATCTTCACCTTCTCCCTGACCATGGGCGACTACATCGCGGTCAAGATCGTGGGTGGCACCACGCAGCTGCTCGGCAACGTGGTCTACGACAACCAGGGCGCGGCCAACAACCTGCCGTTCGCGGCGGCGGTCGCGACCATCCCGATCGTGGTGATGCTCGGCTACCTCGCCGCGGCCCGCCGTACCGGCGCACTGGAGAGCCTGTGATGGCGCGCCCGACGGTCATCTCGCCCGGCCTGCGCCGGAGCCTGCTGGGGATCACGGCCCTGGTGCTGGTCTTCGTCTACGTCCCGCTCACGCTGGTCGTCGTCAACTCGTTCAACATCGACAACACCTTCGGGTTCCCGCCGCCGGGCTACACGCTGCACTGGTGGCAGCTCGCCTGGGAGAGCCAGGGCGCCCGCTCGGCGCTGTGGACGAGTGTCAAGGTGGCGTGCGCCGCGACGGCCGTCGCGCTGATGCTGGGCACGCTGGCCGCGATGGCGCTGCGGCGCACCCGGTTCTTCGGGCGCAACGTCGTGTCGCTGCTGATCATCCTGCCGATCGCCCTGCCCGGGGTGGTGACCGGTCTGGCCTTCCAGAACGGGTTCCGCACGATCCTCGGGATCCAGCTCAGCCTCTGGACGGTGATCATCGCGCACGCGACGTTCTGCATCGTGACGATCTTCAACAACGTCCAGGCCCGGTTCCAGCGCCTCGGCGGCAACTTCGAGCAGGCGTCCATGGACCTCGGCGCCGGACGCTGGACGACGTTCCGGCTGGTGACCTTCCCGATGCTGCGCTCGGCACTGCTGGCCGGCGCCCTGCTGTCGTTCGGACTGTCGTTCGACGAGATCGTGGTGACGACCTTCACCGCGAGCAGCCACGACCAGACGCTGCCGCTCTGGATCTTCCAGAACCTGTTCCGGCCCAACCAGGCGCCGATCGTCAACGTCGTGGCGGCCGTCCTCGTGATCGTCTCCGCGGTCCCGATCTACCTCGCCCAGAAGCTCTCCGGCTCGCAGGCGGAGGGGCTGACGGCCTCGCCGTAGCCCTCCACCCCGCCGTGCCGGACCACGGCGCCCGACGGGCGTCGGGCGTGGGACGCGCGGGGATATTGGGGCGACGACCGTCGGTGCCCCGACATAGCGTGGGTCCTCGCCATGACTCTCGCGCAGCTCGACACCGACGACCGTCCGGGGACCCTCCCGGGCCGTCCGCCCGCGCCCGCGAGCACGGTCGACTGGCGCCGCCTGCGCGGCCGCACGGCCGCGGTCTCGCTGGTCGCCTGCGGGGTCGGCGCGATCGGGACCGCCCTCGGCTCCCTGGTGGCCGGGCTGCTGGCCGAGGACGCGAGCTGGGCGCTGGTCGGGCTGCTCGCACTGTGCGTGGTCGGTGCGGCGACGCTCGACACCGGGGCGCGCACCCTCTGGGCCGGCGTGGTCGACCGTGCGGAGGGCCGGCTGCGCGCCGACCTCCTCGACGCCGCCATGCACCAGCCGCTGGAGGCACTGACCGAGCAGGCCGTGGGCGAGGTCCTCGACCGCGTCGACGACGACACCCACGAGGTCGGCACCCTGTTGCGCCAGAGCGCCTGGCAGGCCATCCGGACCCTCCTGGCCTCGGGCCCGCTCTGGCTGGTCGCCGGCCTGACCTGGTGGCCGGCGTTCATCCTCTTCCCGCTCGCCGGGGTCGCCGCCTTCGCGAGCGTCCGGCGGGTGCTGCCCGACATCGCGACGCGCAAGGTGGTCGAGGAGGCGACCTGGACCGAGCACGCCGCCGCGATGGAGGAGGGCGTGGCCGGCCGCGACGACCTGCGCGCCAGCCTCGGCCAGGCCCACGTGCTGCGCCGCACGACCGAGCTGGCGGCGCTGGTCCACGAGCGCTTCGCCGCCGTGCTCGAGCTGGAGGCCCGGGTCACCCGGCGCACCGGAGCCCTGCTGCACGGCGTGCTGGCGGCGACCGCGCTCGTCGGGGTGGCCCTGGTGAGCAACGGCCAGCTCGGCACCTCCGCGCTGGTCACCCTCTACCTGGTCACCACGACGTTCGTCGGCCAGGTCGACCAGCTGGCCCGGCACCTGCCGGACCTCCAGGCCGGTCTGGGTGCCGTGGTGCGCCTGCGCGGTCTGCTCGGCGCGGAGCGCGAGCCCGTCGGCGGTGGCGCGCTGCCCGACGGTCCGCTCGCCGTCGACTTCCGCGACCTCCACTTCGCCTACGTCGAGGGCCGCTTCGCGCTCGAGCACGTCGACCTGCACGTCGCGGCCGGCACCACCTGCGCGCTCGTCGGCCGCACCGGCTCGGGCAAGTCGACGCTCGCCACACTGCTCTCGCGCGGCGTGGAGCCCGAGCCCGGCTCGGTCCTCCTCGGCGGGATCGACGTGCTCGACCTCGACCTGCAGGTGCTGCGCTCCGCGGTCGGGGTGGTCACCCAGCGCACCGAGATCCTGGCCGGCACGCTCGCCGAGAACATCACGCTCTTCGAGCCCGTCCCGCGGACGACGGTCGAGGACGCGGTCGACGAGCTCGGCCTCGACGACTGGGTCGCCGGCCTGCCCGACGGGCTCGACACGCTCCTGGGCCCGGGTGGCACCACGCTGTCGTCGGGGGAGGAGCAGCTGGTCGCCTTCGCGCGGCTGCTCGTGCGCGACGTCCGCGTCGTCGTGCTCGACGAGGCGACCGCCCGGATGGACCCGGTCACCGAGGCGCACGTGGTCCGGGCGGCCGACCGGCTGCTGTCGGGGCGCACCGGCCTGCTGGTCGCCCACCGGCTCTCCACGACCGAGCGCGCCGAGCAGGTCGCGGTGCTGGAGGGTGGCCGCGTCGTCCAGCGCGGTCCCCGCTCGCTGCTCGCCGCCGAGGGCGGCCCGTTCCGCACGCTGCTCGAGGCCTCCGCCGAGGACGGCGCCGGCGCCGCGCCGCTCCCGGCCGCCGTCGGAGGTGGGCTCGCCACCCAGGTCGGCACCGCCCGGCGGACCGGCACCCCGCCGCCGCCACCGCCGATGCGCCGGGTCCCGGGTCTGCTCCGCGCGACCTGGTCCGCACTGGTCATCGAGCCGCGCTGGGGTCTGGTGAGCATCGGGCTCTTCCTGGGCTCGGCGCTCACCGGTGCCCTGGGAGCGGTCTCGGGCTGGATCTGGGGTCACCTGGTCGTGACGCTGCAGGCGGGCCACGAGCCGCTGCCGCTCACCGTCGCCCTGGTCGCCTCGCTCATGGTCTCGCCGCTGCTGATGTCGGTCGCGTTCCGCCTCTACCCGCGGTGGTGGGTGGCGGTGATGCTCCGGGTCCGCACGACGGTGCTCGCCGGGCAGACGGCCCAGCACCGCCTCGAGCGCACCCCACCGGGCGAGGTGGTCGCACGCACCATGGACGCGGACCGGCTGGCGCGGTACGCCGACCGCTGGGTCGACTTCGTCAACGGGCTGGCGATCGCCGCGATCACCGCGGTCCTCGCGCAGAGCCTGGTCGCCGGCGCGGTGCTGCTCGCCGTGATGGCGGCCTCGTCCCTGGCCTCCTCCTTCGGTCGCCGGGTGGCGGGGCGCTCGGCGGCGGCGTCGGCCGCGGCGCGGGCCCGGTTCGGCCGGTCGCTGGTCTCGGCACTCGACTCCATCCGCACGGTCAAGCTCGCCGCGTCCACGCCGAGCGTCCACGGCCACCTGCGGGAGGTCGACGGCGGCCGGGTCTCGGCGGCGGTGCGCGAGCACCGCGTGCAGGCGCTGCTGGACGGCGTCCCGATCGTGATGGTCCAGTGCGGCGTGGTCGCGGCGTGGGCGCTCCACGTCGCCGGCGCCTGGGGCCTGGCGACGGCGCTGCTGGTGGCGGGCGCGGTCAACGGCTTCGACTGGTTCGGCCGCGTGGCCGGCGCGGTCATCACCGAGGCCCCCGGCACGCGAGCCTGGATGCAGACCACGAGCCGGCTCGCCGGCGGCGGTGACCTCATGCACCCGCCGGCGGACGTCGACCTCGTCGCCGGAACCGCCCCACTGCCCGAGCCGGGCGTCCGCGACCCGCTGCGCACCCTGGAGGTCGTCGGCCTCAGCGCGATCCACGACGACGGCACGGTCGGGGTCAGCGACGTCGACCTCACCGTGGGCCGCAGCGAGCTCGTGCTGCTGCTCGGCCAGGTCGGGTCGGGGAAGTCGAGCCTGCTCGCCGCGCTCGCCGGCCTCGTCTCGAGCACGGGGCAGGTCCGGTGGAACGGCGTACCGGCCGACGACCCGCAGACGTTCCTGCGGCCGGGCCGGGTCGCCCACGTGGCCCAGGTCCCGCGGGTGCTCTCGGGGACCTTCGCCGACAACGTGCGTCTCGACCACGCGGACCGGGTCGTCGAGCCGGCGCTGGAGACCGCCCGGCTCGGCCCGGACGTCGCCGCGGCCGGTGGGCCGGACGCGCTGGTCGGGCACCGCGGCGTCCGGCTGTCCGGCGGCCAGGTGCAGCGTCTGGCCCTGGCCCGAGGGCTCGCCTGCGACGCCGAGCTGCTGCTCGCCGACGACGTGTCGTCCGCGCTCGACGCGGCGACCGAGATCGAGCTCTGGACCGCGCTGCGCCGGCAGGGCGCGACCGTCATCGGCGCCACCTCCAAGCGCGCGGCGCTCGCCCAGGCCGACCGGGTCGTGGTCCTCGTAGACGGCCGCGTCGCCGCGGTGGGTCCGTGGGACGAGCTCGCGGGTGAGTGGGGCCGCCTGGCCGGCTGACGCCCTCAGCCGACCAGCACCTGGTGACGAGCGGCCCACTGCGGCTGCCAGCGTCGCCGGTAGGCCCAGCGCAACGGACGAGGCAGGACGCCGAGGACCTTCTCGGTGCGCACGTCGTCCTGACCCTGGAGCAGCCACGGGAAGAACTCCGCGGCGCCCCGGAGCCCGAGGCTGCGGGCCTGCGCAGCACCGAACGCGTCCCAGTCGCGGGGGGTGACGGCGGCGACGATCAGCGGCATGGCCTCGGCCTCCTCGTGCGCGAGGTGGTCGCGGACCACGGTGTGCAGGTGGTCCAGCGCCTGCGCGGGCGAGCGCTCCTCCCGGACCGCGTCGCCGACGGCAGCCAGTGCCGGGTCGACCAGCTCGTGCTCGTCCTCCATGGCATCGAGCACCTGGAGGGCGTCGGGGGAGCGGCGCCAGCTGCGTCGTACCAACGGCCAGAGCTGCTCGTCCTCGACCGTGTGGTGATGGTGCAGCTGCTCGGCGAGCACGTGCCACCCGAGGCGGACGCGCTCGCCGGCGTCGGGATCGGCACCGGCCCCCGCGGCCGCACGGGTCAGCAGGTCGAGATCGCGGCGGAAGGCGTCGTGGATGGTCTCCATCACGGTCAGGTCGACGCGGGTCGGGCTCATGGGTTCCTCCTCGGGTGGACCGCCGGTCGGGTCGCCGGCCGGGCTGGACCAACCGTCGGCGACGGTGTGCCGGAGGCTGAAACACCGGCTGTCGATCGGACCTACAATCCGTGCTTGTGGACGTGGAGCTGCGGCACCTGCGGGCCTTCGAGGTGCTCGCCCAGGAGCTGAACTTCACGCGCGCCGCCGCGCGCCTGCACCTCACCCAGCAGGCGCTGAGCGCGCAGGTCCGCGACCTCGAGCGCCGGGTCGGGGCGCCGCTCTTCGACCGGACGACGCGGTCGGTCGCCCTCACCGAGGCCGGGCGGACGCTGCTGCGGCACACGCCGGGGATCCTGCTGTCGGTGGGCCAGGCGCTCGCCGAGACCCGGGCGGCGGCCGCGGGCGGGGAGCGCCTCGGCCTCACGGTCGGGATGCGCGGTGTCTCCGGTCTCGACCTGGTCACCGACGTGGTGCGGTCCTTCCGCTCGGCGCACCCGGAGGTCGACGTGGCGCTGCGCAACGTCGACTTCAAGGACGCCAGCACCGGCCTGGCATCCGGCGAGACCGACGTGGCGCTCGCCTGGCTGCCGGCGCCCGACGGGCTCGCCGTCGTACCGCTGCTGGAGGACCAGCGCCTCGCGGTGCTGCCGGCCGACCACCCGCTCGCGGCCGAGGCCGAGGTCGGTGCGGCCGACCTCGCCGACGAGCCGTTCGTGTGGATCGACGAGATGGACGCGCGGGTCCGCGACTACTGGACGCTGGCGGACTACCGCGTCGGTCGGCCCGCGCGGGTGGGGGCAAGGATCAGCGGCTTCGAGGACTCGTGGGCGGCCGTCCGCGCCGGGCTGGCGGTGGCGGCGTCGCCCGCCCTGATGCTGACCCGCCTCCCCGACGGCCTCGTCACGCGGCCGGTCCGGGGCCTCGGCCCCGCCGTCCTGGCCGTGTGCTGGCGCGCCACCGACACCCGGCCCCTCGTCGCCGCGTTCGTCGAGTCCGCGCGCGCCGCCGCTTCCGGCGGGAGCGGTGGCGGTGACGGTGGCCGAGGAGCCTGACGACCCGCCGGTCGGCCCGGCCCCGGTCCTCCCTGCACCCGGGCCGCGGGGCGTCATACGGGGTGGTCGCCCGGACAGCCGGGTCGTATGACGTCCTGTGGGCGGGCCTGGGGCGTCATGCGGGGTGGTTGCTGGGGCAGCCGGGTCGTATGACGTCCTGGGGGCGGGCCTGGGGCGTCATACGGGGTGGTCGCCCGGACAGCCGGGTCGTATGACGTCCTGTGGGCGGGCCTGGGGCGTCATGCGGGGTGGTTGCTGGAGCAGCGGGGTCGTATGACGTCCTGGGGGCGGGCCTGGGGCGTCATGCGGGGTGGTTGCTGGGGCAGCGGGGTCGTATGACGTCCTGGGGGCGGGGCTGGGATGTCATGCGGGGTGGTTGCTGGGGCAGCCGGGTCGTATGACGTCCTGGGGGCGGGCCTGGGATGTCATGCGGGGTGGTTGCTGGGGCAGCCGGGTCGTATGACGTCCCGCGGGCGCGCCTGGGTTCAGCCGGGGCCGCATGCCGGGAGCGCCCGGGTGGTACGGGAGCGCCATGAGGTTGATGCGCACCGCCGCCCTGATCGGGATCGGCAAGAAGCTCTACGACGAGTCCCGCAAGCCGCAGAACCAGGCGCGGATCAAGGCCGCGGTGGCCAAGGTCCGCGAGCGCCGCGCACGGCGCTGAGGGTCAGGCGTTGAGGTCAGGCGCTGCGAGTCAGGCGCTGCGTGCCGCGGACGGAGCCGGTACGGCGGCACCGGCCCGCTCGGCGCGCAGGAACTGACCGGTGCGCTCGTGGCCCAGCAGCGAGGTGGGCTCGCCGTCGGCGACCACCCGCCGCCCGCTCACGAAGACCGCGGGCACGGCCGCGTCGTTGCGGTTGACCATGCGCGAGAGGCCGCCGTACTGCTCCACCGGCGCCTCGCGGTACTCCTCCAGGGTGGCGTCGAGGTGCTCGGGGTCGATGACGACCAGGTCGGCGCGGTCGCCCTGGCGCAGGAACCCGGCGTCGATCCGGTACCACTCGCCGAGCTCGCCGGTCAGCCGGTGCACGGCCTGCTCGACCGACATGAACGGGCGGCCCGCCTGCTCGGCGTCGTGCACGTGCTTGAGCAGGCGGAGCCCGAAGTTGTAGAAGGCCATGTTGCGCAGGTGGGCGCCGGCGTCGGAGAAGCCGAGCTGGATGCCCGGGTCCTGGGCGAGCTTCTTGAGCACGGCGGGCCGGTGGTTGCTGATGGTGGTGCGCCACCGGATCGCGGTGCCGTGCTCGAGCACCAGGTCCAAGAAGGCGTCGACCGGGTGCTTGCCGCCGCGCTCGACGCCGACCTGGCCGAAGGACTTCCCGACCACACTCGCGTCGGGGCACTCGACGATCTCCGCGTCGAAGAAGTCGCGCTGCCACACACGGGGGTCGTACTTGCGCTCGTACTCCTTGCGGAACTGCTGGCGGTACGCCGGGTCGCGCATCAGCTCGTCGCGCGCGATCTTCTCCTGCAGGTGCAGGGCGGCCGCGCCGGAGCCGAACTCCTCGAAGATCACCAGGTCGATGCCGTCGGCGTAGACCTCGAACGGCACCGGCAGGTGCTGCCAGCGGAAGTCGGCGCCGAGACGGTTGACCAGCCAGGCGAGCGGCCGCATCAGGTGAATGATGAACGGGATCGCCTTGAGGTCCGCCGCCGACAGCAGGCTGGTGCGCAGCGCGGGGCGACCCAGCCAGCCGATCGAGTGGAGCGCCTGGACCACGATGGTGTGGGGGTGGCTGGCGTCGGGGCCGGCCTGTAGCGCTCGGCGGCGGCGCCGCAGGATGGCGCGCAGCCCGCGCATCTCCTTGCCCTTCGCGTACGTCGACGGCAGCGTGCGCGAGCGGCACAGGTCGCCGTCCAGCTTGTCGAAGAGCAGCTGCTGGGCCGACATCCCGACGAAGCCGGCGTCCAGGGCCTCGTCGAGCATCCGCTCCATCCGGGCCTGCTCGCGGCGGGTCGGCCGCACGTCCTTGCGGGTGGCCCGGTCCAGCCCCATCGTGGCCGTGCGCATGTCGGAGTGGCCGATGAAGGCCGCGACGTTGGGCCCCAGCGGCAGTGACTCGAGGGCGTCGGCGTACTCGCCGGCGCTGGACCAGGTGCGGTGCTGGTCGACCGCACGGATCACGTGCTGGCGTGGGATCGCCTCGACCCGGCCGAAGAGGTCGCCGGCATCGACCCCGCCGACGTGGATCGTGGAGAGCGAGCAGGAGCCGACGAGGATGGTGGTGACGCCGTGGCGCACCGACTCGGGCAGGCCCGGGCCGTCGAGCACCTCGACGTCGTAGTGGGTGTGGATGTCGACCATGCCGGGCAGCACCCACCTGCCGGCGGCGTCGACGACCTCGGGGCACCCGGTCTCGTCCAGGTCCTCGGTCGTCACGGCGACCACCCGCCCGTCGCGCACCCCGAGGTTGCGGACCGCGGAGGGGGCGCCGGTCCCGTCGAACCAGCGGCCGCCCTTGATGATCGCGTCGAAGCTCATGACCTGGATGGAACCGGTTCTAGTTGACGCGCGTCAAGACCTCGTCCGGACCGGGACCTCGGCACCGACCCGGCGCATGACCGGCGCCGCCAGCGCGCCGTGGACGAAGACCGACAGCACGATCGTGAACGTCACCGTCGACCACAGCCAGTCCGAGGCGAGCGACTCGGCGTGGCCGCCGGCGTAGGCGAGGTAGTAGATCGACCCCACGCCGCGGACCCCGAAGAAGGCCACGGCACGGCGCTCGTCGTCCTCCAGGCAGCCGCGGAGGCCGACCAGGCCGGCGACCGGACGGATCGCCGCGACCAGCAGCACCGCGACGACGACGCCTCGCCAGTCCAGGCTGGCGAGGAGCCCGCGGGTGAGCGCGATCCCGAGCACCAGCAGCACGAACAGGGTGAGCAGGCGCTCGAGCCGCTCGGTCACCTCGTGCATCGCGGCGTGGTAGTCGTGGCTGCGCTCGGCGGAGCGGAAGGTCATCGCGCAGGCGAAGACGGAGAGGAACCCGTAGCCGCCGACCACCTCGCCGACGCCGTACGCCGACACCAGCGCCGCCAGTGCGACGAGCGACTCACCCCGCTCGGCGAGCCGGAGCGACCGGGTCCGCGACCGGAACGCCGCCCAGGCGAGCAGGCGTCCCACGACGATGCCGGCGACCACGCCGAGCACGACCTTGCCGACGAGGTACCAGCCGACCCACTCCAGCGCCCAGCCGGACACCGCGCCCTCGGTGGCGAGCAGGATGGCGGCGTACACGAAAGGAAAGGCGAGGCCGTCGTTGAGCCCGGCCTCCGAGGTCAGGGTGAAGCGGACCTCGTCGTCCTCGTCGACCTCGAGGTCGCCGGTCTGCGGCCCCGCGACCTGGACGTCGGAGGCGAGGACCGGGTCGGTCGGTGCGAGCGCGGCGCCGAGGAGCAGGGCGACGGCGGGTGGGACCCCGAGCGCCCAGGCGAGCAGCGCCACCGCCGCGATCGCCAGCGGCATGCTGATGCCGAGCAGCCGCCAGGTGGCACCCCACCGCCGCCAGGAGGCCAGCCGTCGCACCTCCAGCGGGCGGTCCAGGGCGAGCCCGACGCCCATGAGCGCGACCAGCACGGCCAGCTCGGTGACGTGCTCGATGGTGGCGCGGTTGGACTGGGGGTCCAGGGGCATCCCGTCGGGCAGCGGCGTGAGCCCGATCAGCAGCCCGACGCCGACCAGCACCATCGGCGCCGACACCGCCCACCGGTCGAGCAGCTCGGGCAGCACCACGGCCAGCAGCAGGCAGCCGCCGGCGACGAGGTAGACGAGATCGGACGTCACCGGGTCGGGGTACCCGTTCTCCGGGTGGCCCAAGGTGTGACCTGCGCCCGGCGGCCGACTGGTCTGCACCGGTCGAGCGTGCGGCGGGGCCGGGCTCGCACCTGTGGTCCCCGGCCGTCGCAGTTTCATCACGGGATGCAGGCGAACCTGCACCTCCCATGGTGGGCAGGCCGTGGAAAGTGCAGGTCCAGCAGCAGACCATGATGAAGCTGCGGCGGCTGGTGCGGCCGCAGCGGCCGGTAACCGACAGCCGCACCCGGCAGCCGGCGGCTACGCCGTGGCGGCGAACGCCTCCGCGACGACGTCGAACGCCTCGTCGAGCAGCGCGTCGCTGATCGACAGCGGCGGCAGGAAGCGGAAGACGTTGCCCCAGGTGCCGCAGGTGAGGGTCACGACGCCGTGCTGGTGGCAGTACGCCGCGACGGCCGCTGTCCGCGCCGGGTCCGGGTCGGTCGTGCCCGGCGCGCACAGCTCGATCGCCATCATCGCTCCGCGTCCGCGGATCTCGGCGATCACGTCGTGGTCGACCGCGATGGCCTCGAGGCGCGCGTGCATCCGGTCGCCGAGCTCGCGGGCCCGCACGTGGAGCGCGCCGTCCTTCATCTCCTCGATCGCGCCGAGGGCCGCGGCGCAGGCGACCGGGTTGCCGCCGTACGTGCCGCCCAGGCCGCCGACGTGGACGGAGTCCATCAGCTCGGCGCGTCCGGTCACGCCTGCGAGCGGGAGGCCACCGGCGATGCCCTTGGCGGTGGTGATCATGTCGGGCACCACACCCTCGTGGTCGCTGGCGAACCAGTCACCGGTGCGGCAGAAGCCGGACTGGATCTCGTCGGCGATGAAGACGACGTCGTTCGCCGCGGCCCACGCCGCGAGGGCGGGCAGGAAGCCGGGAGCGGGCACGACGAAGCCGCCCTCGCCCTGGATCGGCTCGATGACGATGCACGCGAGGTTGGCGGCGCCGACCTGCTTGTCGATCACGTCGATCGCGCGGCGGGCGGCGTCCTCGCCGGACAGGCCGTCGCGCAGCGGGTAGGACATCGGCGCGCGGTAGACCTCGCCGGCGAACGGCCCGAAGCCGTTCTTGTACGGCATGTTCTTGGCCGTCATCGCCATCGTCAGGTTGGTGCGCCCGTGGTAGGCGTGGTCGAAGACGACGACCGCGTCCTTGCCGGTCGCGACGCGGGCGATCTTCACCGCGTTCTCGACCGCCTCCGCACCGGAGTTGAACAGCGCGGTCTTCTTCGCGTGGTCACCGGGCGTGAGCTCGGCCAGGGCGGCGCACACGTCCACGTAGCCGTCGTACGGCGTCACCATGAAGCAGGTGTGCGTGAACGCGTCCACCTGTGCGTGCACGTTGCGGGTCACCGCCGGCGCCGCGTTGCCGACCGAGGTGACCGCGATGCCGGAGCCGAGGTCGATCAGCGAGTTGCCGTCGACGTCGACGAGGACGCCGCCGCCCGCCGCCACCACGAAGACGGGCAGGGTGGTGCCGACGCCGTCGGCGACGTACGCCTTCTTGCGGTCCAGCCGCTCCAGGGAGGCCGGGCCGGGGATCGCGGTGACGAGGCGGCGCTCCTGGGGGAGCGTGGGGCCGCCGACAGCAGAATCGGTCATGCCGAGGAGCGTAGACCAACCGGTTCCGTTCTCGGGAGGGCGTGGCGCTGACGAATCCGTTGCAGGAGCAGCGGATTCAGTGGACCGGGAGGCGTACGGGACACTGGGTCGGTGAGAGACGTCGTCATCCTCGGCAGCACCGGGTCCATCGGCACCCAGGCGCTCGACCTGGTGCGCGCCAACCCGGACCGGTTCCGGGTGGTCGGGCTGACGGCGGGCGGGTCGAACCCGCAGCTGTTCGAGCAGCAGGTGGCCGAGTGGTCGGCGTCGTACCCCGCGCTGTGGTCCGGGCTCGGGGAGGACGCGAGCGTCGAGGCGGCCTCGCGGGACTGCGACGTCGTGCTCAACGGGATCACCGGGGCGGTCGGGCTGCGCCCGACCCTGGCGGCGCTGGACGCCGGCACGACGCTCGCGCTGGCGAACAAGGAGTCGCTCATCATGGGCGGCCCGCTGGTGCTCGAGCGGGCGAAGCCCGGACAGATCGTGCCGGTCGACTCCGAGCACAGCGCCCTGGCGCAGTGCCTGCGCGCCGGGACGCCTGCGGAGGTACGCCGGCTCGTGCTGACCGCGAGCGGCGGACCGTTCCGCGGCCGGACGCGGGCCGAGCTCGCCGACGTGACGCCGGCCGATGCGCTGGCGCACCCGACCTGGGACATGGGCCCCGTCATCACCATCAACTCGGCCACCCTGGTCAACAAGGGGCTGGAGGTGATCGAGGCGCACCTGCTCTTCGGGATCCCGTTCGACCGGATCGAGGTCGTGGTGCACCCGACGAGCGTCGTGCACTCGATGGTCGAGTTCGTCGACGGTTCCACGCTCGTGCAGGCCAGCCCCCCGACCATGCTGATCCCGATCGCGCTCGGCCTGTCCTGGCCCGACCGGGTGCCCGACGCCGCCCCGAGCGTGGACTGGACACGCCCGGAGACCTGGGAGTTCTTCCCCCTCGACGACGGGGCCTTCCCCGCGGTCGCGCTCGCCCGGGCGGCGGGGGAGCGGGGCGGCACCGCGCCGGCGGTCTACAACGCCGCGAACGAGGAGTGCGTGGCCGCCTTCCGCGACGGCCGGCTGGCGTTCACCGGGATCGTGGAGGTGGTTCAGGCGGTTCTCAGCCGCCACGACGTACCCTCGGAGGTGACGCTCGAGGACATCCTCGACGCGGACGCGTGGGCCCGCGACACGGCCCGACAGCTGATCGAGCAGGCCCCGTGAAAGGGAGAGCGTGAGCACCGTCTTCTACGTCGTGGGCGTGCTGCTGTTCGTGCTCGCCATCCTGGCCTCGATCGGCCTGCACGAGCTCGGCCACATGATCCCCGCCAAGAGGTTCGGCGGGAAGGTCACCCAGTACTTCATCGGCTTCGGCCCGACCGTCTGGAGCAAGCAGGTCGGTGAGACCGAGTACGGCGTCAAGGCGGTGCCGCTGGGCGGATTCGTCAAGATCGTCGGGATGCTGCCGCCGGGTGCGGCCGAGCTTGCCGACGAGGTCACGACCGACGCCGACGGCCAGCAGGTCGTCATGGTCCGCAAGTCCAACACCGGGCTGTTCACCCAGCTGGTCTCCGACGCCCGAGCCGCCGAGTGGGAGACCATCCGGCCCGAGGACAGCGACCGCCTCTTCTACAAGATGACCTGGTGGAAGAAGGTCGTCGTGATGGCCGGTGGTCCGACGGTCAACATCCTCATCGCGTTCTTCATCTTCTGGGGCATCTTCGCCTTCTACGGCCAGCGCACCGCCGAGGCCGACGCCGGGCAGCCGGTCATCGACGAGGTCTCCCAGTGCGTCATCCCGTACGCCGACAACCGCACTACCTGCACCGACACCGACCCGGTCAGCCCGGCGGCCGAGGCCGGCCTGCGGCCCGGCGACGTGATCACCAGCTTCAACGGCACCCCGGTGACCGGCTGGGACCAGCTGCGCGGGCTGATCCGCGGCAACGACGACGGCACCGCCGTCATCGGCTACGAGCGCGACGGCCGGCAGCTGACCGGCACCACCAGCACGACGGTGGAGGCGCGGCCCACGTCGCAGACCGACCAGACGCTGCGCCAGGTCGGCTTCCTCGGCGTCACCCCCACGACGCACGTGGTGATCGAGACGGGCGGACCGATCTACACCCTGCAGCAGATGGGCGGGATGGCCGAGCAGAGCGTGCGGGCGCTGGCGACCCTCCCAGTCAAGGTGTGGGGCGTCGCCGAGGCGATCGCGGGCGTCCAGGACCGCGCGGCCGACAGTCCGGTCAGCATCGTCGGCGGCGGCCGGATCGCCGGCGAGGCGGTCTCCCAGCAGGGCTTCCCGGTCGCCGAGAAGGCGGTCTTCCTGCTGGGCCTGGTCGCGGCGTTCAACCTGTTCATCGGGCTGTTCAACTTCATCCCGCTGCTGCCCCTCGACGGCGGCCACATCGCGGGGGCGCTGTGGGAGGCACTGCGGCGCGGGTTCGCGCGCCTGCGCGGCCGGCCGGACCCGGGCTACGTGGACGTCGCCAAGCTGCTGCCGATCGCCTACTGCGTGGCTGCTGTGCTCCTCGTCATGGGCGTGGTGCTGATCGTCGGGGACCTCGTCGTCCCGATTCACCTCGAGTCCTAGGATCGAACGCATGACCGAGATCAGCCTGGGCATGCCCGCGGCCCCGCCGCCGGTGCTCGCCCCCCGTCGCAAGACCCGTCAGATCAAGGTCGGCAAGGTCGGCGTGGGGAGTGACTTCCCCATCTCCGTTCAGTCGATGACGACGACCCTGACGGCGGACGTCAACACGACGCTGCAGCAGATCGCCGAGCTCACCGCGGCGGGCTGCGACATCGTGCGCGTCGCGTGCCCCAGCCAGGACGACGCCGACGCGCTGCCCGAGATCGCGCAGCACTCGCAGATCCCGGTGATCGCCGACATCCACTTCCAGCCCAAGTACGTCTTCGCCGCGATCGACGCCGGCTGCGCCGCCGTGCGCGTCAACCCCGGCAACATCCGGCAGTTCGACGACCAGGTCAAGGAGATCGCGGCCGCCGCGAAGGACCGCGGCACCTCGATCCGGATCGGCGTGAACGCCGGCTCCCTCGACAAGCGGCTGCTCGAGAAGTACGGCAAGGCGACCCCCGAGGCCCTCGTCGAGTCGGCGGTGTGGGAGGCCAGCCTCTTCGAGGAGCACGACTTCCACGACTTCAAGATCTCGGTCAAGCACAACGACCCGGTCGTGATGGTGCGCGCGTACGAGATGCTCGCCGAGCGCGGCGACTGGCCGCTGCACCTCGGTGTCACCGAGGCCGGGCCGGCCTTCCAGGGCACCATCAAGTCCGCGACGGCGTTCGGCGCCCTGCTCTCGAAGGGCATCGGCGACACCATCCGCGTCTCGCTCTCGGCCCCGCCGGTCGAGGAGGTCAAGGTCGGGCTGCAGATCCTGGAGTCCCTCAACCTGCGCCCCCGGCGGCTCGAGATCGTCTCCTGCCCGTCGTGCGGCCGCGCCCAGGTGGACGTCTACAAGCTCGCCGACGAGGTGACCGCGGGCCTGGAGGGCATGGAGGTCCCGCTTCGCGTCGCGGTGATGGGCTGCGTCGTCAACGGTCCGGGCGAGGCCCGCGAGGCCGACCTCGGTGTCGCCTCCGGCAACGGCAAGGGGCAGATCTTCGTCAAGGGCGAGGTGATCAAGACCGTGCCTGAGTCGCAGATCGTGGAGACCCTCATCGAGGAGGCGATGCGGATCGCCGAGGGCATGGAGTCGGTCGACGGCTCGTCCGCGCAGGTCACCATCTCCTAGACCCGACGCCGAACCCGGTCTGAACATCGGGCGAACACCGGGTCGCACCGGTTTCGGGAGCTGCCGCGCAGCGCAGACTCCGACCGTGCCCCTCTCCCGCAGGAACCTCCTCGGCGCCGCGTCGGTCTCCGGCGTCGCCGCCGCTGCTGCCGGCGCGGCGCGCTGGTGGCCCGCCACCGCCGGCGTACCGCCGCTCCCCGCCCCGCACGAGTCCGGGATCGAGCACGTCGTCCTCGTGATGATGGAGAACCGGTCCTTCGACCACTACCTCGGCTGGCTGCCCGGCGCCGACGGCCGGCAGGCCGGGCTCAGCTACGTCGACCGCAAGGGTCGCCGGCACCGGACCCACCACCTGACGGCGTACGACGGCTGCGGGTTCGAGGACCCCGACCACTCCTACGAGGGTGGCCGGATCCAGCTCAACGGCGGCCGCTGCGACGGCTTCCTACGGTCGGGGAAGAACGACCTGATGGCGATCGGCTACTACACCGACGCCGATCTGGCGTTCTACCGCGGGGCGGCCCGCGACTGGACCGTCTTCGACCGGTACTTCTCCGCGGTCATGGCCGAGACCTACCCCAACCGCTTCTACCAGCACGCCGCGCGGACCGACCGCCTGCACAACAACACCGACCGCTCGACACTCACGACGATCTGGGACCGGCTCGCGGCCGCCGGCGTCAGCGGGAAGTACTACTTCAGCGACATCCCCTTCACCGCGCTCTGGTACGAGAAGCACCTCGACATCTCGACGCCGTTCGCCACCTTCCTCCTCGACGCGGCGGCCGGCACCCTGCCGGCGGTCTCCTTCGTCGACCCCCGCTTCCTCGACGAGGAGGACGGCCGCTCCAACGACGACCACCCGCTGGCCGACATCCGGGCGGGCCAGGCGTTCCTCAACCAGGTGTACGACGCGGTCCGCTCCGGACCGGGCTGGGAGAGGACCGTGCTGGTCATCAACTACGACGAGTGGGGCGGGTTCTTCGACCACGTCAGGCCGGGACGGGCGCCGGACGTCTCGCGGGCGACGGCCCTGCGGGGGTTCCGGGTCCCGGCCCTGATGATCTCGCCGCTCGCGCGCCGGGGCCACGTGTCCCATCAGGTCTACGACCACACGTCGGTCCTGAAGATGATCGAGTGGCGGTGGGGCCTGAAGCCGTTGACGCCCCGCGACCGCAACGCCCGCAACATCGCGGAGGCGCTCGACTTCTCCCACGGGCCGCGCACCGCCTCGCCGACGTACGACGTCCCCGCGGTCACGCCGGCGGGGTGCGCACCCGACGAGTCGAAGTCCGACGACTGGGCGGCGCTCAAGCACCTCGCCCGCGACCTCGGCATGCGGGTGCCGCGGTGATCGCCCGGCTCGTCGCGGCCGTCGCGCTGGTGACCGCCGGGCTCGCCGTGCCCACGGCGACCGCCGAGGACGCAGGCCCCGTCGCGGCACCCGCGGCGTCAGCATCGGCGCGGCCGCGCTGGGTGCCGCCCGTGCGCCACGTCTTCGTGATCAACATCGAGAACAAGGGCTACGCCGAGACCTGGGGCGCGCACTCGGCGGCGCCGTACCTCGCCCGCACCCTGCGGAGCCGGGGCGTGCTGCTGAACAGCTACTACGGCACCGCCCACCAGTCGCAGCCCAACTACGTCGCCCAGATCTCGGGCCAGGGACCCAACCCGGCGATGCAAGCGGACTGCCAGACCTTCTCCACCTTCGCGCGGGTCGGCACCGCGGCCCCGGGCCAGGCGGTGGGCGCCGGATGCGTCTTCCCGGCCGACGTGCGGACGCTGCCGCGGCAGCTCAGCACCGCCGGCCGGACCTGGAAGGGGTACCTCGAGGACATGCAGCGGCCCTGCCAGCACCCGGCCGTCGACCGGCGGGACCCGACCCAGCACGCCACCGCGCAGAACGGCTACGCGGTGCGGCACAACCCGTTCGTCTACTTCCGCGCGATCATCGACCGCGAGCGCTACTGCCGAGCCCACGTCGTGGCGCTCGACCGGCTGCCCGCGGACCTGCGGCGCGCCGCCACCACGCCGAACCTGGTCTACATCACCCCGGACCTGTGCCACGACGGCCACGACGCGCCGTGCGCGGACGGCAGCCCGGGCGGGCTGCGGGCGGTGAACGCCTGGATGAAGAAGTGGGTGCCGCGGATCCTGCGGTCGCCGGCGTACCGGCGCGACGGGCTGCTGGTCGTCACCGCCGACGAGTCCGACGGCCCGCAGGCCGACGCGACCGCCTGCTGCGGCCCGGCCACCTCGGTCAACTCGCCGATGCCGGGGATCCTCGGCCCAGGGGGCGGCCGGATCGGTGCGCTGCTCGTCTCGCGGTTCATCCGGCCGGGCACGTGGAGCACGACGCCCTACAACCACTACTCCCTGCTCGGCTCGATCGAGGAGATCTTCGGCCTGCCCAAGCTCGGCTACGCGCGCGACCCCGGCGTCGACACCTTCGGGCTCGACGTCTACAACGGCTGGCGTGTGCAGTAGCGCCGCCGACCCCGCCGTGGGGCCGTAGGCTCGGGCCGTGCTCACGACCCGTCACGGCGTCCGCCCCCTGGGCTCCGCCGACCTCGACGAGTTCCTGGTGCTGGCGCGCCGGGACCCGGTCGTGAACGCCTTCGTCGACTACCGCGCGACGACCACCAACCTCGAGCCGCGCTGGCTCGGTGGTGAGATGTGGGGCCGCTTCGTCGACGGCGAGCTGGTGGCCGCGTGCCACGTCGGCGCGAACCTGGTGCCGGTGCAGGCGACGCCCGACGACGCCGCCGCGTTCGCCGAGCGGGCGTTGACCCGGGGCCGCACCGTCTCGACCATCGTCGGCCCGCAGGAGGCGGTGCGGGCGTTCTGGAACGGCGTCGCCGGCACGTGGGGCCGCCCTCGTGAGCTGCGGTGGGAGCAGCCGCACCTGGAGATCAGCGGCCTGCCCGCCGTCGCGCCCGACCGGGGCGTGCGGCGCTCGCTGCCCTCCGACGTCCACGAGCTCTACCCCGCGTGCGTGGCGATGTACACCGAGGAGGTCGGCATCTCGCCGGAGTGGGGCGGGGGAGCCGAGCTCTACCGGGCCCGGGTCAACCAGCTGGTCAGCCGGGGCTGGTCGTTCGCCCGCTACGACCGGGGCCGGCTGGTGTTCAAGGCCGAGGTGGCCTGCGCGACGCCGTACGCCGCCCAGATCCAGGGCGTCTTCGTGCCGCCCTCCCACCGCAACCAGGGCCTGGCCACCGCGGGCATGGCCGCGGTCGTGGACATCGTCCGCCGCGAGATCGCCCCCACGGTGTCGCTCTACGTCAACGACTGGAACACCTCCGCCCGCGCCGTCTACGAGAAGGTCGGCTTCCGCGAGACCGCCCGCTTCGCGACCGTGATGTTCTGAGGCGGCCCATCGCCGTCGAGGCACCAGAACTGGCGCCTGACGGGGCCGGCTGAGGGTCACGTCGGGTGTCTCGACGACCCCGCGGCGTTGTCCACAGGCGGGCGGGTGCCGGTTTCGCTCGCGCGCGGCCCGGGGAATGATCGGGCGCGTGACCGGAACTCGGGTGGTCATCGCCGTGGTGGGTGCACTCGTGCTCGGGGTCACTGCCTGTTCGGGCAGCGACCCCGAGCCGCGGGTGGCGCCCCCGTCGAGCACCTCGACCTCACCCACCACCTCGCCCAGCCCCTCCGCGCCGACCATGCCGGCCGCGGCCCGGGGCACCGACGCCGCCTCCGCGGAGGCGTTCGTGCGGTTCTACTGGGAGATGGTCAACTACGCCCAGGCGACGGGGGATGTGGCCGGCCTGCGGTTGCTGGGCGACAAGTGCATCGGCTGCGACGCCGCCATCAAGTTCATTCAGAGCTCGTACGAGGGAGGCGGCCGGATCATTGGGGGAGTCGGCCGACCCGCCAAGTTCCAGACGGTGTTCGTCACTGAGCAAGGGAAACGCTGGGCCTCCACCGAGTATCGAGTGAAGACGACCTCTCAGAGGGTCGATCGACCTGGCGAGCACCACGACCAGACCTACCCAGGTGGGCTCACCGACGTGCGAATGTACCTAGAGCCGACGAACGGTGCGTGGCTCGTCCGTTCACTGGTGACGCTATGAAGGCGATGGCTCTGCTGGCCGCGGTGGTGGTCGCCCTCGCGCTGTCGGCCGCTCCCGTCTGGAGTGATGACGGTGCAGACGTGAATCCCAACGCAACTGGCCTCTTCGTGTCGATCACCGACACACAGGGCGGGTCGTCAACGCAAGACACAGTGGCAGATCCTGCGAACGCGATCGCTTATGCCGATGCCACGACCGTCTGTGCGCGCGGCGGGTCGCAGACTTGCGGTGAACCCGCACTTTGTGACAACGGCGACATCATGGAGGCCACGAGCTACTTCAACGCTGAAGGCGAGTTCGTTGATCGAGGCTTTAACTGCCCGGTCGACTCCGCCCCGGCGGCAGCGGCGCCGCCGCAGGTGACCCCCGGCCTGGTGCTGGCGGCCTTCCGGCGGCTCCCGCTGCCGCCGTCCGAGCTGCGGGTGCAGCCACCGAACGGGCGGACGCTGGTCAACTTCGACACCAACTTCTTCACCGACGGCGCCGAGCTGAGCCGGACCGTGACGCTGCTGGGGCGGCGGGTGGAGCTGCGGATCTGGCCGTCGCAGTTCGGGTGGCGGTTCGGGGATGGTGCGACGCGGTCGACGACCAGCCCCGGCTCGGCGTACCCGGACCTGGAGATCACCCACCGCTACCTGCGCGCCGGCCGGGTGGCGCCGAGCGTCGACACGACCTACGCGGCGCGGTTCCGGGTGGACGGCGGGCCGTGGCGCGACGTGGCCGGCACCGTCACGATTCCGGGGCGCCCCGACGCCCTTCGCGTGGTCACCGCCCGCCCGGTCCTCGTCGGCCAGTAGCAGCCGCGGACTTGTCGGCTTGTCCCGTTGCTTGTCGGCCGAAGTGTTGGCCGACAAGCAACGGGATACCCGGTCGACCGGGTAAACCTGCAGGCCCGCTCCCCTGAGGGCTCAGTTGATCGGGCTCGGCCGGGACGCGGAGGCCCGCTCGCAGGTGTCGAGCACGCACCGCACGACGGTGGCACGTCGCGTGGTGAGGGTGTCGAGCAGCAGCGTGCGGTCGTCCTGCCACGAGATCGTGCCGAAGACGTACGGCGCGCGGTAGGTCACCAGCAGCCTGCCGGAGGCGCGGCGCACGCTTGTCGCAGAGGAGCCCGGTCCGTCGGAGAGGAGGCCGACCGTGGCGACGCGGCGGCCGGACGGCGAGATCGCGACCACCCGCTCGGAGCAGGACCGCGACAGCTGCTGTCCCCCCAGGGTCGTCAGGACCGAGCAGCCGCCGTCGTAGGGGTCACCCGTGTAGGACGCGAGTCGGCCGGCCGCCAGGGAGGCAAGGTAGCCCGAGTGGTGGTTGACCAGCCGGGCGGAGCCGGATCTGTAGTTCCACACCAGGGTGCGCGCCGGTCGCCAGCCGCCGAGCACCACGCGGCTCGCGTCGGCGTCCAGCAGCGACACCGCACCCCGCAGCTGTCGATGGGCGACGGGCCGGCCGGTCCGTGCGGACAGCACCCGCACCGTGGTGGTGCCCGTGCCGGGCCGCCACCGTGCCGCGAGGAGGTCTCGACCATCGTCGCTCAGGATCGCCTCCGCGGGCTGGACTCCCCGCAGCAGGACCCTCCGTGGTGCGCCGCCCCCGACGGCGATCACCCGCTCGCGGTTCCCGGCCCGGGTCATCAGGTGCACGACGTACCGGTGGTCCCGCGACGTCCCGAGCAGGGTCACCACGGGGTCGCGGAAGGAGATGCGGGTGGAGCCGTCGACGAGCACGCGGCCCTCGACGTGCGGTCCGGAGACGTCGGGTCCACGGTCGAGCTGGGCGGGGTGGAGTGTCACGGTGGGCGCCGCCATCGTGAGCAGGGCCGAGAGGATCGCTGTCTTCATGCTCCCAGGACGCCATAACCCGGAGGAAGGTTGCGGTGGCCGACAAGTAGCCTTCCCTCCATGATCATGCGGATGTCGAGCCTGTTCGTGCGGACCCTCCGGGACGACCCGGCGGACGCCGAGGTGCCGTCGCACCGGCTCCTGGTCCGGGCGGGCTACATCCGCCGCGCTGCGCCCGGCATCTACTCCTGGCTGCCGCTGGGGCTGAAGGTGCTGCGCCGCATCGAGGACGTGATCCGTGAGGAGATGGACGGCATCGGGGCGCAGGAGGTGCTCTTCCCGGCGCTGCTGCCGCGCGAGCCCTACGAGGCGACCAACCGGTGGACCGAGTACGGCGACGGCATCTTCCGCCTCAAGGACCGCAAGGACGCCGACTACCTGCTCGGCCCCACCCACGAGGAGATGTTCACGCTCCTGGTGAAGGACCTCTACAGCTCCTACAAGGACCTGCCGCTCGCGCTCTACCAGATCCAGACCAAGTACCGCGACGAGGCGCGGCCCCGCGCCGGCCTGCTGCGCGGCCGCGAGTTCGTGATGAAGGACTCCTACTCCTTCGACGTCGACGACGCCGGGCTCGAGGCGAGCTACCAGCGCCACCGTGACGCCTACATCCGGATCTTCGACCGGCTCGGGTTCGAGTACGTCATCGTCAAGGCCACCTCCGGGGCGATGGGCGGCTCCCGCTCCGAGGAGTTCCTCGCCAAGGCCGAGGTCGGCGAGGACACGTACGTGCGGTGTACGACCTGCGACTACGCCGCCAACGTCGAGGCGGTGGAGGTGCCGGCGCCCGCACCGATGGCGTACGACGACGTGCCGGCCGCGCACGCGGAGCAGACTCCCGACACCCCGACCATCCAGACCCTGGTCGACCACCTCAACGCGACGTTCCCGCGGGCGGACCGCCCGTGGACGGCCGGCGACACCCTCAAGAACGTGCTGGTGACGCTCAAGCATCCCGACGGCACCCGCGAGCCGATCGCGATCGGCCTGCCGGGGGACCGCGAGGTCGACCAGAAGCGGCTCGAGGGCCAGCTCGAGCCGATCGAGGTGGAGCCCTTCGACGAGGCCGAGTTCGTCAAGCACCCGAGCCTGGTCAAGGGCTACATCGGCCCAGGCGTGCTGGGGGAGAAGAACGAGTCCGGCATCCGCTACCTGGTCGACCCCCGCGTCGCCCAGGGCACCCGCTGGGTCACCGGCGCCGACGTCGACGGCAGCCACGTGCTCGACCTGGTCGCGGGCCGTGACTTCACCCCCGACGGCACCATCGAGGCCGCGGAGGTCCGTGAGGGCGACCCCTGCCCGGTGTGCCGCACCGAGGGCCGGGACGGCACCCTCCACGCGGCCCGGGGCATCGAGATGGGCCACATCTTCCAGCTCGGCCGCAAGTACGCCGACGCGCTCGGCCTGCAGGTGCTCGACGAGAACGGCAAGCTCGTGACGGTCACCATGGGCTCCTACGGCATCGGGCCGTCGAGGGCGGTCGCCGCGATCGCGGAGAACACCCACGACGAGCTCGGGCTCGCCTGGCCCCGCGAGGTCGCGCCGGCCGACGTCCACGTGGTGGCCACGGGCAAGGACGAGCACGTCCACGCCGCCGCCGACCGGATCGTGCACGAGCTCGACCGCCAGGGCATCGAGGTGCTCTACGACGACCGGGCGAAGGTGAGCCCGGGGGTGAAGTTCAAGGACGCCGAGCTCATCGGCGTCCCGACGATCGTGGTCGTGGGCCGCGGCCTCGCCGAGGGAACCGTCGAGGTCAAGGACCGGCGCACCGGCGAGCGCGAGGAGGTCCCGGCCGACCAGGTCGTCGACCACGTCGTGCGCCTCGTGCGGGCATGAGCCGGGGCGTCGACGCCGTCGTCTTCGACTGGGGCGGCACGCTCACGGCCTGGCACGACATCGACTTCCACGCCGAGTCACTGGCCCTCGCCCAGGCCGTCGTCAACGTCGACCACCCCGTCGAGGTGTCCCAGGCGCGGCTGCACGCGGCCAACCAGGCGATCTGGGGCCGCTCCCGCGACCACCAGCAGAGCGCGACGGTCGCGGACCTGTTCGCCGAGGCCGGGCTCGACCACGATCCGGACCTGCTGACGGCCTACTACGAGTTCTGGGAGCCGCATACGCTCACCGACCCCGAGGTCGGTCCGCTGTGGGAGGCGCTCCGCGCGGACGGCGTCAAGGTCGGCGTGCTGTCGAACACCATCTGGCCCCGGGCCTTCCACGAGGAGATCTTCCGGCGCGACGGCGTCCTGCACCTGATCGACGGTGATGTCTACACCAGCGAGATCCCGTGGACGAAGCCGTCGCCGCACGCGTTCCGTGCCGCCCTGGACGCCGTCGGCGCCACCGACCCGGCCCGGTGCGTGTACGTCGGGGACCGACTCTTCGACGACGTCTACGGAGCCCATCACGCCGGGCTGCGAGCCGTCCATGTGCCGCACAGCAGGATCCCGGTGGAGCAGGTGGGCCACACCGAGGGGGAGCCGGACGCCGTGGCGCACACCCTCGCCGAGGTGCTCGGGATCGTCCGCGACTGGGCCTGATCGGCCCCTGCGTTGCACGTTTGTGCAATGCGAAAACGTGAGGGAGGGCAGAGGTCGCGCCCCGGCGGGAGCCTGTTGCACAGTTGTGCACGAGCGGTTCCCCGCCAGTCCCCCCACATCCCGGTGGGGCCGCTCATGGCCTCCAGGCCTCAGCGGTCCGCGTGCTCGTCGGCTCCGGGGAACGTCTCGGGAGTTCCCCGGAAGACGAGCTCGCGGACCGCTGTCTCTCTCAGGGCGTCGATCGCCCACCGCCGCTGGTCGCCGGTGGTGCTGGCCACCAGGTAGGCGTAGGTCGTGGCGCAGGACCGCTCCAGCGCCAGGGCCGCCTGCTCGACCTGCGTCGGTGTGTCCAGCGGCCGGGCGACGTCGTACGCCGGCTCCGCGGCGACCGGCTCGGCCCCGGCCTCGGTGAGCTCGCGCACCAGGTGGTCGCGGCGCGCTCGGTGGGCGGCGTAGGCCGACGAGACGGCGGTGAAGAGGTCGGGGCTGGCGCTGCTGGAGGTGCGGCCGCCGAGCACGCCGAAGGCGTAGACGGCCGCGTGCTCGGCGGCCAGCGTGGTCTGGAGGGCGTCCAGCGTGCTCGCCTCGGGGCTTGCGCTGCTCACGTGGCCTCCGCGGCCAGCCGCTGGGACACGGCGGCGCTCATCGAGGCGAGGAGCCGGGCCAGGGCCCCGCTGGCCGCCGCCACGGCGGCGTTCGCGAGCTCCTCGGCCAGGCGCTCCTCCCGGGCCCGCAGCGCGGCGGCGCTCACCGGGCCGGGTGCCGGGCCGGAGCGGGCCGGCCGACCGTCGAGCGCCTCGATGTGGGCGGCGTGCAGCCGGGCCCACCCGGGGTCACCGGCAGCGACGGCGAGGCGCTCGGCGCGCCGCAGGCGGCCCCGCACGCGATCGACCAGGTCGACGTCGGGATCGGGCGCCGGCGTCGCGCCGGGGGTGTCGCCGCCGCCGTCGTCACACCCGGTCAGCGCCACCAGACCGACCGCCGCCAGGGCGAGCGCCGAGCGGCGCGTGGGGCGGGGGACGGCAGGCACGAGGGCGACCCTATCCAGTGGCCGCGCGGCCCGCTCCCCAGCCGCTATGGTGGTCGATCAACAACAGCACAAGGAGGTCGCCCACCCGTGAGCAGCGCCAACCAGGACGCCACCAGGGCACGGATCGAGGCCGAGCTCGACGACCCCCTGCGTGCCCTGGGCCTCGACATCGAGGCCGTCGAGATCACCCCGGCCGGCAAGCGCCGGATCCTGCGGGTCGCCGTCGACAAGGACGGTGGGGTCACGCTGGACGAGGTGGCCGAGGCGACCCGGGAGGTCAACCGGGTGCTGGACGGGTCGGAGGTGATGGGCGAGCAGCCCTACACCCTCGAGGTGACCTCACGCGGCGTCGACCGCCCGCTGACCCTGCCGCGCCACTGGCGCCGCAACGCCGGGCGACTGGTCAAGGTCACGACCGGTGACGGCGCGACAGCGACCGGCCGGATCGTCGCGTCGGACGACGAGCGGGTCACCCTCGACGTCAGCGGCCAGCGGCGCGAGGTCGCCTACGCCGACGTGAAGAAGGCGCTCGTGCAGGTGGAGTTCAACCGACCCGGTGCCGCCGGAGACGTCTCGTCGGACGAGGAGGCCTGATGGACATCGACATGAGCATCCTGCGGATGCTGGAGCGGGAGAAGGAGATCTCCTTCGACGTGCTCGTCGAGGCGATCGAGCAGGCGCTGCTGACGGCGTACCACAAGACCCCGGGCGCCCAGGAGCACGCACGCGTCGAGCTGGACCGCAAGACCGGCCACGTGACGGTCCTCGCGTCGGAGGTCGACGAGGAGGGCAACACCGTCGGTGAGTACGACGACACGCCCGAGGGGTTCGGCCGGATCGCCGCGACCACGGCGAAGCAGATCATGCTGCAGCGGCTCCGCGACGCCGAGGACGACGTCCGCTTCGGTGAGTTCTCCGGCAAGGAGGGCGACATCGTCTCCGGGATCATCCAGCAGGGCCGCAACCCCGACGACGTGCTGGTCGACCTCGGCAAGCTCGAGGCGATGCTGCCGCCGGGGGAGCGGGTGCCGGGTGAGCGCTACGAGCACGGCACCCGGATCAAGTGCCTGGTCGTCTCGGTGCGCAAGGGTCTGCGCGGGCCGCAGGTCACGCTGTCGCGCTCGCACCCGAACCTGGTCAAGAAGCTCTTCGCGCTCGAGGTGCCCGAGATCGCCGACGGCACCGTCGAGATCGCCGGGCTCGCCCGCGAGGCGGGGCACCGCACCAAGCTCGCGGTGCGCTCGACGGCGCCCGGGGTCAACGCGAAGGGTGCGTGCATCGGCCCGATGGGCCAGCGGGTCCGGGCCGTGATGGCCGAGCTGCACGGCGAGAAGATCGACATCGTCGACTGGTCCGACGACCCCGCAGAGCTGGTCGGCAACGCGCTCTCGCCGGCCCGTGTCACCTCCGTGGAGGTCGTCGACGCGGCCGCGCGGTCGGCCCGGGTCGTCGTCCCGGACTTCCAGCTGTCGCTCGCGATCGGCAAGGAGGGCCAGAACGCCCGCCTCGCCGCGCGGCTCACCGGCTGGCGGATCGACATCCGGTCCGACGACGAGTAGCCGGGTGACGCCTGAGCCTCCCGGTTCGAAATCAGTGGCCCCTGCGGGGTAGGCTTGCGGACCAGTGGCGCGTGAACACATCCCTTCTGCCTGCCCGGACCGACCCGCTCCTGCGGGACCTGTCCGGACCTGCGTGGGATGCCGGACACGAGCCGCCAAGGCTGAGTTGTTGCGGGTGACCGTCGGCTCGGACACGCACGGCCACCCGGCCGTCGTGCCCGACCCGAAGGGCACCGGACCCGGCCGTGGAGCGCACCTGCACCCCACGACCGAGTGCTACGACCTCGCGGTGCGCCGGAAGGCGTTCGGCCGGGCCCTCCGGGTCACGACCGGGCTCTCCAGCGCACCGGTGGGCGACTACCTCGACGCAGCCGGAACCGACCGATCGTTGACCGACAGAGACTGGAGCAGCAGCTCATGAGCACTCGATGAGTACTTCGCGATGAGCGTGCACAACCACTAACGGTCGCAACGTCACCCCCAGCAACGGACTGGAACCGGGTCTTGCGGCCAGAAGGAGAAGCGTGGCTAAGACCCGAGTTCACGAGCTCGCCAAGGAGTTCGGAGTCGAGAGCAAGTTCGTTCTCGAGAAGTTCAAGGAGATGGGGGAGTTCGTCAAGTCGGCGAGCTCGACCGTCGAGCTCCCGGCGGAGATGCGGTTCCGCAAGGAGTACGGCGACAAGCTGAAGGCCGAGCAGGCCTCGGCCGCCCCGGCGGAGGCGCCTGCGGCGCCGGCGGCGAAGCCCGCCCCGGCCAAGAAGGCCGCCGCCGCGAAGCCGGCCCCGGCTCCCGAGGCGGCCCCCGAGGCTCCTGCCCCGGAGGCGCCCGCCGCCGAGGCCCCTGCGGCACCCGCCGCCCCCAAGCCCGGCCCGAAGCCGGCCCCCCGGGCCGAGGAGCCGCCGGCCGAGCCGGAGGCCCCGGCCGCTCCCGCGGCCTCGGCCGGCCCGACGCCGAAGGCGCCCGCGCCCCGGCCGGTCGGTCGTCCCGGCGCGCCGCGCCCGGGCAACAACCCGTTCGCGTCGAGCCAGGGCATGGGCCGCAGGCCCGCCCCGACCGACCGTCCCGCCCCCACCACAGGTGGCGGCGACAACCGGCCGCCGCGGCCCCCGGCCGCCGGCCAGGGCGGACGTCCGGGCATGCCGCGCCCCAACCCGGCGATGATGCCCAAGTCCCCGGCCGCGTTCGGTCAGGGTCCCGGCGGTCGTCCCGGCGGCCCGGGTCGTCCCGGTGCGCCCGGCCGTGGCGGTGCGCCCGGCCGTGGCGGTGCGCCGGGCCGTGGCGGCGCCGGTGCCGGCGCCGGTGCCCCGGGTCGTCCCGGCGGCTTCGGCCCGTCCGGTGGCGGTCGCCCCGGTGGTGGTCGTCCCGGCCAGCGTGGCCAGACCCAGGGTGCCTTCGGTCGCCCCGGCGGCCCGTCGCGTCGTGGTCGCAAGTCCAAGCGGGCGCGTCGCCAGGAGTTCGAGGCCATGGAGGCCCCGACGATCGGCGGCATCCGCGTCCGCAAGGGCAACGGCGAGACCGTCCGGCTCCCGCGCGGTGCGTCCCTGACCGACTTCGCCGAGCGGATCAACGTCGAGCCGGCCCAGCTGGTGCAGATGCTGTTCAGCCTCGGTGAGATGGTCACCGCAACCGAGTCCGTCAACGACGAGACCCTCGAGCTGCTCGGCGAGGAGCTCAACTACGTCGTCCAGGTCGTGTCGCCGGAGGACGAGGACCGCGAGCTGCTCGAGTCCTTCGACATCGAGTTCGGCGACGACGAGGACGACAGCGAGCACTACGAGCCGCGTCCGCCGGTCGTCACCGTCATGGGTCACGTCGACCACGGCAAGACCAAGCTCCTCGACGCGCTGCGCAACGCCAACGTCGTCGCGGGCGAGGCCGGTGGCATCACCCAGCACATCGGTGCCTACCAGGTGCACACCGACGTCGACGGCGAGGACCGCCGCATCACCTTCATCGACACCCCGGGTCACGAGGCGTTCACCGCCATGCGTGCCCGTGGCTCGCAGTCCTCGGACATCGCGGTCCTCGTGGTCGCGGCCGACGACGGCGTGATGCCGCAGACCGTCGAGGCGCTCAACCACGCCAAGGCGGCCGGTGTGCCGATCGTGGTCGCGGTCAACAAGATCGACAAGCCGGAGGCGGACCCGACCAAGGTCCGTGGCCAGCTGACCGAGTACGGCCTGGTGCCCGAGGAGTACGGCGGCGACACCATGTTCGTCGACGTCTCGGCCAAGTCCGAGCTGAACCTCGACAAGCTGCTCGAGGCGATCGTGCTGACCGCCGACGCGTCGCTGGACCTGCACGCCAACCCCGACCGCGAGGCGCAGGGCCTGGTCATCGAGGCGCACCTGGACCGCGGCCGCGGCCCGGTCGCGACCATCCTGGTCCAGCGCGGCACCCTGCACGTCGGTGACTCGATCGTCGCCGGTCCGGCCCACGGCCGCGTCCGCGCGATGCTCGACGAGTTCGGCAACGAGCTCGACGTGGCCGGTCCGTCGCGGCCGGCGATGGTGCTCGGCCTGTCCGCCGTCCCCGGCGCGGGCCAGAACTTCATCGTGGTCGAGGACGATCGGATGGCGCGCCAGATCGCCGAGAAGCGGGAGGCCCGCGAGCGGGCCGCCATGCAGGCGAAGCGGCGCGTGCGTCGTACGCTCGAGGACTTCATGGCCTCCATGGAGAAGGGCGAGAGCCAGGAGCTCAACCTCATCCTCAAGGGCGACGTGTCCGGCTCGGTCGAGGCGCTCGAGGACGCGCTGGCGAAGATCGACGTCGGCGACGAGGTCACCCTGCGGGTCATCGACCGCGGTGTCGGTGCGATCACCGAGACCAACGTCGACCTGGCGGCGGCCTCGGACGCGATCATCATCGGCTTCAACGTCCGCCCGCAGGGCAAGGCGACCGAGCTGGCCGACCGCGAGGGCGTGGAGATCCGGTACTACACCGTGATCTACCAGGCCATCGAGGAGATCGAGGCCGCGCTCAAGGGCATGCTCAAGCCGGAGTTCGAGGAGTCGACCCTGGGCCAGGCGGAGATCCGGGCGATCTTCCGCTCGTCCAAGATCGGCAACATCGCCGGCTGCATGGTCACCAGCGGGGTCATCCGGCGCAACGCGAAGGTGCGGGTCATCCGCGACGGCTCCGTCGTCGCCGACAACCTCGACCTGGCGTCGCTCAAGCGCGAGAAGGACGACGCGTCCGAGGTCCGCGAGGGCTTCGAGTGCGGTCTGGTGCTGCGCAACTTCCAGGACATCAAGGAAGGCGACGTCATCGAGGCCTTCGAGATGAAGGAGATCCCGCGCAGCTGATTCCCGCACCCCGGGCGGCGCCTCGCTGCGTTGTCGGGCCTCGACGGCCCGCTTCGCTCGAAGGCCGCCTTCGGCCCTCCGCCTTGCGAGGCATCCGCCCGGGGCACGGGAACACCAACTGAGGTAGGAAGGAACCATGGCCAGTCCCCGTGTCCGGAAGATCGCCGACCGGATCCAGGTGATCGTCGCCGAGATGCTGGAGCGCCGGATCAAGGACCCGCGTCTCGGGTTCGTGACGATCACCGACGTCCGGGTCTCCGGTGACACCCAGATCGCGACGGTCTTCTACACCGTCCTCGGCGACGAGGAGGGCGCCCGCGAGGCGTCGGCCGCGGCGCTGGAGTCGGCCAAGGGCCTGATCCGCTCCGAGGTGGCCAAGCAGCTCGGGATGCGGCACGCGCCCACCCTGACCTTCATCCACGACGCGCTCCCGGAGAGCGCGCGGCACCTCGACGAGGTGCTCGCCCAGGCCAAGGCGCGCGACGAGGCCCTCGCGGCCGAGCGCGGCTCGGCGTACGCCGGCGAGCCCGACCCGTACAAGAAGCCGCGCGAGGACGAGGACGGCCTCGACCGCGACCCCGACGGCGACCCCGACGGCGACCTCGACGACGAGCCCGTCGAGACGCCACCTTCGTCGGCTCCTCAGGACACGTGACGGGGTCCGGCCTCGTCGTCGTCGACAAGTCCGGTGGGATGACCTCGCACGACGTCGTCGCCCGGGCCCGGCGGCTGCTCGGCACCCGCAAGGTCGGGCACGCCGGCACGCTGGACCCGATGGCGACCGGGGTGCTGGTGCTCGGCGTCAACCGGGCGACCCGGCTGCTCGGGCACCTGGTGCTGACCGAGAAGGCGTACGACGCGACGGTCCGCCTCGGGGTCACGACGACCACCGACGACGCCGAGGGCGAGGTCGTCGCCGAGGTGTCGACCGCCGCGCTCGACGAGGCCACGATCCGGGCCGCCGCCGCCGAGTTCGTCGGTGACCTGATGCAGGTGCCGACCGCGGTCTCGGCGATCAAGGTCCGCGGCAGGCGCGCCTACGAGCGGGTCCGCGCGGGCGAGGACGTCGAGCTCGCGGCCCGGCCGGTCACAGTGCACGAGCTCGTGGTCACCGAGGTCCGCGGCGACGAGCTCGACCTCTCGGTGCGCTGCTCCAGCGGCACCTACGTGCGGGCGATCGCCCGCGACCTCGGCGCGCGGCTCGGCGTCGGGGGGCACCTGACCGCGCTGCGCCGTACCGCCGTCGGGCCCTACGACCTCGCGGCCGCCCGCACCCTCGAGGAGCTCGAGGGCCTCCCGGCCGACGAGGTCCTGCTGCCGATCGGGGACGCCGTGCGCGCCGCGTTCCCCGTCGTCGAGCTGGACGAGGCCGCCGCCACCGACGTCCGCCACGGCCGCGCGCTCGACCTCCCGCTCGACGCCCTCACCGCGGTGTTCGCGCCCGACGGGGAGTTCCTCGCGCTCTACGAGCCCCGGGACGGCCGGGCCCGGGCGGTCGCCGTCTTCACCTGATGACTCCGCTCGGTAGTCTTCGCGACGTGCAGATCTGGCGATCCCTCGACGAGGTGCCGGCCGACCTCGGACCGACGGTCGTGGTCGTCGGCAACTTCGACGGGGTGCACCTCGGTCACCGCCACGTCGTCGCCCGGGCCCACGAGGTCGCTGCGGAGCGGTCGCTGCCGGTGGTCGCGGTCACCTTCGACCCGCACCCGATGGCGGTGCTGCGCCCCGAGCACGCCCCGATGACCCTCACGTCGCTGGAGGTGCGCGCCGAGCTGCTCGCCGACGCCGGTGCGGACGCCGTCCTGGCGCTGCCGTTCGACCGCGAGGTCGCGGCCTGGTCGCCGGACACGTTCGTCGAGCGGGTCCTCGTCGACGGGCTGCACGCGGCGGTGGTGGTCGTGGGCGCGAACTTCCGCTTCGGCAACAAGGCGGCCGGCGACGTGGCGACGCTGCAGGCCGCGGGGGAGCGGCTAGGGTTCACGGCCGAGGGCATCCCGCTCGACGGCGGCCCGCAGGTGTGGTCCTCCACCTACGTCCGGATGAGCCTGGCCGCCGGCGACGTGGCGGGCGCCGCCGAGGCGCTCGGCCGCCCCTACTCGGTCCGCGGCACCGTCGTGCGCGGCGACCAGCGCGGCCGCGAGCTGGGCTATCCGACGGCCAACGTGCCCACCGACGCGCTCACCGCCGCGCCGCCGGACGGGGTGTACGCCGGCCGGCTGCGGCGGCTCGACACGGGCGAGACCTTCCCGGCCGCGATCAGCGTGGGGACCAACCCGACCTTCGACGGCGTCCGCGACCGCCGGGTCGAGAGCTACGTCCTGGACCGCACCGACCTCGAGCTGTACGGCGTCGCGGTCGAGGTCTTCTTCGTCGAGCGGCTGCGCGGCATGGTCGCCTTCGACTCCGTCGAGTCCCTCGTCGAGCAGATGAAGCACGACGTCGACCGCGCGCGCGAGCTGCTCACGTGAGCAGCCCGCAGGTCGAGGCCGCGGAGGCGTGGTTCCTGCGCCACGGGCTCCCGTACTTCGTGCCGTCCGAGCGGGCCGCCGTACGCGCGGCCCTCCGCCCCGGCCGGACCCTGCCGCTGCTGGTCGGCGTGCTGCTGGTCGCGGTCGCGGCCGGCATCGGGCTGGCCTGGTTCGCCGACGAGATCTCGGCCGGCCCGGCGGTGCTGCTGGCGGTCGTGCTCGTCGCGGCGCTCTGGTACGCGCTCACGGCCCTGCGCTTCCGGCCGATCCTGACCTGGGGCCTGAGCCGCACCTTCGGGTCGCTGCGGCGGCTGCTGCCCGACATCTCCCGCGCCCTGCCGCTGCTGCTGCTCGCGATCACGTTCCTGTTCATCAACACCGAGATGTGGCAGGTGGGGTCGAACCTCACGGTCGGCACCCTCTGGCTCGTGGTGCTCCTGTTCTCGGCGCTCGGTGCCGGCTTCCTGCTGGTCCGGCTGCCCGAGGAGGTCGACCGCGCCGACGACGACGTCGACGCCGCGCTGCTGCTCCGCGCCTGCGCCGGGACCCCGCTCGAGGGGGCAGCCCGCGCGCTGGTCGACGACCCCGACGCGGACCCGGCGGCGCACGCCGAGGTCACCGGCTTCGACCGCTGGAACCTGATCCTGGTCCTGATGGTGATCCAGTTCGTCCAGGTGGTGCTGCTGGCGGCCGGGGTGTTCGCGTTCCTCGTGCTGTTCGGGGCGATCATCATGAGCGACCCGGTGCTGGAGGCGTGGCAGACCGACCCGGCCTTCAACACCTCGCGCGGCCTGGTGCAGGTGTCGGTGTTCCTCGCGGCCTTCTCCGGCCTGTACCTGACGGTGTCGTCGGTGACCGACGAGACCTACCGCCACCAGTTCTTCGGCGGCGTCACCCGTGAGCTCGAGCGGGCCATCGGGATGCGGGCCGTCTACCTCGCCCTGCGCTCCCGCTGACGCGGTCCACGGGGTGGCTCCCCGGGGCCGCCTCGGGTTCACCATGGGACCACGGTGGACCGGCACTTCCCACGGCGTGCAGACCGTGGGAGGTGCAGGTCCGACGACAGACCATGGTGAACCTGCGACTACGCGTCCAGGTCCTTCTCGACCAGCGCCACGATCGCGTCGAGCGCGGCCTGGTCGTCGCTGCTGACCTCGACCTGGTCGCCGGGGCCGGCGCCGAGGGTCATGATCAGCAGCGAGCTGCTGGCGTCGACCGGCTCGTCACCGGGGACACCGATGAGCACCTCGGCGTCGAGCTCGCCGGCGGCCTCGGCGATCAGCTGGGCGGGGCGGGCGTGGAGGCCGACGGACGAGCCGACGGCGACGGTCTTGCTGGGCATGCATCTCTCCCTGGGGTTGGTGGATCGGTCAGACGGAGACGAGCTCGGGGGCGGCGGTGTCCGCCGTCTCCGGGGTGTCCTTGCGGTGGAAGGACTTGAGCGCGATGACGGCGGAGGCGCCCACGACGACCCCGGCGACCAGCGCGATGAGGTAGCCGACGATGTTGCTCACGGCGAAGAGGACGAAGATGCCGCCGTGCGGCGCGCGCACCCCGACGTCCAGCGCCATCGACAGCCCGCCGGTGACGGCGCTGCCGAGCATGATCGCCGGGATGACCCGCAGCGGGTCGGCGGCGGCGAACGGGATCGCGCCCTCGGTGATGAAGCTGGCACCGAGCGCCCAGGCGGCCTTGCCGTTCTCGCGCTCGGCCTGGTTGAACAGCTTGGGCCGGAGCACGGTGGCCAGCGCCAGGGCCAGCGGCGGCACCATGCCGGCCAGCATGACCGCGGCCATGATCTTCAGCTGCGGCGAGTCGGTCGCCACGGCGGCACCGCCCACACCGGCGGCCGCGAAGCTGTAGGCCACCTTGTTGAGCGGACCGCCCATGTCGAAGGCCATCATCAGGCCGAGGATCACGCCGAGGATGATGGCGCTGCTGCCGCTGAGCGAGTTCAGCCCGGCGTTGAGCTGGTCCATCAGCCACCCGATCGGCTTGCCGAACACGACGATCATCAGCAGCCCGGCGGTGATCGAGGTGAACAGCGGGATGATCAGCACCGGCATCAGGCCGCGCATCCAGGTCGGGACCTTCCAGCTCCCGACCCAGTGGGCGATCACGCCGGCCAGGACGCCGCCGATGATGGCGCCGAGGAAGCCGGTGGCCGGCAGCGACACCGCCGGGTCGGCGGAGTTCTGGACGCCGAACAGGTTCGCGGCCAGGCCACCCATCACGAAGCCGGGGGCGATGCCCGGGCGGTCGGCGATCGCGTAGGCGATGTAGCCGGCCAGAGCCGGGATGAAGAGCATGAACGCGGTCTTGCCGATGATGAAGAACAGCGCGCCAATGTAGGCGCACAGGTTGGCCAGCCCGCTGCTGACGTTGTGGAACAGCGCGTGGTCCAGGCCGAGGGCCTGGGCGTCGGGGAGGTCGAACAGGCTGTTGTCGACCGCGATGTCGCCGTACGGGCCGACGATCTCGTAGCCGCCGAGCAGGAACGACAGGGCGATGAGCAGGCCGCCGGCGGCGACGAACGGAATCATGTACGACACGCCGGTCATCAGGACGCGGCGGGTCCGCCCGCCCCACGACTCGCCGCTGCCGCCGGTGGTCGCGGCGGCCGCGTCACCGCCGCCGGAGCCACCCTCGACCCGCGGGGCGTTCGGGTCGTCGGCGCGGGCCAGGGCCTCGGTGATCATCGCGTCGGCCTCGTCGAAGGGGCGCTTGACCCCCGACGACACGAGCGGCTTGCCGGCGAACCGGTGCCGGTCGCGTACGCCGACGTCGACCGCGAAGATCACCGCGTCTGCCGCGGCGATGGTCTCGGGGGCGAGCGGCTTCGCGCCGGCCGAGCCCTGGGTCTCGACCTGGAGGTCGACACCGGCCCGAGCGGCCGCGGCCTCGAGGGCCTCGGCCGCCATGTAGGTGTGGGCGATGCCGGTCGGGCACGCCGTGACGGCCACCAGGTGCCGCTGGCCGGCCGGTGCAGCGGGCGCGGGAGCAGCGGCCGACGCAGGCGCCGCAGCGTCCGCCGGGGCGGCGTGCTTGGGGGCCGGCGGAGCGCCCACGACGTCGGTCACCAGGGCGGCGACCTCCTCCGGGGAGCTCGCCGAGCGCAGGGCGTCGGTGAAGGCCGGCTTCACCAGCGCACGGGCGAGCTTGGTGAGCAGCTGCAGGTGGGTGTTGTCGCCGCCGGCCGGGGCCGAGATGAGGAAGACGAGGTCGGCGGCACCGTCCTTGGCGCCGAAGTCGACGGCGGGGGAGAGGCGTGCGAAGGCGAGCACCGGCTCGGCGACCCCCGCGGTGCGGCAGTGCGGGATCGCGATGCCGCCGGGCAGGCCGGTCGCGGACGTCGCCTCGCGGGCGAACGCGTCCTCGACCAGTTGGTCGACGTCGGTGGCCCGGCCGGCGTCGCCGACGATCCGCGCCAGCGCGCGGATCACGTCGTGCTTGTCGGTCCCGAGCTCGGCGTCGAGACGCACGAGGTCGGTGGTGATGAGGTCGGACATGTCGTCACCCTCCCTGGGTGATGTCGAGCGCGTGGACGGAGACGAGCTCCGGACGCACCTGGTGTGGTTGCGGGATCGTCGTCCCAGGAAGACCGGCGGCAGCACTGCCGTAGGCCACAGCGAGGGCGAGCCGCTCGGGCGCCGGACGCCCCTGGATCTCGCCGAGGAGGTACCCGAACAGGCTGGAGTCACCGGCACCGACGGTGCTGACGACCGTGACCGGCAGCGGCTCGGCCCACCAGGCGCCGCTCGCGGTCACGAGGACCGCGCCGCGGGCGCCGAGGGTGGCGAGCACCGTCTCGACCCCGGACTCGACCAGCGTGCGGGCGGCCTTCGCCGCGGCCGCCGGGTCGGACTCGAGCCGGTCGGGGTCGTCGCCGGTGAACGACGCCAGCTCCTCGCCGTTGGGCTTCATCAGCTGCGGTGCGGCCTCGGGGAGGCGGGACACCAGGGAGCGCAGCGGCTCGTCGCTGGTGTCGACCGCGACCCGGGCGCCGCTGGCGCGCAGCATGACGACGAGGTCGGCGTACCACTCCGGCGGTGTGCCGGGCGGGAGGGAGCCCGCGAGGACCACCCAGTCGGCCGCGGCCGCGCGGCGCCGCAGCGCCTCGCCGAGCTCACGGCGTACGTCGGCGGTGAGCTCGGGCCCGGGGCTGTTGAGCTTCGTGGTGGTGCCGTCGGGCTCGGTGATTGTGATGTTCACGCGCAGGGCGCCGTCGTGGTGGACCGGGCGGCAGTCGATGCCGGCGGCGAGCAGCTCGAGCACGAACGGGTCGTCCTTGGCGGCCGGCAGCACCGCGACCGCGGGCACCGCCGCCGAGACGCAGGCGCGGGCGATGTTGACGCCCTTGCCACCGGCCTGGGAGGTCACGGAGTCGGCGCGGATCACCGCGCCGCGCTCGAGCGGGCCGCCGAGGACGACGGTGCGGTCGTGGCTGGGGTTGGCCGTCAGCGTGAGGATCACGCGACCACGACCTCGGTGCCGGCGTCCTCGAACGCGGCGCGGTCCGTGGCGTCGATGCCGCTGTCGGTCAGGAGCACGTCGACCTCGTCGAGGCCGGCGAAGCGGATCGCGGTCTCGGACCCGACCTTGCTGGAGTCGGCGAGGCAGACGACCAGGCGGGCGGCCGTGACCATGGCCCGCTTGGCGGCGGCCTCGTCGTGGTCGGGGGTGGAGAGGCCGTGGCCGAGGGTGATGCCGTTGGTGCCGAGGAACGCGACGTCGACCCGGAGCGGAGCGAGGGCGGCGACGGTGTCGGCGCCGACGGCCGCCTGGGTGGTGGTGCGGACCCGGCCGGGGAGCAGGTAGAGCTCGATCTGCGGCTGCACGGCGAGCCGGGCGGCGATCGGCACCGCGTGGGTGATCACGGTCAGCCGGTGGTCGCGCGGCAGCATGCCGGCGAACCGGGCGGTGGTCGTGCCCGCGTCGAGGAGGACGGTGCCGCCGGCCGGCGGGAGCTGGTCGATCGCAGCCTTCGCGATCAGCTCCTTCTGGGCCGTGTTCGCCTGGTCGCGCTCGCCGAGGCCGGCCTCGATCACCGCCAGCGAGCTGGCCGGGACGGCGCCGCCGTGCACGCGCCGGAGCAGCCCCATGCGCTCGAGCGCAGAGAGGTCGCGGCGGACCGTCTCCGTCGTCACGTCGAACTGCGCGGCGATCGCCGCGACGGAGAGCCGGCCGTGCTCCGTGACGAGCTCGACCATGGCCTGCTGGCGCTCTTCGGCGTACATTGCGAGGGACTCCTTCGATCTGTGTATATGTTGTTTTACGCCCGTATGTGTTGACCTGTCAAGGGTCCTGGGCGTTTACTTGTGAGCATGGTCACCGAGAACCCCGTCGCCAGCGACACCCTGTTCCGCGGCACCCCGGTCGTCCCCGGCGTCGCCTACGCACCCGCGCTCCTCGTGCGGACGGAGGTGTCGCCGGAGGCGGTCGCCCGCTTCGACGCCGGTCAGTACGCCGACCACGACGCCGCCCTCGCGGCGTACGACGCCGCTGCGGACGCCGTCGCCGAGGGCTTCGCCCGCAAGGCGGCGAGCGTGTCGGGCGACGCCGCGCAGGTGCTGACCGCCAGTGCGGGCCTGGCCCGCGACAAGGGGCTCCGCGGTGCGGTGCGCAAGCAGCTGCGCGCCGGTGAGGACCTGCTGGCCGCGGTGCACGGCGGCGTCGACCAGTTCGTCGCGATCTTCACGGGGATGGGCGGGCTGATGGCCGAGCGGGTCACCGACCTGCTCGACATCGAGCGCCGGGTCCTCGCCCGGCTCGTGGGGGAGCCGGAGCCCGGCGTCGGGACGCCGGAGGCGCCCTGCGTGCTCGTGGCCGAGGACCTCGCGCCCGCCGACACCGCCGGCCTCGACCCGGCGCTGGTGCTCGCGCTCGTCACCGAGCGGGGCGGGCCGACCAGCCACACCGCGATCATCGCCCGCCAGCTCTCGATCCCGTGTGTGGTCGGCACCGCGGGCGCGACGGCGCTGACCGCCGGCACGATGCTGCTCGTCGACGGCGTCGCCGGCACCGTCGAGACCGACGCCGTGCCGGAGGAGGCCGAGGCACGGGTCGCGGCCGACGTCGAGCAGCGGGCCGCGCTCGCCGCCTGGACCGGGCCGGGCCGCACCGCGGACGGAGTGCCCGTCAAGATCCTCGCGAACGTGGCCGACGGCCCCTCCGCACGCACGTCCGGCGAGGCACCCGTGCAGGGCGTGGGGCTGTTCCGCACCGAGCTGTCCTTCCTCAACCGCAAGGACGAGCCCTCGGTGGAGGAGCAGGCCGGCATCTACGGGGAGGTCCTGCGCCCGTTCGGCGACGACCGGTACGTCGTGGTGCGGACCCTCGACGCCGGCTCGGACAAGCCGGTGGCGTTCGCGACGCTCGAGGGCGAGGAGAACCCGGCGCTCGGCGTCCGCGGACTGCGCCTCTCCTTCGGCAACCCCGGCCTCCTCGACCGCCAGCTCGACGCCATCGCGCTCGCCGCGCGCGAGACGGGCACCGAGACCTGGGTGATGGCGCCGATGGTCGCGACCGTCGCCGAGGCGGCCGACTTCGCCGACCGGGTGCACGCGCGCGACCTCAAGGCCGGCGTGATGGTCGAGGTGCCGAGCGCGGCGCTGCTCGCCCACCGGATGCTCGAGGTCGTCGACTTCATGTCGATCGGCACCAACGACCTGACCCAGTACACGATGGCGGCCGACCGGATGGCCACCGACCTCGCGCACCTCACCGACCCCTGGCAGCCGGCCGTGCTGCAGCTGATCGCGATCACCGCCGAGGCCGGCCGGCAGGCGCACAAGCCGGTCGGCGTCTGCGGCGAGGCCGCCGCCGACCCGCTGCTGGCGTGCGTGCTGGTGGGGATGGGGGTCACCTCGCTGTCGATGGCGGCCGCCGCCGTGCGCCCCGTCGGTGCCCAGCTGGCCCGCGCCACCTTCGACCGGTGCGAGGACGCCGCGGAGGCGGCGCTCTCGGCGTCGGACCCGGTGGCTGGGCGCGACGCGGTGCGGGCCCTGCTCGGCTGACCTCAGGGCTCGGGCGCGACCGGCGGTGGCGGCTCCCGGTCGGCCAGCAGCCGGGCGACCATCTCCGCTCGGCTGGAGACACCCAGCTTGGCGAAGATCCGGCGCAGGTGGGTCGACACCGTCCACACGCTGATGCCGAGCGAGGTCGCGATCGCCTGGTTGGTGCCGCCGCGGGCGACCATCAGCGCGACCTGTCGCTCCCGTGGCGTGAGTGACGAGCGGACGGCCTGCTCCTGCAGGACCAGCTGGCAGCGCACCGCGCCGACCGTGACGTCCAGGAGCACGCCGTCACGCTCCTCGGCGTCGTACTCGCCCCGCCGCACCCGCTCGCTCACCTCGCGCAGCAGCGCGACGAGGGCACGACCGACGTGGTCGTCGTGGGGATGGGTCATCCGGGCTCCCGAGCTCGCCGTATGCCCGCGGCCACCGTCCCCACGGCCCGGCAGGTCCGGTGAATCTAGCACCGCGGAACCGCGGACCCTGGGACCGACGCGGTGGTCCCGAGGGCGGCAGCCCGGTCCGGGAGGACCACGTGCGCGTCGGTCCGGTGGGCACCGGGCGCCCGGGGTCAGAGGTGCAGCCAGGCGAGCACCGCGCGGACGCGGCGGTGGTCGTCACCGTCGAGCGGCAGGTCGAGCTTGGTGAAGATGCTGTTGATGTGCTTGGCGACCGCCTTCTCGCTGACCGAGAGCCGGGCGGCGATCGCGGCGTTCGAGCGGCCCTCCGCCATCAGGGCGAGCACCTCGCCCTCGCGCTGCGTGAGCCGGTCGATCGGCTGGTCCTGCGTCCGGGCGAGGACGGTCGCGACGACCTCCGGGTCCAGCACGGTGCCGCCGGCGGCGACGCGGCGGACGCCGTCGACGAACTCGGCCACGTCGGCGACCCGGTCCTTGAGCAGGTAGCCGACGGCGCCCTCGCCGCTGGCGAGCAGCTCACGCGCGTAGAGCCGCTCGACGTACTGCGAGAGCACCATGACCGGGAACCCGGGCCGCTCGGCGCGGACGGCGATCGCTGCTCGCAGTCCCTCGTCGGTCTGGGTCGGCGGCAGGCGTACGTCGAGGACCGCCGCCTCGGCGTCGGGGTCGAGCAGCGCCGGACCGAGCTCGGGGGCGTTGTCGACGGCGTGCAGGATCGTGAAGCCGTTGCCCTCGAGGAGCTGGATCAGGCCGGCTCGGAGGAGGGCGTGGTCCTCGGCGAGGACGAGTCGGAGCCCGGGTTCTGTCCGAGGCTGCACGGGACCTCCAAGGTGACCAGGGTCGGGCCGCCGGCCGGGCTCGACACCGACATCGTGCCGTCGAAGGCGGCCAGCCGCCGCATCACCCCCAGCATGCCGGTGCCCGCGGACGGGTCGGCCCCGCCACGCCCGTCGTCGCCGACCACGGCGCGCAGGACGCCGTCGCCCCGATCGCCCCCGCCGGCCTCGTGGGTGAGCGTGATCCAGGCGTGCGCAGCGCCGGAGTGCTTGCCGATGTTCGCCAGGCACTCGGCCACGCCGAAGTAGACCGCCGACTCGACCGGCGCCGGCGGACGGCCGGCGAGGCGGACGTCCAGGCTCACGGGCACCGCCATGTCCAGGGCGATCGCCTCGACCGCGCCGGCCAGGCCGCGGTCGGCGAGCACCGGTGGGTGGATGCCGCGGACCACCGAGCGCAGGTCGCCGATCGCGGCGGTCGTCGCGGCCCGGGCGTCGCTGACCAGCTGCCGGGCCCGTTCGGGGTCCTCGTCGAACGCCGCGTCGGCCATGCCCAGGTTCATCGACAGCGCGACCAGCCGGGCCTGGGCGCCGTCGTGCAGGTCCCGCTCGAGCCGGCGCAGCTCGGCGGCGGAGTGGTCGACGACCTCGGCGCGGCTCTCGGTCAGCGCCTGCACCCGCTGCTCCAGCTTCTCGGCGCGGCTGTAGGCGAGGAAGAACCGGTCGAAGTAGGCACGTGCCGTCATCAGCGGTGGCGTCAGGAACCACCACAGCGGAGCGGTGACGACGGCGAGGAGCAGGACCAGGACCAGGACGGACACCACGATGCCGACGACCGGCGCCACGAAGACCCAGCCCAGGTCGCGCCAGGTCATCGGGTCGGCGAGGACCACGCGTGCCTTGACGACGAACCCACCCGGCGGCAGCGGACGGTAGGGGACCGGCACCGGCTGGCCGAGGGTCCGGGCCGCCATCGTCCGGTGCAGGTTCGCGATCCAGCGGGTCGCCGGCAGCGCACCGGCGAGGATGCCGAGCCCGACCCAGACCACGACGAGCGCACCGCCCACGATCCACACCACGGCCAGCACGATGAGCACGAAGGCGAGGAACAGCTGGGCGACGGCGTACCCGGTCAGGCGCAAGCGGTCCACGCCCCCATCCTCCCCGCCCGGGGCGCCGCGCGCAGTGGTGCTGGCACCACCCCGGCGCGGGACCAGGCACTCCTGACGGCGGCCCCGGGTGCTCCGAGGCTGGAGACGCACCTCCAGAACACACCTCGACCCGGGAGAGAGACGGCCATGGGCAACCCGCTGACAGCAGTACCGATGAGAGCGGCGCGGTGGAGCGCCGAGCACCCCTGGCGCGCGATCCTCGCGTGGATCGCGCTCGTGGTGGCGGCCGTGGGCCTGGCCGTGGCGGTCCCGACGCACGAGACCACCGACGCCGACTACCGGGTCGGCGAGTCCGGCCGCGCGGACGCGATGGTGGCCGACGCCGGCCTGACCCAGCCCGACACCGAGAACGTCCTGGTCGAGGGCCCCGGCGCCCGGCGGGTCGCCACCGACCTGGCCGACCGGCTGCAGGACGTGGGCGGCGTCGCGGACGTGACGGCGCCGCAGGCGAGCGCGGACGGCACGGCGCTGCTGGTGTCCGTCGCGCTCGCGCCCGGTGTCGAGGACGCCGGTGCGGTCCAGGCCGTCACCGAGCAGGTCGCGGCCGAGCACCCGGGCCTGAGCGTCCGGGAGGCCGGCGACCTCAGCATCGACGCCGCCATCAACGACCAGGTCGCGGACGACCTCGGCTCGGCGGAGACGATCAGCCTGCCGGTCACCCTGCTCCTGATGCTGCTGGCCTTCGGCGCGCTGATCGCGGCCGGCATCCCGGTGCTGCTGGCCGCCTCGAGCGTCGCCGTGACGCTCGGCCTGATGGCACCCCTGTCGCACCTGGTCCCGGCGGACCTGACGGTGTCGAGCATGATCGTGCTCATCGGCATGGCGGTCGGCGTCGACTACTCGCTGTTCTACCTCAAGCGCGAGCGCGAGGAGCGGGCCAAGGGCCGCACGACCCTCGAGGCGGTCGAGATCGCCGCCCAGACCTCGGGGCACTCGATCCTGGTCTCCGGAGGTGCCGTCATCGCCTCGATGGCCGGCCTCTTCGTCGTCGGCAACGCGACGTTCGACTCGCTCGCCGTCGGGTCGATCCTGGTGGTGGCGGTCGCCGTCCTCGGCTCGATCACGGTGCTGCCGGCGCTCCTGGTCAAGCTCGGTCGCTGGGCGGACCGCCCCCGGGTGCCGCTGCTCTGGCGGGTCAACCGGCGGCTGGAGCGGCGCCTGGGCCGCGGCGGCGCCAGCCGGCGCCTGCTCGCGCCGGTGGTCCGGCACCCCCGCGCGGCGCTGCTGCTGTCCGGCGTCGTCGTGGTGGGCCTGGCTGTCCCCGCTCTCGGCATGAGGACCCACTCCGCGACCCTCGACACCCTGCCGACCTCGATCCCCGAGGTCCAGACGGTCAAGGCGATCAGTGCCGAGTTCCCGGCCGACGAGGGTGCGAACGCCACCGTGGTCGTGCGGGCCGACCCCGCCGACCGGACCGAGGTGGCGGGTGCCCTGGAGCAGCTCACCCGCGCGGCCGTCGCGACCGGCACCTTCGTGGCCTCGGGGCAGGGGGTCCAGACCTCCGCGGACGGGTCCACGTCGCTCGTCGTCCTGGGGATGCCGTACGACGAGACCGACGACCGGGTGCCGGCAGCGGTCCACCAGCTCCGGGACGAGCTGGTCCCCGCCGCCGTCGCCGGGCTCCCGGACGGGAGCCAGCACGCCGTCGGGGGCGGCGCGGCCGAGGAGGTCGACTTCCTCCAGCAGCAGCAGGGCCGGCTGGCCCTCGTCATCGCCTTCGTGCTGCTGCTGACCATGCTGATCATGGTCGTGACGTTCCGCTCGGTGCCGCTCGCGATCATCTCGACCCTGCTCAACCTGGCGTCGGTCGGGGCCGCGTTCGGGGTGCTGACCCTGGTCTTCCAGCGCGGCTGGGGGAGCGGTCAGCTCGACTTCACCAGCCCCGGCTTCGTGATCGACTGGCTGCCGCTGTTCGTCCTGGTGGTCCTGGTCGGGCTGTCGATGGACTACCACGTCTTCGTGCTGAGCCGGGTCCGCGAGCACGTCGGGCGCGGTCTGCCCACCCGGCTCGCCGTCGAGCAGGGCATCGCCGACACCGCGGGTGTCGTCGCCAGCGCGGCCGCGGTGATGGTGTCGGTGTTCGCGATCTTCGCGACCCTGTCGATGATCGAGATGAAGATGATGGGGGTCGGCCTCTCGGCGGCGATCCTGCTCGACGCCACCCTGGTGCGCCTGGTGATGCTCCCCGCGATCCTGGTGCTGCTCGGCGACCGGGTCTGGTGGCCGGTGCGTCCGGCGCGACCGCGGGGCGAGGTCGTCGCCGAGCCGGAGCCGGCGTACTCAGGCGTTAACTGAAGTAAGTCGAGCGTGTTACGGTCCAAGCATGGACGCGATCTCTCGGGCGACCGGTCGCCGCACGCTCCTCAAGTCCGCCGCGGTCCTCGGTGGGGCCCTCGCGACCGGCGCGCTCGCGCCGCTCGGGAGGGCCCTCGCCGGCGCCCCGGCGATCCTCAAGCCGCTGCCGCCCGCGTGGTTCGTCGACTACGGCACCAACGCGGAGATGCGTTGGGACTCCGTCGACCCGCGCGACTACCTCACCAGCCCGGCGCGGCTCTTCGTGCGCGACCACACCTCGACGCCGACCATCGATGCGTCGACCTACGCCCTGCGGGTGTACGGCGACGGGCTGCGCCGCCCGCGCACGGCCGACGGGGCGCTGACCCTGAGCCTGCGCGACCTGCGTCGGCTGCCGCGCACGACGCTGGTCGCCACCCACGAGTGCACCGGCAACGGCCGTAGCCTCTTCGGCACCCAGCAGGGCATCCCGGCGGCCGGCACGCAGTGGACGCTCGGCGCCGTGGGCACCGTCGCCTGGGAGGGGGTGCGGCTGCGCGACGTGCTCCGTGCCGTCGGGCTCGACCCGGCCGCGGTCTCGGTGCAGGCCACCGGTCTGGATCCGCACTACGTCAGCGGCGGGGTCGACCACGGCCCGGTCCGCCGCCCGTTCCCGATCGCGAAGGCGCTCGACGACGCGCTGCTGGCCTGGGGCATGAACGGCGAGCCGCTGCTGCCCGACCACGGCTACCCGCTCCGCCTGGTGCTGCCGGGGTGGGTCGGCATCGGGAGCATCAAGTGGCTGGGCTCGCTCGAGGTCTCCACCACCGAGCTCACCTCGCCCTGGAACACCACCTGGTACCGCATCGGCGACGAGCCGCTGAGCGTGAACCCGGTGCGCTCGGCGTGGGAGCTGCCCTGGAACGCGCAGCTGCCGCGCGACCGCCGGATCGCGTTGACCGGCCGGTCCTGGAGCGGTGCCGCGCCGGTGCGGACGGTCGAGGTGAGCGCCGACGGTGGCAGCACCTGGCAGCGCGCGCGCACCCGCCGGACCTGGCAGCGTGGCTGGACGCCGTGGTCGTGGACCTGGGACCGACCGGTGGCCGGTGAGCACGTGCTGATGGCCCGCGCGACCGACGCGGCGGGGCGCACCCAGCCGCTCACCACGCCGTTCAACCCCAACGGCTACTTCTTCGACGCGGTCGTGCGGCACCCGGTCACGGTCGCCTGAGGAGCCCACCGCGGGTTTCACGGTGGCCCGCCCTGGAGACCCTCCTCCTGAGCGACCCCGACGGGGTCGACGTGAAGGGGAGAGAGATTCTCATGGGATACGGACTCGGTGTCTTCCTGCTGGCCATCGGCCTCATTCTGGCGCTGGCCGTCACCGACAGCATCAGTGGCGTCGACCTGACCATGGTCGGCTGGATCCTCGCGGCGGCCGGCCTGCTGTGCATCGTGCTCGTCGCCGCCACCACCGCGAGCCGGCGCCGCGCGACCACGGTCACCACCCACGCCGACGGCACCCGGACGGTCAGCGAGCGCAACGACGCCCCGCCGGCGTACTGAGCTGCCGCCCGGCCGCCGCCCGGCCGCCGCCCGGGAAGAGTCAGCGGTCCTGGACGATCCGCGGCCGCGCCTCCGGCCGCAGCCAGGTGAGCAGCCAGCGCATCTGCCGCGGGCGGCCGACCTCGGTGCAGCCGGCGGTCGGCGCCCACGGCTCCCCGGGCTTCGAGGTGTGGTAGAAGATCCCGCTCCCCTTGCCCGGGACCGGCCGGGGCCCGACGCCCGGTCGGAGCCGGACGTGGTTGTAGTCGACGACCCAGCCCGAGCGCATCGACGGCCGGTCGCCGCTGGTCAGGCCCGGCACCTCGATCCAGGTGTTGTACGTGCGTCCGGGCGAGCTGGAGACCACCGACGTCGGCAGCCGACGCCGCCACGGCATCGCGCCGGGGTTCTCGCGGCCCGTGGTGAAGGTGATCTTGATCCGGTAGACGCCGACGGGCGAGCGGTTGTCGCCCTCGCGTCGCTTCCCCCACCCGCGCACGCCGATCGTCGAGCGGACCTCGCGCACCCGGGTCCAGCGGCCCGCCGCGTCCCGCTCCCAGGCCTGGGTGACCGTGCACCAGACCCGGCGGCAGTAGCGGTGGCTGGAGACGGTCCGCACGACCTGGGTGGTGCGGGCCGGGAGCAGCGCGGCCCACGCGGGTGTCCGGGCCGCGGGTGTCCGGGCCGCCGGGCGGGAGGCCGATGCCGGGGACGGCACCGAGGACGACGCCGTTGAGGATGCCGAGGACGGAGGGACGAGGGCCAGGAGCACGGCACCGAGCGCCGCCGCCAGGGCGAGGGGTCCGAGCCGTCGTGCCACGTTCCCGATCATCACATGCGGATTCGGCCCGCGGAGCGCCCGCGCGGTAGAGTTCCACGGTTGCCTCCAGGAGGCAGCACGCCGTCAGAACGGCCGCGGAACCAGAGTGCCCGGGTGGACAGGCCCCGGCGCGCCGCGCAACGAGAGAACCGAGAAGGAGCCCGCATGTCCGTCGGAACCGACGCGGAGACCAAGAAGAAGATCATCGCCGAGTACGCCACCGTCGAGGGCGACACCGGTTCGCCCGAGGTCCAGGTCGCGCTGCTGAGCCACCGGATCAGCCACCTGACCGAGCACCTCAAGCAGCACAAGCACGACCACCACAGCCGTCGCGGCCTGCTGCTTCTCGTGGGCCAGCGCCGCCGCCTGCTGAACTACCTGCAGAAGACCGACATCGCGCGCTACCGCTCGATCGTCGAGCGCCTCGGCCTCCGCCGTTGACCTGCAGCGAAGGGCCCGCCACCGGTGGGCCCTTCGCGCTTCATCGCCGAGCCTTCGGGCGATAGATTCCACGAAGCACCACATCTGAACAACACCAGGAGCGACCCGCACGTTCTGGCCCGGTCCTCGGTAGTGGCTCTCAGGATCTCGGAGACGACATCCTGCGGGCCTCGATCGAAGACCGGCCTCGCCTGACGCGGGACGCCGCGGATCGCTCCGCGAGCAGAACAAGGACAAACCCTTGACTGAACCCGTCATCCACGCCGTCGAGACCGTTCTCGACAACGGCAAGTTCGGACAGCGCACCGTGAAGTTCGAGAGCGGGCTCCTCGCCCGCCAGGCCGCCGGTGCGGTCACCGCCTACCTCGACGACGACACCATGCTGCTGTCGGCCACCACGGCCGGCAAGCACCCGAAGGACCACTTCGACTTCTTCCCCCTGACGATCGACGTCGAGGAGCGGATGTACGCCGCGGGCAAGATCCCCGGCTCGTTCTTCCGGTCCGAGGGCCGGCCCGGCGAGGACGCGATCCTCACCTGCCGCCTCATCGACCGGCCGCTGCGCCCGACCTTCAAGAAGGGCCTGCGCAACGAGGTCCAGGTCGTCATCACCGTCATGGCGCTCAACCCCGACGCGCCGTACGACGTCCTCGCGATCAATGCGGCGTCGATGTCCACCCAGCTCTCCGGCCTGCCGTTCTCCGGCCCGGTCGGCGCCGTCCGGGTCGCGCTCATCGGCAGCCAGTGGGTCGCGTTCCCCTCGCACAGCCAGCTCGAGGACGCCGTCTTCGACATGGTCGTCGCGGGTCGGGTCACCGAGACCGGTGACGTCGCCATCATGATGGTCGAGGCCGAGGCCACCGAGCAGACCTACACGCTGGTCGAGTCCGGTGCTCAGGCGCCGACCGAGGAGGTCGTGGCCGGTGGCCTCGACGCCGCCAAGCCGTTCATCAAGCAGCTGGTCGAGGCGCAGGTCGAGCTGGCCAACGTCGCCGCGAAGCCGGTGCAGGAGTTCCCCGTCTTCCTCGACTACGAGGACGACGTGTACGAGGCCGTCGAGGCCAAGTCGAAGGACGACCTCGTCGCCGCGATGAAGATCGCGGACAAGGAGGAGCGCAACGACCGCACCGACGAGCTCAAGGCCGCCCTGCTCGAGGAGCTCGGTCCGCAGTTCGAGGGTCGCGAGAAGGAGATCGGCGCGGCCTTCCGCTCGGTCAACAAGCAGGTCGTGCGCGAGAGCATCCTGCGCGACAAGGTCCGCATCGACGGCCGCGGCCTGGCCGACATCCGCCCGCTGCACGCCGAGGTCGGCGTGGTCCCGCGGGTGCACGGCTCGGCGCTGTTCGAGCGCGGCGAGACCCAGATCCTGGGTGTCACCACGCTGGACATGCTCAAGATGGAGCAGCAGCTCGACACGCTCTCCCCGGAGAAGCACCGCCGCTACATGCACAAGTACGTCTTCCCGCCGTTCTCCACCGGTGAGACCGGCCGGGTCGGCTCGCCGAAGCGCCGCGAGGTCGGCCACGGTGCGCTCGCGCGCCGTGCGTTGCTGCCGGTGCTGCCCTCCCGCGAGGAGTTCCCGTACGCCATCCGCCAGCTCTCCGAGGCGATGGGCTCCAACGGCTCGACGTCGATGGGCTCGGTCTGCGCCTCGACCCTGGCGCTGCTCCAGGCCGGTGTGCCGCTGAAGGCACCGGTCGCGGGCATCGCGATGGGCCTGGTGTCCGGTGAGATCGACGGCGCGACGCAGTACGTCGCGCTGACCGACATCCTCGGCGCCGAGGACGCGTTCGGCGACATGGACTTCAAGGTCGCCGGCACCCGCCAGTTCGTCACCGCGCTCCAGCTCGACACCAAGCTCGACGGCATCCCCGCCGAGGTGCTCGGCCAGGCGCTGCAGCAGGCGCGCGACGCGCGGATGACGATCCTCGACGTGATGGCCGAGGCCATCGACGAGCCCGAGGAGATGTCGATCTTCGCCCCGCGGATCCTCACGATCCACATCCCGGTGGACAAGATCGGCGAGGTCATCGGCCCCAAGGGCAAGGTCATCAACCAGATCCAGGACGACACCGGTGCGTCGATCTCGATCGAGGACGACGGCACGATCTACATCGGTGCCACCAACGGCGAGGCCGCCGAGGCGGCGCGGGCTGCGGTCAACGCGATCGCGAACCCGACGATGCCGGAGGTCGGCGAGCGCTACCTCGGCACGGTCGTCAAGACGACGAACTTCGGTGCCTTCGTCTCGCTGCTCCCGGGCAAGGACGGCCTGCTGCACATCAGCAAGCTGCGTGCCCTGGCCGGCGGGAAGCGCGTCGAGGCCGTCGAGGACGTCCTCGCGGTGGGCCAGAAGGTCCAGGTCCAGATCGCCGAGATCGACGACCGCGGCAAGCTGTCGCTGGTCCCGGTCGTCGACGAGGCCGAGGGTTCCGCCGAGGGCTCCGACGACAAGGACGCGGACGAGAACGCGTGACCACAGCTGCACCGGTGACCCGCCAGAAGCCCGCTTCTGGCGGGTCACCGTCTTCTCCGGGCACCCGGACCCTGTTCACCGAGCGGGACGCCGGGGGACAGGTGACCTCGCGGATCCGGCGCACCGTGCTCCCCTCGGGACTGCGGGTGATCAGCGAGCACCAGGCCGGCGTACGCTCCGCGGCGATCGGGGTGTGGGTCGGGGTGGGCTCGCGGGACGAGTCGCCGGCCCTGCACGGCTGCTCGCACTTCCTCGAGCACCTGCTCTTCAAGGGCACCGCCGAGCGCAGCGCCCTCGACATCTCGATCGCGCTCGACGCCGTCGGCGGTGAGTTCAACGCGTTCACCGCGAAGGAGTACACCTGCTTCCACGCGCGGGTCCTCGACGAGGACCTGCCGCTCGCCGTGGACGTGCTCGGCGACATGCTCACCGGCTCCACGCTGGAGCCCGACGACGTCGAGGCGGAGCGCGACGTGATCCTCGACGAGATCGCGATGCACGACGACGACCCCGACGACGTGGTGCACAACCTGTTCGCTGCCCAGGCCTGGGGCGACACGCCCCTCGGCCGTCCGATCGCCGGCACCGAGGAGTCCATCCAGGCGCTGACGCGAGCCCAGATCCACCGCTTCTACCGGCGGCACTACCGACCCGGGAACGTGGTGGTCGCGGCCGCCGGCAACGTCGACCACACCGCGCTGGTGCGCCTGGTCAAGCGGGCCTTCGCCCGCAACGACTGGCTGGCCGGCACCGACGAGCCGGTGCGGCCACGGCACGGCGCCCGCAAGCGGGTCACGCCCGGCATCGTCGCCGCCACCCGCCCCTTCGAGCAGGTCAACGTCGTGCTCGGCATGGAGGGCCTGGTCCGTGACGACGACCGGCGGTTCGCGCTGGGTGTCCTCAACACCGCCCTCGGCGGCGGCACGTCCTCGCGGCTCTTCCAGGAGGTGCGCGAGCGGCGCGGCCTGGCGTACTCGGTCTTCTCCTTCGCCTCCCACCACGCCGACTCGGGCCTGGTGGGCGTGTCCGTGGGCTGCCTGCCCTCGAAGCTGGACGACGTCCTAGCGGTCGTCCGCGACGAGCTCGCCAAGGTGGCCGCCTCCGGCATCACGGCGGAGGAGCTGGCCCGCGGCAAGGGCCAGCTGCGTGGTGGCCTCGTCCTGGGTCTCGAGGACTCTGCCTCCCGGATGTCGCGGATCGGCAAGGCCGAGCTCGTGCACGACGAGCTGCTCAGCATCGACGAGGTGATGGCCCGCATCGACGGGGTCAGCCTCGAGGACGTCCGTGCCGTCGCGGCCGAGGTGTTCTCGCGACCCGAGGTGCTCGCGGTGGTCGGTCCGGCCTGACCCGGCGACCGTTCACCCGCGACGGGTGAGCGTGGGGGAGCGACCGGCTGGGAGCGTGCCGGTCATGGAGAAGCAGTTCGACGTGCGCGCCATCGGCGCGGAGCTCTACACCTACCTCTACCCGCTGGTGACGATGGAGATGACCCGGCGCCAGATGACGAACGCGCCGCTCGGGGTGGTGCCGGGCCGCGGGCCGATGAACACCTTCGTCCACGTCCGCCAGTTCCCGGCCGCGGACTTCCGCGTGGTGGTCCGCCCGAACTTCGACACGCTCTACTCCTCGGCGTGGGTCGACGTGTCGGCCGAGCCGATGGTCGTCTCCGCACCCGACACCGACGGCCGCTACTACCTGCTGCCGGTGTACGACATGTGGACCGACGCCTTCGCGTCGCCGGGGTGGCGCACGACCGGCACCGGCGAGGCGGCCTGGGCGCTCGTCGGTCCGGGCTGGAGCGGCGACCTGCCCGACGGCGTACGCCCGATCCACTGCCCGACCTCGACCGTCTGGATCATCGGCCGCACCCAGACGGTCGGTCCGGCCGACTACGACGCGGTCCACGCCGTCCAGGACGGCCTCTCCCTGACGCCGCTCTCGGTGTGGCCGTCGGCGGCCCCGCCGGCGGAGGCGGTCGTCGACCCGGACGTCGACGACCGGACGGAGCCGCTGCGCCAGGTCAACGCGATGTCGATGGTCGACTTCCTCACCCTCGGCGCGGAGCTGCTCCGCGTCCACCCGCCGCACGCCACGGACTTCGCCGTGGTCGAGCGCGCACGCCAGATCGGGTTCCACGCCGGCGAGCCGTTCGACGCGTCCGCCGTCGACGACGGGGTGCTCGCCGAGCTGGCCGGCATCCCCGGCGAGGCCCTGGCGCACCTGCAGGCAGTGCTCCCGACGATGACGCGGATGACCAACGGCTGGTCGATGAACACCGACACGATGGGCGTCTACGGCAACTTCTACCTCAAGCGCGCGATCGTGACCATGGTCGGCCTCGGTGCCAATCAGGCCGACGACGCGATCTACCCGCTCCAGATGGCCACCAGCGACGGCACTCCCGCCGACGGGTCGAGGCGCTACGTGCTGCACTTCGCGGCGGACGCGCTGCCGCCGGCGGACGCCTTCTGGTCGGTGACGATGTACGACGACGAGGGCTTCCAGGTCGCGAACCCGATCGACCGCTTCGCGGTGGGCAGCATGACCGGCCTGCGTCCGGAGGCGGACGGTTCGGTGCGGGTGCTCGTGCAGCACGACGACCCCGGCGGGGAGGAGTCGGCCAACTGGCTGCCCGCGCCGGCCGGTCCGTTCTCGCTGTGCATGCGGCTCTACGCCCCGCGCCCCGAGGCCCTCGACGGCCGGTGGAACCCGCCCCCGCTGACGCCCGCCTGACCGGTCCGTCCGCGTCGTCGTCCCGCTCGCCCCTCCGATCCCGACAGTGGTCCGATTCAGGGGAGTCAGCGGTCCGGGCCGGACAGGACACTGGGGGCCATGACCACCGCTCCTCGTGACGCCACCGCCGTCATCCGTGCCCAGCACCAGCAGGCGCTCGACTCCCTTCCCTTCGACGACGACCGGGACTTCGAGGACGCCCGCCGCGGCCTGGTGGCGCCGCTCGACGGGCCGGTCCTCGGTGCGGACGGTGCGGTCGTCTGGGACAGCTCGACCTACGACTTCCTGGAGGGCGACGCTCCCGACACCGTGCACCCGAGCCTGTGGCGGCAGTCCCGCCTGGCGGCGATCGGCGGTCTCTTCGAGGTCGTGCCGGGCATCTACCAGGTGCGGGGGCTCGATCTCTCGAACGTCACGTTCGTCGAGGGCGAGGAGGGCGTCGTCGTCATCGACACGCTGCTGTCGGTGGAGACGGGGGCGGCGGCGCTCGCGCTCTACCGCAAGCACCGCGGCGACCGACCGGTGAAGGCGGTCGTCATCACGCACTCGCACGCCGACCACTTCGGCGGGGTCCGTGGCTTCACCTCCGCCGAGGAGGTCGCCGGCGGCGAGGTGCGCCTGTTCGCGCCCGAGGGCTTCGTCCAGCACTCCGTGTCCGAGAACGTCTACGCCGGCATCGCGATGAGCCGGCGCGCCGGCTACATGTACGGCGCGGCCCTGGACCGCGGTCCGCGCGGCCAGGTCGGCGCGGGGCTCGGCCAGACCGTCTCGACCGGGACGGTCTCCCTGCTGGCGCCGAGCGACATCGTGACCACCACGGGCCACGAGGAGACGGTCGACGGCGTGCGGATGGTCTTCCAGATGGCCCCGGACACCGAGGCGCCGTCGGAGTTCCTGGTCTACCTCCCCGACTTCAAGGCGCTCTGCTCCGCGGAGGACGCCACGCACGTCCTCCACAACCTGCTGACCCTGCGAGGCGCCGTGGTCCGTGACCCGCACGGCTGGGCCGGCTACCTGACCGAGACCGTCGACCTGTTCGGCGACGAGGTGGAGGTCGTGTTCGCCTCCCACCACTGGCCGACCTGGGGCAACGAGCGGGTGGTGGAGTTCCTCTCGCTCCAGCGCGACCTCTACAAGTACCTCCACGACCAGACCCTGCGGATGCTCAACCAGGGCCTGGTCGGCGCCGAGATCGCCGAGCAGATGACGCTGCCACCGGCGATCGAGAACGCCTGGCACGCCCGTGGCTACTACGGCTCGGTCAGCCACAACGTGAAGGCCGTGTACCAGCGCTACCTCGGCTGGTTCGACGGCAACCCCGCGCACCTGTGGGAGCACCCGCCGGTCGAGCGGGCCCGCCGCTACGTCGCCGCGATCGGCGGGGTCGACGTGGTCGTCGAGCGGGCCAGCGAGGCCTTCGACGCCGGCGACTTCCGCTGGGCCGCCGAGCTGGCGAACCATGCCGTCTTCGCCGAGCCCGAGCACGCGGAGGCACGGACCCTGCTCGCGGACACCTATGAGCAGCTCGGCTACGGCTCGGAGAACGGGACCTGGCGGGACTTCTTCCTCTCCGGTGCCACCGAGCTGCGCCACGGGTCGTTCGGCACGCCGACCCAGACCTCCGCGGTCGACATCGTCGGCCAGCTGACCCCGGCGATGCTCTTCGACGCCCTCGCGATCCAGGTCGACGGTCCCCGCGCATGGGACGAGCGGATCACCGTCGACGTGGTGCTCACCGACGTGGGGGAGCGGTACCGCCTGCGGCTGGCCAACGGGGTGCTCACCTACAGCGACCGGCCCCAGCGCGGTGCCGCGGACGCGACGATCACGACCACCCGGTCCACCCTGCCGCTGATGGCGCTGGGTCTGCTCTCGGCGGACGGCTTCGACGGCGCCGGTGTCGAGCTCGCCGGCGACGCGTCGGCGCTCGTCCGCCTCGCCGGGGTGCTCGACCCGGGTGACCCCGACTTCGCGATCGTCACCCCGTGAACGCCGCCATCGGGCAGTCGCTGCCGATCGCGGTCGGCGTCCTGATCAGCCCGCTGCCGATCGTCGCCGTGATCTTGATGCTGGTGAGCGGCCGGGCCCGTGCGAACGCGGTGACGTTCGTCGTCACCTGGTTCCTCACCGTCGGTGCGCTGACCCTCGTGGTCGCGCTCGCGGCCGGCTCCGCCACCCCGGACGACGGCAGCCAGCCCGCGTGGTCCGGGTGGAGCAAGATCGTCCTGGGCGTCGTCCTGGTGCTGATGGCGGGACGACGGTGGCGCGGTCGCCCGCGCGACGGGGTCGAGCCCGAGCAGCCGCGCTGGATGGCGGCCGTCGACGGGTTCACGCCGGTGAAGGCCGCCGGCCTGGCCGTGCTGCTGGCCGCGGTGAACCCCAAGAACCTGCTGCTCTGCCTGTCCGGCGGCGCGGCGATCGCGACGGCCGCGGCCGGCGACGTCACCGCGATCGTCGTGGCCGCCGTGGTCTTCGCCGTGGTCGCGAGCATCGGCGTGGCCGCCCCCGTGGCCGTCTACCTGACGACGGGCGACCGGGCGGCCGACCTGCTCGCCGGGATGAGGACGTGGATGGTCGAGCACAACGCGGTCATCATGGCGGTCCTGCTGCTCGTCATCGGCGCCAAGATGATCGGGGACGGTCTCAGCGTGCTGTGAGCGTCGCCGTCACTCGGTGACCAGCCCGAGCCGGCCGGCGAGCGCCGCCGCCTCGGCCCGCGTGCCGACCCCGAGCTTGGCCAGGATGTGGGACACGTGGTGCTCTGCGGTCTTCCGGCTGATGAAGAGCTCGGCGGCGATCTCGGGGTTGCTCCGCCCGGCGGCGACCAGCGCCAGCACCTCTCGCTCCCGGTCGCTGAGCGAGGCCACCTCCGACGGCGCCGTCCCGGCGGCCGGTGGCGCGGCGAGGAGCCGGGTGCGGTCCGCCTGGTAGGGACAGCCCAGCCGGTCCAGCCGGTCCAGCCGGTCCAGCCGGGCCGCCAGATCGGTGAACCCGGTCGTGTCCGCGCGGGCCAGGCCCGCAGCCCGCTTGACGAGGAGCCCCGCGACCTCGTTGCCCCGTGCCGCGGCGGCGGCGCGGCGCAGCCGGTCCTCGGCGCCGTCGCCGGACCCGGCGGCCCCGGCGAGGACGCCGGCCTCCGCCCAGAGCGCGGCGTGCCACGGCAGCCAGAGCCGCTGGTTCCACCTGACCCCACCGGGGACCGCGTCGGGGGCGAACGCGAGCCGGTCCAGGGCGCCGGACGCGTCGTCCCGGTGCAGCAGCACGAGCCCGTCGAGGACGCTCGTCCACAGGTGGGCGGGGTCGTCGCACCAGCCGGGGTGCCGGGTGAGCTGCCGGGTGATCGCGATCCACTCGTCGCGGCCGAGGTCGTCGCCCAGCACGCCGAGCACCATGGCCACGGCGTACGACGCCGGCGCGAAGTTGTTCACCGTCGGCCGGCCGGTGCGCTCCCAGCCGGTGCGGAACAGGTGCGCGCTCGTCAGGACCTCGTCGAACCGGCCGGCGAGCGCGCCGAGCTCCAGCTGACGGGCCAGCCCGATCTGCGGCTCCTCGCGGAGGAACGACAGGGCGGCCAGGCCGTCGGCGTGCCGGCTGCCCTCGTCGAGCCGGCCGGTGCCGAGGCACACGTGCGCCGCCATCAGGTGCGCGTCCGCGTGGTCCATGCCGCTGTACGCGTCGACCGGCACCGCCGCCATGCCGGTCAGCCGGGCTCGCACCGTCGCGAGCGCCCCCTCCAGGTCGCCGGCCTCCAGCTGGGCGGCGCACACCTCGTCGAGGGCCGTGTCGACCAGCAGCGGGTCACCGACCGTGCGGGTGACCTCCACGGCGGCGAGGCACTCGGAGACACGGCGCGGGCGGTCACCGCGGGCGACCTGGGCGGACACGATGGCGGCCGCCACCTCGTCGTCGTCGGGCGCCAGCTCCCGGGCGCGCTCCAGGCACCGGTCGGTGGCATCGGTCCGTGCGGGTCCGCTCATCGTGCCCTCGTGCCGGTGCCACCAGGTCGCGATGTGGCAGAGGTAGAGCCCGGCGCTCCGGGGGTCGCCGCCCGCCGCAGCGGGCAGGTGCCCCATCCGGTCCCCTATTCGGTGCCGATGCGGGAGGCCGAGGCGGGTGGCCGATGAGGGGGGGTCGGACCGGCGCGGTGCCGAGACGGCGGAGGCGGACGGCGCTCAGCGCGCCGGCCGCCCCCGACCACCCGTCACCCGCGCGCGAGCCAGGGGGTGAAGGCGCGGCGCTTGCCGACCCAGTCGACGAGGCCGTGGCTGCTGCCGTCGGACCGGGTGCCCGACACGCGGACGGCGACCCGGACGTCGCCGGGGTCGCCGAGGGCGGCGCGTGACATGAGGACGCGGGCGCGCTCCTGGCGGTAGTCGATCCGCAGGATGTAGTCGCCGTTCTCGACGGGGTCGCCCCACGTGCTGCGGCCGAACCCGTCGGTTGCACGCAGGACGTAGTCGGTGCCGGAGTAGTAGCCCGCGGTGAAGACGAACTCCGGGCCGCGGTTGTGGCGGTCGGTGTCGACGAAGATCGTCGCGCTCGAGCCGGAGGCCGGGTCGCGGCGCAGGTTGACGTGCTGCGTCGTGACCGCGACGTTCTCCTGGCCGTTGCGGACCGAGAGGGAGAGGACGTCGGAGCCGTGGTGGGTGTCCCGCGGGTCGTCGATGCCGTAGAGCTCGGCGTGGGCAGGCCCGGCGATGCCGAGGGTGAGGGCGGCGGCCGACAGGGCGGCGGCGGCGGTGGTGCGCATGAGGGTCTTCCTTCGCGTGGGTGGGTCGCCCTGTCGGGCGGCCGCCGGTCGGCGGTCTCGGTGGGGATACGCCCCGAGGTCGTTCACGGTTGCATCCGGTCCGCGGCTTCTTCGGCTGCTCGGCGGGTCCAGCCGCGCCGCCAGTAGAGGACCGTCAGGCCGATGGCCGCGAGGCAGGCGCCGACGAGCGCGAGGAGGCGCAGGTACGGACGGTGCGACGTGGCGTCCCGGCTGACGCGCATCGGGTCGTCGAGTGCGAGGGTCACCGGTTGGACGTCGGGCGGCCCGGGCGCGGTGTAGGTGACGCCGGCGAACGGCTCCGGTCCGGGACCGCCGGGGTTGTAGAACGCCGAGTAGCCGCCGTCGAGCGCCGGGATCTCGACCGCCTCGACGTGCCGGGCAGCGGCCTCGTCGCCGTCCAGGATGATGTCGATGTAGTTGTCCCGGTCCTCCTGGTAGCAGTCGTCGTAGTAGATGCCCGCGTCGTGGTCCTCGCGCTGGCCGAGGTCCGACAGGCCGACCACGCGGAGGGTGCCGCCCGCGAGGTCGTAGTCGACCCCGACCCGGTCCATGAGGACCTGGTCGCCGTCGGGCCCCCGCGCCCGGATCCTGAAGAAGTCCTCGAACATGTCGGGTCGCACCCCGGTCACCCCGTCCGGCGAGAAGCCGCCGGAGGTCAGCACCCGCAGCCGGAAGTCACCCCCTCCGTAGAGGGCGAACTCGTCGTTGGGGAGCGTGCCGGACCGCTCGAGCAGGCTGACGCCGCCCTCGCCGACCGGCTCGGTCCCCACCCGGTTCAGCTTGGCGCCGACCAGGACCGGCCCGGCGTCGTACGGCGAGGTGTCGGTCGTCCAGGTGAGGCCCACCGCGCTGACCTCCCGGCCGTCCGGACCGACCAGCACGAGGGGCGTGTCGTCCGCGACGACCTCGAGGCGGACCGGGAAGACCGCGCCCGGGTCCGAGCTCGGCAGCCGGTTCCCGAAGTCGCCGAACAGCACGACCGTGTTGCGCTCGTCGGTCTCCCAGTTCGGGTTCATGCCGGCGGCGTGCGGGCGGACGGTCTCCCCGGTGTCGAGGGTGAGCTCGAAGTCGGTCGGGTCCACCGTCTCGGTCGCCACGGGCCAGCTGAAGACGACCGGGAGCCCGTCGTCGTGGTCGACCCCCGAGCCCTCGAAGGCGCGCTCGACGCTCGACGTCGAGGCGGCCGACGTCCGGTTCTGGTCGGTCGGCTCCTTGCCGTTCCCGCACGTCAGGCTCCCGTACCAGGAGCCGCCCGCCTCCTCGACCGTCTGCTCGTCGATCTCGGGCAGCCCGATGATGTTGTCGAAGCCGAGGCCGGCGGACAGGATCTCGGGCTCCGCCTCCCAGTAGTCGGCGCCCTCGAGCTCACCGTTCGTGAGCTGACGCAGCACCGAGTCGCCCAGGAGGCTCAGGGCCAGCACCGCGACCAGCCCGAGCCCGACCAGGCCCACCACAGCCGTGGCGAGGAGGTGCCGGCGTCGTCGGGCCATGGTCGGTGATACCACTGCCACGTGTCGTCGGTCCCGACGTTCGCCGACATCGGACCCCACTGGCCGGCTGACAGGGTGTCCCTGTTGGCCGCCGCGCGCGGACACCTCGTCTGGTGAGAGGATCCGCCGGTGTTCACGAGGCCCGGTCGACTCCTCGCGCTCGGCGCGAGCGTGCTCGTCCTGGTCGTCACGGCCGCTGTGGCCTACCTGCTGCTCCCGCCCCGACAGACCGGCGACGTCGCCGTGCCTGCGCCCAGCGCGTCACCGGATCAGGTGGTGACGGTGTACCTCGACGCCGTGAACGCACACGACTGCGACACCGCCAGGGCCGTGATGACGGAGGGCGCCGAGGACGGCGCCACGTCGTGGTGCGAGGACGTCGCCAGCCTGACGGACGTCGACGTGAGCGACCACGTCATGGAGCGTCCCCAGGACTCCGGCCACTCGGCTCCAGAAGAAGTCGCCAACGTCCCGGTCAGCTTCGACCTGAACTGGCGTCCCTTCCACGACGACGTCTCGATGCCCGAGGGCGCCACCACGTGGGGCTTCCTCCTGGTGCGTGAGTCGGCGGACTCGCCGTGGCGCATCTTCGACCAAGGCACCGGCTGACGAGGTGCGCGCGCCACCCGCCAGGTGGGTGCCGATGCGGGGTCGGTCTAGATCCGTGGGTGGTAGCCGGGCTTCGTGGGTTGGTGGCGGTGGTGGAGGTGGTGGTGGCGGGGGCAGAGGAGTCGTCCGTTGGCGAGGTCGGTGGGGCCGCCGTTGGACCATTCGAGGTCGTGGTGGGCGTGGCAGCGCCACGGTGGTGCGTCGCAGCCGGGTTCGGTGCAGCCACGGTCGCGGAGCGCGAGGGCGAGGTGCTGGGCGGCGGTGAAGAGGCGGGTCTGGTGGCCGAGGTCGAGGACCTCGGAGCGGGTGCCGAGCACGGCGGGGATGATCGCGGCCTGACAGGCCAGTCGGCGGGCCTCGCCGGGTGAGATCTGGTGGCCGGTGTCGAGGATGACCCCGGCCTGGTCGAGCTGCCCGACCAGGGTCTCGTAGGAGAGGGTGACCACGACGGTGGCGTTGGTGCCACCCGCTTTCGGGAGCTTGTCGGCGGGGAGGCGTTCGAGGAGCTCGCAGAACGCCCTGCCGAGCCGCTCCGGCGTGGGTCGGCCGGCGGTCTGTTTGGCGGCGTCTGCTCCTTCGGTGGCGGCGCGGTGGTTCGGGGCGGCGAAGGCCGTGACGGCCTTGAGGAGCATCGCGCCGTGCAGGTGCGGGAGGACGAAGGAGCCGACCAGGCGGCCGTGGTCGTCGAACCGGGCCCGGAGCCGGCACGCCGCCAACGCGTCGGCCTCCTCGCGTTCGAGCAGCGCGGCTTCGTGGGCGTCGGCCAGGTCCGGAGCGATCACCTCGAGGAGTCGGCGGCCCAGGATCCGCAGCGCGCCGGCGTGGTGGTCGGCGGCGAGCCCCACCAGGTGCTCTTCGGCCTGTGCGGTGAGCTCGGGTCCGACAGTGTCGGGGAGCTGGTCGACGGCGTGCACGACCACCCGCGCCTGCTCGAGGTTCAGGTGGCCGGTGGCGAGGGCGTCCGCGGTGTGGGGGTGCGCCTCCAGCGCCTGGGCGAGCTTCACCTGGCTCTTGGCGGCCCGGGGGGTCTGCCGGGTGGTGTGGGCCCAGGCGGCGGTGGCGTCCCGGGTGTCGACCGACTCGGCGTGCGCGGCGACGCGGAGCTTCAGTGCGGCGACCTGTGCCTCGAGCCGGGTCAGCTCGACCAGTGTCGTGTGCGCCTGGTCGGCGTCCAGGGACCACACCGACGCATCGGCCACCGAGTCGGCCACCGACCGCATCTGGGCGGTCGCGGCGGTGACCCGGTGCCGGGGGGTGGCGATCGCTGTCATGGATCAATGACAGCACTGACCACCGACAGTCATAGGCCAGAATCCCCTGTGTGCACAGGGGATTCGGTCACGATCGGGTCACGATCGACGGGCGTTCTCCACCGCCCGAACGGGGCCTGTGGAGGGGAGCTCGCGCGGCGCTGTGACCCGGGAAGCAACCGCAACCCGAAGCCCGTCGTACCCGCTTTGCTGCCTGTCGGTCGCAACCCGAGACGACCCGCGACCCGCCGACGCCGACGCCGCACGGCCTTCCGCGATCGCGACCAGGCCGGGCACGCGCCGACATCACCGATCGCAGGTCCCGGGACCCGGGTCCTGCGGGTCGAGCACTTCTCCTCTAGCGCCCGGGCGCCGGGACCGAGGAGGCTGGAGCCACGAGGAGATGGTCGTCGTGACCGCGCGCGTCGCCGTGCCCACGATCACCGGTCGGACTCGGTCCTCCGGGCGGGACGACGGCCCCCGTTGCTCCCCTGACCCGTTGGGAGGTCTGTCATGTCCGTCCAGAACCCGCCGCCGGCACCTGCCCCTGCCGCCTACCCGGCCCGCCTCCGGGTCGACTACACGCCGGAGCACCGGCGGGTGACGACCCTGTTCCGCCTGGTGCTGGTCGTCCCCATCATGATCGTCTACTCGATCCTCACGGCCGGGGTGACCCGCACGGTCTACGAGGAGGGCGGTGACACCGTCAGCA
>NZ_JBGAGJ010000003.1:0-502314 GCF_044226765.1 Nocardioides sp.
GGCTACCTCGAGCAAGTCGCCATCGAGATGAACAACCGCCCCCGCAAACGCCTCGGATGGCGCACCCCCGCCGAAGCCCTCGACCAGCTACTGTCCGAACACGACAAGCCCGGCGCTGCACTCACCGGTTGAATCCACCCGCTGCAACCGTCTCGAAACCCCCGAGACCGCTACGCCGCGACCGTGATCTCCTCGCGCAGCCGCGCGACCAGCCGGGTGATCAACCGGGAGACGTGCATCTGGCTCACGCCGATCTCCTTGCCGATCTCGGCCTGGGTGCAGCCGCGGAAGAACCGCATCTCCACGATCAGCCGCTCCCGGCGCGACAGCCGGGCCAGCAGCGGGGCGAGCATCGCCCGCGCCTCGGCCAGGTCGAAGCCGGCGTCCTCGCCGCCGAGGCGCTGGCCGACGGTGTCGTCGTCCTCGCCGAAGCCCGGAGCGTCCAGGGACGCCGGGGCGAAGCAGCCGTTGGCGCCGAGCGCGTCGATGATCTGCTCGACGTCCATGCCCAGGTGGGCGGCGATCTCGCTGGGGCGCGGGGCGCGGCCCAGCTGCTGGTAGAGCTCACTCTCGCAGCCCGCGATCTTGGCCTGGGTCTCCTGGATCGACCGCGGCGGGCGGATCGTCCAGCCCAGGTCGCGGAAGTGGCGGCGGATCTCGCCCCGGATGGTCGGGACGGCGAAGCTGACGAACTCGTGGCCGCGGTCCAGGGCGAACCCCTTCACGGCCTTGACCAGGCCGACGTAGGCGACCTGCTCGAGGTCGTCGTCGGCGATGCCGCGACCGCGGAAGCGGCGGGCCAGGTCACGGGCGAGCGGCATGTTGAGACGGACCAGGTCCTCGTCGATCTGGCGGCGTTCGGCGTCGGTCGCGGTGGCGCGTTCGCCGAACAGGCGCATGGTGGTCTCGGAGCGGCTCTCGGATGTCTCGGTGAGGACGGGCCGTGCGGTCAACGGTGGAGCCTCTCTCTGCGGTTGTGCCCGGCCGCGCCGGCCGGTGTCCTGTTCCTCCCGTTCCTGGTACAGCGTTAAACCACCCGATGGGGTGGGTTTTGCCCGGATCGACCTGCGACCCGTTGCCCTGCCGCGCCCGTGGCCCCGGTCCGGCGACACGCCCTGCGACACCCGGCCGCGAGCACCGATTTCTCGGCCCGTCGGCCCGCTGACCTGCGCCTTTGCCGCAGGCGACCGCCGGCGGTCAGAAACTCGGCGCGCACTGCTTGCGCCCCCTGGTGACCGGGCGTAAGGTCACCCCTACATCTAGTAGTTACAACCATGTAGTTATCCACATCTAGTGCACAGCGCGGAGGTGGAAGGCTCACAGGTAGCTGCTTGTTCTCCACAGTGACACCCCCGATATCCACAGCGCGGCACCCCGTCCGATGGGTCTTTTCGCCGTGCCCGGATACCGCAGCAGATCCATCAGCACCACTCACCAGAACGACCGAGCAGCACCCACGAGCGAGACCAGGGAGGAGGGCCCGCGATGCACTGTCCGTACTGCCGCAACACCGACACCCGGGTCCTGGACTCCCGGGTCTCCGAGGACGGCGGCTCGATCCGCCGCCGGCGTACCTGCTCGGCCTGCGAGCGCCGGTTCACCACCGTCGAGATGATGCAGCTGACCGTGCTCAAGCGCTCCGGCGCGACCGAGCCGTTCGTCCGGGAGAAGGCGATCTCCGGGGTCCGCAAGGCCTGCAAGGGCCGCCCGGTCACCGAGGACCAGCTGGCCTGCCTGGGCCAGGAGGTCGAGGACCAGCTGCGGCTCGACGGCGCCGCCGAGATCCCGGCCCACGAGGTGGGCCTGGCGATCCTCGGCCCGCTGCGCCGGCTCGACGAGGTCGCCTACCTCCGCTTCGCCTCGGTGTACCGCTCCTTCGAGTCGGCCGACGACTTCGAGGACGAGATCGCCGTGATGCGAGCCGAGCGGGACCTCACCACTTCACCCGCCACCGGGTGACCCAGACCGCCCGGCGTGTGTAGTGGGGAAGCTGCACGCGCCGGGCGCACCAACCTTCCTCGTCTTCCCAGCCAGGACTCCGGCCATGACGCGTCCCTCCGGGACTGTCGGTGGTCACAGCAATGATCGATGCAGGGCCGAACCAACCAAACCTCCAACAGACGGGACCAGGGGATGACCGAGACGGTGAGCAGTGGGGCCACCGGCCAGCAGACCGGCCAGCAGAAGAGCGGTCAGCCGGCGGGGCTGACGATCGAGCGCGTCTTCAGCACCGAGGGGGTGCACCCCTACGACGAGCTCACGTGGGAGCGCCGCGACGTCGTGCAGACCAACTGGAAGACCGGTGAGACGGTCTTCGAGCAGCGCGGCGTGGAGTTCCCGGACTTCTGGTCGGTCAACGCCTCCACCATCGTCACCACCAAGTACTTCCGCGGCGCGGTCGGCACCGACCAGCGCGAGTGGAGCCTCAAGCACATCGTCGACCGGGTGGTGAAGACCTACACCAAGGCCGGCGTCGAGCACGGCTACTTCGCCACCACCGCGGACGCCGAGGTGTTCGAGGCCGAGCTCACCTGGCTCCTGGTGCACCAGTACTTCTCGTTCAACTCCCCGGTCTGGTTCAACGTCGGCACCCCGTCGCCGCAGCAGGTGTCGGCCTGCTTCATCCTCTCCGTCGACGACTCGATGGACTCGATCCTGAACTGGTACAAGGAGGAGGGCTTCATCTTCAAGGGCGGCTCGGGTGCCGGCCTGAACCTGTCGCGCATCCGCTCCTCCAAGGAGCTCCTCTCCTCCGGCGGCACCGCGTCGGGCCCGGTCTCCTTCATGCGCGGCGCCGACGCGTCCGCGGGCACCATCAAGTCCGGCGGCGCCACCCGCCGCGCGGCGAAGATGGTCGTGCTCGACGTCGACCACCCCGACATCGAGGAGTTCGTGGCGACCAAGGCGCGCGAGGAGGACAAGATCCGCGCGCTGCGCGACGCCGGGTTCGACATGGACCTCGGTGGAGCCGACATCACCTCGGTGCAGTACCAGAACGCCAACAACTCCGTGCGCGTCAGCGACGAGTTCATGCGCGCGGTCGAGGACGGCACCGACTTCGGACTGCGCGCCCGCAAGACCGGCGAGGTCATCGAGCGCGTCGACGCCCGCGACCTGTTCCGCAAGATCTCCCAGGCCGCCTGGGAGTGCGCCGACCCGGGCCTGCAGTACGACGACACGATCAACGACTGGCACACCAACCCCGAGACCGGCCGGATCACCGCGTCCAACCCGTGCTCGGAGTACATGTCGCTGGACAACTCCTCGTGCAACCTGGCGTCGCTGAACCTGCTGAAGTTCCTCAAGGACGACGACACCTTCGACGCCCCGCTGTTCGCCCAGGCCGTCGAGCTGATCATCACCGCGATGGACATCTCGATCTGCTTTGCCGACTTCCCGACCGAGGCGATCGGCAAGACCACCGTCGACTACCGCCAGCTCGGCATCGGCTACGCCAACCTCGGTGCGCTGCTGATGGCGATGGGCCTGGGCTACGACTCCGACGGCGGCCGCGCGATGGCCGCGACCATCACCTCGCTGATGACCGGCCAGTCCTACAAGCGCTCGGCCGAGCTCGCCGCGGTCGTCGGCCCCTACGCCGGCTACGCCCGCAACGCCGAGGCGCACCAGCGGGTGATGCGTAAGCACCAGGCCGCCAACGACACGGTGCGCACGCTCTCGATCGCCGACAGCCAGGTGCACAAGCTGGCCACCCAGGCGTGGGCCGACGTGGTTGCGCTGGGTGCGACCAACGGGTTCCGCAACGCGCAGGCGTCGGTGCTCGCACCCACCGGCACCATCGGCTTCATGATGGACTGCGACACGACCGGCATCGAGCCGGACTTCTCGCTGGTCAAGTTCAAGAAGCTGGTCGGCGGCGGCTCGATGCAGATCGTCAACCAGACGATCCCGCGGGCGCTGAAGAAGCTGGGCTACCAGCCGGAGCAGGTCGAGGCGATCGTCGCCTACATCGCCGAGCACGGTCACGTCGTCGACGCGCCGGGCCTGAAGACCGAGCACTACGAGGTCTTCGACACCGCGATGGGCCAGCGCTCGCTCAAGCCGATGGGCCACGTGCGGATGATGGCGGCCTGCCAGCCGTTCCTGTCCGGCGCGATCTCCAAGACGGTCAACCTGCCGGAGACGGCGACCGTGGAGGAGATCGAGGAGGTCTACCTGCAGTCGTGGAAGCTCGGCCTCAAGGCCACCGCGATCTACCGCGACAACTGCAAGGTCGGCCAGCCGCTCGCCGACGGCGGCGGCAAGGCGAAGAAGGACGCCGCCGACGCGGCCGTCGCTGCGGCGGAGTCCGACGAGCCGACCAAGGTCGTGGAGAAGATCGTCTACGCCCCGACCCGCAAGCGGCTGCCGAAGTCGCGCACCTCGCGGACCACCTCGTTCACCGTCGGTGGCGCCGAGGGCTACATGACCTCCGGCGCCCACGACGACGGCGAGCTCGGCGAGATCTTCCTCAAGCTCGGCAAGCAGGGCTCGACCCTGGCCGGCGTGATGGACGCGTTCTCGATCGCGGTCAGCATCGGCCTGCAGTACGGCGTCCCGCTGGAGACCTACGTCTCGAAGTTCACCAACCTGCGCTTCGAGCCCGCCGGCCTCACCGACGACCCCGACGTGCGGATGAGCCAGTCGATCATGGACTACATCTTCCGCCGCCTGGCGCTGGACTACCTGTCCTTCGACAAGCGCGCCGGCCTCGGCATCTACTCCGCCGAGGAGCGCCAGCGCTACCTCGAGACCGGCTCCTACGAGCCCGTCGAGGAGACCGGCTCCGCCGCCGAGCTCATCGACGCCCCGGTCGTCGAGATCGTCGAGGAGGCGACGGCGGTCGAGCCGGTCATCACCCACGACTCCCACGGCTCCGACCAGCGTGAGGTCCCCGCCGAGCCCGCCAAGACGGCCCACACCAGCGCCGAGCTGATGGAGCAGATCACCGGCCACGCCGTCGACAGCCCGCTCTGCTTCACCTGCGGCACCAAGATGCGCCCCGCCGGCTCCTGCTACGTCTGCGAGGGCTGCGGCAGCACCAGCGGCTGCAGCTGATATCGAGTCTCACGAATCCTGCACCGAATCTCATGGATTCCTGCACCAAGTATCACGGGGCTTCTGCACCGCTGATTCTCATGAGATTCCTGCACCGAACGTGAACGCTTGAAAGACGAAGGGCCGGTCACTCCCAAGGAGTGACCGGCCCTTCGGCTATTTCTTCCGCTTAGACGTCCGGTAGAGCGAGCCTCAGGTCGTCGGTGGCCTCGAAGACGGTGTGCTGGTTGAGGACGATGCAGCCCATGTTCTTGAGAGAGCCGACGGCGACCCGGGTTGCGTTGCTTGGCATGCGGTCGAGGACGTTGTGTCCGTCGAGGATGCGCGAGAGCACGTTGGCTTCAAGGCTGTTCAGCCCAAGGCCGAGTTGCCGGACCCGTCCGAGTGCCTGTTTGAGCGTCCTGTCGGTGGGCTTCACGGCAACGATCTTGATGAACCCATCGCGATGGTGGAGGCGTAACCCGGTGGCTTGGAGCGCATGAGGTATCGCGTCGAGCGCGAAGGCGACGCGCGGGCGCGGCCATTGCAGGGCGCGTGTCAGGTGCGCAACCGAAACCATGCGTGGCAGGTGGACGAGCAGCGGGATGAGGGTCGCCGCATCATCGGGTGCCGACCGTGGTTGATCGGTAGGGACTTCTTCGTCTTCAGCATCGCTGAGGAGTTGGGGGACCGTGAGGGCTAGGACATCCGCGAGGGCACTGACCTGTCGAAGGGTGAGGGTTCCTTCGAGTAGGCCGGTCTGCCGTGCCTGCCGAAATGTGAAGTTCGGGATTCCGGTGCGACTGATCACGGCACGTTCGGATAGGCCGAGCGCATTCATCTGTTCGGTGATGAGGTCCCGGTCGAAGCGGATCTTCATGCAAACTCCTCGATCCGGATACCGATGTTGCCGGTGCCCTTGTCGTTGGTCTGGGTGCGCCAATAGGGGACGAGGGGTAGGTCCAACTGGTGGGTGATGGCTCGGATTCCTGCCCGTAGTGGGTGTGGTTTCTCCTTGAACAGCGGTGGGTCGGCGTCCTGGGTGATGAGTTGATGCCACCGCTGCGCGGCGAGGAGCGTCCGCGCTTCGGGCAGGAGAGCCAGCCCGAGTCGAGGGATGTCGCCGTCGGGGGTCACGTCGAGGGCCTTGAGAGCGAGGGTGTCCTCTGTGCTGACGTGATGGGCGTGAAGAACTGTCGCGGCGGCACGCCACGGGTCCATGAAGCCCCGGAGTTGCCGGTAGTGGTCGGCGGTCATGATGAAGCGCCCCAGGTTTCCCGCCGCATCCTTGTGAGTTGGAAGGATGCGAATCATGCCGAAGAAGATCGATCCGAAGGTCAAGGAGCGGTGCGTGCGGCAGGTGCTGGAGCATCTGCCGGAGTACTCCTCGGTGACCGCGGCCGCTGAGGTCGTTGCACGCCGTGAGGGTCTGGGCAAGGAGACCGTGCGCCGGTGGGTGGTCCAGGCCCAGATCGACGGTGGACAGCGCCAGGGCGCGACGTCGCAGGAGCTGGCTGAGATCAAGGACTTGAAGGCGAAGGTCCGCCGGCTCGAGGAGGACAACGAGATCCTGCGTCGGGCCTCGATTTTCTTCGCGGGGAGCTCGACCCCGCAATCGCTGATCGTCGCGTTCATCGACGAGCTACGGGCCGAGGGTCACGCGGTCGAGTCGATCTGCCGGGTCCTGCGCGAGCAGGGCTGCCGGGTCGCCGCACGGACCTACCGCGAGTGGGCGCAAGCCAACCAGGCCATCGCTCTTCGGACCATCAGCGACGCCGTGGTGGTCAACCAGGTCCGCGACCTGGTCTGGAAGGTCGACCCTGAGGGCGTGCGGCGGATGACACCCGAGGGCCTCTACGGACGTCGGAAGATGACCGCGCTCGTTCGCCGCGCCACGCCACGGGCTTCCCCGGCAGCGTGGACAGGGCGATGAGATCTCTGGGCCTGCAGGGATCCGGCGCTGCCGCAGGGGATCCGGACCACGATCCCAGCCAAGGACGGAAACCGGGCCGGCGATCTATTGGACCGCGACTTCACCGCGGCCGCACCGAACCGGACGTGGGTCATGGACTTCACCTACGTCCGCACCTGGGCCGGGTTCGTCTATGTCGCGTTCATCCTCGACGTCTACGCCCAGAAGATCGTCGCCTGGAACGTCGCACCCACCAAAGCCGTCGAGCTGGTCGACGTGCCGCTGCGGATGGCGCTGTGGCAACGCGCCCGCGAAGGCCGCCCCGTGGTCCGCGGCGAGCTCATTGGTCACGCCGACGCGGGCTCGCAATACACCTCCGTCACCTTCACCGAGCACCTCGCCGACGCCGGCATCCGGCCCTCGATCGGGACCGTGGCCGATGCCTACGACTGTGAGCAGAATCGGGGGCTGCCTGGCCGGGGTCTGACCCTTGCTTACGACTGGCCGCGGTGCCTTGGCGTTGATCTGTCGGCGCCGGTCAGGTGGCGATCAACGCACATACCGGCTGGCCGGGAGGGCGGTGACCGAATAGGGGCCTGATCGCCAAACCCGACCTCATCACAGTCCTGTCCTACCCGCCCGACCAGCTGGCTTCGACCACCCAGCCAGACCAGGAAGGGCAGCCATGACCAGCATGACCGTCGGACCCACCGAGCAGGTAGTCAGCCGGCAGATCATCATCGGTGTCGACACCCACAAGTACGCGCACGTCGCGGTCGCCTTGGATCACCTCGGCGCACGGATCGCTGCGCAGCATGTCGCTGCGAACCGCGAGGGCTACGCGCAACTCGAGGCCTGGGCAGCCTCGTTGGCCGGTAACGGTCGAGTGCTCGCCTACGGCGTCGAGGGCACCGGCAGCTATGGCGTCGGCCTGGCCAGCTTCCTGCGCCGCGCCGGGCACCGCGTCATCGAGGTCAACCGTGGTGACCGGCGCAGTCGCCGCAGCAACGGCAAGAGCGACACCCTCGACGCCGAGGCGGCCGCGCGGGCGGTGCTCGGTATTGCCAGGCGATCCCGAAGTCAGCCGACGGGACCGCTGAGATGATCCGGCAGATCAAGATCGCCCGGGACACCGCACGCAAGGCAAGGACCAGTGCGATTGTCACGCTCAAGGCGCTCATCGTCACCGCCCCTGCGGACCTGCGCGAGCACCTCGCCGGGACGTCCGACAAGGTGCTCATCGATCGCTGCGCTTCATTGCGTCCGGGTGCGGTTACCTCACCCACTGCGAGCGCGAAGCACGCGCTGCGAACGCTCGCGAAGCGCTACCAAGCGCTAGCCGCCGAGATCCGCGATCACGACACGATCCTCGACGACCTCACCCGCGCCCACGCACCGACACTGCGGGAGGGGCTGGGCATCGGCGCTGACACCGCAGCCGAGGTGCTCATCGTCTTCGGCGACAACCCAGAACGTGTCCATTCCGAAGCTGCCTTCGCCAAGCTCTGCGGCACCAGCCCGGTCCCAGCCTCATCAGGCATGACGAACCGGCACCGACTTTCACGAGCTGGCCACCGCGAAGCGAACGCCGCCCTCTACCGAGCCGTGATCGTCAGGATGCGGTTCCACCAGCCGACGATCGACTACGTCGCCCGACGCACCGCCGAGGGGTTGTCGAAACGCGACGTCATCCGCTGCTTGAAGCGCTACCTCGCCCGCGAGGTCTACCAAGCCGTGATGACCGACCACCGCGCCCGGCAGGTGGATGCGTCCCAACGGAGTCTTGACCTATAGGGGCGTCAACGCGCTGATGGAGTGTGTGATCGGCCTGTTCAAGACCGAGTGCGTCCGCACCACGATCTTCCACGCCGGCCCCTACCGGACCATCGCCGACGTCGAGTACGCCAGCGCCGGCTGGGTCGACTGGTACAACAATCGACGCCTGCACAGCTCGCTTGGGATGATGACCCCAGTCGAGTACGAGCAAGCCCACTACGCGGCCCTCAACCGAGAGCCGCAACCCGTATAAGAGCGGCAGAGAACCTGGGGCGCTTCACCTCCTCCGCGAACCCGACAACCGGCACGACCCGAACGCCGTCGCGCTATGCGCGCCAGGGTCACGGGTGAAGTTCGGTTACGTTCAACGCGGTCGCGCGCCCGGCGTCGCACGCCGCATCGATGCCGGCGAAGACATGGCTGCGGTTGTTCTCCGCGGACCCAGCCCGGGGCACGACGACCAGTCCACCGTCATCCTTCTCGGCAGCCGCGACGACCTGACCGCGATGCTGCAGGCCTGACCTCGTGCGCCCCCGATGAGATAGCGCTGGCTCTACGACTCACGCTGGCGCCACAGGTCGTCATAGCGCAGCAGTTCGGCGTCGATGTCCGCGCCGTTGGGCCAGCACAGGACGCCCAGCTCGACGTCGACGCTGACCTTCTCGAACTCCACTGGGTCGTTCCGGATGCGGTCGAAGACCGGACCCCGCAGCAGCCGGTACAGGTCGCGTTCGACAACGTGCCCGTCATCGAACGTCAGCCGGACGCGGTGACCGCCGAGAAGCTCGACAGCAACGACATCCACAGCCTCTTGTGCCACCTCATCCTTCCCCACGCGACCAGCGTTCGTCCCGACTAGTCGTGCCCCGGGTTCCAGTACTTCGCGACCACTCGTCCGTGGCGGTAGGAGACGGTCGACCAGGCCCAGAAACGCATCATGTCGTAGATCACCGACACCTTCCCCGCCCACCGCGACGGGCTCCGGCCGTTGTTACCGACAACGTGGGCCACCTGGTCGCGGGTCATCCCCCGATGGATGCGACGCCACTCGGCCCGCGAGACAGTCCCAGCCAGGGTCTTCTCCACGACCGACAGCCGCTGCGTCCGCGACTTCGACACGCCATGGCACCACGCCGTCGTCTCGGACCGGTACACCCCCACTGGAACGCGAGGGAAGTACATACCAGGCAGCGTGCCCCTCCACCGGTACGTCGCCGACCAGCCCGTGCCGACGTTCGTCAACGTCCACACGGTCCGCGGGTCAGAGGAGTCCGAACACCAAGCCACCGGGTTCTCGATGCCGCCCTTCCCATCGATAGGCGCATCGAACGCCAGAGCCGGCCCGATGCTCGTCGTCACCCTCGCCCGGTCCCCGGGCTGCGCGCTGCCTGCAGCCGGCACACCGACCACGAGCATCACCACGACCACCAACGACACCCCGACCAAGGAATGACCTCGTGCCGCGACCCGGCCAACACCCGTCCGAACTCGCTCCGCCATCCCGCACCCCTTCGTTGAGGAACCACAACAGGTCCGCGGCTCCTTCGCGCCATGCTTGAGGTTACGCCTGCAGGACGCACCACGACCGGTTGTCGGCGCCCGCCTCCATGCTGGGTAAGTGCAGTCCAGTGGGCCATCCGGGGCGGGCAACGCGGGGAGCGATCGCGAGCCGCACGTGCCCCTCGATCGGCTCGCCGACGGCACCTGGGTGCACGCGCCGTACGGCGCGATGCGGGCCGTCGACGATGGACGCCTCGTCATCTGCCACGTCTGCGGCGACGCGCTCGCAGCCATCTCGGCCCAGCACGTCCGCCGCCACGACCTAACCTGGCCGGCTACCGGGAGCAGTTCGGCCTCAACCGCAAGCAGTCGCTCCTTGCGCCCGCCACCGCTGAGCAACGCCGCCTCGAGGGCCGCCAGCGGTGGGCAACGAACGACGGCGTCCGCACAGGCCTGGCAGTCGGGCAGCGCATGGCGAAGACTGGCGAGCTCTACCGGCTCGGCGCTGCCGCCCAACCCGCCGGCAGCCGCCGCGCCCAAGGTCGCACCGCCGCCTCGCGAGACGCCACGGCACCAGCGCTTGCCGCAGACCGGGCACGTCGCCCGGCCGAAGCTCGGGACCGGTGGGAACAGCAAGCTCGCCGACTCGGCTTCGACGGCCTCGACGTGTACCTCGACGCCCGCCGAGCGGCCGGTGCCACCCCGAACCGCGTCCGCCGCGAACTCGGTTGCGGGGCCAAAACCGCCACCCGCCTTCTCCGACAAGCCGGCCCGGACTCACCCGGCGCCTAACCCGGGGCCCATCGCACAGCCGGGATCGCAGCCGCGGTGAGCGAGCGGCTCCGCCCGCGACGAGGCTGGGCGCGCCCCGGAGTGTCTCGGCTGGAACACCTGCCGTCGGGAGTGTCCTCGCTGGAACCGGGCTGGGAAGGCGAGTGTCCCGACTGGAACGGGGAGTGCCCCGTCCAGAAGCGAGTGTCCTCAGAAGAACGAAGACACTCCGAGCAGACTCCGCAGGTCATGGCGTCAACGTTGCGCACCAGTTCAGGCTTGTTGTGGAGGTCGTGTCGGCTCCTAGTCCTGGTGCGGTGACGGTGAGCAGGTCGTCGAGCTCTTCACCGCCGGGGTTGGGCGGATCTTGAACGGCGATGTTGAAGGTGCCGGTCGGGCCGGTGCGGACGACTGCGCTGTGGTCGGTGACGCTGACGGTTCCCGCTGGCTGATTCGCGAGCGGGGCGAGTTTCGCGTCCCCGGTGGGCGCGAATTGCAAGTCGACTTCCCTGCTCGGCAGGAACGTGCCGTCGGAGAGCGTCAGCGTTCCGGACACCGTCGCCGTCGACCCGGCGAGCAGCGACACGGTCGGTGACTGCCATACGGTCGCCGCGGGGCCGCTCTTGAAGAACGTTGACCCGGAGAGTCCGTTGGGATGGCCTTGTTCGGTGACGGTGACCTTCATCAGCCCGGTGACCTTCGCCGGAGGGTTCAGGGTGAACTGAACGCCACCGAAGGAGTCGGTCGGCGACAGCGTGACGGTGGAGGTGTTCGTTCCGCCAGTAGAGGTGAAGGCGGTCGTGACGACGGGCACGAACCCTGCGACCGGGTTGCCGCCTTCATCTTTGACGCGGATGCCGACTAGTTGTACTTCGTCGTCATCGACCGCCGACCCGCGGTTCAGCGAGACGGTGATGGTTGACGCCGTCTGGCGCCTGCTCACGAACTGGCCGTCCGGCGACGGCTGAAGCGTCTGGGGGAGCGCAGGTGCAGGGGTGGCGCAGGCGGTGAAGTTCCAGGCGACCGACATTGGGATCCAGTTGGACGGGTCCCGGTAGAACCCGGTGGCGCGCACCTGCAGCTGTGCCACGCCGGATCCTGCCGCGGCGACGGTACCGCTCAGCAGCCCGCCGCTGGTCAGCGTGAACCCGGGCGGAAGGTCGGAACCAGGAGCGGGCCGCCACTGCAGGCCCCGGTTCCGGTCGACGGCGGCCCGAAGTTGCAGCGACTTGGTGACGCCCGGCGCGCCGGTCAGTGTGACCCCCTCCTTCGGGTACGGCGCCATACGAATGTCGAGGGCTACGTCCTCGGCTTCGTTGGTCAGGCTCTGACCGCGGATGTACTTGGAGCCGGTATGGATCTTGGCGCCCGCTGCGAGTTTGGCTTTGATGGTCCGGATCGCCAATGTCCTCGTCGGCCGCGAGAGCATGCCTGCAATGTCGGCTGCGTTGATGTTGAAATCGCAGACCAGGTCACCCTTGTGGCACAAGTCGTAGACCTTCGCCCGGATCTTGTTTGGGAAGCGGTCGTGCTGACGGAAGAACGCGGCGATGCCGACGCCCCCCTGACCGGCTGGAGGGGTTCCCTCCAAGTGAGTGTTTCCGTTGCGTTGACGGTCGCCGTCTGCGAGCAGCATTGCCGCGTCGATGCGTGACAGCAGGGCCGCATCAGTAGAACCCCGCAGCGCGTACAGGATCCGGTGCATGACCATCGCGCCCTGGGAGTAGCCGGTCAAGACGAACCGCTCGTACGGGCACACCTTCGCCCGCTGCCTCAGATACGCCAGCCCGGACCGGACACCGGCCGCGAGGCCCTTGAAGTACGGATTGTCGAAGATGTCCAGGAGGCTTCGCGGCCTGATGTCTGACACCGACAGCGCGGGATAGTCGGCAAGCAACAGCGGGGCTTCGTTGATGCGGCGAGCGTCGTAGCGGTGAACGTCGTTCTCGATCGCGGTCACCACGGCCCGGATACGGGTTCCGAATCCGTCACCGTCAGTGTCCGGCTCTCCCGACCCGCGAGCTCCGAGGATGGTGACGTTCGCACATGGCGCGTCGAGGTCGAGACCACCGCGCTGCACCCGGGCAGGCGCCCGGTCAACGCCCGCCTGCCCCGAGCCTTTCACGGCACCTGCGAAGCGCACCGCGGCGGACGGCGCCGCAGCCGTCGCCAGTGGGGCCAGGGTGACCGCCGGCATCGCTGCCAAGACGAGGGTCGCTGCGACCAACGGCACCCACGCTCCGCGGCCGAAACGAGTAGCTGAGCGGGCAGACACTTGTGCGACCTCCGAGGACATGCGGCTGCGGCTGCGGTCGATCGTATGGCCGTGCAGCAGGGACCGCTGCCTTTCGGTCGAGCCGGTCGCCGGGAGAGGGCTATTGCAGGCGCACCGAGCCACGACCACGAGTGGAGACCCTGGTGTCGGCGACCTCACCTCACCCCATCTGCCTCAGGTGTCACAATCCGTCGTGTCGGCGAGCGTCCGAGGCTGTGGTGGCTACCATCTCCCCATGCAACGGACTCGGTTGACCAGGCTGCCGCCCGTCGAGGCGCTGCCCGCCCAATGTCCGGTTGGCCGTTGGATGGTCATTGGATGACCGACGACAGCTGACATCAGCAACACCGTCATGACGTCATGCGTTCGGAGCAAGGGCTTGCTCCGAACGCATGACGTTGTGCTGCCGGGCCCGCCCGTGACGACTGCACGGCGACGGTCGCGGCCTGGAAGTGCATGGTCTGGGCATCGGCGGTACCCGCGCGGTACGCGTTCAATCGTCTCGACGCTGTCGGCTGGTCGTGGTTGTGTGGGAGCAGGGTCACGACGGCGTGACCCCGTTCTCGGGAGGAACACACATGGCACTACCTGCACGCGTGCGTCGGACCGCCCTGGCTGTCGGCGCGGCCCTGCTGCTACCACTCGGGGTCGCCCAGGCGGCACCGCCCGGCGGCACGCCGGGGTCGCCGGGGATCGGCGACCCCTACTATGCCGACTACGGCAACGGCGGCTACGACGTCGACCACTACTCCATCCACGTCGCCTACGATCCGGCGAGCGACCGGCTGGTCGGCCACACGCGGATCCGGGCGCACTCGACCCAGGCGCTGTCGAGGTTCGACCTCGACTTCGTGCTTCCGGTCGCGACGGTGCGCGTCGACGGGCAGCGGGCGTCGTTCACCCAAGGTGAGCACGAGCTGGTCGTGAGGCCGCGCAAGGCGATCCGGGCGGGCAAGGCGATGACGGTCGACGTGACCTACGCCGGCGTCCCGTCCACGATCATCTCCGACGGCATCAGGCCGTGGATCCGCACGCCCGACGGCGTCGCCGCCGTCGGGGAGCCGGAGATCGCGGCCTGGTGGTACCCCGCCAACGACCACCCGCGCGACAAGGCGACCTACGACGTCAGCGTCACGGTCGCCAAGGACCTCGAGGCGCTCGGCAACGGGGTCCTGGTCTCCAACACCGTCAAGCGGGGCATGCGGACCTGGCACTGGCGCGAGGCGAAGCCGATGGCGCCGTACCTGGCGTTCTTCGTGGTCGGCCAGTTCGACATCACCTCGTCGGTCACCGACGACGGGCTGCCCGTCGTCACGGCTGTCGCGTCGAACGGTGGCAGTGAGGGCGAGTACGCCGCCGCCGACCTCGCCCGCACCCCGGAGGTCATCGACTTCGAGTCGCAGCAGTTCGGTCCCTACCCGTTCGACGCCATCGGCGGCGTCGCCCCGGCGGCCGACTTCGGGTTCGCGCTGGAGAACCAGACCCGACCCGTCTACACCCGCGGCTTCTGGCGCAACGGCCCGAACATCTACGTGGTCGTCCACGAGAACGCCCACCAGTGGTACGGCGACTCGGTGTCGGTGCGCAACTGGCGCGATATCTGGCTCAACGAGGGCTTCGCGTCGTTCGCCGAGTGGCTCTGGTCGGAGAAGCACGGCGAGGGGACCGGTGCCCAGCTGTTCCAGGAGTACTGGGACCACTACCGCGACAACACCGGGTTCTGGTCCGTGACGATCGGGGACCCGGGCGCGCACAACGAGTTCAACGGCGCGGTCTACGACCGTGGGGCGATGGCGCTGCAGGCGCTGCGCACCCGCATCGGCGACCCGGCGTTCTTCACCGTGATGCGCACCTGGGCGGCCAAGCACCGTTACGGCAACGGCGCGGTCCCGCAGTTCATCCGGCTCGCGGAGCGGGTGTCCGGCGAGGACCTCGGCTCGTTCTTCGACGCGTGGCTCTACACCGGCCAGCGCCCGGCGCCGACGGAGGAGAACGGCTTCCCGCCGGACTTCACGCCGCGCTCGACGTCGTACGCCCGGGCCCACGCGCCGGCGTCGTGGCAGCAGATCCAGCTGACCCACCGCGTGCTGGGCTCGCTCGAGCGGCAGTGACCTCCGGCTCCTGACCACCAGGGGCGCCGGGTCCAGGCCCGGCGCCCCTGGTGAAGCCTTGCGTGGGCCCCGCCGGGCCGCGCTAGTCGCGTGAGCGGAACGCGCGGAGCGCGATGGCGGCGACGATGATGATCGCGATGACGAAGATGGTCCAGGTTGCGGGAGTCATCGATCCAGCCTTGCTCGGCGGGCCAAGTCCGGCGGCGCCGGCGTGGTAACCGGTCCGATGCCGCCTCGTTGAGCACGCATGAGCCCGAAGACAGTCCTCGTCCTGCTGACGACCGTGGTGGCGTCGGCCGCCACGCTCGCGCCGGCCGTCGCGCCGGCGGAGGGCGCGGACACCTCGAGCACACTGGTGCGGCCGAGCAAGGACCCGTTCTACCGCTACACCGGCGCCAAGCCGCTGCGGAAGATCGCGCCGGGGACGCCGCTGAAGACGCGGCAGGTGACGGTCGGGCTCGACACCCAGCAGACACCGCTCCCGGCCGAGCAGATCCTCTACCGCACCAGCGACTGGCGCGGGCGACCGGTGGTGACGGTGACGACCGTGATCGAGCCGGTGACCGGCACGGCGGCGCCGCGGCTGGCGGCGTACCTGAGCTTCTACGACGCGCTGTCGAGCAAGTGCAACCCGTCGTACACGCTGCGCGGCGGCAACCCCGGCAAGCCCAACCAGAAGCTCACCGACCTCGAGCAGGGGACGGTGCAGGCACTGCACGCGCAGGGCTACATCGTGACCGTGCCCGACTTCGAGAACCAGCGGCTCGACTACGTCGCCGGTCCCGAGTCCGGCACCAGCGCGCTCGACGGGATCACCGCGACGATCCGGGCGCTGAAGCTCGGCCGCAAGGTCCCGGTGGCGATGATGGGCTACTCCGGCGGCTCGATCGCCGCGGACTGGGCCAGCGAGCTGCAGCCGCGACACACCCCCTGGCTGAACCTGGTCGGCACCGCCATGGGTGGCGTGCCGGTGGACCTGAGGCACAACCTGCCCTACGTCGACGGCACGCCCGAGTGGTCCGACGTGATGCCCGCCGCGATGATCGGCATCAGCCGCGCCGTCGGGCTCGACCTCAAGCCCTATCTCTCGACCTGGGGCCGCAAGGTCGTGCGCACGATCTCCCACCAGTGCATCGGTGAGTTCTCCGGCGAGTTCCCGAACCTCACCATCAAGCGCCTGATGAAGCCGCGGTACGCCGACCTCCTGCATGTGCCGGTCTTCCGCAGGCTCCTCGACCGGCTGGTGATGGGCACCGTGCCGGGCCACCCGAGCGCGCCGATCTACATGATGGCCGGCAACTCCGACGGCACCGGCGACGGCGTGATGATCGCCGCCGACCAGCGCCGGCTCGCGGCGCAGTACTGCCGCCAGGGCGTCCCCGTCTCGTTCCAGGAGATGAACGGGCTCGACCACAGCAACACCGGCGTGGCGTTCCTGACCAGCGCGATGCCGTGGCTCGCATCGCGGTTCGCGGGGGTGCCGGCGCCGAGCACCTGCTCGGGCTGAGGCGCTAGCGGATCCGCCAGGTCACAGCCGGGCTCGGTGTGGCCCGACCGACGGCGTTCACGGCGATCACCTGCAGCCGGTAGGACCCGCGCGGCAGTCCCCGGAGGGTCGCGCGCGTGACGGACCCGGAGACCGTGCGGTCCGCGCCCCGGCTGAGGTCGAGGACGTAGCGGGTGATGGGCGCGCCGTTCGGCGCTGGTGCCTTCCAGGCAACCGTGACGGTGCCCTTCTGCACCGTGACCGTCGGCTTCGCGACGCGGGCCGGGACGCCGGCGGGAGTGACCGGGGCACTCGGTGGACTGGCCGTCGACGTGCCGACCTCGTTGGTGGCGGTGACGGTGAAGGTGTAGCTGGTGCCGTTGGTGAGGCCCGTGACCGTGGCACTCGTCAGGTCACCGCTGACGGTGATGCTCTTGCCGCCGGGGCTCGCCGTCACCGTGTAGTCGGTGATCGGTGAGCCATTGGCGGACGGCGCCGTCCACGACACCACGGCCTGCTTGTTGCCACGAACCGCCGTGGGCTTGGTGGGCGTGGCGGGGACGCCGGCCGGGGTCACAGGATTGGACGCAGTCGAAGGCAGGGAGTCCCCAACAGCGTTCGTTGCCACCACCGTGAACGTGTAGGCGGTGCCGTTGGTGAGGCCAGTCATGACAGTCGAAATCGTGTCGGGATCGGTGACGGTCTTGGTGGCGCCGCCGGGTGAGGCGGTGACGGTGTATCCGGTGACCGGAGCTGAATTGCCGGATGGTTTCTCCCACGACACGGTGGCCTGGTGGTCGCCCCGGACGACAGCCGGCTGATCCGGCGGATCCGGGACGCCGGCGGGCGTGACCGGGTCCGACGGGTCGCTGGAGGAGGAGCTGCCGATGACGTTGGAAGCGGTGACGGTGAAGGTGTAGGCGGTGCCGTTGGTGAGACCACTGATGAGGGTCGTGGTCGTGTCGGGATCGGTGATGGTCTTGGTGGCGCCGCCGGGTAAGGCGGTGACGGTGTAGCCGGTGACCGGGGCGCCGTTGCCGGAGGGCTTGGTCCAGGTGATGGTGGCGGCCTGGTTGCCGCGGACGGCGCGGGGTTTGGCTGGTGTCGCCGGAACGCCGGCGGGGGTGACGGCGTCGGATGCGCTGGAGGCGGCCGAGTCGCCGACGGCGTTGGTGGCGGTGACGGTGAAGGTGTAGGCGGTGCCGTTGGTCAGTCCCGTGACGGTTGTCGAGAGGGTGTCGGCGCCGGTGACGGTCTTGGTGGCGCCACCGGGAGAGGCGGTGACGGTGTAGCCGGTCACGGGCGATCCGTTCCCAGAGGGCTTGATCCAGGACACGGTGGCCTGCTGGTCGCCGCGCACGGCGGTCGGCTTGGCGACCGGGAGCGGGGCGCCGGCGGGGGTGACCTCGTCAGAGGGGGCGGACGGGTCGGAGTCGCCGACGGCGTTGGTGGCGACGACGGTGAAGGTGTAGGCGGTGCCGTTGGTCAGTCCCGTGATGGTGGTGGAGAGGGTGTCGGCGCCGGTGACGGTCTTGGTGGCGCCGCCAGGGGTGGCTGTGACGGTGTAGGCCGTGACGGGGGCGCCGTTGCCGGAGGGCTTGGTCCAGGTGATGGTGGCGGCCTGGTTGCCGCGGGTGGCGATCGGCTTGTCGGGAGCAACTGGGACTCCGGCCGGGGTGACGGCGTCAGAGGCGCTGGAGGCCGCCGAGTCGCCGATGACGTTGGTGGCGCTGACGGTGAAGGTGTAGGCGGTGCCGTTGGTCAGGCCGGTGATGGTGGTCGAGAGGGTGTCGGCGCCGGCGATGGTCTTGGTGGCGCCGCCGGGGTAGGCGGTGACGGTGTAGCCGGTGACCGGCGAGCCGTTGGCCGACGGCTTGGCCCAGGTGACGGTGGCTGACCCATCACCCCTGCTGGCGCTCGGCTTCGCCGGAGCCGCTGGTGGCCCTGCCGGGGTGACCGGGTCGGAGGGCGCCGACGGATCGGAATCACCGATCGCGTTGGTGGCGCTGACGGTGAAGGTGTAGGCGGTGCCGTTGGTGAGGCCGGTCATCGTGGTCGAGAGCGTGTCGGCGCCGGTCACGGTCTTGGTGGCGCCGCCGGGGGAGGCAGTCACGGTGTAGCCGGTCACCGGGCTCCCGTTGCCGGACGGTTTGGCCCACGTGACCGCAGCGGACTGGTTGCCCCGGGTCGCCGTCGGCTGGTCCGGGCGCGCCGGTACCCCGGCCGGGACGACCGGGTCCGTTGCCGCACTTGCGGTCGAGGTGCCGACTCTGTTGGTGGCGGTGACGGAGAAGGTGTACGCGGTGCCGTTGGTGAGGCCGGTGACCCGGGCCGACGTCTGGCCGCCGGAAACGGTCGCCGTGGCTCCGCCCGGAGAGGCGGTGACGGTGTAGCCGGTGACCGAGGATCCGTTCGGAGCCGCAGCGTTCCAGGAGACGGTCGCTGCCCCGTCCTCGCGTGACGCCGTCACGCCCGTCGGCGCACTCGGTGCCTCGGGCGCTTTGGTGATCGTCACGCTCGCCATCGGCGAGAGACCGTCCGCGCTCGAGGCAGCGATCCCGACGACGTACTGCCCGTCGGCGAAGCCTCCTGGCTTGGTGATGTCGACGCTGCGGGCGGTGCCCGCGACCTGGCCGAGGTAGACATTGTCGAGGTAGATCGAGTACGCGGTGATCGGGCTGGTGCCGCTGCTCGACGGTTCGTTCCACACCGCGTGCAGGTAGCCGGTCGTCCAGTCGTAGCGGCCCGTCACGTCCCGCGGAGCGCTGGGTGCGACAGGGTGCGCGACGGTGACCGTCACCTGCGCGGCGGTCGACGACCCCACGGCGTTCACGGCGGCGACCCCGACGACGTAGTCCCCGTCCGAGAAACCACCCGGTCTGCTGATCTCGGCGCTGCGGGACGTGGCCGGGAGCTGACCGAGGTAGGACCCGTCGAGGTAGATCCCGTAGCCGGTGATCGGGGTCGTGCCGTTGGTGGCCGGAGTGGTCCACGAGACTTGGATCTTGCCGGTGATCCGGCTCCACGAGCCGAAGACGAAGCGAGGCGCTTCCGGCGCCGCCGGATGCGGCACCGCGACGGTCACCTCGGCCATCGGCGAGGCGCCGGCCGCACTGACCGCAGCGATCCCTACTGTGTGGTCGCCCTCGGCGAAGTACGTCGCGCTCGTGATGTCGGCACCTCGCGAGGTCGCCGCGAGCTGCCCGAGGTAGGCGCCGTCCAGGTAGACCACATACCCGGTGATCGGGCTCGTTCCGGTGCTCGCCGGCTCCGACCAGTAGGCGGAGATCTTGCCCGTGCTCGTGGCGTACGACCCGGTCACGTCTCGTGGCGCGCTCGGGGGCGTGGTCACCGGCGGGTCGGTCGTGCCGGATGTGGTCACGAAGGGGCCGGCACCGGTTGCGTTCACGGCGCGCACCGACAGCTGGTACGTCGTCCCGCCGGTCAGGCCCGTGAAGGTGTGGCTTCGGGCGTCGGCCGGCAATGTGACGGCGGTGGCCGAGCCCGAGCGGGTCACGCGGTAGCCGGTGACCGGACCGTTGCCGGGGGTCTCGGGCTCGGACCAGGTGAGGGTCAGGCTCGTCTCGCCTCCAACGGTGGCGGCGACGTCCCGCGGCTGGCTCGGCACTCCGTCCACCAGCTGGCCGTCGCACCCGGGTGCGCTGATCGTGTAGCGGCCGAGGCTCCCGTAGTCGTCGTACCCGCCGGCCGACCAGGAGCCCTCACCGGTGCCGTCGACGGTGACGACCCAGTGGTCGCCGCTCGCCGGCACGGTGAGGGACGCGCCGAGACCCCCGGCGGTGGTCCGGCTGTCGAAGGTCGACGCCGGCTGCGACACCACGCGCTCGGTGCCGTCGCCGTCGACGAGCGAGGCACGCACGTCGAGGTCGGGGGACGTCGCCGCAGGCAGCACGTCGACCGAGCTGCCCGGCGTACAGCTGCCGAGCAGGTAGGTGTCCACGTCGTTGCGCGTGCCGATCACCGCGCTGTCCGTGGGGAGGACGGACGGGGAGTCGGGAGACCCGGAGGCCTCGTCGGCCTGCCGGGGGAGGTACGACGCGATCTGCGCCAGGTCGTCCTGCGGGTTGTTGGCGTCGGGGTAGAAGCCGGCGCTCCACTGCACGAGCGGGCGGTCGTAGCCGACGCCCATGATCGGGGCCCACACGCCCTGGCCCCCGTAGTAGCCCACCTGCGACGTGCCGTCGTGCTGCAGCCCGAGGTTGTGGCCGGCCTCGTGGCTGGAGGCCTCCGCGACGTTCTTGGCGTCGTTGCCCAACCCTTGCGGGAAGACCCACGCGGGCTCGTGGGTCGACCCCAGCTCGTCGAAGACGCTGAGGTAGGCGACCCCTCCGCACCCGCGGTTGCAGATCTTGGCGAACGCGTCGTCGCTCGGTGTGATCAGCACCCGGGTGCCGCACGTCGGGTCGGCGTCCGAGGTGCGCACCATTTGGTCCGCGCCCTCGTCCTCGGTGGTCACGTCCACGTCGAAGGGCACGTAGTCCTCGGCGACCATGGCCCAGACCTGCTGGACCATCAGCTTCTCGGTGTCGGTGAAGTCGGGGCCGTTGCCGGCCGGGTCCCACGCCGGCTGGGCGCTGGGCGTCACACCGTACGAGCTGTTCCACGCCGTCCCGGAGACGTTCGCCCCGTCGAAGTCGAGCAGGATCGTGAGGTTCGCGCTGGGGTCGCTGTGCAGCCGGAAGGTGTCGGCGAGGGAGATCGCGGGCTGCGGTGTCGCTCGCGCCGCCCGCCGCCCGGCGGTGTCGGCACCCGGGTCGATGAACGCCACCGCGCCCTGCCGGTCGACCCACGCGGTGTGGTCCTGACGGAGCAGGCTGCGCAGCTCGGCAGGGGAGAGGTCGCTTCGCTCGGCCGCCGTGGGGAGGTCGTCCCCGAGGTCGCGGATCGCCTCGGGGCCGTGGGTGGGGGCGTCGAGCAGGGGCTGGGGACGGGCTGCCGTGACCGTGGCACGAGGGTCGGGGCGGGGTGGCTGCGCAGCTTGTGCCGAGGGCGTGGCGAGCGCCAGCGTGCCGACAGCGAGCGCAGCGACGACCATCAACGGCGCGAGGCGCCGCCCCCCAAGAGACCCCACCGGTAGAGGCTAGGTGACATCGCGGGCTGCCGCTGCCGAACGGAGCGGACGTCGGCCGTCGGTGGTCCAGCGCAGCGGTCCAGACCGAGGGACTAGACCGCTGCCCTCGTCTGGCCGGCTCTGCCGCGAGGTGCGTGGCCGGGCTCCCATCCTGTGGTGAGTGGCCACACCCGGGGTTCTCTCGCGCGCGCTCGTCGTCCTGACCGTCCTTGCTGCCGTCCTCGCCGGCTGCAGCAGCGGGGGCAGCGATACGTCGGCTCCCACGCCGTCCCCGTCCACCTCTGCCGCCGGCGCGGAGGGCCAGGTGGCCTCGGCCGGCGTCGCGGCCACCGACGACGCGGCCGACGGGGTCAAGGACCCCGTCGTGTGCACCGACAAGGCCATCGCCTCGATGGACTGCTCGCCCCGCCTGGCCGACACGATGCAGCCCCTCCACTGCGGGGACAAGAACTACGCGGCGCTGCAGCAGAGCCCGCTGATGAAGCAGAACCTCACGGCGGACCCCGTCAACGGCGCGGACGAGTGCTCCTTCGGCTCGAACCGCATCCGGGTCTTCGGTCCCTCCACGGGCAGCGACAAGTCGTCCATCGCGTGCGAGAAGAAGCCGGACCCGCAGCTCTGGGTGGTGCCGCCCGGTGCCGACACGGTGGTCGTCCAGGCGTGGGGGGCCTCGGGCGGCAACACGGCGGACAGCTCCAAGAAGCCGTTCAGCGCGCTGGGTGGCTTCGGCGGCTTCGCGGAGTTCGACGGCCGCGACTACACCAAGCCCTGGCCCGACGCCCTCAACGCGGACAACGGCCTCCTGGCGCCTGGCGACGTCCTGCAGGTGGTGGTCGGCTGCAAGCCGGTCACGGTCGGCACGCCGAACAGCAGCGGCGACCGGAGCGCCGGAGCGGGCGGCGGGAGCACCGCGGTGCTCTGGATCGGCGTGACCGACCCGACGGTCGCCGACAAGGTGTCGACCGACGACCAGCGTTACCAGCAGGCCAGCGCGACCGCGCAGAAGGCAGGCCTGGCCGACGCCCAGGGCCACCCGATCCTGGTGGTCGCAGGTGGGGGTGGCGGCGCTGCTCGCGACGCCTTCGGAGGGGACGGTCAGCTCGGTGGCGGCAAGGGCTCCTACGCCTCCGGTGACGGGCACTCCGACCCCGGCCACCCCCAGGACCAGGTGGGCCGCGGCGGCAACCACGACGGGTCCGGGACCGGTGGCTCGGGCGCCGCCAAGGGCGGCAACGGGCTCGACGGCACCGGCGGTGCCGCCTACGGCGGCGGACCCGGTGGGGTCGGGTTCAACCCCGGCGGGCAGGGTGGCTACGGCGCCTGGCCGGGTGGCGGCGGCGGTGGCGGGTACGGCGGCGGCGGTGCCGGTTCGACCGACGTCCCCGACGCCAACCACAAGTGCAACGGCTGCGACTCCGGTGGCGGAGGCGGCGGTGGCAGCGTCTCCTGGGGCGGCGATCCGACCCAGTCGCAGGGTCTGGACCAGGACGGGTTCGTCGCCATCCAGTGGCGGCCCGACGTGCTCGGTGGCGCCGACTGCACGGCGAGCTGCCGCGCGGTCTTCGCGACCTGCACCATCGGCGGGTCGAACAGCGGCGCCACCACGTGGCGGTACGTGCTCCCCACGGGCGCCACGAGTGCCGGCTTCTACGTGATCGGTGCCGCCGGCGGCGGCGCCATCGACGACCAGGGCACCCTGACCCCGGGCGGCTCGGGCGGCTACGTCGGTGGCGGGGGTGTGGTCAGTCTGGATCCCGACAAGATCTATGCGCCCCAGGTCGGGTGTCCCGGCACATGGTCGAAGACCGCGAACTACGGAGGTGGCGGTGGCGGGTCGTCGGCGGTCGTCGTCACCAGCAAGCTGGGTGCGCCGGACCTGAGCGAGGGAAGCGCGGTCGCTGTCGCCGGTGGTGGCGGCGGCGCAGCCGCCGACGCGGCCGGGGGAGCCGGTGGCGTCGTCGGGGACGACACCCAGAACGCCCAAGGCTCCCACGGACTCAACGGTGGCGGCGCGGGCGGCGGCGGTGGGTCGGAGCACCAGGACGGCGGCAGCGGAGACCAGGGCGGCACCAACGGGCAGAACGGCTACGGCGGCACCGGCGGCTACGGCGGTGGCCGCCTGCTGCACGGTGACTTCGGTGGCGCCGAGGGCCAGGGCCCCTACACGAGTGGCAAGCAGGGCCTCGGTGGCAGCGGCTACCTCGACACGTCCGCCGGCAGCGGTGGCGGCGGCGGCGGTGGCGGCGTCGGCGGCGGCGGTGGTGGCAACGGTGGCCAGTCCGACGGTTACCCCGACGCCAGTGCCGGCGGCGGTGGCGGAAGCTTCGGCAACCATCAGGTCGTCACGCCCGCCCCGCCGTCGACCAGCTCGTGGATCGCGGACGTCTTCCTCGTCTGGAACGGCCTGGCCTCGGCCCTCCCGGGATCGATCGGCATCGGCATGAAGGTCATCGGCGGCGTCGCCCAGGGCGTCCGGGCGGCGGTCCAGGCGGCCCCCAACGTGCCGGCCGCGCTGAAGGCGCCGAAGTCGTCGCCGCTCGCCTTCGGGTTCATCTCGTGGACGTGGGACTGCGTCCGGCCCGATCAGGACGGTGGGAAGCGCTTCACATGCCAAGGTCGAGGCCTGCAGTCCTCGCGCTGAGCGGGCTGCTCGCGCTGGTCGCCGCTGCGGGATGCACGACCTCACGTGACGACGACCGGCCCGCCGGCGTGCCCGGTGACGCCCGGCTTGCCGTGGCCTTCGGGCTCCCGCGCGACGACGCCGGGCTCGCGGCTGCGGTCGCGCGGCGTGAGCGGCTGACCCCCGCCCAGGTCCAGCGGCGGTACGGCGGAGACCCGGCCGCAGCCCGGGCGGCCCTCCGCCGACTGGGGATCACGGCCACCCCGGTGCCCGGAGGCGGGGTGCTGGTCGCAGAGGTCAGCGCGAGGACTGCCGAGGAGACCCTCGGCGCCGAGCTGCACCTCGAGCAGGGCGCGGACGGCGCGGTCGTCGCCGTACCGACCGAGCCCCTCGCGGTGCCGGCGGCACTGCGGGGCACGGTGCGCGAGGTCGTCGGCCTGGCGGGCACCGTACGGCCCGGGACCGCCACACCGACGGCGAGCCCGTCCGACACGACCGGCTGCGCGGAGGCTCGCCGAGGCGCGGCGGACGGATCCGGCATCGCCGAGCACTACGGCGTGACCGCGCTGCGCCGGCAGGGGATCGACGGGGCGGGAACCCACCTGATGCTCCTCGCGACCCAGCAGCTCGACCCGCGCAGCGTCACGGTCTTCAGCCGGTGCTACGGCTACCCCCACGCCCGCGTGCGCACGACGACCGTCGCGGGCGCACCCGAGGTGGGCACCGGCCTCGAGGTCACCATGGACGCGATCGTCGCCTCCACCATCGCGCCCGGCGCCGAGGTCGAGGTGCTCCGGTTCGACGACTACCAGCCGATGACCTTCGCGCTGGCGCAGGCCCTCGTCCGCGACCCCGACGTGCTCAGCACCAGCGTCACCACCTGCGAGGACGACATGTCTGCCGCCGAGGCGTCGGTCGACGAGTGGCTGCTGACGGTGCTGGCAGCCAGGGGCACCACCACCCTGGCCTCCGCGGGCGACCACGGTGTCGCGGGGTGCTACCCCGCGAGCGAGAAGCCGGTCGCGCTCTTCCCGGCCTCGTCGCCGTCGGTGGTGGCCGTCGGCGGCACCACCGCCACGTTCGACGCCGGGCGGATCAGCGACGAAGCGGTCTGGCACGAGCCGCCGTACGCCGGCGGCGGCGGGACCAGCGACCTCTACCCTGGCCGGGCGCTGCCCGACGTCTCCTTCCTCGCCGACCCGGCCGAGTTCGGCACCGAGCCGGTCTGCGACGACGGCGGCTGCAGCTGGCAGGACGTCGGCGGCACCAGCGCCTCGGCGCCCGGGGCGGCGGCCGTCGTGGCGCTCCTCGACAGCGGGCTCGACGAGCGGCTCGGGTCGCTGCGGCCGCTGCTGCCGACGCTCGGCCGCGGGGTGGTCCACGACGTCGTGACCGGGAGCAACGCGCTGTTCGGCAACGACTGCTGCCAGGCGCGTCGCGGCTACGACCGCGCCTCGGGCTGGGGCTGGATCGATGCGCACGCGCTCTACGAGCACCTCTCGGGCGCCTCTCTCGACCAGCGCGGCCCAGCGCTGTCCCGGGCCGCGCGGAGCTCCGGCGGTCGACCATGATGGCTGCATGACTCTCGACGTGGCTCGCATCCGGCGCGACTTCCCCGCTCTGGAGGACGGGACCGCCTTCTTCGACGGGCCGGGCGGGACGCAGGTGCCGCGCCAGGTGGCCGAGGCGGTCGCGGCGACCATGACGTCGGGCATCTCCAACCGCGGCACCGTCACCGCGGCGGAGCTGCGGGCCGAGGACGTCGTGCGCGGCGCGCGGGCCGCGGTGGCCGACCTGCTCGGGTGCGACCGGAGCGGGGTCGTCTTCGCGCGGTCGATGACGCAGGCGACGTACGACGTGGCGCGGGCGCTCGCCGCGGAGTGGGAGCCCGGTGACGAGGTCGTGGCGACCCGGCTCGACCACGACGCGAACATCCGGCCGTGGGTGCAGGCGGCCGAGCGGGCGGGCGCGACGGTCCGGTGGGTCGGTTTCGACCGGGCGACCGGCGAGCTCACCGTCGACGACGTGCGCGCCGAGCTGTCCGACCGGACCCGGCTGGTCGCGGTCACCGGCGCGTCCAACGTGCTGGGCACCCGGCCCGACCTGCCCGCGATCGCCGAGGCCGTGCACGCGGTCGGCGCGCTGCTCTTCGTCGACGGCGTGCACCTCACGCCCCATGCACCTGTCGACGTCCCGGCGCTCGGGGCCGACCTCTACGCGTGCTCGCCCTACAAGTTCCTCGGCCCACACCACGGCGTCGTCGTGGCGGCGCCGGCGCTGCTCGAGCGGCTGCACCCCGACAAGCTGCTGCCCTCCAGCGACGACGTGCCCGAGCGGTTCGAGCTCGGCACCCTGCCCTACGAGCTGCTCGCCGGCACCACCGCCGCGATCGACTACCTGGCCGGGCTCGCGTCCTCGGCCCCCGACCGGCGCACCCGCGTGCTCGAGTCGATGCGGGCGGTCGAGGAGCACGAGGAGCAGCTCTTCGGCCGGCTGCTGGAGGGGCTGCGCGGCATCGACGGGGTGACGCTGCACGGCTCACCCGCGCGACGTACGCCGACCGCCTGGTTCTCCGTCGACGGCCGGTCCGGCCGCGACGTGCACGAGCAGCTGGCCGCGGCGGGCGTGAACGCGCCGGCGAGCCACTTCTACGCGATCGAGGCGTCCCGCTGGGTCGGCCTCGGCGACAGTGGCGCGGTGCGGGCCGGCCTGGCGCCGTACTCGAACGAGGACGACGTCGACCGGCTGCTCGCCGGCGTGGCCGAGGTCGCGCGGTAGGTCAGCCGACCTGGACAGGTCAACGGCCCGCGGCTCCCGGTCGAGTGGGAGCCACGGGCCGTTGGTCTCGATACGCCCGCTCGTTCCTCGCGGGCTACTCGACCACCGAGCCGGCGGTCAGCGCACGGCGTCGAGGGCGTCGACGACACCCTCGCCGAAGTAGCTGTTGTCCGTCGCCGGGCCGACGCACGGGGCGCCGGCGGTGGCGGCCGAGCAGGCCTTGTCGTCGGCCTCGGCGCGCAGCTTCGCGAGCATCGTGGCCGGTGACCAGCCCGGGTGGGCCGACTTCATCAGCGCCAGCACGCCGGCGACGTGGGGCGTAGCCATCGAGGTGCCGCTCTTGAGGCCGTAGCCGTTGTTGGCCACGATCGTCGACAGGATCCGCGAGCCCGGGGCGGCGACGTCGATGACGCCGAGGCCACGGTTGGAGAAGCCGGACAGGCGGCTCTCGGTCGAGCCGGCCGGATACTGCTCCAGCGACGAGACTGTCACCACGCCGTCGAGCTCGGTGGGGATGTCCTGGCAGCCCTTGTTGATGACGCGCTGGGTCGGCGTCGCCGCGTCGTCGGGGCTGGTGGCGTCGGTGGTCTTGTTCGCCAGGTCGTACGACGCGTTGCCGGCCGCGGCCGCGGACACGACACCCCGGTGGATCGACCACTGCACCGCCCGGTCGACGGCCGTCTTCGCGGCCGCCTGGTCCGGCTGGTCGGAGCAGTAGAACATGAACGGGTCGACGTAGTAGCTGTTGTTGGTCACGTCCATGTGGTGCAGGGCCGCCCACATGAAGCCGCACACGGCGTACTCGGGGTAGATGAACCCGTCGTCGTTCACGACCTTGACCGAGGCGAGCCGCACGTTCGGCGCGACGCCGACGATGCCGACGCCGTTGCGCGCGGCGGCGATGGTGCCGGCGACGTGGGTGCCGTGGTCGCTGGTGGTGGGCCACCAGCCGGTCGGCGAGGTGTCGGGCCGGCCGGCGTCGGAGCAGTTGACCGAGTCCGCGGTGTCGATGTTCGCGGCGAGGTCGGGGTGGTCGGGGTCGATGCCGCTGTCGAGCACGCCGACCAGCACGCTGCGGCGCCCGTCGGTGACCTGGTGGGCCTGGTCGGCCTTGATCATCCGCATGTCCCACTGCTCGCCCTCGCGCGGGTCGGGCGTGACCTCGGTGGTCGCCTCGCCCTTGTCGACGCGCTGCGAGCGGGCGGCGAAGGTGGCCGGCGTGCCCTCCGAGACGGGCACGGTGCGGGTGGCGCCGACCGAGAGCAGGGACCCGCGCGCCTCGTCCTTGACGTCCTCGCGGAACGTCGACGTGGTGGCGTGCGCGACGACGACGCCGATCTGCGGCCAGGCCTGCACGACCGTGCCGCCGGCCTCGGTGACGGCCCGCTCGACGCGCTGGACCTGGTTGGCGTTGGTGGTGCGGGCGTTGAGCAGGTACGACGACACCGCGCCGTCCGGCGTCTCGATCGGCACCGGCGTGGACGGCGGCTGGTGGTTGTGGTGGTGGGCGGCCGGCTGCGCCGTGGCACCGGGGCCGGTGACGGCGACGAGGGCAGCAGCGACGAGACCGGCGCTCGCGGTGGCGAGCAGAGCGGGCCGTCGCACGGACATGCGGACCATGAGGATCCCTTCCCGAGAGAGTCCTGCGCCGGATCAGGCGCAGGCGCACCATCCAACACGCTGTCGGGGCCGGCTGAGAAGAGGGTGTGGTCTAGACCGATGGTATGGACCGCCCGATAACCCCGACGGTCGCCCGGGCGTCCGACAGACTCCCCTCGTTGTCCGGGTCGTGAAGCAACGCAGGGGGAAGCGTGTTGTTCCGGTGGGATTCGGGGCGCGCGGCCTCGGTGATGCTCGTGGTGTCGGCCGTCGTCCTGGCTTTGGTCGGCCCGTCCGGCTCCGCCTCGGCGTCGAGGACGTTCGACACGAAGCCGGTGCCGACGGTCAGCGGGAGCTTGCGGGTCGGGTCGACCGTCACCGCGAACCCGGGGAGGTGGACGCCGCGGCCGACCAGCCTGTCCTACCAGTGGTACCTCGGCCCCAGAGCCGTCAAGGGCGCCACCGGCAGGTCGTGGACACTCCCTGGGGCTGCAGCCGGCAACCGCATCCACGTGACCGTCACCGCCCGCCGGGCGGGCCTCGCCCCGATGAGCAGAACCTCCGCTGCGAAGAAGGTGGGCCGCGGCCTGCTCGTCGGGTCACGCCCGACGATCTCCGGCACAGCGGCCGTCGGCTCGACGTTGACCGCCGTGCCTGGGACGTGGAGCCCCGCTGCCAGGCTCGGGTACCGGTGGAGCCGGAACGGCGCAGTCGTCAGCGGCGCGACGGGGCCGACGTACCGGCTCGGCTTTGTCGACGAGGCCGCGGCGATCGCCGTGACGGTGACGGGCACGGCGGCCGGTTACGCGGCCAGGTCGGAGACCGCGCAGGTCGTGACGGTCGCGGTGCCCAGCGTGTTGCGAGCCGGCGAGACGCTGCAGCCCGGGCAGTACCTGCACTCGCCCAGTGGGCAGTACACGCTGGTCCAGCAGAGCGACGGCAACCTCGTCGAGTACAAGGGGTCCACTGCGGTGTGGGCGTCGGGGACGCACGGTTCCGGCCTCCGGCTCGTCATGCAGGGCGACGGCAACGCCGTCGTCTACGACGGCGGCTCGGCGAGGTGGAGCACGGGGTCGTGGGGATCGGGTGGAACCCGGCTGGTGCTCCAGGACGACGGCAACCTGGTCGTCTACGACGACAAGGGCAAGGCCGTCTGGGCGCCGAACGTGGTCGGCTGGATCACGGTCTACGCCGGGTCCAAGGCGGGCAACGTCTCGGGCACCCAGAGCCAGTCGCAGCCGACGCTCAACAGCACGCAGTTCCGGGTCTATCCGGTGGGGACGCGGCTGCCGGTCGTCTGCGGGGTCACCAACGGGCAGGCGGTCGACGGGAGCGCGACGCCCGGCACCGCCAGGAGCTCGACCTGGCACCGGCTCCTCTGGGGCGACTGGGTGGCCGATGCGGACTTCAAGACGACGGTGGACGGTCTGGTCCCCAAGGGGGTCATCGGGTTCGTGGCCAACGAGCCCAACTGCGGTGGCGGCCAGACCACCACCCTCCCCGGCATGAACGGCTGGATCTACCCGATCCAGCCGCACGCCAAGCTCACCACCTACTCCGGCCACAACGGCGACGACTTCCCGGTGCCGATCGGCACGCCCGTCTACGCGATGTACGGCGGGACCGTGACCATCCCGCCCGCCTACCCTGTGACCTCCGCCTGGTGCCCGGTCCCCGCAGCGATCGGACGCGTCCAGCAGGATCTGCTCGTCACGTCGAACCGTGACGGTCACACCTACCGGTTCGACTACGCCCACATGCGCAGCTTCTCGGTGAGCAACGGCCAGGGCGTCAGTGCGGGGCAGCTGCTCGGGTACTCGGGGGACCGTGGGTGCGTCACGGGCCCTCATCTTCACATCGACATCAAGCTCGACGGCAAGGCGAAGCAGGTCTACCCACACAACCTGATCGGCTGGAGCTACTGACCGCGCCGACTACTGAGGCGTGATTTGAGACGTGTCTCGAACAGGGCCTTGCTTTCGAACGTATGTTCGGTTAGACTCGCGACATGTCCACCCCCGCCGCGACCGCAGCCGCGGTGGCCGGTGCGGCGTTCGGAGCGTTGGCGGCGGTCGACTGGGACGTGGTGCCGGCCGAGGAGCTGCCGGGGTTGGCCGTCGAGCTGGAGCGGATGCGGGCCCGGCTGGACGCCGCCCGACTCGAGGTGGCCGGCCGGCTGGAGCAGACCGGGGCGACGGCTGCGGTCGGGTGGGCGTCGACCAAGGACTTCCTGACCGCGGTCTCCGGTGGCCGCAAGGGCGCCGGCGGTGGCGCGCTGCGGCTCGCCGAGCGGCTGCGCCACCTGCCGCAGGTGCGTGGTGCCCTGGCGGACGGCTGGCTGTCGGCTGACAAGGCGCGCGTCATCGCGAACCGGGTGGGTCAGCTGCCGCGCGCCGATGCGGTGCGGCAGGCGGCCGCCCGGGTGCTGCTGGAGAAGGCGCGCGACCTCGACGCCACGGACCTCGACCACGCCTGGTCCGACGTGGTGGCCGAGATCGATCCCGACGGCAGCCTGTTCGGTGACGACCAGGAGCTGCCGCGGCGCGAGCGGGCCGCCCACCAGGCCCGGTTCCTCGGGTTCACCCCCGACGCGCTGGGTGGGGTCAAGATCACCGGCTACGCCGATGCCGAGAGCGTCGAGGAGGTCAAGGCGGCGCTGCTGCCGCTGGCGGCGCCGGTCACCACGCAGCCGGGCGCCTGTGGCGGTGTCTCGCGGCACCCGGCCTCGGGACCCGGCACGCCGTGCCCGGAGCCGGGCTGCGCTCACGACGGCCGCGACCCGCGCGAATTCGGTGCCCGGCTGTGGGACGCCCTGGTCGAGGCGTGCCGGCGGCTACAGACCGCCGAGGTGCTGCCCGAGTCGCACGGGGCGTCACCGCGGATGTCGGTCGTGGTGGACTTCGACAAGCTCAACGATGACCTCGCCGCCGCGGCGGGCTCCATGTCCGGAGGTCAGCCGATGTCGGCGTCCGCGGTGCGCCAGATGGCGTGCGACGCCGAGGTGATCCCCGTCGTCCTGGGCACCCACAGCGAGGTCCTCGACGTCGGCCGTGCCCAGCGCCTGGTGACCACCGGCATCTGGCGCGCCCTGGTCGCACGCGACCGGCACTGCGCCTTCCCCGGCTGCCAGCGACTGCCCCAGGCCTGCGACGCCCACCACGTCGTGCACTGGGCCGACGGCGGCCCGACCAGCCTGGACAACCTGGCCCTGCTGTGCCGCCGCCACCACGTCACCGTGCACCAGACCGCCTGGACCCTCACGATCGACCCCGTCACCCGAAGACCGGCCTGGCACCCACCACCTCTGAGCCACGACGGACGGATCACCTGGCACGTCGCACCGCCCTACCGGGCCGCCTGAGCCTGCCGGCTACTGGCAGTTGCGAATCACCAGGTAGGCGGGGGAGCTGCCGCACGCTTCCGCACGGTCAGCGGGTTGCGGGGCTTCTCTGCACTTCGCGCCTTCGACGCTGAGCTGGTGCCCGTTGTCCTGGTGCTCAGAGGGAGGCGCTCGGCGCCGATCGCCGAGCGCCTGGAGGTCGTCCACATCTCGACGGGTCTTTCTGGGTGCGGTCTTGCGCGCCGTCGCGGCGTTACCGGAGCAGCCGAGATCCGGTCACCCCTGGGACGTCATGCGGACGGTGTCACCCCTTGCTCCGTCCGCATGACCTCCAGAGTCCGCGCTGCGAGGAACGGCCCGATCTGGCGCGAGGTGTGGTCGTGGCAGCCGATGTCCGTGCACTCAGATGGCAAGGACAAGGAACTCCTCGCCCAACTCCTCCTCACGTGCCTCTCGGAGCCGTCGTCCCCCGGGTTCCGCCGCTGCCACTCGGCTTGGTCGCCAGCCCCCACTTCGCTGAACGCCCAGCCTGTTGGGGAAACCAGCAGCGTGCGCGATCGTGATCCCTAGACTGCCAGGGTGCAGAACGGCCGACAGGGGGCGCGGGTGGACCCGCTCATGCTCGCCAGCCTTGTCCTGGTCGGACTGTTCTGGATCGTCGTGCTTTCGCGGCCGTGGGACGTACACGGCGTTGAGGACTTCTTCATCTGGCTCCTTGTCCCGACCTACGTAGGGGTCGGGTCGTACGCCATGGCGCGGTCGTATGGGCGGCCGAACCTGACCGTCAAGCAAGAGGTTTGGACCCTCATGGGTCTCTGGACCTCGGCTGTTGCGCTGTGGACCGGACTCTTCCTACTCGTTGGGCTGCACGCAGAGCGCAACCCTGATACCGGATACCTGTTCAACGGCGTGGACCCGCTCGGCAGCCTCAGCCTCGCGCTCTTCGTAGGCACGATCTGCTTTGGCCTGTGGCAGGCTCCCGCCCTGGTCTTCCGTGCCTTCTGGCGAAAGTACGTGACACACGACAGCACTGAGACGAAGGCCCCGGCTCCCACCCTGAGTGACTAGACACGTTCGCCAGGAAGCCTGTTCCGACTGGACTCGGGGTCGCCCACCAGGCAAATCGCCAGGCATACGGTCTAGCTGTTCTGACCACGGACGTTAGGTACGGCGGGTCGGCTGGATCATGACGAAGACCTCCGGGTGAGGTGTGGAGCTACCACAGCAACCACTCTCACCACGGAGGTCTTCGTGTCCCACGCTAACGCGACCCTGACTCCTGCCGGGCGACTGCGGCTGGCCCAGTTGATCGTTGACCAGGGCTGGACCTATGCCAGGGCGGCCGAACGGTTCTCGGTTGCCATCACCACCGCGCGCCGGTGGGCCACCCGGTACCGCGAGTTCGGGAAGGCCGGGATGGTCGACCGGCCATCGCGGCCGCACCGCTGCCCGAACCGGCTGCCGCAGCGGGTCGAACGACGGATCGTGAAGCTGCGGGTGACCCGACGCTGGGGACCGGCACGGATCGCCTACCACCTGGGGCTGAACCCCTCGACCGTCCACCAGGTCCTGCGCCGCTTCGGATGTCCCCGGTTGAAGTGGACCGACCCAGCCACCGGCACCCGGATCAAGACCTCCTCGCGCGAGAAGAACCGCTACGAGCACCCCGCTGCCGGCGACCTGGTCCACGTCGACATCAAGAAGCTCGGCAAGATCCCCGACGGTGGCGGCTGGCGGGTCTTCGGCCGCGGATCCGCACAGGACCGACGAGCTGGCGGGCACCGTGATCGCGCGGCCCGCGCCGGCGCTGCGTCGTCGCGGGGCTACGTGTACCTCCACCACGCCGTGGACGACCACTCCCGGCTGGCGTACTCCGAGATCCTCCCCGACGAGCGCAAGGAAACCGCCGCGGCGTTCTGGAAGCGCGCCAGCGCGTTCTTCGCCGCCCACGGCATCACCGTCAAAGCCGTGCTCACCGACAACGGTGCCTGCTACCGCTCCCGGCTGTGGGCCAAGACCCTCGGCAAGCGGGTCAAGCACCGCCGCACCCGTCCCTACCGGCCCCAGACCAATGGCAAGGTCGAGCGGTTCAACCGCACCCTGCTCGAGGAGTGGGCCTACGCCCGCGTCTACCTCTCAGAGGCCGACCGCGCAGAGGCCTACCCCGACTGGCTCCACCACTACAATCACCACCGCGGCCACACCAGCCTCAACGGCAAGTCACCCATCGACCGCGTGCCCAACCTGCCCGGGCAGAACATCTGATATGTAGTGGCCGCCTGTCAAGAGCAGGGTGAGGCGCCCGTCCCGATCGTTGCGGGGCGGGCGCCTCGTGCTTCGCCGTCGTGGTTGCTGGTGAGCGTGTCGTTGGCGACGCGCGGTCAGACTGATATGCGCGGGTTGGTTACCGCAGGACGGTGCTTTCGGCAGGAGCGGGACCGCTTGTCTAGCGTCGAGCGTCGCGGACGAGGGTGTCGGCTGCTCATAGGTGTTTCGCGGGTCGCTCCACGCGCTGCCACCGGCCGCCGTGAACGACGAAGCAGATCGTGGTCGGCTACTCCTCGAGCACGGCCAGGGACCAGCACCAGCCGGCCAGTTCGCGGGCGATCGCGACGTTGGCGATGGTGGGCTTCTTCTTGCGGTCGATGAACTTCACCCACCGCTGGTGCAGCCGCCGGTTGCCCTCGTCGCCACGAACCCGAGCAGCTGCGGGGGCCAGGTCCCACCGATCCCGCATGGTCTTGCCCACGACGTAGCGGGCACGGTGGTGCCAGGCCGCCTCGACCAGTAGCCGACGCACGTGGGTGTTGCCGGTCTTGGTGATCGACCCCTGAACACGTGAGGACCCGGAGGAGTACTCGCTGGGCACCAGACCGACGAAGGAGCCGATGGTGTTGCCGGTGAACCGGTGCCAGTCACCAATTTCGACCGCAAGTGCGAACCCGGTCAGGGTGCTGACCCCACGCAGGCATCCGAGGCGGTGCACCAGGTCGGTGAACTCGGAATCGCCTGCCATCTGGCCGATCGCGGTGTCGAGCCGGTCCCGGCGAGCTTTGGCCGTCAAGACGTTCTCGTAGTCGGAGTCAAAGGTCAGCCGGGTCGCACGGCTGGTCAGCTGCGGGAGGGCTTGGTGCCGCAGCCAAGCGTCGTGCTTCCCGGTCCATGCCTGACCGCCGTAGTAGACGATCCCGTGGCGCAGCAGCAGCTTGGACAGCCGGTGCCGGGCCCGCATCAGGTCACCACGGCAGTCCTCGCGAGCACGGACCAGGTCGCGGGCGGCCTCTTGGTCCGCGGTGGGAGTCGCCACTGCGGTGATCTCGTCGAGTCGCAGCAGCCGGGCCAGGTGGACCGCGTCCTTGGCGTCGGTCTTGATCCGATCGCCCGAGGGCCTCTGCAGTTTCGATGGCGCCGCGACCACGCACCGGATCCCGGCTGCATCCAGGTGACGCTGAAGCCCGAACCCAGTCGGGCCGGCCTCATAGGTGACCGCCACCGGACCCGGCAGCTCTTCGATCCAGGACCGGATGTGCTCGTGCGAAGGGGTCAGCTTCGCTTGGACCAACTCGCCCGTGACGCCATCGATCGCCGCCGCCGCGACTGATCGTGCGTGCACGTCGAGCCCAACGCTCGTACGCTCGGTGAACACCGGGGCCTCCCACAACTGTTGGATAGGCCGAGCAGGCCAGCCCTACTCGGTAACCCACGACCATTTGTGAGTGGGGCCCCGGCCTACAACCCTCAGCAGCCCTGAGAGGTCACTCCATACCGTCTAGCCCGGGCCGGTCCTGCCGGCCTGCAGGTCCCTCAGCACCTGAGTCAGATGGTCCTGGTCGGCGCGAATCGTCTCCCGCTCGCTCTTCGGCGCCCGTCGCCACTGCAGGTCAAGGATTGCGTTGGCCTGCACCTCGTCGACGCCGAGACTGACCCGGAGAGCCGCTCGAGCGGCGTCGACATCTGCGGCGCTCACAAGCAAGCCCAGAACCATCTGCGGATCGTCCAAGGCCCGGGCCAAGGCCGACATGATGTGAAGTCGTCGCTCACACTCGGCAACGGCGGCGCGCCGCTCGTCGTCACTCATCGTCATGGCGGCTACATCGTGACTGGCCGCGCGCCCGTTCGCCACGTGAAGTCCCCAACGCACGGACCTGCCGCGATCTGCGCGGTTCAAGCAGCCGAGATCCGGGCGTCCGCCCCCCAGTGGTGAACCAGCCACCGATCGGCTGCTTGAGACGGTGGACAACACACCGCTGACCCGCACCTGCCCTTCTTCTGGCTCGAGGATCCGCATCTGCCGCGACAAGCGCGCACCCATGCCGATGCGAGGTCGGTGCACACGGTCGCTGCTGCGGTGTCATGGTCGCTTCAACCGCGGTATACGTCTGCGAATGCGTCAACAGCACCGCAGGGGTCAGGGCGGCGACGGAGTCATCGAGGCGGATCTCGCCCGCTGGTCGGCGAGCCGCCCGGCGATCATCACGAACATGGCGGCTGGGGCGGATCGGATGAGGGGCGCGGGTCAGGGCCGCGGGCGCCGCGACGGGCGGTCGCGCCAGGCGGCCGTCGACCAGAGTGCCCAGACCACCAGCACCGGCTGGAAGAAGAGGCGGATGAAGCGCGCGCGGTCGGTGTCGAGGCCGAACGCGTCGGTGTGCTCGGCGTACTGCGCGATGTTGCCCGGGAAGACCGCGACGAAGAACGCCGCAGCGAGGAGACCGATCCCGATGCGGCCGCGACCGAAGGCGATGAGGGCCGCGCCCAGCCCGATCTCCACGACGCCCGAGACGACCACCACCGGGTCGTCGGCGACCGGGAACCAGTCCGGCACCTGCGCGACGAACTCCTCGCGGGCGTAGGTCAGGTGGCTGATCCCGGCGAAGACCAGGATCGCGCCGAGCGCCACCCGGGCGACCGTGCGTGGCGCCGAGGTCGGCGGCGCGTCGAGGAGGGACATGGCTGCGAGCCTAGGAGGCCGCTCGGCGGACCACCCGCACCGCGCCCTCGCGGCGGGGGTCGGCGGCGGCGACCAGTCGGCCGTCGGGGCGCAGCAGCGTGGCGGCGACGCCGCCGTAGTACATCGTCAGCCCCTCGTCGCTCTCGCGCTTGACGACCTCGGTGGCCCGCCCGGCGTCGTGCACGTGAACGCGCGGGTGGTGCACGGCCTCCTGCAGCGGCAGGCCGCCGACGAACCCGGCCAGCACCTGCGCGATCGCGGTGGCGATCCGCCCGGCACCCGGCGAGCCGATCGCCAGCACCGAGCCGTCGGCGTGCCGGCCGACCGTCGGCGCCATGTTGGACATGAGCCGCGAGCCCGGGGGCAGGGTGTGCAGGCCCCTGCCGTTCAGCTCCTGCTCACCGAGGGTGTTGTTGAGCCAGATCCCGGTGCCGCGCGCGATCATCCCGGAGAAGTAGCCCGACGAGACGGTGACCGCGCAGGCCCGGCCCTCGGAGTCGGTCGCGGAGCAGTGGGCCGTCGACCCCGACTCCAGCGCCTGCAGCGAGGAGCGGTCGACCAGGTCGAGGTACGCCGTCGCGTCGGCCTCCAGGTCGGGCGCGGTGTCGAGCACCTGCAGCCGGTGAGCGAGGACGGCGCGCTGGACCCGCACCAGCCACTCGACGTCCTCGGGCGTCCACCGCTCGTGCGGGCGGCCGTCGAGCAGCCGGAGCATCGCAGCGACGCAGACCCCGCCGACCGAGGGCGGTGGGGTCGTCGCCAGGGTCCAGCCGCCCACCCGGGTGGTGAGCGAGTTGCGGACCGCGGGGGAGTATGCGGCGAGGTCCTCGCGGCCGAGGATGCCGCCGCGGGCGATCACGTCGTCGGCGATCAGCGCCGCCAGCTCGCCGGTGTGCAGGACGGCCGCGCCTTCGTCGGCGACCAGGTCGAGTGACCGTGCGAGGTCCGGGACCACGACCCGGTCGGTGACCACCTCACCCTGCTCGTCGTGCACGGCGGCCCGGCTGGCGTCGTCCCAGCCGAAGATCGAGTCGTGAACGTAGTCCAGGTAGTAGCGCGACGCCGCCGAGAGCCGGAACCCGCCGCGGGCCACGTCCGCCGCCGGCGCGACGACCTCGCGCCACGGCAGGCTGCCGTCGCGGGCGTGGGCCTGCTCGAGCGCGGCCACCGAGCCGTGGGCCGCGACCGACCCGGGGCCGATGGTGACGTCGACGCCGCCGCCGTACTCGGTGTGCACGTCCCACGTGCCGCCGCCGAGCTCGCGGCCGCGGCCGGGCATGTCCATCCAGCCGTCGACCGTGTACGGCGTCCCGCCGCTCGCCGGCTGCACGGTGACGAACCCGCCGGAGCTGAGCGAGACCAGCCCGACCTCGTTGACCATCGTCACCAGCGCGGCGGCGACGGCCGCGTCGACCGCGTTGCCGCCCGCGCGGGCCACCGCCTCGCCGGCGTCCGCGGCGGCCTCGTTGGGGGTGGCGATCGCGACGTCGGGCACGTCCTCACCGTATCCAGCGGTCCGTGCCCGGCGGTGGGGCAGGCTGGAGGGCATGCGCCCCCGTCTGGTCACCGCCGCCCTCACCGCAGCCGCCGCCGTGGCCGGCAGCCTCGGCACACGTCCCGCGAGCGACTGGTACACCTCGCTCGACAAGCCGGACTGGCAGCCGCCGCCGGCGGCCTTCCCGCTGGTGTGGACGCCGCTCTACGGGCTGATCGGGTGGGGCACCGGCCGGGCGCTCGAGCGCGCCCGGCGGCGGTCGCCGCGGGACGGGCGCCGCGTGCTCGCGCTGACCACGGCCGACCTCGCGACGAACGCCGGGTGGTGCTGGGTGTTCTTCGCGCGGCAGTCGCCGGGGGCCGGCCTGGCGGTGATCGCCGGGCTCGACGTCCTCAACGTCGCGCTCCTGCGCGAGGCCGCTCGGCACGACCGGAGGGCGGCGGCCGCGCTCGCGCCGTACGTCGCCTGGACCGGCTTCGCGACCGCCCTGAACGCCTCGGTCTGGTGGCGGAACCGGTCGAGGTGACCGACCGAGTCGGCGCGTCTAGAGGCTGACCCGCGCGAGGCAGGTCTCGCCGGTGGCGCGGTTGGTGGCGCGGAACGCGAACGCCGCACCGGCCGCGCCGGCCGGGCGGCGGGTGACCGAGAACGAGCCGCTCGGTCCGCGGGTGGTCGCTCGGCCGGAGTCGACCAGGACACCGTCTCGGCGCAGCGACCAGCGCCAGGTCTGGCCGGCGCGGTTGCTGTCGACCTCGGTCTCGACCTCGACCCGGCCGTCGTCGGGCTTGGCCTTGATCGTCCAGGCGGTGGCGCCCGAGCACGAGCCGGCCCGGCGTACGGCGTCCGAGCCCCCGGAGGCCTGGGCGGGTCCGGCGGCGAGCACCGGGACGGTGAGCAGGGCGGCTGCGGTGGCGATGAGTGTCGTCTTCATGCCCTCAGGCTGGACGGCCCGGGTGGGACCGCGATGAGATCGGGATGAGAGCGCTCTCACCCGCGTCGCGGGGGGCGCGGGACCAGCCGCGGCACGCGGTCGATCACGTCCTGGTACGTCGGCCGGCGCTCCAGGCTGCGCTTCTCCATCATCGGGATGCTGATGCCCTCGAAGAGCCCGACCATCGCGACCGCACCGACGAAGACCCACCACCAGTCCGAGGGCGAGGTCGCCAGGCCGAAGATCGCGAGGGCGAACCAGAAGGTCACCTCACCGAAGTAGTTGGGGTGGCGCGACCACCCCCAGAGCCCGCTGTCCATCACGTGGCCGGGCGTGCGGGTGCGCGCGAAGCGGTGCAGCTGGGTGTCGGCGACCAGCTCGATGGCCGCGGCCCCGAGTCCCACCACCACCGCGAGCGCGTCCAGCCAGCCCACCGGCCGCCCGGGGCGGGTGACCGCGACGTAGATCGGCACCATGCCGAGGAACACCTGCAGGGTCGGGACCAGGTGGATGCCGAAGAAGTCGACCAGGAACGCCATCGCGGGACTGCGGCCCTCCCGGAGCATCCCGTAGCGCCAGTCCTCGTGGTGCAGGCCCGGCCACGTGTAGATCCAGTTGCCGGTCAGCCGCACCGACCAGACCAGGATCACGCCCATCACCAGCCAGGCGCGCACGGGGTCCGGGTCGCTGACCGCCCACCAGTAGAGGGCGAGCGCCGGCGGCAGCACGCTCCAGTAGGGGTCGTAGAAGCTGGAGTTGTGGTGGAACCGGCTGAACGCGAAGACGACGACCGTCGCGATCACGTCGGCGACGAGCCCGTCCGCCCACAGGGCGCCGGTGCTCGGGCCCCAGGTCAGCCAGGCCAGCCCCAGACCGAACGCGACGACGTACGCCAGCAGGACGTGCGCCAGCGAGACGCCCCTGCCCGCCTGCTCCTGCCCGGTCCCCATCTCCCCGGGCCCCGACCGTAGCGGCCCGCGAGCGCACCGGCGGCCGAATGCGCGGGATCGCTGCGGGGTAAGGATGCGCATGGTCGATCAGGAGTCGTCTCGTCGGGTCACGGCACGCAGCGGCATCCTCCGGCGCAAGCCGGTGGAGTCCGTGGGGGACGGCGGGCTGGAGCGCAGCATCGGCCTGTGGCAGCTGACCGCGATCGGCCTCGGGGCGATCATCGGCGCCGGGATCTTCGCGCTCGCCGGGCCGGTCGCGAAGAACGACGCCGGACCGGCGGTGACGTTCTCGTTCCTCATCGCCGGCGTGGCCAGCGCGTGCGCCGCGCTGTCGTACGCCGAGTTCGGCGGGCTGATCCCGTCGTCGGGGTCGGCGTACACCTACGGCTACGCCGTGCTCGGCGAGGCGGTCGGCTGGTTCATCGGCTGGGACCTGCTGCTGGAGTACACCGCCATCGTCGCCGTCGTCGCGATCGGCGTCTCGCAGTACATCGCGTTCCTCGCCGACGCCGTCGGACTCGACCTGCCGGCCTGGATGCTGGGCGCGCCCGGCACCGGGGACGGCCACCGGATCGACCTCTTCGCGGTCCTGCTGTGCCTCGGGGTCGCCTGGCTGCTCAACCGCGGCATCCGCACCAGCGTGCGGATCGAGACCTGGCTGGTCGGGGTCAAGATCGCGATCGTGCTGGCGGTCGTCGTGGTCGGCGTCTTCTTCGTCGACACGAGCAACCTGACGCCGTACTTCCCCTACGGACTCAGCGGCGCGGCGACCGGCGCGGCAACCGTCTTCTTCGCGGTGTTCGGCTACGACGCGATGAGCACGGCGGCCGAGGAGTCCAAGGAGGCCGAGCGCAACCTGCCCAAGGCGATCATCTTGTCGCTGGCGATCGCGATGGTGCTCTACCTGCTCGCCGCGACGGTGCTGACGGGGATGGTGAAGTACACCGACCTCTCCGACACGGCCGCGTTCAGCGCGGCGTTCGAGAGCGTCGGGCTGGGCGGTTTCGCCAAGGTGGTCGCCGTCGGTGCGATCGTCGGGATCATCACCGTGCTCTTCTCGTTCACGCTGGGGGCCTCGCGGATCTGGTACGCCATCAGCCGCGACGGGCTGCTGCCGGCGTGGTTCGCGCGCACCAACGAGCACCACTCGCCGAGCCGGCCGGTCTGGATCGTCGGCGTCGTCGCGGCGGGCATCGCCGGGTTCGTGTCGATCGGGGACGCCGCGGAGCTGACCAACATCGGCATCCTGCTCGCGTTCGTCGTCGTGTCGGCGGCGGTGATCGTGCTGCGCTACCGCGCTCCGGACCTCCCGCGGACCTTCCGCACACCGCTGATGCCGTTCACCCCGTTGCTCGGCATCGGCTTCTCGCTGTGGCTGATCACCCAGCTGCAGCCGGCCACCTGGGTGCGGTTCGCCGTGTGGTTCCTGCTCGGCGTGCTCATCTACGCCGGCTACGGCTACCGGCACAGCAAGCTCGGGCACGGCGAGGTCGTGCAGACCAAGGACACCGCCTGAGGGTGTGTGGGCTCTGTCTGTCCTGGGGCGGGCCGTTGTCGCTCTGATCACTCCCGCCGCAGCTTCATCATGGTCTGTTGGTGAACCTGCACTTCCCATGGCGGGCACGCCGGGGGAGGTGCGGGTTCACCTGCATCCCCTTGATGAACCTGCGGCGACCCGCGGACCTGCCACTGCGGGCGTGACAAGCGGCGCTCGTGCACCCGCTCCTCCTCGACCGTGGGGACGAGGAGCTCGCGGCGAGCGACCCGGATGACCTGCTCGCCCTTTCCCACAAGCTCGTCGGTCCGGCGTCCGACCTGTGTCGGCGGATCGCTCAGCCGGGTGCAGGAGCCGCCTGATCTGCGAGACTCCAGCAGTGCCCGACGACTTCGTGATCGCGCGCAACCCGGAGGAAGGCACGTCGCTGCCGTACATCTTGCGGGTGCCGTACGGCGAGCGCGGGATCCTGCTGAAGGCTCGCGAGACGTGGCCGCGCACCAGCAAGGTCTACTGCCACCGGATGGAGGAGTGGCCGGCTGACGCGGAGATCGTCGAGCGCGTGCCCACCCGCGCCTGTGTCCGCCGCGGTGCGTCGATCGACCTGGTGCTCGACCGGGGCCGGGAGAACCGGTCGCAGTTCGTGATGTCCTTCGTGCGCGGGGGTCGGCAGGTGATCTTCTGGCAGACGGCCCGCACCACCAAGCAGGCTCGTCCGGCGGTTCGCACACCGACCGCTCGGGCCAGCGGCCTGCCGCGCGTCGACATCGTCGTCGACACCCAGGAGCGCTATGCGTGGTCGTTCCGCGACCACCAGGTCGAGACCACGCGGGCGCGCTTGGCCGCCGGCGACTACGCGGTGCTGCGAGGAGGTGAGGTCGTGGGCGCGGTCGAGCGGAAGAACCTCGGCGACCTGGTCAGCTCGCTGACGACGGGGAAGCTGAAGTTCCAGCTGGCGGCCCTCGCGTCGGTGCCGCACGCGGCGGTGGTGGTCGAGGACCGCTACTCCCAGGTGTTCCGCCACGAGGTCGTGCGTCCGGCCGTGATCGCCGAGGGGCTCGCCGAGTGCCAGGTCCGCTTCCCGCAGGTGCCGATCGTGTTCTGCGAGACCAGGAAGCTCGCCCAGGAGTGGACCTACCGCTTCCTCGGGGCCGCTCTGGCCGCTGCGGATCACGAGGAGCCGGCGACGGCGTACTTCGCCGACCTCCCGGCGGCGGCCCCGCTCGCGCCCCGAGAGCCGACCGCCGCGGAGGTCAGGGCCTGGGCGCAGGCACAGGGGCTGGCGGTCTCCGACCGCGGCCGGGTCTCCGGCGAGGTCCGCGAGGCCTTCCTGCGCGCCCACGACCCGCCGACAGGGCATTGACGGGTGCGGGCTGCCGGATCACTGCCGCCTTCAGTTTCATCATGGTCCGTTGGTGAACCGGCACTTCCCGTGGTGGGCACGCCGCCGGAGGTGCCGGTTGACCTGCATCCCTTGATGAACCTGCGGCGCCTGAGGAAGCGGGAGCACACTCAGACCGCGGCCTCTCAGCTCCGGCGGAGCCGCTCGACCTGCGCCTCGAGCCGGCGCACCCGGTCCTCGAGCTGCAGCACCCGGGCGATGCCGGCGAGGTTGAGACCGTCGGCGAGCAGCTCGCGGATCCGGTGGAGGCGGTCGATGTCGTCGGCGCTGTAGAGACGGGTGCCACCGGCCGTCCGGTCGGGCTCGAGGAGCCCGCGACGCTCGTAGACGCGCAGGTTCTGGATCTCCATCGACACCATGTCGGCGGCGACCGAGATCGCGAAGACCCCGCGGGAACGCGGGACGGGAGGGGGCGTCACGGTCTTGATTCTGCCTCACACTTGCGCTACAACAAAACCGTAACCAGCAATACAGATCCGGGCCCCTCGCGGCCCCCGGCAGAGAACCAGGAGGACTCCCCGATGTTGCTGCGCACCACCGACCCGTTCCGGGACTTCGACCGGCTGACCCAGCAGGTCTTCGGCACCACCAACCGTCCCGCGGTGATGCCGATGGACGCCTGGCGCGAGGGTGACCGGTTCGTGATCGAGCTCGACCTGCCCGGCGTCTCCGCCGAGAGCATCGACATCGACGTCGAGCGCAACGTGCTGACCGTCCGCGCCGAGCGGGTCGCCCGCAACGGCGACTGGGAGGCGCTGGCCTCCGAGCGGCCGCGCGGTGTCTTCAGCCGCCAGCTCGTGCTCGGCGACAACCTCGACCTCGACCGCATCGAGGCCGGCTACGCCGACGGCGTGCTGCGGCTCGTCGTCCCGGTCGCCGAGAAGGCCAAGCCGCGCAAGATCGAGATCTCGGGCGTCGGCTCCTCCGAGCACACCGCGATCCAGGGCTGAGGCCACCGAGCCGGACGAAGCCCAGTCCACCGCGCCGGCGTCCTCCCCACCCGGGAGGGTGCCGGCGTCCGGCTCAGCCCGAGCGGGGCGAGGGGACGACGGGCAGCGTGAGGTCGCCGGCGTACGCCGGGTCGCGGACGTAGGTGCCGCGCACCGCCGGGTGCCGCATGTAGGCCAGCCGGCTCGCCTCGTGGCGGGACTTGCGGGTGCCGTCGATGACCAGGCCCGTGACGAGCAGCAGGCACGCGACCATGACCAGGAAGCCGGCGACCACCAGCGTTGGCAGCCGCCAGACCATGCCCGTGTCCAGGTAGGCCAGGAACACCGGGACGGCGAGCAGGGTGGCGAGCGCGCCGAGTCCCGCCGACAGCATGCCGAAGAAGTGCATCGGCCGCTCGTGGCGGGTGAGGGTGAGGATGACGTTGAGGATCTTCCAGCCGTCGCGGTAGGTCCGCAGCTTGGACTCCGAGCCCTCGGCGCGGTCACGGAAGTCGACGTCGACCGTGGCCGACGGGATCCGCAGGGCGAGCGAGTGCACGGTCAGCTCGGTCTCGATCTCGAACTCCCGCGACACCGCCGGGAAGCTCTTCACGAACCGCCGCGAGAAGACCCGGTAGCCCGAGAGCATGTCGCCCATCGTGTCGCCGAAGATCCCGCACACGATGCGGTTGAGCACCCGGTTGCCCAGCAGGTGCCCGGCGCGGTAGGCCGAGCCGCGCCGGACGCCGACGACCTGGTCGAGGTTCTCGGTGACGAGCCGCTCGATCATCGCGGGCGCGGCCGCGGCGTCGTAGGTGTCGTCGCCGTCGATGAGCAGGTAGATGTCGGCGTCGATGTCGGCGAAAGCGCGCCGCACGACGTTGCCCTTGCCCTTGAGCGGCTCGCTGCAGACCGTCGCCCCCGCCTCGAGGGCCAGCTCGACGGTGCGGTCGGTGCTGGCGTTGACGCCCCTATAGGTCAAGACTCCGTTGGGACGCATCCACCTGCCGGGCGCGGTGGTCGGTCATCACGGCTTGGTAGACCTCGCGGGCGAGGTAGCGCTTCAAGCAGCGGATGACGTCGCGTTTCGACAACCCCTCGGCGGTGCGTCGGGCGACGTAGTCGATCGTCGGCTGGTGGAACCGCATCCTGACGATCACGGCTCGGTAGAGGGCGGCGTTCGCTTCGCGGTGGCCAGCTCGTGAAAGTCGGTGCCGGTTCGTCATGCCTGATGAGGCTGGGACCGGGCTGGTGCCGCAGAGCTTGGCGAAGGCAGCTTCGGAATGGACACGTTCTGGGTTGTCGCCGAAGACGATGAGCACCTCGGCTGCGGTGTCAGCGCCGATGCCCAGCCCCTCCCGCAGTGTCGGTGCGTGGGCGCGGGTGAGGTCGTCGAGGATCGTGTCGTGATCGCGGATCTCGGCGGCTAGCGCTTGGTAGCGCTTCGCGAGCGTTCGCAGCGCGTGCTTCGCGCTCGCAGTGGGTGAGGTAACCGCACCCGGACGCAATGAAGCGCAGCGATCGATGAGCACCTTGTCGGACGTCCCGGCGAGGTGCTCGCGCAGGTCCGCGGGGGCGGTGACGATGAGCGCCTTGAGCGTGACAATCGCACTGGTCCTTGCCTTGCGTGCGGTGTCCCGGGCGATCTTGATCTGCCGGATCATCTCAGCGGTCCCGTCGGCTGACTTCGGGATCGCCTTTGCTTGGCCACCGAGCACCGCCCGCGCGGCCGCCTCGGCGTCGAGACTGTCGCTCTTGCCGTTGCTGCGGCGACTGCGCCGGTCACCACGGTTGACCTCGATGACGCGGTGCCCGGCGCGGCGCAGGAAGCTGGCCAGGCCGACGCCATAGCTGCCGGTGCCCTCGACGCCGTAGGCGAGCACTCGACCGTTACCGGCCAACGAGGCTGCCCAGGCCTCGAGTTGCGCGTAGCCCTCGCGGTTCGCAGCGACATGCTGCGCAGCGATCCGTGCGCCGAGGTGATCCAAGGCGACCGCGACGTGCGCGTACTTGTGGGTGTCGACACCGATGATGATCTGCCGGCTGACTACCTGCTCGGTGGGTCCGACGGTCATGCTGGTCATGGCTGCCCTTCCTGGTCTGGCTGGGTGGTCGAAGCCAGCTGGTCGGGCGGGTAGGACAGGACTGTGATGAGGTCGGGTTTGGCGATCAGGCCCCTATTCGGTCACCGCCCTCCCGGCCAGCCGGTATGTGCGTTGATCGCCACCTGACCGGCGCCGACAGATCAACGCCAAGGCACCGCGGCCAGTCGTAAGCAAGGGTCAGACCCCGGCCAGGCAGCCCCCGATTCTGCTCACAGTCGTAGACGTAGACGGTGATGCCGGGGACCGCCGCGCGCAGGTCCGCCACGACGGTGGCCACCGCGGCCTGCTCGTTGTGGCACGGGACGATCGCCGCGACTCGGTAGCGCTCGGCCCACCCGGTCTGCTGGTGCGTCTCAGTCCAAGACATAGCGGTCCCCTGACCTGGTCGATGGTCCCGAGATCGCCATTGACCTCGCTAACGGGGGAGCGAACCGCGGGTTACGCGCCGGTAGACATCCGCCAGCCGGTCGACGTGGGCGTCCCAGGAGTACGCCGTCGCGACGTGCGCCCGGCCGGCGGCCCCCATCCGCTGCATCGTCGCCGGGTCGGCGACCAGCTCGCGCAGCGTGCGGCCCAGGTCGCCCGCCGCCATGTCGACGAAGCGGACCCCGTCGCAGGCGGTCCAGGGGGAGTGCAGCGCCGGGTCCTCGCGCAGCACCACGGGCAGCCCGGATGCCATCGCCTCGAGCACCGTCAGCGGGCACTCGCCGACCGAGGCGACCACCATGACGTCGGCGCCGGCGTACACCGCCGGCATGTCCGCTGCCGGGACCGGGCCCAGGAAGCGCAGCCGCGGGTCGTCGACCCCGGGAGGACGGTCGCCGCCCGCGAAGACGATCTCGTAGTCGTCCGACGCCGCGGCGGCCACGACGTCGAAGCCCTTCTTGGGGACGAACCGCCCGACGAACAGCACGACCGGCCGCTCGCGCCGGCCGTCGCCGGAGGCGAGCTCGGAGGGCCGGTAGCGCTCGGTGTCCACGCCGTTGCCGAGCACCTCCACCGGCGGACCGACCCGGTCGAGCCCGGTCGCCACGTGCTCGTCGATCGCCAGCACGGCAGCGGCGTGCGCGAGCACGAACCGCCCGGCGGTGCCCAGCACGACGCGCTGCACGAGCCGCACCAGCGCCGAGGAGTGGTGGACGAAGCCCACGTGGCGGTGCACGACGTACGGCGTGCGCAGCAGCACGCACCACACGGCCGCGACCCAGCTGCTGACGTAGAGGACGTCGTGCACGTGCACCACGTCGGCGCGGCGCACCTCGCGCGCCACGGCGGGCACGAGCCGGGGGGAGAGGAGCGGGAACGGGACGCCGAAGCGCTCCTCGAACCCGTTCCACGCGCGCACCCGCACCGTCCGGACTCCGTCCTCCACCCGGGTGCCGGGGCCGACGGTCCCCGCGCTGCTGACCACCGCCACCTGCCACCCCCGCGCGACCAGCGCGCGGGTCTCCGCGCCGACCACGGTCTCCAGGCCGCCGAGGTGCGGCAGCACCTGGTGGGCGACGTGGAGCAGCCGCGCCGGTGGATTAGACAGGGTCACGCGGGGAGTATGCCGGTGCGTAACCAGCCCGACACCCCTCGCGTTGGGGTGACGTGGCTGGGGAGGGCTGGTACCGACGTGTCGTTCCCGTCTCCGCGCTCGGCGCCGGGACGGTGGCGGCGCTCGCCCTGCTCGTGCCCGGGGTGCGCGACCAGCTCGCGCTCTCGGCGACCCACCAGCAGCAGGAGTACGTCGCGCTCGCGTTCGCTCCGACACCGGCCGGCACCGTGGCGCCGTGCGGACCCGACCGCTCCGGGAGGGCGGCAGGGGTGCGCGTCGCCTTCGACGTCGGCAGCGAGCTCGCCGGCGACCAGGTCCTGCGCTACGTCCTCACGGTCGGCCCGCACCGGCACACCGGGACGGTGGCCACCCGCCCCGGGGAGGTCACCCGGGTGACCCGGGTGCTGCCGCGGCCGCACGCCCGCACCTGGCCGGTGGTGGTCCGCCTCCCCGAGGCCGGTCGCGTCGTGCACGCCCGGTGCGGTGGCGACCGGACGGCGCCGCGATGAGGGTCGCCGTGGTCACGCCCCGGTTCCCTCCCGACCCCGGCGGCGTGGAGCAGTACGCAGCCTGGGTGGTCCGGACCCTGCGCGACGCCGGCCACGACGTCCGCGTCGTCACGACCGGCCGCTCGCGGCGCACCCGCCACATGACGTACGACGGCGTGCCGGTCGTGCGGCTGGGCACCTGGTGGACCGTCTCCAACACGCCGGTCAACCCGCTGTGGGCCTGGCAGCTGCGCCGGCACCTGCGGGGGGTCGATGTCGTCGACGCGCACGCCCCGGTGCCCGGCCTGGCCGACCTCGCTGCGTACCTCTCCCCGGCCCCGGTGGTGCTCACCTACCACGCCGGCTCGCTGGCCAAGGGTGGTCGCGTCGACCGGCTGCTGCGGGCCTACGAGCGGCGGGTGCTGCCCCGCGTCTTCGACCGGTGCGCCGCGCTCGTCGCGGTCTCGCCGGTGTCGCTGGCCCAGGCGACCGGCCGGGCGCGGCTGATCCCGCCGGGTGTCGACGAGGCGACGTTCTCGCCCGGGTCCGAGCCGAGGTCGAGGAGCGTGCTCTACGTCGGCCGCGTCGAGCGGACCTCGCGGTGGAAGGGCCTGCACGTGCTGCTCGACGCCCTGGCGCTGCTACGCGACCTGGTGCCCGGCGTCCGGCTGGACGTGGTGGGTGACGGCGACGACGTGCGGACCCTGCAGTCGCGGGCCGCAGCCCTCGGCGTCGCCGACCTGGTCACCTGGCACGGCTCCCGTCCGCACGCCGAGCTGCCCGCCTGCTACCGCCGGGCGGGCGTCACCGTGCTGCCCTCGCTCACCGAGGCGGAGTCCTTCGGGATGACCCTGGCCGAGGCGCTCGCCTGTGGCTGCCCGGTGGTGGGGTCCGCGGTCGGCGGCATCCCGTTCGTGGTGCGAGACGGGGTCGACGGCCGCCTGGTGCCACCCGGCGACCCGACCGCCCTCGCTGCGGCCCTGGCGGCCGTGCTCACCGACCCGCCGGTCGTCGAGACCTCGCGCTGGGACTGGGGGAGCCGGGTGGCCGACCGGCTCGCCGTGCTCGAGGACGTCGTCGCGCAGGCCGCCGGGCCGGCGGTCGTGGAGGGAGTCGCATGACCGTCGACCGGAGGGCTGAGCGGCTCGCCGCGAGCGTCCGCAGCCGGGTGCCCACCGCGCTGCTGCCGGCGCTGGTCGCCGCGCGCACCCGGCTGGCGTGGCGGCGCGCCTCGGTCCGCGAGGACGCCCGCGCCCAGATGCGCTTCCTGCTCGAGCACACCCGCCCCGCGGCCGGGCTCGACGCCGAGGTCGACCGGGTGGCCCGTGCCTACGTGCGCTACCAGGCCCGGCGCGGCGAGCTGCGGTGGCACCCGGAGCTGTTGACCAGCCTGCGCGTCGACGGCCTCGGGTTCCTGCGTGGGGCCCGCTTCGCCGGCCGCGGGGTCGTCCTCAACTTCGTCCACCACGGCTACTACGACGGCGCGTTCCCCTCGATCGCGCGGCTCGGCGTGCCCGCACACATGGTGGTGCACCCCTACATGCTGGGGCCCGAGGCCCCGGTGTGGCTCCAGCAGCACGTGCGGATCGGGACCGCCAACGGCGGCACCGCGGTCAGCTCGGCGGTCGGCACCGACGGCCTGCTGGACCTGCTGCGCCGCGGCCAGGTGGTCGCGATCGCCTCGGACGTGCCCGGCCGCACCCCCGTGACCCTGGCCGGCCGTCGGGTGCTCGGCTCCTTCGGTGCGGCCCGGCTGGCCTGCGACTCCGGCGCCCCGGTCGTCGTCCTGACCTCGGAGGAGGACGACGAGGGGCCGCTGGTCCGCCTCCACGAGCCGCTGGACCCGGCCGACCACGCCTCGCCCCACGAGCTCCTCCAGCGGATGATCGCCATCCACGAGCGGGTGCTGCTGCGGTGGCCGGAGGCCACCGACCTGCCGCTGTCGCGCTGGGGCACGCCGGTCGACGACCCTGAGCCCGGATCCGAGCGCAGCCCCGAGGTCGGCCGTGCGTGACGACACCGCCGTGCTCGACCCGGTCGAGCCGGTCTCCGTGGACATCACCCCGGTGCCGCGGCGCCCGCGCGGGCGGCTGCTGCCGCTGGTCGCGCTGGTCGCCGCCCAGCTGGTCGTCGCCCTGGACCTGCCGGTGCCGGTGCTGCGCCCGGCGGTCGCGCTGGTGACCTTCGTGGCGCTGCCGACGCTGGTGCTGCAGCGCCGCGGCCTGCCGGACGGCCTGCGCCACCGGCTGCCCTACGCGCTCGGGCTCGCCGTGCTCGGGCTGCTGGTGGGTGGCCTGGTGCTCGACACCGCGCTGCCCTGGGTCGGCGTCGACCGGCCGCTCGCGCCGGCGCCGCTCGCGGCCGCGTGGCTGGTGGTCGACGTGGCCCTGTTGCGACGGCGCGCGAACGTGCCGCTCGTGACCCGCAACGAGGTGCGCCGGGCCGGTCGCCGGCTGCTCGCGGCCCGGTTCGAGACAGCTCCGACGTTGGCCGCTGCCGCGCTGGTGCTGTCGGTCGCCGGCGCGGTCCGTCTGAACAACGGCGCTTCGGGAGCCGTGGCGGTGGCCGCGGTCGTCGTCTCGGGTGCCGCGCTGCTCGCGCTGCTGCTCGGGCGCCCGTCCGCCCGGGACCAGGTGGTGGTGGACGGCTGGGTGATCGGCCTGGTGTCCGCCGGTCTGCTGCTCGCGACGTCGCTGCGCGGCTGGCAGGTCACCGGCCACGACATCCAGGCCGAGTACCTCGCGTTCTCGCTCACCGACCATGCGCAGAGCTGGTCGATGGGCGCGCTGCCCAGTGCCTACAACGCCTGCCTGTCGGTGACCGTCCTCCCGACCGTGCTGGCCCAGACGACCGGTCTCCCGGGGCCGGTCGTCCTCACGGTCCTGCTGCAGCTGCTCTTCGCGACCGTGCCCGTGCTCACCTACCTGTTCGCGCGCCGCTTCGTCCCGCGCCACCTCGCCGTCGCTGCGGCGGTGCTGACGGTCGCGTTCCCGACCTTCTTCACCGACATGCCCTACCTGGTGCGCCAGGAGGTCGCGTTCTTCTTCCTCGCGCTGGTGCTGCTCGCCGCGACCGAGGCGCTCCCGCCGCGACGCGCCCGGGTGCTCGTGCTCGCGCTCTCGTCCGGGATCGTGCTGTCGCACTACTCCACGACGTACGTCCTGCTGATGGCGCTCGTGGCGGCCCTGGTCGGGGTGGGTGTGCTCGCCCTGGTCCGGCGGCGCCGCGGCGACCACCCGCAGGAGCCTGAGCCCCGCGAACCCCTGGTGCTGCTGCACCCGGCGGTGGTCGCCGGGCTCCTCGCCGCCACGCTGGCCTGGGCCGGGCCGGTGACCCACACCGGCGGCCACGCCCGCGAGGTCCTCGGCGACACGATCCGCTCGATCACGGGCCACGGGTCCGGGCCGGGGTCGTCGGACACCTCGTACTTCGTGCTCGGCCGGCTCCTGGGCGACCGCACCACGCCCGAGCAGCGGATGCACTCCTTCGTGCAGGCCACGCTCGACTACCGCCGCGAGCAGATCCCCCCGGCGCTGCGGGTCATCCCACGCCCCGGTCCGGCCGAGCTCGCGCCGGAGGTCCGCACCCAGCCGTCCACCCCGGTCAAGGCGCTCTGCGCGGTGGTCATGGAGGGCTTCCTCCTGCTCGGCCTGGTGCGGCTGCTGCGCCGGCGCCGGCTCACCGACGACGGCGACCCGCTGCCGCGGGAGGTCGCGCTCCTGGTGTGGGGGTCGATGGCGGCGCTGGGTCTGATCGTGCTGGTGCCCAACCTGTCGGTCGACTACGGCGTGCTGCGGGCCTTCCAGCAGACGCTGCTGGTCGTCGCCCCGGTGCTGGCCGCCGGGATGTGGCTGGTGGTCCGTCGGCGGTTCCTGGCCGCGGTCGTGCCGGTCCTGCTGCTGGTGGTGCTGGCCGGCACCCAGCAGCGGATCGCGCTGGCGAACGCCGGCACCTACTACGACCGCTTCTACGTCACCGACTCCGAGATGCAGGGGCTGCGGTGGCTCGGTGCCGTCGACCACGCCGACCGCACCAACGAGCGGCTCATCGCCAATCGCAACCTCGACGTGCGGCTGCTCGGCCTCAGCCTCAACCGGGCGCCGGTGGCGGACCGGCTCTACCCCACCCTGCTGTCGCGCGACTCCTACGTCCTCGTCGACGGCCAGGTGCTCGACCGGGGGGAGTCGACGGTCTTCTGGACCGGCGACCTGCTGACCTACCGCTACCCGCTCGAGAGCGTCGACCGACGGCTCGACCTGCTCTTCGACGCCCCCCAGGCCCGGGTCTACCGATGAATCACCCCACGACACGGTCCAGGACCGGCAGCCGGCTGCTCGGCAACTCCGTGCTGGTCTTCGCGACCACGATGCTGATGGCCGGCTCCGGCGCGGTCTTCTGGGTGGTCGCGGCCCGGCTGGCGCCGGCCGAGGACGTCGGGCTGGCCGGCTCGCTGGTCGCGGCCGGCGACGCCCTGGCGCTGTTCGCCCAGCTGGGTCTCAACATCGCGATCGTCCGCACGCTGCCGGCCAGCACCCGGCGCGCCGCCGACGTGGTGACCGCCGCGCTGGTGGTCGCCTCCGCCGGGGCGGCGTTCGCCCTGGGCTACGCGCTGCTGCTGCCGGTCGTGTCGCCCCGGCTGGGGGAGGTGCTGTCCTCGCCGGTCCCGGTCCTCGTGTTCGCGGTGCTGGTCGCGCTGACCGCCCTCAACGTGCTCACCGACAGCGTGTTCCTGGCGCTGGACCGGGTCTGGGCCTACCTGCGGCTCAACGGGGTGCTCCTCGGCGCGCTCAAGATCGGGCTGCCGTTCCTCCTGGCGGGGGCCGGGGCGTTCGGCCTCTACGGCTCGGTCGGCCTGGCGGTCGGCGCGTGCGCCGTCGCCAGCATCGTGGTGATCCTGCGTGGCCTGCCGGGCCCGCGCCGGCCCACCCCGTCGCCCGAGCTGCTGGCCAACCGGGGCTTCGCCGCCGCCGGCTACGTCACCTACGTGCTGACCGTGCTGCCGCTGCTGGTCTTCCCGCTGATCGTGGTCAACGCGCTCGGCTCGGCGCGGGCGGGCACCTGGTTCATCGGCTTCCAGGTCGCCGCACTGCTCAACGCGGTCGTGCTCGCGGTCGCCAACCTCACCTACGCCGAGGTCGAGCGGGCGCGGACCGACCGGCACGCCGTCGTACGACGCAGTGGTCTGCTGCTGCTCGCCGGGTCCCTCGTCGGGTGCGTGGCGATGGTGGTGCTCGCGCCGTGGCTGCTGGCCATCTTCGGCGACCACTACGCGAGCACCGGCACCGCCACCCTGCGGGTGCTGGCGCTCGCCTGCGTGGGCGCGGCCTTCAACTACTGGGGGATGATGCGGCTGCGCCTGGCCGGGCACCTCGCCGCGATGATCGGGACCCAGGTGGTGAGCACCGTCGTGATGCTGGTGCTGGCGGCCGCCCTGGCCGGGCACGGCACGGCCTGGGTGGCCGCGGCCTGGGGCATCGGCCACGCTGTCGGGGGCGCGCTCGGGTGGCTGCTGACCGCGACCGTGGTGCCGTTCGACGACGACGCCCCGGTGCCGGTCCAGGAGATGGAGCCCGCGTGACGACGGTGCGCAACGGTGCCCTGACGGTCGTCCTCCACACCCTGCGGGTCGTCCTGCGCGCGCTGTCTCACGTCGTCCCGCAGAGCCACTCGGTCGTCGTCTCGGCCAGCCCCGAGACCGAGGGCAACGGCGTCGAGACCGCGGCCGCCCTGCTGCGGGGGTACGCCGGCCGCGTGGTGTGGCTGCGCGACCGGGGGCCGGTCCCGGCCGAGGTCGCCGTCCTCGCGGCGCAGGACCTGGTGCTCGTGCCGAAGGCGAGCCTGCGGGGGCTGTGGGCCTACCTGCGTGCCGAGGCGGTGCTGTTCACCCACGGCCTCTACGGCAGTCCGCGCCCGGTCGCCCGCAAGCCCGTCGTCAACCTCTGGCACGGCGATGGCCCGAAGGACGTCACCCCCGGTCGCGGGGTCGGGGCGCTGATCGCGAGCACCTGGTTCGTCGGGAGCACGCGGCTGTTCTCGCCCTGGCAGGCCTCGCTCTTCGGCGTCCGGCCCGAACGGGTGCTGCTCACCGGCAACCCGCGCACCGACCGGCTCTGGGACCCGCCCCCGGCCGACCGGCTCGAGCGGCTCGGCATCACCGGTCCCTTCGTGGTCTGGATGCCGACCTTCCGGCGGCCCCGCCCCGTCGGTGCCGTGCAGGTGGTCGGCACGGTGGCGGACGAGGCGGACGACGGCCTGGCCGCGCTGGTGCCGGAGCTGCTCGCGCGGCTGCGCGAGCGCGGGCTGCAGCTGGTCGTGAAGCCGCACCCGATGGACGCCGACCGGCGCCGGTGGCCCGGCGCGGTGGTGGTCGAGGAGCCGGACCTCGTCGCCGCCGGCGTCACGATCTACGGCCTGCTCGGCGCCTCGGCCGGCCTGGTCACCGACTACTCCAGCGTGTGGGTGGACTACCTGCTGCTCGACCGGCCGCTGGCCTTCCTGGTGCCGGACCGCGACACCTACGACCGGCCGCTCCACCCGCCCGACGTGCTGGACTGGGTGCCCGGCGAGGTGGTGGACCCCACCGACCGCCCCTTCGTGGAGCTGCTCGCCGACCTCGACGCCGACGGCCGGCTGGGGGCGGCGCGGCGCCACGAGGTCGCCGAGCGCATCGGCCTGCAGCGGTCGCGGTCCGCGGCGGACGACCTGGTCAGCGCGCTGGTCGCGGCCGGGGTGCTGCCGCCCGGCTCCCGGACGTGAGGCCGGCGGCCGCCGGTCGCAGCGCGTCGCTCCGGCCGCGCAGGAACGGGCGCTCGAGCCACCGGAAGCTCAGCCAGGTCAGGCCGACGGCGGCCGCCACCGCGATCGGCCCCAGGACCAGCCGCGGTGCCGGGGCGTCCTCGAGCAGGAGGAACGGCACGACGTGCCACAGGTAGAGGCTGTAGCTGCACCGGCCGACCGCGGCCACTGCGGGGTGGCTGAGCAGGCGGTGCACCGGGGAGCGGGTGGGGCCGGCACCGCCGGCGTACCCGTGGTGGACCAGCACGAGGGTGGCTGCGACGCCGACCGGGATGCCGACGAACCCGTAGACGGGGCTGTGCCCGTCGGCGCCGAGCAGGGCGTACGCCGCGATGGCGGCGAGCGCGACCGACGCGGGGAGCCCGCCGCGGCTGGTGGGTCGCGCCCCCGCGCTCAGGTGCAGCGCGAGCGCCCCGCCGGCGAGCAGCTCGGCGAAGCGGGCGAGCGGGCCGAAGTAGAAGGGGAACGTCGGGAGCGGCAGCGCAACCAGGTAGAGCGCGACCACGGCGACGGCGGTGAGCCGGGCCAGGCGAGCGGCGCTCCAGCCGCGCCGGCGGGCGAGCAGGACGAGCAGCGGCCAGAGCAGGTAGAAGTACCACTCGACGGCCAGTGACCAGGTCTGGCCGAAGGGTTGCAGACCGGGCAGCCAGAGGCTGCCGGACTGGTCGGTCGCCCACACCGACGACGCCTGGGTCAGGACCAGGACGCCGCGGCGGGCGACCTCGACCGGACCCGCGGGCGCCCACGGCACGGCGGCGTAGAGGACGACGGAGCCGGCGACCAGGCCGACGAGGGCGGGGTAGAGACGGAGCACGCGGCGGTGGACGAACGCCCGGTAGCCGGCCTGCTCCGGGCGCCACAGCAGCGTGGTGATGATGAAGCCGCTGAGCACGAAGAAGACGTCGACCCCGATCGAGCCGCCGTGGAACAGCGGGACGTACCAGCTCACCCAGTGCAGGGCGAGGACCGCAGCGATCGCGACGGCCCGGATCCCGTCAAGGTAGGCGAACCGCGCCGTCTCTCCCACGTGCGCGTAACGACGACCACCGGACGTCCGTTATGCGGGGCACGGGGAGGTACGGACCAGCGCTGCGCTGGCCGTGGAGGGAGAACGGTGTCGCACCACCGCAGGAGCCTGCGCCCCGCTGCCGACATGGCTGCCGTCACGGCGGTCCTCACGGCTGCCGCCCTGATCGTCGCCGCGCTCGGCGCGTCGCTCGTGGCGACGCCGCCCGCCGCGGCAGACGCCGTCGGGCCGCGTCGGCCCGCCGCCGGTCCGACGCTCCGGGCGGGACGGATCGTCGCGCTGCCGGCGGTCCGCTCGGGCTCGGTCGTCGACGCGTACGGCGTCGGCATCCACCTCAACTTCCTCGACACCCCCTACCTGGACTACCAGGCCGTGGCCGACGCGCTGAGCGACCTCGGGGTGCGCCACGTCCGCGACGACCTCTACCTCGACGCGCCACGGGAGTACCGCGCGATCCGCGCGGTCGCCGCCCGCGGCATCGGCTTCGACCTGATCATGGGCCGCCCCGGCACGGGTGCGACCCCGACCGAGTACGTCGAGACCGTGGCCGACCACCTGCCCGTCGGCTCGGTCGACGCCCTCGAGGGCGCCAACGAGTGGGACCTGTTCGGCGGCGGCGACCACTGGCCCGCCGAGGTGACCGCCTGGCAGCGTGACCTCTTCACGGCGGCCCGTGCCGAACCGGCCACCGCCGGCATCCCGGTGCTGGCACCGGCCCTCGCGTTCTCCTGGAGCTACGCCGACCTCGGCGACCTGTCGGCCTGGAGCGACCTCGCCAACGCGCACATGTACCCCGGCGGCTACGAGCCGTCGGCGGTCATCGGTCAGATCACCCAGGCGGTCCGGACGGTCGTCCCGACCGCGCCGCTCGTCACGACCGAGGCCGGCTACACCAACGCGGTCAACGGCTCGGGCCACCACCTGCCCGTGCCCGAGGACGTCTCGGCCACCTACCTGCCGCGGCTGCTGCTCGACCACGTCCTGGCCGGCGAGCGGCGGGTGTACTCCTACGAGCTGATCGACTCCTTCGACGACCCCGGCGCGACGGACACCGAGGCGCACTTCGGGCTGCTGCGCCACGACCTGAGCCCCAAGCCGGCGTACACGGCGATGCGGAGCCTGCTCGCGCTCCTGGCGGACCCGGGGCCGACGTTCACACCCGGCCGGCTCGCCGTGACCGCCGACGGGCTGCCGACGGACGCCCGCTACCTGCTGACCCAGCGGCGCGACGGTCGGTTCGTGCTGCTGCTGTGGCGCGACGTCCGGGTCTTCGACCCGCAGGAGCAGACGCCGTTGACCGTCACCTCCGCCGCGGTGACGCTGAGGTTCGCGACCAGCCACCGGCTGACGGTCCACCGACCCACCGACGGGCCGCGCGCGGTGGCCTCCCGGGTCGGCACGACGCTGCCGCTGCGACTCGGTGGTCAGGTCGTCGCGATCACGGTCGACCCGGTCCGCCCACCCGCGCCGACGGGCGTCTCCGCCCGCCCGGGTCCGGGCCGCGCGGTGCTGTCGTGGCGGCTGCCGCCGACGTCCGCGCGCGTCACCGGCTTCCAGGTCGTGCGCACCGGCCCGGGCCCCGACGAGCGCTGGCGGCTGCGTCCGGGAGCCCGCTCGCTGCGCGACCGGGGGCTGCGCGACGGCCGGCGCTACGCGTTCCGGGTCCGGACCACCGGTCGGGACGGGTCCTCGCGAGCGGTCGTCGTGCGCGTCGTCCCGGGATGACGATTCCCGTGCGGAACCGGACCCCGGTGGTCGATGCTGTCGACCGTGGTGGGGATCACGGCGCTGGCGGGCGACATCGACCAGCTGCACATCGAGATCAACGGCGGGCTGCAGCTCGCGATGAAGATCATCATCGCCCTGTTCCTCTTCGGGGTCGCCCTGGACGTCCGGTTCGAGGACCTGGGGTACGTCGTGCGCCGGCCGCTGCCGATCGCGGTCGGCCTGGTCGCCCAGTTCGTCGTCATGCCGGCGCTGACGGTGCTGCTCACCCACGCGCTGGACGTGCGCGGCTCCGTGGCGATCGGCATGATCCTGGTGGTCTGCTGTCCCGCCGGGAACCTGTCCAACATCTTCACCTACCGCGCCCGCGGTGACGTCGCGCTCTCGATCTCGTTGACGACGGCCTCGAACGTCGTGGCCCTGGTGCTCACCCCCATCGCCGTGGCGTTCTGGACCGGGCTGAACAGCTCGGCGGACGCGCTGATGCGCGACGTCTCGATCGACCCCTGGGAGATGGTGCTCGAGATCGCGCTCCTGATCGGCGTGCCGTTCTCTGCCGGGCTCCTGGTCTCGTGGCGGTTCCCGAGATTCGCCGAGCGGGCGCGGCCCGTCGTCGAGCCCGGCGCGCTGGTCCTGCTCCTGCTCATCGTCGTGGGGGCCCTCGCCGGACAGCTCCAGACCTTCCGCGACTACGCGGGCGTGGTGGCGATCGCGATCATCGTGCAGAACGCCGTCTCCCTCGCAGTCGGGAACCTGACCGGGCGGTCGCTGCGGCTGCCGGTGCCCAGCGTCCGGGCGATGACGTTCGAGCTCGGCGTGCGCAACACCGGGCTGTCGGTCGTCCTCGCTCTCGGGTTCTTCGGTGACCTGGGCGGGGTCGCGGTCGTCGCCGCCCTGTGGGGCATGTGGGACTCGTTCACCGGCCTGCTGCTCTCGACGTGGTGGCGTCGCGCCTCGATCCGAGCGGGGGAGACGGTGGCGGTCGGCGGACCCACGCCGGACGGGTGAGCGCTCAGCGCAGGTGCACGGTGCGGATCTGCGTCGCCCGGGCGGTGCGCAGCACCAGCCGGGCCTCGTGCACCCGGTCACCGGCCAGGGCGGCTCGCGCCTGGGCGGTCGCAGGCAGCCGCACGGTCGTGCCGTGGCCGGCGAGCCGCACCGTCGAGGTCGCCAGCACGGTGCCGCGGCGCACCTCGGTGCCCGGCACGCGACGCGTGGCGACCACCGAGAAGGCGACGGTCCGCCGCAGGTCGGCGTCGACGGCCAGCAGCACGGCCGGCCGGGGACCGTCGGAGACGACCGCCGAGCCCTCCGGCCGGACCCCGGTCGGCGTCACCGACACGGTGGCGGTGGCCACGTCGTCGTACGACGCCGTGTCCTCGCTGCTGGTCGACACCCGTGCGGTGTTCTCGATGTCGCGCGAGCCCTGGTTGCCCGCCGAGGTGCGCACGTCGATGCAGGTGAGCCCGTAGGAGACCGGCAGAGCGGCGTCGGACGGGTTGTAGAAGCGGAAGAGGCGGGTGACCGGCTGGGGGTCGGTGCCGAGCGGGTCGCCGGAGTAGTCCACCCAGGCGACGATGCCCTTCGCGCCGTTGCGGCAGGTCAGGCTGCGCTCGATCGTGCCCTGGGCCGGGACCACCGCCGACCCCGTCAACTCGGTGACGGCGAGCTGGTGGGTGTGGTCGCGCACGAAGCCCAGCGTCGTGCGCAGGCAGCGGGCGGTCAGCGTGACCTGCCCGTCGTGCTCGGTGCGGACGGTGAAGTGCCGGCCACCGTCGATCGGCCGGCTGGTCACGGTGCCGTCACCGGAGAGGAAGTCGAAGCCCGGGGTGATCGCGATCGTGCCCGCGCCGCAGGCGAGGTCGACGCCGTGCTCCCCGGTCGCGAACGTCCGGGTCGTCGTCAACGAGTCGGAGATGACGACCGGGTGGGAGTGGTCCTCGCCGGAGACGGTGTGGTCGCTGGTGCACACGACGTTGACCTTGGCCTGGAGCTGGCCGGTGGTGTCGTTGCGGACCGTGCCGGTCCAGCCGCGTCCGTCGGCGGTGGCCTGCGAGCGCAGGACCATGGCGTCGTCGAAGGTGCCGGTGCCCTGGTCGACGTGGTCGAGGCGGACGCTGCCGTCGGTGGCCAGGTAGCCGCCGGGGCACTGGGTGGTCGCGGACCCGGTCTGGCCGGCCAGCACCGAGAGGTGGCTCTCGATCTTGGTGACGTCGAGCTGGTGGTCGTGCCCGGTGATCGAGCTCGGCAGCGCGTCGACGAGCACGGTGATGCGCGCGCTCGCGTCCTTGCCGGCCTCGACGTCACCGAGCAGGCACGTCACGGTGCCACCGGCGGCCGAGCAGCCGGCGCTGCCGGAGACGTAGGTCGTGCCCTTCGGCAGCACGTCCGTCACGACGACGTCGCGGGCGACGCCGGGTCCCGCGTTGGTGGCGCGCAGCGTGTAGGTGACCTTGTCGCCGGGCGCCACGATCGACACGTCGGCGGTCTTGGTGAGCGCCAGGTCGGCCGGCAGGGGAGCGTCGTCCTCGGTCTCGATCGTCGCGTCGTCGGCGTCCGAGACCGGCTTGTCACCCGGCGGCGTGCCGGAGGCGGTCGCGACGTTGGTGACCGAACCGGCCTCGACCTCCTCGGCGGTCACCGCGTGCGTCAGCGCGGGCAGCAACGGGCAGGTCGTCGACTCACCGGGTGCCAGCTTCTCGGCGCACAGCGCACCGTCGAGGCCCAGCATCTTGTCGGTGACGGTGACCTTCTCCAGGACCGTGCTCCCGGTGTTGGAGACGGTCATCGAGTAGGTGAGCTCCTCACCGAGGGTGGCGACGCCGTCGCCGGAGGCGTCGGTGACCCGCTTCTCCAGGTGGATCGCCGGCTCCTTCGGCGGCTGCGCCTGGCAGCCGTCGACCCAGAAGACCTTGCTCTTCTTGTCGGCTCCTTGGGAGCCCGGGGTGTCCACGGTCAGCTTCACGTGGAAGCCCTGCTTCGGCTGCGGCTCGCCGTGGAAGGTCAGCGTGTAGACCTCGCGGCCGTCGAGACCGGTCGGCGTCCCGGCGCCACTGGCCGGGTCGCCGCCGACGAAGACCTCGGAGGGGCCCTTCACGTCGAGGACGGCGTCGGCGGTCGGGGCCCAGGACTCGAACCGGACGTGCGAGATGATGTCGGCGCCCTCGTCGAAGCCGTACCACTCGACGGTGAAGGTGCAGCCGACGTGCGGGTCGTTGTCGGGCGGGGCGTCCATGTCGCCGAGCTCGGCGACCTTGACGGTGCCGTTGTTGCCGGCGGGGTCCTTGCCGCTGCCGGCGGAGGCCGGTCCCGCGGTCGGCACGAGCGCGACGAGCGAGAGCGTCAGCGCCGCCACCAGGACGACGCCCACTGGCACGATGCTCCGGGCAAGCCTGACCGCACCGCGGCGCGCCGCGGTGCCCACCGGCGTGGACACAGCCGATCCCCCCTTGCCGCGGCCCGTGCGCACCCCCCCGGTGCGTGGAACCCTCCGGTCCGCGGCTCACTCGACGGTAGCGCCGGGGAGACCCGCCCGGTCGCGCCCAGGAAGGGGTAGAGGAAACCTTGAGGATCCTCGGGGGGGACCGTCCCGACCCCCAACGGCCTAGCCTGGGCGGGCCATGTCCTCCGTCCTCTGCCACCACTTCGAGGCCGGCCGCTGCCGGTCGTGCACGTGGCTCGGGACGCCGTACGACGCACAGCTGGTCGCCAAGCAGCAGCAGGTGGAGGACCTGCTCGGTCACCTGGTCGGCGAGGTCGGGTGGCTGCCACCGGTCGCCGGCCCGCAGCTCGGCTTCCGGACCAAGGCGAAGATGGTGGTGCACGGCACCGCGGCGGCGCCGACGCTGGGCATCCTGGGCCCGACCGGCTCGGGTGTCGACCTGCGCGACTGCCCGCTGCACACCCCGGGGATCCGCGCCGCACTGCCGGTGCTCGCCGACTTCGTCGGCCGCGCCGACCTGGCGCCGTACGACGTGCCGTCGAGGCGCGGCGAGCTCAAGCACCTGTTGGTGACGGAGTCGCCGGACGGCGAGCTGATGGTCCGGTTCGTGCTGCGCTCCCAGGAGCCGCTGGCGCGGATCCGCAAGCACCTCCCCGCCCTGCAGGGTGACCTGCCGGGGCTCGTGGTCGCGTCCGTGAACCTGCAGCCCGAGCACAAGGCCGTGCTCGAGGGCGACCGCGAGATCGTGCTCACCGACCAGCAGACGCTGACGATGCGCGTCGCCGGTCTCCACCTGCACCTGCGACCGCAGGGGTTCTTCCAGACCAACGCCGCGATGGCCGCCGAGCTCTACCGGCGCGCGCGGGCCTGGGTCGCCGAGGTGGGCCCACGCAGCGTGTGGGACCTCTACTGCGGCGTCGGTGGGTTCGGCCTCGCGCTCGCTGCCCCCGGTCGGCAGGTGACCGGCGTCGAGGTCAGCGCCGAGGCGGTCGCTGCGGCGACCCAGTCCGCCGCCGACGCCGGGCTCACCGACGTCCGGTTCCAGGCGGGCGACGCCACGGCGTACGCCCTGGCCCGCAGCGCCGCGCCCGACCTGGTCGTGGTGAACCCGCCCCGCCGCGGGATCGGCGCCGATCTCGCCGGCTGGCTCGAGACGTCCGGGACCGGGCACGTCCTCTACTCCAGCTGCAACGCCCAGACGCTGGCGCGCGACCTCACGGCGATGCCGTCGCTGCGGCCGGTGCGCGCGCAGCTGCTCGACATGTTCCCCAACACCGCGCACCACGAGGTGCTGGTGCTGCTGGAGCGGTCGTGACCGACCCGCGTCCCCGGCTGGTCGAGGAGCGTCGTCGCACCGCGCTCCACCTCGACGCCCTGCGCGGCGACCACCGCGGGTTCGTCGAGGCGTCGAAGGACACCAACGCCGACGACGAGCACGACCCCGAGGGCGCGACCATCGCGTTCGAGCGGTCCCAGGTCGCCGCGCTGGTGCGGCAGGCCGAGCACCACCTCGAGGCGGTCGACGCCGCCCTGGCCCGCCTCGACGCCGGCACGTACGGCGTGTGCGTGGCGTGCGGCCGCCCGGTGCCCGCCGAGCGGCTGGAGGTGCGCCCGGCGGCGGCGACCTGCGTCGGCTGCGCGGAGCGCGGGGCCTACTTCGGCGGGAGCGTCCGGGCGTAGGTGACGCCCACGGTGACCCACCTGTCCAGCTCGACGTCGGTGTCCAGGCCCTCGGGCACCACCCGCAGCCAGCCCGTCATCTCGCGCCCGCGCATGACGAACGGGTCCGTGTGGGGGTGCGCGAGGTGCGTGTCGAGGTCGACCGGGTCGACCCGCAGCAGCAGGCCGCCCTGGCTGCTGGCGGCCACCGCCATGTTGCCGTGGACCAGGAACGCGAGCCCGCCGAACATCCGCTGCTCGGTCAAGCCCGGCTCCCCCTCGACGAGGTCGCGGATCCGGTCGGCGAGGCGCTCGTCGTAGCTCACCCACCGATGGTGGACCACCGACGTCCCGTGTGCCACCACCAGGAGACCGGCCACCACCACCGACCCGCCAGACTGGCCCCATGGAGCAGCGAACCCTGATCAGCAGCGACCGTGGCGCCACCCGGGACGTCTCGGTGGTCGGCCTCGGCACCTGGCAGCTCGGCGCCGACTGGGGCGACGTCACCGAGGCGGACGCCCGGGCCGTGCTCGCGGCGTCGGTCGACGCCGGCGTCACGTTCATCGACACCGCCGACGTCTACGGCGACGGCCGCAGCGAGCAGGTCGTCGGCCGGTTCGCCGCCGAGCACCCGGGCCTGACCGTCGCCACCAAGATGGGCCGGCGCCAGGAGCAGGTGCCGGAGAACTACACGCTGGACAACTTCCGGTCGTGGACCGACCGGTCGCGCCGCAACCTCGGCGTCGACACCCTCGACCTGGTGCAGCTGCACTGCCCGCCGACCGCGGTCGTCGAGGCCGACCGCGTCTACGACGACCTCGACACCCTGGTGTCCGAGGGAGTCATCGCGGCCTACGGGCTGAGCGTGGAGACCTGCGACCAGGCGCTCGCCGCGATCGCGCGCCCGCACGTGGCGACCATCCAGATCATCCTCAACGCGTTCCGGCTCAAGCCGCTGGACGAGGTGCTGCCCGCGGCGCAGGCGGCCGGGGTCGGGATCATCGCCCGGGTGCCGCTGGCCTCGGGGCTGCTGTCGGGCAAGTACGACGAGTCGACGACCTTCGCCCCCGACGACCACCGCAGCTTCAACCGCGACGGGAGCGCCTTCGACGTGGGGGAGACGTTCTCGGGCGTGGACTTCGCGACCGGGGTGCAGGCCGCCCGGGAGTTCTCGGCGCTGGTCGACTCGGTGGGTCCGACCGGCCTGAGCCCGGCCGAGGTCGCGCTCGCCTGGGTGTGGCAGCAGCCGGGCGTCACCACGGTGATCCCCGGCGCCCGCAGCGCCCAGCAGGCCCGGGCCAACGCGGCCGCCGGCGACGCCGACCCGCTGGCCCCGGCCTTCCTCGACGGCGTGCGCGACCTCTACGACCGCTTCTTCCGCGAGGCGGTGCACGGTCGCTGGTAGCCCCGCTCGTCCGGTGGTCGAGCTTGTCGAGACCCCCGCACCCGCGTGGGGCGGTGGGTCGGGTGGGGGGTCTCGTCGGGCGGTCGTCGCTGGCGCTCCTCCCTGCTCGACCACCGGGCTTGTCCCCCGCACCCGAGGGCGGCGCCAGGGCGGCGCCCGCCGAGTCAGGCGAGCAGTCGGCGGATCCGGGCCTGGGCCGCGTAGCGGCGCTGCCGGCGACGCAGGCTCGCCCGCCGGACGTGGGAGGGGCCGAGCTCGTGGGAGTCGAGCAGGGAGGTCAGCAGCGCGCCCATCGGGTCGCCCATCGATCGGCTGAGGGGGGTGCCGGCGGTGGTGGGGTCCTGGTGTGTGGTCATGGGACGACCGTCGCCGACTGAGGTAGCGGTCCACATCGGGCGGTCACCGTAGATCTCCCCCCGCCCGGGCTGCTGGGTACCTCAGGTGCCGACTAAGGTGGGTCCCGATGAGCGTCGAGGACTACTGCGACCTGTGCGACCTCCCCAGGTCCACCTGCATCCACGGCAACCCACCCGCCCCGCCGCCGCCACGGGCGACCGCGCGGACCAGCACCCCGCGGGCGCCGCGCGCACCGAGGGCCTCCCGGCCGGCCGCTCCCGCCGCGCCGACCCGCCAGGTGGCCCGGAAGTGGACCCCGCCGGACGCCTTCAAGGCGGCCATCGTCGCCGTGCTCACCGAGGCCGGCGGGGAGCTGGAGCAGGACGAGCTGTTCCGGCGGCTCGAGGAGCGGATGGGCGAGCGGCTGACCGCCGCCGACCACGACCCCACGCCCGAGGGCGAGCTGCGCTGGAGGTACGCCGCCCGGCGGGCTCGCCAGGCGCTGGTCGCCGACGGCGAGATGACCAAGGGCCGGCCGGGGATCTGGTCGCTGCCCTGACCGCCGTCACGGCACGACAGACGTCCCCGCGGCCAGGGGCTCGCGCCCGGTGAGGGCGAGCAGCACGTCGGGGCCGAGGCCGAGCTCGACCGCACTCGCCGCCGCGACTCCCAGCGCCTCGGCCAGCGCGTCCGCCGGCGGCTCGTGGGCGACCCCGCACGCGCGGGCGATGTCGAGGGAGTGCACGACCAGCTCGAAGGTCCGGGTGGGCAGGTAGTCGCTGACCCGCATCCCGCCGGCCGCCGTCTCCACCACCGGGTCGGCGCCGTCGAGGCCGTCGAGGGCCGCGGTCGCGGCGGCGTACGACGCGCGCAGCGCCCCGACCGGGTCGTCGCCGAGCGCCCGCCCGGCTTCGACGCCGCGCCGGGCGATCGCCCCGTCGTCGTCGCGCCCGACCAGCCGGCTCGCGACCGCGAAGTACTCCGCCGGCGTCGCGGCGGCGACCGAGTCCGCCCGGGTGCCCAGGTAGGTCGCGACCGTCACCAGCGACCGTCCGGCGTGCCCGACCAGCGCGCGGAGGTCCCAGTCGCCCAGCCCCGGACCGTCGTACGCGGAGGGCGGGACCTGCTCGACCAGGTCGAGGAAGCTGCGGGCGGCGGCGTCGAAGGTGGCACGGGTCTGCACGCGCCCAGTCTGCCGGGTGCGGGACCCCCGTCACCTGGTCCAGACCACCGGTGGTTCCGGCGCCGACGGCCCGTCGCCGGTCCTAGCCTCGATCGACAGACATCGGGCTCCCCAGGAGGGATCGACCATGACCGAGTCCTCGGACAACGCACCGCTCGAGACGCCGGACGAGACACCCGGCGAGCCGACGGCGTCCGCCGTCCCGCCGCCCTACCAGGCACCCGCCGCCGACGCCTCGTCGGCGACGCCCGAGGTGATCGAGCCGCTGGCCCCGCTCGCCACGGTGGGCAACCCGTCCACCGGACCTGTGGGCCAGGTCCGCGGCACCGGCGCCTGCATCCTGCTCACCATCGTCACGCTCGGCTTCTACACCTGGTACTGGTACTACAAGACCTCCCAGGAGATGAAGGAGCACAGCGGCGAGGGCATCGGCGGCGGCATCGCGCTGCTCCTGGCGATCCTGGTCGGCTTCGTGATGCCGTTCATCTCCTCCCACGAGGCGGGCAACCTCTACGTGCGGCAGGGCCGCAAGCCACCGGTCACCGCGATCACCGGTCTGTGGTACATCCTGCTGAGCTGGCTGTTCCTGATCGGCCCGATCGTGTGGTTCGTCAAGACCAACGGCGCGCTGAACGACTACTGGCGCTCGCAGGGCGCGACCCAGGGCTGAGCTTCCCCCGTTTGTGACGGGGGTCACAGGGGTACGGCGGCCCCATGACCCTCCACGTCCGGGGCCTGCGCCTCGTGGCCGGGGCCGCGGCGCTCGCCGCCGCGGTGACCGGCGCCCTCGTGTCCCTGCCGAGCACGGCGGCGCCCGGCGCCGCCGAGCGGGCCCCGCGCGCCGAGGGCACCCGGTCGACGTGGACCGAGGCCGACAAGGACGGCTTCGGCACCGCGCGCAGCCGCGGCAGCAACGTCTGGTTCACGCTGCAGGCCGGCCGGGTCAGCGAGGTGTTCTACCCCGACCTGTCGACCCCGAGCGTGCGCAGCCTCGAGCTCGCGGTCACCGGGCCGTCCTTCGCGGACCGCGCCGCGGACATGTGGAGCACGATCGTGACCCGCGACGACGCCCGCAGCCTGCGCTACACGATCACCAGCACCGACCGGGGCGGCCACTACCGGGTGGTGTCCGACTACGTCACCGACCCGGCCCACGACAGCCTCGTGGTGCGCGCCCGGCTGAGCTCGCTGGACGGTGGCCGCTACCACCTGTGGGCGCTCTACGACCCGGCGCTGACCAACGACGGGATGGACGACCGCGCCCGCAGCCGTCCGCACGCGCTGCTGGCGTCCGACGGGTCCACCGCCTCCGCGGTGCTGGCCCGGCCGGCGCTGCGAGGCACCACCAGCGGCATCGCCGGCACCTCGACGGACCCGTGGCCCGCGCTGGGTCACCGGCACGCCTCGGCCGGCCCCGGCAACGTCGTGCAGGCCGCCCGGCTGGCCAACCGGGCCACCCTCGCCCTCGGCCTCGGTCGCGACACCGGGCACGCGCTCGCCCAGGCCCGGGGCTCGCTGCACCGCGGGTTCGGCCCGGTCGCGACGTCGTACGACCGCGGCTGGCACCGCTACGTCGCGGGACTGCGGCCGGTGCCGGCGAGCGCCGCGACGCTGCGGCGCGAGTACCTCGCCTCGGCCCTGGTGCTCGCCGCCGCCGAGGACAAGCGACACCCGGGTGCGTTCGTCGCGTCGCCGTCCGCGCCGTGGGTGTGGGGCGACGAGGTGGCGGACCTGTCCTCGCCCTCGGGCGCCTACCACCTGGTGTGGTCGCGTGACGCCTACCAGTTCGGCACCGCGCTGTGGGCGATGGGCGACCGCGCGGCGGCGCGGCGGATCGTGAGCTGGCTCTTCGGCACCCAGCAGCTGCCCGACGGGTCGTTCCCGCAGAACTCCGACGTCAGCGGCAAGCCCGTGTGGGGCTCCCTGCAGCTCGACGAGGTCGCCCTGCCGATCGTGCTCGCCCACCTGGTCGGCAAGGACGACGCCGCGACCTGGCGCGGGGTGCGCAGGGCGGCGCAGTTCCTGGTGGGCTTCCGCGACGAGGAGACCGGCCGCCCGGCGCCGTACACGCCCCAGGAGCGGTGGGAGAACCAGTCCGGCTACTCGCCGGCGACCATCGCGGCCGAGGTCGCGGGGCTCGTCTGCGCGGCCGACCTGGCCCGGCGCCACGGCCACCCCGAGCTCGCCCGCCAGTGGCTGCGGACCGCCGATCGGTGGCGGGCCCACGTGAAGGCCTGGACGGTCACCACCAACGGCCCCCTCGACGACGGCCCGTACTTCCTGCGGCTGACCAAGAACGGCGAGCCGAACACCGCCAGCCCCTACGCGATGGGCGACGGCGGCCCGAGGTCGATCGACCAGCGCCGAGTGGTGGACCCGAGCTTCCTCGACCTGGTGCGGCTCGGCGTGCTGCGGCCCGGCGACCCGGCGGTGCGCAACACCCTCGGCGTGGTCGACCGGCAGCTGCGCTACCGCACGCCGAACGGCCCGTTCTGGCACCGGTTCAGCCACGACGGCTACGGCGAGACCCGGCAGGGCGGGGAGTGGACGATCACCGACCCCGGCACCCACACCACCCTGGGCCGCGGGTGGCCGCTGCTCACCGGCGAGCGGGGCGAGTACGCCGTCGCCGCCGGTGCGCGGGCGTCGGAGTACCTGCGCACCATGGCCCGGGCCGCCGGCCCGACGGGGATGCTGGCAGAGCAGGTCTGGGACCGCCGCCCGCCCACCGGCCGCTCCTGCTGCCCGGCCGGTGAGGGCACCCGGTCGGCCACGCCGCTGGTCTGGTCGCACGCCCAGCTGGTCCGGCTGGCCTGGTCGATCCAGCGCGGCCGTCCGGTCGACCAGCAGCCGGTGGTCGCGGACCGCTACCTCAGGTGAGCGGACCGGGTCGCTCCGGTTCGGCGAGGCCGACCCGGTAGGCGTAGGCCACCAGCTGGGCCCGGTCCCGCAGGCCGGTCTTGGCGAAGATGTGGTTGACGTGGGTCTTGACCGTCGCCGTCGAGACGAACAGCTCGGCCGCGATCTCGGTGTTCGAGTGCCCGGCCGCGATCAGCTGCACCACCTCCGCCTCGCGGGCGGTGAGGCCGTCGGGCAGTGCCCCGGGCAAGGGGGCCGGCCCGGGCGACGACACCCCGAACGCCGACCCGGCACGCAGCGCGTCGAGCAGCCGGCGCTGCACGTCGGGGTCCAGCGAGGCCTGCCCGCGCGCGGCGGTCAGGATCGCGTCCTCGATCTGGGCGGCGCCCGCGTCCTTGGTCAGGTAGCCGCGAGCGCCGGCCTGCAGGGCCGCAAAGACCTGCTGGTCGTCCGACAGGGTCGTCAGCACGACGACCGGGACCTGGGGGTGCGACACCGCGAGCCGCCGGGTCGCCTCGATGCCGTCCAGGCGCGGCATGTGGAGGTCCATCAGCACCACGTCCGGCGGGTCCACCGTCACGTGCTCGATGGCCTCCTGCCCGTCGGCGGCCACCCCGACGACCTCGACGCTGTCGAGGAGCCCCAGCAGCATCTGCAGTCCCTCGCGGACCACGCGCAGGTCGTCCACCACGAGGACCCGCACCGGTCCGCCTCCTCGCGGCTGCTCGTCGGCGCTCATCGGCTCGTCCCGTGCTCGTAGGGGAGGACCAGGCACACGGCGTACCCGTCCGGTGTGGGTCCGGCCTCCAGGGAGCCGCCGGCCAGCTCCGCACGCTCGCGCAGGCCGGTCAGCCCGTAGCCGCCCCCGGGCACCGTCGGGGCCCCGCCCCCGCCGCGGACATCGGTCGCGGTGAGGGTGACCTCGCGCGCACCCCAGGTGAGGACCAGCTCGGTGGCGGCGCCCCGGCCCGCGTGCTTGGCGGTGTTGGTGATCGCCTCCTGCGCGGTGCGGTAGATCGCCAGGCCGGCCTCCGCTGGGAGCGGGCGGGCCGTCCCCTCGATGCGGAGGGTGGCGCGGACGCCGTGGGCTCTCGAGGCCTCGTCGACGAGTGCCGGCAGCCGCTCGGGCCCGGGCAGGGCGTCGCCGCGCAGTGCCCCGATGGCGCCCCGGGCGTCGAGCAGCCCGCTGCGGGCCAGCCGGTGCGCCCGGTCGATCTCGGCGACCAGCCGGGGGTCGGCCCCGGTCCGCTCCGCCAGCATGTGCGCCCCCTCGAGCGACATCACCTGGCCGGACAGGGCGTGGGCCAGGATGTCGTGGAGCTCGCGGGCCAGCCGGGCGCGCTCGGCCAGCATGGACGCCTCCGCCTGGGCGATCCGGGTGGCCTCGAGCTCGGCGACCAGGGCGACCGAGCGGGCGTGCGCCAGGCGGGCGTTGCGGGTCGCCGCGGCCACCGCGAACGCGAAGGCGACACCGAGCAGGCTGGTCACCAATGACGTCACGACGTCCTCGCGGTCGCTGCGGACGATGCCGGCCGCCAGGACGAGGAGGACGACCCCCATCGCGGCGGCCGCGTGGCGGGCCGTGAACCGCAGCCCGAGCGCGGCAGCGGCGAAGTAGGCCAGCAGGAACCCGGCCGAGGTGGGTGCCAGCCCGTTGAGGACGCCGCCGCACGCGCCGATGAGGGTCAGCAGGGTCAGCTCGACGAGCGGCGCGGGCGGGGTGGCGAGCAGCTCGACCACCCAGAGGGTCACGCCACCGAGCAGCACGGCGGTCGGCAGCGGGCCGTCGAGGCTTCGGGCGGTGCCCAGCACGACGACCACGGCGCACGCGAGGCCGAGCGCGCGCACGCCGCGGCGCCACCGCCTCTCGTCGGGCGGTGACGCCGCAGCAAGGACGTCAGGAGTGGTCACCGGCGTCAACCTAGTGGGCCCTCTCCGGGACGGGGGAGAGGTCGCGGTCGAGCCGGTCGAGGACGGGGTGCGGGTCGGAGGTCGCCGGGGTGTCCTCACGAGGACGCAGCGCGAGCAGGACGACGCCGTACCCGAGGAGGACGACGTCCTCGGCGACGAGCACGGGGATCCTGGGCACGTTGCCGATGGCTGCGGCCAGGTCGGTGAGCGCGTGCAGCGCCATCAGCGGCACGATGGTGCCGGTGCGGACGCGGACGGCGCCGTACGCCAGGCCGAAGCAGAAGGCGCCCCACGCCTGGGCGAGGACCAGGCCGGTGCTGTCGCGGAAGTAGACGTTGGCCAGGTGGGCCGCGCCGAAGAGCGCGGCCGCGATGACGACCGCCCGCCGGTCACCGAGCGGGCCGAGCAGACGGATGGCGAGGCCCCGCCAGATCAGCTCCTCGGTGACACCGGTGATGGCGTAGCCGAGGACCAGCAGGAACAGGAGGCCGCCGCCGACCGGCCGGACGCCCAGCGCGAGCGGGCTGACCGCCACCACGAGCGGGAGCACGAAGAGGGCCGGGCGGCGCCACTGCGACGGCCGGGTGAGGCCGAGCTGGCGCACGTCGCCCACGAAGGGCCACGCCAGCAGTGCGATCGCGAACAGTGCCTCGACCACGAGCAGCGCCCGGACCATGCCGTCGACGTCGGGGAGGTAGGCGCGGGTCAGCAGACCGCCGCCGGCGGTGACGACCATGACCGCCAGCCAGAGCGTGAGGGCCTTCGCGAACGCCTTCATGCCAGCACCACCGCTGCGTCGGAGCCGCGGACCGCGGCGAGGCTGCGGACCCACGTCACGAGCACGCGGGTGAGCACCATCGCCAGCGCCATCGCCACGAACCCGGTGGTCCAGGCGTCGGCGCCGGAGATCTGGTGGTGGTAGGAGAACAGCCCGATCTGCTGGGAGAACCAGTGGTCGGCTCCGTAGGCGAAGACCATCCGGCCACCGATGACGGCGACCCACAGGGCGGCGTACGCCGCCCCGGCGGTCATCAGGACCCGGCCGGCGTGCACCCGGACCCGGACCAGCAGACCGGCCACGACGCCGAGCGCCACGCCGGCCGCGACGCCGACCAGCTCGAGGTGGACGTCGTTGCCGGCGGTCGGTGGGTCGTTCAGGAAGACCGCGCCCGCGACGACGACGAGGGCGACCGGCAGCAGGAGGCGCCGGCGGGTGACCTCATGGGTGCCGACGTTGGAGATCAGGATGTAGGCGAGCAGCCCGAGGTTGAGCAGGTACTGGGTGGTGGACACTTCTTCCTCTCCGCAACGACGCTGGGTCGTCGTTGCTGACGAGAGGACGCTAGGAATCCGGAGGGGTCCCCGGCGTCGGCGTACGGGTGGATCCGCCGATCTCCACCCCAGGGTGGAGACGGCTACGTGAGGACCCGGATCTCCTCGCCGAGGCGGGCGCCGCGAAGCAGCTCGAGGTCGTCGCCGGACCAGAACTTGCCGGGGTCGTAGTAGTTGGTGGGGCGGGCACCGTCGAGCAGCCCCATCGCGGTGTAGGTGGCGGCGACCACCTCCGCGCAGTAGGTCAGCTCGGCCGAGGCCGCCTTGCGCACCCGGCCGCGCGCCCACCGCCCGACCAGCTTGGCGGTGGCCGGGAACGGCGTGCCGTCCAGGCGGGCGATCGTGCGCAGCACGGCGTCCTCCATCTCGGAGGTCACCGCCGCGTCGAGCTGGCGCAGCCAGGCCTGCTGCTCGTAGCGGCCGGTCCACTGCTCCACGGCGGCGCGCAGGTCGTGCAGCTGGACCCCGCGGTGGTTGGTCCCCGTCCACACGTCGGTCAGCCCCTTGCCGAGCTCGGCGTGCCACATCAGCGGCGGCAGGTCGTCGAGGACCACCGCCATGCCGACGTGGTTGACCGGCGCGTTGGTGAGGACCCGGATAGCGTGGTCCGCGGCCGAGTGGCCACGGAACAGCCACAGGTCGCCGGTGCGGGTCAGGTCGACCGCGGCGTCGAGGGTGAGCTGGGTCATCGGGGTCCTGGGTGTCGAGGAGGGTGTGGTCGTGAAGCTGTGGAAGTGGCTGGGGCTCGCCGGGCTGGCCGGGGTGGCCGCCACCGGCGCCATCATCGCGCGGGACCAGCGCCAACGCGCGCAGCTCACGCCGGAGCAGGTCCGCGACCGGCTCCGCGAGCGCCTCGACGAGTCCGGCTGACCCCCTGGCGGTGGGGTTCGTGCCGGGGACTGGATGAATCCCCGGTCAGCCGGGGATTCATCCGGGGTTGTCAGGCTCTTCATGACGTTGTCGGGGGTTGCAACGCCTGACAACGTCATGAACTCCCTGACCGGGTCGGCGCCTGACAGACCCCTCCAAGTCGGCTCCCAGTCCGCCCCAAGCGGGCGCCCACACGATGGGCGTGCCCGCCAGGGAGGCGGGCCTCGATGTGAAGGGAACCGACATGAAGACCCAGCAGATCCAGCGCCGCAACGCGTGGCGGGCGCTTTCGCGCCAGGACAAGCACCAGCGGCTCGAGGCGCTGCGCGCCCAGCAGCATCGACACGTGCAGCACGAGATCCTGCGGCTGCAGGCCGTGCGGTGACGGCACGCCGCGGACCCGCCGGGACGTCATACGAGCTGGTTGCCGGAGCAGCCGGTTCGTATGACGTCCCGGCGGCGTCTCAGGCGGTCGCCGCGCGGACGCGGTCCGCGATCTGCTGCAGCCAGGCGCGGTAGCCCCCGGGCCCCTGGGGGATGTACTCACACCCCTGCGAGAGCAGGTAGGCGTCGAGGTCCGACTCATCCGGGAACTCCGCGAGAACCCAAGCAATCTCGCTCACCAGCGGCCTGATGCGATCTGGGGAGTCCGCGACGAACTCGTCGATGGTCTGTTCATCGCTGGCGTAGAAGTCCGCCCAGTCCTGGTTGTAGTAGGCGCCGAGAAGATGTCCGAGCGCCGGTGTCGGGGCCACCATCGTCTCCTAGGGCGTAGGGAAAGCTGTCTTGATGTAGAAACCCTCCGCCATCGTTGGATCCTTCACAAGCACGATCCTGATGCCGGTGGCGTCAACCACGTTGCCCGATCGGTCGACGCAGATGCCGATGGCGTTGCGAAGTCGAGCCTGCATGGTGAGTTGGCGATCCGACGCGCTCATCCATGCCTCGATCTCCGAGGTCCGGGTTCTTAAGAGGCCTGTCACCGCCCGATCTGCGACGGCTTCGTCGCGGAACGAGGATGCGAACCGGGCCGTGCGGTGATTAACCACTCGCTCCTGCAACCACTCTCTTGATTTGGCGACATGGCGCTCGATGCTGTGGCCGCGGCCCACGCCCTCATGTCGCCTGAGGAATCCGCTGGAACGGCGCAGGTAGGCGCCAAAGTCAGCGCTCCCGCGCTCCGTCATCTCCATCCGCCGGGCAGCCGCGAGGCGGGAGAGGTAGGCGCGGGTGTCGCGGAGGGAGGTGGCGACGGGGCGCAGGGTGGTGGCGGTGCCGCGGGTGAGGACCGCGAGCGAGTCCAGCACCCCGCGCACCCGGGCGGACGCGGCGGCGACCCGGGCGGTGCCGGCGGCGCCGGCAACGGGGGCGGCCCCACCGCCGGTGACGAAGGTCAGCGCGCCGGAGACGACGGCACCGACGCCGAGCTCCCAGGCGAGCTCCTCGAGCAGGTCGAGCACCTCGTCGCGCTTGGCGTCGACCTGGTCGGCGTACGCCTCGCACGCGGTGCCGAGCGCGGCGAGCTGGTCGGCGAGCGCCTCGGTGTGGCCACGGAGGTCCTCGGTCGCGGCGACCGCGAGGGGGATCTCGGGGGAGACCTCGTCGGCGAGCGCGGCGAGGGCCGTCGAGCAGTGCGCGGCCAGCAGTCCGACCGACGCGGCCGCCGCCCGCCAGGTGGCGCCGGCCGAGCGCAGCCGCCCGATGTCCGCGGTCGGCCAGAAGACGCCCTCGAGCGCGGCGAGCACCGGGTGCGCCCACCCCGGCAGGGACGACGGCCCCGCCCCCAGCGAGGACGGCGGCGCCCCCACCACGACCCCGAACGACCGGCCCGCTGCGGTCGGCGGTCCGGTGACCGTCTCGGCGTGCGCGTGGTTGCGCAGCGAGGCGTCGGCGAGCTGGGCGAGCGACGCGAAGCCGCCCGTCAGCTGGGTGAGCGCCTCGAGCGAGGCAGCCGCGGCGTCGTCGTACGACGACGCGAACCCGGTCGCCGTCGTGTCGTCGCCCGCCATGCCGGCCGACCCGGCCAGCCCGTCCGCGAGGGCCGTGGTCGCGTCGGCGGCCAGCTCGTTGCCGGTCACGAACGCCTCGACGGCGCCCTGGTAGCCGCTCCCGAGCACGGCGAGCCTCACGAGACCTGCTCCCACATCCGCAGGTTGGTGGCCGCAGCCGTGCCGTAGCGGCCGTGCGCCACCCGCGCGGCCTCCCGCATCGCCGAGATCCCGGCCCGCATCTCGCGGAAGCCCGCCTCCCACTCCTCCTGCGCCAGCCGCTGCGCGGCGGCGGCCCGGCCGCTCCAGGTCCCCTGCAGGGCGGTCACCCGGGCGGCGACCTGGGCCAGGACGTCGTCCAGGTCGTCGCCGGCCCGGCCGAGGTCGTCGATCGTGGCGAGCAGCTCCTCGAGGTCGACCGCGTACATCGGCGCGCCCGTCATCGGCCCAGCCGCCCCGCGAGCCGCCCGAGGTCGGCCTCCGAGGCGGTGTCGGTCGCGGCCAGGTCCTGGTCGGTGGCGGCGAGCAGCCGCGACATCCTCCCGAGTCCGTCGAGCACCCGGTCGGCCCCCGACCGCCACGCGTCCCAGCCCTCGGCGTACGACGTCGCGACCGTGCCGCTCCAGCTGCCGAGCAGCGCGTCGACCGATCGCGCCGCACCGGCCCGCGCCTCGCTCAGCCGGGCCGCAGCCCCGTCCAGCCCGACCACCGCGGCGCGGAACGCGGCGTGGTCGGCGGTGATCTCCTCCATGCCACGACCCTGCCCGCGATCGGCCGCAGTCGACACCGGGCGATCCGGATCTGTGGAGAACTCACCAGAGCCCGGTGACCGGACCGACGAGGAAGACCGCCACGATGCCGATCGTGTTGCTGGTGCCGTGCGCGAGCACCGCGGCCCACACGCTGCCGGCACGCAGGCGGAGCACGGCGAAGTAGACGGCGTCGAACCCGCTGAGGAGCACACCGACCAGGCCCTGCTCGGTGTGGATCAGGCCGAACAGGGCCGAGGAGACGGCGACGCCGGTCACGACGGCCACCGTCCCGGTGCCCACCACCTCGGTCACGCGCGTGAGCAGGTAGCCCCGGAACGCGGTCTCCTCCACGACGGCGGCCAGCGTCCACGACGCGACGAGCAGGACCACCAGCATCCCGACGTCGCCCTCGAGGTCCGCGAAGGCCGACATGTCCTGCTGCGACCCGGTCGCGTGCTCGAGCAGCGGCATCACCAGTCCGACCTCGAGCAGCGTCCACGCGACGGTCAGCACGACGACCACCCCGGTCGTGCGCCACGGTCGCCGGAGCCGGTGGAAGCCGAGGCTGCTCGGCCGGTCCTGGCGAACGGCGAGCGACACCGCGGCCAGGACGACGAGGACGACGGACGGGATCGCCAGGTCGAGCAGCACGACGACCGCGGCCAGGGCGACCTCGACCGCCGCGAGAGCCCGCAGGCGGTTCAGTGGCAGGACCACGGCCCCCAGCGTCCGCCGGTGGCGGCGCCGGGGGCAGAGGCCAAGGTCCTCCTGCTACGGCAGCGGGTCGACCTCGTCGTAGCCGCCGACGGCCGAGGCCAGCTGGGCCAGGTGGTGGTGGCCGTCGCCGAGGAGATGGTCGAGCGCCGTGAGCCGGCTGGTGTAGCTGCCGATGGAGTACTCCGCGGTCATGCCGATGCCGCCGTGCAGCTGGATCGCCTCCTGGCCGATGTGGCGCCCGGCCCGGCTGACCTGCAATGCGGCACGCGACGCGGCGACCGACGCCTCTTCCCCGGATTCGTCCGCGAGCACCATCGTCGCCCAGGTGGCGATGCTCCGGGCGAGCTCCAGCGACACGTACATGTCGGCCGCCCGGAAGTTCAGCGCCTGGAAGGTGTTGAGCGTGACGCCGAACTGCTTGCGGCTCTTGAGGTACGACGCCGTCGTCTCGAGCGCGACCTCCATCAGCCCCAGCGCCTCGTTGCACGCGGCCACGCGGGTCGCGTCGAGGGCCCGGGAGATGACGCCCGTCGCGTCACCACCGGCCCCCAGCGGAGTGGCCGGGGTGCCGGTGAGCACGACCTTCGCGGCGCGGCCGCCGTCGTGGGTCCGGTAGGACTCGCGCGCGACGCCGGACAGGTCGGTGACCACGAACAGCCCGGTCCCGCCGTCCGGCAGCACCGCACTGACCACGAGCACGTCGGCCCGGGCGCCCTGGACGACCGGCTCCTTGACGCCGTCGAGGGTCCACGTGCCGCCGGACTCCGAGGCGCGCACGGACGCCGCCGTGGGCTGCCAGCGCGACCCGGGCTCGGCGTGGGCGAACGCCAGCACCGACTCGCCCGAGGACAGCGCACCGAGCAGCTCGGCCTTCTGCTCGTCCGAGCCGGCCGCGGCGACCAGGCCGCCGGCCAGCACCACGGAGGTGAGGAACGGCTCGGGCGCGAGCACCCGGCCGAGCTCCTGGGCGACGATGCCGACCTCGATCGGTCCGGCACCCATGCCGCCGTGCTCCTCCTCGAAGGGCAGGCCGAGCACGCCCATCTCGGCGAGCTGCGACCAGACCTTCTCGCTGAACCCGGGTTCCTCGGACACCGTGCGGCGCCGCTCCTCGAAGTCGCCGTAGGCCTTGCCCACCAGGCCGCGCACGGCCTCGCGCAGCGCCTGCTGCTCCTCGTCGTACGTGAAGTCCATGTCGCGCTCCTCAGAGTCCCAGGATCGTGCGGGCGATGATCTGGCGCTGCACCTCGTTGGAGCCGCCGTAGATCGAGGCCTTGCGGAAGTTCAGGTAGACCGGCGTGGAGCGCCGGGTCCACCAGGGCAGGTCGGTGGCGTCGTCTGCTGCGCCGCTGGCCAGCGAGGCCGGGCCGGCGAGGTCGACGACCAGCTCGGTGACCGCCTGCTGCAGCTCGGTGCCCTTGAGCTTGAGCACCGACGAGGCCGGGTGGGGCTTGCCGTCGGCGGAGTGCGCCACCACGCGGAGCGCGGTGAGCTCCAGCGCCAGCAGCTCGTTCTCGAGCTCGACGAACCGGGACGCGACCAGCGGGTCCTCCAGGAGCGGACCGGCCCACTCCTTGGCCTGCGCCAGCGTCCGCTTGGTCGCACCCACGGGGGCGACGCCGACGCGCTCGTTGCCGAGCAGGAACTTGGCGTAGTCCCAGGCGCGGTTCTCCTCGCCGACGAGGTTCTCCACCGGCACGCGGACGTCGGTGAACCAGACCTCGTTGACCTCGTGTCCGCCGTCGATCAGCTCGATCGGGCGGACCTCCACCCCGGGCGACTTCATGTCGATGAGCAGCATCGAGATGCCGGCCTGCTTCTTGGCCTCCGGGTCGGTGCGGACCAGGTTGAAGATCCAGTCGCCGTACTGGCCCAGGGTCGTCCAGGTCTTCTGGCCGTTGACGACGTACTCGTCGCCGTCGCGCTCAGCACGGCACTTCAGCGAGGCCAGGTCGGAGCCGGCGTCGGGCTCGGAGAAGCCCTGCGACCACCAGATGTCCAGGTTCGCGGTCGCGGGCAGGAACCGCTCCTTCATCTCCTGCGAGCCGAACTGCGCGATCACCGGGCCGATCATCGAGGCGTTGAACGCCAGCGGTGCCGGCACGTACGCCCGCTGCATCTCCTCGTGCCAGATGTGGCGGCGCAGCGACGACCAGTCGCGGCCACCCCACTCCGCCGGCCAGTTCGGCACGGCGATGCCGGCCGCGTTCATGATCTGCATGCTCTCCACGAGGTCCTCGCGGGTGAGCTCGCGCCGGTCGCGCACCGCGTCCCGGATCCTCTGGGGGATCTTCGTGGTGAAGAACTCCCTCATCTCGTCGCGGAACTCGGCGTCCTCCGCCGACAACGCCAGCTGCATCGGTGGTCCTCCCTGATCGGTTGCCGGACACGTTACTGGCAGGTACGCCGGCGCGCGGCGTTGGTCCCGAGATCGTCGCCCCGTCGTCCGTAGGCTGCTGGGGTGCGTCGACTGATCCCTTCCCCAGCCCTGCTCGTCGCCGTTCTCGCGGTGGTGCTCGCCGGAGCCGGCGCAGGCTACGCCGCCGGTCAGATCGGCACGAGCGACATCGCCGACGGAGCCGTCACCAGCACCAAGGTCCACGAGAGTGCGATCACGAGCACCCGGGTCCGCGACGGGTCGCTACAGCCGGCCGACCTCAGCGCCAACACCGTGCGTGCGCTGCAGGTCCGGGCCTGGACCAGCGTCGTGGTCAGCCCCCGTGCGGCCATCGAGCCCGCCCGCACCAAGGGCTTCTCGCGGATGACCCGGCCGGCGACCGGTGTCTACTGCCTGACCCTGTCGGACTCGAGCATCGACCCGGCCCGGACGGCTCCCGTGGTCACGGTCGACTGGGACAACTCGTCGGGTGCGAACCTCTCGGCCTACCTGTCGAAGTCGGCGTTCGGCTGCCCGGCCGGCACCGACATCGGGGTGCGCACGTTCGCGTTCAAGGCCGGCAAGCCCAACCGCCCGACCAACACGGTGGCCTTCACCGTGCTCGTCCCCTGAGCGGCGCGCCCCGGCTCCTCGACACCCGGGTGCCCCGCGAGCCGGCGGGCGTCGCGCTGGTGCTGCACGGTGGCGCCGGCCGCCCGGACCGTCCCGCGGTCAGTCCCGCGCAGCTCTCGGTGCTGCGGATGGTCCCGGTCGCCCGACGGCTCGGCCGAGCCGGACGCGGGCGGCTGGCGGTGCACCGGCTGCTCAACTCGACGCGCGGCTGGGATCCCGCGCACACGCCGGTCGACGACGTGCACTGGGCGCTCGGTCGGCTTCGCGAGCGGTACGGCGACCGGCCCGTCGCCCTCGTCGGCCACTCGCTCGGCGGCCGGGCGGCGATCCTCGCGGGCGGCGCGGAGCCGGTCCGCAGCGTGGTGGCGCTCAACCCGTGGGTCTACCCCGACGACGACGCCGACCTGACCGGGCGGCCGGTGCTCGTCGTGCACGGCACCGACGACCGGGTCGCGTCCATCGAGCGTGCCAGATCGGTCGTGGCCAACCTGCGCCGCCGCACCGACGTCGAGCTCAGGGAGGTCCCGGGCGGCGAGCACGCGATGCTGCGGCACGCGCGGGCCTTCGAGGTCGCGGCCGCCGGGTTCGTGGTGCGTACGCTGCTGGGGTGAGCCCGCTCGTGGTCGTGATGGGTGTCTCGGGGTCGGGGAAGTCGACCGTCGGGGCTGCGCTCGCGCGCCGTCTCGGTGTGCCCTTCGAGGACGGCGACGACCTCCACCCGCCGGAGAACGTCGCGAAGATGGCGGCCGGTCACCCCCTCGACGACGACGACCGCCGCCCGTGGCTGGACGCGGTCGGCACCTGGCTGGCCGGCCACCCCGCCGGTGGCGTCGTCGCCTGCTCGGCGCTGAGACGGGCCTATCGCGACCGGCTGCGCGGGCACGCACCGGGCGTCCGGTTCCTGCTGCTCACCGGCTCGCCGGAGGTCATCGCCCGCCGGCAGGCCGACCGGCCCGGGCACTTCATGCCGGCCTCGCTGCTCCGGTCGCAGCTCGCGACGCTCGAGCCGCTGCAGCCCGACGAGGACGGGGTCGCCCTCGACGTCGACCAGGGTGTCGACCGGATCGTGCAGGGGTACGTGGAGTCGACCGTCTCCTGATCACGGGGGACTCCGACTCGGAGGAGACCCATGGACGTCGTCGACCCGGTCGCGGCCGGGTGGCAGCTGCTGACGGCTGCGCTCGTCGCGATCGCGCTGATCGTCGTGCTCATCACCGTCGTGCGCATGCACCCGTTCCTCGCCCTGATCCTCGGGGCGCTGGCCGTCGGGCTGCTGGCCGGCCAGGACATGAACGACGTGCTGACGTCGTTCACGACCGGGTTCGGGACCACGGCCGCGGGCGTGGGCTCGCTGATCGCGCTCGGCGCGATCTTCGCCAAGCTGCTCGCCGACTCCGGCGGCGCCGACCAGATCGTCGACACGATCGTCGGGCGGGCGTCCGGCCGGGCGCTGCCGTGGGCGATGGCGCTGGTCGGCGCGCTGATCGGCCTGCCGATGTTCTTCGAGATCGGGCTGGTGCTGCTGATGCCGGTCATCTACCTGGTGGCGCGCCGGTCCCGCCTCTCGCTGGTCACCGTCGGCATCCCCGCCCTGGCCGGCCTCTCGGCGATGCACGGGTTCGTCCCGCCCCACCCCGGCCCGGTCATCGCGATCCAGAACCTGCACGCCGACCTCGGCGTCACCCTCGGCCTCGGCATCCTGGTGGCCATCCCCACGATCATCGTCGCCGGTCCGCTGTGGGGCTCCCTCGCCGGCCGCTGGGTCGTGGTCGAGCCGCCGAGCACCTGGGAGCGTGACGAGCGGCCCGACGGTCGCCGCCCGTCCTTCGGCGTCACGCTCGCCACGGTGCTCCTCCCGGTCGTGCTCATGCTCGGGAAGGCGGTCGTCGACATCGTCGTCGACGACCCCGACGACCGGGTCCAGCAGGTGGCGGACGTGATCGGCAACCCGTTCGTCGCGCTGCTGGTCGCCGTCCTCGTCGCGATGCTCACCTTCGGCGTGGGCACCGGCATGGGCCGGCGCGAGATCTCCGAGACCGTCTCCGCCTCGCTCCCGCCGATCGCCGGCATCCTGCTGATCGTCGCCGCCGGCGGTGGCTTCAAGCAGGTACTGGTCGACACCGGGATCGGCACGCTGCTCGCCGACTGGGCCAAGGACGCGAACGTGTCGGTGCTGCTGCTGGCCTGGGTGCTGGCGGTGCTGATCCGGCTGGCGACCGGGTCGGCGACGGTCGCGACCATCACCGCGAGCTCGCTCATGGTCGACCTGGTCCAGGGCATGTCGACCGGTGAGACGTCCCTCGTCGTCCTCGCGGTCGGTGCCGGCTCGCTGTTCTTCTCCCACGTCAACGACGCGGGGTTCTGGCTGGTCAAGGAGTACTTCGGGATGAGCGTCGGCCAGACCGTCCGCACCTGGTCGTTGATGGAGACCGTCTTGTCGGTGACCGGCCTCCTCGCGGTTCTGCTGCTGGGAGTGTTCGTCTAGCACTACGGTGCACGTGTGAGCACGCCGGACCAGCGCGCCCGCGATAAGGACCGGGACGCCGCGATCGAGGTCGTCGAGGCGGCCTGGAGCGACGGCCGGATCGTCGAGGCCGACCGCGACAAGCGGATCGAGGAGCTGCGCCGCGCGCAGACGCTCGGCGAGGTCCAGATGCTCGTCCACGACCTCCAGTCCACGCCGGCGCCCGGGCCCGGCCCCGAGCCCGGCCCCGAGGCCGGCCCCGAGCCGGGGCATGCGGCGGGTGCGGTCGTGCCGGCGGCGTACCTGGCTCCGACGGGCTACCGGGAGTACCAGCCGGGCGGCTCGTCGCCCGCCGCCGACCCGACTCCGGATCCCGAGGCGGCCGAGGCGGCCGGGACCGAGGCAGGCTCCGAGGTCCCACCGGCCACCTGGCTGCCCGACACCCCGGCCCAGCCGCCGCCGCACGTGCCGTACGGCTCGCCGATGCCCACCCCCGCCCCCACGGCCTCGTCGGCCCGGGTGTCCAAGCGGCTCCTGCTCGTGCCGCTGGTCGGCGTGGTCGTCGTCGCGGTCCTCGCCATCGGCGGGATCACCGCGATCGTCAACGCGATCCGCGACAACACCACCTCCGGGGTCCTGGGCGCCCTGGACCACCAGGACGCCAACGTCATCAGCGTGCAGGGCTACACCGACCTCCTCGACGCCGTGCGCGAGCAGTCGGGGTCGACGACGGCGTTCTCGGCGGTCCTCTACCCGACCTACGCGGTCGTCGAGCTGCCCGTGGACCACCGGACCGCCCACGAGGAGTATTGGTACTGGGACGGCAGCGAGCTGACCTCCAACGACATCAAGAGCTCCTCGTCCTTCCCGCGCACCGACCTCGCGTCGGTGGATCCTCAGGTGGTGGTCGACCTGGTCCGCAAGGTCCGCAGCAAGATGCCCGACGAGGACACCTGGTACGCGATCGTGCGGGCCCCCGACGAGAGCGGCGCAGCGGTGTGGGCTTACGCGTCCAACGACTTCGGCGACACCGTCTACCTCGGCGCCCGCCCCGACGGTCGGATCACCTGGGACTCCACCGAGCACTGAGCCCGACCGGCCTGGACCGGAACATCGGCCGCGGTCCCCTCGTTGGGCCGGTATGACGGACAAGCCGGTGCTCCTGCCCGACGACAGCCACCCGATCGCGATCTCGCCGACCGGCCACCGGGTCGTGGTGACGCTGGGGGAGCGGATGGTGGCCGACACGACCTCGGCGCTGACGCTGCAGGAGGCGGGCTACCCGGCCGTGCAGTACGTCCCGCTCCGGGACGTCGACGCCGCGGTGCTGGTGCGCAGCGACCGCACGACCTACTGCCCCTACAAGGGCGACGCGTCGTACTACGACCTGGTGGTCGACGGCGACACGCACGCCGGCGCCGTGTGGGAGTACGCCGCGCCGTACGACGCGGTGGCCGAGATCGCCGGTCACGTCGCGTTCTACCCCGAGGTGGTCGACGTGCGCGGCTACCCGGGCGCGAGCGCGTAGAGGAAGCGGCTGGTCGGCACCAGGTCGAGGTCGCGGTCGGCCCCGATGCGGGCGACGCTGGCCATCAGCTCGGTCATCCGCCGCGCCAGCTCGGCGTCGTCGCCGCCGCTGCCGTAGAACGCGTGGATGTCGCTCACGCCTGCGCTGGGGAACAGCTCCTCGACGATCGCGTCGACCGGCGGCGCGTCGGGGGTGGTCGCGGCGGTGACCACGTTCTGCACGTAGCCGAAGGTCGCCTGGGTGCGGATCGCGATCGGCGTGTGGTCGACCATCCAGCGGCGCAGCCACTCCTCAGGGGCGAGCTCCGCCGGGCGCCGCAGCACGGCGACGTTCGCCAGTGCGTCGGCCCGGCTGCCGTCCCAGGCCTCCGGCGGGTCCAGCCGTCGGCGCTCGTCCACGGCGTACCCGTGCACCCGCTCGGCGACCTCGCCCAGCGCGCGGGCGGTCGCCGCCGGATCACCGTCCCAGGTGCTCACGACCGCGGCGACCGGTGGGTCCAGCTGCGGGATCCGCATCGCTGCCGCGACCGGCTCGTCGTCGACGTTGACCTGGAGCCGGCTCACCCAGGCCGCGGCCAGCGCCGCGTGCAGGCCGGGGTCGTGTGCCGAGCCGGTGAGGGTGCGGAGCAGGAAGACGTGCTTGGTCACGGGCCGAACGTATCGGGCGCGTGCTGGTTTACCCGGTCGACCGGGTAAACCCTCGCTTGTCGGCCAAAGCTTCAGCCGACAAGTGATGGTTCACGCCGACAAGTTGCGGTGCCCACGACGTCTCGCGGATCCTCGTCGCGTGCTGACCACGGTGCGCGTGCCTGCCGTGCTCCGGGAGGAGCCGCAGTACCGGCTGCTCTTCGGCAGCCAGGTGCTCTCGGTGCTCGGCGACCGGGTGACGATGGTGGCGCTGCCGTTCGCGGTGATGTCGGTGGGTGGGGACGTGGGCGCCGTCGCGCTGGTGTCGGCCGCGCAGTTCCTGCCGTTCGTCGTCCTCGCCCTGCCGGCGGGCGTGTGGGCCGACCGGTGGGACCGCAAGCGGATCCTGGTCACCTCCGACGTCGTCCGGCTGGTCTGCCAGGTCGTCGCGGCGGCGCTGCTCCTGTCCGGACGGGCCGACGTCGTCCACCTCACCGTCCTCGCGGCCGTGTACGGCGCCGCCGACGCGTTCTTCGCGCCGGCGTTCAGCGGGCTGCTGCCCACCACGGTGACCCCGGCGAACATCCAGCCCGCCAACGCGCTGCGCGGGCTGACGTTCTCCGTCGGGTCGATCGTGGGGCCGGTGCTGGCGGGGGTGCTCATCGCGGTGGCGGGCGGTCCGGGAGGTGCGCTGCTCTTCGACGCCGCGACGTTCGCGGTGTCGGTCGCCCTGCTGCTGCCGCTGCGCAGCCGCGTCGTCGACGCCGTCGCCGAGGAGGACCCGACCGCGACCACCGAGCACTTCTGGGCGAGCCTGCGCGACGGGTGGGGCGAGGTCCGGTCACGGTCGTGGGTGCTGGCCTTCCTCGGCGGCTTCGCCGCCTATCACGTGGCCGTGCTGCCGGCGATCTTCGTGATCGGTCCGGTCCTGATGGAGCAGGAGCTCGACGGCGCGCGGTCCTGGGCGGTCGTGGTCGCCTGCTTCGGCGTCGGCTCGGTGCTCGGCGACCTGCTGTTCCTGCGCTGGCGCCCGGCGTTCGCGCTGCGCGTCGCCGCGCTGATGCTCGTCGGCGCGTCCTGCCAGGCCGCCTTCATCGGCAGCGGCCTGGGCACGTGGGGGATCGGCGCGCTCGAGCTCGCCGCGGGCGTCTGCGTGACTGGTGCGTTCACGCTCTGGGAGACCTCGCTGGGCGAGCACGTGCCGGAGCGGTCGCTCTCGCGGGTGTCGAGCTACGACTACCTCACCAGCGCCGGCATGATCCCGCTCGGCAACGTCCTGGCCGGCGCGGTGAGCGCGGCCGTCGGCATCCACACCGCGCTCGCGGGCATGACGGTCGTCGGTGTAGGCGCGGCGCTCGTGGTCGCGGCGGTGCCGGCGGTCCGGCACCTGCCGCGCGGTGCTCAGAGCACCGAGCGGTAGACCTCCACGGTCCGCTCCGCGATCGCGGCCCAGGAGAAGGCGTCGATCGCCCGCTGGCGACCGGCGCGGCCCATCGCCGCGGCCCGGTCGGGGTCGGAGACGACCGCGGTGAGGGCGTCGGCGAAGTCGGCGACGTAGCGGTCGGGGTCCAGTGGGGTACCGGTGCCGTCGGTCGCCTGCTCGATCGGCACGAGCAGCCCCGTCTCGTCGGGGACGACGACCTCGGGGATGCCGCCGGTCGCGGTGGCGACGACCGCGGTCTCGCAGGCCATCGCCTCGAGGTTGACGATGCCCAGCGGCTCGTAGATCGACGGGCACGCGAACGCCGTCGCACCGGTCAGCAGCGCCACGACGTCGGGCCGCGGCAGCATCTCCGGGATCCAGACGACGCCGGTGCGGGAGGCGCGCAGGTCGGCGACCAGCGACTCGACCTCGGCCATGATCTCGGGGGTGTCGGGAGCGCCGGCGCACAGCACGATCTGCACGTCGGCGGGCAGCGAGGCGCACGCGCGCAGGAACAGCGGCAGCCCCTTCTGCCGGGTGATCCGCCCGACGAACACGACCGACGGCCGGTCGGGGTCGACGCCGAGCTCGCGCACCCGGTCGGGGTCGAGCCGCGGCGACCAGTCGGTGGTGTCGATGCCGTTGTGCACCACCTGAACCCGCGCCGGGTCGATGGCGGGGTACGACGCGAGCACGTCGTCGCGCATCGCGGCTGACACCGCGATGACCGTGGCGGCCGCCTCGTAGGAGGTGCGCTCGACCCACGACGAGATCGCGTAGCCGCCGCCCAGCTGCTCGGCCTTCCACGGCCGCAGCGGCTCGAGCGAGTGCGCGCTGACGACGTGCGGGACGTCGTAGAGCAGCGCGGAGAGGTGGCCGGCCATGTTGGCGTACCAGGTGTGGGAGTGCACGAGCTCGGTGCCCGCGCACCCGGCGGCGATCGCGAGGTCGACGCCGAGCGTGCGCAGCGCCGCGTTGGCGCCGGACAGCTCGGCGAGGTCGGCGTACGACGCCGTGAGCGCCTCGTCGCGTGGCGCCCCGAAGGCGTGGACGTGGGCCTCGACGTCCGGCCGATCGCGCAGCGCCCGGACCAGCTCGGCCACGTGGACACCGGCACCGCCGTAGACCTCGGGCGGGTACTCGCGGGACAGCACGTCGACTCGCACGACTCGAACCTACCGGTGCTCGGGGCGCCCCACTAGGTTGGACGCATGGCCCTCAGCTCCCGCCGGAAGGTGCTCGCGATCGTGCTGGCCGGAGGGGAGGGCAAACGCCTGATGCCGCTGACCGCGGACCGAGCCAAGCCGGCGGTCCCGTTCGCCGGCATCTACCGGCTGATCGACTTCGCGTTGTCCAACGTCGTCAACTCCGGCTACCTCAAGGTGGTCGTGCTGACGCAGTACAAGTCCCACAGCCTCGACCTCCACGTCACGCAGACCTGGCGGATGTCGACGATGCTGGGCAACTACGTCACCCCGGTGCCGGCCCAGCAGCGCGTCGGCAAGCACTGGTACCTCGGCAGCGCCGACGCGATCTACCAGTCGCTCAACCTGATCCGCGACGAGGAACCCGACATCGTCGTCGTGGTAGGCGCCGACCACGTCTACCGCATGGACTTCAAGCAGATGGTCAAGGCGCACATCGCCAGCGGCGCCGCGTGCACGGTCGCCGCGATCCGCCAGCCGATCGAGCTGGCCGACCAGTTCGGCGTCATCGACGTCCACCCCGACGACCCGGGGCGGATCCGCGACTTCCTCGAGAAGCCGAAGAACCCCGAGGGTCTGCCCGACAGCCCCGGGGAGGTGCTGGCGTCGATGGGCAACTACGTGTTCGACGCACCCGCCCTGGTCGAGGCGGTCACCCGCGACTCCACCGAGATCGGGTCCAAGCACGACATGGGCGGAGACATCGTGCCGTCGTTCGTGCGCCGGCAGCAGGCCGGTGTCTACGACTTCAAGGACAACGACGTCGACGGGTCGACCGAGCGCGACCGTGACTACTGGCGCGATGTCGGGACGCTGGGCTCCTACTACGCCGCCCACATGGATGTCGTCTCGCCGCTGCCGGTCTTCAACCTCTACAACTTCCGCTGGCCGATCTACACCTCCTACGGCCCCCAGCCGCCGGTGAAGCTGGTGCAGGCGGACGGCCAGGTGCCCAGCGCCGACGAGGCCGTGCTCTCGCCCGGGGTCGTCATCACCGGCGGCCGCGTGCGCCGGTCGGTGCTCTCGCCCGCGGTGCGGGTCGACGCCGGTGCCGAGGTGACGGGCTCGGTGCTGATGAACGGCGTCCGCGTCGGCGCCGGCGCCGTCGTGCGCAACGCGCTGGTCGACAAGAACGTGGTCATCCCTCCGGGCGCCGAGCTCGGTGTCGACCACGACGCCGACCGGGCGCGCGGCTTCGTCGTCGAGGACGGGCTCACGGTGCTCGGGAAGGACCAGGTCTTCCCGGCCTGACCGGGCCAGCCAGCCCGGCCCGAATCCACCTCCGTAGGGGGTTGCCGACGCGGCGAGGTGAGGCGCATCCTCGAACCAGGAGGCCCTCGATGACGTCATCCACTCTTCCGGACGGCATGCCGATCCTGTCCCGCGGCCGCCACCGCAACGCCAAGCGGGGCGCGTGCTTCATGGAGCTCGCGTCGGTCCTCGCCGGGGAGCGGTGGAGCGACCACCCCTCTTGCACACACCCGCTGCTGGCCCAGCTGGCGCGCCAGGTCAACGACGCGATCTCCGACGAGGGCCGGCGCGGGCTGCCGCCGCTGATCCCCTCGGTGGTCGGCCTGGTGGGCGACGAGGACACGCCGGTCGCGCTCTCCGTCGCGGTCGCGTCCCGTCAGCTCCTCGACCAGCCGGAGGCCACCCAACGGGTGCTGGCCGCCGGGCTGCTGCGGGCGGTCCAGGTCGCCGCCGCCGACCCCGGGCTCGCCGGGGTGACCCGCCGGGCCCGGGTCGCGCTCGACCAGGTGCCCGGTGCCGTCGCCTGGGTGGAGCGGCTCGACGTGCGCGGCCGGATCGACCGTCGCTCCTTCGCCGAGCGCTGCGCACCGACGATGGTCCGCTGCGCGGTCGAGGGAGTGGTGGCCGCGGGCGACCCCGGCACCGACGCCCGCCTGCGCGACCTCCTCGAGGCCGGCATCGCGGCCGTGCCGGCGCCTACAGCACCCCGGCGGCCCGTGCCGCCGCACCGTACGCCCCGGCCAGCGTCGCCGTGGTCTCGTGGGCGTTGAGCCCGCTCGGGTTCGGCACCACCCACAGCTCGGCGTCCGCGAGCCGCTCCTCCTGACGGCCCGGTCGGGCCTTCGGTCGCGCGAACGCGGTGCGGTACGCCGTGATCCCGGCGACCGCGACCACGCGCGGACGCGTCCGCCGCACCGTCTCGACCAGCTCGGCCCCGCCGGCCCGGAGCTCCTCGGCCGAGAGCTCGCTCGCGCGGGCGGTGGCCCGGCGCACGAGGTTGGTGATGCCGACGCCGCGGGCCCGGAGCCGGTCACGGTCGTCGTCGGTCATGCCGTCCGACGGGCTGACCGGCTCGGTGATGATGCCGGCCAGCAGCAGGGCGGGGTAGAACCGGTTGGCCGGATGGGCGAAGTGGGTCTGGGTCGCGGCCGTCCAGAGCCCCGGGTTGATCCCGACGAAGAGCAGTCGCAGGTCCGGCCCGACCAGGTCGGGGACCTCCCGGTCGCGGAAGGACTCGAGCTCGGCGCGGCTGAAGCGGGGCACCTGCGCAGCCTGCCACGGTGGAACCCGGCGGCGGCCGCTACCGTCCCACCACCATGCGACTCCTTCTCGGAACGGTCCTGCTCCTCGCCCTGGCCGGGTGCGGCAGCGACGACGCCCGCCCCGCGTCCCCGCCCTCTGGCGACAGCCCGGCCCCCGAGGTCGTGCTCGTCTCGCAGACGGCCGGCGGGGGCGCCGAGGAGAGCCGGGCGACCGACGTCACCGACCCCGCCGACCTGGCGTCGTACGTCGCCCGCTTCGACGACGGCCTGGCCGCGGAGGTCACCCGGGCGGCCGGGCAGGTCGAGGGCGACGTCGTGGTCGCCCAGGTGGTGTCGATCGGATGCGGCGTGCCCGCCAGCGCGTTCGTGCGCGGCGACGTGATCGTCCCGCGCGTGATCGGCAAGCCGCCGGCCGAGTGCTTCGCGCCGGTGACCACGGTCGGCGTCGCCGGGCTCCCCGGCTAGCTGTGATGCCCAGCCAGGTTGTCCAAGCGGGTGATGGGTGAACGCTTGCCGATGGCCGAGTGGGGCCGGTGGTGGTTGTACTGGTGGAGCCATCCTGGCAGGGCGGCGAGCCTGGCTGCCTCGGAGCTGTAGAACTTCTTGAACGCCCAGCCCTCGGCCAGGGTCCGGTGGAACCGCTCGATCTTGCCGTTGGTCTGGGGTCGGTAAGGCTTGGTCCGCTTGGGCGTGATGCCGAGCTCTGCGCAGGTGTCGCGCCATAGGTGGGACTTGTAGCAGCCGCCGTTGTCGGTCAGGACCCGCTGGACGGTGACGCCGCGCTCGGCGAACCAGGCGACCGCGTTGCGCAGCACGAGCGCCGCGGTCTCCTTGGTTTCGTCGTCGTGGGCCTCGACGTAGGCGACGCGGGAGTAGTCGTCGATGATCGTGTGCAGGTAGCAGGTCCCGATCAACGGGTCACGGTGCTTGCTGCGAGGTGCACCGGTGCGAGCGACAGTCGTCGATCGGTTCTTCTCACCCTGCTGGCGTCCCACATAGCGCCAGCCACCGCCGTCGGGGACCCGGCCCAGCTTCTTGACGTCCTGGTGGAGCAGGTCACCGGGATGGTCGTGCTCATAGCGTCGGATCGGTTCGCCGGTGACGCGGTCAAGGTGGGTGAGCCTGTTGATCCGGCACCGCACGAGCACGGCATGCACGGTCGAGGAAGCCATCCCGAGCCGGTCAGCGATCTCCACCGGTCCCAGTCGTTGCTTCCAGCGCAGGTGGACGATCTTGCGCACCACCGGCGCCGGCGTCCGGTGGGGCTGGCGGTGCGGCCGCGAGGACCGGTCGAGCATCCCGACGGGCCCCTCGGCCCGATAGCGGTTGGCCCACTTCTTGGCGGTCTTCCACGACACGTCGTACCGCTCGGCCGCGCGTGGGACCGACCAGCCCTGGTCGACGATCAACCGAGCGAGCTTGAGCCGGGCACGTGGAGTCAGAGCAGCGTTGGCATGGGTAGCGTGGGACACGAAGGCCTCCTTGGTGCGAAGCGGTTTCTTAGACAGCTCCACTCCACACCGGGAGGCCTTCACCCATCCACGACCTCAGATCGTGTCGTCACACCTTCTCGACCAACGTGCCTGGGCATCACAGCTAGCCGGCCGGCGCCTGGTAGCCGATCGACAGCGCGTCGGCGACGCGTCGCTCGAAGCCGTCTGAGGGGGTGTTGAGGACCGCGAACGAGCCGGTCTCCTCGGGCCCGACCATCGTCGAGGAGCCGCCGCCGTCGAGGTTGAGCGCGTCGTCGGCGCCCAGGTCGACCATCAGGTCGGCGAGCTCGACCATCGTGCTGCCCCGGCTCCGGCGGGAGCGGCCGTCGACGACGAGGAGCAGCACGTCACCGGTCGAGCGGTCGATGCCGACAGCGGTGCGGGGCGCGACCACCCGGTCGTCGACCGCGGTCACCACCCCGGCCCGGACCAGGAAGTGGTCGCCGCTGATCGCCATCCGGGGGTGGCCGGCCAGCGACCACCGCGTCCGCGCGCGGGACCCGACGGGCAGCCGGTCCCTGAGCAGCCGGGCCCCGCGGCCGCGACCGACCAGCAGCACGCCGTCGACGGGCCGGCCCACCGACAGCCGGGCCCGGTTGCGCACGACCCGGCCGTGCTGCACGAGCACCGAGCGGACGCGTCGGTGCTGGCCGAGCACGACCCGGTAGCCGGCGGTGCGTCCCCACGCGGGTGTGTAGGCACCGATGCCGCCGGGGGCGACGTACGGCGAGTTCAGGTTGGTGATCCGCAGCCGCGGGTGGTGCAGCACCCGGGCGGCCATCGGCAGCTCGCCGATCCGGGGCCGGCCGCGGCGGTCGAGGAAGAAGGCGTCGTTCCACCCGGAGCGGGGTGCGTGCAGGAGCCCGTGCCGTGGGTCGGCGCCGACCCCCAGCGGTGCGCCGGTGCGACCGATGTCGTAGAAGTCGCCGTTGACGCCGGCCACCCCGCCGGCCTCCTCGACCAGGTGGGCGACGGTGGCGACCTGCCGCACCGTGGCCCCGCTGGCGTAGTCGATGCGCAGCCCCGGGGTGGAGGGGTCGATGGTGAGCAGGTGCGCGACGACGGGGCCGCGCGCGTCCGTCTGTCGCCAGCTGGAGTAGGTGACGCCCGGCGCGACCTGCCAGCCGACCTCGTCGGAGGTCGTGGTCCGGGGGTGGCGGCTCGTGCGTGCCGGGACCGTCGTCACCGGCTCGTCGGCCGACGAGACCCGCGGCTGCGGGGCGCGACGCGTCGTACCGGGATGGGGGCCGGCGGGGCCCGCGAGCGCCGGCGGGACGGTCAATGCGCAGACCGCGGCCACGGCGACGAGGAGGACCGGTCGGACGTGCACCCTCGAAGGCTAGGGTGCGGGCCGTGGGCCGTCCGTGGAACACCTTCATCGAGGGTGACAACCTCGACGTGCTGCCCACGCTCCCAGAGCTTCTGGGCCGTCCGGTGGACCTGGTCTACACCGACCCGCCGTACAACACCGGCAACGAGTTCGCCTACTGCGACGACTTCCGCGGGCACGCGCACTGGGCGGCGATGATGCGCCCGCGGCTGGCCGCGGCGCGCGAGGTGCTCGCCGAGACCGGTGCGGTCTTCGTGAGCATCGACGACCACGAGGTCGCACACCTGCGGCTGCTGATGGACGACCTGTTCGGCGAGCAGAACCTGCTCGCGCAGGTCGTGGTCAACCTCAACGCCAAGGGACGCCAGCTGGGCAAGGGCTTCGCGACCAATCACGAGTACCTGCTGGTCTACGCCCGCGACGCCCGCCGGTGCGTGCTCGACGCGACGTCGCCGGACGCGGTCGACGAGCGTGACTTCCCGCTGACGACCGCGGACGGGCGGCGGTTCCGCCACCTGCCCCTGCGCAACACCAACAAGAAGTTCAACCCCGTGACCGCCCCCACGCTCGCCTTCACGGTGTGGGGCGACCCCGACTCGGGGAGGGTGAGCACGACGCCGTTCCGGGGCGCCGTCGAAGTGGGCCCGGTGTTCGGCGACGGGCGTCCCGCGGTGTGGCGGTGGAGCCGGCCGCTGATCGACCAGCGGCCCGACGACCTGGTCTGCCGGCGCGTGCAGGGGCGGCTGGGGGAGCGGGTCGACGTGTTCCAGCGCGACTGGCTGCACCCCGACGTCCCGGGCGGACGGCGCAAGAAGCTGCGGACGATCTGGCTCGCCGAGGAGGTCGGGTCGACCGACACGGCCGTGCAGGAGCTCAAGGACCTCGTCGGCCACGTCTTCGAGTCACCGAAGCCGACCGGGCTGGTGCGCCGCATCCTCGGCACCATGCCCGACGACGCGCTGGTGCTGGACTTCTTCGCGGGCAGCGGCACGACCGGGCACGCGGTGGCGCTGCAGAACGCCGCGGACGGCGGCACCCGACGGTGCGTGAGTATCAACTCCGCCGAGCCCACCCGGGCCGGGTCCAACGCCCGGACGGCCGGCCTGCGCACGGTCGCCGACATCACCCGCGCCCGGTTGCGCGCGGTCGCCGCGACGGTGGGCGGCGGGCTCGAGGAGCTGCCCGCCCCGTCGCCCCGGCCGGGGTCGGCCTAGACCCCGGCCGCCTTCTCCAGGGCGGCCACCTCGGTGTCGAGGTGGCCCAGCAGCCGCTGCAGGCTCGGCACCGTGCGGCGGCAGCCGATCAGCCCGAAGCCCATCTTGCCGTCGTACGACGTGCAGGTGATGTTGAGCGCCATCCCGTTGATCGGGATCGAGAGCGGATAGGTGCCGACCATCTTCGCGCCGTTCCAGTAGTGCGTGGTCCGCGGGCCCGGGACGTTGCTGATGATCAGGTTGTACGGCGGCCGGACGATGCCTTGCATCTTCAGGATCGGCGCGACGATGGCCGGTGCCTGCCCGAGGGCGCTCATGGCGAGGATCTGCGTCGGCGTCATGCTCGACAGCGCCTCCTTGCCGTCCTTCATCGAGCGATGGATGCCCTCGAGACGGTCGGCCGGGTCGGCGAGGTGGGTCCCCAGCTGGCACATCACCGCGCCGATCGCATTGCCGCCCTCCGTGGAGGCGGTGCCCGACTCCTTGGCCCGCAGGCCCACGGGGACCATCGCCACGAGCGGTGAGTCGGGCAGGGCGTCGAGCTCCTCGAGGTAGGTGCGGACCGCACCGCTGCACATGGCGAGGACCACGTCGTTGATCGTCGTCCCGGTGGCCTTGCCGATCGCTCGCAGCCGCTCGACCGGCCAGTCCTGGGCGGCGAACCGGCGCGAGCCCGTGATCGTGCGGTTGAAGATCGTCCGCGGCGCGTAGAGCGAGATCGCCGAGGTCTCGTTGCGCACCCCCTTGGTGAGCGTCCGCAGCAGCGCCCCGGGCATGCCGGCCGCCTCGGAGGCGATGCCCAGCGCCGAGCGCATCGCGCTGGCCGGGATGTCCGCGAGGCTGCCGGACGGGCCGTCGGTGACCTCGAGCGGCTTCTTCTTCCGGCGGGTGCTGGCGTCCCACGGGGCGGGCATGTCACGCCGGTCCGGGTCGGTCGAGAGCACGCTCTGGAGCAGGCGCATCGCGGAGATGCCGTCGACCAGGGCGTGGTGGGTCTTCGTGTAGAGCGCCACGCGGCCGTCCTTGAGGCCCTCGATGACGTGGGCCTCCCACAGGGGCCGCTCCCAGGCGAGCCGCGTGCTGTGCAGGCGGCCGGCAAGCTCGAGGAGCTCGCGGACTCGTCCCGGTCGGGGCAGGGCGCTGTGCCGGACGTGGTGCTCGATGTCGAACTGCTCGTCCTCGACCCAGACCAGCTGGCCGGCGGTGGAGAGCGAGCGGTGCGGGTGCTTGAGGAAGAGCGGCGCGATCTCCTGCACGTCGCGCATCGCCTCGTACATCTGCCGCGCATAGTCGCGCCCGGCGCCCTCGGGCTTCTCGAAGAGCTGCAGGCCGCCGACGTGCATCGGCATGCTGCGGTTCTCCGCGAGGAGGAACCCCGTCGCCGTCGGGTCGATCGGAGTGACCACGCTGTTCCCCCTGCTGTCGTCGGTGTGGCGTCCGAGTGTGGCCTGTCGTGACGACGGCCACAACCGTCGAGCGGTCTGGTCAGTGCCCGTGTCCGTGCCCGTGTCCGTGCCCGTGGCCGTGCTCGTGGCCGGGCCCGTGGCCGGGCTTGGGCTTCGGCTTCGGCTTCGGCTTCGGCTCGTGCTTCGGCTTCGGGTGCGGTTTCGGGTGCGGCTTCGGCTTGGGGTGCGGCTTGGAGTGCTGGTCCGACCGGGCCGGGGTCTGCGTGCCGACCGGCGTGGGGTCGGTCGTCGGCGTCGCGGTGGGGCTCGGCCGCTCGGACCGGTGGGCCCCCGAGCGGTGGGTCGCCCCGGTGGCGTCCGCGGCCGGCGCCGCGGCGTCCCCGTTGTGCAGTGCGGCGAGGGTCGAGCCGGCCACGATCACGGTGGCCGCCGCCGCGACCACGGCGAGCCGCCGGCGGGACCACCAGCCGGCGACCTGGGGCACGACCTGGGGCACGACCTGGGTCCGGGGCTGGGTCCGGGGCTGGGGCGCGGTGGGTGGCGTCGGCGGCATCGGCGGCAGCACCACCGCTGTCGTCGCCGGTGCCTCGGCCCACCGGGCCACCTCCGCGGCGCTGGGCCGGTCCTCCGGGGCTCGCGCGGTCATCGAGGACACGAGGGCCCGCAGCCCGGCAGGCACGTCGGCGGGCAGCGCGGGCACGTCGTCACGCAGGTGGGCGAGGGCGGTGGCGACGGGAGTCTCGCGGTGGAACGGCGAGACCCCGCTGAGGCACTGGTGGGCGACCACGCCGAGGGCGTAGACGTCGGACGCGGCCGTGGCACGGGACCCGGTGGCCTGCTCGGGGCTGAGGTAGTCGGCGGTGCCGACGACCAGGCCGGTGTCGGTCAGCGGGTCGGCCGCGTCGGACCGCGCGACACCGAAGTCGACCACGACGGGGCCGTTCGCAGTCACGATGACGTTGGACGGCTTGAGGTCCCGGTGCACGACGCCGGCGGCGTGGGCGACGGTCAGGGCCTCGGCGATGCGGGAGACGAGGGCGGCGACCTCCTCGGGCGGGAGCGTGCGCCGCTCGCGGAGCACGTCGGACAGGGGCTCGCCCTCGACCAGTGCCATGACGACGTACGGCACGGTGCCGGCCGGCGTGGTCGCCTCGCCGTAGTCGTGGACGCGGACGATGCCCCGGTGGTGCAGCCCGCCGGCGAGCCGGGCCTCCGAGAGGAGCCGGGCCCGGTGCACCGGGTCGTCCCCGCTGCGCAGCAGCTTGACCGCGACCGTGCGGTCCAACCGCTCGTCGTGGGCGCGGTGGACCGTGCCCATGCCGCCGCTCCCGAGACGGCCGAGCAGGCGGTACCGCCCGTCCAGCAGCCCCGCGGCACCGCTCGCACCCTCCGTCACGCCCGTGCTGGTACCCGCTGGTGGCCGGTGCCGAACCCCGGGCCGGCGGCTCGGCCCGCCCTCCGTCCACCGGGGAGTGCTCCAGCACTCCCGTCCACAGGCCGCCGCGCCGTCGACCGCCGCGGTCCGCGGTCCCTCCTAGCGTCGCTCGTGCGTCGGACCCGCCGGCGCACGACCTCTCGGGAGCCATCGTGAAGCAGACCCTGACGTGGATCGTCGCCATCGCCCTCCTGCTCGTGACCGGTGCCGGCGGCGTCGCCGCAGCGTCGACCCGCGGCGGCGCTCCGCCCGGCGACACCGTCGTCGATGTCACCGGCGACGCGCGCAACGGCTTCGAGATCTGGCACTACGACGGCACCGGGGTGTTCCCGCCGACGGGGTCCGAGGCGCGCGCGGAGTGCTCGGAGTACGACCGGCGCGTCGACCGGGTCCGGTGCCGGGTGGAGGTGCGCACCTGGTACCGCGACCTCGCCGACCTGAAGCAGGCCCTCGACTGGGCCCATCGGCAGGCGGCGGCCGGGTGACCGAGGTCGTCGCGCCCACGGTCGTCCCGGCCGCGGCGGACGGGCCGACCGGCGTGGCAGGATCGCGACCATGGAGGCGGGGTCGCTCGACCGGATGTGGGACCGCGGCCGCACGTCGGCGCGAGCCCGGGTCCGGCGGGTGCAGTCGAAGGCGTGGCAGATCGGCCAGTGCGCGGTCGCCGCCGGGGTCGCCTGGTTCATCGCGGCGGACCTGCTCGGCCACCCGACGCCGTTCTTCGCGCCGGTCGCCGCCGTCGTCGCGCTCGGGACCTCCTACGGCCAGCGGCTGCGGCGGGTCGCCGAGGTGACGGTGGGCGTCGCCGTCGGCGTCTTCCTCGCCGACCTCCTCGTGGTGTGGCTGGGCTCGGGGGCCTGGCAGATCGGGCTGATCGTCGCCCTCGCCATGACCGCCGCGTTCCTCCTCGACGGCGGCCAGCTGTTCGTGACCCAGGCGGCGGTGCAGTCGATCGTCATCGTGGGGCTGGTCGCCGGTCCCGGGCAGGCGTTCACCCGGTGGACGGACGCGGTCGTCGGCGGACTGGTCGCGCTCGTGGCAGCCACGGTGGTGCCGGCGGCGCCGTTGCGGCGACCCCGTGAGCAGGCGGCGGTCGTGGCGCGCAAGATCGCGGACCTGCTGCGTGCCGCGAGCGCGGTGATGACCGAGGGCGAGTCCGAGCGGGCCATGGCGCTGCTCGCGGACGCACGGGCGACGGACTCCCTCATCCGGGAGCTCCAGGACGCGGCCGACGAGGGACTGTCGGTCGTCGACTCCTCGCCGTTCCGGGTGCGCCACCGCGACGACCTGCGCAAGATGGCCGAGCTGGTCGACCCGCTCGACCGCGCGCTGCGCAGCACCCGCGTGCTGGTGCGGCAGACCGCGGTCGCCGCCTACCACCGGCGGCCCGTGCCCGGCTCCTACGCGCTGCTGACCCTCGACCTGGCCGACGCCACGGACGACGTGGCCGAGGAGCTGGCGTCCAACCGGATGGCGGTGGCGGCCCGGCCCGCGCTGCTCGCCGTGGCCGACGCCACGGGGCGGGTGGAGCGCTCCGAGGTGCTCGCGGCGGAGGCGATCCTGGCCCAGCTGAGGTCGGTGATCGCCGACCTGCTCATGGTCTCCGGGCTCGACCAGCTGGAGTCGACCGACGCGCTGCCGCCGCCCCGATGACCGCTGCGGAGACCGCCTCGGGCACGGCACAGCCCTGGGTGCTGCACGTCGACCTCGACCAGTTCATCGCGGCGGTGGAGGTGCTGCGCCGCCCCGAGCTGGCCGGCCGACCGATCGTCGTCGGCGGGCGCGGCGACCCCACCGAGCGGGGCGTGGTGGCGACGGCGTCCTACGAGGCGCGGGCGTTCGGCGTCGGGTCGGGGATGCCCCTGCGCGTGGCGGCCCGCAAGTGCCCGGACGCGGTCTTCCTACCGGTGGACAAGCCGGCGTACGACGCCGCGTCCGCCGAGGTGATGGAGGCCCTGCGCGGCCTCGCGTGGGGCGGGGTGCCGGTGGTGGTCGAGGTGCTGGGGTGGGACGAGGCGTTCCTCGCGGCGGGAGCGCACCACGGGGACCTCGGCGACCCTCGTGACTTCGCCGCGCACGTGCGCACCGAGGTCCTGTCCGCGACCGGGCTGCACTGCTCGGTGGGCATCGGCGACAACAAGCTGCGCGCGAAGATCGCGACCGACTTCGAGAAGCCCCGCGGGGTCGCCCAGCTGACCGAGGCGACCTGGTCGGAGGTGATGGGGGACCGGCCGACGACCGCGCTGTGGGGCATCGGCGCTCGGACGGCGAAGAAGCTGGCGGCGCTCGGCATCGAGACCGTCTCCCAGCTGGCCGCGTCCGATGCGCGGGTCCTGGCCGCCGAGCTCGGCCCGACCATGGGCCCCTGGTACCACCGGCTCGGCCGAGGGGTGGACACCAGCCCGGTCGACGCGACTCCCTGGGTGGCGCGGGCACACGGGCGCGAGGAGACCTTCCAGGTCGACCTGGAGACCCGCGCGGAGGTCGCGGCGGCGGTCCGCTCGCTGACCCGGCGGGCCCTGGCGGACATCGATGCCGAGGGCCGCCCGGCCGCCCGGGTCGGGCTCAAGGTCCGGCTGCGACCGTTCGTGACGGTGAGCCGCAGCCTCACCCTGCCGGCGCCCACGCGTGACCCCGAGGTGCTGGAGGAGGCTGCGGTCTCGCTGCTCGACCGTCTCGACCCCCGCGACCAGGACCGACCCGTCCGCCTGCTGGGCGTGCGCCTGGAGATGGTCCCGCCGCCCGAGGGCTACTGAGACGGTGCGCGGGAGCTCGCCGGCGCCTACCCCAGCTCGGCGCGCAGCTCGCGGACCACGGAGTCGACGACCGCGACCAGGTCGCCGTCGGTCTCGTCGGCGACCGCGCGTTGGCGCTGGTAGGACGCACCGCGGGCCGGGATGTCGGCCACGGCGGCGAGCTCGGGGGCACAGCCGAGCCGGTCGGCCACCGGGGCGAGGCGGTCGAGGAGGTCGGCGAGGTCCTCGGTCACGAGCCGCTCGTCCGATGCGGGAGAGGTGATGACGATGGCGTCGAGGCCGTAGCGGGCGGCGCGCCACTTGTTCTCCTGCACGTGCCACGGCGGCAGCACCGGCAGAGTCTCGCCCGCGGCGACCCGGGTGTCGAGGTCGATCACGAGGCAGTGCATGAGGGCGACCAGGGAGGACAGCTCCGCGAACGTCGACATCCCGTCGCACACCCGGTTCTCCAGCGTCCCGTGGGCGCAGGACGGCCGGACGTCCCACCGGATCTCGGTGAGCTCCTCGATCACCCCGGTGACCACCTGGTCGGCCACGAACGACTCGAACTCCGACCACCGCTCGAACTGGAACGGCAGCCCGGCGGTCGGCAGCTGCTGGAACATCAGCGCCCGGTTGGACGCGTAGCCGGTGTCGATGCCCGCCCAGATGGGGGACGACGCCGAGAGCGCCTGCAGGTGCGGGTAGTAGGTGAGCAGCGCGGACAGCACCGGCATCACCCGCTCCCGCTCCGGCAGCCCGACGTGGACGTGGACACCCCAGATCAGCATCTGCCGGCCCCACCACTGGGTCCGGTTGATCAGCTCCTGGTAGCGGTGCCCCTCGGTGAGCTGCTGGCCGGTCCAGGACGCGAAGGGATGGGTGCCGGCGCCGTAGAGGTCGATGTCGAGCTCGTCACCGGCCGGCACCACCGCCTCGAGGGTCCGGCGCAGGTCGGTCATCGCCTCATCGACGGTGTGGCAGACACCGCTCACGATCTCGACGGTGTTGCGCAGCATCTCCTGGTGCAGCTTGCCCGGGTCGGCGAGCCGGGGCTTGGCGCGGGCGAACAGGTGGGTCGCGTCGTTGCGCAGGTCCCTGCTGCGCCGGTCGACCAGCGCGAGCTCCCACTCCACGCCCAGCGTGGGCTCGGGCGATCCGTGGAAGTCGATCCGCATACCGGAAGCGTTCCACAGCTCAGGTGGCGGTGGACTCCCGCACCCGGTCCAGCCACGCGGCGGCGGCCCCGTCGAAGGGCGGTGCGCCGGTCGCGACGGCGGCGTGCACCCGCTCGCAGGAGGCCAGCGCGGCCTCGACGACCTCCTCGGGGTAGCCGAACCGGACCCGGTGCGCGGCGAACTCGTCCTCGTCGTCGACCCACACCCGGCCGGTCCGGCCCCGCACGACGTCCAGGTCCAGGTCGACGGCCCGGATCGTCGCCTCGTCCCAGGTCGGCGGCGTGGTGACATCGACGTACACCTGCACCGGCCCGCCCACGTCGTGGAACGTGGCCAGCCACCCCCGGTCCTGGTCCGGTCCGGGCGCCGGCACCAGGCCGACCTGGTGGGTCGGCGCGACGTACGACGCGCCGGGGCGGCTCATCGGCGTGCCCCGGACGATGCCCAGCCAGTCGCCGTGACGGTCGCTGCCGAGGTAGGTCGCGGCGAACTCCCAGTGGGGTCGGTCACCCCACTTGGTCATCGCCACGTGCACGTCGGACCCGGGCGCCAAGGGCATTTCACCTGTCTACCAGCCGGCTGCCACCATGGCGGCCATGTCGGCCACTCGGGAGCTGAACCTGACCCTCGACCTGTGCCTGCGGATCGGCGAGCTGCTGCTGTCCTCAGGGGCCGGCGCCGCCGACGTCACCGCAACCATGCAGGCGGTCGCGTGGCGCTACGGCGTGCGTCACCCCGAGACAGACGTGACCTTCACGTCGCTGTCGATGAGCCACCAGCAGGACCCCGAGGAGCCGCCGGTCGTGCTGATCCGGCAGGTCAAGCAGCGCGAGATCGACTACGAGGACCTCACGCTGGTCGACCACCTGGTCCGCGACCTCCTGCACGGCGACGTCGAGCTGGGCGAGGCGCGCTCCCGGCTGGCCCGGATCGTCTCGTCGGGCCACGTGCTGCCGCGCTGGGCGGCGACGCTCGGCTGGGGGGCGATGGCCGCCGGCGTCGGCCTCCAGCTCGGGGGTGACACGGCGGTGGTGGGGATCGCGTTCGCCGCGGCGGTCGCGATCGACCTGCTGCAGCAGGCGATGGGGCGTCGCCGCATCCCGTTCTTCTACCGCCAGGTCGCCGGGGCCGGGATCGCGACGCTGATCGCGGTGCTCGCGGCGTCGGTGGGCACCGGTCTCGACCCGTCCCTGGTCGTGACCGCCAACATCGTGATGCTGCTGGCCGGCATCGGCTTCATGGGAGCGTTGCAGGACGCGCTGTCCGGCTTCTACGTCACCGCGGGGGCGCGGCTGACCGAGGCGCTGCTCGCGACGGCCGGGATCATCGCCGGGGTGAGCGGTGGGCTCCAGGTCGCCGACCTGGCCGGCGTGGAGGTGGGGCGGCTCGACCCCGGGGCCTCCGACCTCAAGGAGCTGTCGGTCATGGCGCTGGGTGCGGCCGTGAGCGCCTCGGCGTTCGCGTTCGCGTCGTACGCGCCGCGCCGCTCCCTGCTGCCGGTCGGCGTGGTCGCCGCGGCCGCCATGGTCATCTCCCAGTCCGTGGGGCTGGGCGGGGTGGGCAGCACCTGGTCGACGGCGCTGGCGGCGTTCTTCGTCGGCCTGGTCAGCTTCGGTGTCGCCGCACGGATGCGCGTGCCGCCGCTGGTCGTGATCGTGCCCGCGGTGGTGCCGATGCTGCCCGGGCTGTCGATCTACCGGGCGCTCAGCCTGCTCACCGAGGGCGGGCACCAGACGTCCGCCGGGCTGCTCGCCATGGTGACCGCGGTGTCGATCGCGATCGCCCTGGCGTCCGGGGTGATCCTCGGCGAGTACGTCGCGCAGCCGCTCGGGCGCGAGGCGCAGCGCCTGGAGAACCGGCTCGCCGGCCCCCGCCTGGTCGGTCCGCTCCGGGTCCGGCGGGTCAGACGACGCCCGTCTGCTCCGGCAGGACGCGGCTAGCGGCCCGGGCGACCAGGTCCTGGTAGCGCGAACCGGTCAGCTTCGCCAGGTGGTGGATCGCGTGCGCGTCGAGGCCGACCAGCACGCGGGCCTTGCTGCCCTGGACCCCCTTGACGATGATCTCCGCGGCCCGCTCCGGTGTCATCCGGGCGAGCTTCTCGTCGAAGAGCTGCGCGGTCGCCTGCTTGTCCTCCTTGGCCGACACGCGCGCGTTGCGGGCGATCGCGGTCTTGATGCCGCCGGGGTGCACCACCGTGACCCCCACCGGGTGCCCGGCGACCAGCATCTCCTCCCGCAGGGCCTCCGACATGCCGCGGACGGCGTACTTGGCGGCGTTGTACATGCTCTGGCCGGGCATCGAGATGAGGCCGAAGACCGAGGAGATGTTGACCAGGTGCCCGTCGCCCGAGGCGATCAGGTGCGGCAGGAACTCCTTGGTGCCGTGCAGGACGCCCCAGAAGTTGATGCCGATGATCCAGTCCATGTCGGCGTACTCGAGGTCCTCGAAGTTGCCCGACAGCGCCACGCCGGCGTTGTTGACGACCACGTTGACCCGGCCGAAGTGGTCGGCGACCGCCGTGGCGTACGCCGCGAACGCCGCCCGGTCGGCGACGTCGAGGTGGTCGGAGCGGACCTCGCGGACCCCGGCCGACTCGACGAGGCGGACGGTCTCGGCGAGGCCGGCGTCGTCGATGTCGGAGATCGCCAGCCGGGCGCCGCGGCGGCCGAGGTCCTGCGCCAGCGCTCGGCCGATGCCGGACCCGGCGCCGGTGATCACGACGACCTTGTCGTCGAAGCTCTTCATGCGGGCTGCTCCTCGCGGGTCGGTGCCAGGGGAGTGGTCGTGTAGGCGTCGGCGTCGAAGGTGGCGAGCTGCCGGCGGAACGTGACGGTCGACTTCGGCCACAGGGTCGTGTTGCGGCCGTGCTCGTCGAGGTACCAGCTCTGGCAGCCGCCGGTGGTCCACACGGTGCGCTTCATCCGACGCTGCAGGTTCGCGTTCCAGCGGCGGTACGCCGGGAGGCGCGGCTCGACCGCGCCCCACCCGTGCTCCCGCATCGCCCGCAGCGCGCTGCGCAGGTAGGCGACCTGGGCCTCGATGATGAACACCATGCTGGTGTGGCCCTGGCCGGTGTTGGGTCCGACGAGCACGAAGAGGTTCGGGAAGCCCGGCACGGTCGTGCCCTTGTACGCCGCCATGCCGCTCTCGCTCCACACGTCGGCCAGGGTGCGGCCGGCGGCGCCGGTGACGTGCTCGGCGAACGGCAGGTCGGTCGTGTGGAACCCCGTGGCGACGACGATGACGTCGACCGGCCGCTCGGTCCCGTCGGCCGTGACGACCCCGCTCGCGGTCACGGCGGAGATCGGGTCGGTGACCAGCTCGACCTCGGCGGCGGCCAGTGCGGGGTACCAGGTGTTGGAGCGCAGGATCCGTTTGCAGCCGATCTCGTAGTGCGGCGTCACGCGCTCTCGCAGCGCCGGGTCTGAGATGCCCTTGCGGATGTTGGCCAGCGCCGCCTGCTTGGCCGGAGCCGCGATCCGCGGCTCGATCGTGAAGGCCGGCACGTAGCCCTCGTGCGCCCAGTAGATGCCGGTCCGGTAGAGCTTGCGCAGCAGCGGCAGCCGGCGCAGCGCGCGCCGCTCGAGGGCACCGTACCGCCGGTCGTTGCGCGGGATGATCCACGGTGGCGTCCGCTGGTAGACGTCGAGGTGGCCGCCGGTCGCCGCCGCGACCTGCTGCAGCTCGGGGACGATCTGGATGGCCGACGCGCCGGTGCCGATGACGGCGACGCGCTTGCCGGCCAGGTCGACGGTGTGGTCCCACTGCGCGGAGTGGAACAGGGCGCCTCGGAAGGTCTCGATGCCGTCGATCTCCGGGAGCCGGGGCTCCGACAGGCTGCCGGCGCCGACCACGAGGGTCGTCGACACGACGGTCCGCTCGCCGTCCGGACCCGTGATCCGGGAGCGCCACACCTGGGCCGCGGCGTCCCAGGCCGCGTCCTCGAAGCGGGTGTCGAACTCGAACCGGTCCAGGGTCCCCGAGCCCTCGGCCACGTCGCGGATGTACGCCTGGATCTCCGGCCCGGCCGAGTAGGAGGACGACCACTCGGGGTTCGAGGCGAACGAGTAGGAGTAGAGCTGGCTCGGGACGTCGCAGGTCGCGCCGGGGTAGGTGTTGTCGCGCCAGGTGCCGCCGACGTCGGAGCCCTTCTCGACGACCAGGAAGTCGGTCTCGCCGTCCTCCTGCAGCTTGATCGCCGCGCACAGCCCGGCGAACCCGGCGCCGACGACGAGGTGCCGCACCCGCACGGGAAGGTGATCGGCGGGGAGGAGGGAGGACATGCGGCCGACCGTACTGGCGGTATTGAAAAAGTGTCAATAGAGTGCGGGGCGTGAGCCAGACTACGACGCCGCGGACCCGGTTGTCGCCCGAGCAGCGCCGGGAGCAGCTGCTGGATCTGGGCGTCCGGCTGCTCGCGACCCGGTCGCTCGACGAGCTCTCGATCGACCTTCTGGCCGAGGAGGCCGGCATCTCGCGCGGCCTGCTCTACCACTACTTCGGCAACAAGCACGACTTCCACGTCGCGGTCGTGCGGCGCGCCGCCGACGACCTGATCGCGAAGACCGCACCGCCCGCGTCGGGTGACCCGCTGCAGCGGCTGCTGGTGTCGCTGGCGGCCTACCTCGACTACGTGGTCGACAACCACGAGGGCTACCTCTCGCTGGTCAAGGCGGCGGCGGGCGGCAACGACACCCTGCGCGAGATCTACGAGGAGGCTCGCTCGGCGCTCAACCGGCGGGTCTTCGACGACGAGGTCCGCGGCGAGATCGTGCCCGACACGCCCGCGACGCGGCTGGTGGTGCGCGGGTGGTCGGCGATGGTCGAGGAGCTGGTGCTCTCCTGGATCGAGGATCCCCGCGGGGTCAGCCGCGACCAGCTCCTCGAGGTGATGGCGGCGTCGCTGCCGGCCCTGGTGGAGGCGGCGGCGGGTCCGACGGGGTCGACGCCGGGGCCAGCCTGACGTCGATCGTGGTGTCGCCCGGCACCGAGCGCAGCGACACGGTCCCGCCGTGGGCGGTCACGATCGCCTCGACGAGCGCGAGGCCGAGGCCGACACCGACCTCCGCGCCGCGGGTGCGGGCCGCGTCGCCGCGCACGAAGCGCTCGAACGCGCGGTCCACGAGGGCCGGCGGGAAGCCGGGGCCGTCGTCGTGCACGGAGAACCCGTCACGCCGCACGGTCACGGTGACCGTCGTGCCGGCCGGGGTGTACTTGCGGGCGTTGGTCAGCAGGTTGGTGACGACCTGGTGCAGCCGGAGCGCGTCGCCCTGCACCTCGTACGGCGTGTCGACGGCGTCGTCGGGCACCTCGACCCGCCAGCGGTGCGCCGGGTCGACGACCTGGGCGTCGGAGACGGCCTCGACCAGCAGCCGGGTGAGGTCGACGGGGTGGCGCTCCAGCGGCCGGCCCGAGTCGAGGCGGGCCAGCAGCAGCAGGTCCTCGACCAGCGAGGTCATCCGGCCGGACTCCTCCTCGACCTTGTCCAGGGCCGTGCCGACCGTCTCCGCGTCCCCGGGCCGGCGGCGGGCGAGCTCGGTGTAGCCGGCGATCGTGGCCAGCGGCGAGCGCAGCTCGTGCGACGCGTCGGCGACGAACTGGCGCACCTGCTGCTCGCTGCGGTGGCGCGCGTCCAGCGAGCTCTCGACGTGCGCGAGCAGGGTGTTGAGCGCGGCGCCGACCTGGCCGACCTCGGTCCGCTCGTCGGTGAGCCGGTCGGGCACACGCTCCTCGATCGCGGTCGCGCCGGACGCCATCGGCAGCGCCGCCACGGTGTGCGCGGTGGAGGCGACCTCGCGCAGGGGACGCAGCTGCCGGCGTACCAGGACGAGGGCCGCCGCCGCCGCGACGACGACGGCGAGCGCGGCGAACACGACCTCCCACCAGACCAGCTTGGCCAGCGTCTCCGTCACCTGGTGCTCGGAGAGCCCGACCACGATGGTGCCGCCGGGCACCCGGGCGGCCGCGACCCGGTAGGAGCCCAGCCCGGGGAGCGAGACGGTGCTGGCGTCGTCCTCGCCGCTCGGTGCCGAGGCGAGGGCGTCGAGCGTCGCCGCGTCGAGTGTCTTCGGGGCGACGCGGTCGTCGCCGTCTCCGTCACCGGCGGAGATCACGTAGCCGCTCGGGTCGCCCGACGTGGGGAAGCCGGCGACCACGGTGCCGGGGGCGCCGAAGCCGGGCTGGTCCGGGCGGCCGGCGTTCGCGACCGTCAGGTGGAGGGTCTCGCGGACCTGCCGGTCGAGCTGGTCGTGCAGGTAGCTGCGCATCGCCAGGGCGGTGGCGGCCCCGAGCAGCACCGAGACCGCCAGCACGAGGACGACGGTCGTGAGGACGAGCCGGGAGGTGAGGGAGCGGAAGATCCTCACCGTCACGTCCCCTGGGCCGGCTTCAGCACGTAGCCCGCGCCCCGCATCGTGTGGATCATCGGCTCCCGGCCCGCGTCGATCTTCTTGCGCAGGTAGGAGATGTAGAGCTCGACGACGTTCGCCTGCCCGCCGAAGTCGTAGTTCCACACCCGGTCGAGGATCTGCGCCTTGCTCAGCACCCGGCGCGGGTTGCGCATCAGGAATCGGAGCAGCTCGAACTCGGTCGCGGTCAGCGCGATCTCCTCGCCGCCGCGGCGCACCTCGTGGCTGTCCTCGTCCAGCTCGAGGTCACCGACGACGAGCACCGACGACGACTGCGCCTGCTGCGCCCCGGCCCTGCGCATCAGCCCGCGCAGCCGGGCCACCAGCTCCTCCAGCGAGAAGGGCTTGGTCACGTAGTCGTCGCCGCCGGCGGTCAGCCCGGCGATCCGGTCCTCCACCGCGTCACGCGCGGTCAGGAACACCACGGGCAGGTCGGGCTCGGTGGACCGCATCCGGCGCAGCACCTCGAGGCCGTCGAAGTCGGGCAGCATCACGTCGAGCACCACCGCGTCCGGCCGGAACTCCTTGGCCGTCGCCACCGCCTTCGACCCGGTGTGCGCGGCCGCGACCTGCCAGCCCTCGTAGCGCAGCGCCATCGACACCAGCTCGGCGATGTTGACCTCGTCGTCCACGACGAGCACGCGCAGGGGAGATCCGTCCGGTCGGGTCAGCTCCATGCCGCTCATCGTCATGAGGCTATCTGTGCCCGACCTGTGCGCGGGCTGTGTTGCTGTGAGGGGTCTGTGCAGCGTCTCGCGCGTTCGGCTGCGAGCGGGCCCGTGGGTGCCTAGGCTCGTCCGGCCCCTCGCCTGACCTTCGCCGACATCTCGGGAGCCCCCTCGTGAAGCTGGTCGTGACACTCGTCCTGGGGGTGCTGCTCTCGATGCTGCCTCGACCGGTGGAGGCCGATGCCGCTGCCGCAGCGCCCGACCCCACCTTCACCTGGCCGCAGTTCACGACGTTCAACCCCCTGGCCCACGCGTACGAGTTCAGCGTGTCCGGGGACGGTCAGTACCCCTACTACGTGACTTCCGAGAGGCAGGTGCTGAAGGTGTCGGGGCCCGGCACCTACGTCTTCGACTTCCCCTCGGGGTACACCGAGCGCGAGTGGCTGCGAGTCACTCACTGTGACGAGAGCGCCTGCCGCTTCGTCACGGGCTCACCGCGCCTCACCCTGGTCGCGTCGCTGCACACCGGATGGGCGTTCGATACCGAGAACCCAGCACCTGTCGGTGCGAGCGGCGGGGTCCGCCAGCTCGGCTACTGGCTGTCGCCGATGCTTCCGGGCGTCCGACTGGAATGGGTCGTGACCCGCGTGGGAGCGCCGATCTCGAGGGCGCTGGCATCCGGCGAGGTCATCGATCCGGCCCCGGAGGGAACGCTGTCGGTCACCATCCCGCCCGGCCTCGCCGACGGGCGCTATCTCTTGCGGTTGAAGGCCGACCTCGATGGCGGCGAGCTCCTCGGACACCTGGTCGGGACCAGCGACGACGTGTCGCCTGAGGTGTGGATCCGCGTCGACGGTGTCGCGCCGAAGGTGCACCTCAGGGTGCCCGCGGACCAACGCACGATCTACCCGCTCATCCACAGGTACGACGTGCTTCCCACCCGTGTGCAGCTCGAGTACGGGGCCGACGAGGAGGTCAGCGGCACCGTCACGTTCCGGGGACCGGGTGGGATCGTCGACCAGTTCCCCGTCTCGGCGTGGGCCATGGACTCGTACTTCACCTGGTCGGCCCGGCGCGGTAGGGACGTGCTCCCAGCGGGGCGGTACGCGATCGTGCTCGATCTCGCCGATGCTGCCGGCAACCACACCGTGGTGAAGGACTCGGTGGCGGTCTCGCATGCCGTGTACCGGGTGCAGCGCTCTCGCTGGCAGCTCGGTGCCGCCCCGACCCTCGTCGGCGCCGATCCTGGTCCGTGCGGGGCGGTCACCCGCCCCTCGGCACATGGCTGGTCGGGCTCGGTCGGGCTGGTCCCTGATGCCCGGTGCCGTCGGCCGGACGCCCACGTGACCGTCGTCCACCGGGTGTACCTGCCGAGGTCCTACCGGGGCTCCTACTCCTCCTTCAAGCTGGCGGTCCACGGCGCCGCGGCACCCAGCCGGCCCGGCAGCCGCGCGGTTGCGGCCCTGGTCACGACGCGAGGCAGGACCGTGGACCCGGTCGTGGTCCCGCCCCGTCGTGGCTGGTTCACCATCACGCAGACCGGGCTCCTCGGACTGCTGCGCCGTGACGCTGCGGGCCGCTACTACGTCCTGTGCGCAGTCGCCGCGGCGGGCAACGACCGTTACGACCTCGAGGGCTTCCGGGCGAGCGTGCACTACGGCGCGCTCGGGGTCGAGGACCCTGGGCGGTCCGGAGCGGCGCGCACCGGCCGCGACCCGTCCCTTCAGGCGCCGATCAGGTTGCGCACCGCCAGCGACGCGAAGACCATCGCCGAGCCGAGCGGCGCGCCGGGGCCGGGGTACACGCTGCCGAAGACCGACGCGGCGGAGTTGCTGGAGGCGTACAGCCCCTCGACGTGAGTGCCGTCCGGGCGCAGCACCCGGCCGCGCTCGTCGGTGACCAGGCCACCCTTGGTGCCGAGGTCGGACAGCACGAAGCGGGCCGCGTAGAAGGGCGCCTGAGTGCACGGGGTCAGGGCCTTGTTGGGGCCGTCGCCACCGGTGAAGAACGTGTCGTACTCGTCGGCCCCGCGGCCGAAGTCCTCGTCGACGCCGGTCTCGCAGAACCCGTTGAACCGCTCGACGGTGGCGACCAGCGCGTCGGCCGATACGCCGATCGCGTCGGCCAGCTCCGGCAGCGACTCGGCTCGCACCCAGGTGCCGGCCGCCAGGTGCTCGGCCGGGTCGCCCTCGGGCATCGCGATCGCGGGCAGCCGGCCGCCCTCGCGGGAGTCGAAGACGAACCAGGACGGAATCCGCTCCGGTGACCTCGCCATCTCCCGGCCGAACCGGTCGTAGGGCAGGCACTCGTCGGCGTACCGCCGGCCGTGCTGGTCGACCATGAGACCGGACCGGAAGCCGAGCGTGAACGACCCACCGCCGTCCGGCTGCTCGAGACCGGGGCAGAACCAGCCGACGGGGCGCCAGTCGGTGGCCGCGCCGAGGGCGATCGCGGCCTGGATCGGCTCGCCGGTGTTGGTGCCTGCCGGGGCCATGGTCCAGGCGACGTCTCCGGGGACGCCGTGCTCGCGGCGCAGGTCGGCGTTGCCCTCGAACCCGCCGGCCGCGACCAGCACCCCGCGCCGGGCGTGGATCTCGACGGCACCCTCGGCGGTCATCGCCGCAACCCCGGCGACCCGGTCGCCGTCGAGCACGAAGCCGGTCACGGGCAGGTCGGTCAGCACCGTCCCGCCCTCGCGCAGGAAGCCGTCGAGGAGTCGGGCGATCAACGCCTGGCCGCCGCTGAGGGTGTTGCGGCCGCCCTCGCCGGCGCGGTCGCGCTCGACCGGCGGCCGCACCAGCTCGCCGACCCGCTGCGGCAGGTCGGCCCGCTTGACGTTGGTCGGCTGGATCGACCGGCCGAACGGCACCCGTCCGGGAGCGTCGTAGTACTCCGGGAACGGCAGCCACTCGAAGTCGATCGCCTCGTCGGCCTCCAGCTCCGCGACGAGCACCGGCGCGTGGGCGAGGAAGGCCTCCACCTTGGCGTCGTCGGGGTCATCCAGGATCGCCGCGAGGTAGGCGCGCGCCGACTCGGTCGAGTCCGCGATCCCGGCGCGCTGCTGCACCTGGCTGCCGGGCAGCCAGCACGCGCCGCCGGAGTACGCCGACGTGCCGCCGAGCAGCGGGGTCTTCTCGACGACCACCGTGGCGAGCCCGGCCCGCTGCGCCAGGAAGGCACCGGTCATCGCTCCGCCGCCCGACCCGACCACGACGACGTCGTACGCATCGCTCATGCGCCGATCCTAGAACACGTTCTAGGTCTCGATACGCCCGTCGCTCGTCCCTCGCGACGGGCACTCGACCACCGAGGCGCCTTCGTTGGTCGAGTAGCGAGCGCAGCGAGCGTATCGAGACCCACCCAGCAGCAGGCAGAATGGGTCGGTCATGACCCCGCCGACCCCCGAGCTCCAGATCGCCTACCCGCCGGAGCTGCCGGTCACCCAGCGCCGGGAGGACATCGCGGCCGCGATCCGGGACCACCAGGTGGTGATCGTGGCGGGGGAGACCGGGTCGGGCAAGACCACCCAGCTGCCCAAGATCTGCCTCGAGCTGGGCCGGGGCGCCGGTGGACCCGGGGGCGGCATCATCGGCCACACCCAGCCCCGCCGGATCGCCGCCCGCTCGGTCGCGGAGCGGATCGCCAGCGAGCTGGGCACCGAGCTCGGCGACCTCGTGGGCTACCAGGTCCGCTTCACCGACCGGACCTCGCGCAGCAGCCGGGTCAAGCTGATGACCGACGGCATCCTGCTCGCGGAGCTGCAGCGCGACCGTCAGCTGCGCCGCTACGACACGATCATCATCGACGAGGCCCACGAGCGCAGCCTCAACATCGACTTCCTGCTCGGCTACCTCAAGCGCCTGCTGCCGCGCCGCCCGGACCTCAAGCTGGTCATCACCTCCGCGACCATCGACGTCGAGCGCTTCGCCCGGCACTTCGACGCGCCGGTGGTCGAGGTCTCGGGGCGCACCTACCCCGTCGAGGTCCGCTACCGCCCGCTGATCGAGCTGCCCGAGGAGGACGATGAGGGCGAGGCCGTCGTCCGCGACCAGACCGAGGCGATCGTCGACGCCGTCAAGGAGCTGAGCACCGAGGGCCCGGGCGACGTCCTGGTGTTCCTCCCCGGCGAGCGCGAGATCCGCGACACCGCCGAGGCGCTCGGGGATCTCGACAGGCTCGACCACCGGGGGACGCTCGAGGTCCTCCCTCTCTACTCCCGGCTCAGCGCCGCCGACCAGCACCGCGTCTTCTCCTCCCATCCCAGCACCACCCGCCGGGTCGTGCTGGCCACGAACGTCGCGGAGACCTCCCTGACCGTGCCGGGCATCCGGTACGTCGTCGACACCGGCGTCGCCCGGATCAGCCGCTACTCGGCGCGGACGAAGGTCCAGCGGCTCCCGATCGAGCCGATCAGCCAGGCGTCCGCCAACCAGCGGTCGGGCCGCTGCGGGCGTGTCGAGGCCGGCATCGCGATCCGGCTCTACTCCGAGGATGACTTCGAGGGCCGGCCGGAGTTCACCGACCCGGAGATCCTGCGCACCAACCTGGCCAGCGTCATCCTGCAGATGACGTCGCTGGGGCTGGGCGACATCGCCCGGTTCCCCTTCGTCGAGCCGCCCGACCGCCGCAACGTCAGCGCCGGAGTGCAGCTGCTCGAGGAGCTCGGCGCCGTCACGCCCAAGGGCTTGACCCGCACCGGGCGGCGCCTGGCCCGCTTCCCGATCGACCCGCGCCTGGGCCGGATGGTGCTGGAGGCCGAGCGGCTGGGCTGTGTGCGCGAGGTCGTCGTCATCGCTGCGGCGCTGTCGCTGCAGGACCCGCGTGAGCGCCCCGGCGCCGACCGCCCGAAGGAGCAGGCGCAAGCAGACCAGCTGCACGCCCGCTTCAAGGCCGACGGCAGCGACTTCCTCACCTGGCTCAATCTCTGGCGCTACCTGCGCGAGCAGCAGCGCGAGCTGTCCGGGTCGGCGTTCCGGAGGATGTGCACGCGGGAGTTCCTCAACTACCTGCGGGTCCGCGAGTGGCAGGACTTCGAGTCCCAGCTCCGCCAGGTCTGCAAGGAGATGGACATCTCGGTCGGGCGGCCCGCCGACACGCCGGACGCCGACGGGATCCACCAGGCGCTGCTGTCCGGCCTGCTGTCGCACATCGGGATGCTGGAGGTGCGCGACAAGGGCGACGCCGCGCGGCCGAGGGGCCCCCGGGAGTACCTCGGGGCGCGCGGCGCCCGGTTCGCGATCTTCCCCGGGAGCGTGCTGCACCGGAAGAACCCGGCGTTCCTCATGGCGGGCGAGCTCGTCGAGACCAGCCGCCTGTGGGCCCGGCAGAACGCCGCGATCCAGCCGGAGTGGGCCGAGCGACTCGGCGCCCACCTGGTCAAGCGCTCCTACAGCGAGCCGCACTGGAGCAAGAAGCGCGCGTCCGTCATGGCCCATGAGCGGGTGACCCTGTACGGCGTCCCGCTGGTCACCGACCGCCTGGTGCAGTACGGCCGGATCGACGCGCCGCTCGCCCGGGAGCTGTTCATCCGGCACGCGCTCGTGCAGGGCGAGTGGGCGAGCCGGCACCGCTTCCTCGAGACCAACCGGAGGCTGCTGGAGGAGGCCGAGGAGCTCGAGCACCGGGCGCGGCGCCGCGACATCGTCGTCGACGAGGAGACGCTGTTCGACTTCTACGACCAGCGGGTCCCGGCCGAGGTCGTCAGCGGCGCCCACTTCGACAGCTGGTGGAAGAAGGAGCGACAACGCCGCGGGCAGCTGCTCACCTTCGACCCGGCGATGCTGACCCACGACACCGCGGAGCAGGTCGACGAGTCGGACTACCCCGTGCAGTGGGAGGGGGAGGGGCTGACCTTCCCCATCAGCTACCACTTCGAGCCCGGCGCCGCCGACGACGGCCTGACCATCGACGTCCCCGTCGCGACCCTCAACCGGGTCGCGGCCGAGGACTTCTCGTGGAACGTCCCCGGCCTGCGCCACGAGCTCGTCACGAACCTGATCCGCAGCCTGCCCAAGAACCTGCGGGTCAGCTTCGTCCCGGCGCCGGACAAGGCGCGTGAGTTCCTCGCGACGGTCCCACCCGGCGACGAGCCGCTGCTCGACGCCCTCGAGCGGTGGTGCCGCTCGACGACCGGCGTGGTGGTGCCGCGGGAGGCGTGGGACTGGTCCAAGGTGCCCGAGCACCTGCGCCCGACCTACCGCGTCGTCGACGAGGCCGGGCAGGAGCAGGCGCGCGGCAAGGACCTCGAGGCGCTCAAGGAGCCGCTGCGCCCGACCTTCGCGCGGGCGATGCGGGAGGTCGCGAACGACAGCGGGCTCGCCCGCACCGGCGAGACGGCGTGGGTCTTCGGCACCCTCGACCCCTCACTCACCCGGCACCGGGCCGGCCACGAGGTGCAGGTCTTCCCCGCCCTGGTCGACGAGGGTGCGACCGTCGGGCTGCAGGTCTTCGGGTCCGCCGACGAGGCCGAGGCGCACCACCGGCTCGGCGTGCGGCGGCTGCTGCTGCTCGGGCTCCCCTCGCCGGTGAAGGCCGTGCTCGACGGACTCTCGAACGCCGAGAAGCTCGGTCTCGCCGGGTCGCCGTACCCCTCGGTCGCCGAGCTGCTCGAGGACTGCCGCGCCGCCGTCGTCGGGTCGGTCGTGGACGCCCGGCCGCCGGTGCGCGACCAGGCGGCGTACGACGCCCTGCGGGCGGAGGCCGGTCGCGACCTCGAGGCGCAGCTGCGGGGCGTGATGGCCGACGTCGTGCGGGTGCTGGACGGCTGGCGCGGCGCCGAGAAGGCGCTCAGCGGGCGGGCCGACCTGCTGCTGCTGCCGGCGCTGACCGACATGCGCGCCCAGCTCGAGCGCCTGGTGCACCGGGGCTTCGTCGCCGAGGCCGGGGTCGCCCGGCTGCGTCGCTACCCGACCTACCTGGCCGCGCTGGCCCAGCGCCGGGAGCGGTTGGAGGCCCAGGTCGGGCGCGACCGCCAGCTGATGGACCAGGTCGCCGACCTCCAGGACGCCTACCTGCACCGCCTCGACGCGCTGCCGGAGGGCCGGCCGCCGGGGGAGCGGCTGCGGCAGGTGCGCTGGATGCTGGAGGAGTACCGCGTGTCGCTGTGGGCCCAGCAGCTCGGCACCGCGGGGCCGGTGAGCGACCAGCGCATCCGGCGCGCCCTTGACGCGTCCGGTAACACGTAGGCTCGGCGGATGACCGAGCGCCGGTACCACCGCCCCACGACCCCGGGCAGCCCCTTCTTCGAGGCGCTGCTCGGCGGCACGGACCCGGCCGTGGTCAGCGAGGCGGCCGACCGGGCGGCGTACCTCCTCGTGCGCGGCGCCCGTGGCTCCGACGACGCCGAGGTCGCCGACCGGCTCCTGCATCTCGCCGACACCGAGGGCATCGAGACGATCGCCGAGGTCTGGGCGGGCGCCCCGGCGGACTCCCTGGCGGGGTGCCTGTGGCGGCTCTACCTGCTGCGCTCGTGGGTGTACGCCGACCCGGTCGGCGTGGCCCGCGAGTTCGAGGCCGGGCGGCGCAGTGCCCAGGTCGCTCGCGTGGTCGCGGGCGTCGCGGACCCGCCGGGACCCGAGCAGCTCCAGGCGATGGTCGACGAGGTCCTACGCGGGATCGCGGGCAGTGACTTCGCCGACGTGCTGCTGCGGGCGGCCGCGTTCGCGCGGGTCGTCGCCACCGGCCGGGCCTCGCTCAGTGAGCGCTCGACCGCGGACGTGCAGCGGATGCTGGCCCTCTCCGAGCAGCTCGAGGCGGCGGGGCACGCGGAGCTGGAACATCATCTGGCCTGAGGCCGTTACACTCGTCGGAGCACGCCGGGCCGCGGCAGCCCCGGGTCCCAACATCAGCCGCTACGAGCGGCCACGCGCCGTGAGGCGCTCCCGGTCCGGCGTGCTCCATCTGTCCGGGTGCGGCGGCTAGGTTCGCCGCATGCGATCGCTGCGCCGTCTGTTCAGTCGGTCCCGGACAGCTGTGCCCGGGTCGTCTCCCGCGACCGGGTCGGGGGTGACCTACGCGCCCGTCGCTGACGGGCGACCGGATCCTGGCGAGGTGGTCTGGGCGTGGGTGGCCTACGAGGACGACCCGACCCAGGGCAAGGACCGTCCGGTGCTGCTGGTCGGGCGGGACGGTGACCGGCTGCTCGGCCTGATGCTCACCAGCAAGGACCACGACCGGGACGCCGCCCAGGAGGCGCGGTGGGGCCGCTACTGGATGGACGTCGGCACCGGCGCGTGGGACCGCGAGCGGCGCCCGAGCGAGGTGCGCCTGGACCGGCTCCTGGAGCTCACCGCCTCCGGCGTGCGGCGCGAGGGCGCGGCGCTGGATCGGGCCGTCTTCGACCGGGTGGTGGCCGCGGCCCGGCAGCGCGGCACCCTCGCCTAGCAGAACCGAGCGCTCGCGGCCGCGGTCCGGACACTCGATAGGGTGGCCGCGGCCCCGGACCCCCGGGTCCGACGTGTCCGCGACCAGGAGGATCGAGTGAGGGCGAGCCGGGTCCGCCGTACGGCGATCGGGGCGGTGGCGCTGCTCGGCCTCGGGCTGGCTGCGGTGGGGTGCAGCGGCGACAGCGAGCCGGCGCCCGGTCCGGCGCCCTCGAGCTCGGCCAGTCCGGCCGTCACCCGCCTGACGTTCGGCGTCTACGGACCGAAGGCCGAGCTCGCGGCGTTCCAGACGACGGTCGACGAGTGGAACGCGACCTCCGAGGGCCCGGAGGTCGTCCTGAAGACCTGGGCCACCCACGAGGCGTTCCGCGAGGCGATGGAGTCGGGAGAGAAGCTGCCCGACGTCTTCCTCGCCTCGCGCACCGACCTGCGCCGCCTGCTGGACGACCAGCTGACCCAGCCGGTCGACGACCTGCTCGACGACCGCGGCGTCGAGTTCGGCGACGTCTACTCCCGCGACGCCCTCCAGGCCTTCAGCGCCGACGACCGCCTGCAGTGCATGCCGTACGCCGTCTCGCCGATGGTCGTCTACTACAACACCGACCTCATCGACTTCGACCGGATGCGCCGCCGGGGCCTCGACGTGCCCGACCAGGACGCCACCAGCTGGTCGTTCGACCAGTTCGCCGCCGCCGCGCAGTTCTCCAGCCGGGTCTCGCGCGGGACCAAGGGCGTGCACGTCGACCCGACGCTGCCCGGACTGGCGCCGTTCATCGAGTCCGGCGGCGGCTCGGTCTTCGACGACACCAGCGATCCGACCTCGCTGGCCTTCAGCAGCGACGGCTCGAAGGCGGCGCTCGACCGTACGCTCCAGGTGCTTCGTGACCCGAGGCTCACCCCGAGCCAGTCCGAGCTGCAACAGTCCTCGGCGCTGGCCCGCTTCGAGAAGGGCCAGCTCGGCATGATCGCCGGCTACCGGTCGCTCGTCCCGCGGCTGCGCCGGGTCCCGGGCCTGCAGTGGGACGTGCTGCCGATGCCGGTGCTCGACAGCGCCGCGACCGTCGGCGACGTCAGCGGGCTGTGCCTGTCCGCCGCCACCGCCAGCACGCCGGACGCGGCCGACTTCCTCGCCGGGGAGATCTCCGTCGACGCCGTCACCCGGGTGACCCGCACGGGCTACCTGGCCCCGGCCAACCTGGAGGTCGCCCTCAGCGACACGTTCCTGCAGCCGGGCCGGCCGCCAGAGCACGCGCAGGTGTTCAACTCCTCGGTCCGGTCGATGGACTTCGGGCCGCTCATCGACACCATGGGCGCCCTGGAGGCCGCGGTCGAGCCGCAGCTGCGGGAGCTGGTCTACGGCACCGGGGTGCTCGACCTGGACGCGGTCACCCAGCAGATCGACGAGATCTCCCAGCCCATTCTGTCGCCGCCCCCGACCCCGACGACGTCGGAGTCGGCGAGCCCGAGCTCGTAGCAGGCGTCGCTACGATGGGTGGATCATGACGGCGACGGCGCAGCGGTCCCTCGACAGGCCGGCCCCCGAGACCCCGAGGGCCGGGCTCCCCGGGACCGAGCTCGACAGGATCGACACCGAGCAGCTCGGGCGCGAGCTCGACGCGATCCGGCAGGAGGTGCTGGACAGCCGCGGCGAGCGCGACGCGGCGTACATCCGCCGACTCGTCCGCGGGCAGCGGGTCCTCGAGCTGGTCAGCCGTGCCGTGCTGCTCGGCAGCCGCCGCCGGGTCCCGTGGGTGCTCGGCACGACCGGCCTGGCGCTGGCCAAGATCCTGGAGAACATGGAGATCGGGCACAACGTCCTGCACGGCCAGTGGGACTGGATGCGCGACCCGAAGATCCACTCGACGACCTGGGAGTGGGACCACACCTCGCCGGCGGTGCAGTGGAAGCGGGCGCACAACGAGACCCACCACCGGTTCACCAACGTGCTGGGCAAGGACAACGACCTGGGCTACGGGATCATGCGCGTCGACGAGGCGCAGGAGTGGGCGCCGCGGCACCTCTTCCAGCCGGCCCTGAACTTCGTCACCGCCTGCGTCTTCGAGTGGGGCATCACCCTGTTCGACCTCGACCTTGGCGACAACCTGGGGGAGAAGCGGCAGCTGACCCCGGAGAAGAAGGCCGAGGTGAAGGTCGCGCTGGCCAAGGTGCGCCGGCAGCTCACCAAGGACTTCGTGCTCTACCCGGCGCTGTCGGGACGGTCGTGGCGCTCGACCCTCGCGGCCAACGCGACCGCCAACCTGGTGCGCAACCTGTGGAGCCACTCGGTCATCATGTGCGGCCACTTCCCCGAGGGGGTCTCGACCTTCGAGCAGGCGTCGGTGCCCGACGACGAGACCCGCGGCCAGTGGTACCTGCGCCAGATGCTCGGCTCCGCCAACATCTCCGGCCCGCGGCTCGTGCACGTGCTGACGGGCAACCTGTCCCACCAGATCGAGCACCACGTCTTCCCCGACCTGCCGAGCAACCGGTACGCCGAGGTCGCCCCCCGCGTGCGGGCGGTGTTCGCCCGCCACGGCCTGCCCTACAACTCCCGGCCGCTGGTGCGCCAGGTCGGCAGCGCGTGGCACAAGGTCGTCCGCCTCTCGCTCCCGAACGGCTGGCTGGCCCAGACCAACCGCCGCAACCTGGTGCCCCAGCTGCGCCGCCTGGTCCAGCCCGCCCCGGTGGCCGCCGGCAGCTAGTCGGGCCGACCCGGTCCGTTCGGGCCGCTGCTGGCGCTGTTTCATCACGGTATGCAGGTGAACCGGCACTCCCCGTGGCGGGCAGGCCGTGGGAAGTGCCGCTTCGTCTGCATACCGTGATGAACCTGTTGCGGCGCCCCCCGCCCGGCACCTCCCCGCCCGGCCGACAACCCCCTGGCAGAGGTTGCCCGAGGATCGCCGGGCGGTCGGCAACTGTCGCCGTGGCCGGTGTCGTCGGGCGCCGGTTGAATCGTCGCCATGGCGCGGCGGATCCGGATCGGCATCGACACCGGGGGGACCTTCACCGACGTCGTCGCGCTCGACGAGGAGACCGGCGAGCTGGTGACCACCAAGACGCCGTCGACCCCTGCCAACCCGGCAGACGGGTTCCTCGCGGGCATCGAGAAGGTGCTGGGCCTGCTGGGCGCCACGGGCGCCGACGTCGAGGCGGTGAGCCACGGCACGACGGTCGCCACCAACCAGCTGCTCGAGGGCAAGGTCGACCGGCTCGGGTTCATCACCAACACCGGCTACGAGGCGATGCTCGAGATCGCCCGGCAGTCGGTGCCCGACGGCTACGGCAACTCCTACTTCTGGGTCAAGCCGGACCGGATCGTCCCGCGGCACCTCGTCAAGGGCGTCGAGGGGCGCCTGGACTTCACCGGAGCCGAGGTCCGTCCCTTCGACGAGGCCGGTGCGCGGTCGGTCGCGCGGTGGTTCCGCGACCAGGGCGTCACCACCCTCGGCGTCTGCTTCCTGCACGCCTACGCCGACCCCTGCCACGAGGAGCGGATGCGCGCGATCCTCGCCGAGGAGCACCCCGACGCGGTCGTCTCGGTCTCCAGCCAGGTCCTGCGTGAGTACCGCGAGTACGAGCGCGCGATGACGACCCTCGTCGACGCGGCCGTCAAGCCACGGCTGTCGGCGTACGTCTCCAACATCAAGTCCCGGCTGTCGGCGCAGTACCGGCCCGACGGTGGCCGCGACATCCCCTTCTACGTCATGAAGTCCAACGGCGGCGTCCTGTCGGCCGACGAGGTCGTGCACCAGCCGATCACCACCGTCCTCTCGGGCCCCGCGGCGGGCGCGCTCGGTGCGGCGCTCGTCGCCCAGGTCGCGGGCTTCGACCGGGTCCTCACCTCCGACGGCGGCGGCACGTCGACCGACGTGAGCGTCGTGATCGGCGGCGAGCCGACGCTGACGACCGAGGGGTCGGTGGGTGCGTTCCCGTCCAAGATCCCGATGATCGACGTGGTCACCGTCGGTGCCGGCGGTGGCTCGATCGCCTGGCTGTCGCCCGAGGGCACGCTCAAGGTCGGGCCGCAGTCGGCGGGCGCCGACCCGGGTCCGATCTGCTACGGCAGGGGCGGCTCGGAGGTGACCATCACCGATGCCCACGTCGTGCTCGGCCGGATCCCTCCGCACCTGCTCGGCGGGGAGATACCGCTGGACGTGGACGCCGCCCGCGCGGGCGTCGAGGCGCTCGCGGCCCGCCTCGGTCTCGGCGTCGAGGCCTGTGCCGCGGGCGTGCTGGAGATCTCCGCCTGGAACCAGGCCAACGCGTTGCGCCAGGTCACGGTCAAGCGCGGTCTGGACGTCCGCGACTTCACGCTCACGACCTTCGGCGGGTCGGGCTCGCTGCTGCTGTGCCGGCTCATGGACGTGCTCGGCGTCCCGACGGTGCTGGTGCCGCCGAACCCCGGCAACGTCTCCGCGTTCGGGCTGCTCACCGTCGACGTCAAGAACGACTACGTGCAGACCCACGTGGCCCTGGCCGAGCACCTCGACGCGGCCGAGGTCGGCCGCTCCTACGACGCGCTCACCGCCCGGGCCGCCGAGGCGCTGGCCACCGAGGGGTTCGCGCCCGCCGACCACCAGTTCGTGCGCACCGCGGACCTGCGCTACTTCGGCCAGGCGTTCGAGGTGCGCGTCGCCGTCCCGCCCGGCGCCCTCGACGACGCCGCGCTGTCCGCGGTCGCCGACGCGTTCCACGCCGAGCACCGGGGTCTCTACGGCTACGACTTCGCCGGTGACCCGAGCCAGCAGGTCGAGTGGGTCAACCTCCGCGTGTCGGGCATCGGCCCGATCCGGCGCCCCGAGGTCCGGCGGCACCCGGTGGTCGAGCCCGTCCCCGACCCGGTCCCGACCGGGCGGCGTCCGGTCTGCTTCGACCCCGCCGAGGGGTACGTCGACACGCCCGTGCTGTGGCGGCCTGACCTCGCCCCCGGCGTACGGGTCGACGGTCCGGCCGTCATCGAGGAGTTCGGGTCCACGGTGCCGCTGCACCCCGGGTTCACCGTGCGGATGGACGAGCACCTCAACCTGATCGTCACCAGGAGCGCACCGTGAGCCGCCGCGTCCCGACCCAGTTCCCGTTCGGCTTCCTCACCGACGACGCGGGTGCCGGCGCCGACCCGGTCCTCGTCGAGATCGTCCAGGGATCGCTGGCCAGCGTCGAGATGGAGGTCGAGACGGCCATCGGCCGCACCAGCCGCAGCCCGATGATCCGCGACGCCCACGACTTCCGGGCCGGCATCCACGACCGGCTGCTGCGCAAGCTCACCGGGCGGTCCTACTCCGCGCTCGTGCACCCGGTCGCCCGGGACTTCCCGATCGAGGAGATGCGGGAGGGCGACGTCTTCTTCCACAATGACGTCTACCGCTCCGAGGGCGGGATCGGCCACCTGCCGGACCTCTGCGTCACCGTGCCCGTGTTCGCGAAGCGGGGCGGAGCGGACCATCAGGGGAGCTCGGAGGGCCGGGTGGTGGCGTTCGTGCAGGCGTTCGGCCACCACGACGACATCGGCGGTGCCGTGCCCGGGTCGATGCCCTCGGACGCGCGCAGCGTCTTCGAGGAGGGGCTGATGGTGCCGCCCATCAAGCTCTGGGACGCCGGCGTGCCCAACCGGGCGGCGCTCGCGATCATGACCCGCAACTCGCGGATGCCCGAGTCGCTGGCGGCCGACCTCGACGCCGAGTGCTCGGCCTGCCTGATGGGCGCCCGCCGGCTGGGCGAGCTGTTCGACCGCTACGGCGTCGAGACGGTGGAGTCCTGCTTCGACGCGATCATCAGCCGCACCACGCAGACCTACCGGCGCGAGATCCTCGCCAAGATCCCGGTGGGCAGCTGGGTGTGGGAGGACTACGCCGAGCACGACGGGGTCGACGAGCCCCGGCTGCACGCCCAGCGGATCACGCTGACCCACACGCCGGCCGACGACCCGGAGGGCGAGCGGCTGGTCCTGGACTTCGACGGCACCAGCCCGCAGGCCAAGGGTCCGATCAACCACTGCGGCGACCACAGCGACGGCGTCTTCCTCAAGAAGTGGCTCGCGCCGATCCTGCGCAACCTCGCCGACAGCCCGGAGCGGATGGCCGAGCTCGACGTCAACGAGGGCGTCGTGCCCCTCATCGAGATGCGCTTCCCCGAGCCCGGGACCCTGCTCACCCCGGTGTTCCCCGCCCCGACGAACGCCCGGACCTTCGTGATCCTGCGGCTGCTCGGGGTGCTGGCCGGCGTGGTCGCCAAGGCGGTCGACGGCCGGATGCCGGCCGACCAGGAGACGATCCGCTACACCGGGGTGTACGGCGAGGACCGCGACGGCCGGCCGTACCTGATGCGCGAGGTGCTGGGCGGGGGCTCGGGGGGTCGCTACTACGCGGACGGCGAGGACACCATCCACGTCGTGCCGGACTCGCGGAACCTGCCGACCGAGTTCACCGAGGCGCGGTTCCCGTTCCGCGTCGAGTCGCTCTCGCTCGCGGTCGACAGCGGCGGAGCCGGGCAGTTCCGCGGCGGGCTCGGCTACGAGAAGCACGTCCGGATGCTCGAGGACGCGCACTTCATGTCGATCGCGGACCGGTCGATCCTGGCCTGCTGGGGTGTGCGCGGCGGTCGCGCCGGCAAGCCGTTCCAGGTCACGATCGACCCGGGCGGACCGGCCGAGCGCGAGGTCGACGCCCTCGCGGACGCCGAACCGGTGCGGGCCGGCGAGGTGATCCGCATCCGCACCACCGGCGGGGGCGGCTGGGGTGACCCACTCCAGCGCGACCCGGAGCTGGTCGTGCGCGACGTCGTGTGGCGCAAGGTCTCGCCCGGGGCCGCCCTGGCCGACTACGGCGTGGTGCTCACCGGCTCCGTGGAGGACGACTCCCTGTCGTACGACGCGGCGGCCACCGCCGCCGAGCGCTCCGCGCGACCCGCGCCGGACCCGGCGTTCTTCGACCGCGGCCCGGGGTACGCCCGGCTCGCGGGTGGTGCCTCGCACGCCGACGTGGACACGCTCTGACCGGCGGTCGGAGCCGCTAGCCTGGCGCTCGTCGTCGCGACGCGGGAGGAGCCTGCTGGTGACCGAGACCGAGGAGCCGCTGCCCCTGGCGGAGGACCAGGGGGACGGGCCGGGCCTGCTGCGCACGATCGCGCTCACCGACGCCGTGGTCGCGATCGCGATGACCCTCCTGGTCCTGCCGCTCGTCGAGGTCGCCGGGGAGGTGGACCCCGACGACGTCTGGAGCGTCGTCTCCGAGCGCAGCGACCTCCTGCTGTCGTTCGTGATCAGCTTCGCCGTCGTCTACGTCTTCTGGGCGGCCCAGGGCACCGCCGTGCGCCGGCTCGAGCGGGCCGGCGTCGAGGCGCCGGGCTGGCGGGCCCTCAACCTGCTGTGGCTCCTGGTGATCGCGTTCCTCCCGTTCCCGACCGCCCTGGTCGGCCGCGCGGTCACCACCGGCACGGCCGTCTTCTACATCGGCACGATGTTCGTGCTCTCGCTGCTGACCTCCGCGATCACGGTGGTGGTCGACCGGGAGGTCGGGCCGTCGGGCCGGGCGCGTTGGGGATGGCTCACGACAGCGGTCTTCGCGGTGTGTGCCGCCATCAGCGCCGTCGACGCCGACGCCGGGCTGCTGGCGCTCCTCGCGCTGCTGCTGCTCAGGGTGATCGAGGTGTGGTCCGACCGGCACCGGTCGGCCAGGTGATCGGGTCGTTGACGACGACCTCGTAGGTCGCCTCCGACGAGGTCGAGTCACTGGGAACGTCGGTCGCCTCGGACCGGCCGAGGGGGAGTGCGGACCCCCGCTGCGCCGCGGCCAGGTCGGTCCAGAAGCTGGCGGCCATGACCTCCGCGCGGTCCGGGGCCCACAGGAGCAGGGCACCGGCGCACGGCAGCAGCGCGTAGCAGCCGGTCAGCGAGGCGCGGAGCGCCTCGACCGCGCCGGTGGCCGGCCCCTCGGCACCGCCCCCTCGCAGGCTGCGCACCAGCAGGTGGTCGACCTGGCTCATCGTCGACAACCCTCCCAGGCCGTCCTTGAAGCGGCTGAGGACCACCTCGTACGTCCACTGCCCGTCGAACCGGGCCGAGGACATCCCCACCATGGCCTGCGCGGCACGGGCGCCGAACGGCCGGGACGCCTCCTCCGACTCCGGGCCGTCCCAGAACGCCGCGCCGCGCAGGACGCTGCGCGCGCGGTCGACGAGCATCAGTAGGCCCAGGTAGCCCGGGAGGTCGCGCACCCGGGGCACGATCAGCTCGCACACGGCCCGGGCGACCGCCGGGTCGTGCAGGTCTCCGCCGGTCAGCTGCCACAGCCGTGCGACCGGGCGGGTGTCGTCGTCGGTCATGTCGGTCGACCCCCTGATCCGTCGACTCTAGGATCCCGGCGGCCCCGGCGGAGCGGCCCGAGGTCCCACGGTCCCAGGACCACGGTCCCGGGACGACGATCCGGTCACGACCAGGCGTGGAACGACCACCAGCCGAGGAGGACGCCGGCCGCGCCGAGGACGACGTACGCCGCCACCCACCGCCCCGGCCCGGCGCTGCCCTCAGGTCGCCGGGTGCGGGCCGCGACCCGCTCGGGGCCGGACCAGCCCCAGGGCAGCGAGATGAGGAGCGCCGGCAGCGCCATCAGCACGAACACGATCCCGCAGAACGCCCACCCCCACACCACGTCGCCCGAGAAGAGCCCGTAGTCGAGGAAGTTCCAGCCCAGCGAGCCGAACAGCAGCCACCACATCGGGAGCAGCAGGTTCGGCGCGCCGAGTCCCATCGCCACGCCGGAGCCGATGAACGCGGAGATCAGCATGACCGGGATGCCGAGACCCATGAAGGCACCGACGTGGGCAGGGCAGGGGGTGGCGTAGACGTAGGGACCACCGGAGCCGCAGCTGCCGCCGATGTCCATCACCGCCCGCATGCTCAAGAACACCCAGGTCATCGTCAGCAGCATCACCAGCACGCTCACGTAGAGCGTCACCACGCGCACGGACATGCGACGACTCTCGCAGGATTCGGGCAGCACCGGACGTCCACCGGTAGTGGGCTGGACCGGCGGCCCGGCGGCGTGTGCCACGCTACGCGCGTGGCACCCTCGCACTCGGTCACCCGGGCCTGGCACGGCGTGGTCATCGGGCTGGGCGCGCTGCTGATCCTCGTCGGCACGCTCGCCGGTGTCGTCAACCGCGAGGTCCTCGACGCCGACCGCTTCGCGGCGCACGTCGACACGGTGCGGACCGACCCGGACGTCAGCCGTGAGCTCGGCGCGGTGATCACCGAGCGGCTGTTGGAGCAACAGCCGGACCTGGTGGCGCTCCGGCCGCTGGTGGAGTCGACCGCCACCGACCTGGTCGCCAGCCCGGCGGTCAGCCCGCTGGTGCGGTCGGTCGTCGCTCCGCTCTACCGCGCCCTCGTGCTCGGCCAGGGCGAGGACCCGCTCGTGCTGCGGCTCGCCGACGTGGCGGCGGTGGTGATCGGCGTCGTCACCGAGGTCTCACCGCAGGCCCGGGCCACCGTGCCCCCCGACCTCGACGTCCGGCTCTCCGAGCTCGGGGGCGCCCACTACGACACCACCGTCGTCTCGCACGTGCACTGGGTCGCCTGGATCGCCCGGCTGTGCCCGCTCCTCGGTCTGCTCCTGCTGGGCGTGGGGGGTGTCCTCCTCGCGCCCCGCGGCGCCCGGGTGCGCGGGTTGCTGCGCGAGGTCGGGCGCGGTGCGCTGGTCGCGGGGCTCGGGCTCGCGCTGGTCGTGCTGACGGTGGCGTTCCTCGCTCGGCGCGCGGACCGCAGCACGCTCGACGGGGCGCTCGCGCACGCGGCCTGGGCCGAGCTCTCGAGCTCCTTCTGGCTGGCCACCGCGCTGGTCGTCACCGTCGGTGCCGTCGGCGTGCTGGTCTCGCGGGAGGACGCCGACCTCCGCAGCCTGCTCCGCCCGGCCCACGAGCCGCTCGAGGCGGTCGGCCGGGCCATCGTCCTCGGGGTCGCCGGCCTGGCGCTGCTCGCGGACCCGATGGCCGTGCTCACCGCGCTGCTCGAGATCGCGGGCCTGGGACTCCTCGTGTGGGGCGTCGTGGCGCTCGTGGTCACCATCGTGCGGACCCCGCGGGCTCGTACGTGGGCGGTCGTGTCGGTCGGGGTGCTGGTCGCGGGGTGGATCGTGCTGGTGCTGCCGACCAGCCAGCAGCTGCCCACCGGCCGCGCCGCGCTCGCCGCCGGCGAGGGCTGCAACGGGCACGTCGAGCTGTGCTCGCGCCGCTACGACGAGGTCGTCTTCCCGGCGACCCACAACTCGATGTCGGCAGCCGACATCAAGGGCTGGTTCTTCCCCGAGCAGCCCGACGGCATCGTCGCCCAGCTCGACCACGGGATCCGCGTGCTGCTCGTCGACAGCTGGTACGGCCAGCGCACCGACCGGCCCGGGGTCGTCGCGACGGCCGAGGAGAGCCGGGCCAAGGCGATCGCGGAGGCGCGGGACACCTACGGTGCGGCGACCGTGGACAGCGCCCTGCGGCTGCAGCAGGCCTTCGGGCTGGCGCCGCGCGGCCGGGTGCAGCCCTACCTGTGCCACGCCATGTGCGAGCTCGGCTCGACGCCGTGGCTCGACAGCCTGCGCGACACCCGGACGTGGCTCGAGCAGCACCCGACCGAGGTCGTCACGCTGTTCGTCCAGGACGAGGTCAGCCCGGCCGACACCGCCGACCTGATCGAGAAGGCGGGCCTGCTGCCCTACGTCTACACGCCGTCCGGCGACCCCGCGACCGCCCCGTGGCCGACCCTGGGCCAGATGATCGACAGCGGCAAGCGGCTGGTGGTGCTGATGGAGAAGCGCGGCGGCGGCGAGGAGTGGCCCTGGCTGCTGCAGGGGTTCCGCTGGGTCCAGGACACGCCGTACCTGTTCCGGTCGCCCGCGGAGTTCAGCTGCGACCGCAACCGGGGTCCCGCCGACGCGCCGCTGTTCCTGGTCAACCACTGGATCAGCGACAAGAGGGCCACGGTCAGCAACGCCGCGAAGGTCAACGCTCGGGGGGTCCTGCTGCGGCGCGTCGAGCAGTGCGAGCGCGAGCGCGACCGGCCGGCGAACTTCGTCGCGGTCGACTACTACGACCAGGGCGACCTGATGAGCGTGGTGGACACCCTCAACGGGCTGGACTGAGCACCACACTCGTCCGGAACGGGTGAGGCGTCGCCTCGACCCGGTCGGCAGCATGCCGGAGGTGACCCAGACCGAGGCATCTCCGGGTGGTGCCGTCGCCAGGATGAGCGTCCCCACGCTGACGGCGATGGTCGTCGGCGGCATGGTCGGGGCCGGCGTCTTCTCCCTGCCCGCCCGGTTCGGCGTCGCGACCGGCATCCTCGGCTCCCTGATCGCCTGGACGATCGCCGGCGCCGGCATGCTCATGCTCGCGTTCGTCTTCCAGACGCTGGCGATCCGCAAGCCGGACCTCGACTCGGGTGTCTTCATCTACGCCAAGGCCGGGTTCGGCGACTACGCCGGCTTCAACTCGGCGATCGGCTTCTGGGCCAGCTCCGTGGCCGGCAACGCCTTCTACTGGGTCTTCATCGGCTCGACGCTGGGAGCCTTCTTCGACGGCTTCGGCGAGGGGGACACCGTGCTCGCGGTCGCGGTGGGGACCGCGGGCGTGTGGCTGTTCCACTACCTGATCGCCCGCGGCGTGCGGGACGCCGCGGTGATCAACCGGATCGTCACGGTCTTCAAGATCATCCCGATCCTGGTCTTCATCGTCGTGCTGTTCGTCAACTTCGACGCCGGGGTCTTCGCGGACAACTGGACCGGCTACGGGTACGGCGACCTCGGCTCGCTGAACGAGCAGGTCCGCAACACGATGCTGATCACCACGTTCGTCTTCATCGGCATCGAGGGCGCCAGCGTCTACTCGCGCTACGCCGAGCGGCGCGAGGACGTGGGGCGGGCCACCGTGCTGGGCTTCCTCAGCGTGCTGTCGCTGTTCGCCCTCGTCACGTTGTCGAGCTACTCCGTCGTGCCGCAGCCCGAGCTCGCCGCGACCCGGCAGCCCTCGATGGTCGGCGTCTTCCAGTCGGTCGTCGGCGACTGGGGCGAGTGGTTCATCAGCATCGCGGTGATCGTGTCGGTGCTCGGTGCCTATCTGGCCTGGACGTTGATGGCCGCCGAGGTCATGTACATCCCGGCCCGTCAGGACGACATGCCGGAGTTCCTCGGGCAGGAGAACGCCGCCGGCACCCCCATCACGGCCCTGGTCGTCACCTCCCTCGGGGTGACCGGGCTCCTCGCGCTGACGCTCTTCGTCACCGACGCGCTGAACTTCATGCTGGACCTCGCCACCAGCCTGTCGCTGCTGCCCTACGTCCTGGCTGCGGCCTACGCGCTCAAGCTGGGACTGACCGGAGAGGCCTATGAAGGTGTCTCGGCGCGCACGCGGCGCAAGGAGACGATCGTCGCGGGCGCGGCGACGGCGTACACGGTGTTCCTGTTCGACGCGGCCGGGATGAAGTTCGTGCTGCTGATGACCGTCATCCTGGCCCCGGCCGCGCTGCTCTACGTCAAGGCGCGCAGCGAGCACGGGCGGCGGATCTTCAGCCCGGCGGAGGTCGGACTGTTCGTCCTGATCGTCACGGGTGGGGTGGCCGGGGCCGTCGGCCTGTGGACCGGCCGGATCAGCCTCTAGGCATCACGGAGAGAAAGGGCGGGACATGACCACCTCATCGACGTACGGCGTGCACTCGGAGGTCGGCCGGCTGCGCAAGGTGCTGGTCTGCGCGCCGGGACTGGCTCACCGGCGGCTCACGCCCAGCAACAACGACGAGCTGCTCTTCGACGACGTGATGTGGGTCGAGAACGCCCAGCGCGACCACGCCGACTTCGTCAACAAGCTCACTCAGCGCGGAGTGGAGGTCGTCGAGCTGCACGACCTGCTCGCGGAGACCCTCGACGTGCCGGGCGCGCGCGACTGGCTGCTGGACCGCAAGATCGTGCCGAACCGGGTCGGCCTGGGCCTGGTCGACGCCACGCGTGGCTACCTGGAGACGCTGTCGTCGCGGCAGCTCGCCGAGTTCCTCATCGGCGGGCTCGCGACGCAGGACCTCCCAGAGGACTTCCGCACGCCGTACCTCTCGCTCGCGCGCGAGTCCACCGGCGCCCGTGAGTACCTGATGCCGCCGCTGCCGAACACGCTCTACACCCGCGACACGACCTGCTGGCTCTACGGCGGCGTGACCCTGAACCCGCTGTACTGGCCGGCGCGCAAGGACGAGACGCTGGTCTACAAGGCGATCTACGAGTTCCACCCCGACTTCGTCGGGTCGACGGTCTGGTGGGGCGATCCCGAGCAGGAGTGGGGCCAAGCCACCTTCGAGGGCGGCGACATCATGCCGGTCGGCAACGGCGTGGTCCTCATGGGCATGAGCGAGCGCACCTCGCGCCAGGCGATCACCCAGGTCGCCTCCGCCCTGTTCGCCCAGGGTGCCGCGGACCGGGTCGTGGTCGCCGGGATGCCGAAGCTGCGTGCGGCCATGCACCTCGACACCGTCTTCACCTTCGCCGACCGTGACATCGTCACGCTCTACCCCGAGATCATGGACGCCGTCCACACCTTCTCGTTGCTGCCCTCCGACCTGGCCCCGGGCCTCGAGGTGGTCGACGAGGGGTCGACGCCGTTCGTGGACGTCGTCGCCCGTTCGCTGGGACTGGACTCGCTCCGGGTCATCGAGACCGGCGGCGACGTCTACCAGTCCGAGCGCCAGCAGTGGGACAGCGGCAACAACGCCGTCGCACTGGAGCCCGGCGTGGTGTTCACCTACGACCGCAACACCCTCACCAACACCCTGCTCCGCAAGGCCGGGGTCGAGGTGATCACGATCGTCGGCGCCGAGCTCGGGCGCGGCCGCGGCGGCGGTCACTGCATGACCTGTCCGATCATCCGAGAGCCCGTGGAGTACTGATGCGCCTTACGACCCTGTTCGCCCTGGCAGCTGCCACCGTCCTGCTCACCTCCTGCGGTGGCTCCGACGGCCCGACCGGCCGCGAGGGGAGCCCGGCGACGGCCGGCGACCTCGACAACACGACCTACACCTCCTCGGAGGTCACCGGCTACGACATGGTCAAGGACACCCAGGTGGTGCTGACCTTCAAGGACGGCAACCTCGGCGTCAACGGCGGCTGCAACACGATGTCGGCGGCGTACGCCGTCACCGACGGCACGCTGAAGTGGACCGGTCCTGCGGCCTCCACGATGATGGCCTGCAACGACGAGCTGACCGCCCAGGACAAGTGGCTGACCGGGATCTTCACCGACGGGGTGAAGGCCGACGTCAACAACTCGACGCTGGTGCTCACCGCGTCCGACGACGCGGAGATCGTCCTCGAGGCCGACTGACGCCCCGTCCCGGTCGCTAGTTGCCGGTCTGCTGCGGCAGCTTCGGGATCAGCCAGTCCAAGAAGGCGTCCTGGCTGCGGGTCTGGATGTAGATGCGGCCGGGCCCCGTCAGGTCGCAGACCAGGCCCTCGCCGGAGAGGAACGTCGACTTCCAGCCGCCGACCTTGCGGACGGCGTACTGCACGCCCTCGGTCCAGGCCACCATGTGCCCGGTGTCGACGGTGTAGGTCTGGCCCGGCTGCAGGTCGATGGCGTGGATCGCGCCGTAGCTGGACAGCACGAGCTCGCCCTGCCCGGAGACGCGCAGCATGAAGAGGCCCTCGCGCGAGAAGAACGTCTTCGCACCGCCCCAGTTGGTGTCGATCTCGACGCCCGAGGACGACGCGATGTAGGAGCCCGACTGCACGAAGAGGGTGCCCTGGTGCGGCCACGCGACCACGTCGCCCGGCAGCGACGGCGCGACCCACAGCTCAGCGCCGGCCGTCTGAGCGGTGAACGTGTTCATGAAGAACGACTCGCCACCGAGCACCGAGCGCTTCAGGCCCTTGAGGATGCCGCCCTGGGTCGACGTCTCCAAGGTGATGCCGGGCGACATCGCCAGCATCGCCCCGGCCTCCGCCCGGACGGTCTCGCCCTGCGCGAGGGTGAGCTTCGCGGCGGCGTACGCCGGGCCGTAGAGCACTTCGGTCTGCATGGTGAGCCTCTTCCTATGCGTGGCCCGAGCCGGGGGACGGGTACGTCCCGAGCCTAGTCACCGCCGACCCCGCCGTCCGGCGGGCTGAGACACTCGTCTGCGTGGACCGACCGCCGCTCGCCGACGCCCTCGACCTCGCCCCGCACCCGGAGGGCGGGTGGTACCGCCAGACCTGGGCGTCGCCGGAGACCGTGACCCTGGCGGACGGCCGGGTCCGGCCGACCGCCACGCTGATCTACTTCCTGCTGCCCGCGGGGGAGTCCTCGGCCTGGCACCGGGTCGCGTCCGACGAGGTCTGGCTCGCCCACCAGGGCTCGGTCACCCTCGAGCTCGGGGGCGACGCCGCGCGGCCGGTCGGGGCCGGCACCGTCTCGGTGGGCCCGGACCGACCCCAGGTGCTGGTGCCGGCCGGTGCCTGGCAGCGCACGCTCCCGAGCGGCACCGACGCGCTGGTCAGCTGCCTGGTGTCCCCGGGGTTCGACTTCGACGACTTCGAGCTGGCATGAGGCCGCTGACGCTGGTCACCGGCGGCTCCCGCGGGATCGGGGCCGCGACCGCCCTGCGGCTGGCCCGGGACGGGCACGACCTGGTGCTCGGCTACGCCCGCGACGACCGGACCGCGGAGGAGACCCGGCTGGCGGTCGAGGACGCCGGGGCGCGCTGCCGCACCGTGCGGGCCGACCTCACCGAGCCCGCGGGCGTCGACCGTCTCTTCGCAGAGGCCGGCCCGGTGACCGGTGTCGTCAACAACGCCGGCGCGACCCTCCACCTCGGCCCGCTCGCCCAGACCCCCGTCGAGGTGGTCCGGGCGACGGTCGACCTCAACCTCACCGCCGCGCTGCTGGTCGCCCGGGCGGCCGTGCGGGCGATGGGTCGCTCCTTCGGCGGGCAGGGCGGCGTGCTGGTCAACGTCAGCTCCGGCGCGGCGACGCTGGGCGCGCCGGGGGAGTACGTGCAGTACGCCGCCGCCAAGGCCGGCGTCGACGCCCTCACGGTGGGCCTGGCCCAGGAGGTCGCCGGCGACGGGATCCGGGTCGTCGGCGTCGCGCCGGGCATCGTCCGCACCACCATCCACGCCGACGCCGGGGAGCCCGGCCGGGTGGAGCGGGTGTCCCCGCTCGTGCCGCTCGGCCGGGCCGGTGAGCCGCACGAGGTCGCCGACGCGATCGCCTGGCTGATGAGCGAGCAGGCGTCGTACGTCACCGGGACGACGCTGCGCGTCGCGGGCGGCCGCTGACCTCGCTGGCAACAGTTGCCAGCCCGACCCCGGGGGCGTCGTCGCCGCCCACGGTGCCCGGTGCCGGGCCGGTGATTAGGTTCGACGGCATGAGGGTCCTGCTCGCGCTCGGTGGCAACGCCATGACGAACGCCGACGGCCGAGCCCGCCCCGAGGACCAGATCGCCGCCGCCCGGGTCGCCATGGCCGAGGTCGCCGACCTCCTGCAGCACGACGTCGAGGTGGTGCTCACCCACGGCAACGGCCCGCAGGTCGGCAACCTGCTGGTGAAGAACGAGCTCGCCGCTGCCGTCGTGCCGCCGGTGCCGCTGGACTGGTGCGGCGCCCAGACCCAGGCCACGCTCGGGTTCGTCCTGATGAACGCGCTCGACGCCGCTCTCGCGGCCCGTGGGGTCGACCGGCGCACCGCCACCGTCGTCACGCGGACCCTGGTCGACGCCGCCGACCCGGGCTTCGAGCGCCCGACCAAGCCGATCGGGCGCTACCTCCCGGCCGACGAGGCCGCCGTCCTCGTCGACCACGGCGAGACGTGGGAGGACCGCGGGGAGAAGGGGTGGCGGCGGGTGGTCGCCTCGCCCGACCCCGTGCGGATCGTCGACGCGCCCGCGGTCCAGGCGCTCGTGGAGGCCGGGTTCGTCGTCGTCGCGAACGGCGGCGGCGGCATCCCCGTCGTCGAGGAGCCCGACGGCTCGCTGCGGGGCGTCGAGGCCGTGATCGACAAGGACCTGGGCGCCGCCCTGCTCGCCCGCGCGGTCGCCGCCGACGTCCTGGTCATCGGCACCGACGTCCCCCACGCCGTCCTGCGGTTCGGCACGCCCGACGCCGAGCCGCTGGGCACCGTGACCGTGACCCGGATGCGTGCCCATGCCGCCGAGGGGCACTTCGCCAGCGGCTCCATGGGCCCCAAGGTCGACGCGGCGTGCCGCTTCGTCGAGCAGGGCGGGACCCGGGCGGTCATCACCGACCTCGCCCACATCACCGATGCCATCCGGGGCGACGCCGGCACCGTCGTCGTACCCGGCTGACCGAAACGAGAGGTAGCCACATGCCCGAGGCCATCGAGGTCCGCAAGGTCCCGATCCACTCCGTCGCCGACGCCAGCGAGCTCGCGAGCCTCATCGACGAGGGGGTCGTGGCGGCCGACCGCGTCGTCGCGATCATCGGCAAGACCGAGGGCAACGGCGGGGTGAACGACTACACCCGGATCATCGCCGACCGGGCCTTCCGGGAGGTGCTGGTCGAGAAGGGGGCCGACCCCGACGCCGTGCGGCAGGTGCCGATCGTGTGGTCCGGTGGGACCGATGGCGTGATCAGCCCGCACGCGACGATCTTCGCCACCGTCCCGCCCGACCAGGTCGAGCCGACCGAGGAGCCGAGGCTGACGGTGGGCTTCGCGATGAGCGAGCGGCTGCTGCCCGAGGACATCGGGCGTACCGCGATGATCACCAAGGTCGCGGACGCGGTGAAGGTCGCCATGGAGCGCGCCGGGATCACCGACCCCGCCGACGTGCACTACGTGCAGACCAAGACGCCGCTGCTGACCATCCACACGATCCGCGACGCCAAGTCGCGCGGCGAGACCGTCTGGACCGAGCACACCCACGAGTCGATGGACCTCTCCAACGGGTGCACCGCGCTCGGCATCGCGGTCGCCCTCGGCGAGATCGAGATGCCGTCGGACGAGGACGTCATGCACGACCGTTCGCTGTTCTCCTCGGTGGCCTCCTGCTCGTCGGGGGTGGAGCTGGACCAGGCGCAGGTCGTGGTCGTCGGCAACGCGCCCGGCGTCGGCGGCCGCTACCGGATCGGGCACTCGGTGATGAAGGACGCCCTGGACCAGGACGGCATCTGGGAGGCGATCCGCGACGCCGGCCTCGACCTGCCCGACCGGCCGCGCACCTCCGACCTCGACGGACGCCTGGTCAACGTGTTCCTCAAGTGCGAGGCGTCCCAGGACGGCCAGGTCCGCGGCCGCCGCAACGCGATGCTCGACGACTCCGACGTGCACTGGCACCGCCAGATCAAGGCGTGCGTCGGCGGCGTCACCGCCGCGGTCACCGGCGACCCGGCGGTCTTCGTCTCCGTCTCCGCCGCCCACCAGGGCCCCGACGGCGGCGGCCCGGTCGCCGCCATCGTCGACCTGGGCTGAGCACCGCTCGCGGGCTCCCGGGCCCCTGCGGGACGTCATACGTCCTGGTCGCCGGGACAGCCGGTTCGTATGACGTCTGCCGGGGTCGTGCGGTAGGTCATACGTCCTGGTGGCTCGGGCTGCCGGTTCGTATGACGTCGCCCGGGGGCCGGCGGGAGGTCATACGTCCTGGTCGCCCGGGCTGCCGGTTCGTATGACGTCTCCCGGGGGCCGGCGGGAGGTCATACGTTCTGGTCGCCCTGGCTGCCGGTTCGTATGACGTCCCCGAGCCGTCAGTGGCCCGGGCCGGTCACCATCTTCGCGCGCTCGGACTCGTGGGCGCCGCCCTTGGCCGTGAGGGTGTCGCAGGCGTCGTGGATGTCGCGGGCGAGGGTGTCGACGTGCTCGCGGCTCATCGTCTCCTTCACCAGCGCGCGCATGATCGTCACCTCCTGCGCGTCGGGAGGCATCGTGTACGCCGGCACCATCCACCCGCGCTCGGCGGAGAGCTGCCAGGCCACGTCGAACTCGTCGAAGTTCTCCGGCCCCGCCAGCTTGAACGCCACCAGCGGCAGCTGCTCCTGGTCGCGGCCGATCACCTCGAAGCGGCCCACGTCCTGGATCAGGTCGGCGAGCTGCTCGGCGTTCTGCTGCATCTGCTTCATGATGTAGGCGTAGCCGCTGCGGCCGAAGCGCACGAAGTTGTAGTACTGCGCCAGCACCATCGACGAGCCGGTGGAGAAGTTCAGCGTGAAGGTCTCGTCGGTCTTGCCGAGGTAGTTCTCCTTGAACACCAGCGGCTCGGCGAGGTCGTCGCGTGACCGGAAGACCAGCCACCCGATGCCGGGGTAGACGAGGCCGAACTTGTGGCCGGACACGTTGATGGACCGCACCTGCTCGAGCCGGAAGTCCCACGGGGAGTCGGGGTAGAGGAACGGCCACACGAAGCCGCCGCTCGCGCCGTCGATGTGCAGGGGGATGTCCATGTCGCGCTCGGTGCGCACCCGCAGCAGCAGGTCGTTGATCCCGACGATGTCGTCGCGGTGACCGGTGAAGGTGGTGCCGAGGACGGCGGCGACGCCGATCGTGTTCTCGTCCAGGTGCGGCTCGACGTCCTCCGGGCCGATCGTGAACTTGTCCGGGCGCAGCGGGACGATCCGCGGCTCGACGTCGAAGTAGCGGCAGAACTTCTCCCACACGACGTGCACGTCGCCGCCGAAGACCAGGTTCGGCCGGTCGGTCGGGCGCCCGGCGGCCTCCTGCCGCTCGCGCCACTTCCACTTCAGCGACAGCGCCCCGAGCATGACCGCCTCGGACGAGCCCTGGGTGCGCGCGCCGGTGGTCTCGCCGGGCGCGTGGAAGAGGTCGGCGAGCATCCGGATGCACCGCTGCTCGATCTCGGCGGTCCGCGGGTACTCGGCGTGGTCGATGAAGTTGCGGTGCAGGTTCGCCGCGATCAGCTTCTGCGCCTCCGGCTCCATCCACGTCGTCACGAAGGTCGCCAGGTTGCGGGCCGGGTCCCCTTCGATCGCGAGGTCCTCGGCCACCAGCCGCATGGCCTCCACGGAGGTCATGCCATCGGCCGGGAACTCCTTGCTCGGGACCTCCTGGGTGATGAACCGGTTCCCGTAGAGAGCGGCCGGGTCGATCGAGCTGGTCATCGCATCCTCCTAGCGCGTCGGTCGTGCCCAACGTGGCAGAGCGCGGCGGCGGTAGGGACCACCCGGATCGGGTGACCAGACCGGTCAGTCCTCCAGCCACTCCCGGATCGCTGACCCGTGCTGGTCCAGCGTCGGCGGAGCGAGGTGCTGGGAGCGGCCACCGGACCAGGGCTGGTCGTCGAACCTGATCGGCGACCCGGGCAGCCGCAGCTCGCCCTGGGTGGCGTGCTCGACGCTCAGCAGCAGCCCCTGGGACAGCACCTGCTCCCACGAGTAGACGGAGTCCATCGACCGCACCATGCCCGAGGGGACGCCGGCCTCGGCCAGCAGCGCGAGCCAGTGCTCGGCTGGCCGGTCGGCGAAGTGCGCCTCGAGCCGGTCGACGAGCGCGTCGCGGTGCGCCACCCGCTCGGGGTTGGTCGCGAAGCCGGGCTCGGCGGGGTCCCACGACAGCACGCCGCAGAGCACCCGCCAGAGGTTCTCCGAGCCGCAGGCGATCTGCACGGGCACCGTCTGCGTCCGGAACATGCCGTACGGCGCGATCGACGGATGGTGGTCGCCCGCGAGCCCGGGCACCTCCCCGGCGACGGTCCACCGGGTGCCCTGGAACGCGTGCACCCCGACCATCCCCGCCAGCAGCGACGTGCGCACGACCCGCCCACGGCCGGTCCGGGACCGCTCGTGCAGCGCGGCCAGGACGCCGAAGGCGCCGTTCATCCCGGCGATCAGGTCGGCGATCGGCACGCCCACCTTGGTCGGCTGCTCGGTGCCGGTGATCGACATCAGTCCGCCCTCGCCCTGCGCGATCTGGTCGTAGCCGGCCCGGCTGGCCTCGGGGCCGTCGTGGCCGAACCCGGTGATCGACAGGACCACGAGGCCGGGGTTGAGCTCGTGCAGCCGCTCGACGGAGAGGCCGAGCCGGTCCATCACCCCGACGCGGTAGTTCTCCAGGAGCACGTCGGCGCGCGCGACGAGCCGCTCGAGGATCGCCAGGTCCGCCTCGTCCTTGAGGTCGAGGACCAGCGACTCCTTGTTGCGGTTGGCGGCCATGAAGTACGTCGACTCGCGCTCCTCGCCCTCGCCGACGAAGGGCGGGCCCCAGCCCCGGGTGTCGTCACCGGCCGGCGACTCCACCTTGACGACCCGCGCCCCCATGTCGCCGAGCATCATCGCGGCGTGCGGGCCCGCGAGCGCGCGGGTCAGGTCGACGACCAGCAGGTCGGAGAGCGGTCCGTCATCCATGGCGGGCACGCTACTGACTGCGCCCCCCAGGGCCTACGGCGAGAGGTGCCAACCCCTCGATCCCTCGGTGGTCGAGTAGCGAGCGCCTCGTCCCCTCGGTGGTCGAGTAGCGAGCGCCTCGTCCCCTCGGTGGTCGAGTAGCGAGCGCCAGCGAGCGTATCGAGACCCGCACGACCGAGATCTCGATACGGCCGTCGCGACCTCCTTCGTCGGTCGCGGGCCTACTCGATCTCGCCGCCGGCTCCTGGCCCTCGCAGGCTCGGACCAGGGCGGCGAGATCTCGATACGGCCGTCGCGACCTCCTTCGTCGGTCGCGGGCCTACTCGATCTGGCCGCCGGCTCCTGGCCCTCGCAGGCTCGGACCAGGGCGGCTCAGGACTGCCACATCCACTCCATCTCGGTGACGGTGCGGTCGCGTGTCTCCTGGCCGGCGAGCAGCTGCACGACGTGCAGGGCCAGGTCGACGCCGGCGGACACCCCGGCCGAGGTGAGGATCGTGTCGCTGCTGCGCACGAACCGCTGGCCGCGGACCACCTTCGTGGTCGGCGAGATCGCCGCGAGCTCGTCGTACGCGTCGTGGTGCGTCGTGGCCGCCCGGCGCTCCAGCAGCCCGGCCGCACCGAGCAGCAGCGCTCCGGTGCACACCGACATCAGCAGCTCGACCTCGGCGGCCCGCTCCCGCAGCCAGGCGAGGAGGCGCTCGTCGCGCACCAGGGGGCGGGTGCCGGCACCGCCCGGGACCACCAGCAGGTCCGGCGGCGGCGCGTCCTCCAGGGCGTACGTCGGCAGCACGGTGAACCCGCCGCGGCCGACGGCCGGGGCGCCGGTGAGCCCGACCGAGAAGACCTGGAACGGGGCGCCGTCGCCGAGCTCCCCGGCCACGTTGAACACCTCGTAGGGCCCCGCGTAGTCGAGCACCTCCATGTCGTCGAAGGCGAGGATGGCGACGGTCCGGTGGTCCACGCGGACCATTCTCGACCCACGGTCGGCCCGGTGTCGGTGCCAGGTGGTCGAATGACCACATGGCGGCCACCCCGACGACGTACCACCTCGTGCGTCCCGACGGTGCCGTCGCCGTGCCGAAGCTCGACGAGCACCAGCAGCGCGTCGTCGACCACCCCGGTGGACCCCTGCTGGTGCTGGCCGGCCCCGGCACCGGCAAGACGACCACCCTCGTCGAGGCGATCGTCGACCGGATCGAGGTGCGTGGCGCGTCGCCGGACCAGGTGCTGGCGCTGACCTTCTCGCGCAAGGCTGCCGAGCAGCTGCGCGACCGGGTGACCGCGCGGGTCGGGCGCACCACCGAGACCAGCCTCGGCTCGACGTTCCACTCGTTCGCCTACGGACTGATCCGGCAGTTCGCGCCGGCGGACCTCTACGAGGGGCCGCTGCGCCTGCTCAGCGCGCCGGAGCAGGACGTCGTCCTCCAGGAGCTGCTGACCGACGCGCCGGAGTCGGTGCGGTGGCCGGCGGGCCTGCGCCGGGCCGTCGGCACCCGCGGCTTCGCCGCGGAGGTCCAGGCGGTGCTGGCCCGGGCCCGCGAGAAGGGGCTCGAGGGGGCCGACCTCACCCGGCTCGGGCTCGAGCACGACCTGCCGGAGTACGTCGCCGCCGGCGAGTTCCTCGAGCAGTACCTCACCGTCCTCGACAGCCGCGGCGCCGTCGACTACGCCGACCTGATCCGCCGTGCCGTGCTCGTCGCCGAGGAGCACCGCGCCGAGCTGCGGTCCCGCTACCGCCACGTCTTCGTCGACGAGTACCAGGACACCGACCCCGGGCAGGTCGCCCTGCTCCGTGCGCTCGCGGGCGACGGGGGTGACCTGACCGTCGTCGGGGACCCCCACCAGTCCATCTATGCGTTCCGCGGAGCGGAGGTGCGCGGCATCCTCGACTTCCCGGCCGCCTTCCCTCGCGCCGACGGCGCCCGGGCGGAGGTCGTCGTGCTCCGGCGCACCCGGCGCTTCGGGCCGGCGCTGCTGCGGGCCTCCCAGCGGGTGGCCGCCCGCCTGCCGATGCCCGGCTCGGTCGACGAGGCGGCGCGCACGGCGTTCCTGGCACCGGAGGCGGTCGGGGCGTCGACCGAGGGGCGGGTCCAGGTCCTCACCTTCGACACCGAGCGGGCCGAGGCCGAGCACCTCGCCGACCTGCTGCGCCGCGCCCATCTCGAGGACGGCGTGCCGTGGTCGCAGATGGCGGTCCTCGTGCGCTCGGGCCGCACCTCGATCCCGCCGCTGCGGCGCTCCCTGGGCGCCGCGGGTGTGCCGGTCGAGGTCGCCGCCGACGACACGCCGCTGGTGCGCGAACCGGCCGTCCGCCCGCTGGTCGACGCCCTGGAGGCGGTCCTCCACCTCGAGGAGACCGACCCGCAGCTGCCGGGCTACGTCGACGCCGTCCGGGCGCACGGTCTCCTCCAGTCCCCGCTCGCCGGCCTCGACGCGGCCGACGTGCGGGCGCTCGCCCGGCTCCTGCGGGGCCGCGACCAGCGCCGGGCCACCGCCGAGGAGCGCGGGCCCTCGCCCTCGCCGGAGCTGCTGCGCGAGGCCCTGGTCGACGCCTCGGTGCTGGAGGAGCTGACCGACCTCGAGGCCGGCGACCACCCACGCGCGGTCGCCAGGGCTGCGGCCCTCGCCCGGCTGCTGCGGCGGGCGCGCGAGCGGCTGCTCGCCGGAGCCACCGCGGAGGAGGTGCTGTGGGAGCTGTGGTCCGGCACCGACTGGCCCGCGCGGCTGCGCCAGGCGGTCGGCCGCGGGGGTGGGGCGGCGCGCACCGCGCACCGCGACCTGGACGCCGTCTGCGCGCTCTTCGAGGAGGCGGCCCGGGTCGAGGAGCGGCGCGGCCACACCGGCCTGGAGTCGTTCCTCGCGACGATGGTCGCCCAGCAGATCCCCGGGGACACGCTGGCCGAGCAGGGCATCCGCGGCGACGCCGTACGCCTGCTGACGGCGCACCGCTCCAAGGGCCTGGAGTGGCGGCTGGTGGTGGTCGCCCACGTCCAGGAGGAGGCGTGGCCCGACCTGCGCCGGCGCGCGACGCTGCTGCAGGCCGACCGGATCGGCACCGACGGGCTGGTCCCGCCGACCTCGCTGCGCGAGGTGCTCGCCGACGAGCGCCGGCTCTTCTACGTCGCCTGCACCCGCGCCCGGGAGCGGCTGGTCGTGACCGCGGTCGCGTCGACCGACGACGACGGCGAGCAGGCGTCCCGGTTCGTCTCCGAGCTGCTCGCGCGTCCCGATCAGGTCGAGCACCGGCAGGGCCGTCCCCGGCGGCCGCTCTCGCTGCCCGGCCTGGTCGCCGAGCTGCGCCGGACGGTGGCCGACGACACCAGCCCCGAGCAGCTCCGCCTCGCCGCCGCGCTCCGGCTGGCCCGGCTGACCGAGGCCCACCGCGCCGGGGCCGCGTGGGTGCCCGCGGCCGATCCGGCGAGCTGGTGGGGCACCCGTGCGGCGACCCGCGCCGACCAGCCGCTGCGTGATCCCGACCGGCCGGTCGTGCTCAGTGCCAGCGCGCTGACCAGCCTCGAGCAGTGCCCGGCGAAGTGGTTCCTCGAGGCCGAGGCCGGGGGAGCGCGCGCCGCGACGCAGTCCCAGGGCTTCGGCAACGTCGTGCACGCGCTGGCGGAGCGGCTCAGCGTCGCCGAGGCGGCGGACACGCCCGTCGAGGAGCTGGTCGGCGAGCTGATGGGCCACGTCGACGAGGTCTGGGAGCAGGTCCCGTTCCGCACCCCCTGGTCCGGGGCGCGGGAGCGCGAGGAGGTCCGGGCCGCGCTCACCCGGTTCCTCGTCCACCACCGGCGCGCCGACGCCCGGCGGGTGGTGGCCACCGAGCAGCGCATCTCGGCCGAGGTCAAGCTCCCCGACGGCCAGGTCGTGGTGCTGCACGGCTACGCCGACCGGCTCGAGCTCGACGCCGACGGGCGGGTGGTCGTCGTCGACCTCAAGACCAGCAAGTACGTCCCGACCGGTGAGGAGGTGACCGTCCACCCGCAGCTGGGCCTCTACCAGCTGGCGGTCGAGCACGGCGCCCTCGACGACGTCGCCCCGGGCGCCGAGCCCGGGGGCGCGGAGCTCTGGCAGCTGCGCCACGAGGCCTACCGCAAGCTCAAGGTCCAGCGCCAGGAGCCGCAGGAGCCCGGCGAGGACGGCGTCCGGCCGATCGAGCGGCAGCTGATGGCCGCGGCCCGGGCGGTGCGCCAGGAGAGCTTCCCCGCCCGGCCCGGTGGCCACTGCGACCACTGCGACTTCCACGCCCTGTGCCCGGCGCAGACCTCGGGGACGGTGCTGTCGTGAGCATCGAGATCGCCGGCCCCGCCGAGCTGCGTGCGGTGATGGGCACCGACTACGAGGTCAGCCCCCAGCAGTGGGCCGCGATCTCCGCGCCGCTGGAGCCCGCGGTCGTGATCGCCGGGGCCGGCTCGGGCAAGACCTCGCTGATGGCGGCCCGGGTGGTCTACCTCGTCGCCACCGGTCAGGTCACGCCCGACCAGGTGCTCGGGCTGACCTTCACCACCAAGGCGGCCAGCGAGCTGGCGCAGCGCGTCCGCGCCGCGCTCGAGGCGGCCGGCCACGGCCGCGGCGCGGCCACCCCTCCCGGTGGTGCCGGTGACGAGGCCGACGAGGTCCTCGAGCCCGTCGTGGCGACCTACAACGCCTACGCCTCCGCCCTCCTGGCCGAGCACGGCCTGCGGATCGGTCACGAGCCCGACACCCGGGTGATGGCCGACGCGTCGCGCTACCAGCTCGCCGCCCGGGTCATCGACCGGCACACCCGCCCGGTGCGGGTGCTCTCCGACAGCCCGAAGCACGTCATCGACTACGTCCTCACCCTCGAGGGCGCCCTCAGCGAGCACCTGCGCACCCCGGCCGAGCTGCGGGCCTTCGACGCGGCCGAGCTCGCCCGGTTCCGTGCCGGCCTGGCCGACGCTCCCCGCGGCACCGTGGACAAGGTCGAGAGCGCGTTCGCGCGGCGGGCCGAGGCGCTCGACCTGGTCGAGGAGTACCGCGCGTTCAAGTCGGCACTGGGCCTGATGGACTTCTCCGACCAGATCGCGCTCGCGGCCCGGCTGGCCGACGAGCACCCGGTGGTGGGCGAGCTGGAGCGCACGACGTACCGCGTGGTGCTGCTCGACGAGTACCAGGACACCTCGGTCGCGCAGGCGCTGATGCTGAGACGGCTCTTCGGCGGCGGTCACCCCGTGACCGCGGTGGGCGACCCCAACCAGGCGATCTACGGCTGGCGCGGCGCGTCGGTGTCCAACATCCTGCGGTTCGGCGAGGACTTCCCGCGCGCCGACGGCGGCCCGGTGGCGTCGTACGCGCTCACGGTCAACCGGCGCTCGGACACCCGGATCCTCGACGTGGCCAACGCGCTCGCCGAGCCGTTGCAGCGACAGTTCCCCCAGGTGGCGCCGCTCGAGCACGGCACCGAGGAGCACGGCGAGGTCGACACGGTCGTCCACGAGGCGTACGCCGGCGAGCTGGCCTGGCTGGCCGAGGAGGTGCGGTCGGCGCACGACGGCATGGCCCACGACGGGTCGACGGAGCCGTCCTGGCGCGAGATCGGCGTGCTGGTGCGCGACAACGCGCACGCCGCGGACGTCTTCGACGCCCTCACCGCGGCCGGCGTGCCCGTCGAGATCGTGGGCGTCAACGGTCTGCTGCGGCTGCCGGAGGTGGCCGAGGTGCTGGCGACGCTCACGCTCCTCGACGACCTGACCGCGAACGCCGAGCTGCTCACGCTGCTCACCGGCCCGCGGTGGGCGATCGGTCCGCGCGACCTCGCGCTGCTCGGTCGCCGGGCAGCGGCGCTGGCGGGGGCCCCGGCGCCGCGCGAGCGGCTCGGGTCGGTCCGCGACGAGCTGGCCCGGGCCGTCGCGGGCGCGGACCCCACCGAGGTGGCCGCGCTCTCCGACGCGCTCGACGACCCCGGTGACCTGCCCTACTCGCGCGCCGCGCGGGAGCGGTTCGGGCTGCTCGCGGCCGAGCTGCGGATGCTCCGCAGCCACGCCGGGGAGCCGCTGCTCGAGCTGGTCCGGCGCATCGTCGAGGCGTGCGGCATCGACGTGGAGCTGGCGGCGTCGGTGAGTGAGGCGGCCCGTGCCCGACGCGAGAACCTCGACCTGTTCATCAAGGCGGTCGCGGAGTTCCAGGCGATCGACGGCACGGTGACGCTGCCGTCGCTGCTGGCCTGGCTCGAGGCCGAGGACGAGCTCGGCAACGGCCTCGACGTGGCCACGCCCAGCGAGGCGGACTCCGTCAAGCTGCTCACCGTCCACCGCGCCAAGGGCCTGGAGTGGGACGTGGTGTTCCTGGTCGGCGCCTGCGCCGAGCGGTTCCCGCACACGCGCAGCCGCGGGCTGTGGCCCTTCCGCGTCGACCTCCTGCCCACGCCGCTGCGCGGCGACGCCCGCGACCTCCCCGCGCTGCGAAGCTGGGACAAGCAGGGCCTCGCGGACCTGCAGCAGCAGACCAAGGAGCACGAGGCGACCGAGGAGCTGCGGCTGGGCTACGTCGCGCTCACGCGCGCCCGGCACCGGCTGGTCGTGTCGTCCTACGTCTGGACCGAGGACCGCAAGTCCCCGCTCGGACCGTCGCCCTACCAGCGCGTGGTCCGGGACGCGATGGCCCGGTGGGGCGCCGTGCCCACCGCCTGGATCGACACCCCGGAGCGCGGGACGCCGAACCCGCTGCAGGCCGGCGTGCGCGAGCACCCGTGGCCGGTGACCGAGCACACCGCCGAGGCCCTGCGCCGGCTGGCGGCCGCCGAGCTGGTGGGGGCGGCGCTGGCCGCGGGCCCGGACGCGCCCGACCCCGCGACCGACCCCGCGACCGACCTGGTCGACCTGGCCCGGATCCAGGACTGGGACGCCGAGCTCGAGCGGCTGCTGGAGGAGGCGCGCCGCGAGCGGTCGTCGACGGTCGCCGTACCCATGCCGGCGAGCCTGTCGGCCACCGCCTTGGCCCGGCTGCGCGACGACCCGGAGGCGTTCGCCGACGGTCTGGTGCGGCCGATGCCGCGCCCCCCGTCGTCCGCGGCCCGGTTCGGCACGCTCTTCCACGCGTGGGTCGAGGCGCGGTTCGGCCAGCAGCCGCTGCTCGACCCGGCCGACCTGCCCGGCCGCGGTGACCTCGGCATCGACGACGAGTCCGAGCTGCAGGAGCTGGAGGAGGCGTTCGTGGCCGGTCCGTTCGGCGACCGGGTGCCGCTGCGGGTGGAGGCACCGTTCGCGCTGATGCTGGCCGGCCAGGTCGTGCGCGGCCGGATCGACGCGGTCTACGTCGAGGACGACGGGTCGTTCCTCGTCGTGGACTGGAAGACCAACCGCGCCGCCACCGCCGACCCGCTGCAGCTGGCGATCTACCGGCTGGCCTGGGCAGAGCTCCACGGCCTGGCGCCGGACCAGGTGCGGGCGGCGTTCTTCTACGTCCGCGGCGGCGAGCTCGTCGAGCCTCGCGACCTGCCCGACCGGGCCGGCCTCGAGGCGTTGCTCTCGCTCTGAGTACCCGCCTCAGCCGACGGCGGTACCGGCGGCGAGCGCGATCTCGACCATCTCGCCGAAGGTCTGCTCGCGCTCGAGCGCAGTGGTCTCCTCGCCGGTGAACAGGTGGTCGGAGACGGTGCAGACGGCGAGCGCCCGGCGGCGGAACTTCGCGGCCAGGGTGTAGAGGGCGCTGGCCTCCATCTCCACGGCGAGCACGCCGTAGTCGACCAGCCGCTGGGCGAGCTCGGGTCGCGAGGAGTAGAAGGAGTCGCTGCTGTAGACCAGCCCGACGTGGACACCGGAGCGGCCCGCGGACGCGTCGTGGGCGGCGTGGAGCAGGTCGAAGTCGGCGACCGGGGCGTAGTCCAGGCCCTCGAACCGGATCCGGTTCATCGACGAGTCGGTGCACGCGCCGGAGGCGAGGACGATGTCGCGGACGGCGAGCCGCTCGGTCATCGCACCACAGGAGCCGACCCGGATGATCGTCTGCACGTCGTACTCGCCGAGCAGCTCGTTGACGTAGATCGCCAGCGACGGCTGGCCCATGCCGGACCCCTGCACGGAGACCCGGTGGCCCTGCCAGGTGCCGGTGTAGCCGTACATGCCGCGCACCTCGGTGTAGAGCCGCGCGTCTTCCAGGTAGGTCTCCGCGATCCACCGCGCACGCAGGGGATCGCCCGGGAACAGGACGAGGGGTGCGACGTCGCCGCGCTCGGCGCCGATGTGGGTGCTCACCGTGGCCACCCTAGGGCTAGCCTCGCCCGGGTGAGCTTCCCCCACGAGCGCCTGGCGGCCAACCCGCACGACCGGACCGCGGAGCGCCGGGAGGACGAGGCCTGGCTGGCCGGGCGCTGGGCCGACCCCGACACCCGGGTCCTGGTGGTGTCGGGGACACGGATCCGCCCGCGCGACGGCCAGATCGACTGGGTGTCTCCGGGCGACGCGCCCGAGGGGCTGCGGGTGCTGCTGGGCGAGCACGACGACCGGGCCTGGTTCGCGGTGGTCGTGGACGCCGAGGTGTCGAAGGCGGCTGCACAGGGCGAGTGGACGCCGCTGCGCGGGCTGCTGCCGCGCCTCGCCGACGACGCGGTGGCGGCGGCGCCGCTGGTGTTCCACGCCCTCGGCCTGGCCGAGTGGTTGTTCGCGACCCGCTTCTGCCCGCGCTGCGCGGAGCCGCTGCGGCCCCGGCGCTCGGGCCACGAGCTGGTGTGCGCCAACGGGCACTCGCAGTTCCCGCGCACGGACCCGGCGGTGATCATGGTCGTCACCGCGGGCACCCCGGGAGCAGACGACGAGCGCTGCCTGCTCGGGCGCCAGGCGGTGTGGCCCGAGGGCCGCTACTCCACGCTCGCCGGCTTCTGCGAGCCCGGCGAGACCCTCGAGGACGCCGTGCGCCGCGAGGTGCGCGAGGAGGTCGGCGTGCGGGTGGGAGAGGTCGAGTACTTCGGCAACCAGCCCTGGCCGCTCCCGGCCAGCCTGATGGTGGGCTTCGTGGGGCGTGCGGAGACGACCGAGGTCACCGTCGACCAGGACGAGATCGAGGACGCGCGCTGGTTCACCCGCGCCGAGATGAGGGAGCTCGCCGAAGCAGGCACCCTGGTGCTCCCCGGCGGGGTCTCGATCAGCCGCTCGCTGGTCGAGCACTGGTACGGCGGGACGCTCCCCGGGCACTGGTGACGAGCGACCCACGACCGCTCCGGACCGTCCTGAGGGGGGTCGTCAGGGGAAATGTGCAGGACACGCCGTACCGCCCCGGCGTGTCGTGCACATTTCGCCGGGCGACCGGTGAAACGAACGCCGCTCAGCCCGCCAGGGCGGCGAGCTTCTCCTTGACCTGCGCGAGCGACGGGTTCGTGTGCGCGGTGCCGTCGGTGTAGACGAGGGTCGGGACGGTCTGGTTGCCGTTGTTGGCGGACTCGACGATCTCCACCGCGGTGGGGTCCTGCTCGATGTCGACGACGTCGTAGGCGATGCCCTCACGGTCCAGCTGGCTCTTCAGCCGGTGGCAGTAGCCGCACCAGGGGGTGGTGTACATCGTGAACGAGCTGGTCATCGGGGAGTGTCGCCTCCGGCGTCTAGGGTGTCGGACGTTCGTCGGACTCAACCACCGTCACCCAGGAGATGTTCCACCGCATGCCCAGCCCTGAGGAGCTCCTCGCCGCGCTGGACCCCGAGCAGCGCCGGGTGGCCGAGGCGCTGCGCGGCCCGGTGCGCGTGCTCGCCGGTGCCGGCACCGGCAAGACCCGGGCGATCACCCACCGGATCGCGTACGGCGTCGCGACCGGTGTCTACGCGCCGACCGAGGTCCTGGCCGTCACGTTCACGACCCGGGCGGCCGGCGAGATGCGGGGACGGCTGCGGGCCCTGGGGGCGCCGGGGGTGCAGGCCCGGACGTTCCACTCGGCCGCCCTGCGCCAGCTGCGCTACTTCTGGTCGACCGTGCACGGCACCGAGCTGCCGACGCTGACCGAGTCCAAGCTCGGGATGCTCGCGGTCGCGGCCCGGCGGCACCGGCTGCAGGCCGACCAGGCGCTGCTGCGCGACCTGGCGTCCGAGGTCGAGTGGGCCAAGGTCAGCAACGTCCACCCCGACGACTACGCGCGGATCGCCGCCGGCCGCGGGCGCAGCGTCGCCGGACAGGACCCCGACACCGTCGGACGCGTGTTCGGCAGCTACGAGGAGGTCAAGCGCGGACAGGGCCGGATGGACATGGAGGACGTCCTGCTGCTCACCGCCGGGATGCTGGCCGACGACGAGCGCGTGGCGGCGCAGGTGCGCCGTCAGTACAAGTGGTTCGTCGTCGACGAGTTCCAGGACGTCTCGCCGCTGCAGTCGGCCCTCCTCGACCTATGGCTCGGCGGGCGCGACGAGATCTGCGTCGTCGGCGACCCGGCGCAGACGATCTACTCCTTCGCCGGCGCGAACGCGGCCTACCTGCGCGACTTCCCCCAGAAGCACCCGGGCACCACCTCGGTCGAGCTGGTGCGCAACTACCGGTCCACCCCCGAGGTGGTCGACGCCGCCAACACCCTGCTGGCCGGCACCGGCAGCGCGGGGGTCCGCCTGCGCGCCCAGCGGCCCTCCGGGCCGGAGGTGTCCTACACCCCGCGCCCCGACGAGGTGGCCGAGGCCGAGGCGGTCGCGGCGCAGGTGCAGCGGATGCGTGACGCGGGCCGGTCGCTCGGTGAGGTCGCGATCCTCTTCCGCATCAACGCGCAGTCCGAGGCGTTCGAGGAGGCGCTGGCCGCGCGGTCCCTGCCGTACGTCGTGCGCGGCGCCGCGCGCTTCTTCGAGCGTCCGGAGGTCCGCGAGGCGGTCACCCGGCTGCGCGGCGCCGCCCGGTCCGGCGAGGCCGACGCTGCCGACGACTGGGTCGACGTGGTGCGTGCGACCCTGGCCGGCATGGGCTGGAGCCCGACGGCACCGACCACCCGCGGGCAGACCCGCGACCGCTGGGAGTCCTGGCAGGCGCTGGTCGACCAGGCCACCGAGTTCGCGGCCGGTCGGGCCGCCGATGCCTCGGGAACGGGACTCAACGCCTTCGTCGACGACCTCGACCGGCGGGCCGCCGAGCAGCACGCCCCGGTGGCCGACGGCGTCACGCTCGCGACCTTCCACGCCGCCAAGGGCCTGGAGTGGGACGCGGTGTTCCTGTGCGGGCTGCAGGACGGCACCCTTCCGATCACCTACGCCGAGACCCCCGCGGCGATCGAGGAGGAGCGCCGGCTGCTCTACGTCGGCATGACCCGAGCACGCGTCGATCTGCACCTGTCCTGGTCGGCGGCCCGGTCGCCGGGCGGCCGGGCCTCGCGCAAGCCCTCGCGCTTCCTCGACACGCTGCTGCCGGACGAGGCCCGCGCCCAGCGCGAGCTGCCGCGGCACCGCAAGGTGGCGGGCTGCCGCGAGTGTGGCCGGCCGCTGACGACCGGTGCGGAGAAGAAGCGCGGCCGCTGCGCGGACTGCCCGGCGTCGTACGACGAGGAGCTGTTCGACCGGCTGCGCGAGTGGCGCAAGGAGCGGGCGGGTGAGGAGAGCGTCCCGGCGTTCGTGGTGTTCACCGACGCCACGTTGCAACTGATCGCCGAGCACAAGCCGCGCACCCCCGAGGCGCTGCTGCGGATCAGCGGGATCGGCCGCTCCAAGCTCGAGCGGTACGGCGAGGACGTCCTCCAGCTGGTCGGTTGACCGTCTCGACGGGCCCCGACGAAAAAATTTCGCGAAATGGCCACTAAATCGTTTGCCCATTACACGGCGGGGACGATACGTTTCTGGCCTTGCACGTCCGCGCACACGATCTTGGCAGGATCGGCGCCCGACTCACCGAAGGAGGTGGCCCCGTGAACAGCACCATCACCCGTACGACGGTCCAGACCCCGTCGCCCATCGGCATGCCCACGTGCGGCCACGCCTTCCGCGTGACGACCGATGTCCGGACCGCCGCGACGGCACTCGCCGTGCGTGAGCGCAACGCCATCGTCGCGGCCGCCCAGGGCGCCACCAAGGGAGACATGGGCCTCGCGCCGTCCTACTTCCCGGGGACCAGTGCCTGGAGACCACCGAGCTGTTGACACCGACAGCCACCGGCAGCCTCCAGGCCGCGGAACCCGAAACCCGGGATCCGCGGCCTTTTCGTTTCTCCGAACCCGAACCGCACCACCCATCGCGATCAGGTCAGAAGAAGGAGGTGAAACATGACCATCAGTGAACTCGTCCGCACCGACGCGGTCCTGCCGGTGGACCTGCCCCCCGCAGCCCTGAGCCTCGGGGAGCTCCACGACCAGGCCAGCCGGGTCGACGACGAGCTGCTGCCCTGCCGGGTCAACAACCCCGAGCTGTGGTTCGCCGAGTCCCCTGCGGACGTCGAGGCGGCCAAGGCCCTGTGCCAGGACTGTCCGGTCCGGACGCTCTGCCTCGACGGCGCGCTCGAGCGTCGCGAGCCGTGGGGAGTCTGGGGAGGCCAGCTCTTCCTGCAGGGCGTGGTGATCCCGCGCAAGCGGCCCCGCGGCCGGCCCCGCAAGAACCACGTCGCCGCCTAGTCCAGCACCGCTCGACCGGCAGCGTCCCAGCACCACCTCCACCCTTCTGCGACAACGACGTCAAAGGACACCGAGATGAACCTCCACCACCAGGACCTGGCCCGCGCGCACGTGCGTGCCCGCCTCGGCGAGGCCGAGCAGGCCCGCGCCGGACGCCGGCTGACGCGCACGCGGCGTTCCGGCCGCCGTGCCGAGCAGCTCGCCCAGCAGGCCCGGCTCGCGCTCGCCCGGACCCTCTGAGCGGTCCCACCACCGAAGGAACCACCACCGATGAACACCGACCCGAACGGACGTACCACCATGAATCTCATGCACGAGAACCTGGCCCGCGCGCAACAGTCCGCGCGCCTGGGAGAGGCGCAGCAGCTCCAGCGCGGGGCGCAGCTGGCCCGCGCCCGCCGGCTCGGCCGCAAGGCCGAGCAGGCCGCCCAGCGGGCCCGCCTGGCCCTCGCCCGGTCGCTCTGACCGGGTGGCGTGACGACACCTCAGGCCCGACCTGATCGCGGGTGTCACCGAGCCGGGTACGGCGACCAGCCGGTCGCCGTACCGGCTCTTCGTCGTTCCGGGCGTAGCGTGGGGCCATGGCGACCTGCGACTTCTGCGGCCGGGTCGAGCCGGACGACGCCGCGACCCTCTCCTGGACCGTCTCGGTCGAGAACCGACGGCGCCGGACCTACTGCGACGAGTGCTCGCGGACCCACCTGCGCGCGATGGAGGGCAAGCTCGACTCCGAGTTCTGGTGAGCCTCCCCGAGCAGCCGGGACGTCAGGCCCAGGCGCAGCCGCAGTGCGGGTGCCGGGCCCAGGGGCAGTGGCGCGGGCGCAGGTCGAGGCCGAGCTCGACGGTCGCCGACCAGGTCGTGGGCCGCTCGCCGTCGAGGTGACGCAGCACGTCGCGGACCGCCCAGCCGAGCGCGAGCGCGGTGAGCACCGGGTCGGCCGGGGCCGCCGGCCGACCGGCCAGCTGGTCGACGACCAGGGCGCGACGCGGGTCGAGCTCCCCGCGGTGGGCGTCGACGCACCGCAGGCACGCGGTCGCGCCGGGGACGACGAACGGGCCGATCGTCCACCCGAGCGGCCCGGCGGCCACCGCCAGGTGCGCCCGCCCGTCGCGCACGTGCGCGTCGACGTCGGGCCGGTGCAGCTCACCGGGGGCGACGACCAGGGCGACCGCTCCGGCCGGGTCGGGCACGGCGCCGGCCGCGCCCAGCGCAGCCTCCGCCTCCTCGCGCAGGCCGGGCTCGACGTGCAGCGCGACGCGCCGCACCCCGGCGGGCGGCGGGGACCCGCCGTCCAGCATCCCGGCGTCTGTCAGCTCCCGCAGCGTGCGGTGGGCCGCCGGTGAGGCGGGGTCCGCGGGCCGCCCCGCGCGCAGGTCGGTGAGCAGGCGGCGCACGTCGGGCCGGTCGGGGGCGACGACCCGCCACGGCGGGTCCAGCCCGACCTGGAGGTGGTCATCGTCGCGACGGACGACGAAGAGCCCCGGGCGCAGTCGCAGTGGTCCCGTTCGGGGAGGTGCCATGACCGACACCTACCCCCTGGGCGCCCGTCGGACGCGGTCGTCCACAGGCTGCTTCGTCCGGACCCGACGGGCCGGACGGCCGACGGCGCCCGTCCGGTCCGCAGGGGACCGGCCGGGCGCCGTCGTGGAACTCGTGGGGCGCTGCGCTCGCGCGTCAGGCCTTGCCGAGGATCCGGTTGAGGTTGGTGCCACAGACGGGGCAGACGGCCTTGGCCATCCGGGTGCCCTTGTCGTTGACCTTGACCTCGCCCTCGGCCTCGCGCTTCTCCTTGCACTTCACGCAGTAGAACTCGCCGCTCCAGGTCTCCGCCATGACGGCCTCCTTGCCTAGTTGATCTCGGTCGTCGCGACGGGGTAGGTAGGGAAGACCCGTCGGAGTCCGGCACGATGCCGCCGAACCGTCCCTGACCCTACGACACGGGCGGTCGTGAGCGTGACAGGCACACCGCAGGCGGTGAATCCGGTCACGGCGGCGACGGCGGGGCCCCAGTACCTTGTGCCCATGCCCGACCAGCCCGCAGCGACCCCCAGCGACCCGTCCGACCTCGTCCACCTGCGCCTCGAGCGCCCCTCCGACGGGGTCGCGGTGCTCACCTTGGACAACCCCGACCAGCGCAACGCGATGTCCGACCAGATGACCGCCTCGTGGGTCCGCGCGATCGACGCCCTCGCCGCCGACCGCACCGTGCGGGCCGTGGTCGTGACCGGCGCGGGATCGGCGTTCTGCTCCGGGGGCAACACGTCCTGGATCGCCAGCGAGCCGCACGCGACCGTCGACGAGCTGCGCGACCGGATGATGCCCTTCTACCGTGCCTGGCTGTCGATCCGCCGCCTGGAGGTGCCGACGATCGCGGCGGTCAACGGACCCGCCATCGGTGCCGGCCTCTGCCTCGCGCTGGCCTGCGACCTGCGGTACGCCGCCGCCGGCGCGCGCCTCGGCGCACCCTTCGTCAAGCTGGGGATGCACGCGGGCATGGCCGGCACCTACCTGCTCCCGAACGTGGTCGGGGAGGCGCACGCCCGCGACCTGCTGCTCACCGGGCGGGTGGTCGACGCCGAGGAGGCGCTGCGGCTGGGCCTGGTGTCCCGGGTCATCGAGCCGGCGACGTTCCTCGACGAGGTGCTGGCCACGGCCGAGGGGATCGCGGCGACCGCGCCGATCGCCAGCCGGCTGACGACCCTGGCGCTGCGCGACGGCGGCCACGCCGATCTCGAGAGCTGCCTGCAGTGGGAGGCCCTCGCGCAGCCGGTCACGCTCGCCACCGCGGACCTGCAGGAGGGCATCCGGGCCGCCCAGGAGCGGCGGGCGCCGACCTTCACCGGCCGCTGAGGCGGCACGGCCGAGCAGACGCAGAGAGGCCCCCGACCCTCCGCGCGGACGCTTGCCTTCCCCTTGCGAGCGTCCGTCGGTGGGCCGGGGGCCTCATCTGCCGCCCACGCTAGGAGCCGGGGCGGACGGGGGTCAACGCCGGGTGGACCCCACCTGTGGACAACGCTGTGGACAACGTTGTGGACGAGCGGCCGGAGCCGGTGGACAAGCCCGGGACGGACCTGTGGAGAGCCCGGGCCCGGGCGTCGCGGCCCCGGTGCTGACCAGCGACAATGGCCGTCCACCGGGTGTGGAGAGAAGAAAACCAACCGAGTTCTCGGAGGAGGCCGGCGTGTCGGAGCCGTACGACGGCGGTCCCGTGGCCGCGCTGCGCCGGATCGCGTTCCTGCTCGAGCGGGGGCGGGAGGAGACGTACAAGGTCAAGGCCTACCGCGCCGCGGCCGCCGCGATCCTCCCGCTGCCACCGGACCAGGTGACCGCGATGGTCGCCGACGGCACCATCACGTCGGTGCCGGGCGTCGGGGCCAGCACCGCGAAGGTGATCACCGCAGCGGTGCGCGGCGAGCTGCCGGACCGGCTGGCGGCGCTGGAGGAGGAGCACGGCGGCCCGCTGGTCCCGGGCGGCGCCGAGCTGCGGGCCCGGCTGCGCGGCGACCTGCACTCGCACTCGGACTGGTCCGACGGGGGGTCGCCGATCGAGGAGATGGCGTTCACCGCGATCGAGCTGGGCCACGACTACCTCGTGCTGACCGACCACTCGCCCCGCCTGACCGTCGCCCACGGCCTGAGCCGCGAGCGGCTGGTCCGCCAGCTCGGGGTGGTCGAGGCCGTCAACGAGCACCTCGCCGGCGCGGGCTTCACACTGCTGACCGGCATCGAGGTCGACATCCTCGACGACGGCGGCCTCGACCAGGACGACGACCTGCTCGCCCGCCTCGACGTCCGGGTCGCCAGCGTCCACTCCAAGCTGAAGATGGACGCCGACGCGATGACCCGCCGGATGGTGGCGGCGGTCCGCAACCCCCGCACGAACGTGCTGGGCCACTGCACCGGGCGGCTGGTCACCGGCAACCGCGGCACCCGGCCGGGATCGCAGTTCGACGCGCGCGCGGTGTTCGAGGCGTGCGCCGAGCACGACGTAGCGGTCGAGATCAACAGCCGCCCCGAGCGTCGCGACCCGCCCACCCGGTTGCTGGAGCTGGCCCGGGACGTGGGCTGCCTGTTCTCGATCGACAGCGACGCCCACGCGCCCGGTCAGCTGGACTTCCAGGTCTACGGGTGCGAGCGGGCCGAGGCGGCCGGCATCGACACCGACCGGATCGTCAACACCTGGCCCCGAGAGCGGCTGCTCGCCTGGGCCGCGAAGGGGGCGTGACCGGGTAGGTTCGAATCATGTCGACGACCCCGTCCGGTGCGCGGCCCGAGGTGGAGGTGCGGCGCTCCAAGCGCCGCCGCCGCACCGTCTCGGCCTACCGCGACGGCGACCGCGTGGTCGTGATGATCCCGGCGTCGCTCTCCCGCAAGGAGGAGGCGGAGTGGGTGGAGACGATGATCGCCCGCCTCGAGCGATCCGAGCGACGGCGGCGGCCCAGCGACGGCGACCTGCTGCGCCGCGCCCACGACCTGAGCGACCGCTACCTCGGCGGCCTCGCGGTCCCCGAGTCGGTGCGGTGGGTCGACAACCAGCAGTCGCGGTGGGGGTCGTGCACCCCGGGCGACCGCACCATCCGGCTGTCGGGCCGGCTGCGGGGCATGCCGCAGTGGGTCGTGGACTACGTGCTCGTCCACGAGCTCGCCCACCTCCTCGAGCCCGGGCACGACGCCAACTTCTGGGCCTGGGTCGACCGCTACCCGCAGGCCGAGCGGGCCAAGGGCTACCTGATCGGGTGGTCGGCCGCCGCGCGTCTGGAGCCGCCGCCCAGCGACGAGCTGGACTGAGCGCGAGCCCGCGCGAGCTCCACCAGCTCCACGAGGTCGGGCTGGGGCTCGGGCAGCGCGTCGGCGGGCCACCAGCGCACGTCGAGCGACTCCTCGCTCACCGTCGAGCCGCTCCCCGGTGGTGCGACCGCGACGAACCGGACGTCGAGGTGGTGGACGTCGCCGTCCGGGCCGCAGAAGGGCACCGGGTGCTCGCTGAGCTGCACCGGCACCGGGTCGAGCACCAGCCCCCCGATCCCGGACTCCTCGCGGGCCTCGCGCAGCGCCGCGCCCGCGAGGGACTCGTCGACGGGCTCGCAGTGCCCGCCGAGCTGGAACCACCGATGTGCCTTGGCGTGCAGGGTGAGCAGCACCGCGTCCCGGGAGGTGTCCAGCACCAGCGTGCTCGCGGTGAGGTGGTCGGGCCGGCAGCCGCGGTCCAGCCCGTCGGGGTGGGCGCGCAGGTGCTCGACGTACCGACGGCGCAGCCGCTCCTGGGCGGGCGACGGCGCGGCCCAACCCTGGAGGAGCGCGAGCGCGTCAGCGTGGAGCGTCACGCCTCCGGCTCGTCGCCGGTCTCGCCGTCGAGGAGCTTGGCGAGCTCGGCGTCGAAGTCCGCGTCGCTGAGCTCCGGCGGCGCGGTCGCGTCCTCGCGGAAGCCGAGCGGGTCGTCGAGGTCGGCGGCGGTGGGGAGCAGGTCGGGGTGCATCCAGACGCCGTCGCGCGCCTCGGTGCCCTGCCGGGTCCGCAACGAGGCCCACAGCGTGGAGGCGTCACGCAGCCGGCGCGGACGCAGCTCGAGGCCGACCAGCGTGGAGAAGGTCTGCTCCGCCGGCCCGCCCGAGGCCCGGCGCCGTCGGAACGCCTCCTGCAGCTTGGTCGCCGTCGGCATCCGCTCCGCGGTGGCCTGACCGACCACCTCGTCCACCCAGCCCTCGACCAGCGCGAGGGTGACCTCGAGGCGCTGCAGGGCGGCCGCCTGGGCGGGGGACTGGGGCAGGTCGAACATGCCGCCCTCGAGGAGCTGCTGCATCGACTCGGGGTTGGTGGGGTCGATGCCGCGCATCTGCTCCTCCATCCGTGCCTGCATGCCCTCGGCGTTGATCTCGATGCCGCGCGCGTAGTCGGCGACCGCGCCGATCAGGTGGTCGCGCAGCCACGGCACGTGCGCGAACAGCCGCTGGTGGGCGGCCTCACGCAGCGCGAGGTAGAGCAGCACGTCGTCCTCGCTCACGTCGAGGCCCTCGGCGAACCGCGCGACGTTGGCGGGCAGGATCGCGGCCCGGCCCCGGGTCGCCAGCGGCAGCCCGATGTCGGAGACGCTCAGCACCTCCGCGGCCAGGGTGCCGAGCCCGGAGCCGACCTGCTGGGCCAGCATGCCGCCGACCGCCTGCCCCAGGATGCCCAGCAACGGCCCCGACATCGCCTGCGCCTCGGCCGGCAGCGCACCGGACAACGCGTTCACCGAGGACTCGGCGATCGGCTCGACGAGGACCTTCCACACATCGGTGGTCGCGACGATCCACTCGGCACGGCTCCAGGCCGCGGTCGAGGTGACGCCGGAGGGGAACGTCGTGGTGTCGTCGAGCCAGTGGTCGGCCAGCCGCACGGCGTCGGCGACGGCGTCCTGCTGCCGCTGGGTCGGGCTCGGGTCCGGCTCCTGGGCAACGGTCTTGCGCGCCACGTCGAGCGCGAAGTCCCAGTTGAGGGGGCCGTCGTGGGGCTGCATGAGGAACTGCAGCTGGCTGAAGATCTGGTTGAGGTCGGGCATGCCGGCGCCCGCGGCGCCGCCGGGGGCGCCCATCGCGCCGAAGCCGCCGCCGAACGCGCTGAAGAGCTGTTCGAACGGGGTGCCCTTGAAGGGGTTCTGGCCCTCGTCCGGGGAGTCGGAGCCGTCGCCGGGCTTGTCGGTCATGCCTCCACGGTACGCGCCCGGCGGCAACCGGCGGCGGGCCTTCTCCGGCGGCGGACCGCCGCCTAGCATCGCCGGGTGACCGATCTCGAGCGTCCCGCCCTCCCGACCGTCCGGCTCGTCGACCTGCGTGAGACGCCCCTCGACGTCGCCGAGGTGGTCGCCGCGCTCGACGACGACGCCTCGGGCGGCCTGACCCTGTTCGTGGGCCGGGTGCGCGACCACGACGGCGGCAAGGGCGTCGACGGCCTGGACTACTCCGCGCACCCGACCGCCCTGGAGACGATGCGCGCGATCTGCGAGCGGGTGGCCGCCGACCACCCGGTGCACGGGGTCGCCGCGGTCCACCGGGTCGGGTCGCTCGCGGTCGGCGACATCGCGGTCGTCGTCGCGACGACCGCCGCGCACCGCGGCGTCGCCTTCGACGCCTCGCGGGCGCTGATCGACACGCTCAAGGCCGAGGTGCCGATCTGGAAGCACCAGCGGTTCGGCGACGGCTCCGACGAGTGGGTCGGGACGCCGTAGCCGGCAGCAGGCCGAGCGCGCCTCCCCGCTCCGGGGCCCCGCGGTCCGTACCCTCGTCCGCGTGGAGGTCCTGCTCTGGCTGGTGCCGTCGGTCGTCGTCACCTTCGTCGCCATGCTCTGGGTCGCCTGGTGGGGCCGCGAGGGCCGCGGCGAGGTCGACCGGGAGATCGCCGTACGCCGGCTGGCCGCCGCGCTGGAGCCCGACGACCGGCGCCGCCGCCGGCCCACCCCGGGCTACGCCGCACCCCGACCCGAGGCCGACCGCTCCACCGGCATCGCGGTGCGGCCGTCGCGCCGGGCCTCCTGAGGGACCACCGGGTCCGCGGGGGAACTCTTGGGCCACGCTCAGGGTCACCTGGGTTCGGTTCAGGGTGGATCTGACAGGCTTGCGCCATGACGCAGCGCACCCTCGCCGGCATCCTCGCCGTGCCGCTGCTCATCGGTCTGTGGGTGACCGCCGCGCTCGTCCCGCTGCCCTACGTCACCTACGAGCCCGGCCTGACCGTGAACGTGCTCGGTGACAACGACGACGGCAAGCCGATCATCGCCGTGACCGGGGCGAAGTCCTACGCCGACGACGGGCAGCTGCGGATGACGACGGTCTACGTCTCCCAGCCGCGCCCGGAGGGCAAGAACAACCTCTTCGAGCTGATGCGTGACTGGGCCAGCGACGAGGACGCCGTCTACCCCTACGACGCGGTCTACCGCCAGGACGAGACGGTCGCCCAGAACAAGCAGGAGGGAGCGGCCCAGATGACCTCCTCCCAGGACGCTGCGACAGCGGTCGCGCTGGAGGAGCTCGGCTACGACGTCACCGAGCCGGTCGTCGCGGACGTCACCGCCGGCGCCCCGGCCGAGGGCCGGCTGCGGGCCGGTGACGTGGTGCTGAGCGTGGACGGTGCCGCGACCGCGACGACCCAGGACGTCGTCGACGCCGTGACGTCCGCGTCGGCGGGCGAGCCGGTGACGTTCGTGGTCCGCCGCGACGGCCAGCGCCGCACCGTGCAGGTGACGCCGCGCACCGTGGACGGCAAGCCCCAGGTGGGCATCTCGGTGGGGGCGCAGGTCAAGAAGGACCTGCCGGTCGACGTCGCGATCAACCTGTCCGACGGCATCGGTGGTCCCAGCGCCGGGCTGATGTTCTCCCTCGGCATCTACGACACGCTCACCCCGGGCTCGCTCACCGGCGGCAAGACGGTCGCCGGCACCGGCACCATGGACGCCACGGGTGCCGTCGGCCCGATCGGGGGGATCCAGCAGAAGATCGTGGGCGCCCGGGACGCCGGCGCCCAGCTGTTCCTCGTGCCGCCGGACAACTGCCAGGACGCGCTGGGCGCACCCAACGGCGACATGCGCCTGGTGCGCGCCGACACCATGCACGACGCGCGGGTCGCCATCCAGGCCTGGGTGAAGGACCCGGACGCGACGCTGCCGAGCTGTGAGGGAGTGGCCTCGTGAGCGACGCCGACGAGCCCGGTGGCGAGCCGGGCCACGAGCCCGACCTGGACGTCGACCCGGCCCTGGCGACCGCGGTGCTCGAGATCGAGGGCCACGCCGCCGCCGAGGGCTGGGACCGTCCCGCGCGCCTGTACGCGCTGGTCGAGACGGCGTCCCTGGTGCGGCGGGAGCCGGCCCTGGCGGCCGCGATGGGCCTGGACGACGCGTCGGCCGAGGGCTCCCTGACCGCCGTCGAGCAGGACCACCTCGCGGCCGACCAGCCGCTGGAGGTGGCGCTGGAGTCGATCACGTGGTCGCCGGAGGTCGCCGGGTGTGCCGCCGTGGTCGAGCGGCTCGTGCTGCCGCCGGGGGCTGACGACGACCTGCCGGAGGACCCGGGCTCGGCCGAGGAGTTCGCCCGCGAGCACCCCGACCGGCAGGAGGTCCGGATCGTGGCCGGGGCGACGCGTGGCGGGTCGACGTACTGTGCGCTGCGACTGCGTGCCCACGACGACGACCAGTCGGTGGTGGGCGGTGCGCAGCTGGTGCCCGGGCTGCTGGAGCTGCTCGTGGCGACGTTGGAGGAGGAGACCCGGGAGTGAACACCGGAGTGAGGCCCGCATGAGTGAGCTGTTCGACGAGGGGACCGAGCCCGCCGGGCCGGCGCCCCGCCAGGGGTCGCGCCGGTCGCGCGCCCTGATCATCACCGCGGTCGTGCTCGTGGTGCTGTTCTTCGGGCTGAGCACCTTCGCCACGCTCTACACCGACCGGCTCTGGTACCGGGTCGGCGGCTACGGCTCGGTGTTCTCGACCCTCTTCTGGACCAAGACCGGCCTGTTCCTCGGCTTCGGGGCGCTGATGGCGGTGGTGGTCGGGCTCAACATCTATCTCGCCTACCGATTCCGCCCGTTCTTCCGGCCGAGCTCGAACGAGCAGACCGGCCTGGACCGCTACCGCGACGCGGTCACGCCGATCCGCACCTGGCTGCTGGTCGGGATCTCCCTGGTGCTGGGTGCCTTCGCCGGCAGCTCGGCGATCGGGGAGTGGCGCGACTACCTGCTGTGGCGCAACGGCGTCCCCTTCGGGGAGAAGGACCACTGGTTCAACAAGGACATCGGGTTCTACGTCTTCGACCTGCCGTGGCTGCACTACCTCGTCGACTTCGCGATGGCCGCGCTGGTCATCTCGGTCATCGCCGCCGCCGTCACGCACTACCTCTACGGCGGCATCCGGCTGCAGACGCCGCGCGACCGCTTCTCCGGGCCGGCGCAGGCGCAGCTGTCGTTGCTGCTGGGCCTCTTCGTGCTCGCGAAGGCGGCCGACTACTGGCTCGACCGCTTCGACCTGGTCAACCACGGTGGGTCGCTGATCACCGGCATGAACTACACCGGCGACCACGCGGTGCTGCCGGCCAAGAACATCCTGCTCGCCATCTCGCTGCTCTGCGCGGTGCTGTTCTTCGTCAACGTCTGGCGGCGCACCTGGCTGCTGCCCTCGGTCGGTCTCGCGCTGCTCGCGGTCTCCGCGATCCTGCTCGGGCTGATCTGGCCGGGCATCGTGCAGCAGTTCCAGGTCAAGCCCTCGGAGGCCGACAAGGAGCTGCCGTACATCACCCGCAACATCGAGGCGACCCGCGCGGCGTACGACATCGACGACATCAGCGTGACCACGGTCCCCGACGCGACCATCAGCACGTCCAGCAGGACGCTCCTGGACGCCCAGACCGCATCCGTGCCGCTGGTGGACCCGAAGCTGGTGAGCCCGACCTTCGAGCAGGTGCAGCAGGGACGGGCGTACTACTCGGTCGCCGACGTGCTCGACGTCGACCACTACCCCATCGACGGGACCGACCGCGCGCTCGTCCTCGGCGTGCGCGAGCTGGACCAGTCCGGCATCCCCGACGGTGACCAGAACTGGTCGAACCTGCACACCGTCTACACCCACGGCTCAGGCGTGATCGCGGCCTACGGCAACCAGCGCACGACCGCGGACCAGCTTCCCTCGGGCACCGACAGCTCGCTCGACACGACCCAGTGGGCGCAGGGTCGCGGGGCCGGCCAGGACGCCCTCGCCCAGGCGACCGGCGACTTCGAGCAGCGGGTGTACTTCGGTGAGCAGAGCCCCGACTACTCGATCGTCGGCAAGGTGCCCGGCACCAGCTCGGTCGAGCTCGACCTGCCGACCGGCACCTCGTCGGAGGACCAGTCCGACTCCGACCAGACCACGACGTACGACGGCACCGGCGGGGTGCCGATCGGCAGCACGTTCCGGCAGCTGATGTACGCGGTGAAGTACGGCGAGCCGAACTTCCTGCTCTCGGGGCGGGTCAACGCCGACAGCAAGATCCTCTACAACCGGGACCCGCGGACCCGGGTCGAGAAGGCGGCACCCTGGCTGACCGTCGACGGCGACGCCTACCCGATCGTGGCCGACGGCCGGATCCTGTGGGTGCTCGACGGCTACACCACGACCGATCGCTACCCGGGCTCCCAGCGCGAGTCGTTCGACACGATGACCAACGACTCGCTGCAGACCAACGAGACCCTGCGCACGGTGCCGACCGACGAGATCAACTACATGCGCAACGCGGTGAAGGCGACGGTCGACGCCTACGACGGGACGGTCAAGCTCTACGCCTGGGACCAGACCGACCCGATCCTGCAGACCTGGGAGAAGGCGTTCCCCGGCACCGTGCTGCCGAAGTCGGAGATCCCGCAGGCCGTGACCGACCACCTGCGGTACCCCGAGGACATGTTCAAGGCCCAGCGCTACCAGTTCGCCCGCTACCACGTGCAGCCGAGCGACTTCTACCAGGGCAACAACCGCTGGGAGGTGCCGGTCGACCCGAACTCGACCAGCAACCTGCAGCCGCCGTACCGGCTGTTCGTGGACCAGTCCGAGGGCGCCGGGGCCGGTCAGCCGGTCTTCTCGCTGACATCGAGCCTGGTGCCCTACAAGAAGAGCAACCTGGCGGCGTTCATGACGGTCGACTCCGACGCGAGCTCCCCTGACTACGGCAAGATCAGGGTCCTCCAGCTCGCCGACCAGGGCGCCAAGGGCCCCGGCCAGGTTGCGAACGACTTCAACTCCGACGCCGACGTCGCCGACAAGTTCGGTGTCTTCAACCGCAGCGGCGGTCAGGTGATCAACGGAAACCTGCTCACGATCCCCCTCGACGACGGATTCCTCTACGTCGAGCCGGTCTACGGGCAGCGCGCGGCGTCGTCGGTCAGCTACCCGAGCCTGGCGTACGTCCTGGTCTCCTACAACGGCCAGGTGGGGATCGGCACCTCGCTGCCCGCGGCGCTGGCCGATGCGCTGGACAGCTCGCTGCCGCCGGACACGGGCGGTGACACCGGCGGGGACACGGGCGACGGCGGCACCGGGAACGGGGGTGACAACGGCGGCGACAACGGCGGTGACACCTCGAGCGGATCGCTGGTCAGCCGGATCCACGACCTGCTCGACCAGGCGCAGGGCAAGTTCACCGCGGCCGACGCCGCCGCCCGCTCGGGCGACCCGGTGGAGGCCGCACGGCTGACCGAGGAGGGCAAGGCCCTCGTCGCCAGGGCCTTCGACCTCGCCAAGGAGCTGCCCGACAAGGAGAAGGCGGGCGCTACGGCGTCCCCGTCGGCCGGCGCCTCCGCCGGCTCCTCGCCGTCGGCGTCGTCCTCCGGCTCCGCCTCCGGGTGATCACCCCCACGCCCGTCCGATTTGGGTTGGCCGCCACCTTCGACTACGGTGGTGTTCACCGACGCGGGGTGGAGCAGCTCGGTAGCTCGCTGGGCTCATAACCCAGAGGTCGCAGGTTCAAATCCTGCCCCCGCTACAAAGGAAGATCGCAGGTCAGAGCCGGGCTCGTGGGTTACCAGGGCCCGGTTCTGGCATCTGTTGTCAGCACGATGTCTGCTGACATTGCCTCCAAAGGGATGCCGGCAAGGTCGTCTGGCGAAGAACCGCGATGCTTGGCGAGGAATGGCGGAAGGTCGATTTGGGCGACCTTTTTGCCGATGACCCAGAGGTCGCGATCGCCAGCCAGTGTTGGCCTGGCGTTCGCCTCGCCTGATCGGCGACAAAGGCAATCAGCGACCGCAGGTTCAGTGCCCAGCGGTCGACACGTTTGCCGGGGGGTCCTCAGCCGCGGGGCAGGAGCCCCTCGAGGAGCAGGTCGAGCACGGCCTCGAGCTGGTCGTGGAGAGCGGGGTCCGCCCATTCGTCGGCGTGTGCCGGGTGGTGGAACATCGCCGTGGCCTGCAGCACGGCTCGGCCGGACACCTGCGGATCGACGGAGGCTAGTACGCCGTCGGCGACTCCGTCCTGCACGATCCGGGCGAGTTGGGCGGCGAGGTGCTCGACGTGCGCGTCGATCACCTCGCCGGACTCCGCGGTGACCTTGCGGAAGGTGGCGAACAGCTCCGGGTCTTCGCGAGCGATGCTCTGCTTGGACGCGGCCAACTGCCGCACCCAGGTCCGCAGCCGCCCCGCCGGGTCGCCGGTTTCGGCGACGATCTCCTCAAGTGGTGCCGAGATTCGGTCCAGCCAGCGTTGGGTGACCGCGTCGCGCAGGGCGGCCTTGCTGGGGAAGTGCCGGTAGACCGAGCCGTGACTGACGTCGAGGGCGCGGGCCACGTCGACCACGGTGGTCTTGGCCGGTCCGTAGCGACGCAGCACCTCCTCAGCGGCCTGCATGATGCTCTCGGCGGTCAGCGCCTCGGGCACGGGCGGCAACCTACTTCTCACTGTCCAGGAAGGACATCTGCGCCGCGTCGTAGCGGGTGCCGGCCACCGCGCCCGGGGGCACGGCCGCCTCGATTGCTGCCAGGTCAGGCTCGGACAGGTCCAGGTCCAGCGCACCGAGGGACTCCTCGAGCCGGGCCCGGCTCCGAGCGCCGACCAGCGGCACGATGTCTGTGCCCCGCGAGGCCACCCAGGCGATCGCGACCTGGGCGACGGTGGCGCCTTGGGCCTCGGCGACGTCGCGGAGCACCTCGACCAGGCGCAGGTTGGCCTCCAGGTTCTCGCCGGTGAACCGGGGAAGGTGCGCACGGAAGTCACGGACCTCCCGGTCGGCGCTCCAGTGACCGGAGAGCAACCCTCGAGAGAGGACGCCGTAGGCCGTGATCCCCACGCCGAGCTCACGGGCGGCAGGCAGGATCTCGGCCTCGATGCCGCGCGAGACCAGGGAGTACTCGATCTGCAGGTCGGCGATCGGGTGCACGGCGGCCGCCCGGCGCAGGGTCTGCGCGCCAACCTCGGACAGGCCGATGTGACGTACGTAGCCGGCCGCGACGAGCTCGGCGAGCGCGCCGACGGTCTCCTCGACCGGGACCGACGGGTCCAGGCGTGCGGGTCGGTAGATGTCGACGTGGTCGGTGCCGAGCTTGCGCAGCGTCTGGGCGAGGGCGTTCTTGGTCGCCGCCGGCCGAGTGTCGACGCCGTTCCAGGAGCCGTCCGGGCCACGCAGCACGCCGTACTTGACGCTGACCTGCACCTGGTCACGGTCGCGGCCGCGGAGCGCTTCGCGCAGCAAGAGCTCGTTGTGGCCCATGCCGTAGAAGTCGCCAGTGTCGAGCAGTGTGACGCCGGCGTCGAGAGCCGCGTGGATGGTGGCGATGCTCTCGGCCTCGTCGGCCGGCCCGTAGAGGTCGGACATACCCATCAGGCCGAGGCCGAGGGGGGCGACGGTGGGGCCCGTGGTGCCCAGTCGACGCGGCGGGGTGATGGTGGAGGGGTGCGTAGTCATGCCACCATGGTGAAGTATCAAGTGACAGATTGCAAATTCTGTCACTTGATCTAACGTTACGCCGCGCGGGTGAGCGCGCCTGCGATCAGGGCGCGAGCCGCCTGCTTGGCTGCACGTGGGGCCTCGGGGTCCGCGGCGAGCGCGCCGTCCGCGAGGCCGCCGTCGAGCAACAGCGCCAGTGACCTCGCCAGCGAGTCCGGGTCGTCGGCGCCCGTGCGGGCGGTCAGGTCGCGCAGCCACGCGAGCACGGCCCGCTTGTGCGCGATGGTGCGCTCGTGCACCGGAGTGCCGGGAGCGGCCTCTGCGGCAGCGTTGATGAACGCGCAGCCCCGGTAGCCGTCCCGGCGGCAGGCCGTTCCCAGGGCGTCGAAGAGCCCGACCAGCTGGTCCGCGGGGTTGGGGCCGGCGGCTTCGGCGGCCGCCCGGAGCTGTCCAGTCCAGATCCCGTCCACCTTCTCGAGGTAGGCGAGGACGAGCTCGTCCTTGGCCGGGAAGTGCTTGTAGAAGGTCGCCTTCGCCACGCCGGACTCGGCGATGATCAGGTCCACGCCGACCGCTCGAATACCACGGGCATAGAACAGCCGGAAGGCGGTGTCGAGGATGCGCTCGCGGGCGGGGGAGGGGGTCACCCTTTGATGATAGACAGACCTGTCTGTTACTGTCCATGCCAACGGCAGACAAACCTGTCTACCGTCTCGGAACCTCTCGAAGGGCATCTCATGAACATCGCAGTTCTCGGCACCGGCATGGTCGGCCAGGCGATCGCCGGCCGTCTGCACGAGCTCGGCCACACCGTGGTGATCGGCACCCGCGACCCGGAGGCCACGCTCGCCCGCACCGAGCCCGTCGGCATGGGCAACCCGCCGTTCTCGGCCTGGCGCGCGGCCCACGAGGGCGTGGCAGTCGCCACCTTCGCCGATGCCGCCGTTGGCGCCGAGCTCGTGGTCAACGCCTCCTCCGGCGCCGCCGCTCTCGACGTGCTCGGCCTCGCCGGTGCGGACAACCTGGCCGGCAAGGTGCTCGTCGACATCGCCAACCCGCTGGACTTCTCCAACGGGTTCCCGCCCACCCTGTCGGTCAAGGACACCGACTCCCTGGGCGAGCAGATCCAGCGCGCCTTCCCCGAGACGAAGGTCGTCAAGACCCTCAACACGCTGACGGCCTCGCTGATGGTCGACCCGAAGTCGCTCGGGGAGTCCTCGACGATCTTCGTCTCCGGCGACGATGCCCAGGCCAAGGCCACCGTGGTCTCGCTCCTGGAGAGCTTCGGGCACGACGACGTCATCGACCTCGGCCCGCTCGAGACGGCACGTGGCACCGAGATGCTCCTGCCTGTCTGGCTGCGGCTGATGGGCACGCTGGGCACCGGCACGTTTAACTTCAAGATCGTCCGCTGACCATGAGCGCCCGCGACCTCATGGGCGGCAAGACCGTGCTGGTCACCGGGGGCACCGGCGGGATCGGGCTGGCCACGGCCACCGGTCTCGCCGGCCTCGGTGCCCGCGTGGGGATCGTGGGCCGCTCCGCCACGCGCGGCGCGGCCGCGGCCGACGCCGTACGAAGCAAGGTGCCGTCGGCGCAGGTGGACGTCTTCGAGGCGGACCTGTCCGCCCAGGCCGAGGTACGGCGCCTGGCCGCTGAGGTCAAGGCGACCTACTCGCGTCTGGACGTGCTGGTCAACAACGTCGGCGGCTACTGGGCGCACCGGCACGTCACCGTGGACGGCCTCGAGCACACCTTCGCGCTCAACCACCTCGCCCCGTTCCTGCTCACCCGCGAGCTGCACGACCTGCTCGTCGCCAGCGCTCCCGCTCGGGCGGTGACCGTGTCTTCGGGGGCGCAGGCCATGGGGCGGATCGACCTCGACGACCTGCAGGGCGAGCGGTCCTACAACGGCCAGCGCGCCTACAACCAGTCCAAGCTCGCGAACGTGCTGTTCACCTACGAGCTGGCCCGCCGGCTCGAGGGCACCGGCGTGACCGCGAACGTGCTGCACCCCGGCGTGGTGCGCACCTCCTTCGGTCACGAAGACAGCGGTCGATGGATGCGGCTGATGCTCCCCCTGGTGCGGCCCTTCATGAAGACCCCCGACCAGGGGGCCGCGACCCCGATCTACCTGGCGAGCTCCCCCGACGTCGACGGCGTGAGCGGTGCCTACTTCGCCAACCAGCAGGCGAAGAAGTCATCGAACGCCAGCTACGACCGCCACCTGGCACACAGGCTCTGGGAGGTCAGCTCCACGCTCGTAGGCATCCAGCACGACAACAACTCCCAGCTCGACGCGAAGGATCAGACATGAAGCTCGGCGTTCACCTGGTGAACTTCACCCTGCCCGGCGGCCCCGAGTCGATTGGCCCTACCCTCGCCGCGACCGGCACGGCGGTCGAGGAGGCAGGGCTGGACAACGTGTCGTTCATGGACCACTACTTCCAGCTCGAGTTCCTCGCCGGGGCCAACGACCCGATGCTCGAGGGCTACACCGCCCTCGGCTTCCTCGCCGCGCACACCTCCACGGTCGAGCTCCAGCTCCTGATGACGGGAGTGACTTACCGCCACCCGGGGCTGCTGGCCAAGATCGTCTCCACACTCGACGTGGTCTCCGGCGGGCGTGCCGCCCTCGGCATCGGCGCGGCCTGGTACGAACGGGAGCACCGCGCCCTCGGCGTACCGTTCCCGCCACTGTCCGAGCGGTTCGAACGGCTCGAGGAGACCCTGCAGATCGTGCGTCAGATGTGGAGCGACGACGACGGCCCCTTCGTCGGGAAGCACTACCAGCTCGCCGAGACGATCAACTCCCCGCAACCGCTGCACAAGCCCCACCCGCCGATCATGGTCGGTGGCGGCGGTGAGAGAAAGACGCTCCGCCTCGTGGCGAAGCACGCCGACGCCTGCAACGTCTTCGCCGGCCAAGGCGCCGGTCCCGACGAGGTCGCACACAAGCTCGCCGTCCTGCGCGAGTGGTGCGACCAGGAGGGACGGGCCTACGACGCGATCCGTAAGACCGTTCTCTACAACGGCCTCGTCGGACCCGATCGTGCCGGAGGCGCCGCGTTCGTCGAGGAGATGCGCGCACTCGCGGACGTCGGAATCGAGGAGGTGCACGTGATGCCGCTCCAAGGCGACCCGGTCGGCTTCGTCAGGTCTCTCGGCGAACACGTCGTACCCCACCTCTCCCAGCTCTGACCGCACCACCGGAACCGCACCGACAAAGGAACGCGCCATGTCTCGGAAGCCCAGCACCCTCGTGCTCCTCGCCCACCCAGATCCCGCAGGGTCCCGCGTGAACAGCGCACTCACCGACGCCATCCGCGACCTGGAAGGCGTCCACATCCGCGACCTCGCCGCGGTCCGTCGAGCGGACGGCTTCGACGCTGCCGAGGAACAGCCGCTGCTCGTCGAGCACGACACCGTCGTGTTCCAGTTCCCCTGGTACTGGTACTCCGTCCCCGGCATCCTCAAGGAATGGATGGACCAGGTGCTGCTCTACGGCTTCGCCTACGGGGCAGGCGGCACCAAGCTGCACGGCAAGACCCTGCAGGTCGTGACCACCACTGGCGGTCCGAACGAGTCCTACCGGGCCAGCGGCTACAACAGGTTCACGATGAGCGACCTGCTCCGCCCGCTCGACGCCACCGCGCACCTGTGTGGCATAGCGCTCGCCGAGCCGTTCGTGGTGCACGGCGTCCGCCACCTCGACGAGGCAGCGCTTGCAGAGTACGGCGCCCGCTACCGAGACCTCCTCGCCGGCGAAGAACTCCGCGCCACCGCCTGAGACGCCCGCCGCATCACCGCGCGCCCGCGTCACGATGACGCTGCGAGGGCCGCGAAACCGATCACACCCAGAACCAGGGAGGCGTAACTGCGCGGCGCCGAGGCCAACCTGCCCGCCGAGAAGGCCCAGCACTGCCTTGGCTCGGCGGTGGCGCGGCTGCGGATCCGCCCGTCAGTCCGCCTGCCCCTCCTCGCCGGTTGCGCCGTCGGGGTGGGCCTCCCTGCCGCGGATGCGATTGAGGGCGTCGAGGTTCTTCTGATCGGCGTCGGGCAGGGCATGCAGGTACTTCTGCGTGGTGGTGATCTGCGCATGACCCATGCGATCCATCACCGATTTCAGATCGGACCCGCCTGCGAGGAGCCAGGAGGCGTGGGCGTGGCGGAGGTCGTGGACGCGGACGTCGAAGTCGACTGCGGATGCTCGTACGGCGGGCAGCCACACACGGGTGCGGAAGGTGTTCCGTGAGATCGGGGTGCCCTCGCGGGTCGCGAACAGCAGATCATCAGGTCCGAGGCGCCGAGAGGTGATCCAGTCGGCCAGCTGGCCGACGAGGTCGGCCGGGAGTGCCATCGTGCGGGCCTCGTTGTCCTTGGGGTAGGGCTTGGTCAGCATCCGCGCGCCGGTGGGGGAGTTCTTGATCGAGACCTCCACGACTGTCTCTTCGACGCTCAGCGTGCGCTTGATGAGGTCGAGATGGCGGGGTTTCAGCGCGATGAGCTCGCCCCAGCGGAGGCCGGTGTTGATGGCGGTCTCGATCATCAGCCGATGCTGGGCCGGGAGGGCAGTCAGGATGGCGACGTACTCCTCTGGCGTGAGCGTCCGGGCCTTCTTCTTGATCACCTTTGGTAACTCGGTGTGGGCGCAGGGGTTGAAGGTGACCACCCGGTCACGCTGCGCGCGTTCGAAGACCGAGTGCAGCATGGTGTGGTACTTGCGGACGCTGGCGGCCGAGAGGCCGTGCTCGGTGGCGGTAGTGACCCAGCGTTGGATCTCTGAGGGCAGGATCTTGCCCATCGGTCGTTTCCCGAAGGTGGGGATGAAGTGCTTGTCGAGGTAGGACCGGTACGCCGCGAGGGTGGAGGTCTCGACGTGCTTGGAGGGCAGCCATACGGTCTCGACGTACTCGGCGAAGGTGACCTGGCCGCGGGAGTGGTCGTGCCAGGCGCCTTCGCGGACCTTGGCCTCCTCCCGGTTGGCGGCGCGTTCGGCGGCCCGGCGAGAGGAGTAGGTGCCGGCGGAGCGTTGGCGTCCTTCGGGGTCGCGGTAGCAGGCGACGAACCGCTTGTCGCCCTCGTCGGTGATGCGTTCCTTGACCCACGCCATCGGTGCCTCCCGGAAGGGCTTCAAATCTTGATGTCCGCACGGTGTCCGCAAACGTTGCCCCGAAGGTCGGCGAAGGTCAGCGAAGGATCGCGGAAACCGAATATGCCTGTGAACTGCGACTTTACGCTCACAGAAGGCGTGGGTCGAGGGGAATGTGAGGCAGTGTGTGAGGCTGACACGGCACTCATAACCCAGAGGTCGCAGGTTCAAATCCTGCCCCCGCTACAAATCGCAAGAGGCCCTCACCGTCTGACGGTGGGGGCCTCTCGCATGTGGGCATCAGCTGGACGCGCAGCACGGCACGACCGGATATCTGCCCAGGACGTCCTGCGCCTGGTGCCACCGACGGCTCCAGACGCCTGACGTCCCTGAGCACACGTCCCTGAGCACACGACCCTGAGCACACGACCCTGAGCACATGATCCTCAGATCGAACCCGCCGGCGGACGTCACGCGGGCTGCTGGGCAGGCACGGCGCGGTCCGGTGCGGTCATCAGCGACGGCGCCGTGCGGGGCCAGGTCCAGGCCCAGCGCAGGATGACGGCGAGGAGGGCCAGCTCCAGCGCGACGCCGAGGCCGTAGAAGGCCAGCCAGGACCCGCCCGACAGGTTGAACGCCGTGACGGGGACGTAGAGAGCAGCCACGACCAGGTTGGTGACCCGGTTCGCCCGGGCCGGCAGCATCGCCGAGAGCACGACCATGAGGGTCGGGACGGCCACCAGGGCCAGCGCTACGGTCGAGAAGGTCTGGGAGACGTCGAACTCGAAGACCCTGCCGTCGAGGATGTCCGCGACGACGCCGGGTGTGTAGAAGTTGAGGATGTCCACGTAGGCATACAGCAACGTGAGGCTCGTCCACGCTGCGGCGAGCTTCACCCGCACCGGGACCGGCTGGTCGTCCAGTGCTGGGCCGGGTCGGCTGGTGCTCATCGGGGGCTCCGTCGTGGTGGTAGGGGATCGGCCCATCCACGATCGCCGGGCGCGGCGCTGCGCACATCGGCCCGGAGGCCGCAGGTCGCCCGGCCGATGGGATGGTCGCCGTCTCGTTCTTTCGGCGGGTCCGCCGGGGCGCGAGGGTCCCTAGGCTGAGGACGTGGTCCGTGTGCGGCGCTCCCTCTGGCAGGAGCCGAGGCCTGCCGACGCCCCGCCGGTCGGTCGTGCCGACTGGCTGCTGGTGGGCGCGTTCGCGGTCGCTGCCCTGGCCGAGGGCGCCCTCCGGCCGGACCTGGCCTGGAGACCCCTCGTGACGGTGCTCGCCCTGGCGCTGGCTCCGGCCCTGCTCTGGCGTCGGGACCACCCGTTGCCGGCTGCTCTGGTCGGGTGGGGTGTCGCCGGGCTGCTGTCGGTGCTCCAGCTGACCGCACACACCGACGACCTCGGACTCCTCTCCATGATGGTCGTCCTGGTCCTCCTCTACTCGCTGGCGCGGTGGGGCTCGGGCCGGGAGGTCGTCGCGGGATCGGCGTTCGTGGCCGTCGTGGTCGCTCTGGGCATGTACGCCGCTGCAGCGGACTGGGCGGACGCCCTCGGCGGGGTCGCGTTGCTGCTGCTGGTCGTCGCCCTGGCGGCGGTGTTCCGCTACCGCGCCGACCTCTGGCACCGCCAGCAGCGCGAGATCCGCAACCAGGAGCGGGTGGCGCTGGCGCGCGAGCTGCACGACATCGTGGCCCACCACGTCTCCGCGATCGCGGTGCAGGCGCAGGCCGGTGGGGTCGTCGCCGGGGTCCAGCCCGAGAAGGCCGCCGAGGTCCTGGCCGCGATCGAGTCCGAGGCGTCACGGACCCTGGCGGAGATGAGGTCGATGGTGCGGGTGCTGCGGGAGGAGGAAGCCGTCGCCTACACGCCGCAGCGGGGTGTCACGGATCTGCCCGCCCTGGCCCGCGCCGACGGGACGCCCACCGTCGAGGTCGCGGTCGACGGCTCGTCGACCCGGCTGGCACCGCCCGTGGATGCCGCGGTCTACCGGCTCGCGCAGGAGTCGCTGACCAACGCCCTGCGGCACGCCCGCGGCGCGACGCGCATCCGGATCGACGTACGCCGGGAGCGTGACGCCGTCAGGCTGCGCGTCATCGACGACGGACGGACCGAGCCGGGGCCGGTCCCGGAGCCCGGCTTCGGCCTGCTGGGGATGACCGAGCGCGCCCAGCTCCTCGGCGGGTCGCTCATCGCGGGGCCGGGGCGCGCGGGTGGTTGGGTGGTCGAGGCAGTGCTGCCCGTGGAGACGCCGGCATGAGCATCCGGGTCGTCGTCGCCGACGACCAGGACCTGGTCCGCGCCGGGCTGGTGATGATCCTCGGTGCGCAACCCGGCCTCGAGGTCGTGGGGGAGGCAGCGGACGGGCTCACCGCACTCGACCTCGCGAACAGGCTGCGTCCCGACGTCCTCCTCGTCGACATCCGGATGCCGGGCCTCGACGGCGTCGAGGTGACGCGGCGCCTGGCCGGGCCGGACGTGGCCGACCCGCTGGCAGTCGTCGTGATCACCACCTTCGACCTGGACGAGTACGTCCTCGGGGCGCTGCGCGCCGGTGCCCGCGGCTTCCTGCTGAAGGACGCCGGGCCGGAGCTCCTGGTGCAGGCCATCGAGGCGGCGGCCGCGGGGGACGCGCTGATCGCGCCCAACATCACCCGCCGGCTGCTGTCGACGTTCGCCGACCAGGCGCCGGCGGTGCCGGTCCAGCCGGTCGTCCCGCTTACCGAGCGTGAGGAGGAGGTCCTCGCGCTGGTGGCGCGCGGCCGGACCAACGCCGAGATCGCCACCGAGCTCTTCGTCGGCCTGAGCACCGTCAAGACCCACGTCGCCTCGTTGATGGCCAAGCTCGGCGCCCGCAACCGCGTGGAGATCGCGATGTGGGCCTACGACACCAGACGCGTCAGGACGGACGGCTGACATCGGGCCGGTGGGCGTGAGGGTGGCTACCGCACCTCGGAGCGGCGCAGGAGCAGCAGGCCGACGGCCAGCGGGACGACGATCCAGATCAGCGTGGTCGAGCCGAGCATCGCCCACTCCTCCGCGGTGTCCGTGGAGCCGTCGAGCAGTGTCTCCTGCGTGGCGTTCCAGTCGATCCACGGCTGCAGGTCCTCGAACCCCGGGCGGACCTGGGCCAGGAGGACCAGGATGCCCGAGACGACGAACGAGGCGACGAAGTAGCCCACGACCGCTGCGGGCGAGCTGCGCAGCCCGACGGCGAGGGTGAATCCGACGGCCATGCCGACGAGGTTGCCGAGCACGACCTGGGGCACGGTGGACCACGAGACGTCCCAGACGGTGTGGACCCCGGCGAGCGCCGAACCGGTGACGTTGCCGAGGGCGCCCACCGCCAGGGCGACGGTCATGGAGACGACCCCGACCACCAGGGTCGCGAGTGCCTTGGCGCCGATCACGCGGTCGCGGCTCGGGACGAGCGTGAACGTCGTGAGTCCCGTGCGCTGGCTCCACTCGCTCGTGACGGCGAGGATCGCGAGCAGCGGCAGGAGGACCGACACCGGCAGGCCGATCGCCGCCGCGAAGGTCTCGTAGGTGACGGCGTCGTCGGGAGCGAGGACGACGACCGCCCCGGTCGCCACGACCGACAGGACCGCGATGCTGACCAGCAGCCAGAGACCCGACCGCGTGTCGAACATCTTGCGGAGCTCGACCGTCACGAGCCGGGTCAGGGGGATGGGCCGGGCAGACCGACGGGTCGTGGTGGCGGGCGAGGTCGCGGTCAGGGCGGTCATGCCGCAGCTCCGTCGCGCCGGCTGTCGGCGGTGAGCGACAGGAACAGGTCCTCGAGCCCGGTGCCGTCGGCGGACCGGAGCTCGGTGAGGGCGAGGCCCGCAGCCAGGGCGACCGCCCCGACCCGGGCGGGTTCGGCGTCGGTGCGGACCGCGCCGTCCTCCGAGATCGTGCTGGGGATACCCGCCTGCGCGAGGGCGTCGACGAGGTCGCGCGGCGAGGTCGACCGGGCCTGGGTCCCCCCGGCGGCCAGCAGCTCCTCCTTGGTGCCGGCCGCGACGATCCGTCCCTTGCCGATCACGACAAGGTCGTCGGCGACGACCTCGATCTCGTGGAGCAGGTGCGAGGACAGCAGCACGGTGCCGCCACGGTCCGCGAACCCCCTCAGCAGGTCGCGCATCCACCGGATCCCCGCTGGGTCGAGCCCGTTGGCGGGCTCGTCGAGGACCAGCACCTCGGGGTCTCCGAGGAGCGCGGTCGCGATGCCCAGCCGCTGTCGCATGCCGAGGGAGTACGTGCGCACCCGGCGCCCGGCCTCGTCGGACGTCAGGCCCACCAGCCCGATGATCTCGTCGACCCGGGAGCGGGGCAGGCCCATCGTGTCGGAGGCGAGCGTGAGGACCTCGCGTCCGGTGCGGCCGGCGTGCTGCGCCGATGCGTCCAGCAGCACGCCCACCTCGAGGCCCGGGTTCGGGAGCTCGGCGAACCGCGCTCCGTTGACGGTCGCGGCGCCGGACGTCGGGGCGGTCAGGCCGACGAGCACGCGCATCGTGGTGGACTTGCCGGCGCCGTTCGGTCCGAGGAACCCGGTCACCCGACCGGGCAGAGCGGTGAAGGACACGTCCTCGACGGCGGTGATGCCGTCGTACCTCCGGGTCAGGGAGTCGACAGTGATCATGGCCCCACCCTCGCGTCGTGACGCCGGGCGGTCATCGGTCCGGTGGTCGGTCCTGGCCTGGCCGGAAGTACGGGGCCGGACCCGTTCCTTCGGGTCAGGAGACGGCCAGCAGCACCCGACCTCCGGGCGCGTCCGCGGGACCCTTGACGATCTGGGTCGCCGAGCCGAAGCCCGCCTCGTCGGCGAGCCCGGTCACATCGTCCTCGGCGTCGTAGAGGCGATGTCCGGCGACGGGGAACTTCCGTTGGGCCATCGCCGGCATGTCGTGCCGGAGCTGGTAGCCCAGGGCCAGCAGACCGCCGGGGCGCAGGACCGCGTGGATGCGGGTCAGCTCGGCCACGGGATCCGCCCAGAAGTACAGGACGTGGTTCGCCATCACGAGGTCGGCCGGGGCGCTCGCGGCGAGCTCGGGCACGCCGCCCTCGATGAGGGTCAGCCGACCGGCGGTGACCGCGGACCGGTTGCGCTTGCGTGACTGCGACAGCATGACCGGTGACATGTCGACGCCCCAGACGTGCGCATCCGGAAACCGGGCGAGCAGGGCCTCCATGCCGACTCCAGGGCCGGGTCCGAGCTCGGCGACGCGCTCGACCGGGTCGTCGTGACCGGCAGCAGCCTGGTCGACCACCCACCGGCTGAGCGCCGCGTTGCCCCGGGCCATCGCCCGTCCCACGACGGCACCGATCAGCCCGGACGGACGACCGAACTGCTGCGCGAGGCCCACCGCCCCATTGTCCGCGGTCGGCTCACCTCACGGAAGGGACGGGCCCGGGCGCGCGGACGGTGGCCGCGGGCGGTCAGCAGCCGTTCATCGTCAGCTGGCCCATCGCCACCCGCTTGGTGGCCGACAGGCCGATGCGGTACGCCGAGTCGTCACCGCTGGTGTAGGCGAACCACAGCGTGCGGCCGCTGGGCCCGACCACCCAGTTGAGGTAGTCGTAGTCACCAGTGCCGTAGGGGTCGACGCGCTTCACGTGGAGTCGGAACCCGCTGCGGTCGACCAGTGCCGTCATCCGGTCGGGGGTCATGTCCGAGCGGATGCCCAGGGGGAAGCGCAGCGGCCCGCGCGCGAGGATGGTGCCGAACCGGTGTGGCCGCGGTGACACGTTGCCGTCCAGCTGGGCTCGCGGCATGGTCAGCACGTCCCCGCAGCCATACGGGCTCGCCTCCAGGTGGAGGGTCCCACCCAGCCTCTGGTGAGCACGCACGAGCGGAGTGCCGAAGCCGACGCCCCGCCAACCGTTCCAGGTCACCGGTGCGGGTGGCAGCGTGCGCCCGGCGGGTGCTGCGGGAGCAGCGGCCGGGGTCTGGAGCCCGGCCACCAGAGCGGTCGCGGCCACGATCCACAGCAGGGGGTGGACTCGCGCGCTCATGGCGCCGAGCCTAGTCCAGAGACGGCGCGCTGTCGGTCAGCGCGGAGGCCGTGCGATGTGCCCCTGGTAGGAAGTCACCATGCCTCTCTCGGGACAGAGTCCACGATGACGACCGCCGACTACGACCGCTTCGCCGCCGCCTATGCGGCGGAGAACGAGACCGGGCTCTTCAACGCCCACTACGAGCGACCCGCGATGCTCGGCCTCCTCGGCGACGTCTCAGGCCGGCGGGTGCTCGACGCCGGGTGCGGATCGGGCCCGTTGACGGAGGGGCTGCGCGACCGCGGTGCCGTCGTCTCGGGGTTCGACGTGAGCCCGGCGATGGTCGAGCTGGCCCGCCGCAGGCTGGGCGAGGAGGTCGACCTGCGCGTCGCCGACCTGGGTGGGCGGCTGCCGTTCGCCGACGCGGAGTTCGACGACGTCGTGGCGTCCCTGGTGCTGCACTACCTGGAGGACTGGACCCAGCCGCTGGCCGAGCTGCGCCGGGTCGTGCGGCCCGGGGGTCGCCTCCTGGTCTCGGTCAACCACCCGGCGGCGTACGCGATCGTCCATCCCGACGGCGACTACTTCGCGGTGACGCGGTACTCCGAGGACTACACGTTCGACGGCGAGGTCGTCTGGCTGACCTTCTGGCACCGGCCGCTGCACGCCATGGCCGACGCGTTCGCGGCCGCGGGGTTCCGCATCCGGACCGTGAGCGAGCCGCCGCCGGCCCCGGACACCCCTCCCGACCTGCTCCCGCCGGGACTGGAGCCCGGCCGGTCCTTCATGTGCTTCCTGTTCTTCGTCCTCGAGGCGGTCTGACGTCCCTACCGGGGTCGGGCTCGGGCGTGCGGGCGGCGATGTGCTCCTCGACCTCCTGCTCCTCCTCCGGGCCCTCGGCGACGTCGAGCTCGAGCCGCGGCAGCTGGGGCTGGGGGGCGCCGCGGACTCCGGGCTCGGCCGGCAGGTCGGTCAGCCCGTGCGCGCGACGTGCCTCGCGGACCCCCTGGGAGATGCTGTGCCACAGGTGGTCCTCGCCGATCTCGGCCATGAAGCCGGTGCGCGCCAGCGCCCGGCGCACCGGCCACATCACCCGCACCAGGTAGAGGTCGACGTCGCGCTCGCGCAGCGTCCGGAGCAGGTCCGAGAGCGCGTCGGCGCTGGTCACGTCCATCTGGTTGGTGGCCTCGAGATCGAGCACCAGGACCCGGGTCCCCGGGACGGCCTCGACCCGGCTCAGCACGGTGTCCTGGATGGGGGCCGCCGTCACCCAGAACATCGGGGCGTCCACCCGCAGCACGAGCACGCCGGGGTACGTCGGCCGCTCGGCGTGGTCGTGCAGGCTCCCCCACGCAGCCTTCTCGTCCGGCACCTTGCCCATCACGTCGACGTGGACCCGGCTCGACCGGTAGACCAGCCCGACCACCGAGGCGGCGACGGCGAGGAGCAGGCCGTCGAGCGGCCCGAGCACGAGGACGCCGGTCGCCGCGATGACGGCGGCCATCACGTCGTTGCGGCGGACCCGCGCGTAGCGGCGCAGGGCGCCCCAGTCCATCAGCCTCCACACGGCGTTGACCACGATCGCGCTCAGCACCGCCCGCGGCAGGTCGGACAGCACGGGGGCGATGACAAGGATGACCAGGACGGCGAGCACCGCCGCCACCAGGCCGGACACCTGGCTCCGGCTCCGGGCGTCGTCGGCCGCCGCGGTCTTGGAGAGGCTGCCGGCCACCCCGATGCCGCCGAACAGCCCGCACGCGACATTGGCGGCGCCGGCCGCGACCAGCTCCTGGTCGGCGTCGATGCGGTAGTGACCGCGGCCGGCGAACAGCCGGGCGGCGCTGAGCCCCTCGGCGAGACCGACCAGCGCCAGGGCGGCACCTGCGGTGAGCAGCCTGCCGAGGTCGCCGGCCGCCACCGAGGGGACGCCGGGGGTGGGCAGCCCCCGCGGCACCGGTCCGACCACCTCGACGCCGTCGGCGGCGAGGTCGAGGGCGGACGAGGCGACCAGGCCGAGGACCAGCACGACCAGCGCCCACGGGACGCGAGGCGCCACCCGCTCACCCCCGAACAGCAGGAGCAGCGCGACGCCCGACACGAGCACCGTGGTGGAGTCCGCGCTGCCGTGGGTGACGCTGGAGCCGAGCGCGCCGATCCGCTCGACGACCTGGCCCTGCGGGGTCGGCACCCCGAGCAGGTGCGGCACCTCGCCCAGGATCACCAGCACCGTCAGGCCGAGGACGAAGCCGGTGACGATGGGCTTGGAGAGGAACTCCGCCATCCAGCCGACGCCGAGGAACCCCGCCAGCACCAGGACGAGTCCGGCCCCGAGGGCCAGCGCGGCGGCGTACGACGCCGCCTGCGCCGTCCCGGCGACGCCGAACCCCGCCAGGAACGAGCCGGTGAGCACCGAGACCGTCGACACCGGCCCGACGACGAGCTGTCGCGACGAGCCGAGCACCGCGTAGACGACCAGCGCCACCGGCACCGAGTAGAGCCCCACCTGCACCGGCGCGCCCGCGATCGATGCGTAGCCGAGCGCCTGGGGGACCGCGAGGGCGGCGACCACGGCGCCCGCGACGGCGTCACCGCGCAGCCAGCCCCGCTGGTAGCGGGGCAGCCACACCGCGACCGGGAGCCGCCGCCACGAGCGGCCCTCCCCGACCTGCGCGCCGTCCGTCATGCCGGTCCACCTTCGCCACCTGTCCGTCGCAGGCTAGTGGCGCCGCCGGGTCGGCGTCGGGAAAGCGTGGATCGGGCCGGCCGCTCCCAGCCGGTCCTGGTCAACCGGTGCTCTCGCGGCGGGACGACCCGGTGGACTGGATGTGCTCGCCCCACCGCACGCCCTGCTCGTAGGCCAGGGGGTGGACGGCCCGGGCCCGTTCGACGTCGAACAGGGCCAGGGGACGGACGCCGACGATCTTCGACATCTCCCGGTTCGGCCGGATCATGTGGATGTCGGCCTCCGGGTGGCGCTGCTGCCACCGGTCGAGCTCCCGGTCCAGCAGGGCGCCGGCCACGCGCCCCATCGGGCCCATCACCCGGCCCGCCAGGGGCGCGACGACGATCACCCGGTCGGCCTCCTCGGCCGCGTCGACCGACGTGGCGGACCACATGCCGCCGTCGACGTAGAGCCGCCCGTCGACCCGGTGCGGCGGGAGCAGGCCGGGCACGGCCGACGAGGCGGCGACCAGGTCGGCGAGCGCATATTTGCCACCGTCGAGGATGTGTCGGCGCCGGGACCGCACGCACACGGCCGAGACCGACACGAGCGGGTGGCTCGACTCCTCGAAGACCATCCGGGCGATCTCGGCGAGGACCCCGTTGCGCACGGCGGGCACCGAGGGCACGGGCAGGTCGGCGAGGTCGTCGTAGGTGAGACCGAGGGCCAGCGCCGACGCGGTCCACGAGCCGGCCGAGGTGCCCAGGGCGGGCGCACCCGCCACCGGGATGCCCGCGGCGACCAGGCCGGCCGCGACGCCGGCGGTGTAGGCGATGCCGACGACGCCGCCGCCGCCGTACACCATCGCCAGCGGGTGCCGCTGCTGGAGCAGCGCGGGCTGGCCGTCGACGTCGACGTTTCCGGCACGCGAGTGGCGCTTGGCCATCACACCTCCTGAGGTGGGTCCACCCTCAGCGTGAGGTCGCCGACGCGCACCCGGTCAGGGCCGTAGTCCCCGGTGCGCGCGCGCCATTGGTCCCGGGCCGGCCCACTCAACGGGTCGAGCTCGGCGCCTCACGCTGCGGCTGGCGCTCCTGCAGGTGATCGGTGGGGTCTCCCGCCAGCAGCGTGATCACGAAGAAGATCGCCAGCACCAGGAAGATCGCGCCGAGCAGGACCAGTCCGACGGTGCGAGCCTTCTGGACGGGAGTCGGCCCGCCCGAGTCCCGAGTGGTCATGTCCGAGCCCTTTCGCCGCGGTCGAGTCCCCGGTACCCGAACGCCGAGGACCACACCCCCGCGGGTCGACCCGTGTGGCGCGGCGAGCCAGCCCCAGGTCCGGGCCTCAGTCGAGGTAGAGCTCGCAGTGGTCGGCGAGCCGGTTGCCGGCCTGGAAGAACGCGGTCTTGTCGACGTCCTGCCCGGCGGCCGCGGCGGCCACGCCCGCCCTGGTGATCTCGAGGTCGTCCACCAGCTGGGGCGCTGCCTCGGCCTTGACGGCGGCCAGCCCCGCGACGATCTCGGCGGCCGTCGGGCCCTTGTCCGACTCCTTGCCGCGCACCACCGCGATCGCGTGCTGCATCCACTGGTGCGGGGTGTAGTAGAGCGCCTTGCAGGTCTTGCGGATGCTGACCGGCTCGACCGTCGACGTGGGGGAGGGCGAGGCGGAGGCGGACGACGGCGCCGGGCTCGAGGACTGGCCGGTGGGGTCGGTGGCCGTCGAGTCGGAGCCGTCGCCGCAGCCGGCGAGCAGGACGGTGCCGGCCAGGAGGGTGGCAGCGAGGAGGTGGCGCATGACCCCATCGTCCCCCTCCTGGCCGGATCGGTCGACTGCGGCGTGCCGGGCGCGATCGGTGAGCCGTGGGGGGCGGGCGGGACGTCATCCGGTCCGGCTGCTCGGGCGACCAGGTCGGATGACGACTGCGTGGGGGCGGCGGGACGTCATCCGGGGTGGCTGTGGGGGCGACCAGGTCGGATGACGTCACCGGGCCGACCACCCGCGGGGGCACGCCGCGCGGGCTGCTGCTCCCAGCAGGCGCCGGTTCTGCCGAAGTGCTTGACATCACACGGTGGGGGCGGCACGCTACCGAAAGTCATTCGGATCCGAACGGATCTGCTGTGCCGTTGACCCGCCGTCTCGGGCCGTCCAGGAGAGCCACATGACCGAGCTCCAGCCAGCACCCCAGGAGACGCCCGAGACCGCGCTGCACCGCGGCCGTCTCGGCATCCTGGGCATCGTCTTCTTCGTGGTCGCCGCGGCGGCCCCGCTCGTCGGCATGACCGGCGCCGTGCCGGTGGCCATCGTGCTCGGCAACGGCGCCGCGGCACCGGGCGCCTACGTCGTCGTGGGCATCATCCTGCTGCTCTTCTCCGTCGGGTACGCCGCGATGGCGACCAAGGTGACCAACGTCGGTGCCTTCTTCGCCTTCGTCGGGCGCGGGCTCGGCATCATCCCCGGCGTCGGGTCGGCGTTCGTCTCGTTGGTCGCCTACCTCGCGGTGCAGCTGGCCGTGTTCGGCTTCTTCGGCGGCGTGGTGACCGGGCAGATGGCCGACAGCTTCGGCATCGAGTGGAAGTGGTGGGTCTGGACGCTGATCGCCTGGGCGGTCGTCACCGGCCTCTCGGCCCTGTCGGTCGACATCGGCGCCAAGGTCCTCGGTGTCCTGATGGGGATCGAGCTGCTCTCGCTGGTCGTGACCGCCTTCGCGGTGCTGCTCTCCTCCGACAAGCCCGAGGGCATCGACCTGGGAGCCTCCTTCTCCTTCGCCAACATCTTCTCCGGCGGCCTGAGCAGCACGGCGGGCATCGCGCTGGCGTTCGCCTTCGCCTCCTACATCGGCTTCGAGGCCACCGCGATCTACGGCGAGGAGTCCAAGGACCCGCACCGCACCGTGCCCCGCGCGACGTACCTCGCGGTCATCACGATCACCGTGATCTTCGGCTTCACCGCCTTCGCGATCGTCACCGGGCTGGGCGCGTCGACCGTGATCGACCGCACCGTCGAGCTCTCCACCGTCGACAAGGTGCCGCTGGCCAACCCGGCGAACGTGCTCTTCAGCGTCGCCGACACCTACGTCGGCGGCTGGATGAAGGAGCTGATGAGCTGGCTGGTGATCTCGTCGCTCTTCGCCGGCCTCCTGGCGTTCCAGAACTCCGCCGCACGCTACTTCTACGCGATGGGCCGCGCCGGCGTGCTGCCGCAGTCGCTCGACCGCGTCAACGGCCGGGGTGCGCCGTGGACGGCGACCGTCGTCACCTCGGTCATCTCGCTGGCGGTCATCGCGACCTTCGCGATCACCGGCCGCGACCCGGTCCTCAACCTCTTCTACTGGTTCTCCGGCCTCGCGGTGATCGCCATCGTCTTCGTGGAGATCCTGGTCTCGGTCGCCGTCATCGCGTTCTTCTCCCGGCACCGCGGCGAGGCATCGGTCTGGGCGTCGGTCTTCGCGCCGCTGCTGTCGATCGGCGGCCTGCTGGTGGGGCTGTGGCTGCTGATGTCGCGGTTCGCGCTGCTGGCCGGCACGGTGAAGGACGGCGTCGACCCGACGACGCAGCCCTGGGGTCTCAACGCGACCGGCTGGACGCTGGTGCTCGCGCCGTTCGTGCTCTTCGTGGTCGGCACGATCGTCGGCAAGCTGCGGCTCAGCGAGGAGAACGAGGACGCCGTGGCGGACCTCGTCACCTGAGTCACCAGGTCGTCACACGAGCGCGCGTACGGCGGGCCCCGGAGGACTCCTCCGGGGCCCGCCGCCTGCTCAGGAGAGCCGGCGTCCGGCCTCGACGAGGTGGCGGCACAGCGCGGGCACCTCGTCGACGCTGCGGCAGAACATCGCCGGCTTGAACGAGACGGTCGTGAACCCCTGCTCGAGCTGACGCGGCAGGTCCGCCAGCGCCTCGTCGACGTCGGCGACCGCGTCCGGGCCGTCGAACCGGCCACGGATGCCGCCGACCAGCTCGAGCTCGGAGAGGTCGCGGCCGACCTCCTGCATCCCGGCCGCGAGCCGGGCGAGGTCCTCGTCGGTCAGCGCCCCGAACGGGTCGAGGCCGCGGCCGTAGCGGGCGATCCGGCGTACGACGTGCGGCGGCATGCCCTGGCCGCCGAACCACAGCGGCGGCCCCTGCGGGGTGGCGGCGCCCGGCTCGAGCCAGACGTCGGTGAAGGGGAACCGCGGCCCGTCGTGGCTGATCGGGTAGGGCCCCCAGGCCTTCGCGAGCACCTCGAGCTGCTCGTCGAGGATCCGGCCCCGCTCGCCGAACGGGACGCCGAGGGCGGCGTACTCGTCGCGGCTCCAGCTCACCGTCGGCAGCACCACGAGCCGGCCCCCCGAGAGCAGGTCGAGCGTGCCGAGCTCCTTGGCCAGCAGCAGCGGGTGGCGCAGCGGGAGGATCACCGCGCCGGCCACCAGCCGCAGCGTCGTCGTGGCCCGGGCGATCGCCGACATCAGGACCAGGCTGCTGGGCCAGGGGTAGTCGGGGGACTGGTTGCCCGGTGCCGCGTAGTCCCGCGGGTTGTGCATCGGCCCCGCGGCCCCCGAGTCGCGGCCGAGGACCACGTGCTCGCTCAGCTGCACGGCGTCGATGCCGTGCGCCTCCGCGGTCACGGCGAGGTCGACCAGCCCGCCGAGGTCCCGGGGGTCGAGGATCGCCTCGTTCTCGGTCAGCACCATCAACCAGCGGACGTCGCCCATGCTGCTCCTCGACAGGCTCCTGGATCAGCCGAGGCTGATCCAGGTGGTCTTCAGCTCGGTGTACTTCTCCAGGGCGTGGCGCGACTTGTCCCGCCCGTTGCCGCTGGCCCTCATCCCGCCGAAGGGCACCGTCAGGTCGCCCTCCTCGTAGCAGTTGACCCAGACGGTCCCGGCCGGCACGGCACGGGAGACCCGGTGCGCGGTGCGCAGGTCGGACGTCCAGACCGCGGCGGCCAGCCCGTAGCTGGTGTCGCGGGCGAGGCGGACCGCGTCGTCGCGGTCGCGGAACGGGAGGACCGCGAGCACGGGGCCGAAGACCTCCTGCTGGGCCAGGTCGCTGTCGGGCCGGACCCGGTCGAGGACGGTCGGCTCGACGTAGGAGCCCCCGGTGCCGGAGAGCGTGCGGGACCCGCCGGCCAGCAGCCGGGCACCGGCGTGCTGGGCACGCTCGACGTGGCCGAGCACCCGGGCCAGGTGGTCCTCGCTCACGACGGGCCCCAGCCGCGTGGCCGGGTCCAACGGGTCGGCCGCCACCCACCCGCCCGCCTTGTCGAGGACCAGGCGGGTGAAGTCGTCGGCGATGTCCTCCTCGACGAGGAGGCGCGACCCGGCGGTGCACATCTGACCGGAGTTGAAGCAGATGCCCCAGGCGGCCGCTTCCGCAGCGGCGTCCAGGTCGGGGGCGTCGGCGAAGACGATGTTGGGGGACTTGCCGCCGAGCTCCAGCCAGACCCTCTTGAGGTTCGAGTCCGCGGCGTAGCGCAGGAAGTGGCGGCCCACCTCGGTCGACCCGGTGAAGGCGAGCACGTCGACGTCAGGGTGCAGCCCGAGGGCTCTGCCGGCGGTGATGCCGGTGCCGTTCACGACGTTGAGGACGCCGGGTGGCAGGCCCGCCTCGCGGGCCAGGGAGGCGACGTGCAGCGCCGACAGCGGCGAGAGCTCCGACGGCTTGAGCACGACCGTGCAGCCCACGGCGAGCGCCGGCCCGAGCTTCCAGCCGGCGAGCGTGAGCGGGAAGTTCCACGGCACCACGGCCGCGACCACGCCGGTCGGCTCACGCGTGACCAGCGCCAGGTCGTCCTCGCCGACGGCGGGGACCTCGCCCGCCTCCTTGTCGGCCAGCTCGGCGTAGAAGCGGATCGTCGTGAGGAGCGCGCGCAGCTCGATGCTCCACGCGTCGCGGATCGGCTTGCCCATCTCCAGCGACACCAGGAGCGCGATCGTGTCCCGGTCGGCCTCGATCAGGTCGGCCCAGCGCAGCAGCACCTCGGCACGCTGCCGGGGCTTCAGGCGCGGCCACGGGCCCTCGTCGAACGCCGCGCGCGCCGCCGCGACCGCCCGGTCGACGTCCTCGTCGGACGCGGTCGCCACCTCGACCAGGGTGCGGCCGTCGCGGGGGGAGACGATCGGGAGGGTGCCGGAGCCGGCCACGTCCTCGCCGCCCACCAGCATCTGCTGGGGGAGGATGATCGACGCGGCGAGACGGCTCCAGTGGCCGGCGTCCTCGGTGAACGTCGCGGTCACTCAGTCCTCCTCCGCCTCGACCGTGGACGGGTAGAGGTCCTTGCTGGGCGTCCGGATGCCGCGGAACTCCCAGTCGCCGCCGAGCGCGGTCGAGACGACCTCCTCGCTCTCGGTCGGCTGGGCGCCGACGTCGGTGCGGATCGGGGTCGGACCGGTGACGACGTGGTTGGTCAGGCGGCCGAGCCCGTCGACCTCGACCTCGACCACGTCGCCCGGCTGCACCGGGCGCGAGTTCGCCGGGGTGCCGGAGAAGAGCAGGTCGCCGGGGCTGAGCGTGATCGTGCGGGCGATGTCGGCGACGAGGTAGTGCATGTCCCACTCCATCTCGTCGGTCGACGCCTCCTGCTTGACCTCGCCGTTCACCAGCGTGCGCAACGTCTTGCCGCGGAAGTCCCAGTCCGTCACCAGGCCCGGGCCGACCGGCGCGAGCGTGTCCGACCCCTTGACCCGGAGCATCGACCCGGCGTCGGTGTCGCGGAAGTCGTGCAGGCCGTAGTCGTTGCCGATCGTGTAGCCGGCGATGTAGTCGCCGGCCTCGTCGGGCGAGACGTTGCGGCAGGTGCGCCCGATCACGATGACGATCTCGCCCTCGTAGTTCAGCCACCTGCAGCCGGCCGGGCGCACGATCGCGCCGCGGTGGGAGTTCAGCGCCGTCACGGGCTTGTGGAAGTACGTCGGCGCCGCCGGCAGCCGGGTCATGAACTCCTCGGTGCGGCTGGCGTAGTTCAGGTGCACCGCGATGATCTTGGTCGGCTCGGTCGGGGGCAGGTGGATGGCGTCGTCGACGGCCACCTCGCGGCCGTCACCGGCCACGAGGGTGTCCCCGTGGCGGACGACCTGGACGGCGGAGCCGTCGAGCAGGATGCGGCGCAGCTCGGTCATGTCGCGGCGCCCTCAGCCGGCCGCGGGCAGGTCGGGGCCGCCGCTCTGGCGCACGAAGTCGGGGTCCACCGGCGTCCGGTGCGGCGCCGGGAAGCCGCCGTCGGGCCGGTCGAACCACAGGTGGACCTGGCCGGTCCCGATCGAGTTCTCGTACTCGCCGTACTGCCGCGCGGTGGCGCGCAGGTCCGACTCGCCACAGGCGCCCGCGAGCATCAGGTAGTGCGCGAACATCGCCTCGGGCCGGAACGGCATGAACTCGTCCATGGTGTCGAGCACCCGGGCGTGGTCACCCTCCTTGAACCAGGCGATCCGGTCCAGGTCGGCGGCGTACGCCTCCTTGCTGTGGATGTGCGAGGGGTCGCTCGCCTCGTGGTCGCGCAGGTGGCGCAGCTTGTGGAAGGTGTGGGACAGCGCGCCGGAGGCGATCAGCAGGACCTTGCGGTCGCTGCGCGCGATCGCGTCGCCGACGGCGCGGCCGGCCCGCAGGAAGTCCTCGCGGTCACCGGTCTGCGCGACGCTGACCGAGACCCAGCGCTTGTCCAGGCCCTCGCCGAGGAACTTCCACAGGTTGAGCGTCGCGTAGTACATCGGCAGGTACGGGTCGTCGATGGCGGTGACCCACGTGCTGTGCTCCCTGCCGGTGTCCTCCATCGCGAACGCCAGCTCGGGGTCGCCGCGCCAGTCGTAGGGGATCCGACACATGCCGCGGGGGAGCTCCTCGGCGGTGAAGAGCCCGGCCCGGCGGTCCTGGGCGGTCACCACGAACTCGACCGTGGTGAACCAGTGGGAGTCCAGGACGACGACGGTGTCGTAGTCGAGCGTCTCGAACACGTCCGCGCGCAGCTGATGGAGGCCGGGGACCAGGGAGATCTCCTTGCCGTCGTTGAGCTCCAGCCGGGTCTCCGGCGGAAGCATGATCGTGGGGACGTGCGCGAGCAGACCCGCGCCGACGACCTCGCCCATGTCAGTTCCATCCTCTCGGTGCGAAAACCGTGTTCTTCACGTCGCAGTAGAAGTCGAAGGACCAGGTGCCGCCCTCGCGACCGATGCCCGACCGGCCGCTGCCGCCGAACGGCGCGGACAGGTCGCGGACGAAGAAGCAGTTGACCCACACGGTGCCGGCTCGGACCAGGCCGCTGACCCGCTCGGCCCGCTCCTGGCTGCCGGTCACGATGGTCGCCGCCAGCCCGTAGTCGGTGTCGTTGGCCATCGTCACGCCCTCCTCCTCGGAGGTGAAGCGCTGGAGCGTGAGCACCGGTCCGAAGACCTCCTGGCAGGTGATCTCCTGGGTGCGGTCGACGCCCTCGAAGACCGTGGGCCGGTAGTAGAAGCCGCCGGTGGCGGCGTTGAGCTCGTCGTGGGGGCCACCACCGAGGATCACCTGCGCCCCGTCGGCGACGGCCCGCTTGACGAAGCCGTCGACCCGGTCGAAGTGCGCCTTGCTCACCAGCGGGCCGATGTCGACCGACTCGTCGCGGGAGTCGCCCTGCCGGACCTGCGCGGCGCGCTCGAGGAACCGGGTGCGGAACTCGTCGTAGACGCCGTCCTGCACCAGCATCCGGACCGCGGCCAGGCAGACCTGCCCGGAGTTGTCGAACTGCTCGACGGCCAGGTCGACCGCCAGGTCGAGGTCTGCATCGTCGAAGACCAGCAGCGGGGACTTGCCGCCGAGCTCGAAGCTGACGGGGGTGGTGTTGCGCGCGGCGGCCTCGCCGATCTTCACCGAGGTGGGGACCGAGCCGGTGAAGCAGACCCGTCGTACGTCGGGGTGCGCGACGAGCGGCGCACCGGCCTCGACCCCGAGCCCCTGCACGACGTTGAAGACGCCGGCGGGCAGTCCGGCCTCGTGGGCGATGTCGGCGAAGAGGGAGGCGGTCAGCGGCGCCCACTCCGGCGGCTTGGCGACCACGGTGTTGCCGGCCGCCAGGGCCGGGCCGATCCGCCAGGTCGCGAGCATCAAGGGGGCGTTCCAGGGGGTGACGATCGCCGTCACGCCGGCGGGGTCCCACGTGACGTGGTTGCGGTGCCCGCGGGTGTCGAAGTCGGGATGGGCCAGGCTGCGCAGGTGCTCGGCGAAGAACCGGATGTTCATCGCCACCCGTGGCATCACGCCGCGCCGGTGCGACCGCAGCAGCGAGCCGTTGTCGCGGGTCTCCACCTGGGCGAGGTCCTCGATGCGCGCCTCGACCCCGTCGGCGACCCGGCCCAGGACGTCGGCGCGCTCCTCCGGGGTGGTCCGCGACCAGGTGGCGAACGCCGCCCTCGCGGCGGCGACCGCGGCGTCGACCTCGGTCTGGCCGCCCCGGCTGACGTCGGCGATCACCTGCCCGTCGAGCGGGGAGACGTCCTCGAAGGTCCCGGTGCCGGCGACCCGCTCGCCGCCGATCCAGTGGCGGGTGTCGACCTCGACGCCCGCGACGGTCACGATGCTCATGGGGACTCCGGTCGTTCGTCTGGTCAAGCGTGCAGGACACCGATATCGTTCGGACACAAACGTATTGCCGAGCGGCGGAGGCGTCAAGACATGTCAGGCAACCCCCTGGTGGTGGTCCCGGCCCGCTTCTCGGCGTCCGCCTCCGCCCACCGCTACCAGGCGTTGACCACGGCGCGCACCCTCTCCGAGGGCGTCCTGCGCGCCGGTGGAGAGCCGCTCGCCGTGCACCCCTGGGCGCCCGAGGGACAGGTGACCGCGGCCGACCTCGACCGACGCCTCGGCTTCGCCGACGCGGTGCTGCTGCCGGGCGGGGGCGACCTGGCGCCCGCGACGTACGGCGAGCCGCCCGTCAGCGACGAGGTCTACGACGTCGACGCGGAGCAGGACGCCTTCGACCTCGCGGTCGCCCGCTGGGCCGTCGAGCGGGGCGTCCCGCTGCTCGCGGTCTGCCGGGGCTGGCAGGTCGTCAACGTCGCGCTCGGCGGGGACCTCGAGCAGCACATGCCGCAGCCGCACCGCCACGTCGTCCACCCGGTGTCGACCGAGCCGGGGTCGCTGCTGGCGAGCGTGGTCGGCCCGACCGTCGCCGCGTCCTGCTACCACCACCAGCGTGCCCGCCGGCTCGGCGCCGGGCTCGAGCCGGTCGCCTGGGCGGCCGACGGCACCGTCGAGGGTGCGGTGCTCACCGACGCACCGGGCTGGTTCCTCGCCGTCCAGTGGCACCCCGAGGACACCGTCACCACCGACCCGGCCCAGCTGGCGCTCTTCCGCGCGCTCGTCGACGCCGCCCACTCCCGCTGAGGGTTGGTCGTGGGGAGTGGATGAATCCCCGGTCAGCCGGGGATTCATCCGGGGTTGTCAGGGGTTGCCTGACGTTGTCGGGGGTTGCAACCCCTGACAACGTCAGGCAGAGCCTGACCGGCTCGCCGCGATCGGGTGGCAGGTGGCAGCAACCAGCGCCGACCTCAGCACGTCCCACGGCCGACATCGAGTGGCCGACGATGCGCTGATGGTGCGGCCTTGCAGGTCGAGCGCTCAGGCGCCCTCGGCCTGCTTGACGACCGCCCGCAGCGACCGGGCCATCCTCAGCACGGCCTCCTCGCTCAGCGCCTGCGTCACGAAGACCTCCTGGGCGTTGAACGCCGGGAACAGCTCGGCCATCAGCGCCTGACCCTCGTCGGTGAGCGAGAGGAGCACGCGGCGGGCGTCCTGCGGGTGCACCTCGCGGTGCACGAGCCCCTTGGCCTGCAGGGTCTTCTGGACCCCGGTCAGGGTGCCCTTGGAGATGCCCGCCTCGTGGGCGACGTGCCGGCTCTCCACCTCGCCCCAGATCCAGATCACCCAGAGCACCACCCAGCCGGTCCAGGTCAGTCCGTGCTCGGCGAGCACGGTCCGCTCGAGGTGGTTGCGCACCGCGTTGGCCGCTCGGTAGATGTTCGACACCGCGGTCATCGCCGCCATGTCCACAGCCATCCCGTCGAGGCGGTCGGCGACGGCCTGCTCGGTGGCCTCGAGCGTGAACTCGCCCGACCCGGCGTCCCCGGCGGCGGCCGCGGCGCGGGCGTAGCGGCTCAGTGAGCAGGCAGCGTCGTCGCAGGGGCAGCGCTCGGGGTCGCACTCGTCGGTGTGCGGCGGCCCGCCGTGGCCGCCCGGCAGGGGGGCGGTGTCGTCGGCGGAGCGGGGGAGCCTGGGCACGCCGTCATCCTAGGCAGGTCGGGCCGAGGCGCCGGGGTCCGCGGTGGCCACCTGCGCCACGAACGCGTCGACCAGGCGACGGGCGCGCTCTTCGGCCGCCGGCGCCTCGTGGGCTGTGCGAGCACGCAGCTCCTCCACGTCGATCCCGTGCGACTCGATGTACTGCCGCCCGCCGTTGGCCAGCCAGCCGTCCAGCATGGGCGGCGTCAGCTCGGGGTGGAACTGCACGGCCAGGGTGCGCCCGAGCACGAAGGCCTGCTCGGCGGCCGGCGTGCGGGCGACCACCCGGGCGCCGGGCGGCGCGACCCACCGGTCGTGGTGCCACTCGAACCAGGGCCCGGCCCCGACCAGGCCCGGGTCGTCGGTCTCGATCGGGTACCAGCCGATCTCGGACTCCTCGGCGCGGACCACGGAGCCGCCCAGGGCGGCCGCGACCGCCTGCCCGCCGAAGCAGATGCCGAGCACCGGGACGCCGGCCTCGTGCGCGCGGCGCAGGAAGGTCAGCTCCTCCAGCACCCAGGCGCCGATGGTGCTGTGGTCGTAGACCGACCACGGCGCACCCATCGGGACGAGCGCGTCGTACTCCTCGGGGTCGGGGAAGGTGACGCTGACCGCGGGGTCGTGGAACCGGTCCTCTGGCACGACGAGGAGCTCCTCGACGTCGTACCCGTGCGCCGCGAGCTGGTCGCCGATCGTGCCGACCGGCGAGACGTGGTCGTGCTGGACGAACAGGACGCGCATCCGGGCTCCCTTCCCCGGCACCACGGGCCGGAGGTCAGGCGGAAGGACCCTTCCCAACGCCTGGCGGGGCCATTACAGTGCCTCCATCGTTCGGTCCCGAACGATAGCACGGATGCACACCCGGGAGATCCCCATGAGCCAGGCTGACATCGCCGCCCTCGTCGACGACCTCCGGTCGCGCGGCATCGACGTGATCCGCGTGTCCTACCCCGACCTGATCGGCGTGGACCGGGGGCGCGACGTCCTCCTCGAGGAGCTCGAGAGCGCCCTCGGCCACGGGATCGCGTTCTGCCGGGCGGTCTACCACACCACCCCGATGGGCGACGTCGTCCCGGTCGCCGGCGGGATCGAGGCCGGGCTCCCGGACATCAAGGCCGTGCCGGACCTCGCGACCCTCACCGACCTGCCGTGGGAGCCGGGCGCGCTGTGGTGCCTCGCCGACACCCACGCCGAGGGCGGTGGGCCGGCCGAGGAGTCGCCCCGCGACGTGGCCCGCCGGGTCTCCGCGATGCTGGGTGGCCTCGGGCTGCGGGCGGTCGTCGGACCGGAGCTGGAGTTCTACCTCCTCGAGGAGTGCGAGGGCACCCCGGGCTGGCGGCGCTACGCCGACGCGCCGGGCAACGTGTACGTCGTGGGCCGCAAGGGCGACCCGAAGGGCGTGCTGCTCACGATGCTGCGTCACCTGCGCGACGCCGATCTGCACGTCACCGCCGCCAACCACGAGTTCTGCGGTGGCCAGTTCGAGATCAACCTGGACCACTCCGAGATGGTCGACGCCGCCGACCGCGCGTTCCGCATGAAGTCCGCGGTGCAGGAGATCGCCCGCTACGAGGGCATGCTCGCGACCTTCATGGCCAAGCCCTTCAACGACGAGGGCGGCAGCGGCTTCCACCTCCACGTCTCGCTGGTCGACGAGGCCGGCGACAACGTCTTCGGCGACCCCGACGGGCAGGACGGGCTGTCCGATGTCGGCCGGCACGCGATCGCCGGCGTCCTCGCCCACGCGCCCGCGCTCGCCGCGATCCTCAACCCGACCATCAACTCCTACAAGCGGTTCGGTCCCGACACCCTGGCGCCGTGGCTGATCGACTGGGGCCTGGACAACCGCAGCGCGATGGTCCGGATCCCGCCCGAGCGCGGGCCCGGCTCCCGGATGGAGGTGCGGCTCGGTGACGCCACCGCCAACCCCTACCTGGCGATCGCCGGCGTCTGCGCCGCGGCCTACCTCGGCGTGCGCGACAAGCTGGAGCCGCAGGCGGCCCTCGAGGGCTACGGCTACGACCCGGAGGCGGCGCCGATGCTGCCGCAGTCGCTGCCCGAGGCGCTGGACGCGCTCGAGGCCGACACCGAGTTCGGCGAGGTCGTCGGCAGCTACTTCGTCGAGTCGTTCCTGACCTACAAGCGCAACGAGGTCGAGCGGTTCAGCCGGTTCGTCACCGACTGGGAGTTCCGCGAGTACGCCTACCACCTGTGAGCCGGCGATCGTGACCGACGCCGAGGCCGGGCGGCCGCTCTCCCTGCGCGACGAGCGCGCCGAGGCGCTGGAGCACGGCGTGCAGCTGCTGCGGCGGTCGTGGCACTCCTTCGACGAGCCGCGACCGCACCAGCCGCCGATCTCCCCCGAGCGGCGCTCGCTCCTCCGGGCGCCGCTACCCGAGCAGGGGATCGGCGTGCGGGCCGCGCTCGACGAGGCCGACCGGGTGCTGGACGAGAGCCTGGCCCAGTCGCGCCCGCGCTTCTTCGGGTACGTCGGCTCCTCGGGCCTGGAGTCGGCGGTCCTGGCCGACGCGCTCGCGATCTCCCACGACGTCAACCTCGCTGCCGAGTCGGCGGCGGCGTACCTCGTCGAGCAGCAGACGCTGCACTGGGTGGCGGAGCTGGTGGGCTACCCGGCCGGGGGCGGCACGGTGACCAGCGGCGGGATGGTCTCCAACCTGACCGCCCTGATGGCCGCCCGGACGCGGGTCTTCCCCGACAGCCGGCGCGCGGGGATGGCGGGGACCCGGGCCGCGGTCTACGCGAGCGCCGAGGCGCACTCGAGCGTCGCGCGGGCCGTCGAGGTCCTCGGGCTCGGGAGCGACGCGCTGCGCGACGTGCCCATCGACGGCCGGCGGCGGATGGACGCGTCTGCGCTGGCCGCGGCGATCGCCGCCGACCGGGCCGCCGGCGTGACGCCGATGGCCGTGGTCGCCACCGCGGGGACGACGCTGACCGGCAGCGTCGACCCGATCGGCGCGATCGCCGACGTGGTCGACGGCACGGGCGCCTGGCTCCACGTCGACGGCGCCTACGGGCTGCCGGCGGCGTGCAGCGAGCCGGCCGGCCGGCTCTTCGCGGGCCTCGACCGCGCCGACTCGGCATCGGTCGACGCACACAAGTGGCTGTTCGTGCCCAAGGCGTGCGGGATCCTCCTGGTCCGCGACCCGGCCACGCTGCGGGACGCCTTCCGCCACGACGCGGCGTACATGGTCGAGGAGGAGGGCTACGTCCACCCCGTCGACGGCACCATGGAGTACTCCCGCCCGTTCCGCTCGCTCAAGCTCTGGACCGCCCTGCGCGCCCACGGCGCCGTGTCGTTCCGCCGGTCGATCACGACCACGATCGGGCTGGCCCGGGACCTGGCCGAGCTGGTGCGGGAGCGGCCGGGGCTCGAGCTGCTCGACGGCGCTCCCGAGCTGTCGACCGTGCCCTTCCGGCGGCTGCCCGCCACGGGCGACCCCGACGCCCACAACCGGCGCCTGGCCCGGGCCCTGCAGGAGGACGGCCGGGTCTACGTGACCAGTGCCGTCATCGACGGGGTGACCTACCTGCGTCCGTGCGTGGTCAACTTCCGCACCACGCTCGCCGACGTCGAGGCGCTGGTCGACCTCGCCGACGAGCTGGGGCGGGAGCTGGACGCCGGCTGACCGGCGGTGAGCTGGCCACCGAATCGAGTGGTCGAAGGGTGGATGAGTCACCGCCGGCCGGGGTGGGCGCGGGTGGGCGGTGAGCCGGACACCGATGCGGGCGGCGAGCCGGTGGCTCACGCACCGCCGGCCCGGAGGGCCAGGCTCAGCGGTGGGCGAGCGTCGTGCCGCCGTCCCAGCTGGTGCCGACCTGCACGTGGTAGCCGCTGATGACCTCGCGCACCGGCAGCGTGGAGGCCACGTCGTCCCACGGGGAGTCGAAGAGCTCGAGGGTGGCGTCGGCCTTCCAGGCCTGCCCCGCCTCGAAGCCCACGCCGCTCATCGTGAGCACCTCGTCCAGGGACCACCCGTCGGCGCCCCGCTCGATCGGGCGGACCTGGCGGTGGTGGAGCATCGGCAGCGCGTTGACGAACCCGTTGGTGTCGCTGGGCCCGGTGAGGGTGATCGTGGCCTGCGCCAGGCGGTGGTCGTACGCCGCCAGGGTGGCGCCGAAGCGGCCGCCGGCCTCGATGCGCGGCGCCGCCTTGCCGAAGGGCATCGGCCGGGTCTGGTGGATCGAGCCGAGCTTCTTGGGATAGCCCTGGTAGACGCCGCGGGCGATCGCGAAGTCGGTGGTGACCCAGATCAGCACGCACCGCGAGTAGGTCACGCCCTCGTAGCGGCACCGCACGACCGCGAACGCCTCCTTGTACTGCGACCGCGCGGGGTCGAGCAGCTCGGCGCCGCCGTCGGAGCAGGACTGCCAGTCGGCCCAGATGAAGGCCACGGCACCGGGATCCTCCTCGGCGAGCTCGACGTCGTCCGGCAGGATCGCCCGGACCCGCTCGACGTCGGTGCGGTACTCAACGGTCAGCAGGTCGCCGCTGTAGAACCACGGCGGGTGGGGGATGAGCGCGCTGCGTCCGCTCTCGGTGAACGGCGGGGCGAAGCCCTTGAGCTCGGGCACGGGAGGCTCCTGTCGTCGGTGGTGAGCGGGTCAGGCGCGGGTCGCCGGCACGACGCCCTCGTCGGCCAGCATGGCAAGGACGATCTCGCGCACCCGGAGGCCGGCGACGTCGGCGCCGACGTTGACCTCGGGTCCGGGGCCGTCGGTGTCGATCACCCGCTGGGTGAGCTCCATCGCCGTCCGCACCCGCGCGTAGTAGTCGGCGAACATGGTGCGCATCTGCTCGTCCGCGTCCGCGTCGCCGAGGGCGAAGTCGCGGCTGACCCGCCAGTGCAGGCGGCTGCGACCCTCGTCCACCGGGGTGATCAGGTGGGTGAAGCGCAGCCGGGCGACCACGCCGTCGTCGTCGGCGACGTCCCAGTGGTCGACCCACAGGGCGGGGGAGACGAAGTAGCCCTCCTGGATCGTCGCGAGCTCGCGGCCCCCGCTGCCGGTCATCGCCGCCTGCCACGCCGGCATCGGGGCCGGTGGGAAGCGGCGGCGCAGCTCGACGGTGGTCTCGGTGACCACGACGTCCAGGGGCGGGGGAGCGCCGTCGAGCACCGCCGGGGCGATCTCGGGCGCGACGAAGGGGACCTGGGTGACGTCGGCGAAGTTCTCGTGCAGCAGCAGGAGGCCGGCGGCGACCTCCGTCGTCGCGCCGACGGTGTCCCACCCGGCGCCGGCGAGCCAGGGCAGGTCGGGCACCCGGTGCAGGCGGGCCCGGCCCGGCTCGCCCAGCCAGACCCAGACCACGCTGTCGCGCTCGTCCACGGGATAGGCGGTGACGCACGCGCCGAAGGGGACCCGCGGCTGGGTCGGCACGGACACGCACTGGCCGCCGGCGTCGTACACGAAGCCGCACAGGCCGCAGCGGACGTGGTCGCCGACGAGGCTGCCCGCCGAGAGCGGGTAGGGGCGGTGGGCGCACCGGTCCTCCAGCGCGACGACCGCGCCGCCCTCGGTCCGGTAGAGGACCACGGGGCCGGCGACGGTGCGGACGGACAGGAGGTCGCGGCCGACGTCCTCGGAGGACGAGAGCGCGTACCAGCAGTCGCTCGGGACGGCGGAGGAGAAGGCTCTGCGGGGAGACGTCATCGGCGGGCCCTCCTCACAGGTCCAGGACGAGGCGGTCGGAACGGCACCGGGACACGCAGACCATCATGGCGTCGTTCGCCGCCTGCTCGGCCTCGTTCAGGACGGAGTCGCGGTGGTCGACATCGCCCTCGAGGACGAGCTGCTCGCAGGTGCCGCAGATGCCCTCGTGGCAGGAGCCGAGGACCGGGATGCCGGCGTCCTGGATCACGTCGAAGACCGACCGGTCCGGCGGCACGGTGAGCGTCATGCCGGACGAGGCCAGCACGAGCTCGAAGGAGCGCTCGCCCTCGGCGGGCGCCTCGGTCTCCTTGGCCGCGAACCGCTCCAGGTGCAGCGCCCCGGGGGGCCAGCCGGTCTCGCAGACGGCCTCGACGGCGCCCAGGAGCCCCTCGGGCCCGCAGACGTAGACCAGGGTGTCCGCGCGCGGCTCGCCGAGGACCGTCGCGAGGTCGAGGAGGCCGGCCTCGTCCTGCGGGACCAGGGTGACCTTCTCGCCGTACGCCGCGAGCTCGTCGACGAACCCCATCGACGACCGGGTGCGACCGCCGTACCAGAGGTGCCAGTCCGCACCGGCCGCCTCGGCCTCCGCCATCATCGGCAGCAGCGGGGTGATGCCGATCCCGCCGGCGAGGAAGACGTAGCGCGGCGACGCCACGAACGAGAAGTGGTTGCGCGGGCCGCGCACCCGCACGGTGCTGCCGACGGCCAGCTGGTCGTGGACGTACGCCGAGCCGCCGCGGCTGTCGGGCGCCTTGAGCACCCCCACGCGGATGACCCGGCTGTCGGCCGGGTCGCTGCACAGCGAGTACTGCCGCACCAGCCCGTCGCCGAGGATCAGGTCGACGTGGGCGCCGGGCGTCCAGGGCGGCAGCGCGTCGCCGTCGGGATCGACGAGGGTCAGCGCGACGACGTCGTCGGCGACCCGGTCGACCGCCTCGACGACCAGGTCGCCCTCGTGCTCGCGGAGCGTGGTGCGGGTTGCGGTGGTGGACTCTGTCATCGGCTGGGTCATCGGCTGAGTCATCGGCGCGGCTACTTGCTGACGATGCGGAGCGGGAACTGCTTGATGCCGTTGACGAAGTTGCTGCGGACCCGCCGGATCTCGCCGGTCTGCTCGATCTCGGCGATCCGCGGCAGCAGCGTCTCGAAGATGATCCGCATCTCGAAGCGCGCCAGGTTCGAGCCCATGCACGTGTGCGGGCCCTTGCCGAACGTCATGTGGTCGTTGGGCATCCGGTCGAGGCGCAGCTCGTAGGGGTCGTCGAACTTGGTCTCGTCGCGGTTGCCCGAGGCGAACCACATGACGACCTTGTCGCCCTTCTTGATGGTCTTGCCGTGCATCTCGACATCGCGCGTGGCCGTGCGCCGGAAGTGGTAGACCGGCGAGGCCCAGCGGATCAGCTCCTCGATCGCGATCTGCATCTTGTCGGGGTTCTCCAGGAGCCACTGCCGCTGCTCGGGGTAGTCGATGAGCGCCTTCATGGAGTGGCTGATCGCCTGCCGGGTGGTCTCGTTGCCGGCGACGACCAGCAGCAGGAAGTAGTTGTCGTAGTGCTCGGGGGAGAGCGGGACCCCGTCCTCGGGGATCCGGTTCACCAGCTTGCTCACCAGGTCGTCGGCGTCGCCGCCCGTGCGCTCGGCGGCGAGCTTGCGGCCGTACTCGAAGATCTCCAGTGACACCGGGGAGCTGAAGGGCAGGTGGCGGTACTTCTGCGCCTCCTCGGAGTTGACCAGCACCCGGGCGTACTCGGGGTCGGAGAAGCCGACGATCTCGTTGCCCCACGCGATCAGCTGGGGCGTCATCTCCTCGGGGGTGTCCAGCAGCCGGGCCAGGACCGCGATCGGGTAGTCGGCGGCGATGGCGTCGACGAAGTCCATCTCCTCCTGCTGGAGGGCGGCGTCGACGGTCGAGCTGGCGAGCCCGCGCAGGAAGTCCTCGTAGCGGCGCAGCTGCGCGACGCTGAAGTCGCGCATGAGGAGCTTGCGCAGCGCCAGATGCCGGGGTCCGTCGGTCTCCAGGATGGAACGACGACGCTCCTGGTGCTCGGGCGGCGGCTCCTCGAGGTTGGTGAAGTTCATCGACGTGAACGTCTCGGGGTCCTTGTCGACCTTCTCGATGTCGTCGTAGCGCGTGATCGCCCAGAAGCCCGAGCCCCCGTCGTGCTCCTCGCACCAGTGCACGGGGTCCTCGCGCCGCAGGGTGTCGAACATGCCCCATGCGCGGTTCTCCACGAACACGTCGAGGTCCGCCAGGTCGACCTCGTCGAGCGGGACGGGAGTGGGTTCCATGCGAGGCTCCTTGCTGCTCCGAGCGGCTCCGTTGCGCAGTTCGTTTGGATCCGAACGTAACGGCCGGGGTAGGGCGCGTCAAGGGGTGGGTTTGCGATCCGCGGTCAGGGGAACGAGGTGCGCACCAGTCCTCGCATCTTTCTCGGGAAGGTCGGCCCCATGGCCCACGCACGCTCCTCTCGTCTGCTCGCCGCCGCCACGCTGGCCGCGGGTGCGCTCACCCCGCTCGCGGTCGGTGCCACGGTCGACTCGGCCTCGGCCCGGATCTGCTTCCACGACCACGCGTTCGTCAAGAGCACCGAGCGCGGCGCCGCCGTCTGGATCCCGACGAGCAACCACTTCAGCTCGCCCAGCAACCGCAGCGGCTGGCAGCAGGGCGGCCAGCAGGGCTACTCGGAGTCCGACGGTGCCCAGACCTCGAAGACCGAGGGCTCGGCGGACACGGCCGAGGCCGGAGGAGGGCTCAACTTCGGCGTCGCCAACGTGAGCACGAAGTACAACCACCAGTGGAACCGCAGCAGCACGACCGGCAACTCCCAGACCAAGACCTGGTCGCAGTCGGTCAGCCTGCCCTCCGGGAAGATCTCCCGGATGCGGATCTACCAGGCCGGGTGGCGGTTCCGCTTCACCTACGTGATCGTCAACGACGGTGGTCCCTCGTGCAAGAACCAGCAGTACACGCGGACCGCGGTGCTGCCGACGAAGGCGAAGGTGACCGCGATGCTGGTCGAGCTGTACAAGAACCGCGGGAAGACCCGCCCGCGCGGCTAGGACGAAGTACCCCTGATCATCGGGGGCGACCTCCTCTGGTGAGGGGGACGACCTGGCGGGAGCCTCGAAGGAGGTGGTGACAACGCCGTCACCGCCGCACGGAGAGGTTTCGGGATGTCCGTTCGATCGTGGGCGCTGTTGCTGACGGCGCTGTCCTTGACCATGTCCACCCAGGCCGTCCAGGTCGCCCGTGCCGGAACGGCGGCGACCCCCCGGGTGGTCTCCTCGGCAGGAGCGGCCACCTGGGGGCCGGTCCACCGCTTCGAGCGTGACCCGCGCGGCCAGTCGGTGACCGTCGGTCCGCACGACGTCGTCACCGTGGCCTGGGGTTCCCAGCGCGGGTGGCCCGAGCGGGTGAAGGTGGCGCAGCGCACCTCCGACGGCCGGTGGCGGGCGCCCGTGACGCTCGGTGTCGGCTACGCACCCGTCGTCGCGAGCGACGCCGGCGGCGACCTGACGGTCACCTGGTGCCGGGACAGGGCCGGCTGGACGACCGGTGTGTGGGTCGCGCGCAAACCGGCGGGAGGGCCGTGGACCCGGCCGGTCCACGTCTCGACGGACCGCGCCGCACCCGGCTACCCCGACGGTGCGTCCACCTACGGGGCCACGGGTCTCGACATCGCGACGAGCCCGTCGGGAGCCACCCTGGTGACGTGGCGGTCCGGCAGCTGGGACCGGGAGGTCCCCTTCCGCGTCGACGTGGTCTACCGGACCGGGAGCGGTGCCTGGGGGCGGGTGCAGACCCTGACCAACGGCCCGGGCCAGGCGATCGACGTGCATGCCGTCGTGGCCCGTGACGGCACCGCCTCGGTGGCCTACACCTGGGCCCCCACGAGGGGCCGGGAGCGGGTCGTGGTCCGGTCGCGCGCGGCCTCGGGCTGGCGACCCGCCGAGCGGGTCGCGCTCGGTGCCGTCGGGGCGATCGGCGTCCGCGCGGACGGGGTGCTCTTCGTGGCGCTGCTGTCCCGCGGCCGGGTGCTCGTCGCCCACCGTGGCGCCGCAGGCACCTGGGCGCCGCCGGACGCGGTGACGCCTCCGGACCTCCGGGTGCAGGACTGGGCCGCGGCGATCAGCGCGCGCGGTGCCGTGCTGGTGACCTACCTGGTGCGCCCCGACCGCGTCGACGCCGTACGCCGGGCCCCCGGTGGCCGCTGGAGCGGGCCGACGACCCTCGTCGTCCCCGAGCACCAGCCCGCCGGAGTGGTCGCCGGGGTGGACGCCCGCGGCGACCTGTTCGCCGGCTGGCACGACAACTACGGGATCTGGGGCCGCTACCAGGCCGCTGGTCGGGGCTGGCAGGCCACGACCACGGTGCAGGCCGATGTCGGTCAGGTCGACGTCCTCGAGGACCTCGCGGTCCAGGTGACGCCGAGCGGTGACGTGGCCCTGCTGTGGGAGCAGGAGGAGCGCCCGCTGCGGATGCGCGTGCTGTCAGACCGGTGACGCTCGGTCCCGCGGCGTCGGTCGCGGCGCCGGGAGTAGCCGACCCGACGTGGTCGGGGACCCCGGCGCCGGAGCGACGACAGGTCGGCCTAGAGTTCGAGCAACAGGCCGGCGTCGCGGGGCCGGGAGACCGGACATGCGGAGGTTGACGGCGTGCACATGATGCCCGACCTCCCACCCTTCGGGTGGCATGCGTTCTGGCACACCTGGCACCTGAACCTCGGGTGGCTGCTCTTCTGCGTGCTGGCCGGCGTCGGCTACCTGGTCGCGCTGCGCCGTGCGCGCGGTCGCGCGGGCATGCCGGTGCACCCGGCGCGGGTGGCCTGCTTCTACGGCGCCCTGCTGGTGCTCGCCTGGTGCACCGCCTCGGCGATCGACGGCTACGCGATGGCGCTGTTCTGGGTGCACATGGTCGAGCACCTGACGCTGATCATGGTGGTGCCGGCACTGCTGGTGCTCGGCAGCCCGCTGACCGTCGTGCGTGCCGCCGGCGACGAGCGGTGGCAGGCCCGCTTCGACCGGGTCGTGCAGCACGGTCCCGTCGCGGTGCTCACGCACCCCCTGGTCGGGCTGCTGGTCTACTCGTCGGTGATCTTCTACACCCACATGACGTCGTTCATGGACCAGATGATGGTGCACCCCTGGCTGATGCCGGCCGAGCAGGTGGCGTACGTCGTGGCCGGCTGGATGCTGCTGGTGGGCACGATCGGCGACGAGCCGATCCGCTGGCACACGCCCTACCTGTTCCGGATCATCATCCTCATCGCCGCGATGATCCCGGACACCCTGGTCGGGCTGGTCCTCATGCAGGCCACCACCGTGCCGTTCCCCGACTACATGATGATGCGACCGGCGTGGACGATGGCGCCGCTGGACGACATCGACGTCGCGGGCTCGCTCATGTGGGTCGGCGGGGACGGCCTGATGATGGTGCTGGCGGTGGGGATCGTCGTCGCGCTGCTCCTCGGCCACGGGCGCGACCAGTTCCTCGGCTCGTGGCTGGACTCGGCCCGCACCCAGGCGTTCTACGAGCACGTCGGGACCGAGGCGGAGCGGTCGACGAGCGCGACGATCGACGACGACGACGCCGCACTCGAGGCCTACAACCGGATGCTGCGCCGGCTCGACGGGTCGGCCCAGGAGCCTGGTCAGCGGCCCTGACGCCGCCCAGGAGGAGCACGGTCCCCGGCCGTGCCCGGTCTGATGCCCGCAGCGGTGGCGGGGGTCGGGTGGCGCTACCGTGGGATTGTCTGACACGCGACCGCACGGTGCGTCGACGCCCGTGCTCGGGGCCGGGACGTCGCGCGCCTGACGACCTGGAGGGACCCCGATGTCCGTCACCGCCACCCCGATCGAGCTCGAGGACGTCCACGGCGCGCACAACTACCACCCGCTGCCGGTGACCGTCTCGCACGGCGAGGGCGCCTGGGTCTGGGACGACGAGGGCCACCGCTACCTCGACTTCCTGGCGGCGTACTCGGCCCTCAACTTCGGCCACCGCCACCCCGACCTCGTGCGCGCGGCGCACGAGCAGCTGGACCGCCTGACGCTGACGAGCCGCGCCTTCCACCACGACCTCCTGGGTCCGTTCTGCGCCGAGCTCGCCGAGCTCGCCGGCAAGGAGATGGTGCTGCCGATGAACTCCGGCGCCGAGGCCGTCGAGACGGCGCTCAAGGTCGCGCGGCGCTGGGGCTACGAGGTCAAGGGCGTGCCCGACGAGCAGGCCACCGTCGTCGTGATGGACGGCAACTTCCACGGTCGCACGATCAGCATCATCAGCTTCTCCGGGGACCCGGTGGCGCACGACCACTACGGGCCCTACACGCCCGGCTTCCGGGTGGTCGGGTACGGCGACGCGGCAGCCCTGGAGTCCGCGATCGACGAGACCACGGTCGCCGTGCTCGTCGAGCCGGTCCAAGGCGAGGCCGGCGTCGTCCTGCCGCCCGAGGGCTACCTGGCCGAGGTGCGCCGGATCTGCACCGAGCACCGGGTGCTGATGGTCGCCGACGAGGTGCAGTCCGGTCTCGGCCGCACAGGCGAGACGTTCGCCTGCGACCTCGAGGGCGTCGTCCCCGACGTCTACGTGCTCGGCAAGGCGCTCGGCGGTGGCATCGTGCCGCTGTCGGCGGTCGTCGCCGACGGCGACGTGCTCGGCGTGCTCGACCCGGGCAGCCACGGCAGCACCTTCGGCGGCAATGCCTTGGCGGTCGCCGTCGGACGTGAGGTGATCCGGCTGCTCGCGACCGGGGAGCCGCAGCAGCGGGCCCGCGACCTGGAGCCGGTGCTGCGCGACGGGCTGGCGCCGTTGCTCGGGCACGGCCTGGTCGGGCTGCGCGTGCGCGGCCTGTGGGCCGGGCTGGACCTCGACCCGGCGCTCGGCACTGGCCGCGACCTCTGCGAGGCCCTCGTGGGCCGCGGCGTGCTGGTCAAGGACACCCACGGCTCGACGATCCGCGTCTCCCCGCCGCTGACCATCGACCGCGCCGACCTGGAGTGGGGGCTCGAGCAGGTGCGCGGGGCCGTCGGCGACCTGGTCGCCGCCGCCGGCTGAGGCGACCGCTCAGGCCGCGCCGGCCACCTGGCGAGCGGCGCGCAGCCCCGACAGGTAGGCGCCGTGCGCCGTGGCGGGGAAGCGCCGGTGGGTCGCCTCGCCGGCGAACACCAGGTGACGGCCGACCGGCTCGGCCAGGGTGTCGTGGTCGGCCGGGGAGGATCCCGGCGGCAGGTGCGAGTAGGAGCCGAGCGCGTAGCGGTCGCGGCCCCACCGCGTGACGAGCGCGCCGGTGGGGTCGGGGACCGACCGGCCGAAGATCGTGCGCAGCACCGACAGCGCGTCGGCGACCACCTCGCGGTCGCTGCGGCGCTCCAGCGCGAGACCGTAGTCGCCGGCGTTGAACCCCAGCAGGACCGGCGCCCCGACGACCCGCTCCATGTCGTACCACTCCGGCCAGCGCCCGGTGCGCGCCCCGATGTGGCCGATCAGCTGGAACCGACGGTCCCAGAAGACGCGGGGGAAGCGCAGGAAGCACTTGTCCAGCACGCCCATGCCCAGCCGGTCGATCGCCTGCTGCTTGCGAGCGGGGAGCGCGGGGGAGAAGGTCACGTCCCCCTGCTTCAGGACGCCGAGCGGAACCGTGACCACCGCGACGTCGGCGGCGTACGTCGTCTGCTCGGTGCGCACGCGCACCCCGTGCGAGGAGTGCCGGACCTCCCGCACGACCTCGCCGAGACGGACGTCGAGGCCCGCGGCGAACAGCTCCACGAGCTGCACGTAGCCGCCGCGCAGCAGCAGGTCCGGGCCGGGGAACGCGCCGTCGGCGTCGAACCACCACAGCGACAGGTCGGAGGTGCTGCCGCCCCACTCGTGCTCGATCTCGGTGTTCACCGCGAACCGGAGGTCGTGCGCGCGCGCCGCGTCCCACCGCTGCTGCGCCAGGAACCGGTCGACGAAGCGGGCCAGCGGCTCGTCCCGGGGCCGGCGTCGCTGGGCGCGGGCGATCGCGCGGTAGAGCAGGTCGAGGTCGTCGTAGACCCGCACCTCGCGGCGACGGCCGATCTCCCGGCCGTCCGCGCCCACGATGACCTCGCTGTCGTAGTCGGTCGGCACCGTGGCGAATCCGTGCCGCCGGGCGATCGGGGTGAACGGGTTGCCGTGAGAGCCGTGGATCCAGCTCGCCCCGAGGTCGAGGGGGACGCCCAGCCCGGTGGAGGTGTGGGTCCGGCCGCCGAGGCGCTCGCGCGCCTCCACCACGGTGACCGCGTGGCCGCGGCGGTGCAGCCACGACGCCGTGGCGAGCCCGGCCATGCCGGCGCCGACCACCAGCACGCGACGACGGGCGGCGGCACGCGCGGGCGCCGCGAGGGTGGCCACGGCGGCCGCGGCGCCACCGTGCAGGACGGCACGTCGGGAGGTCGGAGGGCTCATGGGCACCAGCATCGCGGTGATGGTGCGACGGCGGCCAGAGGGCCCGTCGAGCTCGGGACCCAAGGCCCGGCGCAGCGGGACCTCTCGCCCTCCGCCGGGAAATAGAACACGTTCTAGCCTCGGGGAGGCGCCCGCCCCGAGGAGGACCCATGCCGGCCACCGCACCCGTCCTGGACCACGTCCGCGACCTGCTCCCGTCGTTCCGCGAGCGGGCCGCGGAGACCGAGGTCGACCGCTGCGTCCCGGCGGTGTCGGTCAAGGAGCTGGCGGCGACCGGCTTCCTCCGGATCCTGCAGGCGCGCCGCTACGACGGCCTCGAGGGCGACCCGCTCGACTTCTACGAGGGCATCCGGCTGATCGCGTCGGCCGACGCCTCGACCGGCTGGGTCGCATCGGTGCTGGCGGTGCACGCCTGGCAGCTGGCACTCTTCCCCGACCCGGCCCAGCAGGCCGTCTACGGTGCCGACGCGGGGACGCTCGTCTCCTCGTCGTACGCGCCGACCGGCGAGGCCACCGTCGTCGACGGCGGCTACCAGGTCAGCGGGCGCTGGTCGTTCTCCTCGGGGTGCGACCATGCGCAGTGGGTGCTGCTGGGCGCGCTGGTGACCGACGACGACGGCCGGATGGTGGACTTCCGCACGTTCCTGCTGCCGCGCCGCGACTACCTGGTCGAGGACACCTGGGACACCGTCGGGCTCGCCGGCACCGGCTCCCACGACATCGTCGTCCCGGGCGCGTTCGTGCCGGCGGACCACACGCTGTCGATGACCGAGACCGGGCGGTGCGAGGGTCCGGGCCAGGCGGTCAACGACGGAGACCTCTACAAGCTGCCGTTCCACTCCCTGTTCACCTCCGCGATCACCACGCCGATCATCGGCATGGCGTACGGCGCGTACGCCGAGCACGTCGCCACCCAGCGCGAACGGGTGCGCGCCGCGTACGTCGGCGAGCGCGCGGCGGAGGACCCGTTCTCCCACGTGCGGATCGCCCGCGCGGCCTCCGAGGTCGACGCGGCCTGGGCGCTGCTCACCCAGAACCTGCGTGAGCTCCAGGCCTGCGTGGCACGCGGTGAGCAGATCCCGCTCGCCCTGCGCCTGAAGGTGCGGCGCGACCAGGTCGTCGGGACCGAGCGGGCGATCGAGGCGATCGACCTGATGTTCGACAGCGCGGGAGCCCGGGCCCTGGCCCGCAGCGGCCACCTGCAACGCGCCTGGCGCGACGCCCATGCGGGCCGGGTGCACGCGGCCAACGACCCGGACCGCGCGCTGCGGATGTACGGCGCGGCCGAGGTCGGCCAGAAGATCGCGCCGGGGATGTACTGATGGGGGCGAGGGGATGAGCACCACGGAGCAGCAACCGGCACGCAGGAGCTCGCGGCTGATCGACCCGGGCACGCCGCCGACTCGGTTCGCGCGGGGCTGGCACTGCCTCGGGATGGCCGACACCTTCCGGGACGGCGCCCCGCACACCGTCGAGGCCTTCGGGACCAAGCTCGTGGTCTGGGCTGACACCCAGGACCGGCTGCAGGTCATCGACGGCTACTGCCGCCACCTCGGGGGTGACCTGGGCCAGGGCTCGATCAAGGGCGACGAGGTCGCCTGCCCGTTCCACGACTGGCGCTGGGGCGGTGACGGGCGCTGCAAGGAGATCCCCTACGCGAAGCGGGTGCCGCTGCGAGCGCAGACACGCACCTGGCACGCGATGGAGCGCAACCACCAGCTCTTCGTGTGGCACGACCCCGAGCTCAACCCGCCCATCGCGGAGCAGATGGTCCCCGAGATCCCCGAGCTGGACGACGGCAGCTGGAGCGCGATGACGTGGGAGGTCATCGACATCCCCGGCTCCAACTGTCGCGAGATCATCGACAACATCGTCGACATGGCGCACTTCTTCTACATCCACGGGGGGTTCCCGACCTACTTCCGCAACGTCTTCGAGGGTCATGTCGCGGCGCAGTACATGAACTCCCGCAGCAGGCCGGACATGACCCGCTCGGCGTCGCCGGCGGAGGAGAGCCTGCTGACGTCGGAGGCTGCCTACTACGGGCCGTCCTACATGATCAACCCGCTGACCACGAGCTACCACGGCCTGGACATCGAGGTCATCCTCGTCAACTGCCACTACCCGGTGACCCCGACCGACTTCCGCCTGCAGTTCGGGCTGATGGTCAAGAAGATCGAGGGGCTCGACGACGCGACCTCGCAGGACGTCGCCGAGAAGTTCACGAAGATGTTCGCCGAGGGGTTCTTGCAGGACGTCTGGATCTGGCGCAACAAGACGCCGATCCAGAACCCGCTGCTGTGCGAGGAGGACGGTCCGGTCTACCAGCTGCGGCGCTGGTACGAGCAGTTCTACGTCGACGTCGCGGACATCACCCCGGAGATGACGGCACGGTTCGAGTACGAGGTCGACACGTCGTACTCGCGGGCGAACTGGGAGGCCGAGGTCGCCGACAACCTCGCGCGTCGGGCGGCAGCGCAGGAGCCGGCCGGGTCGGGCTGACGACCCGCCGCGGCTGTCCTACCCTCGTCGGGTGCAGCCGTGGGCGACTCGGGAGCGGTGACGTGCTGGTCCGTGTCCTCGGTCCGGTCCGGGTGGTCGACGCGGGTGTCGAGGTCCCCCTGCCGGGAGCGATCCCCGGGCGGATCCTGGCGCTCCTGACCACCGAGCTCGAGACGGGGCTGCGCGCCGAGGTCCTGATCGACCAGGTCTGGGGACCCACCGCACCGGCGGCGGCCGGGGCGACGCTGCAGTCGCACGTCGCGCGGCTGCGCCGGGTGATCGGGCCGACCCGCGTGGTGACGACGACGAACGGCTACCGGTTGGCGCTCCCGGCGGCCGCCGTGGACGCGCACCAGTTCGACTCGGCGGCCGGTCGCGGCGCGGCGCTACTCGCCCAGGGCCGCACCCGGGAGGCAGCCGAGGCGCTGCGTCGAGCGCTGGCCCTCTGGCCGGGGCAGGGTCCCGCCTACGACGGGGTCGAGGGCAGCCCCCTTGTCGATCAGGAGCGTGAGCGCCTCGGCCAGCTCAGGATGCAGACGCTCGAACGTCGGATGGAGGTCGACCTCGCGACCTCGCCGTCGCGCGAGCTGGTCGCCGAGCTCGAGGCACTGCTCGCCAGCAGTCCGACCAACGAGCGCCTGTGGGTGCTGCTGGTCCGCGCGTGGCGCGGCGTCGGCGACCCGGCCGAGGCCCTGGCGACGTACGCCCGGGCTCGCGAGACCCTGCGCGACGAGCTCGGGCTCGAGCCCGGCGCCGAGCTGCGAGCGGCGCAGGCCGAGGTGCTCCGGCCGGCGACAGCGAGACGTCCACCGGCGAGCGCGCGCCGGGGCGAGCGCCGTCACGTCACTCTGGTCGCGGCCGCGGTCTCGGAGCGCGAGGCCGATCCCGAGGTCGCGCAGCTGGCGCACGACCGGTTGCAGGCCGTGGCGGCCGAGGAGCTGTCCCGACTCGGGGGACGCCTCGTCCGCACCCCGGGCGCGGTCGTGATCGGCGTCCTCGGCGCCGAGACCGCCCACGAGGACGACGCGGCACGGGCCCTGCTCTGTGCCCGCAGGATCGCGGCGACCGGTGCGCGGGTTGGCGTGACCTCGGGCTGGGCGCTGGTGACCGGGGAGCTGGACCGGCTCGGACCGGTCGCCGACCGGGCGGCCGCGCTCGCGCTGACGGCTCCGACCGGTGAGGTCAGCGCCGACTGGGCGCCGAGGCCTCCGGTGGAGGACCACGGCCTGGTCCCCTTCGTGGGTCGAGACCGAGAGGTCGACCGGCTGACTGCGGCGGTCCGCGAGTCGGGCCGCACCGGACGCGGGGTCGTGGTTCTCGTCGTCGCGGAGGCGGGCATCGGCAAGACCCGCCTGGTGGCCGAGGCGCGGAGCCGGACGAGTGCGGCGCGCTGGGTCTCGGTGCAGTGTGACGCGCTCGGCGAGCGCAGCGGCATGGACCCGCTCGCGGACGCTCTCCCGGGCCTGGCCGCAGCGACAGCCGGGACACGGACCGAGGCCATCGCCGCATGGTCCGACGCGCTGGCCGCGCTGGCTGCCGACGAGCCGGTCGTCGTGTGCCTCGAGGATGCGCACTGGGCGAGCGAGGTCCTGCTCGACCTGGTCGACCAGCTGGCCGTGGCTCCGGTCCGAGCGCCGTTGGTGCTGGTCGTCACCGCGCGCCCGGAGATCGAGTGGCGCCGCCCCGGCTGGGCATCCGGGCCCTCCACCGTGCGGCTGGGCGCGCTGGGCCCCGAGGAGACGTCCGCGCTGGTGGGCGCCGTGCTCACCCACGCGGGCGGCTCGGGTGCGACGGTCGCTGAGCTCGCCGCCGCCAGCGGTGGGGTGCCCCTCTTCGCGGTCGAGCTCGGACGAGCGATCAGCTCCGGGGCCGGTCAGCGGGTGCCGACCCACCTCGGCGAGCTGTTGGCCGCCCGGATCGACAGCCTGGAGCAGGCCGCACGCGACCTGCTCCTCGACGCCTCCGTGCTGGGCTCGACCTTCTGGGCCGAGGCGATCGGCGCCGACCCGGCCGCGCTCGATGCCCTGCTGCAGCGCGAGTTCGTCGTGCCCGTCGAACCGTCGACGGTCGCGCAGGCGCACGAGTACCGGTTCCGGCACGACCTGCTCCGCGACGCCGCGTACGAACGGCTACTGCGACCCGACCGGGCCCGCGGTCACCTTGCCGCGGCACGCTGGTGGGCGGCGCTGGAGCGGGCGACCGATCAGGCGATCGTGGCTGAGCACGCCTGGCTCGCTCACGAGCTGTTCACGGCCGCCGGTGTCACCGACCCGGCGGCTGCGGAGGCGGCGGACGTGGCGAGGCGTGCATCACGCGCCGCCGCGGTTGCCGCCCGGGGGCTGGACACCGCCGCGGCGGTCACCTTCCTGGAGCGCGCGGTCGCCCTCTCGGTCGGTCGCCCCGAGGAGGCCGCGACGCTCGTCGAGCTCGGTGAGGCACTCGCCGAGAAGCGCGCCCTCGTGGAAGCCGACGCAGCGGTGCTCCGAGCGCGGAGCCTGGTTGACGCGCGTGACGGCGCGACCAGGGTCGCCGCGGCTTTCCTCACGCTGCAGCTCGACTTCGCCTGGGGCCGTCCGCAGGACGAGGCGCTGCTGGCCGGGATCCTGCAGGACTTCCCCGACGGTCCCGAGCACATCAGCACGCTCGGCGTGCTCGCGGTCAACCTGGTGATCGGACAGACCCCCGAGGCGTTCACGCGCGCGCTCCAGGTGTCGGACCGTGCGATCGCCCTGGCCGAACGGCACGGAGACCCGGACCTGGCCGTGCTGTCGTTCGCGACCCGCGGGCGGGCCCGCCTCGCCCTGGGCGACCGGCGCGGGCTCGCCGACATGCAGCGCGCCCAGGAGCGTGGTCCGGGCCGGTTGCCCCCGTTCGTCGTGCTCGGCACCCGACAGTGGTTCGCGGGCGCCGCCCACCACTGGTCGGGTCCGGCGACCGAGCTGCGGATCCGTGAGGAGCTCGAGGACTATGCCTGGCGCACCGGCATGGAGTTCCTGGTCTCCTTCGGCGCTGCCGAGCGTCTGCGGTGCCTGTGGGAGCTCGGTCGGGCCGAGGAGTGCGTGGCCGAGGCCGACCGGATCGAGCACGCCAGCGATGCCATGGGCCGCTACGTCGTGGTGCAGCGGGCGCTCGCGCTCGGTGACCTCGGACGCGTCGACGACCGCACCGTCGAGGAGGTGCTGGCAACGCCACCGGCCGACGCGACCGACCTGCGGCACGTGATTGCGACCGCGGTGATCTGCGCCCGCCACGCGCTCGACGTCGGTGACGTGCAGCAGGCGATCGAGGTGCTGACCGGGCTCGGTGACCTCGGCGCGTACGCCGCACGGGACGGCGCCGCCGAGCTCCTGCCCCGCGTGCTCCGGCTCGGGGGGCGCGCGGGTCTCGACGACGTCGGCCGTGAGCTCGCCGAGGTGTCGTTCGAGCCGACCCCGCTGGGTCGCGCGTTGGGTGCGTCGGTGCGCGGGCTCGTCCTCGATGACGCCGGCCTGCTGGACGAGGCGGTCATCGCGTGGGCCGCCCTCGGCGCCGGTGTCGATCTCGAGCTGGCCAGGGACGACGCCCGGCGCCTGCGCCGGCTCTGATCCTGAGCGGTCCGGTTGCAGCACGCTTGCAGCGGCGTGCGCGACCGTGCTCGCGTCGGGTCGCTCAGGCCCGGCAGGAGCGAAGGAGAACGACATGTTGACCTGGTTCATCACCGGCGCAGGCCGCGGGCTCGGACGCACGTGGGCTGAAGCGGCTCTGGAGAGGGGCGACCGGGTCGCCGCCACCGCGCGCGACATCGCCGCCCTCGACTCGCTGGCCGCGAGGTACGGCGAGGCCGTGCTGCCCCTGGAGCTCGACGTCACCGACATGTCGGGCAGCGAGGCGGCGGTCCGCGCGGCCGCCGAGCACTTCGGTCGCATCGACGTGCTGGTCAACAACGCCGGCTACGGCGTCGTGGGCGCCCTCGAGGAGGTCAGCGAGGAGCAGCTCCGGCGGGTCGTCGAGACCAATCTGCTCGGGCCGTGGTGGCTGACTCGGGCCGTGCTTCCGGTCATGCGGGCGAACGGCGGCGGCCACGTGGTCCAGGTCTCCTCCCAGACCGTGCACTTCCAGGTCCCCACGCTCGGCGCCTACCAGCTCACCAAGTGGGGGTTGGAAGGCTTCTCGGAGTCGCTCGCGGCGGAAGTGGCCGGTCACGGCATCAAGGTGACCCTGGTCGAGCCCGAGGGCTATGCGACCGACTGGCTCGGCTCGTCGCTGCAGGTGGCCGACCGGATGCCGGAGTACGCGGAGGTCCACGCAGCCGTCGAGAAGATGATCGACGAGGCGGAGGCGGGAGACCCGCAGGCGACGCCGCCGGCGATCTTCGCGGTGGTCGACGCCGCGGAGCCTCCGCTGCGGATCTTCCTCGGCCGCAACCCCCAAGCTTTGGCCAAGGCCACCTACGCCGGCCGGATCGCGGAGTGGGATGCCTGGGAGCCGGTCTCGGTGGCCGCCTTCGGCGGCTGACCGGACACCCGGTCGAGGGCGGCGAGGATGACGTCGGCGTGCGTCATCCGCCAGGCATCCGCGTCGTCGACGGCGTGGGTGCCGGTCGGGTCGACCAGCCGGTGGAGCCCGTGCGGACTGGTCCACAGGTACGTCGCGTCGTCGAGCTGTCGGACCCGGTAGCCCCGGTGGGTCTTCGCCCGGTGGTGGGATCTGCTCAGCGGTGCGTCGTTGTGGTCACCGGTCTGCCCGGGGGGTCCGTTGCCGTCGTAGGGGACAGGGTGGTCGTCGTCGTAGCGCCCCGACATCGTGAGGGTGCCCACCGCGTGCGGGAATGTGTCGCCGACGCAGCGCAGCCGCGTCCGTTCGGTGACGGCCGCCGGGAACTCGTAGGCGTCGACGGCCGTGTGCTCCTCGAGGTCGATCACCGGCTTCACGACCACCTCTGCGTGGGCGACGAGGCGCGTGACCTGCTCGAGCAGCATCGGCCCGAGCCCCTCGACCCGCGCCGGGGCGGTGGATGCGCCGAGCACGGCGGACTCGTGCAGGTGGAGGTAGACCACGACCCGCTGGCCCGACCGGGCCGTGCGGGGCACGGTGACGCTCGCCTCCTGGGCCGCGGCGAAGAGGTCCCGCACGTCCTCGGGGCGGGCCAGCCAGCCGAACGCGATCGCCCGCAGCTGCTGCCGACTCAGATCGTCGATGTCGGCCGGCAGGTCGGGGTGGTGGTCGCGCAGGACGTCGGGTCGAGCCAGGAAGGCGTCCACGATGCGCTCGAGGACGCCGTCGACCCAGGCGGCGTCACCGGGCGTGACCCGCGCGACCACGGTGCGGGTGCCGCTGGGGGTGTCGGTGCGCCCGGCCCACACACCGGTCCGGCGGCGCTCCTCCTCCAGCCGGGCGGCGTGGGCGGCCGAGTCGGCCTCGACGACCTTGCCCTCAGCCAGTGCCAGCACCCGCCCCGGCGCGGTCCCCCCGATCGCCTGCGCGACCGCGGCGTCGACCAGGCCGACCCGGTCGCGGTCCAGGTCGCGGGACATCCGGGCCACCTTGGTGGCGACCCACACCTCGCAGCCCAGGTCCTGCACGACCGCCCAGGTGAGCGGGAGCCGGTGCCGCAGGTCCAACGCGTCGCCGATCGTCGCCCGGGTCGCCGCCGGGTGGGTCTGGCGGGCGATCGCGAGCTCGTGGACGCAGAGGTCCTGCACCCGCGGGGTGCCGTCGCCGCCGAGCAGGACGAGTCGGTCCCCGCCGTACCGCACGGGCACGGCTCCGGGCTCCGCCTGCGGGTCGCTGGAGTGCAGGTCGGCCCAGGCGAGGACCAGCTCGAGGTCCCGGACCTGGGCGGCCAGCCGTGCGGAGCGGGTCGCGCCGCTGGCGGCCAGGACCCCGCTGGCGTCGAGATCGTCGATGGCGTCCTCCCGAGACATGGCCTGATCATATTCGAAGATTCGTTCGAAAACAAGGCCGGCGTCGCCGCGGTTGCCAGGGCGGGGCGCTTCCTCGGTCGATCACCCCGGTGGGTGGCATGGCCCCCGCGGGTCGGGTTACCGAGGCCCATGGACCCCACGCAGCTGGCCAAGCAGACCCTCGCGAAGATCGTGGCGGGCGTCACCGGCGAGGCCGAGCCGGCCGTCCCCGGAGCCCCGGCACCCGAGCCGCCGTCGCTGACCGAGCCGGTCGAGGCCCGGGCACCGCTGCCGCCCCGCCACGACCAGGCGGCGCCCGAGGTCCGCACCGCGACCGGGGTGGACACCGGCGCCCCGCCGACGGCGCGCTCGCAGCAGGAGACGCACCTGACGACGTCGACCGGCGTGCGGCTGCGCGACACCGATCACTCGCTCAAGGCGGGCGAGCGTGGCCCGACCCTGCTGCAGGACCACCACCTGCGCGAGAAGATCACGCACTTCGACCACGAGCGGATCCCCGAGCGGGTCGTGCACGCGCGCGGCGCCGGTGCGCACGGGGTCTTCGTCGGCTACGGCACCGCCGATCCCGTCTGCAAGGCCGCGTTCCTCCGCGAGGGCGTCGAGACGCCGACGTTCGTGCGGTTCTCCACCGTGCTGGGCTCTCGCGGCTCCGCCGACACGGTGCGCGACACCCGCGGCTTCGCGACGAAGTTCTACACCACCGAGGGCAACTTCGACCTGGTGGGCAACAACATCCCGGTCTTCTTCATCCAGGACGGCATCAAGTTCCCCGACGTGATCCACGCCGGGAAGCCGCACCCGGACCGGGAGATCCCGCAGGCGCAGAGCGCCCACGACACCTTCTGGGACTTCGTCTCGCTGCACACCGAAGCCCAGCACCACACGATGTGGAACATGTCGGACCGCGGCATCCCGCGCTCCTACCGGATGATGGAGGGCTTCGGCGTCCACACCTTCCGCGTGCAGAACGAGGCAGGGGAGACCTCGCTGGTCAAGCTGCACTGGAAGCCGCAGCTCGGCGTGCACTCGCTGACCTGGGAGGAGGCGCAGCTGCTGGCCGGGCTCGACCCCGACTTCCACCGACGCGACCTCTACGACGCGATCGAGGCGGGCGCGTACCCGGCGTACGAGCTCGGACTGCAGGTCTTCCCGGACGACCCGGAGCAGGTCTTCGAGGGGATCGACCTGCTCGACCCGACCAAGCTCGTGCCCGAGGAGCTGGCGCCGGTGCAGCCGGTGGGGCTGATGGTGCTCACCGGCAACCCGACCAACTTCTTCGCCGAGAGCGAGCAGGTGGCCTTCCACGTCGGGCACCTGGTGCCGGGCATCGACGCCACCGACGACCCGCTGGTCCAGGCCCGCCTCTTCTCGTACGTCGACACCCAGCTGACCCGGTTGGGCGGCCCGAACTTCAACCAGATCCCGGTGAACCGCCCCCACGCCGAGACCAACGACATGCTGCGCGACGGCTACCACCAGCACGCGGTGCACGCGGGGGTGGCGCCGTACCGGCCGAACTCGCTGGACGGCGGCTGCCCGTTCGTGGCCGGCGCGGACGTGCCCGGGTCGTTCGAGCACCTGCCCGCGCGGGTGGCCGAGGGGACCAAGGTGCGCGCCCAGCCGGCGTCGTACGACGACCACTGGAGCCAGGCGCGCCAGTTCTGGTCGAGCATGTCGGCGGTGGAGCAGGAGCACATCATCCGCGCCTACGCGTTCGAGCTCGGCAAGTGCTACGAGCAGGTGGTCAAGGAGCGCCAGCTGCAGTGCCTGGCCAACATCGACGCGCGGTTGTGTGCCGAGGTGGCGGCCGGGCTCGGGCTGCCAGCCCCCGAGCCGATCGTGCCGCTCGTCGACGCGGAGCCGAGCCCCGCGCTCTCGCAGGTCGGGCAGACCTGGCCTCCGGACGGACGGATGGTCGGGATCGTCGTCGACCCCGACGGTGACCTCGCCGGTGTCGAGGAGGTGCGCGCGGCCGTCTTCGCCGCGGGCATGGTGCCGCTGGTCATCGGGCCGCACGGCGGCACGATCGGCGGCCTGCCCGTGCAGCGGACGTTCGCCACCGTCCGGTCGGTGGAGCTCGACGTCGTCCTCGTCGCCGGCTCGCCCGTCCCCGCCCCCGACGCGCTGCCGGCCCGCGACGCGAAGGCCGGCGCGGCGGCGACGGCCACGGTCGACCCGCGGGTGGTGCTGCTGCTCGAGGAGGCCTACCGGCACTGCAAGGTGATCGGCGCCTGGGGCGCGGGCGCCACGGTCCTGGAGACCGCCGGCGTGGCCGGTGCCCCGGGCATCGTCCGCGGCGACGCGGCCGTGGAGGTGCTCGAGCGGGTGCAGGAGCAGATGGCCGGCCACCGGGTGTGGGAGCGGTTCTCGGCCTGAGTCCAGTGCCCGGGCGGCGGGCCCGGAGGTCATACGCTCGGAGCCGGGGGTTGCTCCGTCCGCATGACGTCCCGGGTCGTCAGGCGGCGTCGGGCACCCAGCCGGCCGCGCGGACGGCGGACTCGACCTGGGCGAAGAAGTCGTCGGGCTGGAGCCTGAGGCCCAGCAGCGGCAACCGCAGGACGGTGCGCCGTGGAGAGCGAGTGCGTTCTGGCGGAGCGCGTCACCCACGACGTTCTCAGCCCAGGCGTGGTGGATACCGTCGATCTCGACCACGAGCCGCAGGTCGGGCCAGTAGAGGTGGAGGTAGTAGCGACCCGCGCCGTCCCTGCGAAACACCTGCCGGTCGGGTGCCGGCAGTCCCCGCCGGCACAGCTCACGGGCGACGTCGAGCTCGCCCAGGCTCCGGGCGCCGTCGAGCAGGTCGTTGACGACGGTGTGGAGCAGCAGCCGGCGCCGATCGCGTCGCACCCGCAGGAGCTCGGTGCCGAGGGTCTCCGGCCGCACCATCCCCTGCTGCGCGGCCAGGGTGAACAGGTACGTCGCCTCACGGTCGGTCTGGGCCCAGAGCGGGCCGCGCACGGCTGCCACCTCGACCCGCGTGCGCGGGATGCCGCCCGGGGCCTGGTCGGTAGCCGACCAGCGGCGGGTCTGGCGGATGTCGTAGCGGGCGCTCCGTCGCACGCGGGAGCCGCGAGGCACCGAGACCCGGATCCGGTGCAGGTCGAAGCGCTGCAGCCCCGACGCGACGAGTGAGGCAGCGCCGTCGAGCTGGGCGCGCGGGCCGCCGAGGAGGACGGCGGCCCACCGCTCCCTGTCTGCCTGTGGACGAGCCGGGGACGTCATGCGTTCCGAGCACGGGGTTGCTCGGAACGCATGACGTCCTGGCACCCGGGGGGGCGGGCAGGTCAGAGCCACCCGTTGCGCCGTGCCAGCAGCGCCGCCTCGGTCTTGTTGCGCGTGCCGGTCTTGCCGATCGCGTCGGACAGGTAGTTGCGCACGGTGCTCGCGGAGAGGTGCAGGCGGGCGGCGATGGTGGCGACGCTCGACCCGTCCTCGGCGGCCGCGAGGACGTCGCGCTCGCGGGGCGTCAGCGGGCTGGCGACGGTGCGCAGCGCCTGCCCGGCCAGCTGCGGGTCCACCACGGTCCGGCCCGCGACGACCTGTCGGATGGCGTCGGCCAGGCCCTCGATCGGGCCGTCCTTGACCAGGAAGCCCACCGCGCCGGCCGCCATCGCCCGCTGGAGGTAGCCCGGCCGACCGAAGGTCGTCACCATGACGACCCGGCAGCCGGGCAGCTCCCGGGCGAGGTCGGCGGCGGCCTCGAGCCCCGAGCGACCGGGGAGCTCGATGTCGAGGAGGGCCACGTCAGGGCGCGCGTCGAGCGCGGCCGGGACGATCTCCGTCCCGGTCCCGACCTGAGCGACGACCTCCACGTCCGGCTCGAGGTCCAGCAGCACCGCGAGGGCGCCGCGCATCATCGCCTGGTCCTCGGCGAGCAGCACGCGGATGGTCATCGGGCGCCTCCCGGCACGGTGGCGACCAGCCGGAAGCCGCCGTCGGTGGCGTCCACCCGCAGCTCTCCGCCCGCCGCGGCCACCCGGTCGCGGAGGCCGTCGAGACCGCCGAACCGGACTGTCGGCGACGCCGGGGCCCCGACCCCGTCGTCGGTCACCGCTAGGGCCACCCGCCCGTCCCGCTCGACCACCTCGATGCGGCAGGTCGAGGCGCCGGAGTGCCGCAGCACGTTGGTCGCCGCCTCGCGCACGACCCAGGCCAGCACCTCGTCGGGTCCGCCGACGTCCGGGCCGTCGCCGGACACCGTCGTGGCGATGCCGGCGGCGGCCAGTGCGCGCCGGGCGTTGTCCAGCTCGTCCGTCAGCGTCGGGACGCGCATCGCGTCGACCGCCCGACGCACGTCGACCAGGGCCTGCCGCCCGATCTTCTCGATGTCGGTCGCGTGGGCGACGACCGCCTCATCGTCGTGCCCGGCCAGTCGGCGCACCGCCTGGGCCTTGACCACCATCACCGACAACGTGTGCCCGAGCAGGTCGTGCAGGTCGCGCGAGAAGCGCTCACGCTCCTCCGCCACCGCGACCCGGGCGAGCTCCGCACGGGTGCGGCGCAGCTCCCCGACGGTGTCGATGAGCGCGATGAACGCCGAGCTCGCGAGCCCGGCGAGCAGCACCACGAAGCCCTCGGCCCAGAGCCGGGCCCACTCGAAGGGCTCGACGACCGCCGCCGCGCCCATCGACAGCAGGGCCACCGACGGCACGGCCGCCACCAGGACGCGTCCGCGCAGCACCGCGGGCAGGGCGTTGGCGAGCAGGATCCAGGTCGGCAGCCACTGGCTGCTCGCGTGCATCGCCCCGGCGACGGTCGCCGCCAGCGACGTCGAGAGGGCGACGTACGGCGTCGCCGACCGCCACGGCGGCCCGCCGGTCAGACCCGCGGTCGCGGTGGCGACCGCGATGACCAGGATGATCGTGACCTGGAAGGCGACCTCGCCGGGGCTGCCGTGCAGGTCCAGGACCGGCCCGAGCAGCAGCACCGGGATCCAGACCAGCGCGACCGCGTTGCGTCGCCACCCGCACCCGAGACGATCCCGCACGGTGCTCACGCTAGTGCCCGCCGGGGCAGGCCGATCACGACGACCCCGCCGACGACGAGGTGCATCGTCGCCAGCACGAGGCCGGCCGCGGCGGACGCCGCCGACAGCGGGCCGAGCATCGACAGGGTCAGCACGCCCAGCGCGACCACCTTCCACCACCGACGGCGTCGGCGCCGGCTGAGGACCCGCAGCGCCGTGCCACCCACCAGGGTGACGACGACCGCGGTGACGAGCACGGACACGAGCCCGACCGGCTGGGTGCCCGAGCCGGCGTGCACGTCCAGCGCGATGCCAGCGGCCCACGCCGCGCCCCACAGGGCACCGGCTGCCCCGGCCGCCACCCCCGCCACCGGCAGGTCGTCGTGCCAGCTGCCGCGCGCGGGCCGGGCCCGCTCCACCAGGTCGGTCATCATCTCGCTCCTCCTCGCTCCCGTCCCGAGCGGGACGACGAGGACGACGCTAGGAGCGGCGACGGCTCCGGCGGCAGGGCCGGATGTGGGGGCTCGACCGCGACAAATGTCCGATGCCGGTGGTGAGGTGCTCCGACTCCCTGACGGCGGCCGTCGGGAGCCCCTAGCGTGCAGGCTGACGACTGCAGAGGGGCTGGTGCCAGATGTCCGACTTCCCGTACGCCGAGCGGTTCCCGGTGAACCGGCGGCTGCCCGACCGCGGGCGCCCGCGCGAGGAGGTGCTCGCCGAGCTGCGCACGATGGCGGCCGAGGAGGACGCCACCTGGGAGACCGGGAAGTGCTCGGGGACGATGTACTCCGGCGACCACGACCACTATGCCTACCTCAACGAGGTCTTCGGGCTCTTCGCGCACGTCAACGTGCTGCAGCGCGACATGTGCCCGAGCGCGACGAAGTTCGAGGGCGAGATCATCGCGATGGCGCTCGACCTCATGCACGCCGACGCGGTCGAGGACACGACGCCGGCCGGGCTGATCACCAGCGGCGGGACCGACAGCATCCTCCACGCGATGCTCGCCTACCGCGAGCACGCCGCGAAGGTCCGCGGCATCGACGGCTCGACCGGCCGACCCAACATCGTCAAGCCGGAGACCGCGCACCCGGCGTTCGACAAGGCCGCCCACCTGCTCGGTCTCGAGCTGCGCGTCGCACCGGTCACCGAGGCGACCACGGTCGACCCCGCGGCGGTGGCGGGTCTGATCGACGAGCGGACCATCGGCATCATCGGCTCGGCCTGCAACTACGGCTACGGCACGATCGACCCGATCGCCGAGCTCGGGCAGGTGGCTCTCGAGCGCGGGGTGCCGTTGCACGTCGACGGCTGCCTGGGTGGCTTCATCCTGCCCTTCGGCGAGCAGCTCGGGTACGACGTGCCGCCGTTCGACTTCCGCGTCCCGGGCGTCACCACCATCTCGGCGGACACCCACAAGTACGGCTACGCGTTCAAGGGCACCTCGACGCTGCTCTTCCGCGACAAGGCCTACCGCAACGCGCAGTACTTCCAGCTGGTCGGCTGGAGCGGCGGCAAGTACATGTCGCCGAGCATCGCCGGCTCCCGCTCCGGCGGCCTCATCGCCGCCACGTGGGCCGCGATGGTCGAGTACGGCCGTGCGGGCTACCTCGAGCACGCGCGGGCGATCTTCTCGACGGCCGAGCGCATGAAGGACGCCGTCCGCTCGCACCCGGAGCTGCGGATCCTCGGGGCACCGACGTTCTGCTTCAGCTTCACCTCCGACGCGTTCGACATCTACCACGTCGCCGACTTCATGCGGGAGCGCGGCTGGCGGTTCAACGGCCAGCAGTACCCCAACGCCATCCACATGGCCGTCACCGGCCCGCAGACGCAGCCCGGCCTCGTCGAGCAGTTCGAGGCCGACCTCGCCGAGGCGGTGCCGTACGCCGTCGCGAAGGCCGCCGCGGGCGAGGACGCGTTCAGCGCCGCGATCTACGGGGGCGTCGCCGGCGGCCTGACCGACGACGTGGCGGACTTCGTCTCGCTGGTCATGACCGACATGCTCGACACGCAGCAGTCGCTGCCGCCCGCGGCGTCGTGACCGCAGCGAGCGACCGGGTCGTCCTCGCCGTCGACCTCGGCACCGGCGGTCCCAAGGTCGGCCTGGTCACCACGCGGGGTGAGGTCCTCTGGTGGCGGCACCGTGCCGTCGAGACCCACCGCGGTCCGGGCGGTGCGGCCACCCAGGACGCCGAGGAGTGGTGGCGCCTGGTGGTCGACGGGGCGCGCGCCGGCCTCGCCGAGTCCGGCGTCGACGGCCGCCGGGTGGTCGCCGTGGCCGTGACCTCGCAGTGGGCGAGCACCGTGCCGGTCGACGCCGCCGGCGTGCCGGTGGGCGACTGCGTCATGTGGATGGACTCGCGCGGACGCGAGCACTCCCGGGCGGTGGTCGGTGGGCCGGTGTCCGGCTACGACCCGCGCGCGCTGGTCTCCTGGGTGCGCCGGACCGCGGGCGTGCCGTCGCCCAACGGCGACGACCCGCTCGGTCACCTGCTCTTCCTCGAGCGGGACTGTCCCGAGGTCGCGCGGCGGGCCCGCTGGTACCTCGAGCCGGTGGACTACCTCACCATGCGCTTCACCGGTGTCGCGGCCGCCTCGCACATGTCGATGACGGCCGCCTGGCTGACCGACAACCGGCGCCTCGACGTGCTGGAGTACGACCCGGTGCTGCTGCGCCGCTCCGGCGTCGCCGCGGAGAAGCTGCCGCCGCTGGTGCCGTCCGGGTCGCTGATCGCCCCCGTGCAGCCGTCGGTCGCCGAGCTCCTCGGCATCCCCGAGGACGCGGTCGTCGTCACGGGACTGCCCGACCTGCACGGCACGACGGTCGGCTCGGGCTGCGTCGGCGCCTACGAGACCCACGTCTCCATCGGCACCACCTCCTGGGTGGGCTGTCCGCTGCCGGTGAAGAAGACCGACGTCATCCGCCAGCTCGCGTCGGTCCCCGGGGTCGGGTCGTGGGCCGAGGCGCCGTACGTGCTCGGCAACAACCAGGAGACGGCCGGCCGCTGTCTGGAGTGGTTCCGCGACACCGTGCTGCCGCAGGCGTCGTACGACGAGATCGTCGCGCTGGCGGAGACGGCCCCGGCCGGGTCGGGGGGCGTGCTCTTCGCGCCCTGGCTCGCGGGGGAGCGCAGCCCGGTCGACGACCGCTCGGCGCGCGGCGGCTTCCACAACGTCTCGGTCACGACCTCGACGGCCGACCTGGCGCGAGCGGTGCTGGAAGGGGTCGCGTGCAACGTGCGCTGGCTGCTGGAGGCGGCCGACCACTTCACCGGCCGGCGGCTCGAGCCGTTGCGCATCGTCGGGGGAGGCGCGCGGTCGGCGCTGTGGTGCCGGATCGTCGCAGACGTCACCGACCGGACCGTCGAGCAGGTCGCCGACCCGCTGCTGTGCGGGCTGCGCGGTGTCGGGCTGGCGGCCGGGATGACGTTGGGCGACGTCGACCGGGGCGAGCTGCGCGACCTGGTCCCGCTCGCCGGGACCTTCACCCCCGACCCGGCCAACCGTGGCGTCTACGACCGCCTCTTCGCGGAGTTCCCCGGCCTCTACACGTCCCAGCGCAAGATGTTCCATCGCCTCAACCGCTGACCTCGACGTCGAGTTGAGGGTTGTGGCCACATGAGTTGAGGGTCGTGACCACCCGGGCCGGCACCACCTTCAACTCGACCGGTCACCATCCTCAACTCAACCTGCGATGTCGGGGGGTTGCGCCGGGCGTCGACCCTCCCTAAGGTCTGGACACATGTCCAGCCAACTGTCCGTGTCGCCGCGTCAGGGCCTCAACCCGCGGCAGGCGGAGACGGCGGAGCGCCTGCTCGCCGCCGGGGCGGAGGAGCTGGCGGCCGTCGGCCACGACGCGCTCACGATCCGCACGGTGGCCCAGCGAGCCGGCGTCTCGCCGGCGACGGCGTACACCTACCTCGCGTCCAAGAACCACCTGTTCGCCGAGCTCTTCTGGCGCTACCTGGTCGACGACGCCGAGCGGGAGCCGGTGGGGGAGACCGCGGTCGCGCGGGTCCAGTCCGTCACCCGGCACCTCGCGGCCCGGCTCGCCCAGGCGCCCGCCCTGGCCGCGGCGGTGACCCCCGCGCTGCTGGGCAGCGACCCGGACGTCGAGCGGCTACGGCTGCGGATCGGCGCGGAGGTCGTCGACCGGTTCGCCACGGCGCTCGGCGCCGACGCACCACCGGCCCTCGTCGAGGCGGTCACGCTCGCGTTCTTCGGTGCGCTGCTGCAGTGCGGGATGGGCCTGCTGACCTACGACGAGCTGGCCGTGCGGCTCGACGACGTCGTGGCCGTGATCATGAACGACAACGTGCGATGACGGTGACAGACGGCGGGATCGTGTTCGACCCTTACGACTACGACTTCCAGGAGGACCCCTACCCGACGTACCGGCGCTGCCGCGACGAGGACCCGCTCCACCACAACCCGGAGCTCGACGTCTGGTTCATCACCCGGTACGCCGACGTCCACCAGGCGGTGCGCAGCCCGGAGGTCTACTCCAACGCGATGGGGGTCTCGATCGACAAGAGCGCGTGGGGTCCCGATGCCCACCGGGTGATGTCCTTCCTCGGCATGGACCCGCCCCGGCAGACGCGGCTGCGGTCGCTGGTCTCCAAGGGGTTCACCCCGCGCCGGGTCGCCGAGCTCGCTCCCCAGATCCGGCGGCTGACCGACCTCCACCTGGACCGGTGCATCGAGGCGGGGTCCTCGGACTGGATCCACGACTTCGCCGGCCGCCTCCCGATGGACGTCATCTCCGAGATGATGGGCGTCCCGGAGGCCGACCGGGCCGAGGTACGCCGGCTGGCGGACCTGCTGGTGCACCGCGAGCCCGGCGTCCGTGACGTCCCGCGGGCCGGCTCGGAGGCCGCGCTCACGCTGGTCGTCTACTTCACCGAGATGGTGGAGAGCCGCGCGAAGCGCCCGACCGACGACCTGACCAGCGCGCTGATCTCCGCCCACCTCGGGGACGACCGGCTGACCGAGGAGGAGATCATCGCGTTCCTCTTCCTGATGGTGGTCGCCGGCAACGAGACGACCACGAAGCTGCTGGGCAACGCGCTGTTCCACCTGACGGCCCACCCCGAGCAGCAGGAGCGGGTCTTCGCCGACCCCGACGACGGCCACGACCTCGTGTCGCCGTGGATCGAGGAGACGTTGCGCCACGACACCTCGAGCCAGATGGTCGCGCGGCACCTGCTCGCGGACGTCGCGCTGCACGGCCGGGTCGCGCCCGCGGGCGCGAAGGCGGTGCTCGTGTTGGGGTCGGCCAACCGCGACGACCGGGTCTTCCGCGACCCGGACCGCTACGACATCTTCCGGGACAAGGAGGAGCTCGCCCAGCTGCTCAGCTTCGGCGGCGGCCGGCACTTCTGCCTCGGCGCCAACCTGGCCCGGCTCGAGGCACAGATCGCGTTGCGCGAGCTCGTCCGTCGGGTGGGGACCGTCGAGGTGGCGCACGAGGAGTGCGAGCGCGTGCACTCGATCAACGTCCGCGGGTTCTCGTCGGTGCCGGTGCGGATGGTGGCCAGGTGACGGGCGGTCGCGAGAAGTACGCCCAGCCGGCCCGCCGCCCCGCCGTGGTCACCGGGGCGTCCTCGGGGATCGGGGCGGCGACGGCGCTGGCCCTGGCCACCGCAGGGTTCCCCGTCGCCCTCGGCGCCCGCCGGGCCGAGCGCTGCGAGGAGGTCGCCGAGCAGGTCCGGGCCGCCGGCGGGGAGGCGGTCGCCCACTCGCTCGACCTCACCGACGACACCTCCGTGGCGGGCTTCGCGGAGCGGGTGTCGGCCGAGCTCGGTGACATCGAGGTCGTCGTCTCGAACGCCGGCTCGGTCGCCCCGGGCACCACCCACGAGGTGGACACGACCCGCTTCGCGCGCGAGCTCGACCTCCACATCATCGGGGTGCACCGGCTGGTGCGGGCCTTCGTCCCCGGCATGGTCGAGCGGCGGCGCGGTGACCTGGTCTTCGTCTCCTCCGACGTCGCCGTGCGGGCGCGGCCGTTCATGTCGGCGTACGCCGCCGGCAAGTGGGGCCTGGAGGGTCTGGCCCACGCCATGCAGATGGAGCTCGAGGGCACCGGCGTCCGCGCCTCGATCGTGCGCCCCGGCCCGACCTGGAGCGAGATGGGCAGCGACTGGGACGTCGACGAGGCGGCGCGCGTGCTCGAGCAGTGGGTGCGCTTCGGGCATGCGCGACATCCGCACTTCCTCAAGCCGGCCGCGATCGCCGACGCGATCACCACCGTCGTCAGCGCACCCCGCGGCGTCCACCTCAACCTGATCGAGGTCTCGCCCGAGGCACCCCTGGAGGACACGTGACCAGCACCGCCACGCAGCCGGCGCTCGCCGGCATCCCCGAGGTCTCCTTCGCAGTCCCCGACGACGGCCACGGCCATCTCGCCGAGCTGCGGGTCGACCCCGTCGGCCTCTTCGACCGGGTGCACGCGGAGTGCGGCGAGATCGGGCGGTTCCGGCTCGCCGACCGCGACGTCGTGCTCGTCTTCGGCGCGGAGGCGCAGGAGCAGTTCTTCCGGGCGCCGGACGCGACGCTCGACCAGGCGGCGGCCTACCCCTTCATGAAGCCGGTCTTCGGCCCGGGCGTGGTCTTCGACGCGTCGCCCGAGGAGCGCCAGCAGATGCTGAAGAACCAGGCGCTGCGCGGCGACCACATGCGCGGCCACGCGGCGACGATCGAGGCCGAGGTCCGGCGGATGGTCGCCGGCTGGGGCGACGGCGGCGAGATCGACCTGCTCGACTTCTTCGGGGAGCTGACCGTCTACACGACCTCGGCCTGCCTGATCGGCAAGCCGTTCCGCGAGGAGCTCGATCCCGGCTTCGTCGGCTACTTCCACGACCTGGAGCGCGGGACGGACGCGATCGCCTACGTCGACCCGTACGCCGACATCGAGTCGTTCCGGCGCCGCGACGCCGGCCGGGCGGGCCTGGTGGAGATGGTGCAGGGCATCGTGGACCGCCGCCGCGAGCGCGGCCCGGTCGCGCGCGAGGAGCGCGACCTCCTCGACGTGCTGATCTCGCTGGACATGACCGCCGACTACATCACCGGCATCTTCATCTCGATGATGTTCGCCGGGCACCACACCACGTCGGGCACCTCGTCGTGGGCGCTGATCGAGCTGATGCGCCACCCCGACGTGATGGCCGAGGTGGTGCGGGAGCTCGACGACCTCTACGCGGATGGCTCCGAGGTCTCCTTCCAGGCGCTGCGGTCCATCCCGGTGCTGGAGTCGGTGCTCAAGGAGACGCTGCGCCTGCACCCGCCGCTGATCATCCTGATGCGCGTGGTCGCCGAGGAGGTCGAGCTCGCCGGCCACACGATCCCGGTCGGCACCCTGGTCGCGGCGTCGCCGCGGGTCTCCAACCGCCTGCCGGAGGACTTCCCCGACCCTGACGCCTTCGATCCCGGGCGCTACGTCGACCCCCGCCAGGACGACCTGCAGCACCGCTGGACCTGGATCCCGTTCGGAGCGGGCAAGCACCGCTGCGTCGGCAACGCCTTCGCCCTGATGCAGATGAAGGCGATCTTCTCGGTCGTCCTGCGCGACTACGAGTTCGAGATGGCCCAGCCGTCGCAGAGCTACCGCGACGACCTGTCGAAGATGGTCATCCAGCTCGAGCAACCCTGCCGGGTCCGCTACCGGCGCCGAGACAGGTGAGGTCGCGATGAGCTTGCGGGTGGTGGCCGACCGCGGCCTGTGCCAGGGGCACCAGATGTGCCAGGGCGAGGCGCCGGACGTGTTCGGCTTCGACGACGGGACCGACCAGGTGACGGTGCTCCAGGAGCACCCGGACCCGTCCCTGCGTCCCCAGGTGGAGGCGGCCGTGCGCTACTGCCCGGCCATGGCACTTGCCCTCGAGGAGGAGTGAGGATGTCCCTGACCCGCACCGAGATGGAGGAGTTCTGGGACTCCTGGCTGGCGGTCAACCGCGAGGCCGAGCGTACCGGCGACTGGCGGGTGCTGGCCGACAGCTACGCCGAGGACGCGACGTACGGCTGGATGCTGACCCCCGACGAGCACTTCATGGCCGTCGGCCGCGACCAGATCCGGGACTGGGCGATCGGCATCGAGATGGACGGCTTCGACGGCTGGCACTACGACTACCTGGCCACCGTGATCGACGAGAAGAACGCGATGATCGTGGGCTTCTGGAAGCAGCGCTCCGGCATCGTCGACGACGCGACCGGCCGCGAGTTCGAGGTCCCCGGGCTGGGTGGCAGCTGGTTCGGCGTCGAGCGGCAGACCGCCGGCTCGGACGCGGGTGAGGTGCGGATCGCCTGGCAGCGCGACTGGTTCGACTTCGGCGCGATGGCACACACGATGGGCGCGGTCGTCGCGTCGGGCAAGGCGCCCGACTCCCTGCTCGAGCGGCTCAAGGTCTTCGGTCTCGGCGTTCCCGGCCACTACCGGCCCGAGGACCTGCCGTCCACGGTGTGGCCGCCGCCGGTCGAGGCGGGCGAGTTCGTGACGCAGGAGCCCACGTCGTGAGCCTGCCGCCGCCCGCCCAGCAGCTGGTCGACGGGAGGCTCGCGGGCGCGTCCGGCCGGACGACGTACCCGATCGTCGACCCGGCGACGGGGGAGGAGATCGGCGTCGCCCCCGACGGGACGGCCGCCGACGTCGACGCTGCGATCGCCGCGGCGCGGCGCGCCTTCGACGAGTCCGGGTGGGCCACCGACCGGGAGCTGCGGGTCCGCTGCCTGCGCCAGCTGCACACCGCGCTCCTGGACGACGCCGATGCGTTCAAGGCACTGACGACGGCCGAGGTCGGCATGCCCGGCTTCATGATGGGCGCAGCCGGCTTCGACGTGCCCGTCGACGGCCTGCGGTGGGTGACGGACCTGCTGGAGTCCTACGACTTCGAGACCGACCTCGGCGTCGCGCACCCGATGGGCATCGCCTCGCGCCGGACGGTGCGCCGCGAGCCCGTCGGCGTCGTCGCCGCCATCACGCCGTGGAACGTGCCGACCCAGATCAACCTGGCCAAGGTCGGTCCGGCGCTGGCCGCCGGGTGCACGGTGGTGCTCAAGCCGGCACCGGACACCCCATGGCTCGCGTGCGAGCTCGGCCGGCTGGTCGCCGAGCACACGGACATGCCGTCCGGTGTCTTCAACGTCGTCACGCCGCGGTCCAACGAGGTCGCGGCGGTGCTGGGCACCGACCCTCGCGTCGACATGGTGTCCTTCACGGGCTCCACCGCGACCGGCCGGGCGATCATGGCCGCCGCCGCACCGACGCTGAAGAAGGTGTTCCTCGAGCTCGGTGGCAAGTCCGCGGCGGTCGTGCTCGACGACGCCGACGTGGCGTCGGCCGCCGGGGCGACCGCGTTCGCCGCGTGCATCCACGCCGGCCAGGGGTGCGCGATCACCACCCGGCTGGTCGTCCCCCGCGAGCGGTACGACGAGGCGGTGCAGGTCGCCGCGGCCACGATGGAGTCCATCGGGGTCGCGGACCCCGCCGATCCTGGCGCGATCTGCGGACCGGTCATCTCCCGGGCCCAGCGCGACCGGGTGGCGGCGTACCTGCGGCTGGCCGAGGAGGAGGGCGCGACGTTCGCGACGGGGGGCCACGTGATCGACCGGCCGGGGTTCTGGGTGGAGCCCACCGTCGTCGCCGGTCTCGACAACTCCTCGCGGCTGGCGCAGGAGGAGATCTTCGGCCCCGTCCTGGTCGTCGTCCCCCACGACGGCGACGACGACGCCGTGCGCATCGCCAACGACTCCGCCTACGGCCTGTCGGGGTCGGTCGAGTCCGGCTCGCTCGAGCGCGCGAAGGCGGTCGCCGCGCGGATCCGCACCGGCACGGTCGCGGTCAACGGCGGCGTCTGGTTCAGCCCGGACGCGCCCTTCGGCGGCTACAAGCAGTCCGGCATCGGCCGGGAGATGGGCGTCGCCGGCTTCGAGGAGTACCTGGAGACCAAAGTCGTGGCGGAGCCCGCGTGAGGTCTCGATACGCCGTCGCTCGTCCCTCGCGACGGCTACTCGACCGGCGAGAGCGATCGGTGGTCGAGTAGCCGCGAGGAACGAGCGGCGTATCGAGACCCCTGAGACGAAAGGCAGCAGCAACCCATGAGGTTCCAGGACAAGGTCGTCGTCGTCACCGGCGCGGCGCAGGGCATCGGCGAGGCGTACGCGCGGGCGCTGGCGGTCGAGGGCGCCGCGGTGGTCGTCGCCGACCTCAACACCGACTCCGGCGAGCGGGTGGCGGGGGAGATCCGCGAAGCCGGTGGGCGGGCCCTGTTCGTGCGCACCGACGTCTCATCCCACGAGTCCGCCGCCGCCCTGGTCGAGGTGACCGAGGCCGAGTACGGCGGCATCGACGGTCTGGTCAACAACGCGGCGATCTACGGCGACATGCAGTTCGACCTGCTCATCAGCGTGGACTGGGACTACTACCGCCGCTTCATGTCGGTGAACATGGACGGGGCCCTGGTGATGACCCGCGCGGCGTACGGGTCCATGCAGCGCCGAGGCGGCGGCTCGATCGTCAACCAGTCCAGCACCGCGGCCTACCTCTACTCGGGCTTCTACGGATTGGCCAAGGTGGGCGTCAACGGTCTGACGCAGCAGCTGGCGCACGAGCTCGGGGGCATGGGCATCCGGGTCAACGCGATCGCGCCCGGCCCCACCGACACCGCCGCGACGCGGACACAGGCGGGCGACGCCGCGAAGGAGCTGGTCAAGAACCTCGCGATCAAGCGGATGGGCCAGCCGGAGGACATGGTCGGCGCCTGCCTCTTCCTGCTCTCCGACGAGTCGTCGTGGGTGACCGGGCAGATCGTCGCGGTCGACGGCGGACAGACGTTCCGGCCATGATCACGTCACGCCACCTCCGGGTCGGCTTCGTCGGGCTCGGCAACATCGGGAAGCCGATGGCGCTGCGGCTGGCCGCGGCGGAGGGCATCGACGTCCGCGTCCACGACGTCGTGCCCGAGCCCGTCGAGGAGCTCGTCGCGGCCGGCGCGACCGCGGCGGGGAGTGTCGGGGAGCTCGCCGCGCAGGTCGACGTGGTGTGCGTGATGGTGCGCGACGACGACCAGGTGCGCGCGGTCGCCGGCGAGGTCGGGCCGGACCCGGTGCTGGTCGTCCACTCGACGGTTGCTCCCGGGACGCCCGCCGAGCTCGCGGCGGCGGGGCACCGGGTGCTGGACGCCCCCGTGTCGGGCGGCCCGATGGGGGCGGCCGCAGGGTCGCTCGCGATCCTCGTGGGAGGTCCGGACGACGCCTTCGAGACCGCCCGCCCAGCGCTGGAGGCGATGGGCTCGAAGGTGGTGCACGCCGGACCGGTCGGTGCCGGCACCCGCTTCAAGCTGGCGCGCAACCTGCTGCACTTCGTGTCCTTCACCGCAGCCATGGAGGCCTCGCGCCTCGCCGAGGCCGCGGGGCTCGACGTCGCTGAGCTGGGCCGGGTGGTCCGGCACACCGACGCGATCACGGGTGGCCCGGGGGCGATCATGCTGCGCGACACGACCGCGCCGATCGCGCCGGATGACTTCTGGCACGGCGTGATGGAGCACGTGGTGGCGCTGGGCGAGAAGGACCTGACGTTCGCGATCGCGCTCGCCGACGAGCTCGGCGTCGACGTACCCATGGCGCGGGACGCGCTGCCGAGGCTGGGGAAGGAGCTGGGACTGGCATGAGCAAGTTCGACGACCTGCCGGAGGTGCGGCGGCGGGGGCTGGAGCGGATGGAGCAGGTCTACGGGTTCGACATGACCGACGGCAGTGGCGACTTCTTCCGCTACACCGCCGACCACCTCTTCGCCGACATCTGGAACCGGCCCGGCCTCAGTGACCGCGACCGGCGCCTGCTGCTGATCGGGCTGCTCGCCGGCAGCGGCGGTCACGACGTGCTGACCATCCAGGTGCCTGCGGCGTACGCCGCCGGGGAGCTCGACGAGGACGAGCTGCGCGAGATCGTGATCTTCCTGTGCCACTACGCCGGGTGGCCCAACGGCGCGCGGCTGAGCTCGATCGTGGAGGACACGATCGCGAAGGCGCGCCGGCGCGGCGCCGACGGATGAGCCTGGGCAGCTTCGTCCACGACGAGACGCCGACCGCCGAGGTGGACCGGCTCGAGGCGCTGCACCGTGGGCTGGCGGACGCGGTGCGGTCGCTGGTCGACGCGACCATCCGCACCACGGTGGCCGAGGACGAGGTGCGAGCGGTGCAGGCCGAGGTCGAGGCGCTGACGGCGCGGCTGCGGGCCGCGGAGCTCCCCGGCCCCGCGGGCGTGCGCTACAACTCCGAGGGCCGGAGCTGGAGCTGGGGCAACGCGGTCGTCGGCCAGCGCAACGCCGTGGCGGTGCCGATGGAGGTCGTCCACGACTCCTCGGGCCTCGTGCACGCCGACGTGGTGCTCGGCGCGGCGTACGAGGGCCCGCCCGGCCTGGTCCACGGTGGCGTGACCGCCCTCCTGCTCGACCACCTGATGGGGGAGACCGCCAGCGGGCACCGGCGGGTGACCTTCACCGGCACCCTGACCCTGCGCTACCGCCGCGGCACGCCGCTCGGACCGGTGCGCCTCGAGGGCCGGGTGGTCCGCGAGGAGGGCCGCAAGGTCGTGGTCGAGGCCACCGTCGCCGACCCCGACGGTGTCACCGTCGAGGCCGAGGGCCTCTTCGTCGTCCCGCGCTGGGCCGCGGGCGAGGAGGCCGAGCGGCTGATCGACGCGCTGGGGGAGTGACCTGTGCCGGGGCGGGAGGCCGGGGCCGGGAGGCGGGAGGCCGGGAGGCCGGTCAGGCTCAACCTGTCGTTGTCAGGCGTTGCAACCCCTGACAACGTCACGCAACCCCTGACAACCCCGGATGAATCCCCGGCTGACCGGGGATTCATCCGGCCCCTCAGGCCGTGAAGATCGGCAGCGACCGGCGCGGCTCGAAGCTGAAGCGGGCGCCGCCGCTGAGCCTGGCGACCGCGACCTCGCCGGCCTCGGGGGCGGCGACGTCGGTGCGGACGACGGTCGCGACCCACTCGGTCGCGGAGCCGGTCACGTCGACGTCGAGGTGCGGGTCGACCGCCCGGACGACCGCCTGCAGCGGTGCGGTGCTGCCCGGTCCGCAGAGCGCGATCCACGCGCCGTCCTCGTGCGCCGGTGACCGTCGGACCGTGACCGTGGCGCCGTCGCGGGCGAGGTCGACGTACGCCGCCGGGTTGGCCAGCGGGTGCAGCTCGAGCAGGCGCGCCGCGCCCTCGGGGGTGGCGGGCAGGCCGAGCGCCCGGTGGAGCCGCTCGGCGGTCAGTCCGGCGTGCCCGGTCAGCTGACGCACCGCGATCCGTCGGGCGGTCGCCTCGTCGGTGGTGCGGGCCCGCACGGCCAGGAGGAACGACAGGTTGAGCAGGTGCATCTGCAGGCAGACCTCGTCGGCGATCCGGACCAGCGCCGAGTGCGAGAACGCGGTGAAGTCGACGTCGTCGACCAGCGGTCCGCTGTAGTCGGCCAGGCCCGGCTGGCTGCGGTCTACCTCGGCGAGCTCCAGCCCGGCGGCCCGGCTGCGGGCGTTCACCGCGAGCGCCGGGATCGGCTGGACCTCCGGGGAGTCCGCGTCGATGGTGACGGTCCAGGCGCAGTGCGGCTGCCGGTCGGCGGGGTGCCGCGGTGGGCGGTGCACGGGGCGCACCCGGGCCCGGGGATTGGTGGCGACGGCGGTCGCGTCGAAGGTGGGGTCCTCGATGTCGTGGCACATCGCCCGTACGTAGGACTCACCCATCGGCTCGACGTCCAGGAGCGCGCCGCAGTGGTCGAGGTGGAACGCGCCGTGGTCACGGTCGGTCACGGAGTAGCGGAAGTCCATGAACTGCGGGGGCGCGCCGATCTCCAGCTGCATGCCCTTGAAGATCGTCACGACGTCGTCGCCCTCGAACCGCAGCGCCCGCTGCATCCGGCGGGTGTAGAGGGGGCTCGCGCCGGCCCACTCCTCGATGGCGACGTCGGTCATCCCCTGCTGGCCGAACGCCTCGATGCAGAACGCCATGCCGGCCCGGTCGATGAGGTGGCCGGTCAGCAGCAGCTCGGGGACCAGTCCGGCCAGCGCGCCGTGGGTGAGGTCGGCGTAGCGGCTGGACGTGACCACCACGCGATTCGAGCAGGTGTTCAGACAGGTGTCAAGCAGGTGCTTCGGGGTCGGGACCATGGCCTCTAGGAGCGGCCGGTCCCGCGGAGGACAGTCGGTCCGAGAGCCGGGTCGGGCGACCCGGGGCAGGAGGCAGGACATGTGTCGATGGTTGGCCTACTCGGGCGCGCCGGTGCGACTGGAGGAGCTGCTGTTCAAGCCGAAGAACTCCCTGGTCATGCAGAGCATGCACTCGCAGCTGGGGGCGACCACGGTCAACGGCGACGGCTTCGGCATCGGGTGGTACGACGACCAGGGCCGGCCCGGTGCCTACCGCAGCACCGAGCCCGCGTGGAACGACCGCAACCTGCGCGACCTGTCGGGGGTCACCTCCTCGCGGCGGGTGTTCGCGCACATCCGGGCCACCACGGGGACCGCGGTGCAGCAGTCGAACTGCCACCCCTTCCGCCACGAGAACTGGCTGTGGATGCACAACGGCGTCATCGGGGACTTCCACCTCGTCAAGCGCGACCTCGCGGTCGCCGTCGACCCGGCGCTGTTCGCCGACATCGAGGGCTCCACGGACTCCGAGCTCTTCTTCTACCTCGCCCTCAGCTTCGGGTTGCGCGACGACCCACCTGCCGCGGTCGCCCGCGCGGTCGGGGTCATCGAGGAGGCCGGGCGCCGCCACGGCGTGCAGCAGCCGATCCAGATGACGGTCGCGACCACCGACGGGTCGACCACCTGGGCGTTCCGCTACTCCAGCGTCCACGACTCGCGGTCGCTGTTCCACAGCACCGACGTGTCGACGCTGCGCGACCAGTACCCCGACAACCCGATGTTGCACGAGCTGTCCGACGACGCGCGGCTCGTGGTCTCCGAGCCCCTGGGCGACCTGCAGGGTGCGTGGCGCGAGGTGCCCGAGTCGTCATACGTCGTCGTGCACGGTGCGGGCGAGGACCTCGGCTCGTTCGCGCCCGTCGCGCCGTAGGAGGTGTCGCCCTGAGATCTCGGGCAATCCTCGGTGCGTCCCTAGCGACTCGTCGAGAATGACGCCGTGTCCCGGAACATCCGTGCCCGCCTCGTCCCCCAGCAGCAGCGACGCACCCTCGAGCAGCTGACCGACGACCTGGTGCTGCGGCAGGGGGACCGTCGGTCGAAGACCACGGCCTTCTGGACGATGCTCGTGCTGTCGTCGGTCATCGCGACCGCCGGCGTGCTCACCGACTCCACGGCGACTGTCATCGGCGCCATGATCATCGCTCCGCTGTCGACCCCGATCATGGGGCTGGCCCTCGCTGCGGTGAAGGGGCAGCGCAACGGGTCCTTGTTCTACGTGTCGGTCGGGGTCGTGCTGGTGGTCGCCGTCGGTGTGCTGTTCTCCCTGGTCCCCAACACCGAACCCCTCGCCGACAACGGCCAGATCACCTCGCGCGTCTCGCCGAACCTCATGGACCTGGTGGCCGCCGTCGCGACCGGGCTGGCCGGGGCGGTGGCGCTGGCCCGGCGCGACGTGGCCGCCGTGCTGCCGGGAGTCGCGATCGCGATCTCGCTGGTCCCGCCGCTCGCGGTGGTGGGCGTGTGCCTGGGCGACGGTGAGGTCGAGTGGGCGCTGGGTGCGCTGCTGCTCTTCGTGTCCAACTTCGTCGCGCTCGTCCTCGCGGGCGTCTTCGTCTTCACGGTCCTGGGATACGAGAAGGAACCGGCCGGCGCCGCACACTCGCTCCGGCGCCAGTACCTCAAGCTCGGCGCGCTCCTCGTGCTCGTCCTCGTGCCGCTCGGTCTCAACACCCTCGGTGTCTGGCTGGTCGCGTCGTGGACCTCGACCGTCGACGCGGAGGCGACCCGATGGCTGGCGAGCGAGCCCAAGGCCCGCGTGACCGGAGTCGACCACGACGGCATCACGTTCGTCATCCACGTCGAGTCGCCGGACGAGCTGCCGTCCTCCGACACCCTCCTCGAGCGGCTCAACGGGAGGGTCCCGAGCGGCCTCAAGGTGGAGGTCGATCTCGTCCACGGCGAGACCATCGACGTCGGCACGGTGTCGTAGGCGGACGTGACGACCCCCGAGTCGCCTCAGAAGACGAGCGCCCCGGTGGAGATGAGCGTCAGGCCGGCGGCGCTTGCTGCTCTTCGGCCTCATGCACCTGCCCAACTGGGTCTTCGGGGGTGGACCGGCCGCAGTCGGCCAGGTCGGGCTCGCCTTCCTCTCCGGCACCACCTTCTACCTGCTCCGCCGTGGCACGGGGACCCTGCTGCTCGCGATGGTCCTGCACGGCTTCTGGGACTGCGCAGCCTTGGTGGACACCGGCGGCGCGATCCTGGCGTTCGTCAACATCCCGGTCGGCATCGCCTCCGTCGTCCTCGCCCTCGTCCTGACCCGGCTCGATCGCGACGAGCCGACGTTGGCGCCGTACGCCGTCGCGGCGCGGCAGCCGGTCGCCGCCTGACGCCATGGGCACCGGGCGACGGCGCGCCCTCCCGATGCGGCCGCGCGTGACCCTCATGCTGGGGAGGACCGGTGGGCTGGCGGGCGCGGGTGCGACCTCGGTACGGTCGTGCCCCCTGGTGGGCACCTGCCCGGCCGCACCGACAACGACCGTCGACCAGGAGCCCAGATGCCCCGCCCCGTAGGGACGAACCCGGAGCAGGCCGGCAGCTACGTGCCCGGCCTCGACGGGCTGCGGGCGCTGGCAGTGGTTGCGGTCCTCGGCTACCACCTCGGGGTGCCGTGGATGAGCGGCGGCCTCCTCGGGGTCGGCATGTTCTTCACGCTCAGCGGTTTCCTGATCACCCGGATCCTGGTCGCCAGCCACGACCGCACCGGGAGCTTCCAGCTCAAGCGGTTCTGGGTGCACCGTGCCCGGCGGCTCCTGCCGGCGGTCGTGCTGGTGCTGGTGACCGTCCTCGCCGGCACGGCGCTGGTCGACCGGGCTGCGCTCGGCCGCCGCTGGGGCGAGTCCTGGAGCGCCTTGGTCTATGTCGCGAACTGGCACACGATCGCGCGGGGTGACACCTACTTCGACCGGTTCGCGGGGCCCGGGCCGCTGGACCACCTGTGGTCGCTGTCGGTCGAGGAGCAGTTCTACCTCCTCTGGCCGCTGCTCCTGGTCGCGATGTTCCGGCTCCGGTTCACCCGGGCCCAGGTCGTGGCGACCACCGTCGCCGGGGCGGCCGCCTCCTTCGCGCTCCTGTCCCTCCTCGCCGTGCCGGGCTTCGACCACACCCGCGCGTACGAGGGCACCGACACCCGGGCCGGCGGCATCCTCGTCGGAGCCGTGCTCGCCCTCTGCTGGCCGCAGGTCGTCGCGGCTGTGGACCGCAGTGCGGCGGTGCGGTACGCCGTGCAGGTCGCCGGCGTCCTCGGTCTCGTCGTCGCCGGGTGGCTCGTCGCCGGCACCGACGACTACTCGCTCGGCCTCTACGACTGGGGCATCCTCGTCCTCTCGGTGGCCACCGCTGCCGCGGTCGCGGCGGTCGCCGTCCCGGGCGGCGTGCTGAACCGAGCACTCGGCCTCGAGCCGCTGCGCTGGATCGGTGAGCGCTCCTACGGCATCTACCTGTGGCAGATGCCGATCGTGGTGGCGATCGGCACGACCGCGGTCGCCGGGAGCCGCGCCCTGACGTCGGTCGTCCTCGTGGGTGCCACCCTGGTGCTCGCCGAGCTGTCGTGGCGGTTCGTGGAGGATCCGATCCGTCGCCACGGCTTCGTCGGGGCGTTCCGCCAGATCCGCCAGGTCACCGTGCCTCCGGTGCGCGGCACCGTGCGGGTGCTCCGGGTCCCGGTCCTGCCGGTGAGCGCCGCGTGCCTCGTCCTCCTCGGGACGCTCGTGCTCGTGCCCTGGCAGCACGACGACGGCGCGGCACCTGCCCAGGCCGCCCTCGCCGGCTCGGGGCTGCCACCGGTCCCACCCGACGTCGGCACGGTCGTGGACCCCGACCCGGTGCCGTCACCGCCCGTCCGGGCACACGCCGGGTCGGCGGCGGGCACCCGCCGGGACCAGCCGCTGCAGACCTCGTGCCGGGCGGTCGCACACATCGGCGAGTCGACCTCGATCGGCCTGGTCGACCCGGCGTACCTGCCGCAGGCCGCACTGCGGCTGCCGGCCCGCCTGGAGAGCCACGGCGTCCGACGGGTTCGCACCGACATCCGCGGAGCGCGCTCGATCGTCGAGCGCTGGCACGACGAGCCGAACGCGGAGGACGCGGTCCAGGCCCTGCGGGCGTCGGGCTACACCGGGTGCTGGACGGTCGCGATGGGCACCAACGACGCGGCCAACCAGGCCGTGGGCGGCGTCCACCCGTACGCCGAGCGTATCGACCTCCTCATGCACGCCATCGGCCACGAGCCGGTCCTCTGGCTGACGGTCAAGAGCCGGCTGGACAGCGGCCCCTACGACGACGCCAACATGCGGGCCTTCGACGACGCGCTGCTGGACGCGTGCCGACGGTACCCCGATCTGCGCGTCTACGACTGGCGCTCCGAGGTGCGCGACAGCTGGTTCGTCTCCGACGGGATCCACTTCACCAGTGCGGGGTACGCCGCGCGCGCGGCGCGGATCGGCAACGCGCTCGCCCGGGCCTTCCCCGCGGGCGGGACGCCCGCCCCGGGCTGCGTGGTCGGCTCTGGTCTGGACTAGTCGCGCGCCATCCCATCCGCGGCCGACGGGACGACGAAGCACCGGGTAGAACGGTCTCGGAGGGAGTCGTCGAGGGAGCGAGGGTGCGCAGGCAGGCGCCAACGGTGGTCGTCGTCAGTCGGTTCCCGGTCGTCAGGGCCGGGTTGTCGACCCTGCTCTCCGCCACCTCCTCCGGCAGGCTGCGCGTGCTCGAGGGCCCGCCGCGGGGCCGGGACCCCGATGTCGTGGTGCACGACCTGGACGGGATCGACGACCGGCCGACCGACCTGGGTGCTCTCGCCGCGACGAGCGCGGTCGTCGGCCTGCAGCCGGCCGGACGGCCCGACCTCGCCCAGCTCGCGCTCGACCTCGGAGCCGTCGCGGTGGTGCCGTTCACCGTCGAGGGCGCCGAGCTGCTGGAGGTGGTCGAGCGACTGGTCGGCCTGGGCACCGCGACGGAGGTCGTGCAGGACCGCCTCGGGCTCTCCGGCCGGGAGAAGGAGATCCTGCGGCTGATCGCGCGCGGGCGCACCAACCCCGAGATCGCCGACCAGCTCTACCTCAGCATCAACAGCGTGAAGTCCTACATCCGCTCCGCCTATGCCAAGCTCGGCGTGACCCGCCGCTCGGAGGCGGTCCGGTGGGCGGTCGAGAGCGGGCTGGTCGACCGGTAGCCGGTCAGGACACGCACAGCCCGACGACCGCGGCGGGCAGGGCGACCAGCGCGAGGTTGCACATCAGGTCGAAGGTGATCCGGTCGCGCCAGCCGACGGCGGCCACGACGGTGCCGAGGACCAGCGCGGTCGCGAACCCGGGTGCCTCGCCGAGGGCGCTGCCGGCGGCGCCCCACGCGACGAGCGTCCCGATGACGAGGACCACCGCCCACATGATGGTGCGGTCCGTCGTCGGGTCCGTGCCGTGGACTGCCATGCCCGTCGGTACCCGCTGCCGCAGGCCCCGACACGTCCTGCCTGGACCACCGGTGGTCGGATCAGAGGAACGGGCGGAGCTTCGCGGTCGCCTGCGACGGGACGGTCACGGCGATCCCGGCACCGACCGCCCGGACCCGCCAGCCCTCGGGGTCGCGCGCGAGCACCGCCATCACCAGGCCGGTCTCGGGGACCCCTCCGGTCAGGGAGATGCGAGCCAGCTCGACGTCGCTGTCGTCGTCGACGAGTCGGCAGTAGGCGTGCCCGATCCACTCCAGGCTGTGACCCTGGTAGCTGCTGACGAGGAGCACGATCCGGTCCACGGGCGGGTGCACCCGGCCGAGGTCCACCGTCACGACCTCGTCGTCGCCGTCGCCCCGCCCGGTCAGGTTGTCCCCGAGGTGCACCACCGAGCCGTCGCGGGTCCGCAGGTTGTTGTAGAAGGCGAGGTCGAAGAGCTGGTCACCGGTGAACTGGACCGCCGACGCGTCCAGGTCGATGTCGGGCAGGCCGCTGCCGGCAGCTCCCGCGGTGCGGGACTTGTCCCATCCCAGGCCCATCCGGAGGTGGGTGACCGGCGCACCCTCCTCGGTGGCCAGCACCAGCTCCTCGCCCCTGCTCAGCTCGATCACGGTCCGAACCTATCCCGCTCCCGGACGGCGAGCAGGAGAGTCGCCAAGGACGCCACCTGCAGCACGGCGACCACCGCGACCAGCGCGCCGAGGTGGTCGGCGTACAGCAGTCCGGCGAGGCCCCCACCGATCAGCGCTGCGCCGCCCTGGGCGGCGGCGAAGACGCCGTACGCCGTCGCCAGCGACCCGGCCGGGACCAGGTCGGCCACGAGCGCCTTGACCGTGGAGTCCTGGACCCCGGTCGCGACCCCCCAGACGGCGACGCCCAGGAGCACGACCGCGAGCCGGTCGGCGAAGACCAGTGCCGGGACCACGGCCACGAGCAGGGGGAGGGGGTAGAGCACCCGCGCGCCGGACCGGTCGTAGAGGCCCCCGGTCGCCAGAGCCGCGACGGCCTCCACGGCCATCGCACCGGCGTACACGACGGGGGCCCAGGCGAGCGGCACCAGTCCGGTGTCGACGAACGCGTAGGAGATGAGCCCGAAGGTCATCAGGCCCAGGGTGCTCGCGGAGCACGAGAACGCGAACAGCCGGAAGGAGCGGGGGAGCGGAGGCCGAGCGGGGCGACCGGCCGAGACCTCCTCGGCCTCGTGCGGCTGCGGCGGCTCGGCCGGTGCGTGCCGGCGCAGGCGGGCGAGCAGCACCAGCGAGACGACGCCGGGCACGGCGAGCACGAGGAAGCCGAGGGCCAGCTGGCCGGTGAGCGCGGCGACACCCGCGACGACCAGCGGGCCGGCGAACGCGCCGACCTGGTCGAGGGCCTTGTGCACCGCGAAGCCGCGGCCTCGACCCACCGGCACGGCCATCGTGGCGAGGAGCGTCGACTTCGAGGGTGAGCGGATCGCCTTGCCGGCTCGCTCGGTCAGCATCAGCAGGCTGGCGGCGGCGACGGCCGCGGCCCCCAGCAGCGGGGTGACCGCGAGGAGCGGCACGCAGACCGCGGTCAGCGCGTAGCCGAGGGTCGTCAGGCCCCAGTGCCGCCCGGTCCGGTCGGCGACCGGACCGGTGACCAGCCGGAGCCCGAGTGCGATCGCCTCGCCGGCACCGGTCACCAGGCCGACGGTCAGTGCGGAGGCGCCGAGCTCGCCCAGGAACGGTCCGGCGGCCGACCGCATGCCCTCGTAGACCATGTCGGCCGCGAGCGAGACCAGGCCGAACGCGACGACCGCACGCCACGGCGTCCAGTCGTGCTCGCCCCGGGTCCTCACCTCGGTCACCCGTCCAGTCTCGACCACGACCGGCCCCGAGCCGCAGCCGGCCACTCTCCGGAGCGGTGGGCGTTGATGCCGGTGGCGGGGCTCCCGGCCGGTAGCCTCGGCCTCGTGGCAGTGGTGACTCGGACGGGTGCCCGGTGAGCGCGGACGAGCAGGTCCGCCCGCTGACGGAGCCGACCGGTGGGACGGGCGGGGGTCGCGCGACGGCGCCCGCGGACCCGCCGCGCCGCGAGGTCCTCCGGCTCACCCTGGCGCTCTGGTCGGTCGCCCTCGCCTTCGGCGTGGTCACGCTGGCCCGCTCCCAGGCCGTCGGGATCCCGCTGCGCGACCCCGACGGCCGGATGTTCCTGGGCCGGATGCAGAGCGCCTTCACCCTGCTCCTGGTGCTGGTCCTCGTGGACGCGGCGGTGCGGGCGTGGTGGTCGGAGCGGTCGCTGCGCGGCCTGGTGGGCGGCTTCGTCGACTCGCTGCGGCGACGGTGGACGGTGCGGCGCACGTTCCTCGCGGTGTCCGGGCTGGTCGCCTACCACGTGGTCTACGTCTGCTACCGCAACCTGAAGAGCTGGGACGCGTTCAACCGTGACCGGGACCAGGCGCTGCACGACCTGGACCGCACCCTGTTCCTCGGGCACGACCCCGCCGCCCTGCTGCACGACCTGCTCGGCACCGGCCACGCGGCCACCGTGCTGGCCTTCTTCTACGAGTCGTTCGTGTACGTCGTCGTCGCGGCCGTCGTCGGCACGATCGCGCTCCTGCCCCGCATCAAGGACGCCTACGTCATGCTCGTCACCGGGACGTGGGTGTGGATCCTCGGCGTGGCCTCCTACTACCTGGTGCCCAGCCTCGGTCCGTTCGCGACGTCGCCGGAGGACTTCGCCCGGCTCCCCGTGACGGGGGTGTCGACCGCGCAGGCGGAGTACCTGGTCGACCGCGCCCACCTGCTCGCCGACCCGGCCGCGCCGGACGCGTTCGCCAGCATCTCGGCGTTCGCCAGCCTGCACACGGCGTTCACCTGCGCCATCCTGCTCGTGGCGCTGCACCTGCGGCTGCGCTGGCTCAGCGCCGTGATGTCCGCCTACCTGTTCCTCGTCGTGCTCGCGACCATCTACTTCGGCATGCACTTCGTCGTCGACGACGTCGCCGGTGTCGCCATCGCGGTCGTGGCCGTCCTGCTGGCCCGGCTCACCGTGCACTGGCCCCACCTGGACGACCGGGGCAGGACCGGATGACGCTGGTCCAGCGTCCGGCGCTGGTGACCGACCGCATGCGCGCGGTCCCACCGGTGCTGCTCGCCGTCCTCGTCGCGGCCGTGCTGCACCTGCTGTGGTGGCAGTTCATCGCCACGTCCGGCGGCGACATCGCCGCCCAGGACGCCTGGGCGGAGTTCGCGAGGACGCACCCCGACAGTGCCTACAACCTCGCGTGGTACGGCGGGATGCACCCGGTCTCCTACAGCGTGGTCTCGCCCTACATCATGGCCCAGGTCGGCGTCCGGGCGACGATGATCCTGGCCGGCACCCTCTCGGCGGGTCTGCTGGCCTGGCTGGTCGTCAGCCGCAGCGACGACAAGAACCGCTGGGTCGTCGCGGTCTACGGCGCGGTCGCACTGGCCGGCAACGCCCTGTCCGGCCGGGTGACCTTCGCCCTGGGCACGCTCTTCGCGCTGGCCGCCCTCTGCGTCGTCTTCGCCTGGCCGCGCCCCTCGACGTCGACCGCCGAGCGATGGGTCCGCGGTGGTCTCGCCGCGGGCGCCAGCGGGCTCGCGACAGCGGCGAGCCCCGTCGCCGGTGCGTTCCTGGGCCTGGTGGCCGCGACGCTGTGGCTGCGGCGGCGCCGGCCGGCGGCGTACGCGCTCGGGGTCCCGCCCGTGGTCGTCGTCGCGGCCTCGGCCCTGCTGTTCCCCTTCTCGGGCCGGCAGCCGATGGCGTGGTACTCCACGATCCTCCCGATCGCGATGGGCGTCGCGGTCGTCATCCTCACCCCGCGCAGCTGGCGCACCGTCCAGTTCGGTGCGGCGCTCTACGTCGTCGCGGTGGTCGGTGCCTGGCTGGTGCCCTCACCGGTTGGCACCAACGTGTCACGGCTCGGGCTGCTCTTCGGGGGCGTCGTGCTGGTCGCGGCGGTCACCCTCGGCGCCTGGCGCAGCTCGTGGGTCGGCCGCCGCTACGGCACCCGCGCCGCCCAGGTGCTGCTCGCCGTCGCCCTGATCACCTCGACCACCTGGCAGGTCGCCTACGCGGTCCGCGACGTGGTCAGCTCCGCGCCGCCGGAGTCGTTCACCTCCGACCTGGCACCGCTGCTCGCGCAGCTCGACTCCCGCCAGGCCGCTCTGGCCCGGGTGGAGGTGGTCCCGACCAAGAGCCACCGCGAGGCCGCGGCCCTCGCGCCGCACGTGCCGCTGGCCCGCGGGTGGAACCGGCAGGCGGACGCGGAGCGCAACCCGCTGTTCTACCGTGACCGTCCGCCGCTGACCGCGCGGGCCTATCACCACTGGCTGCACCGGTGGGCGGTGGGCTACGTCGTGCTGTCGACCTCCGCGACGCCGGACCCGGCCGCGGCGCAGGAGGCGGAGCTGGTCGCGAGCGCGCCGCCGTACCTCGTGCGGGTCTGGTCCGACGACGACTGGGTGCTCTACCACGTCCGCGACGCCACGCCGCTCGTCACGCCGCCGGCGCAGGTGGTCTCCTACGACGCCGCCCAGCTGACGATCAGGACGCCCGGCCCTGCGCGGGTCGTGGTGCGGATCGCCGACTCGCCCTGGCTGAGTCTGGTCGACGCGGACGGCGAGCCGCTGCCGTCCGCGGAGTCGAGCGACGGCGCGGGAGCGGTCGCCGATCCCGAGGCGCAGGCCTGCCTGAGCAGCCTGGCGGCCGAGCTGCCGCAGGAGTCGCCGCGCTCGCTGCGCGACAACTGGCTGGTCCTGCACGCGCCCGCGGCGGGCACCTACCGGATCGCGGCGCCCTACAAGCTGCCGCGCGGCTCGACCTGCCCGACCGCCCCGGAAGATTGAGCGTTCAACGAGCGTTGGTGCGGCCATGAAGAAGATCGGGTTCCTGTCCTTCGGGCACTGGTCGCCGTCCCCCCACTCGCAGACCCGCTCGGCCGCCGACGCGCTGCTGCAGTCGATCGACCTGGCCGTCGCCGCGGAGGAGCTGGGCGTCGACGGCGCGTACTTCCGGGTCCATCACTTCGCCCGGCAGCTGGCCTCGCCGTTCCCGCTCCTGGCGGCGGTCGGCGCGCGCACGAGCCGGATCGAGATCGGCACCGGGGTGATCGACATGCGCTACGAGAACCCGCTCTACATGGCCGAGGACGCGGGCGCAGCCGACCTGATCGCGGGTGGTCGCCTGCAGCTCGGCGTCAGCCGCGGGTCACCGGAGCAGGTGATCGACGGCTACCGCTACTTCGGCTACGCGCCATCCGAGGGCTCCGACCACGCCGACATGGCCCGGGAGCACCTGCGCGTGTTCCTCGAGGTCGTCGACGGCCGCGAGTTCGCCCAGCCCAACCCGCGTCCGATGTTCCCCAACCCGCCGGGACTGCTGCGCGTCGAGCCGTACTCGCCGGGCCTGCGCGAGCGGATCTGGTGGGGTGCCGGGAGTCGCGCCACCGCGGAGTGGACGGGCCGGCAGGGCCTGAACCTGATGAGCTCGACGCTGCTCACCGAGGACACCGGTGTGCCCTTCCACCAGCTGCAGGCCGAGCAGGTCCAGCGGTTCCGCGACGCCTGGGCCGAGGCGGGGCACGAGCGCGAGCCCCGGGTCTCGGTCAGCCGGAGCATCTTCCCGATCGTCAGCGACGCCGACCGGGCGTACTTCGGCCACGAGTCGCGCAGCCAGGACCAGGTCGGCCACCTCGAGGGCGGGCCGGCGCGGTTCGGCAAGACCTACGCCGACGAGCCGGACCGCTTGGTCGCGGCGCTCGTCGAGGACGAGGCCGTGGCCGCGGCGGACACGCTGCTGCTCACCGTCCCGAACCAGCTCGGGGTCGACTACAACGCGCACGTGCTCGAGAGCGTGCTCACCCATGTGGCACCTGCTCTCGGCTGGCGCTGACGACGTGACCCCCGGTTGAGAGTGATACCCCTGGGGGGTATATTGCGAGCATGGCTGAAGACCAGTACGTCTCGTCCTACACCGTCACCGGGATGACCTGCGGCCACTGCGTCGCGTCGGTGACCGAGGAGGTCCAGGAGGTGCCCGGGGTGACCGCCGTCGACGTCGACCTCGCGAGCGGGTCCCTCACGGTCACCGCCTCCGGGCCCGTCGACCCCGAGGCCGTGCGAGCCGCGGTCACCGAGGCCGGCTACCAGCTGGCATGAAGGCCGCTGCTCGGGTCGCCGGGTTCGTCGGCGGTCTCGTGGTCGTGCTCGGGGTGTCGTGGGCGGCCGGGGCGGCAGTCGGACCGGTGGTCGACGACCCTGTGCCGGCCGGCCACGCGATGCCGGCGGCCGGAGACGACGGACACCAGGAGGCGGCCTCCGGCGAGCATCTCCCCGGCGGCCTCGCGGTCGCGCAGGACGGCTACCGGCTGGTGCTCGCCGACGGCGTGCTGCCGGCCGGCCGACAGCGGGTCGCGTTCACGGTGGTCGGCCCGGACGGGCGGCCCGTGACGTCGTACGACGTCGCCCACGAGAAGCGGCTGCACCTGGTCGTGGTGCGCCGCGACCTGACCGGCTTCCGGCACGTCCACCCGGTCCTGGACCGGGCGACCGGCGAGTGGTCGACCGAGGTCCCCCTGGCCGCCGGGGCCTGGCGGGTGCTGGCCGACTTCGTGCCGGCCGGTGGGGAGGACCTGGTGCTGGGCGCCGACCTGCTGGTCCCGGGCCGGTTCGCGCCGGCTCCCGCGGCGCCGGTGACCCGCACGGACACCGTCGACGGCGACACCGTCACCGTCGACGGGGACCTGGTCGCGGGTGAGCACTCGATGCTCACGATGGCGGTCACGCGCGACGGAGCGCCGGTGACCGACCTGGAGCCGTACCTGGGTGCCGCCGGCCACCTGATCGCGCTGCGGGAGGGTGACCTCGCCTACCTCCACGTCCACCCGGGCGACGGCCTGGAGTTCGGCGTCGAGGTGCCGAGCTCCGGCACCTACCACCTCTTCCTCGACTACGCCCACGACGGTGCGGTCCGGACGGCTCATCTCGTCCTGGAGGCGTCATGAGCGAGACCGAGCTGCTGCTCACCGGGATGACCTGCGCGTCCTGCGCCAACCGGATCGAGCGCAAGCTCAACAAGGTCGAGGGCGTGACCGCCACGGTCAACTACGCCACCGAGAAGGCCAAGGTCAGCTTCGATGACTCCATCACCACCGACGACCTGATCGCGGCGGTCGAGGCTGCGGGCTACGGCGCCCGGCTCCCGGTGCCTCGCGTCCCCGAGCAGCCCGACGAGGACGACGAGGCCCCCGAGGTCCGGGCGCTGCGGCAGCGACTGGTCGTGTGCGCGGTGCTGTCCGTGCCGGTCGCCCTCCTCGCGATGGTGCCGGCCTGGCAGTTCACCTACTGGCAGTGGGCATCGCTGACGCTGGCGGCGCCGGTGGTGGTGTGGGGCGCCTACCCGTTCCACCGGGCCGCCTGGACGAACCTGCGGCACGGCACCTCGACGATGGACACCCTGGTCTCGATGGGCGTGCTGGCCGCGTTCGGCTGGTCGCTCTACGCGCTGTTCCTCGGCGATGCCGGCGAGCCCGGGATGACGCACCCGTTCGAGCTCACCGTCGAGCGCTCGGGCGGGAGCGGCAACATCTACCTCGAGGCCGCGGCCGGGGTCACGACGTTCATCCTGGCCGGCCGGTTCTTCGAGGCTCGCGCCAAGCGCCGTGCCGGGGCGGCCCTGCGCGCCCTGATGGACCTGGGCGCCCGCGACGTCGCGGTGCTCCGGCAGGGCGTGGAGCTGCGGGTGCCGGTCGACCAGCTCGTGGTCGGTGACCTCTTCGTGGTGCGGCCGGGGGAGAAGGTGGCCACCGACGGCGTCGTCGAGGAGGGCACCTCCGCCGTCGACGCGGCGATGCTCACCGGTGAGTCCGTGCCGGTGGAGGTCGGCCCGGGCGACCCGGTCACCGGCGCCACCGTCAACGCGGGCGGGCGGCTGGTCGTGCGCGCCACCCGGGTCGGGTCCGACACCCAGCTGGCCCAGATGGCCCGCCTGGTCGAGGAGGCGCAGAACGGCAAGGCCTCCGCCCAGCGGCTGGCCGACCGGATCTCCGGGGTGTTCGTGCCGGTCGTGATCGCCCTGTCCGTGGCGACGCTGGGCTTCTGGCTCGGCACCGGCGCCGGGGCCACCGCGGCCCTCACCGCCTCCGTCGCGGTGCTCATCATCGCCTGCCCGTGCGCGCTCGGCCTGGCGACACCGACCGCCCTGATGGTCGGGACGGGCCGGGGCGCGCAGCTGGGCATCCTGATCCGCGGCCCGGAGGTGCTCGAGCAGACCCGCACGGTGGACACGATCGTGCTGGACAAGACCGGCACGGTCACCACGGGCCGGATGTCGCTGACGGCGGTGACCGCGGCCGAGGGCGAGGACGGCGCCGAGGTGCTCCGCCTGGCCGGGGCGCTCGAGGACGCCTCCGAGCACCCGATCGGCCGGGCGGTCGCCGACGCCGCGCGCGAGGCGGGGCCGCTCCCCGCCGTCGACGGCTTCACGAACGTCGAGGGGCTCGGCGTCCAGGGCGTCGTCGACGGCCACGCCGTGCTGGTCGGCCGACCCGGTCTCCTCGCCGAGTGGTCCCAGCACCTCCCGGCGGACCTCGAGCGCGCGCTCGCCGACGCACAGGCGGGGGGCAGCACGGCGGTCGCCGTCGGCTGGGACGGTCGCGCCCGTGGAGTGCTGGCGGTCGCCGACCGGGTGAAGGACACCTCGGCCGAGGCCGTCGCCCTGCTCCGCGACCTCGGGCTGCGCCCGGTGCTGCTGACCGGCGACCACGAGAGCGTGGCCCGGGCCGTCGCGGCCGAGGTCGGCATCGAGCCGGACTGCGTGGTCGCCGACGTGCTGCCCGCGGACAAGGTCGAGGTGGTCCAGCGGCTGCAGGCCGAGGGTCGGGTGGTCGCGATGGTCGGCGACGGCGTCAACGACGCGCCGGCGCTCGCCCAGGCCGACCTCGGGCTCGCGATGGGCACCGGCACCGACGTGGCCATCCAGGCCAGCGACCTCACCCTCGTCCGCGGTGACCTGCGGGTGGCCGCCGATGCCATCCGGCTGTCCCGGCGCACGCTGCGGACGATCCAGGGCAACCTCGTCTGGGCCTTCGGCTACAACGTCGCCGCGATCCCGCTGGCCGCCGCCGGCCTGCTGAACCCGATGATCGCGGGTGCCGCCATGGCGTTCTCGTCGGTCTTCGTCGTCGGCAACAGCCTGCGGCTGCGCCGGTTCCGCTGACGGCGCCGCTGCCCGACGTGCCGCTGGGCAGGAGCCCCGGGCCCGTCGGGACAGTAGGGTCGCACGCGTGGACGACGAGGCCCGGGTGCGTGCGCTGGGCACCGAGGTGATGCGGCTGACCCGGCGCCGCGCGACGACGTACCCGGGCTCCGTCCTCGACGAGTCGGCGTTCCGGATCCTGATGGTGCTGGTCGAGGAGGGCCCGCGGTCGCTGCGCGAGCTCGCCCTGGAGCTGCAGGTCGAGCAGTCGACGATCAGCCGGCAGGTCACCGCGGCACTGGGACACGGTCTGGTGGAGCGGTACGGCGCGTCACCGCGCCGGGTGCGCCCGACCGAGCAGGGTCGCGACGCCTACCGTCACGACGGCCGGCTGCGCGGCGCGGTCTGGAGCTGTGCCCTCGAGGCGCTCGGGACGGAGCGGGGCGAGGCCCTGGTCGCGAGCCTGCGCGACCTCAACGACGCCCTCGACCGGGCTCACGCCGCGGTGCGCACCTCGCGCTGAGCAGGCGCCGGTCGGTCGACGGTCCGCCGCGGGATGGCTGCAGCGAGCGCGACGCCGGCGAAGGCGGCGACCGCCCCGGCCACGAAGCAGAGCTGGAAGGCGCCCATCGTCGGCACCTCCACGCCGGGTGCCAGCGCCATCGTGCCGCCGGTGAGGATGGTGCCCATCACAGCGGCCGCCAGCGTCGTGCCCACCGATCGCATCAGCGCGTTCAGGCCGACCGCGGACGCCGCCTCGCGCATCGGCACGGCGTCCAGGATGAGGGTCGGCATCGCGGCGTACCCGATCCCCACGCCCGCGCTCGCGATGCACGAGGCGACCAGGAGCTGCCACGGGGCGTCCATCAGGAAGAACGCCACCAGGTAGCCCGCGCCGAGGACCGTGCCGCCGATCATCAGGGTCACCTTGGCGCCGATGGTCCGGATCAACCGGCTCGAGACCGGTGCGAAGAGCATCATCATCAGACCGCCGGGAGCCATCCAGAGCCCGGCCTCGAGGATGGTCTGACCGAGGCCGTAGCCGGTGGCGATGGGCATCTCGAGCAGCTGGGGCACGACGACGGCCTGCGCCATCATCCCGAAGCCGATCGCGACCGCCGCCACGTTGGTCATCAGCACCGGGACCTGGGCGGTCGTGCGCAGGTCGACCAACGGATCGTCCTGGCGCAGCTCGTAGGCACCCCAGACCAGCAGCACCGCGATGCCCGCCACGATCGCGGCCCAGGTCCGGGCGTCGCCCCAGCCCCACGTGGTCGCCTTGGAGATGCCGACCAGCAGCGAGACCAGGCCCACCGCCAGGCCAAGCCCACCGACGACGTCGAGGCGTCCCGGCTGGGCGTCGTGCACGTGCGGCACCACGAACCAGGTCAGCGCCGTGACGGCGGCGGCCAGCCCGGTGGCGACCCAGAACAGGTCGTGCCAGCTGCCGGCGTCCACGATCCAGGCCGACAGGGGGAGGCCGATCGCACCACCCACGCCGAGTGTCGCGCTCATCGCCGCGACCGCGGTGGCGGTCAGGTGCGGCGGGGTGATCTCGCGCATCAGCGAGATGCCCACGGGGATGAACCCCATCGCCATGCCTTGGAGCGCCCGGCCGACCAGCAGCGGCGCGAGGGTGTCGGACAGCGCGCAGACGAGCGACCCGACCACGAGGATCGCCGAGGTGCTCACCAGCACCCGCTGCTTGCCGAACAGGTCCGCCAGCCGCCCGGCGACCGGCATCGAGACGGCGGCGGCCAGCAGCGTGACGGTCACGACCCACGCGGCGTTCGCCGCCGAGGTGTGCAGCAGGTCGGGCAGCTCGGCCTGGATCGGGATGACCAGGGTCTGGGTCAGGGACGCCGCGAGGCCGCCGAAGCAGAGGACGGCGACCGCCAACCGCGGGCGGCCGGAGCCGGGGGAGTCGTCGGGCACCGATGCATCGTACATATGATTGCCGCTGACAACTATCCGGTGGTGGCGGCTTCCGGTGTGGTGTGCGCCACCCGGCGGGACGCCGACCGGAGCACGCTGGACCCGGACCGGCCGCCAGTCGTCGAGACACCCCACGTTTGGTCACCAACCGCAGGTTCTCGGGCTCGAGTCGGGGGGTTGGTCACCAAACGTCGCCATTTCCGGCACCGGCATGGTGACGAGCCGACCCGCTGGGTCCGCAGGGATGGCCACCGGCGGCCACCCGGCTGCTAGCATGGCGGCGAGCCGACGGCAGCGCGCGACAGCAGCGTGGCCCCGGCGCATGCACCGTGGGAGCACGTCGCGGGGCCCCACCCCGACCCGGTCGGCCACGATCGTCCATCCGCGATCGTCCACCGAGACGCCTCCCCAGCCGTTTGCACAGCCGTTCGCACAGCCGTTCGCTGGGGCCGCCCGGACCCGGCGGACGTCGTACCACCCAGATCATGACGTCCGGGCACTCCGGAGGAGGGGTCCTTGGCTCGACAGGGCCAGCGCCAGCAGGCGAACCGTCGTACGCCCGCGCGCAACCAGCGCCGCGGTCGTGCCCTCGACAACGAGGGCATCATCCCGGTGCTCGCCCGCGCCGTGCGGGAGGTGGAGACCGCGGTCCAACGGGGCAACGTCAACGACTCCACCCGCACCAAGTTCCAGGTCGTCGCGCTGCTGGTGCGCGAGGAGCGGGCCAGCCTGAAGGCCGACCAGGAGGCCACCGAGGCGCACCGGGCCGACCAGCTCAAGCGCCTCGACGGGATCGCGACGATCCTCGCCAAGACGGCCGCCGTGCACCCGTCCCTCCTGGCCCTGCTCGCGGAGGACTCCGAGGTGTCCGACGACGCCCGGGCGCTGCGCCGCCGGATGCTCGGCCAGGCCGGCATCGAGGTCCCCGAGGAGGTCGTCGCCGAGCCCGACCCCGATGCCGCGCCGGTCACCAGCCGGCGGGTCGTCCCGCAGTCGGTGGTCGCCCGCCAGCTGGCCAACCCGTTCCTGGTCCCCGACTTCACCGTGGTCCGGCCCGGCAGCGGGCGGCCCCGCCGGCTGGCCGGCTGGGAGCTGCTCGGGCCGCTGTTCCGGTCCTTCGAGTACGCCAGCAACGGCGTCTCCTGCATGCCGCTGCCCGAGCCCGAGCCCGTCCGCCTCCCCGCGGGCCGCGAGCTGATGCACCACCAGGCGCAACTGGTCGCCTCGGCCGCGGACGGTCACCGCACCTTCCTGCTGGCCGACGAGCCCGGCCTGGGCAAGACCGCCCAGGCGCTGCTCGCCGCCCAGGCCGCGGACGCCTATCCGCTGCTGGTCGTCGTGCCGAACGTCGTCAAGATGAACTGGGCCCGCGAGGTGGGTCTGTGGACGCCGGAGCGCTCGGTGACCGTCATCCACGGCGACGGCGAGGACGTCGACGGCTTCGCCGACATCTTCGTGGTCAACTACGAGATCCTCGACCGCCACGTCGGCTGGCTCGGCAACCACGGCATGCGCGGCATGGTGGTCGACGAGGCGCACTTCATCAAGAACAAGTCCTCCCAGCGCTCCCAGCACGTGCTGCACCTGTCGGACCGGATCCGCAGCCGCTTCGGCCGGCCGCTCCTCATGGCGCTGACGGGCACCCCGCTGATCAACGACATCGAGGACTTCCAGGCGATCTGGGAGTTCCTGGGCTGGATCGACGAGAAACGCCCCCTCGGTGGCCTGATGGACCGGCTCGAGGACACCGGCCTCACCCCGGCCGACCCGGGCTTCTACCCCAACGCTCGGCGTGCGGTCGTCGACATGGGCATCGTGCGGCGTCGCAAGATCGACGTCGCCGCCGACATCCCGGCCCGGCGGATCGCGGACCTGCCCGTCGAGCTCGACGACGAGGCCGGCCGCTCGATCCGCGCGGCCGAGCGCGAGCTCGCCCGCCGACTGGTGGAGCGCTACGAGATGGCGCTGGCCACCCGCAAGGAGGGCCGCACCGTCGAGGGCATCGACCACGACCTGGTGCGCCGCGTCGCCACGTGGGAGCGCGAGGACATGGACACCTCGACCGGCGAGAACGTGTTCAGCATGATGCGCCGCATCGGTGCCGCGAAGGCCGGGCTGGCTGCCGACTACGCGGCCCAGCTGGCCCGCAGCGTCGGCAAGGTCGTCTTCTTCGCCAAGCACATCGAGGTCATGGACGCCGCCGAGGAGACCTTCGCCGCCCGCGGGCTGCGCTACTCCTCGATCCGTGGCGACCAGACGACGACGGTCCGCCAGCGCAACATCGACGCGTTCACCAACGACCCGGAGGTCGCCGTCATCGTCTGCTCGCTCACCGCGGCCGGCGTCGGCGTCAACCTCCAGGTCGCCTCGAACGTCGTGCTCAGCGAGCTGTCGTGGACCGACGCCGAGCAGACCCAGGCGATCGACCGGGTGCACCGGATCGGCCAGGAGGAGCCGGTCACGGCGTGGCGGATCATCGCCTCGCAGACGATCGACACCCGCGTCGCCGAGCTCATCGACAGCAAGGCCGGGCTCGCCGCGGTCGCTCTGGACGGGTCCGACGAGGAGGTCGGGTCCTCCGTCGACGTGCAGCTCGAGGCCCTGGTCGCGCTGCTCACCGCTGCTCTCGAGGAGCGGCTGGCCGCCTGAGCGGCCGCTCCGCCGCCGTACGGCGGGGGGCGGACTGAACCACCGGGGCCCCGCGCCCGTGAGAGGGGTGGGAGGTGTGATGGACGGGAGTCCGGTGGTGACGATGACGCGGCTGCACGACGAGCACGCCGCGGCGCTCTGGGGCTACTGCCTGGGTCTGACCGGCCACGACCGGGCCAGGGCCGAGGACGTCGTGCAGGAGACGTTCCTGCGCGCCTGGCGGAGCCTGCCCAAGCTCGACGAGTCCACGGGGTCGGTGCGGGCGTGGCTGTTCACCGTCGCGCGGAACCTGGTCATCGACGAGTGGCGCACCAAGCGCGCCCGCAGCGAGCTCAGCGTCGCCGACGTGCCCGAGACGCCGACCGGCGCCGAGCAGACCGACCAGCTGCTGCAGTCCTGGGTGGTCGCCGAGGCGCTCACCCGGCTGTCCGACGACCACCGGGCCGTGCTCCTGGAGTGCTACTACCGCCAGCAGTCGGTCGCCGAGGCGGCCCGGCGCCTGGGCGTGCCGGAGGGGACCGTGAAGTCACGCACCCACTACGCGCTGCGCGCCTTGCGGCTCGCTCTCCAGGAGATGGGGGTGGTGGCGTGAGCGCGTGCCCCGAGAGCCACCTCGATGGTGCCTACGTCCTCGGTGCCCTCGCGCCCGACGAGCGGCTGGCCTACGAGCGGCACCTCGCCGGGTGCCCCACCTGCTCGGCGGCGGTCCGCGACCTCGCCGGGCTCCCGGGCCTGCTCGCCCAGGTCTCGGCCGACGTCGTGGAGTCCGCTCCCGAGCCCGAGCCGGTGCCGCCGACGCTGCTGCCCGCCCTGGTCCACGAGGTACGCCGCCGGCAGCTGCGCCGGCGGTGGGCGGTCGGGCTGGCGGCGGCCGCGGCGGTCGTGGTCGTCGGCGCCGGGTCGGCGGTCCTCGTCTCGACGTCCGGTGACGACGGGGCGCCGCCGCAGGCAGCCCCGTCGCTGGCGCCCGCCCGCGAGATGGCCCAGGTCGACCAGAGCGCCGTCGACGGCGACCTCGCGCTGACCCCGGTCGCGTGGGGGACCCGGGTCGACCTGACCTGCGCCTACGACGAGCCGACCCCGACGTACTCGGAGCAGCCGCACACCTACGCCCTGGTCGTCCGCACCCGCGACGGCGGGTCCGAGCGGGTCGCCACCTGGAAGGCGCTCCCGGGCCGGACGATGCACGTCACCGGCGCGACGGCGCTCACCACCGCCGAGATCGCCTCGGTCGAGGTCCGCACCGAGACCGGGGCCCCGGTCCTGCGCCTCACCAGCTGAGCCGACTCGGCGCCACTGCCGCGCCGTGAGGGGTCGAGTCGGCGCCACTGCCGCGCCGTGAGGGGTCGAGTCGGCGTGAATGCGGTCCAGGTCAGGGCTGACACGCCCGCCGGAGCGCAGTAGGTTCGGTGCTCGTCGAGGCCCCCGGCCTCGGGTCCCGGGACACGCGACCGTCGTCCGGAAGGCACCGGGATGAAGCTGAGGATCGCCGCCGCCGTCGCCCTGCTGGTCGCGGCCGCCGGCCTGCTGGCAGCCGGACCGACCGCGAGCGCCGGCACGACGCCGCTGCCGGCGACGATGCGCAGCGGGGTGGCGCTGGAAGGCCACTACGCCGGCCGGGACGGGCACGGCAACCACATCCGCTTCAACTACCGGCACGGCCGCGTCGACCACTTCCGGATCAACCACCTCGACATCGGCGGGGCTGACGTGTCCCACGCGCGTTGGTCGACCAGCTGCGCCGACGCGTACTACTGCTCGTGGGGTGAGTGGACGACGAGCCACGCGGTCAAGGGCGCGTGGAACCAGGGCACGCACGGGGGCACCGCCCGTCACTTCCACGCGCACTGGGTCAGCTCCCACCCGAGCTGAGCCGACTCGGCGCCGGTGCGGCGCGCAACCTCTGCACTCACGCCGAGTCGGGCTCTTGTTGACATGCATTCACGCCGACTCGGCGGGGGTCAGGAGCTGAAGGCAGCGAGGAAGCGGTCACGGACCTGGCTCATCGGCCAGACCGGGGCGTCCGGGGCCGGTCGCAACCCGGTGGTCCACCCCGGGTCGGCGAGGCGCCGGACCAGACGGGGATCGCGCGCGATGACCGAGACCGGGACGTCGTGGCCGGGGTCCGGACCGGTCACGTAGGAGTGCGGCTGGTGGTCACCCAGCACCAGCAGCACCAGGTCGCGGTCCGGCTGGGTCTGCAGCCACGAGACCAGCGTGCTCATCGTGTACTCGACCGACTGGCCGTAGAGCGTCCGGACGTCGGAGGAGTCGGGCTGGGTGCCCGTGGTCGCGAAGACCGAGCCGTCGCCGACCCGGTCCCACGGCACCGGGTCCGGCGAGGGTGCCCACGGGTGGTGGCTGGAGACCAGGTCGATCTCGGCCATCACCGGGCGCCGGTCGGGCCGGTCGAGCTCGAGACGCGAGAAGGCGCTCCAGGTGTACTGGTCGGGCACCAGGGCGTAGCCGAACTGCGGGCCGGCGTAGCCGACGTCCCGGGAGTCGTAGATCCGGTCGAAGCCGTAGAAGGCCGCGCCCTCGGGCCAGTCGCGGGTGTCCGCCGGCACGTCGAACACCGTGCGCCACCCGGCCCGCGAGAACGCCGACGTCAGGGTCAGCCGGTCGGAGTCCAGCAGCTGGTCGTAGCGGCGCTGGCTGTCGACCCAGAGCCCGGACTGGGTGGTCGAGTGCGCGAGCCAGCTTGCCGCGCCGAACGTCGGTGAGGTGAGGAAGCCGCTGCGGGCCGTCCACCCGGCCGCGGCGAGCCGCCGGCTCCCGTCGTCGAGCACGCTGTCGACGCCGGGGGAGAAGGACGAGCCCTGCACCGCGACGCGGCCGTAGCTCTCGACGAAGACGAGCAGCACGTCCGTGCCGCGCAGCCGGCCGAGCAGCCGGTCCGGCGGGACCGCGGCCCAGCGGTCCGCGGCGATCTCCGTGCCGAACCGGTGCCGGTCGGCGAGGTCGGACCGCACCTGGCCGACCTGGCCGATCGCGAGCACAGCAGCGTTCGTCGAGCCCACCTGCGCGACCGCGGCGAGCGCAAGCACCCCGGCGGCGACGGCGACACCGCGCCGGTGGCCCGAGAGCGAGCCGGTCACCCGGACCGTGGCCGCCGGGACGAGAGCGACGACGGCGAGGGCGGCCACGACCGCCGCGACGGCGGTCGCCCGGGCCGCCGCCACCCCGATCGAGTCGCCGAGCACGCCGACCCCGGGTCCAAGGTAGACCCAGTCGGCGACCGGGTCGAACGGGCGATCCATCACGGTGCGGAAGCCGACGTCGAACGCGTGCAGCACGACGACCGCTCCCAGCAGCACCCCGAGGGTGACCGCCGCGAGCCGGCGGGCGCGGCGCCAGGGCAGCAGGGCCACCACGAGCACGAGCAGTGCCTCGACCGGCAACCGGAGCAGGTCGCCGACCCGTTCGGGCAGCACCAGGGCGGCCCAGACCACCCCGGCGGCGACCAGCGTCGCCCCGCCGCCGGTCGGGTAGGGCAGTCCGGCGCCCGCGGGCAGCCGGGTCCGCCACAGCCACCACACGTCACGCCCGAAGGACTCCGCGAGCAGCGCGAGCGCCACGACGAGCAGCGCCTCACCGAGCGCGTGGGGGAGGATCCCCGAGAGCGCGACCGTCAGGACGACGCCCTGCACGGCGGCGACCACCTTGCGCCAGTAGCGCGGGGGCACCGGCCGCCGCAGCCAGGGCAGCACCCGCTCGGCGAGCCAGAGGACGTACCGCGCGGCCCCGATCGCCAGCACCCACCAGCCGTACGACGGGGCCGCGTAGACGCTCAGCACCGCGATGAGGAACGCATCGGTCTCCATGTCGAACCGGGCGCCGCCGGCCGACACGGTGCCGGTGCGCCGCGCCACCTGACCGTCGACCCAGTCCAGCGCGAGGGCGACCACGACCAGGGTCAGCCCGAGGGTCGTCGGGCCCTCCACGGCGAACGTCAGCGCGAGGACGGCCCGGGTGCCCGTCACGACGTTCGCGGGGTGCTGAACCTGGAGCACGCGTCCTCCGTGTGTGTGGTGTGACCAGTCGTACGGAGGCGCGGCCGACGGGGTTCAGCGCCCGGCGGACGAGCGCTGCGGCGTTCTGGGTGCGAGAGCCCGGCCGGGGCGAGATCCGCTCCGAGGACCTGGTGGCGCCGGGGCCCGGGGAGGTCCTGGTCCGCACGCTGCACTCCGGGATCAGCCGGGGCACCGAGACCCTCGTCTTCCGCGGTGGCGTCCCGGCCTCGCAGCGCCGGGTGATGCGGGCGCCGTTCCAGGCTGGGGACCTGCCCGGACCGGTCAAGTACGGCTACCTCAGCGTGGGGGTCGTCGAGGAGGGCCCGGACGCGCTGGTGGGCCGCACCGTCTTCGCCCTGCACCCCCACCAGACGGCGTACGTCGTGCCGGCGTCCGCGGTGCACCCCGTCCCCGCAGGCGTGCCGTCCCGGCGGGCGGTGCTCGCCGGCACCGTGGAGACGGCGGTCAACGCGCTGTGGGACCTCGGACCGCTGGTCGGTGACCGGGTGACCGTCGTGGGTGCCGGCATGGTGGGCTGCTGCGTCGCCCGCCTCCTCGCGGGCGTCCCCGGCGTCGAGGTCGCCCTCGTGGACGTCGACCCCGGTCGGGCCGGGGTCGCGGAGCAGCTGGGCGTCGCGTTCGAGTCCCCCCACGACGCGGCGGACCAGCGGGACGCCGTCGTGCACACCAGCGCGACGGCGTCCGGTCTCCGGCTCTCCCTCGACCTGCTCGGGCGCGAGGGGACCGTGCTCGACCTGAGCTGGTACGGCGACCGCCCGGTCGAGCTCGACCTCGGCGGCGCCTTTCACTCCGGGCGGCTCGCGGTCCGGGCCAGCCAGGTCGGCCAGGTCGCGCCGGCGCGCCGGTCCAGCCGCACGCCCGCCGACCGGCTGGCGCTCGCGCTGCGGCTGCTGCGCGACCCGGCGTACGACGCGCTGCTGACAGGCGAGTCGCCGTTCGACGAGCTGCCCGGCGTGATGGCGCGGCTGGCGTCCGGCGACCTGCCGGCGCTGTGCCACACGATCGGCTACCCCGCCGCCGAGGAGGATCCGTGTTCACCGTGACGGTCCGCGACCACATGATGGTCGCCCACAGCTTCCGCGGGGAGGTCTTCGGTCCGGCGCAGCGGCTGCACGGGGCGACGTACGTCGTCGACGCCTCGTTCTCCGGTCCCGAGCTGGGGCCTGACGGGATCCTGCTGGACATCGGCGCGGCGACCGGCCTGCTGCACGAGGTGCTCGCCGGCCTGACCTACCGCAACCTCGATGACGACCCGGCCTTCTCGGGGACGAACACGTCCACCGAGGTGCTGGCCCAGGTGGTGGCCGACCGGCTGGCCCCGGGCGTCGCGTCGCTGGGCCCGGTGACCCGGCTGGTGGTCACCCTCCACGAGTCGCACGTCGCCTGGGCCAGCTATGAGCGGGCTCTGGAGGAGGCCCGGTGAGCCGGGCCGTGCACCTGGTGCGGCCCGCCTGGGTCGACGACCCGGCGCGCCCGTCGGGCGGCAACGTCTACGACCGGCGCGTGGCCGCGGCGCTGGGCGCCGTCGAGCACACCTCGACCGCGACCGTGCCCGACGGCGCGCTGGTGCTGGTCGACGGGCTCTGCGCGACGCCGGAGCTGGTGGCGGAGTCGCAGCGGTTGCGGATCGTCGTGCTGGTGCACATGCCGCGCGGGGAGCCCTGGGAGGGCCAGGTGCTCCGCGCGGCCGCCGGCGTCGTGGTCACCAGCCGGTGGAGCCGCGACCGGCTGCTGGTCCGCGACGGTCTGGACCCCGATCGCGTGTTCGTGGCCGAGCCCGGCGTCGACCCGGCGGAGGTGGTCCCGGGCAGCGCCGAGGGGACCACCCTGCTGACCGTCGGCGCCGTCACCGCGACCAAGGGGTACGACGTGCTCGCGGCCGCGCTCGAGCGGCTCGGCGACCTCGCGTGGACCTGCCGGGGCGTGGGGTCGACCGCCGTCGAGCCGGACTTCGCGGCCCGACTGGGCGACACGGTCCGGCTCACCGGGCCGATGACCCGGGCCGAGCTGGACGCGACCTACGCCGAGGCCGACCTGCTCGTGCTGGCGTCCCGGGCGGAGACCTACGGGATGGTCGTCACCGAGGCGCTGGCCCGGGGGATCCCGGTGCTGGCGACCGACGTGGGCGGGGTGCGCGAGTCCCTCGACGGGGGTGGGCTCCTGGTGCCGCCGGACGACCCGGACGCACTCGCGGCCGCGCTCCGCGCCTGGCTGACCTCGCCCACGCGCCGGGCGGCGCTGCGGATGGTGGCGCGCGGGCGACGGGTGCGGCTGGCCGGCTGGGACCGCACCGTGGCCCGGCTCTCCGCAGCTCTCGACGTGGCCCTCGACCCAGCCCTCGACGCAGCCCTCGAGGCGGCGCGATGAGGTGGCTCAAGGTGCTCGTCGGCGCCTCGGTGCTGGCCGTCGTGGTGTGGTGGGTGGGCCCGCAGCCCTTCGCCGAGGCGGTCCGGTCGGCCGGCCCGGGCGCCCTGGCCGCCGCCCTGGCCATCACCGCCGTCACGACGCTGGCCTGTGCCTGGCGGTGGCGCGTGCTCGCCCGAGCGATGGGGGTCGAGGTGTCGCTCCCCGAGGCGGTCTCGGCGTACTACCGCTCCCAGTTCCTCAACGCCACCCTGCCCGGCGGCGTGGTCGGTGACGTCCACCGGGCCGTCCGCCACGGCGCACTGCCCGTCGTGGCCGACCGCGGCTCCGGGCAGGTGGTGCAGCTGGTCGCGGCGGGTGCCCTGCTGCTGCTCGGCCCCGCGCCCTGGGCCGCGGCGCTGCTCGGCCTGGTGGTGCTCGTCGCGCTCGTCCGGTGGCCGCACGTCGTGGCGACGTCGCTGGTCTCGGCGGCCGGCCACGTCGTGGTGTTCCTCGTCGCGGCCCGAGCCGCGGGCACGGCCGCCTCCCTCCCCGACCTGCTGCCCCTGGCGCTGCTGGTGATGCTGGCCGCCGCCGTCCCGCTCAACCTCGCGGGCTGGGGGCCGCGCGAGGGCGTCGCTGCGTGGGCCTTCGCCGCGGCCGGGCTGGGGGCGGCGCAGGGCGCCACCGTCGCGGTCCTCTACGGCGTCCTGGCGCTGGTCGCGACGCTGCCGGGCGCGGTGGTCCTGACGAGAGGCTGGACGAGGGGAGTGGTCCGTGGCTGACCGTCCGTACACGCTGCTGAGCTGTGGGATGTCGATCGACGGCTACCTCGACAGCGCCGGCGACGAGCGGCTGATCCTGTCCAACGAGGCCGACTTCGACCGCGTCGACGAGGTGCGCGCCGGGTGCGACGCGATCCTGGTGGGGGCCAGCACGGTGCGCAACGACGACCCCCGGCTGCTGGTGCGGCGCGCGGAGCGCCGCAGCGAGCGGGTCGCCCGCGGGATGGCGGCCAGCCCGGCCAAGGTGACCGTGACCTGCCGGGCCGACCTCGACCCGCGCGGCCGCTTCTTCACCACCGGGGACGCGGAGAAGCTCGTCTACTGCCCGGCGTCCTCGGGCCGTGCGGCGCGCACCCGGTTCGGCGACGTCGCCACCGTGGTCGACGCGTCGGCGCGGGTGTCGATGCGCGGGCTCTGCGAGGACCTCGCGGCCCGCGGCGTGGCCCGGTTGATGGTCGAGGGCGGGGGCACGATCCACACCCAGTTCCTCGCCGAGGACGTCGCCGACGAGCTGCAGCTGGTCGTGGCGCCCTTCTTCGTCGGTGACTCGCGCGCCCGTCGGTTCGTCGACGACGGGCCGTTCCCCTTCCGTCCGGACCGGCCCGCGCAGCTGGTCGAGGTGCGCCGGATCGGCGAGGTGGTGCTGCTGCGCTACGCCCTCTCCGACCGGTTCGCGGAGTCGGCATGAGCAGCCCCCACCAGGCCGCGACCGTCCGCACCTCGCTGGTGCTCCCTCTCCGGCTGCGCGGCTGGTCCGGCATCGCCGAGGTGACCACGTTCACCGGGCTCGCCGACGGCGGGGAGCACCTGGCTCTGCGCCTCGGGCCGCCCGCCGACGTACCCCTGGTGCGCCTGCACAGCGAGTGCCTCACCGGCGACGTCCTCGGCAGCGAGCGCTGCGACTGCGGACCCCAGCTGCACGAGGCGGTCCAGCGCATCGACGCCCACGGCGGCTACCTGCTCTACCTGCGCCAGGAGGGCCGCGGCATCGGGCTCTACGCCAAGCTCGACGCCTACGCCCTGCAGGACGAGGGTCTCGACACGTTCGAGGCCAACCTCGCACTCGGGTACGCCGCCGACGCCCGCGACTACACGGTCGCCGCGCAGATGCTCGAGGCGCTCGAGGTCCCGCGCCTGCGGCTGCTGAGCAACAACCCGGACAAGGCCGGGCAGCTGACCGGGCACGGGCTCGAGGTGGAGCTGGTGCCCACCGCCGTCCACCTGTCCTCCGCCAACGCCCGCTACCTCGCCGCCAAGGCGCGCCAGGGGCACCGGCTCTGCGACGGTTCGTGGAGCGACGTCGGCTGATCATGAGTAGTCTCGCCGCATGTTCGGAGTCGGACCGCTCGAGCTGATGCTCTTCCTCGCCGTCGTCTCGGCGCTCGTGATCGTGCTCGCGCTGATCATGAGGCGGCGCTAGCCGGGCGTCGTGCGGACCGGGTGACCCGACCGCACGCGAGGATGGGGCCATGACCGACTACGGCCACGACCTGCAGTTCGGCACCTTCATCACGCCCGACGCCGCGCAGGCCGAGCGTGCCGTCGAGCTCGCGCTGCTCACCGAGGCCGCGGGCCTGGAGCTGGCTACCTTCCAGGACCACCCCTACCAGGCCCGGTTCCTCGACGCCTGGGCGCTGGCGGCGACCGTGCTCGCGCGCACCAGCACCTTGCGGGTGACGACCAACGTCACCAACCTGCCGCTGCGGCCGCCGTTCGTGCTCGCCAAGGCGGTCGCGAGCCTCGACGTGCTCAGCCGGGGTCGCGTCGAGCTCGGGCTGGGCGCGGGTGGGTTCTGGGACGCGATCGAGGCGGCCGGTGGCCCTCGACGCACGCCCGGCGAGGCGCTGCGGGCGCTGGAGGAGGGGATCGCGGTCATCCGTGGGGCGTGGGACACCGCGCAGCGGTCGGTCCGCGTCGACGGCGACCACTACGCGGTGCGCGGCGTGCACCCGGGTCCGGCGCCCGCGCACCCCGTCGAGATCTGGGTCGGTGCGGTCGGGCCGCGGATGCTCGAGCTGATCGGACGCGTCGGCGACGGCTGGCTGCCCAGCCAGTCCTACGTGCCGCCCGACACCCTCGCCGAGCGCAACGCCCGCATCGACGAGGCCGCGGTGGCCGCGGGCCGCGACCCGGTGCAGGTGCGCCGGCTCTACAACGTGACCCCCTCCGACGACCCCGGCTGGCCGGAGTGGCTGGCCGAGCAGGCGCTGACGCACGGCACCAGCGTCTTCATCGTCACCGGGGACGACCCCGCCCTGGTGCAGCGGTACGGCGCCGAGGTGGCCCCCGCCGTGCGCGAGCTCGTCGCGGCCGAGCGGGCCGGCACGGTCGCCGCGCCGGCGGCCCCGGCCCGGGACCGGGTGGAGCCGGCGGCCGGGGGAGCGGGTCAGCACCTCGTCGACGTCCACGACCACCTGCGCGCCGAGCTGCGCCAGGTGCACGACCTGATCGACCAGGTGGAGGCGGGCACGCTGGACCCGGCCGCGGCGCGCGGCGCGATCAACCAGATGACGATGCGGCAGAACGAGTGGACCCTCGGTGCCTACTGCCAGTCCTACTGCCGGCTCGTGACGACCCACCACACCCTGGAGGACACCGCGGTCTTCCCGCACCTGCGCGCCGCCGACCCGGCCCTGGGCCCGGTCCTCGACCGGCTCGAGCAGGAGCACCACGTCATCCACGGCACCCTCGAGGCCGTCGACCGGGCGCTGGTCGGGCTCGTGGCCGAGCCGGGCGGCCTCACCGGCCTGCGCGCCGCGGTCGACGAGCTGGCCCGGACCCTGACCGCGCACCTGGCCTTCGAGGAGTCCGAGCTGGTCGGGCCGCTGGACCGGTTCGGCTTCTACTGAGGTGGTGCCCCGGGGGCTTCCCCCACAGGGGTCCGCTCGGAGGCCCACAGCCGGAAGAGCAGGTAGGCCGACAGCGCGTCGAGCAGGTGCCACGCCGCGTGCCCCTGCAGCAGCGACTGCGGGTCGCACCACCGGGTCTTGGTCGCGTTCCAGATCGCGAAGGCCACGAGGATCGAGCCGAGCGCGCCCGCGCCCCAGCGCAGGTCCGTGTGCGGACCGGCCGGTCGCCGCCACAGCCGCACCTCCATCACCACGGCGACGAGCAGGAGCGCCGCGAACGCCACGTTGCCGGCGTACGTGACCACCGGGACGTGGCCGCCGTACAGCCCCACCAGCTCGCAGCCCGCGACGAAGAGCAGGAAGAGCTGCCAGAAGAAGACCCGGTCCCGGTCGAACCACCGCAGCAGCGCGTACGCGGCGGCGAACGACGCGACCAGGTACATGCTCAGCAGGTCGAGCTGACCGCCCGCCGCCGACTGCGTCGCGTGCATCGCCGCGCTGGCCGGGCCCAACAGCACGACCAAGCACGCGTACGGCGTCGCGAGGCCGCGCAGCGTGCGGGCCACGTCCGCGCGGCCGGCGTGCCAGGCGACGACCAGACCGGCGACCACGAAGCCCGCGTTGGACCAGGTGTTCGCCGGCTGCTTCACCCAGCCCGCACGGGCCGCCTCGCAGAAGTTCGCGCCGCGTCCGACGTCCGGCCCCAGCCAGCCCGCGCCGACCGCCAGCACCAGCAGGCCGGTCGACGCGACGGCCACCACGGCGGCCGTGGCGAGTGGACGCAGCGACCGGTCGGGCACGGTCACCCACCCTAATGGGGCTGCACCGGTCGGGTTTCGGCCAGAGTGGTGTCCGAGTCCGCCGGTGGGTGAGCACTGTTCCACCCAGGCCCGGGAGGTCTAGCTCTAGATCGTGCCCCCGCCGGTGACGAGGAGGCGTTGATGGCTGCTGGGATGACGAGCCCCGCTGTGTGCGGTGAGCACTGAACCATTAGGTCGCCTGCGAGCCTCTTCTGGACGATCCGTTCGCGACTGAGGAGAGATCGGGTGCTGTTCCTGGGTGATGACTGGGCCGAGTCCCATCACGACATCGAGCTCCAAGACGAGCGTGGCCGGGTGCTGAAACGGTGTCGGCTGCCCGAGGGGGTGACCGGGCTGGGCCAGCTCCATGCGCTGATCGCCGATCACCTCGCCGACCACGATGAGCCGGAGTCGGTCCTGGTGGGGATCGAGACCGACCGCGGCGGCTGGGTCCACGCGCTGGTCGCGGCCGGCTACACGGTCTATGCGATCAACCCGAAACAGGCCTCCCGCTACCGCGAACGGCTCACCACCTCCGGCGCCAAGAGCGACCCCGGTGACGCGCACGTGCTGGCCCAGATCGTCCGCCTGGACCGTGAGCACCACCGGGTCATCGCCGGGGACAGCGAGCAGGCCGAGGTCGTCAAGACCGTGGCCCGCACCCACCAGACGATGATCTGGACCCGGCAGCGGCAGGCCAACCAGCTGCGCTCGATGCTGCGAGAGTTCTACCCCGCCGCCCTCGAGGCGTTCGGCGAGGACCTGGCCAGCCGCGACGCGCTCGCCGTGCTCGCGGTCGCTGCGACACCGGCCGCTGGGCGGGCACTCTCCACGGCACGGCTGGTCAGTGTGCTGCGCAAGGCCGGAAGACAGCGCAACCTGCAGGCCCGGGCCCAGGAGATCTCCACCGCCCTGCGCGCCGAGCACCTCGGGCTGTCCGACGCGCTCACCGAGGCCTACGGCGTCAGCGTGACCTCGCTGGTGGCGGTACTGACCACGATGGTCGCCCAGGCGGCTGCCCTCGAGGGCGAGGTGGAGCGGTGTTTTGGCCAGCACCCGGACGCTGAGATCATCACCAGCCAGCCCGGCCTCGGTGTGGTCCTCGGTGCCCGGGTGCTTGCCGAGTTCGGTGACGACAAGGACCGCTACGCCGACGCCAAGGCCCGCCGCAACTACGCCGGGACCAGCCCCATCACCAAGACCTCGGGCAAAAGCAAGGTCGTCCTCGCCCGCTACGCCCGTAACAAACGACTGGCCGACGCGCTGCACCAGCAGGCCTTCTCCGCCCTCAGCGCCTCACCTGGCGCACGGGCCTTCTACGACCATCACCGAGCCCGCGGCGCCACCCACCACCAAGCACTCCGCGCCCTGTCCAACCGCCTCGTCGGCATCCTCGACGGCTGCCTACGCAACCAGACGACCTACGACGAGACCACCGCCTGGGCACACCGCCAACCCGCAGCCGCTTGACGCCCTGCACCCCTGGGATATCTAGGGTGTCGGCATGGACCTGTCGGTCGATCTCGACACCCGGGGCGACCGGGTCGGGGCGATCTACCGTGCGCTGCTGGCCGCGATCCGGTCGGGTCGGCTGGGGGCCGGCGACCGGCTGCCACCGACGCGCTCGCTCGCCCGTGACCTCGGGGTCGCCCGCAACACGGTTGCCACCGCGTACGAGCGGCTGGTCGCCGAGGGGTTCCTCGACGCGCGGGTCGGGGACGGCACCTTCGTCGCCGACCTCGCGGCCCCAGCGCCGGCACCGCGGCACCCCGGCGCGCTGCACCCGCGGGCGGGCTGGACCTTCTCGCCCGTGCGCGTGAGCGGCGAGACCGGCGTGCCGCCGTACGACTTCCGCGTCGGCATCCCGGACGCGGCGCTGTTCCCCTTCGACACCTGGCGCCGGCTGGTCGCCGCCGAGCTCCGCAGCGGCGCGCACGATCCCGGGCGCTACGCGAGCCCGGCGGGACACCCCGCCCTGCGCGCGGCCCTCGCGCGCCACCTCGCGCACTCCCGCGGGGTGGCGGCCGACCCCGAGGACGTGGTCGTGACCCACGGCACCCAGCAGGCGCTCGACCTGGTCGCCCGGGTGCTCGTCGAGCCGGGCGACGTGGTGGCGATCGAGGACCCGGGCTACCCGTTCGCGCGCGAGGTGCTGGCGTCGCACGGCGCTCGCGTGGTGCCGGTGCCGGTCGACGCCGACGGCCTCGTCGTCGAGGCGCTACCGCCGAGGACCCGGCTGGTGTTCACGACGCCCTCGCACCAGTTCCCGCTCGGGCCGCCGCTGTCCCTCGCGCGGCGCCAGGCGCTGCTGGAGTTCGCCAACCGGCACCGCGTGGCGATCGTGGAGGACGACTACGACAGCGAGTTCCGCTTCACCGAGCGCCCGCTGGAGACGCTGCACGCGCTGGACCGGCACGGCCGGGTCGTCTACCTCGGCACCTTCTCCAAGTCGCTGCTGCCGGCCCTGCGGGCGGGCTACCTGGTGGCGCCCCGGTCGCTGCGCGACGCCCTGGTGGGCGCCCGCCAGCTCGCGGACGGGTTCGGCGCGCCGCACGAGCAGGTCGCGCTGGCCCGGTTCGTCGCCGACGGACAGCTGGCCCGGCACCTGCGCCGGGCCCGCGGCGTCTACGCCGAGCGGCGCGAGCTCGTGCTCGCCGGGATCGCTCGCGTCCCGGCGCTCGAGGTGGTGCCCTCGGCGGCGGGGCTGCACGTGGCCGCGACCTTCCGGGGGCCGGTCGACGAGGCGGCGGTCGTCGCGGCCGCGCTCGCCGAGGGCGTGGCGGTCGAGGCGCTGTCGTCCTACGCCGTCGAGGAGCGCGTGACGGGCCTCGTGGTCGGCTACGGCGCCGCGGCGACCGCGTCGGTCACGCCGGGCCTGGAGCGGCTGGCGCGGCTGCTCGGCGGGCCAGCCAGATGACCGCCACGACCGCGACGACGAGCTGGGGGAGCAGGTAGCGCGCGGTCAGGCCGAGCAGCACCAGCGACGACGCGAACGCCACGACGGCGCCGCGGTGCGCCCAGGTGCCCCGGGGGAGCAGCCGCAGGGCGGCGGCCGTGCCGACGACGTACACGATCGCGAACGCGCCGGTGACCAGGAGCATGGTGCGCTCGATCGCGACGCCGGTGACCGCCACGCCGAGCAGCGTGAGGAGGGCGCCCGCGGTCACCACCGCCAGCGAGCGGCGCGGCACCTGGCCGGCCGTGGCGCCGTGCGCGAACCAGGCGGGCAGCGACCCGTCGCGTCCCAGCGCCGCCCCCAGCCGGGCGCTGCCGGCGAAGTAGGCGTTCATCGCACCGATCGAGAGCAGGACGGCGACGGCGGTCGTGACGCCGCGCGCCGGCTCCCCGAAGCCGAGGACGAGCAGGTCCGAGAGCGGAGCCTTGCCGGCGTGGTCGCCGAGAGCCGCGACGGTGGCGAAGGCGACCCCGAGGTACATCACGCCCATCACGACCAGCGCCACGACCGTGGCCCGGCCGATGTCGCGCGCCGGCTCGCGGTACTCCGCGCTGAGCGAGGTGACCACCTCCCACCCGGCGAAGGCCCAGATGAGCAGGGCCGCCGCGGTGCCGATCGAGGCCCAGCCGTGCGGCGCGAACGGCGTCAGGTTGGCCCTGCTGGCATGGGGGAGCGCCACCAGGGTGGCGACGAGCAGCAGGGCGGCGAGGGTCCCGGCGATCGCGAGCTGGACCCGTCCGGAGACCCGGATGCCGAACCAGTTCATCACCGCCACCGTGCCGATCAGGAGGCCGGCGGTCACCAGCTGGGTGGGCCGTCCGCCGCCGAGGCCGTCGGCGACGTACGCGCCGGCGAAGCCGGCCGCTGCGGGGGCGCCCAGCATGATCGCGACGTAGAAGCACCACCCGATCACCGTGGCGACGCCGGCGCCGAAGGCTCGGCGGGCGTACGTCGACACGCCCCCGCCGTCGGGGTGGCGGGCGCCGAGCGCGGCGAACGTGGTGGCCAGCGGCACCGACAGCAGCACCAGCGTCAGCCAGGCGACCAGGGACGCCGGGCCGGCCTCGTGGAGGGCGAGCGCGGGCAGGGAGATGACGCCGGTGCCGAGGACGGCCCCCAGGGTGAGCGCGGCGCCCTGGGCGACCCCCAGCGAGGGTGTCGCCAGGGGGTCGCCGGCGGGCAGCGGGTCCGGGGTGAGAGCGCGGGTCACGGGCTCAACCTAGGGTCCGCAGCGGTCCTGGCGCAGCGCCAATCCGGGAGCGGTCGGCTGGGCCAATCGGGTGGCGCCCGGACCGGCCCGGGTCAGGAGGTGCTGGAGATCTTCTCGATCAGGGCGGTCGTGGAGATGGCGGGGGTGCGCGGCAGGTAGACCACCTCGCAGATGTCCTCCATCTCGTCGAAGCGGCCGGCCCAGTCGTCGCCCATGACGAGCACGTCGGCGCCGTACCTGACGATGTAGTCGCGCTTGAGCTCCAGGCTCTCCTCGACGAACACCTCGTCGACCGGCTTCAGCGCCGCGACGATCGCCAGCCGCTCGGCCTGGCTGAACACCGGCTCGCGGCCCTTCTTGCGAAGGTTGAGCGCGTCGGCGGAGACACCCACGACGAGGCGGTCGCCCAGGGCGGCGGCGCGCTCGATCACGCGCAGGTGGCCGACGTGGAAGACGTCGAACGTGCCGAACGTGATGACCGTGCGTGACATGCGGCGCATTCTGGCACGCGCCGGGCGGCTACCCCGCATGCGGGAGGATGACCCCGATGAACCACCCCACGCCGTTCTCGGCCTCCCCCGCTCCGCTCCTCCGCCCGACAACGCCGCGGGGACCCCGATGAACCACCCCACGCCGTTCTCGGCCTCCCCCGCTCCGCTCCTCCGCCCGACAACGCCGCAGGGACCCCGATGAACCACCCCACGCCGTTCTCGGCCTCCCCCGCTCCGCTCCTCCGCCCGACAACGCCGCAGGGACCCCGATGAGCACCGTCGCCATGATCACGCCCAACCCCGCCGCGGACGCCCTGCGCCGCCAGGGACTGCGCCGGATGCGCACGCTCGCCGTGTCGCTGCTGGTCCTCGCCGCCGTCGTGTACGTCGCCACGCTCGGCCAGGACGGGTTCCTCGGGTTCGTCAACGCCGGGGCGGAGGCCTCCATGGTCGGCGCGATCGCCGACTGGTTCGCCGTGACCGCCCTCTTCAAGCACCCGCTGGGACTCCCGATCCCGCACACCGCGCTGGTCCCCAAGCGCAAGGACGACCTCGGGCGCGGCCTCGAGGAGTTCGTGGGCGAGAACTTCCTGCAGGAGGACATCGTCCGCGACCGGGTCGCGGCCGCGACGATCTCCCTGCGGGTCGGTCGGTGGCTGGCGGTGCCCGAGCACGCCCGCAGGGCGACCGACGAGATCGCGGAGATCGCGGTGAGCGTGCTGAACCGGGTCCGTGACGAGCACGTCGAGGGGCTGATCCGCGACGCGCTGGTGCCGCGGTTCCGCGAGGAGCAGCTCGCGCCCCTGCTGGGGTCGCTGCTGGAGGAGACGACCCGCGACGACCTCCACCACGGGCTCGTCGACCTCGGCCTGGAGGAGCTGCACCGGTGGCTGGTCGAGAACCCCGACACGGTGACCGAGGTGCTGGGGGAGCGGGCGCCCTGGTGGGCGCCGGACCGGCTCAACGAGGCCGTGACCTGGCGGGTCCACCGCGAACTCGTGCGCTGGGTCGCCGACGTCCGCGACGACCCCCACCACCACGTGCGCGAGGCGCTCGACTCGATGCTCGCCCAGCTGGCCCACGACCTGCAGCACGACCCCGTCGCCCAGCAGCGCACCGAGCGGCTCAAGGAGCGGCTGCTGGACCACCCGCAGGTGCTCACCTCGTCGGTCTCGCTCTGGAACGCGCTGCGCCGGTCGCTGCTGGGCTCGCTCCACGACCCCGAGGGCGCGGTCCGCGAGCGCGTGCTCCACGAGCTGACGTCGTTCGGGGAGCGGCTGGTCGCCGACGCCACGCTCCGCGAGCGTCTCGACGGGCTCGCGGCGGACGCGGCGGTCTTCTCCGTCGAGCGCTACGGCACCGAGGTGACGACGGTGATCACCCACACCATCGAGCGGTGGGACGGCAAGGAGGCCGCGCGGCGCATCGAGCTGCACGTCGGGCGCGACCTGCAGTTCATCCGGATCAACGGCACCATCGTCGGTGGTCTGGTCGGGGTGCTCATCCACGCCATCACCCTGCTGATCGGCTGACCCCAGGGCTAGCGTGGTGGAGTGACCTCTCGGACCCGGATCCTCCTCGCGACCCTGCTCGGCCTCCTGCTGACCGCGACCCTGGCGCCGGGGGCGTCCGCGTCCCGGGTGGGGATCGGTGATCCGTACTACCCGACCGACGGCAACGGCGGCTACGACGTCCGGTCCTACCGGATCGCCGTCGACTACGGCGGCCGGGACCACACGATCGCGGGGAGCGCGACGGTGAGCGCCCGGGCGACGAAGCGGCTTCCCCGCTTCGACCTGGACCTCGACGGGCTCACCGTCACCGACGTGACCGTCGACGGGCGCCGCGCGACCTGGCGCCGGGCAGGTGCGCACGAGCTGGTGATCACGCCGGCCCGGCCGGTGGGCAGCGGTGCCGCCTTCCAGGTGGTCGTGCGCTACCACGGCCGGTTGCACAACGTCGACGACGGCGGCGCCCCCAGCGGCTTCATCGCCGGCGGCGGTGCCCCGGGCGCCGGCTACCTCGAGGGCGAGCCGCACGGCTGTGCGACGTGGTACCCCTGCAACGACCACCCCACCGACAAGGCGCGCTACGCGCTCGCGATCACGGTGCCCCGCCCCCTGGAGCTGGTCTCGGTGGGCGTCCAGGGGCCCACCACGGCCGGCGTGCGTGACGGCGTCCCGGTGCGCACCTACCGGTGGCGGATGAGCGAGCCGATCTCGACGTACCTGGTCGGCTGGTACGCCGACCGGCTGACCGTGCAGCGCTCGCGGCTCGCGGACGGGACGCCGGTCGTGTCCGCGTACGGCCCCGGCCATGCCGCCGTGATGCGCCGCGAGGCGCGGCTGCCCGAGATCCTGCGGGTGCTCTCCCAGCGCTGGGGGCCCTACCCGGCGCCGGCCGCCGGCGGGATGTTCGTCGACGACGACATCCCCTACGAGCTGGAGACCTACGGGCGGCCCGTCTACTCCACGCGCACCAGCCTGCTCACGATCGTGCACGAGAACGGACACATGTGGTGGGGCGACCACATCGCGCTGCACCGCTGGAAGGACATCTGCTTCAACGAGTGCCTGGCGTCCTACTCCGAGTGGCTCTGGCGCGAGCACCAAGGCGCCGACCTGGACCGGATCTACCGCCAGGGCGTCCGCCGCGGCGGCGAGGAGCTGTTCGGCGGGAAGCTCTACGACATGGGCGCGGGCGACGAGTTCGACTCGCCGGTCTACGTCAAGGGCGCGTACTTCGTGCACGCCCTGCGCAACAAGATCGGGGACGCCCGCTTCTTCGCCGCCATGCGCACCATCCAGCGCCGCGACGGCGGTGGCGTGCTCTCGATGAACGGCTGGCGCGACCAGCTCGAGCGGCTCACCGGTGTCGACCTCACGTCGTTCTGGCGCGACTGGGTCCTCACGACCGGCCGCCCCTCCCGCGCCAACCTGTTCCCGGGCGGCCTCGGCCGCTGACGGCTCCGGTGGTCGAGCAGCCGCGCCAGCGACGACCGCCCGTCGCCGTCGGTCGAGCTGGGAGGAGCGCAGCGACGACCGCCCGTCGAGCTCCCCGCACCCGACGCGGTGGTGACTGCCGGGAGCCCGCGGGTCTGCGTTCGGGTTGCGACCGACAGGCAGCGAAGGGGGGACGGCGCGCCGGGGGTCGTCGCCGGTTCCCGGCTTTCCGGGGTCGCTGGCGCTCGCTGCTGGACCACCGGGTGGTTGGTCGAGCAGCCGCGCCAGCGCCGCACCCACCCGACGGCCCCGCTCGCCCCGGCCGCCGCAGGTTCATCAAGGTCTGTGGTCGAGCCTGCCCTTCCCACGGCATGCCCACCATGGGAGGTGCAGGTAGGCCTGCATCCCTTGATGAAACTGCGACGCGTGGGGCCAGCCAGACACGCGCCACCCCACCACCCCGGCCATGCGCCCGCGCCCGGGTGACACCAGGACCCGCCCCGAGCAGGGACAATGGGGCCATGCCCGAGCCGTACGACGTGCCGATCCGCGACGAGTCCATCCGCCTGGGGCAGTTCCTCAAGCTCGCCAACCTCGTCGAGAGCGGCTCGGAGGCCAAGCCGCTGATCGCGGCCGGGATGGTGCGGGTCAACGACCAGGTCGAGACCCGGCGGGGCCGCCAGCTGGTCAAGGGCGACGTGGTGTCGCTGGCCGCGCAGGCCGCCCGGGTCGCCGACGAGGGGGCCGACGACGGCCTGCCCTGGTGAGGGCCGGCCGGCGGCTCAGCTGACGCCGAGCAGGTCCACCACGAAGATCAGCGTCTCACCCGGCTTGATCACGCCTCCGGCGCCGCGGTCGCCGTACCCGAGGTGCGGCGGGATCACCAGCTGCCGGCGGCCGCCGACCTTCATGCCCTGCACGCCCTGGTCCCAGCCGGAGATGACCTGGCCGACGCCGAGGCGGAACTGCAGCGGCTGGCCGCGGTTGTACGACGCGTCGAACTCCTCGCCGGTGGAGTGGGCCACGCCCACGTAGTGCACCGACACGGTCGAGCCGGCGGTCGCCTCGGCGCCGTCGCCCTCGGTGATCTCGGTGACGACGAGGTCGGCCGGCGGGTCGTAGTCGGGGAAGTCGATCTCGGGCTTGTCCATGCCGACCACCCTAGGACCCGGTGGTCGTCGGGTCAGATCTGGTGGACGTAGCTGTCCAGCTGGTCGCGCTCGAACTCCAGCTGGTCGATGCGGTGCTTGACCACGTCGCCGATGCTGATGATCCCGACCAGCCGGCCGTCGGTGACGACCGGGACGTGCCGGATCCGGCGGTCGGTCATCACCTTCATCAGCACGTCGACGGGGGCGTCCTCGTCGCACGTCTCGACGACGTCGGTCATGATCGCGCCCACCGTGTTGTTGATGACGGTGCCGTCGTGGTGCAGGTGGCGGACGACGTCGCGCTCGCTCACGATGCCGTCCACGGTCTGGCCGTCGGAGCTGACGACCACGGCGCCGACGTTGTGCTCGGCGAGCAGCGCGAGGAGCGAGCGGACGCCCGCCTCCGGAGTGATCGTGACCACCTCGTGGCTCGCCTTGGCCTGGAGAACCTCACCGATGCGCATGGGTCGACCGTAGTGCGGGCAGTGCGCCGTCGTACACCCCTGCGTCCAATGCTGGGGACCGGGCGCGGGTCAGTCGCGGCGGTGGTCGCGCAGCTCGGACACCGACCCCGGCCCGGTGCGGGGCACGTCGGGGTCGTCACCGTCGTCGGGCAGCGAGCCGAGGAACGACAGCGCCGCCTCGTGCAGGTGGCCGTTGGTCGCGAGCACGTTGCCGCCGAACGGTCCGTCGGTGCCCTCGAGCGAGGTGAACCGGCCGCCGGCCTCGCGGACGATCACGTCGAGCGCCGCCATGTCGTAGACCTGCAGCTCGGGCTCCGCGGCGATGTCGACCGCGCCCTCGGCGAGCAGCATGTAGGACCAGAAGTCGCCGTAGGCGCGGGTCCGCCAGCAGCGGCGCATCAGCGACATCATGTCCTCCAGGCGGCCCCGGTCCTCCCAGCCCGAGAGTGAGGCGTAGGACAGCGACGCGTCCTCCAGCCGCCGCACGTCGGACACCTGGCACCGGGTCGCCTTGAGCAGCGACCGGCCGGTCCAGGCACCGTGGCCCGTCGAGGCCCACCAGCGCCGCTGCAACAGGGGCGCCGAGACCACGCCGAGCACGACCTCGTCGTCGACGACCAGCGAGATGAGCGTCGCCCAGACGGGGACGCCGCGGACGAAGTTCTTGGTGCCGTCGATCGGGTCGATGACCCACCGCCGCTGGCTGTGCCCGGTCGAGCCCTGCTCCTCGCCGGTGATGGCGTCGCGCGACCGCACCCGCGACAGGGTGCGACGGATGCTCTCCTCGACCGCGTGGTCGGCGTCGCTGACCGGCGTCAGGTCGGGCTTGCTCATCACGTGCAGGTCGAGGGCGCGGAACCGGCTCTCGGTGATCGAGTCGGCGTCGTCGGCGAGCACATGCGCCAGGCGCAGGTCGTCGGTGTAGTCCGTGGAGGTCGGCACGACCTCACCCTAGTGACTGCGGCGCCCGCTGAACCGGTGGGCCCGCGGAGCCGTGTACGGGGCATGGAGGTCAACGGGCTCCCCCTGCACCCGCTCGTGGTCCACGCGGCCGTGGTCCTGGGTCCGGTCGCGGCACTGACCGCCCTCGTGAGGGTCGCGGTCCCGCGCTGGCGCGACCGCCTGACCTGGCCGCTGCTGGTGGTCGTCGTCCTCGCCGTCGGCGCGATCGTGACGGCGTACGTCACGGGCACCAGCTTCCTGGGCAGCAAGCCCGAGCTGCAGGGGAGCAGCGCGGTCCTCACCCACGAGCACCGGGCGCGGCAGCTGCTGTGGATCACGGTCGGCTTCGGGGTCGTCGCGCTGCTGGACCTGTGGCTGGCTCGCAGCGGTGCGCTGAAGGTCGTGCTCGACGTGCTCCTCGCGGCCGCGGCGGTCGCGCTGCTGGTGTGGGTCGTGCTGACCGGTGACGCCGGGGCGCGGGCAGTCTGGGGCTGAGGCCGGGGGTCAGTACGCCGACTCGCTGCGGGCCTCCAGCAACCGGCGGAACGACTGGACGCGCAGCGGGTCCGCCTGTCCCTCGCGCACGGCCTCGTCGAGGCCGCACTCGGGCTCGTCGTCGCCGTGGGTGCAGCCGCGTGGGCAGTCCTCGGTCATCTCGTCGAGGTCCGGGAACGCCTCGATGAGGTGCTCGGGCTGCACGTGCGCGAGCCCGAACGACCGGATCCCGGGGGTGTCGACGATCCATCCCCCGCCCGGCCCGTCGACGTCTCCCGGCAGCTGGAGGAGGTAGGCCGACGTCGACGTGTGCCGCCCGCGCCCGGTCACCGCGTTGACCCGCCCCACGTCGCGCCCGGCGTCGGGCACCAGCGCGTTGACCAGCGTGGACTTGCCGACCCCGCTGGAGCCGAGCAGCACGCTCGTGCGCCCCGCGAGACGCCCGCGGAGCTCGTCGAGGTCGCCGCCCTTGCGCGTCACCAGCCAGGGCACGCCGAGGGAGCGGTACGTCGCCAGCAGCGTCTCCGGGTCGGCCAGGTCGGACTTGGTCAGGCAGAGCAGCGGCTGCAGCCCGGCGTCGTACGCCGCCACGAGCGCGCGGTCGATCAGGCGCGGCTGGGGCTCGGGGTCGGCGAGCGCGGTGACGACGACGAGCTGGTCGGCGTTCGCGACGATCACCCGCTCGACGGGGTCGTCGTCGTCGGCGGTGCGGCGCAGCACCGTGCGCCGCGGGGTGACCTCGACGATGCGGGCGAGCGAGCCGTCGTCGCCACTGGTGTCACCGACGACGCGCACGAGGTCACCGACCACCACGCCCTTGCGGCCCAGCGGCCGCGCCTTCATCGCGAGGACCGTGCGACCGTCGAGGAGCAGCGTGAACCGGCCGCGGTCGACGGTGACGACGAGGGCGTCCTCGGCGTCGTCGTAGGTCGGGCGCTCCTTGGTGCGCGGGCGCGTGCGCCGCCGGGGACGGTCGTAGTGCTCGACGTCGTGGTCGGAGTAGCGCCCGCTCATCCCCGGTCGGCCCCGCTCGTCCTCAGCCCGAGACCAGCCCGGCCCACAGGGCGGCGAACTCGGGGAAGGTCTTGCCGGTCGTCGCCACGTCCTCGACGAGGACGTCCTCGACGGCCGCGCCGAGGATCACGCCGGCGTGGGCCATCCGGTGGTCGGCGTAGGTGTGCCAGACACCGCCGTGGAGGGGAGCGGGCTCGATGTCGAGGCCGTCTGCGTGCTCGGTGACGATGCTGCCGAGCCCGGTGAGCTCGGTGGCCAGTGCCGCGAGGCGGTCGGTCTCGTGGCCGCGGATGTGGCCGATCCCGCGCAGGTGCGAGGGCGCCTCGGCCAGCGCGCAGAGGGCTGCGACGGCAGGGGTCAGCTCGCCCACGTCGTGCAGGTCGATGTCGATCCCCGCCAGCGTGCCGCTTCCGGTGACCCGCAGGCCCTCGTCGACGAACGCGACCTCGCAGCCCATCGTCGTCAGGATCTCGCGCAGCGCGTCGCCGGCCTGGGTGGTCTCACGCGGCCAGTCACGGACGGTGATGCTGCCGCCCGAGACGGCGGCGAGCGCCAGGAACGGCGCGGCGTTCGACAGGTCCGGCTCGATGACGCGGTCGACCGCGTGGACCGGTCCCGGCGCGACCCGCCACCGGTTCGCGTCGCCCCCCGGTGTCGGAGCGTCGACCTCGACGCCGTGCTCGCGCAGCATCGCGACCGTCATCTCCACGTGGGGCAGCGAGGGGACGGGCGGGCCGTCGTGGCGCAGGTCGACGCCCTCGTCGTAGCGCGCGCCGGCCAGCAGCAGGGCGGACACGAACTGCGACGACGCCGACGCGTCGACGACGACCGTGCCGCCGCGCACCGCGCCCGTGCCCCGGACGGCGAACGGCAGCGCGTCGCCCACCACGTCGACACCGAGCGTGCGCAGCGCCCCGAGGATCTCCCCGACCGGTCGCAGCCGCATGTGCGGGTCGCCGTCGAAGGAGACCGTCCCGGTGGACAGGCCGGCGACCGGAGGGACGAACCGCATCACGGTGCCGGCCAGCCCGCAGTCGACCGTCGCGTCCCCGGAGAGGGCCCCGGGGGTCACCGTCCACTCGCCGTCGGACGAGTCGTCGATGCCGGCGCCCAGGCCGCGCAGCGCCCCGACCATGAGCGTCGTGTCCCGGGACCGCAGCGGTCTGCGTACGACGCTGGGCCCGTCCGCCAGCGCGCCCAGCACGAGCGCCCGGTTGGTCAGCGACTTGCTGCCCGGCAGCGAGACGACCGCGTCCACGGGGTGGTGGGCGCGCGGTGCTGGCCAGGGCTCGGTCACGAGCCGACAGCCTAGAGCCCGCGCGGGTGGGGCGTCAGGACGCCACCTTCGCCTTGAGCAGCTTGGCCTCGCGACGCGCGTCCTTCGCCGCGTGCCGGGCCCGCCAGGCGACACCTGGCCGCCCCTCGGTGTCACCCGCGGCGATGATCAGGCCGCCCACGAGTGCGACGTTCTTGAAGAAGTGCAGCCGCTGCTGGGTGCGCGTCGCCTCGTCGTCGGACTCCCAGAACCGGTGACCGGCAGCGGTCGTCGGGACCAGGGAGGCGGCGAGCACGGCCGCCGAGAGCCGCGGCAGGCGGCCGGTGGCGAGCGCGAGGCCCGCGCCGATCTGGACACCGGCGTTGAGCTTGACCAGGGTCTCGGGGTCGCTCGGCAGTGGGATCCCGGCCTTCTGGGCCAGCGGCACCAGGCGCGAGGTCACGGGATCCGCCTTGCCGGCGGAGCCGGCGGTGTTCTTCAGCGCGGTCGTCGCTCCCACCACGAAGATCGACGCGAGCATCGGACGGGCGATGAGTCTGCTGACGGTCATGCCCTCCCTCTACCCGGTCGGGCGCGGGAGCAGTCCACCGGACGAGCCGCCGTCGGGCAGCGGCACCGTCACCTGGACCGGCGGCAGCGACGCCCCGCCGACCCCGGCGCCGACGCTGGCCGTCACCCCGCCGGGGCCCGCCCAGGCGGCGACGTCGACGTGCACCGGGGCGGGCGGCGACGGCTTCGGCGACGGAGCGGTCGGCTGCGGGGGGGACGGCTGTGCCGGCCCACCGTCCGAGGACGGGCCGCCCGAAGATCCGGCACCGGGTCCGGCACCGGGTCCGGCACCAGGTCCGGCACCAGGTCCGGCACCAGGTCCGGCCGGGCCGTCCGCGCCGGGCCCGGTCGCGGCGCCTGCCGCGGGGCCGCTCGGCGCCTGGACACCCGACCGGACCGGCGTACCCCGACCCGCGCCGGCGCGTCCCCCCGGGGCGCTCGCAGCGGCGGTCGGGGCGCCTGTCGGGGCACTCGTGGGGCGGGTGGCGGCGGGGGAGCCGCCCGGGACGTCGGCGGTCCGGGCGGGGACGTCGGTGGCGGTCGGCACGTCGGACCCGCGCTGCTGCACCCCGAGCACGACGGCAGCGGCGACGACGGCGGCCGCGGCCCCGGACACCGCGACGGTCGAGGCATGGGCGACCACGGCCTCCTTCGCGCGGTCCGCCAGCAGGACGAGCCCGCCCGCGAGCGTCGCCCCCCCGGCGTTGCCGGCGAGGTAGGCGGCGCCGGCGGCGCCGAGCAGCAGCGGCGCGAGCAGCGCCCCGAGGTGGGAGTTGACCTCGGTGAGCTCGAGGTAGATCGCCGCGCAGGCCCGGCACTCCTCGAGGTGCGAGATGACGCGGGCGGAGTCGCGCCGGGACAGCCCGCCGCGCACGTAGGCGCCGAGCGCCGCCCGGGTGCGTGCGCAGGCGTCGTCCTCGACGTCCTGGGCGTGCAGCGACAGGTAGGCCTGCCGCAGCCCCTCGCGGGCACGGTAGGCGAGCGCGGACACCGCGTTCGGCGTCATGCCCAGCAGGGTCGCGACCTCGGCGGGCCGCTGGCCCTCCACCTCGGTGTGCCACAGCACGGCCTGCCAGCGCTCGGGCAGCGAGGCCAGGGCGCGGGCGGCCGTCTCGCTCTCGAAGCCCTCGATCGCGGTGTCGCGGAACGGCACGCCGGGGTCGAACGGCGTGAGGTCGTCGGTCGTGCGCAGCCGCGCGGTGCTCCGGATCCGGTCCACGTGCAGGCGGCGCACGGCGGTGAGGAGGTAGGCCCGGAACGCGAGGTCGGGCCCGCCCCCGCGCTGCAGCACCTGGAGCACCTTCGCGAACGCCTCGGAGACCAGGTCGTCGGCGTCCCCGGCCGACACCAGCTGTCGGGCCAGCCGGCGGGCGGCGTCGACGTGCCGGGCGAACAGCTCGCCGTACGCGTCGGTGTCCCCGGCGCGCACGGCCGAGATCAGCTCGGCGTCGCTCGGAGGACCGTCGACGGTCACCAGGGTGGTCGGCATGACCGTCCAACGCGCGAGCGGGCCAAAGATCACGGTGGAGGCCCGGAAATATCTCCGGGTGACCTCGGCGAAGTCGCGTCATGGTCTCCGGTCCCGCCCGTTCCACCCTCGGCAGACCAACTGAGGGGGAGCCACCGTGGGGAAGTTCACGACGCACCGTCGACGTGGCGCCACGGCCGGCCCCGAGGCGGTGGGGGAGCTGTCCCCGAGGCTGCGAGCGGCGCTGCCGCCGCGCCTGGAGGCAGTTGGAGAGGCCCTCGCCTCGGGGTCGGGCACGACCGGCGCGTGCGAGGTCGCGGGGGGCGACCTCGCTCGTGACGGCCGGTCGCTCGCCGAGGCGCTCACCGCCCTCGCCGCCACCAGCCGGCTGGTGCGCGGGACCCCGCCCGACCACGCCGACACCGTCGCCCTGGCGGTCGCCTGGAGCGACGTGATGCTCGGCTACGTCCACGACCTCGCCTGCGACGACCCGCTGACCGGGCTCGCCAGCCAGGCCCACCTCCGCAGCCGGATCGCGGAGATCTACCGCGCGGGTCGCCACAGCGGTACGCCGGCGGCGGACTCGCACGCGCTCGTGGTCGTCTCCGGCCCCACGGCACCGGGGTCCGCCGAGGGCGGTGACGACGCCCTGACCCGGGCGCTGCGGGTCGCCCGCGTCGGCGACACCGCCCGCACGGTGTTCGCCGGCGCGGAGACCATCGGGCGCGTGGGACCCGCCCGGGTGGTCGTGCTCGCCGAGCGCGACGACCGGATCGCTCGCCGCGCCGGCCTGCTGCGCCGGATGCTCTCCGCCGGCCCGACCGTCGCCCGGGTCTGGATCGAGGGGCTCCCCGAGACCGACGACGGGGCCGGTCGGCTCCTCGACGAGCTCGCCCGCGCCTAGCGTCACCCTTGCCCCGGTGGGGTTTCGACGCGCCGTTGCGTCCTCGCAAGCTCGGCCGCAGGCTTGCTCAACCTCCCGCCCCACGCCGTGCACTCCTCCGTCGTGCCCGGCTAGGGTCGTGACATGTGCGGCCGGTACGCGTCGAGCAGGCGACCCGAGGACCTCGTCGAGGAGTTCGACATCGCCGACGTGCGGATCCCCGAGCCGCTGGCCGCCGACTACAACGTCGCGCCGACCAAGGAGGTCTACGCGGTCGTCGAGCGGCCGCCCAGCCGGGAGAGCGAGGAGCCGCCGGAGCGGCAGCTGCGGGTGGTCACCTGGGGCCTGGTGCCGTCCTGGGCGAAGGACCCCTCCATCGGCAACCGGATGATCAACGCCCGGATGGAGACCGTCGCCGAGAAGCCGGCGTACAAGCGGGCGTTCGCCAAGCGGCGCTGCCTGCTGCCGGCCGACGGGTACTTCGAGTGGTATCCGACGCAGGAGCTGACGGTGAAGGGGAAGCCGCGCAAGCAGCCCTTCTTCATCCGGCCGCGCGACCACGGGATCCTCGCCATGGCCGGTCTCTACGAGATCTGGCGCGACCCCACCAAGGCCGACGACGACCCGGATCGGTTCCGCTGGACCTGCACGGTGATCACCACCGACGCCGAGGACGCCGTCGGTCACATCCACGACCGGATGCCGCTGATGGTCGAGCGTGACCGCTGGGCGTCCTGGCTCGACCCGCGCCAGCCGCCGGACCACCTGCTCGAGCTGCTCGTCCCGGCCGCGCCCGGGACGCTGGAGGCCTACCCGGTCTCCACGCTGGTCAGCAACGTCCGCAACAACGGCCCCGAGCTGCTCGAGCCGCTGCCGCTGGCCGACGTCCCCGAGGGGGTGACGCCATGACCTCGACCGAGCGTCGCATCGAGACCCCGCACGGCGAGGCCCGGCTGGTCACCGACCGGGCCCGGCACCCGTTCGCGACGCTGCTGCTCAGCCACGGTGCGGGGGTCGGCATCGACACCGCGGACCTCGAGGCGCTCGCCCGCGACCTGCCGCGCAACGGCGTCACGGTGGTGCGCCTCGAGCAGCCCTGGCGGGTGGCCGGGCGCAAGGTCGCCACCGCCCCACCGACCCTCGACGACGGGCTCACGGCCGCGGCCAACCAGCTGCGCGTGCGCACCCCGCTGGTGGTGGGCGGCCGGTCGGCCGGCGCCCGCTCCGCCGCGCGGTGCGCCCGCTCCCTCGGCGCGAGCGGCTGCCTGGCACTGGCCTTCCCCCTGCACCCACCGGGCCGCCCGGAGCGGTCGCGGCTCGCCGAGCTCGAGGGCGCGGGCGTGCCGACCCTGGTCGTGCAGGGGGAGCGCGACACGATGGGCCGGCCGGACGAGTTCCCGGCCGACGTCGACCTCGCGGTGGTCCCCGGGGCCGACCACTCCTTCCGGGTGCCGCGGTCCGGCGAGCTCAGCCAGGAGGAGGCGCTGGGCATCATCGTGGAGTCGACCCTTGAGTGGGTGACCCGCGAGGTCGCCGGGAATGACCGCACCGGCTGAGGCGTTCCTCCCGCATGCTCGCCGTGCTCGAACGCCCCGCCGCGGGGCTAGTCTGGGAGACGATGACAGATCCCGTTGAGACGACCCCGGAGGTCGTCGACCTCGACACCGAGACCGAAGCCGAGCGGTCGGCACGCTTCGAGCGTGACGCGCTGCCGTTCCTGGACCAGCTCTACTCCGCCGCGATGCGGATGACGCGCAACCCGGCCGATGCCGAGGACCTCGTGCAGGAGACGTTCGCGAAGGCGTACTCCTCGTTCCACCAGTTCAAGCCGGGCACGAACCTCAAGGCCTGGCTCTACCGCATCCTCACCAACACGTTCATCAACTCCTACCGCAAGAAGCAGCGCCAGCCGCAGCAGTCGATGTCCGAGGACGTCGAGGACTGGCAGCTGCACCGGGCCGAGTCGCACTCGTCCAGCGGTCTGCGGTCGGCGGAGATGGAGGCGCTCGAGCACCTGCCGGACTCCCAGGTCAAGGACGCCCTGCAGCGGCTGCCCGAGGAGTTCCGGCTCGCCGTCTACCTCGCCGACGTCGAGGGCTTCGCCTACAAGGAGATCGCCGAGATCATGGAGACCCCGATCGGCACCGTCATGTCCCGGCTGCACCGGGGCCGGCGCCAGCTGCGCGACATGCTCTCGGACTACGTGCGCGACAACGACCTCCTCACGGTCGGCCGGGACGGGGGTGCGTCGTGACCCACGATCATCACTCCCACGCCGGGCCGGAGCCCAGCGCCCAGGACTGCGCCGACTTCCTTGAGCGGATCGTCTACTTCATCGACAACGAGCTCGACGAGGCCGACTGCAGCGAGGTCCAGGTGCACCTGGACACCTGCAACCCCTGCCTGGCCAAGTACGACCTCCAGCGCACGGTGAAGTCCGTCGTCGCCCGGTCGTGCCACGAGGCCGCCCCCGACGAGCTGCGTCAGCGGGTGCTCTTCCAGATCCGCCAGGTGCAGGTCGAGATCCGCGAGGGCTGAGCCCCGTAACGCGAGAACCCCCGGACCGCTGGTCCGGGGGTTCTGCTGTTCCTGCTGGAGCAGGAGCGCTCAGGCGTTGGGGCGCTTGCCGTGGTTCGCGCCCTTCTTCTTCCGAGCGCGGCGCTTGCGGCCGGTCTTGCCCATGGTGTTCCTCCTGATCGGACGTGGTCGGCCCGTTCAGGGGCCAACGACCAGTCTCTCAAATGCCCGGCCGAGGGCGAAATCTCCGAGCCGATCGGACCGAGCCGGCGAGGGCCGGTCGACCCGGCGAGGAGGTCGAGGGCGTCGGCGGTGGTGCGCGCAGCGACCCGCTGCGACGTGTCTCGGAACCGCGCCTGGGCGTTCAATTGTGCGCTCTCGAGCGCCTGGGGGACCCGCAACCGGTGCGTGATCGTTCAATTGCGCGGGAACGACCGGGCGGCAGGGGGAGCGTCACAGTCGCGACAGGAACCGCTCGGCGTCCACGACCACGCGGGTGATCTCGCCGGTGCCGACGACCCTGCCGGGGGAGCTGCCGCCGACGTGGCGGGCGGCGACGGTGAAGCGGTGCAGCCGGCCGTCGACGTACGACGCGGAGGCGGTGACCTCGACCTCCTGCCCGACCGGGCTGGCGGCGAGGTGCTCGAGGTCGACCCGGGTGCCGACGCTGGTCGAGCCCTCGGGGAGGGTGGGCTCGAGGGCGGCGCACGTGGCGGCCTCGCACCACGCCAGCAGCCGGGGCGTGCCGAGCACGGGCAGGCTGCCGGAGCCGACGGCGGCGGCCGTGTCGGCGTCGGTCACGGTGAAGGTCAGCGCGGACTCCACCTCACAGCTCCTTCACGAAGGCGATCAGGTGCACTCCCGGCATCGGCGACCAGTCGCGCTCGGGGGCGCGCCGGAAGCCGTGCCGCTCGTAGACCCGGTGGGCGGCGGTCATCTCGGCCAGGCTGGAGAGCACCACGCCCGTGAACCCGAGGGCTCGGAAGCGGTCCAGCGCGTGCGCGGTCAGCGTCTCCCCGACCCCCTGCCGCCGGGCCGCGGGCGACACGGCGAGCATCCGGAACTCGCCCTCGTCGTCGGTGCTGATCTCGCGCCACGGCGATCCGGGCAGCGCGATCGTCACCGTCCCCAGCACCTCGCCGGCGCGCTCGGCGACCCACAGCTCGGCCTCGCGGTCGCGCCGGGCGGCGTCTCGCAGCAGCGCGACGTAGTGGTCGTCGGGGCCGGTGGTGAACTCCGCGTACGCCGCCACGGTGACGTCGCCGACCGCGTCCAGGTCCTCCGGACGAGCTCGCCGGACCAGCAGCCCGGGAGCGGGGTCAGACACCGAAGCTGTTCCGTGGGTAGGTCGCGTCGACGTCGGTGATGACGTTGACCAGGTAGGGCACGCCCGAGGCGAAGGCCCGGTCGAGCGCCGGGCCGACCTGACGCGGGTCGGTCACGGTCTCACCGGCGCCGCCCAGGGCGCGCACCACCTCGTCGTACGCCGTGCGGGGCGCGAGGTCGGCGATGACGTCGTAGCCGTAGAGCATCTGCATGGGCCCCTTCTCCAGGCCCCAGGCGGAGTTGTTGCCCATCACCATGACCACCGGCAGGCCGTGGCGCACCAGCGTGTCGACGTCCATCAGCGAGAAGCCGGCGGCGCCGTCGCCGAGCAGCAGCACGACCTGGGCGGACGGGCGGGCCAGCCGCGCGGCGATCGCGGCACCGAGACCGGCACCCAGGCAGCCGTAGGGGCCGGGGTCGAGCCAGCAGCCGGGCCGCTTCGGCTCCACGAACTTGCCGGCGAAGCTGACGAAGTCGCCGCCGTCGCCGATGACGACCGCGTCGTCGGCCAGGCGGGGCACCAGCTCGCCGTAGATGCGGGCCGGGTGGATCGGGTCCGCCTCGGCGCCCAGCAGCGCCGCGTCCCGCTCCTGGGCGGCCGCCACGGCCGCCTGCAGGTCGGCGACCCACGACGAGCGGTCCGCGCGGCTCCCGGCGCCCTCGAGGGAGGTGAGCAGCCCGTCGAAGACGCTGGTCAGGTCGCCTGACACCGAGCCGGCGAGGGCGGCGTGCCCGGAGACCTGTCCGGGGGAGTCCGCCACGTGCACGACCTGGGCGGGGTCGGCGCCGTCGCGTCCCCCGAAGACGCCGTAGTTGAGACGGAAGTCCAGCGGCGTGCCGACGACCACGACCAGGTCGGCGTTGCCCAGGGCGTGGCTGCGCGCCTTGGTCACCAGCAGCGGGTGGCCCCCGGGGACGACGCCGCGGCCCATGCCGTTGGTGATCGCGGGCACGCCGGTCGCCTCGACGAAGCGCAGCGCGGCCTCCTCGGCACGGTCGGCCCACACGTCGGTGCCGAGGATCAGCACCGGCCGGGCGGCGCGGGCGAGGAGGCCGGCGACCGTGGCGAGCGCGTCGGGGTCCGGCTCGGCGCCGCGCGGCACGCTCACCGTGGCGAGGGTGCCGGCACCGGTGTTGAACAGCTCGTCCATCGCGACGTCGACGAAGACCGGGCCGCGGTGGGAGGAGCCGGCCGTCACGAACGCCTCGTCCATGCCCGCCACGACGTCGGCCGCGGTCGGGATCGTGCGGGCCAGCTTGGACACGGGGGCGAAGATCGGCGGCTGGTCGAGCTCCTGGAGGGCGCCGGTGCCCCACCGGCCCTGCGGGGCGCGACCGCCCACGACGACCATCGGCGACCCGGCGAACTGCGCCTGGGCGACGGCGCTCAGGCCGTTGGTCACGCCCGGCCCGGCCGTGAGCACGGCGAGGCCCGGGGTCCGGGTCAGCTTGCCGGTCGCCTCCGCGGCGAACGCGGCGGTCTGCTCGTGCCGCACGTCGAGCAGCCGGAGCGGGCTGGCGGCCTTGACCGCGCCGTCGTACAGCGGGAAGACGTGGGCGCCGGAGAGGGTGAACATCGTCTCGACCCCGTGCGCCTGGGCGACGGCGACCGCGAGCTCGCCGGCGTGGCCGTTCAGTTCCGTGGACATGGTCGGATGTTACTCATCCGTAGCAGCGAGGAACGCCGAGTTCGTCGCTTTCAGCGCGTCGACGACGACCAGCAGCAGGTCCGACCGCACCTGCGGTGGCCGTCCGCCCATCGCGAGCTGGAAGTAGAGGGCGCGCAGGAACGACTCGGCGTTGCCGCCGAGCAGGTACGGGTCGCGACCGTCGTACGACGACCGGGTGCCCGCCGACGCGGCGAGCCGGCGCACCCAGGGCTCGAGCACCCGCAGCGGCACCACGTTGCGGCGCAGCACGTTCATGGTGGCGAACGCCAACCGGTCCGGCTCGCCGCTGGTGAACAGGCGGTCGACCGGCAGCAGCACCCGGTCCGCGATCACGTCGAGGACGACAGTCAGCTCGGGCTGGGCCAGGTGCGGCGACTGCGCGAGCACGGCCAGGGTGTCCGCGCCGTGCGCGACCGCGTGCGCCCACCCCCGGGCCGGCACGAACGCGCGCAGGTCGCGCTCGCGCAGCAGCCAGGTCGCGACCCGGTCGCCCCACTCGAGGATCTTGCCGCTGGCCAGCAGCGGGCGGGCGTTGTCGCGGGCGATGCACTCGCCGAGCACCAGCGCGGAGAAGCTGCGGCGGAACACCGTGTCGGTGCCGGTCTCGCCGAGCCCCACCTGCAGGCCCACCGCCATCCCGTCGCCCAGTCCGCCCAGCAGGTCGTCGTAGACGCCGCGGTCGATCCAGGTGGTCAGCGTCGGGTAGGCGATGCCGTCGCGCAGCGCCGGGTCCGGGTCCCCCAGCATCCGGGTGAGCTCGGCGGTGAGGTCGTCGAGGGGACGGTCCTGGGGGACCGCCAGCCCGGTTGCGTGCACCTGTTGCCAGTACGACCCGGACATGGCAGCCATCTTGGCAGAGGTGGTCCAGACATCCGCAAGTCGTCCGCCCGGTCCGCGGTGGAGCCGTGGCGGGTCCCACACCGACGGGCGCACGGTCCGGCCGTTCGGACACGCCCTAGCCTGGACACGTGCCGTCACTCACCGAGCTGGTGCGCAGCCACACCGACCTCGACGACGAGGACGTCGCGTGGCTGCAGCTGCTCCAGGCGGACTGGCAGATCATCGCCGACCTGTCCTTCGCCGACCTGGTCCTCTGGCTCCCGGACCGGGAGGGCAAGGGCTTCTGGGCGGCCGGGCAGATGCGGCCGACGACCGGGCCGACGGCGTACGTCGACGACGTGATCGGCACCTTCGTGCCGGCCGGGCGCCGCCCGCTGATCGACGCGGCCTACCTGCAGGGCCGGCTCGTGCGCGAGGGCGATCCCGAGTGGCGCGACGACGTGCCGGTCCGGGTGGAGACGATCCCGGTGCGCCGGGGCGGCCGGGTCATCGCGGTGGTCGCGCGGAACACGAACCTGCTCGGGGTGCGCACCCCGAGCAGGCTGGAGCTGTCCTACCTGCAGGCCGCCGCGGACCTGACCCAGATGATCGCGCACGGGTTCTTCCCCGCCCCGGGCCAGCGCAGCGACCACGCCGACACCCCACGGGTGGGCGACGGGTTCCTGCGGGTCGACGCCGCCGGCCGCGTCGTCTACGCCAGCCCGAATGCCCTGTCGGTCTTCCGCCGGCTGGGCCTCTCCGGGGACCTGACCGGCCTGCCGCTGGCCGACACCACGCGCCGGCTGGTGCCGCCGCGGCGCCGTCCCGACGAGGAGACCCTCAGCGCCGTGCTGGGCGGCCGCGCGCACCGGGACACCGAGATCGGCACCGACGGGGTGTCGCTGATCGTGCGGTCGATCCCGCTGCGGCCGCGCGGGGACCACATCGGGGCGCTGGTGCTGGTGCGCGACGTCACCGACCTGCGCCGCCGCGACCGGGAGCTGGTGACCAAGGACGCGACGATCCGCGAGATCCACCACCGGGTGAAGAACAACCTGCAGACGGTCGCGGCGCTGCTGCGCCTGCAAGCGCGCCGGATGGACTCCGAGGCCGCCCGGCTCGCGCTCGAGGAGGCGGTGCGACGGGTGGGCTCGATCGCCATCGTCCACGAGACGCTGAGCCAGGCCGTGGGCGAGCGGGTGGACTTCGACGAGATCCTCGACCCGCTCGCCCGGATGGTCACCGAGGTGAGTGCGGTCGGAGCCCGGGTGCGGGTCCGGCGCGAGGGGAGCGTCGGCGTGCTCCCCTCGGAGTCGGCCACGGCGCTGGCCATGGTGCTCACCGAGGTGCTGCAGAACGCCGTCGAGCACGGCTACGACGCCGAGCTCGCGGAGGGTGCCGGTGAGATCGTCATCACCGCGCGCCGGCTCGTCGGCCGACTCCACCTGACCGTCGACGACGACGGTCGGGGCCTGCCCGCGGGCTTCGACCTCGACGGGTCGACCAACCTCGGGCTGTCGATCGTGCGGACGCTCGTGGAGTCCGAGCTCGGCGGTCAGCTCACGCTCGGACCGCGGCCGCACGGGCCGGGCACGCGGGCGGAGATCGACGTGCCGGTGGAGTGAGCGCCTGCCTCGGCAGCCAGTCTCAAGCGCTGCGGACGCGGGACCGGGCGCTGCGGCGCTTCAGGGCGCGGCGCTCGTCCTCGCTCAGGCCGCCCCACACGCCGTGGTCCTGCCCCGCCTCGAGCGCCCACGCGAGGCACTGCTCGCGCACCTCGCAGCGCCGGCACACCTGCTTGGCCTCCTCGATCTGGAGGATGGCCGGACCGGTGTTGCCGATCGGGAAGAACAGCTCCGGGTCCTCGTCGAGGCAGGCGGAGCGGTGGCGCCAATCCATGGCTGGGGGAACCCTCTTTCCTCAAAGCTCGCGTGCAGGTCAGGGACGACAAGACCTGCGGTGCCGCTCGGTGCCTGGGGCACGACGACGTGAACGCGTTCACGAGCGCACCGCACCAGGGTGGCAACTCTTGGACCGTTAAACAACCCCTTCGGCCGGTTTTGCACCGTCACCGGCGTCACATTCGTCCCCGGGGTACCCATCGGCCCCCCACGCACGCGCCCTAGGCTCGGACCCGTGAGCACCCACCGGCCGACCGTCCCGCCACCCCTGGTGGTGGCCGCCTCGCTGGTGGCCGTCGAGGGCCTGGTCCTGGTCGGGTACGCGGTGCTCGAGCTGGTCAGCACCTCCGGGGACCGGGTCGCGCTGGGCGTGACCACCGCGCTGTTCTTCGCGGCGTACGGCGTCCTGCTGCTCGCCGCCGCCTGGGCGGTCAGCCACGGCCGCTCCTGGGCCCGCAGCCCGATCGTGCTCGCCCAGCTGATCCAGCTCGGCGTCGCCTGGGGCTTCCGCGGCGGGGACACGACCGTCGTCGCCGTGGTGCTGGCGCTGGTCGCGGCGGTGGTGCTCGTCGGCCTGCTGGCCCCGGTCAGCGTCGCGGCGCTGGCCGAGCACGACCAGGACCGGGGCCCGGACGCCTCGTAGGAGCGCCCTACTGCGACTCCTCCTCCAGCGAGGTGCGCAGCTGCTCGAGGGTGCGGTTGAGCAGGCGGGAGACGTGCATCTGGGAGACGCCGATCTCCTCGGCGATCTGCGACTGGGTCATGTTCTTGAAGAACCGCAGCAGCAGGATCTTCTTCTCCCGCGGCGCGAGCCGGTCGAGCAGCGGCTTGATCGACTCGCGGATCTCGACGTGCTCGAGCCCCTCGTCGTCGACGCCGATCGCGTCGAGCATCGTGGCCGCGCCGTCGTCGTGGTCGTCGCTGGCGTCGAGCGAGAGCGTCGAGTAGGCGTTGCTGGACTCGATGCCCTCGACGATCTCCTCGACCGAGACGCCGATGGCCTCGGCGAGCTCGCGCGGGGTCGGTGACCTGCCCAGGGACTGGGTGAGCTCGGCGGTCGCGGAGCCGATCTGCATGCGCAGCTCCTGCAGCCGGCGCGGGACGCGGATGGCCCAGCCCTTGTCGCGGAAGTAGCGCTTGATCTCGCCGATGATCGTCGGGGTGGCGTAGGTGGAGAACTCGACGCCACGCTCGGCGTCGAACCGGTCGACGGACTTGATCAGGCCGATGGTGCCGACCTGGACGAGGTCCTCGAGGGGCTCACCGCGGTTGCGGAACCGCCGGGCGCAGTGCTCCACCAGGGGCAGGTGCAGGTGCACCAGGGCGTCGCGTGCCTCGTCGCGCTCGGCGGCCGAGGAGTCCTCGTCGCGCAGCACGACGAAGAGCTCCGCGCTGCGGCGGCGGGTGACGTCGACGCCGGACGGGGCGTCGTCCGGGTCCTCCCAGCCGGTCTCGGCGGCCACGTCAGCTCCCGATCTCAGGATGGCCCCGACTCCATGGTGAGGGTGATGACGAACGTGCCGTCGATGTTCTCGGCGGTCGCGTGGGTCGCCAGCGTGGTCAGCACCTGCCAGGCGAAGCTGTCGAGGTCGGGGGTGACCGCGTGGTCGACGTCGACGCCGACGCTGACCGTGAGGGCCGCGTGGGTCATGAAGAAGTGGCAGGTCAGGTCGGAGCCCGGGGCGGCCTCGGGCAGCACCATCGCGCTGGCCTCGCCGACGGCGATCCGCAGGTCCTCGATGTCGTCGATCGGGAAGTCCAGCCGCGCCGCCAGGCCGGCCGTCGTGGTCCGCAGCACCGAGGCGAACGCGCTGTCGGCGGGGAGCCGCAGCTCGACGTCCGCCCTCCTCGTGGGCCGTCCCGGGGTCACGTCCGTGCCTGCGCCGATCGATGCCATGTCGCCGTCCTCGCCGTGGTCGGGGCTGCTGTCCTGGTCGGGCACAGCCCCCGGGCCTCGAACAGTAGCGGGGACCGGCCTCCGGGTGTCGTACCCGGCGGTCGGTCCCCGCTAAACGGCGCTCGGCCGGCGGTGGGAGTGCTCGACCCCAGCTCGACCCCCGGGACACCGGGGGCGGAGAGCCGTCGCGAGCTCGGCCTCACCTTCGACCTCCGCTGGGTGCACCAGGGGTCGCGGCCCCGCCGCCCGTCGTTCTTCGGCTCTAGCAACCAGCCCCCGCGGTCTGCGGCCTCCGCTCGTGGTCGAACAACGTGATCCGAGTCGCTTACCCACCGGTCACCGGCGCTGCCTGGCTAGCGTCTCGCTGTCGCCTCGGCAGTCACCCACAACCCTCGACTCCGGGGCGCCACCATGTCCCGCACCCGCTGTGGTGCTCCCTGACGCGGGACAGCAAGCTGCCCGGCCCGTGGTCTCCCAGCCGCGGGCCGGGTGTGGTGGGTCTCCCTGGTCGAGCAGCGTGTGGGGTGGATCACTTACCGGTCAGTCACCAGCCCGCCGTCCCTACCGTGGGCGAGCTGACCGAGGTCCGAGCGTGGGGGCGAGGACCGCTGTCAGTGCGCGCGACCATTCCTCGACCTCCGATCAGTGGTGGCTGCGTGCGCCCGGCCTCGGGACCCGCTCTTCGTCGTTCGCGTCGTGGGGCCGGGCGACCACCTCTCCTCAGGGCGCCCTTGGGTGGCGAGGGTGGCGAGGGCCGGACCCCGACGTGCCGGACGCCGCCCCGCTCCGCGGAGCCCGTTCGGGGCTCCGTGCGGACCGAGGCGGCGTCCGATGCGCTGGTGCGCAGGTCAGCGGGGACTGACCGTGCTCAGGCCTTCTTGGTCTCCCAGAAGATCTCGGCGATCTCGTCGATCTTGGCGAGCAGCTCGTCGGCCTTCGCGGCGTCGAGCTCGCCCTTGGTGCCCGAGGCGCCGGCGAGCTTGGTGGCCTCGTTGACCAGCGTGTGGAGCTGGGGGTACTTCTCGAAGTGCGGCGGCTTGAAGTAGTCGGTCCACAGCACCCACAGGTGGTGCTTGACCAGCTCGGAGCGCTGCTCCTTGATCAGGATCGCGCGGGTGCGGAAGTCGGGGTCGTCGTTGTCGGCGACCTTGGCGATGATCGCCTTGATCGACTCGGCCTCGATCCGGGCCTGGGCGGGGTCGTAGACACCGCAGGGAAGGTCGCAGTGGGCGGACACCTCGAGGGTGGGTGCGAACAGTCGCGCGGACATGCGGGTCCTCTCGTCTTCGGGCTGTGGTCTGCCCCGGAGGGCGTCGGCTGCGACACTACTCCGCGTGCCGCACCCCGGACGAGGTACCCGTTCCACCCCTGGAGACACCCGGCCCCGCGGCCCGCGGTGGGGGTTCGCGGTGGTCCGCGGACGGTCCATGGAGCCGACGCTGCGCGAGGGTGACCGGCTGCTGGTGTCCTACCGGCGTCCGGTGCGGCTCGGGGTGGTCGTGGTCGCCCGGTTCGCCGACGGGACGGTCGCGGTCAAGCGGGCCGCCGGTCGGCGTACGACGCGCACCGGTGCGCCTGCCTGGTGGCTGACCAGCGACGACCCGGCGGCCGGCGTCGACTCCCGGCACCGCGGCCCCGTGGCCGACGCGGACGTGATCGCGGTCACCGTGGGTCGCGTCTGGCCGCGACCGCGCCTGCTCCGGGCGGCGGATGTGCCAGACTGACGGCAGGGAGAACCCCGAGGTACGACGGTTCCGCGCACCACCCCTCGCGCGTCGAGCCCCGTGAGCCTCACCCACTCACCCGTCTCGAGTCACGCCCGCGTTGGAAAGCCCGCCGATGTCTGCTCCCCACCCGCACGCCGGAGACCCCGTCTTCGACCTCCACGTCGGCGGCAAGATGGCCGTCGCCTCGACCGTGCCGCTCGCCGGCCGCGACGACCTCTCGCTCGCCTACACCCCGGGCGTCGCCCGCGTCTGCGAGGCGATCGCGGCGGACCCGTCGCTCACCCAGCACTACACCTGGGTGCCCAACACCGTCGCGGTCGTCTCCGACGGCACCGCGGTGCTCGGGCTCGGTGACATCGGGCCCGCCGCCGCGATGCCGGTGATGGAGGGCAAGGCGGTGTTGTTCAAGCAGTTCGGGGGTGTGGACGCCGTGCCGGTCTGCCTGGACACCACCGACGTCGAGGAGATCATCGAGACCGTCGCCCGGCTGGCGCCGAGCTTCGGTGGCATCAACCTCGAGGACATCTCGGCGCCGCGGTGCTTCGAGATCGAGGACCGGCTCAAGGAGCGCCTCGACATCCCGGTCTTCCACGACGACCAGCACGGCACCGCGGTCGTCGCGCTCGCGGCTCTCTGGAACGCGCTCACGCTCACCGGTCGGGACGCGGCCACCACCCGGGTGGTGATCTCGGGCGCGGGCGCGGCCGGTGTCGCGATCGCCAAGATCCTGCTCGAGGCCGGCATCAAGGACCTCGCGGTCACCGACCGCAAGGGCGTCGTGCACTCCGGGCGCCACGACCTCACCCCGGTCAAGCGAGAGCTGGCCGAGATGACGGCCGACAAGACCGGGCGCACCGGGAGCCTCGCCGACGCGCTCGACGGCGCCGACGTCTACCTCGGCGTCTCCGGCGGCACCGTCCCAGAGGAGGACGTCGCGCGGATGGCGGCGGACGCGATCATCTTCGCGATGGCCAACCCGAACCCCGAGGTGCACCCCGAGGTCGCCCACCGGCACGCTCGGGTCGTGGCGACCGGGCGGTCGGACTTCCCCAACCAGATCAACAACGTGCTCGCCTTCCCGGGGATCTTCCGGGGCGCGTTCGACGCCCATGCCCGTGCGATCACCGAGGGCATGAAGCTCGCCGCCGCGCAGGCGATCGCCGGCCTGGTCGGCGACGACCTCGCCGAGGACCTGGTCATCCCCTCGCCGTTCGACCCCCGTGTGGGGCCCGCGGTCGCGGCCGCTGTGGCGGACGCCGCACGCCGTGACGGTGTAGCGCGCCGGTAGTCGCCGGGTACGTTCGGGGAATGCTCGCCGTCTACGCCGACCGCTTCTCGAAGGACGACCCGCTCGCCGCCCTGCAGGTGGGGGAGCGGCCCGAGCCGGAGGTGCCGGACGGGTGGACGACCGTCACGGTCAAGGCCGCGTCGCTCAACCACCACGACCTCTTCTCGTTGCGCGGGGTCGGACTGCGTGAGGAGGCGCTGCCGATGATCCTCGGCTGCGACGCCGCGGGCCTCGACGAGGACGGCAACGAGGTCGTCGTGCACGCGGTGATCAGCGACCCGGCCTGGAGCGGCGACGAGACCTTCGACCCGCGGCGCTCGCTGCTCTCCGAGCGGCACCAGGGCACCTTCGCCGACCGGGTCGCCGTCCCGCGCGCGAACGTCGTGCCCAAGCCCTCCTCGCTGTCCTTCGAGGAGGCCGCGTGCCTGCCGACGGCCTGGCTCACGGCGTACCGGATGCTCTTCACCCGAGGTGAGCTGAGAGCCGGCGAGACCGTGCTGGTCCAGGGCGCCGGGGGTGGTGTCGCCACCGCCGCCATCATGCTGGCCCGGGCGGCCGGCCTGCGGGTGCTGGCGACCAGCCGGGACGAGGCGAAGCGGCAGCGGGCGCTCGAGATCGGCGCGCACGAGGTCTTCGAGTCCGGCGCCCGGCTGCCGGTCAAGGTCGACGCCGTCATGGAGACCGTCGGTCGCGCCACCTGGTCCCACTCGGTCCGCTCGCTGCGGCCGGGCGGCCGCCTCGTCACCTCCGGCACCACGTCCGGTCCGAACCTGGACGACGCGGAGCTCACCCGGATCTTCTTCCTCCAGCTCAGCGTCGTCGGCTCGACGATGGGCACCCGGTCCGAGCTCGCGTCGCTGGTGACCATGCTCGACGCGACCGGCGTCCGGCCGCTGATCGACCGGGTGCTGCCGATGACCGAGGCACGCGACGGCTTCGCCGCCATGCTGGAGGGCGAGCAGTTCGGCAAGATCGTGTTCACCCGGTGACGCACCGCGCGACCCACCTGGTCACCGGCGCCGGCTCGGGCATCGGCGCCGTCCTCGCCCGCCGGCTGCTGGACCGCGGCGACGAGGTGGTGCTGCTGGCGCGGTCGGCGGAGCGTGCCGCCGAGCTGCGCACGACGTACGACGGTGCGACGGTGCTGGTCGCCGACCTGGCCGGGCCGGAGTCGATGGAGTCCCTCGCCCTGCCCGACCGGCTCGACTCGGTCGTGCACGCCGCCGGTGTCGTCCGGCTGGGGCCGGTGGCGGACCTGACCGTCGACGACTGGGCCGGCCAGCTGCGCGTGAACCTGGTCGCCCCGGCCGCCCTGACCCGGGTCGCGCTGCCCGCCCTCCGCGCAGCCCGGGGCACGGTCGTGCTCGTCAACTCGGGTGCGGGCCTCTTCGCGCACCCGGGCTGGTCGGCGTACGCCGCCTCCAAGCACGGTCTCCGCGCGCTCGCCGACGCCCTGCGTGCCGAGGAGCCGGACCTGCGGGTCACCTCGGTCTACCCCGGCCGCACGGCGACGCCGATGCAGGAGGAGGTGCACCGCCAGGAGGGCAAGGAGTACGACCCCGGCCAGTGGATCCGCCCGGAGACCGTCGCCGACGCGATCCTGCACGTGCTCGACCTGCCGCGCGACGCCACGATCAGCGACCTGACCGTGCGTCCGGGGGGATAGTCCCTGACGATCGAGTGGTCAGGACGGCCCGTCGACCACTCGATCGTCAGGGACTATCCCGATGTCATGGCTTCGAGCGCCAGTTGAGCGCCCCGACGAGCACCATCCGCAGCTGGGTCCGGGCCTGCTCGACCAGCTGCTTCTCGACGTCGGGGCGGTCGGCGGCCCCGAGGATCGACTCGGCGGTCGCGACCATCGCGGTGACCATCAGGTTGGCGAGCACCCGCAGGTCCTCGGCCGACCAGACGTCCGTGCCGGGCAGGCGGGACAGGTCGGCGGCGAGGTCGCGCTCGATCAGCTCGATCTGCTGACCGACGGCCTCGCGCACGCGAGGCGGGCCGGCGGCGCGCTCGCGCGCGATGAAGAGGAAGTGCGCTCGCTGCTGGTGGACGTGGTCGACGAGCACCGTGACCGACCGGTCCACGATCTCGGCCAGCGTCGGCTCCCCGCGACGGATGTCGCGGATCATCGTGCGCAGCGAGGCGAACGACTCGTCGACCAGCGCCAGGCCGAGGGCGTCGATGGAGTCGAAGTGGCGGTAGAAGGCCGTCGGCACGATGCCGACCTGCTTGGCCACCTGGCGCAGCGACACCGCTGCGAGGGTCGACTCGTCGGAGAGCTCGAGCGCGGCGTCGAGGATGGCCCGCCGGGTGCGCTCCTTGCGCTCCGCCCGGCGCAGCGGTGCTCCGGTCGTCTCGGCCATGCGCTCCAGGCTAGACGGCGCACGAGGCGTGGTGCGCGTCACCGCGGCGCGACCTTGACCGTACCGCCGGTATCCCCGCACACTTTCAGTGAACGTATGTACACCGAAACTCCGTCCACCCACCCCACGGGAAGGAGCCGGACATGCCGACGATGCAGCGGGTGCTGCGGTCCCGCGCCCTGGCGGCCCTCACCTCGCCCCACGGCGTGGACCGCTACCTCGAGCAGCTGAACCCGATGTGGGCCGCCCACGAGGTGCGCGCCCGCATCGTCTCGGTCCACCGCGAGGTCGACGTCCCCGGCCATCCGTCGGTCGCGACGATCACCCTCCAGCCCACGGCGACCTGGCGGGGACACCGCGCCGGCCAGCACGTCCAACTCGGCGTCGAGGTCGACGGCGCCCGCCGCACGACGCGGGTGTTCTCGGTCGCCAGCCCCGAATCGGGACCCGGTGACCGGTTCGCGGTCACCCTGCGCGCCAACCCCGAAGGAGTCGTCAGCCGGTTCCTCGTCGAGCGGGCGCAGCCCGGCACGGTGGTGCATCTGTCGCAGGCCGCGGGCGACTTCGTCCTCCCGGACCTCGTGCCCGAGCGCCTGCTGCTGATCAGCGGCGGGTCCGGCATCACCCCGGTGATGTCGATGCTGCGCTCGTTGCACCGCCGCACGCACCGCGGCCGGATCACGTTCCTGCACTACGCGCAGAGCCCGGACCACCAGATCTTCGCGGCGGAGCTCGACGAGATCCGCCGGTCCGGCCACGGCACCGACGTGCACCTGCTGCACCCCGAGCTCGGCGACCCGAACCTGTCGCCGGCGTACCTCGAGCGGCTCGTGCCCGGCCACCGCGACGTGCTCACCTACGCGTGCGGGCCGGCGCCGCTGGTCGAGGCCGTGCAGGCGGCGTACGCCGGGGCGGAGTCGCTGCGCGTCGAGTACTTCCGCCCGCCGCGGCCCGCGTCGGGCACCGCCGGCGGCGAGGTGACGTTCGGGCGGTCCGGGCTGACCTCGGCCAACGCCGGCACCACGCTGCTCGAGCAGGCCGAGGCGCTCGGCCTGCGGCCCGCGTCCGGCTGCCGGATGGGCATCTGCAGGTCCTGCACCAGCCGCAAGTCCGAGGGCACCGTCCGCAACGTCGTCACGGGCGTCGAGTCCGCGCTGCCCGACGAGGACATCCAGATCTGTGTCAACGCCCCCGTCGGCGACTGCGTCGTCGACCTCTGAGGAGGACACCATGAAGCTCACCCCAGAACAGCTCGAGGCGTTCGGCGAGGAGCTCGACGCCGTCCGCCGCCGCATCCTCGACGACCTCGGCGAGGACGACGCGGCGTACATCCGCACGGTCGTGCGGGCGAAGAACGGCCTCGAGGTCGCGGGCCGCCTGCTCTTCTACCTGCCGCCCGCCTGGCCGCTCGCGGTCGCGACGCTCTCGGTCGCCAAGATCCTCGACAACATGGAGATCGGCCACAACGTCATGCACGGGCAGTACGACTGGATGGGCGACCCCGCCCTCAGCTCGCGGATGTACGAGTGGGACAACGTCTGCCCGTCCGAGCAGTGGAAGCACAGCCACAACTACCTCCACCACACGTACACGAACATCCTCGGGAAGGACCGGGACATCGGCTACGGGATCCTGCGGATGGACGAGGACCAGCCGTGGCATCCCTACTACCTCGGCAACCCGCTCTATGCGTTCTTGTTGATGGTCTTCTTCGAGTGGGGGGTGGCGATGCACGACCTCGAGGTCGAGAACATCGTCGCCGGCCGCCGGAAGATGTCGGACAACAGGGCGCTCCACGCCGGGATCATGCGCAAGGTCAGGCGGCAGGCGCTCAAGGACTACGTGCTCTTCCCGGCGCTCACCGGGCCGCTGTTCCCGCTCACCCTGGCCGGCAACGCGACCGCCAACCTGGTCCGCAACGTCTGGGCGTTCAACATCATCTTCTGCGGCCACTTCCCGGCCGGCGTCGCGACGTTCAGCCAGGAGGAGTGCGAGGACGAGACGCGCGGCCAGTGGTACCTGCGCCAGCTCCTCGGCTCGGCGAACATCACCGGTGGGCGCCTCTTCCACGTGATGACCGGCAACCTCTCGCACCAGATCGAGCATCACCTCTTCCCCGACCTCCCGGCGCGGCGCTACCCCGAGATCGCGGACAAGGTCCGTGAGATCTGCGCGCGCTACGGCCTGGAGTACAACACCGGTCCGCTTCGCCGTCAGCTGGGCAGCGTGGCCCGCAAGATCGTGCGGCTCGCGCTCCCGCCGCGCCCGCGTGGCGAGGGGCACGTTGTGGCGGAGCCGGTCGCGGCCTGAGGATGGACGCCATGAAGGACCACCTCAGTCGTGCCGAGATCCGCAAGGACGCCGTGCAGGACGCCGTGCAGGCCGCGGCCGGGATGGTCGGTCAGGTGGCCACGATCGTCACCGGCGCCGTCCGGGACGTCGCCGGCGCCGTCGGCGGCTTCGCCACCGAGATCTTCGAGATCCGCGACTCCGCCCGGAAGGCGGCCGCCGAGCACGCGATCGACGGGGACTGAGCAGCCGGATCAGAGCGGACCGGCGGGACCGAACGGGTTGTCGTAGTTCTCGACGTCGCCCTGGGTCCGGCTGCGCACTGACTGGACCTGGCCGTCCACGATCCCGCGCCGGCGCGGCCAGAACGCCCACAGGCCGACAGCCACCACGGCGATCCCGACGACGATCCAGACGATCATGGTGCCTCCCGAGTGGCCTGAAGGGCGACCTTATCGCGTGGGGTCACCCGCGGGGCGACGCTGCAGCTTCCTGCAGTCGCGGGTCACCCGCGCCCGTCCAGGGCTCGCACGAGCTTCAGCGGGGCCCGCAGGCGGTAGGACTCGGTCACCAGCTCGGTGACCTCGGTCCAGTCGGTCGTCTCGTCGAGCACCATCCCGACCACGCTCGGTGACCAGGGTGGCTTGTAGAACGGGGCGCCGGCGTGGGTCAGGGCGAGCAGCTCGTCACCGGCCGCGTGGAAGGTGAGGACCGTGCGGACGGCCGCGTCGCCGGTGAGGTCGCGGTAGGACGACTCGTAGCCGGGCTGGGCCACCATCACGTGGGCGAAGGTCTGCTGGCGCACCCGCCAGCGGACGCCGGTCCACGCGTCCTCCTCCCGGGTCTCGGGCAGGCCGAGGGCGATCGCGCCGAGACGGCGTACGACGTCGGCGTCCGGCTCGATGCGCGTCGGCACCGGGGTCCCGGTCAGCCGAAGGACATCCGGAAGTCGGCCTGGCGGAAGGACGCCAGCTGCCGGGCCCCGCGCAGCCACCCCAGGGGGCCGTCGGCGGCGAAGTCCCACCGGCCGCGGCACGGCAGCGCCTTTGAGGAGCCCCGGAGGACGGCGGTGCGCTCCTCGCCACCGGTGTCGTCGATGCCGGGCTGCCAGGTGCTGCCCGTGAAGGGGATCCGCAGCATCGCGCGGGAGACGTCGGTGAAGCTCGCCGAGGCGATCGGCCGGCGTCCGAGCGAGGCCGTCCAGTCGGTCGTGGAGAGCGGACCCCGGTGCGCGGTGTCGAGCTCGAAGTCGCACAGTCCCTTCGGGATCGCCCAGAGCTCGCGGCCGCCGGCGACGGAGGCGGGGGAGTCGACCCAGATGTCGGTGATGCTCACCCGCCGGCCGCGGCCACCGGGGACCGGGACCGGCCGAGCGACCAGCAGCTCGGAGTAGGTGAGCGGCGATCCGGGCTCGTAGCTGACGAACGCGGCACCGTAGATCCCGGCCGGTCGCAGGTCGTCGACCGCGTGGCCGAGCTTGAAGAGGGAGAGCCAGAGCTGCCCGACCATCTGCCAGGGGGCGGGCGGGTAGTCGGTCCTGGCGGGCCCGGCCTCGGGCGGGGTGTGGGTGGTGGGCTCCGTCATGGGTCGCATCCTGCCGCACCGCGAGCCGGGGACAAACTGTCAGTGGACTGACAGAATGGCCGCCGTGCAGACCCAGCGCCTCACCACCCGCGTCGCCACCTCCGAACCCCGGTTCGTGCCCTACCCGAGCCCCGGCCCGGACGCCCCGAACGTCCTGGTCGTCGTCCTCGACGACGTCGGGTTCGCCCAGCTCGGCTGCTTCGGCGCCGGTTTCGACACCCCGAACATCGACCGGCTCGCGGCGCAGGGGCTGCGGTACAACCGCTTCCACGTGACGGCGGTCTGCTCGGCCACCCGGGCCGCGCTGCTGACCGGCCGCAACCACCACGCGGTCGGGATGGGCGTCACCCAGGAGGCCGCGCTCGGCTTTCCGGGCTACCACGGCCGGATCCCGCGCAGCGCGGCGTCGGTGGCCCGGGTGCTGCGCGACCACGGCTACAACACGATGGCGGTCGGCAAGTGGCACCTGACCCCGCAGGGCGAGTACTCCGCGGCCGGCCCGTTCGAGCGCTGGCCGCTGGGCCTCGGGTTCGAGCGCTACTACGGCTTCCTGGGCGCCGAGACCAACCAGTGGGCACCCGAGCTCGTCCGCGACAACACCCAGGTCGAGCCACCGCGCACGCACGAGGAGGGCTACCACCTCACCGAGGACCTGGTCGACCAGGCGATCCGCATGATCACCGACCAGCAGCAGGCCGACGCCCGCAAGCCGTTCTTCTGCTACCTCGGCACCGGCGCCGCCCACGCTCCGCACCAGGTCGCCGAGGAGTGGGTGGCGCCGTACCGGGGGCAGTTCGACGACGGCTGGGAGGCCTGGCGGCAGCGGGCGTTCGACCGGCAGGTCGCCGAGGGCGTGGTCCCACCGGGGACGGTGCTCACCGGGCGGCCGTCCTGGGTGCCGGCCTGGGAGACCCTCTCCACCGACGAGCGACGTCTCTTCGCCCGCTACATGGAGGTGTTCGCCGGCTTCGTGACCCACACCGACCACCACCTCGGCCGGCTCTTCGACAGCCTCGACTCCCTGGGGATCGCGGACGACACGCTGGTGATGGTGCTGTCCGACAACGGGGCGAGCGCGGAGGGCGGGCCGACCGGCACGCTCAACGAGGCGGCTGCCTGGCTCGGTCTCGGGGAGGACGTGGGCACCGCGCTGGAGCACATCGACGACATCGGTGGGCCCGACGCCAACAACCACTACCCGTGGGGCTGGGCCTGGGCCGGCAACGCCCCGCTGCGGCTCTGGAAGCGCTACGCCTGGCTCGGCGGGGTGCGCACCCCGCTCGTCGTGCGCTGGGGTGACCGGATCGCCACCCCGGGCGCCGTCCGCTCGCAGTTCTGCCACGCGGTCGACGTCTACGCGACCATCCTCGACGCGGCGGGCGTCGACCTGCCCGAGACCGTCGACGGCGTCTCGCAGCAGCCGGTGGACGGGGCCTCGATGATCTCGACCTTCGACGACCCGGACGCGCCCGAGCACCGGACGCTGCAGTACTTCGAGATGATGGGCTCGCGGGGCATCTACCACGACGGCTGGAAGGCCGTGACCGACCACGTCGCCAACCAGTTCGGCGAGCGCGAGCACGTGGTCGGCAGCCACGACTTCGACACCGACCGCTGGTCGCTGTTCCACCTCGACGAGGACTTCTCGGAGTCGACCGACCTCGCCGACGAGCACCCGGACCTGGTCCGACGCCTCGAGGGGCTCTGGTGGGCCGAGGCGGGCCGCAACCAGGTGCTGCCGCTCTTCGAGTTCCCGGGGTCGATGGCGCACATGCACCCCGGCGAGCACCCCCCGCCCGAGGGGGCGACCTACCGGCCCGGCGGAGCGCCCGTCCCCGTCCCGCAGCAACCGACGTCCCTGGGGGGCTTCGAGCTGACGGCGTACCTCGACGTGCCCGAGGGCGGCGCCGAGGGAGTGGTGGCGGCGCTGGGCGACCGGCACGGCGGGTGGGCCTGCTACCTGCTCGAGGGCCGGCCGGTCGCGACGTTCGCGCTGCTCGACGGTCCCGTGCGGGTCGCGGCGGTGGACCCGGTGCCGGCGGGGGAGCACGTCCTGGGGCTGCGCTACGAGCCCGGTGCCGGCGCGCGGGTGGTGCTCAGCGTGGACGGGTCCGACGTCGCAGCCGCACCGCTCCCGGGACTGGTGTTCTTCCCGAACCTGACCACCGCCGGGGCGGGTCTGCTGGTCGGTCGCGACCGTGGCATCGCCGTGAGCCCGGACTACCGCCCGCCGTTCGCCTTCACCGGCACCCTCGACCGGGTCGAGGTCCGCAGCGGCGACCCGGCGGCCCGGCCCGACCGGGCCACCCAGGTGCAGGCGGCCGTGGCCGGTGACTGACGCCCCGGTCGGGCGGCGCGAGCGGCGCAAGGCCGACACCCGGCGCGCGCTGGAGGACGCCGCCCTGCGCCGCTTCGCGCGCGACGGGTACGACGCCACCTCGGTCGAGGCTGTCGCGGCCGACGCCGGGGTGTCGGCGCGCACCTTCTTCCGCTACTTCGCGACCAAGGACGAGGTGCTCGACATGGGCCGCGCCGAGCGGCAGGCCGCGCTGCGGGAGGCGGTGGCCACGACGCCGGGCTCGGGGCTCCCCGTGGTCGCCGTCGCGGTCGGGGTGCTCGCCCGTGGCTTCGCCGACGACCGGGAGCGGGTGGCGCTGCGCCAGCGCGCGGTCGCGACCTCGCCGGTGCTGCGGGGCGGGCTGCTCGACACCTTCGCCTCGTGGGAGCACGCCCTCGCCACCGCGCTCGCGGCACGTGACGAGGACGGTGCCGAGGTCCTGGCCGCCGTCGGCATCGCGGTCTTCCGGACCTCCGTGGCCGCCTGGGTGCGCGACGGCGGCGACCTGCCGGCGCGGGTGCGCGCCGGCTTCGCGGCGCTGGGGTGAGGTCGACCCGCCGCGACGGCCCCTGGGTCTCGACACGCCGGTCGCGACCTCGTCCCTCGGTCGCGCGGCTCGCTCGACCACCATCAGCGAGTCCGCTGACGCGTCCTCGCTAGTCCTCCGGGTCGTCGAGACGGGCCAGCCAGGTGGCGAACCGCTCGACGGCGGTCTCGAACTCCGGGTGGGTGTCGGTGAACTCCTGGAGCCGGTCGGCCAGCCAGGCGAGGGTGACCTCCTCGTCCCCCCGGCGCCGCTCGAGCTCCTCGATCCCGCGGTCGGTGAAGTACACGGTCAGTCCTTCCGCCGGGGTGGTTTCGAGGCCCGCTGCGCTCGCACCTCAGCCACCGTGACCGGCGTCGAGGTGCGCGGAGCGCCAGCGACGAGCCTCGAGACCACCGCGGTCCTCCGGCTCAGGAGAACGCCCGGGCGACCAGGTCCTTCTGCTCCTCGGTGTGGCGCTTGACGGTGCCGACCGAGGGGGAGGAGGACTCGGTGCGCCCGACCAGCTCGACCTGGGCGTCGACGTGCGGCCACACGTTGAGCGCGTAGTGCGGCCACGGGCCGTTGTTCGCGGGCTCGTCCTGCACCCAGCGCACCGCGCGGAGCTTGGGGAACCGAGCGATCTCGGCGCGGATCTCGTCCTCGGGCCGCGGGTAGAGCTGCTCGACCCGCGCGATCGCGAAGCGGCCGGCGTCCTCGCGCTTGGCCCGCTCGACCATCAGGTCCCAGGTCACGCGGCCCGAGCAGAGCAGCAGCGTGTCCACCTGCTCGGGGTCGGCCGCGGCGTCGCTGATGAACGGCTCGAACGTGCCGGAGGTGAACTCGTCGGGGCCCGAGGCCGCCTCCTTGCGCTTGAGCATCGACTTGGGCGTGAACACGATGAGCGGCTTGTGCTCCTCGCCGAGCGAGTGCTGGCGCAGCAGGTGGAAGTACGACGCAGGCGTCGACGGCTGCGCCACGGTGAACGCCTCGTCGGCGGCCATCGTCATGAAGCGCTCGATGCGCGCCGAGGAGTGGTCGGGACCCTGGCCCTCGTAGCCGTGCGGCAGCAGGAGCACGACGCCGGACTGCTGGCGCCACTTGGTCTCGCCGGAGGTGATGAACTCGTCGATGACGGTCTGGGCGCCGTTGACGAAGTCACCGAACTGCGCCTCCCAGAGCACGAGCGCCTCGGGACGGGCGACCGAGTAGCCGTACTCGAACCCGAGCGCGGCGTACTCCGAGAGCAGCGAGTCGTAGACGTAGAACTTGGCCTGGTCCTCGGTGAGGTTGGCCAGCGGCGTCCACTCGTCGGCGTTGACGCGGTCGATGATCGTCGCGAACCGGGACACGAAGGTGCCGCGCCGCGAGTCCTGCCCGGCCAGCCGCACCGGGCGGCCGTCCATCAGCAGGGAGCCGAACGCCAGGATCTCGCCGGTGCCCCAGTCGATCGGACCGTCGGCGATCGCGGCGGCCCGGCGCTGGAGCTGCGGCATCACCTTGGGGTGGACGGTGAAGCCCTGCGGCGGCGTGACGTACGCGTCCGCGATCCGCTTGAGCACCTCGCCCGACACCGCGGTGCGGGTCTTGCCGGCCGGCTTGTCGGGGTAGTCGGGGACCGTGGTCCACTCCGAGGGCTGGCTGCTCGCCTCGCGCACCTCGGTGAACACCCGCTCGAGCTGCTGCTGGTAGTCGCGCAGGACCTGCTCGGCCTCCTCGATCGTGATGTCGCCACGGCCGATGAGGGACTCGGTGTAGAGCTTGCGGACCGAGCGCTTCTGCTCGATCAGGTCGTACATCAGCGGCTGGGTGTACGACGGGTCGTCGCCCTCGTTGTGACCGCGCCGGCGGTAGCAGACCAGGTCGATGACGACGTCCTTGTTGAACGCCTGGCGGTACTCGAACGCCAGCCGCGCGACGCGGATGCAGGCCTCGGGGTCGTCGCCGTTGACGTGGAAGATCGGCGCCTGCACCATCCGGGCGACGTCGGTGCAGTAGAGCGAGGAGCGCGAGGACCCCGGCGAGGTCGTGAAGCCCACCTGGTTGTTGACGACCAGGTGGATGGTGCCGCCGGTGCGGTAGCCGCGCAGCTGGGAGAGGTTGAGCGTCTCGGCGACGACGCCCTGGCCGGCGAACGCTGCGTCGCCGTGGACCAGCAGCGGCAGCACGGGGTACGCCGCGCCGCGGTTCAGCACGTCCTGCTTGGCCCGCGCGATGCCCTCCAGCACCGGGTCGACCGCCTCGAGGTGCGAGGGGTTCGCGGCGACGGAGACCTTGATCTCGGCGCCCGACCCCGCGGTGAAGGCACCCTCGGCGCCGAGGTGGTACTTGACGTCGCCGGAGCCCTGCACGGTCCGCGGGTCGATGTTGCCCTCGAACTCACGGAAGATCTGGCTGTACTTCTTGCCGACGATGTTGGCGAGCACGTTGAGCCGGCCGCGGTGGGCCATGCCGATGGTGACCTCGTCGAGGTCGGCCTCCGCGGCGGCCTCGCAGATCTCGTCGATGACCGGGATCGTGGTCTCGCCGCCCTCGAGGGAGAACCTCTTCTGGCCGACGAACTTGGTCTGCAGGAAGGTCTCGAAGGCCTCGGCCTGGTTGAGCTTGAGCAGGATCCGCAGCTGCTCCTCGCGCGGCGGCTTCGTGTGCGGCTGCTCGACCCGCTCCTGGATCCAGTGCCGCTGCTCGGGATCCATGATGTGCATGTACTCGATGCCGGTCGTGCGGCAGTAGGAGTCGCGCAGGATCCCTAGGATCTGGCGCAGCTTCATGAAGCGCCGGCCCTCGCCGCCGAACGAGCCGGTCGCGAACTCCCGGTCGAGGTCCCACAGGGTCAGGCCGTGCGACTCCACCTCGAGGTCGGGGTGGCTGCGCTGGCGGTACTCCAGCGGGTCGGTGTCGGCCATCATGTGGCCGCGCACCCGGTAGGCGTGGATCAGCTCGAGGATGCGTGCCTGCTTGCTGATCTCGTCGTCGTGGGTCGCGGAGATGTCGTTGGCCCAGCGGATCGGCTCGTAGGGGATCCGCAGCGACCGGAAGATCTCGTCGTAGAACTCGTCCTGGCCGAGCAGCAGCTGGTGGATGCGCTTGAGGTACTCGCCGGACTGGGCGCCCTGGATGACCCGGTGGTCGTACGTCGACGTCAGGGTCATGACCTTGCTGATCGCGTTGCGGGCGATCGCCTCCTCCGAGGCGCCCTGCCACTCCGGCGGGTACTCCATCGCACCGACACCGATGATCGCGCCCTGGCCCTTCATCAGGCGCGGGACCGAGTGCACGGTGCCGATGCCGCCGGGGTTGGTCAGCGAGATCGTGGTGCCCTGGAAGTCCTCGATCGTGAGCTTGTTGTCGCGGGTCTTGCGGACGATCTCCTCGTAGGCGGTCCAGAACGCCGCGAAGTCCATGGTCTCGGCGGCCTTGATGCTGGGGACCAGCAGCTGGCGCGAGCCGTCGGGCTTCTTGACGTCGATCGCGAGGCCGAGGTTGATGTGGGCGGGCTGGATGAGGGTGGGCTTGCCGTCGACGACGTCGAACCCGACGTTCATCTCCGGCATGGCGCGCAGCGCCTTCACCATCGCGTAGCCGATGACGTGGGTGAAGCTCACCTTGCCGCCGCGGGCGCGTGCGAGGTGGTTGTTGATGACCGTGCGGTTGTCCCACAGCAGCTTGACCGGGACCGACCGCACGGACGTCGCCGTGGGCACCGATAGCGAGGCGTCCATGTTGGCGACCGTGCGGGCCGGGGCGCCGCGCAGCACGGTGTACGTCGGCTCGTCGCTCGCCGCGGGCGGGGCGGCCGGACGCGACTCCTTGGGCACGGGGTTGCTGGTGCCCTTGGCCGGCTCGGCGGCCTTGGTGACCGGGCGGGGTCGGGCCTTGGGAGCCGGGGTCGGCGTCGGGTCCACGTGCGGTGCCGGCGCGGCGGCCTGCTCGCGGGCGGGCGCGGGCTTCGCTGCGGCCGGGGCGCCGGTCGCGCCGTTGCCGGTCGCGCCGTTGCCGGCCGCGCCGTTGCCGGCCGCGCCGTTGGTCCGGGCGGCGGCCTTGCCGTTGGCCTGGAAGTACTGCACCCAGGTCGGGTCCACGCTGCCCGGGTCCCGCTGGTACTGGTCGTACATCTCCTCGACGAGCCACTCGTTGGCGCCGAAGTCGGCGCCGGAGGTCTCGGTCGGACTGCCTGGGGACTGCGGCACGGGTTGATTCGCCTCTTCCGGTACGTGCGCGGGGGTGTGCTCCAGACGTCAAGGCTAGACCTACGGCCCAGCAAATGCAGACTGCCCGGGTGGAGTTTCGGCGTGGTGTGCCCCGAGCCACACGCCGGTCACCGACACTGCCGGGCAGGATCGGATCGACCAGACGCCGACGAGACGCCGAGAGGACGTGGTCGGAGCATGAGGGGACCAGCGCGCAGCGCCGTCCGGGCGGCAGGCCTGGCGGGCGCGGTGACGGTCGCCGTCGCACTCGTGGCGGCCGGCTGCAGCGGGGACAGCGACGAGCCGTCGGGTGCACCCTCGACGTCCCCGACCGCCCCGGCCGAGCAGACCCAGGTGTCGTGGGGGAAGGTGACCGGCCGCCTGCCGCAGCCGGCCCGGGAGCGGGTCGCAGCCACGGTCACCGACCTGGTGGACGGCTGGACCACCGCGGCGTACCTCGGCGGCGACTACCCGCGCAGCGCCTTCACCGACGCCTGGCCGGGCTTCACCCCGGGCGCGCAGCAGCAGGCCCGCCGCGACCGGGACCTGATGAGCAACGCCGACATCGGGGCCCGCATCGACGGGGTGGACCTGCGCCGCAGCACGGTCCGCATCGACGCCCTCGCCGTCAAGCAGCGCCCGGTGGGCGTGACCGCGCACGTGGCGCTCACCTTCCGCACGACCGGTGACCTGGCCCGCGACGTCCGGGTCCGCGGCCGGCTCTACCTCACGCCGACCGACCACGGCTGGAAGGTGTTCGCCTACGACGTCACCAAGGGGGTCGTGTGATGGCCGGCAGGGGGATGTCCCACCGGACGCCGGCGCGCCGGGCGCTCCGCGTCCTCGCCGTCGGACTGGTCCTCGCCGTCGCCGCACTGGTCGTCCCCGACTCGGCGGTCAAGCCGACCGAGGTCGCCCTGGTCAAGGTCGACCGCGCCGAGGGCGTCGACGTCGATCCCGACGTGATCTGGATCCTCGCCGTCGGGTCCGACGCCCGGCCGGGGGAGGACATGACGCACACCCGCGGCGACGCGCTGCAGCTGGTCGGGATGAACACCCGCACCGGTGCGGCCGCGGCCATCGGCGTGCCCCGCGACTCCTGGGTCGACATCGCCGGGCACGGCAACGACAAGATCAACGCCTCCCTCTACTACGGCGGCCCCCAGCTGCTGGGGAAGACCGTCGGCGACCTGGTCGGCATCCAGCCCGACTACGTCTTCGTGACGCGGTTCAAGTTCTTCCAGGCGATGGTCAAGGGGATCGGCGGCATCGAGGTCGACAACCCCGTCGCCTTCGACGACACCTACCTCAAGCCGGCCGGCTTCCCGAAGGGCAAGATCCACCTCGGTGGGTACGACGCCATGGCGTTCTCCCGGATCCGCCACAACCTGCTGCGGGGAGACTTCGACCGCTCGGCCAACCAGCAGCGGGTGCTGCGCGGCATCCAGGCCAAGGTGGCCGCGCGCGCCCACGTGCCCGGCTTCCTGGAGAAGGGGGTGCTGTCGGTGATGGACAACCTCGACACCGACCTGTCCCCGGCCGAGCTGTTCCGGCTGGCCCAGGCCGTCGCGCAGGTCGACCCGAAGAAGGTCACCACCTGCGTGGTCCAGGGCAGCATCGGCGACATCGGCGGTGCGAGCGTCGTCCTGCCCTACGTCGACCAGGCCCGGGCACTGGGCGACGAGGCCCGCAAGGACGCGACCCTCGAGCACTGCTGACGTCGCCGCTGGCAGTGCCCGGGCGAGGCGGGGTGACGAATTCCGCGTTCACCCGACACCGCGTCGCCGGTGATGCTTCACTCCACCATGGCTTCTCCCGCGCGGTCTCCCCGTGCCCCTCGCGCTCTCGCGGCACTGGCCGGCGCCGGCCTCCTCGTCGCGCTCCCTGCGGCACCCAGCCTGGCCGCGGATGCCCGCCCCGGCGTCGTCACCGTGCGGACGGTCCAGGTCGGCAAGCCGGGCAACCCCGCGGTCGGCGTCGTCCCGTTCACCGACGCGATCTACGCCTCCTGCGCCGACGCCCCGACCACGGGCCCGGACTGCGTGTCCATCGGAGGGGTCGACCACCGGTACGGCATCGCCGAGCTCGAGACCACGGTCGGCCAGTGGGTGACCTTCCTCAACACAGTCGACCCTCGGGGGCGCGACGCACACCGGCTCTGGACGCGGTCGCAGGGCTCGACGGCCTGGCCCGGCTACGGCCAGGTCGACCGCGTCCGGCACGCCCGGCCGGGCACCCACTACCGGGTGGCCGCGAAGGCGTGGGCGGACAAGCCGTACGGCTTCGCGACCTTCCTGTCCGCCGCCCGGTTCGTGAACTCCCTGGACAACGGGACGGTGCTGTCCAGGTCGCGCGCACACCGGCACGGTGTCCGCTACGTCACCTACCGCGTGCGTCTCTCGCCGCGGACCGAGCGGGGCATGTACGACCTGCGCGACCCCGCCGCCACCCGATCGCGCCAGAGCGGGTTCGTCGTGCCGAGCCAGGACGAGTGGGTGAAGGCGGCCTACTACGACCCGGACGGGGGAGGCACCCTGTCCTACTGGAAGTACCCCACCAACCCGGGCGTGTTCGGTGACGGCAGTGCGACCGCGCCCCACCCGACCGCGCTCGACTACTCCACCGGGGACGTCGTCAACCGTCGGGACCAGCCGCTGGCGGGCTTCCGCGCGAGCGGTCAGCCGGCGCCGACGTGGTGCCCGCCCGCGGCCCAGCTCTCCGGCGGCGGCTGCTCGACGGTGAACCCGTTCGGGATGGGCGCGTCGGCGTACGCCAAGGCCTTCGTCGGGAGCCTCGCGACCGTCGGACAGGCCCGCACCCGCTCGCCGTGGGGCACCCTCGACCAGGGCGGCAACGCGGTCGAGTGGACCGACACGATCACGCCGCCGCCGTCCGGGCGCGACGGCGGGCGCACGTGGCGCCGACTGCACGGTGGCGTGGCGAACGCGCCGGCGTACCAGATGTGGCCGTCCGCGGTCGGCCTGCAGCCGCAGGACAACGCGTTCTTCGCCCGGACCTACCCGTGGCTCGGCTTCCGGGTCGGCGTGGTCGGGAGCCTCGGGCGCTGACGCCTCTGCTCGTCGAGGGGGCTCGTCGAGGGGGCTCGTCGAGGGTGGGGCTCGTCGGTGGTGGGCGCCTCCGGCAGGATTCGAACCTGCGACACCTGGTACCGGAAACCAGTGCTCTATCCCCTGAGCTACGGAGGCAACGACCCCGCTGGGATCGCCGGCGGGGCTGCGCGTCACCCTACAACCGGGATCTCACGGACGTGCAATCGGCCGGGCCGCCCGGCGGTCTCGCCGTCGATATCGATGCGAGGTCGCCGCTCCGGCGCCGATACCCTGGGCCGGTGACTCCTGAGCAGCTCTCCACCGCGATCGTCGACGTGCTGACGACGCTGTCGGCCGAGGGTGCGATCACCCTGCCCGACGGCGTCCCGACGACGGTGACGGTGGAGCGGCCGCGCCAGAAGGGGCACGGCGACTACGCGACCAACGTCGCCATGCAGCTGGCCAAGAAGGCCGGGACCAACCCGCGGGAGCTGGCCGCACTCGTCCAGCAGCGCCTCGCCGCGGTCGACGGGGTGGCCGCCGTGGAGGTCGCCGGGCCCGGGTTCCTCAACATCACCGTCGCCGCGGGTGCCCAGGGCTCGATCGCCGGGCAGGTCGTCGAGGAGGGGGACGCGTACGGCGTCACCGCCACGCTCGCGGGTGAGCGGATCGACGTCGAGTTCATCTCGGCGAACCCCACCGGCCCGCTGCACCTGGGGCACACCCGCTGGGCCGTCGTGGGCGACGCCATCGCTCGGGTGCTCGAGGCCGCAGGTGCGTCGGTGACGCGGGAGTTCTACATCAACGACCGCGGCAACCAGATGGACCTGTTCGGCGCCTCCATCGAGGCCGCCGCCCTGGGCCTGCCGACGCCCGAGGACGGCTACCACGGCGACTACATCGGCGACCTCGCCGAGCAGATCGTCGCCGCCGACCCCGCGATCCTCGACCTGCCCGAGCCCGAGCGGCGGGTCGCCTTCCGGGAGAAGGGCTACGAACTGCAGCTCGCCGACCAGCGCGAGCAGCTCGCACGGTTCAACACCGTGTTCGACGTGTGGTTCTCCGAGCGGACCCTCCACGACAGCGACGACGTCGCGACCGGGCTGGAGAAGCTGCGGGCGCAGGGCCACCTCTTCGACGCCGACGGCGCACTGTGGATGCGCACCACCGACTTCGGCGACGACAAGGACCGGGTGCTGATCCGCTCGAACGGCGAGCTCACCTACTTCGCCAGCGACACGGCGTACTACGTCAACAAGCGCGAGCGGGGCTTCGACCGGTGCATCTACCTGCTCGGTGCCGACCACCACGGCTACGTCGGCCGGCTCAAGGCGATGGCGGCGTGCGCGGGCGACGACCCCGAGCGCAACATCGAGGTGCTCATCGGCCAGCTGGTCAAGATCGTCAAGGACGGCGAGGAGGTCCGGCTGTCCAAGCGGGCCGGCGACATCGTCTCGCTGGAGGAGCTGATCGACGAGATCGGCACCGACGCGCTCCGCTACTCGCTCGCGCGCTACCCGGCCGACTCTCCGCTCGTGCTCGACGTCGCGGAGATCACCAAGGCCTCCAACGACAACCCGGTCTACTACGTGCAGTACGCCCACGCCCGGACCTGCCGGATGATGGAGAACGCCATCTCGCTCGGGATGTCGCTGCCCACCGACCTGGCCACGGGGTTCGACCCGACCCTGCTCTCCCACGAGCGGGAGGGCGACCTGCTGCGGTCGCTCGCCGAGTTCCCGCGCGTGGTGGCCTCCGCCGCCGAGCTGCGGCACCCGCACCGCGTCGCCCGCTACCTCGAGGACCTGGCCGCGGTCTTCAACCGGTGGTACGACACCCGCGAGTGCCGGATGCTGCCCCAGGGCGACGAGCCCGTGACCGCGGTCAACGAGGCGCGCCTGGTGCTCGTCGCGGCGGCCCGCACCGTGTTCGCCAACGGGCTGCGTCTGCTCGGGGTGTCCGCCCCCGAGCGCATGTGAGCCGACGGGGCCCCGGATGAGCACCACCCACGAGGCCGGCTGGGCGCACGCGTCCGGCGCGCTGCGCGGTCCCGCCTGGCTGCAGCCGCCGCGCGACCCGAACGCGCTGGTCCCGCACCTGTGGTCCCAGACCGCCCACAAGCGCGACGGCGAGCTGCACGTCGGTGGCCTGTCGGTGGCCGAGCTGGTCGCGGACGTGAACACGCCGGCGTACGTGCTGGACGAGGAGGACTTCCGGGCGCGGGCGGGGGCGTTCCGCGACGCGTTCGCGGCGTACGACGTCTTCTACGCCGGCAAGGCGTTCCTCTGCACGACGGTCGCCCGGTGGGTCGCCGAGGAGGGCCTCAGCCTCGACGTGTGCTCCGACGGCGAGCTGACGGTGGCGCTGCGGGCCGGCTTCGACCCGGCGCGGATCGGCTACCACGGCAACAACAAGACGATGGTCGAGCTGCGCCGCGCCGTCGCCGAGGGCGTCGGGCGCATCGTGGTCGACTCCTTCGACGAGATCCGTCGCCTCGAGACGATCACCGCCGAGTCCGGGCTCGGTGCCCGGGTGATGGTGCGGGTCACCGCGGGCGTGGAGGCGCACACCCACGAGTACATCGCCACGGCCCACGAGGACCAGAAGTTCGGGTTCTCGATCACCTCCGGCGACGCGATGGAGGCGGTGCGGCGGGTGCTCGCGGCGCCCGGCGTCGAGCTGCTCGGGCTGCACTCCCACATCGGCAGCCAGATCTTCGACTCCTCCGGCTTCGAGGTCGCGGCCCGCCGGGTGCTGGCCCTGCAGGCCCGGATCTCCGACGAGCTCGGCGTCACGCTCCCCGAGATGGACCTCGGCGGCGGCTTCGGCATCGCCTACACCACCCAGGACGACCCCGCCGACCCGGCGCAGCTGGCCACCGAGATGACCAAGATCGTCGAGCACGAGTGCCGCGCGCTCGGCATCCCCGAGCCGCGCCTGTCCATCGAGCCCGGCCGAGCGATCGTCGGTCCGGCCGTGTGCACCGTCTACACCGTCGGCACGGTCAAGGCGGTCGAGCTCGACGGCGGCGCGGTGCGCACCTACCTCTCGGTCGACGGCGGGATGAGCGACAACATCCGCACCGCCCTGTACGACGCCGACTACTCGTGCACGCTGGCCTCGCGCTCCTCCGAGGCACCGCCGGTGCTCTCGCGCGTCGTGGGGAAGCACTGCGAGGCCGGCGACGTCGTGGTCAAGGACGAGTTCCTCCCCGGCGACATCGCGCCCGGCGACCTGCTGGCGGTGCCGGGGACCGGCGCCTACTGCCGCTCGATGGCCTCGAACTACAACCACGCGCTGCGGCCGCCGGTGGTCGCTGTGCGGGACGGGGTCGCGCGCGTCGTCGTACGCCGCGAGACTGTCGACGACCTGTTGGCGACGGACATGGGTGATCAGTGATGGAGGGCGACAAGGCCAGCCCGGACCGGCTCCGGGTCGCGGTGCTCGGCTGCGGCTCGGTCGGCTCCCAGGTGGTGCGGCTGCTCGACGAGCAGGCGAGCGACCTCGCGGCGCGCATCGGAGCGCCGGTCGAGCTCGTGGGGGTGGCCGTGCGGAGGATCGACGCGGCCCGGGACGTCGAGGTGCCCGCGGGGCTCCTCACCACGGACGCGGTCGGGCTGGTCTCGCGCCCCGACGTCGACCTCGTCGTCGAGGTGATCGGCGGGATCGAGCCGGCGCGCTCGCTGATCCTCGCCGCCCTGGAGAGCGGGGCGTCCGTGGTGACCGCCAACAAGGCGCTGCTCGCCGAGGACGGCCCGACCCTGTTCGAGGCTGCCGAGAAGGCCGGCCGGGACCTCTACTACGAGGCCGCCGTCGCCGGCGCGATCCCGATCCTGCGGCCGCTGCGCGAGTCGCTCGCCGGTGACAAGGTCACCCGGGTGCTCGGCATCGTCAACGGCACCACCAACTTCATCCTCGACAAGATGGACACCTCCGGCGCCGGGTTCGAGGAGGCGCTCGAGGAGGCCCAGGAGCTCGGGTACGCCGAGGCCGACCCCACCGCCGACGTCGAGGGCTTCGACGCGGCGGCGAAGGCGGCGATCCTGGCCTCGCTCGCCTTCCACTCCCGGGTGACCGCCGCCGACGTCCACCGCGAGGGGATCTCCGACGTCACCGCCGCCGACGTGCAGTCGGCCCGTGACATGGGCAGCGTGGTCAAGCTCCTCGCGATCTGCGAGCTGCGGTCCGGCCCGGGCGGGGAGGAGGCGGTCTCCGTGCGCGTCCACCCGGCGATGATCCCCAGGTCGCACCCGCTGGCGTCGGTGCGCGAGGCCTACAACGCGGTGTTCGTCGAGTCCGAGGCCGCCGGACAGCTGATGTTCTACGGGCCGGGTGCGGGCGGGTCGCCGACCGCCTCCGCTGTCCTCGGCGACCTGGTGACGGTCGCGCGCAACCGGCTCGCACGGACGCGGGGCGCCGGCGAGTCGGCGTACGCCGACCGCGCCGTGCTGCCGATGGGGGAGACGGTCACCCGCTACCACGTGGCGATCGACGTCGACGACCGCGCCGGCGTGCTCGCCGCCGTGGCGACCGCGTTCGCCGAGAACGGCGTCTCGATCCAGACCGTCCGCCAGGAGGGCCGCGGCGCCGACGCCCAGCTCGTCGTCGTCTCCCACGAGTCGACCGACGCCCAGCTCCGCGCGACCGTCGAGCACCTGCGCGACATGGAGATCGTGCGTGAGGTCACCTCCGTCATGAGGGTCGAAGGAGCAGGAGAGTGAGCCCCGAGCTCGTGCCGAGCATCACCCGCACGCACCAGTGGCGGGGCGTCATCGAGGAGTACCGGGACCTCCTCGCGATCCCCGAGGGCACCGTCGCCGTCACGCTGCGGGAGGGCGGCACGCCGCTGGTGTCCTCCGAGTGGCTCTCCGGCCTGACCGGCGCCGAGGTGTGGCTCAAGGTCGAGGGCGGCAACCCGACCGGCTCGTTCAAGGACCGCGGCATGACCGCGGCGATCTCGGTCGCCAAGCACGACGGGGCCGAGGCGGTCGTGTGCGCCTCGACCGGCAACACGTCCGCATCGATGGCTGCGTACGCCGCGAAGGCCGGCCTCAAGCCGCTGGTGCTGGTGCCCGAGGGCAAGATCGCCGCCGGCAAGATGGCCCAGGCGATCCTCCACGGCGCCCAGGTGATCATGGTCCGCGGCAACTTCGACGACTGCCTCGGCATGGCCAAGGGCCTGGCCTGGGACTACCCGGTCGCCCTGGTCAACTCGGTCAACCCGGTGCGGCTGGAGGGACAGAAGACCGCGGCGTTCGAGATCGTCGACTTCCTCGGCGATGCGCCCGACTACCACCTGCTGCCGGTCGGCAACGCCGGCAACATCTCGGCGTACTGGTTGGGCTACACCCAGTACTGCGACTGGGGGATGGCGACGAAGAAGCCGGTCATGCGCGGGTTCCAGGCCGCCGGGGCGGCGCCCCTGGTGACCGGCGAGCCGTTCCCCGACCCCGAGACCCGCGCCACCGCGATCCGGATCGGCAACCCGGCGTCGTGGAAGCTGGCCGAGGCCGCGCGCGACGAGTCCGGCGGACGCTTCGCCGCGGTCAGCGACGACCAGATCCTCGCCGCCCAGCGGGAGCTGGCCTGTCGCGACGGGGTCTTCGTCGAGCCGGCGTCCGCGGCCGGTGTGGCCGGACTCCTCCAGGAGCTGGCCGGCGGCGAGTCCTACCGCGGCAGCACCGTCGTGCTCACGGTGACCGGCCACGGGCTCAAGGACACGGCCACCGCCCTCGAGGGCTTCGCCGAGAGCGGCGGGACCGTCGTCGACACCGTCATCGACGCCGACGTGGCGGCCGCCGCCGCCGCGGCCGGGCTCGCCTGACCGCCGTGGTCACCTTCGTCGACGGCCCGGTCCGGGTCTCGGTGCCTGCGACCTCGGCCAACCTGGGTCCCGGGTTCGACTCGCTGGGGCTCGCACTGGCGATGCGGGACTCGCTCACCGCCGAGGTCGGCGGCTCGGGACTCGAGGTCGCGGTGCGTGGGCCGGGGGAGGGCACCCTCGCCCTCGACGAGTCGCACCTCGTCGTGCGCGCGATGCGCGCCGCCTTCGACCTGGTCGGGCGTCAGCCGGACGGGCTGCGGCTCACCTGCGCGAACGTCGTCCCGCACGCCCGCGGCCTCGGCTCGTCCTCGGCGGCGATCGTGGGTGGCGTGGTGCTGGCCCGCGCGCTGGTGGCCGGTGGCGGGCTGCTGGTCGACGACGACGCGCTCTTCGGCCTCGCCGCCCGGATCGAGGGTCACCCCGACAACGTGGCGCCGGCGTTCCACGGCGGCTTCGTCATCTCCGGGCGCGACGGTCGGGGCTTCTACGCGGTCCGGGCGAGCGTCGACCCGCGGATCGAGGTGGTGGTGCTGGTGCCGCCGACCCCGGTGTCGACGGAGGCCGCGCGTGGGCTGCTGCCCGCGGAGGTCCCGCACGCCGACGCCGCCGCCGATGCCGGCCGCACCGCCCTGCTCGTCGCCGCCCTGGCGGGTCAGCCCGAGCACCTGCTCCGCGCCACCCGCGACTTCCTGCACCAGGAGTACCGCCGGCCGGCGATGCCCGAGTCGCTCGCGCTCGTCGACCTGCTCCGCGCGGACGGAGTTCCGGCGGTCGTCTCCGGCGCCGGCCCGACCGTGCTCGCCTTCACCGACCGCGGTGGCGCGCCCGACCTGCTGGCCCGGTGCCCGGACGGCTGGACCGCCCACCACCTCACCGTCGAGCAGGAGGGCGCCCGGGTCGAGCCGGGCTGACTCCGTTCGGGGCCCTGAGGCGCTGCTGGTTTACCCGGTCGACCGGGTAAACCATCGCTTGTCGGCGAGAACTTCGGCCGACAAGCGATGGTTTACGCCGACAACCCTGGCGTCATCCGCCCCGCACTGGCGGTCGCGAGGCCTCACCCGTGTCCCGGAGCCGCGCGCCGTCCCCGTCGGTGTATCTTGGGCCGCGCGCCGAGCTCTCGGCGCGTCTCTCCCTCGTCCACGCGCGATCTCGTCGCGCACCGCGGCGCCCCTCTTCGTGGAGCCCGGCGGGCGCGGGGGCTCAGCACCCGATGCCGCCGGCCCTGGCCGGTCCGGCACTGATACGTGGGAAGGACTCACGTGACCGACAACTTCGAACCCACCGCGCCCGCGGCCGACAAGCCCGCGAAGAAGCGCGGCGGTGGGCTCTCCACCATGCTGCTGGCCGACCTGAAGTCGATGGCCGCGGGCCTGGGGATCCCAGGCGCGGGCTCGATGAAGAAGGCCCAGCTCGTCGAGGCGATCAAGGCCCACCAGTCCGGCGGCGGTCGCTCGGCGACCCCCCGGTCCGAGGGCGCTCCGACACAGGAGCCCGCGCCGAAGCGCGAGCGCGCGCAGGCCCAGCCGGACCGGCAGGGCCAGGACAAGAAGGACCAGCAGAACCAGCAGAACCAGCAGCAGGACACGCAGAGCAAGCAGGGCCAGCAGCAGGACAGGCAGGACAAGCAGCAGGACAAGCAGGGCAAGCAGAGCAAGCAGGGCCAGCAGCAGAACCAGCAGAACCAGCAGCAGAACCAGCAGCAGAACCAGCAGCAGAACCAGCAGCAGAACCGGCAGCAGTCGCAGGGCAAGCAGCAGAACCAGAACCAGAACCAGAACCAGAACCAGCAGGGCCAGCAGAGCCAGGGGCAGCAGGACCAGCACGACCAGGGCGACGACGACGGTCAGCGCGAGGGCAGCCGGCGCAACCGCCGCCGCCGGGGCCGCGACCGCGACGTGCCCCGCCCCGGGGGCGGGGGTCGCGAGCCCGACACCACCATCCTCGAGGACGACGTGCTCGTGCCGGCCGCCGGCATCCTCGACGTCCTCGACAACTACGCGTTCGTGCGCACCAGCGGCTACCTGCCCGGTGCCGAGGACGTCTACGTGTCGCTGTCGATGGTCCGCAAGTACGGCCTGCGCCGCGGCGACGCGGTCGTCGGGCAGGTGCGCCAGCCCCGCGAGGGCGAGCGCAAGGAGAAGTTCAACCCGATGGTCCGCATCGACAGCGTCAACGGGGCCGATCCCGATGCTGCCCGGACCCGTGGCGAGTTCTCCGATCTCGTGGCGATCTCGCCGACGGAGCGGCTGCGCCTGGAGACCACGCCCGACAACCTGACCGGCCGGATCATCGACCTCGCCGCCCCGGTCGGCAAGGGCCAGCGCGGGCTCGTCCTCTCGCCCGCGAAGGCCGGCAAGACGGCGGTGCTGCAGTCGGTCGCGACCTCGATCACGACCAACAACCCCGAGGTGCACCTCATGGTGGTGCTCGTCGACGAGCGCCCCGAGGAGGTGACCGAGTTCCAGCGCTCGGTCAAGGGCGAGGTCATCGCCTCGACCTTCGACCGTCCCGCGAGCGACCACCTGATGGTGGCCGAGCTGGCCGTCGAGCGCGCCAAGCGGCTGGTCGAGCTCGGCCACGACGTCGTGGTCCTGCTCGACGGCATCACCCGGCTCGGCCGGGCGTACAACTTCTCGGCGCCCTCCGGCGGCCGCATCCTCTCGGGTGGCGTGGACGCGTCGGCACTGCACCCGCCGAAGAAGATCTTCGGTGCGGCGCGCAACCTGGAGAACGGCGGCTCGCTGACCATCCTCGCGACGGCCCTGGTCGAGAGCGGATCGACGGTGGACGAGGCGATCCTGGAGGAGCTGACCGGCGCGGAGAACCTCGAGCTCCGGCTCGCGGGCGACCTGGCGTCCCGAGGCCTCTTCCCCGCCGTCGACGTCGCCGGCTCCGGCACCCGCCGCGAGGAGCTGCTGATGAGCGAGGAGGAGCTCGCGATCGTCTGGAAGCTGCGCCGCGCGCTCGCCGACCTCGAGCGCCCGCGGGCGCTGGAGGTCCTGCTCGAGCGGCTGCGGTCGACCTCGACCAACATCGAGCTGCTCATGCAGGTGCAGCGCTCCCCGTCGGCCCTGACCGGCCGCGCGTGACGCGGGCGGCCCGGCCGGTCCGGTCTGCGGGTATCCGGCCCGTCCGGGTCGCGGGGGGACTAGGCTGCGGACCCACACCGATGGAAGGGGACGTGAGTGGCTCGGATCCTCGTCGCGGACGATGACGTCGACATCCGCGAGCTCGTGGAGTTCAAGCTCTCCACGCTCGGGCACGACGTGGTCGCGGTGTCCGACGGAGCGGCCGCCATCGACGCCTGCCAGGCCGAGCGCCCCGACCTCGCCGTGCTCGACGTCATGATGCCCGGCGTGTCCGGGCTGGACGCGATCCGTGCGATCCGGGCCGACCCGGCGCTCGCCGACCTCCCCGTCATCCTGCTGACGGCGCGGGCCCAGGAGTCCGACGTCGAGACCGGCTTCGACTCCGGGGCGGACGACTACATCACCAAGCCGTTCAGCCCCCGCGAGCTCGCCTCGCGGGTGCAGGCGCTCCTCACCCGGTCCGGCTGAGGCCCGGCCCGACCCGGCCCGATCCTCCCCGATCCTCCCCGATCCTCCCCGATCCTCAAGGAACGCTCCGGCTCTGGTCGATAGCGGCCCGTCCTCCGGGTGGCGCGGTACCCTCCTGCCAAGGGTGTGGGGGCACTCCGGGGGGAGAGGCATGAGCTCAGGGCGACCTGTCGCGCGGCTGGTCTCGCCCGTCATCGTCCGGCTGGGGGTGATGACGGCGCTGATGGCCGCCATCGCCGTGCTCGGAGTCGTGCTGTCCACCTCGGCGGTCAACTACCTCACCCACGACCTCCAGCCTGCGGCCGCGGCGAACCAGAACGTCTACCAGGACCTCACCGACATGTCGGCCGCGGTCCAGGCCTGGTCGAGCTCGGGCCTCCCTGCGGCCAAGGACGACTACCAGCAGGCCCTGGTGCGGCTGCCGGCCGACGAGCAGCGGGTCCGGCAGTTCGCCCAGGGCGACAACGAGCTCGAGCTGCTGGTCGTGCGCCAGGAGCGGGCGGCGCAGGAGTGGATCACGACGTACGCCGCGCCGCGGATGCAGGCCAAGGGCGGCACGCCGATGACGACCCAGCAGGCCCGCGCCGGCTCCCAGCTCTTCGACGCGATCCGCAGCGCCCACCAGGAGACGACGGCGGCCTTCGACAGCCGGGTCCGGCAGGCCAGCACCGACGCGTCGTTCCGCCTCAAGGGCACCATCCTCGCCGTGGTCGCCCTCGCGCTCGTCTCGTGGTGGCTCGTGTCCCGGTCCCGCCGCCGGCTCACCACCGAGCTGACGCAGCCGCTGCTCGCCCTGGAGGCGGTCGTGCAGCAGATGGCCCGCGGCGACCACGACGTACGGGCGCAGCCCACGGGTCCGAAGGAGGTCCGGGCCGTCGCCTCCGCCCTCAACGAGTTCGCCGACGGGCAGGCGCGTGCGCGTGCCGTCGAGGGTCGGATCCAGAACGAGCTGCGCACCCTGGACACGGCCAAGGACGACTTCGTCTCCAACGTCTCGCACGAGCTGCGCACCCCGCTGACGACGATCGCGGGCTACCTCGAGCTGGTCGCCGAGGAGTTCGACGGCCGGATGCAGCCTCGCCACGAGAAGATGCTCGAGGCCACCCGCCGCAACGTGACGCGCCTGAAGGCACTCATCGACGACCTGCTGGCGCTCTCCCGCGCGGAGGGCCGCGGCACGGACAGGGAGCCGGTCGACCTGGCCCTGCTGCTGCGCGAGGCCGCCACCGACGTGCGCATCACGGCGGCCCGGCGGGGCATCCACGTGCACGTGGACGCCCCGGAGGAGGTCGTGCCGGTCCTCGCCGACCGGGCGATGCTCCACCGAGCCCTGCTGAACGTGCTGGTCAACGCCGTCAAGTTCAGCCACGAGGGCGGCAGCGTCGAGGTGGGGCTGCGCACCACCGGCGCGACCGCCGAGGTGATGGTGGCCGACCACGGGATCGGCATCCCCGCTGCCGAGATCGACCGCCTCGGCACCCGCTTCTTCCGCGCGTCGAACGCCGTGCACAACGAGATCGCGGGCACCGGGCTCGGTCTGCGGATCATGCAGACGATCATCGACAAGCACGACGGTGACGTGGTGATCGAGTCCCAGGAGGGCGAGGGCACGACCGTGACGGTCCGCCTGACCCTGCACCCCGACCGCGTGCCGACCCCGCCGCTGCACGAGCTCGTCGACGCCGAGGACTCCCTGGCGGTGGAGGCTGCGAACGGCCTGGTCATCGAGGACCCGGCGGAGCTCGATCCGGGCCTGCCGCGGATCGTCCCGGCGTTCCCACGCCGGTCCTGAGATGGGAACAACCTCGATTACCGCGACGTTCTGACCCGTGACACAATCGTGCGCTGGCTCCGGTTCACGTCCGCCCATCAGGGGCGAGGCGACCCGGCGGCCCCCTGAAAGGACAGCCATGAAGAAGGACATCCACCCGGACTACGTCGAGACCCAGGTGACCTGCACCTGTGGCAACTCGTTCACGACCCGCAGCACCGCGACCTCCGGCGTCATCCACGCCGACGTCTGCTCGCAGTGCCACCCGTTCTACACCGGCAAGCAGAAGATCCTCGACACCGGCGGCCGCGTCGCCCGGTTCGAGGCCCGCTACGCCAAGAAGGCTGCCGAGGCCAAGAAGTAGCTGCGACCGAGCGCCGGCTCCTGCCCCCGAGGCGGGGCCGGCGCTCGTCGTGTGTCACGGCCCGGTGCCGCGCTTGCGCGGCACGGGTCAGACCGGGAGGTTGAGGAGGCCGGCGTCGGCCGGAGCGAACCGACGGGCTGCGTGGCTCGTCTCGAAACCTGGCGATCCGAAGGGCAGGGCAGATGTTCGAAGCGGTGGAGGGCATGCTCGCCGAGCACGCCGAGCTCGAGCAGCGCCTCGCCGCGCCCGAGACCCACGCGGACGCCCGCCTCGCCAAGCAGCTCAACCAGCGGTACGCCGCCCTGTCGTCGATCATCGGCGCCTGGCGCGACTGGCAGCAGCTCGGTGACGACGTCGGGGCCGCCCGGGAGCTCGCGGCCGAGGACCCGGCGTTCGCGGACGAGGCCGAGTCGCTGGTCCAGCGTCAGCACGACGCCGAGGAGCGGCTGCGCCGGCTGCTGGTGCCCCGCGACCCCGCGGACGACAAGGACGCGATCCTCGAGGTGAAGTCCGGCGAGGGCGGCGAGGAGTCCGCCCTGTTCGCCGGCGACCTGCTGCGGATGTACACCCGTTACGCCGAGCGCCGGGGGTGGAAGGTCGAGGTGCTCGACGCCGCCGAGTCCGACCTCGGCGGCTACAAGTCGGTCACCGTCGCGGTCAAGGCGAAGGGGTCCTCCCAGGGAGTCGGGCAGGGCCCCGGCGATGCGCCGTACGCCCTGCTGAAGTTCGAGGGCGGCGTCCACCGCGTGCAGCGCGTGCCGGTGACCGAGTCCCAGGGCCGCGTCCACACCAGCGCGGCGGGGGTGCTGGTGCTCCCGGAGGCCGAGCAGGTCGACGTCCAGGTCGACGACAACGACCTGCGCATCGACGTCTTCCGGTCCAGCGGGCCCGGCGGGCAGAGCGTCAACACGACCGACTCGGCCGTGCGCATCACGCACCTGCCGACCGGCATCGTCGTGAGCTGCCAGAACGAGAAGAGCCAGCTGCAGAACAAGGAGCAGGCGCTGCGGATCCTGCGCTCCCGGTTGCTCCAGGCCGCGCAGGAGGCCGCCGAGGCGGAGGCGGGGGAGGCCCGCCGCAGCCAGGTGCGCACGGTCGACCGCTCCGAGCGGATCCGCACCTACAACTACCCCGAGAACCGGATCTCCGACCACCGCACCGGCTACAAGTCCTACAACCTCGACCAGGTCCTCGACGGCGACCTCCAACCGGTCCTCGACTCGTGCGTCGAGGCCGACCTCGCCGCGCGGCTCGAGGCGCTCGAGCAGTGAGATGGGCGTGACCGACCGGCGAGCCGTGCTGCGCGACGCGACCGTCCGGTTGCGCGCGGCCGGGGTGGCGAGCCCCGAGCACGACGCGGCCGAGCTGCTCGCGCACGTCCTCGGCACGACCCGCTCCCGGCTGGCCCTGGTCGAGCTCGTCGCGCCCTCCGCGGTGGAGGAGTACGACGGCCTGGTGGCGCGCCGCGCCGCGCGGGAGCCGCTGCAGCACCTGACCGGCGTGGCGTGGTTCCGGCACGTCGAGCTGGCGGTCGGCCCGGGGGTCTTCGTGCCGCGTCCGGAGACCGAGCTGCTGGCCGGCTGGGCGGTCGAGCAGGCCGGCGACGGCAGCGTGGTGGTCGACCTCTGCACGGGGTCGGGTGCCGTGGCCAAGGCCATCAAGGACGAGGCGCCCGGGGCGCAGGTGCACGCCGTCGAGCTGGACGACGGCGCCTTCCGCTGGGCCGAGCGCAACCTGGCGGGGACCGGCGTCGACCTGCGCCACGGCGACATGGCGACCGCCTTCGACGACCTCGCCGGCGGCGTCGACGTGGTGACCTGCAACCCGCCGTACGTGCCGCTCGAGGCCTGGGAGTCGGTGGCCGCGGAGGCCCGTGACCACGACCCGCACCTGGCGCTCTTCTCGGGCGCGGACGGCCTGGACGCGATCCGGGTGCTCGAGGCCCGGGCGGCGGTCCTCCTGCGGCCCGGAGGGGTGGTCGGCTTCGAGCACGCCGACGCGCAGGGGGAGTCGGCCCCCGCGGTGTTCGCCGCGACCGGACGCTGGGCCGACGTGCGCGACCACGCCGACCTGGCAGGTCGGCCGCGCTACACGACCGCGCGGCTGGCACGATGAGCCTGTGAGCGACCGGTACCCGACGAGCACCCCCGAGGAGCGCGAGGAGGCCGTCGAGGCGGCGAGCCTCGCGGTGCAGCGCGGCGAGCTGGTCGTGCTCCCCACCGACACCGTGTACGGCGTCGGGGCGGACGCCTTCGACCCCGTCGCCGTCCGCGAGCTGCTGTCGGCCAAGGGTCGCGGCCGTGACATGCCGCCGCCGGTGCTGGTCAGCGCCGTCACCACCCTGGACGCCCTCGCGTCGCGGGTGCCGGAGTACGCCCGGGCCCTGGTCGAGGAGTTCTGGCCGGGACCCCTGACCGTGGTGTGCCACCAGCAGACCTCCCTGCAGTGGGACCTGGGCGACACCCGCGGCACCGTCGCGGTGCGGATGCCCGACCACGAGGTCGCGCTCGAGGTCCTCGAGCGCACCGGCCCGCTCGCGGTGAGCTCGGCCAACAGGACCGGCATGCCGGCCGCCGTCGACGCCGACCAGGCGGAGGAGATGCTCGGCGACGCGGTCGCGGTGCTCGTGGACGCCGGACCGGCGCCGGGCGGGGAGGCCTCCACGATCGTCGACTGCACGGGTGACCGTGGCCGCATCCTGCGCCGCGGTGCGCTCTCCCTCGAGCGGCTCAACGAGGTGCTGGAGCCCCTCGACGCCGCGATCGTCGACGAGGGCTAGCCGCCGCCGGTCATGCGCGAGTACCTCCTGGTCTTCCTCGTCGCCGCGGCGGCGACCTACCTGCTGACGGTCATCGCGCGGGAGATCGCCCTGCGCACCGGGGCGGTGGCCAAGGTCCGCGACCGGGACGTGCACGCCGTGCCGATCCCGTACCTGGGCGGGCTGGCCATGCTCGGCGGGCTGGTGACGGCCTTCGTGGTCGCCCGGCAGCTCCCGTTCCTGAAGGCCCTGGGCGGCCCGGTCGTCTTCCGCGACGCCGGGATCGTGCTCATCGCTGGCGCCCTCATCTGCGCCGTGGGCGTGCTCGACGACCTCTTCGAGCTCGACGCCCTCACCAAGCTCGGGGGCCAGGTGCTGGCCGCCGGCTTCCTCATCGCCTTCGGGATCCAGTACGTCTTCTTCCCGGGCCGGGACGGGACGCAGTTCGTGCTGCAGCCGGCCCAGGGCGCCCTCCTCACCGGCCTGGTGGTGGTGGCGACGGTGAACGCGGTCAACTTCGTCGACGGGCTCGACGGGCTCGCCGCCGGTGTCGTCGGGATCGGCGCGATCGCGTTCTTCGTCTTCTGCTACCAGCTCGCCAACATCAACAAGGTCACGCTGGCGACCACCGGTGCGCTGCTCAGCGTGTCCCTCGCCGGTGCGTGCGCCGGATTCCTCGTCCACAACTTCCACCCCGCCCGCCTGTTCATGGGCGACAGCGGCTCGATGCTCATCGGGCTGGTGCTCTCCGCGAGCACCATCACCCTGACCGGGCAGTTCACCCCCGACCAGCTCAGCGAGGGCGGCGCCGGCACGCAGGCCAACTTCCTCCCGGCCCTGCTGCCGCTGCTGCTGCCGATCTCGATCCTGGTCATCCCCATGCTCGACCTGCTGCTCGCGGTCGTGCGCCGCACCCGGGCCGGGCGCTCGCCGTTCGCCCCCGACAAGCAGCACCTGCACCACCGGTTGCTCGAGATCGGCCACTCCCAGCGCCGCGCGGTGCTGATCATGTGGATGTGGGCCGGACTGGTCGCGTTCGGGACGGTGCTGATCAGCCTCTACAGCGACGAGGAGTGGATGTGGGTCTCGCTGGGGGTCTGGGCGCTGCTCGCCACGGCCCTCACCTTCCTGCTGCCCAAGATCCACCGGCACCGCCCCGTCCCGCCGGCCCTGGCCGACGGCGGGGGGCCGCCCGCAGCCGCCTGACCGGCCCGGTTTCAGCGTGAGCGAGCGCTTGTGCTAACTTTCACAAGCACCTGAGAAGCCCTCGAGAGAACGGCCGCCACGCATGACGACCGCGACCATCCGGACCACGAGAACGCCGCTGGCGAGTGGTCCGTGGGCCTGTGGTAGTTTCGCGCAGTCGTCGGGCGCCGATGGCTGGGTCCCCTCCCGTGCCCGCTGGCCCGGCGGCTTCCTGCCTGCCGACGACGGCGACGAATGGGACATGGGTGGATGGTCGATGAGCGCTCCGACGCGGGCCTGCGTGGTCGCGACCTCATCGGTCTCGGCGGCCTCCTGGCCGGCTGCGTCATCGCCGGCCTCGTCATCGGCTACCTCGTCGACGATGCGCTCGGCAGCGAGCCGGTCGGCGTCCTGGTCGGCATCGGCCTGGGCATCCTCGCCGGCTGCGTCGGCTTCGTCGCCAAGGTTCGCGCCGCCCTGCGGGGGTGAGCGGTGACCACCACGAAGATGAGTGACGCGATGACCGAACCCACGACCCCGGCGGAGAAGCCGTCGCTGTGGCGCGTGGTGCGCGACCAGCGCAAGACCGAGCTGGTCGGCCTCGGGATGATCGTCGCGAGCTTCTGGATCATCGGCCAGCTCGGCGAGTGGACGCTCGCCGGCTGCATCGCCGGCGGCGTGCTGCTCGGCCTGCTCAACCACCTGGCCACCGAGTATTGGCTGCTCAAGACGATCTCGTCGGGCGAGCAGCCCACCCGCAACCAGATGATCACCGCGACCGTCGTCCGGCTGACCGTCCTGACCGTGGTCGCCGTGGGCGTCTGCGTCGTCTTCTGGCCCGAGGGCATCGGGCTGCTGCTCGGCCTGGCCATCTTCCGGCTCATCGCCCTGGTGATGACCACGATCCCGCTGCTGAAGGAGCTGAAGAACCCATGACCGGCCTGCTGACCCTCAGCGGTCTCCTCCCCATGGCCTCTGACGGCGAGGAGGGGGACTCGAAGATCGAGATCGGCACCCACAACACGGTCACGTGGCACGGGTTGACCTTCAACGTCGACACGATCGTCTCGACGATCGTGGCCGGGGCGATCGTGCTGCTCCTCGGCTTCCTGGTGGTCCGCCAGATGCACAAGACGACCGAGGACCACGTGCCGACGAAGCTCCAGATCCTGTGGGAGTCGATCGTCGGCGAGGTGAACAAGCAGGTCGAGGACAACCTCGGCAAGCTGCACCCCTTCGTCGCACCGCTGGCGATCGCGCTGTTCTTCTTCATCCTGATCGCGAACTGGCTCGAGCTGGTCCCGACCGAGCTCAACCACGGCACCCACCTGCTGAAGGCACCGACGGCCGACACCAACCTCACCTACGCGCTGGCCACGGTCACGATGGTGAGCGTCTGGACCTACGGCATCCGCCAGAAGGGTGCCCGCGGCTACTTCAAGCACTTCGCGGAGCCGTTCCCGGTGCTGCTGCCGCTGAACATCCTCGAGGAGCTGATCAAGCCGATCACCCTCGCGCTGCGACTCTTCGGCAACATCTTCGCCGGCGGCATCATGCTCGCGCTGATCGGGCTCATCCCGATCTACGCGTTCTGGGCCCCGAACATCTTGTGGAAGGCGTTCGACGCGATCATCGGCGTCATCCAGGCCTTCATCTTCGCGCTGCTGACGGTGCTCTACTTCGCGATCGCCGGCGCCGGGCACGAGGAGCACGAGAGCCACGAGGAGTACCTCGAGGAGGAGCGGCGCAAGAAGCAGGCCGACGAGGCCGCGTCGGCGGAGCCGACACCCGTACCAGCGCACTGACCCACCCGGGTCGGGCGTCGACAGAGGTAGACACCAGCGCCACTCCCCGGCGCGACAACAAGGAGAGAAGATCACAATGGCAGTAACTGACTCCGCCATCACCACCGCCGGCGCCTTCATCGGTGGCGGCATGGCCCTGGCCGGTGGCGCCATCGGTGCCGGCATCGGTGACGGTCTGGCCGGTTCGTCCTACATCGAGGGCGTCGCGCGCCAGCCCGAGGCCCAGGGTCGCCTGCAGACCATCTTCTTCCTGACGGTGGGTCTGGTCGAGGCGATGTTCTTCATCAACCTCGCGTTCATGGCGCTGTTCGTCTTCGTCCTCGGCTGACCGAGGGTCCCGCCCTCACGTCAGACCCAAGCAAAGGAACCACGATGGCAAGCGTTGCGATCACTCCCATGGAGAGCAACTTCCTCGTACCGAACGCCACGTACTTCGTCGAGCTCGCGGCGTTCCTGCTGCTCCTGTTCGTCCTGGCCAAGTACGTCATCCCGCCGATCAACCGCGCGATGACCGCCCGGCAGGACGCGATCCGCGCCGAGTTCGCCGAGCTCGACGAGGCCAAGTCCGAGGCGCACGCCGCCGAGGAGGAGTTCAAGTCGCAGATCGCCGACGCCCGTCACGAGGCCGCGCGGATCCGCGAGGAGGCGCGCGAGCAGGGTGCGCAGATCGTCGCGGAGATGCGGGCTCAGGCGCAGGCCGAGGCGGCCCGGATCGTCGAGCACGCGCACGCGCAGATCGACGCCGACCGCAAGGCGGCGATGGCCCAGCTGCGCGGCGAGGTCGGCACGCTCGCGACCACGCTCGCCGGTCGGATCGTCGGCGAGTCGCTCGACGACGACGTGCGGCAGAGCCGGGTCGTCGACCGGTTCCTCACGGAGCTGGAAGGCGCCAGCTGATGGACCTGCGAGGAGCCTCGGCCGACTCCCTGCGGGAGCTGGCCAGCGAGCTCGGTGGCCTCGGCACCGGGACGCACGCCGAGCAGGTGGCCGGTGAGCTGTTCACCGTCGCCCAGCTGCTCCGCGACGAGCCGTCACTGCGCCGGGTCGCCACGGACGCCTCGCTGGCGCCCGAGCCGAAGCAGGGCCTGGTCACCCAGGTGCTCGAGGGCAAGATCGACGGCGCCACGCTGGGCCTGGTCGTCAAGGCGGCCGGCCTGCGGTGGACCGCGAGCCGCGACCTGCCCGACGCGCTCGAGCGCCTCGGCGAGCTCGCGGTCGTCGCGTCGGTCGGTGACCAGGCCGACCGGCTCGCCGACGAGGTGTTCGCGCTCAGTCGCACGGTCACCACGGCGCCCGAGCTGCGCGATGCGCTCTCGAACCCGGCCCGGTCCCGGGCCGACAAGGAGCGCCTGCTCGACGACCTGCTCGGTGGCAAGGTGCTCCCCGCGACCCTCGCCCTGGCCAAGCAGGCGCTGGCCGGCACCTACCGCACCGTCACGGCCGCGCTGGAGCACTACCGCACGGTGGCGACCGAGGCCCGCGGTGAGTACGTCGCGACGGTCCGGGTCGTCGCCCCGCTCGGGGACGACGAGCGGCGCCGGCTCACCGCAGCCCTGCACCAGCAGTACGGCCGCCAGATCCACGTCAACGAGATCGTCGACCCCACCGTCCTCGGCGGGATCCGCGTCGAGATCGGTGACGACGTGATCGACGGCACCGTCTCCAGCCGCCTCGACGACGCCCGGCGCAAGCTGGTCGGCTGACGCCGCCAGCGCCTGACACCCAGCCCGACACCACCTAGTTTTTCGAAGACACCAAGAGAGTAGGGAAACGATGACGGAGCTTTCGATCCGTCCGGAGGAGATCCGCGACGCACTGCAGAAGTACGTCGCCGACTACCAGCCCGAGGCGGCGAGCAAGGAGGAGGTCGGCACCGTCGCGCAGGCCGGTGACGGCATCGCCCGCGTCAGCGGACTGCCCTCGGCGATGGCCAACGAGCTCCTCGAGTTCGAGGACGGCACGCTCGGCCTCGCCCTGAACCTCGACACCCGTGAGATCGGCGTCGTCATCCTCGGTGACTTCGAGGGCATCGAGGAGGGCCAGACGGTGCGCCGCACCGGCGAGATCCTCTCGGTCCCGGTCGGCGACAACTTCCTGGGCCGCGTCGTGGACCCGCTCGGCACCCCGATCGACGGCCTCGGCGAGATCGAGTCCGACGTCCGCCGGCCCCTGGAGCTGCAGGCTCCCACGGTGATGCAGCGCAAGTCGGTCCACGAGCCGCTCGCGACGGGCATCAAGGCGATCGACTCGATGACGCCGATCGGCCGCGGCCAGCGCCAGCTGATCATCGGCGACCGCTCCACCGGCAAGACCACGATCGCGATCGACACGATCATCAACCAGAAGCAGAACTGGGAGTCGGGCGACCCCACCAAGCAGGTGCGCTGCATCTACGTCGCCATCGGCCAGAAGGGCTCGACCATCGCCTCGGTGCGGGGCGCCCTCGAGGAGGCCGGCGCCCTGGAGTACACCACGATCGTGGCGTCCCCGGCGTCGGACAGCGCGGGCTTCAAGTACCTCGCGCCGTACACCGGCTCGGCCATCGGCCAGCACTGGATGTACGACGGCAAGCACGTGCTGATCATCTTCGACGACCTGACCAAGCAGGCCGAGGCCTACCGCGCCGTGTCGCTGCTGCTGCGCCGCCCGCCGGGCCGTGAGGCCTACCCCGGCGACGTGTTCTACCTGCACAGCCGGCTGCTCGAGCGCTGCGCGAAGCTCTCCGACGACATGGGCGCGGGGTCGATGACCGGCCTGCCGATCATCGAGACCAAGGCCAACGACGTGTCGGCCTACATCCCGACCAACGTCATCTCGATCACCGACGGCCAGATCTTCTTGCAGTCCGACCTCTTCGCGTCCAACCAGCGCCCGGCCATCGACGTCGGTGTGTCGGTGTCCCGTGTGGGCGGTGCGGCGATGACCAAGGCGATGAAGTCGGTCACCGGCTCGCTCAAGGTGGACCTGGCGCAGTTCCGCGCGATGGAGGCGTTCGCGATGTTCGCCTCCGACCTCGACGCGGCCTCGCGGCAGCAGCTGGACCGCGGCCAGCGCCTGATGGCGCTGCTCAAGCAGCCGGCGTACTCGCCGTACCCGCTGGAGGAGATGACGGTCTCGCTGTGGCTGGGCACCACCGGTCGCCTCGACCGCGTGCCGACCGAGGACGTGCTCCGCTTCGAGCGCGAGTTCCTGGACTACCTGCGAAGGTCCAAGGACGCGCTGCTCGCCACGATCCGGGAGACGCAGAAGTTCGAGGACGAGACTGAAGCCTCCCTGGCTGAGGCCTACGACTCCTTCCTCGACCAGTTCGAGACCTCCGAGGGCGGCTCGATCAAGGTCGGGCACGAGCCCGAGGCCGAGGCGCTGGAGGACGACGAGGTCGAGCAGGAGCAGATCGTCAAGCAGAAGCGAGGCTGAGGTAGCTCATGGCTGTATCGCTGCGTGAGTACCGCGCGCGGATCAAGTCGACGGAGTCGATGAAGAAGATCACGCGTGCCATGGAGCTCATCGCTGCGTCCCGCATCATCAAGGCGCAGCAGCGGGCCCAGTCGGCCGCGCCGTACGCCCGTGAGCTGACCCGCGCCGTCTCGGCCGTGGCGACGTACTCCAACGTCGACCACCCGCTGACCCGCGAGCCGGAGGACCCCAAGCGGGCCGCCGTGCTCATCGTGACCAGCGACCGCGGCCTGGCCGGTGCGTACTCCTCGAGCGTGCTCAAGGAGGCCGAGCGGCTCGCCGAGCGGTTGCGCTCGGAGGGCAAGGAGATCGAGACCTACATCTGCGGGCGCAAGGGCGAGGCGTACTACAAGTTCCGCAACCGGCCCGTGGTCGACTCGTGGACCGGGTTCTCCGACCAGCCCTCCTACGAGGCCGCGCACGAGATCGGCGCGACCCTCATCGACGCCTTCCTCGCCGAGGACGGCGACCAGGCGGTCGACGAGGTCCACGTGGTCTTCACGCGGTTCCGGTCGATGCTCCTGCAGGAGCCGACCGACGTGCGGCTGCTGCCGCTGGAGGTCGTCGAGGGCGAGGAGAAGCCCGAGAACGGCGACGTGCTGCCGCTCTACGAGTTCGAGCCCTCCCCGGAGGCCGTGCTCGACGGGCTGCTGCCGCAGTACGTGCAGAGCCGGATCTTCTTCGCGCTGCTGCAGGCGGCCGCGTCGGAGCTCGCGGCTCGGCAGAAGGCGATGAAGTCCGCGACGGACAACGCCGACGAGCTCATCAAGAAGTACACACGGATCGCCAACCAGGCCCGCCAGGCCGGCATCACCCAGGAAATCAGCGAGATCGTCGGAGGCGTCAACGCGCTGGCCGACGCCCAGAGCGGGGAGTGAGTGAAGGACATGACTGCAACGATCGAAGAGACCCAGGAGACCGGGTCGGCCGCTGTCGGCCGCATCGCCCGGGTGATCGGCCCGGTCGTCGACGTCGAGTTCCCCGTGGACTCGATGCCGGAGATCTACAACAGGCTCGAGACCGAGCTCGAGCTCAGCGGCGAGACCTCGACGCTGTCGCTCGAGGTGGCCCAGCACATCGGTGACGGCATGGTCCGCGCGATCTCGCTGAAGCCGACCGACGGCCTGGTCCGCGGCGCCCAGGTGACCGACACCGGTGGCCCGATCACCGTGCCGGTCGGCGACGCGACCCTCGGCCGGGTGTTCAACACCCTCGGCGAGTGCCTCAACCTGGCCGAGGGCGAGACCCTCGACGTCAAGGAGCGGTGGGGCATCCACCGCAAGGCTCCCGCCTTCGACCAGCTGGAGTCCAAGACCCAGATGTTCGAGACCGGCATCAAGGTCATCGACCTGCTGACGCCGTACGTCCAGGGCGGCAAGATCGGCCTGTTCGGCGGTGCCGGCGTGGGCAAGACCGTGCTCATCCAGGAGATGATCGCGCGCGTCGCGAAGGACCACGGTGGTGTGTCGGTGTTCGCCGGTGTCGGTGAGCGCACCCGTGAGGGCAACGACCTGATCGTGGAGATGGAGGAGGCCGGCGTCATCGGCCAGACCGCCCTTGTCTTCGGCCAGATGGACGAGCCGCCGGGCACCCGCCTGCGCGTGGCGTTGTCCGCGCTGACGATGGCGGAGTACTTCCGCGACGTGCAGAGCCAGGACGTGCTGCTCTTCATCGACAACATCTTCCGGTTCACCCAGGCCGGCTCGGAGGTCTCGACCCTGCTCGGCCGGATGCCGTCCGCGGTGGGCTACCAGCCGAACCTCGCCGACGAGATGGGCACGCTCCAGGAGCGGATCACCTCGACGCGTGGTCACTCGATCACCTCGATGCAGGCGATCTACGTGCCGGCGGACGACTACACCGACCCGGCGCCGGCGACCACCTTCGCCCACCTGGACGCGACCACCGAGCTGTCGCGCGAGATCGCGTCGCTCGGCATCTACCCGGCCGTGGACCCGCTGACCTCGACCTCCCGGATCCTCGACCCGCAGTACATCGGTCAGGACCACTACGACTGCGCGATCCGCATCAAGCAGATCCTGCAGCGCAACAAGGAGCTCCAGGACATCATCGCGATCCTCGGCGTCGACGAGCTCTCCGAGGAGGACAAGATCATCGTCTCCCGGGCTCGCCGGATCCAGCGGTTCCTGTCCCAGAACACCTACGTGGCCAAGCAGTTCACGGGCATCGAGGGCTCGACCGTCCCGGTCGGGGAGACCGTCGAGGCGTTCAACAAGATCGCGGACGGCGAGTACGACCACGTGGCCGAGCAGGCCTTCTTCATGTGCGGCGGTCTGGACGACGTCGAGCGGAAGTGGGCCGACATCCAGAAGAACCTCTGATGGCTGACGACCAGCTCCAGGTCGAGCTCGTGGCGGCCGACCGGACCGTGTGGTCCGGTCAGGCCTCCATGGTCGTCGCCAAGACCGCGGACGGCGACATCGGCATCCTGCGCAACCACATGCCGGTGCTGTCGCTGCTGGTCGACGGGGTCGTGGAGATCACGCCGGTCGACGGCGAGAAGGTGTTCGGCGCCGTCGACGGCGGGTTCCTCTCGGTGGCCAACAACCGGGTCTCGATCCTGTCGCAGTTCGCGCAGCTGGCCGACGAGATCGACGTCGACGCCGTCCGCGCCGAGCTCGAGTCGGCCCAGGCCGACTCGGACGCCGAGGACTCCGCCGACCGGGTCCGCCGGGCCGAGGCGCGCCTGCGCGCGGCCGAGCACGCCTCCTGAGCACCCGCACCTGCCCCCAACGCACACCCCGGGATCGCACCCCAGGGTCCGCCCGCTAGGGTGACGATCTCCGGGGGTGCGATTCGGGAGGGCGTTGGATGCCGGTGTGGCAGTGGCTGCTCGACGCGGCCGGGATCCTGCTCGCCGTCGTCGTCTGCCTCGGAGTAGGCCTCGTCCTCCGTCGCCGGCTGCTCTCGCGCCACGGAGGCACCTTCGAGCTCAGCTACCGCGTCCGGTCCACCAAGGCCGGGCGCGGTTGGCTTCTCGGGCTCGGCCGCTACTCCGGGGAGACCCTGGAGTGGTTCCGCTACTTCTCGCTGTGGCCGCGCCCCAAGCGCGTGCTGCAGCGCTCGCGGCTGACCTTCGTCGGACGCCGCGAGCCGGAGGGCGTCGAGCAGATGTCGCTCTACCCCGACCACGTCGTCCTCTCCTGCTCCACGCCCGACGGCCCGGTCGAGCTGGCCATGTCGGCCGCGTCCCTCATGGGCTTCCAGTCCTGGCTCGAGGCGGGGCCGCCCGGCACGGACTGGACCCGCGGGCCGCGCTGAGCCGGGAGGTCGGGCCGGAAGCCGGCGGGGGTCTCGACGGGCGCTCGTCGCTGGCGCTCCTCGCTGCTCGACCACCGGTGGTCGAGCACTCCGGTGGTCGAGCTGGTCGAGACCCCCGGAACGGAGGCAGGGCGGTGACCGTGATCGGTCACCGCCCTGCGTCGTCTCACCGGGTTTCGACGCGCGCTCGCTCCGCTCGCACGCCGCTGCTCGCGTCAGGCGGTGGGTGCTCCGTCCTCGTAGAGACGCGGGACCCGGTGGTTGGCCACGAACAGGCCGTGCGGGTCGACGGCGCTGCGGATGCCGGTGAGCTGGGTCCACACGTCCGCGTCGTAGATCGACCGGGTGTCGACCGGGTTCTCGGCGAAGTTGCCGTACTGGCGGCCGGTGGCGAACGGTGCCAGCGCCCCGGTCAGCCGCACGGCGTCGGCGTGCGCCTGCGCGCCCACCTCCGGGGTCATGGCCATGCCGCCACCGAAGGTGAGGAACTGAGCGTCGAGCTTGGCCAGGACCCCGCCGCCCTCGTGCGGCCGGGCCAGGGCCCCGCCGAGCTGGCGGATCTCGGCCATCAGCAGCGAGGTCGTGGCGTCCGGTCCGGCCTCGGCGATGAACGCGTCGACCGCGGCGTCCGGGAACGACGAGAGCATCGACGAGTCGGAGGCGAACGGCACCCCGCCCTCGGGGTCCATGTGCAGCCGGACCAGCGAGGCCGCCGGCACCCGGGCGAAGGTGTCCAGGAAGGGACGGTGCGCACGCAGGCCCGCCAGCAGCTCCTCGCCGCGCTCGTCGGAGCCGAGCACGGCGCCGTCGATGACGACCAGCTGCTGACCGCGCAGGAAGTCGGGCAGATCCGGCATGTCGGGCAGCCGCATGGCGCGGAACGCGGTGGTGACCTCGTCCGGAGCCCCCGGGGCCCAGGCCGCCCACTCGCGCAGCACCGGCTCGATCTCGGCGAGCTGCCACACGAGCATCCCGGCGTACGCCGTGGGGATGTCGAACATCCGGAACTCCAGTGCGGTGACCACGCCGAAGTTGCCGCCGCCGCCGCGCACGGCCCAGAAGAGCTCCGCGTTGGTGGTGGCGTCGCAGCGGACCAGGCTGCCGTCGGCGACGACCAGCTCGACCGCGGTGAGGCTGTTGGTCGCGAGGCCGAGCTTGCGGGCGTACCAGCCGATGCCGCCGCCCAGGGAGTAGCCGGCGATGCCGACGTCGGGGGAGGAGCCGTGCAGGACGGCCTTGCCGTGGGCCGCGGCCGCGTCGACGGCCGGCTCCCAGATGGCGCCGCCCTCGACGCGGACGATGCCGCGGACCGGGTCGGCGATCGCAGTGCCCATCTCGGAGGTGCGGACGACGACGACGTCGTCGAGGCCCTGCGCGGCCAGCGGGCCGGCGTTGTGCCCGGTGCTCTGGGCGGCGACGCGCAGGCCGGACTCGGCGGCGACCCGGACCACGGTGGAGACCTCCGCGGCGGTGCGGGGGAAGGCGACGGCGGCCGGCCGCTGGTCGACGGCGACGTTCCACGGGACGCGGGCGGCGTCGTAGCCGGCGTCGCCGGGGAGGTGGACGCGGCCGCCGAGGAGGCCCTGGAGGGCGTGCGCGGCCGGGATGCTCGGGGTGTCGAGCTCGATGGTCATGGTGGTGACTCCTTGATCGGTGTTCGGTGGGTCGAGGGTGGCGCGACCCACTTGGAGCCCACTTCGGGCCGACTTGGAGCGGCGGTTCGGTGGCAATGGGCGCGCGGGGACGCCGCGCGATCCCTACGCTGTGCGCGTGGAGGTCTCGGTCCTCGGCCCGGTCGAGGTGGAGCTGGGCGGGGTGACCGCCGACCTGGGCACGCCCAAGCAGCGGGCGCTCGTCGCCGCCCTCGCCCTGTCGCGGGGCTGGCCGGTGTCCGTCGACGCGATCGTGGACCTGCTCTGGGGCGACGCGCCGCCGCCCGGTGTGACGGCGACCCTCCAGGCGTATGTCTCGCAGCTGCGGCGGGTGCTGGAGCCGGACCGCCAGCGCCGGGCGCCGGCCACGGTGCTCGTCACCGTCGCGCCGGGCTACGCGCTGCGGGTGCCCGACGAGGGCGTCGACGTGCACCGGTTCGAGAGCGCGGTGACCTCGGTGCACCGGCGCCTGCAGTCGGTCGGCCTGGGGCCCGTGCCGCTCGATGCGGGCGAGCTCGGCGAGGTGCTGGGCGCGCTCGACGCCGCGCTCGGGCTCTGGCGGGGCATGCCGTATGCCGAGCTCGGTGACGCCGACGCCGCGGTCGCCGAGCGGGCCCGGCTGGAGGAGCTGCGGGTGGTGGCGCTGGAGGACCGGGCCGTGGCCGGGCTGGCGCTCGGCCACCACGGGACGGTCGCCGCCGAGCTCGAGGCGCTCACCTCGGCGCACCCGCTGCGCGAGCGGCTCTGGGCGCTCCGGGCGCTGGCCCTGACTCGCTCGGGACGGCAGGCCGACGCGCTCGACGTGCTCCGCCAGGTCCGGGAGGTGCTCGACGAGGAGCTCGGCCTCGAGCCGTCGGCCGAGCTGCGTGACCTGCAGACCGCCGTGCTGCGCCAGGACCCCGCCCTGGAGTGGGTGCCGCCCCAGGCGGCCGCCCCGGGGCGCGCTGCGTCGGCGCCCGCCCCGGCGGCCCCGCCGGACGCCCCGCCGGACACCCCGCCGGACCGGGCGGGGCGCGAGCAGGTCGCCCCGTGGCCGATGGTCGGCCGCGACGCCGAGCTCGAGGCCCTCCTGGAGGTCGTGGGCGCGGCGGAGGCGGGCCAGCCGTCGTACGCCGTCCTCACCGGCGACCCCGGGATCGGCAAGTCCCGCCTGGTCGCCGAGCTCGTCCTGCGGGCCCGCCGGCGCGGCCTGCGGGTGCTGGTCGGACGGTGCTCCCAGGACGAGGGCGCACCGCCGCTGTGGCCCTGGCGCACGGTGCTCGACGAGCTGGGCGTCACGGTGGTCGAGGACCACGGGGACGCCGCGCCGGTGACCGACGGCGAGGGCGGCCAGTTCCGCGCCTGGGAGCGCATCGCCGACGCGGTGCGCGGGGCCACGCTCGAGCAGCCGACCGTCCTCGTGGTCGACGACCTGCACTGGGCCGACCCGTCGACGCTGCGGGTGCTGCGCCTGCTCGCCGAGACCACCGACCACGCCCGGCTGCTGGTCGTGCTGACCTGGCGCTCGCACCCCGAGCCCAGCGGGGCGCTCGCCGACCTCGCCGGCACCCTGGCCCGCCGGCACGCGCTCCGCCTGGAGCTCGCCGGCCTGCCGGCGGCCGAGGTGGCGGCGGTGTTCGAGGGGGTCACCCACCGTCACCTCGAGGCCGACCAGGCGGCCGCCCTGCACGACCGCACGGAGGGCAACCCGTTCTTCCTGGTCGAGCTCGCCCGGCTGGCCGGGGAGCGCGGCACGCCGGGCGCGCAGGGTGAGGAGCTGCCGACCGCGGTCACCGAGGTCGTCAACCAGCGGCTGCTCCGGATGCCCGAGCCGACGATCGCCGCGCTGCGCACCGCCGCGGTCATCGGCCGCGAGTTCGACATGCCGACCCTGGCGATGGTGACCGGGATCGACGAGGACGACCTGCTGGACGTCGTGGAGCCCGCCCAGGCGGCCGGGCTCGTGCGCGAGGACGGCATCGACCGCTTCCTGTTCTCCCACGCCCTCGTGCGGGACACCCTGCGGGTGGGGATGAGCGCCAGCCGTCGGGCCCGGGCGCACGCGCGGGTCGCGGAGGCGCTGACCGGTGTCGCCGGCCGCGAGACCGAGGTCGCCTGGCACTGGCAGGGCGCCGGCCCGTCGTACGCCGACCGGGCGTGGCGCGCCGCGGTCGAGGCGGCGGCCGTAGCCCGCCATCTCTACGCCTACGACGAGGCGGCGCAGCTGCTCGAGGCTGCCCTGGTGGCGCTGGAGAGCGACGGCCGGTCGACCGGCCGCGACCGCTACGACGTGCTGATGTCGCTGGTCGAGGCGTACCGGTGGGCGGCCCAGCTGCCCGACCTCGTCGCGACCGTGGAGCAGGCGATCGGGGTCGGTCAGCAGCTCGGTGACCCCGAGGCCGTCGCCCGGGCCGCCATCGCCACCACCGAGCAGGTCCTCTGGCGCTCGGGTCCGCCCGGGTCGGTGAACGAGGAGGTGGTGGGCGCCCTTCGCACGAGCCTGGACCGGCTCCCGCCCGCGGACAGCGACCTGCGCTGCCGGACCATGCTGGCCCTGGCCAACGAGCTCTACGACACGGTCTCGTGGGAGGAGCGGCGCGCGCTGTGCGACGAGGGGCTGGCGATGGCCCGGCGGCTCGGCGACCCGCTGCTGCTCCTGCAGGCCTGCCTGGTCGGCTTCGTGGCGCTGTGGACCGCGGAGACCGTGCTCGACCGTCTCGAGCTGGTGCGCGAGGCGCTCGACCTCGCGCGGTCGACCGGCAGCGGCCGCAGCCACGTCGTCTCCGCCACGCTGCACGCCGTCGTCCTCAGCGAGCTGGGCCGCACCGAGGAGATGTGGCCGGCGATCGCCGAGGCGCGGGCGGCCGCTCGCGAGCTGCGGATCCCCTTCGGCGAGGTCGTGCTGTGCGGCCTGGAGATCCCGTGGCACGCGATGGCCGGCCGCTTCGACGAGTGCGATCGCCTGCTGGCCGAGCTGCGCGAGTTCGGCGAGCGTCTGTCCCACAACAACGCCGAGGAGAGCGCCGCCGCCTCGATGCTGGCGATGCGCCTGTGGCAGGGCCGGTCGGGGGAGATGGTGCCGGTCCTGGAGATGTTCGACGAGACGGCGTACCCGTTCGCGGCGAGCATCGCGGTCTACCTGTGGCGGGCCGGCGAGCCCGACCGGGCCCGGGCGGTGTACGCCGAGCGCGGGGCGCCCCTCGACCACGCCAACGACATCTCCATGCTCGCGTGGGCGCACGCCGCCGAGCTGGCGCTCTACCTCGGCGAGCCGACCGTCGCCGCCGGTGCCTACGAGCGGCTCGCCCCGCTCGCCGGCCACAACACGTGCGCCGGCTCCTCGCTGGCGCTCGGACCGGTCGACGCCTACCTCGCGCTCGCCGCGGCCGCCGTGGGGGAGCGGGAGGTGGCGGCCCGGCATGCGGAGGACGCCCTCGCCCTGGCCGACGCGTGGGACGTCCCGCTGGTGGCGGCATGGCTGCGCGACCTGCGGGCGACCTACGGGTTCTGACGCGCCGTCCTCCCGCTGCGCGTCCACGCCCTGGACCGGTCAAGAAGCCGGTTTGGAGGCAGACCGACTGATCGGGGAGGGTGGGGTGGTGCCGACCCTGCTCCAGTCCCGCAACGCGGTCGCCGTGAGCTTCGCGCTCAACGGCTTCCTCTTCGCGACGCTGGTCTCGCGGCTCCCCGACGTGCGCAGCGGGCTCGGCCTGGACAACGGGGCGCTCGGCCTGCTGCTCCTGTCTATCTCGGTCGGCTCGATCCTCGCGCTCCCGCTCAGCGGCCGGCTGATCGACCGGTACGGCGCCGTCGCGGTGACCCGGATCGGTGGGGTCCTCGCGGGGTGTGGCCTGGTCCTCGCCGCCGCCGGGGTCACCCTCGACAGCGTCCCGCTGACGGCGCTGGGCCTCTTCGTCGACGGCACCGGCATCGCCGTCTGGGACGTCTCGATGAACGTCGAGGCCGCCGAGGTGGAACGGCGGCTCGGGCGCACGATCATGCCCCGGTTCCACGCCGGCTGGAGCCTCGGCTCGTTCGCCGGTGCCCTGGTCGGGGTGCCGATGGCGGCGCTGCACGTCCCGCTGCTCGTGCACATCCCGCTCTTCGCGGTCCTCGCCCTGGCGGCGACCTGGCGGGCGACCGCGGCGTACCTCCCGCCGGTCGCGACGCACGAGGAGAAGCGCGTGGAGGGCCGGTCGCCCTGGCTCGAGCCGCGGACGCTCGCCATCGGCGTCATGGTGCTCGCCTTCGCCCTCTCGGAGGGCTCGGCCAACGACTGGCTCTCGCTGGCCCTCATCGACGGCTACGACACGCCCCACTGGGTCGGCGTCGCCGGCTTCACCGTCTTCGTCTGCTCGATGATGACCGGCCGCCTGGTGGGGCCGGTGTTCCTCGACCGCTACGGGCGGGCGCCCGTGCTGTGGGGGTGTGCCGGCGCCACCTTCGTCGGCATCTGCCTGGTCGTCCTCGGTGCGTCGGCGGTCCCGGTCGTGCTGGGCATCGTGGTGTGGGGTCTGGGGGCCTCGCTGGGCTTCCCCGTCGGGATGAGCGCCGCCGCCGACGACCCCCTGCGCGCGGCCCGCCGCGTCAGCACCGTCGCCACGATCGGCTACACCGCGTTCCTCGCCGGCCCGCCGCTCCTCGGCCTGCTCGCCGACCACGTCGGCACCCTGGAGATGCTGCTGGTCGTCGCCGCGCTGATGGTGCCTGCCGGGGTCACCGTCTTCGCCGCGCGCGAGCGCCGCGAGCGGGTCGCGGCCTGAGCCGGCCGTCCGCGCTAGCGCTCGCCGCCCGGCACCCAGAGCACGTCGCCGGCCTCGCGGTTGGCGTGCCGGGCGAGGATGAACAGCAGGTCGGAGAGCCGGTTGAGGTAGGTGATCGCGACCAGGTTCATCGAGGCGCCGTGGAGGTCGTACGCCGCCCAGGCCGCCCGCTCCGCGCGGCGTACGACGGTGCGGGCGACGTGGAGGTGGGCGGCACCCGGGGTGCCGCCGCTGAGGATGAAGGAGCGCAGCGCGGGCAGCCCCTCGTTGTAGTCGTCGCACCACGCCTCGAGCCGGTCGACGTACGCCTGCTCGATGCGCAGCGGCGGATGCTCGGGAGCCTCGGCGACCGGGGTGCAGAAGTCCGCACCCACGTCGAAGAGGTCGTTCTGGACGGTGGTCAGCACCGCGACGACGTCCTGCTCGAGCCCGCCCGCGGCGAGGGCCAGGCCGATGTGGGCGTTCGCCTCGTCGACGTCGGCGTACGCCGCCAGCCGCAGGTCGGTCTTGCGGGTGACGCTCATGTCGCCGAGCCGGGTCTCCCCGCCGTCGCCGGTGCGGGTGTAGATCCGGGTGAGGTTGACCATGGGGCGAGGGTAGCCGCGCCCGCCCGCGACACGCGGTCGGCGCGGGGAGGCAACCGATCGGGGGTGACGGGCGTCATAGTGGGTGACAGCAGCCATCGACGTGTGGGAGCTTCCGGGACTCGGGTCCCGGGGACGGGGCAGCAACCATGGAGATCAGCACCGACGGACCGACCCTTCGACTCAGCGGTGACTTCGACGTGCGCAGCACGCGCGAGGCCCGCACCGCCATCTACGACCTCCTCGGCCGCTACGACCACGTCGTGGTCGACCTCACCGAGGTGTCCAGCATCGACGTGACCGCGCTGAAGGTGCTCGCGGTCGCGACCCGCACCGCCAGTCACGAGGGTCGCCACCTCACGCTGCGCGGCTGCGGCCCCGCCGTACGCCGGCTGCTGCACCTGTCCCGGCTGATCCGGGTCGTGGAGGTGGAGCGCGCCGCCGCCACGGCGTGAGGCGTGTCGGATAGCCCACAGCCGGTTACCAAGCGGTAGCGGCCGCCCTACCCTCGTGCCCATGACCGAGCACGAGACGGGCCGGCCCGTGAAGGACCGCCCCTGGGTGATGCGCACGTACGCCGGCCACTCGACGGCCGCCGCCTCCAACGCGCTCTACCGGACCAACCTGGCCAAGGGCCAGACCGGCCTCTCGGTGGCGTTCGACCTCCCGACGCAGACCGGCTACGACCCGGACTCCCCGCTCGCGCGCGGCGAGGTCGGCAAGGTCGGCGTGCCGGTCCCGCACCTGGGCGAGATGCGGCGGCTCTTCGAGGACATCCCGCTGGTGGAGATGAACACCTCGATGACGATCAACGCCACCGCGATGTGGCTGCTCGCGCTCTACCAGGTGGTGGCCGAGGAGCAGAACCCCGGCGCCTCGGCCGAGGAGGTTGCCGCACAGCTGGCCGGCACCACCCAGAACGACATCATCAAGGAGTACCTGTCGCGGGGGACCTACGCGTTCCCGCCCGAGCACTCGATGCGGCTGATCGCCGACGTCATCTCCTACACGGTCCACCAGATCCCGAAGTGGAACCCGATCAACATCTGCAGCTACCACCTGCAGGAGGCCGGGGCGACGCCCACCCAGGAGCTCGCCTACGCGCTGTGCACCGCGATCGCCGTGCTCGACGCGGTGCGCGACGCCGGGCAGGTCGACGCCGAGGACTTCGAGAGGGTCGTCGGCCGGATCTCCTTCTTCGTCAACGCCGGCGTGCGGTTCGTCGAGGAGACCTGCAAGATGCGGGCCTTCGTGCAGCTGTGGGACGAGATCACCCGCGAGCGCTATGGCGTGCAGGACCCGAAGATGCGCCGCTTCCGCTACGGCGTGCAGGTCAACTCGCTCGGCCTGACCGAGGCACAGCCGGAGAACAACGTCCAGCGCATCGTGCTGGAGATGCTCGGCGTCACGCTGTCGAAGGACGCCCGGGCCCGTGCGGTGCAGCTGCCCGCCTGGAACGAGGCGCTGGGCCTGCCGCGACCGTGGGACCAGCAGTGGTCGCTGCGGCTGCAGCAGGTGCTCGCCTTCGAGTCCGACCTGCTGGAGTACGACGACATCTTCGACGGCTCGCACGTCATCGCGGCCAAGGTGGCGGAGCTGGTCGAGGGCGCCCGCGCCGAGATCGACCGGGTCCAGGCGATGGGCGGCGCGATCGCCGCGGTCGAGTACATGAAGCAGGAGCTGGTCTCCTCCCACGCCGCCCGCCGGGCCCGGATCGAGTCGGGCGCCGAGGTGGTCGTGGGCGTCAACAGGTTCGAGACGACGGAGCCGTCGCCCCTGACCTCCGACCTGGACGCCGCGATCCAGACCGCCGACCCCGCGGCGGAGCAGGCGGCGCTGGAGAGCCTGGCCGCCTGGAAGCAGCAGCGCGACGACGCGGAGGTCGCCGAGGCACTGAGCGCCCTGGCGGAGGCCGCCAAGACCGACCAGAACCTGATGCTGCCCACGCTCGCCGCCGCGCGGGCCGGGGCGACCACGGGGGAGTGGGCCGGCACGCTGCGCGAGGTGTTCGGCGAGTACCGCGGGCCCACCGGCGTCAGTGGCGCCGTGGGCGTGGCGACCGAGGCGGGCCCGGCGGGCGAGGAGCTGGCCGCCGTACGGGCCCGGGTGAAGCAGACCGGGGAGGAGCTGGGCGGGCCGGGCGGTCGGCTGCGGCTGCTGGTCGGCAAGCCGGGGCTCGACGGGCACAGCAACGGCGCGGAGCAGGTCGCGGTGCGGGCTCGGGACGCCGGCTTCGAGGTCGTCTACCAGGGCATCCGGCTCACCCCCGAGCAGATCGTCGCGGCCGCGGTGGCCGAGGACGTGCACTGCGTCGGGCTCTCGATCCTCTCCGGGTCGCACATGGAGCTGGTGCCGGCCGTGCTCGACGGCCTGCGCGAGGCCGGGCTGGCTGACGTGCCGGTCGTGGTCGGCGGGATCATCCCGAGCGCCGACGCGCGACGGCTGACCGAGCTCGGCGTCGCCGCCGTCTACACGCCCAAGGACTTCGGGCTGACCGAGATCATGGGTGGCATCGTCGACGTCATCCGGAAGGCGCACGACCTCGACTGACCGCTGGTCCCACCGGTTCAGGTGAGCCTTGCCTAACTTCCTGGTACCCTCTCGGTGTGGGCAGCTCGAAGAAGGCCAAGCGCTCGAAGGCAGTAGTGCTGCCCAAGCGCAAGTGCTGCGAGTCCAAGTCGCGGTGCGGCCGGTGCCCGATCCGGATGCTCAAGGACGGGCGACTGCCCGAGGGGTATACGGTCAAGAAGCGCGAGCTGGTCCGGGTCGACGGCAAGAAGGTCACCAAGAAGAGGCTCGCCAAGGCCGCCTGACCCGACGACCTCGAGGAGAGCTCCCGTGGCTGCACCCCGCTTCGTCCAGCAGCTCAACGTCCAGATCGGCAACGAGCTCGCCGCGCACAACCAGTACCTCGCGTGCGCGATCCACTACGACGCGCTGACGATGCCGCGGATGGCGGCGTTCTTCTACGAGCAGGCGCTCGAGGAGCGCGGGCACGCGCTGATGATGGTGCAGTACCTCCTCGACACCGACGCCGAGGTCGTGCTCCCCGCGGTGGCCGCCCCGGTCGCCACCTTCGCCGACGTGGTGGCGCCGGTGGAGCTCGCCGTCGAGCACGAGCGGCGGGTGACCGAACAGATCAACGGGCTGCTGCGGATCGCGCGGGAGGAGAACGACTTCGCCTCCGAGCAGTTCATGCAGTGGTTCATCAAGGAGCAGGTCGAGGAGGTCGCCACGATGACCGACCTGCTGGCCGTCACCACCCGCAACCGCGACGACATCGAGGACATCGAGGAGTACGTCGCCCGCGAGCAGGGCGCAGGCACCGCGGACCCGACCGCGCCGCGTCAGGCCGGCGTCTAGCCCGGCGTCCATCGCCGGAGTCGCCCCACCCGGCAGACTGCACCCATGTCGCAGCGGGTGATCGTCGTCGGCGCAGGGGTCGTGGGACTGACCTGCGCCGTCCGGCTGCTCGAGGCCGGGCACCGCGTCGACGTGGTGGCCCGCGACCTGCCCCGGGAGACGACGTCCGCCGTGGCGGCCGGCTTCTGGTACCCCTACCGCGCGCTGCCGCGGGAGCGGGTCACGTCCTGGGCGGCCACGACGTACGCCGTCCTCGACGCGCTCGCCTCGCCGCCGGAGTTCGGGGGCTCGCCGGAGTCCGGGGTGCGGATGGTGACCGGCACGCAGGTGTTCGCCGGGACGGCGCCCGAGCCGTGGTGGGTGGCGGCCGCGCCGACGCTGGAGCGCACCCAGGAGGTGCCCGCGGGCTGGACCGAGGGGTGGCGCTTCTCGACGCCGGTCGCCGACCCGGCGGTCTACCTCGACTGGCTCGCCGCCCGTGTCGAGGAGTCCGGTGGCACGATCACCCGGCTCAACCTCGGCGGGCTCCCGCCCGACGGCCTGGTCGTCAACTGCTCCGGTCTCGGCGCCCGGCTGCTGGGCGCGGACCGCACGGTGGTCCCGGTGCGCGGCCAGGTGGTCCACGTCGAGCAGCCGGGGATCGAGCAGTGGTGGCTCGACGAGGCCGGCTCGACCTACGTGGTGCCCCGCGAGCACGACGTGCTGCTCGGCAGTGTCGACGTCGAGGGGGAGTGGAGCCGGACGGTGTCGCCCGAGCACACCGAGGACATCCTGCGCCGGGCGACCGCGCTGGTCCCGGCGCTGGCCGGGGCACGGGTGCTCCGGCAGAAGGTCGGGCTCCGCCCCGTGCGGCCGGCCGTGCGCCTCGAGCGGGTCGGGGACGTCGTGCACTGCTACGGCCACGGCGGCGCCGGGTTCACGTTGAGCTGGGGCGTCGCCGACGAGGTGGTGTCGCTTGTGGAGCGCGACTAGCGGCGACCCTGCGACGGGCGGGACCGACCCTCAGAGAGCCACGACCCCCACGACCGCGCGCGGTGGGATCGGGCCGTAGACGTGCGGGAAGGTCTCGGTGACGTCCGGTCCCGGCGGCTCCTCGACGACGGGTACGCCGAGCAGGTCGGTGTCGATCTCGAGCAGCACGAGCGGCTCGGTGACGTCGGCGTAGAACGCAGCGCGGACGGTCTCCCACTGGTCGGCCCGGCTCGCGTGGATGTAGCCCTCCTGCTCGAGGCTGACCCCGCGGGTCGAGGTCGTGTAGGCACCGGAGGCCTGTGCCGCCGCCCAGTCGGCGGCCGTGGCGATGTGGAAGATCCTCACGGGCCGATCTTCTCCCACACCGACACGTGCTTGGTCGACGAGGAGGTGAACTCCGACCGGTCCCAGTCGGCCCACCGGTCGCGCAGCCGCAGCCCCGCGATCCGCGCCATCAGGTCGAGCTCCGCGGGCCAGGCGTAGCGGAACGGCACGCTGGTGCGGTGGTACGTCGCGCCGCCGTCGTCGGAGGAGTAGTGGTGCGACCACATGAGCTGGGTCGCCGTGTCGTACTCGTCGATCCCGACGTGCTCCTCGGTGTGGTCGAACACGGCGAACCGCTCGTCGCCGGGCAGCCTGCGCAGGATCGGCAGGCTCTTCTCGACGACGAAGCAGCCGCCGGGCACCAGGTGCGCGGCGGCATTCTCGAACACGGCCACCTGGTCGTCCTGGGTGGTGACGTTGCCGATCGTGTTGAAGACGAGGTAGACGAGACCGAACTCGCCCGGCACCCGCGTGTCGACCATGTCGCCGACGGTGACGGTCACCGCGTCGCCGCCGGGCTTCGCCCGCAACCGGTCGACCATCGCCTGCGACAGCTCGATGCCGTGCACCGACACCCCGTGGGCGGCCAGCGGGATCGCGACGCGACCGGTGCCGACGGCCAGCTCCAGGGCCGGACGCCCGGCCGCGAGGTCGGCCAGCAGCTCGACGGTCGGCCCCAGCACGGCGGGGTCGAACATCTCGACCGAGCCCTCGTCGTACGTCGCCGCGACGTCGGTGTCGAAGTAGTTCACGCGCACCCGGGTCATGGTGCTGCCCGGAACCCCCGCCGCGCGACTGGTTTCAGGACGGCTCGGGCAGTCGGCGGAGGATCTCGCCGAGGGTCGCCGTGTGTTCGGTGAGGGTGGTGTCGATGCGGTCGAGGCGGGCATCGACCTGCTCGAGGCGGGTATCGACCTGGTCGAGGCGTCCGGTGTGCTCGTCCTGAGTGCTCCTGACCTCGGTGAGGAGGTCGTAGAGAGACTCCGTGTCGTTCTCCAGCCGGGTCACCCGCCGGTTGAGGCCCTGGTCGCTCACACCGACCACCGTACGTCCGCTGGGTCCTGCGGCCCAGGACGGAGGTCCGGGCTGTGGAGGACCGATCAGAAGAGCCGGTGGCTCGGGTCGTCGAGCCCGCGCAGGGCGTCATAGTCGACGACCGCGCAGGCGATGCCGCGGTCGGTGGCCAGGACGCGCGCCTGGGGCTTGATCTCCTGCGCCGCGAAGATCCCCCGCACCGGCGAGAGCAGCGGGTCGCGGTTGAGCAGCTCGAGGTAGCGGGTGAGCTGCTCCACGCCGTCGATCTCGCCCCGCCGCTTGATCTCGACGGCGACGGACTGCCCGTCGGAGTCACGGCACATGAGGTCGACCGGCCCGATCGCGGTCGGGAACTCGCGGCGCACCAGGGTGAGCCCGGGGGCGAGGGTCGCGGGGTGCTCGGCGAGCAGCTCCTGCAGGTGCTTCTCGACCCCGTCCTTCTGCAGCCCGGGGTCCAGGCCGAGGTCGTGGCTCGACTCGTGGAGGATCTCCTCGATGAGGATGCGCAGGGTGTCGTCGCTCTTGGGGTTGGTGACGGTCCACTCCACCTGGCCGTCGTCGGTCGTGCCCTCCCGGAAGGTGCACGGCGGCGACATCCAGTTCAGCGGCTTGTAGGAGCCGCCGTCGGAGTGCACGAGCACCGAGCCGTCGGCCTTGATCATGAGGACACGCGTGGCCATCGGCAGGTGCGCGGTGAGCCGCCCCGCGTAGTCGACCTGGCACCTGGCGACGACGAGTCTCACGGGCGAGGAATCTACCCTGGCCCACGCTCCGCGCGGACGCCCGCGCCCGCAGACTCGCGTCGGCGCCCACGAAGTTACCGGCGAGTGAACTGCGCCACTGCCACGCCCCCCGTCGGCGTGGGAGCATGCGCCCCATGACGACGTCTCCTGCTCCTGCCGCGCGCACCTTCTCCACCATCGGGGTCATCGGCCTCGGCACCATGGGGGCCGGCATCGCCGAGGTGTTCGCCCGCGAGGGGTACGCCGTCGTCGGGGTGGAGAAGGACGAGGACGGCCTCACCCGCGGCCGTCAGCACCTCGAGCACTCAACGGCCCGCGCCGTCAAGCGCGGCAAGATGACCGAGGAGGAGCAGGCCGGGCTGCTCGGTCGGATCTCGTTCAGCACCGAGCTGAAGGACCTCGCCTCGTGCGACCTGGTGGTCGAGGCGATCGTCGAGTCCCTGGACATCAAGAAGGGGATCTTCCGCGAGCTGGACGGGATCGTCTCGCCGGAGACCGTCCTGGCCACCAACACCTCCAGCCTCTCGGTCACCGAGATCTCCACGGCCAACTCCCGGCCGGGGCGCGTCATCGGCATCCACTTCTTCAACCCGGCGCCGGTGCAGGACCTGGTCGAGATCGTCCGGACGGTCGTCACCGAGGGACAGGTGCTCGCCGACGTCGAGGCGCTGGTCGCCGCGATCGGCAAGAACCCGGTGGTCTGCGGCGACAAGGCCGGCTTCATCGCCAACACGCTGCTCTTCGGCTACCTCAACCACGCGGTCTCGATGTACGAGGCGCGCTACGCCAGCCGCGAGGACATCGACGCCGCGATGCGCTACGGCTGCGGCTACCCGATGGGTCCGCTCGCGCTGCTCGATCTGATCGGCCTCGACACGGCGTACGAGATCCTCGAGACGATGTACCGCCAGGGCCGCGACCGGCTCCACGCACCCGCACCGATCCTCAAGCAGATGGTCACCGCGGGGTGGCTGGGCCGCAAGACCGGCCGCGGCTTCTACACCTACGAGGCTCCCGACAGCCCGGTCGTCGTCCCCGACGAGCAGACCCCGTCGGCCGACGACAAGCCGGAGCTCAAGCACGACATCCGCACGGTCGGCGTCGTGGGCACCGGCACCATGGCCAGTGGCATCGTCGAGGTGTTCGCCAAGGCCGGGTACGACGTGCTCTTCGTCGGTCGCAGCCAGGAGAAGGTCGACGGCGTGGTCGCGGCGGTCACCCGCAACTTCGACAAGCAGATCCAGCGGGGCCGCGCCACCGAGGAGGCCAAGGCCGAGGTCCTCGGGCGGATGACCGGCTCGGTCTCGCTCGACGACCTCAAGGACGTCGACCTCGTGGTCGAGGCGATCGCGGAGGACCTGGCGATCAAGACCACCCTCTTCGAGAACCTCGACGACATCTGCAAGCCCGGAGCCATCCTCGCCACCACCACGTCGAGCCTGCCGATCATCTCGTGTGCGCAGGCGACCTCCCGGCCGCAGGACGTCATCGGGATGCACTTCTTCAACCCGGCGCCGGTCATGAAGCTGGTCGAGGTCGTGTCCACCGTGGTCACCGCCGACGACGTCACGGAGACCACGCTCGCGCTGTGCGACCGGGTCGGGAAGGTCGCGGTCTCCTGCGGCGACCGGGCCGGCTTCATCGTCAACGCGCTGCTGTTCCCCTACCTCAACGACGCGGTGAAGATGCTCGAGGCGCACTACGCCACGGCCGACGACATCGACACGGCGATGAAGCAGGGCTGTGCGCTCCCGATGGGACCCTTCGAGCTGCTCGACGTGGTCGGCAACGACGTGTCGCTGGCCATCCAGCGCGAGCTCTACCTGGAGTTCCGCGAGCCCGGCTTCGCGCCGGCGCCGCTGCTCGAGCACCTGGTCACCGCGGGCTACCTCGGCCGCAAGACCAAGCGCGGGTTCCGCGACTACTCGGTGCGCTGACCCGGTCGACGCGCTGACGGCGGGGCAGCCCACGGAACTCCCGATCGCCCCCACTCGTTGAGGAGTGGCGAGCGTCACGGCGGGGTACGAGCCCCGTCATGGGAGTTGAGACAGGACGCATCACCACCGACATCCCGGCCCGGCTCGACCGCCTGCCGTGGGCCCGGTGGCACTGGATGGTCGTCATCGGGCTCGGCACGGTCTGGATCCTCGACGGGCTCGAGGTCACGATCGTCGGCTCGATGTCCGACGCGCTGAAGGACCCGACGACGGGTCTGGGCATGAGCAGCTCCGACATCGGCATGGCCGGAGCCATCTACGTCGCGGGCGCCTGCCTCGGCGCCCTGTTCTTCGGGCAGCTGACCGACCGGTTCGGCCGCAAGAAGCTCTTCCTCATCACGCTCGGCGTCTATGCGTTCGCGACCGTGCTGACGGCGTTCTCCATGACGCCGCTGTGGTACTTCGCCGCCCGCTTCGTGACCGGCATGGGCATCGGCGGCGAGTACGCCGCGATCAACTCGGCCATCGACGAGCTGATCCCGGCGAAGTACCGGGGCCGGGTCGACGTCTCGATCAACGGCTCGTTCTGGGTCGGCGCCGCCCTGGGGTCGCTGCTCACCATCCCGCTCCTGGACCCCACCGTCATCAACCCCGAGTGGGGCTGGCGGCTGGCCTTCGCGCTCGGCGCGATCCTGGCGCTCGGCGTGCTGCTCGTGCGTCGGCACGTGCCGGAGAGCCCGCGGTGGCTGTTCATCCACGGTCGTGAGACCGAGGCGGAGGAGATCGTCACCGACATCGAGCACACCGTCGCCGACGAGACCGGGCGGGACCTGGAGCAGACGTCGGAGACGATCACGATCCGGCAGCGCAAGACGATCCCGCTCACGCTCATCGCCAAGACCGTCTTCACGATGTACCCCAAGCGCACCGTGCTGTGCTTCTCGCTCTTCGTCGGGCAGGCGTTCCTCTACAACGCCTTCTTCTTCACCTACGGCGACACCCTGACCACGTTCCTGGGGGTGAAGCAGACCGGCTGGTACCTCGCGATCTTCGCGGCCAGCAACTTCGCCGGCGCGCTGCTGCTCGGTCCGCTGTTCGACCGGATCGGCCGGGTCAGGATGATCACCTTCACCTACGTCCTGTCCGGTGTGCTGCTCGGGGTCACGGGCCTGTTCCTCGGGAGCGTCACGGCGTTCTCGCTGACCCTGATGGGCGTCATCATCTTCTTCTTCGCCTCCGCGGGGGCCAGCGCGGCGTACCTCACCGCGAGCGAGGTCTTCCCGATGGAGACCCGGGCGCTCTGCATCGCGTTCTTCTACGCGATCGGCACCGCGGCCGGCGGCATCAGCGGGCCGCTGCTCTTCGGCTACCTCATCGACAAGGCCTCGGCCAGCGGTGACATCACCGGGATCGCGATCGGCTACTTCATCGGCGCGGCGCTGATGATCGGCGCCGGCATCGTCGAGGCGTTCCTCGGGGTCAAGGCCGAGGGCCAGTCCCTGGAGAGCCTGGCCAAGCCGCTGACCGCCGAGGACTCCGACAGCGAGGCCGCCGTTCAGCACGCCTGACGCGAGCGGCCCGTCGCGGTTGGTGGGCGTTCGTAGGCTGGCCGCATGGGAACCCTCCTGGTGCTCCTGCTCGTGCTCGCGGCGATCGTCGTCGTGGTGGTCGTGTCGCGGCGACGTGCGCAGCAGCGCGAGCTCGACCGCCAGATCGCGGAGCTGGCGCCCGTGCAGCGGCTGGCCGAGGAGGACATCACCGCTCTGGGCGAGGAGCTGCAGGACCTCGACCTCGACCTCGCCGGGCGGGAGCTGGACGCCGGGACCCGGGCCGACTACCAGCGTGCGCTGGACGCCTACGAGGCGGCCAAGACGGCAGCGGACGCCATGACCCGCGCGGACGACGTGCGGCACGTGACCGAGATCCTCGAGGACGGCCGCTACGCGATCACCTGTGTCCGTGCCCGGGTCGCCGGGGAGCCCCTGCCGCAGCGCCGCCCGCCGTGCTTCTTCGACCCGCGTCACGGCCTCTCGGTCGCCGACGTCCCGTGGACCCCGCCGGGCGGCACGACCCGCGACGTGCCGGCCTGTGCGCTCGACGTGGAGCGGGTCCGCGCGGGGGCCGAGCCCGACGCGCGGATGGTCATGGTCGGCTCCCAGCGCGTGCCCTACTGGCAGGGCGGGCGCGCGTACGCGCCGTACGCCTCGGGCTACTTCGGCGCGTTCTCCCCGATGGACTGGATGTTCGCCGGGCTGCTCTTCGGCGGCTTCGGCGGCTTCGACGCCCTCGGGTCCGGCTTCGACGCGCTGGGTGACGGCATCGGGGGCCTGGGCGACGGCATCGGGGACGGCATCGGCTCGATCGGTGACGGGATCGGCGACGTCTTCGGCGGGTTCGACCTCTAGGACCCCTGCCCGGCCACCCCGAGCGCCTCGCGCCGCTGGAGCAGGTACGACCGCTCCACCTCGTTGCCGCACGCCGCGATCGCCTCGTCGTAGGCCTCCCATGCCGCCCCGGCCTCGCCGCGGCGCGACAACAGCTCCGCCCGCACGGCGGCGACCCGGTGGCTGCCGGGGACCTCGACCCCGTCCAGGGCCGCGAGCCCGGCCGCCGGCCCGGACGCCTCGGCGACGGCCACCGCCCGCGCCAGGCGGGCGCTGGGGGAGGGTGCGACCCGGAGCAGGACGTCGTACTGCTCCACGATGCGGTCCCACCGGGTCTCGTCGGGCGTCGCGGTGACCGCGTGCTCGGCGGCGATGCGTGCCTGGACCACGTACGAGGCGGCCGCCGGGGTGAGTGGCCCCGCGAGGACGGGGGAGGCGAGCAGGCTGAGCGCCTCGTCGATCTCGTCGTGCCGCCAGCGGCGCCGGTCCTGCTCGGCGAGCGGCACCAGCCGCCCGTCCTCGCCGACGCGCGCGTCCCGGCGCGAGTGCTGCAGCAGCGTCAGGGCGAGCAGCGCCCGGGGAGCAGGCTCGTCCGGGCACAGTCGGGCGACGACCCGGGCCAGCCGGATCGCCTCGCCGGCGAGGTCGGCCCGCAGCAGGTCCGGACCGCTGCCCGGGGCGTAGCCGGCCGTGAAGGCGAGGTACGCCGTTTGGGCGACCGTGTCGAGGCGGTCGGGGAGCACGTCGGCGGCAGGGATCGCGAACGGGATGCCGGCGGCGACGATCTTCTTCTTGGCACGGGTGATCCGCGCCGCCACGGTCGGCTCGCCGACCAGGAAGAGCCGGCCGATGTCGTGGGTGCTGACGCCGAGCACGAGGCGCAGCGCCAGCGCGCTCGCCGCCTCCGGTGCGAGCGCGGGATGGGTGCACAGGAGGACCAGGCGGAGGAGGTCGTCCTCGACGAGGCCTCCGGGGTCGGCCATGGCTGCCTGCCGGTCCTGCCGGCGCTCGGCCTCGGTGACGAGCAGCGGTGCCCGCCGGTGTGCCATCGACTCCGCCCGGAGCCGGTCGACGACGCGACGCCGAGCCGTGGTGAGCAGCCACGCCGCCGGGTTGTCGGGGGCGCCGTCCGCGCGCCACCTGCGTGCGGCGGCCTCGACGGCGTCGCCGAGGGCGTCCTCGACCAGGTCGAGGCGGCGGTACTGCGCGAGGAGTAGGGCCGTCAGTCGGCCCCACTCCTCGCGCACGACCGTCTCCAGGAGGAGCGCGGCGGATTCGGTCACGTCCCGTCGTACCCATCGACGGTCACCGTCGGCCGGATCTCGACGGCGTAGGACGTCGGCAGCAGCCGACCCGCCTCGATCGCGGCGTCCAGGCTCGGCAGCTCGACGTCGTAGTAGCCGCCGACCTGCTCCACGGACTCGACGAAGGGCCCGTCGGTGACGGTCGCCGCGCCGTCGGTGTGCCGGATCGTGGTCGCCGTGTCGGCGCCCGCCAGGGCTGCCGAGCCGATCCGGCGGCCGTGCGTGTCGACGTACTCCTCGAAGGCGTGGTGCGCCGCGAAGTACTCCTGTCGCACCTCCTCCGAGGCCGACTCCCACTCGCCGGGCTCGTAGGCGACCAGGACGACGTACCTCACGACGGGCGTTCGGCCGGGTCGACCGTGCGCCGCACCTCGATGCCGTCGCCGACGGCGGCGATGATCTTGCAGCAGTCCAGGAGGTCGTCGAGGTCGTCGCTCTCCACCAGGAAGAAACCCCCGACGTGCTCGGCGGTCTCCGCGAACGGTCCGTCGGTCACCACGGTGCTGTGCGGCTGGATCGACCGGGCCTCCTTGCGGGTGTGGAGCTCGGCGCCGTCCTTGATCTTGTGGCCGCGCCGGCCGAGCTCCTCGGCGAAGCGGTTGTACTCGGCGTAGGCGTCCTTGCGCTCCTGCGCGCTCATCGTCGTCCACCAGCGGTCGTCGTCGCCGACGATCAGCACCACGTAGTCGGTCATCTTGTGCTCCTTCTTCACTGTGTCATCACTGGGCCAGGCGCCGGAGCTCGATGTGCTCGCCGCGGGCTGCGAAGCGCTCGCAGGCCGCACGCAGGTCGGCCTCGTCGTCGCTCTCGACGAGGTAGAAGCCGACGATCTGCTCGACCGACTCGGTGAACGGGCCGTCGGTGACCGCGGCGCCGCCCTGCCCGTCGGGGCGCATGGACGTCGCCTGCGCCGACGGCTCGAGCGGACTGACCGCGATCAGTCGGTGACCGCCTGCCGCCAGGTCCTGCTGGAACTGACCGTGCGACCGCATCCCCTTCTCGTGCTCGGACGCGGGCAACTGCGCCCACTCCGCCTCGGGTGCGGGCAGCAGTACGAGGTAGCGACTCATCGGGCTCTCTTCCCTGGGTGTGGTGGGCCGCTCGTGCGACCTCACCACGATGACGGACGAGAGGGCAGCGAATCGACAGCGCCGTGCAGATTGTTCCTCGGGTGCGTTGTCGTGGCGACGAGCAGGGCCCGGCCACGGCCGGCTCGGCAATAGGGTGAGCTCGTGATGCGCCTGACGCTTGTCGTCCTTCTGGCGGTCGTGGCGCTCGGCGCCGTCCCGGCACTGCCAGCGTCGGCTGAGCCGAGTGTCATCGACGACGAGGTCGGCGACGTGTGGAAGTCCCCCGACCTGTTCCACTGGTCTCGAGCAGAGGTGACGCGCAATGTGGACATCCGCACGTTCGAGGTGCGCAACGGGATTCGCCAGGTGGTTCTGAGGGTCGAGTACGTGAACCTCGTGGCCAACCGCGACCAGACCTCGCTCACCGTCTGGTTCCGCTCTGACTACGCCAGGTCGCGCGTGCTCTTCGCCGAGTTCGATCGCGGCTACCGCAATGGCTGGTTCGATGTCACGACCATGGGGACGGGTGAGATCGACTGCATCCCCAAGGGTGAGGTCAACTATCGCGCCGATACCGTGCGGGTGGTGATCCCTCACGCATGCGTGGCGCGAGGGGACTGGCTGGAGTTCGACGTCACCACCAGCATGGGCCGCGGCCAGAGCCCGATCGCATTCTCCGATGACCCGATGACATCGGGACCCAACAAGGTCGGGTGGAGCGACGAGGTTCGACGCGGTCGACACCGATAGGTCTCATCCAGGGCGTGGCGTGCGACTTCCGGCATGGGCGATGGTCGAACGACCGGCTCGCTCTCCAACCCCTGCGGTGCTGTGGACGCATTCGCAGACGTAGACCGCGGTGGAAGCGACCACGACACCGCACCAGCGGCCGCCCGACCGTCCGCTCATCGGCCGTAACAACAGAGTCCCCCGGACAGGCGGCGGCAGGTCGCTCCTCCCCGGTTGGCTCACGTCCGCGGGTGGAAGCGGGGGTCCGCTTCGGTGGTGCGGTGGTGTTGCCCGTGGTGTCGGGGGCAGAGGAGGCGACCGCGGGCGACGCTGGTGCCCCCGCCGGCCGACCAGGGGCCGTCGTGGTGGACGTGGCACATCCAGGCGGGCGCGTCGCAGCCGTCGTGGGTGCAGTGGCCGTCGCGGAGCATGATCGCGATGCGCTGGGGCTCGGTGTGGAAGCGGCGCTTGCGTCCCATGTCGAGCACCTGCGACGCACCGCCGAGGACGGCGGGGATGATCCCGGCCTGACAGGCCAGCCGCCGCGCTTCCGCTGCGCTGATCTTGTGGCCGGTGTCGAGGACGACCCCGGCCCGCTCGAGCTGCCCGAGCAGGGACTCGAGCGAGATGGTCACGACGACGGTCGCGTTGACGCCGCCGGCCTGCGGGAGCCGGTTGGCGGGGAGGCGTTCGAGGAGGTCGCACAGCGCGCGGCCCATCCGCTGCGGGGTCGGCCGGGCGAGGGAGCGCTCGGCGGCACCGGCCCCGTCGACGTTGGTGTGGTGCTTCGGCGCGGCGAAGGCCTGCAGGGCCTTCATGAGCATCGCGCCGTGCAGGTGGGGGAGCACGAACGACCCGACCAGGCGGCCCTGGTCATCGAACCGGGCGTTGAACCGGCAGGCGGCGCGGGCGTCGCGCTCCTCGTCCTTCAGCTTGCGGGCCTCGTGGGCGTCGGCGGCGTCGGGGTCGACCACCTCCAGGAGCCGGCGGCCCAGGATCCGCAGTGCGACCGCGTGGTGGTCCTTGGCCAGGCCGAGGAGGTGCTCCTCGGCCCGCACCGCCAGCTCCGGCCCTGCCTCTGCCGGGAGCTCGTCGACCGCCTGCACGATGGCACGCGCCTGGTCGACGTTCACTCGGCCGGCGGCCAGCGCGTCCGCGGTGCGGGCGTGCGCGTCGAGGGCGCGGGCGAGCTTCACCTGACCGCGGGCCGCCTTGGTGGTCTGCCTGGTGGCGTGCGCCCACGCCGCGACCGGATCGTTCGCGTCCACCTCCTCGGCGTGCGCGGCGACCCGCAGCTCGATCGCGGCGACCTGGGCCTTCAGCCTGGTCAGCTCCACCAAGGTCGACCGGCACTCGTCGGCGCCCATGGACCACACCGACGCGTCGGCCACCGAGTCCGCCACCGCTCGCATCTGCGCGGTCGCGGCCGACACCCGGTGGGTCGGGGTGGCCATCGCTGTCATGGTCCTATCGAAGCACCGACCACCGACAGTCGAAGTGCTCAGAACCCCTTGTTCCACAGGGTTCTGAGCATTTCGAGGTCACGAATCGGCAACACTTCGGACCCGTCGGGCACGGGCCGCTGGACCTCCGGTCGACGTGGCGTTCCGCGCCCACGGCCGGGTGGGGGAGGATGGGCTGGATGATCCGTCTGGTGCTCCTGCCGCTCCTGCTGTCCGCGCTGCCCGCCGCCCTCCCGTCGGGCACCGACGTCGACTACCAGCTCGGCGGCGCGGCCGACGTGCCCGCCCACGTCGGCATCGTCGTGCGCGACCGGACCGATCCGCCGCTCGCGGCGAAGTACGACGTCTGCTACGTCAACGGCTTCCAGACCCAGCCCGACGAGCGCGCGTTCTGGCGCCGGCACCCCGGCCTGCTGCTGCGAGACGGCGGCCGGCCGGTGGTCGACGAGGCCTGGGGTGAGTGGTTGCTCGACATCGGCACACCTGGGAAGCGACGGGCGCTCGCCCGGATCGTCGGGCGGTGGACCGACGGGTGCGCGGACGACGGTTTCGAGGCGGTCGAGTATGACAACCTCGACTCGTTCACGCGCAGCCACCACCTGCTGACCCGTGCCGATGCCGTCGCCTTCGCACGACTGCTGGTCGCGCGCGCCCACCGCGATGGCCTGGCCGCCGGCCAGAAGAACCTCGCCGGGTTCGACGGCACCGCGATCGGCTACGACTTCGCGGTCGCCGAGGAGTGCGGGCGCTACCGGGAGTGCGGCTCCTACACCCGGGCGTACGGCGACCAGGTGCTGGCGATCGAGTACCGGCCCCGTGACTTCCGGTGGACCTGCCGGCACTACGGTGACGACCTCCCCGTCGTGCTCCGCGACCGGGACCTGACCCCGAAGGGAGTGCACGAGTGGTGCTGAGCCACGGCGCCGACACCGACGGGCTGCACACCACCAGCCTGGGGGAGAGCGGCCCGCTCGTCGCCTTCTGCCACGGGCTCTTCGGGCAGGGCAAGAACTGGACCACGATCGCCAAGGGCCTCGCTGCCGACCACCGGGTGCTGCTGGTCGACATGCCCGACCACGGACGGTCGGCCTGGACCGACCGCTTCGACTACGTCGAGGTCGCCGACCGGGTCGCGGCGCTGTTCTCCGCCGACGACCCGGTCGCCCTCGTCGGCCACTCGATGGGTGGCAAGGCCGCCATGGTGCTCGCCCTGCGCCACCCCGAGCTGGTCGAGCGGCTCTGCGTCGTCGACATCGCCCCGGTCGACTACGAGGCGCGCGGTGAGTTCGGCGGCTACATCGCCGCCATGCAGGCGCTCGACCTGACGACGCTTCAGCAGCGCCGGGACGCCGACGCGGCACTCGCCGACGCCGTCCCGAGCCCCACCGTGCGCAGCTTCCTGCTGCAGAACCTGCGCCGCTCCGGCCCGCCCGACGCCGCGACCTGGGCCTGGCAGCCGAACCTCGACCTGCTCGGCCGAGACCTCCCGGCCCTGGGCGGCTGGCCGGAGGACGCCCTGGCCGGCCACCCGCCGTACCCGGGTCGGACGCTGTGGATCGCGGGGGAGGAGTCGGCCTACGTCGAGCCCCACTACGCCGACGAGATGGCGCGCTGGTTCCCCCGCTACCGCAAGGTGACCATCAAGGGCGCCGGCCACTGGGTCCACTCCGAGCAGCCCGACGTCTTCCTCCAGGTCCTGCGCACCTTCCTCGTCGCCCGTTGACTTGAGGGTTCCGACCACTCGAGTTGGGGGTTCGGACCCGCGGCGCGGTCACAACCCTCAACTCAACGGGTCACAACCCTCAACTCAACGGCGTTGTCGAGCGCGGTAGGCGGCGACGGCCGTGCGGTTGCCGCAGGCGGTGGAGCAGAACCGCTTGGAGCGGTTGCGGGAGAGGTCCAGCACGACGCCGCCGCAATCGGGGTCGGCGCAGGTGCCCAGGCGCGACATCTCGTCGGCGCGGATCACGTCGATCATCGCCATCGCCGTCTCCACCACGATCCGGGTCGGGAGGTCCCGCTCGGGCCCGACCGCGTGCAGGTGCCAGTCCCAGACGTCGTGGCGCACCAGCTGGGGGACCGCCCCTGCGTCAGCGAGCATCCGATTGACGATCGCCACGGCGTCGTCGCGCTCGGCGGTCAGCAGCCGATGCAGCTCGGGCCGGACGGCGCGCACGGCGGCGAGCTCGGCGTCGTTCCGGTCATGGCGCCCGGTGTACTCGAACTCGGCGAAGAACGCGTCGAGCTCGGCGACCGTCTGGAGGGTGTCCGGCTCCAGCGCGGAGTTGGCGAGCGTGACGGCCGCCTGCAGCGACACCTCGGTGTCATGGGTGAAAACCACGTTGACAGGTTACATGAACAGCGCCTAGCGTCATGTGTCATGACGACGTTGACCGATGACGCAGTCGTGGGAGCCACCAGCGGGTCCCGGCTCGCGAGCGGCCTGGGCTTCGCGATCCTCTCGGCGACGTCGTTCGGGATGTCCGGGGCGCTGGCACGCGAGCTGCTCGACGCCGGGTGGAGCGCCGGCGCGATCGTGCTGGTCCGGGTCGCCATCGCCGCGACCGTCGTGCTGCCGTTCGGGCTCCTGGCCCTGCGCGGCCGGCGGGACGTGCTGCGCCGCAACGCGGGCCTGATCGTCGTGTACGGCGTCGTGGCGGTCGCCGCCTGCCAGTTCTGCTACTTCTCCGCGGTGCAGCACATGCAGGTCGGACCCGCGCTGCTCATCGAGTACACCGCGCCGGCCGCCGTCGTGGTCTGGCTGTGGCTGCGTCGCGGCCAGCGGCCGGGCGCGGTGACCGTCTTCGGGGCGGGACTGGCGGCGCTGGGGCTGGTGCTCGTGCTCGACCTGGTCTCCGGCGCCGACCTCAGCGTGCCGGGCGTGCTCTGGGCGCTGGTGGCCATGCTCGGTGCCGCGACGTACTTCGTCATCTCCGCCGACGAGGACAACGGCCTGCCGCCGATCACGCTCGCCGCCGGCGGCCTGCTCGTCGGGGCAGTCGCGCTCGCCGTGCTCGGCCTGGTGCGGCTGCTGCCGATGCACGCCACCACGGCGACCGTGACGTACGCCGGCGCTGACGTCGCCTGGTGGGTCCCGCTGGTCGCCCTGGGCGTGGTGACCGCAGCGGTCGCCTACACGAGTGGGATCGCCGCCGGGCGGCGCCTCGGGTCGCGGCTGGCATCCTTCGTCGCGCTCCTCGAGGTGGTCGCGGGCGTCGCCTTCGCCTGGCTGCTCCTCGGCGAGCTGCCCCGGTCGGTGCAGCTGGTGGGCGGCGTGCTCATCCTCGCCGGGGTGGTCTTCGTCAAGCTGGGGGAGCGGGGGACCGCGGCGCCGGCGACCGCCGCTCCGGTCGTCGAGCCGGTCGGCACCTAGCGTTCGTCCTGGCGGCGGATCCACACCTCTCGGACGATCATCAAGATCGCCGCCGCGGTCGGGATCGCCATCAGGGCACCGACGACCCCGAACAGCGCGGCACCGATCAGGGCGGCGATGACGGTCACGGCGCCGGGCACGTCGACGGACTTCGACATCACCCGCGGGTAGATCACGTAGTTCTCGATCTGCTGGTAGACCACGTAGAAGATCACGCAGGCGACGCCGATCTTCCAGTCCGTGGCGAACGCGATCGCCGAGACGATGACCGCGCCGATCGTGGCACCGATCATCGGGATCACGTCGAGCAGGGCCACGACGAACGCCAGCGCCACGGCGTACTGCCCCAGGCCCGCGATGAAGAGGAAGACCAGCGACGAGAGACCGGCACACACGGCGACGATGAACGCCCCCGAGACGTAGCCGCCCACGCCGTGCAGGACCCGGTCGCTGATCTTCGAGACCCGCTCGCGGCGCGAGGCAGGGGCCAGGCTGAGAAGCGCCGCCTTGACCTTGTCGAGCGACGAGAGGAAGTAGAGCGTCAGGACGATGATGATGAAGGCGTTGAGCAGGGCCCCGAGGACGGCGAGACCGACCCCGACCGCGCCACCGAAGAGCCGCCCGACCAGGTCACCCTTGGCGACGTAGTCCTTGACCTTGTTGATGACGTCGTACTGCTCGTCGAGCCGCTGGATGTCGCGGTTGTGCTGGAGCTCGTCGAGCCACTGCGGGACGTTCTTCGACAGTGCGGCCACCTGGTCGGCGATCACCGGTGCGATCGCGACGACGAAGAGCGTCAGGGCGAGCACGAAGGCGAGGATCACCGTCAGGACGGCGTACGACCGGCGCATGCCGTGCCGCTCGAAGAACTCGACCGCGGGGTTGAGGCCCGCGGCCAGGAAGAGCGCGACCACCACGAGCATCAGGGTCGAGCCGACCGCCTGGACGTGGAGCCCGAGCCAGATCGCGGCCAGCGCGCCCAGTCCGCCGACGAAGCCGACGTAGAAGGGGGCACGGTGGTCCAGCGGCGGACCCGGTTCCCCCAGGTCGTCGCCGTCGGCCGAGCCCTCGTCGTCCTCGGCCGGAGGCGACGACTCCTCGTCCGCGGGCCGCTCGAGGCCCTCGGTCACTCCTCGTCCTTGCCGAAGCCCGCGACGACCTCCTGCAGCGAGGCGAGCTGGGCGGTGATCGCGTCGCGACGCTTGCCGAGGCGGTCGACCTCGGCCCGGATGGCCGCGAGCTCGCGCTCGGCGTCCGCCGCACCGCTGGTCGCGATCGCGTCGGCCTGGGTCCGGGCCGACGCGACGATCTGCTCGGCCTCGCGGCGCGCCCGGCTGAGGGTGGCCTCGGCCTCGGTGGCCGCCTGCGAGCGCTGCTGGGTCGCGGCAGCCGTGGCCTGGCGGGCCCGCTCCTCCGCGGCCGTCGCGCGCTCCTCGGCCTCCTCGACCAGGCGCCGGGTCTCCGCGGTGGCGCTGGTGTGGTGGTCGGTCGCCTCTCGGGCCAACCGCTCCTTCTCCACCGCCAGCGTGCGCCGCGCCTCCTGCACCTCGCGGTCGGCGGCGGCCCGCGCCTGCTCGGCCTCGCGCTTGGCCGCGGTGCGCAGCTCGTTGGCCTCCTGCTCGGCGGCCAGGCGCAGCTGGTCGGCCTGGCGGGTCGCCGAGGCCACCAGGTCCTCGGCCTCGCTCTTGGCCAGGGCCCGCTCCTGCTCGGCGTCGGCCATCAGCCGGCTGCGGTGCTCGTCGAGCTCCTTGAGCTGGACCAGGCGCATGTCCTCGGCCTCGCGGGCAGCCTCGGCGCGGACCGCCTTCGCGTCGCGGGCGGCCTGCTCGCGGATCTCGTCGGCGTCGCGCTGGGCGGTGCTGCGCACCTCCGCGGCCTCCTCCTCGGCCATCCGCAGCAGGGCGCTGGCGCGCCCGCCGAGCCCGGCGTACGACGGGGACTCGTTCTCGCGCAGCTGCTCCTGGACGGCGGCGAGCTGCTGCTCGAGCTCGGTCACCCGGCGCTCCGAGGCCGACAGGCTCGACCCGAGGCCGGCCTTCTCCGTCGTCAGCTGGCGCACCCGGGCGTCGACCGAGGCCTTGTCGTAGCCACCGCGGCGGACCACCGGGAAGCCGGTCGCACCCGCGGCCGGAGCCCCGGCGGGCGGGAGGACCGGCGCGGGCCGGTCTGCGGGCGGCGCGGCCGGAGCGCCCGACTGGGCGGCCGGGGGAGCCGCCGGCGCGCTACCGCGCGGCGGCACGGCGGGCATCACCTGGGTGGCGTGGTCAGCGGCCTCGGTCCCGTCCTCGTCCGGCTCGTCGTCGAAGATGGACAGTCCCTGGTCGCTCGTCACGGCGTTTCCCCTCGTCGCAGGTGATCGGTCGCCACCAGTCTCCCCGATCACTCCCGGCGTTCCCACCCCGGCCCGGGACCAATTCGCCGGACCGGGGTGCTACGTCGCCGGTCAGACGCCGCGGAAGCGGTTGATCGCGTCGAGGTGCTGCGCGCGCATCTCCTCGTCGCGGACGCCGAGCCCCTCCTCGGGCGCCAGGCAGAGCACGCCGACCTTGCCCTGGTGGGCGTTCTGGTGGACGTCCAGCGCGGCCTGGCCGACCTCGTCGAGGCCGTAGGACTTGGACAGGGTCGGGTGGATCTTGCCCTTGGCGATGAGGCGGTTGGCCTCCCACGACTCGCGGTAGTTGGCGAAGTGGCTGGAGATGATCCGCTTGAGGTTCATCCACAGGTAGCGGTTGTCGTACTCGTGCATGTAGCCGCTGGTGGAGGCGCAGGTGGTGATGGTGCCGCCCTTGCGGGTGACGAAGACGCTGGCCCCGAAGGTCTCCCGGCCGGGGTGCTCGAAGACGATGTCGATGTCCTCACCGCCGGTCAGCTCGCGGATCTTGGCGCCGAAGCGCTTCCACTCCTTCGGGTCCTGGGTCCGCTCGTCCTTCCAGAAGCGGTAGCCCTCCTCGTTGCGGTTGATGACGAGTTCGGCGCCCATCGACCGGCAGATCTCGGCCTTGTCCTCCGAGGAGACCACGCAGACCGGGGTCGCGCCGCCGTTGAGGGCGTACTGCGTCGCGAAGCCGCCCAGGCCACCGGACGCGCCCCAGATCAGCACGTTGTCGCCCTGCTTCATGTCGCCGCCGTTCTTGGAGACCAGCTGGCGGTACGCCGTGCAGTTGACCAGGCCGGGGGAGGCGGCCTCCTCCCAGGTCAGGTGGGCGGGCTTGGGCATCAGCTGGTTGGCCTTGACCAGCGCGACGTCGGCCAGGCCGCCGAAGTTCGTCTCGAAGCCCCAGATCCGCTGCTGCGGGTCGAGCATCGTGTCGTCGTGACCGTCGGGCTCCTCCAGCTCCACCGAGAGGCAGTGGGCGACGACCTCGGTGCCCGGCTTCCACTTGGTCACGCCCGGACCGGTGCGCAGCACGACGCCGGCCAGGTCGGACCCGACCACGTGGTAGGGCAGGTCGTGGCGCTTGGTGAGCGGCGAGAGGCGCCCGTAGCGCTCGAGGAACCCGAAGGTCGAGACCGGCTCGAAGATCGAGGTCCACACGGTGTTGTAGTTGATGGCGCTGGCCATCACGGCCACCAGCGCCTCACCCGGGCCGAGCTCGGGCAGCGCGACGTCCTCGACGTGCAGCGACTTGCGCGGGTCCTTCTCCCGGGTCGGGATGCCCGCGAACATGTCGACCTCGTCCTTGTGGACGGTCGCGGCGCGGTAGTGGTCGGGGATCTCCAGGTTCGCGAAGTCGTCCGCGGTGGCGGTGCCTGCGGTGATCGCGTCGAGGATGTGCTGCACGTCGGCTCCTGTGCTGGTGTCGGGAGGGGAGTCGCTCGGGTTGGCGGGAGATTACCCAGCGGTAACCGGGCTGGACACCCGGTGTGAGGAGTGCCTCAGTGGGCGGTGGCCGGCTCGACGAGCTCGACCAGCACGCCACCGGCGTCCTTGGGGTGGATGAAGTTGACGCGGGAGTCCGAGGTGCCCCGCTTGGGCTCGTCGTAGAGCAGCCGCAGGCCGCGCTCGCGCAGGGTCGCGCACACGGCGTCGATGTCGGTCACCCGGTAGGCCATCTGCTGGATGCCCGGCCCCTTGCTGTCGAGGAACTTGGCGATCGTCGACGCCTCGGAGAGCGGCGCCAGCAGCTGGATGTGGGACCCCGAGTCACCCACGGCCATCATCGCCTCGCGGACGCCCTGCTCCTCGTTGACCTCCTGGTGGGCCAGCCGCATCCCGTAGGACTCCTCGTAGAACGCGATCGCGGCGTCCAGGTCGGGGACGGCGATCCCGACGTGGTCGATGGCGGTGAAGAGGGGGCCGGTCGCGTCGAAGCTCATGGGCACATCGTCGTACGGCGCGCCCAGCCCCCGCGAGGGGGTGTGACGTGTTCCACCCTCGCCGGGCCGCGGGGGCGTCGGTAGGGTCGGAGGAGTTCCACCCACGAGCACCGAACGCGAGCACTGGAGGCACCCCATGTCCGGAACGTCCGTCATCGTCGCGGGGGCGCGCACCCCGATCGGCCGCCTGTCCGGCAGCCTCAAGGACTTCTCGGCCGCCCAGCTCGGCGGGGTGGCGATCCAGGGCGCGCTGGCGAAGGCCGGCGTCTCCGGCGACCAGGTCGACTACGTGATCATGGGCCAGGTGATCCTGGCCGGCGCCGGGCAGAACCCGGCCCGCACGGCGGCCGTCGCCGGTGGGATCCCGATGAACGTCCCCTCCATCACCATCAACAAGGTGTGCCTGTCCGGCATCAACGCGATCGCGCTCGCCGACCAGCTCATCCGGGCCGGCGAGGTGGACGTGGTCGTGGCCGGTGGCATGGAGTCGATGACCAACGCCCCGCACTTCCTGCCCAAGTCCCGCGAGGGCATCAAGTTCGGGGACGTCAAGCTCGTCGACTCGATGGCCTACGACGCTCTGTACGACCAGGCCACCCAGCAGGCGATGGGCCTGCTGACCGAGGAGTGCAACGCCGCGGCCGCCAACCTGACCCGCGCGGAGCAGGACGAGTTCGCCGCGCAGTCCCACCAAAAGGCCGCGGCCGCCTGGAAGAACGGCGTCTTCGACGACGAGGTGGTGCCCGTCGAGATCCCCCAGCGCAAGGGCGACCCGCTGCAGTTCGCGACCGACGAGGGCGTCCGCGGTGACACGACCGCCGAGTCGCTCGGCCGGCTGCGCCCGGCCTTCTCCAAGGAGGGCACCATCACCGCCGGCTCCTCCTCGCAGATCTCCGACGGCGCGGCCGCGGTCGTCGTGATGAGCAAGGCCAAGGCCGAGGAGCTGGGCCTCTCGTGGCTCGCCGAGATCGGTGCCCACGGCCAGGTGGCCGGCCCCGACTCGACCCTCCAGCTGCAGCCGGCGGCCGCGACCGCCAAGGCCTGCGAGAAGGAGGGCATCGCGCCGACCGACCTCGACCTGGTCGAGTTCAACGAGGCCTTCGCCGCCGTGGGCATCTCCTCGGCCCGCGAGCTCGGCCTCGACGAGGCCAAGGTCAACGTCAACGGCGGGGCGATCGCCCTGGGCCACCCGGTCGGCATGTCGGGTGCCCGGATCGTGCTGCACCTCGCGCTCGAGCTCCAGCGCCGCGGCGGCGGGGTCGGCGCAGCCGCGCTGTGCGGCGGCGGTGGCCAGGGCGACGCCCTGATCGTGCGTGTCCCGAAGAGCTGACGTCGCCGACGTCCCGGGCCTCGTCGAGCGCGCCCGCGCCGGCGAGGCCCGGGCCGTTGCGCGCCTGATCTCGCTCGTCGAGGACGAGTCGCCGATCCTGCGCGAGGTGATGGCGGCGCTCGCGCCGCACACCGGCCACGCCCAGGTCATCGGGGTGACCGGCTCGCCGGGCGTCGGCAAGTCCACCTCCACCAGCGCGCTGGTCACCGAGCTGCGCCGCCACGACAAGCGCGTCGGCGTACTGGCCGTCGACCCGTCCTCGCCCTTCTCCGGCGGCGCGCTGCTCGGCGACCGGGTGCGCATGCAGGACCACGCGCTCGACCGCGAGGTCTACATCCGCTCCATGGCCTCGCGCGGCCACCTCGGTGGCCTGGCCTGGACCACGCCGCAGGCGCTGCGGGTCCTCGACGCCGCCGGCTGCGACGTCATCCTGGTCGAGACGGTCGGCGTCGGGCAGAGCGAGGTCGAGATCGCGGGCCTCGCGGACACCACGATGGTGCTGCTCGCCCCCGGGATGGGCGACGGCATCCAGGCCGCCAAGGCCGGCATCCTGGAGATCGGTGACCTCTACGTCGTCAACAAGGCCGACCGCGACGGCGCCGAGCAGGTGCGCCGGGACCTGCGGTCGATGCTCCAGCTCGGCGACCGCCCCGAGGGCTCGTGGCGCCAGCCGATCGTGCTGACGGTCGCCCAGCGCGGCGAGGGCCTCGACGAGGTGGTGGTCCAGATCGAGCGGCACCGGCGGTGGCTGGAGGAGAGCGGCGAGCTGCAGCGCCGGCGCGCCCGCCGGGCCCGCGACGAGATCGAGGCGATCGCGGTGACCGCGCTGCGCGCCCGATGGGGAGACGTCCACGGCCGGTCGGAGCTCGACGGTCTCGCGGCCGCGGTGGTCGCCGGGACGACGGACCCGTACGCCGCCGCGGACGAGCTGCTCGCAGACCTGTGAGGCCGGTCCGGGCCGCGACCTCCCCCCGACGGGTGCGGTCCCGAACCGGTCTGGTCAGGTGGGGTGTCCTCGCAGACTTTCCGGCCGTTGCGCGTCCTGCCCGGCAGATCTCGTGGTCTGATGCGCGGGCGCACGCGTCCCTCCCGATGCGTGCGCTCCGTCGACCGTGGAGGTACCTCGCCCGTGTCCATCACCGCTCGTCCCGGAGCACGTCGCCGCCTGCAGCTCCTCGTCGCCCTCGGCGCGGGGGCGCTGACCCTCGGCGCCGCGGCCACCGTGACATCGCCCGCCACCGCGGCCCCGCAGGGCGCACACCGGTTCCCGCCGAGCGCACACGCCGACATCGCGACGGCGGGGGTCGACGTCCCACCGCGGCTCGGTGCAGGGGCCGACCACGGTCGCCACGCGTACCTCCTGGAGCTGCAGGTCGCCTCCACCACCCAGGCGTTCCACCGCCGTGGTGGATCCGGCGCCGGTCCGAAGGCGGCCGCCCGCCAGCAGCTGGTCAGGGTGACCGCGGCCCAGCGGGCCGTGATCGGACGCCTGCCGGCCCACACGCCGGTGCTCTACCGCACGCACGCGGCGATGGCCGGCGTGGCGGTGACGACCGACGCCGCCAACTACGGCAAGCTCGCCCGGATCCCCGGAGTGGCGGCGGTCTACCCGATCACCCCGAAGAGCTACGACAACTCCTACGCGGTGCCGCTCCAGGGGGCACCGCAGGGCTGGGAGGGCAACGGTGACCTCGGTCAGGACACGACGGTCGCCGTCCTCGACACCGGCATCGACTACACCCACGCGAACTTCGGCGGGCCCGGGACGGTGGAGGCCTACGACGCCGAGCACGCGCACGCCGACGACCCGACGCTGTGGGATGACAGCATCTTCCCGACCGACAAGGTGATCGGCGGCTACGACCTGGTCGGTGACGCCTACGACGCCGACCCCCAGAGCGACACCTACGACCCGGTGCCGGTCCCCGACCCCAACCCGCTCGACTGCGAGGGGCACGGCTCGCACGTCGCCGGCTCGGCAGCCGGGTACGGCGAGAACGCCGACGGCTCGACCTACGACGGCAGCTACGACACCGGCACGCCGTTCGACTCGATGCGGATCGGCCCCGGCATGGCCCCGCAGGCCAAGCTCTACGCGTTCCGGGTCTTCGGCTGCGACGGCAGCACCGACGTGGTCGGTGACGCGATCGACATGGCCCTGGACCCGAACGGCGACGGCGACCCCTCCGACCACGTCGACGTGATCAACATGTCCCTCGGCTCGGACTTCGGCTCGCCGCAGGACGGTGACGCGGTGATGGCCGACGACGCCGCCGCCGCGGGCGTGACGCTCGCGATCTCCTCGGGCAACGCGTATGACCTCTACGACGTCGGCGGCTCGCCCGGGACCTCGCAGAAGGCGATCACGGTCGCCGCGTCGATCGACGCCCAGAGCGTCGTCGACGGGCTGGACCTGGACATCGACGGGTCGCCCTCGGGGCCGCTGCCTGCGGAGCGGTCGGCCCTCTACGACTGGTCCACCATGCCCGACCTCGGCGGAGAGGTGGTCGACCTCGGCCCCGACGTGACCGGGTGCGAGCCCTTCGACGAGGACCAGGCCGCCGCGATCGACGGCAAGGTCGTGATCTTGAAGTGGACCGACGACGACCTCGAGTGCGGCTCGATCACGCGCAGCGGAAACGTCGCCGACGCCGGCGGCATCGGGTTCATCTTCGCCAGCAACAAGGAGACGTTCTCGGCCGGCATCAACGGCTCCGACGTCATCCCGGGCGTGCTGGTCAACAAGAGCGCCGGTGAGCAGATCCGGTCGGCGATCGTGGACGGCGTCACCGTCACCGGCACCGAGGCCAACGCGGTCGAGCAGTCCTTCCCCGCCGACGACGACAAGATGACGGACTTCTCCTCGCGCGGCATCCGGGGTGCGGGCCACCTCAAGCCGGACGTCACGGCCGTCGGCGGCACCGTCTTCTCCACGGCCGTGGGGACCGGCACCGAGGGCCAGACCGAGAGCGGCACCTCGATGGCCGCCCCGATGGTCGCCGGCCTCGCGGCCCTGGTGCTGTCCGAGCACCCGGACTGGACGCCCGAGCAGGTCAAGGCCGACATCATGAACACCGCCGGTCAGGACCTCTTCACCGGCGATGACCACAGCGGTGACCGGTACGCCCCGAACCGGGTCGGCGCCGGACGGATCCAGGCGGCCGCCGCGCTGGAGAACGACGTGCTCGCCTACGTCACCAACGACCCCGGTGCCGTGAGCGTGTCCTTCGGGCCGCGGGCGATCTCGGCGCCGACGACGCTGAGCAAGACCGTCAAGGTCCAGAACACCGGGCTGACGAAGCGGACGTTCGACGTGTCGTACGACGCGATCACCGAGGTGCCCGGCGTGAGCTACGCCTACTCGCCCTCCAGCGTGACCCTGAGCCCACGGGGGTCGGCGACGGTGACCGTCACGATGTCCGTCCCGGACCCGTCGGCGCTGACCAAGACCGTCGACCCGACCCACGGAGGCGGGCCGGCGCAGTTCCTGGCCGACGCGAGCGGCAACCTCGTGCTCTCGCCGGAGGATGACGGGATCGACCTGCGGGTGCCGGTCTACTCGGCCCCGCGTCCGGCGTCGGACATGACGCAGGACGCGGCCCTGACCCTGCCCCGTGGCGACCGGACGTCGGCCGTGGCGACCCTCAGCGGCACCGGGGTGGACCAGGGCGTCGACGAGGAGAACGTCACCTCGTTGGCGTCGGGCTTCGAGCTCCAGCTGACCAGCCCCAAGCTCCCGGCCTGCTCCGGCGGAGGCGTCTCGGGGTGCGTGTTGACCAGCAACGACAAGGCCGCGGACCTGAGGTACGTCGGCTACACCTCGGACGCGCCGTACATGGATCCCGACGACGCGATGGCGTACTTCGCCGTCTCGTCGCGAGGAGCGCACGGCACGGCGGCCGGCCAGGCGGAGTACGACCTCTACCTGGACACCGACCGGGACGGGGAGCCGGACCTGGTGGCCTACAACGGCCGGGTGCCGGACACGGACCTGATGGTCACCTGGCTGATCGACCTCCAGACCGGCGAGACCGTGGACGGGGAGTACACCAACATCCTGGACGGGGGCGTCGACACGGCGACGTACGACAGCGACGTGCTGGTCATGCCGGTCTGGCTGGGGGTGCTCGCCGACTACGGCGTGGACGCCGACAACCCGAGGGTCGACTACGCGCTCGAGACCTACTCGGCCTCCAGTGGCGCGCTGGTCGACGAGGCCGGCTGGGGCAAGCTCGGGGTCTCCGGTGCGCTCAGCGCCGACCTCTACACCCCCGGTGTGAGCGTCGTCGACCAGTCCGACCCGTTCGTGCTGGCCGTGGACGCCGACGACCACGACCTGACCGTGACGCGGGACGCCTCGAGCTACGCCGACGACCACGGCACGGGCCTGCTCATGGTGCACTTCCACAACGCCGTGGGCGCCAAGGCGCAGGTCGTGAAGCTCAAGACCAAGCAGATGCAGTCGTCCATCTCGCTGCAGGCGCCGTCGATGGTCAAGGCCCGCCAGCGGATCTCCGTGACGGCGACCGTCGCCACCAAGTCCGGGGTGACGCCCACGGGCACGGTGACGATCCGGTCGTTGCCGACCAACAAGGTCCTTGGCACGGGCACCTTGCGGAACGGCACGGTGACGGTGAGCTTCACCAAGAAGAAGCCCCGGGTGCTGACGATCAAGGCGGTCTACGGCGGCGACGTGAACTACCTCTCCCGCACGTCGGCGGAGAAGAGCATCACGATCGTCAAGAAGCGCGGGTAGCACCTGACGCCGGCCCGGGACCACGGTCGTGGTCCCCGGGCCGGCGTGCGCGCCGACCTGCCCGTCCGCCGGCGCCAGCGTCTAGGCTCCCCGTCGATGAGCCTTCCCTTCGACCCGATCGACGAGGCCGCCCGGCAGTGGGGGCAGCGCTGGGACGGGGTGCCCGCGATGCACGCCGTCACCTCGCTGATGCGCGTGCAGCAGCTGGTGATCGGCCGCCTCGACGCGATCCTGCGTCCGCACGGTCTGACGTTCGCGCGCTACGAGGCGCTCGTCCTCCTGGTCTTCTCCTCGCGCGGGTCGCTGCCGCTGGGGAAGATGGGGGAGCGGCTCCAGGTGCACCCCACGTCGGTGACCTCGATCGTCCGGCGGCTCGAGGCGGCGGGGCTGGTCTCCCGCCGCGCCCACCCCGAGGACGGCCGTGCGGTGCTCGCCGAGATCACCGACGCCGGACGGGACGTGGTCGAGGCCGCCACGCGTGACCTGGTCGGCGCCGACTTCGCGCTCGGTGCGCTCGACGACGACGGTCTGGGCCGGCTCTCGGAGCTGCTGCGACCGGTGCGCGAGGCGGCGGGCGACTTCTGATGGTCACGGCGGACGAGGTGCGCGACGTCGGTCTCGGCCTGCCGCGGACCTACGAGGCCCACACCGGCGGTCGGGCGAAGCTCAAGGTCCGCCAGATCGTGTACGTCGCGTTCTCCGCGGACGAGACCGCCATGGGCTTCGGCTACCCGCGGGAGGCCAGGGACGGGCTGGTCGAGTCGGATCCGCGGACGTTCTTCCTCCCGCCGGCGCGGGACCTGCGCTACCAGTGGGTGTGCGCCCACCTCGGCCGGCTGGACCACGAGGAGATGCGGGAGCTGGTCACCGACGCGTGGCGGATGTGCACGCCCGCGATGCTGCACGAGCTGCCCGAGATGGAGCCGCCCGTCGCAGCCGCGTGGAACGCGATGGACTCCGGCGACCGGGACCTGCTGGTCGACCTGCTGGATCCCCGCCTGCACTTCGTCGACGGCGACCTCGAGCTCCGCGGTCGGCCGGCCCTGCTCGCCCACCTCCGCTCCCACCCCGTGCCGCGACCGCCGACGTCGGTCGCGGTCCGTGACGGCCGGATCTGGCGCTGGGTGCGGTAGCCCGCGGCGGTTCGATTTCGTTCAATTGTTCGGCTACGACCGGCTACCGGCCGGTATCCGGCGCCTGGTCGTTCAATTGAACGAAACCGGACAGCCACGAGCGCCGGTGCCCGACGTTGATGCAACTAGTTGGACGTCCTACTATCTTCTGCATGACCGACAACGCGCGCTCGCGCTGGCAGGCCCGCTACGAGCAGTCCCGCGTCCGGCGCGCGGACTTCACCACGTTGAGCGGACTGACCGTCGAGCCGGCGTACGGCACCGACGACTCCGAGTGGCCCGGCGAGTTCCCGTTCACCCGCGGGCTCTACCCGACCGGCTACCGCGGCCGCACCTGGACGATCCGCCAGTTCGCCGGGTTCGGCAACGCCCAGCAGACCAACGAGCGCTACCGGATGATCCTGGGCCGGGGCGGCGGCGGTCTGAGCGTCGCGTTCGACATGCCGACCCTGATGGGGCGTGACTCCGACGACCCGAAGTCGCTCGGCGAGGTGGGGCACTGCGGCGTCGCGATCGACTCGGTCGCCGACATGGAGATCCTCTTCGACGGCATCGACCTCGGCGACGTCACCACGTCGATGACGATCAGCGGCCCGGCGGTCCCGGTCTTCTGCATGATGCTGGTCGCCGCCGAGCGGGCCGGGGTCGACACCCGGATCCTCAACGGCACGCTGCAGACCGACATCTTCAAGGAGTACATCGCCCAGAAGGAGTGGCTGTTCGCGCCCGAGCCGCACCTGCGGCTCATCGGTGACCTGATGGAGCACTGCGCGGCCGAGATCCCGGCGTACAAGCCTCTCTCGGTCTCGGGCTACCACATCCGCGAGGCCGGCTCGACGGCCGCGCAGGAGCTGGCGTTCACGCTCGCCGACGGGTTCGGGTACGTCGAGCTCGGCCTCTCCCGCGGGCTCGACGTCGACGTCTTCGCCCCCGGCCTGTCCTTCTTCTTCGACGCCCACGTGGACTTCTTCGAGGAGATCGCGAAGTTCCGCGCCGCCCGCCGGATCTGGGCGCGCTGGATGCGCGATGTCTACGGCGCCACGTCGGAGAAGGCGCAGTGGCTGCGGTTCCACACTCAGACCGCCGGTGTCTCGCTGACGGCGCAGCAGCCCTACAACAACGTCGTGCGCACCGGCGTCGAGGCGCTCGCGGCCGTGCTCGGCGGCACGAACTCGCTGCACACCAACGCCCTCGACGAGACGCTCGCGCTGCCCTCGGAGCAGGCCGCGGAGATCGCGCTGCGGACCCAGCAGGTGATCATGGAGGAGACCGGCGTCGTCAACGTCGCCGACCCGCTCGGTGGGTCCTGGTACGTCGAGGCGCTGACCGACCGGATCGAGGCCGAGGCGACCGCGATCTTCGACCAGATCCTCGCGATGGGCGGCTCGACCCTGACCTCCGCACAGCCCGAGCAGCTCGCCGAGGCCGTCCGGTCCGGCGAGTGGCTGGTGACCCGCGGCCTCCTGCGCGGGATCGAGGAGGGCTGGTTCATGTCGGAGATCGCCGAGGCGGCCTTCCAGTACCAGGTGGCCCTGGAGAAGGGCGAGAAGCGGATCGTCGGCGTCAACTGCCACGAGGAGTCGGTCACCCACGACCTGGAGATCCTGCGGGTCTCCCACGAGGTCGAGGTCGAGCAGGTGCGTGCCCTGCAAGCGCGGCGGGAGGCGCGCGACGACGCGGCCGTCCGCTCGGCGCTGGACCGGATGGTCGCGGCGGCCCGGTCGGAGGAGAACATGATCGGCCCGATGCTCGAGGCGTGCCGGGCCGAGGCGACGCTGGGGGAGATCTGCGACGCCCTGCGCGCCGAGTGGGGCGAGTACCGCGAGCCCGCCAGGTTCTGAGCACCGCCGCGGCTGAGCTTGCGAAGCCGCGGATCCCGGTGCCAGGTCGAGGAGCCGCGCGACCGACGAAGGAGGTCGCGACCAGCGTCTCGAGACCCGGCGAGACGAGAAGCAGCCTTGAGCCCGGTGAGCCGAGAAGCGGCCTTGAGCCCGGTGAGCCGAGAAGCGGCCTTGGACCGCGAGCGAGCAGCAGCCGTGCGCCGGAGGGACCTAGGTGCCACCCCCAGGGACTTCGGACCCAGGACCGGTCGGCCGCAGTCTGGTGGAATCGAGTCGTGGACCTCGCTCATGCCCTCGCGTCCCTCCCACCCAACCCGCGCATCGTCGCGACCGGCAACCACGCCACCCCGTGGCACACGCTGGCGCTGGTCGACGAGGCGCTCGACGAGTACCGGCTGTGGGTGCTCAACGGGCAGCGCGGCCTGCCCGACCGCGAGGGAGTGACGCTCGAGACGTCGTTCGTCGGCCCGGGCCAGCGGCGCAGCCCGCGGCTGAGCTACGTGCCGTCGCGGCTGTCCATGGTGCCCACCCTCTTCAACCGCCAGCTGCCGCCCGACGCCGTCCTGCTGCACACGACCCGGCCGCGCAACGGCCAGGTGTCCCTCGGCGTCGAGGTCAACGTCCTCCCGGCCGCCATCGAGGCGACCAAGCGGGCCGGGGGCATCGTCATCGCCCAGGTCAACGACTCGATGCCGTGGACCAACGGTGACGCCCTGGTCTACGCCGACCTGGTGGACGTGTACGTCGAGGCCGACGCCCCGCTGCCCTCGGCCCCGGCCGGCGCCATCGACGAGCACTCCGCGCGGATCGGCGCGCTGGTCGCCCAGCACGTTGCCGACGGGTCGACCCTGCAGGCCGGCATCGGCGCCGTGCCCGACGCCACGATGCACGGGCTGACCGGGCGCAGCGGGCTGCGGATCTGGACCGAGATGTTCTCCGACAGCGTGCTCGCGCTGGAGCGGGTCGGCGCGCTGGACCGCAACATCCCGATCTCGGCGTCGTTCCTCTTCGGCTCCGAGGAGCTGCTGGACTGGGTGGGCGACAACGAGCGCGTGGAGATGGTGCGCACCGAGACGACCAACAGCCCGGCGCGGATCGCCCGCAACCCCAAGATGGTGTCGGTCAACACCGCGCTGCAGGTCGACCTCTTCGGCCAGGCGAACGCCTCACGCATCAACGCCCGCATCCACTCCGGCTTCGGAGGACAGACCGACTTCATCGTCGGCGCGATGCACAGCGCCGGCGGCCAGGCGTTCATCGCGCTGCGCTCGTGGCACCCGAAGGCCGACTGCTCGACCATCGTGCCGCTCGTCGACGAGCCGGTGACGTCGTTCCAGATGAGCTTCGTCGTCACCGAGCAGGGGATCGCCGAGATCTACGGTCAGGACCAGTGCGAGCAGGCGCGGCAGCTCATCGAGAACGCGGCCCACCCCAGCGTGCGCGAGGAGCTGCGCGAGGAGGCGCACGCGCTGGGTCTGCTGTAGGCGGTCGCGCCCGCCTCCCTAGGATGGCGCCATGAGCCAGCAGCCGTTCTCCCGCCCCGGCGCCGTCGACCTCTCCGGCCTCGCCGGCACGCCCGCCGCAGGTGGTGCCGCGGCAGCACCGACCGGGTCGTCGTACGCCGTCCGGCTGACCGAGCAGAACTTCCAGGAGACCATCGAGGCGTCGATGACCGCCCCGGTCCTCCTCGTCTTCTACTCGCCCTCCCGGATGCCCGAGAGCGAGGCGCTCGCGCGGGACATGGAGACCCTGTCCGGGGAGTTCGAGGGTCGCTTCCTCGTCGGCCTCGTCGACATCGACGCGGTGCCTGCGATCGCCCAGGCGATGCAGATCCCGTCGGTCCCGCTGGTCGTGGCCGTCATCGACGGCCGGCCGGCGCCCCTGCTGCAGGACGTGCTGCCGATCGACCAGCTCCGCACCCAGCTGACCCAGGTCGCCCAACAGCTGACCGCCAACGGCATCGCCGGCCGGCACCAGCCGCGCCACCTCGGTGGTGCCGAGGGCGAGGACGCCGGACCGGGTGCCGACCCGCGGTACGCCGCCGCGCAGGACGCCCTGGGCGAGGGCGACATCGACCGGGCGATCGCGGAGTACCAGAAGCTCGTCGACGCCAACCCCGCGGACGCCGAGGCGGCGGCCGGCCTCGCGATGGCCAGGATCCTGCAGCGCACCGCCGGGGTGGACCTCGCTGCCGCCCGTGCGGCGGCAGCCGCCAGCCCCGACGACGTCGAGGCCCAGACCCTGGTCGCCGACCTCGACCTGCTCGGCGGCCACGTGGACGACGCGTTCAACCGGCTCGTCGACCTGGTCCGGCGTACCTCGGGGGACGAGCGGGATCGCGCTCGCGAGCACCTGGTCGACCTGTTCGGTGCCGTCGGCAACGACGACTCGCGGGTGCTCCGGGGCCGGCAGAACCTGGCCTCCGCATTGTTCTGAGCTGCCGTTGCCTTCCGAGCGAAGCTCGGAAGGCAACGAGCCAGCAGCCAGGTCGAGTAGCCGCGCGAGCGAGGAACGAGCTCGCGACCGGCGTATCGAGACCGGGTCGGAGGGCGCTAACGAGTGAGCCCCGCCAGCACCACACGCACCGCCGGCGAGTCCGCCATGCTGCGCCGGTGCACGGCGATCACGTCGCGGGTCGGCTCGGGGTCGCGCGCCGGTACGCCGACCAGCTCGTCGCCGAGCGGCTGCCGGCCGAGCCGGGGGACCAGTGCGATGCCGAGGCCGGCGCGCACCAGCGCCAGGTGGGAGTCGAACTCCATCGACGTGTGGGCGATCCGGGGCAGCTGCCCGGTGCCGGCGTACATCCGGGTGAGCCACTGTCGGCAGATGGTGCCCTCGGGCGTGGCGACCCACTGCTCGTCGACGAGGTCGGCAGGCGTGACGTGATCGCGGGTGGCCAGCCGGTGATCGGTGCGCACCACGACCTCGGCGAGGTCGTGGGCGACCACGACGGCCTCGAGGTGGTCCGGGACCTCGATGGGCAGGTCGCCCCAGCGGTGCACCACGCCGAGGTCCGCCTGGCCGCGGGCGACCAGGTCGACGGTGTCCCACGGCTCCCGCTCGGTGAGGCTGACCGTGAGGTCGGGGTGCGCCTCGCGGAGCTCGCGGACGACCGGTGCGACCAGTCCGCGCACCGCGGTGGAGAACGCGGCCAGGCGGAGGTGGCCGCCCACCGTCCCGGCTCGCCGGTGCAGCGTGGACTCGACCTCCTCCAGCTCGGCGAGCAGGCGGCTCCCGGCGTCGACGAGGTGCCGGCCGTGGTCGGTGAGGATCACCCCTCGCCCGACGCGCTCGAGCAGCGGCACCCCGGTCTGCCGCTCCAGCCGCTTGACCTGCTGCGACACCGCGCTCGGCGTGAAGCCGAGGGCGTCGGCCGCGGCCACCACCGAGCCGTAGGTGTCGACCGCGCGGAGGCTGCTCAGGGCGCCGAGCTCGATCATGCAGGGATGCTACATGGATCCATGTGTGACTGTTTGCTGTTGTTTCACAGTCACCTGCGGTTGGCTGGGCCGGGTGACCGTCCGCGACTCGCTCCTCGCCGCCGCCGTGGCGACCATCTGGGGCTTCAACTTCGTGGTGATCGACTGGGGGATGGCGCGCCACGGAGATCACGCCATTCCGCCGTTGCTGTTCGCGGCGGTCCGGTTCACCGTCGTGGTGTTCCCCGCCGTCCTCGTCGTGCGGCGGCCCGATGCCCCGTGGCGCGTGGTGGCGGCGGTGGGGCTGTTCATGTCACTGGGCCAGTTCGGGTTCCTCTACGTCTCGATGGCGGCCGGCATGCCGCCGGGCCTGGCGGCCCTGGTCCTGCAGGCGCAGGTGGTGTTCACCGTGCTGATCGCTGCGGGCGTGCTCCGCGAGCTGCCCACCGCGGGTCAGGTCGCCGGCGTGGTGCTCGGGAGCGTCGGCCTGGCGGTCGTCGCGGTCGGCCGGGGCGGTCACGTGCCGCTCGCGGCCATGGCCCTGTGCCTGCTCGGCGCACTCTCGTGGGGGATCGGCAACGTCGTCAGCCGCGCGTCCGGCGTACGCGGCGGGCTGTCGCTGACGGTGTGGTCCGCGCTGGTCGTCCCGGTGCCGCTGGTCGCGCTGTCCCTGGTGCTGGACGGGCCGACCGTGGTGGGGGAGGCCCTCGCGTCGTTCTCCTGGCAGGCGGTGGTGTCGACGCTCTACACCGCGGGGCTCGCCTCGCTGGTGGGGTACGCCGTGTTCAACACGCTGCTGTCGCGCAACTCGCCCTCGGCCGTGGTGCCCTGGGTGCTCCTCGCCCCGGTCGTGGCCATGACGTCGGCGTGGCTGCTGCTGGGTGAGCGGCCCAACGCCGCCGAGATCGGCGGTGGGCTGGTCCTGGTGGCGGGCGTCCTCGTGGCCGTGCGGCCCGCGCGGCGGCCCTCAGACGATGGGGGCGTAGCCGACCTGCTCGACCGGGACGATGTCGCGGCCCAGCGGTAGCAGGGAGATCGGCACCATCTTGAAGCTCGCGATCCCCAGGGGGATGCCGATGATCGTCAGGCACATCGCGATGCCGGCCGTGATGTGGCCGATTGCGAGCCAGATGCCGGCCACGACCACCCAGATGACGTTGCCGATGGCCGAGCCCACCCCGGCGGTCGGCTTCCGCACGGTGGTCCTCCCGAACGGCCACAGCGCGTAGGCCGCGATCCGGAACGAGGCGATCCCGAAGGGGATCGTGATGATCAGGATGCAGCAGATGACGCCCGCGAGCGCGTAGCCGATCGCCATCCAGAACCCGCAGAGCACCAGCCAGATGATGTTCAGGAGGACCTTCACGGCCCTCAACCTAGCGGCGCCGGATCAGGCCGCGGGGCCTTTCGCGCGGACCTCCGCGACGCTGTCCATGGCCTGGCGCAGCTCGGCGAGCCAGTCGCCCTCGTGCTGGCCGACCAGGCGCACGCACCAGGCGACCGCGTCCGCGCGCGAGCGCGCGACCCCGGCGTCGACCAGGGTGTCGAGCACCAGCCGCTGCGGCTGGCGCAGCCGGGTCATCACCGGCGCTGCGACGTGGGTCCAGAGCTCGTGCCGCTCGCCCACGGCGACACCCCAGGACACGGTGCGCTCGAACCGGTGCTGGGCCTCCTGGGCGATCTCCATGCGTCGTTCGCGGGTCTCCTCGCGGAACGCCGACGCCCGGCCGGCGCGCGCCTCGGCCCGGGCTGCGTCGGTGCCCTCGACCTCGACGTCGGGGATGGTGAGGACAACCGTGATCTCCTCGCGGTCGATCGTGACGGTGGCGGGCTGCCACTCGGCGGGGAGCCGGCCGGCGAACCAGCCGGACACCCGCTCCTGCAGTTCATTTGTAATCATGTAATCAGTGTTGGCAGCGGGTGCCGGCTCGGCCTGGCCCCCAGCGTCGCCATCCCGCGCAGCCGCGCCCACTCGCGCACCATCGGCTGCAGAAAGCTCAGCCACCACAGCAGCAGCCTGTCCCGCAGCCCGCGGATCAGCCGCGGCCGGACTCGGTGTACGCCGGGCCCGGGCCGGCGACGTTCTCGAGCGCCGAGCGGACCCGGCGGGCGGTGAAGTCGGCGCACCGCTCCTCCACCTGCTCGGGCGTGCAGAACTCCGCGGAGCGGATCTCACGGGTCTGCCGGACCACCCGGTCGAGCACCTCGGCGCCGTGCACGCCGCCGTCGAAGACCAGGCACAGCGCGTCGTCCCAGCCGCCCCAGGGCGGCAGCCAGTCGGTCACCAGCAGCCGGCCGGCGTCGATGGTGAGGCCGAGCTCCTCCTCGACCTCGCGGACCACGGCCACCTGCGGCGACTCGCCGACCTCGACCACGCCGCCGGGGAGGTCCCAGTCCTGCTTGTAGGTGAGCTGGCACAGCAGCACCCGCTCGTCGTCGGAGCGCACCAGCATCTGGCTGATCGCCCGCTTGCGGGGGAGGAAGGAGTTCAGCAGCGCCCGGAAGCCCTCGGGCTCGTGCACCGGCACGTCGGTGGCCAGGCGGGCATAGACGATCCGGTCCACCTGGGTGCCGTCCACGGTGACGCCGCGCATCACGCCCTCGCGGCGCAGCCCGGACCAGGTCGCGACCCGCTGGGCCGCCTCGTCGCCGGGGTCCACGAGCGCCTCCACGCGAGCGTGCTCGACCAGGGCAGCCGCGACCTCGTGGCGCACCACGTCGACCGGCTGGCCGGGACCCCAGGAGATCCGGGCGGTCCCCTCCGCGACGGTGGTCACGACGGTCTGCTCGGTCACGCTCCGACCCTACCGATCAGACCGCCGTCATCAACCGCGTCGACGGAACCAGACCGTGGCCAGCGGCGGCACCACGATGGTGGCGTGGGCGGGCTGGCCCGACCAGTCGCCCTCGACCGCGGTGACGGAGCCGAAGTTGCCCACCCCGGAGCCGGCGTACGCCTCGGCGTCGGTGTTGAGGACCTCCTCCCACTCACCGGCCGACGGCAGCCCCAGCCGGTAGTCGTCGTGCGGGACCGCGGCGAAGTTCGCCACGCACACGACGTCGGGGGACCCGTCACCCGAGCGTCGGATCCAGGAGTAGAGGTTGCGGCCGGCGTCGTCGGCGTCGATCCACGAGAAGCCGCCGGGGTCGGAGTCGCGCGACCACAGGGCCGGGGAGGCGACGTACGCCGCGTTGAGGTCGCGCACCAGGTCGGACACGCCCCGGTGCTCCGGGTGGTCGAGCAGCCACCAGTCCAGCTCGCGGGACTCCGCCCACTCCGACTCCTGGCCGAGCTCGGCGCCCATGAACAGCAGCTGCTTGCCCGGGTGTGCCCACATGAAGGCCAGGTAGGCGCGCAGGTTCGCCAGCTGCTGCCAGCGGTCGCCGGGCATCTTGCGCAGCAGCGACCCCTTGCCGTGCACGACCTCGTCGTGGCTCAGCGGCAGCACGTAGTTCTCGGCCCAGGCGTAGACGAGCGCGAAGGTCATCTCGCCATGGTGGTAGGCGCGGTGCACCGGCTGCCGGGCCATGTAGTCCAGCGAGTCGTGCATCCAGCCCATGTTCCACTTGAAGCCGAAGCCGAGGCCGTCGGAGGAGGTCGGCCGCGTCACGCCCGGCCACGACGTGGACTCCTCCGCGATGGTGGTGACTCCTGGGACCCGCTTGTAGACCGTCGCGTTCATCTCCTGGAGGAACTGCACCGCCTCCAGGTTCTCCCGGCCGCCGTGGACGTTGGGGGACCACTCGCCCTCGTCGCGCGCGTAGTCGAGGTAGAGCATCGAGGCCACCCCGTCGACGCGGAGCCCGTCGGCGTGGAACTCCTCGAGCCAGTAGAGCGCGTTCGCGTAGAGGAAGTTGCGCACCTCGCGCCGGCCGAAGTTGAAGATGTGGGAGCCCCACTCCTTGTGCCAGCCGCGCTGCGGGTTCGGGTCCTCGTAGAGCGGCGTCCCGTCGAAGCGGGCCAGCGCCCACTCGTCGGTGGCGAAGTGCCCGGGCACCCAGTCCAGGATCACCCCGATCCCGGCCTGGTGGAGCCGGTCCACCAGCAGCCGGAAGCCGTCCGGGTCGCCGAAGCGCGAGTCCGGCGCGAAGTACGACGTCACGTGGTATCCCCAGGAGCCGCCGAACGGGTGCTGCATGACCGGCATCAGCTCGACGTGGGTGAACCCCAGTCCCGAGAGGTACGACGGCAGCTCGTCCGCGAGCTCGGTCCACGACCAGTAGCGCCCGTCGAGGTGCTTCTTCCACGACCCCAGGTGCATCTCGTAGATGCTCATGGGGCCCGAGACCGGCTGCCGCGAGGCGCGGGCGCCCATCCACTCGTCGTCGCGCCAGGCGTAGGACGACTCGAACACCTTCGAGGCGGTGTCGGCCGGCTTCTCGGCCCAGCAGGCCATCGGGTCGGCCTTCTCCCGCCACTGGCCGTCGGAGCCGAGGATGACGTACTTGTAGGCGGTCCCCGTGCCGACGCCGGGCACGAACAGCTCCCACACGCCCGAGGTGCCGAGCTGACGCATCGGGTGCTCGCGTCCGTCCCAGCTGTTGAAGTCGCCCTTGATCCGCACCGCGCGCGCCGACGGCGCCCACACCGCGAACGACGTGCCGGTCACCGGCCCGAGGGCACCGGGGTAGTGGTGCACGCGGGCGCCGAGGACGTCCCACAGTTGCTCGTGGCGGCCCTCGTTGATCAGGTGGAGGTCCATCTCGCCGAGCGTCGGCAGGAACCGGTAGGGGTCGTCGACGACGTGCTCGTCCGGGCCGTAGCTGACCGCGACCCGGTAGTCGGGGACGTCGAGGAGCGGGAGCACGCCGACCCAGACGCCCTCGTGCTCGTGGGTCAGCTCGGTCTCCCCGGCGTCGGAGCCGGTGCCCCAGCGCACCACCACGCGTGACGCGAGCGGCTTGAAGGTCCGCACGGTCACCCCGCCGTCATGGGTGTGGGGGCCCAGGATCGCGTGCGGGTCGCCGTGCTCGCCGCGGACGAGCTGGGACAGCACCTCGGGTGCGACCGGCGACGGCGTGGGTGCCGTGGCCTGCTGGGGGGCCTTCTTGGTGCTCATGCTGCTCCGATCCTCGCCACGGCCTCGAGCGGGATGGCCACCCAGGTCGGACGGTTGCGGGTCTCGTAGACGGTCTCGTACACGGCCTTGTCGGCGACGTAGGCGTCCAGGAGCGTGCGCTGCTCCTCGGTGAGCTCGCCGCCGGCGTACGCCGTGAGGAAGTGGTTGCGGTTGCGGTGCGCCCACTCGCCGGCCCGGTAGGCGCGCTGCTCGACGCCCTCGGGGTGGTCCTCGGCGACCTGGCGCTCGACGACGTGCGGCACGTAGTCGAAGGACCGGAGCATGCCGGCGACGTCGCGCCACCGGGAGTCGGGCCGGAGCCGCTCGGCCAGCGGCTTGGCGGGCTCGCCCTCGAAGTCGACGATCTTCCAGCCCAGGCTGGTGCGCAGCGTCTGCCCCAGGTGGAGGTCGCCGTGGATCTGCTGGACCTCGATGCCGCCGAGGTCGCGCATCCTGGCGTAGGCCTCGCGCAGCGCGTCCGCGTGGTCCGCCAGCTCGGGTACGACGGCGAGCGCGGCGTCGAGCCGGGCGTCCATCGCGTCGGCCAGCTCGGTGACGGCGGCGGCGTCGAGCCGCTCGACCGGGAAGTGCTCGGCGAGCACGTCGTGCACCTCGCGCAGCGCGACCCCGAGCCGCTCGCTCTCGGAGGCGAAGTCGCCGCCGGCCTCGTAGGCGTGCAGGTCGCCCTCGGCGAACAGGTTGCGCGCGCTGGCGAGTGCGAGGTCCCAGCCGTCGCTGGCGGTGCGGAGGAACTGCTGCAGCATCGCCAGCTGCATCGTCGTGCCGGTGCCCTCGCCGGTGTCGCTGGTCGGGTCGCCGTCGACCCAGTCCAGCCAGCCGTACAGGGACGCGACGTGCTCGTTCTGACAGCGGGTGAGGACCTCGTGGACCCGGATGTCGGGGTTGACGCCCGGCGTGATCTTGCGGAACACCTTCATCAGCGAGTCGTCGCCGAAGGCCACCGACGAGTTCGACTGCTCGCCCGAGAAGAGCGTCGAGTGCGTGTCGAGGTCGAGATCGTGCCCGGGCAGCCGGTGGAAGCGCAGCCCGCTGGGGTCGTTGAGGTTGCCGCCGGGCTCGCGCGCTGCCTTGTCGAACGCGACCAGCCAGCAGGCCATCGCCTCACGGTCGTGCAGGGCGTCGTAGGCGTGCACCCAACCGTGGTCGGGGTCCTCCCACCACCCGATGAACGCGTGGTCGAGGCGGGTCTCGGCGTCGGTGTAGAGCGCCATCGGCACCTGGTAGACCTCCGTGCCGCCGACCTCGTCGCCGTACGCCACCTCGACGAGCTCGATCACGACCACCGGGTTGCCCTCGCGGGCGGTGGGCAGCTCGCCGACCCGGCGCGCGGAGGCGATCTCGAAGGGTCGGCCCTTGCCGCCGAACCAGCGGGTCCGCTCGAGGTAGCGCAGGAAAACATCGGGATCGGGGGTCACAGCAGCAGCCCCTCCTCGCTCGTCTCGGGGGCGGTCAGCCGGAACCAGTAGAAGCCGTAGCCGGACAGGGTGAGCAGGTAGGGGAGCTCGCCGATCTCCGGGAACGGCACGCCGCCGAGCAGCTCCACCGGGCGGCGGCCCTCGTAGCGGCGCAGGTCGAGCTCGACGGGCTGGGGGAACCGCGAGAGGTTGTTGACGCAGAGGATCAGGTCCCCGGAGCCGTCCTCCGCCACGTGCTCGCGCACGTAGGACAGCACCGACGGGTTGGAGCCGCCGAGGTCGTGGAAGGTCCCGAGCCCGAACGCCGGGTGGCCGCGCCGGACGTGGATCATCCGCCGCATCCACTGCAGCAGGGACGACGAGTTCTCCAGCTGGGCCTCGACGTTCACCGACTGGTAGCCGAACACCGGGTCCTGGATCAGCGGCAGGTCGAGCTTGCCCGGGTTCGCGGCGGAGAACCCGGCGTTGCGGTCCGAGGTCCACTGCATGGGGGTGCGCACCCCGTCCCGGTCGCCGAGCCAGATGTTGTCGCCCATCCCGATCTCGTCGCCGTAGTAGAGGACCGGCGACCCGGGCAGCGACAGCAGGAGCGCGTTGAACAGCTCCATCTGGTTCATGTCGTTGTCGAGCAGCGGGGCCAGCCGGCGGCGGATGCCGATGTTCGCCTTCATGCGGGGGTCCTTGGCGTACTCGCCCCACATGTAGTCGCGGTCCTCGTCGGTGACCATCTCGAGCGTCAGCTCGTCGTGGTTGCGCAGGAAGATCCCCCACTGGCAGCTCTCCGGGATCGGCGGGGTCTGCTCGAGGATCTCGGAGACGGGGAACCGGGACTCGCGGCGCACCGCCATGAAGATGCGCGGCATCACCGGGAAGTGGAACGCCATGTGGCACTCGTCGCCGCCGGCGTCGAAGTCACCGAAGTACTCGACCACGTCCTCGGGCCACTGGTTGGCCTCGCAGAGCAGGACCCGGCCGGGGTACTCGTCGTCGACGACCTTGCGGATCTTCTTGAGGAAGTCGTGGGTCTCGGGGAGGTTCTCGCCGTTGGTGCCGGGCCGCTCGTAGAGGTAGGGCACCGCGTCCAGCCGGAACCCGTCCAGCCCCATCTCCAGCCAGAACCGCAGCGCGTCCAGGATCGCGTCGTGCACGGCGGGGTTGTCGAAGTTGAGGTCGGGCTGGTGGGAGAAGAACCGGTGCCAGAAGTACTGCTGGCGCACCGGGTCCCAGGTCCAGTTCGACGGCTCGGTGTCGACGAAGATGATCCGCGCCTCCTGGTAGAGCTCGTCGCTGTCGCTCCACACGTAGAAGTCGCCGTACGGGCCGTCGGGGTCCGAGCGCGAGGCCTGGAACCACGGGTGCTGGTCGCTGGTGTGGTTCATGACGAAGTCGATGATCACGCGGATGCCGCGCCGGTGGGCCTCGCCGAGGAAGTAGCGGAAGTCGTCGATCGTCCCGATCTCGGGCAGCACGCCGGTGTAGTCGGCGACGTCGTAGCCACCGTCGCGCAGCGGGCTCGGGAAGAACGGCGGGATCCAGAGGCAGTCGACGCCCAGCCACTCGAGGTAGTCGAGCTTCTCGACCAGGCCGCGGAAGTCGCCGGTGCCGTCGGCGTTGGAGTCGCGGAAGGACCGGACCAGCACCTCGTAGAAGACCGCGGTCTTGAACCACTCGGGCGTGCTCGCGCCGAGCGACCCGGGACCGGGGTCCGAGACGGGGTCAGGGGTCACCGGGTCCTCCTGACGCTCAGCACGTGAGCGGGTTCGCGGAACGGGTCGAGCCGGACGTAGTTGTGCGCGGACCAGGTCCAGTCCTCGCCGGTGATCTCGTCGTGCACGACGAAGGTGTCGTGCTCGGTCAGCCCCAGTGCCCGGACGTCGAGGTGGACCGTGGTCTCACGAGCAGCGTGCGGGTCGACGTTCACCACGACGATCACCGTGTCGCCCGGCGCGCCGCCGGCGTCGCGGGCGGTCTTGGAGAAGACCAGGATGTTCTCGTCGTCGCTCCAGTGCACGGTCAGGTCGCGCAGCTGCTGCAGCGCCGGGTGGGCCCGGCGGATCTCGTTGAGGCGGGTCAGGTACGGCGCGAGGGTGCGTCCCTCGCGCTCGGCGGCGTCCCAGTCGCGGATGCGGATCTGGAACTTCTCGGAGTCGAGGTACTCCTCGCTCCCGGGCTTGACCGCGACGTGCTCGAAGAGCTCGAAGCCGGAGTAGACCCCCCAGCTCGGCGACCCGCACGCGGCCACGACCGCCCGGATCTTGAACGCCGCCGGGCCGCCGTACTGCAGGAACGCGTGGAGGATGTCCGGGGTGTTGACGAAGAAGTTCGGCCGCATCAGGTGCGACGACTCGTGCGACACCTCGCGGAGGTACTCCTCCAGCTCCCACTTCGCGTTGCGCCAGGTGAAGTACGTGTAGCTCTGGTGGAAGCCGACCGCGCCCAGCGCGTGCATCATCGCCGGGCGGGTGAAGGCCTCGGCGAGGAACAGGACGTCGGGGTCGGTGCGGCGGACCTCCCGCAGCAGCCACTCCCAGAACGCCAGCGGCTTCGTGTGCGGGTTGTCGACCCGGAACACCCGGACGCCGTGCGACATCCACAGCCGCACGATGCGCAGGACCTCCTGGCAGATCCCGGACGGGTCGTTGTCGAAGTTGATCGGGTAGATGTCCTGGTACTTCTTCGGCGGGTTCTCCGCGTAGGCGATGGACCCGTCGGCGCGGGTGGTGAACCACTCCGGGTGCGAGGTGACCCAGGGGTGGTCCGGCGCGGCCTGCAGGGCGAGGTCGAGCGCGACCTCGAGGCCGAGGTCGCGCGCCCGGGCGACGAACGCGTCGAAGTCGTCGAACGTGCCGAGGTCGGGATGGATGGCGTCGTGCCCGCCGTGGCGGGAGCCGATCGCCCAGGGAGAGCCGGTGTCCTCGGGTCCGGGGTCGAGGGTGTTGTTGCGACCCTTGCGGTTGACCTCGCCGATCGGGTGGATCGGCGGCAGGTAGACGATGTCGAACCCCATCGCCGCCACCGCGTCGAGGCGCTTGGCGGCGGTCCGGAAGCTGCCGCTGGTGATCTTGCCCGTCTTGGCGTCGACAGTGGCGCCCTCGGAGCGGGGGAAGAACTCGTACCAGCTGCTGAACAGCGCGCGGCCGCGGTCGGCGTACGCCGGGTAGGGACCCTCGACGCTGAGCAGCTCGCGGATCGGGTGCTCGCGCAGGAGGGCGACCAGCTCGGGAGCCTCGAGCACCGCGAGGCGGGCCTCGGCCGGTCGGCTGGTGTCGCGGGCCGCGTCGGCCGCCGCCTTGACGACCTGCGCGGCGCCCGCGGACGCCCGGGGGTCGAGGGAGGCCAGCACGCGGTCGAGCAGGAGCGCACCCTCGGTGAACATCAGCTCGACGTCCACCCCGGCGGGCACCTTGATGCCGGCGTCGTGCTGCCACGTCGCGAGCGGGTCGGACCAGGCCACGACCTCGAAGCTCCACGGGCCGGTGGCGTCGGGCACGACCCACGCCTCGTAGCGGTCCGGCTCCTCGGCGTGGGGCGTCATCCGCACCGGTGGCCGGCGGCGGCCGTCGGGACCGATGAGGACCACCTCGGCGCCGAGCTGGTCGTGGCCCTCGCGGAAGACCGTCGCCGTGACCGGGAGCGGCTCGCCGACCGTTGCCTTGGCCGGTTGGCGGCCCAGGTCGACCAGTGGCGTGACGTTCATGACGGGGATGCGTCCGACCATGATCTCCAACCTAGCGAGCGTGCAGAGGGGGTCGGCAAGTGCTGTCCAGCCGTGCTGCGCCGACGTCCCACGCCGTACCCGCCGTGGTGCGGGGGAAACCAGCCAGGTCCACGTCGTGGGCGCCCGCGTCGATCCGGCGGGCCGGGCTCCGGACGAATTCGCGCAAACGTTTTCGGCCGATCCTTTGATCGTTCAAACGACCTCGGCGTATCGTCCGCGTGTGCGTGCTATCCGTCGATTCACCGTCCGCCCCGTCCTCCCGCCGGAGCTCGCCGGCCTGGGGGAGCTCGCCGGCAACCTGCGCTGGTCCTGGCACCCCGAGAGCCAGGACGTCTTCGAGCAGGTCGATGCCGAGCTGTGGGCGCGCACCGGTCGCGACCCGGTCAAGCTGCTCGGCGCCGTCGGCCGGCCCCGGCTGGCCGAGCTCGCCGGCGACGCCGCGTTCCTCGAGCAGCTCCACGGTGTCCGGGACGACCTCGAGCGCTACCTGACCGGTGACCGCTGGTACCAGCGGCGGACCGCGGCGGGGGAGCAGCTCCCGGAGGCGATCGCCTACTTCTCCCCGGAGTTCGGGATCACCTCCGTGCTGCCGCAGTACTCCGGCGGCCTCGGCATCCTCGCCGGCGACCACCTCAAGGCGGCCAGCGACCTCGGCGTCCCGATCATCGGCGTCGGCCTGCTCTACAAGCACGGCTACTTCAAGCAGTCGCTGTCCCGCGAGGGCTGGCAGCAGGAGACCTACCCGGTCCTGGACCCCGACGGCCTGCCCCTGTCGCTCCTGCACGAGGAGAACGGCGCCCGGGTGAGCATCTCGATCGCCCTGCCGGACGGCCCCGACCTGCTGGCGCGCGTCTGGGTCGCCAGCGTCGGCCGGGTCCCGCTGCTCATGCTCGACACGGAGGTGGAGGCCAACCCCGACCACTACCGCGACGTCACGGACCGGTTGTACGGCGGCAACAGCGAGCACCGGCTGCGCCAGGAGCTGCTCCTCGGCATCGGCGGGGTCCGGGCGATCCGCGCCTACTGCCGCATCACCGGCCACCCCGCGCCCGAGGTCTTCCACACCAACGAGGGCCACGCGGGCTTCCTCGGGCTCGAGCGGATCCGCGAGCTCACGGTGGCCGCCGGCGGGCCCCAGCTCGACCTCGACACCGCGATCGAGGTGAGCCGGTCGTCCACCGTCTTCACGACCCACACGCCGGTGCCGGCGGGCATCGACCGCTTCCCCCAGACCCTGGTGGAGCAGTACTTCAGCGAGGCGGGGCCGGTGCCCGGCGTACCCGTGGAGCGGATCCTCGCCCTCGGCACCGAGGACTACGAGGGCGGCGACCCGTCGGTCTTCAACATGGCTGTCATGGGCTTCCGGCTGGCGCAGCGCGCCAACGGCGTCTCGCAGCTGCACGGTGAGGTCAGCCGCAGCATGTTCAGCGGGCTCTGGCCCGCCTTCGACGTCACCGACGTGCCGATCGGCTCGATCACCAACGGCGTGCACGCGCCGACCTGGGTCGCCCGCGAGATGTTCGACATGGCCGCGGGCCACGGCGCGGACCGCGACTCCGACGACGCCGACGCCTTCTGGGCCGCGGTCGACAAGGTCCCCGGCGGGGAGGTCTGGGCGACCAAGCGCGTGCTGCGCGAGAAGCTGGTGCAGGACGCCCGGCGGCGGCTGCGCAAGTCGTGGGAGAAGCGCGGGGCGGCCCGCGCCGAGCTGAAGTGGATCGACAACGCCCTGGACCCCGAGGTCCTGACGATCGGGTTCGCGCGGCGCGCCGCGTCGTACAAGCGGCTCACGCTGATGATGCGCGACCCCGAGCGCCTCAAGTCGCTGCTGCTGCACCCCGAGCGGCCGATCCAGCTCGTGATCGCCGGCAAGGCGCACCCCGCCGACGACGGCGGCAAGAAGCTGATCCAGGACATCGTCCGGCTCTCCGACGACCCGCAGATCCGGCACCGGATCGTCTTCCTGCCCAACTACGACATCGCGATGGCCCAGCCGCTCTACCCCGGCTGCGACGTGTGGCTCAACAACCCGCTGCGGCCGTACGAGGCCTGCGGGACGTCCGGCATGAAGGCCGCCCTCAACGGCGGGCTGAACCTGTCGGTGCTCGACGGCTGGTGGGACGAGTGGTACGACGGCGACAACGGCTGGGCGATCCCGACCGCCGACGGCGTCGAGGACGTCGACCACCGCGACGACCTCGAGGCGGAGGCCCTCTACGACCTGATCGAGAAGGAGGTCGCGCCCCGCTTCTACGACGTCGACGCCGAGGGTGTGCCGACCCGCTGGCTGGAGATGACCCGGCACACGCTGAAGTCGCTGGGCCCCAAGGTGCTCGCCACCCGGATGGTGAGCGACTACGTGCGCAAGCTCTACGCCCCTGCCGCGATCACCGCGCACCGGCTCAACACCGACTACGCCGGTGCCGCCGGCCTCGCCGCCTGGAAGAAGCGGATCAAGGCCGGGTGGGAGCACGTCCGGGTCGAGCACGTCGAGAGCAGCGGCGTCGGTGACGCTCCCGAGGTCGGCGACCGCATGAACGTGCGCGCCTTCGTGGCGCTGGGGGACCTCTCCCCGGAGGACGTCGACGTCCAGCTGGTCTACGGGCGCAGCAACGCCGAGGACGACCTGCTCGACACCGGCATCGAGTCGCTCGCGGTCGCGGAGAGCTACGAGGGCGGGCGGCACCGGTTCGACGTCGAGCACGTCCTCGACCACGCCGGCGCCTTCGGCTACACCGTCCGCGTCGTCCCGCACAACGACCTGCTGGTCTCCCCGGCCGAGCTCGGCGTCGTCGCCCTGCCGTAACGCCGAGTCGGCGCTACTGCCGGCCTCTGAGGTGCCGAGTCGGCGCTACTTGCCTGCAGTGGCGCCGACTCGCGGTTACGTCTCGCGGAAGACGACGACGGTGCGGCGGCCGATCGAGAGCCGGTCACCGGCCTTGACGTGGGTGCCGACGGGAAGGCGGCTGTCGGTCGAGAGCACGATCTCCCCGGTCTGCACCCAGTCGTTCTCGGGCAGCTCGATGCGCTGGGGGAGCCAGTCGGAGTTGAACCAGATCATGAACGACCGGTCGACCTGCTGCTCGCCGCGCGGCCCGGGGGCGCGCAGCGGTGAGCCCGAGACGAACATCCCGATCGCGCGCAGCGTCGGGTCGTTCCAGTCGTCACCGGTCATCTCGCGGCCCGTCGGGTGCAGCCAGGCCAGGTCCTTGGGCCCGCCCCGGATCGTCGGCCGGCCCTCGAACCAGTGCCGCTGCCGCAGGGCCGGGTGCTCGCGCCGCAGCCGCAGCGCGGTCTTGGTGACCTCGTAGACGTCGAGCCAGGCGTCGTCGGGCCGCCAGTCGACCCAGGAGATCTCGTTGTCCTGCGCGTACGCGTTGTTGTTGCCGCGCTGGGTGCGGCCCCGCTCGTCGCCGGCGGTGATCATCGGGACCCCGTTGGACAGGCACAGGGTCGCCATCATGTTGGCCGCCTGGCGCCGCCGCACCACCTGCAGTGCCGGGTCGTCCGACTCGCCCTCCGTGCCGTGGTTCCACGAGCGGTTGTTGTCGGTGCCGTCGCGGTTGTCCTCCCCGTTGGCCTCGTTGTGCTTCTGCTCGTAGGAGACCAGGTCGCGCAGCGTGAACCCGTCGTGCGCGGTGAGGAAGTTGATCGACGCGTACGGCGACCGCCCGTCGTCGAGGTAGAGGTCGGACGAGCCGGCGAGCCGGGTGGCGACGGTGCGGATGCCGCTGGTGTGGTTGCGCCAGAAGTCGCGGATCTCGTCGCGGTACTGGTCGTTCCACTCCACCCACGGCGGCGGGAACTCGCCCACTCGGTAGCCGTCCATCGAGGCGTCCCACGGCTCCGCGATCAGCTTGACGTGCCGCAGCACCGGGTCCTGCCCGATCGCCGTGACGAGGTGGCTGCTCATGTCGACGTGGTGGTTGACCCGGGTCAGCGCCGACATCAGGTCGAACCGGAAGCCGTCGACGTGCATCTCGGTGGCCCAGTAGCGCAGCGAGTCGAGGATCAGCCGCAGCGCGCCGGGGTTGGAGGCGTTGACGGTGTTGCCGCAGCCGGTGACGTCCCAGTAGCTGTCCTGGTAGGGCGCCGACGGCACGCCGTCCCCGACGCGGCAGTAGAAGCCGCGGTCGTCGAGTCCGCGGAAGGACAGCGTCGGCCCGTCGGCGCCGGCCTCGGCGGTGTGGTTGTAGACGACGTCGAGGATGACCTCGAGGCCGGCCGCGTGGAACGCCTTGACCATCTGCTTGAACTCGGTCACCTGCTGCCCACCGTCGCCGGAGGCGGAGTAGGCGTGGTGCGGCGCGAAGAACCCGATCGAGTTGTAGCCCCAGTAGTTGCAGAGCCCCCGCTCCACCAGGCTCCGCTCGGAGACGAACTGGTGCACCGGCAGCAGCTCCACGGCGGTCACGCCGAGGTCCTTGAGGTAGTCGATGACCGCCGGCGTCGCCAGCCCGGCGTACGTCCCGCGCAGCTCCTCGGGCACCCGGTCGTGCAGCGCGGTCATCCCCTTGACGTGGAGCTCGTAGACGACCGTGTCGCGCCAGCGGTACCGCAGCGGAGGATCGTCGCCCCAGTCGAAGGTCTCGTCGACGACCACGCTCCGCGGGACGTACGGCGCGGAGTCCGCGTCGCTCATCCGGGCGTGGTCGTGCTCGTCGTAGCCGTAGATCGCCGGGTCCGTGGTCAGGTCGCCGGAGACCGCCCGGGCGTAGGGGTCCAGCAGCAGCTTGTTGGGGTTGAACCGCAGCCCCTGGGTGGGGTCCCACGGACCGGCCACCCGGTAGCCGTAGCGCGTCCCGGGCCGCACGCCGGGGATGGCGCCGTGCCAGATGCCGAGCGCCTGCTCGGTGAGCCGGTGGCGCTGCTCGCCGCCCTCGTCGTCGAACAGGCACACCCACGCCGCCGTGGCCCGCGGTGCGTGCACCGCGAAGTTCGTCGACTCCTCCGACCACGTGGAGCCCAGCGGCCAGTTCCGGCCCGGCCACACGGACGCGCGCTCACCACGCGTTCGCCAGAGTCCGGGGGTCACCGGCCCATCATTCCCGATGCGGGCACAATGCGGGGAGGAATCCCAGCCAGGGAGCGACGACGTGGAGAGGCAGGACCGATGGGTGAGTTCGTGCGGCTGGAGGTCGCCGACGGGGTCGGCACGATCCGGCTGGACCGGCCGAAGATGAACGCCCTCAACGTGCAGGTCCAGGAGGAGATCCGCGCCGCGGCCACGGAGGCGACCGACCGTGACGACGTGAAGGCGGTCGTCCTCTACGGCGGTGAGCGGGTCTTCGCCGCCGGCGCGGACATCAAGGAGATGGCCGACATGTCGTACACCGACATGGTGAAGCGGTCGGGCCCCCTCCAGTCCTCGCTCGGCGCGGTCGCCCGGATCCCGAAGCCGGTGGTCGCGGCCGTGACCGGCTACGCCCTGGGCGGCGGCTGCGAGCTCGCCCTGTGTGCCGACGTGCGGTTCGCCGCGGAGGACGCCGTGCTCGGCCAGCCCGAGATCCTCCTCGGCATCATCCCCGGCGCCGGCGGCACCCAGCGGCTGACCCGCCTGGTCGGGCCGAGCAAGGCCAAGGACCTGGTCTTCACGGGTCGTTTCGTCAAGGCCGACGAGGCGCTCGCCATCGGACTCGTCGACCGGGTGCTGCCCGCCGACCAGGTGTACGCCGAGGCGGTGGCGTGGGCCCGTCAGTTCGCCGGCGCCGCGTCGTACGCCGTGCGTGCCGCGAAGGAGAGCATCGACCGCGGTCTCGAGGTCGATCTCGAGACCGGCCTGGAAATCGAGCGCCAGCAGTTCGCCGCCCTCTTCGCGACCGAGGACCGCAGCATCGGCATGCGGTCATTCGTCGAGAACGGCCCGGGCAAGGCGCAGTTCGAGGGTCGCTGACCGCGTCGGCCGTCGTGGCGCCGGTCACCCGAGGTTTGGGCCGGCCGCCGTTGTGCGATCCTCCCAGCGGGGAGGACGACGAGATGGGTGGACACGAGGTGGCGGACCGCAAAGCGGTGACGACGACCCCGGCGGGGTCGGTGCGGCTCCGGGTGGCACAGCTGGTCTGGCTGGCGGCGGTGGTGTGCGCGCTGTTCCTCGCGGTCGGCGCGCTGCTGATCGCGCTGGACGCGAACCGGGACAACGCGCTGGTGCGGTTCGTGCTCGACGTCGCCGACGCCCTCGACCTCGACGTCTTCTCGCGCAGCAACGGCGTCTTCACCTTCGACGGCGCGGACGCGGCGACCAAGAACGCCCTGGCGAACTGGGGCATCGCGGCGATCGCCTACCTGGTCGTGGGGCGGGTCCTCGAGCGCATCATCCGGCCGTGACCGTGACAGCGTCGCTGTGACGCATCCGACCCTCGGCCGTGTTTCGACCCTCGTGACGCGACGGTAACCTCGCCTCGAACCCGAGTGCACAGGAGGGGCCGACCGGCCACACCACCATGAACATTGTCGTCTGTGTGAAGTACGTCCCCGACGCGACTGCCGACCGGCACTTCGAGTCGGACAACACCGTGGACCGCGTCGGCGTCGACGGGCTGCTGTCCGAGCTCGACGAGTACGCCGTGGAGCAGGCCCTCCAGCTGAAGGAGAAGGCCGGCGACGACACCGTCGTCACGGCGCTGTGCGTGGGCCCGGAGAAGGCCGTCGACGCGGTGCGCAAGGCGCTGCAGATGGGCGCCGACCAGGGCATCCACGTCTCCGACGAGGCGATCGCGGGCTCCGACTACGCCGCCACCTCGCTGGTGCTGGCCAAGGCGGTCGAGAAGGCCGGCGCGGAGAAGAAGGTCGATCTCGTCGTCTGCGGCATGGCCTCGACCGACGGCGTGGGCGGCGTGCTGCCGGCCATGGTCGCCGAGCGGCTCGGCCTCCCGCAGGTCACGCTCGCCTCGGTCATCGAGACCCAGGGCGACCAGGTGCGCATCAAGCGTGACGGCGACACCGCCACCGAGGTCATCGGCGGCACCATGCCGCTGGTGCTCTCGGTCACCGACCAGTCCGGCGAGGCCCGCTACCCGTCGTTCAAGGGGATCATGGCCGCGAAGAAGAAGCCGCTGGAGACCTGGTCGCTGGCCGACCTCGGCGTCGACGCCGGCCAGGTCGGCCTGGGCGCCGCGTGGACCGCGGTCGAGGAGACCGCCGCCCGCCCGCCGCGCACCGCCGGCGAGATCGTCAAGGACGAGGACGGCTCGGGCGCCACGGCGCTGACCGAGTTCCTCGCCTCGAAGAAGTTCATCTGAGGAGCGTTGCGCTGATGTCTGAAGTTCTGGTTCTCATCGACCACGTCGACGGCGCGGTCCGCAAGCCCACCTACGAGCTGCTCGCGATCGCCAAGCGCCTCGGCGAGCCGTCCGCGGTCTACATCGGCCCGGCCGACCAGGCCGCCGCCGCGACCGAGAAGGTGAAGGCCTACGGCGCGGAGAAGGTGTACGTCGTCGACGACTCCCAGGTGAAGGGCTACCTCGTGGCTCCCAAGGCCGAGGTGCTCGCCCAGCTGGCCGAGAAGTCGTCCCCCGCTGCGATCCTGATCCCGTCGACCTCGGAGGGCAAGGAGATCGGTGCCCGCCTGTCGATCAAGATCGAGTCGGGCCTGATCACCGACGCGGTGGACGTGCAGGCCGGCGACGGCGGCCCGGTCGCCACCCAGTCCGTGTTCGCCGGCAACTACACGCTGACGGGCAAGGTCACCCACGGCACCCCGATCATCACGGTCAAGCCCAACGCCGCCGCTCCCGAGGAGGGTGCGGGCGCCGGGGCGGTGGAGCAGGTCACCCCGACCATCTCCGACGCCGCCAAGACCGCGCAGATCGTGGCCTCCCAGCCGCGCCAGGCGACCGGCCGCCCCGAGCTGACCGAGGCCGCCATCGTCGTCTCCGGCGGTCGTGGCACCGGCGGCGACTTCGCCCCGATCGAGGGCCTCGCCGACGCCCTCGGCGGCGCCGTGGGCGCCTCGCGTGCCGCGGTCGACTCCGGCTGGATCGCGCACACCTTCCAGATCGGCCAGACCGGCAAGACCGTGTCGCCGCAGCTCTACGTCGCCTCCGGCATCTCCGGCGCGATCCAGCACCGCGCCGGCATGCAGACCTCCAAGACCATCGTCGCGGTCAACAAGGACGAGGAGGCGCCGATCTTCGAGCTCGTCGACTTCGGCGTCGTGGGCGACCTCACCACGGTCCTCCCGAAGGCCACCGAGGAGATCAACAAGCGCAAGGGCTGACCAGCAGGTCACGCGGAGGCCGGCGGGGGAGCACCCCACCGGCCTCTGTGCTGCTCGGCCTCGGTGCTGCTTCATCAAGGTATGCAGGTGAACCTGCACTTCCCACGGTGGGCAAGCCGTGGGATGTGCAGGTTCGACCACAGACCTTGATGAAACTGCGACGGACGTGAGCGACGGACGTGAGCGACGGACGTGAGCGACGGACGTGAGCACCGAACCGGACGGGGGCCGACCTGTGGGGGACGGTCAGCCGACGCCGCCGTACCCCTCCTCGGAGACCAGCCCGACCTGGGGGACGGTGAGGGTGCGGTGCGCGGGGGTGCCGCCGAGGCGGATCCGGCGCAGCGCCACGTTGTTGCTCGTCGAGGACTCCACGAGCCGGTGCTCGGGGTTCGCGACGACCGCGACGTAGTAGGTGCCGTTGGGCAGGTCGGCGACCGGGAAGGACTGCCCCGCCCGCGACTGGGTGTAGGTGTCGCCCCAGCCCGACACCAGCACCTCGCGGATCGACAGCGAGGAGTGGTCGCCGCAGGACGTCGCCAGGTCGGTGTTCTCCGGCCGCCAGTCGGCACCGGGGACGGTGCCGTCGACCGAGTCCGTGTTGGCCAGGCAGAACGCCTCCTTCTTCGACCGGGTCACCTCGGACTTGTCGGCGTTCAGCAGCGAGTAGCGGGCGAAGTCCTCGAAGTGCCAGTGCTGGTGGGACGGGCGTGCGTCCCACTCCATCTGGCCCACCGGCTGGTAGCCGGTCTGCTCGCCCTGCGCGTCGAAGAAGTACTGGTAGGCATCCATCTCGTCGCGGCCGCGGTGCCGGAAGCCGTCCACGACCAGCGGGCTGTCGCCGGCGTTCCAGACGGTGGCGGAGAAGCGGAGGTAGGCGCCGCTCTTCGACAGAGACAGGCCCCAGGCAGGCAGCGAGCGCAGGTCCGGCTCGGGCCCCGCCTCGTCGGTGCGACCGACCGGACCCGTCGGCGGCCGGGTCGCGGGCCGCAGGGAGGACGGGCGGCGCGCGGTGGTCGCGCTGTCGACCTCACCCTGGTCCGGCTTCACCACCCGCAGCCGGATCGTCCGGGTCGCCTGGTCGGGGGAGAGGCCGAACGTGCGGGCGTACGCCGGCCGGACCGTCGCGGTGACGGTGTAGCGGCCCGGACCGATCCGCAGGGGCCGGTCCTGGCCGAGCACCGGGGTCGCCCAGCCGGCCTGCACGCCCTGGACCGAGCCGAGGCTGTAGGGGTTGTACCAGCACCCCATCGGGTAGGGCGACCGGGCGGAGGCTGTCGGGCGCACCCGCTCGGCGGCGCCGTTGAGGCAGCCCTTGCGGACCAGCTCGACGGTCTTCTCGCCCGCGCGAGCGGGGTCGATGGTGAGGTGGAGGAAGCCGCGGAGCCCGGAGAAGTCGGTCATCGACCCGCGCGGCAGCGGCACGTCGCCGTCGGGCGACCGCCACACCGTGCTGATCGGGTCCGCGTAGGACCCACGGTTGGACCACAGCTCGACCGGCGCGGCGCCCGCGACGACCCGGAGGCCGAGGTCGGTCCAGGTCCGCTGGCGGTAGGCGTAGGCGGTGACGGTCCCGGGCGCCCACAGGCGGAACGCCGGCGCCGCGGGTGCGGCCGGCTCCGCCGCCGTGGCCGGGGAGCCGGCCGGCGGGAGCGCAAGGAGCGGAGCAGCCAGCGCGAGGCCGGCGGCGAGACGAAGCGTTCGAGGCACAGTGGGACCCTTCCGGTGGTGAGCCTGACCACGGTACGACGCGGCCGACCCGCGATCGGTTGCCTCGCTCTAGGCTCGTTGCCATGACCAGTCCCGTGATCGCCGCCCAGCGGGCGCGTGAGGCGAGCCATCAGCTCGCGCTGGCGACCCGCGCGACCAAGGACGCGGCGCTGCACGCGATGGCCGACGCGCTGCTGGCCCGCGAGGCCGAGGTCCTGGCCGCCAACGCCGAGGACGTCGCCCGCGCCGAGGAGGGCGGCACGCCGGCCAACATCGTGGACCGCCTCCGGCTCACCCCCGAGCGGCTCGCCGGCATGGCGCAGGGGCTGAGGGAGGTCGCCGGGCTGCCCGACCCGGTCGGCGAGGTCGTGCGGGGCTCGACGCTCGCCAACGGCCTGGAGATGCGGCAGGTCCGCGTGCCCTTCGGGGTCGTCGGGATGATCTACGAGGCCCGCCCCAACGTCACCGCGGACGCCGCCGGCATCTGCCTGAAGTCGGGCAACGCGGTGCTCCTGCGCGGCAGCTCGAGCGCGCGGTCGAGCAACGAGGCGATCGTCGCCGCCCTGCGCGACGCCGTGGCCGCCTCCGGGCTGGACGCCGACGCCGTGCAGCTGGTGCCGGGCGACACCCATGACAGCGTCAAGGAGCTGATGCGGGCACGCGGCCACGTCGACGTGCTCATCCCGCGCGGTGGGGCCGGCCTGATCCGCTCGGTGGTCGAGGAGTCCACTGTGCCGGTCATCGAGACCGGCGTGGGCAACTGCCACGTCTACGTCGACCGCGCTGCCGACCTCGACAAGGCGCTCGCGATCGTGCTCAACGCCAAGACCCAGCGCACCAGCGTGTGCAACGCCGCCGAGTCGCTGCTGGTGCACGCCGCGGTGGCCGACGAGTTCCTGCCCCGGGTCGTCCTCGCCCTGCAGGACGCCGGGGTGACCGTGCACGGCGACGACGCGTTCTGCCGGTACGACGGCGTCGTGGCCGCCACCGACGACGACTGGGGCACCGAGTACCTCTCGCTCGACATCGCCGCGGCCGTCGTACCCGACCTGGACGCGGCCGTCCGTCACATCCGCCGCTGGTCCAGCCAGCACACCGAGGCCATCATGACCGAGGACCTCGGCGCCGCGCGCCGCTTCACGGCGGCCGTCGACTCGGCAGCCGTCCTCGTCAACGCCTCGACCAGGTTCACCGACGGCGGCGAGCTCGGGTTCGGTGCCGAGATCGGCATCAGCACCCAGAAGCTGCACGCCCGCGGGCCGATGGGGCTGCCCGAGATGACCTCGACGAAGTACGTGGTGACCGGCGACGGTCACGTCCGCGAGTAGGCCCGCTAGGCTGTCGCCCATGCTGACCCCGTTCGTCGTCGCCTTCGCCACCGAGGACGTCGTGATCGACACCCCGGACCCGTTCCTGATCGGCGGGATCGTGCTCGTCATCTTCCTGGCGCTCATCGGAGCGCTGCTGGCCTTCGGCAAGGGACGCGAGCACAGCTGAGCGCCACCGACGAGCACGTGCCCGGAGCCCGCCGGATCGGGGTGATGGGCGGCACGTTCGACCCCATCCACCACGGCCACCTCGTGGCCGCGTCCGAGGTGCAGTCCTGGTTCGACCTCGACGAGGTCGTGTTCGTCCCCACCGGCGACCCGTGGCAGAAGTCCGACCGGGTGGTCACCCCCGCGGAGCACCGCTACCTGATGACCGTCATCGCGACGGCGGCCAACCCCCGGTTCACGGTGTCGCGCGTCGACATCGACCGGCAGGGTCCGACGTACACGATCGACACGCTGCGCGACCTGCGCACGGCGCTCCCGGACGCCGAGCTGTACTTCATCACCGGGGCCGACGCGCTGGGGGAGATCTTCACCTGGCGTGACGCGGCCGAGCTGTTCGAGCTCGCCCGGTTCGTGGGGTGCACCCGTCCGGGGTACACCATGGACGTGGACACCCTGGGCAGCATCCCGGCCGAGCGGGTCACCATGGTCGAGATCCCGGCCCTGGCGATCTCCTCCACCGACTGCCGCGAGCGCTCCCGCCGCGGCGAGCCGGTCTGGTACCTCGTGCCCGACGGGGTGGTCCAGTACATCGCCAAGCACGACCTCTACCCGAAGGACACCTCCGCATGACCGCCACCGAGCACGCCCTGGAGCTGGTGCGCGCCGCCGCGCGCGCCGCGTCGGACAAGCTCGCCCAGCAGATCGTCGCCTTCGACGTCAGCGACCAGCTCGCGATCACCGACGCGTTCCTGCTGGCCTCCGCGACCAACGACCGCCAGGTCAAGGCCATCGTCGAGGAGGTCGAGGACAAGCTGCGCGAGATCGGGTCGAAGCCGATCCGCCGCGAGGGGGAGCGCGACGGCCGCTGGGTGCTGCTGGACTACGGCGAGATCGTCGTCCACGTGCAGCACGAGGAGGAGCGCCAGTTCTACGCGCTCGAGCGGCTCTGGCGGGACTGCCCGTCCATCCAGCTGCCCGCCGACGTCGTCTCCCATGACCGCTGACCCGGCGCCGCGGCGGCTGGTCCTCCTCCGGCACGGCCGGACCGCCTACAACGCCGCGCGCCGGATCCAGGGGCAGCGCGAGGTCGAGCTGGACGACACCGGCCACGCCCAGGCCGCGGCGGTCGCGCCGGTGCTCGCGGCGCTCGGCCCGTCGGCGCTGTGGTCCTCCGACAGCGCTCGGGCCCGGCAGACCGCGGCGTACCTGGCCAAGGAGAGCGGCCTGGAGCCGACGTACGACGCGCGCCTGCGCGAGCACTTCCTCGCCGAGCGGGAGGGGCTGACCCACGACGAGTACGCCGAGCTGGCCCCGGCCGAGTTCGCCGAGTTCGTCCGGGGCAACTTCGACGTGGTGCCCGGCGGCGAGAGCGCGGCCGTCGTCGCCGCGCGGATGGTCACGGCCCTCACCGAGCTCCTCGGTCTGCTGGCACCCGGCGAGCTCGCGGTGGCCGTCTCGCACGGCGCGGCCATCCGCGACACCGTGCCGGTCCTGCTGGGAGGCCGGGTCGAGCAGCGGGTCGCCCTCCACGGCCTGTCGAACTGCGCGTGGGTCGAGCTCGACCAGCCCGACCCGGCCGCCCCATGCCGGCTGGTCGCCTACAACCGGGTCGTCCTGGGGTCCTGATGCCGGCGGGTCGGCCGCCTGCTGGTTTACCCGGTCGACCGGGTAAACCGTTGCTTGTCGGCCAGAACTTCGGCCGACAAGCAACGGTTTTGGCCGACAAGTCCGGGCGGCGAGCCGGCACACCTCCCCGGATTCGCGTCGCCGGGAGCGGTTGGCTAGTATTCCGCGAGTTGCCGTCCCAGCGGGGAGGGTGACGGATCTGGGGCTGTGGCGCAGCTGGTAGCGCATCTGCATGGCATGCAGAGGGTCAGGGGTTCGAGTCCCCTCAGCTCCACCAGAGACACCGAGGGGCCCGGCGCAGCGCGCCGGGCCCTCGTCGTGAATGACGCCCGGTCGTGACGTGGAGGGACGGCCCGCCGGGTCCTCGGGAAGCCCGACGGGCCGTCTGCCCCCACCCTCACCCGTGGACGCGGCAGCGCCGGAGGGTCCCAGTGCTCCGGCTCCGGGGTCCCTGGTCACGCAGGGGCTGGTCCGGACGTACCGGTCAGGGGCGCAGGCCGAGGTGGACCACCGCGTTCGCGACGTCGCGCAGCGGGGCGCTGTTGCGGCGGGCGTGCGCCCGCAGGACCTGGAAGGCCTGGTCGACGGTGATCCCGCGCTCCCCGGCGATGACGCCCTTGGCCTGCTCGATGATCACCCGGCTGTCCAGCGCCTCCTGGAGCTGCTCGGCGGTCTGCCGCGCCTGGTCGAGCTGGGAGGCGTTCGCGATGTAGCCGGTCGCCATCGACGCCAGCAGTCCCGCCGTGTGGATCTCCTCCTCGGTCCACTCGTGCGGCCGGGTGTCGTAGAGGTCGAGCGCGCCGAGCCGGGCCGCGTTGAGCTGCAGGGGTACGGCGGCGATGGCGACGATCCCGCGACTGGACGCGGCCGCGGCGAGCGCCGGGTAGCGGTCGCGCTCGGCGGTCACGTCGGCCACGCAGACGGGCTCGCCGCTGCGGTAGACGTCGATGCACGGGCCGACCTGGTGGCGCTCCTGCACCTCCTCGATCGCGGCGATGTCCTCCGGCGCGGCCGTGACGAACGTGAGGGTGCCTGCCCGGGCGATCGACGTGCCGGCCCCGTGGATGCCGAGGATGGCGGTGGTCGACTCCACCAGGTCGTGCAGGGCGTCGCTGACGGGGTAGTCGGTCACCAGCGTCCGCGCGAACCGCGAGAGCTCGTCGACCAGCAGTGAACGGTCCGGCATCGTGCCTCCTGACCTGCGCGTACGTCGATCCTAGGAAGTCCGTCCGTGACTGCGGAGTGCTCATCGGGCCGGAGGTCCCGGGACTTTGGTCCCGCCCAGAAGGGGTCCAACGGGGGGTGTTCCTCCCGGCTGCGGAGGAATTACGGTTGCCGCCGAGAGCACGGCTCTCTCCGTCCCAGCCACCCGGCGGAGCCCGGACCGCCGCTGACCGGCGGTCGACAGCAGATGCCGGGTAGCCGGCGAGAGGGATGGTCTCGGATGAGGGACAGCGAACGACGACGTCGCGCCGGCCGGGTCGACCTGGCCATGCTGCCGCTGGTGCGGCTGGTCTGTGACGACGCGGTCACCGTCGGTGCCGCGGGCCACGAGCTGCGCCAGCAGGTGCCGGACGAGCTCCTGCTCCGGCGGGTCCGCGCGCGGGTCGTCGCGGCCGTCGCCGAGCGCAGCAGCAGCCTCGGCGAGCGGGCGCTCGCCATCGTCGACGCCGCCCTCGCCGCCACACCGGTCACCGCCGCCGCACCCCTGCTCGTCTCCGTCGCCACGCCGGTCGGGGCCGGAGCGTGAGCACCCGCAGCGCCGCCCCGCGACGGGCCGCGCGCCCGCGGACCGCCCGGGTCTTCGCGTGGCGACGCCACACCGCCGTCCGAGCCGCCCGGGTCCTGGACCGGCTCGACGGCCTCTGCGCCGCCCGGTGGCCCGCCGCCGGTGCGACGCCGGGGGGAGGCGGGGCGGGCGCTCGGCGTACGCCGTCCTGAGCGCCCGCCCGTGCCCCCCGGACGCGTCATGCGCCCGGGCAGCTGGCGTGCCTACGGTCCCTCCATCAGGAGGGGCGAGGGTCGCCCCGGAAGGGCACACCATGCGAGCACTTCTTGCTGCGTCCTCGGCGCTGGTGGCGTGCGGAGCCGGACTGGTCCCGGCCGTCGCGCACGCGTCGTCCCGCGCCGACGTCACGGTCACGATCACCGCGGAGGGCACCGACCTCTCCGGCGTCGTCAAGAGCACCCGGCCGCGCCTGTGCGCGGCCGACCGGACCGTCGTGGTCTTCAAGGTGGTCGGCACGCCGGGTGGCGGCGACGACCTCCGGTTCGCCTCCGACACCACCGACCTGCAGGGTGGCCAGTACACCTGGTCCACGGGCAACACCGGGACCGAGGGCCGCTTCTACGCGCGCCTGAGGGCGACGCCGTCCTGCAAGGCGGCGACGAGCAGGGTGGTGCGCGCGGTCCGCACCACCTGACGGCCCACCCGCTAGCATCGCCCGCATCGAGAACGCGTTCTACCTAGGCGGTGCGCATGCCCGAGCTCGGCCCGGACGGATTCAACCTGGCCACCGTGTTCGACACGGTCGCGAGGGCGGTGCCCGAGCAGGAGGTCCTGGTCTGGCGGGACCGGCGGTTGACCTACCGCGCGATGAACGAGCGGGCCGACGGGCTCGCCCACCTGTTCGTCGAGCGCGGGCTCGGGTGCCACACCGAGCGCGCCGGGCTGGCCGGCCACGAGTCCGGCCAGGACCACGTCGGGCTCTACCTGCGCAACGGCAACGAGTACCTCGAGGGCATGGTCGCGGGCTACCGCGCCCGGGTGGCGCCGTTCAACGTGAACTTCCGGTATGTCGAGGAGGAGCTGCTCTACCTCCTCACCGACGCGCGGACGCGGGCGCTGGTCTACCACGCCGAGTTCGCCCCCCAGGTCGCCGCGGTCCGTGACCGGCTCCCCGACCTCGAGGTCCTCGTCCAGGTGGCCGACGACTCCGGCAACGAGCTGCTGCCGGGAGCGATCGACCACGAGCAGGCGGTGCTGACCCCGACCCCGGCCGGCGGGATGCCGGTGCCGAGCGGTGACGACCTCTTCATCCTCTACACCGGCGGCACCACCGGGATGCCCAAGGGCGTGCTGTGGCGCAACGACGACATCTACGTCACCTCGATGGGTGGGACGCCGTTCGGCACGACGGAGCCCTACACGTCGTACGACGCGATCGCGGAGGCGGCGGCCGCCGCCGGCGGCGGGATGCGGCTGCTGATGATCCCGCCGTTCATGCACGGCGCCGCCCAGTGGTCGGCGTTCCACACGATCACCGGTGGCGGCAAGATCGTGCTGCCCGACGACGTCCACACGCTCGACCCCGCCGGTGCCCTGCGGACCGCGGTCGCCGAGCAGGTGCTGAGCATTCCCGTGGTCGGGGACGCCGTCGCCCTCCCGCTGATCGAGGAGATCGAGCGCGGCGACCACGACCTCTCGGGCCTCGCCGCGTTCAACAACGGCGGCGCCCCGCTCACGCCCGGTGTGCGGGATCGGCTGCTCGAGGCACTGCCGCACATCCTGGTGCTCGACGCCGCCGGCGCCTCGGAGACCGGGCTGCAGATGAGCTCCCTGTCGCTCAAGGGCATGACGGCCGGTACGGCGACGTTCGCGCCGGTCCCGTCGACGACCGTGGTCGACAACCTGTTCTCTCGGGTGCTGGAGCCCGGTGAGGGCGAGGGCTGGCTCGCGCAGCGCGGCCGGGTGCCGCTCGGCTACCTCGGCGACGAGGCGAAGACCGCGCGGACGTTCCCGGTCATCGACGGAGTGCGGTTCTCGATCCCCGGTGACCGGGCCCTGCTCACCGAGGACGGCCAGGTGCTGCTCCTCGGGCGGGACGGCGTCACCATCAACTCCGGCGGGGAGAAGATCTTCGTCGAGGAGGTGGAGCGGGCCCTGGCCGCCCATCCGGCGGTGCGCGACGTGGTCGTCGTCGGCCGCCCGTCCGAGCGGTGGGGGAGTGAGTGCGTGGCCGTCGTACAGATCGAGGCCGGCAGCACCGCCACCGACGACGACCTGCTGGCGGAGGCGGGCCGGCACGTGGCCCGCTACAAGGTGCCCAAGGCGGTCATCCGGGTGCCCCAGGTGCAGCGGTCCCCGTCGGGCAAGGCCGACTACCGCTGGGCGAGGTCGCAGGCGGTGCCCCCGGCCGACGGGGCGTAGCGACCAGGTGTAGCACCCGCGCGGGCCGGGGTACCCGGGTCGCATGCCTGCCTTCGACACGGCCGTCTTCGACATCGACGGCACCCTCCTGGACTCCAACTACCACCATGCCCTGGCGTGGTCGCGCGCCTTCGACGCGGTCCTCGACCGGCACGTGCCGGTGGCGGCGATCCACCGCGCGATCGGGATGGGTGGTGACCGGCTGGTCGCAGCGGTCGCCGGCGACGACGTCGAGGACGAGCACGGTGACCGGCTGCGGGACCGCTGGGAGAGCGAGTACGACCAGGTCTCGGGGGAGACGCAGCTCCTCGACGGCGCCCACGACCTGCTGGTCGCGGTCGGGGAGGCCGGGCTCGACGTCGTGCTGGCCAGCTCCAGCATCCCCAAGCACGCCCAGCGCCCGCTGCACCTGCTGCACGCCGTCGAGCACGCGGACGCCTGGACGACCAGCGAGGACGCGGAGGAGTCCAAGCCGGCGCCGGAGCTGCTCGACCGGGCGCTGGACAAGGTCGGCGGCGGGCGTGCGGTCGTCGTCGGCGACGCGGTCTGGGACGTCGAGGCCGCCAACCGGCGCGACCTGCCGACGATCGCGCTGCTGACCGGCGGCTACGGCCGGGAGGAGCTGCTCGAGGCCGGGGCGCTCGCCGTGTACGCCGACCCGCGGGACCTGCTCGCGCACTTCGACGAGGCGTTCGGGACGCGGTCGCGGCGCCGATGAGTCCGGGGTGTCGGCGCGGTCTGTCACGGTGAGCCGACGACCCCACATCCGAGGAGAGACGATGTCGACCTACCTGTGCCCCTACCTCAACTTCCGCGGCGAGGCCCGCGAGGCGATGACCTTCTACCAGTCCGTGTTCGGCGGCACGCTGGAGGTGATGACGTTCGCCGACATGGGTGGGATGGGCGTCGCCGACGACGAGACCCACCTGGTCATGCACTCCGCGCTGACGGTCTCGGAGTCGGTCCTCCTGATGGGGGCCGACGTCCCTCGGCACATGGAGGGCGACTTCCCCTCGGGAGGCCTCGCCCTCAGCGGCGACGACGTCGACACGCTGCGCCGCTGGTTCGACGGCCTGCAGGAGGGCGGCACCGTCGACGTCCCGCTCGAGAAGGCACCCTGGGGCGACTGGTTCGGCCAGGTCACCGACAAGCACGGGGTGAGCTGGATGGTCAACGCCTCCGGGTCGCCGGCCGCGGGCTGACGTCCTCGAGCTCGGACCAGTCGACGGCGGCGGTGCGCTGCCGGTACTCGGCGACGAGGCCGGGCCAGTTGGTGGTGATCCGACGGCCGTCGCGGTACCAGCTGTCGCAGCCGGCCCAGATGCTGCTGCCCAGGCGCGCCTGCATCTCGGCGTCGTACGCCTCCCAGGCGCGGCGTCGGACCGCCACCTGGGCGACCTCGCCGTCGTCGATCCGGCGGACCACCTGGGCGATCCACCCGGCCTGTGCCTCGAGCATGCCGATGATCGAGCTGCCGCCGAGGTTGGTGTTGGGGCCGTAGACGACGAACAGGTTCGGGAACCCGGGCACGGTCATGCCGAGGTGAGCGCGGGCGCCGTCGGCGCACACCTCGTGCAGCGACGAGCCGTCGGGGCCGGTGACGTCGACCCCGCCCAGGAACGCGGTGGCGGCGAAGCCGGTGCCCCAGATCAGGACGTCGGCCTCGTGCAGCCGACCGTCGCCGGTGCGGACGCCGCCGGGCTCGACCGCCTCGATCCGCTCGGTCACGAGCTCGACGTGGTCGCGCGCCAGGGCGGGGTACCAGTCGTTGGAGAAGAGCAACCGCTTGCAGCCCAGCTCGTAGTCGGGCACCAGCCGCTCGCGCAGCGCCGGGTCGGGAACCTGCCGGCGCAGCTGCAGTCGCCACGCCGCCCGGATCGCACCCATCAGCGGGCGGGTGATCGGCGAGGTGCCCTCGAGCGCGCCGTTGAAGCGTTCGGTGATCCAGTAGGTCAGGCGGCGCTCGCCGGCCGGCACGCCGGGGTGTCGCTCGAAGACCCGGTGGTGGCCGTCGGTGTACGCGCGGTCCGGCTTCGGGACGACGTACGGCGCGGACCGCTGGAACACCGTCATCGACCCGACCCGGTCCACGATGGCCGGCACGAGCTGGATCGCGCTGGCGCCGGTGCCGACCACGGCGACGCGGCGGCCGGTGAGGTCCACGTCGTGGCGCCACTGCGCCGAGTGGAAGGCGGGTCCTGCGAAGGTGTCCCGACCGGGGATCGCCGGCACCACCGGGTTGGACAGCTGCCCGGTCGCGGGGACGACGACGTCGGCCTCGAGCACCCCGTCGTTCGTCGTCACCTGCCAGGCCCGACCGTCGTGTGCCAGGCCGGTGACCTCGGTGCCGGTGCGCACCAGGGGGCGCAGCCCGTCCGCCTCGGCGGTGCGTCGGATGTAGTCGAGGATCTCGGGCTGCGCGGAGTAGCGGCGGCCCCACGTCGGGTTCGTGGCCCAGGACCAGGAGTAGAGCGGTGACGGGACGTCGCAGGCGGCGCCGGGGTAGGTGTTGTCCCGCCAGACGCCACCCACCTCGTCCGCCCGCTCCAGCACGGTGACGTCGGCGACGCCCGCCTGCCGCAGGGCGTGCGCGACGCCCAGTCCGCCGAACCCGGCACCGATCACGACCACACGCGTCGACATGGCGTCAGAACATACCGGGAGTACGCCGTCCGGTGTTGGCGACGGCGTCACGCGAGACGCCTCGAGGGTTCACCCGGAGCCGATGGGGTGCAGCCGGGTCGACCCGGCCCGACACCCTTCGGAAGGACCACACCAGCATGCACGCACGACTCACCCGGCCGCGCCGCGTCGCGGCCGGTGCCGTGGCGGTCACCGCCCTGGCCGCCTCCGCGGGCCTCGCGTACGCGACCGCGGCACCGTCCGACCTCGCCGAGCACGGCGGGGCCACCCGCCTGGACGGCGACCAGACCTCCGCAGTCCGCGACGCCGTCGTGGGCGGCCACGCCAGGAACGTGATCCTCTTCATCGGCGACGGCATGGGCGACTCGGAGATCACCGTCGCGCGCAACTACGCCGAGGGCGCGGCCGGCCGGTTCGCCGGGATCGACGCCCTGCCGCTCACGGGCCAGTACACGACGTACTCGCTGTCCAAGGACACGGGCCTGCCCGACTACGTGCCCGACTCCGCCGCCACCGGGTCGGCCTGGTCGACCGGCACGAAGACCTACGACAACGCCGTCTCGGTCAACCTCGCCGGGCAGCCGCAGCAGACCCTGCTGGAGCTCGCCAAGGCCAACGGCCTCAAGACCGGGGACGTCACCACCTCGGAGATCCAGGACGCGACCCCCGCGGTGCAGGTCTCCCACATCTCGGCGCGGTCCTGCTACGGACCCGACCAGACGTCGACCACCTGCCCGGAGGCGGCGCTGGAGAACGGCGGCCTCGGCTCGATCACCGAGCAGCTGCTCGACACCCGGCCCGACGTGACGCTCGGCGGCGGTGCCGCCACCTTCGCGCAGAAGGCGAAGGCCGGGGACTGGGCGGGCCGGACCCTCACCGAGCAGGCCGTCCAGCGCGGCTACCGGATGGTCTACAGCAAGGCGAGCCTGGCCAAGGTGACCCACGCGGACCAGGACGCGCCGCTGCTCGGCCTCTTCGCCGGCGGCAACCTCCCGGTGCGCTACACCGGTCCGGCGGCGACGGTCGGCGGCTCCAAGCTGGCGGCGCAGGAGTGCACCCCCAATCCGGCCCTGCCCGACTCCCAGCCGTCGCTGGCGCAGATGACCGAGAAGGCGATCGACCTGCTCGACAACCCGCACGGGTTCTTCCTGCAGGTCGAGGGCGCGAGCATCGACAAGCAGGACCACGCGGCCAACGCGTGTGGCCAGATCGGGGAGACCGTCGACCTCGACGAGGCCGTGCAGGTCGCGATGGACTACGCGAAGGAGCACGGTGACACCACGATCTTCGTGACCGCCGACCACGCCCACTCCAGCCAGATCATCGAGGTCGGCAGCACCAGCCCCGGCCTGAGCGTCACGCTCACCACCGCCGACGGGGCGCCGATGGCGGTCAACTACGGAACCGCCCCGCAGGGCGGATCGCAGCAGCACACCGGTTCGCAGGTGCGGATCGCCGGCTACGGGCCGGGCGCGGCCAACATCGTGGGCCTCACCGACCAGACCGACCTCTACTTCACGATCCGGGACGCCCTCAACCTCACCGACGACCCGGTGCACGGCAGCGACGACGGCACGGTGAGGGCGGCTCCGGCATCGGTCAAGGCCGGCAAGCACGTCACCGTCCTCGTCCGCGGCTTCGACGGCGACCGCTCGGTCACCGTCGCGGTCACCGGGCCGGACTCCGCGTCGGTGGACCGCGAGCTGTCGGGCGGCGTCACCAAGGCGGTCGTCACGCCGCGCAAGAAGGGCAGCTACACCGTCACGGTCACCGGCGCGACGACCGGTCACACCGCGACGGACACCTTCCGGGTCCGCTGAGGCCGCCCCTGACCGAGGTCCGGCCGAGGTCCGGCCGAGGTCCGGCCGGGGTGGTCAGGGAAACCGTGCACGACACGCCGGTGCCGCCCGGCGTGTCGTGCACGCTTCACCGGTCGACCGGTGAAACGAACCCGCCTCAGGTGATCGTCATCCCGCCGTCCACGGCGAGCGTCTGGCCGGTGACGTACGCCGACGCGTCGGAGGCGAGGAACACGACCGTGGCAGCGAGCTCGACGGGCTCGCCCTTGCGGCCGGCGGGGATGCGCTGCTGCTGGGACTCCAGGTAGCCCGGCGGGTACTGGTCGGTCATCTCCGAGGCGAAGAAGCCCGGGGCGAGGGCGTTGACGCGGATGCCCTTGCGACCCGTCCACTGCTGCGCCAGGTCCCGGGTGAGACCGATGAGGCCGGCCTTGGACGCGGCGTAGGCGGCCTGCGGGAGCCCGGCCGTGGTGAGGCCGAGCACCGAGCTGATGTTGATGATGCTCGACCCCGGCTGCATCACCCGGCCGCAGGCCTGGGCCATCCAGTAGCAGCCGTTGAGGTTGACGTCGATCACCTGGCGGAACTGCTCCGGGGTCTCGCGGGTCGCCGGAACGGCCGTCCCGATGCCGGCGTTGTTGACGAGCACGTCGACCCGGCCGAACTCCTCCATGGCGAGGGCCACCAGGTTCGTGCACGAGTCCGGGTCGGCGACGTCGGTCGCGACGGTCAGTGCTCGGCGGCCGGCGGCCTCCACCAGCCCGGCGGTCTCGCCCAGACGGTCGAGCCGTCGGGCCCCGAGGGCGAGGTCGGCGCCCGCCTCGGCGAGGCCCTGGGCGAAGGCGACGCCGAGGCCGCTGGAGGCGCCGGTGACGACGGCGACCTTGCCGTCGAGGCGGAAGAGATCGGTGAGGGTCATGGCGCCCATGGTGTCAGGCGGTGTCGGGGTCATGCCGCGGCGCGGTACCATGACCGCATGCGAAGGTCCCTGCTCCTTACCTAGCCGCGTCGACACGCACCACACCGACGCGGCTGCCCCTCGTGCCCGAGGGGCTTTTTTGTGCCCGGAGCACCACCATCACCAGACGCATGAGAGAGACGAGATGAGCGAGCAGGAGCAGTACGACATCGCGGCGGTCCAGGACAAGTGGCTGCCGGTCTGGCAGGAGCTGCAGCCGTTCCGAGCCGACGACGACTCGCCGCGCGAGAAGAAGTACGCGCTGACGATGTTCCCCTACCCGAGCGGTGACCTGCACATGGGGCACGCCGAGGTGACCGCCCTGCACGACGTGGTCGCGCGCTACTGGTGGCAGCGTGGCTACGAGGTGATGAACCCGATGGGCTGGGACTCCTTCGGCCTGCCGGCCGAGAACGCGGCGATCCGCAACGACGAGCACCCGGCGACGTACACCTATGCCAACATCGAGACGCAGTTCGAGTCCTTCCAGCGCTACGCCGTCTCCTTCGACTGGTCGCGCCGGCTGCACACCTCGGACCCGGGGTACTACCGCTGGACCCAGTGGCTGTTCCTGAAGTTCCGCGAGCGGGGCCTGGCCTACCGCAAGTCCTCGCCGGTGAACTGGTGCCCGAACGACCAGACCGTGCTGGCCAACGAGCAGGTGGTCGACGGCCGCTGCGAGCGGTGCGGCGCCGAGGTCACCAAGCGCGAGCTGACCCAGTGGTACTTCAAGATCACCGAGTACGCCCAGGAGCTGCTGGACTGCCTGGACGACCTGGAGCCGACCTGGCCCGCCCGGGTCGTCACGGCCCAGCGCAACTGGATCGGGCGGTCCGAAGGCGCGCACGTCGACTTCCGGGTCGAGGGTCGGGACGAGCCGATCACCGTCTACACCACGCGGCCCGACACGTTGTACGGCGCGACGTTCATGGTCGTGGCCGCCGACGCGAAGCTGGCCGCGGAGCTGGTGACCGACGAGCAGCGGGCGGCGTACGAGGCCTACCTGGACGAGGTCCGCAAGGCGTCCGAGATCGACCGCCTGTCGACCGACCGTCCCAAGACCGGCGTCTTCCTGGGCGTCCACGCGGTCAACCCGGTCAACGGCGAGCAGGTCCCGGTGTGGGCGGCGGACTACGTGCTGGCCGACTACGGCACCGGCGCGATCATGGCGGTGCCCGCGCACGACCAGCGCGACCTGGACTTCGCGAGGCGGTTCGACCTGCCGGTCCGCACGGTGGTGGACACCGGCGAGCCGAACCCGGAGGAGACCTACGTCGCGACCACCGGGGACGGCGCCTACGTGAGCTCCGGCCCGCTGGACGGGATCACCGACAAGGCGACCGGGATCCGCACGATCATCGAGCGCCTGGAGGCCGACGGCACCGGCTCCGGCACGGTGAACTTCCGGCTGCGCGACTGGCTGCTGAGCCGGCAGCGCTACTGGGGCGTGCCGATCCCGATCATCCACTGCGAGAAGGACGGGGAGGTCGCCGTCCCCTACGACCAGCTGCCGCTGGAGCTGCCGGCGCTGCGCGGGACCGACCTGAAGCCCAAGGGCGTCTCGCCGCTGGCCGCTGCGGAGGAGTGGGTGAACGTCGCGTGCCCCACGTGCGGTGGCCCGGCGCGACGAGACAGCGACACGATGGACACCTTCGTCGACTCGTCGTGGTACTTCCTGCGCTACTGCTCACCGGACTACACCGACGGGCCGTTCGACGTCGAGAAGGCCCGGGCCTGGATGCCGGCCGACATCTACGTCGGCGGGGTCGAGCACGCGGTGCTGCACCTGCTGTACGCGCGCTTCTTCACCAAGGTGCTGCGGGACATGGGGATGCTGGACGTCGGTGAGCCGTTCGCCGCGCAGCTGAACCAGGGCATCGTCATCAACCAGGGCAAGAAGATGAGCAAGTCGCTGGGCAACGGCGTCAGTCTGGGGGACCAACTTGCGGCCTACGGGGTGGACGCGGTCCGGCTGACCCTGGTCTTCGCCGGCCCGCCCGAGGACGACATCGACTGGGCCGACGTGTCCCCGGCGGGGTCGCTGCGCTTCCTGCAGCGTGCCTGGCGGTTGTCCGGTGACGTCACGTCGGCACCGGGCACCCCGGCCGACGGTGGCGACGTCACGCTGCGCCGCGCTACGGCGCGCACCGTGCACGACGCGGCCGAGCTGATCGAGTCCTACCGCTTCAACGTGATGGTCGCGCGAGTGATGGAGCTGGTGAACGCGACCCGCAAGACCATCGACACCGGGGCGGGCCCGGCCGATCCGGCCGTGCGCGAGGCCGCCGAGGCGGTCGCCGTCCTGCTGTCGCTGGTGGCGCCGTACACGGCGGAGGAGATGTGGGAGCGCCTGGGGCACGAGCCGACCGTGGCTCGCGCCGGCTGGCCGGCCGTCGACCCGGCCCTGCTGGTCGAGGAGTCGGTCACGGCCGTCGTCCAGATCCAGGGCAAGGTCCGCGCGCGCCTGGAGGTGTCGCCCGACATCAGCCCGGCCGAGCTGGAGGCGCTGGCGATGGCCGACCCGGCCGTGGTGAGGGCGATCGACGGCCGCGAGGTGCGCAAGGTCGTCGTGCGTGCGCCCAAGCTGGTCAACGTCGTGGTCTGAGGTCGCTACCCTCTCCGGCATGCCGGTCGCGATCGTCACGGACTCGACCGCCAGCCTCCCCGCGGAGGTGGCGGCCGAGCGCGGCATCGTGGTCGTCCCGCTGCAGGTCGTGCTCGGCGCCACCGTGTACGACGAGGGCGCGGACGGCGCCACCCCCGAGATGGTGGCGGCGGCGCTGCGCGAGTGGAAGCCGGTGAGCACCTCCCGGCCGAGCCCTGCCGCCCTGCTCGAGGTCTACGAGAAGGCGGCGGCGGACGGAGCCACCGAGATCCTCTCGGTCCACCTGTCGGGGGAGATGAGCGGCACCTTCGAGTCGGCGCAGCTGGCCGCCCGCGACGCATCCGTCCGGGTGGTGACCGTCGACTCCCGGCAGGTCGGCGTCGGCACCGGGTTCGCGACGCTCGCCGGTGCGGACGTCGTCGCGGCCGGGGGGACGGTCGACGACGCCGCGGCCGCGGCCCGGGCCCGCGGAGAGGCGACCTCCTCGCTGTTCTACGTCGACACCCTGGAGTACCTGCGGCGCGGCGGGCGGATCGGCGCCGCCGCCGCGCTGCTCGGTGGCGCCCTCGCGGTCAAGCCGCTGCTGCAGATCGAGGACGGTCGAGTGGCGTCCCTCGAGCGCGTGCGCACCTCCGCGCGAGCCCTCGCGCGCCTCGAGGAGCTCGCCGTCCAGGCCGCCGGTGACCTGCCGGTGGACCTCGGGGTGGCGCACCTGGCGAACCCGGAGCGGGCCGAGCTGCTCGCCGACGCCCTACGCCGGCGCCTCGAGGCCAACCTCGAGGACCGTGAGGTGTGGTGCGGTGAGCTCGGAGCGGTGCTTGGCGCGCACGTCGGGCCCGGGATGATCGCGGTCTGCGTCAGCCCTCGCGCCTGAGCATCACCCCGGCGGCCCGGCCCGCTCTCCGTCCACAGGCTCGCGGCGCAGACCCGTTCTCCCCAGGACGGCCGCCGTGCGGTCGGTCGGGTCCCCCGTGGTGCCTAGCGTCGTCGCATGGCCCGTCGACCGACCTCCGAGCACCAGGACGCCGTCGCCCGCCGGCTCGCGCTGCTCAGCGCCGAGCTGGCGGCGCAGCGCGGCGACGCCGGGCCCGGCGACGACCACGACGTCCACGACGTCCGCGACGACCGCGACGTCCACGACGTCCACGACGTCCACGACGTCCACGCACCGTGGGCAGGTCCCGACCCCTGGACCGGGGAGCACACGCGGGTCCGGGCGGCGCGCGGGCCTGCGCCGGTCCCGGTGCCAGGCCCCGGGACCGGCGCCGGTGCGGTGGCCGTCCCGGTGCCGGGTCGGCACGCCGCCCGTCGCCGGCCGTCCCTCGCGTCGCTGGTGCCCGAGTCGCTGCGCGGCCGGGTCGGGGTCGGTCCAGGACAGCTGGCCGTCGTGGCGGTGCTGGTGGCGACCGGCCTCGTCGTCACCTGCTGGTGGGTGCTGCGCGGCAGCCCCGAGCGCGTGGAGTCCCCTCCCGTCGCACCGGCGCCGGCGGCGCTCACCACCCTCCCCGCGGACCCGAGTCCGGTCGCCGTCACCGGCGCGAGCCCCGCAGCGGTCGGCGGGACCGCCAGCGGCACGGCCAGCGTGACCGTGGACGTCGCGGGGAAGGTCCGGCATCCTGGCATCGCCGTCCTCGATGCCGGCGCCCGCGTGGTCGACGCCCTCGAGGCCGCCGGCGGCGCCCGACCCGGGGTCGACCTGTCCTCCCTCAACCTGGCCCGGCCGCTGGTCGACGGTGAGCAGGTGCTGGTCGGCGTGCCGCAGGCACCGGGCGTGGCCGCCGCAGCCGTTCCGTCCGCCGGCTCGACCGGCGGTCCGCTGGTCAACCTCAACACCGCCACCCAGAGCCAGCTGGAGGAGCTGCCGGAGGTCGGCCCGGTGACCGCCCAGGCCATCATGGCGTGGCGCGACGAGCACGGCGGCTTCACCTCGGTCGACGAGCTGCTCGAGGTGGACGGGATCGGTGACGCGACCCTGAGCCAGCTCGCGCCGTTCGTGACGGTGTGACGAGAATGGTCGAGGCCGTCGGTGACCGGTCCGGCGACCGGCCCCGCGCGGAGACCGACCTGCGCATGGTGCTCCTCGGGGCGGCCGGATGGGCAGGGGCCCTGGCCGCGACCGGGCTGGGCTGGTGGGCGGTCGCGCTCGGGGTGGCCATCGGGGGGCTGGTCGCGGCCTGGTCGCGGCGCGGCGGCCGGTCCGTCGGCACCGCGACGGCCGTCGTGCTGGCGCTGGCGGGGACGAGCAGCGTGGCCGCCCTCCGGGCCGAGCAGGTCGCGACCAGCCCGGTCGCCGCGCTCGCCCGTGACGGGGCGGCGGTGCGGGTCACCGGCACGGTCACCAGCGACCCACGGCGGACGACCGGCCCCTACGGCGACGTCCTCGTCACCCGGCTGGCCGTCACCGGGGTCACCGGGCGGGGCGTGACCTATGCGCTGCGGGCGCCCGTGCTCGTGCTCGGTGACGACGACTGGGCGGACGTCGCCCTGGGCAGCACGGTCGAGGTCGGCGGCCGGCTGTCGCCGGCCCAGGGCGCGGACCTCGCCGCCGTCCTGGGAGCACGCGGGCCGCCGGTCGTGACGGGCGAGCCGGACGTCTGGTGGGACGGCGCGGCAGCGGTCCGGGAGTCGATCCGCGCCTCGGTCGCGCACCGGCCGGCCGCCGAGCGCGCGCTCGTGCCGGCGCTGGTCGACGGTGACGACGCCGGGGTCGACCAGGGACTGGCAGCCGACTTCCGGACGACCGGGCTCACGCACCTGCTGGCGGTGTCGGGCACGAACCTCACCCTGGTGGTCGGGTTCCTGCTCCTGCTCGCCCGGTGGGCCGGCGTCCGGGGGCGCTGGCTCCATGTCGTGGGTGCGGTCGGGATCGTGGGCTTCGTCCTGCTCGCCCGCACCGAGCCGAGCGTGCTGCGGGCCGCGGTCATGGGAACGGTGGGGCTCTTCGCGATGGGCACCGCGGGCCGGCGCCGGGGCTCTCGGGCGCTCGGCGTGGCCGTGCTGGCGCTGCTGCTGGTGCAGCCCGGCCTCGCCGTGTCACCCGGCTTCGCGCTGTCGGTCCTGGCCACGGCCGGGATCGTCCTGCTCGCCCCGGCCTGGCGGGACGCACTGGCGCGGTGGCTGCCCCGCTCGGTCGCCGAGGCCGTGGCGGTGCCGGCCGCGGCCCAGCTGGCGTGCACGCCGGTCGTCGCGGGCCTGTCGGGCCAGGTGAGCCTGGTCGCGGTCGTGGCCAACCTGCTGGCCGCACCCGTGGTGGGTCCGGCCACCGTGCTGGGACTCGCCGGCGGGCTGGTCGGGCTGGTGTGGGGCGCGGCCGGTCGCGTCCTCGGCACGCTGGCCGGCTGGTGCGTCGCCTGGCTGGTCCTGGTGGCCACCCGAGCGGCGGACCTGCCGACCGCCGCGGTGGGGTGGGGGACCGGCGCGCCGGCGTTGGCCGGCCTCACCGTCCTGGTCGCGGCGGTCGTCGTCGTCGGGCCCCTGCTCCTGCGCCGACCGGGGACCGGCCTGGCGTGCACCGCTCTCCTCCTAGCCACGGTGCTGGTCCGGGTCCCGAGCCCCGGGTGGCCGCCCACCGGCTGGGTCCTGGTCGCGTGCGACGTGGGGCAGGGCGACGCCCTGGCGCTGCGAGCGGGCCCGCACAGTGCCGTGGTGGTCGATGCCGGGCCGGACCCGCGGGCCGTGGACCGCTGCCTGGACGACCTCGGGGTGACCGAGGTGCCGCTGCTGGTGCTGACCCACTTCCACGCCGACCACGTCGACGGCGTGAGCGGGGTGCTCGACGGTCGCCACGTGGGAGAGCTCGACACCACCCGCCTCCTCGACCCGCCGGCCGGGGTCGCCGGGGTCGCGGCCGCCGCCGCGGGCGCCGGGCTCACCCCGGGCCCGTCGCCCTTCGGGGTGACCCGGCAGGTCGGTGACGTCACCCTCCAGACCCTCTGGCCGGCGCCGGACTCGCCCACGGTGGGCCCGGGAGACGGCAGCACCGCCAACGAGGCCAGCGTGGTCCTGCTGGCGCAGGTGCGCGGCGTGCGGATGCTGCTCACCGGTGACGTGGAGCCGGAGGGGCAGGCCGCGCTGGCCGCCGCCCTGCCCGGTCTCACCGTCGACGTGCTCAAGGTGCCACACCACGGCAGCCGCTACCAGGACGAGCCGTGGCTGCTCTCGCTGGGGTCGCGGATCGCGGTCGTCTCGGTGGGCGCCGACAACGACTACGGCCACCCAGCAGCCTCCACGCTGGAGCCCCTGAGCGACGCCGGGACGGACGTGCGGCGCACCGACCGGGACGGCAGCATCGCCGTCGTCATGGACGGCGACGGCCTCGCGGTGGCGACCCGTGGTGGTGGGGGTGCGATGCCCTAGCCTGGGCCCACCATGGCTGGCCCCACCCACCCCCGCGCGTCCGACGTCCTCGGCCACGTCACGCTGGTGACCGGCAAGGAGGAGTTCCTCAACGAGCGCACCGTCGCGGCCGTCCGGGCCGCCGTCCGCCACCACGACCACGAGGCGGAGCTGTCGGAGACCTCGGCCGCCGACCTCACGCTCGCGACGCTCGGCGAGCTGTCGGCCCCGTCGCTGTTCTCGAGCATCCGCTGCGTCGTGGTCCGGGGGCTGGAGAACCTGCCCGAGGAGTCGGTCGCCGGCCTCGTCGACTACGCGTCCTCGCCGGCCGAGGACGTCGCGCTGGTGCTGGTGCACGGCGGCGGTCCGCGCGGCAGCGGCACCCTGACCAAGCTGCGGAAGCTGGCGTCGGTCACCGAGGCCAAGTCCGGCGAGCTGCGCCCCTCGGAGTTCCCGGGCTTCGTCGCGGCCGAGGTGCGGTCCCACGGCTCCCGAGTCGACCCCGACGCTGCGGACGCCCTCGTGCAGGCGGTCGGCCAGGACCTCCGTTCACTGGCGGCGGCCGCCGACCAGCTGGCCGGTGACTTCCCGGGCGAGCCGATCACCGCCGAGCGGGTCAAGCAGTACTTCGGCGGGCGTGCCGAGGCCAAGTCCTTCGCGGTCGCCGACGCGGCCTTCTGGGGACGACGCACGGTCGCGCTCGAGGAGCTGCGCTGGGCGCTGGACGGAGGGACGGCGCCGGTCCTGGTGACCTCGGCGTTCGCCGGCGGGGCGCGCGGCGTCGCCCGTTACCTCGCCGCGCCGCGCGGCATGCGCGAGGCCGACCTGGCCCGGGAGGTGGGGGTGCCGCCGTGGAAGCTGCGCACCATCCGCGACCAGTCCCGGGGCTGGACCGACGGCGGGATCGCTCGCGCGATCAGGGCGATCGCCCAGGCCGACGCCGACGTCAAGGGCGCGGCCGGCGACGCGTCGTACACGCTGGAGCGCCTGGTGCTCACCGTGACCGACCTGCGGGCCCCCCGGTGACGGCCCCGGTGACGGCACGGGTGACGGCACGGGTGACGGCACCCCGACCCGGCCCCGGGCGGTCGGCGACGGGCAGGTCCGAGGAAATGCAGATCGACCCGCCAGACATCGTCTGACGGGTCGACAGGGACCTCACCTCCCGCGCACCCGGCTCCCGCCGGGTCCGTGGATCAGAGGGCGGCGGCCTTCTTCGCGATGGCGGCCTTGCGGTTCGCGGCCTGGTTCTTGTGGATGACGCCCTTGGAGGCGGCCTTGTCGAGCTTCTTCGACGCCTCGCGGCCCAGGGTGACCGCGGTCTCCTTGTCGCCGGCGTCGGCGGCCTCGCGGAACTTGCGGACCGCGGTCTTCAGGCCGGACTTGACGGCCTTGTTGCGCTCGTGGCGCTTCTCGTTCTGCTTGTTCCGCTTGATCTGGGACTTGATGTTCGCCACTGCATGCGCCTTCGTCGTCGGTGGGATGGGGATGAGGTCGGTGGTGCGGATCGGCGTGTGGACAGCCGGGACACGCGACGAACAAGGCTAGCAGCGGAGCGCGGAACGGCCCAATCGGGCACCGGGTCGCCGAAGCGCCGCTCAGCGCCAGCCGCGGCGCTCGCCGAGCCAGTCCCAGCACACCTCGCCCTGCCAGCGCTGCGCCGCGCGCATGTGGGGTGAGGTCGGAGGGATCGGCTGGGCGGCCGAGAAGAGGAAGTAGCCCGTGACCAGCGCCAGCACCGAGTCGATGTCCTGGGCCGGGACGTCGCGGGTCAGCGGGGAGGAGGCGAGCAGGGCGTCGACGTCCAGGCCGTCGCCGCGCGGACCGATCATCAGCAGCACCGTGTCCAGCCACGCGGCACCCACGACGGGCCAGTTCCAGTCGCACAGCAGCACCCGGCCGTCGTCGGCCAGCAGCAGGTTGTCGTCCCGGACATCGGTGTGCACCAGGGTGGACCCGGCCGCGGCCGGCCCGAACGCGGCCGCGAGGCGGGTGGCCTCGCCCACGTGCTCCGCGAAGCCCGGGACCGCCGGCGGAGCGGTCGCCAGCCGGTCCCAGAACCCGGGCCAGTCGGCGTACTCGACGGCGAACTCGTCGAGCCCCAGGCCATCCGGGGGAGGTGTCAGCAGGGACGCCAGGTCTGCCATCATCGCGACGCAGCGGGCGAGGTCCTCCTCGCGCCACGGCCGGGCCGGTGGCCGGGAGGCGACGTGCTCGGTGGCCAGCACCATCCAGTCGTCCGCGTCGTGGGTCCACAGCAGCCGCGGTGCGGGGGTGTCCGGTGGCAGCGCCGCGAGCTTGCGCGCCTCCTCGCGGTAGGACTCGGCGAACATCCGCTGCGCCTTCTGCGACGCCGCCTTCACGAAGTGCCGGCTGCCGTCGGCGCAGGTGAGCACGGACGCGAACCCGGGGGTGAAGCCCGCCCCCTGCGAGGCCGCGGAGACCACCGGCGAGCCGCAGCGCTCCTCGACCAGCGCCCGGAGCCAGGGGGGCAGGTGGGCCCACTCCAGCCGCCGCGCCGTGCGGCCGTGCGGGATCGTCGTCGGCAGGCGGACCTCGGTCACCGGGCCATCCTCGCCGACCACCTCCTCCTGTGCCGCATCGCGAGGGCTCGGCAGCGGCACGACGACGTCCGAGGGCGCGGTGCGACGATCTCGCAGCCCCGCGGCAGATCGCCCAGCGGTAGATCATGGGGGGATCGCCACCACGGGCAGCACGGGCTGAACCGCCGAGGGGAGCCACGGAACGGCCTGCGCCGCGAGTGCGGGTTTCGTGGGCCGCGATGGAACAATGAGCCCATCATGACTGCACCGCTGCCCGGCCACACCGACCCGGCGATCATCCGCAACTTCTGCATCATCGCGCACATCGACCACGGCAAGTCCACCCTGGCCGACCGGATGCTGCAGCTGACCGGCGTGGTCGACGAGCGCAGCGCGCGCGCCCAGTACCTCGACCGGATGGACATCGAGCGCGAGCGCGGCATCACCATCAAGAGCCAGGCCGTCCGGATGCCCTGGACGGTGGAGGACGACAACGAGCAGGGCACCGAGCCGGGCACCTACGTGCTCAACATGATCGACACCCCGGGTCACGTCGACTTCACCTACGAGGTGTCCCGGTCCCTCGAGGCGTGCGAGGCGGCGATCCTCCTGGTGGACGCGGCCCAGGGCATCGAGGCGCAGACCCTGGCCAACCTCTACCTGGCGATGGGTGCGGACCTGCACATCATCCCGGTGCTCAACAAGATCGACCTGCCGGGCGCCAACCCCGACAAGTACGCCGCAGAGCTCGCCGGCCTGGTCGGCTGCGACCCCGAGGAGGTGCTGCGGGTCAGCGCCAAGACCGGCCTCGGCGTACCCGCCCTCCTCAACGAGATCGTCAAGCAGACCCCGCCGCCGGGCGGCGCCGCCGACCGGCCCGCCCGGGCGCTGATCTTCGACTCGGTCTACGACACCTACCGGGGCGTCGTCACCTACGTCCGGGTCGTCGATGGCAGCCTCACGCACCGCGACCGGATCAAGATGATGTCGACCGGTGCCACCCACGAGCTCCTGGAGCTCGGCGTGATCAGCCCCGAGCAGGTCAAGGCCGGTGAGCTCGGGGTGGGGGAGGTGGGTTACCTCATCACCGGCGTGAAGGACGTCCGCCAGTCCCGCGTCGGCGACACGGTCACCACCCAGCACCACGGCGCCGGCGAGGCGCTCGGCGGCTACAAGCACCCCAACCCGATGGTCTACGCCGGTCTCTACCCGATCGACGGCGACCGGTTCGGCGACCTGCGGGAGGCCCTGGAGAAGCTCGAGCTGAACGACGCCGCGCTGAGCTACGAGCCGGAGACCTCCGGTGCGCTCGGCTTCGGGTTCCGGTGCGGCTTCCTCGGCCTGCTGCACATGGAGATCACCCGTGACCGTCTCGAGCGCGAGTTCGGCCTCGACCTGATCTCGACGGCGCCCAACGTCGTCTACCAGGTCGTCATGGAGGACGGCACCGAGCACGAGGTGACCAACCCCAGCGAGTTCCCCGAGGGCAAGATCGCCGAGGTCCGCGAGCCGGTGGTGCGTGCCACCATCCTCAGCCCGTCCGACTACATCGGCACGATCATGGAGCTGTGCCAGGCCAAGCGCGGCACGCTGCTGGGGATGGACTACCTGTCCGAGGACCGGGTCGAGATGCGCTACACGCTGCCGATGGGCGAGATCGTCTTCGACTTCTTCGACCAGCTGAAGTCGCGCACCAAGGGCTACGCCTCGCTCGACTACGAGCGCTCGGGCGAGCAGACCGCCGACCTGGTCAAGGTCGACATCCTGCTGCAGGGCGAGCCGGTGGACGCCTTCTCGGCGATCGTGCACCGCGACGCCGCGTACTCCTACGGCGTGATGATGGCCGGCAAGCTCAAGGAGCTCATCCCGCGCCAGCAGTTCGAGGTGCCCATCCAGGCCGCGATCGGTGCTCGCGTGATCGCCCGGGAGAACATCCGGGCGATCCGCAAGGACGTGCTCGCCAAGTGCTACGGCGGTGACATCACCCGCAAGCGCAAGCTGCTGGAGAAGCAGAAGGAGGGCAAGAAGCGGATGAAGATGGTCGGCCGCGTCGAGGTCCCCCAGGAGGCCTTCGTCGCCGCGCTCTCCACCACGCAACCCGCGGAGAAGAGCGGCAAGAAGTAGGTCGCTCCGGCGTCGTCGACCACTGCCCGGTCCCGTCCCCGGGACGTCATGCGGGGTGGCTGCCGGCGCGACCGGCCCGTATGACCTCCCCAACCCACCGCGCCGGACGTCATACGACGTGGCTGCCGGGACGACCGACTCGCATGACGTTCCCGTCCGCGGCGCCGGACGTCATACGACGTGGCTGCCGGCGCGACCGGCTCGTATGACGTCCCCGCCCGCGGCCTCGGGTGGCGTCGAGGGCTCGTTCGGCCGGCGGGCAGCCGACCGGGGCCCCTGAGCCGGCTCGTCTCGGGACCTTCGTCCCTGTCTTCCTGTATACCCCTGGGGGTATACAGGGACAGGCAAGTGAAACGGGATCTGGAGGTGCGCGATGCGCAAGCACGTGGTGGTACTGGGAGCGAACTTCGGTGGGTTGACGGCCGCGTTGGCGGTGAAGCACGAGCTGCACGGCGACGTCGACGTCACGGTCGTCTCGCCGAGTGACCACTTCCTGTTCAACCCGAGCCTGATCTGGCTGCCGTTCGGCAAGCGGGACCGTGCCGACATCACCTTCCCGGTCGCGCCGACGCTCGAGTCGCACGGCATCTCCTTCGAGCACGCCGCCGCCGCCGGGATCGATCCCGCGGGGCACCAGGTGAGCCTCGCCGACGGCCGCACGCTCGACTACGACTACCTGGTGGTCGCCACCGGCTACCGGAACAAGACCGATGTCGTCCCGGGCTTCGAGGAGAACGCCTTCACCATCACCACCCTGGAGCAAGCCGAGCGCGCCGGGGCGGGATGGAAGCGCTACCTCGACAGTCCGGGCGACATCGTCATCGCCGCCACCCAGGGCGCGGGCTGCTTCGGAGCGGCCTACGAGTTCCTCTTCAACACGTCCTACCAGCTGAAGAAGGCCGGCCTGAAGGACCGGGTCAAGCTCCACTACGTGACCGCGGAGCCGTTCCTCGGCCACTTCGGCATCGGCGGCCTGCCCAACGGCGAGAAGCTCCTCGGCATGTTCCTCAAGAAGGAGGGCATCGAGGCGCACGTGTCGGTCGGCCTCGACCACATCGACGACGGTGCGATGCAGCTGGCCGACGGCACCCAGCTGCCGTTCTCCTACGCGATGGTTGTTCCGCCGTTCCTCGGCCAGGAGTTCCTGACCGAGCACCCCGACCTGGCGGACGAGAAGGGCTACCTGAAGGTCCGCGACACCTACCAGACCGACAAGTACGACGACATCTACGCGGTCGGCGTGGCCGCGGCCGTCGACGTCCCGTGGACGACGCCGACCCCGGTCGGCATCCCGAAGACGGGCTTCCCGACCGAGCAGATGGCGCACGTCGCCGCCACGAACATCGCCGCGCAGATCAAGGGTGAGGTCCCGAGCGCGCAGAAGAAGTTCGAGGACATCAAGGCGGTCTGCGTGATGGATGCCGGCAACAACGGCGTCATCATCCTGGCCGACAAGATGCTGCCCCCGCGCAAGCACGGCGTGCTGATCCCGGGACCGCAGGCGCACCTGATGAAGCTGGGCTTCGAGAAGTACTTCCTCTGGAAGATGGAGCACGGGTACGTCCAGCTGCCCTGATCCCGGACCGCTGGCGATGACGAGCACCCACCGACCGTGCCTCTGGCACAGTCGGTGAGGTGCCCGTCGTCGTCCCCGCGTCGTTCCTGGGGTACGCCGCGCGCGGGCCGGCGTGGGCCGAGTGGCTCGACCGGCTGCCGGCGCTGACGGCCGGCCTGCTGGAGGAGTGGGAGCTGGTCGAGGACGGTCCGGCGATGCACGGCTACGCGGCGCTCGTCGTGCCGGTGCGGACGGCGGCGGGCCGGCCCGCGGTGCTCAAGGTGAGCTGGCCGCACTGGGAGGCCGAGCTCGAGCACCTCGCCCTGCAGCACTGGCACGGCCGGGGGGCGGTGCAGCTCCTCCGAGCGGACCCGCGGCGCCTCGCGCTCCTGCTCGAGCGGCTGCACAGCGAGGACCTCAGCGAGGTCTGGGACGTCGAGGCGTGTGAGCGGGTCGGTGAGCTCTACAGCCGGCTGCACGTCCCGGCCCCACCCCAGCTGGTGACGCTCTCGTCCTGCGTGCAGCGGTGGTCCGCCGAGCTGGCCGCGCTGCCGCGTGACGCCCCGGTGCCCCGACGCCTGGTCGAGCAGGCCGTCGCGCTCGGCCGCGACCTGGCCGGCGACGGCCGGACCGACGGGACGCTGGTCCACACCGACCTGCACTACGAGAACGTGCTCGCCGGTGACCGGGAGCCCTGGCTCGCCATCGACCCCAAGCCGCTGAGCGGCGACCCGCACTACGAGGTCGCGCCGATGCTGTGGAACCGCTGGGACGGGCTCGCGTCCGCGCCCCGCGGGGTCCGCGACGGCATCCGGCTGCGCTTCCACACCCTGGTCGACGTTGCCGGTCTCGACGAGGGCCGGGCGCGTGACTGGGTCGTGGTCCGGATGCTGTGCAACGCCCTGTGGCGACTCCAGGACCCGCCGTCGGCGCGTCGGACCACGCCGACAGGGGAGTACCTGACCCGGTGCGTGACGGTCGCCAAGGCGGTCCAGGACTGACCGCAGGGCGGACGCGGAGGTTTCACGGGACCTGTGGCTGGAGAAATTCCAGACGCACGACGACCCGGGGGAGACGATGACCACCACACCCTGGCCGGACCTGGACCGTTCGTTCGCGGACCGGCTGGCCAACCGCACGCCGACGCCGTTCCGGCACGGCCTCGTCGGCGACGGCCGCCTCACCCTGCCGGCGATCGCGCGCCTCGGCGACGAGCTCGGACCCGACGCCATCTCGGCGGAACGGGCAGCCAAGCCGCTGGTCTCCGAGGACGCCGGGCAGGGGTCGGCCCTGCAGGTGGAGAGCGTCTCGGACCAGATCCTCGGCCTGGCCGCCAACAACTCCTGGTTCACGCTCCTCAACATCGAGCGCGCTCCGGCGTACGCCGGCCTGGTCGACCAGGTCCTCGACGGCATCGCCCGCGGGGCGGGCGTCGACGGCCGCACGATGAAGCGCCGGATGGGCTTCGTCTTCGCCAGCTCGCCGGGATCGGTGACCGCTGCCCACTTCGACATCGAGCACAGCTTCCTGCTGCAGCTGCAGGGCAACCGGACCCTGGGCTTCGGCAGGTTCGCGGACCAGGAGGACCGCGAGCGGGAGGTGCACCGCTACTGGAACGGCTCCTTCGGGCGGCTGGACACGATGCCGGAGCAGACCGAGGAGATGGCGATCGGCCCCGGCCAGGGCGCCTACATCCCGCCCTACACGCCGCACTGGCTGCGCAACGGCGACACCACGTCGCTCTCGCTCACCGTGACCTTCTTCGACCGCTCCAACGCCGACGAGTCGATGGTGCAGGCGTTCAACGAGAAGCTGCACCGACTCGGTCTGCGGCCCGTGACCTACGGCGACTCGCCCTGGCGCGACCGCGGGAAGGTGGCGTTCATGCGGGTCTACGGCGGCGTCAAGCGTCGCGTCCGTCCGGAGACCTCCGCGTCGCACTGACGCCGTCCCTCGCCCGGGCCCGGAGCCACCGGGCCGCGTCCTCACCCGCCAGCTGCGCGGACGCCCACGCTCCGTGCGCGACCCGCACCCGCTCCAGCGGCCTGGAGCGGTCGGCGAAGGACCCCTTGTAGTCCTCGGCCCCACGCAGGAGGTCGACCTCGTGACAGCCGCCGGCCACGGCGTCCTGGACCACGTCGGCGAGCAGCACGGTGCCGGCGCTGCCGTGCTCGCGGGCGGTCGAGCGGGCGACCTGGTAGAGGCAGATGCGACCGGCCACGACGAACGAGACGGTGGCGGCGACCGCGCCTCCCGGTCCGGCCAGCAGGTCGACGCGGGCCTCGTCGCGCGCCGCGCCCGCCGCGACGGCGGCGGTCAGCCGGGGCAGCTCGGCCAGGAGCGCCTCGCGCCCCGGTCGGTCCTCGTGGAGGCGCCGCAGCTCGGCCAGACCGGTGCGGACGTCGTCGGGCCCGAGCCGCCGGTGCGTGAACCCGGCGGCCTCGAGCCGGTTGCGACCACGACGGACGTTTCGCCGGAACGACGACGATCGCGTGGCCAGCCAGTCGCCGCCGGCCTCCACCACGTCGTACGGCGCCTCGTCGTGCGGCTCGTGCCGGGCACCGAGTGCCCTCGCCAGCAGCGAGTCGGCCACGGCGCCGCGCAGGTCGAGCAGCCGCTGGCCGGAACCGCCGAACCAGTCGGCCAGGGCAGCCGCCACGGCGTGCTCGCGGCCGGGCTCCACGAGGACGTCGAGGTGGTCGGGGCACAGCACCGTCGGTCCCGGTGCCCCGAACCGCTGGGTCGGGCCGCGGCGTCGCACGCCGACCGCGAGGCCACCGAGCAGCTGCTCGCCGTCGGTGACCAGGAGCCAGGTGGTCGGCACGTCATGGTCACCGACGGCGTCGAGCCACCAGGTGCGCTGGAACGGCGAGGGGACGGGTTGTCGCAGCACCAGGTCGTCCCAGCCGGTGGCCCACCGCCCGAGATCGACCCGCTCCAGAACTCTCGGCACGGGCACCTGCGCAGGATAGGCCGGGCGTGACGCTCGGCCGGGTCCGCCGTTGAGACGGACGGTTTTGGAAGACCTCGGACCGGGCACGGTCCTTGGCAGAGCGCCCTCCGGACGGGAACACGGGGACCGGGGTGGTGGGTGTCGACAGGTGACACAGGGGGATGAACGGTCATGTCGAACGACAACGGGTCGACTCGTCGACCCGCGGGGAACTCCGCGAAGGGGCGCGCCAAGGCGTCCGCCGGCAAGTCCGTGGTCGCGCGCAACGGGTCGCGCAGCCCGGAGGCGCTCGAGCCGGGGCGGTCGACCAGCCTGGAGCGAGCCCATGAGCTGCGAGCGGCTCTCGGTGTGCGCCAGCAGGCAGAGGCGCTGGTCACCGAGGCCAGCCAGCTCAGGCAGCTCGCCGCCGCCGACGCCGAGTCGATGGTGGCCGAGGCGGAGTCGATGGCCGGCGAGCTCGTCGCGGAGGCGCGTGAGCAGGCCGAGCTGCTGCTCCGGGACGCCCAGCACCACGCCGACGAGATGGTGGGTCGGGCCCGCGCGGAGTCCGACCGCCTGCACACCGATGCCGATGCGGAGCGGGCCCGGATGCGCGAGGAGGTCGCCGCCGAGGCGCGAGCGGAGCTGGCGGCCGAGTGGGCGCGCGTCGAGGCGGTCCTCGCCGACGTGCGCGACGCGCTCCGTGTGCTCGCCCCGACCCTGACCGGTGCCGGCGCCACGCTCGTCGACGTGCTCGGCACGCTCGACGGGCTCCGCGCCGGCGACACCGGCGAGGCGGCGGCCGGCGAGGCGGCGGCCGGCGAGGCGGCGGCCGGCGAGGCGGGGACAGGCGCGGCCGATGGCGTCGTTCACGTCCCGGCCGGACCGCAGGAGGTCGCCGCGGGGGAGCACCCCGGCGCCGCGCCGCCGGCGCCGCGTGACGGGAACGCCCCCCTCGACGCCCCCCTCGACGGCACGGGCGACGGCACGGACGACGCCCGCCCGCTGGGATGGCTGTTCCGCAACGGTCAGGGCTGAGGCCGCGGTGTTCTCCGAGGCCGACGACCCGGGGGGGTCAGGCGGCCGGCGCCGAGCCGCACCGCGGTGCCGGATGCTCCGGGTCTCCGCCCACCGGGTGCACCAGCACCCGGTGCACCTGGGTGCCCGCGGGCACCGGGTGGAACAGCTGCATGCGCAGCTGCTGCCGACCCGGTCGCAGGCAGATCCAGCGCCCCGAGACGACCGCGACCAGGTCACCGGCGCGATCGGTGAGGAAGGCCTGGGCGACGACCCGGGCCTCCGGTCCGCGGCTGGTGAGGTCGGCGAGGACCACGGTCCCGCGCTCGCCGGCGTGCAGCCCGACCGGACGTGCCGTCACGGCCAGCTGCTCGCCGGTCGTGGTCCGGCCCCAGGTGACGTTGCGGTAGGCCACGTCGACCTGCGCGATCCGGCTGCCGTTGGGGCCGACGTCGACGTAGAGCCCGTACTGCTGGCCGGGGTCGAGCTGGTGCACCTCGCAGCAGGCGCGCTCGTCGTACTCCAAGGAGCTGGCGACGAGCTGGTCGTCTGCCGTCCGGGCGGTCACCACCGCATCGGCGAAGCGCAGGGTCCGGTGGGTGGTGTTGCGCACCACCACCGAGAGCATCCCGTCGACCAGCCCCCAGCTGGTCGTCTCCAGGATCGGTCCGGGGGCGCGCGAGCTCGCCGGCGCCCGGTCGGCCGGCACCTGCGTGCCCTGGAGCTGGTCGTGGATCGTCGAGCAGCTGCTGCCGAGCAGCGTCACGACGAGCGTCGCCACGGCGACGGAGATCTTTCGTGCCACCGGTCCCCCTGCGGTCGCGTCGGTACATCCGTCCACTCAAATGCATACCCGGGATCGGGTGCGACAAACGGCGGGGCGTCGTGACGGCCGAGCGCACTGCCTCGCACACCGGTGACCTGGTCGAGGTCCTCGAGGAGCCGCACTGGACCGTCGGCGACCGCCTCGCCGCCTTCACGGCGCTGCTCCCCCCGGAGCCGTCGGGGACCGTGGTGCTGATGGTGGGTGACGACCTGGCGCGCCACCTGCTCACCGTCTACCCGGACGCGCTCGTGCTCAGCGAGCAGCCCTCCCAGCGGGACGAGGTCGCCTGGCCGACGGGGTCGCGCGTGGTCCGCTGGGACGGTGAGCGGCCGCCGGTCCCCGCCGGCTCCGCGGCGCTGGTGATCGCCGACACCCGCACCCGTGACGTCGGCACCGCGGCCCGGCTGGTCGCTCCCGACGGCGTCCTGGCCCGGATCGGGCCGGAGGGTCCCTACCGGATCTACCCGACCCTGGAGCACCCCGAGCTGCTGTGGCGCCGCGGCTGGCCGGTCGAGGTGCCCGCCGGGCCGGTCCCCTGGCTGCGCCGCAGCCTGGGGCTGCGGATCGGCCGGGGTGCCGCGGTGCCGCACCTGCGGGTCGACGGGCCCGGTGCGTCGCTGGTCGACGGCGTGCTGCAGGACGTGGACGCGGCGACCGGAGGACGCGGCCGCCTGGTCGGCCTGGTCACCGGCGGGCACGTGGTGCTGCGGGTCCGTCACGATGACGGCGACCTCGCCGTGCGCCTGTCGGTCACCGACGTGGACCGGCTGGTCGACGTCTCCTCGCGCGTCCTCGCAGACGTCCCGGCCGCCGCGCCGTACCTGCCGGTCGTCGTCGCCGAGGGGCGCACCGCCGGACGACCCTGGCTCGTGTCCCGTTGGGTGCCGGGCCGCCGCCGAGGTGCCTGGCCGTGGGTCCCGGCGGCGCGGAGGTGGGAGGCGGCCGAGCAGCTGGCCGAGGTGCTCTCGGGGCAGGTGGTCGGCCAGACCGCCCCGGGCTGGGCCGACGGCTGGGTCGGGGGCGCCCACGTGCTCCCCGCGGACGTCCGGGCGCGCTGGGCCGCCGAGCTGGCGGTGCTCGACCGGGCGGTCCCGACCACCTGGTGCCACGGCGACCTCTGGCCCGGGAACGTCCTGGTCGACGGCCCGCGGGCGACCGTCATCGACTGGGACAACGCCTCCGACGACGCCCCGCAGGGCCTGGACCTGGTGCTCCTGCGGGCGATGCGGGCCGTCGAGGGCTCCGACCGTCCGGTCAGCGCCGCGCTGATGGACCTCGCCGTCGACCCGGCACCGCTCGCGGCCGTGACGGTCGCCGGCCGCGCGTGGGGCGAGCACGACCGTGGCGACCGCGTGGCCCTCGCGCTCGCCGCGGTGGTGCTCTACCTGCGCAACCGCTCGCTGCACGACCTCGGGCACGCCGAGCTCGACCGGCACCTGGACGCCGTGTCCCGCGTGCTCGCGGGCGGCCCGGTCGACCCCGAGCCGGACCCGCTCGCCGGCATCGACCCCGAGGCCGGGCGGACCGCGCGCGGCGCGCTGTGGCTGGCCACCAACGGCGTGGTCGTCAAGGCCTCGCAGACCGTGGTGCTGCTGACGCTGGCCGCGATGCTCGCGCCGTCCGCACTGGGCCTGGTCGCGCTGGGCACCCTGGTGGCCAACGTGTCGGCGATCGTCAGCAGCCTCGGCACGGCCAGCGCCCTGGTCTACTGGCGCGGCGACGTCCACCGTGCCGCGCGGACCGCCGTCACCATCGGTGTCCTGACCGGTGGGCTGCTCACTGCGGCCCTGTGGATCGCGGCGCCGGCGCTGGCCGCGATGCTCAACGCCGAGGACGGTGGCGCGACCGTCATCCGCGGCCTCACCGTCACGCTGCCGTGCCTCGCGGTCGCGGCCGTCACCAACGAGCTGCTGCGCCGGCGCCTGGCCTTCGCCCGCCGGATCATCCCCGACACGGTGTCCTCGGTCGTCGGCGCCGTGGTCGCGGTCGCGCTCGCCCTCGGCGGGCACGGCGTCATGGCGCTCGTGGTCGGTCAGGTCGTCCAGGCCGTGCTGACCATGCTGCTGGCCTGGGTCGTGCACCCGCCGGTCGCTCCCGGCTGGAACCTCGACGACGCCCGCGGCCTGCTCTCCTACGGCGGGCCGTACGCCGGCGCGAACCTGCTCGAGCTGGTCCAGCTCAACGTCGACTACCTGATCGTCTCCTGGGTCCTCGGTGCGGAGGCGCTCGGCCAGTACTCGCTGGCGTTCCGGCTCGCCTTCATGCCCTACCTGATGATCGTCGTCGTGACCGCAGGGGCCGCGTTCCCCTACCTGTGCCGCCAGCGCGGCACCGACCTGGGCCGCGCGGCCGTCACCGTGATGGGGGCGACCCTGACCCTGGTCGCACCCATCTGCCTGGGGATCGGACTGTTCGCCGACGACCTGGTGCTGCTCGGGGACAAGTGGTCGCCAGGCGTTCCCGTCGTGGCCTGGCTGGCGGCGTACGCCGTGCTGCTCAGCGTCGGACAGCTCGTGCAGACGGCGCTCAACGCCGCGGGCCGGCCCACCCTGTCCATGCTGCTGCGGCTGTGTCACCTGCTGCTGCTCGTGGTCACGCTGCTGGTCGCGGTCCACCACGGCATCACCGCGGTGGCGGTCGGCCAGGTGCTCGCCGCGACGGCGGTGTCGCTGCTCGCGCTCACGGTGGCCCGCCTCCACGTCCCCGGCTTCTCGCTGCGCCGTCTCGCGGGGTCCTTGCGCGCGGCCGCCGTCGCGACGCTGGCGATGACCGTGACGGTGCTGGTGCTGCGCCCGGTGCTCGAGCCCGAACCGCCGTCGCTCGTCGGACTCGTCGTCGCGGGCACCGCCGGCCTGGTGGCCTACCTGGCCACGGTCTGGGTCGTCGACCGCGAGCGGCTGCGCGACGCCGCGCGGCTGGTGCGGAGGGCACCGTGAGGGGGCCGGTGCGGGCGCTCGGGTCGATGGCACGGCCGGTGGCGACGACCGCGCGCCGGCTCAGCCGGGAGCCGGGGCTGACCGTCATCGGCTGGCACCGGGTCGACGGCGCGAGCAGCGACGGGCTCTCCACGGGGGTCGACGACTTCCGGCGCAACCTCGACGTGCTCGAGGACTGGGGCGCCACGGTCCTCCCGCTCGGGGCAGCGGTCGCCGCGCTCGACGAGGGCGTGCTGCCGGAGCGAGCGGTGAGCCTCACCTTCGACGACGGCTACGCCAGCGTCGTCGAGACCGCCTGGCCGATCCTGCGTGAGCGCGGCCTGACCGCCACGCTGTTCGTGGTCACCGGCTACCTGTCCGGCGCCGGCCGGTTCGCGTGGGACCGCGCGGAGCCGGAGCACGACCGCCACCGCCTGGCGTCCGCGGACGAGCTGCTCGCCGCTGCCGGGGAGGGTCTCGACCTCGGCTCCCACACCGTGACCCACCCGTGGCTGCCTCGGCTGGACCCCGACGAGCTCAAGCGTGAGCTGGTCGAGTCGCGCACGGCGATGGAGGAGCTGCTCGGTCGCCCGGTCGACCAGATCGCCTACCCCACCGGTGGCTGGTCGCCGGTGGTGCGGGCGGCGGCGGCCGACGCCGGCTACCGGATCGGCGTGACGGTCGACCGCGGCCTGAACACGGTGCGGATCCCCCGCCTGTCGCTGCGACGGTCGTTCGCGCCGACCGAGGCCGCCGACCTGCGGCTCGTCCTCGACGGGGCGTACACGCTGCTGCGGCCGCTGGACACGTGGCGTCGCCGGAGGGGGCCGTCGTGGTGACCGGTCACGAGTCGTTGCTCACGCGGTCCGCCCTCCCGCGTCCCCCGGACCGGTCGCGGTCCGGGCCGGGGCGGGCCTGGAGCGCGGTCCTGCCGGTGGGTGCGGGAGTCGTCCTCGGGCTCGCGGCGGGGGTGGTGCCCGGCCCCCTGGCCCTCGCCATGGTCGCCGCCGCCGTGACCGCCGGGCTGCTGCTGCACCTGGAGTGGGCGGCGATGGCGGTCGTGGGCGCCGCGCTCTTCGACGACTACCTGATGGCGGTCGACCCGCGGATCAGCAAGCTGCTCGCCGCCGTCCTGGTGGTCTCCTGGGTGGTCTGGCGGTGCTCGACGCGTCGCCAGGTGGCCGGCGGCAGCCGGGTGCGCCTGGCCGCCCTGGCGTTCGCCGGCGTGCTCGCCGCGGCCGCCGTCGTCCACAACAACGGCGACGCGGGGTTGGCCGTCGCGCTGCGCTACGCCGGCTTCCTCGGGGTCTTCCTGGTGCTCTCCGACGTCCTGCGCGACCGACTCTCGCCTCGGCAGGTCGCTCGGTGGTACGTCGTGGCGTGTGTCGCGGCGTCGCTGTGCGGGCTCGCGACCTTCGCGCTGGCGCAGGACCGGCGCGTCGGCGGACCGATCGGCGACCCCAACGACCTCGCGTTCTTCCTCCTGCCGGCCGTCGCGCTCGCACCCGCGGTGCGCGGCGAGGGACGGGGGAGGCGGTTCTGGGACGCCGGGGCCCTGGTCGTGGTCGTCGCGATCGTCGGCACGCTGTCGCGCGGTGCCCTGGTCGGTCTGGCCGGCATGCTGCTGCTCGTCCTGCTGTCCGGGATGGTGCGCGCCCGCGTGCTCGCCGGGCTGTGCGCTGCCGCGAGCGTCGCGGTCCTCGTCGTCGTGGTCGCCCTGCCCGGCCTGGTGTCGGTCAGCCTGCACCAGAAGGGCGTGGTCGCTGACCAGAACGTCTCCGAGCGCCTGGACCTGTGGGCGGCCGCCGGGCGGATGACCGTCGAGCACCCGCTGCTCGGGCTGGGCCCCGGCGCGTTCGCCCTGCACCACCAGGACTACAGCACCGCCCTGCCCGACGACGTCAACCACCCGCTCGACGTCGCCCACAACACCTGGCTCGAGGCGGCCAGCGAGCTGGGGCTCGCCGGCCTGACCGCGTTCGTCGCCGTCCTCGTGCTCGCCTTCGTCGAGGCCTGGGGGGCCTGGCGGCGCCGGGGCGACCCGGTCGCGGCCGCCGTCTGCGCCGCCCTGGTCGGCACGACGCTCGCCGCCACCTTCGTGTCCGAGCAGTACTACCTGCCGTTCTGGCTGCTCGCCGCCCTCGCAGTGGGTGTCGGCGCGCGGAGTCGGTCGACCGGTGGCGCCCTGGTGGCCGTGGACCGGGCGGGCCGACGGTGAGCGGCGGGCAGCGGGTGGTGCAGGTCCTCACCCAGGACGCAGGCGGCCCGGTCGACCACGCGGTCGACGTCGCCGTGGGCCTGGCCGGCCGTGGTCTCGACAGCCACGTCCTGGGTCCCTGGACGCCCCGCACCGAGACGGCCCGCGAGGCCGGGGTGACCTGGCACGAGCTCGAGGTCGCCTCCAAGCGCGACGTCCGCGGAGCAGCCCGGGCCGGTCGGCGGCTGCTCGCCCTGCGGCCCGACGTCGTGCACCTGCAGGACCGCCGGGCCGGCTGGCTGGGCCGTGGCCTCGCCCCGGCGCTGCGGTCGCGGCGCTCCGGCGTCGGCGTGGTCTACACGCTGCACGGGGTCGCCGACGGGCTCTCGGACCTGGTGGCGGGCAACGCGCGTGCGGGGGTCCGGCGGCGCCGCGACCGCGCGCTCTACCTGACCGGTGAGCGTCTGGTCAGCCGGTGGGGCCGCTGCCGGGTGGTGGTGCCCAGCCGTGCCGTGGCGCGCTACGCCGTCGAGCAGGTCGGTCTCCCGCCCGGCGTGGTGGACGTCGTGCCCAACGGCGTCGTCGCCGAGCGGTACGCCCGCGCCCGTCCCGACGGGGTCCCGCCGCGGGCGGTCTGGGTCGGCGTGCTCGCTCCCGTCAAGCGCGTCGGTCTGCTGCTCGACGCCGTGGCCGAGGTCCCGCAGGTGCGGTTGCGCGTGGTCGGAGACGGGCCGCTGCGCGACGAGGTCGCGGACCGCTGCGCCCGTCCCGACCTCGCCGACCGGGTCGAGCTGACCGGGTGGGTGGCCGAACCCGCGACCTGCCTCGCCGACGCGGACGTCTTCGTGCTCACCTCCGCAGCCGAGAACTGCCCGATCGCGCTCCTGGAGGCGATGGCCAGCGGCCTCCCCGTCCTCAGCACCGCCGTCGGCGGCGTTCCCGAGGTCGTGCGCGACGGTGTCGACGGGCTGCTGGTGCCCGCGGACGACCCGACGGCGCTGACGGCCGCGCTGCGCACCCTGGCCGATGACGCCGGCCTGCGCGCCCGGCTCGGGGCCAGCGCCCGCCGCCGCATCCTCGACGGCTACACGCTCGAGCACTGCCTCGACCGGCTCCTCGTCAGCTACGACGCGAGCCGGGAGGGCTGAGCCGTGCGGGTGCTGGGCGTGGTCGCCGAGATGGGGTCCGGGGGAGCCGAGGCCGTCGTCCACGACCTCGCCCTGCGGTTGCCGGAGCACGGGGACGAGGTGCTCGTCGCCAGCGACGGAGGGTGGCGGGCCGACGCCCTCGCCGCCGCCGGCGTCACCATCCGTCGGGTGCCCCTGCGCGACCCCGGTCCGGTCGCCCTCGAACGCTCCGCCGCGGCGGTCCGCCGCCTGCTGGCGACGTGGCGGCCCGACGTCGTGCACGCACACAACGTGCGGGCGAGCCTCGCCGCGCGCCTCGCGCAGGTCGGCCGCCGCCGGGTCCCGGTCGTGTCGACCGTGCACGGCCTGGCCGACGACCGGTATGCCGCGGCGGCCCGCCTGCTTCGCCGCTGCAGCGACCTCGTCGTCGCGGTCTCGCCGGACGTCCGTGACCGGCTGCTGCAGGCCGGCCTGGACCCGGGCCGGGTCGCCGTCATCGAGAACGCGGTGCCCCCGCCCGGTCCGGCCACCGGTGACGTGCGCGCGGAGCTCGGCCTGCTGCCCGGCACACCCCTCGTGGTGTGCGCGGCTCGACTCGCTGCGCCCAAGCGGGTCGACCTGCTCGTCGACGCGTGGCCCGAGGTGCCGGCCGCGGCCCACCTCCTCGTGGCGGGCGACGGGCCCGACCGTCCCGCTCTCGAGGCCCGTGCCGCGCGCTCGGCCGCGCGGCCTCGGATCACCTTCCTCGGTGACCGCGCCGATGTCGGGAGGCTCCTGGCGGCCGCGGACGTGGTGGTGCTCGCCAGCGACCGCGAGGGCCTGCCGATGGTCGTGCTCGAGGCGATGGCGGCCGGTCGGCCGGTCGTCGCGTCCGCGGTCGGCGGGCTCCCGGCGCTGGCCGGCACCGGGTGCCTGGAGCTGGTGCCGCCCGGTGACGCCGGCGCGCTCGCCGCCGCCGTACGCGCGCTGCTCGCCGACCCGGCGCGGCGAGCGCGGACCGGGGCGGCGGCGCGGGCGGTGGTCGAACGGCGCTTCTCGTCGGTGCGGATGGTGGACGACTACCGATCCGTGTACCAGAACGTGGTGGGGAGGGCGGAAACGGTCGTAACCAAGTCGAGTGGCTGACGTTGGTCCCGATGTCCGGTGGAGGCGGCGCGCACCCGCGCCCCCCACCGCGGCTCGGGACGCGGGGACGGTGCCGGGGAGATCCCTCGGACGCCGGGTGACGAGCAAAGCGGGGGAGCATGGAAGGGAAGGACCTAGCGCGCGCGGTCTGGAGGCACCGGCTGCTGGTGGTGGTGATCGTCGCGATCACCCTGTCGGCCGTCGGCGTCGGGCTCTGGCGGGCGCCGAAGACCTACGAGTCGACCGCGACGGTGGCGGTGACCGCCTCGCCGCGGGCGTCCGGCACGCAGGAGGACCTCGACGCGCTGCGCGGCAGCGTGGCCGAGCTGGCGAACTCGCAGGCGATGCTGCGCGAGATCACCTCCCGGCTGGACGTCGACCGCACCACCGAGGAGCTGCGCCAGTCCATCGAGGCGAAGTGGGTGCAGGGCACCGTCCTGGTGCAGATCACCGTGAGCGACTCCGACCCGCGCGTGGCGGCCGCGATCGCCAACACCGCCGCGGCGGCGCTGCCGACCGTCGACCCCAGCCGCGGGGCGTTCACCTACACGCGCAGCAACCCGGCGGAGCCCGCGGCGACGTTCTCGAGCCCCAGCCTGCTGCTCGCCGGCGTGGTCGGCGTCGTGCTCGCGGTCGTGCTGGGGATCTGCGGGGCGCTGCTGCGCGACCGCAAGGTCGTCGAGGTCGGCGACGCCGACGAGGTCGAGGAGCTCGCCGACGCGCCGGTGCTCGCATTGATGTCGCCGCCGCGCGACCCCACCACGCTGCCCGCGCTCTACCCGGGCACGGCAGCCGCCGACGTCTTCCGCGAGCTGCGGATCGCGCTGGAGGCCGAGGCGAGCCGCGAGCCGGTGACCCGCGTGGTCGTCACCGGGGTCCGATCCAGCGACGTCCACGTCTGGCTCGGAGCGAACCTCGCCGTGTCGTTGGCGCACGTCAACCGGCGGGTGCTGCTCGTGGACGGCCGGATCGGTGACCAGGAGGGCGGCCCGGTCGCCGCCGGGCCCGACACCGCTGGCCTCTACGACGTGCTCGTCGGGGAGGACCTCGACGCCGCGCTCAGCCCGGGCCCGGTCGCCGACCTCTCGGTGCTTCCCGCCGGGCAGTGGGGCGGCGAGCCTGCGGAGACGCTGCTCGAGACCCGGTTCGCCCCGGCGATGGAGGAGGCGGCCCGCCGCTTCGACATCATCATCGTGCTGGCGCCACCCCTCGACGTCTGCGACGACGCCCGGGTGATGGCTGCCGGCGGCTCGATGCTGCTGGCCGTCCCCGACGCCGGGGTCGCCCAGGGCGAGCTGCAGCGCCACCTCGCCCGGGTGCGCGCCATCGGGGTGCGCCTGCTCGGCGTCGTGCTGGTCACCAAGCGCACCGACCGCGTCGCCAGCTGACCCCGTCCCCCCGGGCCCCACCGGCGCGTCCGCCGTTGCGCCGTCCGCTCGCGCACCGGGCGGGCGGCGGGAGCGTCGGCACCGGCTCTCGCAGCTTCATCACGGGATGCAGGCGAACCTGCACTTCCCACGGTGGGCACGTCGTGGGGAGTGCAGGTTCACCGACAAACCATGATGAAACTGAAGGGAGCGCCGACCCGCGTGCGCACGGGGACCGCGCCTCGGCGACGGCCTCAGGGCAGCGGGGTGGACCGGACGACGACGACCTCGCCCGACCGCGGGGCCGGCACCCGGGGACCCGCGTCCGGCTCGACCGGGGTGGCGGTGAGGACCGGGACCAGGTCGACGCTCTCCTGGGCGTCGGGAGTGGTCGTCGGGGCGAGCGGCCACAGGGCGGTGAGCGCGTCGCCGTGCCCGTGGGAGCGCCAGAACTGCCGCAGGGTGACCCGCGCGACGTGCTCCGCCGACGCGTCCGCGTCGTGGCGCTCCTCGACGTGCAGGCGACCCAGACGCCCCTCGGCGGCGGCGAGCGCGGGGTCGTCGAGGCGGCGGACCAGGGCCTCGGTGAGCCGGCCGACATCACCGACGGGCACGAGCGTCCCCGCGCCGCGCGGGATGCTCTCCGCCATCCCGCTCGCGCGGGTGGCCACCACGCTGCGGCCGGCGGCCATCGCCTCCAGCGGGGCGACCGCCATGCCCTCCCACCGGGACGGCGCGACGACGAGGTCCGCGGCCGCGAGCCACTGGCGTACGTCGGACCGGGCGCCGGTCAGCAGCACGCCGCGGAGGGACGCGGCCCGCATCTCGAGCTCACCGCGGTCGGGTCCGTCGCCGATGAGCACGAGCTGTGCGTCCGGGACCCGGGCGACGACCTGCTCCCAGGCGTCGAGCAGGTCGCGCTGCCCCTTCTGCTCGGTGAGCCGACCCACGCACACCGCGGTCGGCACGTCCCGCAGGTCCAGTCGCTCGCGCGCGTGGCGCCGCTCGGCGTCGGTCGCGACGACGAAGCGGTGCAGGTCGACACCGTTGACGGCGAGCGTCGTGGCCCCGAGGATGCCGTGCTGCTCGCCGACCTGGCGCTCGCTGCGGCTCACGCAGACCAGCTCGGTCGTCCAGCGCTGCGCCCAGCGCTCCCACCGGATGCTCGCGGCACGGACGGGTCCGCGCACCGCGTCGAACGACCAGGCGTGCGGCTGGAAGACGGTGGGTCGCCGACCGCGGACCGCGAGCCGCCCGGCCATGCCGGCCTTGGAGCTGTGCAGGTGGACGACGTCGGGGTCGACGTCGTCGAGGATGCGGCGCAACCGCCGGGTCTCACCCAGGACCGCCGGACCGGGGTTGCGGCCGGCCTCCCAGGGGACGAACTGTGCTCCGGCGCTGCGCGCCGACGGTCCGAGCCAGCCCTCGGACGGGCAGACGACGGTCACGCTCCAGCCCCGGGCGACCTGGTCGCGGACATAGCCCATCAGCACGTTCGCGACGCCTTCGGTGGTGGGCACCGACACGTGCACGACGCGTGGCCGGCCCGAGGGCACGGCCGGCCGGCGGCGGCGTGGCCGGGGCCTCTCCCGGTCCCGGGTGGCCGCGGCGGCGCTGAGGTCGATGCCGCGGACCTCGGGCTCGCTGCGGAAGACCGCGCGCACGGTGCGCGCCATGATCTTGATGTCCGACCACAGCGACCAGTTCTCGATGTAGTAGTTGTCGAAGCGGACCCGGGCGTCGATCGGGGTGTCGCCACGCAGGTCGTGCACCTGGGCGTATCCGGTGAGGCCCGTCTGCACCCGGTGCCGGTCGTCGTAGCGGAGCTCGGTGCGGGCGAACTCGCGGACGAAGAACGGCCGCTCGGGCCGGGGGCCGACCAGGCTCATGTCGCCGCGCAGCACGTTGACCAGCTGGGGCAGCTCGTCGAGGCTGGTCCGTCGCAGGAAGCGGCCGACCGGACCCAGGCGCGCGTCGTGGTCGATCGACCACTGGGTCATGCTCTCGACCTCGTCGACGGGCTTGAGTGAGCGGAACTTGTAGAGCGTGAAGGTGCGGCCGCCGCGGCCCACCCGGACCTGACGGAAGATCACGCCCGGACCGGTCTCCAGCCGGACGGCGATCGCGCAGCCGAGGAGCACGGGGGAGAGCGCCAGCAGCGCAACGGCGGACAGCACGACGTCGAGGAGCCGCTTCAGCAGCAGGGTGTGCGGCCGGAGCCCCCACCGGCGCAGCCGCATCACCGCGACGTCACCGACGACCTCGGTGCGGCGGTGGTGGTCCAGGCCCATCATCTCGAAGAAGCGGGGGACCACGAAGACCTGGTGGTCGGCCTGCACGCACTGGCGGACGACGTCGATCGTGCGGCCGTCGGGCGGGTCGGGGAAGGCGAACACGACGTCGTCGACGCGGAGGTCGGCCATCGCCTGCTCCAGGTCGTCGACGCCGCCGAGGAGGGGCACCGGTACCGACCGGGCCGTGAGGTCGGGAGCGGTGTCCACGACCCCCACCGGGTGCAGGCCCAGCTCGGGGCGGCGCAGGAACGTGGTGACCAGGCGCTGCCCGACGGTGCCCGCGCCGACGACGATCACCGGGTGGGAGCTGCGCCCGGAGCGGCGGCGCGCGTGCACGACGGCGTACACGGTCGACCGGAGGAGCACCTGCAGCAGGAACGTGGCGCCGGTGAAGACGAGCAGCACCCGCCACGGCAGGTGGTCCGACGGAGCCGGGGTGAGGGCGGCCAGGGTGAGCCCCGCCACCCCGGCCGCGAGGGCCAGACGGGGCAGGTCCTCCACCACCGACAGCACCAGGCGCGACCGGTGGAGCTCGGCTCCGCGGCACACCAGCATCGCGGCGACCGCCGCGGCGACCGCGGCCCCCACCGTGACCTGCTCGCGGACGAGCGCCCCTGCCAGCAGCACCGCGAACGGGTCGACCGCCGTCAGCAGCGGCCGGATGCTGCGCAGCCAGGGCAGGGCATCGATCAGACCACCACGCACTGCTTCCCCCTGCTTCCCCCGGGTCCTCACGGACCTTCACCAGTCCTGTTCCCGGGGCGGGCGGCGGGAAAACCCTCGGCACGCGGCGGCGGGGACTGAGAGGATCTGCGCGTGCCCAGCCTCGTGTCCGTCAACGTCGGCATGCCGCGACCCGCCGAGTGGGCGGGCATCGGCTCCACCGCGATGGACAAGCGCCCGGTCCCCGGTCCGGTGCGGGTCCGTGCCCGCGGCCTGGACGGCGACCAGGTCGGCGACACCCAGCACCACGGCGGCGTCGACCAGGCCGTCTACGTCTTCGCTCGCGAGGATCTCGACTGGTGGGCCGCCGAGCTCGGTCAGGACCTGCGCGACGGGATGTTCGCGGAGAACCTGACCACGGCCGGCATCGACGTGAACGAGGCCGAGGTCGGGGAGCGGTGGCGGATCGGCGGCGCGCAGGGGCCGCTGCTCGAGGTCGCGAGCGTGCGGATCCCGTGCAACGACTTCAAGAACTGGATGGGGCTCGGCGGCTACGACAACCGGGCATGGGTGAAGCGGTTCGCCCAGGTCGGCCGGCCCGGCCCCTACCTCCGGGTGCTCGAGGAGGGCGACGTACGACCCGGCGACGACCTGACGGTGGTGCACCGCCCCGGGCACGGGGTGAGCGTGAGCACCATGTTCCGGGCGCTGACCACCGACGCGGACCTGCTGCCTCGACTCCTGGTCGTCGAGGACCTGGTCGACGAGGCACGCCGCGCGGCGCAGCGGTACGTCGACGCGCGCTCCTGAGGCCGCGGACCGCGCCCGCCACGCCACGGGTGTGACGTTGTTCCCTACCTGTCGGTAGGCAAAGTGATCTAGGTTACGTCGCATCCCTGTCCCTCTCGGCCGCCATCAGGAGTGAGATGACCGCCCAGGCCAGCCCCAGCGTCGATCCCGGCTTCGTCGACAACCTGACCCAGAACTTCGCCCTGCAGTTCCTCGACCGCGTCGCGGCCTCGGGTGACCGCGAGGCCTACCGCTACCCGCGAGGGGAGGCATGGGAGTCGGTCACCTGGCGCCAGGCTGGCGACCTGGTGACACGGCTCGCCGCCGGCCTGCTCTCGCTGGGTCTCCAACCCGAGCAGCGCGTCGGCATCGCCTCCTCGACCCGCTACGAGTGGATCCTCGCGGACCTCGCCGTGATGTGCGCGGCAGGGGCCACGACGACGGTCTACCCGTCGACCAACAGCGAGGACACGGCGTACATCCTCGGTGACTCCGAGTGCCAGGTCGTCTTCGCCGAGGACGACGACCAGATCGCCAAGCTCACGGAGCACCGCGGCGACCTGCCGCACCTGGCGAAGGTCGTCACCTTCGACGGCACCACCGACGGCGACTGGATCATCGGCCTGGACGACCTGGCGAAGCTGGGCGACGCCTACCTCGCCGAGCACCCGGGGATCGTCGAGGAGACGGCCAGGGCGATCCCCGCCGACCAGCTCGCGACGCTGATCTACACCTCCGGGACCACCGGGCGCCCCAAGGGGGTGCGGCTGCTGCACCGCGCCTGGGTCTACGAGGGCACGGCCATCCAGGTCCAGGACATCCTCGACGAGAGCGACCTGCAGTTCCTGTGGCTGCCGATGGCGCACTCGTTCGGCAAGGTGCTGCTCTCGGCGCAGCTGGCCTGCGGGTTCCCGACGGCCATCGACGGGCGGGTCGACAAGATCGTCGACAACCTCGGCGTGGTCAAGCCGACGTTCATGGGTGCCGCGCCGCGCATCTTCGAGAAGGCGCACGGGCGGATCGTGACGATGCAGGCGGCCGAGGGCGGCATCAAGGAGAAGCTGTTCCTGCGCGCCTTCGACACCGGGCTCAAGGTCGGCCGGCTCAAGCGCGAGGGCAAGTCGGTGCCGTTCCTGCTGGGCGTCCAACACGGGCTGTTCGACAAGCTGGTGTTCAGCAAGGTCCGCGAGCGGTTCGGCGGCCGGGTGCGGTTCTTCATCTCCGGCTCCGCCGCGCTCAACGCCGAGATCGCCGAGTGGTTCAACGCCGCCGGCATCCTCATCCTCGAGGGCTACGGCATGACCGAGAACGCCGCGGGCGCGACGGTCAACCTGCCGTCGTCGTACAAGATCGGCACCGTGGGACCCGCCCTCCCGGGCAGCGAGATCCAGATCGGCGACGACGACGAGGTGATGCTGCGCGGGCCGCACGTCATGGCCGGCTACCACAACCTCCCCGAGGAGACCGCCAAGACGCTCACCGAGGACGGCTGGCTGCGCACCGGCGACAAGGGCAGCATCGACGCCGAGGGCTTCCTCACCATCACCGGGCGGATCAAGGACCTGTTCAAGACCTCCGGCGGCAAGTACGTCGCCCCGTCGGCGATCGAGTCCAAGTTCAAGGCCATCTGTCCCTACGCCAGCCAGTTCCTGGTGTTCGGCAACGAGCGCAACTACGTCGTCGCCCTGGTCACCCTGGATCCCGACGCGATGGCGGACTGGGCCAAGGAGAACGGCATGGAGGGTGCGTCGTACGGCGACATCGTCGCCTCGGAGCCGGTCCAGGAGATGGTCAAGGGCTACGTCGAGGAGCTCAACTCCCAGCTCAACCGCTGGGAGACGATCAAGAAGTGGAAGCTGCTCGACCACGACCTCACCGTCGAGTCGGGTGAGCTCACGCCCTCGATGAAGGTCAAGCGCAACGTGGTCGAGGAGAACAACAAGTCGCTGATCGACAGCATGTACTCGGGCTGAGGTCGTTCGTTTCGCCGGTCGACCGGTGAAATGTGCAGGACACGCCGATGGGGATCGGCGTGTCCTGCACATTTCCCCTGACAAGCATCCGGCCGGTGGCGGTTGACGTCTTCGAACACATGTTCGAAGATGGGGCGTGGCCAGCACCGCCAGCACCCCTGACACGATCGCGCAGCTGCGCAGCCGGATGGCGGGCATGCAGGACGGCATGCCCCGCCTCCCGCTGGAGACCCACCCGGCGCTCGCCGGGCTGGTCCAGCTGCGGGCCGGGGGGAGCTACGCGGTCGACAGCGCCGCGCTGGCGCTGACCCTGCTGGCCGGCCCGTCGGGTGCCGGTCACTGGTGCGCGGCGGTCGGGATCGCCGACTTCGGTGCCGAGGCCGCCCGGGAGCTCGGCCTCGACCTCGACCGGACGGTCCTGGTGCCCGACCCGGGGGACCGGTGGCTCGAGGTCACCGCAGCCCTGGTCGACGTCGCGACCGTCGTCCTGGTCCAGCCGCAGGGCAGGGTGCCCGAGCAGGTGGCGGAGCGGCTCGGCGCCCGGTTGCGCAAGCGCTCCGCCGCCCTGGTCGTCCGGGGCGACTGGCCGCGGGCGGAGGTGCGGCTGACCACCCGGGAGCTGGCGTGGAGCGGCGTCGGCGAGGGCCACGGCCACCTGCGGTCCCGCCGGATCCTGGTCGAGGCGCAGCGGGGCTCCGCGCCACCGCGCCGCGGTGCCCTGTGGCTCCCCGCCGACGACCGGACCCACCGGCGCGCCGAGCAGGCGTTCGAGGGCTCCGCACCCGCCGTGGAGGTGGCGAGCTGACGTGCGCGTGATGGCGGTGTGGTGCCCGGACTGGCCGGTGGTCGCCGCCCTGGCCGAGGAGGGACTGCCCACCCACCTGCCGGCGGCGGTGTTCAGCGCGAACGTCGTGCAGGCCTGCAACGGCGGCGCCCGGACTGCCGGCGTACGCCGGGGGATGCGTCGCCGCGACGCCCAGTCGCGGTGCCCCGGGCTGCAGGTGCACCAGGCCAGCCCCGACCGGGACGCCCGGGCGTTCGAGCCGGTGCTCGCCGCGGTCGAGGAGCTGCGGCCGGGGGTGGCGCCGCTCCGGCCGGGGCTGCTGGCGCTGCGGGCTCCCGCGCGCTTCCACGGCGGTGAGGAGAGCGGGGCGGCGCTCCTCGCCGAGCGGTTGGTCGGGCACGGTGTCTGGGACTGCCGGTTCGGGGTCGCCGACGAGCTGTTCACCGCCGAGCAGGCCGCCCGCCGGGCAGCACCTCAGGAATGCCACGTCGTCGAGCCGGGGGAGTCGCGGACGTTCCTGCGGGCACTGCCGGTGGAGACCCTGGACGACCTCGACGCGGTCAGCCTGATGAAGCGGCTCGGGCTGCGCTCCCTCGGCGACCTCGCGGACCTCTCGGCGACCGACGTGCGCGACCGGTTCGGGCCGCACGTCGCCTGGGTGCACCGCGTCGTCGGGGGCGACGGAGCCGTCCTCCTCGCCACGCGCACCCCGCCCCCCGAGCACACCCGGCACGTCGACTTCGAGCCGCCGCTGGACAACGCCGAGACGATCAGCTTCAGCGTCCGGCGGACCGCGGACGCGTTCGTGGGGGGCCTGGCCGGGCAGGGCCTGGTGTGCACCGAGGTGCTGGTCGAGGCGCGGTGCGAGGGGGAGGTCGAGCCGGCGTCGTCCCGGCTCTGGCTGCACCCGCGCTGGTTCACCGCCGCCGACCTGGTCGACCGGCTGCACTGGCAGCTGCAGGGCGCCCTGGGCCGGTCCGGCGAGGTGCGGGCACCGGTCGACCGGGTCACCTTCGTCCCGGTCACCGTCGTCCCCGACGCCGTGCACGCCGACGGGCTGTGGGGCGGCACGGACGAGCGGGTCGAGCGCGGCATCGCCCGCGTGCAGGGGCTGCTCGGCCACGAGGCGGTCGTCCGCCCGGTGCTCCAGGGTGGCCGCTCACCTCGCGACCGGCAGGCGCTGGTGCCGTGGGGCGAACGGCCGACCGGCCTGCGCCCCCGTGCCGATCAGGGGGGCCCGCCGTGGCCCGGCAGCATCCCGGCGCCGGCCCCCGCCCGGGTGCTGAGCAGCCCCTGGGCTGCCGAGGTCGTCGGCGGGGGCGGTCGGTCCGTCGACGTCGACGAGCGGGGCGCCGTCACCTGCCCGCCCGAGCGGTTCCGCCCCGGTCCGGGCGACGGCTGGCAGCCGGTCGGCGCCTGGGCCGGCCCCTGGCCGGTCGAGGAGCTGTGGTGGGAGAGGCCCTCCCGGCGGGTCGCCCGCTTCCAGGTCGTCGGCGTCGACGGTCGCGCCTGGCTGATGACCTGGGACTCCGGCGTGTGGTGGACCGAGGCTGCCTATGACTAGCAGGGACGCGGCAGCGGACCTGCTGATGGTGGTCGAGCGAGCCGCGCGGCTGAGGCACGAAGCCGCGACCGGCGTGTCGAGACCAGGGGACGACTGATGGGCTGGAACAACCCGAAAATGTCCTGGGGTGAGCTGGAGAAGCGGCTCTCCGGCCGCGTCGTCACGCCCGAGGACCCCGAGGCGCCGATCTCGCAGCGCAAGCGCAAGCGGGTCAAGGTCGACGTCGAGCGACCCGGCGGCGAGGTGACGCCGTACGCCGAGCTGCACTGCCACTCCAGCTTCAGCTTCCTCGACGGCGCCAGCGGGCCCGACCAGCTGGTCCTCGAGGCGCTGCGGCTGGGGCTGCACGGGCTCGCGATCACCGACCACGACGGGTTCTACGGTGCGCCGCTGTTCGCCGAGACCGCGCAGCTGCACGGCGGACTCGCGACGATCTACGGCGCCGAGCTCTCGCTCGGCCTGACCAAGCCGCAGAACGGCGTCGCCGACCCCGAGGGCAGCCACCTGCTCGTGCTCGCCCGGGGGGTGGAGGGCTACCACCGGCTGGCCGGGGCGATCACCGACGCCCAGCTGCGGGGCGACGAGAAGGGCAGGCCGGTCTACGACCTGCGCGAGCTCGCCGAGCGCGGTCGAGGCCACTGGCTGGTGCTCACCGGCTGCCGCAAGGGGATGGTCCGCCAGGCGCTCGAGCGCGGTCCGGCGTACGCCGCCGAGGAGCTCGACCGGCTGACCGCGCTGTTCGGGCACGAGCACGTCGCGGTCGAGCTGGTCGACCACGGCTTCCCTGGCGACTCCGTCACCAACGACCTGCTCGCCGCGCTCGCCCGTGACCACGGGCTGCCGGTCGTGGCGACCAACAACGTCCACTACGCCCGGCCCGAGCAGCACCGGGTCGCGGACGCGATGGCCGCCGTGCGGGCGCGGCGCAGCCTGGCCGAGATGGACGGGTGGCTGCCGGCGTCGGGACTGGCGAGCCTGCGGTCGGGCGCGGAGATGGCACACCGCTTCGCGCGCTACCCCGGTGCGGTCGCCCGCAGCGTCGAGCTCGCCGACGAGGTCGCCTTCGACCTGCAGAAGGCCAGCCCCCGGCTGCCGAAGTTCGTGCCCGACGGGTGGACGCCGTCGGGGTGGCTGCGCGAGCTGACCGAGCGCGGGTTCGCCGAGCGCTACGCCCACGAGCCGCACGCCCGCGAGGCGCGCGAGCGGGTCGAGCACGAGCTCGGGGTGATCGCGCAGAAGGACTTCGACGGCTACTTCGTGATCGTCCACGACATCGTCGCGTTCGCACGCTCGCAGGGCATCTTGTGCCAGGGCCGGGGATCCGCGGCCAGCTCCGCGGTCTGCTACGCGCTCGGCATCACCGCGATCGACCCGGTGTTCTACCGGCTCCCCTTCGAGCGGTTCATCTCCCAGCACCGCGAGGAGGAGCCCGACATCGATGTCGACTTCGACGCAGGCAAGCGTGAGCGGGTGATCCAGTGGGTCTACGACAAGTACGGCCGCCACAACGCCGCGCAGGTCGCGAACGTCGTCGGCTACCGCCCCAAGATGGCGGTGCGCGACGCGGCGAAGGCGCTCGGCCACTCACCCGGCCAGCAGGACGCGTGGTCGAAGCAGATCACCTCCTGGACTGCAGTGCAGCCGCGCGAGGGAGGCGAGCACGACGTACCGGTGTCCGTCGTCGACCTCGCCAACGGCTTCCTCGGCGCCCCGCGCCACCTCGGCATCCACTCCGGCGGCATGGTGCTGACCGAGCGGCCGATCGGCGAGGTGGTGCCGATCGAGCGCGCCCGGATGGACAAGCGGACGGTGCTGCAGTGGGACAAGGACGCCTGCGAGTTCATGGGGCTGGTCAAGTTCGACCTGCTCGGGCTCGGGATGATCAGCGCGCTCGACCACATGATGTCGATCGTCGCGACGCACCTCGGTGAGCAGTGGACGCTCGCGTCGATCCCCAAGGAGGAGCCGGCGGTCTACGACATGCTCTGCCGCGCCGACTCGGTCGGCGTCTTCCAGGTCGAGAGCCGCGCGCAGATCGGCACGCTGCCACGGCTGCAGCCGCGCGAGTTCTACGACCTCGCGATCGAGATCGCGCTGATCCGCCCCGGACCCATCCAGGGCGGCGCGGTCCACCCCTACGTGCGCCGCGCGACCGGCCGCGACCCCGTCGAGTACGCCCACCCGCTGCTGATCCCGGTGCTCGAGCGCACCAAGGGGGTGCCGCTGTTCCAGGAGCAGCTGATGGACATGGCGCGCACCCTCGGCGACTGCAACCGCGACGAGGCCGACCTGCTGCGCCGCGCGATGGGCTCCAAGCGCGGGGTGGAGCGGATCGAGTCGGTCAAGGAGAAGCTGATGTCCGGCATGGCCGCCAAGGGCATCTCCGGCGAGCGGGCCGACGCGATCTACCTGCAGATCCTCTCGTTCGCGAACTTCGGCTTCGCCGAGAGCCACGCGCTGTCCTTCGCCAAGCTCGTCTACGCCAGCTCCTGGTGCAAGCTGCACTACCCGGGCGCGTTCCTCGCCGCGCTGCTGCGCGCGCAGCCGATGGGGTTCTACTCCCCGCAGTCGCTGGTGCACGACGCACGGCGGCACGGCGTGGAGGTGTTGCGCCCCGACCTGGCGCTCTCGGCCGCCACCGCCGACCTCGAGCTCGCCGCCGGTGGCACACCTGGTCCCACGGGGCTCGACGCGTGCCTCCACGACGGCGAGCGGGCCGAGTGGGTCCCGGGCACGCCCGACCCGACGCCGGTGCACCGGCGCGACACGTCGTACGCCGTCCGGCTCGGTCTGGACGCGGTGCGCGGCATCAGCACGGAGGTGGCGCAGCGGATCGTCGCCGCCCGCGAGGAGCGGCCGTTCGCCGACCAGGCGGACCTGTCCCGACGGGCCGGGCTCGACGCGCGGCAGCTGGAGGCGCTGGCGACGGCGGGTGCGTTCGACGACGCGTTCGCCGCCGGGCACCTCTCGCGGCGACAGGCGCTCTGGAACGCGGGCTGGACCGAGACCGACGAGCATCTCGAGGGCATCCGGGTGGCCGGGCCGGCGCCGACCCTGCCGGACATGGACGAGGTCGAGATCACCATGGCGGACCTGTGGGCCACCGGCATCACGCCGGGGGGACATCCCTTCGAGCACCTGCGCGACCGGTTGCGTGCCGCGGGGATCAGGTCGGTCGCGGACTGCTTCGAGGCCGAGCCCGGTCGCCGCGTGCACGTCGGGGGCCTGGTCACCCACCGGCAGCGACCCGGCACCGCGGGCGGGGTCACCTTCCTCAACCTCGAGGACGAGACCGGCATGCTCAACGTCATCTGCACCGTCGGGGTGTGGCGGCGCTACCGCACGGTCGCCGGCAGCGCGGCGGGCATGGTGATCCGCGGCATCCTCGAGCGCGAGGACGGCGTCACCAACCTGGTCGCCGACCGGCTCGACCCGATCGAGTCGGTGCACGCCGAGGCCGGCCAGGCGCTGCGCGCCCGGCACCGCTCCCGCGACTTCCACTGAACGAGGACGCGGGTGGGAGACTGGAGCGCGTGCCCTCGACCCTGCCCGCCGGTGAGCCGGTCCCGGACGACGGGGCACTTCCCTCGGCAGCCCTGACGGGCGTCGGCGAGCGACCCTTCGGCGTCTACGTGCACGTCCCGTTCTGCCGGGTCCGCTGCGGCTACTGCGACTTCAACACCTACACCGCCGACGAGCTCGGGCCCGGGGCCGGGCGGTCGTCGTACGCCGGCACGGCGGTCGCGGAGGTGCGGCTGGCCCGGTCCGTGCTCGGTGACCGCGACGTCCCGGTCAGCACCGTCTTCGTCGGCGGCGGCACCCCGACCCTGCTCGCGCCCGACGAGCTCGGGCGCATCCTCGCCGCGATCGACGACGAGCTCGGTCTCGCGCCCGGCGCGGAGGTCACCACCGAGGCCAACCCGGACAGCGTCGACGCGGCCGACCTGGCCCGGCTGCGCGAGGCCGGGTTCACCCGGGTCTCCTTCGGCATGCAGTCGGCCGTGCCGCACGTGCTCGCCACCCTCGACCGCACCCACGACCCGCTCCGGGTCCCTCAGGTCACGGCGTGGGCCCGTGACGCCGGGTTCGAGCACGTCAGCCTGGACCTGATCTACGGGACGCCGGGGGAGACGCTTGCGGACTGGGAGACCACCGTCGAGGCGGCGCTGTCCTGCGGGCCCGACCACATCTCCGCCTACTCACTCATCGTCGAGGACGGGACCGCGCTCGCCCGGCGGGTCACCCGCGGGGAGCTCCCGATGCCCGACGAGGACGACCTGGCCGACAAGTACCTGCTGGTCGACGAGCGGCTCGCCCAGGCCGGGCTGCGCTGGTACGAGGTCTCCAACTGGGCGCGCGACGACGCCGACCGCTGCCGCCACAACCTGCTCTACTGGACCGGCGGTGACTGGTGGGGCATCGGACCGGGTGCGCACAGCCACGTCGGTGGCGTGCGGTGGTGGAACGTCAAGCACCCGGCGGCGTACGCCGACCGTCTCGCCGCCGGCCGGAGCCCGGCCCACGCCCGGGAGGTGCTCGACGCGGAGAGCCGTCGCGTCGAGCGGGTGCTGCTGGAGCTGCGCCTGCGCGACGGGCTGCCGGTCGAGGTGCTCGACGAGGCGGGTCGCGCCGCTGTCCCGGACCTGGTCGAGCGTGGCCTGCTGGTCGAGGAGGGCACCCTCCTGGTGCCCACCCGGACCGGGCGGCTGCTGGCCGACGCGCTGGTCCGCGACCTGCTGCCGTAGCGGCGGCATCGGGACTAGGTTGTGGCCATGACGCAAGGTCCCGAGACGCCCGATCAGAACCCGACCCCGGAGGGTGAGCCGGTCCCGCCTCCGTCCGCCGGTGAGCCGGTGCCCCCGCCGTACGGCGGCCAGGTCCCGCCGCCCGCCGACCAGCAGGTCCCGCCGCCGCCCTACGGCCAGCCGGCTCCGCCGCCGCCCGGGGGCATCCCGTACGGCGCCAGCCCGGCCGCGCCGTACGGCGTCCACCCGGTGACCGGCGTCCCCTACTCCGACAAGAGCAAGCTGATCGCCGGCCTGCTGCAGATCTTCCTCGGCGGCCTCGGCATCGGCCGGTTCTACATCGGCGACACCAAGACCGGCATCTGGCAGATCGTGGTCACCCTGGTGACCTGCGGCATCGGCTCGATCTGGGGCCTGGTCGACGGCATCATCATGCTGGCGACCGACAACGTCACCGACTCCGCGGGGCGTCCGCTGCGGCCGAACTGATCGCGTGCTCCCGCTTCACCCCGGTGAGGCGGTGACGAAGTCGATCAGCTCCTCGACCCGGCCCAGCAGGGCCGGGTCGAGGTCGTGGTAGGTGGAGACCCGGCCGAGGATCTGCTTCCACGCGCGGGCGACGTCGGCCTGGTCGGCGTGCGGCCAGCCGAGCCGGCGGCACACCCCCTTCTTCCACTCCTCCTGACGCGGCACGTCGGGCCAGCGCTGCAGGCCGAGACGCTCGGGCTTGACCGCCGCCCAGATGTCGATGAACGGGTGGCCGACCACCAGCACGTGCGGGCCCACCGGCGAGTCGGCCACCGCGGCGGCGATCCGGCTCTCCTTGGACCCCGGGACCAGGTGGTCGACGAGGACGCCGACCTTGCGCTGCGGGCCGGGGCCGAACGCGCGCAGCTGGTCGACCAGGTCGTCGACCCCGTCCAGCAGCTCGACCACGACGCCCTCCACCCGCAGGTCGTCGCCCCACACCTTCTCGACCAGCTCGGCGTCGTGGCGGCCCTCGACGAAGATCCGGCTGGCCCGCGCGACCCGGGCCGGGGCGTCGTGGACCGCGACCGACCCCGACGCGGTGCGCGTCGGCCGAGCCGGCGTGGCCCGACGCAGCGGGGCGGTGAGGATCACCGGCCGGCCCTCCAGCAGGAAGCCGGGGCCGAGCGGGAAGGTGCGCCGGCGCCGGCGCCGGTCCTCCAGCGTCACGGTGTGGAGGTCGCGGTCGACGGCCACGATCTCCCCGCACCAGTCGGTCGTCACCTCCTCCACGACGGCCCCGATCTCGGCGGGCGCCTCCACCGCGCGCCCGCGCTTGGGCGCGCGCCAGTCGCCGGCCAGGACGTCGGTGCCGTAGCGGTCGGAAGGAGTCACCCGATGACCGTAGGGGCCACCACCGACAGCGCCGAGCAGGGCGCGCCGTCAGGAGCCGGAGTCGGCTTCCTCACCCTCGTCGGCGCCGGCGTCGGACTGCTCCGGCGTCTTGCCGCCGAGCACGTCCAGCTCGTCGCGGGACTTCGCCTCGTCGGGGTCGAGGTCCTGGGCCAGCGGGTTGTCCTCGGTGGGCTGCAGGTCCTCGGGGAGGTCCTCGTCGTCGATCGCGTTCGGGTTCTCGCTCATGCCGGAGGCGTACCCGCTCGAGGTCTCGGTACGCCGGTCGCGAGCTCCTTCGTCGCTCGCGCGGCTACTCGACCTGCCGCGGATCTCCTCGTCCTCGCAGGCTCGGACGATGCGCGCTCAGATCAGCGGCAACCGCCTCTGGCTGCGCGGCAGCTGCTCGTAGCCGCGCCGCACGGCCTGGGCGAGGCCCGCCGCCGGCCACGGCCACTCGCCGGTCGCCAGGGCCTGGTCGGCGGGGACGCCGCGACCCGCGAGGTCGCGGATCGTCTCGGCCACGATCCCGATCGTGTTGCGCTGCTCCTCGACGAAGTCGCGGTCGACCACCGCGCCGTGCCCGGGGATGACCACGCTCGCGGGCGTGGTGAGCCCGAGCGCCACGTCGAGGGCGAGCGGCCAGTCCATCGGCCAGCTGTCCTCGCCGTACGACGGCGGTGCCGACTCCTCGACCAGGTCTCCGGCCAGGAGCACGTCGGCGTCAGGGACCCGCACGACCAGGTCACCCGCGGTGTGGCCGCGCCCCGGGTGGACCAGCTCGACCAGCCGGCCGCCGAGGTCGAGGGCCAGGGCGGAGGAGAACCTGCGGTCGGCGGGCACCACCTCGGTCGCCAGCACCTCGTCGCGGTGCGGGTCGTCGCGGTCGGCGGCGTACAACGCCTGCACGCGCTCGCCGGCCGCGACGGTCCGCTCGGCGGCGGTCTCGTGGGCGTGGATCGGCACCGGGCCGTACGCCGTCCGCAGCGTGGCGTTGCCGAAGGTGTGGTCGAAGTGCTCGTGGGTGTTGACGACGCCGACGACGTCGCCCGCGCCGAGTCGGCGGACGTCCTCGACGACCTCCTGCGCGGCCAGCCCGGAGGCGTGCGTGTCGACGACCAGCAGGCCGGACCCGCCACCCACCAGGGTGACGTTGACGTCGAACCACGGGTAGCGGGCCACCCAGACCCGGTCGGCGACCTCGGTGAACCCCACCGGGCCACTGTAGGCCTAGTAGCATTGGCACTCCGTGGACCCGAGTGCCAGGCTCGGGGCCGGCTCGAGCGGGAGTGAGGAGGCGGCTGTGCAGGAGGAGCGCAGGCTGGCCGTGCTCCGCGCGATCGTGGAGGACTACGTCTCGACCGAGGAGCCGGTCGGCTCCAAGGCGCTGGTCGAGCGGCACCGGCTCGGCGTCTCGCCGGCCACCGTGCGCAACGACATGGCGGCGCTGGAGGACGAGGGCTACATCACCCAGCCGCACACGAGCGCGGGGCGGGTGCCGACCGACAAGGGCTACCGGCTCTTCGTCGACCGGCTGACCACGGTCAAGCCGATGAGCGCCGCGGAGAAGCGCGCGATCGCGACCTTCCTCGACGGGGCGGTCGACCTCGACGACGTGGTGCAGCGCTCGGTGCGCCTGCTCTCCCAGCTGACCCGCCAGGTCGCGGTGGTGCAGTACCCCACGCTCTCGCGCTCCACCGTCCGGCACGTCGAGCTGGTCGGTCTGTCACCGACCCGGCTGCTCCTGGTCCTGATCCTGAGCACCGGGCGGGTCGAGCAGCGGCTGGTCGAGCTGGCGACCGAGGTGGGCGAGGACGACCTCGCGGACCTGCGCTCGCTCCTCCTCCAGGCGGCCGTGGGCGAGGTCATCGCCGACGCGGTCACCGCGCTGCGCGGCCTGGTGCCGGCCCAGGACGCGACCGAGCCGGCAGGTCCGCTGACCGCCGCGGTCGTCGACGCCCTGGTCGACGCCATGTCCGACCACCGGTCCGACGAGCGGATCGCCGTCGGCGGCGCGGCGAACCTGGCGCGCTTCGGCGACAGCTTCGACTCCGCGGTGCGCCCGCTGCTCGAGGCGCTGGAGGAGCACGTCGTGCTGCTCAAGCTGCTGGGGGAGACCACCGACGGCGGCGTCCTCACCGTCCGCATCGGCCACGAGGGCCCCTACCAGGAGCTCGCCTCCACCAGCGTCGTCGCCACCGGCTACGGTCCCGGCGACGAGGCGTTCGCCCGGCTCGGCATCGTGGGCCCCACGCGCATGGACTACCCCGGCTCGATGGCCGCCGTCCGCGCGGTCGCCCGCTACGTCTCGCGCATCCTCGACGAGGCCTGAGCCGCTGACGCCCGCACCGCACCGCCACCCCCGCCACACCCCCAGCACATCCACGAAGGAAGAGAGACGTTGAGCCAGGACCTGTACGAGCTTCTCGGTGTCGACCGCGACGCGGACGGCGACACCATCAAGAAGGCCTACCGGCGGCTCGCGCGGCAGTACCACCCCGACGTGAACCCCGACCCGTCGGCGCAGGAGCACTTCAAGGAGGTCTCGCGCGCCTACGAGGTGCTGTCCGACCCGGCCAAGCGGGCGTCGTACGACCGCGGTGGTGACCCGTTCGGCGGTGCGGCGGGCTTCGGCCAGGGCGCCGGGTTCTCGTTCACCGACATCATGGACGCCTTCTTCGGCGGTGCCGGGGCCACCGGCGGCCGGGGGCCGCGTCCGCGTGAGCGGCGCGGCCAGGACGCGCTGATCCGGCTCGAGGTGCAGCTCGCCGACGCGGCCTTCGGCGTCACCCGTGAGATCAAGGTCGACACCGCGGTGCTCTGCACGACCTGCCACGGCTCGGGCGCGACCCCCGGCAGCAAGCCGGTGCCCTGCGAGACCTGCCGGGGCGCCGGCGAGGTGGCCCACGTCCAGCGGTCCTTCCTCGGCGAGATCCGGACGCTGCGCCCCTGCGCGGCCTGCCGCGGCTACGGCACGATCATCCCGGACCCGTGCCGCGAGTGCGGCGGGGACGGCCGGGTGCGGTCGCGCCGCACCCTCACGGTGAAGATCCCTGCGGGCGTCGACGACGGCACGCGCGTCCAGCTGGCCGGCGAGGGTGAGATCGGGCCGGGCGGTGGCCCGGCCGGCGACCTGTACGTCGAGATCCACGTCGCCCCGCACCCGACGTTCACCCGCAACGGCAGCGACCTGCACTGCACCGTCTCCCTGCCGATGAGCGCCGCCGCGCTCGGCACGACCCTGACGCTGCCGACGCTCGAGGCCGACGTGGTCACCGGTGAGGACACCGACTCCGGTCTGGAGACCAGCTTCGACCTCGACGTCCGGCCCGGCACCCAGTCCGGCTCGGAGCAGGTGCTGCGCGGTCGGGGCGTCCCGGGCCTGCGTGGCGGGCGCGGCGACCTGGTGGTCACGCTGGTCGTCGAGACGCCGACGCGGCTCGACGCCCGGCAGGAGGAGCTGCTGCGGGAGCTCGCCGCGATCCGTGGCGAGGAGGCGCCGTCCGGTCAGGTCCGGGCGACCCACAAGGGCATGTTCGGCCGGCTACGCGACGCGTTCAACGGGCACTGACGGCGGTCGCTGTGTCGCTGCCGGTGCACCTCGTGCCGACCCTCGCCGGGGTCGGCGTGGGTGCCGAGGTCACGGTCGAGGGCGACGAGGCGCACCACGCCGTCGCCGTACGCCGCCTGCGGGTCGGGGAGCACCTGGTGCTGACCGACGGAGCGGGCACGTCGGTGCGGGCGGTGGTGTCGGACACCGGCAAGCGGACGCTCACCGCGATCGTCGAGGAGGTCACCCGCCGGGAGCGGCCCGCGCCGGAGGTGGTCGTGGTGCAGGCGATCCCCAAGGGCGACCGTGGCGAGCTCGCCGTCGAGGTGCTGACGGAGATCGGCGTCGCCCGGGTCGTGCCATGGGCCGCGGCGCGCAGCGTCGCGATCTGGAAGGGGGAGCGGGCCGCGAAGTCGCTGGCGCGCTGGCGCTCGACCGCCCGCGAGGCGGCCAAGCAGGCGCGCCGGTCCTGGTTCCCTGAGGTCGCCGAGCCGGCGACGACGCCCGCCGTCGCGGCGCTGGTCGGCGACGCCGACCTGGCGGTCGTCCTGCACGAGGAGGCGAGCGCGTCGCTGACGACCGTCGACGTGCCCGCCACGGGCACGGTCGTGGTCGTCGTCGGGCCCGAGGGCGGTCTCACCCCGGAGGAGGTCGCGACGCTCGAGGCCGTCGGGGCAGTCTCCGTCCGGCTCGGTGCCGAGGTGCTGCGCACCTCGACCGCGGGCGTCGCCGCCGTCTCCGCCCTGCTCTCCCGCACGCCACGCTGGCGGCACCACGGGCCGGAACACCAGGGGTTGTCAGGCTCTTCATGACGTTGTCAGGCGTTGCAACCCCCGACAACGTCTGGTTTCCCCGGCTGACCGGGGATTCATCCACCTCCCCGGCCGAGCTACCGCGCCAGCAGCTCGTCCACCCGGGCGACCTCGGCGTCGAGCTCGGCCCGCTCGCCCCGGGTGAGCTCGCGGAAGAGCTCGACGACCTGCGCCCGGCCGTCCACGACCCGCCAGAGCCCGGTCAGCCAGCCGCCGACGAAGACGGTGCAGGCGACCCCGCCGTTGGGGCCGGTCCACCGGGCCCGGTCCGCGGGGTGGGTGACGCGGTCGCGAGCGGCGTGCGAGAGCCACAGGTTGTCGTAGGTGCCGAGCAGCCGCACCGGGGCGGGGTGGTCCCCGTCCTCGACCACGCCGTCGGGCAGGTCGAGGAGGACCCGGCCGCGCTCGTCCTCGTGCCGCACCAGGTCGTCCATGCCGGCCAGCACCGGCCCGAGCCGGGTGACGCCCGACCACGCGGTGACGTCCGCGGCCGACGCCGGCCCGAAGGCACTCAGGTAGCGGCGCACGACCCCGGGGACGTCCGGCTCGCGCAGCGGCGCGCCGGCCCACTCCTCCAGGGGCCGGTAGTCGACGCCACCGGAGCCCTTCCACGTGCCGCGCGGCGGAGCCTGGACGAGGGGTCGCTCCAGCTGGGGGAGCGGCTCGGCGTGGTTGCGCTGCACCCGGTCGAGGGCCGGCTGCACCCAGGGCCGCAGCTCGAGGGCGTCGTCGGCGGCGAGCAGGTGGATGGTGCCGCGCATCGCGAGCACCCGGACGAGCCGGTGGCCCTCGAGGTCACGGGTGACGGCGTACGGGTCGAACGACGCGAGCCGCGCGGCCAGCGAGAGGTACGGCGACAGCGACTCCTGCGACTGCAGGCCGACCAGGTGCGTGACCAGGTCGGCCGGGTCGAGGTCGGCGCGCTCGAGGAGGTGCTGGCGGCGCAGCAGGGTGCGGTTGAGCCGCTGCCTGCTGAGGATCACGGACGGGGGATCACTTCACGATGATGGTCTTGGTGTCGACCGTCGGGCCGCCCCCCTCGCCGCCGGACGGGTCGTCGGTCATGGCCACGAAGGTGTAGACGCCGGGCTCGAGCCCCGAGACGTCGATCTCGGTCTGCCACGGGTAGAGCTTGTCCATCCAGCCCTCGGCGGTCGCCGACCCCTTCTTCACGACCTGGTCGGACGCATCGCGGATCTCCCAGGGCGTCGTCGCCTCGAAGGAGCTGGAGACCCCGCTCGCCGTGAAGCTGCCGCTCACCGTCGCGTTCGACTCCGGCGTCGTCACGCTGACCAGGGCGAGGGTCTTGATCGGGTCGGCGGCCCGGAAGCCGTCCTCGGAGGCGGTGTAGAAGATCTGGGTGGGGTTGCCGTCGGCGTCGGTGAACGTGATGGGGTCGCGTGACTGCAGCACTCCCTGGGCGGTGTAGACCAGCTGCTGGATGGCGAGCTGGGCGTCGGCCTCCGCCATCCCGGCCGGCAGCTTCTGCCACGAGTCGTCGGGCAGGGGGATGGCCGCGTCGCCCGAGGTCCGGAAGCTCCCGGCGGGCAGCACGGTGCCGTAGTCGGGGTCGAGCGCCTCGCCCGAGGCCGCGAGCGTGAGGGCCGCGCCGAGCGGGTCGGCCGCGTCGACGCGGCGGAACTCGCGGTAGAGCCGGGGACCCTGCGGGGTCTGGCCGACGAAGTACACCGGCACGGTGACCTGGTCGGCGGGTGCGGACGACGACGGCGACGACGGTCCCGAGGGCGAGCCGTGGTGGCGGGTCGGGCCGCTCGCCGGCTCCTGGTCACCCGCCGACGTGTCGCTCCCGCACCCGGCCGTCCCCAGGACGGCGGCGGTGACCAGGGCAGCGGCGAGCGCACGGCGGTTCATGCCCCCATCCTCCCGAGGACGCGGCACTCCCGGCCGGTGATCGCGCGCGTGTCGCGGCCCGGTCCCGCCCGGATGTCTCGACAACCGGACGCAGAGCGACCACGGGCCGACTACGCTCACCCCGGGAGGGGTTTCGTGGAGGACTGCATCTTCTGCAAGATCGTCGCCGGGGAGATCCCCGGCGAGGTCGTGCACGCCACCGAGCGGACGGTCGCGTTCCGCGACCTGAACCCGCAGGCGCCCACGCACGTGCTCGTCGTGCCGCGCCGGCACTTCGCGAACGCCGCCGAGCTCGCGGCCGGCGACCCCGAGGCGTCGGCCGAGCTCCTCACCACGGCGGCCGCGGTCGCCGCCGACGAGGGCCACGACGACTACCGGCTGGTGTTCAACACCGGGGCCGGGGTCGGCCAGACCGTGTTCCACACCCACCTGCACCTGCTCGCCGGGCGCCCGATGACCTGGCCGCCCGGATGAGCCGGCGGCTGCGCCACCTGGCACCGGCGCTCGCCCTGGTGCTCGCCTCGGCCCTGGCCATGGCCGGCTGCGTCCAGGAGGGCCAGGACCGCCGCACGGGCTCGCCGTCGGAGGTGCTCAAGCCCGCCGAGCCGCCGGACGTCGTGGCGAGCCAGCTCGCGAGCATCCCCCAGGGCAGGACCCTGCCGCTGCGCGCCGGTGAGCACCGGATGACGCTCACCATGCCGGAGGCCTACACCCCGTCGCCGCCGACAGAGGGAGGCACCGACGACTACCGATGCTTCCTGCTCGACCCGCACCTGAAGAAGGACGTCTGGCTCACCGGCAGCAACGTGCTGCCCGGCAACCCGCTGGTCGTGCACCACGTCATCTTGTTCCGGGTGCCGCCGGAGAAGGTCGCGGAGGCGCAGGCCAAGGACGCCGGCGAGGACGGCGAGGGGTGGACCTGCTTCGGCGGGACCGGCCTCTCCGGCGACTTCTCCAACGTCGACGACGCCAACTGGCTGGCCGCCTGGGCCCCGGGAGGCGACGAGACCAAGGTGCACGACGGCTACGGGGTCAAGATGGCGAAGGGCTCCCAGATCGTGATGCAGGTGCACTACAACCTGCTCAAGGGGGCGTCGCCCGACGCGTCGAGCACCCAGCTGCGGTGGATGCCGGCCCAGCGCGACCTGACCCCGCTGCACACGGTGCTGCTCCCGGCCCCGGTCGAGCTGCCCTGCCGGCCCGGCCACGACGACGGCCCCCTGTGCGACCGCGACGCCGCGGTGGCCGACGTACTGCACCGGTTCGGCGCCGCCGGCAACACCAACGGGCTGCTGCACCTGCTGTGCGGCACCGAGGTGAAGCCCGGCAACACCCAGACGTGCGACCGGCACATCCCGCGCGGGATGACGATCATCGGCGTGGCCGGCCACATGCACCTGCTCGGGCGCAAGATCAAGATCGAGACGAATCCGGGCACCCCCGAGGCCCGGACGATCCTGGACATCCCGGTGTGGGACTTCGACAACCAGGGCACCAAGCCGATCCCGCCGGTCCACCTGGACCCCCTCGACACGATCCGGATCACCTGCACGCACCAGCAGTGGCTGCGCGACCGGCTGCCGGCGTTCCAGGGCCAGCAGGAGCGCTACGTGATCTGGGGCGAGGGCAGCACCGACGAGATGTGCCTGGGCATCCTGCAGGCCGCGTTCGACGACGGCAGCTAGGTCTCGGTACGCGGCGTCGTGCCTCGGCCGCGGCGGCTACTCGACCTGGCGTCGGGATCCCTGCCTTCGCGAGCTCAGGCCGGGTGACGCTCACAGCAGGTAGAACAGGCGCATCAGCGCGAACACCACCGGCAGCCCGAAGACGACCAGCATCGCCCAGGCGGTGATGCGGTGCACGGGCTTGGTGCTGTCCAGGCGGCCGGCGAAGTCCAGCAGCGCACCGTCCGGCACGTGGTGGCTGAGCCCGAGCTGGCGGGCGTGCTCGGGCAGGTGCTGCCCGGCGAACCAGGACGGCGGCGTGTCGTCGTCGTGGTCGTCGGCGGGGTCCTCCCACTCCTCGACCTCACGCATGGGCTGAACGCTACTCGCCGGCGCATTCTCGGTGGGCCTGCTCAGGCCGCAGCCCGTAGCATGGACGGCACGGAGCACCGCTCGACCGACCTGAAGGAGCAGCCCAGCCGGGCATCCATGACTGACACCAGCCACCACGGGACCCGTGCCGCCAACGCCACCCGCCACACGGTGGTGGTCCCCAACAGCATCAACATGGTCAGCCTCCTCGGGCCCGGCGACGAGCACCTCGGCCTCATCGAGCGTGCCTTCGACGCCGACGTGCACGTGCGCGGCAACCGGATCACCCTGCACGGCGAGCCGGGAGAGGTGGCGCTGGCCGAGCGGCTCCTCGACGAGCTGGTCGCGATCATCCGCACCGGCCAGGGCGTCACCGCCGAGACCGTCGAGCGCGTGCTCGGCATGCTGCGCGCCGAGACGACCGAGCGCCCGGCCGACGTGCTCAGCCTCAACATCCTGAGCAACCGGGGTCGGTCGATCCGGCCCAAGACGCTGAACCAGAAGCGCTACGTCGACTCCATCGACAAGCACACGATCACCTTCGGCATCGGCCCGGCCGGCACCGGCAAGACCTACCTCGCCGTCGCGAAGGCCGTGCAGGCGCTGCAGTCGAAGAACGTGAACCGGATCATCCTCAGCCGTCCGGCGGTGGAGGCCGGGGAGCGGCTCGGGTTCCTGCCCGGCACGCTGACCGAGAAGATCGACCCCTACCTGCGGCCGTTGTACGACGCCCTGCACGACATGCTGGACCCCGAGACGATCCCCAAGCTCCTCGCCGCGGGCACCATCGAGGTCGCTCCGCTGGCGTTCCTGCGGGGCCGGTCGCTCAACGACTCCTTCATCATCCTCGACGAGGCGCAGAACACCACGCCGGAGCAGATGAAGATGTTCCTCACCCGACTGGGCTTCGGGTCCAAGATCGTCGTCACCGGCGACGTCACCCAGACCGACCTCCCGAGCGGCCAGAAGTCCGGACTGCGTGCGGTCGAGGGCATCCTGGACGACATCGACGACATCTCCTTCAACCGGCTGACCAGCCACGACGTCGTGCGCCACAAGCTGGTCGGCAAGATCGTGGCCGCCTACGACGAGCACGACGCGCGCTCGGGGCTCACGAGCACGCGGTGACACGGCGATGACGATCGAGATCCTCAACGAGTCCGGCCGCGAGCTGGACGAGCGGCGACTGGCCGCCCTGAGCCGGTTCGTCCTGGACCGGATGCGGGTGCACCCTCTCGCCGAGCTGTGCATCAAGGCCGTCGACGAGCCGACCATCGCCGAGCTCAACCAGCGCTGGATGGAGAAGGAGGGGCCGACCGACGTCCTGGCCTTCCCCATGGACGAGCTGCGGCCCGGCCTGGTCGACGAGGACCCCGAGGAGGGCGTGCTGGGCGACCTGGTGCTCTGCCCCGACGTCGCGGCCCGCCAGGGCGAGGCGGCCGGCCACGGGACCGAGGCGGAGGTGGAGCTGCTGACGGTGCACGGGATCCTCCACCTGCTCGGCTACGACCACGCCGAGCCCGAGGAGCACCGCGTGATGTTCGGGCTGCAGGACGAGCTGCTGGCCGCCTGGCGGGCCGAGAAGCCCCTCCGGTGAATGCCTGGCTGCTGCTCGCCGCGGCGGCCCTCGTCGTCCTGGCGGGCCTCTTCTCCGCGGCCGACGCCGCGCTGTCGTCGTTCTCCCGGGCACGGGCCGAGGAGCTGCGGGCGGAGGGCCGCGCCGGTGCCACCCGGCTGGTCGTGCTGCTGGACGACCTGCCGCGCTACCTCAACACCGCGCTCCTGCTGCGGCTGCTGTGCGAGATCTCCGCGATCGTGCTGGTGACCCTGGAGCTGCAGACGGCGTACGACGCCTGGGGCCCGACCGTGCTGACCACGATCGGCGTGATGCTGGTGGTCTCCTTCGTGGCGATCGGCGTCGCGCCCCGGACGCTGGGCCGCCAGCACGCCGACCGGGTCGCGCTCGCCTCGGCGGCGCCCGTCGCGGCCGTCACGGCCGTGCTCGGCCCGATCCCGCGGCTGCTGATCCTGGTCGGCAACGCGCTCACCCCGGGCAAGGGCTTCCGGGAGGGCCCGTTCTCCACCGAGACCGAGCTGCGCGAGCTGGTCGACCTCGCCGAGGCGTCCGCGGTCATCGAGTCCGGTGAGCGCAAGATGATCCACTCCGTCTTCGAGCTCGGTGACACGACGGCGCGCGAGGTGATGGTCCCGCGCAACGACGTCGTGTTCATCGAGCGCTACAAGAACCTGCGCCAGACGCTGTCGCTCTTCCTGCGCAGCGGGTTCTCCCGGGTTCCGGTGATCGGCGAGAACCTCGACGAGGTCGTCGGCATCGCCTACCTCAAGGACATCGTGCGCCGTGACTTCGAGGCGCCGGACGTCGAGTTCACCCAGCGCATCGAGGAGGTCATGCGGCCCGCGCACTTCGTGCCGGACTCCAAGCCGGTCGACGCGCTGCTCTCGGAGATGCAGGCGATGCGCCAGCACATCGCCGTCGTCGTCGACGAGTACGGCGGCACGGCCGGCCTCGTCACGATCGAGGACGTACTGGAGGAGATCGTCGGCGAGATCACGGACGAGTACGACGCGGAGACGGTCGACGTCGAGCACCTCGGCGACGGCTCGGTGCGCGTGTCCTCCCGCTACCCCGTCGACGACCTCGAGGAGCTCTTCGGCTTCGACGTCGAGGAGGAGGACGTCGACAGCGTGGGCGGCCTGATGGCCAAGCACCTGGGTCTGGTGCCGATCCCGGGGTCGACCGTCGAGGCGCACGGGCTGCGGTTCGAGGCCGAGGCGGCCTCCGGGCGGCGGAACAAGATCGGCACGGTGCGGATCGCGACGGTCACGCCCGACGAGGAGGAGCACGACGATGACTGAGACCCCCGAGCTGAGCGCCGAGGACGCCAAGCTCGTGACGCTGGCCCGGGCGACCCGGGCGCGGACGCGCGCGGCGGAGGGCGCCGCGGTCCGCGACGCCGACGGGCGCACGTACGCTGCCGCGACGGTCGACCTGCCGTCCCTCCAGGTCTCGGCGCTCGGGGTGTGCGTGGCGATGGCCGTCGCGTCCGGCGCCCGTGGCCTGGAGGCCGCGGTCCTGCTCACCGACGCCGGGGCGGTCGCCGACGCGGACCTGGCCGCCCTGCGCGACCTCGGCGGCCGCGGGGTCGTCGTCCACCGCGGCGACGGCCGCGGCACGGTCGTGGACACCCGCGCCACCTGACGCTCGCCACCGCAGGAGGGCTGCGGCAGGATGCCGCCATGCCGACCAGCAGGCTCGAGGCGTTCAGCGACGGCGTCCTGGCCATCATCATCACGATCATGGTGCTCGAGCTGCGACCGCCCGAGGGCCCGTCGCTCGAGGACCTCGGCGACGTCAGCACCGGTTTCCTCACCTACCTGCTGAGCTTCGTCTACATCGGCATCTACTGGAGCAACCACCACCACATGTTCCAGCTGGTCCACCGCGTCAACGGCGCGGTCCTGTGGGCCAACCTGAACCTGCTGTTCTGGCTCTCGCTCTACCCGTTCACGACGGCGTGGATGGACGAGACCGGCCTGGCCCGGACGCCGGTCGTGGTCTACGGCGTCAACCTGCTCGCCGCCGGGGCGGCCTACTACGTCCTGGAGCTGACCATCCTGCGGGCCGAGGGGGAGGACGGGGTGCTGCGCGAGGCGCTCGGCCGCGACCTCAAGGCGAAGGCCTCGATCGCGATCTACCTGCTCGGCATCGCGCTCGCGCTGTGGTTCGCCGAGTGGGCCGCGATCGTCTGCTACGCCGCGGTGGCCGCGATGTGGCTGGTGCCCGACCGGCGGATGGAGTCCTTCGTCGCCGAGCACGGCACGGGGGTCTGAGGACACCGGGCTCCGTGACGAGTAAGTTGCCGTCCGTGGATCTGCGAGGCTGGGGAGCGCACGGAGCGGCCGTCGAGCGGCTGCGGGCGTCGTACGCCGCGATCCCGGCCGGCGCGCCGGTCCGGCTGGCCAAGAAGACCTCGAACCTGTTCCGGCCGCGCGCCGCCACCAGCGCTCCTGGTCTGGACGTCTCGGGGCTCGACGGCGTGATCGCGATCGACCCGGTCGCGCGGACCGCCGACGTCCAAGGGATGTGCACCTACGAGGACCTCGTCGACGCGACGCTCCCGCACGGGCTCATCCCCTACGTCGTCCCCCAGCTGCGCACGATCACCCTGGGCGGCGCCGTGACCGGCCTCGGCATCGAGTCGACCAGCTTCCGCAACGGCCTGCCGCACGAGTCCGTGCTCGAGATGGACGTGTTCACCGGAGCGGGGGAGGTCGTCACGTGCAGCCCCGGCCCCGACGGCGAGCACAGCGACCTGTTCGACGCGTTCCCGAACTCCTACGGCTCGCTGGGCTACGCGACCCGGTTGCGGATCGCGCTGGAGCCGGTGCCGGGCCACGTCGCACTGCGGCACGTGCGGTTCGACGACCTGGGGCTGCTGTCGAAGACGATCGCCGAGATCGCCGAGACCTCGCTGTACGACGGCGAGCGGGTCGACGCGTTCGACGGCGTCGCCTTCGAGCCGGGGGAGTACTACCTCTCGCTCGCGCGCTGGTCCGACGAGGGTGGGCCGACCAGCGACTACACCGGCATGGACATCTACTACCGCAGCATCCAGGGCCGGGAGACCGACCTGCTCACGATGTACGACTACCTGTGGCGCTGGGACACGGACTGGTTCTGGTGCTCGGGCGCGTTCGGGGTGCAGAACCCGCGGGTGCGGCGGCTGTGGCCCAAGCGCTGGCGGCGCTCGGACGTCTACCACAAGCTCATCGGCCTGGACCGCAGGATCGGGTTCGCCGACTGGCTCGACCGGCGCCAGGGCAAGCCGCTGCGCGAGCGGGTCATCCAGGACATCGAGGTGCCCGTCGAGCGACTGCCCGACTTCCTGGAGTGGTTCGACGAAGCGGTCGGCATGCGCCCGGTGTGGCTCTGCCCGTGCAAGGCGCTGCGCGACTGGCCGACGTACCCGCTCGAGAAGGACCATCTGTACGTGAACGCCGGGTTCTGGGGCACCGTGCACGTGGGCCCGGACGCCCTCGACGGACCGCGCAACCGCGCGATCGAGGCCACGGTGCACGAGCTCGGCGGGCACAAGTCGCTCTACAGCGAGGCGTTCTACGACCGCGACACCTTCGACGATCTCTACGACGGCGCCAACCTCGCCGCCGTGAAGGGGCGCTACGACCCCGAGGACCGGCTGACCAGCCTCTACGACAAGGCGGTGAAGAGACAGTGACGATGACCATCGCGCAGGCCTTCGACATGCTCCTGGTGGAGCCGCTGCCGTTGCGCTTCACGGCGTACGACGGCAGTGCGAGCGGTCCGGAGGACGCGCCGTTCCAGTTCCACCTGCGCACCCCGCGCGGGTTGTCCTACCTACTGACGGCACCGGGTGACCTCGGCCTGGCCCGTGCCTACATCTCCGGTGACCTCGAGATCGAGGGCGTGCACCCCGGCGACCCCTACGAGGCGATGCGGCTGCTGCAGAAGGGCCTGAAGCTGCGCCGCCCGTCGGCCGCCGAGGCGATCGACATGCTGCGCTCCGTCGGCCTCTCCACCCTGCGGCCGCCCGCCCCGCCGCCCCAGGAGGCGCTGCCGCGGTGGCGCCGGATGATGGAGGGCCTGCGGCACTCCGAGGGCCGTGACGCCGAAGCCATCCACCACCACTACGACGTCTCCAACACGTTCTACGAGTACGTCCTCGGCCCGTCGATGACCTACACCTGCGCGGTGTTCCCGACCGAGGACGCCTCGCTCGAGGTGGCCCAGGAGACCAAGTACGACCTGGTGGCCCGCAAGCTCGACCTGCAGCCGGGTCAGCGGCTGCTCGACCTGGGCTGCGGGTGGGGCGGCATGGTCCGGCACGCCGCCAAGGAGTACGGCGTCAACGTGATCGGCGTGACGCTCTCGCGCGAGCAGGCGTCGTGGGCTCAGCACCGGATCAAGGAGGAGGGCCTGGACCACCTCGCCGAGGTGCGGTTCATGGACTACCGGCACGTCGAGGAGACCGGCTTCGACGCGATCTCCTCGATCGGCCTGACCGAGCACATCGGCCTGAAGAACTACCCGTCGTACTTCTCGTGGATCCGCGACCACCTCAAGCCGCAGGGCCGGTTGCTCAACCACTGCATCACCCGCAACGACAACACCCAGTCGGCCAGCGCGGGCGCGTTCATCGACCGCTACGTCTTCCCCGACGGCGAGCTCGCCGGGTCGGGCACGATCGTGACGGCCGTCGAGGACTGCGGCCTGGAGGTGCAGCACCAGGAGAACATCCGGGTCCACTACGCCAAGACCCTCGCCGGCTGGTGCCGCAACCTGCAGGAGAACTGGGACGCCTGCGTCGACGAGGTCGGCATCGGGACCGCCAAGGTGTGGGGTCTCTACATGGCCGGCTCGCGGCTGGCGTTCGAGCGCAACGAGATCCAGCTCCACCACGTGCTCGCGACCAAGACCGACGCCAACGGCGCCAGCGGCTACCCGCTGCGGCACACGTTCTGAGCTGCGCACCGCCCGGCCTGAGCTCGCGAAGGCCGGGAGCCCGGTGCCAGGTTGAGGAGCGTCGGCGCGGACGGCGCGGAGCGCTGTACGCGCGACGCGTCTCGAAACCAGTCGATGTCGCGATCGATAGGGTGGCTGGGTGAGCACGAGGGCCCAGCACCACACCGCCGAGGTGCTGCGCCGCGAGCAGCTCTCCGACCACCTGGTGCGCCTGGTGCTCGGCGGGCCCGGGCTGGCGTCGTTCACCTCGACCGGCGTGCCGGACGAGTGGGTCGGGCTGGTCGTGCCCGGGCAGTTCCAGAGCCGCTACTACACGGTGCGGTCGTGGGACGGCCGCGAGCTGGTGCTCGACGTGGTCGTGCACGAGGTCGGCCTGGTGACCGAGTGGGCGCAGCGTGACGTGACCGGCCAGACCGTCACGGTGACCGACCCCAAGGGGTCGTTCGCGATGCCGGCCGGAGCCAGGTGGCTGCTGCTCGTCGGCGACCTCACGGCCCTGCCCGCCATGGCCCGCATCGCGTCGAGCGTGGACGTGCCCACCAGGACCTGGGCCGAGGTGCCCGACGAGCTGACGTCGTACCTCCCCGGTGAGGTGACCTGGCTCGAGCCGCCTGGGCCCGGGCAGAGCCGGCTCGCCGAGGTCGTCGAGGGCATCGAGTGGCCGGCCGGCGACGGGTACTTCTGGATGGCCGGCGAGTCGGCGCAGATGCGTGCCATCCGCAAGCACCTGATGCGGGAGCGGCACCTGCCGTCGGCGGCGTACGACGTGATGGGCTACTGGCGGGGCGTGACGGCTCGCCAGCCGCGCGCGGTGGACCCGGGACCGTTGTGGCGGGCGGGGAAGGCGGCCGGCCGGTCCGACGCTGAGATCTGGGCCGACTACGACGAGGCGGGCGAGCGCGCATGAGCGAGCACAGGAGCGGCTTCGTGTCGTTCGTCGGCCGGCCCAACGCGGGCAAGTCGACGCTGACCAACGCGCTGGTCGGGCAGAAGATCGTGATCACGTCCGACAAGCCGCAGACCACCCGGACCGTGGTGCGCGGGATCGTGCACCGCCCGGACGCCCAGCTGATCCTGGTCGACACCCCGGGGCTGCACCGGCCGCGCACGCTGCTCGGTGAGCGGCTCAACGACCTCGTGACGACCACGCTCGCCGAGGTCGACGTCGTCGCGGTCTGCTTCCCGGCCAACGAGAGGATCGGGCCCGGCGACCGGTTCATCGCGAGCGAGATGGCGAAGGTCAAGCGCACGAAGAAGGTCGCCGTCGCCACCAAGACGGACCTGGCGTCCCCGGAGCGCATCGCTGAGCACCTGCTGGACATCGCCAGGCTCGGCACCGAGATCGGCGTCGAGTGGGCCGAGATCGTGCCGGTCTCGGCGCGGTCGGCCGACGAGCGGCAGAGCCAGGTGAGCCTGCTGCAGGACCTCCTGGTCGCGCTGCTGCCCGAGGGCCCGCCGCTCTACCCCGACGGCGACCTCACCGACGCGCCCGAGGAGGTCCTCGTCGCCGAGCTGGTCCGCGAGGCGGCCCTCGACGGGCTGCGCGACGAGCTCCCGCACTCGGTCGCGGTCGTCGTCGAGGAGATGGGCCTGCGGGAGGGGCGGCCCGAGGACAAGCCGCTGCTCGACGTCCACGCCAACGTCTACGTCGAGCGCGACTCCCAGAAGGGCATCATCATCGGGCCGAAGGGCTCGCGGCTGCGCACGATCGGCACCAACGCCCGCCAGCAGATCCAGGCGCTGCTCGGCACGCCGGTCTACCTCGATCTCCACGTCAAGGTCGCCAAGGACTGGCAGCGGGACCCGCGCCAGCTCAGGAAGCTGGGGTTCTGATGGAGCGTCCCGCACCCGTCGCCGCGTGGCACGAGGTCGCCGCCACCCGCGACTCGGCCCGGCTCGACGCCCTGCTCGCCGACGACGTGACCTTCCGGTCGCCCGCCGTGCACACCCCGCAGGAGGGCAAGGAGCTGACGACGGCGTACCTCACCGCCGCCATGGTCGTGCTCGGCCCGACGCTCACCTACGTCCGAGAGTGGTACGCCGACGACTCGGCCGTGCTGGAGTTCCGCGCTGACCTGGACGGGCTGACCGTGCACGGCATCGACATGCTGACCTGGGGCCCCGACGGCCGGCTGACCGACTTCACCGTGATGGTGCGGCCGTTCAAGGGCCTGCAGAAGCTGATCGAGCTGATGGCCGCCGAGCTGTTCGGCTGAACCGGTGTCCCGATGAGCCTCGCGATCTCCGTCCTGGCCGATCGGCCGGAGCTCGCCGGCGCCATGTGGGACATGCCGAGCTCGTGGCCGGAGTTCATGCGCCACGACCCGATCGGCGGGCTCTTCTACAACAACGTCGAGTCCCGGTTCGCCGACTTCGTCCTCGTCGCCCAGGACGACGCGGGCGAGGTGGTCGCCGTGGCCTACTCGATCCCGTTCGTCCGCGGCGGCGACGCCCTCCCGGTCCACGGCTGGGACTTCGTGATCCGCAACGGGGTGCTCGCGAACGTCCGCGGGGCGACGCCCGACGCGCTGTCCGCGGTCGAGATCTCCGTGCGTCCCGACCGGCAGGGTGCCGGCCTCTCCCGGCAGGTGCTCGACGCGATGCGGGCCAACGCCGCCCGCCACGGCTTCGCCGAGCTCGTCGCACCGGTCCGTCCGAACGGCAAGGCCGACCCCCACGAGCCGATGACGTCGTACGCCGCCCGCGTCCGGCCCGACGGGCTCCCGGTCGACCCGTGGCTCCGCGTGCACGTCCGGGCCGGCGGCCGCATCGAGGGGGTGGCACCCCGCTCGATGGTCGTCCCCGGCACGCTCGAGGAGTGGCGCGAGTGGACCGGGCTGCCCTTCGACCGGTCCGGCCCGGTGCACGTGCCCGGCGCCCTGGCTCCCGTGCACTGCGACCTCGAGCACGGCGTCGCGACGTACGTCGAGCCCAACGTCTGGGTGGTGCACCGGACCGGTCGCTGACCGCCGCGGCGAGGGGAGTTTCACTACGGGATGCAGGTGAAGCTGCGCTTCCCACGGCGGGCAGACGATGGGAAGTGCAGGCTTGCCGACAGACCGTGATGAACCTGCGGCGGCCGATCGGCTCGCGGTCCGCTGGGGTCGACCGTCGTGGTCACCGCTCCAAGAACAGCCAGGGTCCGCGTCCGGACATGACTGTGGCCCCGCCGTGGCCGTCTGTGGGTGTCGGGCGGGGTCCGGGTCAGGCGGTATGTCGTGCCGGTGGTTCGGTTGGCGGTTCGGTGACGACGCTGCTGACGTAGACCCGGCCCTGGGGGCTGGTCCACACGTGCCCGACTCCGGGGATCCGGGTGTAGGTCCAGGGCGTGTGGGTCTTGAGGCGGTGGTGGGTGCGGCACAGCGCGGAGAGGTTGGATGACCGGGTCTTGCCTGTGGGCCACTCGACGATGTGGTCGGCGTCGCCGTCCCTGGCGGGGCGGGTGCAGTCGGGGAAGCAGCACTGCCGGTCACGGAGGCGGACCTGTTCGCTCATGGCGTCGGTGGGCCGGTAGCAGTCGGTGGCCAGCTCTTCGCCGAGGTCGACGACCGGCCGGATCGTGACCTTGGTGCCGGCCCGGGTGCACCAGTCCCGCAGGTGCTCGACGGTGACGGTGGAGCGGGTGTTGTCGACGTCCACGGTTGCCTGCTCGGCCCGGAGGTGGGCGTACACCACCACCGCCCGGGACTGCCCACCGTCACTGGCGCCGTCGCTGGTGCCGAGCAGCCCGGCGGCCATGGAGCGGCGCACGTCGAGGGGGAGCTGGGGGTCCAGCGTCTTGGCCTTGGCGGCGATGGCCTCTTCGAGGGCGAGGGCGTCGGCGAGGTCGAGGTCGGCGTCGACGTGGACGAGTCCGTCGGAGGAGACCTGGCGCAGGTTGATGTCGAAGTGTCGGTTCTCCAGCGCCTCGACTCGGGCGGCCTCGGCAGCCTCGGGGTCGTGCTCGGCGCGGGCCTTGGCGACCTGGCGGTCGATCTCGGCGAACGAGCACCGGTGTGCGCACCACGCCAACCGCGCGTCGACCGCTGCCGCAGCGTCCATGGGAAGGCTGGTCGTGGCTTGGGCGACCTTGCGGGCCTTCCACACCGCGACCTCCCCGGCCACCACGCGCTTCCAGAGGCGGGGGAGACGGTGCTGGAGCTCGACCGCGTCACCGAGCAGGATCCGGCCGGCATCGGTGGACCGTCCGACCGCGAGCGCGAACTCCGCGACCGCTGCCTCGTCGATCGTGGGGGCGCCGTCGCCGGCGATCTGCAGGTCCCGCATCCCGAACTCGATCGAGGTGTCGACCTGCTCGCCCGGGTGCAGCGCGACCCAGTCGGCGGCGTGGACCAGCACGGTGACCTCGAGGTCCGCGATCGCCTCGGCCGCCATCGACGCCACCGCCAGCACCGACTCCGCCGTCGGCGTGCCGACCGGCGTGTCGGCCGGGGCGCTGGCGGGGGTGGTCATGGGTCTACTCAAGCACCCGCCACCGACAGTCCGACCCGAGAATCCCCATGCTCCACAGGGGTCCTGGTCACGATCGACGAGCCTCTCAGGACCCTCGCGCGAGGTGGTTTCGAGACAGGCGCAGAGGGTGGATTCAACCGGTGAGTGCAGCGCCGGGCTTGTCGTGTTCGGACAGTAGCTGGTCGAGGGCTTCGGCGGGGGTGCGCCATCCGAGGCGTTTGCGGGGGCGGTTGTTCATCTCGATGGCGACTTGCTCGAGGTAGCCCGGCCCCCAGAAGGACAGGTCCGTGCTCTTGGGGAAGTACTGGCGCAGGAGGCCGTTGGTGTTCTCGTTGGAGCCCCGCTGCCAGGGTGAGCCGGGGTCGGCGAAGTAGATGTCCAGGCCGGTCGCGGAGGCGATCTGGGCGTGGTTGGTCATCTCGCTGCCACGGTCCCAGGTCAGGGTCAGGCGCAGTGTCTCGGGCAGCTTGGCCATCTGCTCGCACATCGCCGCGGCGACCGTGGGGGCGGTGTGGTCGCCGGGTAGGTGGAGCAGACACAAGAACCCGGTGGCGCGTTCGACGAGGGTCCCGATCGCCGAGGCATTGCCGGCACCCATGATCAGGTCGCCCTCCCAGTGACCGGGCACGGCACGATCCTCCACGCAGGGAGGCCGCTCGCTGATCGAGACCACGTTGCGCAACGGGTGGGTCCTGCCATCGCCACGTGTCCGGGCCTGCGCGCGCGGCTTGCGGACCGCGCGCCCGGTGCGCAGATGCCCGGCCAGGTCCTTGCGCAGCGCCCCGCGGCCCTGGACGTAGAGGGAGGTGTAGATCGTCTCGTGGGACACGCGCATCTCCGGGTCGTCGGGGAAGTCCAGCGGCAACCGGTTCGCGATCTGCTCGGGACTCTGCTTCAGCTCCAGCCGCCTTTCTACCTCAGCGCGCAGGCGGCTGTTCACCGCCAGCTTCGCGGGCTTGGCCTGCGCGGCACGGGTCCGCTTGTCGGACTCTGCCTGGGCGGTGGTGGCCCGGTACTGGCCACCGGTGGTGTTGCGTGCCAGCTCGCGGCTGATCGTCGACTTGTCGAAACCGATCGCCGTGGCGATCACGGTCATCGATTTACCCAGGCGCTTGAGGTGAGCGATCTCCTCGCGGTCGGCCTGAGTCAACCGACGACCGTGCCCGGTCTTCGAGGACGATAGCTGCTCGCGGTCCGTTCGAGGGGGCATCACGCCTCCCGATGCTGCGAACCACCGGTAGCCCACAGGTCGTGACACGCCGACAGCAAGCGCCGCGTTCTCGGTCGACAACCCGGCAGCGATCTGCTTCCAGAACTCCCTCTGCTTCTCACGCGGCCAAGGAGGACGACCCATCAAGAACACCTCGATCAGATCAAGGCGTTGCACTCCCGCCTGAGCTCAAGGAGCGCCTTCCTCAACCACCGAACCCCGCGGGGAGCCGGGAAGCAGCCGCAACCCGGCGCCCGCCTTACCCGCGTAGCCAGCCCGACGGTCGCAACCCCAGCAGACCCGCAGGGTGAAGGCATCAGCCCGGGTGCGGGGGTCTCGACAAGCTCGACCACCGGGACGACAGGCGCAGAGCGCCTTCCTCGACCATCGGGGTCCGGCTACGGGACCAGCGCGAGCTTGCCGCCGGGGTGGCCGGAGCGGATGAGGTCGATGGCGGCGGGGGCGTCGGCGAGGGGGAACGTGCGGGCGACGGGGACCTCGAGGCGACCGGCGGCGGCGAGGGCGACCAGCGCCGGCCGGACCGCGTCGCGGTAGGCCTGCGAGGCGGGCATCGCGCCGGCGATCGCGCGGAAGCCGTCGGCCTCGGCGCGCGGTGCCGCCGCGATGGTGACGATGCGGGAGCGGTCGGCGACCAGCGCGAGCGAGGTCGAGACCGCCTCCTCGGTGCCGACGCAGTCCAGTGCGGCCGCGACGGCCCACGGGGCCAGGCGCGAGCGCAGGCCGTCGCCGTGGGCGACGGGCGACCCACCGTACCGCCGCACGACGTCGAAGCGCCCCGGGCTCGCGGTCCCCACCACCTGCACGCCGAGCTCGGCGGCCTGCTGCAGCACGCTGACCCCGACCGCGCCGGAGGCGCCGTGGACCAGCACCGTCTCCCCGGCCGCGGCGCCCACCACGTGCAGCATCTCCGCGGCGGTGCAGCCGGCGAGCAGCAGGTTCGCGGCCTGCGGGAAGGACAGGGTCGCCGGCTTGGCGAACACGTCCCGCGCCGGCACGGTGACCGCGGACGCCCAGCCGCCCGACACCCGGAACGCGAGCACCTCCTCGCCGACCGAGAAGGGCGCGTCCGTGCCCACCGCCGACACGACGCCCGCGACCTCGTAGCCGACCGGGACCGGGAACGACGAGGCCCGCTGCGGGTGCTTGACGTCGGCCGGGTTCACGCCCGCGGCCCGGACGTCGATCGTCACCTCGCCCGGTGCGGGAGGTGGCGCCTGCCACGGCTCGAGCTCGAAGCTCGACGGACCCGTCGCCACCCAGCGCTGCGCCATGCTTCGACCGTAGCGGCCGTGCTCAGTCCGGCGCCCAGCAGCGGCCGAAGGTCTGACCGGTGGCCCACTGCTCGGCCGTCGGCCACTCGTACCCCCACTGGTAGTCCAGGGAGTCCGAGGCCGCGGCCGCACCCGCGTCCTGGCAGGGCGTCTGCCCGGCGGCCTTGACCTTCGCGACGCCGGGATAGCTCCCACCGACGAACGGGACCACGGCGACCGCGCGCCACGAGTGGTCGGCGGTGCAGATGACCCGCTCGAAGTGCGCGGTCCCCGGCTGGGCCGTGCCGCACATCCCGTAGCGGTCCCGGCCCTCCTCGCTGTCCAGCGCTCCCTGGACCGCGGTGGTCAGCGGCGCCAGCTCCTCGTCGGCGGCGATCGCCACCGCGTCGCAGCGGTACCAGTCCGCGCCGGCGTCGGACTCCTCGACCGTGGGCGTGAACCACACCGGCCGCAGCATGCTGAGCCGCCGGTCCTCCTCGGTGCCGCCGACGACGCGCGCGAACTTCTCCGGGCAGGTCTTCGCTACCTCGGCCTGCACCCGGTCCGAGTCGACGGCGAGGAGGTGTCCGTCGACGAGGTCGTCGACGGTGCCGACGGCGTACGTCGCAGCGGTGTGGGTGTCCTTGCACGACACGTGCCGCGCCGAGGTGGTGGGCGCGATCGCCTCGGCGTAGGTGAGGTCGTAGCACGCGCGCTCGCGCGGGGGGCGGGGGACCGTGGCGGTCGGCGGCGCGGACGGTGAGGGCGTGGTGGTGCTCGGCGAGGTGGACGTCGCGCCGGCGGACGGCTCGTCGCTCCCCCCGCTGCAGCCGGCCAGCACCGGACCGAGGACCGCGGCGACGACGACCGCGACGACGGTCGCGGCGGGCCGCCTCACCGGTCCGTCCTCGCCCAGCACACCGAGCGCCGGTTGCCGGCGTCCCACTCGGCCTGGTGGAACCACGTGTACCCGTAGTCGTAGTCCACGGGGTAGTTCAACCACGCGCCGACCGACTTGGAGCAGAAGTCGCGCGTCGTCACCTCGACGACCCGGTCCCCGGGGTAGGGGTCGCCCTCGTCACCGAGCGAGATCGTCGTCACGGCGCGCCACTGGTGCGGTTGCGAGCAGGGGACCTTCACCGAGCCGGCGACCGTGGGCCCGTCGGCGCACACCAGCCAGGCGTCCTTGGGCCGCCCCAGCAGCAGGCCCTTGGCGGTCGTGGGCAGGTCGACGTACTCCTTGCTCTGCTCGCCACCGCCGACGACGTCGCAGCGGTACCACCGCGCGCCCTCGTCCCAGGCCGCCTTCGACGGGCGGAACCACGCCCAGCTCACGACCGTGCGCATCACCAGGCTCTCGTCCGCCCCGAGGAAGTCCGCGAAGGCCGCCGAGCAGGTCTCGTACGCCCAGGCCCCGACGTCGCGGTCGTCGCGGTCGGCGTCGTCGAACCGGTCCGGCAGCTCACCGACCGCGTAGGTCTCGGCGGTGTGGTCCGCGGTGCAGTCCACGACGTCGCTGTCGTTGGAGTCCTGGGCGACGTCGGCGGGCTCGAGCACCCGGCAGGCACCCAGGGCAGGGGCCTGGACGTCGGTGGGGGCCGGGTCGTCGCCGCAGCCGCCGAGCAGGAGCGTCGCCACGACCGCGAGTACGACGAGGCGCACGCTGTCCCCTCCCTGGTCGGCCACTCCGCGGTGCGGTCGGCGCGATCGTACCGCCGCCGGGTGTGGAGCCCTGCCCGGCGGGGCACCGTGCCCGCCATGGTCCGTCCCCACGTGCTCGCCGTCGTCCAGGCCGGGGGGTCGGGTGGCCGCATGGACGTCCTGACCCGGGAGCGGGCCAAGCCGACGCTCCCGTTCGCCGGCGTCTTCCGGTTGCTCGACGTCCCGCTGTCCAACCTGGCCAACAGCGGGATCTCCGACGTCTGGCTGTCGGTGCAGTACCAGGGTGCCGCGCTCGAGGAGCAGGTCTCCAACGGCCGCCCCTGGGACCTCGACCGCAACCGGGGCGGGCTGCGGCTGCTGATGCCCGAGCAGGGGACCGGCACAGCCGACGACGAGGGGTTCGCGCACGGCAACGCCGACGAGCTCTACCGGATCCGCGACCAGGTGCTGGCCGACGGCCCGGAGCTGCTCGTGGTCTGCAGCGCCGACCACGTCTACCGCTTCGACGTGAACGAGGCGCTCGAGACCCACCGCCGCGCGGGTGCGGAGTGCACCGTGGTGACCGCCGAGGTGCCGGTCGAGCAGGCCGGCGACCACGCGACCGTCGAGACCGACGCGGATGGTCGGGTGACCGGGTTCGCCTACAAGCCCGACGAGCCGACCACCGGCACCGTGGCGGCCGAGATCTTCGTCTACGACCCCGCGGTCCTGGTCGCCGTCCTCGAGGAGCTGCACCAGGAGCTCGGGGCGGACGCGCCGGCCGGTGACACCGGCCTCGGCGACTACGGCGACCACCTGCTGCCGCACCTGGTGGAGCGGGGGCGGGTCGTCGCGCATCCGATCGGTGGCTACTGGAAGGACCTGGGCCAGCCGCACAAGTACCTCGCCGCGCACCGCGACGTCCTCACCGACGACGTCGGGGTGCTGGGTGACCCGGGGTGGCCGATCGTCGGCAACCACGTCCAGCGTCCGGCGGCCCGGGTGCGCGACGGTGCCCGCGTCGCCGACAGCCTGCTGAGCCCGGGCTCGACCGTGCACGGCACCGTGGAGCGCAGCGTCATCGGGCCCGACGTCGTGGTCCGGCCGGGGGCGGTCGTGCGCGACAGCGTCGTCTTCGAGGCGACCGTGGTGGACGAGGGCGCGGTGGTCGACCGGGCCCTGGTCGACCGCGACTGCGTGGTCGGGGCGGGGGCCCGGGTCGGTTCGCCGGACACCGACCTCGACGACCCCGACGCGATCACGATGGTCGGCCGCGGGTCCCGGGTCGCGCCCGGGGTGGTGGTGCCCGGCGGGTCCCGGCTCGAGCCGGGGACGACGGCGTGATGCTCAGGCCTGAGCTCGGGCCGGTCCTCGTCAGGGCATGAGCAGGGCGGCCAGCGTCGCACCGAGCTCGTACGCCGCCGCCTCGTGCGCGTCGTCGACATCGCCGACGACCTCCAGGACGTCGGCGGCCCGGGTCCACGGCAGCGCACCGGCGATGGTGAGCACCGAGCGCACCGCGCCCGTAGTGTCGTAGCGCCCGTGCACCCACAGGCCGAAGGGCCGCCGGCCGCCGGCCGGACCCTCCGCCGCCGACCCGTCGTCGGAGAGCGCCCCACCGGCCTGCAGGAAGACGGTGTCGAAGAAGTGCTTGAGAGCACCGCTCATGTAGCCGAAGTTGGCGGGGGTGCCGAGCAGGTAGCCGTCGGCCGCGAGGACGTCCTCGGCCGACGCCTCCAGGGCTGGCCGGACGACCACCTCGACACCCTCGATCACCTCGTCCCGGGTGCCCGCGAGCACCGCGTCGGTCAGCGTCCGCAGCGAGGTCGTGGGGGAGTGGTGCACCACGAGGAGCCGGGCCGCCGACGTCGCCATGGTGCCCAGGCTGTCATCCCAGGTCGTCGAGCGGCAGCCGGCGGGTCTCGGCGACGGCCCGGGCGACGTCGCGGAGCTTGAGGTTGCGGTCGTTGGAGTAGCGGTGCAGCACCTCGAACGCGCGCTCGTAGGAGACGTCGTACTGCGCCGCCAGCACGCCCTGGGCGATGCCGATGAGGTGCCGCGACTCGAGGGCGGCCCGCAACCCGGTGACGAGCCGGGCCTTGCTCATCGCCTCAGTGGCGTGGGAGGCGAAGATCGATGCGATGACGCCGGCCTCTCCCGCGAAGTTGTCCGGCTTCTCGGAGTAGAGGTTGAGCGCCCCGAGGGTCTCCTCCCCGGTCGACAGCCGCACGGCCATGACGGACGCCACGCCGAGCGCACGCGCCTCGTCCGACCACCGTGGCCAGCGCCGGTCGGTGCCGGTGTCGTCGACGACGACGACGTTCTCGCGCTCGAAGGCTGCGTCCAGGCACGGGCCCGCACCGAGGGCGTACTGCACGGTGTCGAGCCGCTCCACGAGCTGGTCGGTCGCCGCGACCGTCTCCGCGCGTCCTCGCCGGCGGCGCAGGGTGATCCCGGCATGCACGCACCCGGGCACCATCGATACGGCTCGCTTGACCACCGCCTCGAACGTGAGCTCCTCACTGGACTCGCTGAGCAGCTCGCCGCTGACGTGGGCGAACTGGGCGGCGAGCTCTCTCTCCTGGGTCATCCGGCCTCCTGCAACTCCTCGCGCAACGAGCCCAGGATCCGGGTGAGCAGTCGCGAGACCTGCATCTGGGTCACCCCGAGGTCGCGGCCGATCTCCTCCTGGGTGCGGTCCTCGAAGAACCGGAGGTAGAGGATCCTCCGGTCGCGCTCGGACAGGCGGCGCACGACGGGGGCGAGCGTCACGCGGGCCTCGCTGGCGTGGACGTCGTGGTCGTCGTCGGCGATCAGGTCGCCCACCGCGGCCGCGGCGCCGTCGCCGACCGGCTGGTCGAGCGACGCCGGCTGGAAGCAGCCGAATGCCGCCACCGCCTCGCGGTACTCCTCGACCGGCACGTCGATGTCCGCGGCGATCTCCTCGGGCTCCGGGTCGCGGCCAAGGCTCATGCTGAGCCGGTCGACGGCCTGGTTGACCCGCCACTGGGTCTCCTGGACCCGGCGGGGCGGGCGGACCGTCCAGCCCTGGTCACGGAAGTAGCGCTGCAGCTCGCCGCGGATGGTGGGGACGGCGTAGGTGAGCAGGTCGTTGCGCAGGGTGGGGTCGAAGCGGCTGACCGCCTTGGTCAGGCCCTCGAACGCGACCTGGTGCAGGTCCTCCAGCGGCACGCCGCGGTTGCGGTACCGGGAGGCGACCGCCTCGGCGACGCCACGGTTGATGACGATGACCTGCTCGCGCAGCGCGGCCGCCTCCTCGCGGTCGTCGCAGCGGTGGGCCGCCCGGAGGAGGACCGCGGTCTGCTCCGAGCGCTCGCTGCGGGTCAGCCCGCAGTCGTAGTCGGTGGTGGATCTGGGCGTGGGGGTGACCATATGGCGACTCCATCCCGAGAGCGATGGTGCGCCTTGCCGTGTTCTCCAGCAAGGAGGGGTCGTCCGGTGTCTCCCTTGCGACGCTACCCGGCAGCGCCGGCCACGCAAGGCCCTCGAGACCGGGCCGTGTCCTCGACGTACCCGCCGCGTCCGCTCCCTAACCCGTTTCTCCCACCCACCGGGGGATACCTCCCCGGTGACCGGACCACGAGTGCAACGGGAGGAAACCAGTGAAGGCAGTGACCTGGCAGGGCCGGATGGACATGCGCGTCGAGGAGGTCCCCGACCCCGCGATCCAGGAGCCGACCGACGCGATCGTGCGGATCACCACGACCGGGCTCTGCGGGTCCGACCTGCACCTCTACGACCCGCTGACCCCGTTCATGACCCCCGGCGACGTCGTGGGTCACGAGCCGATGGGGATCGTCGAGGAGGTCGGTCCCGCGGTCACGGCGCTGCGGCCCGGCGACCGGGTGGTGGTGCCATTCAACGTCAGCTGCGGCTCGTGCTGGATGTGTGACCAGCACCTCTACAGCCAGTGCGAGACGACCCAGAACCGCGACCACGGCACCGGCGCCAGCCTGTTCGGCTACAGCAAGCTCTACGGGCAGGTCCCAGGCGGCCAGGCGGAGCTCCTGCGGGTGCCGTTCGCCGACTTCCTCCCGGTCAAGGTCCCCGAGGGCCCGAGCGACGACCGGTTCGTCTATCTCTCCGACGTGCTCCCCACGGCCTGGCAGGGGGTCGCCTACGCCGACGTCCCCGACGGCGGGACCCTGCTGGTGCTGGGCGCCGGCCCGGTCGGTGACATGGCGGCCCGGATCGCCCTGCACCAGGGCGCGCGGGTCATCGTCGTGGACCAGGTGCCCGAGCGGCTGGCGCGGGTCGCCGCGCGCGGCGCGGAGACCATCGACTTCTCGGCCGTCGACGACGTCCCGGCGGCCGTCCGGGACCTCACCGGCGGGCGCGGGGCCGACGCCGTCCACGAGGCGGTCGGCATGGAGGCGCACGGCTCACCGGTCGCCGAGACCGCCCAGAAGTCGCTGCGGTTCCTGCCGAAGAAGGTCCAGGAGCTGATGATGACCACCATGGGCGTCGAGCGGCTCGAGGCGCTGTACACGGCGTTCGAGGCCGTGCGGCGCGGCGGCACGGTGTCGATCTCCGGCGTGTACGGCGGGGCGGCCGACCCGATCCCGATGATGCAGATCTTCGACAAGCAGCTGCAGCTGCGCATGGGCCAGGCCAACGTGCGCCGGTGGACCGACGAGATCCTGCGGGTCCTGGAGAAGGACGAGGACGTGCTGGGCGTCGAGGACTTCGCGACCCACCGGCTGCCGCTGGACGCCGCCCCCGAGGCGTACCGGAAGTTCCGGGACAAGGAGGACGGCATGGTCAAGGTGCTGTTCCAGCCCTGAGCCGGCCCGGCACGTCGGGTGGCCGGTGCGCTAGGGTAGGCCGCGTCATGATGCGCAGCCTCCTCCTTCGCTGCCGCAGCGGGGTCTCGTAGAGCCGGACCTCCTCGCTGCGGGGTGAGTGTGTGCGCCGGCCTCCCGACGAGCACCCGAGAGCACGGAGCAGGACCCATGACGATTCCCCAGCAGAAGCCGAGCGGCATGCCTTACGAGCGCTACCGCCCGTTCCCCCCGATCGACCTGCCGGACCGCACCTGGCCGTCCGCGGTGATCACCGAGGCGCCGCGCTGGCTCTCGACCGACCTGCGCGACGGCAACCAGGCGCTCATCGACCCGATGAGCCCCGCGCGCAAGATGAAGATGTTCGAGCTGCTCGTGAGGATGGGCTACAAGGAGATCGAGGTCGGCTTCCCGTCGGCGAGCGAGACCGACTTCTCCTTCGTCCGCCAGCTCATCGAGGGCGACCACATCCCCGACGACGTCACGATCTCGGTGCTCACCCAGGCCCGCGAGGACCTCATCGAGCGCAGCGTGCAGTCGCTGGTCGGCGTACCCCGAGCCAACATCCACCTCTACAACGCGCTGGCGCCGCTGTTCCGCCGCGTGGTGTTCCGTGCGAGCAGGGACGAGGTCAAGGACATCGCCGTGCGGGGCACCGAGCTCGTGATGAAGCACGGTGACGCCCACCTCGACATGACCGTCATCGGCTACGAGTACAGCCCGGAGATCTTCACCAGCACCGAGCTGCCGTTCTCGGTCGAGGTCTGCGAGGCCGTCTCCGACGTCTGGCAGCCCGAGGACGGCCGCGAGATCATCCTGAACCTGCCGGCCACGGTCGAGGTCGCCACGCCCAACGTGTACGCCGACCAGATCGAGTGGTTCGGCCGGCAGCTCACGCGCCGGCAGAACACCGTCATCTCGCTGCACCCGCACAACGACCGCGGCACCGCGGTCGCGGCCACCGAGCTGGCGATGATGGCCGGGGCGGACCGGGTCGAGGGCTGCCTCTTCGGCCACGGCGAGCGCACCGGCAACGTCGACCTGGTGACGCTGGCGATGAACCTGTTCAGCCAGGGGGTCGACCCGATGGTCGACGTCTCCGACATCGACGAGGTCCGCCGCACGGTCGAGTACTGCACCAACCTGCCGGTCCACCCGCGGCACCCGTACGCCGGCGACCTGGTCTACACGGCGTTCTCCGGCTCCCACCAGGACGCGATCAAGAAGGGTCTGGAGGACCTCGACCGGCAGGCCACCGAGCAGGGGGTGCCGGTCCACACGCTGCCGTGGGAGGCGCCGTACCTGCCCATCGACCCCCACGACGTCGGTCGCACCTACGAGGCCGTGATCCGGGTCAACAGCCAGTCGGGCAAGGGCGGGGTGGCCTACATCCTCAAGGCCGAGCACAAGCTGGACCTGCCGCGGCGCGCGCAGATCGAGTTCAGCCGCGTGGTCCAGGAGCGCACCGACGCGGAGGGCGGCGAGATGACCGCCGACGAGATCTGGGAGGTCTTCTCCTCCGAGTACCTCGACCGTGAGGCGCCGCTGAAGCTGAACTCCGTCCACACCTCGTCGGCGGCCGGCCAGAAGGACGCCCTTGACGTCAACGTGTACGTCGACGGCGAGCTGCGGTCGCTGCACGGCGAGGGCAACGGACCGATCGCGGCGTTCGTCAACGCGGTCAACGAGCTGCCGCACGAATTCGACGTGCGCGTCCTCGACTACGCCGAGCACGCCCTGTCCGCCGGCGGGGACGCGCTCGCCGCGGCGTACGTCGAGTGCCTCGTGCGCGACCGGACCTACTGGGGCGTCGGGGTGGACGCGAACATCGTCACGGCGTCGCTCAAGGCCGTCATCAGCGCGGTCAACCGCGCACCAGCGGGAGCCTGATCGTCACGGTCGTGCCCTCCAGGTGGGCGGACCGCACCTCGATCCGCCCACCGTGGGCAGCCACGATCGCGCCGACGATGGACAGGCCCAGGCCGGTGCCCTGGATGGCGCGCTGCTGCGCGGTGCTGGACCGGAAGAACCGCTCGAAGAGCCGATCCTGCTCCTCGACAGGGATGCCGATGCCGGTGTCGGTCACCGACAGGCACGCCTCCCGGTCCGCGACGGTGAGGCTCACCGTGATCCGTCCGCCGTCGTCGGTGAACTTGACCGCGTTGCTGAGCAGGTTCGTCAGCGCCCGCTCGAGCTGCACGCGGTCGCCGGCCACGAGGACCGGGTCGTCGGGCGCCTGCAGGTCGAGGGTGAGGTCGCGACGGGCGAGCTGCGCGCGGACGGCGTCCTCCGCCGCCGGCAGCACCGAGCGCAGGTCGAGGGGGTCGTGCTCCCAGGCGGTGGTGGCGGTGTCCAGGCCGGCCAGGGTGAGCAGGTCGTCGCACAACATGATCAGCCGGTGGCCGTTGCGGGCGATGCTCTCCAGGAGCGGCCGCTGCTCCTCGGCCGGCGCGACGACCGAGCCGTCCTCGAGGACCTCGGTGTAGCCGACGATGCTCGTCACGGGGGTCCGCAGCTCGTGGCTGACCGTCGAGACGAACTCGTTCTTGGCGGCGTCCACCTCGCGCATCCGCTGGACCGCCTCGCGCTCCTTCTCCAGGGCGGTGATCAGCATCTCCTGCCCGGCCCGCGCCTCCGCGACGTCGCGCCCCACGCACAGGTAGCCGGCGGCGGCGGCGATCCGGTCCGCCGCGACGCTCAGGGTCATCGCGACGGTGTGCCGCCGGCCCTCGGCGCCGATCCACGTCCAGTCGCGCTCGGCGGTCCCGCCCCCCAGCTCGATCCCGTCCACGAGCGCGGCGAACGCCTCCTCGCCGGTCCTCCCACCGCAGCGCCGGACCACCTCCTCGGGGTCGAGCAGGTCCACGAAGGGCCTGCCGACCGTGTCCTGGGCGTCCAGGCCGAGCAGGTTGACCGCCCCTGCGTTGAAGACCGTGATCAGGCCCCGCCGGTCGATGCCGATCAGCGCCGTGGTGACCGCGGCCTCGAGGAGGTGCCGGTTCAGGCCGGCGTGGGCGCGCTCGGCGGTGAGGTCGGTGCCGGTGAGCACCACGTGGGTGGGACGGTCGCGCTCGTCGCGGACGTAGCCCGTCTTCCACAGGACGCGCCGACGCCGACCGGTCCGGGTGACCACGTCGGTCTCCCGGCTGACCTGCGCGTGGGCGTCGTCGGGCAGGCCCGCCGGGTAGCCGCTGGAGCCCGGCGGCGCGAAGGGGAGGTCCCAGACCTCGGTGCCGACCAGCTCGTCCTCGGCGAAGCCCGTGAGGGCGAGGGTGGCGCCGTTGACCCGCAGCACCTCTCCGTGCAGGTCGGCCACGAGGATCATCGCCGCCGTCGTGTCGAGGGTGGCGCTGGTGAGCTTCTCGGCCGCCTCGACCCGGTGCCGGGCCTGCACCTCGGCCGTCACGTCGAGCAGCTGCGCGGCGTACGTCGGGACCGGGTCGGTCGTGAGCAGCGACACGGCGACCTCCACCCGGGTCCCCGGCCGACCGCGCACCCCGGTCTGGGCCGTCCACCCGTCGAGCTCACCGGCCACGAGGCGGGCAGCGACCAGGTCGAAGGGCTCGGTCGTCTCGAGCACCTGGTCGAGCCGGCGTCCCAGCGTGTCGGCCGGGAGCAGTCGCGCTGCCGCGTCGTTCAGGTCGGTGACCTCGAGCCCCTCACCGTCGTGACCGCGGATCAGCAGCATGCCGACGACGGACTCGGTGAAGTTGCGGCGGAAGAGCCGCTCGGAGCGCCGCCGCTGCTCCGTGGCGATCGCGAGCGGGAGCGACATCAGCGCCGCGGCCACGACGTACGCCTGCACCTCGGAGCCGAGACCGGTCGACGTCAGCTCCCCCCGGCTGCGGTCGAACCCGAACGTCCCCCAGTCCTGGAAGCTCGTCACCATCACCGCGACGCCGAAGCCGGCCACCTCCCAGGCGACGACCCGCACGTCGAAGCGCAGGGCGGCCCAGACCAGCAGGGGGAGCGGGAGGAAGTCGAGCGTGAGGGTCTGGTGCGGCCCGAACACCACCAGTGTCGCGACCACCAGCGCGGCGAGCTGCGCGGTCAGCTCCCACGGGGCCTCCCGCCAGACCCGGCCGCGAGGCGCCGTGGCGAGCGGCACGATCACCAGGATCGCGGTGGCGTGCGAGGCGGCCACGACCCGCCAGGTCTGGGTGAAGGACCCGTCGCCGAGCACCTGGGCGCCGGTCGCCGCGAGGGTGGCGATGGTCAGCCCGCCGAGAACGGCGCCGGTGAGGAGCCGGAGGAAGGCCTCGATGGTGGAGAGCTCGTCCAGCGTGTCGCGGTCGCGCAGCAGGTAGGCGGCCACGACGAGCGCCTCGACCGCGTTCGCGACGGCGTACCAGACCGACAGGTCGGCCGGGCGGCCGCCGAGGAGGTTCGCGAGCAGCCCGACGGCCACGATCGCGGGCACCCAGACCCACCAGGAGCGGCGGGAGGTGCGGCCGAGCAGGACGACCGCGATGCCGGCCCCCGGCCACCACGACGCGGCGGCCGAGGCCACCGGCGCCCAGCGGATGGCGGCGACGCCGCTCACCAGGACGGCGAGCAGCAGCAACCCTGCGGCGGGCCACGACATCCGGGCACGGCCCACCGTCGACATGCGGGGCAGCCTAGGGTGATCCCATGTTGGTGTCGGAGAGGATCGGCCAGTTCTTCGTCGCGTCGGACGGTGGTCGAGACCGGTTGGAGTTCACCGAGTACGGCGCCGGGGACGCGTGGGTGGTGCTGGTGCCCGCCGAGCTCGCCCCTCGCCGGATGCTGCAGCCCCTGGCGCACACCCTCGCCGCCGAGGGCCTGCACGTGGTGACGCTGGACCTGCTGGGGCACGGCCGGTCGGACCGGCCGGCCGACCCGCACGCCTACTCGGTCACCGAGTTCGCCGAGCAGGTGGTGGCGCTGCTGGACCACCTGGGCGCGCCGCAGGCCGTCGTCGGCGGTGCCTCCCTGGGCGCCAACGTGGCGCTCGAGGTCGCCGTGGTCGCGCCCACCCGGGTGCGCGGGCTGATCCTCGAGGCGCCCGTGCTCGACCACGGGGTCGAGGCGAGCATCGCGGTCTACGCGCCCCTCCTGCTCACCGCGCGGCTGCTCCCGGCCTCGGTCGCCGCGCTGCGGGTCCTGACCCGTCAGGTGCCCCGGGGCATCGTCCCGTTCTGGGCGGGCGTCGCGCTCGACGCCTGCGACCAGCGGGCCGGTGCGCTCGCCGCGCTGCTCCACGGACTGTTCTTCGGCCGCGCGGCGCCCCCGGCGAAGGAGCGGCGGCGGATCACCGTCCCCGCGCTGGTCGTCGGCCACCCCTACGACCCCGTCCGCCCGATGGCCGACGCGGTGGCGCTCGCCGACGAGCTGCCCCACGGCACGTTCGTGCGGGCGCGCAGCGCCCTGGAGTGGCGCCTGCGACCCGAGCGCCTGGACCGGGCCGCCGTCGGCCTGGCGGTCGGCTGCTGGAAAGGCTCACGGCGCCGCCGCCGCGCCGGAGCCTGACGCCACCGCCGACCGGGCACAATGGGGCGGTGCTCTACCGCGACGAGGCGATCGTGCTGCGCACCCACAAGCTGGGGGAGGCCGACCGCATCATCACCCTGCTGACCCGGTCCCACGGCCGGGTGCGCGCGGTCGCGCGCGGGGTGCGCCGGACGACCTCGCGGTTCGGGTCGCGGCTCGAGCCGTTCACGCACGTGGACCTGCAGCTGGCCGAGGGTCGCAACCTCGACACGATCACCCAGGCCGAGACGCTGACGCCGTTCTCCAAGGGCCTCGGCCTCGACTACGACCGCTACACCGCCGGCACCGTGATGCTCGAGACCGCTGACCGGCTGGTCCCGGTCGAGCGCGAGCCGGCCGTGCAGCAGTTCCTGCTGCTCGTGGGCGGCCTGCGCGCCATGGTCGCCGAGGAGCACGGGCCCGGCCAGGTGCTCGACTCCTACCTGTTGCGCTCGCTCGCGGTCGCGGGCTGGGCGCCGTCGTTCGACCACTGTGCCCGGTGCGGGCTGGAGGGCCCGCACCGCTGGTTCAACCCGTCGATGGGCGGGGTGATCTGCACGACCTGCCGGGTCCCCGGCTCCGCGAGCCCCGCCCCGGAGACGATCGCCCTCCTCGGCGCGCTCCTCGCCGGTGACTGGCCGGTCGTCGACGGCGCCCACCCGCGCCAGCTCAAGGAGGCCAGCGGCCTGGTCGCCGCCTACCTCGCGTGGCACCTCGAGCGCGGGCTGAAGTCGCTGGCGTACGTCGAGCGCTGAGCCGGCCGGACTAGGCTCGAGCACCGTGAGACGCGCCGTACGCCGCCCGGACCCGCACCCGTCCGGCGCCCGCCCCCCGGCGGTCCCGAAGGAGCTGGTGCCCCGGCACGTCGCGATCGTCATGGACGGCAACGGTCGCTGGGCCAAGGAGCGCGGGCTGCCGCGCACCAGGGGCCACGAGCAGGGCGAGCACTCGCTCTTCGACGTCGTCGAGGGGGCGATCGAGATCGGCGTCAAGGCCATCTCCGCCTACGCGTTCTCGACCGAGAACTGGTCGCGCTCGCCCGACGAGGTCAGGTTCCTCATGGGCTTCAACCGCGACGTCATCCGGCGCCGACGCGACGAGATGCACGAGCTCGGCGTCCGCGTCCGCTGGGCCGGCCGGGCGCCCCGGCTGTGGAAGTCGGTCATCAAGGAGCTCCAGGTCGCGGAGGAGCTGACCCGCGACAACGACGTCCTCACGCTGACGATGTGCGTCAACTACGGCGGCCGTGCCGAGATCGCCGACACCGCTCGCGCGATCGCCCGGGAGGTCGCCGCGGGCCGGCTGGACCCCGAGAAGGTCGACGAGCGGACCTTCGCCCGCCACCTCTACGTCCCCGAGGTCGCCGACGCCGACCTGGTCTGGCGCACCTCGGGGGAGCAGCGGCTGTCGAACTTCATGCTCTGGCAGGCGGCGTACGCCGAGCTCGTCTTCACCGACGTGCTCTGGCCCGACGTCGACCGCCGCCACCTGTGGGACGCGATCGACCGCTACGCCCGCCGGGACCGCCGCTACGGCGGAGCCCAGGTCTGAGCGCTACTCGTCCAGCCCCTGCTCGATCGCGTAGCGCGTCAGCTCCACGCGATTGTGCATCTGCAGCTTGCGCAAAGTGTTCTGCACGTGGTTCTGGACGGTCCGGTGGGAGAGCACCAGCCGGTCGGCGATCTGGCGGTACGACAGGCCCTTGGCGACCATCCGCAGCACCTCGGTCTCGCGCTCGGTCAGCCGTGGCTCGTCGGGCTCGCGCTGGAACTCCCCGAGCACCAGCCCCGCGAGGCCCGGGGTGAAGACCGGGTCGCCGGCAGCGACCCGGCGTACGGCGTCGAGCAGCTCCTCCCGCGAGGCGGACTTCACCAGGTAGCCGGTCGCGCCGGCCTTCACCGCCGCCAGCACGTCGGCCTGCTCGCCCGACGCCGACAGGATCAGCACCCGCGCTCCCGGGTCCTGCTCGGCGATCGCGGCCGTGACCGCGACCCCGTCGGGCTCGGGGATCTGCAGGTCGAGGACCACGACCTGGGGGCGCGCGGCCGTGAAGCGCACCAGCGCCTCGCGCCCGGTGGCGGCGACGGCGACGACGTCGAGGCCGGCGGCGGCCAGGTCGCGCTCGACGGCGTCGCGCCACATCGGGTGGTCGTCGACGACCATGACCCGGACGGGCGCGCCGGTCGGCTCGGTCATGACGGTGCCTCCTCGGTCTTCGGGACGACGAGCTCCCACTCGGTGCCGACCGTGCTGCTGACGAGCTCGGCGCTGCCTCCCAGGTCGTGGATGCGGCCCCGGATGGACTCCGCGACGCCGAGCCGGCCCTGGCGCTGCGCCTCCGTGAGCCGGCCGGCCGGGATCCCGGGCCCCTCGTCGCGGACGGACACCTCGACGCGGTCGGGCAGGTCCTGGAGCAGCACCCAGGCGGGCGCGTCCTCTCCCACGTGCCGGCGGACGTTGTCCAGGCAGGCGCGAGTGGCGGCGACGACCTCCCGCGCGGTCGCGGCCGGCAGCCGGACCGGAGCACCCGGCCCGGACACCGTCACGGCTCCGTGCTCGAGGAGCGCGAGCTCCGCGCCGAGGTCGACCCAGGGCCCCGGGTCGGCGGTCACCGCGTCCTGGGCGCGGATCAGGCTGCGCAGCTCGCGCTCCTGCTCGCCGGCCAGGCGCCCGAGCTCGGCCGCGTCACCCCCCAGCTCCTGGCCGCGGCGCTGCACCAGGGCCAGCACCTGGAGCACGCCGTCGTGGACGACCCTCGCCAGCCGGGCGCGCTCGGCGGCGGCCACGGCCTCCCGCTCGGCGACGTCGCGCTCGGTCGCCATCCGCTGCAGCGAGTCGCACATGAAGCCCACGATCGAGCCGCCGAGGACGAGGAGGAACGCGTTGCCGTAGTCCGACGGGTCGATGCTCTGGCGCTGCAGGTCGGCGCCGGCGAGCATCAGGCCGGCGACCAGCCCGCCCGGCAGCCGGTACTGCACCGCCCAGGCGAACAGGGCGCCCATCACCCAGAAACCGGGCACGCTCGGCGCGTCCGGGCCGGCGACCCACGGGGTGACGGCCAGCAGCGCCACGGCGACCGCCAGGTCCGCGACGAGCAGCGGCAGGCCACGACGCCGCTGGTCGGCGTACGCCCAGGTGGCGACGCCGGTCCACACGGCCATCACCACCAGGCAGCCCGCGGCGGCCGCGGGCCGCGCGAGCTCCTCGTGCCGCACGGCGGTGAGCACCACCGCGTTGACCAGGAGGACGACGCGGAGGACGGCCAGCGCACGGAAGAGCTGGTCCTTGATCGCGATCGACGCGGGCGAGGTCCACGAGCCCATGCCCCGACTCAGCTCCCGCCTCACGAGGAGGAGTCTCGCAAACGCTCCGCACCGACCACCTGAGTACGCGTGCGGATGCCGTCGTGTCCGCGAGCCCCGAGGCTCGAGGCATGGAATCCCAGGCTCCCACCTCGAAGACCACGACCGCCTTCTACGCGCAGTCCGCCGCCGCCTTCGGGCTCGCGCTGCTCACGCTGCTGATCGCGATCTACTACCTGCCTGCCGACGGCTGGCCCAAGGCGTTCCTCGCCCTCGGCACGCTCTTCCTCACGACCTCGGCGTTCAGTCTCGCCAAGTGCGTGCGCGACGCCCAGGAGAGCCAGTACGTCGTCTCGCGGCTCGACCAGGCGCGCGTCGACCGCATCCTCGCCGACCACGACCCCTGGAAGCAGGCCGGCTGACGGCTCAGCCCGCGATCGGGGCGGAGTGCCGCACGACGAGCGGCAGGACCGGCACGCCGTCGCTCCAGCGACCCAGGCCGCGGTGGCCGGCCAGCCGCGCGGGTCCCCAGGGCGACCGGGTGCCGTGGAGCGCGTCGGAGCGGGTCGCGTCCCACACTCGCCAGCAGAAGTTCCAGTCGTAGGCGTCGGCCTGGCCCGGACCGGCCGCGCAGACCCCGTGCGCCGACGACAGGAGCGGGGCGCCGTGGGTGTCGGTCCGGGTGAGGACCAGGACCTTCTGCGCGCGGGGGATGCTCGTCAGCCGCGGGAACACCGCGTTGCAGCTGGACCGGGCCTTGCCGGGCTCGCTGATGACGCCGTCGGCCCCGGAGTGGCACACGAACCGGGTGCTGCGGGGGATGCCCGCGAGGTCGTCGTCGAGGGCCGGCTCGCCCGCGCCGGCCAGCCCGCCGTCGTGCGGGTCGTCGAGGAAGATCGCCCGCGGTCGCGGCAGGGACAGCTCGCGCCAGCGGTTCGCCAGGTCCGCGGTGATGATCCCGCCGAAGGAGAAGCCGAACCAGCTCGCCTGGCCCAGCCGGGGCTGGACCCAGGCCGGGTGGGCCGCGAGGAACCGCAGGCCGCCGCGGATCCCGGCGGTCGCCGAGTCCAGGCAGGGGGCGATGTCGTAGGGCCCCGGGCACGGGGTCGCGACGTCGGTCTGCCAGCGCGGGTAGATCACCACGTTGCCGGCGAGCACGGTGTGCCGGACCAGCGCGGCCAGCTGCCGGTAGCCCCAGTACTCGAAGTACCCGTGCATCACGATCACCAGCGGGAGGCTGCGCGGCATCGGGCCGCGCTCGGACCCGGCCGGGGCGAAGACGTAGAACCCGTCCACCCCCGCACCGCCCCGGCCGACCCGCATCTCGGCGTAGCGCGTCGCGGTGCCGCCGGGACCGCTGGTGGGTGCCGGTGGCTGCTGCGGCGGTGCGGGGGCGGCCCGGCCGATCGGCATCGCGACGACGGTGAGGACGGCGGTGAGGAGCGCGGCCAGGCCGGCCCGCACCGGGATCGAGGCGCGCGGACGACGGCGTACGACGGTGGGGCCTGCCGGCACGTCCAGCACGCTAGCGCAGGTCGGTCGGTCAGCTCCGGCACTCCGCGCAGGTCCCGAAGATCTCCAGCGTGTGGCTGACGTCGTCGTAGCCGTGCTCCGCGGCGATCGAGCGGGTCCAGCGCTCGACCGCCGGACCCTCGACCTCCACGGTGCGGCCGCAGCCGCGGCAGACCAGGTGGTGGTGGTGCGTGTCGGAGCAGCGGCGGTAGATCGCCTCGCCGTCCTCGGTGCGCAGGACGTCGACCTCGCCGGCGTCCGCGAGCCGTTGGAGCGTGCGGTAGACGGTCGCGAGCCCGACCGGGTCGCCCCGGCGGCTGAGCAGGTCGTGGATCTCCTGGGCGGACCGGAAGTCGTCGAACGACGCGAGCGCGTCCGCGACGGCGCGCCGCTGACGGGTGGGCCGCATGCCCGGGCCGGCGGACGAGGGGTCAGTGCTCGTCATAGTGCCTCCCGTGCTCGGCATGGCGGTGCCCGTCGTGCACGTAGTCGACGTGGTCGCCGTGCGGCACGGCCACGTGGCCGCAGTCGGCGCCGTGCTGGTGCGGGTGGTCGCCGCTCTCGTGGTGGGCGACCGCGTCGACCACCGGGAACGGCTCCCGCAGCCGCCGTCGCGACCGCAGCCACACGCCGAGCGGCCACGCCACCACGAAGCCGGCGAGCGCCAGCAGCACGATGGTCGGACCCGGTGCGACGCGGGTGCCGGCCGGTGCTCCCGCCGAGAGCAGCAGCCCGCCGATGGACGCCAGCGTGCCCAGCACCATCGCGGCAGCGAGCGTCGTGCGGAACGTCCGGCTCACCTGCTGGGCGGTCGCCACGGGGACGACCATCAGCGCGGAGACCAGCAGCAGGCCGACCGTACGCATCGCGACCGTGACGCTGACCGCGGCGAGCACCGCGACCAGCAGGTTGTAGACGCGGATCCGCAGCCCGGCGACCTGGGCGAACTCCTGGTCGTGCGCGACCGCGAAGAGCTGCGGGGCCAGCCCGACGCAGACGACCACGACGACCGCGGCCAGCACCATCGTCACGACCACGTCGCTGGCGGAGATCGTCGTGATGGAGCCGAAGAGGTACTGCTGAAGCCGCGCCCCGCTCTGCCCGGCCAGGCCGGTGATGAGCACGCCCCCGGCCAGGCCGCCGTAGAAGAGCAGGGCGAGCGCGACGTCGCCGTTGGCGTGGCCGCGCTCACGGATCACCTCGATCACCACGGCACCCACGACGGCGACCCCGACCGCGGTCCAGGTGGGGGAGAGGCCGGTGAGCAGGCCGATCGCGACACCGGTCACGGCCACGTGACCGATCCCGTCACCCATCAGGGCCAGGCGTCGCTGCACCAGGTAGGTGCCGACGGCGGGGGCGGCGATGCCGGTGAACACCGCGGCGAGCAGGGCCCGCTGCATGAAGGGCAGCCGGAGCAGGTCGAGGTAGTCGCTCATCGGCCGTCCCCCTCGATGACCGACGCGATATGGGGCGCATGGTCGTGGCGCGCGGGCTCGGGGTGGTGGTGCTGGTGGCCGTCGAGGTGGGCGGTCGCCACCTCCTCGCTGGCCAGGGGTGGCCCGTCGTACGCCACGCGACCGTCGCGCATGACCACGGCCCGGTCGATCAGCGGCGCCATCGGGCCGAGCTCGTGGGCGACCAGCACGATCGTCGCGCCCCGCGACGAGAGGGTGGCCAGGGTGTCGGCCAGGACCTGTTGGTTGGGGAGGTCGACGCCCGCGGTCGGCTCGTCGAGGAAGAACAGCTCGGGCTCCCCGGCGAGCGCCCGGGCGATCAGCACGCGCTGCTGCTGACCGCCGGAGAGCGATGAGACGCCGTCACGCGCCCGGTCGGCGAGGCCGACGACCTCGAGGGCCGCGTCGATCGCCCGCCGGTCCTGGCGACCCAGGGGGCGCAGCAGGCGGCGCCGGGGGAGCCGCCCGGAGGCGACGACCTCCCACACCGAGGCCGGTACGCCGGACCCGGCGCCGCCGCGCTGCGGGACGAACCCCACCCGCTGCCAGTCGTCGAAGTCCGCGAGAGGGGTGCCGAAGAGCCGGACGGAGCCGGTGGCGAGGGGGCGGAGCCCGGTGAGCGCGCGCACGAGCGTGGACTTGCCCGAACCGTTGGCGCCCATCAGCGCGACGAACTCGCCCGCGTCGACCCGGAGGTCGACGGTGCGCAGGACCGGCCGGCCGGCGATCGCCACCGCCGCGTTGGTCATCTCCACGACCGGGTCGTTCGGGTGCTCGGTCAACAGCCGTTCGCCTCCTCCAGGGCCGCGAGGTTCGCCCGCATCAGCGAGAGGTAGTCCTCGTCGGCCGTCTCGTCGGTCAGACCCTCGATCGGGTCGAGCACGGCGCTGCGAGCCCCGGTGTCGTGGGCCAGCTGCTCGGCGACCGCCGGGCTGACCAGGGACTCGGAGAACACGGTCGTGACCCCCTCGGTGCGGATCAGCTCCTGCAGGTGCTGGAGGTCGGCCGGCGTCGGCTCGGAGTCCGGGGAGAGGCCGAGGATGGTCTCCATCCGCAACCCGTAGCGCTGCAGGTAGCCGAACGCGTCGTGGCTCACGACGACCGTGTCGCGCTCGCAGCCGGCCAGCCCCGAGGCGTACGACCGGTCGAGGGCCTCGAGGTCGCCGCGCAGGTCGGCGGCGTTCGCCCGGTAGTCGGCCGCGTTCGACGGGTCGACGTCGGCGAGCCGCTCGGCGACCGCGTCGGCGACGTCGGCCAGGAGGAGCGGGTCCTGCCAGAAGTGCGGGTCGTCCTCGGGGGAGTCGACCCCGTGCTCGCGGAACGGGACGAGCGAGACGACGTCGGCGGCGTCGAGGACCTCGCCCTCGGCGTTCTCGTCGACGGTGTCGTCGACGGCCGGCTGGAACCCGCGCTCGTAGAGCACCAGGTCTGCCTGCGCCACCTCGGCGGTCTCCCGGACCGTCGGCTCGAGGTCGTGCGGCTCGCCGCCGGGTGCGGTCAGGTTCTCGACCTCCACGTGGTCGCCGCCCACCCGCTCCGCCACGAACGCGAGGGGGTAGAACGCCGCGGCGACCTGCACGCCGTTGTCCAGCCCGACCGAGTCGTCGGTGAACGCCGCGCAGCCGCTCACCAGCGACGCGCTCACCAGCAGGGCAGGGAGGGCGACGCGCTTCATGAGAACGATTCTCACCTCACTTGAGAATGGTTGTCAACTCCACCCGGCCTCTAGGCTGGGTCCGTGCTCGTCGTGAACAGGTTCCGCGTCCCGCTCGAGGAGGGGGAGACGTTCCGGGTCGGCCTCGCCGCCGCGCGAGACGTGCTCGCGGCCTGCCCGGGGTACGTCGGCGGCGAGATCGGCCGCAACGTGGACGACCCCGAGCTGTGGGTGCTCACCACCCGCTGGGAGAACGTCGGCAGCTACCGTCGCGCGCTGTCGTCGTACGATGCGAAGCTGCATGCCTGGCCGGTGCTGGTGGGCGCCCTCGAGGAACCGTCGGCCTACGAGTCCGCCGAGCCCGGCACCACCCTCAATACCGGTGCGCCGAGGTCGTTAGGCTGATTCCTCCGTCCCACCCGCAGCACCGCTGATCCAGCGCTGACCATAGGAGCCACCGTGGCCAAGCCGCCGCCGACCGTCGTCGACAACGTCGTCTCGCTCGCCAAGCGCCGGGGGTTCGTCTACCCCTGCGGCGAGATCTACGGCGGCACCCGCTCGGCCTGGGACTACGGCCCGCTCGGCGTGGAGCTGAAGGAGAACATCAAGCGCCAGTGGTGGAAGTCCATGGTCACCATGCGCGACGACATGGTCGGCCTCGACTCCTCGATCATCCTGCCCCGGCAGGTGTGGGAGGCCAGCGGCCACGTCGACACGTTCACCGACCCGCTGACCGAGTGCCAGTCGTGCCACAAGCGCTTCCGCGCCGACCACCTCCAGGAGGAGGTCGCGGAGCGCAAGGCCAAGTCCGAGGGTCACGAGGTCGACCCCGACACGATCGACCTGGCCACGGTCCCGTGCCCCAACTGCGGCACCCGCGGTGCGTGGACCGAGCCGCGCCAGTTCTCCGGCCTGCTCAAGACCTACCTCGGTGTCCTGGAGAACGAGGAGGGCCTGCACTACCTGCGGCCCGAGACCGCCCAGGGCATCTTCGTCAACTTCGCCAACGTCGTCACCTCGAGCCGGCAGAAGCCGCCGTTCGGCATCGCCCAGATCGGCAAGAGCTTCCGCAACGAGATCACGCCGGGCAACTTCATCTTCCGCACCCGCGAGTTCGAGCAGATGGAGATGGAGTTCTTCGTCAAGCCGGGCGAGGACGCCGAGTGGCACCAGTACTGGATCGACGAGCGCACCCGCTGGTACGTCGACCTCGGCATCGACCCCGACAACCTGCGCCACTACGAGCACCCGCAGGAGAAGCTCAGCCACTACTCGACCCGCACCGTCGACATCGAGTACCGGTTCCGCTTCGCCGGCTCGGAGTGGGGCGAGCTCGAGGGCATCGCGAACCGCACCGACTTCGATCTCACCACGCACTCCAAGCACTCCGGCCAGGACCTGTCCTACTTCGACCAGGCCAACAACGAGCGCCACGTGCCCTACGTCATCGAGCCGGCGGCCGGGCTGTCCCGCAGCCTGATGACCTTCCTCGTCGACGCCTACACCGAGGACGAGGCGCCCAACACCAAGGGCGGGGTCGACAAGCGCACGGTGCTCCGGCTCGACCCGCGGCTGGCGCCGGTGAAGGTCGCGGTGCTGCCGCTGAGCCGCAACGCCGACCTGTCGCCGAAGGCGCGCGACCTCGCCATGGAGCTGCGTCGAGCCGGGTGGAACGTCGACTTCGACGACTCGGGCGCGATCGGGCGTCGCTACCGCCGTCAGGACGAGATCGGCACGCCCTACTGCGTCACGGTCGACTTCGAGACCCTCGAGGACCAGGCGGTCACCGTGCGCGAGCGCGACACGATGCGTCAGGAGCGGATCTCGCTCGACGCGGTCACCTCGTGGTTCGCCGAGCGTTTCGTCGGCTGCTGACCGTGGGGCTCGTGCACACTTCGACCATGAAGCGGACCGCACTCGTCGCCCTCGCGCTCGCCGGCCTGCTCGGCACCGCGGCCTGCTCCGGCAGTGACTCCGGCGGGTCCAGCGACGGGGGCTCCGGCTCCGGCGGGTCGGGCACCAGCGCGACGCCGTACCTGCCGGTGCCCGACGGGGTCGAGCTGACCGAGCAGGGCAGCCAGCTCTCGGTGGGCGACCACGCGGTCGTGGCCTACCACCCGCGGCAGGACCAGGTCGGCGTCCTGGACCTCCAGGTCACCGAGCTGCAGAAGGCCTCGGTCAAGGACCTCTCGGCCTGGCAGCTCTCGCCGGAGCAGAAGGCGTCGACGCCCTACTACGTGCGTGCGACGGTGAAGAACGTCGGCGACACCGACCTCGGTGGCCGTCCGGTCCCGCTCTACGTCGTGAACGAGAAGAACGTCCTGCTGGAGGCCACGCCCTTCGCGAGCTCCTTCGAGCCCTGCCCGAGCACCCCGCTGCCGGACAAGTTCCCGACCGGTGCGTCGACCAAGGCATGCCTGGTCTACCTCGCGCCGGACCACGGCCAGCTCACCGCGGTCAGCTTCCGGCCCGACGAGTCCTTCAACCCGATCACCTGGACCGGTGACGTGGTGCCCTACGAGGCGCCGAAGCCGCCCAAGCCCTCGAAGTCCGGCAAGGCCAAGAATTCGAAGAAGGGCAACGGCCAGTAGACAATGGGCGGCATGTCCGCCCCGCTGCCGTCCGGCCTCACCCTGGGGTCCCTGCGCGTCGACACGCCCGTCGTCCTCGCGCCGATGGCGGGCATCACCAACGCGGCGTACCGCCGGCTGTGCGCCGAGCAGGGTGCCGGTCTCTACGTCTGCGAGATGATCACCAGCCGGGGCCTGGTCGAAGGTGACCAGCACACCCTGGACATGCTGGTCTTCGACGAGCTCGAGACCACGCGCTCGGTCCAGCTCTACGGCACCGACCCGGTCTACGTCGGCAAGGCGGCCGAGATCCTGTGCGCCGAGCACGGCGTGGCCCACATCGACCTCAACTTCGGCTGTCCGGTCCCCAAGGTGACCCGCAAGGGCGGCGGCGGCGTGCTGCCGTGGAAGCGCGGGCTGCTGGCCGAGATCCTCGAGCACGCCGTGGCCGCGGCCGCGCCGTACGACGTGCCGGTCACGATGAAGACCCGCAAGGGCATCGACGACGACCACCTGACCTACCTCGACGCCGGCCGCATCGCGCAGGAGACCGGCTGCGCGGCCATCGCGCTGCACGGCCGCACCGTCGCCCAGGCCTACTCCGGAGCGGCCGACTGGGACGCGATCGCGGCCCTGGTCGACCACGTCGACATCCCGGTGCTCGGCAACGGGGACATCTGGGAGGCCGCGGACGCGGTGCGCATGGTCGAGCGGACCGGCGCCGCCGGTGTCGTGGTCGGGCGGGGCTGCCTCGGGCGGCCGTGGCTCTTCCGCGACCTCGCAGCGGCCTTCGCCGGCGAGCAGGTCGCCGTGCTGCCGACCCTGGGCGAGGTGGCGGCGATGATGCGCCGCCACGCCGAGCTCCTGTGCCAGCACCTGGGGGAGGAGCGGGGCTGCAAGGAGTTCCGCAAGCACGTGTCGTGGTACCTCAAGGGGTTCGCCGCCGGCGGCGAGATGCGCCGGTCCCTGGGCCTGGTCGACAGCCTGGCCGCCCTCGACCGGCTGCTGGCCGAGCTGGACCCGGATGAGCCGTTCCCCGTCGCCGAGCTGGGTGCGCCGCGCGGTCGCCAGGGGTCGCCGCGCGGCCGGGTGGTCGTCCCCGAGGGCTGGCTCGACGACGCCGACGGCAGCGGGTGCCACCTGCGCGAGGACGCGGGCGAGACCACCGGAGGGTGACCGGGAACACGACGCTCCCGGGGGTGCTCGATTCGGGCTCGTGACGGCCGTGTGGTTGAGTGGGGGCTCGTCGTTGCCGTTTCGTGACCTTCTCGGGGGACCGGGTCGCGGAGGGTGCGGCACCGCCCAGACTCGCAACAGCAAAGGATCAGCGCTGTGGCAGACCATCGCCACAAGCGGGACACCGATGCCCGCCGCAAGCCCCGCGCCGCCCTGGTGGCCGGCCCGCTGGCCCTCCTGGCGACCGCTTCCGCCGTGACCGTCGGCGTGCTCGCCACCTCCCCGGCCACCACCTCGATCGTCGCGACCGGCGCGTCCGCCGACCTCGGGGGCGCGTTCACCGGGGTGCGCCAGCGCTCCACGATCTCGCGGAGCTCCGAGCGGCTCCCCGCCCGCCGGCTGGCGAAGGCCGACCGGGCCTACGAGGCCCGGGTGGCCACGCAGCGCGCGGTCAAGCAGGCGCAGGACAAGCTCTGGACGACCACGGACCTCAACCTCTGGTCGGACTCCGCCGACAGCGCCACGCAGCTCGGTGAGATCGCCGCCGGCAAGCAGGTCCTGGTGACCGGCCGGGAGGCCGCCGGCCGCACCGAGGTCGTCGTCGACGGCGCGTCGCGCTGGGTCACCTCCGGTTACCTCTCCGAGGACAAGCCGGTCGCCGCCGCTGCCGGCCTCTCGATGGCGCCGTGCCCGGACCCGGGCGTGGAGGACGGGCTGGTGCAGGACGCGGTGTACGTCTACCGCTCGGTGTGCCACGCCTTCCCGCAGATCACCTCGTACGGCGGCTGGGACGCCCACGGCGAGCACGCGTCGGGCAAGGCGCTGGACATCATGACCACCGACAAGGCGCTGGGCGACGCGATCGCGTCCTTCCTGCAGTCCCACGCCTCCGAGCTCAACCTCTACGACGTCATCTGGTGGGACCGGATCTGGACCCCCGAGCGCGCCTCCGAGGGCTGGCGCGACTACGGCAACCACGGTTCCCCCACGGCCGACCACATGGACCACGTGCACGTCTCGACCAACTGAGGAAGCGCGCAGCGCTGACGAGGCGGTCCCAGGGAATGAGAGACGCGCCCACGAGCCCGGTGAGCGGAGCGAGCTCGGGCGGACGGTGAGCGGGAGCAGTCACACCAGCCGCGCGAGCCGCTTCTTGCGCAGGTTCTCCCGCACCACCCACGCCACGTCCGGGTCGGAGTCGTCGAGGGCCTCGAAGGCCACGAGACCGGGCTCCGGGTCGGCCGCGACGGCGACGCTCCAGCAGTAGCCCAGCCCCTGCCGCAGGGTGCGGACGTCGGCGTGGCGGCGCGCGTCGGCGGGCCGGGCGGCCAGCGCGGCGGTCGCCCGCCGGCACACCTCGACCGCGACGGCGGCGGCTGCCGGCGTACGCAGCAGGCGCGGCTCGCAGACCGCTGCGGCCGCGGCCCGCTGCACGAGCGGGTCCGGGTCGTCGGCCCAGGCGAGCACGGTGTCCTGCAGGGCCGGCAGGTCGTCGTCCCCGAGCCGCTGCAGGGCCATCGCGACGGCTTCCCGCACCCGCCAGCGCTCGTCGGCAGCGTGGGCGTGCAACCGCGCCAGCACCGCCGGGTCGTGGGCGCGCCTCCCGAGGGCCACCACCCCGCAGAACGTGCGGTACTCGTCGCCGCTCGCGATCAGCTCGTCGGCCAGGGCCGCCGGCGCGAGGTCGGCCAGGACCAGCGCGAGCTCGATGTTGCCGCGCGGACCGGGCAGTCCGGAGTGCGCGTCGAGGTACGCCGGCCAGGCGTCGGTCCCCAGCGCCTGCAGCGCTGCGCGGTGCTCCTCGGCCCGGCCCACTCCCAGCACGCTAGGACGCCCGGTGGCCGGGTGGCAGGGGCGAATGTCCCGGGCCCCGCCTAGAGTCGGCACCGATGACCGAGGACCGGTACGACGCCGCCGCCCGCGAGCGCCTCGTCGAGGAGCCGCCCAAGCGGGTGGACGCGCCCGTGCGCACGCCGTTCGAGCGCGACCGGGCGCGCGTGGTGCATGCGGCCGCCTCGCGCCGGCTGGCGGCCAAGACCCAGGTGATGGGCCCCCAGTCCGACGACTTCGTGCGCAACCGGCTGACCCACAGCCTCGAGGTGGCGCAGGTGGCGCGCGACCTGTCCCGGGCGCTGGGCAGCCAGCCGGACATCGCCGAGACCGCGGCGCTGGCGCACGACCTCGGCCACCCGCCCTTCGGCCACAACGGCGAGCGGGTGCTGGCGGAGCTGGGGGAGTCGTGCGGCGGGTTCGAGGGCAACGCGCAGACCCTGCGGCTGCTCACCCGCCTGGAGGCGAAGACCGACGGTGCCGGGCTCAACCTGACCCGCGCGACGCTCGATGCCTGCACCAAGTACCCCTGGCCCCGGTCCGCGGCCGACGCCCCGCACGGCGTGCACGCCGACGGGTCGCCCCGCTTCGTCGTGAAGTTCGGGGTCTACGACGACGACCGGCCGGTGTTCGACTGGATGCGCCGGGGCGCCGACGGCACCCGCCGGTGCCTCGAGGCGCAGGTGATGGACCTCGCCGACGACGTGGCCTACTCGGTGCACGACGTCGAGGACGGGGTGGTGGCCGGGCGGGTCGACCTGATCCGGGTGGACCAGGCCGCGGTCTGGCAGACCGTGCGCGACTGGTACCTCCCCGACGCCGACGACGAGGTGCTCGACAAGACCCTGGCGCGGCTGCGCACGGTGGGTGGCTGGCCGGAGGCGCCGTACGACGGCAGCCGCCGGTCGCTCGCGGCGCTGAAGAACCTCACCAGCGATCTGATCGGCCGGTTCTGCGGCGCGGTCCAGCACGCGACGTTCGAGGCCGGTGACGGCCCGTTCGTCCGGTATGCCGCGGACCTCGTGGTGCCCGAGCAGACCCGGCTCGAGATCGCCGTGCTCAAGGGCATCGCCGCCCACTACGTGATGCGGGCCGACGACCGGGTCGCCCTGATGGAGAGGCAGCGCGAGCTGCTGGCCGAGCTGGTCGCGGTGCTCGTCGAGCGCGGGCCCGACGCCCTCGAGCGACCGTTCGCCGACGACTGGGCGGCCGCACCCGACGACGCCGCCCGGCTCCGCGTGGTGGTCGACCAGGTCGCCTCGCTGACCGACGGCAGCGCGGTCGCCCGCCACGCGGCCCTGACGGGCCGGACATGAGCGACCGGCTGGTCTGGCTGCCCTTCGATCCCGCCGAGCTCAGTGATGAGGGGGGCGATCCGCCGGACGACCTGCGCTACGAGGTCGTCGACCCCACCGAGCACGTGCCGGACAGCGTCGGCGAGGTGCGGTTCTACGTGCCGCCGTACCAGGTCGGGCCGCGGGTCGGGGACGTCCTGCCGCGGATGACGAGCCTGGAGGTCGTGCAGACGCTCACCGCGGGCGTCGACAACGTGCGCGGCCGGGTGCCCGACGGCGTCCTGCTCTGCAACGGGCGCGGCATCCACGACACCTCGACCGCCGAGCTCGCGCTCACCCTGGTGCTCGCGAGCCTGCGGGGCGTGCCCGGCTTCGTGCGCGACCAGGACCGGCGCGTCTGGCGCACCGGATGGCACCCGGCACTCGCGGACCGGCGGGTGCTGGTCGTGGGGTACGGCGCCGTGGGGGAGGCCGTGGAACGGCGCCTGGTGCCGTTCGAGGTCGAGGTCGTGCGGGTGGCGCGCCGCGCCCGCGACGGCGTCCACCCGATCGCCGACCTGCCGCGACTGCTGCCGGACGCCGACGTCGTGGTGCTCACCCTGCCACTCACCGACGAGACCCGCGGGCTCGTGGACGCGGAGTTCCTCGCGGCGATGAAGGACGGGGCGCTGCTGGTCAACGTCGCCCGCGGGGCGGTCGTCGACACCGACGCGGTGGTCACCGCCCTGCACGCCGGCCGGCTGCACTACGCGACCGACGTGGCGGCGGAGGAGCCGCTGCCCGCCGACCACCCGCTGTGGGACGCGCCGAACCTGCTCGTCAGCCCGCACGTCGGCGGCGCCAGCAGCGCGATGTGGCCGCGCGCCCACCGACTCGTGCGCGACCAGCTGCACCGCTACGCCGCCGGCGAGGACCTTGTGAACATCATGTCCGGCCCCTACTAGCGTCCACCTAGACTCCGCACGTGGCCGGACGGATCCGCGAGGAGGACATCGCCGAGGTGCGCGAGAAGGCGCGCATCGACGACGTCGTCTCGCAGTACGTCACCCTCCGCAAGGCCGGCGGGGGCTCGCTGAAGGGCCTGTGCCCCTTCCACGACGAGAAGTCGCCGTCGTTCAACGTCAACCCGGGCCGGGGGTTCTTCCACTGCCTGGCCGGTGAGACGCGGGTCCTGACTTGGGACGGTCCGCGGGAGATCCGAGAGCTGGTAGGTGGGACCCATCGCATCCTGGGTGCCCGTGGCGACTGGCTAGATGCGCCGTTCAAGTCCTACGGGACCCAGACCTTGCACCGGATCGTGCTGACACGTGACCGGCAGCGCAAGGAGATCTTCGCAACCGACGGGCATCGCTGGTTCCTTCGCTCCGGCAGCGACCGTCGCAGCCGCCGTGAGGTGGTGACGGCGGAGCTCCAGACCGGCGACGTCCTCGTCTCGCAGCACCCCGCAGAAAACGGAGTCCTGTCGGCACCAGGTGCCGGGAAGACTCCGATTTCTCCGCCGGCCCGATCGGCTCAGGGCCTCGACCGGTTCACGGGCGAGCGCACAGCCGTGCTCGATCGGCCGTCGGACCCGGTGGTCGACTGGGTCGTGCAGTCCGTCGAGTCCACCGACCGCGTCGAGGAAGTCTTCTGTGCAGAGGTGGAGGACGGGCACGCGTTCGTACTCGAGGACAACATCCTGACGGGGAACTGCTTCGGCTGCGGGGAGGGTGGCGACGTCATCGCCTTCCTCATGAAGATCGACGGGCTCACCTTCGGCGAGGCGGTCGAGCGGCTGGCCGACAAGACCGGGGTGGTGCTGCGCCGCGAGGACGACGGCCGCGGTCGTGAGGAGCGCCCGAAGGGTCCGCAGCGCACGCGGCTGGTCGAGGCGCACAAGGTCGCCCAGGCCTACTACGCCGAGCAGCTGGCCACGGCCGACGCCTTGGCAGCCCGCCAGTTCCTGTCCGAGCGCGGGTTCGACCAGGCCGCGGCGAGCCACTTCGGCATCGGGTTCGCCCCGCGCGACGGGGAGGCCCTGCTCAAGCACCTCCGCGGTCGCGGGTTCACCCAGGAGGAGGCCGTCGAGGCCGGGCTCGTGGCGGTCGGCAGGTCGGCGTACGACCGCTTCCGCGGCCGGCTGCTCTGGCCGATCCGTGACGCCAGTGGCGACACCATCGGGTTCGGGGCGCGGCGGATCTTCGACGACGACCGGATCGAGGCCAAGTACCTCAACACGCCCGAGACGCGGATCTACAAGAAGAGCCAGGTGCTCTACGGCATCGACCTGGCCCGGCGCGAGATCGGCCGCAGCTCCCAGGCGGTCATCGTCGAGGGCTACACCGACGTGATGGCCTGCCACCTGGCCGGCATCACCACGGCGGTCGCGACCTGCGGCACGGCGTTCGGCGACGACCACGCGCGGGTGCTGCGGCGCTTCCTCGACGACCACGACGGCTCCCGGGGCGAGGTCATCTTCACCTTCGACGGCGACGCCGCCGGGCAGAAGGCGGCCCTGCGCGCCTTCGGCGGCGACCAGAACTTCGTCGCCCAGACCTACGTCGCCGTCGAGCCCGACGGCCTCGACCCGTGCGACCTGCGGATCAAGAAGGGCGACGAGGCGGTGCGGTCCCTGGTGGAGGGGCGGGTGCCGCTCTACCGCTTCGTGCTCTCCAACGTGGTCGGCAAGTACGACCTCGACCGCGCCGACGGCCGGGTCGACGCCCTGCGCGAAGGGGCCCGGCTGGTGTCGAGCATCCGCGACCGGTCCAAGGTCGACGCCTTCTCCCGCGAGCTCGCCGGGATGGTGGGCCTCGACGTGGACGAGGCGCGGGCCGAGGTGCGCCGGGCGTCCCACCGCCGGCACGGTGCCGAGCCCGCGACCTCGACGCCGACGACGCACTCGCTGCCGCCCGCCCGGGAGGTGCCGAGCATCGGCGACCCGCGGTTCGCGGTGGAGCGCGAGACCCTGATGATCGTCGTGCAGCACCCGATGACGATCGGCCGGCTCAGCGCCGACCTGAGCGCCGACGACTTCACCCACCCCGTGCTGCGGGCGGTCTGGGACCTCGTGGCCGCGGCCGGGGGAGTGGCTGCCGGCGTCGGTGACCCGGGCTGGGCCGCTCGGCTGCGCGACTCCGCCTCCGACCCGGCCGTCGCGGCGGCGCTCAGCGCGCTCGCGGTGGCGCCGCTGAAGAAGCAGCCGGACGCGGCCTACTTCACCGGCTACCTGGTCCGTCTCCAGGAGCTGACCACCTCGCGTCGGATCGCCGACGTCCGGTCGCGCCTGCAGCGCGCGGACCCCACCGACACCGACGCGTTCAACGCACTGTTCGGTGAGCTCGCGCGCCTCGAGAACCACCGCCGAGCGCTGCTCGACCAGCTCGTGGGGCCGGCATGAGGCGCCGGCACCGCTCGCCGGTGCGCGTGGAGCGCGGGGAGCGGCTCCTCGCCGAGGCGGTCGCCGCCGAGGGCCACCTCGGGGGCACCCGCGACGCGCTGTACGTCGTCCGTCCGCTCGGCAGCGGCGCCCTGTCGCTCGCCGAGACCGAGCGCATCCCCTGGGAGGAGGTGGAGGCGGCCGACTGGGACTCCGAGACCTCGACCCTGCGGGTGAGCGAGGTCGGATCGTGGGGGATCGCCCGGCCGGTCCACACCTTCACCCTCGAGGAGCCGGGTCGGCTCCTCGAGCTCGTGCGCGAGCGGGTCACCGCGAGCGTCGTGCTGCAGCGCCACGTCCCGATCCGCGGCCGCCGGGGCGTCCGGGTCGTCGCCCGGCGCGCCCCCCGCGGAGACCAGCCGATCACCTGGGTGTTCGAGTACGACGAGGGCGTCGACCCCGACGACCCGGAGGTGCAGCGCGCCGCCGACGACGCGCTGGCCACGGCTCGCACGGACGTCGGCATCGACTGACGATCCGAATTTTTCCTGCCGCACCGGCATTGCTAACCTGTGCGGGCTGCACCCGATCCCCTGTAGCTCAACTGGCAGAGCATTCGGCTGTTAACCGGAGGGTTGTTGGTTCGAGTCCAACCGGGGGAGCAGAGAAGAGGGCCTGACCCGCGCCGGACGCGGGTCGGGCCCTCTTGCCGTCCGGGGAGCGCGAGCGACTCCCCCTCACGAGGTGACGACCCGGAACTCGTGTCCGAGGGTCATCAGAGTGGGGTCGTGGGGACGGACCTCGACCCTGAGCACGTGGGCATCGACACCGGCGCCGACCGGCGCGAACGAGAGCGCCCGCTCGACGGCCTCGGTCACGCCCGCGCGCCCGACCAGCAGCTCCTCGGCCGACAGTCCCGCCGCCATCAGGCGCAGCACGGTGACACAGACCGCGTGCATCGCGGGCTCGTCCGCGGATCGGTACCCCAGCACGGGGGTCTCCCCGTCGGCGGGCCGGCGCACGGCCAGGCGGACGACGAGGTCGGCGATGACGACCAGCTCGTCCTGGGTCACCAGGGGACATCCCTGGAGCAGGTAGTCGCGGTCACGCAGGTCGACGGCCAGAGTCGGGTGGCGAGAGAACAGTCCCATGCCGGCCATCGTTCCCACTCGAGAGACGTCCAGCCCCGTCGCCTGTCGGCAGCGACGGCGCCGCCGACCCTCTGCGGCCCGGCCCCCCGCGTCAGACCCGGGTGCGCGGGCCCGGCAGGTGGCGCCACTGCCCCTCGGACACGACCTCGACAGCCCCGTCGACGACCGTGATCGCCGTCTGGTCGTCGATGACGTACGCCGGGGAGGAGATCGTGGCCGCCCAGGCCTCGGCCTCGGCCATCGAGTTGCCCGGCATCCCGTCGGGGGCGAGGTGCGGGCAGATCGAGAAGTCCACGACGCCGAGCGTGCTCAGGTCGCCGGTCGGCGGGCGCCACTGCATGAAGTCCTCGCCGATCTCGGGGGTCAGCACCATGCTGCCGGCGCTGAGCCCCACCCAGACCGAGTCGGTGAGCTCCGGCAGCAGGTCGGCGAGCCCGGACTCGCGCATCCAGTGGCACAGGTAGAGCGCATCCCCACCCGCGACCAGCAGTGCGTCGGTCTCGCGCACCAGCGGCACCCAGAGGTGGTCGTCGATGCTGGGCAGCGCGGTGAGCTCGAGGACCCCCATCGACCGCCAGCCGAGGTCGACCATCGGCAGGCCCTCGGTGCCCGTGATGAACCTCCAGGGCTTCTCGCCGGGGCCGACCATCGGGTGCCCGTACTGCGCCGTGGGGATGCACAGCGCGCTCGACTCGGCGATCGGCTTGCCGAGCATCGCGACCAGCGCGTCCTCGATGCTCGGGTTGGTCACGCCGGCAGACGTCAGCAGCAGCTTCATGCGGGCTCCGTGTGTGGGGTGGTCGGGTCGTCCTGGATGAGTCGACAGACCCGTGACCGTAGCCGGACTCATCGCCCGCCGTGGCAGGCTGCGGACATGGAGGGCCGGGCATGACGTACGCCGACATCACCGTGCGCCTGCCCTCGGCGAGCGAGCGCTGGGCCGGCGACGCGTTCCGGGCCGAGCTGCGCCGCTGGGTGGCCGAGGCGGTGGGCGACCCGCGCGTGCTCGAGGTCCGCAAGACGCGACCGTGGGCGACGGTGTGGCGCGCGGAGACCGACGGGGGCGTGTTCTACGCCAAGCAGAACTGCGCGGCCCAGTCCTACGAGGCGGCGGTGGTCTCGACGCTCAACGACCTCGCCGCCCGGCACGTCGTGCCGTTGACCGCGGCCGACCCTGGCCGCGGCTTCTTCCTCACCCCGGACCTCGGGGAGCCCCTCGGGGACGGCGAGGTGGACGACTGGTGCCGGGTGGTAGCGGCGGGCGCCCAGCTCCAGCTCGAGGTCGCCCGGTACGCCGGCCGGCTGGTCGGCTCCGGCCTGAGCGTCCTGGCGCCGGCCGAGTGCCAGGTCTACGTGGAGCACCAGCTCGACACGTTCGCCCGGCTCCCCGGCGGCGACCCCCGGGCGCTGCCGCCGGACCGGCGCGACGCCGTACGCGCCCTGCTGCCGCAGGTCGGGCGGTGGGCCGAGGAGGTCGCCGCGCTCGGACTGCCCCTGACGCTGTGCCACAACGACCTGCACGGCGGCAACGTCTTCGACCTCGGCGGCGAGCTGCGGTTCTTCGACTTCGCCGACGCCCTCGTGATGGAGCCGCTGGCGGCGCTGCTCATCCCGCTCAACCTGCTCGCCCACCGGCTGGAGGCGGGGCCCGACGACGAGCGGCTCCGCCGGGTCGCGGACGCCGCCTTGGAGGTCTGGAGCGAGCATGCCTCGATGACCGACCTGCGTGCCGCGCTGCCCGCGGCGCTGCAGCTGGCCCGGCTCGCGCGGGTGGAGTCGTGGGTGCGCTGCACGGCCGCGATGTCCGAGCCGGAGCTCGCCGAGTGGGGCGATGCCGCGGCGTACTGGCTGGGCTCGCTGACCCACCCACCGGTCGTGAGTGCGGCGTGAGTGCGGCGTGAGTGCGGCGTGAGTGCGGGCGAGGTCGGGTACGGGCCGGCCATGAGCTACCCGCTGAGCCGGCTCCTGTCGGCCGCCACCGCCGCGTACGGCGGCTACGCGCTCGCCCAGCCGGCCCACCTCTGGCAGGCGCTGCGGGCCGACCGCAAGGACCGGGAGGGTCTCGAGCTGCTCGCGCGGACCTACGGCATCCGCGACCTGGCCATCAGCGCGGCGGGTGTGCTCGGGCGGCGGCCCGCGACGATCCGGACCGCGATGCTGCTGCGGGTCGCGATGGACCTCGGCGACGCGGCGCTGCTGGCCACCCGGACCGAGGACGAGGAGGTCCGCACCAAGGTGCTGGCGGTCACCCTCGGCTGGGCCGGCCTCAACGCGCTCGCCCTCGCGGTCGACAGCGTCCGGGAGCGCTAGGCGGGACGCCCGATGGGTGACATCCGCGTCGGGATCTCTGGCTGGACCTACGCCGGCTGGCGCGGCGACTTCTACCCGCGTGGCCTGCCGCACCGCAGCGAGCTCGCGTACGCCGCCGAGCGGATGGGCAGCGTCGAGGTCAACGGCTCGTTCTACTCGCTGCAGCGGCCCTCGTCCTACCGCAGCTGGCGCGAGCAGACGCCGGACGACTTCGTGTTCGCGGTCAAGGGCGGCCGCTTCGTCACCCACATGAAGCGGCTGCGCGACGTCGAGGCGCCGCTGGCCAACTTCTTCGCCTCCGGGGTGCTCGCGCTCGGGCCCAAGCTCGGCCCGGTGCTGTGGCAGCTGCCGGAGCGGCTCGAGTACGACGCCGGCCTGCTCGCGTCCTTCTTCGACCTGCTCCCGCGCACGATGGGTGAGGTCGCCGCCCTCGCTCGCGGCCACGACGCCAAGCTCGCCGACGACCGCGCGCTCACGACCTGTCCGCGGGGCCTCTCCGGGCACCGGGTCCGCCACGCGCTGGAGTTCCGCAGCCCGTCGTACTGCACGGACGAGGCGTTCGCGCTCCTGCGCGAGCACGACGTCGCGTGCGTGGTCGCCGACACCGCCGGGCGGTGGCCGATGGCCACCGCGGTCACCAGCGACCTGGTGTACGTCCGCCTCCACGGCGACACCGAGCTCTACGCCAGCGGCTACTCCGATGCCGCCCTCGACCGCTGGGCCGACCGCTGCTGGCAGTGGTCGACGGCCGCGGACGTCGTCGTCTACTTCGACAATGACGCTTTGGGTCACGCCCCCCACGACGCCCTGCGTCTGCAGGGTCGGCTGCGTCAGTAGGGTGTCCCGAGCACGCGGGGCGGTAGCTCAGTCGGTCAGAGCAGAGGACTCATAATCCTTGGGTCGTGGGTTCGAGCCCCACCCGCCCCACCCAGCCCCATGTAAGAGCCCGGGTCCTCCTTGACGGAGTGGCTCGGGCTCCTGCTTTACACGGGTTCGGTTGTTGCTTGACGGTGGCTCCGGTTCCTCCTTGACACTCCCTCATGATCAGGGAGCTCAGCGTGCAGGAGCAGAAGTACCAAGCGGTGTTGGCGGTGCTGGCTGATGGTGTGTCGGTCAGTGAGGTCGCTCAGCGGTGGGGTGT
>NZ_JBGAGJ010000017.1:0-80176 GCF_044226765.1 Nocardioides sp.
GGAGGGGCCACTTCCGGTGTCTCGACGCGCGCGAGCCAGCCCGCGGTCAGCCCGCGGTCAGCCCGCGGTCAGCCCGCGAACGGGCCGCGGAAGGCGAGCTCGGCGAACCGCTCGCCCATCAGCAGCTGGGTCTCGGCGTCGGGGTGCAGGTCGTCGGGCAGGGGACGCAGCCGGTGGTCGGCGACGCCGTACATCTCCCGGCCGTCCAGGTAGGCCAGGTGCGGGTCGTCGACGGCCCGCTCGGCGACGATGCGGGCCAGCTCGGCGCGGATCACCTGCAGGGTGAGCCTGCCGGGGGTGGGGTCGGCCGGGTCACCCACGGCGACGAACCGCAGCCGGCCCTCGGCCATCTGAGAGAAGTCCGGCGCCGACGGGCCGGGCGTGTGCTCGTGGGTCGGGCAGAGGATCGGCGAGACGACCAGCAGCGGCGTGATCGGGTGGCCCTCGCGGATCGTGTCGAGGAACCCGTGCACCGCGGGCCCGAACGCGCGCAGCCGCATCAGGTCCTGGTTGACCACGTTGATCCCGAGCTTGACGCTGATCAGGTCGGCCGGGGTGTCGCGCATGGTGCGGGCGGTGAACGGGTCGAGCAGGGCGCTGCCCGCCAGCCCGAGGTTGACCAGCTCGACCCCCGCCATCCGGGCGGCCACCGCCGGCCAGGTGCCGGTCGGGTGCGTCGCGGCCGAGCCGTGGCTGATCGAGCTGCCGTGGTGGAGCCAAGTGCGGCGGCCGCGGTCGGGCAGCGGTGCGACCGGGGCGTCGGCGCGCAGCCCGACCAGCGTCACGCCCTCGTCGTACGGCAGCCAGATCTCGACGTCCTTCTCGCCGGCCGGCAGGTCCTCGAACCGCGCGGTGCCGGCCGGTCCCGGCCGGAGCTCGGCAGCGCCGGTGGTGAGGTCGATGATCCAGGTCTCGCCGCCGGGCGGGCTGGCCCAGGCGACCAGCTCGCCGTCGGCCACCAGGTCGAACCGGCCCGCGGCCCGCAGCGGCGCGCCGACGTACTCGCGCCGGGTGGCGAGCGCGTCGATCTCGATGACGGTCGCCGCGGTGCGCATCGACAGCCGCACCCCCGAGGGCTGGCTCTCGGCCATCGCCAGCTGGGGGTCGGGGCACTGGGCGCGCGCCCAGGCCGGCAGCCGGTGCGGCACCAGCCCGCGGGCGGTGCGCTCGAGCTCGATGGCGCCGTGGACGAGGTCGTCGGTGATCGGCACGGTGATCGTGGCGGGGGTCGGGACGGGGTCGAGGGTCATGCCCAGCTCCTCAGCATCAGGTCGAGGGTGTCGAGGACCCGCTCCCAGCTCACCTGCGGGTCGGGCTCGCTGTGGTCGAAGGCCCCAGCGAGCTCGAGGCTGACGAAGCCGTGGAAGGTGCTGCCCATCAGGCGGACGGCGTGGGTCTGGTCGGGTCCGGTCAGGTCGTAGCCGCGCAGCACCGCACGCGCCATCTGCGCGTGGCGCACGCCGGCGCTGCCGGCCGCCGTCTCGGGGTCGAGGGGGTGCCGCGCGGCGGCGTACCGGCCCGGGTGCTCGCGGGCGTAGTCGCGGTAGGTGTCGCCGAGCGCGGCCAGCGCTGCGCGCCCGGACCGGCCGGCCAGGGCATCCGCCCCGCGGTCGGCCAGCTCCTCCAGCGCGAGGAGCGCGATCCGGCGGCGGAGGTCGTCGGTGCTGCGCAGGTGTGAGTAGAGGCTCGGCACGGACACGTCGAACCGGCGGGCCAGCGCCGACACCGTGACGTGCTCGAACCCCACCTCGTCGGCGAGCTCGGCGCCCGCACGGGCGAGGAGCTCGGGGGTGAGTCCGGCGCGCGGCATAGAGCCATTATGCAAAAACCTACAAGCATTAGGAAATCCGCCTCCCGCGTCTGGCAGACTCCGGCGCCATGTCCTTCGTGCTCGTCGACCGGCCGGACCCGGCGGTCGCCGTCGTCACCTTGCACCGGCCCGAGCGGATGAACGCGATGGCGTACGACGTCATGGTGCCCTTCCGCGACGCGCTGCTCGAGGTGGGGCAGGACAACGCGGTACGCGCAGTGGTCGTCACCGGTGCGGGGGCCGGGTTCTGCTCGGGCGCCGACCAGGAGTCGGCCGGCGTCCCTCCGGGTGTCGACGGCCTCGCCCGCCCGACCTACGCACTGCGGGCGATGGAGGCCCTGGAGGAGGTCGTGCTGACGATCCGCCGGCTGCACCAGCCGGTCATCGCGGCCGTCAACGGCGCCGCGATCGGGGGTGGCCTGTGCCTGGCGCTCGCCTGCGACCTGCGGCTCGCCGCGCCCGCGGCGTACTTCCGTGCGGCGGGCATCAACAACGGCCTGACCGCCAGCGAGCTCGGCCTCTCGTTCCTGCTGCCGCGCGCGGTCGGCTCGACCCGCGCCGCCGACATCATGCTGACCGGTCGCGACGTCGGAGCGGAGGAGGCCGAGCGGATCGGGCTCGTCTCGGCGGTGCACGACGACGTGGTCGGCGCGGCGGTCGACGTGGGGCGCCGGATCGCCGGGTTCTCCCAGCCGGGCGTCGAGCTCACCAAGAAGTCGCTGCACGCCGGCCAGGCGGCCACCTCCCTGGAGACCTACCTGTCGTCGGAGGGGATCGGCCAGCTCTACCTGCGGCTGCTGACCGGCAACTTCGAGGAGGCCACGCTGGCCCGGCGCGAGGGGCGCGCGCCGCGGTTCACCGACGACCGGTGAGGGGCCCTCGGCGCCGGTCCGTCACCCGACGTCGCCGTCCACGTACACCCACCGTCCGGCGCGCCGCTCGAAGCGGCTGCGCTCGTGCAGCTCCCCGGCCACGCCGCCACGCTCGAACGCGGCGCGGAACTCGACCCAGTCCTCCCCGGCGCCGACCACGGTCAGCCCGGTCCAGGTGAGCCCGGGGTCAGGCGCGGGGTCGGGCGCGAGGTCGGGCGCGAGGTCGGGCGCGAGGTCGGCGGGGCGGGTGCGGGGGTGCCAGGTGCGGAAGACGTACGACGTGTCGCCCACGGCGTACGCCGCGTAGCGCGCCCGCATCAGCTCCTCGGCGGTCGCCGCCTGCGCGGCACCGCGGTGCAGCCGGCCGCAGCAGGCGTCGTACGTCGCGCCCGAGCCGCACGGGCAGGGCTGTTGCAGGGGCACGGTGGGAGCCTACGGGTGGGGGTGGGCGGTGCACGTTTCCCCGGTCGACCGGGGAAACGTGCAGACACGCCGGAGCGACACGGCGTGTCCTGCACCGTTCCCCTGACGACCCCCGGTGCCAGGCACCTAACCGGAGACCTACCCCGCTTGTTGGCGGGCTGAGTAGCGTGGAGGCGTGACCGCACCCGCCATCAGCACGGTCGGGGAGCTGCGTGCCTCCGGCCACGTCCAGAAGTCGCTGCGCCAGGAGGTGCGCGACAACCTGCTCGCCGCCCTCCGGGAGGGCCGGGACCCGTGGCCCGGCCTCCATGGCTTCGAGGACACCGTCATCCCGCAGCTCGAGCGGGCCCTCATCGCCGGCCACGACGTGGTCCTGCTCGGCGAGCGCGGCCAGGGCAAGACCCGCCTGCTGCGCACCCTGGTCGGGCTGCTCGACGAGTGGACGCCGGTGATCTCCGGCTCCGAGCTCGGCGAGCACCCCTACGAGCCGATCACCCACACCTCGCAGGCGGCCGCCGCGGCGTACGGCGACGACCTGCGCGTCTCCTGGCGGCACCGCTCCGAGCGCTACTCCGAGAAGCTCGCCACCCCCGACACGAGCGTCGCCGACCTGATCGGCGACGTCGATCCCATGAAGGTCGCGGAGGGCCGCTCACTGGGGGACCCGGAGACCATCCACTTCGGCCTGATCCCGCGCAGCCACCGCGGCATCGTCGCGATCAACGAGCTGCCCGACCTCGCCGAGCGGATCCAGGTCGCGATGCTCAACGTGATGGAGGAGCGCGACATCCAGATCCGCGGCTACGTGCTGCGGCTGCCGCTCGACGTGCTCGTCGTCGCGAGCGCCAACCCCGAGGACTACACCAACCGCGGGCGGATCATCACCCCGCTCAAGGACCGCTTCGGCGCCGAGATCCGCACCCACTACCCGACCGAGCTCGACGACGAGGTCGCCGTGATCCGGCAGGAGGCCGACCTGGTCGCCGACGTGCCCGACCCGCTGATCGAGATCCTGGCCCGCTTCACCCGCCAGCTGCGCGAGTCCAGCGCCGTCGACCAGCGCTCCGGCGTCTCGGCCCGCTTCGCGATCGCCGGCGCCGAGACGATTGCGGCCGCCGCGCTCCACCGCGCAACCGTCCAGGGCGAGCCCGAGGCGGTCGCCCGGCCGGTCGACCTCGAGACCGCCGTCGACGTCCTTGGCGGCAAGATCGAGTTCGAGTCCGGCGAGGAGGGCCGCGAGGCCGAGGTGCTCACCCACCTCCTGCGCACCGCGACGGCCGAGACCGTGCGCAGCCACTTCCGCGGCATCGACTTCGGCCTGCTCGTGCAGGCGATCGAGAACGGAGCCATGGTGACCACCGGCGAGCGCGTGACCGCCCGCGACTTCCTCACCGGCCTGCCGCGGCTCGGCGAGTCCGAGCTGTACGACGAGGTGTGCGACCGCCTCGGCGCCAGCAACGACGGGCAGCGGGCCGGTGCCATCGAGCTCGCGCTCGAAGGCCTCTACCTGGCGCGCAGGATCGGCAAGGACTCCGACGGCGCCGAGACGGTCTACGGGTAGCAGTCATGAAGGACCGCACCCGCTTCAAGCGCTACGAGGGCGGCGACCCGCTGGCCCCGCCGGTCGACCTCGCCGAGGCGCTGGACGCCATCGGCGAGGACGTGATGGCGGGCTACTCGCCCGAGCGCGCGATGCGCGAGTTCCTGCGCCGCGGCGGCCGGGACCAGACCGGCCTGGACGACCTGGCCCGACGGGTCGCCGAGCGGCGCCGGGAGCTGGCCCAGCGGCACCACCTCGACGGCACGCTCCAGGAGGTCCGCGAGCTCCTCGACCACGCGCTGCTGGAGGAGCGCAAGCAGCTGGCCCGCGACGCGATGATGGACGACGGCGACCGGGCGTTCCGCGAGATGCAGCTGGAGAACCTCCCCGCGAGCACGGCCGCGGCCGTGAACGAGCTGTCGTCGTACGACTGGCAGAGCCGGGAGGCCCGGGAGGACTACGAGAGGATCAAGGACCTGCTCGGCCGCGAGCTGCTCGACCAGCGGTTCGCCGGGATGAAGCAGGCGCTGGAGAACGCCACCGACGCCGACCGGGCCGCGGTCAACGAGATGCTCACGGACCTCAACGAGCTGCTCGACAAGCACGGCAGCGGCGAGGACACCCAGGAGGACTTCGACGAGTTCATGCGCAAGCACGGGGACTTCTTCCCGGAGAACCCGTCGACCATCGACGAGCTCCTCGACTCCCTCGCGCAGCGCGCCGCGGCCGCCCAGCGGATGCTGAACTCGATGACGCCCGAGCAGCGCCAGGAACTGATGGAGCTCTCGCAGCAGGCGTTCGGCTCGCCGGAGCTGATGGAGCAGCTCGCCCAGATGGACGCCAACCTGCGGGCGCTGCGTCCCGGTGAGGACTGGGGCGGGTCGGAGCAGATGTCCGGTGAGGAGGGCCTCGGCCTCGGCGACGGCACCGGCGTCTTCCAGGACCTCGCCGAGCTGGACGCGCTCTCCGAGCAGCTGTCGCAGTCGTACGGCGGCGCGCGGATGGACGACCTCGACCTCGACGCGCTCGCCCGCCAGCTGGGGGAGCAGGCCGCCGTCGACGCGCGGACCCTCCAGCGGCTCGAGCAGGCGCTGCGCGACACCGGCTACCTCAAGCGGGACAGCACCGGGCAGTACCGCCTCTCGCCGAAGGCGATGCGTCAGCTCGGCAAGGCCCTGCTGCGCGACGTCGCCGAGCGGATGTCCGGTCGGCAGGGTCAGCGGGAGCTCCAGCGAGCGGGTGCAGCGGGCGACCTGTCCGGCGCCACCCGCGAGTGGGCGTTCGGCGACACCGAGCCCTGGCACGTGCCGCGCACCATGCTCAACGGCGTCGTGCGCCGGGCCGGCGACCCCAGCGGTCCACTGCTCTCGATCGACGACGTCGAGGTCCAGGAGACCGAGGCCCGCACCCAGGCGGCGGTCGCCCTGCTGGTCGACACGTCCTTCTCGATGGCGATGGACGGCCGCTGGGTCCCGATGAAGCGCACCGCGCTGGCGCTGCACACCTTGATCCGGTCGCGGTTCCGCGGCGACCACCTGCAGCTGATCGGCTTCGGCCGGCACGCCGAGGTGATGGAGATCGAGCAGCTCACCGCGCTCGACGCGATGTGGGACAAGGGGACCAACCTCCACCACGCGCTGCTGCTCGCCAACCGGCACTTCCGCAAGCACCCCAACGCCCAGCCGGTGCTGCTGGTGGTCACCGACGGCGAGCCGACCTCGCACCTCGAGCCCGACGGGGAGGTCTACTTCTCCTACCCGCCGCACCCCCTGACCGTTGCGTACGCCGTGCGCGAGCTCGACAACGCCGGGCGGCTCGGCGCCCAGACGACGTTCTTCCGGCTCGGCGAGGACCCGGGTCTGGCGCGGTTCATCGACCAGATGGCGCGTCGCGTCGACGGTCGGGTGGTCGCCCCGGAGCTGGACGACCTCGGCGCCGCCGTGGTCGGCTCCTACCTCGGCTCCCGCGGCCGCTCCCCCTGGGGTGGCGGCGGCTACGGCGACTGGTTCGGCGGCGCCGGCCGGGGGTTCTGGGTCGGCGACTGATATGTGAGGGCCTGCTGTCAAGTGGCAGGTCGAAGTGCCGCCCGGGTCGCAGCGTGGGTGAGTGTCCCGTCGTGCTCGCTTGCTCGCGGTCGGTCGGCTCAAGTGCGGGTCGGCCTGCTCAGGCGGACGGTTCTGGAAGGGTCGCCAGGGACCAGCACCACCCGGCGAGCTCACGGGCGATGGCGGTGTTGGACACGGTCGTGGGCTTCTTGCGTGCGTCCAGGCTGCGCCAGCGGCGGTGCAGGCGCAGATTCCCGGCGTGGCCGCGTGCGGCGGCGGTGCCCGGGGCGAGCTCCCAGCGTTCCCGCATGGTCGGGCCGACCCGGTAGGTCGGGCGGTGGTGCCAGGCGGCTTCGATCAGCAGCCGGCGGGCGTGGGTGTTGCCGGCTTTGGTGATCGGGCCCTGCCGGCGTGATTCGCCGCTGGAGTGCTCGCTGGGGACCAGGCCGAGGTAGGCGCCGATGCTCGCGCCGGTGAACCGGTCCCAGTCGCCGATCTCGACTGCCAGGCCGAGTGCTGTCAGGGTCGAAACTCCGCGCAGGCAGCCCAGCCGGCGCACGACCGGGGTGAACTCGGAGTCCGCGGCCAACGCGGCGATCGCGGCGTCGAGGCGGTCACGGCGGGTCAGCGTCAGCTGCACCGTCTCGTAGTCGGCGTCGAACGCTGCCCGGGTCCCGCCGCGTCCAGGACCCTCGAACCGGATCGAGCGCAGCCAGTTGTCGTGGACGGTGGTCCAGGCTTTGCCGCCGTAGTAGACGTGCCCGTAGCGCAGCAACAACTTGGACAGTCGTTGCCGGGCACGGGTCAGGTCGCAGCGGGCGTCCTCGCGTGCGCGGACCAGGTCGCGGGCTGCTTCCTGCTCGATCGTGGGCACCCGGACGGTGACCAGCTCGCCGATGCGCAGCAGCCGAGCCAGCAGCAAGGCGTCGCGGGCGTCGGTCTTGACGTGGTCACCGGCCGGACGTGCCAGCTTCGAGGGAGCCACGACCTCGCAGCGGATGCCGGCATCGCGAACCGCTCGGCACAGACCGAAGCCGGTGGGTCCGGCCTCGTAGGCCACCGCGACCGGTTCGGGAAGGCTGCGCAGCCACTCGATCACAACTCCGGGGTCGGGGACGAGCTTCTGTTGGATCAGCTCGCCGGTCCGGTCATCGATACCGGCCGCCACGACCGATCGTGCGTGCACATCCAGACCAACACTCGTACGCTCAGTGAACACCGGGGCCTCCCACACATGTCGGATAGGCCGGGCAGGGGACTCTGCTCGGCAACCCACGAATGTGTGCGGTGAGGCCCCGGCCCGTAACCACCCGAAACGGGCGGTCCGTCATACCGTCTGACGGGCCGCGGGACCTCCGGCCCTGGGCCCGGGTCGGACCCCGGGACACGCTGGAGCCGTGGAACCCTCGGTGCGCCTGTCCTGGCTGCCGCTGGGCGCAGGCGGCCGGTCGGTGCGCCTGAACGGCCGGCTCTTCGAGTGGGTCGTCGCCCGCTGCCAGCACCGGCCTCCGCGCGACCTCTACCACGCCGCGCTGCAGCTCGAGGACGGCGAGGAGAGGTACGTCGTGGAGATGGCACCCGCCTGGGACCGCCTGGCCGAGCAGCGGGGCGTCGTGCGCACCGGCCCCGTGGGCCTGCGCGTGCTCGGGCGGCTGGTGTGGTTCCGCTACGAGGTGCGGCTGTGGCGTGACGGCGTCATCCCGGACCTCGCCGAGGCGGTGGGACCGGACCTCTCCCTGCCGACCGACGCCCAGCGGGTCGCCCGCCTGATGACGGCTGCTCCCGGGGTGCCGCCCCTGACCTGGGGGCGGGACGAGCTGGGCCTCGGTGAGATGTGGAACTCCAACTCCCTGGTCGCCTGGCTGCTGGCGGTCAGCGGCCACGACGTCGACACCGTGTCGCCGCCGGAGGGCGGACGGGCGCCCGGCTGGGGCGCCGGGATCACCCTCGCCGCTCGTCAGAGGTCGCCCTGACCGTCCGCGCCCACCGGCCCGACGTTCTCCTGCGGCCAGGCCGCGACTCTCCTAGGATCAGGCGTCCGGTCGAGTCTTGGGGGTCCGCGTGCGCCGTGCGGTGCTGGTCGTCTTGTGCTGGACCCTCGCCGCCGTCGGCCTCGCAGCGGTGGACGAGACGGCGTCCGCGGACGCCGTCACGCACCTCCCGCTCACCGGCTTCGCCGACATGGCCCCGGACGTGGACACCGGCCGTCTCTACGTCAGTGACGGCGAGAGTTCGGTCTACGTGCTGGACCTCGACGGCTCCGTCGTCGGTGAGCTCCACGGGCTTCCGGTGGCAGGGGACCTCGTCCTGTCGCCGGACCACGAGACCCTGTGGGTGGGTGGCGTTCGCTGGGAGAACGGGATCGTCGCGGTCGAGGTCGACGACCTGTCGTGGACGGCCTACACCGACGGCGTCGGCTGCGCCACGGACCTCGCCGTCGTCGAGGGGAAGGTGTGGTTCGCGCGCGGGTGCACCTACGACGGTGTCGGTGTGCTGGACCCGGCGGACGGTGCGGTCGCCCCGGCCACCTTGCCCGACCTCCCGGGGTGGTTCGGCGCTACCACCTTTGCGAGCGACCCGGCCGTCCCTGGTGCGCTGTTCGTGGGCACCAGCTACCAGGACGAGCAGCTCCTGCGACGCTACGACGTCACCTGGGGTGAGGCACCGGTCGCGACTTTGGTTCGCACGGTGCGTGCGCCGGGCGCGGGCGACGGTGTGACCTTCAGCCAGCAGGGTCAGGTCGTCTCGACTCCGGGGACGGACTTCCGGACCGCGAACCTCAGGGTCGTCGAGCGCTGGGCCTCCTCGTGGGGCAACGTCGCGGTGAGCCCGTCGGGCATGAGGGCGACGGGTGCCGAGATGGTCCTGATGTGGGAGCCCGGGAACCCGAACCCGTTCGCGTCGTGGCACTACGACGTGCGCCCCGGTGGTCTGGTCTGGGTGGGTGAGCAGCTGAAGGCGATCGCCCGGACCTCCCATGGCTCCTGGGTGCTGCGGTCGATCTCGGTGCACGCGACACCGCGGCTCGACATCGACGTGCGCGGTACTCCGCGCGCGTACGGGACACCGGTGGTCATCTCTGTCTTCCTGCAGTTCGCGCCCCCGCACGCCGAGGTGGTCGCATACGCCGAGGACCTCACCGGCGCGCGCCGTCGCCTCACCAGCGGCCTGCTGGACGACGATCAGCGGGTCCAGCTCACCTTCCCCCTCGAGAGAACGGGTCGGGTCGTCGTGGTCTTCGCCGGCGACGAGGGGCACGACGCGGTGGAGAAGGCGGTGCGGCTGGAGTCGACGGTCGGGATCACCGCCACGACGCGCGGGTATCGCTCCCGCGACGGGAAGACCTACGTGTTCGGTGTCTCCGACCGAGCCGTCGTCACCTACCACGTGAAGCCGAACCACGCCGGCGACTGCATGGGCGCAGCGCTCTACTACCAAGGCCAATGGCTCGTGGGAGAGGGCGGACGTGGTCCGGTGCCTCCGGCTCGACTCGGCGAGCTCAGCACGGGTCGTCCTGCGAGGACGGCCCGGACTGGCCGGCGTCCCGCTGTTCATCGGCTCCGGGATGGAGCGCACGACGACGAGCGAGTCGACCATCGGTCCTGGCACCTACCTGCGCTTCGGGTCGGCGCGGGGCCGGTGACGGCGCGGATGTGACGACGCGGGACTCGTCAGTCGGGATAGCCAGCCATCGGGCTGCGGCGCCAGTGGGCGCACGGGCGGGTGTTGGTGCGGCGCACCCCCGCGCACGGTGGCATCCGCTCCGGCCGCTCGAGCTCGTCGGTGTGCACGTCGCGCACGAGCACCTCCCGCACCGGCGTGTAGGCCTTCCGCAGGACCATGCAGTCGCACCGCACGGCCTGCGCACGGAACCGCTTCTCGAGCGCCGTGGCCGTCGGCGACCGCAGGTCGCGGAACCGGACGGCCCACAGCAGCGAGTGGTCGCAGCCGTGCTCGGCCACCATCCGGTCGACGAAGCACACCAGGCACTCGCCGGGCTGCGGCTCCTGCTCCACGACGGCGCGTAGGTAGTGCTCGACCTGGTCGGCAACGGTCATCTCACCCATGGCTGGTGTCTACTCCCGGCCACCGACAAGCAGGGTCGTGTGCCTGGCACCGACCTCTGGGTCGGTCTCAGGCACACCAGCTCCTCGACGCCGTCGACCAGTCGGGTCCCCGGACGGGCCCAGGAGGCGTTCGCGTCGACCGGGTGCACGGGGACCCCGGAGGGAAGGACGTCGGAGGCGACCAGCTGGTCGGCGAGGCGCTGCGCGCCGGTCAGGTCGTAGCCGCACGGGGCGACCACCACGACGTCGGGTCGGGCCTCGTGCACCGACTCCCACAGCACCCGCTCCGAGCGCGCTCCCGGCTTGCCCAGCAGGCAGTCGCCGCCGGCGGCCTCGACCATCTCGGGCACCCAGTGACCCGGGGCGTACGGCGGGTCGGTCCACTCCAGCAGCATCACCCGCGGCCGCTCCCGGCCGGCGACGCGCGCCCGCACCGCCTCAAGCCGGCCGCGCTGGGCGGCGACCAGCGCGGTCGCCTCGGCCTCGCGACCCGTCGCCCGACCGAGCACCTCGATCGACGCGAACACCTCGTCGAGCGTGTGCGGGTCGATGGTCAGCACGTCCGCCCGGCAGCCGAGGTAGGACAGCGCGTCGTCGACCACCGAGACGTCGACGGCGCACACGGCACACAGGTCCTGGGTGACGACCAGGTCGGCGTCGAGCTCGGCGAGCGCGTCGGCCGCCAGGTGGTAGAGGTCCTCCCCGCGCGCGACCGCGCCGACGACGTACGCGTCGATCTCCGCGGGCGTCAGGCCCTCGGGCATCGCCGAGGTCGACACGATCCGCCGCTCGCGGGCCTCCGGCGGGAAGTCGCACTCGAAGGTCACGCCGACCACGTCCTCGCCCGCGCCGATGGCGAAGAGGATCTCGGTGGTGGAGGGGAGCAGCGACACGATCCGCACGACTGCGACCCTAGGCGGTCTCGATACGCTCGCTGCGCTCGCACTCGACCACCGAGGACGCCGATGGACGACCCCTCCGCGACCGTGCTGGCCCTCCTCGGGCTCGCGGCGCTGTCGGCCGGGTTCGTGGACGCGGTGGTCGGGGGCGGCGGACTGATCCAGCTCCCGGCGCTGCTGCTGGGGATACCGACGGCGGCGCCCGTCGAGATCCTGGCCACCAACAAGGTCGCCTCGATCTGCGGCACCAGCGTGAGCGCGTCGACGTACTACCGCCGGATCCGTCCCGACCCCCGCACGTTCGGCCCGCTCATGGCTCTGGCCTTCCTCGGGTCGGCGGCCGGTGCGGCGGTCGCGAGCCACGTCCCCCGCGACGTGTTCGAGCCGATCGTGCTGGTGGTGCTCGTCGTCGTCGGCGGCTACGTGCTCCTGCGGCCGGACATCGGCGAGCAGACCGCGCTGCGGTTCCGGGGTCGCCGGCACCTCGCGGCGGCCATGGCGACCGGGCTGGTGATCGGCTTCTACGACGGCGCCCTGGGTCCCGGGACCGGCAGCTTCCTCGTCTTCGCGCTCGTCGGGCTGATGGGCTACAGCTTCCTCGAAGCCTCGGCCAAGGCCCGGCTCGCTAACTGGGCGACCAACCTGGCGGCGATCCTCGTGTTCGCCAGCCAGGGCGCCATCGTCTGGTACGTCGCGCTCGTCATGGGCGCGTGCAACATCGTGGGCGGCTACGTCGGCGCTCGGACCGCCGTGCACCACGGCACCCGCTTCGTCCGGGTGTTCTTCATCGTGGTGGTCTCGGCGTTCATCGTGCGGATCGGCGGGGAGGTGCTCGGCCTGTGGTCGTGAGCTCCTACCTGACGATCGCGCGGGACGCCGGGGGCGAGGTCGAGGTCAAGCGCTCGCGCTTCCTCTGCACGCTGCGCCGGGTCGAGGACGAGACCGCCGCCCGCGCGGTCGTCGACGCGCTGCGCCGCGAGCACTGGGACGCGCGCCACCACTGCTCGGCGATGCGCCTGCACGCCGACGCGGTCGAGCGCTCCTCCGACGACGGCGAGCCCGCCGGCACGGCGGGTGCGCCGATGCTCGAGGTCCTCCGGGGCCAGGCAGGAGAGGGGGTCAGCGACGTGGTCGCGGTCGTCACGCGGTGGTTCGGCGGCACCCTGCTGGGAGCCGGCGGCCTGGTGCGGGCGTACGGCGACGCGGTGCGTGCCGCCCTCGACGAGGCCGGCACGCTACGCCGCACCCTGGTCCGCGAGCACCTCCTCGCCCTCGACCCCGCCGACGCGGGCCGGGTCGAGGGCGAGCTGCGAGCCCGGGGCACCACCGTGCTGGGCGCCGACTGGTCGGACCGCGTGGTGCTGCGGCTCGCCGTCCCGCCCGCCGACGAGGACCGTCTGGCGGCCCTCGTCGCCGAGCTGACCGCGGGCACGGCGGAAACCCGGGTGGCGGGTCAGGCGTGGGTGGATACCCTCCAGCCATGAGCGTCCCCGTCGAGATCGCCGACATCCCGGACCGGCTCGCCGAGCTCGGCCGCGGCTACCTGCTGACCTCCCGCGACGGGCTGGTCAAGGCGGTCTCGGTGCGCGCGACGTGGGAGGACGGCACGCTCGTCGTGGCGAAGCCGGGGCCCGGGTCACTGCGCAACGTCGCCGCCAACCCGCGCGTCACGCTGCTCTTCCCACCCCTCGTCGACCCGGGCATGACCCTGCTCGTCGACGGGACCGCCACGGGCGAGGGCGACGACGTCCGCATCACGCCGACCAGCGCGATCCTCCACCGGCCGACGCCGTGACGACCAGTCCGTTCTGGGTCAGCGCCTTCCTCGACTTCGCCCCGGGCGGGTTCGAGCGTGGCGTGGCGTTCTGGCGCGACGTCACCGGGTACGCCGTCTCGGAGCGGCGCGGCCGCGACGGGGAGTTCGCCACGCTGGTGCCCCCCGACGGTGACGACTACCTGCGGGTGCAGGCGCTGGCGGAGGGGCCGGGCCGGTTGCACCTCGACCTGCACGTCGACAACCCGACGTACGCCGCCGAGGCCGCCATCGAGCTCGGCGGCCATGTGCTGGTCCGCCACGAGGCCGGGTACGTCGTCCTCCGCTCGCCGGGCGGGTTCGTCTTCTGCTTCGTCGCACACCCCGCACAGCGCACGCCGGGCCCGGCGACCTGGCCCGACGGCACCCGGTCGCGGGTCGACCAGGTGTGCCTCGACCTGCCGCCCGCGTCGTACGACGCGGAGGTGGCGTTCTGGCGGACCCTGACCGGCTGGGAGCACGAGACGTCGGTGTCACCGGAGTTCGCGCGGCTGCACCCGCCCGCCGACCAGCCGCTGCGCTGGCTGCTCCAGCGGCTCGACGACCCGGCACCGGCGCCGGTGACCGCCCACCTGGACCTCGCGTGCGACGACCGCGAGGCGGAGGCCGCGCGCCACCTGGGGATCGGGGCGACCGTCGTGCGCCGCCACGAGCACTGGATCGTGATGGCGGACCCGGTCGGCACGACCTACTGCATCACCCGGAGGAAGCCGTGACCGACCGCACCGACCCGCCGCAGCAGGGTGACGAGACCACCCAGCTGCTGGCGTTCCTGCAGTACCACCGCGACACCCTGCGTCGGAAGGCCGGCGGCCTGGACGCGGCCCAGCTCGACACGGCGCTGCCGCCGTCGGACATGACCCTGGGCGGCATGGTCAAGCACCTCGCGCTGGTCGAGCACTGGTGGATCCGCCGGGTCTTCCTGGGCGAGGACTTCGCCGAGCCGTGGGCGTCGGTCGACTGGGACGCCGACTGGGACTGGGACTGGCACAGCGCCCGCGACGACACGCCCGAGATGATCTGGGCGCTCTACGACGCGACGCTCGCCGACGTCGACGGTGTGCTGGCCGGCGCCGACCCCGAGGCGCTGTCGGCCCGCCCGAACCGGCGCACCGGTGAGCCGATGAACCTGCGGTGGATCCTGCTGCACCTGGTCGAGGAGTACGCCCGCCACAACGGCCACGCCGACCTGATCCGGCAGTCGATCGACGGCCAGGTCGGGGAGTGACAACGTCGTCGGGTGGCGGGTCCGTGCGTTGCCGTCACAGGTTCACCACGGGATGCAGGTGAAGCCGCACCCCCCACGGTGAGCCCGCCGTGGGAGGTGCAGGTTCGGCAACAGACCATGGTGAACCTGTGGCCCCTCGGCCCCGGGGGTCGCGCGCGGCGTACCCCGTCGCAGCGCGGCCGAGCGTCGCCGTTCGCGCCCCGGCCCCTGCGAGGGACGTCGGTCACCCGACCCTGTGGCACGGGGGTGGTCCCGGTCCGTCGCGGCGTTGATCGGCGCGGACGACGACCTCTCGGGACGGCTACCGGACGGTCACCGTGAACGTGGTCCGCGCGTTCGCGATGGCGGCCGAGTCGGGGTCGCCCGTCACGCGCAGCTGCCGCAGACCCTTCGTCTGCAGGATCACCCGCAGGTCGTACTGGTCGCTGCGGTTGGTGTGCATCACCGCGCCGGTCAGCGGGACCCACTGGCCGTGACGCCACGTGCCGATGTGGATGGTGGCCGGCACCCGCACTCCCTCGGACCACACGGCGCCGCGGACGTGGAACGTCGCGGACGAGGCCGGACTCGTGGTGCTGGGGGTGGCGGTCACGTGGCTGGTGGCCAGCGTGGCCGCGGGTGCGGGTGGAGCGGCGACCAGGGCGGTGGCGGCGAGGGTGCCGATGACGGCGGTGGCCAGACGTGCCTGGCGGAGCTTCATGCTGTCCTCCCCATGTGCTGCGAGCGGGCCTGCCCGCGGGGGTGGCCCGCGTGAGACCTTCTCGACCCCATCGTGCGTCGGGCGGCGCCCCCGGGCAGGTGCCGAACGTCCCGCCGCGGGGGAGGACTTCGCGGCCGGGCCCGTGCTCCGGGTCACCGCACGCCGCCCGGACGGGCGAGCCCGTTCGGGCTCGCCCGTCGGCGTCCGTCCGCGCGGTCGGCGCCCCGTCCCCTGGTCCGTGAGGCTCAGTCCTCCGGGTCGGGTTGGGCGAACCCGGGCAGCGTCTCGGTGAGGATCTGCCGGAACGGCGCCTCGCACTCGAGCTGGCACAGCACCCCGAGGCCGGCCAGCCAGGTGCGGTGGATGAGCAGGTACGACGGCGGCAGGTTCAGCTTCATGCCGACCGTGAAGGTGGGGTCGCGCGGGTCGTTGACGCGCGCGAACTGGGTGCGCATCCACTCCCGGCTGAAGCGGAAGCGCTCGACCCTGGTGGGCTCCACGAACGGGCTGAGGTAGTCCAGCACCTGCCCGGCGTCGACGGTGACGCGGTCCTTGATGAACCCCTCGCGCCGCAACCCCTCGACGAGGACGTCGGGATCCTCCTCGGCGCCCGCCCGCAGCAGCCGCCCCATCGCCTCGGGGAGCCCGCGCTCGGGCAGTCGCGCCACGGCACCGAAGTCGAGGACACCCAGCCGGCCGGGCCTCCCGTCCGCGTCGGGGATCACGCGGTAGTTGCCGGGGTGCGGGTCGGCGTGCAGCATCCCGGTGCGGACCGGGCCGGAGAAGAGGAACCGCACGAACAGCTCGCCGTAGTGGTCGCGCTCCTCCTGGGTGCCGTCGGCGATCACCGACGCGATCGACGCGGGGCTCTCGAGCCACTCGGTCACCAGCACGGTCCGGCCGACCGCGACCACGTCGGGGACGACGATGTCGGGGTCGTCGCGGAAGGCCTCCGCGAACGCCCGCTGCGCCTCGGCCTCGAGGTGGTAGTCGAGCTCGTCGGCGGCACGGGCCTGCAGCTCGGCGACCAGCGGCTTGAGGTCGATCCCGGGGACGAGGGGAGCGGCGGTCCGCGCGAGCAGGGAGAGCTGGCGCAGGTCCGACATCAGGGCGTCGGCGGCCTCGGGGTACTGGACCTTGACCGCGACCTCGCGGCCGTCGACCCACCGACCCCGGTGGACCTGCCCGATCGACGCTGCCGCGGTCGGGCCGCCGTCGAGCCAGACCAGCCGCTCGGACCAGTCGGGACCGAGCTCGTCGGCCAGGATGTCGCGGACCGTCTGGGTCGGCATCGGGGGCGCCGCGTCCTGCAACCGGGTGAGGTGCTCGCGGTAGGGGCCGGCCATCTCCTCGGGGAACGCCGACTCGAGGACCGACAGCATCTGGCCCATCTTCATCGCCCCGCCCTTGAGCTCGCCCAGGGTGCGGAACAGCTGCTCGGCGGTGCGCTGCTGGATCTCGGTCATCACCGCCTCGGCGGGCTTGCCGCCGATCCGCTTCCCGAGGCCGATCGCGCTGCGTCCGGCGTACCCCAGCGGCAGCGCGGCCAGCCTGGCGGTCCGCCTCACCGCCTTGCGGGGCACGTCCGTCACGACTCCATTGTGGCGGGTCGCTCCCAACGCGGGCGCGGGGCGGTCAGCGCGGGCCCGGCCAGCCGAACCGGTGCCGACCGGGCGCGACCTCCTCGGTGCTGCCGTCGCCGAGCCGGACGCGTGCGGTGGCCCCGGGTGGCACGACCACGTCGAGCAGCACCCGCTGGTCCGTCCCCGCACCCTCGAGCCTCCACGAGCTCGACGCGGTGCCGTACGGCGTCCGCAGCGTCGCCGATGCGTGGGTCAGTCCACCACCGACGGTCGGCCGGACGTCGATCACCCGGTAGCCCGGCTCGGCAGGAGCAAGCCCGGCGACGTGCTCGACGAGGAAGCCGGCGACGGTCCCGAACGCGTAGTGGTTGTGCGAGGCCTCCCCGTGCCCGTCGGCCCGGTAGCCCTCCCAGGTCTCCCACACGGTGGTGGCACCGCGCTCGACCTGGTGCAGCCAGGACGGGCTGGTCGTCTGCAGGAGGAGGCGGTACGCGACGTCGGCGCGCCCAGCCTCCGCGAGCACGGGGAGCAGGAGCGGGGTGGCGAGGAAGCCCGTGCCGACGTGGTCGCCCGCCGCCTCCACGAGCTCGACCAGCCGGTCGATCGCGGCCGGCTGCTCAGCCGGGTCGAGGAGCCCGAAGGCGACGGCCCGGACGTAGTCCTCCTGCCGGTCCAGGCCGACGGTGCCGTCGGCGTGGAGGAACGCCGCTCGCCAAGCAGCGCGGACGTCGTCGGCGAGGTCGGCGTACCTCTGCGCGTCGCCGTTCCGGCCGAGGAGCGACGCGACCTGCGACAGCCGCCGCGACGAGTGCTCGAGGTAGGCGGTCGCCACCACCGCGCGCGAGCGCAGCAGCGAGTCGGCCATCGAGCGGACGAAGCCCTCGCCGGGTCGCAGCCACTCGCCCCAGTGGTAGCCGGTGTCGACGAGGAACCGCTCGACGTCGCGGCGCCGGGTCCCGCGCAGCCGGCGCTGCAGGCTCCTCCTCGACGCGGCCCGGCGCGCGAGCTGGTCCACCCACTTCGTCATCGTCGGGTAGGCGTCGTGGAGGACCCGGGTGTCGCCGTAGTACCGGTGGAGCGTCCACGGCAGCAGCACCGTGACGTCGCCCCAGCCGGCGGAGGTCCGGGTGAACCGGGAGAGCCGGGCGAGTCCTCCGGAGAACGTCGACGACTCGGCCGGGACGACCGCCGGGACGGTGCCGTCCGTGAGCTGCTCCACGGAGAGGTTGCGCAGGTAGCGACGCAGGTAGGCCTGGGCGTCGACGTACGTGGTGGCCGTCGGCCCGAACACCTGGATGTCACCGGTCCACCCGGAGCGCTCCCGGGTCGGGCAGTCGGTAGGGGTGTCGACGAAGTTCGAGCGCAGGGACCACCCGACGTTGCGGTGCAGGCGGACCAGGCGCTCGTCGGAGCAGGTGAAGTCACCGGCGGTCGCCAGGTCCGACGAGAGGACGACGCCGACGACGTCCTCGGGGTGGAGGTCGCGCTCGAGGCCGTCGACCTCGACGAACCGGAACCCGTGGATGGTGAACCACGGCTGCCACCAGACCTCCTCACCGGGCAGGGTGACGACGTCGCGCTGGTCCCACCGGCTGGTGGCGCCGACGTTGTGGATGTAGTCGACGTCGAGCTCGCCGTCGGGCCGGAGCAGCTCGCTGTGCCGCAGCCGGACCGTCGAGCCCCGGGGGCCGTCGAGCCGGATCCGCACGACGCCGGCGACGTTCTGCCCGAGGTCGACCACCTGCCGGCCCGACGCGGTCCGGGTGACCGCGACCGCCGGCAGCGTCGCGACCTGCCGGACGCGTCCGGTCTCCTCGGCCACCAGGCGCCGCGGGTGGCGGGGGAGGACCTCCGCGGGTGCGAACCGGGGCGGCGCCTCGGCTCCGGTGAGCCAGTCGTCGTCGGGCACGCGCAGGTCGGCCCGCTCACCGTGCTTGGGGTCCGAGACGACGATCCGACCCGTGCCGGCCTCCCACGAGCCGTCGGACCCGAACGTCAGCGAGGTTCCGTCGGCGAGGTCGACCTGCAGCTGGCACAGGGCGCCGAGCCGGTCCCCGTAGACAGCACGCCGGTTGCCGACGCCGTTGCGACCCCGGAACCGGCCGTCGCCGACGGCCATCGCCAGCACGTTGGATCCGGACCGGAGGACGTCGGTGACGTCGTGGACCTGGTACTCGACGTAGGAGTCGAACGGCGTCCAGCGCGGCACCAGGGCGGGTCCGACCAGGTCGGTGCCGTTGACGAGGAACCGGTACCAGCCCAGTGCCGAGGTGTAGGCGCGGGCCCGGACGACCGCGCCGGGCACGTCCACGACGGTGCGCAGGTAGAGCGTGCGGAACTCCTCCGGTGAGGTGGGCGCCGGGCCGCTGACCCACCGGGCGGACCAGTCGGCCGGCTGCAGCAGGCCGGTCTCGAACGACGCCGGCTCGCTCCACGCCGACGGCGCGGCCACGTCCGGCACCCAGACGCGGGCCCGCCAGTGGTAGGTCGTGCCGGAGGTGAGGGGGCTGCCGCCGTACGCGTGCCCGAAGGGCCGCTCGCCCTCGACCCGGTCACTGTCCCAGACGACGTCCGTGCCCGCCCGCACCTCGACCTGCCACGCGACCTGTCCCGCGGGCACGGGCTCGCCCTCGGTGGGCAACCGCCAGGAGAGCTCGGGACGAGGGTCGTCGAGACCGAGCGGCTCGGTCCGGCACGCGGTGCGCAGGTCGACGGGCGCAGGAGGCGCGAGGGGCGCGGTCACGACCCGGAGGCTAGAAGGGCCGCGCCGATCGGTCGCGCCGGACCAGACCGCTCACCCCGCCATCAGCCGCGGCCGAGCCGTGGGTTGAACCGGCGGACCTCCCGGGGGGACCCGCAGTCGAGGTACTGGGTCACCGATCAGCACGGGTCGTGTGCCTCACACCGACATGTAGGTAGGTCTGAGGCACACGACCCGACACCGGTCCGCTGGACGAGACCGCGGCCCCCACGTCGAACGACGCAGGGCCCACCTGTGGAGGTCAGGCGGTCTCGGGGAAGCGAACGCCGGTGTTGGCGTGGCAGCGGTAGCCGAAGGGGTTCTTGGCCAGGTACTGCTGGTGGTGGTCCTCGGCGTAGAAGTACGGGGTCTCGGACGCGGGCCGGATCTCGGTGGTGATCTCGCCGAGCCGGCGGCGCGCCAGCTCGTCGCCGTAGACCTTGGTCAGCTCGCGGGCGGTCTGCTCCTGCTCGGGCGTGGTCCAGTAGATCGCCGAGCGGTACTGGGTGCCGACGTCGTTGCCCTGGCGGAAGCCCTGGGTCGGGTCGTGCACCTCGAAGAAGGTCTTCACCAGGTCCGCGTAGGAGACCCGGCTCGGGTCGAACACGATCCGGACCGCCTCGGTGTGGTTGGTCGCACCGGAGCAGACCTCCTCGTAGGTCGGGTTCGGCGTCGTGCCGCCGGCGTACCCGACCGAGGTCGACCAGACCCCGGGGACCTGCCAGTAGATCTCCTCCGCGCCCCAGAAGCAGCCGAGCCCGAAGATCGCCACCTCGTGGCCGTCGGGGACCTCGTCGGTCACGACGGGGGTCCCCAGGACGACGTGGCGGTCGGCGAGCGCGAACCGGCGCTCGTCCCGGCCGGGGAGCGTCTGCTCGGGGGCGACCAGCTGAGCCTTGCGACTGAGGAACACGGGCGTCTCCTTCGACGAAGTGGGTGCATCTCGTCCAACACCGGGCGGCCTCGAAGCGTTCCCGCAGGCATCGATCGGGCGCAGCCGGGTACCCGCTCCGGACCAGGCGATGTGGGACGAGAGGCGAGGACGTTGGATTCGGGACCGGAACCATCCCGGGATGCGGCGTCCCTCCAGGGCGCGCTGCTGCCCCTCGGGACGCCGATCCACCCGGACGTGGAGCTCGTGGCCAGTGCCGTGGTGCACGACGACCAGCACGCGGGAGGTGACTGGTTCGACACGCTCCCGGTCGGCGACGGGGCGCTGGCCCTGGTCACCGGTGACGTCGTCGGCCACGGCCGTGCCGCGCTGGCCGCGGCCGGCCAGCTGCGGGCGGCGGTGCTGCTCGCAGTCTCCGAGGACGACGACCCGGGCCGGGTCCTCACCCGCGTCGCCCGCTACGCGGCGACCGTGCCCGAGGTGCGCGGGGCGAGCATCTGCCTGGCGGTGGTCGACGCCGGCGGCCGGTCCCTCCGGTACGCCGCCGCCGGCTACCCGCCTCCGGTCGTGGTGTCCCCCTCCGGCACGCTCGCGGCGCTCCCGACGACCGGGGACGGCCGGCTGGGCTGCACGGAGACCTACGGGACCCGGCGGGCCACGCTCGACGTGCAGGAGGTCCTGCTGCTCGCCTCCGACGGCTTCCAGCTGCCGGCCGGCATGGCCCCGGTCACCCAGCCGCGGGGCGACATCGCCCGGTGGGTCGACGACCTGCTCCACCAGGTCGCGGGGGCCACGGGTCTGGTCGATGACGCGGTCGTGGTCGCCGTCCGCCGACGCGCGCCGCAGCCTGCCCTGACGCTGCGCTACCCGGCGCTGCCGGACACCGTCGGGGTCGTCCGCCACGAGCTCGCGGCCTGGCTCGGACGGGCCGGGGTCGAGCCGATCGACGCCTCGGCGCTGGTGCAGGCGGTCTCGGAGCTCACCAGCAACTGCGTCGAGCACGCCTTTCCGCCCGGGACCGACCACCGGCGGACCGAGGTGAGCGTCACCTGTCGGCTGACCGAGGGCTGCGTGGTCGTCCTTGACGTGCGGGACAACGGACGGTGGCAGCCACCCCGACCCCGGACCGAGCGCGGGCGCGGGCTCTACCTGTCCCGGGCCTTCGTCGACGACCTGCGGATCGACACGGGGCCCGGCGGTACCCGGTGCCGGGTGCGGCACCGGCCCTTCCGGTCCACCGGTGTCCTCGGCGCGTCGCCCGTTCCACACGCCCGGGTCGTCGCCGGGCGCGAGTTCGGCCTCGACGTGACCGACGGGCACGTCCACGTCCGGGGGGCCGTCGACCCGCCGGCCGCCGACGAGCTCCGGCTGGTGCTCGGACGGATCTCGGCGGCCGGCACCCGGGCGGCCACCGTCGACCTCGACGACGTGACGCTGCTGTGCAGCGCCGCGGTCGAGGTGCTCAGCTCGGCCCGCTCCGGGGCGTACGGCGAGGCGCCGCTGGAGATCCTCGCCGAGACCGGCACCACCGCCGACCGCGTGCTCACCTGGGCGGGCGTCCAGCACGGGCACCAGGAGCCGTCCCGCTAGCCGCCGCCACTGGTCTCCACGCTGGCCGTCCCCACTAGCCTCGGTCCCATGAGCACCCACGACCAGGACCAGGCGTCCAAGGGCGGGTTCGAGACGCGTGCGATCCACGCCGGCTACGAGCCCGACCTCGCGACCGGCGCGGTGATCCCGCCCATCTACGCCACCAGCACCTACAAGCAGGACGGCGTCGGCGGGCTGCGCGGCGGCTACGAGTACAGCCGGTCCGCCAACCCAACCCGCACCGCCCTGGAGGGCAACATCGCGGCGCTCGAGGAGGGGGAGCGCGGGTTCGCGTTCGCCTCCGGCCTCGCGGCCGAGGACACGCTGGTCCGCGCGCTGTGCCGCCCGGGTGACCACGTGGTCATCCCCGACGACGCCTACGGCGGCACCTTCCGGCTCTTCGACAAGGTGGAGCAGGTGTGGGGGCTGGCGCACAGCCCGGCACCGGTCTCGGACGTCGAGGCCGTCGCCGCGGCGGTCCGGCCCGGTGAGACGAAGCTCGTCTGGGTCGAGACGCCGACCAACCCGCTGCTCACCATCGGCGACATCGCGGCCCTGGCGACCGTCGCCCACGACGCGGGGGCGCTCCTGGTCGTCGACAACACGTTCGCGTCGCCGTACCTCCAGCAGCCGCTGACCCTCGGTGCCGACGTCGTCGTGCACTCCACGACCAAGTACTGCGGCGGCCACTCCGACGTGGTCGGAGGCGCGCTGGTCGTGCGCGACCTCGACATCGCCGAGCGGGTCACGTTCCACCAGAACGCGATGGGCGCGGTCGCCGGCCCGTTCGACTCCTGGCTGACGCTGCGGGGGCTGAAGACCCTGGCGCTGCGGATGGAGCGGCACTGCGACAACGCCGAGCGCGTGGTCGACTTCCTGACCAGTCACCCCCGGGTCGGCGAGGTGATCTACCCCGGGCTGGAGACCCACCCCGGCCACGAGGTCGCCCAGCGGCAGATGCGGCGCTTCGGCGGCATGGTGTCCTTCCGGGTCACCGGCGGGGAGTCCCACGCGCTGCAGGTGTGCGAGCGGGCGCGGATCTTCACGCTCGGCGAGTCGCTCGGCGGGGTCGAGTCCCTGATCGAGCATCCCGGCCGGATGACGCACGCGAGCGTCGCGGGCACCGACCTGGAGGTGCCGGCCGACCTGGTCCGCCTCAGCGTCGGCATCGAGACCGCCGACGACCTGGTCGCGGACCTGGAGCAAGCCCTCGATGGGTGAGGTCGCGGTGTGCGTGGACTTCGGGTCCACGTTCACCAAGGCCGCGCTGGTCGATCTCGCGGAGGGGGCCATCGTCGCGTCCGCGTCGCACCGCACGACGCTCCCCGAGACCGACGGCACCGGAGACGTCCTCGACGGGTACGACGCGTGCCGGGCCGCGCTGGTGGCCCAGGACGACCGCGCGGCCGGCGCACCGGTGCTGGCCTGCTCCAGCGCCGGCGGTGGGCTGCGCATCGCGGTGGTCGGCAACGAGGAGCTGGTCACCGCGGAGGCCGGCCGCCGTGTCGCCCTGTCCAGCGGTGGCAAGGTCGTCTCGGTGGTCGCCGTGGCGTCCGGCGGCGACCTGGACGACCTCGCCGCTCCCGACGTCGTGCTCCTCACCGGCGGCACGGACGGCGGCAACAGCGAAGTGCTGCTCGAATCGGCCCGTCGCCTGGTCGCGTCGGGCTGGCGGGGCCCGGTCGTCGTCGCGGGCAACGCGGCCGCGCAGGCCGAGGTGTCGGCGATCCTGCGCGAGGTGCCCCACGTCCTCGCGGACAACGTGGTCCCGCGCATCGGCGTGCTCGCGCCGGAGTCGGCCCGCGCGGCGATCCGGGAGGTGTTCCTGGCCCACGTCATCGGCGGCAAGCACCTGAGCAGCCGGAGCGACTTCACCGAGATGGTGCGCGGCGCGACGCCCGACGTCGTGCTCACCGGGGTCGAGCTGCTCGCCGAGGTCGCCGGCGACGTCGTGGTCGTCGACGTCGGCGGTGCCACCACCGACGTGCACTCCGTCGTGGACCTCGACCCCGACTCGGTCGGCCGCGAGGTCGTGGCCACCACCCGCGTCACCCGCACCGTCGAGGGCGACCTCGGCATGCGCTGGTCGGCCGTGACGACGGTGGCCGACCACCCCGAGCTGGCCGGGGCCGCCCAGCGCCGCCACGACGACCCGGGGTTCCTGCCCGCCGACGACGCCGAGGCGGACGTCGACGAGGCGGTCGCCCGCGCCGCCGTCGGCACGGCACTGCGCCGGCACGCCGGCCGCGCCAAGGTCGTGGTCGGGCCGGACGGCCGCGTCGTCGAGCGGACCGGCAAGGACCTGCGCGAGGTGGGGCTGCTCGTCGGCTCTGGCGGCGTCCTGCGCAACGGGCGCCCCGGCGTCGCCGAGCGGGTGCTCGGCGACAGCACCGGGGACCACCTCGACGGTGGGTGGCAGCTGCCGCGCCGACCGCGGGTGGTCGTGGACACCGACTACGTGCTCGCGGCGGCGGGCCTGCTGGCCGCCGACCATCCCGACGCCGCTCGCCGGCTGGTGGTGGGGTTGGCGCGACCCGCCGCGGGATAGCCTCTCGGCGTGAGCAACGACGCTGACGAGCCCCCGGTCGAGGGTGCCCGCGACCGCAGTCCGGGTGAGGGAGGCCCGGGCGAGGGGGTTCCCGGCCAGGGTCCGCGGCGCCGGTTGCCGTCCATCCCGCTGCGCCAGCGCTCGGGTCGGACCGAGACCGAGGAGGGTCTCGCCGCGCGGCTGGCCGCCCAGTGGATGGCGATGCGCGAGCGCAACCAGGCGGTGCCCGCCGCCGTGACCGGCGGCCGCTCGAACTTCAGCCGCGCCCAGGTCCCGTGGGGCATCGACCTCGCGGCCGCCTGGTCCTGGCGGTTCCTGGTCATCGCGGCGGCGGCGTACGTCGTGCTCTGGCTGGTCGCGTTCTTCGCGGTCGTCGCCATCCCGCTCGCGGTGGCCCTGCTGATCTCGGCCCTCGCCGTGCCCGTGGTCGACGGCCTGCACCGGGTCGGCCTCCCGCGCGGGCTCGCGGCTCTCCTGGTGGTGATCCTCGGCATCGCCTTCGTCGCGTCGCTGCTCACCTTCGCCGGCCAGCAGGTCGCCACCGGCGCCCAGGACCTCGCCGACCAGGCGTCCGCCGGACTGGAGGAGATCAAGAACTGGCTCAAGACCGGCCCGCTGCACGCGTCGGACTCCCAGATCAACGACTACATCCAGAAGGCCCAGGACGGGCTGAAGAACACCGGGTCGCGCGTCGACCTCGGCAGCGTCACCGAGGTCGGCACGGCGCTGGGCCACGTGGTCGCGGGGTTCTTCATCGTGCTGTTCTCCACCTACTTCTTCCTCGCCGACGGCGAGCGGATCTGGGCGTGGCTGGTCCGCATCGCCCCCCGCGCCGCGCGGCCGCACGTCGACAGCTCCGGCCGGGTCGCCTGGATCTCGCTCACCCAGTTCGTCCGCGCGACGGTGATCGTCGCGGCGGTGGACGCGATCGGCATCATGATCGGCGCCGCCGTGCTCGGCGTGCCGTTCGTCCTCGCGATCGGCGTCCTGGTCTTCCTCGGCGCGTTCGTCCCGATGGTGGGCGCGTTCGTCGCCGGCACCGTCGCGGTGCTGGTCGCGCTGGTCGCCCAGGGGCCGTTCACAGCGCTGCTCATGCTCGGCGTGGTGGTGCTGGTCCAGCAGATCGAGGGTCACGTCCTGCAGCCCTTCCTGATGGGCCGGTGGGTATCGCTGCACCCGCTCGGAGTGATCGTGGCGATCGGCTGCGGCGTGATCGTCGCGGGGATCGCCGGCGCGCTGGTCGCCGTACCCCTCGCGGCGGCGCTGAACGCCGTCGTGCAGCACCTCGCCGCCAACACCGATCCGGGCGACGACCCGGTGGAGGAGCTCGAGGAGGACTACGAGGAGACGGGGGCGACCGTGGACGCGCCGGGGGAGGACGCGTGACCACCGACGTGCCGACGGTCGGGCTCGCCGAGGTCGAGGCCGCGCGCGAGCTGCTGCGCGGCGTCGCCATCGAGACGCCGATGGAGGAGTCGCGCTGGCTGTCCGCGCTCGCCGGCGGCCCGGTGGAGCTCAAGTGCGAGAACCTGCAGCGCACCGGGTCGTTCAAGACCCGCGGTGCCTACGTGCGGATCGCCCGCCTCTCCGCCGAGGAGCACGCCCGCGGCGTCGTGGCCGCCTCGGCGGGCAACCACGCGCAGGGCGTCGCGCTGGCCGCCCAGATGCTCGGCATCAAGGCGACCATCTTCATGCCCGAGGGCGCGCCGATCCCCAAGGAGAAGGCGACCCGGGGCTACGGCGCCGACGTGATCTTCCACGGCCGCTACCTCGAGGACGCGCTCGCCGAGGCGAAGGCCTTCTCCGAGCGCACCGGCGCGGTGCTGATCCACCCCTTCGACCACGTCGACATCGTGGCCGGGCAGGGGACCGCGGGGCTGGAGATCCTCGAGCAGAAGCCGGACGTCCGCACGGTGCTGGTGCCCACTGGTGGCGGTGGCCTCCTCGCGGGCATCGCGATCGCGGTCAAGGCGGTCCGCCCCGACGTGCGGGTCGTCGGCGTCCAGGCGGCCCAGGCGGCGGCGTACCCGGCCTCGCTTGCGGCGGGTCGTCCGGTCCCGTTGGCGTCGATGAGCACGATGGCCGACGGCATCGCGGTCGGGCTCCCCGGTCAGGTGACGTTCGCGGCGGTGCGCGACCACGTCGACGAGATCCTCACCGTCTCCGAGGAGTCGCTGTCGCGGGCGGTGCTCGCCGTGCTGGAGCGCGCAAAGATGCTGGTGGAGCCGGCTGGTGCGGCCGCGGTAGCGGCGGTCCTCGACGCCCCGTCGGCGTTCGAGACGCCCGCCGTGGCGGTCCTCTCGGGCGGCAACATCGACCCGCTCCTGCTCGGGAAGGTGATCCGGCACGGCATGGCCGCGGCCGGCCGCTACCTCAACCTGCGGGTCTGCATCCCCGACCTGCCCGGTGGGCTGGCCCAGCTGCTCACCGAGGTCGGCGCCGCCGGGGCGAACGTGCTCGAGGTCGCCCACGAGCGGATCTCACCCACTCTCTCGCTCCACGAGGTCGAGGTGCGCCTGCAGCTGGAGACCCGCGGCGAGCCGCACGCCCACCAGGTCCTCACCCGCCTCCGCGAGCGCGGCTACCGGGTGTACGAGTGACCTGACCCCCCCCGAGGCACGAGGAGGGGTCAGGTCGTCGGTGGTCGAGCGAGTCACTGCGCTGCCTTCGCAGCATGGGTCTCGACACGCGGGTCGCGACTTCGCAAGCTCAGTCGCGCCGCTCGCTCGACCACCATCAGCGGATCCGCTGACGCGTCTCCGCTCAGCCCGTGTAGGGGACCGCGTCGACGATGACGACCTCGAGCTGCTTGCCGTTGGGTGCCTCGTAGGTCACCGTGTCGCCCTTGGTGCGGCCGTTGATGGCCGAGCCCAGGGGGGACTGCGGGGAGTAGACCGTCAGCCCCTCGGGCTCGATCTCGCGGGCGCCGAGCAGGAACGTCTCGGCCTCGTCGTCGTCGTCACCGACGAACTTGTAGGTCACGACCATGCCGGGCTCGACGACACCGTCGTTCTGCGGGGTCTCGCCGACCTCGGCGCGGGCGAGCATGTCCTCGAGCTGGCGGATCCGGCCCTCGAGCTTGCCCTGCTCCTCGCGAGCGGCGTGGTAGCCGCCGTTCTCCTTCAGGTCGCCCTCGTCACGCGCGGCGCTGATCCGGGCGACGACCTCCTGACGGCCGGGGCCCTTGAGATGGTCCAGCTCGGCGGCCAACTTGTCGTAGGCGTCCTGGGTGAGCCAGATCGTGCCCTGCTCGGTGGACTGCGTCATGAGGGTGTCTCCTGCTTCGAGTGCTGCTTCGAGGTACGACGGAACAGGTCCGTCGCTCGTCGGTCGGTGCCCCACCCGGCCTCGGTCGAAACGGCCGTGCGTCATCGTCGCGGGCCTGTCGCTCGGCGGCCCGGCGGGACGGTCAGACGGTCGAGTCTAGCAACGAGGGGTCAGGACCCGCAGCCGAGCGGGTCGCTGGGCGCCTTCAGCGGGGTCGCGGCTGGTCGGGTGTCGTGCAGCCGAGCAGCTCGACGGAGGTCGCCTCGCGCTCGGTGCGGACCGTCTGCTCCGTGGTGCCGGAGCCGGTCGGCGCGAAGCTGAGCTCGCCCACGATCGTGTGGTCGTCGGCGTAGGCGCGCAGGGTGCAGGTGGCGTCGGCGCCGTCGGCCAGGTCGATGGAGACCCGCGCGACCGCGCTGTGCTCGCCAGCCACCTCGAAGCTCAGCAGCTTGCTGCTCACCTCGGGGGTCGACTGCGACCAGGTCGCCCACCCGGCCCAGCCCGCGAGCGCGGCAGCCAGCACCACCACGACCCCGATGAACACGGCGCGGCGGGCGGCCGACGGGGCGCCGTACCGGTCGGCGAGGTCGGTCGGCTCGGTCACCGTCCGATGCTCCCATCTACGATTGCCCGGTGACGCAGCACCCCACCCGCGCCGGGCTCCGGCTCATGCACGTCCACGCCCACCCCGACGACGAGTCGAGCAAGGGCGCCGCCAGCACCGCCCGGTACGTCGCCGAGGGCGTCGACGTCCACGTCGCGACCTGCACCGGGGGTGAGCGCGGATCGATCCTCAACCCCAAGATGGACCGGCCCGAGATCCTCGAGAACATCTCCGAGATCCGCCGCCAGGAGATGGAGCGGGCCCGCGACATCCTCGGCGTGCGCCAGGACTGGCTGGGCTTCGTCGACTCCGGCTGGCCCGAGGGTGACCCGAAGCCGCCCCTCCCGGAGGGCTGCTTCGCGCTGGTGCCGCTGGAGGAGGCCGCCGCACCGCTGGTCCGGCTGATCAGGTCGTTCCGGCCGCACGTGCTGACGACGTACGACGAGCGCGGTGGCTACCCGCACCCCGACCACGTGAAGTGCCACGAGGTGTCGGTGGAGGCGTTCCGGGCCGCGGCGGACCCCGAGCGCTACCCCGAGCTCGGCGAGCCGTGGCAGGTGCAGAAGCTCTACTACCACCACTCGTTCAACCGGCCCCGGATGGTCGCGCTGCACGAGGCGATGCTCGAGCACGGGCTGGAGTCGCCGTGGGAGGAGCGGCTCAAGGAGTGGAAGCCCGAGCCCGAGTGGGACGCCCGGATCACGACGCGGGTGCCGTGCGCGGAGTACTTCGGCGTCCGCGACCAGGCGCTGCTCGCGCACGCCACGCAGATCGACCCCGACGGGTTCTGGTTCGCGGTGCCGCGCGAGCTGCAGGAGAAGGTCTGGCCGACCGAGGACTTCGAGCTGGTCGAGAGCCACGTCACCGCGCCGACTCCCGAGGACGACCTCTTCGCGGGCATCGAGCTCCCTCTGAGAGACTGACGTCATGCAGCTCCTGACCGTCGTGCCCGACCTCGCGACCTTCGTGGTCCACCTCGTCGACGGCCCGCCCGCGGACGAGGACGTCAAGGCCGGGTGGGGTGCGTTCGCGATCTTCATCGCGCTCTGCCTCGCGGTCGCGTTCCTCGGCTGGAGCCTCTCCAAGCAGCTGAAGAAGGCCAAGGCCGCCGCCGACGCGGGGGTGTACGACGACCCCGACGAGCCGGCCGCGCCCGCGGAGCCGGTCGAGCCGGTGGCCAGCGAGTCGTCGAACGACCAGGGTCCCGCCCAGGCCTAGGTGCGCCGCACCCGGACCAGGCAGTCCCAGGCGGTCCGGGCCGGCTCCTCGCCGTGCCCGTCGCCGACCGTGCGGGCCACGCGCTCGGCGCGCTCCACCTCCAGCGGCTCTCCGGCGAGGTCGTCGAGGACGTCCTCGGCGGTCATCAGCACCGCGGGGTCCTGCGGCCCACCCGTGCCCTCGGCCAGGTTCGTGGTGTCGTGGGCGACCAGCAGCAGCGTGCCGCCCGGGACGAGCGAGGCGAACGCCGCCCGGACGGCGGCCCGCCGCTGCTCGGCCGGGAGCTGGAGGTAGGCGACGACCACGACGTCGTACGACGCCGGCTCGTCCCAGGCGGTCGCGTCGGCCCGGACCCACCGGACGGGGGTGTCGCCGGCGAGGCTGCGGCCCTTGTCGAGGGCGACCTGGGAGAAGTCGGCTGCCGTGACGTCCCAGCCCCGGCGGGCCAGCCAGATCGCGTTGCGGCCCTCGCCCGCCGCGAGGTCGAGTGCTCGCCCGGGTGGCAGGTCGGCGACCTCGGCGGCCACGAACTGGTTCGGCTCGGCCGACCACACGAGCTCGCTGGCGGCGTACCTCTCGTCCCATCCCTGCGCGTCCACCCCTCCAGTCAAGCACCGCTCCCGGTCGGAGTCGCCCGGATCGGGTGAGGTCGGGCCGGAGCGGTTGTCGCTTGATGGACCGATGAGCCAGACCACACACCACACCGCCGCCCGGGGCACTGCCGGGGTCCGTGTCGTCGGCATCATCCTCATCGTTCTCGGGGCCGTCTTCGTGGTCGCGGGCGTGGGGACGTACGCCGTCGTCTCGTCGACGCTCGCCGACCAGAGGATCACCGTCTCCGACGACGCCGCGCACTTCGCCGGCAAGCAGGTCAAGGGTCCGTTCACCGCCTACGCGCAGGCGAACGTCATCGACAAGCACGCCACCGAGATCGGCGGCGGCAAGACCTACTCCGAGCTCCCCCAGGACGACCCGAACCGGGCCACCGTGATGACCGCGTCGTTCCTCCAGGCCAGCCTGTTCACCTCGGTGGTCGCCTTCGGGGTCGCCGCGTTCGTGGCGGTGATGGGCGTGGTCGTCGTGCTGCTGGGCTGGAGCCTGACCCGCCTGGGCCGCGTGGCCTGAGCGGGTGGATGAATCCCCGGCCGACCGGGGATTCATCCGGGGTTGTCAGGCTCTTCATGACGTTGTCGGGGGTTGCAACCCCTGACAACGTCATGAATCCCCGGCTGACCGGGGATTCATCCACTCCCGCGGATCAGCCCTCCTGCGACCGCTCCTGCGACTCCCGGGCCGCCCAGCGGAAGACGCCCTGGGCCATCGTCGAGGCCTCGTGCTGGGCACGGGTGGCGAAGACCTGGGCCCGCACGGCCTGCACGGCCGGGTCGGAGGGGGCGGCCTGGGCGGCGAGCTCGGCCAGGTGGCCGGCCAGGCGGTCGTCGCCGGCCTCCAGCAGCTCCAGCGCCCGGTCGGCGAGCCGCCCGGGCCCGCCGGCCAGCGACGCGACCTCCGCGGCCAGCGCCGCCGCCGGCGCAGGCTTGAGGTGCGCGGGGTCGCCGTCCCACCACCCGCCGTAGAGCCGCCAGACGTTGCGTACGACGAACTCCGGCTCGTCGTAGACCGGCCGCAGGTAGGGCCGGTCCAGCAGGTGCTGCGGTGCCCGGACCGTGTGCACGATCTCGTCGAGGGGGGCGCCGGCGTTCATCATCGCGACCGTCTCGTCGTGCAGGTGCTCGAGCAGCTCGGCGCTGTCGGTCAGCGCCTGCCGGATCCGCTCGACCCCGACGACGGGTACGCCGTGCCCGGGCAGCATCAGCTCCGCACCGAGCCCGGCCATCGTGCGCATCGCGGCGGCCCACTCGCGGGGGTAGCGCTGCACCTTCTGCGGGTTGCCGGCGTTGGGCGACGCCCAGATGAACAGGTCGCCGCAGCAGAGCAGCTTGCGCTCGGGCACCCACGTCCAGGTGTGGTCGTCGGTCTCACCGCGGGCGTGGTGGAGCTCGAGCCCGAGGCCGCCGACGACGAGATCGGTGCGGTCGGCGTACGTCTCGTCGGGGTAGCGATACTCCCGCGGCCAGACGAGGTCGTCGACGCCGAACTGCCGCCTGTTGACGATCTCGTTGTGGCCCGCGGTCAGCTTGTAGCGGTCGAAGCGGGCGGGCATCGCCTCGTGCGCGACGACGCGCGGCGGCACCCAGCCCCGCTCGGCGGCCTCCGCCTCGAAGGGCGCGACGCCGAAGACGTGGTCGATGTGACCGTGGGAGAACACCGCGGTGTGCAGCCGGGCCGGCGACCAGCGGCGCAGGGTGTCGTGCACGTGCTGGGCGAACAGCGCGCTGCCGGTGTCGACGAGCACCAGCCCGTCGTCGGTCGAGATGGCCGAGACGTTCGCGAACGACGGCACGAAGGCGACGCCGTCGGCGACCTCCTCGGCGTCGCCCATGAACGAGAACGGGTGGGTGTCCTCGATCCCGCGGGCTCCGGTCCACAGGTCGTCGGCGACCTTGAGGATGCTCTCGCTCATGGCATCTCCTGGATGAGCGCGTCGACGACGACGCGGGTGGCCTCGGGGTGGGGGACCGGCTCGGGGCCGGAGGCGGTCACGTCTGTGAGCACCAGGTGCGCCCAGGGGCGGCCGTCGCCGACCGGCGTCCCGGCGACCTCGAGCACGAGGCGGCCGTCGTACGCCGGCGGCGGCTCGCCCGGACCGAGCAGCTCGACCAGCACCCGGCGCCCCGCGCCGAGCGTGCCGGCGACCGGGTGGCACAGCGAGATGACGGTGCGCAGCATGCCGGCGTCCTTGTGCACGTGGCGCGCGACGAAGTCGGGGCGGTCCTGCATCTCCACGAAGGACCGGACCGTCGGGTAGCGCACGATCGCGACGCGGTCCCAGCGGGCGCCCGGGTCGTCGTCCAGCTGCTCGACCACGTCGCCGAAGAAGACGATCGCAGCGTCCAGGTCGGCCAGGATGTCGACGGGGGCGTAGACGTCGTCGGCCTGCTGGCCGGTGCGTCCGAGCGCGGCGTCGGGATGGTCGGGCGGGTAGTCCGCGCGGTCCCGGTAGTGCATCAGGTTGAGCATCCAGAACGGCCCGTCGTCGTCTGGTGACAGCGTCTCGAGCCGGTCCACGAAGACCTCGTCGACCTGGCCGTAGCGGAGCTCCTCCGCGGGTCTGCTCACACCGCCGGACGCTACCTTTGTGGCACGGCGCGTGTCACTAGTTCGCGGGCAGTCGGGTCAGTCCGTCCCGTCGACCTGGGACAGCAGGGCGGTCACGCCACTGACGAGCGCCCGCCGGGCCCGCGACGGGGAGAGGCCGGAGCGGACCCGGAGCAGTTCCAGGGACTCGAAGGAGCACAGCGCGTCGACGCACGAGGCGACCTCCGCGCGACGGGCCCGGTCGAGCCGCCCGAGCTCGGGCTCGAAGTGGGCGACCACCTGGTCCGCGAGCAGCTCACGCCGGTTGCTGACCTGGGCGGCGATCCGCGGCGACTCCGAGGCGCGGAGCATGGCCGCGCGGATGGTCGGCGCCAGCTTCGCGTGCAGCTGGAGGCGCTGGTCGACCAGGGCCTGGACCCGCTCCGCGCGCGTCCCCTCACCCAGGCGGTCCAGCGCGTAGAGGTCGCCGACCAGCTCGACCCGTCGCGCGATGGCGCGCTGGAGCAGGTCGTCGGTGTCCTGGAAGTAGCGGTACACAGATCGCAGTGACACCCCCGACCGGACCGCGACCTCCTCGACCGACGGCGCGAAGTTCCCCTCCACGAACATCTCGTGGACGGTGTCGAGGACCGCCTCGCTGTTGCGGTCCCGGCGTGCGGTGCGGCCGTCGGCCTTCTTGGTCACGGGCGGAGAGTACGTCGCTGCGGCCCGCGGACGCGAGGGCCGAACGCGATCTCGCGCCAAAAGTTTTGGCACGGAATTGCCACAAGTTCGTTGACGAGGCCGGTCGCCTCCACCATGCTCGCGGCATGATCGACCTCGTCGCGATCGACCTGCACGCCTCGCTGGCGACCGCCCTGACGCACCTCGCCGACCAGTCCTCGGTCGAGGACCCGCCGGGCGTCTTCGGCCAGATCGCGCCGTTCATCGAGGACTACGGCTACCTCGGGATCGTCGTCTTCGTCTTCATCGAGAACCTCGGCATCCCGTTCTTCCCGGGCGAGGCCGCGCTGATCCTCGGTGGCATCTACACGGTCACCGGGACCCTGAACCTCGTCCCGCTGCTGATCATCGCCTGGGTCACCGCCGTCCTCGGCGACAACGCCGGCTTCGCCGTCGGCAGGTACGGCGGCCGACCGCTCGCCCTCAAGCTGGGCCGCCGGTTCGGGGTGACCCACGCGCTGCTCGACCGCGTCGAGGCGTTCTACGAGCGGCACGGCAGCTGGGTGGTCGCGGCCGGTCGGTTCCTCCCGATCCTGCGCCACCTCAACGGTCTGGTCGCCGGCCTCACCAAGATCACCTGGCCGCGCTTCCTCGCGGCGAACATGATCGGCGCCGCGATCTGGGTGGGCGTCTGGGTCGAGGTCGGCATCCACGCCGGCAACCACCTCGAGGCGGTGGACAGCTTCATCCAGCGCTTCTCCCGGCTGCTCATCGTGCTGCTCTTCGTCATCATCGTCGTCGTCGTGGTCCGCTTCCGCGTGCACCGGCGTGCGGCGATGGCCGAGGAGGCCGCGGAGGAGGCGGCGTCCGCCCAGGCGGAGGAGGAGGCCCTCGCGGCCGCCGCCGAGCAGCCGGTCGACATCGCCACCGACCTGCCCGTCGACGTCGCGGCCGAGCCCGTGCTCGAAGCCGTCGTCGAGCAGGCGGCGGGGGAGCAGGCACCCACCGACCCACCCGCCGACCAGGCACCACATGAAGGGGACGAACGATGATCGAGGTCGTGCTGCTGGGCACCGGCAGCCCGTTGCCGGACCCGAACCGGGCCGGGCCGGCCACGCTGGTCCGGGCGGGCGGCAAGACGCTGCTGGTCGATGCCGGGCGCGGCGTGGTGATGCGGCTGGCCGGAGCGGGCTCGGGGCCCAACCAGGTCGACCAGGTGCTGCTCACCCACCTGCACAGCGACCACGTGACCGACGTCGGCGACCTGATCACGACCCGCTGGATCACGACCTTCGTGCCGTCGCCGCTGAACGTCGTCGGCCCGGAGGGGACCGCGGACCTCGTCGACGGGATCCTCGACTCCCTCACCGCCGACATCGGCTACCGGTCCACCCACCACGTCGACCTCGAGGGACCTCCGCCGGTGGACGTGCACGAGGCCGGGCCCGGGCCGGTGCTGGAGCTCGGTGAGGTCGTCGTGCGCGCCGCCGCGACCGACCACCGACCGGTGGAGCCGACCCTGGCCTACCGCATCGAGCACGACGGCCACGCCGTCGTCGTCGCCGGCGACACGGTCCCCTGCGAGACGCTGGACGAGCTCTGCGCCGGCGCGGACGCCCTGGTCATCACCGCCATCCGCAAGGACGTGCTCAAGAGCGTGCCGATGCAGCGGGTCCAGGACATCCTGGACTACCACTCGTCGGTCGAGGAGGCGGCCCAGACCGCCGCCCGGGCCGGCGTCGGCACCCTCGTACTCACCCACTACGTGCCGGCGATCGTGCCCGGCACCGAGGACGAGTGGCGCCAGCTGGTCGCCCCCCACTTCTCCGGCCGGGTCGTGATCGGCGACGACCTCACCCGCGTCGAGATCGGCTGACGCCTCACCCGTCCGCCTGGGTGCACTCGAGCAGGCAGTACTGCCCGGAGCTCTCGACGCTCTCGACGTCCGCCTCGTCGATGTCCGTGTCGTCGTCGGCACCCGCGGTACGACGGACGATGCGGTGCACCCGCCAACGGTGCTCGGTGCCGTGGAGCTCGGCCGCCCGGTTCGTCCAAGGCGCGTCGGGCCACCCCGTGAGGCTCAGGCTCAGCTCGAGCGAGACGGTCGTGCCGGCCGTGAAGTCACCCGGGTCCTCGCCGGGGCGCACCCAGCGCACAGCGCGGAGCACGCCGAGATCCAGCACGACCGCTCCCACAGTGTCCAGCACCTCCGCGGTCGCGAGGTAGCGCGCGTCCCCGAGGTGCTCGAGCCCCGGCGGCGTACCGCTCGCGACCGGCCGGAGGGCCGAGCGCTGCACGAACTCGACCGACGCCACGACGTCGGCGCCCACCCGGACCGGACCGAGCTGGCCGTCCCAGACCTGCCACCCGTCGTACAGCAGCGTGACGGTCTTGGCCGGCTGGTCGCTGGTCACCGCTGCTCCTCGTCCGCTCCGATGGCTGCATCCCGACAAGGCGCTGGCCGCCACGACGAAGGCGGTCGCCGAACGCACGAGGGCATGGCTCGAGTATGCGCGCGGACTGTCCGTCTCGTCCGGGTCGTGTGCCTGAGACCGACTTAGAGGTAGGTCTCGAGCACACGACTCGCTGGTCCGACCCGATGGCCGGGCGCGCTGCGGCTACTGGGTCGCGGCGTCGATGGCGACCGCGCCGGCGAGGTCGAGCCACTGGTCGTCCTCGGCGTGCACCTCGATCCGGTCGATGCGGCCGGTGAAGCGCGCCGGGGCGGCGTAGTCGCCGACCGGCCGTCCGCGGTCGCAGCCGACGTCCAGGCCGGTGTAGCCGACCCGCGCGCGGGCCAGGGCGGGGATGGTGCCCTCGCCGCAGGGGCGGTCGTCGACGGCGAGGGTGACCTCGCCGCTCGCCCCGGTCCGCCGGACGCGGACCTCGAGGACGACCGGGCGGCCGACGGGCACCGGCTCGGTGGCGGTCACCGTGGTGCGCACGCCGTCCTGGGCGTAGTCGTGGACCAGGCGGCCTCCGGACACCCGGAGCGCATAGCCGGCGTACCCGTCCCCGTGCGCGAGCAGGACCCCGCCGTCCTCGGGACGGCCGAGGACGGCGGTGGCGCGGATGACGTAGGAGCGACCGCGCACGTCCGGGGCGGCCGCGTCCGGCACCCGGGCGTGCCCGGGGAAGAGGGTCCAGCGCTCAGGCACCGGACTCCTCGGGCGGCAGCCCGTGCCGGCCGGTGATGGGTGGGCCGTTCATGCCGCCGATCGACGCACCGAGCGGCAGGACGTCGTACCGCGCGGCCTCCTCCCACCACCGCTCGACCATCGCGGCGAGCCGCTCGGGCTCGTCGGCCGCCCGGTCGACCAGCTCGTTCCAGTCCTCGTCGAGGTGGTAGAGCTCCCACCGGTCGGCGTCGAAGTCGGTGACCGACCCCGCGTCACCGGTGAGCATCAGCTCCAGGCTCAGCATCGGCTCGTGGTGGGTGACCGCCTTCCAGCCGTCCTGCCAGATCGCCCGCTGGCCGTTCATCTCGAAGTACTGCACGGTGCGCACCGTCTCGGCCTCCGGCTCGCCGAACGTGTACCGCATGCTCTGGCCGTGCAGCGGCTCCTGCGCGACGCCCTTGACGTGGTCGGGCGCCGACATCCCGGTCACGTCGAGCGCCGTCGGCGTGATGTCGATGGCGTGGTGGAACTGGGTGCGGATGCCGCCCGGGTCGGCGATCTCGCCGGGGAAGCGGACCACCAACGGCGACCGCACGCCGCCGGCGTGGGTGTCCTGCTTCCAGCGCTTGAGCGGGGTGTTGCCGGCCATCGACCAGCCGACGGCGTAGGTGTTGATGAAGTCCGGCGAGCAGCCGATCGCCTCGAGGTTGTCCTTGACGACCTGCAGCTCGGTCTCCGGCGACTCGTAGCCGAAGAAGAACTTCATCGCGTTCATCGAGCCGACCTCGCCGCCCTCCTGGCTGGCGCCGTTGTCGCTGCACAGCACGAAGAGGGTGTTGTCGAGCTCGCCCATCTGCTCCAGCGCGGCCACCAGCCGGCCGAGGTGCTCGTCGGTGTGCTCGACCATGCCGGCGTACGCCGCCTGCAGCCGCACCATCGCCGCCTGGTCCTCCGGGGCGTACTCGTCCCACCCCTTGACGCCCGGGTTGCGCGGCGGCAGCTCGGTGTCGGGCGGGACCAGGCCCAGCTCCTTCTGACGTGCCAGGCGGTCGGCCCGGGTGGCGTCCCAGCCCTTCTCGAAGACCGGGACGTACTTGTCGACGTACTCCTTGGCGACGTGGTGGGGGAAGTGCGGGGCGCAGAACGCCACGTAGAGGAAGAACGGCCGCTCGGCGTCGCCGTTGCGGTGGTCGCGCACGAAGTCGATCGCGTGGTCGACGATGTCGGCGGTGAAGTGGTAGTCCTCGCGGTCGGGTGCCTCGACCCAGTGGTTGTCCTCGATCAGGTCGGGACGCCACTGGTTCGTCATCCCGTCGGGGGTGCCGTAGAAGCGGTCGAAGCCGCGCTGCAGCGGCCACTGGTCGAACGGCCCGGCGCCGGTGAACTGGTTCATCGGCGTCAGGTGCCACTTGCCGACGCCGAGGGTCGTGTAGCCCTGCGACTGCGCCATCTCCCCGATGGTCGCCGTCTCGTGGTGCAGCTGGCCGGTGTAGCCGCGGTAGCCCATCGCGAAGTTCGGCAGCATGCCCATGCCGGTCGAGTGGTGGTTGCGGCCGGTCAGCAGGCAGGCGCGGGTCGGCGAGCACAGCGGCGTGACGTGGAAGTTCGTGTACCGCAGGCCCTCGGCCGCGAGCCGGTCGACGGTCGGGGTCGAGATCTCCGAGCCGAAGCACCCGAAGTCGGCCCAGCCGAGGTCGTCGTAGAGGACGTAGACCACGTTCGGGCCACCCGCGCGGGAGCGGTCGGGCTCGGGGAAGAAGGGCACGGAGTCGGCGAACGTGCGGCCGATGACCGGCCCGTCGTGATCGGTCTGCGACATGGGCCGACCGTAGGAACGACGGAGGTGGCTGTCAACGACTATTGGCAAGGTCAGTGACAAATGATAGACAACCGGGCATGGCCGGCACGGAGTCCCGCGCGACCGTTCCCACCCCCGCGGAGGTGGTCTGGGAGACGCTCGCGGGCTTCTCCGACCTCAGCCACTGGGCCACGGGCATCCAGCACAGCAGCATGCTGACCGGTGGACCGCCCGGAGTCGGCGCCACGCGCCGGGTCCAGGTGGGCCGCGCGACCCTGCGCGAGACGGTCGAGGTGTGGGAGCCCGGCCGCCGGCTGCGCTACCGCATCGAGGGGCTGCCGGCCGTGGTCACCGCGGCGAGCAACACCTGGGTGCTGGTGCCCCGCGACGGCGGCGGCACCGAGATCGTCCTCACCGGCGAGGTGACGACGAAGGTCGGGCCCGCGGCGCGGGTCGTGGCCAGGCTCCTGGGACGGGCGAACGAGGGGCTCGTCACGGACCTGGCCGCCCGCGTCACGGCGCTCGACCCCGGCCAGGGTGACGGCGCCGGGAACAGCACGGGAGCAGCAGGCGCCGAGGACGGCACCGGACCAGGGAGGCAGTCATGACCCGCAGGAAGCCGCGCGCGGCCGTCCGTCCCGACGTCGTCATCCTGATGACCGACGAGGAGCGCGCCGCGCCGCCGTACGAGGGTCCGGAGCTCGCCGCGTGGCGCGACCGCGCCCTGCCCGGCACCCGGTGGTTCCGAGAGCACGGAGTCTCCTTCGAGCGCCACTACACCGGCTCGCTCGCCTGCGTGCCGTCGCGGCCGACGATCTTCACCGGGCAGTATCCCGACCTGCACGGCGTCACCCAGACCGACGGGCTGGGCAAGGTCGCCGACGACACCCGGATGCGGTGGCTCCCGCAGGGCGAGGTGCCGACGCTCGGCAACTGGTTCCGGGCGGCCGGCTACGACACCCACTACGACGGCAAGTGGCACATCAGCCACGCCGACCTGCACGACGCGGACGGCCGTCGCGTCGAGACGAACACTTCGGACGGCGAGCCGATCGCGGAGCACGTGCAGGCCTACCTCGACGCCGACCCGCTGGCGCCGTACGGCTTCTCCGGCTGGGTGGGGCCCGAGCCGCACGGTGCCGCGATCGGTGACAGCGGGCTGCGCCGCGACCCGCTGATCGCCGACCGGGTCGTCGCGTGGCTGGAGGACCGCTACGCCCGCCGGCGCGCCGGCGACGAGGACGCGCTGAAGCCCTTCCTCCTGGTCGCGAGCTTCGTCAACCCGCACGACATCGTCCTGTTCCCCGCCTGGGTGCGCCGGATGCCGATCAAGCCGGGGCCGCTCGACCCGCCGCACGTGACCGAGCCGCCGACGTACAACGAGGACCTCGCGCTCAAGCCGGCAGCGCAGATCGCCTACCGCGAGGCGTACCCGTCGGGCTACGGGCCGGCGACCGCCATCAACCGGATCTACCGGCGCAACGCGCAGAGGTACCGGGACCTCTACTACCGGCTGCACGCCGAGGCCGACGCACCGCTGGACCGGGTGCGGCGCGCGGTCACCGCCGGCTCCGCCGAGGCCGTCCTGGTGCGCACGTCCGACCACGGCGACCTGCTCGGCGCCCACGGGGGCCTGCACCAGAAGTGGTTCCAGCTCTACGACGAGGCCACCCGGGTGCCGTTCATCGTCGCGCGCACCGGCAGCCGGCCGTCCAGCGCTGCAACCGTGCGCGAGGCCACCTCCCACGTCGACCTGGTGCCGACCCTGCTGGCCGCGGCCGGCATCGACCAGGACCAGGTCGCCCGCGACCTCGCCCAGGAGTTCACCGAGGTGCACCCGCTGCCGGGGCGCGACCTGATGCCGGTCGTGGCCGACCCGTCGTCGGTGGACCCCGACCGGGCGGTCTACCTGATCACCCGCGACAACATGCTCGAGGGCGACACCGGCATCTCCGGCTTCGGCCGCCAGCTCAGGGTCCGGTCCGCGCCGCCACCCCCGCTGCGGATCCAGGTCGCCGCCCACGTCGCGTCCAACTTCGAGGGCGTCGTGGCCCGGGTCGACGACGAGCACGGCGGGGGCGGCCACCTGTGGAAGCTGGTGCGCACCTTCGACGACCCGGCGACCTGGACCGAGCCCGGCCGCCGGCACCTGGCCGCGAACGGGCCCGCGGGACCGGAGTACCGCACCGAGCCGATCCCGGACGAGTGGGAGCTCTACGACCTCGACGCGGACCCGGTCGAGGCGCGCAACCGCTGGGGCGACCCGGAGTGCCGCGCGGTGTGCACCCACCTTCGTGAACGCCTCAAGGAGGAGCAGCACCGCGCCGTGCCGCAGCGCAACCGGCCGTGGCCCTACGTCGCCCGGCCCCAGGGTGCGACCGAGCTGAAGCGGCCCCGGCCGCCGCAGCGGGTGCTGCGCCGGCTCGCCCAGCGGCTCGGGATGCACCCCGACGACCCCGAGGGTGCACCGCCGGAGGCGCCCGGTCGCCGGGCCCTGGTCATCGCCACGAACCATGGTGAGCTCACCGACGGCACCCCGACCGGCGTCTTCGCCTCCGAGCTGACCGTGCCCTACTACGCGTTCGAGGACGCGGGGATGTACGTCGACGTGGCCAGCCCGCAGGGTGGGCGGATCCCGGTCGACCCGCTGTCGCTCAAGCCGGTCATCCGCACCGAGGCGGACGACCGCTACCTCGGCGACGACGTCCTGCACTCCAAGCTCGAGGAGTCCCTCGCGGTCGGCGACCTGGAGATGAGCGACTACGACATCGTCTACCTGGCCGGCGGCTGGGGCGCGGCGTTCGACCTGGGCGTCTCCGAGTCGCTGGCCGAGCAGATGACCGCTGCCGCGGCGTCCGACCTGGTGATCGGCGGGGTCTGCCACGGACCCCTCGGTCTGCTGAACGCGACCGGCCCCGACGGCCGTCCGCTGGTCGAGGGGCGGCGGATCAGCGCCGTGACCGACAAGCAGGTCCGCGAGCTCAAGATCACCTCGACCCCGATGCACCCCGAGACCGAGCTGCGGGCCAAGGGTGCGCTCTTCGAGTCGGCGAGCCGGTTCCGCGACCCGTTCGCCAACCACTGGGTCGTCGACGGCAACCTGGTGACCGGGCAGAACCAGAACGCCGGCCCGATGGTCGCCCGCGAGATGGTCCGGCTGGTGCTGGAGCGCGACGCGGCTGCCGCGGCGGAGGCCGCGGAGTGACCGACTGGACCGAGCTCAGTGCGCGGGCGTCGTTCGCCTCCCACCGGCTGATCGGCTGGATCTACTGGGACCCGGTGGCCGTCGACGGCTGCGCCGAGCTGGGCCTGGACGTGCCGGGCACCTACTACATCACCAGCCGCTGCGCGCCCCTGGCGCCAGCGGGGCACCAGGCCGTCGCGGCGGCGTACTACTCGATCAGCCCGGCGTTCATCCAGTTCGCGATGGCGCTCGCCGAGGAGCGCACGTCGTACGACGCCATCACCGCCGTCCGCGACCGCGCGGTCGTCGAGGGGCTGCACGCCTACGTCCCCGAGGTCTGCGACGGGCTCGCCGCGCTCGCCGGACCGCTGTGGGAGGCGGCGGACGCGCTGCCGGTCTCGGGGCGTGTGCTCTTCGCCGCCCACCGCCAGCAGCCGCGGCCCGACGATCCGCTGCTCTCGGCGTGGCTGGCGGTCAACTGCATCCGCGAGTGGCGCGGCGACACGCACTTCGCGATCCTCGCCGCCGAGGACGTGAGCGCGACCCAGGCCGGCCTGCTCCACAACGCGATGCTCAACTACCCGCCCGACTGGATCCCGCGCAGCCGCGGCTCCGACGACGCGGCGCTCGCCGAGGCGATGGCCGACCTCGAGGCGCGCGGGCTGGCCTCCGGCGGCCGGGTCAACGCAGCGGGTCTCGCCCTGCGCGACGACATCGAGGCCCGCACCGACCGGCTCGCCGAGCGCGCCTGGCGGCACCTGGGCGCCGAGCTGACGCAGACCTACCTCGACCTCGTGGAGCCGGTCGGCGACCGGTTCATCGCCCGCATCGACGCCACGGCCGGACCGGAGTGGATGCCGGCCGCCCGCGAACGCCGTACCGACACCCCTGAAGGGAACCCCTTGTGAAGGTCCTCCGCACGCCCGACGAGCGCTTCGACTCCCTGCCCGGCTACGGGTTCGCGCCGCACTACGCCGACGTGTCCGACGGCGACGGAGGCACCCTGCGGATGCACTACCTCGACGAGGGTCCGGTCGACGGCCCCGTCGTGCTGCTGATGCACGGTGAGCCGTCGTGGTGCTACCTCTACCGCACCATGATCCCCGTGCTCGTCGAGGCGGGGCTGCGGTGCATCGCACCGGACCTGGTGGGCTTCGGTCGGTCCGACAAGCCGACCGAGCGGTCCGACTACACCTACGCGCGGCACGTGGAGTGGGTGCGCACGCTCGTCGTCGACGTCCTCGACCTGCGCGACGCGACGTTCTTCGGGCAGGACTGGGGTGGCCTGGTGGGGCTCCGGGTCGTCGCGGAGAACTCGGACCGGTTCGCCCGCGTCGCGATCGGCAACACCGGCCTGCCCACCGGCCTCGAGCCGATCACCGACGCCTTCCTGCAGTGGCAGGAGTTCTCCCAGACGACCCCGGACTTCGCGGTCGGGATGATCGTGAGCATGGGCTGCGCCGAGCCGATGGCGCCCGAGGTGGCGGCGGCGTACGACGCGCCGTTCCCCGACGACTCCTACAAGGCCGGAGCCCGGGTCTTCCCGACGCTGGTGCCGACCTCGCCGGACGACCCGGCGTCGGCGGCGAACCTCGCGGCGCGATCGGTCTTCGAGGCCTGGGAGAAGCCGTTCCTGCTGCTCTTCTCCGACAAGGACGCGGTCACCCGGGGCGCGGACCGGTGGTTCCTGAAGAACGTCCCCGGGGCCGCCGGTCAGCCGCACACGACGATCGAGGGTGGTGGTCACTTCCTCCAGGAGGACCGCGGCCCCGAGGTCGCCCGGCACCTGGTGGCGTTCGTCGGCGCCTAGGGCCCTACGTCGTCAGGCCGAAGGCCTGCAGCAGGGAGGCAGCGCTGCGGGCGTGCGCCAGCGGGGCGACCCCGGCGACGTCGGCGAGCGACCGCGACAGGGAGTAGTGGTTCAGCGGGGCGCTCACGACCTGGTGGTCCAGCCCCTGGTGGGCGACGACGGTGAGCACCCGGTTGCCGTGGTGACGGTCGTCCTCGTCGGCGGTGATCACCACGGCCAGCCGCCCGGAGGCGAAGTCCGGCCCGCGCAGCACCGCGCCGACCTGCGCCTTGAGCCACGCGTTCGCCGAGGCCAGGGAGCAGTCGTGCGCATCGTGGCAGACGTCCGGCACGACGAGCCCGACGGCCGGCAGCGTGCCCGCGTCCACGGCGGGCGCCAGCCGATCCAACGACCCGTCGAACCGGCGGCAGGTGCGCCGCTCGTCCGGGAAGTAGGTCCACGGGTTGTGCCGGACGGCGTAGCGGCCGGTGTCGGTCGTGCGGCACGGGGTGGTCATGCCCTCGGCGTACACCGCCGCGGTCGAGCCCGCGGCGACCGCCTCGCCGAAGATGCTCGGGCGGTGCACCGGGTGCACCGCCGGCGGGTCGTCGTCGGTGACGCCGAACGTGCTGCCCCCCGCGATCGCGAGGTAGTTGGGCAGCGACGGGTGGGTGATCGCCCGGTAGCGCGTCGCGTAGCCGTAGCGGTCCGCCAGCCGGCTGACCCACGGCATGCCGCGGCGCATCTGGGTCAGGGAGTGGTTCTCCACCACGAAGACCAGCAGCTTGGTGACGTCCGGGGTGGGGGCGGCGTCCGTGGACCGGGCGACGGCGGAGGCGGGGCGGGCACTCGCCGTGGCGGCCGGACGTCCGTCACAGGCGGTCAGGCCCACCACCGCGGCGACGACGGCGAGGGCCGCGACGAGGGTGGTCCGGCGGGGGGTCATGCGGCCCGGCTCCGCTCGAGCACCCGCCAGTCGCCGGTGGACCACACCTCGCGGTAGTGGTGCTCCACGACGGACTGTGCCCGGTCGGCGTCCAGGCCCCACGACGAGAGCGAGTCGCCGGCGACCAGCAGCCACCGCGGTGCCTCGGGGCCGGCGAGCACGCCGTCGAGCCGGGTGAGCCGTGGGTCACGCACCCGGACCGGGAGGCTCCACAGGTACGGGTACGGGCTCATGAGCCCAGTCTCGCGCACGACGTCGCCGTGCCCGAAGGCGACCACCACCGTGTCCGTGGGGCGGGCGTGGCTGCGCACGTACGCCGCGACCTGCTGGTCCTCGGCGAGTGCCGGCGGGTGGCTGAGCGACCACACGAGCGCGAACGCCGTCATCACCGCGGCGAGACCGGTGGTGACGTGGGTCAGCCGTCCCCCGCCGTCGCACGCCGCGACGAGGAGGACCAGGCCGGGCACGAGCGCGATCAGGTAGTGGTGCCAGTAGCTGCCGCCCAGCAGGGCGCCCGCGACCTCCCACGCCAGGACGACGACGGCGGCGACCAGGACCGGCCGGTCGGCCACCGGTCGGCCGCGGCCGAGGACGGCGCCGACGGCGACCAGGGGCAGGCCGGCCAGGACCGCGGCCAGCACCAGCTCGTGCAACCGGTCGGACGTGGCGCTGCTCGCGGACGTGCTGATCACACCAGCCGCCTGGACGCGGAAGGTGACGACCGCGTCCCAGAGCGCCAGCGGCCCGGTGCCCCGCGAGGCGGCGCCGAGGAGCACCACCCCGAGCGCTCCGAGCGCTCCTCCGAGGAAGGACAGCGCGCGGGTCCGCGCGCCGCGCGGGTCGGTGCGCGCCAGGGCCACCAGCAGCACGGCGGCGACGACGAACCCGTCGACGAGATCCTGCTTGACCAGGGCCGCAGAGACCGCCAGCGCGCCGGCCGCCAGCGGGACGGCGTACCGCTCCTCGGGTCCGTCGGCCCGGACGCTGCGCAGCACCAGCAGGAAGCTGCCCAGCACGAGCGGTGCGGCGAGCAGCTCGCCGTCGACCTCCATCACGCCGAGCAGGGGGGAGGAGAGGAACACCGCCGCGACCGCGGCGGCCGGGGTGCCGCCGATGCGGCCGGCGAGCAGCACCGCGACCACGACGGCGACGAGCCCGAGCAGGCGCAGCGCGAGGGCGCCACCCAGGGCGTCCGCACCGGCGAATACCGCGAGCAGCAGCGGCGGCCGGTCCACGAAGTAGGCCCCGTAGAGCGACGGACCCGGGGACCACTGCCCGGCCACGACGAGGAACCCGCCCTCGTCCGAGGTCAGCGGCGAGAGGAGGAAGGGGAGCCGCACCAGCGCGGCGGCCGCGGCGAGCAGGACCGGTCCGACGGCGCCGACCGTGACGGGGGGCGCCGCCGGGACGAGGCGCACCCGGTCGAGCGTGGTCACGGTCCCAGCGTGCCGCGCCGCACCTGAACCGAACATGAACACCGGCCAGCGCGGTCAGGTACGTTGCAGGTCCGGCGGCGCACCCTCGAAGGCTGGAGAGGGGAGGTGGTGACCGGTGGCGAGGATCGGTCTGTGCGAGGACGACCCGGCGATCCGGCGGATCGTCCTCGCGGCGTTGCAGCACGCGGGCCACGAGGGCGTGGTCGCCCACGACGGCCGCGAGGCGTTGCAGCTGTTCGCCGGTGACGACGAGATCGACGTCATCGTGCTCGACATCGGCCTGCCGGACTCCGACGGCCGTGACGTGTGCCAGGCCCTGCGGTCGGCGGGCCAGCCTGCGCCGGTGCTCTTCCTGACCGCGCTGGGAGCCGTCCACGACCGGCTGGCCGGGTTCAGCGCCGGAGCGGACGACTACCTGCCCAAGCCGTTCGACGTCAAGGAGCTGATCGCGCGGGTCGAGGCGCTGGCCAAGCGCGGCCGCCTGGTCGTCGGCGAGGCGGCCACCGACCTGCTGCTCGACCCGGCCCGACACGCCCTGGTCTGCGGCGGCAAGGAGGTGCTGCTGACGCCGACCGAGTTCCGGATGCTCGCCGCGATCACCTCGCGGCCGGGCGAGGTCGTACGCCGTCGCGCGGTCGTCGCCGCGGCCTGGCCGGACGGTGCGGTGGTCAACGACAACACCGTCGACTCCTACGTGCGCCGGATCCGGGTCAAGCTGGGCGAGGTCGGCTCGCCGTTGGAGCTGCGCACCGTCCGCGGCGTCGGGTACACGCTCCGGTGAACCCGCTGGGGCGACTGCGCCCGCGCAGCTTCCGCGGGCGGATCGTGCTGTCCACCGTGGGCCTGGTCGCCGTGGTCATGGTGGTCGTCGCGGTCCTGGTCGAGGTGCTGCTGGACTACACGGCCGGACGGGACGCGGACAGCGCGCTCGAGGACCGTGCCCAGTCGGTCGTCAGCGTGGTCGACGCCAGCACACCGGCCGGGTCGTCGGACCTGGTGGTGCCGGAGGAGGATCTCGACCCGGGCGTGCGCGTCTACGACGCCCGGGGCCGGCTCGTCGCCGGGTCCATGGAGCACGACGCCCGCGACTCCGCCGACGACCTGGCGCAGGTGCGGGAGCCGACGACCGTCGACGCGCCCGGGGAGCTGCGGCTGCGCGCCGAGCCCTTCCGCACGGCCGGGGGCGCGCACGGCGTGGTCGTGGTCAGCCAGGCGACCGAGCCCTACCAGCGCACGGAGTTGGTCGCGTTCCTCGCCCTCCTGGGGGTGGGCCTCGTCGTCATGGCGCTGAGCGCCGTCGTCGCCCGGCTGGCGACCACCCAGGCCCTCGAGCCGGTCGCCCAGATGGCCGAGCGGGCCGCGGACTGGAGCGAGCACGACCTCACCCAGCGGTTCGACCTCGGCCCGGCCGACGACGAGCTCGCCCAGCTCGGCGAGACGCTCGACCACCTGCTGGACCGGGTCGCGATGGCGATCCGCTCCGAGCAGCGGCTCACCTCCGAGCTCGCCCACGAGCTGCGCACGCCGCTCACGGCGATCCAGGGGTCGGCCGACCTCGCCTTGATGCGTGGCGTGGCCGACGAGGCCACCCGGGCGGACCTGGTGGAGATCTCGCGCGCCGCCCGCTCCATGGCCGAGGTGATCACGACACTGGTCGACGTCGCCCGGGACGCAGCGACCACCGATGCGGCGGCCACCTGCCGGGTGGCTGACCTCGTCGAGACGGTCCGTACCTCGGTCCCGGCCGCCCTCGACCTGGTCGAGGACGTGGACGGCTCGACCGCCCGGATCGCGGGGCCGCGCAGCCTGGTGCTCCGCACCCTGGCGCCCGTGGTCGACAACGCGGTCGCGCACGCTCGGTCCCGGGTCGTGCTGCGCGCGGTGGACTCGCCGCACGCGGTCGCGATCACGGTGGCCGACGACGGCCCCGGCATCGACGAACGTGTCCGCGAGCACCTCTTCGACAGCGGCGTCAGCGGGTCCGGCGGCACCGGCCTCGGTCTCGGTATCGCCCGCCGGGTCGCCCGCTCGCTCGGCGGCGAGATCGCCGTGGAGTCGCCCGAGACCGGCGCGTCGTTCGTGGTGCGGCTGCCGCGGGCCTGAGGCCCGAGCCGGGCAGGTCCGCCGCCCCAGCGCCTCACCTGGCGCAGGTTCATCACGGTCTGTCGGTGAAACCGCACGTCCCACGGTGGGCACGCCATGGGAGGTGCCGGTTCACCTGCATACCGTGTTGAAACGGCAGCGGCGGCTCGCAGCACGGCGGTCAGGTTCCGTGCAGGTTGCCCCTGGGACGATCGACCCGTGTTCGACACCATCAACGGTCTCCCCGTCCACCCGCTCGTGGTCCACGCGATCGTGGTCCTCGTCCCGCTCTCGGTCCTCGGCACGATCCTGATCGCCGCCGTCCCGAAGTGGCGAGCGCCCTACGGCCCGATCGTGGTGGCGGTGGCCGCCGTCGCCACCGTCTTGTGCCCGGTCGCCACCTCCAGCGGCGAGGCGCTCGAGAAGCACGTCGGATCGCCGGCGTACGACCACGCGGAGATGGGCGACATGCTCGTCTGGTTCATGCTCCCGGTCCTGATCCTCTCGGCGATCCTGGTGTGGCTGGCCCGTCGGCCCGAGGACCGTCGTCCCGGGCCGACCTGGCTGCCCACCGCCGTCGCGGTGCTGGCCGTGGTCGCCGGTCTCGCGTGCTCCTGGCAGGTCTACCGGGTCGGCGACTCGGGCGCGAAGTCGGTCTGGCACGACCAGGTGTCCTCCTCGTCCGGGTCGTCCAGCGGCGACTCCGACTGATCTGCTTCCTGCGGGTCCGGGGCAACGTCATACGAAGCGGTTGCCCCGGCGACCAGTGCGTATGACGTCCTGCCGGGTCGCGGGGGACGTCATGCGGGGCGGTTGCCCGGGCGACCAGTGCGTATGACGTCCTGCCGGGTCGCGGGGGACGTCATGCGGGGCGGTTGCCCCGGCGACCAGTGCGTATGACGTCCCGCCGGGTCGCGGGGGACGTCATCCGGGGCGGTTGCCCCGGCGACCAGGGCGTATGACCTCCCGAGGCGCACCACGCGCGACCCACGGCGCTCGGCCGGGTGCCAGACTGAGCCCATGTCGCTTCGCCACATGACGTCCGCCGTGGTCGACGCCGCCCAGCGCGTGGGTGTGGCGCCAGCGGCCCCGCGGCACCTCGAGCTCGGCGGGGCCGAGCTCGCCGTCGTGGGGTCGGCGCGCGTCTACGTCTGCGGCATCACGCCGTACGACGTCACGCACGTCGGCCACGCCGCCACATTCGTGTGGGCCGACCTCCTCGCGACGGTGCTGGACCGCACCGGGGTGGAGACGCGGACCTGTCGTAACGTGACCGACGTCGACGACGTGCTGCTCGAGGCGGCCCGGCGTCGCGGCAGCTACTTCGACGAGCTCGCACTCACCCAGGAGGCCGTCTTCGAGCAGTCGATGCGGGCGCTGCGCGTCGCGACACCCGCACACCAGCCGCGCGCCCGCTACCACGTCGACGCCGTCGTGCAGCTGGCCCAGGCCCTGCTGGACGCCGGTGCGGCCTACCACCGCGACGGCACGGTGTGGTTCCGCGGCGCGGACGTCGCGACCGGCTCCGGGCTCGACCGGGACGACGCGCTGGCCCGCTCCGCGGCGTACGGCGACCGGCCCGACGACCCGGCGAAGGACGACCCGTTCGACGTGGCCGTCTGGCGGCCGTCGTCCGACGGTGAGCCCGCCTGGCCCAGCGCCTGGGGCTGGGGCCGACCCGGCTGGCACGCGGAGTGTGCCGCGATGGCCCTGGCGGTCCAGGGCGCCAGCGTGGACGTGCTCGTCGGTGGCGAGGACCTCCTCTTCCCCCACCACGCCTACCAGGCCGCGATGGCCGAGGCCGTCACCGGCGTCCGGCCGTTCGCCCGAGCCGAGCTGCACGTCGGGGAGGTGCGGGTCGCCGGGCAGAAGATGGCGAAGTCGACCGGAAACCTGGTCCTCGTCGACGACCTGCTGCGTGATGTCTCGCCGGCCGCGCTCCGCCTCCACCTGCTGGACCGGCCGTACGCCGACGCCTGGGACTTCGAGCGCGACCGGTTGGCCGCGTCCCAGCAGACGCTGGAGGCGCTCTACGGAGCCGCCGCGCGCCCGGGGTCCGGCGAGCCCGGCACCGGGCCCGACACCGGGCCCGACATCGTGCTCGACCTGCTCCGCGACGACCTCGACGTGCCGGCAGCGGTTTCGGCGGCGCTCGAGCAGGGTGGCGAGGTCGCGCGCCAGCTGATCGCCACGCTCCGGTTGGGGTGACCGACGGGCTTCGGCCGGCTGCCATGCTGGACCGATGGCCAATCGCCTCCGCGCCGCGACATCGCCCTACCTCCTCCAGCACGCCGACAACCCCGTCGACTGGTGGGAGTGGTCGCCCGAGGCGTTCGCGGAGGCGCGGCGCCGCGGAGTGCCGGTGCTGCTCTCCGTCGGCTACGCCGCGTGCCACTGGTGCCACGTGATGGCGCACGAGTCGTTCGAGGACGACGCGACGGCGGCGTACCTCAACGAACACTTCGTCAGCGTCAAGGTCGACCGCGAGGAGCGGCCCGACGTGGACGCGGTCTACATGCAGGCGACGACGGCGATGACCGGCCACGGGGGCTGGCCGATGACGGTGGTGCTCGACCACGACGGCAGCCCGTTCTTCGCCGGCACCTACTTCCCCGACGCGCCGCGGCACGGGCAGCCGTCGTTCCGACAGGTGCTCGAGGCGCTCGTCGACGCCTGGGCCCACCGGTCCGACGAGGTACGCCGGGTGGCCGGCTCGCTGCGCGAGCATCTCGCGACCAGCGGCTTGACCGCGGCGCCGGCGCCGGTCACGCGGGCGGTGCTGGACGCGGCGGTGGCGACGCTCGCGAAGGAGTTCGACCGGCGGTCGGCGGGGTTCGGCGCTGCGCCGAAGTTCCCGCCGTCGATGGTGCTCGAGCTGCTTCTGCGCCACGGCGAGCGCGCCATGCTGGACGCGACCCTCGAGGCGATGGCGCGCGGCGGCATCCACGACCAGCTCGCCGGCGGGTTCGCCCGCTACTCCGTCGACCGCGACTGGGTGGTGCCGCACTTCGAGAAGATGCTCTACGACAACGCGCTGCTGCTGCGGGTCTACGCCGGGTGGGGCACCCCGCTCGGCGACCGGGTGGCGACCGGGATCGCCGACTTCCTGCTCGCCGAGCTGCTCACCGCGGAGGGGGGTTTCGCCTCGGCACTCGATGCCGACTCCGAGGGGGAGGAGGGCACCTTCTACGTCTGGACGCCCGCACAGCTGGACGAGGTGCTCGGCCCGGAGGACGGCGCCTGGGCGGCCGCGCTGCTCTCGGTGACGCCGGTCGGGACGTTCGAACGGGGTGCGTCGACGCTGCAGCTGCGGCACGACCCCGACGACGCCGCCCGGTGGGCCCGGGTGCGTGGCCGGCTGCTCGAGGCCCGGTCGCGTCGCGAGCGACCGGCCCGCGACGACAAGGTCGTGGCGGCCTGGAACGGCCTGGCGATCAGCGGGCTGTGCCGGGCCGGGTACGTCGACGCGGCTCGTCGTGCCGGTGAGCTGCTGTGGCGCGTGCACGTCGTCGACGGCCGGCTGCGCCGCGTCTCGCGCGACGGGGTCGTGGGCGCGCCTGCCGGGGTGCTGGAGGACCACGGCTGCGTCGCGGCCGGGTTCCTCGACCTGCTGCAGGCGACCGGGGACGCCGTCTGGCTCGAGCGTGCGGAGCTGCTGCTCGAGGCAGCGATCAACCACTTCGCGGCCGACGACGGAGGCTTCTTCGACACCGCCGACGACGCCGAGGCCCTGGTCGCCCGGCCGCGCGACCCCTCCGACAACGCGTCACCCTCCGGGCTGTCCTCGATGGTGCACGCGCTCGCCACCTACGCCGCGGTCACCGGCTCGGGCCGGCACCGCGACGCAGCGGAGGCCGCGCTGGCCACGGTGGCGGTGCTCGCCGAGCGGGCGCCCCGCTTCGCCGGCTGGTCGCTGGCCGCGGCCGAGTCCATGCTCGACGGCCCCCTCGAGGTGGCCGTGGTGGGTCCGGCCGGGGCGGACCGGGATGTCCTCGAGGCGGTGGCGCGACGCGACCCGAACGCGGTGGTGCTCGTGGCGGAGGGCGCGCGGGAGGACGTCCCGCTGCTGGTCGGCCGGGAGCCGGTCGAGGGTCGGCCGGCGGCGTACGTGTGCCGGGGCTTCGTGTGCGACCGGCCGGTCACCACCCCCGAGGAGCTGCGGAGGCTGCTGGGGGGCCGTCGAGACACCTGAACTGGCCCCCGACACGCCGGCCGGAGTGGCCACCTCGGGTGTCTCGCCGAGCGTCGGCACCCTCAGCCCGGGAGTCAGCGCAGGGAGAACGTCGCCATCGACACGCCGACGAAGTGCGCGGTGAAGGCCAGGATCGTGAAGGTGTGGAACACCTCGTGGAAGCCGAACCACCGCGGCCACGGGTTGGGCCTCTTGAAGCCGTAGACCACGCCGCCGAAGGTGTACAGACCACCGCCGACCAGGATCATCGTGAACACCGCGATGCCGATGCCCACCCCGAGGCGGGTGGCGCCGTCGTAGAACCCGGGGATGAAGAACACCGCCGCCCAGCCGAGCGCGACGTAGATCGGCACGTAGAGCCAGCGCGGCGCGTCGGTCCAGAAGACCCGGAAGCCGACGCCGAGGACGGCGCCCGCCCACACGGTCGTCAGGAGCACCGTGCGCTGGGTGCCCTCGAGCAGCAGCAGGCTGAACGCCGTGTAGGACCCGGCGATCAGCACGAAGATGTTGGCGTGGTCCCAGCGCCGCCAGAACGCCCAGAGCCGGGGTGACCAGGTGCCGGTGTGGTAGATCGCCGACACGCCGAACAGCAGCAGCGCGGACGCGGTGAAGACCGCGGACCCGACGCGCGTGGTCGTGGTCGGCGAGAGGGCGATGAGCACGATGCCCGCCGCCAGCGTGAGCGGCACGGTGCCCAGGTGCAGCCAGCCGCGCAGCTTGGGCTTGATGTCGTGCAGGTCCGCCTTGAGGTCGGCGACGGCGTCGTGCAGTCGTCCGGTCATGGCGTGGTCCATGGAGTGAACATACCCGCGGTCCGGTGACGCGAACCCCACGACGGGTCGACGGCAGGGTGGCGGTGTGAGGAAGGTCGCGCCGGTAGCATCGAGGGGTGGCGGACTGGAAGCGTGGACTCCGGCGGGTGCTCTACCCCGCCTACGAGGCCCGCGTGCTCCGCCGGATGCCCGACGACATCCCGAAGCACGTCGGCGTGATGCTCGACGGCAACCGGCGGTGGGCCAAGGCCGTGGGCCGCGACACCGCACACGGTCACCGGGCCGGGGCGGCCAACATCGAGCCGCTCCTCGGCTGGTGCGACGAGGTCGGCATCGAGGTCGTCACGTTGTGGCTGCTCTCGACCGACAACCTCAACCGGCCCGAGCACGAGCTCGCGCCGTTGCTGGAGATCATCGGCGACGCCGTCGCGTCGCTGGCCGACCAGCGCCGCTGGCGGATCCACCCGGTCGGTGCCCTCGACCTGCTCCCGGCGCCGGTCACCGAGAAGCTGAAGGCGGCCGAGGAGGCCACCCGCGACGTCCACGGGATGCTCGTCAACGTGGCGGTCGGCTACGGGGGGCGCCGCGAGATCGCGGACGCCGTCCGTTCACTGCTGCAGGAGGCGGTCGCGCAGGGCACGTCGCTGGAGGAGCTCGCCGGCGCCCTGGACGTCGAGGACATCGCCGAGCACCTCTACACCAAGGGCCAGCCCGACCCCGACCTGGTGATCCGCACCTCCGGCGAGCAGCGGCTCGGCGGGTTCCTGCTCTGGCAGAGCGCGAAGTCGGAGTTCTACTTCTGTGAGGCCTACTGGCCCGACTTCCGTCGCGTGGACTTCCTGCGCGCCATCCGCGCCTACGCCCAGCGCGAGCGCCGCTTCGGTTCCTGACCGCCCGGCTCCCGCCTCGTCGGCGGCTCGTGTTTCGGGCACGTGACGTTCACCCCGCGTTCTGGCGTGTCGCGCCGGATCGGCGCGGGCCGCGGCGTACGTTCGGCGCTATCGGCGGGTGGGGAAGCTCGCCGTATCGGGAGGCCCGTTCGTGAGAAGTCACGACTGCACAGCACGCGCGGTGAGGCAGCTGCCCCGCCGTCGTGCCACCGGGAGCCGGCACTCCGGCGCTCGGGCCCGCTCCGGTCCGTCTGCTTGAACCACGGCCGGGGCGAGGAGTGCCCGTGTCGGCCCGCGAAGGGGTGTCACCGTGCCGAACCAGGCTCCGAAGACCCAGCGCTCCACCTCCGCGAAGGGCCGGGCGACGACCCCGCCGGCCGTGCGGACGTACGTGCTCGACACCAGCGTGCTGCTCGCCGACCCCGGCGCGATCAGGCGTTTCGAGGAGCACGAGGTGGTGCTGCCGGTCGTGGTGATCACCGAGCTGGAGGGCAAGCGGCACCACCCCGAGCTGGGCTTCTTCGCGCGCACGGCGCTGCGGATGCTCGACGAGCTGCGGATCACCCACGGCCGGCTCGACGAGCCGGTGCCGGTCGGCGACTTGGGCGGCAGCGTGCGGGTCGAGCTCAACCACACCGACCCGGCGTCGCTGCCCTCGGGCTTCCGCCTCGGTGACAACGACACGCGCATCCTCGCCGTCGCGCGCAACCTGGCCAACGAGGGCCACGACGTCACGCTGGTCTCCAAGGACCTGCCGCTGCGCATCAAGGCCTCGGCCGTCGGCCTCGACGCCGAGGAGTACCGCGCGGAGGGCGTCAGCGACTCCGACACCGGCTACTCCGGCATGGCCGAGCTGGAGGTGGCCGCCGCGGACCTCGACGAGCTGTACGACGACGGCGTGATCGACCACGAGGCGGCCCGTGAGCTGCCGTGCCACACCGGTCTGGTGCTGCTCTCCGAGCGGGGTACGGCGCTCGGGCGGGTCGGCCCGGACAAGCAGGTGCACCTCGTGCGGGGCGACCGGGAGGCGTTCGGCATCCACGGTCGCTCGGCGGAGCAGCGGATCGCCCTGGAGATGCTGCTCGACCCCGAGGTCGGCATCGTGTCGCTGGGCGGCCGCGCCGGCACCGGCAAGTCGGCCATGGCGCTGTGCGCGGGCCTCGAGGCCGTCCTGGAGCGGCGCCAGCACCAGAAGGTCGTGGTGTTCCGGCCCCTGTTCGCGGTCGGCGGCCAGGAGCTCGGCTACCTCCCCGGGTCGGAGTCGGAGAAGATGTCGCCCTGGGGCCAGGCGGTCTTCGACACGCTCGGCGCGATGACCTCCAAGGACGTCATCGACGAGATCCTCGACCGCGGCATGCTCGAGGTGCTCCCGCTGACCCACATCCGTGGCCGGTCGCTGCACGACGCGTTCGTGATCGTCGACGAGGCCCAGTCGCTGGAGCGCAACGTCCTGCTGACCGTCCTGTCCCGCATCGGCGCCAACTCCAAGGTGGTGCTGACCCACGACGTCGCCCAGCGCGACAACCTGCGGGTCGGCCGCCACGACGGCGTGGTCGCCGTGATCGAGAAGCTCAAGGGGCACCCGCTCTTCGCCCACGTCACGCTCACCCGGTCCGAGCGCTCGCCGATCGCGGCGCTGGTGACCGAGATGCTGGAGAACGTCACGCTCTGACGCTCGGAGTGGGGCACGTTTCCCCGGCCGACCGGGGAAACGTGCCTCCTCCTGAGGCTGTCGTGACGGCTGTGACTGGAGTGTCGTCCGTATGCCTGAGATCACGGACCCGATGTGGAGGTTCGGTTTGCAACCACCCGCGTCGTCAGGCAGGGTGGCCGTGATCTTTTCGTGACCTTGGCGACCACTCGGGTGGCCGCGGTCGCCTCGAGACCCCCGTCGTCTACCCGAGACCGAGCCCTTGTCGAAACGCACCAAGTACGTTCCGAAGCACCGGCACGCACCCGAGCGGACGCTCGTCGAGGCTCCGAAGCGAGCCCTCAAGAACACCGTGGTGCTGTCCTCGGTGGCGGTCGCCGCGACCGGCGTGACCATCTCCAGCGGGGTGCTGAGCAGCCCCGCGGCGGTGTCGTCCGCCGCCGCGGACCTCGGCCAGCAGGCCTCGTCGCCCGTCCGGGGCGGCTCGGTGGCCGACGTGGACCGCGCTCCCGTCGTCTCGCGGTCCTCGGACCGCCGTGACGCGGCGGACCCGGCCAAGGAGGCCGCCCTGTCGGTGGACAGCGGCCCGGCGGTGACCGACCGGGTCGAGCTCTCTGACGGCGACCCGCGCGACATCGCCAAGGCTCTGCTCCCTCAGTTCGGCTTCTCCTCCGACCAGTTCGGCTGCCTGGACTCGCTGTGGATGCGCGAGAGCGGCTGGAACCCGTCCGCGCAGAACGCGTCCTCCGGCGCCTACGGCATCCCGCAGTCCCTCCCCGGCTCGAAGATGGCGACCGCCGGCTCCGACTGGGCCACCAACCCGGCCACCCAGATCAAGTGGGGCCTGGGCTACATCCAGGACCGCTACGGCAGCCCCTGCGGCGCCTGGGGCCACTCGCAGTCCTACGGCTGGTACTGATCCACCGCTGCTGGTTTACCCGGTCGACCGGGTAAACCCTCGCTTGTCGGCCAAAGTTTCGGCCGACAAGCACAGGTATTGGCCGACAAGTCCGGACGGGCCGGTCAGGGGTGTGTCATCGACTCCACGTCGAGCGCGGCGTCCAGCTGCTCCTCGGTGAGCTCGCCCCGCTCGACGTAGCCCAGCCGCAGCACGGTCTCGCGGATCGTCGCCCCGTCGGCCAGCGCCTGCTTGGCGACCTTCGCCGCCGCCTCGTAGCCGATGAACCGGTTGAGCGGCGTCACCACCGAGGGGGACGACTCGGCGTAGTGCCGCATCCGGTCCGCGTCGGCGGTGATGCCGTCGACGCAGCGCTCGGCCAGCAGGCGTGAGGCCGCCGCGAGCAGCCGCACCGACTCCAGGACGTTGCGCGCGATCACGGGCATCGCGACGTTGAGCTCGAAGGACCCGCTCGCACCGGCGGCCGTGACGGCCGCGTCGTTGCCGATCACCTGGAAGCAGACCATCAGGGTCGCCTCGGGCAGCACCGGGTTGACCTTGCCGGGCATGATGCTGGATCCCGGCTGCAGGTCGGGCAGGTGGATCTCCGCGAGCCCGGTGGTGGGGCCCGACGACATCCAGCGCAGGTCGTTGCAGATCTTGACCAGCCCGACGGCGTACGTGCGCAGTACCCCGCTGAGTTCGACGAGCGAGTCGCGGGTGCCCTGGGCCTCGAAGTGGTTGCGCGCCTCCGTGAACGGCTGCCCGGTCGTCTCGGCGAGCACCGCGATCACGCGCTCCGCGAACCCGGGCGGGGTGTTGATGCCGGTGCCGACCGCCGTGCCGCCCAGCGGCAGCTCGCGGACGCGGGGGAGGACCGACTCGAGCCGCTCGCCGGCATACCACACCGTGGCGGCGTAGCCCCCGAGCTCCTGGCCAAGCATCACCGGGGTCGCGTCCATCAGGTGGGTGCGGCCGGCCTTCACCAGTCCGGCGAACTCGTCCGCCTTGGCCTCGAGGCTGCCGGCCAGCACCCCGAGGGCGGGCAGCAGGTCGTCGACGACCGCGAGCGCCGCGGCGACGTGGATCGCGGTGGGGAAGGTGTCGTTGCTCGACTGGCTGGCGTTGACGTGGTCGTTGGGGTGCACCTCGACGCCGCCGCGCGCCGCGAGGCTCGCGATGACCTCGTTGGCGTTCATATTGGAGCTGGTGCCCGAGCCGGTCTGGAAGACGTCCACGGGGAAGGCGTCGTCGTGGGCGCCCTCGGCCACGCTCGTCGCCGCCGTCCTGATCGCCGTGGCGCGGTCGCCGTCCAGGATCCCGAGCTCCCCGTTGACCGTCGCCGCGGCCGCCTTGACCCGCCCGATCGCGTGGATCAGCGCCGGCTCGAGCGGCGTGCCGCTGATCGGGAAGTTCTCGACGGCCCGCTGCGTCTGCGCGCGCCAGAGCGCCTGGGCCGGCACGCGGACCTCGCCCATACTGTCGTGCTCGATGCGGAACTGGTCACCCTCGACGCTCATGCGTCGGACGGTACCCGCGCGACGTACAGCCAGAACGCCTCCTCGCGATCCTGCAGCACGACGTCGTGGGACTGTGCCTCCGCGTCGCCGAAGACCTCCGCCAGCGTGTCGCGGAGCTCGGGTGCCTGGTCGGCCGACCAGACCGCGAGCGCGCCTCCGGGGCGCAGCACGCTGCGGGCAGCCCGCAGGAAGGGCTCGCGGTAGAGCGCGGCGTTCGTGCGGTGCACCAGGTAGCCGGGGCCGTTGTCGACGTCGAGCAGCACCAGGTCGTACGACGACGGCGGCGCCTCAGCGAGCGCGACCGCGATGTCGGCGACGACGACCGTCACCCGCTCGTCGGCCAGGAGCGCCGGGCCGTGCGGGACGGTGCCGTCGCGCATCCAGTCGACCAGCCGCGGCTCGATCTCGACGACCGCGCACTTCTCCACCCGGTGGTCGGCGAGCACCTCGTGCATCGTGAAGCCGAGCCCCAGGCCGCCCACGACGACCGCCCGGGGACGGTCGACCAGGGCCAGCGCCGCACTGGCGAGCGCCTGCTCGGTGCTGGTCTCGAGGGTGTCCATGACGAACACCCCGTTGGCGCGCAGCTCCAGCACGGTCGGTGCGTTCTCGTCGCGGCGCTCGCGCAGCACCAGCTCGCCACGCTCGGACTCGGCCCGGGCGATCTCGACGTACTCCACGGCGCACACGGTACGGAAGATGTGGGTACCGGCCGCCCGTGACCCCACCACACCAGGACGCCCAGGACCGCCCCGACGAGGGCCAGGTCTCCGAGGTCAGCGGGCTGACGGAGCCCACCCAGCAGGCCCCCGGCGACTCGGTCGCCGGTGCCCCGGACCAGGAGAGCGGCCGCCCCGACGAGGGTCCCACCGGCCCCGACGCGGTGACCTTCGCCGACGAGGACGACCACTACCCGGACAAGGGCGACGTCGAGACCACCGGCTGACCCGTGCCCCTCGCGGTGGTCCCGGTGGTCCCGTGGGGACGACGCTCCTATGGTTCGTCAAGTGGTGATGGGGCGGTTTTCGAGTAGGCGGTAGAGGTCTCTGGCGATGTAGCGCTTGAGGCATCGTTTGATCTCTCGTGGTGTCTTGCCTTCGGTGGTGCGGCGAGCGACGTAGTCGCGGGTGTCCTGGTCGTAGCGGATGCGTGAGAGCGCGATGGTGTGCAGGGCCCTGTTGAGTTGGCGGTCGCCGTAGCGGTTGAGCCGGTGTCGGGTGGTGATCTTGCCGCTGTTGGCCTTGATGGGGGCGACGCCGGCGAGCTTGGCGAACGCGGCTTCGGAGTGGATGCGACCGGGGTGGGACCAGGCGCACAGGACGGTCGCGGCCACGATGGGTCCGATGCCGGGCTGCGCGAGCAGGTCGGGTCGCCACCGGCCGACGATGGTCTTGATCGCCTTCTGATGGTCGGCGGCCTCCTGGGCGAGGGCCTGGGCGCGGCGGGCCAGGGACCGCAGGGCGGTGACCGTGGTGGTGGTCTCGGTGTCCCAGGAGGCGTGGGTTCGCAGGGCAGCGGCAGTCTTGATCATCGCGGGCAGCTGTTGGCCACGGAACCGGTCACGGATCTGCTCGGGGGCAGCGATGACCAGGCTGAACACCTGCCGCTGTGCGTCGGTGCCGGCCTGGACCGCGGAGCGTCGTGCAGCCAGCAGCACCGATAGGGCTTGGCGTTCCCCGCCCTGGCGCGGGGTGCCCCACCGGGGTCGCGCGAGCGCCTCGCGGGCAGCACGGACCGCGTCGAGGGGGTCGGACTTCTCCCCGTTGCGGCGTTGGGCCCGCTCGGGACGGTCGAGCTCGATGACCAGCTCCTCACCGCGAGCCAGGTGGTGGGCCAGGCCCGCGCCGTGACAGCCGGTGCCCTCGATCGCCCAGGCGCGCAGCACCGCGTGTTGGTCAGCGAACTCCACCAGCTGGGCGTAGCCCTCGGCGTTGGCTTCGACGGTGATCTCGTCGAGCACCCCACCGGTGCGGACGTCGATGGCGGCCGCGGCGTGGGTGTCGACGTGGGTGTCGACGCCGATCACGACGTCGACCAGATCACTTAGATCGGTCAGACTGGTCATGCGTTCCTCCTTGCCTGGGAGTGGATGTGGATCCGGTCCGGGCGGAGAAATCGGCAGGACTGTGATGAGACACGACGGGTGGGTCAACACCCGACGGTCAAGCTCCTGATCAGGCCAGCTACTCCGACCCGGGCCGGGGCCGAGGACCACGAGCGGACAAGTCGCCCCAAGGGCACGAAGCCAGTCATCCGACGGGTCACACCCGCAGCCCTCGACCCACAGCCCAGCACCATCAGGCTGCCAACGGAATCCTCACAGTCATCCGAGGTGGTTGCTGGGGCGACCGAGCCGGATGTCGTGCCGGCGCCCTGGCCCGCCCAGTTGCCGTCCACAGGGGAGTCCCCCGACACCGCGATCCCCAGCCCGGACGTCGCCCCTGTGTGGGAGGGTCAGGCGCGTCGCAGCCTGGTGGCATGGACGACAACCTCGAACGGCGCCGGTCGACTCGGCGCGATCGCGGTCTCCAGCAGATCGCTGACCAGCAGGCATGCGTCGTGTCCCGGACGCAGCTCTACGACCTCGGCTGGTCGCGGGGCGAGGTGCGGGCGGAGGTGCGTGCCGATCGGTGGCGCCGGCTCGGTCGGCACTGCCTGGTCCTGCACACGGGCCCGCTCCCCGAGGACGCCCGCTACTGGGCTGCGGCTCTCGAGGGCGGTCCACGAGCGGTCATCGACGGCGACTCATCACTCGTCCTGGCCGGACTGCGGCACTACACGCCGGACCGGATCCGGGTGTCCGTGCCAAGGGGAGCCCGGATCCGTCACCGCAGGACGTCGATAGACATCCGGCAGACCCGGCGGTGGGACGCCGATGACGTCGTGCCGGGAGGCGTGCCGCGCACCCGCCCAGCGGTCGCCGTCCGAGCAGCGATCTGGGCTCGCTCCAACCGCCAGGCTGAGCTCTTGCTGACGATGACGGTCCAGCAGGATGTTGCGAAGGTCGAGGACATCGTGGCCGAGCTGCTACGCATCCGGAGGGACAAGCGACGGCTCATGCTCAACCAGCTGGTCCTGGAGCTGGTGGGCGGCATCCGATCGCTGAACGAGCTCGACGTGGTCAGAGGGTGTCGCGAGCGCGGGCTGCCCGAGCCGGACAAGCAGGTGTGCCGGCGCACGGCGAACGGGACGTACTACCTCGACTTCCGCTGGGGTCGCTGGAGGGTGGTCGTCGAGGTCGACGGGATCCAGCACGCGTGGGCCGTCAACCTGGTCGGTGACGCACTGCGCCACAACCGGCTCGCGATCGCGGGCGACTGCGTGCTCCGTCTGCCCGTCCTCGGTCTCCGAGCCCGGCCGGACGAGTTCTTCGCCCAGATCTCCGAGGCGCTCGAGGCCGCCGGGTGGGTCCGCGGTCAGCTGCCCGCCGCCTGAGCGGCGCCGTCCTGTCTCGGGCCCGGGTGAGCCGTCAGGACGTCGTACGGGATGGTCGCTGAGGCAGCCACCTCGTGTGACGCCCCGCCCCGGCCGGGGCGGGGCCGGAGCCGGGGCGGGGCACGGACGTCATACGGGTTGGTCGTTCGGGCTGCCGCTTCGTATGACGTCTCGTGGGGGCGGTGCGGAGGTCATCCGGGTTGGTCGCTGGGGCAGCCGCTTCGTATGACGTCCCGCCGGGGCGAGGAGGACGGGGCAGGGGTCGACCGAGTGCCGCGCCGGTCCGGCTACTGGGCCGAGCGCACCCGGATCCCGGAGAGCGGCACGGTGACGCTGCCGGAGGGGTCGGTGAAGAAGTCGTTGCCCTTGTCGTCGACGACGATGAACGCGGGGAAGTCCTCGACCTCGATTTTCCAGACCGCCTCCATGCCGAGCTCGGGGTACTCCAGCACCTCCTGGCTCTTGATGCAGTCCTGCGCGAGCCGCGCCGCGGGCCCGCCGATCGAGCCGAGGTAGAAGCCGCCGTGCGCCGCGCAGGCGTCGGTGACCGCCTTGGAGCGGTTGCCCTTCGCCAGCATCACCATCGAGCCGCCGGCGGCCTGGAACTGCTCCACGTAGGAGTCCATCCGCCCCGCGGTCGTCGGGCCGAACGACCCGGACGCCATGCCCGCCGGCGTCTTGGCCGGGCCGGCGTAGTAGACCGGGTGGTCGCGCAGGTACGCCGGCATCGGCTCGCCCGCGTCCAGCCGCTCCTTGATCTTGGCGTGGGCGATGTCGCGGGCCACGACGAGCGGGCCGGTGAGCGAGAGCCGGGTCTTGACCGGGTACTGGGACAGCTGGGCGAGGATCTCCGACATCGGCCGGTTCAGATCCACCGAGACGACCTCGCCGCCCGAGATGTCCTCGGCCACGCCGGCGTCCGGCATGTAGTGCGCCGGGTCGGTCTCCAGCTGCTCGAGGAAGACGCCCTCGGCCGTGATCTTGCCCAGCGCCTGCCGGTCGGCCGAGCAGGACACCGCGATCGCGACCGGGCAGGACGCGCCGTGCCGGGGGAGCCGGACGACGCGCACGTCGTGGCAGAAGTACTTGCCGCCGAACTGCGCGCCGATCCCGAAGGACTGCGTGAGCTCGAAGACCTGCTGCTCGAGCTCCAGGTCGCGGAACCCGTGCGCGGACATCGAGCCCGACGTCGGCAGGTTGTCGAGGTAGTGCGCGGAGGCGTACTTCGCGGTCTTCAGCGCGAACTCCGCCGACGTGCCGCCGATGACGACCGCGAGGTGGTACGGCGGGCAGGCGGCCGTGCCGAGGGACCGGATCTTCTCGTCCAGGAACGTCAGCAGCCGCTGCGGGTTCAGCACGGCCTTGGTCTCCTGGAAGAGGAACGACTTGTTCGCCGAGCCGCCGCCCTTGGCCATGAAGAGGAACTTGTACTCGGGCCCCTTCTCGCCCTGGGCCGTGGAGTAGATCTCGATCTGGGCCGGCAGGTTGGTGCCGGTGTTCTTCTCCTCGTACGTCGTCAGCGGCGCGAGCTGGGAGTAGCGCAGGTTGAGCTTCGTGTAGGCGTCGTAGACACCGCGCGAGATCGCCTCGCCGTCGTCGGCGCCAGTGAGCACCCCCTCGGACTTCTTGCCCATCACGATCGCCGTGCCCGTGTCCTGGCACATCGGCAGGACGCCGCCGGCGGAGATGTTGACGTTCTTGAGCAGGTCGAGCGCGACGAACCGGTCGTTCCCGGACGCCTCGGGGTCGTCGATGATCTTGCGGAGCTGGGCCAGGTGCGCGGGGCGCAGGTAGTGGGCGATGTCGTGCATGGCCTCGGCGGTCAGCCGCTGGATCGCCTCGGGCGCCACTCGCAGGAACGTCTGCCCGTCGACCTCGAAGGTCGACACGCCCTCGGTCGTGACGAGGCGGTAGGGCGTCTCGTCCTTCCCGGTCGGCAGGAGGTCGGAGTAGCGGAACTCGGGTCCGTTCGAGGGTGCTTCGCTCACGAACCCCCAGCCTAGTCCGCGACTAGGCTGGTCGGCATGGTGGGAGAGCTGGAGCCGGAGAGGGGCCGGATGCGCATCTCCGACGCCGACCGGCACCGCGTCGCGGAGATCCTCCGGGGGGCCGCCGGCGAGGGTCGGCTGGACATCGACGAGCTCGACGAGCGGCTGGAGGCGACGTACGCCGCCCGCACGTACGCCGACCTGGTGCCGATCACCCACGACCTGCCGGTCGCTGCCGGCGCCGAGGTCGCACCGGCGCGGGCCGGCTCATCGATCGTGAGCGGCCCGGCGCAGGAGCGGCACGTGGCGATCCTGGGCGGGTTCGACCGCAAGGGCGTCTGGGTCGTTCCCGAGCACCTCTCGGTGTTCGCCATGATGGGCGGCGCGGACCTGGACCTGCGCGAGGCGAAGTTCGCCGCGAGCGAGGTGACCATCACCGTCAACTGCTTCATGGGCGGCGCCCAGGTGACGGTGCCGCCCCACGTCAACGTCGTCCTCGAGGGGACCGGGATCATGGGCGGCTACTCCGGTCCGGGCACCCGGCACGCCGCCGAGATCACCCCGGACTCACCGACCGTCCGGGTCCGCGGGGTGGCGGTCTGGGGTGGCGTGTCGGTGGAGCGCAAGCCGCTGCGCGGCTTCTAGCCTGCAGCAACCGGGGTCAGCCGGCCGCCGCCGGCTGCTCCGCGGCCTCGGCCATCGCCTCGCCAGGGATCCGGCCGGCGTGCTCTCGGTCCACCGTGAGGTTGTCACCGGTGGCCGGGTCGAAGAGGTGGATCTTCGAGCCGTCCACCCAGATCTCGGCCTCCTCGCCCTCGCGGATCCGGCTGGCGCCGTCGAGCGAGACGACGAGCTGGGTGTGCAGCGCCTCCCCGTCCAGGTCGCGCTCGAGCTGGCGCAGCTGCTCCTCCACCTCGGGCGGCGCCTCGAACGGGATGTAGGCGTAGGTCTCGTTGCCCAGCCACTCCACGACGTCGACCTTCGCGCGGAACGTCGAGCCGGAGGTGCCGTCCGTCTTCACCGACGCGTCCTCGAAGTGCTCGGGCCGGATGCCGGCCATCAACAGCCCCTTGCCGGCGGCCTTCTCGGCCTTCTCCGGCGGCAGCTCGACGCTGCCGAAGGGCAGCTTGGCCGAGGTGCCCTCGACCGTGACCGGCAGGAAGTTCATCGGCGGGGAGCCGATGAACCCCGCGACGAACAGGTTGCCCGGGTTCTCGTAGAGCTCGCGCGGTGTCGCGAGCTGCTGCAGCACGCCGCGCTTGAGCACCGCGACCCGGTCGCCGAGGGTCATCGCCTCGGTCTGGTCGTGGGTGACGTAGACGGTGGTGATGCCCAGCCGCTTCTGCAGCCGGGCGATCTCGGTGCGCATCTGCCCACGCAGCTTGGCGTCGAGGTTCGACAGCGGCTCGTCGAAGAGGAACGCGTCGGCCTCCCGCACGATCGCCCGCCCCATCGCGACCCGCTGCCGCTGGCCGCCGGACAGGTTGCCGGGCTTGCGCTCCAGATGCTCCTCGAGCTCGAGCGTCTTCGCCGCGTCGCGCACCTTGCGGTCGACCTCGTCGTCGGGCGCCTTGGCCAGCCGCAGCGGGAACGCGATGTTCTCGTAGACGGTCAGGTGCGGGTAGAGCGCGTAGTTCTGGAACACCATGGCCAGGTTGCGGTCGCGGGGCGCGAGGTCGTTGACGCGGCGGTCGCCGATCATCATGTCGCCCGACGTGATGTCCTCCAGCCCCACGATCATCCGCAGCAGCGTGGACTTCCCGCAGCCGGACGGCCCGACGAGGATCATGAACTCCCCGTCCGCGACGTCGATGCTGACGTCGTTGACCGCCGGGAAGCCGTCGCCGTACTGCTTGACGATGTTCTTCATGTCGATGGAAGTCACTGGGTCACCCCTTCACCGCGCCGGAGGTGAGGCCGGCGACGATCTTTCGCTGGAAGAGCAGGACGATGATGATGATCGGGACGGTGACCACCACCGATGAGGCGGCCAGCAGCCCGTAGGGCGGGTTGAACGGGTCGGGTCCGACGAAGAACGACAGCTGCGCCGGCACCGTCCGCGACGAGGTGGTGGACGTCAACGAGATCGCGAGCACGAACTCGTTCCAGGCGAAGAAGAACGTCAGGATCGCCGCGGTGAAGACGCCGGGTGCTGCGAGCGGCACGATCACCTTGCGGAACGCCTGCCACGACGTCGCACCGTCCACCTGGGCGGCCTGCTCCATCTCCCACGGGATCTCCCGGAAGAACGCCGAGAGCGTCCAGATCGCCAGCGGCAGCGTGAAGGACATGTAGGGGATGATCAGGCCGGGCCAGGTGTTGAACAGGTGCAGCGTGCGCCACAGGTCGAACAGCGGACCGACGAGGGCGACCACCGGGAACATCGCGATCGCCAGCGCCAGCGAGAGCACCAGCCGCTTGCCCTTGAACTCCAGCCGGGCGATCGCGTACGCCGCCAGCGTCGCGAAGATCACCGCGAGCACGGTCGCGATCGCCGCGATGCCGAAGGAGTTGCGCAGGGCGTCCAGGAAGTCCTGGTGCGTGCTCTCCTGACCCGGAGTCACGGTGCCGAAGCCGAGGATGTCGCGGTAGTTCTGCAGCGTCCACGTCTTGGGCAGGAACTGCGGGCTCCCGGCCGCGGTCTCGCCGGGCCCCTTGAAGGACAGCGAGATGATCCACGCCACGGGGAGCAGACACCAGACGAGGATCGCCGCGAAGCCGATCCAGGTGCCGACCTGGGTGCGGGTGCTCGAACGGCCGGCCATCACGCCTCACCCCTCGCCTGCGCCAGGTCGACCCGGAAGAGCTTGACGATGAGCCAGGCCAGGAGCAGCACCGCGAGGAAGAGTAGGACCGAGAGTGCGGAGCCGAGACCGAGCTGGAACTGCGCGATCACCTGGCGGTAGGTCAGGAACGACGAGGACTCGGTGTCCTGGGCTCCTCGGGTCATCACGAAGATGTTGTCGAAGATGCGGAACGCGTCGAGTGCCCGGAAGAGGACCGCGACCATGATCGCCGCCCGCATGTTCGGCAGGATCACCTTCCACAGCCGCTGCCACCAGGTGGCGCCGTCGACCTGGGCCGCCTCCAGCATGTCCTCGGAGACCTGCGACAGTCCGGCGAGCAGCAGGAGCGACATGAACGGCGTGGTCTTCCAGATCTCGGAGACCATGATCGCGAACATCGCCGGCCAGTGGCTGCCGAACCAGTTGGTCTCCGGGCTGATCCACGGCAGCCAGCTGAACCACGCGTTCACGAAGCCGTTGTTGAGGCTGAACGCGAACTGCCAGGCGTACGCCGAGACCACCGTGATGATCCCGTAGGGGATGAGGATCGAGGTTCGGATCGCCCCACGCGCGAAGACGATGCGGTGCATGACCATCGCGAACGCGAAGCCGATGACGAGCTCGACCCCGACGGTCACCACCATGATGATCACCGTGTTGAGCGTGTCCTGCCAGAAGAGCGAGTCCGTCAGCACGGTCGCGTAGTTGGACAGCCCGACGAACGACTTGTCGTCCGGCGTGGTCAGCCGGTAGCGGAACAGCGAGAGGTAGATCGCCTGGATCATCGGCCAGGCGGTGACGAGCAGCATGACCACCACGGCCGGGGCGACCAGCTTCTGGCCGAGCCGGTTCTCCGCCCGGCTGCGGTCGCTGACGCGCGGCTTCGTCGGCTGGGTGTGCGCACCGGGAGTGGCCACGGCTGTGCTCACAGCAGGCTCCTTCCGTGGAGGACGTTGTCGATGAAGGTCTGCGAGGTCGCGGGCGTCGAGGAGGTGACGCCGGAGGCCGGGTGCCACGTGGACTGGATGCCACCGGAGATGTCGCTCCAGTACGGCGTCACGGTGCGCGGCGCGGCCGCGTCGAGACTCTCCTGGAACAGCGCCAGCAGGTCCGCGGGATAGGTCTTCTGCAGAGCGTTGTCGTTGGCCTCGTAGCCGGCCTTGCTGGCCGGCATGTTGCCGGTGATCTCGGCGTTGACCTCCTGGTTCTCCGGGCTGGTGATGCACGCGACGGCGGCCATCGCGTCGTCGACGTGGGAGGAGTAGGCGCTCACGCCGAGGCCGATGCCGCCGTACGGCGGCCGGGAGTCCTCGCCCTGCACCGTCTGGGGATAGCGGGTGTAGCCGATGTCCTTGTTGAACCCGGGGTCGTTGCCCTCGTAGCTGTTGTAGATGTAGGTCCAGTTGACCATGAAGGCGCCCTGCGGGCCGCCGAAGGTCGAACCGGCCTGTCCCTCCTGCGCGACCGACAGGTCGGCCGGCGCCGCGGCCGAGTGCGCGAGCTCCTCGATCACCCCCGCTGCCTTCTCGCCGGCGGGGGAGTCGATCTCGAGCTTGAGGTCGATCCCCTTGTCGGTGTCGGTCGCCAGCTCACCGCCGGCGCCGGAGATCAGGGCGTTGATCCAGACGACGTACCCCTCGTACTTGTTCGCCTGCACGGCGACCTTGCCACCGTTGCTCGCGGCAGCCTTGATGATCTGGTCCCAGGTGACCGGCTGGCTCATGTCGATGCCGGCCTTCTGGACGAACGACTTGCGGTACCAGAGCACCTGGGTGTTGGACCAGAAGGGCGCCACCACCATCTCCCCGTCCCAGGTCGCCGCGTCGGTCGCTCCCTGGAAGGACTGGTCCTTCAGCTTGCTCTGCAGGTCCTCCGGCAGCGGGGCGAGGAAGCCGGCGTTCGCGAACTCCGCGGTGAACGGCGGGTCGATGCTCATGATGTCGATGCCCGAGTCGTGGGCCGCGAGCCGTCGCGCCAGCTGGATCCGCTGCTCGTTGGCGTCCTGGGGGAGCACCTGGGTGGTGATCGTGTAGTCGTCGGTGCTGCAGTTGGCGGCGACCTTGGCCTGGCCGCCGGAGTCGGGGTTGATGTACCAGACGAGCTGGGTGCGACCCTCGTCGGCGCTCGCCGAGCAGGCGGCGAGCAGCCCCGCCGTGCACAGCACAGCGGCGGCGGCCGCGGTCACGCGAGGAGCCCGAACCATGCGTTCCTCCCTCTTGTGGTCTACCTCACAGGTAGCCCCGTGGGCGGCGTTCCTAAACCTGCCGGTCCGTGGACCGGGTCCACGCGCGGCGAGGGTTCGGTACTGTGACGGCACTCACCTTTACGACGGATCGTCCGGCACGTACCTGCCGGTGAAGGAGTTGTTGAAGCATGGCCATCGTCAGGTTCGAAGAAGCACAGCGCTGGTACCCCGGCGCCGACCGGCCCGCCGTCCCCGGGATCTCGCTGGAGATCCAGGACGCCGAGTTCATGGTCCTCGTCGGCCCCTCCGGGTGCGGCAAGTCGACCACCCTGCGGATGCTGGCGGGGCTCGAGGAGGTCAACCAGGGCAAGATCTTCATCGGGGACCGCGACATCACCCACGTGCCGCCCAAGGACCGGGACATCGCGATGGTGTTCCAGAACTACGCGCTCTACCCCCACATGAGCGTCGCCGACAACATGGCGTTCTCGCTGAAGATGGCCAAGGTGCCCACCGAGGAGCGCAACCAGCGCGTCCAGGAGGCGGCCCGGATCCTCGGGCTCACCGAGTACCTCGACCGCAAGCCCAAGGCCCTCTCGGGCGGCCAGCGCCAGCGTGTCGCGATGGGCCGGGCCATCGTGCGCCAGCCGCAGGTGTTCTGCATGGACGAGCCGCTGTCCAACCTCGACGCCAAGATGCGCGTGCACACCCGCACCGACATCGCCAAGCTCCAGGCCGACCTCGGCATCACCACGGTCTACGTCACCCACGACCAGATCGAGGCGATGACGATGGGTGACCGGGTCGCGGTGATGAAGGACGGCTACCTCCAGCAGGTCGACACTCCGCTGGCTCTCTACGACCGGCCGGTCAACCTCTTCGTCGCCGGTTTCATCGGCTCCCCGCAGATGAACCTGATCCAGGCCCAGGCCGCCGACGGCCAGGCGAAGATCGGCGACTACCTGGTCCCGGTGGACCCGGCGGCGGCGCAGAAGATGCAGGGCAACATCACCGTCGGCGTCCGCCCCGAGGCGTGGCGCGTGGTCGGCAACAGCGAGGACGGCATGCCGGTCAAGGTGACCGTCGTGGAGGACCTCGGCGCCGACGCCTACGTCTACGGCACCTGCGGGGTCGAGGGGACGCCCAGCAACATCATCATCCGGGTCGCCGGTCGCGACCACCCGATGAAGGGCGAGACGATGTACGTCACCACCGACCCCCGGAACGTGCACGTCTTCGACACCGACACCGGCGAGCGCCTGTCGGAGTAGTCGGGTCTCGATACGCTCGCTGGGGCTCGCTACTCGACCACCGAGATCACCCTCGGTGGTCGAGTAGCCGCCGCGAGGGACGAGGGGGGCGTATCGAGGCCCGCCGCCTCACGCGCCCGCGGCGCGCTCAGCCACCCGGCGGATCTCGGCGACGAAGGTGGCGAACAGGTCGGGGGGAAGCTCGTGGCCCAGGCCGTTGATCAGCAGGAGCTCGGCGCCGGGGATCGCGGCTGCGGTCGCCCGGCCGCCGGAGACGTGCACCATCTTGTCCGCGAGGCCGTGGATCACCAGCGTCGGGACCCGCAGGCCCCGCAGCCGTGCCGACCGGTTGGGCTGGGACATGACCGCGAGCATCTGGCGTGCCACGCCGTCGTCGCTCACCCCCCGGTCCCACGTCTCGGCGGCCCGCGCCTCGACCCGCTCGCGAGGCTGCGGGTAGCCGGGCGAGCCGATCAGGCCCCACAGGTGCACGCTGTAGCTGATGTAGGCGTCCCGGCCGGGCTTGCGGCCGGCGGCCAGCGTCGGGAGCAGCGAGGGGTGCTGCCAGCCCACGGTGCGCTTGCCGGTCGTCGACGAGATGCTGGTCAGCGACCGGACGCGTCCTGGTCGTGCGATCGCCATCGTCTGGACGATCATGCCGCCCATCGAGACGCCGACGATGCTGGCTGACTCCAGCCCCAGGTGGTCCAGCAGCCCGAAGGCGTCGTCGGCCAGGTCTCCGATGCCGTACGGCGCGCGTCCTCGGCGGCCGGTGAACGCCCGGACCAGCTGGGAGCGGCTCACCCGGCCCGGCAGGACGGTCGAGCGGCCGGTGTCGCGGTTGTCGTAGCGGATGACGTAGAACCCCGAACGTGCCAGGTCGTGGCACAGGTCCGGGTCCCACCAGGTCATCGGCCCGCCGAGCCCCATCACCAGCAGCAGGGGGTGGTCCGCGGGGTCACCGAAGGTCTGGTAGCACAGCTCGATCCCGCGCCCGACCGGTGCGCGGAGCTCCTCGGAGACGGCGATGGTGGTCTGGACCGGTCCGGATTCAGCGAGTGCTGCGTCAGCGTCCTGGGTACGGCGGTGGCGAGGTGGCACGGCGTCAGTCAACCAGCCCGCACCGCCGGCTGACACCCAAAGGGACGGAGTACGACCGATGGGCTCGGCGATTTGCCCGCATTCTGGCCCCCGCGCCCGTAGCGTGCCCTCCATGTCGTCCTCGACGCTGGCGGACTTCCTGCTGCCGCACGGGTTCTCGATGCCCCACCCGGCGGCGGTCCTCCGCGAGACCAGCGCCGCCACCGAGCTGGGACGGTACGTCGCCCGGGCCGCTGCCGATCGACGGGCCCGCCGCGAGGCGCCGTACACCGCCCGCGTCCCGCGCCACGGCGAGCCGGTGCTCCTCGTGCCGGGGTTCCTGGCCGGCGACGGCACGCTCGGCCTGCTGAGCCGGTCGTTGCGCGCCGAGGGCTTCCGCACCTACCGCTCGCACATCTTCTCCAACATCGGCTGCACGCTGAACGCCGCGGCCCAGCTGGAGTCGCGGCTCGAGGCGATCGCCGCGCGACGGGGCTCCCGGGTCCAGATCGTCGGGCACAGCCTCGGCGGGATGCTCGCCCGCGGTGTCGCCGTGCGCCGGCCCGACCTGGTCTCCAACATCGTGACGATGGGGAGCCCGATGCTGGCCCCCGGCGCGCACCACGTCTCGCTCGCGACCGTGCTCGACGTCCTGGTGCGGCTGAGCCGCGCGGGCGTGCCGGGCCTGATGTCGGTCGACTGCGTGCAGGGCGAGTGCGCGCGACAGAGCTTCGACGACGCCCGGCGCCCGGTGCCCGACGGCGTCGGGTTCACCGCGATCTACTCCCAGCGCGACGGCATCGTCGACTGGCGGGCCTGCGTGGACCCGCTGGCCCGGGCCGTCGAGGTCACGGCGTCCCACCTGGGCATGGCGTTCGACCCCCGGGTGGCCGATGCGGTGAACGCCGCGCTGCTGCGTCCGAGCGCGGGCTCAGCCGTCGAAGTCGATCGCGGCGAAAGCGCGTAGCTTCTCCAGCTGGTGCTCCGACGTGATCGAGCGGATCGTCCCGCTGCGTGAGCGCATCACCAGCGAGTGCGTCGTCACGCCGCCGCCGCGGTAGCGCACCCCGCGCAGCAGCTCGCCGTCGGTGATGCCGGTGGCCACGAAGAAGCAGTCGTCGCCGGTGACCAGCTGGTCGGTGCTCAGGAAGTGGTCGGGGTCCAGGTCGTGGCCCGCGTCGATGGCCCGCTGGCGCTCGTCGTCGTCCTGGGGCCAGAGACGGCCCTGGATGACGCCGCCGAGCGACTTCATCGCGCAGGCGGCGATGATGCCCTCGGGCGTGCCGCCGATGCCGAGCAGCAGGTCGATGCCCGTCTCCGGGCGGGCGGCCATGATCGCGCCCGCCACGTCGCCGTCGCTGATGAACTTGATCATCGCGCCGGTCGCGCGGATCTCCTCGACGATCTGGGCGTGCCGCGGCCGGTCGAGCAGCACGACGGTCACGTCGGAGGGCCGCTTGCCGGTCGCCTTGGCCACCTGGTGGATGTTCTCGGCCACCGGGCAGCGGATGTCGACCACGTCGGCCGCCTCGGGTCCGGCGACGAGCTTCTCCATGTAGAAGACGGCCGACGGGTCGTACATCGAGCCGCGGGGGGACACCGCCAGGACGGAGACGGCGTTGGTCATCCCCTTGGCGGTCAGGGTCGTGCCGTCGATCGGGTCGACCGCGACGTCGCACTCCGGGCCGGTGCCGTCGCCGACGCGCTCGCCGTTGTAGAGCATCGGGGCGTTGTCCTTCTCGCCCTCGCCGATCACGACCGTTCCGTTCATGCCGATCGTGGAGATCATCACCCGCATCGCGTTGACGGCGACGCCGTCCGCGCCGTTCTTGTCGCCCCGACCGACCCAGCGGCCGGCCGCCATCGCGGCCGCCTCGGTGACGCGGACCAGGTCCAGCGCGAGGTTGCGGTCAGGGGCTTCAGGGGCGACGGCGAACGCTTCGGCTGGGGCCATGCACCGACTCTAGCGAGGTCCCACCTCACCCGAGGGCGGACAGGACCGTGACGGCGGCCACGAGGCTAATGGGGGTGACGAGCAGCGAGACCCGGTGCATCTCGGCCAGCGACGGCGGCGTCCCCATCCGGACCAGCGTGCGGCGCCACAGCAGGTTGGCCAGCGAGCCGGTGTAGGTCAGGCCGGACCCGATGTTGAGCCCGAGCAGGGCGGCGAGCACGGCCGTGTCGCCCAGCGGCGCCACCAGCGGCACCAGCAACAGGGTGGCCGACAGGTTGGTGAGCAGGTTGGCCAGCACGGTCGCCAGGACCGCGATCGCGAGCAGGTCGAGCCACGAGGTGCCGCCCGGGACCAGGCCTGCCACCAGGTCGCCGAGGAACCCGGTCGAGAGCGCCTCGACGACCAGGCCCAGGCACAGCACGAACACCGCGAACGCCGGGTGTGCGGCGTGACCGGCCTGGCGCCAGGTCACCAGCCCGCGGTGCCGTGCCCAGCCGACCAGCACGACGGCCGCGACCCCGGAGACCCAGCACGGCTGGACGCCCAGCGGGGACAGTGCCGCGAAGCCGACCAGCATCAGCCCCACGACCACGAGCGGGACCGGCTCGAGTGGCGCGGTGGGCCCGGTGCCCGGGCCGGCGGTCGTCGCGGTGGCGAGCTCGCGTCGGAACAGCAGCCGCAGGGCGACGTACTCCACGACGAGCACGACGGCCAGCACCGGCGCCATCGCCACGGCGAACTGGCCGAAGGTCAGGTCGAGGTGGGGCATCGCCAGGAGGTTGGTGAGGTTCGAGACCGGCAGCAGGAGCGAGGCGGAGTTGGCCATCCGCAGGCAGGCGTGGGCGCCGGGTCGCGCGGATGTGCGGGCGGCCGCGGCGGCGACCACCACGACCGGGGTGAGCAGCACGACGGTGGCGTCGAGGCTCAGCACGGCGGTCACGGCGGCCGCGAGCAGGAAGACGCCGGTGAACAGCCGCACGGGCTGACCGTGGCTCGCCGACCGCACCCGCTCGGCGGCGGCCGCGAAGACACCGGCCCGTGCGCAGACGTCGGCCACGACGAGGATCGTCACGAGGAAGAGCACGACCGGTCCGAGGCGCCGCAGCACCTCCTCGGCCTCCGAGCGGTCCAGGATGCCCGTGGCGAGGGTCGCCCCAGCGGCCAGGAGCCCCACGGCCAGCTCGGTGCGCGCCCGCGGGTGCAGGTAGGCCGTCGCGAGGAGCGCCAGCAGTGCCGCCAGGGGGACGAGGTCGAGGGGCGGCACCCGGAGAATCTAGATCACCTGTGAGGATGGTCCTCGTGAGCGAGGGGTCCGACACCGGCCGCCCGGGGCGGCGGACGACGAGCCTGGCCGGCCTGATCGGCGCCATGCTGCTGCTCCTCGTGGTCCTCGGCAGCTGCCAGCTCCTCCACGGCGTGCTCAGCGACCAGCCGGAGTACCAGCCCGACGACGTCGACTACCGCGAGCTGGTCGTGAGCGTGCAGCAGCTCGGCGTGCAGGTCGTGCACCCGCCGAGCCTCCCCGACGGCTGGACGACCAAGGCGGCGTCGTTCGACCCGGGGGAGCGGCCGGCGGTCGACCTGGTGTTCACCACCGACGACGCGCACACCGCGGGCATCCACCAGTCCGACACCCCCACGCGCGAGCTGCTGGACACCTACGTCGGCGAGGGGGCGTCGGAGTCCGGCGACACCCTCTCCACCGCCGTGGGGACCTGGACCGGCTGGGACGACACCGACGCCGACCACGCCTGGACCACCGACGTCGGCGACGACACCGTCCTGGTCTACAGCTCCGGGGACGCCGACGCCCTGCGCACCTTCGTCGAGTCGCTCACGACCGCGACGGTGCCCCCCTCCTCGCCCAGCCCCCAGGGTTGAGTCGGGAGTTCTGACCACTCGAGTCGGGAGTTCCGACCATCCGACCGGTCACCACGCTCGACTCGACCGGTCACAACCCTCAACTCGACCGGTCACAACCCTCAACTCAACCGTCCTCGGTGACCGCGTCGAGGCGGGCGCGGGCGCCGTCGAGCCAGTCCTGGCAGATCGTGGCCAGGCGCTCGCCACGCTCCCAGAGCGCGAGCGACTCCTCGAGGGTGGTGCCACCCGCCTCGAGCGCGCGGACCACCTCGACCAGCTCCTCGCGGGCGGCCTCGTAGGAGGGGGTCTCCTGCTCAGTCTTCTCGGCCATCGGACTCCTCGAGGTGCTCGGTGCTGGTGGTGGTCGCGTGGACACGCCCGTCGGCGACCCGGACGCTGACCTGCTGCCCCGCGGCGACGCCGCTCACGGAGGTCAGCACGTGGCCGTCGGCGTCCTGGAGGACGGCGTAGCCGCGCCGGAGGGTCTCCAGCGGCGACAGCGCCCGGGCGCGGGCGCGCTGGTGGGCGACCTCGTCGGTCGCCCGGTCCAGGTGGTGGCGCAGGGACCGGCGGGCCCGGTCGCGCAGCTGGGCGACCTCCTCGCCGCGGGCGTCGAGCAGCGTACGGGGGTCGGCCAGGGCCGGCCGGGCGCGCAGGGCGTCGAGCCCCGCCTGCTCGCGGGCCAGCAGGCCGCCGAGCGCCCCGCGCAGCCGCTCCCGGGCGCGGACCACGTTGCGGAGCTCCTCGGCGACGTCGGGGACGACCAGCTTGGCGGCGTCGGTGGGCGTCGAGGCACGCACGTCGGCGACGAGGTCGAGCAGTGGCTGGTCGGGCTCGTGCCCGATCGCGGAGACGACCGGCGTCCGGACCCGCGCTACCGCGCGCACCAGCGCCTCGTCGGAGAACGGCAGCAGGTCCTCGACCGAGCCGCCGCCGCGGGCGACCACGATGACCTCGACCGCGGGGTCGCGGTCGAGCCGCTCGACCGCCTCGATCACCTCGCTCGCCGAGCGGGTGCCCTGCATCGCGGCGTAGGCGACCTCGAACCGCACGGCCGGCCAGCGGCGCCGGGCGTTCTCGACCACGTCGCGCTCCGCGGCGCTGTGCGGCGCGGTCACCAGGCCGACCGTGCCCGGCAGGAACGGCAGTCGGCGCTTCAGGTCGAGGGCGAAGAGCCCCTCGGCGGCGAGCAGCTGCCGGCGCCGCTCGAGCCGGGCGAGCAGCTCGCCGAGACCGACCATCCGGATGTCGCGCGCGTAGAGCGACATCGTGCCCCGGTTGGCGTAGTAGGACGGCTTGGCGTGGACGACGATGCTCGCGCCCTCGACCACGGGCGGCTCGAGCCCGTCGAAGAGGGTGCGTGAGCAGGTGACGGTGACCGAGATGTCGGCGACCGCGTCGCGCAGCGTCATGAAGACCGTGCTCATGCCCGGACGCCGGCTCACCTGGGCTACCTGACCCTCGACCCACACCGCGCCGAGCCGGTCGACCCAGCCGGCGATCGCGTTGGCGACCTGCCGCACCGGGGCCGGCGACTCCAGCGACGTCTCCAGGGCCATGCGGGCGAGATTAGGGGATCGCCCCGACGTCCTTAGACTGGACGGCATGACGACCGACCGCGCGACCAGCATCGGCATGCCTCCCGTGCTGTCCCCGGAGGACGCCGAGCGGGCCGTGCTGCTGGCGGCCCCGCGGGGCTACTGCGCCGGGGTCGACCGGGCGGTGATCACCGTCGAGAAGGCCCTGGACCTCTACGGCGCGCCCGTCTACGTCCGCAAGCAGATCGTGCACAACAAGCACGTCGTCGCCGACCTCGAACGCCGCGGCGCGATCTTCGTCGAGGAGCTCGACGAGGTGCCGGAGGGCCGGACCGTCGTGTTCTCGGCCCACGGCGTGTCGCCCGAGGTGCACCGCCAGGCCGAGGAGCGTGGCCTGAAGACCATCGACGCCACCTGCCCGCTGGTGACCAAGGTCCACCACGAGGCCAAGCGCTTCGCGAACGAGGACTACGACATCCTCCTCATCGGCCACGCCGGCCACGAGGAGGTCGAGGGGACCGCCGGGGAGGCGCCCGGGCACATCCAGCTCGTGCAGGGACCCGACGACGTCGCGAACGTCGTCGTGCGGGACCCCTCCCGGGTCGCCTGGCTCTCCCAGACGACCCTGTCGGTCGACGAGACCCTAGAGACCGTGGCGGCGATCCGCGAGCGGTTCCCCGAGCTCCTGGACCCGCCCAGCGACGACATCTGCTACGCCACCCAGAACCGGCAGCTGGCCGTCAAGGAGATCGCCCAGGACGCCGACCTGGTGATCGTGGTCGGCTCGGGCAACTCCTCGAACTCGGTGCGGCTGGTCGAGGTGGCGCTGGAGGCCGGTGCGCGGTCGGCGTACCGCGTCGACGACGCCTCGGAGATCCAGGAGGCCTGGCTCGACGGCGTGTCCACCGTGAGCGTCACCTCGGGGGCGAGCGTCCCCGAGGCGCTGGTCGAGGGGGTGCTCTCCTACCTCGCCGAGCGCGGCTACCCCGACGCCCGGGCCGTGCACAGCGCCGAGGAGTCGCTCATCTTCGCGCTGCCCAAGGAGCTGCGCCGCGACCTCAAGGCCGCGGGCCGCGCCTAGGGGCGCCCGAGTCATGGCCAGGTACGTCGACGTCCATCCCGACAACCCCCAGCCCCGGCTGCTGCAGCAGATCGTCGACGCCCTGCACGACGACCAGCTGATCGCCTACCCGACCGACTCCGGCTACGCGCTCGGCTGCCAGCTCGGCAACCGGGACGCCCGCGACCGGATCCTGCGCATCCGCGGGCTCGACGAGCGCCACCACTTCACGCTCGTGTGCAAGGACTTCGCCCAGCTGGGGCACCTGGCGAAGCTGGACAACTCGGCGTTCCGCGCGATCAAGGCGGCGACCCCGGGTCCCTACACCTTCATCCTGCCCGCGACCCAGGAGGTCCCCCGGCGGCTGATGCACCCCAAGAAGCGCACGGTCGGCGTGCGGATCCCCGACCACGTGTTCGTCCAGGCGCTGCTCGACGTGCTGGGCGAGCCGTTGCTGACGACCACCCTGATCCTGCCGGGGGAGCTCGAGCCGCGCAGCCTGGGGTGGGAGATCAAGGAGGAGCTGGACCACCAGGTCGACCTGGTGGTCGAGGCGGGGGAGACCCTCGGGGAGCCGACCACGGTGGTCGACTGGTCGGAGGGCTACCCCGAGGTGGTCCGGGTCGGTGCGGGCGACCCCTCGCGGTTCGAGGTCGACTGACCTCTCAGGCCGGCAGGCCGCGACGCTCGATGACCCGGTGCCGGATCGCGAGGATCACGAGGCTGAGCACGTAGCCGGTGACCAGGGCGCCGGCGTGGTGGCCGAGCCCGGCGACCACGGCCTGGACGACCCCGTCACCGGGGTCGGCGATCGCCTCGGGCCGGGTCAGCCCGACCAGGACGAACACGACCACCATCAGCAGCGGCGGCAGCACGCCGACGGTGAAGAAGTCGCGGGGCCGCACGGCCAGCGCCAGCGCCACACAGCTGAGCACGAAGACCACGTCGAAGAACAGCCCGAGCGAGCCGGAGAGGGCGAGGTCGAGCACCGTCGCCGTCAGGGCGAGCGCCAGCCCGAGCGCGACGACCTGACGGCCGGGCTCGCGCCCCTCCTCCCAGAGCGTGCGGCGCTGGCTCACATGGCCACGGTAGGGTCGCCGACCCCCTCGTCGTCGGCGGCGCGCCGGTCGACCACGGTGAGCTCGACCGGTGCCACCGACCGGCTCGCGGACTCCACCTGCCGGGGCGCGGGCAGGTCGCCGAACCGACGGGCGGTCACGAGCACGCGGGACTCCAGCGAGCCGACCGCCTGGTTGTAGTGGCCGACGGCCCGGTCCAGCGAACGACCGAGCCGGTCGAGGTGGCCGTTCATGGTCGCGAGCCGCTCGTGGAGCTCCCCGCCGAGCCGGTGGATCTCCTGTGCCTGCTCGGCCAGCGCCTCGTGCGTCCAGCCGTGGGCCACCGTGCGCAGCAGCGCGATGAGCGTCGTCGGGGTGGCGAGCACCACCTGACGGGTCGCCGCGTGCTCGATGAGCGAGCCGTCGGTCTCCAGCGCGGCGGCCAGGAACGACTCGGCGGGGACGAAGAGGACGACGAACTCGGGGCTCTCGGGCAGCGACCGCCAGTACTGCTTGGAGCCCAGCTGGTCGACGTGGGTGCGCAGCTGGGCCGCGTGGCGGCGCAGGTGGTGGGCGCGCTCGTCGTCGTCGTCGGTGGACGTCGCGTCGAGGTAGGCGTCCAGCGGCACCTTCGCGTCGACCACGACCGTGCGCCCACCGACCAGGTGGACCACGAGGTCGGGTCGCCGGGCCCCGTCGGCCAGGCGGGCCTGCTCGGTGAAGTCGCAGCGGTCGACGAGGCCGGCGAGCTCGACGGCGCGGCGCAGGTGCAGCTCGCCCCAACGGCCGCGGACCTGCGGCCTGCGCAGGGCGGTGGACAGGGCCCGGGTCTCCCGCTGCAGCTGGTCGACCTGGGTGTCGAACTGGCCCTGCCACGCGGCCCGGGCCCGGTCGAGGTGGTGCATCTGGTCGCTCAGCCGGTCCAGGCCCTGCATCACCTCGGCCTGGTCGACCAGGCCGGCGACGTAGGGGCTGCGCGAGCGCGACCAGAGCACACCCCCCAGGGCGCCCACCAGGCCGCCGAGCGCGAGCCCGACGATGAGGGTGAGGAGGAGCGTCACTGCGGTCATGGGGCCAGCATGGCGCCGACCACCGACACCGCCCGGTCAGGCGATGTCGACGACCACCGGGGCGTGGTCGGACGCGCCGGTGCCGGCCCGCTCCTCGCGGTCGATGAAGGCACCGGTGACCCGCTCCGCGAACGCCGCCGAGCCGAGCACGAAGTCGATGCGCAGGCCCCGGTTGCGCTCGAAGCGCTGCCGGTAGTAGTCCCAGTAGGTGTAGACCTCGGGGCCGGGCGCGTGCGGGCGGACCACGTCGACGTACCCGTCGTCGAGGAAGGCCTGGAAGGCCGCGCGCTCGGGCGGCGTGACGTGGGTCGACCGCACGAACTGCGCCGGGTCGAAGACGTCCTCGTCGGTGGGGGCGATGTTCCAGTCGCCGACCAGCGCCGTCGGCTGGTCGCGCCACGCGCGCGCGGCCTCGCGGAGCCGGGCCAGCCACTCGAGCTTGTAGACGTAGTGCGGGTCGTCGGGCTTGCGGCCGTTGGGCACGTAGAGCGACCACACCCGGACGCCGCCGCACGTGGCCCCGATCGCCCGCGACTCCGGCGCCGCCTCGCCCTGCTCCTCCTTGGTCCACACCGGCTGCCCGGGGAAGCCGGTCTGGACCTCCTCGAGCCCGACCCGGCTGAAGATCGCGACCCCGTTCCACTGGTCCACCCCGGCGACGGCGACGTCGTAGCCGCGCGCCTCGATCCCCAGCAACGGCAGCTGATCCACGCGCGCCTTGGTCTCCTGCAGCGCGAGCACGTCGACCTCGTGCCGGTCGAGGAAGGCCTCGACGCGGTCGATGCGGGAGCGGAGCGAGTTCACGTTCCAGGTCGCGATGCGCACATCCGCACCCTAATGGGGCTGCACCGGTCGGGTTTCGGCCAGAGTGGTGTCCGAGTCCGCCGGTGGGTGAGCACTGTTCCACCCAGGCCCGGGAGGTCTAGCTCTAGATCGTGCCCCCGCCGGTGACGAGGAGGCGTTGATGGCT
>NZ_JBGAGJ010000004.1:0-414930 GCF_044226765.1 Nocardioides sp.
CGACAACCCGGCAGCGATCTGCTTCCAGAACTCCCTCTGCTTCTCACGCGGCCAAGGAGGACGACCCATCAAGAACACCTCGATCAGATCAAGGCGTTGCACTCCCGCCTGAGCTCAAGGAGCGCCTTCCTCAACCACCGGGAGCCCGGCAGAGCGCCTTCCTCAACCACCGGGAGCCTGGCAGGTTGCCTTCCTCAACCAGCGAGGGCGGGCCAAGTGCGGAGGGTGGGGAGGCCGTCGCCGTCGAGGCGGTCGAGGAGGGCGGGGCGGCCGCAGAGGACCATCGCCAGCGCGCAGGCCGGGCCGCTGACGGTAGGGCCGGAGCCGTGCGACCAGTCCAGGTCGGTGGCCGACAGCGCGACGTCCGGGCGGCCCTTCGGGGCGAAGCCGCGGAGGGCCGCCTTCGAGACCAGGAAGTCGAGCACGTCGCGCCAGCCCTCGACCGGCACCCCGGCGTCGAGGCCGAGCGGGACGACGATGTCCTGGGTGTGGAGGCGCAGGTCGGAGTACGGCGCGTGCCAGTCCATCGTCGGCGGCGTGAACCGGTGCTCGGCGTACTCCCGCAGCCACGCCGTCACCTGGGCCGGTTCGACGTCGGCGCGGCGGGTGACCAGCCACTCGTTCGCGCGGTCGAAGCTGCCGCGGGCCCGGACCATCGCCTCGAGGAAGGTCAGCATCGACGTCGACGGGCCGCTGGTGAGGTGCACCGCGACCTCCTTGACCGTCCACGCGCCGCAGAGGCTGGGCGTCGCCCACTGCTCAGCGGTGAGCGTGTCGAGGAGGTCGGCGAGCGAGCGGCGCTCCGCGGCGATCCGGTCCCAGTGGTCCACGGCGCCAGTATGGCGGCTGTAACGCCGGGCTACTTCTTGTTCCCACCCTGCTGCACCATGGTGGGAACAAGGACCAACCCGGCGTTACAGCTGGCTGGGCAGGCGGTCAGGAGGCCAGGGTCGCGACGCCGGGGCGGACCAGCACGAGCGGCTGGTCGGCGGTGATCTCGGTGCGCGGCCAGCGGTCGAGGTAGGCCGTCAGCGCCACGGCGTAGCCGGGGTCGCCGGGCCGCAGCAGCCGGGCCGACGCGGGCACCCAGGTGCCGTCGCGCAGGACCTCGACCGGCGTGAGGGTCGGCCGGACGTTGTGCCACCAGGTCTTGTGGTCCGGGTCCCCGGGCAGGACGACCAGGCCGGCCCCGGTGCGCGCGTACTGCACCGGTAGCCGGTAGGTCCGGCCGCTCACCGTCCCGGTCACGGCCAGCCCGACCAGCGACCGCCCCATCGTCTCCCCGCGCGGCGACTCGAGCAGCGCGAGCACCGCATGGCTCGAGGCCGACAGCCCGGAGAGGGTCGGGAGGAAGACCCCGGAGACCAGGCCCAGCGCCGTGCCGGCGACCGCCCCCGTGACGGCGCCGGTGAGCAGGACGGCCGAGGTCGACCAGCCCGCGTCGGGGAGCGTGGCGCCGAGGAAGATGAGCGCCATCGCGAGGGGCCAGGCCGCGGTGCTCGCGACCACCCAGCGCCCGGGGTGCCGCACGACGCCCCGGAGGGCGGCGGCCTGGGCGGCGCCGAGGACGGCACCCATCACCAGCCCGAGAGCGACCGCTCCCGCGACGACGAGCAGCACGGGAGGCTGCTCGGCATCGCCCCCACCTCCGAGGGCTGACGGCGCGGACGCCGCGGCCCAGCCCAACCCGGCGACGATGACGGTCGCCGCCAGGTAGCGCGCTCGAGACAGGCGCGGGAACACCCGGGCCAGCACGGTCGACTGGGCGACGCCCAGCGCCGTGCCCTCGACCAGCCCGCCAGCGACGACCACACTCAACGCGGCGGCTCCGGCCAGCCCGTCGGCGGCCCGCGCCGCCCCGGCCGCGGCCGTCATGCCGATGGTCTCGGCCACCGCACAGGCGACGACCCAGAGGCGGTACGACGACACCCGGTCCAGACGGACACCGGTCTCGAGCACGCCTCCAGTCCACTCCTGCGTCCGCCGCGCGGAGCAGGGTCGAAGGTCACCCGGGCGTTGCCGTCCGTCCCCGCCCGAACAGGGCCGAGCCGTTGTCCCAGCAGACCGCCCGCAGCCAGTCGTCCCCGAGGTCGAGCCGGGCCAGGCTCTCCAGCTGGTGGGCGTAGGAGTAGGGGATGGTCGGGAAGTCGCTGCCCAGCAGGATCTTGTGGCCGAGGTCGCGCACCCGCGGCAGCAGCTCGACCGGGTACGCCGGCACGAAGTCGGTGAACACCATCGTGGTGTCCAGGCGGACCCGCTCGTGGTGCTCGGCCAGGTCGAGGAACTCCGCGCACTCCGCGGCACCCATGTGGGCGACGACGAGCGCCAGCCGCGGGAAGCGGCGCAGCAGCCGCTCGGCCGACCCCGACCCGGTGTAGGCGTTGCCGACCGGCTCGGACCCGGCGTGCACGACGACCGGGGTGCCGGCGTCCTCGAGGACACCCCACACCCCGTCGAGCAGCGGGTCGTCGAGGTGGAACTCCCCCACCTGCAGGTGGATCTTGAAGATCTCCACGCCGGCGGCGACCAGCTCCTCGACGTACGCCGCCGCGCCGTCCTCGGGGTAGAACGTGGCCGACCACAGCGACTCCGGCACGTCTCGCGCGAAGCCGGCGGCCCACTCGTTCAGGAACGCCGCCACGCCGGGCTTGTGCGCGTAGGGCAGCGTCGGGAAGCGCCGGACCCCCATCGCGCGCAGGATCTCGACCCGCTCGGCGTGCTCCTCGCGGTAGCGGATCGGCCACTCGCGGCCGATCTTGGGGCCGGCGGCGTCGAAGACGGCGTATACGGCGCGCTGGATGGTGGGCGGCAGGAAGTGCACGTGCACGTCGAAGAGCCCGGGCAGGCCGAGCTCCTCCCAGAACGCGCGGACGGGCGCGACGTCCGGGTGCGGCTCAGTCACGCATGCCCTTCATCCGGCGCCCGACCTCGACCTCGGTCTCACGCCTGGCGGTGCGCTCGGCGATCGCGTGCCGCTTGTCCCAGGACTTCTTGCCCTTGGCCAGCGCGATCTCGACCTTGGCGCGGCCGTCCTTGAAGTAGAGCGCCAGCGGGATGACCGTGAGGCCCTTCTCGCTGACCCGCTTCTCGATCTTGTCGATCTCGGCGCGGTGCATGAGCAGCTTGCGCTTGCGGCGCGCGGAGTGGTTGGTCCAGGTGCCCTGGGAGTACTCCGGGATGTGCACGCCGTGCAGCCACGCCTCGTGGCCCTCGATGTCCACGAACCCGTCGACCAGGGACGCCCGACCCAGCCGCAGCGACTTCACCTCGGTGCCCTGGAGGACCAGGCCGGCCTCGAAGGTGTCCTCGATGTGGTAGTCGTGCCGCGCCTTCTTGTTCTGCGCGACGAGCTTGCGCCCCTCTTCCCTGGCCATCCCGCCATTCTCCCAGGAGGTCGCAACCGGGTTGAATCGCGAGGGGGGCCGGTCGCTAGGGCAGGTAGTCCATCGGGTCGACGGCGGTGCCGTTGACCAGCAGGGTGAAGTGGAGGTGGCAGCCGGTCGACCAGCCCGTGGAGCCGACGTACCCGACCGTCTCGCCCCGGCTGACCGTGTCGCCGACGTTCACCCGGTAGGACGTCGCGTGGTTGTAGACCGCGGTGAAGTTCTTGCCGTTGATCTGGCCGAGGTTGACGTAGAGGCGGTTGCCGTAGACGTCGGACCAGTAGCGCTCCATCACGGTGCCGCCGGCGATGGCCCGCATCGGCTCCCCGCAGGAGACGCCGAAGTCGGTGCCGTCGTGCAGGCCCCAGTAGTGGTAGATCGGGTGGATCCGGTAGCCGAACGGCGACGTCACCGAGCCCGGGACCGGCCGGATGAACAGCCCGTTGGTCGGGCCCGTGTAGCCGCCCTTGGAGTGCCGGGCAGCGGCCAGGATCAGCTGCCGGATGTGGTCCTCGCGCTGCTTGGCCTCCTTCAGCGCCGCCAGGTCGGCCTGGCGCGCCGCGATCGCACGGGACCTCGCGTCGCGCTGGGTGGCGACCTTTGCGAGCACGTCGTCGCGGGCGGCCCGGGCCTCCTGCTCGAGACCCTGCATCACGACCAGGTGGTCGGCGGCCTGCTTGCGCTCCACCTCGACCGCGTCGCGCGCCTGCTGGACCTGCTGCTCACGGACCTGCAGCAGCACCTCGGCCGCGTGCAGGTCGTCGTAGGCCTGGTCCTCGCGCCCGACGATGACGTCGTTGAGCGCCTCCTGGCGGGTCAGGTCGGTCGTCGACCGCGAGTGCAGGAGGCTGGAGAGGGCGAGCAGCTCGGGGTTGCCCTGCTCGTAGATGTCGGTGACCGTGTCGGTCAGCTCGTCGCGCTGGTCGGCGAGCGCCGTCTGCCCGGCGGTCAGGTCGGCCTGCGCCTGCTCGAGCTTCGCCTCGGCGGCCTCGAGGCGCGCCTGCATCTGCTGGTCGAGCACGCGGGCGGCGCTCAGCCGCGCGCTGGCGGACTGGAAGGCCGTGCGAGCCGTCGCCAGCTGCCGGACGGCGGTGTCCACGGCGGCCTGCGCGGAGCGCAGCTCGCTGCTGGACTCGTCGAGGTCGGCCTGGGCGTGCTTGACCTGGCTCTGCGCCTGGTGCTGGCGGTGCTTGAGGTCGCGCGGGTCGTCGGCGTGGGCCAGGGGGATGGCGAGCGCACCCACCGCCAGCGAGCAGGCCACGGTGGCTGCCGCCAGGCGAGGGCGTGCGGTACGGGGGAAGAGACGCACCGGTCTGCCTTCTGCGTTCGGGGAAGTGAACGCGTCGACCGTAACGCGCGCCGGTCAGACTTTGAGGTATTTGCGCGTCAGCACGAGTGTCGGGAGCAGGGTGAGCAGCGGCGCGAGGATCGCCATCACGACGACCGGGGTCACCACGTTGCTCCAGTCGATCCACGGGATGAAGTGGAACTGGTCCTTCAACCACCCGTAGACGCCGAAGTACATGAAGGCGACCAGCGCCCCCACCGCGAAGAGCAGCGCGATCGCGGCGGTCACCAGCGCCTCCATGAGGAACGGCAGGGCGATGTAGAGCGTCGAGGCGCCGACCAGCCGCATGATGCCTATCTCGCGTCGACGCGCGAACGCCGCCAGCCGGATCGTGTTCGCGACCAGCAGCAGCGCCGCGACGACGAGCACGATGGCGGTCACCAGGGAGCCGATCCGGATCGCCGTCATGCCGCGCAGGATCGGTCCGACCACGTCGCGCTGGTCACGCACGCTGCTGACGCCGTCCAGGCCGATGATCGCGCTCTCGATCCCCTGGTACTGGTCGGGGTCCTTCAGCGTGATCCAGATCGACTCCGGCATGTCGTCGGCGGTCGCGGCCGGGTTGGGCCCCTCGAACTTGTCCGCGCCGAGGAGCTCCTTGACCTTGGCGAAGGCCTCCTCCTTGCTCTCGAACCGGTAGCCGGCGACCTCCGGGCTGTCCTCGACCTCCTGGGCGATCCGCTGCTTCTGGGCGTCGGTCACCTCGCTGGTGCAGGCCGGGTTGTCGTCGCGGGCCTTGCACAGGAAGGCCGTGATCTGGAGCTCGGAGCCCCACTGGTCGGTCGCCTTGACCGACTGCTCGCGCAGGAGCACGCCGAAGCCGACCAGCGCGAGCGAGACGAGCAGCGTCAGCACCACGGCGACGTGCATCGACAGGTTGCGCCGCAGGCCCTGGCCGAGCTCGGAGAAGACGTAACGAAGCTGCATGGCGGAGGGGGGTTCCTGTCCGTGGTGGGTCGTGCGTCAGTGCTGGATCAGTGCTGGATCAGTGCTGGAAGCCGTAGATGCCCTGGGCCTGGTCGCGGACGACCCGGCCGTCGTCGAGCTCGATGACCCGCTTGCGCATCTGGTCGACGATCCCGGCGTCGTGGGTGGCCATCAAGACGGTGGTGCCGGTCCGGTTGATCCGGTCCAGCAGCTTCATGATCCCGACCGACGTGGTCGGGTCCAGGTTGCCGGTCGGCTCGTCGGCGATGAGGATCATCGGCCGGTTCACGAACGCCCGGGCGATCGCGACCCGCTGCTGCTCGCCGCCGGAGAGCTCGTCGGGCAGGCGGTCGCCCTTGCCCTCCAGGCCGACCAGCTCGAGCGTCTCGGGGACGACCTTCGCGATCTCCGCGCGCGGGCGGCCGATCACCTGGAGCGCGAACGCGACGTTCTCGCTCACCGTCTTGTTCGGCAGCAGCCGGAAGTCCTGGAAGACCGTGCCGATCTGGCGGCGCAGCCGCGGGACCTTCCAGCTGGCGAGGCGGTTGACCTCCTTGCCGGCGACGTAGACGCGACCGGACGTGGCGCGGTACTCGCGCAGCACCAGGCGCAGGAACGTCGACTTGCCCGAGCCCGAGGAGCCGACGAGGAAGACGAACTCACCCTTCTCGATGTCGACCGACACCTGGTCGAGCGCCGCGTGCGCCTGGCCGGGGTAGGTCTTGACGACCTTCTCGAAGCGGATCACGGGAGTCGAGCGTAGACGCTCCACCTGAGCGTCCGCGGGACCCCTCTCAGCCCGGCGGGCCGTCCACCACCCACCAGGCGGCGTACGGCGGCAGCCAGACCACCCCGTCCGCCCCGCTCGTGACCGGGTGGCCGCCGAGCGCGTCGTACGGCGCCGCCAGGCCGGCCTCGTGCAGCCGGTGCACCGGGAAGGGCCGCGGGGTGCCGGTGACGTTGTAGAGGCCGACCAGCGGCCCGGCGGCGTGCCGGCGGGCCGTTGCGAGCACGCCGTCGTCGGTGCCGTCGAGCACCTCGCTGGGCGCCGAGGCGTGCAGCTGGGGCAGCCCGGCGCGGACCCGCGCCAGGTGGGCCAGGCCGGTGAACGCCCGCCCGGCGACCGTGCCGGTGTCGTGGCGCCGGGCCGCGCGCTCGGGGTCGAGCCGTGGCCGTCCCGCCCAGCGGTTGTCGGCGGCGTGGGCGGGCTCGTCGGCCCAGCGCGGGTCGTTGGGCTGGGCGAGCTCGTCGCCGCTCCACACCACCGGGATCCCGCCCCACCCGGCCACGACCGCGTGCGCGAGGAAGAGCCGCGCCAGCGCCGCGTCGGCGTCGTCCTCGACGCCGAGCAGGGAGGCCGCCGTCCCGCTGATCCGGCGGTCGCCGGTCGCCGGGTTGGCCTGGAAGACCAGGCCGTGGGCCCAGGAGCCGGGGAACTCGCCGGCGTACCAGTCGGAGAGGAAGCGCCGGTGCAGCGTCCCGTCGAGCCCGACCGCCGCCGCGTCACCATCGTCGATCGCCCAGCCGATGTCGTCGTGGCAGCGCACGTAGCCGATCCAGGTTGCCGTGGTCGGGGCCGGCGGGAGCGCCTGCAGCGCGTGCCGGGCCAGCGTGACCGAGCCGGTGGCGAGCATCGACCAGACCTGCACCATCAGGCTGTTGTGGTAGGCCAGGTCGCTCACCCGGCCGGCGCGCCGGCCCAGGCCGAGGTACTGCACCAGGTCGCGCGGGCCGACGATCGCCTCGGCCTTGAACGCGACCGCCGGGGCCGCGATCCGCGTCACGGCCCGCAGCGCCTGGGTGATCGCGTGCACCTCGGGCTGGTTCTGGCAGTCGGTGCCCAGCCGCTTCCACAGGAACGCGATCGCGTCGAGCCGGAACACCTCCACGCCGAGGTTGGCCAGCTCGAGCACGATGTCGGCGAACTCGACCAGCACGTCCGGGTTGGCCCAGTTCAGGTCCCACTGCCAGGAGTTGAAGGTGGTCCAGACCCAGCCGGCCAGCTCCTCGTCCCAGGTGAACGAGCCGGGCGCGAAGTCGGGGAAGACCTCCGGCAGCGTGCGCTCGTAGGCGTCGGGCTGCTCGCGGTCGGGGAAGACGAGGAACCGGTCGCGGCACGCCGCGTCGCCGGCCCGGGCCCGCTCGGCCCATGCGTGCTCGCGGGCGACGTGGTTGAGCACCAGGTCGACCACGAGGCTGATCCCGTGCACCCGCAGCCGGGTCGCGAGGTCGCGCAGGTCGTCGGTGGTGCCGAGGTCGGGGCGCACCGAGCGGTAGTCGGTGACGGCGTAGCCGCCGTCGTTGTCGCCCTCGCGGGTGGCGAGCAGCGGCATCAGGTGCAGGTAGGTGACGCCCAGGTCGGCCAGGTGGTCGAGCCGGTCGGCGATCCCCGCCAGGTCGCCAGCGAACCGGTCGGCGTAGCAGGCGTAGCCGAACATCCGGGGCTGCTGCAGCCAGTCGGGCTCGAGCAGGCGGCGCTCGTCGAGCAGGTGCAGCTCGGCCGGGCGCTCGGCGTACCGGCGCGCCGCGACGTCGAGCAGCCGGCGCACGACCTCGTCGGGGTCGGCGTACAGCTCGGCGACCGCGTCGCGCAGGTCGCCGCCCCAGCGGTCCAGGCGGAGGGCGAACGTCTGCTCGTCCCTGGTGGTGATGTCGCTCATCGTCACGTATTCAAGCGCAGCCCCTAGGTTGGGCACATGCTCCGTCCGCTCGCCGTCGCTGCGCTCCTGCTCGCCGCGACCGGATGCTCGGGCGGCAGCGACCCCACGCCGGCGCCCGCCACGCCGACGCCGACCCCGCTGTCGGCCTTCGACACCTCTGGGCTGACCGTCGCCCGGGCGTCGTTCTGCGCGAACGTCGCGCCGGCGTCGGTCGAGGACGCGCTCGGCGGGCCGGTCGAGTCGTCGGGCGAGTGGGCCAACGGCGAGCGTGCCCGGCTGAGCGACGACACCACCGACGTCGCGCACGAGTTCGGCTGCCGCTGGGTCGCTGCGGACGGAGCGACCGTGACCGCCTGGGTGTTCGCTCCGCCGGTGACGCCCGACCGCGCCGAGTCGCTGCGCCGGGCCGCCAAGAAGGCCGAGGGCTGCCGCGCGGTCCGCGCCGCTCCGGCGTACGGCGCCTCGTCGGTCGCGGTCCGCTGCGACGACGGGACCACCGCCTTCCACGGCCTCTTCGGCGACGCCTGGCTCTCCTGCGCGATCACCACGCAACCCCCCGCCGACCTCGACCGCACCGGCCGCTGGTGTGTCACGGTCGCCCAGGCCGCCCAGGAGTAACCGCGGCTGGGCGGTCGCCCGGGTGCAGGGGTCTCGACAAGCTCGACCACCGGTGCAACCGGTGGTCGAACAGCGAGGAGCGACGCGGATCAGCCGGTGGCCTGCTCCTCGTGGCGCACCGGACAGCCCGCGACGCCGGGCACCGGGAAGGTGCCGAGCTCCTCGATCCGGTAGCCGTCGGGGTAGCTGCGGATCTGTGGCAGGTCGTCGACCAGCTTCGGGTCCTTGCGGGCGGGGAAGAACCGCAGCAGCCGGCCCCGGGCGCGCAGCAGCCCTCGCGAGACGGCCTCCACCCAGCCCGGCGGGTCGGCGTACCGGAACGCCGCGCGCAGCGGCGGGTCCATCAGCGAGCGGCTGAACACGTCCATCAGCGGCCGCACCGGCGCCGGCTGGAAGCCGGCCATCAGCGCGAGGGTGGCGTCGGCGACCCGACGCCCGCCCGGGTCGTGGCCGAAGTGGGCCGCCTCGTAGGAGTCCATCAGCCGCTCGAACCCCTCGTAGGTCTCCGGCACGTCCTTGATGCCCATGTGCCGGCCCAGCGTGCGGTAGTACTGCACGCTCGCCTCGAGCTCGTTGGGCGTCAGCGGCCGCTTGCCGAACTCGTCGAGCCAGCGCTTCGGCACGACGACGAAGGTGCTGAGCACGTAGCGGAACTCGTGGTCGGGGATGTCGTAGGCGCGGTGCATCTGGTTGATCCGGCGGATCGCGGCCCGGGACTCGGGCTCCTCGAACCCGAGGCGGTACGCCGGCTCGAGGAGCAGCGCGGTGTCGTCGTACCGCTTCTGGGTACGGCGGGTGAACTCTCCCGTCCGGTCCAGCAGCCGGCCGATGCCCGGCACGGCGTAGGTGCGGAACAGCGCGAACCCGAGCGCCTGGTTCATGTCCCACGGGAACTCGTGGCCCACGACCTTGCCGTAGATCTCGACGTACTCGGTCGCCGGGTCGAGGGAGTCGTTGTAGCGCCTCCAGTGGTCGCGCCTCATGCCTGCCCACGCTAGAGCAGCGCGCACCGCCTGGGGAGGGTCAGTTGCTGTCGGCCTTCTCCGCGCCGCGCCGCCAGCGGATGCCGGCCTCGATGAAGTCGTCGACGTCGCCGTCGAAGACCGCCTGCGGGTTGCCGACCTCGTGGCCGGTGCGCAGGTCCTTGACCATCTGGTAGGGGTTCAGCACGTAGTTGCGCATCTGGTCGCCCCAGGCAGCGGCGACGTCGCCCTTGAGGTCCTTCTTGAGCGCGGCCTCCTCGGCCTTCTTCTTGGCCAGCAGCTTGGCCTTGAGCACCACCATCGCCGAGGCCTTGTTCTGCAGCTGCGACTTCTCGTTCTGGCAGCTCACCACGATGCCGGTCGGGATGTGGGTCAGCCGGACCGCCGAGTCGGTGGTGTTGACCGACTGGCCGCCCGGGCCGCCGGAGCGGAAGACGTCGACGCGGACCTCGTTCTCGTCGACCTCGATCTCGTCGGTCTGCTCCAGCACGGGCACCACCTCGACGGCGGCGAACGACGTCTGCCGGCGGCCCTGGTTGTCGAAGGGGCTGATCCGCACCAGGCGGTGGGTGCCGGCCTCGACCGAGAGGGTGCCGTAGGCGTACGGCGCGTGGATCGCGAACTCGGCCGACTTGATGCCGGCCTCCTCGGCGTAGGAGACGTCGAAGACCTCGACGGGGTACTTGTGCTGCTCGGCCCAGCGCGTGTACATCCGCATCAGCATCTCGGCGAAGTCCGCGGCGTCGACCCCGCCCGCGCCCGAGCGGATCGTGATGATCGCCTCGCGGGCGTCGTACTCCCCCGAGAGCAGGGTGCGGACCTCGAGCGCCTCGACCGCCTTGTGCAGGCGCCCGAGCTCGGCCTCGGCGTCGGCAAGGGCGTCCGCGTCACCCTCCTCGCGAGCCATCTCGACCATCAGCTCCAAGTCGTCGACGCGTCCGCGGAGCGCGGTGAACCGGTCGACCTCGCCCTGCAGCGCCGAGAGGCGGCCGGTGACGCGGGTGGCGTTGGCCTGGTCGTCCCACAGGTCCGGCGCGGCGACCTGCTCGCCGAGGTCGGCGATCTCCGCGCGCATGGCGTCGAGGTCGAGCACCTGCTCGATGGTGCGCATCGTCGCCTGCAGCTGCTTGATCTCTACGTCGTAGTCCGGACCTGCCACGAGGGACAAGGTTACGGGCCCGAGGGCGGTGGGCCTACTCCGCAGTCGCTCGCGCCGGCAGGGCGAGCTCCGCCCAGACCCGCTTGCCGCCGCCGTCGCCGGACTCCATCCCCCACGACGCGGCCAGCGCGTCGACCAGGTGCAGCCCGCGGCCATGCTCCTCGGTCTCGGTCAGCGGCTGCGGCTCGGGGGTGCCGGCCCCGGCGTCGTCGACCTCGATGCGCAGCGCGACCGGCGTGGCCGAGAGGCGCAGGCGGTACGACGATCCCGCGTGCGTCAGCGCGTTGGCGGCGAGCTCGCTCACCACCAGCTGGGCGTCGTCGGACAGCCCCTCGATGCCCCACTCGGCGAGCCGCTGCTCCACGAACCGCCGGGCGGTCGCGACGCTGCTCAGGTCGTGCGGGAGGTCGAGGGTCGCCTGGTTGTCCGGGGATCCGACCGCCTCGAGCAGCTCGACGAGGTAGCCGAGGTCGGCGTCCTTGAGGACGTAGCCCTCGGAGTGGGCGCGGATCCAGGCCCGGTCGGCGGTGTCGAGGCCGGAGAAGACGACCACCTTCGAGTCCGGTGCGCTCGCGCGGACCCGGCTGAGCACCTCGCGCCCGGCGATGTCGGGCAGGCCGAGGTCCAGCACGACGACGTCGGGACGCAGCTGCTCGGCCAGCCGGACGGCCTCCGCACCGTCGGCCGCCTCGCCCACGACCTCGAACCCACCCCGGAATCGGAGCGAGGTCCGGACCAGCCGGCGTACCTCAACGACGTCGTCCACCAGGAGGACGCGGATGGGCACGGCGGCAGCCTACGTGCTCAGCGGCAGCGACACCACGAACTCACCGCTCGCCGGACCGGCCGATCCTGACGGCCGGTAGATAGCGTCACCGTCGTGGGAGCGAGCCAGCTGGCGCACGATGTAGAGCCCCAGGCCGGTGCCGCCGCGCGAGCGTCCGGTGGCGAACCGGTCGAACAGCCGCCCCTGCATGTCCTTCGGTACGCCGTCGCCGGCGTCGCTCACCGCGATCTCGACCGTGTGCTCCCCCGCGCGCCGCACCGCGACGCACACCGGGGGCGCGCCGTGCCGCAGCGCGTTGCCGACCAGGTTGTCGACCGCCTGGGCGAGCCGGTCGGGGTCGGCCTGGACGGCCAGCCCGTGCTCGGCCTCGAGCGTGATCTCGGCCTCCGGGTGGAGGCGGCGCGCCGTCGCGACCGCGGTCTCCGCCACGGTCGCGGGGTCCACCCGCTCCAGGGACAGGTCGAGGGCGCTGGCCTGCAGCCGGGAGGCCGTGAGCAGGTCGGTGAGCAGCCGGCGCAGCCGGGTGGCACTGCTGGCCATCCCTGCGAACAGCTCCTCGCGCTCCTGGTCGTCGAGCAGCGCGCCGTGCTCGCGGAGCATCTCGGCCGAGCCGGCCAGCACGCCGACCGGCGTCCGCAGCTCGTGGGCGGTGACCGCGAGGAAGTGCGCCTGGTCCTCGGCCGCGATCTGGAGCCGGGCGTTCGCCTCGGCCAGCGCGGCGGCGGCCCGCTCGCGCTCCTCGTGCAGGGCCTGGCGCTCGGTGTTGTCGCGGGTGATCTTCGCGAAGCCGACGTGGCGGCCCTTCTCGTCGTGGACCGCGCTGATGAGCACGCTCGCCCAGATCCGGCTGCCGTCCTTGCGGACCCGCCAGCCCTCCTCCTCGTAGTGCCCCTCGCGCAGGGCGACCTCGAGCTCGTGCTCGGGGTGGCCGGCCGCCTGGACGTCCGGCGGATAGAAGACGCGGAAGTGCTGACCGACGATCTCCTCGGCGGTCCAGCCCTGGATCCGCTCCGCACCCGTGTTCCAGGTCTCCACCAGGCCCTCGGGCGAGACCATGAAGATCGCGTAGTCCTCGACCGCCTCGACCAGCATCTTGAAGCTGGCCTCGCTCAGCCGCAGCTCCTCCTCGGCGGCGCGCTGCGCGGTCACGTCCTGGAGCTGGAGGAACAGGTAGAGCGGGCGGCCGGCCCCGTCGAGCACCGGCGCGACGGTGGCGACGACCCGGCGCCGGGCACCGCGCCCACCGGTCTGGTGCTCGACCTGCACGACGAAGCCGTCGCCCGCCACGATCTGCTCGAGGGCGGCGGCGAGCCGCGGTGCGGCGTCACCGGCCAGGTCGGCGTACGTGGTGCCGACCAGCTGGTCGACCGGCGTGCCCAGCAGCCGCGCCAGCTCGGCGTTCGCCCGGACCACCCGGCCGGTCAGGGTCACGGTGGCCATGCCGATCGCGGCGTCCTCGAAGACCTCGCGGAACCGCTCGAGGTGCTGGCGCAGGACCGCGGCGTCGGGGTCGTCGTCGACCGGGTCGTCGTCGGGCTCGTCCGGGGGCGCCGCGGCCGCGTCCTCGAGCACGGCCAGCAGGTCGTCGACGAGGGTGTCGAGCGAGGTGGACTTCTCGAGGTAGACCGAGGCGCCGAGCGCGACCGCCCGGTGCGCCAGCCCCTGCTCCTGGAATCCGCTGTAGACCACCACGCGGGTGCCGGGCGAGGCGACGAGCAGGTACGGCAGCGCCTCCAGCCCGTCCATCACCGGCATCGACACGTCGAGGAGCACCAGGTCGGGACGCAGCGCCCGGACGACCTCGACCGCCTCGGCGCCGTCGGCCGCCTCGCCGACCACCGCCAGCCGCCCCGACAGCCGCAGCCGGGTGCGCACCAGCGTCCGCACCTCCACCGCGTCGTCGACGATCACGATGGTCGGCAAGACGGCTCCCCCGTGTCCCTCTCCCCCGGACATGGGGGCAACCTACCTGCCCGGTCAGCGGCTGCCGAAGACCTGCACGGCGTACCAGAGCCCGTCGTCGCCCCGGCGCGCGCCGGTGCCGAGCAGGCGGAACCCGGCCCGCAGGATGTTCGCGCGGTGACCGGCCGACCGCATCCAGCCGTCCTCCACGACCGAGCGACCCGTGTCGAACCCAAAGGCGACGTTCTCGCCCGCCGAGCGCAGGTTGCAGTCGCGCAGCACCCTGCGCAGGTCCTGGTGGAAGATCCGCTCCTGCGCCGCCATCCGGGCCGCCTGGCGCTCGGCGTAGCGCTGCACGCACGACTGGTGGGTGAACAGCACCCGACCGTGGTCGGCGCGCTGCTCGTTGGTGACGGTGAAGATGTCGCGTTGGTACGTCGCGGCGGTGGTCGCCGCCGCGGCTGGGCTGAACCACCCGCTCACCGCGACGACCAGCGTCGCTGCCAGGGTCAGGGCCTTCATCGTGCCTCCCGGATCGGGCTAGACAACCCCCGACGGGACCCACCGTAGCCCCGACGCCGGCCCCGGCGGGCTCATACGGTGCGAGCCATGTCCCTGCGCCGACCTCCTGGCATGCTCTCGCGCACCTCGCTCCTCGCCGTGGTCCCGGCCGCGCTCGTCCTCGCGCTCGCGTCGACGACGACGGCGACCCACACCGCCGCCCCGGCCGCCGCCGCGGTCGTGGACGTCGGCAGCCGCGCGACGACGTACGCCCACCTCCCGACGCGCTCGGTGGTCGCCGACGGGCCGGTCGACCAGGTGGTGCACAGCGGGCACCGGGTCTACGCCCTCGGCGGGTTCGACCACGTCGGCACCTACACCGGGCCCGGCCGGGTCATCGACGTGGTGACCGGCGCCGACCTCCCGGCGCCGGTGCTGCCCGACGGGCAGGTGTCGGTCGTCGTCGGCGACGGCAACGGCGGCTGGTACGTCGGCGGGGACTTCGACATGGGCGACTACCCCGACGGGCGCGGCGGCCTGCAGCACGTGCTCGCCGACGGCACCGAGGACCCCGCCTTCGGGGTCGGCACCAACGGGCTGGTGAGCGCACTGGCCTACGACGACGGCACGCTGTGGGTCGGCGGCCAGTTCGACCGGGTCGGCACCGCGGTGCGGCACAACCTGGCGGCGGTCCGGGTCTCCGACGGGGCGGTGCGGTCCTTCCGCGCCGACCAGGACCAGCGGGTGACCGAGCTGCTGCTGGGCGACGGCCACCTCTACGTCGGCTCCGACCACGTCGAGGCGGTCGACCCGGTGACCGGCGCAGCGGTCGAGGGGTTCGAGCCGACCGCGACCGGCCCGAGCATCGGCGCCCTCGCGCTCGGGGGCGGCCTGCTCTACGTCGGCGGGCCGGACGTCATCGCGGTCGACCCGGACACCGGTGCCCCGGACGACGCCTTCCACGTCACGATCTCGGGGCAGCACACCTCGGTGCACACGCTGGCCTACGTCGGCAGCCGGCTCTACGTCGGCAGCGACGCGCCGAAGGTCGCCGGCCGCAGCGGCTACCTCGCCGCGGTGGTGCCCGGCACCGGCGCCCTGGACACGAGCTTCGACCCCCGGGTGAGTGGTGGGCGCGCGTCGTACTCGAGCACGGGCGGCGTCTTCGACCTCAGCGTGCAGGGCGAGAAGATCTGGGTCGCCGGGGCGTTCAGCTCGGCCGGCGGCAAGGCGCGCCGCGACCTCGCGGTGCTCGACACCCAGACCGGGGCGGCGCTGAGCAGCCCGAAGGTGCCCGGGTTCACCAACCAGGTCAACGCGATCACGCCCGGCGGGACCGGGCTCTACGTCGGCGGGCACTTCTTCCTCGACGAGCCCGCCGGCACGACCCGGCTCGCGGCGTTCGACGACAAGACGCTGCAGCCGGTGGCGGGCTTCCACGCCCGGGCCGCGTCCCAGTGGGGTGGCGAGCTGGTCGCCGCGCCGAACGCGCTCTACGTCGGCAAGGCGCACTTCTACGGCTACGACCCGATCACCACGCAGCCGCCGTACTACACCGACGACACCGAGGTCATCCGCGCCTACGACCGCGACACCGGCGCGGCGGACCCACGACGCACCCACCGGGTGCGGAACCTGACCGGCTTCACGACCGTCGGCAGCCGGCTGGTGGTCGCGCAGCGGCTCCGCAGCGACGTGAAGTTCCCGGGCAACCGGATCACCGTCTACGGCCCCGACGGCCGGGTCGAGCACACCTACCGGATGCCGCTGCGCGGCTACATCTCCTACCTGACCAGCGTGCAGGGCGACCTGCTGGCGGTCGGCAGCTTCAAGGCCTCGCCCGCCCACAAGCGGCCGTGGGACTCCGTGATGGTCCGGTTCGGCCTGCGCGACGGCGCCCTCCGGCTCGGCTTCGACCCGCACCTGGACGGCGCGGTCTACCACGCGGCCGTCAGCGGCGGCTCGATCTACGCGACCGGGCTCTTCAGCGACTGGTACCCCGACATCTTGAAGATGGACGCCCGCTCCAGGCACGTCGCGGCCTTCGACCCCGCCCCCTTCGACCACAACGGCGTGCTGCTGCGCACCACCGCACTGGGTGACCTGCTCTGGGTCGGCGGGAGCCAGCGGCACTACCTCAATGCCAGGACCGGCGCCGTGGTCGCCGACCCGACCCACGGCCGCGCTCACGAGACCACGTCGGTGACCCGGGTCCCCGGCGGGCTCGTGTGGGGCTCGACCACCTACGGCATCACCATGGAGGGCAGCTCCTGGAACGTGCTCGGGTACGTCGCGCGGGTGGCTCGCTGAGCGCTGTCACGCGGCCGGGTCCCGGCCGGGCGCCCGGGGTTGCTGTCGGCGAGCCCAGGTGGCGGGTCGTGTGCCTGAGACCGACCCAGAGGTAGTTCTCGAGCACACGACCCGGATCAGCGAGGGACCGGGCCGCCCTTCAGCGTCAGCGTCCGGTCGATCGTGAAGTAGCCCCGGGCGGTCACGGTGAACCGGACCTTGACGTAGTGGCCCCGGGCCAGGTCGAGGGCGCGTCCGGTGAGCCGGAGCGTCGGGTGGTGGCTCCCGAGGTAGTGGTAGAGGTCGTCCGCGTACCACCCGTAGACCAGGACCGAGACCTTGGCCGGCGCCCACTTGCCGGGGAACAGCCGGAGCAGCGCGCCGGACCGGGGCTTGCCGATGATCTTCGGCGGCTCGACCATCCGGAGATGGACCGGCCAGGCGAGCCGGACGTCCAGGCCGTCGACGGTCTCGTTCTCCTCCATGACGACGTTGGTGGCGGTCTGCACCGTGGCGGCGCCCCGGTAGCACTCGGACACGTAGCCGGGCTCGCGGTCGTCGACGAAGCACAGCCGGTAGACGCCACCAAGCAGGCCGTTGCCGATGTCGTAGTCGCCGTTGCTCGCCGTCTGGTCGTCGCCGACGTACTGCCACGTGCCCCCCTCCCGGACGTACGCCCGGACCGAGATGTCCTTCAGGGGACGGCTCCCCCGGCCGGTGACGGTGCCGGTGAGATGGCCGCCCAGCTCGAGCTGGGCGTCCTTGCCGGTGACGGTGCTGCCCGCGGTGACCTTGACGTGGGTCGCGTTCTCGTTCTCGACCACGTTGTCGTAGTACTCGGCGACGTAGTCGAAGCCCTTCTGGAAGAGCAAGATGTAGGCCCCGGGAGCCACGTTCTCCAGCTCGTAGCTCCCATCCGCACCGGAGGTGGCGGCGTAGCCGTCACACCCGTTGGGGCAGCGCACCGGGTACGCCGACACGAACGCCCCCTCGAGCGGGACACCGCCGGGGCCGGTCACGGTCCCGGTGATCCGGCCGGGCGCCTGGGCGGCCGCGTCCGCCGAACCCGTCACGGGGCCGATCCCGAGCAGCGCCGCGGCCAGGGCGGTGAGAAGGACGGTCAGACCCGAGAGCCCCCGACGGCGTGACATGCGGGGAACCCTACGAGCACGACGCCGCTCGCGCGGGGAAGTCGCCGAATCGCTGCTTCACCGCTCCGCCACCACGACGGCCGACCCTGTGGCGCCGGCGCCTCGAAGGGTGATCCGCCACGCATCCCCGCGTCGTACCCTGCCCTCAGGACTCGGGACGGAGACATCATGAAGGCGACGTGGCACGCCCTCTTCCCCGCCGTGCTCGGCGGGTCCTGCGCGATCTGGCTCCTGGTGGTCGACTCCATCAGCACCACGTGGTCGGCTCCCTGGTGGGTCCTCCTCGGCGGCGGACTCCTGGTCATCACCGTCGTCTCATCCCTTGTCAACATGCGGGTGGCCCGCCAGGAGGCCGCCGACACCGACCGGCAGCGCTGACCGTGCTCGCCTCAGCAGGGCCCGGTCGGCACGTCGGCATCGTGGTCGCGCGGACGAGCCCCGGTCACCGCTCCGCGACCACCACCGCCGACCCGGTGGCGCCGACGGTGGCCACGCCGGGCGAGCCGGGGACGGTGAGCGGGAGGTCGAGGGGTGCCTGCAGGTGCACGGTGACACGGGAGGTGGCCGGGTCCACGGCGACGTCGTACCGCAGCCCGGGGTAGCGGCCGTAGGCACCGGCGGCCGTGAGGTAGTCGTGCACCGAGGCGCGCACCGCCGCGACCGTGACGTCGAGCCGGCCCGCCGGGACGCCCTCCGTGTAGACCTCGCGGCCCGTGGCGCCGAGGTCGGCACCCCGCAGCGCCGCGCCGTCCGCGACGGTGTCGAGGCCCTGGCGCTGGAGGTACGCCGCGGACGCGTCCACCACCATCGCAACCGCCATCGCCAGCACGAAGGCGAACCCGACGATCATCAGCGTCGCCTGGCCCTGCTCAGTCCGGGCCCTCCTACCCGCCGGCACCGGTCACCTCCTGGAACTGCCCGATCGGCACTGTGTGCGTGGCGTCCAGCGCGAAGCTCGGCGCTCCCCCGCCGAGCACGTCGGGCAGCAGCGGCAGCTCGACGCGGGAGGACACCCGGACCGTGATCACCGAGGTCCCGCTGTGGCAGTCGTGCGGGTACGGCGTGCAGGTGATGCGCAGCGACAGCGGCGCACCTCCGGCCCCCTGGTCGGTCAGCGCCTGCCGCGCTGCGGCCTCCGCGCGCGACCGGCCCGTCGCATCGTCGGGGGCCAGTGCGTACGCCCGTCCCGCCGCGCGGGCCGCACCGCTGACCGCGAACGCCCCGCGCTGCACGTCGAAGACCGAGACCACGATCCACACCATCGGCAGGAGCAGCAGGACGCCCAGCCAGACCAGCTCGACCAGGGCACTACCGTCCTCGCCCCGCTCCTCACCCCGGGTGCGCCTCACGGCCGCTGCTCCTCGACCGCGTGCCCGGTGACGGTCAGGGAGACCCCCGGCCCGCCGATGCCCAGGGCCGGGACCGTCGCGTGGACGACGACCTCGACGCCAGGCGCGCCGTCGACGGTCGCGGGGTGCGCCTCGATGTCGTCGGCGAACCGCCCGGAGACCGCCCCGTCGATCTGCCGGCGGGTGCGGGCGGCACCGTCGGCCGGCCCGCGATCGAGGGTGGCGGCGTACCGCGCCCCCTCCGACGCCGCGGACGCCAGCGTGTTGCGCACGTGCATGACGAGCGCGACCTGCAGGACCCCGAGGAAGACCGGCACCAGCACCACGAGCACCAGCACGAAGTCGACGACCGCGGACCCCCGCTCCCCGCGCGGGCGGGACATCGGCGCTACTTCACCTGCTCCAGCGCCGAGCTGAGCATCGACTGCAGCTGGGGCCGGGCGACCGCCGTGATCGCGACGACCAGCCCCGCGGTCATGACCGTGATCATCACCCAGCCCGGCACGTCGCCGCGCTCGTCGCGCACGCGTGGCACGGTCAGGGCGAGGTAGAGCCGGGTGAGGATGGTGCCGAGGTGTTCCATCGATTCCTCCTGGTCGGGGATCACGTGGTCAGGCTGAGGCCGATGACGCCGGGCCAGAAGGCGAACAACACGGTCACCGGCAGCACGAGGAACACCACCGGGACCATCATGAAGACCTCCTTGCGGGCCGCGGTCTCGATCAGCTCGCGGCGGCCGGCCTCGCGGACGTCGGCGGCCTGGGCGTGCAGGACGTCGGACAGCGGGGTGCCGCGCTCGACCGCGACCGCGACGCCCTGGGCGAACCGGGCGACGAGCGGCAGGCCGGTCGATGCCGCCATCCGGTCGAACGCCGCGCCGACCGGCTCGCCGGTGCGGATGTCGGCGAGCACGCGGGCGAGATCGGTGGACAGCTCGCCGCCGCTGCGGCGTACGACGCGGTCGAGCGCGGCGACCGGGCCCTCGCCGGCGGCGACCGCCAGCGCGAGCAGCTCGGCGACGGTCGGGAACTCGGCGAGGATGCGGCGCTCGCGGGCCCGGACCTGGCTGGTCAGCCACGTGTCGCGGGCGAGCACCCCGGAGACGAACGCGATCGCGCAGACGACCGTCCAGGTCAGGACCGGCCCGGGTGCGGTGAGCATCCGCAGCAGCGCGACCGCGGCGGCCGCCGCGAACGCGACGACGCCCCAGAGCACCTGCTCGACGCGGAAGTCGTGGACGCTCTTGTCGATGTCGGCCCGCTCGAGGCGGCGCCGCACCGACGTCGCCCCTCCGAGCACCCGCTCGACCGCGTCGGCAGCCGGGCGGGTCAGCGCCTCGACCAGGCCCCCGCTCGACGGGACCGGTCGCGGCACCGGACCGGAGTGCGGCAGATCGCGCACGTAGGGCAGCACCCGGACGGCGAGCTGCGGTCGCCGGAGCACCCGCACCCGCGTGGCGACGAGCAGCGCCCCGGCGCCGAGGAGTCCGCCGAGCACCGCGCCCCACCAGGCGGGGGTCACGAGAGGATCCGCCGTTCGAGGGGCAGCCGCCCGATCCGCATCATCAGCCGGTAGGCGATCACGCACGCGACCGCGCCGACGGTCAGCACCACCACGCCCGTCGCCGATGCGTACCGGTGGATCACGTCGGACTGGAAGGACATGAGCAGCAGCACGAGCCAGGGAGACGCGACCGCCAGGCGGGCGCCGTTCACGCTCCAGGCCTGGCGGGCCTCGAGCTCGGAGCGGGTGCGGGCGTCGTCGCGCAGGTACGACGACAGGTTGCGCAGCAGCCGCCCCAGCTCGCCCCCGCCGACCTCCCGGGCGATCCGCAGCCCCTCGACGACGCGGTCGCCGACCGGGTCGGCCAGCCGCTCCTTGAGCCGGTCGAGGCTCTCGCCGAACCGGCCGGTGACCTGGTAGTCCAGCGCGAACTGGTCGAACGCCGGCCGCAACGGCTCGGGCCCGCGGACGCCCAGCGCGGCCAGGGCGTCGGGCAGTGACATCCCGGCGCGGACGCCCGACACGAGGTTGTCGACCGCCTCGGGCCACACCTCGGCCAGCTCGCGCTGACGCCGGCGGGCGCGGCCGGAGATCACCGCGACCGGCGCCCACGCCCCCATCAGGCCGAACGCGACCGCCACCGGCGGTGTCCGCGACACGACCTGGAGGACGAGGGTCGTCACGACACCGCACACGACGCAGAGCGCGACGAAGGTCGGGACCGGCACCTGACCGAGCCCGGCCCGGGCGAGCAGCTCGGTCGCGCGGCCCGTCGTACGCGCCGGCGCGCTCGGCGACCGCGGCAGGAAGAAGGCGCTCCAGACGAGCATCAGGCCGATGCCGACACCGAGCCCCACCAGCGCGCCCACCTCAGCGCTCCGCCGACAGGATGCGGTGCACGTCGACGCCGATCCGCTCGTAGCGTTCCGGGTGCGGTGGACGGCCGCCGGTGCCGCGCAGCTCGCCGCCGCGGCGCTCGAAGATCGGCTCGGTCTCGATGACGTCGTGCTCGACCCGGCCGGTGACGCCGACGACCTCGTTGACCCGGCGTACGCCGTGGTGGTCGATGCCCAGGTGCACGACCAGGTCGACGCTGCTGGCGACGGTGGGGACGACGAAGCGGGCCGAGATGTTCTCGCCGGCCAGCAGCGGTAGCGTGCACATCTTGACCAGCGCCTCGCGCGCCGAGTTGGCGTGGATCGTGCACATGCCGGGCAGCCCGGCGTTGAGGGCGAGCAGCAGGTCGAGGCACTCCTCGGCGCGGACCTCGCCGACGATGATGCGGCTCGGCCGCATTCGCAGGCTCTCCTTGACCAGCTCGCGCAGCCGGATCTCACCGGTGCCCTCCAGGCCCGACTGCCGGGTCTGGAGCGCCACCCAGTCGGGGTGCGGGAACCTGAGCTCGAAGACCTCCTCGGCACTGACGACCCGCTCACCGCCGGGGATCGCGGCCGCGAGGCAGTTGAGCGCGGTGGTCTTCCCCGCCTGCGTGCCGCCGGCGACGAGGATGTTGAGACCGGCGCGGACGCTGGCCTCGAGGAACGCGGCCGCGCGCGGCGTCATCGACCCGAGCTCGACGAGGTCGTGCAGCCGCACGGCGCGCAGCACGAACTTGCGGATGTTGACCGCCGAGAAGCCGCGGCTGATCCCCTCCAGCACGACGTGCAGCCGATGGCCCTCGGGGAGCATGGCGTCGACGAACGGGCGGCTCAGGTCGATGCGCCGGCCGCTCGATTTGAGCATCCGCTCGACGAGCTCCTGGACCTGCGCGCTGGTGAGCACCAGGTTGGTCAGCTCGTGACGGCCGTTGCGGGCGATGAACACGCGGCTGGGGTCGTTGATCCAGACCTCCTCGACCGCCGGGTCGTCGAGGAACGGCTGCAGCGGCCCGAAGCCCGACACCCGCGCGACCAGCTCGCCGACCATCGAGTCGACGTCGGGCACCGGCGCGACCTGACCGGTCAGGCTGCGGTCGTCGTGGGCGCGGACGACGCGCTCCGCGATGCGACGTACGACGGCGGCCTCGCGCTGCGGGTCCACGGCCTCGCGCCGCACCAGCTCGCGGACGTGCTGGTCGAGCTGCTCGACGAGGTCGTCGTGCGCGCCCGCCGCGCGTGCGGACGGATGGGTGAGTGACATGTGGTAGCCCCCGAGACGGAACCAGTGCTGGTCAGTCTTACCGGCCGCGCTCCATCGTTAAACCGCGGCGCCGACAACCTGTGGACAACGGGGCCAGTGAGGCGCAGGAGGCGGCGTACCGGTCCAGCCGGGCCACCTCTGGCATTGCCGAGGTGGTGCGCGCGATGGGAGCGTCGGCGCATGACGCAGAGCTTCGAGGACGCCGCCACCGGGTTCTACGCCGCACTCGGCGCGGTGCTGGCCGGTGACGCCGGGCCGATGTGCGAGCTCTGGTCGCACGAGGACGACGTGAGCTACATGAGCCCGTTCGGCGAGCTGCTGCACGGCTGGGAGCCGATCCGGGCGTCCTGGCAGGCGCAGGCCGACGCCCGGCTCGGCGGTGAGGTCCGCGGCGAGGAGCTGCACCTGGTCGAGGGCGACCTGCTGGGCTTCGCGGTCGGGTTCGAGCGCGGTGAGGTGCACGTCGACGGCCGGCCCCAGTCGGTCGACATCCGCGCGACCAGCCTCTTCCGCCGCGAGGGCGGCCGGTGGCGGATGGTCGGGCACCACACCGATCCGCTCGGCTGAGCATCTGGCCTCGGCCCGGGTCCGGGGTCGCCGCCGGCGGGGGGCCGGGACGTCATACGACCTGGTCGCCCCGACAACCACCCCGCAGGACATCCCCCGCGCGGCGCCGGGACGTCATACGACCCGGTCGCCCCCACAACCACCCCGCAGGACATCCCCCGCGCGGCGCCGGGACGTCATACAACCCGGTCGCCCCCACAACCACCCCGCATGACATCCCACCAGGTCGGCGGCCGCGCCCAGGAACACCCAGGTTGTCAGGCTCTTCATGACGTTGTCAGGGGTTGCAACCCCTGACAACGTCATGAAGAGCCTGACAACCCCGGATGAATCCCCGGCTGACCGGGGATTCATCCACCCCGCGCCCGCCGCTGGGAGCGGGGGATGGAGCGGAGGAAGCCGGTGCCCCAGGACAGGTGCATGGTGGCGACCACGAGGGGCAGCAGCAGGCGGGAGCGGCGGCCGAGGCCGCGGCCGATCCAGGCGGTGGCGGCGAGTACGCCGGCGGCGTAGCCGACCGGGGCGAGCAGGCCGAGGAGGCCGAGCCACGCCCACGGCACCCCGAGCAGCCCACCCAGCAGCCCGGCGAGCCCGAGCATCGCGCCGAGAGCGACGAGAGCCGTCACCACCGGGGCGGCGAGGTAGCGGAAGCTGGCGGTGTCGGGGTGCGCCTCGACGATCTGCCGGCGCCACTGCCCCGAGGTGTAGAACTGCCGGCGCAGCGCCCGGAAGGTACGGCGCGGCCGGTAGGTGACCGCGAGGTCGGGGGTGAACCAGACCGTGTGGCCGGCGGCGCAGATGCGGTAGTTGAGCTCCCAGTCCTGCGCCCGGCGGTAGTGCTCGTCGAAGCCACCGAGCTCGACCAGCACGTCGCGGCGGAAGGCGCCGAGGTAGACCGTGCGCGCCGGGCCGGGCTCGCCGCCGACGTGGAACTTCGAGCCGCCGATGCCCAGCGGCGAAGTCATCGCCGCCGCGACCGCGCGCCCGAAGTCGGTGTCGCCCTCCACGCGCATCATCCCGCCGACGTTCGCCGCGCCGGTGGTCTCGAGCAGGTGCACGACGTCGCGCAGGTAGCCCGGGGGCAGCAGGCCGTGGGCGTCCACCCGCACGACGTAGGGGTGCTGGGACGCGGCGATCGCGGCGTTGAGCGCCTGCGGCGTGCGGCCGACCGGGTTCTCGACCAGCGTGATCCGCGAGTCCTTGGCCGCGAGCCGGTTGGCGATCGCGGCGGTGCGGTCGCGGCTCGGGCCGACGGCCAGGACGACCTCGACCTCGCCGTCGTACTCCTGCTCAAGGACGTGCCGGACCGCCTGGGCGAGGTAGCGCTGCTCGTTGAGCACCGGCATCACCACCGACACCGGCGGCGCGACCGGGCGGGTGACCGGGCGGTCGCGCCGAACGGTCGGCGACTCGAGGTCGACGATCCTCATGCCAGCACCTCCTCGTACGTCGACGCGAGCCCCTCGACCAGCGACGACCAGTCCCGCTCGTTGCGCACCCACGTGCGCGCGGACTCGCCGAGCTTGGCGCGCAGGTCGGGCTCGTCGAGGAGCCGCTCGAGGGTGCGCGCGAGGCCGGCGGCCGAGCCCTTCTCGAAGACCAGGCCGGTGGTGCCGTCGGCGACGATCTCGGTGAGGGCGGCGACCGACGAGACGACGACCGCCTTGCCCATCGCCATCGACTCGAACGGCTTGATCGGCGAGATCAGCTCGCAGACCGGCAGCGGCAGCCGTGGGAACGGCGCGACGTCGACCAGCGACAGGTAGCGGCCGACCTCCTCGTGCGGCACCCGGCCGGTGAGGACCACGACCCGCTGCAGGCCCAGCCGGTCGACGGTCGCGCGGACGGCCGCCTCGTGCGGGCCGTCGCCGACTACGAGCAGCCGGAAGTCCGACCGCCGTGCGGCGAGCGCGGCGACCGCCTCCAGCAGCAGCTCGAGGCCCTCGTAGTCGACCAGGCTGCCGGCGTACCCGATCACCGTGGTGCCGCGCAGGCCGAGCGCCTCCTCGAGCTCGGCGTCGCGCGGGCGCGGCTCGAAGAGGTGGGTGTGCACGCCGTTGGGCAGCACGACCAGCTTGTCCTCGGGCACCCCGCGCGCCGCCATCTCCCGGCGCAGCGCCTCGGTGATGACCAGGACGCGCGCCGCACCGGCGCAGGACGCCAGCTCGACGGTGTCGAGGAACCGGTCCCGGTCGCTGCCCGCGAAGCCGGGGTCCCGCGAGACCTTCATCAGGTCCTCGAGCCCGCGCATCTCGTAGACGTACGGGAGGCCCAGCCGGGCGGCCGCGGCGCGGGTGGCCAGGCCGTTGACGTGGAAGCTGGAGGCGTGCAGCAGCGCCGGGCGGTGCCGCCGGGCGTGCTGGGTCAGGGCGGCGGCGTAGCGGTCGACGTACGCCGTCAGCGGGTGCTGCGGGTAGGGCCCCGGCTCCTGCGTGGCCAGCACCCGGTGGTAGCAGACCCCGTCGACGTCGTCGTACGCCGCGACGCGGCGCGGGTCGCTGCGCGACCAGCGGTCGTAGGGGAACCCGAGCCGGGTGACGGCCTCGACGTCCCAGCCGAGGCCCTGAAGACCGGTGAGGAAGCCGTGCGACCGGGTGGCGTAGCCGCCGGAGCGGTGCGGCAGCGACTGGGCCAGCGCGGCCAGGACGGTGCGCGGGCGCGGGTCGAAGCCGTGCCCGACGACCGCGGGGGCGGTCCATCCGTCGCGGACGACGGCCAGGTCGTCGGCGGCCTTGAGCCAGGTCTCGCGGGCGTAGCGGTCGTCGGGGTGCCGGGCGAGGGCCTGCCCGGCGAGCCGCTTCGCGGCACCGGCGTGCCCGGCGGCGAGTGCCCGCGAGGCCGCACGGCGCAGCTCGAGCGCGACCGCGCGACGCTGCGCGACCCGGGACCCGCCCGCGATCCGCCGATCGGCGTAGTCGGCCAGGACCTCCCAGTCCCGGCGCCGGTCCAGCGCCCGGGCGACCACGAGCAGGGGCCGCCGCAGCTGGTTGGTCACCTGGTCGAGCCGGGTGGCGAGCTCCTCGGGCGCCGCCTCGACCAGGTCGAGCTCGGCGTGGACCGCGAGCACGTCCTCGTCGTAGCCCGGCAGGTCCCAGGCGAGCAGGTTGGCGCGGAAGCGTCGTACGTCGTCGTGGCCGGCCTGCCGCAGCACGGCGAGGACGGCGAGGACCGAGGCCTTGTTGCGCGGGCGGGTGTCGACCAGCGCCGCCACCGCGACGGCGGCCTCCTCGGGGTCGCCGCAGGCGAGCGCGACGCGGGCGTGCACGAGGCGCGCCGCGAAGGTCGGCTCGGTGGCGACAGCCGCCCGGGCGGCGGCCAGCGCGTCGGTCGTCGTGCCGGTGCGCTCGTGCACCTCGGCCGCGACCGCCCAGGCCCGCGAGCCCGCGGGCGACCCCGCGGCGGCGCCGTCGAGCAGCGGCGTCACCAGCGCCAGCGCCCCGTCGGGGTCGCGGTCGGCCACCAGCCGGCGGTGCGCCTCGGCGGCGTGCGCCCGGCCGACCGTCGCCTGCCACCACTCGGGGCCGCGGTCGGCGGGGACGACCGCGGAGGCGCGGGCGGCGTGCTTGCGGGCGGCCCGCCTCGCCTGGACCCGGAACGACATCTCAGACCTCCACCTGCGACCGCGGGTCGCCGTAGAACGCCAGCCGCCCGGCCGCGGTGAGGAACGTGGCGTCCTCGACGGTCCAGGTGTGCGCCGTGCGGTCCTCGCCGCGCACGCTGACGAAGTTGAACCGGTCGGCCGACCAGATCGGCACTCCGGCCGCGATCGCGCGGTCGAGGATGTCGGAGTCGACCGCGCGCGGCAGGTCGCCGAAGCGCAGCTCGCGCACGACGTCGCCGGCGAAGAGCATCGAGCCGCCCTGGATCCGCCGCGCCCAGGTGTGCTCGGCGTCGGGGTAGCGCAGCACGACGGCGCCCGAGGACCGCAACCACACGTAGTGCGCCCATTTGCCGGCGATGCCGGCACCCTGGGCGTCCAGCGCCGCGACCAGGTCGGACAGGTAGTGGGTGCCGTAGTGGTTGTCGTCGTCCATCTTGGCGACCAGGTCACCGCCGGCCGCGTCGACGCCCAGGTTGAGGCAGGCACCCAGCGTCAGGTGGCCCGGTGCGCGCACCACCTCCAGCTGCGGTACGTCGTGGGCGCGGGCCCGGGCCTGCAGCTCGGCCTCGGGCAGGTCGAGGCCGTGCAGGACGAGGACCAGCTCGGTGGAGCGGTGGGCCTGCCGGCCGACGTTCGCGAGCACCTGGTCGACCTCGTGCTCGCGGTTGGTCGGCACGATGGCCGAGACGGTGGGGGGCGGCGGCGCGGGCTCCTCGTGGCCGAGGGAGGCCAGCAGCGTGCGGGCCCGGTCGGCGAACGTGTGCCCGTCGAGCACCGCACGACGCTGGCGCAGCGCCTCGCGGTCGGCGAGCTCGGGGTGGTGGAGCCGGGCGACCACCTCGGCGCGCACGGCTGCCGGGGTGGCGGGCCGCGACGCCTCGAGGCCGTCCGGCAGCGGCAGCCCGTCGAGGGAGACGACGGGGGTGCCGGCGGCCGCGGCCTCGAGCACGGCCCAGGTGTCGCGAGGGCTGCGTCGCGGACCATCGACGACGACGGCGGCCTGCGCGACGGCGGCGGCCAGGTCGCCGTCGTGGCCGCGGCGGGCCACAGCGCCGAGGGCGGCGGGCAGCACGCCGCGGACCGGGAGGTCGTCGGCGAGCAGCAGCACGTCGACGCGGTCGGCGACCGGCGCGAGGCCCGGGGCGAGCACGGCGGCGACCGGTCCGGCCGCGAGCTCGTCGCTCGCGCCGGACACGACCAGCAGCGCGGCGGCGTCCTCACCCGCGGGGCGCTCCACGCGCGGTCCCCGCCGAGCAGCGGCCGCAGGAGGCAGCAGCCGCGCGTCCGGCACCAGCGCCCGCCAGGCGTCGGCGAGGTCGGCGACGTGCAGAACGGTCGCCGCCGCCAGCACCCGGGACCAGGCCGCGGTCGCGTCGAGCCCGCTCGGCGGCCGGCCGGAGGTCACCCACACCGCGACCGGTACGTCGGCGGCCGTCGCGGCCTCCAGCAGCTCGCGGACCAGGGGGTCACCGGCGGCGCCGACGCCGGGCACGCGCCCGTCGGCGACCTCGACCAGCAGCAGGTCCGCGCCGCGGACCGAGGCCGGGTCGGCGGGGATCTGGTGCCACTGGTCGGCCAGACCACGCCGGAGCCGGCCCGATCCGGCGACGGCGACCCGCAGGTCGGGGCGCACGACGACCGGCTCGGGCGGGAGCTGCCACGCGGGCGCGGCCGGGGGCACCGGCCGCAGCCGGCGTACCCGGTCCCGCAGCACGCTGACGGTCGTGCTGCGCACGGCCGGGGCGCTCATGCCCCGACCCCCGCGCGTTGCAGCGCCTCGTCGAGCCGTGGCGCGAGCGACTCGATGTAGGTCTTGGTGAGGTGGGACCCCTGGCGGTAGATCAGGACGTTCCCGATCACGGGTGGGCACTGCGAGGACGGGCAGATCCAGTCGACCAGGTCGATGAACGGCACGTCGGCCTCCTGCGCCGCCGCCTCCTGGGTGGGTGCGCCGCTGGCGGCGACCCCCTTCGCCCGGTCGTAGGTGCACTGGGTGAGGTCGTCGGGGTGCTCGGCGACGCACGCGTAGACCTCGGTGAACGTCTGCGGGGTGTCGGCGAGCACGACCACCTTCACGCCGGCGTCGCGGATCCGGCTCCAGGTGTCGACCATCGCGTGCCGCATGGCGTCCTCGCTGAGGGTGAGGTCGCCGTCCTGTCCCCCGACCACGCCCTCGGACCGCTGGCCGGCCGTCACCACGACGTCGGGCTGGTCCGGCCCGGTCAGCTTGTCGAGGACCTTGTCGGTCCACTCCCGGCAGGTGCTGTAGACGTCGCCGTCCAGCGAGGTCTCGACGGTGGCGAACTGGCACGCGGACTTGGTGTAGGTCTCGATACGCCAGTCGTTCTGCTCGGCGAGCACCTGGAACGCCGGCACCCACTGGGCCGCCTTGGAGTCGCCGACCACGGCGACCGTCAGCTTCGCGTCCGCCGGCCCGTAGGTGCACGACACCGGGTCGCTGGAGTCGACGTCGACCTGGCAGCCCTTCGCGTAGAGGTCGGGCACGTCCTCGGTCGCCCGCAGAGGGTCGGGCGTGATCCCGCCGCTGACCTGGGCGGTGACGTCACCGGCCGGGTCGGTCGTCGGGTGCGACGACAGCGCCGCCGCGCCTCGCGCGTCGACTACCGTCGTCGCCGACGTGGCGTTCGAGAACAGCACGATCAGCGCCAGCCCGGCGGCCGCGCCGACGAGGGTCGCGTTGGCGCCGACGCTCAGCGCCATCCGCGGGACCTGGCTCAGGAGCTTCGAGCTGCGCAGCGGGTTCTCGACCAGGTGGAAGGTCAGCCAGGCCGGCACGATCGAGAAGGTGACGATGGCGAGGCCGGCGGCCACCGAGATCCCGCCGAAGTGCTCGCGGGCCACGATGAGCAGCGGCCAGTGCCAGAGGTAGAGCGAGTAGGTCAGGTAGCCGATGAACAGCATGAACCGGTTGCCGAGGATCCGGACCGGGCCGGACCGCCCGGCGGCCACGCCACCGGCGATGAGCAGGCCCGCTCCGACGGTCGGGACCAGCGCGGCGAAGCCGGGCCAGGTCATGTCCGCGTTGTAGAGGCGTCCGCTGAGCAGCACCAGCGCGAGGCCGCCCCAGGCGAGGGCCGCGCCGAGCCGCGCCGGCATCCGGTCGAGCCGGGAGGCGAGGATCGCGACGAACGCGCCGATGGTGAACTCCCAGATCCGGGTGGTCGTGACGAAGTAGGACCGCTCCGGCTGGGCCACCGCCATGTAGCCCGCCCAGGCCAGGGAGGGGACGGCGACGGCGGTGAGCGCGACCAGCATCACGGCCTTGCGGCGGACACCGAAGCGGGCCGCGACCACCACCGCCAGCAGCACCAGCAGCGGCCACAGCAGGTAGAACTGCTCCTCCACCGCGAGCGACCAGTAGTGCTGGACGGGCGAGGGGGTCACGTCCTCGGCGAGGTAGTCCACCGACCGGTCGGCGAGCCGCCAGTTGATGACGTAGAGCGCCGAGGCGACGATGTCACCGCCGATCACGTCCCACTTGATCCGTGGGATCCAGAGCCAGGTCATCACGGCGGTCGCGGCCAGGACCAGCGAGCTGGCCGGCAGCAGGCGCTTCGCGCGCCGGGCGTAGAACCCGACCAGCGACACGCTGCCGTCGCGGTCGGCCTCCTTCATCAGCTGGCCGGTGATGACGAAGCCGGAGATGACGAAGAAGACGTCGACGCCGACGAAGCCGCCGGGGAAGAGCATCAGGCCCGCGTGGTAGGGCAGGACGAGGAAGGTCGCGACGGCGCGCAGGCCCTCGATGTCCTTGCGGATCCGGCTGTTGCGGGCGCCACCGGTGCGGTCCGCGCGCCGGCGGCCGCCTTGGGCGGAGGCCTTGCCGGTGGCGTCGTCGTGGTCGAGGGCGGGGTCGAGGGTGAGCGTCATCTCAGGCTTCCGCGAGGTCGTAGGGGTCGGCGACGTCGAGCAGGCGCGAGGACCGCGCCCGCAGCTCGTCGTCGCTGATCTGCCAGGTGTGGCCGGCGTGGTCCGCGCTCCGCACGGACACGAAGTTGAAGCGGTCGGCGGCGTAGACGGTCAGGCCCGCCGCGCGTACGTCGGCGAGGAACGCGGTGTCGACGCCGCGCGGCAGGTCCTGGAAGCGGATCCGCCTCGCGACCGCGGCGCTGGTCAGCAGGGTGCCGCCCTGGACCTGGCGCACGAAGCGGTGCTCGGAGTCGCCGAACCGCAGCAGCGTGTCGCCGCTGGCCTCGAGCAGCACCAGGTGCGCCCACTTGCCGGTCACGTCCGCACCGGAGTAGTCCAGCGCGCGGACCAGGTCGGTGAGGTAGTGCGTGCCGTAGAAGTTGTCGTCGTCCATCTTCGCGACGAGCTCACCGCCCGCCGCGTCGACGCCGAGGTCGAGGCAGGCGCCGAGGGTGAGCTCCGCCGCGGCCGGCACCAGGACCACCCGCGGCACCCCGGCCTCGTCGGCGCGCCGGCGCAGCTCCTCCTCGTCGGGGACGAAGCCGTGCGTGACCAGCACCAGCTCGAGCTCGCGGTGGGACTGGCGGCCGACCGACCGCAGCACGTGGTCGAGCTGGTGGGGACGCCGGGTGGCGACCACCGCGCTGACGGTCGGCGCTGCCGTGCCGCGCACCGCCCGGTCCAGCCCGACCGCGCGGAGGACGGTGTCGACCCGGTGCGAGAGGAGGTGCTCGTCGTGCACGCGGCGGTGCGCCTGCAGCGCCAGCCGGTCGCGCGCGTCGTCGTCGGTGAGCAGCAGGTCGAGCGCCGCCCGGGTCTGCCCGGCGTCCTCGACGACCGTGACCGCGCGGCCGAAGAAGGGCTCGATGCTCGCGGCCGGCGCCGACACGACCGCGGTCTGCGCGGCCGAGAGCTCGAAGAGACGACGCGAGCAGATCGTCTTGCTGCCCGTCACGGAGTTGACGTTGAGGAAGACCCGGTACGCCGTGTACGCGGCCAGCATCTGCTCGTAGGGAAGCGAGCCGACGACGGCGCGACGGTAGGGCTGGGGGAAGCGGTAGCGCCGGCCACCGCGCTGCCACCGCGACCAGATGTGCAGCCCGTGGTCGAGCGCGGGCTCCAGGACGAACTCCATCTGCTCGCGACGCTCGGGGTGCTTGTCGGCGAACCAGGTGCCGGCGAAGGCCACGTCGTACGGCCGCGGGCCGGCGGGCCCCTGACGGACCGGCCCCCGACGGACTGGCCCCCGACGAACTGGGTTGTGGAGCCGTGGCTGGGCCGCGAACGGCAGCAGCTCGACGCGGTCGTGGCCGAGGTCGCGCTGGTAGTCCGGGATCCGGTCGGCGTCGACGGTGAAGACCTGGTCGAAGAGCCGGGCCGTCGGCAGGAACCGGTCGTAGCCGGGCGGGTCCTCCTTGTTCCAGAAGACCGTCGGGATCCCCTCGCGGCGGCACCACGCGACCAGGGCGCGCAGCTCCTGGCTGGGGCCGGTCGAGCCGGTCATGTGCAGGCGCCACCGGTCCTGGTTGCCGTGCCACGCCGACTCCACGACGAGCAGATCGGGGCGCTGCTCCTCCAGCACCTGCTGCCAGTCGTCGGGCCCGAAGGTGACCTGCGCCCACTCGTAGCCGAAGGCGAGCTCGGAGAACGGGTCGAGGACGACCGCGACCCGCAGGTCCGGCCGGGCGGGCGCCGTCGCGGGGAGGGGGTACGCCGGCAGCCGGGGCCGGCCGCGCAGCAGCCGCCGGATCATGCGGCCACCCCCGACCCGCCATCGGGTGCGGAGGCGAGCAGGTCGGCGAGCACCTCGGCGATCCGCTCGCCGGCGCGCCCGTCCCACAGCGGTGGCACCCGGGGCGCCGGCGTCCCGGCCGCGAGGACCCGCTCGACCTGCCAGGGCAGGTCCTCCCGGGTGACCAGGCGGTTGGTGCCGTGGGTGATCGTGACCGGACGCTCGGTGTTGGGGCGCAGGGTCAGGCACGGGACGTTGAGGACGGTGGTCTCCTCCTGCACCCCGCCGGAGTCGGTGACGACGACGTCGGCGCCGCGGACCAGGCCGAGGAACTCGACGTACCCGAGCGGGTCGACGACCCGGACCGCCGGGTGGTCCTCGAGGCCGGCCGCCTCGAGGCCCGGGCGGCCGCGCGGGTGCAGCGGCAGGACGACCTCGACCTGGTCGGCGACGGCGTGCACCGTCTTGACCAGCGCGTGGGCGTCGGCCCGGTCGTCGACGTTCGCGGGTCGGTGCAGGGTCGCGACCGCGTAGCGCCCCGCGAGCCCGTGCCGCTCCCGCGCGCCGGCGGCGTCGAACGCGTCGAGGTGGGCGAGCAGGGTGTCGATCATCGGGTTGCCGACCAGGTGGATCCGGCCGGCGGGCACGCCCTCGGCCGCGAGGTGGGCGACGGCGTCGGCACTGGTGGCCAGCAGCAGGTCGGAGAGCCGGTCGGTGACCACCCGGTTGACCTCCTCGGGCATGGACCGGTCGAAGCTGCGCAGGCCGGCCTCGACGTGGGCGACCGGGATCTGCAGCTTCGCGGCGACCAGGGCGGCGCCGACGGTCGAGTTGACGTCGCCGTACACCACCACGACGTCGGGTCGCTCCTCGAGGAACACCGCCTCCAGCCCGGTCATCACGGCGGCCGCCTGCTGGGCGTGCGACCCGGAGCCGACGCCGAGGTCGACGTCGGGCTCGGGCAGTCCGAGCTGGCGGAAGAAGACCTCCGACATCCGCTCGTCGTAGTGCTGGCCGGTGTGCACCAGACGCTGCCGGACGCGGGGCTCCCGGGCGGCGAGCGCGCGGAGGACCGGCGCGGCCTTGGGGAAGTTCGGGCGGGCGCCGGTGACGTGAACGGCGAGCGGGGACATCGATCGACCTCCGAGCGGGACCGGGGTGTCGTTATGGACCTAACTCTAGTAACTTACTATAGAATTCCTGCCAGCCCGACCCGGCGTGTCGCACGCCACCCGCCACCACCTGCCGACCACCTGCCGACCCAGCCACCGAAGGAGGACCGTCGTGAGCACACCGGTCCTCCCCCGCGCCGGCCGCGCGCCGAAGAAGGCCCCGTGGAAGGTGGTGTGGGACGTGCCCGCCCTGGGCTCGGTCGCGCTGCGGCACCTGGTACGCGACACCGACCACGTCCGCGGGGTGCCGCTGCCCGGCCGGTCCGGTCCGGAGTACGCCGCCGCGCTGGCCGCGCTGCAGGCCGGCGACCTCGGGCGCGCGCGCGACCTCGCCCGCCGCGGCGGGCCCGTCGGACGGGTCCTGGCGCGCCTGGTCGAGGGCGACCTCGCGCTCCTGACCGCCCCGCTCCCCGAGCCGCCGCTCCGGTCCGCGCCCGTCCCGGCCGGGCTCGACCGGGTGCTGCACCTGGTCACCAACGCCCTGCCAGAGACCGTCGCCGGCTACACGCTGCGCACCCAGGGCATCGCCGGGGCGCAGCGCCGGGCCGGCCACCACGTGGACGTCGTGACCCGCCTGGGCTTCCCGGTCCTCAAGGGCCACCTCGCCGCGAGTCCCACCGTGGCGGTGCAGGGCGTCCCGCACCACCGACTGCTGCCCGGGCGGCTGCCGCTGCGCGCCGACGACTGCCTGGCCGCCGACGTCGCCCGGTCGGCCCGGCTGGTCGAGCGGCTGCAACCGACGGTCCTGCACGCCCACAGCAACCACGCCAACGGACGGGTCGGGCTCGCGCTGCGCCGGCGGTACGGCGTCCCGCTGGTCTACGAGGTGCGCGGCCTGCTGGAGGAGACCTGGCTCAGCCGGACCGCGCGACCGGGCGGCCCGGACCCCGACGCCCTCGCGAGCGACTTCTACCGGCTCACCCGCGCCGCCGAGACGGGCGTGATGCGGGCGGCCGACGCCGTGGTCACGCTCAGCGCGGCGATGCGCGCGGAGGTCGTGTCACGCGGGGTGCCCGCCGAGCGGGTGCACGTCGTCCCCAACGGCGTCGACCCGTCCTGGCTGGCGGCCGCGCCGACGGCGTACCCCGCGGACGGCCCGCTGACCGTCGGCCTCGGCGGCACCCTCAACGACTACGAGGGCGTGGACGTGCTGGTCCAGGCTGTCGCGCTGCTGCGCGGGGCCGGTCACGACGTGCGCCTGCTCGTGGTCGGGGACGGCCCGGCCCGCGAAGCGCTGGAGAAGCGCGCCGCCGACCTCGGCGTGGCCGACGTCGCGACCTTCACCGGCCGTCTCCCGCACGAGGCCCTCGTCGCGGCGTACCGCGACCTCGACGTCTTCTGCCTCCCGCGCCTCGACCTGCCGGTGACCCGGCTGGTCCCCCCACTGAAGCCGGTCGAGGCCATGGCCCTCGGCATCCCGGTCGTCGCGTCCGACCTGCCCCCGCTCCGTGAGCTGGTCGGCAGCGACCGCGGCCGGCTGGTCCCGCCCGGCGACCCCGCCGCCCTCGCCACGGCGATCGCCGCGCTGACGCCGGCCGCCACCCGCCGCGCCCTCGGCACCGCGGCCCGCTCCTGGGTCGCGGCCACCCGCAGCTGGGACGTCGCGGCCACGACCTACCAGGACGTCTACGCCGACGCCCACACCGATCCCCGCACCACCACCCGAGGAGAGACCCCATGACCGACCAGTCCCCCGCCGGGCCCGACCTCGACCTCGTCGTGGTCGGACTCGGGTACGTCGGCCTGCCGCTCGCCCAGGAGGCGACCCGCGCCGGGCTCACCGTCGCGGGCCTCGACATCGACCGGGCCGGCGTCGACGGACTCAACGCCGGCCGCTCCCACGTCGACGACCTGAGCGACGACGACGTCGCGGCGATGGTCGCCGCCGGCTTCCGGGCGACCACCGACCCCGAGGTCCTCGCCGCCGCGGACACGGTGGTGATCTGCGTGCCGACGCCGCTCGGCGCCGAGGGCGGCCCGGACCTCACCGCCATCCGCGCCGCCGTGGACGCGACCGCGGCGCACCTGCGCCCCGGGCAGCTGGTCGTCCTCGAGTCGACGACCTACCCCGGCACCACCGACGAGGTCGTGCGACCGGCGCTCGAGCAGGCCGGCGGGCTGGTCGCCGGCGAGGACTTCCACCTCGCCTTCTCCCCCGAGCGCATCGACCCGGGCAACCCCACCTGGGGCCTGGCCAACACCCCGAAGGTCGTCGGCGGCCTGACCCCGGCCTGCACCGCCCGCGCCGCGGCCTTCTACGGCAAGTTCGTCACGACCGTCGTCGAGGCCTCCGGCACGCGCGAGGCGGAGACGGCCAAGCTGCTGGAGAACACGTACCGACACATCAACATCGCCCTGGTCAACGAGATGGCGCGGTTCTGCCACGAGCTCGGCATCGACCTGTGGGACGTGATCCGCTGCGCGTCGAGCAAGCCGTTCGGGTTCCAGGCGTTCTACCCGGGGCCGGGCGTGGGCGGGCACTGCATCCCGATCGACCCCAACTACCTGTCCCACAACGTCCGCGCCAAGCTGGGCTACCCGTTCCGGTTCGTCGAGCTCGCCCAGGAGATCAACGCGACGATGCCGTCCTACGTGGCGCGCCGGGCGCAGAACCTCCTCAACGAGCACGGCAAGGCGATCCACGGCTCGTCGGTGCTGCTGCTGGGCGTGACCTACAAGGCCGACATCGGCGACCAGCGGGAGTCGCCGGCGGTGCCGCTGGCCAAGCACCTGGACCTGCTCGGCGCCCGGGTGGTCTACCACGACCCGCACGTGGAGGAGTGGGAGCCGGGTGTCCCCGTGTCGCGCGCGTCGGACCTCGAGACCGCGCTGGCGTTCGCCGACCTGGTGGTGCTCGTCCAGCCGCACACGGCGTACGACGTCGCCGACCTCGCGTCGCGGTCCCGACTCTTCTTCGACACCCGCGGCGTCACCGTCGGCGAGGAGGCGCACCGCCTGTGATCACCGCATGAGCGCCCTCGCGGCGATCGCGGCCCAGCACGGCCTCGCCCCGGTGGGCGTGCGCCCGCCGCTGCGCCGCTACGTCGCCGAGGTCTGGCGCCGGCGCCACTTCGCGGTGGTGCTGGCGTCGTCCAAGGCGTACGCACGCAACCAGGGCGGCTACCTGGGCCAGCTCTGGGCGGTGCTCACGCCGGTGCTGTGGGCCTGCGTCTACCTCGTCGTCTTCGGCGTGGTGCTCAGGACGAGCCGGGGCGTGGAGAACTTCCCCGGCTTCCTCGTCATCGGGGTCTTCCTCTTCCACTTCTCGACCTCGTCGATCTCCAACGGCTCCAAGTCGATCACCGGCAACAGCGAGCTGATCGGCTCCCTGGAGTTCCCGCGCGCCCTGCTGCCGATCGCGGCCGTGATGGCCGAGCTGTTCACGCTGCTGCCAGCCCTGGCGGTGATGCTGGCGGTCGTGCCGCTCACCGGGGAGCCCGTGCAGGCCTCGTGGCTGCTGCTCGCCCCGGCGGTGACCCTGCAGTGGGTCTTCGGCACCGGGGTCGCGTTCGTGTGCGCCCGGCTGGTCGCCGACCACCGCGACCTCGGCCGGCTGGTGCCGTTCGTCCTGCGCGTGCTGATGTACACCTCCGGCGTCTTCTTCGCCATCGACCACTACGTCCGGGACGACACCGCGGCCGCCGTGCTGCAGCACCAGCCGATCGCGGTCTACCTCGACCTGGGCCGCGCCGCGCTCCTGGAGGGCGTCACGGTCGGCCCCGCGATGTGGCTGTGGGGGCTGGGGTGGGCACTGCTCGCCGGGATCGGTGGCTTCTGGTTCTTCTGGCGCGCGGAGGAGCGGTACGCCCGTGGCTGAGCACCCCGCTGTCGAGCCCCGGCCCGACCGCCCGTCGCTGATCGTGGACGACGTCCACGTCCAGTACGTCACGTACGGCGGCCGGCGACCGAGCGGCACGTCGTGGACCTCGCGGCTGCGCCGCCACGTCGGCGCCGTCGACGTCGTGCAGGCGGTCCGCGGCGTCACCTTCGTCGCGCACCACGGCGAGTCCATCGGCATCATCGGCCACAACGGGTCGGGCAAGAGCACGCTGCTGCGCGCGATCGCCGGCGCGCTCCCCACCGCGCAGGGTGCGATCTGGGCCGAGGGCCGCGCGGCGCTGCTGGGCGTCAACGCCGCCCTGATGCGCGACCTGTCGGGCCACCGCAACATCCTGCTCGGCGGGCTGGCGCTCGGCCTGACGCCCGACCAGGTGGCCGAGCGCTACGACGAGGTCGTCGAGTTCGCGGGCATCGGCGACTTCCTGCACCTGCCGATGCGGGCCTACTCCTCCGGGATGAGCGCGCGGCTGCGGTTCGCGATCTCCTCGGCGGCCCGCCCCGACATCTTGATGATCGACGAGGCACTGGCGACCGGCGACGCCGAGTTCCGGCAGCGCAGCAAGGCCCGCGTCGAGGAGATCGTGGAGACCTCGGGCACCGTGCTCCTGGTCAGCCACTCGATGTCGACCGTCCGCAGCATGTGCGACCGGGTGCTGTGGCTCGACCACGGCCAGCTGGTGGCCGACGGACCCACCGCCGACGTGCTCGAGGAGTACTCCGAGCGCACCGGCCTGCCCACCGCCCGGCCCCGCCCGCGGGTCGTGTCATGACCGCGCCCCGGGCCCTCGTCGTCACCGTCGTCCACCACCCCGAGGACGCCAGGATCCGGCACCGCCAGGTCGCGGCCCTGCTCGACGCGGGGTGGCGGGTCACCTACGCCGCGCCGTTCCACGCGTACGCCGTCACCCCGACGCCGTGCCCCGGACTCACGCACGTCGACCTGCCCCGGGCCCGGGGCCGGCACCGGCTGCGGGCGCTGGCCGGCGCCCGGTCGGTGCTGCGGCGAGACGCCGCGGGCCACGACGTCGTCCTGCTCCACGACCCCGAGCTGCTCCTGGCCGCCCGTGGGCTGCGGCTCCCGCCGGTCGTGTGGGACGTGCACGAGGACACCGCGGCCAGCACCACCCTGAAGCCCTGGCTGCCCGGGCCCGCCCGCGGTCCGGTGGCCCGGATGGTGGGCCGCTTCGAGCGCGGCGCCGAAGACCGGGTGCACCTGCTGCTGGCCGAGGAGGAGTACCGCTCACGGTTCCGGCGGCCGCACCCCGTCGTCCCCAACACCACGACCGTGCCGGCGAGCGTGCCACCGCCCGACGAGCCGCGGGTCGTGTACGTCGGCCACCTCAGCCGCGCCCGCGGCGTCGAGGAGATGGTCGAGCTCGGTCGGCTCCTGCACGACCGGACCGCCGGGCGGTTGCGAGTGCAGCTGGTCGGCGCCGCCGACACCGCCGCGGCCGCGGCCCTGGCCGACGCGCCACCCGGGGTCGAGTGGCTCGGCTTCCGCCCGCACAACGAGGCGATGCGGGTGCTCGACGGCGCGCTGGCGGGGCTGTCGCTGCTGCACGACGAGCCGAACTACCGGGTCTCCCAGCCGACCAAGGTGGTCGAGTACCTCGCCCACGGGGTGCCCGCCGTCACCACCGCGCTGCCGCGCGCGGCGACGCTCGTCGACGGGGTCGGCGCGGGGGTCGTCGTACCCTTCCGGGACGGGCGGGCCGACCCGGGCGAGGTCGCCGACCTGGTCGTCGCGCTGGACCGCAACCCGGCCGTCCGGGGGCGGATGGCCGCCCGGGGTCGCGCTCACGCCGCCGCGCACCTGGACTGGCGGCGCCAGGCACCGGCCTTCGTCGGCCGGCTGGCGGCCGTCGCCGGCCTCGGCCCCGTCGCTCCCGCCGGTCCCCCGCCGGCGCTCAGTGGCTCAGGATCGTGGTCCGCTCGGACGGTGCGTGGATGACCAGGTCGGCCCCGCCGACCTGCTCCAGCCGGCCGCTGATCCGGAAGACCGGGCGGCAGGCCGCCGAGCGGCTCACCCGCACGACCCCCTGGCTGAAGACCATGGCGTGGTGGATGGTCGGCGTCACCCGGCGCAGCGTCGAGAACTCCTGCGGGCGGGCGCACGGGTCGCCGCGCCGGTCGAGCTGGACGGCGGTGACCACCGACCGCACCCGGCTGCCCGTCGTCTCGACGCGGTCGGCGCAGAGCTCGCGCCCCGCGGTCGAGGCGTCCCGGCTACCGCCGACCGACGAGCAGGTGGTGACCTTGTGGTCGCTGGTGACCGTGAAGGCCGTGCCGGCGGGGTCGACCCGGGTCACCACCTGGATCGGCGACCAGCTCTGCCCGCGACCGAGCACCCTGGACCGCGCGTCGGTCTCCAGGGACCGCGCCCACCAGCCCAGCGGCTGGCTGACGGACAGGGAGGAGCCGGCGTCGACGTACCAGCGGTTCGCGGAGGCGTAGCCGCTCGCCACCGGCCGCGGGCGCAGCCCGGTGGCGACCAGCACGCACCCGACCATGCCGGTGCGCGGCACGTCGTACACGAAGCGCGGCGTGAACCTGGCGCCGGAGCCGCGCACCAGGTTCTGGGTCGCGCCGGCGCTCGCCACGCCACCGCCGGTCGGCGAGCAGCTGACCGACACCGCCGCCATCAGTGCGCTGTCCGGGGTCGTGGCCGGCTGCCGGGCGATCACGTCGGCCGTGACGGACCGGCGCTCGCCCTGGCGCGCCCAGAAGGTCACCGAGAAGACCCGGACGACGCGGTCCGGGTCCGTGCTCGGCAGGTATGCCGGCACCGTGCGCCCATCGTCCGCGCGGGTGTCCCGGTAGCCGCTGGGAGCGGCCGCGGCCGACGCGGTCTGGGCCGACGCGGTCTGGGCCGGCGCCCCCGCAGGGAGGCCCAGCACCAGCCCTCCCGCCAGCAGGAGGGCGAGCAGCAGCCCGCAACGACCCACATCGCACCCTTCGTCGCACCCTCGACGGCCCGCCCCGGGCCTGGCGCCCACGCTAGGGAGGCGGGCTGCGGATGTCCCGCGAAGGGCGTCATCGTCGAGGTCGTCGTTGCCGAACCGGCTATCGGCGGGGCCTGTCACCGCCCGTGGTCGGTGGAGGCCGCGGGGTGCGCCGCGCAGCGCCCCCGGCCGCCCGGGACGACGCTCCTATGGTTCGTCAAGTGGTGATGGGGCGGTTTTCGAGTAGGCGGTAGAGGTCTCTGGCGATGTAGCGCTTGAGGCATCGTTTGATCTCTCGTGGTGTCTTGCCTTCGGTGGTGCGGCGAGCGACGTAGTCGCGGGTGTCCTGGTCGTAGCGGATGCGTGAGAGCGCGATGGTGTGCAGGGCCCTGTTGAGTTGGCGGTCGCCGTAGCGGTTGAGCCGGTGTCGGGTGGTGATCTTGCCGCTGTTGGCCTTGATGGGGGCGACGCCGGCGAGCTTGGCGAACGCGGCTTCGGAGTGGATGCGACCGGGGTGGGACCAGGCGCACAGGACGGTCGCGGCCACGATGGGTCCGATGCCGGGCTGCGCGAGCAGGTCGGGTCGCCACCGGCCGACGATGGTCTTGATCGCCTTCTGATGGTCGGCGGCCTCCTGGGCGAGGGCCTGGGCGCGGCGGGCCAGGGACCGCAGGGCGGTGACCGTGGTGGTGGTCTCGGTGTCCCAGGAGGCGTGGGTTCGCAGGGCAGCGGCAGTCTTGATCATCGCGGGCAGCTGTTGGCCACGGAACCGGTCACGGATCTGCTCGGGGGCAGCGATGACCAGGCTGAACACCTGCCGCTGTGCGTCGGTGCCGGCCTGGACCGCGGAGCGTCGTGCAGCCAGCAGCACCGATAGGGCTTGGCGTTCCCCGCCCTGGCGCGGGGTGCCCCACCGGGGTCGCGCGAGCGCCTCGCGGGCAGCACGGACCGCGTCGAGGGGGTCGGACTTCTCCCCGTTGCGGCGTTGGGCCCGCTCGGGACGGTCGAGCTCGATGACCAGCTCCTCACCGCGAGCCAGGTGGTGGGCCAGGCCCGCGCCGTGACAGCCGGTGCCCTCGATCGCCCAGGCGCGCAGCACCGCGTGTTGGTCAGCGAACTCCACCAGCTGGGCGTAGCCCTCGGCGTTGGCTTCGACGGTGATCTCGTCGAGCACCCCACCGGTGCGGACGTCGATGGCGGCCGCGGCGTGGGTGTCGACGTGGGTGTCGACGCCGATCACGACGTCGACCAGATCACTTAGATCGGTCAGACTGGTCATGCGTTCCTCCTTGCCTGGGAGTGGATGTGGATCCGGTCCGGGCGGAGAAATCGGCAGGACTGTGATGAGACACGACGGGTGGGTCAACACCCGACGGTCAAGCTCCTGATCAGGCCAGCTACTCCGACCCGGGCCGGGGCCGAGGACCACGAGCGGACAAGTCGCCCCAAGGGCACGAAGCCAGTCATCCGACGGGTCACACCCGCAGCCCTCGACCCACAGCCCAGCACCATCAGGCTGCCAACGGAATCCTCACAGTCATCCGATCCGGTCACCCCGACAACCACCCCTGCATGACATCCCGCGGGGTCGGCGGCGGCGCCCGGCGGCGCTTGGGGTTGTCAGGCTCTTCCTGACGTTGTCGGGGGTTGCAACGCCTGACAACGTCATGAAGAGCCTGACAACCCTGGATGAATCCCCGGCTGACCGGGGATTCATCCACTCCCCACGACCGATCGACAGCTCAGTCGAGCACGCCGGGGGCGGCGTCCTCGTCGTCGAGCCAGTCCTCGGCGGCGTCGAAGCCGTCGGAGCGGCGCCGCTTCTCGTCGGTGCCGCGGCCCCCGCGTCCGGAGGCGACCGCGCCGGTGCCCCGGGCACCGGACGCGCCCCGGCTGCCCCTCGTACCGCTGCGCCGGCCCGCCGAGGCGGCGGAGCCGGCGCCCGAGCGGGCACCCGACCGGGCCGCTGCGGAGCCGCTGCGGGCGCTGGTGCCCGAGCCGCCGGTGCCGGCCGCGCCCACGGCGCCGGGCCGCCCCAGCGTCCCGGAGACCCCGGTGCGCGCCGTGCTGCCGATGCCGCGGACCCCGCTGGCCGCGGTGCCCGATCCGGTGGTGACCGGGGCGACCGAGGCACCGCGCACGCCTCCGGCCGCGAGGCCGGTGCCGAGCAGCCCGCCGGTCGCACCGCCCGCCGCCGCCCCGGCGAGCCCGACGCCGGTGCCGGCGCTCACCCCGGGCGCGGAGGCGCCGGTCGCGCCGAGGACGCCACCGGCGGCCCCGCCGGTGGCCGGGAGGCCGGCCGGGTCGACCGCACCGCCCCCCTGCGGTGCGCCGACGCCGCCGGTCCCACCGGAGGTGGTGCCGGAGGTCGTGCCGCCGACGTGGGTGCCGGGGTGGGTCGTGGGTGTGGCGACCGAGCCCCCGTGGGAGCCCCCGGACGGCACCGAGCCGCCCGCGCCGCCGACGCCGCCGCCCGAGCCGCCCGAGCCGCCCGAGCCGCCGGAGCCGCCACCGACGCTCCCCCCGGACCCACCGGCGCCGTCGCGGTCGGGCTGAGGGTCCGGCTCGCCGTGGATCCGGCGCATCGTCGCCGCGGACCGGTCGAAGACCCGGTCCATCGCGTCCGCCTGGCGCCGCGCGCGCTCCTCCTGGTCGGCGTACGCCGCCTGGTACTGCTGGTGGGCCTGCCGGCTGCGCGCCTCGTCCTGCAGGTCCGCCTCGGACGGCGGTCCGGACGGGCGGCGGTAGGGCGGCGGCTCGGTCAACGAGTGAGCGGCGAGGTCGGTCTGCTCGGAGCGGGCGGCGCGGATGACGTCCGCGGCGGCGCGCAGTGCCTGGGCTCCCTCGACCAGCTGGGCGGCCCTGTCACCCATGTGCTGGGCGGAGCGGTGGAACGCCGCGTCGACGGCCGGTCCCGTCCGGCCCCCGATCCGCTCCTTGACCTGCGGCGACGCCGTGGCCAGCGACATGCTGATCCGCTGGAGGATGCCCCGGCACCGGTCCCACTCCTGGGCGTGCCGCTCGAGATCGCCGTCGCTGGCTCCCTGCAGGGCGCGGTCGAGCCGGGCCCGCTGCGGTCCACCCACGTCAGCCCTCCTCGCCCGCGCCGGTGGGCGCCTGGCTGGTGGGCAGCGTGCACGCCGCGTTCGTGCCGAAGTCCGGCGCCGCGACGCAGGCCGTCGACTGGGCGAGACCGCTGAGCTCCGCCGCGCTCTGGTGGTCACGGTCGCCGAGGTCGTCGACGAACCCGGCGAGGTTGTCCCGGTAGCCACGCAGCCCGGCGGCCATCTGCACCACAGCGCGGGCGACGTGCTGCTGCGCCACGCTGCTGTGATGGCCGAGCTGCGCGCCGCTGTCGGAGCCGCCGAACACGGCGCCGATCGGACCGACGTTGTTGGTCTCCAGGTCGTCGGCGTTGCGACCCAGCATGCTGCGTACGTCCTCGATGAGGTCCTCGGGCAGGCTGAGCTCCCCGAGCATGTCCAGCGCGTACATGGATTGACTGTTCCTTCCCCCGAGCGAAGGCCGGCTTCGTCTGGGCCCCTGCCCGGGCCGGCGGCCGGTGAAACCTGGTCGGCTACATTCGCGGTCACTGTCTCGGAACCCAGGAGCCACCGATGCGTCGCGTCGTCGTCCCCGTCGTGCTCGGCACCCTCGCGCTGCTCGCCGGCTGCGGCGGCAGCGCCGACCCGGCGCCCGCCCCGGCGCCGTCCTCCCCCTCGGGCTCGTCGGTGTCGCCGTCGGGGTCCCCGAGCGCCGGTGTCGCGTCCGGCGTCGACCTGGTCCGGCCGCACAGCACGGTCACCGCCCCCTCCGGCTGGACCCGGGGCCGCGCGATCTCGAGCGACGCCACCGCCGCCGACAGCCCGGACCGGCTCGCGTACGTCGAGCTCGCGGAGATCGAGGCGTTCGGATCCACCATGGGCGCCGCGGAGTTGGGCCGGACCCGGATCTCCTCGAGCATCGACGCCCGGCCGCCGAGGCTGCTGCCGGTGGCCGAGCTCGACGGGGTGCCGGTCTACCACGTCGCCGGGCTCGTCAACGACGAGCAGTACCTCGAGGAGTACGGCGCGATCCGCGACGACCGGATCGTCACGCTGACCTTCTCGTTCAACACGCGGTTCCCGGCCGGCCGGCGCCAGCAGGTCGTCGAGCAGGTCCTCCCGACGTTCCGCTGGCGCTAGCCGGCCGGCACTCGGTCAGCGACCGGTCAGCGACCGGTCAGCGGCGCAGGGTGCCGGGGAACCAGGCGTCGGTCCACACCCGCTCGGTGTGCACCCGCTGGCCCGGGTACGGCGCGTGCAGCACCATCCGGTGGCCGTGCTTGAACCCGGCGTAGATGCCGACGTGGTAGACGCCGCCGCCGTCGTGGAAGAACATCAGGTCGCCGCGCTTCATGTGCGACCGGCTGATGTGGTGCGCGAAGTGCGCCTGCGCCGACGAGGTGCGCGGCACGTGCCTGAAGCCCGCGTGCCGGAAGGCGTAGTAGACCAGGCCGGAGCAGTCGAAGGCACCGGGCCCGGAGGCGCCGTACGCGTAGGGGTCGCCCTTCTGGTGCATCGCGACGGCCATCGCGCTGCCGACCCGGCCGGCGTGGTGCCCGGCGTGGTGGTGCCCGGCGTGGTGGGGTGCGTGGTGGTGCGGGGTCGCGCCGCGGGCGGTGACGGCCGGGGCGGTGCTCAGCAGTCCGACCGCGAGGGCGCCGCTGGCGAGCAGCCGGACGCCGGTGCGGCCGACGGCGCGGGTGATCGTGGGCATGCGGGACATGTCGGTGGTTCCTTCCCACGCCTGCGAGGTGAGCTGTCGGGTTCGGGCGGAAGCTGCCCGGCCACTGGCTGGTGGCTTCACCCCGAGCGGCCGCGGGACCGCGGGTGCGGTCCGGTGGTGCCGGTGCGGCTGCGAAGGTGGTTCCCCCGCTCCTGCCGTGGTCCGTGGACTCGGGTGCGGCCCCGGGTGGCAGGACTCGGCGTTCGCCCGGGCCGGTGGTGCGTCGTGCACCGAATGTCGACCGTAATCATGGACTTATCGGAAATGCCAACCGGGCGACGGCTCCGACCGTGGCCCGGCTCACACGCCCCGCGGGGATCAGGCGCCCGGCTTGAGCAAGGTCACACCAGGACCCGGCCCTCGTCGAGCCGCACGACCCGGTCGGCGACCTCCCAGACCCGGGGGTCGTGGGTCGCGACCAGGACCGCGGACCCGGCCCCGGCCGCCGCGGCCAGGACGGCGACGACCTGGGCGACGTGGTCGTCGTCCTGGTGCCCGGTCGGCTCGTCGAGCACCGCCAGGCGCGGCGACAGGAGCAGCGCCCGGGCGACGGCGGTGCGCTGCTGCTCGCCGAGCGATGTCTCGCGCACACCGCGACCGGCGAACCCGGCCAGGTCCAGCTCCTCGGCCAGGCGGCCGAACGCGGGCGCCGGGTCGACGCCGGCCCGGTGGGCGGGCAGGCAGACGTTGTCCTCGACGCTGAGCCCGGCGAGGAGCCCGTGCTGCTGGGGCACGACGGCGACCAGCGCCCAGTCCGCCACCGCGGCCACCGGGCGCCCGTCGACGGTGACCGCCCCCTGCTCGGGCACCTCGAGGCCCGCCGCCAGGTGACACACCGTCGACTTGCCGGAGCCCGACGGCCCGGCCAGCGCGACCAGCTCACCGGGCCCGACGGCCAGGCTCACGCCGTGCAGGACCTCGACCCGGCCGGCGCCGGCGCCGTACCCGTGGCTCACGCCGCGGACCTCCAGGCCGGTCACGGCGCGTCCTCGGGCCGCCGCAGGCGGACCTCGTCGCCGTCGGCCTCGACCACGACGAGCCGGTCCGGGAACAGCCCCAGCAGGTCCGGCGGCAGCTGCACCCGACCGGTGGCATCGATCACCGCGGCGGTGCTGCCGCGGCCGGCGGTCTCGCTGGAGACGACGCCGTGGCGCAGCCGCAGCAGCCGGCCCGCGCGGTGCGTGACCCGGTCGTCGTGGCTGCTCACCACGACCGTGGCGCCCGCGGCGGCCGCCGCCAGGAGGGCGTCCATCACGCGGTCGGCGTGCGCGTGGTCCAGCTCGGCGGTCGGCTCGTCGGCGACCACGAGGTCGGGCTGACCGACCAGCGCCATCGCCACGGCGAGCCGCTGCTGCTCGCCGCCCGAGAGCGTCTCGGGCCGGTGCTCGGCGCGGTCGGCCAGCCCCACGGTGGCGAGCGCGGCGTCCGGCTGGTCGCGGCCGGCGCCGCGCCAGGCGGCCACCTGCCGGAGCTGGTCGAGCGCCCGCAGCTGCGGGAAGACGGCGCTCGAGGCCCGCTGCGGGACCACCCCGATCCGGCGCCGCCGCAGCCGCCGCAGCTCGCGGGTGGCTGCCGTGCCCACGTCGCTGCCGAGGACCGTGAGCCGACCGGCGCTGGGCCGGTCGCGCGCGCAGAGCAGCGTCAGCAGGCTGCTCTTGCCGCTGCCGGAGGGCCCCGCGACCACCGTCAGCACGCCCGGTCGCAGCTCCAGCCCGATCCCGCGCAGCGCGTGCGTCTCCCCGGTCGCGGAGCGGAAGACCTTCACCAGGTCCTCGCACGCGACGCTCGGCTGCACCTCAGTCCCCCGCACGCAGCACCTCCGCAGCCTGCCGGCGCCGGGCCAGCACCGTGCCGAGGAGCCAGGCGACCATCACCAGCGCCACGAGGACGGCCACGAGGGCGACGGCGTCCGTCACCGCGGCGCGCGGCCGGGTGAGTGGCGGTACGCCGGCGACGGCGTCGATCGTGGACGGGCCGAGCACCAGAACCGTCGTGGCGACCGCGGCGGCGAGCACGCCGGCGCCCACGGCGTACCCCACCTCCCAGGCCCGGGCGCGGGCGAGGTCGCCGGGACGGTAGCCCATCCGTTGCAGCAGGACGTCCGAGACCGCGTCCCGGTCCGACAGCCGCAGCGCGAGGACGAGGCCGGCGGCGAGGGCGAGCGCGAGGGTCACCGTGCCGAGCGCCAGCACGTAGCCACCCGCCCAGGTGGCGGCCACGAGGCCCTGGCTGACCCGGGCCTGGCCGGCGGTGGTCACGGCGCCGTCGGTCCCGAGCCGGGCCCGCGCCATCTCGTGGCGCAGGTCGGCCACCGACCGGGTGCTCCACAGCGTCGAGGTGAACGCCCCCACGTCCTCGCTCGTGGCGTGCCGCAGCCGGGGGTCGATGGCCGGCGGCGTGCGGCCCAGCAGGCGGAACAGACGGGCGCTGTCGGCCACCACCGTCGTCGAGCCGGCACCGCTCGCCGACCCGGGGAAGGCGTCGACGACGCCGAGCACGTAGATCGGCACCTCGGCCTGGGAGGTGAAGTCGAGCAGGGCCTGGTCCCCCGCCTCGAGGTCGGTGTCCCCGGCGATGATGACCGGCAGGCCCTTCGCGGGCCGGGCCAGGCGGGGCAGCAGGTCGCGCCCGCGGTCGAGCTCGCCGGAGCCGCCCCAGTCGGCGACCGCGGCGAAGGAGGCGGGGTCGACGGCGAGCACGGGGATCTCCCCGAAGACCGGCGGGAGAGAGGCCCCCCTCGACCACACGGCGGTGCTGTTCGCGACCGGTGGGTCCACCGCGCGTGCGGTGCCGTGGCCGCGCAGCTCGTCGGTGAGCTCGATCGTGGTGGTGGCACCGGACAGGGCGGCGGTCTTGTCGGCGACACCCTCCTCGATGCCGCGCTGCACCGCGAGGGTGTAGGCGAACAGCCCCAGCGCCACCGCGACCACACCGGCCAGCGCACCGACCTCGCGCACGACCGGTCCCGAGCGACGGCCGGCGAGCCAACGCGGGGACCCCGGTCGCGCCCGGGACCGTCCTCGCGAGCGCAGCCAGGCGAGCCCACGCAGCACCAGCACCGCCACGCTCGCGGCCACGAGGAACGGGAACACGGTGGTGAGCGGCGTGCTGCTGCGCCGACCGACGTCGACGGTCACGACGGCGACCGCCACCACCACGGTGGCGACCAGCACCGCGCTCCCCCAGGGGATCGCGGCCCCTCCGCGGCCCAGCCGGGAGACCCGGTCGAGACGGTCGGCGGTGAGCGCGGCCAGCCCCGCGGTGAGGGTGAGCAGGGCCAGGGCCACGACGGCGGCCCATCCGGCCCGCTGCACCTGGTCGGACGCGAGCGGACCGCTCGGCACGGCGCCGGGGCCGGCGACCGCCACGCCCAGGTGCGCCAGCGCCAGCCCAGCGGGCACCGCCAGCAGGCACGCCGGCAGCGCCTCCGCCGCCGCGAGCCCAGCCCGCTCCAGGGGGCGCAGTCCCACGCCGGTCGCGAGCAGCTGCTCACGCCGGCGACTCAGCCCGAGCAGCACCCAGGCCGCCACCAGCAGCACGGCGGCGAGCACCTCGCCCCCGACGGCGTAGGGGCGCACCTGGTCGCGGGCCGAGGTCGCCGTGGCGTCGGCCGCCTCGACGACGACCGGCAGGCCGGTCGCGACGCTCAGCTCGGCGGCCTCCGGCCGGCTGGTCATCAGCTGGGCGCGCAGGTCGCTGCTGCCGTCGTACGCGTCGTCGGAGAGGCTCTCGACCGCGTCGACGGCCCGGTGGGCGGCGGCCGGCGTCACGTCCGGATCCAGCCGCAGGTCGGCGACGTAGAAGGGCTCCGCCGCCACCCGCCGGGCGAGCCGGTCGAAGGTCTGCTTGCCGACGATCGCCATGGGGGCGGGCGTCCCGGGGCTCTGCGGGTCGATCGGCAGGAACCAGCGGTCGGCATCGGGCAGCCCCGCCAGCGCCGCGGGCAGCGTGGTGCCCGCGGCGGTGTCGTAGGTGCCGGCCAGCACGACCGGAGCCATCGTGTGCTCGTCGTGGAAGAACGAGTCGATCAGGCCGAGGCGGAACCGGTCGCCGACCCCGATCCCGAGGTCCCGCGCGGCGTCCGCCGAGAGCCACACGCCGTCGGAGGCCGGGTCCCCACCGAGGGCCGCCACGGCGCCGTCGTGGGTCCACAGCACCGCCCGCGACTCGCGGCCGTTCGCGACGGCGACCGCGCGCTTGGACACGCTCTGGGCCGTGCCGGCGCCGGTGAGCACCGGGTCGCCGTACGACGGCAGTCCGGCGAGCCGGGCGAGGACCCCCTCCTCGGCGGTGTCCGCCAACGTGGCGTCCCAGGTGACCCGCAGGTCACCGGAGTCCTGGCCGTAGGGGGTCCCGGCCGTGGCCGCCAGCCCGTCGGCGAGCGCGGTCGCCCGGGCGGTGGCCACGAACAGCGGCGGCGCGACCACCGACCCGACGAACAGGGTCGCTGCCGCCAGCACCAGCAGCAGCCATCCGGGGCTGCGCGTCAACCGGGTCGGCGCGGCCCGCCACAGCGGGGGGAGGGCCGACCGGGTCATCGGGTCAGGGTACGGCGGTGGGAGCGCTTCCACCCTCGATCTCGGCGACCAGGTCCGCGATGGAGTCCACGACGCGCGTCGGCCGGTAGGGGAAGGTCTCGACCTGCTCGGGCCGGGTCGACCCGGTGGTGACCAGGACGGTCCGCAGCCCCGCCTCGAGGCCGCTGATGATGTCGGTGTCCATCCGGTCGCCGATCATCACGGTCGTCTCGGAGTGGGCCTCCAGCCGGTTCAGTGCGCTGCGCATCATCAGCGGGTTCGGCTTGCCGATGAAGTACGGCGTGCGCCCGGTCGCCGTGCTGATCAGCGCCGCCACCGAGCCGGTGGCCGGCAGCATCCCGTGCTGGCTCGGCCCGCTCGGGTCGGGGTTGGTGGCGATGAACCGCGCGCCGGCGGCGACCAGCCGGATCGCGCGGGTGATCGCCTCGAACGAGTAGGTCCGGGTCTCCCCCAGCACCACGTAGTCGGGGTCCCGGTCGGTCATCACGTAGCCGATGTCGTGCAGCGCGGTCGTCAGGCCGGCCTCGCCCACGACGTACGCCGTCCCGTGCGGTCGCTGTTCGGCGAGGAACTGGGCGGTCGCGAGCGCCGAGGTCCAGATCGCCTCCTCGGGCACGTCGATGCCGCTGCCCAGCAGCCGCGCCCGCAGGTCGCGCGGGGTGAAGATCGAGTTGTTCGTGAGCACCAGGAAGCGCCGGTCGGAGGCCTTGAGCGCCTCGATGAACTCCTGGGCGCCGGGGATCGGCACCTCCTCGTGGACGAGGACGCCGTCCATGTCGGTCAGCCAGGTCTCGACGGGGCGTGACGTCATGGGTCGACCCTAGAGCCCTGCGGGGCGGCGGTGCGCCGCGTCGGTGCGCCGGATCGGGCATGTAGGTCCGGCGTGGGAGGTGGATGAATCCCCGGTCAGCCGGGGAAACCTGACGTTGTCAGGGGTTGCAACCCCTGACAACGTCGTGAAGAGCCTGACAACCCCGGATGAATCCCCGGTCAGCCGGGGATTCATCCACCCTGCCACCTACCGCCGCGGCAGCAGTACGTCGACGCCGTCGGCGGGGTGGTCGCCGGTGACCCGCCCGCCGAGCGCCTCGACGACCGAGCGGGCCTGGGCGATCCGGTCCTGCGGCTCACCGTCGTCGCGCCGGGGCTTCGACCGCCCTGCGGCGGTGAGGCGGATCCGCAGCTGGCCACCCTCCTCGCCCTGGAAGACCAGGCGGACGGCGCCGGAGCCGCGCCGCACGACGTCGGCGAGCAGCAGGTCGGTGACGTGCTCCACGGGCCCGGGCGTGTAGGTGATGGTGATGTCACCCTCCGCGGCGGCGGTGAAGGTGCGGCCGTGGCCGGCCAGCCGGTCCGCCCACCGCTGGGCGATCTGGGTGGCCAGGTCGGCGAGAGGGAGCTCCGAGCCGGCGACCAGGGCGCCCTGGCGGGAGATCTCGACCAGCTCGCCCGCGACCGTGCTCACCTCGTCGACGGCGGCGAGGCTGCGGGTCGCGGCCTCCTTCACGTCGGGCGGCACGTCGTCGCGCAGCGTGAGGTCCTCCAGCTCCAGGCGCAGGCCGGTCAGGGGCGTCTTGAGGACGTGCGACGCGTGCTCGGCGAAGTCGCGCTCGCGCTGCAGGCGCTCCTCGAGCTGGTGGGCGCTGGTGCGCAGCGCGGTGGAGATCGCCCGCGCCTCGGGGATCCGGGTCCGCGGCAGCTCGAGGTCGAACCGGCCGCGACCGAGGTTGCCGGCCGCGACCGCGAGCCGCTGGAACGGCGCCGACAGCGCCGAGGCGATGACGAACCCGACCACGCCCGCGACGAGCGCGACCAGGACGAACAGCGCGAGGAGCGGCACCAGGTCGCGGGAGATGATGTCGGCGATCACGTCGTCGGACTGGCTGATCGTCAGCTTGCCGGCCCCGACGGCGGCGCTGGCGGACATGTCGTCGGCCGGGTCGCCGCTGCCGGCGTACTCCGCACCCCGGGCGACCACGGACTCCCCGTGCGGCGGGTCGTACTCGATGCGCGCCTGCTGGCCGACGACCGAGCGCAGGAACTCGTCGTTGACCGCCACCCCCGAGGCGAGACGGTCGTCGGCCATCGCGGCGACCAGCACGACCTCCTGGTGCAGGTGCGCCGACTCCTGCTCGCGGATCAGGTCGCGCAGCACCAACGAGCGGACCACCCCGGCCCCGAGCAGGAGGGTGACCGTCAGCAGGACGAAGGCGATGGTCAGGCGTTCACGCATCGGGGTGGCCGCCCTCGAGGCGGAAACCCACGCCTCGGACGGCCACGACGCGATCAGTCACGCCTACGCTCTCCAGCTTCTGGCGCAACCGACCGATCGTGACGTCCAGCGTCTTGGTCGAGCCGTACCAGTTCTCGTCCCACACGTCGGCCATCAGCCGACCCCGAGAGACCACCTTGTCCCGGTTGGCGGCGAGGATGTTCAAGACCTCGAACTCCTTGCCGGTCAACGGGACCTCCTCGGTGCCGGCGTAGACGCGCCGGGCGTCCACGTCGATCCGCAGACCGTCCGGCTGGGCGTCCGCCCCGCCGGTGGTCGAGGAGGTACGGCGCAGCAGGGCGCGCACCCGCGCCTGCAGCTCGGCCAGGCCGAACGGCTTGGCCAGGTAGTCGTCGGCCCCGTAGTCGAGCCCGACCACCCGGTCGAGCTCGCCCGCCCGGGCCGTGACGATCATGATCGCCCCCTCGAACCCCGCCTCCCGGGCTCGACGGCACACCTCGAGGCCGTCGATGTCGGGCAGCCCGAGGTCGAGGATCACCACCTCCGGGGCCGACGCCAGGGTGTCGAGGGCCTTCTGCCCGCTGTCCACCCAGGACACGTCGTACCCCTCACGCTCCAGCGTGCGGACCAGGGGGAACGCGATGTCCTCCTCGTCCTCCACGACCAGAACCTTGTGCGCCATGGAAGCGAGCATAGGGCCCTCGGGGCCACGCTCGTGCGGAGTGCTCACGGTTGTGTCCCGCGACCCAGGGCGGTGACCGGCCCGGCCCGCGGAGCCGGCGCGTCCCGGGCCCGCCGGCCGGTCCGCGTCGCGAGCAGCCCGACCGCGGCCGCGGACCCGAGGACGACCAGCCACACCAGCGGGTCGGAGACCACCAGGTAGGCGTAGCCGACCCACGGCACGACCATCACGACCCGGGGGACCGGGTCCCCGCCCGGTCGCAGCCGCCACGGGTCGGCCGCCGGCAGGGCGTCGCCGCGCGTGACGATGCCGCCGGGGCCGATCGACACCACCCGGCGGGTGACCATCCGGTCCACGCCGGACGACGAGGGCGGATGGAAGGAGATCACGTCACCGGGCCGCAGGTCGTCGGCCGGCACCTCCCGCTCGAGGACGACCGCGCCGCGCGGGATGCCACCGGGACGATCGCCGTCCATGGCGTCGCCGCTCGCGACGTACCGCTGCAGGCCCAGGCCCACCGGCAGGAGCACCAGCGCGCTGACCGGGGCGAGGACGACGACGAGCGCGACCAACCGCCACCACGGCGTCGACGCCGGGTGCTGCGGGGAGGTCGCGATCTCCATGGGGTCTCCGAGAACTGGTCCGGGGGGGGTGTCGAGCCGACTGGACCGCTCGTCCGGCGCGGCCCCCCGCTGCGCCGGACGAGCCGGTCCGTGTCACCGGCTCCGAGGTGGCCCGTCCGGGCTTCCCCCGGTCGCACGGACGGCCGTCCTCCTCATGTCGTGGCGAGGCGTTCGCCTAGCCGCTCCACGAGTCGGACGTGCCGAGGTCTGAGTTGGTCCAGGTGTAGGACGCCGTCGCCGGCGCCCCCTGGTTGGCATACGGAGCGTCGTCGGGGAGCGAGACCTTGAAGACGAAGGTGCTCGACGCCCCCGGGTCGAGCACGCCGACGTCCTGGGCCAGGTCGCTCATCGCGGCGAAGTTGCCGTCGTAGAGGGTGCGCCCGTCCTGGGCGATCTGCAGGTGCAGCTCGCCGTCCGCGAACGGGGCCGGGCCACCGGTCTCCTGGAAGGAGAGCCGCGACGGCTGGGCACCGGAGTTGCGGATGGTGACGCTGCGCGACACCGAGTCGCCGGGCTGCAGCTGGGAGATGGTGAGGGTCGCGCCCTGGTGCGCGTCGGCGACGAGCTTGACGCCGTCGGACGCCTCGCTGGCACTGGTCCACGGCACCCCCATCATGCTGGCCACGAGTCCGGCCGCGACGATGCTCCCGACCGGGATCAGGAACTTCCGGGCGGTGCTCGCCGCGTTCGCGGCGTTGATCGGTATCGCTGTCATCGGACGGCCCCCCAGTCCTCTGGTACGCCTCCCAACCCTAGGCGCGACGGGTGCACGTCAGATCCACGCGATCTCCAAGAGATCTCCACCGTTCGGTAACAGCTCCCGGGCGGGTCCCGCAGCCGTTCAGGCGAACAGGTCGCCCCGCTCGGCCACCCGGTCGAGGACCTCCTCCAGGCGCAGCTGGCGCAGGCCCTCGACGTCCTCGGCGCCCTGCTCGACCTCCGCCCAGGAGACGGGAGCGGCCACGGTGGGCACCTCCCGACCGCGCAGGGAGTACGGCGAGATGGTGGTCTTCGAGCCGGCGTTCTGCGACCAGTCGAGGAAGACCTTGCCCGTGCGCCGGGTCTTGGTCATGGTGGCGGTCACCAGCTGGGGATGCTCGCCCTGCAGCTCCTCGGCGACCTCCTTGGCCAGGGCGGTCGACTCGTCCGGGGGAAGCCGCCGGGGCAGGGTCGCGTAGAGGTGCAGGCCCTTGCTGCCGCTGGTGACGGGGCGCGCCTCGAGCCCGCGCTCGGCCAGCTTGTCCCGCACCCGCAGCGCCACCTGGCAGCACTCGTGGAGACCGGCCGGCTCCCCGGGGTCGAGGTCGATCACGACCCGGTCGGCGCCGCGCACCCGGCCCCGGCCGTCCACGGTCCACTGGTGGACGTGCAGCTCGAGGGCGGCGAGGTTGACCAGCCAGGTGAGCGTCGCGAGGTCGTCGACGACCGGGAAGACGAGGGTGTCGCTGCCGGACTGGGCACGGCTGCCCGTCGTCGGGACCTTCGCGGTGTGGACCCACGACGGCGTGCCCTGGGGCACGTTCTTCTCGAAGAAGCTGCCCTCCTGGACGCCGTGCGGCCACCGGATCCGCGTCACGCAGCGGCCGGCCAGGTGGGGCAGCAGCACCGGCGCGACCTGCGCGTAGTAGTTGAGCACCTCGCCCTTGGTGGTGCCGGTGCGCGGGTACATCACCTTGTGCAGGTTGCTGATCGTGAGCGTGCGGCCGTCGACGTCGACCCGCACCTCCTCCTTCGCCGGGCTCACCGCAGCAGGTCCTCGGGCACGAGGTCGGAGCGGACCCCCTGGAAGGACGGCTGCCGCAGCCGGTCGTAGCCGACCCCGTGGGTGTCCACGTCGACGACGAGGACCGGCTCGAGCCACCGGGTGCCGCGCGCGTCCACGGTCGGCACCTCGTCGGCGAACGGGCTGGTGGTGCGCTCGAGCCCGGCCACCAGTGCCGTGAGCGCCGTGCTCTGCCGCGCCCCGATGCCGCTGCCCACCCGGCCACGGTAGAGCAGGCCCGCGGCGGTCGGCTCCCCCACGAGGAGGGCCGCGAGCCGGTCAGAGGTGCCCTCCTGCGGCCGCCACCCGCCGACCACGTAGGAGAGCCGGTGCCGGTGCGGCAGCTTGAGCCAGTACGGCGACCGCTCGCCGAAGCGGTAGGTCGACGTGCGGCGCTTGCTGACCACGCCCTCCAGGCCCTGCTGCCGGGTCGCCTCGTGGAGCATCGGGCCGTCGTCGTACTGCGCGGGGACCTGCCAGGTCCCGTCCAGGCCGAGCGCCTCCAGCGCGGCGCGCCGCGCGGCCAGCGGCTCCCCGGCGAGGTCGCGGCCGTCGAGCCGGAGCAGGTCGAAGACCATGTAGACGGCCGGGACCTTCGTCGCGAGCCGCTCCGCGGTCGCCGCGCGGCGGACGTGCATCCGCTCCTGGAGCGTGCGGAAGTCGGGGACGCCGCGGTCGTTGAGGGCGATGATCTCGCCGTCCACGAGCAGGTCGCGGTCGGCGTACGGGCTGGTGGCGAGCTCGGGCCACGCGACGGTGATGAGGTTCTCGTTGCGGCTGGTCATCCGCAGCACGCCGTCGCGCACCTCGGTGAGCGCGCGGACACCGTCCCACTTCACCTCGTGCACCCACTCCTCCCCCGGCGGGACGCTGTGGCCGGGGGTGGCGAGCATCGGGCGCATGCGGGCCATCCTGCCCGACCGATGACTCCCGACCGATGACTCGGTGCCGCCACATGAGTCACACTGGGCACCCACACACCTGGAGGAGGCCCGCATGCGTGCGATCTGGAAGGGCGCCGTGTCGTTCGGCCTGGTCAGCGTGCCCGTGAAGCTGTACGCGGCGACCGAGTCGCACGACGTCTCCTTCCGGCAGGTGCACGCCAAGGACGGCGGCCGGATCAAGTACCAGCGGATCTGCTCGCTCGACGGCGAGGAGGTCGCGTACGCCGACATCGCCAAGGGCTACGAGACCGAGGACGGCGAGATGGTCATCCTCACCGACGACGACATGGCCGAGCTGCCGTCGACGTCGTCGCGCGAGATCGCGGTCGAGAAGTTCGTGCCGTCCGAGCAGATCGACCCGATGCTGTTCGAGAAGTCCTACTACCTCGAGCCCGAGAAGTCCGGCGCCAAGCCGTACGCGCTCCTGCGCCAGGCGCTGCTCGACGCCGACCGGATGGCGGTGGTCACGGTCGCGCTGCGCCAGCGCACCACGGTGGCGGTGCTGCGCGTGCGCGACGACGTGATCGTGCTGCAGACGATGATGTGGCCCGACGAGATCCGCACCCCCGACTTCTCCGTCGAGACCGGCGAGGTGAAGCCGGCCGAGGTGAAGATGGCCACCATGCTCGTCGAGACCCTCGCGGGCGACTTCGACGCCTCGGAGTTCGAGGACGACTACGCCGAGGCCGTCGAGGCGTTGGTGAAGGCGAAGGTCGAGGGTGGCGAGGTCAAGCGCACGCCCACCTCCACCAAGTCCTCGGGCGAGGTCGTCGACCTGCTCGCCGCCCTCCAGCGCTCGGTCGACGCCGCCAAGTCGGCCCGCGGCGAGTCCTCGTCCGCTGCCGACGAGGAGAAGCCGGCGAAGAAGGCCGCGTCGAAGTCAGCGTCGAAGAAGGGCGCTACGAAGGCCCCGGCGAAGAAGTCCGCGACCAAGAAGGCGGCCGCGAAGAAGACGGGGACCAAGAAGACCGCGGCCCGCAAGGCCAGCTGACTCCTGTCGCGCGCCTGCTCGGCCGGGAGGCACGCGGCCTCCACGGCGCCCAGGCAGGTGGAGGGCAGCCGCCCTGGTGCGGGGTATCGAGACAGGCGCAGAGGGTGGATTCAACCGGTGAGTGCAGCGCCGGGCTTGTCGTGTTCGGACAGTAGCTGGTCGAGGGCTTCGGCGGGGGTGCGCCATCCGAGGCGTTTGCGGGGGCGGTTGTTCATCTCGATGGCGACTTGCTCGAGGTAGCCCGGCCCCCAGAAGGACAGGTCCGTGCTCTTGGGGAAGTACTGGCGCAGGAGGCCGTTGGTGTTCTCGTTGGAGCCCCGCTGCCAGGGTGAGCCGGGGTCGGCGAAGTAGATGTCCAGGCCGGTCGCGGAGGCGATCTGGGCGTGGTTGGTCATCTCGCTGCCACGGTCCCAGGTCAGGGTCAGGCGCAGTGTCTCGGGCAGCTTGGCCATCTGCTCGCACATCGCCGCGGCGACCGTGGGGGCGGTGTGGTCGCCGGGTAGGTGGAGCAGACACAAGAACCCGGTGGCGCGTTCGACGAGGGTCCCGATCGCCGAGGCATTGCCGGCACCCATGATCAGGTCGCCCTCCCAGTGACCGGGCACGGCACGATCCTCCACGCAGGGAGGCCGCTCGCTGATCGAGACCACGTTGCGCAACGGGTGGGTCCTGCCATCGCCACGTGTCCGGGCCTGCGCGCGCGGCTTGCGGACCGCGCGCCCGGTGCGCAGATGCCCGGCCAGGTCCTTGCGCAGCGCCCCGCGGCCCTGGACGTAGAGGGAGGTGTAGATCGTCTCGTGGGACACGCGCATCTCCGGGTCGTCGGGGAAGTCCAGCGGCAACCGGTTCGCGATCTGCTCGGGACTCTGCTTCAGCTCCAGCCGCCTTTCTACCTCAGCGCGCAGGCGGCTGTTCACCGCCAGCTTCGCGGGCTTGGCCTGCGCGGCACGGGTCCGCTTGTCGGACTCTGCCTGGGCGGTGGTGGCCCGGTACTGGCCACCGGTGGTGTTGCGTGCCAGCTCGCGGCTGATCGTCGACTTGTCGAAACCGATCGCCGTGGCGATCACGGTCATCGATTTACCCAGGCGCTTGAGGTGAGCGATCTCCTCGCGGTCGGCCTGAGTCAACCGACGACCGTGCCCGGTCTTCGAGGACGATAGCTGCTCGCGGTCCGTTCGAGGGGGCATCACGCCTCCCGATGCTGCGAACCACCGGTAGCCCACAGGTCGTGACACGCCGACAGCAAGCGCCGCGTTCTCGGTCGACAACCCGGCAGCGATCTGCTTCCAGAACTCCCTCTGCTTCTCACGCGGCCAAGGAGGACGACCCATCAAGAACACCTCGATCAGATCAAGGCGTTGCACTCCCGCCTGAGCTCAAGGAGCGCCTTCCTCGACCACCGAGGCCGCCCAGCGACCGCCTCGACCGCCGGCGGAACCCTCAGCCGCCGGCGGCCTTCGAGTCGGGGAACATCCGGTCGAAGCGGTGGAAGAGCCAGTCGGCGAACCGCGGGGCCAGCAGGTTGAGCAGCTCACCGACCGTGCCGGCGACGGTGTTGACGTGCGGCGGGCGGCGCTCGATGGCGCGGACCACGCGCTCGGCCGCGGCCTCGGGGGTGGCGCCGCGGCCGGCGTACGCCTCGGTCGGCGCCGACATCGCGGTCCGGACCAGCGAGAACCGCATGTTGGTGAAGGTGACGTCGTCGGCCCAGGTCTCCCGGGCGGCGACGCGGCTCCACGCGTCGAGCGCGGTCTTGGAGGCGATGTAGGCGCTGAACTTGGGCGCCTTCATCTGCACTCCCCAGGTCACCACGTTGACCACGTGGCCCAGCCGCTGCGCCCGCATCGCGGGCAGCAGCCCGAGGGTCAGGCGCACGGGTGCGAAGAAGTTGATCGCCATCGACCGCTCGACGTCGTGGAACCGGTCGTAGCTGAGCGCCAGCGACCGCCGGATCGACCGCCCGGCGTTGTTCACGAGCACGTCGACGGCGCCGTGCTCGGCGAGCACCTGCGTGACGAGGGCGTCGATCGCGTCGAGGTCCGTGAGGTCGCACGGGTACGCCGCCGCGTGGCCACCGGCGGCCACGACCTCGGACCGCACCCGCTCCAGCTCGTCGGCACGTCGCGCCACGAGCAGCACCGTGGCGCCGCGCCCCGCGACCGCCCGTGCGGTCGCCTCGCCGATGCCGGAGGAGGCGCCCGTGACCAGGACGGTGCGCCCCTCCAGGCTCAGGCGTCGCCGGCGAGGAGCGGCCACGGCCGGGCCTGCTCGAGCTGGGCGGCGACGGAGAACAGGGTCGCCTCGTCGTCGGTGCGGCCGACCAGCTGGACCGCGAGCGGGAGGCCGTCGCGCCCGGTCCCGCACGGGACGGAGGCAGCGGGGTTGCCGGCGACGTTCCAGAGCGCGGCGTAGGCGATCGACGGCATCGACCGCAGCGCGGCGGTCACCGTGCCGACGCCGTCCAGGCGGCCGACCCGCGCGGGCCGGTGGGCGGTCGTGGGGGTGAGCAGCACGTCGACCTCGTCGAAGACCCGGTTGGCCTTCAGCGACACCTTCTCCGACTCGCCGAGTGCCCATTCGACCACCTTCGGCGTCACCCAGGAGCCGAGGCGGCAGGTCTGCCGGGTACGCCGCTCGAGCCGGTCGGGGTGCTCGACGAGCGCCGCCTCGGCGCGGATGCCGCCGAAGAACTGAGGCACGAACGCGGCGGTCGGGTCGGGGTAGCGCGGGTCGACCTCGCGCACGTCGTGACCGAGCTCCGCGAGCAGGGCAGCGGTGTCGCGCACCACCTCGACGTGGAGCGGGTCGGGACGGACGCCGACCGACACCGGCCTGGTCGTCCAGCCGATGCGCAGCCGGCCGGGGTCGCGGCCGACCGCGTCGACGAACGGCTCGTCGCCCCCGGCGGTGTAGAGGTCACCGGGGACGTTGCCGCGGACCACGTCGTAGACCAGGGCGCTGTCGAGCACGCCTCGGGTCAGCGGCCCGGCGGTACCGAGCGCCCACCACAGGTGGGGGTGCGGGGCGGTCGTGACCCGGCCGCGCTGCGGCTTGAGCCCGAAGAGCCCGCAGCTGGCGCTGGGGATCCGGATCGATCCCCCGCCGTCACCACCCATGCCCACGGGCACCATCCCAGCGGAGACGGCGACCGCCGTACCACCGCTGGAGCCGCCGGGGGTGCGGCTGCGGTCCCAGGGGTTCCGGGTGATCCCGCGCGAGGCGGACTCGGTGAAGGGGAAGGCCCCGAACTCGGGCATCGTCGTCTTGCCCACCACGACCGCTCCCGCCGCACGCAGCCGGCGGACCACCTCGGCGCCCTCCGCGGCCGGGGTCGAGTTCGCCTCGCCGCCGAACGTCGTCACGCTGCCCGCGACGTCGATCTCCTCCTTGATCACGATCGGCACGCCGTGCAGCGGTCCGGCCGACTCGCCCGCGGCCAGCGCCTCGTCGCGGGCCTCGGCCTCGGCGATCGCCTCGTCGACCAGGAGCCGGGACAGGGCGTTGAGCGGCCGGTCGCGCTGCTCGATGCGGGCGAGCGCCTGCTCGACGACTCCACGCGCCGAGATCTCGCCGGTCGCGACCAGGCGCGCGGTCTCGGCCACACCGGCCCGGGCGAGATCACTCATGCCCGGCACCCTACCGACGGGTCACATGTCGTTGCCGATGAACATCGGATCCCCGTGGAGGGCCTTGATGTCGCCCAGCTCGTCGCACGGCGCCCCCGACACCGGGCAGTCGTAGATCGTCGCGCCCTGACGCGTCGACGCGGCCGCGAGGATCGACCCGTCGGTGTCGACGGTGAACCAGCCGGCCTTGCGGGGCAGGCCGAGCCGGATCGGGTCGCCCCCGGTCGCCGACTTCAGGATCGGGGACCAGTAGAGGACGTGCCGGCCGTCGAGGGTGAGCTGGGCGTCGATGGCGCCCTTCACCAGGTCGTACGGCGCCGCCGCCGGTCCGTCCGGTCGCGTGCCGTCGTAGAGCAGGGTGCCGCCGCGCAGGTCGGCGACGCGCGTGTCCGGCCCACCACCCACCTGGGCGACCGACCCGTCGGTGACGTCCCACGCGACCGTGCCCGCGTCGGTGCGGAGCATCACGACGCCGTCGTCGAGCGCGTCGATCACCGTGTCCTTGCCGACCACGCGGCGCGCTACCTCCTCGCCGGTGTCGGTGTCGGTCACCACCACCGTCGGCGTCCCGTCCAGCAGCGCGCCGAAGGCGACCCAGGGCTGCACGGAGTCCGCCTTCGCCGTCGGCGAGAACTTCCCCTCCTCGGCGCCGGGCTCGAGCTCGCGCGACGTGCCCGACGAGTCGAGCATCAGGGGGACGCCGTGGTCGTAGTAGACGATCCCAGCCGGGGTGGCCGCCGCGTCCGTGTCGAGGGCCTCGAAGTCCTTCCAGGGGAAGGTGCGTCCCCCGAGGTCGACCTCGATCGCGAAGTCGGCGTAGGCGCGCAGCCCGTGGCTGTAGTCGAGCGGACCGACCGGCTCGATCCCGCGGTCGTCCCCGCCGCCACCACCGAGGCGGCTCACGGCCACCACGGACCCGACCACGAGCACCGTGGCCGCACCCGCCGCCGCCCAGCGGGCGCCGCGGATCCGCCGGCCCCGCCGGCGTACTCCGGCCAGGTCGCCGGCCGGGACCGGCAGGGTGTCGAGCTCGTCGTGAAGCACGTCGCGCAGCATCGTCGTCGTCATGCGAGATCCCCGTTCGGTAGCACCACCGCGCTGCGGCGGAGGTTGGCGAGCGCTGCGGAGGCCTGGGACTTCACCGTCCCGGGCGAGCAGCCGAGGACCGCGGCGATGTCGCGCTCGGAGAGGTCCTCGTAGTAGCGCAGCACGATGACCGCGCGCTGACGCACCGGCAGCGCCTGCACCGCCGCCCACACGACCTGACGGTCGGCCACGGCGACCTCCGGCGACTCCACCCGGGCCCCGGCATCGGGCTCGGCCACCGGCCGCTCCCGGCGGAACCACCCGCGCCGGCGGTCCCCGATGATCTGGTTGACCACCATGCGACGGACGTACGCCTCGGGGTGGTCGGCGGCGGCCACCCGGCGCCAGGACGCGTACACGCGGGCGTACGCCGCCTGCAGGGCGTCCTCCGCGGCCGCGGCGTCCCCGGCGACGGCGTACGCCGTGCGGTAGAGCCGCGGCCACGTGGCCCGGAAGAACTCGTCGAATTCGCCGGGCCCGCCGGGCGAGGTCTCTGGGGGTGCGTCCACGTCTCCTAGATGCCGCCGAGGCACCCGGGGGTTGTCCGCTCGCGGAACTTCCTCGGACGCACCGCTCACCCGGTGGAGAGCAGCCCGCGCACCACCCGCAGCCCGACGGAGAGCCGCGCCAGGTCGGCGTGGTCGTCCGCGCAGATCTCGCTGAGCGTGTCGGCCGCGCGCGGGACGACGATCGCGTTCTCGTCCTCCCACTCCGCGATCCGTCGGGGCGCCGGCTGGCCGGCCGCGCTCGCCTCGAGCACCTGGGCGGTGAGCTGCGCGTGCACCGCGTGCAGGTCGTCGCGCAGCGCGGCGCGCGCCATCGTCTGCCACCGGTCCGCCCGCGGCAGGGCCAGGATCCGCTGCACCAGCGCGGTGAGCCCGAGCCGCTCACCGAGGGCGAAGTGGACCCGCGCGACGTCGGCCGGGTCCAGGTCCTCGCGCAGCGCGATCTCGACGACGTTGAGCAGCACGTAGGCCGGCGGCAGCACCGCGACCCGCGACGCGAGGTCCTCGGGCACGCCGTCCTCGACGAGGCGGTCGCGCCGGGAGCCGTACGCCGCCAGCTCGCGGCCGGTCATCAGGTCCGGCAGCTCGGCCATCACCTGCTGCACCGGGCCGGCGAAGAGGTCGACGGTCCCCTGGCTGTCCAACGGTGGCCGGCGGTTGTTGACCAGCCACCGCGACGCCCGCTCGACCAGGGTGCGCATCTCCAGCCGCATCCGGGTCTGCACGGGAGCACGCAGCTTGTTGTCCCAGGACATCAGCTCCGTGCGCAGCGGCAGCGAGCCGAAGATCTCGCGAGCCACGAAGTTGGCGCGGGCGAGCTCGGCGGCCGTGGCACCGGTCTCCCCCGACAGCCGCGGCACGAACGTCGCCCCCGCCCCGTTCACGAGGTCGTTGACGACCTGGGTCACGATGATCTCGCGGCGCAACGGGTGCTCGTGCACCGGACGCTCGAAGCCCTCGCGGACCTGCTGGGGGAAGTAGGAGCGCAGGTCCTGGTCGAAGTAGTGGTCGTCGGCCACCTCCGAGTCCAGCAGCTCCTCGGCCAGCACGATCTTGGTCCAGGACATCAGCACCGCGAGCTCGGGTGCGCTCAGCCCCTCGCCGTTGTCGAGGCGGCGGCGCACCTCCTTGCGGCTCGGCAGGCCCTCCAGCTCGCGGTCGAGCACGCCGTCGTTCTCCAGCGTGCGGATCCAGTCCTCGTGGACGTGCAGCAGCGACGAGGAGTGGGCGACGGCGTTCGCGAGCGCCAGGTTCTGCTCGTAGTTGTCGCGCAGCACCAGCTCCGCGACCTCGTCGGTCATGTCGGCGAGGAGGTGGTTGCGCTGCTTCTCGGTGAGGTCACCGTCCTTGACCACCCGGTCGAGCAGGATCTTCAGGTTCACCTCGTGGTCGGAGGTGTCGACGCCGGCGGAGTTGTCGATGAAGTCGGTGTTGATCCGGCCGCCCTTGCCCTCCCGGCCGTGTAGCGCGTACTCGACCCGGCCGAGCTGGGTGAGCCCGAGGTTGCCGCCCTCGCCGACCGCGTGCACCCGCAGGTCGCGCCCGTCGACTCGGATGGCGTCGTTCGCCTTGTCCCCGGCGTCCGCGTGGGTCTCGGTGGACGCCTTCACGTAGGTGCCGATGCCGCCGTTCCACAGCAGGTCGACCGGCGCGAGGAGGATGGCGCGCATCAGCTCGGCCGGCGTCATCGACTCCACGCCGGGGTCGATGCCGAGCGAGCGGCGCACCGCGTCGTTGAGGGCGATCTTCTTCTTCGAGCGCGGGTAGACCCCGCCGCCCTCGGAGATCAGCGCGTGGTCGTAGTCCTGCCAGCTGGAGCGGGGCAGCTCGAAGAGCCGCCTGCGCTCGGCGTACGACGTCGCGGGGTCGGGGTCGGGGTCCAAGAAGATGTCGCGGTGGTCGAACGCCGCCACCAGGCGCGTGTGCTCGGAGCAGAGCAGGCCGTTGCCGAAGACGTCGCCGGACATGTCGCCGATCCCGACGCAGGTGAAGTCCTCGGTCTGGCAGTCGATGCCGCGCTCGCGGAAGTGCCGCTGCACCGACACCCAGGCGCCGCGGGCGGTGATGCCCATCGCCTTGTGGTCGTAGCCGACCGACCCACCGCTGGCGAACGCGTCGCCGAGCCAGAACCCGTAGGACTTGGCCACCTCGTTGGCGATGTCGGAGAAGGTCGCGGTGCCCTTGTCGGCCGCGACGACCAGGTAGGTGTCGTCGCCGTCGTGGCGCACCACGTCGCGCGGCGGCACCGTCTCGCCGTCCAGGAGGTTGTCGGTGATGTCGAGCAGCCCGGAGATGAAGGTGCGGTAGCAGGCGACACCCTCGGCGAGCCACGCGTCGCGGTCGGAGGAGTCGGGCAGCTGCTTGCAGAAGAAGCCCCCCTTCGCGCCCACCGGCACGATGACGGTGTTCTTCACCATCTGTGCCTTGACCAGCCCGAGGACCTCGGTGCGGAAGTCGTCGCGCCGGTCCGACCAGCGCAGGCCACCCCGGGCGACGGCGCCGAAGCGCAGGTGCACGCCCTCCACGCGCGGGGAGTAGACGAAGATCTCGTACTTCGGCCGCGGCTCGGGCAGGTCCGGGATGCCGGAGGGGTCGAGCTTGAACGACATGTACGACCGGGTGCTGCCGTCCGCCGCGGGCTGGAAGTAGTTGGTCCGCAGCGTCGACTTGATGTGCGCCAGGTAGGACCGCAGGATCCGGTCGTGGTCGAGGCTCGCCACGTCGTCGAGCGCCCGGCCGATGCGCTCCTCGATCTTCGCCTCGCGGTCCCGGTCGGCCTTCGGGTCGAACCGGATCTCGAAGAGCAGCACGAGCAGCCGGGTGATGTCGATGTTGTTGCGCAGCGCGTCCTGGATGTAGTCCAGCGCGAACGGCGCGTTGCCCTGGCGCATGTACTTCGCGTACGCGCGCAGCACCGTCGCCTGCCGCCAGGTCAGCCCCGCGCCGAGCACCAGCGCGTTGAAGCCGTCGATCTCGTTGTGCCCGTCCCAGATCGAGCGCACGGCGTCCGAGAAGAGCTCGCCGGAGTCGTGGGGCAGGGCGCGGCCGTAGCGCAGCCCGAACTCGTAGATGTACTCGGGCTGCTCGAGGCCGTCGAGCCCGTAGGGCCGCTCGTCGACGACCTCGACGCCCATCGACGACAGCATCGGAAGCACCTCGGAGAGCGAGAGCGGCGCCCCGACCCGGTAGACCTTCAGGCGCGCCTCGCCGCGCCCGGCGTCGAGGTCCTGGTAGAGAGCGAGGTCGATGCCGCCACGCTCGCCGTCCAGGAGCGCCTCGAGGCGGCCGAGGTCGACCGCGCCGATCGGGGGCGCGAAGTCCTCCTTGTAGGCCTCGGGGAATGAGGCGCCGTAGCGCCGGGCGAGCCGCGCGCCCGCCTGCTCGCCGTGCTCGGCGATCACCGCGCTGGTGAAGTCGTCGCGCCAGGACCGGGACGCATCGGCCATCCGCCGCTCGAGGTCGGCGGTGTCGACCTCGAGGATCGGCGCACCCTTGGGCGGGTGCACCACGAAGTGCACCCGGGCCGTGGTGGACTCGGTCAGCCGCACGGTGAACTCGACGGTGTCGCCGCCGAGCTGCTCCTTGAGGATCTGCGAGAACCGCTCGCGCACCGCGGTGTTGTAGCGGTCGCGGGGCAGGTAGACCAGGACCGAGACGTAGCGTCCGTAGGTGTCGCGGCGGATGAAGAGCCGCAGCTGGCGGCGCTCGCGCGCGTGCATGGCCTGCTCGGCCATCGGGGCGAGCTCGTCGACGGTGGTGTGGAAGAGCTCGTCACGCGGATAGGTCTCCAGCGTGTCCATCAGGGCCTTGCCGTCGTGGCTGTCCGGCGCGAAGCCGATCCGCTTGAGCACCGACTCCGCGCGCTCGCGCAGCAGGGGGATGCGGGTCAGCGACTCGGTGTAGGCGGCGCTGGAGTAGAGGCCGAGGAACCGTCGCTCACCGACCACCTCGCCGTTCTCGAACTTCTTCACGCCGACGTAGTCGAGGTACGCCGGACGGTGGACGGTCGACCGCGAGTTGGCCTTGGTCAGCACCAGGATGGTCTTCTCCCGCGCCTTCGAGGCGGCCGGCTCGGGCAGGCGGCCACCGTGCGAGAGGTCGGGGTCGGCGCGCAGGATCCCGAGGCCGGTGCCCGGGACGGCGTTCAGGCACTCGGCGCCGTCGCGTCGCACCAGGTCGTACTCGCGGTAGCCGAGGAAGGTGAAGTGCTCCTCGGCGAGCCACTGCAGCAGGTCGCGCGCGCGGTGCACCTCGTCGGGGTCGACCCCGGCCGGCGGCTCCGTGGTGAGCTCGTGGACGATGTCGGCGATCTGGACGTGCATCTTGGGCCAGTCCTCGACCGCCTCGCGCACGTCGCGCAGCACCTGCAGGATGCCGGCCTCGAGGTCGGCGACGTCCTCGTCCTCGGCCAGCCGGTCGATCTCGACGTGCATCCACGACTCGCGGAGCAGCCCGGCGCCCCGGTCGGGCTCGCCGGGGTCGGTGACCGGGCGGACCTCCTCGAGCGCGCCGGTGATGTCGCGGGTGACGTCGAGCAGCGGGTGCACCACGAGGTGGACGTCGTGCAGCCGCCGGGAGAGCTCCATCGTGAGCGAGTCGACGAGGAAGGGCATGTCGTCGACGACGACCTCCACGACCGAGTGTCCGTCAGCCGACCAGCCGTGCTCAGCGGTCGTCGGCGTGAACACCCGGACCCGGGCGGTGCCCTGGGGCCGCTCGGCGGCCAGCTGGTGGTGCGACGCGAACGCACCGTAGAGGTCCATGGCGCTGCGGCCGGCCAGGTCCTCGACGGCCACGTGCCGGTAGTAGGCCCCGATCAGGGTGCCCACGGCGTCCCGCGGGGGACCCGCCGTCGCCTTCCGTGAGCGGGCCAGCTCGATGGCACCGGAGAGGAGTGCGGACAGGTCCTGCTCACGCGTCGACGTTGACACGCCTCCGACACTAGGCCGCCGCCCCACCTACTCACCAGTCGGGCTCGCCGAGCTTCGTTCGTTGGTCGAGTAGACCGTTGCGAGGGACGAGTGACGGGCGTATCGAGACCCGTGCCGTCCGCGATCTCGATACGCCGGTCGCGAGCTCGTGCCTCGCTCGCTCGGCTACTCGACCTGGCTGCTGGACCCTCGCCTTCGCGAGCTCAGGCGAGGGCAGCTCACAGCTCGCTGCGGAGGTCCCAGAGGAGGGGGTAGTAGCGGACCGGGAGGCGGGAGCGGAGGTACGCCGACCCGCTGGACCCGCCGGTCCCGGACTTGCTCCCGATCATCCGCTCGACCATCACGACGTGGCGGGCCCGCCAGCTGGCGGCGAGCTCGTCGTGCTGGAGGAGCGCCTCGCCGAGCGCCCAGACGACGGCGTACCGGTCCCGGTCGTGCGCGACGGTCCGCATCGACGCCGAGACCTCGGCGTCGTCGCCGGCGGGCAGGCCGCCCGTCGCCAGCACGGTGACGAAGGCGTCCCAGAGCGTCGGCTCCGCGAGGCGGGCGTCCAGCCGCTCCTGCTCGGCGGTGGTGATGCCCTTGAACCGCCGCAGGTACGCCGGGTCCTTCGCGCCGGACAGGAACTCCAGCTCGCGGAACTGGACCGACTGGAACCCGCTCGCCGGGGCCAGCCGCTGCCGGAACTGGAGGAAGTCCTGCGGCGTCATCGTCTCCAGCACGTCGATCTGCTGCACCAGCACCCGCTCGATGACGTGGGCGCGGGCCATCAGGTGCTGGGCCCACCACAGCCGGCCACCGTCCGCCCCGAGCAGCATCGCGTCGCGGGCCGCCGTCAGCTCGTGCAGCAGCTGCTGGAACCACAGCTCGTAGACCTGGTGCACGGTGATGAAGAGCAGCTCGTCGTGGGCCGGCGGGTCGGACTCCAGGTGCTGGGAGTCCAGCAGGGTCTCCAGGCCGAGGTAGCTGCCGTAGGTCAGCTGCGCCCCCTGCTCGCCGAAGGAGACGAAGTTCTCGTCCTGCGTCTGGTCCGTCATGGGACTGACACTATGGCCGCATGAAGTTCCGACACGAGCTGTTGTACGACGCCTCGCCCCGCGAGGTGTTCGAGATGCTGGCCGACCCGGCGTTCCGTGAGGCGTCCTGCGCCGCCCAGGACGTGGTCTCGGTGGAGGTCGAGCTCGAGCGCGACGGGGACGCGTTCACCCTGGTGGCCGACCAGGTGCAGAAGACCGACGACCTGCCGTCGTTCGCCCGCACCTTCGCCGGCCACACCACCCGGGCGGTCCAGCGCGAGGAGTGGGCCGACGACAGCGGCGGCTCGCTGCGCATCGATACCCCGGGCAAGCCTGCCGACATCGTCGGCACGATCACGCTGCTCCCCGACGGGGCCGGCACGCGGGAGGTGGTCGAGCTCGAGGTCAAGGTCAAGCTGCCGCTGATCGGCGGCAAGATCGAGAAGCTCCTGGGCGAGAAGGTCGCCGCCGGGATGGACGCCGAGCACGGGGCCGGGGTCGCCTGGCTGGCCGGCGACCGCTGATGGCGACCCGCCTGATCCACGACATCGTCTACGACGCCCCGGTGGCCGAGGTCGCCGCCATGCTCGGCGACCCTGCGTTCCGTGAGGACGTGTGCGCCTACCAGCGCGTGCTGCGCTCCTCGGTGCGCATCGACGACCGCGGTGACACCAAGACCGTGGTCGTCGAGCAGGTGCAGCCCGCCAAGGGGATCCCGTCCTTCGCCAAGAAGTTCGTCGGCAACGAGATCGACATCGTCCAGCGCGAGGAGTGGTCGGCGCCGGACACCGCGGAGCTGCACGTCACGATCCCCGGCAAGCCCGGCGAGATGCTCGGCACCATCGGGCTCGTGGAGGACGGCGGCCGCACGACCGAGACCGTCGACGTGACGATCAAGGTCCACCTGCCGCTGGTCGGCGGCAGGATCGAGGGCCTGATCGCCGACCTGCTCCGCAAGGCGCTCGACGCCGAGAACTCGGTCGGACGCGACTACCTCTCCGGCTGATCGGGCTCCTCGCGCGCGTCCTGGCGGCGGCGCACCCAGATCACCGCCGCCAGGAGCAGGAACGGCCCGAAGGCCAGCGCCAGCGTGAGGACCTTCTCGGCAGGGTGCAGGGCGCCGAGGTGCCAGGCGACGAGCAGACCCGTCATCCGAGGTAGGGGTACCGGTAGTCGGTCGGCGGCACGAAGGTCTCCTTGATCGAGCGCGGCGAGGTCCAGCGCAGCAGGTTGACCGCGGCGCCGGCCTTGTCGTTGGTGCCCGACGCCCGGCCGCCGCCGAAGGGCTGCTGGCCCACGACCGCGCCGGTCGGCTTGTCGTTGATGTAGAAGTTGCCGGCCGCGAACCGCAGCTCGTGCTGCGCCCACGCGATCGCGCGTCGGTCCTGGGCGATGATCGAGCCGGTCAGCGCGTACGGCGCGATCGACTCCATGCCGCGCACGACCTTCTCGAAGTCGCCGTCCTCGTAGACGTGCACCGCGAGGATCGGGCCGAAGTACTCCGTGGTGAACATCTGGTCGGTGGGGTCGGTGGACTCCACGACGGTCGGGTGCACGAACCAGCCGACGGAGTCGTCGGTCTTCCCGCCCACGACCACGTCGAGCTTCTTCTGGCGCTTGGCTCGGGTGATCGCGGCCTTGTGCTTGGCGAACGCCCGGTCGTCGATGACCGCACCCATGAAGTTCGAGAAGTCGGTCGGGTCGCCGATCGTGATCGACTCGATCTCGGCGAGGAACGAGTCCCTCATCTTCTTCCACACCGAGCGGGCGACGTACGCCCGCGAGGCGGCCGAGCACTTCTGGCCCTGGAACTCGAACGCGCCGCGGATCATCGCGGTCCGCACCACGCCCGGGTCGGCCGAGGGGTGGGCGACGATGAAGTCCTTGCCGCCGGTCTCGCCGACGATCCGGGGGTAGGCGCGATACCCCTCGATGTTGGCGCCGACCTCGCGCCACAGGTGCTGGAACGTCGCGGTCGAGCCGGTGAAGTGGATGCCGGCGAGGTCGGGGTGCTTGAGCGCGACCGCGGAGACGTCGAGCCCGTCGCCGGGGAGCATGTTGATGACGCCCGGCGGCAACCCGGCCTCCTCGAGCAGCTCCATCGTCAGGGACGCGGCCAGCTGCTGGGTCGGCGACGGCTTCCAGATGACGGTGTTGCCCATCAGCGCCGGGGCGGTGGGCAGGTTGCCGGCGATCGCGGTGAAGTTGAACGGGGTGATCGCGTAGACGAAGCCCTCCAGCGGGCGGTGGTCGGTGCGGTTCCACACGCCGGGGCTGTTCGCGATCGGCTGGTCGGCCAGGATCTCGCGCGCGTAGTGGACGTTGTAGCGCCAGAAGTCGATCAGCTCGCAGGCAGCGTCGATCTCGGCCTGGAACGGCGTCTTGGACTGCCCGAGCACGGTGGCGGCGTTGAGGCGCTGGCGCCAGGGGCCGGCGAGCAGGTCGGCGGCCTTGAGGATGATCGCCGCGCGGTCGTCGAAGGCCAGGTCGCGCCACTCCGGCGCCGCGTCGGCGGCGGCCTTGATCGCGGCGCGGGTGTCGGCCTGGGTCGAGCTCTTCAGCGTGCCGAGCACGTGCTGGTGGTCGTGCGGCTGCACGACCGAGATCTCGCGGCCACCTCCCGCCTTCCAGCGACCGCCCACGTAGGCGCGCAGGTTCTTCTGCTTCTTCTCCAGCTTCTCGATCTCCACGTGCAGGGCCTCCCGTTCGGGGGTGCCGGGCGCGTAGGTCAGGTTCGGCTCGTTGGTGGGAGCCGGCGGGGTGGTGACTGCGTCCATGCCAGCGAGGGTAGCGAGCGACGACGGCCCGGTCCGGTCCGGTACGTCCTGCCCGTGCGCCCGGTACGTCCTGGCGCGGGTCTGGTGCAGATGTACTGGTCCCCACCCGGGGCGGACGCCTCTGCGGACCAGCGCCCTCCGCCTGTGCCCGGCACGGCGAGGGAGGAGGACGCTCGAGGCATCGAACCACCACACCCGCACCCTCCGGACGGAGCAGACGATGAACACGAACCAGACCCAGATCGTGGTCGGGGTCGACGGACGCCCGCAGACCGCTCAGGTCGTCGCCTGGGCGACCAAGGAGGCCACCCTCCGGCGGGCCACCATCGTCCTGGTCCACGCGGTCGGTGACGAGGTCGCCGGACACCTCGACGGTGCCACCGGGCACGTCGGGGAGGACATCGGCGCCGTCATCTCCCAGGCGTCGTTCGACGGCCAGCGGCTGGTCGACCGGGCCCGCGCCGAGATCCGCGCACTCGCCCCGAACGTCGTGGTCGAGGAGTCGCTCAGCCTGAGCACCGCCACCACCGCCCTGCGCAACCTGGTCACCGGCACCGTCGTGCCGAACGGGTCGATCGTGGTCGTCGGCAGCCGCTCGGACCGCGACGGCCGGTCGACGCTCGACGGCCTCGAGGAGCAGGTCGGCGCCCTCGGGTGCCAGCTGGTCGAGGTCACCGGCGCCTCGTCGGCCGGCCGCGTGCTGGCGATCAGCGACGGGACCGTCTGGGCCATGCCCGTGCTCGACGCGGCCTTCGAGGTCGCAGCGCTCCGCGGCCTGCCGCTCACCGTCGTGCACGTGCCCGAGGAGTCGGCCGACCCGACGCTGCGCAGCTTCCTGCGCACCGTGCTCGGCGACCAGGTGCACGAGCTGCTGGACTGCTACCCCACCGCCGACGTCGAGCTCGTCACCGAGCCTGCCGACGTGCGCGACGTGCTGGCCGGCGCAGCGACCACGATGGCGTACGTCGTCGCGGACACCGAGCACCTCGACGAGCTCCCCCGGACCTCGGTCCGGATCCTCGTCCCGACCGAGCCCCGTCCTGCCGAGCAGGCGCCCGCGACCACGCCGGACGACGGCTGCTACGACAACGAGTTCGACGCGTCGTTCGCCGCGGAGCTGGGCCTCGACCTGCCGGTCACCCCTCCCGACGACCAGCCCGAGCCGCGGCCCGTCGTCCGGGCCGGCGACCTCGCCGCCGAGCTCGAGTCCTGGTGGCAGCTGCCGGCCGCCGAGCCGGCACCGAAGCCGGCCCTGGTCCGGGTCCGGCGGCGGCACCTGCGCCGCTTCGGGACCGAGGCCTGACTCGGGAGTGCCGGAGCTCAGAGGAGGTCCGGCACCTCCTGGGTCGCGAACCACGCCAGGTCCTCGTCCGGGTCAGCCCCCTCCGGACGGTCCTCCAGGTCGGCGTGGACCGCGACCACGTCGGCGAACGGCACCCGGTCACCCCCACCGGGTGCCGTTCGCACGTCCGCGACGACCACGACGCGGCGCCCGGCACCGCCGAGCAGCACGGTCGAGGCGTCGGCGGCGGTCATCAGGGCGGCGTACTCCGCCTCCTCGCTCTCGTCCTCCGCGACCACGACGTCACCCCCGACCGGCACCGCGCCGGCCGCGTGGTCCTCGGCCAGCCGGCCGAGGGTGGTCGGGAGGTAGATCCTCACGACCGCTTCCCCGTCGCCGGCTCCGTCGACCTGGTCGCCTTGCGCCGCCGGCGGCCCCGCGGGGCCCGGGCGCGGCCGCCGGTCGCGCTGTCGACCAGCTCGTCGAGGGCCTCCTGGATGCAAGGACCGAGCAGGTCGGCGTCGGGGAGCAGGTCGCGGTCGGCGGTCAGCCCGTAGAAGACGTGTCCGTCGTACGACGTCACGCCGATCGCCAGCGGGTGACCCTCCAGCAGCGGCGGGACCGGGTAGGTCTCGGTCATCCGCGCCCCCGCGGCGTAGAGCGGGGCCTGCGGGCCGGGCACGTTGGTCACGTTGAGCTCGTAGCCCCGGCGCTCGCGGGCCGCCACCCGCGAGCCGATGGCGTGGAAGGTGGCCGGCGCGAAGCCCGAGATGCTCGTCAGCCGGCTGGCAGCGACCGCGCGACCGGACTCCTTGTCGGCCTGGAACGAGTAGGACACCTGGTGCAGACGCACCACCGGGCTGGCCTCGCCGACCGGCAGGTCGACGAAGTGGGCGGCGATCTGGCTGCCCAGCGAGGTCGCCTCCATCTCGTCGTCGATCACCGAGATCGGCACGACGGCGCGGACCTCGCGGATCCCGCGCATCGTGTCGCTGCGGGTGAGCAGCCAGGCGCGCAGCGCACCGGTGACCGTGGCGAGGACGACGTCGTTGACGGTGCCGCCGTGGGCGTCACGGACCTTCCGGTGGTCGGCCAGGTCGGTCCGCACGGCGACGACCCGCCGCTGCTGGGACAGCGGCCCGATGATCGGGGACCCGGACGTCGGGGTGCGGTTGGCGAGCGCGTCGACGACCCGGCCGGCGGACCGGGCGGCGTCCGCCACCCCGCGCAGGACGGCGCCGGTGGTGCTGCGGGCCGTCGCGGGCACGACGTGGGGGTCGGTCACGGAGTCGCGGACCGCCCCGGCCATCAGGGCGAACGGCGACGGCCGGCTGCGCGCCCGCCACTCGTCGGCGCCGAGCTCCTTGGGCTCGGGCGAGGTGTCGAGCAGCACCTGGCCGAGGTCGACGGTGTGCATGCCGTCGACGAGCACCTGGTGGGACTTCGACAGCAGCGCCACCCGGCCGTCCGCGAGCCCCTCGACGAAGTACATCTCCCACAGCGGCCGGTTGCGGTCCAGCGGTCTGGAGACGATCCGCGCCACGAGCTCGCGGAGCTGGTCCAGGCTCCCCGGTCGCGGGAGGGCGGAGCGGCGGACGTGGTAGCCGAGGTCGAAGTGCTCGTCGTCGACCCACACCGGGTTGGCGAGCCGGCCCGGCACCGTCTGCACCCGCTGGCGGTAGCGGGGCACGAAGGACAGGCGCTCCTGCACCAGGCGGACGAGCCCGGGGTAGTCGAAGCCGGACTGGCCGGGCTCGAAGATCTCCACGGTGGCGTTGTGCATCGGCGTCGACGCGGACTCCTCGGCCAGCAACGCCACGTCCCGCGGCCGGAGCCGCTCACTCATGTTGCCGCCTCTCGTCGTCCGCCGGGGCCACGTACCGTCGGTTTGCCCGTCCATGGGATTCTGGCAGACGCCACCGACCGATTCAGGTCACCCCGGACACCGAAGGACCCCCCGAGCATGCGTCGAGCCCTGGCCGCCCTCACCCTCGTCCTCACCGCCGGCGCGCTGGTCGCCTGCGGCAGCTCGGAGTCCGGCGGCGGGTCCGACGGCGGGACGAGCACCGAGCCGAAGGTCATCAGCGTGACCATCTCCGGCGACACGGTCACCCCGAACGGCGAGCGGGTCGAGGTCGCCGTGGGTCAGCCGATCACCCTGCACGTCGAGGCGGACGCGCCCGGTGAGATCCACGTCCACTCCAGCCCGGAGCAGGAGCTGGAGTACGACAAGGGGATGACCATGCTGGAGCTCACGCCGATCAGCACCCCGGGCACGGTGGACGTCGAGTCGCACTCCCTCGACAAGGTGATCGTGCAGCTCGAGGTCAGCTGAGCCCCGCCGACATGGGCACCGACGGCATCACGCTGGCGCACGGGATCGGCGGCGCCAAGGACCTGCCGATCTCCCCCGAGCTCGCGATCGCGGGGGCGACGGCCGCGCTGGTGGTGTCGTTCACCGTCCTCGCCGTCGCCTGGCGCACCCCGCGGTACGACGCCGCGACCAGCGGCCGGCCCGCACCGGCCTGGCTCGCGACGGTGGTCGACTCCGTCTGGTGGCGCGCCCTGTGGCGCAGCGTCGGCATGCTCGTCGCCCTCTTCATGGCGATGGCGGCGATCTTCGGCAAGGACCTGGTGATCAACCCGGCCCTCGGCATCTTCTACGTCTGGTGGTGGGTCGGCCTGGTCCCGCTCTCGCTGGTCGCCGGGCCGGTGTGGAAGGCGATCAGCCCGGGCCGGACGATCAACCTGGCGCTGGCGAGGATCTCGGGCGGCGACCCCGAGCGGGGACTGCTGACCTACCCCGAGCGGCTGGGGCACTGGCCGGCGGCGCTCGGGCTGTTCGCGTTCGTCTGGATGGAGCTCGTCTACCCCTACTCCACCGAGCTGGGGCCGGTCCGGCTGTGGTGTGCGGTGTACGTCGCCGCGATGCTGGTGGGCGGTGCCGTCTTCGGCAACACCTTCTTCGAGCGGGCCGACCCGTTCGAGGTCTACTCGACCCTGGTGTCGCGGATGTCCGTGTGGGGCCGGCGCGGCGACCTGCTCGTGGTCCGCAGCCCGCTCGCGAACCTGGACACCACGCCGGTCCGCCCCGGCCTCCTCGCGGTCACCGCCGTGCTCTTCGGCAGCACGGCGTTCGACTCGTTCAAGGACTCGACCCGGTGGGTGCAGTTCGTCCAGGGCAGCTCGGTGTCGGCGTACGTCCTGAACAACCTGGCCCTGCTCGCCTTCTGCGTCACGGTCGGTCTGGTGTTCGCCGTCGGCTGCATGCTCACCGGGCTGGGCGACGACCTGCGCCGGCGGGACCTGCCGAACCTCTTCGCGCACTCGGTCGTGCCGATCATCGCGGGCTACATCATCGCCCACTACCTCAGCTACTTCGTCGAGGTCGGGCAGCTCACGCTGATCCAGGCCAGCGACCCGTTCAGCACCGGCGCCAACTGGTTCGGCACCGCCGACCTGACGGTCAGCTACTGGCTGAGCCTGCACCCCACCCTGCTGGCCGACATCAAGGTGCTCGCCGTCGTCGCGGGCCATGTGCTCGGGGTCGTGGCCGCCCACGACCGGGCCATCAAGATCCTGCCGAGGCGGCACCAGCTGACCGGACAGCTCCCGCTGCTGTTCGCGATGATCGCGTTCACCGTGGGCGGCCTCTACCTGCTGTTCGCCGCCTGAGCCGCCGGCTCGTCCGCCCCACGCGGGATCACCATGGTCGCGATCCCGGTGGTGAGCGGGACCGCCAGCACCAGGCCGATGCTGCTCGCCAGGGTGCGGATGACCTCCTCGGTGATGTCCTCGGTCGTGAGCAGCTCGGCGACCGGCAGGCCGTAGATCTGCAGCACGAGGAGCACGGCGAGCGCGGTGCCGGCGTACGCGAAGACGATCGTGTAGATCGTCGAGGCGATGTGGTCGCGGCCGATCCGCATGCTGCTGGCGAACACCTGCACCCGGCTCATCGTCGGTGCGGCCGCGCGGAGCTCCCAGACCGAGGACGACTGGGTGATGGTGACGTCGTTCAGCACGCCCAGGCCGACGACGACCGCGGCGCAGGCGAACAGGCCGCGGAAGCTCAGGTCGCCCACCAGTGACTGCAGGACGCCGGCGGACTCGTCGGTGACGCCGGTGGCCCGTGCCGCGCCCGCGGCGACCACGCCGAGCAGCGCCGTGACCAGCACCCCCACGAGGGTCCCGGCGAGCGCGGCCGACGTGCGCAGGGAGACCCCGTGGGTCGCGTAGAGGACGACGAACATGATCAGTGCCGACCCGCACAGCCCGACGGCCAGTCCCGGCTGCCCGCTCAGCAGGGCCGGCAGCATGAAGGACCAGATCACGACACCGCTGAACGCCAGCCCGAGGAGCGCGAACAGACCTCGCCAGCGCGCCACCACCAGCACCAGGACGACGAACACCAGCACCAGGACGGCGAGCGGGGTGGTGCGCACGGTCCCGAAGTAGCCGTACGTGGCGTCACCACCGTCGTGCCCCGGCGAGCGTTGGAGCTTGACCCGATCGCCCTCCTGGAGCCCGGACGAGGCGACCTGCGGGGGCACCTGCACCGTGACGAGCGTGCCGTCGTCCGGGCCCTCGTCGAGCGCCACCTCGATCGTGTTGCAGGTGCCGTCGCGCTCCTGGTCACCGACGCACGCCGGACGGACCCGTTGCACCACCGCCGTCGGGAAGGTGACGCCGGGGGCGGCGAAGCTGACCTGCGACTGGATCCGGTCGACCTCGTCGTGGGAGGGCCAGAGCATCACGACGCCCAGCACGGTCAGCAGCCCGGCGACGGCGAGCGCGGCGAGGAGGACCACGCGGGGCGTCCGGTCGACCTGGAACTCCGGCTCGTCGGAGCGGTGCGCCCGATGGCTGCCGTGCGAGTGCCCTGCGCCCATGGGGCCATCATCCCCGCCCGGCGACGCGGGATCGGCACCCGGTGCTCACCGGTGCTGGGCGCCGAGCCCGTCGACGACCCGGGCGACCGCGCGGGCCAGCGGCGAGTCGCCCAGCTCGACCAGGGTGCGGCCGGCCACCAGCGCCCGGTCGACCGTCGCCTGGTCCTCGGGCAGGAAGTGCAGGCCGACCGGACGGGCGAAGCCGCCGACCATGCCGGCGATGTCCCGCTCCGACCACCCCAGGGTCGGCCGCATCCGGTTGACCACCACGTGCACCGGCCGGGCCCCGACGACCTCACGGAGCTCCACCAGACCGCGGGCCAGGCGGGACAGACCCACGGGGTCGGCGGCGCCGACCGCGACGACCTCGTCGGCCGTCTCGAGCGCACCCAGGGTGAGCTGGTTGCGACCCGGCCGGGTGCCGTAGTCGGAGCCGGGCTCGTCCTCGAGGCTGAACCCGGTGTCGACGACCACCTCGGCCTGGCCGCGCGCGACCTCGAGCAGGTGCTCGATCGTGCCGGCGCGGACCTCGACGTAGCGGTCGGCGCGGGGCAGGCCGGTGACGACGCTGACCCGGTCGTCGAGGCCGCGCTGCACCGACCCGAACCGGTCCGCCAGCTGCCCGGCCGCCGCCAGCCGGGCGGCGGACAGCAGGCCCGAGACCTCGTCGAGGACGCCCAGCTGCTGAGCCACCGCACCGCCGTACGGGTCGGCGTCGACCAGGACGGTACGCCGGCGGCGTCGGCCCAGCTCGGCGGCCAGCGCCGCGGCGACCGTCGTGCGCCCGGGAGCACCGGCCGGTCCCCACACGACGAGGACCCGGCCGGCTGCGGACGGCCCGGTCGGCGGCGCGGGCGGGACGCCGGGTCGTGGCACCCGGACCTGCGTCGGCGACGTCTCCTCGTCGAGGACGGCCGCCGCCAGCGCGGCGAGGTCGTCGTCGGGCACCACCCGGGCGATCCCGATGCGCGCGGCGCGCAGCCGCCCACCGTCGAGGGTGGCACCGCCCGGCGCGATCGCGACCGGCCGCACGCCGTGCTTGCGCAGCAGGTCGACCGCGGGCCGGTCGAGGCCGGGTGAGTCGAGCCCGAGCACCGCCGCGTCGGCCTGGCCCGCCGTCGCGGCGGCGAGCAGGTCGTCGACGTCGACGCAGCGCTTGAGCACGACGACGCCGGGGTGGGCGGTGAGTCGCTCGAGGGCGGCGGGCTCCCAGGCCGCGCCGCTGGCGACGACGATGACGAGGGCGCGCTCAGCCACGGCGTACGACGGTCAGGACCGGTTCGCGCGCCCGGCCGACCTGCTCGAGGAAGGCCGACGCGTCCGCGGCGGGCACGGCGAGCACGAGCTGGCGGCGACCGGTGGCCGAGCCGAAGGTGGTCTCCATCCCGGGCGCGTCCACGACCGTCGCGCGGGTCAGCAGGGCGCCGCCCCTCGCCCCGGCCAGGTAGACGTCGACCACGGAGCCCGCGTGCACCGAGGGCGGCACCAGCTCGGCGTCGACCGCGACCGGCAGCTCCACCGAGTCGGTCGCCGTGCCGCTCTCACCGACCGCGGCGCGCGGCAGCAGCTCACCCGCGCCGACCGCGCGGACAAGGCGCAGCTCGGACGGCAGCGGGTCGTCGACCGTGAAGTAGCCGCCGAGGTCGGCGTCGTGGGCGAACCGCACCCGGTGGGGCACCAGGTCATCGGGGTCGAGCCGGGCACCCGGCCCGGCGTCGGCGGCGACCGCCCAGACGGCGACGGTGTCGTCGGCGGACGCGAGCAGCCGGGCGCCCGCGACGACCGACACCGCGACGATCAGCAGGCCGACCCACAGCCTCGGGTCCCGCCAGCCGGAGCGGTGCGCCCGGGTGGCCGCCGGGACGGGCGCCCCGGGCGCCGCGGGGTCCGGCGCCGCGCGCGGCGGCGTCCCCGAGGTCGTGCCGAGACTCACGCGGACATCATGGCCCTCGTCCCCGACCTCGAAACGTCTCTCTCCACAGGGCCGGCGGGGCGCCCCGCCCGGCGGCGGGCACCGGGTGCGACGATGGGGCCATGGCCGCAACGCCGCGCTTCCTCACGCTCGCCGACGTGGCGGAGGTGCTCAACACCTCCAGCGCTCAGGTCTACGCGCTGGTCCGGCGCGGCGAGCTGCCGGCCATCAAGATCGGCGGCCGCGGTCAGTGGCGCGTCGAGGCCAGCCAGCTCGAGGACTACATCGCCCGGATGTACGCCGAGACCCGCACCTTCGTCGACCAGCACCCCTACGTCGAGTCCGACGCCTCCGACCAGGTCTGACCCGCCGGTCCGCGGTCGACCGACGCCGGACCGGCTCGCGACCCACGCGCCACAACAGCCCCAGCGGACGGGCAGTCCCTGACGTTGTCGGGGGTTGCAACCCCTGACAACGCCAGGTTTCCCCGGCTGACCGGGGATTCATCCACCCCCGGGCCGGCGAGCGGGTGAGCTGTGCTCGATCGGGCGCGCGTCGTCGTACCGATCGGAGCGCCGGTCCCACCAGCCCCACCAGTTCCAGCGGTCAGGCTCTTCCTGACGTTGTCGGGTGTTGCAACCCCTGACAACGTCAGGTTCCCCGGTCAGCCGGGGATTCATCCACCCCTCGTCAGCCGGTCTCGGCGCCGAGGGTGAGCGTGAGGGTGCGGTCCCGGCCGTCGCGGCGGACGGTGAACTCGACGGTGTCGCCGGGCTGGTGGGCGCGGATCGCGACGATCAGGGCGATGCCGTCGGTGACCCGCTCACCGTCGACGGCGGTGATGACGTCGCCCTCCTCCAGGCCGCCGCGCTCGGCGGGAGTGCCCGGCATGACCGAGTCGACCTCCGCGCCGGCGCCGTCCACCTGTCCCCCGGTCTTCACCTTGGCGCCGATGACGGGGTACTCCGCCTTGCCGGTGCGCAGGATCTGGTCCGCGGTGATCCGCACCTGCTCGATCGGGATGGCGAACCCGACGCCGATGTTGCCCGACTCGCCGCCGACCGACCCCCCGGTGGTGGCGATCGCGGAGTTCACGCCGACCACCTGGCCGCGCAGGTTGACCAGCGGTCCGCCGGAGTTGCCCGGGTTGATCGCGGCGTCGGTCTGGACCGCGTTGATGTACGACGAGTCGTCGCCGGCGCTGCCCGTCGTCACCGGCCGGTGCAGGGCGCTCACGATGCCCGCGGTCACGGTCGAGCTGAGCCCGAGCGGCGAGCCGATCGCCACCACACTCTCACCGACTCGCAGCGCCTGGGACGACCCAAGCGCCGCCGGCGTCAGCCCGGCCGCGTCGGGGACCGAGAGCACCGCGATGTCGTAGACCGCGCTGCGACCGACCACCTCGGCGTCGTACCGGTTGCCGTCCTGGTCGACGACCTCGATCGGGCCGTCGTCGGCGTCGGCCTCCTCGACGACGTGGTTGTTGGTGATGACGTGGCCCTGCCGGTCCAGCACGAAGCCGGACCCGGTGGCGCCGCCCTTCTGGCCCTGGTACTCCGCGGAGATCTGCACCGTGCTGGGCAGCAGGCGCGCAGCGACCGCCTCGACCGAGCCGTTGTCGGCCGGCAGCGGGGCGGTCCTGACCGTGTCGACGCCGCTCAGGCCACCGGCGACGGGGCCGCCGTCGTGGCGGACCTCCTCGTAGGCGAGCCCGCCGATGGCTCCCCCGACCAGCCCGACGACGAGCGCCACCGCGCAGACCAGCGGCCACATCCAGCCCGGGACCCGGCCCCGGGGCACGGCGTGGCGCGCGGGGGGTGGCGGCGGTGGCGGAGCCGCCCAGCGGTGCGGCGGCGACTGCACGACCGGAGGCACCCAGGTCGGCGGCGGTCCCGGCGGCGGCGGCGGGGCTGCGGGTGGGAGTGGCGTGGTCGGCGGTCCGGGCGGCGGCGCACCCGGCGGCACGAGCGGCTGCCCGATCGGCTGGGTGGGCTCGTCGTCCTGGGTCACGCCTCTATCTTGACCGGTCGGGGGTGACCCAGGCCTTCCGGGTCGACACCGGACCGACCCCGCGGGCCGACTCCGGCTGGCTGATCGAGGTCACCGGCACCCGCCGGTCGACGGTCGGCGAGGGCGCGGACGCCGGCCCGACCCCGAGCACCAGGACACCCATGAACGCGGCGCCCACGGCGCCGCCGCCGATCGCGGCGAGCCCGACACTGCGCCGCCGGTCCGCGGTGTCGGTGAGGTAGAGGTCGCCGGGCGCCATCGCCGCGGCCCCGATGAGCGTGCCCTTGAGGCCGACCGGCGTCGCCGGCGCGGCGACGTCGAACGACAGGCCGGTGAGCCGCGACTTGATCCAGCCCTCGCGCTCGACCAGGTCGCGGCAGGTGTGGCAGCCGTGCACGTGCTCCCAGGCCCGCTCGGTCTCCTCCGCGGACAGCTGCCCGTCGAGCAGGGCGCTGGTGCGGGAACCCAGGTGACCCATCACGAGGTGGCCCCCCGCGGCGACAGCAGCGGGCCGGCGTACCGCGCGCGCCCCGCGCCGGGAGCGCGGTGGGCCAGGGCGGAGCGCAGCATCGCGCGGCCGCGGTGGATGCGGGAGCGCACGGTGCCCAGCTTGGCCCCGAGGATCTCGGCGATCTCCTCGTAGGACAGGCCCTCGACGTCGCAGAGGACGACGGCGGCGCGGAAGTCCGGCGGCAGCGTGGCGAGGGCCCGCTCGATGTCGTCGTCGAAGGTCTGGTCGGTGTAGGCGACGTCGGGCGTCGGCGCGCTGCTGGTCAACCGGTCCGCGCGCTCGTCGGAGAGCGCGTCGAAGCGGATCCGCTGCTTGCGACGGGCCTGGTCGAGGAAGAGGTTGGTGGTGATGCGGTGCAGCCAGCCCTCGAAGGTGCCCGGCGTGTAGGTCGACAGCGACCGGAAGACGCGGACGAACACCTCCTGGGTGAGGTCCTCGGCGTCGTGGCGGTTGCCCGTCAGCCGGTAGGCGAGCCGGTAGACCCGGTCGGAGTGCCGCTCGACGATCTCCTCCCACGTCGGCACGTGCTGGTCCGGCGCCGTGTCCTCCCGCGTGGTGTCCACCGGGGCCTCCTTGTCGCGCCGTGGCGCGGATCCGCCGAACAGGGTCTCGTCCTCTCCTGAACCGTAGGGACGTCTGCTGAAAGGAGCCTGTGAGTCCGGTGTCCCTCTCCTGAGCCGTGCCGGCCCGACCGTCTCGTGGGGAGAACGAGCGGGCGTGCGGCGGTGTTCCCGGGCCGGGCGGTCGGCTCGGGATAGGTTGAGCACCGTGAAGCCCGCGAGCTGGACCTACGCCGAGGAGTACGTCGTCGAGGACGAGCCGCTCGCCGCGGCCCGCTCCCGGGCCGCCGAGGTCGGCGTCGTGCCGATCGGCGCCGGCGGCGGGGCCGCCCTCCGCTTCCTCGCCTCGGTCCTCGACGCCCGCGCGGTGGTCGAGATCGGCACCGGCACCGGCGTCTCGGGTCTCTGGCTGCTGCGCGGCATGCGCGCCGACGGCGTGCTGACCAGCGTCGACATCGAGGCCGAGCACCAGCGCCTGGCGCGGCAGACGTTCTCCGAGGCGGGGTTGCCCAACCAGCGGGTCCGCACGATCGCCGGCGCCGCCCTCGACGTGCTCCCGCGGCTCACCGACGGGCACTACGACCTGGTGTTCTGCGACGGCGACAAGGCCGAGTACTCCGCCTACCTCGCCGAGGCGCTGCGGCTGCTGCGCCCCGGTGGCGTGGTCGCCTTCGACAACGCCCTGTGGCACGACCGGGTCGCCGATCCGGCCCAGCGCGACGAGGAGACGGTCGCCATCCGCGACCTGGTGCGGGAGGTGGCCGACCGGGAGGACCTGGTGCCGGTGCTCCTGCCCGTCGGCGACGGCCTGCTCGTGGCGAAGAAGGAGTGGGCGCCCGGGTCGGACTGACCCCTGGGAGCGGCGGTTTCCGCGCAATTGCTGGCAGATGTACCGCCATGCGACCGCGCCGGCGTACATCTCCCAGCAATTGCTGGGACCAGCGCCCCGCGGAGGCCTGGGCCCCGGACGCGCCGTCAGTAGCGTGGGGCGGCGAGGAAGCCCGCAGCCCCCTCGGCGACGGCGACGACCTGGCACTCCTCGATCAGCACCGGCCCCGCACCCACCAGCTGCGAGCCCGGTGACTCGTCCGCGGTCTGGGTGAATGCCTCCTGGAAGCGCGCCCGCGCGTCCGCGGACTCGAAGACGTAGCAGCCCTCGAACCACTCGCCCGGACGCATCCGCCAGGTCTTGAACCGCAGCCCGTCGGCGTCCGAGAAGCGCTCGAACGAGGTGTCGGCGACGTACGACGCCAGCGCGTCCTCGACCCCGTCAGGGGCGTCGGCGAGCGACCAGCGGACGGTGAGACCGTGCATCACGCGATTCCTTCCAGGGGTGCCTCGGAGCCGAGCCACTCCAGCAGGAGCCGGGCACCGAAGCCGGTGGGGCCGGCGGTCCACTCGCCGCGGTCCTCCGGGGCGTCGCCGACCGAGGCGATGTCGAGGTGGGCCCACGGCGTGCCGGCCACGAAGTGCTGCAGGAACAGCGCCGCCGTGATGGCACCCGGCCCACCGGGTGCGTTGTCGGCGTCGGCGACCGACGAGGAGAGCTTCTGCTCGTAGGCCTCGGCGAGCGGGAACCGCCACAGCGGCTCACCGGCTGCCTCGCCGGCGGCGGAGAGGGCGTCCGCGAGGGCGTCGCGGTTGGCGAAGAGCCCGCCGACCTGCTGGCCGAGCGCGACCTTGACCGCGCCGGTGAGCGTCGCGACGTCGACGACCACGTCAGCACCGAGGTCGGCGACGGCGTACGCCAGGGCGTCGGCCAGCACGAGCCGGCCCTCGGCGTCGGTGTTGGTGACCTCGCTCGTCCGGCCGCCGTAGTGGCGCAGCACGTCGCCGGGGCGCAGCGCGTCGCTCCCGATCGCGTTCTCCGCGGCGGCCACCAGGCCGACCACGCGGACGGGGCAGCCGACGTCGCGCAGGGCGGCCATCGTCGCCATCACGACCGCGCCACCGGTCATGTCCCGCTTCATGTTGACCATCGCCTCGCCGGGCTTGATCGACAGCCCGCCGGTGTCGAAGGTGATGCCCTTGCCGACCAGCGCGACCGTCGGGGTGCGGCGACCGGCCCGGCGCGGCCGGTACTCCAGGCGGACCAGGCGGGGCGGGGTGGCCGAGGCCTGCCCGACCCCGACGATGCCGCCGAAGCCCTTCTCGGCGAGCCACGCCTCGTCGTGGACGGTCACGCCGAGCCCGGCCTCGGCGGCCAGCCGCTCCGCCTGGTCGGCGAGCCACGGCGGGTTCTTCAGGTTCGAGGGCACCGTCGCCAGCTGCCGGCTGCGCCAGCCGGCGCCACCCAGGGCCACCGCGCGGGACAGCACCGGCGACAGCGAGCCGGGCAGGTCGGCGAGGACGACCTGGCGCACCGGCGGGTCGTCGACCGGCGTGGAGCGCCACAGGAAGCGGAAGGAGCCGAGCATGGTGCCCACCACGAACGCCGTCAGCCCGGCGTCGTCGCTCACCGACCCCAGGGTCGTGGCGACCGACGACCGGCCGCGGACGGCGCGGGCGAGCTCCGCTCCGGCCCGGCGCAGGTCAGCGGGCCGCTGGTCGCCCACGCCCACCAGCAGGACGCAGCGCAGGTCCGCGTTCGCGGGCCCGCCGAGCGGGACCGGGATCGGGACGACCTCACCGGCCCGGCCGGTGGCCCGGGACGACTCCAGCAGGCCCAGGAGGTCGAGCCCGAGCTCGTCCCCGAGCTCGGCCGACCCGGGGCCGAGGGCCAGCGACGCGTCGCCGTCGTCACCGGGGAGGACGGGCAGGGCCACCACCTCGACGCCGCGGACGGCGTGCGGCAGGGCCTGGCTCAGCGCGAACTCGGGCGGTGAGACCTGAGGCGGGAGCGACGGTGGTCGGTGGGGCTGGTCCGAGGGCACGTCAGCCGACGACGTCCTTGAGGGCATCCCCGAGAGCGCCGGCCTCCTCGGCGTTGAGCTCGACAACCAGGCGGCCACCGCCTTCGAGCGGCACGCGCATGACGATGCCGCGCCCTTCCTTGGTGACCTCCAGCGGACCGTCGCCCGTCCGCGGCTTCATCGCCGCCATCCGCGCACCTTCCTTCGTTCTGTCGAGTGCTACGGGGACACCCAGCGGCCCCGCCTGCGCTGTACGCGCGGACCATTATCCCCCATCGCCTGGTGACGCGGAGCACAGGGAGGAAAGGACGAGGACGAACCCGCGTCGGCGCCGGCTGGCAGACTCGCCCCCATGCAGGCCCGCTCCGCGCTGTTCGACCTGTACGGCGACCACCTGCGCTCGCGCGGCAGCCAGGCGCCGGTCGCGGCGGTGGTGCGCCTGCTCGACACCGTCGGCATCGCGGCCCCGGCCGTCCGCACGGCGATCTCCCGGATGGTGATGCAGGGCTGGCTGGAGCCGGTGCACCTCGACGCCGGTCGCGGCTACCGCACGACCGAGCGCGCCAACCGACGCCTGGACGAGACCGCCAACCGGGTCTACCGGCGGTCCGCGCCGGCCTGGGACGGCCGCTGGCACCTGGTCCTCGTCGACCCGCCGTCCTCCCGGGCCGCGCGCAGCCGGCCGCGCGCCGACCTCGTGTTCCTCGGGTACGCCGAGCTGCTGGCCGACGTGTGGATCAGCCCCTTCCCGCGCACGGCGGTCCACGAGATCCTCGAGCGGGCCGGGGCGTCGGCGCGCACGGCCCGCGCCGACGGGTTCGACCCCGAGCCCACCAGCGCCTGGGACCTCGACCGGCTGCGCGCGTCGTACGACGAGTGGCTGGCGTCCGCGCGCCAGCTGGTCCGCCAGCACCTGGCCGGGCACGCCGACGAGGACGAGGCGGCGTTCGCCGCGCGCTTCCACCTCGTGCACGAGTGGCGCAAGTTCCTCTTCGCCGACCCCGGGCTGCCCGAGGAGATGCTGCCGGACGACTGGCCGGGGCGCGACGCCGCGGACCTGTTCACCGCCGAGGCCGCCAAGCTCAAGCCGGGCAGCGACCGCTACCTCGCGCGCTGCCTGGGAGCGTGATCGCCGCCACCTGAGCGACGGCGCGGGGGTCTGCCAGACTGCGGGCATGACCGACTCCCCCGTCCTGCTCGACGTCGCTGAGGGCGTCGGCACCATCACGCTCAACCGCCCCGAGGCCTACAACAGCCTCGACGTCGCGACCAAGGAGCTGCTGCTGCAGACCGTGCAGCAGGTCGCCGAGGACCCGGCGGTGCGGTGCGTCGTGCTGACCGGGACCGGCAAGGCGTTCTGCACCGGCCAGGACCTCAAGGAGCACATCCACCTGCTCCACAACGGCGGGAGCGACATCCTCTTCACGACCGTCGACAAGCACTACAACCCGACCGTGCTCGCGCTCGCGAACATGCCGAAGCCGGTGATCGCCGCGGTGAACGGCGTCGCCGCCGGTGCGGGCGCGAGCCTGGCGTTCGCGTGCGACCTGCGGGTCGTCGCCGACACCGCCGGCTTCAACCTCGCCTTCGCCAACGTCGCGCTGTCCTGCGACACCGGCGCGAGCTACACCCTCCAGCGACTCGTCGGCCGCGCCAAGGCGATCGAGCTGCTGTACTTCCCGCGCACCGTCCTCGCCGCCGAGGCCCTCGAGCTGGGCCTCGCGACCTCGGTGGTGCCCGAGGACCAGCTATCCGCCGAGGTCGGCGCCCTGGCCGCCCGGCTGGCCGCCGGGCCGACCATCGCGCTCGGCGCGATCCGCCAGTCCGTGGCGTACGCCGCCGGTCACTCCTTCGAGGAGGCCGTCGAGCTCGAGAGCGCGATGATGACCAAGACCGGCGCCACCGCGGACCACCAGGCCGCCGTCGCCGCGTTCGTGGCCAAGGAGAAGCCGGTCTTCGAGGGCCGCTGATCCGCGGCCGGCCGCCGGACCGGCGGTGAGCAGGCCACCGATCCCGCCCACCAGACGGTGGCTCACCCACCGCCCGCACGCCAGAGCCGACGGCTGGTCACCAGGGCCCGACGGCGACCCCGCCCCACTCCTGCGGATCGACGTCGCGCTCGGTCTGGGTCAGCTCCCAGCGGTGGCCGGCGGGGTCGGCGACGACGCACGAGCGCTCGCCGTACTCGTAGCTGGTCGGCTCGCTCAGGACCGTGGCGCCGGCGTCGCGAGCGCGGGTGAACGCGGCGTCGACGTCGGCGACCCGGACCTTCAGCTCGTGGGACCACGTCCCGCCCGGAGGCACGGCCCGGCCGCCCCCGTCGGCCGCGGCCACCACGACGGCGCCGTCCGCGCCGACGCGCAGCTGCGCCCGGTGGCCGTCGCCGATGCGGACCCGCTCCTCGAAGCCGAACGCGTCACGCAGGAACGCGACGGCGGCGGGCACGTCGGGATAGACCAGGACCGGGGTCACGGTCGCCGGGGGCGCCGAGCGGTTGGTCCGCATCTCGGCGCTCACGGCTGGCCCCGTCGGGCGCCCCACAGGGAGAGGATCTGGCGGGGGGCGTCGACGGTCATCCGGTGCCGGCCGGGGCGGGCGCCGTACTCGACCGTGACGGCCGCGCCGCGCGAGCGACTGTTGAACCAGCCGGTCATCGTGCCGTGGCAGACGCCGCCGCACGTGAACGACTTGCGCGGCAGCCGCAGGGCCCGGGCGAGCCGCCGGGAGAACCGCCTGTCCTTGGTGTCGGTGTCGACGCCGTCCAGCGGCTGGTGGAAGCTCACGATCCAGCGCGGGTGGATGTCGCGCAGGAACCGCATCATCGCCCGCGTCTCGGGCTCCGACCCGGCCCGGGGGCCCGACTCGTAGGACCCGTCGAGGTCGGCCCAGTGGTAGGGGAAGTTGCGGTTGAGGTCGACGCCGTGGGCGTTCTTGCGGGTGTGCGCCGCCAGCCCGTCGGGGTTGTAGACCGGCAGCACCCACAGGTCCAGGCCCCGCACCGGACGACCGTCGCGCAGAGTGGTGAGGATCTGCCGGGGCGCGCCCTCGTCGCCATGCATGGTGGCCACCAGCAGGACCCGCGGCTTGCCGGGCTCGCCGAGGCGCCAGGCCCGGATCGGGCGCCCGCGCACCGAGTGGCCGATCACCCGCGCCTCGAGGACAGCGGGCCGGTCGGGCTGGGCGGTCGTCGCCCGGGCGGGTCCGGCCGCGGGTACGGCGGCGAGCCCGCCGAGGGCGAGGGCGGCGGTCGTGAGCAGGGTCCCGAGGCGCATCGGGCCAGTCTGCCCGCTCAGACCGCTGCAGTCAGGTAGGCCCAGCTGAAGACCACGACGCCGACGAGCATGCCGACGTGGGCGAGGATCGAGAGCGCCGGACCCTCCGACCAGCTGTCCCGCTTGCCCTCGGAGGCGTGCTTGCCGCGCGTCGGCAGCCAGCGCACCAGGATCAGCAGCCCCGCCACGACGACGACCCACCAGCAGGCCAGGGCGATGATGCCGACGGTGTCGTTGCCGCCGACCAGGAACACCACCCACAGCACGAGCGCGAGCACCCCCGCCACCGTGTGCACGTCGACCAGGCGCCGCCCGGTCTGGAGCCGGCCGGCACCACCCTCACCGCGGCCCAGCCGCAGCCGGGTCAGGACGACCACGACGGCCGCGAGGCCCGTCAGGACGTAGACGGCGACCTCGGTGACGACCTCACGCGACATGGAGCGGAGTGTGCCCTACCCGGCGGCGTCCTCGCCACGCTGCGACCGCTCGCGCTCCTCCATCTCGCCGGCCAGCCGGTCCAGGAGCGCGTCGACCTCCGACATCCGGTAGCCCCGCAGCCCGAGGGAGAACCGCACCCCTCGCAGGTCCTCGGGCCGCAGCGGACCCGCCGCCGGCGCGGTGGCGTCCGGGCGGTCGTCGTACACCTCCGACAGCGGCGCTCCCCGCCCGGCGGCGACCACCGCGACCCCGCCGAGCGCCAGCACCACGAGGATCGCGAGGAACCACATCACGGCGCACCACCGTCCCGCGCCGCGACCATCCGGGCCACCGCGTCCTCGACGTCGTCGGTCAGCACCAGCCGGTCGAGGTCCTCCTCGCGGATGGTGCCGTGCGCGAGCGCCGTCTCGCGCAGCCACCCGAGCAGGCCGCTCCAGTAGGCGGTCCCGAGCAGGACGATCGGGAAGCTGGTGATCTTGCCGGTCTGGACGAGCGTGGCGGCCTCGAACATCTCGTCGAGCGTGCCGACGCCACCGGGGAGCACGACGAAGCCCTGGGAGTACTTCACGAACATCGTCTTGCGGGCGAAGAAGTAGCGGAAGTTGACCCCCACGTCGACCCACTCGTTGAGGTCCTGCTCGTAGGGCAGCTCGATGCCGAGGCCGACGCTCAGCCCGCCGGCCTCGCAGGCGCCCTTGTTGGCGGCCTCCATGGTGCCGGGCCCGCCGCCGGTGATGACGGCGAAGCCCGCCTCGACCAGGCGCCGCCCGACCTGCTCGGCCAGGGCGTACGTCGGGTCGTCGGCCTTGATCCGCGCGGACCCGAAGACGGAGATGGCCGGGCCGAGCTCGGCGAGCGCCCCGAAGCCCTCGACGAACTCGGCCTGCATGCGCAGCACCCGCCACGGGTCCTGGTGCACCCAGTCGGTCGGGCCGCGGGAGTCCAGCAGCCGCTGGTCGGTGGTCTCGCTGTCGACCTGGGACCGGCGCTGGATCACCGGCCCCTTGAACTTGGCCCTCATCCGCGCCCTCTCATGTGGTCAACCAGCGGCGCAGCGTCTGCTCGCAGCGCTCGATCTGCTCCATCGCGACGTGCTCCTCCTGCTTGTGGGCGAGCATCGGGTCACCCGGACCGAAGTTGACCGCCGGCACGCCGAGGGCACTGAACCGGGCGACGTCGGTCCACCCGAACTTGGGCTTCACGGGGCCACCGACCGCCTCGGCGAAGGCGCGCGCGGCCGGCCGGTCCAGGCCGGGCAGGGCGCCTGGTGCGGAGTCGGTGAGCGCGACGTCGAAGCCGTCGAAGAACTCGCGCACGAACGCCTCGGCCTCCGCCTCGGAGCGGTCGGGGGCGAACCGGAAGTTGACCTCCACGACGCACTCGTCGGGCACCACGTTGCCGGCCACGCCCCCGCGGACGGCCACCGCGTTGAGCCCCTCGTGGTACTCCAGCCCGTCGATCACGGGCCGGCGGGCGTCGTACCCCTCGAGGCGGCGCAGCACCTCGCCGGCCCGGTGGATCGCGTTGACGCCGCGCCAGCTGCGGGCGGAGTGGGCGCGCTCGCCCGTCGTGCGGACGTCGACGCGCAGCGTGCCCTGGCAGCCGGCCTCGACGAGGGCGTCGGAGGGCTCCATGAGGATCGCGAAGTCGGCGGCCATCAGGTCGGGGTCGGACTCGGCGAGCAGGCGCAGCCCGTTGTGCACCGCCTCGATCTCCTCCGCCTCGTAGAGGATGAACGTGACGTCGCGGTTGGGCTCCGGGACGGTCGCGGCGAGGCGCAGGATGACCGCGTCGCCGCCCTTCATGTCGCAGGTGCCGAGCCCGTGGAGGACGCCTCCCTCGCGGCGCGCGGGCAGGTTGTCGTTGACCGGCACCGTGTCCAGGTGTCCGGCGATGACCACCCGCTCGTCGCGGCCGAGGTCGGTGCGGGCGACGATCGTGTGGCCGCGCCGGGTCAGGGTGAGGTGAGGGTACGCCGCCAGCGCCGCCTCGACCGCGTCGGCGATCTCCTGCTCGTCGCGGCTGACGGACTCGATGTTCACCAGCTGCTCGGTGAGGGTGACCACGTCGGTCGTGAGGTCGAGCCGAACGGGTGCCTGCACGGGGTCCACGCGCCTATCCAACCAGCCGGGCCAGCTTGTCCAGCGCCATCCTGGTCCCGGTCTCGTTCTGGTCGGCCGGGACCGCGTCGGGCATCCCGTCCAGGCGGATCGTCACCTCGGTGCCGCCGTCGACGGGTCGCAGCGTCGTCGTCATCGTGATGACGCCGGCCAGGTCCGGGTCGTCGGCCTCGAACCCGACGAGCTCCACGACCCGCTGGTCCTCGACCAGCTCGAGGAAGCGCCCGGCGTAGGTGTCGGTGGCACCGTCGCTCTTGCCCGCCCGCGCCGGGTCGTCGTAGGTCAGCGAGATGCGGATCCGGCCGCCCACCCGGGCGTCGAGCTCGTGGACCACGCCGCTCATCCCGTCCGGCACGCGCCACGCCGCCACGGCGGCCCGGTCGAGGAGCGCCCAGAAGACCACCGACGGCTCGGCCGGCACGACGGTGCTGACCTCGGTGCTGTACACGGGGCCGACCCTACGGCTTCCGCCCGAACTAGAACCTGTTCTACTGTGCTGCCCATGCGCAACGGGCTCGTCCTCTTCACCTCCGACCGCGGGATCACCCCTGCCGCCCTCGGCGCGGCCGCGGAGGAGCGTGGCTTCGACACCTTCTACGTGCCCGAGCACACGCACATCCCGGTCCGGCGGACCGCGGCGCACCCCGGCACCGGGGACGAGACCCTCCCCGACGACCGCTACCTGCGCACGCTGGACCCGTGGGTCTCGCTCGCCACGGTGGCCGCGGTGACGTCGCGCATCCGGCTGTCGACCGCGGTCGCGCTGCCGGTCGAGTCCGACCCGATCACCCTGGCCAAGCAGGTCGCGACCCTCGACCACCTCTCCGGCGGCCGGGTGGAGATCGGCGCCGGCTTCGGCTGGAACACCGACGAGCTCGCCGACCACCACGTCCCGGCCGGCAGGCGGCGCACCGTGCTGCGTGAGTACGTCGAGGCGATGCGGGCGCTGTGGACGCAGGAGGAGGCGTCGTACGACGGGGAGTTCGTGTCGTTCGGGCCGTCCTGGGCCTACCCCAAGCCCGCGGGACAGATCCCGCTGATCATCGGCGCCGGCGGCGGCCCCAAGACGTTCGCCTGGATCGCCGCCCACGCCGACGGCTGGATGACCACGCCGACCCAGCAGGACATCTCCGGCCACATCGAGTCGCTGAAGCAGGCCTGGTCCGACGCCGGCCGCGACGGCTCCCCGGAGATCCGCATCCTCATCGCGTTCAAGCCCGACCCCGACGAGCTGATGGCCTGGGCCGCGGCGGGCGCCACGGAGCTCATCTGGGGCGTCCCGGACCGCTCGCCCGACGAGGTCCTCGCGTCCCTCGACCGCCTCGCCGGCCGCCTCGGGCTCGGCTAGGCGCGAGGGGCCTCAGGCCTTCGCGACCGTGACCGTGGGCTCGTCGCCGTCGGCCGCCACGACGTCGTACGACGTCGCCAGGGTCTCGCCGGTGATCAGGTCCCGGTGCGTGGTGGCCGCGGCCACCACGTCCGGCGAGCCGCCGATCGTCAGCGCGATGCGGTCGGAGACCTCGAGGCCGGCGTCGCGGCGGGCCTGCTGGACCGCGCGCACGAGGTCGCGCGCGAGACCCTCGGCGGCGAGCTCCGGCGTCACCTCGGTGTCGAGGACGACGAAGCCGCCGCTGCGCAGCACGCCGGTCGCGGTGCCCGCGTCGGCGGAGCCGGCCACCGTCTCGAGGGTGTACTCCCCCTCGACCAGCGCGAGCCCGCCGGCAGTGACGGTGCCGTCCTCGGCCACCGACCAGTCACCCGACTTCGACGCCTTGATGGCGGTCTGCACGTCGCGGCCCAGGCGGGGGCCGGCGGCGCGGGCGTTGACGGTCAGGCGCTGCTCGACGCCGTACGACGCGGCCTCGTCCGAGTCGACCGGCAGGAGCCGGACCGTCTTCACGTTGACCTCGTCGCGCACGATCGCCTCGAAGCCCGCGAGCGCGCCGGGGTCGGGTACGACGACCGTCAGGGTCGACAGCGGCAGCCGGTTGCGCAGGTTGCCGGCCTTGCGCAGCGCGGAGGTCGCCGAGCAGACCTCGCGGACCTTGTCCATGGCCGCGACCAGCGGCTCGTCTGCAGGGAGCTCCTCGACCAGGGGCCAGTCGGTCAGGTGCACCGAGCGGCCACCGGTCAGCCCGCGCCAGACCTCCTCGGTCGTCAGCGGCATCAGCGGCGCGGTCGCGCGGCAGACCACCTCGAGGACCGTGTAGAGGGTGTCGAACGCGTCGGCGTCGCCCTCCCAGAAGCGGTCGCGCGAGCGGCGGATGTACCAGTTCGTCAGCACGTCGAGGAACGACCGCGTGGCGTCGCACGCGTCCGCGACGGCGTACCCGTCCAGCGCCGTCGTCATCTCCTCGACGAAGTCGCGGCACTTGGCAAGCAGGTAGCGGTCGAGCGGGTCGGCGGAGTCCGTCCGCCGCGACGCGTCGTAGCCGGCGCCGCCCTCGTGGGCGTTGGCGTAGAGCTGGAAGAAGTACCAGCTGTTCCACAGCGGGATCATCACCTGCCGCACCGAGTCGCGGATGCCCTGCTCGGTGACCATCAGGTTGCCGCCGCGCAGGATGGGCGAGGACATGAGGAACCAGCGCATCGCGTCGGCGCCGTCACGGTCGAAGACCTCGCGCACGTCGGGGTAGTTGCGCAGCGACTTCGACATCTTGTTGCCGTCGGAGCCCAGCACGATGCCGTGGCTGATGCAGTTCTCGAACGCCGGCTTGTCGAAGATGCCGCTGGCCAGGATGTGCAGCGTGTAGAACCAGCCGCGGGTCTGGCCGATGTACTCGACGATGAAGTCGGCCGGGAAGTGGTGCGTGAACCAGTCCTCGTTCTCGAACGGCACGTGGACCTGGGCGAACGACATCGAGCCCGAGTCGAACCACACGTCGAGCACGTCGGGGACGCGCCGCATCATCGACCGGCCGGTCGGGTCGTCGGGGTTGGGGCGGACCAGGTCGTCGACGTACGGCCGGTGCAGGTCGGGCTCGCCGTCCTTGTTGCGCGGCAGGCTGCCGAAGTCGCGCTCGAGCTCCTCGAAGGAGCCGTAGACGTCCAGGCGCGGGTACGTCGGGTCGTCGCTCTTCCACACCGGCACCGGCGAGCCCCAGAAGCGGTTGCGGGTGATCGACCAGTCGCGCGCGTTCTCCAGCCACTTGCCGAACTGGCCGTCGCGGATGTGCTCGGGCACCCAGTTGATCTGCTGGTTGAGCTCCAGCATCCGCTGCTTGAACGCCGTGACCTCGACGAACCACGACGAGACGCCCTTGTAGATCAGGGGCTCGCGGCAGCGCCAGCAGTGCGGGTAGCTGTGGTCGTAGGTCTCGCGGCGCAGCAGCACGGTCCCGGGCGTGACCGAGCCGCCCGGCTCGCCGTTCGTCACCGCCTTGAGGTGGTCGATGACGTGCAGGTTGGCGTCGAAGACCTGCATGCCCTCGTAGTCGGTCACCGGGAAGGTGAACCGCCCGTCCTTGCCGACCGGCATCACCGCCTCGATGCCCTCGCGGTCGGTGACGACCTTGTCGTCCTCACCGAAGGCGCCGGCCGTGTGGACCAGGCCGGTGCCGTCGGTGGTCGTGACGAACTCGGCGGCGACGACGCGGAAGGCCCGGGGGTGGCCGACGTAGTAGGAGAACGGCGGGGTGTAGGTGAGCCCGACCAGCTCCGAGCCGGGGCCCCGCCAGGTGACCCGGAAGTCGGTGGTCGAGCCGGTCGAGACCCCGAGCTCGCGGGCGTACGCCGGCAGCCGCGCCTCGGCGAGCAGGTACCGCTCGGTGCGGCCGGTGATGTCGGACTCGACGACGACGTAGTCGATGTCCTCGCCGACCATGACGGCGAGGTTGCTGGGCAGGGTCCACGGCGTCGTCGTCCAGATAAGCAGCTTGACGCCCCGGAACGGACCCTCGGTCTCGACGTCGTAGCCGACCGTGACCGCGGGGTCCTGCCGGTTCTGGTAGACGTCGTCGTCCATCCGCAGCTCGTGGTTGGACAGCGGCGTCTCGTCGTTCCAGCAGTAGGGCAGCACCCGGAAGCCCTCGTAGACCAGGCCTTTGTCGTGGAGCTGCTTGAACGCCCAGATGACCGACTCCATGTAGTCGGGGTTCATCGTGCGGTAGTCGTTGTCGAAGTCGACCCAGCGGGCCTGGCGGGTGACGTACTCGCGCCACTCGCCGGTGTACTTCATCACCGACGCCCGGCAGGCCTCGTTGAACTTCTCGATGCCGAGCTCGAGGATCTCGTCGGTCGTCTTGATGCCGTTGAGCCGCATCGCCTCGAGCTCGGCCGGCAGGCCGTGGGTGTCCCAGCCGAAGCGGCGCTCGACGCGGCGGCCCCGCATCGTCTGGTAGCGCGGGATCAGGTCCTTGACGTAGCCGGTGAGCAGGTGACCGTAGTGCGGCAGGCCGTTGGCGAACGGCGGGCCGTCGTAGAAGACGAACTCGTTGTCGCCGTTCTCACCCGGATCACGCTGGTCGACGCTGGCCTGGAAGGTGCCGTCGGCCTCCCAGAACGCGAGGATCCGCTCCTCGATCTCCGGGAAGCGAGGGCTCGAGGGCACGCTGCCGGAGTCGTTCTTCGGGTAGGTCATCGTGGGCATCTCCTGCGGTGTCGGTCTGGTCACCACAGGGACGATGCTCTGCGCGAACACAGAGACCGCGGTACCACCCTGCTTGCTCCCCGGGTGCTGGGAGCCACTCGTTCACGGCTGTGACGGGCCTACCCGTCCGGTTCTACTGGGTCTCGGGTCCAGCTTGTCGAGACCGTTCTTCCGGAGGCTCGCCGCTGATGACGGCTCGGACGCCTGTGCCCGCAAGCGTACGGCGTGCCCGCGGCCGCCTGCCAATCGGATTGCCCGCTGTCGGCGGCCCGTGATCGGGTGGGGCCATGAGCGGAGTGTGGGAGCCCCAGGGCGAGGACCGACGTGACTACTCGCCGACGCGGGGGGAGCAGCAGACCGTGCTGGCCTACCTGCGCAACTACCGCGTGGTCCTGGAGATGAAGTGCGAGGGGCTCGACGCCGAGCAGATGGCGCGGCGGTCGGTCCCACCGTCGACGATGTCGCTGCTCGGCCTGGTGCGCCACCTCGCGAAGGTCGAGCACAGCTGGAACCGGCGCGTCCTGCAGGGGCAGGGTGACCTGCCGCTGCTCTACCGCACCGAGGAGGACCGCGACCTCGACTTCAACGGCGCCGTCGCCGACCCGGCCGTGGTCGCGGACGCCTGGGAGAGCTGGCGCCGCGAGGTCGCGGCCGCCGACGCCTGGATCGACCAGGACACCGACTGGGACCGGATGGTCGCGGTCCACGACGACGAGATCGAGGTGCGCGACGTGATGGTGCACCTGGTCGAGGAGTACGCCCGGCACGTGGGCCACGCCGACCTGCTGCGCGAGTGCATCGACGGCCGGACGGGCCAGTGAGCGAGCCGGCGCCCGCCGAGCTCGCGACGCTGCGGCGCTGGCTGGCGGACTTCCGGGCCTCGGTCGAGCGCAAGACCGCCGACCTCGGGCCCGAGCAGCTGGCCCGGCGCGCGATCCCGCCGAGCGCGCTCAGCCTGCTCGGCCTGGTGCGCCACCTCGCGCAGATGGAGCACCACTGGTTCCGCCGTGTCCTGCAGCGGCACCCGGAAGAGCCTCAGCTCTTCGTCGTCGACGGCGACTGGGAGTCCCAGTTCACCGGTGCCGTCGGAACACCGCAGGCGGTCGCCGAGGCGTTCGACGTGTGGCGCTCCACCGCGGCGCACGCCGACGCCTGGCTCGACCACCTGCCGGACGAGGCGCTCGACGTCGTGATCGACCCTGGCGACCGGATCGCCACCATCCGCGACGTGCTCCAGCAGGTGCTCAAGGAGTACGCCCGCCACCTCGGCCATGCCGACCTGCTGCGGGAGGCGGTGGACGGGCGCACCGGGGAGTAGCCGATCGGGGAGTGCGGCACCGACCCCCTGGGGCAGAGGAACCCTTGTCGAGTAGCCCGTTCGGACCATGGCGACCTGGGGTGGCCGCTGGCATCGTCGCGGGGGTCTCGGGGTCCCACACCCAACCCAGGAGGACATATGTCCAGACTCACCCGACTCAACCGTTCGATGTCACCGGCAGCGATGCTGGTCGCCATCCTCGCCATCGTGCTGGCCGCCGCGGGGGCGGGCTACGCCGGTGGCCAGATCGGCACCAGCGGCATCAAGAACGGCGCGATCACCAACCCGAAGCTCGCGACCAACGCGGTCACCAGCGCGAAGATCAAGAACGGTCAGGTGACCAACGCCGACCTGGTCAAGGAGAGGCGGACGGTCAAGATCTCGGCCGCGGGCGCGCCGAACTTCTCCAACGGCGGGCAGGGCGACTGCGCCTGGGTCTCCGGCGCCACCGAGGTGCCGGGTGTCGGTGCCCCCGCCTACCGGGTCGACCGCTCGGGGATCGTGCACCTCTCCGGGATCGGGATCAGCAAGGACGCAGCCGGTGGAGACGCGAACTGCGACTCCAGCGGTGAGACCGAGGACGGGATCATGACGATCCTGCCGCCGAGCCTGCGTCCGGCGCAGAACCAGTACCTCTTCACCGGCTCCTACATCCTGGTGATCGCCGGCCCGCACGGGTTCGCCGGCGAGCTGCCGCCTGGCGCGGTCTACGCCAGCGAAGGGGCCGCGATCCTCGACAACATCTCCTACGTCCCGTCGACCTCGCCGCTTCGGGCATCGTCGCGGTCCACCGCCACCAAGCACGTCGGGCCACTCGGTCGACAGCTCCTGCGCCAGGCGGGTCTCCGCTGACGGCCCCGTGACCGCGAGTCAGTACGCCGGCCGGGCCCGTCCGCCCGGCCGGCGTACTGTCCGAGCAGGCGTCTCGGGCCCACACCACACCCAGGAGGCCACGTGTCCGCACCCACCCGACTCACCCGCTCGATGTCCCCGGCGGCGATGGTCGTCGCGATCCTCGCCCTCGTGCTGGCCGCGGCCGGTGCCGGCTACGCCGGCGGCCGGATCGGCACCCAGGACCTCAGGAACGGCGCAGTCACCACCCCGAAGATCGGGAACGACGCCGTGACCGGCGCCAAGATCAGGAACGGCCAGGTCAGCAACGCCGACCTCGTCCGGGAGCACCGGTTCGTCGCGATCGGCTCGCCGGGCGGACCCGCCTTCTACAACGGTGGCGAGGGTGACTGCGTCTGGACCGGCCGCGCCGGGCTCTTCCCGGGCTCGGGACCGGCCAGCATCATGACCGACCGGTTCGGCGTCGTGCACCTGGCCGGAGCGGCCGAGTCCTCCGAGGGCTCCAGCGGTGACGGCCGGTGCGACTCCAGCGATCCGACCGAGCTCGAGGACGGGATCATGATGATCCTGCCGCCGTCGTTGCGGCCCGCCCACTCGCTGATCCTGCCCTCGGCGGTCTCCGCCGACGGTGCGGTCACCTACATCGCCGGAGTCCGACCCATCGTCTTCGGAGACTTCGTGCTGCCGGCGGGGGCCGTCTACAACGCCGACCTCGGGACCGTCCTGGATGGGATCTCGTACTACCCGGCGTCGTCCCACACCGCGGCCAGGGGCGGAGTCTCCACCGAGCCCGCACCGGGCGGGAAGGCCCTCCTCCGGCTCCTCGGCGGGTCCACCGGCCGGCGGCACTGAGCACGACCGGCGGTACTGGGCGCCGTCGGGCCCGCACCGGACCCGCGCCGGTCCGACGGCCGGGCCCACGTCCGCCGCTGGCCGACGGCTTTCGTAGAGTGGACGGTCGTGAGCACACCCACGACGGCCCCTGTGAACGCCTGGGGCTTCGGCCTCGCCACCCTCGACGCGGCGGGCGCCGTGCTCGACACCTGGTTCCCGGCGCCGGCCCTGGGTGAGAGGCCGGCCGACGCCGTCTGCCCCCCGGAGCTGAGCGCCCTGCAGGGCGCCGACAAGGACCGCGGCGTCACCCGTGAGGTGCTGCTGGTGGAGGTGGCCGACCTGCAGGCCGCGCCCGCCACCACCGAGGACGTGTGGCTGCGGCTGCACCTGCTCTCGAGCCGCCTGGTGCGCCCGCACGCGGTGAACCTGGACGGCGTCTTCGGCCTGCTCACCAACGTCGTGTGGACCAGCGCCGGGCCGTGCGCGGTCGAGGGCTTCGAGACGACCCGGGCCCGGCTGCGGGCCAACGGCCGGCACCTCACGGTCTTCGGCGTCGACAAGTTCCCCCGGATGGTCGACTACGTCCTCCCGACCGGCGTGCGGGTCGCAGACGCCGACCGGGTCCGCCTGGGCGCCCACCTCGCCCCGGGCACCACCGTCATGCACGAGGGCTTCGTCAACTACAACGCCGGCACGCTGGGCGCGTCGATGGTCGAGGGCCGCATCTCGGCCGGTGTGGTGGTCGGTGACGGCTCGGACGTCGGCGGCGGCGCCTCGATCATGGGCACGCTGTCCGGTGGCGGCAAGGAGGTCGTCTCCATCGGCGAGCGGTGCCTGCTCGGCGCCAACGCCGGCCTCGGGATCTCGCTGGGCGACGACTGCGTGGTGGAGGCCGGGTGCTACGTCACCGCCGGCACCAAGGTGACCGTCGCGGACCTGGACGGGAAGCCGCGGGTCGTCAAGGCTGCCGAGCTCTCCGGTGCGAGCAACGTGCTCTTCCGGCGCAACTCGGTCACCGGCGCCGTCGAGGCGGTGCCGTGGCGCAGCGACGGCGTGGCGCTGAACGCCGCCTTGCACGCCAACTGAACACTGGAGCCATGAGGTTCCGCACCGGTGTCGCCGTCGTCGCGCTCGCCGGCGTCGGGGTGGTGGCCGCCGGCGTGTGGGGGGTGTCGTCGCTGCTGGGCGGGGTCACACCGTTCTTCCAGCCCGACCAGTGCACCGCCGAGGTCAACGGTCACGAGGTGACGCTGTCGGTCGAGCAGGCGGAGAACGCCGCCCTCATCACCGCGGTCGCCGTCGGCCGCGGCCTGCCGGCCCACGCGGCGACGATCGCGCTGGCGACGGCGTTCCAGGAGTCCAAGCTCTACAACGTCGGCGCCGGCGACCGGGACTCCGCGGGCCTGTTCCAGCAGCGACCGTCGCAGGGCTGGGGCACCAAGGCCCAGGTGACGGACCCCTACTACGCCACGAACGCCTTCTACGACGCGCTGGTGAAGGTCGACGGCTACGAGACCATGCCGGTCACCGAGGCCGCCCAGGCCGTGCAGCGGTCGGGTTTCCCCGACGCGTACGCCGACCACGAGGCCGACGCACGGGTGCTCGCCTCGGCCCTCTCCGGCAACTCCCGGCACGCCTTCAGCTGCCGGCTGGGCGGCGCTCCCGACGCGGCCAGCACGCGGCTGACCTCGTCCGGGCTCACGCACCGCGCCGACGTCGTACGCCGGGAGGTGGACGAGGTGTTCGGCGACCCGCCGATGGGCGGCTTCGCGCCGGGCGGGGTCAGCACGGGACACATGTCCGGCTCGGCCCATTACGACGGGCGAGCCGTCGATGTCTTCGTGCGGCCGGTGAGCCCGGCCAACAAGGTCCGCGGCTGGGCGATCGCGCAGTACCTGGTCGCCATGGCGGACCGCCTCGACGTCCAGACGGTCATCTTCGACGACCGGATCTGGACCGCCGGCAGCCGGTCCGGGGACGGCTGGCGCGAGTACGACCCGCCCGAGAGCGCCGGCGACCGGGCGATCCTCGAGCACCGCGACCACGTGCACGTCGACGTCTACCCCTGATGCCGCACCGGAGGTTCGTCCGGAGCCCTGCCTAATCCGGGGGGTGTGTTCTGCGCAACACGCCGCGCCCTCCGCGGGCTCGGGGTGACACTGGCAGCAGGCGGACCCAGCCGCCCCGGCCACCTCCACCCCCGGTGGCCGGCCGCTCCACGGAGGACCACATGTGCACCCACACCCCGCGCTGTCCTGACCTCGACGCCGCCGACTGCTGCGGCGCCCGGGTGATCGCCGACCACCGGCACGACCAGGGCTGGTGCCGGTTGTGCAACGGCGTGATCCGGTTCGACGACGGGCACTACCTCACCCCCGACGGGCACGACCACCCGATCGTCCTGAGCGCCTGACGCCGACCCGTCCGGTCGGAGTGGGTCCTCCACACCCCGGACCAGACCAGGTTTTCCGACCCCGGCGGCGCGGAACCCTGCTGGGCGGGAGGTATGACGATGTGCGACCACACACCCGACTGTCCGGGGGCTGACACCAACGACTGCTGCACCGCGCACGTGGTGTCCGACCACCTGTCCGACCAGGGCTGGTGCCGCCTCTGCAACGGCATCGTGCTCTTCGACGACGGCCACTACCTGACCCCCGACGGGCACGACGCCGTCATCGCGCTGTCCGCCTGACGCTCAGCCCGCCAGCCGCTCGACCGCGGCGTCGACCCGCTCGTCGGTGGCGGTGAACGCGATCCGGACGTGGCGGGAGCCGGCGGCGCCGTAGAACGAGCCCGGGGCGACCAGGATGCCGCGGCCGGCGAACCAGGAGACGGTGTCCCAGCAGTCCTCGTCCCGCGTGCTCCACAGGTAGAGCGACGCCTCCGAGTGGTCGATGCGGAAGCCCGCTCGCTCCAGCGCCCCGCGCAGGGACCGGCGGCGCAGGGCGTAGCGCTCGTGCTGCTCGTCGGCGTGGGCGTCGTCCCCGAGGACCGCCTCCATGGCGACCTGCTGCGGGCCGGGCATCTGCAGGCCGAGGTTCTTGCGGACCGCCAGCAGCTCGGCCACCACCGCCGGGTCGCCCGCGACGAAGGCGCACCGGTAGCCCGCGAGGTTGGAGCGCTTCGACAGCGAGTGCACCGCGAGGATCCCCTCGTGCGACCCGCCCGAGACGTCGGGGTGGAGCACCGAGACCGGCTCGGCCTCCCACGCGCACTCGACGTAGCACTCGTCGGAGACCAGGAGCGTGCCGCGGTCGCGGCACCAGTCCACGACCTTGCGCAGGTGCTCCACCGGCAGCACCCGCCCGGTCGGGTTGGACGGCGAGTTCAGCCACAGCAGCGCCGGGACCTCGGGCCCGAACGACGTCAGCGAGTCGCGCGCGACCGGTGTCGCCCCCGCGAGCACCGCGCCCACCTCGTACGTCGGGTAGGCCAGCTCCGGGTAGGCCACCAGGTCACCCGGGCCGATGCCGAGGTGGCCGGGCAGCGAGGCGATCAGCTCCTTGGAGCCGATGACCGGCAGCACCGCGTCCAGGTCGAGCCCGGTCACCCCGTGGCGCCGCCCGAGCCAGTCGACGCACGCCTGCCGGGTCTCCGGACGGCCGACCGTCAGTGGGTACCCGGGCGAGTCCGCAGCCGCGCGCAGCGCGTCCTGCGCGACCGCGGGCGTCGGGTCCACCGGCGTGCCGACCGACAGGTCGACGATGCCGTCGGGGTGGGCACGAGCCCGCGCGGCGTGCTCGAGGAGGTGGTCCCAGGGGAAGTCGGGAAGCCGCCCGGAGACCGGCTCGCGCCGGCGGATCAGTGGTCCTGGTTCTGCGGCGGCAGCTCGGCGATCATCGGGTGGTCGTGGTCGATCTCACCCATCTTCGCCGCGCCACCGGGCGAGCCGAGGTCGTCGAAGAAGTGGACGTTGGCGTCGTAGTAGCCCTTCCACTGCTCCGGCGTGTCGTCCTCGTAGAAGATCGCCTCGACCGGGCAGACCGGCTCGCAGGCACCGCAGTCGACGCACTCGTCGGGGTGGATGTAGAGCATCCGCTTGCCCTCGTAGATGCAGTCGACGGGGCACTCGTCGACACACGCCCGGTCCTTCACGTCGACGCACGGCTGGGAGATGACGTAGGTCACCGAATCCTCCTGAGACTGGCGGGAGCAGGTGCTCGCGCACAGCCTAGTATCCGAAAGTGCCCGATGGTCATGCCCCCCACGATGTGGCCAAGCACCTGCTTGGTCCGCACGTCGTCGGGCAGCGCGTGGTCGTGCGCCGCCTGGTGCCCGGGGAGACCGGCCCCAGCGGCGGCCCGGCGTTCACCGACCTGCTGGGCACCTGCCTGCGCTGGGACGCCGACACCTGCGTGGTCCAGCCCGCCGATGGGCCCCCGGTGGTGATCCCGCTCGGGGACGTCGTCTCCGGCAAGCCGGTCCCACCGCGACCGTCGGCCCGGCACCGGGTCGACCCGCAGGAGGCCCAGCGCCGCGCCCTGGCCCTGTGGCCGGACCTGCGGACCGAGCCGCTGGGTGACTGGCTGCTGCGCCACTCCCCGACCTCGACCGCGCGGCGCGCCAACTCGGTGCTCGCGATCGGCCCGTCGGGCTCGGACGACCCCGAGGCGGACTACGAGCAGGTCGTCGGGTTCTACCGGCCCCGCACCGGGCGCCCGATCGCGGCGGTGCTGCCGGGCTCCGCCGAGGACGAGCTGTTCCGCGGACACGGCTGGGGGCCGGAGAGCGGCGACGCCGACACGCTGTTCCAGATCGGGTCGGTGGCGCTGGCGCGACGTCGGCTGCGGGGGTCTCGACAAGCTCGACCACCGGTGGACGTGTCCTACGACGAGGCCGGCGACCTGGTCACGGTGCGGGTCGGCGACCGGGCGAGCGGCGTGGCGGCGTACGCCGACGACTGGGTCGGCTTCCGCACGATCCAGGTCGAGCCGGCCCACCGGCGGCAGGGCCTGGCGCTGGTGGTCATGGACGCACTCCTGGAGTGGGGCGCCGAGCGCGGCGCCACCACCGCGTACCTCCAGGTCCTCGGGGACAACACCGCGGCGATCGCGCTCTACGAGCAGCTGGGGTTCACCACCCACCACGCCTACCGCTACCTGGCGCCCGCCCCCGGGTGACCGCTCAGGTCGGACTGGCGGCCGAAGAAGCGCTCGGACCACGTCGTCAGCCGCACCCAGCCGACCCGCATCAAGACGAGCACCACGGCGCCGGCGACCACCATGCAGCCGATGTTGAGACCGAGCTGCCCCAACGACCCCCAGATCTCGCTGCGCTGCCACAGCGCGATGCCCAGGGCGAGGTTCCCGGCGGCCGGAACCGTCGTGACGCTGATGAAGACACCCACCATGGTCGCCGTCTTGGACAGCGCGAGCGCGAGGGCGCCGGCCGCGCCGGCGAGGAGGGCGACGACGACCGACCAGACGTCGGGGTGCCAGATGAAGCCGGTGTTGGGCCGGGCGCGGACCACGTCGTCCGGCTCGATGAAGCCGAGGGCGTACGCGCCGAGGGCGGCGACGGCGACCACGGCGATCGCGAACGCGAAGGAGAAGACCAGCAGCCGCATGCCCCGGGCGAAGAGGTCCATCCGCCACAGCGCCACCCCGGCGCTCGCGGCCGCCACCGCGCTGAACTCCGGCCCGACCACCATCGCGCCCACGACGAGCACGGCGGAGTCGGTGATCACCGCGATCGAGGCGAGGGCGACCGCGATCACCATGAACACGACGTAGGACACCGTCGGCACCGCACCGGCCTCCGCCTGCGCCTCGACGGCGTCCCAGATCACCGCGTCGTCGGGATGCCCCGGCGCGGCCGCCTCGATCCGGTCGGCGGCCTCGAACGGGGTCCCGGTCGGCGTCATCAAGACGATGCCGCCCTCGCGGTGGAGTCCGAGCTCACGCAGGTCGTCGATCACCGAGCCGACCTTCTCCCGGGCCACGTCGCAGCCGACCAGGTCACCCTCGGGGCGCAGGCTCGCGCCACGCTCGAGGGTCAGGTTGGTGGCCCACTCGCAGCCGAGCAGCAGCTCGACCACCTCGTCGGTCAGCTCGGCGGGCGTCGTCAGTCGGAAGTGCACCAGCACGACGCGCACCGTACTCTGGACCCGACGCCCGCGAGGCCTGACGAACCTCCCACACGCCGGTGGAGCAGCGAGTGTCCGCGCGTCCGGCGGACCGACGAGAGGCCGAAGCCCGAGCAATCGGTTGAGCACTCGGCGAAGGTGTGGTGGCACCGCGATCTGGCCCCCGCCCACACCTCCAGGGCTTTCCGCCGACTGGAGGTAGCCATGACATCCGCACCACCCCTCGACCTGCCCCGCACGCTCTGCGCCGACCTGGCGGCCGCGACACCGGGATCGACCGTCCGGCTCCAGGGCTGGGTGCACCGACGCCGGCAGCTCTCGACCGTGACGTTCCTGGTGCTGCGCGACCGCAGCGGCCTCGCCCAGGTCGTCGTCCGCAGCGGTGGCGTCCCGCCCGAGGAGACGACCGTCGAGGTCGTCGGCACGGCGACCGCGAACGCCCAGGCACCCGGCGGCCTCGAGGTCACCGACCCGGTGATCACGCCGCTCACGGAGCCCGCCGCGACGCCGCCGGTGGAGCTGTGGCGACCGACGGTCACCGCCGCCCTGCCCACCTTGCTCGACCACGCGCCGGTGACCTGGCGACACCCGGCGCAACGCGCCCGCTGGGAGCTCGCGGCCGCGTCCGTGCGCGGCTTCCGCGCCACCCTGGACGCCGCCGGATTCACCGAGGTGCAGACGCCCAAGTTCGTCGAGTCGGCCACGGAGTCGGGCGCGAACGTCTTCGCGGTCGACTACTTCGGGCGGCCGGCGTACCTCGCCCAGAGCCCGCAGTTCTACAAGCAGCAGCTGGTCGGCGTCTTCGAGCGCGTCTACGAGGTCGGCCCGGTCTTCCGCGCCGAGCCGCACGACACGGTGCGGCACCTGGCGGAGTACGTCTCCCTCGACGTCGAGCTCGGCTTCGTCCGCGACCACCGCGACGTGCTCAGAGTGCTGCGCGACGTCGTCGCCGGGATGGTCGCCGGGATCCACGAGCACGCCGCCGACGCCGTCGAGCGGTCCGGCGCCGAGGTCCCCCGGGTCCCCGACGAGATCCCCGTCGTGCACTTCCGCGACGCGCTCGCCATGGTGGGTGCGCCCGACGACGAGCCCGACCTCGCCCCCGAGCACGAGCGCGCGCTCGGCGCCTGGGCGCTGGCGGAGCACGGCAGCGACTTCGTCGCGGTGGAGGGCTACCCGATGGCCAAGCGGCCGTTCTACACCCACCCGTGGTCGCGCGAGGGTGCCGAGGACCCCCGCTGGTCCAACAGCTTCGACCTGCTGTTCCGCGGGCTGGAGCTGGTGACCGGCGGGCAGCGGCTGCACACGCCGTCGTCGTACGACGCCGCGATCCGCGCGCGGGGCGAGGACCCGGCGGCGTACGCGGCCTACCTGCAGGCGTTCCGGCACGGCATGCCGCCGCACGGCGGGTTCGCCATCGGCCTCGAGCGGTGGACGGCCCGGCTCGCAGGGGTCGCCAACATCCGCGAGGTGACGCTCTTCCCGCGCGACCTCCACAGGCTCACGCCGTGAGCCTGGACCTCGAGGAGGAGGGCGACCGCCTGCTGGCGTTCGCACGCGCCTCCGTGCACCCCGACGGCGGCTTCGGGTGGCTCTCCGAGGACGGGACGCTGGACGCGGGTCGGCCGGTCGAGCTGTGGATCACCTGCCGGATGACCCACGTCTTCGCCCTGGCGCACCTGCTGGGGCGGCCGTGGGCGGCGGAGCTGGTCGACCACGGCGTCGCCGCCCTCGCCGGCCGGTTCCGCGACCCGGTGCACGGCGGCTGGTACGCCGCGGTCGGCCCGGACGGCCCGGTGACCCGGGGCAAGACGGCGTACGAGCACGCCTTCGTGCTGCTCGCCGCCTCCTCGGCCGCGGCTGCGGGCCGACCGGGCGCCGACGCGCTGCTCGCCGAGGCGCTCGCCGTCGTCGACGAGCACTTCTGGGACGACGGCGCCGGGATGGTCGTCGAGGAGTGGGACGAGTCGTGGACCGTGCTCGACGGCTACCGCGGGGTCAACGCCAGCATGCACATGGTCGAGGCGCTGCTCGCGGCCGGGGACTCCGGTCGCGCCGAGCGGGTCGTCACCCGGGTCGTGCACGGCTTCGCGCGGTCGAACGGCTGGCGGATCCCCGAGCACTTCGACGACTCCTGGACGCCGCTGCCCGACTACCACCGCGACGAGCCGGCCCACCCGTTCCGCCCGTACGGCGCGACGGTCGGCCACTGGTTCGAGTGGGCGCGACTGACCCTGTCGCTGCGGGCCGCGCTCGGCGACGCGGCACCGGGGTGGATGCTCGACGACGCCGTCGCGCTCTTCGACACGGGCGTGCGCGAGGGCTGGGCCGTCGACGGGGCCGAGGGCTTCGTCTACACCGTCGACTGGGACGGTGCCCCCGTGGTGCGGCAACGCATGCACTGGGTCGTCTGCGAGGCGCTGGCCGCGGCCGCCACGCTGCGTGCCGTGACCGGTGACCAGATGTACGCGATCTGCGAGGCCCAGTGGTGGTCGTACGCCGACCGCTGCCTCGTCGACCGCGACGGCGGCTCCTGGTACCACGAGCTGGACCCGGCCAACCGCCCGGCCGCCGGGACCTGGTCCGGCAAGCCGGACGTCTACCACGCCTTCCAGGCCACGCTCGCCCCCCGGCTGCCCGCCTGGCCGCCGTTCGCCCGGGCGTTGGCGGACTCCGCCGGGAAACCTGGATGAATCCCCGGCTGACCGGGGATTCATCCACTTCCCACGGTCAGCAGGCGGGGCGGAACGACGGGTCGGCGGGACCGGGGCGCTCGAGGGCGTTCAGCGTCCACTGGATCGCCGTGCGACTCATCGGGATGAGCACGTGCTCGGCGGGGTCGGCGGGGCAGGAGTCCTGGATCGTCACGTTCGTGGTGCGCGGGCCGGGGGCGAGGTAGGCCGAGGTGTAGGGCACCACGACCTCGTCGTAGCGCGTGGTGACCTGGGTGTAGCTGACCCGGCCCGGCGTCTCGTCGCCACGGTTGAGCCGGGTGAGGAACGGCGAGCCCGCGGCCTGCTGGCGGCACGCCGGGCAGAGGCCGTCGAGGAGCGCGCCGGTCAGCGGTTTGGCCGGGTCGCCGACCACGGTGGTGCCGTGGTTGGACGGCGAGAGACCGACCAGGTCGTCGACGTACCGCGCACCGCCGAGGAACTTGATGTAGTAGCGCGGCATCATCCCGCCCTGCGAGTGGCCGACCATCGAGACCTTCGCCGCGCCGGTGGCGCCGAGCACCCGGGTGACGAAGCGCTTCAGCTGGCGCGCCGAGCTCCGGACGTCACCGGTGCCGCGGTTGCCGTAGTCGACGGAGAACACGCAGAAGCCCTCCCCGACCATCGCGGCCGACAGGTCGTCGAGGAGGCTCTTGCGGTCGCCGAAGGTGCCGTGCACGATCACCACCGGCTCCGGGCGGTCCGCGCTGGGCCGGCAGGACCAGTCGTTGGCGCCGGTCGGGTCACCGAACGGGTTCGTCGGCAGGGGCACGCCGTCGGCGTCCGCCGGGGCGGCGGCACCGAGCACGGTGAGCAGCAACAACGACGACAGCAGGACGGACAGGGCTCCCAGGACTCGGCGCATGTCCGGCCCAACGATCCGTCGTGACGACGGTCACGCTCGGCCAGGGGGACGGGCCCTAGGTGCAGATCACCGTGTCCGACGGGATGTAGGAGGTGTGCATCTTCTCGGTGCGGGCGACCTCGTCGGAGCCGTGCCTGCGGAAGGTGCGCGTGACGTCGACGTCGAACCCGGCGTAGCCGGTGTTGGGATAGCAGTCCGGGGTGGAGAGCCGGCGGGTCGCGGGCGGCCGGAAGTTGTAGCGGTCCGAGGTCGTCGTGGAGATGTCCCAGTACTTCGTCGACCACATCGACACCGTCACGACGCCCTGGCTGGTGGTCGTGCTCGGCTGCACGGTCGCGTGCACCAGGACGCCGTACGGCGTGTCGTTGCGGAACCGCAGGTCGACCGAGCCCCAGGCGACCGTCGCCTCGCGGCCGACCGGGTAGCGGTCGATGTAGAACGAGTGGGGCTTGTGCTCGACGTCCTCCAGCCCGGCGAAGAACATGGCGTTGAAGAGCGTCGTCGCCATCTGGGAGACGCCGCCGCCGAGGTCCTCCTTGAAGATCCCGTCGCTGATGATGAAGCCGGTGGTGAAGCCGTTCTCACGGGTGCGCTCGCCGACCGTGTCGTTGAGCGAGAAGGTCTCCCCCGGCTCGAGCACCGTGCCGTCGACCAGCTCCGCTGCGCGGCCGATGTTGATGTTGCGGTACTCCGCGTACGGGTAGTAGGTGGTGAACGACGAGACCCGCTCTCGGATCCGGAGGTCGCGCGCGTCCTGGGTGCTGAACGCCGGCTCCGCCACGGTGGCGTCGACCGCCATCCTCCGGTCGTCGTCGCGCGTGACCAGCTCGAGGAAGGCGTCGCTGACGTCGTCGGGCTCGTAGCTGACCCCCGGTTTGGCCGGCACGACCCTCGGCTTCCCGTCCACCAGCCGCACGGTCGCGTCGACGGGCTCACCCTCGCTCACGCCGCCGGCCACCAGCCGCTGGAGCATCCGCGCGTCGAGCGCGGGCACCAGTTCGCCGTCCCGCGCCACCATCGACAGCGCCCGGCCGAACTGGGCCGGCCGCAGCTGCACGGGCGAGTCACCGAAGACCAGCGTCACCGGGCCGGTCATCGCCGGGTTCGCGAAGTCGTCGACGGCCTCCTGGACGTCGTCCTCGTCGATCTCGGGCTCCACCGTCGTGGTCGTGAGCTCGACGTGGGTCGCGCCGTCGGCCAGGTACGCCGCCAGCAGCGCCGTCCGCGCCGCCTCGGGGTCGAAGCCCTGGCCCGGTCGCGGGTCGGTCACCACGACCCGGCCGTCCTCGAACGCGACGCCGCCGTCGACCGCCGGGGTGCCGGTCCGGTCGGCGAGGGAGTCGAGCACGGCGTCGAACGCCGGCTCGTCGACCTCGACCACCGGGGCCACCTCCTCGCCACCGGTCCAGTAGTCCCACAGCCGGCCCGGGCGCCAGCTGCGCTCGCCGCCGGCGGCCGCGACCGTGGCGGCGCGGTCGACGGAGAGCCCGGCCTCGACCGGCGAGACCTCGACCTCGTCGCCGTCGAGGGTGACCAGCACCGGTCGGTCCAGCCGGGCGGCGAGACCCGACCGCAGGGCCCGGTCGGCCTCCTCGGGCGCCATGCCCCCGATCGAGACCCCCGCCACGGTGGTGCCGCGCGGGACCCGGTCGCCGGCGAGCAGGTAGAGCGTCCCGTAGGCGGCCGCGCCCAGCAGCACCAGCCCCGCGAGCATGAGCAGGACGACCTTGCCGCCCTCGCTGCTGTCGTCCGTCATGCCCCGCCCCTCACGGCTGTCACGATCCGTCCCCTCCTGCGGAGATCGTAGGTCGCGGCAGGGTGGCGATCGCGACGACGAGCAGGACCAGGCCGAGCACCAGCACGGCGTACCCCTGCGCGTCCTGGCTGATCACGTAGTCGCCCTCGGCTCGAGGGAACGTCAGCCAGCCGACGACGAGCACCCACCCCGCGACGAACGCCAGCCGGCTCCACCAGCCCGGGGGCAGGGCGAAGGTCGTCAGCACGGTCGCCGCCGCGGCCAGCGCCAGGCCCCACCACAGGTCGTGGAGCGCGACGGTCGCGACGGCCGTGACCGCACCGACGAGCAGCAGCCCGGCTGCCGCGAGCACGCGCACGACCGGTCCGGTCAGAGGCCGGCGAACAGGTCGGTCTCGAGGCCGTCCTCGTTCAGCTCGCCGCGCTCGCCCTTGGCGATCCGGAAGAACTCCATGCCCCACGCCACGTCGCCCTGGTTGTTCGACAGCGCGAAGAACGGGCCGTCCAGCGAGATCTGGGTCGCGTGGGCCCGCATCGCGGCCATCTTGCGGTCGACGTAGTCGGTCGCGTCGACCACGGCCGCCAGGTCGGAGTCCGGCGTCACGAAGTGCGGCAGCGGGCCGTCGGGGTCCATGCCCTCGAAGGACGTGGTGTCCCCCGCCTCGCGCAGCGCCCGCAGCCCGGCACGCATCCGGCTCTCCGACATCGCGCCCCAGTAGATCTTCGCGACGTCCCAGGCCTCCCCCAGGTCCTTGCGGTACGACGGCACGGCGGCCAGCGAGGCGGCGTACGTCGCTACCCGGTGTGCCTGGATGTGGTCGGGGTGGCCGTAGCCGCCGAACTGGTCGTAGGTCACCAGCACCTGCGGCCGGACCTCCCGGATGATCGCGACCAGGTGGTTCGCCGCCTCGGTGAGGTCGGCGTGCCAGAAGGCGTTCTCGTGGATGTCGTCCGCGGCCACCGCATGGCCGTCCTCGTGCCACTGCATCCCGCTGTCGCGGTAGGTGCCGAAGCCGCCGAGGTAGCGGTGGTCGGAGACCCCGAGCTCCTTCATCGCGGCCGCCAGCTCGGTGCGCCGGTGCTCGCCGAGGCCGTCCTCCTTGTCGGCGGCCAGGTGCTCGAGCTCGGGCACCAGGATCTCGCCCATCTCGCCACCGGTGCAGGTGACCAGCGTAACCGAGCGGCCCTCGGCGACGTACTTCGCCATCGTCGCGCCCTGCCCGATCGTCTCGTCGTCGGGGTGGGCGTGCACGAGGAGGAGGCGCTGGTCAGCCGTCATGGTGTCGATCCTAGGGAGGAGGTGGGACGTCGCAGCGGCAACAACCGCCACGGCCAGCTTCTTCCTCGCCGAGCTACCTGTCGCGGGTCCGCCGCGGCGCGGCGGGCAGGTCCAGGGGAGCCCGGGGCGGGGGCGCGTCGTCGTCGGCGTCCAGCCAGCCGTCGCGCTCGTCCACGAGCAGCTCCAGGACGACGGCCGGGGCATCGGTCACGACCGCCCAGGGGTGGTCCTCGTCGTCGTCCTCGCCGGCGAGCCGCTCCCGCTCGACCCGGGCGTCGTAGCCGTCGGCGACCAGCCGGGCGACGACCGCCCGGGCGTCGTCCTCGTCGAAGAAGATGCCGCGCACCCGGCCATCGTCGCAGGCGGTCACGCCAGCGGCAGGTGGGAAAGGAACGGCCGGTCCGGCTCGAGCCAGTCGACCGTCCCGAGCTCGTCGACACCCAGCCAGCGGACCAGGTCGTGCTCGTGCGGCCGCGGCTCGCCGTCGACCAGCTCCACCAGCGCGACGGTGAGGACGTGCCGGTCACCGATGGCGACCTCCCCGGGGAGCCAGCCGACCACCACGACGGTGCACCCGAGCTCCTCGGCGACCTCCCGGACCAGGGCCTCCTCCGGTGTCTCACCGGGCTCGACCTTGCCACCGGGCAGCTCCCACCGGCCGGCGGCGTCGGCCGGCGAGGTGCGCCGCGCGGCGAGCACCCGCCCGTCCCGGACGATCGCTGCTCCCACGACGGCCACCACGGCCGCGACGCTACCGGTCAGCGCTCCCGTTCGGCGCTACCGTTCGGCGCTACCGTTCGCGGGGTGCACCTGACCCCGACGCCGGAGCTCGCCGCCGAGGTCGACGCGCTGGCGACGCGGTACGGCGGCAGGGTCGGGCTGGACGCGGTCGCGGGCGACCTCGACCGCCGGCTGCGGCGCACCGTCGCCCCCTGCCGCACGCCGCACCGGGCCTGGACCTGGGACCGCGCCGACCGGCGCGACCGGCGCTGGTGGCCGCAGGGAGTGTCGGTCGAGGGCAGGCACGCCGTGGTGTCCTGGTACAGCGACACGGGCTCCCGCGTCTCGCTGCTGGACCTCCCGGCGCGGCGCTACCAGCACGTGGAGCTCGTGCGACCGACCGCGGACGGCCACGAACCGCTGCGGGTGCACGCCGGCGGCCTCGGCTGGCACGGCCACCGGCTCTTCGTGGCGGCCACCCGGGCCGGCGTCTGGGTGTGCGACACCCGGGACGTCGTCCGTGGCCCGGACGGCTACGTGCTGCCCGTGCGGCTGCTGCTCGAGCCCTCCGAGCCGTTCCGGTTCTCGTTCGTCGCCCACGTCGGCGAGGAGCTGGTCGTCGGCGAGTACGACAACGCCGGTGGCACCCGGCGGCTCGGTCGGGTCGCCGCCGAGGGAGGCCCGGTCGACGTCCTGGACGGCGGTGTGCGGCGAGCCCAGGGCGCCGTCCGCGTGGGCGAGCGGTGGTACGTGACCGCCTCCCACGGACCCCGCCGGCCGGGCTCGGTGTGGAGCGGGCCCGCCGGCCGGCTGCGCGAGCATCGGTGGGCGGTGCCGATGGGCCCGGAGGACCTGGCGTACGACGCCGAGCGCGACCTGCTGTGGACCGTGACCGAGCACCCCCGCCGACGCTGGGTGGTCGCCGTCCGCCGGTCGCGGCTCGGCTGACGCGGCCCGCCTACACCGGTCGGGGCTGGCGTGCGAGCTGGCGGCTCTGCGCGACCAGCCGGCCCGCGGAGTCCCAGACCTCGCAGTCCTCCTCGAACATGCCACCCGCCATGTTGCGGGTCGCGTGCCGAACCTTGAGCCAGCCCGGGGCGGGCTTCGCGCGCACGTGCGCGGTCAGCTCCAGCGTGGGCGCCCAGCCCATCATGCCGAGGTCGAAGGTCACCGGGGGCAGGGCGTCCACGACCATGAGCAGGGCCACCGGGTCGGGCTCGCGGCCGTCGACGAGCCGGAACCAGGCGCTGAGCTCACCGGCGCCGCTGGGCTGCCCGACCGCCCAGCCGACGTGGTCGGGGTGGAACCGCATGTCGAAGCGGTCCATCAGGGGCGCGATCGCACGCACCTCCGGTGGCGCCATCGAGTTGGGGACGCAGTCGTCGGGCGGCGGCATGTCGGGCTCCTGCGCCGTGGTGCGCACGTCGTCGCCGAGCCGGTCCAGGTCGCCGTACGTCGCGAGCGCGGTGATCCGGGTGTCCTGGCCCTGCCGCAGGTCGGCGGCCGCCGTCGCCACGCTGCCGCCCTCGCGACGCACGCGGACGTCGACCGTGGCGGGACCGGGCGCCGACGCGGAGAGGTAGTAGGCGGACACGGCGATCGGGTCCGGCTTGTCCGCGAACGTGTGGCGCAGCGCGTTGCCGATGACGGCTAGGAGGTAGCCGCCGTTGACACCTCCGCCGACCAGCCAGCCCTCCGAGAGGTCCGCGCTCCACTGCGAACCGCCCTCGCCGTCCGGTGCGCGGGTGACCGCGATCTGCCCATCGAACTCGTACGCCACGATCCGACCCTAGAGTGGCCGCCATGACGGAACGCCACCCGCGGTGGGTCTACGACGCCGGCGAGGAGCCCGACCCGAGGTTCTCCCTCGCGAACGAGCGCACCTTCCTCGCCTGGGTGCGCACCGCCATGGCGATGCTGGCGGGCGGGGTCGCACTCCACGCGCTCGGGCTGCCGGACACGGCGTGGGTGCGCAGCACGCTGGCGGTCATGCTGGTCGTCTTCGGCGGCGTGATCACCGTGATGGCGCTGATCCGGTGGGCGCGCGTCGAGCGCGCGATGCGGACGCACCAGCCGCTGCCCCACTTCCGTCTCGGCTACCTGCTCACGATCGCCGTCGTCATCGGGGCCGCGGTGCTCGCCCTGGCCTTCGCCTGACCTGTCTTCGGCCTGTCTTCGGCCCGTCTTCGGCCCGCCGTCAGCCCCGTCCGACCGCGAGCGCCTGCGCGGCCCGGGCCAGGTCGTCCACCCCGCGCGCGAGCTCGTCGGGGCGGTCGGTGGCCAGGTCGAGGTGGAAGCCGTAGAGCGCGGAGTCGACCAGGGTGACGACCCGCGCAGCCCGCCGGGCCGGAGCACCGCTGCGCACCAGGAAGTCACGCAGGGCCACCGACCAGCGCTCGTTGCTGGCCCGGGCCTCGCTCAGGTAGGGCTCGCTGCCGAGCAGTCCCGTGGCCGCCGCCTGCACGTAGACGTCCAGGCAGCTGTCGAGGGGCTGCTCGCCGTACGCGACCCACAGCCGGTTGACGGCCGAGCGCACCGTGGGTGCGGCGGGCAGCGCGTCGATGCACGCGACCGCGCGGTCGGTGGCGTGGGCCACGACGGCCGAGACGAGCCCGTCGCGGCTGCCGAAGTGGTAGATCAGCATCCGGTCGCTCGTGCCGACGGCGGCCGCGAGGGGTCGCAGGGTCAGCCCGATCAGGCCCTGCTCGAGGACGTGGTCGGTCACCTGGTCCAGCAGCACATCGCGACGACTCACTCCCTCAGCGTAGCGACTGCTACAGTTGTAGCAACTGCTACAGGAGGAGAAGGACGTGCTCGCCGGAGTGTTGCTGATGGTCGCGATCGCCGTGGAGGTGGTGGCGACGGCACTGCTGCCGAAGGCCGACGGCTTCACGAACGCGCTCTGGAGCGCCGTGGTGCTGAGCGGGTACGCCGTCGCCATCTGGCTGCTCACCGTCGTGGTGCGCACGATGCCCGTGTCCGTGGCCTACGCGATCTGGTCGGGCGTGGGCACCGCCCTCGTCGCGGTGGTCGGCTACCTGTTCCTCGGTGAGCAGCTCGGCTGGGTCAAGATCGTGTCGTTGAGCATGATCGTCGCCGGCGTCGTGGGCCTGAACCTGGTCGGGACCGCCCACTGACGGCCCCGGACGAGGTCAGACGGCCGCGGCGGCCGCCCGGCCCGCGGTGCGCCCCGAGAAGAGGCAACCGCCGAGGAAGGTCCCCTCGAGGGCGTTGTAGCCCATCATCCCGCCACCCCCGAAGCCGTTGACCTCGCCGGCGGCGTAGAGCCCGGGGAACGGCTCCCCGGCGGACGTCAGACACCTGCCCTGCAGGTCGGTCTCGAGGCCACCGAGGGTCTTGCGCGTGAGGACGTGGAGCTTCACCGCGATCAGGGGGCCGGCCTTGGGATCGAGCAGCTTGTGGGGGGTGGCGACCCGGATCAGCCGGTCCCCCCGGTAGGCGCGGGCGCCCCGGATCGCGGTGACCTGGGCGTCCTTGCTGTAGGGGTTGTCGATCTCCCGGTCCCGCTGCTCGACGAGGTCGCGCAGCTCGGCCTCGACGATGAGACCGTCACCGATCTCGTTCATGCCCCGCACCAGCTCGGCCAGCGTGTCCGCGACGACGAAGTCCTCGCCGTGCTGCTTGAACGCCTCGATCGGACCGGGCGCCCCCGGCTTGATCCGCGAGAGGAGCAGCCGGACGTCCTTGCCCGTGAGGTCGGGGTTCTGCTCGGAGCCGGAGAGCGCGAACTCCTTCTCGATGATCTTCTGGGTGAGCACGAACCACGAGTAGTCGTAGCCGGTCCGGCGCAGGTGCTGGAGGGTGCCGAGCGTGTCGAACCCCGGGAAGTACGGCGCGGGCAGTCGGGCCCCGGTCGCGTCCAGCCAGAGCGAGGACGGGCCCGGCAGGATGCGGATCCCGTGGTTGTCCCAGATCGGATCCCAGTTGCGCAGCCCCTCGACGTAGTGCCACATCCGGTCGGGGTTGATGACCCGGGCACCCGCGGCCTCGGTGATGCCGAGCATCCGGCCGTCGACGTGCGCCGGCACGCCCGCGACCATGGTGCGCGGCGGCGTGCCGAGCCGCTTCGGCCAGGTCCTGCGGACCAGGTCGTGGTTGCCGCCGATGCCGCCGCTGGTGACGACCACCGCCTGCGCGCGCAGCTCGAACTCGCCGACCTCGACCCGGCTGCTCGCCTTGCCCCGCTCCACCGCGCTGGGCTCGAGCACGGCACCGCGGACCCCGACCACGGCGCCGCCCTCGACGAGGAGCCCGTCGACCCGGTGCCGGAACGCCAGCCGCAGTCGGCCGGAGGCCGCGTGCTCACGCACCCGGCGCTCGAACGGCGCGACCACGCCGGGGCCGGTGCCCCAGGTGATGTGGAAGCGCGGCACCGAGTTGCCGTGCCCGTCGGCGCGGCCGTCGCCACGCTCGGCCCACCCGACGACGGGGAACAGCCGGTGACCCATCTGGCGCAGCCAGGACCGCTTCTCACCGGCCGCGAAGTCGACGTACGCCTCGGCCCAGCGGCGTGGCCACCGGTCCTCCTCCCGGTCGAACTGGGCGCTGCCCAGCCAGTCCTGCATCGCCAGCTCGTGGGAGTCCTTGACGCCCATCCGGCGCTGCTCGGGGCTGTCGACGAGGAACAGCCCACCGAGGCTCCAGAAGGCCTGCCCGCCGAGCGACTGCTCCGGCTCCTGGTCGAGCAGCACCACCCGCCTGCCGGCGTCGGCGACCTCCGCCGCCGCTGCGAGCCCGGCGAGACCTGCTCCGACGACGATCACATCAGCGTCCACGGACCGGATCCTCGCACGCGGCTACCGGCCGGTACCCGCCCGACCGGTCACCGGGACCGCCGTCAGTCGACCCGCGCGGTGTAGGGAAGCGAGAAGTCGCAGTCGGTGCGGCCGACGACGTGCGAGGACACCGTTCCCTTCGCCCGACCGTTGCGGAGGAACACCCCGGTGACCGTCGCCCGGGCGCCGACCACGCCGTCGTCACCGCTGTAGGCGATGCGCGCGGTGAAGGCGCCGTGGCGGATGGGCACGGGCTGGGAGGTCTGGTGCGGAGGGTCGCCACCGCTCCCGCAGCTCAGCGTCAGGGGGTAGGGCCCGACCCGGACCGCGGCGACCCGGGCTCCGCTCTTGGTGACGCGGAAGCTCACCGCGCCCTCCGTGGTCGGGGCCCCCGCCACGCGACCGTGGTAGACGGCTCCGGCGACCGGGCCGGCCGGCGCGACGGCGGCTGCCGGCACCAGCGACAGGGTCGAGAGCGCGAGGACCGCCAGACCGGCACCTGCGGCTCGAGAGGTTCGCACCATGATCGGCCACCTCCACGGGTGGCGCCGCGGGCGGGCACCGCCCCATCTCCCGTGCTACTGCCCGCGGCAGCGGACGCACAGTGCCGAACGTCCCCTCGTCCTCGGGCCGGACCTGCGACTCAGCGCAGGGCCGCGCGCTGGGACCTCACGATCGCGTCGAGCGCCGGCCGGGCACCGTGGCAGAAGTACGGGAAGCTCAAGAACCCGTGGGGCATCTGGTGGAAGTCCTCGACCCGGACGTGGTTGCCGGCGTCGGCGAGCGCCTGGGCGTAGCGCACCCCGCTGTCGTGCAGCGGGTCCATCCCGGCGAGCACGACGACCGCGGGCGGCAGGCCGGACAGGTCCGGGGCGTGCAGCGGCGAGAGGCGGAGGTCGGTGGGGTCGGCCCCCTCCGGGACGTAGTGGCCGTGGAAGACGGCCATGTCCTCGTTGGACAGCACGATCGGCCGGACGTTCCCGACGTACGACGGGTCGCGGTCCATCTCCTCGGTCATGTCGGTCACGGGGTAGACGAGCGCCTGGTGAGCGACCCGCGGGCCGCTGTCCCGCGCCAGGATCGACACCACGGCCGCGAGGTTGCCGCCCGCACTGTCGCCCATCACGCCGACCCGGGTCGGGTCGCCCCCGAGGTCCACGGCGTGGGCGGAGGTCCAGACCAGTGCGTCGTAGCAGTCCTCGACGCCCGCGGGGAACCGGTGCGTGGGTGCGAGCCGGTAGTCGACAGAGACCACGACGGCGTCGAGCTCCTTCGCGACGAGGCTGCAGGTCCAGTCCTGCTGCCGTGCGCTGCCGAGCACGAACCCGCCCCCGTGGTAGTTCACGACGACCGGACGCGGCGTCCGGGACCATGACTCCGGCGTGTAGACCCGGAGCGGCAGGTCCCCGTGGCGGGCGGGGAACGACGAGGTCCGCACGTCCACGCCGGGCGCCCGCCGGCCGAGGAAGAGGCTCGCGGGGGCACCGTCGGGGATGACGGTCGTCTGTGCCCGCTCGAGCTGCTCGGGCGTCATCCGGGCGACCGAGAACCCGGCGTTCGACCGCATCAGGAGGTCGAGCAGCCGCACGCCCGGTCGCAGCCGCCGGCGAGCGCCGTCCACCACCGTCCCCGGCTCCGTCACCGGGATCACCGGGCCCCTCATCGTGTCCGCCACCATGCCGGCGAAGTCTAGAAGGCCCCGCCGCGGCGCCCGGGCACTATCCTTCGGATACCTGACGCCTAAGGGGTCGCCGTGGAGCCCAGCCAGCGGTCCGTCGTGGTCTCGAGCCTGTGGGGCCTCGAGATCCTGATGGTGCTGCTCCACGTCGTTGAGCCGTTCGGCACCTTCGGCGACGCGACCTACCTGGTCGGCGTCCTCGCAGCGCCTGCGCTGGCGTGGTACGGGGCGGCGACGGCGCCGGCGCACCGGCGGCTGGTGCCGATGCTGATCGCCACCGGCCTGACCAGCAGCGCCCTCGGTGACCTGATCTGGCTGGCCTACTCCTGGGGCGGCGCAGAGCCCGCGGTCTCCGCGGCCGACGTCCCCTACCTGCTCAGCTACCTCGCACTGGGCGCGGCGGTCGTCATCGTGTCGACGCTCCGACGCGGGCGGACGACCTACGTCGACCCCGACGCCGTCATCGACGCGCTGACCGTCATCGTCGTCAGCCTGCTGCTCTTCTGGACGTTCTCGATCCAGGACATCGTGGCCGACCAGTCGGTGTCGATGGCCACCCGGGTCGTCTGGGCGACCTACCCGATCCTGGACGCCGTGCTGCTCGCGCTGGTGCTCCGTGCGATCACGGTGCGCAGCGAACGGGACGCCATCGGCGCCCCGTTCGCCGCGGGCGTCGCCTGCTGGCTGGTGTCGGACATCGGCTACCTCGTGTTCGAGGTCGCCGGCACGGTCTCGATGGTGCTCGACCTGGGGTGGATGGTCGGCGGGATGCTCATCGCGACGTCCACGCTGCGGCCCCAGCTGCCGCCCGCCGAGGACGAGACCGAGCGCTCCCTCGCCCACCCGATGCGCAAGCTCGGCATCGCGATCGGCCCCCTGCTGGTGCCACCGGTCCTGCTGCTGGCGAACGCGGTCCTCAGCCGCGACCCCAAGGCGGTCGCCGTGCTCGTCGGCATGTTCGCGCTGGTCGGGCTGACGTTCGCGCGGACCGCCCGGATGCTGCGCTCGGAGGCCCGGGCCCGGGAGGAGCTGGCCGCGGCCCGCGACGCCGCTCTCGAGGCGTCCCGTGCGAAGTCCGCGTTCCTCGCGACCATGAGCCACGAGATCCGGACGCCGATGAACGGCGTCATCGGCCTCACCGACCTGCTGCTGACCACGGAGCTCGACGACCGGCAACGGCAGTACGCCGACGGGGTGCGCAGCGCGGGTCGCTCCCTGCTCTCGATCATCAACGACATCCTGGACTTCTCGAAGGTCGAGGCGGGCTACCTCGACCTGGAGGAGATCGACTTCGACGTGGTGCAGCTGGTGGAGGAGGTGGCCGAGCTGGTCGCCGAGCCGGCCCGCGAGAAGGACCTCGAGCTGCTCGCGTACTGCTCCCCCGAGCTCCCGACGGCGCTGCGCGGCGATCCCGTCCGGCTGCGCCAGGTGCTGCTCAACCTGGCCGGCAACGCGGTCAAGTTCACCCACGAGGGCGAGGTCGTCGTCCGGGCCGGCCTGGAGGGCACAACGCCCGACGGCGTCCTGGTCCGCTTCGAGGTCACCGACACCGGCATCGGCGTGGACGAGGACCGGATCGCCGAGCTCTTCGAGGCCTTCTCCCAGGCCGACACCTCGACCACGCGGGAGTACGGCGGCACCGGCCTCGGCCTCGCGATCTGCCGCCAGCTGGTGTTGGCGATGGGGGGCGAGCTGGGCGCGACCGGCGCTCCGGGCCGCGGCAGCACGTTCTGGGCCACCGTGCCGCTGGGCCTGGCGGAGACGACCGAGACCGCCGCACCGGTGACGGCCGAGGGCCTCCACGGGCTGCGGGTGCTCGTGGTCGACGACAACACGACCAACCGGATGATCCTGCAGGACCAGCTCACCGCGTGGGGCCTGCAGGCCGACACCGCGAAGTCCGCGGCGAGCGCGCTCGAGCTGATGCGCATCGCGGTGCGGGACGGCCGTCGCTACGACCTCGGCGTCCTCGACCTCTGTATGCCCGGCATGGACGGTCTCGAGCTGGGCCGCCGGATCGCCGGTGACGCCGCCCTCCGGGGAACTCCGCTGGTGCTGCTGACCTCGGGGCCAGACGTGACGTCGGCGCAGGCAAGGGCGGCCGGGATCTCCGCAGCCATGACGAAGCCGGTCCTCCTCACCCGGCTCCGCGCCGTGCTGCAGGAGATGGTCGCCACGGCGGCACCGGCCGGCCCCAACGGGGTCGCCTCCCGCCCGGAGCAGCGCGGGAGGGTCCTGGTGGTCGAGGACGGCGAGATCAACCAGCTGGTCGCGACCGGGATCCTGGAGAGCCTGGGCTTCGAGGTCTCGACCGCCGACGACGGCTACGCCGCGCTGGACGAGCTCAGCCGCACGCCGTACGACGCCGTGCTGATGGACGTGCGGATGCCCAACCTCGACGGCTACGGGGCGACGGCCGAGATCCGCCGACGGGAGGGCACCGGCCGCCGCACGCCGATCATCGCGATGACCGCGAGCGCGATCGAGGGCGACCGGGAGCAGTGCCTGGCCGCCGGGATGGACGACTACATCTCCAAGCCGATCGACCGCACCACCGTCGACGAGGTGCTCGGGCGCTGGGTGGCGGCACCGTAGACCTCGGCGTCCGGTCCGGTCCACCCGGACCGGTTGGGCCGAAACCGCCATCACACACCCCCGATCGAGGCACCATGGGGACAGGAGGGACGCCTGATGTCCGGAAGTGTCCCGAAGTAGTGGTGCTGCGCTGGGGGGCGAGGTGTCGCGAACATGGCGGGTCGACCTCGTGCTGCTGCTGGCCCTGGCAGCGGCGGCCTCGGTCGCGGCCTACCTGTGGTTCCGTGACCTCGGCACGATCCTCGGCTACAAGGACGCCCTCTCGCACCTGTTGATCGGTCGCCGCATGGTCGTCGGCCAGCACCCCGGCTTCGGGCAGCTGGGCGGCATCTGGCTGCCCCTGCAGCACGTCCTGATCGCCGCGCTCGCCTGGGACAACACGCTCTACCTGTCCGGGCTGGCCGGCTCGGTGTTCTCGATGGTCGCCTACGTCTCGACCGTCCTGGCGCTCTACGCCGCGGTCCGGGTCGCGACCCGCGACCGGCTGGCCGGCTGGGCGGCGGCAGCTGTCTACGGCCTCAACGCGAACGCCCTCTACCTCCAGTCGACACCGATGGGCGAGACGCTGATGTACGCCGGGATCGCGGTCGCCGTGCTCACGACGCTGCTGTGGTACCGGACCGGCCGGCACCGCTACCTGATGCTCGCGGCGGTCACCTGCATGCTGCTGGTGCTGGTGCGCTACGAGGCCTGGGTGTTCTCGCTCGCCCTGCTCGTGGTCGTGGTCCACGTCTGCCTGGTGAAGCGGCACCCGTTCTTCAGCGGCGACTTCTCGGGACAGGCGTACGTGCTCGTGTTCACGGGCTACGCCGCGCTCGGCGTGATCCTCTGGCTGGTGTGGGACTGGGTCATCTTCGGCAACCCGCTGGCCTGGCTGACGGGGCAGTACACGAGCATCGACCAGACCCGCGACCTCCAGCTGAGCCAGGTCGACGACCTGCGGGTCTCGCTGCTGACCTACGGCTACGCGGTGCGCGACACGATCGGTCTGCCGCTGGTCGCGTGCGGGGTGGTGGGGATGGGGCTGATGGCGTGGCGGGAACGGGTATCCCCGGTCTTCACGACGTTCCTGGCCACGGCCGCGGCCGGTGCCTTCATCACCTACGGCCTCTACTCGGGCACCCAGCCGATGCGGGTGAGCGAGATCGACGGCGACCTCTACAACCTGCGCATGGCCGTGGTCATGCTGCTGCCGATCGCGCTGTTCACCGGGTACGCCGTCTCCGTGGTGCCGCGCCCCGAGGGCGGCCTCGGCAAGGCGCTGAGCCGGGTCCTCCAGGTGGCGGGTGCGGTGGCCGTCCTCGTGCTGGCGGGCGCCGGGCTGGCGGAGGCGTCGACGACGGACGGCCGCAGCGTCGTCACGAGCCTCGAGGCGTCCCAGGCCTACGCGGCGTACGACCAGGAGCGACGGGTCGGCGACTTCGTCGCCCAGCACACCACCGGCCGGGTGCTCATCGAGTCGTTCGCCAACGAGTGGGTGGTCTTCCCCAACCAGGAGCGGGTGATCTACGAGGGCAGTGACAAGACCTGGAAGGTCGCCCTGGTCGACCCCGTCGACCCACGGGCCGACATCGACGTGGTGGTGATGCGCACGACGCCGGGCAACACCGACGCCGTCGAGCAGAACCTCAACCACCGAGCGGTCCTGCGGCACAACTACCAGCGGGTCCTCCGGACGACCGACTTCGAGGTCTGGCAGCGCAAGGAGGGCACGCCGTGACGTTGCTCCGCAACCCGATCACCACCCTCCGGCACGTCAGCCGGCAGCCCCGGCACGCGGTCTACGTCCGCGAGACCGCCGAGGAGACGCTGACCCGCGCGCAGAAGATCGCCGCCGTCGTGCTCCTGGTGCTGCTGGCGGTCGGCCTCGTGGTCGACGCCCTGGTCGCGCTCCGGACGCTCGTCGCGCTGGGCCTGCTGTTCAGCGCGGCGTACCTCGCCTTCCGGACCGTGCTGGTGGTCGTCGCCGGCCGCTACCGCTACCCCGCACGGCTGCCGGTCCCCGACGAGGAGCTGCCGCGGTACACGACGCTGCACCCCATGTACGACGAGGCCAACATGATCCCCCTCGTCGTCGAGGCGATGGAGCGGCTCGACTACCCCAAGGACCGGCTGCAGTGCCTGCTCGTCCTCGAGGAGCGTGACGAGGCGACGGTGTCGGCGGCACGGGCCTACCCGCTGCCCGACTACTTCGAGATCGTCGAGGTGCCGACCGGCCGCCCGTACGGCAAGCCGAAGGCCTGCGACCACGCGCTCGAGCGGGCCACCGGTGAGTTCGTCGTGATCTACGACGCCGAGGACCACCCCGAGCCGCGACAGCTGCGCAAGGCCGTCGAGACGTTCCGCGCCGCCGAGGAGCGCAACGACCCGCTCGGCTGCGTCCAGGCGCGGCTGGTGTTCGCCAACCAGTCACCGCTCACGGGACCGCTCGGGGAGGTCATCCGCGACACCGACGGCTACGACGTGCGACCCAGCACCTGGTGCTCGCGCTTCCTCGGCAACGAGTACACCGTGCACTTCGAGCTCGTGCTGGCCGGCCTCTCCCACCTCGGACTGCCGGTGCCGCTCGGCGGCACGTCGAACCACTTCCCGACCAGCGTGCTGCTCGACGTGGCGTTCGACCCCGAGCTGATGCCCGAGCTCGACGGGCAGCGGATGCGCGCCGGCGCGTGGGACCCGTGGAACGTGACCGAGGACGCAGAGCTCGGTGGCGCGATCGCCGCCAACGGGTGGACGACCGCGCTGATCGACAGCTGGACCGACGAGGAGGCTGCCGTGACCCCGCGTGCGGCCCTCAACCAGCGCAGCCGTTGGCTCAAGGGATTCGCCCAGACCTCGCTGGTGCTGCTGCGTCACCCGCTGCGCAACGCGTGGGCGATGGGCCCGCTGCGGTTCACCGGCTACCTGATGCAGGTCGGCGGCACCTACCTGTCCCTCTTCCTGGCGCCGCTGACCTGGGCGCTGACCATCGCCTACGTCCTCACCCGGTCGCAGTACATCCGCGACATCTTCCCCGGCCCGCTCCTGTACGCCGCGGTGCTGATGTTCGTGGGCGGCAACCTCCTGCTGCTCTCGATCGGGATCGCCGCCGCCCTGCGCAGACGGGAGTTCGGCACGATCCGGTACCTGATGGTGCTGTTCATCCCCTGGGGCTTCCTGCTCTCGGCGGCGAGCTGGACGGCCACCCTGGAGCTGGTGTTCCCCCGCTGGCGACCGACGTGGAACAAGACGGCGCACGGCGTTCGCTACGCGACCCGCCGCCGCCGGGCCTGGCTCGCCTTCCAGCGGTGGCTCGGCGAGCGCGACCGCCGGGCGGCCCAGGCCACCCCGGTCGCTCCGCCCGCGCTCGCGACCGTCACCGGCCCGGCCGTCCCCGAGGACGACTGGCGGATCGAGGCCCGGGCCCGCGCGGAGGCGTCCCGACGAGCAGCAGCCGAGCGACGCCGCGCCGCGCACCCGGGCCGCTCCACCGTCCTGGAGCGCCGCGCGGCCGCGCGGGAGGCCTATCGGGTGCGTCGCGAGGTCGCGCGGGCCGCGCCGCAGTCCCGCGGCCCCTCCGACTTCGGGTCGGGCGTGCGCCACGACCTCGTCGGCGCCGCCAGCTGACCCCTCCCGGTGGTCGAGCCTGCCGAGACCCCCGCAACGGCCCGCGCGACGACCCGGGTCAGGCCTCGGGCAGCAGCGGCCAGGGTGCCGCCTCCTCGAGCTCGTAGGCGAGCTCGAGGAGTGTGGTCTCGCGGCCGGCTCCGGCCGAGAGCATCATCCCCTGGGGAAGACCCTGCGAGGTCGTCGCGAGCGGGAGGGACACCGCGGGGTCCCCGGTCGCGTTCTGCCACGGGGTGAAGGCCACCCACTCCAGGATCCGCTCCATGACGGTCTCGAAGTCGTTCATCGGGTCGAGGTGACCGACCAGCGGGGTGGGCTGCGCGAGCGTCGGGGTGAGCACCACGTCGTACCGCTGGTGGAAGCGGGCGGAGACCTTGGGCAGCCGACGGAGCCGGGCGATCGCCCCAGGGAGCCGCCGCAGCCGGGTGCGGCAGTGCCGCTCGAGCCCGAGGGTCAGGTTGTCCAGGCCGGTGCGGTCGAAGGTCGGGCTCAGCTGGCGTCGGCCGGTGCGCACGATCGCCATGGCGAGCATCGACCAGTAGAGGAGGAAGTCGTCGGGCACCGTGGCGGGTGCGGGGTGCTCGACCTGCTCGACGCGGTGGCCGAGCTCCTCCAGCAGGCCGGCGGTCTTCAGCGTGAGGTCGACGACCTCGGGCGCGGCGCTCCGGCCGATCCCACCGGTGTGCACGGCGACCCGCAGCCGGGTCCGGCCAGGCCGGGTCACGTCCCCGATCGGCGGCAGCGACAGGGCGCGGTAGACCCGCTCGGACTCGCGCAGGAACGCGGCGGTGTCACGGACAGAACGGGTGAGCACGCCGTCGGAGACGATCTTGACGGGCATCTGGCGGCTGAGCTTGTCCTGCGCCAGCCGGCCGCGCGTCGGCTTGAGCCCGACCAGCCCGTTGACGGCGGCCGGGATCCGGATCGAGCCGCCGCCGTCGTTCCCGTGCGCCAGCGGCACCGCCCCGGCGGCGACCAGGGCCGCCGTGCCGGCCGAGGAGGCGCCCGCCGTGTGGGCCGGGTTCCACGGGGAGCGGACCGGGCCGAGCCGCGGGTGCTCCGCGGAGGGGCTGAAGCCGAACTCCGAGAGCTGGGTCTTGCCGATCGGGAGCAGCCCGGTGGCCAGGAACATCCGGGCGAAGTCGCCGTCGGCGTCCGCCGGCCGGCCCCGGTAGGCGTCGCACCCCTGCTGGGTCGGCATCCCGGCGACCTCGACGTTGTCCTTGAGGAACGTCGGCACCCCCGCGAAGTAGCCACCGCGGGGCGCGCGGGCCTCGTCGCGGGCGCGGTCGTAGGCGACGTACGCCACCGCGTTGAGCTCCGGCTGGAGCCGCTCGGTGCGGGCGATCGCGGCGTCGACCACCTCGGGGATCGACACCTCGCCGGACTGGATGGCGTCGACCAGCGCGACGGCGTCGCGGCGGCCGAGGGCGTCGTCGCCGAAGGCGTGGACCCGGGTCTCTGCAGGAGGCACGAGGTGGAGGTTAACCCGTGCGAGGACGCTCACGCAGGGAGGTTCAGAAGGCGTCCGGGCCGAACCGGTAGTAGGCGAGCACGACGCACATCCCGACCAGGAACAGGTCACGCACGACGTCGGGCAGGAACTCGCGCCGACGCACGTGCACGACCACCGCGCCCACCATCAGGACGGCGAGGCACACCGCGGTCACCGGCGTCAGCACGCCCAGCCCGACCAGGGGTGGCAGCACCAGGCCGACCGCACCGAGCAGCTCGGCCCACCCGAGCGCACGCAGCTGGGGCTCGGAGAAGTCCTCGGCCCAGGTCAGGCCCGCCGCCACGATCTCCTCCCGGCTGCGGGTCAGCTTGAGCACGCCGGTCCCGAGGTAGATCGCGGCCAGGAAGCCGGCGAGGATCCACAGCCACACGTTCGCGCTCACGCGGCAGACCCTACTGAGTGGTGCCTGCGAGGTTCGCGGGACGGCCCCGGAACAGCACCACCCGATCACGGTCTCACCCGACCGACGCCCCCGGTCCACAGAGGTGGTCCAGCACTCCCCCGGAGCGGGTGATCCGGTTGGAGCCCGACGGTCCCAGGATCGGGCCATGGGACTGAGGGACAGGCGGGAGGAGCGCCGCGACGCACGGCGCGGGGTGACGACGTACCGGATGCGGGAGAAGCTCTTCGCGATCGGTGACGACTACTGGATCGAGGACAACGGTGGTCAACGGGTGCTCAAGGTCAACGGCAAGGCGCTGCGGGTCCGGGACACGCTGATCATCGAGGACCCGTCGGGGCGCGAGCTCTACAAGATCCAGGAGCGCAAGCTGCGGGTCCGCGACACGATGGAGATCGAGGACGCGAACGGCCACACCGTCGCGACCGTGAAGAAGGCGATGATCACGCCGCTGCGGGAGCGCTTCAAGGTCGAGCTCGCCGGCGGCGGCGAGATCGAGGTGCACGGCAACGTCGTCGACCACGAGTACGAGATGGAGCGCGGCGGCAGCAAGGTCGCCGAGGTCTCCAAGCGCTGGTTCCGCGTCGCCGACACGTACGGCGTCGAGGTCGCCGACGGGCAGGACCCGGTCCTCCCGCTCGCCATCACCGTCGTCGTCGACCAGATGTCGCGCGACGTCTGAGCCAGCCGTGCGGGGTCGGCGCTGGGGGGGTGGATGAATCCCCGGTCAGCCGGGGATTCATCCGGGGTTGTCAGGGGTTGCCTGACGTTGTCAGGGGTTGCAACGCCTGACAACGTCATGAACTCCCTGACCGGCCCCGCGGGCGGTCGGACGAGACGGCCGCCCGGTCAGCCGGCGAGCAGCCGCGCGTCGACGGCGGCGGGAGCCAGCACGTGGTCGAGCGCGAGCGCGCCGCAGCCGACGACGCCCGCGCGGTCGCCGTGGGTCGCGGGCAGGAACTGCAGGTCCCGCGTCGCCAGGGGGGCTGCCCTGCGGTAGACGCTCTCGCGCACCCCGGCGAGGTAGAAGTCGAACGCCGCCGCCATGTCGCCACCGATCACCACGGCGGCCGGGTTGAGCAGGTTGATGGCGACGGCGAGCACCTCGCCGAGCTCGCGCCCGCTGTCGCGCAGCAGGCCCCGGGCGACCGAGTCACCCTGCAGCGCCAGCGCCACCAGGTCGCGCACGTGCCCGACCGGCTGTCCGGCGGGCTCGGCCTCGGCGTTCATCCGCCCGACCAGGGCCCAGCCACCGGCGATCGTCTCCAGGCAGCCGGTCGCACCGCACCGGCAGGGCAGGTCGCCGGCCGCGTCGACGATGGTGTGCCCGATCTCGCCGGCCGCGCCGAGGTGGCCGCTGAGCACCCGCCCGCCGGCCACGATCCCGAGCCCCAGGCCCGTGGACGCCTTGACGACCAGGACGTCGTCCAGCGCGGCACCGGCCCCGCCGAGCAGCTCGGACCGCGCGAGGACGTCGGCGTCGTTCGCGACGAACAGCGAGGCGTCGGCGACCTCGGTGAAGTACGGCGCCAGCTCGACGCCGTCCCACCCGGACATCACCGGGGAGCCGATGCTGAGCCCCCGCTCGGGGTCGAGCGTCCCGGGCAGGCTGAGCCCGATGCCGAGCACCGGACGGCCCTCCCTCTCCGACGGCACCGGCAGGGCTTGGTCGAGCAGGGTCACCAGGCGCCGCGCCACGGCGGGCAGGAGGACGTCGGGACCGGTGCCGACCTCGTGGTCGCGGGAGTCGGCGGCGAGCTCCTGCCCGTCGAGGTCGAGGACCGCGAGCTGGCTGCGGGAGCGTCCGACGGCGACGGCGAGCACCACACCGGCGTCCTTGTTGAACACCAGGGCACCGGGCGGCCGGCCCCCGGTCGAGGCCAGCTCCTCGCCGATGAGCAGAAGACCCGCCGCGGTCAGCGAGCTGACCCGCGCGGTGACGGCGGTGCGGGACAGCCCGGTGAGCATCCGCAGCTGCGAGCGGGTCGCCGCCTGCCCGGTGCGCACCAGCTCCAGCAGCTCCCCCGCCGTCGCCGGGACCGCGGACTCGCGGGGCTCGACCACCTGCGTCATGCCCGGGAGCATAACCGCCCGTCACTTTGATCTGTGAAATGCCTAAGTAGGGCTTGCGTCGTCCCTAAGTCCTTCTTACCGTGGTCGGCATGGACCACACCTCCGCTCCTGACGTGACGCCGTCGGCGCTGCCCGCCAGGTGCGACTTCGTCGTCTTCGGCGGCACCGGCGACCTCGCGCTGCGCAAGCTGCTGCCCGCGCTCTACCACCGCGACCTCGAGGGCCAGCTGCCCGACGACTACCGCATCCTCGGGGTCTCCCGCTCCGAGCTGGACGACGAGGGCTGGCGGCGTGAGGTGCGCGCGGCGCTGGCCGACCACCTGGACCCGGCCGACCTCTACGACGGGGCGGTCGAGCGGTTCCTCGGTCGGCTGCGCCACCTGATGCTCGACGCGGAGGACCCGGAGGACTGGGACCGCTTCCACGCGCTGCTCAAGGACCGCCCGGACGCGGCGGAGGCGGTGCGGGTCTTCTACCTCGCGGTCGCCCCCCGGCTGTTCGGAGCGCTGTGCCGGCGCCTGGACGAGATCGGCGTGGTCGACGAGCGCGCCCGCGTCGTCCTGGAGAAGCCGATCGGCCACGACCTGGCGTCCGCGCAGGAGGTCAACGCGTCGGTCGGCCGGGTCTTCGACGAGTCCCAGATCTTCCGGATCGACCACTACCTGGGCAAGGAGAGCGTCCAGAACCTGCTGGTCACCCGCTTCGCGAACACCTTCCTCGAGCCGCTGTGGAACTCCCAGTGGGTCGACCACGTGCAGATCACCGTCGCGGAGACCGTCGGGGTCGGCGGGCGCGGCGAGTACTACGACCAGGCGGGGGCGCTGCGCGACATGGTGCAGAACCACCTGCTGCAGCTGCTGTGCCTGGTCGCGATGGAGCCGCCGACGTACGTCGGCCGCGAGACCGTGCGCGACGAGAAGCTCAAGGTGCTCCAGGCCCTCAAGCCGATGACACCCGAGGACGTCGACCGCGACACCGTCCGGGGGCGGTACGGCGCCGGGCTGGTCGACGGCGCACCGGTGCCGTCGTACGCCGACGACCTGGGCCGCTCGGGCGGTCCCGGCACCGCGTCGACGACGGAGACGTTCGTCGCGCTCAAGACCGAGGTCCAGAACTGGCGCTGGGCCGGCGTCCCGTTCTACCTGCGCACGGGCAAGCGGATGGACCGGCGGGCCTCGGAGATCGTCGTGGTCTTCAAGGCGCCGCCGCACCCGATGTTCCCGCACGCCGAGGGCCCGACGACGGCCAACCGCCTGCACATCCAGGTGCAGCCCGACGAGGGCATGCGCCTGCACCTGACCGCCAAGGAGCCCGGCCCCGGCGGCATCCGGCTGCGCCCGGTGTCGCTGGACCTCAGCTACGCGACCGCGTTCGAGCAGCGGCTGCCCGACGCCTACGAGCGGCTGCTGATGGACGTGATCAAGGGCAACGCGACGCTGTTCATGCGGCGCGACGAGGTCGAGGCGGCCTGGACCTGGGCCGAGCCGATCCTGCGGCGCTGGGCCGCCTCGCCCGACCGACCCCGGCGCTACGCCGCCGGCACCGACGGACCCACCGCCGCCACGATCCTGCTGGAGCGTGACGGCCGATCCTGGCAGGAGCCGGACGAATGAGCCTCCACCCCACGGTCGCCGCGGTGACCTCCCGGATCGTCGCCCGCAGCGCCGAGGGCCGCACCGCCTACCTCGACCGCGTGCGCGCGGCGGCGGACGCCGGCCCCGCCCGCGGACGGCTCGCCTGCGCCAACCTGGCGCACGGGTTCGCCGCCTCGGACGGCGATGGCAAGCGGGCGCTGCGCGGACGCACCAAGCCGAACCTGGCGATCGTCACGTCCTACAACGACATGCTCTCGGCCCACCAGCCCTACCGGGACTACCCGGAGACGCTGAAGAAGGCGGTCGTGCGCGCCGGCGGGATCGCCCAGGTCGCCGGCGGGGTCCCGGCCATGTGCGACGGCATCACGCAGGGCCGCGACGGGATGCAGCTGTCCCTCTACAGCCGTGACGTGATCGCGATGTCGACGGCGATCGCGCTCTCCCACGACATGTTCGACGGCGCCCTGATGCTCGGCGTCTGCGACAAGATCGTGCCCGGCCTGCTGATCGGCGCCCTGTCCTTCGGGCACCTGCCGACGGTCTTCGTGCCCGCCGGACCGATGGCCTCGGGCCTGCCCAACAGCGAGAAGGCGCGCGTGCGCCAGCTGCACGCCGAGGGCAAGGTCGGCCGGGAGGAGCTGCTGGAGGCCGAGGCGGCGTCGTACCACTCCGCGGGCACCTGCACCTTCTACGGCACCGCGAACTCCAACCAGCTGCTGATGGAGGTGCTGGGCCTGCACCTGCCCGGGTCGTCCTTCGTCAATCCGGGTACGCCGCTGCGCGACGCGCTCACGGCAGCAGCTGCGCGCCGGGCGACCGAGATCACCCGGCAGGGCGGCCACGGGTCGACGATGGAGTCCACGCCGATCGCGGAGGTCGTCGACGAGAAGGCGGTCGTCAACGCCTGCGTGGCCCTGCTGGCCAGCGGCGGCTCGACCAACCACACCATCCACCTGGTCGCGATCGCCCGCGCGGCGGGCATCACGCTGACGTGGGACGACCTCGCCGAGCTGTCGGAGGTCGTGCCGCTGCTGTGCCGGATCTACCCCAACGGCGAGGCGGACGTGAACCACTTCCACGCCGCCGGCGGGATCGCGTTCCTGGTGCACACGCTCCTCGACGCGGGGCTCCTGCACGAGGACGTGCGCACGGTCGCCGGCCGCGGACTGTCGCACTACACGCGCGAGCCGGTGCTGCGAGGCGACTCCGCGACCGGCGACCTGACGTGGGAGGAGGGCCCGAAGTCGTCGCTGGACCGCAGGGTGCTGCGTCCGGCGTCCGACCCGTTCCAGGCCGACGGCGGGGTGCGCGTCCTGCGCGGCCCGCTGGGCCGCTCGGTCCTCAAGACCTCGGCCGTCAAGCCCGAGCACCGGTCGGTGACCGCACCCGCGATCGTCTTCGACGACCAGCACGAGCTGCTCGAGGCGTTCGGGTCCGGCGCTCTCGACGGCCGCGACTTCGTCGCGGTGGTCCGCTACCAGGGCCCCGCCGCCAACGGGATGCCGGAGCTGCACAAGCTCACCCCGGCGCTGGGCGTCCTGCAGGACCGCGGCCAGCGGGTCGCGATCGTCACCGACGGCCGGATGTCCGGCGCGTCGGGCAAGGTGCCGGCCGCCATCCACGTGACCCCGGAGGCGGCGCTCGGCGGCCCGCTCGCCCGCGTGCAGGACGGTGACCTGGTCACCGTCGACGCTGACGCCGGCCGCCTGGACCTCCACGTCGACCACGACGAGCTGGTCCGCAGGCCGATGACCGGCCGGGCGCCGCAGGGCAGCGAGTGGACCGGCACCGGACGCGAGCTGTTCGCCGCGTTCCGCGCCACCGTCGGCTCGGCCGAGACCGGCGCGAGCGTCTTCCCCGCCCTGGCGAGCCCGCCCGCCCAGGAGGTGCCCCTTGTCCAGCCCGCCTGACCTGCTCGGCGTCGTGCCGGTGCTGCCGGTCGTGGTCGCCCGCACGCCCGAGGAGGGGGTCGGCATCGCCCGCGCCCTCGTCGCCGGCGGCCTGCCCGCGATCGAGCTCACGCTGCGGACGCCGGCCGCGCTGGACGCGATCCGCGCGGTCTCCGAGGAGGTGCCGGAGATCCTGGTCGGCGCCGGCACGGTCACCCGGCCGGGTCACGCCAAGCTCGCCGCGGACGCCGGCGCCCGGTTCCTCGTCTCCCCCGGCACGACCGGGGCGTTGCTGCACGCCATGCAGGACACCGGCCTGCCGTTCCTGCCCGGCGTGGCGACGGTGTCCGAGGTGCTGGCCGCGCTCGAGGCCGGCTGCACCGACCTCAAGCTCTTCCCGGCCGAGGCCTCCGGCGGCACCGCGTTCCTGAGGTCGGTCGCGGGCCCCGTGCCGCAGGCCCGGTTCTGCCCGACCGGGGGCGTCACGGCGGCCACCGCGCCGGCGTACCTCGCCCTGCCCAACGTCGGTTGCGTCGGCGGCTCGTGGCTGACCCCCGCCGACGCGGTCGCGTCCGGGGACTGGGACCGGATCGCGACCCTCGCCGCGGAGGCCGCCGCTCTGCTTCGCTGAGCGCGTGGCCACCTCCCCGGACCGCCAGCACGACGTTCGCCTGCCGAGCCACACCGTCCGCGTGCTCGAGTGGGGCCCGCCCGACGGCCCGATGCTGCTGGCCCTGCACGGGTTCCCGGACACCGCGCTGACCTGGCGCCGCGTCGCCCCGCTGCTCGGCGAGGCGGGCTGGCGGGTCTCGGCGCCGTACCTACGCGGCTACGCCCCGTCGGGCATCCCGGCCGACGGTGACTACTCCGTCCGGGCGCTGGCGGGCGACGCGGTGGCGCTGCACCGGGTGCTCGGGGGTGACGCGCGCGCGGTCCTGCTCGGCCACGACTGGGGCGCGATCACGACCAACGCCGTCGCCGCCGACCCGGCGTCCCCGTTCGCCCGACACGTCTCGCTGGCGGTGCCGCCGCTGACCGCGATGCGGGGTTGGGACCCGGGGCTGCTGCGGCAGCCGCTGCACTCCTGGTACATCGCCTACAACCAGGTGCCCGGGTTGGCCGAGCGGCACTTCGGGTGGCTCTCCGAGCGGCTGTGGCGGTCGTGGTCGCCGGCGTACGACGCCAGCGAGGACATCGCCCACCTGCGCTCCTCGGTGCCCGACCGAGCGCACGCGAAGGCGGTCGTCTCCTACTACCGCGCGCTGCTCGGCGCCGGTGTCAGGCCGGCCCTCGCCGACCCGGTGCGGCCGCTGCTGGTGCTGCACGGTGGCGACGACCGCTGCCTGGAGCCCGGCCTCGCGCGCCTCGCGGGCGCCACGGTGGTCCCCGGCGCCGGGCACTTCCTCCAGCTCGAGCAGCCGGCCGCCGTCGCCGAGGCGGTGCTCGGGTTCACCGGCCCCGCCTGAAGCACCCCACCAGGTGCGGGTCGAAGACGCCGATCGCCTCCATCAGCGCGAACATCGTGGTCGGGCCGACGAAGGCGAACCCGCGCTTCTTCAGCCCCTTGCTGAGCGCGGCCGACTCCGGCGAGGTGGTCGCCATCTCGGCCGTGTCCGCCCAGGCCGGCGGGTCGTCGGGGGCGAACGACAGCACGAAGGCCTCCAGGCCCTCGGCGTCGCGCAGGGCCACCGTGGCGCGGGCGTTGGTGACCGCAGCCTCGATCTTGAGCCGGTTGCGCACGATCCGGGGCTCCTGCATCAGCCGCTCGACGTCGTCGGGACCGAACGCGGCGACCGCGTCGGCGTCGAACCCGTGGAACACCTCGCGGAACGCCGGGCGCTTGGCGAGGATCGTCGACCACGAGAGCCCGGACTGGAACGCCTCGAGAGTCAGCCGCTCGAGGTACGCCGGCTCGCCGTGCACCCGCTCGCCCCACTCGGTGTCGTGGTAGTCGCGCATCGTCCCGGGGCCGCCCGCCCACGGGCAGCGGGCGACTCCGTCCTCGCCGGTCACCGGTCCCATGCGGTCATCCTGCCGCGACCCGCCGACAGCGGCTCAGGTGCGCGAGCGCAGCCGCGCGTTCGGCAGCGGCGGCGGCGGGATCGGGGGCCGCTCGTCGCCGACCGGTACGCCGAACCACCCGTCGAGCAGGCCCTCGTCGGTGACCTGCTCCTGCCACCGGGCCCGCCACTCGACGACCTCCTCGTGGGTGCGGGCGACGATGTTCCACCACATGACGATGGCCTCACCGAACGGCGGACCGCCGAGCAGGAGCAGCCGGACCGGCTCGTCGTGGGCGACCAGCGGCAGCTTCGTACGCCCCGGCGGGACGTACGCGAGGTCACCAGGCTTCGCCTCGGTGCCGTCGACCGTGAGCATCCCGGCGTCGACGAGGACCCCGTGCTCGAACCCGCCGTCGACGTCGAGGTCGAGGGAGGTGCCGGGCGCGAGCAGGAGCTCGGCCCCCAGCAGGGGCGTGAACGTCTCGACCGGCGAGGTGTCGCCGAGGAGCGACCCGAGGAAGACCCGAGCCTCGAAGCCCGCCCCTGCCACCGGCGACGGCGCGTGGTGGGCGAAGCCCGGGTCGGTCTGCCGGGCCACGTCCGGCAGCGCGACCCAGAGCTGGGCACCGTGCAGCGTGGTGGTCGCCGCGGTCGACACCTCCGAGTGGCTGATCCCGCGGCCGGCCGTCATCAGGTTGACCTCCCCGGGCCGCACCATCGCGTGGTGGCCGGCGCTGTCGCGGTGCTCGACCTCACCGGTGAAGAGCCAGCTCACCGTCTGCAGGCCGGTGTGTGGGTGCGGCGGCACGACCATCCCGCCGGTCTCGGCGACGTCGTCCGGTCCGTAGTGGTCGACGAAGCACCAGGCACCGATCAGCGATCGCTGCCGTTGCGGGAGGGTACGGCGCACCCGCATCGCCCGCGGCCCGCCCAGCGGCACCTCGCGGGGGGTCATGATCTCGACCGACGCAGCCACCGCTGCGGCGGCCCTCAGCTCGTCCGGGCGCTCCTCGAGGTTGCTCACGAAGGACATTGTCCCCGAGACCCGCTCGGAGCGCCCGGGAGCCGATCGCCGAGGTGCCCGGCTCAATAGCCCCGTTGGGCCCTGCCCCCGAGGCGGCGATTCCGCTAGGTTGCGAACGCCTTCCCAGGGACGAACAGGAGCAGCGATGTCCACGAACGAGCCACCTCCCGAAGAGCCCACGGCCGGCGGCACCCCGCCACCGCCCCCACCTCCGCCCCCGTCGTACGGCCAGCCCGCGGCCCCGACCGAGGGCGGGTACGGCGGCGGTGAGGCGCCGCCGCCCCCGCCGGCGCCGCCCGGCGGCGCGGGTGGCTACCCACCGCCCCCGCCGACTCCCGGCACCCAGTGGAGCCTCGGTGAGGCGCTCAGCTACGGCTGGAACAAGTTCACCGCGAACGCCGGGCAGATCCTGCTGGCCGTGCTCGTGCTCGTGCTCGTCTACGCCGCCGCGTCGGCGCTCGCGTTCGGGTTCATCGCGCTCATGACGTCGGGCGCCTCGTGCGACTTCAACAACTCCACCGGGTCGCTGGAGTGCGACAACGGCTCCAGCTTCTTCTGGCGGATGATCGTCAGCGGCGTCGCCTACGGCTTCCTCTTCGTCGTCGGCCAGATCGTCGCCGCGGGCATCATCCGCGGCGCGCTCGGCATCACCGAGGGTCGCCCCTTCCAGATGTCGGAGTTCTTCAAGACCGACCAGCTCGGCGCGGTCGTCGTGGCCAGCCTGCTGGTCGGCATCGCCACCGGCATCGGCTACATGCTGTGCTACCTGCCCGGCATCGTGGTCGCGTTCGTGACGTCGTACACGCTGTTCTTCGTGCTGGACCAGAAGCTGGCGCCGGTGGACGCCATCAAGGCCAGCTTCGAGTTCATCAAGAACAACCTCGGCAACACGATCCTCTGGTACATCGTGGGGGGCCTGGTGGCCGCCGCGGGTGCGATCGCGTGCATCGTGGGCCTGGTCGTCACGGTGCCGCTGGTCATCATCGGCACCGCCTACACCTACAAGAAGCTGAGCAACCAGCCGGTCGCCGCCTGACCGGTCAGAGCAGCTCGACCGTGACCCGCGCCGGGTCCCCGACCTCGAGGGACTCGGCGCGGCGCACGGCCTTCTTCAGCGGCAGCGCGTAGCCGCGCCGGTCCGGGAAGACCGACGTGCGCCAGGTCGTGGCGCCGATGGTCGCCTCGACCCGCACCGAGCCGAACCCGGTGGGTGGCCCCGACCGCAACCTGATCTCCTCGGTCTCCTCGGGCGGCACCGTGACGAACACCCACGACGAGCCCTCGGGCGCGGCGTCCCACTCCCACAGCTCGGCGTCGAACGTGCACGACCAGGACATGCGGGCATCCTGGCAGGTCAGTCCCGCGCCCACGTCCAGGCGTACGCCGGGTCCTCGACCGCGAGGCCGCCCTCGCCGAGGTCGAGCGGGGCGAAGGTGTCGACCATGACCGCGGTCTCGTCGAAGGACTCGGCACCCAGCGACGCCTCGATGGCCGACGGCTGCGGGCCGTGGGCGTAGCCGCCGGGGTGCAGCGAGACCGACCCGAGCCCGATCCCGGATCCCTTCCGCGCCTCGTAGTCGCCGCCGACGTAGAACATCACCTCGTCGCTGTCGACGTTCGAGTGGTAGTACGGCACCGGGATCGCCAGCGGGTGGTAGTCGACCTTGCGGGGCAGGAAGTTGCAGACCACGAAGTTGTGACCCTCGAAGACCTGGTGCACCGGCGGCGGCTGGTGGATCTTGCCCGTGATCGGCATGTAGTCGTCGACGTTGAACGTGTAGGGGTAGAGGCAGCCGTCCCAGCCGACCACGTCGAAGGGGTGGGTGGCGTAGACCATCCGGCTGCCGACGATCCCGGCGCTGGTGCGGTGCTTGACCAGCACCTCCACCTCGCCCTGCTGGTCGCCGGCGTCGGCGAGCAGCACCTCGGCCGGGCCGTGCAGGTCGCGCTCGCAGTACGGCGCGTGCTCGAGCAGCTGGCCGTAGCGCGAGAGGTACCGCTTCGGTGGAGCGACATGGCTGTTGGCCTCGATCGGGTAGAGCCGGCTCGGCTCGGCCGGCACCCAGCGGTGCGTCGTCGCGCGCGGGACCACCACGTAGTCGCCGGCGCGGTAGTCGAGCGAGCCGAACACCGTCTCCACCCGTCCTGAGCCGGCCTCGACGTAGACGCACTCGTCGCCGATGGCGTTGCGGTAGAGCGGCGAGGGGTCGGTGCCGGTGACGACGTACGCCAGCCGGACGTCGTTGTTGCCGAGCACCAGGCGCCGGTCGGTGACCGCGTCGGGGCCGGTCGCGAGGTCGTGCAGCCGCAGGTGCCGGGGCTTCAGCGGGTGGTTGGGGGTGCGGCTCTGGTCCGGCAGGTCCCAGACCTCGCTGGCGACGATCGCCGACGGCACGCCCCGGTGGTAGAGCAGCGAGGAGTCCGAGGAGAAGCCCTCCTCCCCCATCAGCTCCTCGCGGTAGAGGTTGCCCTCGGGGTCCCGGTGCTGGGTGTGCCGCTTCGGGGGGACCGCACCGATCCGTCGGTAGTGGGCCATCGTCACTCCGTTCGACTATCGAACGCCGTCGTCCGCTATCTGGCGCACGTCTAGAGTAGGCGAGGTGTCAACGCTGCCCGACCCGTCCTCGGTCCCCGACGCCTGGCGAGGCCTGGTCGACGACGCCGCGATCTTCCCGCCCGGCGACGCGCCGCTGCACGAGGCGTCGAGCGCGCACGCCGAGCGTCGTCACGCCCCGTACGCCGACCTGGTCGGGACGTTCGTGGTCCGCGACACCGACGTGCCGCTCCTGCGCGGGACCCCGCTCGCGCTCTCGGTCGTCGTCACCGGTGGCGCGGGCAACATCGCCGGGCTCGCGTCCCTCGGGCGCAAGCTGCACGTCGCGATCGAGGGGATCGAGGTGGCCCTGCGCGACCTCGACGACCCGGCCGGCAACGCCCGCCGGGTCGTGGCCGCCGTCGACGCGGCCCGGGCCGACGGGCAGCTCGACGACCACGTGCCTGTCTTCGTCGAGCTCCCCGCGGTGCCGGTCTCCGCGAGCTGGCTGGCGGCCGCCGACGTCGTCGCGGCCGCCGAGCTCCGCCTCAAGCTGCGCACCGGCGGCCTGGAGGCCGGCGCGTTCCCGCCGGCGCCCACGGTGGCGGCCTGGATCGACGCGGCCCTGGACCGCGAGACGCCGTTCAAGTGCACGGCCGGGCTGCACCGGGCGGTGCGCCACACCGGCACCGACGGCTTCGAGCACCACGGCTTCCTCAACCTGCTGGTCGCCACCCGCCGGGCCTTCGACGGCGCCGGGCCGGACGAGGTGGTGGCGGTGCTCGAGGAGCGTGACGGCCCCACGCTGGCGGACGCGGCCGGCGGCGCCGACCTGGCCCGCGCGCGACGCTGGTTCACCTCCTTCGGGTCCTGCTCGGTCAGCGAGCCCCTCGACGACCTGCTCGCCCTCGGACTGCTGGAGGCACGATGACGACCGCTCCGACGTGGGTCCCCGGAGCCACGGGCTCGCCCTTCGACGTCGACAACCTGCCGTACGGCGTCTTCTCGCTCCCCGGCGAGGACCCGCGGGTCGGGGTGCGCATCGGTGACCAGGTCCTCGACCTGGCCCCGGTCGCCGCGGCCGAGATGCTCGACGTGCACCACGTCTTCGAGGAGCGCTCGCTCAACGCGCTGATGGCCGAGGGCCCGGCCGTGTGGTCGTCGGTGCGGACCTGGGTCACCGGCCTGCTCACCGAGGAGCCCGAGCGCGACCTCGTGGAGCCGCACCTGGTGCCACTGGCCGACGTCACCTTGCACCTGCCGGTCGAGGTCGCCGACTACGTCGACTTCTACGCCTCCGAGCACCATGCCTCGAACGTCGGCCGCATCTTCCGACCCGACGCCGAGCCGCTGCTGCCGAGCTGGCGGCACCTCCCGGTCGGCTACCACGGCCGGTCCGGCACCGTGGTCGCCTCCGGCACACCGGTCGTGCGACCCAGCGGACAGCGCCGAGGAGTCTCGACAGGCTCGACCACCGCACCGCCGACGTACGGCCCCTCGACCCGGCTCGACATCGAGGCCGAGCTGGGCTTCGTCGTCGGGGTCGGCTCCGAGCTCGGGACCCGGGTGCCGCACGACGCGTTCGCCGACCACGTATTCGGCGTGGTCGGCCTCAACGACTGGTCCGCGCGCGACATCCAGGCGTGGGAGTACGTGCCGCTCGGGCCGTTCCTCGGCAAGTCGTTCGCGACCTCGGTCTCGCACTGGGTGACCCCGCTCGCGGCCCTCGACGCGGCGTGGACCGACCTCCCCGGCCAGGACCCCGAGCCGCTGCCCTACCTCGGGCCCGGCGCCGTGCAGGGCCTCGACATCGCGGTCGAGGTCGTCGTCAACGGCGACGTCGTCAGCCGCCCGCCATACCGCACCATGTACTGGTCGCCCGCCCAGATGCTCGCGCACCTGACGGTCAACGGCGCGTCGCTGCGCACCGGCGACCTCTACGGCTCGGGCACCATCAGCGGCCCGGAGCCCGACCAGCGCGGGTCGCTGCTCGAGATCGGGTGGGGTGAGGAGTCGGCGTTCCTCGCCGACGGCGACGAGGTCGTGCTCCGCTACACCGCGCCCGGGACCTCGGGCGGCCGGATCGCCCTCGGCGACGTCACGGGCGTGGTCCGACCCGCCCGCTGACGCCCGGCCCGTCGAAGCAGGCTCAGAGCAGCGTCTGCGCGCCCACGAAGGTCGTCACCGCACCGGTGATGAGGGTCGTGACGACGACGAACGCCGCGGCACCGCCCACCCCGAGCAGCTTGCGGCCCGCCGAGCCGTCCTTCGGGAGCGTCGTCATGCGCACCCAGTGGACGCCACGGCCGAGCAGCGCCAGCAGCGAACGCGCCCAGTCGTACTCCAGCGCCATCAGCGCCATCCCCAGCGCGATGACCACCAGACCCGGGCCCGGCAGCACCAGCATCGCGACGCCGGCCAGGATCACCAGCGGCCCGCCGATCGTCACGCCGACCTTGACGGCCACCGCCCGCACCCGGCTCCGCTCGGCCCAGGCGTCGATGCGGTCGAGCAGGGCCTGGGAGCGCGGGGACAGCTGGGTCATGAGGCCATCCTCCCGAGGCGGGCTGAGAGGTTTCTGAGCAGGCCGGTCGCGGGCCGACCCGCAGCCCGCGGCAGCAGGCACGCGGCCCGTACCCGTCGGCGCATCACGTCGTTCATCTGGGCGTGGAGACCGAGGAAGCCGAGGAGACTGTGCGCATGGGCCTGCTGACACCGCTCGCGATCCGGATCGGGGCCATCTCGTGGATGCCGAGGCTGCTGCCGCAGATCGTGTGGACCGACCGCCGGCTGCAACGGGTGACCGGCGGCCGGGTGAGCGTGCTGGACCTCGCCGGCCTGCCCAACCTGACCCTCACGGTCGTGGGCCGCAGGAGCGGCCTCCCGCGGTCGACGCCGCTGCTGTGCGTGCCGGACGGCGACGGGTGGCTGATCGCCGGCTCCTACTTCGGCGGACCCGACATGCCGGTGTGGGTGCACAACCTGCGGGCGGCCGGAGAGGCGACGATCACCTGGCGGCGCGAGCAGGTGCCGGTCACCGCGCGCGAGCTGCCGGACGAGGAACGCGCGCAGAAGTGGCAGGTGATGCTGCGGACCTGGCCGAACTTCGCGAAGTACGAGGAGCGCACCGACCGACTGATCCCCGTCTTCCGACTCACGCGACCAGCCTGAGCCTGCCGACGACCTGCCGGTGGGTGAGCCACCCGACCACCCGGCCGTCGACGTCGAGCGCGGGCACCTCGGAGGCCTCGGTACGGTCGAGGACGTCCAGCGCCTCGGCGATGCTCTGGGTCGCGCCGACGGGCGGCACGCGCTCGACGAGGTCGCGGACGAGGATCGTGTCGTGGTTGCGGTCGGCGAGTGCCTCGGTGACCGCCCGGGCGGTCCCCACGCCGAGGTAGCGGTTCTGCTCGTCGACCACCGCCAGCCGCTCGAACACGGCCAGGTCCGGCAGCACGTCGACGAGTGGATCACCCGCGCGCACCCGCCGACGTGCGGGCGTCATGGCGTCGGCGACCGTGACCGCCGCCAGCCGCCGCGCGTTCGGATGACCGCCCAGGTCCACCCCGCGACGACGCAGCTTGAGGGTGTAGACCGAGTCCTGCGAGATCAGGTGGCTGACACCGGTCGCCAGCACGATCGCGGCCATCAACGGGAGGATGATGGTGTACTCCCCGGTGAGCTCGAACATGATGACGACCGCGGTGATCGGCGCCCGGGCGGCGCCGGCGAAGACGGCACCCATCCCGATCAGGCCGTAGGCGCCGACCGCGCCGACCACCCCCGGCAGGAGGGCCCCCGCGGTCTGCCCGTAGGCCGCACCGAGCATCGCGCCGATAAACAGGCTCGGAGCGAACACACCCCCCGAGCCGCCGATGCCGATCGTCAGGCTCGTGGCGACCATCTTGCCCAGGAGCAGGACGATCAAGAACCCCACCGTGTAGGCGCCGGCCACCCCGTTGCCGAGCACGGGGTACCCCACGCCGTACATCTGCGGCAGCACCAGGAGGACCGCCCCGAGCAGGAGTCCTCCGACAGCCGGCCGCAGCCACTCCGGTCCGCGCCACGCCCGGTCGCAGCCGTCCTCGACCAGGTAGAGGAAGCGGGTGAAGGTCACCCCGACCAGACCGGCGAGGAGGCCGAGCAGCGCGAACAGCAGGTACTCCGCCGGATGGGTGACGGTGAACGCCGGGAGTCGCAGGAACGGCTCGTCCCCGAGCGCCGCGCGGCCGATGACGCTGGCGGTCACCGACGAGAGGACGACCATCCCGAAGCTCCGGGCTGCGAAGTCGGCGAGGATCAGCTCCATCGCGAAGAACACCCCGGCCAGCGGGGCGTTGAACGTGGCCGCGATGCCACCAGCGGCGCCGCACGCCACCAGGATCCTGGTCCGGTCCTCCTCCGCTCGCACCACGCGACCGATCGACGAGCCGAGGGCGGAACCGATCTGCACGATGGGCCCTTCGCGACCGACCGAGCCGCCGCCGCCGATGCACAGCGCCGAGGCGAGCGCCTTGACGACGGCGACCTGCGGTCGGATCCGGCCACCACGGCGGGCCACCGCATCCATCACCTCGGGCACCCCGTGGCCACGCGCCTCCCGAGCGAAGGCGTGCACCAGCGGCCCGTAGACGAGCCCGGCGACCACCGGCGCCAGCAACACGAACCACATGCCCAAGCCCGGGAACCACGGGTGCGCGGCGCGCCCGGCGTCCGCATAGTCCTCGTGGCCCGAGAAGACCCGGGTGAAGGAGACGACCAGCCACCGGAAGGCCACGGCACCCAGGCCCGCGCCAGCGCCGACGGCGAGCGCGAGGACGAGCAGTCCCATCTCCGAGTCACGGGTCATACGCGGCATCCTCATTCGTGCAGTATGCAAAAGTTGTCTCATGCAAGCCAAAGCGACCTCCGAGGAGGTGGTCACCTCGCTCCTGACCGCCTCGCGCGTGCTGGTGGGCGTGGCCGCCCGCTCCCTCGCCGAGGTCGAGAGCGACGTGACGGTCACCCAGTTCCGCACCCTCGTCGTCCTCGCGGCGCACGGCCCGGTCAAGCAGGGCGCGGTGGCCGCCCACCTCGGGGTCAACGCGTCGACCGCGCTGCGGATGATCGACCGGCTCGAGCACGCCGGCCTCGTGGAGCGGCGACCGAACCCCCGGAGCCGGCGCGAGCTCCTGGTCTCCCTGAGCGACGCCGGCCGTCTGGTCGTCGACCGGGTGACCGATCGACGGCGCCGCGAGCTGCAGACGATCGTGCGCCGCCTCGCTCCGCAGCGGCGTGCCGCCGTCGTCGAGGCGCTGCGCGACTTCGCTGCGGCAGCCGGCGAGCCGGAGCCGGTCGCGGGGACGCTCTGGGGTTGGTCCCTCGTCGGTGAGTGAGTCGTCGCTAGCCTGAGCGGGTGCAGCTCGGCCAGTACCCCGACCCCGGACATGTCGTCGCCCACCTCAGCGACCCGCACCTGCTCGCCGGCGGCGCCCGCCAGTACGGCGTCATCGACACCGAGGCCGGCCTCGAGCTCGCCCTCGCCCGGCTGACCCGGCTCGACCCGCTGCCGCAGGTCCTGCTCTTCACCGGCGACCTCGCCGACAAGGCCGAGCCGGCGGCGTACGCGCGGCTCCGCGAGATCGTCGAGCCGGCGGCCGCGGCGATCGGCGCCCAGGTCGTCTGGGTGATGGGCAACCACGACGAGCGCGCGGCGTACTCCGAGGGCCTCTTCGGCGAGCCCCTGGCCGATGACGGAGCGGACGCGTGCCAGGACCGCGTCCACGACGTGGCGGGGCTGCGGGTCGTGTCGCTGGACACCAGCGTGCCGGGCTACCACCACGGCGAGATCACCGACGCCCAGCTCGCCTGGCTCGGCGACGTGCTCGGCACCCCGGCGCCCCACGGCACCCTCCTGGCCCTGCACCACCCGCCGATCCCGATCCCGATGATGCGGGCCGCCGACGTCATCGAGCTCTACGACCAGCACCGGCTCGCCGAGGTGCTGACCGGCACCGACGTCCGCTGCATCCTCGGTGGCCACTTCCACTACTCGACCTACTCCACCTTCGCGGGCATCCCCGTCTCCGTCGCGTCGGCGACCTGCTACACCTCCGACCCGGCGCCGCTGGAGCGGTTCGTCTCCGGGGTCGACGGGCACCAGGCGTTCACGATGGTCCACGTGTACGACGACCGCATCGTGCACACCGTCGTGCCGGTCGCCGAGGCGCCCGAGGTGAGCGGCTTCCCGTCCGACGTGCGCGCCCAGGTCGAGGCGCTGACGCCGGACGAGCGGCGCGAGCTCCTGTCGCGCAAGGACTCGCCCGTGTACACCGGTGAGATGGAGGTACCGGGGACCGTATGAGCCAGGCACTCCTGTGGGGACTGGTCGCCGCGGGGTCGCTCCTGGTCGGCCAGCTGCTCGCGCGACCGTTGGGCCGCTCGACGCGGACCGTCGGGCTGATGATGGCCTTCGGTGCCGGCACGCTGATCAGCGCGGTCGGCTACGAGCTGATCCCCGAGGAGAACCTGCAGCTCGGCTGGGAGGTCGGCGCGGCGTTCCTGGTCGGCGCCCTCGTCTACTACGCCGGCGCGCGACTCGTGGACCGCGGCGGCAGCTCAGGGGCCGCGCTCTTCCTCGGCGCGCTGCTGGACGGGATCCCCGAGTCGTTCATCCTCGGCCTCGGGCTGGCCCTGGGCGGGTCGGTCAGCGTCGCCTTCTTCGCCGCCGTCCTGCTCTCCAACGTCCCCGAGGGCCTGGCCGGCACCACCGACCTGCGCGAGGCCGGCTTCTCCGAGCGGCGCGTCACGCTGATGTGGTCGACGCTCGCCGTGGTGTGCGGGTTCGTCTCGCTCGGCGGCTACCTGGTCGCCGACCAGGTGGCGCGGGCCGGCGAGATCGCCAGCGCCTTCGCCGGCGGCGCCGTGCTCACGATGCTGGCCGACTCGATGGTGCCGGAGTCCTACGAGCGCGCCGGACGGGTCGCCGGTCTGCTGACGGTGCTCGGGTTCCTCGTCGCCGGCGTCCTCTCGGCGCTGCAGTAGGCCGTCAGGCGCTGTCCTCGCCGACCATCTCCGCGAGGATCTCCTCCAAGGTGGCGACGACGACCGGCCGGACGTCGCCACCCGTGCCGATCCAGCCGACCCCGGGCTCGTAGCGGCGGATCACCCGGGCCGGCGCACCGCCGACGACGGTGTGGTCGGGCACCGACCCGCGCACCACGGCACCGGCGGCCACCACGACGTTGCGGCCGATGTCGGACCCCGGCAGCACGATCGCGCCGTGCCCGAGCCACGAGCCGGACCCGATCCGCACCGGCTGGTGGGCCCCGAACTGGTCGCCGATCGGGACGTGCGGGTTCTGGTAGCCGTGGCCGGAGTCGGAGACGAAGACGTCCTGGCCGAACCAGACGTCGTCGCCGATCTCGATCGAGGAGTGCGCCACGATCGTGATCCGTCCGCCGAGCACGCAGCGGTCCCCGACGACCAGACCGCGCTCGGGGAGGTTCGGGTCGTCGGGTCCGTAGCCGACGGCGAGCGTCGCGTGCCGGCCGACGAGCACGCCGGAGCCCAGGTGGATCGAGCGGGTCCCCATCAAGGTGACGGCGGGGAAGCCGATGCACGAGTCCGCCCCGAAGCTGCCGAACCCGTCGGCCGCCCGGGTGCCCGGCACGATCTTGCCGACCCGGTCCAGCCACCGCCAGCCGGCCAGCACCGCGGCGTTGACCGGTCGCGTGAGCCCCACGGCCGGGAGCGTAGCGGGCCGCCGGCCCGGGCGTCCGGCGTATCCCGCGCGGGTCCCTGCGGCTGCTGGGCGTCAGGCCGGCGCGAGCGCGGTGAGCTCGGCGATCTCGTCGGTGATGCCCTGCACCAGCACCTCGGGGTCCGGCACCGCGACCGCGTCGACCTTGAAGCCGACGTGCACCTGGCCGCCGTACCCGATGATCGAGGTGGAGAAGCTCTGGTCGGCCGACATCGGCGCCCAGCCCCACAGCCGGGTGATCGGCAGCCCGGCGAGGTGCAGCGGCTCGTCGGGACCGCGCACGCTGGTCGTCACCCCCGTCGCCTTGCGGGCGAAGAAGTCGGTGGCGAGGACGCGCACCCGCGGGTGCAGGAAGCCCATGCCCTGCAGCATCGAGTAGGACACCCACGCCTCCGGGGACTCCTTGATCGCCCGCATCCGGGTCGCGGTCTCGACCAGGCGACCCAACGGGCTCTCGACCGAGGTCGGCAGGTCCAGCAGGACCAGCGCGAAGGAGTTGCCGAGGTCGTCGGCTCGCAACGCCTGCGACCCGCGCACGTCGACCGGCACCATCGTGGGGACGTCGGCGGGGTCGTCGACGCCGTGGAGGGCCAGCCACCAGCGCAGCGCGCCGGCCAGGGCCGACATGACGACGTCGGTGACGGTGGCGCCGGTCGCCCGGCGCAGCGGACGCAGGGCGTCGACGTCGATCCCCGGCGCCCAGACGGCGTGCTTGTCGTGGTGCGGCGCCACCGCGAGCGGCGAGTCCGGTCGCCTGGCCAGCACCAGGTGCTCGGCCACGGCCGGTGCGGCGACCAGCCGGCCGACGCCCGGGAGCCCCTTCACGGTGGCCGCTGCCGAGCGCAGCAGCGGGAAGGACCACCCGCCGCCACCCGCCCCGGGCTCGTCGACGGAGGTCCCGAGGTCCTCGTCGGCCAGCGACATGATCACGCGGAACAGCGCGGTGCCGTCGGCGAGGGCGTGGTGCAGGCGGGTGTAGACCGCCGTGCCGCCCCGGTAGCCGTGGATGAGGTGCGCCTCCCACAGCGGGTGCTGCTGGTCGAGCGCACGGGACATGAACCCCGACACGTGGTCCTGCAGCGCGGCGTCGTCGCCCGGCTCGGGCAGGGTCGCCTCCACGACGTGCCGCTCGATGTCGAAGTCCGGGTCCTCCTGCCACCACCGCGACGGCCACGGGAACCACGACCAGGTGGCGCGCTGCTTGAAGCGGGGGAATCGCTCGGCGACCCGCTCCTCGAGCAGCTGGACGTACGTCTCGCGGTCGAGCTCGCCGTCCACGACCATCAGCCCCTCGACGACCATCAGGTTGTCGGGCTGGTCCATCTCGAGCCATACGTCGTCGACGGGGCGTACGGCACGCCTGATGCCGGGCATGCCCTCACGGTGCTCCGGGACCGACCGGTCCACCCAGGGTCGGAAGTCATGCAGGCAGGGGTCGTGCGCCTCCGGACCGGACCGCACCAGGACGCGAGACTGACAGCCGGAGGTGACCCCCATGGACCGCCTGACCCCGCTGTCCTACGCGTTCCTCGCCGCCGAGGACGTCGATCCCGCCGCGTGCCTGGTCATCGGCTCGATGGCCGTGATCGACGGTCCGGCCCCGCCCCTGGACGAGGTGCGGGCGCTCGTGGCCGAGCGGCTGCCGTCCGTGCCCCGCTACACCCAGCGGATCGAGTCGAGCCGCCTGGGCCTGCAGGCACCGGCCTGGGTCGACGTCGCCGAGGTCGACCTCACCGAGCACGTGACCGAGCTCGCCGTGCCCGCGCCGGGCGGTCGCGCCGAGGTCGCCGCCGTGACCGCCGGTCTCCTCTCCCAGCGGATGGACCGCTCCCGGCCGCTGTGGGACGTGACCGTGTGCCACGGCCTCCCCGAGGACCGGTGGGGCCTGGTCATGCGGGTCCACCACGCGCTCGCCGACGGCATCTCCGGCACCGGTCTCTACCACGTCGTCTTTGACTCCGACGGCGCGCGCGACGAGCCACCGCCGCCGGCCCCCCGGGCGGCCCCGGGCGTCGCCCGGCACGGGCTGATCCACACGGCGGTCTCCGCGGCCCGCGGCGCGATCGCCCTCGGTGCCGCGATGTGGCCCACGGCGGACGCCGGCCTGCTCGGCCCGCTGGACGGCGAGCGCCGATACGCGTGGGTCGAGGTCGACATCCCGTCGACGGCCGCGCTCCGGCACCACCTCGGCGTCAGCCTGAACGACCTCGTGCTGGCCGCCGTCGCCGGTGGCCTGCGCGAGCTGCTCCTGGCGCGCGGCCGGCAGCCCGACCCGCACGCGCTGCGATCGCTGCTGCCGGTCTCCTCCCGGACACCCGGGACGTCGGGGTCGCCGGACAACCAGGTCACGCTGATGCTGTCGGTGCTCCCGGTCGAGGTGGCCGACCCCGTCGACCGGGTCCGGGCCGTGCACGAGCGCGTCGCCGCGCTGCGCGCCGCCCACGAGCCCGAGGCCGGGGTGGCCATGCAGCAGCTCGCCGGGCTGCTGCCGTTCCCGGTGGTCCACTGGGGCCTGCACGCGATCTTCCGGTTCCCCCAGCAGCAGGTCTCGACGGTGACGACGAACGTGCCGGGCCCGCGTGCGCCGCTGACGTGCCTGGGCCGCCCGGTGCGCCAGCTGCTGCCCGTCGTCCCGATCGCCGAGCGGGTGCAGCTCGGCTTCGCGGTGCTCAGCTACGTCGACACCCTCACCTTCGGGATCACGGCGGACGCCGGGAGCTCTCCCGACGTCGAGGTGCTGGCCGACGCCGTGGGCGCGAGCTGGCAGGCGCTGCTCGACGCCGTCCCGGTGGACGGCTGATCCCCGGCCGGGTCGACGGTCGCGGCTACCGGCAGGCGAGCACGCGGACCGCGCCCTGGGCCCCCACGTCGGCCGTGAACCTCAGCACCCGGCGGGCCCGGTCGTAGCGGAAGTCCGTCCGGTGCCCGTCCGCCTCGACGGCGCACGGCGCCCAGGACTCCGGGAGTCCCGCGAGGGTCGCCTGCACGGCGTACCGGCGGGCCTGCACGGCGTCCAGCGACACGGTCCACGCGCGCGACGTCACCTGCGACGTCAGGGACTCGCCGGTGCCGAGCGTCCCCTGGTGCACCCCGGGCGCCGGCGCCGCGACGAGGCCCCGCTGGCCCTCGCGGTCCCCGACGTGCACGACCTCGTCGCCGTAGTCGCTGAGCGTGTCCACCGACCGCGGCAGCAGCGGCAGGACCGCTCCGGCCCGCAGGAACAGCGGGATCGTCGACAGCGGCGCCGCGGCGGTGACGGTACGCCGGCCCGGCAGCACCTCCGCGCGGTGGAGCGTGATCCTCCCGTCACCGGTCACCGTCCAGGCGCGGGCGAGCTCGATCCAGTCGCCGGCGGGCAGGTAGACCTTCCGGGCGACCTGGCCGGGCCTGACGACCGGGGCCACCAGCAGGTCGGAGCCGAACAGGTATTCGCTGTCGGTCCGCACCGCCTGCGGGTCGTGCGGGGCGACCAGCGCCAGGTGCCGCATCAGCGGCATCCCGTCGGCCTGGTACGCGTCCTGGCTGCCCGCGACGTAGGGGTAGAGCATCGTGCGCAGCCGCGCGTACCGCTTCCACGTCGGCGCGACGTCCGCGTCGGTCACCTGCGGGATGTCGGTGAACGGGTGGATGCCGTCGGCCTCGGTGCGCATGACGCCGGTGAACGCGCCGTACTCGATCCAGCGGTTCAGCAACTCCGAGGTCGGCTCGCCGTCGCCGGGCAGCGAGAAGAACCCGCCGATGTCCGGGCCCCAGACGGACACCCCGGACAGCCCCATCGACAGGCCCTGGCGCACCGAGGACGACAGCCCGTCGAACCCCCAGGTGCGGGTCGGGTCGCCACCCCAGACGATCGACGACTCCTTGATCGCGTCGGTCCAGCCGGAGCGGTTGAAGCGCAGCAGCGGACGCGGCGCGGTCTCCTCGAAGGACCGGGCGGCCGCGTGGTACTGCTCGACGTACCGGTTGTGCATCGCCGGCCCCGGCGTCCCGTCGTCGCTCACGACGTCGCGCGGCGTGTACTCGCCGAAGTCCTCCATCCAGCCGTCGTAGCCGTCGTCGACGGCCTCCCCGAGCAGGCCGTGGAAGAAGTCCACCCCGGCCTCGCCGGAGAAGTCGATCTGCGACACCTCGAAGTGGGTGGCGGTCCAGTAGGGGTAGACCAGGGCCGAGTCGTCGAGGTTGCGGGTGTACGCCCCGGCCTCGAGACCCTCGCCGTACGCCGGCTGGTACTTCGTGCAGACCATCGGGTTGAAGTAGGTGGTGACCGAGACGCCCAGCGCGTGCAGCGCCGACGTCTGTGCCCGCTCGCGCTCGGTGTCCTGCGAGCCGCAGGGGAGGTAGTGCGTGTAGGTCTGGGCGACCGACAGGGGGACGCCCCGGTGCCGCTGGCCGGTCACGTCGGTGACCGAGTCGTCCGGCGGCTGGAACCACACCCCGTAGAGCGCCGGCGTCGTCGGGGCCGGCTGACGGCCCACCGCGGTCGACATCCGGGAGAGCACCTGGGCAGGCGTCGGTCCGCCGAAGACCCGCAGGTCGAGGTGGTCGGCCTCGACCGAGAGCCGGTTCACCTGCGGGTGCGCCGCGGTGGCCAGCTCGAAGGTGCTGTCCTCGTCGTCGTCGACCAGCACGCCGTAGCCGCCGGTCGAGAGGATCCACGGCACCGGGAAGTACGTCGAGTCGGCCCGACCGCCGAGGCCGGGCGGCGGCACGAGGTGGACCAGCGCCGCCGACTGGTTCTTGCGGTAGGGGCCGTCCATGACCCGGTTCAGCACCGAGCGCCCCCGGTGGTCGAGGCGGTCGGAGCGCTCGCCGAGGCCGAGGTACCGCTCGCCGCGGGGCGCCCGCAGGTCCAGCGACACCGCCTCGATCCCCTCACCGTGACCGGTCAGCCGGACGGCGTACGCCCCGTCGGTGGGCTCGACCACCGCGGTGACCGACAGGCCGGGGTCGGCGGTGCCGAGCTCGATGGTGTCACCGTCGACGGACACGACGTGGTCGGCCGGCACGCGCCCGTCCGCGGTCCGCACCGCCACCGCATCCCGCGCGACGGTGGCGACGACCGTGCGGTCACCCCGGACGAACCGCACCGACCAGTCCCCGCCGACCGGTGCGGTCACCTCGGCGCGCAGGCCGCTCGGGGCGAGGTCGTGCCGAGCAGTGGCTGGCTGCCGGCCTGCCGGGACCTGCTGGGGAGCGGCCACGGAGGAGCCGGGGACGGAGGCGAGGGCGGCCCCGACCAGGGCGAGACCGGTGGCGGGCACGATCAGGCGGCGCATGGCGCGCATGCTGGCACGCGACGCCGCCCGCCGTACCGGTTTCCCGACCGGTCGTGACCGGTTCGGACCCCATTCACCCGCCACGGGTGAGTCCGGGCCGGAGCTGCCTGACCTAGCGTCGGTCGGGTGGACCTGAGTCAGCTCGACCTCTCCCGGTTGCAGTTCGCCACGACCACGATCTACCACTTCGTCTTCGTGCCGGTCACCATCGGCCTGTCGTTCCTCGTGGCGGTCCTGCAGACCTGGTGGCACCGCTCCGGCGACGACGAGCTGCGCCGCCTCACCCGCTTCTTCGGGACGCTGCTGGTCATCAACATCGCCATCGGCGTGGTCACCGGCATCGTCCAGGAGTTCGAGTTCGGGATGAACTGGTCGCAGTACTCGCGGTTCGTCGGCGACGTCTTCGGCGCGCCCCTGGCGATGGAGGGCCTGGTCGCCTTCTTCCTCGAGTCGACCTTCCTCGGGCTGTGGCTCTTCGGCTGGAACATCCTCCCCCGCGGCGTGCACCTGGCCTGCATCTGGGCGCTCGCCGTCGGCACGGCACTCTCGGCCGCGTTCATCATGGCGGCCAACTCGTGGATGCAGCACCCGGTCGGGATCGACATCGACCAGACGACCGGACGGCCGGTGCTCACCGACATCGGAGCGCTGTTCACCAACCCGGTCTTCATCTGGGGCTACGCCCACGTGCTGCTCGCCTCCCTGCTCACCGGTGCCGTGCTGATGCTCGCCGTCTCGGCCTGGCACCTGCGGCACGGCAGCAGCCCGGACGCGTTCCTGCGCACCGCCAAGCTGTCGCTGGTGGTCCTCCTCCCGACGTCCGTGCTGGTGCTGATGGTCGGCAGCCACCTCGGCGTGGTCGAGACGACCTACCAGCCGATGAAGGTCGCCGCCATGGAGGCACAGTGGGAGACCTGCTCTCCCTGCTCGTTCTCGGTGGCCCAGACGGGCGGGTGGACGAGCGACGACCAGGACGCCACCAAGGTCATCGAGATCCCCCACCTGCTCTCGATCCTCGCGACCGGGTCCTTCGACGGCCAGGTCACCGGCCTCAACGAGCTGCAGGCGCAGTACGAGCAGAAGTACGGTCCCGGCGACTACATCCCCAACCTGCCCGTCCAGTACTGGTCGATGCGGACGATGGCCTACATCGCGTCGGTGATCCCCCTGCTGGTGCTCTGGGGCCTGTGGCTGTGGCGCCGCGGTCGGCTCGCCACCTCGCGTGCCTTCCAGGTGGTCGCGACGTGGTCGGTGCTCACACCGTTCATCATGAACACGGCCGGGTGGATGCTCACCGAGAACGGGCGACAGCCGTGGATCGTGCAGGGCCTGCTGCTGACCGAGGACGGCAACTCACCATCGGTCAGCACCGAGGAGGTGCTGCTCACCCTGGTCGTGTTCTGGGCGATGTACGCCGTCCTCGGGGTCGTCTGGGTCCACCTGATGCGCCGCTACGCCCGTCGCGACCTCGGCGAGGTCGGTGACGGCCCGGGCGCCGGCGACGGTGGCGACCCGACCGACTCCCGACCCGTCGTCCTGACCTACTGAGGCCGGAGGGGAGACGTCATGAGTCTGGCAACGGTCTGGTTCGTCGTGGTGGCCGTCTTCTGGGTCGGCTTCTTCGTGCTCGAGGGCTTCGACTTCGGGGTCGGCGTGCTGCACCGGTTCCTGGGGCGCACCGAGGAGGAGCGCCGGCAGGCGATCGAGACGGTCGGCCCGCTCTGGGACGGCAACGAGGTCTGGCTGATCGTCGGTGGCGCCGCGATCTTCGCCGCGTTCCCGGACTGGTACGCGACCTGGTTCTCGGCCGGCTACCTGGCGCTGATGCTCGTCATCGTGGCCCTGATCATCCGCGGCGTCGCCTTCGAGTGGCGCACCAAGCACGACTCCGGACGGTGGCGCTCGACGTTCAGCTGGATGCTGGTGACCGGCTCGGTGCTGGTGCCGCTCCTGCTGGGGGTGGCGCTCGGCGACCTGCTGGCCGGTCTGCCCGTCGACTCCTCGGCGGAGTTCACCGGCGACTTCGTCGACCTGCTGACGCCGTACGGCCTGCTCGTAGGGGTCAGCCTGCTGGTGCTGTGCCTGCTGCACGGGGCCACCTACCTCGCGCTGCGCACCGAGGGCCCCGTCGGGGAGCGCGCCCACGCCCTCGCCGGTCGCCTGGCCTGGCCGGCGCTCCTGCTCGTCGTGGCCTTCGCGGTCTGGACGATCGCGATCTCCGAGGGTGGGCCGTGGCGGGTCGCCGCAGCCGCGGTGCCGGTCGTGGCCGCCCTCGCCGCGGCGGTGCTGCTGCGCGAGCGACGCGACGGCCGCTCGTTCGCGGCCACCGCCGTCACCATCGGCGGCGTCGTCGCGGCGCTCTTCGCCAACCTGTTCCCGGCCGTGCTGGTCTCGTCGACGAGCTCCGCGAACGACCTGACCGTGTCGGGCGCGGCCTCCGGTCACTACGCGCTCACGGTGATGACCGTCGTCGCGGTGGTGATGTTCCCGGTGGTGCTGATCTACCAGGGCTGGACCTACTGGGTCTTCCGGCGCCGGGTGGCGCTCCCGCCCGCGGCCGCGACCGTGGCGGAGACATCAGCCTCGTCCTAGTCTGACGGCATGTCGATCTCGGTGGCGCGTCGCGGCGCGCTGGTCAGCACGGTCCTGCTCGTCGCCGGCGTCCTGATGGCGCTCGGCCCCCCGGCGGGGGCGGCACCGGCGGCCCCGCAGCACGAGCGGGCCGACGCGTCGTACGGTGCGATCGCCGGCACCTACTACGGGCACACCCGGTCGCTGCGGATCACCACCCAGGGCCGGGCGAGGGCCGTCATCTACGACGGCTGCTGCACCGAGGTCAGCGACGTCCGCTACCGGCTGTCCCACCTGCACCGCGACGGCGGCGCCTGGGTCGCCCGGGCGACCGTCACGCGGGTGGCGCACTTCGACCGGGACTACGGCCGTCCGCCGCACCGCGGCCAGCACTACCGGCTCCGGGTGCGCAACGACGTCGCGCGGCTCGCGCCGACGTACTACTGCGGACCGTCGGCGCCGGTCGGCTACTGCGGAGCCTGACGGCGCTCGACGGTCCGGGCGGGACCGGCGTCAGCCGGTGACCTCCCGCTCGGCCTCCTTGGCCGCGGCCTTGATGTCGGCGACGGCGACCTCGTCGACCGCCTTCTGCACGACGTGGTCGGCCTTCTCGATGGCCTTCGCGATCTTCACCGCGCCAGGGTCGGAGACCAGGGCGACCAGGCCGGAGTGGCCGGGGTCGATCGCCTCCTGCAGGTCCTCCGCGAGCTGGTGCTTGTGGCGGACGTTGCGCCCCTTGCCGATCGCCGCGCCGGCCAGGCCGGCGACGACGGCGCTGCCGAGGATCGACGGCGGGAAGATGATGCCGAGCGCGACACCGCCGATCGCTCCCCAGGTCGCCCCACGGCCGGTGCTGTGGTCGGTCACCTTCTGGACCGTCAGCTCACCCTCGGTCGACTTGGTCACCACGATGGCACCCTCGACGTCGACGGTGCGGCCGTCCTCGATGGACTTCAGCGCGTCGTAGGCCTCCTTGGCCGAGTCCGGGTCGGCGAAGTCGGCGATGATCAGGGTGTAGATGCCGTCGCTGACGGCACCGATCACGGCGTCGGGCTGGTCGGTCATGGGCGCTCCCTCTCCAGGTGTGGTCCCGCTGTCTCGAGACCGCCCCCCTTCCTACCAGCAGCGGACCTGCCCCCGCAGGCGCTTGGTCACCTCGGGCGTCACCTCGGGCGTCACGCCGGGGCGCGCCACAGCCCGAGGTCGTCCCCGGCGCCGCCGAGCACCCACAGGGTGGACTCGCTGACCGACAGCCCGGTGGCCGGACCTGCCGGCAGCTCGGCCTCGGTCCACGAGTCGCCCCGGCGCAGGAGCAGGCGGGGGTGCGCCCCGGTGACGAGCAGGCTCCCGTCCCCGGCCACGACCACGGCCGCGCCCTCCGGCACGTCGATGTCGGGGACCGAGGCATCGGCGACCGCGCCGGCCGGGGAGACGGTCCACACGGCCAGGTGGCCACCCTCCTGGCCGCCCACCACGCACCCGCCGTCGGCGGCGCAGGAAGCCGACTGCGCCTCTCCCACCAGTTCGGCGGCGCCCGGCAGCGCCACCTCGGTCCAGGGCCCGGCCGCACCGGGCGACGTCCAGATCGCCGGCCCCGTGCGCACCTCCGGGCGGAAGGCCGTGACCGCCCCGACGACGAGGAGCCCGGCCCCGCGGCGCACGATCCCGTGAGCCGCCGGCTGCTGCCGGTCGGTGGCGGCCAGCGCGACATCGGTGGGGGCGCGCCGCATCCAGCGCCGGCCGTGGTGCTCCCAGAGGGCGACGTCCAGGCCGGTGCCGGCCGCGGTCACCCAGGACCCGACCAGGAGCGCCGGGCCGTCCACCGGGGCCACCACGCCGGAGAGGCCACCGGCCTGCGCACCCCCGAAGGTGGTGAACGGCTGCACCTCCTCGGTCAGCCCGGCCGAGGACCCGAGCGTGCCGGCCCACGCGGTCCACCGAGGGATGCCGTGCGCCCCGCCCGACCGTCGGCCGACCGCGTACAGCCGTCGGCCGTCGGTCGCGATCGCGGTCCACACTGCCCGCCGGCCGTAGTAGCTCGCCGGCCGCACGGGCACCGGCGTCACCCCACCGTCGCGGAGCTCGACCAGCCGCGGCCCCGGCCGGCCGTCGCCCGCACCGTTGCTCGCCACGACCACCGAGCCGTCGTCCGTGGCGGCCAGCAGCGCGGGCCGGAACCCCTCGGGCAGCTCGACGGCCGTCCAGGCGGGCCGGACCGGGTCGGGATCCGGCGTGCGGGCGCCTTCACACGCGGTCGCCGTCTGGAGTGCCGCCGCCACGAGCGCGAGCGTCAGCGGCGCACCGTACCGTCCGCGCACCTCGCCCCCTCTCGCCGACCGTGGACCTGACGCAGCGTAGGCGGGGCCGGCGGCTGCGTCGTGGTCCGACGTCCAGACCAGGACGCGTTCTCACGCGTCGAGCCACCCGCTCCCGGGTACGACGGGCGAGGGACGCGATCCGTCCCCTCTCCCCCGCACCTTCGAAGGAGCACCATGTCGAAGATCCTGTTCGTCGTCACCGGCGCGACCGCCTGGACCCTCCAGGACGGCAGCCGGCACCCGACCGGCTACTGGGCCGAGGAGCTCCTGACGCCGTACCGCACGATCACCGGGGCCGGGCACCAGGTGGAGTTCGCGACCCCGGGTGGCGTCAGGCCGGTCGCCGACGAGGCGAGCCTCGCGCCGGACGTCAACGACGGGGTCGACGTGCGCCCCGAGATCGAGGCCATCGAGGGCCTGCGGGCACCCCGGAGGCTCGAGGACGTGCGGCTGGCCGACTACGACGCGGTCTTCTACCCCGGCGGGCACGGCCCGATGGAGGACCTCGCGGTCCACGAGGGCTCCGGCCGTCTGCTCACCGAGGCACTCGACGCCCAGACTCCGCTCGGGATCGTCTGCCACGCGCCGGCGGCCATGCTCGCCGCGGTGCGGGAGGACGGCTCCCCCGCGTTCGCCGGGCGTCGCGTCACCGGCTTCTCCAACGAGGAGGAGCGCCAGGGCGGGCTCGCCGACCGGGCCCGCTGGCTGCTCGAGGACCGGCTCCGCGAGCTCGGCGCCGACGTGACGGTCGGCGAGCCGTGGGCTCCGCACGTCGTCGTCGACGGCACCCTCGTCACCGGCCAGAACCCCGGCTCCTCCGGCGAGCTCGCCGACCGGCTGCTCGAGCTGCTGGCCACCCGGTAGCGGCGGTCCGCACGAGCGCCGACCGCCTGGGCTGCTCTGCGCTCGTCAGGTCGCTCAGGCCTTCTCCGAGATGATCTGGACGAGGTTGCCACACGTGTCGTCGAGGACCGCGATGACATGGGAACCGATGTCGGTGGGAGGCTGGGTGAACTCCACGCCCCGGGCGGCGAGACGGGCGTGCTCGGCCTCGACGTCGTCGACGGCGAACTGCGCTGCCGGGATGCCGTCCTCGGCCAGGGCGTCGCGGTAGGGCTTGACGGCCGGGTGACCGGCCGGCTCGAGCAGGAGCTCGGGGCCGTCGGGGGCGTCGGGTGACACGACGGTGAGCCACGCGTCCTCGCCGAGCGGCACGTCGCGGTGCTTGACGAAGCCGAGGACGTCGACGTAGAAGTCGAGGGCTGCTCGCTGGTCGTCGACATAGATGCTGGTCAGGTTGATCCTCATGGGGTCGTCCTTCCGGTCGTGGGCCATCGCCGAGTGATCTCGCTCAGCGGGGTGGGATCGAAGTAGTGGAACTTCGAGCGGCCTCGCTTCTCGGTGACGACGAGCCCGGCCTCCTCGAGCACTGCCAGGTGCTGGGAGATCGCTTGCCGGGTGAGCCCGAGGCCGTGTCGGGTCGTGAGCAACGAGCACAGGTCGAACAGCGTCCTGCCGTCGCGGGCCGCGAGCTCGTCGAGGATCAACCGTCGGGTCGAGTCGTCGAGAGCCCGGTAGACGTCACTCACGACGCGAGCATAGGCAAGTCAATCCTTGCATTTCCACCGCGCGCCACGACTGCGTGAGTCGGCGCCGGGCGGAGGTCACCGCCGGACGACGCACGAAGGGCCCCCGACCCGCAGGTCGGAGGCCCTTCTCCCGTGTGGCAGGTGAAGGATTCGAACCTTCGAAGGCAAAGCCGACGGATTTACAGTCCGCTCCCATTGGCCGCTCGGGCAACCTGCCGGGCGCTCTCCGGTGGGCCGTTTGGTCCGCCGGCAGCAAGGCGAAACAATAGCGCAGGCACATCAGCAACGAGAAACCGCCGGCGGCCCGCCGGCACACCCGAAGGAGCGCTCCCCCATGGCCGACTCGTCGTTCGACATCGTCAGCAAGATCGACCGCCAGGAGGTCGACAACGCGCTCGGGCAGACCGCCCGCGAGATCGCGACGCGGTTCGACTTCAAGGGCACCGGGGCGTCGATCGAGTGGCAGGGCGAGCACGCCATCGAGATCTCAGCGTCGGCCGACGACCGGGCGACGGCGGTGCTCGATGTCTTCAAGACCAAGCTGGTCAAGCGCGACGTCAGCCTGAAGGTCCTCGACGCCTCCGAGCCCCGCCAGTCGGGCCAGCAGAGCAAGATCTCGGTCGCCCTCAAGGAGGGCATCTCGTCGGAGGACGCGAAGAAGATCTCCAAGCTGATCCGCGACGAGGGCCCCAAGGGCGTCAAGGCGCAGATCCAGGGCGACGAGCTGCGGGTGTCGTCGAAGAAGCGCGACGACCTGCAGGCGGTCATCGCCCTAGTGAAGGCGCAGGACTACGACTTCGCGGTGCAGTTCACCAACTACCGCTGACCCTCACCGAGGGTCCCGGCCGACCGGCTCCTCACGTCCGTCGGTGGAAGGTGAGGCGTCCGTCGGCGTGGCGTTGGGTGCGGTAGCGGTGGTCGTGGGCGCGGTGGTGGTGGTGGGAGCAGAGCAGGGCGGCGTCGGTGAGGTCGGTGCGGCCGCCGGCGGCCCAGGGGTCACCGGCGTGGTGGGCCTCGCACCAGGCGGCGGGGATGTCGCAGCCCTCGGCGCGGCAGGTGGGTTGGGTCACGGCCAGGGCGCGGCGCTGGGTGGGTGAGTAGAGGCGGCGGGTGCGGCCGGCGTCGAGCACCACACCCGCACCGCCGAGGACCACCGGGATGATCCCGGCGGTGCACGCCAGGCGCCGGGCCTCGCCTGCGGAGAGGGGTTCGTCACCGGTGTGGGCGACCCCCAGGACCTGGCCGAGCTCGGCGAGGGTGACGGTGACGATCACGGTGGTGGCGTCGCCGCCGTGCAGCGGCAGCCGGGCCGGGTCGACGGCCTCGAGGAACGCCGCGAACGCGGCGCCCATCCGCTGGTCGTAGGGTCGCCGGTCTGGTGGCTGCTGCTGGTGGTCGGCGGGCTGGTCCGGTTGGTCTGGTTGGCGGTCAGGGCGGCGGGGGTTGGTGAGGGCTTCGAGGTAGGTCATCAGCCGGTCGCAGACGTGGTCGGGGCCGCGGAAGACCAGCTCGCTGATCCCGGGGCCGACCCGGCGGCGGCGCAGGAAGGTGCCGCGGCGGGCGCGGGTCTCCTCGTCGGCCAGCAGCCGGCCCTCGTGGTCCTCGGCGACCTCGGGCGCGACCACCTCCAGCACCCGGCGGCCCAGGACCCGCAGCTGGCGGGGCCCGAACCGGGCCGCCTCGTCGACCAGCCGGTCCTCGGCGGCCGCCCGGACGTCGGCGTCGACCCGGTCGGGCAGGGCCTCGACCGCGGCGGTCACGACCTCGGCCTGGGCCAGGTTCACCACACCGGACCGCAGCCCAGCACTCACCTGGGGATGGTCGGCCAGCGCCCGGGCCAGCCGGAGCCGGCGGCGGCACTCGCCCCGGTCCCGGCGGCCGCGGTGGGCCAGCCACGCCGCGGCGTCCCGCGCCCCGTCCCGGTCCGCCACGTCGCCGGACGCGGCCAGGACCCGCATCCGCAGCTCCTCCAACCGGTCGATCCCGCGGCTGAGCTCCAGCAGCGCCACCGCCTTGTCCTCGACAGTCATGAACACCGGGTCCACCTCACCGACCGACGACACCGCCGCCGACACCGCCGCGGCAGCGGCCAGCACCGGGTGCGAGGAGACATCGGGAGCAGCAGACACGACAGACACCTGAAGATCGACGGACGCCCGGGGACTCCAACCACACGGGACTGCACACCACGTCGATGCCAGCGCGTCACCAGACGAGCAACGGACCCACCGCGGAGCGGCGAACCGAAGGACTACTGCATCTGTAACTATTAGAACACATGTTCGCATCCCTGTCAACCCGACGCGGCCGATGTTCCTCGGTGCGCGACCTGACCGACCCGACTCCGCTGGGTCGGGTCCGTCGGCAACCCCTGCCGATGTGGTCGTACCACTGTTTACGGATCACGGTCGCCACACAGGGTCAGAACCTGCCGTAGCCCGTCCGCCCCAGGGGTGAGGCGAGACGACGGATCGTAGCGGGCACTGCGATGGTCGGTCGACCGACTTCCGGGTCGCCGCCAAGGCCGCTGACACCCGAGTTCCGGCGCCGACAGCGCATCCGGTGCGCCGATGTCTTCAGGGCCTCCGCGAGATGTCAGCTCGCGCGCCCTGCGGCCAGTGCGACCAGGGCTGCCGCCGACTGCTTGGCTCGCACCGCCGCGTCCGGGTCGGCGTCGAGCGCGCCGCTGGCGAGGCCGCCGTCGAGCAGCAGGGTCAGCGAGCGCGCCAGCCCGTCCGGGTCGTCGACGCCGGCCTCCGTGGCCAGGCCCCGCACCCAGCCGAGCACGTCTCGCTTGTGGGCGACTGTCCGGTCGTGCACGGGTGTGCCCGGCGCCGCCTCAGCAGCGGCGTTGATGAAGGCGCACCCCCGGTAGCCGTCTCGCCGACAGGCGGATCCCAGAGCGTCGAAGAGCCCGACCATACGGTCGGCCGGATCGGACCCGGCAGCCTCGGCCGCGGCGTGCAGCTGGCCACTCCACACGTCGTCGACGCGGTCGAGGTAGGCGAGGACGAGATCGTCCTTGGCCAGGAAGTGCTTGTAGAGGGTGGCCTTGGCCACGCCGGACTCGGCGATGATCCGGTCCACCCCGACGGCACGGATCCCGTGGGCGTAGAAGAGCCGGAACGCCGTGTCGAGGATGCGCTGACGTGCGGAGGGTGAGGGCACCCCTTGATAGTAGACAGACCTGTCTGCTAGCGTCCACCGCACCCTACAGACAGACCTGTCTGCCCCTACCGCTCTCGGAGGATCCATGAACATCGCAGTCCTCGGCACCGGCGTGGTCGGCCAGGCGATCGCGGGCCGCCTGCACGAGCTCGGCCACGACGTCGTCGTCGGCACCCGTGACCCGCAGTCGACCCTGGCGCGCACCGAGCCGGACGGGATGGGCAACCCGCCGTTCGCCGACTGGCACTCCGCCCACCCCGACGTCGCCCTGGCGTCCTTCGCCGAGGCCGCGTCGGGCGCCGAGCTGGTGGTCAACGCCGCCTCGGGCGGCGCCACCCTGGAGCTGCTGCGCTCGGCCGGCGCGGAGAACCTGGCCGGCAAACCCCTGCTCGACATCGCCAACCCGCTCGACTTCTCGGAGGGCTTCCCGCCCACCCTGTTCGTCAAGGACACCGACTCCCTGGGTGAGCAGATCCAGCGCTCCTTCCCGGATGCGAAGGTCGTCAAGGCGTTGAACACCCTGACCGCGAACCTGATGGTCGACCCGAGGTCGCTCGGCGAGAGCAGCACGGTGTTCGTCTCCGGTGACGACGCCGACGCCAAGGCGACCGTGGTGGCGCTGTTGGAGAGCTTCGGCCACGACGACGTGATCGACCTCGGGCCGCTCGAGACCGCTCGCGGCACCGAGATGCTGCTTCCCGTCTGGCTGCGCCTGATGTGCGCCCTGGGCACCGCCCAGTTCAACGTCAAGGTCGTCCGCTGACCTGACCGGCCAGCGCCGTCGCGGTCAGCCCGCGGTGGCCGTCATGACCGGGACCGCCGTGGCCCCGGCGACCGGCGTGACGAAGACGCGCACACCCTCCTCGAGGTGGAGCTGGCGCGCGTGGGTCCGGGTGAGGGTCACGTGCACCTCCTCGCCGTCGTCGGTCAGCACGACCACCCGCACCTCGAAGCCGACGCGCAGCACCCGTGAGACCGTGCCCTCGGCGGCGCCCGCCAGCTGGGCCTCACGGGAGATGTGTACGTCGTGCGGGCGGACCGTGACGCCGTTGAGCGTGGTGGTCTCCCCGAGGAAGCCCATGACGAAGGGGTTCGCCGGCTCGTCGTAGAGCTGGTCGGGGGTGCCGACCTGCTCGACCCGGCCCTCGTTGATGACCACGATCTCGTCGGCGACCTCCATGGCCTCCTCCTGGTCGTGGGTCACGAAGACCGTCGTCACGTGCACCTCGTCGTGCAGCCGGCGCAGCCACTCGCGCAGCTCCTTGCGGACCTTGGCGTCCAGCGCACCGAACGGCTCGTCGAGCAGCAGCACCGACGGCTCGACCGCGAGCGCCCGGGCCAGCGCCATGCGCTGCCGCTGGCCGCCGGAGAGCTGCGAGGGCAGCCGGTGGGCGAACTGCGACAGGTGCACCAGCCGGAGCAGCTCGTCGACCTTCGCCGCGACCTCGTCCTTGGGGCGCTTGCGGATCTCCAGGCCGAACGCGACGTTCTTGGCCACGGTCATGTGCTTGAAGACCGCGTAGTGCTGGAACACGAACCCCACGTTGCGCTTCTGCGGCGGCAGGTGGGTGGCCTCGGTGCCCTCGATGGTGACGGACCCCGAGTCGGCCGAGTCCAGCCCCGCGATGATCCGCAGGAGCGTGGACTTGCCACCACCCGACGGACCCAGCAGCGCGGTCAGCTGACCAGTCGGCAGCGACACGTTGACGTCCTGGAGGGCGACGAAGTCGCCGAACGACTTGTTGAGCCCCTTGACCTCGATACTCATCTTTCCTGGCCCTCCTTCGGGCGGAGCAGCGCGACGACGACCAGGCACAGCACGGCCGCGAAGACCAGCAGGAACGACACGGAGTACGCCGTCTGCTGCTCGAAGTTCTGGTACTTCTGCTGGACGAGGACGGTCGCGACCTGGGTCTCGCCGCCCACGTTGCCGGCGACGACCTTGATCGCGCCGAACTCACCGAGGGCGCGGGCGAGGCTCAGCACCACGCCGTACACGAACGCCCACTTGATGCTCGGCAGGGTGATCCGCCAGAAGGTCTGCCACGCGTTCGCCCCGAGGCTGCGCGCGGCCTGCTCCATGTCGTCCCCGAGCTCCTCGAGCACCGGCACGACCTCCCGCACGACCAGCGGCAGGATGACGAAGCAGGTCGCCATCACCATGCCGGGCCGGGCGAAGACGATCTGCACGCCGTGCGCCTCCAGCCAGGGGCCGAACCAGCCGAACCGGCCGTTGTAGACGAGCACCAGCGCGAGACCCACCACGACCGGCGACACCGACAGCGGGAGGTCGATGAGCACCGAGAGCGCCCGCTTGCCGATGAAGGTGTAGCGGACCAGCAGGATCGAGATGCCCAGGCCGAACACCGAGGTGATCACCACGGACGTCACCGCCACCTCAGCGGTCAACCGAAGCGCGTGGACGACGTCGGGGTCGGACAGCGCGTCCTTCAGCCCGGTGAGCCCGTCGGCGAAGGTGTGCTTCACGACGTACGCCGTGGGCCACACGATCAGCATGAACAGGTAGCCGACGACGAGCACCCGCAGCAGCCACTTCACGACGGGCGAGCCGCTGCTGACCGCCCTGCTCGCGCTAGCCACGACGCGCCACCCGTCGCTGGATGACGTCGAGCACGATGATCGCGAGCAGCGCGACCAGGAGCATCAACGTCGCCACCGCTGCGGCCGCCTCGGTGTTGCCACCCTCGAGGAACGAGAAGAGGCGGACCGAGACGACCTCGGTGCGGTTGGCCAGGTTGCCGCTGATGAGCACGAGCGCGCCGTACTCGCTGATGCCCCGGGCGAACGACAGGGCCGCCCCCGCGCAGATGGCGGGCACGAGCGCCGGCAGGATCACCCGACGGAACGTGGTGAAGCGGCTGGCGCCCAGCGACGCGGCGGCGTCCTCGACGTCGGTGTCGAGCTCCTCGAGCACCGGCTGGACCGTGCGCACGACGAAGGGCAGCGTCACGAACGCCATCGCGAGGAAGACGGCCCACCGAGTGTTCTGGACCTGGATCCCGATCGGGCTGTCGGGCCCGTAGAGCGAGAGCAGCACCAGGCCGGCGACGATCGTCGGCAGCGCGAACGGGATGTCGATCAGCAGGTCGAGGATGGCCATGCCGGGGAACCGGTCACGGACCAGCACCCAGGCGATGATCGTGCCCATCACCATGTTGAGCAGCGTGATGCCGAGCGAGGAGAGCACGGTCAGCTGCAGGGCCGACCGGGTCTGCTCGTTGCTGAGGACGTCGACGAACGTGCCGAGGCCGCCACCGGCGGCCTTGACGATGATCGCCGACAGCGGGATCAGGACCAGCAGGCTGAACCAGATCATGGCGATGCCGAGCCCGAGGGCCGGCCCGCGTGTCAGTGCAGCACCAGACTTCTGGCGGGACGAAGCCGACCGACGCTTGCGCGCCGGCCGGCTCTCGACCGCAACGGATGCGGTGGACATGGGTTACTGCCCCGCGTCGGCCTGGATCTGGGTCAGGATGCCCATCGGCGCGCCGTCGCTGCCGTCACCGAAGTACTTGTCGTTGGCGGTGCCCCACCCACCGAAGTCCTTGTCGATGGTGAGCAGCGTCGTCGGCGCCGGGTAGGGGTTGCTCGGGTCGTTCGCACCGTCGACGGTGAGGTCGCCCTCGTCGACGAGCGGACGGTAGCCGGTCTCGGCGTAGAGCTTCTGGCCCTCCGCGCTCTTCTGGAAGTCCATGAACGCCTGCGCCTTGTCCGAGGCGCCCTCGGTCAGCGCGCAGGGGTTGTCGATGCGCAGGGTGGTGTCCGGGACGACGTAGTCGAAGTCCTGGCCGCTCTGACGGGCGAGGATCGCCTCGTTCTCGTAGGAGAGCAGCACGTCGCCGGTGCCGCTGGTGAAGGCGGTCGTGGCGTCGCGGCCGCTGTCGGGCAGCGCGGCGACGTTCTCGAAGAACTTCGTCATGTAGGCCTTCGCGTCGGCGTCGGTGCCGCCGTCGGCGATGACCGAGCCGTACGCCGCCAGCAGGTTCCACTTCGCGGAGCCGGAGGAGGCGGGGTTGGGGGTGACGATGCCGACGCCCGGCTTCACCAGGTCGTCCCAGCTGTCGATGCCCTTGGGGTTGCCCTTCGGGACGACCATCACGACGACGGACTGCGTGCAGATGCCGTCGGTGTCGTTGTCCTTCCAGTCCTTCGCCACGATGCCCTCGTCGACCAGCCGGGTGACGTCGGGCTCGAGCGAGAGGTGGACCTCGTCGGCCTTCTGGCCGGCGACGACCGCACGGCTCTGGTCGCCGGAGGCGCCGTAGGAGCCCTTGATGGTGACGCCCTTGCCGGCGTCGGTGTCGTTGAAGGCCTTGATGACGCCTTCGTTTGCCTGCTCGAGCACCGAGTAGCCCACGACGTTGATCGTGTCCTCGCTGCTGCCGGACGAGTCGCCGGAGCACCCCGTCAAGGCCAGCACCCCGGCAGCCGAGAGGGCTGCCGCAACCTTGAACGTCCTGTTCATCGTCTTCCTCTTCTGTCTTCGCGCCCTCCCGGATGGAAGGCGTGTTTCCGCGTTATGCCGAGCAGACTACTCGACATAGCCCACTTGGTTCGAATTGAACCGGGGCGGTGGACGCGTGTCGTGACTCACAGGACCGCAGGCAGAGACGACTCCGGTCCCGGCGACGGCCGGACTATCGTTGGACGCTGTGCCGGGCTGCACCGCAGCAGAACTGGAACGTGTTCCAGTTCTGGTCGTACCGCGAGTACGATCCGGGGCGGGGGCAGTCGACGAGGGAGAGCACGCGCAGTGTCCAAGCAGGTCAAGCAGCTCGACCGGGTGATCATCCGGTTCGCGGGCGACTCCGGCGACGGCATGCAGCTGACCGGGGACCGGTTCACCCAGCAGTCCGCGGTCTTCGGCAACGACCTGGTGACGCTGCCGAACTTCCCCGCCGAGATCCGGGCGCCGCAGGGCACCCTGCCGGGCGTGTCGTCGTTCCAGGTGCACCTGGCCGATCACGACGTGCTCACTCCCGGTGACGCGCCCGACGTGCTGGTGGCGATGAACCCGGCCGCGCTGAAGGCGAACATCGGGGACCTGCCGCAGGGCGCGACGATCATCGTCGACACCCACGACTTCACCGCGCGGAACCTGGCCAAGGCCGGCTACGAGATCAACCCGTTGGAGCTGCTGGGCGATGCGAACGACCCGCTCGGGGCGTTCCAGGTGCAGCCGGTGGACCTGACCGGGATGACGGTGGAGGCGGTCAAGGAGTTCGGGCTGTCGCGCAAGGACGCGGCGCGGGCCAAGAACATGTTCGCGCTCGGCCTGCTGTCGTGGATGTACGGCCGGCCGACCGAGCCGACGGTGGCGTTCCTGGAGAAGCGGTTCGCCAAGGTCGAGGCGATCCGTGACGCCAACGTGGCGGCGTTCAAGGCGGGCTGGAACTTCGGTGAGACCACCGAGGCGTTCGCGGTCTCCTACGAGATCAAGCCGGCCCCGATGGCGGCCGGCACCTACCGCAACATCACCGGCAACCTGGCGCTGGCGTACGGGCTGGTCGCCGCGGGCGTCCGCTCCGGTCTCCCGCTCTTCCTGGGGTCCTACCCGATCACCCCGGCCTCGGACATCCTCCACGAGCTGTCCAAGCACAAGGCGTTCGGGGTCACCACGTTCCAGGCCGAGGACGAGATCGCCGGCATCGGTGCGGCGATCGGCGCGTCGTTCGGCGGCTCCCTGGGCGTCACCACGACGTCGGGTCCGGGGGTGGCGCTGAAGTCCGAGGCGATCGGGCTCGCGGTGATGACCGAGCTCCCCCTGGTCGTCGTCGACGTCCAGCGCGGCGGCCCCTCCACCGGCCTGCCCACCAAGACCGAGCAGGCAGACCTGCTGCAGGCGATGTTCGGGCGCAACGGCGAGGCTCCGGTCCCGATCGTCGCCCCACAGTCGCCCGGCGACTGCTTCGATGCCGCCATCGAGGCCGCCCGCATCGCCGTCACCTACCGCACCCCGGTCATGCTGCTCTCCGACGGCTACCTCGCCAACGGCTCGGAGCCCTGGCGGATCCCGGACGTGGACGACCTGCCCGCGATCGACCCGGACTTCGCCACGGTCGAGGACCTGACCGACGAGGACACGTTCCACCCCTACGCGCGCGACCCGGAGACGCTCGCGCGTCCGTGGGCGCCGCCGGGCGTGGCCGGGCTCGAGCACCGCATCGGGGGGCTGGAGAAGGCCGACATCACCGGCAACATCTCCTACGACCCGGCCAACCACGACTTCATGGTCCGCACCCGCCAGGCCAAGGTGGACCGGATCGCGGAGTCGCTGCCGCCGCTGGAGGTCGACGACCCGTCGGGACAGGCCCGCGTGCTCGTGCTCGGTTGGGGGTCGACGTACGGCCCCATCGGCGCCGGTGTGCGCCGGGTCCGCAAGGCCGGCTACCAGGTCGCCCAGGTCCACCTGCGCCACCTCAACCCCTTCCCCACCGACCTCGGCGACATCCTGCGCCGCTACGACAAGGTGCTGGTCCCCGAGATGAACCTCGGCCAGCTCTCCCTGCTGCTGCGCGCGAAGTACCTGGTCGACGCCGTCGGCTACAACCAGGTCAACGGCATGCCCCTGAAGGCCGCCGCCCTCGCCGAGGCGATCGGCGGCCTGGTCGCGGACGCCGAGGGCATCGAGGTCAACCTGACCACCGCCGAGGAGGCGATCCAGTCATGAGCACCGACCTCGGGATCCCGGGGCTGCGGTCGGGCGTCGAGCTGGTCCCGACGACCGACGAGACCCAGACCGGCAAGGACTTCACCTCCGACCAGGAGGTGCGCTGGTGCCCCGGCTGCGGCGACTACGCCGTGCTCAAGGCCGTGCAGGGCTTCCTGCCCGACCTCGGACTGCGCCGGGAGAACATCGTCTTCGTGTCCGGCATCGGCTGCTCGAGCCGGTTCCCCTACTACCTCGACACCTACGGCATGCACTCGATCCACGGCCGCGCGCCGTCGATCGCGACCGGCCTGGCCACCGCGCGTGAGGACCTGTCGGTCTGGGTCGTCACCGGCGACGGGGACGCGCTCTCGATCGGCGGCAACCACCTGATCCACGCGCTGCGCCGCAACGTGAACATGACCATCCTGCTGTTCAACAACCGGATCTACGGCCTGACCAAGGGCCAGTACTCCCCCACCTCCGAGGCCGGCAAGATCACCAAGTCCACGCCGATGGGCTCGGTCGACCACCCCTTCAACCCCGTGTCGCTGGCCCTCGGCGCCGAGGGCACGTTCGTGGCCCGCACCATCGACTCCGACCGCAAGCACCTCACCTCGGTGCTGTCGGCGGCCGCCGCCCACCGCGGCACGTCGTTCGTGGAGATCTACCAGAACTGCCCGATCTTCAACGACGGCGCGTTCGACGCGATCAAGGACAACGACACCAAGGCGAACGCGATCATCCCGCTGGTCCACGGCGAGCCGATCACCTTCGGCAACGGATCCCAGGGGCTCGTGCGCGACCCCGCCTCCGGTGGCGTCAAGGTCGTCGAGGTGGGCTCCGGGCCCGGCCAGGTCCCCACCGAGCAGCTGCTGGTCCACGACGCCCACCAGGCCGACCCCACCACGGCGTTCGCGATCTCCCGGCTGACCGACGCCGGCTACCTCAACCGCTCCCCGATCGGGATCTTCCGCCAGGTCCAGCGCCCGGCGTACGACGACCAGGCCCGTGCCCAGGTCGCCACGGCCCGGGACGCGGCGCCGGGTGAGCCGGCCGACCGGCTGGCCGCGCTCATCGGCAGCGGGGACACCTGGACCGTGGCCTGAGCGGGTGCCCGACGCTCGGCGGGGTCTGCTGCTGGGCGCAGCCGCGTACCTCATGTGGGGTGCGTTCCCGCTCTACTGGCCGCTGCTCGAGCCCGGCGGTGCCGTGGAGATCCTCGGGCACCGGGTCATCTGGTCGTGCCTGGTCATGGTCGCCCTCGTGCTCGCCCTGCGCCGCCGCAGCGAGCTGGCCGCGATCTGGCGCGACCGGCGCACCCGCCTGGTCCTGACCGTCGCCGCCGCGGTCATCACGGTGAACTGGACGACCTACATCTGGGGGGTCAACAACGGCCGGGTCGTGGAGACGTCGCTCGGCTACTTCATCAACCCGCTGGTGACCGTCCTGATGGGCGTCGTGATCCTGCGCGAGCGGCTTCGACCGCTCCAGTGGGTCGCGCTCGGGATCGCCGCCGCCGCGGTCGCGGTGATCACGGCGGAGTACGGCCGCCCGCCCTGGGTCGCGCTCGTGCTCGCCTTCTCCTTCGGCAGCTACGGGCTGTGCAAGAAGACCGCGAACGTCGGCGCCACGGAGAGCCTGGCCTACGAGACGGCCGTCATCGCGCCGTTCGCGGTGGCCTACCTGCTGTGGCTGGAGACGCACGGCGACTCCGGGTTCACCACCCACGGCGCCGGGCACGCACTGCTGCTCATGACGACCGGCATCGTCACCGCCGTGCCCCTGATCTGCTTCGGCGGGGCGGCGACCAGGGTCTCGATGGTCACCCTCGGCCTGCTGCAGTACCTCGCGCCGACCCTGCAGTTCGTGCTGGGCGTCACCTACTTCCACGAGGACATGCCGGCCGGGCGGTGGGTCGGCTTCGCGCTGGTCTGGATCGCGCTGATGCTCTTCACCTTCGAGGCGATCAACCACCGGCGCCGCCAGCTGCGCCTGACCGTCGAGGCCTCCACCGCCGCCTAGCGGGGACGCGCCAACGGATCCGCTGATGGTGGTCGAGCGAGCCGCGCGACCGAGGAACGAGGTCGCGACCGGCGTGTCGAGACCCCGTGAGCCGAGAAGCTACGCCGTCCGGCTCGCGACGACGTCGGCGAAGGCCTCGAGGGCGTCGCGGACCGGGCCGGGGGGGACGGCGGCGAGCTGGTCCTTCGCCTCCTGGGCGCGGGCGACGACGTAGGCGCGGGCCTGCTCCATCGCGGGGTGCTTGCGCAGCAGGTCGAGCGCCTCGGCGTGCCGGGAGTCGTCGGCGAGGTCGCCGTCAAGCAGCTCGACGAGGCGGGCGTCGGCGGGATCGGCCGCGGCGCGAGCCATCAGCACCGGCAGCGTGGGCACGCCCTCGCGCAGGTCCGTGCCCGGGGTCTTCCCGGACTCGTCGGACTCGGAGGCGATGTCGAGGATGTCGTCGGAGAGCTGGAAGGCCGACCCGACGATCTCGCCGTACGCCGTCAACGCCTCCTCGACCTCCCGGCTGGCGCCCCCGAAGCGGGCGCCGTAGCGCGCCGAGGTGGCGATCAGCGAGCCGGTCTTGCCGGCGACCACGTCGAGGTAGTGCGCCAACGGGTCCTCGTCGGGCCCCGGGGCGACGGTCTCGAGGATCTGGCCCTCGACCAGCCGGGTGAACGTCTGCGCCTGGATGCGCACCGCGTCCGCGCCGAGCTCCGCGGTCAGCTCGGAGGACTTGGAGAAGAGGAAGTCGCCGGTCAGGATCGCCACGAGGTTGCCCCAGCGGGCGTGGGCGGTCTCCGCTCCCCGACGCAGATCCGCCTCGTCCATGACGTCGTCGTGGTAGAGCGAGGCGAGGTGGGTGAGCTCGACCACGCACGCCGCGGTGACCACGTCGTCGCTGTCGGGGCGGTCACCGGTCTCGGCGGCCAGCAGCACCAGCAGCGGTCGGAAGCGCTTGCCGCCGGCCTCCATCAGGTGGCTGGCTGCCTCGGTGACGAAGCCGGCGCGGCTGCGCACGTGGCCGGCCAGCGCGACCTCGACCGCGGCCATGCGCTCGCGCAGCCGTGCGGCGAGCGCCTCGTCCGTGACGGGGAGGGCCAGCGCTGCGGAAGTCGTGGTCACCTGACGAATTGTCCCGCATTCGCCGCGAGATCGAGCACCGGACCGGGGACGATGCCCAGGACCAGCGTCGCGGCCACGCCGACGAGGATCGTCGCGGAGGTCAGCACCGACGGCTTGGTGACCGTGGCGACCTCGCCGCCCGTGGTGTCACCGTCGAGGAAGAACATCAGCACGATCACCCGGACATAGAAGAAGACCGCGATGATGCTGCACAGGATCGCGGCGACCACCACCGGCCAGGCGCCGGCCGAGAGCGCGACGGTGAACACGGCCCACTTGCCGACGAACCCGGCGGTCAGCGGGATGCCGGCCATCGAGAGCAGGAAGAACGCGAACAGCCCGGCGACCAGCGGCGAGCGGCGTCCCAGGCCCTGCCAGCGGGCGAAGGTGGTCGCCTCGCCACCGGAGTCACGCACGAGCGTGACCAGTGCGAACGCACCGATCATCGCGAACCCGTAGGTGGTCAGGTAGAACAGCACCGCCTGCAGCGAGGTGACCTGCCCGTCGGAGAGGTCCGAGGCCTGCTGGACGCCGAGGACGCCGGTGAGGATGAACCCGGTGTGCGCGACGGAGGAGTAGGCGAGCAGCCGCTTCATGTCGGTCTGGACCACGGCCAGCACGGCTCCGGTGACCATGGTCAGGATGGCGATCACCCACAGCATCGGCTGCCACGACCAGCGGTCGGACCCGAAGGCGACGTAGTAGAGGCGCAGGATCGCGCCGAACGCGGCGATCTTGGTGCCGGCCGCCATGAACGCCGTCACCGGGGTGGGGGCGCCCTGGTAGACGTCGGGGGTCCAGGTGTGGAACGGCGCGGCGCCGACCTTGAAGAGCAGGCCGACCGACATCATGCCGAGACCGAGGAGCAGCAGCGTCTGGTTGCCGATGTCGTCACGGACCGCCTCGTTGATCTCCGAGAAGCCCATCGACCCGGCGAAGCCGTAGGTGAGCGCGACGCCGTACACGAAGAAGCCTGACGAGAAGGCACCCAGCATGAAGTACTTCAGCGCCGCCTCCTGGCTCAGCAGCCGGCGCCGGCGCGCCAGCCCGCAGAGCAGGTAGAGCGGCAGGGAGAGCACCTCGAGGGCCACGAAGAGCGTGAGCAGGTCGTTGGCGGCAGGGAAGAGCATCATGCCGCCGACGGCGAAGAGCAGCAGCGGGTAGATCTCGGTGTGCTCCAGGCCGCGGGTCGACGCCTGGCGCTCGGCCTCGGTGCCCGGCAGGGCGGCCGCCTGGCCGGCGAACGCCGACACCCCGCCCTCGAGGCGCCGCTCGGCGAAGAGCAGCACGCCGCCCAGGGCGCAGAGCAGGATGATGCCCCAGAAGAACACCGTGGGACCGTCGACGGCGATGGTGCCCTCGACGTCGATGGAGCCGCGGGCCGTGCCGTCACCGAGCACGTCGAGGTTCGTGGCGACATAGATCGTGCCGGCGAGCGCGACCAGCAGCCCGGCCGCCGAGAGGAGCGTCTGCACGCGGAACCGGTGGGCCCGCGGCACGAACGCCTCGACCACCACGCCGAGGCAGGCGACGCCGTAGACCACGAGCATCGGCCACAGCTGGCTGTACTCGATGGTGGGCTTGACGAAGTCCATCAGTGATCGCCTTCCTCAGCGGTCTCGGCGGCCGGGACGCTCGGCTGGTCGTCGGAGACGCCCACGTGCACCAGCAGGTTCTCGACCGTCGGGTTGGCCGCGTGCAGCAGCGGCATCGGGAAGAAGCCGAAGAGCAGCAGCCCGACGACGAGCGGGACGACCGCCACGAGCTCGCGGCCGTTGAGGTCCTTGACGGCCGCATCACCCGGGCGCGGCGGCCCGGTCATCGTGCGCTGGTAGAGCCACAGCACGTAGATCGCGGCCAGCACGATGCCGGTGACGGCGACCGCTCCGACCCACCAGTGGTAGTCGAACGCGGCGATCATCACGAGGATCTCGGACACGAACTGGCTCAGGCCCGGCAGTCCGGCGGTCGCCAGCCCGGCGACCAGGAAGAGCCCGGCCAGCACCGGTGCGGTGCTCTCGACGCCGGTGATCTCGCTGATCCGCGCGGTGCCCTTGCGCTTGATGAGGTAGCCGGCGATGAGGAACATCGCCGCCGTCGCGACGCCGTGGTTGACCATGTAGAGGATCGAGCCGGAGCCGCCCTGGGTCGTCAGCGCGAAGATGCCGAGCGTGATGAAGCCGAAGTGGCTCAGCGAGGTCAGGCCGATCAGGCGCAGGATGTCGTCCTGCCCGATCGCCAGGAACGCGCCGTAGACGATCGAGATCAGCGCGATCGTGACGACCACCGGCGTCGCCCACTGCGAGGCTCCGGGGAAGAGGCCCAGGCAGTAGCGCAGCATCCCGAAGGTGCCGATCTTGTCCAGCACGCAGACCAGCAGCACGCTGGTGCCGGGGGTCGCCTTCTCGGTGGTGTCGGCCAGCCAGGTGTGCACCGGGAACAGCGGTGCCTTCACGGCGAAGGCGACCATGAACCCGATGAAGAGCCAGCGCTCCCAGGTGGTGCTCATGTCGATGTTCTGCAGGTCCGACAGCAGGTACGACGGGCTGCCGGCGCGGGCGGACACGACGTAGAGCCCGATCACCGCGGCGAGCAGCACGAGGCCTCCGCCGAGCTGGAACATGAGGAACTTCAGCGCGGCGGACGCCCGGCCCGGCTGCCCGTAGCGGCCGATGAGGAAGTACGCCGGGATGAGCGTGGCCTCGAAGACGACGTAGAAGAGGAACACGTCGGTGGCCAGGAAGACGGCCAGGGCGAGCGACTCCAGCGCGAGCGCCCAGGCGAAGAACGCCGCCGTGCCGAGGCCGTCCGCCTCGTGCCAGGAGGCGATGAAGACGATCGGCACGAGGGCGACGGTCAGCAGCACGAGGAGCAGGCCGAGCCCGTCGACGCCCAGGGCGTAGTGGACGCCGAACGCGGAGATCCAGTCGTGCACCTCGGTCAGCTGCATGCCGCCGTGCGGGTCGAACTGCACGGCGACGCCGACACCGACCAGGAGCGTCAGCAGCGAGAAGCCGAGCGCGACCTGCTTGGGCAGGACCTCGCCGCGGGCCCGTGGCAGGAACGCGGTCACGACCGCGCCGAGCAGCGGGACCACCCAGAGGATGGTGAGCCAGGGAAGGTTGCTCATGCGAGGTTCACCGCCAGGAGGGCCAGCGCGACGATCAGCGCGCCGCCGAGGAGGGACAGGGCGTAGGTCCGGACGAACCCGTTCTGGGCCTTGCGGACGAACCCGGCGATCCCACCGACCGCGACCGCGCCGCCCATGAAGGTGCCGTCGACGGCGTACCGGTCGGTGGCGAGCGACGCCGCCGTGACGTGCCGGCCCGGGTTGACCACGAGGGTGTCGTTGATGACGTTGCCGTAGACCTCCTCGCGACCCGCCCGGACTGCCCATGAGACGTCGGTCGGCGCCGTGCGCGGCACGGACCGGCGGCCGAAGAGCTGCCAGGCGGTGGCGGCACCGATGAGGACGACCACCAGGGCGATGGCGGAGGTCGCGAGCGCCGGGAGCGGCGGGTTCTCGGTCGGGACCGTCCCGGTGACGGGCTCGAGCCAGTCCACGATCCAGTCGTTGAGGATGAGCAGGCCACCGACGGCGGCCAGCGCGGCGAGCACCATCATCGGGATCGTCATGACCAGCGGCGACTCGTGGGGATGGAGGTCCTTCTCCCACCGCTTCTCGCCGAAGAAGGTCATCAGCATCATCCGGGTCATGTAGAAGCCGGTGACACCGGCGCCCAGGATGGCCAGGGCGCCCACCAGGACGTTCTGGCCCATCGCGGCCTCGATGATGCTGTCCTTGGACCAGAACCCGGCGAACGGCGGGATGCCGATGATCGCCAGGTAGCCGAGCGTGAACGTGATGAACGTGACCGGCATGACCTTGCGGACCAGGCCGTAGTGGCGCATGTCGACGTCGTCGCCCATCCCGTGCATCACCGAGCCGGCGCTGAGGAACAGGTCCGCCTTGAAGAAGCCGTGGGTGAGCAGGTGGAAGATCGCGAACGGGTAGCCGGCGACGCCGAGCCCCGCCGCGGTCATCATGTAGCCGATCTGGCTCATGGTGGAGCCGGCGAGCGACTTCTTGATGTCGTCCTTCGCGCACCCGATCCAGGCGCCCCAGAAGATCGAGATCAGGGCCACCACGAGCACGACGGTGCGGGCGTCGGGCGCCCGGTCGAACACGAAGTTCGACCGCACGATCAGGTAGACACCGGCGGTCACCATGGTGGCTGCGTGGATGAGGGCCGAGACCGGGGTCGGGCCCTCCATCGCGTCCATCAGCCAGGCCTGCAGCGGGAACTGCGCCGACTTGCCGCACGCGCCGAGCAGGAGCAGCAGGCCGAGGATCGTCATCTGGGTCTGCGAGGCGTTGCCCGCGGCGTCGCTGATCACGTGGAAGCTCGTCGACCCGAAGAGGACGAAGAACATCATGATCGCCAGCGACAGACCCATGTCACCCACGCGGTTGATCACGAACGCCTTCTTCGAGGCGGCGGCCGCGGACGGCTTGTGCTGCCAGAACCCGATGAGCAGGTACGACGCCAGGCCGACGCCCTCCCAGCCGAGGAACAGCCCGAGGTAGTTCTCGGAGAGGACCAGGACCAGCATCGCGGCGACGAAGAGGTTCAGGTAGCCGAAGAACCGGCGCCGGCGCGGGTCGTGCGCCATGTAGCCGATCGAGTAGATGTGGATCAGCGACCCGACACCGGTGATCAGCAGCAGGAACAGCACCGACAGCTGGTCGAGCATCAGGTCCATGCCGACGTCGAGGTGGCCGACCTGGAACCAGGTGTAGAGGTGCTGGACCACCTGGCGGTCGTCCTCGCTGCGCCCGAGCAGCGAGACGAACATCGCCAGGGAGATCGCGAACGAACCGATCGGCAGCAGGGTGCCGAGCAGGTGCCCCCACTTGTCGGTGTACCTGCCACCGACCAGGAGGATCGCCGCGCCGGCCAGGGGCAGCGCGACGACCAGCCAGAGCAGGGCGAAGACCCCGTCGGCCTGCGTGGGGTCGACGACCGGGATCGCGCCGCCCTCGTGGAACGCATACATGTGTCTCGACGCTCCTCGTCAGTACTTCAGCAGGCTGGCGTCGTCGACCGAGGCCGAGCGACGGGTCCGGAAGATGGTCATGATGATCGCGAGCCCGACGACGACCTCGGCAGCGGCGACCACCATCACGAAGAAGGCGGCGACCTGGCCCTCGAGGTTCCCGTGCTGGCGGGAGAAGGCGACCAGCGCGAGGTTCGTGGCGTTCAGCATCAGCTCGACGCACATGAACACCACGATCGCGTTGCGCCGCGTGAGCACGCCGACGCAGCCGATCGTGAACAGGATCCCCGAGAGCACGATGAAGGGCGTGATGTTCACTGGTCCTCACCTCCGCCGGTCGCCGGGGTCTGCTCGGTGGTCGTGACCGCGGCCTGGCTGTCGCGGCCCGCATGGGTCGCGCCGCCGACCTGACGGCCGATCTCCCCGATGTCGCTCGCGAGCGCCGGGCCCGAGCGCACCGTGCCGCGGGCGGCCAGCACCCGCGAGACCGAGGACTCCGCCGCGGTGCCGTCGGGCAGCAGCGCCGGGGTGTCGACCGCGTTGTGGCGGGCGTAGACACCCGGGGGCGGCAGCGGCCCGAGGTGGGTGCCCTTCTCCCCGAAGTCGCGCACCCGCTGGGCGGCCAGCGAGGCCTGGGTGTCCTTCGGCGTGAGGCGCTCGCGGTGGGCGAGCACCATCGCGCCCACCGCGGCCGTGATCAGCAGGGCGCTGGTGACCTCGAAGGCGAAGACGTACTGGGAGAACAGCAGGTTGGCCAGCGCCTCGATGTTGCCGGCGCCGCGGGTCGCGTCCGTGCCGACCGCCGTGCCGAGCGCGACCTGGCCGAGCCCGATGACGAGCACCAGGCCGAGCGCCAGGCCGCCGAGCGAGGCCAGCACCCGCTGCCCGCGGATCGTCTCGACGACCGAGTCGGACGCGTCGACGCCGACGAGCATCAGCACGAACAGGAACAGCATCAAGATGGCGCCCGTGTAGACGATGATCTGCACCGCGAACAGGAAGGGCGCGTCCAGGACGGCGTAGAGCACGGCCAGGCTGATCATCACCACGGCGAGCAGCAGGGCGGCGTGCACGGCCTTGCGGACGAAGAGGATGCCGAGCGCCGCGACCACCATCACGGGGGCGAGGATCCAGAACGCGGTCACTTGTCGGCCTCCTGTCCGGCCGTCGGCGCGGTGAACTCGCCGCGGTAGTAGACGCCCTCGTCGTCGCCGAGGAGCATCGGGTGCGGCGGCTGCTCCATGCCGGGCAGCAGCGGCGCGAGGAGGTCCTGCTTCTCGTAGATCAGGTCGGCGCGGTTGTTGTCGGCGAGCTCGTACTCGTTGGTCATCGTCAACGCACGGGTGGGGCACGCCTCGATGCAGAGCCCGCACAGGATGCAGCGCAGGTAGTTGATCTGGTAGACGCGACCGTAGCGCTCACCGGGGCTGAACCGGCCCGACCCGTCGGGCAGGTCGACGTTCTGGTCGCCCTCGACGTAGATGGCGTCGGCCGGGCAGGCCCAGGCGCAGAGCTCGCAGCCGACGCACTTCTCGAGGCCGTCCGGCCAGCGGTTGAGCTGGTGCCGGCCGTGGAAGCGCGGGGCCGTCGGCATCTTCTCGAAGGGGTACTGCTCGGTCACGACCTTGCGGAACATCGTCCGGAAGGTGACCCCGAACCCGGCGACCGGGTCCCAGAACTGCTCCTTGAACGACTTGGACTCCTCGGCCATCAGATCTCCTCCCCTGCACCGCGCGTGGACGCAGCGGGCTCGGTCACCGGGGTGCGGGACTCGAACGTGAGCGGGCGGGCGGCACCGCGGACGGCACCGCCGGCCGGCATCGGCGGGACCGGGAAGCCGCCCGTGGTGGCGGCCCCGTCCGGTGCCGTGGTCTCCTCCTCGCCCCGCTCGCCGACGAAGAAGAGCACCAGGAACAGCACGGCGAGCACACCGATGCCGATCAGCAGGTAGCTGCGGTCGATGCCGCCTTCGAGCGAGATGGCACGGATGGTCGCGACCGCCACGATCCAGACCAGCGAGACCGGGATCAGCCGCTTCCAGCCGAACGCCATGAACTGGTCGTAGCGCAGCCGCGGCAGCGTGCCACGCAGCCAGATGAAGAAGAAGATGAAGAACAGCAGCTTGCCGAAGAACCACAGCACCGGCCAGTAGCCCTCGTTGGCGCCGGGCCAGACGTGGTCGATCCAGAACGGCGCGTGCCAGCCGCCCAGGAACAGCGTCGTCGCCAGCGCGGAGACGGTGGCCATGTTGACGTACTCGGCGAGGAAGAACAGCGCGAACTTCAGCGAGCTGTACTCGGTGTGGAAGCCGCCGACCAGCTCGCCCTCGGCCTCGGGGAGGTCGAACGGCGCCCGGTTGGTCTCTCCGACCATCGCGATCACGTAGATCACGAACGACGGCGCCAGGATCAGCCCGAACCACAGGTCGCCCTGGGCGGCCACGATCTCCGACGTGGACATCGAGCCGGCGTAGAGGAACACCGCGACGAGCGCGAGGCCCATCGCGACCTCGTAGGAGATCATCTGAGCGCTCGAGCGCAGGCCGCCGAGCAGCGAGTACGTCGAGCCGCTGGACCAGCCACCGAGCACGATGCCGTAGATGCCGATCGACGCGATCGCCATCACGAAGAGGACGGCGACCGGCATGTCGGTCAGCTGAAGCGGGGTCTCGACCCCGAAGAAGTTCACGACCGGCCCGAAGGGGATGACCGCGAAGGTCACGAACGCCGTGGTGGTGGAGATGATCGGCGCCAGGATGAAGACCGCACGGTCGGCGGCCGTCGGGATGATGTCCTCCTTCAGCGCCAGCTTGACGCCGTCGGCCAGCGACTGCAGGAGGCCGAAGGGGCCGTTGACGTTGGGGCCGATCCGGTGCTGCATCCGGGCCACGACCCGGCGCTCCCACCAGATGTTGAAGAGCGTCAGCAGCACGAGGACGACGAAGATCAGCAGCGTCTTCAGCCCCACGACCCACCACGGGTCGTGGCCGAAGTACTTCAGCGTGTCCTCGGTCGCCAGCACGGCGATGCCGGTCACAGCTCGGCTCCCTTCGAGACGGTCACCCGACTGCCGGGCGACGCGAGATCCACGAGCACGCCGGCGCCGGAGGAGTTGGCCGGCACCCACACGACGTCGTCGGCGAGGTCGGCCGGCTCCGCGGGGAGCGTCACCGAGCCGCGGTCACCGGTCACCGTCACGACCGGCCCGACGGCGTCGTACGCCGCCCGGCTCAGCCGGACGACGGGCGCCCGGCCGGTCGCGCGGTACGCCTTGTCGCCGTCCTGCATCGATCCGTTGTCGACGAGCAGCTTCCAGGTCGACAGCGCGAGGCCGTCACCGCCGGCGGTCGCGGCCGCGACCGGGCTGTGCGCGGCGCGCTCGCCGTCCCACGGGCCCATCTCCTCCATGCGGGCACGGGCCTCGGCCACGGTGCGGAACCCCAGGGGGGCGCCCATCCCCGACGAGCTCAGCTCCTCGGCGATGCCGGCCAGGATCCGCAGGTCCGGCAGCGAGGCAGGGTTGGCGAAGACCTGCTCGAAGGGCCGCGGGCGGCCCTCCCAGGTCACGAACGTGCCGGCCTTGTCGACCACCGGGGCCACCGGGAACACGACGTCGGCCGCACGGGTGACCTCCGTCTCGCGCAGCTCGAGCGACACCACGAAGGACGCGGCGTCGAGCGCTGCGCGGGTGGCCGTCGGGTCCGCGGTGTCGGCCGGGTCGATGCCGCCGACCACGAGGCCGCCGATCTCGCCAGCGACCACGGCGGCGACGATCGCGTCGGCGTCACGGCCCGGGGTCTCGGGGAGGTGGTCGACGCCCCAGGTCGTCGCCGCGTCGACGCGGGCGGCCGGGTCGGCGACGGGCCGACCTCCGGGCAGGAGGTTGGGCAGGCAGCCGGTCTCGATCGCGCCCCGGTCCCCGGCTCGCCGCGGCACCCAGGCCAGGCGGGCGCCCGTGCGTGCCGCCAGCGTCGCCGCAGCGGTCAGCGCCCCCGGAGAGGTCGCCAGGCGCTCGCCGACCAGGATGACCGCGTGCTTGTCGACGCCGTGCTCGGCGTGCTCCACCATCGACTCCAGGGCCGACGCCTCCGCTCCGGGCGCGGTGCGCACCAGGTGGGCGTCGAGCTTGGCCAAGCCACGGGTGGTGTACGGCGCCACCGCGACCACGCGCGTGGTGCCGTGGCGGACCGCCTTGCGCAGCCGCAGGAAGATCATCCCCGCCTCGTCCTCGGGCTCCAGCCCGGCGAGGACCACGGTGGAGGCGGACTCCAGGTCGCGGTAGGTCACCGACGAGCGGAGCACCACCTCGGAGGCCAGGAACGAGGTCTCCTCGGCCGAGAGCGGGCGGGCGCGGAAGTCGATGTCGTTGGTGCCGAGCGCCACCCGCGCGAAGGTGCTGTAGGCGTAGGCGTCCTCGGCGGTCACCCGGCCGCCGGTCAGCACGGCGCTCGCGCCCGCGGCGCGCAGGCCGCGAGCGGCGACCGCGAACGCCTCGGGCCAGGACGCCGGGCGCAGCTCGCCACGTCGCCCGTCCGGCAGTACGTCACGCACCTGCGGGTAGGTCAGCCGGTCGGGCTCGGTGGCGTAGTGGAAGCCGAACCGGTCCTTGTCGGTGATCCACTCCTCGTTGACCTCCGGGTCGTTGCCGGCCAGGCGGCGCATCACCTTGCCGCGCCGGTGGTCGACGCGGATCGCCGACCCGCACGCGTCGTGCTCGGCGACCCCCGGCGTGGAGACCAGGTCGAAGGGGCGGGACCGGAACCGGTAGTCCTCGCTGGTCAGCGCGCCGACCGGGCAGATCTGGATGACGTTGCCGGAGAAGTAGGAGAGGAACGGCGCGTCCTCGGCGATGCCGATCTGCTGCATCGCCCCGCGCTCGACGAGCGAGATGAAGGGGTCGCCGGGGATCTCCTCGGCGAAGCGGGTGCAGCGCTGGCACACGATGCAGCGCTCGCGGTCCAGGAGCACCTGCGGGGAGAGGTTGATCGGCTTGGGGAACGTGCGCTTGTAGCCCTCGAACCGCGAGTCGCCGCGGCCGTTGCTCATCGCCTGGTTCTGCAGCGGGCACTCACCGCCCTTGTCGCACACCGGGCAGTCGAGCGGGTGGTTGATCAGGAGGAACTCCATGATCCCCTGCTGAGCCTTGTCAGCGACCTCGCTGGTGGCCTGGGTGTTGACCACCATGCCCTCGGCGACCGGGAGCGTGCATGAGGCCTGCGGCTTGGGGAAGCCGCGGCCGTTGCCGGCGTCCGGGATGTCGACCAGGCACTGGCGGCAGGCGCCGACCGGCGCGAGCAGGGGGTGGTCGCAGAAGCGCGGGATCTGCACCCCGACCTCCTCGGCCGCCCGGATCACCAGGGTGTCCTTGGGGACGCTCACCTGGATCCCGTCGATCGTGAGGGTGACCGTCTCGACGGCCTTCTCGGGAGTCTTGTCCGGGGCGGTGGTCATGCCGAGGCTCCCTCAGCGGCGAAGAGGGTCGAAGCGGCGGGGTCGAAGGGGCACCCGCCGCCGGTGAGGTGCGCGACGTACTCGTCACGGAAGTACTGGATCGAGCTGGCGACCGGGCTCACGGCCCCGTCGGCGAGCGCGCAGAACGAGCGGCCGAGGATGTTGTCGCACTGGTCGAGGAGCAGGTCGAGGTCGGCCTCGCTGCCCTGGCCCTTCTCGAGGGCCGAGAGCGTCTGCACCAGCCACCAGGTGCCCTCGCGGCAGGGCGTGCACTTGCCGCAGGACTCGTGCTTGTAGAACTCGGTCCACCGCAGCGTCGCCCGCACCACGCAGGTGGTGTCGTCGAAGATCTGCAGGGCGCGGGTGCCGAGCATCGAGCCGGCGGCACCGACGGCCTCGAAGTCGAGCGGCACGTCGAGGTGCTCGGCGGTCAGCAGCGGCGTGCTGGAGCCACCCGGCGTCCAGAACTTCAGCTCGTGGCCGTCGCGCATGCCGCCGGCCAGCAGGATCAGCCGGCGAAGCGTGATGCCGAGCGGCGCCTCGTACTGACCCGGGTTCTTGACGTGGCCGGAGAGGGAGAAGATGCCGAAGCCCTTGGACTTCTCGGTGCCCATCGAGGCGAACCACGACGAACCGTGCTCGATGATGCTCGGCACCGACGAGATGGTCTCGACGTTGTTGATGACCGTCGGGCTGGCGTAGAGACCGGCGACCGCCGGGAAGGGCGGACGCAGCCGCGGCTGCCCGCGGCGGCCCTCCAGACCCTCGAGCAGTGCGGTCTCCTCACCGCAGATGTAGGCGCCGGCACCGGAGTGCACCACCACGTCGAGGTCGAAGCCCGAGCCGTGGATGTTCTTGCCGAGGTGGCCGGCGAGGTAGGCCTCCTGCACCGCGCGCTGGACGCGGCGGATCACGTGGAGGACCTCACCCCGGATGTAGATGAAGGCCTGGTGGGCGCCGAAGGCGTAGCTGCTGATGATCACGCCCTCGAGGAGCGTGTGCGGGCTGGCCATCAGCAGCGGGATGTCCTTGCAGGTGCCCGGCTCGGACTCGTCGGCGTTGACCACGAGGTACTTCGGCCGCGGGTTGTCCTGCGGGATGAACCCCCACTTCATGCCGGTGGGGAACCCGGCCCCGCCGCGCCCGCGCAGCCCGGACTCCTTGACCTCGTCGATCACGGCGCCCGGCGCCATCGCGAACGCCTTGTCCAGCGCCCGGTAGCCACCGCGCGCCTCGTACGCGGCCAGCGTCCAGGCCCGCTCGTCGCCCCAGTTGTCGGTCAGGACCGGGGTCAGAGTGTCAGTCACGGAGTGTCCTCTCTCCGGTTGTTGAGGAGCGAGCGAAGCGAGCGTCTCGAAACGCAGTCACTTGGCCTCCCCCTTCTCGGCGGCGGTCTCGGAGGTGCCGCTCTCCTTCTCGACGACCGCGCTCTCCGACGGGCGGCTGCCCGCGTCGGCTGCGGCCTCGCCGAGCTCCTGCGGCTGTCCTGCCGTACGGCCCGCACCCGACTCCGGCGCAGTCCACCCGTTCGTGCGGGCGATGCCGAGCCCGACCAGCGACGCGGGGCCGGCGGCCGGCCCCTCGTCGGCGAGGTCGTCGGGGAAGCCGGCGAGCACGCGCTCGGCCTCGCGCCAGGTGACCACCCGCGGCCCACGGGTGGAGCGGACCTCCTTGCCCTCGCGCAGGTCGTCGACGAGCTCGACGGCCGACTCGGGCGTCATGTTGTCCATGAACTCCCAGTTGACCATCATCACGGGCGCGTAGTCGCAGGCCGCGTTGCACTCGACGTGCTCGAGGGTGATGCTCTTCTTTCCTGGGGCGTCGGCGGTGCGCTCGTCGTTGCCGACGTCGAGGTGCTCCTTGAGCCGCTCGAAGATCACGTCACCGCCCATGACGGCGCAGAGCGTGTTGGTGCAGACCCCGACGTGGTAGTCGCCGACCGGGCGGCGCTTGTACATCGTGTAGAAGGTCGCGACGCCGCTGACCTCGGCCGCGGTGATGCCGAGGATCTCCGCGCAGGTCTCGATGCCCTCCGAGGTCACCCGGCCCTCGGCCGACTGCACCAGGTGGAGCATCGGCAGCAGGCCCGAGCGACCCTCGGGGTAGCGGGCCGCGATCTCGCGCAGCTCGGTGAGCGTGGTCTCGCTCAGGCTCATCGGTCGACGCCTCCCATGACCGGGTCGATGGACGCGATGGCGACGATGACGTCGGCGACCAGGCCGCCCTCGCTCATCACGCTCGTCGCCTGCAGGTTCGTGAACGACGGGTCGCGGAAGTGCGCCCGGAACGGGCGGGTGCCGCCGTCGGAGACCACGTGGGCGCCGAGCTCGCCACGGGGCGACTCGACCGGCACGTAGGCCTGGCCGGCTGGGACCCGGAAGCCCTCGGTGACGAGCTTGAAGTGGTGGATCAGCGCCTCCATCGACTCGCCCATGATGTGGCGGATGTGGTCGAGGGAGTTGCCCATGCCGTCGCTGCCGATCGCGAGCTGGCTGGGCCAGGCGATCTTCTTGTCGGCCACCATCACCGGGGCGCCGTCCATCTTCGCGAGCCGCTCGGCGGCCTGCTCGACGATCTTCAGCGACTCCCACATCTCGTTGAGGCGGACGCGGAACCGGCCGTAGGAGTCGGCGGTGTCCCAGGTCTGCACGTCGAAGTCGTAGGTCTCGTAGCCGCAGTAGGGCTGGGTCTTGCGCAGGTCCCACGGGTAGCCGGTGCTGCGCAGCACCGGACCCGTCATGCCGAGCGCGAGGCAGCCCTCGAGGTCGAGGTGGCCGACGCCCTCGAGACGGGCCTTGAAGATCGGGTTGGCGTTGCACAGGTCGGCGTACTCGGGCAGCCGCTTGCGCATCAGGGCGATGAACCCGCGGATCTCGTCGAGCGCGCCGGGCGGAAGGTCCTGCGCCACGCCGCCGGGACGGATGAAGGCGTGGTTCATCCGCAGGCCGGTGATCAGCTCGAACAGGTCGAGGACCAGCTCGCGCTCTCGGAAGCCGATCGTCATGACCGTCAGGGCGCCGATCTCCATGCCCCCGGTCGCGATCGCGACCAGGTGGGAGGAGATCCGGTTGAGCTCCATGAGGAGCACCCGCATGACCTGTGCCTTCTCCGGCACGTCGTCCTCGATGTCGAGCAGGCGCTCGACACCGAGCACGTAGGTCATCTCGTTGTAGAAGGGGGACAGGTAGTCCATCCGGGTGCAGAACGTGACGCCCTGCGTCCAGGAGCGGAACTCCATGTTCTTCTCGATGCCGGTGTGGAGGTAACCGATGCCGCAGCGGGCCTCGGTCACCGTCTCGCCCTCGAGCTCGAGGATCAGCCGGAGCACCCCGTGGGTGGACGGGTGCTGCGGACCCATGTTGACGACGACCCGCTCGTCGGCCTCCTCGGACAGGCCCTCGACGATGGAGTCCCAGTCCTGGCCGGTGACGGTGAAGACGCGACCCTCGGTGGTGTCGCTGCTGCTCGCGTAGAGGTCTTCGGTGGTGCTCATCAGTTGTAGCTCCTCCGCTGATCCGGCGGCGGGACGGTGCCGCCCTTGTACTCCACGGGGATGCCGCCCAGCGGGTAGTCCTTGCGCTGGGGGTGACCCGGCCAGTCGTCGGGCATGAGGATGCGCGTGAGCGCGGGATGGCCGTCGAAGACGATGCCGAACATGTCGAACGTCTCGCGCTCGTGCCAGTCGTTGGTCGGGTACGTCGAGACGATCGACGGGATGTGCGGGTCGGCGTCCGGCGCGGTGACCTCCAGCCGGATCCGGCGGTTGTAGGTCATCGAGAGCAGGTGGTAGACCGCGTGCAGCTCGCGCCCGGTGTCGTCGGGGTAGTGCACGCCGCTGACGCCCGAGCAGAGCTCGAAGCGGAGCCGCTCGTCGTCGCGCAGCAGCTTCGCCACGATGGGGAGGTCCTCGCGGCGCACGTGGAAGGTGATCTCGCCGCGGTGGATCACCACGCGGGGCTCCGCGAGCTCGAGGCCCGCGTCCTGCGCAGCAGCGACCAGCGCGTCCGCGACCTCGTCGAACCAGCCGCCGTACGGCCGCTGGGCGTCGCCGGGGTAGACGATCGCCTGGGTGAGGCCGCCGTAGCCGCTGGTGTCGCCGGTGCCGTGGACCCCGAACATCCCGTGGCGGACACCGACCGACTCGACCGCGCCGGCCGGCGCCGGGACGTTCTCGGGAGTGGTGTCGGTGTGGTCCTGCTCCGTCATCGCAGCTGGCCCCTCATCGCGGAGGTGGGCAGCGCCTGGAGGGCCGCCGCCTCGAGCTCGACGACCTCGTTGGCGCGGTTGCTGCCGAGCTTGGTGTGCTGCACCTGGTCGTGCAGCTTGAGGATCGCGTCGATGAGCATCTCCGGGCGCGGGGGGCAGCCGGGGAGGTACATGTCGACGGGGACGACGTGGTCGACGCCCTGGACGATCGCGTAGTTGTTGAACATCCCACCGCTGCTCGCGCACACGCCCATCGCCAGCACCCACTTGGGGTTGGGCATCTGGTCGTAGATCTGGCGCAGGACCGGTGCCATCTTCTGGCTGACCCGGCCGGCGACGATCATCAGGTCGGCCTGCCGCGGGCTGGCGCGGAAGACCTCCATGCCGAACCGGGCGAGGTCGTACTTCGGGCCGCCGGTCGTCATCATCTCGATCGCGCAGCAGGCCAGGCCGAAGGTCGCCGGCCAGAACGACGCCTTGCGCATGTAGCCGGCGACGCCCTCGACCGTGGTCAGCAGGACGCCGCTCGGGAGCTTCTCTTCAATCCCCATGAACTTCTCCTCCAGCTGAGGGTCGCGAGGTTCGTGTCATGCCAAGGCCGACGAGGGAAGGCGGCCTTCTTGCGGAGCGCAGCGGAGCGGCCGTCGACCGAGGAGAACGCCGGCAGGGCGCGGACATCGCGATCGTCAGTCCCACTCGAGGCCACCGCGCTTCCATACGTACGCGTACGCGAAGAAGACGGTGACGATGAACACGACCATCTCGGCCAGGCCGAAGAGCCGCAGCGAGTCGAAGTACACCGCGAACGGGTACAGGAAGATGATCTCGACGTCGAAGACGATGAACAGCATCGCGGTGATGTAGTACTTCACCGGGAACCGGCCGCCGCCGACCGGCTGCGGCGTGGGCTCGATGCCGCACTCGTAGGAGTCGAGCCGAGCGCGGTTGTAGCGGCGCGGCCCGACGAGCGAGCTCATGATCACCGAGAAGATCGCGAACGCGGCCGCCAGGGCGGCCAGCGCCAGCACGGGCGTGTAGAGCTGCATTCCTCGCCTCTTCCGAGCAGTCCTCAGAGCGTCGATTGTGACCTTGTGAACGGAATCACGAAGTGGTCCGTCGCACATCTAACCACTCGCTCCGCGCCCGCGCACGCGGGGGGCGGGTGCTCGGGGGAGACGACTCCCGGTGACCGAAAATCCGGCCTGACCTGCGGGTTTTTGGGCACGAGGACGTGCTCTAAATCGGCGTCCGCCCCGGCGCGGTCACCGGGTGGCGCGGTGGAGCGCCACGATGCCGCCGGACAGGTCGCGCCACTCGGGCTGCTGCCAGCCGGCGTCGGCCAGCATGGTCGCGAGACCGGCCTGGTCGGGCCACGCGCGGATCGACTCGGCGAGGTAGACGTAGGCATCCGGCGACGAGGAGACCGCGCGCGCGATCGGCGGCAGCGCACGCATCAGGTACTCCAGGTAGACGGTGCGGAAGACCGGCCAGGTCGGGTGGCTGAACTCGCACACGACCAGCCGTCCTCCCGGTCGCGTCACCCGGCGCAGCTCCCGCAGCCCGGCGAGCGGGTCCACGATGTTGCGCAGCCCGAAGGAGATCGTCACGGCGTCGAAGGTCCCGTCCGCGAACGGCAGCGCGGTGCCGTCGCCCGCGGTGAACGGCAGGTGCGGGAGCGACCTCTTGCCGACCTGGAGCATCCCCAGCGAGAAGTCGCACGGGACGACCTCCGCGCCCCGGTCGGCGAACGGCTGGCTCGACGTCCCGGTGCCCGCGGCGAGGTCGAGCACCCGCTCCCCCGGCCGCGGGTCGACGGCGGCGATCACCTCGCGGCGCCAGCGCCGGTCCTGACCGAGCGAGAGGACGTCGTTGGTGACGTCGTACCTCTTCGCCACCGCGTCGAACATGCGGCGGACGTCGGAGGGCTGCTTGTCGAGCTCGGCACGGACCACGGCGCAGAGACTACTTCGCGTAACGGGTTGGTCACGGAGCCGGGGCGCGCCGGATCGGGTGCAACCGAACGCCCCGCCCAGGCGTCACCCTCGTGTCCGGAACCTCCACCCTTCCCCGGGAGTGCCCTCATGCTGATCCGTCGCCTCGTGATCGTCGCTGCCGTCGCGGCCCTGCTCGTCGGCGCCTCCTTCCTGACCGGCTACGCCGCGAAGGACGACGCCGCCGAGCCGACGGCCGGCGGCCGGGGCACCGGCACCGCGACGACGCCCTCTGCCCACCCCGTCACGCCGAGCGCGCGGCCCACGCCTACGCCGACCCCGACGCGGACCGCCACGCCGAAGCCGACGCCGAAGCCCACCCCGTCCCTGACCCCGGGACCGCGGCTGCTCGGACCCGGCGACCAGGGCGACCAGGTGCGCGACCTGCAGGCGCGGCTGAAGCAGATCGCCTGGTTCACCGCCGACGTGACCGGGAACTACGGCGACGTCACCACGACCGCCGTCCGAGGCTTCCAGGGCAAGCGCGAGATCCCGGTGACCGGGGTCGTCGACCAGCGCACGCTCGACCGGCTCCACGCGATGACGACCGCGCCGACCGACGCGGAGCTGCACAACCTCGGCAACCGGCCGGGGGCGCTCGACCCCCGCTGCCGCACCGGGCGGGTGCTCTGCGTCGACAAGACCAGCCGGACCCTGCGGTGGGTGGTCGACGGCCACGTGCTGCAGACCCTGGACGTGCGGTTCGGCGCCTCCACCACCCCGACCCGCGAGGGCCTGTTCCACGTCTACCTCAAGGACGCCGACCACGTGTCTCGGCTCTACGGCTCCTCGATGCCGCTGTCGATGTTCTTCTCCGGTGGCCAGGCGGTGCACTACTCCTCCGACTTCGCCACGGTCGGCTACGCCGGCGCCTCGCACGGGTGCGTCAACGTCCGGGACTACGACGGGCTGCAGCATCTCTACGACCAGGTCCGCGTCGGGGACTCGGTCGTCGTCTACTGGTCCTGAGCGCCCCCGGTCTGAGCGTGCGAGGACCGGGGACCCGGCGCCAGGTCGAGTAGCCGCGCGACCGACGGAGGAGGTCGCGACCGGTGTATCGAGGCTGAGCGACGCCCTCAGGGCTCAGGAGGCGTCGGGCGAGAGGTCCGCGAGGATCCCGTCGGCCACCGTGACGAGGTCCTTCGCCGGGACGCCGCTGGACTGGATCTGCACCGTGAGGTCGCCCGAGGTGACCTGGCACTGGCTGTCGGAGGGCTCGGCGGCGCTGCCGTCGGCGCTCTGCCCGTAGGTGAGGATGCAGGCCCCGTCGCCGACCTTCTCCATCGTGGTCCCGCCGGCGCCGTTCGTCGTCGTGGGGTCGGTCAGCACGCCGGGGGCGAAGGCTCCGCCGGCGGACCGGAACACCTGGACGAAGACGGCCTGGGTGCCGTCGACGACGTAGCTGCGGGTCACCGCTGGGGTGCCGAGCACCTTCGGCAGCACCGTGTTGCCGTACTCGGTGCTCGCGGCCTGCTGCGTGGCGATCGCCTCGGCCTGCGCCGCGAGCTCGCCGTCGGCGAACGAGTCCGGGTCGTCCGCGGCGGCGTAGCCGCCGGGCAGCGTGTCGGGCAGCACCAGCTCTACCTCCTCGCTCGCGTCGGCCTTCGCGACCTTGGGCAGCCCGATGGCGAAGAGCCCGACCAGGGCGAGCAGGACCACGCCGACGGCGATCCCGACCCAGGTGGAGGTGCGGCTGCTGGAGGTGGAGGAGCTCACGTCCCGCGACGCTACTCGCCCGCCGAGGAGGGTCCCGCAGGGGGTCGTGAGTACGCTTCGGCTCGTGACGCTCACCGTCCGCACCGTGCGCCTCGACCTCGACGGGGCCACACGGCTCCTCGACTTGGTGCCGGCCGACCGACCCGTGTCGTGGCTGCGCCGTGGAGACGGCCTCGTGGGTTGGGGCGTCGCGGCACAGGTGCGGACCACCGGCCACACGCGCTTCGCCGACGCCGCGAAGTGGTGGAGCGAGACGACCGCGCGCGCCGTGGTGGACGACGAGGTGGGCGAGCCGGGCACCGGCCTGGTCTCGTTCGGCACCTTCGCGTTCGCCGACGAGCCGGGTGACTCGACCCTGGTGGTGCCGCAGGTCGTCGTCGGCCGGCGCGGTGACGTCGCCTGGGTCACGACGGTCGGCGAGGTCGCCGTGCCCGAGCTCGCGGCGGCCGAGCCCCCCGCCGCCCCGGTGGGCGTGTCGTTCGCCGACGGCTCCCTCAACGGCGAGCAGTGGATGTCGGTCGTCGCCGACGCGGTCGAGCGGATCAACCGCGGCGACCTCGAGAAGGTGGTGCTGGCCCGGGACCTGGTCGCCACCACGGACGAGCCGATCGACGTGCGGTGGCCGCTGCACCGCCTCAGCGAGGTCTACCCGATGTGCTGGACCTTCCACGTCGACGGGATGTTCGGCGCGACGCCCGAGATGCTCGTGCGCCGCGAGCGCGGCCTGGTCACCTCGCGGGTCCTCGCCGGCACCATCCGGCGCACCGGCGACGACGACCGCGACCTGGCGCTGGCCGCCACCCTGGCCCGCTCGTCGAAGGACCTCGAGGAGCACGAGTACGCCGTGCGCTCGGTCGCCGACGCGCTGGAGCCGCACTGCTCCTCGATGAACGTGCCCGAGGCCCCGTTCGTCCTGCACCTGCCCAACGTCATGCACCTCGCGACCGACGTCGCCGGCGTCGTCCACGACGCCGCCACGGTCTCCTCGCTCCAGCTCGCCGAGGCGCTGCACCCCTCGGCCGCCGTCGGCGGCACGCCGACCGGCACGGCCACCGACCTGATCACGGAGATCGAGGGCATGGCCCGCGACCGCTACGCCGGCCCGGTCGGCTGGATGGACGCCTCCGGCGACGGCGAGTGGGGGATCGCGCTGCGCTCCGCGGCGATCTCGGGCTCCACCGTGCGGCTCTTCGCCGGCTGCGGCATCGTCGCCGACTCCGACCCCGAGGCCGAGCTCGCCGAGGCCCAGGCCAAGTTCGTCCCCGTCCGGGACGCGCTCACCGCCGGCTGAGGGTCGGTCGTTGGGGGGTGGATGAATCCCCGGCTGACCGGGGATTCATCCGGGGTTGTCAGGCTCTTCCGGACGTTGTCGGGGGTTGCAACGCCTGACAGGAAGAGCCTGACCGGGCGCCGGCGAGCCGACCTACAGGTCGGCGCCGTCGGCGAGGCGGGCGTACTCCAGGCCGTCCTTCGGCAGGAACGCGTTCATGTGGGCGTCGATGATGCCGAGGCCGGCCTCGCTGTAGACGCGGTCGTGGATCGCCAGGTTGCGCGGCGCGCGGACCGCGCGGGCGAACTCGATCGCCTCGGAGGCCTTCAGCCACGGCGCCGAGACCGGGCACAGCAGGACGTCGACCTCCTCCCCGGGCCCGGTGAGCGCGTCGCCGGGGTGGTAGACCCGCGTGCCGCCGGCGTCGACGACGTACCCGCTGTTGGTGATGCGCGGGAACTCGGGGTGGATGACGGCGTGCAGCTCGCCCACCGCGCGCACCGGCAGGCCGGCGTCGAACGACTCACCCGGCCTCACCACCGTGAGCCGCTCGGCGACCGCGGGCGCGTCCTCGCGGATCTTCGCCGCGACCGCCTCGATCGTGAAGACCGGGGCGTCGGCCGCCTCCAGATGCGCCGCGAGGTAGTGGTCCGGGTGCTCGTGCGTGACCAGCACGGCGTCGACGCCGTCGACGGCGGACGGGTCGGTGAACACGCCGGGATCGATGACGACCGTCGTGCCGTCGTGCTCGATCCGGACGCAGGCGTGGCCCAGCTTGGTGATCCGCATGCCCCTACGATGCCCTCCCTACGATGACGAGGTGACACCGACGCTCCGACCCGCCGCGCCCGCCGACGCCGAGGCCGGCGCCGCGATGCACGCGGCGTGCTGGCGCGAGTCCTACGGTCCGTACGTCGACGCGCGGCTGCTCGAGGAGCGGCTGGCCGACACCGACCGCTGGGTCGCGGCCTGGTCGCGCCAGCTGGCGTCGGGACCGCCACGGTTGCTGGCCGAGGCCGACGGCGAGCTGGTCGGGTTCGCGGTCGCGGGACCGTGCCGCGACGAGGAGCCGGCGACCCCCTCGGAGCTCTACGCCCTCTACACCCGCGCCTCCTGGTGGGGCACCGGCCTCGGCCAGGCGCTGTGGGAGGCGGTCCGTCCGGCCGGGGGCTGCTCGCTCTGGGTGCTCGAGGCCAACGCCCGCGCGCAGGCCTTCTACCGCCGCAACGGGTTCGCGCCGGACGGGGCGCGCGAACGCTACGCCGACCTGGACGCCGTCGAGATCAGGATGGTGCGGACATGACCGTGATCGCCGTGACCGGCGCCAGTGGGGCGGTGGGCGGGCTGGTCGCCCGCGCCCTCTCCGACGACTTCCGCACCGACCTGCGGCTGCTGGTGCGTGACCCGGCACGAGCCCCCGACATCGACACCGACGTGCGCGTGTGCGACTACGCGGACCTCGCCGCCGCGCGCAGCGCCCTGCGCGGGGTCGACACCCTGTTCCTGGTGTCCGCGTCGGAGTCGGCGGACCGCCGGCAGCAGCACCGCACGGTCGTCGGCGCCGCGGCCGAGGCCGGGGTGCGCTACGTGGTCTACACGTCGTTCGCCGGGGCGGCGCCCGACGCCACGTTCACCCTCGGCCGGGACCACGCGGACACCGAGGCCGCCCTGCGCAGGAGCGGGATGGGCTTCACCTTCCTGCGCGACAACTTCTACGCGGACGTGCTGCCGTTCTTCGCCGACGACCGCGGCGTGATCCGCGGGCCCGCGGGCGAGGGCCGCGTGGCCCCGGTCGCCCGCGCCGACGTCGCCGACTGTGCCGCCGCGGTGCTGCGCTCCCCCGGCGACCACGCGGGAGCGACGTACACGCTCACGGGCCCGGAGGCGCTCACGCTCGCGGAGGTGGCGGCGCGGGCCGGCACCGTGCTCGGGCGCGACCTGCGGTTCGAGGACGAGACGGAGGAGGCGGCGTACGCGTGGCGGCGGGAGAGGTACGGCGCCGAGCAGTGGCAGCTCGACGCGTGGGTCAGCACCTACACCGCCATCCGCGACGGCGCGGTCGCGGACGTGACCGACCACGTCGGGCGGCTGGCCGGGCACCCGCCCCGCACGCTCGAGCAGGCCCTGGCCGGCTGACCCGGACGGCGGTCAGGCCGTGAGGTGGTGCACGTAGCACCAGCGCCAGTCCTCGCCGGGCTCGGCGGACTGCATGACCGGGTGCTGGGTCTCGTGGAAGTGCCGGGTGGCGTGCTGACGCGGCGAGGAGTCGCAGCAGGCGACGTTGCCGCACTCCAGGCAGCGCCGCAGCGCCACCCAGCGGGTGCCCTCGTCGAGACACGCCTGGCAGGCCGTGGCCGGCTCATCGTCGACCGTCGGGTAGCGCTCCAGGTCCGCGCACTTCTCGCCGATCGTCCAGCGGCGGCGGGCGTACGACGCCGTCTCGTCCCGCTCCTGCTGGGCGTTGTCGAGCATCGACTCCTCGACGTCGAGGCTGGCGAGGACGTCGGCGATGACGTCGGAGGCGACGTTGCCGGACCGCCGGATCTCCAGGATCCGCCGCCGCTCGGCGTCGATCATCTGGCTGCGGACCCGGTAGTAGAGCGCAGCCGGGGACTCCTCGTCCGCGGTGGTCCCGAGCCGCTCCCACGCGGCGAAGTTGCGCTGGTCGAGACGCTGGCGGATCAGGTCGCACACGCCGGTGTGGTCGTCGTACTCGATCTTCTCCAGCTCGTCGAGCGCCGCCTTGGACGCCTGCTGGAGCAGGGTCGCCCGGGCGAGCGCGTCGTCGAGCGGGTCGGGCGAGGGCACGTGCAGCCGGCGGGCGAACCACGGCAGCGACAGTCCCTGGATCAGCAGCGTCCCGGCCACGACGGTGAACGCGACCATCAGCAGCACCTCGCGGTGGTCGGTCCTCTCGGGGATCACGAAGGCCGCCGCCAGGGTGACGACGCCACGCATCCCCGCCCAGCCGAGGAGGAAGGTGAAGGACCACGGCGGGCGCTGGCCGGTGACGGGGTCGGGGCCGGGCCGCACCAGCAGGTAGCGGGCGCCGAACATCCAGACCATCCGCAGCACGATCACCGCGACCAGGGTGGCGAGGCAGACCGTGACGATGCGGCCGCCCGAGAGGGTGCTGTCGGCGAGGTCCTGCAGGATCCACTGAGCCTGCAGGCCGATCAGCGCGAACACGGTGTTCTCGAGCAGGAACGCGATCGTGCGCCAGTTGATCCGCTCGGCGATCCGCGACTGCGCGGTCTGCAGGATCGGCGCCTTGTGGCCGAGCAGCAGGCCGGCGACGACCACCGCCACCACGCCCGACGAGTGCAGCTCCTCGGCGAGCAGGAAGCAGGCGAAGGGGATGACGAAGGAGAGGCCGACGTCGAGCACCGGGTCGGTGATCCGACGGCGCATCCGGGCAACGACCCAGAACGCCGCCACGCCGATCAGCACGCCACCGACCGAGGCGACCAGGAAGTCGAAGCCGACGCGCCACAGCTCGATCCCGACCCCACCAGCGGCGATCGCGGTGCGCAGGGAGACCAGCGCCGTGGCGTCGTTGAACAGTGACTCGCCCTCGAGGATCGTCACGACGCGTCGTGGGAGACCCACCCGTCGGCCGATCGCCGTCGCGGCGACGGCGTCCGGGGGCGCCACCACCGCCCCGAGCGCGAAGGCGATGGCCCAGCTCGTGCCCGGGACGAGCGCGTGGACGAGCAGGCCGACGCCGGCGGTGGTGAACAGCACCAGCCCCACGGAGAGCAGCAGGATCGACCGGCGGTTGGCGTTGAAGTCCACCAGCGACGACGAGATCGCGGTCGAGTAGAGCAGCGGTGGGAGCAGGCCCAGGAGCACCACCTCGGGCTCGAGGTGGACCTGCGGGACCCACGGCAGGAACGACGCGGCCACGCCGGCGACCACGAGCAGGAGCGGCGCGGGGACGCCGATCCGGTCGGCGACGACCACGCCGGCGAGCACGCCGACGGCGAGCAGGACGAGGAACAGGGCGATCTCCACCGCGCCATTGTCCCTGCCGCTGGTGACCGCCCCGTTTCGTCTCGCGCCCCGTGTCCTCAGGCCGGAGCGGCCACCCAGCGCATCGGGTCACCCCACCCGAGCTCGTCCACCCCGTGCTTCGCCAGGGCGAGCGCGACGAGGGTGCGGCGGTGGGCGGCGAAGGTGAGGACGTGGGCGATCATCCCGCCGTGGGTGAACACCTCGGCCGGCTCGCACAGGGCGTCGACGAAGGTCTCGTCGAGGCGGCCGTGCTCGACGACGTCGCGGACGTGGGCGAGGTACGCCGGCCCCTCGACGGCGAGCCGGTCGCGCATCGCGTCGAGCGGCTCGTGCTCCTCGACCGACCAGTCGTAGTCGCGGGTCGCCAGGGCGGCGTTCCACATGCCCATCTGGCCGACCAGCCGGGACAGCAGGGAGCGGATCGTCTGCTCGTCGTCGTCGACGTCGAGGTCGATCGGCTGGTCCAGCTGCTCGTCGGAGAGCCGGCCCGCGACGCGGATCATCTCCCCCGTCAGCCAGACGTGGTGCTCCACCATCTTCGTGAGCAGGTCCATCGAGGTCACCTCGTTGCGTGAGGGCAGCCGGAGGCTGCCGGGTGGGTGGAAGTGCACGCCGCTCGGTGCGGCGAGCTGGATGTGGCCGGGCCTGCGACGCCAGGCGGCCGGCGCGACGCCGTACGCCCGGGTGAAGGCGCGGGTGAACGCCTCGTGCGAGCCGTAGCCCGCCTCGACCGCGACGTCGATCAGCGGCGCGGAGGTCGTGACCATCCGGTACGCCCCCGCTCGAGGAGGACCCGGCGCCGCAGCGCCTGCGGCGGCTCCCCCGCGCTCGCCCGCACCACCCGGTCCAGGTGGTAGCGGGAGAAGTGCAGCCGGGCGGCCCGCTCGTCACCGGTCAGGTCGTGGTCGTCGAGGGCGTCCGCGAGGTCGTCGACGAACCGGGCGAACAGGTCGGTGTCGGCGGTCGTGGTCATGCGCCGATCCTGCGCCACCCGGCCGCCGGGTGCTTGATCGTGGTTGCGGTGGTGCTCGTTTCCCCGGTCGACCGGGGAAGTGTGCAGGACACGCCGGTGGGGAACGGCGTGTCCTGCACATTTCCCCTGACGACCCCGCCCCACCCCCGGCACCGCCCGGGTGCGCGCCGCGGCCGGCAGGACCGGAGCGACGGGTGCGCCGTCGCAGTCCGGTCAGGGGCGCAGGGCGCGGATCCGCTCGTCGAGCTCGCGGCGGTTGTCGCGGCGCACGACGGCCTCGACGACCTCGATGCCGCCGTTCGGGCTGGCCAGCGCCTGCTCGAGCTCGGGCAGGCTGGTGACGCGCAGGTGCGGGGTGCGGGTGGCCGCGCAGAGACTGGCGAGGTCGACGCCGTGCGGGGTGCCGAAGAGCCGCTCGTACTGGTCGGCGTACTCGACCGCTCCCTGCTCGAGCATCGTGAAGATCGACCCGCCGTCGTCGTTGACGACGACGATCGTCAGGTCCGGGACGGCCTCGTCGGGCCCGATGACCAGCCCGTTGGCGTCGTGGAGGAACGTCACGTCACCCATCAGCGCCAGCGCCCGCGTGCTGGCCGGGCGGGCCAGCGCCGCGCCCACCGCGGTCGAGACGGTGCCGTCGATGCCGGCCAGGCCCCGGTTGGCGAGCACCTTGCGGCGCGCGCCGACGCGGTAGCGCGGAACCATCAGGTCCAGGTCGCGGACCGGGCTGGACGCGCCGACGACGAGCAGGCCCCCCTCGGGCAGCGCACGGGCGACGGCCCCCGCGACCTCGTGAGGGGTCAGGTCCGGCTCGGCGGCCAGCAGCGCGTCGAGCCGTGCGGCGACGCCGCGGTCGGCCGCCTGCCACTCCGCCAGCCACGCCGGGTCGTCGGGGGCGTCCACCGCCGGCACCACCGGCAGCCGCTCGGCGACCGGGAAGGGCCGCTGCGTCCAGACGCCGTACGACGGGGTGTCGACGACCTCGACGTCCGGACGTGACAGCAGCCGGGTGACCGGGCGGGACAGGGTGGGGTGGCCGCAGACCACGACCCGCTCGACCCGGTCACCGAGGTGGGAGGCCAGCAGCAGTCGGTAGGTGCGGATCGCGTTGGCGCCCGTGCGCGAGCCGCTGGACGGCTCGGCCAGCAGCGGCCAGCCGGCGCTCTCGGCCAGGACCCGCGCCGGCGGGCCGGCGTCGTCACCGGCGACGACGACGGTGCGCGGCCCGGACGGGATCGTCACGTGGACCGCGGGCCGGACCCGCGCCACCGGGGTCCCGGGGACGACGTCGGGCACCCAGCGGTCCTCGGGCACCAGCGGCTCGTCGAGCGGCACGTTGACGTGGACCGGCCCGGCCTGCCGGACGTCCAGGTCCGCGACGTCCTGGGTGGGCACCAGCGGCCCGAGGATGCCGACCTGGTCGGTCGTCTGGTTGGCACCGGTGCCGCGCATCCGGGCCGGCCGGTCCGCCGTGACGACGACGAGGTCCACGCCCGCGTGGGCGGCCTCCAGGACGGCCGGGTGCAGGTTGGCCACCGCCGTGCCGGAGGTGCACACGACGGCCGCGCGGCGCCCGTTGCGGGTCAGGCCGAGGCCGAGGAACCCCGCGCTGCGCTCGTCGATGCGGGTGTGCAGCCGGACCAGGCCGGCTGCGGCGGCGTCGTACGCGGCGAACGAGAGCGGCGCGTTGCGCGACCCGGGGCAGACCACCACCTCGGTGACGCCGGCCTCGACCAGAGCGGTCAGCACGGACCGGGCGAGGGCTGTCGACGTCACGAGGACCGATCCTGCCGCACGGTACGCACCGCGGCGAGGCGGGTCTCCCAGTGCGCCACCCGGTCGGGCGCGGCCGCCACCAACGACTCGTCGACCGTGGGCACCCGGACGGGTAGCGCGCCCTCGACCGGCAGCAGCGGGTCGGCGACGACGTCGCGCCCCAGCAGCTGGACCGTGGCCAGGCCGCAGGCGTAGGGCAGCTCGGGCAGCGCCGCGGCCAGGGCCACGCCGGCGGCGATCCCGACGCTGCTCTCCAGCGCCGACGACACCACGACGGGCAGGCCGATGTCCTCCGCGATCCGCAGGCACGCACGGACCCCGCCCAGCGGCTGCACCTTGAGCACGGCGACGTCCGCGGCCTCGAGGTCGCGCACCCGGTAGGGGTCGGCGGCACGTCGGATCGACTCGTCAGCCGCGACCGGCACCTCGACGGCACGGCGGCAGGCGGCGAGCTCCTCGACGCTCGCGCACGGCTGCTCGACGTACTCCAGGCCGCCCGCCGCCCGGTCCAGGACGGCGATGCGGGCGACCGCCGTCTCGACGTCCCAGCCGCCGTTGACGTCGATGCGCACCCGGCCTCCGGGACCGATCGCGTCGCGCACCGCCTCGAGCCGGGCCTGGTCGTCGGCCAACCCCTGTCCGGGCTCGGCGACCTTGACCTTCGCGGTCCGGCAGCCGCCGGCCCGGACGATCGCGTGCGCCTGCTCCGGCCCCACCGCCGGCACGGTCACGTTGACCGGGACGGTGTGGCGCACCGGCGCCGGCCAGTCACCGGCGGCCGCCTCCTCCGCGCAACGGAGCCACGGCTCCGCGACGACCGGGTCGTACTCCAGGAAGGGGCTCCACTCACCCCAGCCGGCAGGTCCTGCGAGCAGGACACCCTCGCGCACGGTGATGCCGCGGAACCGGGTGCGCATCGGCAGGCTGAAGACCCTCACGCCGGCTCCTCGACCAGGGCTCGCAGCGCGAGCCGGTCGGGCTTGCCGTTGTCGAGCAGCGGCACCGCGTCGAGGCGGACCAGCTGCCGCGGCGCCCACGATCGCGGGTGGACCGCGCCCACCCAGTCGCGGGCCTCGTCGAGCCCGATCCCGGTGGTCGAGCCCGTCGCGACCACGACGAAGGCGACGACCCGGTTGCCCCACTCCCCGTCCGGCACCCCGAGGACCTCCGCCGCCACCACCGCCGGGTGCTCCCGCAGGCGCACCGCGACGGCCGGGGCGGGCACGTTCACCCCACCGGTGACCACCACGTCGTCGAGCCGGCCCAGCACGTGCAGCCGGCCGTCCTCGTCGAGACGGCCAGCGTCGGAGGTCAGGAACCAGCCGTCGACGAGCGCCTCGGCGGTCCGGGCCGGGTCGCCGTCGTACCCGGCGAAGAGCGTGGGTCCCGCGATCCGCACCCGTCCGTCCTCGCCGATCGCGACACCCACGCCGTCGAGGGGCAGCCCGTCGTAGACGCAGCCGCCGGCGGTCTCGGCCGATCCGTAGGTCGCCACGACGTGGACGCCGGCGTCATGGGCGCGTTCGCGAAGCCGCGGGTCGACCGGCCCGCCGCCGAGCAGCACGGTGTGGAAGGTGCGCAGCGCCGCCACGTCGGTGTCGAGGAGCCGGTGCAGCTGGGTGGGGACGAGCGAGACGAACCGGTCGACCTCGCCCAGGGCGTCGGTCGCCGCAGCGAAGCCGGCGTGCTCGTCGAGCAGGACCGGCTCGTGCCCGGCGACGAGCGAGCGGCAGACGACCTGCAGGCCGGCGACGTACGACGCCGGCAGCGCCAGCAGCCAGCGGCCGGACGCCCCGAGCCGCCGGGCGCTGGCCCGGACCGACGCGAGGACGGCCGCGCGGGGCAGCAGCACCCGCTTCGGCACTCCGGTGGACCCGGACGTCTCGACGACCCAGGGCGCGGGGTCGTCCGCGGCGAGCCAGTCGGCGACCGCACGGACGGCGTTATCCACGCGACCGACCCTAGCGACGCGTGATGGGATGCCCGGGTGCCCACCCGTCTGGACCGGTTCCTGCCCCCGACGCCGCTGGCACGCCGGCTGTCGCTCCAGTCGGTGCTGTTCGCCACCGGCGAGGGTGCGTTCATCACCGGCAGCGCGGTCTTCTTCACCCAGATCGTGGGGCTCAGCGCCGCTCAGGTCGGGCTCGGGCTCACCGTCGCCGGCGTGGTCACCTTCGCGTTCGCCGTGCCGCTCGGGCGGCTGGCCGACCGGGTCGGCCCGCGGCGGCAGTGGGCCGCCTCGGCGTTCGTCGGCGCGGCGCTCTACCTGGTCTGGCCGTTCATCGGCAGCTTCGCCGCATTCCTGGCGATGACCGTCGCGATCGAGGTCGTCGGCAACGCGGGGTGGTCGGGCCGCGGCGCCTACACGCTCGACGTCTTCCCCCACGACGAGAGGGTGCGGTCGCTGGCCTTCATGCGGGCGGCACTCAACATCGGCTTCACCCTCGGCGCGATGATCGGCGGCCTCGCCCTGGCCTTCGACAGCGACACGCTCGTGCGCGCGGTGCCCTGGGTCACCGCGGCGATCCTGTTCGTCAACGCCGCGTTCATCACCCAGCTCCCGGACGCCGAGCACGACCGCGTCGTCGCGTCCCCCGCGGAGAAGGCGCTGGCCGACGGGTCGAGCGCCGGCAGTGCCCTGCGCAACCGGGGCTTCTTGTCGCTGTCGGTCCTCGACGGGGTCCTCGGCACCAACCAGGTGCTCCTCAACGTCGTCATCCCGCTCTGGCTGGTGCAGGCGACCGACGCACCCCACGTGCTGCTCGCCTGGCTCTTCGGGACCAACACGGTGCTCGCCGTGCTGCTGCAGGTGCCCGCGGCACGAGGCGTGAACTCGGTCGCGACGTCCCTGCGGGCGGCGCGGATCAGCGGCGCCTTCTTCGTCCTGTCCTGCTTCGTCGTGCTCGTCACCCACGACACGCTCGGCTGGGTCACGATCGTGCTGGTCTGGCTCGGCCACGTGACGGTGACCGGTGCCGAGCTCTTCCAGTCCGCCGGCCACTGGGGCTTCCTGTCCGAGCTCTCCGACCCCGACCGGCGCGGGGAGTACCAGGGCGTGTCGCAGCTCGGCGGCACGCTCGGCAGCGTGTGGGCACCGGCCGCCTTCACCTACCTCGCGCTCGAGTGGGGGGCGACCGGCTGGGTCGTCATCGCCTCCGTCATCGTGCTCGCCGTGCTGGGGATGGGCCCCGCGGCACGGGCCGCCGAGCGCTACCTGGCGCGCGCGGACCGGGCGACGGCTGCTTGAATCTCCCCTCGTGGCATCTCCTGGACAGTGGCTGGCCGGCGCCCGGCCCCGCACCCTCCCCGCCGCGGTCTCACCCGTGGTCGCCGGGACGGGAGTCGCGGCGTACGTCGACGCCGTCGTGTGGTGGAAGGCGCTGCTCGCCCTCGTGGTGGCCCTGGCGCTCCAGGTCGCGGTCAACTACGCCAACGACTACTCCGACGGCGTGCGCGGCACCGACGCCGACCGGGTCGGTCCGATGCGCCTGGTCGGGTCGGGTGCGGCCACGCCCGGCGCGGTGAAGCGGGCGGCCTTCGTGGCGTTCGGCGTCGCTGCCGTCGCCGGGCTCGTCCTCGCCGCGACCACCGCCTGGTGGCTGGTGCTGGTCGGGCTCGTCTGCGTGCTCGCGGCCTGGTTCTACACCGGCGGGTCGCGGCCCTACGGCTACCTCGGGCTCGGCGAGGTGATGGTGTTCGTCTTCTTCGGCCTGGTCGCGGTGACCGGCACGACGTACGTCCAGACCGAGACCTGGGAGTGGGCGGCCCTGGCCGCGGCCGTCGGCGTCGGAGCGCTCGCGTGCGCGATCCTGGTGGCCAACAACCTGCGCGACATCCCGACCGACACCGTGGCCGGCAAGCGGACGCTCGCGGTGCTGCTCGGCGACCGCCGCACCCGGCTCCTCTACGTGGCGCTCGTCCTCGTCGCGGTCGCGGCGGTCGCCGCGGTCGCAGCCCTCACGACCTGGTGGGCGCTGGTGGGCCTGGGCTTCCTCGTCGTCGCCCTCCGCGGCTGCCGGGTGGTGCTGTCCGGGGCCACCGGACCCGGTCTGGTCCCGGTGCTCCAGTCGACGGGGCTCGCCGAGCTGCTGTGGGCGGTGCTGGTTGCGCTCGCGCTCGTCGCGGCCGGCTGACCGTCCCTCACGTACGCTCGGGACATGCTCTGGGTGATCCTGCTCGTCGTGGTGCTGGCGGTGCTGGCCTACCGCTACCGCGTGCCGCTGCTGGCGAAGATCCTCGGGCAGTCCCCCGAGCGCATCCAGCGCCAGCTCGGTCGCCGCAAGGACTGACCGGCGCCCGACCTGCGCGCTCAGGCGTCGTCGACGTCCTCCTTGGCCTTCATCTCCTCGAAGCGCTCCTTCGCCCGGTCGGCCCGCACCTGGACGCGGCGCGCGAGCGCCTCGCGCTGGCCGGCGAGCACGAAGTAGGACCCGATGCCGCTCACCAGGAGGGCGACGACCACGGCCCAGAAGACCGGCACGGACCCGGCGGCGAGGTACCACACGCCGGCCACGACTCCGAGGGACGCCGCGAAGAGCCCGAGCCGCAGGGCGCTGTAGATCCAGAACTCCTTCACGGGATTCAGGGTAGGCATCACCAGCGAGTGCCTACGCTGGGGGTGTGCTGAAGTTCCTGCTCCTCGTGATCCTCGTCGCGGTTGCGGTCTACCTGACGACCCGAGCCCTCCAGCGGCGTGGCGAGGTGCCGGCACCGCGACGCCCCCGTCCCGAGCCGCCGCGGGTGATCGGTCCCGACGACGACCCGGACTTCCTGCGCGACCTGGACCGCAAGCGCAAGCACCCGGAGGACCCTGACGTCTGACGCGGGTCAGCAGCACCCGACGTCCCGCACCCGACGGCCAGCACCGGACGCTCGCCGGCCGGGGTCGTCAGGGGAACGGTGCAGGACACGCCGTCACCCACCGGCGTGTCGTGCACGTTTCACCGGTCGACCGGCGAAACGAGCGCCCCCGCGCCGCTCGCGTAGGAGTGCTGCGAGGTGGTGGAGAAGTAGTTGATCCCGATGAAGTTGAACCACAGCGTCGCCATGCCCACCAGGGCGAGGATCGCGGCGTTGCGGCCCTTCCAGCCGGCGGTGGTGCGGGCGTGGAGGTAGGCGGCGTAGACCACCCAGGTGATGAACGCCCACACCTCCTTGGGGTCCCAGTTCCAGTAGGACGACCACGCCTGGTGGGCCCAGATCGGCCCGGTGATCAGCACCGCGAAGGTCCAGACCGGGAAGCCGAAGGCGTGCAGCCGGTAGGAGACCCGGTCGAGGACCTCGGGCTTGGGGAGCCGGGCGACGTAGCCGGTCGTCGTGTCCGGGCGGCGGACCTTGACCAGGTAGAGCGCGGACGTGATCCCGCCCAGGGTGAAGGCGCCGGTGGCGATGATCGCGGAGACCACGTGGATCACCAGCCAGTACGACGACAGCGCCTCGGTCAGCGGCGCGACCGGGGCGTAGAGCCAGGTCACGGCGATCATCAGCACCGCGAGCACGAAGACGAGGACCACCGGGGCCATCCAGGCCAGGTGCAGCCGGTGGTAGAGCAGCACGTAGAGGAACGCGACGACGAACGTGCCGGTCAGCGTGAACTCGTACATGTTGCCCCACGGCACCCGGTTCGGGTCGGCCGCCATCCCGCGCGCGACGAGCGCGACGAGCTGGATGCCGACGCCGATGCAGGTGAGCAGATAGCCCAGGCGCCCGAACATCGCCGTCCGACGAGCGGTCGCCTCGTCCGTGCCGACGTCGTCCGGCCCGGTGGCGATCGCGATGCCACCGGGCACGTCCTCGGCGGCCACCGACGTCGCGACGGCACCGACCGGGACCTTGCGGAGCGAGGCCCACTCGACCAGGTGGGCGAGCAGGGCCAGGAAGTAGACGAGCCCGCAGGCCGCCACGGCCTGGTTGCTGAGGCTCTCCCACGCGGCGTCGGTCACGACTGGTCCTCTCCTGGTCCGTCACCGGGTCGGTCCCGGGGTTCCTGCAGGGCGGCCACGAGCTCGTCGACGACCGCGGCCGTGTCGCCACCGCCCGACCGGTCGAGCGCGGCGACCTCGACCAGTGTGCCGTCCCCCTCCCGACGGACGCGAACCCAGACCCGTCGGGGCCGGATGAACAGCGACCCGAGCAGCCCGAGGAGGGCGAGCACGACCCCGGTCAGGGCGATCCACTTGCCGGGGGTCTGGCTGATCTGGATCTTGTTCCACTGCTGCAGGCCGTCGAAGCTGACGGTCCCGAGGCCGTTGGGGAGCTTCACGCTCTCGCCCGGGCGCAGGTCGATCCGGTACGGCGCGCCGTTCGGCTTCGTGAGCATCGTGACGTGCGACTTGTCGAGGGCGTAGATCGACTGCGGCGCGCCCGAGTCCATGCCGAGGTCGCCGGTGTAGACGAGCATCGAGATCATCGGGTCGAGCGGCTTGCCGAGCAGCGAGTAGTAGCTGCCGGTCTGCTTCGAGAACGCCACCGTCGGGTAGAACTCGCCCTCCAGCCCGATCTGGGTGGGCTCGGCGTCGGGTGCCTTCACGACCCCGATCGACTGGAAGCTCTGGTTGACCGGCAGGAACACCGTCGGTCCCCCGGTCGTGTTCCCCTCGCCGTCGGTGATGGTGATGACCGGCGCGTAGCCGTGGCCGATCAGGAACACGTCGGTGTTCCCGATCGTGAGCGGGTGGTTGACCTTGAGGTCGTAGCCCCGCTCCGGGGCGCCCGGCGACTCCTGGTAGGTCAGGTGGGACTGGAAGCCGCGGGCCATGCCGGCCCGCGGGCCGGTCAGCAGCCAGTCGACGCTGAAGTCGTCGATGCTGAAGGAGAACGGCTCCATCCTGTCGGCGCGGAACAGGCTCCCGGGCTTGAAGTCGTCGTACTGCGTCAGGTTGTTGGAGAACCCGTACTGGTCGCCGACCAGCAGGATCACCCCGCCCTTGTAGCCGAACAGGCTGCCGAGCGCGAAGCCGACGAGCACGACGAGCACCGACAGGTGGAAGACCAGGTTGCCGGCCTCGCGCAGGTAGCCGCGCTCGGCCGAGACGGCGTCACCGTCCTCGCCGGCCCGCAACCGGTAGCGCCTCCCCCGCAGCGTCGCGCGGGCGCGCTCGAGCACCTCGTCCGGCGCCGCCGTCGTCGAGTACGACGCGTGGTCCGGCAGCCGGGTCAGGTTGCGGGGGGCCGCCGGTGGCTGGGCCCGCAGGCCGCGCCAGTAGTGGAAGGTGCGCGGCAGGATGCAGCCCACCAACGAGAGCATCAGCAGGATGTAGATGGCCGAGAACCACGGGGAGTCGTAGACCGAGAAGAGACCGAGCCGGTCGTAGACCGGTGTCAGCTTCGGGTGCGCGGCCTGCCACCTCGACGTCTTCATCGAGTCGACGCCGTCCTGGGGGATGATCGACCCCGGAATGGCGGCGAGCGCGAGCAGTAGGAGCAGCACCAGTGCCGTGCGCATCGAGGTGAGCTGCCGCCAGGTCCACCGCAGCAGCTCGCGGAACGTCAGCTCGCCGGCCCGGCGGTCGTCGTCGGGCGGACGGGTGCTCAGCGCGGAGCGCGTGGGCGTGCTCATGCGGGGTCCCCGCCGGGACGCGAGCGCAGCGAGCGGTCTGGTGGGGTGCTCATATGACCGTGCCCTGGTCCTCGACCAGACGCAGCTGCAGCCAGTTCACGGCGTCGGCCCACCAGCCGGTGAGCAGCAGCACGCCGACCCCGATCAGCATCAGGCCACCGGCCCGCATCACCCACACCTGGTGCCGGCGGACCCAGCCGATCGCCGAGAGCGCCTTCTCGTAGGCGAGGCCGGCGGCGATGAACGGCAGCCCGAGGCCGATCGCGTAGACGGCGGACAGCAGTGCGCCGCGGGCGGCCGTGCCCTCCGAGAACGCCAGGGTGGTGATCGCGGCGAGGGTGGGGCCGATGCACGGCGTCCAGCCGAGCCCGAAGAGGAAGCCGAGCACCGGCGCGGCGGCCAGCCCGACCGCGGGCACCTGGTGGACCCGCCACTCCCGGTTCAGGAACGGCAGCCAGCCGGCGAAGGCCAGCCCGAGCACGATCATCAGCAGCCCGAGGACGACGGCGAGCTGCCGGTCCCAGGTCACCAGCCAGGCCCCGAGCGCACCGGACGCCGTGCCGAGGATGACGAACACGACGGTGAAGCCGGCGACGAAGAGCAGCGACCCGAGGAACATCCGGCCGCGGCGCGAGCCGGCGACGCCGTTCGCGAGGTCGGCTCCTGACAGGCCGGTGGCGTAGGAGAGGTAGCCGGGCAGCAGCGGGATCACGCACGGCGAGAAGAAGGACACCAGCCCGGCGACCAGCGCGACCGGCACCGCCAGCACGAGCGATCCGGACAGGGCGGTGTCCTGGAACCACTCAGCCATCGGTCGTCTGCTCCCCGGCGGTGGGGCTCGAGGAGGACGCGCCGCCCGATCCGCCCTCCGCCGCGACGTCCGAGACCACGTCGACGAGCGTCTGCCGGCCCGGGAGCGCACCGAGGATGCTCGCCGCGACCCTCCCCTGGTCGTCGAGGACCACGAACGACGGGATCGAGTTCGGCCCGAGGGTGCCCTGGAAGGCCAGCATGGCCTTGCCGTCGGGCGAGAAGATCGACGGGTAGGGGACGTCGAAGCGGCGGACGAACGCCTGACCAGTGCTCGTCGACGGGTCGCGCAGGTTGATGCCGACGACCTGGGCGGTGCCGCCGATCTGCCGCGCTGCGGCCACCACGTCCGGCGCCTCGGCGCGGCAGGGGCCGCACCACGAGCCCCACACGACGACGACCACCGGCTTGCCGCGGTGGTCGGCGAGGTCGATCGGCTTGCCGTCGAGGTCGGTGCCGCTGAGGTCGACCGGGTCGCCGCGGTCGGCGGGGTCGATCAGGTGGACCTCGCCGTCACCGGAGTAGAAGCCCTTGTCGCCGGTGCCGTTGAGGGAGGAGCACCCGGAGAGGAGGAGCAGGCAGCCGAGGACGGCCACCACGACACGTCGCACTACGGCCTTCTCTCCTCGGGGGCGCCACCGGCCGAGAACGGCGCGCTCTTGTCCTTGGCCGGGATCAGGTCTCCGGCCGGCTCCGAGTAGCGGACCTGGGTGATCGTCTCACCGACGAAGTGCAGCGACGTCAGCGAGCACAGCGTGCACTGCCGCTTGCGCGGGTCGTGCAGCTGTCGGCGGCCCTCGACGTGGAGCCGCGTGGTCCAGATCGGCAGCTGGTGGGAGACGATCACGGCCTCGTGCCCGGCGGCCGCCTCGCGGACGTCGTGGACGGCGGCCATCATCCGGGCGACGATCTGGCGGTGCGGCTCGCTCCAGGAGGGCCGGAACGGGTTCCAGAGGTGCCGCCACAGCCGCGGTCGCTTCACGATGGTCATCGCACCGTCGCCGAAGTTCAGCCCCTCGAACTTGTTGGTCGACTCGATCACCCGCTCGTCGACGACGATCTCCAGCCCGCGCGCCGCTGCCAGCGGCCGGGCGGTCTCCTGGGCCCGCTCCAGGGGCGAGGAGCGGATCTGGGTGATGTCGCGGTCACCGATCGCCGCGGCGACCCGCTCGGCCATCCGGACGCCCAGCTCGGAGAGGTGGTAGCCGTCGCGGCGGCCGTAGAGCACGCCCTCGGGGTTGTGGACCTCGCCGTGCCGCAGCAGGTGGACGGTCGTCTCGGTCGCGTCGGTCACCGGGCCTCCTCGGCGGTGGCCGCGGCCTGCGCGGCGTGGGGCAGGGCGTCCAGGACGGTCTGCACCGCCCGGTCGTCGTGGGCGGCGGACAGGAACCAGGCCTCGAACGCCGAGGGCGGCAGGTAGACGCCGCGGTCCAGCATGGCGTGGAAGAACGCGGCGTACGCCGTCTGGTCGGTGCGCGAGGCGTCGTCGAAGTCCCGGACGGGGCCGTCGGTGAAGAACACCGAGAACATGGTGCCCGCGGTCTGGACGACGTGCGGGACCCCGGCCCGCGTGAGTGCCTCACCCGCCGCTTCGCGGATCGTCTCCGCCGCCGACCCGACATGGGCGTAGACCTCGTCGGTGGCCAGTCGCAGGGTGGTGAGGCCGGCGGTGGTCGCGACCGGGTTCCCCGACAGCGTGCCGGCCTGGTAGACCGGCCCCTCCGGGGCGAGCTGGGCCATCACGTCGGCCCGGCCGCCGAACGCCGCAGCGGGGAAGCCGCCGCCCATCACCTTGCCGAAGGTGACCAGGTCGGGTCGCCAGCCCTCGACGGCGCCGTCGAGACCCCAGTGACCCTGCCGGGTGGCCCGGAAGCCGGTCATCACCTCGTCGCTGACGAACAGCGCGCCGTGGCGCGCGCAGGTCTCGGCCAGGAACCGGTTGAACCCTCCCCCCGATTCGTAGGAGTCGGGCGGGACCACCCCCATGTTGCCCGGTGCGGCCTCGGTGACCAGGCAGGCGATCCGGTCGCCGTGCTCCTCGAAGGCCTTCTCCACCGCCGCGCGGTCGTTGTAGGGCAGCACCAGCGTGAGCGCGGTCGACGACTCGGGGACGCCGGGCGTGCCCGGCAGCGCGAACGTCGCGAGGCCGGAGCCGGCCGAGGCCAGCAGCGAGTCGACGTGGCCGTGGTAGCAGCCGGCGAACTTCACGACCACGTCGCGGCCGGTGACGCCGCGGGCCAGCCGGATGGCGGACATCGTGGCCTCGGTGCCGGACGAGACGAAGCGGACCCGGTCGACCGGTGCCCGCGCCACGATCTCCTCGGCGAGCTCCACCTCCGGCTCGGTCGGCGCGCCGTAGGACGTGCCCCGGCGCACCGCCGCCTCGACCGCGGCCAGCACCTCGGGGTGGGCGTGCCCGAGCAGCATCGGGCCCCAGGAGCAGATCAGGTCGACGTACTCGGTCCCGTCGACGTCGGTGAGCCACGCGCCCTGCGCGGACCGGATGAACCGAGGGGTGCCGCCGACCGCGTTGAAGGCGCGCACCGGCGAGTTCACGCCCCCTGGCGTCACCGCCCGCGCCCGCTCGAAGAGGGCGCGGGAGGCGGCGGTGCGGTCGTCGGCGGAGGGGCTCACCGGCCCATTGTCCCAAGTGCCGCCAACCGCGCGCCCAGGAGGTGGTGCCAGCCCCCCGCCGCGCGTTTCACCGTCATGACCTGCGGGAATGGTCGTCCCTGTCGCGTAACCAGCAGGCGGTGCACTCGTTGTGCCGATCACCACGTGACGAGGGACACGCGGCTCGGGCGGCGGGTCAGACGAAGGTCAGAGCATCCGGTCTGGCAGCAGGAGGGCGATCAGCATGACCACAGCGCGCTTCGGACGCGCCCACAAGGCGATGGCGCTGGTCCCTCTCGCCATCCTGTCCGCGGCCTGGACCGCGAGCATCGCAGGGGTCGGCACCGGCGTCGCCGCCGCCGACGCCAGCCCGGACACCCCGCTCCCCGACGGCTCGACGGTCCCGACGCAGGCGATCACCGCGCCCGCGAGCGTGTCCTCCGCCGGCGCCGTCGCGCCGGGCGTCCCGGGTGGCACGCAGCAGGTCGTCGCCACCGCCTCGACCTCGGGCATCCCGTCCGCCGCCCTGGCGGCCTACCAGCGCGCCGAGACCGTGATCGACGCCGCCGACCGGGGCTGCCACCTCTCGTGGCAGCTGATCGCTGCCATCGGCCGGGTGGAGTCCGACCACGGTCGCACCGGCGGCAACACGCTCGACGCCCAGGGCGTCGCCCGGCCGGGCATCTACGGCCCGGCGCTCAACGGGTCCGACGGCACCACCCGGATCGCGGACACCGATGCCGGGCAGTACGACTCCGACGCCCGCTTCGACCGCGCCATCGGCCCGATGCAGTTCATCCCGTCGACCTGGTCGGTGGTCGGGGTCGACGCCGACGGTGACGGGAAGCGCAACCCCCAGGACATCGACGACGCGGCGCTCGCGACCGCCGTCTACCTGTGCTCCGGTGACGACGACCTCTCGTCCACGGCCGGCCAGCGCGCTGCGGTCTACCGCTACAACCACAGCCAGTCCTACGTCGACCTGGTGCTGCGGATCGCCGCGGCCTACACCGACGGCGACTTCACCTCCGCACCGAACGGCACGACGTCCGCGGGCTACCTCGTCCCGGCGCCGGCGCCCGCCGCCCACGGTCCGCGCGGGCACCACCAGCACCACGGCCAGCACCACCAGTCCGGTGGCGGCTCGGCCCCGACGGCCCAGCCCAGCCCGGCACCCACGGCCGCACCCACGCCCTCCGGTGGCGGGGACGGCGGCTCCGGCGGGTCCGGGGGCGGGAACGGCGGCTCCGGCGGGTCCGGTGGCGGGAACGGCGGCTCGGGCGGAGGCGGCGGCGTGCACGTGCCGGGCACCCCGGTCTCGGTCCCACCGCTCCCCTCGACCTCGGTCGGACCGGTCGACCAGGTGCTCACCCTCGCCCAGGCGGTCGCCCAGTGCACCCTCGAGGGCAAGATCGACAACCCGCTGAAGAACGACGACCCGTTCGACAAGTGCGTGTACGCGTACACGCACTAGGGCGCCGACTCGCGGTCAGCGACGCAGCAGCCGGGCGGCCTCGGCGGCCCAGTAGGTCAGCACCACGTCGGCGCCGGCGCGGCGGATCGAGGTGAGGGTCTCCAGGATCGCGGGCTCGCGGTCGATCCAGCCGCGGGCGGCGGCCGCCTCGACCATCGCGTACTCGCCGGAGATGTTGTAGGCCGCGACGGGCACGTCGACGGCGTCGCGCACGCGGCGGATCACGTCGAGGTAGGCCAGGGCCGGCTTGACCATGACGATGTCGGCGCCCTCCGCGACGTCGAGCAGCGCCTCGCGCACGCCCTCGACGGCGTTCGGGGTGTCCTGCTGGTAGGTGCGCCGGTCGCCCTCCAGGGAGGAGTCGACGGCCTCGCGGAACGGGCCGTAGAACGCCGAGGCGTACTTCGCCGAGTAGGCCAGGATCGAGACGTCGGCGTGCCCGGCGGCGTCCAGCGCCTCGCGCACGACCGCGACCTGGCCGTCCATCATCCCGCTCGGTCCGACCATGTCGACGCCGGCGTGCGCCTGGGCGCGGGCCATGTCGGCGTACGCCGCCAGGGTGCGGTCGTTGTCGACGCGACCGTCCGGGGTGAGCAGGCCGCAGTGGCCGTGGTCGGTGAACTCGTCGAGGCACAGGTCGCTCATCACCGTGAGCGCGTCGCCGACCTCGCCCACGACATCGGTGATCGCGAGGTTGAGCACGCCGTTGGGGTCGGTCGCCCCGGACCCGACGGCGTCCTTCTCCGTCGGGACCCCGAAGAGCATCACGCCTCCGAGGCCCAGCTCGGCGGCCTCGGAGACCGCCCCGAGCAGCGAGGACCGGGTGTGCTGGACGACCCCGGGCATCGAGGAGATCGGCACCGGCTCGGTGATGCCCTCGCGCACGAAGAGCGGCAGCACCAGCTGACGCGGCTCGACCGAGGTCTCCGCGACCATCCGGCGCAGCGCCGGCGTGGTGCGCAGCCGCCGCGGCCGGATCGTCGGCCCCACGACCTCCGGGACGTCGCTCATCCGAACTCTCCTGACGCGATCACGGCTGCTCCTGACCTCACCGGTGTCTCGATACGGCCGTCGCCTCCTCGTGCCTCGGAGGCGGACCTACTCGACCCTTCCGCTCTACGTCGCCGCTCCCGCTTCGCGAGTGCGCCGACGCGCGGAAGGCTTGCGGTCCGAGGGCTTGGTCACCGGCTGGCCGGCCTCGACCATCGCCAGCCGGCGCGCGGCGCCGAAGTCGGCGAGCGCGTCGACGAGGACCTCGACGTCCGGCTTGGGCGCCAGCACGTCGACCCGCAGGCCGTGCTCCTCGGCGGTCTTCGCCGTGGCCGGCCCGATGACCGCGATGACCGTGGACGGGTGCGGCTTGCCCGCGATCCCGACCAGGTTGCGGACGGTGGAGGACGAGGTGAAGACGACCGCGTCGAACCGGCCGGTCTTGATCGCGTCGCGCGTCTCGGCCGGCGGCGGGGCCGCGCGCACGGTCCGGTAGGCCGTCACGTCGTCGCACTCCCACCCGAGGTCGATCAGGCCGGCCACCAGGTTCTCGGTCGCGATGTCGGCGCGCGGCAGGAAGACCCGGTTGATCGGGTCGAGCAGCTCGTCGTACTCCGGCCAGTCCTCCAGGAGGCCCGCGGCCGACTGCTCGCCCGAGGGCACCAGGTCGGCGCGCAGGCCCCAGTCCGCGATCGCCTGGGCGGTCTTCTCGCCGACCGCCGCGATCTTGAGCCCGGAGAAGGCGCGCGCGTCGAGGCCATACTCCTCGAACTTCTCGCGGACCGCCTTGACCGCGTTGACCGAGGTGAACGCGATCCACTCGTAGCGGCCCTCGACGAGCCCGCGCACCGCCTTGTCCATCTGCTGGGGGTTGCGCGGCGGCTCCACGGAGATCGTCGGCACCTCGTCCGGGACGGCGCCGTAGCCGCGCAGCCGCTGGGAGAGCGAGCCCGCCTGCTCCTTGGTGCGCGGCACGAGGACGCGCCAGCCGAACAGCGGCTTGGTCTCGAACCACGAGAGGGCCTCGCGCAGGTCGACGACGTCGCCGACCACGGTGATCGCCGGCGGTGACATCCGCGCGGCCCGCGCGTCGGCGGCGATCCGCTCGAGCGTCGAGGCGACGGTGGCCTGCTCGGTCGTGGTGCCGACGCGGGTCATCGCGACCGGGGTCTGCGGCGACCGGCCGGCGGCGACGAGGGCCGCGGCGATGTCACCGATCTGGCCGACGGCCGAGAGCAGCACCAGCGTGCGGCGGTCGGCGTACCGGCTCCAGTCGACCTTGTCGCCACACGTCACGACCGCGACCTCGCGCTGGTCCTTGGTGGTCAGGGGGATGCCCGCGTACGCCGGCACGGCGCTCACCGAGGAGACGCCCGGGACGATCTCGAAGGCGATGCCCGCCTTGGCACAGGCCTGCGCCTCCTCGGGGCCCGAGGCGTAGAGGAACGGGTCGCCGGCCATCAGCCGGACGACGCGGAGACCGCGCTTGGCCTGCTTCACGACGACCTTGGCGCGGGCGGCGTGGGTCAGCGGCTGACCGTCCTCCCCGAAGCCGCCGTCGACGAGCTCGGGTCCGCCCTCGGTGGCGCCGCGCAGGGCGCGGACCAGGTCGGCGTGCTCGGGTGACTCGGTCACCACGACGTCGGCCTGCTGGAGCAGGTCCACGGCCCGCACGGTCAGCAGGCCGGGGTCGCCCGGGCCGCTGCCGACGAACGACACCCAGCCGCGCAGCGCGCCCGTGCCGGTGGTGGTGGTCTTGCCTCGCGTCATGCGTTCTGCCTCTTCGCTGGTGGATCCGTCAGTCGTGCTGCTCCGTCGGCGAGCATCTCCTCGGCCAACCGGGTCCCGACGCCGGTGGCGTCGGCGAGGGCGCCCGATGCGGACATCCGCACCGAGAGCGCCCCATCGGATGAGAGCGCCACGGCCCGCACCCAGAGCTCTTCGCCGTCCTCGCCCTCGACGACGTCCGCGAGCGCGCCGATCGGCGCGGAGCAGCCGCCCTCCAAGGTGGCGAGCACCGCCCGTTCGGCGGCCACGGCCGCCCGCGCGGCGGGGTCGTCGATCGCCTCGCGGACGACCTCGGCGAGGTCGCCGTCGGCGCGGCACTCGACCGCCAGCGCCCCCTGGCCAGGGGCCGGGAGCACCTGCAGCGGGTCGAGCACCTCGGTCGCCTCGTCCAGCCGGCCGAGCCGGGCCAGGCCCGCGCGGGCGAGCACCACGGCGTCGAACTCGCCGGAGCGGACCTTGGCGATCCGGGTGTCCACGTTGCCGCGGACCCCGACGATGTCGATGCCCAGGCCGAGCGCGTGCAGCTGGGCGGCGCGCCGCGGCGAGCCGGTGCCGACGCGGCTGCCCACCGGCAGCTCGCCGAGGGTCAGCCCGTCGCGGGCGACGACGACGTCGCGCGGGTCCTCGCGGCCGGGTACGGCGGCCAGCGCGATGCCCGGCGCCGGCGCGGTCGGCAGGTCCTTGAGCGAGTGCACGACGAGGTCGACGCGCCCGTCGAGGAGCGCCTCGCGCAGCGCCGAGACGAATACCCCGGTCGACGACGCACCGACCAACGAGGTGCCGGCGGCCTGGCTGCGGTCGCCCTCGGTGGAGATCTCGACCAGCTCGACCTCCCGGGCGAGCCGCTCGCGCAGGAGGTCGGCCACCCACCCCGACTGGGTGGTGGCGAGCGCGGAGGCGCGGGTGCCGATGCGGAGGGTGGTCATGAGAGGCCCTCCGGCCGGACGACGGCCTCGACGGCGTCCTGGTCGAGGGCGAACAGCCGGGCGAGCGCGTCGGCGTAGGAGACCGCGCCGTCCTCGTTGGCCAGCTCCTTGACCCGCACGGTCGGCTGGTGCAGCAGCTTGTCGGCGACGCGGCGCACGGCGTGCAGCACCTCGGCGCGGGTGGCCTCGTCGAGGTCGGGCACCCGGCTCTGGAGCCGCTCCATCTCGGCGTCGACGACCGAGGTGGCCATCGAGCGGAGCGCCACCACGGTCGGGGTGACGCTCGCCTGGCGCCGGGCGGTCAGGAAGGCCGCGACCTCCTGGGCCACGATCCGGCGCACCTGCTCGACCTCGCGGCCGGCCTCGGAGTCGCGCAGCTCCTCGGCGAGCTCGGCGAGGTTGATGAGCGTGACGCCGGGCAGGTCGGCGACGGCGGGGTCCACGTCGTGCGGGAGGGCGAGGTCGAGGATCGCGATCCGACGACCCCCGGCGACCGCCTGCTCGACCATGTCGCGGCTGACGACCGCACCGGTCGCACCGGTGCAGGCCACGACGACGTCGGCGACCGCGAGCTCGGCCTCCAGGTCGGCGAGGGCGGCCGGGCGGGCGCCGTACTCCGCGGCGAGGCGGTGGGCGTTGCTGCTGGTGCGGTTGGCGACGGTGATGCTGGCCGCGCCGCGGCGGGCGACCGTCGCGGTCGCCAGACCCGCCATCGCCCCGGCGCCGAGCACCAGGACCCGGTGGCCGGTGAGGTCGCCCAGGGCGGCGTGGCTGCGGTCGAGCGCGGCGGTGACCAGCGACGGGGCGGCCCGGTCGATGTCGGTCTCGGCGCGGGCGCGCTTGCCGACGCGCAGGGCCTGCTGGAACAACACGTTCAGCGCGGGACCGACCGTCCCGGTCTCCTGCCCGGCGCTCAGCGCGTCGCGGGTCTGGCCGAGGATCTGCCCCTCGCCGAGCGCCATCGAGTCCAGGCCGGCGACGACCTGGAACAGGTGCGACACGGCGCCGTCGTCGTAGTGGACGTAGAGGTGCGGCAGCATGGCCGCGGTCTCCTCGCCGGCCCGGTCGATGAGCAGGCGCGACACCTCCTCCACGGAGCCGTGGAAGCGGTCCACCTCGGCGTAGATCTCCAGCCGGTTGCAGGTGGCGATGACGGTGGCCTCGGTGACGTGCTCGCTGGCGGCCACGTCGTCGATGAGCTTGTGGACGCCCTGCTCGTCGAGCGCGACCTGCTCGAGCAGCGACACCGGCGCGGACTTGTGGGAGATGCCGACGACGAGGACGCTCACGCGGTCACCTCCTGGGTCGCGGCCTGGGCGCCCTGGGTCTTGCGCTGCTCGTGGTAGGCGAGGATCTGCAGCTCGATCGACAGGTCCACCTTGCGGATGTCGACCTGGGGCGGGACGGAGAGCACGATCGGCGCGAAGTTGAGGATGCTCGTGATGCCGCAGGCGACCATCCGGTCCGCGACGTCCTGGGCGGCCCGGGCGGGCGTCGCGATCACGCCGATGGCCACGGAGTGCTCGCGCACGATCCGCTCGAGGTGGTTGAAGGGGCGCACGTCGATGCCCGCGACGACCTCGTCGTGGCGGTCGGGGTTGGCGTCGAGCAGCGCCACGACCCGGAAGCCGCGGCTGCGGAACCCGGAGTAGTTGGCCAGCGCCTGGCCCAGGTTGCCGATGCCGACGATGACGACCGGCCAGTCCTGGGTCACGCCGATCTCGCGGGCGATCTGGTAGCGCAGGTAGTCCACGTCGTACCCGACGCCCCGGGTGCCGTAGCTGCCCAGGTAGGACAGGTCCTTGCGCAGCTTCGCGCTGTTGACGCCGGCGGCGGTCGCCAGCTCCTCGCTGGAGCAGGTGCCGACACCCCGCTCGGACAGCGTGGTGAGGGCCCGCAGGTAGACGGGCAGTCGCGCGACGGTCGCCTCGGGGATGTCCCGGGCACTCTCGGGCCGGGCACTCTCGGGAGAGTTCCGTGCGGTCACTGCCTTCTCGTCTCCAAGCCGTGTCGCCGTGGGCTGGACCCGTGCGGGTCCCGTGGGCTGGGCCGTCGTCGGGCACCCGCGCACCAGCCCGTGACAGGCCGCGTGCACCCGGCGGCGCGATCACTGTAGGAGTTTGTGAACAGGAGAACAAAACCGGCGACGGGCACCGCCCGGGCTGGGACTAGCACATGTGAGATGACCCACGTACGGCGGGTGGGTGCTCGCGCGGGCCGGCCGCGCCTCCCAGCGGGGGCTCAGCGGGCGAGCGCCGCGCGGAGCCGCTGCTCGTCGACCCGCCAGAAGTCGTGCTGGCGGCCGTCGACGAAGGTCACCGGGATCTCCTCGCCGAACCGCCGGAGCAGCTGGGGGTCGTCGTCGATCGAGACCTCGTCGTACCGCTCGCCGAGCTCGGCGCACACCCGCTCGACCACGGCGCGGGCGTCGTCGCAGAGGTGGCAGCCGGGACGGGAGTAGAGCGTGACCCGGGCGGGCTCGCGGCTCACTCCAGCAGCCCCAGGGCCCGGCGCCGCTCGATGGTGCGCAGCCGGCCCTTCTGGACCTTGCCCGTCACCGTCCTGGGCAGCTCATCGACGACCTCGACCCGGGACGGCTGCTTGAACCGGGCCAGGCGTGCCGCGCAGTGCTCGCGGACCGCCATGACGAGGGCCGCGGGGTCGGCGGACGCCTGGGCGCGCATGTAGGCGACGACCGCCTCGCCGGTCTGCGGGTCCTCGACGCCGATCACTCCGACGTCCTCGACGCCGGGCACCTCGGCGACGACGTCCTCGACCTCGGTCGGGTAGACGTTGAACCCGGAGACGATGACCAGCTCCTTGAGCCGGTCGACCAGGAACAGGTCGCCGTCCTCGTCCAGGAACCCGACGTCGCCGGTGGACCACCAGCCCTCCGCGTCGGGACCGCCGTCGCCGTCGGGCCAGTAGCCGCTGAACAGGTTCGCCCCCCGGACCTGGATCTCGCCGACATCGTCACCCTCGGGCGCCCGGCCGCCCTCGTCGACCAGCCGCAGCCCGACGCCGGGCAGGGCCGCACCCACCGACCCGGGGCGGGGGTGCGCGCTGCAGAGCGTGCTCGTGACGACCGGTGCCGCCTCGGTCAACCCGTAGCCCTGGTGCACCGGGATCCCGGTGCGTGCCGTGAACTGCTCGCACGCCTGCGCCGACAACGGCGCGGACCCGGAGAGGACGACGCGCACCGACCGGAGCCGCTCGGCCAGCTCGGGCTCGTCGGCCCAGTAGGCGAAGACCGGCGGCGCGACCGGCAGCACCGTGCACCGCTCCGCGGCGACCACGTCGGGCGTCCGGTGGGGGTCGAACCGCTCCACGAGCACCAGCACGGCGCGGTGTCGCAGCACGGCGCCCAGCACGGCGTTGAGGCCGTAGACGTGGAACAGCGGGAGCACCCCGAGCACGACGTCCTCGCGGGCGACCATCGGCGGCTCGACCTGCGCGACCTGGTCGACGTTGGCCAGCAGGGCCCGGTGGGTCAGCATCGCGGCGCGCGGCCGGCCGGAGGTGCCGCTGGTGTAGAGCAGCGCGGCCAGCTTCTCGGGATCCTGCAGCGGCGGCACCGGGCGAGGCTCGACGTCCAGCAGCTCGTCGTACGACGCCTCGCCGACGACCACCACCCGGGGCGGCGCGGCCAGGGCCTGTGCGGCCGCGCGGACGGCTCCCGCGGTGCCCGCGTCGGCCACCGCCACCCTGGCGCCGCTGTCCTCGAGCATCCGGCCGAGCTCGTCGACGGTCGAGAGCGGGTTGACCGGGACGGCGACGGCCTGGGCGCGCAGCACCCCGAGGTACGTCGTCACGAACTCGATCCGGTTGCCGACCGCGACCAGCACCCGCTGGCCGCCGACGACGCCCTCCCGGCCGAGCCCGGTGGCGGTGCGGGCGACCTCGTCCTCCAGCTCGGCCCAGGTGCGGCGCCGGCCGCCGGTCTCGACCAGGGCGAGCCGGTCCGGCTCCTCCGCGGCCGCAGCGCCGACGAGCTCCGCGACGTCGCGCACTCCGGACATGGGCCCGATCCTTCCACAGCACCACGGAGCGGGACGCCGGCCGGCAGCGCCCGGTGCGCCCGCGGGGACACTACGCTCGGCCTGTGACCGACAAGCGGCCCCGTCCTCGCGACCTGCAGGCACGCTCGGTCCTGGCCGGCGAGGCGTCCGCCGCGGCCGCGGAGGTCGAGTCCGCCCTCGCCGCACCCCGGGACCCGACGGCGGCCGCCTTCTTCGACGTCGACAACACCGTCATGCAGGGCGCGAGCATCTTCCACCTCGCGCGCGGCCTCCACCGGCGCAAGTTCTTCACGACCCGCGAGATCCTGGGCGCGGCGTGGAAGCAGGCCTACTTCCGGGTGGTCGGGGTCGAGGACCCCGAGCACGTCGCCGAGGCACGCGCCTCGGCGCTGGGCTTCATCGCCGGCCACACCGTCACCGAGCTCCAGGAGCTGGGCGAGGAGATCTTCGAGGAGGCGATGGCCGACCGGATCTGGCCCGGGACCCGGGCGCTGGCCCAGCTCCACCTCGACGAGGGCCAGCGGGTCTGGCTCGTGACCGCGGCGCCGATCGAGATCGCCCAGATCATCGCCCGGCGGCTGGGCCTGACCGGGGCGCTGGGCACGGTCGCCGAGCACGTCGACGGCGTCTACACCGGGCACCTGGTCGGCGACATGCTGCACGGCCCGGCCAAGGCGGAGGCGGTCCGGGCGCTCGCCGAGCGGGAGGGGCTGGACCTGCACCGCTCGTCGGCGTACTCCGACTCCTACAACGACCTGCCCCTCCTCTCGATGGTCGGCGACCCGTGCGCCGTCAACCCGGACGCGCGGCTGCGGGCGCACGCCCGGGAGCAGGGCTGGCGGATCCGGGACTACCGCACCGGCCGGAAGGCGCTGCGGGCCGGCGTGCTGGCCGGAGCGGTCGCGGGTGCCGTCACGGGGGCGGTCGCCGCCGGCGCCACCCTGCGGTCCCGGCGCCACTGATTCCCGGCACCTCATCCCTGGCACTGATTACGGTCGACGATCCACGGGTTTACCAAGGAGTAACTCGCGTTTACCATGGGCAGGCTTCGGGGGCAGCTGCTTGGGGAGGTCACCGGTCCATGCCGTGGGGAGAGAGCGACGTCGTGCGCGGGCTCGATGCCCTGCGCCGGCTGGTCGCGCAGGTGCTCCTCGACCCCGTGCCGGTGCCGGAGGCTCGCTGCGCGGGTCTCCCGGGCGTCCTCGCGATCGAGGCCGTCGCCGGCGACCGGCCCGGCCCGGGCACCGCGAACGGTGGTGGCGGCCGCTACGACGACGCCGACCTCGCGGCGTCCTCGGAGGAGGACGAGGGCGAGCGGACCCGCCTGATCGCCCTCGTCGAGCTCGCCCGCGGCGGCGACACCGAGGCGTTCGGGCTGCTCTACGACCACTACCAGCCCTCGGTGTACCGGTTCCTCTTCTACCGCACCCGCTCCAGCACGCTGGCCGAGGACCTCACCTCCGAGACCTTCTTCCGCGCGCTGCGGAGCATGAACGGCTTCCGCTGGCAGGGCAAGGACTTCGGCGCCTGGCTGATGACGATCGCCCGCAACCTGGCGACCGACCACTTCAAGGCGGGTCGCACCCGGTTGGAGCTGACCACCGAGGACATGGCGCTGCACGACGACGCCACCGAGGGACCCGAGTCCAGCGTGCTCGCCGGGCTGACCAACGAGATCCTGCTCCAGGCGCTCACCGAGCTGCCGCCGGAGCAGCGGGACTGCCTGGTGATGCGCTTCCTGCAGGGCATGAGCATCGCCGAGACCGCGGCGGTGCTGGGCCGCTCCGACGGCGCCGTCAAGCAGCTGCAGCTGCGCGGCGTGCGCAACCTGGCCAAGCTGATGCCGGAAGGGATCCGGGACTGATGGCGGCCCGGCTCCGGATCTCCGACCGCACGCGGGCGCGCACCGTAACTCCTGCGCCCGCGCACTCGTTGAGGTCGACATGACGTGGGGGTTCTCGGCGCAGCGTCGCGCCGACCAGTTCGACACGTGGGTGGAGTCCGCCTCCGGCCCCGACCCGGCCGACGGGTCTCCCCGCGACGCCGAGTTCCTCGAGCTCGTGGGTGCTCTGCGGTCGGTGCCGGTCGTCACCGCACGGCCGGAGTTCGTCTCCGAGCTCCGCGCGCAGCTGATGGCCGAGGCGGCCACGGCGTTGGCCGGGCCGGACACCTCCCGGCTGCGGCTACCCGAGCGCCGGCCGCGCCGCGAGCGGCGCTTGGCCGCGGCCATCGGCGGGCTCGCGATCGTCGGCGTGACCACCGGTGTCGCCGTGGCGTCCCAGAGCGCGCTGCCCGGTGAGGCGCTCTACCCGGTCAAGCGCGTCATCGAGAACGCGCACGCGGGCCTGTCGGTGGGCGACGGCAACCGCGGCTCCACGATCCTCGCGAACGCCACCGACCGGCTCGACGAGGCCGACGCGCTGGTCCGCCAGGACGGGTTCGGCGCCGACCTGCGGGTCTCGGACACGCTCAGCACGTTCACCGACCAGGCGGTCCAGGGCTCCGACCTGCTGCTCGCCGACTACGCCCACCACGGCGACAGCTCCTCGATCGCCGAGGTGCACGAGTTCAGCGCGGACAGCCTGGACCGGCTGGCGGCCCTCGAGCCCCTCGTGCCGGCGTCGGCCCGCGACGAGCTGATCCGCGCGGCCCGCACGGTGCAGACCATCGATGCCGAGGCCACCGACCGCTGCCCCGACTGCGGTACGCCGGTCGAGTCGATCCCGCCGGTGCTCGCCGCCGCCCAGCAGGCGGTCGTGGCGCCGACCCCGCCCCGGCCGAGCGCGACGACCGGCAGCAGGCACCACGCGGCCGGCCCGAAGGGTCCGGCTCTGCCGACCGTGCAGCCCGGTGACGTCGGCCCGGGCAGCGTCACCGACCCGGTCGTTCCCGGCCCGACCGCCAGCACCGGCCCGCTCCAGGCGCTGACCGACGGGCTGGCCGATGCCCTCGGCGGTGGTGCCGACACCTCCGGCGGCAAGAAGCACCCCAGCAGGACCCCGTCGCCGTCCCCGTCCACCGTCGGCGAGGCCGTCGACGGTGCCGTCGACGGCGTCGGGGCGATCCTCGGGAGCGTCGTCGACGGGGTCGACGGCGTGGTCGGCGGGCTCTCCTCGCCGGCTCCCTGAGCCGGCCGTGCCGGTCGGGTCCCTCCCCGGCTGCGTGCGCAGTCGGTGAGCGATCGTGGAGGCCGATGTGCGAGCGTCACTGTCTACCCCGGGCCATACTCCGGTCATGACCGAGGCTCGGACCGGCATACGCGACGGCGTGTCAGCAGTGGATCGACGGCGGCAGATCATCGCCGCGTCCGTAGTGCTGCTGGTCGCCGCCGGCATCGTGACCTGGTGGGCACTGCGGCCACCGACCGCGCCGACGGTGCTGGGCGAACGGACAGTCGTCGGATTCGACGCTGACCCTCGGCCGGTGAAGGCGGCCGCGGGATTCGCCGGGCTTGCCCTTCCGCGCGCGGAAGACGATGAGGTCCTGACGTTCCGAGGCGCCCCGAAGGTCCACTTCCGGACGAACACCGCCGCGGCCACCGCGCGGGTAGCGGTGTGCGTGCTCGGCGCCGGCCAGGACACGTTCATCGCGGGCTACGCACGCGACCTCGGTACAGCGTGCCGCGAGGTGCGGTACGTCGAAGACGGCACCCACGTGCGCTGGGGTGGCAGCGGGGACGACCCACTGGAGTACCTGATCCTGGTGGTGACCCCGTCCAGGGCGGGCGTTGCGACGGTCGACCGGGTCACCTACGACTATGAGCGCGAGTCAGGCGAACGTGGACTGGACGTCGCCGACAGCGTCGACTACACCATCCGCGCCAGCTAGCCCGCGACGCGTCCGGGTCCGGAGCCGCGAAGTGCACGGTCATGCCGAGATCCGGATGATGTGCGGGGAGCTGCGCCCGAACCAGCACGACATCCGGGATCCCGGCACCGGGTGCCGGGGATCTTCTCAGATGGCGGGCTGGGCCGTGGGTGTGTCGTCGCGCTGGTCGCTACTGCCCCGCAGCACCATCACGATGCCGATGATGGCCAGCACGAACGCCAGCCACTGGGCGAAGCCCAGCACGCCAAAGGGCGACTCTGCGTCGGCGGCGGCATCGTTGAAGGCGAAGGTGGTGAAGTCGATCCAGGCGTGCAGCAGCATGCAGAGGACCAGGGTGCCGGCCAGTCGCCGCGTGAGGTAGAGGACCGAGCCGGCGACGAACGCGATGGCGATCTGCTGGACGGTCGAGAGGAAGGACTGTCCGAAGAAGAGGTTGAGGGCGTGCACCAGCCCGAAGAGCAGGCAGCTGAAGAACCAGGCCATGGGCTCGCGGAAACCGCCGCGCAGGCCGACGAGGCCGGTGCCCCGGGTCAACATCTCCTCGCCGAACCCGACCAGCAGCGTGCCGACGCCCAGCGCGAGGAGGTAGGACGCGGACCGGTCGGCAGGACCGATCCCTCCAAGCACCGAGCCGAGTCCGGGCAGGAACATCAAGACCGGCACCGCCCACAGCCACCGGGGAGCGCCCAGGTCCTCACGGATCGCGGGCCCCCACCACCCCAGGTAGCTGGTGACCGCGGCCGTGAACGCCGACGCGAGCGCGACCGGGAGGACGATGCCCTTGACGATGTTCGCTGCCGAGTCACCGACCGTGTCGTAGTCGGTACCAACGGCGATCCAGGTGATCGCGACGATCGCCATGTAGCCGACCGCGAGGCCGACCGTGATCAAGGGACGGGGTTCGACGCGCATGAGGGACCTCGTGTGATGGTCGACCCGGACAGAAGCCGAGTCGGCGGTGGGCGTGTGGGGTTGACATCAACCGGCGGTACCAGCACATGTGGCCGATGACGTGGACCAGACTAGGCGGACCGAGTGGTTTGGTAAACCAGTTGGTCAGGAAAGATTGGGGTGAGCCGGGGTGGCAGTTCTCCTAAGGTTGGCGAGGTGAAAGCCGGGTGAGTGGGGGTGATCGCGTGGACGGACGGGCGCTGCGGTTCCAGCACCGACGACCCGAGCTACTCGACGCCTCGGTGGAGTACGTCCTCGACCACGGCATCGCGGAGCTGTCGCTGCGACCGATGGCCGCAGAGCTCGGAGTCACCCACGGCACGCTCCTGCGCCACTTCGGCAGCAAGGAGCAGCTGGTCATCGAGGTGGTCAACAGCATCCGCGAGGCCCTGCTCGACAACCTGGTCCGCTCGGCCGGAGGCCGCACCCCGACCACACCGGCCGAGGCCATGTCAGTTGCCTGGCAGCAGTTGTCCCAACCCGCCGAGCGCCGCCAGTTCGTGCTCCTCTTCGAGCTGGTCGCCCTGCAGGTGCGCACACCCGGGCGCTTCGGGTCACTGGCCACGATGCTCATCACCGACTTCCTCGGCCCCATCGAGGCCAGCCTCTTGGCCTACGACATGCCAGGACCCGCAGCACGGAACATCGCAACCGGCTTCCTCGCCCAAGTCCGCGGCCTCCAGCTGGACCTAGCCGTCACGGGTGACCAGCACCGGGTCGACGCCGCCATGAAGCACTACATCGAGTCAGTAACCAGCCGACCGGCAGGACTCGAACCCCTGACGGAGTGACCGCGATCCCCAAGAGACCACAGCATGTCGTCTCCGAACGGCCGGAACTCCTCGCCTCGACCTGCCATCAGGCTGGGGGTCGACCAGCGGGCAGCGCTCTGCCCGCGCCTACGAGGGCCCTCGCCGCCGATCGTCCGACTTTGCCGCAGATAGCGTGCGACGCCCTGGCCCGCAAGCGCTCATGCCGCGGAGAGCGCAGTCATGCCCATGCCAGTCACCCTCGGTCTACGAGGAGTGGGAGCCGTCTACCAGACGGCGAGAACCCAACGGGCTGTCGAGGGTGACCGTGATGGTGCGGAACACCCCCATGGCGGGGCAGGACTCCCCGCGTTGCTCCGTCACGACGACGGTGATCGTCACCTGGGTGGGCGATTCCTCGACGTTCGCATCGGCACTCTGGTCGCAGGCTCCGCCCGAGTAGCGCACGGTGACGTGGCGACCCTCAGGGCTGACGGTCGTGGGTGCCGTATTTTCGGCATCCTCGACCCATGGAGCCTCGTAGGTCAGGGGCTTCGGGGACAGGACGCCGGTCGCATGCACAATGCACATGAGCGTGATCAGCCCGAGCGCTGCCAGTCCGACCTTGAACGCAGTCCGGTACAGACGCGGCAACCCTCGTGGTGGACGCTCCGGTATCTGGGTCTCGTGACCGGCGGGCATCGTCCCCATCGCCCGAAACTACTGGCCGGCTCGTCCTCTCGTAGCCCGTTCCGACCACCGGATCTGGGGGTCCGCGCCTTTCGAGGGTGTGACGTTGCACGGCGTTCGGCCGTCGGCACCTCCGCTGGGCGCAGGGGTCAGCTGGCTTGGCGGAACTCGTGTTCGATGCGGTCCAGGGCGCGGTCGAGGTCGGCGTCGGCGATGAGCTGTTCGGCGTCCTCGGGATCGATGGGGTGGGTGCCAGTGGCATCGACGCGGCGGTAGAGCCGGTGGGGGGTGCGCCAGACGTAGTCGCCTGGCCCGAGTTGTCGCACCGTGTAGCCCAGGTGGGTCTTCGCGCGGTGCTCGGTGCGGCCCAGGGGTGCGGCGTTGTGGTCACCGGTCTGCCCCTCGGTCTGGCCGGCGGGGCCCTGCTGCTGGTAGGGGACACAGTGGTCCAGATCGACCCGGCGGGTGACCCGGGTGGCGTGGGGGAACACGTCACCGATGGTGCGCAGGTGGACCCGTTCCTTGACCGACTCGGGGTGCTCGTAGGCGTTGACCCGGACCTGGTCACCCAGGTCCACGACCGGCTTCAGCTCGATCACCGCGTCACCGAACAGGCCACGCAGCCGCTCGACCAGCAGCGGGCCGAGGTGCTCGACCCGGGCCACGCCCCACCGGTGCAAGGCAGCCTCGTGCAGGTGCACGTACGCCACCACCCGCGGACGCACCACACGGACCGGACGACGACGCGCAGTGGGCTCGGGCGACTGGGTGGGCTCGGGCGACTGGGTGGGCTCGGCGGGCTCGTCGAGCGCCTGGGGTGCTTCCAGGAGGTCGAGGACGCGGTCGGGGTGGGCCAGCCACCCGAAGGCCTCGGCCCGCAGCTCGTCACGGGTGGCGTCCGCACGCAGGTCGGGGGCCAGGGTGGGGTCCAGGTGGCGGCGCTGGTCGAGGGCGTCGGCGATCCGGTCGACCAGGGCGTCGAGGAACTCCGCGGGGCCGACCTCGATCCGGGCGATCACCGCGCACAGGCCGTGCTCGTCGACCCGGCTGCGGCCCACGTACCGCCGGGCCAGCTCAAGGCGGAGCCGCTCGGCGTAGCCGGCCGGGTCGGCCTCGATCACCTTGGCCTGCGCCAGCTCGATCACCCGACCCGGCGACTCCCCGGCGATCGCGTCCGCGACCGCGGCATCGACCAGGCCGACCTGGTCGCGGTCCAGACGCCGCGAGATCGACGCCACCCGCCGCGCGACCCACGGCTCGCACCCCCCGGCCAGCAGCAGCGCCCACACCCGCGGCAGCCGGTGCCGCAGGTCCAGCGCGTCGGCCACCGCCGACCGGGTGCTCACCGTGTGGGTCCGCCGTGCCACCGCCAGCTCGGGCAGGCACAGCTCCCGCACCAACGGGGTGCCGTCGCCGCCGATCTCGACCAGCCGGTCCGCCCCGTCCCACACCCGCCCCCCGTCCGGGCCACGCCGCGGGTCACTGCCGTGCAGGTCGGCCCAGTGGCACACCAGCACCAGGTCCTCCACCTCGACCGCCCGCCGCGCCACCACCCGCGCCTCGACCGCCGCGAGCGTCGCACCCGGGTCCAGGTCGTCGAGGGCGTCACGGTGATCCATGAACTGACTATACCCGAAACTATGTTCGAATAAACGCAGACACGCTGCCCGGGGTTTTCAGGCCGCCCCGGTCAGCGGAAGACGGACCGGCGCTGCATGAGCAGCGTGTAGAGCGTCTGCTGGATCGTCTCGCGGACCTGGTCGGTCACGTTGAAGACCAGCATCGGGTCGTCGGCGGCGCCGGCGTCCAGCTCGTCGGTGCGGATCGGCTCGCCGAACTCCAGCAGCCACTTCGACGGCAGCGGCACCAGCCCGAGCGGGCCGAGCAGCGGGAAGAACGGCGTCACCGGGATGTACGGCAGCCCCAGCAGCCGGGCCAGCGAGGGCACGTTGCCCACGAGCGGGTAGATCTCCTCGGCGCCGACGACCGAGAGCGGGATGATCGGGACGCCCGTGCGCAGCGCCGCCGAGACGAAGCCGCCGCGGCCGAAGCGCTGGAGCTTGTAGCGCTGCGAGTAGGGCTTGCCGATGCCCTTGAAGCCCTCGGGCCACACCCCGACCAGCTCACCGCCGCGCAGCATCCGCTCGGCGTCCTCGTTGCAGGCCAGCGTGGCGCCGCCCTTGCGGGCGACCGAGCTGACGACGGGCAGGCGGAACACCAGGTCGGCGCCGAGAGGTCGCAGGAACCGGCCGGTCGCGTCGTGGATCGACACCATCGTCATCAGTCCGTCGACCGGGACCGTGCCGGAGTGGTTGGACACCACCAGGGCGCCGCCCTCGGTGGGGATGTTCTCGGCGCCCCGCACCTCCACGCGGAACCACTTCTGGGCGATCGGCCGGAGGCTGGCCAGGAGGAGCCGCTCGGTGACCTCCCGGTCGAAGCCGTACTCGTCGACCTCGAAGTCGCCGGTGAGCCGACGGCGGAGGAAGGCGAGGAACCGGGCCAGCTGGAGCTCCCACTCGTCGCCGAACACCTCGCGGGCGCCGTGCTGGAGGGCGGCAAGCCAGTCGGCCGCAGGAATGCCGCCCGACGGAGCGCGGTCGGTGGTCGTGGCCGGCGGACGAGTCGCCTCGACGGGCTCGGCCCCGTCCGCCCCCGACTCGCCGGTCGGGCGCGGACGGGGGGCGGGCTTGGCGGAGCGCGACGGGTGGGCGGCCGCAGCGGCCGACCGGCTGCCGCCGGCCAGGCCCCGCGCCGCCGAGGACGGCTGGGTGCCCGTGCCGCGCCCGGGGCGACCCCGCGTGCCGATCGGGATGATCTCGGCGTCACCCACGGGCCGCACCTCCGGGGACGGGGAGCACGGAGGGCACCGGCTCGGGCTCGGGAAGCGCACTGGCCAGGCGGGCCAGGGCACGGTCGGCGTGGCCGCCGGCAGCCGGCAGCGAGTCGGCGAAGTCGGCGAGCGCCTCCGCGGTCGAGTACGCCGGCTCGAAGCCGAGGTCCTGACGCATCCGGGTGGTGTCCACGCCGCGGCCGTAGGTCAGCAGCGCCACCAGCTCGGGCGTCAGGTCCGCGACCCGGGAGGAGCGCAGCGCCGAGCGCACGCCGCCCAGCGCGAACGAGGGCAGCGGCACGCTGGCGCGCTGCAGCCGACGGACCGCCTGGGAGAGCGTCACGACCCCGTCGCCGGCGACGTTGAAGATGCCCGCGACCTCGGAGGTGGTGGCGTGCGCGAGCGCACCGATCAGGTCCTGCTCGTGGAGGAACTGCAGTCGCGGGTCGAACCCGAGGACGGTGGGCAGCACCGGAAGGCGCAGGTACGACGTCAGCGGGCTGACGACGTGCGCCCCGATCACGTTGGCCGGACGGAGGATCGCGACCCGGACGTCGGGGCGGCGACGGGCGAACCCGCGCACGTAGCCCTCGACCTCGCCGACGTCCTTGGCGTAGCCGGACCGCGGCGGCCGGCGCGGCTCCATGTCCTCGGTGAACATCGCGGGGTCGCGGTTGCTGGCGCCGTACACGGTGGTCGACGACTTCACCACGAGCGTGCGCAGGGTCGGCGCCTTCTGGCAGGCGGCCAGCAGCTGCATCGTGCCGATGACGTTGAGCTCCTTCATCGCCCCCCGTCCACCGTTGGTGCCGGGGGTGGCGATGACGCTCATGTGGACGACGGTGTCGACGTCCTCCTTCACGATGACCTTGGCGATCACCGGGTTGCGGATGTCGGCCCGCACGAAGGAGACGTCACCGATGTCGCCGCGCGGCGGCATCGAGTCGACGCCGACGACGCGCGCGACGCCGGGCTGGGCCGCGAGCGAGCGCGCGAACCGTCGGCCGAGGTCGCGTGAGACCCCGGTGACGAGGACGACCCTGCCGGCGCTGGGCATCGACCGCGCGGGCGCTACTTGCCGAGCTTGCGACGCTGGACGCGCGTCTTCTTCAGCAGCTTGCGGTGCTTCTTCTTGGCCATGCGCTTGCGCCGCTTCTTGATGACAGAACCCACAGGGAGACCTTTCCTGGCTGTGCTGCGTCGACGGGAGGTACCCGAGGACCGACCCAGCCTATCCGGCGGTGCCGGACCGGCAGAATCGAGCGGTGCCAGGCGGACGCCGGCAGGTCCGTGGGCGGGTCAGCCGGCGCTGTAGAAGCTCTTGCGCAGGTACTCGTCGACGTCACTCTCGAGGACCCGGAAGGAGCGGCCGACCCGGACGGCCGGCAGCTCGCCGTTGTGGACGAGTCGGTAGACGGTCATCTTGGAGACGCGCATCCTCGCCGCGACCTCGGCAACGGTGAGGAACTGGGAGTCGGAGATGTCCCCGGAGCTGGTAGCCATCGTGCACCGATACTTTCTGTCTGACGCGCCACCGGCTTCCCCACCGGTGAGTGCACGCGTCGCGCAGGGTGAGAATAGGGCCTGGTGTGACTCCTGGGGAAGGGGTTCACCAAAGTAGCTGACGAGACATCGGCGTGTCCGCTTGCGCGGCGCACCTCCGGGCGATCTCACCGAGGCGTCCCGACCGGCCGGTCCGGGACTCAGGGCAGCGGGTCGAGCCCGTGCAGCGGGAAGGTCTCCAGCCGGGTCGCGTGGATGGCGCGGTCCAGCCAGGTGTCGGGGTCGTAGCCCTCGCTCCAGTCCCGGTACGCCGGCGTGCGGCCGTCGGTCATCCGGTGCGGCGCGACCCGCCCGAGCGTCGTACGCACGTGGTCGCGCCAGCCCTCCGGGGTGTCCGTGTCGGTCTCCAGCGGCCGGCCGCCGACGATCGCGAGCAGGTGGGTCCACGCCCGCGGCACGACCTCGACCAGCGCGTACCCCCCACCGCCGGTCGCGACCCAGCGGCCGTCGCAGACCTCGTGCGCGAGGTCGTGCAGCGCCAGGTAGGCGGCGCGCTGGCCGTCGACGGAGAGCATCAGGTGGGCGAGCGGGTCCTCGACGTGGGAGTCGCAGCCGTGCTGGGTGACCAGGATCTCGGGCCGGAACTCGCGCAGCAGCGGCGGCACCACGGCGTGGAAGGCGCGCAGCCAACCGCCGTCGCCGGTGCCGGGCGGCAGGGCGACGTTGACCGCCGTCCCGAGCGCCTCCGGGCCGCCGAGGTCGCGGGGGAAGCCCGTGCCCGGGAAGAGCATCTGACCGGTCTCGTGGAGGGAGATGGTCAGCACGCGCGGGTCGTCCCAGAAGATCCGCTCCACCCCGTCGCCGTGGTGGACGTCCACGTCGACGTACGCGACCCGCTGCGCACCCTGGTCGAGCAGGTGCTGGATGCCGATCGCCACGTCGTTGTAGATGCAGAAGCCGCTCGCCCGGTCCCGCATGGCGTGGTGCAGCCCCCCGGTGATGTTGACCGCGTGCAGCGACTCCCCGGACCAGACCTGGCGGAACGCCTCCACGCTGGCTCCCACGATGTGGGCGGCCGCCTGGTGCATGCCGGGGAAGACCGGGTTGTCGTCGGTGCCGAGCCCGCGACGGTCGTAGTAGCCGCTGCCGGTCGTGCCCGCCTTGATGACCGCCTCGATCAGGCCGGGGTCGTGGATCGTGGCGATGAGGTCGTCGCTCGCGATCGGAGCGTCCACCCGCTTCAGTCGCCCGCCGAGCACTCCGAGCTCGTCGGCCAGCCGCATCGTGAGGTCGACCCGCACGGGCGACATCGGGTGGGCCGGCCCGAAGTCGTACTCGGTGAGGCTGGGATCGAAGACCACCGTCGCCGGGCCGTCGCACGTGGGCATGTCGCGACGGTATCGCTACTCTGGACCCGTGCTGACCCGTTCCGCGTACTGGTGGACCGCCTGAGGGCGGACCACTCTCGTCGACGCGCACGCACGACACCACCACGGCCGCCCACGGGCGGCCGTTCTGCTCTCCGGACGTGCTTCCTCGTGGGCCCTGACCCCAGGAGGACCCCATGCAACGCACGCTCTCGCTGCTCACCCCGAGCGGCCACCTCACCCTCGGCAACCTGCTCGGCGCACTGCGCCCGATGGCGGCCGCGGCCACCGCGGCACCGGCCGGCTGCTTCTACGGCGTCGCCGACCTGCACGCGATGACCACCCCGCACGACCCGGGACGGCTGCGAGCCCTCACGGCCGAGACGGCGACCCTGATGCTCGCGGCCGGGCTCGACGACGCCACCGTCTTCGTCCAGAGCCGGGTCCCCGCGCATGCCCAGCTCGCCTACCTGCTGGAGTGCACGGCGACCACGGGCGAGCTCGGCCGGATGATCCAGTTCAAGCAGAAGGCCGGCGACGAGTCGACCCGGGCCGCGCTGTTCACCTACCCCGCGCTGATGGCCGCCGACATCCTGCTCTACCGACCCGACCAGGTGCCGGTGGGCGCGGACCAGCGCCAGCACGTCGAGCTGACCCGCGACCTCGCGCTGCGGTTCAACCGGCTCTACGGGCCGGTCTTCACCGTCCCCGAGCTGGTGCTCCCGACGGCCGGCGCTCGGGTGATGCGGCTGGACGACCCGGCCCGCAAGATGGGCAAGTCCGACGCCGACGAGGCCGGCGTGGTGCTGCTGCTCGACCCGCCCGACGTCGTACGCCGCAAGGTCGCGCGCGCCGTGACCGACTCCGACACCGGGCCGGACGCCGTCCGCGCCGCCCCGGACAAGCCCGGCGTCTCCAACCTCCTCGACGTGCTGGCCGCCTGCGGCGGCTCGCCCGAGGGACTGACGACGTACGGCGCCCTGAAGCGCGCCGTCACCGACGCGGTCGTGGCCGAGCTCGAGCCGCTCCAGAAGCGGTACGCCGAGCTGGCGGCCGACCCCGGGCACGTCGCGTCGGTCCTCGAGGCCGGTGCCGCCCGGTGCCGCGAGGTCGCCGGCCCGGTGCTGGCCGAGGCGCAGTCGGTCATGGGGCTCGGACCCTCTTGAACATGTTCAAATCTCGGCGTACGGTCGCTCCATCGACTTGAACGTGTTCAAGAATGGAGGACCCGTGCCGGAGACCCTGCACACGCCCAAGGCGGAGCAGACCCGCCGGACGATCGTGGCGGCCGCGCTGCGGCTCTTCCGCGACCACGGCTACGGCCGGACGACGATGCGCGCGATCGCGTCGGAGGCCGGGGTCTCGGTCGGCAACGCCTACTACTACTTCGGCTCGAAGGAGCACCTGGTCCAGGCGTTCTACGACCAGCTCCAGGCCGAGCACGTCGAGGCAGCGGAGCAGGCGATGGTCGGGGTGAGGCGCTTCGAGCAGCGCCTGACGGCGGTCCTGGTCGCCTGGCTCGACGTCGCCGAGCCGCACCACCAGTTCGCCGGGCAGTTCTTCCGCAACGCCGCCGACCCGCGCAGCCCGCTCTCCCCCTTCAGCCCGGAGTCGGCCCCCGCGCGCTCGGCCGCGATCGGGCTCTACGAGCGGCTCGTCGCGGGGTCGGACACCACGCCGCCGCCCGCCCTGCGCCACGACCTGCCCGAGCTGCTCTGGCTGCTGCACATGGGCGTCGTGCTCTTCTGGGTCTACGACGACAGCCCCGGCCAGCGGCGCAGCCGGGAGCTCGCCACCCGCGTCGCACCGATCGTCGACCGCCTGGTGCGGGTCTCGCGACTCCCGGTCGTCCGCGGCGTCGTCGACGACGTGCTCGCGTTGGTGCGGTCGTTGCGGAGGCCGTCGTGAGCGGCCGAGCGGTGGCCGCCCGGGTCGTGGCGGCGGCCTACGTCGCGACGGTGGCCGGCCTGACCGCCGCGGCCTTCTCCGGCCAGGACCCCTGGTGGTGGGCCGAGATCGCGGCGGCGGTGCTCACGCTTCCGACGGTGGTCGTCGCCCTGCCGGCGATCTACGTGCTCGGTGCCGTCGCGTGGAGCTTCGCGGACGGCCCCGCGACCGGGTCGGCCTCATCGCTCGACCCGGTCGTGACCGTCCCCATCTGGCCGGTCACCTTGACGTTCACCGTCTTGATGACGCTGGTCGCCTGCACCAACGTCGCGCTGGTCCGGTCGCTCCTTCACCACCTCCGGGCGCCGCGGGCGACGACCCGCTGAGTGGGCTCCCCCGGGAGTCAGGACCGCGGGCGAGTCACCGTGGACCGGGAATGCCCGCCGGCGCGACGGGCCGTCCGCTCAGGACCCCTCGGCCAGCTCCCGCGAGCGGTCGCGGGCGGCCTCCATCGCGGCGAGGAACGCCGCGCGGACCTTGTGCACCTCCAGCTCGCGCAGCGCGGCGGCCGTGGTGCCGGCGGGCGAGGTGACCTGCTCGCGCAGCACGACGGGGTGGGTGCCGGTCTCGCGGAGCATCTTCGCCGAGCCGACCAGGGTCTGGATGACCAGCTCGGTGGAGGTGGCCCGCGGCAGGCCGAGGTGCACGCCGGCCTCGATCATCGACTCCACGACGTAGAACAGGTAGGCGGGCCCGGAGCCGGAGATCGCGGTGACGGCGTCCTGCTGTCGCTCGGGGATCCGCAGCACCCGGCCCACCGACGCCATCAGCGACTCCGCCTCGGCGAGGTGCTCCTCGGAGCAGTGGGATCCCGGCGAGACCGCGGCCATGCCCTCGTCGACCAGGGCCGGGGTGTTCGGCATCACTCGGACCACGGCGACACCCTCAGGCACCCGCGACTCGATGAAGGCGGTCGTGATGCCGGCGGCGAGCGACACCACGAGCTGACCCGGGCGCAACGCGTCCGCGATCTCGTCGAGCAGGTCGCCCATGTCCTGGGGCTTGACCACCAACGCGAGGGTGTCGGCCTTGCGGGCCGCCTCGACGTTGCCGACCACGGCGACGCCGTACCGCTCCTCGAGCTCGCGGGCGCGCTCGGGCCGCTTCTCCCCGACGAGGAGGTGGTCGACGCGTCGGCCGGCGCGGACCAGTCCGGACAGGAGGGTCTCCCCCATCACGCCGGCCCCGAGGATCGCGGTCTGCGCCATGTGTGCCGCCTAGCTCTTGGAGATCAGGGACCGCAGGAAGAATGTCAGGTTCTGCGGGCGCTCGGCGAGCCTTCTCATCAGGTAGCCGTACCACTCGGTGCCGTAGGGGACGTACACGCGCACGGACTCGCCCTCGGCGACCAGCCGTCGCTGCTCCTCGGGGCGGATGCCGTAGAGCATCTGGAACTCGTAGGTGCCCTGCGCGCGGCCGTGCCGGCTGGCCAGCGAGGACGCGATCTCGATCATCCGCGGGTCGTGGGTCGCGATCATCGGGAAGCCCTCGCCGGCGAGGAGCACCTTGAGGCAGCGCACGTAGGAGCGGTCGATCTCGAGCCTGTCCTGGAAGGCCACCGACTCCGGCTCGAGGTAGGCGCCCTTGCACAGCCGGACCCGGGACCCCTCGTGCGCGAGCGCCCGGCAGTCGGACTCGGTCCGGCGCAGGGCCGCCTGCAGCACCGCCCCGGTCTCGGGGAAGTCCTTGCGCAGCTCGCGCAGGATCGCCAGCGTCGAGTCGGTGGTGGTGTGGTCCTCCATGTCGAGGGTGACCGTGGTGCCGGCGTTGCGCGCTGCGCGGCAGATCGTGCGGGCGTTCTCCAGCGCGATCTTGTGGCCGCCCCCGAACCCGGCGGCGTCGGGAAGGAACTGACCGATCGCGCTGAGCTTGACCGACACCTCGGCGTTGCGGGTCAGGCCGCGGGCGGCGAGCTGCCCGAGGACCTCGAGGTACGCCGTCACCGTCGCGTCGGCCTGCTCGGCGTCCAGCGTGTCCTCGCCGAGGTGGTCGAGCGTGACCCGCAGGCCGCCGTCCACCAGTTCCGCCGTCGCGCGCACGGCGTCCGCGGTCGTCTCGCCGGGGACGTAGCTGCGGACGATGCCCGCGGAGACGGGCATGGTGCTGACCAGCTTCTTGACCGCCGCGCTGCGGGCCAGGAGCAGGAGCGGCTGACGGAGGAGCGACATGCTCCTCAGGCTACGACCTCGGTCCTCCCGCGTCCGATTCCCCGGGGGCCGGTGATGTCACTGGGTACGCCGGCGCAGGGTCGCGGCACCGAGGGCCAGGCCACCGACGGCGAAGGCGGCCACCACGGCGACGTCCTGCCAGACCTGGCCGGTGCTCGTCGAGGTCGTGAGGTGCTGCATGGCGTCGACGGCGTACGAGAGCGGCAACAGGTCGCTGACGGCCTCGAGGAACGGCGGCATCGCGTCGCGCGGCACCAGCAGCCCGCACAGCAGCAGCTGGGGGATGACGATCGCGGGCATGAACTGCACGGCCTGGAACTCGGTCTGGGCGAAGGCCGAGACGAACAGGCCGAGCGCGCTGCCGAGGACGGCGTCGACCACCGCCACGACCGTGAGCAGCCAGAGCGGTCCGACCACGTCGAGGCCGAGGAGCCCGACGCTCACCGCGACCGCGAGGACCGACTGGACCGCGGCGACGATGCCGAAGGCCAGGGCGTAGCCGACCAGGAAGTCCAGCTTGCCCATGGGCATCGCGAGCAGGCGCTCGAGGGTGCCGCTGGAGCGCTCGCGAAGCGTGGTGACGCTGGTGACCAGGAACATGACGATGACGGGGAAGATCGCCAGCAGCGCCGGGCCGATCTGGTCGAACAGCTGGGGGTTGGCGTCCTTGTAGATCCACCACAGCAGCGTGATCAGCAGGCAGGGCAGCACCAGGAGCATGGCCATCGTGCGCCGGTCACGGCGCAGCTGGATGATCACGCGGTGGGCGACGGCGAGGGTGATCCGCGTGCTCATGCCGCGTCCCCCCTGTCCTGCTTGACGATGGCGAGGAAGGCGGCCTCGACGTCGTCGACGCCGGCCCGCTCCTTGATCTCGGCCGGGGTGCCGTCGGCGATGATGCGCCCCTCCCGCATCAGCAGCAGGCGGTCGCAGCGCTCCGCCTCGTCCATCACGTGGCTGGAGACGAAGACCGCGACGCCGGCGTCGGCGAGCTCGTGGAAGAGCGTCCAGAGGTCCTCACGCAGGACCGGGTCCAGGCCGACCGTCGGCTCGTCGAGGACGAGGAGCTCGGGGTCGCCGAGCAGGGCGACCGCCAGGCTGGCCCGGGACCGCTGGCCACCGCTCAGCCGGCCGACCACGTCGTCGGCGTAGGCCTGCAGGTCGACCGACGTGATCGCTCGCTCCACGTGGTCGCTCCCGGCGCCGAGCACGCGGGCGAAGAAGCGGAGGTTCTCGGCGACCGTGAGGTCGTCGTACACGCTCACCGCCTGGGTGACGTAGCCGACGCGGTCACGCAGCGGCGTGCTCCCCGCCGCCTTGCCGAAGATCTCGACCGTCCCGCCCCGGACCTGCTGGACCCCGACCAGGCAGCGCATCAGCGTCGACTTGCCGCACCCGGACGGACCGAGCAGCCCGGTCACGCCGCCACCGATGGTCAGGTCGAGGCCGTCGAGCACGGTGTGCCGCCCCCGGACGACGCGCAGCCCGCGCACCTCCACCGCGTTATTCATCATGCGCTGAATTATGCTCCTCCGCGTGGGCGAGGGCAAGTGGATGAATCCCCGGCTGACCGGGGATTCCTGACGTTGTCGGGGGTTGCAACGCCTGACAACGTCATGAAGTCCCTGACAACCCCGGATGGATCCCCGGCTGACCGGGGATTCATCCGCCCCTACGGCAGCGGGCCGGTCAGGTAGCGCTGCAACGTCGGGGCGTAGACGGCGACCAGGTCGTCGGCCGACATCGAGGCCAGCGGCTCGAGGCCGATGACGTGGCGCAGCACGACGATGCCGACGAGCTGGGAGGCGACCAGGGGCAGCCGGCGGTCGGGGTCGTCGATGCCCAGGCCCGCACCGACGGGCTGGAGCACCATGCGGAGGAACCCGTCCTGCACCAGCTGCTGGCCCTCGGGCTCCAGGATGCCGCGCACCAGCGCGAGCAGGGGCGTGCGGGTGTGCTCGTCGTCCCAGACGGCCGCGAACAGCCGCATCAGCCGCTCCCCCGCGCCGTCTGGCCCGCCCTCGATGACCGGCCGGGTGACCACGCGCGGGTCGACCGGGAGCTCGAGGGCGGCGATGAACAGGTCGTCCTTGGTGCCGAAGTAGTGGTGCACGAGCGCGGCATCGACGCCGGCGGCCGCCGCGACCGAGCGGACCGAGGTGCCGGCGTACCCCGCGCTGGCGAACAGCGACCGCGCCGCGGCCAGGATCGCCGCGCGGGTGTCCGGGGCCCCCGGCCGGCGACCGCGACGCGGCGCCGCGGACGTCACGGCGTGCCCACCGCCGAGTGCTCGCGGGCGAACTCCAGCGACTCGCGCAGGTCGACCTCCCGCTCGGCGGTGTCGCGGCACTTGCGGGTGTTGATCTCGACGACGATCTCACCGTCGAACCCCACCTTCGCGAGGTGGCGCAGGAACGGCGCCGCGCCCATCGAGCCGCGCCCCGGGACCAGGTGCTCGTCCTTGGCCGACCCGGTCCCGTCGGTGAGGTGGATGTGCCGCAGCCGGTCGCCGAGCCGCCTGGCCATGAGGATCGGGTCCGACTGCGCGATCGCGGCGTGGGAGAGGTCGATCGTCGTGTTGGCGTAGGGCTCGTCCGAGGGGTCCCACCCGGGCAGGTACATCTCCATCCCGCGGCGCGAGGACGCGCGCCAGGGGTACATGTTCTCCACCGCGAACGCGATGCCCGTCGACGCCTCGAGCGCCGCGATGCCCTCCACGAAGCCGGCGGCGTAGGTCTTCTGCCAGCGGAACGGCGGGTGCACGACGACCACCTCGGCACCGACCGCCTGCGCCATCTCGGCGGAGCGCTCGAGCTTGCCCCACGGCTCGGTGCCCCACACCCGCTGGGTGAACAGCAGGCACGGCGCGTGGACCGCAGCGATCGGGACGCCGTGGTGCTCGGAGAGCTGCTTGACGGCCGAGGTCTGCTGGCTCAGCGCGTCGATGCCGACCATCACCTCGATGGTGTCGTAGCCCAGGGACGCGGCGTAGGAGAAGGCGTGCGCGGAGGACTCGGGGTAGACCGAGACCGTCGAGAGGCCGATGCGGGGCGGCACTACAGCTCCCCTTGGCCGGCCGTGATCTGGTCGAGCCGCTCGAGGATCACGCCCTCGCGCAGCGCCCACGGGCAGATCTCCAGCGCGGGCAGCTCGAAGATGTCCATCACGGCCTCGGCCACGAGCGCGCCCGGCACCACCTGGTGGCGTCGGCTCGGGGACACGCCGGGCAGGTCGGCCAGCTCGGCCGGCGTCATCGCGACCAGCTTCGGGATCCACTGGGTCAGGGTGTCCAGCGGCAGCGAGCGCGGCACGAGCGGGCCCTCCGCCGACGGCGCCGCGCCGCAGATGCGGGCGAGCGAGCGGAACGTCTTCGAGGTCGCGGCCGCGTGGTCGGGCACGCCCGCACGGATCAGGCGACCCGCGTCCCGAGCGACGTCGGCGCGGATCTGGCGACGCAGGGCCCGGACCGTGTCCTCGTCGGGGGGCCCGGCCGCGAAGTGCTGACGGGCCAGCCGGGCCGCGCCGAGGGGCAGCGACCAGGCCACGTCCGGCTCCTCGTCCGCGCCGCCCGCGATCTCCAGCGAGCCACCGCCGATGTCGAAGACCGACAGTCGCCCCGCGGACCAGCCGAACCACCGGCGTACCGCGAGGAACGTCAGCCGCGCCTCGTCCTCGCCGGACAGCACCTCGATCGCCTGGCCCGTGCGCTCGCGCACCTCGGCGAGCAGCGTCTCGCTGTTGACCGCGTCGCGGACCGCGGACGTGGCGAACGCGAGCATGTCCTCGCTGCCCTTGTCCTCCGCGACCCGCAGCGCCTGCGTGGTGAACGACGCGAGCGCGTCGATGCCCGCCTGGGACACGGCCCCGTCCTCGTCGAGGTGCTCGGCCAGGCGCAGCGGCTGCTTGTAGGAGTACGCCGGCAGCGGCGCGGCACCACGGTGGGCGTCGACCACCAGCAGGTGTCCGGTGTTGGAGCCGATGTCGAGCACGCCCAGGCGCATGGCACCACGCTAGCCGCTGCCCGGTCGCACCGTAGGGTTGGTCCGTGCCCGAGGTCGACCTGGTGTTCCCGCGTGCGTACGTCGAGTTCGTCAACCCGGCCGACGCCTCCGAGGTGCTCCGCTGCGACCTGACCTGGCTGACGTCGAGCTACCGCTGCATCTTCGGCGAGGGCTGCCGCGGCATCTACGCCGACGCCCCCGACGTGGGCTGCTGCACCCTCGGCGCCCACTTCGCCGACAAGGACGACGAGAAGCGGGTCGCCGCGTTCGTCGAGCTGCTCGACGAGGACCTCTGGCAGCAGAAGCCGGCCGGGAAGGTCCGCAAGCGGGACTGGATCGAGGTCGACGAGGACGGCGAGCGCAAGACCCGGGTCACCACGCTCGACGGTCAGCAGGCGTGCATCTTCCACAACCGCACGGACTTCGCACCCGCCACCGGGCAGGGCGGCGCGGGCTGCGCGCTGCACGCCCTCGCGTTCCGGCTCGGGCGCAACCCGGTGGAGACCAAGCCCGACGTGTGCTGGCAGCTGCCGATCCGCCGCACCTTCCGGGAGGTGGAGCGCCAGGACGGCTCCACCTACACCGAGGTCTCGATCGGCGAGTACGACCGCCGCGGCTGGGGACCGGGCGGCCACGACCTGGACTGGTACTGCTCGGGCAACACCGAGGCGCACGTGGCGGTCGAGCCGGTCTTCGTCACCCACGAGGCCGAGCTCACCGAGCTGATGGGCAAGCCGGCGTACGACGAGCTCGTCCGGCACTGCGACGCGCACCTGCGCTCGCGCTCGGCGCTGGCGCTCCACCCCGCCGACCCGCGCTGAGCAGATCCGGCCCTCCTCCGACCAGGGCCGGAAGTCCTCTCGACGTCAAGAGACACCGACCCCGGTGTCCGGCGTTCCTGAGAGAAGCCCGAGAATCAGGGCATGCGCCTGGACCATCTCTCTTTCGCAGCAGGACCTGATGGCCTCGCCAGCACTGCCCAGCGACTCGGGGGACTGCTCGGCAAGGACTTCGTCGACGGGGGTGTCCATCCCCGGTTCGGCACCCGCAACATGATCCTCCCGCTCGCCGGTGACACCTACCTGGAGGTCGTCGAGGTGCTCGACCACCCGGCCTCCGACAAGGCCCCCTTCGGCCAGGCCGTGCGGGCCCGCTCCGCGCTCGGCGGCGGCTGGCTCGGATGGGTCGTCGCGGTCGACGACATCTCCGTGGTGGAGCAGCGCCTGGGCCGCGAGGCCGCGCACGGCAACCGGCACCGTCCCGACGGGAGCGAGCTGCGCTGGAAGCAGATCGGTGTCAACGGCCTGATCGCCGACCCGCAGCTGCCGTTCTTCATCGAGTGGGAGTCCCCTGCCGAGATGCACCCCAGCAACGGCGCGGACCCCGACTTCTCCCTGGCCTGCCTGGAGATCGCCGGCGACCCCCACCGGGTCAGCGAGTGGCTCGGCGAGACCGTCGAGGCACCGCTGGAGGACGTCAAGGTCGAGTGGGTCGCCCCCAACGGCACGCCCGGCATCATCGCCGTGCAGGTCCAGACCCCGAACGGGCTCGTCCGGCTCTGACGGGCTGACCCCTGACGATCACCGAGGGCGCCCGGCCCAGCCCCAACATCTGGCACCACACGGCGACCTACGAGGTCGAGAACCGGGCCGTCGACCCCGACGGTGCGATCGAGGCCGCGATGCGCGCCGTCGACACCTGGGACGGCCGGGTCGTGCTCGACGTCGGCTGCGGCACGGGGTTCCACCTGCCGAGCTTCGCGGCCACCGCCGCGTCGGTGACCGGCGTCGAGCCGCACGGCGACCTGCTGGCGCTGGCCCGGCGGCGCACCCGACGGCTCCCGAACGTCACGGTGCTCCAGGGCACTGCACAGTCACTCCCGGTCCCCGACGCGTCGATCGACGTCGCGCACGCGCGGTGGGCCTACTTCTTCGGCCCCGGGTGCGAGCCCGGGCTGGCCGAGCTGGCGCGCGTCGTACGGCGGGGCGGCACCGCGTTCGTGATCGACAACGACCCCACCCGGTCGACCTTCGGCACCTGGTTCCGGCGGGGCTACCCCGACGTCGACCCGGCCGCGGTGGAGCGGTTCTGGTCCACCCACGGCTGGACCCGGACGTCGGTCGACATGCGGTGGAGCTTCTCCTCCCGAGCCGACCTGGAGGCGGTCGTGCGGATCGAGCTGCCGGGACCTGCCGCCGAAGCGGCCCTGGCCGGCCACGACGGCACCGAGGTGGACTACGCCGTCAACCTGTGGTGGCGGCGGTACTGACCAGCCTGGGGCCCGGATGCCCTAGCCTGCCTGCGGAACGGAGCGGGAGGGACCGATGAAGGATCGCGCGGACGGCCGACAGAGCAACGCCTACGAGCTGTTCATCCTCGTCCTCACCGTCTACTCGCTGTTGATCATGGTCGCCCTCGTGCTGCCGCTCTCGCCGCCGACGCTGAAGCTGCTCGGCATCTACGACAACGGCATCTGCCTGGTCTTCCTCGGTGACTTCGCGATGCGCCTGCTCCGGGCGCCGTCCAAGCGTGGCTACTTCTTCGGCGAGCGTGGGTGGCTGGACCTCCTGGGGTCGATCCCCAGCTTCGGGTTCTTCAGGTTCTCCGCCCTGTTCCGGCTCGCGCGACTGAGCCGGCTGGCCCGGATCACCCGCCTGTTCCGGGGTCAGCGCAAGAGCGAGATCGTGCGCGACATCGTGACCAACCGGGGCCAGTACGCCGGGTTCGTGACGTTCCTGCTGGCCTTCCTGGTCCTGTCGCTGTCGTCGGTGCTCGTCCTGCAGTTCGAGAGTGCCTCGCCCCAAGCCAACATCACCACCGGTGAGGACTCGTTGTGGTGGTCCGCGGTCACGCTGACCACGGTCGGGTACGGCGACTACTACCCGGTCACCGCGGGCGGTCGGATCGTGGCCGCAGTGGTCATGCTGGCCGGCATCGGGATCATCGCGTCGCTGGCCAGCATCCTGTCCCGCGTCATGGTTCCGACCGACGACGAGGCCGAGGTGGACGAGCTGCGCGAGCTCACCCAGCAGCTGGCGGAGCTGCGCAGCGAGGTCGCGCGGCTGCGCACCGACCTCGGTGCGCGCCCTGCCGAGGGCGAGGGCGGCGACTAGGACGAGCCGCGCAGGGTCAGGGTCGGGGTGAGCATCACGCCGGAGCCGATGACCGGCGGGTGGGCCAGCAGTCCCTCCAGCGCCTTGACGACCTCGACCGCGACCTCCTCCAGCGGCTGGCGCACCGAGGTGAGCCCGTGGGGCACCACCTGCGCGACCTGGGAGTCGTCGAAGCCCACGACGGCGACGTCCCGACCGGGGGTCAGGCCGCGCTCGGCGAGGGTGTGGAGCACCCCCATGGCCAAGGTGTCGGAGGCGCACACGAACGCCGAGGGGTGGGCCTCGTCGAGCAGCACCGAGCTCGCCTCGCGGCCGCTGCCGATCGTGTCCTCCACGCGCGAGGCCAGACCGGTCGTGGACAGGCCGCGGGCGTGCATCGCGCGGAGCCAGCCCGACCGCCGGTCCTCCCCGATGAAGGAGTCCTTGCGCCACCCGATCCACGCGACCCGGGTGTGGCCGCGGTCGAGCAGGTGGCTGGTCGCCAGGTCCGTGCCGGCCGCACCGTCGACGTCGACCCACGGGTGCACGGCGTCGGGGTTGTCCCACGGGCGTCCGAACGCGACGAACGGCGCCCGGCGCTCCTCCAGCCAGGTGGCCTGGGGGTTGCCGAGGTAGGTGTCGGTGACGACGAAGGCGTCCACGGCGGTCGACCGCAGCAGGTCGTCGTACCCCGTCAGCGGGTCGCGGGGGTCGCCGGCGAAGAGCAGCACGTGGTAGCCGGCCTCGCGCGAGGTCTCCACCAGGGAGTGCACGAACCGGTCCATGGTGGCGTTGGCCGTGCCCTCCTGCGCCGGGCCGATGCGCATGCCGATCAGGTGCGAGGCGCGGGTGCGCAGGTTGCGCGCGGCCCGGTTGGGCGAGTAGCCCAGCTCGTCGATGGCCTCGAGCACGCGGGCCAGGGTGTCGGCGCGCAGCAGGTCGGGGTTGTTGACGGCGTTGGAGACGGTCTGCCGCGAGACGCGGGCCAGCTCCGCCACGTCGGCGAGGGTCGGCGGCGTCACGGGCAGTCCGTTGCCGGCCCGCCCGACCGGCCGCTCGGCGTCCTTGGACACGCCCGCCCCCTGGTGCTCGACTCGGCACGACTTGATCGATCCAAGGACACCATAACCGGCGCTGCGGCCCCCGCCCGCCGGCCGCGACGCGCCGCTGTCGGCGCCGCGGTCTAGCGTGACCGCCATGCCGAGGACCCCGCGCGCCGCCTTCCGCTGCTCCGAGTGCGGCTGGGAGACCGCGAAGTGGGTGGGCCGCTGCGGGGAGTGTCAGGCGTGGGGGTCGGTGGCCGAGGCGGCAGCGGCGCCGGCCGGGCGCACGGCGGCCACGCCGGTGAGCCGGCCGGCGGTGCCGATCGGCGAGGTGTCGGTGGAGGAGTCGGCCTTCCGCACCAGCGGCGTGCCCGAGCTCGACCGGGTCCTCGGCGGTGGCCTCGTCCCGGGGGCGGTGATCCTGCTCGCGGGCGAGCCGGGCGTCGGCAAGAGCACGCTGCTGCTCGAGGTGGCCGCCCAGACCGCGCGCTACCAGCGCCGCACCCTCTACGTCACCGGCGAGGAGTCCGCCTCGCAGGTCCGGCTGCGGGCCGACCGCACCGGCGGGGTGCACGACCAGCTCTACCTCGCGGCGGAGACCGACCTCGGCGCGGTGCTCACCCACATCGAGCAGGTGCGGCCCACGCTGCTGGTCGTCGACTCGGTCCAGACCATCGGCGCGACCGGGGTCGACGGGGTGCCGGGCGGGGTCACCCAGGTCAAGGAGGTCGCCGCCGCCCTGGTGCGGGTGGCCAAGACGCGCAACATCACCACGGTGCTCGTGGGGCACGTGACCAAGGACGGCTCGATCGCCGGGCCCCGGGTGCTCGAGCACGTCGTCGACGTCGTGCTGCACTTCGAGGGCGACCGCGACTCGCGGTTCCGGATGGTGCGGGCCATGAAGAACCGCTTCGGCCCGGTCGACGAGGTGGGGTGCTTCGACCTGTCCTCCGACGGCATCGCCGCGGTCACCGATCCGACCGGCCTGTTCGTCGGCAGCCACCACTCGCCGGTGCCGGGCACCTGCGTCGCGGTCACCATGGAGGGCCGCCGGCCGCTGCTGGCCGAGGTGCAGGCGCTGGTCACCCAGAGCGCCGCCGAACGTCCGCGGCGCACCACCTCGGGCCTGGACTCCTCGCGGGTCGCGATGGTGCTCGCGGTGCTGCAGCAGCACTGTGGCGTCCGGCTGCACACCTGCGACGTGTTCGCCTCCACCGTCGGCGGGGCACGCGTCGTCGAGCCGGCGAGCGACCTGGCCGTGGCCGTGGCACTGACGTCGGCGAGCCGCGGCGTGCCCGCGCCGCGCGGCGTCGTGGCGATGGGCGAGATCGGCCTGTCCGGCGAGCTGCGCCGGGTGCGCGACCTGCCGCAGCGCCTCGCGGAGGCGGCCCGGCTGGGCTTCCAGCTCGCCGTGGTGCCCACCGAGGCCGGGCGCGGTGGCGCCCGGTCCCCGGAGTCCTGGACGGTGGACGGGATGCGCGTGCTCGACGTCCCCGACGTCGGGGCCGCGCTGCGGCTGCTGCAGCTGGTCTCGCCCGGCCGACCGCAGCGCCCACGGGCGGTCGAAGACCTGTGACGGTGGTGGGCAGCCTCTAGACTGCGGCCAGCGGCGGACGGACGCCGCTCACGGGGAGGACGGCAGACGTGGCAAGCGACCGCTCGGACGAGACGCTCCGCCTGCGCGCGACCCTCGCGACCATCGCGCCCGGCACACCGCTGCGCGACGGTCTCGAGCGGATCCTGCGCGGACGCACCGGGGCGCTCATCGTGCTCGGCCACGACAAGGTGGTCGAGTCGATCTCGACCGGCGGCTTCCACCTCGACGTGCCGTTCACCGCGACCGGCCTGCGCGAGCTGGCCAAGATGGACGGCGCGATCATCGTCGACCGGGACGTCACCCGCATCCTGCGGTCGGCCGTGCACCTGATGCCCGACCACACGATCCCGTCGGAGGAGACCGGCACCCGGCACCGCACCGCCGACCGGGTGGCGCGGCAGACCGGCTTCCCGGTCATCTCGGTGTCGCAGTCGATGCAGATCATCGCGGCGTACGTCGGGGAGACCCGGCACGTCCTGGAGGACTCCGGCCAGATCCTGTCCCGGGCCAACCAGGCCCTCGCGACCCTCGAGCGCTACAAGCTGCGGCTGGACGAGGTGTCCAGCACGCTGTCGGCGCTGGAGATCGAGGACCTGGTGACCGTGCGCGACGTCGCCGTGGTCGCCCAGCGGCTGGAGATGGTCACCCGGATCGCCAGCGAGATCGAGGACTACGTGCTCGAGCTCGGCACCGACGGACGCCTGCTGTCCCTCCAGCTGGAGGAGCTGGTGACCGGCGTCGACACCGAGCGCGAGCTGGTGATTCGCGACTACCTGCCGACCGGTCGCCGCTCGAAGAGCCCGGAGGCGCTGCTCAACCGGCTCGAGTCGCTGTCGTCGACCGAGCTCGTCGACCCGGCCGCCGCCGCCCGCGCCCTCGGGCTCGGCAACGGCGAGCACCTCGACGGCGCGGTCGCCCCGCGGGGCTACCGGCTGCTGGCCAAGGTGCCCCGGCTGCCCAGCACCGTGGTCGACCGCCTCGTGGACCACTTCGGGACCCTGCAGAAGCTGCTCTCGGCCGGGGTCGACGACCTCCAGGCGGTCGAGGGCGTCGGCGAGCTGCGCGCCCGCAGCGTGCGCGAGGGCCTGTCCCGCCTCGCCGAGTCCACGATCCTCGAGCGCTACGTGTGACGAAGTCACACGGAGCGCTCAACGGTGATCGAGTAGCCCGGCGCGACTGAGGGACGAAGTCGCGACGCGGCGTATCGAGATCCGGTGAGCAGCCTCAGCCCGAGTGACCCGCCGAGGGATTGCCGCTCGGCTTGGTGGTGGCCGTGCCACTCGGCGACCGGCTCGGCGAGCGCGTCGGGTGGGGGCTCTGGGTCGGCTTCGCGGTCCTGGTGACGGTGGCCGCCGTCGGGGTGGTCAGCTCGAACTGCAGGTCGGAGGGCTCGCCCCCGAGGGCGGCGGCGGTGACGTGGTACCACCCCGGCATCGCCCAGCCGGCGAGCTTGGAGCACCGGTCGTCCGACCGCCGGGCGTCGGTCCACGTCAAGGTGACGTGCGTCGTGACGGCCCGGCGGACGACGACGTCCTCGACCGGGATCGCCCGCGGGCACTGGCGGCTCGACCAGATCGCGTCCTTGCCCGAGGTGATGTCGACGCTCAGCTCCTGGTGACCGGTGCGCCAGGTGCAGGCCGGCGACTCGATGGTGCGCAGCTGCAGGACGATCGGGACGTCGCGGCCGGCGACGGCCCGGGACACCTGCGGGGTGACCGCGATGTCGGTCGGGTCGCAGGGGCCCTGGGGGACGGCCAGGGTCGGTGTCGACGTGGGTGTCGGCGTCGGTGTGGGGCGGACCGTGCCGGTGCGGTGCTTGCGAGGAGTCGGTGCCGGCGTGGTGGCCGTCGAGGCGCTGCCCGTGGTCGACACGCCGGTGGTCGGCGACTGCTCGGCCGCCAGACGGGCGGTGCCGCCGCCCGACGCGTCGCTGCTCCCGTCGAGCAGCCGGGCGATGCCGACGACCAGCAGGACGGCGGTCCCGAGCACCATCAGCCGGCGCACCCAGTAGACGCGCGCCGGCAGCGGTCCTCGGGTCAGCCCTGGCATGGAGGTCACGCTAGTCAGCAGGTGCCTGCTGGTGGCGTTGCCACACCGGGCAGGATGGGCATCGCGATGGCTGAGGTGAGCGGCGACCTGCACGAGCCGGTCCTGGGGTGGTACGACGAGCACGCGCGCGACCTGCCGTGGCGCCGCCCCGAGGCGTCGCCGTGGTCGGTGATGGTCTCGGAGTTCATGCTGCAGCAGACGCCGGTCGCGCGGGTCCTGCCGGTGCACGCGCAGTGGCTCGACCGCTGGCCGACCCCGGCCGACCTGGCGGCCGAGCCGAGCGGGGCGGCGGTGCGCGCGTGGGGCCGGCTGGGCTACCCCCGCCGGGCGTTGCGCCTGCACGCCGCCGCCACCGCGATCGTCGAGCGGCACGGGGGCGAGGTGCCGTCGTCGTACGACGAGCTGCTCGCGCTGCCCGGGGTGGGCGACTACACCGCCGCGGCGATCGCCAGCTTCGCCTACGGTCGTCGACACGTGGTGCTGGACACCAACGTGCGCCGGGTCCTCGCCCGCGCCGTGCAGGGGGTCGAGCTGCCCGCCCCCTCCGTCAACCGCGCCGAGCGCGAGGTCGCGGCCGGGCTGCTGCCCGACGACCCGGCGACCGCGGCCACCTGGGCGGTCGCGGTCATGGAGCTCGGTGCCCTGGTCTGCACGGCCGCGAACCCGCGCTGCGGGAGCTGCCCGGTGCGCGACCGGTGCGCCTGGCGGGCGGCCGGCTCACCGGCGTACGACGGGCCACCTCGCAAGGTGCAGACCTGGGCAGGCACCGATCGCCAGTGCCGGGGTCGGCTGCTCGGGCTGCTCCGCGACGCCGACGGCCCCGTGCACCGCAGTGCCCTCGAGGCGGCCTGGGCCGACGAGGTCCAGCGGACCCGCTGCCTGGCCTCGCTGGTCGCCGACGGGCTGGTCGTCCCGGCCGGCCCGGAGACCTACGCCCTGCCGTGACCACCGCGCTCCGTCGAGTGCAATTGCTGGCAGATGTACCGGCTCGCCACCGAAACCCGGGCAATCTCCCAACAATTGAACGCTCACGCCGCTGCCGGGACGCGCGAACGGCCCGCCCCGAGGAGGGGGCGGGCCGTTCGTGTCGTGTGCGTCAGTCGAGGGACTTCGGGACGTCCGAGCCGCTGTCGGAGTCGTCCGGGCCCTCCAGCGCCTCCGCGCCGCCGACCTCGACGGGCTCGAACGGCGGCAGGTCGGGCAGGTCCCCGACCTTCTGGCCGTGGAAGGTGAACGACGCGGTCGGGCCCTCGCCCTCGACGTCGACCAGGACGATCTGGCCGGGGCCGACCTCGCCGTAGAGCATCTTCTCGGCGAGCACGTCCTCGATCTCCCGCTGGATCGTGCGGCGCAGCGGGCGGGCACCCAGGACCGGGTCGAAGCCCCGGTCGGCGAGCAGGTTCTTCGCGGCCTGGGTCAGCTCGATCCGCATGTCGCGGTCCTTCATCCGCAGCTCGACGGAAGCGATCATGTTGTCGACCATGGCGACGATCTGCTCCTGCGACAGCGGCGGGAACACGATGATCTCGTCGACCCGGTTGAGGAACTCGGGGCGGAAGTGCTGCTTGAGCTCCTCCGACACCTTGCTCTTCATCCGCTCGTACGAGCCGGCGGCGTCGCCGCTCTGCTGGAAGCCGAGGTTGATGCCCTTGGCGATGTCCCGCGTGCCGAGGTTGGTGGTCATGATGATCACGGTGTTCTTGAAGTCCACGACCCGGCCCTGGGAGTCGGTCAGGCGACCCTCCTCCAGGATCTGCAGCAGGCTGTTGAAGATGTCGGGGTGGGCCTTCTCGACCTCGTCGAAGAGCACGACCGAGAACGGCTTGCGGCGCACCTTCTCGGTGAGCTGGCCGCCCTCCTCGTAGCCCACGTAGCCCGGGGGCGAGCCGAAGAGCCGCGAGACGGTGTGCTTCTCGCCGAACTCGGACATGTCGAGCTGGATCAGCGCGTCCTCGTCGCCGAAGAGGAACTCCGCGAGCGTCTTGGACAGCCACGTCTTGCCGACGCCGGAGGGGCCGGCGAAGATGAACGACCCGCCGGGCCGCTTGGGGTCCTTCAGGCCGGCACGGGTACGCCGGATCGCGCGGCTGAGCGCCTTGACGGCCTCCTCCTGCCCGATGACCCGCTTGTGCAGCTCGTCCTCCATCTTGAGCAGCCGGGTCGACTCCTCCTCGGACAGCTTGACGATCGGGATGCCGGTCGCGACCGCCAGCACCTCGGCGATCAGCTCCTCGTCGACCTCGGCGACCTCGTCCATGTCGCCCGCGCGCCACTGCTTCTCGCGCTCGGACTTCTTCAGGATCAGCTGCTTCTCCTCGTCGCGCAGCCGCGCGGCGGCCTCGAAGTCCTGTCCGTCGATCGCGGCTTCCTTGCGCTGCCGCACGTCGCTGATCTTGTCGTCGTACTCGCGCAGGTCCGAGGGGGCCGTCATCCGCCGGATCCGCAGCCGGGAGCCGGCCTCGTCGATCAGGTCGATGGCCTTGTCGGGCAGGAAGCGGTCGGAGATGTAGCGGTCGGCCAGGGTCGCCGCCGAGACCAGCGCCTCGTCGGTGATGGTGACCCGGTGGTGCGCCTCGTAGCGGTCGCGCAGGCCCTTGAGCATCTCGATCGTGTGGGCGATCGAGGGCTCCGCGACCTGGATCGGCTGGAAGCGCCGCTCCAGGGCGGCGTCCTTCTCGAGGTACTTGCGGTACTCGTCGAGCGTGGTCGCCCCGATGGTCTGCAGCTCGCCGCGGGCCAGCATCGGCTTGAGGATGCTCGCCGCGTCGATCGCGCCCTCGGCGGCGCCGGCGCCGACGAGGGTGTGGATCTCGTCGATGAACAGCACGATGTCGCCGCGGGTGCGGATCTCCTTGAGGACCTTCTTCAGCCGCTCCTCGAAGTCACCGCGGTAGCGCGAGCCGGCCACCAGCGCGCCGAGGTCGAGGGTGTAGATCTGCTTGTCCTTGAGCGTCTCGGGCACGTTGCCCTTGACGATGTCCTGGGCGAGCCCCTCGACGATGGTCGTCTTGCCGACGCCGGGCTCGCCGATGAGGACCGGGTTGTTCTTGGTGCGGCGGGACAGGATCTGCATGACCCGCTCGATCTCCTGCTCCCGGCCGATGACCGGGTCCAGCTTGCCCTCGCGGGCGTCCTGGGTGAGGTTGCGACCGAACTGGTCGAGCACCAACGAGGACGACGGGGCGTCGCTGCCGGAGGCACCGGCCGCCGCGGCGGCACCGGCCGACTCCTTGCCCTGGAAGCCCGAGAGCAGCTGGATGACCTGCTGGCGGACCCGGTTGAGGTCGGCGCCGAGCTTCTGCAGCACCTGCGCCGCCACGCCCTCGCCCTCGCGGATCAGGCCGAGCAGGATGTGCTCGGTGCCGATGTAGGAGTGGCCGAGCTGGAGCGCCTCGCGCAGCGAGAGCTCGAGGACCTTCTTGGCCCGCGGCGTGAAGGGGATGTGGCCGCTGGGGGCCTGCTGGCCCTGGCCGATGATCTCCTCGACCTGGGCGCGGACCGCCTCCAGCGAGATGTCGAGGCTCTCGAGCGCCTTGGCCGCGACGCCCTCGCCCTCGTGGATCAGGCCGAGCAGGATGTGCTCGGTCCCGATGTAGTTGTGGGAGAGCATGCGGGCCTCTTCCTGGGCCAGCACGACCACCCGGCGGGCTCGGTCAGTGAACCGCTCGAACATGCGCATCTCTCCTGAAGCTTCGGTGGGGCGGACGACGTGTCCAACCCCACGCACAGCCTACGCGTTCCCGGCGACCACCCCAGGGCGTCCGCTGAGAGCGAACATGACCGGGCAGTGCCGGGTGAGGGACGAACCCGGCGCGTGGGCTCGGTCAGGTCGAGTGGCCGCGCGAGGCGACGAAGGAGGCCGCGACCGGCTGTATCGAGACATGACCGGGCAGTGCCGGGTGAGGGACGAACCCGGCGCGTGGGCTCGGTCAGGTCGAGTGGCCGCGCGAGGCGACGAAGGAGGCCGCGACCGGCTGTATCGAGACCAGCTCAGTCGGGTGGCGCCGAGGGACGGAAGACGGTGTTGTAGTGCACCCGCCCGGCCCGCCGGTAGCCGAGCGGCCGCAGGTGGGCGGCGATCCAGTCCGCCTCGGGGAGCGACTCGAGCACGATGAGCGGCCGGCAGCGCCGGATGGTCTCCATCGCCCCGTCGAGGGCCGGCTGCTCGTAGCCCTCGAGGTCGAGCTGGAGCACCGAGACCTGCCGGTCGGCCGGCACCATGGCGTCGACCGTGGTGATCGGGACCTCGACCGTGGTCCCGTCCATCGGCGGGTCGGACGCCTTGAGGAAGCGGCTGGAGCCGCCCCGGTAGGTGCCGTCGGGCTGGGTCAGCAGCAGGTCGGCGCGCGAGGGCTGCGCGCCGAGCCCCGCGCCGACGAGCTCGACGTTGTCGAGATCGTTGAGCACCACGGTCATGGCCGCGCACCGGTAGCTCTCGGGATTCGGCTCGAAGGCGTAGACCCGGGCACCGGGTGCGAGGCCGGAGGAGACGCCCGGGAGGAAGTCGCCGAAGAACGTGCCGGCGTGGACCACGTCGTGCTCGCCGCACTCGGCGCGGATCAGCTCGATCGTCTGCGGCTCGTAGACCCCGCCCTCGATCACCGCCTTCGCGGCCACCCGGTGCGAGGCCTGACGGGGCACGACGTAGCCGCCGTACTTGTTGTAGGCGACCACACAGTCGATCACCGCGTCGCTGTCGTAGAGCGGTGTCGTCTCGGCCGCGGCCGGCTCGACCAGTGCGCGGGCGGCGTCGCCCGGAGCCCCCGGCTGCGCCGGAGCCGGCGCCGACTCTGCTGCGGCGCTCGGCGATGCAGCGGCCGACCGGCGGCGGGTCAGCCTCTTCATGCGATCCAGGGACGACACGCTGGCCACGGTAGTGCACCGGACCGCGGCGGGCGGGGGACGGGCGGCGGACGGGCGGCGGACCTCGCGGCGCGAATAGGTGGGGCGGCGGCACGCTCGTTAGCATGCCGACGTGTCCGTCGTACCCGTCCCCGAGCACGCCGTCCTGCTGCACATCGGTCCGCACAAGACCGGCACGACGGCGATCCAGGGCATCTTGACGACGGCCCGCGAGCAGATGGCCGAGCACGGGGTGCTCTACCCGGGGACCTCCTGGTCGCACGCCGACGAGGCGCGCGCGGTGCTCAACCGCCCCGCCGGGTGGCTCTACGACAGCGCGCCGCTGCCCGACCAGAGCCGGTGGCGCGACCTCGTCGAGAGCGTCCACGCCGCCCCGGGCCGGGTGGTGCTCAGCAGCGAGTTCTTCGCGCTCGCCGACGCCGAGCAGCGCGCCCGAGTCGTCGAGGACCTCGGCGCGGACCGCCTCCACATCCTGGTGGCCGCCCGCAACCCGGGCTCGATCGTCCTCTCCACGTGGCAGCAGGTCCTGCGCGACGGCAAGACCGGCCGGCTCGAGGAGTTCCTGCGCCGCGGCTTCGAGCGTGACCGGCCGGGGCACGCCACGTCCGGGTTCTGGTCGTGGGCCGACGCCGCGAACCAGGTGGAGGACTGGGCCCCGCTCGTGGGCGTCGACCGGCTCCGCGTCGTCGTGATCGACGAGTCCGACCGGACCCTGCTCCCCACCACGTTCGAGCAGCTGCTCGGACTGCCCGCGGGCCTGCTGAGCAGCGTCGCGCCACCCAGCCAGAACCGCAGCCTCACCGCCCCCGAGGCCGAGCTCCTGCGCCGGGCGACCGAGCTGGTCAAGCCCGAGCTGCGGTGGGAGGAGTTCTCGCTGTTCTTCCGGATGGGCTACGCCCGCCGACTCCTCGACCACCGGACGGTGCCGCGCGACGAGGCACGGTCCGCGCTGCCCGCCTGGGCGACCGAGCAGGCGGCCGCGGAGGCCGCTGCGATGATCGAGCGGCTGGACGCGAGCGGCGTCACGGTCATCGGTGACCTCGACGACCTGCGGCGCGTCCCGGCGCCCGCCGAGCCGCAGCCGATCGACGAGGTCCCGGTCGACCTGGCCGCCGAGGCGCTGGCCGGCGTGATGCTGGCCGCCCAACGGCGGCTGCGCAAGACCCAGCGACGTGCGGACCGCGCCGAGCGGCAGGTCCGGCGCCTGGCGAAGGGCGCGGACCGCCCGCCTGCCGGGCTGGACGGCGTGCCGGCCTCCGAGCTCGCCTCCGAGCTCGCCTCCCGCGCCCGCCGCAAGGTCGGTCTCGGCGGTCGCGACCGGACGGCGTCCGCCACCCGCGAGTCGAGCACCCGCGACCGGTGAGCTCGACCAGCCCGAAGCCCGCGCTGCGCACCGACATCCAGGCTCTGCGTGCCGTCGCGGTCGCCATGGTGGTCGTCTACCACCTGCACCCGGCCGCCCTGCCCGGCGGCTTCGCCGGGGTCGACGTCTTCTTCGTGATCTCCGGGTTCCTGATCACCGCGCACCTGCTGCGGCGGCCGCCGACCCGGCCGGCCGACTTCGGGAACTTCTGGCGCCGGCGCGCCCGGCGCCTCCTGCCTGCGGCGCTCCTGGTGCTGGCCGTCACGCTGGTCGCCGTCCGCCTCGTCGCCCCCGCGACGGAGTGGGAGACCAACGCGATCGAGGCCCGGGCCGCGGCGCTCTACGTGCTGAACTGGGTGCTGGCGGCCCGGGCGGTCGACTACCTGGCGCTGGACAGCAACCCGAGCGCCGTCCAGCACTACTGGTCGCTGTCGGTCGAGGAGCAGTTCTACCTGTTCTGGCCGCTCCTGGTCGGGGGGACGACGATCGTCGCCCGCCGCCTGGGACTCTCGCTGCGCGGCGCCCTGGCCGCGTCGCTGGGGCTCGTGGTCGCCGCCTCGTTCGTCTGGTCGGTCACCAAGACGGCCGCCGACCCCGCGGCGGCGTACTTCGTCACGCCGACCCGGATCTGGGAGCTCGGCGCCGGCGGCCTCCTCGCGCTCGCCGTCAACGAGCGGCCGGGGCACCGGGCGGCGGACCTGTGGCGCACCGTGCTGGGGTACGTCGGGCTCGGGCTCGTGCTCCTCGCGGCGTTCCGCCTCACCGGCGTGGACTTCCCCGGCTACCGGGCCGCGCTGCCCGTGGGCGGCGCGGTGCTGCTCATCTTCGCGGCACCGTCCGACCCCGACCGGGGGCTGCTGGACCGGGTCCTCGCCGTGCCACCGGTGCAGTGGCTCGGGAAGGTGTCCTACTCGGTCTACCTGTGGCACTGGCCGCTGATCGTGCTGCTGCCCTACGCCCTCGGGCACGAGCTCGGGCTCGGCGGCCTGACCGTCGCCCTCGTGGCCACCCTGGTGCTCGCCGGCGTCACCGAGCGGTGGCTCGAGCAGCCGTGGCGCAGCCGCCAGACCGGCGACCGGTTCCGGCCGACGTGGGTGCTGGCCGCCGGCATGGCGGTCGTCGTCGGCCTGGCGACCGTCCAGGTGATCGAGGTGCACCGCGCCGACGACCAGGCGCGCGCCCGCCTGGTCCAGGCGATGCGGAAGGGCGGCCCGTGCTTCGGGGCGGCGGCGCTCGACCCGGGCGTCTCGTGCCCCCGGGTCCCCTACCCGGACGTCGTCCCCTCCCCCGAGCTGGCCGCCGTCGACTACTCCGACATCTATCCCGACGTCGGCGGGCGGCAGTGCATGTCGCACCCGCCCGCGTTCCCCGAGCGGACCACGTGCACCTTCGGCGCCCGGCGGTCGCCGGTCACGATCGCGCTGATCGGCAACTCGCACGCGGCCCAGTGGCTGCCGGCCCTGCAGGTGATCGCCCACCAGCACCACTACCGGATCGTCACCCACCTCGCGTCCCAGTGCGCCACCGCCGACGTCCCGCAGTCGTTCACGGTCGCCGGCGGGACCACGAACTGCGCGGCCTGGGTGCGCCGCACGATCGCCACCGTCGTCGCCGAGAAGCCCGACCTGGTGCTGATGGCCAACCGGGTGTCGGTGCCCGCGGTCGGCTACGGCCTGCACTCCTCCCACGACGCGTACGTCGAGGGTCTGACGAAGTCGGTCGCCGCGTTCCTCGACGCCGGCCTGCACGTGCTGGCGGTCCGCGACACGCCCGCTCCGGGCTTCCCCGTCCCGTCCTGCGTCGCCGAGCACGAGGACGACTACGAGGAGTGTGACGGCACCCGCGAGGAGTGGGTCCCCGACGACCCGGTGCTGGAGGTGGTCGACCGGGTGGACGACCCCGACCTCACCGCGGTGGACATGACCGACCACCTCTGCGAGCCGGTCGAGTGCCACGTCGTCAACGGCGGGGTGATCACCTACTTCGACGGCACGCACATGACCGCGACCTACTCCCACACGCTCGGGCCCTACCTGGAACCCGCGGTCCAGCAGGCCCTGTCGTGATGCAATGGGCGGGAGCACGTCGTCGATGAGAGAGCCAGGTCCATGAGCGCCCCCGCACGGCCCCGCTTCAGCCTGGTCTGCGCGGTGTACGACGTCGGCCGGTTCCTCCCGGACTTCATCGCGTCGGTCGAGGCGCAGTCGTCGGGCCTGGACGACGTGGAGGTCGTCATGGTCGACGACGGGTCGACCGACCACTCGCCGCAGGTCCTCAACGACTGGGCGGAGCGCCGCCCCGGGACGGTGCGGGTGCTGCACCAGGAGAACGCCGGCCAGGGCGCGGCGCGCAACGCCGGCATCGCGGCGGCGCGGGGCGAGTGGATCTCGTTCCCGGACCCCGACGACGCCCTGGCCCCGGGCTACCTCGCCACCGTCGGCGAGTTCCTCGACGCGCACCCGGACGCCGACCTGGTCGCCTGTCGGCGGCTGATGTGGCACGAGGGCACCGGTCAGGTCCGCGACGACCACGCGCTGCGGTCGATGTTCCGCGGCAGCCCCTACGTCGACCTGGCCGACAACCCCGACCGGTTCCACGGACACTCCGCCTCGAGCTTCTTCCGCCTCGACCGGATCCGCGAGGCCGGCCTCGCGTTCGACCCCCGCCTGCGCCCCAACTTCGAGGACGGGCACTTCAACTGCTGCTACCTCCTGGAGACCGCCCACCCCCGGGTCGCCTTCCTGGAGGGCGCGCGCTACCGCTACCGCGTCCGCGCCGACGGGACGTCGACCCTCCAGACCTCCGTGCGCCACCCCGGTCGCTACACGGTCGTCCCCGAGCACGGCTACCTCGACGTCGTCGACAGGGCGGTCGCGCGCTACGGGCAGACCCCGGGCTGGCTCGCGACCTGCCTGCTCTACGACCTGCACTGGTACTTCGCGGCCACGGACTCCCAGGCCAAGCCCGGCCGGCCCACGTCGGGCCCGCTCACCGAGAGCTTCCACCGCCTCGCGACCGACATCCTGACCCGGCTCGACGTCGATGCAGGGATGCCGTTCGTCCCACCGACCGTCCCGCTGCGCGCCCGGCTGGTGATGGAGCACTCCTACCGCCCCGACGCGTGGCACGACCCCTTCGTCGTGCTCGGCTCGCTCGACGTCGCGCAGGAGCTCGTGCGGGCGTCGTACTTCTTCACCGGCGAGCTGCCCGCCGAGCGGTGGTCGGCCAACGGCACCCCGATCGCCCCGCTGCACGCCAAGGTCCGCGACCTGACCTACTACGGCCGGGCGCTGCTGCACGAGCGCATCGTGTGGCTGCCGGCCGACAAGACCCTGACCGTCGACCTCGACGGCGTCGCCACCGACGTCGTCTACCAGCGGCCGTACGGCCCCACCAAGGTCGCCCAGCCCGGCCAGATCCGCTGGTGGCTCAACCCCGAGTCCGAGCACCACCGCCAGCTGGTGCCGCGACACCTGCGCATCCGCACGCCCACCACCCGGCTCGGGCGCCGCGCCGCCGCTCTCAAGGACAAGCCGCAGGTGCGCGAGCGGTACGCCGGCGCGTGGGTGCTGATGGACCGCGTCCACGACGCCAACGACTCCGGCGAGATCCTGTTCCGCCACCTGCGCGAGCACCACCCCGAGATCAACGCCTGGTTCGTGCTGGAGAAGGGCGGACCGGAGTGGACCCGGTTCAAGGCCGCCGGGCACGCCGACCGCCTGGTCGCCCACGGGTCGCTGCAGTGGCGCCTGCTGATGGCCCACGCCACGCACCTGCTCTCCTCCCACGCCGAGAACGTGCTCGCCCAGCCCGAGGAGATCGCCGAGTTCACCGCGCCCGGGTGGCGGTTCCACTTCCTGCAGCACGGCGTCATCAAGGACGACATCTCGGGCTGGCTGGACCCCAAGCGGCTCGAGACGTTCGTGGTCAGCACCCCGCGCGAGCTGGCCTCGATCGCGGGTGACCACACGCCGTACAAGTTCACCACCCGCGAGGTCGCGATGACCGGGCTGCCGCGCTTCGACCGGCTCCGCGAGGTCGGGCTGCGGTTCCCGCCCGAGCGCCGCGACCTGGTCCTGGTCACCCCCACCTGGCGCAACTCGTTGCTGCCGCCGATGCTGCCCGGGTCCCAGCGGCGTCCGGTCGACCGCTCCGTGCTGGGCTCCGACCTGGTCCGGACGTGGCTGGCCTACCTGGCCGACGAGCGGCTGGCCGCCGCCTGCGCCGAGCACGGCGTCACCCTCGGGTTCCTCCCCCACCCCAACCTGCAGCCGCTGCTGCCGATGATGGACCTGCCCGCCCACGTGCGGCCACTGACCTACGAGGGCCACGACCCCCAGGAGCTGTTCGCCCGCGCCCGCGTCCTGGTCACCGACTTCTCCTCGATCGCCTTCAACGCCGCCTACCTCGAGCGACCGGTCGTCTACTACCAGTTCGACGCCGAGGTCATGGCCAGCGGTGCCCACGTCGGCCGTCCCGGCTACTTCGACTACGGCCGCGACGGGTTCGGCCCGGTCACCGGCACCCGCGAAGACGCCGTCGCCGCCACCATCGAGGCCCTCGCCCACGGACCCGCCCCGCAGCCGGCCTACCAGGCCCGCATCGACGCCACCTTCCCCGAGCGCGACGGCCGGTGCTGCGCTCGCGTCGTCGCCCGCGTCCTGGAGACCGAGCGGCTGCGCTCGGACCTGCCCCCCGTCCCCACGCCGTCGGCGACCGACGCGGCGGCCCTGGCGGAGGCACCGTGACCGCGCCCCGCCTCACCCTGGTGTGCGCGGTGCTCGAGGACGGCACACCCCTCGCCGACCTCGAGGCGTCGGTCGAGGCGCAGTCGTCGGGGCTCGACGACGTCGAGGTCGTGCTGGTGGACGCCACGCCCCCCGGCCGGGAGCACCCGACCCTGGCCGAGTGGGCACGACGCCGGCCCGGCACCGTGCGGGTGCTGCGACCCGACCCCGCCGCGACGACCAGGGCCGCGGCGCGCAACGCCGGGATCGCGGCGGCGCGTGGCGAGTGGATCTCGTTCCCCGATCCCGACGACGCGCTGGCGCCCGGCTACCTCGCCGCGGTCGGCGAGTTCCTGGACGCCCACCCCGATGCCGACCTGGTCGCCTGCAAGCAGGTGACGTGGCACGAGGGCACCGGTCAGGTCCGCGACGACCACCCGCTGCGGTGGATGTTCCGCGGCAGCCCCTCCGTGGACCTGGCCGACCACCCCGACCGGTTCCACGGGCACCCGGCCTCGAGCTTCTTCCGCCTGGACTGGGTCCGCGAGGCCGGCCTCGCGTTCGACCCCGGCCTGGCCGCCTTCGACGACCCGCACTTCAGCTGCTGCTACCTCCTCGAGAGCGCCCGTCCTCGCGTCGGGTTCCTCGCGACGGCTCGCTACCGGCGCCGCGTCCGTGCCGACGCGAGCCGGGGCGACGGGCCCGGTCTGCCCGGACCGGGGCACCTCGACGTCGTCGAGCGGGCCCGGGCCCGCCACGGCCGGGTGCCGGGGTGGCTGGCGACCCTGCTGCTGCACGACCTGGTGCCCTGCTTCGCGCGGACCGACTCCGAGGCCGGCGAGGGCCGCCCGGTCGACGGGGAGGCCGCCGCCGCGGTGCACCGGACCGCCGCCGCCCTGCTGTCGTCGTTCGATCCCGAGGCGGCCCTGCCGTACCTCCCGCCCTACCGCCCGCCGACGGCCGGCCTGGTGCTCGCGCACGGGTACGCCGCCGCCCCGTGGCGGGAGGCCCGGGTCCAGCTGGGCCAGCTCGACGTGACGCAGGAGCTGGTGCGGGCGTCGTACTTCTTCACCGGGGACCTGCCGGCCGAGACGTGGTCGGCCAACGGCACCCCGATCACCCCGCTGCACGCCAAGGTCCGCGACCTGACCTACTACGGCCGGGCGCTGCTGCACGAGCGCATCGTCTGGCTGCCGGCCGACAAGACGCTGACCGTCGACCTCGACGGCGTCGCCACCGACGTCGTCTACGAGCGTCCCCCCGGCCCCTCCAAGGTCGCCCAGCCGGGCCAGATCCGCTGGTGGCTCAACCCCGAGTCGGCCCACCGCCGCGACCAGGTCCCCGCCCACCTGCGCGAGCGCACCCCGGAGTCCAGGTTGGGCCGCCGCGCGCTGCGGCTGCGCGACAAGCCGAGGGTCGCCGAGCGGTACGCCGGCGCGTGGGTGCTGATGGACCTGGTTCGTGCTGGAGAAGGGCGGACCGGAGTGGACCCGGTTCAAGGCCGCCGGGCACGCCGACCGCCTGGTCGCCCACGGGTCGCTGCAGTGGCGCCTGCTGATGGCCCACGCCACGCACCTGCTCTCCTCCCACGCCGACGGTCCGGTGGTGACCCCCGAGCCGATCCACGAGTTCACGACCCCGAGGTGGCGGTTCCACTTCCTGCAGCACGGCGTCATCAAGGACGACATCTCCAAGTGGCTCAACACCAAGACCATGGACACGTTCGTGGTCAGCACCCCGCGCGAGCTGGCCTCGATCGCGGGTGACCACACGCCGTACAAGTTCACCACCCGCGAGGTCGCGATGACCGGGCTGCCGCGGTTCGACCGGCTCCGCGAGGTCGGGCTGCGGTTCCCGCCCGAGCGCCGCGACCTGGTCCTGGTCACCCCCACCTGGCGCGACAACCTGGTCCCCCCGGTCGTCCCGGGCACCCAGAAGCGGGTGGCGGACGAGGAGCTGCTGCGGACGGAGTTCGTGCGCACCTGGCTGGCCTACCTGGCCGACGAGCGGCTGGCGGCCGCCTGCGCCGAGCACGGCGTCACCCTGGGCTTCCTCCCCCACCCGATCCTGCAGCCCTGGCTGCCCCTGATGGACCTGCCCGCCCACGTGCACCCGCTGACCTACGAGGGCCACGACCCCCAGGAGCTGTTCGCCCGCGCCCGCGTCGTGGTCACCGACTTCTCCTCGATCGCCTTCAACGCCGCCTACCTCGAGCGACCGGTCGTCTACTACCAGTTCGACACCGAGTCCGTCCTGGGCGGCGGGCACACCGGGCGGCCGAGCTACTTCGACTACGGCCGCGACGGGTTCGGCCCGGTCACCGGCACCCGCGACGACGCCGTCGCCGCCACCCTCGAGGCCCTCGCCCACGGACCCGCCCCGCAGCCGACCTACCAGGCCCGCATCGACGCCACCTTCCCCGAGCGCGACGGCCGGTGCTGCGCCCGCGTCGTCGCCCGCGTCCTGGAGACCGAGCGGCTGCGCTCCGACCTGCCCCCCGTCCCCACGCCCACCCCTCCGACCTCCCCGACGGTGACCGTGCCATGACCGACCTGACCACCGTCGCCGTCCTCGGCAGCTGCATCACGCGCGACAACTTCAACCGGCGCTTCAACCCCGACTACAAGCAGTGGTACGCCGTCGGCCCGACGACCAACCAGAGCTCGATGATCGCCCTGATGTCGCCGCCCGTCGACGAGCCGTGGGAGCCGCTGGCCGAGATGAAGCCCTACGGCCGGTGGAACGTCGCGTCGGACCTCTCCCGCGAGATCCTCACGCTGCTGCCCGCCGAGCGGCCCGACCTCGTGGTGCTGGACTTCTTCGGCGACGTCCACTTCGGTGTGCTGCAGATGCCCGACGGCCGCTACGTGACCGACAACCGCTGGCGGCTGCGCAAGACGGACCTCTACGGCCGGCTGATGGCCGACCCCGGCACGGTGGCGGTGCGGTGGCAGGACGACCCCGACGCCTACTTCGCGCTGTGGACCGAGGCGATGGACCGGTTCGCCGCCCACGTCGCCGAGCACTGCCCCGACAGCCGGGTCGTCGTGCACTGCGGCTTCAACGCCGTCGACGTGCTGCGGGCCGGCCAGGACGTGCCGACCCCGCTCGGTCCCCCAGGGCGCAAGGGCAAGCCGGCCCGGGTGGGGATCCGGCGGGGCAACCGCTTCTGGGCCCGGCTCAACGAGCACGCGCGGACGGCGTACGGCTGGGACCACGTCGACCTGTCGCGCGAGCGGTTCGCCACCTTCGCGGACCACCCGTGGGGGCCCTTCGAGGTGCACTACACGATGGACTACTACCGGCGCTTCCAGGCCGAGCTGCACCGGGTGGTGCTCCGCGAGCAGCTGCCCGCCGAGCTCGCCGCCCGGGTGGACGCGGTCGCGGAGGCCTCGGCCCGGCGGATCCAGGTCGAGCTCGGCGCGGCACCGCCCGAGGAGGAGGCAGCGGCACCGCGGTGGCGCCGGCTGCTCGGGCGGTCGCCCCGCGACGCGGGGCTGAGCGCCGACCGACGGCTCCTGGAGTCGCTTCGCGGCGACCTCGACGAGGACGCCTGGACCCGGGTGGCGCAGCTGCCGGAGTCCGCGGACGAGCGGATCTCGTGGATCCGGGCGGTCCGGGAGGCCGAGGAGGCCCAGGAGGCCCGCGAGCGGGTCACGCCGGCGGCGGAGCCACCCGGCTGAGCACCTCCGGCACGCCCGGCTCCTCGAGCCAGGGGTGCAGGTAGCGACCGTCCTCGACCGGCACCCCGGGCCCGTCGATCCGGGCGACCAGGCGGGCCAGGTCGGCGCGCCGGTCCTGGGCGACCAGCCACCCCATCAGCCGCTGGCCGGGCGGCACCGCCGTCTGCTCGAACGGCAGCGTGTCGTCGTTCCAGATGCCCAGCAGGCCGGTGCGCAGCGTCGTCCAGTAGCGGTCCGGCTCGGCCGTGCTGGGCGACACGGCGGCGCGGAAGTGCTCCCACATGTCGATCGGCAGCACCTCGCGGTGCAGGACGTCCCACAGCGCCGGGTTGCCATGGGCGCGGACCAGGTCGATCGTCATGTGCTTGGTGACGATGCGGTCCTCGAGGTTCTGCAGGTGCCCCCGCACCTGGGTGGCCGAGGACAGGTCGTCACGGATGTGCCACTCGTAGACGACGTCGGTGAGCACGTCGATCGACGACGCGGCGAGGAACGCCGCCGTGCACAGCACCTGGTCCTCGTAACGGACGCCGAGGGGGAACCCCAGGCCCTCCCGGCGCCAGAAGTCGACCCGGAAGACCTTGTTGCACGCGAACGCGTCGGCGACCAGCAGCGGGACATCGTCGATCGTGACCGCCAGCCGCTCCTGCGCGTGGTTGCGCTTGAGCAGCGGCGGCTGGGTACGCCGGCCGGCGGCGTCGACCCGCACCATCGACCCGACCGCGACGTCGGAGCCGGTGCGGGCCAGGGCACGCAGCATCGGGCCGAACCCGTCGCGGGGCACCAGGTCGTCGGGATCGACGAAGGTGACCAGGTCTCCGGTGCAGCGCTCGACGCCGAGGTTGCGCGCGTAGGAGACGCCGTGGTTGGTCTGCACGTGCAGGGTGACCTCGGGGCGCCGGTCGGCGTACTCCCGTGCGATCGCCGTGGACCCGTCGGTCGAGCCGTCGTCGACCACCACGACCTCGAGGTCGCGGACCGGCTGGGCGAGCACCGAGTCGAGGCAGGCGGCGAGCGTGGACTCGACGTTGAACAGCGGGATCACCACGCTCAGGCGCGAGCCCTGCCGACGCCAGGGCGCCCAGCGGGCCGCCCGGGACCCGCGCACGGTCAGCGCGCCCGGCGCGACCCGCGCCGCCGGACCCGCGCGATCAGGCCGCCCGCGTCGGCGTCGGCCGCGTGGGTGTCGCGGGCCCGGAGCTCGGCCTCCAGCTCGGCCACCCGGGCGCGGGCCTGCTCGGCCGCCTCGCGCTGGGAGCGCGCGAGCTCGTGCAGCTCGTAGATGCGCAGGCTGAGCTCGGACTCGCTCTCGCACGCGTCGAGGTCGGCGTCGCGCCACGGGGCGGCGTTCTCGACCTTCGCGAAGTCCCACCGGTCGCCGAACCGCTCGAAGTCGGCGGCGTAGACGCGCTCGATCTTCTCCCGGACCCCACCCTCGAACGCCGCGCCGATCGCGCGCAGGGGCGTGGGGTTGGCCTTGGGGATGTGCAGCTCCCTGGCGTGGCCCTGGGCCGCGAGGTGGGCGGCGAGGTCAGCGCGCAGTTGCCCCATCTCGCTGATGTCGTAGATGCGCGTGTACGGGATCGCGTGCTCGGCCAGCAGCTCGACCTGGTCGCGGAAGTGCGGGTCCTTGGCCCGGACCTTGTGCTCGGGGTGCTGGTCGAGCAGGTCCACGAACTTCGCGAAGTCCTCGAGCACCGACTCCCGGGTGACGGGGTGGCGGGGGTACCACCACTCCTCGCGGTACTGCTGCGCGATCGGGATCTGCATGAGCAGCCGGTTCTGCCAGGCCGAGAAGACCCGCACCCGCGGGTCCCGCACGACCGCGAAGACGAACCAGCCGTGGTCCGGGCCGATCTCGGCGCGGGCCTCCGGGCTGAGCCGGTCGAGCCGCGGCGACGCCTTCCACAGGTTGCGGTTGTGGACCGCGTCGGTGTGGGAGGTGAACGGCTGCCACCCGGCCTGGAAGGTGTCGAGGTCCTCGCCGGCCAGGTCGGCCATCATCCACTTCAGGCTGGTGCAGGCGTTCTTGTTGATCGACTCGAACATCACCTTCACGCCCGGCGCGAGGTAGGTGCGAGACACCGCCCCCGGCACCTGCCGCAGGGCGTCCAGCATCCCGTCGTCCGCGGCGGGTTCGTCCATGGCCGCAAGCATAGGTGGCGCCGCCACCGACCTTCGGCCCCGGTCGGTCCGGACCGGATCAGTGGGCCGCGTCGTACGCCTCGCGCACCTCGGCAGACACCCGGCCGCGGTCCGGGACGTCGTGACCGTTGGCGCGCGCCCAGTCCCGGATCTCCTTGGCGGTGGGTCCACCGGCCGGAGCGGCGGCCGCGGCACGCCGGCCGCGACGCGGCGCCGCGCCCACCTTGCGGCCGTGGCCGACGTAGGTGGCGAGGGCCTCGCGCAGGGCCGCGGCGTTGGCGTCGTTGAGGTCGATCTCGTAGGTCGTGCCGTCCAGCCCGAACGACACGGTCTCGGTGGCCTCGCTGCCGTCGATGTCGTCGACGAGCACGATGTTCACCTTCTGGGCCATTTTCTCGACCTCACTTCGAATTGCACTGCCTTATTCTGACAATTCGCCATCGTGCCACATCCGGGTTCGAATTCGCGAATTGCAATTCGGTGTCGCGGACCCCTATTTAGCAGGCGCGTTGCGAGAGAATGCGAGATCCAGGCCGCGCAGCGTCAGCCACGGGGCGTGGTCGGTGAAGCACCGGCACTCGTCGAGCACTAGCCCGGCCAGGTAACCGGTCGCGACGACCCGCACGTCGGACGGGTCCGCGCCCAGCTCGGCCACCAGCCGCGCCACCATGCCCTCGACCTGGCTGGCGACCCCGAAAATGATTCCCGACTGCAGCGCCTCGACCGTGTTCTTCGCTATCACCGACCTCGGTCGCTGCAATTCGACTTTACGCAGCTGGGCGCCTCGGCGACCCAGCGCCTCGATCGAGATCTCGATTCCCGGCGTGATCGCGCCGCCGACGTACTGGCCCGATCCGTTGACGACGTCGAAGGTGGTCGCGGTGCCGCCGAAGTCGACGACCACGACCGGCCCGCCGTACGCGTCGACGGCCGCGAGGGCGTTGATGATCCGGTCGGTGCCCACCTCGCGCGGGTTGTCGGTGAGCACGGGGAGCCCGGTGCGGACCCCCGGCTCGACGACCAGGCTCGCCACCCCGGCGAAGTGCCGGGCGAGCATGTCGCGCCACTCGTGCAGGACGGCCGGGACCGTCGCGCAGACGGCGATGCCGTCGAGCTCGTCCAGCGGGGCGCCGACCAGCCCGCGCAGCAGCACCGCCCAGTCGTCGGCGGTGCGGCGCTCGTCGGTGGCGACCCGCCAGTCGGCCACCACCTCGCCGTCGGCCACCAGGCCCAGGATCGTGTGGCTGTTGCCGACGTCGACCGCGAGCAGGGTCATGGCCGGGGGTCCTCGTCGAGGTCGAGGCCGAGGTCGAAGACCTTCACCGAGTGGGTGAGCGCGCCGACCGAGATGAAGTCCACGCCGGTCTCGGCGACCTCCCGGGCGCGTTCCAGGGTGAGGCCGCCGGAGGCCTCGAGGGTCGCCCGACCGTCGGGTCCCCGGGCGTCGTTGATCCGGACCGCCTCGGCCATCGTGGCGGTGTCCATGTTGTCCAGGAGGACCTCGGTGCACCCGGCGTCGAGGAGCGCGCGCAGCTGGTCGAGGTCGGTCACCTCGACCTCGACCCGGAGGTCCGGGTACGCCGCCCGCACGGCCGCGTAGGCCGGGACGACCCCACCGGCGGCGACGACGTGGTTGTCCTTGACCATCGCCCGGTCGCTGAGGCTGAACCGGTGGTTGACACCCCCGCCGCACCGCACGGCGTACTTCTGCAGCGCCCGGAAGGTCGGAAGCGTCTTGCGCGTGTCCAGGACCCGCGCCCGGGTCCCCTCCAGCGCCTCGACCCAGAGCGCGGTCGCGGTGGCGACGCCCGAGAGGTGGCTGGCGTAGTTGAGCGCCGTGCGCTCAGCCGTCAGCAGCCCTCGGGTCGGTCCGGCGACCCGCATCACGACGTCGCCCGCCGCGACCCGCGTGCCGTCGGGGACGCGTCCGGTGATCTCGACCGTCTCGCCCATCACCTCGTGGAACGCCAGCGCGGCGACGCCGAGACCTGCCACGACGCCGGCCTCGCGTGCGGCGATGACCCCGCTGCCGCGGGCGTCCGGCGCGATCGTCGCGGTGCTGGTGACGTCGCCGGCCGGCAGGTCCTCGGCCAGGGCAGCGACGACCTGCGCGCGCACCGCCACCGGGTCGAGCCCGGCCCCCGCGAGCTCGTCGAGCACCGCCTGCATGCTCATGCCGGACCGTCCGTGGGCGCCGCCGCGACGAAGCGGATCGTGGCCGCCGCACCGTCGCTCTCGGTGACGTCGACGTGCCCCGCGAAGCGCGCGTCGTCGCGGTCGGGGAAGTCCTCGCGCCAGTGCGAGCCGCGGGTCTCCTCGCGCAGCATCGCGGCGTCGGCGAGCGCGGTGGCGATCGTGAGGAGGTTGGTCGTCTCCCACGAGTCCTGGTCGACGGTCCCGGCGACCTCGCCGGCCAGCTTGTCGAGCAGCGCTGTCGCGTCGGCGAGCCCGGTGGCACTGCGCAGCACGCCGACCCGGGAGGTCATCAGCTCCTGCAGCTCCCGGCGCACCGACCCCGGGACGAGGCCGGACGTGCGCCGGTCCGGCGCGGGCGGCAGCAGCGGCCGCAGCTCGCCCGGCAGCACCTCGGCGATCCGGCGGGAGAAGACCAGGCCCTCCAGCAGCGAGTTCGACGCCAGCCGGTTGGCGCCGTGCACGCCCGAGCAGGCGACCTCCCCGGTCGCGTAGAGCCCGGGCACGGTGGTGCGGCCCCACAGGTCGGTGTGCACGCCACCGGACGCGTAGTGGCACGCCGGCGCGACCGGGATCAGCTCGGTCACGGGGTCGATGCCGTGGCTGCGCGTGGTGGCCAGGATCGTCGGGAACCGCCGCTCCCAGACCTCCGCCCCCAGGTGCCGCCCGTCGAGCCACATGTGGGCCTGGCCGGTCTCGAGCATCCGCCGGGTGATCGCCTTCGCCACGACGTCGCGCGGGGCGAGGTCGGCGAGCTCGTGGACGCCCACCATGAAGCGACGGCCACCCTCCTCCGGCGGGCCGTCGACGAGGAAGGCGCCCTCGCCGCGGACCGCCTCGGAGATGAGCGGCTGCTGGCCCCGCGAGTCGGGTCCGAGGTACATCACGGTCGGGTGGAACTGCACGAACTCGAGGTCGCGCAGGACCGCGCCCGCGCGCAGGGCGACCGCCATCCCGTCCCCGGTCGAGACCGCGGGGTTCGTGGTCTGGGAGAAGACCTGGCCGAGGCCACCGCTGGCCAGCACGACGGCCCGACACCGGACCGCGCCGACGCCGTCGCGCTGGCCCTCCCCCATCACGTGGAGGGTGAGGCCGGCGACGCCGCCGTCCTCGGCGAGCAGCAGGTCGACGGCCAACGCGTGCTGGACCACCTCGATCTCGGGGGCCTGCTCGACGGCGGCGATCAGCGCCCGCTGGATCTCGGCTCCGGTGGCGTCCCCGCCCGCGTGCGCGATCCGGTCCCGGTGGTGGCCGCCCTCCCGGGTCAGCGAGAGCTCGCCGTCGGGGTCGTGGTCGAAGTTGGTGCCCAGCGCGATCAGCTCCCGCACGGCCTCCGGCCCCTCGGTGACCAGGACCCGCACCGCGTCGCGGTCGCACGCACCGGCGCCGGCCACCAGCGTGTCGGTCTCGTGCTCCTCAGGGGTGTCCCCGGGCCCGAGCGCCGCGGCGATGCCCCCCTGCGCCCACTGCGTGGACCCGGCGTTGAGCACGTCCTTGGTGACCACGAGGATCCGGTCCACCCTGCCCCGCATCCGCAGGGCCGCGGTTAGGCCGGCGACCCCGGACCCGACGACGACGACGTCGACGGTCGTGGTCCAGCCGGGCTCCGGGGCGACGAGTCGCCCGGGGAGCCGGCGGGCCGCGGTGGCGGGCGGAGCGATGACCATTCCGGCAGGTTACTGCCGGGCGGTGCGGTCGCCGCGGAGCAGGCCCGATCCCTCGACGGCCTCGGCCGGGTCGAAGCCGGTGGCGAGGATCCGGTTGGCGGCGTCGACGAACACCACGCGCGGCGAGAGCTCGCGGGCCTCCGCGGTCTCCATCTGCCCGTAGCCGATCAGGATCACCAGGTCACCCGGCTGCACGAGGCGGGCGGCCGCGCCGTTGATCCCGATGATCCCCGAGCCGCGCTCGCCCGCGATCGTGTAGGTCTCGAGCCGCGCGCCGTTGGTGATGTCGACGATGTGCACCAGCTCGCCGGGCAGCAGGTCGGCGGCGTCGAGGAGGTCCTCGTCGACGGTGACGGAGCCGACGTAGTGCAGGTCGGCCTGCGTGACCGTCGCCCGGTGGATCTTGCTCTTCATCATGGTGCGCAGCATCAGGGGGTCTCCTCCTGCGGTCCGGGCTGCCGTCCGAGCACGAGCGGCACGTTGTCGATCAGGCGGGTGGCGCCCACGCGGGCGGCCACGAGCGCGCGCCCCGGCGTGCCGGGCGGCACGTCGTCGGGCAGCTCGCCCAGGTCGGTGTCGGTGACGACCAGGTAGTCCAGGTCGATGCCGTGGTGGGCACGCAGCTCGGCCCGCGCCGCGCCGAGCGCGACCTCGGCGCCGTACCCGGCGGCGTCCTGCGCCGCGCGCAGCACCTGGTAGAGCGCGGTCGCCTGCTGGCGCTGCTCGGCGTCGAGGTAGCGGTTGCGGCTGGAGAGCGCGAGCCCGTCGGCCTCCCGCACCGTCTCGGCGCCGACGACCTCCACCCCCATGTTGAGGTCGAGGACCATCCGGCGGACCAGGACCAGCTGCTGGTAGTCCTTCTGCCCGAAGACGGCGACGTCGGGACGCACCAGGCCGAAGAGCTTCGCGACCACCGTGAGCACCCCCCGGAAGTGCCCGGGACGGGTCCGCCCCTCGAGCACCTTCGCCAGGGGGCCCGGGCGCACCATCACCTGGGGCTCACCGCCGGGGTAGACCTCCTCGACGCCCGGCGCGAAGACGACGTCCACACCCTCCTGGGCGCAGACCGCCAGGTCGGCGTCGAGGGTCCGCGGGTAGCGGTCCAGGTCCTCACCGGGCCCGAACTGCAGCGGGTTGACGAACACCGAGACCACGACCGGCCCGGCGCCGACGCGCTCGCGCGCGACACGGACCAGGCTGGCGTGCCCCTCGTGCAGGGCACCCATCGTCGGCACGAAGCCGACCCGTCGGTCCGCGGCACGGGCGTCACCGAGCAGGTCGGCGAGCTCGGCACGCGTGCGCGCCAGCGCCGTCATCGAGTGGTCGTGCCCGGGCGCAGCTGCGCCCGGCTCTCCACGGCGTCCACGACCCGGCGGATCGCGGCCGCACGGATGGGGAGCACCCGCCCGTCGGTGACGACGCGGTCGAGGGTGTCGCGGGCCAGGGCGACGTACGACGGCAGCGTGTGCGGCGCGAAGGCCTCGATGTCGGCGAGGTGGGCGCGCACGGTGTTCACGTCGCCGCGCACGATCGGCCCGGTCAGCGCCGCGTCGCCCTGCCCCAGCGCGTTGTCGAGGGCCGCGGCGAGCAGCGGCCGCAACGTGCCGGCCGGGTCGTCGGAGCCGGCCGCCGCGAGCAGCTCCATCGCCTGCGAGACCAGGGTGACCAGGTGGTTGGCGCCGTGGGCCAGTCCGGCGTGGTAGAGCGTGCGCATCTCCTCCGGCACCCAGGTCGCCCGGCCGCCGAGGTCGGCGACCAGGCCCTCGGCGAGGTCGCGCTCGGCCGGGCCGGCGGTGAGGCCGAAGACGCAGCCGGCGAGACGGTCCAGGTCGCGGGACGTGCCGGTGAACGTCATGGCCGGGTGCATCGCCACGACCCGCGCGCCGACCCGGCGGGCGGGCTCGAGCACCGCGAGGCCGTGGCGACCGGAGGTGTGCACGACGAGCTGGCCGGGGCGGATCGCGCCGCTGTCGCTCAGCACCGTGACGACGTTCTCGAGCATGTCGTCGGGGACGGTGAGCAGCAGCAGGTCGCACGCCCGCGCGACGTCGGTGGGCTTCGCGTGGCGGACGCCGGGCAGCAGCTCGGCGATCCGCGCCCGCGACGCGTCCGACTCGCCGGCGGCGGCGACCACCCGGTGGCCGGCCGTCCCGAGGGCGGCGGCGAGGACTGCTCCGACGCGTCCGGCGCCGATCACGCCGATGCGCCGGCGGGGCTCCGGGGAGGAGAGGGGGGTCATAGGACTCGAACCTTTCGTTCCAGTCCCTCCGACCACCCCTGCCGCGTCGCCGCGACCGGGGCCGGTGTGGGTACCGGACGGTGTGCTCGTGTGTCGTCTCGGGCGCCGGTGACCCGGCGACGTCGAATGTACGCCCCGCCCGGTCGCCCGTCACCGGGTCGAGGACGTGACCTAGGCCATGCCGCGAGGGGTTGCGCTCCCGCCCTCGGGGTAGCGTGCGGTCGTGCTCGCTCTCGTGGACGACGTGCCCCAGTGCTACGTCGACAACGACTGGATCTGCGCGCAGTACTGGCACGACTACCGCCCGGAGCTGGTCAGCGCCACCGTCGAGCACCTCTGGCTGACCGTGGTGTCGGTGCTGGCCGGGCTGGTCGTGGCGGTCCCGCTCGCGCTGCTGGCCCGCCGCCGGGGGACCGTCGAGAGCACGGTCGTCGGGGCGACGACCATCCTCTACACCATCCCCTCGCTCGCGCTCTTCTCGCTGCTGCTGCCGCTGACCGGGCTGACCCCGACCACCGTGGTCGTCGGCCTCGCTCTCTACTCGCTGACGGTGCTGGTGCGCAACATCCTGGCCGGGTTGCGGGGGGTGCCTGCCCCCATCGTGGAGGCCGCCCGCGGGGTGGGCTACTCCAACACGCGCATCCTGCTGCGCGTCGAGATCCCGCTGGCGATGCCCGTGATCATGGCCGGCATCCGCGTCGCGACGGTGTCGACCGTCGCCCTGGTCACGATCGGCTCGATCGTGTCCTACGGGGGGCTCGGCAACCTGCTCCTGCTCGCCGTGGGCAACCAGTTCAAGGCACAGATCTTCGCGGCGAGCGTCCTCTGCGTGGTGCTCGCGGTCGTCCTGGACCTGGTCCTCGTCGTCGTGCAGCGCCTCCTGACCCCCTGGACGCGCCATGCTCGCTGACGTCTTCGGCTACCTGACCGACGGCTCGAACTGGTCCGGCCCCAACGGCATCGCCGCGTTCTTCGTCCAGCAGCTGCTGCTCACGGTCGTCGCGCTCGTCGTCGCGGTCGTCCTGGGCCTGCCGCCGGCCCTCTACCTCGGGCACCGCCGGCGAGGGGGCGTGGTCGCCGTGAACGTCTCGAACGTCGGCCGCGCGGTCCCGGTCTTCGCCGTGCTGCTCGTGCTCGCCCTCGGACCCGTCGGGTCCGGCGAGCTGGGACCCTTCGGCCGCGCCGGGCTGGCCACCTTGATCGCCCTGGTCCTGTTCGCGCTCCCCCCCATCATCACCAACGGGTACGTCGGCGTGCGCGAGGTCGACCCGGGTGCCGTCGAGGCGGCCCGCGGGATGGGGATGGGCGAGCGGAAGGTGTTCAGCTCCGTGGAGCTACCGCTCGCGATGGCGGTGGTGCTGACCGGCATCCGCCTGGCGCTGGTGCAGGTCTGGGCGACCGCGACGATCGCCGCCCTGGTCGCCGGGCCCGGGCTGGGGCGGATCATCACCCGGGGGTTCGCGAACCACCGCACCTACGAGGTGGTGGCCGGTGCGGTGCTGGTCGCCGCCGGCGCCCTGGCGCTGGAGGCGCTCGCCGTGCTGGTCGAGCGGTACGCCGACCCGATGCGCCGGGCGCGCAGGAACGCCGCCGGTCCCGCGCGGCCGGCCGGTCCGGCGAAATCGGTGGAACACGTTGTCGGTGGCGCGGGTTAGGGTTCCAACGCGGGTGCCGACCGGGTGCCCATCGGACACGCGCGGGGGCACGGCCACCGCGGGACACAGAAGGTGGTGGCACTCACCGATGCGCATGCCACGCGTACTCTCCCTGGCCGCGGCTGCGGCCCTGCTGCTCGGCACCGCCGCGTGCGGCAGCAGCGACTCCCTGGAGGGCCAGGCGTCCGACGGCGGCTCCGGCAGCGCCGACAAGGGCTCGGTCGTCGTCGGCGGCCAGGACTTCACCGAGAGCCAGATCATGGCGGCGATCTACCAGAAGCTGCTGGAGAACGAGGGCTACTCGGTCCAGACCAAGCTGGTCACGACGCGCGACGTCTACCTCCCCGAGCTCAGCAAGGGATCGGTCGACATCGTGCCCGACTACCTCGCGGGCCTGACCGACTTCCTCAACGCCGACGCGAACGGCCCGGACGCCCCGCTGGTCTCCAGCAACGACGCCGACAAGACCCTCGCGGCGCTCGAGCCGCTGGCGAAGGCGAAGGGGATCTCGATCCTGCCGCCCTCGGACGCCACCGACCAGAACGCCTTCTTCGTGACCAAGGAGTTCGCCGAGAAGAACGACCTGACGACCCTGTCGGACTTCGCCGCCCTCGGCACGCCGATCAAGCTCGGCGCCCCGCCCGACTGCGAGGGCCGACCCGACTGCGAGGGCGGGTTGACCAAGACCTACGGCTTCACCATCACCTCGATCGTGCCGCTCGACTTCGCCAGCGCGCAGGTCAAGGACGCCGTCAAGAGCGGCGAGGTGCAGATGGGGGAGACCGGCACCACCGACGGCACGCTGGCGGACCTCGGGCTGGTGCTGCTCGAGGACGACAAGGGCATCCAGCCGGCACAGAACCTCACCCCCGCGGTCAACGCCGACTTCCTCTCGCAGAACCCCGACCTGCAGGACGTCTTCAACACGCTGTCCTCGACGCTGACGACCGAGGACCTGGCCGCGATGAACGTCCAGGTCGACCTCGAGCGCAAGAAGCCCGAGGACGTCGCGCAGCAGTACCTCTCGGACAAGGGGCTGCTCTGAGCGGCGAGGCCATGATCCGGCTCTCGGGGGTCGGGAAGACCTACGACGACGGCACGGTCGCCGTCCACGAGCTCGACCTGGAGGTCGGGCGCGGTGAGCTGGTGTGCCTGGTCGGCCCGTCGGGCTGCGGCAAGTCGACGACGCTGAAGATGATCAACCGGCTCATCGAGCCGACCACGGGCACCATCGAGATCGACGGGCGCGACGTGACCGGGGAGGACCCGGTGCAGCTGCGCCGGGGCATCGGCTACGTCATCCAGGAGGTCGGGCTCTTCCCGCACCAGAAGATCATCACCAACGTGATGACCGTCCCCCTCCTCTATGGCGAGCCGAAGCAGAAGGCACGGGAGCGCGCCGCCGAGCTGCTCGACCTGGTGGGCCTCGACCCGGCCCAGTACGGCGACCGCTACCCCCACCAGCTCTCCGGCGGCCAGCAGCAGCGGGTGGGGGTGGCCCGGGCGCTCGCGGCCCGGCCGCCGGTGCTGCTGATGGACGAGCCGTTCGGCGCGGTCGACCCGCTGGTCCGGCTGCGCCTGCAGGACGAGTTCCTCAAGCTGCAGGCCGAGCTCGGGGTCACCGTCGTCTTCGTCACCCACGACATCGACGAGGCCGTGCGCCTCGGCGACCGGGTCGCGGTGTTCGCGACCGGGGGCCGGCTCGCGCAGTACGACACGCCGGCGCGGCTGCTGGGACGCCCGGCCGACGACTTCGTGGCCGACTTCGTCGGCTCGACCACCGGCCTGCGGCGGCTCCAGGTGATCCCGCTCGACCCGGCGCACGTCGAGCCGCTCGACGGGGTGCGGGCCGGCGACCTCGGCGCCGCGATCGACGTCGACTCCACGCTGGGCGAGGCGCTCACCGTGCTGCTGCGCGACGACCGCGGCATGGTGGGCGTCCAGGACGGCGCCCGGTTCGTGGGGGTGCTCACCCCCAACGGCATCCACCGGGCCCTGCGTGCGGCCCTCGCGGAGATGGCCGAGGCCGGCCCGGCAGCCTGACCGAACCGGGCCCGCACGCGGCCCGACCGGGTCGGGCTCAGCGGACGGGCACGTCGCGGTGCCAGGACTCGGTGACGTAGCGCGTCCGCCAGCCCAGCGACTCGTAGAGGCCGGCCGCGCCGGTGGGCGAGTCCGCGTCGACCTCGAGTCCGACCCGGTCGCGTCCGCGCCGCGCGGCGTCGGCGATGATCGTGCGCAGCAGCCCGGTCGCGACGCCGCGGCCGCGGGCCGCCTCGAGCACGCCGAGGTAGGAGACGTAGGACCCGTCCGGCCCGGTGGTGCTCTCCGACACGGTCCCGATCAGGGCCCCGACCGGCACGGGCTCGGCACCGTCCACGATCTCGGCCAGCCACCAGTGGTCCCAGCGGTGGCCGGGGTCCTCGCTCAGCCGGAAGCAGAACTCCTCGAAGGTCTCCTCGCTGGAGTTGAAGTGGTCGACGAAGGCGCTCTCCAACACCTCGTGCACCTCGCGCAGGTCACCCTCGTCCGGCATCCCGGTGCCGGCACGACCGACCTGCCGGACGACCACGCCGTCGCGCACCCACCGCTCCGGGTCGGCCACCAGGTCCGCCTCGTCGGCCCGGACCGGCCTGCTCATCTGCCACCACCGGCGGACCCGCTCGAACCCGCCGTCCGCGAGCCACCGTGCCTGCCGCAGGTCGCCCTCGAACGCCCCGGTGTCGATCTGCTGGGTCTCGAGCCCGCGTGCCGCGCCGACCGCCCGGGCCTGGCCCTCGGCCCACTCCAGCAGCGCGTCGGAGCAGGCGTCGGCGACCTCGTCGGGCAGGCCGCGCGCGACGATGTGGACGAACAGCATCCGGCCCACCGACCGGTCGTGCACGCTGCCCCACGCCCAGATCTCACCGGCCGGGTCGCGGACCACCAGGTTCTCGCGCATCCGCAGCCCGGGCTCGGAGACCTCGACGAGCACCTCGTCGACGCCGGCCGCGGCCCACCCCCGGCCATGGTGCTCGTGGGCCCGGAGCAGGTGCGTGAGCCGGGCGACGTCGAACCGGTCGGCCGGGTCGGGGGTCCCCACGGTCCAGCCCTCCGGGAGCGGGGGCCGCTCGATCAGCTGGTCGGGGTCGCTCTCGAACCGGTTCTCGTCGGGGATCACAACCAACCATGCCCCCGACGTCGGGGCCGGGAAACGTGGCCTGCGACTCAGGCGTGCCGGCGCTGGGCCGCCTCGGCCTCGCGCCACGCGCGGGTGACCACGTCGAGCTCGGCCTTGGTGGCGTCGAGCTCGTGCTCCAGCTCGGTCACCCGGGTGACCGCCTCGGCGGCCACCTGCTCGGCGTCGGTCAGGCGGACGGCGAGGGCGGCGCCGTCGCGCTCGGCGGCGTCCGCTCGGCGCGCCTCGGCGTTGAGCTTGCGGACCGCCTCGGCGGCCCGGTGCTGGGCGGAGGTGACCGCGTCCTCCAGCTCGCAGATCGACTGCTCGTGGCGGGCGATCCGGCCGAGCATGGTCTCGGCGAACGCCTCGTTCTCGGCAGTCCGCTCGGCGGTGATCAGCCGGTAGGCCTGAGCCTGCTCGGCACGGTCCCGGGCGGCGTCACGGCGGGTGGCGACCAGCTCGGCGTGGGTGATCCGGGTCGCGGCGGCGCCCAGGCCGACCGCGACGACGGCGGCCACGACGACGAGGCCGGGCCGGCCGCTCAGGACCGCCGCGCCCACGAGGGCGGCGGCGGCGATCAGGAGGACGACGGCGACCGTCAGTCGGGTGCTGCGCTGACGGCGCCGCCCGGCGGGTGCCTGGGGGGAAGCCATGGGGTCAGGCTAGGCGTCGTCCGGGTCGGAACGGACGCGACACGCGCGCTCGAGCAGCAGCGACGTGACCACGACGGCCACTCCGGCGAGCGCCGCGGCCGCCGAGCGCCACATCCGCTGGCTGGCCAGGTCGGAGTCGATGCCGACCCAGCTGACGGCGTACCCCGCGTAGCCACCGGCCAGGAGCGCCCCCACGAGGGCGCAGGCCCGCGCGAGCACCAGCCGGTTGACCGCCTGCTGCGGCTCCAGCCGCTCGTGGTGGACGTGGACGGTCCGCCAGGTGAGGTACGCCGTCGCCCCGAGGATCACCGCCACCAGCACCAGTGCCAGCGGCTGGGCCCAGGTCACCAGGGGTGCGGAGTCGCTGAACCGCACCGACACCGAGTGCAGCAGCCACCCACCGACCAGGCCGGCGACGCCCCAGGCCGTGAGCGCGGTCCACGAGGTCGGTCGGAGCCGGCCGGTCGGCTCGTCGCCGGACGGACCGGTGGTCACCGGACCCTCACCGGCGGGTCACTGGGTCTCGAGGACCAGGTCGTCGCGCAGCTTCATGCCGCTCTGGTCGGTCCGCTCCAGCAGGTCGGCCACCGGCCCGAGCCCGGGGAAGTCCGCGTCCGGCTCGACGTCGAGCCAGGGACGCAGCACGAACGCACGCTCGGCCGCGCGCGGGTGAGGCAGCCGCAGGAACGGCTCGTCGCTGCGCCGGTCGCCCACGACCACGAGGTCGACGTCCAGGGTGCGGGGCGCGTTCGGCACGTCCCCGCGCTCGCGCGCGTAGGCGTCCTCGATGGCCAGGGCCCGGTCCATCAGTCGGGTGGCGGCGAGCGTGGTGTCGATGAGCACGACGGCGTTGAGGAACGCGTCCGCCTCCGGCGGGCAGTCCACCGGCTCGGTCTCGTAGACCGGCGAGACCGCGGTGACCCACACGTCCGGGGTGTCCGCGATGGCCTCGACCGCTCCCTGCAGGCTCGCCATCCGGTCCCCGAGGTTCGACCCCAGCGCCAGCACCGCCCGCCGGATCGGACGCATCTCGCCGGTCAGCGTGTCGGTGTCGACGATGTGCGGGTTGGGGGTCTCAGTCACGGGCGGACCTCGCGTTTCCGGGTGATCGTGAGCGTGACGTCCGAGAACGTCGCGTCGATGGGCGCGTCCGGCTTGTGGACCGTCACCCGCGCCCATTGAACACGGTCGTCCAAGAGGCAGACGTCCGAGATCCGCTGGGCCAGGGTCTCGATCAGGTCGACCGGATCCTTCTCCACGGCGGCTTTCACCGAGGCCACGAGACTTCCGTAGTCGACGGTGTCGTGCAAGTCGTCGGAGGCCGCCGCGGGGGCGGTGTCGATGCCCAGGACGAGGTCGATGACGAAGACCTGCCCCTCGCGTCGCTCGAACTCGAAGACCCCGTGGTGACCGAAGCACTCGATGCCGGTCACGGTCAGCTCGTCGGTCGTCCGCTCGCTCATGTGGTCGGGACCTCCTCGGTCGTGGTGGCGTCCTCGGCGAGCCGCTCCAGGACGCGGAGCGCGTCCCGCGCGGCCCGCACGTCGTGCACCCGCAGCCCCCAGACGCCCTGCTGGGCCAGCAGCACCGTGAGGGCGGTGTTCGCGTGCTCGCGCTCGCCCACCGGCCGCGGGGTGCCCCGCCGGTCGGCGAGCAGCTGCCCCAGGAAGGACTTGCGGCTCGCGCCCACCAGCAGCGGGCGACCGAGCACCGACAGCGCGCCGAGGTCGCGCAGCAGCCGCCAGTTGTGGATCGGCCGCTTGGCGAAGCCCAGCCCCGGGTCGAGCACGACCTGCTCGGCCGCCACGCCCGACGCCAGGATCGCGTCGAGCCGGGCCGCCAGCTCGTCCCGGACCGCCGCGACGACGCCGCCGGGCCCGTCGTACACCGCGAAGTCGCGCATGTGGTCGGCGTGGGCCCGCCAGTGCATCGCCACGTAGCGCACGCCGGCCTCGGCGACCACACCGAGGATCCGGGGGTCGGCCAGCCCGCCGGACACGTCGTTGACGACGGTGGCGCCTGCCGCGACGGCCGCGGCCGCGACCTCGGCCCGCATCGTGTCGACCGAGACGGTGGCGCCCTCCTGCGCGAGCGCGGTGATCACCGGCACGACCCGGCCCAGCTCCTCCTCCACCAGCGGCCGGGTCGCCCCCGGCCGCGTCGACTCCCCGCCGATGTCGAGGATGTCCGCACCGTCGGCCAGCAGGTCGCGGCCGTGCGCGATCGCCGCGTCCGGGGCCAGCCAGCGCCCGCCGTCGGAGAACGAGTCGGGCGTGACGTTGACGACGCCCATGAGCACCGGGGTCGTCAGCATGGGGTCGACCCTAGCGAGGACGCGCCAGCGGACTCGCTGATGGTGGTCGAGCGAGCCGCGCGGCTGAGGAACGAAGCCGCGACCGGCGTGTCGAGGCCGAGGACGCGCCAGCGGACTCGCTGATGGTGGCTGACGGGTGGATGAATCCCCGGTCAGCCGGGGATTCCTGACGTTGTCGGGGGTTGCAACGGCCGACAACGTCAGGAACTGCCCGTCCGCTGTGGCTGGTGGGACTCGTGGGGCCGGCCGAGCAACCTCGACCGCAGCGATCGGCGGCGCACCCGGCTGGGCGGGCGTCGCGGCCGTCACCGCCGAGCCGGATCAGCCGTTGCGGTGGATGAGCGCCATCGCCTCGGCGCGCGTCGCGGCGTTGGAGCGCATGGTGCCGCGCACGGCGGAGGTGATCGTGCGGGCGCCCGCCTTCTTCACCCCGCGCATGGTCATGCAGAGGTGCTCGGCCTCGATCACCACGATCACGCCGCGCGCCTCGAGGATCCGCATCAGCGCGTCGGCGACCTGGGTGGTCAGCCGCTCCTGGACCTGCGGCCGCTTGGCGTAGAGGTCCACCAGCCGGGCCAGCTTGGACAGCCCGGTGATCTTGCCCGACGCCGCCGGGATGTAGCCCACGTGGGCGACGCCGGTGAACGGCACGAGGTGGTGCTCGCACATCGACCACAGCTCGATGTCGCGGACCAGCACCATCTCGTCGTGACCGAGGTCGAAGGTCGTCGTGAGGACGTCCTCGGGCTGCATGCGCAGTCCGGCGGTCAGCTCGGCGTAGGCGCGGGCGACCCGGGCAGGGGTGTCCTGCAGCCCCTCGCGGTCAGGGTCCTCACCGATCGCGATCAGCAGCTCGCGGACGGCGGCCTCGGCACGGGCGTGGTCGAACGGCGGGATGTCGGCGGGGTCGCGCTCGTCGAACCCGATGGGATCGGTCATGGCGCCTCAGCGTGGGGGCAGGTCGGGGCCCGAGCCAGGGAGCTCCACGCCGGGGTCGCCGTGGACGTCGCCGCCGGACCCGGGCGGGGTGAGGACCGCACCGGCCTCCTCCTCGGGCCCGTGGCCGTTCTGCCCGTTCTGGGCGGCAGCGCGGTCCTTGATCCACTGCGGGATCTCGACCGGCGGCAGGGTGGAGGGGTGCCGGAGGTCCGAGCCGGTCCAGGCCGGCCGCTCGGGGCGGCGGCGCAGCGGCTCGAAGATCCGGGCGACCTGCTCCTTGTCGAGGGTCTCCTTGTCGAAGAGCTCCAGAACCAGGGCGTCGAGCACGTCGCGGTTCTCCTCCAGGATCTCGAAGGCCTCCTGGTGGGCGGTCGCGAGGAGCTTCTTGGTCTCCTCGTCGACGATCGCGGCGATCTCCTCGGAGTAGTTGCGCGAGTGTCCGAGGTCGCGGCCGAGGAACGGCTCGGAGTTGGACTCCCCGAGCTTGATCGCGCCCAGCCGCTCGGTCATGCCGTACTGGGTGACCATCGCGCGGGCGACGTTCGTGGCCTTCTCGATGTCGTTGCCGGCACCGGTCGTCGGGTCGTGGAAGACCATCTCCTCCGCGGCCCGGCCGCCGAGCATGTAGGCCAGCGAGTCGAGCATCTGGGACCGCGTCTGGGAGTACTTGTCCTCGTCGGGCAGCACCATCGTGTAGCCCAGCGCCCGGCCGCGCGGCAGGATCGTGATCTTGTGCACCGGGTCGTTGCCCGGCAGCGCCGCCGCGACCAGGGCGTGACCGCCCTCGTGGTAGGCGGTGATCAGCTTCTCCTTCTCGCTCATCAGGCGGGTGCGCCGCTGCGGACCGGCGATGACGCGGTCGATCGCCTCGTCCAGCGCCTCGGAGGTGATCAGCTTCTGGTTCGCGCGCGCGGTCAGCAGCGCGGCCTCGTTGAGGACGTTGGCCAGGTCGGCGCCGCTGAAGCCCGGCGTACGGCGGGCCACCGACCTCAGGTTGACGTCCTGCGCGAGCGGCTTGCCGCGGGCGTGGACCTGCAGGATGTGCTCGCGGCCGCTGAGGTCGGGGGCGTCGACCTGGATCTGGCGGTCGAAGCGGCCCGGGCGCAGCAGCGCGGGGTCGAGCACGTCGGGACGGTTGGTCGCGGCGATCAGGATCACGCCGCCGCGGACGTCGAAGCCGTCCATCTCGACCAGCAGCTGGTTGAGGGTCTGCTCGCGCTCGTCGTGGCCGCCGCCCATGCCGGCGCCGCGGTGGCGGCCGACGGCGTCGATCTCGTCGATGAAGACGATCGCCGGCGCGTTCTCCTTGGCCTGCTCGAACAGGTCGCGCACCCGACTCGCGCCCACACCGACGAACATCTCGACGAAGTCGGAGCCGGAGATGGAGTAGAACGGCACGCCCGCCTCGCCCGCGACGGCCCGCGCCAGCAGCGTCTTGCCGGTGCCGGGCTGCCCGTAGAGCAGCACACCCTTGGGGATCTTCGCTCCCACGGCCTGGAACTTGGCCGGCTCCTGGAGGAACTCCTTGATCTCCTGCAGCTCCTCGACCGCCTCCTCGGCGCCCGCCACGTCGGCGAACGTCGTCTTGGGCATGTCCTTGGAGATCAGCTTGGCCCGGGACTTGGCGAACTGCATCACGCCCCGCCCGCCGCCGCCCTGGACCTGGTTCATGAGGAAGAGGAAGAGCAGGATGATCAGCGCGAACGGCAGCAGCGTGGCGAGGATCGACCCGATCAGGCTGGGCTTGGGGACGTCGACGTTGAACTGCTCGATGTTGCCCTTGTCGACCTGCTGCTGGACCTGGTCCTCCAGCGACGCCTGGGTGCCGTCGAGCCAGAAGGCGGTGACCTTCTTCCCGTCGTCGAGGGTGGCCTTCATCTGCTGGTCACCACCGTCGACGAAGGTGATCTCCTTGATCTCGCCGGTGGAGATGTACTTGCTCATCGTGGAGGCGTCGACCTCGTCGTACCCACCGTTGGGCGTGAGGTACTGCAGGGCGAGCAGGACACCCACGACGGCGAGGACGATCCACAGCCACGGACCCTTGAATATGCGCTTCACGGACTTCTCTCGGACAGACCAGACGGGACGGTCGACGGTACACGCGCACCGTCGGCTGCCCTCCATTGTCGCAGGCCGGTCCAGCCGGGGGCATTCGAGGCGATCCCAGGGCGGTGGCACCGAGAGATCGGCGCTCGACCCACCGGGTCTCGACACGCCGGTCGCGACCTCGCAAGCTCGGTCGCGCGGCTCGCTCGACCGCCATCAGCGGGTCCGCTGACGCGTCCCCGCTCAGGAGTACACGTGCGGCGCCAACGTGCCGATGTCGCGCAGGTTGCGGTAGCGCTCGCGGTAGTCCAGGCCGTAGCCGACGACGAACTCGTTGCCCGGGATCTGCGCAGCGTCCCAGCCGACGTACCTCAGGAGTACACGTGCGGCGCCAACGTGCCGATGTCGCGCAGGTTGCGGTAGCGCTCGCGGTAGTCCAAGCCGTAGCCGACGACGAACTCGTTCGGGATGTCCCAGCCGACGTACTTGACGTCGACCGGCATGGTGAGCGCCTCCGGCTTGCGCAGCAGGGTGCAGATCTCGACGCTCGCGGGGTTGCGCGAGGTGAGGTTGGAGGTGAGCCAGGACAGGGTCAGGCCGGTGTCGATGATCTCGTCGACGATGATCACGTGCCGGCCCGAGATGTCGGTGTCGAGGTCCTTGAGGATGCGCACCACGCCGCTGGACTTGGTGCCCGAGCCGTAGGACGACACCGCCATCCAGTCCATCTCCACGTGCCGGCCGAAGCTGCGCGCCAAGTCGGCCATCACCATCACCGCGCCCCGGAGGATCCCGACGATCAGCAGGTCCTTGCCGTCGTAGTCGGCCTCGATCTGCGCGGCGAGCTCCCGGAGCCGCTGCTGGATCTGCTCCTCGGTGAAGAGGACGTTGACGAGGTCGTTCTCCACCTGGGACGCGTCCATGGCGCTGACTCTAGGGCCTGGCGGCCGATCCGTCGCCGTCGCGTCGGGGCGCCGGCCCCGTCACCGGGCCGAGGTCAGCGACGCCCCTTCTTCACGACCAGGGTGAGGCCGGGTGAGCTCGACGGCCGCAGGCCGTCGTCGTTGCCGAGGAAGTACGCGCGGAGCACGTGGTTGCCCTTGGGCAGCCGAGGCAGGGCGACGGTGACCGCGCCGCGGTCGCCGCGGCGCACCGCGTCCCGACCGATCACGTGCCGTCCCTCGCGGACGACGACCACCCCGGTGGGCCGCTTGGTGGCCGAGGTCCGCACGCGCACGTCCACGATGCCGTGCTGGCGCGTGGTCACCACCCGCCGCTCCAGGCCGGCCGAGGTCGTCGTCGAGTACAGCCTGACGATCTCGACCTCGCCGAGGTCGACGGTCTGGCCGAGGCGCCGGATCCGGATCGGCCCGTAGGTCTCCGTGCGGTAGCCGCGCTTGCTGAGCGTGACCGTGTAGGAGCCCTTCTTGCCGACCTCGAGGAAGAAGTACCCGTGCTGCGGGCCCCCCTCCTGGTCGCTGGCGTAGGTGAGCGCCGACGCGGACGGGGTGGCCGCGTGCCCACGGGTGGCCTCCACGGAGACGTCGTCGACCTCGCGCCCGAGCTGGTCGGTGACGACACCCTCGATCAGGGGCGGCCGGTGGGTCGCGGCCACCACGGCACGGACGGGGTCGGGTGCGGGCGCCGCGTTCGCAGGCAGCAGGTGCGGCGCGGCCAGCACCGCACCGGCCGCGGCCAGTCCGGCGGCAGTGAGGGCGGCGAGCGGGCGGCTCGGGGACATGGTCGGCTCCTCAGGATCACGATGGTCGGCCCGAGGCCGACACCCGAGTGTGCACCCCGGTCGCCCCGCCTGTTCGCCGAACGACGGTCGTTCTCACGAACTCGGGTCGAAGGTCCCCTCGACCACCAGCCGTCCGTCCGTGCGGCGGCAGCGCAGACGGCCTGGGAGGTCCACCCACTTCTGCCCGTGCCAGTCGGTCAGCAGGGCGTCCATGGCCAGCACGTGCTCGTGGAACAGCTCCGACGCGGGGCTGCCCGCCGCCAGCGCCGCCAGCCGGAGGACCCGGCGCCGCAGCGCGTCGGGCTGGGCGAGGAGCCCGTCGACGGGGAGGTCCGTCAGCCCGGCGTACGCCGCCTGCGCGACGTCGTCGAGGAGATCCATGTCGACGCGGAGCTGGTCGGCGGTGCGCGCTAGCGCCTGGGCCACCCCGGGACCCAGGGCCTCCTCGAGGACGGGAAGCACGGTGCGGCGCACCCGCACCCGCGCATACCCGGGGTCGTCGTTGTGGGGGTCGTCCCAGTAGTCGATGCCCTGCACCTGGCAGGCCGTGACCGTGTCGGCCCGCGCCACGTCGAGCAGGGGACGGTGGAAGCCGTCGAACGCCCGGCGCATCCCCGCCAGGGACCGGCCGCCGGAGCCACGCGCCAGGCCGAGCAGCACCGTCTCGGCCTGGTCGTCGCGGGTGTGGCCGAGCAGCACGGGGGCCCCGAAGCGCTCCATCAGCTGCTCGAGCACGGCGTACCGCGCCCGCCGGGCCGCGGCCTCCGGGCCGAGCCCGCCGGGGTCCACCCGGACGGACACCGAGGCGGTCTCGTCCGCGCCCAGCCCGGCCATCTGGGCCACGACGCGCGCCGCGTGCCCGGCCGAGCCCTCCTGCAGCCCGTGGTCGACGGTCGCGCCGACCACGCGCCACCCCTGCTTGTGCCCCTCGAACAGCGTGGCCGAGAGCAGCGCGAGCGAGTCGGCTCCCCCGGAGCAGGCCACCACCACCGTGCGCGCCGGCCCGACCTCGGCCAGCAGCCGGTCCAGCAGCCGGCGCACCGGCCGGCGGACGGCGGCGACGGCCGGGTGCAGGCTCACAGGACGCGGCTGACCCAGCCGGCCGGCTCGGCGATCTCCGCCTTGGACGGCAGGTTCTCCGGACGCTCCCACACCGCGTTGAAGTCAGACATGCCGACCTTGTCGACGACGTGCCGGACGAAGATCGCGCCGTCGCGGTACTGCGCCATCTTGGCGTCCAGCCCGAGCACCCGCCGGACCAGCCGGTCGAGGGAGCCGGCGCCCTTGCGGCGCTTGTCGAACCGCCGGCGGATCGTCGCCACCGTGGGGATGACCTCGGGGCCGACGCCGTCCATGACCACGTCGGCGTGGCCCTCCAGCAGCGACATCACGCCGGTGACCCGGTCGACGATCTCCTTCTGCTCCGGGCTGCTGATCGCGTCGAGGAGGCTGCCGCCGCCCCGGACCGCGTCGGCGATCCGGCCCACGCCGTCGCCGAGGAGGCTGGACGGCTCGAGGGTGTCCGCGAGCGCCTGCATCTCAGCGAGCAGGTGGTCGGCCAGCCACGGGTTGGCGGTGAACTGGACGCGGTGGGTCTCCTCGTGCAGGCAGACCCAGAGCCGGAAGTCGCTCGCGTCGACGTCGAGCTCCCGCTCGACGTGCACGATGTTGGGCGCGACCAGCAGCAGCCGCCCGTGCGGCGCGTGGAAGGGGTCGAACTGGCCCAGCACCTTGCCGGCCAGGAAGCCCAGGAGCGCGCCCACCTCGGCGCCGGTGACCCGCGAGCCGACAGCGAGCGACCACCCCGTCGGAGCGCCCTTCCCGGCGGTCAGCTTCTCGACGACCGGAGCCAGGACGGTGGAGAAGCCGTCGGCGTTCGCGGCGACCCAGCCGGCACGGTCGACGACCAGCACCGGGGCCGTGCCCTCACCCCCCTCGAGGCCGGTGAAGTCGCGCACCAGCCCGGTCGACCGCTCCGCGCCCGCGCGGAGCTCGGCGACCGCCGCGTCGGCCTCCGCCCGGGAGATCTGCGGACCCTCACCGGCCAGCCGCGACCCCAGCGACACCGCCAGGCCCCAGTCGACCATGCCGTCGCTCGTCATGGGGCGACCGTACCCGCGCCCCCGCAACGGCAGCCCGCGAGCGCGCTCGCGGCGTCGTCGAGAGCCGCCCGCGCGTCCAGGGTGTCGACCACCGCGACCCGGTCGGCGACCAGCGCGAACAGCATCGGCGTCCCCGACGCGTCGGTGACGATGCCGGCCAGGCCGCTGACGCCGGTCAGGGTGCCGGTCTTGGCCGCCACGAAGCCTCGGCCGCCCGGCGCGGTCTCGAAGCGCTCGGCGAGGGAGCCGGTGAAGCCGGCCACCGGCAGGCCGGTCACGACGGCGCGCAGCTCCGGGTGGTCCTCGGCCCCGGCCACCTCGAGCACGGAGGTCAGCGTCCGGGGGTCCAGGCGATCCATCCGGGACAGCCCGCTCCCGTCGTGGGTGACGGCACCGGTCGTCGGGACCCCGAGACTTCGGACGGTGGCCAGCACGTCCCGGGCGCCCGCGGCGAACGAGCCCTCCCCGGAGACCGCGAGCCCGACCTGCCGGGCGAGCACCTCGGCCGCCTCGTTGTCGCTGACCTCCACCGTGTGCTCGACGATCCGGTCGAGGGTCAGGCTGGACAGGGTCGCGAGCGGCGCAGCGTCGGCGGGGGCGGTCGTCTCGGCCGGCGTCCCGCTCACCCGCACGCCCGCACGCTGCAGCGCGGCGGCGAAGTCGGTCGCCGCGGTCGCCGCGGGGTCGGTGACCCGCCCGTACCCGCTCGGGTCCCGGCCCTCGTCCACCCACAGCGACTCGATCGGGGAGACGACGCCGTCGGCCACGTAGCCGGCCGGCCAGAAGGGGCTGACCGCAGGCCCCGTGAACAGGCTGGTGTCGTAGCCGACCCGCACCGCGCCGACGTCGCGGACCCGCAGCGCGGTTGCGGTCTGCACCGCCAGCCGGCGCAGCCCCGCGTGGGTCAGCAGCGGATCGCCGCCGCCGACGAGCACGACGCGGTTGCGGCCGGCGGCCACGACCGTGGTCTCGAAGGTGTGGTCGGGCCCGAGCACCTCCAGCACGGCGGTGGTCGTGAGGAGCTTGAGGGTCGAGGCGGGCGTCGTCGTACCGCTGCCCTGCTCGTAGAGCACCCGGCCGTCCAGGTCGGTGACCAGGGCGCGGACGTGGCGGCCGAGGTCGGCGTCGCCGAGCGGCCCGGCCACCGCCCGGCGTACGGCGGCGGGGCGGGCCGTGCCGGCCGCGGTCTCCGCGACCGGGGCGGGTGTGTCGACCGCGGGGAGGGCCAGCCCGGGCGGGGGCGCGACCGCGGCCGGGCCGGCCGCGGGCTCCTCCCCGCGGTCCACCAGCAGGGCCGTGGTGGCGGCGCCGAGGATCGCCAGCACGGCGACCACGGGGAGCCAGAACGCCAGCCGGTCGTGGCGTCGGTCACGTCGGCTCATGTCTCACCCCCAGTCCAGTGCACGATCGGGGCCATTGTGCGCGAGACTGGTCCAGGCCCGTCGCGGCGGGCCTCTCGTGACCTGACGACGCCCGGAGGATGACGTGCTCGAGTTCGACGTGCTGGTGGAGATCCCCAAGGGACAGCGCAACAAGTACGAGGTCGACCACGTGTCCGGCCGGATCCGCCTCGACCGGACCCTGTTCACCTCGACGCAGTACCCCGCCGACTACGGCTACATCGAGAACACGCTGGGCCTCGACGGCGACCCGCTCGACGCGATGGTGATCCTCCAGGAGCCGACGTTCCCCGGCTGCCTGATCCGGTGCCGCGCCATCGGCATGTTCCGGATGACCGACGAGGCCGGTGGTGACGACAAGGTCCTGTGCGTCCCGGCCACGGACCCCCGTCTCGAGCACCTGCGTGACATCTCCCACGTGTCGAAGTTCGACCGGCTGGAGATCCAGCACTTCTTCGAGGTCTACAAGGACCTCGAGCCCGGCAAGTCGGTCGAGGGCGCCGAGTGGGTCGGGCGCACCGAGGCCGAGGCCGAGGTGCAGAACTCGTTCAAGCGGTTCGAGACCGAGGGGCACTGAGCCCGCTCGTTTCCCCGGTCGACCGGGGAAATGAGCAGACACGCCGTGCGCAGACGGCGTGTCGTGCACTCTTCCCCGGTCGACCGGGGAAAGGAGTGACGCACGAGGCCCCTGAGGTCAGCCCACCAGGTCCGGCGCGCGAAGCACCTCCGGCGGGATGCCCCAGGCGTCGACGAGGGGTACGGCGATCGGGCGGATCGCCCGGCAGAGCCGGTTCACCTCGCGGCTGATCGCCTTGGAGCGCTGCACCGAGAGCCGGCCGTGCTCCATGAACCAGGCCCGGTCGGCCTCGATGGTCGTGAGCGCGAACAGGTCGCACAGCAGCCGCAGCGCCACCCGGTTGTCACCGTCGGGCACCGAGCGGACCTTGTCGACGAACGCCTCGAGGACCAGCCGCTCGACGTGGGCGTTCGCGGCCGCGACGACGTGGTCCTGCACCCGGGAGAACACCTCCCCGGGGGCCAGGCCCTGGTCGATGCCGCGCTTGAGCCGGCGGGCGACCCCCGCCAGCACGTGCTCCTCGCGGAACCGCAGCATCGCGAGCTGGTGGTCGGCGTCCAGCAGCCCGGCCTCGGCGTCGCCGTCCTCGCCGCCGGTCGGCAGCAGGTCGCGGACCCGCTCCAGGAGCTTGTGGACCGACGTCTTCTCGATGATCGTCTCGACGGCCAGGCCGGCCACGAACCGCACGGTCCCGAGCTGGTCGAGGTCCTCGAAGTCGCTGGCGTAGTCGGTGAGCAGGCCCTTGGCCACCAGCTGCAGCAGCACGTGGTTGTCGCCCTCGAACGTCGTGAAGACGTCGGTGTCGGCCTTGAGCGCCGCGAACCGGTTCACGGCGAGGTAGCCCGCGCCGCCGCAGGCCTCGCGGCACTCCTGGATGGTCCGCGTCGCGTGCCAGGTGCCGAGCGCCTTGGTGCCCGCCGCCCGTGACTCGAGCTCGCGCCGCGCGAGGTCGTCGCTGCCGTCGGGCGAGGTGGTGCCGGAGAAGACCTCGTGCAGCTGGGCGGCGACGACCTCCTGGGCGAAGTGGAGAGCGTAGGTCCGGGCGACCAGCGGCAGCAGCCGGCGCTGGTGCAGCCCGTAGTCGAGGAGCAGCTCCTCCTCGGCCTCGGACGTCGCCTCGAACTGGCGCCGACGGTCGCCGTACCGCACGGCGACGGCCAGCGCGACCTTGGCCGCGTTGATGCCGGCACCGCCCACGCAGACCCGGCCCTGCACGAGCGTGCCGAGCATCGTGAAGAACCGGCGGTTGGGGTTCTCGATCGGGCTCTCGTAGCGGCCGTCAGGCGTGACGGAGGCGAACCGGTCGAGCAACGCGGTCCGCGGCACCCGGACGCCGTCGAACCACAGCCGCCCGTTGTCGACGCCGTTGAGGCCCATCTTGCGGCCGTCGTCCTCGATGCGTACGCCGGCGCACGGCTCGCCCCCGACCCGGATCGGGACGACGAAGGCGTGCACCCCCTCTGAGGTGCCACCCACCTCGAGCTGGGCGAAGACGACCGCGAGCTCGGCGTGCCTCGCCGCGTTGCCGATGTAGTCCTTGCGGGCGTCCTCGCGGGTCGTCGTGACGACGAACTCCTCGCTCGCCGGGTCGTAGGTCGCGACGGTGCCCAGCGCCTGGACGTTGGATCCGTGGCCGGACTCGGTCATCGCGAAGCAGCCCATCAGCCGTCCGGACACCAGGTCCGCGAGGTAGGCGTCGTGGTGACGCTTCGTGCCCAGCTGCAGGATCGCCCCACCGAAGAGCCCGAACTGCACGCCGACCTTCACCAGGACGGAGAGGTCGCCGTACGCCAGGGTCTCGAACGCGGCGATCGAGGCGCCGATGTCGCCGCCTCCGCCGTACTGCTGCGGGAAGCCCATCCCCGTCTGGCCGGTCCCGGCCATCTCGACGACGACCTCGCGGACCCGTCCGCGGAAGTCGTCGACGGACAGCTCCTCGGCCTCCTCGAGGATGTCGGCGTAGGCCGCCAGGTTGGTGCGCACCAGGTCGCGCACCTCCGCGTACCTGCCGTCGAGCAGCGCCCGCAGGGCCGGCACGTCGACGTCGGGCGGGACCGGCCGGGCGGTCGACGGCGCGGCGGTGTCGGTGGCCATGGGTGGTGGTTACCCAGCCCGCCCCCGCGCCACGCGGTGATCTGGACCGCCTTCTGCGTCAGGGCCGGGCGTAGAAGTTCGGCGTGATCCAGTAGTACATCGAGGTCTCCTCGACGTCCCTGCCGGTGCGCGGCGCCTGGATGATCTGGCCACCCCCGACGTAGAGGGCCACGTGGTAGATCGAGGACGGGTTGCTCGAGGAGCCCCAGAACACCAGGTCACCGGGCTGCAGCTGGCCGGCCGAGATCGGCGTGGACTGCTCGTACTGCGCGACCGAGTAGTGCGGGAGGTACTTCCCGCCGGCCCGCCAGGCACCCATGGTCAGGCCCGAGCAGTCCCACGAGCTCGGTCCGGCCGCGCCCCACACGTAGGGCTCGCCGATCTGGGCACGCGCGAAGGCGATCGCGGCACCCACGCCGGAGGCCGGGGCCGGCGGCGCCGGGTCCGGGGCGGGTGGTGGGCTCGACGGCGCGGGCGACGGGTCCGGCGCCGAGGGGGCCTGCGGGTCACGGGCCTGGTCCTGCGCCTGGTCCTGCGCCTGCTGTCCGGTCTGCTCCTGGGCGGCCTGCTCCTGTCCGGTCTGCTCCTGGGCGGCCTGCTCCTGGGCGGCCTGCTCCTGGGCGGCCTGCTGCTCGCGCTCGGCCTCCGCGGCGGCGGCCGCCGCGGCCGCGGCGCGCTGTTCGAGCGCGGACTGCCGGCGCTCGGCCAGCGCGACGCTGACATGCTGGAGCTCGGCGAGCCGCTGGATCAGGGCCGTCTTCTGCTCGGCGATGGCGGCGGCCTGGGCGGCCGCCTGGTCCGCGGCCGCCTGGGCCGCGTCGCGAGCGTCCCGCGCGCGCCGGGCCGCGGCCGTCGCGTCGTCCTCCGCTGCGGCGGCCTGCTTCTCGGCGACCGTGGCGAGCACGGCGGAGGCGCGGAACCGGTCGTAGTTGTCGTCCAGGGCCGTCTGGGCGTTGCGCAGCGAGGTGGTGCGGTCCACGACGGTGCCGATCCCGTCGGACCGGACGATCGCGGACAGCGCCGACAGCTCGGGGGCCATCTCGTAGGACGACACCAGCGCGTCGCCGTAGGTCTGCTGCTGACGGCGTACGTCGGTGGCCGCGACCTGCGAGCGCTCCCGGGCCGCCTGGGCGGCCCGGCGTGCCTCGGCGGCACGCCAGCGCGCCCCGTTGTAGGCCTCGCTGGCCTGGGCGGCGGCGATGGCGGACTGCTGCAGCTGCTGGTTCGCCACCACCAGCTGCGCGCGGACGGCGGCCACCGAGTCGGCGGCCGCGCCGACGGCGGCGCGGGCGTCGCGGACGTCCTGGCGGGTGGGCACGTCGTGGTCGTCGGCCGCCGCGGCACCGGCGAGCGCGCCACCGGTCACGAGGGCCAGGGCCAGGGCTGCTGCCGCCCCACGTGTCCGCACTGCGCTGCCTCCTTCGACCCGGCCGCCCCATGCGGCACTCGCAGCACGCTAGAGAACTCTTGTCACAAAAGAAACACTTTGTCCCAATTTTCTCAGATTCATCGGCGTGTCGGCTTGAAAGTTACATCCATGTAGTTCTAAGGGCGGGCGCCGTGTGCTGCGATATCCACGGACGAAGTGCATGGTTCTGGCGCCCAGGACCATGCGTCTCGTCCGTGGGTATCCCACCCGGGACCCGCCCCGAGAGGGCAGCGTCAGCGGTCGACGGGGACCGCGGAGGTGGTCGTCGTCGGGTGCGAGTGCAGGTGCTTGTCGAACTTCTGGCCGCTGGCGATCCCGCCGACCCAGAAGGACACGAAGGCGATCATCACGCCGGCGACGTCGTCGGCGATGTAGTGCCAGCCGAAGTAGAGCGTGGCGATGCAGGTGAGCCCGAAGTTGACCCAGAAGACCACCTTGAGCCAGCGCATCTGCGTCGTGTACTGCACCATCAGCGCCACCAGCAGCGTGATCGCGACGTGGAGACTGGCGAAGCCCGCCACGGACTGGACGGTGTCGGTGGTGCCCGCCCACAGGACCGAGTGCCGGCCGTCGGCGAGCGCGTCCATCAGCCGGCTCGCCTCGGTGGGCGGCAGGCCGAAGTAGAGCTGGGCGTACTCGAAGCCGGGCCCGAGCGTCGGCAGCGCGTAGTAGGAGGCGGTGCCGAGCGTCCAGGCGATGCACTGCGAGGTCACGAACCAGTAGCCGTAGGAGATGTTGCGCGACCAGACCAGCCAGGCCGTGACCGCCAACGGCACCAGCGGCAGGAACCACAGGTAGACGTAGGACAGCGGCCACGCCACGATCCCCTCGCCGAGGATCCCGTGCAGCACCACCGCCGGGTCGTGGCCGAAGAGCAGCGCCTTGTCGAGCATGTGCAGCTCGCGGTCGTAGAGGACGTCGCGCACCGACGGCAGGAACGACTTCAGGTTGCGGTAGCTGACGTAGACGACGTAGAAGCAGATGATGCCGAGCGCGACCAGGGTGCGGCGCTCCCGGTTCCAGTGTGACCGCCAGCGCTCCACGGCGATGCCGCGCCACAGCTTGGGGTTGCCGCGTGAGAGCCACAGCGTGCGCGGGACGAAGTCCAGGGCCAGGGCCATGCCGAGCAGCAGCGGCAGCCGCAGCCACGACGGGCCCAGGAAGCTGCCCTCGGGGTCGACCAGCTGCTTGTCGTAGATCACCGAGACGAGGACCGCCAGCACGCCCATGAGGACGGCGTTGCCCACGAGCAGGGCGTAGGCGCGGCGGTACACGGTCGCCAGTGTAGGGACCCGCGCACGTCAGCGGAGACCTGAGGTCGGGGCGGTCCGCGACCCGTCCACGACGAGTGCCACCCGGTCCCCGGCGGCCGGGTGGGCGTCCAGGCGGGCGACCGCGTCGAGCTCGCCGACCCCGTCGACGTCGACGACGAGGCGGATCTGCTCGGGCGTGACCCGGGCCGACACGACCGTGCCGGCGAGGGGACCGTCCTGGGCGACGACGAGGGCGGACCGGCGTACGGCGACCGCGCCGGTCTCCGGCAACCCGGCGGCGTGCAGCAGCCGGGCCGCGGCAGGCCCGGTCAGCACCCGGGCGTAGCCCAGGAACAGGGCGGTCTCCGGGTCGGCCGGCGTCCGCCACACGTCGGCGATCTCGCCCTGCTGCACGATCCGGCCGCTGCGCATCACCGCAAGCCGGTCGGCCACGGTGAACGCCTCCTCCTGGTCGTGGGTGACCATGAGCGCCGTCGTCCCGGACGACCGCAGGATGTCGCGCAGGTCGGTCGCGAGCCGCTCGCGCAGTCCGGCGTCGAGCGCCGAGAGCGGCTCGTCGAGCAGCAGCAGCCGGGGCTGGACCGCGAGGGACCGGGCCAGCGCCACCCGTTGGCGCTCCCCTCCTGACAGCGTGGCGGGCAGCCGGTCCTCGTAGCCCGCCAGCCCGACGAGGTCGAGCAGCTCGCGGACCCGCGCCCGCGCGTCCGGGGCGCGACGCAGCCGCAGCGCGTAGCCGACGTTGCGCGCGACCGTCAGGTGCCCGAAGAGCTGCCCGTCCTGGAACATCAGGGCGAACCCGCGCTTGTGGGTCGGTACGCCGGCCAGGTCGGCGCCGTCCCAGCAGACCCGCCCGGCCGCGGCCGGCTCGAGGCCGGCGATCGCGCGCAGCAGCGTGGACTTGCCCGAGCCGCTGGGCCCGAGGACGGCCAGCACCTGGCCGTCGGCGAGCGCCAAGGAGGCGTCCACGACGGCGGGCGCACCGTCGTACGCGATCGTGAGGTCCTCGACCGTCAGCACCTAGAGCCTCCCCACCGACGGCACCCGCAGCCGCTCCACCAGGAGCAGCACGAGGGCGGTGGTCGCGGCGAGCAGGACGGAGGCAGCCAGGGCCATGCCGTAGTTCATCGCACCGGGGTGCCCGATCAGCCGGTAGATCACGACCGGCAGGGTCGGGTGGTCCTCGCGCGCGAGGAACGACGTCGCGCCGAACTCGCCGAGGGAGACCGCGAAGGCGAACCCGGCGGCGGCGAGCAGCGGCTTCCAGAGGACCGGCAGGTCGACGGTCGCGAAGGTGCGCAGCGGGCCGGCGCCGAGCGACGCGGCGGCCTGGCGCTGCCGGTCGTCGACGCCGCCGAGGGCGGGCGCGATCGTGCGGACCACCAGGGGCAGCGCGACCAGCGCCTGGGCGACCGGGACGAGGAGCAGGGAGTCGCGCAGGTCGACCGGCGGCCGGTCGAGCGTGATGAGGAAGCCGAAACCGAGCGTGACCGCCGAGACGCCGAGCGGCAGCAGGAAGATGCCGTCGAGCAGCCCGCGGACGCGTCGCTCGGCCCGGGAGTGCGAGCGGCGGGACACCACGACGGCCACCAGCACACCGAGCGTCAGCGCCATCCAGGTCGCGTCGACGGCCGTGCGCAGCGAGGTCACCAGCGCGTCGGTCGCCGGCACGAGGAGCGCCTGCCGCGAGCCCTCCGTCGTGAGGGCCCGGTAGTTCGCGACGCCCCACCCGTCACCGACGCGCAGCGACCCGGCCACCAGCGCGGCCAGCGGCAGGCCCACGAGCACGACGACGACGGCGGTCGCCGCGACGCCCGGCCAGTCACCGCGCGTGGGCCGCGGGGGCCGGGCGGTGGTCCGTGCGAGCGTCGGGTCCGGGACGGTGCGCAGCCGGCTGGTCACCAGCAGCAGCGCCACGATCGCGAGCAGCTGGACGATCGACAGCGCCGCTGCGGCCTGCAGGTCCAGCAGGTTGGTCGTGAGCAGGTAGATCTCGGTCTCCACCGAGGAGTAGCGCAGCCCGCCGAGGGTGAGCACCACCCCGAAGGCCGTCGCACAGAAGAGGAACACCACGCTCGCCGCCGACACGATCGCGGGCCGCAGCGCGGGCAGGGTGACCGTGCGCAGGACGTATGCCGGGCTCGCCCCCAGCGCGGCCGCCGCCTGGGCGGGCCGCGGGTCCAGGGACTCCCAGGACGCGCCGACCGCGCGGATCACCACCGAGACGTTGAAGAACACCAGGCCGGCCACGATGGCGGCCGCGGACCCGTCGAGACCGAGGAAGCCGAGCGGGCCCGCCTCCCCGATGAGCTCGCGGAACGCCACGCCCACCACCACGGTCGGCAGCACGAACGGCACCAGGAGGGCGGCGCGCAGCGGCCCCCGCCCGGGGAACGACCGTCGGTGCAGCAGGTGGGCGGCCGGGACGCCGAGCAGCAGCGAGACCACCGTCCCGAGCACCGACGACCAGATCGTGAACCAGAGCACCCGCAGGGTGCGGGGCCGGGCCAGCACCTCGGCGACCGCCCCGGGGTCGAACCGTCCGTCGACGACGAAGCCCTCCGAGAGCATCCCGAGCACGGGCAGCACGAAGAAGACGCCGAGCACCGCGAGCGGCACGGCCGCGAGCGCGGCGAGCGTCAGGGGTCTCGTCAGGCTCGACCACCGAGGCGACGTGCTCATCGGGAGGTGACGTCGCTCCACTCGCGCAGCCACTCGTCACGGTGCGCGCTGATGTCGGCCGGGGCGACCGTCAGGGGGTCGGTGGGCTGGCGCGCGAACCGGGACCACTGCCTCGGCAGCGGCACCGACGCGTCGACCGGGAAGACGTACATGCTGTCGGGCAGCGCCGCCTGGACCTCGGGGGTGAGCAGGAAGTCGACCAGCGCCTCGGCACCCGTCGGGTTCTCCGCACCGGCGAGCACGCCGGCGTACTCCACCTGGCGGAAGCAGGTGTCGAGGAGGGCACTGGTCGAGGACCTCCCTCCGGACACCGTGAACGCCGGCGACGAGTCGTAGGAGAGCACGATCGGCCGGTCGCCCTTGCCGCCGCCCTGGGTGAAGTCGACCTCGTAGGCCTGCGACCACCCGTCGACCAGCTCGGTGCCGTTGGCCATCAGCCGCGACCAGTAGTCCTGCCACCCGTCCTCGCCGTAGGCGGCGATCGTGGCGAGCAGGAAGGCCATCCCCGGCGAGCTCGTGGCCGCTCCCGGCGTGACGAAGAGGTCCTTGTAGGCCGGGTCGGCCAGGTCGTCCAGGTCGGTCGGTGCCGCGAGGTGGTGGTCGGCGAACCAGGTGTCGTCGACGTTCACGCAGACGTTGCCGTTGTCGACCGGCGTGAGCGCGTGCTCGTCGTCGCCGGGCAGGCGGTAGCGGTCGGCACCGTCGGGCAGCGCGGCGTCGTACGGCGCGAAGACCCCGGCGTCGAGCGCCCGGGACGCGAAGGTGTTGTCGACGCCGAAGGCGACGTCGCCCAGGGGGTCGTCCTGGGTCAGGACCAGCTTGTTGGTGAGCGTCCCCGCGTCGCCGGACCCGCGGACCACCAGCCGGTAGCCACTCTGCTCCTCGAACCGGGCGACCAGCTGCTTGGGCAGCGCGAACGAGTCGTGCGTGACCAGCACGACTCGGTCCGACGCGGGCTGGTCGCTCCCGCCGTCCTCGCCGACCACCGAGCAACCGGTCACCACCAGCGCCGCGCCCAGCAGGGCAGGCACCACCGCATGCATGCGTCTCAACTCCGACTCCCTTCGCCGGTGCTAACCGGAGCAGGTTCATAGGGTCTGCGGCTGGTCCGCACTCTCAGCACGTCGAGGCGTGCTCCCCTGTCTTGTGGAGCCGAGCGTAGCCCGTCAGCGGGTGAGGGTGACGACCGCGTCGAGCCGGGCCAGCTTGGCCGGGTTGCGCACGACGTAGAGGCCGGTCACCAGGCCGTCCTCGACGACCATCGAGGCGACGGTGTCCAGCTCACCGTCGACGACCACCCGCAGCGCGGGCGCGCCGTTGACCACGACGACGTCGACCACGGCGTCGATGCCGTCGGTGACGGCATCGAGGAACCGGACGACCTTGTCGCGCCCCAGGATCGGACGCAGCGCGGCCTTCTTCACCCCGCCGCCGTCCGTGACGAGCACGACGTCGGGCGCCAGGACGTCCATCAGGCCCTGGACGTCGCCGGTCGCGACCGCGGTCAGGAAGCCCTGCAGCGCCCGCTCGTGCTCGCTCGGGCTGGGCTCGCGTCGCGGCCGGCGCTCCTCGACGTGCGCTCGGGCCCGGTGCGCGACCTGCCGCACCGCGGCCGGGGTCTTGTCGACGGCGACGGCGATCTCGTCGTAGGTCAGGTCGAAGACCTCGCGCAGCACGAACACCGCCCGCTCGGTCGGCCCGAGCGTTTCGAGCACGGTCAGCATCGCCAGGGAGACGCTGTCGGCGAGCTCGACGTCCTCGGCCACGTCGGGGGTGGTCAGCAGCGGCTCGGGCAGCCACGGCCCGACGTACGACTCGCGGCGGCGGGCGTTGGCGCGCATCCGGTTCAGCGCGAGCCGCGTCGTGATCCGCACCAGGTAGGCGCGGTCGTCGCGGACCTTGTCCCGGTCGACCTCCGCCCAGCGCAGCCACGTCTCCTGGAGCACGTCCTCGGCGTCCGCCGCCGACCCGAGCATCTCGTAGGCCACGGTGAAGAGCAGGTTGCGGTGCTCGACGAAGACGTCGGTGCTGGTCGTCATGCGGGCCTCACGGCACCCGACGGTACGGCGAGGGGCAGCTCGCACACATCCGAGAATCCCTGGCTCTGCAGCCCGACGGCCGCGTTGAACCGCGAGCGCATGTTCTCGATCGCGACCATCTGGGTGAGCTCCACGACCGCGGGCGCACCCAGCTGGTCGACCAGGCTCGCGGTCATCTCGTCGGTGACGGTCGGCGGCGTGACGCTCATCGCCTCGGCGTACCCCAGGACCTCGCGCTCGAGCGGGGTGAAGACGTCGGACTCGCGCCACCGCGGCACCTCGCGCACCTTCGCCTCGTCGAGCCCCTCGTCGTGCGCGAGGAAGTAGCCGAAGTTCAGGCACCAGCTGCACCCGATGACGGCGGCGCTCGCGAGCTGCGCGTAGGACTTCAGGTGCGGGTCGAGCTCGCGCCAGCGGGTCACCTTGCCCTCGAACCCGAGGACGGCCCGCAGCAGCGGCTTGTGGTGGAAGTAGACGTGCACCCCGTCGGGGACCTGGCCGTAGGTCCGGCGGGCGTAGGCGGTGAGGAACCGCCCGTAGAGACCGGTGACGGGGGCCTTCGGGATCCGGAACGTGCTCGGCATGGCTTCTCCTGACGGGTGTGTGCGTGCGTGTCGACCACCAGACACCGGCCAGCACCGATCTGTGACACCCGGTCTGTCAAGGTGGCCCTCATGAGCAGTACCGGTCCGAGCCGCCGCCACCAGCTCCTCGCCTGGGCCGTGCCCCGGCTCCGCGGCAGCTCCGAGCTCGAGACGCCGGAGATCGAGCGCGACCGCCTGGTCGCCGCGCACGCGCGCGCCCGAGCCGGCCTGCCGACCCGTCTGGTGCCGCGGTTCGACCGGCGCTTCTCGGTGGTCACCGAGGTGCTGACGGGGGCGGCGGGCGAGTTCGCGTCGTACGTCGTGACCCCGCGCGGCGCCGAGCCGCGGCGGACCGTGCTCTACCTGCACGGCGGCGGCTTCGTGTCCGGCATCGACCCCTTCCACGTCCGCTACCTCACCCGGCTCGCGACCGCGCTCGGGGCGCGGGTCGTGGTGCCGGACTACCCGCTGACCCCGGAGCACACCTGGCGCGACTCCCACGAGCAGGTCGCCGACCTGACCGCCCGGTGGACGGCCGACTCCGACCAGCTGGTGCTGGCCGGGGACTCCGCCGGCGGTGGCTACGCCCTCGCCGTCGCACTGACGCTGCGCGACCGCGGCGGGCCGCAGCCGGCCCGGCTGCTGCTGCACTCGCCGTGGGTCGACCTGACCACGAGCACGCCGGAGACCGCCGCGTTCTCCGCGGACGACCCGTGGCTGCACCTGTCGAAGATGGACGTCTACGCCGCCTGGTGGGCCGGCTCCGCGGACGACCTCGGCCGGCCGGAGGTCACCCCCGCGCTCGGCGACCTGACGGGGCTGCCGCCCGCGCTGATGTTCTGCGGCACCCGCGACACCCTCGCGCCGGGGTGCCGGCTGCTGGCCCGTCGGGCCGCGGACGCGAACTGGGACCTGACCTACGTCGAGCGACCCGGGCTGATCCACGTCTTCCCGCTGCTCCCGTTCATCCCGGAGGCCGGTGACGCCTGGGCCACCACCGTGGAGTTCCTGGCATGAGGTGCCTCGCGGTCCCCTTCGACCGGCTCGATCCCGAGTCCGTCTACGCGATCTGCAAGATCCGGCAGGACGTGTTCGTCGTCGAGCAGCAGTGCCCCTACCCCGACCTCGACGGTCGCGATGTCGAGCCCGCGACGCGTCACGTCCTGCTGCTGGCCGACGACGCCCGGTCCGACGACCTGCTCGGCTACGCCCGGGTACTGGACGACGGCGAGGTGTGGCGGATCGGGCGGGTGCTGCTCGCCCCTGCCGCGCGTGGGCGTGGATGGGCGGACCGGCTGATGTCCACGGCGCTGGCCGAGGCGACCGGGCGCGACGTGGTGCTGGATGCCCAGTCGCCGCTGGTCGACTGGTACCGCCTGTTCGGCTTCGAGGTCGCCGGACCGGAGTTCCTCGAGGACGGCATCCCGCACACCCCGATGCGCCGCTCCCCCGCGGCCCCGCCCGACCGGCCGTCCTGCGTCATCCTCCCGGCGGACTGACGGGCCGGTCAGCCCGCCGCGGTGAACAGCACCCCGTCGGGCGACTCCGCCCGGGTGGCGCGGCCCTGGGCGACGAGCAGCTCGAGGTGCGCCTTGGTCTCCATCGACGCCATCCCCTGCGCGAACGGGTCGAGCTCGCCGTACGCCTTCTCGTGCCGCGTCCAGCCCAGGTGGTGGGCCACCCGGTGCGCGGTGAGCGGACCGTCGGCCAGCGCGGCCAGGCTGAGCGCGAGCCGCTGCTCGTGGTGGGCGAGCAGCTCGTCGACCCGCGCGTGGGTCGACGGGGCGACCGGGCCGTGCGCCGGCAGGACCACGAGGTCCGGCAGCGCGCGCACCTTGGTCAGCGAGGCCATGAAGTCGCCGAGCGGGTCGGGCACCGGCGGCACCGTGAACCCGATGGACGGCGTGATGGTGGGCAGCACGTGGTCGCCGGCGAACAGCAGCCCGGCCGCCTGCTCGGCGAAGACGTAGTGGCCGGGGGTGTGGCCCGGGGTGTGCACGGCGTCGAGCGTCCGGGCACCGACCTCGATCGCCTGGTCGCCGGCGAGCCAGGTGTGCGGGTACTGCCACCACGCGGGGTCCGGCATCTCCGGCGTCCCGAGCGCCCACAGGTCGGCGATCTCGTGCGCGCCGGCGGTGCGGAGCACCTCCAGGAACGGGTTGCCGTCGAAGTCGACCGCGCCACCGAGCGCGTCGTTGAGCAGGTCGAGCCCGGGCTTCTCGCCGAGGCCGAGCGAGACGTCGGCGCCGTACTCGTGGCCGAGCACCGTCGCGAGCGTGTAGTGGTCGCGGTGGATGTGGGTCACCAGGAACCGGCGGATGTCGCCGAACCCGTAGCCGACGTCGCGCAGGCAGCGCTCCAGCAGGTCACGGGCGACCTCGATCGACCAGCCGCCGTCGATGAGGGTCAGCCCGTCGTCGGACTCGATGACGTAGACGTTGACCGCCTTGAGGCCGTCCATCGGCAGCGGCAGCGGGATCCGGTGGATGCCGTCGGCCACCCGCCAGGCGCCCTCGGCCGACCAGTGCTCGCCGGAGTCCGGCGAGACGGCGCGGGCGGTGGGGGTGCTCGACGAGGTCACGGGCGCGACCCTAGACGGACACGTCGGGGAACCCGAGGTCCAGGGTCGGCTGCTGGATGCCGCCGTCGATCTCGAGCAGCTTGCCGGTGACGTACTGCCCAGCCCTCGACGCCAGGTAGAGCACCCCGGACGCGATGTCCTCGGGCTCGCCCACCCGGCCCAGCGGGGTCTTCGACTCCAGCTGGTGCATCATCTCGGGCTGCCCGGCGACGAACTCGAGCGCGCTGGTCATGATGGAGCCGACGAAGATGCCGTTGACCCGGATCCGGGGCGCGAGGTCCTGGGCCGCCAGTCGGGTCCAGTGGGCGAGCGCAGCCTTGGCCGTCCCGTAGGCGACGAACCCGCGGTCCGCGGTGCGCCCCATCATCGAGCTGATCGTCACGACCGCCTTCTGGGCGCCGTCGTCGTGCTGCAGCATCAGGGGGACGGCCGCCCGGGTGAGCGCGTGGGCGGTCGTCACGTTGAAGTGGAACGCCTCGTCGAGGAACCGGCCGCTGGTCTGCAGGAACTCGCGCGGGAACGTGCCGCCGACGTTGTTGACGACCGTGTCGAGCCGGCCGAGCTCGTCGTACGCCGCCTGGGCCAGGCCGGCGACGGCGTCGAGGTCGTTGAGGTCGGCCGGTACGACGACGCAGCGCCGGCCGGTCGCGCGGACCCGGTCGGCAACCTCGGCGAGCTGGGACTCGGTGCGCGCCGAGATGAGGACGTCGGCGCCCGCCTCGGCGAGCGCGACGGCGGTGGCCGCACCGAGGCCGCGGCCGGCGCCGGTGACGATGGCGACCTGCCCGGGGACCGCGAACCGGTCGAGGATGCTCATGCCCTGCTCACCAGCCCCCTGCCGGTGACCAGCGGCAGGTCGAGGGCGGTGACGAGGCCACCCGGGGCGGCGACGACGGCGGGGACGGCGTTCACGATGCGCTGGGCGGTGACGATCATCCCGGAGACGTTGTGGTCGCCGTGCTCGCCGTGGTGGACGAAGTCGCACTGCATGAACGGCTCACCCTTGATGACGACCCGGTAGCAGCCGTCGCCCTCGGGCGGGGTCGGCCACTCGGGCACCTGGTCGGGCGCCGTACGCGTGTAGTGCTCGAGCACCACGCGCGGCACGCCGTCGACCTTGCCGATCAGCTGGAAGTGGACGGCGCCCATGGTGCCGGCCTGCACGTCCCCGCTGACGCTCGGCGTGTCGACCTCGGCGGCGCGGCGGTCGACCTCCTCGGTGAGCGGCTCGTCGAGGGTGATGCCGAGGCCGGCGGCGATCTGGCGGACGACGCTGCCCCACGCCATGGTCAGGATGCCGGGCTCCCAGAGGAACGCCCGGAAGTCCATCGGCCTGCCGAAGCCGAACAGGTCACCCATCACGACCGGCTGGTAGTAGGTCGAGTAGTCGCAGATCTCCATCACCCGGACCTCGTCGATGCGCTGCGACAGGCTGGTCAGCGACAGCGGGAGGACGTCGTTGGCGAACCCCGGGTCGATGCCGTTGACGTGCAGGCTCGCGCCCGTCCGCTCTCCGGCGCTCGCGATCCGGTCGAGCGTCTCGGGCGGCAGGATCCGCTCGGGCCACTGCAGGAGCACCGGGCCGCTGGAGGTCACGTTGACGCCGGCCTCGAGGAACTCGATGAGGTCCTCGATCGCCTCGAAGACCCGGTCGTCGGTCATCGCCGTGTGCACGATGGCGTCCGGCTTCATCGCGAGCAGCGCCTGCTTGTCGGTGGTCGCCGCGACCCCCAGCTCGCGGCCGAGGTCGGCCAGCACGCCGGCGTCCTTCCCGTCCTTGTCGGGGTTGGACACCCAGACCCCCACCAGCTCGAGGTCGGGGTGGGCGTCGATGCCCGCGATCGCGTGGCGACCGACCGTCCCCGTGGACCAGACGACGACCCTCAGTGGCTCTCCCATGCGGGGCAATCACACGCCGGTGCTCCCTCGGCGTGTCTGCACGTTTCACCGGTCGGCCGGTGAAGCGAACGACTCGACCTCCACGCACCGCGTGCCGGAGTAGATCGTGGGCATGCAGCGGTTGCAGTGCGAGCAGACGCCGGCGGAGGCGGAGCCCGCGGCCAGCCGGTTCACCAGGTCCGGCTCGCGGAGCAGCGCCCGGCCCATGGCGACGAAGTCGAACCCGTCGGCCATCGCCCGCTCCATCGTCTCGCGGCGGTTGATGCCGCCCAGCAGCATCAACGGCATCGACAATGAGCCGCGGAACCGCAGCGCCTTCTCGCGGAAGTACCCCTCCTCGAACGGGTACGCCTTGAGGAACGACCGGCCCACCGGCGTCCTCATCCCCCAGCGCACCAGCGGCGGCATCGTCGCGGCGAAGTCGGCGACCGGCGCGTCCCCGCGGAAGAGGTACATGGGGTTCATCAGCGACGACCCACCGCTCAGCTGCAGCGCGTCGAGGCAGCCGTCCGCCTCGAGCAGCTGCGCGTACGCCAGCCCCTCGTCGGTCGTCACGCCCCCCTTGAAGCCGTCGCTCACCGAGACCTTGGCGGTGACCGCCACCTCCGAGCCGACTTCGTCGCGGACGGCGCGCGCCACTTGGCGACCCAGGCGCGCCCGGTTCTCCAGCGAGCCGCCCCACCGGTCCCGGCGGCGGTTCAGGCCGGGAGCGAGGAACGACGAGACCAGGTAGCTGTGCGCCATGTGCAGCTCGAGCACGTCGAAGCCGGCCCGCACCAGCGTCCGGGCCGCGGACACGTAGGCGCGCGTCACCCGGGTCAGGTCGGCCTCGGTCGCCGCCCGGATCATCTGCATGGACAGGGGGCTCGGCATCCGCGACGCGCTGATCGCGTGGACGCCGTTCGAGCGGCCGTTGGCCACCGGACCGGCGTGCCCCACCTGGCCGGCGATCGCCGCGCCCTCGGCGTGGACGGCGTCGGCGAGCCGCGCGAGCCCGGCCAGGGAGTGCTCCCCGACCACGATCACCTCGCGGTGCGTCCGGCCCTCCGGGGCCACCGCCAGGTAGGCGACGGTGGTGAGCCCGACACCACCTCGCGCCACCGCGAGGTGGTAGTCGACGAGCCCGTCGGTCACCTGACCGTCCGGCGTGCACCCCTCGAAGGTCGCGGCCTTGACCGTGCGGTTGCGCAGCCGCACCGGGCCCAGCGTGGCGGGGGCGAAGACGTCGGTCACGGGACCAAACTAGAACACGTTACAGGTCCGCGCGAGCGTCCCGCTTCTGCCGGCGCAGCCACAGCAGCCCCGCGATCGGCAGCACGGCCGGCACGAACCCGTAGCCGATCCCGTAGTCGGACCAGACCGAGGCGTCGGGGAACCAGCGGTCCACGACGATCGACAAGGTGCCGACGGTGAGCACGCCCGCGAGCTCCACCCACAGCATCACGCTGGCGAAGCCGGTGTGCCCGGCCGACGCCTGGCGGATCGCCCACCAGCCCAGCGCGTAGGTCACCGCCGCCGCGAGCGAGAGCCAGTAGGCGACCGGCGCCTCGTCGTACTGCGTCGTCAGCTGCACCAGCGCCCGCGCTCCCGCCGCGAGGGTGAACAGCGCGTAGAACGCGAGGAGGACCTTGTGCGGCCCCGACCGGGGCACCGCGGCCTCCGGCGTCACGCCGTCATCTCCAGTCGTACGGCGATCACGCCGATCGCCAGCGCCGCGACCGCGACGACGGCCGAGGACCACACGGCGCGGTCCCCGTCGACCGACCTCATCGCGATGGGCAGCACGCACACCGACGCGATCAGGTAGCCGACGTAGGTCGAGGTCGACGGCGGCGGGTCGTCGCCCAGCAGCGGCCCCAGCCCGATCAGCGCCCGGACCACCAGCAGCAGCTCGAGCATCCAGGCCATCTGGTCCAGCCAGCCCGGCCGCTCCTGGCGGCGGACCGCGACGACGAGCGCGAGCACGACGACCAGCAGCGCGTAGCCCACGACGATCCACGTCACCTGGGTGCTCACGCTCGGCATGGCAGCATCATCGACCATGCCTCCCGACGCGCTGGTCGCCGCCCTCCGTGCGGCTGGCTGCGTGTACGCCGAGGACGAGGCCCGCGAGCTGCGCGAGGCCGCGACCGACGCCGGCCACCTCGAGGCCCTGCTGGCCCGGCGGGTCGCGGGCGAGCCGCTGGAGCAGGTGGTGGGGCACGCCGGGTTCTGCGGCCTCCGCATCGCGGTCGCACCGGGGGTGTTCGTGCCACGCCTGCGCTCGACGGCACTGGTGCGCCGGGCCACGGCCGGTCTGCGGCCCGGGGACGTCGTGGTCGACCTGTGCTGCGGCACCGGCGCGATCGGGGCGGCCGTCCTGGCCGCCGTACCCGGCGTCGAGGTGCACGCTGCCGACCTCGACCCCGACGCCGTCGCCTGCGCCCGTCGCAACCTGCCCGCCGAGCGCGTCCACCACGGCAACCTCTACGGCGCGCTCCCGCGCGACCTGCGAGGGCGCGTCGCGCTCGTGGTCGCGAACGCGCCGTACGTCCCGACCGGCGCCATCGCGACCATGCCGGCCGAGGCCCGCGACCACGAGCACCCCGTGGCGCTCGACGGCGGACCCGACGGGCTCGACGTGCAACGCGGGGTCGTCGCCGGCGCACCCGAGTGGCTGGCGCCCGGCGGCAGGCTGCTGGTCGAGACGAGCGTCGCGCAGGGTCCGGCGACCGCCGCCCTGATGGAGTCCGCGGGACTCGTCGCCGAGATCACGCACGACGATGACGTGGACGGCACCGTCGCGACCGGCCGCCGCCCTACGCTGCTGCCGTGAGCACCGGCGACCTCGCCCTCACCTGGTGGGGACACGCGTCGACGACCGTCGACCTCGGCGGCGTCCGGGTCGCGACCGACCCGCTGCTCAGCGACCGGCTCTTCCACCTCCGGCGGTACGCCGCCAGCCCGGCCGCCCACGCCGGCGAGGCCGACGTGGTGCTGATCTCCCACCTGCACCACGACCACCTGCACCTGCCCTCGCTGCGCCGGTTCGCGCCGGACGTGCCGATCCTCGTGCCGCGCGGCGGGGAGCCGCTGCTGCGCGGCCTCGGCGCCGACCGGGTCCGGCCGGTCGAGCCCGGTGACGTGGTCGAGGTCGCGGGGGTGACCGTCCGCGTCCTGCCCGCGACCCACGACGGCGGGCGCGGTCCGCACACGCGCATCACCGGTCCCCCGCTGGGCTTCCGGGTCGACGGCGGCGGCCGGTCGTTCTGGTTCCCCGGCGACACCGAGCTGCGCGAGGACATGCGCGACGTCGGGGCGGTCGACCTCGCCCTGGTCCCCATCGGGGGCTGGGGGCCGACGCTGGAGGACGGCCACATGAACCCGGTCGACGGCGCGTCCGCCGTCCTCACCGTGGGGGCCGAGACAGCCGTCCCGGTGCACTGGGGCACCTTCTGGCCGCTCGGGCTGCGCCGGATCGCGCGGTCCAACCACGAGCGGCTGTTCACCACGCCCGGCCAGCGGTTCGTCGACGCGCTCGCGGGCCAGGCCGTGCACGCCGTGCTCGCCGAGCCCGGCCGGCAGATGGCGCTCTGAGCGACCCGCCCCGGGCCCCTCAGGAGAGCAGCAGGTGCGCCACGAGCGCGTTGTGGTCGCTGTTCATGCCCCCGACGACGCGCTGCGCGGTGAACCGGATCCGCCCCGCCTCGTAGGCCTCGCGGTCGGCCCAGACGTAGTCGATGCGGCGGTCGTTCTCGGGGTAGGTCGCCCCGACGTCGGTGCCGAGCGCCATGTACGACGAGATCGCGACCGGGCCGAGCACCGCCCGCGGCCCGCCCGCGGGGTCCTCGGCGGCATCCGCGCGAGCGTCGAAGTTGAAGTCGCCGGTGCCGATCGCCTCGTGGTCGCCGAGCCCGCGCCAGGTCGACGCGATGCTGCGCAGCTGGGCCCGGGCGCGGCCGGCGTTGAGCGTCGGCGTCCAGTGTCCGGGCCGGGCGAGGTCCTCGATCATGTGCGGCAGGTGGGCGTCGACCACCGTGAGGGTCCGGCCCGTCTCCAGGTGGCGCAGGGTCACCGTGAGGACCAGCCGACGCGCGAAGGGGTAGCGCCCCTCGGTCACCGTCACACCGCGTGCCACCTCGCGCAGGTGGGCCGTCACGAGGTCGAACTGCGAGCTGCGCCAGGACACCGCGAGCTCCGACCCGGGCGAGGTGTAGGTCTGCCAACCGGGCAGCGCGTGCAGGACGCCGGAGAAGTTCTGGGCCTCCTGCCACCCGATGACGTCGACGTCGGCCTCTCGCGTCAGCCGTTGCGCATCCTGGCGGGCCTGGTCGGCCGACAGCTTGTAGAACATGTTGAACGACGCCACGCCCACGTGCGCCGGCTTCAGCCGCAGGGGTGCGAGCCCGGCGCTGGCCACGCCGCCCCGGCTGACCTCGAGGTGCTGCACGGCGTCCTGCCCCCGGGACGCGCCGGACGGTGCCACGGGGGCCGACGCCGGTGCGACCGCGCCGCGCGGTGCGGCGCCGTGGTGGACGAAGGGGAGGACAGCGAACGCGGCGACCGTCGCGACGAGCAGGACCGGCGGCGGACCGTTCCAGCGCAGGGGTCGGCCCGGGTCGTGGCGGCGCCCGAGACGGACCCGTCGGACCACGCTGCTTCCCCTCAGCTCGCCGGTAGGTCAGGCCACGCTAACCTCACGAGCCCCGTGCACCCCGCAGGTCACGGGAGTGTCGGCGACATCGGTTCGCGCCGGCGCCGGGGAGTAGCGTCGCGGCCGTGTCATCGGTCGAGCCGCACCCGCCCGGGACCAGCCCGGTCGACCTGCTCGGGACGTGGGAGCTGCGCCGCACCGTCGAGGACCGCCGGTCCGGCCGGCGCCACGACGTGCGCGGCACGACGACGCTGGCGCTGGAGTCGGCCGACCGGGTGCGCTGGCACGAGACGGGGACGATGACCTGGGACGGTCACACGGTGCCGGTCGAGCGCACCCTGTTCGTGGTGCGCACCGAGGCCGGGTGGTGGGTGGAGTTCGCCGACGGTCGTCCGTTCCACCCCTGGGCCGTGGACCGCCGGGTGGAGCACCCGTGCGCGCCGGACCACTACGTCGGGCTGATCGAGCTCACCGACGACGGTTGGCGGGTGGAGTGGCACGCGAGCGGGCCCGAGAAGGACTACCTGATGACCACGGCGCTCCGCCCTGCGGCGGACGCCGAACGGCCCGGCTGAGCACGGCCTCCTCAGGCCGCCCGCGACGCGGGCGCCGTGCGGCCGACCACCGGGAGGGCGTGCACCGACGCGCGCCGGTCGCGGCGGCGTCCGAGCTCCGCGACGACCTGGACCAGGCCGACCAGGCCGAGCACGGCGGTGACGGCGGCCAGGGCGAGCACCGCGATGGCGAACGGCATGAGGGTGGAGGTGTCGATCATGGCGAGGTCCTGTTCTCGAGCGCCTCCCGGAGCGTCCGGGAGAGCGGTTGGCATCGAATGATCACTAAAGGTAGTAATCGATCAATACCTTGTCAAGAGTGCCCCCGAGCCGTGGTGCCGTCCCGCCGAATCCACTAGAACGTGTTCCATGTCCGGCGCCGGCCGCCTACTGTCCCCCCATGAGCACCCCCTGGCCGCGCGCGGAGCTCGAGGCGGCGTTCCAGCACTACCAGGACGAGGTCGACCGGATCGCCGGCTCCGGCGACTGGGCCCGGTTCGCGGACCTGTTCACCGAGGACGCGACCTACCGCGAGCACGCGTACGGCGACTTCGCCGGACGGGAGGCGATCCGGGGCTGGATCGTCTCGACGATGACCACCTTCCCCGGCAGCGCGATGCCCCGGTTCCCCATCACCTGGCACGTCGTCGACGAGGACCGCGGCCGGATCGTGTGCGAGGTCTGGAACGACCTGGTCGACCCCGGGGACGGCGAGCGGCACGGGGCCGCGAACATCACGATCCTCACCTACGCCGGCGACGGACTGTGGTCGCGCGAGGAGGACGTCTACAACCCGGCCACCTTCTTGCGCGCGACGCGGCGCTGGGCGAAGGTCGCCGACGCGCACGGCCGTCTCTCCGAGGAGGGCCGGGCCTGGCTCGCGTCGTTCGGCTGAGGAGTCAGCGCGCACGCGAGCGAGCAGCAGGTCGCCGCTGCGGCCCGTCAGGTCACCCGGAGCCGCACGGCGCCCGCGGCGTACCCGCTGCGGGTGACCCTGACCGTGATCGGTCCCTTCGCCGTGGACGGCGGGAACGTGATCGTGCACCGCCCGCTCCCCGAGGTCGTGCACGACCGGCCGCCGCCCTGGACGTGGGCGGCGCCGACGGCCGCACCCGCGTCGGTCACGGTGAAGGTGACCGTCCGGCGCACACCGTGCCGCCACGTCGTCGGGGTCGCCCGCAGGGTGAGGCCCGGCACGACCTGGGTGTGCCAGAACCCGTCGCCGACGTTGACCACCACGTCACCGCGGCCGGTCGTGCCGTCGAGCGCCAGGTCGTAGACCGCCGCCTTGTGCGGAGGCATGCCGACGGTGCGCACGGCACCGAAGGTCGCACCGTTGACCGCGGTGCGGACCGCCCGCACGCGCGGGATGTTGTCCGACCAGGCGACCCACAGCCGTCCGGACGGTCCCGGGCTCAGGGACATCGTCGCGGCGTACCGGCTGCCGGGCACCGTGCGCACCGTCGACGAGCCGACCCGCCACAGCCCGATGTGGTCGCAGGTCGGGTAGCCCACGCAGTAGGCGGCGTAGATCCCGCCGCCGGACCTGGCCGCGAGGGCCACCGTGCCGGTGGACACCGAGCTCGCACCCTGGCTGGACTGGGGTGCCTTGGTGGTGGGCCCGACCGTGGGGAGGATCTGCTTGACGAAGACGCCGTTGGTGCCGCTGGTGCCGCCGTTGGCGTACCAGGCCAGCCAGACCGCGGCGCCGCTGCGGACCATGGCCAGGTCGTAGACGCAACAGGCACCGAAGGTGAAGGCCTGGTCGGCCTCGGGGCCCGTGCCCACGTGCCAGGTGATGTCGCTGCTGAGGGGGAACGCGGCGACCGGGGTGCCGTCGGCGAGCTCGACGCCCGCGGTGCCGTAGCTCCCGTACGCCGAGTGGCTGATCCCGACCGCCTGCGCCGGCAGCGTCCAGCTGCTGCCGGACGCCGGCGCGGTCGCTGTGTACATCCGCCCGTCGGACCAGAAGCCCGACGAGAGGGTCTGGATCCCGCCGAAGACCATCCGCAGCCCGGTCCCGTCGCCGATCAGCGCGGGCGCGGAGTCCAGCGTCGACCAGCCGGGCGACAGGACGGTGGACTGGTTCGCGAGCGAGCCGTCGGGACGGACCGACGTGTGCCCGTAGGTCGAGGCGCTGCCGGCACCCCTGGGGTAGACCACGTGCAGCACCCCGTCGGCGGTGCGGTGCAGGCTCGACTCGTAGCCGATGCCCACGGTGCCGGTGGAGATCTTGGTCCAGTCCCCCGGGTCGGCCTGGGCCGGCGGCGGTGCGGCCAGGACGCCGGCGAGGAGCAGGAGCGGGGCGAGCCAGAGCGCGTGACGTCGTCGCATGCTCCCGACCATGCTCTCGACACCCGGGCGGCGCCATGGTCCGAACGGGCCACCGGACGGGCCCCGTCCGGGCAGTCCCGGCATGGCCGATCGGCGCACAGGAAGGTCACAGACGACGGACAGCGAGGCGCCAGCGGCGATGCCTAGGTTCACGACCATGACCGACGCACCTCTGCCCTCCAGCACCCGACGGCGCCGCACCTGGCGCCGGATCGTCGCCGGCAGCCTGATGGCCGGCTCGCTCGCGCTCACGACCGCCTGCGGCGTGGCGGCCACCGACTCCTCGACCGCGTGGCCGGGGTCCGGCGGCTCGTCGAGCTCGAGCACCTCCGGCGGGACCACCCTCGGACAGGGGTCCTCGACCGGCGGCCACGCGACCTCCCAGGGGTCCTGAGATGCCCGTCGCCACCGACGACTGGAGCCTGTGGACCACCTCGGCGCGGCTGGTGGTGACCGAGCCGTCCCGCCTGCCCGAGGCGCGCACCGTCGCCGACCGGCTGCTGGCCGAGGTCGACCTGGCGGCCAACCGGTTCCGCGGCGACAGCGAGCTGCGCCGGCTGCCGGCCCGCTTGACCCAGGGCCACGGGCGGACCCGCATCTCCCCCGTGCTCGAGCGGTTGCTCACCGTCGCGCTCGACGCGGCCGCGTGGACCGACGGCGCCGTCGACCCGACCCTCGGCCGGGCGCTGGTGGACCTCGGCTACGACCGCGACCTGGCGGCGCTCCCGGCGTACGACGGCCGACCGGTCGTGGCCCGCCAGGCACCCGGCTGGCAGCGGGTGAGCGTGGGCGACGGCTGGCTGACCGCCCCGCCGACGCTCGAGCTGGACCTCGGCGCGACCGCGAAGGCCGCCGCCGCCGACCTGGTCGCCGGGGCTGTCGCCGACCGGTGCGGCACCGGGGTCCTGGTGAGCCTCGGCGGCGACATCGCCACCGCCGGGCCGGCGCCCGAGGGTGGCTGGCAGGTGACCGTCGGCGACGGGCCCGGCGAGCCGGTCTCCCACGTGACCCTGCCCGCCGGCTCCGCGATCGCCACGTCGAGCACGCTGCACCGCACCTGGCACCGCGCGGGTCGGACGGTGCACCACATCCTCGACCCGGCCACCGGCCTCCCGGCGGCCGCGGTGTGGCGGACCGTCAGCGTCGCTGCCGACCGCTGCGCCGACGCCAACGCGGCCAGCACCGCGGCCGTCGTCAAGGGCACCGCCGGCCTGCGGTGGCTGCGCGAGCGCGGCCTCACCGCGCGGCTGGTCGACGACACCGGCCGCGTGCACCCCGTGGGCGGCTGGCCCGCCGAGCAGCAGGCCGCCTGACGCCGGCCACGCGCCGGGGGTTGTCAGGCTCTTCCTGACGTTGTCGGGGGTTGCAACCCCCGACAACGTCAGGTTTCCCCGGCTGACCGGGGATTCATCCACCCCCGGGAGGCCGCCCGGGCCTACGCGGGGGCGGGGGTGCGACTGCCGGCGCCGGCCCACCGGAACGGGAAGAACACCAGCACCGGGATGAGGAAGTAGCCGACCCGGCTGTAGGGGACCAGCAGGAAGGCGAGGCAGAGGCCGAGCGCGATCCGCGACGCCGCCCAGGTCACCTCCGGCGACGACCGCAGCACGCACCAGGCACCGAAGGCGAGGGCCGCGGTGACGACGAGCAGCGCGGACGCCCAGGACGGCAGGCCGGCGAGCCGCAGCAGGACGCCGGGCAGCGGCGAGGAGGCCGGCGACTGCACCAGGGAGGCGCCGGCGGGGAACTCGACGACGTTGTCCCACATCCCCCGTGGGTCCACCCGGGCGACCGGCAGCACCGCGACCAGCGTGGTCGCCAGCGTCACCGCGCCGAACCGCAGGGACGCCGCGAGCCCGTCGCGGCGGTAGATGCAGACGGCGAGCACGAAGGCCGCGCAGAGCCCGGTGGGCTTCATCGCCATCGTGAGGCCGATCGCGACGGCGCTGGCGGTGTAGCGGTGCCGGGCGACCAGCGCGACCGCCAGCACCGTGAGCGCGGCCTGCGGCACGTCGATCCCGCTGACCGCGATCGCCGCCGCGACGAGCGGACAGGCGACCAGCAGCGCCAGCCGGGTGTCCAGCGCGGCCGCGTGGTCGACCGGGCCCTCGGGCACCCGTCGTGACCACACCCGCACCGCGACCAGCGCAGCCACCAGCAGGGCGAGGGCCGGCAGCCGCAGGTCGCCGCCGGTCGCCGGCACCGCGCCGAAGAGGTAGAGCGCCGGCAGGTAGGGGCGGTAGTCGTAGACCGAGGAGGGATCCGGGAGGTAGGGGCTCCCTGCCGCGAGCAGCTGCAGCGCACCGGTGTGCACGACCCGGACCTCCGGCTGCCCCATGCCGCGGGCGACCAGCACGAGGGTCGGCACCAGCACCGACCCGACGGCCGCCACCAGGCAGGAGCGGCGCGCGCCGAGCCCCACCGACAGCCCGAGGAGAGCGGCGGCGTACCCGATCGCCGCGACCGTCGCCCACTCCCTCTGGGTCTCCCGGCTCGGGTCGACCAGGACCCAGAGGGTGAAGGCGAGGTACGTCGTCAGCACGACCCGCTCGGCGCCCACACGCCGGACCGTCGCGACCGCCCGCTCCCTCAGCGCGCCCACGAGACGATGCTCCCACCCGCCTGCCGGATCGCCACCGTGACCCCCATCGCCGCCGCGAACGCGTCCGCGCAGCGGGCCGCGGGGGTAGGTTGCGTGCGCAAGGACGCCGTGGAGCCCGCGCGGCGCGAGGAGACCGACATGGACCACCGCACGGTCGAGGCCCGGCTGCGGCTTCGCTACTTCCTCTGGACCGGTGTCGCCCTGGCCGTCCTCGGCGGGCTGATCTCGGCGCTGGCCCTGCGCGACGACTCGGGCGGCGGCCACGCCGCGGCCGTCGCGCTGGCCGTGCTCACGCTCACCGCTGCCGCGGTCTTCACCGCGATCGCCGTGATCGGCTGGGGCGTCTACCTCGGGATGCGGGCCGCCGGGTTCGTCCGCGGACCGGCCGAGGACGGCGCCCACCGGTGAGCCAGGCTTGGCGCCGGAGCCCTAGGTCCTCCCTGGTCGGGACGTCGGTCCCTCCCCCGTCGCCGCGGAGACCGGTCACCGTGGGACGACGAGGCGGCTCGGGCGCTCGCCAGCGGTGCGCAGCTCGCGACGAAGAGGCTCGGGGCAAGGTCGACTTCGCCGGAACACGTGCCGCCCACCGCGGTGGGCGGCCGAGGACAGGAGTCGACATGACCACCCAGCAGGACGCCGGCAGCTCCGCCGCCTTCAGCGCATGCACCGCGTCCTCCGACGTGGCCGCCGGATTCCCCGAGCTCGACGTGCGCGGCATCCCGCTGGACCAGCGGTGCCCGGCGATCACCGCCGCCCTGGAGGCCCTCGCCCCCGGGGAGGGGCTGACGATCATCACACGCCACAACCCGCTCCCGCGCATGCAGCTCGCCCTCGGGCCGATGCTCGCGACCCAGGTCCAGCTGCGCTCCATCGCCGCGTGCCCGAGCTGCTGGCGCCTCTCCCTGGTCCGGGTCTGAACGACCCTGCTCCCCGGTCCGTCCGCGGGCGCCCGAGTGGGACCGGAGTCACAGGACCCTGTCCCGCCCAGCGAGGACCAGCCGGGACCTACGGCTCTCCTCACCGCCTCCCCCGGCGCTGATCATGGATCCGTGAGCAGCTTCACCATGGTCCGGTCGAACCCACCGACAGCCGGTGAGGTCGCGCTGTTCGCTCACGGCCGGCTCGACTCCTACTTCTTCAGCTACGGCGACCTCGACCTGCTGTGCGCCAGCTGCGGGTTCACCCTCTTCCGCGGCCTGCCCCGCCTCGGGCCGGACCACCGTCTGCTCGCCGAGTGCCCGGGCTGCGGCGACTTCATGAGCGCGACCGTCTGACCGCGGGGCGCGAGTACGGCGGCCGACCGGTCCGAAAGTCCCCCACGCCCGCGCCCGGGCTGCCAGGCTGGGTCGCGTGCACGAGGACGACGGCCGTGGCTGAGACGACGAGGGCCGTGGAGCGCGAGGGGGAACGGCGCCTCCCCATGGCGCTGGCCGTCCTCGCCGCCGTGGGCCTGGACCTGCTCGTCCCGGCCGACTTCACGATCGACGCGGTGACGCGCATCGCCTACCCCGTGGTGCTGCTGCTCCTCCTGGGACTGCTCGTCGTCGGTGACCCCGGCCGGATCGACCGGGAGCGACCCTGGCTGCGGGTGACGACCGGCGCGATGATCGTGCTGATCACGCTCTCCACGATCGTCTCTGCGGTCCGGCTCGTGCGCGGCGTCCTCGACAAGGCCGAGTTCGACTCGGCCGGCCAGCTGCTCAGCCTCGGGGCGGCGGTCTGGGCGACCAACGTCATCGCCTTCGCCCTGTGGTACTGGCACCTGGACTCCGGTGGTCCCGTCGCCCGCGCGCACGGGACCAGCCGCAGGCCCGCGGCCTTCCACTTCCCCGAGCAGAACCTCGAGGAGCTCGTCGCAGCCGGCTGGTACCCCCAGTTCGTCGACTACCTGGCGCTGTCGTTCAACACCGCCACCGCCTTCAGTCCCACCGACGTGTCCGCGATCCGGCACTGGTCCAAGCTCTGGCTCGTCGCGGAGTCGGCGATCTCGCTGGTGATCGCCGGGCTCGTCATCGCCCGGGCGATCAACATCATGTAGCGACGAGGGCCCGTGCGGTTGGATACCCGCATGGCCAACTTCGCCGACTTCCAGCTGGACCTCTACTTCGCCGGCCTGGCAGGTGGCCTGCCGCCGTACCCCCTCACCTTCGCGGGTCTCGAGGCCGCGGCACGGGAGAAGATGGAGCCCCGCCTGTGGGACTACGTCGCGGGAGGCGCAGGCGACGAGCACACCCAGCGGTCGAACGTCGAGGCGTTCGGGCGCTGGGGCATCCTCCCGCGGATGCTGGCTGGGGCCGCGGAGCGCGACCTCGGTCTGGAGCTGTTCGGACACGCCCTCCCCGCACCGGTCTTCCTGGCACCGATCGGGGTCCTGGGGGTGATGACCGACGACGAGCACGGCGACGTCGCGGCGGCCGCGGCGTCGGCCGCCACCGGGATCCCGATGGTCGCCTCGACGCTGATGCAGGACCCCCTGGAGGAGGTCGCCGCGGCGCTGGGGGACACGCCCGGCTTCTTCCAGCTCTACACGCCGAACGACCGCGAGCTGGCCGAGAGCTTCGTGCGTCGCGCCGAGGCTGCCGGCTTCCAGGGCATCGTCGTCACCCTGGACACCTGGACGCTGGGCTACCGACCCCGCGACCTCCAGCACGCCACCTTCCCGCAGCTGCGCGGCTACTGCCTGGCCAACTACTTCTCCGACCCGGTCTTCCGCTCGAAGCTGGCGGCGCCGCCCGAGGAGGACCCGGGGGCTGCGACGATGGCGTGGGCGTTCACCTTCGGCAACCCCGGGCTGTCGTGGGACGACCTGGCCTGGCTGCGCGGGCTGACCGACCTGCCGCTGCTGCTCAAGGGGATCTGCCACCCCGACGACGTCCGTCGCGCGAAGGACGGCGGGGTCGACGGCATCTACTGCTCCAACCACGGGGGCCGCCAGGCCGCGAGCGCGCCGGCCCTGGACCTGCTGCCCGCGGTCGTCGACGCCGCGGAGGGGATGCCGGTGCTGTTCGACTCGGGCGTGCGCTCGGGCGCCGACGTGGTCAAGGCCCTCGCGCTCGGCGCGACGGCCGTGGGCATCGGCCGTCCCTACGGCTACGGCGCGGTCCTCGGCGGGGCGGCCGGCATCGAGTTCGTGGTGCGCTGCCTGCTCGCCGAGGCCGACCTGACCATGGGTCTGAACGGCTACGCGAGCCTCGCCGAGCTCGGCCGTGAGGTCCTCGTGCGCTGCTGACCGGCAACACCGGGCGGCTGGTACATCCGTACCAGCCGCCCCGGGACCGCGGACTCGGGGCCGGCGGGCGGTTCGGCTCTCCCGCGGGCACCGCGGTCGCGGGACCGTGTGGTGGACAGCCCGCCGTCGTCGCCTCCCCCAGCCGATCCGGCGGGCTGTCTACTGCCCGGCGCCGCGGTCCGCGGCGCTACTTGAAGATCGCCAGCAGGTCGCGCACGGCCGTGTCCGCCTCGGCGGGGTGCCGCAGCCGCAGGTCGGTGTGCAGGCCGTAGGCGTTGCGCCGCCCGACCTTCTCCTTGGTGACGTAGCCCGCGTCCTCCAGGTCCCGGAGGATCGCGTGCGCAGCCCGCTCGGTGATCCCCACGACCTCCGCGATCTCCCGGACCCGGGCGTCCGGGTCACGGCTGAGCGCCACCAGCACGTGTCCGTGGTTGCTCAGGAAGGTCCAGCCGTGAGCGGCACCGGTCGCCATGGCGGCAATCTAGCCCAGCCGGAGTGGTCGAGATCACCAACGTACGAATCTAGACACATGTATTCAATTTCATGTTTGATGATTCACATGAACCCACTGGTCGCCGCCCGCCGGTCGCTCGCCACCCTCGCGGGCCTCGCCGTCGCACTCGCCGCCCTCGTCACCGGCCTCGTCGCCACCCGCGTCGAGCTTCCTCCCGCCGTCGACGGGGGCCCGGACGCACTGCGTGTCGTCCTGATGGTCTACGTCGCCCTCCTCGGGTGGCTCGTGGCCACCTATGCCGCGACGAACCTGCGCGGCCAGCCGCGGCCGGGCCGGTTCGCCGCCCTCCTCGTCGCGACGGTCCTCGGCCTGCTGCTGATGGTGACGGCCGAGGAGCTCGTCGTCGCCGCGATCGGCTGGACGGTCAGCGGGACGGCGACCGCCGCCCTCGTGGCCCACCGCGACGACCCCCGTGCCCGCCGGGCCTCCCGGGTCGTCGGCGTCCGGCTCGCCGCGAGTGACCTGGCCCTCTGGCTGGCCGTCCTCGGCTGGTACGCCGGGGCGCCGGACGGCGTCGTCGGCGTGGCGGTGGCGGTCGCCGTCGTGGTGCGCTCCGCGCTGGTGCCGGCCCACCGCTGGCTGCCCGAGACCGCCGAGGCGCCCTCCCCGGTCTCCGCCCTCCTGCACGCGGGAGTCGTGAACGGTGGCGCGATGCTCGGACTGCTCTTCTGGCCGCTGCTCGGCGCGAGCCGCGCGGCCCTGCTGCTCCTCCTGGTCGTCGGCCTGGTCTCCGTGGGCGTCGGCCTGGTCACCATGCGGCTGCGCCCGGACGTCAAGGGGCGGCTCGCCGCGTCGACCACGGCCCAGATGGGCCTGGTGGCGGTCCAGCTCGGGCTCGCGCTCCCGGCCGCGGCGCTGCTGCACGTGCTGGGACACGGCTGCTGGAAGGCCTGGCTGTTCCTGCGGGCCGGCGGCTCGGTCGAGCGCCAGCGGCTCGCCACCCGGGCAGTCGCGCGAGACGCGGCCGGGCAGGTCCTGGCCACCTGCGTCGCCGTCTGCCTGGTGGCGGCCGTGGTCGTGGCCGCCGGATCCGTCGGACGAGACGCCGCCGGCCTGGTCCTCCCGGCCGTGCTCGCGGCCGCCGTCGCGGGGGTGGGCGTCCGCGAGGCGCTCCGCCTGGAGCGCAACCCGGCCACGACGCGGCTCGCCCTCACGGTCGCGGCCGCACTCGTCCCGGCGGCCTACCTGGGCTGGGTCGCCGCCGCCGAAGCGCTCACCGGCACCTGGTTCGACACCGGGACCGACGGTCCCGCACCGGGGTACGTCGCCCTGCCGGCAGCGCTGCTCGTCGTCGCACTGGGCCTGGGCGCAGCGCGACTCTCCCCGGTCAGCAGCGGTGCCGTCCCGACCGCGGTGGCCGCCTCCCTGCTGCCCCCCGGCGCCAGGGCGAAGGGGTCCCTGGACGTCACCCCCACCGAGCCCGCGACCCTGCTCGGCGGCCTGCCCGCCGGCCAGCTCGGCACCGTCGTCGCACTGGCCGCCGGCACCGTCGGCCCGGCCTGGCCGCTGCGATCCATGGTCGCTGCGAACCCGCTCGCGCCCCTGGAGAAGCTCGCCGTCGAGGACGCGGCCGCCACCGTCCGGCTCCTGCACGGGCGGGACCCCCGGCCGCGGCTGCACACCTTCCTCGACCTCCACTCCCGCGGCGTGGTCCCCGACCACGCCCTGCGCCGCTCGCTCGCCGAGCACGACCCGACGGGACCCAGCCGCCCCGGCGTCCCGCGGCTCGGCAGTGCCGCACCGGGACCGCTGTCGGGCATCAGCCCGGCCGACCTGGTGGAGTTCACCCGCGCCATCGCGACCGGAGAACCCGACGCGGCACCCCTGCGGGCACGTGCCTGTGACCACCTGGTCCCCGCGACCGGTCCCGCCCCGGCCGAGGTCCTCGACCTCCAGCTGGCGGCCTGGACCGCCCGCGCCTGGTCGACGACGACACCGGACGGGGAGTCGGACAGCGACCCGTGGACGCTCTGGCGCTCCTCGATGAGCCACCGGCTCGCAGGCCTCACCTGGGGTGTCGCGGGCACCGACACCCTGGCGCGGGAGCTCCCGGCCGACCCCGCGCTCGCGGTCGCGGCGCTGTGGCCCCGCGTGGAGCGGATCGTCGGCGACCAGGACCTCTACACCTACCTGACCTCGGTGCTCGCCGCCGGTCGTGGCTGGGCGGCCCACGCCTCGTGGCGGGCCCGCACGACCGGTCGCCCGACGCCGCTCCTGCAGCTCGTGGCGCTGCACATGGCGCTCGACGTCGTGCTCGCGGAGGCCGCGCTCAGCCGGGGGGCCCGTCGCACCCCACCGGTCCTGCGACCGGCACCCGACGCCGCGACGACGGCCCACCTGGTCAGCGTGTGGCAGCGCGGCCTCGACCTGAGCGCCCGCGACGGGCTGCTGCGCGGGCTCACGGGCTCGGCGGCCGGTCGCGCCGGGTCCACGTCGCAGCCTGCTCCTGCGGTGTCCTCGGTGTGGTGCATCGACGCGCGGTCCGAGCGGGTCCGCCGGCACCTCGAGCGGCACGACGGGCACGCGACCTTCGGGTACGCCGGGTTCTTCGGCGCCCCGGTCCGCCACCTCGACGCCGACGGGCACGCGGCCGACCTCTGCCCGGGCATCCTGCGCCCCGCCACCGACGTCGCCGAGGCGGCGTCCCCGCTGCCACCTGGCGCCGCCCTGCGCCGGCTGCTCGCGCGCACCGGGTCGACGCCGGCCGCCGCCTTCGGGTGGGCGGAGATGAGTGGGGCGCCGGCGTTGGCCGGCATCGTCGCCGCGAGCCTCGTCCCCGCTCGCTGGAGGTCGTGGGGCTCGGCGTCCGCTCCGACCAGCACCCGCCGCCCGGTGGTCGAACGGCTCCCGCACGCCCTGGCCGTCGACGCCGCCGAGCAGCTGCTGCGCTCGACCGGGCTCGCCGAGCAGCCGACCGGGACGGTCGTCCTGGTCGGCCACCGGTCGAGCACCGAGAACAACGCGTTCGCGTCGGCCTATGACTGCGGCGCCTGCGGCGGCAACAGCGGCGCGGTGAACGCGACGCTGGTGGCGGACGCGCTCAACGACCCTCAGGTGCGGGCCGCCCTCGCCGAGCGCGGGGTCGCCGTGCCCGCCTCGACCCTGGTCGTGGCGGCTGCGCACGACACGACGACCGACCGGGTCGTCCTGCTGCGCGACCGCACGACCGAGTCGGCGGAGGCCGCCGCCCGGCTCGACCGGGTCGCCGCGGAGCTGGCGCAGGCGGGTGCCGACGCGGCCGCGGAGCGCGGGCTGGCGCTGCCCACCTCCGGCCGCGGCCGGCGCCTGCACCCGCTGGAGCAGCGCGCCGCTGACTGGGCCGAGCCGATGCCGGAGTGGGGACTGGCCGGCAACATGGCGCTCGTCGTCGGTCCGCGAGAGCTCACCGCTCCGCTCGACCTCGGCGGGACGGCGTTCCTGCACTCCTACGAGCCGGAGCTGGACGCCGACGGCTCGCTGCTCGAGCAGATCATGACCGGCCCCGTGGTGGTCACCCAGTGGATCAGCTCGCAGTACTACTTCTCCGCGTCCGCACCGGAGCTGCTCGGCGCCGGCGACAAGACGACCCACAACGTCGTCGGTGACGTCGGCGTGCTCACCGGCGCCCACGGCGACATCCGCTGCGGGCTGCCGTGGCAGGCGGTCGCGAGCCACGATCCCGTGGCCGCGGGCGGCGACACCAGTCACCTGCGCCACCTGCCGGTGCGCCACCTCGTGGTCGTGACGGCCGACCCGCGTCGGGTGTCCGAGGTCGTCGAGCGGCACGCGGCGCTGCACCAGGCGGTCGGCAACGGGTGGATGCAGCTGGTCTCGCTGCCGCCGACCGGCGAGCCGGTGGAGCTCGACCGCAACCTGCAGTGGCAGCCGTGCGTCGTCCCAGGACTCCCGACCGGGGACGCCGAGCCGTCGCGGCGACAGCGCGCGTGACCGCGGCGGCGCTGCTGCCGTCCGGGCACCCCCACCGAGGCGCCCTCGCCGCCGTCGCGACCCGGCACCGCAAGACACCGTTGCTCGCCCGGGCCCTCGGGGGCCCTGGTGGCCTGCGGCTGCGGACGGTCCCGGTGGACACGGACGCGTTCGGCACCTTCACCGGTGACGTCACCCGCACCGGGACCGCCGTCGAGACTGCGGTCGCCAAGGCCCGGTGCGGGGTCCGCGTCGCCGGGCACCCGGTGGGGCTGGCCTCGGAGGGGTCCTTCGCTCCGCACCCCGTCGTCGGTTTCGTGACCCACCAGGTCGAGCAGGTGGTCCTCGTCGACGTGCGCACCGACCTGGTCGTCGTCGGTCGCGCCGAGGCACCGGCACCCTGGGCCGGGTCGTGGGTGGCGGAGGACCCGGAGGACGTGCGCGCGCTCGGCGAGCTGCTGGCCGGGTCGGGACAGCGGCTGGTGGTCCGGCCCGACGACCCGGTGGCCGCCGGCCGCGGCATCGGGGTCACCAAGGGGATCGAGCGGGCGGACGACCTGGGAGGCGCCGTCGAGCTGGCCGTGGCGGCGTCCGGCACCGGGCGGGCGCGGGTGGAGACCGACCTGCGCGCACACGTGTGCCCCCGGCGACACCCCGTGCTCCTGGGGGCGGCGCGCGACCTCGCCGTACGCCTGCGGACCCGGTGCGTCTCCTGCGGGTCGCCCGGCTTCGGGCGGAACGGCACGGTCCCGGGCGCGCCGTGCGCCTGGTGTGCCCGGCCGACCGCCGAGCCGCTCGCCCGCGTGGACTCGTGCCCGGCGTGCGAGCTCCGCGTGGAGACCGCGGTCGGTCGGCCCGCCGACCCGGGCCGGTGCTCGCACTGCAATCCGTGACATGCGCACGATCTCGCGACTTGACATGGGTCCGTGGATACCGGAATCATCCTTCATTAGTGGAGGGGAGTAGTCCCCGCTGGTCCATCGTCAGTACGGCCCGCCCGAGCGGGCCCGGTGGCCAGGTCGCTCCTGCGGCGGGCGAGACCCCCGGAGACGGACTGCCTACGGCAGTCCCGGACCGGAGGATGTGTCGTGGACGTACCACTGTGGGCCTGGGGCGCTGTCCTGGCCGTCATCGTCGGCATGCTCGCCGTCGACCTGCTCGCGCACCGCAAGGCGCACGTCGTGTCCGTGCGGGAGGCGGCGGCCTGGAGCGCCGTCTGGGTCGCCCTCGGCCTCGCCTTCGGCGGCGTGGTGTGGGCGGTCTGGGGCGCCGGCGCCGGAGGCGAGTACTTCTCCGGCTACCTCATCGAGAAGAGCCTGGCGGTCGACAACGTCTTCGTCTTCGCGCTGATCTTCTCCGCCTTCGCGGTGCCGCCCGCCTTCCAGCACCGGGTGCTCTTCTACGGTGTGCTCGGGGCGCTGGTGATGCGGGCCGCCTTCATCGCCGGCGGGGTCGCCCTGCTGGACCGGTTCCACTGGGTGCTCTATGTCTTCGGCGCGTTCCTGGTGCTCACGGGGATCAAGATGCTCCGCCAGCATGACCAGCACCCCGACCCGACCAGGAGCCGGACGTTCCGCCTGGTCCGCCGGGTCCTGCCGACCACCGACGAGTACGCCGGCCAGCGGTTCTGGGTGCGGCAGGGGACCCGCTGGGTGGCGACTCCCCTGTTCGTGGTGCTGGTGCTGGTGGAGGTCACCGACGTGGTCTTCGCCGTCGACTCGATCCCGGCCATCCTCGCGGTCACGCAGGAGCCGTTCCTGGTGTTCACCAGCAACGCCTTCGCGATCCTGGGGCTGCGGGCGATGTACTTCCTGCTCGCCGACCTGATGCACCGCTTCGTCTACCTCAAGGTCGGGCTCGCGGCCATCCTCGTGCTCGTCGGGGTGAAGATGCTGCTCCTCGACGTGGTCAAGGTCCCGACCGCGCTCTCGCTCGGCCTGATCAGCCTGTTCCTGGTCACCGCCGTGGTCGCGAGCCTGGTCCGGACCCGCGGGACGGCGCCCACGGACGATCCCGACCAGACCCAGCCCGACGGCGTCGAGGAGCGGACGCCGGTCTGACCGTCAGCGCCGGACCCAGCACCACACCGTCTTGCCGGTGGGCGTGCGGTGGGTGCCCCACTCCTCGCTGATCGCCTCGACGATGTTCAGGCCCCGGCCGTGCTCGTCGTCGTCGTGCGGGCGCCGGCGACGCGGCCGGAGCAGGTCGCGGTCCTGGACCTCCAGCAGGAGCCGGTCACCGGTGGCCCGCAGGCGCAGGTCGATCGGCGGCCGCGCGTGCAGGATCGCGTTGGTCACCAGCTCGCTCGTCGCCAGCACGATCGGGTCGACCAGCTCGTCGTCGACCTCCCAGCGGGCGAGCTGGCCGCTGACGGCGTGTCGTGCGTCCCCCGGGGCGCTGGCGACGCTGCCCAGGCGGACCTCGAAGACCTGTCCGGCGTCCGGCACCACGCGCACGGCGACCAGGGCCACGTCGTCGTCACGCTCGTCGCCGACCAGCGTGTCGACCAGCGCGGCCGGCAGGTCGGCGAGCGGTCGGTCCGCCCACGCCGCGAGCAGGTCGGCGAGCGCGGCGACGCCCTCCTCGATGTCTCCGCCCCGCCGCTCGACGAGGCCGTCGGTGTAGAGCAGCAGGACGTCCCCGTCGGTGACGTCGACGACCACCGGCTCCGCGCCGAAGAACCCCGCGCCGAGCGGCGGCCCCGTGGCCTCTGCGTCCTGCCGGACCACCCCGCCGTCCGCCGAGCGCAGCACCAGCGGCGGCAGGTGGCCGGCGTTGGCCCAGGTGAGCGTCTGCTCCACCGCGTCGTGCACCGCGTAGATGCAGGTCACGATCTGGTCGCCGGTGAGGTCCTGGACCAGGGTGTCGAGGTGCTCGAGCACCTCGGTCGGGGCGAGGTCGAGCGTCGCGAACGCGCGGGCCGCGGACTTCAGCTGGCCCATCACCGCCGCGGCCCGCACGCCGCGGCCCATCACGTCACCGACCACGAACGCCGTGCGCCCCGCACCGAGGTCGAGCACGTCGTACCAGTCGCCGCCGACCTGGGTGCCCTCCACCCCGGCGTGGTAGGTGGCCGCGACCTCGAGCTGCTCCACGTCGAACTCCGCGGCCGGGAGCAGGCTGGCCTGCAGCTCCTCGGCGATGCGGCGCTCGCGGGCCGCCGCCTCGCGCTCCGCCTGGGCGGCGATCAGCCGCTGCTGGGTCGCGCGCTGCTCGGTGATGTCCTGGAACGATCCGCGCAGCACGCGCTTGCCGTCGGTCCGCGGCGGGGTCAGCTCGCCGCGCGCCTGGAAGAGCCGCTCCTGCCCGGACGGCAGGACCACCCGGCTCTCGTACTCCACCAGCGACCCGGGCCGGGCCTCCGCCAGCCGCGCCTCGACGGTGGCGAGGTCGTCGGGGTGGACCCGGGAGCGGATGACCGCCTGGGTGCCCAGCTCCTGCAGCTCCTCGGCGGTGAGCTCGAGCATCTCCAGGAACGTGTGAGAGGCGTAGATCGTGTCGTCGTCAGTGTTGATCTCCCAGCTGCCGACGCGGGCCAGCCGCTGCGCCTGGTCGAGCAGCACCTCGCTGCGCTCGAGCGCCTCGCGCAACCGCTGCTCGCGGTCCAGCGCGAGCGTCACGCGGACGCGGGCCAGGAGCTCGCGCGCCGAGAACGGCTTGACCAGATAGTCGTCGGCGCCGGCCTCCAGGCCCTCGATCATGCCCTCCTCACCGGCGCGTGCCGAGAGCATGATGACCGGGATCGCGGTCAGCGCGGGGTCCGCCTGCATCCGCTCCAGGAGTCCGAACCCGTCGAGCCGCGGCATCATCACGTCGGTGATGACGAGGTCGGGGCGGGCCGTCTCCATCCGGTGCAGCGCATCGAGTCCGTCGGCCGCCACGTCGACGTCGACGTCCCGCCCGATCGTGTCGGCGATGTAGGCGCGCATGTCGGCGTTGTCGTCGACGACGAGGACCCGCGGGCGGTGCGGGACGTCCGGTGCGCCGTCCGGTTGCGCCGTCGGCCCCGCGGCGTCGGCGCCCTCCTCGGGGAGCCAGCTCAGCGCCTGCGCGACCATCTGCGCGGCCGGCCCGGCCACCGGGTCGACTCCGGTGAGCTCCTCGTGCACCTGGTCCGCCGGGAGGTGCTCGCGGCCGGACGGGACCCGGACCGTGAAGGTCGTGCCCTGGCCCATCGTGCTGGCGACCTCGATCCGACCGCCGTGGAGGGCGACGAGCTCGGCGACGAGCGCGAGCCCGATCCCGGATCCCTCGTGGGTGCGCGAGCGCGCGCCGGCGACCCGGTGGAAACGCTCGAAGAGGTGCGGGATCTCGGCCTCCGGGATGCCGGTGCCCGTGTCGGTGACGGTGAGCACGACGTCCGAGCCGTCCGCGTCGACCCGGATGCCCACCTCGCCCTCGAAGGTGAACTTCAAGGCGTTGGACACCAGGTTGAGCACGATCTTGGTCCACTGGTCCTGGTCGACCCAGGCCCAGAGCGGTCCGCGGCAGGAGACGTCGAGGCGCAGCCCGGCCCGGTCGGCGGCGGACTGGAACATCGCGGCCAGCTCGCCGGTGAGGCTGCAGACATCGGTACGCCGGAAGCTCGACGTCGCCCGGCCCGACTCCAGCCGGGAGAAGTCGAGCAGCGTGTTGACCAGCTGCAGCATCCGCTGCCCGTTGCGCACGATCGTCGACAGGCGCTGCCGCTGGTGGGGAGGCAGCGGCTCGTCCTCGCTGACGAGGGCGTCCTCGGCCGGGGCGAGCAGCAGCGTCAGCGGCGTCCGCAGCTCGTGACTGATGTTGGCGAAGAAGTCGTTCTTGGCCTGGTCCAGGCGGGCCAGCGTCTCGGCGCGCTGCTTCTCGGCCTCGATCGCCCGAGAGTCCGAGATCGCGGCGGACAGGGTGGCGGCGACCAGGGTGAGGAAGTCACGGTAGGAGTCGTCGAAGGGCCGGTGCGGGTTGAGTCCGGCGACCAGGAACCCGTAGGGGTGCTCCTGGGCCGGCTGGGCGAGAGGGACGAGGTAGGCGGCCTCGGGCGGGACCTGCCAGGCACCGGTGGGGAGGTCGGTGAACCGCCCGGTGAGCGGCTCGAGCACGCCGTCACCGGCCCAGAGGCGGCCGACCGGCCACGGCCCGTCGGCTCCGAGCACCTCCGGGGCAGCCGGGTGCCCGGCGTCGATGCCGGCGGTGCCGGCCAGCTCGGCCCGCTCGCCCCCCTCGTCGAAGAGGTACACCGCGACGAACGGGATCGTGTAGGGGTTGGTCTCGAGCTGCTCGCACGCGGCGCGGACCGCGGCGAGCTCGTCACCGGCCGTGCCCATCCCGACGCCGAGGTCACGCAGCGTGGTCATCCGCCGCGTCGCCACCACCTGCTCGGTCTCCTCCGAGACCACGCAGAGCATCCCCGCGATCGCCCCGTCGTCGTCGGCGAGCGGGCTGTAGGAGAAGGTGTGGTAGGTCTCCTCGACGTAGCCCGAGCGCTCCAGGAAGAGCATCAGCGCCTCGTCCCAGGTCGCCTCACCGGTCGCCATCACGCGCTCGATGCGCGGGCTGACCTCGGCCCAGATCTCCGACCACACCTCCGCCGCCGGACGGCCCAGCGCCCAGGGGTACTTCTTGCCGAGGGTGTCGCGCCGGTAGGCGTCGTTGCAGAAGAACGTGAGCTCTGGACCCCACGCCATCCACATCGAGAACTTCGACGTCAGCAGGATCCGGATCGCGTTGCGCAGGCTGAGCGGCCAGGCGTCGGGGTCGCCCACGGGTGTCGCCGACCAGTCGACGCGCAGGAGGTCGGCCCCCACGAGGCCGCTCGAGCGCAGCGTCTCGCGCATGGAGGTGGCTGCCACGCTCTCCGCCCTTCGGTCCGGACCACCGACACTAGCGACAGTGCCCGGCCGCGGGCCACATCAGTCGGGGGCGCTGCGGAAGCGGGCTCGGTAGGCCGCGGGCCCCAGGCCCACGTGCCGGCTGAAGAGATCGGCGAACGCACCCGGGTCGCGGTAGCCGACCGCGTGCCGGATGTCGGTGACGGTGCGGTCGCTGGTCTCCAGCAGCCTCCGGGCCCGCTGGACGCGCCGGCGCTGCAGGTAGGGAAGCGGCGCCTCGCCGGTCTCGGCGCGGTAGCGCCGCAGCAGCGTCCGCGGGCTCACGTGCAGGTGCCCGGCGAGCGCGGCGAGGTCGTACGGCTCGGCCAGCTGCTGGTCGAGCAGGCGCTGGACCTGCCGGGCGAAGGACGACCCCGGGACCGGGAGCAGCGCCTCGTCGACGTACGGCGCCTGGCTCGTGCGGCTGTCGTCGACCAGCGCGATCCGGGCGGTCCGCCGGGCGACGGTCCGGCCGCAGTGGCGCTCGACGAGCCCGATCACGAAGTCGAACATCGCGCTGAAGGCCGCCGTCGTCGTCACCCCGCGGTCAGTCACCACCAGGCGGTCCGGGACGACCCGGGCCTGGGGGTGACGCCGGGCGAGGGCGTCGGCGAACAGCCAGGAGGTGGTCGCCTCGCGATGGTCCAGGAGCCCGCTCGCGCCGAGCAGGAAGGCGCCGACGCAGAGTGACACGATCGCGGTGCCCGCCTCCGCGTGCGTGCGCAGGAGCTCGACCTCGGGACCCAGGCGGTCGAGCCGGTCGCCGAGGTCCTCGGTCGGATCCAGGTCGAAGCCGGGCACCACGAGGACGTCGACCGGCCGCACCGCGGCGACACCGATGCTCACCCCGCCCGAGGCCACGACGCGCCGGCGCGGCGACAGCACCATGGTCGAGAACGGATCCCGCCCGGGCTCGTGGGTCTGCGTGACGTGCCGGGCCATCGTCAGCAGGTCGACGACGCCGAAGACCTCGGACGCGAAGCAGCCGGGGTAGGCCAGGGCACCGATGCGCAGCGAGTCCTGCTCCACCCCGCCCTCCTCCCGTCCTGCGCCGACCGTCAGGCCGGACTGCCCTCGCGCAGCGCGTCGACGACGGCAACCATGTCCGCCGAGCCCAGCCCGAGCCGCTCGGCCCCAGCCAACAGCCTGGCGCACTCCCTGATCAACGGTGTGGACGCACCGGTGCTCGCGGCGAGCTCGAGGATCAGCCGGCTGTTGTAGTGCACGTCGCGCACCGACGCCTGTGCCTCGTGGTCGCCCTCGACGAGCTTGGCCATCTTGCCCCGGGAGACCGCGCTCGCCATCGGGCCGGCGTCGAGGACCGCCTGCAGCACGCCGAGGTCGACGCCGCTGGACTCGGCGAGGTGCACCGCCTCCGCGAGCCCGGTCACCATCGCGATGAGGAAGACGTTGACCGCGAGCTTGGTCTCCAGGCCGCGGGGCACCGGTCCGCAGTCGACGACCGAGGCGCACATCGGGGCGACGACCGGCCGCACCCGGGCGACGTCGTCCGGGTCACCCGCCAGCATCGCGACGAGCTCGCCGCGCTCGGCGGGCACCCGGGAGCCGGACACGGGCGCCTCGACGTACCTCCCGCCGGCGGCCGCCACGCGGCGACCGAGCACGGCCGACGACTCCGGCGACACGGTGCCCATCTGCACCACGGTCCGTCCGGCCACCGGCGCGGCGAAACGGTCGCCCTCGCGGCCGAGGACCTCGTCGGCGACCCCGGCGTCCGCCAGCATCATCAGCACCACCGAGCACCGTTCGAACACCTCCGCCGGGCTGTCGGCCGTCGCGGCCCCGAGCTCCTGGAGCCGGCGCAGCGGGGGGTCCGACCGGTTCCACGCCACCACGTCGGTGCCCGCAAGCACCAGGCGGGCGGCCATCGGCTCGCCCATCCGGCCCAGCCCGAGGAAGCCCACCGCGGTCCCGGTCACGGCAGCAGCCTCCGCCGGAGGTAGGCGATGATCTCGTCGCGCGCCTGGACGGTCGGGTGGCCCTCCTCGTCGACGAGGTGGGCGGTCACCACGCTGTGCGGCGTCCCCACCACGTCCCGGAAGAACGGCGGCGGGTCGGGGTTCGCGACCGCTCCGGGCAGCACCCGACCGTCGAAGCGCGACCCGAGCAGCGCCTCGTACGCCGCGAACCTCGCATGCGTGCACCACCGGTCGGTGTCGAACCGGTAGCCGATGACGTCGAGGTCGTCGCGTTCGACCCGGTCCCGGACCGCGGTCGCGTCCGCCTCCGACAGCTCGAGGCCACCCGGGTCGTCGAGGGGCAGGGAAGGGTGGTTGACCACCGCCGCGACCACGGCCGGCTCGACGAGCATGGTCAGTGCGAAGTTCCCCGTGAAGCACATCCCGACCGCCCCGACGCCGGGGCCACCGCACTCGTCGTGCGCGACGCGCGCCAGGGCCCTGAGCCGGTCGACCACCGGGCTGGTCCCGCCCCCGGCGAACGCCCGGAACTCCCTGCTCACGCAGGCGCGCCGGATGATCGGCTCACCCAGCTCGGTGGTCGGGTAGGCACCGTCGACGCCGAAGAGCGACGGCAGCCACACCGCGAAGCCCCCGTCCCGCACCCATCGGGCGAACCGGGCGACATCCGGGCTGATGCCCGGCATCTCCGGCAGCACCAGCACGGCCGGCCCTCGTCCGCCGACGTGGACGACGGTCTCGATGCCGTCGGTCGTCAGGACGCGCCGCTCGAGGTCGGCGAGGTCGTCGTCGCGCTCGTCGGGGCGATGGACCATCAGAGCCTCCTGGTGCGGCGTGGCGGGCGGCCATTCTCGCCCCCACCTCGGTGCCCGCCGTGGGGCACGATCGCCAACCTCGAGGGGGATCCCGCCAGGTCGCCAAGGCCCCTGGACAGAGAACGGCCGCGGTCGATGCCTCCCCCAGGGGCACCGGCCGCGGCCGTTTCCGTGGTCGACCGGTCAGCGCACCCGGGCGGTGAGCGTGGCGGTCGTGTCGCCACGGTCAGCGCACCCGGGCGGTGAGCGTGGCGGTCGTGTCGCCGGTCGAGGTGGCCGTGGTGGCGACCGCGAGCCGGAACTTGTAGGTGCCCTTCTTGGTCAGGCGGGGGAAGGAGACCCGGGCCTTGCCGTTGGTGGCGCGGGCGAGGGTCTTGACGGTGGTCCAGTGACCGGTGGCGCGGGCCGCGCCCTGGTCCGCGCCGCGGGCCGAGCCGGCCGTCCAGACCTGGAGCTGGAGGTCCTCGCCGTTGTCGCCGGAGACCGTCACGGTGTCGGTGCGCACGGCCGAGCCGCGGCTCACGGTGGTGGTGCCGGCAGCGAAGCCGTCGATCTCGGTGTCGTACTTGGGGGCGTCGGCGGTGGTGGGCTCACCGTCGGTGACGCAGGCGACCGTGCCCTGCCAGTGGTAGTTGGTGCCACCGACCTGGACCCAGGTGATGGCGTAGGACGCGGTGCCGGCGTCCCACTGGGCGTGGTCGGCCAGGTTGAACGCGTGCTCGCCGGACCAGGTGCCCTCGTTGTTGTGGAAGTTCAGGGTCTGGGTGCCCGCCGGGGTCTGGACCCGGACGTTGACGTCGTTGGCCTGGCCCGCGGGGATGTTCGCGGGGTAGTCGACCGTGACGCCGGCACACGTCGGGTCCTGGTACTTCCAGTTCCAGTCGAACGGCGTACCGGGGTCGGTCGGGGTGCCCGGGTCGGTCGGGGTGCCCGGGTCGGTCGGCTCACCGGGGGTGCCGGGGTCGGTCGGGGTGCCCGGGTCGGTCGGCTCACCGGGGGTGCCGGGGTCGGTCGGGGTGCCGGGGTCGGTCGGCTCACCGGGGGTGCCGGGGTCGGTCGGGGTGCCCGGGTCGGTCGGGGTGCCCGGGGTGCCGGGGTCGGTCGGGGTGCCGGGGTCGGTCGGCTCGCCGGGGGTGCCGGGGTCGGTCGGCTCACCGGGGGTGCCGGGGTCGGTCGGCTCACCGGGGGTGCCGGGGTCGGTGGGGGTGGTGGGGGTGCAGGGGCCGACCCAGAAGACCTTGGTCTTGGTGTCGTTGCCCTTGGTGCCCTCGGTCTCGGTGGTCAGCTTGACGTGGTAGCCCTGGTTGGCCTTCGGCTCGCCCTTGAAGGCCAGGGTGTAGGTGCGGACCGTGTTGAGCTGGCTGCCGGCGGCGGGAGCGCCGAGCACGACCTTCTTGGGTCCGGTGACGGTGATGTCGACGTCCTTGGTCGGCGACTGCGCCTCGAACTCGACCGCGGAGGTCGCGGCCCGCTGGTAGCCGTACCACTGGACGTCGAAGCTGCAACCCACGTGCGGGTCGTTGCTCTCGTCGGCCGCGCCCCCGACCTCGGAGATCTTCACGGTGCCGGTGTTCCCGGCCGGCGCGGCGCCGGCCGGGGAGGCGCCGAGGACGGCGAACGCCGGGACCAGCGTCGCGGTGGCGACAGCGGCGGCGGCGGTGACGAGTCGAGCTCGCATGACGGGATGCTCCTGTGGTTCGGATTCAGCGGATACGAGAACCGTTCCACACCGAATCCACCTCAAGTAGAGGCGTGAACCAACCTTGTACGCAGCGTGGCGATACCTTGCGGCCGCCTTGAGGAAGCGCCTCGCCGAGGGGTGCGACAAGCCCCCCACCGCCCACGACCCGGGCCGTCACAGGCTCAGCGAGACCAGCCACACCGCGATGGTGAGCGCCGCGACCAGGCGGAGGACCCCGTCGGCGTAGACCAGGAGCCGGCCTGGAGGTCCGAGTCGCCCGACCGCCGCGTCGCGGACCGAGCTGGTCCACCGCAGCGCCCGGTAGGCACTCGCCATCCGGAGCTGGTCCATGAGGCGCTTCCAGGCGGTGTCACGCGTCGGCGGCGGTGACATCACCGGATCGTTGAGCGCCACGAAGAGCATCGCCAGCACCCACGCCAGCGGCGTCACCGAGACCCGGACCAGGAGGCCCAGGGCGAGCGGCGCGAAGGGGGTGACGAACGCGTGCACGATGCCGTCGGGGGTGCTGAGGTCGGCGTCGACCTCGTCGAACGCCTTGGACCAGGTCGCCACGCAGATCCCCAGGCCGATGATGACCAGCGAGAGCGACCGGTAGCACCGCAGGAGCAGGACGCCGAGCGCGTCGGCGTCGGAGGCGAGCACCAGGTCGGCCGGGACGGGAGGCATGCTCCCGGTCCTGCGGCGCAGCCGGGCCCGGCCGACGGGGACCTGGGCGTCGTCCGGCGGCACGGCTCACGCTGCCGCAGTTGCCATCGCCGCACCACGCAGGGCCACGCCGGGATGCTATCGCTCGTGAATCGCGCGGACCGGCGTACCGCGGGGCCGGCTGCGATCCGTCAGCTCTCGACGACGTTCGCGGTGACCGCGGCGACGCGGATCCGCTCGATGTCCTGCAGAGCGGCCGCGCGGGTGAGGTAGCCACCCTTCTCGGCCAGCACCTCGCCGTCCCAGTTGAGCAGCTGCCACCGGTGGTCGCCGACCTGCCCGTCCACCTCGAACACCGCCACGATCTTCAGCATGCCGGTCGTCACCACCCACGAGTCGCTGGCCTGTCCGAGAGGGAAGGCGCCGGCCGCCAGGAAGGAGGAGAGTGCGGCCGGCACCGCGCGAACTGTAGGGACCCAGCGGGTGGTGACCGGCGGGTAAGAGATCCACCTCACAACGACGCTGGACGTCCGGTGGATCCGGCCGGCCGAGCGGCTCAGTGGTACGGACCGCATACACGGCGAACCATCTCCGGCCTCGTCCGGGGCAGGCGCGAAGGAAGCGGACGCAGGACTCCTTGGACCGCAGGTATGCCGTCGCATCCGCCCCGGCACCGGATGTGACCGCGGCTCCCGGCGTGCGTCGGGATGTGACGTGGATCGCTTACTCGCCGGTCACCGCCGAGCCGCGCCCTAGCGTTCGGGCACTGCCGGTGGGCTGTCGACCCCACACCTCCGCCCACCGGCAGAACCACACGTCCGGTCACCTGCCTCGGGACGCGCGGGTGACGGCTGATGTCCAGCACCCGACACGACGCAAGGGCTTGGTGAGGCATGGCACGTCACCGCGACCCCACCGTCAACCTGCTCGAACGGACCGCCCGGCGGCTGATCGCTGCGAGGACGCCTCAAGCCGACGCCGTCCGCGAGATCACCGCGATCACCGACGACCCGACCGTCCTCGGCCTCGCTGCCGGTCGGGCACTGGGGCGGTGGGAGGTCATCCCCCTGTTCCACTCACTCGGCCAGGACGTCGCCGCGCTGCTGATCCGGGCCGGTGCTGACCGTGAGGTCGTGGAGCGCACGGCCGAGACCACCGCGCACCGGCTCCGGACCTACCTGCGGCGGGACTGATTGGCGGCGGGCGGCCGGGCCTACGCGGGGACTCGGAGGCATCCAGGCCAGGGCCGTCGGTAGGCTCACGCAACGTGTTCGCAGCTCTTGGTCGTCTCACGTCCCGCCGCCCCTGGTTCGTCATCGCCGCATGGGTGGTGATCGCCGTCGGTGTCGTGGCTCTCGCGCCCGCCCTCGAGACCACCCAGGACCAGGAGGAGTTCCTCCCGGACCACTACGAGTCCATCCAGGCCTACACGATCCAGTCGGAGGCGTTCCCCGGCGCCACCTCCCCCGGCGCGATCATCGTCTTCCAGCGCGAGGACGGGGAGCCGCTGACCGAGGACGACCAGGCCACGGTCAACCAGATCGCCGAGGACCTCGGCCCCGAGCTCGGGGACAAGACCTTCGTCCAGCAGGTCGTCACCACCAGCCCCGACGGCCAGCCCAATGTCTCGAAGGACGGCCTCGTCCAGCTCGGCATCGTCGGTCTGGCCGAGGACGCCACGGGCTACGACCCGCAGGCCTTCGACGACGCGAAGGCGATGCGCGCGGACCTCGCCGACCTGACCGACGGCACCGACCTCACCACCCAGACCACCGGGACCGTGCCGCAGGGGCTGGACTCGCAGGAGTCGGGCGACCAGGCACTCACCATCGTCGGCATCGCCACCGTCGTGCTCATCGTCGGCCTGCTCGCGATCATCTTCCGCAGCGTGATCATCTGCCTGATGCCGATCGTCGTGGTGACGATCGTGTCGATGGTCGCCACCGGCCTGATCGGCTGGGCCAACCAGGTCTTCGACCTCAAGGCCGACTCCTCGATCGAGACCATCCTCGTCGTCGTCCTCTACGGCATCGGCACCGACTACATCCTGTTCTTCCTGTTCCGCTACCGGGAGCGCCTGCGGCAGGGCGAGGACACCAAGTCCTCGGTCGTCCACGCGCTGGAGCGTGCCGGCGAGGCGATCGCCTCCGCCGGGGGCGCGGTGATCGTGGCCTTCCTGGCGCTGCTGCTGAGCTCGCTCGGCATCTTCAAGGCCATCGGCCCCGCGCTCGCGATCGCGGTCTTCGTGACGCTGCTGGCCGCGCTGACGCTGGTCCCGGCTGTCGTGACCGTGCTCGGCCGCGCCCTGTTCTGGCCGTCGAAGAAGTGGCGCGACGAGCCCACGGGTGCGCGCTTCGCGCGGATCGGCGACTCGCTGGGCCGCCGACCAGGTGTGTTCGCGCTGGTGTCCGGTGGCATCCTCGCGGTGCTCGCCGTCTTCGCGTTCAGCTTCAACCCGTCGTTCGACTTCAACTCCAGCATCCCCGACGACGTCGAGTCGACGCAGGGCCTGAAGACCTTCCAGGCGCACTTCGCCGCCGGCGCCACCGAGCCGGTGCCGGTGATCCTGAAGTCCGACGACGGCCCGATCGACCAGGGCGAGCTCCAGGCGTTCGCCGACGCCCTGGCGAAGGCCGACGGCGTCGCCCAGGTCTACCCCGGCCAGCTCTCCGAGGACGGCACGGCCGCGCAGGTCAGCCTCGTGCTCGACAGCGACCCGGTCTCCGACCAGGCGCTCGCCGACGTCAAGGGTCCGATCCGAGATGCCGCGCACGAGGCCGCGCCCGAGGGCACCGAGGCCTTCGTGGGCGGCACGCCGGGCATCTTCGCCGACCTGCAGACCGCGATGGCCCGCGACTACAAGGTCGTGTTCCCCGTCGCCGCGCTCGTGATCATGCTGATCCTCGCGCTGCTGCTGCGCAGCCTGGTGGCACCGCTCTACCTCATGGCCGCGGTCGGCCTGAGCTTCGCGGCCACCCTCGGTGCGACCGTCATCGCCTTCCAGCACATCGGCGGCGACGACGGCCTGATCTTCATGCTGCCGATCTACATCTACCTCTTCGTGACCGCTCTCGGCACGGACTACAACATCTTGATGATCGCCCGACTGCGAGAAGAGGCACGCGAGGGCAAGGCGCCGAGGCCGGCCGCGGCCGAGGCGATCAAGCACGCCGGCCCGACCATCGCCGCGGCCGGCGTCATCCTGGCCGGCACCTTCGCCTCACTGATGCTGAGCGGCAACAGCCTGCTGATGTCGATGGGCTTCGCCCTCTCGTTCGGCATCTTCATCGCCGCGTTCGTGATGTCGATGTTCCTGACGCCCAGCATCACCGCGCTGCTCGGCCACAAGGCCTGGTGGCCCGGCCACGAGGACGAGAAGGCCCCCAAGGAGCTGTCGGCGGTACCCGTCACCACTCGAGAATGACGAGACCCGGCGCACCTGTCGGTTCACCGGGTTTCCGATATCCGGAGACATCACATGGAGCCGCCTGTCGGAATCGAACCGACGACCTATTCTTGTCGGTTGGAACAGGTCCTGTCCCGCGTACAGCAGCCCGCTGACCTGCACAAACACTGCGACCAAGGCCCGGTTGCGACCGGCTGGAACTGGGCAGGACCGGCCGTTTTCGTGGACTTTTCGCGGACTTTTCGCGGACCTCAGGCCGATCTGCGTGAGCTCGGCCTGCTGCTCCGCATCACTCGGTGTCGATCTCGGCGAGAGTGGCGGCGTACCCGGGGGCCATGCACCTGCCCGGCTCGATCAGTGCCTGACGCCTTGTTGTTCGGACCGTGGGTGACCCGCATCCATAGGGCGATCAAGCCCGGTTATGGCCGCGCCAACTCAACCGCCCCGGGATGTCCGGAAGCTTCATCAACTGGAAGAAGATGAAGTCGTGGCACGTCCCAGTAGGTACCCCCGGGACCTGCGTGAACGCGAGGCGCGGGCGATGGTCGAGTCGATCGCGCAGGGCGAGTACGCGTCGGAATTCGAGACGACCCGCACGAAGGCCGGCGAGCTCGGATCACCCAGCCAGGTGCTCTCCGCGGCCGCTGCCACCCCAGCCCAGCGGCCCGGCAAGCTGCCACACCGGTGTTAGTCAGCCCGCGCAGTTGAGCAAGTTCACCACGCGACAGAGCGGTGATAGGACGGGCCGACAGCATGCAACCATGACTCCTCGCCCTACGCTCGACGAGGCTCGCGCGGTCCTCGCAGCCCAGACCTTCAGCATCCTTCTCGGTGCCCGACTGATTCAGTTCGGCGACGGCCGAGCAGAGCTCGAGCTGGACCTTGATCGCGACCTGCGTCAGCAGTTCGGGTTCGCCCACGGTGGCGTGCTTGCTTACCTAGCAGACAACGCGATCACCTTCGCCGCGGGCAGCGTGTTGGGACCGAACGTCCTGACCTCTGGCATCAGCATCGAGTACATGAGACCAGCGCGTACCGGCCCTCTGCGAGCAATCGCGTTGGTGGAGACATCCACGGAGCGAACTGCGGTCTGTCGGGTCGAGATCAACAGCCACGACGGGATCTGCGCCGTCGCCCAAGGGCGGGTCACGGCACGGTGACCGGAACCTGGCTTGGGGAGCGCACCCGCCACCGTGGGCAGCCGTGTACCAAGGCTGCGACGGCGCGCCACCGGGCGCGGAGCATCGGTGCCTCGAGCCATGATTCGATGGTGATGTGGAGTATCGGGTCCTAGGTCATCTCATGGTTGGCAGCCCTGAGGAGGACCGCACGCCGAAGGGACAGCGAGGGCGCGATGTGCTCGCCCTCCTCCTCGCGCGTTGCGATCAGCCGGTCGACCCCCAGGTCATCCTCGACCTCGTGTGGGGCGACCAGGCCCTCCCCCTCGACGTCTCCGTCGTCCACACGACCGTTGCTCGGTTGCGACGCGCGATCGGGAGCGACCAGATCGAGACGACAGATAGGGGGTACCGCCTTCGTGCCGGCACCACCGACGAATCCGCGTTCTCAGACCACGTCGCGCGAGCCGAGCGGCTGCGTCAGGGGGACCCCGACCGGGCGATCCAGTTGTATCGAGAGGCGCTTGGCCTGTGGCGCGCAGATCGCGCGTACGCGGATGTGACGGACCACCTGGTTGCCGCTGAGGTCGCCAAGCTGGGTGAATGGCGGTCGGCGGCGAGCCAGGCCCTAGCCGAGCTGCTCATGGAGCGCGGGGAGGCGGAGGATCTCTACGAGGTGGTTCGTCTGACGCGTGACTTCGTGGAGCGCGAGCCGCTGCACGAGCGGGCACACGAGCTCTACATGCTCGGCTTGTGGCGTGCGGGGCGCCAGGCCGAAGCCTTGGCGACCTACGAGCGATTCCGACTGATGCTCCGGGACGAGCTCGGGATCGACCCTTCGGCATCGACCGCGCAGCTTCACAGCCAGATGCTCGCCCAAGACCCCACGCTGGAACCAGCGCGCCGCTCTCCTACCCGAAGGCTCAGACCCGCACCCCCTGCACCCACCACGCCACTGGTGGGCCGCGAGGTCGAGCTCGCAACGACGCTGAAGATGCTCTCCGAGCGTCGGCTAGTTGTTGTCACCGGCCTCGGCGGTGTCGGAAAGAGCCGACTGTTGCGCGAGGTGCACCAAGCGCTTCACGACGACCGGGAGGTCGCCTACCTCGACCTTGGTACGACTGGACCGCTGACGCGCCGTGATCTGGTCGAGGCCATCGGGCAGGCCTTGGAGGTCGGTCTGAACATCGACGATCCCCTCGGGTCCCTCGTCCAGGAGTTCGGCCCTCAGCCATCTCTGTTGATACTCGACGAGGCCGAGCGCAGCATGGAGCCGGTGGCGGAGGTGGCGGGTGAGCTGCTCGCCCGGTGCCCTTCCCTACGACTTCTCGTTGCGTCACGTCGACCACTCGGCATCGTCGGAGAGACGACTGTGCCACTCGAGCCGCTTCCCGTTCCCGCCGAAGACGCCGACCTCAGCGAGGTCGCGGCGTCGGATGCGGTCCGGCTGCTGAACGAGCGCATCACCGACCTCGCTCCCGCGGAGAACATCGGCTCGGAAGACCTGATGCTGCTTGGCCGACTCGCCCGCCGCGTGGATGGGCTGCCGCTCGCCCTCGAGCTGTTGGCAGGTTACGCGGGGACCCACGCGCTACCCGAGCTCGAGGACGTGCTGAAGGAACCGATCGAACTGACGTCGGTTGACGCGGGAAGGCCAGAGCGGCATCGGACGCTGCGCGACACGATCCTGTGGAGTGTCGATCGGCTTCCGCCTGGACACCGCCAGGTGCTGAGACGACTGGGTGTCTTCAGTGGTTCGTTCGACCTGGCCGCTGCTCGCGCGGTTGTCGGTCCGGACTGCGACGACGTGGAGAACACCACCCGTGCCCTGGTGCGAGAGGGCCTGGTCCAGGCTCGACGCGAGGGCCCTGGCTTGGTCCTGCGCCTCCCCACGGCAGTCCGCGAGCTCGCCGCCGCTGGACTCGACGAGAAAAATGAGCTGGCCGATGCTCAAGCACGGCATCGTCGTTGGCACGCAGCCGAGCGCTGGCGCGGTGAGCTTCGCAGTGAAGCGATGCTCCTGGATATGCGATACCGCTATCCCGACTACCTCGCCGCCCTCCGTAGCGGTCTGGAGGACCGGGACAGGGCAACCGTCGGGCCGATCGCGATGACTCTGTCGCGATACTGGGGCTTCATCGAGATGATTGCGGTGGGTGCGCGATGGCTCGAGGAGGTACTGACGTCCGGTTTGCTGTCGCCGTTGGACGAGGCTCGGCTTCGCACGATGCGGGCCCACCTCGTCGTTCATCACGACCCCGTCGGAACCCAGCGAGACCTGTCCGCAGCCCTGCCTGTGTTGGAAGCCGAGAATGACACCGCTTCGCTCGTGACGGCCCACATCATCTCCGCTCTCGAACGTTTCGAGAGCGGAGATCTCGAGGCAGCGACTGCGTCCGGCGAGCGTGCGGTGGCTGCGGCGTCTCAGGCCACTCAGGAGCGTCAAGCGGATGCGTACGGGATCCTCGCTCTGGTCCAGGCTTCCACCGATGCCGAAGCAGCCCGCGTGTCCGCGAAAGAGGCATGGTCTCGCGCCTCAGGGAGCGGCAATCCGGCTTCGCGCGCATCGGTTGCCACCAACGTGTCCCTGGCACTGATGGAGATTGGCGACGCCACCCAGGCGCTCACCCTGCTTCGACGGGCGGCCGGGGAGATGAACCCCGAGGCGGTACCGACGTTCCTGGTGTTCAACACCTCGTGGGCCGAGCTCCTGTGCGGGGACCCGGCCTCCGCTTGGCTCGGATTCACGGGCAGCTTGTGGGCGTACGGCGAGGCGCTCGGTGATCGCTTCGCGGCCGAAGCGTTCGCTGGGGCGGCGTGTGCGCTGAGCGACCTCGACCGGCCCGAGGCAGCCGAGCTGCTTGCTGGAGCTACGGAACTGCTGCTCAGGAACGAGCAGGTGCTGCAGCCGTGGCAGACGTCGCGGCTCGAGCGGGCCCGGGCCCGGACAGCACCCTGGGCTGCGATCGCCTGGCCGGACGGCTCGGTCGAGCTTGGACGTCACCTCGCCACGCTGACGCGTCAGGCAGACCTGGCCATGGGAACCAACCGCTGAAGGCACTCCAGGAGAACAGCGCCAGGACGGGGCCCGTGTGTCCCCTCTCGGATCGATTGATCCCCGAGGACCGCGACACCCGCTGTCAGGGGGTGGAGACCGAGTCCAGCAGCAGGGAGGCCAGGACCTCACCGCTCCCCACATGCCTTGCGGTGATCTCGGTGACGAGACCTCCGTCGTCCTGTAGCCAGACAACGCCGCCAGCAGCAGGATCGGTACTGACCCATCCTCGGACGTGCGTTCCGTCGTAGCCGTCGAGGGCCTCGTAGCGAACAGCCTGGCTCGGCACGCTCGTGACGACGGTGACCTCAACTGGGAACGGCGCCTCGGGCGTCGCTCCCGGTGTGCCGAGGGTGGCAGGGGTCGAGCTCTGTGGCTGACCCTGGAGCCTTGCGGGATCCGACAGTGCGCCGTCGAGGGCCTGTTGATCGTTGGCGATGATGCGGCCGGCCGAGATCTCGCTCTCGGTCGACAGCTCCTGATGGGGCCCGAGGGTGTCGGCGACGATTGGGATGGAGGCAAGAGCAAGAGCGGCAGAGGCCGCCGCGACCGCAAGCACCGGCACCAGGGGCCGTCGGCCACGCGTGGCTACTCGCGGAAGCGGGCGGGCGTAGTGGAGGGAGGCAGTGCTCTCCTCCACAGCCGCCCGCAGGATGCGGGTCAGCTCTTGGTCGTCGATGTCCATGGTGGTCCGTCTCGGTGTGGGGGTTGTGCGGGAGTGTTGCTGGGAACTTGACCCATGAGCGGTCCGAGCTCGCTCCGAAGTCGCTGAAGCGCGCGAGACGCCTGGGTCTTGACCGTTCCCGTGGAGCAGCCGAGGGCGTCCGCTGTGTCTTCGACGCTGAGGTCCTCGAGGTAGCGGAGAGCAACGACCGCTCTCTGTCGCGGCGGAAGACTGCGGAGGGCCCGGATGACCAGGTCGCGCTCCAGGAGCTGCTCGATCGCGCCGTCCGGAGCGCCCGCATGCGCCAGAGACTCATCGCCGTCGAGCCGGGTCTCGGCCGGTCTCCGACCTCGATGACGCCAGCGATCCTTGGATGCGTTGACCAGGACCGTGCGGGCATAACCGTGCGGACTTGTCCTCGCCTTGTGCCAGTGCCGGGCCGTCTGCAGGAGCGTGACCTGCACGAGGTCCTCGGCGTCATGCAGGTTGCCGGCGAGAACGTAGGCGATGCGGAGCAGGCGGTCCGCGAACCCTCGCGCGAAGTCATCGAAGTCATCTTGGTCGTCGACCGGGATCAGCCGGTCGACCGGCAGGTCCTGGTCGCCGACTGATCGGGTGTTGGGCCTTGCTGCTGGCACGTGGGCACTTCCGGGGTCGATGGGTAGGGACCAGCGAGCAAGTGCGTCCGGGCCGGCACGTCGACGACGTGCCGGCACGGACGGCGCTCAGGCCAGCGCGCAGGCGTCAGCCCCGATCGAATTGCCCGGTCCCGAAACCATGAAGCCGTCGGCGTCGACCTCGGTGTCGGGTCCCCACATCGCCAAGTTGTAGGCGACTCGCTCCGACACGCTGAGCTGGTTGATGATGGCTTCGTTGGGGTCAGTTCCACCCTCGAGCTCTACGACGGCCATGTGCTCCTCGCCGATGACGGGGGTGACGGTCACGGTCTTGACGTTTGGGACGTACTCGAACCCGTGAGCCGCCATGCAGTCGGCGATCGCCTGCTCGGTGGCCCGGGTGTCGGAGGTCGTCGCGGCACCATGGTCGAGGACGGGACTGATCACATCGGGCTTCATGGCGTTGGCTGGTGAGGTGGTCGACAGGGCGGCAACGGCCGCAGTCGTGACAAGGAGGCTGGCGCCAATGCGTCGAATCGTGTTTGTGGTCATGCCCTCCATAACGCCCTCGCAGGTCGGGCGGGTTGACATCACGGCGAATCCGGCAGAAGCGCACCGAATGCACCCACGACGTACCTGGCGACCGCGATCAGTTGTGCGCGTTCGGCATCGTTCCTCGGAGCACCGCTCGCCGTGATGAACTCCTCGAAGCGGCGGCGGACCTCGAGCGACACCCCCATCGGGGTGTCCGCTCCTGCCCGGCATCTGCCATGGCGTCGAGCAAGCTGGCGGGTGACGTTGTCATGACAACGGAGACCCCGCCCCCGAGAACGTTGACGGGAGTTCGATTGAGGCAGATTCGGTCTCGCTCGACGGCCGAAACCGCGCCAGCTCGGACAAGTGCTCGGAGGGAACAAGAGGACACCTTCCCACGGGACCAGCGGACCTCTGGGAGCATCCGGGAGCCGGCTGGCACGAACCTGTCGCCCGAGCGGGATTCAGCGGACGCTTCTCCGTCGGTCGGTCATACGCACGATCAGGAGTCTTGTCGCACCCGGAGCAGGTCAGGTGCCGACTGAGCCTTGGTCTGCCGCAACGCGTCCGAGAGCATCCCGGACGACCACCATCTCGGCTCTGTCGAGGTGGTGTCCGAAGAGCTCCCTGATGAGTCGGCGGTAGACCGGGGCGGCAGCCTCGAAGGCACGCCGTCCCTGCGGCAGAAGAACGGCAAAGGACGACCGACGATCTGCTTCGTTCACGTCCCGCCGAACGAGGTCGGCGGCTTGGAGCTCATCCACGACGCGGCTGACCCGCGTCCGACTCAGGACCACGCGCTCGGCGAGCTGTCCCATGGTGAGGCGCTGGTCGTCTGCACTCGCGAGCTCCAGCAGTACGTCGTACCACCTCAGCGGCAGCCCGCCGTCTTCGTGGAGACGGCGATCCATCTCCGGCACCAGCACGGCGTGCGCACGCAACACCGAGCCCCAGGCCTCCGCCGCGAGCTTGGTAGTCGACATCTCCCCCAGCCTATGGCGGACAACCGCATGAGTGTGAGGTGACTCACCGGAGCGGGCTCATGAAAATGCGTGCGTACGCACGTTTTTCGGATAATATGTGCGTGCGCACAGATTACTGCGCCGTGCGCATCGCACCGTCGCTGGTCGGCGCACGCGACCATCCACATCACCGGCTCCTGGTCAGGGCCGCGATCACCACACCTCAGGAGAACTGACAGTCATGACAGCACTCATCTCTCGCGACGAGCTCGCGTCGGCGATCGAAGCCGGCGAGGTCGTCGTTCTCGACGCGCTCCCGGCCGCCTACTACGAGCAGCAGCACCTGCCCGGTGCACTCAACCTGGTCGACACGGATGTGGCGACACAGGCGCCCACCCTTCTCCCGGACAAGACGGCGTCCATCGTCACCTACTGTTCCAATGCCTCCTGCAACAACAGCCAGGCTGTTGCTGGCCTGCTGGAGAGGGCGGGCTACACCAACGTCCGGAAGTACCGCGACGGGATCGAGGACTGGGTCGGAGCCGGACTCCCGACCGAGACTGGGCCGGGGCGCTGACGTCGGGCCGACCACCGCAGTGTTTCCATGCCTCGCCCGGGGTTCCTCAGCGGCTGCGTCGCTGGGGAGCCCCGGTGTCGCAGTTCAGGTCGGCTGAACGGGGAGAGAGTTCGAGGGGGACGCTCATGGCCAGGGCGCTCGAGCCCAGGGCACTCAGCAACAAGGTGGCACTGACCGCGAATGCACGGGGTTCGCGTGTCGACGGTCGCGGACGGGCCAACCGCCATCCTGTTGCGCCCGCAAGCCGGCAAGGCCGCTCAAACGACGGATCGGCCAAGGACTCATCTGCGATCCGAGTCGCGAGCGCGTCCCATCGACTCGCAGGCAGCGGCCCGACTGACAGGGTCACGACAGGTGCGGCCGACAGCCTGGCGCCAGCCAGCTCTCGATCGACCCATCGAGGTCCGCTGGCAGACGACTGTCCGAGAACATTGTGAGGAGCAACCTATGTCTCTTGCCCGTGCCGCATCCGGCCGCCTTGCGCTGCTGACCTTCGCGGCCGTCGTTGCAGGCCTGGCGGCTGTTGTGCCTGCCACTTCTGCGCAGGCGACTCCGCCGGTCAACAAGTACTGCCAGACCCAGCAAGACGCCTACGACTTCTGGACCTACGAGGCTCGATACACGACCAGCCCTTCGTACTGGGACTATGCGACCGACCGAGCGAATCGCGCACTGGTGAACCTGAACCGCTACTGCAACCTGTGAGCGCCGTGCCGACAAGGTCTCGGGGGGCGATCGACCCGGCGGCTCCGCGCGCTCGGACTGTCTGTGGTCCGCGGTGCCGTCCTGCACAGGAAACTCACCGGAGTGAAGCTCAACTCTGAGCAGTCCTGCGCGGTCGGACGAGCCGGTGGGCGGGGCGTCATGAGCGGCCCGCCCACCCCGACTCTTGCATGGGTCAGTGGATCGACCTCTTCGAAGGCAGGAGCCGACGAATCACGCCCAGAGCGCACACCATCAGGTGGACCACCGGCATGGCGTTCTCTTGCTCGCCATCACGCAACCCGACTGTTCCCGCTCGCTGCCGCTCACCACGCGGCATCCGATGGTGACGAGCTACCTGTCGGTCAGACGCCTGACCGATTCGCCAACCAGGGCCGGATCGGATCACGACGGCCTGCGCAACTCGCGAGCAGGCGCTGGGAAGAAGTCTGAGGCGATCTGTCGGCCCACGCGGGTGAGCAGCTCCGGGGCATGGCGCATGCTGAGCTCCGGATCTGGTTCGAGAGCGGAGAGAAGATATAGCCTCTCGATGCCCAGGCGTCGACGATCAGCGGAAGCCAGGCGGGAGACCCCTGCTACTGCTACGACCGGCACGCCTTTCCGACCCGCAGCCCGCGCCACTCCGGCCGGAGCTTTACCTCTCAACGTCTGATCGTCAAGAGATCCCTCCCCCGTAACCACCAGGTCTGCACTGTCGAGCCGGCCGTCGAACTCGACGATGTCGAGGATGGTCTCGATCCCGGGAGCCAGGTGGCCCCGGAGTAGAGCCAGACAAGCGAAACCGACTCCCCCTGCTGCCCCTGCTCCCTCACGGAATCGATGCTCTGATCCGATGGCCGCGTGCACCACGTCCGCCCAATGAGCCATTGCCGCTTCGAGGACTGCCACGCTGCGGGAGTCGGCACCCTTCTGTGGGCCGTATGTCTGCGCGGCGCCACGCGGACCGAGCAGAGGACTGTCCACGTCGCAGGCGACTCGGATCTTCGCCAGCCCGAGCCGCCCGTCTAAGCCCGACAGGTCGAGCTTGGCGATGCCTGCAAGCTCCGCGCCGCCTGGTCCCACTCGACCGCCAGCTTCATTGAGCAGTTTCCCTCCCAGTGCCTCAACCATGCCGGCGCCACCGTCGGAACATGCACTCCCGCCGAGCCCCACGATGATGTCGTCACATCCGTTGTCGAGGGCAGCGCGGATGAGGTCTCCAGTCCCATGGCTACTGGCGCGAAGTGGGTCTCGTTTGCCGTGGACGAGATTGAGACCACTAGCCGATGCCAGCTCGATCAAGGCGGTTCGCCCTCGCACGGCGAAGATGGCGTCGACGAACCCGCCAAGCGGAGCTCGCACACGGGCACGCACTGGGTCGAATCCCGCGCTGAGCGCGGCCTCGACCGTACCTTCGCCGCCGTCAGCTACGGGGAGGCAGAGCGTCGTGATTCCCGGGCTCGCCGCCTCCATTCCCCGAGCCAGATGACGCGCGGCCGCGTCTGCGGTGACCGATCCCCTGAACTTGTCGGGCGCGATGACGACAGTGGGCATGATCAGCTAGTCGGAGAGTGCGAGGACTTCATCGTTGTGTCCGGTGCGGTCATCGACGTCCTCGAACTCGATGATGTTGTCGATTGCCAAGCCCATGGAGACGTTCGTGATCCGCTCCAGGATGACCTCGACGACGACCGGGACCCTCAATTGGCTCGCCAGCTCCTGTGCCTCCAGGAGCGCCGGACGGATGCCTTCTGGCTTGAAGACCCTGATCGCCTTACAGCCGAGGCCCTCAGCAACCTTCACGTGATCGACCCCATAGCCGTTGACCTCTGGGGCGTTGATGTTCTCGAACGACAGCTGCACGCAGTAGTCCATGTCGAAGGCACGCTGCGCCTGCCGGATCAGCCCTAGATATGCGTTGTTGACCAGGACATGGACGTAAGGAATCCCGAACTGCGCTCCGACGGCCAACTCCTCGATCATGAACTGGAAGTCATAGTCCCCCGAAAGTCCGACGACGAGCGCGTCCGGGACAGCGGTGGCCACACCGAGGGCCGCTGGCACAGTCCAGCCGAGCGGACCAGCCTGGCCGGCGTTGATCCAGTGGCGGGGCAGGTGAACCTGCAGCATCTGGGCCGCCTGAATCTGACTCAGGCCAATGGTGGACACGTAGCGCACATCCGATCCGAAGGCCCTGTTCATCTCGTGATATACACGCTGTGGTTTGACGGGGACATCGTCGAAGTCGGTGCGCCGATGCATCGTTGCCTTGCGCTGCGCGCAGTCGGATGCCCAGCCGCGGTAGTCGCGAAGCGCGCCGCGCGCTTGACGGTCCTGTGCCGCGGCGAGCAGCAGTTCGAGTGCGGCGTGGGCGTCGGAAACGACGCTGTAGTCGGGCGGGAAGACGCGTCCGACCTGAGTTGGCTCGATGTCGATGTGGACGAACTTCCGGCCGCGCCTGTAGACGTCGAGGTCCCCCGTATGGCGATTCGCCCAGCGATTGCCGATGCCGAGCACGAAGTCCGCTTCAAGCATCGTGGCGTTTCCATAGCGATGGGAGGTCTGCAGTCCAACCATCCCTGCGTTCAGCGGGTGGCGGTCGTCCATCGATCCCCAGCCCATCAGCGTCGGCACGACAGGCACGTGGAGCAACTCAGCTAGGTCAACGAGCAACTCTGCTGCGTCGGCATTGATGACCCCTCCTCCAGAAACGATCAGGGGACGGTCTGCCGCGAGCAGCATGTCGAGCACCTTCTCGACCTGAGCGAAGGACGCTACTGGCTTGTAGACCGGCAACGGCTGGTAGGTCTCGATGTCGAACTCGATCTCTGTCCCCTGGACATCGATTGGGAGGTCGATGAGCACGGGACCCGGGCGACCGGAGCGCATGAGGTGGAACGCCTGCTGGAAGACGCCGGGGACCTGTGCCGGTTCGAGAACGGTCTTCGCCATCTTCGTCAGCGGTGCGGCGATCGAGGCAATGTCGACAGCCTGGAAGTCCTCCTTGTGCAGCTTGGATACGGGTGCTTGCCCAGTGATGCAGAGGATGGGAATCGAGTCCGCGGCCGCGGAGTACAGACCCGTGATCATGTCTGTCCCTGCTGGGCCGCTGGTGCCGATGCAGACGCCGATATTGCCCGCCACTGCTCGTGTGAAGCCTTCTGCCATATGGGCAGCTCCCTCGACATGGCGGGCAAGGACATGCTTGATCGATCCGCCGCCGTTTTCGGCCGCCTCGGCCCGGATCGCCGCATAGAAGGGATTGATAGCTGCACCGGGGAGCCCGAACAGTTGAGTGGCTCCCTCCCTCTTGAGGATTTCGACTGCAGCGCGAGCAGCGGTCATGCGTGCCATGGATGGAGTCCCAACTAGTTCGAAGGTATTGAGCTCTTGGAAAGGGTGGCTAGTCGACCGCGAGGCCGGAGAGACGCTCGACTCCACGTAGGAGGGCGGAGTGGTCCAGGGAGCCGTCGCCATTTGCGCGGGACGAGGCCATCAATTGACCGAGGAGAGTGCCCACTGGAAGGACCACACCGGCCTCGCGCGCCGCAGCGCCGACGATCCCAAGGTCCTTGTGGTGAAGGTCGATCCTGAACCCGGGTTCGAACTTGTGGGCGAGCATGTTCGAACGCTTCTGGTTCAGGACCGCCGAGCCGGCCAGGCCACCCTCGAGCACGGTGAGAGCCGCGTCTAGATCGACGTCGAAGGCTTGGAGGAAGACGACCGCCTCGGCCAGCGCTTGGATGTTTGCTGCGACGATCAGCTGGTTCGCGGCCTTGACAGTCTGACCAGCGCCATGACCACCCACGTGGACGATGGTCTTGCCGACTGCGCTGAAGACCTCGCCCGCTGACTCGACGTCGGTCTCGTCACCTCCGACCATGATTGACAGCGTGGCTTTGATGGCGCCCACCTCGCCCCCAGATACTGGAGCATCGAGGTAACGCAGGCCGTGTCTCTTCGCCGTGGCCGCCAGCGCTGCCGTGACATCGGGTCGGATGCTCGAAAAGTCGATGATGAGGGAACCTGGCGCGGCGTTGCCGAGAACGCCATCATCGCCGCTGATGACCGCTTCGACATCAGGGGAGTCCGGGACCATGATGGCGACGACATCAGCACCGGCCACGCATGCCGCTATGGAGCCTGCTTCTCTGCCGCCAGCCTCGACTAGTGGTCCAGTCCTGCCCGGGACGAGGTTGTAACCCACGACGTGGTGACCTGCACGTGCCAGGTTCACAGCCATGGGGCTGCCCATGATGCCGAGGCCGATGAATGCGATTGATGCCATGCGCGTGCTCCGTTCCAAGTCAGTTTTCCCTGCTGCGCAGGGCCGTCATTCAGCTGAGGCCGTCGCTTGTGGCGCCGGTGGGCTTGTACTCGAGCGCGATGGCCCCTCGGTAGCCGTGCCTCTCCAGGCAGCGGACGTATCCGTCGAGGTCGAGCAGGCCACTGCCCGGTTCACCTCGCCCAGGTGCGTCGGCGATCTGCACGTGTTCGATCATCCCGATGTGGTGCTCGATGGCACGGCCAACATCGTCGCCGTTGGCCGCAAGGTGGTAGATGTCGAGCAGCATCCCAACATTCGTGACTCCAGCGGATCGAGCAGCGAGGACCACGGAAGCCGCATCCGCTGCCGTACGAAGGGGGTATGGCTTGGGACCCGAGACCGGCTCGATCAGGATGACACCACCGAGGTGCCGGACGGCGTCGGCCGCTAGGGCGAGATTCTCGGCCGCCAACTCGTCTTGGAGTTCGCTGCTGATCCCGTCGTCGCGGTTGCCGTAGAGAGCGTTGAAGAGACGTGTTCCCAAGCGCTCGGCGATGTCGACGACCACTGGCACATTGCGGCTGAAGCCCTCCGAGAACTCTGGGACGGAGAGTGCACCGCAGTCGGGACCTGCCAAGTCGCCTGCGAAGAAGTTCAGGCCGGCCAGTTGCACGCCGGCCCCCGTGACAGCGCTGACCAGCCGGTCGACCTCCCCATCATCCGGCACCGGTGTGGACCAAGGCCACCACAGCTCGATCTGGTTGAAGCCGGCGGCCCTGGCAGCTGACGGCCGATCGTAGAGGTCGAACTCGGTGAACAGGAGCGAGCAATTGGCAACGAGCTCGAGCATGATGACGAACTCCTCAATCTTGGCCGACGGAATCGTTGGTTATTGGAAGGTGTGCGTGCGTTAACCAGGGCGGACGGTCGGCGCAATCACCTGCTGGCCGTGGCGATCGAGCCAACCGGGAAGCAACCCACACGACCGCCATCCACCAGCAGCTGTGTACCGGTGATGTAGCTCGCTTGGTCCGACAGCAGGAAGACGACTGCGTTCGCAACCTCCTGAGGAGTCCCGATCCGGCCCCAGACGATCGATCCCTCGTTCTCCCGGAGCTCACGGGCGGGGTCGGCGGCTTGAGCGAACTCGGCCCGGAGAAGCGGAGTGTCGATCGCGCCGGGACAGACCGCGTTCACTCGGATCTGGTACTGCGCGAGCTCTGCTGCAGCGGCGCGGGTCATGGACAAGATGCCGCCCTTGGTGGCGGAGTACGCTGCGTAACCTGCCTGTCCGATGAAGGCGAGCTCGGATCCAGTGTTGACGATGGATCCGTAGCGCCGAGGCTGCATCCGGCGGGCGGCCTCGCGGATGACGTAGAAGTTCCCGGAGAGATTGACATCGAGTTGTCGACGCCACTCCTCGTCGCTCGTGTCGGCAAGTGCCGAGACCGTGGACATCCCAGCGTTGTTGAAGACTCCGTCGACCGGTCCGATCGAACGCTCGGCTACGTCGAACGCCTCCTGCACGTGGACCGCGTCTGCGACGTCCAGTGCGCAGGCGACAACACGGGGGCCCGCGGATCGCGCGAAGTCCTCCACGGTCGCATCAAGCTCGGGTCCGGGCAGCGCCATCAATGCAACCGAGGCTCCCCTGGCCAGGAGGGACGCGGCAACTGCTCGCCCCATTCCTGAGCTGGCGCCTGTCACGACCACCTTGCGGTTCTGCATGTCCATGTCCTGCGGCTCCCTATTCATGGGGATAGACGTTGGGGTCGACGTGGATGGGATCGTTGTTCCTGCGTTCGATCGCTGGGTCGGTCCGAGCTCGGTCCGCGAGCTCACTGGCCGATAGAACTGCGACGTCACCCCAATCTCTTGCCAGCCTGATGAGATCGCGAATGGCTCGCACTCGGGAGGCCCGACCGCTGAGGAAGGGATGGGCGTTCAGGACGAGCGCAGCGCCCCACTCACGCATGGCGTCGAGTTCCTCCGCCCAGACCTTCAGTGCCTGGCTCGGGGCCACAACGTTCTTGCCCACATCTGGGTCCCAGAGGTAGGCGTACTGCGGGAAGTCGTCCCAGCTCCAGTGCGGTGGTACTTCGACGATCGTGCCTCCGCCGGTCTCAAGGACGTACGGCCGGTCGTTGTCCATCATGTTGGACTCGTAGTCCATTCCGAATTCGACCGCGATTGCCGCCGTCTCCCATGTCGCCGCCCAGAGGGCGCTGCGATGTCCGCGCGGTCGGATACCCAGCCTGTCGAGCGCTTCCATCCCGCGTTCGAAGTCGAGCCGTTCCTCGCCTTCGGAAAGCTCGAGGGGGGCTCGGTGACTATGACTGTGGTGGCCGACCTCGTGCCCCTCATCGATGATGCGTCGAATGAGATCCGGGTAGCGCTCGGCGGTGAGGCCGGGGACGAAAAAGGTGGCTCGCACGTCCTCAGCCCGTAGTACACGAAGAATTCTGGGGACACCCACTTTGGGTCCAAACGCCTGGTGACTCATGAGTCCCGGTTGCTGGGCGTACCTCCGTCCCTCGGCAAGCATGCAGCTCTCGGCATCGATGTCGAAGGTCAGCACCAGAGCAGCCGCCGAACCGCCAAGCCACTCGGGGCGATCTACCGTAGGCAAGGGCTCCATCAGAGATCTTCCATGCTGAACTCGTTGAGGAGGGAGTCGAGGCCAGCGTCGAGCGATACCTGGGGGCGATAGTCGAGATCTCTAGCCGCTGCAGAGATGTCGAAGGGCCCCTGCCGATCCCAGTCAGGAATGTGCCCCGGCCCGATGTGGATTGCCGCACCGGGAACCCGCTGGAGGATTCGCTCGCGAACCTCCTTCAGCGTCACCTGCAGACCCCCGGAGATGTTGTAGACGGCTTGGGTCAGCGAGCGAGACTTCGAGGCCGAGATCGCGGCACGGGCGACGTCGTCCACATAGACGAAGTGGAACCTGTGGTCTAAGCCGTGCTCCAGCACAAACGTCTGGCCGCGTACAGCTGCCTTGACCATGTCCTGCAGTACTTCGGGCATCTTCAAGCCGGGGCCGAAGACCTCCGTGACACGGAGTGAGACAACATCCATCGCGTAGAGCTGGTTGTAGACACGCCCAAGATGCTCGGTTGCGACCTTAGAAACGCCGTAAGGGGTGTTCGGCATCGGGGTGGCATTCTCACGCACGGGGACGTCCTCAGCTTGGTGCCCGTAAGCGCATTCAGAGGAGAAGTTGACGAGCCGGCGCACCCCTGCCAGCCGCATCGCTTCAAGCAACTTAAGGGTGCCATCGACGTTCGCCGCGAAGGTCGTGACCGGGAGCTCAATGGAGATCTCCGGATGTGACATCGCCGCAGTGTGGATGACCGCGTCGACTGCAAACTCCTTGAAGGTGCGCACCATCGCCGGGAGATCGAACAGCTCCCCCTGAACAGCCGTTACGCCGGGGCGTTCATCCAGCGAGAAGTCGCGGTTGTAGCTGACTACTTGGTGACCGTCATCCACCAGCAGGTCGACGATCCTTCGGCCCACAAAGCCGAGGCCGCCGGTGACGAGGATGCTCACTTGGCCTCCTCCGTCGCGTGGAGCCTCTCAAGGTCGATCTCGACCTTGAGATCCTTCTGGCTGAATCGCGTCAGGAGGAGGTATGAACCGGCACCGACGACGAGCCCCACGATCCAGCTCAGGTCGGCGCCCCCCCATGCGTTCGAAAGAACGCCGACATATGCCGGCGAGTCCACGGTGAGAAGACAGGCCACGACGCCGGCAAGCATCGCCGTCCAGTTGGTCAGATTGATGCCGCGCCAGTACCAGTACTTGGTCCCTCGCCCGTTGCGCACGTCGACGTGAACGGCTCGATAGTCGTACCTCCAGCGACGACGCAGGCCGTCTGCGATCCATACCCCTGCGAACGGTCCCAGCCAGACGATCAAGAGAGACACGAAGCTGTTCAGGGCCGTTGTGAAGTCCTGTACGAACAGGATGTACAAGACGATCCCCGTGCTCACAATGGCGTCAAGCGCGGTCGCCACGTAGCGATGCAGAGGGACTCCCATCGACTGCAGCGCCAGTCCCGATGAGTAGTAGGTGACGACGTTGTTCGCGATGGAACCGCCGGCGGCGGCAATCGTGTACAGGAGGAATGCCCAGGTCGGCACGTGGGCCTTGACGCCCGCCACCGGATCGGACATGTCGCCGATCCCGGCGAGAAGAGCACCCATAATGCAGAGAAGTAGTGCCGTGAGGCCACCCGAAAGGGTGACGGTCCAAACGACGCTGCTGGATCGCGTCTGACTCGGCAGGTAGCGCACCCAGTCCGGGCAGTTATAGAGGTATGAGATCGGCCCGGAAGCGATGATGGCGCAGGCAATCGTGAAGGTTGCAAGAGCGGCCGATCCGTGTAGCGCACCGTCGACGTGCCAGGACAGGTCGCCGGCAGAGAAGGCGAAGACGAGCACCAGTGCGACGGACAGCAGGACAGCGAAGATCCGCTGGAACCACAGCATCGTCGCGTGGCCGAGCACGGCTACCCCGCCCGAGACGATGAACTGGAGGAACACTGCGAGCAGCTTCCCCGGCGTACCAGGATCCTGCCAGCCGAGAAGTTCCATCAGTGCCAGCAGTGCGTAGACCCCGAAGATCGTGTTGATGGCTTCGAACGCCACGGAAGCTACCCAGGCCAGCAGGGCGTTCGGCCGGTTGCCAAGCAGTCCGAACGTCGCTCTGGTGAAGGTCATCGCTGGCAGCCCGGCTCGGACTCCAGCCACGCTGGCGTATCCAACCAGGACGAACAGGAGGTTCCCGAGGATGCAGGCGAGCACTGCCTGCCAGATCTGCAGGCCGAGAGCGACAGCGATAGCGCCGACCGAGACGAAGAAGAGGTTGGCGTTCGTGCCGACCCAGAAGAATGCGGTCTCGCGCAACGTCATCTTGCGCTCAGCCTCTGGGATGTGTTCGAAACCATGGGTCTCGACCCCGAAGAGCGGGTTTGCGTCGGTGGCAGCTGCTTCAGACATGGTGCGGACTCCTCTTGGTGGTGGCCGAGACGAGGGTGGCGACGGGATCGATCACCAGACCGAGAACGTGTCGGGATCTGCGGCGACGCGCTCAAGCCGATAGAGCTCCTTGGTGCCGCTGGCACTGACCTCGTCGGCGAGTCGCGCGGCGGTGACGAATCGAACGTCACTCAGAGACTGGGCCGTCTCGATCAGCCTGCGAAGTGCTACGGCGCGCCCAGCGCGGCCCGTCAGAAAAGCGTGGCTGGTCAGCATGAACAGGCCACCAACCGTCCGCATCGCCGAGAGCTCATCGAGCCATCCATCGACGACAAACTCCGGACGGTTGATGTGGTACCCGAGGTGAGGTTCTGGCAGGTAGGCGTACTGCTCCCAGTCGTCGAGAGACCAGTGCGGTGGGAGCTCGACGATCGGGTCGCTCCCTGTTTCGAGGCGGTACGGGGAGTCACGGTTCATGAGGCTGCTGTCGTAGGTCATGCCGTACTCAGCGACCAGGTCAGGGGTGTCGTAGGTCGCTGCCCACATGGGCGCGCGATAGCCACGCGGAGCGATGTCCAGCCGACCGAGCGCCGCCAGACCCCGTTCGAACTCCTCGCGATCCTGCTCCAGACTGAGCCCGATGGGCGGCCGATGAGAGTAGCTGTGGTGGGCGACCTCGTGCCCGGCTTCGACAACCGAAGCGACCATCGCCGGGTGGGACTCTGCGACCGCTCCTGGGACGAAGAACGTCGCTGCGACGTCGACATCCGCGAGCAGCTGCAGGAGTCGGGGAACCGCGACCTCTGACTCGAATGACTGGTGCGACATGGTCATCGCGTGATCCGCGTAGCGTCGCCCGGACGACAGGATCGGGGTCGGGCCATCAAGCGCAAACGACAGGACGGCGACGGCAGAGATCTTCTCCCCCAGCCAGTCTGCGGGCGTGTCGGCCGGCGACGCCAGTCGAAGCGGGCGTAGTGCGGGGCTGTTCGACGGCGGTCGAACGTCGGCTCCCATGCGTGGTCCTTTCGCAGTACGGCTGCGCAAAGAATCTCGGTGATGTGCGATGCTTGTCATTGGACACGACGTCCCATTTCTTCTCGCCGGCTATACGCCAGGCACAAGGAGGTTGGCCGTGGTCACCGTGCACGAGGTCGTCGAGAAGGTCGGGTCTGTGGCGCTGCTCATCGATGCTGTCGACGTCGGCGACATTTCGGTCAGTGGCGCGCTCGTCAATGAGCACAGCGATCCCAGCCCATGGCTCGAGGGTGGCGAGATCCTCATGACGGACGGGATGGGTATCGATGACAGCAGGGCCGAGCAGCGGCGTTTCGTACGGCGTCTGATCGACGCTCGAGTGTCCGCACTTGCGCTGGGCGTTGGCCCGGGTTTGCGGTACCAGGAGGTGCCGGAGCCGTTGCGCCAGGCTTGTCGGTCGGCGGGTCTCCCTCTCATCCGGGTTCCGGAGACCACGCCGTTCATCCGGATCACCGATGCCGTCTACTCCATGATCCTGAGCACGCGAGCTACTGATGCGGAGCGCACGGCGGAGGCACAGTCGCGCCTGGTGCAGGCAGCAGCTCGGCCCGGCAGCAGTCCGGACGTCATCGCAGCCCTGACTCGTCTGACAGGTCTCTGGGCTCAGCTACGTGACTCTGCAACGTCGGACGTGATCGCAGGAAAGCTCCCCGAATGGATCTCAACCGACCAAGTTCAGCTCACGGTTGACCAGATCCGGCCGCGCGAACTGCGCGGAACCGCCGTCATCCCCTCCGACCACGGACACGCGCGAGTCCAGGCTGTCGGGGCCGAGAGACTTCGTGGCTACCTCCTCTACGGGACCGACGACGGCAAAATCGGTCAGGATTCGGCCGCGCTCGCCACCTTCGCATCCTCGCTTCTCGCGATCGACCTTGAACGTCGAGCCGCGGTCGAGCAAGCTCAGCGGAAGCCGCGCTCTGACGCAGCGAAGCGCCTTCTCGGGTCACCTCTCAGCGCCGCGGCGGCGCGACGGATCCTCTCGAGCTTCGGCGTCGAGGCGACCCGTCTCTACGTCGCCACAGTCTCGAGGCCGCCTGATTCCCATCAGCTGCTTGCAACAGCGAACCGCTTCCTGGGGGAAGCCCTGGGCACGGAGGACGGTGACGACGTCGTCCTGATCATTCCTGAGACGGCTCCCGACCATCGACACAGACTCGAGGAACTGACCAGGTCCTCAGCGGTGGGGCTGAGCGGGGCCTTTCCTCCTCACGAGCTGCGAATGGCCCACCGACAGGCAACCCAAGCAGTGGCGGTTGCGCTGCGGGGAGGCGGGGGGCTGGTGGATGCGATGGCGATCGGCAATTCGTCTCTGCTGTTGCAGCTCGGTGGCGCCCCGGCGCTGCGCGCATACGCCGAGGCCGTTCTGAACCCAATCCTCATTCCGACGAGTGGACCCGACCGCCACCTGCTGAGCACCCTCATCGCGTGGTTTGACAGCGGCTGCAACCTCGAGGCTGCAGCCTCGTCCCTGGGCGTGCACCGTCACACCGTGCGGAACCGACTCCAGCGGGTCGAAGTCGTCATGGACCGACGCCTTGACGTGATGCGAGATCGATTCGAGGTATGGCTCGCACTCGAATCTCTCCTTGTCGCCACCTCCCTTGAGGCCTAGTTGCTCCCACCGTGGAATCGCTTCGTAAGTCACACGTCTTCGGGCCCGGCGCTTGTCGTCGACTGCGCCCAAGAAACACATCGGCCGGTCGCCAGGTCACCGAGAATCCGTCTCGTACGATCTTGACGTTCACGTGCGCTGACACGGAGAGACGGTCCGGGTGCCCCGGCAGTCGGCGTGACGGCTTCGCCAGCCTGCGGTGTTGTCCAGCCCCGGCCCGCTCCCGAGTCGGAAACTTAGACCCAGGCAAGGTCGGCCGACAACGGGATCGGGCTATGGGGACCGAGCTGTTTCGTTGCTGTAGTCCGTAACAAAGGACCGAACAAGCGGAGCGGGTCGGGAGGACGTTCCGCGGGGCGAACTGAGGACCTCGTCCAGGCGCTGCGAGCGGATCTCGACCTCCACTGCCCTCGCTGCACACGTGCGAATTGTGCGGTCGATCGCCCGCAGCGCATCTGAAACGTGGGTCAGAGGCCAGCGTCGACGACCAAAGCCGGGTCAGTCACCTGATCTCCCCAAGGGTCGAGCCCCACAAAAGTTCACTCGCAAGGTGTAGATGGATCGGCCCGCAGTGATGAACAGATGATTCCGTTTCTGGCCACCGAAGGTGAGGTTCGCAGCAGGCTCAGGCAGAAGGAGCTTGCCGATGAGTTGACCATCGGTGGCGAAACAGTGGAGACCGTCCCACGCCGCCGCCCAGAGTCGGCCCGCGTCATCGAATCGGATCCCATCGAACTTGCCGAAGTTGCAGGTTGCGAAGATCGCACCGTCCGACAGCGTCCCGTCGGCCTCAACCACAAAGCGGCGGACGTGACTGGGCTCTTGGCGGGTGTCGACGATGTAGAGGTGAGTCTCGTCGGGCGAGAACGCCAGGCCGTTCGGTCGGACGAAGTCATCGGCGACGACGCGGAGGGAGCCGGTCCGAGGATCCAGCCTGAAGACGAAGCACCCCCCGATTTCGTTCTCTCCTGCGGTGCCCTCGTAGTCGCTGTCGATGCCGTAGCTCGGATCTGTGAACCAGATAGTCCCGTCGGAACGCACGACCACGTCGTTCGGGCTGTTGAGCCGTCTTCCGCGGTACCGGTCGGCGAGGATGGTGATTCGACCATCATGTTCGGTCCGCGTCACCCGACGATTGCCCTGTTCGCACGTGATGACGCGCCCAGACATGTCGATGGTGTTCCCGTTTGCGTACCCCGAGTCGTGGCGGAAGACGCCGACCGAGTTGGTCACCTCGTCCCACCTCATCAGGCGCGAGCTCGGGATGTCACTCCAGATCAGGAATCGCCCTGCGGGGAGATAGACCGGCCCCTCGGACTTCCTCGATCCCTGGTGAAGCACCTCGACAACTGAGTCTCCGTCGCACGTGAAGCGACTGTCCAACGACAAGAACCTCGTCTCGATCGTGGGCGTTTCCACTGGTCACCTCGCTTCTCGTAGATGGGTGGGGCGCGCGCATGGCGGACCGACCACTGCCGTCGGCCCCATCTGCCGCCGGTGAGTCATGCTTCGACCACGCGAAGCCAGCCGTAAGGGTCGCCGGCAGCTCCTCGTTGCATGGCAGCGAGATCCTGACGAAGCACGGTCACGGTCGGCCCGATCTCACTCGTGCCCACCGGAACTCTCTGACCTCCGCTGACCAGCGTTCCGACCGGCGCCAAGCCTGCGCCCGTTCCCGACAGCCATGCTTCGGCTCTGCTGCGTCGCGCTCGCGCCAACAGCTCGGCTGTCGGCAGGTGACGCTCGTCGACCGTGAACCCACGCGCTCGCGCCAGGCAGATGACGGTGTCTCGGGTGACCCCATGCAGGAAGGCCGGGGTCGGGCTCGGGGTCACGACCGTGCTGCCGTCGAAGTAGAAGAAGTTCGACGCGCCCGTCTCCTCGACGATGCCATTCGGGCAGAACAGCACCTGGTCCGCGGCCACCGCCTTGCGCGCCTCGAGAGTGGATCGCAGTGCCAGCGCATAGTTGGCGCCGGCCTTCACCATGCCGAAGTGAGGGACGGTCCGCGGGACTTCGGTCTCCACCAGCAGGGTGAGCGGCCGCAGTCCGCCACTGAAGTAGTCCCCGACTGGACTCGTCAGCACGTACAGAACCGCCTCAACGCTGGGTCGAGACGCGGCACCGATGTCGACCATGGTGCCGAGTAGCGTCGGTCTCACGTACAGCGAGGCGGGAGCAACGCGGACGTCTTCGCTATTGGCCGCTACGGCGAGGTCGATCAGCTCGGTCACGAGCGTGACGGGCGGCGGAGGTAGGAGCATCGAGGCCGCCGATTCCTTGAGCCGTCGGGCGTGGTCGAGCGGACGGAAGAGCCGGATACGACCGTCGACACCCCGATGTGCCTTCAGACCCTCGAAACAGGCACTGCCGTAGTGGAGTGCGTGTGCGCCCGGATGCAGAGACAGAGACCGCGAGGACACCACTTCCGGATTCGTCCAGAACTCACCGTCGAACCGAGCGATCGACATGTTGTCGGAGATGGCCGTTCCAAACATCAGGTTCCCTGTTCGCCACGGCTCGCCGGCGTCAACGTTGCGAGTTCACCGCTGAGCGCCGGCCACACGAGGGGATCGTGACCGGGCACGAGGCGGTAGCCGGTCTCCTGAGCGATCTGCTTCAAGCGACGGATCGGCGCCACCGTCTCGTCGGCGGTGACGTCGATGAACGATCCGATTGGCCGCTCGTGGTCGATGTTCTCGGTCAGGTCGGCCGCATCGAACGCGAACACGTATCCGCCCTGACCGCCTGCAAGGTCGACGACGAAGCTCTGATGACCCGGCGTGTGTCCGGGAGTCGCGACGGCTCGAACACCCGGAGCGATCTCGGCATCCCCATCTATCAATACCCAGTCGATCCGTGGGTCGTCGAAGTCCACGCGAAAGACCCCGTCCGCCTCAGCACGCGGGTCGTTCAGACCGAAGTCGAGCTCCTTTCGTTGAATGTGGACGGGCACGTCCGCACCGAACAGCTTCAGTCCTCCGGCGTGATCGGAGTGAAGATGACTCAGAGCGATTGCCGTGATGTCTGGCACCGCGAGGCCAGCCCCCTGGAGTGCCTCGACGAGCGGTTCTCCTTCCTCGGCAACCACCGGCAGGTAGTCCGCATCCGGGTAGAAGCGCTCGCGCAGGTACGGGTCTCGAACCAGCGCTGTGTTGAACCCTGTGTCGAGCAGGATCCATCCGGCATCGGTCTCCAGGAGAATCCCAGGAGTCGGCTCACGAAGTCGCTCCCGCGGATCGGCACCGAAGACCGAGTAGCTCTTGGGCAGATCTTCCCAGCCGAGGGTGAGCAGCACGATCCTGTTGACGGCCATTCGTGTCCTCCTTGTGGGCGAACGGAGCCAGGCAGCACGGTCCACTCGTGCCGGGTCACCATCGTGATTGCCCGGCCTGTCGTCTCCCTGTCATTCCGCCCCTCGGCACGTTCGCCTGGACGAGTCGGGGCCTACTCAACGCAATCAGTCGACAGACCCGGCGACGAACCCGCTCACAGAACGGGCGTTCGGCGCTCAGACGTTCCGCCGGTACTGTCCCCCGACCTCGAAGAAGGCCTCGGTGATCTGACCGAGCGTGCACACGCGTGCCGCGTCCATGAGGGCCGCGAACAGATTCTCTTCCGACCTTGCCACGCGCTTGAGGTTGTCCAGGGCAACGCGCGCCTCCTCCTCGTGGGTTGCACGGAACGTGCGTGTCTTGTCGAGCTGCGCGCGCTTCTCCGTCTCGGTTGCCCTGGCCAGCGGAAGGCTCACCGTTGGTGCTGCTTCATCCTCAGGTCGACGGAAGGTGTTGACCCCGATGATCGGGAGCGTTCCGTCGTGCTTCTTGTGCTCATAGAGCATCGACTCGTCCTGGATCCGCCCCCGCTGGTAACCGGTCTCCATCGCTCCCAGCACACCGCCACGCTCAGTGATGCGATCGAACTCCGCGAGCACTGCCTCTTCGACCAGATCCGTGAGCTGCTCGATGATGAAGGAACCCTGGAGCGGATTCTCGTTCATGGCGAGTCCCCACTCCCGGTTGATGATGAGCTGGATCGCTAGTGCTCGCCTGACCGAGTCCTCCGAAGGGGTGGTGACCGCCTCGTCATACGCATTGGTGTGGAGGCTGTTCGCATTGTCGTAGATCGCAATGAGTGCCTGCAGGGTCGTGCGGATGTCGTTGAAGTCCATCTCCTGCGCGTGGAGTGACCGACCAGAGGTCTGGACGTGGTACTTCAGCTTCTGCGACCGCTCGTTCGCTCCGTACCTGTCACGCATTGCGATCGCCCAGATCCGCCTCGCAACCCGTCCGATCACCGAGTACTCCGGGTCCATGCCGTTCGAGAAGAAGAAGGACAGGTTCGGCGCGAAGTCGTCGATGTCCATGCCACGGGCGAGGTAGGCCTCGACATAGGTGAACCCGTTGGCCAGGGTGAATGCCAGCTGACTGATGGGGTTGGCCCCCGCCTCGGCGATGTGGTACCCGGAGATCGACACAGAGTAGAAGTTCCGGACGCCGCGCTCGATGAACCACTCCTGCACATCGGCCATGCACCGCAACGAGAACTCGGTCGAGAACAAGCACGTGTTCTGTCCCTGATCTTCCTTCAGGATGTCGGCCTGGACAGTCCCTCGGACCGCTTTCAGTGCCTCGTCAGGCGTGGCCCCTCGTTCGTGGGCTTGGTCGATCACGGCATTGAGGAAGAAGGCGAGAATCGTCGGAGCGGGCCCATTGATCGTCATCGATACTGAGGTCGTCGGCGCGAGCAGGTCGAAACCCTCGTAGAGCTCCTTCATGTCTTCCAAAGTCGCGACACTCACTCCGGAGGTCCCGATCTTGCCGTAGACATCGGGGCGTTCGTCCGGATCGCGCCCGTAAAGCGTCACTGAGTCGAAGGCGGTTGACAGCCGGGTCGCCGACTGCCCCGCAGACAGAAGCTTGAATCGACGATTGGTCCGCGCAGGGTCGCCCTCGCCGGCGAACATCCGGGCAGGATCTTCGTCCTCCCGCCTGAACGGGAACACGCCGGCGGTGAATGGGAAGAACCCAGGCAAGTTCTCGCGTCGCCAGAAGCGCACCAGCTCCCCATGATCCGTGAAGCGTGGCAATGCCACCCGAGGCACTTGGGTCCCCGCCAACGACTCACGACCGGGCATGGAGACGTAATGCTCGACTCGAGCTTGCCACCCTGCGATTTCGTCCATCAGATGGTCGGGCATCTCGGCGCGAGTGCGAGCGAGCAGCGCCGGCACGTCACCGGCTACCAGGTCGTTCGAGGGATCGAGGAGCTCCTCAGCAAGAGCCTGCAGCGCCTGATGACGACGTGCGGTCCGTGCCAGGCGTTCGGTTTCTCGATGGTAGGTGCGAACTGCAGCGCCGACCTCAGCCAGGTAGCGTGTCCGCTCAGCGGGAACCACACTCTGGATTCGAGTCGAGTAATTCGTCTCGACTGGATCGAGACGGCTGCCGGACGACGCGAGACCTTGCCCCTGCAGCGTGGCCCGCAGTCGCTGGTACAACGCTGTGACACCGTCATCGTCAAACGTCGCTGCCGAGGTGCCGAACACGGGCATGCCTGAAGCACCGGCCCCGAATGCTTCGCGGTTCCGAACGAGTTGCCGAGTGACGTGGCGGAGAGCGTCCATCCCGCCTCGTCGCTCGAACTTGTTGATCGCGACGATGTCGGCGTGGTCGAGCATGTCGATCTTCTCGAGCTGTGACGCGGCACCGAACTCGGGCGTCATCACGTAGATGGAGGTGTCGACGAACTCCAGGACCCCGGCATCACCCTGTCCGATGCCCGGCGTCTCGACGACAACCAAGTCGAAGGAAGCCGCCTTCACCACGGCAAGTACCTCCTCGAGGGTGTCTGGGACCTCATGCGCCCCACGGGTCGCCAGCGACCTGAAGTAGATCGATGGGTCGTCAAGAGTGTTCATCCTGATTCGGTCGCCCAGGAGTGCGCCACCGCCCCTGCGCCTGCTCGGATCAATGGCCAGCACCGCGATGCGAAGCCCTTCTCCCCGATCCATCAGGAACCTGCGAAGCAGCTCGTCTGTCAGGGAGGACTTGCCAGATCCTCCGGTTCCAGTGATGCCGAGGATCACCGGGCCGGTACTCGCCGCCCGCAGATCATCCAGGACATCGGTCGGTAGGCGCCCTGACTGTGCTGCCGTGATCGCCCGCGCCAGCGCCGACCGATCTCCGGACACCACGCGTTCTGCGGAGGGTGCGATGACCTCACACGGGTTGAAGTCGCAGGCCTCGACAATCTGGTTGACCATCCCTGGAAGGCCCAACCGTTGCCCGTCCTCGGGCGAGAAGATCCGGACGTCACTTCTTCGCAGCCGGTCGACTTCCGACGGAACGATGACGCCCCCTCCGCCGCCGAAGATCTTGATGTGTTCAGCTCGCCGTTCACGGAGCAGGGAGACCAAGTACTCGAAGTACTCGACATGACCGCCCTGGTATGAAGAAGCCGCTACACCCTGAACATCTTCGTCGACGGCGGCTCCCACGACCTCGTCCACCGAGCGGTTGTGTCCCAGATGGATCACTTCGCAGCCCTGGTTCTGCAGGATCCGGCGCATGATGTTGATCGACGCATCGTGACCGTCGAACAGGCTCGACGCGGTCACGATTCGAACGGCGTTACGTGGTGCGTGCAGCATTGACAGGGCTCCTGCAAGGCGGTTACTTGGACATCCAACTATCAGATACTAGGACGTCCAGGTATTCTTCCGTCACGCGTTCACGGAGTGGTCATGTCGCCGAGATGGCCACGGAGCGACCCCAGGAGCCGAGTCATCGTGCGGACATCCTCCAGCGGAAGGCCAGGACGCGAAAACACATCCTCATTCAGTGCCCGCGTCGCGACCTCGGCAACGTGCCGACCACTTCCTGTGATTGACGCCAGGACGACACGACGATCGGTTGTTCGCCGAAGTCGCTCGACATGACCTTGGCGCTCCAGTCGTGCGACGACACTCGTGACGCTGGTCGGATGCACTTGGAGCAGCGATCCCAGCCTCGTCATCGCCACCCGACCCGTCGAGGTGAAGGCCAGGAGCCGTAGGAGTTCATAGCGCGCGAAGCTGAGCTCATAGGGACGCAGGGTCCTCTCGATGCGCTCGGTCATCAGCTGGTTCACCCGCGACAGCGAGGTGACCAGAGCCATTCCGTCGGCGGCGTCTTCCCAGCCATGCTCACGCCACAACTCGTATGCGACGGCAATGGGGTCTCGGCGACCCACGTCAGTCGCGGGCTCCCCCGGCCGGGCCCTACTGGCATCGTCGTCCTGCGTCGGCGTCATGACGGCAGCCTGTCACCGCGGTGGCAACGTGGCACGCAACTAGCACATCACGCGGCACGCGTCACCGGCGCGGTGTCGCGGCAGCACCGGCACAGATCCAACATCTGGACCACATGACTGACTAGTACTTGGACGTCCTAGTATTTGCCGTCCCGCTTCTCGGTCCCAACGCGGGAGGTCGAGCCCAGCTGGGGTGGCATCAATGTTCTGCTTGTCCGAGGAGCACGTGGCGGTGCGTGAGGCCGTGCGTGCGGTGTGTGATGCGAAGGTGGCGCCGTTCGCGGCCGATGTCGACGAGCATGCGCGGTATCCCGAGGAGGCGGCGGCGGCGCTGTTGGCGGCGGACTTCCATGCCCCGCACGTGCCGGAGGAGTACGGCGGTGCGGGGGCGGACGCGCTGGCGACGGTGATCGTGATCGAGGAGGTCGCCCGCGCCTGCGCGTCGTCCTCGCTGATCCCGGCGGTGAACAAGCTGGGGTCGTTGCCGGTGCAGCTGGCCGGGTCGGAGGACCTGAAGAAGCACTACCTGGGCAGGCTCGCGGCCGGTGAGGGTGGGTTCTCCTACTGCCTGTCCGAACCGGACGCGGGGTCGGACGCGGTCGGGATGAAGACCCGCGCGGTCCGCGACGGCGACACGTGGGTGCTCAACGGGGTGAAGCGGTGGATCACCAACGCGGGCGTGAGCGAGTTCTACACCGTGATGGCGGTGACCGACCCCGACCAGCGGTCCAAGGGGATCAGCGCGTTCGTGGTGGAGAGGTCCGACGAGGGCGTGTCGTTCGGTGCGCCGGAGAAGAAGCTGGGCATCAAGGGCTCCCCGACCCGCGAGGTGTACCTGGACAACGTCCGTATCCCGGCGGACCGGATGATCGGCGCGGAGGGCACCGGGTTCGAGACCGCGATGCGGACCCTGGACCACACGAGGGTGACGATCGCGGCGCAAGCGGTCGGGATCGCCCAGGGGGCACTGGACTACGCGCTGGGCTACGCCCAGGAGCGCCGACAGTTCGGCAAGCCGATCAGCGACTTCCAGGGGCTGCAGTTCCTCCTGGCCGACATGGGCATGAAGGTCGAGGCCGCCCGCCAGATGACCTACGCCGCGGCCGGGAAGTCCGAGCGCGGCGACGCCGACCTGACGTTCTTCGGGGCGGCCGCCAAGTGCTTCGCCTCCGATGTGGCGATGCAGGTCACCACCGACGCGGTCCAGGTTCTCGGCGGCTACGGCTACACCCGCGACTACCCCGTCGAGCGGATGATGCGCGACGCCAAGATCACCCAGATCTACGAGGGCACCAACCAGGTCCAACGCATCGTCATCGCCCGCCAGCTGGCGAGGTCGCCGCGGAGACCTCGCGACGTCTGCCCGGCCGTGTCATGAGCGGCCGCTCGCCATCCTCGGGTCCGAGCAATCGTGGACGGAGCAGGCGGAAGTGGCCAACCTTCTTGGTCACAGCGCAGCACTGTGCTCCATCGAGGGGGCCAACAGACGTGGAGTGGCGCCCCTTCGGCGAGTGGCACGCCCGCCAGGTCGGGAGCCTCCAAACCGCATGCGGACGGTCGGCGGTGGCTTGGCGCTTCTTCTGGTCTCTCGACTTCCAGGACGCAGGCGATCAAGGTTGCGCCGAGTGTGCTCGGGTGGTCACGGCCGAGTTGACCCAGCGGCGTGCCCGCAAGCGCTCGCGATAGGCGCCTTCGGATCTAGGCGAAGGGATCTGGTGCATCCGCCACGAGCCGGCTGGCATTGTGCGTGATCGGCTCGCCGTGACCTACGCCGGCGATCGATGCCCCGGTTCCGGCGATGGCGGCAACGGATCGCCGAACTTCGTCCCGATCCGTGTTGAACACGCCGCGGATGACAGATCCATGGAGCTCGGCGACCGCGTCACCCGTCAGGACGGCGTCCAGCTCGGGCAGGTGCAGGCCGATGCTGCCGGGAGTGTGACCCGGGAGATGGAGGACTTCAGCGCCACCGGCTATCGGCAGCAGGTCGCCGCCCGCGACCTCAAGATCCACGCGGACAGCTGGCGCTCGCGGCGGCGCGTCAGGCTCTGGATGGATCTGGCGCTCGGCCTCCGTGAACTGTGGGCGGACCCCGGGAAGGTCTCCGCGCACGACCGCGGCCTCGTCAGCGCCGGAGACGATGAGGGTGTTCGGCCAGGTCGCGATCTCAGCCGCCGCACCCGAGTGGTCTTCGTGGAAGTGGCTGAGGACGACGTACCGCACGTCATCCCTTCGCCGACCCAGGTGCCGGAGCGCCGCCTCGATCGTGCGTGCGCTTCCCGGCCAACCCGTGTCGAACAGCGCGACATCCTCCGGTCCGCGCCAGACGTAGCTGTTCAGGAGGTGGGCGCCGTCTCCAGGGATTCGGAGTCGGAAGAGGTCGGGAGCGATCTCGAGCAGCTGCGGCAGGCCGTCTGACATGCGTGGACGGTAGACCGAGAAGCTGCATCGACCCGCAGGTTTCCGCTCTCGAGAGAATTTCTCGCCGAGATGTCCTCGACCGGTCGGGGACCGCTTCGAGCTCTCGAATCGCAGCGTCTAGCAGCTCGCCAAGTCCTACCCCAAGGGCTCTGCAGATTGCCGCGATCACCTCCGAGGACGACTCGCTCACGCCTCGCTCGATCGCCGAGAGGTGGGCAACAGACACGCCCGCAGCGTGAGCCACCTCCGCGAGGGTCATCCCCGCTCGCGTCCGGGCAGCGCGAAGACAGCGACCTATCGCCGTTTTGAGCAACACCTTTGAATACCACCGGTCTCTCTCGACGCTTCCCAGGCAACTACCGAGGGGTCATCCGCAGTCCGCCATCCAGACGGATGACCTCCCCGTTGACGTACTCGTTCCTGACGAGGAACAGCACCAGGTCGGCGAACTCGCTCGGCCGACCGACGCGCTTGGGAAATGGGACGCCTCCAGCCAGGCGTCCCTTGAAGAACTCGGACACCGACGCGAGCATCGGTGTGTCAACGATGCCGGGAGCAATGGCATTGACACGAATGCCGTGGTCGGCAAGGTCTCGGGCGGCCGGCAGGGTCATGCCAGCGACTCCAGCCTTCGACGCGCTGTAGGCGACTTGGCCTACCTGTCCCTCGAACGCCGCGACGGAGGCGGTGTTCACGACAACGCCACGTTCGGAGGACGGCATCGGATCGAGCTGCGCCATTCTCTGGGCCGCGAGGGTCATCACGGAGAAGGTGCCGACGAGGTTGACCTGAAGAGCTGCCTCGAACGCATCGATCGCGTGCGGACCGGTTCGATCGATGAGGCGTCGCGACAACGCGACGCCAGCGCAGTTGACGACGACCCGAAGCGGACCCGCTTCGCACGCACGGTCGAGCGCTTGGACGACCTCGGACGACCGGGTGACGTCGCAGGAGACGAGCGTGACGCCCTCGGCGTCCTCCCCCATCGACGCGGCGTCGCTGTCGAGGCCGAAGACTCGGGCCCCTTCAGCGGCCAGAGCGGCGGCCGTGGCGGCACCGAGCCCTGACCCAGCACCGGTGACAACAGCGACTGATTCTCGTACGATCACGACACACCTCTTGCTATCATTATTTTACGTAGTCATCATAATATGAGAGGAAGGCTATGCATCCGCGTGACGCCTACCGAGGCATGCTGACGATCCGGCGGTTCGAGGAGAGGGTGCTCGAGCTCTCGGCGGCCGGTGAGATCGCTGGTTCCGTGCACCCCTGCCTGGGGCAGGAAGCGATTCCCGTGGGCGCAGTGGCCGGACTCCAGCCGGAGGATCGCATCGTCTCGACCTACCGCGGACATGGCTGGGCCCTTGCGCGTGGTTCGTCGATGACAGAGGTCTTGGGCGAGATCCTCCAGCGCGCCGGCGGCACGAACGGCGGACGTGCCGGTTCCGCTCTCCTCAGCGATCCCGCGAACGGACTTCTGGGGGAGAACTCGATCGTCGGGGGAGGCGTCCCGATCGCGGTGGGCGCAGCGCTTGCCGCGGACCGTCTGGGCACCGGCCGCGTGGTGCTGGCGTCCATCGGCGACGGGGCGATGAACCAGGGCGCCACAACCGAGGCGATGGTCATGGCAGCCGCCTACTCGCTGCCCGTCATCTTCGTCGTCGAGCACAACGGCTGGGCGGAGATGACGCCGTCCGACTCGCTGGTGCGCGAACCGCGTCTCAGCGCGCGCGGGGAGGCGCTCGGGATCGAGAGCCACGTGGTGGACGGCTGCGATCCGTTCGCAGTTCGAGATGCTGTCGCATCGGCGGCCGACAGGTGTCGAGAAGGAGCGGGCCCGGTCCTTCTCGAGTGCAAGACCATCCGGCTGAAGGGGCACTACAACCGCGACATCGAGCACTACCGACCCGTCGACGACCGGCGCGCGGCAGAGGCCGCCGAACCCCTCGCTCGCCTCCGCGAGACTTCGACCATCGATGTGCAGACGCTCGCCGCCATCGATGCCGAGGTCACGGCACAGGTCGACGAAGCGACGGCCGAGGCACGAGCCATGCCGAGTCCTCACCCCTCGACAGCAACAGACCATCTCTACGGACCACCGGTCCCGGTGCCGGCACCAGCCGGCGGTCCTGCCCGCGAGATGACCTACCAACGAGCTCTCAACCTCGCTCTGAGGACCGAGCTCGCTGAGCGCCCTGAGCTCGTGGTCTTCGGTGAGGACGTCGGCTTCGCCGGCGGCATCTTCGGGGTGACCCGCGGTCTCCAGAAGGAGTACGGGCCATCCCGGGTCTTCGACACCCCCATCGCTGAGGCAGGCATCCTCGGTGCTGCCGTTGGCGCCTCCATGGAGGGCATGCGACCCGTCGCGGAGATCATGTGGGCGGACTTCATGTACGTCGCTCTCGATCAGATCGTGAACCAGGCGGCGAACGTCCGCTACGTCAACCGGTCGAAGCTCACCGCGCCGCTGACCGTTCGGATGCAACAAGGAGTGACCCCCGGGTCCTGCGCCCAGCACTCCCAGAGCGTGGAGGGCGTCCTTGCTCATGTCCCCGGCCTGAAGGTCGGGCTGCCTTCCACGCCGCAGGATGCGTACGCGATGCTCCGCGCGGCGATCGCCGACCCCGACCCAGTGATCGTGATCGAGCATCGCGCGCTGTACCAGGACGTTGGAGCTGTCGATCCGTCCCAAGCGCTCGAGAGGGCAGAAGGTGCCCGAATGGTCCGCTCCGGCGGTGACCTGGTCATCCTCACCTGGGGCCGAATGGTCCACGACGCACTCGATGCAGCGACGCAACTCGAGGCACGAGGTGTCGAGGCGGCGGTCCTGGACCTGCGCTGGCTCCGCCCGCTCGACACGGCCACGGTAGAGGCCGCCGTTCGCGCCTCGAGCGGACGAGCACTCATCGTCCATGAGGCGCACACGTTCGGCGGGTTCGGGGCGGAGCTCGCTGCCTGGATGTCGGGCGCACTCGCCGGCGAGCTGTCTCGACCGGTCCAGCGGCTGGGCGCCGCCCCGTCGAGAATTCCTTCCGCCCCGAGCCTGCAGCAGGCGATCATCCCGACCGCGACCGAGATCTTCCAGGCAGCACTGACCGGATTGGGTCGAGGCGACTGACATCCAGATCACTCCGGAGATGCCGCGCGCTCGTCAGTCTTGTTCCTGTCCACATCACCAGGTTGCGAAGCCTCCGTGTCGAACCCTGGAGCCAGGAGGCCCAGGGCCGGCAGCCACTCGACCAGGGTCCACGCCGCGACGATGCCCTCGGTGACGAACGGGTCGGCCTCGATGACGACTCGAGCGTCGTCCCAGCTCTCAGCGAGGAGGACGAGGATCGCTCCTGGGGGCTGGCCGTCGGCCAGACGACCGGCCACCAGGAGTGAACCAGTGTCAGTCAACCTCCTGAGGTAATGGACGTGTCGGTCCCGCACGTTCAACCGCCGCCAGTCATCCGTGATGTACACGTAGGTCAGCACAAACGTCTTCATCGGTCATCCACCGTCTTCATGGGCCTTCGGTGTGCGGTCGGGGTCTGCCAACCGAAGCCACGCTCGTAGGTGGCCGCCAGGCTCAGCAGCCGGGCATCATCGAACATCCGGCCGATGAACATCCCGCCCGCCGGGAGCCTGCGGCCCGACACCTCGACGATGCCGACCGGGACGCTCAGCGCCGGATGACCGGTCAGGTTGAAGGGCTCGGTGTGGCGAAGCATGGTCCAGCCACGTCGGACCAGTCCTGAGACGGACGGCACCGATGGGACGACGAACGCCGGGTGCGGTGTCGTGGGCAGGAAGAGCACGTCGACCTCGTTCAATGCCCGGTCGTAGGCCGCGGCCAGCTGCCGTCTGGCTCTGCGCACGGCATTGAGGACCCTCGAGCGATCACTGCCGAGCCTCACGCCGGCGATCCACGCGGCCTTGACCTGAGGCGACACGGACGCACCGTCCTGCTTGATGGAGCGAATCAGCTCACGTGAGAATCGCGGTCCGGCCGGACCGATGACGCGGTGGTCGAGCAGGTCCGCGATGCCGAGCGCATTGAGCCAGCCGGATGCGTCCTCGACCTTGAGGTGCTCGGGCACCTCTACGATGCGGAGCCTTGCCCCGAGCATCTCGAGCCGGGCAGCAGCCTCGTGGATGCCGCGGGCGACCGGTTCTTCGCACTCGGTGCCCATCGCCTCCCTCAAGAGCGCGATCCGGGTGCCCCTCAGTCGGACAGGGGCGTGTTCGACCGCCGCCCGGTACGTGTGACCCGGCGCCGGATTGGACACGGTCCGGCCCGCCGAGGTGTCCGAGGTGAGAGCGTCCATCATGCTCGCGAGCTGCTCGGCCGTTCGGGCGAGCGGACCGACATGATCCAAGACGCTGTGGATGCCGGCGTTCCCGCGGTAGGGGACGATGCCGTGGGTCGGCTTCATCCCGAGAACTCCGCACCAGGAGGCGGGCACCCGGACCGAACCTCCTTGGTCTGTCCCGAGCGCCGCGTCGATCTGAGGCAGGTAGAGCCCGGCCGCTGCCCCGGAGGACGACCCACCAGCAGTCCTCGTGGGGTCAAAGGGATTGGTGGTGACCCAATAGCCGCTGGTCTCCCCGCTGGCGGCCATGCCGAGTGCGTCCATGTTGGTGACGGCAGCTATGCGTGCGCCAGCCGAGCGAAGGCGGTGGACGACGACGCTGTCGGCGGCCGGAACGTGGGTCTGGAGCTCGCGGAGCCCGCAGCTCATGGCCACCCCGCCGACGGCTATCGAATCCTTGACTGAGATCGTCCACCCGCTGAGCGGACCGTCACCCAGAGGGCCGACGTCACACCACCTCAGGACTGAGCCTGTTGGGTCTGCGCGACGCCGAGCCCGCGGTGGCGTGATGCTCGGTCCCGGCGCTTCAAGGGGCTCGACCGGCCCCGGTGTCGAATCGCCATCGCCGCCCACGATGTCTCGGGCAAGGGTGAGGACCGTACGCCTCTCCTCCGCGGTCATCGCGATCGGGCGGCGATCTGCGATGTCCGCGAGCTCCTTCATCGTCACTGCAGCTGGAGCAGGCGCTCGCCCCAGCCCAGGTCGTGACGTGCCTGCATCCGGAAGTCGAGACGAACGGCGGAGAACTTCCACTGGCCGTCGACGCGACGGTAACGATCACTGTAGACCGCCATCAGCCACATGGGGTGGAGTCCGCCGTCGACCTCCATGGTGGCCGCCTCGAGCATGTGCCAGGTGCCGGCCGCGGTGTCGAGATCCTCCCCGATGGTGATCGAGTCTCCGATCATGAAGTGGACGGCGAAGCCGACCTCTTCATTGATCGAGACGAAGAAGCGACGGATCTCGTCGAGACCTCGAAACACACCGAAGGTCTCCCCTCCGTCCCAGGTAGCGTCGTCAGTGAACATCTGGAGGATCTCGTCCGTCGGATACCCCGAGTCGCACAACCGGCCGTACCGAAGCTTGAGGGCCCGAATCTCCTCGACAGCCTCGAGCTTGGCCAAGCGTCGCGTCAGCCCGGCAAGGTCTTGGATCGGATGCTCTGTCGTCATGCCATCACCCCACAGTCGAGGACTCGCGCTGCGCCTCCAGCGCTTCGCGTAACGACGAGAAGCTGGCGGTCAGACGCCGAACCTGATCTGCCACACCTGGCTGGCTGTCGAGGCCCTCGACAGCCAGGCAGAATTCCCGGTCACCGACAACATCTCGAAGACGTGTGACCAGGTCGGTGACCGGGGTGACGCCTTCGAACGGATAGCGGAAGCGGACCGCATAGCCGTCTCGGTGGTAGCCGGTATCGGCCCAGATCGACTCCAGAACGAAGTCTTTGACGTGCCCCGCTCGCGAGAGCGGCCCGAGACGCTCGATCGCTCGCCTCGGCTCGTCCCACACGTTGTAGATGTTGGTCAGGTCCAGGAAGTGGCCGACATGTTCCGACAGGCATCGCTGGTAGAGCGAGAGCAGCTCGTCACAGGTGAAGTCCGAGGCGTTCTCGAGCAGCAGCGTGACCCCCAGCTGCACGGCGGTGTCCTCAGCGCCCGTGAGGACCCCGACCAGGTGATCGAGCTCGGCTCTGATCTCCTCGGGCTTGCCGGCAAGCTCCGGTCGGTAGACCCCGCTGTAGAGCATGAGGCTGTCGCTCCCGGCTTCAGCCGCGGTGTGTAGCCACTCGCAGACGTGTCTCACTACCTCTGCCGTATCCCCGTTCCAGTACCTGCGACCGATCGGTCGGCCCGTGGCCCGCAGGAAGAGCCCGTGCGCCCGGGCCGCGTCGGCCGCTGCCTCAGCACCGCCAGCCACTGCGGTCAGGTAGTCCACTCCGGCCTGGACGAACTCGCCTCCCGCGGCCGCGGCTTCTTCGAGGATGCCGACCAGGTCGATCTCCCGGCTCGCGACTCGCGCGTGCCAGGAGATCGCTTCGACTCCGAGCTTGATCATGCTTGTCCTCCTGAGAGGTCGAAGGTGGCGCCAGTGGACAGCTGAAACTGCTCACGGGCGAGAAAGGCGACGAGGTCGGCGACCTCGTCGGGTCGTCCGGGCCGTCCGACGGGCACCTGGGCGACGAGGTAGTCCACCAGCTCCGGTGGGACCTCGGGCCCGGTGCCCATCGGAGAGTCGATGACGGTAGGAGCGACGGCGTGCACGCGGATCCCAGTCGTGGCGAGATGCTTGCCGAGCGCTCGGACCAGCGTCATCACGGCGGCCTTGCTCGCCGAGTACGCGATCTCGTGGGGGTTGCCGTCGGACCCCGCGACCGAGGCCAGGGCGATGATGCGTCCGTAGTCACGACGCCTCATGCCCGGTAGCACGCTACGGATCGTGAAGAACGTCCCGTCGGTGTTGGTCGCGAACATGGTGCGCCAGCCCTCGTCCGTGAGGTCGGTGATCTCCAGCGGTTCGTCGGCCGTCCCGGCGGCGCACACGACGATGTCGACCCGGCCGAAGTCGGACTCGATCTGCTGGACCGCCGAGTCCACCTCGCCGGACCGCGTCACGTCGGCGGGGTACACACGGACGTCAGCGGAGCGCAGGGCCCCACGTACCTCGTCGAGCCCGGTCCGGTCGCGTGCCAGGAGAGCGACCTGGGCACCTCCAGCGAGCAGTCGCCGGGCACACGCCGATCCCAGTGCACCGGATCCCCCGGTGATGAGGGCGACCCGTCCCTCGAAGTCCTTGCTCACTGCTCCTCACCCCCGTGGGCGTTCGACGTTGGCGCGGCGGCCACGCCCGGCTCAACGAGGAGGACGCCGTCCTGCACTTGCCAGTCGAGCCGTGCTCGGTCGCCGGCCCGGAAGTCTGAGGTCCGCCCGGAGGTCTCCCGGACCAGCCCGGCCGAGCCGTCGGGGAGCCTGACGACGACCTTGCGGCTCGAACCGAGGTAGACGCAATCGAGGACGTCGACAACGATGTGGTTGCCGCCCGGCTGGGGGTCGGCGTCGATGCTGGACAGGACCAGGCGCTCCGGGCGGACCATGACAGAGACGGATTGCTCGCTTGACAGCGTCCCCCGCACGCGGACCTCACCGCCGGCTGTCCTGACGCTGCAGGTCCCCGCTGCGACCTGGCCACCCACGCCGTCGACGATCGTGGACTCCCCGATGAAGCGCGCGACGAACGGGGTCTGTGGACGTTCGTAGAGGTCGTCGGCCGTGCCCACCTGGTGCAGGCGGCCGCGGTCGAAGACGGCGATCCGGTCGGAGAGCGCCAGTGCCTCTTCCTGGTCGTGGGTCACGAAGACGACCGTGCTTCCCACGGACCGGTGGATCCGTCGGATCTCGAACTGCATCTCCTCCCGGAGAGCGCGGTCGAGCGCACCCAAGGGTTCGTCCATCAGCAGAACGCGCGGATCGAAGGCGATCGCCCGGGCCAAGGCGACGCGCTGCTGCTGTCCGCCGGAGAGCTCTGTCGGCCGTCGGTTCTCCATGCCGGACAGCCGCACCGTCTCGAAGGCTGCAGCGACCAGCTCGGCACGTTGAGCGCGTGGGACCCTCCGCTGTCGAAGGCCGAAGGCAACGTTCTCGGCGGCCGACATGTGGGGGAAAAGGGCGTAGTTCTGGAACACGATGCCGAGGTCGCGGCGGTGAGGGGGAACGGAGTCGACCTCGCGTGAGTCGATCCTGACGTGCCCGGAGTCCTGCCGCGCGAACCCGGCGAGCAGGTTGAGCGTCGTGGTCTTCCCCGAACCAGACGGACCGAGAAGGGTGATGAACTCTCCGGGCTCCACCTCGAGCGACACGTCGTCAACGGCCAGGTGGTGGTGGAACCTCTTGGTGAGACGGACCAAGGAGATGGCGGCGCCACCCCCACTTGTCGCGATCATGCTTCCTCCGAAGTGTGGGTGCGACCACGTCGACCGGTGACAAGGCCTGCCGCGACCAGCACAGTGGTCGTGAGCGCGAGGATGAGGGTCGCAGCGGCAGCGACAGTCGGCTCGGTGTCGCGGGTCATGCTGGCGAACATCTGGACGGGCAAGGTCTCGAGGAACGGCGACTTGATGAAGAGCGCGACCACCACCTCGTCGAACGAGGCCATGAACGCGAACAGGGCGCCCGAGGCGATGCCGGGTGCGATCAGGGGCAGCGTCACCCGGCGCGCCGTCTCGAAGGGTCCCGCGCCGAGGCTTGCCGCCGCGCGCTCGAGCTGAGGATCCAGGTTGCGTAGGCTCGCGCCGACCGTGACGATGACGAACGGGAGCCCGATCGTGGCGTGCGCGGTGACGAAGCCGATCGTGGTGCCCAAGAGGCCGAGCTCGAGGACGAGTGCGTAGACACCGATCGCCACGATGATCCCGGGCACCACCAAGGGCAGCAGCAGGAGCGCCCGGACCGCTCCGGCGGCCTTGCGACGATGCCACCGGTGCAGAGCCAGGGCAGCGCTGGTGCCCACCACCGTGGCGACCGCGGCAGACAAGAGGGCGATCCTGACGGACGCGAAGGTCGCATCCATCCACCCGGACTCGGGATCGAAGAATCGCCGGTACCACTCCAGGGACCAACCCTGGGGCGGGAACTGGAAGGATCGACGGTCGGTCAGGGAGAGCGGCACCACGATGAGCGTCGGCAGCGTGAGCCACACGCCCACCAGACCGCCGAACACGTACAGCGACACGCGTCCGTACCTACGTGCCATACCGGTCACCCCGCAGTCTCGAGACGAGTCGTCTGACCAGGGCGACCGACCCGAAGACGAGGATCGTCGCAGCCAGGAGGAAGACGGCGAGCGCGCCGCCGCGGCCGAAGTAGAGGAGTCCGCTCACCTGTTGGTAGATCGTCTGGGCGATCAAAGACTGGGAGGGCGAACCGAGCAGTGCCGGCACCACGTAGAAGCCCAGGCTGAGGATGAAGACCAGGGCGCTGCCCGCCCACACTCCTGGCGCTGACAGTGGGGCGAAGACCCTCCAGAAGGCGACCGTCGGCCTGGCTCCGAGACTCTCGGCAGCCAGCATGAGTTGCGGGTCGATGGTGCGCATCGCCGTGTAGATCGGAATCACCATGAAGGGAAGGAGCAGCTGCGACATTCCCATCAGGACCGCGGCCTGAGTGCCGAGAAGCCGTTCTCCGACGCCGATTGGTGAGAGAGCCGTGGACACGATGCCCCCTGGCTGCAGCAGAACGACCCAGGCGAAGATGCGCACGAGCGCGCTCGTCCAGAACGGTAGGAGCACCACGAGCATCAGCACCGACCGCGTGCGGCGTCCCGCAACCGTCATCAGGTACGCGTACGGGAACCCCAGCGCCAGGCAGATGAGTGTCACCCATCCCGCCGTGATGAAGGTCCGCAGGAGGATCCTGGCGTAGACCGTGTTGTCCAGGAACCACGCATAGGCGTTGGTCCCGCCGTCCCGGTCGACGACGGAGCGGTAGACCCCGAGAGCCAACGGGTAGACGAGCACCAGGAAGACGAGCGCCAGGGCGGGAACGACACCCCACGGCAGCCGCCCCGGTCGGTCCGGGGTGGCGAGGCGCCTGCGACGCCTCGCCACCCCGGGACCAGTCGTTCCAGGACTACCCATTCGCCCAGGACGTCCAGCGGTCGGTCAGCTCGTCCAAGTGCTCGACCCAGTAGTCCAAGTCGAGGTACTGCTGGTCGCTGAACGGCGCCTTGTCGACCTGGAACGCAGCTGCGTTCTCCGAAAGCTCCGGCTCTGCGTTCTTGTTGACACCCGGGTAGGTGATCTTCTCGGTGATGCTCGCCTGCTGCTCAGCGCCGATGTAGTAGTTGATGAGCGCGTTGGCGACGTCGGCGTTCTCGGAGCCCTTCGGGATCACGAGGTAGTCGTACGTCAGGAACGGTTGCTCGTGGGCGACGGCCCACGGTGCGCCAGCCTCGACCGCACCGTAGACCCGGCCCGACCACACGAGGCCCATGTCGATCTGCCCCGACTCCATCATCTGCTGGACGGTCGCACCTCCGTCCCAGAAGACGATGTCGTCCTTGATCGTGTCGAGCTTGGCGAAGGCTCGGTCCACGTCGAGCGGGTACAGATCCTCGGGAGCGACCCCGTCTGCCAGCAGGGCGACCTCGAGCGCGACCGAAGGATTGCCGATGTAGATACCGCGCTTGCCAGGGAACTTCTCCGTGTCGAAGAAGTCGGCCCACCCCGAGGGCGCCTCGTCGGCGTAGACCTCCTCGTTGTAGGCGAGCACGTTCCCAGTGGCGATCACTGGGACGCCGCACTCGGTCGGCTCGGCGCCGGGCATCATCTCGGAGGTGTCGACGACGCTGTAGTCGATCTTCTCCAGAAGAGTCCCGCAGTTCGCTACTGCCCAGTTGTCAGCGATGTCCACGACGTCCCAGTTCACGACTCCGGCGTCAACCTGCGCCTTGATCTTGGCGCCGTCCGTCGGGCCGTCCTGGACGATCTCGGCGCCCGACGTCTCGACGAAGCCGTCGAGTGCGGCCACCTGGGCATCCTGAATCTCACCCCCCCAGGAGACGAAGGTGACCGTGCGACCGTCGAAGATCCCCTCGGCGACCGTCCCCGCCTTCGCCGGGCCTGCGGACGTGGCCGTCGACGACGGCTTCGCGTCTTCCTCATCCCCAGCACATCCCGAGAGTGGCAGTACAGCCAGTGCTGCGGCTCCAGCAGCCAGCCGGACCCAATTGCTCCGAACTCTAGACACCGCAATCTCCTTCATCTCCAGTGTGATACCGATCACCGCCGCGAGGGCGGACAATCAACAGCCAGTCGGCGACGAGACCGGGTCGGTCCTGGCCGTCGATCGCGATCTGGCACCCGAGTCGGACGACCAGGCCATCGGGCCTGCGGCTGACCTGGCGGACCTGCAGCTCGAGCCGCAACCGCTGACCGACCCGCACAGGAGAGACGAATCGGACCCGGTCGAGGCCGTAGTTCATCGTGTAGGTCGACTCGCGGTCGAACCGCATCACCTGGTTCCAGAGTGCATCGAGGAGCCCCAGCGTGAGGAAGCCCTCCACGACGTCGTTGCCGAACTCAGGCGGAGGGGGATCGGGGTACACCTGGTCCAGCCAGGTCGCGGCCGCGAAGGCATCCCGGTCGCGGTCGTCGAGCTCGAACCATGGTCCGGAGAACGTACGACCCTCGAGCGCGGCGATCTCGTCGAGACCAAGCGACACCAGCCCCGCGGCGTCGTACGTGAAGTCGCTCATCGACTCGCCCCTGCGTCGCGGTCCCAGGCCCCCGCAGACTGGTGCCGACCATCGACAGTGAGGTCGGACTTCCTGATGCGGTGGCTGGGGGTGCGTGGGAACTCGGCAGACCTCAGCCTGACGAACCGGGGCACCTTGTACGCAGCGAGGAGCCCGGCGCTGAACTCGACGAGGTCCGCCTCGCTTACCCGAGCTTCCGGGCGAAGCTGCACGTACGCCATCACCTCCTCGCCTCGCAGCGCGTCGTGGACGGGCACGACGGCGGCGTCCACGACATCGGGGTGCATGCGGAGGACCGACTCCACCTCGAACGGAGCGATGTTCTCGCCACCGCGGCGGATGATCTCCTTGATGCGCCCTAAGAAGTAGTGGACGCCGTGCTCGTCGCGCGAGACCCGGTCTCCGGTGCGAAGCCAACCGTCGTCCGTGATCGCCTCCGCGGTGGCATCCGGACGCCCGAGGTACTCCCGCATGATGTGAGGAGCCCGCACCTGGACCTCCCCCTGGCCGGGTCCCCCGACGACGCGCCCGCGCTCGACGAGTCGGACCTCGACCTCGGGCATCGGGATCCCGATGGCGCCGGTGCCCGTGTAGTCGTCGGCGAGGTGGGCCGGCATCCCGATCGTCAGGCCTGACTCGGCCTGTCCGTAGAGCTCGATCCAAGGAAACCCGAAGCGCTCGACGAGCTCCGCATGGCGGCGGACGGGGACACCGATCTGGAGCGCCATCCGGACCGAGTGATCGCGCTCGTCGGGCGTCGGGGGGGAGGTGAGGAGGAGACTCGGGATGGCACCGATCCCCAGCAGGATCGTCGCCTCCGTGTCACGGACGGTCGCCCAGAAGCGGCTCACGCTGAACCTCCGCATGGACACCATGCGTGTGTCGGCCCGGAGCGCCGTCAGGAAGAGCCAGATCGCATCGCCATAGAAGAACTGCAGCGGGTTGAACAGACGGTCGTCGGCAGCCGGTCGGTAGAGCCGACACATCAGGTCGACGTAACGGAGAATGCCTGCCTCACTGTTCACGCAGCCCTTCGGGGCACCCGTCGTGCCCGAGGTGTAGTAGATCGTGGCCGGCGCGTCGGCATCCCACTCACGAAGGGCAGCCCGAACGCCTTCACCTGACCGGAAGCCAGAGAGGCCGCAGGGCTCGGGCCGGGAGGCGTCCACGACCAGGACTTCCTCCAGCTCCGGGCACGCGGCGCGCACTTCGCCGATCACCGCCACCGCGGCGTCGTCCGCGACCACGAGTCGCGCTCCCGAGTCAGCCAGAACATGCTTCGCGTCGTGGCGACCGACCGAGGGGTTCATCTGGACGACAACCCCACCCGCTGCGAGCGTCCCGAGCCAGGCCACGAAGAACTCGGCGCGGTTGCCGACTGCCACCGCTACCCGGTCTCCGGGCACGATCCGGCCCGCGAGATGGTCTGCGAACTCCCGGACCGACTCCGCGAGCTGGGCGCGGGTCACCTGGACCCCGTCCTCGAAGTGGAGCACCACGGCTTGTGGGCGTTGGCGAGCGCGCTCGTCGACCAGGTCTGCGATCGAGCGCAGAGGCGTACCGGACCAGATGGGTCCCGGTTCACGCCACGCGTGATGCGTCACCTGGTCGCCGCCAACGGTCGGTCCGGCCACGTTCACCTCCTCGCATCGTTTTGTTCGCACTGTTATACAACACCTGTTATGTAACGGCAAGTACCCTACGATTGCCTTCACCAGCAGACCGAACGGGAGGACCTGATGCCTCGCTACGTCGACCACGACGGCAGAAGGCGCGAGATCGTGCGTGCGACGGTGACCGTGTTGGCAAACAAGGGCCTCGCCGGTCTGACCATCCGCGCGGTTGCCGAGCAGCTCGGCGGTTCGGTCACCCTGGTGACGCACTACTACCGGTCCCGGGACGAGCTGATCAACGACCTCGCCGTGCAGCTGACAGCCGGCTGGAGCGAGACGGTCGCCGACCTGGACGCGGGAAGCTCGGATCCTGCCGCGCGGATGCGGGCACTCCTCGTGTGGGCGCTGCCCGCGACGGAGGACCAGATGCTGATCGAGCGTGCCCGACTCCAGCTGCTGGCGGCTCGTGACGAGTTCCCGGCTGCGGGCGATGTGTTCGCGGCGTGGGACGACTACATGCGGGGGTTGTTCCGCGAGCACCTCGAGGAGCTGGTGCCCGGTCCGCGCATCGAACCTACGGTCGACGTGCTGCGGGCGGTCGTCACCGGCATCACGTTCGAGGCGTATCAGCACGGCTGGCCCGTGGAACGCCAGCACCGGGTGCTGTCCGATGTTCTCGACGACCTGGGGATCGTGTCCGTCGATGCTTCGTGAAGCCGGTCTCAGCCGTCCAAGCACCGCCGCAGAAACGCCAGACTGGCTTCCAGCCGAGGCTTCATCACGGGCGAACGGGGATCGGTGTCGAGACCCTCGATGGCCAGGTGGAACGTACGCCCGGCCAGGCTGCGCCGGAGCGCATGGATCGCTCCCCGCACATCGGAGGCTCCTTCTCCAGGCAGCTTGAAGCGCAATGACACACCCAACCGGTGGTAGCGGTCATCGGTGTAGATCGACTCGAGCGCGAAGTCCTTGACGTGTCCTGCACTGGAGGTGGGTGCGAGCCGCTCGACCGCTTGGATCGGGTCCTCGAGCACGTTGTAGGGGTTGGTCAGATCGAGGAACGTGCCGACGGAGCCTTCCGGCAACGAGTGCACAAGTTCCAGCAGCTCGCGGCTCTTGAAGTCAGACGCATTCTCGACCTCGACCCTGACACCCAGGTCCGAGGCCACGCCGGTCGCTCGCCCTAGGACGGACCGAAGAAAGGTGGTCTCGTCCACCATGCGTTCGGGAGTCGCGAGCAGGTCGGGTCGGTAGACGCCTGAGTACACCATGAGGGATCCGCTGCCGAGCTGATACGCGAGGGCGAGGTCGGCCTCGAGCCCTGCGACCGCGGCAGCAATGTCACCGCGATGGTTGTCGCTGCCGATCGGTGAACCGGTCAGCCTGATCACCAGGGACCTGTCCTCGCACCGAGCGCGGACGTCGCGAGCCAGCGGCGATCGTGCGTGGGCAAGCGTCGCGGTGTTCATCTGGAGATGTGCAGCGCCGAGGTCTGCCGCCTCGTCGATGACGTCCTCCAGACTCATGCGCCCTGAGGCGAGGGCAGCGCGCCAGCACACAGCATCCAGTCCAAGGTGGATCATTGTTCGACATTATCATGTTTTTATAGTTCCATCATCATGTTGACATCACTGGGACCAGTCGACCACACTCGCGCCTCATGAGTGTCGTCACCCTCGACCGTCACGCGCGCACCGCCGTCGTCACCATCAGCCGACCCGAGGTGCGCAACGCCATCGACCCGTCGGTGGTAGCGGCTCTGACCGACGCGTTCGAGCGAATCCATGAGGCGGACGTGGACGCCGTCGTCCTCGCGGGCGAGGGCGCCGCGTTCTGTTCCGGCGCCGACCTGAATGCTGTCGCGGCGATGGACGCGGAGGGCCTCCGACGATACCTCCGGTCGATCCAACGCCTGGCCGATGTCGTGCGGTCGTGCCCGCTCCCCACGATTGCGGCCGTCCACGGCGCCGCCGTAGGGGGCGGGATGGAGCTGGCGGTCAACTGCGACGTCCGGCTGGCGTCGACCGATGCCTGGTTCCTCTGCCCTGAGGTCGACCACGGACTGCTCATGACCAACGGCGCCTCCCAGCTCCTGCAGCGACTCGTCGGGGACGGTTGGGCGCGAGAAATGCTGCTGTTCGGCACCCGTGTCGACGCTTCGACCGCCCTTCGTGTCGGTCTGGTCAGTCGGGTCGTCTCTCCCGAGGAACTCCTCCCACGGGCACTCAGCATGGCTGGCCGCGTGGCACATGCAGTGGCGCCCGCCGTAGCGGCCACCAAGCGTCTGTTGAACCGCGACCCGGAGGACTGGTCGGCCACGCTCTCAGCCGAGCTGAGCGAGCTGATCGACCTGGCGAGCCGCCTGTCGTATCGCGATATCCATGTCCCGTCCGCCCCCACGGCATGATGCCGGTGCAGCCACGCCTGACAGGGCTGTCGATCGCTGCTGCCCTCCGGTTCCGCGCCGCGGTCGACCCAACGCGTCCTCTGATTCGCACCAGGGAGGGCGACTACTCACTGGGGTACGTCGACCACGAGGCTGACGTCCTGTCGGCGGGACTCAGCGTGGATCGGCAGGGTGCGTCGCAGATCGTCGCAGGTCTCCTACCGAACGGGATGGAGATCATCACGCTCCTCTTCGCCGCGTGCCGCGCTGGTCGGACATTCGCGCCGATCAACACCAGCTTTCGCGGTGCCGGCCTGGCTCATGCCATCAACCTCACCCGCGCGGACACGCTAATCGTGCACTCGACCCTCCTGAGCTCCCTCGAGCCAGTTCTGGCCGATCTGATCCACGTCAGGAAGATCTACGTCAGCGGCCAGGTCGATCCAGGTCTCCCGGACTCGATGTGGGAGCGACCTGACGACGAGGGCATCCGGTGGGGGGCGTTCGACGACCTGCGGTCCATCGGACAGACCGACACCGACCGGCCCGGCGACGCGGACCATCCAGCGATGCTTCTCTTCACCTCCGGGACGACTGGTCGATCGAAGGCCTGCCAGATCTCGCACCGCTACCTGCTCCGGCACGCGGAGGTCTTCGCCGAGCAGCTCGGACTGCGCGAGGACGACGTCCTCTACTGCCCCTTCCCGCTCTTCCACGTGGACGCTGTCGTGCTGACCTTGATGCCCGCACTCGCGACCGGAGCCGTGGCTGCCATCGGTGAGCGGTTCTCGGTCACTCGGTTCTGGGAAGAGGTCCGGACCTTCGGCGCCACGGTCTTCAACTTCATGGGTGCGACGCTGACCATGTTGAACAACCAGCCTCCGACGGGGCTGGACCGGGCACACGAGGTCCGCCTGGCCTGGGGGGTGCCGATGCCGTCGTTCGCAGACGAGTTCGAGAAGCGTTTCGGTCTCCGTCTGGTCGAGGTCTATGGCTCAACCGATGCCGGCGTCGTGCTGTACCCACCGAGCGAGCCGGTTGCAGGCAGCTGCGGGCGCCCTGTCGGCACCTTCGAGGTCGACGTCCATCGCGACGACGGGACGTGCGCCTCGCCTGGTGAGATCGGTGAACTGGTGTTGCGTCCCCTCGAACCATCGCTGCTGGCGGACTGCTACTACGGCGACCCCGAGGCAACCCTGGCATCGCGGAAGGACCTCTGGTTCCACACCGGGGACCTGGTGCACCGCGACCGAGACGGCAACGTCTTCTTCGAAGGCCGGCGCAGCGACGTGATCCGGCGCCGCGGCGAGAACATCTCCGTGGTCGAGGTCGAAGACGTCCTCAGCTCGCATCCCGCGGTGGCCGAGGCTGCCGTGATCGGAGTGCCCAGCGAGTACACCGAAGAGGAGGTGAAGGCAGTGGTCGTTCTCCACCCAGGCTCGGATGTCACGGAGGCGGAGTTGTGGTCTTACTGCCATGGACGGATGGCGCGGTACATGGTGCCTCGTTTCGTGGAGCTCACAACCTCCCTACCGAGAACCCCCACTGAGAAGCTGGAAAGGCACCTCCTGACGGCGCGCGGCGTCACCACGACCACGTGGGATGCAGACGCGCACCGTTGAGCACTGTCACGCTACGAAGGCAGCAATGTCGCGCAGCGCCGACCACGCCATCGAGTCCTGCGGGAAGAAGCTCGGGAAGACCTGGAAGTTGTGACCGGCGCCTGGCCAGACACGAAGTGTCGCGTCGACTCCCGCCGCGCGAGCGCGCTCGACCACGCGCTCTCCGTCGTCACGCATCGCCTCAACACTCCCGACGTGGACGAGGATGCGGGGCAGCCCAGTGAAGTCCCCGAGCACGGGGGAGACGAGTGGGTCCGCCGGATCCCCGTCTCCGATGACGGCGTTCGCCATCAGGTGCGTGAAGTCGCGGTCATACATCGGCTCGTCGCCGTAGGTCACACGTGACCCGTGATCCAGGTGCGTCATGTCCGCCCACGGGGACAACAACACGAGACCACTGGGCACCGGTCGCCCCCGGTCGCGGAGGGTCATCGTCACGGCCAGGGCGACGCCGCCTCCGGCAGAGTCCCCGCCGAGCACGACAGATCGTTCATCCCAGCCGTTCGCCAGCATGTGCTCGAACGCCAGGACCACATCCTCGACCGCCGAGCCGTAGGTCACCTCGGGGCTCAGTCGGTAGTCAGGCAGAAGGACGGCAACGCCTGCTGTCGCCGCCAGGTGAGCAGCGAAGGATCGGTGCGAGGTCGGTGATCCGACTATGTAGCCACCGCCGTGCACGAAGACGACCAGGCGAGTCGGCTCAGCCCCACCCACTGTCACAAGCTCCCCCGGGCGTGACCCGAGCATGAGACGACGCACCGAGGTACCGGGCGGCAGTGGGAGTTCCTGACCGAACTGGTCGTATCCCTGCCGCCAAGCCGACAGCGCGGCCGGAGATCCGGGCTCCACCTCCTCGGTGGCGACGGCGGCCCAGATCGCCTCCGCCAACGCCCGCATCTCCGGCCGCACCGACATCGTCAGACCTCCTGGAGGGTCGACTCGGAGACGTTGAATCGCGCCTGCGGCACCGGGAAGTCCTGTCCGCTCACCGAGCAGATGGTGCAGGGCAGCGCTGCAGGGAGGTGGTTGGCGTCGAACTTGAACGTGCCCAGCTTCTTGCCGCGACCACCGAAGACGCTCTGGTGACCATCGATGCTGGAGACCGCCCGCACGTAGTTGTCGGTGCCACCCTTGGTCGGGTCGTTCCCATCGGCGATGACCTGCCTGATCACGTCCCACACGATGAACGCCGCCTGGTAGTACTCCGCGGCAGGGTAGAGGGGGTCAGTCTTGTGAAGTCGGCGGTACTCCTCGACGAGCAGCGCGGCCCAGTCGCTGGTCGGATTGACCGGGTCGAACCAGTCGTTGGCGAAGTAGTACTCCTTGATGGACCCCGCTGCCTTCTGTGCCTCCGGCGTGAAGTCGATGCCGATGAGTTTGGCGGACAAGCCCGACGTGGCGTACTGCTTGAGGAAGATGCCGAGCTGGCCTCCGTACAGGTCGACCTGGATGACGTCGGGATCGCCCTGCCCGAGCTTGGAGAAGGCTGCGGAGAAGTTCGTGGTGTCGTAGGGAACGTGCGTGTCACCGGCCCAGCTGTACCCGGCTGCCTCCGCTGCGGCACGAGAGACCCGGACTTCCTCGGTGTTGTAGTCCGTCCCGGCGTCAGCTCCGATGAGCGCCCACTTCGTGCCGTCAGGGAAGCGGTCGCGCATGAACGCGACCTGAGCCCCGATATAGCTCTGCGGTGGCGTCGGGCGGGTCATGTAGTAGAAGTCGCTACCGGCGTAGGCTGCGATGCTTCCGCCCGGGTCGACGGCGAAGATCTTGTTGTCCTTGTAGGCGGGGACCTCGGCGCCAAGTGACGCTGCATAGTCGGTGAACTGCACTGGGCAGCCGCTGGCGGCGAACTCACGCACGTTCGCGACACCCTTCGCGGTGTCCATCCCGTTGTCTCTGGTCATCAGCTGGATGTTCGGCCCGCCCGCCGCGCGGACGTGCGCCAGGCCGAGCTCGAGACCCCGCAGATGGTCCTGACCGAGCGGAGCCAGTGCCCCCGACAGGATGATGGACGCCCCAGCACTGATCTTCAGGCCCTTGCCCGATGCCTCGCCCGGCTCGATCCCCAGGATCGAGCCGAGTCGCTCGCCCACGGTCCCCGAGACCGCGACCGAGTCGCTCGCACCGTCGGTGCTGCAGCCACCCAGCAGACGCGCGGCCCCCAGCACCGCTGCCGCCTGCCCCGTCCGCACCAACAGTCGCCGGCGATCGAGTCGGATCCCAGCTCCTGAGCCGGGGACGCTCCCTCTGGTTCTTGCGGTCATGACCTTCTCCTACTTCGTGCTGACCGGACGCTTGTGCGACCGGAAGGTCCGTGAGGGGCCGCTTCAGAAGAGCGACCACCACTCCGTCTGCTCGCGAAGCACTGCCGCGCGGGCGTCGTGGATGATCCGTCCCGAGCGGATGATGTAGGCGCGATCGGCGATCCTCAGTGCCTGACGCACGTTCTGCTCGACGAGGACGACCGCGAGACCCTCCTCTGTGGCCAGGCGGCGAAGCGTGTCCGCGACCTGCGTCGCCACGGCTGGGGCGAGACCGAGGGATGGCTCATCGAGCAGCAGAACTTGCGGTCGGCCGAGCAGTGCGACGGCCATGCTCAGCATGCGTTGCTCGCCGCCGCTCATCGTGTCGGCCCGCTGTGTGAGGCGATGCCCCAGCTTGGGAAAGAGGTCGAGGACGTGCTCGATCCTGTCGGCCCGTTCACCTTGTCCCAAGTTGCGCGCACCGAGCCGCAAGCTGTCGGACACCGAGAGCCCCGGGAAGACGAATCTCTCCGCGGGCACGAGACCCATACCCCGTCGGAACGCTCGATGCGGGTGGGCTCCGTCCCAGGTCGCGCCGTCCAGCACCACGTCTCCGGAGATCCGGCGAACGAGGCCGACGATGCTGTTGAGGACGGTGGTCTTGCCCGCACCGTTGCTGCCGAGAAGGGTGACGACCTCACCGGGAAGAACTGCGATGTCGATGTCGAAGACCACAGGTCGCCCGTCGTAGCCAGCGGAGAGGCCCGCGACGCTGAGAACGGGGTCAGGACTGGCCAAAGTACACCTCCGCCAGTCGATCGATCTGCCTGATCTCCTCCATCGAGCCAGTCGCCGTGACGCGACCTTGCTCCATGAAGAGCACCGAGTCCGCCAGTCGATCGACGACATCGAGATTGTGCTCGACCAGGCAGATCGTGCGACCGGTGTCTCGCAGCCTCTCGACGAGCTCGAGGACCGGTTCGAGGCTGGCTCGGTCGATCCCTGAGGCAGGTTCGTCGAGGAGGATGACGTCGGCTCCGGTCGCCAACGCACGTGCCACGGTCAGCAGCTTCTGCTCGCCGAACCCCAGGCTGCCCGCTGCGCGACCCGCATGCTCAGTGAGCCCGACGAAGTCGAGCCAGCCACGGGCGACAGCGACGGTGGACCGTTCAGAGAGCCGGACCATCCCTGGTCGGAGGTAGAGGTGGCGCAGCCTCTCGCCGGCTTGGTTCGGCACTGCCATCGCGACGTTGTCGAGCACCGTGAGGCGCTTGAAGATACGGACGTCCTGGAAGGTTCGTGCCATGCCGAGGAGGACGCCGCGATGGACGGGACAATCCGTGATCGTCCGGCCGTGGAGCACGACCTCTCCTGAGTCGGTCCTCGTCCTTCCGGTGAGCAGGTTGAACACCGTGGTCTTCCCTGCCCCGTTCGGACCGAGCAGTGCCGTGACCTGACCAGGACGAAGATTCAGGGTGAGGTCGTCCACGGCGGTGATCGCACCGAAACTCTTGGAGATGTGGGTGGCCGTGAGTGCCGACGAGGAGGACTCCTCGTGACGACGTTCGTCGCTCCCGAACGCTCGCGACCGGTCAGCACCGTGCTCGACAGGGGGCTCCGTCTCCCGGTGGTCATCGTGGGTTCGCAGCCTCTCGGGCAGCAGCCCGGCCGGGCGGAGGACGAGGACGAGGATGAGCAGCAGTCCGAAGCACACCAGCTGCCACTGAGCGGCGTCGATCGGGGGCAGCAGCAGTAGCTCCTGCAGCGCCGGGCGGATCATGCTGAGACCGATGGCCCCCACGATCGATCCGACCAGGTTGCCCGTTCCACCGATGACGACGGCCGCCACGACGGCGGTCGTCGTGCCGAACCCGAACTGGGAGGGCGAGGCGAGTTGTTGGTAGAACACGAGCATGGCGCCGGCTATGGCCGCCACGACGGAGGTCAGGGCGAAGGCGGTGACCTTGAACCGGACCACCGGCTTGCCGAGAGCCTCCACGGCGACCTCGTCCTCCCTGATCCCACGGAGAACGCGACCGAACGGCGAGTGGACCAGACGCCAGCACAGGAAGAACATCAACGCTGCCAGTGGGAGCACGAAGCGGAGCAGGTCGATCGGGCGGAGCAACCGCCCGCCGATGTCCAGAGCCTCGAGGCCGACCAGACCCTGAGTCCCGCCGAGGCTCGGCACGGCTGCGGCGAGCGCGCCGATGATCGTGCCGAAGGCCAGGGTCAGGACGATGACGTAGTCCGGTCCCAGTCTCAGCGCCGGGAGCCCGACGACAGCTCCCGCGGCCAGTCCGAGCATCGCTGCGGCAAGCAACGCCGCCCCGGCCGGCCAATCCTCCGACAGGGACAGGTATGCGGCGGCGTAGCCTCCGACTCCCCCCAACCCCACGGTGGCGACGGAGAGAAGTCCGGCGTGGCCGAGGAGGACGTTGAGCGACACGGCGAAGACACCGATGATCAGCCCTTGGTTCAGTGCGTCGATCCACGGGGTCATCGCACGCTCGCAATCCGTGCGGTCCGCAGCCCGCGGGCACGCCGCTCTCTGAGGTTCTCGACGGTCGGCGTCAGGGCGATGTACCCGAACAGGATCCCGAAGACGACGATCGGGCTCCAGGCTGAGGAGACGTAGACCGCGCAGAGTGCCTCGGCTGCCGCCACTGCGAGACCAGCGACCGCGAATCGGGCGGGCGAGCTGCCCGTACCGGCGAGGAAGAGCACGACGATGGCCATGAAAGTCGGCTCGATGCCCCCGCTCGGCGTCACCGTGGACCTGATCGCAGTGGCGATCCCGACGACCGCTACGAGGAACGAGCCGATCGCGAAGACGCACAGCCGGATCCTCAGCTCTGAGATGCCCACCAAGGTCGCGAGGAGTGGGTTGCCTCGGGTCGCGTGCACCTGCTGCCCGAACGGCGTGTGGGAGAGGAGGATCTGGAGGCCGATGAGCAGTGCGACTGCTAGCCCACCCACCACCACGTCGAGGTTGGTGACTCCCACGTCACCCCAGAGCACGATCCGTTCGGGGACGATCCCGGGGTCGAGCTGCCGGCTCTCCACGACAGGCCACACCAGACGGACCGCGTTCTCGCACACTGTCACGACGCCGATGCCGGCGACGAACACGCTGAGGAGGGCGACGTCGGGGGCGCGCCGCACGATGGGTGCGTACACAACCACCTCGACCAGCAGCCCCAGCCCAGTTCCCACGAGCAGGCCGAGCGCGGCAGCGACGCCGAACGGGGCGCCTCGCTCGACCGCGTCGGCCGCGACGAAGACGGCGAGGACGAAGGAGGCAGCCATGGCGAAGTGGAGGCGGCCCGTCACGGCGAAGATGAGACCCAGACCGGCGGCGAGCACTCCGTAGAGAAGTCCGTCGACCGCTGACCCGGCGAGCGCCTGCGCAAGCGCGGTCATGCTTGCCCCGCTCCGGACGAAGCGTCCAGGAGCGTCGTCGCCGACTCGACGCTGGGCAGGACGTGCCCGAAGTTGAACCGGAAGGCGTCCAGAGCTGCCTGATGGGCCGCGAGGTCGAAGTCGGCCACGCAGTCCTCGACGATGGCGACGCCGTAGCCGCGGTCGGCCGCGTCGCGCGCCGTGGTCTCGACACAGCAGTTGGTCGTGACCCCGCTCATGAGGATGGTGTCGATGCGACGGTCCCGCAGGACCTGCTCGAGCGCCGAGCTGTTGAACGCCCCCCACGCCGTCTTCCGCACCACGATGTCCGAGTCGCGAGGGGCGATCTCCGGGCAGAAGGCGTAGCCGGGGTCACCCCGCCACAAGATGTCCTCGATGCCGCTCGCCGCCTCCAGGCGACGCACGAACCCCCGGGTTCGCGGCGTCATGTCACGGAGGTCCCGGTAAGCCGAGCCGAGTGCGAGGTAGATCACCACGACCCCACGCTCCCGGCTCGCTCGGAGGAGGCGGGTGACGGCTGGGAGGACCACGCCACGCACGCGCGCGTCGATGTAGTCCACCGAGCCGGGACGGATCCGGTCGAGTGCCCGGTTGACGCCGTGCTCCAACGAGGTGTTCGACAGCTGCATGTCCGTGACGACGACGGCTGTGCTCTCCGGGCGCGCCTCGAGCGGGTCGACGAACGAGACGTCGCCGCCGAAGATCGCCGGGGCGCTCATGTGATCGCCAGTGGGCTGAGCGGGGAGCCGACGGCTCCGGTGAACTTCAAGGCCGACCCGCTGAAGAAGAACTCGGAGACGCCCGTCTCCGCACAGTCGGCTGCGAGCTCCTCCAGGTTGAACATCTCGCCCAGCGTGAGACCCAGGTCCCGGATGAGGACCATGTGGAGCGGTACGTCGACGCCCTCGATCTCGCTCGGCAGGACTTCGACGGCGCTGTTGTCCGCGCACACGGCAGCGACGTCGCGACGGTGAAGCCATTCACAGCAGGAGAGCGCAAGACCCGGGGACGGTCCGAGGTAGGCCGCGGAGTCGCCACCGAGGAATGTCTGGTACCACCCGGTCCGGACGAAGAGGAAGTCCCCGGCTCCGACGGTCACACCTTGGCGACGTTCGGCTGCCTCGAGGTCCTCGGCCTCGATGCGTTCACCGGATGCGAGCGAATCGACCTCCTTGAGCCGGGCGATGTCCAGCAGGACTCCGCGCCCGACCATCCGTCCGACCGTCTTGTCGATGGCGTTGCGACTCGCGCCGAAGCTGTTCACGGCCGAGGCCGGCACGTCGTTGTACAGCCGATCGTCATATCCGACGTGCGCGAGGCTGTCCCACTGCGTCGCGGCCTGAAGGGTCATCATGACCATGTCGTCGGCCGCCACCATGCCGTCCGCCGAGTTCGCGTAGTCGGAGGGTGTCACCGACATCCGGTGGATCGGGTTGAAGCGCACCCCACCGGGCTGGGGGCCATGAGCGTCGAGGGGCATGCCGAGATCAAAGACTCGGCCGCGTCGGACAAGCGCCGCGGCGGCGAGGATCCGCTCCTCCGTGACGTGGTTCAGCGTGCCGATCTCGTCATCGGCACCCCACCGGCCCCAGTTGCTGATGGCCGCGCCGAGGTCGCGCAGCTGCTCGGGTGTCATGCCCGGCCGCCCTCGACGTGACGGGGCGACGACTGTAGGCGAGCTCGGATCTGCACGCCGGGAGCGTATGGACGCTCCCGGAACTTGTCAAGATAGCGATGAAAGTTTCAAATGGTGAAACTGGAGGCACTCGAGCAGACCGCCTCGATCAAGTCATCTTGCCGCTCGCGGAAGCGATCGCTCGGGGCCGAGAGAGCGACGCAGAACTGTCGACCGCCGAGCTCGAATGGCGCCGCAACGCAGCACACCCCTGGCGTGTGCTCCTCATCGTCCAGCGCATAGCCCTGCTCCCGGATGACGTCGAGCTGCGCGACGAGCTCTTCCATGCTCAGGGTCGAGGGTGTCAGTGGCGCGTAGTCGTGCCGCGCGAAGTAGGTCTCCCGCTCCTCCTCCGACATGAGCGCGAGCAGGAGCTTTCCGGAGGCGCGGGCGTAGGCGTGACCCGCCAGCCCGATGGGCAGCGCGGCCACACCCACCGGGTGCGTGCCGATCTGCCGGTCCAGGATGACGATCTCGCCGTCCGACCACCCCGAGGCGTACACCGACTCACCAGTCCGCTCCGCCACCGCACGGACGACCGCGGCGAGCTGCTCGGGGACCGACACCTGACGGTCGAAGCCACGTGCGAGCTGGCCGACACCGAAGCCAAGGAGGTACCTGCTCCCAGTGCCGCCCTCGCGACGGAGAAGTCCCACGGCCTCGAGGGTCTGGAGCAGGTGGTACGTGGTGGGCAGGCGAAGGTCCAGGGCCACGCTCACGTCCTTGGGCGTGAGCCCGTTCGGGTTGCCCGCTACGGCGCTCAGGATGCCCGCCGCGCGGGCCACCGACTGGATCCGCGGCTGACGGGCGTCGCCGTCGTCTGCACTCGTCACATCACACACGCTTTCTCATAGTCTGAAATACTTCTCGCTATCTTGCAGTTTGTCCCTGCTGCGTCTACGGTCGGCGCACACACGAGCCTAGTGAGCAACACCCCAGGGAGCACCGATGGACCTGACCGAGTCCGAGATCTTCACCGGAATCCACACGCTGTACAGCCGCTACAACTGGCATCTCGACATCGGTGACACCGACGGGATGCTGGCGCTGTTCCTCCCGGAGGCGTCGATCACGCAGCCCGGACCGGACGGGCCGGTCACTGCTTCCGGGGCTGGCGGCGTCCGCGGCGTCATCGAGGGCTGGCACAGCAACCCCGAGCAGCGGGGACGACAGCACCAGGTCACCAACATCGTGGTGCTCCCCGGACCCGACAGCCGCCCGGACCAGCGCTCGGTCCGGACCTTCTTCATCGTCACCGACGGGCGCGATGCACCGCCGAGCCAGCTGATCTGGTGCGGCTACTCGAGCGACGTCGTCGTCCTCACCGGTGACGGATGGCGGTTCCTGGACCGCGAGGTCGGCATCTGGGGTCCGGATGCGGTCGATCGGTTCCGCGCCGAAGGTGCCTGAAGCCCCAGAGCCACCGTTGTCATGGTCTGTCCAGCACGTGCCATGAAGTGCGTGGACCGCCTGATGACCGCCGAGGTCGTCAACCCGCCGGACTGGGTGAATCACCCTCCGGGTGTCGGTCGGCCGGCGCGCACCGACCGACGACTGACTCCTCACGAAGGGCGTCCGCGAGCCAGGCGACCACCTGCGAGGAGCTCACGTAGACGCCGCTGAGGTGGTTGTCGGCGTCCACCGAGTACCAGTCGACGGATGCCCCGAGCCGGCGGTAGTCCTCGGCGAGCTGTCTGCCGAGCTCGGTCGGGACGAGCTGGTCGTCCTCGACGTGATAGACGAGCGTCGGGACGCGCGGCGGCCTCTGACCGGCCCGCTCCTGCGCCAGCAGCTCGCGCCACACCGGGTCCTCCCACGGCGTGTCACGGACGGTGTGTGCCCGCAGAGGCTGGGGGTACTCCACGATCAGGCCCGCGGCGTCGAGCTCGGCGGCCCTCGTCGCGGCCTCCCGACCCTCCTCGGTGAGGACGTTCAGGAGGGCCGGGTCGCCGTGAGCGTGTGCGAGGCCGACCAGCACGGCGAGGTTCAGCCCGGCGAAGGGCCCGTCCTCGAGCGCTGCAGCCATCACGGCGAGGTCGCTCGGGACTCCGCCGGCGGCAACCGCCACCAGGTCCAGGTCCGGGGCATAGTCGGGGTGCAGCTCCGCCGCCATCGCGGCACATCGCCCCCCTTCGGAGTACCCCCAGACGAGGACCGGAGCACCCGCCGTTGACGGGACGACACTGCTCGCGGCGCGGACGATGTCGAGCATGGTGTGCCCACCGGGCAGTCCCGCTCCATAGGTGTGGGGGCCAGGCATGCCGAGTCCCTCACCATCTGTCACCAGGACCATCCAACCCTGGCGAAGGGCCTGGGCAATGACCTCGATCTCGACCTCAGTCCCGGAGGTCAGCTGGAAGCTGGGTGCGGCGTCGCGGCCGAGGCCGTGCACGCCGACGCCGTACGTCAGTGTGGGACGTCGGCCCGGCCCGCGCCACGCGGCCGTCGGAGCGAGGATCGTGCCTGACACGGCGATCGACTGGCCCCGAGACCCGGTCGACGAGTACACCAGCTGCCACGCTCGGGCCACGGTCTCGTGCACCACCGAAACCCTGCGTGACCGGATGACAATGCCGGGATCGGGCACCCGCGACACGGGTCCGTAGAACGGGTCCGCGCTGGGTGGGACCGCGGCGGAGCGGGTAGCCGGTTGCGCGGACATTCAACGCCTCCTCGGTGCCGTGGCGAAGGCCACCCCAACGGCAAGCGTCGCGAGGACCGCCGCAGCGACGAACCCGCTGGTGAAACCGTCCATCACCGCCTGGGTCTGGACGGCGGGGGACGACGCTGCGACACCGTCGAGCGCGCGAGATGTCGTCGAGGCCACGAGTGACGCGACGCCGGCGACCCCGATGGTGCCGCCGACTGCCTGGAACGTGCTCAGCAGTCCGGACCCGACCCCGGCGTCTGTCTCGGGGACGTCGGTCATGGCGAGAGCGGCGTTTGCTACGAAGGTCGTACCCACTCCCGCTCCGAGACCGATCAAGCACGGCAGCAGCAGGATTGCGTATCGGGAGTCGGCATCGAGCCGAGTGAGCCCGAGCGTGGCTGCGGCGGTGGCGATCGTGCCGACGAGGACGAGGGGGCGGGCACCGACTCGCTCCAACAGCCGTCTGGCAAGGATCGCGAAGGCCAGCACGCCGATCCCGATCGGGAGGAACCGGAGTCCTGCGGCGAGTGGGCCGAGGCCCTGGACCTGCTGCAAGAGCTGGCTGAGGATGAAGAAGCAGGGGTAGAGACATGCGAACAGCAGCGCGGCGACCAGGTAGGCACCGAACCGGACCCGGTTCCGTAGCAGGGTGAGCGGCAGCAACGGCTCAGACCGCCGGCGCTCCCACGCGACGAACGCTCCCAGCGAGACGGCTGAGAGCGCCAGCGCTGCGAGCGACGTCCGCTCACCCCAGTGGTGGCTGCCGGCACGGATGACCCCGAAGACGAGCGTCCCGAGACCGAGCGTCGCCAGGATCGCCCCAGGGACGTCCTGTGGTCGACGAGGCCCTCGAGACTCGGGAAGGACCCGCGGCGCGGCGACCAGGAGAATCACCCCGATCGGGACGTTGACCAGGAAGACCCAGCGCCATGAGCCGTGCTCGGTGAGGACTCCGCCGAGCACCAGGCCCAGCGTGATCCCGAGCCCTGCCATGGCGCCGTAGGCGACCATCGCCCGGGCGCGGTCGCGACCGACGTACAAGGTCGTGATGAGCGACAACGTCGTCGGTGTCGCCAGCGCGGCACCCACACCCTGACCGGCACGAGCCGCGAGGAGCACGGCTGGGCTTCCGGCCACACCGGCGACCAGAGACGCAACGGTGAACAACCCGACACCCGCCATGAGAATCCGCCGCCGGCCGTAACCGTCCCCGAGCCGACCGCCGACGAGCAGCAAGCCCGCGTAGGCGAGTGTGTAGGCGTCGATGACCCAGGCCAGGCCGGCGTCGCTGAAGCGCAGGTCACCGTTCACCGCCGGCAGGGCCAAATTGACGATGGTGACGTCCAGTGTGGCCATGAGCTGGGCCGTGCAGATGAGGGGCACCGCCCACCTGCTGGGCGAGGTGTTGCGGCTCCCGACGGCCGCACCGGTGATCGCTGTCATGGCCCCACGGTGGCCGGACGGGCTGTCACGCACCTGTCATGACCGAGCCGGACACATGCCGCCAACACCGATCGGCATGCCCCAACCTCGGCCCTGCGCCGCACGGCTCGGAGTCGAGCAGAGCAGACCTCAACCCATGGAAGGAGACCAGGAGAAGAGGCCGCGGCTGACCGCGTCAGGTCCACCGACGAAAAGGAGCACCTTGTGTCCGAGCGTTCCGAGGACGTACGCCGAGACGTCGTCGCCGACGCCGAGCGCCGGGCCGCCCCGGGTCCGGTCCGGCGTCCCATCGGTGAGCCACAGCCTGGCGCGGCCGCCGCTGAGGCCCTGGACGACGACGAGGTCACCCACCGTCCCGATGACGGCGGGGCCGCTGTCGGCGTCCGCTCGCGGGAGCACGACCTTGGTGGTGCGCGGCGCCGAGCCTTCGGTGACCCACAAGGAGCGACGCATCGTGACGTCGCCGGCCGTGAACAGGAGCCGAGGCCCGGATCGCGTCAGGTCGTCCGGCCCGCTACCAACCACGCCCTCCACGAGGTCTCGGACCAGCACCGTGCCTCCGGCCGAACCGTCCGTCTGCCACAGCTCCCGTCCGTGGCGGTCTTCCACCGCAGTGAAGTAGCTGACCGACCCCACCGCGGTGAAGGAGTGAGGACTGCTCGACATAGGACCGACCCTGATGTCACGGACCCCGACGGCGTCGCCGGGTACACCTCGGGTCACCCACAGCTCCTGGCCGCTGCGGTCGTCACCGGCAGCGAGGAGCACCTGGCGCCCCAGCCTGCCGGTCGCGCCGACCGTCAGGGAGACGTCGGCCGCGTAGCTGTCCAGGCGTTTGGTCCCACTCGGCGTACCGTCGGTCACGAACGGCTTGACGACCTCGACCGCGGGGGACGCAAAAGTCGTTGCCGAGAAGACAACCCGCGGACCGACCGCTGAGAAGTTGCCGGGGTTCGAGCTGGCGGCACCAGGCCGAAGGTCGCCGAGCAGCCGGGTGTCCCGAGCGCGCCCGCTGCTCACGTAAGGTTCGCGCCCTCCCGCCGCTGTCTCCGCGCTGAACACGATCCGATCTGCGACAGCCGTGAGGTCGTTCGGCGACGAGCTCTCGATCCCGGGGACGAGATCCACGACCATGCTCGTGCCGCTCCGCGTGCCATCGGTGCACCACAGCTCATAGCCGTGCTGTGCGTCTCGCGCACGGAAACAGGCACGAGATCCAACCACTGTCAGCTCGGACGGCTGTGAGGACTCCTTGCCGCGATAGATGTCAGCGAGCACCCTGGTCCCGGTGCGGGTCCCGTCGCTGGTCCACAGCTCCGTCCCGTGCTCGGTGTCTGTCGCGGCGAAGAGCAACCGCGTCTGACCGTCGACACGGATCCGGACGCTTGCACGCTCGCCTGACACGTAACCGGCTGCACCGGCGAGTCGGGTGAGTGGACTGGCGGCACGCTGGGCAGGACGCTCAGCTTCTGCGGCACCCGAGGTGACACCGGGGAGGAGGACTGACATGACGGTCGCCAGCAGGACGCCGGCGAGCTTCGGGAGCACGGTCGAAGACCTCATGAGCAGGACCCCGACCGGCTACGCAGGACTCGGAGGACTCCTGCATCAGAGGAGGACCCGGCGGCCTGGATGGATCCCGACCAGTGCGCCCTGAATCGGTAGCGCCCGGGTCGCAGCGTCGTTCGAGCCCGCACGGTCGCGGTTCCTTGCCGCAGCGTGGCCCGCCCAACCGTCCTGCCCGCGACCTCCAGCAGGACCGTGCCGCCGCCCGGCCGCAGCCCGGCCGCGCGGACTGCCACCCGGACGTGCGGCCTCTGGCCCGCCCGGCACACCAGACGCCGCGGCACGGTGGTCCGCGACGACACAGTGCTCCAGGCAACGATCGTCGAGCGGCCACCAGGCACGTAGACGCCGGCGACCACGAGGCGGCCCAGCTGACCGAGGACGTCGACGCTCGACTTCGACGGAAGACGCACCGCCCCGTTCTGCACGATCCGAAGCGCGCTCGTCGCCGCAGCACCAGTGGTGATGATGCGCGGCGCCCCGGAGCCCGTCACGCCGACGAGGACCGCACCGCCGTTCCTCAGGGACGCGGCTGGGTAGGCGTCAACGATCCCGGTCAGCAACGTGATCGGATGAGTCGTGGCAGCGGAGCCGCCGGTGGCCCAGAGGACGACGTCGGCGTCGGGACCAGCCGCTTCGAAGAAGACGCGCGCCCCGGCAGGCACGAAGTTGCGCGGCAAGCTGTCCTGTGCTCCGGCCCGCAGGTCACGGACCATGGCTGTGCCCCCCGACGTGCCATCCGTCACGAAGAGCTCGGCACCCGCAGCTGGGTCGGCGGCAGTGAACAACCACTCGTCACCGAGTGGGGTGAAGTCCCGCGGATGACTGCCGGCTGTTCCCTCCCAGATGTCCTTCACGCCGGCCACCGATCCTGGCAACAAGCCACCGCCCCACAGCTCCACACCACTGCGCGCGTCACCGCCCGCGACCACGAGGCGATCACCCCGGACACCGAAGTCCCCGACCTGGAGATCGACTCCCTCGGGATAGGCATCGAGCCGCTGGGTGCCGGCGGCCGTGCCGTCGCTCGTCCACAGCTTGGACACGCCGACCAGCGCTCGCCCGGAGAAGACCACACCGGCGCGGGTCGGGACGAGCTGGTGCTCGACGTTCACCCCGCTCTCCGGACCTGGGAGCAGGTCTGTCACCTCGTTCGTCCCGGCGGCTGTGCCGTCACTGGCCCAGAGCTCGGCTCCGCGCTCTGTGGTGAAGCCGATGAAGAACAGGCGAGACCCAGACCGCACGAGATAGGTCGCTTCGGGCACCTCCCGGACGACCTTGGTGCCCGACAGCGTCCCATCCGTGCGCCAGAGCGCATTGCTCCGTGGTCCGGTCTCGGCGAAGAAGTAGACCTGACCCCGGAACGGCACGAAGTGCCGGGGGTCCGACCCCTCGGCACCGGGCCGGATGTCCGCCAGCACATGGGTGCCACCGGGCGTCCCGTCGGTCACCCATGGCTCGACACCAGCAGATTCGGTCTCCGCCGAGAAGATCATGCGCCCGCCGACGGCCGCGCTCCCAGCCGATCCGTTCGTGCCATAGGCAGTGGCAAGCGGCACGAGGCTCGTCCGGACGGTGGCGCCCTCAACCCTGCCGGCGCGATCTGGTTCCGGCGCGGGTGCGGACGCCCACGAGGCGTCAGGAGCAGCGGCAACCGCCGCCACCCCGGCGACGGTGCACGCGGTGGCGATCTTGAGAGCACGCAGGTTCATGCGCACAACCTCCGAGGTCGACCTGTCAGCGTCCTGTCGCGGGGCAGCAGCTGGGACCGACGGCACGCCGTGGACCGGACGCTCGTCTCTCTCCGCCGGCAGGGGCTCGCGCGGCATCGATGCACCGGTCCGGGCGCTCAGCCCGCCGGCACAGCAGCGCAGGTCTTGCCGAGGTAGGTGGTCAGAGCGAGAACCTTCTTCTGGTCGCCCTCGCTGATCTCGTCTGCGGTGGCCTGGTCGATCATCACCTCGAAGCCCTCCCGGGCGGGGGCCGGGATGCCCGCGGGGGTGCCGATCTTCATCAAGTCATCGACGAACTTGTCGGCGTCGTCGGTCGTCAGCTCACTCACGACGCTGCAGAACTCAGTGACATCCGCGTCCCTGGGCGCGTCGGCCCCCTTCGGGTCGTCGTCTCCGCCGCATGCGACGAGGGCCATCGCGAGGAGGGATCCCGCGCCGAGGCGCAGGATCCAGGAGTGAGGGCTCGCGGTCACGTGGGCCGCCTTTCCATGGTGGGCTACTAGGGCAAGACCCAGCCTGGTCGGCCCTCCTGTCCCGAACCTGTCGCGTCCCCTCCGGGCGATCGGCAAGGCGAGCGGTCAACGGCCACTGCCCCGCGAGACGCTCTGAGCGCATCGGCGGCTGCGACATGAGTCGCAGTGACGGCGCAGCGACGGCGCCTTCGAAGCCACCGCCACAGCGCCGTACGTCGGTGCCGCCGGGTCCGCCACATGTGCGGCGACTCGGTCCGCGCCACCTCATCTGACAGATCGCTGACAGGCGCCAGGACAAGCGTCATGGTCCTCGCCCGCTAGGAGGATCGCGTGCCCCCTCTGCCGTCGGGATCCCTTGTGCGAGCCGGCGATGGCGGCCTACGCATCCATCGCCGTCCACCACCCTCAGATACACCAACTCGAGGAGATGACTGAGATGAGCAAGACCTTGAAGACCGCCGTGATCGCGTCCGCGATGTCGTCGATCCTGCTGGCTGGCTCCGTCACATCGTCGATGACGATGACCGCTGCGGACGCGGCTCAGCGGCTCGACTCCCGCGCGCGACCGGCCGAGGTCACCGTGACCATCCGTGCGGACGGTGTCGACCTGTCCGGCCAGGTCGTGAGCAGCCGACCACTCGCTTGCGCGGCCGATCGGACCGTTAACGTCTACAAGCTGATCGGCGGTGTGCCCCACCTCTGGGCCTCCGACACCACCCAGCTGCAGGGTCGTTCCTACCGATGGTCGATCGGCAACACCGGGCAGCCCGGCCGCTTCTACGCAGAGGTCAAGGCCTCTCGCTACTGCAAGGGAGATCGGAGCCGCACGGTGATCGCACGTCGCGAGGGCTGATCCGATTCCAGCTGGGTCCGCATCATGGTGTGACAAGCTGCAGCGCCCGCCGCACGAGCGGCCGCGTCGGTCGTGCGGCGGGCACGGGTGCGAGCTCAATCAGCGCCTGCGCGGCTTCGAGTCTGACTGAAGTCCAGGACGGGCGATCGGTGCTGCGCAGCCTCGTCGAGCCCGAGAGGCAGCGCTGAACGCATGACCGGAGTGCAGTCGCGGTCTCACCGCGACTCAGACGCGTGGGAGGCCCCAGGACACGCCCGCTCTGTCAGGCCCTTCCCGTAGATGCGCGCGACGATGAGCAGCGTTGCTGCCACGGTCGCTGAGACGACGTTCGTGATCATGATCGGCACGTCGTGGTTGACCACGCCATACGCGAACCAGAGCATGAATCCGAGCAACAGGATGACTACCCAGCCGAGCGACGTCCCGCCCGAGTCCCGGTCGCGGACGATGACGCGGACCTGCAACAACGGAGCGAGGCCCATCAGGAGGCCCCAGCAGGTCGTGACAAAAGCAAGCATCTCGGACAAGGCGTGGCTCCTGAACTTCCGGGCGGATGAGGTGCGCGAGAACCTGCCGCTCGCTCTACCGGAAGTCGCCCCGACGCACATCGGCCCCGTACAGAGGGGTCGAACGGTCGAGACGCGAAGTCATGTGTTGAGGCTAGCGCCTGGCGAGGCGACCGCCGTCGTCCCAACCCGCCCGAGCTCCGCCCTCACGGCGGTGGATGCGGATGCCTGGGGTGGCGGGTCCGGTCGCGACCCGAGGCCGGATGCCACGCGCGCGAGCTCATCGCGCAGGTAGCCGGCAAGCTCCGTCGCAGTGGCGTCCTCGCCCACCTGGGCCACGTCGACCTGCGTCACGTGGCTCTGACACTCGCCGGCGAGCCGAAGCTCGTAGTAGATGTCGTCTCGGTACTGGTCGTAGCTGTGGAACGTGGCCGACCAGGCTGGCTCGTCGAACTCCGGAAACGGCGACGTCATTCGAGACTCTGACCGCGCCCGCGTACAAGAGTCCCGGCGATCAAGAGCACCCACCGCCCTTCCCGCGGACAAAGCGGACGATCCCGGCCGCGGACGCGGAACCTGCTGCCTGGATGGATCCCGACCAGCGCGCCCGCACTCGGTAGCGGCCAGGCTTGACCTTCAGCGACATGCGGACGGTCGCATTCCCTCCGCGAAGACTCGCTCGACCGACCGGCCTCCCGTCGAGCTCGACGGTGACCACACCGCCGTTCGGGACGCCTCCCGGTGCGCGGACCGTGACCGGAACCCGCCATCTCTGAGCAGCGGGGCACACGCGGAGTCGGGGGACGGTCGTCCGTGACGGCACGATGGTCCATCTCGCGATGGTCGCTTCGGAGTTGCCCCGGTAGATGCCGACAAGACCTGTGTTGCCCAGCCAACCGAGCCAGTCGACCGTGGCATCCGGTGGCAGGTCGACGGCGCCGTTCTTCACCACCTCGAGGCGACTGGACTCGTCGTCGACAGCCGTCATCACTCGCGGTGCGCCCGACGGTGTGACTCCCTTCAGGACGACACGCGCCCCCAGTCTGCCCAGTGGGTAGCCCTCCTCGATACCGGCTGGTAGGCGAACCATTCGAGTCGTGGCGGTCGTACCGGCAGTCGACCAGAGGTCGTACTGACCGTCAGCCCTCGCGGCACGGAAGAACACTCGCCGGGCACCGGGCAGGAACTCAGTGGCGAAGCTCCCGACCTCGCCCAGCACGATGTCGCGCAGCACTCCAGTCCCACCGCTGGTGCCATCGGTGACGAAGAGCTCGCGTCCTTGCTCCGGCGTGGCGGCCGTGAACACCCACCGGTCGCGGAGGTGGGTGAAGTCGTTCGGATCGCTGGCGTCGGCTCCGTCTCGGATGTCCTTCACACCGTCCACGGAGCCAGCGACGATGCCCCCGCCCCACAGCTCCCTGCCGCTTCGGTCGTCGCCCGCGGCCACGACCAGTCGATCACCCCACACGTCCAGATCACCGACGTGAAGGTCGACCTCACCGGGGTAGGTATCCAGGCGCTCGGTGCCGGCCGCGGTTCCGTCGCTCACCCATGGCTTGCGAACGTGATCGCTCACCCAGCCAGCGAACACGACGGTGTTGCGAGCAGGATGGAGCGCGGCGGTGACACCGTTGCCCGCACCCGCCCAGAGGTCTGTGACCTCACGGGTCCCAGCACCGGTGCCGTCGCTGGTCCACAGCTCGGCACCGTGACTCGTCGTCGCGCCCACGAAGAAGAGCCGAGATCCCGCACGGACGAGGTTGGCGGCGCCGATCAGCTCATCGAAGACGATCTGGGTTCCTGCCCGGGTGCCGTCCGTGGTCCACAGGCCGTAGCCCCCAGACGCGACGCCTGCCAGGAAGTAGAACCTCCCTCGATACGCCACGAAGCCTCTCGGGTCCGAACCGGAGCCCCCCGGCACGAGGTCAGCCACCATCCGCGTGCCAGCCTGGGTCCCGTCCGTCACCCAGGGTTCCAGCCCTGCACGGGTGGTCGTGGCCGCGAACACCAAGCGGCCGCCGATCTGCGCGCTGCCGCGGGCGCCGTTCGTGTCCGACACTCGCGCAAGCGGGGCGAGGCTCGTCTTGAACGTCGCCGCGGATCGGCCTTCACGCTCCCTGTCCTGGAGCGGGCCGGCCGCTGCCGTCGAAGTGCCGGCCGTGGCAAGGGTTGTCACCAGGGCCGCCACACCGATCAGGACGCTGGTTCTGAGAGCACGGATGTCCATGTCGTCACTGTGGGCGGTCGGCCTGTCAACGTTCTGTCGCCGATGAGACCGTCCTTCCGCACCGAGCGGCTTATGTACCATGTGGTACATGAACCGCCTCTTCGAGACCCGCCGTCATATCGACGCACCGGTGGAAGACGTCTGGCCCGTCATCTACGACGTCGAACGCTGGCCTGATTGGACGCCCACGATCAACAGCGTGGATCGACTCGACACGGGACCTTTCGCCATCGGCTCCCGAGCCGAAGTCCGTCAACCCCGACTTCCCCGGGCACGGTGGGAAGTGACCGAACTGGTGCACGGCCGACACTTCACGTGGGTCGCCAAGGGCCCCGGCATGATGACCATCGCCCGTCACGAGGTAGTGCCAGACGGCAGCGGGGCACTGGTGACGCTGAGCATCGAGCAGACCGGACCGATGGGCGCAGTCGCCGCTCTCGCATGGAGGCGGCTGACACAGCGCTACATCGACCTGGAGGCCGAGAGCCTGGACAGGCGCGTCACGAGCTCCACCTCTTCGTGACGACGCCGAAGCATGACGGACACTCCCGGCGATCGGGCCGCGAGGGTCTGCTCGACGCGGCAGTGGAACATCTGGGTCGGCATGGCATCGGCGACACCAGCCTTCGTGCCATGGCCGAGGCCCTGGGGACGAGTCATCGCATGCTCATCTACCACTTCGGGTCGCGGGAGGGACTCCTGGCCGAGGTGACTCGGGAAGTCGAGGCACGGCAACGAGCACTCATGACTGCGACCTACGACGCCGATCTGCCCCCGCTGGAAGCAGCCGCGAAGTACTGGGAGGAGACCGTCGAGGCATCCATGCGGTACGGGCCGCTCTTCTTCGAGCTGGCGGCACATGCGATGCAGGGCAGAGAGCATGCCGCACTGCTCCGTGAGGAGCTCATCAACGCCTGGTTGCCGCCCACCATCGAGCTGTGCCGGGCAATTGGCATACCAGCGGACCAAGCCCAGGCTCATGCTCGGCTAGCACTCGGAGCCGCTCGCGGGCTGCTCCTCGATCTGCTCATCAGTGGTGACCGCGCGGAAGTCGCGCAGGCCGCCGACCTGCTCAACCGACTGTTGCTCGTCTCCGCCGGAATGGGGGGCGCCATCCCTTCTTGACCAGTCGATCCGAGCAGCGCGGCGTAGGCGGGGGACGCGCCGGATCGAAGTCGTGCGTGCCGGTCTCACGCCACCCAAGAACTGCCTGGCCCGCCAGGCAGGCACCGGGGCGGCGGCCCCGCCTCCAGGGTCGCCGCCCCTCTGCTCTGCCGTTCTTGTTCGACAGAAGCGACTCGGGCGCTCCCCGCCGACCCGGGACGGAAGGTGTGCGCGATGGACGAGGTCGAGTTCGACCATCGGCGCCGGGTCGGCGAGGAGCAGTTCATTCGGAGGCAGATCAGCACTCAACGAGGTTGGCAGTGACGGCGGCGACACGGATTCGCTCGACGTCCTCGAGAGCAGCCGCTCGGGTGAGGTATCCACCCTTCTCAGCGAGCACCTCTCCATCCCAGTTCACGAGCTGCCAGCGATGGTCGCCGACCCTGCCGTTCACCTCGAAGACCGCCACGGTCCTGAACATCGCCGGATTCTCCACTCGTCGCATCTGGGCCTGTCCGAGACGGATGGTGCCGACCGCCAGGAAGGAGGAGTGCGGCCGGCACCGCGGGAACGATAGGGAGAACGCCGAGGTGACCGATGGGTAAGGGACTCAGGTCATAGCGGCAATCAGTCCGGGCCCCTCAGCCCGGGAATGGTTGCCCGAACATGGACCGAGCAGTGACGCAGATGGAGACGGCGGTCCGACGCCACACCTCTCGAGGCGGCGCGGGCCGGCGCCGACCTGCGGCAGTTCGGGCGCACGGTTGCCCGCGAGTGGTCGGCAGGCGACCCACGTTGAGCAGCGTGCCCGCGAGTTTTCGCGGACTTTTCGCGGACCTGAGGCCAATTTCGGCAGTCGGCAGACGGCCGGCAACTGCGTTTGCGCAGGTCAGGGGCCTGACATGGAGCCGCCTGTCGGAATCGAACCGACGACCTATTCATTACGAGTGAATCGCTCTACCGACTGAGCTAAGGCGGCGCGTCGCCCGCGGCCGGAGGGATCCGTGCGGGCAACCCGCAGAAGTATAGGGACGCCGGTCCGGAGGTGCCTAAACGGCACCCGGGCTGGGATCCGGGCCGCGATCAGGCGGCGAGAGTGACCTTCGGGGCCGTGGTCGCGGTCTTGCCGCTGAGCATCGTCTGCTCGGCGCCGCACCAGCAGGTGAACTTCACGACGATGCCGTGCGACGTGTTGGTCACGTTCGTGATCTGGTCGGCGAAGATCAGCTCGCGACGCTGGCAGTCGGTGCACTGGTGGGCGAACACGGACGGGCTCCTTCTAGGTATGAGTACAGGTGTCTACTCATCTATGGTCGCGCGGCCAATGCCATAGGGGTAGCCTTGGTTACCTAGACGTACCAAAGGATCTGCCTATGGTTTCGCTGCACCAGCTGACGTGCTTCCTGGCGACCTACGAGCACGGCTCACTAACAGCGGCGGCCGAGGAGCTCGGCTACGCCCAGCCGTCGGTCTCCGAGCAGATCAGGTCGCTGGAGAGGTCGCTCGGCGTCCAGCTCTTCCGCCGGGTGGGCCGCGGCGTCGTACCCACCACGGTCGCCGACTCCTTCCGCCCCCACGCGGAGCGGGTGCTCGCGGCGGTCGACGAGGCGCAGGAGGCGGTGCGCAGCGTGCGGTCGCTCGAGACGGGCACCATCCGCTTCGGGATGTTCGGCATCGCCCGCCTGTACGCCGGCTCCGGCCTGATCGCCGACGTCCTCTCGCGCTACCCGGGCGTCCGGGTCGAGCTGGTCGGCCAGAACTCCATCGAGGTCGCCGAGGACCTGCGCCGCGGGCGCCTCGAGGCGGCGATGCTCGCGGTCTCCACGGTCGCCAGCGAAGGGCTGGCCGTCACGCCGGTGGCGCGCGAGGAGCTCGTCTACATCAGCGCGGACCCGGCGCGCCTGGCCTCGCCGGTCACCGCCCAGCGACTCGCGCAGAGCTCGCTGGTGCTCCCCGAGACCACCTTCCGGGCGCGCGACTCCACCCGGCAGACGCTGCGCCAGATGCTGCACGAGACCGGTCTCAACCCGCCGACCCGGATCGAGGTCGAGGACATCGAGACCGCCGTCGAGCTCGTCGGGATGGGGTACGCCGACTCGGTGGTCCCCCAGGGCGCGGCCCGCCAGCTCCTCCCCCGCCTGGCGCCCGAGGCGGGCTGGGTGTCGCTGCGGCCACGGCAGTACGACACCTTCGCGGTCGTGCACCGCACCGACGCGCTGCTCTCGCCCGCGGCCCGGCTGATGATCGAGCTCGCCACCCGGCGGATGCAGGCGATCGCCCAGCCGATCACCCCACGCCGCCCCCGGGGTGCGACTCAGGGCAGCGGGGCTACGGTCGAGGCATGACTGCTGCCACGTCCGCGGCGACGACCGTCCGGGACTTCCTCCAGCACCTCGCCGCGCGCGAGACCGACGCCGCCCTCGCGCTCCTGGCCGACGACGTGGTGTGGCGCAACACCGGCATGCCGTCGTTCGAGGGTGAGCGCGTGCACGCGATGCTGCGCGACATGGAGAAGCGAGGGGTTCGCTTCGACGTCAGGTTCAAGCACGTCGCGACCGACGGCGACGTCGTGCTCACCGACCGCACCGACGTGATCGGCATGGGCGGGTGGGAGACGTCGTTCGGCGTCCGCGGCACCTTCGAGGTGCGAGAGGGGCGCATCGCGGTGTGGGACGACGCGTTCAGCTGGCTCGAGCTCCTGGGCAGTGGGGTCGTCGGGATCGGCCGACTCCTGGCCGGCCGATAGCCGCCTCGGTCACTCCTCGCCGGGTCGCCACTCGCGCAGGCCGTCCGCGCACGACACGGCGTCGTAGCCGACCGCCCGCAACCAGGTCGCCGCCTCGCGGCTGCGGTCACCGGTCGCGCAGACGAGGTAGACCCGCGCGCGGCGGGGGATCTCCCAGAGCCGTTGCCGCAGCTGCGTGCTGGGCAGCGAGCGCGATCCGGGGAGGTGCCCCCCGTCGTACTCGACCGGCTCGCGGACGTCGATCACGACCGCCCCGTCGCCGAGCGCCCGGCGAGTCTCCGCCAGCGTCACCTCGACCACCGCCCGGGACACGGTCAGACCTCGGCCGGGATGCGGGTCGCCTCCCAGGCGCTGAAGCCGCCGAGGATGTCGGACACGTCGCCGAAGCCCTGGCTTCGCAGGTAGCTCGCCCCGACGCTCGAGCGCCAGCCACCGGCGCAGTAGAGCACCAGCGCGCCCTCGCGGGGGACCTCGTCGATCCGGCGACGCAGCTCGGCCATCGGGATGTGCAGCGACCCCGGCACGGTGCCGCTCTCGAGCTCACCGACGTTGCGCACGTCGATGACGGTGACGTCGGTCCGGTCGTCGGCGAGCGCGGCGTCGAGTCGCGCCGGCGTCAGGCGGCTGGCCTGGGTGAGGTGCTCGGGCACGTCGGGCAGCACCGCGTCCACCTCGGGGACATAGCCGAGGACGTGGTCGAAGCCGATGCGGGCCAGTCGGACGACCACCTCGCTCTCGTGGCCGTCGGGCGCCAGCACGACGACCTCCTGGTGCGGGTCGATCACCATGCCGGCGGTCTCGGCGAACCGGCCGTCCAGCGGGACGTTGATCGCGCCACGCAGGTGGCCGGCTGCGAAGTCGGACGCCTCGCGGGCGTCGAGCAGCACCGCGCCGCGCTCGGCGGCTGCGAGCGCCTCACGCAGCGTGACCGGCTCTGCCGGGTGCTCGTCGAAGGTCGCCCGCTCCTGGCGGTTGAGGATGGCGTTGAACACGAAGTAGTCGGGGGCCGACGGCTGGCCCGCGGTGACCAGCTCGAGGAAGCGGTCCTCCGACATCGGCTGGCAGGCGTAGTTGAAGCGGCGCTGCTCGCCGATCGTGGACTGGGTCTCGGTCGAGAGGTTCTTGCCGCAGGCCGAGCCGGCGCCGTGGGCCGGGAAGACGCGCACGGCGTCGTCGAGTCCCATGAGCTTGTGCTGGACCGAGTCGTAGAGCATCCGACCGAGCTCGTCAGCGGTGACACCGATCGAGGCGAGCAGGTCCGGGCGGCCCACGTCGCCGATGAAGAGGGCGTCGCCGGTCAGGACGCCGTAGGGAATCTCGTCGGACGCGTGCTCGTAGACCAGGATGCTGATCGACTCCGGCGTGTGCCCCGGGGTGTGCATGACCTGCAGCGCCACGCCGTCGGGTCCACCGAGCTCGATGCGCTCGCCGTCCTCGAGGTGACGGACGTCGTACTCCGCCTGGGCAGCCGTGCCATAGCCGATCCACGCACCGGTGGCCTCCGCCATCTCGAGGTGGCCGGCGAGGAAGTCGGCGTGGAAGTGGGTGTTGATGACCCCCACGATCGTCAGGCCGTGGGCCTCGGCGTCCTCGAGGAAGTCCGAGACGTCACGGCGGGGGTCGACGACGACGGCGCGACCCGATGCCTCGTCACCGATGAGGTAGGTCGCCTGCGAGAGGCAGTCGAGGTAGTGCTGGGCGAAGTACACGGTGTCTCCTTGGTGGGTGGTTCAGGTCGAGGGTGGTCAGGACGATCGGGTCCCCGGCACGGCGTGGAACGCCGCGGCGGTGGGGTGGCGCAGGTCTTCGACGCTGTGCCAGACGGTGTAGGTGGCGACGAGGAGCAACAGGACGGCGAACGCGCCGCGCAGCTGCTCGGCAGGGAGGCGGTCCGCGACGCGGCGTCCGAGCACGGCGCCGAGCATCGCGGCGACGGCGAAGGGGATGATGACCGACCACTCAAACTCGGCGGTCGCGCCCCGCGCCAGCAGTGCGGTCCCGGAGTTGATGACCACGATCACCAGCGAGGTGCCGACGGCCAGCGGCATCGGCAGGCCGAGCACCAGGACCAGCGCCGGCACGATGACGAAGCCCCCGCCGACCCCGAAGAAGCCGGTCAGGAAGCCGACACCGAGCCCCGCACCGATGACCAACGGCCAGCGTCCGCAGCGCAAGCACTGGGTGGAGCCGGCTCGCTCGACCGCGGGCGGCTCCACCGGCGCAGGCGCGCCGACGGTCGCCGGCACCGGGGCGGCCGTGGGACGCCGGACGGCCATGGGTCGCAGCATCGCGACCGCGGCCACGACCATCAGCAGGGAGAAGCCCAGCAGGAGGATGCTGCCGTCGACGGCATGGCTGAGGTGGGAGCCGAGCCACGCTGCCGGGATGCCGGCGGCACCGAAGAAGAGCCCGGTGCGCCACACGACGGTCCCGGCGCGGACGTGGCTGACCACGCCGCTGACGGCCGCGGCGCCGACGATCACGAGGCTGCTCGTGGTGGCCTGCGCGGCCGACTGCCCGGCGACGAAGACCAGCGCCGGGACGGTCAGGATCGCGCCACCCCCGCCCAGGCCACCGAGCACGAGCCCGATCGCCAGTCCGAGGAGAGCCAGCCACACCACGCTCATCGCCGGGCGCCGGCCCCCTCACGCACCAGCGGCAACCCGGCGGACGCCCAGGCCAGGACGCCTCCGGCGAGGTTGACCACGTCGTCGCGCCCGGCGGACTGCAGGGCCTGGACGGCGGCCGCGGAGCGGCGGCCGGACCGGCACACGACGACGACCGGGCGGCCCGACGGCACGGAGCCGACCTGCAACCGACCCAGGGGGATCAGGACGGAGCCCTCGATGTGGGCGTCCGCCCACTCGTACGGCTCGCGCACGTCGAGGACGGTGGCGCCCTCCGCGATCAGCCGGTGGGCTCCGCGGGCGTCCACGTCACGCACCGGGCGGTGCGACTGGTGGTCTGGCATGTCAGGTGACTCCTTGCTGGGCTGGGGTTCGGCCGAGGTGTCCTCGGGCTCGGGAGGTGCGGGTCAGGGACGTAGCGGGCCGCCGCCGGTCACGGTCATCCGATCGGGGTCGGCCAGGTCCGTGGTGAACGCGAACCGGTCACCTCGGAAGAGGGTCTGGCGCCACTCGACCGGACGACCTCGCAGCTCGCCGACCCGCTCGACGTACAGCGCCGCCGTGCCGGGCTCCAGTCCGAGCAGGCGCTGCTCGGCCGGAGTCGGGACGACCGCCCGGACCTGCTCTCGCCCGCCGGTCAACCGCACCCCGCAGCAGCGCTCGAGCTGGGCGTAGACGGAGGTGTGGGTGAAGTCGGCCTCGAGCAGGGGGGCGGCGAGCTGGGCAGGGATCCAGACGCGGTCGATGGCGAGTGGCTCACCGTCGCTGCGGCGCAGCCGCTCGAGGTAGACCAACGGCGTCGACTCCTCCAGGCCGAGCCGGGCGGCGACCACGCCGTCGGCGCGCGCCTCGAGGACGCGGACGTCGCTGCTGGGCCGGTGCCCGGTCCGCTCCACCGACGAGAAGAGAGAGTAGAGCGTCCCCTGGGTCTGGCTGATCTCGCGAGCCGCGACGCGGGTGGGCCGGCCGCGACCGCCCTCCAGCAGCCCGCCGGCGCGCAGCGCGCGCAGCGCCTCGCGCACGGTGTGGCGGCTGACGTCGTACTCGGCGACCAAGTGGTGCTCGCCGGGGAAGTCGACCCCGTCGAACTCGCCGCGCCTGATGCGTCGGCTGATGTCGGCCTGAACCTGTGCCCACAGGGGCATCGGGTCGTCCCGATCGACCGCGCCGTGCTGAGCTGGCATCTCTCCTCCTTGCACCTAAATGTACGTACATCCGTACTCATGGGCAAATCCCAGCAGGCGCCGGTCCGGACCAGCGGTGCCACTGCCGGGAGCCATGCCCGGCTGATCCGCCGCGTCGGACCCTCGTTCGTCACTAGGCTGCGGAGGGTGTGCGACACCTTCGTGCTGCGGACCGACGCCGGCATGGTGCTGGCGAAGAACTCCGACCGTGACCCCAACGAGGCCCAGCTGTGGGAGTGGACGGCGGCGGCCGACCACGAGCCGGGCGCGACCGCGCGGACGACGTACGTCGAGGTGCCGCAGGTCGACCGCACGCACGCCACCCTCGTGTCCCGGCCGTGGTGGATGTGGGGCGCCGAGATGGGCGCCAACGAGCACGGCGTCGCGATCGGCAACGAGGCCGTCTTCACCAAGGAGCCGACCAGCCTGGAGCCCGGGCTGCTCGGGATGGACCTGCTGCGGCTGGCGCTCGAGCGCGCGACGACCGCCGACGAGGCCGTGCAGACCATGGTCGGGCTGCTCGAGGAGCACGGCCAGAGCGGCTCGTGCAGCGTCGAGCACCCGAAGTTCACCTACCACAACAGCTTCCTGGTCGCCGACCGCGACAGCGCGGTCGTGCTCGAGACCGCCGGCCGGCACTGGGCGACCGAGCCGGTCAAGGGGCCGGCGCGCAGCATCAGCAACGGCCTGACCATCCCCGAGTTCGCGGAGCGGTACGCCGACCGGCTGCGTGGTCGCGTCGCCTCCTGCGACGTCCGGCAGACCCTCACCCAGCACCGCGCGTCGACGGCGCACGGCGTGCGTCAGGCGATGCGGATCCTGCGGGACAACGGGACCGGCCGCGGTCCGCGGTGGTCGCCGCTCACCGGTTCGATGGTCGGTCCCAACATGCACGCCGGCGGGTGGCTCGCCTCGAGCCAGACGGTGTCGTCGTGGGTCAGCCACCTCGGCACCGGGATGCACTGGTCGACAGGCTCGGCCGATCCCGCGTTCGCGCCGTTCGTGCCGCTGCGGGTCGACGCACCAGTCGGGCAGGACGCCTACCCCACCGAGGGCGTCGACAACCGCCGCGACGACCGGTCGCTGTGGTGGCGCCACGAGCGCCTGCACCGCCAGGCGCTGCGCGACTGGTCCCGCGCGGAGGCGCTCGTCGCCGCCGACCGGGACCGGCTGAAGCGGTCCTGGACCGCCGACCCGCCGTCGACCGAGGAGGCCCTGGCGGCCGGCCTCGAGGCGCGCGAGCGCTGGTTGCCCGCGGTCGTGCAGGTGACCGCCCGTGACACCCGACCCTGGTGGGCCCGCCGCCAGTGGCAGTCCTACGACCGGGACGCCGACCGCGCCCGAGAGGTGGTCGCATGAGCAGCACCGATGTCGTCGTCGTGGGAGCCGGCCTCTCCGGGCTGACCGCCGCGCGTGCGGTCGCCGCCGCGGGCCGGTCCGTCGTGGTCGTCGAGGCCCGCGACCGGGTGGGCGGCCGCACCGAGGCGGGGCAGCTCAGCGACGGCCAGTGGATCGAGCTGGGCGGCCAGTGGGTCGGCCCGACGCAGGACCGCATGTACGAGCTGATCGCCGAGCTGGGGCTCTCGACCATCCCGACCTACAACGACGGCGACATCGTCTTCGGCCTGGGCAAGCGGACCGGCCGGCTGGCCGGCCGCAAGGGCGCGGTGCCACGGCTCAACCCGTTCGCGGTCGCCGACCTCGCCCAGGGCACCGTCCGGTGGGGCCGGCTGGCGCGCTCGGTCGACCTCCAGGAGCCGTGGCGCACCCCGGGTGCCCGGGAGCTGGACGGCCAGACGTTCCGCAGCTGGGTGCACCGCAACCTGCGCACACCGCAGGGCCGTGCCTACTTCGAGCTCTACTGCGACGCCGTCTTCTCCGCCGACCTGTCCGACATCTCGCTGCTGCACGCGCTCTTCTACACCCGCTCCGGCACCGACATGGACACGCTGATGGCCGTCGACCGGGGAGCCCAGCAGGACCGGATCGACGGCGGCTCGTGGCGGATCAGCGAGCGGCTGGCGGCCGACCTCGACGTCCGGCTCGGCGACCCGGTGCGCACCGTCGCCCAGCACGACACCGGGGTGCGCGTCACGACCCGGGGCGGCGCGTCGTACGACGCCGCGCGGGCGATCATCACGCTCCCGCCGACCCTGGCCGGCCGGCTCGAGTACGACCCGCCGCTGCCGAGCTGGCGCGACCAGCTCACCCAGAAGCTCCCGGCCGGGAGCGTGATGAAGGTCTACGCGGTCTACCCGACCCCGTTCTGGCGCGAGGAGGGCCTCAACGGCCAGGCCGGCTCGGACCGGGGTCCGGTCAAGGTCACCTTCGACAACACCCCGCCCGGCTACGAGCGCGGGATCCTGATGGGGTTCATCGAGGCCGACGACGGGCGCCGGTGGGCGCGCCGCACGCCCGAGGAGCGCCGGGCCGCGGTGGTCGGGTGCTTCGTGCGCTACTTCGGGCCTCGGGCCGCCGAGCCGCTGGAGTACGTCGAGCGCGACTGGACCGCCGAGGAGTTCAGCCGCGGCTGCTACGGCGCGCACTTCGCCCCCGGCGTGTGGACCGGCTTCGGTCCCGCCCTGCGGGAGCCGGTCGGCCGGCTGCACTGGGCCGGCGCCGAGTGCGCGCCGGTCTGGAACGGCTACATGGAGGGTGCCGTGCGCTCCGGCGAGGCGACCGCGGCCGAGGTGCTGGCGCAGCTCTGAGCCCGACCACCGAGTCGGCGCCAGTGCCGCACTCCAGACCGCCGAGTCGGCGTCAGTGCCCGGCATTCGCGCCGACTCGGCACGCTCCTGGCCGGCATTCGCGCCGACTCGGCGAGGACGGTCAGCAGCGCAGGCCGTCGTCCGGCACGGTGCCGTCGACCAGGTAGTCCTCGATCGCGGTGTCGACGCACCGGTTGCCGGAGTTGTAGCCGGTGTGACCGTCGCCGTCGCGGCTGACCAGCACGCCCGAGTCGAGCTGGGCGGCGAGGTGCTGCGCCCACTGGTACGGCGTCGCCGGGTCGCGCGTGGTGCCGACCACGACGATCGGGGCCGCGCCCTTCGCGTCGATCGTGGGGGCCTCCTCGGTCGCCTTCGCCTGCATGCCTCCGCACGTGGTCAGGCCCCAGGCGAACACCTCGCCGAAGGTGGGTGACGCCTTCTCGAAGTCGGGCAGGTTCGCCGGCACCTGCGACGCCGGGATCGACCACGGCTCGTCGAGGCAGTTGATCGCGTAGTTGGCCTCGGTGCTGTTGTCGGTGTAGCTGCCGTCCTGGTCCCGGGAGTTGTAGACGTCCGAGAGCCGCAGCAGCAGTGACCCGTCGCCGTCGAACCCGGCCTGCAACGCCTGGTCGAGGTAGGTCCAGTAGTCGCGGTTGTAGAGCGGGAGCACGACGCCGTAGAACGCGTTGCCGACCTGGAGGTCGCGGTCGGGGTCGTCGGTCTTCAGCGGCTGCGCGTCGACCTGGTCGAGGAACGTCTTGATCCGGGTCAACCCCTCCTGGAGGGTGTCGCCGAGGTAGCAGTCACCCTGGTCGACGCAGTCCTGGACGTAGGCGCGCAGCGCGGTCTCGAACCCGGCCGCCTGCTCGAGGCTCAGCTGACGCGGGCCGATCGACAGGTCGACCGCCCCGTCGAGCACCATCCGACCCACCCGCTCGGGGAACAGGTCGGCGTACGTCGCGCCCAGCTTGGTGCCGTAGGAGGCGCCGAAGTAGTCCAGCTCGGACTGCCCCAGCGCGGCGCGCAGGACGTCCATGTCGCGCGCGGCCTCGACGGTCGTCACGTGCGAGGCGAGGGCGCCGGACCGGTCGACGCAGCCGCGGCCCAGGGCGTCGAGGTTGCGCACGTAGTCCGACACCTCGGCCGGCGTGTCCGGGTCGGGGTCCTCGGCGACGTAGGCGTCGAGCTCGCTGTCGCTGAGGCAGTCGACCGGGTCGCTGCTGCCGGTGCCGCGCGGGTCGAAGCCGACGACGTCGTAGGCGTCGAGGATCGGCTGCCGGAAGACCGACGAGGCGCTGGCGGCGTAGTCGGTGCCCGGGGCGCCCGGCCCCCCGGGGTTGACCACCAGCGACCCGATCCGGTCGCCGGCGGCCGGCACCTTGAGCACCGCGAGCTCGATGGTGTCGCCGTCGGGGTGGGCGTAGTCGAGCGGCACCGCCAGCGTCGCGCACTGGTTGTCGCCGCAGGAGGACCAGTCGAGCTCCTGGGAGTAGAAGCGTTCGAGGCCGGGGTCGGGCGCATCGGTCGAGCCCGGCTCGGGCGCCGCGCTCGGGCTGCTGGTCGAGCCGGTCGACCCGGTCCCGTCGTCGTTGCCGAGCGAGACCAGGGCCGCGAACGCCCCGGCGCCCATCGCCAGGTAGACCAGCCCGAGGACGACAGCAGCGGCGACCCAACGCTTCATCTGCGCACCTCCGGTGCGACCAGCCCGAGCATCATCGACTCCAGCGCGAGGGCCGGTTGGACGTTGAACTCCAGCATCTGCTCGCGCGCCTCGAAGACGGCGCTGATGCGACGCAGGTTCGCCTCGGCGCTCGAGGACCGGGCGAGCAGCTCCACGTCGCCGCGGATCTCCTCGTTGACCAGCGGGCCGGGCGCCCCCGCGGCGACCGCGATCGCGTCGCGGTAGACCGACACCAAGTCCATCAGGCCGCGGTCGACCACGTCGAGCTGGCGACGCTTGGCGCGGCGCTTCTGGTCCTGCTCGAGGTCGCGCAGCGCCGGCGCGTACTCCCGCGGACGGCGGCCGCGCTCGATGACGCCGTACGCCGCGTCGAGGTCGGCCCGCTCGCGGGCGTCGAGCTCGGAGGTGATCGCCTCGGCCTCCTCCTTGGTGACCCGGGTCAGCTCGGCGGCCGCGTCCATGCACCGGCCCAGCGAGGTGAGCGAGGCGGGGATCGCGACGACGGCGCTGCGCCGTGCGCGCGTCTCGTCGTCGCGAGCCAGGGCGCGGGCGCGGCCGATGTGGCCCTGGCTGGCGCGGGCGGCGTACGACGCCAGCTCGGTGTCGACGCCGTCGCGCCGGACCAGGAACGCGGCGACGTCGTCGGCGGTCGGCGTCGTCAGCGTCACCAGGCGGCAGCGTGAGCGGATCGTGGGCAGCACGTCCTCGACCGTGGGGGCGCACAGCATCCACACGGTGCGCTCGGTCGGCTCCTCGATCGCCTTGAGCAGCGCGTTGCACGCCTGCTCGGTCAGCCGGTCGGCATCCTCGACGATCACGACCTGCCAGCGGTTGCCCACGGGCGCCAGGGCGGAGCGGCGGACCAGGTCGCGGGCCAGGCCGACCCCGATCGTCAGGCCCTCGGTGCGCACCACGATGACGTCGGCGTGCGACCCGGCCAGGACCGTGTGGCAGGCGTGGCAGGTGCCGCACCCGGGCGATGCGCCCGGGTTCGGACGCTCGCACTGCAGCGCGGCGGCGAAGGCGACCGCCGCGTTGGACCGACCCGACCCGGGCGGGCCCGTGAAGAGGAAGGCGTGGCTCATGCCGTGACCCTCGGCGGCGGCCCTGAGCGCCTCGATGACGCGTGGCTGCCCGACCAGGCCGTCCCAGACGGTGTGCGCGGCGACGGGTGCGGCGCTCACGACCGCACCGCCCGGGCCAGGAGGGGCTCGACGGCCGAACGGACCCGCTGCTCCACCTCGTCGACGTCGCCGCGGGCGTCGAGCACCAGGTAGTGGTCGGGGTCGGCCTCGGCCAGCCGGAGGAACCAGGTCCGCGCCCGCTGGTGGAACTCCAGGGACTCGCCCTCGATCCGGTCGCGCTCGGCGAACCGGCCCAGGCCGTGCTCCGGCTCGAGGTCGAGCACGACGGTCAGGTGCGGCCGCAGGTCGTGGGTCGCCCACCGCGCGACCTGCTCGAGCTCGTCGGGGTCGAGGTCGCGACCGGCGCCCTGGTAGGCCAGCGTCGAGTCGACGTAGCGGTCGGTGACCACGACCTCGCCCCGGTCGAGCGCCGGCTGGACGACGTCGTGCACGTGCTCGGCCTTGTCGGCGGCGTAGAGCAGCGCCTCGGTGCGGTCGGAGATCGCGCCGGTCTCGGGGCTGAGCACGATCTCGCGCAGCAGCCGCCCGACCGCGGTGTCGCCCGGCTCGAAGGTGAGCACCACCCGGTAGCCCTGCTCCTCCAGCCAGGCCGCCAGCCGGCGCGACTGGGTGGACTTGCCCGACCCGTCACCGCCCTCGAAGCACACGAAGGCGCCGCGCTCGGCGTACACCCCCGGTCCCCTGCTCACGGGGGACACCCTAGGCGGCCGCACCCACACCGGACCTCCGGAGGTCTGCACCGGTCCGCCCCACTGCCTCTGGGGCGGTCCAACCGGTCGTCGGTTCACCATGGTCTGGCGGTGAACCGACGACGCCAGCGCGCGGACGACGCAGCCGGCGGTCAGGACTTCTTGGCCGCGGCCTTCTTCGTGGTCCGCTTCGCGGTCTTCTTCGCCGTGGCCTTCTTGGCGGTGGTCTTGCGCGCGGTCTTCTTCGCCGCCTTCTTGGCCGGGCCCTTGGCGCGGCGCTCGGCGAGCAGCTCGGCCGCCCGCTCGAGGGTGATCGCCTCGACCGAGTCCTCCTTGCGCAGGGTCGCGTTGTACTCGCCATCAGTGACGTACTCGCCGAAGCGGCCGGCCTTGACCACCACCGGCTGGCCCGACACCGGGTCGTTGCCGAGCTCCTTGAGAGGCGCCGCGGCGGCGGCGCGTCCGCGCTGCTTGGGCTGGGCGTAGATCCGCAGCGCCTCGTCGAGGCCGATCGTCAGCAGCTGCTCCTCGGCGGTGAGCGAGCGGGAGTCGGTGCCCTTCTTCAGGTAGGGCCCGTAGCGCCCGTTCTGCGCGGTGATCTCCTCGCCGGACTCCGGGTCGACGCCCACGACGCGCGGCAGCGACAGCAGCTTGACCGCGTCGTCCAGCGTGACGCTGTCCAGCGACATCGACTTGAAGAGCGACCCGGTGCGCGGCTTCGCGCCCTTCGGCGCGTCCTCGGGCAGCAGCTCGGTGACGTAGGGACCGTAGCGGCCGTTCTTCGCCACGACCTCCAGCCCGGTCTCGGGGTGCCGGCCGAGCTGGATCTCCTCGCCCGCCGGGTTGGCCAGGAGCTCCTTGGCCTTCTCCAGCGTCAGCTCGTCGGGCGGCAGGTCGTCGGGGACGTTGGCGCGCACCGCCATGCCGTCCTCGCCCGGGCCCTCGAGGTAGGGACCGTAGCGGCCCACGCGCAGGTGCACGCCGGAGTCGGCGCCGCCGATCGGGAACGTCGCCAGCTCGCGGGCGTCGATGTCGCCGAGCTCGTCGACCAATGTCTTGAGGCCCTCGACGTCGCCGGACCCGTAGTAGAACTCGGCGAGCTCGGTGTTGCGGTCCTTGCGGCCCGCCGCGATCTCGTCGAGCACGTCCTCCATGCCGGCGGTGAACTCGTAGGAGATCTGCCGCGGGAAGTGCTCCTCGAGCAGGCGGGTCACCGAGAACGCCAGCCACGCGGGGACCAGCGCGGTCCCCTTCTTGTAGACGTAGCCGCGGTTGAGGATCGTGCCGATGATCGACGCGTACGTCGACGGCCGGCCGATCTCGCGGTCCTCGAGCTCCTTGATCAGCGTGGCCTCGGTGTAGCGGGCCGGCGGCTTGGTCTCGTGCCCGTTGGCGGTGATCGACGCCGCCGACACCGGGTCGCCCTCGGCCAGCTCGGGGAGCGGGACCTGGTCGTCGTCGCTGCGCTTGCCGCCCTCGGTGCCCTCGACGTAGGCCTTGAGGAAGCCGTGGAAGGTGATCACACGACCGGACGCCGCGAACACCACGTCGCGACCGTCGCTCGCGGCGCCGCCGATCCGCACCGACACCGACTGGCCGACCGCGTCCCTCATCTGCGAGGCGACGGTCCGCATCCAGATCAGCTCGTAGAGGCGGAACTGGTCACCGGTCAGCCCGGTCTGCGCCGGCGTGCGGAACGTGTCACCGGCGGGGCGGATCGCCTCGTGCGCCTCCTGGGCGTTCTTGACCTTGCTGGCGTAGGTGCGCGGGGCGTCGGGGAGGTACTCCGCCCCGTAGAGCTCGCGCACCTGGGCCCGCGCCGCTCCGACGGCCGCGCTCGACAGCGTGGTCGAGTCGGTGCGCATGTAGGTGATGAAGCCGTTCTCGTAGAGCCGCTGAGCGACCGACATCGTCACGCTCGCGCTCATGCCGAGCTTGCGGCTGGCCTCCTGCTGGAGCGTGGTGGTGCGGAAGGGGGCATAGGGCGAGCGGCGGTACGGCTTCGCCTCGACCGAGCGGACGTCGTACGACGTGTCGGCCAGTGCCGCGACGAGCCCCTCGGCAGCGGCGCGGTCCAAGTGGACGCGGTCGCCCTTCTTCGACTTCAGCTGGCCATCCGACCCGAAGTCGGAGCCGCCGGCCACCCGGGCACCGTCGACGGAGTGGAGCCGCGCCGGGAACATCCGGGGCTCCTTGGTCGCCCCGGCGTCGAAGGTGCCCTCGAGGTCCCAGTAGGACGCGAGCCGGAAGGCCATCCGCTCCCGCTCGCGGTCGACGACCAGGCGGGTGGCCACGGACTGCACCCGCCCGGCGGAGAGGCCGGACATGACCTTCTTCCACAGCACCGGGCTGACCTCGTAGCCGTAGAGCCGGTCGAGGATCCGCCGCGCCTCCTGGGCCTCGACGAGGTCCATGTCGAGCTCGCGCGGGTTGTCGGCGGCGGCCTGGATCGCGGGCTTGGTGATCTCGTGGAAGACCATCCGCTTGACCGGGATGCCCTTCGGCTTCAGCTCGTCGAGCAGGTGCCAGGCGATCGCCTCGCCCTCGCGGTCCTCGTCGGTGGCGAGGTAGAGCTCGTCGGCGTCCTTGAGCAGCGTCTTGAGCTTGGCGATGTGGGACTTCTTGTCCCGCGGCACGACGTAGTAGGGCTCGAAGCCGTGGTCGACGTCGACCGCGAGGCGGCCCCACGGCTTGTCCTTGATCTTGGCCGGGGTGTCCGCCGCGGACTGCGGGAGGTCACGGATGTGGCCGATGGAGGACTCGACGACGTACCCCTGGCCGAGGTAGCCGCCGATGGTGCGGGCCTTGGCCGGGGACTCGACGATGACCAGCTTGTGGGCCACGGGACCTCTGTCCTCCTGCTGCGATTTCGTGCGTACGGCCGCTCACGGTAGCGCTAACCCCGCAAATCGCATTCCTGGGCGCCCTCGATGCTCCCCTGGCAGCCGTCGTCCGGACCCCTAACCGGCCGGGTCGAGGAAGCCCTCGGCCACCAGCTCCGTGACGGCCGGCAGGTACGCCGCGCGCGTCGCCCCGGGGTCGGCGCCGAGCAGCTGGGCGACGGCGTCGAGGATCCGGCCGACCGAGAGCTCGCCGTCGCACGCCCCGACGAGGGCGGCCTCGACGGTGTCGACCTGGCGGGCCCGGCGCAGGCCGCGCTGCTGGCGCAGCACGACCGTCTCGGGGTCCTCGGCCCCGGGCTCCCCGAGCGTCTCCTGCCGCACGTCGGGCCGGCGGACCAGGCGGCTGTCGAGGCCGACCTGGGCGTCGGTGCCTCGCGCCCAGTCCCGGATGGCGGGGGCGATCGGCTGCTCGACGTCGTACGGCCACTCGAGCAGCTCCCGGCGCGAACCGCCGCTGCGGCGCAGGTTGATCCAGCCGAAGCCGACCGCCTCGACGCCCTGGTCGTCGAACCAGGACAGCCAGGTGTCGTAGCGGGCGGCGTAGTCCGGCCCGCCGTGGCGCCCCTCGTCCTTGAGCCAGAGCTCCACGTAGGCCGCCGGATCGAGCACCTCGCGCTGGACCACGAACGCGTCGGTGCCCTCCGGGACCCAGCCGGCGAGGCGGTCGGCCCAAGGCACGCCGTCGGCGATCACCCAGTTGGCCAGCACCTGGCACCAGCCGCCGTCGGTGAGGTGGTCGGGCGCGGCGCGCACGATGTGCTCGACCACCCGGTCCCCGGGCAGGCCCGAGTCGCGGTAGACCAGCCGCGAGCCGGTGGCCGGCGAGATCACGAACGGCGGGTTGGTGGAGATCAGGTCGAAGCGCTCGCCCGCGACCGGGTCGAAGAACGAGCCCTCGCGCACGTCGACCGGCGCCGGGGCTTCGTTGATCTCGGCGTTGAAGCGCGCCAGCCGGAGCGCCCGCCGGTTGACGTCCGTGGCGACGACCGCGTCGCTGTGGGTCGCGAGGTGGAGGGCCTGCACGCCGCAGCCGGTGCCGAGGTCGAGCGAGCGCCCGACCGGCTCCCGGACGGTGAGCTGGGCCAGCGACGTGGACGCCGCGCTGATCCCGAGCACGTGGTCCTGGCCGACCCGGTTGCCGGACCCGTCGAGCCCCGGGGTGAGGTCGCTGACGACCCACAGGTGCTGGTCGTCGGCGGCGTAGGGACGCACGTCCAGCCGGGCGGCGACCTGTCCCACGCTGCGCTCGAGGAAGCCCTCGACGGCGAGCCGGTCGACCAGGCCGGGCAGCGCCCGCTCGGCCGCGGGCAGGTCGACGGGGGCCTGGAGGAGGAACAGCCGCGTGAGGGTGGCCAGCGGCCCCCCGTCCGTCGTACGACGCAGGCCGGGCGTCGTCTCGTTGCGCCCCAGCGCGGCGTGGGCCACCGGACCGAGCAGCTCGGCCACCGCGTCGTAGGTGAAGTCCGCCGCGACGAGGGCGGCGCGCAGGCGGGCGGGCAGGTCGGAGGAGGGGCCGGGCACGCGGCGACTCTACGGCGGCGCGGACCGGGTGCAGGACGCCGCCGGCCCGCCAGGAGGACCTGGCGGGCCGGTGGGGTGTGGCCGGTGGGTGTGCGGCCGGTGACGCTACGGCTGCGCCGGCGCGTCGAACTGCTGGGTCGGT
>NZ_JBGAGJ010000018.1:0-47155 GCF_044226765.1 Nocardioides sp.
GGCGGGGGCGGCGGCGGGGCCTGGCCGACGTCACCCGAGTCGATCGTCACCGGGCGGCGCTTGGAGATGTAGACCGCCACGACGATCCCGAGGAACGCGGCCACGGCGATGACGATCCGCAGCGGGGTGTTGGCGTCCTCGCCCACCGAGAGCTGGACGATCGCCGACACGATCAGCAGCGACACCAGGTTCATCACCTTGAGCAGCGGGTTGATCGCCGGTCCGGCGGTGTCCTTGAACGGGTCGCCGACGGTGTCACCGATGACGGTGGCGTCGTGGGCCGGGGAGCCCTTGCCGCCGTGGTTGCCGTCCTCGACCAGCTTCTTGGCGTTGTCCCAGGCACCACCGGAGTTGGCCAGGAACACCGCCATCAGCGTGCCGGTCGCGATCGCGCCGGCCAGGAAGCCGGCCAGCGGGCCGACCCCGAGTCCGAAGCCGACGGCGATCGGGGCGAGCACGGCCAGCAGGCCAGGCGTCGCGAGCTCGCGCAGCGAGTCCTTCGTCACGATGTCGACGACGCGGCCGTACTCGGGACGACCGGTGCCCTCCATGATCCCGGGGATCTCGCGGAACTGGCGCCGCACCTCGAAGACCACCGCGCCCGCCGCCCGGCCGACGGCGTTGATCGCCAGGCCGGAGAACAGGAACACCGCGGCGGCACCGAGCAGCGCGCCGACCAGGACGTTGGGGAAGGAGATGTCGAAGCTGAACGCCAGCTGGGTGAGCTCGCTGGGCTTCTCGGTCATCCGCACGTCGCGCAGGGACTGCGAGACGCCGTCGACGTACGAGCCGAACAGCGCGCTCGCCGCCAGCACCGCGGTCGCGATCGCGATGCCCTTGGTGATGGCCTTGGTCGTGTTGCCCACCGCGTCGAGCTCGGTGAGGATCTGCGCGCCGGCGGCGTCGACGTCCCCGGACATCTCGGCGATGCCCTGGGCGTTGTCGGACACCGGTCCGAACGTGTCCATCGCGACGATGACGCCGACCGTGGTGAGCAGGCCGCAGCCCGCCAGCGCCACCGCGAACAGCGCGATCGCGACGGAGCCGCCGCCGATGAGGAACGCGCCGAAGACGGCCGCGCCGATCACCAGCGCCGTGTAGACCGCGGACTCGAAGCCGACCGAGAGGCCGGAGAGGATCACCGTGGCCGCACCGGTCAGCGACGTCTGGCCGACGTCCTTGACCGGACGGTGGTCGGTGCCGGTGAAGTAGCCGGTGAGGCTGAGGATGATCGAGGCCAGCACGATGCCGATCACGACCGCCAGCGACGCGATCACACGCGGGTCGGAGTCGGAGGTGACCGAGGAGTTGGCCAGGTCGCCGAAGCTGCCGGGCAGGTAGACGAACGACAGCACGACGCTCGCGACCGCACCGACGGCGGCGGAGATGTAGAACGCCCGGTTGATGGTGGTCAGGCCGTTCTCGCCGGTCTTCGGACGGCAGAGGTAGACGCCGAGCACCGCGGTGAGGGCACCGATGGCCGGGATCAGCAGCGGGAAGACCAGTCCCTTGTCGCCGAAGGCCTGCGAGCCGAGGATCAGCGCCGCGACCAGGGTGACGGCGTACGACTCGAACAGGTCGGCCGCCATGCCGGCGCAGTCGCCCACGTTGTCGCCCACGTTGTCGGCGATGGTCGCCGCGTTGCGCGGGTCGTCCTCGGGGATGTGCTGCTCGACCTTGCCGACCAGGTCGGCACCGACGTCGGCGGCCTTGGTGAAGATGCCGCCGCCGACCCGCATGAACATCGCGAGCAGCGCGGCACCGAAGCCGAAGCCCTCGAGCACGGCCGGGGCGTCGTGCTGGAAGAGCAGCACCACGACGCTGGCGCCGAGCAGGCCCAGACCGACCGTGAGCATCCCGACCATGGCGCCGGTGCGGAAGCCGATCTTCATGGCGGGGTTGCGACCCTCGGCCTGCGCGGCGGCGGCGACCCGGAGGTTGGCGCGCACGGCGAGGTTCATGCCGAGATAGCCCACGGCGGCCGAGAAGCCGGCCCCGACCAGGAAGAAGACCGAGCGGAAGATCCGCACGGTGGTGTCGTCGGCGGGCAGGGCGAGCAGCAGGAAGAACGCCACGGCGGCGAAGATCGCCAAGGTCCGGAACTGCCGCTGCAGGTAGGCGTTCGCGCCTTCCTGCACGGCCTGCGCGATGTTCTTCATGTTGTCGGTGCCCTCACCGGCAGCAAGAACCTCCTGGCGGAACATCGCCGCCATCGCGAGCGCGCCCAGCGCGATCAGTGCGACGACGATGACCAGGACGAGGTTGCCACCGGAGACGTCCACGACTGCGGGAACGATCCCCGTCATGCGGTTCCTCCTGGGAGTGACTGGTGAGCGGGTGAGTGATCCACCTCACGGACGCGCCGGAGTCTACGCATGGTGCACCGCCCACCGACACGGAGGTGTGACCTGACGCACACCGGCGCGTCGGCCGCCGAGCCGGGACGAGAACGGCGACGGGCCCGTCGTCGTACGACGACGGGCCCGGTGGGTCGGGTGACGGCTGGTCGGTGGGTGCTGGTCCGGCGCGGCTCAGCTGCCGGCGAGCGCGGCGTCGGCGGAGTCGTGGATGACGAACACCTTCGCCAGGCCGGTGATCCGGAAGATCTTCAGCAACCGGTCCTGGTTGCAGACCAGCTGGAGCGAGCCGTCGTGGGCGCGGACCTTCTTCAGGCCGCCGACGAGGACGCCGAGACCGGTGGAGTCGAGGAACTCGACCTCCTCCATGTCGATGACGATGTCGTAGACGCCGTCAGCGACCAGCTCGGTGATCTTGTCGCGCAGCTTGGGGGCCGTGTAGACGTCGATCTCGCCCCCGACGGCGACGACGGTCTTGCCGCCCGCCTCGCGCGTCGTCAGAGTCAGGTCCACCTATGTCTCCCGGTGCCGCTGGTCGGTTCCCGGTCCTGCCGCGGCGTCGACCCCGGCATCCGGCCTGCACAATGTAACCACGCTCGCACCGTCGGACGCACACATCGTCGTGCCGACGACCGGGGGGCGAGCCCGGCCCAGGCTACGCCCTCCGCCCCAGGACGCCGGGCGCCCCGCCCCGAGGTCACCCGTGTGGGTGGCGGTCCGCAGCCTGGCCGGCGCCGGTGTCGGCCCCGTCGGCGACAATGCGGAGGTGACCTCGATGCTCGGCTCCCGCTCCCCCGGCGTGGCCGGCGTGGTCGAGCGGCTGGCGGCGGTCCCCGGGCGCGAGGACCGGCTGCGCCACCTCGAGGTGCTCCCGCCCCGGGCGGCCCGGCAGGCCGACTGGCCCGACTGGGCCGACCCCGAGGTCGTGGCCGGGTTCGGCTCCCGCGGCGTGGTCCGGCCCTGGGAGCACCAGGCGGTCGCGGCGGAGGCCGCCCACCACGGTCAGCACGTCGTGATGGCGACCGGCACGGCCTCCGGCAAGAGCCTGGGCTACCAGCTGCCCGCCCTCTCCGAGGTCCGGGCCTCCCGGGGGGTCCGCGGCCAGCGGGGCGCCACCGTGCTCTACCTGGCGCCCACCAAGGCGCTCGCGCAGGACCAGCTGGCCGGCATCACCGCCCTCGGGGTGGACGTCCGGGTCACGACCCACGACGGCGACAGCCCGCGCGAGCAGCGGGACTGGGCGCGCGACCACGCCGAGTACGTCCTCACCAACCCCGACATGCTCCACCGGTCGCTGCTGCCCGGGCACGCCCGCTGGTCGGCGTTCCTCGGGTCGCTGCGCTACGTCGTGGTCGACGAGTGCCACCACTACCGCGGGATCTTCGGCGCCCACGTCGCCCACGTGCTGCGCCGCCTCCGGCGGGTCTGCGCGCTGCACGGCGCGTACCCGACCTTCGTCCTGGCGTCCGCGACCGTGGCCGAGCCGGAGGTGTTCGCGTCCCGGCTCACCGGTCTCGACGTCCTCCCGGTGACCGCCGACGGCTCGCCGCGCGGCGAGGTCTCGCTCGTGCTCTGGGAGCCCCCGTTCACCTCGTTCACCGGCGAGAACGGCGCCCCGGTCCGCCGGGCCGCGTCGTCGGAGACCGCCGACCTCCTCGCGGACCTGGTCGCCGAGGACGTCCGCACGCTCGCGTTCGTCCGGTCGCGCCGGGGCGCCGAGCAGGTCGCGATGACGGCCGCGGACCTGCTGGCCGAGGTGGACCCGTCACTTCCCGCCCGGGTGGCGTCCTACCGGGGCGGCTACCTGCCCGAGGAGCGCCGGGCGATCGAGGAGGCGCTGCGGCGCGGAGAGCTGACCGGGCTGGCCGCCACCAACGCCCTGGAGCTGGGCATCGACATCAGCGGCCTGGACGCCGTCTTGATGGCCGGCTTCCCCGGCACCCGGGCCGCCCTGTGGCAGCAGGTCGGCCGCGCGGGGCGGGGCGCGCAGGACGCGCTCGGGGTGCTCGTGGCGCGGGACGACCCGCTGGACACCTACCTGGTGAGCCACCCCGACGCCCTGCTCGGACGCCCGGTGGAGGCGACCGTCTTCGACCCCTCCAACCCCCACGTGCTCGGTCCGCACCTGTGCGCCGCGGCGCACGAGGCACCGCTCACCGAGGCCGACCTGCCGCTGTTCGGTCCGACCGCGCCGGACGTGCTCGACGCGCTGACCGCCGGCGGACTGCTGCGCCGCCGCCCGCGCGGCTGGTTCTGGACCGACCGTCGCAGGGCCAGCGACCTCGCGGACATCCGGTCGACCGGCGGCGCGCCGGTGCAGCTGGTCGAGGCCGGGACCGGGCGGGTGGTGGGCACGGTCGACGCGTCCAGCGCCCACGGCACCGCCCACGCCGGCGCGGTCTACGTCCATCGCGGCGAGACCTGGCTGGTCCGGTCGCTCGACCTCGACGAGCACGTCGCGGAGATCGAGCGCACCGACCCCGGCTACTCGACGTCGGCGCGCGAGGTGACCGACATCGCGATCGTGCGCGAGCGCGAGCACGCCGACTGGGGCGGGTGCCGGCTCTCGTTCGGCGATGTCGACGTGTCGCACCAGGTCGTGTCGTTCCTCAAGCGCCGCCAGCCGGGCGGCGAGGTCCTCGGCGAGGAGCCGCTCGACCTGCCCGTCCGCTCGCTGCGCACCGCGGCAGTGTGGTGGACGGTGCCCGACGACGCGCTCGCCGAGGGCGGGCTCACGGCCCACGACCTGCCGGGGGCGGCGCATGCCGCCGAGCACTGCTCCATCGGGCTGCTGCCGCTCTTCGCGACCTGCGACCGGTGGGACATCGGCGGCGTCTCGACCGCGGTCCACCCCGACACCGGCCGGCTGACCGTCTTCGTCCACGACGGCCACCCCGGGGGTGCCGGCTTCGCCGAGCGCGGGTTCCGCGCGGCCCGGGAGTGGCTGACCGCGACCCGCGACACCATCGTGTCCTGCGGCTGCGACGAGGGCTGCCCGTCGTGCATCCAGTCACCCAAGTGCGGCAACCAGAACAACCCGCTCGACAAGGCGGGGGCCGCCCGACTCCTCGACGTCCTCCTCGACGGGTAGCCGACCAGGTGGAGCGTCGGGGGCGGCGCTTCCCCCCGCCGCGGTCCACGCCCTACCCTCCGACCATGGTCGTCCTCGGTCTGATCCTCATGGCGCTCGGCGCGATCGCGATCGTGGCCGCGCTCTTCACCGCACACGGCACCGTCGAGCTGCTCGGCACCGACATCAGCGCGACGGCGATGTTCTTCGTCGGCCTCGGCGCCGGCCTCGCGATCCTCTGGGGGTTCGGGTTCTCCAAATGGGGCACCAAGCGGACCCTGCGTCAGCGCCGCGAGAGCAAGCGCCTGGGCGAGCTGTCGGAGAAGCTGGAGCAGCGGGAGGCCGAGCAGCGCGACGGCGACGCCGACCGGGACGACCGCTCGGTCTGAGCAGCGGTCAGGCCGGGCCGGCCCGGGCCTCGGCGGAGAGGTCCGCGACCTGACCCAGCCAGTGCGGACCCGGCACGGTCACGTCGACGACGACGTCGCGACCCTCGAGGGCGCACCCGGTCAGCAGGGCTCCGTTGGCTCCCGCGATCGTCCCGGCCGCTGTGCACGCGTCGCGACCGGACCCGACGGCGTCCGCCGCCGCGAGCGCCGCGAGGTCGGCCGCTGACTGCGCCGAGCGGTGGGCGTGGACCATCGCCGCGACCACACCGAGCGCCGCTCCCACCAGCAGGAGCACCCCGAGGCAGGAGATCGCGAACAGGGTCGCCGAGCCACGCTCGGGGCCGCCGCCCGGGCGGGGCCGCCCGCAGGTCCTCACGGCGCCTGCTCCTCCGTCGCCGCGACCGCCTCGGCGGACACGGTCACCCCCGGGAGCCGACCGAACAGGCCGCCTGGGCCCGCCACCTGGCCCACGACGACGGCGGTGACCTGGCCACCGTCGTCGTGGACGCTGATCCGGCTCCCCGGTGGCGCGACCTGACGGCCGCGGGCGACCGCCTCCCCGGCTGCGTCACCGCGGGCGACCGCCCGGGCCGTCTCGCGCGCCGCGTCCACCGCCCGCACCTGGGCCGACCCCACGGCGAGCAGCCAGACCAGCCCGATGGTCACCGCCACGAGGAGCGGGAGCACCATGACGAGCTCGGCCGTCGCGGCCCCCCGCTCCTCGGGCGGCGGCTGCCCGTCGGGCTGGGTCATCCGATGCCCAGCAGGCCGAGCACGTGGTCGAACAGGGTCTTGAGCAGCTGGTCGCCGAAGCCTCCGGTGAGCAGCTTGTAGAGCAGCCCGGCGAGGCCGGCGCCGGCGGCCGTGCCGACGGCGTACTCGGCGGTGGTGATGCCCCGCTGGTCGCGGCGGACGGGGACGAGGTGAAGGGTCATGGAGCGCTCCGTTTCCCGGTCGCGGGTGCGACCGACCCGGCCACCCTGCGCGACCGCGCGGACGTCCCGCCCGGAGTCCGCCCACCGCTGTGGAGTGGCCGGTCGGCACGGGGCACGGTGCACGGTGACCGGGCCGGACGGCGACCGCGAATCCGCGTCCGCCCACCGTGGCGCGGCCCTAGGCTGCGGCACGGATCGCCGACAGGGAGGTGGCCGGCATGGACGGCAGCACCAACGACACGAGCGGGAGCGGAGCGGGAGCGGCGGACCCCGCGGAGCTCGCGCTGCTGGTGACCGGCGCCGACTTCTGGTCGACGGCGGCGGCACCGTCGCTCGGGATCGAGCCGGTCGTCCTCACCGACGGACCGCACGGCGTGCGCCGGCAGCAGGACTCCGCCGACCACCTCGGCATCTTCGACTCCCTGCCCGCGACCTGCTTCCCGACCGCCGCGAGCGCCGGCGCCTCGTGGAACCCCGACCTGGTCCGGGAGGTCGGTGTCGCGCTCGGGGGCGAGGCCCGGTGGCACGGGGTCGACGTGCTGCTCGGCCCAGGGCTCAACGTCAAGCGGATCCCCACCTGCGGCCGCAACTTCGAGTACTTCTCCGAGGACCCGCGGCTCAGCGGGGACCTCGCCGCCGCCCAGGTGGTCGGCGTGCAGTCGACCGGGACCGCGGCGTGCCTGAAGCACTTCGCGGCCAACAACCAGGAGACCGACCGGATGGCCGTCAGCGCCGAGGTCGACGAGCGGACCCTGCGCGAGATCTACCTGGCCGGCTTCGAGCGGGCCGTCACGCTCGGGCGGCCACGGGTGGTGATGACGGCCTACAACGCGGTCAACGGTGTCCACTGCTCCCAGCACCGCTGGCTCCTCACCGACGTGCTGCGCGGCGAGTGGGGGTTCGACGGGCTCGTGGTCTCCGACTGGGGCGGCGTGCCCGACCCCGTCGCGGCCGTCGAGGCCGGGCTCGACCTGGAGATGCCGCACAACGCCGCCACCGCGGCGCGGATCGGCACCGCGGTGGCCGAGGGCCGGCTGTCCCTCGGCTCGCTGCAGCGAGCCGTGGGCCGGATCGCCGCCCTCAGCCGTGCGGCCGCCGCCGCGCCGGAGGCCCTCGAGCCGGACTGGTCGGCCCACCACGAGCTCGCGCGGCGCGTGGCGGTCGAGGGTGCCGTGCTCCTCACCAACGACGGCGCCCTCCCCCTCGCCCGCGCCGGTGGCACGGTGCTGGTCGTGGGCGACCTGGTCGCCCAGCCGCCCCTGCAGGGTGGTGGCAGCTCGCGGGTCGTGCCGACGCGCGAGGAGGACCTCCTGACCGAGGTCCGCCGCGCCGCCGGGGAGCGGCAGGTCACCTGGGTGCGGGGCTACGACCGCGCCCAGGACGCGGCAGACCCGGCGCTGGTGGACGAGGCGGTGGGAGCCGCCGCGACGGCGACCGACGTGGTGGTCGTGCTGGGCCTCCCCGACGCGGACACCGAGGGCACCGACCGCACCGGCATCGACCTCCCTGCGGGGCAGCTGGCCGTCGTCGAGGCGCTCGCCGCGGCCGGGCACCGGCCGGTCGTCTGCCTGTTCAACGGCGGCATCGTGGCCACGGCCGCGCTCGACGGTCCGGCGGCGGCGCTGCTGGAGATGTGGCTGCCGGGGCAGGCCGGTCCGGCGGCCTGCGCGGACCTGCTGTTCGGACTCGACGACCCCCGCGGCCGGCTCCCCGAGACCGTCCCCGTCCGTCTCGCCGACCACCCGGCGTACCTCAATCTCACCGGGGACGGGGAGCGGGTGCTCTACGGCGAGCGCCTCTACGTCGGCTACCGCGGGTACGACGCCCTGGACCGCGAGGTGGCACACCCCTTCGGCCACGGGCTGGGCTACACGACCTTCGCCTACTCCGACCTGGTCGTCGAGGTGCCCGACCCGACCCGCGCGGAGGCCACGGTGCGCTGCACCGTCACCAACACCGGTGACCGCGTGGGGTCCGAGGTCGCCCAGCTCTACCTGCGGCCGCAGGACCCCCGGGTGGACCGGCCGGCGCAGGAGCTCCGCGGCTACCGCAAGGTGCGCCTGGAGCCCGGACGATCCGCCGAGGTCGTCCTGGAGCTCGAGGAGCGCGACTTCGCCGCGTGGGAGTCCCGCCACCGGGACTGGGTGGTGCGCCCCGGCGCCTACGACGTGGTCGTCGGCGCCTCGTCGCGCGATCCGCGCCTGATGGACACGCTGGTGCTCGAGATGCCGGACCGTGCCGACCTGCTCGACCTCGAGTCGCCGGTCGGAGCGTGGCTTGACCACCCGCTCGGCTCCGAGGTGCTCCTGCAGCTGGTCACCGACCGCGCCCGGTCCGCCGGGATCGACGCCCCGGACGAGTCCCTGCTGCGTCTCGCCGGCTCGATGCCACTGCGGGCCCTGCTCGCGATGGCGTCGGTCGAGCTGGACCCCGAGGAGGAGCACGACCTCGTCGAACGCACCCGCTCGCCGGTGCCACCACCGGGCGCCGCACCGCCACCCTCACCCACCGAGGTCGAGGGCTGAGAGCAGGGCGACCACCAGGGGCACGATCCCGACCAGGACGAAGGCGGGCAGCAGGCACAGACCGAGCGGCAGGGCGGCCTTGACCCCGACCGCTCGCGCCCGCTCCTCGGTCTCGGCCCGACCCGCCTCGGCGAGCTCGTCGGCCAGCCGCTCGACGGTCGCCACCACCGGGGCACCGGACGCCTGGGCCCGGGCCAGGGCGCGCCCGAGCCGGCCGAGCTCGGGGTCCGCGGCGAGCCCCTCCCAGACCTGTCCCGGGTCGAGGCCGATCGCCAGGCGGGCCGCGACGGCGCCGAGCCGGTCGGCCGCAGCACCGGGCAGCGCCGCCACCACGACCGCGACCCCCTCTGCGGGCGCGGACCCGGCGCGCAGGGTGGCCGCGAACAGCTCGACGACGTGCGGGAGGTCGCGGCGCACCTCCGCCCGGCGACGACGGACCCCGGCGGGCTCGGCCCGGCCGATCGTCGCCCAGACGACGGCCGACACACCGACGGCGGCGACGGGAGCGACCCCACCCTCCAGGAACAGGAACGCCCCCAGGCCCGCCAGGGCGCTCCACAGCAGCCGGTGGCGGTGCAGCCAGCCTGCCGCCGGCGGCGGCACCGACGCCGCGACGGTCGGACGATCGATCAGGGCGGGCCGGACCGGGACGGCGAGGGCCGCCGCCGCGGCGGCGCACAGGACCGGGAGCCAGGTCATGACCGGGCCTCGACCTCGGCCGCGATGGCCTCGATCCACCAGAGCCCGGCGAGCCCGAAGGTGATGCCGCCGGCGAGGCAGGCCAGCCCGCCCGGCGTGCGCAGCAGGAACCCCCACGGGTCGCCCCCGGCACCGGACCCCATCAGCAGGGCGAGCACCGGCAGGCCCGCCACCAGGCGGGCCGTCGCGCGCGCCGAGGCGAGCTCGCCCTCCACGAGGCGCCGGGTCGCGGCTGCGGCGCGCAGGCCCGACGCCACCCGTTCCACGGCCGACGAGAGACCCTGTCCGGTCCGGTGGGCGACCTGCCACGCCGCCGCGACCACCCGGAGGTCCGCGGCCCCGGAGAGGTCGGCGCCCACCGCGCGCCAGGCGTCCGGCACGTCGGCCCCCACCCGGAACGCCTCCGCCACCGGCGCCAGCGCACGCCAGTCCGCGGCGGCCCGGTCCAGCGCGACGCCGGGCGGCCGGCCCGCCGCGAGCTCGCCGGCGAGCAGCTCGCAGGTCTCCAGGACCCGGAGCGCGACCCCAGCCGCCTCCTGCCGGGCCCGGCGGCGACGCCACAGGGCCAGCCCGCCCAGGGCACCGGCGCCGAGCACGGCCACGAGCGCCCCGAAGCGCGGCACCACCGCTGCGACGGTGACGGCGGCTGGCACGACCAGCAGGAGCGGACGTGGTGAGGACGGCGCGGACAGCCGCGCCGGCGGCCGTCCCCACAGCCACACGGCCGCCGCGGCGCACAGCGCGGACAGGGCGGACAGGGCGGTCACCGGTCGAGCCGCCGCGCGAGCGCACCGGCGCCGGGCCCGGGCACCGCGGCGCCCCGAGCGTCGACGTCGATCGCGGAGGCCATCACCACCAGGCCGTCGGCGCCCCGGCCCGGCACGGCGACCTGGCGCAGCCGGCGGACGCCGTCGTCGCCCCGGGTCAGGCGGAGCACGACGTCGACGGCCGAGGCGAGCTGGCTGTGCGCCGCCTCCCGACCGAGGCCGGCCGCGAGGGCCAGCGCCTCGACCCGGGCCGGCACATCGAGCGCCGAGTTCGCGTGCAGGGTCCCGCAGCCGCCCTCGTGGCCGGTGTTGAGGGCGGCCAGCAGGTCGACCACCTCGGCGCCGCGCACCTCACCGACGACCAGCCGGTCCGGGCGCATCCGCAGCGCCTGCCGGACCAGCGTCCGGACGTCGACGCCCCCCGCCCCCTCGATGTTCGGCGGCCGGCCCTCCAGTGCGACCACGTGCGGGTGGTCGGGACGCAGCTCGCTCGCGTCCTCGACCAGGACCAGCCGCTCCTCCGGGGCGACCCGGGACAACAGCGCCGCGAGCAGCGTCGTCTTGCCGGTGCCGGTCCCCCCGGAGACCAGGAACGCCAGGCGAGCGGCGACCACCGCCTCCACGACCGGCGCGATGTCCGCGGTCAGCATCCCCGCCGCCACCAGCTCGGGCACCGAGAACATCCGCGCCCGCGGCACGCGGAGCGAGATGACGGTGCCCGGACGGGCGAGCGGCGCGAGGACCGCGTGGAACCGGGTGCCGTCGGGCAGGCGCAGGTCCGCGTACGGTGTCGCGTCGTCCAGGCGGCGGCCGGCCAGGGCGGCCAGGCGCTGCGCGAGCCGCCGCACCGCCTCCTCGCCCGGGAAGCGCACGGACGTCAGCTCCAGACCCGCCCCCCGATCGAGGTAGACCCGGTCGGCGCCGTTGACCAGGACGTCGGTCACTCCCGGGGTGCGCAGCAGCGGCTCCAGCGGGCCCGCGCCCACGACGTCGCGGCGCAGCATCTCGTAGACGGCGAGCACCGCCGCGTCTCCCACCGGCCGGCCGCTCTCGCGCAGCGCCTCCGCCACCCGGTGCGGCGTGAGCTCACCGGGGCTGCGCGCCAACCGGTCCCGCACCGCCTCGAGGTCGTCCACCATCACGCCGGCGTCGATGCTCATGCGGCCTCCGCCTGCAGCAGCGTCAGCTGGTCGAGGACCTCGGCGGCGGCCCGACCCAGCGCCCCACGACGGGAGCGGACCGGGCCCAGGCCGAGGTCGATGGCCTCACCCAGTCCACGCTGGTCGGCCATCCGGGCGAGCACCGGCACCCCGGTGGCGCGAGCGACGGCCGTGGTGTCCACACCACTGCCCCGCACGACCAGGCGGACCCGCGACGCGTCGCCGAGCCGGGCGCAGGTCCGTGCCGCGGAGGCGACACCCGCCACGGTCGGCACGACGACGACCAGCAGCCGGTCGCACCGGGCCGCGACCTCGTCGACCACCGGGTCCGAGGTGCGCGGCAGGTCCACCACCACCACCTCGTGGCCGCGCCGCGCGGCGGAGAGCACCTCGCGGACGGCGAAGGCCTGCAGCGAGCCGGTCCGGCCCGCGCGCCAGGTGAGCACCGCGAGGGCGTCGCGGCGGGGCAGCGCCTCGCGCAGGGCCCGGGCGCTCAACCGGCCGGTGGCGTCGCACAGACCGTCCCAGCGGACGCCGTCGCGACCCTCGAGACCCAGGACCCGGTCGACACCGGGACCGAGTGGGTCGGCGTCCACGACCACGGCCCGCCGGTGCCGGCCGGCCACCTGCCCGAGCGCGCACGCGAACGTCGTCGCGCCGGCGCCGCCGCTGCCACCGAGGACGCCGAGCAGCAGTCCCTCCCTGGCCGGACCGTCCCCACCGTCCGCGAGGTCGGTGAGCAGCTCGGTCAACCAGCCCTCGGACCGGGGCAGCTGGGCGACGCTCTCGGCGCCCACCGCCATCGCCACGCGGAACATCTGGTCGGGCACCGCGCCCCACGCGACGACGTACACCCGTCGACGGCGGGCCGGTGAGAGCCGAGCGAGGTCCTCGGCGACGTCGGCCCCGACGAGCACGACCGGGGCCGCGGGCCAGCCGCGGAGCGCGGCCCCTCCGTCGGGCGCCACGTCCGGGGTCACGCCGGCTGCCGCCGCGAGTCGGAGCAGCTCGTCGAGCAGAGCCTGGTCACGGGTGATGAGGAGTGGTGCAGTCATGGCGAGCATGCTCCCCACGGGTCCGGACATCCGCAGCGCGGACCGAGTGCCCTTGTGGGCAAGGGGGTCCGGAGCGTCGCTGTGGAGGGCAACTGGCCTGCGGGCGCCTACCATGGACCCATGGCGCACCGGCCGACAGCGGCCTTCTTCGACCTCGACAAGACGGTCATCGCGAAGTCGAGCACGCTCGCGTTCAGCAAGCCGTTCCAGGCGGGCGGCCTGATCTCGCGGCGCGCCGTGCTGCGGTCGGCGTACGCCCAGTTCGTCTACCTCGTCGGCGGTGCCGACCACGACCAGATGGAGAAGATGCGGCAGTTCATGTCGCAGCTGTGCGCCGGCTGGGACGTCGCCACCGTGCGGGAGATCGTCGCCGACACCCTCCACAACGTCGTCGACCCGCTCGTGTACGACGAGGCCGTCTCGCTCATCGAGGAGCACCACCTCGCCGGCCGTGACGTCGTCATCGTGTCGGCGTCCGGGGCCGAGGTGGTCGAGCCGATCGCGGAGATGCTCGGCGCCGACCACGTGATCGCGACCCGCATGGAGATCGAGGACGGCCGCTACACCGGCGGCATCGAGTACTACGCCTATGCGGAGGAGAAGGCCCGCGCCATCGAGGAGCTCGCCGCGCTGCGTGGCTACGTGCTCGAGGACAGCTACGGCTACAGCGACTCGGTGACCGACGTCCCGATGCTCGAGTCCGTCGGCCACGCGTACGCCGTCAACCCGGACAAGGAGCTGCGCCGGACCGCGACGGAGCGGGGCTGGCCGGTCCTGGTGTTCACCCGGCCGGTCGCGCTGCGCGCCCGGGTGCCGCTGCCGCCCGCGGGTCCGACGCTGGCCGCGATCGCGGTGGGTGGCGTGGTGGCCGTCGGTGGGGTGCTGTGGGCCAGCCGGCGGCGCCGGCTCGACGCCTGACGGCCCCGGACCGATCGCTCCCGCGCCCGAAATGTCAACCCTTGAAGGTGCGGCGGAACAGGCGTAGACAGGACTCAGAACTCAACAGCAGCACGTGAGCCGGGTACCCACGCGGCGATCTACCCTTCCTACAGGGCGCTTGCCGAGCCGGGAGAATCCCGCGGCAGTAGTTGATGATGCACGCCTGGTAGCCCACGGACTCACGTGTCAGCGACGGCACCCGGACCAACGACTCGACACGCCGGGTGCCGTTCGCATGTCCGAGCGCAGCGAGGCCGCGACGAAGGAGCGGGCTCGCGTCGTGCGAGGAGGTTGAGGAGCGCCCGCGACCGAAGAAGGAGGTCGCGACGGCGCGTCTCGGAACCCGGCGAGACGGAAGGCGACCTGGGTGCGGTCAGCCCGCGTCCTCACGACCCCCAGGTTCATCAAGGGATGCAGGCGAAACCGCACCTCCCACGGCATGCCCACCACGGGAAGTGCAGGCTCACCAACAGACCATGATGAAGCTGCGGCGGCACGGCACCACGGACGAGCACGGCGTCGACCCAGCCCACCCGTCCCAGGTTCATCAAGGGATGCAGACGAACCCACACCTCCCACGCCATGCCCACCACGGGAAGTGCAGGCTCACCAACAGACCGTGATGAAACTGCGACCCACCGGCGGCCACAGCCCTACCCGGCCCGCCGCACCGGGCTCGCCTCGGCGCCGGCGGCGTAGGCCTCGGCCGCGTAGAGCAGCCAGGCGTGCACGCCGGCCGCCCCACCCTCGGCGTACCCGCGCAGGTTGGACTCGTACGCCGGGCGCAGCGCGAGGTGGCCGGCCTCGGGGACGGTGAGCGACTTCTCGTCGACGCCGCGGGCGACGAGGACCAGCCGCTCGGCGGCCCGCGCGACGATGCCGTTGTGGGAGGCGAACGCGGCCGCCGTCGCCAGCTCGGCGTGCACCACCGCGGCTACGAGGAGGGCGGGCACGTCGGCCGAGCCGGTCAGTAGCTCGCCCACGCCGCGCAGGCGCTGCGCGGCGGAGGCATCCCGCGGCCGGCCACGCTGCGGCTCGGGCAGGTCGGCCGCGGCGAGCACGTGGATCCGGGCCAGCGCCTGCAGGGGCGTTCGGGACAGGGTGGGGGCGAGGCCGAGCAGCTCGGTCGAGACCCGGACGGCGTCCTGCGCCACCTCGTCACAGGATCCCGATCGCACCTCCTCGAGCGTCGAGACCGACCCCTCGAGGACACCGCTCGCGTGCGCCCCCAGCAGGAGCGACTCGGCGGTCGTCTCGGGTGAGGTGCGGCGCAGTCCCCGGTCGCGCAGGAGGGCGTCGATGCCGTCGCGGGCGGCGGCGTACGCCGACGGCACGCCCTCGAGGGACGCCAGGCGGGACAACGGGTCTGGGCTCACGGGATCCCACCGTATCGGCGGGTACGGTGACCTCGATGACCGATCCCTCCCGCTCCTTCGGCAGCGTGGCCGACGCCTACGACCGGGCCCGGCCGACCTACCCCCGCGAGGCCGCGGCCTGGCTGACCGGCGACCAGCCCACGACGGTGCTGGAGCTCGGAGCCGGCACCGGCAAGCTCACCGAGGTGCTCGTGGGTCTGGGGCACGACGTGCACGCCACCGATCCCGACGAGCAGATGCTCGCCCGGCTGCACGAGCGGTTGCCCGACGTGCGCACGTCGGTCTGCGGCGCCGAGGAGGTCCCGGCGGCCGACGCGTCGTACGACGTCGTGGTGGCCGCGCAGGCGTTCCACTGGTTCGACCACGACCGCGCCCTCCCGGAGATCGCGCGGGTGCTCAAGCCAGGCGGCCGCCTGGCCCTCGTCTGGAACTGGCGGGACGAGAAGATCCCCTGGGTGCGGCGGCTCGGGACGATCATCGGTCGTCAGGAGCAGCAGGAGTCCGAGTCGCCGCTGGTGGCCTCCTCGCACTTCGGCTTCGTGGAGGAGCAGGCGTTCCGGCACTGGCAGGCCGTCGACCGGGTGTCGATCCAGGAGCTGGTGCTGTCGCGGTCCAACGTCGCGGTGCTCGACGAGCCGGACCGCGCGGCCAAGCTGGCCGAGGTCCTCGCCTTCTACGACGACTACGGCCGCGGCATGGACGGAATGCAGCTGCCCTATCTCGCCCGCTGCTACCGGGCGACCGTGCTGGACCGTCCGGAGCCGACGCCTGCGGACCACGCGACCACCGCGGAGGAGCCGGTGTCCGACGACGGCTCGGACGCCGACGTCCTGCTGATCGACTTCCGCTGAGCCGCCCGCCGGGCCACGATGTCCCGCATGACGCGGCCCTGGCGACGCCGGCACCTCGGCACGGAGGCCGACCGGACGACCTTCCGGACGCTCCACAGCGCGTCGCTGGCGTCCCCCGCGCTGCGGACCGGCCTCAACCCGGTCAGTGCCCTGCGCAGCATCCGCCACCTGCACGACCTGCTCGGCACGCCCGCGCTGGCCCTGACCGACACCGCCGCGCTGCTCGCCTGGCACGGCGACGGTCAGCACCACGAGGAGCAGACGGCCAAGCTCGCCGTCGCGACCGTGGAGAGCGGCACCACCCGCGTGTTCGACCGGGCGGACCTGCCGTGCGACGTCACCGGGTGCGACCTGCGCACCGCCATCGCCAGCCCCCTCGTCGTGGACGAGCGCGTCGTCGGCACTCTGCAGATCTTCACGTCCTACACCTCGGCCGGCCTCGTCCGTGCCGCGGACGAGGTGGCCCTGTGGGTCAGCGGACAGCTCGAGCTCGCCGAGCTCGACGCCAGCCGGACCCGGCTGATGGAGGCGGAGGTGCGTGCCCTGCGCGCCCAGATCAGCCCGCACTTCATCTACAACGCGCTCGGGGCGATCGCGAGCTTCGTGCGCACCGACCCCGACCGGGCGCGCGACCTGCTGCTGGAGTTCGCCGACTTCACCCGCTACTCCTTCCGGCGCCACGGCGAGTTCACGACGCTGGCGGAGGAGCTGCGGTCGGTGGAGCAGTACCTCCTGCTCGAGCAGGCGCGGTTCGGCGACCGGCTGCGCGTGACACTGCGGATCGCGCCCGAGGTGCTGCCGGTCGCCGTACCGTTCCTCTGCGTGCAGCCGCTCGTCGAGAACGCCGTCCGGCACGGTCTGGAGGGCGCCGAGGGCGGTCACATCCAGATCATCGCCCGCGACCGCGGCCAGGAGTGCGTCATCGAGGTCGAGGACGACGGGTCCGGCGAGGATCCCGAGATCGTGCGTCGCGCGCTCGCCGGCGACCCGACCCTGGACTCGATCGGCCTCGGCAACGTGGACGCCCGCCTGCGCAACGCGTACGGCGACGACTTCGGGCTGGTGGTCGAGACGAACACGGGGGCCGGCACCAAGGTGGTCGTCCGGGTGCCCAAGTTCGCGCCGGGGGTCCGCGCATGACGGCGTCGCCGCCGCTGCGCGTCCTCCTCGTGGACGACGAGCGACCGGCCCTCGACGAGCTGGCGTTCCTGCTCTCCCAGGACCCTCGGGTCGGTGACGTGCTCACCAGCGACTCCGCGACGGACGGCCTGCGGATCCTCCAGGAGGCCGACGTCGACGTGGTCTTCCTCGACGTGCAGATGCCGGGACTGACGGGCATCGAGCTGGCCCAGGTGCTGTCCCGGTTCAAGCAGCCGCCGCGGTTCGTCTTCGTGACCGCGCACGAGGGCCACGCGGTCGATGCCTTCGACGTGCACGCCGTCGACTACGTCCTCAAGCCGGTGCGTGCCGAACGGCTCGCCGAGGCAGTACGACGCGCGGTCGGCGCCGAGCCGCTGCCGACCCGCGACACCGAGGTGGCGGTCGAGCGGGGCGGCGTGACCCGCTTCATCAGCCGCGCGGACATCACCCACGTCGAGGCCCAGGGCGACTACGCCCGGCTGCACACCGCGGCCGACTCCTACCTCGTCCGGTCCCCGCTCGCGACGCTCGAGGCGGAGTGGGCCGACGCGGGGTTCGTCCGGATCCACCGGTCCCTGCTGGTGTCGCTGGCCCACGTCCGCGAGGTCCGGATGGACGGTGGCCGCTGCACGGTGATGGTCGGCCCGGCTCCGGTCGAGCTGGTCGTCAGCCGCCGGCACACCCGCGAGCTGCGCGACCTGCTGCTGCGCCACCGGACGGCCCCATGACGCAGGAGGGCGCCGGCAAGCCGCCCGAGCGCGTGCGCGTCACCGGCCCGCCGCGGCGTCGTACGCCGGTGGCCCGGTCCGCCGACCTGGACCCCGGCACCCGAGTCGGCGGCGTCTTCCTCGGCTCGCTACTGCGCGAGCAGCTGCGGCTCGCGGCCGTCGTCGTCGTGGTGCTGGTGCTGCTCGTCGGCTCGCTGCCGCTGCTGTTCCACGTGGCACCGGGCCTCGCGTCCCGGCAGCTCCTCGGCCTGCCGGTGCCGTGGCTCCTGCTGGCCGTCGGGGTCTACCCGGTCCTGCTCGGACTCGGCTGGGCGTTCGTCCGGCGCGCCGAGCGCAACGAGCGCGACTTCGCCGACCTCCTCGCCGACCACGACGGGGGCGACGCATGAACGCCGCACCCGGCATCGTCGCGGTGACGCTGGTGACGGTCGCGACCCTGGTCATCGGCTCGTGGGGGCTGCGGCTGTCTCGCACCACCAGCGACTTCTTCGTCGCCTCCCGCACGGTGCGCCCCGGGCTCAACGCCAGCGCCATCGGCGGCGAGTACCTCTCGGCGGCGTCGTTCCTCGGCGTCGCCGGGCTGGTGCTGACCTTCGGCGCCGACATGCTCTGGTACCCCGTCGGCTGGACGGCCGGCTACCTCGTCCTGCTCGTCCTGGTCGCCGCGCCGTTGCGACGCTCGGGCGCCTACACGCTGCCGGATTTCGCCGAGGCCCGGCTCGGCTCTCCCGGGGTCCGAGCCGTGTGCTCGCTCATGGTCGTCACGATCGGCTGGATCTACCTGCTCCCCCAGTTCCAGGGCGCCGGCATCACGCTGCGCTCGACGACCGGAGCCCCGACCTGGGTGGGGCCGGTGCTGATCGGCGTGGTCGTCCTCGCCAACGTCACCTCCGGTGGCATGCGCAGCATCACCTTCGTCCAGGCGTTCCAGTACTGGCTGAAGCTCACCGCGCTGCTGGTCCCCGCCATGGTGCTGCTCGCGGTCTGGTCGGGCGACGGCCGGCCGGCCGTCCCGGGCGGCGAGGAGTGGTCGGCGCCGCTCGCCACCGGCGGCGGTGAGGGCCTCTACCTGACGTACTCGCTCATCGTGGCCACCTTCCTCGGCACGATGGGGCTGCCGCACGTGGTGGTGCGCTACTACACCAACCCGGACGGCCGCGCGGCTCGCCGGACGACCCTCGTGGTGATCGTGCTGCTCGGCGTCTTCTACCTCATCCCGCCCGTGTACGGCGCCCTCGGGCGCATCTACGCCCCGCAGCTGGCGGCGACCGGCCGCTCGGACACGGTGGTGCTGGAGCTGCCCCGCCTGATGGTCGGCGGACCGCTGGGCGAGGTCCTGACCGGGCTGGTGGCCGCGGGAGCGTTCGCCGCGTTCCTGTCGACCTCCTCGGGGCTCGCGATCGCGGTCGCCGGCGTGCTCGGCCAGGACCTGATCGGGCGGGTCCCGGGCGGTCGCCGGCTCGGCGGGGTCCCGGCGTTCCGGGTGGCGGCCGTGGTCGCGGTGACCGTCCCGTGCCTGGTCGCGCTCGCCGCACCGGACGTCGGGGTGGCCCGGACGGTGGGGCTCGCGTTCGCCATGGCCGCATCGACCTTCTGCCCGCTCCTGCTGCTCGGCATCTGGTGGCGACGGCTGACCGACGTCGGTGCGGTCGCCGGGATGCTGGTCGGCGGCGTCGCGTGCGGGGTCGCGATCGGGTGGACCCTCGCGACTCCCGATCCGACCGGCTGGCTCGACACCCTGATGGCTCAGCCCGCGGCCTGGACGGTGCCGCTGGCGCTCGGAGTGATGGTGGCGACCTCCCTGGCGACCGCCGCCCGCGTCCCGCGCGGCGCAGCGAGGTTCCTCGTCCGGCTGCACGCGCCGGAGGACCTCGACCTCGGCCGCGGCTGACCAGCGGACGAACCTCCCCCGCAACGACCGTTCGTCGCGCCCACCCGACCATTGGGCGACGCAGAGCCGCCGTCCGCCGATCGCCGCCGGCGTACGTCTCGGCGCGCCCGGCTCCCGCTCCTACGGTGACGCCCATCACATCGGCACATCGGCAGGAAGAGGACCACCGTGACCCATCCCAGCCACACCCACGCGTCGCGGCGTGACCCGGTCTACGACCGGCTGGCCGCCGAACCGGACTTCGTCGAGCTGCGACGGCGCTACCGCGGGTTCGTCTTCCCCGCCACGGTCGCGTTCCTGACCTGGTACATGCTCTACGTCGTCATGTCGAACTGGGCGCCCGGCTTCATGAGCAAGGACGTCGTCGGCAACGTCAACGTCGCCCTGGTCTTCGGGCTCCTGCAGTTCGTGACGACCTTCTTCCTGGCCTGGCTCTACAGCCGCTTCTCGACCAACCGCCTGGACCCGCTGGCCCGGTCGCTGAACGACGAGTACGAGGCCGCGCTCGCCGACGAGGACGGACGGAAGCACTGACATGAACGACTCCCACCAGCTCCTCACGACGATCCTCTTCCTCTCGGTCGTCGGCCTGACGGTCGCCATCACCTTCTGGGCCAGCCGCCAGAACTCCGGTGCCGCCGACTTCTACGCCGGCGGGCGCTCCTTCTCGCCGCTGCAGAACGGCCTGGCCATCGGGGGCGACTACATGTCGGCCGCCTCCTTCCTCGGCATCTCCGGGGCGATCGCGCTCTCCGGGTACGACGGGTTCCTCTACTCGATCGGATTCCTCGTCGCCTGGCTCGTGGCGCTCCTGCTCGTCGCGGAGATGCTGCGCAACTCGGGCCGCTACACGATGGCCGACCAGCTCGCCTTCCGGATGCGGCAGAAGCCGGTGCGGATGGCCGCCGCGACGTCGACGGTCGTCGTGTCGATCTTCTACCTGCTCGCCCAGATGGTCGGGGCCGGCACGCTCGTCGCGCTCCTGCTCGGGGTCGACAGCCACGCCATCAAGAACCTCACCATCCTCGGGGTCGGCCTGCTGATGATCTTCTACGTGACCGTCGGCGGGATGAAGGGCACCACCTGGGTGCAGATCATCAAGGCGGTGCTGCTGATGGCGGGATCGGCGGTGATCGTGGTCCTGGTGCTCGCCCACTTCCACTTCAACCTCTCCGACCTGCTCGGGACGGCGGCGTCGAACTCGGGCAAGGGTGACGCGTTCCTGCAGCCGGGCCTGAAGTACGGCCTGACCACCACCAGCAAGCTCGACTTCGTCTCGCTCGCGATCGCGCTGGTCCTCGGCACCGCCGCCCTGCCGCACATCCTGATCCGCTTCTACACGGTCCCGACCTCGCGCGACGCGCGGAAGTCGGTCCTCTGGGCCATCGGCCTGATCGGCACCTTCTACCTGTTCACCCTCGTGCTGGGCTTCGGAGCCGCCGCCATGCTCAAGGGCGATGAGGCGGCCGACATGGCGGCCAGCAAGGGCAACCTCGCCTCCCCGCTGCTCGCCCAGGAGGTCGGCGGTGGCGCCGACTCCACGGGCGGTGCCGTCATGCTGGCCGTCATCGCTGCGGTCGCTTTCGCGACGATCCTCGCGGTGGTCGCCGGTCTCACCCTGACGTCGTCGGCGTCGGTGGCCCACGACATCTACAGCAACGTGATCAAGAACGGCGAGGCGACCGAGAAGCAGGAGATCCGGGTGACCCGGATCGCGGCGTTCACCATCGGCCTGATCGCGATCCTGCTGGCGATCCCGGCGCAGAACCTCAACATCGCCTTCCTGGTCGCGCTCGCGTTCGCCGTCGCGGCGTCGGCCAACCTGCCGGCGATCGTCTACAACATGTTCTGGCGGCGCTTCAACACCCGCGGCGCTGTCTGGAGCATCTACGGCGGCCTGGCGTCGTCGCTGCTGCTCGTGCTGTTCTCCCCGGTCATGTCGGGCAAGGGGCTCGACCCGGTCACCGGGGCGAACCTGTCGCTGCTGCCCACCAGCATCGACATCTCCTGGTTCCCCCTGGAGAACCCGGGCCTGGTCTCGATCCCGCTCGGCTTCCTCTTCGGGTTCCTCGGGACCATCAGCAAGCGGGAGGTCACCGCCGAGGAGGAGTACACCGAGCTCGAGGTCCGAGCCCTGACCGGTGCGGGCGCCGAGCAGGCGGTCCAGCACTGACGATGGGACGTCGACCAGGCGGCCGGCGGCCGCACCGCACGGGGCGAGACGTTTGTCCACGGCAGGGGCGGGGTACCGCGCGGGTCACCGCAGGGACCGTCCGTGGCGACGACCCGACCTCGGAGCGGTCGCCGGCACGGCAGTCCTCCCCTCTCCAGGTGAGGAGCCTCGATGTCCAGCACCCAGGCAGAACGCCCGCTCGACCGTCACGTCCCCGGCGCGCACCTCGCCGACCCGGCACCGCTCGGGCTGGCGGCGTTCGCGCTGACGACCTTCGTCCTGAGCTTCGTCAACACAGGCCTGTTCAAGGTCGAGCCGGTGGTCTTCGGCCTCGCGCTGGCCTACGGCGGCATCGCGCAGTTCGCGGCCGGGATGTGGGAGTTCGCGAAGGGCAACACCTTCGGGGCGACCGCGTTCTCGTCGTACGGCGCGTTCTGGGTGTCGTTCTGGTGGCTGACCGGCCACACCGACCTCTCGACGTTCAGCGCGGGCGACGCGGCGAACACGATCGGCCCTACCTGCTGGCCTGGGGCATCTTCACCGCCTACATGACGGTCGCGGCCACGCGGGTCAGCGGTGCCGTCCTGGTCGTCTTCGTGCTGCTGACGCTCACCTTCCTGCTGCTGGCCCTCGGCGAGTTCGCGACCTCGGACGGCATCCACAAGGTCGGCGGCTGGGTCGGCGTCGCGACCGCCCTCGCGGCCTGGTACGCCTCGCTGGCCGGCGTCACCGCCTTCACCCAACAGAGGACGGTCTTCCCGGTCGGCCCCCGGTGACCGGACGCAACCTCCCTGCAACCCCCCGTCGCCACCATGGGCGGGGCGACCCTAGTGTGGCCCGTGCCACTTCGACCTGGATCCAGGAGTGATCGACCGTGACCGAAGAGACCCTGTCGAACCTGTTGCACGAGGAGCGGCGGTTCGAGCCGCCGGCTGCCGTCGCGGAGCATGCCAACCTCAAGGCCGAGGCGTACGAGCGCGCGGCGGCGGACCCGGAGGCGTTCTGGGCCGAGCAGGCCGGGCGCCTGGACTGGGCGCAGTCGTGGGACCAGGTGCTGGACTGGTCGGACCCGCCGTTCGCGAAGTGGTTCGTGGGTGGGCGGCTGAACGCGTCGTACAACTGCGTGGACCGGCACGTGGAGGCCGGGCGGGGTGACAAGGTCGCGCTGCACTGGGTCGGCGAACCGGTCGAGGACAAGCGCGACATCACCTACGCCCAGCTCAAGGACGAGGTGTCGCGGGCCGCGAACGCGCTGACCGAGCTCGGCGTGGGCACCGGTGACCGGGTGGCGATCTACCTGCCGATGATCCCCGAGGCGGTGGTCGCGATGCTGGCGTGCGCGCGGATCGGGGCGCCGCACACGGTGGTGTTCGGCGGGTTCTCCGCCGACGCGCTGGCCTCGCGGCTGGAGGACTGCCAGGCCAAGGTCGTGATCACCTCCGACGGCGGCTACCGGCGCGGGTCGGCGTCGGCGTTGAAGCCGGCGGTCGACGAGGGCCGGGCCAAGGCCGCGGAGCTGGGCCACACGGTCGAGAAGGTGCTGGTCGTGCGCCGCACAGGCCAGGACGTGGCCTGGGACGACGAGGTCGACGTGTGGTGGCACGACGTCGTGGACTCGGCGTCGGCCGAGCACACGCCCGAGGCGTTCGACTCCGAGCACCCGCTGTACGTCATGTACACCTCCGGGACGACGGGGAAGCCCAAGGGGATCCTGCACACGACCGGCGGCTACCTGACCGGGGCGTCGTACACGCACTGGGCGGTCTTCGACCTCAAGCCCGACACCGACGTCTACTGGTGCTCGGCCGACATCGGCTGGGTCACCGGCCACTCCTACATGGTCTACGGGCCGCTCGCGAACGGCGCGACCCAGGTGATGTACGAGGGCACGCCCGACTCCCCCGAGCGGGGCCGCTGGTGGAAGATCATCGAGGACTACGGCGTCACGATCTTCTACACCGCCCCGACCGCGATCCGGTCGTTCATGAAGCAGGGCCGCGAGATCCCCGACCGCTATGACATGTCGTCGCTGCGGATCCTCGGGTCGGTCGGTGAGCCGATCAACCCCGAGGCCTACGTGTGGTACCGCGAGGTCATCGGTGGCGGCCGCACCCCCGTGGTCGACACCTGGTGGCAGACCGAGACCGGGTCGATCATGATCAGCCCGCTCCCCGGGGTGACCCACGGCAAGCCCGGGTCGGCGATGACCCCGATCCCCGGCGTGGGCGCCGAGGTCGTCAACGACGCCGGCGAGCCGGTCCCCAACGGGTCGGGCGGCTACCTCGTCCTCACCCAGCCGTGGCCCTCGATGCTGCGCACCATCTGGGGCGACGACCAGCGGTTCAAGGACACCTACTGGTCCCGGTTCAAGGAGCAGCGCTACTACTTCGCCGGCGACGGCGCGAAGAAGGACGAGGACGGCGACATCTGGGTGCTGGGCCGGGTCGACGACGTCATGAACGTCTCGGGCCACCGCCTCTCGACCACCGAGATCGAGTCCGCCCTGGTCTCCCACCCCAAGGTCGCCGAGGCCGCCGTCGTCGGCGCCAAGGACGAGGACACCGGCCAGGCCGTCTGCGCGTTCGTCATCCTCCGCGAGTCTGCACTGGATTCTGGGGGAGGTGATGGGGGCGACGACATCGTCGCCGAGCTGCGCCAGCACGTCCGCAAGGAGATCGGCCCGATCGCCACCCCCCGCCAGATCATGATCGTCCCCGAGCTCCCCAAGACCCGCTCCGGCAAGATCATGCGCCGCCTCCTCAAGGACGTCGCCGAGCACCGCGAGGTCGGCGACGTCACCACCCTCGCCGACTCCTCCGTCATGGACCTCATCTCGAAGGGCCTGGGCTCGGGCACCGCGGAGGGCTGACCGACCGAGATCACCCCGGGCCGCGGCGCTCCGTCGGCACTTCTTTGCGAGGAGCGTCTGCGGCCGGGGCCCGGCGGGTGTGTGATGGTCCCATGACCATCCTGCGCGCCCCCGTCCTGGTGGCCGTCGCCTTGCTCGGCGCCCTCCTCGTGTCGGCCCCGGGGAGCTCGGCCACCTCCCCGGCCAGCGAGCGGTCCGCGGCATCGGCCGCGGCGCGGACTCGAGTCATCGCCGACTGCGCCCACCGATCGATCAAGCCTCACCACGTCGTGGTCACCTGTGCTGACGCGGGCGTCTACGCGGTCGTGAAGAGCTACGGCTCGTGGCGCGCCACCGCCGCACTCGGCCAGGGTCGCCTGCACCTGAACGACTGCGAGCCGAGCTGCGCGGACGGCACCTTCCACTCCTTCCCGGCCACCTTCCGCTTCCACCGCGTCGTCCACACCAGCCACGGGCCCCTCTTCACCCGCCTCGGCGTGACCTACGTGCGGGGCGGCGAGCAGCGCAACGCCCAGTACTCCCTGCCGCGACGCCCCTTGTAGGCTGACGGCGGTGCGCCGGGAAGCCTGGTCGGCAGATCTTGACGACCTCCGAGGAGCCCGATGACCAGCCCCGCACCACGGCAGCGCCAGCGCCTCTTCCAGCGCGGCTCGTTCCTGGAGAGCTCCAGGGCCGCCGAGATCCTCCGCGCCGAGACCACCGGTGGTCTCCTGCTCATCCTCGCCGCGGCGGTCGCCCTCGTGTGGGCGAACACCCGGTGGTCGGCGTCCTACTACGACCTCGGGCAGGTCGCCGTGGGACCGGAGGCCCTCCACCTCCACCTGACGCTCGAGGCGTGGGCCGCGGACGGTCTGCTGGCGATCTTCTTCTTCGTGGCAGGTCTGGAGCTGAAGCGGGAGTTCGTCGCCGGCGACCTGCGCGACCCGCGCCGGGCCGCGCTGCCGGTCGTCGCTGCGGTGGGCGGCATGGTCGCTCCCGCGATCATCTACGTGCTGTGCAACCTGGGCCCGAGCGGCGACCTGTCGGGCTGGGCGATCCCCACCGCGACCGACATCGCGTTCGCCGTGGCCGTGCTCGCGGTGATCAGCACCCACCTCCCGTCCGGACTCCGGACGTTCCTGCTCACCCTGGCCGTCGTCGACGACCTCCTCGCCATCCTCGTGATCGCGTTCTTCTACACCGCCGACCTGCACCCGGTCTGGCTCGTCGCGGCCGTCGTCCCGATCGCGTTGTTCGCGGTCCTGGTCCAGCGGCGGATCTGGCACTGGTGGCTCCTGCTCCCGCTGGCCTTCGCCGCCTGGACCTGCGTGCACGCGTCCGGCGTGCACGCCGGCGTCGTGCTCGGCTTCACGGTCCCCGTCCTCCGCCGCGACGGCGGCGACGGCCCCGGGCTCGCCGAGCACCTCGAGCACCTGGTCCGGCCGGTGTCGGCCGGCATCGCCGTACCGATCTTCGCCTTCTTCGCCGCCGGTGTGACGATCGGTGGGTGGGACGGGCTCGTCTCGTCGGTCTCCGACCCCATCTCGCTCGGGATCGTCGCCGGCCTGGTCGTGGGGAAGACGGTCGGCGTCGCCGGGTCGACCTGGTTGCTGGCCCGGTTCACCCGGGCCGAGCTCGACGACGAGCTGAGCTGGATCGACGTGATCGGCATGGCGATGCTGGCCGGGATCGGCTTCACCGTGTCGCTGCTCATCGGCGAGCTCGCCTTCGGCAGCGGCTCGGCCGACGACGACCACGTGAAGGTGGCGGTGCTGCTCGGGTCCGTGGTGGCCGCGCTGCTCGCGACCGTCGTGCTCCGGGCCCGCAACCGGGTCTACCGCCGGCTGTGCGAGGTCGAGGAGCGCGACGACGACCACGACGGCGTGCCCGACGTCTTCGAACGCGACGCGCTCACCGATCCGTGAGCCGCCTCGGCAGCAGCGCCGCCAGCACCGGTCCGACCGTGACCACGCCGACGAGCGGTGCCGAGCCGCCGCCACCGTCGACCACGACCACCAGCGGGACCCGCTCGGCGGCCATCACCGCCGCGACCTCGAGCACCGAGTCGTCCGGGGCCGCGACCGGGAGTCGGGACCGCTCCGAGGGCAGCAGGGCGCGAACGGTGGTGCCCTCGAGTGCGTCGCACATGTGGTCGATGAAGTCCTGGTCGACCACGCCGGCCAGGTTGGGGTCGTCGCGCAGGTAGCCCGGGATCACCAGGCGCAGCACCTGGGCCGCGGGCAGCACGGCCACCGGGTGCGAGCGGTCGTCCACCACGATCAGGCCGGGGCGGTTCTGCTCGGTCAGGAGCCGTGCGGCGGCGACGGCGTCGTCGTCGAGACGGACCGTCGGGTAGGGCTCGACCAGGTCGCGGGCCAGCATGGCGACGACGCTATCCCAGTGCCCCGCCCGGCGCGCCCACCGACGGCCGCGACGGGATAGGGTCGGCCCCGGGTGTGCCGGGAAGCCTGGTCGGCGTCGTCGACCCGACCCCAGGAGCCGCCCGTGGCAGCAGCAGCCGTCGTCATCTTCGTCGTCGCCTACGTCGTCCTGGCGACCGAGAAGGTGCACCGCACGAAGGTCGCGCTGGTGGGTGCCGGCCTGATGCTCCTGCTGCACGTCTCCGACTCCGAGCGCGCCTTCTTCTCCGAGCGGACGGGGATCGCCTGGGACGTCATCTTCCTGCTGCTGGGCATGATGGTCATCGTCTCGGTACTGCGCCGCACCGGCGTCTTCGAGTACGTCGCGATCTGGGCCGCCAAGCGCACCCGGGGACGTCCCTATCCGTTGATGGTGATGCTGTGCGTCCTGACGGCGGTCGCATCGGCGCTGCTCGACAACGTCACCACCGTGCTCCTCATCGCCCCGGTGACCTTCCTCGTCTGCCAGCGTCTGGGGCTGCGGCCCGCGCCCTTCCTGATGGCCGAGGTCTTCGCGTCCAACATCGGCGGCACGGCCACGCTGGTCGGTGATCCGCCGAACATCATCATCGCCTCCAAGGGAGATCTGACCTTCAACGACTTCCTCGTCAACCTGGCCCCGATCGTCGTGGTGCTCATGGTCGTCTTCCTGCTCCTGTGCCGGCGGATGTTCCGCGACTACTTCGTCTACGACGAGGAGCGGGCCGCGTCGGTGATGCGCCTCGACGAGCGCGAGGCGATCACCGATCCTCGCCTGCTGGTGACGTCCGTCGTGGTCCTGGGCCTGGTGATGGCGGCGTTCGTCCTCCACCCGCTCGTCCACTATGACCCGGCGGTCGTGGCCCTCCTGGGGGCCGGGCTGCTGCTGCTGGTGACCGACGTCGACCCGATGGCGACGATGCGCGAGGTCGAGTGGCCCACGCTCGCCTTCTTCGCCGGCCTGTTCATCATGGTCGGCGGGCTGGTCGAGACCGGGGTGATCGGGAAGCTGGCCGAGGCCACCGCGGACGTCACCGGGGGTGACCTCACGACCGCGACGATGGTCCTGCTCGGCGGCTCCGCGGTGCTGTCGGCGATCGTGGACAACATCCCCTACGTCGCCACCATGAGCCCGGTCGTCGCCGAGCTCGCCGCCGGTCACGGCGAGGCCGGCCACGTGCTGTGGTGGGCACTCGCCCTCGGTGCCGACCTCGGCGGCAACGCGACCGCGATCGGTGCCTCGGCGAACGTCGTCGCGCTGGGCCTGGCCGAGCGCGAGGGTCACCCGATCGGCTTCTGGGAGTTCACCCGCTACGGGATCGTCGTCACGGTCACCACCGTGGCGGTGTGCATCCCCTACCTCTGGTTGAGGTACTTGTGAGGTGGCCCACCGGCCGCGGTCGGTAAGGTCGGACCCGACAGCCGGAGATCGACGCGAGGGATGAGCATGGCGCAGCAGGTGAACGACTCGGACCCCACCATCGGGCGGCTGGTCCACGACGCCTCCCGAGACATCTCCTCGCTGGTCCAGAAGGAGATCCAGCTCGCGAAGTCCGAGCTCAAGGTCAGCGTGCGGGCCGGCGGCGCCGGGATCGGGCTGTTCGCCGCCGCGGCGTTCGTCCTCGTGCTGGCGATCATCATGCTGTCGGTGGCCTTCGCCTACTTCATCAACTGGAACGGCGACGGGCTGGCCCTGCAGTGGGCCTTCCTCATCGTGTTCTTCGTCTACGTGCTGCTCACCGCGCTGCTCGGCTGGCTCGGCGTGCGCAAGGTCAAGCAGGTCAAGGCGCCCGAGCGGGCCATCGAGCAGGGCCAGAAGATCCCGGACGCGCTCAAGGGCCGGGCCTGAGCGGGACCGCGCCAGCGGGACCGCTCAACGGCCGGCGGTCGAGCGCCCTTCGAGACGCCTCGTTCCTCGGCTCCTCAGGAACCAAGCCGCGCGGCTGAGGGACGACGCCGCGACCGGCGGGGCGAGACCCGGTGAGACGGACCCCAGCAGCTATCCCGCACACCCACCGGTCGACACCTGCACCGAGCTGCTCAGGCCGGTCTCTGCGGCGTCGGCGACCTGGGCGGCCGTGAGGGCGTAGCCGGTGTCCTGGTCGGTGACCGAGGCCGCGAACACCATGCCAGCCACGGCACCCGACCCGGTGACGATCGGTCCGCCGGAGTTGCCGGGGAGGACCTGGCCGCGCAGGGAGTAGACGTCGCGGATGACGGCCCCGTCGCCGTAGATGTTCGGCGATCGCAACCGCTGCTGCGAGCGGATCCGGGCCGGCTCGACGCGGTAGGGACCGTCCTGGGGGTAACCGAGCACCGCCACGCCCTGCTGCGGCTTGGCGGCCCGCGTGAAGTCCAGCGCGGGCAGCCCACCGCTGTCGAACGCGAGCACCGCGACGTCGATGTCGGGGTTGTAGTAGACGACCTCCGCGTCCAGGGAGGCATCGCCGACGACGACCTCGGGGTCGTCGATGCCGGCGACCACGTGGGCGTTGGTCATCAGCCGGTTGTCGGCGTACACGAACCCGGATCCTTCGACGCCGCGCCCGCACTCGTTGGCGCCGCGCACCTTGACCACGCTCGCCTCGGCCTGCTGGACGTCGGGGTCCTCGAGCAGGCGCTTGGGACCCGGGCCGACGTCGACGATCCGCTCGGGCGCGAACGGCTCGAGGTAGCGCGGGAAGAAGCTGGTGCCGACCACGTCGTTGAACGCCTGCAGGGCGTTGCCGGCCGACGGCGGCAGCACGTCGTCGACCTCACCGAGCACCGCCGAGCTGCGCACCAGCGGGGTGATGCCACCGATCTGCGAGCCCGAGATCGCGACGCCGAGGGCCCAGGCGACCAGGAGCACGGCGACCGCGCTGAGCATCGCGCCGCCCACCGCGTCCAGCGCCCGGGCGGGCTGCCAGGTGATGCGGTCCCGGAGCCGGGTGCCGGCGAACTGGAACACCGCCTGCCCCAGCGAGGCCGCCAGGATCACGATGAACAGAGCGCCGAGCGACACCATCAGCGACGGTGTCGCGTCACCCAGGGCGACCGGAGCGAGCCACACGCCGAACAGGCCGCCGAGGAGCAGGCCGGTGGTGGCGAAGGCCCCGGCGATGAAGCCCTGCCAGTAGCCCGACAGCGCGTAGGCCAGCACCAGGAAGACCAGGAGCCAGTCGAGCAGGTTCACTCCTCGCCCTCCTCGGCGTCCTCGGGTGCGGCGTGGTCCTCGATGTCCAGCAGGCGCGATCGTCGTGGGTCAGCCTGCAGCATGTACGACGGCAGGTCCTTCACGCGGGACCGGTCCCACGGGCGCGTCCAGCCCAGGAAGTCGAAGAGCCGGGCGATGATGCCACCGGTGAAGCCCCAGAGGATGACGTTCTTGTCGGGGCCGATCAGGAACCCCGGGCTGACGTAGTCGACGAGCGGGTGCCGCACCATGATCCGGTGGGCGGGGTCGAGCAGCTCCTCGATCGGGACGTGGTGGATCGCGTGCACCTCGGCGGGGCTCACGATGCTGACCTCGCTCGGCTCGCGCCACCAGCCCAGCACCGGCGTCACCGCGAAGTTGCTCGGCGGCAGCCACAGCTCGGGCAGGCGGCCGAAGACCTCGACCGACGCCGGGTCGAGGCCGACCTCCTCCTCGGCCTCGCGCAGGGCGGCCTCGACGACCGTCTCGCCGGGGTCGACCGAGCCACCGGGGAACGAGACCTGGCCGGGGTGGGATCGCATGTCGTGGGCACGCTCGGTCAGCAGCACCTCGCCGCCGCGGGCGCCCTCGCCGAAGAGCATCAGCACGGCACCCTGCCGGGTGTCGCTGCCGGGCGGCGGGGTGAACCGGGTCAGGTCGTGCACCGAGATGTCGGCGGCTCCTGCTCGCACCGGCTCGAGCCACGCGGGGATCACAGGTCGGTCCCGAGGTGCTCGTTGGCCAGGCGGGCCAGGTCTGCGGCGGAGTCGACGCCGCCCGGGGCGTTGCTGACGTTGCCGTCGGCGTCGACGAAGACGAACCACGGCACGCCGCGCACCACCGAGATCGGGCTGGCTCCGTTGACGTCCCCACCGGGGTCGGCCACGAGCGGGTAGGTGATCCCGGACCTCCGCGCGAGCTCGAGCGCGGCCATCGGCTGGGTGTCCTGGTAGTCGACCCCCAGCACGCCGACGCGGTCGCCGTACCGCTCGTAGAACTGCTGGAGCGCCGGCATCTCCTCCCGGCACGGGCCGCAGTAGGAGCCCCAGAGGTTGACGACGAGCGGCCCTCGCAGCGTGGACAGGTCGACGTCGGGACCGCCGCCGAGGCAGGGCAGGGTGACGGCGGGCAGCGGTCCGTCCGTCGCCGGGCCGGGCTCGCAGTCCGCGACCCGGGTGCGGGCCTTGGCCTGCTGCAGCTCCTCGGTGCCGACGTCGACCCGGGCCGCGCCGGGCTGGGCAGGCAGGTCGGAGCCCGAGCACCCGGTCAGGGTCAGCGCCGCCAGGACGACGAGCAGCCGCCCCGGCCACCGGGTGGTCAAGCGCGACCCTCGGTCTTCACCAGCTTGGCGGCCGCGACCGGGTCGGTCGGGCCCTCGCCGTACGACGGGCACCAGCGCGCCACGGGGCAGGCGCCGCACGCCGGCTTCTGGGCGTGGCAGACCCGCCGCCCGTGCCAGATCAGGTGGTGGCTGAGCATCGTCCAGTCCTTCTTCGCGAACAGCGCACCGACGGCGTGCTCGACCTTGACCGGATCGGTCTCCGCGGTCCAGCGGAAGCGGCGGGCCAGCCGGCCGAAGTGGGTGTCGACGGTGATGCCCGGGATGCCGAATGCGTTGCCGAGCACGACGTTGGCGGTCTTGCGGCCCACGCCCGGGAGCTGCACCAGGTCCTCGAGCCGCGGCGGCACCTGACCCCCGTGCCGCTCGACGAGCGCGGCGCTGAGCTTGAGCAGCGACTCGGTCTTGGCGCGGAAGAACCCCAGCGGGCCGACGATCCCCTCGAGCGTGGCCCGGTCGGCCGCCGCCATGGCCCGGGCGTCGGGATAGGCGGCGAACAGCGTCGGGCGGACGGCGTTGACCCGGCGGTCGGTCGTCTGGGCGGACAGCACCGTCACGACGAGCAGCTGGAAGGGGTCGTCGAAGTCGAGCTCGGTCGTGGCGTCGGGGTAGGTCTCGCCCAGGACCCGGTCGATCTTGCGCGCGCGCCGCACCAGCGCGGTGCGGGTCTCGGCGGCGGCGGGGGCGGGCACGCGCCCCAGCGTACGGCGGCGGACGGACACTCCCCGATTCGCGACCACGGCGCGACGACCACGATCTCGCCGAGCGGCGGGTGTCGATGTGAACTTCCCCACTGGATAGGATCTGCGCGGAGCCCGTGCGTGCGGGCCCGTCACGAGGAGGATTCGTGGACAACGACGTACTTCGCCAGGCGCCGCTCTTCAGCGCGCTCGACGACGAGGCCGCCACCGCCCTGCGCGCGTCGATGGCGGAGGCCAAGCTGCGCCGCGGTGACGTGCTGTTCCACGAGGGCGACTCCGGCGACAAGCTCTACATCGTGCTCGACGGCAAGGTGAAGCTCGGGCGCACGTCGTCCGACGGCCGCGAGAACCTGCTGGCGATCCTCGGCCCCGGCCAGATGTTCGGCGAGCTGTCGCTCTTCGACCCCGGCCCGCGCTCGGCCACCGTCACCGCGGTCACCGACGCCACGTTCGCCTCGCTCTCCCACGAGGACCTGCTGCGCTGGCTCGAGGGCCGACCGGTCGTCGCCCGCGGCCTGCTCGCTCAGCTGGCCGGCCGGCTGCGCAAGGCCAACGACGTGGTGGCCGACCTGGTCTTCTCCGACGTCCCCGGCCGCGTCGCCAAGGCGCTGCTCGACCTGGCCGACCGGTTCGGCCGCACCGCCGACGACGGGGTGCACGTGCACCACGACCTCACCCAGGAGGAGCTCGCCCAGCTGGTCGGGGCCTCCCGCGAGACCGTCAACAAGGCCCTGGCCGACTTCGCCTCCCGCGGCTGGCTGCGCCTGGAGCCCCGCTCGGTCGTGATCATGGACGTCGAGCGCCTGGCCCGCCGCGCCCGTTGAGTTGGGGGTCGTGACCCGTTGAGTTGGGGGTTGTGACCCGTTGAGTTGGGGGTTGTGACCACTCGAGTTGAGGGTTGTGGTCACCAGCGCCGGTTCGAGTATGTCGGGACGAGGGCGGCACGGAGCGCTCCGAGCCACTGGTCGAGTGCGTCTCCGGTGAAGTCGCCCCTGCGCACCACGATCACGGTCCATCCGTGCTCCCGGAGCCACTGACGTCGACGACGGTCGGCGTCGCGCTGCTGGATCGACTTCTCGTGCGCCTCGAAGCCGTCGTACTCGACGCACACCCGCGACCTGGGGTAGGCGAAGTCGAGCCGGTACGTCGGGACACCATCCACCACGATCCAGAACTGTGGCTCGGGGAGGGCGAGCCCGGCGTCGGCGATCGCCAGCAGCACCCAAGCCTCTCGCTGTGACTCCAGGCGCGGATCGAGCAGACCTACCAGCTCGCGCAGCTGGATCACGCCGCGGCGTCTGCGGAATCGACCGAGCTCTCGCTCCATGTCCCGCTGCGTAAGCCCGTGACGGCCGGCGATCATGGCCATGGCAGCAAAGGCCTCACGTCGCCTGAGCGAGCACCCCAGGTCGAGCGCCGTTCGCAGCGGTGTGGTCAGCCGGACGCCGTGCAGTTTCATCACGTCGACCGGAGCCAGGTCACGAGTGCGGCCGTCGACGCCGGCGCGGGTCGTGATGGCTCGGCCGCGCAGGGCGCACGTCTCGACGGGAACGACCCCGTCGTGCTCGGCGTACACATGGACGTCGACATCGTGCAGCCACGCAGCCGTCCGGTCGACGATCACGTGGTGGGGACGCACGACCTTCGCGACGGCTCGAGCGCGCAGTTCCAGCGTGTCGGCGACACCGGCGCAGACGTAGACGCCACGGAGCACCACGCGAACCTCGCCACGTCGGACAGCGGCGCGCAGGTCGTTGGCCGTGAGACCGAGGGTCGGAAGGTCACGACGCGTGAAGGGCTCGTTCATCCGCCGACCTTGCGGCCGGAGCCCCGAGCGCACCACCACCTCGACGATGGCCTGTGGACGAGGGGACTACTGGGCGCCGTCGGTGGACGACAGGCGGGCCGTCAGCGGGTCGCAACCCTCAACTCGACCGGTCGCAACCCTCAACTCAACGGGAGGCGAGGTAGGCGAGCTGGGCGCGGACGGAGAGCTCGGCGGCGCCCCAGAGCGACTCGTCGACGTCGGCGTAGACGACCTCGACCACCCGGCGGGGCAGGGTCGGGTCCTCGGCGAGCTCGGGCGAGACCGCGACCGACAGCTCGGCGAGGGCCCGCTCGACCTGCGCCAGCCGCTCGCGCCGGTGGGCGAGGTAGAAGTCCAGGACACCGAGGGCGTCCTCGAGCACCGGCCCGTGCGCGGGCCACAGGGTGCGGACCTCGCCGGTCGCCGCCAGCGACCGCATCCGGCCGATCGAGTCGAAGTAGGGCGCCAGCTGGCCGTCCGGGTGCGCCACGACCGTCGTGCCGCGACCGAGCACCATGTCGCCGGTGAGCATCGCCCCGTCCCCGGGGAGCACCAGCGACACCGAGTCGGCGGTGTGGCCCGGCGTGGTCAGCACCCGCAGCTCCAGCCCGTCGACCGACAGCGTCTCGCCGTCGGCGAGCGGAGCGGCCTCCACGCAGAGCGCCGGGTCGAGCGCACGCACCGGGCAGCCCTTGCGCCGGCCGAGCTCGGCCGCCACCTCCGCGTGGTCGAAGTGATGATGGGTGACCAGCACCAGCCGCACGTCACCCAGCTCGGCGGTCAGCCGCTCCAGGTGGCCGTCCTCGACCGGCCCCGGGTCCACGACGACCAGCCCGGAGGCGCCCGGCTCCTGCAGCACCCAGGTGTTGGTGCCGTCCAGCGTCATGATCCCGGGGTTCGGCGCGAGCAGGCAGCGCCCGCGCGACCCGAAAATGCCGCCGGACCAGGGCGTCACCCGCGCCGCCGCTCCGCGACCATCGGCCGCAGCCGGTCGGGCATCGAGAGCGTCCAGCCCGACCCCAGCGGCTCCACGGCCGGGCAGAACATCTCCACCGACCGCGAGGCCGCGACCTCGAGCACCTCGTCGGGCGAGGCGTGCGTCCCGATCTCCATCGAGGTGAGGTACGTCGGCGGCATCAGCGCCAGCGCACCGGCGTCGGCCTGCTCCGCCGCCACCCGGGCCGGGATCCAGGCGACCTCCGAGGACTCCGACGAGACGTCCCGGGTCACCTGGCCCTCGGGGAGCAGCGCCACGAAGAACCAGGTGCGGTAGCGCTTCGGCTCGAAGACGGGCGTCAGCCACGCGTCCCACACCCCGAGCAGGTCCGTGCGCAGCACGAGACCGCGCCGGGTGAGGAAGTCGGTCATCGACAGGTCGCGCGACTCCAGCGCCACCCGGTCGGCCTCCCAGTCCGCGCCGGTCGTGTCGGCGACGACCGAGTCGACCGACGCACCGGCCAGCAGCACGCCGGACTCCTCGAACGTCTCGCGTACGGCGGCGCACACGAGCGCCCGCGCGGTCTCCTCGTCACACCCCAGCCGCGCGGCCCAGGCCTCGGGCGGCGGGCCGGCCCAGGCCACGGCGGCGTCGAAGTCGCGCGGGTCCACGCCGCCGCCGGGGTAGACGCACATGCCGCCGGCGAAGTCCATCGAGACGTGCCGGCGCAGGTAGTAGACCTCGGGGCCCTGGTCGGAGGGCCGCATCAGGATGACGGTCGCGGCGTTGCGGGGGTCGGCCGGCACCTGCCGGCCGTCCTCGAACTCGCGCGCGACCTCGACCAGCCGGTCCGGCAGCGGGACCGGCGGCAGCGGGATCCTCACCGCAGCCGCCTCACGGGGCGACCCGGACGACGATCTCCACCTCGACCGGGGCGTCGAGCGGCAGCACCGGCACCCCCACCGCCGAGCGGGCGTGCACGCCGGCGTCGCCGAAGACCTCGCCCAGCAGCTCGGAGGCACCGTTGGCGACCCCCGGCTGCCCGGTGAAGTCGGGCGTGGACGCGACGAAGGCCACGACCTTCACGACCTGGGCGACCCGGTCGAGGTCGCCGACCATCGACTTGACCGCCGCGATCGCGTTGAGCGCGCACTGCTGGGCACAGGCGACCGCGTCCTCGACGCCGACCTCGCCACCGACCTTGCCGGTCGCGATCAGCTCGCCCGACCGCATCGGCAGCTGCCCGGAGGTGAAGACCAGGTCGCCCGACACCACGGCCGGGACGTACTTCGCGACCGGCGCGGCCACCTCCGGCACCGCCAGACCCAGCGCCGCGAGGCGCTCCTCGACGACGCTCATGCGAGCGGCCGCTTGAAGTAGCCGACCAGGTTCTCCGGGTTCGGACCCGGCGCGATCTGCACCAGCTCCCAGCCGTCGGACCCGAAGTTGTCCAGGATCTGCTTGGCCGCGTGCGTGAGGATCGGCGCGGTGAGGTACTCCCACTTGGTCATGCCGCGGACTCTACCCAGGCGGTGACGCGGCGCTACCGGACGACGGCGTAGCGCACGTGGGTCGCGTACGGCGAGCCGACGGTCGTCAGCACCTCGAGGTCGAGGTCGTGCTCGAAGCCCTCGAAGAGCCGCTTGCCGCCGCCGAGGACGACGGGGGCGGTCGAGATGACCAGCTCGTCGACCCGCCCGGCCGCCAGCGCCTGCCGGATCGTGCTCGCGCCACCCCCGACCGAGACGTCACCGTCACCGGCGGCCGCCACCGCCCGGTCGAGCGCCTCGTCCAGCGACGGCACGAAGGTGAAGCCGCTCTCGGCGGCCGGCTGGTCCTCGACCCGGTGGGTGAGCACGAAGAGCGGGCCGCCGAACGGGTTCGTGCCGCCCCACGCGCCGGCGGCGTCGTACATCCCACGACCGACCACGCCGGCACCGAGCCCGGCGGTCAGCTCGTCGAAGAACTCCTGGTCCGGCCCGTGCATCGCGAGGTCGTGCTCACCGTCGTACGTCCACGGGCCGCCCATCACCCAGTAGTGCAGCCGCTCCCCGCCGCGCCCGAGGCCCTGGCCGGGCCCGTCGTCGGGGCCGGTGACGTAGCCGTCGACCGATGTGGTGATGGATGCGACGACCTTGCCCATGGCTCCTCCTGTGCTGGGGACCTGCACCCGGACAGACCCGGCGGACGGACCCGACTCATCGCGGCCCGCCGACGGTCACTGGACGAACGCGCAGAGCTCGTTGCCCTCCGGGTCGGCCAGCACCGTCCAGGAGATGTCGTCGTCGGGCTCGCGCAGCACGGTCGCCCCGTGCTCGACCAGGAGGCCCACGTCGGCGGTGTCGACGTCCCAGTGGATCCGGTTCTTCACGGTCTTCGGCTCGGGGACGGGCACGAAGACGAGGCACTCGAACGGCGCACCGGGGATCTCCTCGACCCAGGCCCAGCCGTGCTCCTCGTCGTGCTCCCACCGGCCGCCGATCGCCTCGGCCCACCACCGCGCCTGGGCGGCCGGGTCGACCGAGTCGACCACGATCTCGTAGAGCCGCTCGTCGGGCACCTGCTCCCGCGGGAAGACGCACAGCTCTCCGCCCTCGGGGTCGCGCAGCACGTCCCACCGGAAGGACGTGAGGTCCAGCGGCGTCGCCCCCCGAGCGACCACCTCGCCGGTGCTCGCCGCGTGCATGTCGAGGTGCACGCGCTGCTTGACCGTCACGGGCTCCGGCACCGGGTTGATCCACACCCGGTGGTGCGGGGTCGGCCCGGTCAGCTCCAGCAGGCCGTCGCCGCGCTCGGTCACCTCCCGGCCCAAGGTGTCCGCCCAGAACCGGCCGAGCAGGCCGGTGTCGACGGCGTCGATGCACAGGTCCTTCCAGGAAGCGATCACGCCTCCATGGTGTCCCAACCCGCTTGACCTCAACCGCGGTCGAGGTCCTACCGTCCTCGGCGTGACCTCGACCGCGCCCGCGAGCCGCGCCCCGCGCCTGCTCGCGCCGGCGTACGCCGCCACGACCATCGGCATGTTCGCGCTGGTCGCCTTCAGCGCGTTCGAGGCGACGGCGGTCACGACGGTGATGCCCACGGTCGCACGGGACCTGGACGGGCTCGGTCTCTACGCCCTCTCGTTCGCGGCACCGCTGGCCAGCGGCGTCGTCGGCATGGTGGCGGCCGGCGCCCGCAGCGACCGGCGCGGGCCGGTGGCGCCGCTGGTGGTGTCACTCGTGCTCTTCTCGGTCGGCCTGGTCGTCTGCGGCCTCGCTCCGACGATGGAGGTGCTGGTCGCGGGCCGGGTGCTGCAGGGTCTCGGCGCGGGGGCGATGACCGTCTGCCTCTACGTCGTGGTCGGCCTGGGCTTCCCCGCGGCGCTGCAGCCCGCTCTCTTCGCCAGCTTCGCCGCGGCCTGGGTGCTGCCCACCCTGTTCGGGCCGGCCCTCGCGGCGTACGTCGCCCATCTGCTCGGGTGGCGCTGGGTCTTCCTCGGGGTCGTCGTGCTCGTCGCCGTCGCGACCGTGCTCATCGTCCCGGCCCTGCGCGGGATCACCCCGCTCGACGGGGACGGACCGACCCCGTGGGGCCGCCTGGCCTGGTCGGTCGTCGGAGCGGTCGCCGTCCTGGCCCTGGAGCTGCTGGGCTCCCACCACGGCGCCGCCGCAGTGGCGGCGGTGGCCGCGTTCGTGCTCGTCGTCCTGGCGCTGCAGCGCCTGCTCCCGGCCGGCAGCCTCGTCGGCAGGCGGGGGCTGCCGGCGGTTGTGGCGACCCGCGGGCTCTTCAGCGCCTCGTTCTTCTGCGTCGAGGCCTACATCGTCTACGTCCTGCAGGACCACTGGGGCCTGACCCCCGGCACCGCCGGTCTCGCGCTGACCGGCGTCGGGCTCAGCTGGGCCGGCGCCAGCCAGGTCCAGGCCCGCCTGGGCGACCGGGTGTCGAACACGGCGGCGATGGTGTGGGGCAGTGCCCTCGTCGCCGCCGGCACTCTCGCCCTCGCCGCGGTCGTCCGAGTCGACCTGCCGTGGGCGCTCGCGATGGCGTCGTACGTCGTCGCCGGCGCCGGCATGGGGTTCGGCTACCCGCGCACCAGCGTGGCGATGCTCGCCGCCTCGACCGACGCCGACCGCGGGTTCAACTCCTCGGCGCTGTCGGTCGCCGACTCCCTCGGCGGCGCGATCGCGCTCTCGGTCTCCGGGGTGGCGTTCGCCGCCGCGTCCCGGGCCGGCGTCGATGCCTTCCTCGCGGTGTTCGTGATCGCCCTGGCGCTCGGGGCACTGGCCGTGGTCACCGCGACCCGGACCGGGGTCAGCGGAGCGGCGGCTCCGTCTTCTGCCTGACCTCGTCCTCGGTGACGCCGGGCGCGAGCTCCACGAGGCGCAGGCCGCCGCCCTCTGATGGGGGGGTGACGTCGATGACACAGAGGTCGGTGATGATCCGCTGCACGACCCCGCGGCCGGTGTAGGGCAGCGAGCACTCCTCGACGATCTTGTAGGACCCGTCCTTGGCGACGTGCTCCATCAGCACGATCACCTGCTTCGCGCCGTGGACCAGGTCCATCGCGCCGCCCATGCCCTTGACCATCTTGCCCGGGATCATCCAGTTCGCGATGTCCCCGCTCTTGGAGACCTGCATCGCGCCCAGGATCGCGGCGTCGATCTTGCCGCCCCGGATCATCCCGAAGGACGTGGCGGAGTCGAAGAACGACGCACCGCGGCGCAGCGTGACCGTCTCCTTGCCCGCGTTGATCAGGTCGGGGTCCTCCTCGCCGTCGACCGGGTAGGCGCCCACACCGAGGATCCCGTTCTCCGACTGCAGCACCAGCTCCACGTCGTCACCCACGTAGTTCGGCACCAGCGTCGGCAGCCCGATCCCCAGGTTCACGTACGACCCGTCGTGCAGCTCCGCGGCCGCCCGCGCGGCCATCTCCTCACGCGTCCACGCCATCAGGCTCGACTCCTCACGGTCCGCTTCTCGATCCGCTTGTCCGCGGCCTGCTCCGGAGTGAGCGGGACGACGCGCTGCACGAACACCCCGGGCGTGTGGACCTGGTTGGGGTCCAGCTCGCCGGGCTCGACCAGCTCCTCGACCTCCGCGATCGTCACGCGACCACACATCGCGGCCAGCGGGTTGAAGTTGCGCGCGGAGTCGCGGTACACCAGGTTGCCGTGCCGGTCGCCCTTCCAGGCCCGCACCAGCCCGAAGTCCGCCACGATCGCGTGCTCGAGCACGAACTCCTTGTCCCCCTCGGGCGTCGGGAACACCTGCGTCTGCTTGGGCGGGCTGGACACGACCACGTTGCCGGCATCGTCGTACCGCCACGGCAGGCCGCCCTCGGCCACTTGGGTGCCCACGCCGGTCGCAGTGAAGAACGCCGGGATCCCGGAGCCGCCCGCGCGCATCCGCTCCGCCAGCGTGCCCTGCGGGGTCAGCTCCACCTCCAGCTCCCCGTGCAGGTACTGCCGGGCGAACTCCTTGTTCTCCCCCACGTAGGAGGAGATCATCCGCCGGATCCGCTTCTGCGACAGCAGCAGCCCCAGCCCCCAGTCGTCCACACCGCAGTTGTTCGACACCGCCTCCAGGTCCGTCGTGCCCGCCTCCAGCAGCGCCGCGATCAGCACCGACGGGATCCCGCACAACCCGAACCCACCCACCGACAACGTCGCGCCGGAGGGGATGTCCGCCACCGCCTCCGCGGCCGAGCCCACCACCTTGTCCATGCCCTCGATCAAAGCCCCGCCGGGCGGCCGCGGTCAACGACCGACCACCCACCGGTCGGCGATCACTCACCAGTCGGACATCGCGATGGGCTAGCGTCCACTGAGTGGACACCCCCGGAGACGTCGTCGGGCGCATCGGCGCCGTGCTGCGGGCCGTGTCGGCACACGAGCCGACGGGTGGCTCGACCTCGGCGGTCGCGCGGAGCGCGGGCCTGGCCCGGCCGACCGCCCACCGGATGCTGACCTCGTTGCTCGGCGAGGGCCTGGTCGACCGCGCCGCGGACGGTCGGTGGCTCCTCGGGCCCGAGCTCTACCTGCTCGGCAGCGCGGCCAGCAGCCGCTACGACGTCACCGAGGTCGCCCAGCCGTTCGTGCGCCAGCTCTCGCTGGCGACCGGGGAGAGCGCGTTCTTCTCCGCGCGCCGGGGGGACGAGACGGTGTGCCTGCTCCGGGAGGACGGGAGCTTCCCGATCCGCTCGCACGTGCTCCACGAGGGCATCCGCTTCCCGCTCGGGGTCGCGTCGGCCGGGATGGTCGTCCTCGCCTACCTCACCGACGCCGAGGTCGAGGCCTACCTGGCCCGCACCGACCTGGTCGCGACGTACGGCGGGAACCACGATGCCGCCGCGGTGCGGCAGCGGATCGCGGACACCAGGTCCCACGGCTACGCCCTGAACCCGGGCCTGCTGGTCGAGGGCAGCTGGGGCATGGGCGCCGCGGTGTTCGACCGCGACGAGCGGCCGCAGTGGGCGCTGAGCCTCACCGGGATCGAGCAGCGGTTCACCGCCGGCCGCCGGCGCGAGCTCGGCCCGCTCCTGCTCCGCGCCGCTCACGAGCTGACGCTGGCGCTGCGCCGCCGCTGATCGCTCCCCACCCGAGCAATACGCTGTCCACATGCCCGATCCCGCCGACTGGTCGCGCCTGCGCCTGCACGTCGTCACCGGCAAGGGCGGCACGGGCAAGTCCACCGTGGCGGCCGCCCTCGCGCTGGGCCTGGCGTCGGAGGGCAAGCAGGTGCTGCTGTGCGAGGTCGAGGGCCGGCAGGGCATCGCCCGGATGTTCGACGTCGACCCGCTGCCGTACGCCGAGCGACGGATCGCGGCGGGCCTGCGCCACAACGGCGACCGGCCGGGCGCCGTGCACGCGCTGCACATCGACCCGGAGTCGGCGCTGCTGGAGTACCTGGCGATGTACTACAAGCTCGGCCGCGCCGGTCGCGCCCTCGACCGCTTCGGGGTCATCGAGTTCGCCACCACGATCGCGCCGGGCGTGCGCGACGTCCTGCTGACCGGCAAGGTCTTCGAGGCGGTGCAGCGCAACAGCCGCAACAAGGGCGCGACGCAGTACGACGCCGTCGTGCTCGACGCGCCGCCGACCGGCCGGATCGCGCAGTTCCTCAACGTCAACGATGAGCTGGCGGGGCTCGCCAAGGTCGGTCCGATCCGGAGCCAGGCCGACACGGTGATGACCCTGTTCCGGTCCCCGCGCACGGCGGTCCACCTGGTCACCGTGCTGGAGGAGATGCCGGTGCAGGAGACCGCGGACGGCATCGCAGAGCTGCGTCGGGCGGGCCTGCCGGTCGGCGCGGTGGTCGTGAACCAGGTCCGGCCGCGCGACATCGCCCCGGCGGACCTCCGGGCGGCGCTCGAGGGGCGGCTCGACACCGAGCGGATCGCGGCGGACCTGGGCGAGGCCGGCATCGACGGCGGCGCGGACCTGGTCAGCGGCCTGGTCGCCGAGGCGCGCGACCACGCCGAGCGCCGGGCGCTCGAGGACGCACAGCGCGCGGTGGTCGACGGCCTCGGCCGCCCGACCTACGAGCTCCCCCGTCTCCCCGGTGGGGTCGACCTCGGTGGCCTCTACGAGCTCGCCGCGACGCTGAAGAAGGAGGGGCTGGCGTGAGCACGACCTCCCGCCCCCGGGTCGGACCCCTGGCCACCAGTCCGGGCCCGGCACCCGCGCTGGACGTCGACGCGCTGCTCGACGACCGCACCACCGGGATCATCGTGTGCTGCGGCTCGGGCGGGGTCGGCAAGACGACGACCTCCGCGGCGCTCGCCCTGCGTGCCGCCGAGCGCGGCCGCAAGGTCGTCGTCTTGACCATCGACCCCGCCCGGCGGCTGGCGCAGTCGATGGGCATCGAGCGGCTCGACAACGTTCCGCGTCCGGTCGCCGGGCTGCGCGCGAACATCAAGGGCAACCGCCGGGGCGGCAGCCTCGACGCGATGATGCTGGACATGAAGCGCACCTTCGACGAGGTGGTCGAGAGCCAGGCCACCCCCGAGAAGGCCCGCCAGATCCTGGAGAACCCCTTCTACATCGCGCTGTCGAGCTCCTTCGCCGGCACCCAGGAGTACATGGCGATGGAGAAGCTGGGCCAGATCCACGCCGACGCGCAGGCGCAGGGCACCTACGACCTGATCGTCGTCGACACCCCGCCGTCACGCTCCGCGCTGGACTTCCTCGACGCGCCCGAGCGGCTCTCGAGCTTCCTCGACGGCCGGTTCATCCGGCTGCTCCTGACGCCCGCCCGCGGCCCGGCCCGGCTGATGACCGCCGGGCTCGGCGTGGTGACCAACGCGCTCAACAAGATCCTCGGCACCCAGGTTCTGAGCGACATGCAGACCTTCGTGTCCGCCTTCGACACGCTCTTCGGCGGGTTCCGCCAGCGGGCCCAGAAGACCTTCGAGCTGCTGCAGGCCGACAAGACCGCGTTCCTGGTGGTGGCGGCGCCGGAGCCCGACGCGCTGCGCGAGGCGGCGTACTTCGTCGAGCGGCTCGGGGAGGACGACATGCCGCTGGCCGGGCTGATCGTCAACCGGGCGGGCCCGGTCCCGGCCGGGACGCTGTCCGCGGACGAGGCGATGGCTGCCTCCGCGCGGCTGCGCAAGCGCGAGCCGACGTCGCTCACTGCCGGGCTGCTGCGGCTCCACGCCGACCAGACCCGGGTGGTCGAGCGCGAGGCGCTGCTGCGCTCCCGCTTCGCCGCCGCCCACCCGCAGGTGCCGACGGCCGTCGTGCCGGCGCTCCCCGGCGACGTGCACGACCTCGCGGGCCTGCGCCGGGTGGGCCAGCTGCTCGGCGGCGCCGAGGGCTGAGCCGACTCCTAGACGGAGACGGCGCTCGCGGCGGAGCTCTCGCGGGCGGCCTCGAGGACCGCACGCCACGACGCGGTCGGGCGGCGACGCAGGAGCGCACGTCGCTCACGCTCGGTCATGCCGCCCCAGACACCCCACTCGATCTGGTTGTCGAGCGCCTCCGCGAGACACTCGGTGCGCACCGAGCACCCCGAGCACAGCTGCTTGGCCTTGTTCTGCTCCGCACCACGTACGAAGAGCTGGTCCGGGTGCGTCTCACGGCATGCGGCCGCCGGCGCCCAATCCTCAACCCACATGAGATGTCCCCACATCCATCCGTCCGAGATAGGCAGCGTCCCCATGACGCCCACCCGGGATGACTCCCCTCACGTAGAAGTTAAGGAGATGTTCTTCGGTGGGGCAGACACATCCGGTCCAATAATCGTAGTCCGAAATGACTAGTCCGTCCGGGGCAGGCCGGACCCGGGTCGACGGAGGCCGGAGTGGCGGGGGCACCGGCGTCGCCGAGTGGGTCGTGGTAGGGGGGCTCCCGTACCCTGGGAGACATGCCTCGTCCGCGCAGCGACCGCCTGCCACCGGCCCGGGTGGCGTCCCATCTCGGCGTGATGCTCGCGGTGGCCGCGATCCTCGGCGTCGTCGTGGCGGGGCTCGCGATCCCCTTCGCCGGAGTCGCCGGCATCGGCGCCCGGCAGGTCGCCGACGCCATGGACAGCCTGCCGGCCGAGCTCGAGACCGACCCGCTGCCGCAGAAGACGAAGGTGCTGGCCGCCGACGGCAGCCTGATCGCGACGCTCTACGACGAGAACCGCGTGAACGTCCCGCTGGACCAGGTCTCGCGGACGATGGTCCAGGCGATCGTCGCGATCGAGGACTACCGCTTCTACGAGCACGGCGCGCTGGACATGAAGGGCACGCTGCGCGCCCTGATCACCAACGAGGCCAACAACGGCGTCGTGCAGGGTGGGTCGTCGATCACCCAGCAGATGGTGAAGATGACGCTGCTCACCCAGGCCGACACCAAGGCCGAGCGCGAGGCCGCGACCGACGACACCTACGCGCGCAAGCTGCGCGAGCTGCGCTACGCGATCGCCGTCGAGCAGCAGCACTCCAAGGACTGGATCCTGGAGCGCTACCTCAACATCGCCTACTTCGGCGACGGCACGTACGGCGTCCAGTCCGCCGCCCGGCACTACTTCGGCACGAACGCCAAGAACCTGAACCTGCGGCAGTCGGCCCTGCTGGCCGGGCTGGTCAAGAACCCCACCGGCTACGACCCCACGAACTCCCCCGACGCCGCCCTCGAGCGTCGCAACGTCGTCCTGGACCGGATGGCCCAGCTCAACGTGATCAGCCACGCCAAGGCCGAGGAGACCAAGAAGCAGGGTCTCGGCCTGCACGTCATCCCGGCCAAGAACGGCTGCCTGAACTCGCGGGCGCCGTTCTTCTGCGACTACGCGATCAGCTGGCTGCTGACCGACCCGCGGCTCGGCGCCACCTACGAGGACCGCAAGAAGCTGCTGAAGTCCGGCGGTCTGGTCATCCACACCACGTTGAGCCTGCCCGACGAGAACGCCGCCGACCAGGCGGTCCGCGACCACGTCGCCCAGGGCGACCAGGCCGTGGGCGCGATGGCGATGATCCAGCCCGGCACCGGCAACGTGCTCTCCCTGGCCCAGTCCCGCCCGATGGGCCGCTCGGAGCCCAAGGGCGAGACCTACCTGAACTACAGCGTGCCCACGCAGTACGGCGGCTCCGCCGGGTTCCAGGCAGGGTCGACCTTCAAGCCGTTCGTGCTGGCCGCGGCGATCAACAAGGGCGTGCCGCTGAGCACCACCTTCAACGCGCCGCGGACGATGACGATCCCGCAGGACGAGTTCGCGAACTGCCCGGGCGCCGGCAACTTCGTCGGCGAGTGGACGGTCTCGAGCTCGACCAGCGACGGCACCATGGACGTCTACCGGGGCACCCGGGAGTCGGTGAACACCTTCTACGCGATGCTCGAGAAGGTGACCGGGGTCTGTGAGCCCTACAAGATCGCCCGCGCGCTCGGCGTCGACCTCACCGACCCGACCGGCGACTCCCACGGCTACGGCGCGGAGCGGGTGCCGACGTTCACCCTCGGCATCGCCAACGCCAGCCCGCTGGAGATGGCCGAGGCGTACGCGACCTTCGGGGCCCGCGGCCTGCACTGCGACGCCCGGCCGGTGACGACGATCGACGACTCGACCGGCAACGAGATCCGCAAGTACCCCGCGCAGTGCCAGCAGGCACTGCCGCAGTCGACCGCGGACGCCGTCAACGACGTGCTGCGCGGCGTGCAGGAGCCGGGCGGGTTCGGCTACGACTACGGCGGCACCGGGCTGACGGTCCCCTCCGCCGGCAAGACCGGCACCACGCAGGACGGCAAGTCCGTGTGGTTCATGGGCTACACGCCGCAGATCGCGACCGCCGCGATGATCGCCGGTGCCAGCAAGGACGGCCAGCGGCCGATCCCGCTGGCCGGCCAGACTATCCACGGCACCTACATCTCCTCGGTCAGCGGCTCGGGCTTCGCCGGTCCGATGTGGGCCGAGGCCATGCACGCCATCCAGGGCCGGCTCGACTACGAGGACTTCCACGCGCCGGAGGCCCAGGCGGTCAACGGCGTGCCGACGACCGTCCCGAGCGTCTCGGGCATGTCGGTGGAGGCGGCTAAGAGCACCCTGTCGAGCGCGGGCTTCACGCCGATCGAGGGCGGCCAGGCCAACTCGACCTCGCCCGCGGGCACCGTCGCCTACTCCTCGCCCTCCGGCGGCTCCTCGGCGCCGTCGGGCTCGGTGATCACCATCTACGAGTCCAACGGCATCCCACCCGCCCCGCCGCCGGGTCACGGCGGTGGCCACGGCAACGGTGGCGGCAACGGTGGCGGCAACGGTGGCGGCAACGGCGGGGGCAACGGGCGCCGCTAGGCCCTAGCTGGCTGTAGGTCGCGTCAAGTCTCTGGTCGGGCGCGCTTCGTTAACTCCGCGCTGGGAGCTGGTGGCGGGCGTGTTGTCGGCGTGCCTGGCTGTGGGGTGCCGGGGCGCCCACGCTGACGTATTCGACCTCGCTG
>NZ_JBGAGJ010000001.1:0-991334 GCF_044226765.1 Nocardioides sp.
CTCGTCGCGCTCGTCCGTGCCGGAGCGACCTTCAACAAGGGCGTCCTGGTCGAACGAGACGACGACCAACCGAGCCAGGAATCAGGAGGCGATCAACAAGTCGCGTGACACGCCCATCCACAGGTCTTGACTATTGCTCATCTCGCATCGCCGGAACCAGCCCTGTCGACCTCGACGATCTGTACGGCTCTCGCATCATGGTGGAGTCCTTAGCGATCGCCGTGAGCACCCAGCGAGCCTCGGCTGAGGACTTGGTCAGGCTTCGCGAGCTGCTCGTCGAGATGGACAGGGTCGCGCTGACCCAGGACGTCGCGGCGTGGGAGGTCCCCCATGGTGAGTTCCACGATCTGTTGATCCGGCACGTCGGGGACCGGTTACGACGGACCGCGGCCGACCTTCGAGACCATGGCCGGCGATACCGAGCGCAGCTCCTCACCCTGCCGCTGGCATGGGAGCAGGGTGCGCGGGAGCATACGGACATCGTGGACGCAGTCGCGGCCAGAGACTCCACCCGGGCGGCGGAGCTTCTCGCCCTGCACTATGCGCGGACTGCCCTTACCCTCATCACTCGCCTGGCGCCTCAACATCAAGCGTCGTCGGTCACGACGGCCTTGCAATTTGTGCAGTGTCATCGGCCATGACCTCCGCACGCGAGGGCGGTGGCCGGTCATAGAGGACTCTTGACGTCGCCATCCGCAACGCCGGCCGATGCGAGGGCGAGCCACGTGTCGATGACAGTGTCAGGGTTCAGTGAGATCGAGTCGACCCGTTGCTCGACGAGCCAAGCAGCGAGCTCGGGGTGGTCAGAGGGACCTTGCCCGCAGATCCCGACATACTTGCCTCGTCCCCTACAGGCCCGGATCGCCATCTCGATCATGCGAAGGACCGCAGGATCCCGTTCGTCGAACGCCCGGGCGACGATCTCAGAGTCACGGTCCAGACCCAGGGTCAGCTGAGTCAAGTCATTCGACCCGATCGAGAAACCATCGAAACGATCGAGGAACTGATCAGCAAGCACCGCGTTCGCCGGAAGCTCACACATCATGATGATCTCGAGGCCCCCGTGCCCCCGTCGCAACCCGTGCTCCGCGAGCAATTCGATGACGCCGTCGGCCTCCGCGAGGGTCCGCACGAACGGCACCATGACCTTGACGTTGGTGAGACCCATCTCGTTGCGTACGTACCGGATTGCTTCACATTCCATGACGAAACAGTCGACGAAGTCAGCGGAGAGATAGCGAGAAGCGCCTCGGTAGCCGAGCATCGGATTTTCCTCATGCGGTTCGTACATCGGTCCCCCGACGAGTCGGGCATACTCATTTGTCTTGAAGTCGCTCATCCGGACCACCACTGGATCTGGAGCGAACGCGGCTGCGAGCGTGGCGACCCCCTCGACCACACGCTGCACGAAGAAGTCGCGCGGGGACGGGTAGGCAGCGGTCATCCGCTGAATCCGGGCTCGCAAGGATGCCTCGAGGACCTCTGGATTTGCTTCCATGTCGAGAAGCGCACGTGGGTGGATGCCGATTTGCCGGTTGATGATGAACTCCAGCCGAGCCAGTCCCACACCAGAGTTCGGCAGTCGAGCGAACGTGAACGCTTGGTCCGGATTCCCGACGTTCATCATGATCTGTACCGGAACATCCGGCATCTCATCGAGGGCGACGTGTTGCACATCGAAATCAACGGTGCCATCGAGAACGACACCCAGCTCGCCCTCAGCACAGGAGACAGTTACTTCGTCGCCGTCCTCGAGGTCGCGTGTGGCCGAACCGGTTCCGACCACGGCCGGGATCCCGAGCTCTCTGGCAATGATTGCCGCGTGGCATGTGCGACCACCCCGGTTCGTGACGATGGCCGCAGCTCGCTTCATGATCGGCTCCCAGTCCGGGTCGGTCATGTCGGCGACCAGCACCTCGCCAGCCCGGAAGTCGTGCATGTCTGCTGGCGAGTTGAGGACGCGGACCCGACCTGCACCGATCTTCTGCCCGACGGCACGGCCGACCGCCCGGACCGTCGCCCGTCGACGGTCCGGCTCTGACATTACGAAGCGCTCCAGGGTTGCTGGGCGCCGTGACTGCACTGTCTCAGGCCTGGCCTGCAGAATGTTGATCTCACCCGTCACGCCATCCTTTGCCCACTCAATGTCCATCGGGCGGCCGTAGTGCTGCTCGATCGTCAGTGCCTGCCGCGCCAGCTCGATTACTTCGTCATCGGTGATGCTGAACTGGATCCGGTCGCGAGGCGTGACTTCTGTGAACTCGGTCGTGTGACCGACGCTCGGTTGAATGGCATAGACCATCTTGGTCGCCTTGTCCCCTACCGTCCGCCTCAGGATCGCTGGCCGGCCGTTGTTCACCGCTGGCTTGTAGACATGAAATTCGTCGGGATTGACTGCTCCTTGGACTACGCCCTCCCCCAAGCCGTAGGCGGAGGTGATCAGCACGGTGTCGGTAAATCCCGACTCCGTGTCCACGGTGAACATGACGCCAGCTGAACCGATGTCGGACCGAACCATGTGCTGCACGCCTGCCGACATCGCGACTGATTCGTGCGGGAACTGGTGGTGAGTTCGGTAGGCGATAGCACGATCGTTGTATAGAGATGCAAAGACCTCACGGATCGCAATCAGCACGTCGTCGATCCCTTGGACATTGAGCATGGTCTCCTGTTGTCCAGCGAAGGAGGCGTCCGGAAGGTCTTCCGCTGTTGCAGAGGATCTGACGGCGAAGGTCGGCTCGTCGCTCGGGTGCGCGTCAGATGTGAGTGACTGAAATGCGACGCGGATGGCTGCCTCGACCTCCGATGGGAACGGGTGGTTGGCAATCAGTGAACGAATTTGGCTACCGACCGACGACAGCTGCGCTAGATCGTCGATGTCAAGGTCTCGCAGGAGCTGGGCGATCCGGCCAGCCAATCCGTCCTTCTGGCCCACTCCCATGAACAGATGAAATGCGTTGGTGGTTGTGGCGAAGCCGTCCGGCACCGTGATGCCCAGCCCCGCGAGGTTGGACAGCATCTCTCCGAGGGACGCATTCTTCCCACCGACAACTGGGATGTCCCCGGCGCCCAGGTCGACGAAGTTTCGGACGTACAGGGCTTCTTGCTCAGAGTTCTGATGGGCGTTCGACATGAACGGTCCTCTCGTCACGCGATGGGTGCTGCCGGGCGGGGAGGTTCACGTCTCGACGAGCAAGACATGGAGGGTGCGCGGGCCGTGAACGCCTTCGACACGGTCAAGTTCGATATCGCTGGTGGCGGAGGGTCCGCTGATCCACGTGAGCGGTCGAGCCGGGTCGAGGAGATTCATGGCGTCGAGGACGTCGGTGACGATCTGATCGTCTCGTACTACGCACACGTGGATATCTGGGATCAGTGAGATGGCGCGGCGGCCCTGGCCCGTGCCGTGGTCGAGGACGATGGTTCCGGTCTCGGCGATGCCGACGCGGGCCCCGGTCACGACGGCGTCGAAGCTGTCGAGCTCGACGGGGCTGATCCCGTCGTCCACGGTGGCGCCCGCCACGTCGATGCCGAGGCCGTACGGGAGAATCACCCGAGCCCCATCGGGTATGGCTTCCGCGACGCGGAGAGCGACGTCGGTTGCCGCGCATCGCTCGACGGTGGCGCGGTAGTCCGCCACTCGCTCCGCGAACCTGTCCACCAGGTCCTCGGGGGCGATGGGCGGAGCGCTTTGGGGCGCTGGTGGGATGTCGGCCCTGGGTCCAACCCCGACCAGCGCCCGTCGTACGCGGGCTAGCACCTCTTCACGCGCGGTCATGGCCGCCCGTCCTGGCCTCTGCCACCCGTTCAGTGCGCGTCCACCATGTCCGGAACGACTCATGAGGCGATGGAGGCAGGTCGCGTGAGGCGGTCCACCGGCTGATTCCAGGGAGTGCACCGGCACGCCGGACTACGCGCAGGGCGACGTCGGTGAATCGTGCGGCGAAGCGCAGTCGTCGCGCATCGGACAGAGCAAACACGGCACCCTTCATGGCGACGGTCTCGACGACGTGCCCACGCGCTGGGAGCGCGCCGCGGTGGGCATCCACCACATTGGCACGCTGATCGACCAGGATCGAGGGGATGTCAATACGGACGGGGCAGACCTCGAAGCATGCCCCACACAGCGTGGAGGCGTAGGGCAGAGAGTCGGTCAGCGGGTCTGCGCCGGCCCCTTTGAGCAGCGGATTGAGAACCGCGCCAATCGGCCCGGGATAGACCGACCCGTAGGCGTGCCCGCCGACGCGCTCGTAGACCGGGCACACGTTGAGGCAGGCCGAGCACCGGATGCACCGCAATGCTTGACGCCCAACCTCGTCCGCCAGTGCACGGCTGCGTCCATTGTCCAGCAGCACCACATGTACCTCTTGCGGCCCGTCACCGGGAGTCACGCCGGACCACATCGAGGTGTAAGGGTTCATCCGCTCCCCGGTCGAGGACCTCGGCAACAGCCGCAGCAACGGGTCGAGCCCCGTCCAGGTAGGCACCACCTTCTCGATGCCTACCACCGAGATCAGCACCTGCGGCAGGGTCAGACACATCCGCCCGTTGCCCTCGGACTCGACCACCACCAAGGTCCCCGTCTCGGCGATCGCGAAGTTCGCCCCCGAGATCGCGACCTTTGCGCGCAGGAACTTCTCACGCAGGTGCGCCCGTGCCGCGGCCGCCAGGACGGTCGGCTCATCGGTGAGGTCTGCAGGAGCCGGGCGACCGGCAGCGGCCATCTTCGCCAGGAAGATCTCACGGATCTCGGCGCGGTTGCGATGGATCGCTGGGACCAGGATGTGAGAGGGCAGGTCATCACCCAGCTGAACGATGAGCTCCGCCAGATCGGTCTCCCACGCAGCGATCCCCTCAGCGGCCAGCGCTTCGTTCAAACCGATCTCGGCGGTAGCCATCGACTTGACCTTCACGACCTCCTCAGCGCCGTGACGTTTGACGACCGACGCGACGATCGCATTTGCCTCGGCCGCATCGTTGGCCCAGTGCACCGTCGCGCCGTTTGCCGTCAGTGTCTCCTCCAGCCGCTCCAAGTGCGTTGCGAGATCGAGTAGCGCCGACTCCTTCACCCCCGCACCAGCCAGCCGCAGCGCCTCCCATTCCTCGACCTCGGCCACCACTCGCGCCCGCTTGGCGCGAATCGTGCCGGTGGCGTGCGCCAAGTTGTGCCGCAGCTGGGAATCCGCAAGCGCATCGCGAGCCGCAACAGGGAACGGGCCGCTGGGGAACTTCGGCATCCCGACGAACGTGCCGCTCATCGCTGGCTCCTCCACGGCACATCCTCGGTGGACGCCAGCACCTCAGCCAGATGCACCGTGCGCACCCCGGATCGCTGACGCGACAACAGGCCACCGACATGAGTCAGGCAGGAGCTGTCGCCCGCGACGAGGACCTCCGCACCTGTCGCGCGCACGTGACGGGCCTTGTCCGAGCCCATCGCTACCGACGTGTCGGGGTTCTTGACCGCGAACGTTCCCCCAAAGCCACAACACTGCTCGGCTTCGGGAAGCTCCCTCAACGTCAGTCCCCGCGCTGCCTGCAGCAGCCGCCGCGGCCGGTCCCCCACACCCAGCATGCGCAACGAGTGGCAGGTCGGGTGGTACGTCACCTCATGGGGGAAGTACGCCCCGACGTCAGTGACGCCGAGCACGTCGACCAGGAACTCCGACAGCTCGTAGACCTTGCAGGACGTGTCCGTCACCGCCGTCACCAGGTCCGCATCACCGGCCCGTCGTGCGACGAGCGCGTGCTGGTGCCGGGCACATCCCGCACACGAGCCCGACGGTGTGACGACGGCGTCATAGCCGGCGAACGCGCCAACGAAGTTCCGCACCAACGGCATCGCTTCGTCGAGGTATCCGGTGTTCACCATCGGCTGTCCACAGCACGTCTGCTGCTGCGGGAACTCGACGTCGACACCGAGCCGGCGCAACAGCACCACGACCGCGCGCCCCACATCTGGAAATAGGGCATCGTTGATGCAGGTGACCATGAGCGCGACCCGCATCTCCGAGCCAGACCTCGTCTTCCTGTGGTCAGCCACTATGGCGCGCTGGGGCCGAATCCGCCGAAAGGCTTCAGCGGGATGACCTGCACGACGCTCACCATGCCAGCCTGGATCATGGGGAGAGTTGCCAAGACCGCACGGGCTTGGTTCTCGTCCTCAGCCTCGAGGAGAAGGATTCCGCCGGGCACGTCGCCTCGGTGCCATACCTGGCGGAGGACGTTGTCGGCATAGATCTCTCGAACGCGGGCAACCTCATCGGGCACGCGCGCGGCGATCGCGTCTGCCTCGAAGGCGTCGACGTTTCGCTCGTTGATGGCAAGGAACTGCATCAGAACTCCTCGTTGATTCGGTAGGTCGAGTCGGCGGTGGTGCCCAAGATGGCGGCGCGCTCGTCGAGCGAGTAGCCGGCGATCGACTGCGTGAAGACGTCGATCAGCGTCGCGTAGTCGGTCCAGATCTTCTCGATCGGGAAGTTGCTCCCGAACATGCAGCGGGTTGGACCGAACTCCTCGATGGTCTGCTCGATGACGGGCTTCCAGTCGGGGACTGTGCAGCGTCGGACGAAGGTGCCTAGTCCCGACAGCTTGACGAGCAGATTGGGTCTGCGCGCAGCTTCATGGAGGGCGGACCGCCACGTCGTCCACCCGTCCTCGCTGCGATCCTCGAGCATGCCCGCGTGAAGCAAGACGAAGGTCAGGTCCGGTCGTTCGTCGATGATCCGCAGCATGTCCGGCATCTGCTGAGGGAAGACCTGAACTTCGAACAACAGGTCGCGTTTCGCCAGCTGACCTAGACCTCGGCGCCATCGGGGATCGAGCATCTGCGTTGGTGACGCGGCGAATCGGTAGGCAGGTGTGGGGTGCCAGTGAAGCTGTTGCCTGATTCCTCGGACGCCCCCCAGAGCCTGGATCTGGTCCAGTTCCGCATCCAGGGTCGGCGATCTGAGGTCAGCCTGGGCGACGACGGCTTGAATGAGGCCTTGGGTGCGGCCGGCCGCACGCACCGCCTCCACCTCCCAAGCTGCCTGCTCCGGCGGGAGATTGATCTGCACGTAGACGGATTTGGTGACGCCGTTCGGGGCGACGTCGGTGTTGTACTCGTCGATCGAATAGTCGCGGCGAATGCTTTGGTACTCACCGAAGATCTTCGGAGCCATCGGGCCGTTGAGCCAGGGGGTCATCTGTTTCCACCAGATGTGGTGGTGCGCGTCGGTGATGTTCACGGACTGACCTCCAGGTCGGGCGAGATCCGAATGGCGCCGCCGGTTTCGATCGACCGCACTGCTGCTTCGAGCGAGGCAGTGGTGTGAAGCATTGACGTGGTGGTGACCGGGAATGACGAGCCGGTCGCCAGGCCCTCCGCGAACCGCTGCAGGAGCTCGCCTGCGCGAAGGTCTCCGGGAAAGGTCGTCCACGACGTGGGGGAACCCGACTCGGAGACTCTCAGCACCCCGAAGCCCAGGACCTCAGCCCATCCTTTCGTTCCGTAGACGGCAATACGGAAGTAGTCAGGAACGCCTCGCACGCTTGAGAGCGAGCCCGTGACCCGGGAACTCAGTTGTAGGTCGATGCGAAGGGTGTCGACGACGCCAGGAAGATCGGGATGGGTTAGGAGCTGTGCGCGTACCGACTCTGGCGGACCGACCAGGCTCACGACGGCGTCGAGTACATGGAGTGCCGGTCCCGTGAGCGCTCCTCCGGGAGCCTCTCGCGGATCGTTTCTCCATGATCCGCTCAAGCCACCCGACATGTTGTCGTTCGAGTAGTTCGCCTCCACGTGCAGGACCCGCCCCAGAGTCCCATCGCGTACCAGGCGGGTCAGCGCCTCGACGGAGGGCAAGAATCGTTTATCGGTACCGATGCCCAGAGTCACTCCAGCGCGGTTGCACGCTTCTATGGCAGCCCGAGCGGCATTGACGGTGAGGGCAAGTGGCTTCTCCGTGTAGACGGCTACGCCACGCTCGGCGCAGGTCGTGACCTGTGAGGCATGCATCGAATGCGGCGTTGCCAGGACGACGGCTTCGACTTCACCCCGGTCGAGTAGGTCATCGAGGGTGGCGAAGTGTGAGAGACCGGCGATCGTTGCGACCTCTTTGTCCGCAGCTGAAGGTCCCGCTGCGGCGGTGAACTTGTAGGTGTCTGGATGATCCAGAGCTGACTTGAGGAGGACTTGCCCCCACCAACCCAGGCCAACGAGGCCGAGTTTGGTCGGACCAAAGGTCATGCCGGCCGCCCCTCCAGGCTGAGGAGCACGGCACTGCTGTCGTCGTCGGCAAAACCGTCGGCAACAGCATCTTCGAGGAGCGCCCCTACTGCCCGGGTGACTGGGAGAACCTGCCCTGCATTGTCAGCGAACGTCAGCATCGCCTGGACGTCCTTCAAGCTCTGGGCCAGACGAGATTCAGGACCGAAGTCTCGGGAGACGAACTTGGGTCCCTTGGAGATCGCTACGGAGGAGGCCGCCGTCGACGATGCCACCAGGGACAGGAAGGTGGCCGCGCGGATTCCCCCCAGCGATGCGAAGCGGAAGCCCTCCGCAAGAACGGCGCGGTTTCCTTCGACCACGAGGTTCAAGGCCAGCTTGGCAACAGAAGCAGGCTGAGAGCCGACGTTGAGCGATCGGCCAATCGCTTCTTCGATCACGGCGAGGTAGGGCTCTAAGGCCTCGCTCGACTCCACGTCATAGATGACCAGTGCATCGCCGGCCTGGATCTGACCACTGGTCCCGCTCACAGGGATGACGCCCAGGCGCAGACCCGCACGGCGCATGGCGTTAGCCTGCTGCTCCTCAGCCGGCGTCAGCGTGGTCATGAGTCCGAGGACCACGTGTGGGACGAACTGGCTTCGGCTGAGGTGGGCCAAGAGGTCCAGTGCTTGGGAGCCGGTCCGGACGCAAATGAGGACCAGGTCGCTCTCAGAGAGGAGATCGTCGATGTCGCCGGCCAGCGCAGTTCCGTCTTCAACCGCCAGCGATCGTCGCTCGTCTGAGTTCTCAAAGGTCGTGACGTCTATCCCCGCCTGAGCCGTCAGTCGGCTGGCAACTGCACGGCCGACTAGACCGTAGCCGACGATCCCTACGTTGATGACGGCGCGATCAGGCATCAGCCGGGGAGTAGGGCTGCCGAAGGTTCGCCTGCTCCAACATGGGAAGGACTATCCGGTTGAAGCGGTCCATGCCGTCCAAGTAGTCCACCCAGTGCAGAGCAACTCCGTCGATGCCCGCATCCGAGAGAGCCTGAAGCTTGGCGGCAATGTCGTCGGCTGTGCCGACCAGGCCTAATCCGCCGTAACCGGCCTTGAGGTGAACCTTGAAGGCGTTCCACGCATCCTCGCTCATGATCTCCGAGTTGACTCCTAGGAAGTGAGCAGCAGCATCACCAGCAACGTCGTTGCCGTATTCGACTGCGATCCGATTCAGATAGGCCTCAGCTTCTGCACGGGTGTCTCGCTGGATGACATAGGCATGGGTCCAGACCTGCACTTCGCGACCGTACGAGGCGGCACGGTCGCGATAGCTCTGGACGAGGGCGGCAGCCTTACCCATGTCGTTGTGATCGGAGAGGACGACGTAGCCGATATCGGCGTTCTGGGCAATGAAGTCCTGGCCCTTGCCCGACCCGCCTGCGTTGATAACGGCCGGGTGCGGCGTTTGGAGAGGCTTTGGTAGGGAGTACGCGCCCTGCACCCGGTGGTAGGAGCCCTCATAATCGAACTCCTCGTCCTCGGTCCAGGCCCTCTTGATGATGTCGAACCACTCCTGGGCATAGTCGTAGCGGTCGTCGTGAGCGAGGAACGGTGCGCCGTACATCTCGAGCTCGGGGTGGAACCACCCAGTGACGATGTTGAGGCAGTAGCGGCCGCCGCTGATGTGGTCGATCGTGGCCGCCTGCTTTGCAGCAAACAGCGGATGGGTGGTCTGAACATGCGAGGTCGTCGTCAGAGTGATCTGCTTGGTCACACTCGCAAGGCCCGCTGCCCAGGTGTAGGTCTCGAAGTTCCGGCCATTGAAGTCGGTGGCGCCGCCAAGCCCCTTCCAGCGCGCCACTGGCACGAGGATTTCGTAGCCAGCATTGTCGGCGGTCTGAGCAATCGCTTTGGTGGCATCCCACGTCAGGTGCAACCGCTCAGGCACGGTCGTCATAGCACAGCCGCTGTCGCAGTTGATGCCGAACAGGCCTAGCTTGAGCTTGTTGCTGCCGAACACGGCGTTTGTACGGCGGCGGTCTGCCTTCTCGTACGAGGCCGGCGAGCGATTGTCCTCAGTCATTGTTGTGCCTTTCTTTGCTAAGCCGCAGCGCCAGGCTGCCGCTTGGGGATGTCGTGAGCCGACGTGACAGCTGGGCGACGTACGCAGCGGTCGCGTCGTCCACATCGTCTTGGCGGATCGCGAGCGCCGGCAGGACTAACGCAGCCCCGAGTTCTCCGAGTGTGGTGTGAAGTGATCCGAGCACTACGTCGCGGTGGTGATCCGCTTGGTAGACCGCGAGCGGCAGCACCATTGCGTTCTCGAGAGCGCTACGGGGTAGTTCGTCGAGGAGGCACTTGAGGATGCCGGTGTAGGACCCCCGATAGGTCGGCGAGCCGATGACGACACAGTCGGAGACCGAAATGGTTTCGATGGCCCAGGTCATGGCCGGGTCGCTCGGGTCGAGCACGGCCTGACCCAGCACCGCGCAATCGACCATGCTCGTCGCGCACTGAATTCCTAGAGCCACGAGAGTCGGTTTCAACGCGGTGATGACAGCATCCACCGCACGCGAGGTCGTCGACCCGAGCCGCGGGCTGCCGCTGACGCCGCAGATGGCGACAGATCCGCCAGTCACTGGGCGCGCCAGGGAACGATTGTTGCGTCCCAGCGACGCTCGCAAGCACGGCGGCGCATCCCCGTGGCCATACTTATGAACCAGCGTCGCGTCGACTTCTGTCGACCTACCTCATTCACCGCCAGCGACCTGCCAACCACTGTGGGTTCCGAAGGTCTGCTGGTGGTAGATCAATGGGGGCGCCGGCCGGAGGTCGCCGTTGAGTACCCGACCTAACACGACGATGTGGTCACCGGCTTCGATCGTGTGCTCCACGCTGCAGGCGACCCAGGACATCGCGTCAGTCAGCCTGGGAAGGCCGCCGTCTTCACTCCACGCAACTCCCTCGAACTTGTTCAGACCTTTGCGCGCAAAGCTCAACGCAAGGTCGCTTTGTGCTTCCTGGAGCAGATTGACCCCAAACGCCTGAGTAGCGTTGACGATCTTGAGGAGGTCTGACGAGCGGTCCAGCATCACAGCGATCAAGGGGGGCTCCAGTGACACAGAGCAGAATGCGCTGACGGTGGTGCCGTGCGGGGTTCCGTCGTCGGTGGTTGCGGTGACCACCGTGACCGGCGCTGGAACAGCGCCCATCAGGGCCCGGAATTGACCCGGTGCGATGCCTTCGGGACGACTGATCACGGTCACGTCCTCACACCTTCCTTGAGCTGGACCCCGGTCAAGACGTAGTTACTGCTTCGACACCTCGCGCTGCCGGCTAACGAAGATCGCCTGGCAGCATCCGACGCATGTCGACCCGCAGACTGATGAGCCGCGGGACTGCGCGGTGCGCGGCAACCGGGTCGGGAGTCAACTTCGGACGCAGTCACCGTTGTGAGGAACATGCCGCTCGATACCCTTCTAGTAACGAGACTAGTGGTCTCGATTCGAACTGTATACAGTTCTGCGAAACGGCGTCAAGGCACTCGACCGTTCAGGCTGCACCCGGGAGCGGCTGGCCGCGCCGCAGGAGCCTGCGACACAAGCTGTACGCAGATCGGACACCGGACACGGCGCGAGGAGGCGTTGATCTCTATGATCAGCTCGATGTCACCCGGACAATCCGAGAAGTCAGCTGCAGGTCGCAAGCGCGACGCAGACGCCCACGATCGCCTCCTCAGTGCCGCATTTGACCTCACCAGTGCACGTTCGTCGACGAACGTGTCTGTCAACGAGATCGCACGTGAGGCCAGGGTAGGCAAACAGACGATCTATCGATGGTGGCCCTCCAAGTCAGAGCTCATCCTCGACGCTCTGCTTCAACGGACGCTGGAGCAGACGCCGTTTCCGCATACCTCGGATGCGAGGTCTGACTTTGCAAAGCACCTAGCCGAGATCATCGACATGTTCAACTCGCCGGCTGGGGCCGTCATCAAGGAACTCGTAGCCGGCGCCCAGAATGAACCGGGTCTGACCGAGCAGTTCGTTCGACGATTCTGGACGCCACGGCGCTCGCTCAGCCGCGAGCGGCTAGAGCAGGCCATCGCAGACCGGCAGGTGAGGTCGGACCTCGACCCGGAGACTGTGCTGGATGCCATGTACGGGGTTCTCTGGACTCGTCTCGTCCTTGGCCACCTTCCACTACGGCGCGAAGATGTGGACGACCTGGTCACCGTCGTGTGGAAGGGGATCGGGGGGCCGGAGCCGGATCCGGTCGGATAACTTCAGGACTCGGGGTCGGCGCATCGCAAATCCGCTCCGCTCTGACCCTGCAGTGAACGAGACGGGCCCCTTCAGAGCCGGACGACACCGAACTGAAGGGGCCTCGCCTTTAGCTCGTCGCAGATCGTCGACCGAGTCCCACCGACGCGAGCCGAGAGCTCGGGAAGATCGGCCGAGGTCAGCCAGCGAGCAATCGCTCGAGCGCGACGGGATCCGACAGGTACACCGCGCCTGCACCGGCCGAAGCGTCGTCAGGGAACACGAGGCTTTCTCCGTCGTTGAGCGCTGCGATGATGCGAGACGCGACCACTGCAGGCGCTGCCTTGTCGGCGTCGACTCCCGCCAGCATGTCCGTGTCGATACCGCCGGGATAGGCGCCTAGGACCTCGATTCCCCTAGTCGCGACTGCCGCCCGAAGCGCCTGAGTCATCGAGTGGGCAGCAGCCTTCGATGCGCAATAGCCGGCCATAGGAGCCACCGGCGCAAGGGCGATCAGGGTGAGAACGTTCGCAATTGCGCCGGGACCGTTCCGCTCGAGCAATGGAACGAACGCGCGGCACATGTTGAGCGTGCCGAAGTAGTTCGTAGCCATGTCGCGCTGAAAGCCCTCCACATCACCGGTCAGGACGTCTCCGAATGCAAGCACGCCGGCGTTGTTGACGAGGACTGTCACGTCGGGCGCCGCCTGCACGGCTGCCGCAACACTTTCCGGATCGACGACATCGAGGTCGAGCGCCACCACTCGAGAGTCCGCTCGGGCAACCTCGGCGAGGGTACGTGCGTCCCTGGCGGTGGCATACAACTTCAGAACCCCGGCGGCCAGCAACTCCTGGACTAGGTGCGCCCCCAGCCCCCGGTTCGCGCCAGTGACGAGGGCGGTCTGTCCTTGCAGTTTCATCACTTTCCAATCGAGCGAAGAATCGATGACGTCATGACGCTAGGCACCACGCTCCATCATTTCCATGCGCAAAATTGGCATTCCTTTGTCTCAGATAGTCGATGTAACCGCAGAACTGACGATTTCAGTACAGTCTGGGCATGGACCCTCTGACGGATGTTCTGACGATGGCATCGGTGAGAGGTTCGATCGCGGCCAGCCTTGCGGCCGGCGAACCGTGGGGCCTCGAGCTTCCACTCGTGCCGCGAGCCGCCTTCCACGCAGTCACGGCGGGAACGATGTGGCTGCGAGTGGCGGACGGGCCGACGATTCACCTGCAACCCGGAGACCTCGTCCTCTTGCCACGGGGCACCGCACATACGATCGCGAGCGGCGCCAGCTCTCCGACCGAGCTCTTCGACCACGCCTCCGCCGAGGAAGCGCTCAACGCGGGGTTGGAGTTGCGGGCCGGGGCGGGACCAACGACCACGCGCGTGCTGTGCGCCTCCTACCAACACGACGGTCCGCAGCGACTATCGCCATTCGCTCTACTTCCAGAGGTGCTTCACGTGCCGGGCGCGGTCGCCACCTCGAGCCTGTCCGCGACCGTCCGGATGCTCGGAGATGAGATGGCGATGCCGGCCGCCGGTAGACGTGTCGTCTTGGATAGGACGGTGGACATCCTGCTGATCCATCTGCTTCGAGCTCATCTGAGCAATGTCGACCCCGCGAAGGAGCCTCCTTCCTGGTTTCGAGGCCTTCGGGACGCCACGACCTCGGCAGCTCTAACCGAGCTCCATAGGGATCCGAGCCATGGGTGGACGACTGCTGAGCTGTCGCGTCGTGTCGGTGTGTCGTCGGCGACCCTTGCCCGGCGCTTCAAGTCCGAGGTCGGCCAGACGCCAGCGGGGTACTTGGCTGGATGGCGCATGACCGTGGCCGCGCAGCGACTTCGGTCGGAGAGATGTTCAGTGGGGGCGGTGGCGCGATCTGTCGGTTATACCTCGGAGTTCGCCTTCAACCGCGCCTTCTCGCGAGCCTATGGCGTTCCTCCCGGCCGCTATCGAACGGCGCAGACGACTGATTCCGATGGATCGATTCGGTCCGAATGAGCAAAGATCTGCACAAATCTGGCATTCCCGGCTTCAGAGCGGCCCTCTAGCGTCGTTTCGCCGACGTCACAGAAGAGGATCGCGCCGTGGACACTGAAGACCGATGCTCAGATCGCTTCGAGATCAGCGAGATGCTGCACAGGTACGCCGAGGCCGTTGACACGATCGGCTCGGCTCCGAGCGAGCCCCAAGCGAACGATCCGGCCGTTCAGCGTGCGACTGAGCTGTTCAACGAATGCATGACGCCGACAGCGCAGGTCACCCTGTACTTCGACGGCCCGGATAGCGAGGCGACGCATGCGCCTTCCGAGGGGCCCCTGGCATTTGCCCGGTGGGTTCGAGCGTACTTTCATCAGTACGGCTACGTCGGCACCTACCATCTCGTGGGCAATATCAGGCCGCGTTTCGTCGATCGTGACGCGGCCATCGTCACTAGTTACATCAACTCGACTCACTGGCTGGCGGACGGGCGCATGCTCCTCGCTCCGATCGAGTACACCGACTCAGCCCAGCGTTCCCGCGATGGCAATTGGAGGATCACGACTCGCAAGTTGATCGTGCTGCGTTGGTGGGTCACGGACGGATACTTCGCGGCACCTGGCGACCCCACACTGTCGCGGCCTGCGGGATGAGTTCGAGTACTTGGCATTGAGCCTTGCATCCTCCGCGGACGAGCAGCACAGCCCCAAGAGATGCCCGAAGATCGATTGCGTGTCGGGAGCAAGCGCGATCCTCTGCGGAGGCTGACTAGCCCCGGGGGGGTAGGTGGTACGGCCCGGACGTCGGGCGGACAACCTCCAGTCAAGCCGCAACCTCGCGGGACAGCGTCAGTGCCGAACGCCTACGCCGCACCTACGGCGAGTAACCACCCGTCACTAGGCCGGACGCTAGGAAGCCGTCGGGTAGGTCTGCCGGTGTGGCGTGCGTCGCTTACTCGCCGGTCACCGCGGAGGAAGCCTCTAGTGTTCGGGCGCTGCCGGTGGGCGTTCGACTCCACATCCTTCGCCCACCGGCAGAGCCAACCAGTCAGGCCGGTCTCGTTACCGGTCACTCGTCTGCCACCCACACGGGACATCAACCGAAGACGTGACGCATGGCCAGCCAGCCCGACCTCACGGGCGACGTCTCCGCCCCGCAGAGCGGTCCACGAGACCGTACGCGCGCTTCAAACTCCCACGGAAATGCGGAATTCGGGGAGCCGCCGCGCGGGCACCAGCGAGCGGCAACGTGCTGGCGCCGGCTCGCGACCGGCCGAACGCGGCAGTGGGCCGGTCGTCAAGCGTCGTGTGCCCGCACTCATCGATGTGACCGCATTTGCAGGCTGGCCCCACCCCGGCTCGAGACCGCGGCTGAAGAGTCGTTTGCGACAGCTTGGCAAGGACGGCATGCCCTTAGTGGGCGACTTTCAAGGCGTTCCCACCTTAACCCGTCGGGCGCATCGGCAGACAAGGTCGAAGGTGAGCGTCCCGTGGTGTGGTGGGGTTTGGGGTGGATCGGCGGGGCTCCGGGAGTAGAGGGGCCATCGGCGAGATCTTCGGTGTGAACGGCCAAGCACACATCGAAGAGGAGTCCACCGATGGCCCTACCCCAGTCTGCCCTGTCTGAGTTGCTCGAGGCGTTCCGTGCCGGTGATGGCGTGGATCTGATCCGTGACTCGGTCCGCGTCGCGTTGCAGGAGATGATCGAGCTCGAAGCCACCGAGCGGATCGGCGCCGCACCGTATGAGCGCACCCCGGAGCGTGCCGCCGAGCGCAACGGGCACCGTCCCCGGCTGCTCACGACGAAGGCCGGTGATGTCGAGCTGAGGATCCCCAAGCTCCGCAAGGGCTCGTTCTTCCCGGTCATCCTCGAACCCCGCCGCCGCATCGACCAGGCGCTGTACGCGGTGGTGATGGAGGCCTACGTCCACGGCGTCAGCACTCGCTCGGTCGATGATCTGGTCGAGGCGATGGGCGCCGATGCCGGGATCTCCAAGTCCGAGGTCTCCCGGATCTGCGCCGCGCTCGACGAGCAGGTTGGTGCGTTCCGCACCCGGACCCTGGAGCACACCGAGTTCCCCTACGTCTACCTCGACGCGACCTACCTCAACGTCCGCAACGCCACCGGCCAGGTGACCTCGATGGCCGTGGTCGTGGCGACCGGGATCGCCGCGGACGGCTCCCGGGAGGTCCTCGGCGTCGACGTCGGCGACAGCGAGGACGAGACGTTCTGGCGCGGCTTCCTCACCGCTCTGAAGCAGCGCGGCCTGCACGGGGTGCGACTGGTCATCAGCGATCAGCACGCCGGCCTCGTCAAGGCATTGAAGCGGTCCTTCCAGGGCGCCGGGCACCAGCGCTGCCGGGTGCACTTCGCCCGCAACCTCCTCGCCCACGTCCCCAAGTCGCACGGCGACATGGTCGCCGCGGTGTTCCGCACGATCTTCGCCCAACCCGACGCCGCCGCGGTCAGTGCGACCTGGGACGAGGTCCGCGACCAGCTCGCCAAGAGCTTCCCCAAGATCGGACCGCTGATGGACGACGCGAAGGCCGAGGTCACCGCCTTCACCGCGTTCCCGCGGGCGCACTGGCAGAAGATCTGGTCGACCAACCCCCTCGAGCGGGTCAACAAGGAGATCAAGCGCCGCTCACGGGTGGTCGGGATCTTCCCCAACCCCGCCGCCGTGATCCGGCTCGTCGGGGCTGTCCTGGCCGACATGCACGACGAGTGGCAAGCCGGCGATCGCCGCTATCTCTCCGAAGGATCCATGGCGCTGCTCTACCCCGACAGCGATACTGGACCCATCGCCGCGATCGACAGCGGCGAGTAGGCACCGAGGATCACCTCAAAGCCCACCACTCAGCGGGGCGCCGCCAGGTCGAAGGGTTTGTAGGTCCGAGGGAGTGGCTAGACCCTTCTGCGATCCATTCACAGCTGGCCAGACTTCTATCCCCGCGGGAGGTAGCAATCCGTTAGCAGCAGCGCGTAGGGGGCCGCCTGGCAAGCGCCAAGATCTCGCGTGACCTTCCGATTGCTACAAAGGCGGTCGACTGGCCGCACCACACCCCGGACCCATCCACCCCATGCCGCCCACTATGACGCTCATACAGGAGGCGCCAGACGAACGGGACCCGACTCGAGCGAGCACTCGCGTCCACTCCCGGCGTCCGCATTCGGTGTCTCGAGCGCGGTGTCGAGAAGGGTCGGGGGGTTGCGTTCAGCAACGCCCGAGCTTGGGGGATGGCGCAGCTAAGATCCTTTCGTCTGTTCACAGAGAGGGAGAGCGCGGTGGTTGCGACCGTCCATGTCCCCATCTCTCCCGCCGTGCTTGATTGGCTGGTTGACCGCTCCGGCAAGGACCCCGCCGAGTTCAGCAACAGGTACGCTCGGTGGGGCGCTTGGCTAAGCGGCGAGGCCGCACCAACGATGCGCCAAGCCCAGCAGCTTGCCCGAACCGCTGGTGTCCCATTTGGCTACTTGCTGCTCGAACGGCCTCCCGCGCTTGAACTGCCGGTGCCGGACTTCCGGGAGGGGCACGCAGGTGATCTTCAAGACCCGTCTTCTGACCTGTTAGCAGTTGTCCACCAGAGCATCCGGCGGCAGGACTGGTACCGCGACTACGCAAAGGACACCGGCCTTCGTGAGGTTGATGTGGTCGGCTCCGCCCGGGACCTCACGCCTGACCGGGCTGCCGCCGATATGCGGCAGCAACTCGAATTCGAAGTCAGTGACAGACGAGGAACCTGGAACGACGTTCGCAAGCACCTGCTGCGAGCCTTTGAGGGTCTCGGTGGTCTAACCGTCGCCACCAGCATGGTGGAGAACAACACCCATCGGCTGCTGGATCCCGACGAATTTCGCGGATTCTGCCTCGTCGACGAGGTCGCCCCGTTGGTGTTCGTCAACACTAATCAGACACTTAACGGACAGATTTTCACGCTCGGACACGAGTTCGCACACGTCTGGCTTGGGCGCAGCGGCATCAGCCTTGAGGACCCAAAGTGGGAGCCTCAAGGGGAGATCGAGCGCTGGTGCAATGCTGTCGCGTCCGAATTCCTCGTGCCCGGATCCGACATCGTCACGCAAGCGAGTCGGGTCGCAGACCGTCCGCTGCCGGAGCAGCTCGACGCGCTCGCTTCGCGCTACCGCTGCGGCACTCTCGTCGTGCTCCAAGCGCTGCGCCGTCATGACCTGCGGAGGTTCCGCGACTTCGACGTCACCTACGACCAGGAGGTGAAGCGGCTCCGCGAGTTGGCTGATGAACGCACAAGCGGAGGTGGTGACTTCTACGCCAACCAGCCGTTCCGCATCGGCGAGAGGTTTTCTCGGGCCATCGTTAGCGACGCCCTAAGTGGACGGACTCCGCTCAGCGACGCGATCCGTCTCACGTCCCTACGATCCCTGAGCAGCTTTGATGCCTACGCGACCCGGATGGGCATCGCATGACCTACCTCTTCGACAGCAACACCTTTATGGAGGCAGCCCGCCTTTACTACCACCCTGAGGTGGCGCCGGGCTTCTGGGCATGGCTGATTGGAGACCCCATGCGCGATCGCATCGCCTCGGTGCCGGCCGTTCAAGAGGAGATCGCCAACGGCGAAGGCGAACTCGTGGACTGGGCCAGGAACACGGTGCCCGACTGCTTCTGGCGACCAGTTACGCCAGACACCCTGCGTGCAGCCGCAGAACTGTCGACCTGGGCCACAGACCCGGCACGCGCGTACAAGCAGGCAGCCATCGATGAGTTTCTCGACAGCTGCGACTACTGGCTCATCGCCGAGGCTCACGCAGCCGGCCTCACCGTTGTGACACGTGAAGTCTCTGCACCAGAAAGCCGCAGCAGGATCAAGATCCCCGATGTGTGCCGAGCATTCGGCATCGACTGCGCCCAGCCCTTCCCCGTCTATCAGCGGCTCGGCCTCAGGCTTCAGCAGTAGAGCGTCTCGAAGGCAAGCGTCGAAACTGCGCCTCGGTCGGACTGACGTCGCTCTAAGCACGGTGTCTTGTCCTGCGCCGACCACGGCCTACCGGAATCGCCTGGGTCCAGTACCCAAGATCACACGCGGCTACGGTTCCTCCATGTACTTCACGGCCCTTCACCAGGCTCTGGGACGCGATCGCTCACACATCACCGACGAGTTGGTGGACGAGGCAGTAGATGCAGGGGTCGCCGAGTCGGACCATCTGGACTGGAAGTCAGCGCTCCCTCCCGAGAAGGAGTTGAAGAACAGCGACTTTCCGAAGGACGTCGCCGCAATGGCAAACTCGGGGGGCGGTGTCATCGTGTATGGCGTCGAGGAGCAGCAGCGGGTTGCGACTGAGCGTGTCGACGCCGGCGACTTCGGCGAGAACTATGAGCGGACGTTGCGAAAGGTCGCCTCGAGCAGCATCCAGCCGCCTGTCCTCGGGCTCGGAGTCCACCAAGTCGGAGACCCCATGTGTCGTGCGCTCGTTGTTGTCGTGCCGCTAAGCGTGGATGGACCGCACCTGATTTGGAAGAACGACGCGTTTCTAGCTCCCTACCGCAACCACGCCGACACCGAATGGATGGGCGAGCGACAACTGGAGGCGGCGTACCGCGCCCGATTCGACGAACGACGGACGGCCGAACACGCGCTTGTCAATCTGTACGACGAGATCTCCGCCGGGCCGGCGTCGTCGGACAGGGCTTGGATGTACGGCGTCGCACGACCGCGTTTGACGGCCACCTACGAACGGATGGGGCGCGGCGAAGCTCGAAAGATCCTGCAGAACGCGCGACAGCACGCCCCGGCGCATTGCGCCACCGGCGGCGTACACCCTCTTGAGAGTATGGACCTCCACAACCCCCGTCCGGGACTTCGGCGCTGGGTCGCACCGAGCGACGTTGCGCATGATTCCGCCGAGGTCTGGAAGTCGGCATGGGCGACCGTGCACGACGACGGCTCCATAAGTCTTGCTTCCGCGATGGGTGCGACGCGGGGCGTCAATTCAAGTGATCCAGCGTGGCAGGTGCTGTCGCGGAGGCTTGAGTACTCCATCGGCGACTTCATGGCCTTGTTGCGCCAGGCGAGCACTCACTTCGGAGGGGGCGACTACGACGTGCGTGTTGGGATCGAGTGGGCCGGTGCGCTTCTGCAACCCCTAGTGATCGCTGCGACTGACTCCTCCGGCTATCCCACGACGGATCGCTCGATTCCGCTGTACCGATACTCGCCGGTCGTGACGACGGTCCGCACTGATGTCGACTTTGACGGATTTCAAGAACAGGTCTGGACGCTTGCCCAGGATGTCGTGAATCAGGGTGGCGTCGAGGACCTGGTAGCGATTCACCCTCCAGCCACAAGCGAGTGAGGGACGGTCTTCGCTCGGTCACTGATACCCCTAACTCCCGCGAGGCGGTTGACCCAGTCGGCCGCGAAATCGCTGCAACGGCAGTCGGTAGTGGTGGGCGCCGACTTGCGCCGACTAGTGCCGAGCCCGAGACGCCACGACAACTCGGCCGACTACGGCGCAGCCGTGCAACGGGAAGCTAGTAGCCAGGTCCCATCGCCACAACCCGTCCCAACGTGGGTGAGATGTTGTACTCGGCGCTGGCGCGAAGCAACTTGCGATAGCCGACGTCGACCGTGGCTGGGGGGAACAGGCCGTAATCGCTGAGGAGGAGGCTATCGCCAAGCCATTCGAGTGCTTGGCGAAGCCGAATCTTGATTGGAACCACGGTCAGGTTTGACGCGTCGTCGTCGAACGGATGCACGAGCAAACCATGCTGTGCGTGCGGACGCAGGTAGAAGGATGGGACTGCGCGTCTCAGATCTACGACGGTGCCCGCGGCCGCGGACCGAAAGAGGCCGGGCTGAACTTCTGGCGCCGCGTCCATAAGCAGTACGACCAAGAGGTACGCGAAGCGGTCCTCTTCGGCCTCTGCTTCGGGCACCCTTCGCACAACATGCTGGAACGTCTCCTCGACTGTCACGAAGCGATGGCACGCGAACCAGAGGGCTACCCAGAGGTTGTCGACGACATCCAGCCAGCGCGTCCGGATTCCGTAGTGCTGAAGAAGCGGTTCAACGGCGTAACGAGGGGTTCCTGAGGCGATCAGCTGCACTTCGCTTCGTCGTGGTTGAGCCACCTTCTCCGGGCACATCGCTGCGCGATGATGCCTGTGATCGCAGGTCCAAGTTGCGGATCGTGCCACGAGCGATCCAATGATCCGGGCTCGGTTCTTGCGGTTCATATTCGGAGACCTGGGGTCCGGACGAAACAAGCTCGGGCTGAGCCTTGGGTACAACGACGTCTGCCCGCGTAGCAAAACGTTGCCAATCGAGTACTTGTACTTGAGATATCCGACGAGCTGAATGAGTGCTGGAAGAGATTCGACGACTGCATACCTGAGGTCATGCACAAGTCCGTCTAGATCCTGCCGCGCGACCTTCGGTGCGACGTCACGGTTCTCAACCAATGCGAACTCGTCGTCAGGCAATTGCTTCGGCACGTCCAGCACGACGCCATCTTATGAGCCATGCGGCGCACTCCGAATCTCCATACCACGGGACTCTGGCACGCGACCGAACCAACGCTTCATCGGAGATAGCCGCCTTCTTGGGAAGCCTTCGCCGGCCGTACCAGGCGCTCGACTCCACGAGCGAAACGGGTTCGACTCCCTAGCAACTGGCTCAGGGCCGAGGCGTCCCTTCGCCGCGACAGCGGCCAGTGTCCTGCCGCGCAATGGTCCGCGACCAAATCACTCTGCGCCCTCGCAACGCTGATCGAACAGACTCCACCCGCGGCGGGCGAGCCGGAAACACGCGCTGAAGGACTCAGCGATCTCCCACAGATCTCCGCCAGAGGTGTACTCAGCCATGCGGTTGGGATATCCGGCAACTCGTCCCGCGGGCCTGGCCCGCGTCGACGAGCGGGTGAACATAGGCCAAGGGAGCCCGTGAGCGTCACCGCTATGCGTCCGCCACATGCCTTTGATGGAATCCCGCTGGAGCGTGTCTTGGAAGACCACCTCGGCTGCTGTGTCAACGATGTCCGTCTCCGTTGGAGCCTGGGACGCCGTCAGATCCGACGAAGCTGACCAAAGTCGGCGGAAGCAGCCAACCCTTCTCGACCAGTTCGTCCAGGGCCGCGTCCACCGTGCGAACCGACTTCCCAATGTCCGCGGCCAGAGTTGCGCGCTTGGGAACGCCACTGTTTCGATGGCTGCCTCGCTTGGAGAGCGCGAGGTACATCACGACAGCGCGATCGGAGACTGCTGACGTGGGATCTCCCGTCACGCCGCTCTTCGGGCCGCCCAACCAGAGCGCATGGGGGATCTGCTCGAAATTCCTCCGTTCGACCTCGATGGAGTCCCCCGCGTCGTCAGATCCACTCACGGGTGCACTGGGCCAACCCCCGGGTGGATCAGGGACAGGTGCGAGATGTCCTCGCCGTCCTTGGCTCGTCATGACTGTTCTCCTTCCACCAGCGAGGCACCTCCCCACCGGCGCAGATCGGTATACCTCTCCAGGTACTTCAACGTCGCGGGCTGAACCGCTCCGGACCTCCGCGAGGCAGAAGAGCCACCGACGACGACGTCCGACACCGAAAACTGCTTTTCGGAGGCTCACCGTTTCAACCCCAGTCGCCCTCCACCCGAGCGCGCAGTCTGGGCGGACTCCGGGGCACGGGCGAGCACCCCGAAGGTCGAGAGCGACACGGAGACGGCCAGTCAGCGGGCAACCTGGCCACGCTGGCAACGCACACGCGCGCGAAAGGCGACCACAGAAAACACAGGATCGTCCGTCGGGTCGCCTCTGGCCTGCTTCGCTCGACCCGACCCTGGGTGTCTAGCCATGGCTGCCCATCGCTGACGCGAAGACATCGCCGAGACCGTTGGCTCGATCACGAAGGACCTTCGCGTAGACCTTCAAGGTGATCGTGGCGTCCGCGTGGCCGAGCCTGTCGGCGACCTCGTGGACCGGCACACCAGCTGAGAGCAGGATTGTGGCGTGGGTGTGGCGGAGGTCGTGAAATCTGATTCGGGGGACTGCGGCGGCCTCGCACCGCTCGCGCATCAACCTAGACGGGGTATCGGGGTGGATCGGTAAGCCGAGGACGGTGCGGAACACGTAGTCACCGTCCTCGCGCCAGGCGGGCCCTGCTCGCAGCCGATCCTCGGCCTGGCGGGCGCGGTGGTCCCGGAGGACAGCCACGGTTGCGGCGTCGATGCTGACGGTGCGAGACCGACCGCCCTTGGGAGTGCCTTCGACGATGTGGGCCCCCGCGGTGGTGCGCGATCCGTAGATGTGGATGCGCCCGCGTTCGAGGTCGATGTCCTCCCACCGGAGATGGAGTAGCTCGCCGCGCCGCGCACCGGTGTAGGCAGCTAGCCAGTACAGACCGCTCAGCCGGTGCCCGGCCGCGCTCGACAGGAACTGGCTCAATTGGCTGGGGGTGAGTACGCGCAGCTCCTCGTCGGTACGTTCCCGCCGCGTTGTAGCGCGCGGGCGAGGCGGAAGCTGGGCTCGTTCGGCTGGATTGGTGTAGATCAGCTGGAGCCGGGCGGCTGTCGCGAGGGCGCTGCTGAGCGTGCGATGCACGGCCTGAACCGATCCGAACCCGAGCTCGTTCCCGTCCCGGCCACCAGTCGCTCGGAGGTCGCTGTAGAAGCGGGTGAGCGTCACCGGACGCAGATCCTGGATCATCAGACCACCGATCCGCGGGACGATGTAGTGATCCACGTTGTAGGCGTAGCTCGCCTTGGTCTTGGGCTTGACGTCTAGCTGGTCCAACCAGTGGTGGAGGTAGTCGGTCAGCGTCTGACGGGCGCCGCCGACGGACTCGCCGCGGCGAGCAGCCACGCGCGCCTCATCGCGAGCGGTCGCCGCTTCGGCATGAGTCTTGAACCCGCCCTTCCACCGCTGCCGGGATCGTCCGGTGGACGGATCCAGCTCACGGACGACGTACGAATACGTCGATCCGCGCTTGATGATCCCGTTCCTCATCGCGCTATTGCCGGCCACAACTACCTCCCCTCGCGGTGCACTTCCACCGGGCATGAGGCAGTAGAAGGGGTGCAGCCTGAGAAGGGAAGGATTTTCGTCGCAGGCCTCGGCGTGAGTCCTGCGTGACCGCAACTCCGAACATCACAGAAGGTGCCCATGCGGTTCGTCCTGGCTGCAGACCAGCAGCTCGCCCGGAGAAGTACTTGGGAGCGACCGAATGGTGATCGCAGCATCGATCGGGCCGCTCCACCGGTAAGCGATCCCGCGGGCTTTCACCACCCCGCCCTCGACAGGTTGCATCAGCCAGTCCCGCCAGAAGCCGTGGCTCGAGTGGACTAGGCGCCCGCCGTTGCGCTCGAGGTAAGCCTGAGCGCCTGGCCAGAGAGCTTCCGGGGAGGCCGGGCGGTTCCTCAGGATCAACTTCAGGCCATAGTCGATCGTTGGTTGACCCTGGCCGGCGACAATTGCGAAAGCATCCTTGACGTGCACTTGGAAGCCCGCGCCACTCTTGACTGCCACCTCGCTGAGCACTCCGGTCCTCAGTCGAGTCCCGCGCCACCACACGTGACAGTGGGACCTGCCCGAATCACCTGGGTTGGGCTCGATGTGATAGGCCCACGCCCCGGAGTATCCGCGGCGAACGAGGCGGCGCCGGATGTCAGCCATGATTCGCCGCACCTCGCCGTCGTGTTCGGGGAGGCCCGTCACGGCGAGCGCTTGGGTCGGCTGCGCCATCGCGATCGCTTCACCAGTCTGGATAGCAACCGGGACCACGCAGGCATAGCAATTCACGCGGTCGCACCGCGCCGGCACCCGCAGGCCACTCCGCAACACGATCCAGCCAGAGTGCCTAAGACACCGGGGCCACCCAGGCTGGCGGTCGTGTCCAAATGACGAGTTGCCCGGTACAGAACAAGTGCTGACCGATTCGTCACCGGTTAGGGACGCACACGGCTGCGCGATCAATGACATGCCGGCAGGGTCTCGGCCCCCACTGACACCGCCCCCTCCCGATCGGCGCAGGAAGACCCGTCAAGGACCGATCGTCGTCAGACACCAAGGCTACGAGCGATGCCAATTAGCCCCTGACCTGCGCAAACAGACGTCCAAGGGAATTCGCAGTGATTTCCACGACCGATCGCTCCGGCAGGAGGTCCTGGCGGCCCGGGGCCCGCTCCGAAGGAGATCGGCGCCGCGTCCAGGGGACGGCACCAGCCGCTGGCTGTGGGGAAAAGCACCGCGCGGACCCCCGAGACCGTCCGGACGGTGTAGGTCGGGGCGCCGCGGACGGGCTCCGTTAGCAATTCGTTAGCAAGGCGTGCGTCGAGCGAAAGAGTTACGGGCCGGTGATCCTGCGTTCCTGCAGGTCACCGGCCCGGTTGTCTTGCGCGCCTGTAGGGATTCGAACCCCAAACCTTCTGATCCGTAGTCAGATGCTCTATCCGTTGAGCTACAGGCGCCCGTCGACCTCGCGGACGACTGCACGAGGATAGCCGACCTGTCGGGCCGTGCCGAATCCGGAGTCGGGCGGCGAGGTCCCGGTCGGCACGACGGCGTGGAGTTAGGACCCTGAAGGACCGAAGCAAGCACGCCGGAGGACGCCGAATCCCGCTCAACAGAGCGGATGTGACGCACCGCACCGACCGTTGATCGTTCCAATGTGTCACCCGGCGCTCGGCCGGTTACTGTCGCCGCACCCACGGGGTCGGGCCGGTCGTGCCGCTCCGCGGGGCACACCCAGAGTCGCCGCCGACGACGCCGAGCGATGCCACCGCGACCGCGCGCGAGAAGGAACCACGCCCATGAGCACCACTCAGGCCGTCACGGCTGCCCCCACCACCCACCGCGGCATCCTCGACTTCGTCGCCGAGGTCGCCGAGCTCACCCAGCCCGACCGCATCCACTGGTGCACCGGGTCCGACGAGGAGTGGGCCGAGCTGACCGACGCGCTCGTGGCGACCGGGACGTTCACCCGGCTGAACCCGGCGATCAAGCCGAACTCCTTCTACGCCGCGTCCGACCCGATCGACGTCGCTCGCGTCGAGGACCGCACCTACATCTGCTCCCTCGACGAGCGCGACGCGGGCCCCACCAACAACTGGATGGACCCCGAGCAGATGAAGGTCCTCATGCGTGACCTCTACCGGGGGTCGATGCGGGGCCGGACGATGTACGTGATCCCGTTCGTGATGGGACACCTGGACGCCGAGAAGCCGATGTTCGGGATCGAGCTGACAGACTCGGCGTACGTCACCGCGTCGATGCGGGTGATGGCGCGGATGGGCACCGCGGTGCTGGAGCGGATGACCGAGCTCGAGGCGGACTTCGTGCCGTGCATCCATTCGGTCGGGCACCCGCTCGAGCCGGGCCAGGCCGACGTGGCGTGGCCGTGCAACGACACCAAGTACATCGTGCAGTTCCCCGAGGAGCGGGCCATCTGGTCCTACGGCTCGGGCTACGGCGGCAACGCGCTCCTGGGCAAGAAGTGCTACGCCCTGCGCATCGCGTCGGTGATGGCCCGCGACGAGGGCTGGCTGGCCGAGCACATGCTGATCCTCAAGCTCACCTCGCCCGAGGGCACGGTCAAGTACGTCGCCGCGGCGTTCCCCAGCGCCTGCGGCAAGACCAACCTCGCGATGCTCCAGCCCACGATCCCGGGCTGGACGGTCGAGACCCTCGGTGACGACATCGCCTGGATGCGCATCGGCGAGGACGGCCGGCTCTGGGCGGTCAACCCGGAGTACGGCTTCTTCGGCGTGGCGCCCGGCACCAACGAGCACACCAACCCCAACGCGATGCGCACCATCAACAAGGGCAACTCGGTCTTCACCAACGTCGCGCTCACCGAGGACGGCGACATCTGGTGGGAGGGCCTGGAGAACCCGCCGGCCCGGGCGACCTCCTGGAAGGGCGAGGAGTGGACGCCGCAGAGCGACTTCCTCTCCAGCCACCCGAACTCGCGCTACTGCACCCCGATCAAGCAGTGCGACATCCTCGCGGCGGAGTACGACGACCCGCGCGGTGTCCCGATCGACGCGATCCTCTTCGGCGGCCGCCGCAAGACGACGGTCCCGCTGGTCTTCGAGGCCCGGGACTGGGCGCACGGGACCTTCCTGGGCGCGACGCTCTCCTCGGAGACGACCGCAGCCGCGGTCGGGGCGGTCGGCGTCGTGCGCCGCGACCCGATGGCGATGCTGCCGTTCATCGGCTACAACGCCGGCGACTACTTCAACCACTGGATCACCGTCGGCAAGGACAACGACGAGGCGAAGCTGCCCCGGATCTTCTACGTCAACTGGTTCCGCCGGGACGACCAGGGCGACTTCCTCTGGCCCGGCTTCGGCGAGAACAGCCGGGTGCTGAAGTGGGTCGTCGAGCGGATCGACGGCCAGGCCGCGGCCGTCGAGACGCCGATCGGGCACGTCCCGGCGCCGGGGGCCCTGGACACCGACGGCCTCGACCTGAGCGAGGAGGCGCTGGCCGCCGCCCTCGCCGTCGACGTCGACGAGTGGCGCGCGGAGCTGCCGCAGATCCAGGACTGGTTCGACAAGTTCGGTGACGACCTGCCGGCCGTGCTGTGGACCGAGCTCGACGGGCTGCGGGCCCGTCTCGGCGGCTGACCCCGAGCGACGCCGTACCTGTGGGATCATCGGCCCCACAGGTTCGGCTCTGACGGGGGGACAGTCGGAAGGGGAACGCGCGTGGAGGCCCTGGGTCCGCAGGATCGAGCCCTCTTCGAGTCCGCCAGCACCCAGCTCTACGAGGAGATCGTCGGGTCCGGGGGCCTCGCCGACGGTGACGCGCGCATCCTCCCCGGCGGTGAGCTCCACGCCGCCCTCGAGCAGCTGCGCGCGATGGGCCTGGTCCAGCACGACAACGACACCAACACCTGGGTGGCCGAGGACCCGCACACCGTCCAGGCACGGGTGATCTCGCCGCTGAGCACCGAGGGCAGCAAGCTGCTCGAGGAGTCGTCGCAGTGGGCCGAGGCGTTCGGCGTGCTCAACCACGCCTGGCGGCGGGCGCCGCAGCCTTCGTCGCACGGCCCGTTCACCTACCTCCACGAGCACGCGATCGCCCCGTTCATCGCCGGGCTCGTCTCCGAGTGCGAGGACGAGATGCTGACGGCCCAGCCGCAGTCGGGGCGCAACCCCCGGCTGCTCTCCGACGGGGTGCTGCGCGACACGGCCCTGCTCGAGCGGGGCGCCCGGATGCGCACCCTCTACCAGCACAGCGCCCGCCGGAACTCCACGACCCGCGAGTACGTCGCCGCGGTCACCGAGCGCGGCGCCGAGGTGCGCACGCTCGACGAGTTCTTCAACCGGATGATCGTCATCGACCGCCGCGTGGCGGTGATCCCGAGCCCCAACGACCTCAAGGTCGCCATCGCGGTGCGCGAGCCCTCGGTGGTCGCCTACCTCGTCGACGTCTTCGAGCGCTCCTGGGAGCGTGCCCGGCCGTTCACCAGCCGGGAGGCGGCCGTCATGAAGGACATCGCCGCCGAGCAGCGGCTGATGACCCTGCGGATGCTCATCGAGGGCCACTCCGACCCGGTGTCGGCCAAGCGCCTCGGCGTCAGCCCCCGCACGTACGCGGGCTACATTGCCGACCTCAAGGAGGAGTTCGAGGCGGAGACCCGGTTCCAGCTCGGCTACACCATCGGGCGGCTCGGCATCTCCGGGACCGAGCAGGTCGACCACGACGACGCCGGCGAGGCCGGCGCCGACGGGGCCTGACCGACCCCGGACACGCCACGAGGGCAGTGACTGGATGTCACTGCCCTCGTTGCGGTGGTCGAGCCAGGCCGGGGGGATGGCGCTGGGACCGAACAAGTGGGGGGTTGAGTTGGGTCCCCGGCTCGACCGAGCCTTGTGTGGTGGTCAGCGCGTCGAGCGCCACCCCCACGAGCTGTCTGCATGTGCTGGAGCCGAGATCCCCAGGAGTCCGACGCTCATCGTCGCGGTCACGAGTGCGATCGCGACCTTTCGTGCAACGTTCATCTCCCTCTCCAAATCCACTCATCGGGCCCCACGGAAGACCCGGTGACCCCAGTTTGAGCGAGCAGGACCGACTAGTACGAACGGATGGATGCCTCAGAAATGTGCATTGCACATTTCTGCAACCGCTGCATGTTCATGCAGATGGGGTCCTACGGCCGGGAGCGTGGCGCGGCCCCCTCGTCACGTTCGTCGAGGGGGCCGCGCGCTGGCGGAGGCGGCGGGATTTGAACCCGCGAGAGGGGTTTGCCCTCAACCCGCTTAGCAGGCGGGCGCCATAGACCGGACTAGGCGACGCCTCCCGACAGCCAGCACAGGCTACAAGGACCCCGTCGGCGACAGCCAATCAGGGCACGGCCCTGCGCGGAGGGCTCAGAGCCAGGGCTCAGAGCCGGCGCAGGCCGTGGCCGTGCTGCAGGTGGGCCTGGAGGTCCCGCACGAAGTCCTCCCGGTCGGCCGCCAGGGCCTGGACGGCGATCGTCGTGGTGCGCCCGTCGGCGAGCTTGAGCACCACCACCGGCGTGCCGGACGGCGCCGCGGTCACCGCTTCGCGGACGTCGGTCCACGAGGCCCGGTCGACCCCGACGCCGCGCAGCAGCCGGACCCGGTAGCCGTCGTCGCCGAGGTGGACGACCACGGTCCGGCGCAGCAGGTACGCCGACACCAGCACCACGAGCACGCCGAGCGCCGCCACGGCGACGAGCGCGCCGACCGGCAGGTCGAGCAGGGCGACCAGGACCGTGAGCACGGCGAGCAGGAGCGCCAGCAGCACCAGGCCGGCGCCGGCGAACCGGACGGCGAGGACCGGCGCGAGCCGATAGTCGGACACCGGCGGGCCGGGGACGGGCTGGGACATGGGTTGATTGAACAAGACACCGGATTGACGCCCGTCACCGGGTTGTGGCGGCGCTGGGGCGGGTTCACACTCGAGGTACCCCCCATCACTCCGGGCCCCCGGGAGGTCAGCATGACCATCGCCTCCGCAGGAACGAACGCCGCGATGCAGGGCCTCGCGCAGGTCCTCGAGACCTCCCGCCGGCTCGGAGTCCCTCCCGCCAGCTGGCGCTGGACGGCACGCCAGCGGCTCGCCGCCCTCCGCGACGCGCTGCTCGCCGAGGTCCACCCGGGCACCGAGGGCTGGTTCGCCGCCCGCGGCGGCAGCCTGCTGCGCGAGCGCACCCTGCTGCTCACCCGGCTCAGCGAGCTCGGGCCCCGGGTGCTCGAGCACCCCGACCTCGAGGCCGTCAGCGCCGAGCTGCACCGGCTGCTGGCCGACATCGGCCACCACGTGCAGCGCCTGCACGACCTGGCCTACGACGAGGTCGAGCTCGAGCTCGGCGGGTCGGAGTAGCCGCACCGGTCCCGCACCCGCCTCCTAGACTGCTCGCGTGTCCCGGCACGCCGGGCACGGAGGGGTGCCGGAGTGGCCGATCGGAACCGCCTTGAAAGCGGTCGTAGGGAGACCTACCGCGGGTTCGAATCCCGCCCCCTCTGCAGCTGCCGCCCGCGGTCCGAGGGTGGATGAATCCCCGGCTGACCGGGGATCCATCCGGGGTTGTCAGGGGATTCATGACGTTGTCAGGGGTTGCAACCCCTGACAACGTCAGGAAGTCCCTGACCGGCCCTGTCGGGAGCCGGCCGGGGCGAGTCAGCCCACGACCTCCACCAGCGGGTCGCCCTCCTGGACGACGTCGCCGGGGGCGACCTTGACCGCGCGGACGGTGCCGGGGACGTCCACCAGCACCGGGATCTCCATCTTCATCGACTCCAGCAGCACGACCGCGTCCCCGGCCGCGACGGTGTCACCGGGAGCGACCGCCACGGTCAGCACGTTGGCGACCATCTCCGCCACCACCACGGTCACCTGCTCACGAGCCATGCCGTCGAACCTAGCCGTTACCGGCAGGTACTCCAGATCGGTGCGGTCGGCACCGGCTCAGAGCAGCGGCCGGGTCCGCGGCGGCTCGGGCCGCAGCGCGGTCGCCTCCTCCGCCCGCCGGCCCCGGCTGCCCTTGCTGCCCGAGGGCGCGGTGAGGGCCAGGTCGAGGCGCACCACGACGAACCCGAGCACCAGGCCCACCACGACGCCGTACGCCGTGGCCAGGCCCGCCTCCTGCAGCGAGACCACCGGGTTGACCAGCGTCGTCGCGACGGGGGCGGTGGCGGCGACGCCGAAGGCACAGACCCACCAGCCCTGCCGGCGCCGCGCGCGCATGTGCGTGCCCCAGGCCAGCGCGGGGACGCCCAGGACCGTCTCCAACGGTCGCGGGAACGCACCGAAGTGGTCGCGGCTCCAGTCGACGCCGTCGAAGAGGTTGTCGACCAGCGTGGGGGTGCCGTAGCGGCGCAGCAGCTCGGCGTAGGCCAGCGTTCCGGCGAGCACGACGGTGCCGATCAGGACGGTCAGGACCCCGCGACGGCCCAGTCCGTGCAGCCCCGCACCGAGGCGGTAGACGACCGCGAACGCCCCGACCAGGCCGAGGCCGAGCACGGCGTACTCGAAGCGCGCCACCGTCGCGACCGGTTCGAACGCGACGACGGCCAGCGCACCGATGGCGGCGACGACCACGGCCACCAGCACCTCGCGGACGGCGTGCACGAAGCGCACGGCCGGCACCGTCGCCATCACCGCCAGCACCGCGGTGACAACGCCGGTGAGCACCGCGGCCCCCGTGCGCAGGGCCTCGTGGTCGAGCACCACCACGCCGACGCCGAGGACCAGCGCGAGCAGGCCCACGACGACCGGGCGGCCCCCGGTGCGGGCGGCGAGCCCCCACGAGTACGACGTCACGACCGCCACCGCGCCCGCGTCGCAGAGCCACGCCGGGCCGACGTCGGCCGTGCACGCGACGAGCGCGCCGAGGCCGGCGGCCACGGTCAGGACCCAGAGCACCACCGGTGCCCGGGAGCCTGCGAACCGCTCACCCCGGGCCCGCAGCCCGGCCGCCACCCGGGCTCGCCGCGACGGGGGCCGCTCGGCGCGACGGCGTGGAGCGGACCTGGACACGGCAGGCCAGGTTACAGACGCCGGTTGGCGAGCGACGGGTTGGTCCTGCGGGCCCCGTGCAGGCCGTCGTGGTCGATCTCGACGACCAGGACCTCGGGCTGCTCCCCGGCCTCGGCGAGCACGTCCCCGAGAGGGTCGACGACCATCGAGTGGCCGGTGTAGCGCGGCCCGGGCTGCGCGGCCGCGGCGACGTAGACGGTGTTCTCGATCGCCCGGGCACGCACCAGGGTCCGCCAGTGGTCGACCTTGCGCGGGCCGGCCACCCACGCCGCCGGCAGCACCACCAGCTCAGCACCCTCCGCGACCAGCATCCGCGCCAGCTCGGGGAAGCGCAGGTCGTAGCAGGTCATCAGGCCGATCCGGAACCCGCCGACGTCGACCAGGGCCGGCGCGACCGGCCCGGCGCGGAGCCGCTCGGACTCGCGGTAGCCGAAGGAGTCGTAGAGGTGGATCTTGCGGTACGACGCCTCCGCGGCGCCGCGCACGACCAGGGTGTTGAACGGTCGGTGCGGGTCGTCACCCGACTCGAACATCCCGGCCACGACGGTGGTCCCGCGCTCGCCCGCCACCCGGGCGACCTCCGTCGCGAACGGGCCGTCGACGGGCTCGGCGTACCGGCTGACGTCGGAGCCCGGCTCCCCGAAGTCGCGGGCGAACGCCTCGGGGAAGACGACCAGGTCGGTGCCCTCGGGTGTCAGCTCGCCGAGGAGCCGGCGGTTGTCGGCCGGGTCGAGCCCGGAGGCGTGCTGGACGAGGGCGAGGCGGAGTCGGGCCACGGTGCGAGACTGCCACACATGAGCGGCGCGGGCGGGCGGTCGGGCTTCGCGGTCGTCGTCCTCGCGGGTGGCCGGGGGGCCCGCCTCGGCGGCGCGGACAAGGCCGCCGTCGAGCACGCGGGACGCTCCCTGCTCGAGCACGCGATCGACGCGTGCTCGGACGCCGACGAGGTGGTGGTGGTCGGGGACCCGGTGCCGACGTCAAGGCCGGTGACCTTCTGCCGCGAGAGCCCCCGGTACGGCGGCCCCGCGGCCGCGCTCCTCACCGGCCGGGACGCCCTCGGCGGCCGGCCGGAGGCACTGGGCCTGCTCGCGGTGGACATGCCCCGGGTGACGCCGTGGACCTTCCGCCGGCTGCGTGCGGCCGCCGCCGGTCACGACGGCGCCTTCCTCACCGACGCCGGGGGCCGCCGCCAGCTCGCGGGGGTGCTGACCGCGGACCGCCTCGACGCGGTCCGCCCCGACGCCGACGCCCAGCACGCAATGGCGATCCACCGGCTGCTCGCGGCGCTCGACATCGCCGCCGTCGCCCCGGAGCCCGACGAGGGCCGGGACGTCGACACCTGGGCCGACCTGCGCGACCTGGGCGGACCCTGACCGACGGCGACCGGACCGGATCGGGGGTTGCGGAGCCCGCGCGGTTGAGCGAGATTCAGACCGTGAACCTCCACGACTGGATCGACGAGCTCAGCGATGTCCTCGACGTCGACACCGAGGTCGACGAGGGCCTGGTCCTCGACCTCGCACGGGTCGCGGCACACAACGTGGAGCGGCGGGCCGCACCGATCACGGCGTACCTGCTCGGCTTCGCCGTCGGGTCCCGGGGCGCCGACCCCGAGGAGATCGAGCGCCTGGCCGCGGGTGCCCAGCGGCTGGCCGACGCCTGGGAGCGTCCGCCCGGGGCGCCGGACCCGGACGACGTGCCGGACGAGGTGCCCGACGACAGCTCGGTGGACCACACCGGCGACGAGTACGTCGAGGCCTGACGTCCCGGCCGACGCCGTAGGTTGGCACCCATGCGTGCCGTGATCGCCGACGGGGCCGGCGGCCCCGAGGTCCTGTCCGTCGCCGAGCTGCCCGACCCGGAGCCCGGGCCCGGCGAGGTCGTCCTGCGGGTCGCCGCGGCGGCGCTGAACCGCGCCGACCTCCTGCAGCGGCAGGGCTTCTACCCGCCGCCGCCGGGCGCCTCGGACGTGATCGGCATGGAGTGCAGCGGCACCGTGGCCGCCGTCGGGCCCGGCGTCACGGGCTGGGCGGTCGGCGACGAGGCCTGCGCCCTGCTGGCCGGGGGCGGGTACGCCGAGCAGGTCGCCGTACCCGCGGGCCAGCTGATGCCGGTGCCCGACGGCGTCGACCTCGTCACCGCGGCGGCGCTGCCCGAGGTCGCGTGCACGGTGTGGTCCAACGTCTTCATGATCGCGGGCCTGAAGCCGCGCGAGGTGCTGCTGGTGCACGGCGGGGCCGGCGGGATCGGGTCGTTCGCCATCCAGCTCGCGCACCAGCTCGGCGCGACGGTGCTCACCACCGCCGGCACCGAGGAGAAGCGTGCGGCCTGCCTGGCCCTGGGGGCGGACGCGGCGATCGACTACCGCGAGCAGGACTTCGTCGCGGAGGTCCACGCGGTCACCGACGGTCGTGGCGCGGACGTCGTGCTCGACAACATGGGCGCGAAGTACCTGGACCGCAACCTCGACGCGCTCGCCACCGAGGGACGGCTGGTGATCATCGGGATGCAGGGCGGCACGCGCGCCGAGCTCGACATCAACAAGCTGCTGCGCAAGCGCGCCGCGGTCATCGGCACCACGCTGCGTGCCCGGCCGGTCGCGGAGAAGTCAGCGATCTGCGCGTCGGTCGTCGAGCACGTCTGGCCGCTGGTCGCCGAGGGGCTGGTCCGGCCCGTCGTCCACGGCACCGTCCCGCTGGACCGCGCCGCGGACGCGCACCGGTTGATGGAGTCGGGCGAGCACAGCGGCAAGATCCTCCTGGTCATGTGACACCACCTGGTGGATACGGTGGGGCCATGAGCGAGCAGCAGCCCGACGACCGCCCCGACGACCGCGCCGACGACCTCGAGCAGCAGGTCGTGGTGGTCGGCCCGGACGGCCGCCCCGTCGGCACCGTGCCCGCGTCGGCGCTGGCCGGCGCCGAGGACGCCGACCAGGACGACGACGAGCGCGCCATCACCGACCTGGTGGAGCAGCCGGCCAAGGTGATGCGGATCGGCAGCATGATCCGTCAGCTGCTCGAGGAGGTGAAGGCCGCGCCCCTCGACGAGGCCAGCCGCAACCGCCTCAAGGAGATCCACCAGGCCTCGATCAAGGAGCTCGAGGAGGGCCTGGCCCCCGAGCTCGTCGAGGAGCTCGAGCGGCTGACGCTGCCCTTCAGCGAGAACGCGACGCCGTCCGACGGGGAGCTGCGGATCGCGCAGGCCCAGCTGGTCGGCTGGCTCGAGGGGCTCTTCCACGGCATCCAGACTGCGATCTACGCCCAGCAGATGGCCGCCCGAGCGCAGTTCGAGCAGATCCGCCGGGCGCTGCCGCCGGGCGCCATGGGCCCCCAGGCCGACGCCGGCCCTCAGCCCCAGCAGCCCCAGGTCCCCGGCGACTCGGGCGGCATGTACCTCTAGCTGGCTGTAGGTCGCGTCAAGTCTCTGGTCGGGCGCGCTTCGTTAACTCCGCGCTGGGAGCTGGTGGCGGGCGTGTTGTCGGCGTGCCTGGCTGTGGGGTGCCGGGGCGCCCACGCTGACGTATTCGACCTCGCTGGGGAGCGGGTCGTCTGGCTTCGTTCGGGCTGCCGTGATGGCGAAGGACCCGGGCGCCAAGCTAGATGCGGCATGACGTCTTGCGGCGTCTGCCATAGCCCGGGCGGCGTCTGGTCCGGGTCCTTCGTACCCTCGAGCCTGGCACTACCGACCGTGGTTGTGAAGGGGTCGCTCAGTCCTCCTGGGTCCACCGGTCTGGGTCGTAGCTGGCTTGGTCGCGCACCAGTGCGAAGGCGATGCGGTTGGCGCGGTTCGCCATCGCACAGGCGATGACCAGGCCCTTCTTGCCGCGGGCACGTAGCTGGGCGCCGTAGACCTTGGCGGCGGGATCGTTGAGCCATAGCCCGACCCCAAGGTCGATCAGAGCGCGACGCAGCTCCACGCTGCCCTCACGACTGATTGCGCTGTCACGTCGCTTGCCGGCCGACTCGTATTGGATCGGGTTGAGCCCCGCGGTCCGGTAGATCTGACGGTGGTTGTCGAACCGGGCCGGGTCACCCAGAGCGCCGCCATAGTTCCCGGCCCGGACCACACCCCATCCCGGGACCGTTAACAGCGGCGCGAACGGGGTCCGCGGCAGCAGTCGCGCCAGCTGGTCGGTGGCCGTGTCGACCTGGGCATCGAGGTCCGCCAGGAGCGCAAGGTCAGCGGCCAGAACCGCCCGCGCGACGGCGGCATCGGCGGTGGGCAGTGCTTCACGAGCGGCTTGGACGAGCCGGTCTGCTACGGGCTTACGGATCTGCAGTCCGCGAGTCGCGCCGAACCGGATGAACCGGGCGGTGCCCAGGGCCGCAAGCCTGGCCGGATCGGGGAACTCGGCTGCGACCAGCCGGCCCACCCTGGTGGCCAGCACGTCCGGCAGCGCCAGGGTCAGACCGGGGAAGGTCCGATCCAGATGGCCAAGCAGCTGGTTCTTGGTGGCCGTGCGCACCACCACCCGGCTGGCCCGGTGCGCCGACCACGCCGTGAGCTCACCCAGCACCAGCGAGCGGTCCCGGACCGGCTGCCCGCGACCGGCCAGCAGCAACTCGGTCATGGCCTGCAAGTCGATCGCGCACGTCGGTCTTGACCGTGCGCTTGCCCAGCACCCGGCGCTGCTCGGTGACATGAGCGGGGTTGAGCTCGAGGACCTCCCAGCCGATCGGCCACGCCGCGTTCAGCAACGGCCGATGGTAGTGGCCGGCTGCTTCGATGCCGACCTTGACCACGGCATCGACCGGGAGCACCTCGACGATGTCGGCAACGACCTGCGCCAGAGACGACCCGGTCATCGGGCACCCGGTCCGGGGCCTGAGCAGGGACGTACGCGTCACATCAGTCGCAGAGAACGCGAATTCGATCTTGCCAACATCGACCGCGACAACGACCGTCGAGGACGTAACGCGAGCAGCTTGAACAACCACGGAACTCACCTCCGGGGGCGCCAGAAGACCACGGCGCAGCAACGCCAGACCTTCAGATGAACAGAACCTGTCGGTCCCTTCCAAGCACCTCCGGAGGTGTCCGTGAAGGACTAACCCGACCTATATCAGCCCGGGCGCTGCGGGTTCCGGCGGTCAACCGCCGAAACCCGCCAGCTCGACACGCGGGGCGCGGCAGGGCGGCCCGCCGACCCCGGTCAGGGAGTTCATGACGTTGTCAGGCGTTGCAACCCCCGACAACGTCATGAACTCCCTGACAACCCCGGATGAATCCCCGGCTGACCGGGGATTCATCCACCCCGGCGAGCCCGGCTCAGCCGTGGGTGCGCCGGCGCCGGCCGAGGCTGCCGACCAGCACCAGGCCGAGCAGGCCGACGAGCACGAGGGCGGCTCCGGGTGCGGCCAGCCGGGTGCGGCTGGCGGGCTCGCCCGCGACGGTCGTGAGGGTCGCGGTCTCGGGCTCCGGCGGGACCGGCGGGGTGCCCGGCCCGAGCAGCCGCTCGACGGTCGCGACCGCCGTGGTCGTCGCCCGGGTGGTGCCACCCCGGGACGAGATGACCAGGTCGCCGCCGTCGTCGGCGGCGTAGAACACGTAGCGGCCACCCTCGACGAGCCCCGGCAGGCCGCAGGCGCGGGGGTTGCGCTGGGTCATCACCGTCGCCTGCTCGCCGACGTCGCCCTTGTACACGCGCTCGACCTGGACGGTGTAGCGCACCGCCAGGCTCTGCCGGGTCGCCGTCGACACCGTGCCGGTGAAGAGCGCGTCGGCCGCCTCGACCTGCTGGGCGGGCGTCGCGGTCGACGCCGGGCACGCCGAGGCCGGCGCGCTCACCAGGACCACTCCCCCGCCCGCGAGCAGCACGAGCAGGAGGACGGCCAGGAGTCGGCGGATCAGTGCGGTCACCATGTCGACGTCCATCACAACAGATCAGTGGTCGAGCAGGCCAACCAGGACCCGGGCGACGCCGTCCTCGTCGTTGGTCTGCGCGACGTGGTCGGCCGCCTCGAGCACCGTCGGGTGGGCGTTGGCCATCGCGTACGACGTGCCCGCCCAGGCGAGCATGGGCAGGTCGTTGGGCATGTCGCCGAACGCCAGCACGTCGGCCGCGTCCACGCCGAGGTCCGCGCACACCAGTGCGAGCGTCGACGCCTTGGTCACCCCCGGTGCGCTGATCTCCAGCAGCGACGACGCGGACGACCAGGTGATGACCAGCCGGCCGCCGACGACCTGCTCGGCCAGGTCCCAGAACTCCTGCGGCGCCAGCTCCTCGTGGCGGGCGAGCAGCTTCAGCGCCGGCTGGTCGAAGATCTCGGCGAGCGTGCCGCGGCGCGCCTCGGCCGGCAGCGGGTGCCGCTCCAGGAACGCCGACTCGAGGCCGATGCCCGCCAGGGTCTCGACGGCGAAGAGCGTCCCGGGCAGGGCGGCGCGCAGCTCGTCACACACCTCCAGGCCGAGCGCGGGCTCGATCGGCCGCTCCAGCCGGGGCAGGTGCCGGGCGACGTCCCACACCAGCGCCCCGTTGGAGACGATCGCGAGCCCGTGCTCGCCGACGTGCTCGAAGACGTCCTCGGCCCACCGCAGCGGCCTACCGGTCACGAAGACCACCGGGATGCCTGCGGCCTCCACCCGGCCCAGCACGTCGGCGGTGTACGCCGACACCGTGCCGTCGCTGCGGACCAGGGTGCCGTCCAGGTCGGTGGCGACCAGGCCGGGGGGTTTCGAGGCTCGCGGCGCTCGCACCTCAACCACCGCCGACGTCCGATCGCACCTCAGCATCCGGCGGGCAGCGGACGGGCCATGACGAGCTCGCCGTCCTCGTTGCTGCCGCGCAGCTCGGTGAAGCCGCACTTGGCGAGCACCCGCAGGCTCGCCCGGTTCTCGGGCTCGACGCTCGCGCGGATCCGCACGCCCTCGCGGTCGGTCTCCTCCAGCAGGCCCCGCAGGGCCTCGGTCGCGAAGCCCCACCCGTGTGCCTCCGCGACCAGGCCGTAGCCGACCTCGGTCTCGGGCACGCCGTCAACCGCGTCCTCGGGTGGCCCGAAGAAGCCGATCGAGCCGAGCGCCGTGGTGCCCCGCACCACGTGACGCGGCCCCCACGGGTCGCCGGCGCGGTACATCGTCGCCGCGTCGCGGTCGTCCTGGCGGGGGTAGTCGCGGTGCCAGCCGTCGCGGTGGCCGCCGGCGAGGATCGTCGCGGCCTCCTCCGGGGTCCAGAGGGGGAGCCGCAGCCGCTCGGTGCTGACCACCTCCGGCAGCGTCATGCGGTCCGCCGGTCGGGGAACCACCGCGAGAGCTCGGTCGCGAGACCGTCCTCGTACACACTGTCGGTGACGTCGTCGGCCGCGTCGATGACCAGCTGGATCGCCTGGCCCATGGCCACCGAGCGGTGCGCCCAGGCGAACATCTCCAGGTCGTTGCGGCCGTCACCGACGGCGAGCGCGTCCCCGGCGGTGAGGCCCAGAGCCTGCGCGACGTGCTCCAGTCCCGACGCCTTGGAGACGCCCACCGGGGCGAGGTCGAGCCAGGCGGTCCACCCGACGACGTAGTTGGTCCCGTGCAGCCCGAGCTCGCGCGCGAGGGCGACGAACTCGTCGGCGGTCGAGTTCGGGTCACGGATGATGACACGACTGACCTCGGCGGACAGCAGGTCGTCGACGTCGGTCACGATCATGTCGCCCGAGAGCTCGCCCTCGGGGAAGTGGGAGTTCACCCGGTAGCCGACGCCGCGCTCCTCGACCGCCACCAGGGCCTCGGGGTGCCGCTCGAGGATCGCCTGCACCGCCGGCCGGGCGTCGAAGGTCTCCTCGTGCACGACCTCCAGCGGCGGGTAGCGGAACACGACCGCACCGTTCGACGCGACGACCCACAGCCGCTCCCGGTCCGGGCCGTGCAGGTCCAGCAGGTCGGCGATCGGTGCCATGCCGTGCGGCGACCGGCCGCTGGCCAGCACGACGTGCGCACCGGCGTCCAGCACCCGGCGCACGGCGTCCTTGACGGCCGGTGAGACCTCCTCGTGCGTCGTCCCCGAGCCCTCGACCCACTTCAGGATGGTGCCGTCGATGTCGAGGGCGACCAGCCGGGGCTGCCAGTCCTCAGCCACCGAGCGGCTCCAGCACGTCGCGGCCTCCGAGCCAGGGCTGCAACGCCTTCGGGACCCGCACGGAGCCGTCGCCCTGCTGGTGGGTCTCGAGGATCGCGACGATCGCGCGCGGGATCGCGCACAGCGTGCCGTTGAGCGTCGCGATCGCCCTGGTGCCGTCCGTGAACCGGCCGCGGGTGTCGAGCCGGCGGGTCTGGAACTCGGTGCAGTTCGAGGTCGACGTGAGCTCCCGGTACTTGCCCTGGGTGGGGATCCACGCCTCGCAGTCGAACTTGCGGATCGCCGAGAGCCCGAGGTCGCCGGCGGCCGTGTCGATGACGCGGTAGGCCAGCTCGAGCTTGTCGAGGAACTCCTTCTCCCACGCGAGCAGACGCTGGTGCTCGGCGTACGACTCCTCGGTGGTCGTGTAGACGAACATCTCGACCTTGTCGAACCAGTGCACCCGGATGATGCCCTTGGTGTCCTTGCCGTGCGAGCCGGCCTCCTTGCGGAAGCAGGGGCTGAACGACGCGTAGCGCAGCGGCAGGGCGGCGCCGTCGAGGATCTCGTCGGAGTGGTACGCCGCCATCGGGACCTCCGAGGTCCCGACGAGGTACATGTCCTGCCCCTCGATGCGGTAGACGTCGTCGGCGGCCTGGCCGAGGAAGCCGGTGCCGTCCATCGCGCGCGGCTTGACCATGGACGGCGCGACCACCGGGGTGAAGCCGGCCCCGCGGGCCTGCTCCATCGCGAGGTTGACCAGCGCGAGCTCGAGCTCGGCCCCGACCCCGGTGAGGAAGTAGAAGCGCGACCCCGACACCTTGGCGCCGCGGTCGAGGTCGATCGCGCCGAGCATCCGGCCGAGCTCGATGTGGTCGCGCGGCTCGAAGCCCTCGGCGGCGAAGTCGCGCGGGGTGCCGATCGTCTCGAGCACGACGAAGTCGTCCTCGCCCCCGGCCGGCGCCTCGTCGGCCGCGAGGTTGGGCAGGCTCATGATCGCGTCGTTCCACGCGGCCTCGGCCTCGGCCTGGGCGGCCTCGGCGGCCTTCACGTCGGCGGCGAGCGCCTTGGTGCGGGCGAGCAGCTCCTGCTTCTCCTCGCCCTGCGCCCGGGCGACCTGCTTGCCGAGCTGCTTCTGCTCGGCGCGCAGGCTCTCGTAGGTCGCGATCGCCACGCGGCGGGCCGCGTCCGCGGAGAGCGCCCGGTCCACGACCTCGTCGGACAGGCCGCGCTTGGCCTGCGAGGCTCGGACGCGGTCGGGGTCGTCACGGAGGATGCGGGGATCGATCACCCTGCCAGGCTATCCGGGCGGTTCCCGCCGACGCTCCCCAGATACACAGCCGGACACCCGGCCGGGTGCGCGTGCCCGAAGCCCCGACGGGCATACTGCGAGCATGCTCGACCGTCCCCGCGCCGTCGTGCTCGGCTGGGCTGGGCTCTGCTTCGGGCTGTTCGCGATCCTGGCCGTCGCGGTCCACCAGGACTGGGTGCCGGTGACCTCCGTCGACGGCCGCGGGGAGCCGGCGGAGAGCTGGGCGGTCGACGAGCGCTGGCTGCGGCACCCGCTGCGCTGGGTCGAGATCGGCTTCCAGAGCGTCCCGATCATCGTGGTCACGCTGGTCATGGTCGTCCTGCTGCTGGTCCGCGGCTACCGGCGGGCCGCGCTCTTCAGCGCCGGGGTCGTGGGCGTCGCGCTGCTGGCCTACCCGTTGCTCAAGGGCTTCTTCGGCCGCGACCGGCCGCCGTGGCAGAACCCGGCGCAGCTGGCCCACAGCCTGTCCTTCCCGTCCGGGCACGCGACCTCGGTCGCCGCGCTCGGCGGCGTGCTCATCGTGCTGGTCTCGATGTTCGTGCGCCGGCTGAACCTGCGGCGGGCGGCGTACGCCGGCATCGTGCTGGTCGTGCTGGTGGTCGGGGCCGACCGGGTGCTGCTGGGGCGCCACTACCCCTCCGACGTGCTCGGTGGCTACCTGCTCGGCACCGGGATCGTGCTGCTGGGCATCGCGCTCTACAACCCACGCCCGCGCAGCCACGCCGCCGCGGTCGAGCCGCTGACGGAGGTCCGCCCCTCCGACCGGAGGCTCGCGGTCGTGCTCAATCCGATCAAGGTCGAGGACGTCGGCCAGTTCGAGTCCCTCGTCACGGCGATGGCCCACGAGGCCGGCTGGTCCACGCCCACCTGGCACTACACGACCGTCGAGGACCCCGGCACCGGGATGGCCGAGGCCGCCGCGGTGGCCGGGGCCGACCTGGTGCTGGTCTGCGGAGGTGACGGCACCGTCCGCGAGGTGTGTGCGGAGCTCGCCGGCACCGGCATCCCGGTCGGCATCGTCCCCGCCGGCACGGGCAACCTGCTCGCGCGCAACCTCGGCATCCCGCTCTACATCCGCGCGGCGATCGACGTCGCGCTGACCGGTCAGGACCGGGCGATCGACCTCGTCGAGGTCTCCGGCGACGGCTTCGAGGACACCCACTTCATGGTGATGGCGGGCATGGGCTTCGATGCCGCGATCATGGAGGGCGTCAACGAGGACATCAAGAAGCGCGTGGGGTGGATCGCCTACGTCCTCTCGGCGCTGAAGTCGCTGATGTTCCCGGCGGTCCGGGTCGAGGTCTCCGTCGACGACGGCGAGTTCACCAAGCACCGCGCCCGCACGATCGTGGTCGGCAACGTCGGCTTCCTGCAGGCCGGGATGCCGCTGCTCCCCGACGCGGCGATCGACGACGGCGTGCTGGACGTCGTCCTGCTCCACCCGCGGAAGTTCCTGTCCTGGATCCCGCTGGCCTACCGGGTCCTCGCCCGCCGGCCGCGCACCGACGAGCTCGTCAACCGGATGACCGGCCACACGGTCGTCATCCGGGCCGCGACCGACACGCCGCGCCAGCTCGACGGCGACTCGATCGGCCCGGGCAAGGAGCTGCGGATGACCTGCGTCCACGGCCGCCTCCTGGTCCGCGTCCCCCGCTGAGCGCCACGGACGGGCGGGCCGCACCGGGGGCCCTTGACGGATCCTTGACGGTTACGCCTCGACTTCGGCACACGTCCTCTCCCGTTCCACGAGAGGCTGGTCGGGTGACGACGACCCCGACCGCCCCGCCGCGCTCCGCGCTCCGCGCGTGGCTCATGGAGGGCATGGTCGACCGGAGCGGCTCCCACCTCGGGCCGCACGGCGTGCCGGCGCAGGAGCACCCGCGCCACCGGTGGTGGCGCGTCATGTGCCTGACCGGCGTCGACTACTTCTCGACGCTGGGCTACCAGCCCGGCATCGCTGCGTTGGCGGCAGGCCTGCTGTCGCCGCTCGCCACGATCGTCCTGGTCCTGCTAACCCTGTGCGGCGCGCTCCCGGTCTACCGCCGGGTCGCGGAGGACTCCCCGCACGGCGAGGGGTCGATCGCGATGCTCGAGAAGCTGCTGTCCTTCTGGAAGGGCAAGCTGTTCGTCCTGGTGCTGCTCGGCTTCGCCGCCACCGACTTCATGATCACGATGACGCTCTCCGCGGCCGACGCCACCGCGCACGTCGTCGAGAACCCGCACGTGCCCTCGTTCCTCCACGACCAGCAGATGCTGATCACCCTCGGGCTGCTCGCCCTGCTCGGCGGAGTTTTCCTGCGCGGCTTCAACGAGGCGATCGGCATCGCCGTCGTCCTCGTCGCGGTCTACCTGGCCCTCAACGCCGTGGTGGTGGGCGTCGGCCTGTGGCACGTCGTCGAGCACCCGACCCTGGTGACCGACTGGAGGACGGCGCTGGTCCAGGAGCACGGCAACCCCTTCGTCATGGTCGGGATCGCCCTGCTGGTCTTCCCCAAGCTCGCCCTCGGGCTGTCCGGCTTCGAGACCGGCGTCGCGGTCATGCCCCAGATCCAGGGAGACGCGGGGGACACCGAGGAGCGACCCGCCGGGCGGATCCGCGGGGCGAAGCGGCTGCTGACGACGGCGGCGCTGATCATGAGTGTCTTCCTGATCACCAGCAGCATCGTCACGACGCTGCTGATCCCGGAGCAGGACTTCGAGCCCGGTGGGCCGGCGAACGGGCGGGCCCTGGCCTACCTGGCCCACGAGTACCTGGGCAACGTCTTCGGGACCGTCTACGACGTCTCGACGATCGCGATCCTGTGGTTCGCCGGCGCCTCGGCGATGGCCGGGTTGCTCAACCTGATCCCGCGCTACCTGCCGCGCTACGGCATGGCGCCGGACTGGTCGCGCGCCGTGCGGCCGCTCGTGCTCGTGCTCACCGCCACCGCGTTCTTCATCACCTGGTACTTCGACGCCTCGGTGGACGCCCAGGGCGGCGCGTACGCCACCGGCGTCCTGGTCCTGATGACCTCCGCCGCCGTCGCCGTGACGATCGCGGCGCGACGGAAGGGGCAGCGACGCCAGTACCTGGGCTTCGCGGTCATCGCGGCGGTCTTCGTCTACACCACGGCCGACAACATCGTCGAGCGCCCGGACGGCGTGAAGATCGGCGCCTGCTTCATCGCCGCGATCATCGGCGTCTCGCTGTGGTCGCGGGTCCGCCGCGCGTTCGAGCTGCGCGCCACGGCGGTCACGTTCGACCCGACCGCCGAGCGCTTCCTGCGCGACTGCGCGCGCCGGCAGATCCGGCTGATCGCCCACGACCCCGAGGTCAGCGACCGCGAGGCCTACATCGCCAAGGTGCGGCAGGTCGTCGCCGACAACGACCTGCCCGACGAGGGCGACATCATCTTCGTCGAGGTCGTGGTCACCGACCCCTCCGACTTCGAGACGACGCTCAGCGTGCGCGGCATCGTGCGCCACCAGTCGTACCGGGTCCTGACCCTGGAGTCCTCTGCGGTCCCGAACTCGGTCGCGGCCGTCCTGCTCGCCGTCCGCGACCGGACCGGGGTGAACCCGCACATCTACTTCGAGTGGACCGAGGGCAACCCGGTCGCGCAGTTCCTGCGGTTCCTCTTCTTCGGGGAGGGCGAGGTGGCCCCGGTGACCCGCGAGGTGCTGCGGCGTGCCGAGCCGAGGCGTCGGCGGCGCCCGCACGTGCACGTCGGCTGAGCAGGCCCCCCGGCCGCTGCAGGCGCCGTGTGGCGCAGGCCACGACTGGCGGTCGGAAGCCGTCAAGATCGGATCGGGGGGTGTCAAGGAAGCGTCAACGGTGCGGTTCGGACCCTCCGGCCGGGCCTAGAACGGAGGACGTGCCTGATCTCCTCTTCCTCCTGCTGACGCTCGTCGCGTTCGGCCTTCTCGCGGTGCTGGTCGGCGTGCTCGATCGCCGCCTCTCCGACGACGCACCCGACGTCGAGCCGGTCGCCGAGCCCGCCGTGGACCGGGACGCCGCATGAGCGCGGTCGGACCTGCCATCGCCCAGGTCGCCGCCCTCGTCCTCGCCCTGGCCGTCGCCGTGCCGCTGCTCGGCCGGCACCTGGCCCACCTCTACACCTCGCCCCGGCACCTCGCCGTGGAGCGGGCGTCCTACCGGGTCCTGCGCGTCGACCCCGACGCCGACCAGCACTGGCGCACCTACGCGATGTCGGTGCTCGGCTTCTCCCTGGTCGGCGTCCTGGTGCTCTACGCGATCGGTCGCCTCCAGCAGCACCTGCCCCTGAGCCTGGGGTTCTCGGCCCTGCCCGCGGACGGCGCCTGGAACACGGCGGTCTCGTTCGTCACCAACACCAACTGGCAGTGGTACTCCGGCGAGGTCTCGGTCGGCCACCTGATGCAGATGTCGGGGCTGACGGTGCAGAACTTCGTCTCCGCAGCCGTCGGCATGGCTGTCGCCGCGGCGTTCGCGCGTGGCCTGGCGCGCAACCTGGCCGGCGGCCGGGTGGGCAACTTCTGGGCCGACCTCGTCCGGACGACGCTGCGCGTCCTGCTGCCGATCGCGCTGGTCGCAGCCGTCGTGCTGGTCCTGCTCGGCGCGGTCCAGAACCTCCTGGAGCCGCAGGTCGTGCACACGCTCACCGGCGGCACCCAGTCGATCACCGGCGGCCCGGTGGCCAGCCAGGAGGCGATCAAGGAGCTCGGCACCAACGGCGGCGGCTTCTACAACGCCAACTCCGCCCACCCCTTCGAGAACCCCACGCCGTTCACCGACCTGTTCGAGATCTTCCTGCTGCTGGTCATCCCGTTCTCCATGGCCTGGGCCTTCGGGATCATCGTGGGCGACCGGCGCCAGGGCGGCGCGGTCATGGCCGTCATGGCGCTGCTCTGGGGCGGCGCGGTCGCCCTGCTCACCTGGGCCGAGATGGCCGGCCACGGCACCGCGCCCCAGCTGGCCGGCGGGGCCATGGAGGGCAAGGAGGTCCGCTTCGGCGAGGCCGCCTCGGCGCTCTTCGCCTCGTCCACGACCGGGACGTCGACAGGTGCGGTCAACGCCATGCACGACTCGCTCACCGCACCCGGTGGCGGCATCGCGATGTTCAACATGATGCTCGGCGAGATCGCTCCCGGCGGCGTCGGGTCGGGCCTCTACGGCATGCTCATGCTGGCGATCGTCACGGTCTTCCTGGCCGGGCTCATGGTCGGCCGCACGCCGGAGTACCTCGGCAAGAAGATCGGCCAGCGCGAGATCTGGCTGGTCGGCTCCTACATCCTGGCCACCCCCGTCCTGGTGCTGGTCGGCATCGCCGTCGCCATCACCGCCGCGGACGGCCTCGCCGGCCTGCAGGAGTCCGGCCCGCACGGCCTGTCCGAGGCCTTGTACGCCGTCACCTCGGCGTCCAACAACAACGGCAGCGCGTTCGCTGGACTCACCTCCGGGACGCCGTTCTGGAACACGCTGCTCGGGCTGTGCATGCTCGTCGGCCGGTTCCTGCCGATGGTGCTGGTCCTCGCGCTGGCCGGCCGGTTCGCGGCCGCGCACCACCTGCCCCCGAGCGCCGGCACGCTGCCCACCCACAAGCCCCTGTTCGTCGCCCTCCTCACGGGCGTGGCCCTGGTCGTGGTCGGTCTGACCTACGTCCCGGTCCTCGTCCTCGGTCCGATCGCGGAGTCCCTGTCGTGAACACTCACCACCCGGCGCCGGTCCGGCGCACCCTCGGCACCCAGCTCCGCGAGGCGCTCCCCGGTGCCGTCCGCAAGCTCGACCCCCGCGAGCTCGTGCACACCCCCGTCATGCTCGTCGTGGAGGCCGGGGCGGTCTTCACCACCGTCGCCTCGGTGCTCGACCCGAGCACCATGGGCGTCGGCGTGACCATCTGGCTGTGGCTGACGGTCCTGTTCGGCACGCTGGCCGAGTCCGTGGCCGAGGGCCGCGGCAAGGCCCAGGCCGCCAGCCTGCGGTCGCTCCAGAGCGAGACGACGGCGCGCCGCCGGCGCTCGGACGGCACCACCGAGGAGGTCGCGAGCACCGCGCTGCGGGCCGGCGACGTGGTGGTGGTCGACGCCGGCGAGCGGATCCCCGGGGACGGCGACGTCGTCGAGGGCGTCGCGTCGGTGGACGAGTCCGCCGTCACCGGCGAGTCCGCCCCCGTGATCCGGGAGTCCGGTGGCGACCGGTCGGCGGTCACCGGGGGCACGGTCGTGCTGTCCGACCAGATCGTCGTGCGGATCACCTCCGAGCCCGGTCACTCCTTCGTGGACCGGATGATCGCGCTGGTCGAGGGCTCCGAGCGCCAGCGCACGCCGAACGAGGTCGCGCTGAACATCCTGCTCGCGTTCCTCACGATCATCTTCGTCGTCGTCGTTGGCTCGCTCTACTACGTGGCTGACTACAGCGGCGCCCACCAGTCGTGGATCGTCCTGGTCGCGCTGCTGGTCTGCCTGATCCCCACGACGATCGGCGCCCTGCTGTCGGCCATCGGCATCGCCGGCATGGACCGCCTGGTGCGTCGCAACGTGCTGGCCATGTCCGGTCGCGCGGTCGAGGCCGCCGGTGACGTCGACGTGCTGCTGCTGGACAAGACCGGCACGATCACCTACGGCAACCGCCGGGCCACCGAGCTGCTGCCGGTCGAGGGCGTGACGCTGGCCGCGCTGCAGGACGCCGCCCTGCTCTCCTCCCTCGCGGACGAGACGCCGGAGGGCCGCAGCATCGTCACGCTGGTCGCCGGCGAGGAGCACCGCACCGTGCCCGACCACGCGACCCTCGTCGAGTTCTCCGCGACCACCCGGATGAGCGGGATCGACCTGCCCGACCGCGTGGTCCGCAAGGGCGCCGGGTCGGCGGTCACCCAGTGGGTGCAGAGCACGGGCGTCCCGGCCGGGCGGACCGCCGGTGGCCGCCTCCCCGAGCTGATCGACCAGATCAGCCGCTCGGGCGGCACGCCGCTGGTCGTGGCCGAGCAGGTCGGCAGCGACCCGGCCCGGGTCCTCGGCGTGATCCACCTCAAGGACGTCGTCAAGGAGGGCATCCGGGAGCGCTTCGACGAGATGCGCGCCATGGGGATCCGCACCGTGATGATCACCGGCGACAACGCGATCACCGCCCGGGCGATCGCCGACGAGGCCGGTGTCGACGACTTCCTCGCCGAGGCGACGCCCGAGGACAAGATGGCGCTGATCCGCAAGGAGCAGCACGGCGGGCGCCTGGTCGCGATGTGCGGCGACGGCACGAACGACGCTCCCGCACTCGCGCAGGCCGACGTCGGCGTCGCGATGAACACCGGCACCATGGCGGCCAAGGAGGCCGGCAACATGGTCGACCTCGACTCGGACCCGACCAAGCTCATCGACGTCGTCGAGATCGGCAAGCAGCTGCTCATCACCCGTGGCGCCCTGACGACCTTCTCGGTCGCTAACGACGTGGCGAAGTACTTCGCCATCCTGCCGGCGATGTTCGTGGTCGCGTTCCCGGACCTGGACGTGCTCAACGTGATGAAGCTGTCCTCACCGGAGTCGGCGATCCTGTCGGCCGTCGTGTTCAACGCGCTCATCATCGTGGCGCTCATCCCGCTGTCGCTGCGGGGCGTGAAGTACCGGCCGTCGTCCGCGGTCGACCTGCTCCGCCGCAACATCCTCGTCTACGGCGTCGGCGGCCTGATCGCCCCGTTCCTGGGTATCAAGCTGCTCGACCTCGTCATCTCGCAGATCCCGGGGGTCTGACCATGAAGGACATCTACAGCCTCTTCCGCTTCAGCCTCGCCGGGCTGCGCATGATGATCGCGATGACGCTCCTGCTGGGCGTCGCCTATCCGGTCGTCGTGCTGGGGATCGCCCAGGTCGTGGCGCCGTGGCAGGCCAACGGCTCGCTGATCACGCCGACCGGCGCCCACACCACCGATCCCGACCGGGCCGTCGGGTCCGCGATCATCGGCCAGGTCTCCGACGACGCCACCTTGTTCTACAACCGGCCCTCGGCCGCGGGCGACGGGTACGACCCGCTCAACACCTACGGCTCCAACTGGGGCCCGGAGGCACCCGACCTGATCAAGGCCATCAGGCAGCGCCAGGCGGAGATCGCGGAGCGCGAAGGCGTGCCGGTCAGCGAGATCCCCCCAGACGCGGTGACGGCGTCGGCCTCGGGCCTGGACCCCGACATCTCGGTGGCGTACGCGGAGCTGCAGGTCCCGCGCGTCGCGCGGGCCAACGACCTGACGCAGGAGCAGGTGCGCCGCCTGGTGGACGACCACACCTCCGGGCGGACCTGGGGCGTCCTCGGCGAGCCGCACGTGAACGTGCTGCAGCTCAACATCGCGGTCCAGCAGGCCGCCGACGCCTCCTGACTGGCAGGATCGATCCATGGCGGAGGACGTCAAGCGGGGCCGGCTGACGGTCTACCTCGGCGCCGCACCGGGCGTCGGCAAGACCTACGCCATGCTCAGCGAGGCCCAGCGGCGCCGCGACCGCGGGACCGACATCGTGGTCGGCTACGTCGAGACACACGGTCGCCGGCACACCGCCGAGATGGTGGACGGGCTCGAGGTGGTGCCGCGCAAGGCGGTCTCCTACCGCGGCACCACCTTCACCGAGATGGACGTCGACGCGGTGGTCGCCCGGCGGCCGTCGGTGGTGTGCGTCGACGAGCTCGCGCACACGAACGTGCCGGGCAGCGGCCACGAGAAGCGCGCCGAGGACGTCGAGCAGATCCGCCGGGCCGGGATCGACGTCATCACCACCGTCAACATCCAGCACCTGGAGTCCCTCAACGACGCCGTCGAGCGGATCACCGGCGCGCGCCAGCGCGAGACCGTCCCCGACGACGTCGTGCGCACGGCCGACCAGATCCAGCTCGTCGACATGTCGCCCGACGCGCTGCGGCGGCGGATGGCGCACGGCAACATCTACAAGGCCGAGCAGGTCGACGCCTCGCTGACGTCGTACTTCCGGGTCGGCAACCTGACCGCACTACGCGAGCTCGCGCTGCTGTGGCTGGCCGACCGGGTCGACGACGCGCTCGACGACTACCGGCGCGCGCACCGGATCGACCAGCCCTGGCCCGCCAAGGAGCGCATCGTGGTGGCGGTGACGGGAGGGGCCGAGAGCGAGACGCTGCTGCGCCGCGCCGCGCGCCTGGCCCAGCGCGCGGCCGGGTCCGAGCTGCTCGCCGTCCACGTGATCGCCGCCGACGGGCTCACCAACCCCGACGAGCGCCGGATCGCCCGCGCCCAGCAGCTGGTCGGGTCGCTGGGCGGCACCTTCCACTCCGTCGTCGGGGAGGACGTCTCCCAGGCCGTGGTGGACTTCGCCACCGGGGCCAACGCCACGATGATCATCGTCGGCACCTCCCGGCACGGCCGGCTGCGCCGGCTGTTCACCGGGACGACAGGCGAGCGGATCGCCCTGCTCGCCGGGTCCATCGACGTCCACCTCGTGACCCACGAGGAGGGGGTCGGCGTCGGGCGTCCCCGTCTCTACGCCTCGCCCCTGAGCAGGCAGCGGCAGGTCACCGGCTACGCGCTCGCCGTGCTGCTCCCGGTGGTCCTGACGCTCGCTCTCCACCTGCTCAGCGACCCCGACCAGCTCCCGCTCGACGTGCTCCTCTTCCTGGCCGCGACCGTCCTGGTCGCGCTGGTGGGTGGTCTGGTCCCCGCACTGGCCACGGCGCTGGTCGCCTTCTTGCTGATGAACTGGTTCTTCACCCCGCCCACCGGGCAGTTCACCATCTCGGAGCCGGCGAACGTGGTCGCCCTCACGGTGTTCGTGGCCGTCGCCCTCGGCGTCGCGACCGTCGTCGACCGCGCGTCCCGGCGGGCCTCGGACGCCGTCCGTGCCCGGACCGAGGCGGCCACGCTCGGGTCCCTCTCGCGCTCGGTGCTGACCGGTGCCGACACCGCCGACGCGATCGTGACCCGCCTGCAGGAGACCTTCGGCCAGCGCGCGGTCTCGCTGCTCGAGCGGGGACCGGCCGGGTGGACGGTCCTCGCGTCCTCGGGCGCCGAGCCGGCCTGCGCTCCGGACGAGGGCGACACCCGCGTCGAGGTCGACGACGACCACGTCATCGTGCTGTGCGGCGCACCGCTTCGTGCCACCGACCGCCGGGTGCTCGAGGGCTTCGCCGTGCAGACCGGCCTGGTGCTGGAGTACCGCCGGCTGCGCGAGCGCGACGAGCGGGCCGCGGCGCTCGAGCGCGCCGAGGCCACGAGCACGGCCGTCCTGCGGGCGGTGTCGCACGACCTGCGCACCCCCCTGGCGACGATGCGCACGGCCGTCGACGGGCTCGTCTCGGGCACGCTCGACCCCGCAGACCAGAAGGAGCTTGTCGCCGCCGTCGAGGACTCGACCGAGCAGCTGGAGCGACTGATCGACAACCTGCTCGACCTCTCCCGGATCCAGTCGGGTCTGCTGCACCCGGTGCTGCGCGACCGGAGCCTGGAGGAGGTCCTGCCGCTCGCGGTCGCCGGGCACCCTCCCGGCGACGTGGTGCTCGAGGTCGACGAGAGCACCCCGCTGGTGCGCACCGACGCGGGCCTGCTCGAGCGGGTGGTCGCCAACCTGGTCACCAACGCCGTGCGTGCCTCGCGAGGCGAGACGGTCCGGGTGCTGGCCCACGTGCTGCCGGAGACCGTCGAGGTCCTCGTCGTCGACCGCGGGCCCGGCGTGGCCCCGGCCCTGCGCGACCGGATGTTCGAGCCGTTCCAGCGGCTGGACGACACCACTCCCGGTGGCCTCGGGCTCGGCCTGGCCGTGGCCCGCGGGCTGACCGAGGCGATGGACGGCACCCTGTCGGCCGAGGACACCCCCGGCGGCGGCCTGACGATGGTCCTCTCCGTCCCCCGGGCGGGCTCGTGAGCAGCGCGCAGCCGGCGTACACGGTGCTGGTGGTCGACGACGAGCCGACCCTCGCGCGGGCACTGGCGATCAATCTGCGCGCGCACGGGTGGCGGGTGGTGACCGCCGCCGACGGGAGGTCGGCGCTCGACGCGGCGGCGACCGAGCACCCCGACGTGGTCGTGCTCGACCTCGGCCTGCCCGACATGGACGGCACGGAGGTGATCGCCGGCCTGCGCGGCTGGACGACCGTGCCGATCGTGGTGCTCTCCGCCCGTCAGCACGGCGAGGACAAGGTCGAGGCGCTGGACCTCGGCGCCGACGACTACGTCACCAAGCCGTTCGCGATGAACGAGCTGATGGCGCGGCTGCGCGCCGCCGTCCGGAGGTCGCAGGACTCGGCGCCGACGACGTCCGTGGTGACGGTCGGCGACCTGGTCGTCGACATGGCGCGGAAGAAGGTGCTGCGCGACGACGTCGAGATCCGGCTGACGCCGACCGAGTGGTCGTTCCTGGAGCTGCTGGCGCGCAACCTCGGGCGGCTGGTGCCGCGCGAGCAGATCCTGCGCGAGGTGTGGGGGCCGGCATACCTGCACGAGAGCCACTACCTGCGGGTCTACGCCGCCCAGCTGCGGCGCAAGCTCGAGGACGACCCCGCTCACCCGCGGCACCTGATGACCAGCCCGGGGCTGGGCTACACGCTGGAGCCTTGAGGTCGTTCGTTTCGCCGGTCGACCGGGGAAATGTGCAGGACACGCCGAGGGACACGGCGTGTCCTGCACATTTCCCCTGACGGCCCCCCCCCGCATTGACCCCCCTGGCGTCCCCCTGGCGACCTCGTCACGACCGCCGGACAAGGAGCGACCCGCGGAGGTCAGCGGGGAGTGAGGTGGAAGACCGGGAGCTCGCGGTCCGTGCGCTCGGCGTACTTCTCGTAGTTGGGCCAGGTCTGCAGGAGCACGGTCCAGATCCGGTCCCGCTCGGGCCCGGTGACCTCCCGGGCGTCGACCGCGATGGTCCGGCCCCGGTAGGTGATCGTCGGGTCGGCGGCCGCCCGCAGGTTGGCGACCCACTCGGGCGGCTTGGGGCCGCCCCAGTTGGACCCCACCACCAGCCACCCCCCGTCGTGGGGGACGGTGAGCAGCGGGGTGGTCCGCAGGATGCCGCTCTTGCGCCCGGGCACCTGCAGGACCAGCTCCTGCAGGCCCGTGGCGAGCATGATGGTCAGGCGGCCGCGGGTGAGCCGCTGCAGCGCCTTGTCACTGCCCACGATCATCGGCGCGAACCGCGGCAGCCACGACTGGCCCCCGAGCTTCTGCGCCGCCCACCTCATCGGGTTCATGGCCGGAGCATAGGGGCCCGGGGTGCCCGGGCGCTCAGGTCGGGCGGTTGGCCTTGAAGTCGAACCCGACCGTGACCGGGTGCACCGACCCGTCCCCGCTCTGGACGTACTCGGTGAGCGAGATCTTGGCGTAGGTGAGCCGCCCGACCTCGATCGGGTAGCCGTCCACCTCTCCCGGCGCGACCTGGTAGGAGTGCACCTGGACGTCGGTGAGGACGACCGTCTGCGTGGGCGTCTCGCCCTCGCCGAACGAGACGACCTCCAGCGTGGCCGACTTCAGGTGCCGGCCGGTGCACGCGGCCAGGTAGAGCTTCGGCGACGCCTTCGACATCGTGGAGACGAAGACGAAGTCGGCCGGGGTCGGCTTGCCCGCGCCGCCACCGCCGCCGCTCTGGCTCACGGTGTGGGTCACGCCGAAGGACCAGGTCAGCAGCTCGATGGCCTTCGGGTGGTTCTCGGCCGTCGACTCGCCGTCGACGCCACTCACGGTGAGGTAGAACCGCACCCTCGGGTCGTCCGGGATGGTCGGGCCCGCGGCGGCGGCCGATCCGGCGAGCGCCCCGGCGCCGCCCATCCCCAGCGCGCCTGCCAGGAGCATGCGCCGCGAGGCGGACAGGTCGAGGTCGCCGGCGGTCCGGGTGCGGGTCATGGGTACCTCCTCGAGAGCCCGCCGACCACCGGCGGGACAGGTGCCGTCAGCCTGTCACCGTCCGAGCGCTGCCGCATGGCCCGGACGGGCTCGCCCGATCGGGTGAGCGGACCCTCCCGACCCGCACCTCAGGGACGGGCGCGGTCGATGGCCTCGACCTCCTCGGGCGAGAGCTGCTGCTCCGACACCCAGCCGCTCACGCCCTTGGCGTAGGAGCGGGCCTCGCTGCGGCCGTGGATCGAGGTCAGCACCACGCCGTCGCCGCCGTCGTCGAGCAGCGCCACCGACCAGGACAGGTGGCCGCCCATGTCGCCGAACGCGTCGTAGCGCACGACGGCCAGGTGCCGCAGCGCGCCCCTCGCCTCCGCGCGCAGCGCGGCGACCTCCTGACGCAGCCCCTGCACGTCCTCGGGCACGGCGTCGAGACCGTCGACCGGGCGCCGGCGCCGCTGCCGGGTGCTGAGCGCCACGACGAGAGCGACAGCGGCCAGGGCGAGGGCGACGATCTCCACCACCCGAGGGTAGGTCGCGCGGACCTCAGAGGTACGCCGACACCTCGGTGAGCGTCGAGACCTGTCCGGTGCCCTCCGACCGGTCGATGCGCACGGTGGCGATGCCCAGCGCGGCAGCGCCGTCGCAGTAGGACTGCTGGTCATCGACCAGCACCGCCCGGTCGGCCGGCACGCCGAGGTCGTCCAGCGCCGCGCGGAAGATCGGCGCGTCCGGCTTGGTCGCCCCCACCTCGCAGGAGAGCACCAGCTCGTCGACGAGGTCGCTCAGGCCCAGGGAGTCGAGCAGGGGGCGGGTGTTCTCGGCGCAGTTGCTGACGAACGCCGTGCGGATCCCGCCGGCGCGCAGGCCCTCGAGGAACGGGACGGTGTCGTCGGGCACCACCGCGAGCTCGGTCAGCAGCTCGCGATCGGCCTCGACCAGCGCGGCGACGTCGGCTCCGTCCGTCGACCCACCGCACTCCTCGAGCACCGCGGCGACCGCGTCGGCCAGCGTCGACTCGCCGCGGTTGATCCGTGGCCCCCACGTGGCCGCCGCAGCGGCGAAGTCATCGGCGGCCACGCCGGCCCGTTCGGCCAGCAGCGTCGCGTGCCGCAGCTGGTCCACGCACAGCACGGTCTCGAACACGTCGAGCAGGACGGCGTCGTACCGGGGCACCACACCACCCTAGGCACCGCCCCCGGCGGCTCGAGCTGCCCCTCCGGCCCTCCTCAGAACGACTTGTTGGTGCTGAAGTCCCAGCCGATCGTGACCGGGACGGGCGTATCGCTGTCGTTGAGGTAGCGATAGGTGTAGCTGATCCGCGTGTACGCCAGCTCCACCTCGTCGCGCATTCCCTCGTCACCGGAGGCGAACGACACGTCGTAGGAGGTGATGACGCAGTTCTCCAGAGCGGCCGTGAAGAAGGCGACCGGCTCGCCGTCGCCGTTCGGCGTCCCGACCACCTCGAGCGTCGCCGTCTTCAGCTTCCGGCCCTGGGCGCAGAAGAGAAAGAGCTTCGGCGAGGCCTGGCTGGCAAGGCAGGAGAAGCGGACCGGTCGAGCGGTGCTCTTGCCGGTGTCGGCCGTGCCTCCCTTGCCGATGCTGAGCTGGACGTCGTCACCGAAGGTGAAGTCGTTGATCTCGATCGCCCCGGGGTGGTCCACGTCGTCCGAGTCGCCCTTGATTCCTGTGATGGTGAGGTACGTGGTGGTCGAGGTGTAGCGCGTCGATGCCATGCGCAGGGCGGTTGCGGCCGAGACCGGGGGGCCCGTGATCGCGGCCCCGGTGAGGCCGGCACCGACGGCTCCACCGAGCACCGCGCGGCGTGAGGACGGGGAGGAGAAGAGTCCGGTCATGGCGTGCTCCTTGCTCGTGCGGTCGACCCAAGACGGTGGACCGACCTTCGCAGGAGGTCCGCCCGCGCGGGAGACCTGTTCAGACCACCGCGCGGTGAGATCGGTGCGAGTTGCGACGGACCCCGTGGGAGCATGGCGGCCGTGAGTCGACGCATCGCCTACCAGGGGGAGCCGGGCGCCAACTCCCACCAGGTGTGCAAGGAGCACTACCCGGACTGGGAGGCGCTGCCCTGCGCGTCGTTCGAGGACGTCTTCGCGGCCGTGGAGCAGGGCGACGCGGACCTCGCGATGATCCCGATCGACAACTCGATCGCGGGCCGGGTGGCCGACATCCACCACTTCCTGCCCGGCTCCGGGCTGCACATCGTCGCCGAGCACTTCCTGCGGATCCGGTTCTGCCTGATGGGGGTGCCCGGCACGACGCTCGACACCATCCGCACCGTGCACAGCCACGTCCACGCTCTCGGTCAGTGCCGCAAGATCATCCGCGAGCACGGGTTCAAGCCCGTCATCTCGGGCGACACGGCGGGCGCGGCCCGAGAGGTGGCCGAGTTCGCCGATCCCACCCAGGCGGCGATCTCTCCGCCGCTGGCCGCCGAGATCTACGGTCTCGACATCCTCGCCGAGGACGTGGAGGACGAGGAGCACAACACCACCCGCTTCGTGGTGCTCTCCCGCGAGCTCGTGGAGGCGCCGGCCGGCAACGGCCCGGTCGTCACGAGCTTCATCTTCAACGTGCGCAACCTGCCCGCCGCGCTCTACAAGGCGCTCGGCGGCTTCGCCACGAACGGCGTCAACATGACCAAGCTGGAGAGCTACATGGTCGGCGGGGAGTTCACCGCGACCCAGTTCCTCGCCGAGGTCGACGGACACCCCGACGACCCCGGGCTCCGGCGCGCCCTGGAGGAGCTGGCGTTCTTCACCACCGACGTCAAGGTGCTCGGGGTCTACCCCGCCGACCCGTTCCGCGCCGAGGTGTCGCGCTAGCAGCCGGCCGCGCGGCCGGGGCTGCGGGTGGGGACCAGGGACGGAGCTGCGCGCGACGATCCGGCCCGGTCAGGCTCTTCATGACGTTGTCAGGCGTTGCAACCCCCGACAACGTCATGAAGAGCCTGACAACCCCGGATGAATCCCCGGTCGGCCGGGGATTCATCCACCCCCGGGTAGGTTCTCCTGCTGTGGAGCAGCAGGACCCCCGCGTGGCCGACCTCGGGTTCGCGCGCGTCGACGTCGACCGCGCGGCGCGCACGGGCGACCCCGAGGTCGTGTTCGGGGCCGGCAAGACACCTGACCAGGTCGTGGCGATCCTGCGCACGCTCCACGCCGAGCACCCCGAGCGCGCGGTGCTGGCCACCCGGCTCGCGTCGGAGGCGCTCGACGCCGTGGCCACCGAGCTGCCGGGGGCGACGGTCGACGTGGCCGCCCGCGCGGCCACCCTCGGCCCGCTCCCCGAGCCGCGCGGCCGGGTGGCGGTCGTCGCCGCCGGCACCTCCGACGGGCCGGTGGCGGCCGAGGTGGCCGTGACGGTCGCCGTCCACGGCTCGGCGGTCGACCGCATCGACGACGTCGGCGTGGCGGGCCTGCACCGGCTGATGAGCGTGCGCGACCGCCTCGAGGAGGCCGACTGCCTGGTGGTGGTGGCCGGGATGGAGGGTGCGCTGCCGTCCGTGGTCGGCGGGCTCACCGGCGTACCCCTGGTGGCCGTGCCGACCAGCATCGGCTACGGCGCCTCGCTCGGGGGCATCGCCGCGCTGCTGACGATGCTCAACTCGTGCGCGCCCGGGATCACCGTCGTCAACATCGACAACGGGTACGGCGCCGGCGTGCACGCCGCCCGCGTCGCCCGGCAGAGCGCTCCGCGATGAGCGCCGGCGCCGTCTGGGTCGACGCCACGGCGGGCGCCAGCGGCGACATGCTGCTCGGCGCCCTCGTCGGCGCCGGCGTGCCGATCGCGGTGCTCCAGGGCGCTATCGACGCCGTGGCGCCCGAGCCCGTGACCCTGCACGTCGAGGAGGTCCAGCGGGGCGGCCTGGCCGCGACCCGGGTGCACGTGGAGGTGGCCGAGTCGCACCACCACCGCACCTGGCGCGACGTCCGGGCGCTGCTCGCGGGGGCCGACCTCCCGCTGGCGGTCTTCGAGCGGCTGGCCGTCGCGGAGGCGGCCGTGCACGGGACGTCACCCGACGAGGTCCACTTCCACGAGGTCGGGGCGCTGGACGCGATCGCGGACGTGGTCGGGGTGTGCGCGGGGTTCGAGCACCTCGGTGCCGCGGCGGTGACGGTGTCGCCGGTCGCGGTGGGGTCCGGGACGGTCGAGACCGCGCACGGCACCCTGCCGGTCCCGCCGCCGGCGGTCGTCGAGCTGCTGCGCGGCGTCCCGACGCTTGCCGGGCCAGCGGTCACGGAGGCGTGCACGCCCACGGGTGCGGCGCTGCTGACGACGCTGGCGACGGCGTACGGCCCGCAGCCACCGATGGCGGTGACCGCCGTCGGCACCGGCGCCGGCGGTCGCGACCCCGCGGGCCACGCGAACGTGGTGCGGCTCCTCGCGGGGGTCTCGACAGGCTCGACCACCGGGGTCGGCTCGACCACCGGGGGCCCGCTGCTCCTCGAGACCAACGTCGACGACCTGGACCCGCGGGTGTGGCCCGCCGTCCTCGCGGCGCTGCTGGACGCCGGCGCCGCCGACGCCTGGCTGACCCCGATCCTGATGAAGAAGGGCCGGCCCGCGCACACCCTGCACGCGCTGGTCGACGGCGCGCTGGCGCCGCAGGTGCGCACCGCGATCTTCCGGCACACCACGACGATCGGCCTGCGCGAGCAGCCGGTGACCAAGCACGCCCTCCTGCGTGAGATGGTCGAGGTGCACGTCGACGGGCACCGGGTGGCGGTCAAGGTGGCGCGACACGAAGGCATCGCCGTCAACGCCCAGCCGGAGTACGACGACGTCGCACGTGCGGCCGCCGCGCTCGGCCGCCCGGTCAACGACGTGCTCACCGAGGCGCAGGCCCACTGCCGCGCGCTGCTCGATCTGGACCTCCACGGTCCTGGAGAGGCAACCCCCTGATGGACCCGGTCGTCATCGGCCTGACCTTCCTCGCGATCTTCGTCGTCGAGCTGCCCGACAAGACCTTCCTCGCGACGCTGGTGCTCGCCACCAAGTACCGGCCGTTCCTGGTGTGGATCGGCGTCGGGCTGGCGTTCGCGGTGCAGACGACCGTGGCGGTGCTGCTGGGGCACGCCGTCTCGTTCCTGCCCGAGGAGGTGGTCCAGGCGGCCGCCGGGGTGATCTTCCTGGTCGGCGCGGTCATCTTGATCCGGGAGGGCCGCAACCACCAGGCCGCCGACGAGGACGAGGTGGTGGCCAAGGACGTGGGTGGCCACAAGGCGGTGGTCGCGAGCTTCCTCGTGCTGTTCGCCGCGGAGTGGGGCGACCTGTCCCAGCTGCTGACGATCTCGCTGGTCGCCAAGTACGGCCAGCCGGCCGCCGTGTTCGTCGGGGCCCTGGCCGCCCTGCTCGTGGTGAGCGGTCTCGCGGTGGTGGCCGGCAAGCAGCTGCAGCGCTTCGTCAAGCTCCACGTGCTCCACTACGTCGGTGCGGCCGTGTGCCTGGTGCTGGCGGGCGTGACGGCGTACGAGCTGCTGACCTGACCCCCCGAGACCGGGGCCCTTAGGGTGGTGGCCATGGCAACGCACGGCGCTGACAGCGAGGTCGGCACCCTCCGGACCGTCCTGCTGCACCGCCCGGGCAACGAGCTCAAGCGGCTCACCCCGCGCAACAACGACAAGCTGCTGTTCGACGGCATCCCCTGGGTGGCGCGGGCCCAGGACGAGCACGACGAGTTCGCCGAGCGGCTGCGCGAGCGGGGCGTCGAGGTCCTCTACCTGACCGAGCTGCTCGCCGAGACCCTCCAGCAGGACGACGCCCGCAACCACGCGATCACCACGGCCCTGGCCGGGCTGCACCTGGGCGACACGCTGCGTGGCTACCTCGCCCGTTTCCTGCGCGACGCCTCGCCGGAGGAGCTGACCGGCTACCTCACGGCAGGCATCCGCAACGACGAGGTCCGCGGCGGGTTCGGCCTGGTGACCGCGCTGCTCAACCACGACGACTTCCTCATCGACCCGCTGCCGAACCTGCTGTTCACCCGCGACTCGAGCGTGTGGATCCGCGACCGGGTGGCCGTGACGTCGCTGGCGATGCCCGCCCGCGCGCGGGAGACGCAGCTCACCGAGCTGATCTACACCGAGCACCCGCGGTTCCGCGGCACCCGCAAGGTGCACGGCTGGCACCACGAGCACGTCGAGGGCGGGGACGTCCTGCTGATGGCCCCCGGGGTCATCGCCGTCGGCGTGGGCGAGCGCACCACGCCCGCCGGGGCGGAGCGGTTCGCCCGCCAGGTCTTCCACGCCGGGCTCGCGCACACGGTGCTCGCGGTGCCGATCGCGCAGGAGCGCGCCACCATGCACCTCGACACGGTCTGCACGATGGTCGACGTCGACAAGATCGTGATGTACCCCAACGTCGCCGACTCGCTCCAGGCGTACGCCGTCACGCTGGACTCCGACGCCGAGGACGATCGTGACCTGGCGCTGTCGGTGGCCGACGCCGAGCCCTTCCTGGTGGCCGCCGCGAAGGCGATGGAGATCGACACCCTCCACCAGATCGACACCGGCCTGGACCCGGTCACCGCCGAGCGCGAGCAGTGGGACGACGGCAACAATACCCTGGCCATCGCACCCCGCGTCGCGGTCGCCTACGAGCGCAACGACGAGACCAACACGCGCCTCGAGGAGGCCGGCATCGAGGTCGTCCGCATCGCCGGCTCCGAGCTCGGCTCCGGCCGCGGCGGTCCGCGCTGCATGAGCTGCCCGATCTCCCGGGCCCCGCTCCCCACCGACTGAGCGCTGGGATAGTCCCTGACGATCGAGTGGTCGGCACGCCGGCGGAGTCAAGTGGTCCTAGCAACACCGACTTTGTGGAGGTGTTGTGCCCAGAAGACGTGTGTCCGACGAGGTCCGTGAGCGGTTCTTCGACCGGGTTGCCGAGGGCTGGTCGCTCGCGGCTGCTGCTGGAGAGGCCGGCGTGGCGAAGCAGTCGGCGTGGGAGTGGTGGCGCGAGTCTGCTCCGGTGTCGTTGAAGCTCATGCCCGGCAAGCGCGGCGGGCTCGTGGACGTTGTGCTGTTGCTCGACCCGCCGCCGACCGCGGGGGCTGCGTCGGACCCGCCCACCCCGGACCGGCTCAGACGCCGGGTGCTGACCAGCGAGGACCGGGCGGTCATCGCCGCGTGCGTGCGGCGACGCGCGCAGGGCGACCCGATCACCCTGGAGGAGATCGGTGCGCTGATCGACCGGGACAAGTCGGTGGTCAGCCGTGAGATCAAACGCAACAGCGGCCCCGACGGCAGCTACCACGCCGGGCTGGCGCACCACAACGCTGTGCAGGCCCGCAAGCGGCCCAAGGAGTTCCGGTTGGTCGCCAACCCGGGGCTGTGTCGCCGGATCGAGGCGTGGATGGACGACGGCTGGTCACCGAAACTGATCGCCACGATCCTCAAGCGCGACTTCCCGCACATGATCATGGAGCGCGTGTCGCACGAGACGATCTACCAGGCGCTGTACGTCCAGACCCGTGGGGAGCTGCGCAAGGACCTGTACCGGCAGCTGTCGACCATCCGGCCCCGCCGCAAGCCCCAGGGCTCGCCGAAGCGTGCCAACAGCCCGTACAAGGAGGCGTTCAAGATCAGCCAGCGGCCCGCCGAGGCCAGGGACCGGGCCGTGCCCGGTCACTGGGAAGGCGACCTGGTCATGGGGGTCGCCGGCGGGGTCGCGGTCGGCACCCTGGTCGAGCGGTCCACCCGGTTCACGATCCTGCTGCACCTGCCCGGCCGCCACGACGCCGACAGCGTCGCCGCCGCGATGATCCGCGAGATGGCCGACCTGCCCGAGCACCTACGCCAGTCGCTGACCTGGGACCGCGGCACCGAGCTGGCCCGCTACGACAAGATCCAGCTCGACCTCGACATGCCGGTCTACTTCTGCGACCCCCACTCACCCTGGCAGCGCGGCACCAACGAGAACACCAACCGGCTCCTGCGGCACTGGCTGACCAAGGGCACCGACCTGTCCAGGTTCACCGCCGCCGACCTCCGCCGCATCGCCGCAACCCTCAACGCCCGACCACGCCCTACCCTGAACCTGCAGACCCCAGCCCAAGCGCTGGACGCACTGCTGACCAAACCGGCAGCAGCATGACCGTTGCTAGGACCACTTGACCTCGCCGCCGTCGTCACCACTCGAGCGTCAGGGACTATCCCGCTAGGCAACCTCGGGGGCGGCCTCGGGGAGCGGCTCGTCGGTCGGCATGACCATCGGCTTGGGGCGCAGGAGGAGGCCGCCGACGAGCGCGGCCAGGGCGGCGGAGACGGCGCCGACGGCGAAGGCGAGCTGGAAGCCGCCGTTGAGGGCCTCGAGCGCCGAGGACCCATCGGCGGCCAGCGACTCGGTCCGGGCGGTCGCCAGGCTGACGAGCACCGCGAGACCCAGCGCGCCACCCATCATGAACGAGGTGTTGACCACGCCCGAGGCGAGGCCGGACTCGTGCGGCTCGACGTCACCCATCGCGGCGAGCAGCACCGGGTTGAACGCGATGCCGGCGCCCGCGCCGAGGAGGAGCATCGAGGGCAGCACGTCGGTGACGAAGCTGCCGTCGACGGGCGCCCGCGAGAAGAGCAGCAGGCTGGTCGCGGCGAGCGCGAGACCGGCCACGAGCGGCGGCCGGATCCCGAAGCGCATCACCAGCCGGTCGGACACCCGCAGCGAGCAGAAGGCCATCACCGCGCTGGTCGGCACGAACGCGAGGCCGACCTCCAAGGCGCCGTACCCCAGCACCTGCTGGAGGTAGAGGGCGGACAGGAAGAACCAGGCGAACATCGCCGCCGCCCACAGCACACCGACCACCTGGGACACCACGACGTTGCGGAGCCGGAAGAGACGCAGCGGCACCAGGGGCTCGGCGGTGCGGGACTCCCAGCCCACGAACGACGCCAGCAGCACCGCGCTGCCGCCCAGCAGCACCCAGGTGCTGGTCACGATCCCGTAGACCGACAGCACCAGCGCACCGGTCACGAGCACGGCGCCGAGCACGTCGATGCGCGGCCGCTGCTCGCCCACCTCGTCGGCCGGCAGCACCCGGCGGGCGGCGAGCCACACCCCGACGCCGACGGGGACGTTGACCAGGAAGATCCAGTGCCACGAGAAGAGCCCGGTCAGCACGCCGCCGAGCAGCACGCCGACCGCGCCGCCGCCGGACATCACGAAGCCGAAGAAGCCCATCGCCTTGGCCCGCTCCGCCGGGTCGGAGAAGAGCCCCATGATCAGCGCCAGCGCGACCGCGGAGACCGCCGCGCCGCCGAGGCCCTGGACCGCGCGGCCGACGACGAGCAGCCCGGCCGACGGCGCGAGCCCGCACGCCACCGACGCGGTCGTGAAGGCCACGACCCCGGCCAGGAACACCCGCCTGTTGCCGAGCAGGTCGCCGAGGCGCCCGGACAGCAGCAGGAAGCCGCCGAAGGTGAGCAGGTAGGCGTTGACCACCCAGGCCAGGGCCGACTGGGAGAACCCGAGGTCGGCCTGGATGGACGGCAGCGCCACGTTCACGATGCTGGAGTCCAGCACGATCATCAGGTCGCCCAGGCACAGCACGTAGAGGGCGAGCCAGCGGCTCCTCAGGTCGGTCATCGTCGTCTCCTCGGTAGGTGCGGTCACCCGTACGACGAACGGGCGGACCCTCCTTCGACAGACCGGCCTCCACCGATGTACTCATCGGACCGGCCAGGAGGACTTGTCTGCGCGGTATTCAGCGTTACTATGTACTAGTAGTCATTGACACTGAGTAGCGGGAGCGATGGATGGCCAAGCTGGCGAGCGAGATGCTCAAGGGGGTGCTGGAGGGCATCGTCCTGGCGATCCTCGCGCACCGTCCGGCCTACGGCTACGAGATCACCGCCGACCTGCGCGACCGCGGGTTCAGCGACATCGCCGAGGGCACCGTCTACGCGGTCCTGGTCCGCGTCGAGCAGCGCGGTCTCGTCGACGTCGAGAAGGTTCCCTCTGAGAAGGGGCCGCCGCGCAAGGTCTACACGCTCAACGCCCGGGGACGGGCGCAGCTCGACGAGTTCTGGAGGACGTGGAGCTTCCTCGCAGGACGTATCGACCAGCTCCGCGAAGGAGGCCGTCCGTCATGACAGCCAAGTGGATCGAGTCGGTCACCGGATCGCTCGAGCAGAAGAAGCAGTACCGCCGGGACAACGCGCGTCTGAAGGCACTGCCGGAGCCGTACCGCACGGCCGCCCGCGGGGTGCACCGCTACCTGCTGGTCTGCGGTGGCGTGATCGACGGCGACACCGCCGTCTCGATGTTCAGCGACCTGGCGGACCTGTGGGAGCGGGCGGCGGCCGACGGCACCCCGGTGCGTGCGGTCGTCGGTGCGGACCCCGTCGAGTTCGTCGAGACCTTCGCCGAGGCCTACACGGGCAAGCGCTGGGTCGACAAGGAGCGGGCCCGGCTGACTGCGGCGATCGACGCCGCCGAGCGCGGCGAGCAGTGATCACGGTCCGCGGCGTGCACCGGTCGTACGGCGACCTGCGCGTCCTCGACGGCGTCGACCTGACCGTCGACCGCGGCAGCATCTACGCGCTGCTCGGCTCCAACGGAGCCGGCAAGACCACGCTCGTGCGGATCCTGTCGACGCTCCTGCGGCCCGATGCGGGCACGGCGAGCGTCGCCGGACTCGACGTCGTGACGCAGGGCGCCCGGGTCCGGGAGCTGATCAGCCTCACCGGTCAGTTCTCGGCGGTGGACGAGGTCCTCACCGGCCGCGAGAACCTGGTCCTGGTCGCCCGCCTGAGGCACCTGCCGGAGCCCCGCCGGGTCGCCGACGACCTGCTCGACCGCTTCGACCTCGCCGAGGCGGCCGACCGGCGTGTGTCGACCTACTCCGGCGGCATGCGGCGCCGGCTGGACATCGCGATGAGCCTGGCCGGCGACCCGCCGGTCGTCGTCCTCGACGAGCCGACCACCGGGCTGGACCCCCAGGGCCGCGCGGAGGTGTGGCGCTGCGTCCGCGAGCTCGCCGGGCGTGGCACGACGATCCTGCTCACCACCCAGTACCTCGACGAGGCCGAGCAGCTCGCCGACCGGATCGCGATCCTCCACCAGGGCCGCATCATCGCCGACGGCTCGCTCGCCGAGCTGAAGCGACTGCTGCCGCCTGCTCGGGTCGAGCTCGTCGAGAAGCAGCCGAGCCTCGAGGAGGTCTTCCTCGCGGTGGTCGGCACCGACCGCTGACAGCACGAAGGAGCCCGCCATGACCGCCCACGCCCTCGATGACACGGGCGCCCTGCTCGGGCGCTCGCTGCGACACGTCGTGCGCAGCCCGGACACGATCATCACCACGACGGTCATGCCGATCGGCTTCATGCTCCTGTTCGTCTACGTCTTCGGCGGCTCGATCGACACCGGCACCCGGCCGTACGTCGACTACCTGCTGCCCGGCATCCTGCTCATCACCGTCGCCTCCGGGGTCTCGTACACGTCCTACCGCCTCTTCCTCGACCTGCAGGGCGGCATCGTGGAGCGCCTCCGGTCACTGCCGATCGCCCGGTCCTCGGTGCTCTGGGCGCACGTGCTGACGTCGCTGGTCGCCAACGCCGTCTCCGTCACCGTGGTCCTCTCGGTCGCCCTGCTCCTGGGGTTCCGCTCCGGCGCGGGCGTGCTGGCGTGGCTCGCCGTGGCCGGCGTCCTGGCCCTCTTCACGCTCGCGCTGACCTGGGTCGCCGTCGTGGCCGGCCTGGCGGCACGCTCGGTCGACGGCGCTGCCGCCTTCTCCTACCCCATCATGTTCCTGCCGTTCGTCAGCTCGGCGTTCGTGCTGACCGACACCATGCCCGCACCGGTGCGTGCGTTCGCCGAGCACCAGCCGGTCACCTCGATCGTCGAGACGCTCCGACGTCTCCTGGAGGGTCAGCCGGTCGGGGACCAGCTCGCCACCGCGATCGCGTGGTGCCTGGGCGTCCTGGTCCTCGCGTACGCCGCCGCGACGGCCGTCTACCACCGCCGGTTCTGCTGACCGCGTCCTCAGACGTGCCGGCGGGACTGGACCACGCGGAACCGGGAGGCGACGTACGCGCCGTCCGTGTACGACGCGGTCGCCGCCGGGTTGGCACCGGTGCCGTGGAAGTCGGAGTACGCGGCCGACTGGTTGACGAACACCCCACCCAGCAGGTTCTCCGAGAGCGCGACGCCGGCGTCGAGCGCGGCGTCGCGCACCTGCTCGACGACGGCGTCGGAGGTGGAGTAGACCGAGGCGGTCATCGCCCCGTGCCGCTGGACGGTGTCGCGGAACAGCTCGATCGACTGGTCGGTGCCGTCGGTCTCGATCAGGTAGGCGACCGGACCGAAGCACTCGGTCTCGTAGACCTCCGCGTCGGCGGCCGTCAGCCGCAGCAGCGTGGGCGTGCGCACCGTCGCCGCGTCGTACGACGGGTGGCTCACCGCCCGCGACGGCACCAGGACGTCGCCGGCGCCTGCCGCGTCCAGCCGCTCCAGCACACCCTGGTTGACGATGCCGCCGAGCAGCTCGACGGCCCGGGCGTCGTCACCCAGCAGCCGGTCGAGCGCCGCACCGATCCCGGCGGCGACCTCGGCGGGCGACTTCATGCCGTCCTCGGTCGCGATGCCGGCGGCGGGCAGGTAGACGTTCTGCGGGGCCGTGCACATCTGCCCGGAGTAGAGCGAGAACGAGAACGCCAGGTTCTGGCACATCGCACGGAAGTCGGAGGTCGAGTCGACGACGACGGTGTTGACCCCGGCCTTCTCGGTGAAGACCACGGCCTGGCGGGCGTGCTCCTCCAGCCAGTCGCCGAAGGCGTTGCCGCCGGTGAAGTCGACCAGCCGCACCTCCGGCCGCACCGCGAGGGCCGCGGCGAGGCGGTCGTCGGGCTCCTCAGCGGCCAGCGTCACCAGGTTCGCGTCGAACCCGGCCTCGCTGAGCACCTCCTGGCACACCTGCACCGTGATGGCGAGGGGCAGGACGGCCGCGGGGTGCGGCTTGACCACGACCGGGTTGCCGGTGACCAGCGACGCGAACAGGCCCGGCCAGGAGTTCCAGGTCGGGAAGGTGTTGCAGCCGATGACGAGCGCCACGCCGCGCGGCACGACGGTGAAGGTCTTCTCCATCCGCAGCGGCTCACCGCGTCCGGGCTTCTCCCACAGCGCGGTCGCCGGGGTGCGGTGCATCTCGGTCCAGGCGTAGGCGATCGCCTCCAACGCGCGGTCGAGCGCGTGGGCGCCACCGGCCTGGAAGGCCATCACGAAGGCCTGCCCGCTCGTGTGCTGCACCGCGTTGGCGAGCTCGAAGACCCGCGCGTGCAGCCGGTGGAGCACCTCCAGGCACACCCCCGTCCGCGCGTCGGGACCGGCGTCGCGCCAGGCCTTCATGCCCGCCCGCGCCGCGGTCATCAGCGCGTCGACGTCCGTCACCCGCGGGTAGGACACCCCCAGCTCCGGCCCGTACGGCGACCGCTCGGTCGCCACCGTCCCGCTCGCGCCCGGCGTGCTGAGCGGGAACGCGCCACCGAGCCACGCCTCGAACGCCGCCTGGCCGGCGGCGGCCGCGCCCTCGCCGTACACGCGAGGTGACGGGGACTCGTCGAAGGCCGACCACCAGGTGCGCGTCGAGCACGCCGCCGCGGCGTCCTCGAGCCGCTGGCGGTGCGCGGCGAACAGCTCGGCGGGTGTGGTGGTCATCGGACGGCTCCCTCGCGACAGGTCCGGCGGGGGTCGGCCGGGTGGCCGACCCTGGGGTGCTGTGACAGGTCTCAGACACTCTCGCACAGAACTGTCACAGCAGCGCCGCCCGGCTACCCTCCTGCCGTGAGGGTGCGTTGGATCGGGCTGACGCTCGCGCTCGTGGCCGTCGGCGCGGCCGCCGGCTTCGGCCTCGGCACGCTCGACGACGACGGGCCGGCGACGTTCGCGACCGCCGCGCCCGTGCCCGCCAGCAACCCCTCGATCCCCGTCCTGCCGGCGCGGCCGTACACGCCCGACATCGACTACCCGCCGCTCGCCACCGACCTCGACTACCGCGTCCACGGCATGGGACGGCCCGGCTACCGCTGGCACTACGACGTGCCGGCCGGGTGGGTGCCGGAGGAGGTGTCGCCGCTCTACGAGACGCGCTGGCGGCCGGCGGACGAGCCGACGGTCGGCGGCTACAGCATGCGCGTGAAGCTGGTGAACGAGCACCGCAGCAACGAGGAGATGGTCGCGGAGAAGGAGGCCGCGGTCACCTCGATCTACGACGACGTGCACGTGCTCGCCCGCACCGACGACATGCTGTCGTTCCGCTACCGCGAGCCCACGACCAACCGCAAGCGCTACGACACCTTCGTCTGGTTCACCCCACCCGACGGCGCGTCCGCGGAGTTCGAGATGAGCGTGGTCGGCCGCGAGGTCGACCGGCCGGGGCTCGACAGCCTGCGGGACCACGTGGCCGCCAGCATCGAGAAGGTGGGCTAGACCTCCCCCGTCTCGGGTGAGGCCGGCCGCCCGCCACGGGTCGACGATCCCGGGATGCGCGACCACACCCCACCGCGCCCCAGCCGTTACGTCCTCGCCGTCGGGCTGGTGCTGCTCCTGTGCGGACTGCTCTTCGGCTACGACCAGGGCGTCATCTCCGGCGCGCTGGGCGGCATCGAGAAGGAGTTCGAGCCGTCGACCCTCGTCATCGAGATCATCACCAGCTGGGTGACCCTGGGGGCGATGGTCGGCGCCCTCGTCGCCGGCGTCCTCGCGGACCGGCTCGGCCGCCGCTTCACCCTGGTGCTGGCCTCGGTCATCTTCGTGGTCGGCGCGCTGCTCGAGGCCCTCGCGCCCAGCACGGCGGTGCTGACGGTCGGCCGACTGGTCCTCGGCGCCGGTGTCGGGATCGCGTCGGTCGCCGGGCCGCTCTACGGGGCGGAGAACGCCGCCGCGCGCGACCGCGGCCGGATGGTGTCGCTCTACCAGATGGCCGTGACCATCGGCATCTTCCTCGCCTACTGGGCCGACTACCTGCTCATCGAGGACGACCGCTGGCGGCTGATGCTGGGCATCTCGGCGGTGCCCGCCGTGCTGCTGGTGCTGGTCGTGCTGCCGCTGAAGGACTCGGCCACCTGGTACCTCAAGGTCGGCCGGCGCGCCGACGCCGAGGCCGTCGTACGCCGTGCGGAGCCGGACGTCGACGCGGCCGAGCGGGTCGCGACGATCGAGGCCGCCCTGGCGAGCGAGCAGCAGGCGAGCTGGGGCGAGGTGTTCTCCCGGACCTGGCGCCGGCCCCTGGTGGTTGCCGGCGGGCTGGCGGTGCTGCAGCAGCTGACCGGGATCAACGCGATCATCTACTACGCGAACACGATCTTCGCCGCCGCCGGCTTCGACTCACCCACCCAGCAGAGCCTGGCGACGCTGTGGGCCGTCGGCGGGGTCAACGTGCTCGCCACGCTCATCGCCGTGCTGTACGTCGACCGGTTCGGCCGCAAGCCGCTGCTGACGATCGGCTCGTGGGGGATGCTGCTGAGCCTGGTGCTCGTGGCCGGTGCGTTCTTCAGGCTCGACGAGGTGACCGCGTCGGAGCAGGCCTCGCACGGGCCGACGAACGCCGGCATCCTCGCGCTGGTCGGCACGGTCACCTTCATCGCGAGCTTCGCCTTCTCGCTCGGGCCGATCGTGTGGACGGTCATCAACGAGGTGTTCCCGAGCCACGTGCGCGGCAAGGGCGTCGCGGCCGCCACGGCGCTGAACTGGTTCGCCGCCTGGGCGGTCACCCAGACCTTCCTCTCGATCGTCGACCTGACGAGCACGTCGGGGGCGTTCTTGATCTTCGCGTTCTTCTGCGTCGTCACGCTGTGGTTCACCCGCCGCTACGTGCCCGAGACCAAGGGCCGCACGCTCGAGGAGGTCCAGCAGATGTGGGCCGACCCCGACGAGCTGTCCCGGGCCATCGCGGCGCGGGACTGAGGCTGTTGGGGGGCCGGGGCGGGTCCCGATGCGCCCCGCCTCACCCGACGCAGGTTCATCACGGGATGCAGGTGAACCCGCACCTCCCTCGGCGTGCCCACCATGGGAGGTGCCGGTTCACCACCAGACCGTGATGAAACGGCGACACCTGAGGCCGGCCTCGTGGGCGGCGGGGTCTCGAGACACCGGCTCGCGAGCACGCTCGGCCGGGGCGGTGCTCAGATCCCGCGCGTCTCGACGTCGTCCAGCACCGCGTTGGCGGTCGCGCTGTGGGCGCTGCGGATCTGCACCCACAGCAACCGGTTGGCCGCGAGCTGGACGACCCGCTCGACGGTGACCCCACCGGGGCAGCCGGTGTAGAGGACCGTGCGCGCGTCGTGGCCCTCGACGGTGCCGTCGACGGGCTCGTCGGCCTCGGCGCACTCGGGGTGACGCGGCATCCGGTCGGGCAGCTCGGTGCCGGGCAGGATCGCGACGAAGACCCCCTGGTCGGCAGACTGCACGTCGGTCCAGTCCGCGGAGGTGCCGACGGACAGGGCGGGGAAGCGCCCACCGTCGTCGGTCGGCGCCGTCCAGCCGGCCGGCGCCGCGGCCGCGGCCCAGTCGTGCGGCACCGTCACGAACAGGGTGCCGGAGTCGTCGGCGACCGTCGCGTCGTGCACCTGGCGCTGCTGCACGGCGTACCCGCCCCCGAGACCGACCGCGAGCGCGACGACGCCGGCCAGGACGCCGGCGACCAGCCGACCGCGGCGCCGTCGCGGTGGCACCGGGTCCGCGAGCGGCTCCACCGACGGCCGCGCCGTCGGCCGGGCGCCCGGCTGGGTCAGGTCGGGGTCGACCGGCAGCCACGCCGCGGGCGCGCCGGCGGACACGGCAGGCGCGAGCGCCGCGTCGAGCGCGGCGACGAAGGACGTGACGTCGGGCCACCGGTCCTCCCGGTCGGGGGCCAGCGCACGCCGCACCACGGCGTCCACCTCGGGGGGCAGCGGCCGCTCAGAGGTCGACACGGGCGGCGGGGGAGCCGGCGCGGCGGCCGCCGCCAACGACGCGTGGGCGTACGGCGGCCGCCCGGCGAGCATCAGGTAGGCGACCGCCGCCAGGGAGTACTGGTCCGCGCGCGGGTCGAGCGGCTCGCCCTGCGCCTGCTCCGGTGCGACGTACGACGGCGTCCCCGCGATCATGGTCAGCCGCGACGACACGTCGAGCGCCTTGCCGAGGCCGAGGTCGGCGACCATCGCCCGGACCGCGCCGGCCCCGCCCTCCTCGACGGTGCGGAACAGCACGTTCGCCGGCTTCACGTCGCGGTGCAACACCCCGCGCTCGTGCAGCGCCTGCAGCCCGGCGCCCGCCTGGCGCACCACCTCCAGCGCCTGGGCCGGCGTGAGGCCCTCCACCTCCAGCCGGTCCGCCAGGGTGCCCTGGTCGGCGTACGACATCACCAGGTAGGGGCGGCCGTCCTCGAGCTCGCCGGCGTCGTAGACGCTGACGACGTACGGCGACTCCACCTTGCGCAGGAACCGGCCCTCCTCGAGGAACCGCTGCCGCACGGTGGCGTCCTCGGTCCAGTTCTCGGCCAGCACCTTGACCGCCACCGGCGAGTCGAGCTGCTCGTCGTAGGCCAGCCACACGGTCGCGAAACCGCCCGACCCGATGCGCCGGCGCACCGCGTAGCGACCGAGACGGGCGGGCATGGACACGCCGCCATCATCACCCACCCCGGGGCCCGACCCCGAGCCGCCACCCTGAGACGGGCCAGGGTCGGTTCAGGGGCTGGTGGTCGTGCTTCCCCGATGCGGCGGCACCCCGGTGGACGCGAGGCTCGGTGCCATGATCACGGTCGACTCCCTCACCAAGGTGTACGGCGGCTTCACGGCCGTCGACCACGTCACGTTCACCGCCCGTCCCGGACGGGTCACCGGCTTCCTCGGCCCGAACGGCGCCGGCAAGTCCACCACGATGCGGATCATGGTCGGCCTGACGCCGGCCACGTCCGGCACCGCGGAGGTCGCCGGGCGCCGGTTCGCCGACCTGCCCAACCCGGGCCTGGAGGTGGGCGTCCTGCTGGACGCGTCCGCGCAGCACGCGGGCCGCACCGGCCGCGAGGTCCTCACGATCGCCCAGCGCACGATGGGCCTGCCGGCCCGCCGCGTGGACGAGATGCTCGAAATGGTCAGCCTCACCCCCGAGGAGGCCGGCCGGCGGGTCCGCAACTACTCCCTCGGCATGCGCCAGCGGCTCGGCATCGCGACCGCGCTGCTCGGCGACCCCGAGGTGCTGATCCTCGACGAGCCGGCCAACGGCCTGGACCCGGCGGGCATCCGCTGGATGCGCGACCTCCTGCGCGGGTACGCCGACCAGGGCGGCACCGTGCTGCTCAGCAGCCACCTGCTGCACGAGATCGAGGTCATCGCCGACGACCTCGTCGTGATCGGGCAGGGGCGGATCGTCGCCCAGGGCACCAAGGCGGAGCTGCTCGCCAGTGCCGGCACCCTGGTGCGCACCCGCGACGTCCCGACCCTCGCCCGCGCTCTGGTCGACGCCGACCTGGACTTCAGCCACCTCGACGACGCCCCCTCCAGCACCACGCTGCGGGTCGACGCCGACCCGGACGCGGTCGGCCAGGTCGCGCTCGCTGCCGGCGTCGCGCTCACCGAGCTGCGCCCGGCCGAGGGCGCGGGCCTGGAGGAGATGTTCCTCGAGCTCACCGCCGACACCCAGCGCGACCACACCCAGCACCACACCCAGCAGACCACCGAAGGAGCAGCAGCATGACCGCGACCACCCTCGACGCCGACCTCGTCACCGAGGTCGCCCGCACCCGGCCGGCGCCGGCGCCCATCCCGATGTCGCGGCTGGTCGCCGTCGAGCTGCGCAAGTCCTTCGACACCCGGTCCGGCTTCTGGCTGATGGCCAGCATCGCGATCCTCGCCGTCGTCGCCACCGGCGCGACCATCCTCTTCGCCCCCGACGACGCGCTGACCTACGACAGCTTCGCGGCCGCCATCGGCTTCCCGATGGCCGTCGTCCTGCCGGTGATCGCGATCCTCTCGGTGACCAGCGAGTGGAGCCAGCGCACCGGTCTCACCTCGTTCACCCTCGTCCCGCACCGGGGCCGGGTGGTCACGGCCAAGCTCCTGGTCACCCTGGCCGTCGGCGTGGTCTCCATGCTGCTGGCCGGCGCGATCGGTGCGGTCGGCAACGTCCTCGGCACGGCGATCACCGGCACGGACACCGTCTGGGACGTCACGGTCGCCGAGTTCGCCTACATCGTGCTCGCCAACGTGCTGGGCATGCTGCTCGGCTTCATGCTCGGGGTGCTGCTGCGCAACTCGGCGGCCGCCGTCGTCGGGTACTTCGTGATCAGCTTCGTGCTCGTCCCGCTGTCCGCGCTGCTCGCCCAGAGCCAGGCCTGGTTCGAGAAGGCCCAGCCGTGGGTCGACTTCAACTTCGCGCAGGGCTACCTCTTCAACGGGGACATGAGCGGCGAGCACTGGGCACAGCTCGGCGTCACCAGCCTCTTCTGGCTGGCGATCCCGCTGGCGGTCGGTCTGTGGACCGTGCTGCGCTCGGAGGTGAAGTAACGGTTGCATCACCCTTCCCCGTCGTCCGGCTACTGTCTCGGACCGACGGGGAAGGGTGGTGCGCGTGAGCACGGAGGCACTGACGCCGGACGAGGTCGACGACCTCGCCCGGCGCGCCCAGCAGGGCGACCGGGACGCGCTCGAGGCGCTGCTCGCCGCGGTCCGCCCGCGGGTGCTCAACGTGTGCCGCGGGGTGCTGCCGCACCTCCCCGACGCGGAGGACGCCTGCCAGGACGCCCTGATCAACATCGCGAGCAAGATCGGCAGCTGGGGTGGGCGCGGCCGGTTCACCACGTGGATGCACGTCGTCGCCGTCAACAGCGCCCGCACGACGTACCGCCGGATGAGGAACCAGGCCACCGCCGCGGACCCCCAGCAGGTCGGCCCGCTGGAGCGGCCCGACCCCCGCACCACGAGCGTCATCGCGGGCACCCGCCTCGACCTCCTCGAGGCGATGGAGGCCATCGAGCGCGACCACCCGCAGTACGTCGAGCCGCTGCTGCTGCGCGACGTCTACGGCATGTCGTACGAGGAGATCGCCCGCCAGGTGGGCGCCCCGCTCGGCACCGTCAAGGCGCAGATCCACCACGGCCGCCGGCTCGCGCGGCCGCTGCTGCGAGGAGACCGGTGAGGTACGCCGCCGCCCTGGTCGCCGGCGCGCTGCTGCTCGCCGGCTGCACGAGCGACCGGCCGGGCGCCGCGCCGTCCGCCGACCCCTCGGCGTCCGCCGACCGGGTCGCCGAGGGCTACAGCACGCCCGTCGAGGACGCGGTCTACCCGAAGGTCGGCGACCCCGGCGTCGACGCGCTGCACTACTGGCTCACCCTCGACTGGGACCCGGGGACACGGACCCTCCGCGGGGTCGAGCGGCTGCGGCTGCGGTCGACCGCCGATGCCGACGAGCTGCGGCTCGACCTCGCGCAGCCGCTGCGACCCACCGCGGTCACGCTGGACGGTGAGCGGGCGGCGTACCGCCACGAGGGCAAGGACCTCGTCGTCCAGCAGGCCGTGACGGAGGACAGCGAGCACACCCTGGTGCTGCGCTACTCCGGCCGGCCGCGGCAGGTGCCGGCCCCGGTGCAGCGCAGCGACTTCTCCCGCACCGGGTGGACGGTCACACCCAGCGGCGAGGTGTGGACGATGCAGGAGCCCTACGGCGCGTTCACGTGGTACGCCGTCAACGACCAGCCCTCCGACAAGGCGCTCTACGACGTGACGGTCTCGGCGCCCGCCCCGATGGTCGGGGTGTCCAACGGGCAGCTGCTCTCCCGTCGGGTCCGCGCGGGCGAGACGACCACCCACTGGCGGCTCGACGAGCCGGCGTCGTCGTACCTCGTCACCGTGGCGATCGGCGACTTCGCCATGGCCCGCGACCGGTCGCCGTCCGGCGTGCCGATCACCTACTGGACCCCGCGCGACCGGCCCGACCTCGCCCGCCGCCTGCACGCCGCCCCGGCGGGGATGGCGTGGCTGGAGGACCGGCTGGGACCCTTCCCCTTCGACCGGCTGGGCTTCCTGGTCGTCGACTCCCAGAGCGGCATGGAGACCCAGACCATGATCACCCTGGGCGACACCCGCTACGCGACGTCGCCCGAGGTGCTCGTCCACGAGATGGCGCACCACTGGTACGGCGACGAGGTCACGCCCGTCGACTGGCGCGACGTGTGGATGAACGAGGGGATGGCGACCTTCCTCCAGGGCACCTGGATGAGCGAGCACGGCGGCCCGCCGGCCGACCAGCTCTTCGGCGAGTGGGCCTCCTACGACGCCGGCCTGCGCGACCAGGCCGGCCCACCGGCGGCGTACCACCCGGACTCGTTCGGCTCCGGCAACGTCTACTACATCCCCGCGGTGATGTGGGAGGAGCTGCGCCAGAAGCTCGGCGACGAGACGTTCTGGCGGCTGGTGCGGGAGTGGCCGACGGTCCACGCCGACGGCAACGCCGACTACGAGGACATCACGTCGTGGTGGTCCGAGCAGAGCGGGCAGGACCTGCGGGGCTTCTTCGACACCTGGCTGAGGTCGGCCGACTCGCCGCCCGTGTGATCATGGTCCGGTGCGGACTCGGGGGCTGGTCGTCGGTGTCGTCGGTGCGGTCCTGACCCTGGCCGCGGGCCTCGCCGGCTGCGGCGACGTCACGAGCACCGGGTCGGGCGGCGAGCCCTTCACCCTCCCGGTGGGTCCGACCCGCTGGGACGCGAGCGCGCCCGCCTGGTACGCCGACGGCACGCTGCACGTCGGGGAGCGCAGCGTCGAGCTGGGCGACGGGGTGGACGAGTTCGTGCTGGGCGCCACCGGCGCCTACTGGGTGCGCCGCCAGACGCTGATGTTCACCAGCGCGGAGGGCCGCACGCGGGAGGTCGCCGACGTCGGCTGGGCGAACCTGGCCGTGTCGGCCGACCACTCCGTGGTCGCGACCGTGGACCAGTCCCGGGGCCCCACGGACGAGTTCGGCACCCACGTGATGCAGGTGGCGGTCTTCGACACCCGCACCGGGGCACAGCTCTACCGCACGCCGGACCGGGCGCCGGCCGACGGTGCCGACCTCGCCGACCTCTACGGCGAGCTGATGCCGATGCTGGGCGGGGTGAGCCGCGACCGGGTGTTCTTCGACGAGGCCACCATCAGCCTCGCCGACGGCTCGCGCGAGCCGGTCACCCAGGACGACGAGGGTGTCGACGTCTACCCCGGCTACGCCGAGACCCTCTTCACCGATGGCTATCACGTCGGGCTCCGCGGCGAGGGCCGGCACCGCGAGGTGGGCGGCTCCGAGGCCTTCGGGACCGGCCGGCTGTCGCCGGACCGCAGCACGGTCCTCGACGTCGGGCAGTGGCCGACGGACGCGGTGGCGTACGACGCGGAGACCGGCCGGCAGCGCGCGCTCGACGCCCCGTGGGACCACTTCAGCCTGGGTGGGTGGACCGACGACGACACGTTCTTCGGCGTCGCCGAGCGCATCGACGACCACCACCCGGTGGACGTGCTCCGCGCCCGGCAGGTGGTCACCTGCGAGCTGCGGAGCCTCGCCTGCACCCCCGTGGGGCGGGTCATCCGGACCCCGGACTCCGCGGACGCCGAACGGCCCGCCTTCCTGCTGGAGGGCCGGGTCGAGCTGCTGTGACTCACCGGCGCTGGTTTACCCGGTCGACCGGGTAAACCGTTGCTTGTCGGCCGAAACTTCGGCTCTCCTGCTGCATGTGTGGGTGAGCTGAGCGTGCCGTGACGTGCACACGCCGTTCCCTGTCTAGGTTTCGAGCTGTCTAGGACCGAAACCAGCTGGCAGGAGAACGGCGTGGCAGTCGTCAGCCTATTCCGTGGGCTCTTGGGGCTTGAACACACTGCGATCGAGAACGTCTGGTGGGACGGCGATGTGCTGGTGATCGACGTGCGGTTGATGGCTCGTCAGCGGGATCGGTGCGGACGATGTCGACGCCGTTGCGCCCGGTACGACGCGGGCCGGGGGCGTCGCCGCTGGCGCACGTTGGACCACGCCACCACGCTGACCTTCCTCGAGGCCGACGCGCCGCGGGTGCGCTGCCGCGACCACGGCGTGGTGGTCGCGCACGTGCCCTGGGCCGCACACGGTGCGGGTCACACCCACACCTTCGACGCGCAGGTCGCCTGGCTGGCGACCCGGACGTCGAAGTCCGCGGCCACGCAGCTGATGCGGATCGCGTGGCGCACCGTCGGGGCGATCATCGCCCGGGTCTGGGACGCCGCGGAAGCCGCATCGGCCACCGACGGGCTCGATGGGCTGACCCGGATCGGGATCGACGAGATCTCCTACCGCCGCAACCTGAAGTTCTTGACCGTGGTCGTCGATCACGACACCGGGGTTCTGGTGTGGGCCGGCGAGGGTCGCAGCCGAGCGGCACTGAGCCCGTTCTTCGACCTCCTTGGTACCGAGCGCTGCGCCCAGATCACGCATGTCTCGGCCGATGGAGCCGCCTACATCGAGGAAGAAGTCACCGACCGCTGCCCCAACGCCGTCCTCGGGGTCGACCCGTTCCACGTGGTCAAGTGGGCCAACACCGCCCTCGCCCGGGTCCGCATCGACGCCTGGCAGCAGGCCCGCAAACTGGCCAAGCACGACCCCAAGATGCTGACCGGCTGGGCACGCCGTCACCAGGTGCTCCCCGGGCGAGACCTGGCCCGCGGACTCAAAGGGGCCCGGTTCGCGCTGGCGAAGAATCCCGAGAACCTCACCGACCGGCAACACGCCAAGCTCGAGTGGATCGCGACCACCGACCCCCGCCTGTACCGGGCCTACCTGCTCAAGGAAGCCCTCCGGCTGGTCTTCCAGATGCCACCCGACCAGGCCGCCTTCGAGCTCGACAAGTGGCTGGCCTGGGCCCGCCGATGTCGGATCCCCGCCTTCGTCGACCTGGCCCGCACGATCCACAAGTTCCGCCCCCGCATCCTGGTCGCCATCGAGCATCAGCTATCCAACGGGCTCATCGAAGGCGTCAACACCAAGATCCGGCTCCTCACCCGGCTCGCGTTCGGCTTCCACACCTCACACGCACTGATCGCCCTGGCCATGCTCAGCCTCGGACGTCACCGACCCGCGCTCCCCGGCCGCACCTGACCCACACATCAAGCAGGAGAGTCGAAACTTCGGCCGACAAGTGCAGGGACAAGCCGACAAGTAGGGGTTGCGGCCCGGAGAGCGCTGACCTGGGGCCGGCCGCATTCCGCCCTCGGCGGAACCCCTTGCCCCCGCCCGGTGGTCCGGGCCAGGTTGGCGGCATGGAGATCCTGGTGCTCGGCGGTTCGGTGTTCCTGTCCCAGGCGGTCGCGGAGGAGGCCGTGCGTCGCGGCCACACCGTCACCTGCGCCAACCGCGGCACCAGCGGATCGGTGCCCGACGGCGCCCGTGCCGTGCACTGGGACCGGACCGAGGCCGTGCCGGACGAGCTCGCCACGACGGCGTACGACGCGGTGGTCGACGTGGCCCGGATGCCCTCGTGGGTGCGCACGGGCGTGGCGACCTGGCCGGACGCGCACTGGGTCTTCGTGTCGACGGTCAACGTGTACGCCGACGACGCCACGCCCGGAGGCGGCCCGGGCACGCTGCCGCTGCGCGACCCCCAGCCCGACGACGTCGACCTCGCCACCGACCCCGAGGCCTACGGCCCGATGAAGGTCGCGTGCGAGCAGCTGGTGCGGGACGGGGCAGCGTCGTGGACTGTCGTCCGGCCCGGACTGATCGTCGGCCCGGGAGACCCGACCGGCCGCTTCACCTACTGGCCGGCGCGTCTCGCGGAGGGCGGCGAGGCGCTCGCCGGCGGCCGGCCCGAGGACCCGATGCAGGTGATCGACGTGCGCGACCTCGCCGGGTGGCTCGTCGCCTGCGCGGAGTCCCGGACGGCCGGCGACTTCGACGGGGTCGGCGAGGTGCTGCCGCTCGGCAGCCTCCTGGCCCAGGTGGCCGCGGGCGTCGACAGCGAGGCGACGCTGACCTGGGTGCCGCAGGAGGTGCTGGCCGACCAGGGCGTCGAGCCCTGGATGGGTCCGGAGTCGCTGCCGCTGTGGCTGCCACGGCCCGAGTACGACGGGCTCGGCACCCACGATCCGGCGCCGTCCGTGGCGGCGGGACTGGCGCTGCGCCCGGTCGCGGAGACCGCCCGCGACACCCTCGCCTGGCTGCGCGCGACCCCGGGCGCCGCCGTGAGCGGGATGTCACGTGCGAAGGAGGCCGCCGTCCTCGCGGCCTGGCATAGCCTGCAGGAGTGACCCGCCTGTCCGCGGCCGAGCTCATCGACCTGGTCCTCGACGAGGGCTCCTGGGCGTCGTGGGACACACCGCCGTCGTACGGCGAGATCCCCGACGCGTACGCCGCCGAGCTCGCTGCCGCACGGGAGCGCAGCGGCGTCGACGAGTCGGTGCTCACCGGCGAGGGCCTGATGAGGGGCCGGCGGGTCGCGGTGCTGATGGGCGAGTTCGGGTTCCTCGCCGGCTCGATCGGCCGGGCGTCGGCGGACCGCCTGGTGGCCGCGATCGAGCGCGCGACGCGGGAGGGGCTGCCACTGCTGGCCGGTCCGGTCAGCGGCGGGACCCGGATGCAGGAGGGCACCCCGGCGTTCGTGCAGATGGTGCGGATCAGCGAGGCGGTGGCCGCCCACAAGGCGGCAGGCCTGCCCTACCTGGTCTACCTGCGCCACCCCACCACCGGCGGCGTGATGGCCTCGTGGGGGTCGCTGGGCCACGTCACCGTCGGCGAGACGGGCGCGCTGATCGGCTTCCTCGGGCCACGGGTCTACCAGGCGCTCTACGGCAGGCCGTTCCCCGACGGTGTCCAGACGGCCGAGAACCTCTATGCGCACGGCATCATCGACGCGGTCCTGCCGCCGGAGGAGATCGCCGGCATCCTCGACCGGGCGCTCGCGGTGCTCCTCGCCCCGCGCCAGGGGGTGCGGCCGGTGCCGGACCCCGAGGACCTGCCGGTGCCGGACGTCGAGACGTGGGAGGCGGTCACCCGGTCGCGGCGCCCCGACCGGCCCGGCGTACGCCGCCTGCTCAAGTACGCCGCCGCGGACGTCATCCCGCTCAACGGCACCGGCCAGGGCGAGCACGACCCCGGACTGCTGCTGGCGCTGGTGCGGTTCGGCGACGCACCGTGCGTCTTCCTCGGCCAGGACCGGCGCGGCCAGACGCTCGAGCACCCGATGGGTCCCGAGGCGCTGCGCGAGGCCCAGCGCGGGATGCGGCTCGCCTCCGAGCTCGGGCTGCCCCTGGTGACCGTGATCGACACGCAGGGCGCCGCCCTCTCCCCCGAGGCCGAGAACGGCGGCCTGGCGGGTGAGATCGCGCGCTGCCTGAGCGAGCTGGTGACCGTGCGCGCGCCCACGCTGTGCCTGATGCTCGGGGAGGGCAACGGCGGCGGGGCGCTGGCGTTCCTGCCCGCCGACCGGGTGGTCGCGGCACAGCACGCGTGGCTCTCGCCGCTGCCCCCGGAGGGCGCCAGCGCGATCGTGCACCGCGACCTGGACCACGCCCCGGAGATGGCGCGGGCCCAGCGGGTCCGGGCGCTGGACCTGCAGCGGCTGGGCATCGTGGACCGGGTGGTCGCCGAGCTCCCCGACGCCGCCGACGAGCCGGAGGCCTTCTGCCAGCGGGTCGGCGCGGTGCTGGAGCACGAGCTGGCCGCGCTGCTCACCGCCGGCCCGGGGACCCCGGCCGACCGGGCCCGCCGCTACCTGTAACGCGGGGTTATGGTCGCTCCAGCGGCCATATACGGCGTGCGGAGCGTCGATAACCCCGCGTTACAGTTCGCGCGGCTGGCACTAGAACGCGTTACAGTCCGGGCCCATGAAGACGTACGTCGTCAGCGGGGCCGCGTCGGGGATCGGGGCCGCCACCACGGCACTGCTGCGTGAACAGGGCGGCCGGGTGATCACGATCGACCGCCGGGCCGGCGACACCGGGGTCGACATCGAGGTCGACCTCGCGACCGCCGAGGGACGGGCGGCGGCCGTCGCCGGCGTGCGCGAGCGCACCGACGTCGTGCACGGCCTGGTCCCGGCAGCGGGCATCGCCGGGCGCACCGGCACCGACTCCGCACTGCTGGTGTCGGTCAACTTCTTCGGCGCCGTCGCCCTGGTGCGGGGCCTGCACGAGGAGCTGGCCCGGGCCGCCGGGGCGGGCGTCGTGCTGCTCGCCTCCAACTCGATCACCGGCATGCCGGGCTGGAACGCCCCCGTCGCCCAGGCCTGCCTGCGCGACGACGAGCCGCTGGCCCGCGCGGAGGCCGCGAAGGTGGACGCGGTGATGGTCTACCCGTCCAGCAAGGCCGCGCTCGCGTGGTGGGCGCGCCGCGAGGGCGTGAGGCCCGAGTGGGGCGGCCGCGGCATCCGCCTCAACTCCGTCGCCCCCGGCGCCACCGAGACCCCGATGGTCGAGGAGATGCGCGCCGACCCGCTGCTGGGGCCGGCCATCGACGCCTACCCCAACGCGATCGGCCGGCTCGGCCGACCCGAGGAGGTCGCCGCGGCGATCGGGTTCCTGCTCTCCGAGCCGGCCGCCAACATCGTCGGCGCCGTGCTGTTCGTCGACGGCGGCACCGACGCGATGCTGCACCCGATCTCGCCCCCGGGCTGGGAGGTCGGGCCGATCGAGCCCTGAGGGGCGCCGCGCGAGGTGCATCTGCGAGCAATTGCGCGCTCACGCACCGTCGGCACCGTCCACGACGTACATCCGCCAGCAATTGCGCGCTCACGCACCGTCGGCACCGTCTGCGACCGTACATCTGCCAACAATTGCGCGCTCACGCACCGTCGGCACCGTCTGCGACCGTACATCTGCCAGCAATTGCGCGGAGAGCGGCGCACCCCGAATGACCGGTCACCCCACGCACGAGCGGGCCGCCACCGTGAGCGACCGGCGCACCCGCGGCTGGTCGGCGAGGTCGGGGTCCAGGAACCGCCCGTCGGCGTCGAAGAGCCCCGCCTCCACCAGGGCGTCCAGGCCGAGATCGTCGACGACGTACGACGCCACGCAGTGCGCCTGCGTCGCTCCCATGACGCCGACCAGCGATGCCGCGAGCCCATCGGTCGCGCGCCGCTCGACCGCGGTGGGTGCCGGTGCCGGCGGGCCGGACGCCGGCCACAGCGCCCATCCGACACCGGCACCGAGCACGGCGGCCGCGACCGCAGCGAGCACCGGCCACCTCCGCCGGCGCGGCTCCCGGTCGGACCGCGCGGCGGCCGCCTCGAGCGCGTCGCGGACGGCGCGCGCCGACGGGTACCGGTCACCGGGCCGCTTCGCCATCGCGGTGCGCAGGACCCGGTTGACCGCGACCGTCCGGGGGTCCCGCCCCGGCAGCTGCGGCACCGGCCGCTCGCGGTGGGCCGTGGCGAGCTCGAAGTCCGAGCCGCCGGCGTACGGCGGCGCGCCGGTCAGCGCCGCCCAGAGCAGGCAGCCGAGGGAGTAGACGTCGGACGCGACGCCCGCGGCCCCTCCGGTGTGCAGCTCGGGCGCCAGGTAGGCCGGCGTGCCCACCGCGCCGGTGCGCGTCACCTCCGCCCCGAGTGGTCGGGCGATGCCGAAGTCGCCGAGGTAGGCCAGGATGCGCGGACCGCGCCGCAGCAGCACGTTCGCCGGTTTGATGTCGCGGTGCACGAGCCCGGCGGCGTGCGCGTCGTCGAGCCCATCCGCCACCTGGGCGACCAGGTCGAGCGCGACCGGTTGCGGCAGGGCGCCGTACCGGCGCAGCAGCGCGCCGAGGTCACCGTCGGGCAGTAGCTGGGTGGCGATCCAGAGCCGCCCGTCGTCCTCGCCGTGCGCGTGGACCCGCACGACGTGCTCGGAGTCCAGGGCCGCCTGGGCGCGGGCCTCGCGGGTGAACCGCTCGCGGAACGCCGGGTCGTCGGCGAGGTCCGCCGCGATCACCTTGAGCGCGACCGGCCGCTGCAGGCGGGTGTCCCAGGCCTCGTGGACGACGCCCATCCCGCCGCCCCCGAGGCGGCGCACGAGGTGGTACGGCCCGAGCACTTCCACGCGCGGGTCCTACCCGGGATCCCTAGGCTGCAGACATGCGTGTCGCACTCGCCCTCGGCTCCGGAGGTGCCCGGGGCTACGCCCACATCGGCGCCATCGAGGAGATCGAGGCGCGCGGTCACGAGGTCGTCGCCATCTCGGGCTCGTCGATGGGCGCGCTCGTCGGCGGGCTGGCCGCCGCCGGCCGCCTCGAGCCCTACACCGAGTGGGCACGGTCGCTCACCCAGCGCGACGTCCTGCGGCTGCTCGACCCGAAGTGGTCGGCGCCCGGGGCGATCCGGGCGCAGCGGATCTTCGGCCAGGTCGAGCAGATCCTGGGCGAGCAGCTGATCGAGGACCTGCCGGTCCCGTTCACCGCGGTCGCGACGGACCTGCACGCACGCCGCGAGGTGTGGTTCCAGCGCGGCCCGCTGGTGTCGGCGATCCGGGCGTCGATCGCGATCCCCGGCGTCATCACGCCGGTGGAGATGAACGGTCGCCTCCTGGCCGACGGAGGGCTGATGAACCCGGTCCCGATCGAGCCGACCGCGGCGGCCGCGGCCGACCTCACCGTCGCGATCTCGCTCTCCGGCACCCGGCTCCCGCAGGAGCAGTCCACGCCCGCTCGCGAGCCGGCCGAGCCCACCTGGCGCGAGGAGCTCGTCGGGCGGGTACGCCGGACCGTCGGCCGCCCCGCGCCGGAGACGGTCCCCTCCGCGCCCAGCCTGCTGGACGAGCTGCGCATCTCCGACGTCATCGGCATGTCCATGGACGCCATGCAGGGGCTCGTCGCGCGCTACCGGATGGCCGGGCTGCCGCCGGACGTGCTCGTGGTCGTGCCGGTCAGCGCCGCGCGCTCCCTGGAGTTCCACCGCGCCGCGGAGATGATCGACCTCGGCCGCCGGCTGACCGCCGAGGCGCTCGACCGCGCCGGCCACTGAGCAGCGCCGAGTCGGCGCGAATGTCGGACCGGCGCCGGCACCCGCGCCGGGTCACCAGCGGTTGCGCGCCTCCTCGGCCCAACCGACCAGTCCGCCGAGGTCGACCCGCTCGCCGTCGTCGGTGCTCGCCCAGCCGGTGAAGTGGCCGAAGCACTGGTGCGTCTCGTTCGCGACCACCCCGAGGTTCGTCTGGTCCGCCCGCTCGTGGAACGGCTCGAACCGCAGGTCGACACGCGGCCCGTGGATCCGCCACGGTCGCAGCCAGTCGGTGCGGTCGTACTCCCACGCCAGCTCGTCGGAGATCTTGTGCATCCGCCCGTCGACGAACAGCCCGTTCTCGGTGGTGCCGGTGCCGTCGGTCCACTTCCCGCCCAGCGTGATGCCAGGGCCGCCGCCCGAGCCGCCGGTGAAGCCGGCCGCCCAGTTCCAGGTGATCGCGTAGGGCCACTTGCCACGACCGTGGTCGAGCACGGCGCGGCCGCTGACGTCGTACGCCGTCTCGTCGAGCCGCAGCGTCCCGCGGACAGCGCGGCCGACGTCCTTGACGGTGTACTGGAAGCGGCGGCCGCTCCACGGCACCACGACGCCCAGGCACTCGCCGCCGGGCTCGACCGCGAGGTCGACCTCGATGCCCGGGGCGGACGCGCGCAGGGCCGACCCCGACAGCTCGAGGTGCAGGCCACCGGCCTCGACGCGGGCGACGCCGCCGTGGTCGGGCGGCAGGCTGACTCCGCGCGCCAGCGGCGGCACCGCGTCGTGCTGCCAGGTGCGACCGGTCTCCCGGTCGAGCACCCACACCGCGCAGACGCCGGCGTAGTCCAGGGACGACGCGGTCAGGCCCAGGCAGAACCGGTCGGTGACCACGCCCCAGTACTCCCAGCGCTTCGCCCGGCCCCAGCCGCGCAGGTTCGCGCGGTGCAGCGGCCGCCGGGTCCAGCCGACGGCGTCCGGGTTCAGCCGTCCGTCCGGCCGGCACAGGTCGACGGGCTCGGTGATCTCACGCTCCACGACACTCGTCTAGGGGAACTTGTCAGGGGAAACGTGCACGACACGCCGACGACTCCCGGCGTGTCGTGCACGCTTCCCCGGTCGACCGGGGAAACGAACGCCGGCCGCCGGCAGCTCAGTAGAGCAGCGCGGTGGCCGGGTCCTCCAGGATCCCGGCCACGTCGGCGAGGAAGCGGGAGCCCTTCTCGCCGTCGATGTGCCGGTGGTCGAAGGAGAGCGCGAGGGTGGTCAGGTCGCGCGCCACGATCTCGCCGGTCTCCTGGTCGACCCACGGCTGCTTGCGGATCGCGCCGAAGCAGAGGATCGCGGACTCACCGGGGTTGATGATCGGGGTGCCGGCATCCACGCCGAAGACGCCCACGTTGGTGATCGTGAACGTGCCCCCGCTCATCTGCGCCGGCTGCGTCTTCCCGTCGCGCGCGGTCGCGGTGAGCGCGGTCAGCTCCTGCGCCAGCTCGACCAGCGAGAGGCGGTCGGCGTCCTTGACGTTCGGCACGACCAGCCCGCGCGGCGTCGCCGCCGCGATGCCGAGGTTCACGTAGTGCTTGTAGACCACCTCCTGGGCGGCGTCGTCCCACCAGGAGTTGATCTCGGGGGTACGCCGCATCGCCAGGATGCACGCGCGGGCCAGCACCAGCAGCGGGCTGACCTTCACCTCGCGGAGCTCACGCCGCGCCCGCAGGCGCGAGACCAGCTCCATCGTCCGGGTCACGTCGACGGTGACCCACTCGGTCACGTGCGGGCTGGTGAAGGCGGACTGGCTCATCGCCTGCGCCATCATCTTGCGCACGCCCTTGATCGGCTCGCGGGTCTCGCGCTCGGTGGTTCCGAGGCTCGGCGCTGGCGCGCCTCGCACCTCACCCACCGTGCCGGCCTCGACCACCGTGCCGGCGGCCGACTCGACGTCCTCGCGGGACACCGTGCCGTCCGGGCCCGTCGGGGTCAGCGAGCGCAGGTCGACCCCGAGGTCCTTGGCGAGCTTGCGCACGGGGGGCTTGGCCAGCACCTGCACCGAGGCAGCCGGGGTCTCGACGGCCCGCGAGGGCACAGGTGTCTCGGGCACGTCGGCCTCGACCAGCGGCGCGGCGCCGGACTCGAACGCCGCCTGCGCCTGCATGTGCGCGGCCATCGCGCCGGAGGCGACCTTGCGGGGCCGGCGGACCGGGCCGCGGTCGGCCTTGTTGCGACCCACCAGCGACTCGCCCTCGCCGCCGCCGGAGGCGGCCGGGTTGGACAGGTCGATCTCGACCGGGGCCTCGGGAGCGGCGGAGGCCGGCTCGCCGATCGCGATGATCGGCGTGCCCACGGGCACGGTCTCGCCGACCTCGACGAGGATCGCCGACACCTCGCCGGCGTACGGCGAGGGCAGCTCCACGATCGACTTCGCGGTCTCGATCTCGACGACGACCTGGTTGATCTCGACGACGTCGCCGACCTGGACGTGCCAGGCGACGATCTCGGCCTCGGTGAGGCCCTCGCCCACGTCGGGCAGCTTGTACTCGGGCATCGGTGGCAGAACCCCTGGTCAGTAGGCGAGCGAGCGGTCGACGGCGTCCAGCACCCGGTCGAGGTCGGGGAGGTAGTCCTCCTCGATCCGGGACGGCGGGTAGGGCGTGTCGAACGCCCCGACCCGCAGCACCGGGGCCTCCAGCGAGTAGAAGCACTCCTCGGTGATCCGGGCCGCGACCTCCGCGCCCATCCCGAGGTTGACGTGCGCCTCGTGCGCGACGATCGCGCGACCGGTGCGGCGCACCGACGCGAAGACCGGCGCCATGTCCAGCGGCGAGAGCGTACGCAGGTCGATGACCTCCAGCGAGCGGCCCTCGGTCGCGGCGGCCTCGGCCGCCGCCATCGCCGTCTTCACCGTCGGGCCGTAGGCGAGCACGGTCGCGTCGGTGCCGGCGCGCACCACCCGCGAGCTGAAGAGCGGGTCCGGCGTCGTGGTGTCGTCGAGGTCGGCCTTGTCGGCGTGGTACTGCCGCTTGGGCTCGAGGAAGATCACCGGGTCGTCGCACGCGATGGCCTGCTGGATCATCCAGTAGCCGTCGACGGGGTTGGAGCAGGCGACCACCTTCAGTCCGGGCGTGTGCGCGAACTGCGCCTCCGGGCTCTCGCTGTGGTGCTCGACCGCGCCGATGCCGCCACCGAACGGGATCCGGATCACCATCGGCATCTTCAGCTTGCCCTGGCTGCGGAACTGGATCTTCGCGACCTGGCAGACGATCTGGTCGTACGCCGGGTAGACGAACCCGTCGAACTGGATCTCCACCACCGGCCGGTAGCCACGCAGCGCGAGACCGACGGCGGTGCCGACGATGCCGGACTCGGCGAGCGGGGAGTCGATGACGCGGTCCTCGCCGAAGTCCTTCTGCAGGCCGTCGGTGATCCGGAAGACGCCGCCGAGCTTGCCGACGTCCTCACCCATCAGCAGGACCTTGGGGTCGTCCTCCATCGCCTTGCGCAGCCCCATGTTGAGGCCCTTGGCGAGGGTGATCTTCTGCGTGCTCATCAGTGCGCCCCCTCGAACGAGGCGAGGTAGGCCTCGAAGCCGTCGCGCTGGGCCTCGAGCTCCCAGGTGTTCTCGCTGTAGACGTGGTCGAAGATGCCGAGCGGCTGCGGGTCGGGCAGCGCCTTGCAGCCCTCGCGCAGCCGGTGGCCGAGGTCGTCGGCCTCCTGCTGGAGGGTGGCGAAGAAGGAGTCGTCGGCGATGCCGTTGCGGCGCAGGTAGACCTCGACCCGCGCGATCGGGTCCTTGAGCTTCCAACGCTCGAGGTCGTCGGAGAGCCGGTAGCGGGTCGGGTCGTCGGTCGTGGTGTGCGCGCCCATCCGGTAGGTGTAGGCCTCGACGAACGTCGGCCCCTGGCCGTCGCGGGCGCGGTCGAGGGCGGCCTTCGTGACGGCGTACGTCGCCAGCACGTCGTTGCCGTCCACCCGGACGCCCGGGAAGCCGAAGCCCAGCGCCCGCTGGTAGAGCGGGATCCGGGTCTGCCGCTCGATCGGCTCGGAGATCGCCCACTGGTTGTTCTGGCAGAAGAAGACGACCGGCGCGTTGTAGGAGGCCGCGAAGATGAAGGACTCGTTGACGTCGCCCTGCGAGGAGGCGCCGTCACCGAAGTGGGCGATCACCGCGGCGTCGCGGTCGGGGTCGCCGGTGCCGACGACACCGTCACGCTGCATGCCCATCGCGTACCCGGTCGCGTGGAGGGTCTGGGCGCCGATGACGATCGTGTAGAGGCCGAAGTTGTTGTCCGCCGGGTCCCAGGAGCCCTGGTCGACACCGCGGAAGAGGCCGAGCAGGTCGAGCGGGTCGACGCCCTTGCACCAGGCGACGCCGTGCTCGCGGTAGGTCGGGAAGACGAAGTCCTGCGGCCGCAGGGCGCGACCGGCGCCGATCTGGGCGGCCTCCTGGCCCAGCAGCTGGGCCCAGATGCCGAGCTCGCCGTGGCGCTGCAGCGCGGTCGCCTCGACGTCGATGCGCCGGGTGAGGACCATGTCGCGGTAGAAGCCGAGGATGGCATCGTCGCCGAGGTCGAAGGAGAAGTCGGGGTGCTCGACGCGCTCGCCCTCGGGGGTCAGCAGCTGGACGAGCTCGGGGCCGCCGTCGAGCTGGGAGGGGCCGAAGACCTCGACGAGGTCGGGGCCGAACTGCGTCGACTCCGGGGGGGTCCCACCTGAGGGTTGCCCGCTGGACTGCGTCATCCTGCGCTCCTTCGATGTCGTCGGCCGTCCGGGGTCTCCGCGTGCCGATGGCGGTCGCTCCGGACGCGGGACGCGGGGGTGGTGCGCCCTGTGACCCGGAACACAATCGTGCACCGCCAACGTACCCGGCCGCTCGTCGTCGTCGCCAATCGCCCGGCCGGAGCATCGTGCCAGGGGATGAAGCCCCTCGTCTGCGCCACTGGTCCGCCGTTCCCTAGGTTGGAGCCATGGCCAGCCCCAGCAGATCCGCGACCGCGACGATCGCCGCCCCGCCCGCGACGGTGTTCGCCATCCTCAGCGACCCCCGCCAGCACCCGCGCATCGACGGTTCGGGCACGGTGCGCGGTGCGGTGGCCGGCCCCGAGCGCCTCGAGCTCGGCTCGGAGTTCGGCATGGACATGAAGATGGGCGCGCCGTACCGGATCACCAACCGGGTCGTGGAGTTCGACGAGGACCGGCTCATCGCCTGGCGGCACCAGGGCCGGCACCGCTGGCGCTACGAGCTGACGCCGACCGCGGACGGGGGCACCCGGGTGGTCGAGACCTGGGACCTGTCCCGCTACCCCGGTGTGGTGGCGCGGGCCTTCGACCTGGTGCTCGGCGGGAGGACGCAGCGGTCCATCGAGTCGACGCTCGCCAACCTCAAGGACGCCGCCGAGGCCGACTCCGCCTGACCGCCTCAGGAGGCCTTGAACGTGGCGGTGAACGTCGCCGCCGCCGACGCGTGCAGGGTGAGGTAGGGCGCAAGCTCGGACGCCACGGCCATCATGGCGACCTCGATCGAGTAGTCGCCCGGTCGTACCGGGTAGCTCACGGTGTAGCTGCCTCGGCGCAGCTGGCTGACGACGGCCACACCGGAGCCGAAGTCGCTGCCGCGCTGCATGCCGATGCCGCCGTACCCGCCGCCGGAGACCGACATGGTCAGCACGATCCTGCCGCGCTTGCGCACGTGCGCGACGACGGCCGCGAAGGTCGTGACGGCGCTGGCGGGCTTGCAGGCGGTGTCGGGGAGCGCCTGGGTGATCGTGGCCGTCCCGGACATCTTCGCCGTCATGCTCGAGAACGCGCCGCCGGAGCCGCGCACCGTGCCCGCCACCGTGCCGGTGCCGTTCAGCGTCACCGTGTCGCTCGCGTCGACGTTGCCGACCGCGGTGCCCGAGCTCGACGTCTTGGCCGTGAAGGACCGGGTGCCCGAGGTCGGGACGGTGGCTCCCGCCACCTTGGCGGCGCCGGTGCCGACGATCGAGCAGGCGTCGGTGTCGGCGCTGAGCTCGACCTGGCTCACGGCGCGGAGCTTGGCGGCCGGCGTGACGGCGTACGCCGGCACCCCGACGACGAGCCCGACGGCCGTGGCGGTCGCGACGGCGAGGGCGGCGGTGGTCCGCCGCAGGGCGAGGACCGTCATCGCGTCACCTTCCCGGTGCTCGAGGGCTGCACGGAGACCGACGCCGTGACGGCGCCGGCGGCCGAGCTCCGCGCGGGCGTGCTCGGGTCGACGTCGGCGGCCGCGATGGCCTGGATCTCCACGGTGTACTTGCCGGGTCTGACCCAGGCCTTGCCTGCGTAGGTCGACGGGTCGAACGCGACGATCTGGACGGGACGCACGACTCCGGTGACGGGCACGAGGCCGAGGACGAGGCTCGCCCTGCCGGTCGTGGAGGCGCGCAGCGTCATCCAGCCCGCCTTGGGCACGGTGAAGGTCGAGCTGGCGATGGCATCCGCCTCGACGCCGGGGACGCACACGGACGAGGCGCCCTTCACGGCGCTGATCTGGGCCCGCACCGACGCCGAGAAGGTGACCGTCGCCGTCGTGGCGGTGCGCTTCGCGGTGACCTTGCTCGACGTCGCTCCCGACCAGCTCGCGGTGTCCGTGCCGTCCAGGTCGCTGGTCGTCGTCCCGCCCGTCGCCGACGCACTCCGACGGGTCGCGCCGTTGGGGCTGTAGGTCAGCGAGTCCTCGGTCGAGGGCGAGACCGTGCAGTCCGAGTTTTCCGTCACGCCGCGGGCGACGGTGCTCAGCGTGCCGGAGACACCCGGAGTCACCGCCTGCGCGGCGCCCGGTGCCACCGCTGCAGCCGCCGTGGCGGCGACCACCGCCGCCGCCGTCGTCAGCGCGGTGCGCTGCAGCCATCGTCGGCCGAACGTGGGCATCCGGACCTCCTCGTCCTCGGTCCCGGGGAGCGTAGTGGCGCGGGTCGGTCGGCACCGATTCAAGCGGCTCCGGGACCGGCGCTGGTCTAGCAGACCCGCCTACCCTGGCGCTCGTGGAGATGGTGTTCAGCGGCGACGTGTGGGAGTGGCGCGGCCCGGCGCCGTACCACTTCGTCTGGGTGCCCGAGGACGAGGCCGAGGAGATCGCCGAGACGGCGGCGGCCGTGACCTACGGCTGGGGGATGATCCCGGCGACGGTCATCATCGGCGGCACCACGTGGACCACGTCGCTGTGGCCCAAGGACGGGCGCTACGTGGTCCCGCTCAAGGCCTGGGTCCGACGGGCGGAGGGCATCGAGCTCGGTCACGTCGTACGCGTGCGGCTCGCCATCGACGTCTGAGTGCCGGGCGCCGGACTTGTCGGCGTAAACCCTCGCTTGTCGGCCGAAGTTCTCGCCGACAAGCGAGGGTTTACCCGGTCGACCGGGTAAACCAGCAGCCCGGCGGCCCCTACAGGCGCTCGCGCCCGTGGGGAGTGAGCCACCCGGACAGGTCCGGCCCCTTCGGGACGACCTGGGAGGGGTTGATGTCCTTCTGCACGACGTAGTAGTGACGCTTGATCTGGTCGAAGTCGGTGTTGTCGCCGAAGCCGGGGGTCGAGAAGAGGTCGCGGGCGTAGCCCCACAGCGCCGGCATCTCGACCAGCTTGTTGCGGTTGCACTTGAAGTGGCCGTGGTAGACCGCGTCGAAGCGCGCCAGGGTGGTGAAGAGCCGGACGTCCGCCTCGGTGATCGCCTCGCCCATGAGGTAGCGCCGGTCGGTCAGCCGCTCCTCGAGCCAGTCCAGGGTCGCGAACAGCCGGTCGTAGGCGTCGTCGTACGCATCCTGCGAGCCCGCGAAGCCACAGCGGTAGACGCCGTTGTTGACCTCGGTGAACACCCGCTCCATGACCGCGTCCATCTCCTCGCGGAGGTCGTCGGGCCACAGGTCCGGGGCGTCCGGCCGGTGGTGGTCGCGCCACTCGAAGAACAGGTCGTGGGTGATCCACGGGAAGTCGTTCGTCACCACCGCGCCCGACGGCACGTCCACGACCGCCGGGACGGTGATCCCCTTGGGGTAGTCGGGGAAGCGGGCGAGGTACGCCTGCTGCAGCCGCTCGATCCCCAGGACCGGGTCCCGGCCGCCGGGGTCGAGGTCGAAGGTCCAGCTGCGCTCGTCGTGCGTCGGCCCGCACAGGCCGAGAGAGATCACGTCCTCCAGCCCGAGCAGCTGACGCACGATGATCGAGCGGGTCGCCCAGGGGCACGCCTTCGCGGCGACCAGCCGGTAGCGGCCCGGCTCGACCGGCCACAGCTCACCGCCGACCGGACCGTGCTCGGGCTCGCGGGCCCCCAGCGTGATCCGGTCGGCGATGTAGTCGGTGTCGCGGTCGTACTCGCCCGAGGTCAGGTAAGCCATGCCGCGACCCTACGGTCGTCCGCCTGGCGGCGCCGACGTGACCCGCGGTCAGGGTCGACGTGCGGTCACCCGCCGAGCGCGCGTGCGGTCAGGACGCCTTGTACGTCGCGCTGAACGTCGCCCGGCCCGAGCTCTCCAGGGAGTACAACGGAGGCTCGAAGGCCGTCGGTGTCTGGAGGATCCCGATGATCTGGTAGTCCCCCGGCTTCACCTTGAGGGCGACCGTGTGGGTGCCCTTGTGCAGGTAGCTCACCATGATCGAGCCGGGCCCGCTGGTGCCCTGGATGACCATCTCGCCGAGCCCGCTCGGCGGCACGGTGATCCGCATCGTGATCACACCGGCCTTCTTGACGTGGGCGAGTGCTGCCGCGGTGCCTCCGGTGACGATCTGCGGGTCGCAGTCGGAGCCGAAGCCCTTCGACATCGTGATCTTGGCCGACTGCGTCATCGTCGCCGACATCTTCGAGAAGGCCCCGCCTGCCCCCGTGACCGAGCCGGTGACGGTGTTCGTGGCCTTCATGGTCACCGAGTCCGTGGGGTCCCCGGTGCTGACCGCCGAGCCGGTCGCCGACGCGGACCGGCTGAACTTCTTGGTCCCGGTGGTCGGCACCGTGACGATCTGGGTGTTCGACGGGTCCGGGTGCACGAGCGTGCAGTCGCCGGTGTCGGCGTCGAACGTGGTCTGGGCCTGCGCCTGTCCCTTCACCGCAGGTGTCGCGGCGAGGGCCGGCGAACTCGGCCCCAGCGCCAGTGCGGCCGCGGTGGCGCCGACCGTGAGGGCGGTCGCCAGGCACCGTGCGGGTCGTGTGCTCATGATGCTCATCTCGTCGTTCCCTTCCGGCTCAGGAGCAGGCCAGGTAGCTGCGGGTGGCGGCGGCCGGCTTGCCCCTGTCGGGCTGGACCACCACCTTGACCGTGGTGTCGCTGCCGCTCGGTATCCGCGTGAGGAGGGCCGCGACGCCGGGCTGCGGGTTCTTGACCGTGACCTTCTTCCTGCCGTTGACGTAGAACGTCGCCGACGACGCCTTGCTCGCCTTGCCCGTGAAGGGGACCGCGATCGTCCCGTTCAGGCAGCCGACCGCCGAGGGCAGCGAGACGTAGGCACGGCCGGGCCCGGCCGCAGCACCCTTGGCCATGCCGGCGGGCACCACGGACGCGGTCGCCTTGACGGTGCCCGACATCGACGTGCGGTACGGCGAGGCCGGATCGACGTCCGCCTGTCCGAGGGCCTGCAGCATGATGGCGTAGGTGCCCGGCTCCACCCAGATCTTGCCCGTGTAGGACGACTGGTCGTACTGCTCGGTCTGCACCGGGGTCGAGAAGTCGGTCGCGGGCATCAGGCCGAAGCCGAACGCCGCGCTCGCCGGGATGCTGGCCTTGACGAGCAGCCAGCTCGGCCGGCTCACCTTGAGCAGGACCTCGGCCCCGGCGTCCGCCTCGGCCTCGGGGTCGCACGCCGAGGACGAGCCGAGGTCGGCGTCCACCGACGCCTTGAGGGAGGCGGTCATCGACAGCGTGCTCGTGGTGGCGGTCTGGCTCGACTTGAAGGTCGTCTTGGACGTCGCTGCCCACGTGGTGTTGTCGGTCATGTCACCGCTGTTGGTGATCGTGCCGTCGTCGGACGCCGTCGTGGTGCGGGACTGCCCGTTGCTGGAGAACGTCGTCTGGTCCTCCGTGCCTCCCGACGACGAGCAGGTGCCGCCGCTGTCGTTCGGGTCCACCGACGAGCCGCCGATCCCGGTCATCGCCGTGGCCGCATGGGCAGGTGTGGCCACCACGGCCCCGGCCGCGGCTGCGGCCAGGGCCGCGCCGACCGCCAGCACGCGCCGCACCATCGGGCTTCGCTTCGAGGTCCGCATCACGGTTCCCTTCCTCAGGACTTCTTGTAGGTGAGCTTGAACGTGGTCCGACCGGACTCCTCGAAGGAGAAGACCGGGTCGTCGAACATCGCCTCGGTGACCGTCTGCAGCTGCACGGCGTAGTCACCTGGCTTCACCGCACGGGTCGTGGTGTGGAACCCGCGACGCTGGTAACCCACATCGATCGACGACCCGTCGGCCCCCATGAAGGCGACCTGGGCCAGGAGGACCGACGCTGGTGTGGTGGCGTTGATGGTCACCTTCCCCGCCCTCTTGATGTGGACGACCGCCTGAACCACGCTCACCTCGGTGATCTCGGGGTCACAGTCGGTGCCCAGGCCCAGGGTGGGCGTGATCTTCGCATTCTGGGTCAGGGTCGCGGACAAGGCGGTGAAGGCGCCGCCCGCCGCGGACACCGACCCCACGACCGTGTTGGTCGCGGCGAAGCCCACCTTGTCGCCCGGATCCATGTTGTTGGTCGCCGTCGCGGTCGCCGAGGCGGTCCGGCTGAACTTCTTGGTGCCCGTCGTCTGGTTGGTGACGATCTGCGCGGCCGACGTCCCCGCTGACGACAGGGTGCAGGCCCCGCTGCCGATCGAGAACGTCGTCTGCACGGTGGCCTGGACCTTCGCTGCCGGGGTCGCGGCCGCGGCCGGCGAGGCGAGGCCGACACAGGCCGCAGCGGTGACCAGTCCTCCGGCCGCAGTCGCGGCGAGGGTGCGCCGGGCGCTCGTGCTGTGTCTCATCGGGTGTCCTTCCCAGGTCCAGGTCACGAGCAGGCCAAGTAGCTGCGGCTGACCGACACGGCCTTGCCGGTCCTCGGCTTGACCACCGCCCGCACGGTGGTCTCGCTCGTGGCGCCGACGCCGCGGAGAATCACGGCGGTGCCGGGACGGGGGCTGCTGACCGTGGCCCGCTTCTTGCCGTTCACGTAGAAGGTGGCCGAGGCCGCCTTGCCGGCCTTCCCGGTGAACGGGACGGCGACGGTCCCGTCGACGCACCCGACCCCGCCAGGCAGCGCCACGTAGGCGCGCCCGGGTCCGGCGGCAGCGCCCGTTGCCGCTCCGCCGGGCAACGCCTTGAGCGAGGCGGTGAGCGTGCCGTTCACGGCCGTCGAGCCGACCGTCGCCGGATCGGTGTCGGCCTCGACCTGGGCGACCACCTGCACGACGTACTGTCCGGAGTCGAACCACAGGCGGGAGTGGTAGACGGCGGCGCTGTACTGGACCGTCTGCACGGGCAGTGAGTCCGAGAGCGGGATCACCGCGGCCACGAACTGGGCGCCCCGGGGGACGGTCGCGTCGATCTGCACCCAGCCGGCGTGGGCCAGGCTGAGCACCCCGATCACCTGGGCGCCGGCCGAGGCACTCGGGTCGCAGCCGGTCATGCTGCCCTGGGCGCTGGTGACCCGCGCCTTGAGCGCCGCCGAGACCGACAGGGAGCTGGTGCTCGACGTCTGGCCGGCACGCAACGTCATCTTCGCCGAGGCCGACCAGGTCGTGACGTCACCGGCGTCGCCACTGTCGGTGATGGTCCCGCTGGACGCGACGCTGCGGGTGCGGACCGCCCCGTTGCTGCTGAACGCGGTGGTGCTCTGCGCGTCGTCCCCGCCGGCGTTGGAGCAGGTGCCGCCCGCGTTGTTGGTGCCCACGAAGGCACCCGCGGTGCCGCTCAGCGCCGTGGCCGCCTGGGCCGGCGCGGCCACGAGGGTCAGACCGACCCCGGCGGCGAGCGCGGCGGCCACGACGACCGCCTTCCGTCTCACCGAGCTCGTTTCGGACGTGCGCATCGGGGCTCCCTCCACCGCGTGCCTGCCCCGGTCCTACCGGAGCACGCCGCCTCAGGGCGACCCCCTGCTGCCACATCGGCCGAGCGGTCTAGACGGATGTCGTCGGCCACCGCACAAGCTCAGATCACAGAGATACCTTTGCAAATGTCTCTATGCAATCTATCTTTGTCGGATGGATGCCACCTCGATCACTCCGGGCCCCGAGGCTCTCAAGGCCCTCGCCCACCCGCTCCGCCTGCGGATGCTCGGCCTGCTCCGGATCGACGGACCGGCCACCGCGACGTCGTTGGCCACCCGGCTGGGCATCAACACCGGCGCGACGTCGTACCACCTGCGCCAGCTGGAGCGGCACGGGTTCATCGTCGAGGACACCGAGCGGGGCAACGCGCGCGACCGATGGTGGCGCGCCGCCCACCAGGCCACGACCACCGACACCCTCGCGCCGGCGGACCCGGGCGAGCGGGAGACGCTCGAGGCCTACCTGCAGTCGGTGGTCGTCGTGATGACGCAGACGCTGCAGCGCTCCGTCGAGGAGCTCGCCCTGCTCCCCCGCGAGTGGACCGATGCCGTCACCTACAGCGACTGGGTCACCCGGCTCAGCCCGGCCCGTGCGAAGGCCCTGATCGAGCGGGTCGCCGAGATGCTCGGCGACGAGCCGGAGGAGGAGGGCGAGGACGCCGTGCAGTACGTCGTGCAGCTCAACGGCTTCCCCTACCCCGGTCGGGTGGGCGGCGGGGAGGAGTGATGGCGCCGACGTTCTCGGGGCGTCGGACCCCTCTGCACGGCTGGCTCGCCGCCGACGCCGTCTCGCTGACCGGCACGAAGGTCTCGATGGTCGCGCTGCCGTGGTTCGTCCTGGTGACGACCGGGAGCCCGACCCGGACCGGGCTGGTGGCGCTGGCCGAGATGCTGCCGATGGTCGTGCTCAAGGTGCTCGGTGGTCCGCTCATCGACCGGCTGGGGGCCCGCCGGGTGACGGTCGGGTGCGACCTAGGGTCGACGGTCGTCGTCGGCACCATCCCGCTGCTGCACCACACCGGCCACCTGACCTTCGGCCTCTTCCTGGGCATCGTGGCGGTCGCGGGAGCCCTGCGCGGGCCGGGCGACGCAGCGAAGAACGCCTTGATCCCGGCGATCGCCGAGCACGCGCGGGTGCCGATGGAGCGGGTCACGGGGCTGGGCGGCGCCGTCGAGCGGACGTCCTCGATGCTCGGCGCCGCGGCCGCCGGGCTGCTCATCGCGGCGGTCGGCCCGGCGAACGCCCTGGTCGTCGATGCCGCCAGCTTCCTGGTCTCCGCCCTGCTCCTGCTCGGGTCGACGACCGGCCTGCCCCGCAGCAGGCGGGCGGAGGTTCCGGACGGCGAGCCGGAGCCGTACCTCCGGCAGCTCCACGAGGGCTGGCGGTTCCTGCGCGGGGACCGCGTGCTGTTCGGGATCGCGGTGATGGTCGCGCTGACCAACCTGCTGGACCTCGCGTGGGCATCGGTGCTGCTGCCGGTGTGGGCGCGCGACAACGGGGGTGGGGCTCCGGCGGTCGGGCTCGTCTTCGCCGTCTGGGCCGGGGCGTCCGCGGTCGGCGCGCTGTGCGCGGCGGCGTGGGCCGACCGGCTCTCGCGGTACCGCACCTACCTCGTCGCGTTCCTCCTGACCGGCCTGCCCCGCTTCGTCCTCTTCGCGCTGGGCGTGCCGCTGTGGGTGATCGTCGCCTTCAGCCTGGTCGGCGGCTTCGCCTCGGGCTTCCTCAACCCCGTGCTCGGCGCGGTGATCTTCGAGCGGATCCCGGAGCCGCTGGTCGGGCGCGTCAGCTCGCTGACGACCGCGATGTGCTTCGCCCTCATGCCCCTCGGCGGCCTGCTCGGAGGCGTGCTGGTCGCCGGCCTCGGGCTCTCCTGGGCGATGCTGGCGGTCGGCGTCGCCTACTTCCTCGTCACGATGCTGCCGGCGGTCGACCCGCGGTGGCGCGAGATGGACCGCCGTCCGGCACCGGCGCAGGAGCCGGTCAGCGCGTGAAGGACCCCGCCACCGCGACCAGCCGGTCGTTGGCCTCGGGCTCGCCGATCGACACGCGGCAGCCCTCCCCCGCGAACGGACGCACGACGATGCCGGCCTCGTCGGCTGCGGTCACGAAGTCGAGGGTGCGCTCGCCGAGCCCGAACCACACGAAGTTGCCCTGCGCCTCGGGCACGTCCCAGCCGACCGCGCGCAGGCCGCCGACGACACGGCTGCGCTCGGCGACCAGCGCCTCGACCCGCTCGTAGAGCTCGTCGCGGCGCTCGAGCGAGGCGATGGCCGCGGCCTGCGCGACCGTGGAGACCCCGAACGGCAGCGAGACCGCGCGCAGCGCGGCCGCGATCGGCGCCGGCGCGACGGCGTACCCGACGCGGAAGCCGGCGAGGCCGTAGGCCTTGGAGAAGGTGCGGGTGAGCACGACGTTGGCGCGCCCACGGTACGTCGCGAGGCCGTCGACGGGGTCGGCCATCCGCACGAACTCGACGTACGCCTCGTCCACGACGACCAGCACGTGCGAGGGGACGCGGTCGAGGAACGCGTCGAGCTCGGCCTGGGTGACCGCCGGGCCGGTCGGGTTGTTGGGGGTGCAGACGAGCACCACCTTGGTGCGCTCGGTGATGGCGGACGCCATCGCGTCGAGGTCATGGCGACCGTCCGCGGTGACCGGCACCTTGACGGCCGTCGCAGCCGCGGCGGTGACGGCGATCGGGTAGGCCTCGAAGGAGCGCCAGGCGAAGACGACCTCGTCGCCGGGATCGCAGAACGCCTGCACCAGCTGGTAGATCAGCCCGACCGACCCGGTGGCGACCGAGAGGTGGTCGACGGGGACCTCGAACGTCGACGAGAGCGCGTCGTAGAGCGCGGCGCTGCCCATGTCGGGGTAGCGGTTCATCGCGGCGACGCCGGCCTGGACGGCCTCGACGACGCCGGGGAGCGGCGGGTAGGGGTTCTCGTTCGACGACAGCTTGTAGGAGGTCATCCCGGGGCGCACCGTCGGCGGCTTCCCGGCGACGTACGGCGGGATCTCCGCCACGGTCGGCCGGGGCTGTGGCGTGGTCATGGCGTCACCTTAGGTCGCGACCGCGCCAGGGCCGCAGGACGAGCGCCAGCACGCCTCCCGCGGCCAGGCCGAGGACGGCGCCCGTGACGTTGTCGACGACGTCGGTGACGTCGCAGGCGCGGTCGATCCTGGCCAGCGCGAGCTGGGTGGCCTCGATCCCGACCGAGTACGCCGCCAGCAGCGCGAGCCCGACCGGCACCCCGACCCACAGCGACCGCGGCCACCGGGCGAGGGCGAGCACCAGCAGCGCACCGGCGGGGACGAAGACGACGGTGTTGAGCATCCGCTGGGTGCCGGAGAAGATCCAGAACCCGTCGGGAGCGGGCCCTCCGATGTCCCACGAGCAGGTCGTCAGCCGCCCCTCGGCGGGCACGATGCCGGGGGCGCCGTTGGCCGGGATGAGCGTGATGGCGCCGATGATCGCGAGCGACCAGACGAACCCGGCGATCGCGCCGGCCGTCACCCACCCCAGGCGCGGGCGCAGCGCGAGGGCGAGCAGCCAGCACACCGCCCCGGAGATCGCGATGAGGAGCAGCATCACCCCCACGCCGCCGACCGGGAACATCCGTCGACCGTAGCGGGCCGGTTCCAGCGGCCCTATCGTCGACAGATGAACCGCTACCTGCTCGACGGCTTCGCCCCCGTCCACGAGGAGCTCACGGCGTTCGACCTCGAGGTCACGGGGACGCTGCCCGACCACCTCGACGGCCGCTACCTGCGGATCGGTCCCAACCCCGCGACCGACCCGGGCGAGGACTACCACTGGTTCCTCGGCGAGGGCATGGTGCACGGTGTGCGGCTCCAGGACGGCCGGGCCCGCTGGTACCGCAACCGCTACGTGCGACCGCGGGGCGAGGACTTCGCCCCCAACACCAACGTGTTCGAGCACGCCGGCCGCACCCTGGCCGTCGTCGAGGCCGGCGGGACGCCGTACGCGCTGACGGCGGAGCTCGACACGGTCGGGCCCTGCGACCTCGGGACCGTGACCGGCGGCTACACCGCCCACCCGCACCAGGACCCCGACACCGGCGAGCTGCACGCGATCTCCTACAGCTGGACCCGCGGCAACCTCGTCGACTACTCGGTCGTCGGCACCGACGGGCGGGTGCGCCACCAGGTCGAGGTCGAGGTGACCGGCAGTCCGATGGTCCACGACTGCGCCCTCACCGAGCACTACGTCGTCGTCTACGACCTCCCCGTCACCTTCGACCTCGGCATGGTCGCCGGCGAGGCACCCCGGCCGCTGCAGGCCACCGACCGGCTGATCGACCAGACCCTGCGGACCGGGACGGCCAGCCGGCTCCCGTACTCCTGGGACGCCGACTACCCCGCGCGGATCGGCCTGCTCCCGCGCGACGGCGGCAACGTCGACGTGCGCTGGTTCGAGATCGACCAGTGCTACGTCTTCCACACGCTCAACGCCTACGAGGACGGCAGCGACGTGGTGATCGACGTGGTCCGGCACGATCGGATGTTCGCCACCGACTTCACCGGACCGAACGAGGGACCGGCGTACCTCACCCGGTTCACGATCGACACCGCGGCCGGCACGGTCCGCGAGCACCGGTTCGACGAGCACAGCCAGGAGTTCCCCCGCCACGACGAGCGGCTGACCGGTCGCCGGCACCGCTACGGGTACGCCGCCGGCGTGCTCGCGGCCGGCATCCGCACCGGTGACTCGGTGCTCAAGCACGACCTCGTCGCCGGCACCACCACCGAGCGCCGGCTCGGCGCCGGGCGCGAGGTCAGCGAGTTCTGCTTCGTGCCGTCGTCGGCGGACGCGGCCGAGGACGACGGCGTGCTGATGGGCTACGTGTTCGACCCGGCCACCGGCACGAGCGACCTGGTGCTGCTCGACGCCGGGACCCTCGAGGACGTCGCCGCCGTGCACCTGCCCGGCCGGGTGCCGGCCGGCTTCCACGGCAACTGGGCGCCGACCGCCTGAGCGCCCGCAGCGGTCGCGACCTCAGGCCCCCGGCAGCAGCACCTCGCCGCCAGGGACGGTGGGGAGGTCGCGACCGAGGGTGACGTCGACCGGGTTGGTCAGGCAGCGGATGGAGCCACCGCCCTTGTGGAACTCCGACACGTCGACCAGGACCACCGAGAAGCCCCACTCCTCCAGGCGGGCGCGCACCCGGTCGGGGCAGGAGGGCATCAGCACGAACCGGCCGATCACGATCGAGTTCGCGCAGAACGTCGTCAGCGCCTCCTCCTCGGTGATCACCAGCGGCTCGGGCACCAGGTCGAGGAGGGCGGCGGCCGAGGCCTCGTCGAACGCCGCCGGACAGACGATCGCCCGGCGCTCGTCCAGCGGGCAGAACGCCAGGTCGAGGTGGTACATGCCGGGGTGCGTGATCCGCAGGCCGCGGACCCGGACCCCGAGCTCGGTGGCCAGGTGCTTGAGGGCGAGCTCCTCGGTGCGCGGACCGTAGCCCACCACGAGCGCGTCACCGAACGCGAACGCGTCCCCGGCCTCCAGGTGGGCGCCGACGCCCTCGTGCCCGACGTACAGGGTGCGGAAGCCGCGCTCGGCGAACCACGGCTGCGCGGACGCGGTCTCCATCCGCCGCTGCGGGTAGCGCATGTGGGAGAGGACGACGTGCTCGCGGCCGTCCTCGGCCACCACGCCGAGCCCGAGGTTCATCGCGTAGACCATGTCGGGGGCGTCCGCACGCTGGGGCAGCACCTCGACGCGGCCGCCCAGGCTCTCGATGGTGCCGACCAGCTCGCGCCACTGCGCCATCGCCCGGTCGCGGTCGGGCTGGTCGGCGAGGTCCATGAACGGGTTGATCCGGTAGTCGACGCGGAAGTGGGTCGGCTCGACCATGACGTACCGGCGACCCCAGTGCAGGTGTCCGGGCAGCTGCTGGTCCATGGATCCCTCCTCGGGTGTGAGAGGCGTGATTTGCTTGATTGTCAGACAACCTGACAGACCGCGAGTGTAGAGCACAATGGGGCCATGGCCCAGCCGCCGTTCGACACCCTCCACCTCGAGCTCTCCTCGACCGTGGACCGGGTCGCCGAGGAGCTGCGCCGGGCCGTCTTCGACGGCGAGCTGGAGTCGGGGACGCCGCTGCGCGAGGTCGCCCTCGCCCACTCCCTCGGCGTCTCCCGGCCGACCGTGCGCGAGGCACTCGGGGTGCTGGTCGCCGAGGGGCTGGCCGTGCGCGAGCCCAACCGCGGGGTCTCGGTGTCGACCCCCGAGGCGGCCTCGGTCCGCGACATCTGCCGCGCCCGGTGGGTGCTCGAGGGGGCCGGGGTGCGGTCGTGGCCGGACGCCGGCGAGCCGCTGCGCGACGCGGTCCGGACGTCGCTGGTCAGCTACACCGGGGCGGTGCGCGCCGGCGGCTCCTACCAGGAGCTCAACGAGCGGCACCTGGCCTTCCACGTCTCGCTCGTCGGGCTCACGGGCTCGCCGCGGCTGGTGGCGATGGCCGAGAGCCTGATGGTCGAGCTCAGGCTGGCGCTCGCCCAGGTCGACCGGATCCGGCGCAACGCCCACGACCAGGCCGAGAGCCACACCCAGCTGGTGATGCTGCTCGAGCGCGGAGCCGTGGGCGACGCCTCGGCCTTCCTCGAGCGGCACCTCGCCGACGCCGAGACCTCGATCCTCGACGCCCTGGGCCTGGCCGGTCGGTGAGCGGGGTTCCTGGACCGGGGCCCTAGGCTTCAGGACGTGGGATTCCTCAGGTTCCTCGGCTGGCTGGCCACCAACGCCGTGGCGCTCGCCGCCGCGGTGCTCGTCTTCGACGGCATCGGGTTCGGTGACTCGACCGGCTGGGACCAGGTGGCCGACAACATCTGGCCGCTGCTGTTCGTCGCGCTGATCCTCGGGGTCGTCAACGGGTTCGTCAGCCCGGTGATCAAGTTCTTGTCGATCCCGTTCATCATCATCACCCTCGGGCTGTTCCTGCTGGTGATCAACGCACTGATGCTGCTGTTCACCGAGTGGCTGGTGAACCTGTTCGGCGTGGACTTCTACGTCGACGGCTTCTGGAACGCCCTCGGCGGCGCCATCGTGATCACCCTCGTCACCTGGGTCGTCGAGGTGCTCGTCGGCGACGCCCAGGAGTGAGCGCCCCCCTCCCGCCCGCGCGGCGGCCCGGCGGCTATCGCGTCGAGCTCGTGTGCCTGGGCAACATCTGCCGGTCACCGACGGCCCACGTGGTCCTCGAGGAGCGCCTGGCCGACGCCGGCCTGGGCGACCGGGTCTCGGTGACCAGCTCCGGCACCGGCGACTGGCACGTGGGCGACCCGATGGACCGGCGGGCCGCGGCCACGCTGACGGCAGCCGGGTACGACGCCTCGCGGCACCGCGCCCGGCAGTGGGCCGGCCCCGGCGGGCCGGACGGGGAGGCGCCGGACCTGCTCCTCGCCATGGACGCCCAGAACCTGGCCGACCTCGGTGGAGCGTCGACGCGGGTGCGGCTCTTCCGGGACTTCGACCCGCGAGAACCGGGCAGCGACGTGCCCGACCCGTACTACGGTGGAGACTCCGGTTTCGAGGAGGTCCTCGTGATGGTCGAGCGGACTGCCGACGCGCTGGTCGGCGCGCTGCGCACCGAGCGGCCGTGGGAGCCGGGGTCCGACGACTCGGGAGGCGGGAGCCGGCCGTGACCCGCCAGCCGCTGGTCGCCCGCCGGGCCGAGGAGCTCCTCGGCTCCGCGGTGGTGGCCACGGCGCCGGTGGCCGGCGGCGACATCTCGACCGCGACCCGACTGCGGCTCAGCGACGGCACCACGGCGCTGATGAAGACCCTGCCCCACGCCCCCGACGGCTTCTTCGCCGCCGAGGCCGCGGGCCTGCGCTGGCTCGCCGAGGCGACGCCGGACGGCGGCGCCGCCGTGCCGGAGGTGCTCGGCAGCGACGACGAGTGCGTGATCGTGCGCTGGGTGGAGCCGGGCAAGAGCTCGGTCGACGTGGCCGCCGCGCTGGGCCGCGAGCTCGCGGCGACCCACGCGGCCGGCGCACCGTCGTTCGGCCTGGACCGGGAGGGCTTCATCGGCCGCCTGCCGATGCCGAACCGGCCGACCGAGACCTGGTCGGAGTTCTACGCCGCCCGCCGGCTGCTGCCCTACCTGCGCCTGGCCCGGGACCGCGGCGCGGCAGACGCCGCCCAGGTGGCGGCCGTCGAGGCCGTCGTACCCCGCCTCGGCGACCTGGTGCCCGCCGAGCCGCCCGCCCGGCTGCACGGCGACCTCTGGAACGGCAACGTCATCTGGGGCCTGGACGGCCGCGCCTGGCTGGTCGACCCCGCGGCGTACGGCGGCCACCGGGAGCTGGACCTCGCGATGCTCGCCCTCTTCGGCCTGCCCCACCTCCCCCGGGTGCTCGACGCCTACGCCGAGGTCAGCCCGCTCGCCGAGGGCTGGGAGGACCGGGTCGCCCTGCACCAGCTCTTCCCGCTGCTCGTGCACGCCTGTCACTTCGGCGGTGGCTACGCCGCCCGCGCGGCCGAGGTCGCGCGCCGCTACACCTGATCCGAGCCGCGCCGGCGGATCTCACGTGCCGGGGGCCTCGACAAGCTCGACCTCCGGTTGCGTCGTCCGCGCGGTTCTCAGTACCGGTTCAGCGAGGGCTGGCACAGTTGCCCCGTGACCTCCTCCCCGGTGCCGAAGCCGCGCGTGCTCGTCGTCGACGACGACAAGGCCGTGCGTGAGTCCCTCCGCCGGTCCCTCGAGTTCAACGGGTACGACGTCGCGCTCGCCGCCGACGGCGCCGAGGCACTCGCGGGCATCGCCTCCAGCGCACCGGACGTGGTCGTGATGGACGTGATGATGCCGCGCCTCGACGGCCTCGAGACGACCAAGGCCCTGCGCACCGCCGGCAACGACGTGCCGATCCTGGTCCTCACGGCGCGCGACGCCGTCGGCGACCGGGTCGAGGGCCTGGACGCCGGCGCGGACGACTACCTGACCAAGCCGTTCGCCCTGCAGGAGCTCCTCGCCCGCCTCCGCGCGCTGCTGCGCCGGGTCGCACCCCGCGAGGAGGACGAGGACGAGCTGCTCAGCTTCTCCGACCTCTCCATGGACATCGCCACCCGCGAGGTCCGCCGGGGCAACCGTGCGATCGAGCTGACCCGCACCGAGTTCGCGCTCCTGGAGATGTTCCTGCGCCGGCCCCGGCGGGTGCTCGAGCGGTCGTTCATCCTCGAGGAGGTGTGGGGCTACGACTTCCCCACGACCGCGAACTCCCTGGAGGTCTACGTCGGCTACCTGCGGCGCAAGACCGAGGCGGAGGACGAGCCCCGGCTGATCCACACGGTGCGTGGCGTGGGCTACGTGCTGAAGGAAACGTGACCGCCGAGCACCACGACGCGGACGGCCGCTGGCACTACCGGCGCTCGCTCGCGAGCCGCGTCACCCTGCTCACCACGATCGCGGTCGGCGTGACCGTCGCCTTCGTCGCGCTCGGCGCCTACCTGACGGTGCGGATGCAGCTGGAGTCCACCCTCGACGACTCCCTGGTGGAGCGCGCGTCCGCGGCCTCCTCCGACCTGTGCTCCCTGCGCTCGGACATCCCCCCGGAGTACCTCGGCACCGCCGACACCTGGGTGGCCTGCTTCCGCGGGTCGGTCGGCATCGGCCGCGGCAAGCTCCCCTTCCAGATCGGCGACCCCGAGATCGGCGTGCTCCGCGGCGACCACAAGCAGTCCATCCGGACCGTCGTCGGGTCCGACGGCGACCGCTGGCGAGTGATCGCCCTCCACCGCGGTGGCGACGACGGCGAGACCTTCATCCTCGCCCAGTCCCTGAGCTCGACCGACGCGGTGCTCGGCAAGCTCGGCCTGGTGATGCTGCTCTTCGGGCTCGCGGGCATCATCGCGGCCGGCATGGCCGGCTGGGGCGTCGCCCGCAACGGCCTGCGTCCCGTGCGCCGGCTGACGGCCGCGGTCGAGGAGATCGCCCGCACCGAGGACCTGCGGCCCCTGCCGGTCGAGGGCGATGACGAGATCGCCCGGCTGGCCCGGGCGTTCAACCAGATGCTCGCGGCGCTCGCCGCCTCGCGCGATCGGCAGCGCCAGCTGGTCGCCGACGCCGGTCACGAGCTGCGCACGCCGCTGACCTCGCTGCGCACCAACCTCGACCTGCTCACCCAGGCCGACAGCGCGGGCGGCCTGCCGCCCGCGGCGAAGGAGGAGCTGCTGGCCGACGTACGGGCCCAGATCGAGGAGCTCACCACGCTGATCGGCGACCTCATGGAGCTCTCCCGCGACGAGCCGCTCACCCACGTCGTGCAGGAGATCGACCTCGCCGAGCTGGTCGAGCACACCGTCGCGCGGGTCCGCCGTCGAGCACCCACGGCGACCTTCGACGTCGTGACCGAGCCCTGGTACGTCGTCGGCGAGGAGGCCGGGGTCGAGCGCGCGGTCGCGAACCTGCTCGACAACGCCGCGAAGTGGAGCCCGCCCGGCGGCACCGTCACGGTCCGGCTCGCCGACGGCCGTCTCGTGGTCGACGACGAGGGCCCGGGCATCAAGCCCGACGACCGGCCGCACGTCTTCGACCGGTTCTACCGCTCCGAGGAGTCGCGCTCGATGCCGGGCTCGGGACTGGGCCTGTCGATCGTGCGCCAGGTCGCCGAGCGGCACTCGGGCACGGTCGACGCGGACGTCTCACCGGCGGGTGGGGCCCGCCTGGTGCTCTGGCTGCCCGGGTCGTCCTCGCCGGTCCCCGACTGGACGCCGGTGTCGTGAGGTCGCCTCTCGCCGTAGCCCTCGCGGTGGTCGCCGCGGCCGGCGCCCTGGCCGGCTGCTCCTCGGGCTCCTCCGGCGCCCCGGCCGCGGCCTCGTCCCTGGCCTCCCGGGCCGGCGACGTCACCTGGAACCCCTGTGACGGGCTCACCCCGGCCCAGGTCAGCCGGATCGCCGGCACCGCGATGACCGAGCAGACCGGCACCGCCGACCAGCCCCGCTGCACGTTCACACCGGTGCGCAAGGGTGGGCCGGCGTACGACGTGTCGTACCTGTTCTTCGACGGCGGCCTGGACGCGGCCCTGGCCTCGATGGGCGCCGCGGGCCGCCAGCTCCGGCCGGTGGAGGTGCCGGGCGCCGACGCGGCCCGGGTCGCGGTCAAGCCACGACCGTCGGGGATCCTGGTGACCGGGTTCGTCCAGACCGGCGGGGTGGTGCAGAGCGTGAACGCCGCCCAGCTCGCGCCGTACGACCAGGAGCAGCTGGTCTCCTCCACCACGGCCCTGCTCGCCGCCCTCGCGAAGGCCGCCCCGCAGGGATAGTCACCTCCGGGAGAATGCGACCGTGACCGACCAGATCTCCTTCTTCACCCGCGCCGGCGACCAGCTGGTCCCGGCCCCGCTGGCCTGCAGCATGTGGAGCGACGACCAGATGCACGGCGTCGCGCTGAGCGGGGCCCTGGCGTGGGCGGCCGAGCACCGGCTGGCCGCCGCCGGCCGCACCGACCTGCGGCCCGCCCGCTGGGCGGTCGACCTGTTCCGCCCGGCGCGGATGGTGCCGTGCACCCTCACCACCGAGGTCGAGCGCGAGGGGAGACGGATCTGCCTGGTCGACGTGATCCTCACCCAGGAGGGCGAGCGGGTCGCCCGGGGCACCGCCACCTTCCTGCGCCCGTCGGAGGACCCGGACGGTCAGGTGTGGACGCCCGACTCGCGCCCGCCGGTGCCGCCGCTGGACGTCGTGCCGCGCTCCGACGGCACGCCGCGGGCGCCGTACGTCTCGTCGTCGGCCGGCTGGTCGCAGGACTTCCTGGAGCACCAGAACGCCGACCGCAAGGCCTCGTGGAGCACCGCCGTGCCGGTGGTGCCGGACGAGCCGATGACCGGCTTCCAGGCCGCCGCGTCGACCGCGGACGGGGCGAGCATGGTCACCAACTGGGGCACCCGGGGGGTGCAGTTCATCAACACCGACATCACCATGACCCTGGCCCGCGAGCCCGACGGCACGGAGATCGGCCTGCTGGCGACCGACCGGGTCGAGCACGACGGCATCGCCGTGGGCACCGCCGCGCTCTTCGACCGCACCGGGCCGCTGGGCACCGTCGTGGTCGCGGCGCTGGCCAACGCACGTCGTACCGTCGACCTCGGCTCGGTCAGCTACACCGACGACGGGCGCCGGCAGCGGGGCTGACGGCGGGTCGATGTCGAGAACGGCGCGGCGGCTCCGTCCCAGGGGTGTGCCGACCGACGACGGCGGCACCCACACCGAGGAGGACCAGGATGGCGAAGTACCTGCTGCTCAAGCACTACCGCGGCGGCCCCCAGCGCACCGAGACCGCCTGCATCCCGATGGACCAGTGGACGCCCCAGGAGGTCTCCGACCACATCGCGTTCATGGACCACGTGGCGGACACCCTGCGCGAGCGCGGTGAGTTCGTCGACGGTCAGGCCCTGTCACCCGAGGGCGCCTTCGTGCGGTTCGACGGAGAGGGCCGCCCGCCGGTCACCGACGGGCCGTTCGCGGAGACCAAGGACCTGATCGCGGGCTGGATGACGATCGACGTCGACTCCGTCGAGCGCGCGCACGAGGTCGCGGCGTTCCTGTCCTCGGCTCCGGGCGCCGGCGGTGAGCCGCTGCACGAGTGGATCGAGGTCCGGCCCTTCCTGGAGGAGCGACCCGGCGAGCTCGACTGACCGTGTCGGACCTCGATCTGCTCGTCCGCGACCTGGCCCCCCGGACGCTCGGCGTCCTGGTCCGCCGGGGCGCCGACTTCGCGGCGGCCGAGGACGCCGTCCAGGAGGCGCTGGTCGAGGCGGTACGCCGATGGCCCGGCAACCCACCGGACGACCCGCAGGCGTGGCTGGTGACGGTGGCGTGGCGCAAGCTCCTGGACGCCGGGCGGTCCGAGACCGCCCGGCGGGCCCGGGAGGAGCGGGCCGCCGACGAGCCCGCGCCGGGCCCCGCCGAGCACGACGACGACACGCTGCTGCTGCTCTTCCTCTGCTGCCACCCGGCGCTGTCGCCGACCTCGGCGGTCGCCCTGACCCTGCGGGCCGTGGGCGGGCTCACGACGCGGCAGATCGCGGCGGCCTACCTCGTACCCGAGGCGACGATGGCACAGCGGATCAGCCGGGCCAAGCGCACGGTCGCCGCGGCCGGGATCGGCGCGCCCGGGGACCTGGCGCACGTGCTGACCGTGCTCTACCTGGTCTTCAACGAGGGCTACACCGGCGAGGTCGACCTGGCCGCCGAGGCGATCCGGCTGACCCGGATGCTGGCCGCCGCGACCGACGAGCCGGAGGTCGGCGGGCTGCTCGCGCTGATGCTGCTCCACCACGCCCGGCGCGCCGCCCGGTGGACCGCCGACGGGGCGCTGGTGCCGCTCGCCGAGCAGGACCGCAGCCTGTGGGACACCGGCTCGGTCGCGGAGGGCGTCGAGGTGCTGCAGGCCGCGCTCGACCGCGACCGGCTCGGGCCCTACCAGGCGCAGGCGGCCATCGCCGCCCTGCACTGCGACGCCCGGTCGGCGGAGGAGACCGACTGGCCACAGGTGCTCGAGTGGTACGACGAGCTGCTGGCTCTCACCGACTCGCCGGTGGTCGCGCTCAACCGGTCCGTCGCCGTCGGCGAGGTCGACGGGCCGCTCGCGGGTCTGGCCGCGCTGCGCACCGTGTCCGCCGACGTACCCCGCCACACCGCGGTCGAGGCGTGGCTCACCGAGCGGGCCGGCGACCTCGACCGCGCCCAGGCGCTCTACGTCGCAGCAGCGGCGCGAGCGGGCAGCACCGCCGAGCGCGACCACCTGACCCGGCAGGCGGCTCGGCTGCACGCCGCCGGTGCGGGCGGCTCGTCCGGTTAGCTCGCCGGCCGCCCCTCCCGTCGCAGGTTCACCACGGTATGCAGGCGAGACCGCGCTCCCCACGGCATGCCCACCATGGGAGGTGCAGGTTCACCCACAGACCATGGTGAACAGGTTCACCCACAGACCATGGTGAAACAGCAGCCACCGCCGGCCCGACGCCCGAACCCCGGCCGCCCGACACCGGGGCGGCGGGCGGTTACTCCGCGTAGGTGTTGTGCTCGCGCCAGGAGCGCTCGAAGGGCAGCCGCCAGGCGTGCGGGGCGACGAGCTGGTGGATCGCGTTCGGGCCCCAGCTGCCCACGGGGTAGGTGCGCACCGGCGGCGGGCTCATCAGCAGCGGGATCGACTTCTCCCACAGCGTCTCGATGCCGTCGGCGGTGGTGAACAGCGTGTGGTCGCCGCGCAGGGCGTCGTGGATCAGCCGCTCGTAGGCCTCGAGGACCGCCAGCGACGACGAGGTCTCGTGCGTCGCGAACTGCATCGACAGCTTCTCCAGCTTCATGCCGGGTCCCGGTCGCTTGCCGTAGAACGACAGCGACATGCGGGACTGGTCGGCGAGGTCGAAGGTGAGGTGGTCGGGCCCCTGGGTGCCGGCGTTGGAGCCGCGCGGAAACATCGACAGCGGCGGCTCCTTGAACGCGATCGAGATGATCCGCGCCCCCTCGGCGAGCTTCTTGCCGGTGCGCAGGTAGAACGGCACCCCGGCCCAGCGCCAGTTGTCGATCTCGACCTTGAGCGCCACGAACGTCTCGGTGTCGGAGTCGTCGGCGACCTCTTCGTGGTCGCGGTAGCCGGCGTACTGGCCGCGCACCACGTTGTGGGGCTCGATCGGCCGCATCGAGCGGAACACCTTGAGCTTCTCCTCGCCGATCGGGTCGGGCGCCAGCGACGTCGGCGGCTCCATCGCCATGAACGCCAGCACCTGCATCAGGTGCGTCACGACCATGTCGCGGTAGGCGCCGGTGCCCTCGTAGAAGCGGCTGCGCCCCTCGAGCCCCAGGGTCTCGGGGACGTCGATCTGCACGTGGTCGATGAAGTTGCGGTTCCAGATCGGCTCGAAGAGCCCGTTGGCGAAGCGGAAGGCCAGGATGTTCTGCGCGGCCTCCTTGCCGAGGAAGTGGTCGATGCGGAAGATCTGGCTCTCGTCGAAGACCTGGTGGAGCCGCTCGTTGAGCCGCCGGGCCGTCTCGAGGTCGGTCCCGAACGGCTTCTCCATGATGATCCGGGACTGCTTGACCAGGCCGGCCTCGTCGAGCTGGCGCACGACGTCGAGCGCGGCCTTCGGCGGCACGCTGAGGTAGTGGAGGAAGTCGACCGGCCGGCCACCGCGGGCCAGATCGGTCTCGGCGACCCGGACGGCCTCGGCCAGCGCGGGCGGGCCGGCGCTCTGCGGCACGTAGCTGAGCAGCGAGCTGAACTGCTGCCACTCCTCCTCCGAGACACCGCGCTTCTTGAACTCCACGCACGACTGGCGGGCGATGCTCACGAACTCCTCGGTGTCGATGTCCTCCAGCGAGGTGCCGACGATCCGGGAGTCGTCGATCAGCCCGGCCTGCCACAGGTGCAGGAGCCCGGGCAGCAGCTTGCGGCGCGACAGGTCGCCGGTCGCGCCGAAGAGCACGATGACGTGGGCGTTCTCCATGCCCTCCACGGTAACCAGGTCAGGTCACCGGTAGGCACCGTCGAGGTCACGCCCCGGCTGGCGCGGTAGCGCCGCGGGCTCGCGCGGAGAGCGTCACCAGCACCCCGGCGGCCAGCACCCACACCGTGCCCTCGGCGGCGAGCCCGGTGCCGAGCGCGACCACGCCCGCCGCCACCACCGCGGGGCCGGCGACCCACGCGGCCGGGCGCCGGTGGCCCGTGGCCGCGAGGACGCCGGCGCACAGGAGCGCATAGCCGGCGTACGACGCCAGCAGGATCGACCGCACCCGGTCGTCGACGGCGGCGCGGGGGTCGGCCACGAGCAGGCCGAGGACCGCGGCGACGGTCGCGAGGGCGAGGGTGGCGGCCAGGTGGGCCGGCCAGGCAAGCCGCGGCAGCAGGGCCCGGTCGGGCAGCAGGGCGACCCCGGCGTACCCGAACCGCACGGCCGCTGCCCACAGCCCGAACATCAGCACGAAGGCACCGGCGCCGGTGACGGCCAGCGGCCGGTCCCACTCCGCCTCGCTGGCGGCGTCGACGATCTGCACCAGGCCCTCACCGAGCACGATGAGCACGAAGAGGCCGAGTCGCTCCCCGAGGTGCGGCACGTCCGCGCCGACCACCTCGACCGTGTCCGGCACCTGCTCCCCGCGCCGGCCGGCGCCGCGGCGCGACCGGCGCACCCGGTCGAGCCGCTCCTGGGTGCTGGCGAGCAGCCGCTCGGTGCTGGCCGAGACCAGGAACCACAGGTCGATGGCGAGACCGAGCGCCCACAGGGCGTACTGCGTGGTGCCCTCGCACCAGAACGACACGATCCACGGGACGATGCCGCCTCCGGTCTGCACGATCGGCAGGTCGGTGAGGACGACGGCTCGCTGCCACGGCCGGGCGGCGAGGAACCGCCCGACGACGTACGCCACGGCGAACGCGGTCGCGTGCTCACCGTGGATCTCGGGCACCGCGGCGGTCATCACGCCCAGCACGAACATCGCCGCCAGGATCAGCACGACGTGCGCGCCCTGGCCGGCCACGTTGCTGTAGAGGGTGAAGCAGGCCCAGATCATCCAGATGGCGGTGTAGGCGATGATGTAGACCGCGATGCCGCCGCCGCTGGTGTCGTCGACGAGCAGACGCGCGAGCATGCCGATGCCCGCCACCGCCACCAGGTCGAAGAAGAGCTCCAACCAGCTGGCGTGCCGCTCCGCGTCGACGACCGGCTCGCTCATCGGACCTCCAGGGCTCTCAGCAGACGCTCGGCCTTCCAGCGCGACTCGTCGTGCTCGTCCTGCACCGACGAGCGCACGGTGACGCCGCCGCCGGTGCCGAGCAGGTAGCGGCCGTCGCCGGCCGTGGTGAGGCTGCGGATCACCACACCGAAGTCGGCGCGACCGTCGCCGGCGAGCCAGCCGAACGCACCCGCGTAGGCACCCCGCGGAGTCGCCTCGACCTGCTCGATCACCTGCATCGTGCGCAGCTTCGGGGCGCCCGTCATCGAGCCCGCGGGGAAGAGCGCGCGCAGGGCACCGACCGTCGTGACGTCGTCGCGCAGCCGACCGCGGACCGTGCTGACCAGCTGGTGCACGGTCTCGTAGCTCTCCACCGCCATCAGGGCCGGCACCGTCACCGTCCCCGGCGCGCAGACCATCGACAGGTCGTTGCGCAGCAGGTCGACGATCATCAGGTTCTCGGCGCGGAAGCGTGGGTCGGCGGCCAGGTGGTGCCGGTGCCGCTCGTCCTCCTCGGGGGTCGCGCCACGCGGGGTCGTGCCCTTGATCGGCTTGGTCTCGACCGTGCGGTCGGCCGTCACGAGCGCGTAGCGCTCCGGGCTGCTGCTCAGCAGCCACCCCCGGGCGCCCGGGAGGTCGTGCTGCACGAAGCCGGCGTACGGCGCCGGGTTGAGCTCGCGCAGCCGCAGGTACGCCGTCAGCGGGTCGACGGCGCTGTCGACCCCGAGCCGGTAGGTGAGGTTGACCTCGTAGGTGTTCCCCGCCCGCAGCTGCTCCTGCACCTGCTCGAACGCGGCGGCGTAGGCGGCGTCCGGGGTGGATGAATCCCCGGTCAGCCGGGGAAACCTGACGTTGTCAGGGGTTGCAACCCCCGACAACGTCATGAAGTCCCTGACAACCCCGGGCGCGTGCTCGAAGAAGTGCACCTCGCGTGGGCGCATCCAGACCGCGTCCGGCACGGTGCCGGCGGACGGTCCGGTCGCGACCGAGGCGGGCAGGTCGGGGCGGCAGGCGTAGCCCAGGTAGCCCACCCAGTGGTCGGTGGGCGAGCCGGCGGTCAGCTCCGCCTCGAGCACCGTGAAGACGTCGTCGCCGACCACCTCGGCCCGGCCGCCGGCGTGGCGGGTGACCTCGCCGGTGGCGGCCGAGTAGGTCAGCGACACGTCGTCGTCGTCGAGCCACCCGACCATCGAGCGCCGGCCCGACCACTCGCGCGCACCGCCGCCGTCGAGCCAGAAGCACCGCGGGTGGGCGGCCGCCACCGACCGCACCAGCTCCACCGGGTCGTCGAGCCGCGTCACGGGGCGGTCCCGACGCGTACGCCGAGGAAGTTGGCCACCAGCCGCGCGCCGTGCTCGGAGAGCACCGACTCGGGGTGGAACTGCACGCCCTCGAGCGGCAGCGTCCGGTGCCGGACCCCCATGACGACCCCGTCGGCGGTCGCGCTCACCTCGAGGCAGTCGGGCACGGCCAGCGCCGCGAGCGAGTGGTAGCGCACCGCGGTCAGCGGCGAGGGCACGCCCGCGAAGACCCCGCGGCCGTCGTGGGTCACCTGCGCGACGTCGCCGTGCGCCGGCGCGACCCGGCCGACGCTGCCGCCGTACGTCGTCACCAGGCCCTGCATGCCCAGGCACACCCCGAGCACGGGGCGGGTGCCGGCGGCCAGCACCGCCCGGCCGACCGCGAAGTCGGCGAGGTCGGCGGGATGGCCGGGGCCCGGCGAGAGCACGACGAACGCGTGGGCGAGCACGTCGGCGGCCGTGACCTCGTCGTGCTGGACGACCTCGGGGAGGACACCGGTGACGGAGGCGACGAGGTGGACCAGGTTCCAGGTGTAGGAGTCGTGGTGGTCGACGACGACCACGTCGGGCTCAGCCACGGCTCACCGCCTCCCCGCGAGAGCGCGGGCTCGCCAGGACGGACGGCCCGGTGGAGCTGGGGGGCAGTCTCCACCGGGCCCACGAGCGGTCGCCCGCCGATGCCACCACCGGGCAGCCTAGCCCGTCGGGGCGTCGCTGTGACCCCCATCGAGGAGAAGGTCGACGACCAGCCCGTGCAGGAGGTCGTAGCCGTGCTCGGTGAGGATCGACTCCGCGTGGAACTGGATGCCCCGATAGTGCGGGCCGGCGACGAGGTGGATGTCACCGGTCTCGTCGTCCGCCTCGACGCGGACGCCGTCGGGCACCCCGGCCTCCCCCACCCGCCCGACGAAGGTGTTGTAGAAGCCGACCCGCTCGGTGCGACCACCGATGCTCACCGGCGACTGCGTGCCCTGGAAGACGATGTCCTTGAAGGTCAGCGGCAGGCCCAGCAGGTGGCAGAGGGTCTGGTGCCCCAGGCACACCGCGAGGAACGGCGTCCCGCTGGCCAGCAGGTCGGCGACGGCGGCCCGCATCCGGGCGATCTTGGGATCGTCGCCGTCGCGCGGGTCGCCGGGCCCGGGTCCCACCACGACGAGGTCGAACCCGTCGAGGCAGCCCGGTCGGTAGTCCTCGTGCCGCACCACGGTGCTGGTCATGCCCAGCACCCCGAAGACGTGCCGCAGCATGTTGACGAAGTCGTCCTCGCCGTCGAGCACGACGACGCTGCGGCCGGCCAGCCGCGGGTCCGGCGGCGAGCCACCCTGGTCGGTGAGCCAGAAGGAGGACAGCCGGCGGTTGCGCGCGTTGAGGGCGAGCAGCACGTCCTCGTCGTTGACCAGCTCGGCCACGTTGACGGTCGGCGGCGGTGCGGGCTCGACCAGGCCGAAGGCGCTCAGGATCCCGCCGGCCTTGGCGTGGGTCTCCGCGACCTCGTACGCCGGGTCCGAGTCGCGCACCAGCGTCGCCCCGGCGGTGACGGTCAGCCGGCCGTCGGGCGTGACGTCGGCGGTCCGGATCACGATCGGGCTGTCGACCACCGGTCCGCCCTCGGGATCGCGGCCGAGGATGGCGAGGGCGGCTCCGTAGTAGCCGCGGCCCTCCCGCTCGTACTTGGTGATCAGCCGGCAGGCGTTCTCCACCGGCGACCCGGTGACCGTGGCGGCGAACATGGTGTCGCGCAGCACCTCGCGCGGGTCGCTGCCGGTGCGGCCGGCGAGGAGGTACTCGGTGTGGATGAGTCGGCTCATCGGCTTGAGGAACGGGCCGAGCACCTGGCCGCCCTCCTGGCAGATGTCGCACATCATCTTCAGCTCCTCGTCGACGACCATGAAGAGCTCGTAGATCTCCTTCTCGTCGTGGAGGAAGTCCAGCAGCCGCGCGCGCAGGTCGCCCGACCCCGCGCTCTGCTCGCCGGCGCGCGGCAGCCGGAACGTGCCGCTGATCGGGTTCATCCGCACGTCGCCGCCCAGGATGGTGACGTGCCGCTCCGGGCTGGCGCCGACCAGGTAGCGGTCCCCGGTGAAGAAGACGAAGGTCCAGTACGCGCCGCGCTCGCGCTCGAGCAGACGCCGGAAGACCGTGAGCGCGGTCTGCGGACCCCAGTCGGCGACCTGGGCGCGGTAGTGCCGCCCCACGACCAGGTTGGCGCCCTCGCCCTGGCCGATCTCGTCCTCGATGATCGAGCCGACCAGCCGGGCGTACTCGTCGTCGTCGGTGTCGAAGCCGCCGCGGTCGGCGAACTCGACCGGCACCTCGTCGATCGCGTCGACCACCTCGGCGACGGTGTACTCCAGCTCGGTCTCGACGTCGACCACCACGAGCGGCGCGCCGTCGTCGTGCGCCTCGAAGCCTCGCTCGCGGACCTGGCGGAACGGGACCGCGAGGAGCCGGTCGGCGATGTGCCCGTCCTCCGGGACCCCCTCGGCCAGGGGTACGTCGAGCAGCGACTCGACCACGCTGCGGCGACCGCCGACGACCCCGACCGTGTCCCGGTCACCGGCCCGCGTCGAGCGCCGGATGATCGCCCAGGCCTCGTGCCCCTGGACGGCCGCGATGGCTTCCCGGGCTGAGGGCTTCTGGGGCGACTCGGTCATGCCCGCGACTCTATTGGTCGCGGCGGCCCCGCACCCCGCCCGTCTCAGCCCGCCCGGTCGGCGTCAGCCCATCCGCAGGCGGAACGAGTCGGCCACGCAGCCGCTCAGCACCACGCCGCCGGGGGCGGAGCTGCGGCGCAGGTGGGTGATGCCGGTGACCCGGGGCTTGTGGCGGGCGAAGCGGGCCGGCGCCCAGACCTGCAGCGCGCACCGCTGCGACCCGGGCGTGAACCGGCCGGCCAGCTCGAAGGCGCCGGTCCGGCTGTTGGAGGTGAGGGTGGTGGTGCGGCCCGGGACCGCGCGCGGCACCGTCCGGCCGAGCACGTCGCCGAACGCGGGGTCGACGGGCTGCGCCACCTGGTCGGGGCAGGTGTAGCGGACCAGGCTCGGCGACACCGCCGCCGGCTGGCCGCCCGGTGCCGGGATCATGTGCGGGTCGCCGCAGGCCTGCTTCCAGTCCCACCACGCGCCGCCGTACCCCCACCGATCCTCGGCCGCCGCGTAGCGCCGCACCTTGTCGGCGTCGTCGGCCGGGTGCTCGGGCCAGAAGCCCCACTCGCCGCCCCACACCGTCACGCCGTACGACTTCGCCACCGTGGCGGCGTTCTTGAACCCGGTCGCGATCGGGATCCCCGCGAACGCCTCGGCGTAGATGTGCGGCGCGAACGCGATGTTCTGGTCCTGGGTGAACTCGACCGGCGGGACCGGCGAGGTCCCCTGGTTGGACCACCGCACGTTCGGCTCGAAGAACGCCACGTGGGAGAAGCCGCCGCCCTTGCGCTCCCCGGCCCGGATCGCCGCGATCGCGCGCCGGTAGAAGGCGCCGAGGTCGGTCGTGGCGTTGGCCTGGTCCAGCCCGATACCGGGCTCGTTGAGCAGGTCGTAGCCGGCGACCGTCGGGTTCGTGGCGACGTCGCGGGCCAGCCGGCCCCAGGTGCGCACGAGCTCGGTCTGGATCCCGTCGGTGTCGTCGTAGAAGTGCTGCCAGGCGTGCAGGACCGCGGGCGCCAGCTCGCGCGTCCCGAAGGGCCGGCAGGTGGACTGCCCGTCGGTGATCGTCGCCCAGGCCGGCGCGCCGTCCCAGCCGTTGTTGGGCGAGGTGTTCGGCGGGCAGGTCACGTCCTGCGGGGTTTCCACCGCGAGGCCCCAGGCGTCCTGGTGCATGTCGAGCACGACGTAGAGGCCGGCGAGCCGGGCCCAGCGCAGCGCCTGCTTGATCTTCGCGACGTACGCCGTGTCGTAGGCGCCGCGGGTCGGCTCCAGCCGCGACCAGCTCACGATCAGGCGCACCGAGTTGAACCCGAGGGCGGCGATGTCCTGGAAGTCGTCGCTGGTCAGCGGGACCGTGGAGGGGAGCTCCGGGTTGGCCTGGTAGTACTCACCCAGGCCGTTGACGTTGACGCCCCGCAGCAGCACACGGGCGCCCCGGGCGTCGACGATCGCCGCCTGGGGGCCGTGCGTCGCGTGCAGGCGCGGCGGCGCGGCCGGCCGCTCGACGCCGGCCCGGGCGCCGGCCACCGGCCCCGCCGGCTGGGCGGTCGCGGGTGCGGTCGTCAGCAGGCCGCCCACGAGGGCGGCGAGCACGGACAGGGCGGCGGGGACGCGGAGCACGGGCGGATCCTAGGCCGACCGCCCCGCGCGTGCGGGCCGAATCAGCCGATCCTCAGCAGCTTCGCGACCGGGCCTCAGGAGACCGTCGTGAGCAGCTGGGTGGCCCGGGTGAGCACGACGTAGAGGGTGGCCCGCCCGGTCGCCGACTCGTTCTCGATCTCCTGCGGTCGGACCACCACGATGCCGTCGAACTCCAGGCCCTTGGTGTCCAGACCGGTCAGCACGACGACCCGGTCCTCGCCGGAGGGGGTCACCGACGAGTCGATCGCCGCGCGCGCCCCCGGCGCGTCACCGGCGAGCTCGGGCCACGACGCGAGCCAGGCGTTGACCTCCGAGCGGCGGGCGACCGGCACGACGACGCCCACCGTGCCCTCGACCCGGCCGGCGATGCCGACGACCGCCTCGCGCGTCGCGGCCTCGAGGTCCGCGGCGTCCTCGACGACGACCGGCTCGACGCCGGTGGACCGCACGGCGGTCGGCAGGTCCGCGTCGAGGCCGACCCGCTCGGCGTACGCCGCTGCGAACGCGTAGATCTCGGCGGAGTTGCGGTAGTTGGTCGAGAGGTGGAACTCGTGGACCTCCTTGCCCTCCAGCGCAGCAGCGCGTGCCGCGGCGGCCTCGGCCGGCACCGGCCACGACGACTGGGCCGGGTCGCCCACGATCGTCCACGACGCCGTCCGCCCGCGGCGGCCGACCATCCGCCACTGCATCGGCGTGAGGTCCTGCGCCTCGTCGACGAGCACGTGGGCGTAGGCGTCGTCCTCGATCTTGTGCGACGGCGGCGCCCAGGCGCGGCCGGTCGGGGCGTACTCGCGGTCGGCGGCGGTGAACAGCTCCTGCATGTCGATGCCGCCCTCGAGCAGGCCGGTCTCGTCGAGGTCGCGCTCGTCGTCGGTGCGCTCGGGCACGTCCCCGATCGCGTAGCGCAGCTCGTCGAGCAGCGGGACGTCCTCGACCGAGAGGTCGGGCCCCGACCACGACTTCGCCAGCAGTCGCTGCTCCTCCGGCCCGATGACGCCGTCGCCGACCCGGGACAGGAACTCGGGCTCGCGGAGCCACGCGAAGACCTCGGTGGCGGACAGTGGGGGCCACCAGGCGGCGGCGAAGTCGAGGAAGCCCTGGTGCGACAGCATCTCGTCGTCGAACGCCTCGCGCCCGCGCTCGCGGCCCCGCTCGCCGCGGACCTGGCGCCACATGGCGTCCAGCAGCGCCCGGGGCACGCGCGGCAGCTGGCGGTTGCGCCGGCCCTGCGACATCAGCTGGCGACGGAGGTTCCCGAGGACCTGGCGGTCCAGCACGATCGTGTCGTCGCGCCAGAAGATGCGGAACTCGCGCGGCGCCCCCGGCGCCTGCTGGCGGGCGGTGCGCCGCATCAGCTCGGCCATCCGCGCCGAGCCCTTGACGTCGGCGACGGCCGGCTCGTCGTGCCGGGTCGCGCGGACCCCCTCGACGACCTCGCCGAGCGAGCGCAGCGCGACAGCGGTCTCACCGAGGCTGGGCAGCACCCGCTCGATGTAGCGCATGAACACCCCGCTGGGCCCCACGACGAGCACGCCGCCGCTCTCGTAACGCCGCCGGTCGGTGTAGAGCAGGTACGCCGCGCGGTGCAGCGCGACCACCGTCTTGCCCGTGCCGGGCCCGCCCGAGATCGACACCACGCCCTTCCCGGGCGCGCGGATCGCCTGGTCCTGCTCGGCCTGGATGGTGGCGACGATCGAGTGCATCGAGCGGTCGCGGGCCCGGGAGAGCTGCGCCATCAGCGCGCCCTCGCCGACGATCGGCAGGTCGGTCTCGACCTCGGCGTCGAGGAGCTCGTCCTCCACGCCGACGACCGCGCTGCCGGCGCACCGCAGCACGCGACGCCGGACGACGTCGTGCGGCTCGGCCGCGGTGGCCTGGTAGAACACCGCGGCCGCTGGGGCGCGCCAGTCGATCAGCAACGAGTCGCGGTTGGCGTCGCGCAGGCCGATGCGGCCGACGTACCGGGGCTCGGGGTCGACGTCCTCGCGCAGGTCGAGGCGCCCGAAGACCAGGCCCTCGTGCGCGGCGTCGAGCTGCGCGATCCGCCGCGCGGCCTGGTAGACCATCGCGTCGCGCTCGACCAGACCACCCTCGTGGCCCAGGCGCCCGCGGGAGTGACCCTCCTTGGCGATCGCCTCCGCCGCGCGGGCGGACTCGCCCAGCTGGACGTAGACCCGGTCGACGAACGCCTGCTCGGCAGCGATCTCTCGCTCCACCAGCTCTTCGGACAACGCCAGTCTTCCCCTCGACACCTGCGACCTCGCAAGCGATCTTGCGAGTCGTCAAGCGTACCCGGCGGCTACTTCTTCCGGGTCAGGAACGCCGTCATGGCCTCCTTGGCCTCGTCCGAGGCGAACAGCCGGGCCGAGGTCGCGGCCATCTCCTCACCCAGCGCGTCGATGCGCGCGACCAGGTCGCGGTTGAGGATCCGCTTGGACTCCCGGAGCCCCTGGGCGGCACCGGTCGCCAGCGACGCGCAGACCCGCGCGACCTCGGCGTCGAGCGCGTCCGCGGGCACGGCGGTGGTGACCAGGCCGTACGCCGCCGCCTCGGCGCCGCTGAAGACCTCGCCTCCCAGCGTGGTCAGCGCTGCCGCCCGCGGCGTCATCCGGGCGTGCACCGTGAGCGAGATGATCGCGGCCGCCAGGCCGAGCTTGACCTCGGTCAGCGCGAAGGTCGCCTCCTCGGCGGCGATCGCGATGTCGGACGCCGCGACGATGCCGATCCCGCCCGCCCGCACCGGCCCCGCGACCCGGACGACGACCGGCTTGTCGAGGGTCGCGACGAGCCGCTGGAGCTCGACGATCCGGCGCGCTCCCTCCTCCATCCCCTCGGTCGACGCCTCGGAGAGGTCGGCTCCGGAGCAGAAGACCCGGTCCGCGCTGGTGACCAGCAGGACCTTCACGTCGTCGTCCGCCGCGGCCCGCTCGATGCCGGCGAACAGCTCGGTCACCAGCTGGCGCGAGAGGGCGTTGCGGTTGTGCGGCGAGTCGAGGGTCAGGGTCGCGACCTGGTCTGCGACGGCGTAGTGGACGAGCTCGCTGGTGTCGGGCATGGCAGGCATCGTGCCATCCGGGAACCCCCTCCGCGCCGAAGTCCCACCATGCGCACCCGACTGCTCCCCGCCCTGACCGCAGCCGGGACCGGTGTCCTCGCCACGCTCGTCGGCGTCTCCGCCGGCCACCTGGTCGCCGCCGCGCTCGAGCCCGCGTCGTCGCCGGTGCTCGTCGTCGGGTCCACGGTCATCGACCTGACCCCGACCCCGCTGAAGGAGTGGGCGATCGCCCACTTCGGCACCCACGACAAGGACGTCCTGGTCGGGTCGGTCCTGGCAGGGGTCCTGGTGCTCGCGGCGGTCGCCGGCCTGCTCGCACGGCGCCGCTTCGCGTACGGCGCGGGGCTGCTCCTCGCGCTGACCGCGATCCCGGCCCTGGCAGCCCTGGACCGGCCCGAGGCCGCGGCGACCGACGTGCTGCCGAGCGTCGCGGCCGCGGTGGCGGGCCTCGGTGCCCTGGCCTGGCTGCACCGCGCCGCGACCGCGGCGGCCACGTCACCGGGCGCCGGCGGGCGGCGGGGCGTCCTGGTCGCGGGCGGCACCCTGGCCGTCGGTGCCGTGGTGATGGCGGGCGCGGGGCGGTGGCTGACGTCGTACCGGACGCGCTCGGTCGTGGTCGACCTGCCGGCGGCCGCCGACCCGGCCCCACCGCTCCCGGCCGGGCTGGACCGCAAGGTCGCGGGCATCACGCCGTTCCGGACCCCGGTCAGCGACTTCTACCGGGTCGACACCCGCCTGACGCTGCCGCTCGTCGACGTGGACGGCTGGACCCTGACCATCGACGGCGACGTCGACCGGGAGGTCACGCTCACCTTCGCGGACCTGCTCGCGATGCCGCTGATCGAGCGCGACATCACGCTGACCTGCGTGTCCAACGAGGTGGGCGGACGCTACATCGGCGCCACCCGCTGGCTCGGCGTCCGGCTCACCGACCTCCTCGACCTGGCCGGCATCGACAGCACCGGCGCCGACCAGATCCTCAGCACCGACGTCGACGGCATGACGATCAGCACGCCGCTCGACGTCGCGACCGACGGCCGCGACGCGATGATCGCCGTGGGGATGGACGGCCGCTCCCTCCCCCGCGAGCACGGCTTCCCGGCCCGGATGGTGGTGCCTGGGCTCTACGGGTTCGTCAGCGCGTGCAAGTGGATCACCCGGATGACGCTGACGACGTACGCCGAGCAGGACGCCTACTGGACCAAGAAGGACTGGGCCACCGACGCCCCGATCAAGATCTCCAGCCGCATCGACACCCCCCGCCCGCTCGCGACCATCGACCCGGGCCGCACCGTCATCGGCGGCATCGCCTGGGCCCAGCACCAGGGCGGGATCGCTCGGGTCGAGGTGCGCGTCGACGGCGGCCCGTGGGAGACCGCCCGGCTCGGCCCGTCCGGCGGCAACGACTACTGGCGCCAGTGGTACCTCCCCTGGACCGCCGAGAAGGGCCAGCACACCCTCTCCGTGCGCGCCAGCAACGGCGACGGCGACGTCCAGACCCCTGCCCGCACGACTCCCTTCCCCAGCGGCTCCACCGGCATCCAGCAGATCGTCGTCACCGTCGCCTGACACCGATCGGCGCCGACGCTGTGCGCGGTGCCCGGGGGTGCAGCTTCACCATGGTCTGTTGGTGAAACCGCACTCCCCACGGTGGGCTCGCCATGGGAAGTGCAGGTTCACCTGCATCCCGTGGTGAAACCGCCGCCGCGCCCCAGCCGAGACCGGCCTCGGGGTCCGTGCTGCGCAGCCGCGGGAGGTCACCGCTTCACCATGGTCTGTGGGTGAACCCGCACTGCCCACGGTGGGCTCGCCATGGGAAGTGCAGGTTCGCCTGCATCCCGTGGTGAAACCGCCGCCGCGCCCCAGCCGAGACCGGCCGCGGGGTCCGTGCTGCGCAGCCACGGGAGGTCACCGCTTCACCATGGTCTGTCGGTGAAACCACACTCCCCACGGTGGGCACGCCATGGGAAGTGCAGGCTCACCTGCATCCCGTGGTGAAACCGCACCCCCAGCGAACGAGCGGGAGACGAGCTGCGTGACGGGTCGTGGCGGCGGCGGATGCGAGGCCTTCCGAAGGAGCGTCAGACCGAGGCGTGGCGCCGCAGCGGCGCCCCACCACAGGAGACGCCACCGGCGACACGGCGAGGTAGCGACGCGGAAGGCCACGCGGTGGCCGACGACCGCCGCCGAGGGGCCGGGCCCCCACACCCATCCCCGGCGCGCCAGCGCCGGGACCAATCCGCCCGGCACCCCGCGCCGAAGCACATGCGTCCACACCCACTAGGGAAGGCAACACCGATGACCCGCTCCCTCCGCCGTACCAGCGGCCTCGCCGCGATCGCCCTCACCGCCACCCTCGGTCTCGCCGCCTGTGGCGGCGACTCCGACGACAGCAGTGCGAGCGACAGCTCCTCCTCGATGTCCTCGGACATGTCGCCCTCGGAGTCGTCGATGGGGTCGACGCCGTCCGACGACGCCATGGACGCGGGCGCCCAGACGTTCGGCGCCGGCTGCGCCGCGGTCCCGACCGATGGCGCCGGCTCCTTCAACGGCATGGCGACCGAGCCGGTGGCGACCGCCGCCAGCGCGAACCCGCTGCTGAAGACGCTCGTCGCGGCGGTCGGCAAGGCCGGCCTCGGAGACACGCTGAACTCCGCCGACGGGATCACCGTCTTCGCGCCGACCGACGACGCGTTCGCCGCGATCCCGAAGAAGACCCTCAACGCGGTCCTGGCCGACAAGCCCACGCTGACCAAGGTGCTGACCTACCACGTCGTGCCGGGCGAGCTCACCCCCGACCAGCTGGCCGGCACGCACAAGACCCTCGAGGGCGAGAAGCTCACGGTCAAGGGCTCCGGTGAGGACTTCACGGTCGGCACCAGTGGTGCCAAGGTGCTGTGCGGGAACATCCCGACCGCCAACGCCACGGTCTACGTCATCGACTCCGTCCTGATGCCCTGATCGGGTTTCGGTCGGACGAGCACGAGCAAGGATCACCGACGTGGACCACCTGAGGCCCGTGGAGCCGGCCGACCCGTCCCCCGTGGACGGGCCGGCCGGCCCCGACCTCGTCGACCTCCTGCGCCGCTGCGGCCGCGCGGACGAGGCCGCGTTCGCGCAGCTGTACGACGCCACGGCCGCGCGGATCCACGGGCTCGCCGTCCGGGTCGTCCGTGACCCGGCCCAGGCCGAGGAGGTCACCCAGGAGGCGTTCCTGGACATCTGGCGCACCGCCGGTCGCTACGACCCGGCCAAGGGCAGCCCGCTGGCCTGGCTGCTGACGATCACCCACCGCAAGGCCGTGGACCGGGTCCGCGCCGCCGAGGCGGCGACCCGCCGCGACCTGACGTACCACCACCAGAACCAACCGGTCGAGCACGACTCGACCGCCGAGGCCGCCCAGGCCTCTCTCGAGGCGCACCGCGTCCGCGGTGCGCTCGCCCACCTGACCGAGGTCCAGCGCGAGGCTGTCACGCTCGCCTACCTCGGCGGCTACACCCACACGGAGGTGGCGACCATGCTCGACCTACCGGTCGGCACCGCGAAGACCCGCATCCGCGACGGCCTGATCCGGCTGCGCGACGCCCTGGGGGTCGGCTCATGAGCGACTTCCACGCCCTGTCCGGCGCGTACGCCGTCGACGCCCTCGACGACCTCGAGCGCGCCGCGTTCGAGCGGCACCTCGCCGGCTGCGCGGAGTGCCGCGCCGAGGTCGCGAGCCTCCAGGAGGCCGCCGGCATGATCGCCGAGACGACCGCCGCCACCCCGCCCCCGGAGCTCCGCGACCGGGTGCTCGCCGGGATCGCCGGCGTGCGTCCGCTCCCGCCGGAGGTGACCCCGCAGATCCGGTCCGACCTGAGCGTCGCCGAGGAGCCGGTGCGCCGGCGCCACCGGGGTCGCTCGTGGCTCGTGGCCGCCGCCGCGGCCGCGGTGCTCGTCGCGGGCGGCGCGGTCGCCTGGGAGCAGCCGTGGTCCGACGACTCCAGCCGGACCCAGCTGTCGGCGGCCGACCGGGTCCTGCAGGCCGCGGACGCCAAGCGCACCTCGCTGGACTTCCCCGGCGGTGCCTCCGCGACCGTGGTCCACTCCGACACGCTGCACGAGGCGGTCATCGTCACCGAGGACATGCCTCCGGCGCCGAGCGGCAAGGTCTACCAGCTCTGGCTCGACCAGCCCGGCGAGGGCATGGTGTCGGCGGGGCTGATGCCGGTCGGCACCGACCAGACCGTGCTGCTGACCGGCGACGCGGCAACGGCGACGGCCGCCGGGATCACCGTCGAGCCGGCCGGCGGCTCGACCTCCCCGACGAGCGAGCCGATCGCGCTGTTCGACTTCGGCCGCGGTGAGGCGTGACGGCCCACGGCCGCCGCCGCGTCGCAGTGATCGGTTCCGGCGTCGCCGGGCTGACCGCTGCGCACGTCGCGGCGCGGTCCGCGCACGTCACGCTGCTGGAGGCCGATGACCGGCTGGGCGGCCATGCCGACACCCACCTGGTCGAGGACGCGAGCGGCGAGCTCGCGATCGACACCGGCTTCATCGTGCACAACGAGCGCACCTACCCGACGCTGCTGCGGCTCTTCTCGGAGCTCGGGGTCGCGACGCAGGAGTCCGAGATGTCGATGTCGGTGCGTGACGACGCGACCGGCCTGGAGTACGCCGGCGCGCTGGGGCCGCGCGGGCTCTTCCCCGGCGGCCGCAACCTGGGCGACCCGGCCTACCTGCGGATGCTGGCCGAGATGCCCCGGTTCCACCGACGTGCGCACGAGCTGCTGGAGCGCGACGGCGACGAGCTGACGTTGCGCGCGTTCCTCGCGACGCACGGGTTCACGGCGTACTTCCAGCGGCACTTCATGGAGCCGCTGGTGGCGGCGGTCTGGTCCTGCGACCCGGCGGTCGCGCTCGACTACCCCGCCCGCTACCTGTTCGCGTTCCTGCACCACCACGGCATGCTCTCGATCTCCGGGTCGCCCGTGTGGCGGACGGTGACGGGCGGCTCGCAGGCGTACGTCGCCCGGGTCGCCGCGACCCTCGACGAGGTCCGCGTCGGCACCAAGGTCACCTCGGTCCTCGAGACGCCCGAGGGTGTCGAGGTCACCGACGGCAACGGCCACGTGACGACGTACGACGCCGTCGTGGTCGCCACGCACAGCGGCCAGGCGCTGGCGATGCTGGCCGACCCGACGCCCGCGCAGCGCGAGGTGCTGGGGGCGATCGGCTACTCCCGCAACGTCGCGCTGCTGCACACCGACACCTCGCTGCTGCCCCGGGCGCAGCAGGCGCGCGCGTCGTGGAACTTCCGCCGTCCGGTCGAGGAGCGCGGGCACGTGACGGTCACCTACGACCTCACCCGGCTGCAGCGCCTGCCCACCGCGACCCGCTACCTGGTCACCCTCGGCGGCGAGGGTCTCGTCGACCCCACGGCCGTCATCGACCGGATGGAGTACGAGCACCCGCTCTACACCCCGGCCTCCGTCGCCGCCCGGGCCCGGCTGCCCGAGATCGACACCGACCGGATCGCGTTCGCCGGGGCGTACCACGGCTGGGGCTTCCACGAGGACGGTGCCCGCTCGGGGCTGGCCGCCGCCGAGCGGCTGGGGTTCACGTGGGAGTCCGGCGGGTCTCCCGCGACCGGCGTCTACGAGACCACGATCCGCCACACCCGGCGTACGCCGTTCCGCCGCTCGTTCACCCACCGCTCGCACACCTGGCTGGTGGACCTCGACGACCTGCCCGACCACGGCCGGCGCGGGTGGGTGCTCGGCCGGTTCGAGGCGCGCGACCACCTCGGCGACCCCGACCGGTCGATCAAGGACAACGTGGCGGCGTTCCTGCGCCGGCACGGGGTGGAGCTCGGCGCCGGCCGGGTCCAGATGGCCGCCCACCCCCGGGCGCTCGGCTTCTGCTTCAACCCGATCAGCGTGTTCTGGGTGTTCCCCGAGCGGCAGGATCCGTGCGTGGTGGTCGAGGTCCACAACACCTACGGCGACCGGCACGCCTACCTCGTGCACCCCGACGGGCACGGGCGGGCGAGCACCGGCAAGCAGATGTACGTCTCGCCGTTCCACGGCACCGACGGCCGCTACGACCTCGTGGTGCCGGTCCCCGACGAGCGCCTCCACGTCTCGGTCACCCTGACCACCGACGCCGGCGAGCGGTTCAGCGCCTCGCTGACCGGCCGCCGGACGTCCCACGGCGCCTGGCGAGCGGCTCCGGCGGCCCTCCGCGGAGCGGCACTGATCCGCGCGCACGGCATCACCCTGTGGCTGCGCCGGCTCCCGGTGCGGCCGCGACCCCACCACCACCAGGAGGGCGTCCGATGAGGACGACATCGGGGACCTCGGGGACATCGGGAACCTCGGGCTCCACCTCGACCACCACGGCCTGGCCCGGCCTCGACCGGGTCCCCGGTGGGGCCCGCACGGCGGTCTCCTCGGCCGTCGCCCGCCGGCTGTTCGTCGCCGCGATCGACCGCCTGCCGGTGACCGTCCACCTCGAGGGCGACGACGGCCGCACGGTCGGCCTGGGCGGTCCGGCGATGACGGTCCACCGTCCCGACGAGCTCTTCGCCCGGCTCGGCCGCGACGGGCTGATCGGCTTCGGCGAGGCGTACCTGACCCGGGCGTGGGAGACCGACGACCTCACGGCGTTCCTGACCGTGCTCGCCGCACACGTCGCCGACCTCGTCCCCGAGCCGCTGCAGCGGCTGCGCCGGCTCGTCCTGCGCGGGCGCCCGCGCCGGCACCGGACGACCCAGGACCGCACCCGCGACCTGATCGCGCACCACTACGACCTCTCCAACGACCTCTTCCGACTCTTCCTCGACGACACGCTGACCTACTCCTCGGCCTGGTTCGACGGCGACCGGGAGGGCGACCTCCACCAGGCGCAGGAGCGCAAGATCGAGCGCCTCCTCGACCAGGCACACGTCGGTCCCGGCACCCGCGTGCTCGAGATCGGCACCGGGTGGGGCGAGCTCGCGATCCGGGCGGCTGCCCGCGGCGCCACCGTCCGGACGATCACCCTGTCGGTCGAGCAGCAGGCGCTCGCCCGGCAGCGCATCGCCGACGCCGGCCACGGCGGCGCGGTGCGGGTCGACCTCTGCGACTACCGCGAGGTCGACGGCGAGTACGACGCCGTGCTCTCGGTGGAGATGATCGAGGCCGTCGGCCACGAGTACTGGGCGACGTACTTCCGCACCCTCGACCGCGTCCTCGCCCCCGGCGGCCGGGCCGCGATCCAGGCCATCCTCATGCCGCACGACCGGATGCTGGCGACCCGCGGCAGCTACACCTGGATCAACAAGTACATCTTCCCCGGCGGCTTCCTGCCGTCGGCGCAGGCGATCGACGAGGTGACCGCCCGGCACACCCGGCTGCGGGTCGTCGACCGGCTGGCTTTCGGTCCCGACTACGCCGAGACGCTGCGACGATGGGACGACGCGTTCTGGGACCGTCGCGACGAGGTGCTGGCGCTCGGCTTCGACGAGACGTTCCTGCGGATGTGGCACTTCTACCTCTGCTACTCGCGGGCCGGTTTCGCCGCCGGGTACCTCGACGTGCAGCAGCTGACCTTGAGCCGGGAGGACTGAATGGGCGTCGCCACCACCCTCGCCGAGGCGGTCGCGCCCTTCGTGGGCGGTGAGCTGCCGGTGCGCCTGGTCGCCTGGGACGGCTCGGAGGCCGGGCCCCCCGACGCCCCGGTCGTCGAGCTGCGCTCACCCGACGCCGTACGCCGGATGCTGTGGCGACCAGGGGAGCTCGGTGCGGCGCAGGCCTACGTCACCGGCGAGCTGGAGGTGCCCGGCGACCTGGACGAGGCGCTCACCCACGCCTTCACCGTCGCCCGGGAGCGCGGCCTCGCCGGCCGGCGACCCAACGTCGCCGCGATGGCCCGCGCCGCGCTCGCCGCGCTGGGCACCGGCGCGCTCGGCACGCCACCCCCGCCCCCCGCCACGCAGGCGCAGGTCCGCGGGCGCCTGCACTCCCTGGGGCGCGACCGCAGCGCGATCAGCCACCACTACGACCTCTCCAACGAGTTCTACGAGCTCGTGCTCGACCCGTCGATGGCCTACTCCTGCGCGTGGTTCGAGTCCGACGACACGACGCTGGAGCAGGCGCAGTCCGCCAAGCTGGACCTGGTGTGCACCAAGCTCGGGCTCGAACCGGGCATGCGGATGCTCGACGTCGGCTGCGGGTGGGGCTCCCTGTCGCTGCACGCGGCCGAGCACTTCGGCGCGCAGGTCGTCGGCGTCACCATCTCGGCGCAGCAGCAGGCGTTCATCGAGAAGCGGATCGCCGACCGGGGTCTCACCGGCCGGGTGGAGGTCCGCCTGCAGGACTACCGCGAGGTGCCCGACGACGGCTTCGACGCCGTGGGGTCGCTGGAGATGGGCGAGCACGTGGGCGAGCGCAACTACCCGACGTACGCCGCCGCCCTGCACCGCGCCGTGCGCCCGGGCGGTCGCGTGCTCGTCCAGCAGATGTCGCGGTCGGGCAGGCACCCCGGCGGCGGGCCGTTCATCGAGTCCTTCATCGCCCCCGACATGCACATGCGCCCGCTGGGCGACACCGTCGCCCTCCTCGAGCGCGGGGGCCTCGAGGTGCGCGGGGTGCAGGCGCTGCGGGAGCACTACGTGCGCACGGTGGCCGGGTGGATCGACAACTTCGAGTCGAACCTCGACCGGATCACCGAGCTCGTCGGCGAGGAGGTCGTCCGCGTGTGGCGGCTCTACCTCGTCGGGGGCTCGATGGCCTTCCGCGACGGTCGCATGGGGGTCGACCAGATCCTCATGGAGCGTCCTGAGTGACCGACGTGCTGCTGGTCGCAGGCCTGTCGCTCGCCGTCGCTGCCGGGGTGATGACCCTGACGGCGGTGGCCGCGGTGCGTGCCGGCCGGGTGTCGGTCGTGGACGTCGCCTGGGGTCTGGCGCTGGTCGGGGTCGCCGTCGCCTGTGCGGTGCTCGCCGGCGGGTGGCGCCCGTGGCTGCTGGTCGCCCTCGTCGGCGTCTGGGGCGGCCGCCTCTCGTCCCACATCTTCACCCGCTCGCGGGGTCACGGCGAGGACCCGAGGTACGAGGCGATCCTCGGTGGCTCGCTCGCCGAGGTCGGCACCGGGGTCGCCGTGCGCAAGGTCTTCGTCGTGCAGGGTGCGGCCGTCTGGCTGGTGTCGCTGCCGCTGCAGGCCGCGGCGCTCACCGACCCCGAGTGGGCCTGGGCGGTGTGGCCGGGCCTGGCCGTGTGGGTCGTCGGTGTCGTCTTCGAGACGGTCGGAGACGCCCAGCTGACGGCGTACAAGCGGGACCCCGACCGGGGGCCGGTCATGGACCGGGGGCTCTGGGCGTGGACCCGCCACCCCAACTACTTCGGCGACGCCTGCGTGTGGTGGGGGATCTGGCTCGTGGGCGGCCTCGGGTCCGGGTGGCTGCCCGGCCTCGTCACGCTCGCCGCGCCCGTCGCGATGACCGTGTTCCTCGTGTGGGTCACCGGCGCGGCGCTGCTGGAGCGCACGATGATGAGACGACCCGGCTACCCCGAGTACGCCGCCCGGACCTCGATGTTCGTGCCGCTCCCGCCGCGGCGCTCCTGACCGGCCTCGTGGTCAGGGGGCGGCACGAAGCCCGCCCACCAGTGGCTGCGGTCGTGCGGGGCGCCCTCCGTGAGCCGGACGCCGGTGACCCAGTAGGCGCTCTGCCAGTGCCCCTCGACGCAGACGTCCCGGGCCGTGCAGAAGTGGAACGACCCGTCGCGAGCGACGGGGATCGGCCCACCGGCGGCTGTGGAGAGGCCGTGGATGGCGCCGTGGCGGTAGCGGAACTCGACCGTCCCCGGGCCGAGGTAGAGCCCGGTCGCCGGCACGAGTACCTCGTCATGGACGCTCCAGCCGACCCACTCCCCGCCCGGGTGCCGCCAGGTCCCCTCGGCGTGGGTGGGGCTCAGCCAGTGGCCGCGGACGCAGATGTGGTGCTCGCAGGTCCGCTGCCACCGGCCGTCGACGACCTCGATCCGCCCGACGGCGCCGCCGCTGGTGCGGAAGTGGTGCACGACGCCGTGGCCGGCGGTGAACGTCACGTACAACCCGTGGGCGTCGACGCCCTCGTAGTAGCCGGGGTGCGGGGTCGTGCTGCGCTGGGTCGCGCCCGCGGGCCCGCTCCCGAGCAGCAGCGCCACGAGCGCGACGAACAGTGCCACCCGGCGATGCCTGACCACGGAAGAAGGCTGGCACATCCGCGACCCGGCCGCGGTGGGTCTGCCTAGATTGCCGGGATGGACCTCCACCGACTCGAGAGCGCCGACCTGGACGGCGGCACCCGGACCGCGCTGCGAGCGCTGTGGGACCGCGCCTTCGACGACTTCACCGACGACGACGCGGACCACGCGTACGGCGGCGTCCACGTGCTCGCGCGCGACGGTGGGCAGGTCGTGGCCCACGCGAGCGCGGTGCCGCGCCGGCTCCGCTTCGGCACCGGGCCCTGGCGCACCGTCGGCTACGTGGAGGCGGTCGCGACCGACCCGCCGCTGCAGGGACGCGGCGTGGGCCGCCGGGTGATGGTGGCGCTGCAGGAGGAGATCGCCGCGCGCTGGCCGGTCGCGATGCTGTCCACCGGCAGCGCGACCGGCTTCTACGAGCGGCTCGGCTGGGAGCGGTGGCGGGGCACCTCCTTCACCGCGACCACCGAGGGTGTCGTCCCCGACGGCGAGGAGGAGGGCCTGATGGTGCTGCGCCTCGACGCCTCGGTCGTCCCCGACCTCACCGTCGACGTCACCTGCGAGGACCGCCCCGGCGACGCCTGGTGAGCCCGCCGGCCCGGCGTCGGCGCGGGTTCGCCGTGGGAGGTGGATGAATCCCCGGTCAGCCGGGGATTCATCCACCGTTGTCAGGGATTGCCTGACGTTGTCGGGGATTGCAACACCTGACAACGTCAGGAAGAGCCTGACCGGCTCCCGGACGACCACCCGCTGACCGGAGCCGCAGCTCGGTCCACCCGGCGCCACCCCACCCGCCGCGGCGTGGTGGCAGACTCGCGGGCATGACCACCGACCGGGTGGACGCGGCGTTCGCGGCGGTGCCGCGCGAGGGGTTCCTGCCCCGGTCGCAGCGCCGGCGGGCGGCGTACGACGGGCCGATCCCCATCGGCCACGGGCAGACGAACTCCCAGCCGCGCACCGTCGAGGCGATGCTGCGGCTGCTCGACGTGCGGCCCGGAGACCGGGTGCTCGACGTCGGCTCCGGATCGGGGTGGACCACCGGCCTGCTGGCGCACCTCACCGGACCGACCGGGAGCGTGCTCGGGCTGGAGCTGGAGCCGGCACTGGTCGCGTTCGGCCGGGACAACCTCGGCCGGAGGTGGCCGTGGGCGCGGATCGACCAGGCCCGACGCGGGGTGCTGGGTGACCCGGATGGCGCGCCGTACGACCGGGTGCTGGTGTCGGCGGGCGCCGAGGAGCTGCCCGGTGAGCTGGTCGACCAGCTCACCCCGGACGGCCGGCTGGTGATCCCGGTCGCCGGCGTCATGCTGCTCGTCGAGGCCGGGGCCGAGGCGCCCCGGATCACCGAGCACGGGTACTACCGCTTCGTACCGCTGCGCTGACCCCTGCGCTGACCCCTGCGCTGACCCCTGCGCTGACCCCTGCGCTGACCCCTGCGCTGACCCCTGCGCTGACCCCTGCGCTGACCCCTGCGCTGACCCCGGACGCGGTCACCGCTCCGCGTGGACGCGGAAGTGGTGCAGGCGGTGGTGGGCGTCGTGCCAGGCGCCGGAGAACGTCGTCTCGCTGGTCCACGCCCCGGCCAGGCAGAGGTGGTGCTGGCAGGCCCGGAAGTGCCGCCCCTCGAGCGGGGCGCCGCCGAACTCGTGGTGCCCGGCCGACACGTCGCTGACGTGATGGGGGTGGACCCGGAACATCACGACGTGTCCACTGAAGTCGTGCCCGCCGTACCAGCCGTACTGCGGGTCCCACCCGTCCCCTGAGCTGCGTGCCACGCCCGCGCGGGCCGACCCGCGATCGGGGTCGGGCTCGAAGAACGCCTCCCAGTGCGTCACCGAGTCGTCGCCGGGGTGGGTCGTGCGCCCGACCACCCGGTTGGGTGCTCGCCACTGCCCGTGGACGCAGACGTCGCCGTGGCACACGTGGAACCGCATCAGCTGGTCGACCGACACGTGACCGAGGTGCTGGTGGTGCCAGGTGAGGCCGCGGACCTGCTCCCCGTCGAAGCGCAGGTGGACGGCGGCGCCGTGCGCCGCGGTGCCCTCGTAGCGCCCGTGACCCACCGGCCGGTCGGAGCCGAGCCGCGACAGCGAGAACTGGTGGACCCGACGGGATCCCTTGGTGGTCAGGTACGCGAGGAAGATGCGGTGCTCGGAGCTCCAGTGCCCCCACGTGCAGACGTGGCAGCTGTCGTCGTACCACCGGTCCCGGTCCCACAACATGATGTCCGGGCGGTCGTGCGTGCCGAGCCGCACGTGGGTGAGGCGGTCACCGGTGTAGGAGAAGAACGCGTGGGTGGAGAGGTCGCCGTGCCCCCAGTAGGCCCCCGGCTGCGGACCCGGGTCGGACCGGTCGGACCGGTCGGCACCGGCCGAGGCCGCCCCCACGGGGACGAGCACGAGCGCGGCGAGCACGACGGCCACGACGGCCGCTCGCGCGGCGCGGACGACGGACACCGGCTCCCCCTCCCCTGGCGACCGGACCACGCTAGGGCCCGGGTCGACCAGGCACCATGGCCGGACCGGGCCAGGCCTGGCCTGGGGTCGTCGATCCGCACCTGACCGTCGCCTGCTGCGCCTATCCTGCGGGGCGTGACCGATGCCCCGTCCGAGCTGCTCCGCCTCGCGTCCGCCGACAACTTCCGCGACGTCGCGGGCCCGGGCGAGGGCTACCCCACCACCGACGGCGGGCGGGTCCGGCGCGGGGTCTGCTACCGCTCCAACGAGCTGCAGCTCCACGACGACGACGTCGTCGCGCTCGCCGACCTGGGCCTGCGCGTCATCCACGACCTGCGCAGCACCCTGGAGATCGACGCCCACCCCGACGTGGCCGTCCCCGGGGCGCGCTGGCAGCACCTCGACGTCTCCGGCATCCCGATGGAGATGGTCGAGATCCTGCCCGACACCGCGGCCGCCGAGCGGGTGATGCTCGACGTCTACGAGGCGTTCGTCCGGTCCGAGCAGGCGCGGTCGTCGTACGCCGCGCTGCTGACCTCGATCGCGACCGAGGAGCTGCCCCAGGTCTTCCACTGCACCGCCGGCAAGGACCGCACCGGCTGGGCGGCGGCCCTGCTGCTCGAGGTCGCCGGGGTCGACCGGGCGACGATCGTGGCGGACTACCTGCTCTCCAACGACTTCTCGGCCGGCACGCGCGCGAAGTACCTGGCCCTCATCGAGGAGCACCTCGGCGCGGACAAGGTGGCGGTCTACGAGCCCACGCTCGTGGTCGAGGAGGCCTACCTGCAGACGGCGTACGACGCGGTCGCGGCCGACCACGGCTCGGTCGACGCCTACCTGCGCGACGGGCTCGGCCTCTCCGACGAGCTGGTCGGACGGCTGCGCGACCGCCTGCGCGCATGACCGCCCGCCCGGCGTACGCCGTCCGCGAGGTCGCCCTCGTCGTGGGCGTCCTCGCCGTGGCCATGCTGCTGCTGTCGCCCCACTACGGCCCGCACCGCGACGAGATGTACTTCGTCACCGCGGGCCACCACCTCGCCTGGGGCTACCCCGACCAGCCGTCGCTGACCCCGCTCGTGGCTCGCCTGGCCGACGAGGTGGCCCCGTCGAACCTGGTGGTGCTGCGGCTCCCCGCGATCGCCGCGATGGTCGGGGTGGTGATGCTGTCCGTGCAGGCCGCCCGGCTGGTCGGCGCCGGGCGCGCGGGCCAGGTGCTGACCGCGGTGAGCGTCGCCTTCTCGGCGGGCGTGCTCGGGCTCGGTCACCTGCTCGAGACCGCCACCCTCGACGTGTTCTTCTGGACCGCGATCCTCGTGGTCGTCGCGCAGTCCCTGGTCGACGACCGGCCCCGGCTCTGGCTGCTCGCCGGGCTGCTCGCGGGGGTCGGCCTGAACAACAAGCACACGGTCGTGTTCTGCCTGCTGGGCGTGCTCGTCGGCGTGGCGGTCGTGCGGGAGACCCGGCCGGTGCTCGGCACCCGGTGGCCGTGGCTGGGCGGGCTCCTCGCGCTCGCCCTGTGGCTGCCCAACCTGGTCTGGCAGGCCCAGCACGACTGGCCGGTCTTCGCCCTGTCGGCCGACATCGCCGACGAGTACGGCGGCGTGGGCGGTCGCGTCGACCTGGTCCTCGAGGCCCTCGCGATGTACAGCCCGGTCATCGCGGCGGTGTGGATCCTCGGCCTGGTGCAGCTGCTGCGCCGGCCGGACCGGGCCCGGGTGCGGCCGCTGGCGGTCGCGTTCCTCGTCGTCCTGCTGGTGTTCCTCGTGACCGGCGGCAAGGGCTACTACCTGGCCGGCCTGATCCCGCCGCTCATCGCCGCCGGCTGCGCCGAGCTCGCGGAGCGGTGGTCCACCCGGGCCCTGACGATCACCGGGGCCGTCCTGGTCGCCTCCGCCGCCGTCGCCTACCCCGCGATGGTGCCGGTGCTGCCGGCCGCCACGTTCGCGTCATCGGGATGGGCCGACCTCAACGACACCCAGCTCGACACCATCGGCTGGCCGGAGTACGCCGACCAGGTCCGCGCCGTCGTCGACGGCCTCCCGCCCGACCAGCGTGAGCACGCCGTGATCTTCACGGGCAACTACGGCGAGGCCGGTGCCATGCGGTGGTACGACGTCGGGCTGCCGGCGTACAGCGGCCACAACGGCCACCGCTTCTGGGGTCCGCCGCCGGACACCGCGACCCCCGTCGTCGTGGTCTTCCAGGTCTCCCCCGACCCGTGGTTCACCGGCTGCCGGCTGGAGACCCGCCTGCGCAACGACGCGGACGCCCCCAACGAGGAGGTCGGCGCCGGGGTCTGGGTCTGCGACGGCCCCAGGGGCTCGTGGTCACAGGCCTGGGCCGGCCTGGCGCACTACGACGCCTGAGCCCGCGCCGTCGCCGGGTCCGGCTCGACCCATGCCGCCGCCGTCGCCACCGCGGCCGGGCCGGCGCCGGCGACCACGCCGTCGGGTCGCACCACGAGACCGCGGCGTGCGTCCCGGCGCAGCCGGCGGGGCAGCCCCTCGAGCACGACGACCGGGAGACCGGCCGCCTCGGCGCCCTCCCGGGCGCCGGACGGTGCGTCCGGGGTGGTCACCACGCCGACCCGGTGGCGGAGCACCGCGTCCAGACGACGACCGTCACCGGCGACGAACCCGTTGGGCGCGAGCGTGCCGGCGCACCGGCCGGAGCCCAGGGCGACCCGGCCGCGCAGCCGCGGCGTCGTGGTGTCGATGACGGTCCCGGTGAAGCCCGGCACCCGACACAGCAGCGCGATCACCACCCGCCGCACGGCGGCCGCCCGGTCCTGCCCCCCGGTCATCGCCCAGCCGACGGTGACGGCCTTCTTCACCAGGGCCCTCGCGTGCGGGCGACGCTCCTCCTCGTAGCTGTCCAGCAGCTCCGGGCCGGCACCGCCGACGAGGACGGCCGCCAGCTTCCACGCGAGGTTGTGCGCGTCGCGCAACCCGGCACCCAGACCCTGTCCGATGAACGGGGGCGTGAGGTGCGCGGCGTCGCCCAGCAGGAACGCCCGGCCCTCGCGCCATCGGGACGCCAGCCGCGCCTTGAACGTGTAGGTCGCCTGCCGCACCACGTCGAGCCCCGCGAGGTCCGCACGGCCGGTCCACGGGCTCAGCAGCCCGGCGAGCCGGGCCGGCTCGACCAGGTCGTCGGCGGTCTCGTCCCCGACGAGCTGGAACTCGAACCGGTAGCGCCGACCGACCAGCTGCATGAAGGTCGCCGCACGGGCCGGGTCGCAGACCTGCTCGACCCCGTCCCAGACGTCGAGGTCGCGGTCGGCGACCACGTCGATGACCAGCCACTGCTCGGTGAACCCGAGATCCTCCATCTCGACGCCGAGCAGGCCGCGGACCGTGCTGTTGGCACCGTCGCACCCCAGGACGTACGACGCGGGCAGCTGCTCCTCGGCGCCGGTGTCCAGGTCGACGGCGGCCACGGTGCACGTCGGGCCGCCCCGGTCGACCAGGCCGGTGACGTCGCGCCGGGTCCGCAGCGACACCAGGGGGTGGGCCAGCAGCCGGGCCCGCAGCAGCTCCTCGAGCTCGGGCTGGTCGAACATGTTCGCCTCGGGATAGCCCTGGGGGCTCTCCTCGGCGCTGCGGGTGAACTCACCCATCACCCGGTGCTGGGCGTCGAGCAGCCGGAGGCCGGAGGCCGGACGGGACCGCGCGAGGAACCCGTCGACGACGCCGAGGTCGTCGACCACGCGGAGCACCTCGTCGTCGAGGTGGACCGCGCGCGGGAGCGGGTAGGGCTCGGCGTACCGGTCCAGGACGGTGACCGGCACGCCCCGGTCGGCGAGCAGCAGCGCGGCGGCGGAGCCGACCGGCCCGGCGCCGACGACGACCACGGGTGCGGGGAGGGGGACGCTGTTCATCGGCGGATCCTCACGACGACGGGAAGGGCGGACAGGGCGTGCGCGGCCGTCTCGAGGTCGCCGACGTCGGTGACGTCGACCCCCGCTCGGCCCTCGTGGAGCAGGGGTGCCACCGCAGCGTCGATGCCGGCGGTGCGGAGCAGGTCCCGGGCCACGCACGCGGCGGCGTCGGCGACCAGGGCGGGCTTGAAGGGCTTGCCGACCGCGGTGACGGGGATGGCGTCGACCGGGCGGACGTGCTGGGGCGCGGCGGCCGGCTCACCGACCTCGGCCCGGGCCCACGCGACCAGCTCGGCCGGATCGGCCCCGGCGCCGGGGGTGAGCACGACGTAGGCGACCGGGACCTCGCCGGACCGGAGGTCGGGCTGCCCGACCGCGGCGGCGGCCACGACCGACGGGTGCCGCAGCAGCGCCTCCTCGATCACCCGGGGATCGATGTTGTGCCCGCCCCGGATGATCAGGTCCTTGGCGCGGCCGTGCAGCAGCACCCGGCCGTCGACGTCGACCTCGCCGAGGTCACCGGTGTCGAGCCAGCCGTCGCGGACGTGGGCGCCTCGCTCGACGACCGGTCGGCCACCGTCGTGCCCGACCAGGTAGCCGGCGAACACGGCGGGACCGGAGATCGCCAGCGTCCCGGTCTCGCCGGGCGGCAGGTCGGTCCACCGGCCGTCGGCGTCGACGCGGACGGCCTTGAGGTGCTGGTAGGGCAGCCGGGTCCCGACCGACCCCGGCGATGCCGCGCCGGGGCGGGTGAAGCAGCTCGCGCAGGTCGCCTCGGTCAGCCCGTAGCCCTCGAGCAGCGGGACACCGGTGTGCGCGGCGAAGCCGTCCCGCACCGCGGCCGGCAGCGGCGCCGCCCCCACCACGGGAAGCCGCAGTGAGGAGATGTCGGCGTCGACGGGGACGTCGAGCAGGGTGCCGTAGACCGTCGGGACGGCCGACATCCCGACGACGCCGTACCTCTCGACGAGCCGCCAGAAGCCGCCGTAGAGCGCCGGGGCGCGGTAGCCCAGCGGGCCGGGCCAGAGCGCGTGCTGGCCGCGCACCATCGGCGCGAGGCCGGTGACGACCAGGGCGTTGACGTGGAAGAGCGGCAGTCCGGCCAGCATCGTCTCGCCGGGACCGATCCCCCCGGAGACCGCGACGCCCCAGGCGCAGACGACCTCGTTGGCGTGGGTGTGGACGGCGATCTTGGGAGCGCCGGTCGTCCCGCCGGTGTGGAAGTACGCCGCCAGGTCGTCCGGGCCGGGCTCGGCCGCGGTCAGCTCCGAGGCCGGCTCGACGGCCGCCAGGTCGTCGGCCCACGCGACGACCAGGCCGTCCCGGGTGGGCAGACGGGGAGCGGAGCCGGTGGCGTCGTCGGGCCGCAGCGCCAGCACCGCGACCGCCCCGGTCTCGGCGGCCACCGCCAGCGCCGTGTCCCACACGGTCGGGTCGACCTCGGGCCCGGCCGCGACCACCACGCGGGACCGGACCCGCCTAGCCAGCTCGACGACCCGCTCGCGGCCCAGCGCCGGGTTGACCGGCGCGGCGATCCCCGCGGCCTGGGCCGCCAGGGTGGCGACCCACAGGCCGCTCACGTTCGGCGAGCAGAGGGTCACCGCGTCGGTCCGGCCGACACCGAGGCGGACCAGCGCGTTCGCGAGCCGGGTCACCCGCTCGGCGGTCTCCGCGAAGGAGAGCGCCAGGGCCCGCTCGGGCGCGGCCGGGTCCGCCAGCCAGGTGCTCGCGGTCTCCTCCGGCCAGGTCGCCGCGGCACGCCGCACCAGGTCGTACGTCGAGCGAGGCAGGTCGCCCTCGGCCAGCGGGACCGCCTCGGCGTCGGCGAGTGCCACGATGCCCGGCGCCGTGGTCGGGGCGGCGGTCATGACGCGGCCGTCACCCGGTTGCGCTGGCTGCCGAGGTCGATGGCCCCGTCGGGCGACGCGATCCGCGCGGAGACGTGGTCGCCGTCGTGGAGGTAGCGCGGGTTCGACTCCTGCTTGTCGAAGAAGATCTTCCACTTCAGCCGGGGCGGCAGGAGCGCGCCGATCTTCTCCACCACCGCGGGCGGTGCCTTGAGGGCGGTGCCGCCGGGCGTCCCGGTGAGCAGCAGGTCGCCGGGAGCGAGCTGCTGGAACCGGGCGAGCAGGGTCAACGCTCGGGCGGGGCGCACGATCATGTCGGTGACGGTGCTGTCCTGGCGCACCTCGCCGTTGACCGAGAGCCGCAGCCGCAGCGTCGAGAGCCGGCGCAGCTCGTCGGCGTCGACCAGGGTGAGGTAGGGACCGACGGGGGTGAAGGTCGGGTAGGACTTCGACTCGTAGAACTGGGTGCGGGTCAGCTGGATCTCGCGGGCGCTGACGTCGTTGGTGACGACCAGGCCGGCGACGTAGGTGTGGAGCGTGTCGTCGGTGACCTCGGTGCCCAGCGGCAGCGGTGCACCCATGACCAGGCCCAGCTCGACCTCGTAGTCGAGGAACCGGACGCCCTCGGGCCGCACGATGTCGCCGGTCGGTCCGGTGACCGAGGTCGAGGCCTTGCGGAAGAAGGTCGGGGGGACGGCGTCCGGGTCGAAGCCGGAGTCGTGCGCGTGCGAGCGGTAGTTGACCATCTGGGCGACCACCCGGGCCGGCGTCGTGACCGGGCTGATCAGGTCGAGGTCGGCCACCGGGACGGCACCCTTCGCGGTGCCGGCAGCGGCGTCCACCGCGGTCCGGTCGGCCAACAGCTCGGCGGTCGTGGTGGCGGCGGTGTCCACGGGGGTGGCCACCTCGCCGGCGACGACCCACCACCCCGCGTCGGTGCGGGCGACGTTGGTGCTCATGCGCTCATCGCCTTCATGAGCGACCGCAGGGTGCGCGGGTCGATGTCGTTGTCCTCGAGCGCCAGGGCGCGCAGGACCGCGGCGACGAGCGCCGGGTTCGGCTTGGTGCCGAGGAAGTCGCGGCTCACGGGCGGTCCCCACTGGGCCAGGCCGCTGGTCGACATCGGCGACCACCCGGGCTCGATCGTGCAGTCGAACTTGTCGCCGTCGGCGAAGTGCTCGAACATCAGCCGGTCCGGGTCACGCCAGTAGTCGAAGATCTGGCTGCCCTGGATATGCCGGCCGATCCCCCACACCCGCTGGTAGCCCTGCTCGCGGAGGAACTCGCCCCCGGTCGCGACGGCGTCGAGGTCGGTGACCTGGTAGGCGGAGTGGGCGTAGCCGGTCCGCGGGCCGAGGAACATCGCCAGGGTGTGGTGGTCCGTGGGCGTGCCGCCCTGGTCGCACCGCATGAACGCCATCGTCGGTCCGTGGTCGCGCAGGTCGTCGAGGAAGAGAAGGTCGCTGACGATCAGGCCGAGCGTCTCCAGGTACCAGTCCAGTGCGGCGCTGAACCGGGTGGTCTCCAGGGCCACGTGGCCCAGCCGCTGCACCTGGGCCGCCACGCGCGGCGGGCGCTGCGGCTGGTTGGGTCGCGGGGTCGTCGTCCCGAAGTTGAGGGTGAGCGGAGCGCGCTCGGCCAGGGCCGGCAGCTCGGGCCCGCCGGCCACGACCCGGACCTCGTAGCCGCTGGGGTCGACCAGTCGGACGGCGTGCCCGCCGCGGTGGTCCTCGACACGGCTCCCGGTGCTCCGCGCGAGCCGGTCGAGGTCGGACCGGGAGGCGGCCAGCATCGCGTGGCCGGCGTACCGCGAGCGCGGGCCGCGCCGGATCACCAGGCAGGGCCCGCCCGACCAGGCCCCGCGCAGCCGGAGCTCGTCGGGGGTGCGGTCGGCGACCGTGAACCCGAAGTCGACCAGGAAGCGCTCCGCGCGCTCCAGGTCCGGCTTCTCGAACTCCAGCCAGGCCAGGTCGACGACCTTGACGACGGGGTTGGCCGCACGACCGGGGTGCTCCCCCCGGTAGCCGCCCTGCTCACTGTGCAGGCCGGCGTGCACGTCCTCGTAGGGCGTCCCGTCGGGGACGGCCACCTCGGTCCGCTTCATGTGCTCTCCCTCACTAATTGTGATCTCATCACAAGATTGTTATGGAGAATCAGACATGTGACGGCAGTTGTCAAGAGTAGGTTGGCCCCGTGACCGCAGCTGACCAGACCGCCCCGACCCGCCTCGACCGGCGCAAGCTGCGCACCCGGCGGGCGCTGGTGGACGCAGCGGTGCGGCTGATGGCCTCGGGCCGCGGTGAGCGGGCGACGGTGCAGGAGATCACCGAGGAGGCCGACATCGGGTTCGGCTCGTTCTACAACCACTTCGAGTCCAAGGAGCAGCTCTTCGAGACCGCGGGGCAGGAGGTGCTCGAGCGCTGGGGCCAGCTCAACGACGCCGCGACGGCCGGCCTCGAGGACCCGGCCGAGGTGTTCGCCACCTCGCTGCGGATCTCCGGTCGCCTCGGCTCCACCCACCCGGACCTCGCGCGGTTCCTGTCCCAGGCCGGGCTCGCGGTCCTGCGCAGCCCGGACGGGCTCGCGCCCCGGGCGCTGCGTGACATCCAGGTCGGTCAGGAGGCAGGCCGCTTCCTCCCGATCCCGCCCCAGGTGGCCCTCGCGGCGGTCGCCGGCGGGCTCATCGAGCTGCTCCGGGTGAGCATCGAGGACCCCGGCTCCCTGGGACCCGACGCGGTCGACGACCTGGCCCGGGGCGCGCTGCGGCTCCTCGGCCTCGACGCCGACGAGGCCGCGGCGGTCGTGGCCAGGCCGCTGCCGGCGTACGACGGCGACTCCCGGCTCAGCGCCGGCGGCTGAGCCCCGGCCTGCGGACCCGTCGGGACCGGCCCGGCCGGAGGTCCTCGCCCTCAGCCGACGAAGTGCTCTGCCGGCGCGGGCCCGGTCGGCGTTGACTCGTCCCGGGATCGTGCGGAGGACGGCGTGGACTCGTGAGTGACCTGGTGAGTGACCCGGTGAGAGAGAGGGACGGACGGCAGAACCTGGCTGCGACGATCGGTGGCTGGAGCGTGCGGCACCGGGTGTCGGCGGTCGTCGGCTGGCTGGTGTTCGTCGTGGTCGCGATGCTGCTGGGCTCGACGGCCGGACAGGTCGAGATGACCGAGGACGAGTACGCCGCCGGCGACTCGGCGCGGTTCGAGCAGGTGCTCGGTGAGACCCACCTGCGCACGCCGGCGAGCGAGATGTTCCTCGTGACCACCGACGCCCCGGTGACCAGCCCGAGCTCCCGCGAGGTCGTGACGGACCTGGTGCGGCGGCTGCACGCCACCGCCGCGGTCACCGACGTCGTCGACCCCTACGTCAACGGGCTGGTGTCGCAGGACGGTCACTCCGCCCTCGTGCGCGTGACCATGTCCGGCGACCCGATGACGGCCGGTGACCGCGCGCAGCCCCTGCTCGACGCGGCGGCCGCCACCCGTTCGGCGTACCCCGGCGCCCGGATCGACGAGTTCGGCGACGGCTCGGCGAACGCCTGGTTCGACGACACGATCCTCAAGGACTTCCGCCGGGCGGAGTGGACCGCCGTGCCACTGGCCATCGGCATCCTGCTGATCGCGTTCGGCGCGCTGCTCGCGGCGCTGCTGCCCGTCGGCCTCGCCCTGACCTCGTTCCTCGCCGCGAACGGCATCCTCGCCCTGGTCAGCCACCGGATGCACCTGGACACCTCGGCGAGCTCGGTGATGCTGCTGGTCGGCCTGGCCGTCGGCGTCGACTACTCGCTGTTCTACCTGCGCCGCGAGCGCGAGGAGCGGGTCCGGGGCCGCGACCCGGCGACCGCGCTGCAGGTCGCCGCCGCGACGTCGGGCCGCTCGGTGCTCGTCTCCGGGCTCACCGTGGTGGCGGCGATGTCGGGGATGTTCCTCTCCCGGATGCTGATCTTCGAGGGCTTCGCGACCGCCACCATCCTAGTCGTGCTCGTGGCCGTCGTCGGGTCCGTCACCGTCCTGCCGGCGATGCTCTCCCTCCTCGGCGACCGCGTCGACCTGGGCAGGGTCCCCGGGCTCGGGCGGATGCGGCGACCCGGCACCGAGAACCGCTTCTGGCACGCCGTCCTCACCCGCGTGCTGCACCGGCCGGGCGTGTCCGCGGTCCTCGCGACCGCGTTCCTGCTGGTGCTCGCGATCCCCGCCGCCGGGATGCACACCGAGCGGCTGGGCCTGGACAAGCTGCTGCCTGCCGACACCAGCATCATGCAGAGCTACCACCACATCACCGCGGCCTTCCCCGGCGGTCCGACGCCGGCCCGGGTGGTCGTCACGGCGCCCTCCGTGCAGAGCGCGGAGATGAACGCGGCCGTCGACGACTTCACCAGCCGGGCGCTGGCCACCGGGCTCGTGCGCGAACCGATCCTGGTCTCGGCCCACCCGGAGGTCGACGCCCTGGAGATCGAGGTGCCGCTGGCGGGCGACGGCACCGACGCGACGTCCGTGCGCGCGCTCGACGCGCTGCGCTCCGACCTCGTCCCGACGACGGTCGGCGAGGTCCCCGGGGCCCGGGCGTACGTCGGCGGCAACCTCGCCTTCTCGCAGGACTTCAACGCCCAGCTGGAGGACTCGATGCTGCGGGTGGTCGTGTTCGTCCTGGTGCTGGCGTTCGTGCTGATGCTCGTGGCCTTCCGCTCGGTCACGATCGCCCTGGTGTCGGTGGTGCTCAACGTGCTGTCGATGGCGGCCGCCTTCGGCGTCCTCGTCGCGGTCTTCCAGCACGGCTGGGGCGCATCGCTGGTCGGTGGCCGCGGGGTCGGCGCGATCGAGTCCTGGATCCCGCTGTTCGCGTTCGTCGTGCTCTTCGGGCTGTCGATGGACTACCACGTCTTCGTCGTCTCGCGGATCCGCGAGGCCCACGACCGCGGCCTGTCCACCCGGGACGCCGTGGCGCACGGCGTCGGCACCTCGGCCGGCGTGGTGACGAGCGCGGCCGCGATCATGGTCGCCGTCTTCGCGGTGTTCGCGACGCTGTCGATGACGACCTTCAAGCAGCTCGGCGTCGGCCTCGCGGTGGCGATCCTGCTCGATGCCACCGTCGTGCGCGCGGTGCTGCTGCCGTCCGTGCTGGCCTTCCTGGGCGACCGGACCTGGTGGCTGCCGGGCTGGCTCTCGTTCCTGCCCGACCGGACCTACCGGCCGCCGGTCGACGACCGTCAGGATTCCGTCAAGGAGGCTGCCGACCCCGGGCCGGCAGGCGGATGATCGAGCCATGGTGGAGCGGTCGGTCGCGGCGCCCTGGAGCCGTCGCTGGCGACCCTGGATCCGGGTCGGCGCGGTCGTCGCACCCGTCCTGACCGGCGCGGTCCTCGGCGCGCTCGGCGACGGCGTGACCTCCGCGGCGGCCGCCCTGATCCTCGTGCTGTGGGTGGTCGCCGCCGCGTCGACCGGTGACCGCGTCGCCGGCGTCCTCGCGGCGCTCGCCGGCGCCGCCTCCTTCGACTTCTTCCTGACCGAGCCGCGCCACCGGTTCACGATCTCCAGCACCGACGACGTCGAGACGACGGTGCTCCTGGTCGTGATCAGCCTCGCGGTCTCGGAGATCGCGCTGTGGGGCTACCGGCAGCAGCGAGCCGCCCAGCGCCGGGCGGGCTACCTCGACGGTGTCCTCGACGCGGCCCGGTCGGTGGCCGAGGGCCATCTGCCGACCGAGGCACTGGTCGACGTCGTCGCCCGTCAGGTGGCCGACGTCCTCGGCGCGGACGACTGCCGGTTCGTCGAGGGTCCGGTCCACGACGCCCGCGTCGCGGTCCTGGACCAGGACGGCGGGCTGACGCGGGGCGGCCGGCTGGTCGACGTCGCCCGGACCGGCCTGCCCACGGACGAGTACGTCGCCGTCCCGGTCCGCCGCGGCGACCGGGTGGTCGGGCACTTCCTGGTCACCGCGACCACCCGGGTCAGCTACCCCTCGGCCGAGCAGCTGCGGGTGGCGGTGCTCCTCGCCGACCAGGTCGCGCCCGCGCTGCCCGCCTGACGCTCGCGGCGGAGCTGGGCTCAGGCGGTGTGGTCGGCTCCGTCGTCCTCGGACTCCGGCTCGAGCATGCGGAGCTTCTGCGTGTCGGTGAAGGTCACCTCGACGGTCTCGAACCCCTTGTGGCGCTGGGCGCGGGCGTAGCCGACGTAGGCCCGGCGGTCCGCGTCGGTGAGCTCGACGTTGTCGGTGAACGGCGTCAGCAGCGCGCGCGGCCACAACCGGCGGGCGAGCACCACGTTGATCTCGATCCCGAAGACGCCCATCACGGCGGCGAAGTAGATCAGCCCCATCAGCCCGAGGACCAGGCCGAAGGTCTGGTTCACCGGACCGGCCTTGGCGAGCACCTGGGTGACGTAGAGCGTCCCGAAGTACTGCAGGGCCAGCCACATCACCGCGACCGAGAAGCCGCCTGGCGCTGCGTAGCGGATCCGGTGCTCACGGGCCGATCCCAGCCGGTAGAGGATGGTGAGCACGGTGCCGTTGAGGAGCACGGTCGCGACCTGGATGGCCCAGCGGATCGTGGTGTCGACGTTCTCGCCGAACACCTCGGTGCTGCTGCCGATGATGGACAGGGCCGAGACGACGAGCACGGCGACGCCCGCGGTCAGCAGCAGCACCAGGCTCTTGAGCCGGAGCAGGAACGGGTTCGGCCGGCTGTTGCGCGGCACCGACCACGCGATGTTGAGAGCGTTCTGCACCGACTGGCCCAGCCCCAGGCAGCCGTAGATCGCGACGAGCGAGCCGACCACGATCGCGGTCGTCGAGCCCTTCAGGCCCTCGGGCAGGTTCAGCTGGGTGCCGATGATCGGGAACTGCGCCAGCGCGGAGTCGATCAGCTGCTCCTGCAGCTCCTGGTTGTTCTGCAGGATGAAGCCGAGGATCGAGCTGGCCAGCAGCATGATCGGGAAGATCGCGATGAACGCGTAGTAGGTGATGATCGAGGCCAGGTAGTTGCCCTGGTCGTCGAAGAACTTGTAGATCACCGCGATCGGGTAGCCGAGCACGGTCCACCGGCGCTGCGCCTGGTCGGCGCCGTCGATGATCCTGCCCACGCGCACACGCTAGCGGCGTACCCCCGTCAGCAGGGGATCCGGGCGCCGCTGTGCTCGCTGCTGCTCTCCCGGGTCGGGCAGCGTCGGCATCTCCAGACCGGTGTGCCGCCCGACCAGGGCGGCCCGGGTGACGGCGCTCGAGCCGAAGCGGTCGCGGACCAGGTCGAGCGCCGCGTCGAGCCCGGCCTCGTGCGCCGCATCGGGGAACAGCGGCAGCTCCAGCTGCTGGGAGCGGCCGTCGACGAGACCGCTGACGGTGACGCCCAGCAGCGTGCACCCGCGCTCCTCGATCAGACCCCAGCTCTCCTGCAGCAGCCGGCGCCCGGTCTCCAGCCAGGTCGCGGTCGTGGCGGTCGAGTGCCGCAGGGTCGCCGACCGGGTGGCGCGGGTGAAGTCGTCGAAGCGCAGCCGCAGGGTGAAGGTCTGGCCGATCCGCTCACCGGCGCGCAGCCGCCGGGCCACCCGGTCGACCAGCCCGGCGAGCAGCGCCTCGAGCTCCTCGCGCGACTTCGGCCGACCGGGACGGCCGATCGCGCACTGGGAGCCGATGGAGCGCCGGCGGCGGCCGACCTCGACCGGGCGCGGGTCCATCAGGTTCGCCAGCGCCCACAGGTGCCGGCTCGCCGCCTTCCCCACCGCTGCGGCGAGCTCGACCTCCTCGCGACGGGCGAGCTCCCCGATCGTCCGGATGCCGTCGGCGTGCAGCTTGGCCGCGGTGATCGCGCCGACTCCCCAGAGGCGCTCGACCGGCAGCGGGTGCAGGAAGTCCGCCTCGTGGTCGGGTGGCACGCCGAGGAGTCCGTCCGGCTTGCTGACGGCGCTGGCGACCTTGGCGAGGTACTTGGTGCGTGCGATCCCGACCGAGATCGGCAGGCCGACCTCCTCCCGCACCCGGTGGCGCAGGGTCACCGCGACCGCCTCGGGCTCCCCGACCAGACGCCTCAGGCCGCCGACGTCGAGGAAGGCCTCGTCGATGGAGATGCCCTCGACCAGCGGTGTGGTGTCCTCGAAGATCGCGAACACCTGCCGGCTCGCCTCGACGTACGCCGCGAAGCGCGGCGGCACCACGACCGCCTCCGGGCACAGCCGGGCCGCCTCGCGGCCACCCATCGCGGACCGCACCCCCCTCGCCTTGGCCTCGTAGCTGGCCGCCAGCACCACGCCGGCACCCACGACGACGGGCCGGCCGCGCAGGCCGGGGTCGTCGCGCTGCTCGACCGAGGCGTAGAACGAGTCGAGGTCGGCGTGGAGGATCACTCGCCCATTGTCGAACACTTGTTCGACCATGGGCAAGGGTCGGTCGGCCAGCGACCCGAGCGCACCACGCGCTCAGGTGGCGATGGCGTGGACCTCGAAGTGGACGTCCCCACCGGTGTGCGGATTGTCCCATTGGCCGCTGACGCTGTAGGCCGTGATCCAGTGCCCGCGCGTGCACCAGCCGTGGTGGCAGGTGCGGTGCCACTGTGCTCCCGAGACGTGGGCACCACCGACCAGGTGGCCGTCGACGCGGAAGCCGTACATCCCGCGGTGCGGGGCGTAGGAGAAGGTGATGGTCCGGTGGTGGGCGTCCCTGCCCAGGTAGTGGCCCGCGTACGGGACCAGGGTCCGCGCACTGTGCGGGGCCGGGCGGGCCGCCTGCGCCGGGCAGACCGCGCCGAGACCGACCAGGCCGAGCACCAGGACCAGGGCGGTGACGAGCTTGCGCACGGGGTGACCTCTTCTCGGTACGACGCCGGGGCGCCCCGAGAACCGGCACCTGGATGGTAGGGAAGAGGGCACGGACTCCGCCAGCGCGCCGGGCGAGCCGGCCTGGATGGCCCGCGGCTCACTCCACGGACGTGACGCGCTCCGCCAGCTCCAGCTGCGGGACGAGCTCGTGCACCAGGTCGCGGACCCGGGTGTCGAGGTCGGCGACGATGCGACGGACGGTCGCATCGTCCTGCCCGCCGGGGTCGTCCACGGGCCAGTCGCGGTAGGTCACCCCGGGCACGTAGGGGCACTGCTCCCCGCAGCCGAGGGTGATCGCCAGGTCGCTCGAGGCGATCATCTCGGTGGTCAGCAGGGTGGGGTGCTCGCGGGAGGTGTCGAGTCCCAGGCCTTCGAGGGCCCGTGCGACCTCGGGGTGCACGTGCTCGCCCGGCCGGGTGCCGGCGGAGAGCGCCACCACGCGCCCGTGCGCGTAGTGCTCGGTCAGGACGCGGGCGATGACCGACCGGCCTCCGTTGCGCACGCACGCGAACACGACCGTCGGGATGCGGGTCGGTGTCGGGACGTCGCTCATGAGGAGGCTCCTCGCAGGGACGAGGTGGTGGGGGTGAAGAAGCGCCGGGCCCACAGGCTCACGTACACGAGCCCGACCAGCACCGGGACCTCGATCAGCGGACCGACGACGCCGGCCAGCGCCTGGCCGCTGGTGACGCCGAAGACGGCGATCGCGACCGCGATCGCCAGCTCGAAGTTGTTGCCGGCGGCGGTGAAGGCGACCGTGGTGGAGCGGGCGTAGCCCAGGCCGACGCGGTGCGCGACGAGCATCGACCCGCCCCACATGAGCGCGAAGTACGCCACCAACGGGAGGGCGATGCGGGCGACGTCGAGCGGCTCGTGCGTGATCGTGTCGCCCTGAAGCGCGAAGAGGACCACTATGGTGAACAGCAGCCCGTAGAGCGCCCACGGCCCGAGCCGGGGCAGGAGCCGCTGCTCGTACCACTCGCGTCCACGGCGGCGCTCCCCGACCCGGCGCGTGAGGTAGCCGGCCGCGAGCGGGATGCCGAGGAACACCAGGACGCTCCACGCGATCTGCCACGCCGAGACCTCGAGTCCCTCGGTCGACAGGCCGAGCCAGCCGGGCAGCACGGAGAGGTAGAACCAGCCCAGCGCGGCGAAGGCGACGACCTGGAACACCGAGTTGAGGGCGACGAGGACCGCCGCGGCCTCGCGGTCACCGCAGGCCAGGTCGTTCCAGACGATGACCATGGCGATGCAGCGCGCGAGGCCCACGATGATGAGCCCGGTGCGGTACTCGGGCAGGTCGGGCAGGAGCAGCCAGGCGAGGGCGAACATCAGCGCCGGCCCGATCACCCAGTTCAGCAGCAGGGACAGGGCGATCATCCGGGTGTCGCGGGCCACGTCGCCCACCTCGTCGTAGCGGACCTTGGCCAGGACGGGGTACATCATCACCAGCAGCCCGAGCGCGATCGGGAGCGAGATCGACCCGACCCGGATCGCGTCCAGGGCGTCCGCGACGCCGGGCACCCACCGGCCCAGCAGCAGGCCGGCGAGCATCGCGAGCCCGATCCACGCCGGCAGGTACCGGTCCAGGGTCGACAGGCGCTGCGCGACGGCAGGGGCCTCGGGCGCGGTGGGTGGCGGCGACGCGGACCGTCCCTGGCTCATGCGGCGGGCTTGGTGGCGCGGATGATCGCGCCGTGCATGCCGGGTGCGGCCTCGTGGGTGAACTCGACCTCGGCGTCGACGAAGCCGACGGCCGCGAGACCGTCGAGGTACTCGCTGCGGGACAGCGCCCCGGCGATGCAGCCGACGTACGAGCCGCGCTCGGCCCGGTCGGACGGCGTGAGCTGGTCCTCGGCGACCACGTCGGAGATGCCGATCCGACCGCCCGGCACCAGCACCCGGTACATCTCCGCGAGGACCGTCGGCTTGTCGACCGACAGGTTGATCACGCAGTTGGAGATGACCACGTCGACCGCGGCGTCGGGGAGCGGGACGTCCTCGATGGTCCCCTTGCGGAACTCGACGTTGGTGGCGCCGGCCCTCTCGGCGTTCGCACGGGCCAGGTCGAGCATCTCGTCGGTCATGTCGACCCCGTACGCGAACCCGGTGTCGCCCACCCGGCGGGCCGAGAGCAGCACGTCGATCCCGCCGCCGGAGCCCAGGTCGAGGACCCGCTCACCGGGCCGCAGCGCCGCGACCGCGATCGGGTTGCCGCACCCCAGGCTGGCGGCCAGTGCCTGGGCCGGGAGCTCCCCCTGCTGGTCGGCGTCGTAGAGGCTCGCCCCGAACGACGGCTCGACCACGGCGTCCTCGCCGCCGCAGCACGACGCGCCGCGGGAGGACTCCTCGAGGACCTGCGTCGCGGCGTCGGCGTACCGGGCGCGGACCTCCTCGAGGACCTGGTCAGGGGTGGGCTGGGACAGCTGGTCGGTGGTGGGCATGGGGCACCTCTCCTGGTCGTATCGACGCTTCTCGATACATCGATCATCGTCGATAGATCGACGAGTGTCAATGCATCTGGCAGACTGGGCGTCATGCCGTCGACCCTGCCGCTGTCCGAGGTGGACGCCTCCGGCGCCGGCGCGTGCTGCGCCCCCGTGGCCCGCGGTGTCCTCGCGGCCGAGGAGGCCGAGCAGCTCGCCCGGGTGTTCAAGGCGCTCGGCGACCCCACCCGGGTGCGGTTGCTGTCGCTCATCGCGGCGAACCCGGGCGGAGAGGCCTGTGTCTGCGACCTGGTCGACCCCGTCGGGCTGTCCCAGCCCACCGTCTCCCACCACATGAAGCAGCTCGTCGACGCAGGCCTGGTCACCCGCGAGCAGCGCGGCCGGTGGGCCTTCTACCGGCTGGTCGAGGCCCGGCTGGACAGCCTCAGCGACGCGCTCCGCCCCTGACGACCGGCCGACGCCGGTCCTCGACCCCTCGGGATCCCGGTCAGTAGGACTTCGGCAGCCCGAGTGAGTGCATCGCGACGAAGTTGAGGATCATCTCCCGGCTGACCGGGGCGATCCGGCCGGCCCGCGTGGCGACCAGGAGGCCGGCCATGCCGTACTCCTGGCTGATGCCGTTGCCGCCGTGGGTCTGCACGGCGCGGTCGACGGCGGCGCAGGCGGCCTCCGCGGCGGCGTACTTGGCCATGTTGGCGGCCTCGCCCGCACCCATGTCGTCACCGGCGTCGTAGAGGGCGGCGGCCTTCTGCGTCATCAGGCGCGCCATCTCGATCTCGATGTGGGACTGGGCGAGCGGGTGCGCGATCGCCTGGTGCCCACCGATCGGGCCCTTGAAGACGGTCCGCTCCTTGGCGTAGGCGACCGCCCGGTCGAGCGCGAAGCGCGCGAGCCCGGTCGAGAAGCTCGCGGCCATGATCCGCTCGGGGTTGAGGCCCGCGAACAGCTGCACCAGACCGCCGTCCTCCTCGCCGACGAGGGCGTTGAGCGGCAGGCGGACGTCGTCCATGAACACCTGGAACTGCCGCTCGGGACTGACGATCTCCATCGGGATCGGGTTGGCCTCGAAGCCGACGGCGTCGGTCGGGACGACCATCAGCACCGGCTTCACCTTGCCCGTCCTGGCCTCCTCGGTGCGCGCCACGACCAGCACGTGGTCGGCCTCATCGACGCCGGAGATCCAGATCTTGCGACCGTTGAGCACCCACTCGTCGCCGTCGCGGCGCGCAGTGGTGGTGATGTTGTGGGTGTTGGTGCCGGCGTCGGGCTCGGTGATGGCGAAGGCCATGGTGCCGGTGCCGTCGCAGATGCCGGGGAGCCAGCGCTGCTTCTGCTCCTCGGTGCCGTAGCGGCTGATGATCGTGCCGCAGATCGCGGGGCTCACGACCATGAGCAGCATCGGGCAGCCCTGGGCCGCCATCTCCTCGCAGACGGCCGCGATGTCGCCGATGCCGCCGCCACCGCCGCCGTGCTCCTCGGGCACGTTGATGCCGAGGTAGCCGTTCTTGCCGAGCTCGAGCCAGAGCTCGGTGGTCTTCTCACCGGCACGAGCCTTCTGGGTGAACCACTCACGGCCGTACTTGGCCGCCAGCTTGGCCACCGCCTTGCGGAGCTCCTGGCGCTCCTCGGACTCGCTGAAGTTGCTGCTCACTGCTGCTCCTCTTCCACTACTGCGAGAACCTCGCCGGCCGCGACCTGCGCACCGGGCTTCACGTCGATCTCCGTGACCGTGCCGGCGTACGGCGCGCTCACGGTGTGCTGCATCTTCATCGCCTCGAGCACGAGCACCGGCTGGCCGGCCTCGACCCGGGCGCCGGCCTCGACGGCCACGGCCACGACCGTGCCGGGCATCGGTGCCAGCAGGCTGCCGCTGGCCACCTGCTGGGCCGGGTCGACGAACCGCGGCACCAGGCCCAGCCGGACGTGGCCTCGAGGGCCGTCCACGTCCACGTCGGCGCCGTTGACGGCGATGCGGTACGTCGCCCGCACGCCCTCGGTCTCGAGCGTCACCGCGGTCGCGCTCGCCGCCACCACCTCGTGTCCCTCGACCTCGTAGCCGTCGCGTCCGCCCCACCACTCGGCGGTCACCTGCTCGCCGTCGGTGGTCTCGAAGACCGTGCGCTGCGGCTGGGACGGCACGTTGCGCCACGCGACCGGGATGCCCCGCTGGACCGTCCGCCGCTCCCGGGCGACCTCCGCCAGCGCGATCGCGGCGGCGACGACCGCGTCGGCGCTCGCCGAGGTCGACCGGTCGGTCTCGAAGCCGGCGAGGAAGTCGGTCGACACCTCACCGGCCTGGAAGGTCGGGTCGCGGAGGATCGACACCAGCAGGTCGCGGTTGGTGACCAGACCGTGGATGCGCGCCCGGCTGAGGACCGACGCGAGCTTGCGCGCGGCGGCGGTCCGGGTCCCGGCGTACGCGACGACCTTGGCGAGCATCGCGTCGTAGTGCGTCGACACCGCACTGCCGGACTCGAAGCCCGCGTCCACCCGGATGCCCTCGCTCTGCTCACCAGGGGGGAGGATCTCGAACGCCGTCAGCCGGCCGCTCTGCGGCTGGTAGTCGGCGGCCGGGTCCTCGGCGTAGAGCCGCACCTCGATCGCATGACCCATCGGCTCGCCCGCGACCGACCAGTCGAGCAGGTCGGACCCCTCGGCGACCGCCAGCTGCATCTCGACCAGGTCGACGCCGTGGACCAGCTCCGTGACGGGGTGCTCGACCTGCAGCCGGGTGTTCATCTCCAGGAAGAAGAACCGCTCCGACCCGGGGTCGTAGAGGAACTCGACCGTGCCGGCCCCGCGGTAGTCGATCGCCTCGCCGGCCTTGCGCGCCGCCTCGTGCAGCGCGTCAACCACCTCCTCGGCGAGGTTCGGCGCCGGCGACTCCTCGACGACCTTCTGGTGCCGGCGCTGGAGCGAGCAGTCGCGCTCCCCCAGGACCAGGACGCCACCCCGCCCGTCGCCCACGACCTGCACCTCGACGTGCCGGCCGTGCTCGACGTACGGCTCCACGAACACGGTGCCGTCGCCGAAGGCCGACAGCGCCTCGGCCTCGGCCTTCGCGACCTCCCCGGCGAGGTCCTCGAGGCGGCGCACGACGCGCATGCCGCGACCCCCACCGCCCGCGGACGCCTTCACCAGCAGCGGGGTCTCGATACGCTCGCTGGCGCTCGCTACTCGACCACCGATCTCGTCAGCGGTCCAGGTCGTCAGGACGGGCACCCCGGCGGCCTTCATGATGTCCTTGGCGCCGATCTTGGAGCCCATCGCGGCGATGGACCCCGGCGTCGGGCCGACCCAGGTCAGGCCGGCGTCCTCGACGGCACGGGCGAAGTCGGCGTTCTCCGAGAGGAAGCCGTAGCCGGGGTGGATCGCGTCCGCGCCGGACCGTCGGGCCGCCTCGAGCACCAGGTCGATCCGCAGGTAGGTCTCGGCCGGCGCGTTGCCGGGCAGTCGCACCGCGTGGTCCGCCTCGCGCACGTAGGGCAGGTCGGCGTCCGCGTCGGAGTGCACCGCGACGGTCTCGATGCCAAGCTTGCGGCAGGTGCGGAAGACGCGCGAGGCGATCTCGGCACGGTTGGCGACCAGGAGTCGCTTGATCATGGAGACCCCTACATTCTGAAGACGCCGAAGCGGTCGGTGCCGACCACCGGCTTGTTCTCGATGACGGACAGGCAGATGCCCAGGACGGTTCGGGTGTCGCGCGGGTCGATGACGCCGTCGTCGTAGAGCATCCCGGAGAGGAAGAACGGCAGTGACTGCTCCTCGATCTGGGCCTCGACGATCTCCTTGATCCCCTTGAAGCCCTCGGCGTCGAAGACCTCGCCCTTGGACTCGGCGGACTGCCGGGCGACGATCTCGAGGACCCCGGCGAGCTGCTGGGGCCCCATCACCGCGGACTTCGCCGACGGCCAGGTGAACAGGAACCGCGGGTCGTAGCCGCGGCCGTTCATGCCGTAGTTGCCGGCGCCGTAGGACGCGCCCATGATCACGCTGAGGTGCGGCACCGTGGAGTTGCTGACCGCGTTGATCATCATCGCGCCGTGCTTGATGATGCCGCCCTGCTCGTACTCCGCGCCGACCATGTAGCCGGTCGTGTTGTGCAGGAACAGCAGCGGCGTGTCGACCTGGTTGGCGAGCTGGATGAACTGCGTCGCCTTCTGCGCCTCCTCGGAGAACAGCACGCCCTGCGCGTTCGCGAGGATGCCCACCGGACGTCCGTGGATCTTCGCCCAGCCGGTCACCAGCGAGGCGCCGTAGAGCGGCTTGAACTCGTCGAAGACGACCCCGTTGGTCGGGGAGACCCCGTCGCAGATCCGGCGGATCACCTCGCGCGGGTCGAACGGCTCCTTCAGGTCGGCCGGGACCAGGTCGAGCAGCTCCTCGGGGTCCGCATCGGGCTCCGCCCACGAGGTCGGTGCGGCAGTCGCCTTGCGCCAGTTGAGGCGGGCGACCAGGCGACGCCCGATCCGGATGGCGTCGCGCTCGTCCTCGGCGAGGAAGTCGGCGAGGCCGGAGATGCGAGCATGCATCTCGGCACCGCCCAGCGACTCGTCGTCGGACTCCTCGCCGGTCGCCATCTTGACCAGCGGTGGTCCGCCGAGGAACACCTTGGCCTGCTCCTTGACCATCACCGTGTAGTCGGACATCCCCGGCACGTAGGCACCGCCGGCGGTGGAGTTGCCGAAGACCAGGGCGATGGTCGGCTCCTTGCGGGCGCTGGACCGCGTGATGTCACGGAACAGCTTGCCGCCGGGGATGAAGATCTCCTTCTGGGTCGGCAGGTCGGCGCCGCCGGACTCGACGAGGGACACCGACGGGAGCCCGTTCTCCTCGGCGATCTGCGAGGCCCGGAAGATCTTCTTGACCGTCCACGGGTTGCTCGCCCCGCCCTTCACGGTCGGGTCGTTGGCGGTGATCATGCACTCGACGCCCTCGACGACGCCGATGCCGGTGACCACGCTGGCGCCGACGGTGAAGTCCGAGCCCCAGCCGGCCAGCGGGGACAGCTCGAGGAAGGCCGAGCCCTCGTCGATGAGCAGCTCGATCCGCTCGCGCGGCAGCAGCTTGCCGCGACCGTGGTGACGCGACACCGACCGCTCACCGCCTCCGGCTACGGCCTTGGCGTTCTCGGTGTCCAGTGCGGCGAGCTTCTCCAGCATCGCCTCGCGGTTGTCGCTCATCCTTCGACCACCGCCTTCATCCGCTCGAGCGTGGTGCGCATGCCCTTCTCGTTGGTGCGGCCGCGCAGGAAGCCCATCACGAACCAGTAGGCGCGCAGGTAGAGGGCGGGCTCGAGCCGGAAGTACTCCGTGACCAGGGTGCCGCCGTTCTGCGCCTGCAGACGGTAGCCCCAGTTGTTGACCGTCATCGCGTCCGAGCCGACGGCGAACTCGAACACCTCGCCCGGCACGCAGGCCGTCACCTGGCACGGGGTCCAGTAGGTCGGCCCGACGCCGTTGCGCTTCACGTGGCCCTTGAACGACGCGCCCACCTCGGGGCCGGTCGAGCCGCGGGTCCACTGCGCCTCGAAGGTCTCCGGCGAGAACTCCCCGATGCGGGTGACGTCGCTGACCAGCGCCCAGACCTCCTCGGGGGAGGCGTCCATCCACAGCGACACCTCACCGCCCATCGGCCTGATCAGGCCGCTCACGTGTAGCCCAGCAGCTTGGCTGCGAGATCGGTCAGCACGTCGCTGGCCCCTCCTCCGATCGGCAGGATCCGGGCGTCGCGGTAGTGCCGCTCGACCTCGGTCCCGTGCATGTATCCCGTCCCGCCGTGCAGCTGGACGGCCTGGTCGCAGACGTACGTCGAGCAGTCGACCGCCGTCTGCTTCGCGAGACAGGCCTCGGCGATCACCTGCTCGCCTGCCGCGTGCCGGCGGGCGACCTCGCGCGTGTAGGTGCGGGCCACCTCGACCTGCCTGTGCATCTCGACGAGCTTGTGCCGCACGACCTGCCGGCTGATCAGCGGCTTGCCGAAGGTCTCCCGCTCGCGGCAGTACGCCGCGGTCAGCTCGAGCGACCGTGCCGCGATCCCGTAGGCGTGGACGGCGAGGGCGAGCCGCTCGACGACGAACTGCTCGGCGATCTGCAGGAATCCACTGTTCTCCTCGCCGACCAGGTTGGCCGCGGGCACCCGCACGTCGACGAACGACAGCTCGGCGGTGTCCGAGCAGTGCCATCCCATCTTGCGCAGCGACCGGTCGACGGTGAAGCCCGGCGTGCCCTTCTCCACGACGAGCAGGCTGACGCCGGCCGCACCCGGGCCGCCCGTGCGCACGGCCGCCGTGACGAAGTCGGCGCGGACCCCGCTGGTGATGAAGGTCTTCGCCCCGTTGACGACGTAGTGGTCGCCGTCGCGCACCGCGGTCGTGCGGATGCCGCCGACGTCGGAACCACCGCCGGGCTCGGTGATCCCGAGCGCGCCGATCCTCTCCCCTGCCAGCGTCGGCCGCACGAACCGGTCGACCAGGTCCGGGCTGCCGTGCGCGGCGATGTGCGGCAGTGCGATGCCCCCGGTGAACAGCGCGGCCATCAACCCGCTGGAGGCACCGGCCTCGAACATCCCCTCCTGGAGGTCGACGGTGTCCAGCACGTCACCGCCCTGGCCGCCGACCTCCTCGGGGAAGGAGACGCCCAGCAACCCCTGCTTCGCAGCGGTCAGGTGGAGCTCGCGGGGGATCTCACCGGCGTCCTCCCACTCCTGCAGGTGCGGCGCGACCTCACGGCGGACGAACTCCGCGCCCAGCTCCTTGATGGCGCTCACGCCAGGCCCTCCCGCATGTGCACCATCCGGGAGCGCACCCACTCGCCCAGGCCCTTGGCCTGCGGGTCGAAGCGGGTGGATGCCGCGACGCCCTCACCGAGCAGCCCGCGGACCAGCACGTTGACCGCCCCGAGGTTCGGCAGCAGGTAGACCTCGACCTCGAGGTCGGCGGCCTCCGGCACCAGCTCGCGGACCTTGCGCGGGGTGATCACCTTCTGCAGCCAGGTCACGCGGTCGTCGTACTTCTCCGAGCCGTCGTGGGCCACCCACAGCCCGAGGTTGGCGTCACCGCCCTTGTCGCCGGACCGCGCGTGCACGAACGTGCCGAGCGGCATCCGCCGGGTGACCGCGTCGGTCGGAGCGGGGTAGGGCGACGGGCGACGCCCGTGCTCGTGGTCGGCCTCGCCGAACGCGGGCGGGTCGGCGACCACCTCGCGGCGGCCGTCCGCGTGCACGACGGTGTGGGTCACGTCCGCGCGGTCGACGTACTCGGCCCGGTAGACGCCGTACGGCGAGCCCGCCGCGGGCGGCGAGGTCATCGTGAAGCCTGGGTACGACGCCAGCGCCAGCTCGACGGCCGGGCCGGTGAACGCGCGGCCGACCGGCTCGGGCCGGGGGTCCTTGACGGTGCACCGCAGCAGGCAGGACGCACCCTCCTCGGTGTCCGCGTCGGGCGGCGGCAGCGCGGTCAGGGTCCAGGACACCTCGGCAGCGGTGAGGGCGGGGCTGAGCTGCTCGCGCACCCAGTCGGCCTTGGCCTCGATGTCCAGGCCGGTGAGCACGAACTCCGCGGTGTTGCGGAACCCACCGAGCTCGTTGACGCCGACCTTGAGCCGCTCCGGCGGCGCCTCGCCGCGCACGCCGCTGACCTCGACCCGGTCCGGGCCCACCTCGCGCAGCGTGATCGTGTCGAGGTGGGTCGTGACGTCGGGGTTGAGGTAGCGGGTCGACTGGATCTCGTAGAGCAGCTGGGCGGTGACGGTGTCGACGGTGACCGCGCCGCCGGTGCCGGGGTGCTTGGTGATCACGCTGCTGCCGTCGCCGGCGACCTCCGCGAGCGGGAAGCCCAGCGGTCGGGTGTGGTCGGGCAGGCTGCGGAAGCCCGAGAAGTTGCCCCCGGTCGCCTGGGTGCCGCACTCGAGCACGTGGCCCGCGACGACGGCCCCGGCCAGCTCGTCGTACGACGTCTCGGACCAGCCGTGGTGGGCCACGGCCGGGCCGACGACCAGGCTGGCGTCGGTGACCCGGCCGGTTACGACGACGTCGGCGCCCTCACGGAGCGCGGCAGCGATGCCGAACCCGCCGAGGTAGGCGTTCGCCGTGAGCGCCCCCTCGAAGGAGAGCGCCCTCACGTCGTCGCCCTCGACGTGCGCGACGTTGGCGTCGAGGCCCAGCCCCTGGGCGATCTCGCGCACCCGGTCGGCCAGGCCTGCCGGGTTGAGGCCGCCGGCGTTGCTGACGATCCTCACCCCGCGCTCGAGCGCGAGGCCGAGGCAGTCCTCGAGCTGGCGCACGAAGGTCTTGGCGTAGCCGGTCGACGCGTCCTTCATCGTGTCGCGCCCGAGGATGAGCATCGTGAGCTCGGCGAGGTAGTCGCCGGTGAGGACGTCCAGCGGCCCGCCCTCGAGCATCTCGCGCATCGCGGAGAGCCGGTCCCCGTAGAAGCCGGAGCAGTTCCCGATCCGCATCGGTGCCACGTCAGCCACGTGCCTCTCTCCCCTCTCCGGCCGGGCCGGCGAACGCCTGCGCGATCGTCAGCCACTTCTCGGCGTCCGCGCCGGTCGCGACCAGGTCGGTGTCGTCGCGGTGGACCCGCTGGGTGACCAGCAGGCAGAAGTCCCAGGCGCTCCCCGTGACCGACTGCGCCGCGTCGGGCGGTCCCCAGGCCCACACCTCCCCCGACGGCGCGGTCAGCTCGACGCGGGGCTCCTCGGTGGGGGCGTCGAGCCCGTGCACGGAGTAGGCGAAGCCACGGGTGCGGACCCCGAGGTGGGCGACGTGCCGGATCCGGTCGGTGCGTTCGGGCGCGGTGCCGAGGGCGTCGTACACGTCGAGGGAGTGCGCCCAGGTCTCCATGAACCGGGCGGTCGCCATCGAGGTCGGTGACATCGGTGGCCCGAACCACGGCATCTTCTGGCCCTCGGGTACGCCGCGCAGCGCTCGTGGCAGCGCCTCGCGGGCCGCACCCCAGCGCGCCAACAGCGCGGTCGGTGCGAGCCGCGCGACCTCGAGCGCCTGCTGGTCGACGAATCCCATCGGGTCCTCCAGCGCCTGCAGCACCAGCGCGTCCCAGGCGTCCTTGCCCTCCGGCGTGATGGCCGCGGCCGCGAGCACCGCGACCTCGTCGGTCCACAGCAGGTGCGCGACCTGGGTGGCGACGGTCCAGCCGGGGGCCGGGGTCGGCGTCGCCCAGCCCGCCTCGTCCAGCCCGGAGACGGCCGCCCACAGGCGGTCGCCCTCGGCCCTGAGGTCGTCGAGGAGGTCGTCGAGCAGTGCCCGGGGCGGAGGGGTCATGCCAGCTCCTGGTCCAGCACGTCGGCCCACCGGTCGAGGATCCGGCGTCGGCGACGGGCGTCGTCGGTGATCGTGTTGGCGAGGCCGAGGCCGCGCACGAGGTCGAGGGTCGCCTGCACCAGCTCGCGGGTGCCCGGCACCGACTCGTCGGCGCCGAGCAGCTCGACGGTGAGCCGGTGGGTCTCCCGGCCGACCCGCAGCTCCAGCGGCGAGACCGCGGCCAGCAGGGTCTCGTCGGTGCGGGCGGCCACCCAGAGCTCCAGCGCGGCGCTGAAGACGGGACCGGTGAAGTGGTCGGCGAGCATCTCCAGGACGGCGCGGGTCCGGCGGCTCCCGCTGGGCAGCTTCTGCGCCGCGGCGGCCAGCTCGGCGCCGCGCTTCTCGGTCAGGTGCTCGACCGCGGCCACGACCAGGTCGTTCTTGGTCGGGAAGTGGTGGAGCTGAGCACCGCGACTGACCCCGGCCCGCTCGGACACCAGCGTCGTGGACGTCCCCGCGAAGCCGCGCTCGACCAGGCAGTCGACCGTCGCCTCCAGCAGCCGCGCCCGCATCAGCCGGGTGCGCTCCTCCTGGGGCACCCGCGTCGCCCCCGCCGCCGTCGTCACCCGGAGAGCATGGCGGAGCCAGTAACAAACAGTCAAGACTGACTTTTAGTCGCACCGGCGGCGGGCTGGGCTCGACTCGGTGGATGAATCCCCGGTCAGCCGGGGATTCATCCGGGGTTGTCAGGGACTTCATGACGTTGTCAGGGGGTGGAACCCCGGACAAACACAGTTTGTTCCGGAACGCCTGGCCTCAGCGGTACGTGACGAGGTCACCCTCGAGGTGCGGATGCTCGTTGAAGGTCAGCAGCCGTGGACCGGTGGAGCCGACGACCACCCGGGTGAACGACGAGTTCACCACCGTGGTGTTGAACCGGCTCCACAGCCGGCCGAAGGTGGCGTCGTCGGCCTCGCGGTCGACCAGCGCCGCGCACGCCGCGGCGATCGGGCCGCCCGAGGTGACCACGACCACGGTGCCGCCGGGCCCGGCCTGCGCACAGGCGTCGTCGAGCGACCGGGTGACGCGAGCGCGGAACGCCGGCCACGACTCGTCGTACTCGTCGTCGTGCCCGCCCGCGGTCCACCGACCGGTGGCGAGCTCGAAGACCCGCTGGAAGGCCCGGTTGTCCAGTCCGGCCTCCGGGTGGTCGGGGAAGCGGGCCACGACACCGAGGTGGTCGAACTCGTCCCACCCCGCGTCGACGACCGCGCCGGCCCAGCCGGCCGCCTCGGCGGTCTCCCGGTGGCGACGCATCCCGCCCTGTACGACGGCCGTCGGCTCGACGCCCCGAGCCGCGAGCCAGGCCCCCAGCAACCGGCCCTGCTCCCACCCGGTCTGCGACAGCACGTCGTAGTCGTCCGCGCCGAACGACGCCTGACCGTGCCGGACCAGGTACACGACTCCCATGCCGCGGACGCTATCGGGCGAGCCCGATCGGGCCATTCCGGACCCCGGGTCGGCGCCTCTAGCGTCGAAGGTCGGCCACACCCCGGGGAAGGAGACCCCCGTGTTCATCCAGATCATCGAAGGCAGGTGCACCCGGCGGCAGGAGCTGCGCGCGGTGCTGGACCGCTGGCCGGTGGAGCTGGCACCCGGCGCGGACGGCTGGCTCGGCGGCACCTACGGCTTCACCGACGACGACCTGTTCGTGGCGGTCGTCCGCTTCGAGGACCGCGACGCGGCGACCCGCAACTCCCAGCGGCCCGAGCAGGGGGCGTGGGCCGAGGCGATGGTGGCGGCGTTCGACGGACCGGTCGAGTTCCACGACTCCGACGACGTCACGCTCCTCTTCGACGGAGGCTCGGACGACGCCGGGTTCGTGCAGGTGATCCGCGGGCACGTCGACGACCCCGGCCGCCTGCGCACCCTGATCGCCTCGGACCCCGCCGAGCTGCACCGGATGCGCCCGGAGATCATCGGCGCCAGCCTGGCGATCGAGCCCGACGGGAGCTTCACCGAGACGGTCGCGTTCACCGACGAGGCCAGTTCCCGCCGCGGCGAGCAGGCCGAGCTGCCCGAGGACGTCCGCGCCGAGCTCGCCTGGGCCCTGCAGGGCGCGACGTTCCACGACCTGCATGAGCCCTGGTTCAGCTCGCCGTGACCTCATCCGTCACTCCTTTCACCGGCTGACCGGGGAAAGGTGCACGACACGCCGTACGCACCGGCGTGTCCTGCACGTTTCGCCGGGCGACCGGGGAAACGTGCAGGACCACCCAGGTCACGCCGGGAACGAGCCCCCCGAGGCGGCCAGGTCACGCAGCCACGCGGTGGCGCGGAAGCGGTCGCCGTAGGTCTCGGCGAGCTCGTCGGCGCGGGCGACGAACGCCGCCAGCCCGATCGACCCGTCGCTCTGCGCACCAGGAGGGGCTTCGTAGCCCTGCATGAACTGCGCGGCACCACCGGTCAGCGCCGGGAAGCCGATGCCCATGATCGAGCCGATGTTGGCGGCGGCCGCGGACTCGATCACGCCCTCCTCGAAGCACTTCGCGGTCTCGAGCGCCTCGACGAACAGCAGCCGGTCCTTGACGTCCTGGAACGGCGGCTGCTCCTCGGCCGGCGGGAACGCCTCGGCGAGCCCGGACCAGAGGCCGCTGCGGGACCCCGACTCGTCGTAGGCGTAGAAGCCGGCGCCCTTCAGGCGCGACGGGCGGCCGAGCTCGAGCATCTTCTCCACCACGGCCGTGCCCGGATGCGGCACGTAGTCGATGCCGTCGCGCGCAGCGGCGTCGGCGGTCGCCTTGCCGATCTTGGCCATCAGCTCCATGTTGAGCTCGTCGCTGAGCTGCAGTGGCCCGACGGGGTAGCCGTCCTGGGTCGCGGCGCGCTCGATGCTCATCGGGTGCACCCCCTCGGCGAGCATCGCGAGGCCCTCGTTGACCATCGTGCCGATGACCCGCGAGGTGTAGAAGCCGCGGCTGTCGTTGACGACGATCGGCGTCTTGCGGATCTGCTGCACGACGTCGTACGCCTTGGCGAGCGCGACGTCGGAGGTCTCCTTGCCGCGGATGATCTCCACCAGCGGCATCTTGTCGACGGGCGAGAAGAAGTGCAGCCCGATGAAGTTCTGAATTCTTGGCGAGCCGGGCCGGTCGACGCCGGTCGCGAGCTCGGTGATCGGCAGCGTCGAGGTGTTCGAGCACAGCAGCGCGTCCGCGTTCACGTACGGCGCGATCTCGGCGAAGACCTGGTGCTTGAGCGACGGGTCCTCGAACACCGCCTCGATCACCAGGTCGCACCCGGTGAGGTCGGCGGGGTCGGCCGTGGGGTGGATCCGGTCGAGGAGCTCCTGGGACTTCTCCTCGGTCAGCTTGCCGCGCGAGACCGCCTTGGCGTTCAGCTTCTCGGAGTAGCCCTTGCCCTTCGCTGCGGCCTCCGCGGAGACGTCCTTGAGGACGACCTGCATGCCGGCCCGGGCGCACGAGTAGGCGATGCCGGCGCCCATCATGCCGGCGCCGAGGACCCCGACCTTGGTGGCCTTGAAGGGCTCGATGCCCTGCGGCCGCAGCTTGCCCGCGTTGATCGCCTGCAGGTCGAAGAAGAACGCCTGGATCATGTTCTTCGAGCCCTGGTTGACGATCAGGTTCGTCAGGTAGCGCGACTCGATGCGCGACGCGGTGTCGAAGTCCACCGACGCGCCCTCGACCGCCGCGGCCAGGATCGCGCGGGGCGCCGGGTAGACCGCACCCTTGGTCTGCTTGCGCAGCAGCGCCGGGAACGCCGGCAGGAAGCCGGCCAGCGCCGGCGAGCTCGGCGACCCGCCGGGCATCTTGTAGCCCGGCTTGTCCCACGGGTTCTGGGTCGACTCGGGGTTGGCCTTGATCCACGCCTTCGCCGCCGGCACCAGCTCCTCGCGGGTGGCGACCAGCTCGTCCACCAGGCCCTTCTCCTTGGCCACGCTCGGCTTGAACTGGGTGCCGGGGAGCAGCACGTCCATCAGGCCGGACTGCAGCCCGAGGAGGCGTACGACGCGGGTCACGCCGCCCCCGCCGGGCAGCAGGCCCAGCGTGGACTCGGGCAGCCCGATCTTGACGCTGTCGTCGTCGACCGAGATGCGGTGGTTGCAGGCGAGGGTGATCTCGTACCCGCCGCCGAGCGCGGCGCCGTTGATGGCCGCGACCACCGGGCGCGGGTAGAGCTCGAGCTTGCGCAGGCCGGCCTTGACGGCCTCGCCCATCGCGAACACCGCGAGCGCGTCGTCCTTGGTCGCGCGCACCATGTTGTTGAGGTTGCCGCCGGCGAAGAAGGTCTTCTTCGCGCTGGCGATCACGACGCCCGTGACGCTGTCCACCTCGTCGTAGAGCCGCTGCACGGCGGCGGCCATCGACTCCTGGTAGAGCTCGTTCATCGTGTTGGCGCTCGCGGTGGGGTCGTCGAGCGTGAGGGTGACGATGCCGTCGGCGTCCTTGTCGTAGTGGACGGCGGACTGCTGCTGCGTGGTGCTCATCTGTTTCCTGTCTCTGGGATCACGGTGGTCGAGGTGCGAGGCGGGCCGGCGCGAGCCTCGAGACCACCAGAAGCGGGTCCGGTGTCCGGGAGGGCTCAGACGACCTCGACGATCGTCGCGATGCCCATCCCGCCGCCGACGCAGAGCGTGGCGAGGCCGCGGCGCAGGTCGCGGCGCTGCAGCTCGTCGATGAGCGTGCCGAGGATCATCGCGCCGGTCGCGCCGAGTGGGTGGCCCATGGCGATCGCGCCGCCGTTGACGTTGGTGATCTCGTGGCTGATGCCCAGGTCGCGCATGAACCGCATGGCCACGGCCGCGAACGCCTCGTTGATCTCGAAGAGGTCGATGTCGCCGACCTCGAGACCCGCCTTCGCCAGCGCCTTGCGGGCGGCCGGCGCCGGGCCCGTGAGCATGATCGTGGGGTCTGCACCGGAGACGGCGGTGGCCACGATCCGGGCGCGCGGGGTCAGGCCGAGGTCGGTGCCGACCTGCTCGCTGCCGATGGCCATCAGCGCGGCGCCGTCGACGATGCCCGAGGAGTTGCCGGCATGGTGGACGTGGTTGATCCGCTCGACCCAGTGGTACTTCTCGAGCGCCACGTCGTCGAAGCCCGCCTGGGCGCCGATGTCGGCGAAGCTCGGCTTCAGCCCGGCGAGGCCCTCCACCGTCGTGTCGGGGCGGATCAGCTCGTCGTGGTCGAGGACGGTCAACCCGTTGAGGTCGGTGACCGGGACGACCGAGCCGGAGAAGTAGCCGTTGGCCCAGGCCTTCGCGGCGCGGTGGTTGGACTCGGCGGCGTACGCGTCGACGTCCTCGCGCGTCCAGCCCTCGAGGGTCGCGATGAGGTCGGCACCGATGCCCTGCGGCACGAAGCCGGTCTGGAGCGCGGTCGCCGGGTCGGAGGCCCAGGCACCGCCGTCGGAGCCCATCGGCACCCGGCTCATCGACTCGACGCCACCGGCGAGGATCAGGTCCTCGAACCCGCCGCGGACCCGCGACGCCGCCTGGTTGACGGCCTCCAGGCCGGACGCGCAGAAGCGGTTGAGCTGCACGCCCGCGACCGTCTCGGGGTAGCCGGCCTTGAGGGCGGCGGTCTTCGCGATGTCACCACCCTGCTCGCTCACGGGCGACACGACGCCGAGCACGACGTCGTCGACGCGGTGGGGGTCGAACGACGGGTTGCGCACCTGCACCTCGTCGAGCAGGCCGACCACGAGGTCGACCGGCTTGACCTCGTGGAGCGAGCCGACCTTCTTGCCCTTGCCGCGCGGGGTCCGGATGTGGTCGTACACGAATGCCTCTGCCATGCAGCGATTGTGACACTATTACTGTCACCGTCAAGAAGCGGTCCCGTGGCGCAGGTCACGTCGGGCCGGCTCGGGATCAGGAGGACGACCATGGCCGAGGACGTCGAGCGGCGCGAGCTGCTGACCCTCGACGAGCTCACCACGCGCGTCGGCATGAGCGTGCGCAACATCCGCTTCTACACCACCAAGGGCCTGGTGCCACCGCCGATCCGGCGGGGTCGGTCGGGCTACTACAACGCCGACCACGTCGCCCGGCTCGAGCTGGTGCAGGAGCTGCAGGCCCACGGATTCACGCTCTCGGCGATCGAGAGGTACGTCGCCCGGATCCCCGCCGACGCCACGCCCGAGGACCTCGCGCTGCACCGCACGATGCTCGCGCCGTGGCAGGCCGACCTCCCGGTGGAGATGTCGCGCGCCGAGCTCGACAAGCGCACCGGCCGCACCCTCACCGACGACGACCTGACGACCCTCACCGCCCTGGGCATCGTGGCCCGCACCCGGCGCGGGCGCTACGAGGTCGCCGTGTCGCAGCTCTCGGTCGGCCTGGGCCTGCTCGACCTCGGCTTCCCGACCGAGGCGGCGCTCGCCGCCGCCGACGTGTACGCCGACCACGGTCGCCAGATCGCCAAGGAGCTGAACGAGCTGTTCCGGACCATGGTCTGGCCGGTCTACAAGGAGGCCGGCGCGTCGACCGAGACCCTGCGCAAGGTCGTCGAGAGCCTCAAGCCGCTCTCGGTGGCCAGCCTGGTGGCGGCGTACGAGGCCGCGATGGACGAGACCCGCCGCGAGGACATCGAGCGGCGCACCCGTTAGTGGTGCGGGTCCTCGGGACGCAGGTGCAGCCAGGGCCGCCGGAGGTGGAACCGGCGCCCGGTCACCTCCCCGGGCACGAGCTCCACGACGTCGTACCGCCCGTCACCCAGCCACGGCCTCAGCGGCAGGTTCTCGGCCCGGTGCGCCTCGTCGCCCTGCAGGTGGCGCAGGTAGCCGCGCACCACGACGCTGGTCGCCTCCTCGCCGGTGACCTCGTCGATCTCGAACGCCACCTCGTCGCCGAGCTCGGCGGCCAGGAGCTTGGTCGTCGTGGCGGCGGTGCGGAACAGCAGCGACCGGCGCCCGTGCCGGTTGACGTCGACGGCATAGTTGATCGGCGTGAGGTGTTGCTCGGTGCCGATGCGGTACGCCAGCCGGCCCAGCTCCTGGGCGGCCAGCAGCTCCCAGCACCGGTCCTCGCCCACGACCGGGTCGGGGCCCGGGTCGGCCGCCGGGTCGGCCGGTGGTCCAGACCCGGCATCGGGACCTGTCGCCATGGGTAGAGCCTAGTGGTGATGCCATCCACCGAGCAGACCGTCCTCGTGACCGGAGCGACCGGGTTCATCGGCAGCCGCCTGGTGCCCGAGCTCGTCGACCGGGGCTTCCGGGTCAAGGCGATGACCCGCCACCCCGACACGTACGACGGGCCGGGCGAGCCGGTCGGCGGCGACGTCTCGGACCCCGGCACCCTGGCCGAGCCGCTGGAGGGCGTGGACGTCGCCGTCTACCTCGTGCACTCCCTGGACGACGACGACTTCGAGCGCAAGGACGCCGAGGCCGCGAAGGCCTTCGGGCTGGCCGCCGCCGCGAGCGGCACCCGGCAGATCGTCTACCTCGGCGGGCTCGGCAAGGACGACGACCACCTGTCGGCGCACCTGCGCTCGCGTCGCGAGGTCGAGCGGCTGCTCGGCGAGTCCGGGGTCCCGGTGACCGTGCTGCGGGCGGCGATCGTGGTCGGCGCCGGCGGCATCTCCTGGGAGATGACCGGGCAGCTGGTCAAGAACCTGCCGGCGATGGTCGTCCCGAAGTGGGCGGCCACGCGCACCCAGCCGATCGCCCTGGACGACGTGATCCGCTACCTCGCCGGCGTCGTCGGCGTCGAGGACGCGTTCGGCCGGGCCTTCGAGATCGGCGGCCCCGAAGTGCTCAGCTACGTCGAGATGCTCCAGCAGGCCGCGGAGGTCATCGACGGACGCCGGGTCCCGATCGTCACCGTGCCGGTGCTGACGCCCAAGCTGTCGTCGTACTGGATCTCCTTCGTCACCAACGTCGACACGACCACCGGCCGCAACCTGATCGACTCGATGGGCACCGAGGTCATCGTCACCGACCACTCCATCCGCGACGTGGTGCCGGGTGAGCCGATCACCTACGCCGAGGCCGTGCGCCGCGCGGTCGAGGAGGACCCCTCGTTGGTCGAGTAGCGAGCGCCAGCGAGCGTATCGAGACCCCTCACCGACCGGGGTCTCGATACGCGCCGTCGCGGCCTCGTTCCTCGGCCGCGGGCACTACTCGACCTGGCACCGGGATCCGGGCCCGAGCAAGCTCGGCCCCGGCGGTGCTCAGAACAGCGCGGGGAGGGCGAAGAGCATGATCACCGACCACGTGCAATGGGTGAGGATCGGTGCCAGCACCCCGCCGGACGCGCGCCGCTCCAGGCCGACGACGACGCCCAGCAGGACCGCGGCGAAGACCAGCATCACGTTGCCGGTGGCGAGGGTGGCGATCGTGTAGGCCAGGGTGGTCCAGGCGACCGGGTGGCGCGGGATGGCGGCGTATGCCGCGCCGCGGAAGAACAGCTCCTCGGCGACCCCGTTCACGACCGTGATGAGCACCAGCAGCGGCCACGAGCCGCTGTCGGCGTGGTCGAGCACGTCCTGCACCTGGGTCTGCAGGAAGTCCACCTGGCGCACGACCAGTGCGCCGACGACGAAGAGCGCCGCCAGCGCCAACCCGATCGCGGTGGGCATCACCACCGGCCGCCGCAGGGCCACACCGGTGTCGATGCGGCCCAGGTGCAGCGGACCGGAGGCGAACGCGCCCACGACCCACACCCCGGCCAGGACCAGGGTCGCGGGGTAGAACCACGGGCTGCCCGGCTCGATGCGCAGCGACAGCCCGAGCACCACGCCACCGATGGCGACGAACACCGCCGTCACCAGCTGGCGCCGCCGCAGGTCGGCGGCGCTCTGCCGGTGGTCGCGCGGGACCGGGTCCCACAGCGCCCGCCGCAGCCAGGTCAGCACACGATTCACCCCCTCGGGCTGGAGTTCTCCCCACGTCGGCGGTTGGCCACACCACCGCGCCGGCGGCGCGACCGCGAGCGGCCGTTGCCCTGCGGGCGAGCGCCACCGGACTTCGGCCGCGCGGGGCCACCCTGCGGACGACCGGCGGGGGCCGTGGCCTCCGCTGCCAGACCGCCCGCGACGAGCACCCGCTCGCCGGGCGCGAGCTGCGCCAGCAGCGGGTGGTCGGCCCCGGCGATGCGGGTGGTGGTCGGCTTGATGCCGGCCGCCCGGGTCAGCTGTCGGACGTCGCGGACCTGGTCGTCGGTCATCAGCGTGACCACGGTGCCCCGGGCCCCGGCCCGGGCGGTCCGGCCGGACCGGTGCAGGTAGGCCTTGTGCTCGACCGGCGGGTCGGCGTGCACCACGAGCGCGACGTCGTCGACGTGGATGCCCCGCGCCGCGATGTCGGTCGCGACCAGGGTCGTCGCCCGGCCGCTGTGGAAGGCCTCCATGTTGCGCGTGCGGGCGCCCTGGCTCAGGTTGCCGTGCAGCTCGACGGTCGGCACGCCACGGCTGTTCAGCTGGCGGGTGAGCGCCTTGGCGCCGTGCTTGGTGCGGGTGAACACGACCGTACGGCCGGGGGCGCTGGTCAGGTCGACCAGCACCGGGACCCGGTGCTCGCGGGCCACGTGGAGGACGTGGTGGTCCATCGTGGCGACCGGGGACTGGGCCGAGTCGGCCTGGTGGGTCACCGGCTCGCGCAGGAACCGCTTGACCAGCACGTCGATCGCGTTGTCCAGCGTGGCCGAGAAGAGCAGCCGCTGGCCGGTGCGCGGGGTCTGCTCGAGCAGGCGGCGCACGGCCGGCAGGAACCCGAGGTCGGCCATGTGGTCGGCCTCGTCGAGCACGGTGACCTCGACGGCCCCGAGGTCGCAGTGCCCCTGGCCGATCAGGTCCTCGAGCCGGCCCGGGCAGGCCAGGACGATGTCGACGCCGCGGCGCAGGCCCTGGACCTGCGGGTTCTGCCCGACGCCACCGAAGACGGTGCGGGTGGTCAGGCCGGCGGCGTCGGCGAGGGGGCGCAGGGCCTCCTCGATCTGGCCGACCAGCTCGCGGGTCGGCGCGAGCACCAGCGCGCGGGGACGACGGGGCTGCGCCCGGCGACCGTCGGCGAGGCGGGCCACGAGGGGCAGGAGGAAGGCGTAGGTCTTGCCGGAGCCGGTGCGGCCCCGGCCGAGCACGTCGCGGCCGGCGAGGGAGTCGGGCAGCGTCGCGGCCTGGATGGGGGTCGGGTGGGTGATGCCGCGGTCCGCGAGGACGACGGCGAGGTCTGCGGGGACACCGAGGTCGGTGAACGGCGCAGGAAGAACTGCAGAAGACACGAAGAGTCACTCACTGTTGGCGTGTCTCGCCAGATGGTTCCCGAGAGGAAGGGCGTCTCGCAGGACGCACGAGCCCGAGGCAAGACTGGACGGGCTGGCACCCACTCTACGGGGCGCCGGCCCGCCCGCCTCAATCGTCGCGCGCTGCGGTCAGCCGGTGAGGCCGTCCTTGACGTCCTTGGCGGCGTCCTTGAGGTGCTCGCCGGCGTTCTTCACCTTGCCGGAGGCCTGGTCGCCCCGGCCCTCGGCCTCGAGCTCGCGGTCACCCGTGGCGGCGCCGGCCGTCTCCTTGCCGTGGCCCTTGAGCTCCTCGGCCTTGTTCTCTGCCTTGTCCTTGAGTCCCATGAGGGGTCAGTGACCGGTCGGAAGCCCGGTGAAACCTCCGCGTGGGGTCAGCGGAAGCTCAGCACGCCGTCGTCGATCCGGTCGTGGTTGATCGACCGCAGGTCCGTGAGGTAGTTCTGCCGCAGCTTCCACGGCTCGCGGTCCCCCTGGCGCGGCAGCGCGTCGAGGCCGCGCAGGATGTAGCCGGAGCTGAAGTCGATCAGCCGCTCCTCGCCGACCGACGGGTCCCGGGGCGCCACCACGCGGCGTACGCCGTGCTCGTCCAGGTAGGTCAGCAGCCGGCACACGAAGTCCGCGACCAGGTCGGCCTTGAGGGTCCAGGAGGCGTTGGTGTAGCCGATGGTGAACACGAAGTTCGGGACGTCGCTGAGCATCAGGGCCTTGTAGGTCATGGTGTCGTGCATCTTGACCTCGGCGCCGTCAACGGAGAGCGTCAGCCCACCCATCGCCTTGAGGGTCAGGCCGGTGGCGGTGACGACGACGTCGGCCTCGAGCTCCTGCCCCGAGCGCAGCAGGATGCCCTTCTCGGTGAACCGCTCGACGTGGTCGGTGACCACCGAGGCGGCCCCGCGCCGCATCGCCTTGAAGAGGTCGCCGTCGGGGACGAAGCACACGCGCTGGTCCCACGGGTTGTACTCCGGCTTGAAGTGCCGGTCGACGTCGACGTCCTTCGGCAGCTGCTTGAGCGCCGCCTTGCGGATGAAGTCCTTGACCATCTGCGGGCGCCGCCGGGAGAGCTGGAAGAACGCGATCGACGACAGGATCGCCTTCCAGCGCACGATCGGGTAGCGGACCTTCGCCGGCAGCCAGTGCAGCCGCTTGGAGACGGGGTCGGTGCCGGGCAGGGAGAGGATGTAGGTCGGCGAGCGCTGCAGCATCGTGACGTGGCCGGCCCCGCTGTCGGCCATCGCGGGCACGAGCGTCACTGCCGTCGCACCCGAGCCGATGATGACGACCTTCTTGCCCGTGTAGTCGAGGTCCTCGGGCCAGTGCTGCGGGTGCACGATCGTGCCGGCGAAGTCCTCCTGCCCGGGGAAGTCGGGCGAGAAGCCCTGGTCGTAGTCGTAGTAGCCACCGCAGGCCCACAGCAGGTCGGTGGTGAACGTGAGCCGCTCGCCGTCCCGGTCGACCTCGACCGTCCACCGGTCCTCGTCGGAGCTCCAGCTCGCGCCGACGACCCGGTGCCGGTAGCGGATCAGCCGGTCCACGCCGTACTCGCGAGCCACGGTGCGCAGGTACTCCAGGATCGACGGCCCGTCCGCGAGGGCGACGTCGCCGTCCCAGTGCCGCCACTTGTAGCCGAACGTGAACATGTCCGAGTCCGACCGGATGCCGGGGTAGCGGAACAGGTCCCAGGTCCCGCCGCTGACGTCGCGCCCCTCCAGGACCGCGACGCTGCGCTCGGGGTGGTCGGTGCGCAGGCGGCAGGCCGCGCCGATGCCGGACAGCCCGGCACCCACGATCAGGACGTCCACGTGCTCCGGGGTGTGCTCGGTCATGCGGCGCACCCTACTGGCCTTGTTGACAGATGTTCAATACCGACGTCAGGCGCGACGGTACCGCTCGGCGAACGCCGCGAGCAGCAGACCGGGGTGCTCGACGTGGCTGGCGCGCGCCATCGCCTGGAGCCCATCGGCCTCGCTCGGGTCGAAGTAGCCGTGGTCGCGGTAGGTGTCGATGCGCAGGCAGATGCCCTCGATGTCGAGCTCGGGGTGGAACTGGGTGGCGTAGACGTGCTCCCCGATCCGGAACGCCTGGACCGGGCAGGCGGCACTGCTCGCGAGGCGGACCGCACCGGCCGGCAGCCGGGTGACCGCCTCCTTGTGGCCGAGGAAGGCGTCGAACTCCCGTGGCAGGACGCCCGTCAGCGGGTCGGCGACGCCCGCGTCGGTCAGGGTGATCCGGGTCGCCGAGATCGGCTCGCCGTGGGTCCGGTCGACCAGGCCGCCGCGCAGGCTGCCGAGCACCCCGACGCCGTAGCAGGCGCCCAGGAAGGGGAAGTCGGCGTCGAGGACCCGTTGGGCCAGCCGGCGGAGCTCGGCCTCGGCACGCCGCTGCACGCCCGACTTGTCCGCCTCAGGGTCGCTGACGTTGAACGGCCCGCCGCCCAGGATGATCCCGGACCACGCGTCCAGGTCGACCGGACCGAGCTCGGCCGCCTCGAGCCGGTGGCGTCGTACGTCGCGCTCGTCGAGACCGGAGCAGGCGAGCACGGCGGCGTACTCGCTGTCGGCGGCGGCGTCCTCGGCGCGGGTGCCGAGGAAGAGGAACGGCTTCATGGCTGGGTCAGGTCCGGGATCAGGTCCGGGGTCAGGTCGGGGGTCAGGTCTGGGTGGCGGCGCCGCTCTCGATGAGGGCGTCGACGTCGGCGATCCCCCAGGCGGTCAGCGCTTCGCGGGTGCTGCCGCCGACCGTGTCCGCGACAGGCGGGATGGTCGCGGGGGTCCGGGAGAAGCGCGGGGCGGGCGCCGGCTGGAGCATCCCGTCGTGGTGGACGAGGGTGCCGCGGGCCTTCATGTGGGGGTGCTCGGCCGCCTCCGTGAGCGGGATGATGCCCGCGACGCACGCGTCGGTCCCCTCGAAGACCTCGACCCACTCCGCCTGGGTGCGCTCCTTGAACCGCTCGGTGATGATCCGGCGCAGCTCGCCGGCCTGCGCGGCGTCGTACCGGTCCGGGGCGTCCTCGATCTCCAGCAGCCGCACCAGCTCGGCGTAGAACTGCGGCTCGAGCGCCCCGACCGACATGTGCTTGCCGTCGGCGGTCTCGTAGATGTCGTAGTAGGGCACGCCGCCGTCGAGCAGGTTGACCGCCCGCTCCTCGCGGTAGCCGCCGGAGGCGAGGAACGCGGCCGTCATCGCGTTGAGGTGGGCGGTGCCGTCGACGATCGCCGCGTCCACCACCTGGCCGCGGCCGCTGGCCTTGGACTCCAGCAGGGCGGCGAGGATCCCGATGACCAGGTAGGTCGAGCCCCCACCGAAGTCGCCGACCAGGTTGGTCGGGAAGTGCGGCCGGGCGGGGTCCTGGCCGAGGCCGAAGAGGGCCCCGGTGATCGCGATGTAGTTCATGTCGTGTCCGGCCACGTGGGCGAAGGGGCCGTCCTGGCCCCAGCCGGTCATCCGGCCGTAGACCAACCGCGGGTTGCGGGCGAGGCACTCGTCGGGCCCGATCCCGAGGCGCTCGGTCACTCCGGGCCGCATCCCCTCGACCAGCACGTCGGCCCGCTCGACCAGCTCGAGCACCGTCTCGACCGCCCGCGGGTCCTTGAGGTCGAGCGCGACACTGGGTCGGCCGCGGTTGAGCAGCATCTTCGCGCCGCTGCCCGCGAACGCCTGGCCGCTGGGCCGGTCGATGCGGATCACGTCGGCGCCGAGGTCGGCGAGGATCATGCACGCGTGCGGCCCCGGGCCGATGCCCGCGATCTCCACGACCTTCACGCCGCGCAGCGGCCCCTCGCCCCGACCGAGCTCGACAGTCATGGGCCGATCATGACAGAAGTGCTGTCACGGTCGTGTCGCCGGTGACCGGCGGGCGGTGAGCTAGCCACCTTCCAGATCGCCTGACCGGTGGCTGACGCACCGGCGGGCGCGGCCGTCCCCGGGCGTCGTCCACAGGCGTCGTCCACAGGCGACCGATCGCCAGTGGCGCTTGCCCCGTCCTTCGCCTGGACTCGGTCCGTGCAACCTCTCCCCGACGACCTGCGCGGGCGACCGTTCAGCCGTGCCGAGGCCCGGGCGGTCGGTCTGACGTCCCGGCAGCTCGATGGCCGCCGCTTCGTCCGCGTCTTCCCCCGCGTCTACCGGCCGGCCGACCACGAGATGACCGACCGGGACTGGGTGCTGGCCGCCCGGCTGACGTTGCCACCGACGGCTCACCTGACCGGGATCTCGCGGCTGCAGCAGCTGGGGCTCGACTTCGGTCCGCGCCGTCCGATCCACTTCGTCGTCCAGACCGACCTGCACCTGGCGACCAACGGGATCTTCCTGCACCGGACCAAGCAGCTGCCGCCGGTCGACGCCGGCGGGGTGTGCATCGCCGCAGCGTTCATCGCCTACTGCGCCCGGGCCCGGGCGATCGATGCGATCAAGGTGGGCGACTGGTTGGTGCACCACCGGCACCTGTCTGCCGAGGACGTGCGCACCCTCGCCCTGTCGGCGCTCTGGCGCGACGGCGCTCACGAAGCCGTCTGGGTCCTCGACCACCTCGACGGCAGGTCACGGTCCCTGATGGAGAGCGAGACCCGAGCCGTGCTGCGCTTCTCCGGCCTACCCACCCCCGAGGTGAACGTCCCCGTCGACGTCGGGGAGGACATCGAGGTGATCGCCGACCTGCTCTACCGGATCTGGAGGCTGGTCGTGGAGTACGAAGGGGTCCAGCACCAGGAGGACCGGGCGCAGTACAACGCCGACCTCGACCGCTACGCACTGCTACGTGGGGCGGGGATCCCCTACGTGCAGGTGACCAAGGAGAAGCTGCAGCACTCGCGAACCCTCGTGGGCGAGGTCTACCGCGCGCTGCTCGCGCTCGGCTACGACGGACCCGCCCCCTCCTTCGGCGAGCACTGGCGCCAGCTGTTCCTTCCGCTCTCCCTCGCCGTCGGTCCTCGCCGCGCCCGGATCGCCGGGCGAGCGGTGAGCCAGCCACCGATCCGCCCCCTCGACAGGTGGCACACTCACCGCCCGCCCGCAACGTCCACCGACTACAGCACGCGCCTCAGGAACTGGCGGGTGCGCTCCTCGCGGGGTGCGCTGAAGATCTCCGCGGGCGGGCCCTGCTCGCAGATCCGGCCCTCGTCGAGGAAGCAGACGGTCGTGGCGACGTCGCGGGCGAAGTCCATCTCGTGGGTGGCCAGGATCATCGTCGTACCGGCCTCGGCCTCCGACCGCACGATCTCGAGCACCTCGCCCACCAGCTCGGGGTCGAGTGCCGCGGTGATCTCGTCGAGCAGCAGCAGGGTCGGCGAGGTGCACATCGCCCGCACCAGCGCGGCGCGCTGCTGCTGGCCGCCGGACATCCGGTCCGGGTGCTTGTCGACCTGGTCGGCCAGCCCGAACCGACCCAGCAGGTCACGGGCCCGCGACTCGGCCTCCGCCTTGGACACCCCGTGCACCCGCCGGGGGGCCAGCGTGCAGTTGTCCAGCACGGTGAGGTGTGGGAAGAGGTTGTAGGACTGGAACACCATGCCGATCCGGCTCCGCACGGCGCGCTTGTCGACCCGCGGATCGGAGATCTCGCGGCCCTCGAAGGTGATGACCCCGTCGTCGATGTCCTCCAGCAGGTTGAGGCAGCGCAGCAGCGTCGACTTGCCGGAGCCCGACGCACCGATCAGGCAGATGACGTCGTGCTGCGCGACGGTGAGGTCGATGTCGCGCAGGACCACCTTGTCGCCGTACGACTTGCGCACGGCGCTGACCTCCATCAGCACCTCGCTCATCGGGCGCCCTGCCTCTCCCGCTCCATCGCCCGGCGCTGCAGGTGGTCGGTGAACCGGGCGAGCGGCACGGTCAGCACGATGAAGTAGCAGGCGACCACGGTGAAGGCGGTGAAGTTGAAGTTGTAGTTGCTGTAGTCCTGCGCGGCGAACATCGCGTCGAAGACCCCGACGACGCCGACGAGGGCCGTGTCCTTCTGCAGGCTGATGAAGTCGTTGAGCAGGGGCGGTACGACCCGCCGGATGCCCTGCGGCACCACCACGTGGCGCATCGCCTGGAGCCGGCTGAGACCGAGCGCGTCGGCACTGGCGATCTGCGAGGGGTGGATCGACTCGATGCCCGCCCGGATCACCTCGGCCACGTACGCGCCGTAGGACAGCACCAGGGCGACCAGGCCCCAGAAGAACAGGGACGTGGGCACCCCCTGGAGCTGCAGCGCCGGCATGCCGAGGGCCAGGATGAACACCAGGAGGATCGTGGGGATCCCGCGGAAGAGATCGGTGTAGACGACGGCGACGATCCGGAGCGGAAGCATCAGCGGCGAGCGTGACTGCCGGACCAGCGCGACCACCAGGGCCAGGGCCAGGATCAGCACCTCACCCAGGAGGAACAGCTTGACGTTGTAGGTCCAGAAGGCGTGCCAGATGGACGGGAAGGCCGCGCGGGCGTCACTGGGGTTGAAGAAGTACTCCTTGACGGCCGGCCAGCCCGGCGAGGTGATCGTGCCCAGCACGACCAGCCCGAAGAAGACCACCGTGGCGGTCGTCGACACCAGGATCCCGCGCCGGCGCAGGCTACGACGTACGTCGCGCCGCTCCTGCTCGCGGGCGCTCGGCTGCCACGCCCCGGCGGACTCGCTCACCGGCAGGTCACTGGAGGACGGGGACGTTCACGGTCTGGCTGAGCCACTTCTGCTCGAGCTGGTCCAGGGTGCCGTCGGACTTCAGAGTCGCCAGCGCCTGGTTGACGCAGTCGACCAGGGGGTTGCCCTTCTGGAAGAGCATGCCGAACTCCTCCGGGGTGCCGCTCTGCTGCTGGAACTGACCGACGATCGTGCCCTTCGGGATCTCGACCGCGGTGATGTAGAAGGCGGTCGGCAGGTCGGCGACGATCGCGTCGACCTGCCCGTTGAGCAGGGCCTGCTTGGCGACGTTGGTGTTCTGGAAGACCAGCGGCTGCTGGGTCGGCTGGATGTCCTCGCGGATCGCGGTCAGCGACGTGGTCCCGGTCTGGGCGCCGAGCTTGTAGTCCTTGAGGTCGCTGAGGCTCGTCGCGTCGGCGACCGGGCTGTCCTTGAGCGCGATGAGCGCCTGGGACGCGGTGTAGTAGCCGTCGGAGAAGGTCACCTTCTGGGCCCGCTCGGGCGTGATCGAGATCTGGTTGATGTCGAAGTCGAAGTCCTTGGGCCCCGGCGCATAGGAGTTGTTGAACGGCTCCTTGACCCACGTCACCTGGTCGGCGGTGAAGCCCAGCTGCTTCGCGACGGCGTAGGCGACCGCGGACTCGTAGCCCTTGCCGTTGCTCGGGTCGTTGTCCTGGAACCACGGGTCGTACGCCGGCGAGTCGGTCGCGACCGTGAGCTGGCCCGGGGTCTTCAGGGCGAGGTTGTCGACCGCGCACTGGTCGCCGGTGGGCGAGGAGCTGCCGGAGGAGGCAGAGTCGGTCGCCGCCGGGCTGTCGGACGCCGGGGCGCACGCCGCAGCGGCGAAGAGGAGGGGGACGGCAGCAACGAGCAGGGATCCACGCAGACGCATGCCGAAATCGTAGGGCTCCTGGCGCTCCCGCGACGCGTTCCGTCGATTTCTGGACTGCTGTTGGATGGACCCGTGCTCCGGGACCTCACCGACGACCAGGCTCGCGCCGCCCTCCCGCTCAAGTGGGGGGAGGTCGCGCCGGGGGTGCTCCCGGCCTGGGTGGCCGAGATGGACCTGCGCCTGGCCGAGCCGATCGAGGAGGCGCTGGTCGAGGCGGTGCGCCGCGGCGCGGGCTACGCCGCGTTCGGCGACGGCGGCCTCGGCGCCGCCTTCGCCGGCTTCGCCCGGCGGCACTGGTCGTGGGAGCTTCCCGACGACGCGTGCGTGCCGACCGGGTCCGTCATGGGCGGCATCCGGCTCGCGCTCGAGGCGCTGTGCCCGGCCGGGCCCGTCGTCGTGCCGCAGCCGTGCTACCCACCGTTCCGCGACGTCGTCGCCGTCGCCGGGCGCGAGCTCGTCACCCTCGACCTCGACCCGGACGCGACGCAGGCGTCGCTCGACCTGCCGGCCGTCGAGCGCGCCTTCGCCGCCGGCGCCCGCACCTACCTGCTGTGCAACCCCCACAACCCGCTGGGCCGCGCGTGGTCCCGGGACGAGCTCGCCGCGCTCGCCGATCTCGCCGGGCGGTACGGCGTCCGCGTGGTCGCCGACGAGATCCACGCCCCGCTGACCCTGCCGGGGGCGAGGTTCACGCCGTACCTCACCGTCGACCCGCGGGCGGTCGTGGTGACCAGCGCGTCGAAGTCGTTCAACATGCCCGCGGTCCACGGCGCCCAGCTGGTCCTGCTCAACGAGGCCGAGCGCGAGCGGGTCCGCGCGCTGCCGGTGCCTGCCCAGCACACCTGGTCGTCACTGGGGATCGCTGCCGGCGTCGTGGCCTGGCGCGACTGCGACGCCTGGCTCGACGCGCTCCTCGAGCGGCTCGACGGCAACCGGCGAGTGCTCGCCGACAGCCTCCCCGCGGCGCTCCCCGGCGCCCGGATGCGCCCGCTCGAGGCGACGTACCTCGCCTGGGTCGACCTGCGGGCCTACGGCGTCGCCGACCCGGCCGAGGCAGCGCTCGCCCACGGGCTGCGGGTCAGCCCCGGCCGCGACTACCAGCCCGGGCTCGCGGGTCACGTCCGGCTCAACCTCGCCACGAGCGCCGACCGGGTCCGCGAGGCGACGCGCCGACTCAGTTCCGCATTAATTTAATTGATCTACTAGACTTTGCCGGGTGAACGTCACCGTCATCGGATGTGGCTACCTCGGCGCCACCCACGCAGCCAGCATGGCCGAGCTCGGGTACGACGTGCTCGGCGTCGAGATCGACCCCGCCAAGCGCGAGGCCCTCGCCTCGGGCAAGGTCCCGTTCTACGAGCCGGGCCTGGCGGACCTGCTGGCCACCCATGTCGCCTCGGGCCGGCTCCGCTTCACCGACTCCCTCGCCGAGGCCGGCGCCTTCGGCGACATCCACTTCGTCTGCGTCGGCACCCCGCAGCGCCACGACGGGCTGGCCGCCGACGTCCGGCACGTCGAGGCCGCGGTCGAGGGCCTCGCCCCGCACCTGACCGACGGCGCCCTGGTGGTGGGCAAGTCGACCGTCCCGGTCGGGACCGCCGCCCGGATGGCGGCCCGCCTGGCCGAGCTGGCACCGGACGTGGACGCCGAGCTGGCGTGGAACCCGGAGTTCCTGCGCGAGGGCTTCGCGGTCGAGGACACGCTGCGCCCCGACCGGCTGGTCTTCGGCGTCGCGTCCGAGCGGGCGGAGGCCGCGCTCCGGAAGTTCTACGCGCCGGTGACCGCGACCGGGACCCCGGTCGTCGTCACCGGCCTCGCCACGGCCGAGCTCGTGAAGGTGTCGGCGAACGCGTTCCTCGCCACCAAGATCTCCTTCATCAACGCGGTCGCCGAGGTGTGCGAGGCCGCGGGCGCGGACGTGGTCGACCTGGCCGACGCCATCGGGCACGACGAGCGGATCGGACGGAAGTTCCTCAACGCGGGGGTCGGGTTCGGGGGTGGCTGCCTGCCCAAGGACGTGCGGGCGTTCCTCAGCCGGGCCGGCGAGCTCGGGGTGGAGGACACGATGTCCTTCCTGCGCCAGGTCGATGACATCAACCTGCGTCAGCGCACCCGGGTCGTGCAGATCGCGACGACGATGCTGGGCGGCAACGTGGCCCGCTCGCGCATCGCGATCTGGGGGGCGGCGTTCAAGCCGGACAGCGACGACGTGCGCGACTCCCCCGCGCTCTCGATCGCCGGCCAGCTGCAGCTGCGCGGGGCGATCGTCTCGGTCTTCGACCCCCAGGCCAACGAGACCGCCCGGGCGTTGTTCCCGACCCTGGACTACGCGCCGACGGCGCTGTCGGCGGCGCGCGACGCCGACCTGCTGCTGCACCTGACGGAGTGGCCGGAGTTTCGCGAGGTCGACCTCGGCGTGCTCGGCGACGCGGTGCGCAGCCGACAGGTCATCGACGGCCGCAACAAGCTGGACGCCGAGGCCTGGCGGGCCGCGGGCTGGACGGTGCGCGGCCTGGGTCGCGCCGCCTGAGCCTCACCGACGCCGGGCGGTCAGCCGATCGAGCGGGTCTGGGCGGCGATCACGTCGGCGTACCACTGGAAGGAGCGCTTCGGCGTGCGCTGCTGGGTCTCGTAGTCGATGTGCACCAGGCCGAACCGCTGGGTGGTGCCCTCGGCCCACTCGAAGTTGTCCATGAGCGACCACGTGTAGTAGCCACGGACGTCGACGCCGCGCTGCACCGCGGTCGCGACGGCGCGCAGGTGGGCGTCGAGGTAGTCGATGCGCGGCTGGTCGTCGACGACGCCGTGCTCGTCGGGGCCCATGCCGTAGGAGCAGCCGCCCTCGGTGATGTAGATCGGCGGCAGCGCCGCGCGGTAGCGCGCCCGCATCAGGATCAGCATCTCCCGCAGTGCGTCGGGCACGACCGGCCAGCCGAAGTCGGTCGTCGGGTAGCCGACCAGCTCACGGAACTCGAACGGCATCTCCGAGCCCTCGTCGGCGGCGCCGATCTTGTGGGGGTTGTAGTAGTTGACGCCGTAGAAGTCGAGCGGCTGGCGGATGGTGGCCAGGTCGCCGTCGCGCAGCACGCCCTCGAAGAGCGGCTCGAGGTCCGCGGGGTAGCGGCCCAGCAGCATCGGCTCGGTGAACATCCCGTTCCACAGCGCGTCGAAGAGCTTCGACGCGCCGACGTCGGCCGCGTCCTCCGAGGCGGGCCAGATCGGGGCGTGGTTGTTCGCGCACCCCACCGACGTGGCGCCGGCGGCGCGCAGCGCGACGGTGGCCCGGCCGTGGGCCAGCAGCAGGTGGTGGGCGACCGGCATCGAGTCGAACATCAGCGCCTTGCCGGGTGCGTGGACGCCGATGCCGTAGCCCATCATCATCACGACGTTGGGCTCGTTGACCGGGATCCAGTGCTCGACCCGGTCGGCGAACCGCTCGCCCAGGATCGCGGCGTAGTCGGCGAACCGCTCGGTGGTGTCCCGGTTCAGCCAGCCGCCGTCGTCCTCGAGGGCCTGCGGGAGATCCCAGTGGTAGAGCGTGAGCATCGGCTGGACGCCGTTGGCCAGCAGCTCGTCGACCAGCCGGTCGTAGAACGCGAGCCCGGCCGCGTTCACGGGGCCGGAGCCGGTCGGCTGGATGCGCGGCCACGACACGCTGAACCGGTAGCCCCCCGCACCGAGCCGCTTCATCAGCGCCACGTCCTCGGCGTACCGGTGGTAGTGGTCGCACGCGACCGCGCCGGTGGTGCCGTCGACGATCCGGCCGGGCTCGGCGGTGAAGGTGTCCCAGATGCTCGGACCCTTGCCGTCCTCGGTCGCGGCACCTTCGATCTGGTACGCCGCCGTGCTGGTGCCGAAGCGGAAGCCGGGCGGGAGCTGCGGGAGAGGCACGGGCACAATACTGCCGGTGAGCGTCGAGATCCGCCGGGGAACCGACCGTTACCTCGACCGGGGCGACGGGTTCTTCACCCGCCACTCCTTCTCGTTCGGCGGCCACTACGACCCGGAGAACGTCTCCTTCGGTCCGCTGGTCTGCCACGACGACCACCGGCTCAAGGCCGGCCGGGGCTTCCCCGACCACGAGCACCGCGACGTCGAGATCGTCACCTGGGTGCTGTCGGGGTCGCTCGCGCACGCCGACTCCGAGGGACGGTCCACCGTCGTGCGACCGGGCCAGGTGCAGGTGCTCTCGGCCGGGTCGGGGGTGACGCATTCGGAGATCGCGGGCCCCGAGGGTCAGGTGCGCTTCGTGCAGGCGTGGCTGACGCCGGACGAGCCGGGTACGCCGCCGGCGTACTCGCTCACCGATGCCGACCTCGACCCCGGTCGGCTCTCACCGGTCGTCACCGTCGGCAGCCGCGCGGCCCTGCTGGTGGCCCGGCTCGGCGCCGGTGACACCGTCACGCTCCCGGACGCGCCGCTGCTCCACGTCTTCGTGGCCGGGGGTGCGCTGACCCGCTCGTCGCTGGCCGAGCCGCTCGCCGACGGCGACGCCTTCCGGATCACCGACGAGCAGGGGCTCACGGTCACCGCGGCCGTCCCCACCGAGCTGATGGTCTGGGCGCTGCACCGTTGAGTTGAGGGTTCGGACCACGTGAGTTGAGGGTTGTGACCACGCTCGTGGTCCGAACCCTCAACTCAACGGGTCACAACCCCCAACTCAACGGGTCACAACCCCCAACTCAACGGTCAGCCGAGGACCCGCAGGGCGGCGGGGAGGACCTCGACGACCGCGGGGGCGGCGGTGAGGCCGGGGAGCGGGCCCAGGCCCTCGCCGTCGGCGCCGACGGGGATCGGCGAGCGGGCGGTCCCGCACACCTCCACCCGCGACCCGGTGAGGACGGTGACCTCGGGCAGGTGGACGTGCTCGCCGTCGTAGACCTTGGGCAGGGAGCGCATCAGCGCGATCCGGGAGGCGGCCTCGATGACGACCACGTCGAGCACGCCGTCGGTGACCGACGCGGACGGCGCGATCTGCATGCCCGAGCCGTAGTACGCCGAGTTGGCGACGACCACGGTCGCGGCGGCGTACTCGTGCTCGGTGCCGTCGACGCTCACCCGGTAGTGCCCGGGCTGGTAGGTGGCGAGCGACCGCAGCGCCGCGTAGGGGTACTGCAGCGAGCGCGGCAACCAGTGGGCCCGGTCCACGATCTCCGCGGCGCGGGCGTCCACGCCGGCGTACACCGACCCGGCGACCGTCCGCCGCTGCGTCCCGAGGCCGGTGACCGCGAGCAGGTCGATCAGGCGCTCCTCCCCGCCGAGCAGCACCCGGGCCTGCTCCTCCGGCTCGTCCGGGAGACCCAGCATCCGGGCGAAGTCGTTGCCACGCCCGGCGGGGACGATCCCGAGCGTCCCGCCGTGGGTGGCGACCAGCCCGGCCAACGACGACAGCATCCCGTCGCCACCGACCGACACGACGACGTCGCCGCGGCCGACCGCCTCCTCGACCAGCGTCGCCATCGCGTGCGGCCCCGGCGAGTAGGTCACGTCGACGCTCGCCCCCACTTCGCGCAGCTGCCGGGCGACCGGCACCACGGCGCCGGGTGCGGCGCCGCCGCCGGACGTGGGGTTGACCAGGAAGGTGAAGGACCGGCGGTCCTCGGCGGCGGTCACGGGACCAGCACCCCCGGGTTGAGGATGCCCTCGGGGTCCAGCGCGTGCTTGACCGCACGCATGACCGACACCCCGACCGGCCCGATCTCCTGGGCGTACCAGGGCTTGTGGTCCCACCCGACCGCGTGGTGGTGGGTGATGGTCGCCCCGGCCGCGATCATCGCGTCGCAGGCGGCCGACTTGGCCTCCTGCCAGCGGCGCAGCGGCTCGTCGCCCTCGGTGGCCGCCACCGTGAAGTAGAGCGAGCAGCCGGTCTCGTAGACGTGGGAGATGTGGCACAGCACCAGCGCCGGCTCGCCGAGGTGGGCGGTGAGCGCGGCCTTGACGTCGGTGTAGAGCCGGTCGAGGTTCGACCAGAACGTCGCCGTCTCGAGCGTCTCGACCAGCACGCCGGCGTCGAGCAGCGAGTCGCGCAGGTACGGCGCGTCGAAGCGTCCCGCGGCCCACTTCTCCCCCGGCGCGGTGCCGGCGGGGGTGCCGCCGAGGCCGGTGAGCACCGCCGTCACGGCCGCCTGCTTGGCCTCGACCGCCGCGGGCTCGCCCTCGTAGCCGGTGATCATCAGGCACCCCGCGTCGGCCGCGCCCCCGATCGCACCGGGGTCGGCGAGGTTGATCGCCGTCTCCGCCTCGTCGGAGAGCCGCACCACGGTCGGCAGCAGGCCGGCCTGCGCGAGGGTTCGGATCGCGGTCGCACCGTCGGCGAACGACGGCCACCGCCAGCCCTCGTAGACCTTGACCGCCGGCAGCCGGCGCACCCGCACGGTGACGGCGGTGAGCACGCCGAGCGTCCCCTCCGAGCCGAGGAAGAGCTGGCGCAGGTCGGGTCCCGCCGCGCTGGCCGGCGCCGTGCCGAGGTCGATGCGGCCGACCGGGGTGGCGACGGTGAGGCCGACCACGAGCGCGTCGAAGCGGCCGTAGCCCGCGCTGGACTGGCCGCTGGACCGGGTGGCCGCGAAGCCGCCGATCGTCGCGTACTCGAAGGACTGCGGGTAGTGCCCGAGCGTCAGGCCCTCCGCCGCCAGCAGCGCCTCCGCCTCGGGCCCGCGCAGGCCCGGCTCGAGGACCGCGGTCATCGACACGTGGTCGACCGCGAGCAGCCGCTTCATCCGCACCAGGTCGAGGCTCACCACCCCACCGAAGCCCTCCCGGCGGGCGACCAGGCCTCCGGTGACCGCCGTGCCTCCGCCGAAGGGCACCACCGCGAGGTGCCGGGCGGCGGCCACCGCCAGCACGGCCGCGACCTCGTCGTGGTCGCCGGGTCGGACGACGACGTCCGGCGCGTCGGTCAGGTCGCCGGCCCGCGCCCGCAGGAGGTCCGGCGTCGACTTCCCGCGCGTGCGCAACCGCCGGGTCGCGTCGTCAGTACGGACGTGCGCGTCGCCGACCGCCGCCCGCAGGTCGGCCAGGGCGGCCGCGTCGACGGTCGGTGGGGCGAGCGGCGCCTCGTCGACGGCGGGTCGGTCGTCGACGCCGAAGACCATCTCCACCAGGCCCCGGGCCTCGTCGGGGAGCGGCCGCGCGCGGGCGGGGTCGCCCCAGCGGGTCGGGTGCATCTCGGTCTGCTCCGGCAGGTCCTGGCGGCTCACGTTCTGCTGGCTCACGCGTTACACTGTGACACATGACGTCACTTCGTCACAACGCCGACCCTCCGCCCGAGCGGGAGAGCGACCGCGAGAGCGCCTACCTGGACGCGGCGCGGGCCTGCATCCTCGATGTCGGCTGGCGGCGCACCACCCTGACCGAGGTCGCCCGCCGGGCCGGGGTCTCGCGGATGACGATCTACCGCAGCTGGGCGGACATGCCGCAGCTGCTCGCCGACCTGATGACCCGCGAGTGGGGGGAGGTCGTCGCCCTCGCCGTCGCCGCCGAGGACCCGGCCGCCCCCACGGTCGACCGGCTGGTGGGCGACATCGTGGGGACCGTCCAGCGCCTGCGCGAGAACGAGCTGTTCGTGCGCATCGTCGAGCTCGACCCCGAGCTCCTCCTGCCCTACCTGCTCTCGCGGCGCGGCCGGTCGCAGGACGCGATCCTCGACCTGGTGGCGCGCTCGGTGGCCGCCGGCCAGCGCGAGGGCGTCGTCCGGTCCGGCGACCCGGTCGCCATTGCCCGCGGGCTGCTGCTGGCCGCCCACGGCTTCGTGCTGTCGGCGCACACGATGGTCGACGACCGGGTCAGCGAGGAGCAGCTCGACGCCGAGCTCACCCACCTGCTCACGAGGAGCCTGCAGCCATGACCGGCACCAGCACCACGCACACCAGCAGCACCCACACCAGCACCCGGGCGACCAGGATCACGGCCGGCCTCACCGGAGCGCCGGGCGAGGTCGACCTGGTCGTCATCGGTCTCGGCATCACCGGCGCCGGCGTCGCCCTGGACGCGGTGTCCCGCGGCCTCTCGGTGCTCGCCGTCGACGCCCACGACCTGGCCTTCGGCACCTCCCGGTGGTCCTCGAAGATGGTGCACGGCGGCCTGCGCTACCTCGCCAAGGGCCAGGTCGGCGTCGCCCACGAGAGCGCGGTCGAGCGGGGCATCCTGATGGAGGTCACGGCTCCGCACCTGGTCCACCCGATGCCGATGCTCGTCCCGCTGGCCTCGAACGTGAGCCGGCTGCAGACCGCGGTCACCCGGGGTGGCCTGTGGGCCGGCGACCTGCTGCGCCGCGGCGCCCGCACCGACGCCGAGACCCTGCCCAAGCCGCGGCACCTGTCGGTGACCGAGTCGCTGCAGCTCGTCCCCGCCCTGCGGCCCGGCGGCCTGCGCGGCGCGATGCTGGCCTGGGACGGCCAGCTCGAGGACGACGCCCGCCTGGTCGTCACCGTCGCCCGCACCGCCGCCGCGCTCGGCGCCCACGTCCACACGCACGCCCGGGTGCTCGAGGCGACCGGCACCGGCGTCGAGCTGCGCGACGAACTGACCGGAGCGACCCAGCGGGTGACCGCTCGGGCCGTCGTCAACGCCACCGGCGTCTGGGCCGCCGAGCTGGTCGACGGGATCACCCTGCGCCCCAGTCGCGGCACCCACCTGGTGCTGCGCCAGGAGTCGCTGCCGGGCCTCACGATGTCGGTCTTCTGCCCGGTGCCCGGCGAGACCAACCGCTTCGTGATGGTGCTGCCCCAGCCGGACGGGACCGTGTACGCCGGCCTCACCGACGAGCCGGCCGACGGCGAGGTCCCCGACGTGCCCGAGCCGTCCGAGCCCGAGGTCGGCTTCCTGCTCGACGTCGTCTCGGCCGCGTTCTCCCGTCAGCTGCACCGCAGCGACGTGGTCGGCGCGTTCGCGGGGCTGCGGCCGCTGCTGGACCTCGGCCACGAGGGCGGCGACGGCGCGACCGCGGACCTGTCCCGGCGCCACGCGGTGCTCACCAGCCCCACCGGCGTCGTGACCATCGTGGGCGGGAAGCTGACGACGTACCGCCAGATGGCCGAGGATGCCGTCGACGCGGCGGTCGCCCAGGGCGGGCTGGCCGCCGGCGCGTGCCGCACCCGCTCCCTGCCCCTGCTCGGGGCGGCGTCGCGAGCGGAGCTGGCCGCCTCCGAGCTCCCGGCGCGGCTGGTCCGTCGCTACGGCACGGACGCGGCCCTCGTCCTGGAGTCGGCGCGCGAGGTCAGCGGGCTCACCGACGACGAGCTGCTCGCCCCGGTCGCACCCACCGTGCCGGTCACGCTCGCCGAGCTGCTCTTCGGGGTCACCCACGAGGGTGCCGCCGACGTCGGCGACCTGCTCGACCGGCGGACCCGCGTGGGCCTAGTGCCCGCCGACCGCGAGCTCGCCGAGCCCGCCGCTCGCCGGGCCCTGGAGGTCGCGCTCGCGCACCGGTGACGCAGGTCCGCTGCAGGACCGATGAGTTCCGTGGTCGACGCCGGTCTCCCCTGGAGGCAGACTGGAGGAGCCATGACACTCGACCACACTCTCGGGACCGAGCTCGACGACTTCCCGACCCTCACCCAACGCTACGAGCGCGAGCTGCTCGCGCACTGCTACCGGATGTCCGGGTCCGTGCACGAGGCCGAGGACCTGGTGCAGGAGACCTTCCTGCGCGCCTGGAAGGCGGCCGACAGCTTCGAGGGCCGCTCCTCGGTGCGCACCTGGCTCTACCGGATCGCCACCAACGTGTGCCTGACCAACCTCGAGGGCCGGCCGCGGCGCCCGCTGCCCGCCGGGCTGGGCACCCCTGATGCCATGGCCGGTGATGCGCTGGAGGAGAACCACGAGATCGCCTGGCTGGAGCCGGTGCCCGACGCCTCGGTGGTCGTCGCCGAGCGGGACTCGATCCGGCTCGCGTTCGTCGCCGCCCTGCAGCACCTGCCGGCGCGGCAGCGGGCGGTGCTGATCCTGCGCGACGTGCTGCGGTGGTCGGCCGCCGAGGTCGCGGAGGCGCTCGACACGACGACGGCGGCGGTCAACTCCGCGCTCCAGCGCGCGCACGCCCAGCTCGCGGACCGCGGTCTCACCGAGGACACGGTCGAGGCCGACCTCACCCCGGACCAGCAGCGGCTCCTGGAGAGGTACGTCGACGCGTTCTGGCGCAAGGACGTCGACTCGATCGTCAGCCTGCTCACGGCCGAGGCGACCTGGGACATGCCGCCGTTCACGAGCTGGTTCCGCGGCCGCGAGGCCATCGGCTGGCTGATCGGCAACGAGTGCCCCGGCGGCACGCACGACATGCCGATGCTGCCGACCCAGGCGAACGGCCAGCCGGCGTACGGGCTCTACATGCGCACACCGTCGGGCGACTTCGTGCCCTTCCAGCTGCAGGTGCTCGAGCTGGAGGGTGACCGGGTGCGTCACGTGACCGCGTTCTTCGACGCGAGTCTCTTCACCACCTTCGGCCTCCCCGACCGCCTGCCCGCCGACCACGCGCCCGCCACGGCTCCTCGGTGACCCAGCGGTGACCGCGACGCTCGGCGGGTCCGTCGAGCTGCTCGACCGGGCGCTCGGCTACACCCGCGGCCGGCTGTCGACCGTGCACGACGGTCTGCTCGGCCGGCCGACCCCGTGCGAGGCCTGGACGCTCGCCGACCTGCTGGCCCACATGGAGGACGCGCTCGACGCGTTCGCCGAGGCGGCCGGCGGCGCGGTCGAGGTCCGCGGCGGGGCGACGGCCGCGGGTCGGGTCGCGGTGCTGCAGGAGAAGGCGTGCGCGCTCCTCGGCGCCTGGAGCGGACCGGCGCCGGGCGACGTGGTCCTGGCCGTCCGGCCACCGGCCCGCGACCGGGTCGACCTCGGCAGCGGCCTGCTGGTCGCGACCGCGGCGCTCGAGGTGACCGTGCACGGGTGGGACGTCGGGCAGGCGACCGGGTCGCCAGCACCGGTCCCTGAGGCCCTCGCACGGGCGCTGCTGCCCGTCGCGCACGCCGTGGTCGGCCCGGCCGACCGCGGCGTCCGGTTCGCCCGGGCGCGCGCGGTGGACCCCGGTGCGCCCTCCGCGCAGCGGCTGCTCGCCCATCTCGGACGGCGTTGCTGAAGCGCGCGCCCTGAGGAAGTTCCCTCCACGGCGACCCATCTGGACCGCTCTGGACCGCTGGGCCCGTTCCGGCCGTTCCGGGCACCCGGCCGGGCGGTAGTTCCTAGGATTTCACCCATGCTGACGCCGCAGGCGGGCTCCGCCCTGGCATCGGCTCGGGACGGGATCCAGACACCGCAGACCCACGTCGCCCTGGGTGGTACGCACGCACGGGCCGGCGAGGTCGGCCTCGCGCTCGCGCACCTGGAGGCCGCCCGGGAGGACTGGGACGGGCTGGGCGACCTGGACCGCTCCGCCCTCCTCACGGCGGCGGTCGACTGCCGGCTGGCCCGCGGCGAGCTCGGGCCCGCCATGGACGACGCGGAGGCTCTCGGCCCGCTGCTCGACCGGCCCGGCCTGACCGGGGCGTGCGCCCACTTCGGCCGCGGCTCGCTGGCCGCCGCGCTCGGCGACGCAGAGCTGGCCGCCGACCACCACCTGCGCGCCGGCGTGCTCGTGGGGAACGACGACGACCCCGCCCTGCTGCCGTGGCGCACGGAGGCCGCGCTCGCCGCGGTGCGCCTGGGGCGGACGTCCCAGGCCGTCGACCTGGCGCAGGAGCAGCTCGTCCTGGGGCGGGCCGCCGGCTCGCCGTACGCCGTCGCGCTCGGGCACCGTGCGCTGGCCACCGTCGACATGCGCGCCGACAAGGAGCGCACCCTGCGCGAGGCGCGGGCCGTGCTCGCCACGACCCCCGCCGCGCGGCTGGCCGCACAGCTCGACACCGACCTCGCGGGCGTGCTCATCCTCTCCGGCGGGCCGGAGGGGGCGGCGGAGGCGCTGACCCTGCTGCGCCCGGCCGAGGAGTACGCCGGCCGCGAGCAGCTCTACCCCTTGCAGGGCCGGATCCGCCGGCTGCTGGACCGGATCGGCGAGCCGGCCCGGCCGGTGCTCGCCGAGGCCCTCGCCGCCCTGACCGCCGCCGAGGCGCGGGTGGCCACGCTGGCCGCCGGTGGCCTCACCAACCGGGAGATCGCGGGCCAGCTGACGGTCACGGTCAAGGCCGTGGAGTGGCACCTCTCCCGGGTCTACCGCAAGCTCGGGATCCGCTCGCGCACCGGGCTCGCGACCAGCCTCGGCATGGCCTGAGGGCCCCTCACCACCACCGCAGCCACGCGCCGTGCCCGTGGGCGAGGGCGACCGGACGGCCGTCGACCGCGAGGACGAACCCGTGGTGCGGCACCGCGGGGACCGGACGCGCGGCCGTGACCCGGGGCAGGACCTGCGGCGCCTCGTTGCTCACCCAGTGACACCGACCGTCGGCGACCAGTCCGCTCATCAGGTCGTGGAGGCGCTCGCGGTCGTGGGCGCCGAGGTAGGCGGCGACGGCGCTGTGGAAGACGATCGGCCGCGCGTGCCGCCCGGCCTCGTCCACCAGCGCCGGGAGCTCCTCGAGCAGGTCGCCGCGCACCAGCGCGGGCGGGTCGGCGCGCGCGATCTCGATCGCCTGCTCGAGCCGGGCGCGACGAGCACCCTCCTCGGGCCACACCAGCGTCGAGAGCCACCGCATCCGGTCCTCGTCGGCCACGTCGCCGGGGTCGAGGTCGACGCCGCCGCGCCAGGCCACCCGCGGCACCCGGTCCGGCAGGGGCGCGGGCCCGCTGACGTCCGCGGCGAGCACGGGGCCGGCGCCGGCCCGCCGTACGCCGTCCGGCGTCGTCCACGCGTAGGACCACCGGTCGGGGAAGAGCGTGAGACCGGCGCTGGCCCCGGCCTCCAGCAGCGCCACCGGCTCACCTCGGGCCACCTCGGCGAACGCCGGGACGAGGGTCGCCAGACGGCCGACCTCGTTGGTCTGGGTCGACCGCGACCGGATGGTCGCGACGATCGCGCCGTCGTCGCCGAGCAGCGCGTCGCGCAGACCGGCGTACGGCCCCGGCGCGGGCACGCCGTGCCAGCGGGCGGCCGCGAAGACCAGGTTCGGCTGCCGCTTGACCACCGGCAGCCGGTCGAGCCACGCCAGCACCTCCGGGTCGTCGGCGACCCGCGTCGCCCACTCGACGAAGCACGGCGAGCTGCCGCGGGCGTGCGCGGCGAAGTCGAGGTACTGGTCGGTCGCAGCGGCGGTGGGCTCCACCACCCCATGGTGCCCGGGACGCCGCGCCTCAAGTCATCCTCAGCATTCGTGGTCGGCGGCCCCAATCCACCGCGCGCGGAGGCCCCATGCGTCACCATGCTGGGCATGAGGACCTTCGGGGGGCGAAGGGCGTCGGCGTGCGCGCCCGTCCTGGTGACGGCGCTGCTGTCCGCCGCCCTCCTCGGCGGCTGCTCCGGTGCGATCGACCAGGCCCACAGCCTGCAGACCAGGCTGAACCGGATCGACGACGTCGGCAGCGTCAGCGTCACCACGCCCACCCCGTCGAACGGCGCGGCCATCGAGGTCGTCTACAACGGCGACCCGACCGCGCGGGAGCTGACCCGGCTGATCCGGCAGGTCGACGTCCTGGCCGTGGCCGAGAACTACCCGTCGTACCGCCTCGACCTGGTGCCGGCCCGCAACGACGGCGACCGGCTGACCGTGGACGACACGTTCGCCGCGAGCCCGGCGGAGGAGACGGTCCTGCAGAACTGGCTCGACACCACGTCGATCCTGCTCGGCGACCTGCACTACGTCTTCGAGCCGGGGTCGGAGCGGATCTCCGTCGACGCCGGGGCCGGCATCCTGCACGACGTCGGGGAGGCCAGCCGGATCGGCTACGGGACCGCCACCACCGTGTGGACGTTCGCGGACGGCGACGACACCTTCACGGTGACCGGACGGGTGACGTCGGCCGACGTCGTGCTCTTCCAGGACGTGCAGAGCGGCGTCTCCTCCGACGTGCTGCCCGCACCGGCCGAGTCCTGGATGCTGCTGCGGGGGGCGCGGCAGGTCCTGCTCGACCTGGTCGTCGGCTTCCCCGACGGGCCCGTCCCGCCCGAGCAGGTGACGGTCCCGCGGTACGGCGACGCGGTCGGACGCCTCGCCACAGCCGCGACCACGGCCGTCGACACCGCGACCGTGCCGGTGACCATCCGGCTGATCAACCCCACCGCCGACGGCCAGGACGTGTTCGCCGTGTGGCACTCCGACCAGGCGCCGGTGCGCGGCCGCGACCCGCTGTTCCGCGGGTGGGACCTGTGGTTCCGTCAGCTCGCCAGCTGAGGGTCGCCGGGTGGATGAATCCCCGGCTGACCGGGGATTCATCCGGGGTTGTCAGGGACTTCCTGACGTTGTCGGGGGTTGCAACCCCTGACAACGTCAGGGAGAGCCTGACCGGGTCGGCCGGTCGTCAGCCGGCCGGGAGGGCGACGTACGTCGTCTCGAGGTACTCCTCGATGCCCTCGAACCCGCCCTCGCGGCCGAAGCCGCTGGACTTGACGCCGCCGAACGGCGCGGCCGGGTTGGAGATCAGCCCGGAGTTGATGCCGACCATCCCGAACTCCAGCGCCTCGGCGACCCGGATGGTGCGGGCCAGGTCGCGCGTGTAGACGTAGGACGCCAGGCCGTACTCGGTGTCGTTGGCGCGCCGGATCGCCTCGTCCTCGGTCTCGAAGGTGGTGATCGGCGCGACCGGGCCGAAGATCTCCTGCACCGTGATCTCGGCGTCGGCCGGCACGTCGAGCAGCACCGTCGGCGAGTAGAAGTAGCCGGGCCCGTCGGGTGCGGAGCCACCGGTGACGACGCGGGCGCCGCCGTGGATCGCGTCGGTCACCAGCTGCGAGACGCTCTCGACCGCCTTCTCGTCGATGAGGGGTCCGACGTCGACGCCGTCGGCCTGGCCGCGGCCGACCGAGAGCGCGCCCATCCGGCGGCCCAGCTTGTCGGCGAACTCCTCGGCCACAGAGCTGTGGACGAGGAACCGGTTGGCGGCCGTGCAGGCCTCGCCCATGTTGCGCATCTTGGCGATCATCGCGCCGTCGACGGCCGCGTCGACGTCGGCGTCCTCGAACACGATGAACGGCGCGTTGCCGCCGAGCTCCATGCTCAGCCGCTGCAGCTGGTCGGCCGACTGGCGCACCAGCACCTTGCCGACGCCGGTCGACCCGGTGAAGCTGACCTTGCGGAGCCGGTCGTCGCCCTGCAGCGCCTCGCTGAACTCCCGCGTGTGGGTGGTCGTCACGACGTTGAGCACGCCGTCCGGGAGCCCCGCCTCGGTCAGCGTCGCCGCGAGCGCGAGCATGGTCAGCGGCGTCTGGTGGGCGGGCTTGACCACCATCGTGCACCCGGCCGCCACGGCCGGCCCGATCTTGCGGGTGCCCATCGCCAGCGGGAAGTTCCACGGGGTGATGAACAGGCAGGGGCCGACCGGCTTCTTGATCGTCAGCAGGCGGCTGCCGCCACCGGGCGCCTGCATCCAGCGGCCGTGGATGCGGACCGCCTCCTCGGCGTACCAACGGAAGAACTCGGCGCCGTAGGTGACCTCGCCCTTGGCCTCGGCGACGGTCTTGCCCATCTCCAGGCTCATCAGGTGGGCGAACTGGTCGGCGCGCGCGGTGATCAGCTCGAAGGCCCGGCGCAGGATCTCACCACGCTCGCGCGGGGCGGTGGCCGCCCAGGCGGCCTGGGCGTCGACCGCTGCGTCGAGGGCCTCGAGGGCGTCGGCGATCGACCCGTCGGCGACCTCGGTGAGGACCGACCCGTCGGCGGGGTCCAGGACGTCCAGGCGCTTGCCGCCCTCGGCCTCGCGCCACACGCCGCCGATGAAGAGCCCCCGCTGCTCGGGGGTGAGGAGATCGAGTCCGTTCATGGGGCCATCTTGCACCCATCGTTCGACCAATCCTCTGACAGGTGACCAGCCGTCGTGACACCCTGGACGGCGTCGACTTCGAAAGGGAGCACCTTGTCGTCGGCAAGAACCCCTTGCTGACCCCATGCAGCGAGGGGTTCGCCACTGCGGGGCCGGTCCCGGAGCACCCCTCGTTCTCCGGGACGTGTCGCCGCCGCAGGCCGGAGGCCCCGGGGACGCCCGGGGCCTCCGCGCCACTCCTCGGCAGGGTCGCCGGACGGGTGCGCTCGGTCCCGTCCGGGCGGGACCAACAGCCCCTTGCGCGCCTCGCGGATCCGGAGTTGTCTCGGGGGCGAGGCCGCAACGGCGCGGCTGTCTCTCGAGAGGTGTGAGGCACGATGGCGGACAAGGGTGGGAACCGGAGAGCGGCCGGCCAAGATCTCGGGGCGAGCAGCCCGGACCGGATCCGGAACGTGGTGTTGGTGGGACCCGCGGGGTCCGGGAAGACCACGCTGACCGAGACCCTGCTCGCCGCCTCGGGCGCGATCCCTCGCGCCGGCTCCGTGCGCGACGGCACCACCGTCACCGACTTCGAGGAGTCCGAGCACACCCACGGCCGCACCGTCTCCCTCGCGGTCGCCCCCCTCGTGCACGCGGGCACCAAGGTCAACCTGATCGACACCCCCGGGTACGCCGACTTCGTCGGTGAGCTGCGCGCCGGTCTGCGCGCCGCCGACTGCGCGCTCTTCGTCGTCGCCGCCAACGAGGGGGTCGACGACGGGACCCGCGCGCTGTGGCGCGAGTGCGCCGCCGTCGGGATGCCCCGCGTCGTGGTGATCACCAAGCTCGACCAGGCCCGGGCCGACTACGACGGCGTGCTGCGCCAGGCGCAGGCGTCCTTCGGCGACAAGGTGCTGCCGCTCTACGTGCCCGTCCGCTCCGGCGCCGAGGTCACCGGCCTCACCGGCCTGCTCGCGCCCGGCCCGGAGGCCGAGGAGACCGGGCTGCGCGGCGAGCTGATCGAGGCGGTCATCGAGGAGTCGGAGGACGAGACCCTGATGGACCGCTACCTCGGTGGCGAGGAGATCGACGAGGAGGTGCTGGTCGCCGACCTCGAGCGAGCCGTCGCGCGGGCGAGCTTCCACCCCGTCGTACCCGTCTGCTCGATGACCGGCGTCGGCTGCGTCGAGCTGCTCGACCTCGCCGTCCGGGGCTTCCCGTCCCCGGCCGAGCACCCCTCGCCGGAGGTGTTCCTGCCGTCCGGGGCTGCCGCCGACCCGATCGCCTGCGACCCCGGCGGGCCGCTGGTCGCCGAGGTCGTGAAGACGACCAGCGACCCGTACGTCGGGCGGCTCAGCCTGGTGCGGGTCTTCTCGGGCACCCTGGTCGCCGACCAGCCGGTGCACGTCTCCGGGCACTTCTCGTCGTTCTTCGGTGAGGGCGCGGGGCACGCCGACCACGACGAGGACGAGAAGGTCGGCGCGCTGGCCCATCCGTTCGGTCGGCTGCTCAGCCCGGCCGAGCAGGTGGTCGCGGGCGACCTCTGCGCCATCGGCCGACTCAGCCGCGCCGAGACCGGGGACACCCTGTCGAGCGTCGGCGACCCGCGCGTGCTGCGCCCGTGGTCGATGCCCGAGCCGCTGCTCCCGGTGGCGATCGTCGCCCGCAGCAAGGCCGACGAGGACAAGCTGTCCCAGGCCCTGGGGCGGCTCGCCGCGGAGGACCCGTCGCTGCGGGTCGAGAACAACCCCGAGACCCACCAGCTCGTCCTGTGGACGATGGGCGAGTCGCACGCAGAGGTCACCCTCGAGCGGCTCGCCGACCGCTACGCCGTGCACGTCGACCAGGAGCCGTTCGTGGTGTCGCTGCGCGAGACCTTCGCCGGCAAGGCGTCGGCGCAGGGGCGCCACGTCAAGCAGTCCGGCGGCCACGGGCAGTACGCCGTGTGCCAGATCGAGGTCGAGCCGCTGCCCGAGGGCGCGGGCTTCGAGTTCGTCGACAAGGTCGTGGGCGGCGCCGTGCCGCGGCAGTTCATCCCGAGCGTCGAGAAGGGCGTGCGCGCCCAGATGGAGAAGGGCTGCCGGCTCGGCCACCCGATGGTCGACCTGCGGGTCACGCTGCTCGACGGCAAGGCGCACGCGGTCGACTCCTCGGACATGGCGTTCCAGACCGCAGGGGCGCTCGCGCTGCGCGAGGCCGCCGCCGCCGCGTCCGTGACGATGCTCGAGCCCTACGACAACGTCAGCGTCGTGGTGCCCGACGAGATGGTCGGCCCGGTGATGAGCGACCTGTCGGCGCGCCGCGCACGGCTGCTCGGCACCGACAAGGTCGGCGAGGACCGCACGCAGGTGCTGGCCGAGGTGCCGCAGACCGAGCTGGTCCGCTACGCCGTCGACCTGCGCTCCTCCACCCACGGGGCGGGCACCTTCACCCGCACCTTCGCGCACTTCGAGCCGATGCCCGAGGAGGTCGCCCGCACGGTGCCGCCGCGGGACTGAGGCCCGGCGTCGTTCCGGCGGTCGGCCGCCGGGACCCGCGGGCAGGGGTCGTCAGGGGAAGCGTGCAGGACACGCCGGTGTCTCCCGGCGTGTCGTGCGCGTTTCCCCGGTCGACCGGGGAAACGAACGCCGTCAGCGCGCCCCGCGCAGGAAGCCCGCGAGGATCGGGCCGGCGGTGCCGGAGCCGGAGCTGCCGACGTCGACGAGCACGGCGACGGCGAGGTCGCCCTGGGCGGCGATCATCCAGGCGTGGGTGAGCACCTTCCCGCCCCGGTCGAACTCGGCCGTGCCGGTCTTCGCGATCACCGGCGGGCCGGGCACGTCGAGCAGTCCGCTGCCGCTCCCGCTGGTGACCACGGCGCGCAGCATGTCGCGCAGCTGGGCGACCTCCTGGCGGCTCAGCGGCTCGGCCTGCTCGGGCACCGAGACGCCGACCGAGTCGACCAGCCGGGGCACCACGGTGTGCCCGGCCTGCACCGACGCGATGACGGTCGCCATCGCCATCGGCGAGGCGAGGACCGTGCCCTGGCCGATCAGGTCGGCCGCCGCCTCGGTCTGCGACGCCGGCGGGTCGACGCTGCCGAAGTAGGACGGGAAGCCGAGGTCGTGGTCGATGCCGAACCCCAGCGACGCCGCGGCGCCCGCCAGGTCGTCGCCGTGCAGCCGGCCGCGCTGGGAGATGACCGCGGTGTTGCACGAGTTCGCGATGGCGGTGCGCAGCGGCACCCGCCCCAGGGCGCTGCTGGGGTAGTCGTCGTAGTTCTCGAACCGCTTGCCGTCGACCACGATCGACGTCGTGCACGGCACGGTCGACGACGGGGTCAGCCCCGAGCGCAGCAGCGCCAGGCTGCTCACGCTCTTGAACGTCGACCCGGGCGCGACCTGGCCGTACGTGGCGATGTTGTAGCCGTCGTTGCCGGGGCCGTTGGCCGCCGCGAGGATCGCACCGGTCGACGGCCGGATCGCGACGAGGGCGCTGGCCGGCCCGACGTCGGCGAGCTGCCGCTCGGCGAGGCTCTGCAACCGCTGGTCGAGGGTGAGCCGCAACGGCTCCCCGGTGACCGGCTCGACCCGGAAGAGCTCGCGCTCGCGGTCGCGCGGGGCGTCCGCGGTCACCGTCACGCCGTCGGTGCCCTGCAGCTGGTCGTCGTAGCGGGCCTGCAGCCCGGACAGCCCCGCCTGGTCACCGACGTGGTACTTCTCCGGGTCGTCCTTGACCATCTCCGCGGTGACGTCCCCGACCGACCCGAGGATCGGGGCGGCGAACTCCTTGGTCGGGCCGAGCGGGACCTCGTCGGGGATCGCACGCGCCCCGTCGATCGCCCGGTAGCCGGCCTCGGCCGCCTGGGGGACGTCCTCGCGGCGATAGACGATCGCCTCGACGAACGCCTCGTCCCCGGCCGCCTGCACGGCCTTCGCGTACGCCGCCGGGTCGATGCCGAGCAGCTGCGCGAGCCGCCGCGCGGAGTCGGCCGCGCGCGCCGCCGGCACCAGCGTCTTGTCGATGCCGAACCGCAGGACCGGCCGGTCCACGACGAGACCCTGCCCGTGGGCGCCGAGGATGTCGCCGCGGCGCGCGTCGATCGTGGTCGCGTCGAGCACCTCGGTGGCCCGCAGGCTCGGCTCGACCAGGGACCGCTCCCAGGTGACCTCCCAGGCGTCCTCGCCCTCGGTGAGCGGGGCCTGCACCGTGTAGGACCACGGCTTCGGCGCCAGCGGCCAGGTCCAGGTCAGCTCCGCGGTCGTCCCGCCGTCCGCCTCGCTGGTGCTGGCCGACACCGACGGCTCGACGTCTCCCATCCCGTCGACGACGGCGGCGTACTCCTTCGCGGCCTGCTCCGGCGTGGTCGAGCCCGTGAACGGGACCCCGGTGAAGTCGCCGCTCGTCAGGGCCTCGGCGAGAGCGGCGGTGGCGGCGTCGGGGTCGGGGCCGCTCGGCGCGTCGGAGCCTCCCGGGTCGCAGGCCCCCAGCAGCACCGTGCCGACGAGGAGGGCGACCGCGGCCGAGAGTCTGCGCATGCCCTCGGTTCTACCAGTCGGGGCCGACCGCCCGGCCCCGCCGGGTCAGCGGTCCTTCTTGTGCCGCGGCTTCCGGTGCGGCGGCGCACCCGCGTCGGGCTGCAGCTCGATGAGCTTGCCGGAGATGCGGGTGCCGCGCAGCTTGTCCCACGCGCCGGCCGGCAGGTCCACCGGCAGCTCGACCAGGGAGTGGTCGGCGCGGATGTCGATGTGCCCGAAATCCTGACGCGACAGGCCGCCCTCGTTGGCGATCGCACCGACGATCTGGCGCGGCTCGACCTTGTGCCGCTTGCCGACGGCGATCCGGTACGTCGCCATCGGCACGTCACTGCGACCGCGCGGCCGGCGCTCCCGCGGCTCCCGGCGGGGACCGCGGTCGGGCCGCTCGTCCCGCGGCGGGCGGACCTCGTCGGCCGGGTCGAGCAGCAGCGGGGTCTCCCCCTGTGCGACGACGGCGAGCGCGGCGGCCACGTCGACCTCCGGCACGTCGTGCTCGCGGACGTAGTGGCCGATGATGTCGCGGAACCGCTCGATCCGGCGAGTCGCCTGCAGCGCCTCGGTGATGGCGTCGTCGAAGCGCGACAACCGGGTGGCGTTGACGTCCTCGGCGGTGGGCAGCTGCATCTGGGTGAGCGGCTGGCGGGTCGCCTTCTCGATGTGCTTGAGCAGGTAGCGCTCGCGCGGAGTCACGAACGAGATCGCGTCGCCGCTGCGTCCGGCGCGCCCGGTGCGGCCGATGCGGTGCACGTAGGACTCGGTGTCGGTGGGGATGTCGTAGTTGACGACGTGGCTGATCCGCTCGACGTCCAGCCCGCGGGCCGCCACGTCCGTGGCGACCAGGATGTCGAGCTTGCCGGACCTGAGCTGGTTGACCGTGCGCTCGCGCTGGGCCTGCGCGACGTCGCCGTTGATCGCCATCGCGGAGAAGCCGCGCGCCCGCAGCTTCTCGGCGAGCGTCTCGGTCTCGTTCTTCGTGCGGACGAAGACGATCATGCCCTCGAAGTTCTCGACCTCGAGGATGCGCGTGAGGGCGTCGACCTTCTGGGGGTAGGAGACCATCAGGTAGCGCTGGGTGATGTTGGGCGCGGTCGCCGTCTTGTTCTTGACGGTGATCTCGTCGGGATCGGTGAGGTACTGCTTCGAGATCCGCCGGATCTGGGCCGGCATGGTCGCCGAGAACAGCGCGACGTTCTTGTCCGCAGGGGTGTCGGCCAGGATCGTCTCGACGTCGTCGGCGAAGCCCATGTTGAGCATCTCGTCGGCCTCGTCGAGCACGAGGAAGCGCAGCTGGGTGAGGTCGAGGGTGCCCTTCTCGAGGTGGTCCATGATCCGGCCCGGGGTGCCGACCACGACATGCACGCCGCGGCGCAGGGCGCTGAGCTGCACGCCGTACGCCTGGCCGCCGTAGACGGGCAGCACGTGCACGCCCTTGATCCGCGCGGCGTAGCGCTCGAACGCCTCGCAGACCTGGAGCGCGAGCTCGCGGGTCGGGGCGAGGACCAGCGCCTGGGGCGCCTTCTGGGACAGGTCGAGCCGGGAGAGGATGGGCAGGGCGAACGCGGCGGTCTTGCCGGTGCCGGTCTGCGCCAGGCCGACCACGTCGCGTCCGGCGAGCAGCGGCGGGATGGTCGCGGCCTGGATGGCCGACGGCGTCTCGTAGCCGACGTCGGCCAGGCCCTTGAGCACGGGCTCGCTGAGACCGAGGTCGGCGAACGTCACCTCGGGCGTGGTGGGGTCGTCCTGGTGGTCCTCGTTGCTCACCCGCCAACGGTAGTGGCTGCGCGCACCCGCGCCACCTTCGTCGTCGCGGTGGGCTGGCTCACGTCACTCGACGGTGACCGACTTGGCCAGGTTGCGCGGCTTGTCGATGTCGTGCCCGAGCGCGAGCGCGGCGTGGTAGGCGAGCAGCTGCAGCGGCACGACGAGCAGGATCGGGTCGAGCTCCCGCTCGTTGCGGGGTACGACGACCCGCTCGGCCGCCCCGTCCGGCAGTCCGCCCAGGTCGACGCCCTCGTGGGTCAGCACGACCAGCGGCCCGCGACGGGCGGCGATCTCGTGCAGCGCTGCCACGTTGCGCTCGGCGAGCTCGTCGTCGGGGACGATCGCGACCGTCGGCACCTCCGGCGAGATCAGGGCGAGCGGGCCGTGCTTGAGCTCGGAGGTCTGGTAGGCCTCGGCGTGCCGGTAGGAGATCTCCTTGAACTTCTGGGCGCCCTCACGGGCGACCGGGAAGCCGCGGACCCGGCCGACGAAGAACAGGCTCTCCGCACCGGCCAGCCGGCCGGCGAGCTCGGCGAGCTGGTCCTCCTGGGCCAGCACCTGCTCGATCTGCTCGGGGAGCCTCTGGAGCCCGGCGATCAGCCGGCGGCCGTCGGCGATCGACAGGTCGCGGACGCGGCCGAGCTGGAGCGCGAGGAGCGCGAACCCGAGGAACATGTTCGTCAACGCCTTGGTCGAGGCGACCGCGACCTCGGGCCCGGCGTGCAGGTAGATGCCGCCGTCGCACTCGCGGGCGATCGCGCTGCCGACCACGTTCACCAGGCCGATCACGCGGCCGCCCTTGCGGCGCACCTCCTGGACGGCGAGGAGGGTGTCGATCGTCTCGCCCGACTGCGACACCGCGACGTAGAGCGTGTCGGGCTCGATGATCGGGTTGCGGTAGCGGAACTCGCTGGCCGCCTCGGCGTCGGCCGGGATGCGGGCCAGCTCCTCCAGCAGGGCCGCACCCATCTGCCCGACGTAGTAGGCCGAGCCACAGCCGAGGATCTTGACCCGCCGGATCGCCCGCGTCTCGCGGGCGTCCATGTTGAGCCCGCCGAGGTGCGCGGTGCCGAACCGTTCGTCCAGCCGGCCCCGCAGCACCCGCTCCGCGGCGTGCGGCTGCTCGTGCATCTCCTTGCGCATGAACGACTCGTGCTCGCCGGCGTCGTACTCCGCCGGGTCGATGTCGAGGGTCGTGGCGTCGCGGGCGGTGCGGGTCAGGTCCAGGCGGTACGTCGTGAAGCCGCTCGCGGTCACGGTCGCGATCTCGCCGTCGTCGAGGTGGGCGACGGTCGTGGTGTGGCGCACGATCGCGGCGAGGTCGGACGCGACGTACATCTCGCGCTCCCCCACCCCGACGATCAGCGGGCTGCCGTTGCGCGCGACGACCAGCCGGTCGGGGAAGTCCACGTGCAGCACCGCGAGGCCGTAGGTGCCCTCGACCGCCGACAGCGCGTCGCTCACCTTGCCCTCGAGGGTGTCGGCCTCCGACCGGGCGACCAGGTGGGCGACCACCTCGCTGTCGGTGTCGCTGGCGAGCTCGACGCCCTCGTCGCTCAGGCGCTGCCGCAGCGCGGCGGCGTTGTCGATGATCCCGTTGTGGACCACGGCCACCAGGCCCTTGGCGTCGGTGTGCGGGTGGGCGTTGACGTCGTTCGCCGGCCCGTGCGTGGCCCAGCGGGTGTGGCCCACCCCGACCTTGCCCGCGAACCGCTTCGGCAGCGCCTCGCTCAGGTCACGCACCCGGCCGGCGCGCTTGGCGACCTTCAGGCCGGTCGTGCCGAGCACGGCCAGGCCCGCCGAGTCGTAGCCACGGTGCTCGAGGCGGGTGAGCCCCTCCGTGAGCAGCGGTACCGCCTGCTGGCTCCCGATGTACCCGACGATTCCGCACATCCGATGATTCCTCTCGAGCTTACGTGGGTGAGCAGGTCCGCTCCGCGGTCCTGCTCACCCGTAGACGATGCGCCGCAGCTGGCGCTCGGTGAGCAGCGGCGCGGCCACGACGCGGCCGGCCAGCTCCTCGGCGATCCGGGGGAAGATCTCGTCGTTCCTCGCCCCGAAGGTCTTCAGGTGTGCGTGCCGGCGGCGGACGTAGTCCTCCACCGGCTCGGCGTGGAACGCCACCACGTCCTCGACCACCCGCGCCGCCTCGGCGGGCGACAGGCTGGTGCTCGCCACGATCCGCGCGACCAGCGCGGGGTCGGGAGGCGTGGGCACCCGACGATCGTGCGTCGAGCGGCGCGTTCTCGCAAGTTCCTGCCCGGAATCGGGCAGAAATGCCCTGTTGTCACGGCCAGTGGTCCCGTCGAGGCGGAGCCGAGGGGCCCGCGCCGAGATCGGCATCCGGGCGAGTGGGGGGGACCGGCGACGACGCGCCGATCAGACCGGCCCGGAGTGGGGGCCGAGACCGGAATCCGCGGTCCGCTGGCCATCGAAGTGGGTATGGGCTATTCTGGGTGAACAGAAGGTGAACAGGAGGTGACCACCGATGATCCAGAAGGACAACAACCTGGTCCAGGGCTGGGTGACGGTCACGGACTCCACCGGCCGGACCACACTCGAGTCCCGCTGGTTCGAGGTGTCCCACGCCGCCGCGCCGACGCACGTCGTCCACGCCGCCTGACCAGCTCCGCTTCGTCGACCCGCCCGTGTGCACGGGCGGGTCGACGCATGTCTAGACCAGGTTTCGGATACCGGGAATGAACCGGACCGCGGTCCGGTTCGGGTAGTCAAAGCTTCAATGACACCACCCCCGCCCCGACACCGAGGAGACACCGATGACCACGTCCCGCCACGCCGACCAGTTCGACGCCCCCACCGCCGCCGTCGAGGACATCTCCGGCGACTACACGCTCGACCCCACCCACACCCGGATCGGCTTCAGCACCCGGCACGCGATGGTCACCACGGTCCGCGGCCAGTTCACCGAGTTCTCCGGCACCGCGCACGTCGACGCCGCGAACCCGGGCGCCTCGAAGGTCGCGCTGAGCATCCAGACCGCCAGCATCGACACCGGCGTGGCCGACCGCGACGCGCACCTGCGCTCGGCGGACTTCTTCAACGCCGACGAGAACAAGGAGATCACCTTCGTCTCCACCCACGTCGAGCGCAACGGCGACGACTGGGTGATCACCGGTGACCTGACGATCAACCAGATCACCAAGCCGGTCACCGTCCCCTTCGAGCTCACCGGCTCCGCCCAGGACCCGTTCGGCAACCTGCGCATCGGCTTCGAGGGCGGCACGGCCATCAGCCGCAAGGAGTGGGGCGTGACCTGGAACGCCGCGCTCGAGACCGGCGGCGTGCTGGTCTCGGACAAGATCAAGCTCGAGTTCGACGTCTCGGCCATCCGCAACGCCTGAGCGCGCGCAGCCTGAGCAGCGTGCTCGACCCGTCGAGGGCCCGGTATTCCAGTGGGATGCCGGGCCCTCGCACGTGCACAATCGGCCGGTGATCCCCGACCTGCCTCCCGGACTCGTCGCCCGTCCGCTCGAGCTGACCGACGCCCACGCCGTCTTCGAGGTGATGGCCGCGCAGGAGCTCGCCGACCTCGGCGTCGTCTCGATCGAGGCGGCCGACATCGTCGCCGACTGGCAGCGCCCGTCGTTCGACGTGTCGTCGAGCACCTGCGGGGTCTTCGACGGCGAGCGGCTCGTCGCGTACGCCGAGGTGATGGACGGCTCGCGCGCGGACGCGGCCGTCGACCCGGCGTACCGCGGTCGCGGCGTCGGCACGGCCCTGGTCGGCTGGGTCCGGCAGCGGGCCCGGGACCGCGGCATGGCGCGGGTCCGGCTGCCCGCCGCTCTCGGGTCGCCGGCCGACCGGCTGCTGGAGTCGCTCGGGTTCGCCGTGTGGTGGGAGCTGTGGGAGCTGTTCCTGCCCGAGGGCGCGGAGATCCCGGCGCGTCCGCTCCCGGCCGGCCACGTGCTGCGCGAGGCGACCCCCGAGGACTACCCGGCGGTCTGGACGGTCCTCGAGGACGCGTTCCTCGAGTGGACCGACCGCGAGCGCACGCCGTACGACGACTTCCTGGCCTCGGTCGTCCGACGCCCCGGCTTCGAGCCGTGGCACCTGCGCGTGGTGACCGACCCCGACGGCGGCGTCGTGGGCGCGATCAACGTCGTGATGTTCGGCGGCGACGAGGCCTACGTCAACAAGGTCGCCACCCGCGCGGACCGCCGCGGCGAGGGCATCGCCCAGGCGCTGCTCGCCGACGCGTTCGCCGTCGCCCGGGCCCACGGCGCGAACCGCTCCGGCCTCTCGACGGACTCCCGGACCGGGGCCCTGGGGCTCTACGAGAAGGTCGGCATGCGGGTCACCTCGACCTGGGTGATGCGCGGCGTGGAGCTGTAGGGCGGTCGGCGGATGCGGCCCCTCACCTTGTCGCAGCTTCATCACGGTATGCAGGCGAACCTGCACTCCCCACGGCATGCCCACCATGGGAAGTGCAGGTCCACCGACAGACCATGATGAAACTGCGCCCGAGAAGCCCGGGCTGGACGGCGGGAGGACCGCGCCACCACCTGTCGCAGGTTCACCAAGGGATGCAGGCGAACCTGCACTCCCCACGGCATGCCCACCATGGGAAGTGCAGGTCCACCAACAGACCATGATGAAACTGCGCCCAGTGGGACCGGGCACCACCGGCCAGCGCGCTCATGGCCGGACCGTGGTCACCACCGTGGTCACCGAGGGCCGTCGCGGGGTCGAGGAGAAGCCGAACCGCGGAGCCGGGTCGACCGGTGCGAGTGATCCCAGGTCGACGCCGTCGAAGGACCCGCGCACCGCGATGACCGCCCGGTGGTCGGTCGCGCCGTAGTACTCGCGGCGACCCCCTCCCGCCGAGCCCCGGGTGCGGACGCCGCGGAGCACGACCCGGGCGACGGGGTCGGTCAGGGTGCACCAGGCCGGAGCCTCGGCGAGCCGGGCCGGCACCAGGCGCAGCAGCCGACCGAGGGCGGTGCGGCCACCGGCGGTGACGTCGAGCGTCAGCGACGGCGACGCGAACCACCACCCGTCGACCGTCACCGGCTCGACGCGCACCTCGTCGAAGACGTAGGTGCCGGCCACGAAGTCGGCGACCTCCTGCGTCGGTGCGACCAGCACCCGGTGGCCCGACGGCGTCTCGACCATCGCGTCCGCGAAGGCGCCGTACGGCGACGCGTCCCACCGCCCGACGACCACCCGGACGCCGCTGGTGGTGCCGACACCGGCGATCGCGCCGCGGAACGTGCTCACGCCGGCCAGCATGCCGCACACTTCCCCGGTGACGACGTTCTCGGCAGCCGCGCAGCTCGACCGTCCCCCGCCCTCCGCCTGGGCCCTGGCCTGGATGTGCCTGGCCGGCCAGGTGCTCGCGCTGGCCGCGCGCGGCCCGAGCCGCTCCGACCCCGTCTGGGTGCTCCTGTCGATGGTGCTGAGCGCGGCCGTCGTGGCGTGGGTGTCGGCCGGCGTGCTCCGCGCGCGCACCGGCCGGCTGGTGCTGGTCTGGATCGTCTTCGGGATCCAGCTCCTCCTGGTCGTCGCAGGCCTCGCGACCGGCGAGTCCGGTCTGGCCGCCGCCCTCGAGGTCGTGCCCGCCGTCGGTCAGGCCGTCGCCCTCTGGTGCTTCTGCCGCACCGACTGGTTCCGTCAGGAGCGCGAGCGCGGCGGCGACGAGGCCGGCCGGCCGTCGGTCGCCGGCCTCGTGCTCGTCGCCGTCGTCGTGGGCGCCCTCGGCGGCTTCACCGCCCCGGCCACCGGCGACAACCCACCCCAGCAGCTGCGGGTCGGCCTCTGAGCGCGGCTGCTCAGATCGAGAGCTCGGGCTTGATCCGGGACGTGGTCCAGTAGCGGCGCCGGTGTGCCGCCAGTGACGTCAGCGCGAGCGCCCCGACCAGCCAGGCGATCAGCACTACGACGTCGTGCCAGGCCAGGCCGGAGAGGCCGCCGTACATCAGCTGGCGCAGCCCGTCGACGGCGTAGGACATCGGCAGCGCGTGGTGCAGCCCGTGCAGCGGGGTCGGGATCGTCTGCCACGGGAACGTGCCACCGGCGGTCACCAGCTGCAGCACCATGAGCGCGAGGCCCAGGAACTGGCCGGCCGGACCCAGCCACGCGTTGAGCGCGTGCACGACCGCGATGAACGTGGCCGACACCAGCATCATGAACAGCAGCGTCGGGACCACGTGCGCCGGGCGGATCCCGACGGCGGCCACCACGACCAGCAGGGCGAGGGACATCTGCACCAGCCCGACCAGCACGGGCGGGTACCAGCCGCCGAGGGCCACCCGCAGCGGCGACTGGTTCGCCGCGATCGCTCGGTTGGACAGCGGGCGGACCAGCAGGAACAGCACGTACCCGCCGATCCAGGCGCTCAGCGCCAGGAAGAACGGCGCCAGCCCGGCGCCGTAGGAGCCCGCCTTGGCCTGCGCGTCGTCGGTGACCGTCACCGGCACCGCCAGCGTGCTCGCCGTCTGGTCGATCGTCTCGTCGTCGAGCTCGGGGATCCGCTTCACGCCGTCCTCGAGGCCGGCCGCGAGCTCGTTCGCGCCCCGGTCGAGGCGGGCGATGCCCCGGCGCAGATCATCGGCCCCGCTCGCGAGGTCACCCGCGCCGGCGTGGGCCTTGGCGATGCCGTCGGTGAGCGCGGGTGTGGCGTCGGCCAGCTGGTCGGCGCCCGCCGCCACCTCGTCGGCGCCCGCCGCGAGCCGGTCGAGCTTGCCCGAGGCCGCGTGGATCCGGCCGGAGACGTCCTTGACCGGCTGGCCGAGGTCGTCGTAGACCGCCAGGATCGCCTGCTTCTGATCGGCGTCGAGCCCCTGGTCGGCCATCAGCCGCACCAGGTCGCCGCGACCCTGGTGGTAGGCGTCGACGACGTCCGTGGCGCCCCGGGCCGCCTCGCGCCCGTACCGCGCGACCTCGGCGTCCCCCGCGGCCACCCGAGCCGCGCCGTCGGCCAGCTCCCGGGTCTGCTGGGGCAGCGGGGCCGTCTTCTCCTGCAGGGTCCCGAGGCCGTCGTCGAGCTGCTGCGACCCGTTGCGCAGCTCGCGGGCGCCGGCGCGCGCCTCGCCGAGGCCGTCGGCCAGCCTCGTCGCACCGTCGGCCGCGTCGACGAGCTGGGCGCGGATCGTGCCCAGGCTCTGCAGGAACGACGTCGCCGCCTTCTCGGTGACCTCGCTGGCCACCGCGGCCCGGATCTTCGTCGTCACGGTGTCGGCGATCGTGGTGGCGAGGTAGGAGTTGGCGTCGTTGGTCGTCATCACCAGCCGCGCCTGCTTCGCGTCGAACGAGGCCGGACTGGTGAGTGCCTCGGAGAAGCCGGCAGGGATGGTGAGGGCGAAGTCGTAGGTCCCGTCCTCGACGCCGGCGACGGCGGTCGCGCGGTCGACCTCCTCCCAGTCGAAGGCGTCGGCGTCGAGCAGCCGGTCGGCGACGTCACGGCCGAAGTCGACGTCCTTGCCGTCGAAGGTCGAGCCGGTGTCCTCGACGACGAGCGCGGCGGGGACCCGCTCCAGGCCGCCGTAGGGATCGTGGTTGGCGTAGAGGTAGAGCCCGGCGTACAGGGTGGGGATCAGCACCAGCGCGAGCACGGCCAGACGGGGCAGCCGGCCGGCGGTGATCCGGCGCAGCTCACCGAGGGCGATGCGGAACGATGTCATGCCGCACCCCCGATCTCACCGACCGCCACCCCGACCAGGTGGCGCGAGGTCTCCCCGACGGTGACGAGGACGGCGAGGCCCTCGGCGGCCAGCTCCGCGGCGACCGGCTGCCACTGCGCCGGGGTGACGCCCCAGCGGTCGGGGAGGGTCAGCACCAGCACCCGGACCCCGGGCCGCAGCGCGGCCGACCGCAGGAGCAGCTCGGTACGACGCTCGACCGGCGTGTCCTCCGTGCGCACCTCGAGCGCGAGATCGGGCGCCCACTCCCGCACCGCCGCGCGCCGCGACGGGCGCCCGGCCATCGCCAGCTCCTCGCCGAGGACGGTGCCGAACGGCACTTTCTCGTCGGGCTCACTCACGCCGGGGACGTCGACCAGCGCGACGGCGACCCGGCGGTCACGGTCGGCCGTCGAGCCGTCGAGCCTGACCTCGCCGGCGTCGGGCCGGAAGCGCCCGGCCAGCACGAGCGCGAGCGTGGTGTGCGCCGGGCCGGGCTCGCCCACGAGCACCCGCACCTCACCGGCGTCGAGCTCGAGGTCCGTCGGGGGCAGGAGCGGCCGAGGGTGGCCGCCGACGTGGATGCCGGCGGCCACGAGGAGCGAGCGTGTCATGACCGCACGGTAGAGCCCCACCAGTCGAGTGCGCGGCTCACCGCCAGTCGAAGTACTCCCGGTAGATCCGGCCCGCAGGCACGCCGGCGGCCCGGAAGTCGGCGTCGAGGGCGCGGAGCAGCGGGTCCGGACCGCACATGTAGACCGAGGCCGCGGCCGGGTCGGCGCCCGAGGTCTCCAGCACGTAGGCGGCGCTGATGCGCCGACCCTGGCTCGAGGCCACGAGGTCGAACTCCACCTCGGGGTGGTCGGCGACCAGGGTCGCGATCTCCTCCGCGTACGGCGCCTCGTCGCGGACCGCGTGGAAGAGGTCGACCCGGCCGGCCGGGGGATGGGTGTCGAGCGAGCGCAACCAGCTGAGGAACGGGGTGATGCCCACCCCGCCGGCGATCCACAGCTGGTGCCCCGTCCCATGGGCGTGCGTGAACCGGCCGTGCGGTCCGCTCAGGACGGCCGGCATGCCGACCTTCACCGTCTGCTGCAGCGATGTCGTGTAGTCGCCGAGCGCCTTCACGGTGACGCGGACCTCGTCCTCGTTCGGACTGCTGGCGAGCGTGAAGGGGTGCCGGTGCCACCCGTCCTTGGCCTCCAGGTGGAGCATCGCGAACTGCCCGGGCTCGTACTCCAGCGGACGGCCGAGCGGCCTCAGCACGATCTCCACCATGCCGTCGCCCATCTCACGGACGTCGCTGACCTGGTAGTCACGCAGGCCGTGCCCGCGGCGGGCGAGGAGCTCCCGGTAGAGGTAGAAGCCGATCCCGACGAGGCTGATGCCGACGTACGACCAGCGCAGCACGGCCGAGTCGCCGAACATGGTCGCGTCGACGAGCCCGTGGGCAGCAGCGACCGCGAGGAACACCCCGGTGAGCCGGTGCACCTGCCGCCAGATCTCGTAGTCGGAGAGGAGCCGCGAGACCAGGCGGGCCGGGGCGGTCTCGTGCAGCGCCGTGATCAGCCGGCGACCCGGGGCCGGCACGATCGAGCGCCACCGCGGCAGGATCGCCCAGACCGCGAGGGTCACCAGGCCCACGGTGCCGACGATCCCCGCCGTCCCGGCCCAGGACGGTCCCCCGTCGCCGTGCGACATCAGGATGTGGGGCACCAGGAGCAGCAGCCCGGTGATCGCCACCCGCCGGTGCCAGATCGCGGCCTTGTCGATGCCGTCGAAGTAGGTGTCGACCCAGGGCAGCGTGGTGATCAGCACCATGCCGAGGGACATCAGCAGGACGGCGTCCGCGCCCGCCAGCTGACCCACGTACGACCCGGTGGCCTCGCCGGCCGGCCGGGCGACCACCCACAGCGCGGTGTAGGCGACGACGAGGACGACGAGGGCGACCGGGCCGGTCCGGCCGACCCACCTCCGAGACCGCAGCGACATGCTCCGAGGCTAGGACGCCGCTGCGCGCCGCCGCTGGAGAACCGGCCGAGTGCGAGGAGGGCCTAGGACCTCAGCGGATCGGTGCGCCCGAGATGGACCGGGCGATCACCAGCCGCTGGATCTCCGAGGTGCCCTCGAAGACGGTGTAGATCTTGGCGTCGCGCGCCATCCGCTCGACGGGGTACTCGCGGGTGAAGCCGTTGCCGCCGAGGATCTGCATGGCCTGCCCGGTCACCTTGACCGCCGTCTCGCCGGCGAACAGCTTCGACATCGAGCCCTCGGCGTTGTCGAACGCCTTGCCCTGCCGGCCCATCCACGACGCGTGCCACACGAGCAGCCGCGCGGCCTCGATCGAGGTCGCCATGTCGGCGAGCTGGAAGGCGATGCCCTGGTTCTCGATGATCGCCTTGCCGAACTGCTCGCGGGTCTTCGCGTAGTCGAGCGCGACCTCGTACGCCGCCCGCGCGATGCCGACGGCCTGGGCGCCGACCGTGGGCCGCGTGCGCTCGAAGGTCGCCATCGAGGCGTTGCCCCGGGCCGTGCCGCCCTCGCGGGCGCGGGCCAGCCGGGCGTCGAGCTTCTCCTTGCCGCCGAGCAGGCAGCGGCCCGGTACCCGGACCTGGTCGAGCACGACCTCGGCCGTGTGCGAGGCGCGGATGCCGTGCTTGTGGAACTTCTGCCCCTGGCTGAGCCCCTTGGTGCCGGGCGGCACCACGAACGACGCCTGGCCGCGCGTGCGCAGCTCGGGGTCGACCACCGCGGTCACGACGTGCACGTCGGCCAGGCCGCCGTTGGTGGCCCAGGTCTTGGTCCCGTTGAGGACCCACTCGTCGGTGGCCTCGTCGTACACCGCGCGGGTGCGCATCGAGCCGACGTCGGAGCCGGCGTCGGGCTCGGAGGAGCAGAACGCGCCGAGCCTGAGGTCGCCCGGCGTGCCGTACATGGCGGGCACCCACTCCGCGACCTGCTCGTCGGTGCCGTTGGCGCGCACACCGGCGGCGGCCAGCGAGCTGCCCATGATCGCCAGGCCGATCCCCGCGTCACCCCAGAAGAGCTCCTCCATCGTGATCGGGAACCCGAGCCCGGTCTCGTCCAGCGCCTGGGCCACGAGGAAGTCCACGGAGTAGAGCCCGATCTTGGCGGCCTCCTCCACCACCGGCCACGGGAACTCCTCGCGCTCGTCCCACTCGGCGGCCGCCGGACGCACGACCTCGGCGGCGAACTGGTGGATCCAGTCGCGCAGCTCGAGGTGGTCCTGGCTGAGCTCGAACGACGTCGTCATGGCTGTGAGGCTACCGGGAGGCTACCGGCGGGTGGGAACACGTTCTACTCTGCGGGGGTGGCCACGACCACCCCCGTCCGCGAGCTGCCCCGGGCGCCGCGAGGACTGCCCCTGATCGGGCGCAGCCTGGAGTACGCCCGCGACCCGATGGCCCTGTTCCGCAAGCAGTGGGACACCTACGGACCGGTGTCCCCGGTGGGCATGGTGGGCAAGGACCCCTGGGTCATGCTGCTGGGCCCGGACGCCTGCGAGGAGGCTCTGCGCAACGCGGACAAGGCCTTCGCCAACGGCCCCGCCTGGACCTACCTGGTCGGACCGTTCTTCGGGCGGGGGCTGATGTTCCTCGACTTCGAGGAGCATCACCTGCACCGCCGGATCATGCAGCAGGCGTTCACCCGTGACCGGCTGGAGAGCTACACCGCCGCGATGCACCCGGCGATCACGTCGGGCCTCGCGGGCTGGGACCCGAAGCCGGGGTTCGAGGCCTACTGGGCGCTCAAGCAGCTCACCCTCGACATCGCGACCAACACCTTCATGGGCGGCGCCGAGCACACCTCGCCGGCCGAGATGGAGCAGGTGAACCGCTCCTTCATCGCCTGCGTGCAGGCGGCCGCGGCGATCGTGCGCCACGACGTCCCGTTCACGCGGTGGCACCGCGGCATGGTCGGGCGCCGGCACCTCGAGGAGTTCCTGCGCGGATACCTGCCCTCGCGCCGCGCGGAGGAGCGCGACGACCTCTTCTCGGTGCTCTGCCACATCGAGTCCGAGGACGGCGATCGCTTCAGCGACGACGACGTCGTCAACCACATGGTGTTCTTGATGATGGCCGCCCACGACACCTCGACGATCACGCTGTCGTCGATGATGCAGTTCCTGGGTCAGCACCCCGCGTGGCAGCAGCGCTGCCGCGCCGAGGTCGAGGCCCTCGCCGCCGGCCTCGACCGCGACCCCGACCTCGCCGAGCTCGAGTCCCTCACCTCGATCGACCTGGTGATGAAGGAGTCGCTGCGGCTGCGGGCGCCCGTCCCGGTCGTGCTGCGCAAGACGGTCAAGGACACCGTCGTGCTCGGCACCCGCATCCCGGCCGGCACCTATGCGACCGTCGGCCTGCAGTTCAGTCACCTGATGCCCGAGCTGTGGACCGACCCGGAGACGTTCGACCCGGAGCGGTTCGCACCGGAGCGCCGGGAGGACCGTGGGCACCGCTACGCGTGGGCGCCGTTCGGCGGCGGCGTGCACAAGTGCCTCGGGATGTACTTCGCCGGCGCCGAGGTCACCGCGCTGATGTACCACCTGCTCCTCGACTTCGAGTGGACGGTCGACCCGGCGTACGTCGCGCCCATGAACAACCACTCGCTGCCGTTCCCCAAGGACGGCCAGCCGGTGCAGCTGCGCCGCCGCTAGCGTCCGGGACGTCGCTCAGGCGTGGGCCGGGACCTCCGGATCCAGCCGACCCTCGACGCCGGGGTCGCCGAGGTCGGCGTGGTAGTCCTGCGGATGCGTCTGGTCGACGCCCTCGTCGACCTTCAGCGCCCGCAGCACCACCGTCGCGACGACGGCGACGACCAGGTTGAGCCCGAAGGCGAGTAGCGCGATGTAGACCTTGGTCTGCGTTCCCGGGAAGAACACCAGGGGGCCCCCGAAGTGCTTCTGGGTGGGCGACGCGACGCCGTACGCCAGCCAGGTGCCCCACGCCATGCCGGCCGCCCAGCCGGCCAGCAGCGCCCAGCGGTGCAGCCACCGGGTGTAGAGGCCCACGACGATGGCGGGCAGGGTCTGCAGGATCCACACACCGCCGAGCAGCTGCAGGTTGATCGCAAGGTTCTTCGACAGCGCGAGCACGAAGACCAGCGCGCCGAGCTTCACCAGCAGCGAGACCAGCTTGCTCTGCTGGGCCTCCTGCGCGTGCGTGGCGTCTCGGTTGATGAACGCCTTGTACACGTTGCGGGTCCACAGGTTCGCCGCGGCGATCGACATGATCGCCGCGGGCACCAGCGCGCCGATCACGATCGCAGCGAAGGCGACGCCGGCGAACCAGGGGCTGAACTGGTCCTCGAAGAGCTGAGGGAGCGACTGCTGCGGGTTCTCGACCTTCACCCCCGCCGCGATCGCGACGAAGCCGAGCAGGGCGAGCAGGCCCAGCAGGACGGAGTACGCCGGCAGCAGCGCGGCGTTGCGCCGGATCACCGAACGGCTGCGGGTGGACAGGACGCCGGTGACGCTGTGCGGGTACATGAACAGCGCCAGGGCCGAGCCCAGCGCGAGCGAGGCGTAGGCCCACTGCGCGGCGGGCGGTGGGATGGTGCCCTTGGGGGCTGCCGCACCGGCCGCGATCGCGTCGGCGTTGTCGGCGTTGAACGACGAGAACGAGTCGTCGACGACCGAGAAGACGTGGCTCCAGCCTCCCACCTGGTGGGGGATGTAGAAGATCGCAACCAGGATGACGACGTAGATCAGCGTGTCCTTGACGAACGCGATCAGGGCGGGCGCCCGCATGCCGCTGGAGTAGGTGTAGGCCGCGAGGACGCCGAACGCGATGAAGAGCGGGATGTCGTTGACGAACCAGTTGTCGCTCGACGTCCCGATGCCCATCACCTGCAGCACCACCTGCATGCCGACCAGCTGCAGCGCGATGTAGGGCATCGTGGCGAGGATGCCGGTCAGCGCCACCGCCAGCGCGAGCGGCCTGCTGTCGTAGCGGCCCTGCACGAAGTCGGCGGGGGTCACGTAGCCGTGGCGGTGCGACACCGACCAGAGCCGGGGCAGGAACACGAAGACGAGCGGGTAGGCGACGATCGAGTAGGGGATCGCGAAGAACCCGATCACGCTGCCGGCGTACAGGGCCGCGGGCACCGCGATGAACGTGTACGCCGTGTAGAGGTCGCCGCCGATGAGGAACCAGGCGATGAAGGTGCCGAAGCCGCGGCCGCCCAGGCCCCACTCGTCGAGGTTGTCCAGGCTGGCCGCCCGCCGCCAGCGCGCCGCGGCGAAGCCCAGCACGGTCACCAGCAGGAACAGGAAGACGAAGACGCCCAGCGCGACGCCGTCCACGTGGTCGAGCACGGCTCAGTCCTCCTCGCCCGGCCGGGGCGGGAGTCCGTGGCGGACCCGGTCGTCACGCTCGGCGCGCTGGGACAGCAGGTACGCCGGCACGGTCAGGCCGACCGCGACGAAGATCAGGAGCAGCTGGAACCAGTAGAAGAACGGCAGCCCCGCGAGGGTCGGGTCCTCCCGGTCGAACAGCGACACCCACAGCGGCAGCACGACCGCCGGCGCCAGCAGGGCGCCGACCAGCACCCAGCGGCCGCGCGAGCTCATGACCGACCACCCGAGACGAGTGACCCACCTGTCATGACCCCGTTGTCTACAACATCGAGGTGCCGACCGTCCGGACTTTCGCCACGCCGGTGGTTGAGGTGCGAGCAGCGCAGCGACGAGCCTCGAGACCCCTCACGCGTGCGCGGTGACCTCGGGGCTGAGCTCCTCCTCGACACCCGGGTCGCCGCTGTCGGCGTGGTAGTCCTGCGGTCGGGTCTGGTCGACGCCCTCCGCGACCCCGGTCGCCCGCAGCGCCAGCGTCGCGACGACAGCCACGACCAGGTTGAGCCCGAAGGCCAGCAGCGCGATGTAGACCTTGGTCTCGGTGCCCGGGAACGCGACGAGCGGCCCGCCGAAGTGCTGCTGCGTCGGCGACGCGACGCCGTACGCCAGCCAGGTGCCCCACGCCATCCCGGCGGCCCAGCCGGCCAGCAGCGCCCAGCGGTGCAGCCACCGGGTGTAGAGCCCGACGACGATGGCCGGCATCGTCTGCAGGATCCACACGCCGCCGAGCAGCTGCAGGTTGATCGCGAAGTCCTTCGACAGCGCCAGCACGAAGACCAGCGCCCCGAACTTCACCAGCAGCGACACCAGCTTGCTCTGGGTCGCCTCCTGGGCGTGGGTGGCGTCGCGGTTGATGAACGCCTTGTAGACGTTGCGGGTCCACAGGTTGGCAGCCGCGATCGACATGATCGCCGCCGGCACCAGCGCCCCGATCACGATCGCCGCGAAGGCGACGCCGGCGAACCACGGGCTGAACTGGTCCTCGAAGAGCTGCGGCACCGACTGCTGCGGGTTCTCGACCTTCACCCCCGCCGCGATCGCGACGAACCCGAGCAGTGCGAGGAGACCGAGGAGGAACGAGTACGCCGGCAGCAGCGCCGCATTGCGCCGGATCACCGAGCGACTGCGGGTCGACAGCACGCCGGTGATGCTGTGGGGGTACATGAACAGCGCCAGGGCCGAGCCGAGGGCGAGCGAGCCGTACGCCCACTGCGCTGCCGGGGGTGGCATGGTGCCCTTCGGCTGCGCCGCCCCGCTGGCGATCGCGTCGGCGTTGTCGGCGTTGAAGGAGTCGAACGAGTCGCCGACCGTGGAGAAGATGTGCCCCCACCCTCCGATCTGGTGGGGGATGTAGAAGACGGCCACCAGGATGACGACGTAGATCAGCGCGTCCTTGACGAACGCGATCAGGGCGGGCGCCCGCAGGCCGCTGGAGTAGGTGTAGGCGGCGAGCACCGCGAAGGCGATGAACAGCGGCAGGTCCTGGACGAACCAGCTGCCGGTGGACGTGCCGATGCCCATCACCTGCAGCACCACCTGCATGCCGACCAGCTGCAGCGCGATGTAGGGCATCGTGGCGAGGATGCCGGTGAGGGCGATCGCGAGCGCGAGCGGCCTGCTGTCGTAGCGGCCCTGCACGAAGTCGGCGGGGGTCACGTAGCCGTGCCGGTGCGACACCGACCAGAGCCGGGGCAGGAACACGAAGATCAACGGGTAGACGACGATCGTGTAGGGCACGGCGAAGAACCCGACGACGCTGCCGGCGTACAGGGTCGCCGGCACCGCGATGAAGGTGTACGCCGTGTAGATGTCGCCGCCGATGAGGAACCAGGCGATGAAGGTGCCGAAGCCGCGGCCACCCAGGCCCCACTCGTCGAGGTTGTCCAGGCTCGCGGCCCGGCGCCACCGGGCGGCGGCGAAGCCGAGCACGGTCACTAGCAGGAACAGGAAGACGAAGACGCCGAGGACGACGCCGTTCACGTGGTCGAGCACCGGGTCACCGCCGTTCCTGGTCGCGCGGACCGCCGGGCTCCGCGGGGAGCCCGTGGCGGACCCGGTCCAGGCGCTCGGCCCGCTGGGAGAGCAGGAAGGCGGGCCAGGTCAGCGCGACCGAGACGACGATCAGCAGGAACTGGAACCAGTAGAAGAACGGGAACCCGAGCAGGGTCGGGTCCTCCCGGTTGTAGTAGGACACCCAGAGCGGCAGCAGCACCGCGGGCGCGAGCAGGACCCCGACCAGGGTCCAGAGCCGTCGTGCGGACATGACGAGACCTCCCGAGAAGCGATCTGCGCGCTCGTACCCACTGGGGCGCACAATGACGCGCATGACCGCCGATCTCTCCCGGTACGACGACTGGCTCGCGCTGCTGCGCCAGGTGGCCGCCGACGATCCCGACCTGCTGGTGGTCTGGGTCGGCGGCTCGGCCGCGACCGGGGGGTGGGACGAGTGGTCCGACCTCGACGTCGAGTTGCTCTGCACCCCGGGCACGACGTCGCAGGTGCACGACCGCGTCGTCGGCGCGGCGCGCGAGCGGCTCGACGTCGACCACGTGTGGCAGCTGCCCCTGGCCACCTGGCCCGACGGCCGGCAGAGCTTCGTCAACCACCAGCGCCGTCCGGGCGCCCTGGCCGAGCCGACCCGGGCGGTCGACCTGCACTTCGCCGACCTCTCCGACGCGCACCGGGTGGTCGACGTCCGCCGCCACGGCAGGCCGGTCGTGCTGCACGACCCCGACGGCCAGGTCGCCCTGCGGCCCGACGACCAGGCCACGATCGACGCCGCGTGCGCGCAGGCCGTCGACCAGGCGCGCCAGCGGCGCGCGACGGCCGAGTGGCTGGTGAACCGGGCCGTCGCCCGCGGTCAGCTCCCGGAGGCGACCGATCTCTACCTGCGCTTCGGTCTGGGCACCGTGGTGCGGCTGCTGCGGGTGCGCCACTGCCCGTGGCGCCACGACTTCGGCCTGCGCTACCTGCACACCGACCTGCCGCCTGCCGAGGCCGCGCGGGTCGACACCCTGCTCCCCGGTGCCGCACCGCTCGGGGAGCTGTCCCCCGCCTGCTTCGCCTGGATGGACGAGCTGCTGGCGTCGTACGACGACTGAGCCCGCCCCACGTCGTGGGGCGGGCTCAGGTCAGACGGAGCGCGGGGCGGAGGTCAGGGCCGGACCTGCTTGCCGGTGACGCTGCGGATGCACAGCGCGCCGTGCCAGACGCGGTTGTCACCGGGGCCGTTCCACCAGTAGCGGAAGGCGCGCTGCTTGGGCCGCGGGTCCTGGCCGAGGTACCAGGCGTGGTACGGGTCCTGGATCCAGAACGCACCGACCATCGCCTTGTAGTCCTGGTACCTGTTGCCGTTCGGGTTGTCGTCGCAGTTGAGGCGACGCTCCTGCATGCCGCTGCCGCTGAGGTACTGGTCGTCGCCGTTGAACCCCGGCCGGAACGCCCACAGCAGGTTGTGGGCGTGCGGACCACTGCCGTTGGCGGAGGTCTTCACCTGCAGGCAGCGCAGGTAGAGATCCACGTCGACGTTGTCGTCGTCGACCAGGAAGGCCCACTGCCAGCCGCGGTAGTTGTTCGTGGTCCAGCTGCGGTAGAGGTGCACCACGTGGTCGTCGTCGGGGGCGCCGGCGTTGCTGAACCGGAAGCCCGGGGCGACGGCCAGCGTGCCCGAGGGGCAGGTGAAGCTGTGGAAGACGCCCGCGTGGTCACCGGCGAGCCAGCCCGTGTTGGTGCTGTCGTCGTGCCGGGCGGAGATCACCGTGTTGTGGACATGTCCGTTGGTCTGCTTGACGGTGCCGTCGATGCAGGTGACGAAGAGCTTGATCTGGGCGTCACCGTCGGCGTGGTTCTGGGCCCGGAAGTGCCACTCGGTGCGGTCGCTGTCGTCGCCGTACGACGCGGTGAAGACCACGTCCCGCTCGTCACCGACCGTGTCCGGTGGGTTCGCCTGGTCGACGTGGTCGACGCGCCACATGCCGTCGAGGGCGATGTCACCCGGTTGGCAGTAGACGTGCTCGTGCAGGTAGTTGTCGGGGAACTCACCCGACAGGTCGACGTGCTTCTCGACCTTGTACATGTACACGTTGTGCGGCTTGCCGGGCGCGGCAGAGGCCGGACTGGCCAGTGCCGCGACGATCGCGAGCGGTGCCGCCAGGGCGAGGGCCGCAGCGGCGACGAGGAAGGACCGGGAACGACTTCGAGCCGCCATGACGACGATCTCCTTGGGTGGCAGGTGCAGGGTGGAGCACGCGTCGTCCCGAGATCGCTCCGGTCCGGCCCCCCCAGCCCGGTGTCTCGTCAGGTTAGGTGCGTCACACCCCCCGCGCACCTGGTCCGTACCAGTGGACTAGGCCCCTGGTCCGTACCAGTGCCTGGCGCCGTGCCACCCACGCGGCCGGCCGGCCCACCGGCGCCGCCGGGCGGCGACGAGCAGCACCACGAGGAGGCCCGCCAGCACCAGCGGGACGTGCGTCAGCACGGTGGCCACCCCCAGGAGGACGAGCAGTGCCAGCACCGGCACCCGGAGGCCGGCCGCCACCGGCGGGGTCCACGGCGGACCGCGCCGGACCGGGGGCCGCGCGGCACCGGCCGGGCCGCGGGGGCCGGGCAGGTCGGCGAAGACCGGTGCCAGCTCCCCGCGGGTCCGGGCGGCCCAGACGCGGTCCAGCCGCTCCGCGTGCTCGTCGGTCGTGAGCCGGCCGCGCACGTAGTGCTCGGCGAGCTCGGCCGCGGCCTCCTCGCGCTCCACGTCGCCGATCCGGAGCTGGTCGTCCCTCACCGTCCGGGCCTCACTCGTCGCCGGCCTGCTGGTCGCCGGGACCCTGGTCACCGGGCTCCTGGTCACCGGGCTCCTGGTCGGCCGGCTCGTCCTCGGGCTCCTCGTCGCCGTCGGCGAGGACGCCGTAGAGCCTGCGCCGGGTCTCGACGAGGATCTCGATGGCCGCCTGGCGCTGCCGGTCGCTGCCGGTCGTGACGATCTGCCACACCGCGCCCATGACCTGGCCGATCTCCGGGCGCAGGTCCGCGACCCCGCCCTCCTCGTCGCGGGCCGGCTCCTCGAACGGGGCCCACACGCCGGCGAGCTCGTCGGCGTGGGCGGCGACGTACTCCTCACCGGCGGCGGTCAGGCCCAGGCTCCGGCGTCCCCCGGTCTCGGTGGTCGCGACGAGTCCCTCGTCCTCCAGCTGGGAGACGGTGGGGTAGACCGACCCGGGGCTGGGCCGCCACGCGCCGTTGCTGCGCTCGGTGATCTGCTGGATCACCTGGTAGCCGTTGACCTCCGCACCGCTCTCCTGAGCGCCGCGGAGCACGTCCAGGATCGCGGAGCGGACGTCGCCACGGCGTACCCGCGGCCCCCGCTGCCGGTCCCCCTGGGCCAGGCCGAACAGGCCGGCCACCCACGGCGGCGGGCCCGGGTTGCCCGGACGCCCGAACCCCTGCGAGCCGAACCCGCCCCAGGGCGGGCCACCCCACCCGCCGCGCCGGCCGTGCTGGTGCATCTGCTGGTCGGGGTGGGAGGCCCACTGCCGACCGAATCCTCGGTGTCCCATGACGAGACTCCTCTCATGTCGCATGTCGACGTCGGTGTCATCGCGACCATCAGACTGTCGTCGAGGTTTCGCGATATATCGTGAGCGTACGCCGACAGGTCGGTCGACACAAGGGAGCGGGTGGATGAATCCCCGGTCAGCCGGGGAAACTGGACGTTGTCGGGGGTTGCAACGCCTGACAACGTCAGGAATCCCCGGTCAGCCGGGGATTCATCCACCCCGCGGCTACCGCGCCAGCCAGGCGGCGTAGGCGTCGAAGGTGTAGGGGCGGCCGAGGAAGTCGGCGACCAGGTCGGCGGCGTCGCGGGAGCCGCCGGGGGCGAGGACGCGGTCACGGTAGCGGCCGGCGACGGCGGGCTCGAACAGGTCGTCGGGGTCGAAGGCGGAGAAGAGGTCCTTCGCGATGACCAGCGACCACATGTAGGTGTAGTACGCCGAGGAGTAGCCCGCCAGGTGCCCGAAGCTGGCGAACATGTGGGTGCCCTCGATGTAGGGGAACGGCGAGTAGCGCGCCTGCAGCGTCCGCATCGCGTCGGTGAGGTCGGCCGGCCGGTCGGTGTGGAACCAGTAGGACATCGCCGCGTAGAACATCTGGGTGCGGGCGTGGTAGCCCTTGCCGAAGTCGTCCGCGGCCCGCATCCGCTCGACCAGGTCCGCCGGGATCGGCGTGCCGTCTGCGGACACGGCGAAGGTCTGCAGCACCTCGGCGTCCCAGGCCCACTCCTCGAGCATCTGGCTGGGCGCCTCGACGAAGTCCCACTCGGTCGCCACCCCGCTGAACCGGGTCCACTCGCCGCCGCCCGCGAGCACGTGGTGCACGAGGTGCCCGAACTCGTGGAAGAGCGTGACGACGTGGTCGTGCTCCATCAGCCCGCGGGAGAAGTTGCAGACCAGCACGCCCTCGGCGAGCTGGCGCCCGGCCAGGCCGTCGGCGAGCGTGAACTGCGCGGCGTGCTTGTACTTGCCCTCGCGGGGGTGCAGGTCGAGGTAGATGCGCCCGATCCGCGCACCGTCACGGACCACGTCGTACGCCGTCACGTCCTCGTGCCAGACCGCGGCATCCGGCACCGGCTCGTAGCTCAGCCCGAACAGCCGGCCGGTCACGTCGAGCAGCCCCTGACGGACGCGCTCGAAGTCGAAGTACGCACGCACCTGCTGGGCGTCCACGTCGTGCCGCTCCTGGCGCACCAGCTCCTCGTAGTAGAGGGAGTCGGCGGTGTCGATCGCGGCAGCGTCCGGGACGTCGCGGCGGTAGCGCTCCAGGAGGAGCTCGAGGTCACGCGCCATCGGGGCCGCGGCGGCCTCGGCGATCCGGTCGATGAACGCCGGGATCGCCGGCCCGTCGCCGATCATCTTCACGTCGGCGTCGTACGACGCCCAGTCGGGGTAGCCCACCAGGGTCGCGAGCTCGGCGCGCAGCTCGAAGAGCTCGTGGAGGAGGGCGTCGTTCGCCGGCCACCCCCGCTCGAGGAACGCGACCGTGACCCGGCGGCGGACGTCGGCGTCGTGCGCGAACATCCGGGCCGGCACCGCGTCCGGGTAGTCGGTCGTGACCGTCACCAGTCCGTCGTCGTCGGCCGCGCGTGCGTCGAGCCAGTCCTGCGGCATGCCGGCGAGCCGCTCGGGGGGCACCCGCACCGTCCGGACGTCGTCACGGATGGTGCGCCCGATCTCCTGGCCGACCGCGGTGAGCCGCTCGTTGATCGCGGCGAGGCGGGCCCGGGTCTGGTCGTCGCGGTCGACCCCGGCGCGCCGGAAGTCCTCGAGGGTCTTGTCCAGCAGGCGCGCGGCGACGGGGTCCAGGCCCACGGGGTCCGCGCCGGCGAACACCTCGTAGAGCCGGCGGTCCTGCCGCAGCTCGGTCACGAAGCGGTCGACCTGCTGCTCGGCCGCCTCGCACGCGGTCCGCACCGGCTCCAGCGGGTGCACGTTGGCCAGCAGCGAGGCGACCGCGGCCACGTTGCTCAGCTGGCGGGCGACCTCGTCCCAGGCGCGCAGCAGGTCGAGCGTGGCGGCCGGCGGCTCCTCCCGGAGCACCGCGACGACCGCCGCCGCGGCCGCGAGGCCGTCGCGTGCGCGGGCCTCGACCCAGTCCTGGGCGACCTCGGCGTCGGGGAGGGCCAGCGGCGTCGGCTCGTCGGTCATGGCGCCAGCGTGCCACGCCTGCGGCGCAGGTAGGCCTGCTCGGCCGGGTTGGCGGTCGCGGCGATCGCGGCGTCGTACGCCGCCCGAGCCTCGGCGCTGCGCCCGAGGCGGCGCAGCAGGTCGGCACGCGTCGCGTGCCAGGCGTGGTACGACGCCATGCTCGGTGCCGTCTCGACCAGCCGGTCGACCTCGGCCAGCGCGACCCCGGGCCCGTCGAGCTCGGCGACGGCCACCGCGCGGTTGAGCGCCACGACCGGGGACCCGGTGATGGCGTGGAGCTGCCCGTAGAGCGCCGCGACCTGCCCCCAGTCGGTGGCGTCGGCGTCGGGTGCGTCGGTGTGCACGGCGTTGACCGCGGCGAGCAGCTGGTACTGGCCCGGCCGGTTGCGGGCCAGACACTCGCGCACCAGCTCGTGCCCCTCCGCGACCAGCTCCCGGTCCCACCCGCCGCGGTCCTGGTCGCGCAGCGGCACGAGCTCGCCGCCGGCCACCCGACTGGGCCGGCGCGCCTCGGTGAGCAGCATCAGCGCCAGCAGGCCGGTCACCTCGGGCTCGTCGGGCAGCAGCTGGTGCAGGATCCGGCCCAGCCGGATCGCCTCGCCGGTCAGGTCCTCGCGGACCGAGTGCCCACCGGAGCTGGCGAGGTAGCCCTCGTTGAAGACGAGGTAGACCACGGCCAGCACCGCGTCCAGCCGCGCGGTCAGGTCGGCGGCGGCGGGCACCCGGAACGGGATGTGCGCGCCCTTGATCTTGCGCTTGGCCCGGGTGATCCGCTGGGCCATCGTGGTCTCCGGGACGAGGAACGCCGCCGCGATCTCGCCGACGGTCAGCCCCCCGAGCAGGCGCAGCGTCAGGGCGACCCGCGCCTCGGGGGCGAGCGCGGGGTGGCAGCAGGTGAAGATCAGCCGCAGCCGGTCGTCCTCGACCAGGCCGGTCGGCTCGTGCGGGGTGTCGTCGATGATCATCAGGGCCGCCTGGTGCTTGGCGTCGCGGTGGGACTCGCGGCGGATCCGGTCGATCGCGCGGTTGCCGGCCGTGGTGGTCAGCCAGCCGCCCGGGTTGGGTGGCACGCCGTCGACGGGCCACTTCTCGAGCGCGACGAGCAGGGCCTCGGCGGCGGCGTCCTCGGCGATGTCGAGGTCGCCGAAGCGGCGCGCCAGCGAGGCCACCACCCGGCCGTACTCCTCGCGGTAGATCCGCTCGACCGCCGCAGCGGCGTCGGTCACGCCTCGCCCTGGAAGGGCCGCACCTCGACGGTCTCGCCGCACGCCGCGGACGCCTTCGCCGCCCACTCCAGCGCTTCGTCGAGGTCGGGGATCTCGAAGACCCAGAAGCCGCCGATCCACTCCTTGGTCTCCAGGTAGGGGCCGTCGGTGACGACCGGCGCGCCGCCGGTGCCGTCCACGGTGGTCGCCGTGTCGGGCCGCTCGAGCCCCCCGGCGAACACCCAGATCCCCGCCTCGCGGGCGGTCTCGTTGAAGCGAGCGGTGGCGTCGAACCGCGGCTGCATCTCCTCGATCGGCACCTCGTAGGTCGCGGCGCTGCCGTGGACGCTGAACAGGTACAGGGTCATGGTGTCTCCTCCGCTGGGTCGGGTCGCTCCACTGCGTCCCCGGACACTGTGTCCACGAACGGCCGGCCGCCGGCACGACAACCCTTCCCCAAACTCGTCGATCTGCCTACGGTGCCTGCATGCCACCACCCGCCGCCGACACCCCGACCGAGCCCGGCACCGACTGGGGTGCGCTCTACCGCGACCACGTCGCGGCCGTGTCGGCCCTGGTCTCCGAGCTGCCCGACGACCGGCTCGGTGCCACGGTGCCCGCGACGCCCGCCTGGACGGTGCACGACGTCGTCGCCCACCTCGCGGGCGTCTCGTCCGACGCGGTGACGGGGCGGATGGAGGGGGCACCCGGGCCGGAGTGGACCGCCCGCCACGTCGCCGAGCGCCGTGGCCACCTCGTGCCCGCGCTGCTCGCGGAGCTGGGCTCGCACCAGGACGTGATCGCGGAGCAGGTCGCCGGCAACCCGCGACCCGCCATCGTCTGGGACATCTCGGTGCACCACGCCGACCTGCACGAGGCCCTCGGCCGCGGGATGCTGCCGGAGCGGATGTGGCTGCCGGTGCTCGCCGCGGTCGCGCCGTCGCGGTTCGGTGCCGCCGGGGTGCCGGAGGACGTGGACTCCTACGAGCTGTTCCGCGCGGTCTTCTCCCGCCGGTCGCGCACCCAGATGCAGGCCTGGGGGCTGCCGCTGTCGGCCGACCAGCTCGACGAGCTGTGCATCTTCGGTCCTCGCGACGACGACCAGCCGGTGCCCGCCTGAGGGGGCACCGCCGCAGGGGCACCGCCTGAGGGGCACCTCAACGTTTCCTCAGCAGACCCACAAGCCTCACCCGGGGAGGTCCCGCGGCGAGGGTCGGGCGCCTAGGCTGGACGGGTGGCCCCCACGTCCCCCCGCCGCCTCCGCGCGCTCGCACCCCTCCTGGTGGTGCTCGCGCTGCTGGTCGGCGGCTGGGCCGCTCCCGCGGAGGCGGCTGCGCGGCCCGACCCACGGCGGACCCAGGGCCTCTACGTCGATCACCGGATGAAGGCGTGGGTCGCGGGCGGGGACTACCGCAGATACCTCGGCAACTTCCCGCAGGCCCTCTGGCTGGGTCCCGAGTACTACCCGACCCGAAGCCCTGATGACCCGAGCAAGGCCGTCCGCACCGTGGTCGCCACGTACGCCGGAGCGGCGGCCCGGTCGCAGAAGACCCCGGTGCTCGCCGTCTACGGCATCCCCGACCGCGACTGCGGTCTCTACTCAGCCGGTGGCCTACCCGGTGCGAGACAGTACGAAGCCTGGGTCCGAGAGATCGCCAGGGGTCTGCGTGGCACGAACGCACTGGTCATCCTTGAGCCCGACGCAATCCCGTTCTACGGCGATCCGCGATGCAAGAACGCCGGAGACCGACTCGCGCTCTTGCGATTCGCATCGAAGGTGCTCAGTGCAACGGGCGCCTGGGTCTACCTCGACGCCGGGCACTCCGACTGGAGGCCCTATGACACGCGAGCGGCACTGCTGAGGAAGGCGGGCGTCCAGTACGACCGCGGCATCTCGACGAACGTCTCGAACTTCCGGCCAACGGCCGACGAGAAAAAGTACGCGATGTACTTGCTCTCGGGACTGCGCAAGCTCGGCGTGACCGGCAAGCGCTACGTCATCGACACCTCGCGCAACGGATATGCGACCCCGGTCAACGGTGACGTCTCTGATCCGACCTGGGCGCTCGTCGGGGCACGGCCCGCCATGGTCTTCCAAGGTGCCTTCGACGGGAACCTCTGGATCAAGCACCCGGGCGAGTCAGACGGCCGCTACGCCGCATCCGGGCAGTGGTGCCCCATGCTGGCCGACCGGCTGCTGGGTCGGAATCCCACCTCGAGCTACTGCCCCTGACGAACCGTCACCACCACGAGGAGGAGGCGACATGTCCGACGACGTCGAGCCCGACGCCCGGGAGGTCCGCAAACGGGAGAGGGCCGAGGCGAAGGCGGCCAGGAAGGCCGAGAAGCGTGCTCAGCGCGAGGCGGCCGAGGCCGAGGCGCGGATCGCGGAGGCCGAGCTGGACGCGGCCGTCGAGGAGGAGTCCGAGGAGGGCTCGCTGCCGTAGCGGCGGCCCCGCCTCACCAGCCGCGCGTGCCCGGTCCGCCCTTGAACGGCCCGGTGACGCGGCCGGTGATCCAGCCGCCGTAGAAGCCACCCGGCTGCGGCACCACGACCTCGCCGTCGACCGTGCACCGGTCGACCAGCCCGGGCATCACCGCGACCGCGCCGGCGATGGCCTCGAAGCCCGCGGTCGGCGCCGGGTAGGTCCAGGCCGCCCGGAGGGCGACCCGCTCGCCGGCCACGAGGTCGAAGTAGGACGCCTGTCCCTTCCACTCGCACCAGGTGTGCCCGTCGGCCGGGCGCAGCGCGCCGTCGACGAACGCGTCGCGCGGCAGGTAGTAGGTGGGTGGGTGGCTGGTCTCCAGCACCCGCCAGGCGCGGTCGGTGGCCGCGACGACGACCCCGCCGAGCTCGACCTCCACGTGCTCGGTGGTCTCCTCGACCCGCGGCGGGCGCGGGTAGTCCCACACCGACTCGACCGGCGGCTCGGTGGGCAGGGGCTGCGGCACACCTCGACGGTACCGGCCCGGGGAACACGCAGCCGCCGGGCTAGGTTCGGGCATCGTGCGCAAGCTCGGAGAGGTCGTCGGCGGCCTGGTGGCCGACACCCGGCCGCTGCGCAACGAGTACTTCCGGCGCCTGTGGCTGGCCAACATCGTCACCGTCGTCGGCGCCCAGCTGACGGTCGTCGCGGTGCCGGCGCAGATCTACCAGGTCACCGGCTCCTCGGCGTACGTCGGCCTCACCGGGCTGTTCGGCCTCGTGCCGCTCGTCGTGTTCGGCCTGTGGGGCGGGGCGCTGGCCGACGTCTTCGACCGGCGCTCCATCCTGCTGGTGACCACGACCGGCCTGATCGCCACCAGCGGGCTCTTCTGGCTCCAGGCCGCGGCGGGCAACACCGACGTGTGGCTGCTGCTCGGGCTGTTCTCGGTGCAGCAGGCGTTCTTCGCCGTCAACCAGCCCACCCGCAGCGCGGTCCTGCCGCGGCTGCTCGAGCCCGAGCTCCTCCCGGCAGCCAACTCGCTCAGCATGACGGTCGCGCAGGCGGGCGCCATCGGTGGGCCGCTCGTCGCCGGCGTCCTCATCCCGGTGCTCGGGTTCTCGTGGCTCTACCTCATCGACGCGGTCGCCCTGCTCGCCACGCTCGGCGCCGTCCTCCACCTGCCGCGACTGCCGGTCGAGGGCGTGACCGGCGCACCCGGGCTGCGCTCGGTGATCGAGGGCTTCTCCTACCTGCGTGGCCACCCGGTGCTGCTGATGTCCTTCGTCGTCGACCTGATCGCGATGGTCTTCGGGATGCCGCGGGCCCTCTTCCCGGAGATCGCACACCTGTCCTTCGGCGGCCCGGACAGCGGCGGACTGGTGTTCGCGCTGCTGTTCGCGGCGATCCCGCTCGGCGCGGTCGTCGGCGGCGTCTTCTCCGGCTGGGTCTCCCGGGTCGAGCGGCAGGGGTACGCCGTCATCGTGTGCATCCTCGTGTGGGGCCTGGCGATGACCGGGTTCGGCGTCGCCGTCGGCCTCGCCGACCGCGGGACCGGCTCCTGGGAGCGGACGATGCTCCTCGTCGCGCTGCTCATGCTGGTCATCGGCGGTGCGGCCGACATGGCCTCGGCGGCCTTCCGCACCAGCATGCTGCAGAGCGCCGCGGAGGACTCGGTGCGCGGTCGCCTGCAGGGCGTCTTCATCGTCGTGGTGGCCGGCGGGCCCCGGGTGGCCGACGTCGTGCACGGCGCGGCCGCCGCCGCGGTCGGCACCGCGGCGGCCGCGGCCGGCGGCGGCGTGCTCGTCGTGGTCGGCACGGTCGTGGCCGCACTCGCCGTGCCGTCCTTCGTGCGCTACCGGGTCACCCGGCCCGCGCGGGCGGCGTGAGCCGTCAGCGACCGAGGAGCCCGCGCAGGTAGGCGGCCTGGCCGACGTGCTGGGCGTCGTCGTCGGCGATGCTGACCAGCCGCACGCCGAGGCTGACCGGCGGGTCCCACCGGTCGTCGACGATGCGGTCGAGGTCGTCCTCGCCGAGCGTGCGCAGGAACGCGACCGTGGCCTCGTGGGCGGCGCGCAGGTAGTCGGCCAGCAGGTCGCTGCTCGCGCGCACCTTGCCGACCTGCTCGCTGGTGTGGCCGTAGCCGTGGTCCTGCGGGTCGAGGTCGAGCGCGAACCGGTCGACCCAGCCCTGGGTGAACCAGACCTGCTCGGTGCCGGCCACGTCGGCGACCTGGGCGTCCTGGACGCGCGCCGCGTGCCAGACCAGCCAGGCGATGGAGTTGGCGTCCGGCGCGGGGCGGTGGGCGAGCTCGTCGTCGTCCAGACCGCCGACCACGGCGACGCCGTTCTCCAGCACCCGCTCGAAGAAGTCGACGTACACGTCTGCTGGTGTCATGGGCCCGACGTTACGCCGCAGGCGAGTGGGTACTCCGCTGCCATGACGAACTTCGGCTACACCCTGATGACCGAGCAGAGCGGTCCCCGCGACCTGGTCCGGTACGCCGTCGCGGCCGAGGAGGTCGGCTTCGACTTCGAGGTCTCCAGCGACCACTACTCCCCGTGGCTGACCGAGCAGGGGCACGCGCCGTACGCCTGGACCGTGCTCGGCGCGGTCGCGCAGGCGACGTCGCGGGTGGGCCTGATGACCTACGTGACCTGCCCGACGATGCGCTACCACCCTGCCGTCGTCGCGCAGAAGTCCGCGACGCTGCAGATCCTCGCGGAGGGCCGGTTCACCCTCGGGCTGGGCAGCGGGGAGAACCTCAACGAGCACGTCGTCGGCGAGGGCTGGCCGGCGATCCAGGACCGGCAGGACATGCTGCGCGAGGCGGTCGACATCATCCGGTCGCTGCACACCGGCGAGCTGGTCGACTACCGCGGTGAGTACTTCCAGGTCGACTCGGCCCGGATCTGGGACGTCCCTGAGCAGGGCGTCGGGCTCGGGCTGGCCGTCGCCGGCGAGCGCGCCATCGAGGCGCTCGCACCGCTGGGCGACCACCTGATCGGCGTCGAGCCGGAGTCGTCGCTGGTCGAGGGGTGGAACGCCGTCGACGGCGCGACCCGGATCGGCGACGGCGCCCGGGCGATCGGGCAGATCCCGATCTGCTGGGACCCCGACGAGGACACCGCGGTGAAGAAGGCCCACGAGCAGTTCCGCTGGTTCGCCGGCGGCTGGCAGGTCAACGCCGACCTGCCGACCCCCGCCGGCTTCTCGGGCGCGACCCAGTTCGTCCGGCCCGAGGACGTCGCCGACTCGATCCCGTGCGGGCCCGACCTGGACCGGATCGTCGAGGCGGTGTCGGCCTACTGGCAGGCCGGCTTCACCGATGTCGCCCTGGTGCAGGTCGGCGACGACGGCCAGGACCGCTTCCTCGCCGAGGCCGCCGGACCCCTGCTGGAGAAGCTGCGCGCAGCCGCCCCGGCGGGATAGTCCCTGATCAGGGGTACTGGTCTCAGGGGTACTGGTCCTAGGGGTACTGGCGGCAGGGCTGGCTGCGCAGCGACGCGCAGGCGGGGGCCTTCGTCGGCACGCTGACCCCCGGGACGACCGGCAGCACGATCCGCGAGCGGTGCTTGCTGTCCGCGGCGATCGCCACCTTCTCGCCGTGGGCGATCGTGGTGTCGAAGGCCCACAGCGGCCGGGCGCCGCCCGGCGCGTCGATGGTCAGCCGCAGCCGCGATCCGGCCCGGAACGCCTGGGCGAACGGGAACAGCTCCAGCCGCACCTGCGTGTAGCGGCCGGCCGGGAGCGGCGCCGCGTCCTTCTCCAGGTCGGTGTGCACCGGCGAGATCGGCGTGGACCGCGTCGTGTCGAGCTTGCGGTGGCTGGTGCGCAGCCAGCCGGACTGCACGTAGACCTCCGTGCCGTCGGGCCGCACCTCGGTCAGCGTGGCCTCCAGGTCGGTGTCACGGGCCGGGGTGCGCACCCACACGTCGACCGAGCCGGTGCCGATGGCGACCACGTTCCGCGTCAGCGGAGCACTGATCCAGCCCAGGCCCTTGCCCTGCGGGATCTGCTGCCAGTCGTAGGTCGGGTGCGCCTTCCAGATGTCGTTGCCCGGACCGGTGTAGTCCGTGGCCGGCAGCGCGTCGGGGTCCGCCGAGTACGTGCGGGCCGGCGCCTCCCAGGGACGCTGGGCCGGGGGCGCGGCGCGCAGGCCGCCGCGCGGCGTGAAGTACCACGCGGTCGGCTTGGCCTGCTTGATCGGCCAGGAGTCGAAGGTGCGCACGAACCGCGGGATCGGCGACCCCGACGGCTCCCCTGCCGCAGCGCCCTCCTCGAAGAGGATCCGGACGTGCTTCTGGGCGCGGTACTTGGCCAGCGCCTGCTGGTAGTTCAGCCCGGTGTAGTCGATGCCCGGCGGGAGCTTGAGTCCCTCGATGCCGGTGATCGACTTGGCGAGGACCGGCGCCACGAGGTTCTTCGGGGCCAGCGCCGCCATGCTCGGCACCCGGTGGGCGACGTAGAGGTCGAGGAAGTCGGCGTACCGGCTGAAGACGCCGAGCCCGAGGCTCTCGGTGTGCGATCCGTTGGCCATCGAGACGTAGACGTCCGGCGACCCCTTGAAGAGGTTCAGCAGCGCCGGGAAGTGCCCGCCGGTCTGCTCGTCCTGCCAGGCCCCGGCGATGAAGACCGGGACGTTGATGTCGTGCACCCACTTGCTCGGGTTGATGGGGTCCCCGACCTCGCGGGAGTAGAAGGGGTTGGCGTTGATCATGGCGCCGAGGTCGACGTTCTGACCGCGCACCCGCTGGTTGTCCGCGCAGGTCGTGACGTCGTGCTCCGCCTCCGCGTCGACCTGGCCCTGCTCCCAGCCCTCGCCGTACGCCGCTGCGTCCTCCGCCCGCTGCTGGGCCCAGGAGACCGCGAAGCCCGTGTTGAGGATGCCGCCGGGGTAGAGCGTGCCCCGGTAGGTGTCGTCGATGACCGACAGCGGAGTGATCGCAGCGAGGTGCGGTGGCCGGGTCCGCGCCACGTAGAGCTGCTCGATGCCGGGGTAGGAGATACCGACCATCCCGACCTTGTGGTACTTCGCCCACGGCTGGGCGGCGATGGTCTCGATGGCGTCGTAGCCGTCGATGCTCTGGACGGGCTCGAAGGTCATGAACGCCCCGCCCGAGCAGCCGGTGCCGCGGACGTTCACGCCGACGTAGGCGTAGCCCAGCGTGTTGAACAGCGTGGCCATCGTCGTGTTGGCCGGGTTGCTGGGGTCGTAGCCGGAGTACTCCACCACGGTGGGGAAGGGACCGTCGCCCTGTCCGGAGGGGAAGGAGACGTTGGCCGACAGCGTCGTGCCGTCGCGGGTGGTGATGTACTGGAAGCCCTCCGTCAGCGTCTGGTCGTCGTAGAACGACTGCTGCGGCGGCGGGCCGTCGAACGCGGTGACGGTCACCTCGCCGGAGCGGGTCCAGTCCTCGCCGACGACCTGCACGGTGTAGACGCCCGGCGCGAGCTGGCGCCAGACCAGGCTGCCCTGCGCGTCGACGGTGCCGGTCGCCACGACCGTGTCGGTGTCGTCGCGGAGCTCGAGGTCGTCACCGGGCGTGCCGTCCAGCACGTAGAGCTGCTCGACGCTGGGCCGGAGCTCGAACGGGGTGCACCCGGTCTTCGCGGCGGTCCGGCACCTGGCCTCCCCCGGGCGGTCGGGCGCCGCAGCGCCCGCCCCGCTCGTCGTCCCCAGCACCGTCGCAACCAGCGCCACCGTCGTCGCGGCGCCGAGCGCCACCCTCCGTGCTCCCATGGGCGGGATCGTGTCACGACCGGCCCCCGAGCGCTGCTGATCCGTGAGGTCGACGCGCGGACCTATCCGGACATCTTCTCCATCCTGGCGCGGAGCAGGCCGCGGCGGTGGGCGTTGCCGGGCAGGTCGACGTAGCGCTCCCCGAAGGCGCTGAGCAGCGCGTCGTCGAGCCGGCGCACCGCGCCGGGTGGGTAGCGGTAGTCCATCCGCGCGACGATCGCCGCGAGGTCCACGCCCGCGAGCACCTCACCGAGGTCGGCGAGCGTGGTCAGCCCGAGCTCGCCCAGCAGCCCCGCGATCCAGGCGTAGTGGTCGGGCCGCGACCAGGCCGCGTCGGCGTACTGCCCCGCGAGGTACGCCGCCAGCTCGCGGGGGCTGACGCCGTCGGCCCCGCTCGGCGGCTCCTCGACCGAGCCGCCGCGCAGCCGCTCGCGGATGGTGGTGAACTCCTGGTCGGCCAGCTCGAGCAGTCCCGCGGCGAGGGTGAACCGCCGGTCGAAGTCGCGGGCGTGCTCGGCCGGGACCGTGCCCTTGTAGCGGATGTCGTGCTCGAACTGCGCCCAGGCGTGCTGGAGCACGGTGCGCACCTGGACCTGGGCGACCCCGCCGTCGTCGCGGGCGAGGAGCAGGTGCCGGCTGGCGTAGCCGAAGCGGCCCTCGCTCGCCGTCTCCTGCCCCAGGTCACGGTCGTCGAGCACCCGCACCTGCGCGCCGAGGACCTCCGCGACCGCGGCGACGTCACTGCGCACGTAGGTGATCACCCGGACCCCGACCTGGTCGGTGATCTCGCGCAGCGGGTCGGTGTAGAGCGGCGCGCCGTCCTGGGTGCGGGCGGCCTTCGCGGCGAAGGACGCCACACTCTTGGCCCGGCCGGCGACGCTGAGGTAGTTGATGCCGGCCTCGTCGAGCATCGCCGTGACCAGCGCGACCTGCTGCTCGGCGACGGTGACCAGCTCGGGCCACCGCGTGGCGTACTCCGCGACCGCCCGCTGGGTCACCACCTGCGCGTCGAGGAGGGTGGGCGTGACGATGTAGCCGCGCTCGAGGTCGCCGTACGTCGTCACCCGGTCGGGCCAGCGGTCGGCGAACAGGGCCACATAGGCGCAGACGACCGCGTCGACCTGGTCCTCGGCGCGGCCCAGCTCGCTCTTGCGGGTCGCCTGCTCGACCGCGGTCCGCAGCGCGGCCCAGGTGGCGTCGGTCGTCACGACCTGCTCGAGGTGGCCCATGAGGACCAGCAGCTCGCCGCGCATCGAGTCCAGCGTCCGGCCGGGCTTGTTCTTGTACTTCAGCGTGCGGCTCAGGCCGAACAGCACGACGGTCGCCGGGTGGGGGTAGACCTCGATCGCGCGGCGGCGCCGTCCCGACCGCGGGTCGACGTCGAGGCGCAGCAGCCGGCACAGCCGGGCGCCGCGCCCGCCGTCGGCGAACTCGGGCTTGCTCGTGTTCGACGGGTGCGCCCCGGCCTCGAAGACCCGGAAGTCGCGGTTGAGCTCCTTCTCGGCGTCGCGGGAGCCGGTGGGGTTGGTGACCACGAGCGGGGCGTCGAAGCCGACCAGGCAGGCCCCCTTCACGTACGGCGCCAGCGCCGTCCGGATCTCCTCGTCGGTGTGCACGCTCGACAGGTGGAGGAGCCGGGCGTCGGCGTCCAGCACGGCGAGCCCGGTGCGCTGCCGCTCGCCCCAGGCGAGGTCGACACCGACGTAGTGGATGGCTGCGGGCACGGGCCCAGCCTGCCCTACCGACCCGGGCGGCCGCTCACGCCGCGGGCCGGAAGGGCACGGTGCTGGGGCGGCGTACGTAGGGGCCCGGCGCCCACCGCACCCCAGCGAGGTCGACGGTGAAGTCGGGGCAACGGGCGAGCAGCTCCTCCAGCGCGACCCGCGCCTGCAACCGTGCGGCCGCGGCGCCCAGGCAGTGGTGGCTGCCCTGGCTGAAGGTGAGGATCTGGGTCGGCCGGCGCCGGACGTCGAGCTCGTCGGCGTCCGGGCCGTAGCGGCGCGGGTCGCGGTTGGCGGCGCCGTACAGCAGCAGCACCCGGCGGCCCGCTGGGACGGTGCGGCCGTGCAGCACCACGTCGCGGGTCGTGGTCCGCGCGAGACCCTGGACCGGCGAGGTCAGCCGCAGCAGCTCCTCGACCGCGTCCGGCACCAGCGCCGGGTCCTGCAGCAGCAGCCGGCGCTGGTCGCGGTCGGTCTCGAGGAGCTGCACGGAGCCGCCCAGCATGCCGGTCGTCGTGTCGTTGCCACCGGTCACGACGGTGAAGACGTAGGCCAGGATCGACAGCAGTCCCGCGTCGTCGTCACCCACGCCCGCCGCGACCAGGTGCGAGACTGTGTCGTCGCCCGGCTCGGTGCGGCGTCGGTCGATCAGCTCGGCGAAGTACGCCGTCATCTCGGTCAGCGCCGCCGCCGCGTCGGTCACGGCGCCGGCCGATCCGGCCGAGACGATCGCGTCGGTCCAGCCGTCGAACCTGTCGCGGCCGTCGTCGGGGACGCCCAGGTAGTGGGCGACGACCAGGCTCGGCAGCGGCTTGAACAGCGCCTCCACGATGTCCCCGCCACCCTCGGCGCGCAGCCGCTCGATCCGCTCGACGACGAACGCGCGCACCACCGGCTCCAGGGTCGCCACCTGCCGGGGCGTGAACCCGCGCGCGACCAGGCGCCGGAAGGCGGTGTGGTCCGGCGGGTCGAGCATGACCAGCGGCCTGTTGTCGGCCAGCCCGATGGTGGCGAGGTCGTCGTACTCGACGGTCAGGCCCTGGGCGGAGGAGTACGTCGACGTGTCCACCGCTGCGGCGAGCACGTCGGCGTGCCGGGACAGCACCCAGTAGTCGCGCCCGTCCGGCTGGTCCACGTGGTGCACCGGGTCGTGGTCGCGCAGGTCGGCGTACATCGCCCAGGGACTGGCCCAGGTCTCGGCCGTGCCGGGTCGGTACACCCGGGCAGCCTCGGACAGATCGCCGGGACTGTCCAGCGCCGGGGCCCGTGGGCGGGGGTCGTCAGGGGAAATGTGCAGACACGCCGGTGTGCTCCGGCGTGTCCTGCACGTTTCACCGGTCGACCGGTGAAGCGAGCGCCGCGAGCTCACCCGCCACGGCCGCACCGAACCGGGCGTTGTGGCGCACCAGGGCGATGTTGGCGGTGAGCGAGGCGCCGCCGGTGATCTCGACGATGCGCCCGAGGAGGTAGGGCGTCGCGTCCTTGCCGTGGATGCCGAGCCGGTCGAGGTCGGCGAGGGCCTGCTCGATGATCGCCCCGATCTCGTCGGCGGGGATCTCGTCCTCCTCGGGGATCGGGTTGGCCACGACGACGCCGCTGGCCAGGCCCAGGTCGCGGCCGGCGCGAACGACGGCGGCGACCTCGGCGGCGCTGTCGACCCGGTTCGGGGCGGCGTGCCCGCTGCTGCGCGAGTAGAACGACGGGAACTCGTCGCTGCCGGCGACCAGCACCGGCACCCCGAGGGTCTCCAGGGCCTCCAGGGTGAGGCCGATGTCGAGGATCGACTTCACACCCGCGGAGACGACCGCGACCGGCGTCCGGCTGAGCTCGGTCAGGTCGGCCGAGACGTCGAAGGTCTGCTGCGCCCCGCGGTGCACCCCGCCGAGGCCACCGGTCACGAAGACCGAGATGCCGGCCATGGCCGCCAGCCGCATGGTCGCGGCCACCGTGGTGGCGCCGTGGGTCCCGCGGGCCACCACCAGCGGGAGGTCGCGCACGCTGACCTTGGCGACGTCGCCGTGGCTGGCGAGCAGCTCCAGGTCGTCGGTGGAGAGCCCGACGCGTGGGTGCCCGTCGAGCACCGCGATGGTCGCCGGCACCGCACCGTGCTCGCGCACGATCGCCTCGACCTCGGTGGCCATCGCGACGTTCTGCGGGTAGGGCATGCCGTGGCTGATGATCGTGCTCTCCAGCGCCACCACCGGCCGGCGGTCGCGCAGCGCGTCGGCGACCTCGTCGGTCACGGTGAGCAGGGGGTGGGTCACAGCAGGCTCCTGACGAGTCGGTCGGTGAGGTCGGGCCGGACGGTGTGGTGGCTGGCGACGGTGAGGGCGGCGGCGGCGTGGCCGTACGCCGCGGCGGCCGCGGGGTCGGCCCCGCCGAGCACGGCGTGGCAGAACGCGGCGAGCATGGCGTCGCCGGCGCCGGTGACGTCGACGACCTCGGCGGGTACGGCGGGCAGCTCGGTCGCCCCGTCGGCGGTGCTCAGCAGGGAGCCGGCGGCTCCGAGCCGCACCCACACCAGTGCCACCCCGCGCGCGTGCAGCGCCGCGGCGGCCCGGGCCACCTGGCGCGGGGTGCGGGCGGGCAGCCCTGACAGCGCCGCGAGCTCGTCGCGGTTGGGGGTCACGCACCACAGCGGCGCGGCCACCAGCGGGGCGACCAGCTCGGCCTTCGGCACGCTCACCGGGTCGAGCAGCACCCGGGTGCCTGCGGTCGCCGCGAGGTCGAGGGCGAAGCGGACCGTGGGGGCGGCGAGGTTGCCGTCGAGCACGACCAGCGCGGCCGACGCCACCAGGTCGCGGGCGGCGTCGACCTGCTCGGGGACGAGCTCGTCGGTGGCCGCCATGTCGGCGACCGCGACGACGAGCTCGCCGTCGGCGTCGAGGACGGCGGTGTAGGTCCCCGTCGACCGGGCGCTGCGGCGTACGTGCTCGACGTGGACGCCGGCCGCCGAGGTGGCCGCGAGCACCTGGTCGCCGAGCCCGTCGCTGCCGATCGCGGCGACCAGGTGGGTCCGGGTGCCCAGCCGGGCCAGGTTCTCGGCGATGTTGCGACCCACCCCGCCGACCGACATGGTGCCGGTGCCGGGGTTGCTGGTGGCCGGGACGGCGGCGCGGCTGCTGCGCGCCTTGACGTCGATGTTCGCGCCGCCGACGACCACGACGGCCGGGTCCTCGCTGAGGACGTAGCCGCGACCGCGGATGACGCCCTTCTTGCCGAGGTTGGACAGGTGCACGTTGACCGCGGCGCGCGTGGTGCCCAGCGCCTCGGCGATCGCGGCGGAGCCGATGAGGGGGTCGCGGCGCAGCAGCGCCACGACGGCGCGCTCACGCTCGGTCAGGTCCACCTTGGCAGCATAAGGCCTCGTTAGCGTGATAAACGTCCAGACCGTCTGGCGCTCCCCGTCGCACCCGCCTAGCGTCGGTCGCCATGAGACGCCTCGCCGTCACGGCCTCCTCGCTCGCGCTCGTCGGTGCGCTCGCGGCCGCGCCCGCACCGACCACCGCCGCGGTCCCCGCGCACCGCCTGGACGTGATGATCAAGCTCCCCGGGGCCCATCCCTGGACCGGGAAGGGCGGGTACGGCCGGCCGGCCCGCCAGCAGGTCACCGGGGTCCTCCGGACGACCCCGGGCCGGATCGTCGCGGTGGTGCGGATCGTCAACACCGGGTCGCGCACGACCGCCCTGGACATCAGCGCGAGCAGCATCCGGGTCGCCTTCTACGGCGGCGCGGACTGGCCGGAGCCGGAGAGCCTGGCGCCGGGTGAGTCGGTGACCTTCCGCTACACCGCCCACCGCGGTTCCGCCGAGGACGGTGACTCCATGCCGGTCGACATCACGGTCCCGGGGGACGGGGTGCGCTTCCTGCTCGTGGCGCGGTAGGACCGGTCCATCGGCCGCGCAGGCCATGGCGCTCGAAGCCGAGCGCCGTGTAGAGCCCGGCGGCCGGGTTGTCCACGTTCACCATCAGCCAGGCCCCGCCGTCCAGCGCGAGGAGCGCCCGGCAGACCAGGTGGGCGCCGAGGCCGCGGCCCCGCCAGGCGGGCACCACGCCGACCTGGTCGATCCAGCTCCCGAGGACGTTCACGAACCCGACCGGGCCGCCGTGCTCGTCGAGCGCGACCGCGGAGACGTCACGCCGCCACTCGTCGTCCTCCTCGAGGTCGGCCAGCCAGGCGGCCGGGGTCGGGTCCGGGAACCCGGGCCGGTCGCGGAAGGACCCGACGTACGCAGCGAACAGGTCCTCGGGTCGTGCCACGGCGGCCGGGACGAGCGTGACGCCGTCGGGCACCGGCACCTGGGGCACCGAGCCTCCCGGGCGATGCATCACGTGCTCGGCGAACGACCGCTCCAGGCCGAACCGGGCGTAGAGCCGCTCGGCCGCCGGGTGCACGTTCTCGCAGGACGCCGTGAGCGGCAGTCCGCCGGCGCGCTCCGCCGCCCAGGCGAGCAGCGACCGCCCGTGACCGCGGCCGCGGTGCGCGGGGTGCACGAGCCCCGAGGTCGTCGCCCCGTCCGCCGCGACCGCGACCGTCGCGGCGGCGACCAAGGTGTCGTCCGCCGCCCGGACCTCCCGGGTCTCGCCGGTCCGCAGCCGCGCCCGCAGGAGGCCGTCGTCGTCGGCCAGGAGGGGCAGGCCGCCGTCGACCTCCAGGCAGGCCCGGGCCAGGGCGCGCAGCTCCGCGAGGTCCTCGGTCACCCGCCCGACCCCACCAGGAACCCGGAGGCGGGTCAACCAGGTTTCCGGCAGGATGGGCCCGTGCCGACCACCAGCCAGTGGCTCGCGTTCCTGGTCGCGAGCGCCCTCTTCATCCAGGTGCCCGGCCCGAGCCTGCTCTTCACCATCGGCCGGGCCCTGACCGTCGGGCGCCGCGACGCGCTGCTGTCGGTCGCCGGCAACGCGCTCGGCGTCACCGCGCAGGTGCTGCTGGTCGCCGCCGGCCTCGGGGCGATCGTGGCCACGAGCACCCAGGCCTACCTGGCGCTGAAGATCTGCGGGGCGGCGTACGTCGTGTGGCTGGGCGTGCAGGCGATCCGGCACCGTGCCGACGCCCGCGCCGCACTGGCGGCCGTCGACCACCTCACGGTGCGCCGCACGTCGGCGCTGCGGTCGCTGCGGATCGGCTTCACGGTGGGGCTGACCAACCCCAAGACGATCGTGTTCTTCGTGGCGTTCCTGCCGCAGTTCGTCAACGAGCCGGCCGGCCACACGGGGCTCCAGCTGGCGCTGCTCGGGGTGGTGTTCGGTGCGATGGCGGTCGTCTCCGACGGGTGCTGGGCGCTGGCCGCGAGCCGCGCCCGCGACTGGTTCGCCCGTCGCCCACAGCGCCTGGACACCCTCGGCGCTGCCGGCGGGGTGATGATGATCGGCCTCGGGGCCGTGCTGGTGGCGTCTGACTGAGCCCGCCGGCGGCCGGGGCGCGCGGCGCCGCTCCGCCTGTAACGCGGGGTTATGGACGCTGCACGTGCCGCACACGCCGTGTGCAGCGACCATAACCCCGCGTTACAGCTGGCGCGCCTGGTCGTGGGCGAGCAGCGCGACGCCGAGGGAGAGGCGGGACGCGGGGTCGTCGAGCGGGTGGCCGACCAGCTCCTCGAGCCGCCGCAGGGCGGGGTAGAGCGAGGTGCGGTTGCGGTGGGCGACGCGGGCGAGCTCGGTCTTGTTGCCCCCGACCGCGAGGAACTGGCGCAGCAGGTCCACGAGCCCGCCGCCGTGCCGGGCCTCGTGCTCGAGCAGCCCCCCGAGCTCGGCCTCGGCGAACTCCTGCAGCCGGGCGTCGGCGCGCAGCGACATCAGCAGGCCGGGCAGCCGGATGTCGGCCTGCCGCACGCAGCCGTCGACGGCCGGGAGGGTGACCGCCACGTCGGCGACGAGGCGGGCCGAGCGCAGCGACGCCGCGACCGGGAGCACACCGGTGACCGGGTGCCCGGCGGCCAGCACCGCTTCGGGCTCGACCGCGGTCAGCGCACGCGCGACCGCGTCGAGGTCGACGTCGACCGGCACGAGCAGCCCCACGTGGCCGGCATCCAGCGCACCGACCAGGCCGGGGACCTCGCCGAGGGCGGACACCAGCCGCTCGACCGGCACCTCCGACCGCGACCGGGCGACCACGCCGACGTACGCCGGCGACTCGGGCACCCCGAGACCCCGCAGCCGTGCCGCCGCGACCGCCTCGGAGCCGACCCGGTCGTCGAGCAGCTCGAGCAGGAAGCCCCCGTGCACCCGCAGCTGCACCGCCGTGTCGTCCCGGTCGATCATCCGGCCCAGCTCCAGTGCCTGGGCGGCGCGCTCGGCGACCAGCCGGGCCCGCGACGGGTCGCGCACGCCGGTCACGACCAGCCGACCCCAGGCCCCGCCCTGGATGCCGACCGGCGTGGTCAGCCAGCCCTCGGGTCCGCCCACCCCCGTCGCCCGCAGGTACGGCGTCAGCCGCGAGCGCCGCTCCCAGTCGGTGAGCAGCCGGTCGACCGGCTCACCGCGTGCTGCGGGCACGAGCACACGGCGGCTGAGGTCCTCCAGCACCACGGAGCATCCGGCGAGGTCGGCCGCGGCCTCGACCAGCCGGGCCATCGGCGCCCGGGCCAGGCCGAGCTCGGTGAAGGTCTGGTGCACGTCGCCGGCGAACCGCACCTCCTCCAGCTGCTCGGCGACGATCGCGCGGTGCACGGCCTCGGTCACGTCGACGAACCGGACCCGCCGGTTGAGCACCACCACCGGGAAGCCCGCCTGGCGCGCGCGGCGCAGCGCCTGCTCCGGGACCGAGGGGTACGCCGTGCTCAGCTCCACCACGAGTGCGGCCGCCCCGACCTCGACGAGCTGGCGGACCAGGTCGTCGGCCGCCCCGGCCGAGGCCGCCATGCCGATGCCGGTCGTCAGCACCAGCTCGTCGCCCGACAGCAGCCGGCCCACCTCGCGGACCTCGACCACGTGCGCCCAGCGCAGCTCGGCGTCGAGCCCCGCGTCCCCGCTGAGCACGACCGGGTCGCCCGCGGCGAGCGCCGGCAGCGCGATGGCCTCGCGCACCGTGAGCGTCATGCGACGTACTGTCGCATGGATGCCACGACGAACGACAGTCCGTCCCTCGCCACCCCGGGGGCAGCGCGCGACGATGGGCCGCATGGAGACCACTGTGCAGACCATCGGGCACTGGATCGACGGCCAGGCCCACCCCGGCAGCAGCGGCCGGGGCGGCGACGTGACCAACCCCGCCACCGGCCGGGTCACCGGCCAGGTGGCCTTCGCCGGCCCCGAGGAGATCGAGGCCGCGGTCGCGTCGGCCAAGAAGGCGTCCCTGGACTGGGCGGCGACCTCGGTGAGCGCCCGCACCCAGGTCGTCTTCCGGTTCCGTGAGCTGCTCAACGAGCGCCGCGAGGAGCTGGCCCGGATCATCACCAGCGAGCACGGCAAGGTGCACTCCGACGCGCTCGGCGAGGTCTCGCGCGGCCAGGAGGTCGTCGAGTTCGCCTGCGGCATCCCCCACCTGCTCAAGGGCGGCAACTCACCGCAGGTCTCCACCGGCGTCGACGTCAAGAGCATCCGCCAGCCGCTCGGCGTGGTCGGCATCATCAGCCCGTTCAACTTCCCGGCCATGGTGCCGATGTGGTTCTTCCCCATCGCGATCGCCGCGGGCAACGCGGTCGTCCTCAAGCCCAGCGAGAAGGACCCGTCGGCCTCGATCTGGATGGCCGAGCTGTGGAAGGAGGCCGGTCTGCCCGACGGCGTGTTCACCGTGCTGCAGGGTGACAAGGTCGCCGTCGACGGCCTGCTCGACCACCCGGACGTCGCGTCGATCAGCTTCGTCGGCTCCACGCCGATCGCCGAGTACGTCTACGAGCGCGCCAGCCGCGCCGGCAAGCGGGTCCAGGCCCTGGGCGGTGCCAAGAACCACATGGTGGTCCTGCCGGACGCCGACCTCGACCTCGCCGCGGACGCCGCGGTGAGCGCCGGCTACGGGTCGGCCGGCGAGCGGTGCATGGCGATCAGCGTGGTCGTCGCCGTCGGCGACACCGGCGACGTCCTGGTCGAGAAGATCAAGGAGCGCACCGCCACCCTGAGGATCGGCGACGGGGAGCGGGGCACGGACATGGGTCCGCTGGTCACCGAGGTGCACCGCGACAAGGTGGCGTCGTACGTCGACGCCGGCGAGCGCGAGGGCGCGACCCTGGTCGTGGACGGCCGCACCGTCGAGGCCGACGGCGACGCCGACGGCTTCTGGCTCGGCCCCACGCTCTTCGACCACGTGACGCCCGAGATGAGCGTCTACACCGACGAGATCTTCGGCCCGGTGCTGTCGGTGGTCCGTGCGCACACCTACCAGGAGGCGCTGGACCTGGTGAACGCCAACAAGTACGGCAACGGCACCGCGATCTTCACCGGCAACGGCGGCGCGGCGCGGGCGTTCGAGCAGGACGTCCAGGTCGGCATGATCGGCGTCAACGTGCCGATCCCGGTGCCGATGGCCTACTACTCCTTCGGCGGCTGGAAGGCCTCGCTGTTCGGCGACACCCACGCCCACGGCGTCGAGGGTGTGCACTTCTTCACGCGGGGCAAGGTGGTCACGACGCGCTGGCCCGACCCGGCCACCGCCGGCGGCCTCGAGCTCGCCTTCCCCAAGAACCACTGACCGGCCCAGGAGGACCACCGCCATGAGCACCGCCTACGAGCTGGACCGCAAGCACGTCTTCCACTCCTGGTCCGCCCAGGCCGAGATCACCCCGATGGTGATCACCGCGGCCCGCGGGTCCTACGTGTGGGACGACGAGGACCGCCGCTACCTGGACTTCTCCAGCCAGCTGGTCTTCACCAACATCGGCCACCAGCACCCGCGCGTGGTCGCCGCGATCAAGGAGCAGGCCGACCGGCTCTGCACCGTCGCCCCGCAGTTCGCCAACGACCAGCGCTCCGAGGCCGCGCGGCTGATCAGCGAGATCGCGCCCGACGGCTTCGAGAAGGTGTTCTTCACCAACGGCGGCGCGGACGCCAACGAGCACGCCGTCCGGATGGCGCGCCTGCACACCGGCCGCTTCAAGGTGCTGTCGACCTACCGCAGCTACCACGGCGGCACCCAGACCGCGATCAACATGACCGGTGACCCGCGACGCTGGGCCAACGACACCGCGACCGCCGGGACCGTCCACTTCTTCGGGCCGTTCCTCTACCGCTCGGAGTTCCACGCGACGACCGAGGCCGAGGAGAGCGAGCGCGCGCTGGCGCACCTGCGCCGCACGATCGAGGCCGAGGGCCCCGACTCCATCGCCGCGATCATCCTCGAGACGATCCCCGGCACCGCCGGCATCTTCGCGCCGCCGCCGGGTTACCTCGCGGGCGTCCGCGCGCTGTGCGACCAGCACGGCATCGTGATGATCCTCGACGAGGTGATGGCCGGCTTCGGCCGCGCCGGGTCCTGGCTCGCACTCGACCGGTACGACGTCGTCCCCGACCTGGTCACCTTCGCCAAGGGCGTGAACTCCGGCTACGTGCCGCTCGGCGGCGTGATCATCAGCGACCCGATCGTCGAGACCTTCGCCCACCGGCCCTACCCCGGCGGCCTCACCTACTCGGGCCACCCGCTGGCCACCGCCGCGGCCGTCGCGACCATCACCACGATGCGCGACGAGGGCATCGTCGAGAACGCCGACCGCCTCGGCCGCGAGGTGTTCGGCCCCGGCCTCGCCGAGATCGCCGAGCGGCACGCGTGCGTCGGCGAGTTCCGTGGCGTCGGTGCCTTCTGGGCACTCGACCTCGTGACCGACCCTGACACCAAGGCGATGCTGTCGCCGGCCGGGCTGAACGAGGTCGTCGCCGCCTGCAAGTCGGCGGGCCTGCTGCCGTTCGCCAACACGAACCGGATCCACCTGGTGCCGCCGTGCACGATGAGCGACGAGGAGGCCCGCGAGGGCCTGGCGATCCTCGACGAGGCGCTCAAGGCCGGCGACCAGCATGTCGGCGCATAGCACCGTCTACGAGCGCCTCGCGCCGCCGGCCGCCCTGGTCGACGCGGCGCTGGCGCCGAGCCGGCACGCGATCCACTGGCTGGAGGACGCCCCCGGGTCGTCGTACCCCCCGCTGACGCGGGACGCCGCCGCCGACCTCACCGTGGTCGGCGGCGGCTACTGCGGGCTCTGGACGGCGGTGCTCGCCAAGCGCCGCAACCCCGGCGCCCGAGTGGTCCTCCTCGAGGCGAACACCGTCGGCTGGGCGGCGTCGGGTCGCAACGGCGGCTTCTGCGAGGCGAGCCTGACCCACGGCGAGGAGAACGGCCGCAGCCGCTGGCCCGACGAGTACGACGAGCTCACCCGGCTCGGTCGCGCCAACCTCGACGCGCTCGAGAAGGACGTCCACGAGCTCGGCATCGACGCGCAGCTCGAGCGCACCGGGATGCTCTCGGTCGCCGTCGAGGAGCACCAGGTCGACTGGCTGCGCGGGTCGCCGGGGTTCCTGGGCGAGGAGGCGGTCCGCGCCGAGATCGCCAGCCCGGTCCTCCTCGCCGGCGACTGGGAGCGCCACGACTGCGCCCTGGTCCACCCCGCCCGGCTCGCCCGCGGCCTGGCGGCCGCCGCCGCCGAGCTCGGCGTCGAGGTCCACGAGCACACCCGGGTGACCGGCCTCGACACCCCGACCCGCGGGCCGGTCGTCGTGCGGACGACCGGAGGGTCGGTCACCAGCGACCGGGTCGCGCTCGGCACCAACGTCTTCCCGGCGCTGCTGCGGCGGGCCCGACCCCTGACGATCCCCGTCTACGACTACGTCCTGATGACCGAGCCGCTCACCGACGCCCAGCTCGCGTCGATCGGCTGGCGCCACCGGCAGGGGCTCGGCGACCTCGCCAACCAGTTCCACTACTCCCGGCTCACCGCCGACAACCGGATCCTGTGGGGTGGCTACGACGCCATCCCGAAGCGCTCGGTCCGGGGGGCGCACGAGGAGCGGCCGGCGTCGTTCCGACGGCTCGCCGCACACTTCCTCACCGTCTTCCCGCAGCTCGAGGAGGTCCGGTTCAGCCACCGCTGGGCCGGCGCCATCGACACCTCGACCCGGTTCGCGGCGTTCCACGGGCTCGCCTCGCGCGGCCGCATCGCGTACGCGGCCGGGTTCACCGGGCTCGGGGTCGGTGCCACCCGGTTCGCCGCCGAGGTGATGCTCGACCGGCTCTCGGGGCTCGACACCGAGCGGACCCGGCTGGAGATGGTCGAGAGGATGCCGCTGCCGTTCCCGCCGACACCGGTGGCCGACGTCGGCATCGCGCTGACCCGCTGGTCGATCGACCGCGCCGACCACCGCCGGGGCCGGCGCAATGCCTTCCTGCGCGCGCTCGACGCGGTCGGGCTGGGGTTCGACTCGTGAGCGGCCCCGCGGATGACCGCGTGCTGTCGTCCGACGCGCTGGCCGCGACCCTCGGCCCCGACCGGACCCTTCCCCTCGCCGAGGTCGGCGCCGTGGAGATCGGCGTGTGGGAGATGGCCCCGGGCACCGAGGACGACACCGAGGTCGACGAGGTGTTCGTGGTGCTCGGTGGGCGCGGGACGGTCACGTTCGCCGACGGCGAGGTGGTGACGCTGGCGCCGGGCGTCGTCGTGCGCCTGCACGCCGGCGAGCGCACCACCTGGACCGTCACCGAGACGCTGCGCAAGATCTACGTCGCGCGCTGAGGTGCGCGGGCGGCAGGATGGGCCGGTGACCCAGGACCTCAGCGCCGTCCCCTGGCCGCTGCGCACCGCGCGCCTGACCATCCGGCCGGCCACCTCCGACGACGTCGACGCCACCTGGGCGTTCCGGCGGCTGCCCGAGGTCGCCGAGTGGGTGACCCGCCGGTTCGACGAGCGGGACGAGTACGCCGAGGTGTTCCTCGACCCCGACCGGCTGGCGAGCACGCTCGTCGTCGAGCGCGACGGCGAGGTCGTCGGCGACCTGATGCTCCGCGTGGAGGACGCCTGGGCGCAGGCGGAGGTGGCCGAGCAGGCGCAGGGCTCCCAGGCCGAGCTCGGCTGGACCCTCGACCCGGCCCACGCCGGCCAGGGGCTGGCGACCGAGGCGGTGGCGGAGCTGGTGCGGGTCTGCTTCGAGGACCTCGGCCTGCGCCGGGTCGTCGCCCTCTGCTTCGCCGACAACACGGCGTCGTGGCGGCTGATGGAGCGGGTCGGGATGCGCCGGGAGACCCACACCGTGAAGGAGTCGCTGCACCGCTCGGGTCGGTGGCTCGACGGCCTGGGCTACGCCCTACTCGCCGAGGAGTGGCGCGCCGGCCGGTGACCCAAGGCCGTTGACCCAGGCCGCTGACCCCGCGCTGTCGGTCCTCCGTGGCAGGGTGCACCCATGGCTGAAGACCACTACCGCGCAGACCTGAGCGGCTCCCGGTTCGAGGAGGTCGACTTCTCGGGCTCGTGGTTCCGCAACGTCTACTTCACGGACGTCGTGATGCGCGGCGCCTGGCTCGAGAACCTCGACGTCGACGGCGAGCTGCGCAACGTGACGATCAACGGCGTCGACGTGGGGCCGCTGGTCGAGGCGGAGCTCGACCGGCGCGACCCCGACCGGGTGCTGGTCCGCGCGCAGACTGCCGACGACTTCCGGGCCGGTTGGGCGATGGTCGAGCGTCGCTGGGCGGCGACCGTCGAACAGGCCCGAGCGCTGCCGGAGGAGCTCCTCCAGGAGCGCGTGCGCGACGAGTGGTCGTTCCTCGAGACGCTGCGCCACCTGGTGTTCGCCACCGACGCCTGGGTGCTGCGGGTGGTCCTCGGCGAACCCAAGCCCTACTACCGCTTCGGCGTGCTCCACACCGAGCACGAGGGGGAGGTGCCCGGCGTCGTGCGCGACCCCGACCCCGAGCCGACTCTCGACGAGGTGCTCGCCGAGCGCGAGTCCCGCTTTGCCGTGGTCCGCGAGGTGATGGCGGGGCTCACCGACGAGCGCCTCGACGAGATGACCGAGCCCGTCACCGAGCCCGGCTACCCCGAGTCGGAGAGCTTCCTGGTGCGCCGGGCGCTGGGAGCGATCCTCAACGAGGAGTGGTCGCACCGGGTCTACGCCGAGCGCGACCTCGCCGTGCTGGCGTCCCGGACGTAGCCTCGGCCCTGTGACCGCGTCGGCGTCGAGGCCTCGGGTGCTCGTGGTCGGCCTGGACCCCGAACGGGTCCCCGGGCCGTGGGACCCGCAGCCGGTCCTCGACGCGATCGCTCAGGGCATGGCCGGGCTGGCGGCCCACGGTTACGACGCCGCCTCGTGCCTGGTCGGGGTCGACGGATCGGAGGACGTCGAGGCGACGGTCACGACGGCCTTGCGCTCAGCGACCTGGGACTGCGTCCTGGTCGGCGGCGGGCTCCGCGGCGACCCCGACCTGGTCGAGCTGCTGGAGGCGGTCGTCGACCTGGTGCGCCGCTACGCCGGGGACGCCCCGCTCGCCTTCAACAGCACCCCGTCGGACCTCGCGACGCCCGTCGCCCGGGCGCTCGCCCGCCGCGCCAGGGCCTGAGCTCACCGCGGCGACGGCAGGTCGCGCCGGGTCACCGGAACGGCGAGCCGCCGCTCCCGCGGGCCGCCCGGGTCGGTCAGCCGACCCGGGTCAGCGGCAGGTCGCGGGTGAACGGCGTGCCGTCCCAGGCCAGGTCGTCGCCGCGCCGGGTCTCGAGCAGGACGACGGACTTCAGGTACCCGTGGCCGGCGGTGCCGGCGAAGCAGGAGAACGGCACCGTCTGGACCAGGGTCCCCTGGGCGCGGCGCACGTCGACCGTGGCCGCCGCGCAGCGGCGCGCGAAGCTCTCGCCGGTGGGCGTCGTGCCCAGCACCCGCACCACCGACGGCGCCGAGGAGGTGGTGAGGAAGACCGCCGACGCCGCGGAATCGAGCGCGCGGCGGTCGGTCGCCGCGATCGAGGCGAACACCTGCCGGTACCTGCTGCCGCTCGGCAGCACCCGCGGGACGCGGTAGCCGATCGTGATGACCTGGTGCGTGCGGTCGATGCGGTAGCCGATGCGTCGCAGGTCGACCGAGCGGGTGACCGCCTTCGGTGCGTGCCGCCCGTCGCGGTCGAGCCGCTGGTCACCGGCCCGGTCGCGCTCGGCCACCACGATGGTCGCGCGGGCCTCGTCGTCGGGGTCAACGACGGCGGATGCCGGGCCGGCGAGGGAGAGCACCGCAGCGGCGGCGACGGCGGCGGACAGGAGCGAGCGGTGGTTCATGGGACTCCCCGAGATGTGGCGCCGGAGCGCGAGTGAGGCTGCAGCGTAGACGAGCCCGGCCGCTCAGCCGGCGTCGCCCGGTCCGGGACGGCCGCGGGTGCGCGTGAGCGGCGTGGGTGCGGCCTCGGCGACGGGCGACTCGGTCGCGGGCTGGGCGGCGTACCACCGGTGGTAGACCGCGACCAGCGGCGTGGCGGTGAGGCCGTGCAGGAAGACGCTGAGGCCGACGGTCACCACGACCGTCGTGAGCAGGGTGTCGGCGTCGGGCACGCCCTCCTCGAGGGCGAGCAGGCCGAAGACGACCGAGGCGAGCCCGCGCGGGCCGAACCAGCCCATGAAGGCGACCGTCGGCCACCGCGCCCCCGAGCCCAGCAGGGCGACCGCGACCGGCAGCATCCGGATGACCGTGAGGCTGAGCAGCGCGTAGACCACCACCCGCCAGGTGATGTCGGACCACACCGCACTCAGCGCGAGGGCGCCGAAGCCGAGCCAGGTGACCGCCGCGAGGACCGAGCCCACCTCCTCGGCCAGGTAGGTCGTGCGCAGGCCGCGCTGCCGCGAGGCGGCGCCGAAGGCCAGCCCGCCGACGAAGGCCCCGATGAACCCGCTGCCGCCGAGCACCACGGCGGCGGCGTACGCCGCGGCGGCGAGCGCCAGCACGCAGAGCTGGCGCCACTGCGGGGTCAGCCACCCGCGCCCGTCGGCCAGCCGGAGCAGCGCTCCACCGACCGCGCCGACGCCCACGCCGGCGGCGACCCCCCAGCCGATCTGGTCGGCCACGTTGTGCAGGACGGCACCGCCCACGCCGCCGTGCAGCGTCGCCAGCGCGAGGTCGACCGCCACGAGGAAGAACGGGACCGCGAGGCCGTCGTTGAGGCCGCTCTCCACGTCGAGCGCCTGCCGCACTCGGGCCGGGACCGCCTCGTCCTCGACCACCCGCTGGCCCAGCGCCGCGTCGGTCGAGCAGAGCATGGTGGCCAGGACGAACGCGCTCGCGAGCGGCAGCTGCGGGAAGACGAGCAGGGCGGCGAGCAGGCCGAGCACCATCGTCAGCGGCAGGCCGACCAGGAGCAGACGACTCGGCCAGGCCAGGCTGCGCCGCAGCGACCGCAGGTCGATCCGGGCGGCGTCGGTGAAGAGCAGGAACGCCAGCGCCAGCTCGGTGACGCGCTCGGCCGCGGCACCGTCGACCGGCTCGGTCAGCCAGTCCAGACCTGCCGTCCCGACGACCGCACCCACCGCCACGAACGCCATCGCGGAGGTGACACCGCGGCGATCCAGCGGCCCCGAGAGCGCGGCGTACGCCGCGAGCACCACCGCGACGGTGAGCACCCCCTCCACGACAGCGCCTCAGGCGGTCGGGCCGGAGCCGAGGCCGGCGGCGATGCACCACTGGCCGGAGGTGTAGGTCGCCATGACGACGGACTCCAGGACGGGAGCGCGATCGGCCAGCAGGAACTTCCGCGCGCCCAGCAGCGAGTCGGAGAGCAGGAACAGCACGGCGCCGGCGAGGGTCAGGTCGCGCCCGCGGTCGTCGTCCATCGCGGCCGCCGCGGTGACCATGGTGGCGAGCGTGAGGGCGTACGCCGCGACCGGTGCCCCCAGCACCCGGTCCTCCCGGGCGGCCGCGGCCCCCATGCCGACGGCGCCGAGGCTGCCGGCGGCGAGCCAGCGCCGGCGCCCGGGGGTGCCGAGCAGCGGTGCCGACGAGCGGGCGCGGAACGCCGAGACGTAGGCGAGGTGCGCGCCGAGGAAGGAGCCCACGCCGGTCAGGAACCGGCCCCGGCCCTCCCCGAGCAGCGCGACGTCGCCACCCCAGGAGAACGCCTCGCCGGCCAGCACGCGGCGCACACCGGGGCCCTCCGGGTCCGCCGCGACCACGGTGGCGGCGAGCGCCGGCATCAGCAGCGGCTTGGTGATCCGGCGCACCCCCTGCGCGCCGGGACGGCCGGCCAGGGCGGTGTCGGTCAGGGCGAGGACGCCGTACGCGGCGCCGGCGAGGAGGCGGGCTGGTCGCACGGCCCCAGCCTGCCGCACGTAATGGGTGCCGCGACGAGGAACGGCCCGACCGCCCGCTGCCGGTGCGGCCGGCGACAGGTGTCGCTCTCGTCTGATAGGACGGACCCCTACGCCACACCACACCATCTCGGGAGTCATCGTGCGCCGTGTCGCTCTTGCCCTTGCCGCCCTCACCCTCGCGGCCACGCCGGTGCTGACCACCGGCGCCGTGGGGTCCGCCGCCGGCGCCGCCTCCCGGGGAGGCGAGCCCACGACCCGCCTCCGTGGCTCGGACTTCGCCGCCGACTCCGTGGAGGTGCCCGTCGACCGTGGCCACGGCCGCAAGGCCACCCATGCCGAGATCACCCGGGCCAAGCGGGTGGACATGCTCGGGTGGTCGATCACCGTCTTCCGTGACGCCCGGCTCCCCCGGGTCGTCTTCAAGGTGAGCGCGGACGACGTGTCCTTCCGCCGCGGCCGCATCCAGCAGTCCTTCGGCCTGGACCTGGCCGACACTACGACCCAGGTCACCGCCCGGCTGGGCCGGCGCCACGCGGGTCGGATCGGCGTCTTCCTCCACCCCGACGACCGCCACCCGGTCGCCTGCCAGCGCGCCGTGCTGCACGTCTACCCGCACCGCGACCTGGTGGTCGGTGCCGTGCCGCTGGCCTGCCTGAACCGCAACGGCGTGCGCTCCGCGCGGATCACCCCGTTCAGCCTCGCCACCATCGGCACCAAGCCCCGCAAGCCGGTATACCGGGTCGTCGACTACGCCCCCCGGATGACCGACCGGGTCTCGCTGCGGCCGCTGCGCTGACGGCGAACGGCGGGACGGCGCCGGCCGTACACAGCTGAGGCACCACGGGTGCGGCCCTGACCCGGGAGCGCGGTTGATCCGACGCACCAGGTGCTTCGGATCAACCACACTTCTGCCGGTCGGATGTGCCTGCCGGGGACCAGCAAGTCTGCGACGCGATCAATCGGACGGCTGGGAGCGTCTCACCTTCACCGCTATCGCGCGGCCTGCGTTCGCCGACAAGAAACCGCACACTGCAAGGCCTGCCCACTCCAGCGCTGCGGGTGACATCACCTTTGCCAGGACCAGGCTGAGGCCCACAAGTCCGAAGACGGTGAACTGCGGCGGAGCGTTGCCACGCCGTCTTGAGGTTCGAGATCTCGGGCGCGCGCTCACGACCCTTTCGAAGACCACACCGATACCTGCACCGATGAGGACTACGAGGAGGAGTTCCCAGACTGTGGTCTCAGGGCTTGGGAGCACCCACCGGAACATGAGGAAGAGGCCAGCTACGCACACCAATACTGCGATGGCCGCCAGCGTCGGACGAGCAAATACTTCGCCATCGGCCGGTGTCTTTGCATGACGAGCCATCACAGGAGATCCATCCTCATATGACATTTCCGGGGGCTGCCTATCCGCCTCGAGCGGACGGATGGGCGGGGCTGGCGGCCCAGGCCGCCACGGGGTGCCGCCCGTCAGTGCGCCATGTCGACGAACCGTGAGTAGTGGCCCTGGAAGGCGACCGTGATGTCGCGGGTCGGGCCGTTGCGGTGCTTGGCCACGATCAGGTCGGCCTCGCCGGGGCGGGTCGACTCCTTCTCGTAGACGTCGTCGCGATGCAGCAGGATCACCATGTCGGCGTCCTGCTCCAAACTGCCGCTTTCGCGCAGGTCGGCCATCATCGGGCGCTTGTCGCCGCGCTGCTCGGGACCACGGTTGAGCTGGGAGAGCGCGATGATCGGGACCTCGAGCTCCTTGGCGAGCAGCTTGATCTGCCGGGAGAACTCCGAGACCTCCAGCTGGCGCGACTCGACCTTCTTGCCCGACGTCATCAGCTGCATGTAGTCGATGACGATCAGCTTGAGGTCGTGGCGCTGCTTGAGCCGCCGCGCCTTGGAACGGATCTCCATCATCGTCATGTTCGGCGAGTCGTCGATGAACATCGGCGCCGACGACACCTCGCCCATCTTGCGGGCCAGCTTGGCCCAGTCGTCGTCGTTCATGTTGCCGTTGCGGATGTGGTTGAGCGGCACCTTGGCCTCCGCCGACAGCAGCCGCATGGTGATCTCCGACCGCGTCATCTCCAGGCTGAAGAACACGCTGGTCAGGTTGTTGTGGATCGAGGCCGCGCGGCACAGGTCGAGGGCCAACGTCGAGTTGTGGGTGGGGATCATCGACGGCCCCGCCAGGTAGAGGTGGTCATCGTTGTCCACCTGCACGCACCGCACCGGGACGCTGTCGACACGTCGCACTGCAGTGATGTACCGACGCCCGATCCGAGCGGTGGATGCTGGGCGCTCCTCCTTGTGGAGGACGGCCTTGCGGTGAAGTCGGAAGACGTCATCGGTCGTCGAGAAGTTGAGGATGTAGCACGTCGACGTCTCCTCTGACCGCCCCTTGACCCGCTTCGTCGTCCGGCCGCACTTGTAACCGAGGCTCACCACGAGCTCGAAGACATCATCTGCGAGTCGTTTGCTGGTCACGGCGAACTGGCAGGACCCCACTCCCTTGACGACCGTGCCGTCGGTGTCCATCAGGCCGGCCAGCAGGTCCCGCCGCTGTCTCTCGGACGCTCGGAGGTAAGTGACCGGGATGTGCTTGTCGTTGAGGACACCGAGCTGACGGAGCTGAGCCTGGACGGACCCACCAGGGGCTCCCTGAGGCAGCTTCAGGCTGTAGAGCATCCCGCCCCGGTGCTCGACGAGAAGCCCGCACGCCTCGAGGAACATCGGGATCTCCTGCGTCTCGCAGGTGATGCGCGCGGAAGCGCTGTGACCGTCTCCGAGCCAGGCGCCGAGAACGTAGGGCGCAATGGGAAGCTCTCGGTCGTCCGCCAGCAACGGCGCGGAGTTGACCACTGCGTGGTTTGCACGCTGGTCGGCCGCTACGCGAACCGATGCCGCGATCTCCTCCGTCGTCACCACCGATGCGACGATGTTCTGGTTGCGCGACCGGTTGTAGTGCCGGTCCGCCGCCCACTTCGACTTGCGTGCCGCTCGGGTCTCCGTGAGCCACTGGTGCTCGGCGTCGGCCACGATCCGCGTGCCGTCGGAGAAGGCGACCTCGTAGCAGGGGCGGTCGGTCAGCACGTCGGTCGCGGCGACGACGGTGGTCGGTCGGCCCTGGGCGTCGTACAGCTGGTCACCCACCTGCACCTCGCCCATCGTCGTCCAGCCCTCGGGCGTCGGCAGCGGGGTGTCCAGCGCGAGCGCCTTGCCCATGGCGGGCCGGGCCGCGACGATGATCATCTGGCCGGCGTGCAGGCCGTTGGTGAGGTCGTCGAGGTCGGCGAAGCCGGTGGGCACGCCGTAGAGGCCGGCCTCCCGGTTGGAGATCGCCTCGATCTCGTCCAGGACGCCGTCCATGATGTCGCTGAGCGGCGAGTAGTCCTCGGTCGAGCGCTTGTCGGTGATCTTGTAGACCTCGGCCTGCGCCTCGTCGACGATGTCGTCGACCTGGCCCTCGCCCGCGTAGCCGATCTGGACGATCCGGGTGCCGGCGCCCACGAGGCGGCGCAGGATCGCCTTCTCGCGCACGATCTCGGCGTAGTAGCCGGCGTTGGCCGCGATCGGCACGTTCGCCGAGAGGGTGTGCAGGTACGGCGCTCCGCCGATGCGCAGCAGCTCGCCACGGCGCTGCAGCTCGGCGGCGACGGTGACCATGTCGACCGGCTCACCGCGGCCGTAGAGGTCGAGGACGGCGTCGAAGATCGTCTCGTGCGCGGGCCGGTAGAAGTCGACGCCGCGCAGCGACTCGGTGACGTCGGCGATGGCGTCCTTGGAGATGAGCATCGAGCCCAGCACGGACTGCTCCGCGGCCATGTCCTGCGGCGGCGTCCGGTCGCCCGGGGAGGTCGGCCGCTCGCCCGGCGCGTACGGCGCCGGGCCGTCGCCCCAGTCGTCGTACGGCGGCTCGGGGACCCCTCGCGCATCCTGGTCGGTGACGCTCACCTCGCGGACCTCCTGCTCGCACCCATCGACCCCACCTACCCGGTGCCGCCGAGGCTAGGGACACCCACCGACAGACCCTGCCGGCGACCCGGCAACCCCCGGACCGTACGCGGCCGGCCGGGCCCGGCGACAGCCCCGTATCCACACCCCCCGGGCCAGCCTGGGGAAAACGCCGAGGTGTCCCGTGGACGACACGCAGACAACTGTGCACAGCCTCTGGACCACGCTGTGGACAACCCGGGCTCCGGAGCCGCGATATCGCCCCTGACCTGCGCAGATGCTTTCCCACAGGTGTGGACCCGAGAATCCACGCCAGCATTTCGCGTTCAGGTGGTGGTCATCTGGCCGTCATCTGGCGGTTTGTCGACATCGCGCGCGGACAGCACGTTTCCACCCCGTTGTCCACAAGTGTTGATAACTAGTTCTGTACGAGACAGCCCGGCCGGGTGCCACTTACCGGGACTAGGCTCGGGTCATGGCCGCCCCGAGGGACCGCGAGATCGTCCGGCTCGCCGTCCCGGCGTTCCTCGCGCTGGTCGCCGAACCGCTCTTCCTGCTCGCCGACGCCGCCATCGTCGGCCACCTCGGCGTGGCCCAGCTGGCCGGGCTCGGCATCGCCGCCACCGTCCTGCAGACCGCCATCGGGCTCTGCGTGTTCCTCGCCTACGGGACCACCGCGGCCGTCGCCCGGAGCCTGGGCGCCGGCGACCTGCGCGCGGCGCTCGCCCACGGGATCGACGGGATCTGGCTCGCCGTGGCCGTCGGGGGCGTGGTCACGGTCGCGGGCGTGCTCCTCGCCGGCCGGCTCACCGCGCTCTTCGGGGCGGACCCCGAGGTCACCGACCCCGCGACGACGTACCTGCGGATCGCCTTCCTCGGCACCGTGCCGCTCCTGGTCGTCCTCGCGGCCACCGGCGCCCTGCGCGGGCTCCAGGACACCCGCACCCCCCTGGTCGTAGCGGTGGGCGCCAACGTGCTCAACGTCGTGCTCAACCTGGTGCTGGTCTACCCCGCGGGGCTCGGCATCGCCGGCTCGGCGCTGGGCTCGGTGCTCGCCCAGCTCGCCGGCGCCGCGGTGTTCGTCCTCGTCGTCGCCCGCGCCGCGCGCCGGCACGGCGCACCCCTGCGGCCCGATCTGCCCGGCGTCCGGGCGGCCGGCCGCTCGGGCGCGCCCCTCGTCCTCCGCACGCTCACCCTGCGGGCCGCGCTGATCGCGACGACGTACGCCGTCGTGCTCGGCGCTCACGGACCGCGGCAGCAGGCCGTCGACCTGGCGACCCACCAGCTCGCGGCGACCCTGTGGGCGTTCACCGCGTTCGTGCTCGACGCGATCGCGATCGCCGCGCAGGCCCTGACCGGCCGCGCCCTCGGGGCGGGCGAGGTGGCCGAGACCCGCGCACTGACGACGCGGATGATCCGGTGGGGCGTGGTGAGCGGCGTGGTGACCGGCGCCCTGCTCGCCGCGATCAGCCCGGCGGTCGGGCGCCTCTTCACCGGCGACGCCGCCGTGCAGGAGCTCCTGGTGCCGGTGCTGCTGGTCGCGGCGCTCGGCCAGCCGGTCGCGGGCGTGGTGTTCGTGCTCGACGGGGTCCTCATCGGCGCCGGGGACGGCCGCTACCTGGCCCGCGCCGGCGTCCTGACCCTGGTGGCCTACCTGCCCGTCGTGCTGCTCTGCGGCTGGCTCTCGGCGGGGCTGGTCGCGATCTGGGCGTCGTTCTGCGCCGTCTTCATGGGCGCCCGGCTGGTGGTGCTCCGGCACCGTGCGCGCGGCGACGCCTGGCTGGTCACCGGGGCGGCGCCGCGGCCCCAGCCCGCCTGACCGTCAACCCTCGTGACAGCACGACGGCCCGCCGGATCGCTCCGGCGGGCCGTCGTGCTGTGCTGGACTTGGTGGTGGCCTCAATGGGTCTCGACACGCGGGTCGCGACTTCGCAAGCTCAGTCGCGCCGCTCGCTCGACCACCACCATCGCATCCGCTGTCGCGGCTGCGATCAGGCCGGGATGACGTTGAGGGCCACGGTGGCCGACACGTCGTCGTGCAGCTTGACCGACACCTGGTGGGCGCCCAGCGACTTGATCGGGTTGTCGACCACGATCGTGCGCTTGTCGACCTGCTCGCCCGAGACGTCGGCGAGCGCGCCGGCGATCTCGGAGACGGTGACGGCGCCGAAGAGGCGGCCACCGGACCCGGCGCGCACCTTGACGGCCACCGGCTGGGCCTCGAGCTTGGTCTTGATCTGCTCGGCGTGGTCGAGGTCGCGGACCGCGCGGGAGGCGCGGGCGGCCTTGATCGAGTCGACGGTCTTCTCCGCGCCCCGGGTCCACTTCAGCGCGAGACCGCGCGGGACCAGGTAGTTGCGGCCGTAGCCGTCCTTCACCTCGACGACGTCGCCGGGGGCACCGAGGCCCGTGACCTCCTGGGTCAGGATGAGCTTCATGTCAGTGCCTCCTCTCAGCGGCCGGCGGACGTGTAGGGCAGCAGCGCGACCTCGCGGGCGTTCTTGACCGCCGTCGCCACGTCGCGCTGGTGCTGGACGCAGTTGCCGGTCACGCGACGCGCACGGATCTTGCCGCGGTCGGAGATGAACTTGCGGAGCAGGGCGGTGTCCTTGTAGTCGACACCGGTCGCCTTCTCCTTGCAGAACTGGCAAACCTTCTTCTTCGGCTTGCGAATCACTGCCTTGGCCATTGTGGTGCTTCCTTCCTAGAAGCCCGGCCCCACGAGTGGGTTGAGTGCCGGAATGGTTGAGGGTGTTCGGATAACTGGGTGGTGCTGGGACCAGAACGTGGTCAGAAGGGCGGCTCGTCGGAGCCGGCGCCGGGCGCGCCCCAGGGGTCGTTCGCCGGAGCGGACTGGCCGCCGCCGTACGAACCGCCCTGCTGGCCACCCTGGCCGCCGCCCTGCTGACCGCCCTGCGGGGCCGGGGTCGCCCACGGGTCGTCCCCGCCGCCGCCCTGCTGGCCGCCGCCGCCGGAGTAGCCGCCCCCACCGCCCTGACGGGTGGTGCGGGTGACCTTGGCCGTCGCGTACTTCAGCGCCGGGCCGACCTCCTCGACCTCGAGCTCGATGACGGTGCGCTTCTCGCCCTCGCGGGTCTCGTACGAGCGCTGCTTGAGGCGCCCCTGCACGATCACGCGCATGCCGCGCTGGAGGGACTCGGCGACGTTCTCCGCGGCCTGGCGCCAGACCGAGCAGGAGAGGAACAGCGCGTCGCCGTCCTTCCACTCGTTGGTCTGGCGGTCGAAGGTGCGCGGCGTCGACGCGATCCGGAAGTTCGCCACAGCCGCACCCGAGGGGGTGAAGCGCAGCTCCGGGTCGTCGACGAGGTTGCCGACCACCGTGATGACGGTCTCGCCTGCCATGGGGGCTCCTAGCCTTCAGTTCTGGCCGTGGTTCTGGTCAGAGTCGGTCCGTGGTCGTCCGACCACGCCCGCCCATCGTGGCGTCTCGCACCGACAGGCGGTAGTGGTCGTCCACAGGATCAGTGCACGTCGGGCCGGATGACCTTGGTGCGCAGGATCGACTCGTTGAGGGTGAGCTGGCGGTCGAGCTCCTTGACCGTGGCCGGCTCGGCGTTCAGCGTGATGACGGCGTAGATGCCCTCGGCGTTCTTCTTGACCTCGTAGGCCAGGCGACGCCGGCCCCACACGTCGACGGACTCGACGGTGCCGCCGTCGTTGCGGACGACGTTGAGGTACTTGTCGAGGGACCCTTCGACGGTCCGCTCCTCGATGCTGGGGTCGAGGATGACCATCACTTCATAAGCACGCACAGCGGTCTCCACCTCCTCTGGACTCAGGGCGGCCACGGACTCTCCGTGGCAGGAGGGCGATGCGTTCGCCACCCGGCGGGCCGGGCGGGCTCCCGGCGGGCACCCGTGGTGGGCACTGGACGCAGGGAACGGCTCAGGCTAGCAGCGGCGCCGGGCACCCACCGAATCCGTCGCGCCGGCCTGCACCGGCCTGGCACCGGTCCCGCCGTCGACCGTGGCCGACTTGTCGGCTTGTCCCATCGCTTGTCGGCCGAAGTTCTCGCCGACAAGCAAGGGTTTACCCGGTCGACCGGGTAAACCGGCACCGGCCGGCCCGTCCCCGGCACCACCTAGGCTGGCGGCATGAGCAGCACCAGCATCGCCGTCGGCGCCCACGTCGAGCAGACCGACCCGATCGCGGAGGCGCAGGCGCGCGGGATGACGCACGTGCAGCTCTTCCTGGGCGACCCGCAGGGGTACCAGGGGCCCGAGGTCCGGTACGCCGGCGGCGCCGACGCCCTGCGGGCCGATGCCGAGGCGGCGGGCGTCGGGCTCTACGTGCACGCCCCCTACATCGTCAACGTCGCCACCACGAACAACCGGATCCGGATCCCCAGCCGCAAGCTGCTCCAGCAGCACGCCGACGCCGCGGCGGCGATCGGCGCCCGCGGCCTGATCGTGCACGGCGGCCACGTCAACAAGGCCGACGACCCGGAGAAGGGCTTCGACAACTGGCGCAAGGCGGTCGAGGCGGTCGACCTCAAGCTGCCCCTGCTGATCGAGAACACCGCCGGCGGCGACAACGCGATGGCCCGCTACCTCGACCGCATCGGCCGGGTGTGGGACGCGATCTCGACCACCGAGCAGTTCGACCTGGTCGGCTTCTGCCTCGACACCTGCCACGCCCACGCCGGCGGCAACAGCCTGGAGACCGTGGTCGACGACGTGCTGGCGATCACCGGGCGCATCGACCTCGTGCACTGCAACGACAGTCGCGACGAGTTCGACTCCGGCGCCGACCGGCACGCCAACCTCGGCGCCGGCAAGGTCGACCCCGGCCTGCTGGCCGCGGTGGTCCGCGACGCCGGCGCCCCCGTGGTGCTCGAGACCCCGGGCGGGGCGGCCGAGCACACCGCCGACGCCGCCTGGCTCCGCGAGCGATTGTGACGCGGCGGAGCCGCTGACCGCCGAGTCGGCGCCACTGCAGGTCTGAGAACGGCCGAGTCGGCGCCACTGCAGGTCCGTCCCCCAGCATTCGCGCCGACTCAGGGCCCTGGGGAGCAGCACTCGCGCCGACTCGGCGTCCCCGGCGTCTGCAGTCGCGCCGACTCGGCACCGCTCACAGGGGCCCCACAGACAGGACACACCGCGGCGACGGGTGAGCCCACGAGCGTGGGGGCATGACCACCGCGACCCTCACCGAGCGCCCAGCCCCCGCGCCCCTGGCCCCTCCCCCGACCGCCCCCGACCGTTGGTACCCCCCGGCGCTCGCGGGCCTCCTGGCCGGCACGGCGGTCCTCTACCTGTGGGGGCTGGGTGAGTCCGGCTGGGCCAACAGCTTCTACAGCGCCGCGGTGCAGGCCGGGTCGGAGTCGTGGAAGGCGTTCTTCTTCGGCTCCTCCGACGCCGCCAACAGCATCACCGTCGACAAGACCCCGCTCGCGCTGTGGCCGATGGCGCTCAGCGTCCGGGTCTTCGGGCTGTCGTCCTGGTCGATCCTGGTGCCGCAGGCGATCGAGGGCGTGCTGGCGGTCTGGCTGCTCGTCGCGACGGTACGACGCACCACCCGCTCCTCGGCCGCGGGCCTGCTCGCCGGGGCCTGCCTGGCGCTGACCCCGGTCGCCGTGCTGATGTTCCGGTTCAACAACCCCGACGCGATGCTCGTGCTGCTGCTGGTCGCCTCCGTCTATGCGACCCTCCGCGCGATCGAGTCCGGGGTCCGGCACCCCGTCCGCTGGCTGGCGCTGGCCGGAGCCCTGGTCGGGCTGGCGTTCCTCACCAAGATGATGCAGGCCTTCCTGGTGTTGCCCGCCCTGGCGCTGGTCTACCTGGTCGCCGGCCAGCCGCGGGTGCTCCGGCGGCTCGGGCACCTGCTGGTCGCCTTCGGGGCGATGGTCGCCGCCGCCGGCTGGTGGGTCGCGATCGTCTCGCTCTGGCCGGCCGACAGCCGCCCCTACATCGGCGGCTCGCAGGACAACTCGATCCTGGAGCTGACCCTCGGCTACAACGGCTTCGGCAGGCTCACCGGCGACGAGACCGGCTCGGTGGGCGGCGGCGGTGCCGGTGGACCGGGTGGCGGCGGTCCGGGCGGCTCGATGTGGGGTCAGACCGGCATCACCCGGCTCCTCGACGGCGAGGTCGGCGGGCAGATCGCCTGGCTGCTTCCCTCGGCGCTGGTCCTGCTGGTGGCCGGCCTCTGGCTGACCCGGCGCGCACCGCGCACCGACCGGGCCCGGGCCGGTCTCGTCGTGTGGGGCGGCTGGCTGCTGGTGACCGGCCTGACCTTCAGCTTCATGGCCGGGATCTTCCACGCCTACTACACCGTCGCCCTGGCGCCGGCGATCGCCGCGCTCGTCGGCATCGGGGCGGCCCTGGTCTGGCAGCACCGTCGCTCGCCGGTCGCCGCGGCGGCCGCTGCCCTGGCCGTCGCCGCGGCCGCGGTCACCGGGTTCGTCCTGCTCGGCCGCAGCGCGGACTTCGTGCCCTGGCTGCGATGGCTGGTGCTCGTGCTCGGCCTGGGGTCGGCGACCGTGCTGGCGGTGCTGCGCTGGCTGCCCCGGCGGGCCGCGCTCGCCGCCGCCGCGGTGGCGGTGGTGGCGTCGCTGGCCGGCCCGACGGCGTACGCCGTGCAGACCGCGTCGACCGCGCACACCGGCTCGATCGTCACGGCCGGTCCGGCGGTGAGCTCCGGCGGACCGGGCGGCATGGGTGGGCCCGGTGGTCGGCCCGGCGGCGGCTTCGGCGGACCGCCCGGGATGCAGCAGGGCCAGCAGGGCCTGCCCGGGGGCACCCAGGGCGGCCTGCCGCAGGGGATGCCCCAGGGCATGCCGCAAGGGATGCCGCAGGGCGCCCAGCAGGGGTCGCCACAGGGCGGCCAGCAGGGGATGCCGGGCGGCGCGGGCGGGCCCGGCGGCCTGCTCCAGGGCAGCGAGCCGAGCGCCGAGCTGACCGCCCTGCTGGAGCAGGACGCGGACTCCTACACCTGGGTCGCGGCGGCGGTGGGGTCCAACGCGGCCTCCGGCTACCAGCTCGCCACGCAGGAGCCGGTGATGGCCATCGGCGGGTTCAACGGGTCGGACCCGAGCCCGACGCTGGCCCAGTTCCAGCAGTACGTCGCGGACGGCGAGGTGCACTGGTTCATCGGCGGCGGCGGCTTCGGCCCGTCGATGGGCGGGAGCGGCGCCGGCAGCGCCATCGCCTCCTGGGTCGAGCAGAACTTCGAGGCCACCACCGTCGACGGGGTCACCGTCTACGACCTGTCGTCGGGGACGACCACGGCGGTGTCGTCGTGACCGCCGAGACCAGCCCCGAGTCGATGACCGGGACGGTGACCCTCGACGTGGTGATCCCGGTCTACAACGAGGAGCGCGACCTGGCCGCCTCGGTCGACCGGGTGCTCGAGCACCTGCGGACGCTGCCGTGGTCCTACCGGGTCACCATCGCCGACAACGCGAGCACGGACGGCACGGCGATCATCGCCCGCCGCCTGGCCCACACCCACGAGCACGTGGAGGTGGTCCACCTGGCCGAGAAGGGGCGGGGCCGCGCGCTCAAGCGGGTGTGGAGCGGGTCGGACGCCGCGGTCCTGGTCTACATGGACGTCGACCTCTCGACCGACCTCAACGCGCTCCTGCCGCTGGTGGCCCCGCTGCTCAGCGGCCACTCCGACCTCGCGATCGGCACCCGCCTCGGCCGCGGGTCGCGGGTGGACCGCGGCCCGAAGCGCGAGGTGATCTCGCGGTGCTACAACCTGCTGCTGCGCGGCACGCTGCGCGCCCGGTTCAGCGACGCGCAGTGCGGGTTCAAGGCGATCCGCGCCGACGTCGCCCGCGAGGTGCTGCCGATGGTCGAGGACGACCACTGGTTCTTCGACACCGAGCTGCTCGTCCTGGCCGAGCGCGCGGGGCTGCGGATCCACGAGGTCCCGGTGGACTGGGTCGACGACCCGGACAGCCGGGTCGACATCGTGCGGACCGCGGTTGACGACCTGCGCGGGATCGCCCGGCTCGGCCGGGCCCTGGTCACCGGCCGGCTGCCGGTCAAGGACGTCGCCGAGCGACTCGGCCGGGCCTCGGCCGACGCCGGGGAGGGCCGGATCGGCCTGCAGGTGGCGATGTTCGCGATCGTCGGCGTCGCCTCCACGGTCGCGTACGCCGTCCTCTACCTGCTGCTCGCCGGGCCGTTCGGTGCCTTCACGGCCAACCTGCTCGCGCTGCTGCTCACCGCGGTCGGCAACACGGCGGCCAACCGGCGGCTGACCTTCGGCGTGCGGGGCCGGGCGGGTGTCGTCCGTCACCAGCTGCGGGGGCTGCTGGTCTTCGCGGTCGGCCTCGGGGTCACCACCGGGTCGTTGTGGCTGCTGCAGGCGACCGGCTCGACCGGGCGCACCCTGGAGGTGCTGGTGCTGACGGTGGCCAACCTCGCCGTCACCGTGATGCGGTTCGTGGCGATGCGCAGCTGGGTCTTCGTGCGGCGGCGGCGGTCAGCCGACCTGCACGAGCAGGTCGCGGACCTCGCCTGACCCCGGGCGGTCGACGCGGCTGCGCACCAGCCGCAGCGGCTGCGGTCCCGTGGCGGCGCCGTGGAAGGCGAGGAAGTGGAAGCCGTAGTCGCCGACCTCGAGCGGCACCAGGTGGGCGGGCAGCTCCTCCACCTGCCAGCGGCTCAGCCCCAGGCCCCGACGACGGAAGCGGACCTCGAGCCGGCCGCCGGCCGGGATCCGGACGACCTCGCCCGGCTTCGGGTCGCGCAGGATGTGGTGCGGTGTCCTCTGGCTCATGCCACCCAGGAGCGCCTGGCCGGCCCCCTGATACACCGGCCGGGCTGAAGCCTCAGCCGTAGCAGGTCAGCGGCACCGGGGCGGTGCCGGCGGAGACGGCCGGCACCGCCGCGGCCAGCGCGACCGCGGGCTCCTCCCCGGAGGCGAGCCGTTCGTGGACGGCTACGAGGACGTCGTACGCCGCCGCGTCGTTGACGGCCGCCGGTGACGCGACCACGCAGCGGGCGCCCGCGTGCAGCCAGGCGGTGGTCATGCCGAGCAGCTCGTCACCCCAGCGGACCGTCGACCGGCCGACCTCGCAGGCCGACAGCAGCACGACGTCGGGCACCTGCCGGAGCCGGTCGACGTCGTAGCCGAACCACGGCCCGTCGGCGAGCTGGAGGCCGGAGAAGAGCGGGTTCTCCGCCGAGTGGCGGCCGTGGGCGGCGACGTGCAGGACGTCCACCGAGCCCGCGAGGCCCGAGACCCCGGCCGCGGTCGCATCGGACCCGGTCAGGACCCGCGCGCCGTCCCACTCCTTCGCGGCGGCCGTGACCTCGTCCTCGGCGCGGGCCACCCGGGGGCCGGCGACGAACCCCGCGGTCGCGGTGCGCAGGGGGGTGGCGCGCCGGGCGAGCCAGCTCGTCGCCGACTGCGCGACCGTGACCGGCCGGCCGGTGAACCCCGGCAGCAGCGTCCACGGCACCCCGGCGAGCACCCCGGACGGCGTCAGCACCACGGCCCGGTCGCCGACCGTGCCGAGCACCGGGCCCACGAGCAGGTCGGCGATCGCCGCCAGCCGCGCGGCCAGCTCGGCGCGCACGAAGCCCGCCATCGGCTCGGGCAGGTCCGAGCCCGCCACGTCCAGGTCGGGCAGCAGCCCACCGAGCAGCGCGTCGAGCGGACCCCGGTCGCCGAGGTCGACCCACGTCACGTCGGCCGCGGTCACGACCAGCGCGACCAGCCGGCCGTCTGCGACGACGTACGCCGTCAGGGCGGTGCCGTCGCCGAGGCCCGATCGCAGCCCGTCGAGCGTGACCGGGTCGGCGACCTCCCCCGAGCCCCGGTGCTGCCAGGCGCGCTCCCGCACCCGCTGCCGTAGCGCGGCCTCCCGACCGGCGTCGCGCGGCCCGCCCTCGGCGGCGATCGCGCGCAGCTCGGCGAGGTCGGCCACGATCTGCTCGTCCTCCGGCGCCTGCACGGGCTGCACCCGGCTGGCCAGCATCCGCGCCCGCTCCGACCACTCCAGCAGGACCTCGGGCCGCCCCGACCCGACCGCGAGCGCCAGCCCGCGCGCGGCGAGGCGGACGCCGCGCCCGGCCACGCCGGTCTGCAGGTCCAGCGACCCGAAGGAGCTCTGCCAGGCGTGCAGGTCGTCGAGCCCCGCACGCAGGTGCTGCAGCGCGCTCGCCCGCCGGCCGCTCGCGGCCGCGAGCTCGGCTCGCACGTCGCGGTCGAGCAGACGGACCACGAGCGGCGCGCCCGGCCCCGGACGGGGCGGTGCTCCGGGCGCAGGTGCGCGCCCGGACAGCTGACGGCGCGTGGCCGCTGCCGTCGCGTGCAGCCGCAGCATGGTCGCCGACCACCGCATGTCCTGCTCGTCGAGCTCGGCCGCGAGCAGCTCGGCTCTGCCCAGCGCACCCGGCCCGAGCCGACCGAGCTCGAGCTCGGCGGCGAGTGCGATCGCCCGGGCCCGGGTCGCCATGGCGTGCGTCCCTGCGGCCTGGAAGTGCCGGGCCGCCGCCCGCGCGGTGGTGCGAGCCAGCTCGGGCGCCAGGTCGAGACGCGCCCGTGCCAGGGCGAGCTCCGCCTCGGCCTGCCGCCTCCGCAACCGGCGGGAGCCGTACGCCCGGGCGCTCGCGGCGAGCTCCGTCGTGCCCTCGTCCACCAGCCCAGCCGCGAGGAGCACCTCGGCCCGGTCCTGGTCGCAGGTCGCCTCGCTCACCGCGCTGAGCGGCGCCAGCACGGGCCGAGCCCGGTCCATCGCAGCCAGGGCGCCGACCAGGTCCCCCGCAAGCATCAGGCTGTATCCCAGGTTGTGGTCGGCCATCGCCGCCTCGACGTCCGCACCTGCGGCCACGAGTGGCTCACGCGCGGCTTGGAAGTCCCTGCTCGCGGCGGCGATGTCGTTCTGCTGGAGGTAGACGCCTCCACGGTTCAGGTAGCCCCGACCGATCACCTCGGACGCGGCGTCGCGGGTGATCGATGCGGACAGGTCGGCGATCGCCTCAGCGTTCCGGCCCGCGAGCATGTGGAGCAGGCCCCGCTGTCCGTGCACGGCCGCCCGCGTCGGCGGCGCCAGCCCGGGGCGGGCCAGCGCCGCATCGCACCAGCCCAGCGCGGTGTCACGATCTCCGGTCTCGGACTCGACGTACGCCAGGCTCGTCTCGATCCTCGCCGACAGGTCAGGGTCGTCGGTGGCGGAGCGAGCCTGCTCCAGGAGCTGCCGGGCGCGGGCCAGCCGGCCGGCGTTGATCGCCGCGACCCCGTCGTCGTGGAGCCTGGTCGCCGAGCGCATCGGCTTAGTGTGAACGCAGACCGGTCAGCTCCTCCACCACGGACCAGGTGCGCGCTATCCGCGTGGCCGGGTCGGTCGACTCCTCGAGCTCGCAGCCGAGTCGGGCCGCCACCTGGCCGGCCAGGAGCGGCGCAGCGAATGAGGTCCCGCTCCAGAGCCCGAATCCGCCGCGGTAGTCGTCGGGGTCGATCGACTCGCGCACCCGGCCGAAGGCCGTCGTCCGGGCCACTGGTTGGAGGCCGCCCTGGAACCGCGGCATCGTGCTCAGGAGCGCCGCGCCGGGCACGTAGGCACTCACCCAAGGCCCGGTGTTCGTGAACAGGGCGTCCGAGCGACCGTTGGGGTTGAGGGCCCCCACCGAGACGACGGGCAGGTGGTCGGGCGTCGCGGCGAACGGGCCAGCCCCGTCGGCCCAGGGTGCGAAGGCTGCGGGGAAGCTCGGACGACTCGTCGCGTCGTTGCCAGCGGAGACCACGACCAGGGTCCCGTTCCTCGAGAGCGCCTCGAGGATCGTTGAGAGCGTCGGGTCGAAGAGCTCGTCCTCCGGAGTCTCGTGGTAGTAGCCCATCGACAGGCTGAGGACGTCGATGACGCGACCGCCCGGCTCGCCGGCCTGACCACGGCGCGCGAGCTCGGCGATCTGTGCCAGCGTGGCAACCAGGTCGGACTCCACGATCGGGCCCGCCGAGGGCACGACGCGCCAGCACAGGATGTCCGCGTCCGGGCACGCCTGGTGCACGAGCCCGGCGATGAACGTCCCGTGTCCGGACAGCGGGTCGATCATCCCGTCGAGCTGGCCGAGCAGGTCGCCGTGCAGCTCAGGGTCCGACACCGGGTCGTCGTAGCCGATGCTGAGCCCACCCAGCCCGACGCCCTTGATGACGGCCGCGTCCAGCCACGGGTGGCTCGCGCAGCCGGTGTCCAGGACGGCTACCACCGGGCGGCGCCCGGGGACCTGCTGGCGTCGCACAGGTGCAGGTCCCACGTAGGCGACCGGTTGACGCCCTCCTGAGCCGGCGACGGCATAGGTCGCGACCGGCATCGAGGCCTCCCCCACGGCCGGGTTGCTGGCGTGGAACGGGTTGCTGGCGTGGAACGGGTTGCTCGCATGGAATGGGTTGCTCGCATGGAACGGGTCGGACTCCAGGTCTGCGGCGAAGACGACGTGGTCGAGGCCGACGCCGCGCACCGCGTCCACACCGAACTGTGCCCGCGTCTGCTGCAGCAGCGTCCAGCCGTCCGGGGCGATGGCGGCGCGGTCGGATGCGACCTCGATCGTCACGGTGCGCACCCCGAACTCGAGCCTGGCCGTCCGCCGATCCTCCGGCTGCAGCGTGACGGACCAGCCCAGACGCGCGGCGACGTAGGACAGCACCTCGAGCGCCCCGTCGACGTCGACCGACTTCGAGATCGTCAGGCGGGGACCGACGTACACCGTGGGGCGAGGGGTCACTCCCTTGACCACGAGCGCCGTGGCCGGGTCCAGCACCCGCCCCTGCACCGTGGCGATGCTGTCCCTGGGCGGCGGGCCCGGGTCCCGGTCGAGCGGCTTGCGGGGGGTCGGCTTCTGGTCCGGCTGCTGCTCCATCGGGCTCCCTAGATCTCGAAGGTCGGGGTGGCGAACGCCGGGCGGTCGGTGTCGTGCGGCTCCAGGCGCAGGCGCAGCAGCCCGAGCGGCAGGCCGGTCAGCTCGAAGCGCCCGCCCTCGCTGACGACCGCGGCGTGCGGCGTCGGGCGGTCGCCGGGCAGGGCGCGCACCGTCATCGGCTCCGGCGGCACGATCCAGCCGTCCACGCGGGAGCTGTCGCCGTCGACGGCCACCCGCAGCAGCAGGTCGGTGTCGCCGTGCACGAAGCGCAGCGTGTACGACGACGAACCCCTCGCCCCGACCAGCTCGGTCGCCCGGTCGACCAGCTCCATCAGCTCGACGTCGATGTCGGAGGCGGCCAGCGCCGCGGCGGCCTGCATCGCCGCGACCAGGTGGTCGGGCACGGGGTCCTGGCGCTCCCACACGTCGCGCACGATGCCCAGGAGGGCGTCCCTGCTCAGCTCGCTCATCTCAGAACTCCCCCGTCTGCATCAGGGCCACGCGGAGCTTCGCCAGGCACCGCCCCCGGGTGGGGCCGATGCTGCCGACCGGCATCCCGAGGTCGGTCGCCAGCTCACGGTAGTCCGGCCGGTTCTCGAAGGCGACGATCCGCAGCAGCCGGCGGCACCGCTCCGGCAGCCCGTCGACGGCCGCCCACAGCCGGTCGTCCGCGTCGTGCTCGACCGCGGTCTCCTCCGCCGAGCGCTGGGCGGGCACCTGCGGCTCGAGGTCCTCGTCGGCGACCGGCAGCGCCCGCCCGTCGCCCTGCGCGACCCGCCACGCCTCGCGGCGGGCGGTGGTCGTCAGCCAGCCGCCGATCGCCACCGGGTCGACGATCGAGGCGCGGCGGCGCACCAGCGCCAGCCAGGTCGTCTGGACGACGTCCTCGGCGGCGGCCTCGGAGAGCCGGTAGGAGCGCACCACGTGCCAGAGCACCGGCGTCATCACCGCCACCAGGTCGTCGAGGCCGGCCGGGTCGCCGTCGGCCCACCGGTTGAAGCCGTCGGTCGCCGCCGCCCAGACCTCGCCGGCGCGCGCCGCGACGCCGGCGGGGGACCCGTGTCCCGCCGGTCGTCCTGAGCCGTGCCCACTCACTGGTCGTGTCGCTCCCCGGTGTCTGGCGTGCCGCTCGATCAGGATCACGCCACTAGGAGTCCTCAGGGTCCCACCCAGATACGTGCTGTGGGGAGGTCTTTTCGGGGGGTTCTGGGTGGCCTGGGTGTCGTCCGGCCACCACCGCCGACGCCGCTTCGCGCCTTCGGTCTCGACACGACGGTCGCGACCTCGTTCCTCGGTCGCGCGTCTCGCTCGACCACCATCATCGAAGCCGCTTCGCGCCTTCGATAACCTCGACAGGTGCCCAGGTCCGAGCTCTCCGTGCGTGCGATCAGCGCCGACGACCACCTGGGGTTCATCCGCAGCCGCCGGTCCGTCAGCTTCCTCCAGACCCCCGCGTGGGGGCGGGTGAAGGCGGAGTGGCGGCCCGAGTCGATCGGGTTCTTCGACGGCGCGGAGCTCGTCGGGGCCGGGTTGGTGCTCTACCGCCAGCTGCCCCGGGTCAAGCGCTACCTGGCCTACCTCCCCGAGGGACCGGACCTCGACTGGGCCGACGAGGACCTGGCCGCCTGGCTGAACCCGATGGCGCGACACCTCAAGGCCCAGGGCGCGTTCGGGATCCGGATGGGTCCGCCCGTCGTCACCCGCCGCTGGGACGCAGCGGCCGTCAAGGCCGGCATCGCCGACGACGGCGTTCGCCGCCTCGGCGACCTGCCGCCCACCGAGCGCAGCCATGTCGGGGCCCGGGTCGTGTCCCAGCTGACCGAGCTCGGCTGGCGGCCGCAGGCGGTCGAGGGCGGCTTCGCCGCCGGCCAGCCCCAGCACGTCTTCTGGATCCCGCTCGCCGGCCGCACCGAGGACGAGGTGCTCGCCGGCATGAACCAGCTCTGGCGCCGCAACATCAAGAAGGCCGCCAAGGAGGGCGTCGAGACGACGTCGTACGCCGGCGCCGACATCGCGCCGCAGCTCTCGGCCTTCCACGATCTCTACGTGCACACCGCCGAGCGCGACCACTTCACCCCGCGGCCGCGCTCCTACTTCGCCACCATGGTCGAGGCGCTCTCGGCCGAGGACCCCGACCGGATCCGCCTCCACACCGCCACCCACGAGGGCACCCTGGTGGCCGCGACGATCGCGATCCGGGTCGGCGCCCACTCCTGGTACTCCTACGGCGCCTCCTCCACCGAGAAGCGCGAGGTGCGCGGCTCCAACGCCGTGCAGTGGGCGATGATCCGCGAGGCGATCGCCGCCGGCGCCGACGTCTACGACCTGCGCGGCATCACCGACACCCTCGCCTCCGACGACCCGCACCTCGGGCTGATCCAGTTCAAGGTCGGCACCGGCGGCGAGGCCGTGGAGTACGTCGGCGAGTGGGACCTGCCGCTCAGCAAGCCGCTCTACCGGGCCTTCGACGTCTACATGAAGCGACGCGCGTCATGAGCCTCACCCTCACCGTCGACGGCGAGCGCTGGCGCCGCCACCTGCGCGAGGTCGCCGAGGCCACCCCAGGACTGGTCCCGGTCGCCAAGGGCAACGGCTACGGCTTCACGCTCGGGCGGCTGGCCCGCAGGACCCAGTGGCTGGCCGACCAGGGGCTGGGCTGCGACACCCTCGCCGTCGGCACCTACGACGAGCTGCCCCACGTCGCCACCCGGTACGACGGCAGCCTGCTGGTGCTGACGCCCTGGCGCCCCTTCGGAGCCGCCCTCGAGCTCGACCCGGCGCTCGACCGGCGGGTGATCCACACGGTCAGCCGCACCGAGGACGTCGCCGACCTGCTGGACCGCCGGCCCGGCGCCCGGTTCGTGCTCGAGCGCGCCACCAGCATGCTGCGCCACGGGATGACCGCCCGGGGCCTGTGGGCAGCCGCCCGCGAGGTGGCCGCCCGCCCCGGGGCGAGGGTCGAGGGGGTCGCGCTGCACCTGCCCCTGGCCCACGGTGCGCACCTCACCGAGGTGCGCCGGCTGGTCAACGACGTGGTCGCCGCCGAGCTCGACCTGCGCACGATCTGGGTGAGCCACCTCAGCGCCGGCGAGCTCGCCGAGCTGCGGGCGTCGTACCCCGACCTGACCTTCCGCCCCCGGATCGGCACCGACCTGTGGCTCGGCGACCGGGGCGCCCTGCGGGTCACCGCGACGGTGCTCGACGTCCACGAGGTCGAGCGCGGCGACTCCTACGGCTACCGGCACCGCACCGCCCCCAAGGCGGGCCACATCCTGGTCGTCAGCGGCGGCACCGCTCACGGCATCGGCCTGGAGGCACCCACCGGCGACGCGTCGATCCGCGCCCGCGCGGCCACGGTCGCCCGCGGTGGCCTGGACGCCGCCGGGTTCGTGCGCTCGCCGTTCTCGATCGACGGCAAGCAGCGACTGTTCGCCGAGCCGCCGCACATGCAGGCCTCGATGCTCTTCCTCCCCCACGGCGCCCGGGTGCCGGAGGTCGGCGAGCAGGTCGACGTGCGGGTCCGCTACACCGCGACCGCGTTCGACCGCGTCGTCGTGAGCTGACGCTCCGCCTCGCGCTCGGGAGCGCTCGCCCAGACCGGGTCGTGCCGGGGGAACAGCACGTCCCGCACCACCACCGCCACCAGCCACAGCTCGGCGGCGACCCGCAGCAGGACGGCGAGCCAGTAGAAGGCGGAGTCACCGCCGCCGGCCGGCGCGAGGAACCCGCCGAGGTACCACCACACCGCCGCGAAGTAGAGCACCTCGCCGGCCTGCCAGATGATCAGGTCGCGCCACCGCGGCCTGGCGACCACCGCGAGCGGCAGCAGCCACAGGACGTACTGCGGCGAGTAGACCTTGTTGACCAGCAGGAAGCCCGCGACAACGAGGAACCCAAGCTGGGCCAGCCGCGGGGTGGTCGGCGCGGTCAGCCCGAGCACCAGGACGCCGATGCACCAGGCGCCGAAGAAGATCCACGAGCCCTCGTTGATGGTGTGCGGGTCGAAGCTGAACGCCTTGCCGCTCTGCTCGACCGCCTGCTGCACCACCAGCCAGACCGAGCCCAGGTCGGCGCCGCGCTCGGAGTTGAACGTCCAGAAGACCTTCCACTCCGAGGGTCCCTGCAGGTACGCCGGCAGGTTCGCCACCAGCCACGCCCCGGCCGCCCCCAGCACGGCGAGCCCGAGGTCGCGCAGCCGGCGCCGCCGCAGGCAGATCACCAGGATCCCGCCCAGCAGGAACAGCGGATAGAGCTTCGCCGCGGTCCCCAACCCGATCATCACGCCGGTGAGCAGGGGGCGGCCCCGGGCCCACGACCACAGCGCTCCCGCGACGAAGACCACGGCGACCAGGTCCCAGTTCACCAGTCCGGTCAGCAGCAGCGCCGGTGACAGCGCGAACGCGGCGGCGTCCCACGGCCGGCGTGGGTTGACGCCGGCGAGGAACCAGGCCGACAGCAGCGCCAGGACCGCGAACCCGATCGCGTTGACGATGACGAAGATCCGCATCTCCCGGTGCACGTCCGAGGTCGCCGACAGGTCGTCGACCGACTGCTCGTAGCGCGGGGACAGGTCCGGGGAGCCGTTCAGCCAGTGGGTGACCCGCGCGGCGCCGTACGCCCAGTAGGCGATGCCGACCGGGTACTCCATCACCTCGTAGCGGGCCCGGGTCTGGGCGTCGTCGCTGTAGGGCCAGGCGAGCTCGGCGAACCCCCGCCCCGTGTAGAGGTAGGGCAGGTCGGAGTAGCACATGTGGGTGTAACGGGCGGTGCCGTCCTGCCAGGTCCCGTCGTAGCAGGTGGTCTTCTGCCACATCCCGAGCGCCATGCACACCGCGGTGAGCGCGAGCACCACGCGCACCGGCGTCCACCAGCGGTGCCGGCCGGTGCGGCTGCCGGCGGGGCCGCCGACCCTCTCGCTGAGCGCGGTGACGACCGGGTCGTCGGTCGTGGGATCGACCCAGTCACCCCGCACCGCGGGCATCAGGCGGCCCGGCGGCGACGCCCCCGCGACCGGCCCTGGCCCCCGCCACCACCGGGGCCACCACCGGCGCCGCCGGACTGGCTGGCCGGCGGCGTGGACGGGGTCCCGGACTGGCTCGGCGAGCCGGACGGCGAGCACCCGAGGATCCCGCACGTGTCGGACGGCGACGGGGTGGGCGTCGGGGTCGGCGTGGGCGTCGGGGTCGGGGTGGGGGTCTGGCTGGGGGTCTTGGTCGGGGACGAGGACTCGGTCGGCGACGGCGAGGGCGTCTTGGTCTTCGTCGGCTTCGGCGGGGCCGGCTCGTGACCACTCTCGGGGGCCTCGCCGTCCAGGTTCGCCGGCGGCGGGAACTCCTCCACCGGCTTGCCGTCGAGGGCCTCCTGCATGACCGCCGTCCACGTGCGGGTGGGGTACTCGGCGCCGAAGTAGGACGGGAGCCAGTCGTTGAGGGCGTTGTCGCCGTCGCCGCGGACGTACATCACCGCCGTCGCGAGCTGCGGCGTGTAGCCCACGAACCACGAGGAGGAGACGTCCCCGTCGTCGTTGGTCGCGGTGCCGGTCTTGCCGGCGGCCGGCCGGCCCAGGGCCAGCGCGTTCTTGCCGGTGCCGTTCTGCACCACCTGCTGCATCGCGTACGACGTGTCGGCGGCGATGTCCTCGTTGCGCTGGTCGTCCTCGGGGTCGAAGGCCGGCGTCGTGTGCTGCTTGTACTGGTAGTCCACGGTGCCGTCGTCGAGCTCGACCTTGTCGATCACGTGCACGTCGGCGCGCTCCCCGCCGTTGGCGACGGTGGCGTAGGCGTTGGCCATGTTGACCGCGCTGATCCGCGCCTTGCCCAGGGTGACCAGGGCGTCGGCCTCGAGGTCGCGGCTCGTGGACGGGATGCCCGGGTACTTGTCGTTGGCCTTGGTCGGCGGGATCCCGGCCCGGTTCGCGGTCGCGACGATCTTCTCCGGGCCGTCGGGCATCGAGTTCGACAGGTCGACGAACGCGGTGTTGATCGACTGCTCGGTGGCGTAGGTCAGGTTGACCGCGGCGCCGTAGGACATGCCGTCACCGGGGCCCTCGTTCTGGACCTTGAGGCCGTCGGGGAAGTAGTAGGGCGAGTTGCCGTCGAAGGTGTCCTTGAGCGAGTAGCCCTGCTCCAGCGCGGTCGCCACGGTGAGCGGCTTGATCGTCGAGCCGACCATGCCGCCCGCGACCGCCCAGTTGATCTGGGACTTCAAGAAGTCCTGGCCGCCGTAGAAGCCGCGCAGCGCGCCGGTGCCCGGCTCGACGCTCGCCACGCCGATGTGCAGCTCCTTGTCCTTGAAGCCCTCGGGTCGCTCGGCCAGCACGCCGTCCTCCGCGGCCTTCATGGCCTGCGGGGTGAAGGTGGTGGTGACCCGCAGGCCGCCGCCGTCGATCTGCTCGTCGTCGTAGCCGAGCTGGTGCAGCTCGTTGCGCACGAGGGTGAGCATGTGGCCGCGCTGGCCGCCGTACCGGCTTTCGGCCTTGATCTTCGGGAACTTCGGCAGCCGCTTCTTCGCCTGGTCGGCCTGCTCGGCGGTGATGGTGCCCGCCGACGCCATCCCGTCCAGGACGTAGTCGTAGCGCTCCTCCAGGTCCTGGCGCGACGACGCCCCGTTGGCCGGGTCGAAGTGGGTGGGGTTGTTCAGGACGCTGGCGAGCACCGCGGACTCGCGCAGGGTCAGGTCCTGGGCGTCCTTGTCGAAGTACGCCTTCGCGGCCGCCTGCACGCCGTACGCGCCGCGCCCGAAGTAGATGGTGTTGAGGTAGCCCTCGAGGATCTGCTTCTTGCTCTGCTCGCGCTGGATCTTCAGCGAGAGGATGGCCTCCTTCAGCTTGCGCTTGTAGGAGCGCTCCTGGCTGAGGTAGAGGATCTTCACGTACTGCTGGGTGATCGTCGAGGCGCCCTGGGTGGCGTTGCCCTTGGCGTTGCTGAACGCCGCGCGGATGATGCCCTTGGGGTCGATGCCCTTGTCGGTCCAGAAGGTGCGGTTCTCCGCGGCGACCACCGCGTTCTGCAGGTCCTCGGGCATCTCGCTGAGCGGGATCGACTCGCGGTTCTGGGTGGCGAAGCTGCCGATCTCGGTCTTGCCGTCCGCGTAGTAGACGAACGAGGTCTGGGTCTGGAAGTCCTTGTTCGGGTCCGGGATCGCGGTCGTCTTGTAGAGGTAGACGAACCCGCCGGTCGCGACCAGGGCGAGCACCAGGCACGCGACGCCCATCCAGAGCAGGACCCGCAGCACCTTCTGCTTGCGGGTCCGGGGCTTCTTGGGGGCGCTCTTCGTGCCGCTCGAGCCGGCGGCGCGGCGCTTTCCAGTCACGTAGGGGCTTTCGCGGGGTCGGGGGCCGAGATCCACGTCAGGGTACGGGTCGGGGCCTGACCCGCCCAAGGCGACGCCCGGGTGCGGTGCGCCACGTCGCGGCCCGACGGGTCCGGGATTCGCAACACGCGGATATATCGCTACGATAGGTCTCATGGCACGTCGTGCGGAGACCATCGAGCTGGCAGTCCTCGGGCTGCTGCACGAGGCACCCATGCACGGCTACGAGCTGCGCAAGCGGCTCAACCTGATGCTCGGCTGGGGTCGGGTGCTCTCCTACGGGTCGCTCTACCCCACGCTGAAGAAGATGCTGCGCGCCTCCTTGATCGAGGAGACCCTGTCGACCAAGACCCCGGGCACCCCGGTGTCGAAGCGGCCGCGCATCACCTACCAGGTGACCGAGGCCGGCACGCGGGAGTTCCAGCGGCTGATGTCCGAGGTCGGTCCCACCGCCTGGGAGGACGACAACTTCGACATCCGGTTCGCCTTCTTCTCCTCCACCGACATGGAGATCCGGCTGCGCGTGCTCGAGGGCCGTCGTACCCGTCTCCAGGAACGTCTCGACCGCGTCCAGAGCCAGCTCTCGCTGACCCAGGCCGAGGTCGACCGGTACGCCGCGGAGCTCCAGCGCCACGGTGTCGAGCAGGTCGAGCGCGAGGTCCGGTGGCTCTCGGACCTCATCAACGCCGAGCGCAACGGCGAGCAGCACCACGACCGGGCCGGGGCGTCGACCGACGTCCCCGGCACCACCAGCAGCAACGGCCAGCAGGCCACGCCCCAGAAGTGATCAAGGAAGGACGCCTGATGGGTTCGGTTCGAGTAGCAATCGTGGGAGTGGGCAACTGCGCCTCCTCCCTCGTCCAGGGAGTGCACTTCTACCGGGACGCCGACCCCACGGGAACGGTGCCCGGACTGATGCACGTGACGTTCGGTGACTACCACGTCTCCGACGTCGAGTTCGTCGCGGCGTTCGACGTCGACGACAAGAAGGTCGGCAAGGACCTGTCCGAGGCCATCAACGCCTCGGAGAACAACACCATCAAGATCTGCGACGTCCCCACCATGGGCCTCGACGTCCAGCGCGGCCACACCCTCGACGGCCTGGGCAAGTACTACCGCCAGACCATCGAGGAGTCCGCGGCCGAGCCGGTCGACGTCGTCGCGGCGCTGAAGGAGGCGCGTGCCGACGTCCTCGTGTCCTACCTGCCGGTGGGCTCGGAGGAGGCGGACAAGTTCTACGCGCAGTGCGCGATCGACGCGGGCGTGGCCTTCGTCAACGCGCTGCCGGTCTTCATCGCCTCCGACCCCGAGTGGGCCAAGAAGTTCGAGGACGCGGGCGTCCCGATCGTCGGCGACGACATCAAGTCGCAGGTCGGCGCGACCATCACCCACCGGGTGATCGCGAAGCTGTTCGAGGACCGCGGTGTCCGGCTGGACCGCACGTACCAGCTCAACGTCGGCGGCAACATGGACTTCAAGAACATGCTCGAGCGCGAGCGCCTGGAGTCCAAGAAGGTCTCCAAGACCCAGGCCGTGACCTCGAACCTGACCGGTCCGCTGGCCGGCCTCAAGGACGACCGCAACGTCCACATCGGCCCGTCGGACTACGTCGCGTGGCTCGACGACCGCAAGTGGGCCTACGTCCGCCTCGAGGGCACGACGTTCGGCGAGGTCCCGCTGAACCTGGAGTACAAGCTCGAGGTCTGGGACTCCCCGAACTCCGCCGGCATCATCATCGACGCGATCCGCGCGGCCAAGATCGCCAAGGACCGTGGCATCGGCGGCCCGATCATCTCCGCGTCGTCGTACCTGATGAAGTCCCCGCCGGTGCAGCTCCCCGACGACGAGGGCCGCCGCCGCGTGGAGGCCTTCATCAAGGGCGAGGAGTGACCCACTCCCCCCGCTGAGTCGGGGCTCGGCTGACGCCGAGACCGTCGAGACACCACGAGTGGCCCCCAGGACCTGGTCCTGGGGGCCACTTCTGGTGTCTCGACCCCTCCGGGCGGGCCGCGTCCCGACCTCGGGGCGGTCCTCAGCGTTCAATTGTTGGGCAATGACCCGCCTGCCGGGTGTGTGCGGTGTCTGAGCGTTCAATTGCGCGGGACGTGTCGCTCAGGACGCCCGCCGGCGACCCGGGAAGTGGCGCATCCATTCCGGGTCGTACGACCTCGGCACGCGCATCCCTCGCGAACGAAGGGCGCGAGCAACCCGGTCGAGCGTCTTCAACGGGTCGACGTACACGCCGCTCGCGGTAACCGACACCACCCGCCATCGTGCGTCGTCCACGACGTCCTGACGCTCGAGATCGCGTTCCCAGCTGGCGATGACCTCGACGTGGTGTCGCCCGTGGAACTCCACAGCGACCCGAACAGCCTCGTACGCCAGGTCGAACTGAAGGACGACGTCACCGTTCTCGTCGCGGATCTCGAAGTTGACCGTCGGTTCGGGGAATCCGGCGAGGACGAGGAGCATCCGGGTCCGGGTCTCCATCGGCGAGTCGACGCGATCACGCACGAACTGCGCGGCGTATCGGGCGGCTGCCGACCAGTAGTCACGGGTCTTCTCCAGCTCGCTGCGGAGCCACGCGGCCTTGATGCCCAGGACCCGACACATGCTGTCGCCGGCGACCACCAGGTCGACCAGGGGCAGCACGGCGGCCAGCTCGACGAACATTCGCACGATGCCGGAGACCCGGATCCCCTGACAGACCACCACCTCGGTGCCGACGGGGGCGACATGCGGCTTCAGGCCTGGTGACCAGCGACGGTCCTTGGCGTCCACCACGCTGACGTGGACGTCGGGATCGTCCGGCACCGCGACACCGCGGAGCGCGGCCGCGCTCGTATGGCTGATCCACGCGCCGGAGGGGTGTGCCAGCAGCCCGGCGGCGAACCGGTGCTCCCGATCGAGCCTGACGCCGGCCGAGATGTGCACCTTGTGGAAGATGCGGACGTACTGCCTTCCTGCCAGAGCCCCCGCCGAGATCCCGGACGCCAGTGCGTCAGACCTCAGGAAGGGCTTGTTCGGATCGACCATGTGCCCGAAGGTCGCACAGGTCGTCCTCGCGCTGCGGGCGTCATCCACAGCCCTCCCGGAACCGGACCCCCCGGGGCTGCGGATTCCGCGCAATTGCTGGCAGATTCCGTGCGCGGGAGCCCGACACCGGCGCCTACGCGGACAATTGAACGCTCAGAACGCTCAGAACGCTCAGGAACGCTCCGCCCACCACGCGAGCAGGGCGTCGCGGGCGGCGTCCTCGCCCAGCGGGCCGCGGTCCATCCGCAGGTCGAGGAGGAACCGGTAGGCCGCGCCGACCTCCCGCCCGGGGCCGATCCCGAGGATCGCCATGATCTGGTTGCCGTCCAGGTCGGGGCGGATCGAGTCGAGCTCCTCCTGCTCCGACAGCCGGGCGATGCGCTCCTCGAGCTGGTCGTAGGTGCGCTGCAGCCGCTCGGCCTTGCGGCGGTTGCGGGTGGTCGAGTCCGCGCGGGTCAGCACGTGGAGGCGCTCGAGCTGGTCGCCGGCGTCGCGCACGTAGCGGCGCACGGCGGAGTCGGTCCACTCTCCCGTGCCGTAGCCGTGGAAGCGCAGGTGCAGCTCGACCAGCAGGCTGACGGCGTCGATCTCGTCGTTGGAGAACCGCAGCGCCTTCATCCGCTTGCGCGTCAGCTTCGCGCCGACCACGTCGTGGTGGTGGAAGGTGACCGTCCCGTCCTCGACGAACCGCCGGGTCCGGGGCTTGCCCACGTCGTGCATGAGGGCGGCGAACCGCGCCACGAAGTCCGGCCCGCCGCCGGGCAGCCGTGGCTCGAGGTCGATGGCCTGCTCGAGCACGGTGAGGGTGTGCTCGTAGACGTCCTTGTGCCGGTGGTGCTCGTCGCGCTCGAGCCGCAGCGCCGGGAGCTCGGGCAGCACCCGGTCGGCCAGGCCGGTGTCGACCAGGAGCGTCAGGCCGACGCGGGGGTACGGCGCACTCACCAGCTTCACCAGCTCGTCGCGGACCCGCTCCGCGGACACGATGTCGATCCGCTCGGCCATCGCGGTCATCGCCTCGACCACCTCGGGCGCGACGGTGAAGCCGAGCTGGGCGGCGAACCGGGCCGCCCGCATCATCCGCAACGGGTCGTCGGAGAAGGAGTCCTCGGGCCGGCCGGGCGTGCGGAGCAGCCGGTGCGCCAGGTCGACGACGCCGCCGTACGGGTCCTCCAGCTCGCGGCCGGGCAGCCGCACCGCCATCGCGTTGACCGTGAAGTCGCGGCGGCCCAGGTCGCCGGGGAGCGAGTCGCCGAAGTCGACCGCCGGCTTGCGGGAGTCGGGGTCGTAGGCCTCCGAGCGGTAGGTCGTGATCTCGACCTGCCAGGGTCCCCGCCGGCACCCGATCGTGCCGAAGGCCCGGCCCATGTCCCAGGTCGCGTCGGCCCACCCGGCCAGCAGCCGCTCGGTCTCCTCCGGGCGGGCCGAGGTGGTCAGGTCGAGGTCGTTGTGCTGGCGGCCGAGCATCGCGTCGCGCACCGGTCCGCCCACCAGCGCCAGCTCGTGGCCGGCCTCGGTGAAGCGTCGTCCGAGCTCGTCGATGACCGCTCCGATCCGGTCCAGCTCGGCCGCGACGGCGCGCTGGGCGTCGACCATCGACAGCGGCGGGGGCAGGGCGTCGGGCACGGCGGACCACTGTAGTGGCCCGGGGGCGGCCGGCCGATTCCGCACAGGTTCGGTGAGTAGAGTCGCGGGCGTGCAACGTCTGGTGTCGCTGCTGCCTGCCCTCGCGGTGGTGGTGGCCCTCGTCGGGGTCGGGAGCGCCCCGGCGACCGCCACGACGCACAAGGCGGCGGCCGACCAGACCCCCCTGGCGGTCACCATCGACACGCTCACCCCGTCGGTCGTGCCCCTCTCCGCCAAGGGCGAGGTGCGGGTGACCGGCGAGGTCACCAACCGCGACACGCAGACCTGGCGCGACGTCAAGGTCTACGCCTTCGCCTCCGCGACGCCGATGACGACGACGACCGAGCTGGTCGACGCCGCGGCGACGCCCGAGACCCAGTACGTCGGCGACCGGATCCTCACCGAGGGGACCTACGCCAGCGTGGACGAGCTGGCACCCGGGGAGACCGCGCAGTACTCCATCTCGGTCCCCCGTGACGAGCTCCCTACCGAGCCCGGGGTGTACTGGTTCGGGGTGCACGCCCTGGGCTACGACGACGCCGGGGGCGACAACCTGGCCGACGGCCGGGCCCGGACGTTCCTGCCCCTGGTGCCCCGGACACGGCGCACGGTCGACACCGCCCTGGTCCTCCCCGTGCGGCACGGGGTCTCCCACGCCGCGGACGGTTCGCTGCAGGGGGTCTCGCGCTGGCGCGGGGACCTCGCGCCCGGCGGGGCGCTGCACGCCCTGGTCGGCCTCGGCGCGGCCGCCGGTCCGCGGCCGGTCACCTGGCTGCTCGACCCCGCGGTCGTCGACGCCGCGCGACGGCTGGCGGCCGGCAACCCTCCGCGCTCGATCGGGCCCACCGCGCTGCGCGGAGGCGACGCGGACGCCGACGGCGCCGGTGACCCGGCGGGGTCCGGGAGCAGCGACGCGGCGTCCCCGAGCGCGTCACCGTCGGGTGACGCGGACCCGGACGACGTACCGACCGCGGAGGAGAAGGTGGCCGCGACGGTCGCCGCGACCTGGCTCCGGCAGCTGCGGGCGGGCCTCACCGGCCACGAGGTGCTGGCCCTGCCGTACGGCGACGTCGACCTCGCCGGCGCGGCGCAGCACGAGGCCTCGGCCTACCGCGACGCCCGCAAGCGCTCCGACGACGTGCAGCTGTGGGGTCTCCCGACCCGCCCCGCGGTCGCGTCACCCACCGGCTACCTCGACGGCCGCGCGGTCGCCCTGGCCTCGTCGGACACGACGGTGCTGCTCACCGACAAGATGTTCGACGGCCCGGCGCCCGCGGTGGTCAGCACCGCCGGTCGCACGGTCGGCGTCACCTCCTCGGCGGCGGTCAGCGGCGGGCCCGGCCCGGGTGACCCGATGGACCCGCTCGCCGAACGTCAGCGGATCCTCAGCGAGGCGGCGGTCCGGCTGCTCGCACCCGGGGACGAGCCGCTGATCGCGGTGCTGCCCTCGAGCTGGACGCCGGACAGCTCGCCGGGGTTCTGGTCGGGGCTCGACCAGCCGTGGCTGCACCTGACCACCGTCGACGACGCGATGCAGCGCCTGGCCGTGCCGGTGCCCTTCGACCGGCTCGACTATCCCGGGTCGCAACGCGCGCTCGAGCTCGACGCGTCGTCCTTCGGCGCCGCCGCGGCCCTCGCGGACTCCGGCGAGACCCTGCAGAACCTGCTCACCCAGAACGACACCGTCGCCACCGAGGTCCGCGACGAGTCGTTCACCGACGTCTCCTACGCCACCCGGCTGCGACCGGAGCTGGCGCGTGCGTCGGCGGACCGCTCGCGCGGGTTCATCGAGGACCAGCTCCAGTCGGTGCACGTGGACGCGCCCAAGGCCGTCATCCTCTCCAGCGGGAGCGGCCGGTTCTCCGCCACGGTGACCAACGACCTCGAGGAGCCGGTCAGCGTGCGGCTGCGCGCGCTCACCGACCCGCCGCTGCGGGTCTCGGTCCCCGGCGAGACGATCGACCTCGGTCCGGGCAGCCGCACCACCGTGCTCCTGCGCGCGTCCTCCTCCGCGGTCGGCATCCGCACGCTCACCCTCCAGCTGACCGACGTCGAGGGCGTCCCGCTGGGGTCGACCGACGAGGTCCCGATCCGCTCCAACCGGGTGAGCAACGTGATCTGGCTGATCCTCGGCACCGGCGTCGCGCTGCTCGTCGGCGCGATCGTCGTGCGGCTCGTCCGGCGGATCCGGGCCGCGAGGCGGTCCGCATGACCGACGACCCGCGGCCCCCCACCCGGCAGGCCCCCGCGGCCGACCGGCCGGTGGGCGACGAGCAGGAGCGCGTCCTCGCGAACAGCGCGGTGATGGCGGTCGGCACCGTCATCTCGCGGATGAGCGGGTTCGTGCGGTCCGCGCTGCTCGCCGCGGCGCTCGGCGCGCAGCTGCACGCGGACCTGTTCAACATCTCGAACACGATCCCGAACATGCTCTACATCCTGCTGGCCGGCGGGGTAGTCAACGCGGTCCTGGTCCCCCAGCTGGTGCGGTCGATGGGCCACGACCCGGACGGCGGTGACGCCTACACCAACCGGATCATCACCCTGGCGGCGCTGTTCCTCGGCGTCGTCACCATCCTGCTCGTGGCCGCCGCACCCTGGGTGATGGACGTCTTCCTCTCGGCCAAGTACGACACCCCGTCGATGGTGGAGGAGAAGGACTCCGTCATCGCTTTCGCCCGGTTCTGCCTGCCCCAGGTCTTCTTCTACGGCATGTACGTGCTGGTCGGGCAGATCCTCAACGCGCGCGGCCGGTTCGGGCCGATGATGTGGGCGCCGATCGCCAACAACGTCATCTCCGTCGCCGTCCTGATCATCTACCTGGTCGTCTTCGGTCCCGCCCACGGCGCCGAGGTGACGGGTCCCTACACCCCGGGCGAGGAGCTCCTCCTCGGCGTCGGCTCGACGCTCGGGATCGTCGCGCAGTTCGTGATCCTGGTGCCCTACCTGCGGGCCACGGGCTTCTTCTACCGCCCTCGCTTCGACTTCCTCCACACCGGGCTCGGGCACACCTTCCGACTCGCGGTCTGGACGGTGCTGTTCGTCGTCGTCAACCAGGTGGCCTACACGGTCGTGGTCAAGCTGGCGTCCTCGGGCACGGCCGACGCCGTCGACGGCACCGGCTACTCGGTCTACTCCTCGACCTTCCTCATCATGATGGTCCCGCACTCGGTGGTGACGGTCTCCCTGGCGACCGCCATCCTGCCCCGGCTCTCCCGCCGGGCCGCCGAGGACGACCGCGCCGGGGTGGCGCGGTCGCTGAACGAGACGCTGCGCAGCGCGCTGGCCGTCGTGCTGCCGTTCGCGCTGCTCCTACCGGTCATCGCGAGCGACCTGGCGCGGCTGATCTGGGGGTACGGCGCGGCCGCGGACGTGACCGAGAACTACGTGCCCTCGCTCGCCCTCTTCGGCGCCGGTCTGGTGTTCTTCACCGTCCACTACCTGATGCTGCGCGGGTTCTACGCCTTCGAGCGCACCCGCACGGTGTTCTGGATCCAGTGCGCGGTCGCCGCCACCAACATCGTCGCCGCCCTGCTGCTGGTCCGCGCCGCCACCGCCGCGGAGACCTCCCCGGCGCTGGTGCTGGCCTACACGGCGTCGTACGTCGTCGGCTCGGCCGTCTCCTACGGCGTGCTGCGCCGCTTCCTCGGTGGCCTGCGCACCCCGACGCTGGTGCGCTTCCTGGTCCGCCTCGCGATCGCCGCCGTCGTCGCGACCGCGGTGGCCGCCGCCACGGCGTACGTCCTGCACCGCGTCTCCGCCGAGCCGCCGTGGTGGCTCGCCGGCACGTGGGTCCTGGTGATCGGCGCCGTGGACGTCCTCGTCCTCGTCGGCATGGCCCGGGCGCTGCGCCTGCGCGAGGTGACGGCGGTCGTCGAGGCGTTCACCCGCCGCCTCCCGGTGCTGCGCCGCCCCTGAGCCCACCGCCGGGCGGGTCGGCCGGGACGGTGCCACCCGACGCCTACGATGGGCCCTGTCCGGGACCCGACGAGGGGAGCTGCGTGCCGAGCTCGATCCGGCCCGGCGACGTGCTCGCCGGCCGGTACCGCCTGGTCGACCTGCTGACCGAGAGCAGCGCCGGCCGGTTCTGGCGCGCCCTGGACAAGGTCCTGGAGCGGTACGTCGCGCTGCACGTCATCCCCGCCGACGACCCGCGCGCCGAGGAGCTGCTCGAGGCGGCCCGGCGCTCGGCGACGGTGCTGGACCGCCGGCTGCTGCGCGTCCTCGACGCCGACCGCACCGACGAGGACGTCTTCGTCGTCAACGAGTGGGGCTCGGGCGACTCCCTGGACATCATGCTCGCGGCCGAGGGGCCGCTCTCGCCCCGACGGGCCGCCTGGATCGTCTCCGAGGTGGCCGCGGCCATCGCCGCCGGCCACCAGGCCGGGGTCGCGCACGGGCGCCTGGTACCCGAGAACGTCCTGGTGGACCACGCCGGAGCGGTCCGGGTCATCGGGTTCGCCGTCGACGCGGCGCTGTTCGGCCTCGGACCGGGGCGCGCCTCCCAGGACGTCGCCGACCTCGGCGGGGTGCTCTACGCGGCGCTCACCGGCAGGTGGCCGGGCCCGTCGCCCTCCCAGGTGCCCGGGGCGCCGGTCGTGTCCGGGCGGGTGCTGCGACCGCGCCAGGTGCGGGCCGGGATCCCCCGTCCGCTCGACCTGCTGTGCGACGAGGTCGTCAACCCGTACGCCGGCCACGGCGCGCGGCAACGGGAGGTCCACGACCTCGCGACCGCCCAGGGCGTCGCCGACTACCTCGGCGAGTTCGTCGGTGACCCGACCGGGCTGGCCGAGGCCGAGGCGGCCTCCGGACGGCGCGACACCCTCGAGACCATCGCGCTTCCCGCCCTGGCCGACCCGCCGCCGCGCGAGGCCGCACCGGCGCCCGCGGACCCGCCCGTCCCAGACCCCGACCCAGACCCCGACCCCGCGCCCGACCCCGCGCCCGCGCCCGCACCCGCGCCCGCACCCGCGCCGGACCCCGCCCCCGACCCGACTCCGGACCCGGCCCCCGAGGAGCCGTCCCCGGAGCCGGAGCGCGCCTCCACCGAGCTGCCAACCGAGGCCGGGCTGCCGATCTTCGACGACGAGAACGACGACGTCTCCTGGGTGGCGGCCCGGGCCGACCCGCCACCTCCGCCGCCGGCGTTCGAGGACCCGCCCGAGCGTCCGCTGTTCGCCCCGGAGCCCACCGACGGGCCGGCCCGGCGTCCTCGGAACCCCGCTGCGGCGGGCACCGGCGCCGGGGAGTACTGGCCGTGGGACACCAGCACCGGCACCGGGACCCACCAGGTCGGCGACGGCGAGGAGGACGCCGAGGTGCCCGGCCGGCGGTGGCTGCGCCTGGCCGCCGCGATCGCGGGGTGCCTGCTGCTCCTGCTGGCGATCGTCGTCGCCTACAACCTCGGCCGGGGCCGCACGCCGCTGGCGCTGCCGGGGCGCGACGCGGGCACGCCCACCAGCCCGACGACGGCCACGACCGGCCCGGCGTCGCCCCAGCCGATCGCCGGGATCACCGCCAGCGACCTGGACCCCCAGGGTTCACCGCCCTACGACGAGCACCCCGAGCTCACGCCGCTGGCCGTCGACGGGAAGCCCGGCACCGCCTGGACCACGATGACCTACGACCAGGACTTCGGTCCCGGTGGCCTCAAGACCGGGGTCGGCCTCGTGCTCGACCTGGGTCGGGACCACGACGTGAGCGCCGTGGACCTCACGTTCGTGGGCGCGCCGACCAGCTACTCCCTCTACGTCACCGACAGCGCCCCGACCGCGGTCAAGGGCCTCACGCCCGTGGCGACCGGCACGGCCGACGGCACGCGCAGCGAGGCCCGGCTCGACGAGCCGGCGCGCGGCCGCTTCGTCACCGTCTGGCTGACCTCGATCCCGGCCGTCTCCGACGGTTTCCGTGGCGGGGTCGCCGAGGTGACGGTGCTGGGATGACCCGAGCTGGGACGACCCGAGCTGGGACGACCGGACGGCCCGCGGGTCGGGGGCCGCGAGTGCGCCGATGACACCCGAGGCGCAGGACGACGCCTCCGACGCCGAGCTGCTCGCGGCCCACGTCGGCGGCGACCCCGATGCGTTCGCCGTCCTCTTCCGTCGGCACCGCGATCGGCTCTGGGCGGTCGCGCTGCGCACCACCGGCAACCGGGAGGACGCGGCCGACGGCCTGCAGGACGGGCTGGTGGCGGCGTACCGCCGCGCCGGCTCCTTCCGGGGCGACAGCGCCGTGACGACCTGGCTGCACCGGGTGGTGGTCAACGCCTGCCTGGACCGGCTGCGGGCCGCCCGGGTGCGGCGCGCCGAGCCGCTGCCCGACGACCTCGAGGAGTACCGCGACCGCGGCTCGCTGTCGACCGCCGACACCGGCGGCACCGTCGACCCGGCCGACCGGTCGGTGGCCGCGGAGCGCCGCGACCAGGTGCTCGCGGCGCTGCGCCAGCTGCCCGAGGAGCAGCGCGCCGCCCTGGTGCTGGTCGACATGGAGGGCTACGCCGTGGCCGAGGCCGCCGCGATCCTCGACTGCGCGGTCGGCACGGTGAAGTCGCGGTGCTCGCGGGGGCGATCCCGGCTGGCCGTGCTGCTCGCCCCGCTGCTCGAGACCGACCCGGGTGACCCGGGCCACCTCCCGCCGGGGAACCCGGGTCCGGCCGGCACCGTCGAAACCGGTGACGCGCCGCGCGGGCCACCCACCTGACCCACCTGACCCGCGCGACCCACCCGACCCGACCAGCACCGCGAGGAGGTGACCCCCGATGACCGACGACGAGCAGGTGTGCCGGCTCCTGGCCGAGGCCCGGCACGAGGACCCGATCCCGCCCGACGTGGCCGCGCGCCTGGACGGAGTGCTCGCCGACCTGCGCTCCGACCGGCCGGTCCCCTCCTCCGTGGCCGACCTCGCGGCCGCGCGGCGGCGGCGCCGGGCCGGCGTGCTGCTGGCGGCCGCCGCCGCGGTCGTCGTGGCCGGCGTCGGCGTCGGCTGGCTGCGCGGCCTGGGCGCCCAGGGCGGGGACAGCGGTGGCAGCACCGCCGACTCCGCGGTGGTCGGGTCCGCCCCGGAGGCCGCGGACGGCGGTGGCTCCTCGACCTCGGGACGCACGCCCGACCTGAGCCGGGCCGTCCCCATCGACCCCGCCCGGTTCGCCCGGGACGTCGCCCGGCTGCAGGGTGTCTCGGACGCGGCGCTCCAGGACCAGGGCGCCCGCAGCGACCTCGCCACCGTCCCCCTGCCGGACGGGTGCGTGGTGCCCGGCCCCGGCCGCCTGGTCGCCGTCCGGTACGCCGGCAGCCTCGGCGCCCTGGTCTACCGGCCGGTGCGCGGGGACACCCAGGTCGTCGATCTCTACCTGTGCGGCCACGAGTCCCCGGCCCGCTCGGTCACGCTGCCCGCCCCCTAGCGGTCCGGGCCGGGCGCTGCGGTGACCCGGCGCCCCGCGGGAAGGTTCCTCGCCTACGATCGGTTCTACTGCCTGTAGGCCCCTGTGGCAGCCCCACTCCTGCGAGGAGAGTTCACGTCCATGTCCGACGTCCAGCCCGACACCCGGAACGTCCGGGACGTCATCGTCATCGGCTCCGGCCCCTCCGGCTACACCGCCGCGCTCTACACGGCGCGCGCGAACCTGCGGCCGCTGGTGTTCGAGGGCTCCGTCACCGCCGGTGGCGCGCTGATGAACACCACGGAGGTGGAGAACTTCCCGGGCTTCCGCGACGGGATCATGGGCCCCGCCCTGATGGATGAGATGCGGGCCCAGGCCGAGCGGTTCGGCGCGGAGCTGGTGGCCGACGACGTCGTCGAGGTCGACCTCACCGGTGACGTCAAGGTCGTGAGGACCGCCACCGACACCTTCCACGCGCGCGCGGTGATCCTCGCGATGGGCTCGGGCTACCGCAAGCTCGGGCTGCCCCGCGAGGAGGAGCTGTCCGGCCGCGGCGTCTCCTGGTGCGCCACCTGCGACGGGTTCTTCTTCCGCGACCAGCACATCGCCGTCGTCGGTGGCGGCGACTCCGCGATCGAGGAGGCGACGTTCCTCACCCGCTTCGGCTCGAAGGTGTCGCTGATCGTGCGCCGCGACGAGCTGCGCGCCTCCAAGATCATGCAGGAGCGCGCGTTCGCCGACCCGAAGCTGGAGATCCTCTGGAACTCCCGCGTCCAGGAGATCAACGGCGAGGACCGCCTGGAGTCCCTCACGCTCGAGGACACCGTGACCGGGGAGACCCGCAACCTCCCGGCCACCGGCCTGTTCATCGCGATCGGGCACGACCCACGCTCGGAGCTGCTCCCCGGCCAGGTCGACCTCGACCCGAACGGCTACGTCATCGCCAGCCACCCCTCCACCGGCACCAACCTCCCCGGCGTGTTCGCGGCGGGCGACCTGGTCGACCACCACTACCGCCAGGCGATCACCGCCGCCGGCACCGGCTGCGCGGCCGCGCTCGACGCCGAGCGCTACCTCGCCGAGCTCGACCACGCCGCCACGGACGGACGCGACGCCCAGGACCGTTCCGACGCGGAGATGCGCGCGGTCGAGACCGCCGACGTCTAGTCGGGACGCGCCAGCGGACCGACCGAGGGTGGTCGAGCGAGCCGCGCGGCTGAGGGACGAAGCCGCGACCGGCGTGTCGAGACCCAGTCGCTGGTCTGGTGAACCCCCTCCCGCCGCAGCGCGGCGGGGAACATCCGCGGTGCCGCTGCGGTTGACTGTGATCAGACCTCTGTGTTCATCCGAAGAAGGGATCCCCCTGTGGGCAACATCAACGCCGTGACCGACGCCGAGTTCGACGCGCAGGTCCTCAAGTCCGACAAGCCGGTCCTCGTGGACTTCTGGGCGGAGTGGTGCGGCCCGTGCCGCCAGGTCGCCCCGATCCTCGACGAGATCGCCACCACGCACGGCGACAAGATCACGTTCTTGAAGATGAACGTCGACGAGAACCCGGTCACCCCCTCGAACTACCGGGTGACCGGCATCCCGACCATCAACGTCTACCAGGGCGGCGAGGTCGTGAAGAGCATCGTGGGCGCCCGCCCCAAGGCCGCGATCCTCAACGAGCTCGCGGACCTGCTCTGACGGGTCGCTCCTAACGAGCCTCGCGCGAGGCCCGGGTCGCCTTCGGCGCCGGGCCTCGTGCCGTCTTCGGGCGCACCACGCCGACCAGGCGCTCGAGGGCGGCCTCGACCTCGTCGCGCCAGCTGACGGTCGTGCGCAGGTCCATCCGCATCCGGGGGCTGGTCGGGTGGGCCCGGTGGGTCTTGAACCCGACGCTGCCCAGGAAGTCGACCGGCACCACGCAGCGCCCGGTCCGACCACGCGGGTCGCCGTACGCCTCCACCGCCGCGATGCCGCCACGCCGGGTCAGGTCGCGGGCCATCCCCTGCACGAGCATCCGGCCGAGCCCGCCCCCGCGGTGGGCGGGCTCGACGTACGCCATCGTCAGCAGGACCGCGTCCGGGGAGATGGGGGAGGTCGGGAACCCGGCGGCTCCGGGGACGAACGCCTCCGGCGCGTAGACGAGGTAGCCGACCGGCCGGTCGTCGACCAGGGCCACCCGGCCGCAGGAGCCCCACTCGCGCAGCACCTGCGACATCCAGGCGTCCTTCTCGGCGACCGGGTCGTCCACCCGCTGCCGGCGGACCGGGTCCAGCTCCCAGAAGAGGCAGGTGCGGCACGGCGCACGGAAGGTGTCGAGGTGGTCCAGGGTGAGCCGGACGATCTTGCGCGACATCACACCTCCGTCGGTGGAACCCGTGCAGCCATCGTAGGCCCGGCCTGCCAGGATGTCCGGGTGCGCAAGATCCGGCAGAGCCGCAAGCTCCAGAACGTGCGCTACGACGTGCGCGGGCCGATCCTCGTCGAGGCCCAGCGCCTGGAGGCCGAGGGTCACCACGTCCTGAAGCTCAACATCGGCAACACCGCGCCGTTCGGCTTCGAGGCGCCCGAGGCGATCGTGGCCGACATGATCCACCACCTGCCGCAGTCCCAGGGCTACAGCGACAGCCAGGGGATCTACTCCGCGCGCACAGCGGTCGCGCAGTACTACCAGAGCCACGGGCTGCGCGACGTCCTCGTCGACGACGTCTTCATCGGCAACGGCGTGTCCGAGCTGATCACGATGGTGCTGCAGGCCTTCCTCGACGACGGCAACGAGATCCTGGTCCCCGCGCCCGACTACCCGCTGTGGACCGGCGCCATCACCCTGTCCGGCGGCACGGCCGTGCACTACGAGTGCGACGAGACCAACGGCTGGAACCCGGACCTGGCCGAGGTCGAGGCCAAGATCACCGAGCACACCCACGGCCTGGTCATCATCAACCCCAACAACCCCACCGGCGCGGTCTACAGCGAGGACACCGTCAAGGGGCTGGTCGACATCGCCCGGCGCCACGACCTCGTGGTCTTCGCCGACGAGATCTACGAGAAGGTCATCTTCGACGACGCCGTGCACCACCACGCGGCGACGTACGCCGGCAGCGACGTGCTGTGCCTGACCTTCAGCGGACTCTCCAAGGCCTACCGCGTCTGCGGCTACCGCGCCGGCTGGGTGATGGTCTCGGGGCCCAAGGAGACCGCCCTGGACTTCCTCGAGGGCCTCACGCTGATCGCCAACATGCGGATGTGCGCCAACGTGCCCGCCCAGCACGCGATCCAGACCGCGCTGGGCGGCTACCAGTCCGTCGAGGAGCTGATCCGCCCGGGTGGGCGCTTCTACGAGCAGAGCAAACTGGCCAGCAGGCTGCTCAACCAGATCCCCGGCGTGAGCAGCGTCGAGCCGCGGGGCGCGCTCTACTGCTTCCCGCGGCTGGACCCCGAGGTCTACCCGATCGACGACGACGAGACCTTCGTCATCGACCTGCTGCGGGCCAAGAAGATCCTGGTCACCCACGGCACCGGCTTCAACTGGCCGCGGCCCGACCACTTCCGGCTGGTGACCCTGCCCGACGCCCAGGTCCTCGAGGAGGCGATCGGTCGGATCGCGGAGTTCCTCGAGACCCGGCGGTGAGCGCGTGCGCGACCTGACCTACCCCCCGATCATCGTCACCGCGAAGGTGGCGTTCCGCGCGCTGGGCCAGCGCTTCCAGCTGACCGGCACCGAGCAGGTCCCCCGGACGGGCGGCGTGCTGCTCGCCTACAACCACATCGGCTACGTCGACTTCATCTACGGCGGGCTCGCCGCGAACCCGTCGGGTCGCCTGGTGCGGTTCATGGCCAAGCACGACCTCTTCGCCCATCGCTACGTCGGGCCGCTGATGCGATCGCTCCACCACATCGAGGTGGACCGGGGCGCCGGCGAGGCGTCGGCGCGCACGGCGGTGGAGTACCTGCGGGCCGGGGAGGCCGTCGGCATCTTCCCCGAGGCCACGATCTCGCGGGCCATGGAGCTCAAGGAGTTCAAGACCGGTGCGGTCCGCATCGCCGCGGAGGCGGGCGTCCCGCTGGTCCCGGTGATCCTCTGGGGCACCCAGCGGATGATGACCAAGGACCACCCGCGCGACTTCTCGCGCGGCAAGACCATCGCGATCCGGGTCGGCGAGCCGCTGCACCCGACCGGGGCCGACCCGGTCGCCGAGACCGCCGAGCTGCACCGGGTGATGTCGCGCCTGCTCGACGAGACGATCCGGGCCTACCCCGCCGACGAGCAGCCGCCGGGCAGCTGGTGGCTGCCGGCGTCGTACGGCGGCGGCGCGCCCACCCTGGAGGAGGCGGCTCGCCTCGACGCCGAGGAGCAGCGCGCCCGCGCCGCCCGCCGGGCCGCCCGCGACGACAGCTGAATCGTCAAGTCGACAAATCGCTTTATCGCTGTAGCGACAAGTCTGTGAGTTGCTAGATCGGCCGGTCCGTCCGGTTGCGGGGATCCATGATGTCGACGATGCGCTGCAGGTCGTCGAGCGAGGCGAACTCGACGGTGATCCGGCCCTTGCTGCGGCCGAGGTCCACCTTGACGCGGGTCTCGAACCGGTCGGACAGCCGGTCGGCGAGGTCCACCAGACCGGGCGCGACCGGCCGAGGCCGGGCGACGCGGGGGGAGGGACCGTCCACGTCGCGCACCGCGACGATCTCCTCGAGCCCCCGCACGCTGATGCCCTCGGCCACCACCCGCTGGGCGAGCCGGTCCTGCACCTCGGGATCGTCGATCGCCAGGAGCGCCCGGGCGTGCCCGGCGGACAGGACGCCGGCCGCGACCCGGCGTTGGACGGCGGGAGACAGCTTGAGCAGCCGCAGCGTGTTGCTGATCTGGGGGCGCGAGCGGCCGATCCGGGTGGCGAGCTCCTCGTGGGTGCAGCCGAAGTCGTCGAGCAGCTGCTGGTAGGCGGCCGCCTCCTCCAGCGGGTTGAGCTGCGAGCGGTGCAGGTTCTCCAGCAGCGCGTCGCGCAGCATGTCGTCGTCGTCGGTCTCGCGGACGATCGCGGGGACCCGCTCCAGGCCCGCCTGCTGGGCGGCGCGCCAGCGCCGCTCGCCCATGACCAGCTCGTAGTCCTCGGGCCCGCGCCGTCGCACCACGACGGGCTGCAGCACCCCGATCTCTCGGATCGAGTGGACCAGCTCGGCCATCGCGTCCTCGTCGAAGACCTGCCGGGGCTGAGCGGCGTTCGGCCGGACCTGCCCGACCGGGATCTCGGCGAAGTGCGCCCCGGCGACCGGAGCCAGCCCCGGGTCGGTCGGCCCCGGTGTCGTCGACGGCTCGTCCCCGCCGGACGACGCCTCGGCCGGGTCCCCGGCGGGGGCGCTGGTCGGGATCAGCGAGCCCAGGCCCCGGCCCAGGCCCCGGCGCTGCGGCGGGCGGTTGGCGTTCACGAGGCGGTGCCCATCAGGCGGAGGCTCCCTTGGTGGCGATCTCGCGCGCGGCCTCGAGGTAGGACAGCGCGCCCGGCGATCCGGGATCGTAGGTCATCACGGTCTGGCCGTAGGACGGCGCCTCGGAGACCCGCACCGAACGCGGGATGGTGGTCCGCAGCACCTGCTCGCCGAAGTGCTCGCGCACCTCCTCGGCCACCCCGGCGGCGAGCCGCGTGCGGGCGTCGTACATCGTGACGAGGATCGTCGAGACCACCAGGGCCGGGTTCAGGTGCGCCTTGACCATCTCGACCGTCTCGAGGAGCTGACCGAGGCCCTCGAGCGCGTAGTACTCGGCCTGGATCGGGATCATCATCTCGTTGCCAGCCACCAGCGCGTTGAGCGTCAGCAGGCCGAGTGACGGCGGGCAGTCGATCAGCACGTAGTCCAGGCGGTCCTCCCCCGCCTCGGCTGCGGTCCCGACGCGGGGATGGCCGGCGATCGCCTTGTGCAACCGGCTCTCTCGGGCCACGACGGAGACCAGCTCGATCTCGGCGCCGGCCAGGTCGATCGTCGCGGGCACGACCAGCAGGTCCTCGACCTCCGGGCTGGGTGCCGCGACCTCCTCGAGCGGTACGCCGTCGACCAGGGCGTCGTAGGTGGAGGGCACCCCGCGGTGGTGCTCGACGCCGAGCGCCGTCGAGGCGTTGCCCTGCGGGTCGAGGTCGATGACGAGCACGCGCTGGCCGAGCTGGGCCAGCGCCGCGGCGATGTTCACCGTCGAGGTGGTCTTGCCGACGCCGCCCTTCTGGTTCGCGACGACGACCACCCGGGTGGCCGCGGGCCGGCCGAGTGGGGGCCGCAGTCGCGCACCGTGACGCGCGAGCACGACGTGCTCGGCCGCGCGCGCGAGCGGGGTGGCGTGGTCGTGGTCGAAGTCCGGCGCCTCGTCCGCCAGCTCGGCCGCGGTGCGGACGGCGAAACCGCCGATCGGGGCGGCGGATGTTTCACGTGGAACATCGGTGGGTGCCGGCGTCGGCGGCTCCTGTGGAGAGCCCCCGACATCCTGTGGATAACCACGCTCAGCACGCGAGCCACCACCGGTGGAAAACTCGGTCACGCCCGACGCCTCCGGTTCGCCTTGGGGCGCCGGCGACCGGCGCGCTCCACGTCTCGACCGCCGCTCGGCGGTGCTGCGATCGGCCACGGTACCCCGCTGGGATCGGCCCAGGCCACTCGGACCGCCAGCGTGGTGGACAGCGTGGTGGACCCGGTGGTGGACCCGGTGGTGGACCCGGTGGTGGACCCGGTGGTGGACGGGTCCGGACCGTGCGTCAGATCCAGCCCGAGGGTCAGCACCTCCGGCTCGGCACAGCCGAGCTCACGCAGCGTCGGTCCGGCCGCGGCGACCTCGTCCCGCACGCCCGACCCCTTCATCGCGACCAGCGCTCCGGTCGGTTCCACGAGCGGCATCGACCAGCGCAGCAACCGGTCCAACGGGGCCACGGCGCGCGAGGTCACCACCGCGAACCGCCGGACGCCGTGCAGCGCCTCGGCCCGACCCCGGACCACCTCGACCGACGTCAGGTCCAGCGCCGCGACCGCCTCCTCCAGGAAGGTCGTGCGCCGCAGCAGCGGCTCGACCAGGGTGACCGAGAGGTCGGGCCGGGCGATCGCCAGCACCAGTCCGGGCAGGCCCGCCCCGGACCCGACGTCGCAGACGGTCACCCCGTTCGGCACCACCTGGGCCAGCAGCCCGCAGTTGAGCAGGTGCCGATCCCACAGTCGCGGAACCTCCCGCGGCCCGATCAGGCCGCGCACCACCCCGTCGGTCGCCAGCAGCTCCGCGTAGCGCTGCAGGGCGTCGAGGCGGCCGGACGAGAACACCCTCCGGGCCACGTCCGGCGCGGAGGGTGTTTCACGTGAAACGTCGTCGGTGTCGCTCACCGCGGTCAGCCGGGCAGGACCACCACGTACCGCCGCGGCTCCACGCCCTCGGACTCCGAGGAGAGCCCGGCCGCGGCCACCGCGTCGTGCACCACCTTGCGCTCGAACGGCGACATCGGGTCCAGGGACGCCGCCTCGCCGGTCTCCTTGACCCGAGCGACCGTCGCCTCGGCCAGCGCGACCAGCTCGGCGCGCTTCTGCGCGCGGTAGCCGGAGATGTCCAGCATCAGCCGCGACCGCTCACCGGTCTCCCGGTAGACGGCCAGCCGGGTCAGCTCCTGGAGGGCGTCGAGCACCTCCCCCTTGGCCCCGACCAGCTGGGACAGCTCGGCACCGACGATGGACACCGCGGCCCGGTCGCCCTCGACGTCCATGTCCAGGTCGCCGTCGAGGTCGGCGATGTCGAGCAGCTCCTCGAGGTAGTCAGCGGCGATGTCGCCCTCCTGCTCGAGACGCTCCAGACGGGTCCGCTCCGCGTCGGTGGCCTCCGCCACCGCCGCGTCCGGGACCTGCTCGACCGACACGTCCTCACTCACTGGGTGCCTCCCTCGGGCTTGCTGGCGGGCCGGGGCCCGCTGGACTTCTTGCGCTGCTGGCGCGACTGCTTCTTGGGCTGTTGCCGCTGCTGCGGCCGCTTGTCGACCGGCTCCTCCACCTCGGGCGCGGCGATCGCGGTGGCCTGCTGAGGCTTGCCGTGCTTCTCGGCCTTGAGCCGGTCCCGCTCCGCCTTGGCCTTCGCCGCCTCGGTGCCCGGCGCCGGGTTGTTGCGGATCACGTAGAACTGCTGGCCCATCGTCCACAGGTTGGAGGTCGTCCAGTACACCAGGACGCCGATCGGGAACGCGATGCCGCCGACCGCGAAGACGACGGGCAGCACGTAGAGCAGCAGCTTCTGCTGCTGGGCGTAGGGACCCGACAGCGCGTCGGCCGGCATGTTCTTGCTCATCAGCTGGCGCTGGGTGGTGAACGTGGTGGCCGTCATCGCGATGACCAGCAGGGCCGCCACGACCTGGACCGCGACCGAGCCCCCGTTGTTGAGGAAGGTCGCCTTGAGCGGGACCACCCCGAACAGCTCGGCGTCACCGAAGCTCTGCGCGAGCTCGTCGCTGAGGAACGCGATCCCCGACCCGTTGGCCGCGTGGTGGTCGAGCAGCCGGAACAGGGCCAGGAAGATCGGCATCTGGATCAGGATCGGCAGGCACGAGGCGAACGGGTTGGTCCCGCTCTCCTTGTACAGCTTCATCGTCTCCTGGGCCAGGCGCTCCCGGTCGTGGCCGTACTTCTTCTGCAGCTCCTTGACCTTGGGCTGGATCAGCTGCATGTTCCGGCTGGAGTTGATCTGCTTGACGAACAGCGGGATCAGCGCGGCCCGCACGGTGACCGTGAGGCCGATGATCGACAGGACCCAGGTCGCGCCTCCGTCCGGGTTCATCTGCAGGACGTTGGTGAAGAGCCAGTGCCACGCGACCAGGACGGCGGAGATGGCGTAGTACAGCGGCGTCATGATGAGGTGGCCGATGTCGCCGAGGAATCCCACGGATCAGGCTCCTTGCTGGGGTGAGGGAGATGAGCCCGCGCTCAGGCGGGAGGAGGCGTCGGGGCGTCCGCGGGGCGGCACCGGGTCGTACCCGCCGGCGGCCCAAGGATGGCACCGCAGCAGGCGGCGCCCGGCGAGCCAGGTGCCGCGCACGCTGCCGTGCACCGTCACCGCCTCCAGCGCGTACGCCGAGCAGGACGGGTGGTAGCGGCAGACCTGCCCGTAGAGCGGGCTGACGACCAGCCGGTAGACGCGCAGGAAGCCGATGAGCAGCCAGCGCAGCGGGTCGTACCTCATGCGCTGACCTCCGGACCGACGGGGGCACCCGTCCGACGAAGGCAACGTGCGAGGTCCGCCCCGAGTTCCGCGGAGGAGGCACCCGCCGCGGCCGGGAGCGCGCGGACCACGAGCACGGCGGAGTCCGGGAGCGACGAGAGGTGCTCCCGGACCAGGTGTCGGAGTCGGCGCTTCACGCGGTTGCGGGTGACGGCATCGCCCACGGCCCGGCTGACCACGAAGCCCGCCCGCGGACGGGCGTCGCCGGCACCGGCCGCCAGGTGCACCACCAGGGTGCGCGACCCCGAGCGGCGGCCGCTGCGGACCGCGTCGCGAAAGGAGGCACCGTCGGTGAGGCGGTGGGCCGCCGGCAGCACGCGGCTGGCCTGGGTCGGAGCCGCTGGACCGTCAGACGGCGAGGCTCTTGCGGCCCTTGCGGCGGCGAGAGGACAGGATCGAGCGACCGGCGCGGGTGCGCATGCGCAGGCGGAACCCGTGCACCTTGTGGCGGCGGCGGTTGTTCGGCTGGTACGTACGCTTGCTCACGAGCTTCTCTCCATGGGTTGTCAGGGCCGTCACGCCGGGCCGGGCAGCAGCGCAGCCGGTCGTCGCGAGGACCGTTCGGCTGGCACCGCGCACCCACGCGCAGCAGCCCTGTCGTGACTGTGTTGTCGTGACACTGCTGTCGTAGGCATGCGGCACCGGTCGACACCGGGTGACCGAGCAACGGTACGCGCAGCCCATCCACAGGGTCAAACCGACGCTGGACCGGCTGCCGCCAACCTGTGGATGACGGGTTGCCGCGGCCCCGACCGCCTTGTTACGTTCGCCGACGACGAGGTTCCCCGCCACCACGGGTCACCCCGATCGCGACCGGTCCGTGACCGCCGTCACACCGAGGTCGACCAGGCCTCTGACCTGCGATAACAGCGATCCGGAGTGGTTCTCGAGTGGTCTCGCACCGAGCCTCCCGCCCGCCGGGAGACCGGGTTCACAACCTGTGGACAAAGTTGTGGACGCAGCGGCGTCCAGGACGCCGGGCCGACGACAGCCGATCAAGAAAGCGGGAAGCGGTGGAGCACAGCACCCCGGACCTCAGCCCGGACCTGCAGGAGGCGTGGCGCGGCGTCGTCGACGACCTGCAGCCCAACCAGCGGGCCTGGCTGTCCGCGAGCGAGCCGGTCACCCTCCACGAGAGCACCGCAATCGTCGCGGTGCCCAACGACTTCACCCGCAACCAGCTCGAGGGTCGGCTGCGCGCCCAGCTCGAGGACGCCCTCACCGTCCGCTTCGGCCGCGAGATCCGGATCGCGGTGACGGTCAACCCGGCGCTCGAGGAGCGCGTCGTCGGCCCGCCGCCCGCGAACGTCGATCAGTCGCCAAGTCGTCAAACCGACATGTCGACAATGGCGCCGGACGTCCCGCCCTCTCCGGCACCCGTCCCACCCGTCGAGCCACCCGCGGAGACGACCCTGCGGCCGACCTCGCTCGAGACCCGCCTGAATCCCAAGTACACCTTCGAGACCTTCGTCATCGGATCGTCGAACCGGTTCCCGCACGCGGCCGCGGTCGCGGTCGCGGAGGCGCCCGGCAAGGCCTACAACCCGCTGCTGGTCTACGGCGACTCCGGGCTGGGCAAGACCCACCTGCTGCACGCGATCGGCCACTACGTCCGCTCGCTCTACACCGGCGCCAAGGTGCGCTACGTGTCGAGCGAGGAGTTCACCAACGAGTTCATCAACGCGATCCGCGACGACCGGCAGGACCGGTTCAAGCGGCGCTACCGCGACGTGGACGTGCTCCTCATCGACGACATCCAGTTCCTGGAGGGCAAGACCCAGACGCAGGAGGAGTTCTTCCACACCTTCAACACCCTCCACAACGCCAACAAGCAGATCGTGCTCACCTCCGACCGCGCGCCCAAGCGGCTCGAGGCCCTCGAGGACCGGCTGCGCAACCGGTTCGAGTGGGGCCTGATCACCGACGTGCAGCCGCCCGACCTCGAGACGCGGATCGCGATCCTGCGCAAGAAGGCGGCGATGGACCGGCTGACCGCCCCGCCGGACGTCCTGGAGTTCATCGCCAGCAAGATCCAGACGAACATCCGCGAGCTCGAGGGCGCCCTGATCCGGGTGACGGCCTTCGCCAACCTCAACCGCCAGGAGGTCGACATGACCCTGGCCGAGATCGTGCTCAAGGACCTGATCCCCGAGGGCGGCGAGCCGGAGATCACCGCGGCGCTCATCATCGCCCAGACCGCGGCGTACTTCGGGCTCTCCATCGAGGAGCTCACCGGCCCCAGCCGCGGCCGGCACCTGGTGATGGCCCGGCAGATCGCGATGTACCTGTGCCGCGAGCTCACCGACCTCTCGCTGCCCAAGATCGGCGCCCAGTTCGGCAACCGCGACCACACCACGGTCATGTACGCCGACCGCAAGATCAACCAGCTGCTCGCCGAGCGCCGGGCCGTGTTCAACCAGGTCTCCGAGCTCACCAACCGGATCAAGATGCAGGCGCGTCAGGGCTGAACGCCCCGGCACCCGCCCAAGATCGTGTGGTCCTCGCCTGTGGAGCCGGGTGTGCAGCACGCGGGAGGAGCGCGGGACAACCTGTGGACGGAGAACGACACGAAGCGACGCCGGCCCGCGCGGTCCACACCACCGACCGAGCCGTCCGCTGTCCGTCCACACCCCCTGTGGACGGCCAACGCCCGTGCTGACCTGGGACGACGGTGGTTCTCCACAGTGTCCACCGTTGCTATGACTACTCCGGACCTCCAGACTGATCGATCGCCCGTGAACATCCACCCGGCCCGCTTCCTGGGGACAACGCCCGGCGGTCGGCCCTGCATGGCAGGATGCGCATCCCACGACTTGTCCGCTTCCCGCCGGACCTGACCCGAACCGAACCGAAGGAACCATCGTGAAGTTCCGCGTCGAGCGCGACGTGCTGGCCGATGCCGTCGCCTGGGCTGCCCGCAGCCTCCCGGTCCGTCCCAGCGTCCCGGTCCTGGCCGGGCTGCTCATCGAGGCCACCGACGACGGCCTGGTCCTCTCCACCTTCGACTACGAGACCTCGGCGCGGGCCACGCTCAGCGCCCAGGTCAGCGACGAGGGCCGCGCGCTGGTCAGTGGCCGGCTGCTCGCCGACATCTGCCGCAGCCTGCCGGCCAAGCCGGTCGACATGGTGCTCGACGGTGCCCGGGTCTCCCTGACCTGCGGCTCGGCCCGGTTCAGCCTGCAGACGATGCCGGTCGAGGACTACCCGTCGCTCCCCGACATGCCGTCGGCCACCGGCACCGTCGACGCGGCCTCCTTCGCGCACGCCGTCGCCCAGGCGGTCACGGCCGCCGGCCGCGACGACATGCTGCCGGTGCTCACCGGGGTCCGCATCGAGATCGAGGGCGACACCATCTCGCTGCTGGCCACCGACCGGTTCCGGCTCTCCCACCGCGAGCTGGCCTGGAACCCGCGGACCCCCGACGAGTCCGCGGCGGCGCTCGTGCCGGCGCGGGTGCTCGGTGACACCGCGAAGTCGCTCACCGGCGGCGAGGTGACGATCGCGCTGGCGACCACCGGCACCGGCGAGGGCATCATCGGCTTCGAGGGCGAGGCGCCCGGCGGCGTACGCCGCACGACCACGCGGCTCCTGGACGGCGAGTTCCCCAAGGTGCGCAGCCTGTTCCCCAGCGAGCACCAGATGACGGCGCTGGTCGACAAGGCCGCGCTGGTCGAGTCGGTCAAGCGCGTGGCGCTGGTCGCCGAGCGCAACACCGCGGTGCAGCTGGCCTTCAGCGACGGCGTGCTCACGCTCGACGCCGGCTCCGGCGACGAGGCGCAGGCGTCGGAGTCGATCGAGGCCACCATCGACGGCGAGGACATCACCACCGGCTTCAACCCGCAGTTCCTGCTCGACGGCCTGACCGCGATCGACCAGCCGACCGTCGAGCTGGCGTTCACCCAGGCGTCCAAGCCGGTGGTGATCAGCGGCCGCGCCGACGGCGAGGACGCCCCGTCGTTCCGCTACCTGCTGATGCCGCGCCGCCTGCTCGGCTGACGTCGGCGGTCGTCCTCCGGGGTCTCGACGGGCGCTCAGGCGCAGAGCGCCTTCGCTGCTCGACCACCGGAGCCGGGCGGTCGACCGTCGGGCCGGTGGTCGAGCTTGTCGAGACCCCCGCACCCGACCGGTGACCGGTCCCCGCGGGTTTCGACGCGCGGTGGCGACCTCGCAGGCTCGGTCGCCCGCTTGCTCAACCTCCCGACACACGCGGGCCACGACTTCGTCGTTGCCCGCTAGTGTCGTGACATGGACATCGGACTGGTAGGTCTCGGCAAGATGGGCGGCAACATGCGGACCCGGCTGCGCAACGCCGGGCACACGGTGGTGGGCTTCGACCGCGACCCCGACCTCGCCGACGTCGACAGCCTGGCCGCCATGGTCGAGCGGCTGCCGACGCCCAAGGTCGTGTGGGTGATGGTGCCGGCCGGTGACCCCACCCGCGAGACCATCCGGCAGCTCGGTGACCTGCTGGGCGAGGGCGACCTCGTCGTGGACGGCGGCAACTCCAAGTGGACCGACGACCAGCAGAACGCCGCGATGCTCGCCGAGAAGGGCATCGGCTTCGTCGACTGCGGCGTGTCCGGCGGCGTCTGGGGCCTGCAGAACGGCTACGCGCTGATGTGCGGTGGCGCCGACGAGCAGGTGGCCAAGGTCCAGCCCGCCTTCGATGCCCTCAAGCCCGAGGAGGGCGGCTTCGTCCACGCCGGCCAGGCCGCCGGGGCCGGTCACTTCGCCAAGATGGTCCACAACGGCATCGAGTACGCGGTGATGCAGGCCTACGCCGAGGGCTGGGAGCTGCTGGAGAAGGTCGACCTGGTCGACAACGTGACCGACGTCTTCGACTCCTGGCGCTCGGGCACCGTGATCCGCTCCTGGCTGCTCGACCTCCTGGTCGCGGCCATCCAGGAGGACACCCACCTGGACAAGATCGCCGGCTACGCCGACGACTCCGGTGAGGGCCGCTGGACGGTCGAGGCGGCGATCGACAACGCCGTGCCGATGAACGTGATCGCGGCCTCGCTGTTCGCGCGGTTCGCCTCGCGGCAGGACGACAGCCCGGCGATGAAGGCGATCGCGGCGATGCGCAACCAGTTCGGCGGGCACGCCGTCCACACCGAGCCGCCGAAGGGCGGCGACGTCGCGCCCTAGCCGCGCCGCTCCCACACCCCGCCTGCCGTGTACGTCTCGCACCTGACCCTCCACGACTTCCGGTCGTACGCGTCGGTCGACGTCGCGCTCGAGCCGGGGGTCACCGCGTTCGTCGGTCGCAACGGGCAGGGCAAGACCAACCTGGTCGAGGCGGTCGACTACCTGTCCCGGCTCACCTCCCACCGGGTCGCCGGCGACGCGCCGCTGGTGCGGGCGGGTGCCGACCGGGCGGTGGTGCGCGCCGCGGTGGTGCGCGACGGGCGGACGGCGGTCCTGGAGGTGGAGCTCAACCCCGGCAAGTCCAACCGGGCGCGGGTCAACCGGTCACCGCTGCCCCGGGCCCGGGAGCTGGTCGGCCTGGTCCGCACCGTCGTCTTCTCCCCGGAGGACCTCACCCTGGTCAAGGGCGACCCGAGCGACCGGCGCAAGCTGCTCGACGACCTGCTCGTCCTGCGCGCCCCACGACTGGCCGGGGTCCGCGCCGACTACGACCGGGTGCTGCGCCAGCGCAACTCCCTACTCAAGACCGCGGGCGCGGCCCGCCGCGGCAGCTCCTCGCAGGAGTCCGCCCTGTCGACGCTCGGGGTCTGGGACGCGCACCTGGCCCGCACCGGTGCCGAGCTGCTCGCGGAGCGGCTCGCGCTCGTCGACGCGCTGCGGCCCTACGTCGGCAAGGCGTACGAGACCGTCGCGCGCGGCGCGACCCGCGACGACGCCGACATCGAGTACCGCCCGTCCTTCGACCTCGGCGGGCGCACCGGACGCGAGGACCTCACCGAGGCGCTGCTCACCGAGGTGGAACGGCGCCGCGGCGACGAGCTCGACCGGGGCGTCTCACTGGTCGGCCCGCACCGCGACGAGCTGCTCCTCACGCTCGGCCACGGACCGCAGGACCACCGGCTGCCGGTGAAGGGCTACGCCTCACACGGGGAGTCGTGGTCGTTCGCGCTGGCATTGCGGCTGGCGTCGTACGACCTGCTGCGCGCCGACGGCGACGACCCGATCCTGATCCTCGACGACGTGTTCGCCGAGCTCGACACCGAGCGCCGGGCCCAGCTGGCCGACCTGGTGGCGGGTGCCGAGCAGGTGCTCGTCACCGCGGCCGTGGCCGCCGACGTCCCGGAGGCGCTCGCCGGGGTGAGGTACGCCGTCGCTGACGGTGAGGTCGTCCGTGAGCAGTGACGAGCCGGAGGTCCCGGCCACGGAGCAGGCCGAGGAGGCCGAGCACCGCGACGACGGATTGGACCTCGCGCGCGCACTGAGCCGGGCGACGGCGCGGTCGTCGCCGGCGGCCCGACGCAAGCAGCGCCGCCGGGACACGCCCACCCGGGGTCGGGTCACCGGCTCGCACCCCGACGACCGCGACCCCCAGCTGCTCGACGTCACCCTCGGCCGGCTCGTCGACGACCACGGCTGGGAGCTGGACCTGAGGGTGCACGGCGTCTTCGGACGATGGGAGGAGCTGGTCGGTGCCGAGGTCGCCCGGCACTGCACGCCCGAGTCGTTCGCGGAGGGCAGGCTCGTGGTGCGGACCGACTCGACGGCCTGGGCGACCCAGCTGCGGCTGCTCGCGCCCACGGTCGTGCGGCGGCTGAACGAGGAGCTCGGGCACGGGACGGTCACGGTCATCGACGTGCAGGGCCCGCGCGGACCGAGCTGGACCAAGGGGCCGCGGTCGGTCCGCGACGGGCGGGGCCCCCGCGACACCTACGGCTGACCGCCGGGTCGCCGGCGGCTGGGACCGCCAGGGACCATCTGGGACGTCCGCCGACGTACAGGGACCTGTCCGACCCCCTGCGCGGGCCCTCGATCGGCGCTCACGGGGCGCTCAGGGCCACTTTTCGTCCCCAGGTGCCCCCCTGGCGGTGGGTGACGCGTGGATAACGGCCCTCCACGGGCTATCATGGAGGTCGGCCGCTGTGCCCCCGGGCGAGCGGCCGTCTCCATGCAAGGACAGCCGAAGAAGAGGTGCGCGTGAGCGACGTCAACCCCGTCGAGCCCGACCAGGCCCCCAGCGCCCCGCCGGCTCGCACCGACCGGGTCGAGGCCGACTACGACGCCTCCGCCATCCAGGTCCTCGAGGGGCTCGAGGCGGTCCGCAAGCGCCCCGGCATGTACATCGGCTCGACCGGTGAGCGCGGCCTGCACCACCTGGTGTGGGAGATCGTCGACAACGCGGTCGACGAGGCGCTGGCCGGCTACTGCGACCGGGTCGTCGTGACCCTCCTGGCCGACGGCGGGATCCGGGTCGAGGACAACGGTCGCGGCATCCCGACCGACACGGCGCCGGGCCAGGAGCTGCCCGCCCTGACGCTCGCGCTGACCGTGCTGCACGCCGGTGGCAAGTTCGGCGGCGGTGGCTACAAGGTCTCCGGTGGTCTGCACGGCGTCGGCGTCTCGGTGGTCAACGCCCTGTCCACGCGCGTGGTCGCCGAGGTCAAGAACCGCGGTCACCTGTGGCGCCAGTCCTTCACCCTCGGCGTGCCCGACGGCGACCTCGAGGAGGTCCGCGCGATGGAGCCGGGCGAGCGCACCGGCACCACCATCACGTTCTGGGCCTCCCCCGACATCTTCGAGACCACGACGTACACCCTGGAGACGATCACCTCGCGCATCCGCGAGTACGCCTTCTTGAACAAGGGCCTCGAGATCGTCGTGCGCGACGAGCGGCCGCAGGCCGACGAGCTCGCCGACGCCGTCGAGGACGACACGGTGCCCGCCGAGGTCGACGCCAACCGGCCCGACAGCATCAAGCGTGGGGAGACCGGCGGCATCGAGCAGGTCTTCCGCTACGACCGCGGCCTGGTCGACTACGTCGAGCACATCAACCGCAAGAAGCAGGCGGCGAACCCGACCATCATCTCCTTCGAGGCCGAGACGGCCCCCGGTGCCGACCGCGAGATGAGCCTCGAGGTCGCGATGCAGTGGAACACCTCGTTCACCGAGTCGGTCCACACCTTCGCCAACACCATCAACACCCACGAGGGCGGCACCCACGAGGAGGGCTTCCGCGCCGCGCTGACCTCCCTGGTCAACAACTGGGGCTCGGAGTGGGGCCTGATGAAGAAGCAGGAGGACCGGGTGTCGGGCGACGACATCCGCGAGGGCCTCACGGCGATCATCTCGATCAAGCTCGGCGAGCCGCAGTTCGAGGGCCAGACCAAGACCAAGCTCGGCAACACCGAGGCCAAGGGCTTCGTGCAGCGCGTGGTCAACGACCAGCTCGGCGCGTGGCTGGAGCAGAACCCGGCCGAGGGTCGCGAGATCATCCGCAAGGCCCAGGCCGCTGCGCAGGCGCGGATGGCCGCGCGCAAGGCGCGCGACCTGGCCCGCTCGCGCAAGGGCCTGCTCGGGGGCGGCGGCCTGCCCGGCAAGCTCTCGGACTGCCAGTCGACCAACCCGAACGAGTGCGAGGTCTTCATCGTCGAGGGCGACTCCGCGGGCGGCTCGGCCCGCCAGGGCCGGGACCCGCGGATCCAGGCGATCCTGCCGATCCGCGGCAAGATCCTCAACGTCGAGAAGGCGCGCATCGACAAGGTCCTGGGCAACCAGGAGGTCCAGTCGATCATCTCCGCCCTGGGCACCGGGATCCAGGAGGAGTTCGACCTGGACAAGCTGCGCTACCACAAGGTCGTGCTGATGGCCGACGCCGACGTCGACGGCCACCACATCAACACCCTCCTGCTCACGCTGCTGTTCCGCTTCATGAAGCCGCTGATCGAGGGCGGGTACGTCTACATGGCCCAGCCCCCGCTCTACCGGCTGCGCTGGAACAAGCCGCACGAGCACGAGTTCGTCTACTCCGACTCCGAGCGCGACGCGCTGCTGCGCGCCGGCCAGGAGGCCGGCAAGAAGCTGCCCAAGGAGAACCCGGTCCAGCGCTACAAGGGCCTCGGCGAGATGAACGCCAAGGAGCTGTGGGAGACCACGATGGACCCCGACCAGCGGCTGATGCTGCAGGTCACCCTCGACGACGCGGCCCACGCGGACGAGATCTTCTCGATCCTGATGGGTGAGGACGTCGAGCAGCGGCGCTCGTTCATCCAGCGCAACGCCAAGGACGTCCGATTCCTCGATATCTAGGTCTCTAGCACGATTCCTAGACACCTGTAGAAGCGATCAGAGAGAGCACCAGTGACCGAGACCCCGACCGACGGCGGCACTCCTCCCCCGACCGACGGCCCCGGCGGCCGGATCGAGCCGGTCGAGCTGCAGACCTCGATGCAGCGCGCCTACATCGACTACGCGATGGCCGTCATCGTCGGCCGCGCGCTGCCCGACGTCCGCGACGGGCTCAAGCCGGTCCACCGCCGGGTGCTCTACGCGATGTACGACGGCGGCTACCGTCCCGACCGCGGCTTCTCCAAGTGCTCGCGCGTCGTCGGTGACGTGATGGGTCAGTACCACCCCCACGGCGACACCGCGATCTACGACACCCTGGTGCGCCTCGCGCAGCCGTGGGTGATGCGCGCCCCGCTCGTGCAGGGCCAGGGCAACTTCGGCTCGCCGGGCAACGACTCGGCCGCCGCCATGCGGTACACCGAGTGCCGGATGGCGCCGCTGGCCATGGAGATGGTCCGCGACATCGACGAGGAGACCGTCGACTTCCAGCCGAACTACGACGGTCGCTCCGAGGAGCCGGTCGTGCTGCCGTCGCGGTTCCCGAACCTGCTGGTCAACGGCTCGGCCGGCATCGCGGTCGGCATGGCGACCAACATCCCGCCGCACAACCTCGGCGAGGTCGCCGACGGCGCCCGGTGGGCGCTCGAGCACCCCGACGCCACCCGCGAGGAGCTGCAGGACGCGCTCATCGAGCGGATCAAGGGCCCGGACTTCCCCAACGGTGCGCTCATCGTCGGGCACCAGGGCATCGAGCAGGCCTACCGCACCGGTCGCGGCTCGATCACCCAGCGCGCGGTGATCGAGGTCGACGAGGACGCCCGCGGCCGGACCTGCCTGGTGATCACCGAGCTGCCCTACATGGTCAACCCGGACAACCTCGCGCTGAAGATCGCCGAGCTCGCCGACTCCGGCAAGGTCCAGGGCATCGCCGACGTCCGCGACGACACCTCCGACCGCACCGGGCAGCGGCTGGTCGTCGTCCTCAAGCGCGACGCGGTCGCTCGCGTCGTCCTGAACAACCTGCTCAAGCACACCGAGCTGCAGACCAACTTCAGCGCGAACATGCTCGCCCTCGTCGACGGCGTCCCGCGCACCCTGTCGATCGACCAGTTCATCAGCAGCTGGGTCAGCCACCAGATCGACGTCATCCGCCGGCGTACGGAGTTCCGGCTGCGCAAGGCCGAGGAGCGCGCCCACATCCTGCGCGGCCTGGTCAAGGCGCTCGACATGCTCGACGAGGTCATCGCGCTGATCCGCCGCTCGCCGGACGTCGCCGAGGCGCGCGAGGGCCTGATCGCGCTGCTGGAGATCGACGAGCTCCAGGCCACCGCGATCCTCGACATGCAGCTGCGTCAGCTCGCCGCCCTGCAGCGTCAGAAGATCATCGACGACCTGGCCGAGATCGAGCTGCGGATCGCCGACCTCCAAGACATCCTGGCCAACGTCGCCCGGCAGCGCCAGATCGTCTCCGACGAGCTCGGCGAGATCGTCGACAAGTACGGCAACGAGCGGCGCAGCCAGATCATCGCGGCCGACGGTGACCTGTCGATGGAGGACCTGATCCCCGACGAGGACCTCGTCGTCTCCATCACCCGGGGCGGCTACGCCAAGCGCACCCGCGCCGACCAGTACCGCACGCAGAAGCGCGGCGGGAAGGGTGTGCGCGGTGCGACCCTGCGCGGCGACGACGTGGTGGAGCACTTCATCGCCACCACCAACCACCACTGGCTGCTCTTCTTCACCACCGCCGGACGGGTCTACCGCACCAAGGCCTACAACCTGCCGGAGGCGTCGCGCGACGCCAAGGGCGGCCACGTCGCGGGCCTGTTGTCCTTCCAGCCCGACGAGAACATCGCCCAGGTGCTGGCGATCCGCGACTACGAGCAGGCTCCGTACCTCGTGCTCGCCACCCGCAACGGTCTGGTGAAGAAGACCCGACTGGGCGACTACAACAGCCCGCGCCAGGCCGGCGTGATCGCCATCAACTTCCGCGAGGACGACGACGAGCTGATCGGCGCCGAGCTGGTCAACGCCGACGACGACATCCTGCTGGTCTCCCGCAAGGGGCAGGCGATCCGGTTCCGCGCCGACGACACCCAGCTGCGGCCGATGGGCCGGGCGACGTCGGGCGTCTCGGGCATGAAGTTCCGTGCCGGCGACTCCCTGCTGTCGATGTCGGTCATCCGTGCGGCGCAGGTCGCCGCGGAGGAGGCGGCCGAGGCCCGCGCCGCGGCCGCCGGCGACTCGACCGCGGCCGGTGACCTGCCGGACGTCAAGGAGCAGTACGTCTTCACCGTCACCGACGGTGGCTTCGCCAAGCGCACCCGGATCTCGGAGTACCGGCTGCAGTCGCGCGGCGGCATCGGCATCAAGGCGATGTCGCTGCAGAACGAGGAGCGCGGCCACCTCGTCGGCGCGTTCATCGTCGAGGAGGGCGACGAGATCCTCTCGATCACCCAGGCCGGCCAGGTCGTGCGCAGCCCGATCAATGCCGACTTCCGGCCCACCGGCCGCTCCACGATGGGCGTGAAGTTCGTGACCCCGAAGTCCGGGGACGCCGTCGCCGTGGTCGCCCGGTCGGTGGAGGCCCGCGTCGAGGAGGAGGTCGCTCCCGAATCCGGCGCCGAGGCAACCGAACCGGTCGTGGAATCGTCTGACGAGGGTACGGATGCAACAATCGAGGTGACCGCACCCGATCCCGACGACGAAAGTGACGGCTGATGACCGACCGCCAGGACACCGCCGTACGTGCGCCCCTGGGCGAGCGGATCTCCGCCAAGCTCTCGCGGGCGGCCGACGAGCACCGGGCGAACGCCCAGCCGAAGCCGGCCAAGGCGACCGCCAAGACCACCGGCGGCAAGCGTCCCCCGCGGCGCGCCCGGCTCCGCCTGACCCGCATCGACCCCTGGTCGGTGATGAAGACGGCGTTCCTGCTCGCGGTCGCCTTCGCGGTCGTGACCGTCGTGTCGGTGTTCATCATCTGGTCGGTACTCGCCGCCGCCGGCGTCTGGGACTCGATCAACCAGACCGTGCAGGACGTGGTGGGCGGCCAGGACGCGCAGGGCTGGGACGTCGAGTCCTACGTCGGCATGTCGCGCGTGATGGGCTTCACCATCCTGGTCTCGGTCGTCGACGTCGTGCTGATCACGGCGGTCGCGACCCTCAGCGCGTTCCTCTACAACATGGCAGCGGCGCTGCTCGGCGGCATCGAGCTGACGCTGTCGGAGGACGAGCGCTGAGCCTGCCGCCTCGGCAGGCCACCCGTTTTGTCCGCCTCTCCGGGGGTGGGGTAGTGTCCCCTCCGGTTCACGGGCCTATAGCTCAGACGGTTAGAGCGCTTCCCTGATAAGGAAGAGGTCACAGGTTCAAGTCCTGTTAGGCCCACTCACCCGGGGGCGGAACGCCCCCTCGGCCGCCCGGCCCCGACCCACGGGAGTGCACCATGAAGAAGATCCTGTTCCTCGCCCTCCTCGTCGGCGCCGCCGTCGTCGTGAAGCGCAAGCTCGACGAGGGCAAGAAGGAGCAGGCGCTCTGGGCCGAGGCCACCGACCCGGTCGCCCGCGGCTGACCCACCTCCCGCGCCGGCCGGTGCCGGCGTACCTCCCGCTGCTCCCCGCAGCGCCCGGGGGCCTTGGCGCAATTGGTAGCGCACCTGCTTTGCAAGCAGGGGGTTAGGGGTTCGAGTCCCCTAGGCTCCACGCAAGCAAAACCGCTGGTCAACGAGGGTATTCACTACCCGCCGCGACGGGTCAAACGGCGGCACACGTTGGGCGTCGTGCCCATACGTGCCCAATGCACGCCTGAAACATGGCGTGCCGACCCGTCAGGAGCACCCGCGATGAGTGCACGCACAAAGCAGCGCAAGAGCACCCGAGCGTCGTTCGGCAGCGTTCGCCGCCTGCCCTCCGGCCGCTATCAGGCCCGCTATACCGATCGGCAGTTGAACCGCCACACCGCCCCCCAGACCTTCGCCACCAAGACACAGGCCGAGGACTGGCTAGCGACCGTCCGCGCCGACGTTGTGCGCGGGACCTGGCGAGCGCCAGAACTCGGAGCCGTCACGCTGGCGGACTACGCACGCGACCACCTGTCCACCCGCGCTGACCTTGCTCCCCGGACGCGTCGCCTGTACGCCGACGTGCTGGCCGGATGGATCGCCACCCCGCTCGCACTCCCCACGAGCCCCGGACGCACGCGGGGCCGTGTGATCGACCTCGGAGCGGCCGAACTCCGCTCGATCTCCGTTGCAAGCGTCCGGGAGTGGCACGCGGCCGCGAGCCATACGGCCACACTCAACGCCGCGGCACGGGCCGAGGATGGTCGTCGACGCGCGGCTGCGCAGCAACGTCACGCGGCTCGGCTCTGGGCGTCGGCGCACGGGATCGCAGTCAAAGACACCGGCCGTCTCCCCCAGCGGGTACACGACGCGTGGCGCGCGGCCGGATCGCCGGGGGTGCCCACGACCTCGGACGGGCAGCCGGGCACGGCTCCGCGCGGCGCTGGCCGGGCGCAGGTCGCACAGGCATACCGCTTGCTCCGGATGCTCCTCGCCCAAGCCGTCCGGGATGGCCGACTCGACTCCAACCCGTGCCAACTTCCCCGCGCCGGTCAGGTGCGAGCTACGGAGCGCACGCCCGCAACCCCGGCGCAGATCGCCGCGCTGGCCGATGCAATGCCGGAGCGCTACGCCGCAGCGGTGCATCTGGCGGCATGGTCAGGACTGAGGGCCGGTGAACTGTTCGGGCTGGCCCGTCGTCACATCGACCTTGCCGCAGGAACCGTCCGCGTCGAGCGAGCGGTCACCTACATGCCCGGCGCAGCCCCAACGCTTGGCGACACCAAGAACGAGAGCAGCAAGCGGACCGTGCACCTGCCCCCGCACGTGATCGAGTTGCTGCGCGACCACCTCACTCGCTTCACGGGCCAGGCGCCGGACGCGCTGATCTTCACTGACCCGGCAGGCGGCATCGTCCCGCGTGACGTGCGTAAGGCCCCGTTCTGGCGCGCCCGAGTGGCAATCGGTCGCCCCGACCTCCGGTGGCACGACCTCCGGCACACGGGGGCCACCCTGGCGGCGCAGGCTGGGGCCACGCTGGCGGAGCTGCAACACCGACTCGGACACTCCACCGCCGCCGCCGCGATGATCTACCAACACCACAGCGCCGAGCGGGACCGGGCCATCGCTGCGCGGTTGAGTGACCTGGCCGACCCGAACACCAACGTCGTGCCGCTCCGAGCCGTCGGGGGTGCACGATGAACGACGACGGCTCCCTCTGGCAGTGGCAACTCTTGCCCGAGACCGACGACCCCGACACCGGAGACGTTGCTACGTCGCTGCCATGCCCCGCATGGTGCTCCCTGCCCGAGGGGCACGGATTCGAGGCCCGTCCGGGCGGGTTGCTCCGTGTCCACCGGCAACGCATGGGTGAGCGACCGACACACGTTGCCCTAGAGACCTACGAGCGTGCCGCCACCGCGGCCGGTCCGACCGATCTCGGGGCCGACGCGTCCGCAACCCTCGTGCGGGTCCAGTTCCCGCACGCCTCCGGATACCTGTCTCCGCGGGGCGCTCGTGCCCTCGCAGCGATGCTCACCGCTGCCGTCGATATCGCCGAGGGGTGACGCGGTGCCCGAGCAGGCCGTACCACCGACCACCGACAGCACACCCCGCCTCGTCTTGGTTGAGGGCGATCCGGACCGCTATCGCGACGCGCTTGGACGTGAGCGTCGTCGACGGCGCACCCGCGTGGGCCACTCCCGGCCCGGACTCCCGGCCGACCCCAGCAACCCATGGCACCTGTCGGTCAACGTGTGGGCCGAGCACCTACGTGCCCAGGCCAACACCACCGGCCGCTACCAGCGCGGCCTCGTCTCGGAGACCGAGCGCGCCAACTACCTAAAGCGGGTTGGTTGGCTTGCCGGTGACCACGTGGACCGCTCGCCGTGGTCCCTGACGGCCGACGATCTCGCGCGGTGGATCGAGCGGCAGGCTTGGTCACTGAACACCCGCCGTCATGTGGTCGTCGCCGTGAGAGCGTTCTACGCGTGGGCCGTGCGGGCCGGGCTCTGTGCACAATCACCGCTCGCCGGGGTGTCAGTCACAGCCCCGCAGGCACCTGGCCCCGACCGCGACGTGCTCCCGCCCGCCTGGCGGCAGCCAATGACCGACTGGCAGACCTGGCTCCGAGGAGCGGCACGAACGGAGGCCACCATCCGCACTCGACGCGAGCACCTGTCCAACCTCGCGAGCCTGCACAGCGATCCATGGACGGTCACCGAGGGCGACCTGTCGCGTTGGCTCTCGCGGTCAGATTGGTCCCCCGCCACGAAGCGAACCAAACGGGCGTCGGCCCGGTCGTTCTACTCATGGGCGGTTCGCGCCGGTCACCTTGGAAGTGACCCTGCAGCAGACCTCGACCCGATCCGGCAGCGACGCGCCCTGCCCCGCCCGACACCCACCGACGTACTCCGGACAGCCGTCGATGGGGCCGACGACCGCGTGCGGCTCGCGCTGTACCTGGCGCTGTACGCCGGACTACGACGCGCCGAGGTTGCGGGCCTGCACACCCGCGACATTGGCGAGAGAGCACTCACGGTTCGCGGCAAGGGTGGGCACGAGCGACTGGTGCCGCTGCACCCGATCCTCGCGGCCGAGCTGCACGCCGAGATCGACCGTCGTCGCGCCGGGACCGACCTCGGTAACGGCTGGGGATTGAGCGTGCCCGACCCTGACGGCTGGCTCTTCCCGGCCGGTGATGGCGACCGACACCTGACCCCGAAGTGGCTTGGGGTGTTGATCGGCAGATCGTTGGGCCCGGGCTGGACGGCGCACACGATCCGACACCGATTCGCCACCCAGGCATACCAGACGCAGCGGGACCTGCGAGCGGTGCAGGAGTTGCTCGGGCACAGCAAGCCGGAGACAACCGCCCGCTACGCGGCGGTACCGGACGGGGCGTTGGCAGCGGCCGTCCAGGGCGTGGAGTTGTGACGGCCGAACCTTCTGATAGGTATCTCGACCACTCAAGAGTAGATTCGCGGGAAGCGCGCGTGTCGTCTGCGCCCGCCGCACGATGATTGAGCCTCAGGAGCGAGATCAGATCCTCGTGTCTCGTTACGGTGCGGCCGCGGGCGCGTCGAGTCTCGTGGGTATCGACGGGCCGTGTCGGCGAGTTGGTGGCCCGGGTTCGAAGATGAGGTGGCCCTTTACCCCGCACCTCAAATGGTTGCTCTGATCGTTCAGGCAATCCGGATCGGTCCACCCCGATGCCAGAGTGAGGAAACGAGGCGGGCCGCGGTCAAGACGAGCCAGCGACGGCGCCCGAAATGGGAATTGGGGAGCGGCTCACCTTTCGGCGAACGGCTCCCCGTCCCAAGCGTTGTGTTCCAGACGATAGCACCATCGTACGGCGAAACGTATTCTCCTCGGCGTGTCTGACGTCGGATTGCCGGAGCGCATGCTGGAACAGGCTGCGCCGTGGACGCCGTGGAGCCGCCGTGCATGGGAACCGAGCAGCATCCTGCGTCTGCGCGAACTTTCAGAGGCGACTCGATGGGCACGGGAAGGGGTGCTCTCGACCAGTGCCGTGGCTTGGTACAGGCAGAGCCTTAGACCGCTAATTGGCCAAGACGCGGGGCTCGCGAGTGGCGCAATTCGGAGCCAACTCGACAGCCTCTTGAAGTCTGACTTCCCGTTCGACTCGCAGAGCCGTAGGCGACTCGACGTCCTCATCGAGCACGCAGACGAGCACTACCTCGAGAACTGGCACGCATCCCTGACCGCTGGTGCACCTGTGGAGGTGGAACGAGCATCTAGGTTCATCGTCGGTCACGTCATCGACTCCGGGTTCCATCCAAACTCCGTCCGGCGCACTGTCAAGAAGGCGATCAGTGAGGAGTTGGACACCGATCAGATCGTTGAGCGGCTTGCCAGGCTCTGTGACCAGCCCGTGCAGACCTTCGAAGGGATCGTGCCGCTGCTGGACGTCCCACAGCCGGGCATCATGGCAGCCCATGAGCGTTGGCGGGATCCACGCGCCACGAACGACATTCTGCGCGCCCACGAGTGGAAGGCCCGTCGCGAGCAGAGCGGTTCGCTCCACTTCGCCGTGTCGGCGCGTGATCCGTTCACCGCTGCGTTGCAGGTTCACGACGAGTTGCAGCGACTCGTTAGCCGAACCACGCTCCTTAGATCGGACGGTCAGCTCGGATACCAGGCTCACTGGTTCTGCACAACGACGAAGCACATCATGGAGCTCGGGCGACGCACCGACAACATCAGTGTCATGTCACCGGTCCGGACTGGACACCTCTACTCAGGCTCTTCGTCAAAGGCGATTGACGACGCCCTGACGCTCGCATCTAGCCTTAAGACCGGACCGGACTCGATCGCAGCGACGTCGTCTTGGGCGGCAATTGAAGCGCTCCTGTCCGCGGGCAGCGACTGGAACGAAGGGACCGGCAAGACCGTATCGGCGGACCGGGCCGCTTGGATTCTCACCGCAGCATGGCCGCGTGCGGAGCTGACTGCCTTGAGCTATCAGGTCGCCCGAGACAGCGGCGTTAGTTCAGCCGTTCGGCATCGACTGAAGACCGCGGGGGAGGATAACGCCAGGCGCTGCGCGATCGTTCTCCGAGCGCTAGAAGGCGGTGCCCTGGGTCCTCTGAGCAAGGCGGAGGAGGAGGCTGGTCGGCAGCGAATGCTCGGGCTGGTCGAGTCGCCCCGGCGGACTCTCCGACGTGTCGAGGGATACATCCAAGGCGCATTCCGCCGCCTCTACCGGCAGCGCAACATCGTTCTTCATGGTGGATCGACTCAGACCGTAGCGTTGCCTGCTGCCATTCGCACCGCTGGGCCGTTGGTGGGTGGTGTGCTTGATCGGCTTTGTCATGGCATCGAGGTCAGCGGGCGCGAGCCGCTGGACCTTGCAGCACAGGCCCGAACCGCCTTGGACGCAGCGGGAGACCCGGGGGGCTGGTCGTTGCACGAGCTGCTAGGCACCGAGTAGCGGGAGCAGGTCGGCCAACCTTGGGGAGAGAGAGGGAGGCAGTGATGCCTGCGCGCCGCCTTCGGACGCGGGAAAAAGTGCGCCTTCCAGATCGGCGAGCGCGGCCCGGCCTCGGTCGTCGAGCCAGATGAGCGAGGCGCGGCCTCCGGTCCGGCGCCGTCCGAGAAGTGACGGTGCTCCGGCTGCAAGGCAGTTCCGGATACGCAGCCCGGGACCCGATGTGTCCGACGCTCCAGGGCTCGGTGACCTCGTCGCCTGCGCGCCGACGTCGGCGGCGGGAACGGGGCCTGCTCCCGGAGGGCGAGCGCACCCCGACCGTGGGCCCTGATCGCCTCCTTCAGGCTCGCCCCCGGGCCGGTCCCGTCCGAACGGCGGCGATGCCCGGGTCGCCAGTTGGTTGCTCACGACTCAGGTCAGCTCCAGGTGCGCGGCCCGGGCGCGCAAACCTCGGCGATTTGCAAAGGCGCGCTTCCTGCCGACATCTGGCTTCCAGCAGGGTGGGCGTCGGTCAGCCCGGAGTGGTATCGAGTTGACCCGCAGCCGGAAGGTATCCGTCACACCGTTCCGCCCTGCCCTTAGCTGCGCTTCTCAACTAGCAGTGCAGACCGTTCGACCGCAGCGTGCGGTCACAGTCGCCTCCCTAGGTGGCACAGATACAGGAACCACGGACTCGGGTTAGCCCTGGAGTACGGGTTACGGAGCGGTGTCACTCAGTGGTGACGCGGACGGTGACACGTTCGGTGACACGTTCGGTGACACGTTCGGGAGTTATCCACAGGCGAACGTGTCACGGCAGGGTGAGCAGTGCGTGTCACTCGGCGATGACACGTTTGCCCGTTGCGCCACGGTGGTGGGGCGCCAGGCGGGTGACGACGTACTCCTGGTGCCTCCCACCACGGTGCACGTTTTGGTGCTGAGGGATGAGCAGTCCCCGTCGACAGAGTTCGGAGAGTGCGTTTCGGACGGTTCCTGGCGCGAGACGTGTGCGACGAACGAGGCTCTCGACGTCGCTGTAGGACGCCAGCCGTGAGGTTTCGCGTGCATCCTCGGAAACCGCGACGAGAACCATCAACTCACCTGGTGTCAGGTCGTCAGGCGCGTTGTCGAGCGCAAGGCCGACCAGTCTGCCGCTCACCCCGCGTCCTCGCCGCCCTCATCCAAGCGGGGGAACGTCGAGCACGAGACGCAAGTCTCCGTCAAACACGGCTGGCCGGTCGTCCCTGCCGTGGCTTGAAGACCATCACGTCGAAGTACTGCGGCGACACGTCGCCGCAGGCACGTCGTGCCGCCGAGCACTGCGACGTAGCTAGCTCGCGAGACTATGACGCGAATCCGCGCAAGCGTGCCTGCAGAGACGTGGGTGCCCTGCTGCGTGGGCGTCGACAGAAGCAGGACCCCGCGAGTTCCAGTTGGCCACCGGGCGTCGTCGTCGCTGTACTCGACGGCGTCGTTCTCCGTGATCTTCACAGCGCATCATCGGCGTCGCCGTACTCATCCTGGAGGTCTCGATCGAGCATGACGAGACCGGACTCCCATGTGATCGAAGGCCGATACAGCTGCGGCTGATCACCACGAACGACGAAGGGGGGACCGCCCGAGTCCGACCCGGACCACTGCCGACCGCGCGTGCCTCTCGCTAGCGTCGACTCCCCGTCGAGTTCAGCGACGAGGACCGCGCGAACAGCGGGCCGAGCGCCGCCAACAATGTGCACGGACGCCGCTGTGTCGGTCGCACCACGAACGAGTTCGACCAGGGTTGCAGTAACGGCTGGGATCTCGGTCAAGTCGATTGTGCAGTGAGACCCAGGCGGAGCGGAACGACATTCTCCGCGCACGACCGGGTGCCACGTGGTCTCGCCGTGGAGTCGTCGCCAGCGGGGCCAGATCCAGAGGGTCGTCGAATTCACCGAAGACTCCGGAGGCTCTGCGGTCTCGAAGCGGAATCGAGATAGGCGTCGAGGTCCTCCGGCCGCACTCGAACTTGCCGACCGATGTAGGTGCCGCGGAGGTGACCTGCGGCAATCAGTCTGCGGACGGTCTTGGCTGAGACTTCCAGCTGCTTGCCGGCATCCTCCAAAGTAAGGGTTCGCTTGTAGGACAAAGGAAACGCTTTCCAGTCCCTTGGCCCGGGCGCAGTCAACGGAGAACTCGCGTCGCAGCAGAGCAGCGAGTCGGTTGACCTGTGATTGGCACGGTCGACGAACTCAGGAGACGCGGCCGAAGGACCGCGCCCGGGCGCTTACGGGACTTCCTACTCGTGGCGTTCCGGCCGGACTGGGGGTCAAATGCCAGCCCCGGCGAACACGCGGTGGTGCTGCGAGAGAAAGGTGCGGCGTCAGCCCTGAGCGCCGTGCCAAGCAACGTTGGGCGCGTTGGGTGCGATAAGGAGGGTTTGGGCAGCCCACCTAGGTGGGGAGTTATTGCGTGACGTTGCCCAAGACGCCTGCGGCGTCGCTGGAGGGCGACCGGCGACCACAGGCCGCAGGGCAAGAAGCACCCTCATGAGCGCGCCCGCGGCGGCGAGCAGTTGGCCAGCGATCGCTCGCGCCTCGTCGGAACGATCGCCGGTGCGGGTACCTGCGGACGCAAGCAGGCTGTGGGCTGCAGCTCGAAGAGCCCCGACGTTACGTGATCCCGAAGCCAGGAGGCCCCGTCCTCGGGAGACACCGGCGGCAGTAGTGCGCTCTCGGGTCGCTGCGACTAACGACGCAGACGTGTGCGCTGCGGCGATCGTCGGCTCAACCGCCTTCAACAGACGCTCGGCCCGCGCGGTTTCGCGCTCCACTCTGGCGATGAGGCCGAGTGTCGGCTGCATGGCTTCGAGCATGCGGGCGGTATCGCGCTGGACCTTCAGCGCGTGTTCGATGGCGGAACTACCAAGACCCACCTCTGGAAGGTACGGCGGACCATCGACCGTCTGGATGGGACACGCCGGACCCGCACGGTCCCGCGCTGGCCCGTCGGCGGAGGGACTTGACCGCGGAACCGTCCGCGCGTGCCCTTTCGTGCCCAACCGGTGGGCACGATCTGTCCTCGACTGTCCAGTGGGGGCCGTTGCTGGTGGTAGCGTCCTTGCTGGTCAGATCGCGAATTTCGGTCTGACCAGGCACTACGCTCAATCAGTGTCGTCAGTTTTGCAAGCAGGGGGTTAGGGGTTCGAGTCCCCTAGGCTCCACCACGTGAAACCGCAGGTCAGCCTGCGGTGATCCTTCATTTCCGGCCTATCCCCCTACTCGCGTCCGCTGTGGGGGACTGGGGGAAAGCAACCCGAGGAGTGTGAGCCTCGGTCAAATCAGCTGGCGACGACCTTGGCGGCGGTGAAGAAGTCGATCGGCATCGGGGCCTCCAACTTCCAGGTGATGGCGATCGGCCGTTCGCCCTCGTGCTTGACGTAGGTGACCGGTCCGAGGAACAGGTACGGGGCGCCGGTGCCGTACTCGTCGACGGACGTCTCGCGAACGAACAGCAGGACGGTGCTGGTGCCGTTGAGGTACCGCTGGCCGGTTGGTGAGGTGACGGCCGTGCGACTCTGGGACTCCCAGTGGAACAGCGTCGGGCTGATCGGGTAGTCCCGATACATGGTGGTCGGTGAGAAGGCTGCCTCGGACTTCTTCAGCTGGATGAAGAACGCGTCGGTGTTGAGGTCGGGCACCCAGAGCACACCTTCGCGGAAGTTGATCGGGGGCTTCGCCAGGCTCGCGTCGCCGAGCGCGGCGAGCACCTCCTCTCGTCGGTAACGGCCGTGCACCTGCAGCGGGACGCCAGCAAGGTCGCCGGAGAGCTCGACAGTCGTGCGTCGCGCGTTCTCGAACCCGATGTCGACGAGGGTCGACAGCTCATGTGCGGCGACCTCGTTTGACCGGAGGGCCTCGATTCCGTCCTCGATGCTGGCGAACCCGCCACCATTGGGCCAGAGCGAGAAGAAGAGCATCTCGGCCAGGCGGCGTTCGGCCGGTGTCCAGGCCGTTGGCGCGATATCCGAGTTGAGGAACGACTGGTAGCTCCGCGCCCGCGGGCGGTCGTCGACGTGGATCAGTGACCGTCCGCGCTTGACGAGCTCGTCCTCCCGGGGACCTACCGGCCGGGTCTCGAAGCCAGCCTCCCGACGGAGCCGGGTCCAGGAGCGTCCGGACCTCAAGAGATCGGGGAGGGCGGCGCCGGATTCGTCGAGATACTCGCGCAGGTCGACGTTGCCGATGCCGCGCAGCTCGGTGAGCAGATCGCTCCAGCGGCTACCGATCTGGGTCTTGAGGTTCGCCAGGACGGCAGCCTGCGTCTCCTTGTCCATCACGATCTGGCAGCCGCTGGGCAGGAAGGGGAACTCTTCATCGATCGCGGTGCCGAGCCTGCTGCGCGACAGGCCGGTGAGGGCGGTGAGCTTGAGGTCCCAGCGGAATCGCTTGTGCTGGAGCCCGACGAAGTCGAGCACGGTGAGCACCGACTTCTCCGGGGTACGCCGAAGGCCGCGGCCGAGCTGCTGGAGGAAGACGGTGGCGCTCTCGGTCGGCCGCAGGAAGAGGATCGTGTCGACGTTGGGGATGTCGAGGCCCTCGTTGAACAGATCGACGGTGAAGAGCGCGTTCACGCTGCCGTCGCGGAGAGCCATGAGGGCCGAGGCGCGTTCGTGTGGTTTGTCGCTGCCGACGACGGCGCGGGCGGAGATGCCGGCCTCGTTGAACGCCGCTGCCATGTACTTCGCGTGCTCGATCGTCACGCAGAAGCCGAGCGCCCGCATCGATCCTGTGTCGAGGACCTTGTCGTGCACCTGCTTGAGGATGATCCGAGTGCGAGCGTCGTTGCCGGTGAAGAGGTTGGACAGCTCGCCGTCGTCGTACGTGCCGCGCTTCCAGCTGAGCCGGCTGAGGTCGGTATTGTCCGCGACGCCGAAGTAGTGGAACGGGCACAGCAGCTCGGCACCGAGTGCGTCCCAGAGCCGGAGCTCGGTGGCGACCCGGCCCCCAAAGAATGCATCGCGCACGTTGATGCCGTCGGCACGCTCTGGGGTCGCGGTCAGGCCAAGCAGTTCCCTCGGTGCGAGATGGTTGAGCAGCGTCCGGTACGTCTTGGCGGCTGCGTGGTGGAACTCGTCGATCACGACGATGTCGAAGGCATCAGCCGGCAGGTTCTCGACGCCGTATGAGCTCAGCGACTGGACGCTCGCGAAGACGTGCTTCCAGTCGCTCGGGAAGGCTCCGTCCACGTAGAGCTCGCCGAAGTTCGCGTCGGCCAACACCTCGCGATAGGTGCGCAATGACTGCGTGAGGATCTCCTTACGGTGCGCGACGAAGAGCAGCGAGGGCCGTCGGGCCGGGTCTGATGCGAGTCCTCGGTAGTCGAGGGCGGCGACGACGGTCTTGCCGGTTCCGGTTGCAGCGACGACGAGGTTGCGGTGGCGATCGTGCACGCTGCGCTCTGCCGTGATCTCGTCGAGCATCTCCTGTTGGTAGGAGTACGGGGTGACCGCGAGTCCAGACAGGGAGAGTGTGACGCGATCGGTCTGGCTGCGTCCGCCCGCCTCGGCGAGAGCGTTGTCGAGCCGGTCTGCGTCCCGTCCGGGCTGATAGGTCTCGAATGCTGCGTCGTTCCAATAGGTGTCGAACGTGGCGTTGAACTTCTCCAACAGCGCTGGCGTGCCGACCCGGGAGAGCCGGACGTTCCACTCGACGCCTTCGAGCATGGCGGTGTGGGTGAGGTTCGAGGAGCCGACGTACGCGGTGTCGAATCCGGTGTTGCGGTGGAACATCCAGGCTTTGGCATGGAGGCGGGTCCGTTGAGCGTCGTACTGCACCCTGACCTCGGCGTCATACTCACGCACCAGGTGGTCGAGGGCCCGTCGCTCCGTGGACCCTGTGTAGGTCGTGGTGATCACCCGAAGTCGGCCGCCTCGCTCGCGTAGCCGGCGCAGTTCGAGATCGAGGAGGCGCAACCCTGCCCAGCGGACGAAGGCGCAGAGGAGATCGACGCGGTCCGCGGTGTCGATCTCGGTGCGCAGCTCCGGCCCGAGACTCGGCTCGGACTTCGCATTCGTCATCAGCGTGGCCTCGGTCAGCGGCGTGCGCGGGCGGACGTCCGGATAGGTGACGAGGCCGGGGCCGGGCGATGGTGCGATCCGGAGCAGCTGTGAAGCCGGTGTCGTGACCTCGGCGCCGACTTCTTGCATTGCGTCGATCAGCTGGTTAGCGAGAACCACAGCGTCCTCAGCATTGAGGCTGGCGAATGCTTGGTGTGCCGAGGCATAGACGTGTCGGGCAAGGATGTGAGGGAGATCGACCGGGTCGACTTCCCCGGTGGCGACCTCGAGACCCGTCACCGTGGCTAGACGCTTCTGCAGGTCGGTGGTCACGAGCGATTCGTGTAGTCCAGATGCGATCGGCTCGAGCGTCATGGGTGCAGCTTTGCCCATCCGACCGACACGACAGCGCAGACCGGCCGGGTCTCAGTCCCATGAACCATCCAGAGCGCGAAACGCAGAACGCCGGATTCCAGTACCGATTCGTCACCGGTTGTCATGGACCGTCTCGGTGTCCGGACTGCGTGGCCCGCCTGTCAGCGCTCCATATCGCCCGCGATAACACCTGGCTATCCTGATCGCGTGGACATCCGTGCGGAACGCGTGGCGGCGGGCCTGAGCCAGTCGCAGCTGGCGCGTGCCGCGGGAGTGCCGCAGCCGAACCTGTCGGCATACGAGAACGGGCGGCGTGCCCCGTCGGCCGACGTACTCGGCCGCATCCGGCGTGCCGTGACCGGACCGCCGTCGCTGCGCCTCGAACAGCATCGGGACGAGATCCGCGCCGTGGTCGCTGCACACCATGCGCTCGAACCACGCGTCTTCGGCTCGATCGCGCGGGGCGAGGACACCGCCGGTTCCGATGTCGACCTTCTCGTCGAGTTCACCGACGAGGCGTCGCTTCTCGATGAGGTCGGGTTGCGCCTGGCGCTCTCCGACCTCCTCCAGGTCGAGGTCGACGTCGTGAGCGTCGACGCCCTGCGCGGCTCCCTCCGCGAACAAGTCCTACGCGAAGCGGTGCCGGTGTGACCGATCCGCAGGCCAAGGCCCGCGATGCCGCGGAGCGCACCGTGGCCATGTGCGACGTGCTCGCGGAGCTGACGCGGATGGACGTCGAGGAGTTCGTGGGCGACATCCGGACCCAGTGGGCAGTTGAGATGGGTTTGATCCGCATCGGTGAGGCGGTCAACCGGATCCCGGTGGGCGTCCTCACCCGGTTCCCTGACCAGCCGTGGCGTCAGATCGTCGCGATGCGCAACGTCGCCGCCCACCAGTACGACGACCTCGAGCCGCACCGGGTCTGGCGCACCGTGACCCGCGACGTGCCAGCACTGCGCGCATATCTCGCCGAGGTCGTCCTGCCCGAGATCCAGGCATGAGCGACGCCCACCAGCCCTCAGGCAGGTGGATGCCGGCATCCGCCGCGTTCGAGCAGTGATTGACTCAGCGCCGTGCCTGATCCGAAGGATGTCGAACGCCTGGCGAGGCGACTGGTCGCGGACGCCGATCCGCAGGAGGTCCGTGCTCTGCTCGAGGCGCTGATGGGTGCGCAGTTCACCAGCATCGACGAGATGCTGGGACGCGACGAGGCGCCGACGCTGCTGCCGGTGCCCGCCGAGGTGCGCGGCTTCCGGGCGCGGCTCGACCTGCACGGCGCGAAGCCGCCGGTGTGGCGTCGCCTCGAGCTGCCTGGCGATCTGACCCTGCCGCGGCTGCACGACGTGATCCAGGCCTCGATGGGCTGGTACGACAGCCACCTGCACCGGTTCCGCACCGGTCGTGATCCCTACTCGCCCTACTTCGTCACGCGCGGCGACATCGAGGAGGGAGAGGACGGGACGCTCGAGGACGACGTGCGGCTCGACCAGCTCGTCGCCGCGAAGGGCGACGAGCTCTGGTACGAGTACGACTTCGGCGACGGCTGGGATCACCGCCTGGTCGTCGAGGAGGTGCTCGCGGAGGCGCCGGGGACGGTGCGCTGCACGGGTGGCCGGATGGCCTGCCCACCCGAGGACTGCGGCGGCCTCGGTGGCTACGAGGAGCTCGCCGGATGGGTTCGCAGCGGGTACGACGCCACGCAGCTGCCCGGGGTGTTCGAGGACGCCGAGGACGCCCATGCGTGGCTCCCCGTCGACTGGGACCCGGACCACTTCGAGATCGAGGAGGCGAACGCTGCCCTGGCGATCGTCGTCGCCGAACCGATCGCTGTGACGGGCGAGTTGGCCGCGCTGGCCGAGGAGCTGGAACGTCGCGGCGACTGGTCGCTGCGCGAGGTGCTCGCCCATCCACTCTCCCACGGCCCGACCGAGGTCAGCGACGATGAGGCCGCGAGGCTGACCGAGCCGTTCCGGATCCTCCTCGACCTCGTCGGCAGCGGCGTCACGCTGACCAGCGCGGGTTACCTCCCACCAGCAGTGGTGGAGCAGATCGCCGAGCGCAGCGGCATCACGGCGTGGTGGATCGGCAAGGCGAACCGGGAGGACCTGACGCCACCGGTCGCCCAGGTGCGCGACCTGGCTCGTGCTCTCGGTCTGGTCAGCGTCCGCAAGGGCCGGCTGAGCCCGACCGCGGCAGCGGTCCGCTGCCAGGACGCGCAGGCGCTCTGGCGGCACATCGTCAGTCGTCTCCCGCTCGGCACCAGGGACGCCGAGCGTCAGGCCGGCTGGTCGGCGCTCGCCGTGGTCGGCAGTGGCGCGCCGGCGGAGCAGTGGCGCACCCAGATCAGCGAGCTGATGTTCGCGCTCGGCTGGCGATGCGGGGACGACCGGTACGCGCCGCCGTCGGCGAGCAGCCCGACGCTCGACGCTCTGCACCTGCTGGCCGGCGCAACCCGGTCCCGCTGGGGCGAGACCCGCGGGGTCGATCTCGCGGTCGCGGCCACGGCTCGCTCTGCGGTCCACCGACGCTGAGGGCCTACCCGCTGGCCAGCCGGGCTGTCAGCGACGCGGGGGCGCCGCGCGGTCCCACCACCCGCCGGGCCGTCCCTCCGAGATGATGCGCACCACGATCTCGAGTTCCCGAGTTGGTCCACCGCTGCGCATCGCGGCGGCGCGAGTCGCAGGACGCGATCCACGGACGCGGGGGCGCCCTCGGCCCTACGCTGGCGGCGAGCGAGCGGCGCCGATCCCGGGCGGGCCACGAGGATCGGAGGGGTCTGCATGTACGTGCTCATGAGCAGTGCCGGGTGGTTCACCGTGGGGATCATCGGCGTGATCATCTGGATCGCCATCGCGTTCTGGCCGGCGCGGGTGGCGAGCCGGAAGGGCCACAGCTTCTTCGGCTACTTCATCCTGAGCCTGTTCTTCTTCCCGCTCGCGCTGATCATGGCGTACGTCGTGAAGGACCGCGCCGGCAACTACGTGCGCAGCTGAGGTTCACGAGCCGGCGAGGGCGGCGTACTCGCTCGGGTCGTGGGCGCTGAAGATCGTCACCTCGTCGGCGTGCCCGCGCTGCAGTTCGCGCAGGCGCTCCTGGTTGGCGACGCGCTGCTTGTTGTCCACGGCCATCGCCACCTGGAAGGTCCGCAGGGTCACCGGCGGGGTGGGTGGGGTCTGCTTCTCACCGGCGTGGAAGTAGGAGTCGCCGGCGTGCAGCAGCCAGCCCCCCTCCGGACGGCGTACGGCGACGCCGCAGTGCCCGCGGGTGTGGCCCTGGAGCGGGACGAGCAGCACGTCATCGCCGAGGGCGGTCACCGTCTCGAAGCCGAACCAGGCGTCGCCGGGCACGTCGTGGCGCACCCACTGCGGCCCGTGCGCGCGCTGCACCTCGAGGTAGCGGGCCTTCTCGCGGGCGGTCGGGTGCAGCGCCGCCTCGAGCTCGTCGGTGAAGACGTGCACCCGCGCGTGCGGGAAGTCCGCCAGCCCGCCGACGTGGTCGAGGTCGAGGTGGGTGAGCGCGATGTCGGTGACGTCGGCCGGCTCGTGGCCGAGCGCCCGCACTTGCGCGACGGCGGTCTCCGCGGGGTCGAGCACCGGCCGCACCACCGACCGGAACGGCCGCCCGAGCCGCTTCGGGTCGGCGCAGTCCGCCGCACCGAAGCCGGTGTCCACCAGCAGCAGCCCCTCGGGCCGCTCCACCAGGAGGCAGTGCGCGACCATCGGCGCGGTCGCGAGCGGGCGCATGGTGGCGCAGTTGAGGTGCCGGATCGTCATGCGCCGATCCTGCCGGGTCAGCGCCCCTCGTGGGCGTGCAACGCCCGGACCGTGGGCGAGGTCGCGACCGTCGCGGGGTCCGGGTAGGTGCCGAGCAGCCGGTCGGCGGTCCCGGCGGTCGTCACGGTGAACCAGTAGTGCTCGTTCTTGTAGTGGTGCAGCCGATGGTTGCGCCACACGTGGCGGTACCACCGCGACCGCGGCCGGTAGTCGCTGTGCACCAGGTAGTGGGTCCACTCGTAGCCGAGCTTGATGCCGTAGACCGACACCAGCAGCGTGAACATGCTCGAGCTCGACGGCGTGACCAGCCACGCGACCACGACGTACGACGGCAGCAGCCAGACCAGCGCCGGCCACGGGATGAACACCAGCGGGATGTCGCGCGGGTCGGCGTGGTGGGCCCGGTGCTTGCGGGCGAGCAGCGAGTCGATCGCGACCGGCCCGAGCCGGCGGGGCCGCCAGTGCAGGATGACGACGTGGATGACCCACTCGATGAGCGGGAAGAGCGCCACCAGCCCGACGGGGATCGCGAGCTCCCACCACGAGCCCGGCCCGGCCAGCACGCGTGCGGTGACCGCGGCGACCAGGAAGGCCGAGATCATCCAGGGGCTGGGGGCGCGCCAGAAGGACCGCCAGGCGGCACCGAGCGAGACGTTGGTGCGCCGGGAGCCGGTGATGCGCTGCTCGTCGGCAGCAAGCCGCCGGGCGGCGAGCTCGTCGATGTCGGTCATGACTCCTCCGAGGCGGGGGTGGTGAGGGCGTCCAGGGCGGACAGGATGCTGGTCGTGGCCGGCCGGAGCACGCGGTCGGCAGCGGCCCGCGCGGTGTCGGGGTCGCCGGCCCCGATCGCCGCGGTGAGCACCCGGTAGGCGCCGACCTGCCCGACCTCCTCGGCCATCACGGGGGCGAGCGCCTCGAGCGCGGGCTCGTAGGCCGCGCGCAGGCTGTTGAACATCAGCCGGAAGACCAGCGAGTCGGCCGCGTCCACCACGACATCCCAGAAGGCGAGCGCCTGCACCTGCTGCTCCACGCCGTCGGGGGCCGCCGCGAGCGCGTCGACGGTGGTGGTGAGCGCCGCCTCGATGGCCGGTCCGCCGCGCTCCGCGGCCAGGGCCGCCACCGCCGGGCCGACGGCCAGCCGCGCCTCGAGCACGCTGCGGGCGACCGCCGGGTCCAGCTCGCCGCGGCGCACGAGCAGGCGCGGCAGCAGGTCGAGGCCGGCGTACCGCCGGAAGTCGCGCACCGTCGTCGTGCCGCCGTGGCGGACCTCGAGCAGCCGGGTCTGGGCCATCCGCTGCAGCGCCTCGCGCACCGCCGGCCGGGACACGCCGAGCACCTCGGCGAGCCGGCGCTCACTCGGCAGCGGCTCCCCGGCGCCGATGCCGCCGTCGACCACCTCGCCCAGGACCTGGTCGAAGACCTCGTCGGGGACGGAGCGGCGGGTGACGGGCTGCAACGGCATGCCGGGACGGTAGGCAGGTCCGCCACCGGTGGTCAAGTGGTCAGACCAGATGCTGGCGCCGTACGCTGGCGGGCGTGCCCCGCAAGCTCGCCCCGCGCTACTGGGGCGGGCACCTGCTGGCGCTGCTGGCGGTCGGCGCCGCCGTCGCCCTGGGGCTCTGGCAGCTCGGCGCCTGGCAGGCGCACCGCGAGGCGCAGGCGGCCAACATCACCGACCGCACGCCGGTCCCGCTGGCGAGCGTGATCGGGCCCGACGACCCGTTCCCGGGGAGCCGGGTCGGGCAGCCCGTCGTGGTGTCGGGCACCTGGGTGCCCGGCGGGACGGTCTACGTCTCCGGTCGCGAGCGCGACGGGGTGGACGGCTACTGGGTGGTGACGCCGGTGGCGGTCGGCGGCGCCGGGTCCTCGGCGCTGCCGGTGGTCCGCGGCTGGGTCGCGGACCCCGCGGACGCGCCGGCCCCACCGACCGGCCCGGTCGAGCTCAACGCGTGGCTGCAGCCTCCCGAGGGGACCGGCGACCCGGACCCCGACCCCACCGACGACGTCCTCCCGCGGCTGCGGATCGCGGACCTGGTCCAGCACGTCGACCAGGACCTGTACGGCGGCTACGGGGTCGCGCAGCAGCCCGGGCCCGGCCTGCGGGCCGCGACCCTGGCCCAGCTCCCGCAGGTCGGCGCGCTGACCAGCATCCGCAACCTGCTCTACGCGATCGAGTGGTGGTTCTTCGGGGCGTTCGCCGCGTTCATCTGGTGGCGCTGGGTGACCGAGCCGACACCGGAGGAGCAGGCGGAGCAGGGGGCCGACGACCCCGCGGAGGACACGTCCGTAGGCTGAGCACCGTGAGGCTGTTCTGGACCTACCGGGTGCTCGCCATCGTCGTCGGCGTGCTCCTCGCGTTCTGCTCCTTCGTCGCCCTGCCGCTGCGCTACCTCCCGGCCCAGGGCACCGACCTCCAGCGGCTCGGCGAGACCCTGAGCATCATGTGGGTGGCCCACGGCTGGGTGTTCATGGCCTACGTCGTCGTCACCTTCCTGCTCGCCCGCCGGCTGCGCTGGTCGATCGGCTACACCGTGCTCAACCTCGCCGCCGGGCTCATCCCGCTGCTGATCTTCTGGATGGAGCACCAGGTCAACCTCAAGGTGCGTGCCGAGCACCCCGAGCTCGTGGGACCCTCCACAGTGTGAACTGCGGTGTCGCCTGCGGCCTGACCGCCTCCGTGAGCCCGGGATGAGCACCGCCTTCGTCCTCGGTGGCGGCGGTGCGCTGGGCGCGGTCGAGGTCGGCATGCTCCGCGCGCTCCTCGAGCGTGACGTGCGGCCCGACCTGGTGCTCGGCACGAGCGTCGGCGCGCTCAACGGCGCGATCGTCGCCCGCGAGCCGGGACCGGGCGCGCTCGCGAAGCTGACCGCGCTCTGGCAGCGCGCCGCCGAGCCGCAGGGCCCGCAGGTGTACGGCGACAGCGCGCTGCGCACCGTGCGCCGCGCCGTGTCGACCAAGACCCACCTGTGGTCCGCCGACCCGCTGCGCGCCGCCCTCGACGAGGAGCTCGGCGACGTCACGTTCGAGGAGCTGCCGGTGCGGTTCCAGGTCTGCGCCGCGAGCATCGAGCGCGCCGCCGAGCACTGGTTCACCACCGGGCGGGTCGTCGACGCGGTCGTCGCCAGCGCCGCCGTACCCGGGCTGCTGCCGCCGGCGCAGGTCGGCGACGAGCACTACCTCGACGGCGGCATCGTCAACTCGATCCCGCTCGGCCGGGCGGTCCAGCTCGGCGCCACGCGCGTCTTCGTGCTGCAGGTCGGGCGCATCGACCGGCCGCTGGCGGTCCCGCGGCGGCCCTGGGAGGTGGCGAAGGTGTCCTTCGAGATCGCTCGGCGGCACCGCTTCAACCGCGAGCTCGCCGAGCTGCCCGACGGCGTGGTCGCCCACGTGCTGCCCGCGCGCGGCACCTCCGCGCGCGACGACACCCTGCTCGGCAGCCGGGACTTCTCCACGATCCAGCAGCGCATCGACGAGACGTACGCCGCGGCGGCCGCCTACCTCGACGAGCACCTGTGAGCCAGCCGGCCGGCACCTGGGCGCTGCGGCGGCTCGTGCTCGCGCCGGGGACCGTGGCGGTCGTGGTGCTGCTCTGGGTCACGCTGCCCGTCTGGCTGCTGGCGGCCGCGGCCCTCTCGCCGCTGGTGCCGGGCCACCTGCGCGCGCTGCGCATCCTCTGGGTCGCGATCGTCTACCTGACCTGCGAGGCGATCCTGCTCGTGGTCATGTTCGGGCTGTGGATCTCGTCGGGCTTCGGATGGCGGCTGCGGACGCCGTACTTCCAGGGCATCCACTACGACCTGGTCCAGGGCACGATGTGGGTCTTCTTCCACGAGGCGCGGCGGGTGCTGCGGCTGCGGATCGGGACCGAGGGACCGGCGCCGGACGCACACCCGGGCCGGCCGATCCTGGTCTGCTGCCGGCACGCCGGCCCGGGCGACTCGTTCGTGCTGATCCACACGCTGATGGCGTGGTACGACCGCGAGCCGCGGGTCGTGCTCAAGGACACCCTGGCGTGGGACCCGGCGATCGGCGTCCTGCTGCACCGGATCCCGGCGCGGTTCATCACCCCGAACCCGGGAGCCGGTGGAGAGGCGCTCGAGCAGCAGATCGCGTCCCTGGCCACCGGGCTGGACGAGAACGACGCGTTCGTGATCTTCCCCGAGGGCGGCAACTTCACCCCGGAGCGCCGCCGGCGCGCCATCGACCGGCTGCGCCGGCTCGGGATGGAGCGGATGGCCGCGCGGGCGGAGGAGATGATGCACGTGCTCGCACCCCGCCCCGGCGGGTTCCTCGCCGCGCTCGACGCAGCTCCGGAGGCCGACGTGGTGCTGGTCGCGCACACCGGGCTCGACCACCTGGTCACGGTCGCCGACGTGTGGCGCGAGCTGCCGATGGACAAGCAGATCGTGATGCGGTGGTGGCAGGTGCCGCGCGCCGAGATCCCGGCGGGTCGCGAGGCGCGGATCGACTGGCTCTTCGCGTGGTGGGAGCGGATCGACGACTGGATCGACGCCAACCGCCCCTGAGGCCGGGCCGGACCTACTTCTTCGGCTCGTCGGTGACGTCGACGACCTCGGCCGGGTCCTCGGGGGTGGTCGCGGGCCGCGGGGTCTCGGCCTGGTCGGCGAGCGCCTCGTCGGGGGACGCGCCGCCCGCCTCGTCCGGGACAGCGGTGGGGCGCGGGGCCGGCGTCGGGGTGTAGGACGACTGCCAGTTCTCGCTCTCCCCGCCGCTGCGCAGCCGCTTGAGCACGATCGCCGCGACAGCGGCGACGCCGGTGATGACCAGGAGCGTCTTCAGCTTCGAGCGCTTCTTCTTCTCCGGCGTGGTGACCTCTTCGACCTTCTCGGCCGCGGTCTGGGCGGCCTCCGCCGCGAGCTCGGCGGCGATGGCGGCGCCGGCCGCGATCTTCTCGGCCGCCAGCTGGGCGCCCGAGGCCACCGCCGGAGCGGCCTTGGCCCGCGCGTCGGCGATCACCGGGGCCGCCTTGGCCTTCGCGTCCGCCAGGGCCGGGGCCGCCTTGTCCCTCGCCGTCGCGACGGCGGCCTCCACCTGCGGGACCACCTGGTCGACGTACTGGCTGACCGTGTCGCTCGCCTGGTCGAGGAAAGACTTGTTCTTGCGCGAACCCATTGTCCTGGCACTCCCTCTCGTCGTGTCCTGCTTCATTCGATCATGTCACCCGGCCACGGACCAGGGTGGTCCGGTCCGTCCGCTCCGGGGCGGGCCGACGGGCCTGCTTGGCTCTCGTGCGAGGATCTGAGCGCACAGACAGCGCGGTACGCCCGAGAAGGGGTACCCACCGGACGCGAGAGGCAGTCATGGCTGACCTGCAGGCCACCTTGAAGACCAACCGGGGCGACATCACCGTCAACCTCTTCCCGGACCACGCCCCCGAGACGGTCGCCAACTTCACCGGGCTGGCCGAGGACACCAAGCCGTACGACGCCGGCAACGGCCGCACCGGCCCGTTCTACGACGGCCTGACCTTCCACCGGGTGATCCCGGGGTTCATGATCCAGGGCGGCTGCCCGCTGGGCACCGGCACCGGCGGCCCCGGCTACACCTTCAAGGACGAGCCGCACCCCGAGCTGGTCTTCGACAAGCCCTACCTGCTGGCGATGGCCAACGCCGGCCCGGGCACGAACGGATCGCAGTTCTTCATCACCGTCGGCGCGACGACCTGGCTGAACTTCAAGCACACGATCTTCGGAGAGGTCGCCGACCAGGCCTCCCGCGACGTGGTCGACGCGATCGCCGCCACCCCGACCGGGCCGGGCGACCGTCCCGTCGACCCGGTGGTCATCGAGTCGGTCCAGGTCACCCGCGGCTGACCCTGCTCCGTCCCGTTCGCCCGTGACCCAACCGCCGACCCCCGACACCGGGGTGCCCGTCTGCTACCGGCACCCCGGCCGGGAGTCGCACATCCGCTGCCAGCGCTGCGGCCGGCCGATCTGCCCGGACTGCATGCGCGACGCGGCCGTCGGCTTCCAGTGCCCCGACTGCATCGCCGAGGGCAGGCGGGAGACCCGCAGCGGGCGCACGACGTACGGCGGGCTGCGGCCCACGAACGCGGCCACCACGTCGCTGGTCCTGATCGCGCTGAACGTCGGCGTCTGGCTGAGCATCGTCCTCACCGGCGGCAACGGGAGCCGGCTCCTGGACTACCTGGAGCTGCGCGCGAACGCGTTCTGCAACCTCGGCAACGGCTTCATCAACGTGCAGACCGACGCCGCGACCTGCACGGCCCACGGCGCCACCTGGATGCCCGGCGTCGCCGACGGTGCGTGGTGGCAGCTGATGACCAGCGCCTTCACCCACGTGCAGCCGCTGCACATCGCGTTCAACATGTTCGCGCTCTACGTCCTCGGGCCGCAGCTGGAGATGGTGCTCGGGCGGGCCCGGTTCCTCGCGGTCTACCTGCTCTCCGCGCTGGCCGGGTCGGTGCTGGTCTACTGGGCCGGGCCGGAGTACTCGCCCACCGTCGGCGCCTCCGGGGCGATCTTCGGCGTGATGGGCGCGCTGCTGGTCGTGGCGCTGAAGATGCGCGCGAACCCCCAGGGGATCCTGATCTGGATCGGCATCAACTTCCTGGTCACCTTCACCGCCAGCGGCATCTCCTGGCAGGGCCACCTCGGCGGCTTCCTCGGCGGGGTGGCGGTCGCGGGCGTGCTCGTCTACGCGCCCCGCGGCCCGCGGCGCACCGCAGTGCAGGTCGCCGGCCTCACCGCGATCGCCGTCGCCCTCGTCGTGGCGACCGTGCTGCGCACCGCCGCCCTCACCTGACCGAGCCCCTGGGCTGCCCGGGGCGGCGAGACGTCATACGAGGTGGCTGCCGGGGCGACCGGTTCGGATGACGTCCGGGCGCTGGCCGGCGGGAGGTCATCCGGGCTGGCTGCCCGGGCGACCAGCTCGGATGACGTCCGGGCGCCGGCCTGGATGCACAGGTGTGGACACACCTGTGGAGAACTACAGCGGTGTAGTTCTCCACAGGTTGCTCCCCAGCTGGGGACGAACGAGCGACGCCGGCCGGTCCCGAGGGGACCGACCGGCGTGATGCGGGGATGGTGCTGTCCTGGTCCGAGCGAGCTCGGCCCAGGGCGGCTCGTCACTCCCAGCGGGTGGCGAAGGTGAAGCCGACCGCCATGAAGCCGATGCCGACGAACAGGTTCTTCTGGCCGAGGTCGTCGAACACCGGGATGCTGGAGAGGTCGTTGCTGAACACGTAGTAGGTGCAGATCCACAGCAGCCCGATCAGGAAGCAGGCCAGCATCCCGACCACGACGCCGCGGCCGCGGCCCAGCGGGGTGGACGGGTGGGCCGAGGCGATGAGCCCGGCGAAGACGAGGCCGAAGCCGATCAGGTAGTTCCAGTTGCCGAGGTCGGCCATGAAGGCGGGGCTGCCGGGGTCAGGGTCGGGGCGCGCGGCGACGTAGTACCAGGCGATCCACGCGACGCCCGCCACCATCAAGACGAGCGCGACGATGAAGCGCGGCGTGAAGATCGGACCCCGAACGGGGGCGAGCGGGTCGTTCTTGGCCTTGGCCACGGGTGCTCCTCGATCGGGATGGTGCTGGGGTTCCGCGTTACCTTAGTGGGCGTGACCGGAGGATCCCACGCGCGGCCCCCGGAGTCGGGCCGTCGGGGGGACGGTGACGGCTCCGAGCAGCGCCGTCGGCTGCGGGCCCCGGGCCTGCGCGGCCCGGCGCAGTCGCGCCGGGGACGGGGACTGTGGCGGGTCGGGACGCCGGCCGTCGTGCTGCTGTGCGGCGGGCTGTTCGTGGTGAGCGCCGCCAACAGCGACGGCACCGACCTGCGTCCGGGGCGCTACACCGACCTCGCGTCGCTGGTGCAGGACGAGGCCGACCAGTACGACGGGCTGCGGCAGCGGGTCGCCGACCTCGACAGCCAGGTGCAGGCGCTCACCGCGTCGACCAGCGGCAAGGAGGCGCGCCGCTACCACCGCAAGGTCGCCGAGCTGAAGGATCCCGCCGGGCTCGTCCCGCGGACCGGGCCCGGGATCACGATCACGCTGTCGGACGCACCCGAGGACGTCATCAACTCCACGACCGGCAACGTCAACCTGCTCCTGGTCCACCAGCAGGACATCCAGGCCGTGGTCAACGCGCTCTGGAACGGTGGCGCCGAGGCGGTCACCGTCGAGGGTCAGCGGATCGTGTCGACGACCGGCATCAAGTGCGAGGGCAACGCCGTGCAGCTGCAGGGCGTGCCCTACCCGCAGCCCTACGTGATCCAGGCCGTAGGCGACCAGGGCGCGCTGCTGACGGCCATCGAGTCCGACCCCTACCTCCAGGCCTACCGCGAGCAGGCCGCCGACCCGAGCATCTCCGTGGGCTGGGACCTCGAGCTCGAGCCGACGGTCGTCGCGCCGGCGTACGACGGCCTGCTGGACTTCAGCTACGCGACCCCGCTGGTCGACCAGGCGGACGGCTGACGGCCGTCCGCGGCACCACCGTGGGCGACTCGCTCGGGGTCGCCGACGGGCTCGTGGACTCCGTCGGTGACGAGCTCGGTGGCGGGGGCGGCTCGACGTAGGTCGAGACCAGGATCGTCACCGTCGAGCCCTGGTTGGCGGTCTGACCGGCGTCGGGGCTCTGGTCGGTGACGGTGCCCTTGGGCTCGGTCGAGGCGCTGTCGGGGAGCACCCGGGGCTCGAACCCGGCGTCCTTGATCAGCTTCTCGGCCTCCTTCTGCTGCAGCCCCTTGACGTCGGGGACCTGCTCGGGCCCGCGGGAGTAGAAGACCGTGATCTTGCTGCCGGGGTCCACCGCGGTGTTGGCGGCCGGGTCGGTGCGCAGCACCTGGTCGGCCGGCTCGTCGGACTTCTCCTCCTTCAGCGTGACCTGGAAGCGGTAGGGGTCGCTCTCGAGCTGTCGCTGCGCGTCGGCCTTGCTCAGGCCGACCACCGACGGCACGGAGACCTGGGCCTGGCCGAGCGACATGACCAGGTCGACGCTGGAGTCGGGATCGACGTACGTGTCGGGCTGCGGGTCCTGGCTGATCACCTTGCCGGCCGGCACCGTGTCGTCGTTCTGGCGGTCGATGGTGCCCACCGCCAGCCCGGCGTCGCCGATCAGGGCCCGGGCCTGGTTCTCGGTCTTGCCGATCACGTTCGGTGCGGCGACCTGCTCGGGCGCGGACTCGAAGAGCCGCGGCATCAGGTAGGCCGCCCCGGCGATCAGCACGATGAGCAGCAGCCCGAGGGCCACCAGCAGGCCGGTGCGGCTGCGCGGCTCCTCCTCCTCGACCGGCGGCGGGGCGACGGCGGTGACGGCGGTCGGGTAGGCCGGCGCGGCCACGGGCACCGGGGGCGGCAGCGGCGCCTGCACCGGGCGGCCGGCGAGGTAGCGCTCGATGTCGGCGCGCATCGCCGCGGCCGACTGGTAGCGGTCCTCGACCCGCTTGGCGAGCGCCTTCATCACGATGGCGTCGACCTCGGGCGGCAGCTCGGTGTCGTGGTCCGAGGGGGGTACGGCGGGCTCGCGGACGTGCTGGTAGGCGACCGCGACCGGGCTGTCGCCGACGAACGGCGGCCGCCCGGTGAGCAGCTCGTAGAGCAGGCAGCCCGCCGAGTAGACGTCCGACCTCGAGTCCACGGTCTCGCCGCGCGCCTGCTCGGGGGAGAGGTACTGGGCGGTCCCGACCACGGCGGCGGTCTGGGTCATCGCCGAGGAGGCGTCGCTGATCGCGCGGGCGATGCCGAAGTCCATCACCTTGACGTCGCCGCTGGGGGTGAGCATCACGTTGCCGGGCTTGATGTCGCGGTGGATGATCCCCGCGCGGTGGCTGTAGTCCAGGGCCGACAGCACGCCGCTGGTGATCTCCAGCGCCCGCTCGGGCAGGATCTTGCGCCCCTCGCGGAGGATGTCGCGCAGCGTCCGGCCGGCGACGAACTCCATCACGATGTAGGGCTGGGAGACGCCCGAGCCGTCGGCGGCCGGCTCCTCGCCGGTGTCGTAGACCGCGACGATCGCGGGGTGGTTGAGGGACGCGGCCGACTGGGCCTCGCGGCGGAACCGGGCCTGGAAGGTGGCGTCGCTCGCGAGGTCGGTGCGCAGCCGCTTGACCGCCACGACCCGGCCCAGCCGGGTGTCGGTGCCCTTGCGGACCTCGGCCATGCCGCCGCGGCCCAGCAGCTCACCGAGCTCGTATCTCCCGCCGACCAGCGTCGGCTGTTGGTTGGTCATCGAGGATCAGCCTGCCTGACTGCTCGGGGTGCTGGCGGGGGTCTGCGACTCCTGGGCGGGTGCCGGACGGGTGGCGGCGGCCGTCGGGGTGTCGGTCGGGGTCGGCGTCGGCGTGGGGGTGGGCGTCGGCGTCGGGGTGTCGGTCGGGGTGGGCGTCGGCGTCGGGGTGGGCGTCGGCGTCGGGGTCGGGGTCGGGGTGTCGGTGGGCGTCGGTGTCGGGCTGGCCGGCTGGGAGGTCGGCTCCGACGTCGGCGAGGAGGGGGTGCTCGAGGTCTCGCTGGACGGGGTGCGGCTGGGCTCGTCGGTCGGCCCGTTGTCGTCCCTGGCCTGGGCGACGAGGAAGCCCACGATGACGGCGAGCAGCACCACGGCCAGGACGGCGAGCACCGGCCACAGCGCGTTGCGCCGCGTGACCCGCTCGTCGTCCTCGGGCTGGTGGCCGGCCGTCGGCCCGGCGTGCAGCGTCGGCTCGGTCGTCACCACCGGCGGCATGACCTGGGTCTGGGTGACCGGCGGCACGGCGGCCACCTGCGTCGCCGCGGTCGCGGGGTCGCGCAGGGCGGCGGCGAGAGCGGCGCCGTCGGCGTACCGGTCCTGGGGCAGCTTGGCCATCGCCCGGCGGACCACCGCGGCCAGGTCGGTCGGGACCTCCACCGGCAGGTCCGGCACCGGCTCGCGCAGGTGCGCGAGCGCGGTGGCCACGGCGGTGTCGGCCGCGAAGGGCCGGTGCCCCGCGAGGCATTCGAAGGCCACCACGCCGAGGGAGTAGACGTCGGAGGCGGGCGTCGCGGTCTGGCCCTGCGCCTGCTCCGGGGAGAGGTACTGCGGGGTGCCCATCACCTCGCCGGTCTGGGTCAGCCCCATCCCCTCGGCGGCCCGGGCGATGCCGAAGTCGGTGACCTTGACCTGCCGGTCCGGCGTGATCAGCAGGTTGGCCGGCTTCACGTCGCGGTGCACGATGCCCGCGGCGTGCGCGGCGGCGAGGCCGTCGGCCGCCTGGGCCAGCAGGCCCCGCACGGCGTCGGGGTCGAGCGGGGTGCCGGGTCGCAGCAGCGCCGACAGCGGCTGCCCGTCGACGAGCTCCATCACCAGGAACGGCCGGTGCGCGCCGGAGCCGTCGGTCAGCGTGCTGTCACCGAAGTCGTAGACCGCGGCGATGTTGGCGTGGTGCAGGGAGGCGGCGTGCCGGGCCTCGGTCTCGAACCGGGCCCGGAACGACGGGTCGTCGGCGTACTCGTCCTTGAGCAGCTTGACCGCGACCGGGCGGCCCAGCGTCGTGTCGGTCGCCCGCCACACCTCGCCCATGCCGCCGGTGGCGATCCTGGACTCCAGTCGGTAGCGCCGGCCCTCGTCGGCGAACGCCTCGTCCGGCGCAGGCCCGCCCGGGGTGCCCTCGTGGTCGCTCACTTGATCACCGCCTCCATGACCGCCTTCGCGATCGGTCCGCCGTAGACGCCGCCGGCGATCTCACCGCGCGGGATGTCGGCCTTCTGGATCATCACCGCGACCGCGACCTCCGGGTCCTCGGCGGGTGCGAACGAGATGTACCAGGCGTACGGCGGCACGTCGTCGATGCCGCTCTGCGCGGTGCCCGTCTTGCCGGCCACCTTGATGCCGGGGATCGCCCCCGGGGACGCGGTGCCGTCGTCGACGGTCGCGACCATCAGCTTGGTGACCTCGGCGGCCGTCGCGGACGACACCGCCTTCGAGAGCTCCTGCGGCTCGGCCTTGTCGAGCACGTCGAGGTCGGCGGACTGCTCCTCGTCGACGATGTAGGGCTTCATCACCGTGCCGCCGTTGGCGATGCCGGCCGCGACCATCGCCATCTGCAGCGGCGTCGCGGCCACCTCGAACTGCCCGAACCCGGTCTGGCCGAGCTGGGCGTCGTCCAGCTTCTCGGGGAACACCGACTCGGCCATCGGCTGCAGCTGGTCGAAGTAGGTGGAGTTGAAGCCGAAGCCGTTGGCCGTCTCGGCCATGTCCTTGGGGCCGACCTGCTCGGCGATCTGGGCGAAGGAGGTGTTGCAGGACTGCTCCATCGCCTGGGTGAAGGGGATCTTCGAGCCGTTGGCCCCGCAGGAGCGCCCCTCGTTGTCGATCTGGCCGGTCGGCCCGCTGGTCAGCGGCAGCTGGTAGGTCACGCCGCCGGGCACCAGGCTGTCGGCCTGGTAGAGCCCCTTCTCGATGGCGGCGGCCGCGGTGACGACCTTGAAGGTCGACCCGGGAGGCAGGCGGGTCTGCACGGCCCGGTTGAGCAGCGGCTCGGCCGGGTCCTCGTTGAGGGTCTTGAAGTCCTGGGTGACCTGGCCCAGGTCGTGGGACGCCAGCTGGTTGGGGTCGTAGGTCGGCAGCGACGCCATCGCCAGGATCTTGCCGGTGCTGGGCTCGAGGGCCACGACCGCGCCCTGGGTGTTGGGGCCGAGCGCCTTGAGGCCGTCGTACGCCGCCTCCTGCGCCTTGGGGTTCACGGTCAGCAGCACGTTGCCGCCCTGCGGCGGGTCGTTGCTGATCAGGTCGACGAGCTTGGTGACGAACAGCCGCGAGTCGTCGCCGGACAGCACGTCGTTCTGGGTCTGCTCGATCCCCGTGGAGCTGTAGTAGGAGAACCAGCCGGTGATCGGGGCGAACTGCATCGGCACCGGGTAGGTGCGCTGGTACTGGTACTCGTCCTTGGACTTCACGCTCTTGGCCACCGGCTCGTTGCGGCCGACCAGGATCGCCCCGCGCTCGCGCGAGTACGACGCCACCAGCACCCGCCGGTTGCGCGGGTCGTCGCCCAGCTTGCCGGCCTTCCAGTACTGCAGGTAGGTCGCGTTGATCATCAGCGCCAGGAAGAGCAGCAGGCAGAAGATCGAGATCGTGCGGATCGGCTTGTTCATAGGGCACTCATCCCAGCTTCACCACCTGAGTGGCGTCTGAGTCGATCGCCGCGGTGTCGTCGGACAGCTGCGGGACCGGGCGGCGCGCCTGGTCGGAGATCCGCAGCAGCAGCGCCACGATCACCCAGTTCGCGATGAGCGAGGACCCTCCGTAGGAGAGGAACGGCGTCGTCAGGCCGGTCAGGGGGATCAGGCCGGTCACGCCGCCGACGACGACGAAGACCTGCAGCGCGAGGGCCGTCCCGAGACCGGTGGCGAGCAGCTTGCCGAACCCGTCGCGGCAGATCAGCGCGGTGCGCAGGGCCCGCTCGACGATCAGGCCGTACATCATGATCACGGCGATCACCGCGGTCAGGCCGAGCTCCTCGCCGATGGCGGCGAGGATGAAGTCGGAGTTGGCGTAGGGCACGCGGAACGGGTCGCCGTCGCCGAAGCCGCGGCCGATCAGGCCGCCCCAGCCCATCCCGAACATCGCCTCGACCGGCTGGAACGCGCGGTCGCTGGTGCCGGGACCGTAGTAGTGGAAGGGGTGCAGCCAGATGTCGAAGCGGATCCGCACGTGGGGGATGAGGAGGTAGGCCGCCGCTGCCCCGGCGGTGAAGAGCAGCCCGCCCACGACCAGCCAGCCCGGTCGCTCGGTGGCGACGTAGAGCATGATCAGGAAGAGCCCGAAGAACAGCAGGCTCGAGCCGAGGTCCTGCTGGAAGACCAGGATGCCGAGGCTGACCAGCCACATCGCGAGGATCGGGCCGAGGTCGCGGCCGCGGGGCAGGTCGACGAAGAGCACCCGCCGGCCGGCCAGGGCGAGCGCGTCACGGTGCAGCACCAGGTAGCCCGCGAACGCGATGACCAGGAGCACCTTGGCGATCTCGCCGGGCTGCAGGCTGAACGGGCCGAGGTGGATCCAGATCCGCGCGCCGTTGATGGTGCGCCCGATGCCGGGGAGCATCGGCAGCAGCAGCAGCACGATCGCGGCCAGGCCGCAGGTGTAGGTGAAGCGCTGGAGCACCCGGTGGTCGCGCAGCAGCACCAGGGTGGCGACGAAGAGCAGCACGCCGAGCGTCATCCAGATCAGCTGCTGCTGGGCGAAGTCGTGCGGCTTGCCCAACGCCTCGGCGGCCAGGTCGAGGCGGTGGATGACCGCGAGCCCGAGACCGTTGAGGGCGCCGACGAGGGGGAGCAGGACCGGGTCGGCGTACGGCGCGACGACGCGGATCACGATGTGCGCGCCGATGAGCAGCGCGGCCAGCCAGCCGCCGTACGCGAACAGGTTGGCGGGGACCTCCTGGTCGACGCCGAGCCCCACCGCGACGTAGGCGCCGATCCCGACCGCGAGGGCCAGGACGAGCAGGAAGAGCTCCGCGCCCCTGCGGCGCCGGTGCACGAAGCCCATCAGGGTGCTCTGCTGCGCCATCAGCCGGTCGTCCCCGTGGTCGTGCCCGTGGTCGTCTCGAGGGGTGCCTGCCGCGCCGCCAGGTCCTGCACCTTGGCCTCGGCGTCCGCGAGGTTGTCGTAGGCGATGCCCTCGCGGACCCGGTCCGCCTCGATCTCGCTGAGCCGGTCCAGCGAGACGTCGCTGGTCTCGTAGGCGCTGGAGAGCGACAGCCCGCCCACCTCGGAGTTGATGCCGCGGAAGATGGTGACGCTGCCGTCCTGCTCGCCGACGTAGTACTGGTCCTGGGTCCACGACCACGCCCAGGCGACCCCGATCCAGACGAGGCCGACCACGACGAGCGTGGCCAGGATGCGCTTGAGCCAGACGAACCGGCGCGGCGGCCGGGGGGCGTAGCGCGCCTCCTCGGGGTCGATCGGGTCGGCGGCGATGGGGTAGCCCGGCAGGTCGTCGGGGATGTCGTCGAGCACCGGCTCGAGCTCACCGGTGTCACCGGAGCGGTGGCCGCGGAACAGCCCGCCCATGCCGGGCCGGCGCTGCTGGCGACGCTCCGCGGCGGCGCCGACCACGAGGGGCTCGAGGGACTCGCCCGGGCCGGGCGGGGTGTCGGCCGTGACGGCGTCGGCGACCAGGCAGGTGACGTTGTCCGAGCTGCCGGCCTCCAGGCTCGCGCGGACCAGCTCGACGGCGGCGTACTCGGGGCTGCCGCTGCGCAGGACGTCGGCCAGTCGCCCGTCGGAGAGCACGCCGCTGGCGCCGTCGCTGCACAGCAGCAGCCGGTCGCCGGGGACCAGCTCGATCACGAAGAGGTCGGGCTCGGCCTCGTGCACCCCGTCGAGCGCCTTGAGGATCAGGTTGCGGTGGGGGTGGACGCGCGCGTCCTCGGCGGTGATCCGACCCTCGTCGATGAGCGTCTGCACGAAGGTGTGGTCGGCGGTGAGCTGGGTGATCTCGCCGTGCCGGAAGAGGTAGGCGCGGCTGTCGCCGACGTGGCCCAAGCCGACCCGGGAGCCGTCGAACAGCGCGATCGTGGCGGTGGTGCTGGTGCCGCTGAGCGCCGGGTCCTCGTCGACCAGCTCGCCGATCCGGTCGTGGGCGCGGTGCAGGGCGGCCGCGACCCGGTCGAGCAGCTCGACGTCGGGCTCCTCCGACGGCGGCACGTCCAGCGAGCGCAGCTGGGAGATCGCGGTCGCCGAGGCGATGTCACCGCGGGCGGCACCACCGACGCCGTCGCAGACCGCGAGCAGCCACGGGCCGACGTAGCCGGAGTCCTGGTTGTCCTTGCGCACCCGGCCGACGTCGGAGACGGCGGCGAACCTCAGGCGCAGCGTCGCGGCCGAGGACGCGGTGGTCCCGTCAGTCGTTTCGGTCATCGGCCGGTTACTTCCGCAGCTCCAGGACGGTCTTCCCGATGCGGACCTGCGTGCCGAGCGTGATGGTGGTGGGCTGGGTGATCCGGGCCGCGCCGACGTACGTCCCGTTGGTCGAGCCGAGGTCCTCGACGAACCACTGGTCGCCCGACGAGGCGATCCGCGCGTGCCGGGTCGAGACGTAGTCGTCGTCGAGCCGGATCGCGGCGTCAGCGCCGCGGCCGATGAGGATCGGTGCCTGCGCGAGGTCGGCTCGAGCGCCGGCGTTCGACCCCGCCGTGACCTCGACGTGGGTGGGCGCCCCGCGCCGCTTGCTGGGCGGCTTCGGCGCCTTGGGTGCCTTGGCGCCGCGCCCGCCCCGCTCGGCGCGGGCGGCCTCGGGGACCCGGGCGCCGAACATGTCGGAGCGGATCACCGAGATCGCCGAGAGCACGAAGATCCACAGGATCGCCAGGTAGGCGATGCGGATCAGGAACAGCGTGAGCTCGGACAACCTCAGCCCCCCTCGAGGACCCGGACGGTCATCGTCGTGTTGCCGATCTTGACCTGCGACCCGTCGTGGAGCTGGGTCGCGGTGATCCGGTGGCCGTCGACCAGCATGCCGTTGGTGGAGCCGAGGTCGGAGACCGAGATGGTCAGCGCCCCGCCGCCCGGCGATCCGGCGACGGTGAACTCGGCGTGCCGGCGGCTCACCCCGGGGTCGTTGATGCGCACGTCGGCGTCGGTGCCGCGGCCGACCACCAGGCCCGGGGGCTGCAGCGGGTGCCGGGTGCCGTTGACCTCGAGCACCGCGCGGGCCCGCCCGACCTGGGTGTGGGTCGCCTGGCTGGTCACCTTCGCCTGGGCGCGGCTGCGGATGCGGAACCGGCCGGTGGTCAGGTCCTCGGCGGCCTCGAACGCGATGGTCACCGGGCCCGGGAAGGAGTAGGCCTGCTGGTCGGCGTACGTCGTCAGCTGGGTGCGCATCTCCTCCGCGAGCGCCGAGTCGTAGGGCGAGAGCCGGTCCAGGTCGGTCTGGGAGAGCTCGACGTGGAAGTCGTTGGGGACCAGGCGCCGGTCGCGGGAGAGGATCTGGGCGTTGTTGTCGCACTCCCGCTGCAGGGCGGCCGAGATCTCGACCGGCTGGACGGCCGACCGGAACGCCTTGGCGAAGGCGCCGGAGATCATCTGCTCGAGCCGGTGCTCGAGTCGCTGGAGCCCGCTCATGGCGCCTCCCTTCCTGATGTCGTCTGGTCCGGCTTCGTCCTGCCCGCTGCCGCGCCGCCCCAACCGCGGGGCCGGTGTCGAACTCGTCACGGCAGGTCGACAGCCCCGGCGTCGCCGGGCTGCCTCGATCGTAACGGGGTCGGCCCGAGGACCTCGGTTTGGGCGCAGCCGACGCGCTGGGATAGCCTGAGCCCGCTTCACGCGCGAGTGGCGGAATAGGCAGACGCGCACGGTTCAGGTCCGTGTGTCCGAAAGGACGTGGGGGTTCAACTCCCCCCTCGCGCACGTGTGAGTGGGTACTACCCACCGAGCTGGTCGAGGGGTCGGGACCGCAGGGTCCCGGCCCCTCGTCGCGTCCTCGGGGGCCAGCGCGTGCTGGTTTACCCGGTCGACCGGGTAAACCAGCACTTGTCGTGCAGAACTTCGGCCGACAAGCGATGGCTTTGGCCGACAAGTCCCGCGCGACCAGGCCTCGTCCGAGCGCCGGATCTCGGAGAGGTCAGCCGCCGTGCCGGCGGTCCCAGGCACTGCCGAGTCCTGCCAGCGCGCCTCCAGCGAGGACGATCACGACGACCACCAGCACGTGCACGGCAACTCCCAGTCTCGGCTCGGTCCCAGCCTCCCAGGTTCCTCGGCCCACCGGGGAGAGCCGAGCGGTCCCGAGAGCCGGGACCTCTGTCCGTGACCGACGGACCGAGCGGGCCCGGGACGAACGCCGTCAACCGGTTCGGGGCTTGTCCGCCCTTGTTATCGTCAGTGACGAGGGGAGTACCTCCCAGGCGGTGCATCGTCAGCACGGCGGTCCCATGACCCCCCGGTGCACCCGGTCTCCGACCGAGGAAGACCTCGCCACCAGGCCCCTGCGCCTGGCTGACGAGAGGTGTCTCCCATGGACGGTCAGCTCACCCACCGCACGCCCGCATCCGGCGCCGACGAGGCACGCGACCGCCGCCGCCGCACCGTCCCACCGACGGTCGGGGGCGTGCTGGTGCTGCAGAGCATGCGCAGCTACCCCAGCGTCTCGATCCTCGCCAACACCACACCCGGCGAGACGGTCGGAGCCACCACCCTGGCCCGGCTCCGGCGGCACTGCGAGCAGGCGGAGCGCCGGCTGCGCGACGAGGGGGTCGCGAACGCGGAGATCACCTCGTCGCTGGCCGCGCTCGTCGAGCGCGCCGGGGACCTCGAGGCCGACCGCAGCATCGCGCTGTTCGCCAGCGGCTCCCACAGCGACCTGATGACCCTGCCGGTGGAGGTCGTCGAGCGCGTGGTCGTCGACCCGACGTTCGCGACCCGCGACCTGGTCCGGGCCCTGCACCGCACCCCGCGGCACCTGGTGTTGCTGCTGTCGGCCAAGCAGGCACGGCTGTTCATCGGCCAGGGCCGGCGGATGTCCCCCGCCCACGGCTCGAAGTTCCCGCTCGTCGACTCCTCGGAGAAGCCGGGCGGCGCCGATCGATTCCTGCGCCGGGTCGACGCTGCCCTCGGGGCGTACCTGCGGGTGACCACCGGCCCGCTGGTCGTCGTGGCGGCCGAGCCCACGGCGTCGTCCTTCACCGCGGCCTCCCGCAACGTCGGCCGGCTCGCCGGCGTCGTTCCCGGCCACCACCTGCGCGCGTCGCTCGACCAGATAGCCGACCTCGCGCGACCGGTGGTCGAGAGCTACCTGCGCTCACGGCAGGAGGAGGCGCTCGCGTTGCTCGACACCCGCCTCGGGCAGGGTCGGGCCGCCCTCGGCATCGATGCCGCCTGGCTCGCGGCCCGGTGGGAGCCGGTCGAGATGCTCGCCGTCGACCACACCTACTTCTACCCCGCCCGGCTGAGCGAGGACGGAGATCACCTCGAACCGGCCACCGACATCGAGCATCCCGACGTGATCGACGACGCCGTCGACGAGGTCGTCGAACAGGTGCTGCTGCGGCGGGGATGGGTGGCGCTGGTCGAGCCCGGGTCGCTGCCCGGCGGCGAGCGGATCGCCGTGACGCTGTCGCGACGCTAGCCCTGCAGACCCCGCCTCACCGGGGCAGGACGGTGATGGTCACCTTGACCGCCACCTTCGAGCCGACCCGGTTGGCCGAGGTGCCCTTGACCAGGACCGTGGCCTTCTTCTTGAGCAGCTTGGCCCCGGCCTTGTTCAACGTGATGGTCAGGTTGCCCGACTTCTTGCCCGCGACCACGCCCTTGACGCTGCCGAGCAGGACCTGCTTCTTCGCGGTGGTGACCAGGTTCGCCTTCACCGAGCAGCGGTCGGTGACCACGTTGCGGCACTGCACCGGCAGGACGCCCTTGGTCGCGCTGGAGAGGCGGACGGTCCGCTTCGGGAACGCGACGACCGCCTTGCCCGGGAACTGGTACTCGTAGGCGCCGATGTCGCACCGCGAGCCCGAGGGGCGGGGGAGGCCGCGCTCGTCGGTGCTGCTGCAGCTGGGGTTGTCGCCGCGGTTCACCGCGGGACTCGTCGAGGCCAGGACGAAGACCGGGAGCCCGTTGCCGCCGGCAGGCTTGAGGCTGACGATCTTCGGGTCCTTGTTGCGCAGGTCGCCCTCACCGGTGAACGCGCAGGTGTGGCCGCGCTCCAGGTTGTGGCCCTCGGAGGTGAGCACCGGGGTGCTGCTGCCGGCGCAGTCGGCCGCCGCGGAGTCGGCGATGATCGTGTTGCGCACGCGGACGGCCGTGGACGCGCCGGCGTTGTAGAGGCCGTTGGCGTTGTCGGCGCCGTTGCCGGCCAGGGTGGACTCGTCGAAGCGGACGCTCGCACCCGCCTTCACCCAGACACCACCGCCGGCGCCGTTGGCGGTGTTCTGGCCGATGGTCACCTTGCGGGCGGTGACCGTGCCCTCGACGTACAGGCCGCCGCCGTTCCCGGTGGCCGTGTTGCCGAAGAGCGTCACGTTCGTCATCGTCAGCCGGCCCGTCTGACCCATGCTCGGGTCGACGTGGATGCCGGCCCCGTCGTCGGCGGAGTTGCCGCTGACGACGACGTTGGTGAGCACGGCCGTCGCGTTGGAGTCGACGTCGATGCCGCCGCCGCTGGACGAGCCGGCGGTGTTGCCAGCCACCACGCTGTCGACCAGGGTCAGGGCACCCCCGGAACGGACCTCGAACCCGGCCCCGCAGGAGCAGCCCGCGAGAGGGGCCTTGCCGCCGGTCACCGTCACGCCGCGGACCGTGATCTGGCCGTAGAACGCGAAGGTCCGGCTCAGCTGGTTGCCGTCGATGATGGTCTTGCCGGCGCCGGCGCCCTTGATGGTGAACTCCCCGTCGGGGGAGAAGACGCCGTTGGCGCCGAGCATCGTGCCCGTGTAGTGCCCCGCCGGCACCACGACGGTGCCCCCGTCGGCCTCGGCGGCGGTGATCGCGTCGCGGAACGTGCACAGCGACGGTGTGCAGCCGCCGTTGTTGCCGTCGGCCGTCGTCGTGACGACGTGGTTCGCGACCGCTTCGGCGGTGGCGGGCGAGCCCAGCTGAGCCGTGAGCGGGAGGCTCAGCAGGGCGACGGCGAGTGCTGTGGTCAGGGCGAAGCGCTTCATGCCAGGTCCTAGGTCGAGGGAGCGTCCAGCGCGCAACCTACTCAGCCGGCCGCCCTCGACCAGCCTGGCTAGACAGGGTCCGGACCCGGGTCAGACCCGCTTCTTCAGCTCCCCGCCGTGGACCATGATCGCCCAGATGATCGTGACGTCGATGGCGATCGCGATCGCGCCCCAGACCGGGTTGGCCTGCAGGAACGCGATGTTCGCCAGGGCGCTGACGAAGGCGATGAGGACGCCGAAGACCCTGGCCCAACCCTGGCCGGCGAGCAGGCAGACCCCGATGAGGATCGCGAACGCGCCCCAGATCACGTGGCCCCAGCCCCAGGTCGTGTAGCTCGCCCCGATGGCCAGCTTGTCGGTGTCCACGTTCAGGCTCGCCTTGCGGAAGAGCGCGCTCAGGCCCTGGATCAGGTGGATGGACCCGGACAGGATGATCATCACGCCCGCGAACTGCACCCACACCACCCAGGCGGACTCGTGCACGTACGCCGACGGCGGACCGCCCGCGACGTTGTAGTTGCTGACGCTCTGGGCCTCCGACATGGATCGCGGGTCCAGCTGGTTGCTGCTCATGGTCGACCTCCGTCCGGGCCCCAGCGGCCCTCGCAGCGAGGGTCCCAAGGTCGTCGCGGCAGCGACTCACCCCGTACGGGTGAATCGTGGGGACGCCGGAGGCATGATGGTGGACCGGCCGATCACCCACGACCCGGAGGCAACTCATGGCATCCACGGCGGGCCCCGCCGAAGGCACCCCGGCCGACGTCCTCGTCGTGTTCGGCATCACCGGGGACCTCGCCCGGGTGATGACGTTCCGCTCGCTCTACCGCCTCGAGCGGCGCGGGTTGCTGACCTGCCCGGTCGTCGGGGTCGCGGTCGACGACTGGAGCGTCGAGCAGCTGGTCGACCGGGCCCGCGAGTCGATCGTCGCGACCGGTGAACCCCTCGACGAGGCCGTGTTCGCGCGGCTCGCGGACCGGTTCTCCTACGTCAGCGGCGACTTCAACGACGCGGCGACCTACACCCGGGTCGGCGAGGCCATCCGGGGCGCGAGCCTCCCGGTCTTCTACCTCGAGGTCCCGCCGTTCCTCTTCGCCACCGTCGTGGGGCACCTGGCCGAGGCCGGGCTGGCCGGCAACGCGCGCTTCGTCATCGAGAAGCCGTTCGGGCACGACGGCGAGTCGGCGAGCGCGCTGGCCGACCAGCTGCACGAGCACGTCGACGAGGCGCAGCTGTTCCGCATCGACCACTACCTGGGGAAGATGGGCCTGGAGGAGATCCTCCACCTGCGCTTCGCCAACCAGATGCTGTGGCCGCTGTGGAACCGCGACCACGTCGAGCAGGTCCAGATCACGATGGCCGAGAGCTTCGGCGTCGAGGACCGCGGCCACTTCTACGACCCCGTGGGGGCGCTGCGAGACGTGGTCCAGAACCACCTGATGCAGGTGGTGGCCGTGACCGCGATGGAGCCGCCGTCGCGCGGCGACGTGCGGTCGCTGAAGGAGGCCAGCGTCGCGCTGTTCCACGCGGTCGTCGAGGCCGACCCGGCGCACTACGTGCGCGGGCAGTACGACGGCTACCGGTCGATCGACGGCGTGGCTCCCGACTCGACGACCGAGACGTTCGCCGCGCTGCGGCTGGAGATCCAGAACTGGCGCTGGGAGGGCGTGCCCTTCCTGCTGCGGACGGGCAAGAAGCTCGCCACGACGCAGACCGAGGTGCGCCTGGTGTTCAAGCAGGTGCCCTACCTCGGGATGCTGCCGCCGGACCGGCGCCCCGACCGCAACGAGCTCGTGGTGCGGTTCGACCCGAGCACCGGCGTGCGCATGGTCGTCGACGCCCGGCGCGCGGACGCGACGGGTCCCGCGCCGATCGAGCTCGACATGAAGTTCGCCGACGAGGGCGGCGAGGGGCCGACGCCGTACGAGGTGCTGCTGAGCGCGGCCATGCGCGGCGACAGCACCCGGTTCACCCGGCAGGACGGGATCGAGGAGACCTGGCGGGTCATGCAGCCGCTGCTGGACGCCCCGCCGCCCGTGCTGCCCTACGCCCCGGGCAGCTGGGGGCCCGCCGCGGCGGAGGCGATGGCGGCCGTCGTCGGCGGCTGGCGCTCGCCGTGGATCCCGGAGTGACGACGGACCCATGGGGCTGACGGACTCGCCGTTCCCTCCGATCGCGGACTACGCGTTCCTGTCGGACTGCCACACCGGCGCGCTGGTCGCCCCCGACGGGTCGGTCGACTGGCTGTGCACGCCGTCGTTCGACTCCCCGAGCGTGTTCGGCAACCTCCTGGATCGCGGCGCCGGGTCCTTCCGATTCGGGCCGTTCGGCATCACCACGCCGACCGCCCGCTACTACGTGCCGGGCACCAACGTGCTGTCGACGACCTGGCACACGCCGAGCGGGTGGGTCGTGGTGCACGACGCCCTGACGATGGGACCCCGCACGAGCGCGGACACGGTCACCCCCCACACGCGGCCGCCGGCCGACGACGACGCGGACCACATGCTGGTCCGGCTCGTCGAGTGCGTGGACGGGGCGGTGGAGGTCGAGCTGGTCTGCGAGCCGGCCTTCGAGTACGGCAGCGAGCCCGCGGAGTGGACGCTGCAGGGCGAGCACGGTGGCGTCGCGGACGCGGCCGGGCCGGTGCACACGCTGCGGCTGGGCACCAGCCTGCTGCTCGGCGTCGAGGGCAGCGCCGTACGGGGCCGGCACGTGCTCTCGTCAGGCGAGCGCGCCTGGTGCGCCCTGTCGTGGGCCGAGGGCCTGGCGCTGCCCGACGGCCTCGACGACGCGGCCGCGCGGATCGAGCGGACCGTGCAGTTCTGGCGCGGCTGGCTGGGCCGGGCCCGCATCCCCGACCACCCGCTGCGTCACCCGATCGAGCGGTCGGCGCTGACGATCAAGGGCCTGACCTACATGCCCACCGGTGCCACCGTCGCGGCGCTGACCACCTCGCTGCCGGAGACGACGGGCGGTGAGCGCAACTGGGACTACCGCTACACCTGGATGCGCGACAGCACGTTCACCCTCCAGGCGCTGCACTCGCTCAACCTGGACTGGGAGGCCGACGAGTTCATGCAGTTCGTCGCCGACCTGGAGCCCAACGAGGACGGCGGCCTGCAGATCATGTACGGCATCGACGGCCGTCGCGACCTGACCGAGCGGACCCTCGACGACCTGACCGGCTACGAGGGCGCCCGGCCGGTCCGCATCGGCAACGGCGCCTTCGACCAGCGGCAGAACGACGTGTACGGCGCCGTCCTCGACTCGATCCTGCTCCACACGAGCCGCAGCAAGCACCTGCCCCGCCGGCTCTGGCCGCTCGTGCAGCACCAGGCGGCGCGCGCGCTCGCCGTCTGGCGGGAGCCGGACCAGGGCATCTGGGAGGCGCGGGGGGAGCCGCAGCACTACGTGTCGTCCAAGCTGATGTGCTGGGTGGCCCTGGACCGGGCCGCCCGGCTGGCCGAGATCCGCGACGACGAGCAGCTGCAGGAGGAGTGGGGCCGCGCCGCGGACGAGGTCCGGGCCGACATCCTCGCCCACGGTGTCAGCGAGGCCGGCGTGCTGCGCCAGCACTACGGCACCGACTCCCTGGACGCCTCCACGCTGCTCGCCGCGCTGTTCGGCTTCCTGCCCGGCGACGACCCGGTGATGCGCGCGACCGTCGACGCCATCGAGTCCGAGCTCACCGAGCACGGCTTCGTGCTGCGCTACCGCACCGAGGAGACCGACGACGGCCTGTCCGGCAAGGAGGGCACCTTCCTCATCTGCTCGTTCTGGCTGGTCTCGGCGCTCGCTCACGTCGGGGAGGTGCGGCGCGCACGCAACCTGATGGACCGGCTGGTGCGGATCCAGTCACCGCTCGGCCTCTACGCCGAGGAGTACGACACCGAGCGCGCTCGCCACCTCGGCAACTTCCCCCAGGCCTTCTCCCACCTCGCCCTCATCCAGGCGGCCGGCCGCCTGGTGCTGCAGGAGCGGCTCGCCGAGCTCTCACTCTGACCCGGCGCCGCTGGCCGCGTCCTGCCGGGGACGTCATCCGGGGTGGTGGCGGGGGCGACCGGGTCGTATGACGTCCGCGGGGCGGCGGGGGTCGGCGGGGGACGTCATGCGCGGTGGTGGTGGGGGCGACCGGGTCGTATGACGGCCCGGGGGTCGGCGGGGGTCGGCGGGGGACGTCATCCGGGGTGGTGGTGGGGGCGACCGGGTCGTATGACGTCTCGGGGCGGCGGACGGCAGGGGCTAGGCGAGAGCGTTCGAGACCAGGGAGGCGAGCTGCTCGGGGGTCTCGGCGGCGCGGCAGTCCTCCCGGAAGCCCGCCTTGACCACCGCGGTGGTCACGGTGCGCAGCAGCCGGAGGTAGTCGTCCGGGCGGTCGCCGGGGACCGCGAGCAGGAAGACCAGGTCGAACGCCTGACCGTTGGTGGCGGTGACCTCGGCGGGCAGGCTGGCCACGGCCACGGTCGGCGCCACCACGGCGGCGCTGCGGGCGTGCGGCAGCGCGACCCCGCCGGGCAGGGCGGTGGCGCCCTGGGCCTCGCGCGCGAGCACGTCGGCGACGAAGGCGTCGACGTCGGACACCCGGCCGGTGGCCGCGAGACGGGTGGCGAGGGAGCGCACGCACTCCTCGAGCGTGGCCCCGAGGTCCCGCCGGACCGAGACGGTCGGGAGCTGGACGAGGTCGTCTGCCATGCGGTCAGTGTTCCACGCGCCGGCCGGCACCCGACCCGGTGCGCGCGACCACCCACGCGGGCGCGAACGGGGTCGTGGCGCACGACGCCCCCTCGGCGAACCGGATGGCGAGCAGCGCGACGGAGTCGGCGTCGGGCGTCGCGGGTGGCTCGACGCGGACCTCGGCGACGGTGCCGTGCCGCCACTCGCCCCGCTGCACGACGTACGCCCAGACGAACACCACGTCGCCGGGCCGCACGTCGGCCGCGTGGCACCGGATCGCGGCCCGGCGCTCGCCGAGCCGCCGCCAGTGCCGCACGCGCACGACGCTCCACGCGACCATCAGCGCCACCAGGGCGCAGCCGGTCGCGACCACGACCGCGTCGGCATGCACGGCCATCGTTCCGTCACCCCCGTGGGCAGCCCCCCGACCCACCCGTGGCGTCACCGTACGTCCACCGGGCGCGCGTGGGGAAGGGCTCGGGCCCCGATCCTGGTAGGACTGGTGCATGAGCGAGGACATGGTCCTGGTCCCCGGCGGCACCGCGACGGTCGGGAGCACCGGGTGGTACGCCGAGGAGCAGCCGGTCCGCGAGGTGCCGGTGGACGACCTGTGGTTCGACGTCCACCCGGTCACGAACGCCGAGTTCGCCAGGTTCGTCGCCGACACCGGGCACGTGACCGTGGCCGAGGTCGCCCCCGACCCGGCCGACTTCCCCGGCGCCGACCCGGCGCTGCTGGTGGCCGGGTCGCAGGTCTTCGTGGGCACCGCCGGGCCGGTCCCGCTCGGCGACTGGACCCAGTGGTGGGCCTGGCAGCCGGGCGCCTCCTGGCGCACCCCGCTCGGGCCCGGCACCCACTGGGAGGAGGTGGCCGACCACCCGGTGGTGCACGTGGCCTGGGCCGACGCCGCGGCGTACGCGCGCTGGGCGGGCAAGGAGCTGCCCACCGAGGCCGAGTGGGAGCACGCGGCCCGCGGTGGGCTGGTCGGCCGGAGCTTCGGCTGGACCGTCGAGTACGCCGACGAGCTCTGGCCCGACGGCGCGGTCCTCGCCAACACCTGGCACGGACCGTTCCCGTGGCGCAGCGAGGACCCCGACGGGCACGACCGCACGTCACCGGTGGGCAGCTACCCGGCGAACGGCTTCGGCCTGCACGACATGATCGGCAACGTGTGGGAGTGGACCCGCACCCGGTGGACGCCGTCCCATGCCGGTGCCAGCGAGGACGTGTCGCCCTGCTGCGGCGGCTCGATGCGGCTGGGCGAGTCCGACCGGATGGTCAGCAAGGGCGGCTCGCACCTGTGCTCACCGGAGTACTGCCAGCGCTACCGCCCGGGCGCCCGGCAGGGCAACGGCGCCAACGACAGCACGTCTCACCTGGGGTTCCGGTGCGTCCGCCGGGAGCGGACCGGACGGTGAGCGGGCGCTGAACCGGACTCCTCGCGCTGGAGGGCGCGCGCCTCGAGCCGCTCCTGCGCTCGCCGCCGGACGGCGTTGCTCATCGTGGTGACGGCCGTCGCGATCACCACCACGTTGAAGATCATCGCGACCAGCACGAGCCCTCGCGCGGTCTGGCCCTGGGCGTGCACGTCGCCGAAGCCGACGGTCAGCAGGGTCGACACCGCGAAGTAGAGCGAGTCCAGCCGGGTGTGCAGCTCGGCGAACTGGCTCGGGTCCGAGCGCTCCACGCGGTAGTACGCCATCGCGAAGGCGAGCACCCCGATGACCACGAACAAGGCGAGCCCGTCGACGCGGAGGTCCGGGTTCTCGATGTGCCGCACGACCTGCCAGATGGTGCCGGCGGCGAGCGCGGCCAGCATCACCGCGCTCAGCACGAGCCGCGCCGCCGCGTTGTCGTCGGCCGTGTCGATCGGCATCACGAAGTAGATCGCCACCGCGAGCACCAGACCGATGCCGAGGCGGAGTCCTCGCCGCCAGCCGCTCACGCTCGACCACCTCCTGGGGTTTCACCCGCTACGGGTGAGCGGCGGACCGCCCTCCCCACCGACCCTGGTGCCATCCTGCCGGATCCGACGACGACAAGGGGCCAGGCACGCATGGACGTCCGCGCGCGGCGCGAGCGGCTCGTGGGCACGTACCGGACCCGGCGCGACCAGGTGGTGGACCTGGTCGAGCGGATCCCGGTCCTCGGCCGGCTCGTGAGCGAGTTCGTGCGCATCGAGTTCATCGACCGGTGCATGCTCATCGCCGCGCAGGGGCTGCTGGCGCTGATCCCGACGTTCGTGGTCCTGGTCGCGTTCTTCCCCCACCTGATGGGCAGCGGGGTCCACCAGTTCGCCGACGCCACCGGGCTCGGGTCGACCGGGGACGAGACCATCGCGGGGGACGTCTCGATCGACCAGGTCCGGACCCAGACCGGCGTCATCGGCATCGTGATCACCCTGCTGTCGGCGACCAGCTTCGCCCGGGCCATCCAGCGGATGTACGAGCGGGTCTGGGAGGTGCCGCACGTCGGCGGGGTCTCCGGTGCCCGCCGGTGCTTCCTGTGGCTGCTCGGGTGGCTGGCCAGCGTGCAGACGGTCTCCGGCGTGCTGCGGCTGGTCAGCGGCCCGGACGGCCTGGTGCCGGTGCTGGCCCGGCTGGGGCTGCAGGTGCTCCTCGTCGCGGCCGTCTGGCTGGTCACCTCACGCGTCCTGCTCTTCGGCCGGGTCCCGTGGAGCCACCTGGTGCTCGGCGCCCTCGTGACCTCCGTCCTGCAGGTGCTGTACGCCCGCAGCTCCGGCCTGGTGATGCAGCCGTACGTCGAGCAGAACGCCGAGCAGTTCGGCACCCTCGGCGTCATCCTGGCCATCTCGACGTGGATGATCGGCTTCGGCGCGATCCTGGTCGGCAGCTCGCTGGTGGGCCGGGTCGTCTCGGAGGACCCGACGGTGGGCCACATCCTCAGGTCGTCGGAGGCGACAGCTCGGTCGGGCTGGGCTCTGGCGCGGCGGGCGGTCGGGAGAGGAGCTCCACGATGAGCAGGACGACCGCGGCGATGATGAGCACCACGAAGGTGAACTGGCCGGTCGGGTGGTCCGCCATCACGTAGGCCAGCAGCGCGAGGCCGAGGACGGCGCCGCGGATGACCGCCTTGTTGACGTGCAGGAACACCCCGAACTGCCCGGTGTCCAGCCCCACCCGTTCGCCCCCCTCGCGCACCGAGCCGATCGCGCGCGAGGTGCCTCGGCGCACCCGGACGGCGGCGCCGCCCGGACCGCTCACCCAGGCGATGAACGCCACCGCGAGGGTCAGCACCAAGATGGCGCGCAGGTTGAGCCGGATGAAGTAGACGAGGGTGTCGTAGATCGCGCCGGCGGCGGCGTGGTCGACGTCGCTCGGCAACGCGTCCAGGTAGACCATCCGGAAGGTGTTGAGCGCGACGCCGAGCAGCAGCATCGAGGCGGCCACGGCGATCATCGTGGCGATCAGGGTCCTGCGCCGGTGCCGGGCGATCGCGAGGGCGACCGCCAGGAGGACGAGGAGCAGGATCGGCAGCCAGGTGTTCACGGCGCTCAGGATCCGGAAGGCGTTCTGCGCCTTGGTGATGTCGGCGGACTGGAAGATGGTGAACTGGGCGTTCACCTCCGGCAGCTTGTCGACCAGGGTGAACCCGCGGTCGGAGAGCTGCTGCTTGACCGCGTCGATGATCGTGGCCAGGTTGACGCTCACCGTGTCGCCGTTGACCTGGACGGCGCCGGTGTCCTTGCCGGTCAGGACGGCGACCAGCTGGGCGTGCGCCTCCCGGTTGGCGTCCTCCCAGGCGGTCTGGAAGGCGTCCGAGGCGACGAACTTGGCGACGGCGTCGTGGATGAAGCCCTCGATCGCGTTGGCCAGCGGGGTCCCGAGTGCCTGGAGGCTGCTGGCGGCGACCGGCGGCAGCCCGCGGTCGGCGAGGGCCTGGACCGCCTGGTCGGTGACCGCCTGCACCTGCAACCGGCTGACGATCTCGTCGGTGATCCGGTTGGTCATGGCGGCCTGCACAGCCGGGTCGCTGGCCAGCGGGGCGACGGACTGCACGTAGCGGTCGGTGTCGGCCACCTCGTTGTGCGCCCAGCGGGCGACGACGCCGAGGGGGGTCAGCACGGCGATCACGATGACCAGCAGCGTCACCAGGACCGAGCGCCACCAGCCGGTGCGCTCGGGGGCGGCCGGAGCGTCGGCGGGCATCTCGGCGCGCAAGCGGGCGACCTCGGCCTTGAGCGCCTCGACCTCGGCGAGTTCGGTCGTCACCTCGGCGCCCTCCGGTGCCGTGGCCTCGGTGTCGAGGGGCGCGGTGTCGAGGGGCGCGGTGTCCTCGGTGTCCGCAGCGGTGTCGGCCGGCTGCTCCTCGGCCGGGACCTCCGGGGCGTCCTGCTGCTCGTCCTGCTCGTTCGGGGGGTTACCCGCGGTGTCGCTCATGGCGTCCTCACCAGGCCTCGGTCCGCGCGTTGCGGAGACGGAAGGCGGCGATGGTGGCGACCACGCCCACCACGACCAGCCAGATGCCCACCAGGACGACGAGCACCTTGAGGGAGATGTGGGTGTCGACGATGAGGAACCCACCGAACAGGATGCTCAGCACCCCGGTGAGGACGTCCCACCCACGGCCGGGCCGGTCGCTCCCGACGAAGGCCGAGAGGATGTCGATCACCCCCGCGATCACCCAGAACGCGCCCAGGATCATCGTCAGCACGACGACGGACTGGAGCGGGTCACGCAGGATGAGCAGCCCGACGATGAGCGCGAGGCCGCCGAGCAGGCCGACCAGGGCGCGCACGGCGCCGTCGGCCTGGTCGGTGGAGACCGCCCGGACGATCCGCACGATGCCGACCACGATCAGCTGGATCGCGAGCAGCACCGCGAACACCGTCAGCGAGGCCTGCGGCCACACGAGCAGCGCGATCCCGAGCCCGAGCGTGATCAACCCGTAGGTGAGGACCAGCCCCCAGTGGTCGGCCAGCGCCCGGACGGCTGACGGGACGGGGGTGCTCGACTGGGCAGGGGAGCTCATGCGGTCATGGTGTCGGCGCGCACGGGGCCCCGGGCTCGCCCGATTCGGGTGGACTGCCGGACTGGCCCGATCGACCCGGTCAGCCGCCCCAACCAGCCACAGGTTCATCACGGTCCGGTGCTGGACCCGCACCTCCCACGGCGAGCCCGCCGTGGGAGGTGCGGGTTCACCTGCAGACCATGATGAGACTGCGGTGAGCCCCGCGAGCCCGAGCGACGGAGTCTCGACACGCGCCGTCGCGACCTCCTACGTCGGTCGCGGGCGCTGCTCGACCGGGCACCGGGCTCCCGCCCCGAGCAAGCTCGAGGCGGGCGGTGCTCAGAGCAGGTGCATGCTGCGGGCGGCGGCGAGGGCGGCGCTGCGCCGGTTGACCGAGAGCTTGCCGTAGAGGCTCGAGACGTGGGTCTTGACGGTGTTCTCGGAGACGAACAGGTTGGCGGCGATGTCGGCGTACGTCGACCCGCGGGCCAGCTCGTAGAGCACGTCGCGCTCCCGCGGGCTGAGCACCGGGACGACGGCACCCTCGGGGAGGGTCACCCGCTCGCCCGGGGCGGCGGTGGTCGGGCCGAACCGCACCGCGAGGCCGGGGAGGTGCTCGGTCGCGTCGACCAGCTCCTCGACCCACGGGGTCGGCCGGGCGCGCCGCTGACGGTCCAGCAGCTCGTGCACCCCGGTGCCGTGCCGCGTCCAGCCGACGAACGGTGCCGCGGCGCGGCGCACCTCGGTCGCGAGGAGGGCGCGGTGCACCCGGTCGCGGGCCGCGTCCCGGTCGCCCAGCTCGTCGCGCAGCTGGCCGCTGGCCACCAGCGCGATCGACGCCACCGGCGGCTGGGCCAGCCGGGACTGCTCGGCGGCCCGCTCGAACCGCGCGGCCGCGGCCCGGCGGTCACCCCGCAGGTCGGCGTCGAGCCCCGCGATGAGGGCGGCCTCGCCGGCGTACCCGAGCCGGTCGAGGCGGTCACGCACCTCGACGAGCCGGGCATGGTCACCGGCCAGGGTGGCGTGCAGGCCGTGCTCGACCTCGAGCGTGGCGCGCAGGTGGTCGGGCGGGTCGGGCGTCTCGATGGGCCGGGCGAGCACCCGCTCGGCACCGGAGAGGGACCCGGCGGCGAGCTCCAGGCGGGAGCGCCGCAGCCGACCCCAGAACCTGGTCGTCGGGTCGGCCGCGTGCTCGGGGGCGTCGGCCCCGGTCTCCGGGGGCAGCTCGCGGCCCAGCGCGGGCAGGTCGCTCATCGCGGCCAGGTCGCGCACCACGACCGCCCGACCCCGGGCGTGCAGCGACGGCCAGGTCGACCCGTCGGCCCCCGCGAGCACCTCGGCGGCGAGCTCGGCGGCCGCGGCCTCCTCGCCCAGCGTGAACCGGGTGAGGGCGAGGTGTGACAGCACGGCGGCCACCAGTGCCGGCAGGTCCAGGGCACGTCCCAGGGCGGCGGCGGTCTCGAGCAGCTGCGCGGCCTCGGCATGGGCTCCCAGCCAGCCCAGCGTGACGGCCTGCTCGTAGGTCAGGAGCGGGACCAGCGGATCGGGGACCTCCTGCCCGTGGTCGGCGAGGACGGCGGCGCCGTTCGCGACCGCTTCGTCCAGCGGCTCCAGCTGCAGCCGGGAGCGCATCAGTCGCGCGCACGCGACCTGCAGCCGGCTGGACGGCTGGTCGGGCAACGGGTCGGCCACGATCCGGTCGAGCCAGTGCCGGGCGGCTCCGAGGGCGTCGGACTCCCAGCGCTCGAGAGCCAGGGCGAACCAGGACGCGGGCGCGACGTCCACCGCCGACGGGTGGCTCACGGCCCAGCCGTGGATGCCGGCGCCGTGCCCCCGCAGCACCAGCCTGGGACCCGAGGTCCCGAGCAGGTCGGCGGCACCCGTGTGGTCACCGATGGCCACCAGGCGTCGGAAGGCGTCGGTGGTCTCCCCGCGCGCGACGTCGAGCCGGACCGCCCGCTGCACCGTGGCGGCCGCGCGGAGCACGTCGACTCCTCCAGCTGCCGTACGACGGCGGACGACCTCGGCGAGCAGCGGGTGGATGGCGTACTGCGCTCCAGCGACGTCGGGGAGCCGGGTGACCAGCAGGCCCATGGCCTCGAGCTCGGCGAGCGCCTCGCCGGCGCGCTGGTCGTGGGTGAGGTGGACGGCGAGGTCGGGAGTGACGACGGGCTCCGACGCCACGCAGAGCAGCAGGTGCCGCTGCCGGGGCTGGAGGGTGGCGAAGACCTCGCTGGCGACCCGGTCGGCGACGGTGGCGCCCTCCTCGGTGTAGCGGCGGGCCACGGTCACGGGGTCTGTCGACGCCGCGACGGCGCGGGCCGTCATCACCACCGCGGCGCACCAGCCCTGGGTGCGTCCGGCGATGACCCGGGACACCTCCGCGGCGTGCGACGGGACGTGGGCGGCCACCAGGGCGGCCGACTCCTCCTCGTCGAGACGCAGCAGCTCACCGCGCAGCACGGAGTACTGGCCCAGGAGCTCGGCCGAGAGCCGGGTGAAGGGCAGGTCCCAGCGGGAGAGCAGCAGGACCTTGAGGGAGTCGGGGTCGCGCTCGAGGTGCTCGTCGAGCGAGCGCACCGTCGCGATCGGCAGGTCGTGGGCGTCGTCGAGGACCAGCAGCCGGTCAGGATCCAGCTGAGCGGCGAGGCGGGCGGGGGTGAGCGAGGCGTCGGCGCGCACCCAGGTGGAGCTCTCGGCGCGGCCGGTCTCCCGCAGCCACCCGGCGACACCGAGGGTCTTGCCCGACCCGCCCGGGCCGACCAGCAGCGTCGCGGCCCCCTCGGTCGCGCCGTCGAGCCGCTCCCACAGCCGATGGCGTGGCACGTAGGCGCGCGGAAGCCGTGGCAGGTGCCCTGCCACCGCTTGCCCGTGGGGTCGCGCGGGCATCGCGCCTCCTCCCCCGGGGCCCGGCCCCCTCGTGACCGCCCCCTCGTGACCGGCCCCTTCTCGACCGCATCCAGGGCAGGCTCTCACGGAACCTGCCCGCGGCGCGCGGATATGGGAGGAGTGTGCTGCTCTGCTCAGTCGTTGACGATGAGGGTGGAGAGCGCCCAGATCACCACCACGTCGACCGCGATGATCAGCAGGGCCCAGAACGGGTAGTAGGGGATGAAGGCGAAGTTGGTGACCGCGGAGAGCACGGCGAGGAGCACCCCGACCGCGCGCGCCCAGGTCTGGCCGTAGAGCACGCAGATGCCGACGAGCACGGCCAGGACGCCGACGACGAGGTGGACCCAGCCCCAGCCGGTGAGGCTGATCGAGTAGAGGTAGTCGTGGGTGGCGACGTACACGTCGTCCTTGAGCACGGCCGAGAGGCCCTCGAGCGCCTGGAAGAGGCCGACCGTCACGAGGACGACGCCGGCGAACGCACCGAGGCCCCAGGCCCACAGACCCTTCGTGGAGGTCTCGAACTCCTCGCGGGGGGTGTTCGTCATGGCCGCACGCTAGGCACCGGCCCCGGCCGGCGGGTCACCCGAATCCGATGAACCCCGGTCCGGCCGGGTCAGGAGGGCGGGGAGTCGGCGTCGGTGCTGCCGAGCAGGTCCTGGAGCCGGGCGGCGGTCGTGTCGTCCACCTCGGCGTGCACCAGGGTCGCGCCGCTGGCGGTGATCTCCGGGCCGACGACGTCGGGGTCCGCGCCGCTCGCGACCAGCACGAGCGCCGAGGTCCCCGGCACGAGCGCGGTGGAGAGAGCGTGGATCGTCTGCTCGTCGACCCCGCCGCGGCGCAGCTGCTCGACCAGCGCCCCCGCCGTCGCGCCGACGGCGGCCCCGGCGACCGGGGCCAGCACCAGCGTCCCGAGCACGGTGCCCCACAGGGCGCCCTGGCCGGCCTTGCGGGACCGGCGGTGCCGCAGGTGGCGGACGACGGGCTTGTCGGCCCGGGGCATCCAGATGACCGCCACGGCGTCGTGGACGGTGAGCGCCCCCTGCTGCTCCAGGCGCTTGAGCCGCAGCTCGCCGGCGTCGACACCGAGCGGTGTCGGGAACCGCCAGATCGTGAGGTTCGGCATCGCGTCTCGTCCCTCGGGTCGGAGGAGCTAGTCGGAGAAGATCTCGCGGAGCGCTGCTTCCTGCTCCGCGGTGAGGTCGGTGTGGATCAGCTCGCCCCGGGGGCCGCCCACGAACGCCTCCGCGATGCGCTCGACGTCGGCGTCGCTGGTGAGCAGGAAGAGGGCGGACGTGCCGGGGGTGACCTGGTCGCGGACCTGGTTGATGAAGCGGTCGTCGATCCCGACGTCGGTGAGGGAGCCGGTGATCGCGCCGGTCGCGGCGCCGATCGCCGCGCCGAGCAGTGGCACGAAGAAGATGAGGCCGAACAGCAGGCCCCAGAAGCCTCCGCCGAGCGCTCCCGCCACCGCGGTGTTGGTCAGCTGGCGGGTCCGGGGCTTGCGCTTGCCGACCTCCCACTCGACGGTGGCGGCGTCCTGGATCACGACGATGTGGCCACGCTCGAGGTCGGCGAGGATGTCTGATGCCTCGCCGGCACCGTCGGTCGAGTCGAACCTCCACACCGTCAACGTGGCCACCCGGCCAGGGTGCCTCGGCGGGCTCGCCGTGGGGTCACCCGTTCCGCGTGATCCCCGGCGCCCGGCGACGTCGGGCCGTCTCGCCCGTTTCCGGTGAGGCGGCTCGCGGAGGCGGCGGCCTACCGTCGGGGCCTGCGGCGGCGGCGACGCGAGAGGACCAGGGGCGATGACCAGGATGATGATCCGTGTGGACGCGGAGCTCTCCGACGAGCTGTCCGGCGCCTTCCCGCACCTGGTGACCCGCACCCAGCGCGCGACCACCACGCTGACCGGCGAGATGACCGATCAGCAGGAGCTGCAGGGCGTCCTCAACCTGCTCAACACACTGGGCATCGAGGTCGTCGAGGTCGTCACGATCCCGGACTGACGGCTGGTCCCGCCGGAGGTTCCGCCGGCGGCGACGGAGCGGGATCCGGAGCGGGATCCGGAGCGGCGGGCTCGGTGTCGTCGTGCGTGTTGGAGATCAACGGTCCCAGCCAGGCGATGCTCGAGTCGGAGTCGACCAGCAGCGCCTTGGCGAAGAGGGTGAGGGGGATCGCGAGGATGGCTCCCAGGGGGCCCACCACCCACGTCCAGAAGATCAGCGAGAAGAAGCTAAGCGTCGTCGAGAGCCCGACGGCGTCACCGACCACCTTGGGCTGGATGACGGACTGGATGACGACGTTCAGCACGCAGTAGACCGCGATCACGGCCAGCATCAGGCCGGGCCCGCCCTCGAGCAGCGCGATGATCGCCGGAGGGATCAGGCCGATCACGAAGCCGATGTTCGGGATGTAGTTGGTGATGAACGCCAGCAGGCCCCAGGTGAAGGCGAGGGGCACGCCGAGCAGCAGCAGCGCTCCCGTGTCGAGGACCGCGACGATCAGGCCGAAGACGGTGGCCACCCCGAGGTAGCGCCGGGTGCCGTGCGCGAAGTCCTCCAGGGAGTCGATGATGGCCGGCTTCACCGCGCGTGCCCGCTCGAGGTTCTTCGGGAACGTCGTCGCGTCGACGGTCATGAACAGGATCAGCGCGAAGATGAAGAACAGGTTCGAGACGATGCCGGCGAGCTGGCTCAGCAGCGAGGTGAAGAAGCCCCCGAGCGACGACAGGTTGAACGACGACTCGGCCTTCTTGATGTCGGACTCGGAGACGCCCACCTTGTGCAGCCACGACATGAAGCTGTCGAGCTGCTGCTGGAACTGGTCGGCGTAGCTCGGCAGCACCGAGCCGAACTTCGCGATCGAGACGAGCATGGCCACCGCCAGGCCGACCAGCAGCAGGTAGACCGCGGCGATGCAGATCGCCGACGCGACCCAGCTCGGCATCCCACGGTCCAGCCACCGGCGCAGCGGGTGCGCGAGGACGGTCAGGATGAGGGCGAGGAACAGCGGCGCGAAGATGCTGCCGGCCGCCTTGAGCCCGGCCACGACGACCACGGCGGCGGCGAGCCCGACGAGCACGAGCACGCCGCGGGGCAGGCCGCCGGTGCGCGCCGGCTCCGTCGCGGTCGACATGGGTCCCATCGTCCGGGTGGGCCGCGCCCGACGGGCTCACCCGAGTCGGGTGACCTCGGCGCCTGCGGCGGTCCCTAGCCTGGTCGCCATGTCTGACTGGGCGACCTCGCTGGGCGCCCTGGTCGCCCTGTTCCTCGGGCTCGGCACGATCGTCATCTTCGTCATCGCGCTCGGCGTGTTGCCCGGCAACCGGCGGCCGCAGACCGCGATGGCGTGGCTGCTGCTGATCTACATCATCCCGTGGCTGGGGTTCCTGCTCTTCCTCCTCCTCGGCCGCACCTCGGTGGGGCGCAAGCGCCGCGACGAGCAGGCGGAGGTCAACGCCACCATCATGGCCGCAGCCCAGCTCGACCGCATCGGCGACGACATCGCGCGCGCCGAGCTGCCCCCGCTGGTGCAGAGCTTCGCCCACCTCAACCAGGAGCTCGGCACCCTGCCGCTGTCCTTCGGCAACAGCGTGGAGCTGCTGCCCGACTACGAGGCGTCGATCGAGGCGATGCGGCTGGAGGTCGCGGCCGCCGAGCACTACGTCCACGTCCAGTTCTACATCTCGGCCTGGGACCACGTGACCGGCCCGTTCTTCGACGAGCTGGTCCGCGCGACCGAGCGCGGCGTCGACGTACGGTTCCTCTTCGACCACCTCGGGTCGCGAGGCATCCCCGGCTACAAGGACTTCGTGAAGAAGCTCCGGGGCACCAAGATCCAGTGGGCGCCGATGCTGCCGATCATGCCCCTGAAGGGCGAGTGGCGACGACCCGACCTGCGCAACCACCGCAAGATCCTGGTCGTCGACGGACGGGTCGCGTTCAGCGGGTCCCAGAACCTGACCGAGGCCTGCTACAACAAGCCGAAGAACCAGAAGCTCGGCCGCGCCTGGGTGGAGCTGATGGCGCGGGTCGAGGGCCCGGTCGTGCAGGAGCTCAACGTCGTCTTCGCGACCGACTGGCTCGCTGAGACCGGCGAGCGGCTCCAGGACGTCGTCGCCGTGCTCCCGCCCCGGCCCAGCGACCGGCCCGGCGCCCTGACCGACGTCGGCATCCAGGTGGTGCCCAGCGGGCCGGGATTCGTGAGCGAGAACAACCTGCGGCTGTTCAACAGCATGCTCTACTCCGCCGAGCGTCGGCTCTCGCTGACCAGTCCCTACTTCGTGCCGGACGACTCGCTGCTCTACGCCGTGACCACCGCGGCCCAGCGCGGCGTGGAGGTCGAGCTGTTCGTCGGCGCGACCGCCGACCAGTTCATGGTCGCCCACGCGCAGCGGTCGTACTACGAGGGCCTGCTGCGCGCCGGCGTCCGGATCTGGCAGTACCCCGAGCCGTTCGTCCTGCACGCCAAGCACTTCACGGTCGACGACCGGGTGGCCGTGATCGGCTCCAGCAACATGGACATGCGGTCCTTCGCCCTCAACTACGAGGTCGTCATGATGATGACCGGCGCGGACGTGGTCGCGAGGATGGCGAAGGTCCAGGACACCTACCGCGCCCTGTCGACCGAGCTGACCCTCGAGGAGTGGCTGGGGCGCAGCCGCGGCCAGCGCTACCTGGACAACCTGATGCGGCTCACCGCGACCATGCAGTGACCTCGGCGCCGGCGACGGTCGCGATACTGGGACCCATGGGAGGCCCTCGGTGACCCGCAGCCGTGGTGGGGCGGCCCTCGCGCTGCTGCTCCTCGCGGTGCTCGTCAACCTCCCGCTCGCGCACAGCGCCTGGGTCGAGCGCCGGGTGCAGACCTCGGGGACCGACGTCACCGCCGCCGTCGTGGGCCACGAGGTCGTCGGCGGCGACGAGCACTGGCTGTCCTTCACCTTCCCCGAGGAGGTCGACCCCGATCGGAGGACGTGGACCGCGGAGGTCGACCCGGGGACGTACGACGCCGCCATGGCCAGCGGCGAGGTGTCGGTGCGGGTGCTCACGGACCGTCCCTCGGAGTACACCGTCGACGGCGCGGTGACCAGCCGGGTGCCGCTCGTGCTGACCCTCGTCGCCGACCTGCTGCTGGTGCTCGCGGCCGTCTTCGTGGTGCGTCGCGGTGGGCGTGGCCGGCCGCCGCTCCAGGCTCTGGCGCTCGAGGACGTCCGACGCGGTCCGCCGGGTGTCGCCCTGGACCGGATCGTCGCCGAGGACTACCTGGTGCGCGGGGAGGTGCTCGAGCGCGACGACGGCGAGGTCGTGCTGGACCTGGGGAACCGGACGGTTCGGGTGCTGCTCGACGGGCACGCGAACCCGGTGGGTCACCAGCAGCAGGCGGAGGTGCGCGCGCGCCTCATCGGCTGACGCCGACCGGTGCCACCGGGAGGTCGCGAGTCTCGGCGGCGGCTCGCGCCGTCTGGCGGGTCATCCCCGCGACGAGCACGGTCACCATGCCGGCCGGAGCGAGCAGCACGAAGGCGAAGAGCGCGACCTGGATCAGCGCAGCCGGTGACATCGGTTCCTCCTGATGTGGGGTTCTCGGTGTAGGTCCCCGACCGTCTAGACGCCAAACCCGCTCCCGGGGTTGCGCCCGCCACATCACGAATGCGCATCGGTCGGTGTCTGATCGGGTAGGGACGGGCATGACCCGCTTCTCTGCCGAGACCCGCGCCGAGGCGGTGGTCGCCGCGCCGCGCTCCGCCATCTGGGAGGTGCTGACCGATCCGGGGCTGGTGGCCGAGCTGACGCCGTTCGTGCGCCGCATCACCGAGCACGGCGAGCACTGGCGCTGGGAGATGTCGGGGCTCAAGGTCCTCGGCGTCGGGATCGCCCCGGCGTTCACCGAGCAGATGAGCTACGACGAGCCGAACCGGATCGACTTCCGCCACGACCCCCCGGCGGGCGCCAGCGAGCGGTCGGCCGTGCAGGGCTGGTACGCCCTCGCGGAGGCCTCCGGCGGCACCCGGCTGTCGACCTCGCTCGAGATCACCCTGGACCTGCCGCTCCCACGCGTCTCCGGACCGGCCGTCCGCGCCACCATGGGCAGCGTGATCGACCAGATGGGCGACCGCTTCTCGCGCAACCTGCTCGACCACCTGGGCGCCGAGCAGGTCGCCTGACGCCGGCCGGGCACCCGGCTGCTCGGATCGGGCCCTCCTCAGTCCCATCGGTCCCACGAGCACCAGCGGATGGGCATCTCCTGACGTTGTCGGGGGTTGCAACCCCTGACAACGTCAGGTTTCCCCGGCTGACCGGGGATTCATCCACCCGGGCACCACGCACCCGCCGGCCGGGGCGCCCGAGCGCCGTCCGGCCGAGGGGCTCAGGAGCGGATGCGGACGCGCAGGCCGTGCAGCCGGTGGTGGCGCAGCGCGGTGCGGTACTTCTCCTTGATCCGGAACCGGACGGTCTCGCGGTGCCCGGCCGTGAGCCGGTACGTCGCCGTACCGATCACGACCCGCTGTGCCGCCGGGGTCGTCGCGGTGAGCTCCAGGCTGCCGCGGCACACCCGGGAGCCGCTGCCGCACCGCACGGCGACCGACGCCGCCGCCCCGCTCGGGCTCACCGCGAGGGTGGCCGGGAGCGGGACGACCTGGTCGCCGGTGCCCGCGCTGATCGTCGCGTGCACCGAGGCGGAGTCGGCGTTGTTGCCCGGGTCCGGGTCGTAGGTCGACGACAGCACCGACGCGGCGTTGGTGATCGTGAAGTCCTCGTCCAGCGCCGGACCGGTCCGCACACCGACGCACTCGAGGTCGAGGGTCACGTCGACGTTCCCGGCGTTGGTGTTGAGCAGCCGGAAGTCACGGTTGATCGGCTGCGGCTCGTTGCCGAGCGGGTAGACGCCCGGGGGCAGGTCGTAGGTGGCCACGACGCCCTTGGAGCCGTCGGGGCAGGTGACCCGCTGGACGCTCTCGCCCGGCGGCAGCGACACGGTGCGCACCACGTGCTGGAACGACAGCGCGTGCTTGTGCTGCGAGGGCGCGGCCGGCAGCGTGTTGTCGCCGAGCTCCCGCAGGCTCAGCGTGGCCCGTGAGGCCGCGGCCGCGTCGACGGTGAAGCTCCAGCCGCCCGAGACGGGCTCGGAGGCGACGAGTCGCACCGAGCCGGCGGTGGTCTCGAAGCCCGGGTCGATCGCGTGGTGGCCGGGGCTGACCGGCACGACGAACGTGTGCCGGCCGGCGGTCATCACGCCGGTGTCCTGGGTCGTCAGGCCGCTCACGTCCAGGCCGTGGCTGTGGCCCGAGGTCACCTCGGTGTCGTGCGGCAGGCAGGTGCCGAAGAGCTTGACCTGCGCCTGGCCGGTGGTGCCGTTCTGCACCACGAACCGGTAGGCGTTCGGCGTCAGCGAGCTGGCCCGCAGGACGTGGACGTCGGCCGCCGTGCCGGTGCCCTGGTCGACGTGCATCACCTCGACCGAGCCGTCGGCCAGGTAGCCGTTGCCCGGGCAGGCCAGGTCGTACGTCGTCGTCTGACCGGCGGTCATCGACAGCGGCTGCTCGACCTTGGAGATCGTCAGCTGGTGGGTGTGCTCGGGGACCGTGGTGTTCGCCGGCGGCAGGCCCATCACCTGGGTCTTGACGATGATCGTGCGGGTCGCACCCGACGGGATCGACGCGTAGGAGCAGGTGAGCGTCGAGGTCACCACCGCGCAGGTCGGGCCGGCCGGCGTCGTGGACACCAGGACCGAGTGGCCGGGGAGCGTGTCGGTGACGACCGCGTTCTGCGCCGGCGACAGCCCGTTGTTGGTGACGGTGATCGTCCACGTGATCACGTCACCGCCGTTGGCCTCGGTCCGGTCGGCGGTCTTGGTGAGCGACAGGTCGGCGTACTTGATGACCGTCAGGATCACCGAGTCGTTCGGACCGTGGTAGTCGCGCCAGGTGGTGCCCGGCGCGGCGTCGCGCTCGGCCTTCGGTGCGCCGAAGTAGTCCGGGATCGCCGCGGTGTTGGTGATCTGCGCGTCCGGCTGCACCACGCCCGCGGCCTTGACCTGGGCGGTGTAGGTGAACGTCACCGAGTCGCCCGGGGCGAGCGGGCCGGGGACGACCCACTTCAGGTCGGGGTCGCCGGCGGTCCAGCCGTCGACGAGGTACGACGCGCCGCCGGCCTGCACGACGTTGGTCAGCTCGCTGTCGGGCTGGTCGGTGACGACCGTGTCGTACGCCGGCCAGTTGCCGGTGTTCGTGACGACGACCGTGTAGGTGACCGACTCACCGGGCTTGACGATCGGGCCCTTGTTGGCGGACTTGTCGATGGTCAGGTTCGGCTCGCGGACGTGGGTGGCCGCCGTGGCCGGGCCGACCGTGTCGTCGTACGACGCCGGCACGGTGCCGGGGTTGGTCGTGACCTTGTCGGTCCGGTTGGTCTTGATGCTCGCCGAGTTCGTCAGGGTGGTGCCGCCCACGACGGGCGCACCACCCGAGCGGTAGGTGTCGGCGACGTGGCCCGTCAGCACCAGGTCGTAGACCCGGTTGGCGTTCGCGGGCTCGAGGTCGCCGAGGTACCAGGCGGCGACGAGCTTGCCGCTCGCGCCGTTCGCGACCGGGATCGTCGCGACCGCGGGGTCGGTGCCGGGGCAGCCGCTGGTGCAGGTGATCGCGCCGTAGCCGTCGACGACCAGGCCGTCCGGCACGGTGTCCACGACGGTGGTGTCGTAGTAGCGCACCAGCTTGGGCACGGTCACCGCGACGTGCCAGGTGACGGCGGTCCCGATCGTGGTCGGGTCGGGGGTGACCGTCTTGCTGAGAGACGGCAGCTTGACGGTCACGGTGTCGGTCGCGTGCGCCTTGTAGTCACCGGCGGTCGAGGCGGTCGACGTCGGGGTCCGGACGCCGGGGGTCGCGCCGCCGAGGCTCGACGTGGTCGCGTCCGCTGCGTTCGGGTACGACGTGCCGCCGACCGGGTCGTGCTGCACCTTGACCTGGTAGGTGAGGTTCACCGAGCCGCCGGGGTTGATGCTCGCGAGCGACGGTGCCCCGGCCTTGGTCCAGGTGATGGTCCGGGCCGTGGCGTCCCAGAGGCCGCCGTTGCCCGGCACGGTGCCGCCGTCGGCGACCGGGTTGCCGACGCCGTCGACGGGGTCGGTGCCGGCCGGCAGCGTGTCGACCACGACCACGTCGTGGGCGGGCGAGTAGTTGGTGCCCGAGGCCGCGGAGACGGCGAGCGTGTAGGTCAGGATCTGGTCACCGGCGACGGCGCCGCCCGGCGTGTGGGACTTGCCGAGCCCGATCTTGGGCTCGACCACCGTGGTGCTGATGGTGCTCGACGGGGTCTTGGTGTGGCCGGCCTGGTCGGTGTAGGTGAGCGTCGCCTTGTTGGAGATCGTCGCGCCGCGGGTGTTGGCGTTGACGTCCAGCACGGTCGTGCTGAAGTGCAGGACCAGCACGGCGTCGTGGCCCGCCGGAGCGGTCCACGAGGTCGGGAACGTGGCCGTGACGGTGCCGGTGGGCGACTCGGTCACCGAGATGTCTCCCGGCAGCGGGTTGCCGTCCAGGGTGCACGCCGGGGAGCAGATGCTGCCCGGCACCAGCTGCTGCTGGGCGTTGATCGGGTCGACGACGGTCGGGCTCCCGTAGATGGTGGTGCCCTTCGGGATCGTCGTCGTGACGGTGTAGTCGATCCGCTCGCCGATGGTGGCCTGGTTCGACGCGGCGTTGCCGGTCTCGGTGACCGAGGTGGTGCGGGTCTTGGCGACCGCCGCCGCGTCGGTGTAGATGTCCGAGACGTCCTGGGCCGCCACGGTGTTCGGGGTCAGCAACGGGTCCTTGACCGTCGAGTTGCCCGGCACCAGCGAGACGTGCTGGCCGTGGTTGCCGACGTACTCGTACTCGACGACGCCGGCGGTGTTGACGAAGCTCTGGGCCGGGCTGACGCCGGTCGGCACCGTCACCTGGTAGGTCAGCGTGGTGGCGGCCGCGACACCGATGTCGATGCCGCTCCACTCGATGCGGTTGGCGCCGGCGTTGCAGGTGCCGCCGTCGGAGATGCTGCCGACGACGAGGTCGCTGCACGCGATGCCGCTGGGGAGGACGTCCCAGACCCGGGCGTCCTCGGCCGGGGCCAGGCCGGTGTTGGAGACGTCGACGCGGTAGGTGACCAGCGAGCCGCCCTGGACCTCCTTGTGGTCGGAGTTCGGGCCGAAGACCGTGCCGCCGTCGACCTGCTTGACGCCCTTGACCAGCGCGAGCTGGGGCATCTTGAGCTGGAAGTCGGTGCGGTCGCGCAGCGTGAACGCCGTGCCCGGGGTGTTCTCGTAGGAGAACTTCTGCAGGTTGCCCTCGACGTCGCCGGAGTGGTGACCGGTCGGCGGGCCGACGGTGGTCTTGATGGTGACCTCGAAGGTGCGCCCACCGGCGTCGACGTCGGAGCCGCCGCCACCGATCGGCCAGCTCAGGCGGCCGGCCGTGCTCGTGTCGATCGCGCCGACCGGGACGTCGTTCGCCGCGGTCGTCTGCCAGGTGCCCGGCACGTAGTCGACCCCGCTGGGCAGGATGTCGAAGACGTCCTGGCTGGTGGTGTCGAGGTTGTCGGGGAAGTCCAGGCGCAGCTTCCAGCAGACGAAGTCGCCGGGGCCGTAGAGCGGCACGGTCTTGCCGTAGGTCGCGTCGTTGCAGTCGCCGGAGCCGGGGTAGACGTCGGCGACGGTCTTGAGGATCGTCGGGCCGGTCGCGGCCTTGCCGGAGCCGGAGACGTCGTAGTCGGTGGTGCCGTCGGCCTCGTCGGCGTCGATCTTGGTGCCGGAGCCGGGCTGGCAGTCGGGCGAGTTCGGCGCGGTGCAGCGGATCCAGTCCTCGCCGTGGGTGTCGATGTCGTTGTGCACCGCGTCGCGGGAGAGCACCGGCGTCGTGTTCTGGAAGCCGCCCTGGTAGTTCGTCCGCGTGCGCGTCCAGAAGGTCAGCTGCCGGGTGTCGCTGGGCTGGATCTTGGCCAAGGACGGGAACGTCGACTTGTCCCACGTCATGTCGAAGGTGCCGTTGCCCTGCTCCTCGACGGTCGTGTACGGCGAGCTCGGGTCCTTGCCGGCCACCGGGTCGCACTCGGCGTCCTGGGCGGTCGGGTCGTGCGTGAGGTTGGTGGCGCCCAGCGGGCACAGCCCGTTCGGCGAGACGTCGTGGATGACCAGGTCGGTGACGTAGCGGTACTCCGAGACCTGCACGTCGACGGTCCACTTGGTCAGGTCACCCTGGTTGAGCGTCGCCAGGTTGTTGGACTTCTGGATCGCGATGTCCTCGGCGGTGCGCAGCAGCGTGCCCTCGTCGGAGACGGTGAAGGGGGCCTTCACCTTCGACTGGTAGGTGCCCTGCGCGACGGCGCCGTTGAGCAGCGGCTGCTCGTCGTAGGTCTCGGGGCCGGAGTTGTTGTCCAGGTTCGACGCCTGCGCGCCGGTGGTGCCCGGCGTGGCACCGCTCCACGTCATCGTGTTCTCGCGGATCGGGATGCCGGTGGCGTAGCTGATCCGGCGGACCTGGCTCGCCGCGAAGTCGCCGACGTTCGTCCACCGCACGTGCGTGTACACCCCGCTGGGGAGGGGGCCGGAGCCGTCGGGGTCGGTGTCCACGGTCTCGACGACGTCGGGGACCACGCAGTCCTCGGCGAGGGTCGGGTGGGTGACGACGATCGGGCCGGAGCCGGGGTACTCCTGCGCCGAGCCCGGGTTGGTCGGGGCGTCGGTGGTGTGGTCGGTGGTGCCGGCGCAGCCGAGGAACTCCAGGCCCGCCGGGATGTAGTCGTCGACCTGCACGCCGTTGGTGGGGTTCACGTCGTTGTTGGTGACGGTCAGCGTGTAGATCGCGTGGTGGTCGTGGACGCCCCGCGGGATCTCGCCCTCGGGGTGCGGCTCGCTCTTGCGGATCTGGATCGCGGTCAGGCTCGTGGACGTGGAGAGGGTGTCGGAGCCGGTGTAGGAGTCCGGACCGGGCTGCGCCTGGCCGAGGGAGTCGAAGTCGGTCTCGTCGCGGGGGTCGGTCGAGATGTAGGCGCCGGAGTCGATCGCGATCGTGTCGCCCACGTCGTACTTCGAGCCGGGGGTGGCGGTCGACCTCGTGTAGTCGACCTGGAAGCTCAGGGTGTGCGACGAGCTGGCGACCAGGTCGTCGACGTTCGGCCAGACCAGGGTGGTCTTCCCGCTGCTGGGGGCGTTGGTGTAGACGGTCGGCTCACCGTCGTTGCCGGCCGATCCGCCGACGTACGACACACCCGCGGGCAGCACGACGCGGTAGGCCAGGTTGTAGCCCTTGGGGGCGCCGGCGGGCAGCGCGGCGACCAGGTCGACCGGGACGGTCTTGCCGTAGAGGACCGAGGTCGCCGGACCTCCACTGAGGTCGAGGTCCGGTGTGCCCGCGGCCTGGGCGGGCGCGGCGACGAGCGCCACGCCGACGAGTCCGAGCATCCCCGCGACCAGGGCCAGCACGACCGTGGGCACCAGCCCCGGCGCGGCCGTCAGCCTGGTGATCCCGCGACGGTGTCGCGCGCGCGTCGTACTGAGCATGATCGCCCCCCAGCGGTCGTGTGCCATCGACTGATGGCGGTGAGGACACCGGTACGGCCGCTCCCCCGAGCGCAGAGACCCCCAGCGCCTGATCTTGTCAAGGAAGCGCGCCGGGTACCACCCGAAACCGCAGGGTGGAGCCCCCTGGTCCAGACCGGGTGGGCGTCACGCCCCCCGGGGGACCCGGGGCCACCAGAACCGGTCGCCGAGCTGCAGGGCCAGGGCCGGCACCAGGAGGGTCCGCACGACGAGGGTGTCGAGCAGGACCCCGATGCAGATCACCGTGCCCAGCTGGGCGAGCACGACCAGCGGCAGCACGCCGAGCACCGCGAAGACGGCCGCGAGCAGGACGCCGGCGCTGGTGATCACGCCGCCGGTCGCCGAGAGGGCACGCAGCATGCCGCGGCGCGACCCGGCCGCCGGGGTCTCCTCGCGGGCCCGGGTCACCAGGAAGATGTTGTAGTCGACGCCGAGCGCGACCAGGAAGAGGAAGGCCAGCAGCGGCACGCCGCTGTCCATCGCGTCGAACCCCAGCACCGTGGTGAACAGGAACCAGGACGCCCCCATCGCCGCCACATAGGTCGCCACGACGGTGAGGACGAGCAGGATCGGGGCGACGACCGAGCGCAGCAGCAGCAGGAGCGCACCCAGCACCAGCACCAGGATGAGGGGCACGATCACCGTCAGGTCCCGGTCCTGGGCCGCCTGCTCGTCGATGGACTGGGCCGTCGAGCCGGTGACGTGGGTGTCGTCGTACGACGCCAGCTCGGTGCGCAGCCTGTCGATGGTCGCCTCGTCGGTGCCCGAGCCGCTGAGGACGACGTCGATGACCGAGACGCCGTTGCCGGACTGGCCCACCTCCGCCGACTCGACGCCGTCGGTCCCCTGGATCGTGCCGACCACCTGGTCGGCGTCGGCGGTCGTGACGACCTGGGCCGGATCGGCGATCCCGGCCGGGAAGGACTCGCCCAGGCGGGTCGCGGCGGAGATCGCCTCCGGGGTGTCGAGGAACTGGTCGGACTCGTCGAGCCCCAGGTTGATCCACCCGACGCCGGAGGCGAGGACGGCCAGCAGCAGCAGCGTGGCGGTGATGACCCGGCCGGGGTGACGGGCGACCCGCTCACCGACGCGGTGGAACACCGTGTCGGACTCGCTGGTGACGGGTTCACCGACGTGGGGCACGCGCGGCCAGAAGACCCAGCGCCCGAAGAGGACGAGCGTCGCGGGGAGCACCACGAGCGCGAAGGTCGCCGCGACGACGATGCCGACGGCGCAGGCGAACCCGAGGCCGCGGGTGGTGGGGAAGGCGGAGAGCAGGAGGGTGAGCAGCCCGAGCACCACCGTGGTGGCGCTCGCCAGCACCGCCTCGGCGGTGCGCCGCAGGGCCGAGGCCATGGCGACGTACCGGGACTCCTCCTGCCGGAGCTCGTCGCGGTAGCGGGAGATGAGCAGCAGGGCGTAGTCGGTGCCGGCGCCGAAGACCAGGACCGAGAGGATGCCGGTCGTCGACTCGTCCCACGCCATGTCGAGGCCGGCCATCAGCTGGGTGGCGGCGACGGCCGCGAACCGGTCCGCGATGCCGACCACCACCAGGGGGATGACCCAGAGGACCGGGCTGCGGTAGGTGATGACCAGCAGCACCGCGACCACGAGCGCGGTCGCGAGCAGCAGCCGGACGTTGGCGCCGTCGAAGACGGCGGCCAGGTCGGCCTCGACGGCCGCGGGACCGGTCACCTGCGCCGTGACCCCTGCCGGGGCGAGCTCGTCGGCGCTGGCCCGCAGGTCCTGCACGGTCGCGCTCACCTGGGTCGCGCTGCCCTCGTCGACCGGCACGACGGCCAGCGCGGCCGTCCCGTCCTCCGACGGCAGCACCCGGCCGCCCGCGGCGTCGAGCTGGCGGGCCGCCTGCTGGACCGCCCGCAGCTGGTCGGGCGCCAGCTCTCCCTGGTCGGCGGTGAAGAGCACGACCGCCGTGGTCGTCGTCTCCTCGGGCAGCTGGTCCAGCAGCGCCGTGCCGGCGGTGCTGTCGTAGCCGACGGGCAGCGAGTCGGTGGTCTGCTGCTCGCGCTCGCCCTCGCCGAGACCGATGATGAGCACGGCCAGCAGGAGCGGGACGAGGGCGACGGCCCAGGCGGTGCGCCGTCCGGTGACGACGCCCACGACCTTCTCCCGCAGGGAACGGCTCGTGGTGGCAGACATGCAGCTCTCCTGTCGGCGGGGTACGATTGCTAATCAGATTAGAGACTAAGTGGGTGAACCAAAAATGGCCGAGCGTCCGGGGGCCGCGGGGCCGGCGAGCGAGTTCGCCGACGCCTGGGAGCAGACCGGCAGCCTGCTCGCCCTGCGCGAGGTCGTGATCGCCGCCAACCGGCTGCGCCACGTGATCGCGCGGCGGGCGGGTCTCAGCGAGACGGACCTCCTGGCGATGGAGCACCTGCTCGAGCAGCCCGTCGGGCCGGGCGAGCTCGCCCGGCACCTCGACGTCACCACCGCCGCGGCGACCGGGCTGGTGGACCGCCTGGTCGGCCGCGGGCACGTGGAGCGGCACCCGCACGAGCAGGACCGTCGGCGGACGACGGTCGAGGTCACCGCATCGGGGCGCGAGGAGGTGCTCGCCCACCTGCTGCCGATGTTCCTCGCGCTCGACCGGCTCGACCGGGACTTCACCCCCGAGGAGCGGGCCGTCGTCGAGCGCTACCTGCGCGGCGCCATCGCCGCCTTCGGCGAGGTCGAGGCCGCCCCGCCGCCGGCCTCCTGACCGTGGTGGCGGTCGGTCGTGGGAAGTGGATGAATCCCCGGTCAGCCGGGGATTCATCCGGGGTTGTCAGGGATTGCCTGACGTTGTCAGGGGTTGCAACGCCTGACAACGACACGTTGAGCCTGACAACCCCGCAGGGCCCGGCCGGCTGCGAGCTGCGCCCCGCCCGAGGTCGGCGACCTGCGGGACGCCCTGCTCAGCGCAGCGCGCCGCCGCCCTCCGAGGCGTAGAGCGCGGCGCCGACGACGCCGGCCTTGTTGAGCAGCGTGGCGGGGACGATCTCGGTGTCGATGTCGACCAGGGGCAGGAAGTGCTCGCTGTCCTTGCTGACCCCGCCGCCCACGACGAACAGCTCGGGGGAGAACAGCCGCTCGAGGGTCCGGTAGTACGCCGTCAGTCGCCGCGCCCAGTGGTGCCAGGACAGGCCGTCGCGCTCGCGGGCGCTGTTGGCCGCCCGGGACTCCGCGTCGTGGCCGTCGATCTCGAGGTGGCCGAGCTCGGAGTTCGGCACGAGCACGCCGTCGTGGACCATCGCGGAGCCGATGCCCGTCCCGAGCGTCGTGACGATCACGAGCCCGGAGCGACCGCGGGCGGCGCCGTACCGGACCTCGGCGAGGCCGGCGGCGTCGGCGTCGTTCACGACGTGGACCTCGCGGCCGGTCGCGTCGGTGAAGATCTGGTCGGCGTCCGCGCCGATCCACGACTTGTCGATGTTCGCCGCCGAGTGCACGACGCCGTGGCGTACGACGCCCGGCACGGTCACCCCGACGGCGCCGTGGCAGTCGGGGAACTGGTCCAGCAGCTCGACGAAGACCTCCGCGACGTTCGTCGGGGTGGACTTCTCCGGCGTGCGGATCCGCACGCGCTCGGCCGCGAACTCGCCGGCGTCCAGGTCGACCGGCGCGCCCTTGATGCCCGTGCCGCCGAAGTCGATCCCGAACGGCTGCTCCGTGGTGCTCATCCCCCGACCCTAGGCTGTGAGCATGGCTGGTGAGGAGACCCGCATGCTGCTCCTCGGCGCCGTCGCCCTCTTCGAGCCGGTCAACGGCTACCAGATCCGGCGCGAGCTCCTCTCCTGGCAGGTGGACCGGTGGGCGCACACCAACCCGGGCTCGATCTATCACGGCCTGGGCGCCCTCGCCGCCGGGGGCCACCTGCGGCGCCACGACCTGGCCGACGGAGGCCGGACGGTGGCGGTCTACGAGATGACCGAGACCGGCCGGGTGGAGCTCGACCGGCTGATGACCGCCGCGCTGGAGACCGTCGACCCCTACGAGCGCACCGCGTTCCACGTCGCGTTCTCGATGCTGCCGCTGCTCGACGACGAGCGTGCCCACCGCGCGCTGACCACCCGGCTCGCGGGGCTGGAGGCGTCGGTGGCCGAGCTGGCGGTCGACGACCCCGTCGGCGTCCCGCCGCACGCACGCCGCAGCGTCGTGCTGTGGCACGACCTGGCCGCGGCCGAGCTGGCCTGGCTGCGCGAGACCGTGCGCCTGGTCGAGCGGGGTGAGCTGGGCGGTGCGACCGGCTGGACGCCGCCCCCGGACGACCCCGGCTGGCAGATGGAGGCCGACCGCTCGCGCTACCGGGCGCTGCTCGGGCGCTGACCGCCGCCCACCGGGCGGCGGACACCGCGGAGGCTCAGGTCGCGGCGGCCTTCTGCGCACCGGCCTTCTTCGCAGGGGCCTTCGCCGGGGCCCGCTTGCGCGCCGCGCGCTGCGGGCGCAGCCGCACCCGCGGCTGCCCGCCCTCGGGATGGTCGAGGTCGAGGTAGGACTGGGCGCCGGCCAGCACGCTGAGGCGCGGGAACCCGTAGTGGCGCGGGTCGAAGGACGCGTGGGTCTTGCCCAGGTAGGTGCCGACCGAGCCCAGCGCCGCCCAGCCGTCGTCCTGGGCGGTGCTGCGGACCGCGGCCTCCATGATCGTGCGCAGGTCGGGCAGCGAGTCACCCTCGTCGTCGGGCTCCCCGCCCGACCCCGGGTCGTCCGGTCCCTCCTCGCGCAGCACCTCCAGGAAGATGAACTTGTCGCAGGCGGCCTGCAGCGACGCCGGGGTCTTGCGCTGCCCCAGGCCGTAGACCGTCTTGCCCGACTCCCGCAGCCGGGTCGCCAGGCGGGTGAAGTCGCTGTCGCTGGAGACGATCGCGAACGCGTCGAGGCTGCCCGACCACAGCAGGTCCATCGCGTCGATGATCAGCGCCGAGTCCGTGGAGTTCTTGCCGACGGTGTTGGCGAACTGCTGGATCGGCTGGATCGCGTGCCGCGCCAGCTCGCCCTTCCAGCCCGCCAGCTGCTGGGTCGTCCAGTCGCCGTACGCGCGCTTGACCGTCGGGACGCCGTACCGGGCGAGCTCGGCAAGCAGCGCCGCGGCGTGGGAGGAGGAGACGTTGTCGGCGTCGATGAGGACGGCGAGGCGGACGGTCGCGGGCTCGGTCACCGTGCCGTCCTACCACGTTGGGCCGAGCCGCTGCCGCAGCGATGAGTCCGGACGCCCGTGCCGGTCCACCCTCGGCGGGTTGACGGCGACGACTGGTCGGCGCAGACTCGATGTTCAAACTTGAACACAACGACGCGAGGGAGCTCGGATGATCGAGGCACGAGGGCTCGTGCAGACGTTCCGCACGGGGCGGGGCAAGAACAGCGTGGAGGTCCGCGCCGTCGACGGCGTCGACCTCCACGTCGGTGCCGGTGAGGTGGTCGGCTTCCTCGGCCCCAACGGGGCCGGCAAGACGACGACGCTGCGGATGCTCACGACGCTGCTGCGCCCCACGGCCGGCTCCGCGACGGTGGCGGGCTTCGACGTGGTGGCCGAGCCGGTGCAGGTGCGGCGCAGCATCGGCTACGTCTCGCAGGTCGGGTCGACGTTCTCCGGGGCGTACGCCGGCGACGAGGTCGTCGACCACGGGATGCTCTACGGGATGAGTCGCGCCGACGCCGTCCGGCGTGGGCAGGAGCTGTTCGAGCGGCTCCAGCTCGACGGGCTGTGGAAGCGGATGCCGAAGAACATGTCGGGCGGGCAGAAGCGTCGCCTCGACGTCGCGATGGGCCTGATCCACGACCCGACCCTGGTCTTCCTGGACGAGCCGACGACGGGGCTCGACCCGCAGGCCCGGGCCAACCTGTGGGAGCACATCGAGGGACTGCGCCGCGACCACGGCGCCACGGTGTTCCTGACGACCCACTACCTCGACGAGGCCGATGCCCTGGCCGACCGGATCATGATCATCGACCAGGGCCGGATCGTCGCCTCCGACACCGCGGACGACCTCAAGGCCCAGGTCGCGGGGGACCTGGTGGACCTGGAGGTCGCCGACGACGCGCACGTGGGCGTCGCCGCGGAGCGACTGGGAGCCGTCGCCGACGGCGTGGAGGTCGACGGCCACCGCGTTCGCGGCCGGGTGCCCCGGGCCGGGCGCGTGGTCCCGGTCCTGCTCCGCGACCTCGATGCGGCCGGCGTCGTGCTCGAGTCGATCGAGGTGGCGCGCCCGACCCTCGACGACGTGTTCCTCACCCTCACCGGACGCTCCCTGCGCGACGCGGACTCCGCGGACGCGCCCGAGGGCCGAGCCGACGACCAGCAGGAGGTGGCCTGATGGCCTTCGCGCGCGAGAGCTCGATCGTCTTCCGGCGCCAGATCCGGATGAACCTGCGCAATCCGGCCTGGGTCCTGATCGGCATCATGCAGCCGGTCCTCTACCTGCTCCTCTTCGGGCCGCTGCTCGAGCCGCTGGTCGGCTCGTTCGACTCCAGCACCGACAACGCCTACACCTTCCTGGTGCCGGGGCTGCTGGTCCAGCTGGGCATGTTCGGCGCGTTCTTCGCAGGCTTCGGGCTGATCGGCGAGTGGCGCGAGGGCGTGATCGAGGCCGAGCGGGTGACGCCGGCCAACCGGTCCGCCCTCCTGACCGGACGGCTGATGCGCGACGTGCTGCAGCTGTTCGTCCAGGCCCTGATCCTCGTCGCGCTCGGCTACGTGATGGGGATGCGGGGGTCGGCGGCGGGCGTCGTGCTCGGGATCGCGATCACCCTGGTCATCGGCGGCGCGTGCGCCGCCGCCTCCAACGCGCTCGCCCTCACCACCAAGAGCGAGGACGTGATGGCGCCGGTGATCAACATCGTGATGATGCCGGTGCTGCTGCTCAGCGGGATCCTGCTGCCGATGACGATCGGGCCGCAGTGGCTGCAGGACCTCAGCGACCTGATGCCCTTCAAGTACGTCGTCACCGGCGTCCGCGACGCGTTCGCCGGCAGCTTCGGCACGGGGGCGGTGCTGTGGGGCAGCGTGTGGGCCCTCCTGCTGGCGGTGCTGGCGACGTGGTGGGGGACGGCGACGTTCCGCAAGGAGAACGCCTGACCACTTGACATGGCTGAGCCTCTTGTCAAGTGACTTGACATTACCTAAGGTTCTGTCAATCACACCCACGTGACCGGCGTCACGCCTGCGACGCCGGCCCGCACCCGACGGAGGTCATGGGGACATGTCGGAGGTCACCAACAGCACGGTCCCGGTCGGATCCACGACGGACTGGACGGACAAGAAGCGCTACCTGTGGCTGATCGGCCTGGTGGTGCCGCTCCTGGCGTTCATCGGCTACGGCATGTGGTCGCTGACCGGGTGGGGGGTCTGGTTCTGGATCGGCCCCATCGTCATCCTCGGCGTCGTCCCGGCCATCGACCTCGTCGCCGGGCTGGACCGCTCGAACCCGCCCGACGACGTCATCGAGGCGCTGGAGCGGGACCGCTACTACCGGTGGATCACCTACCTGTTCCTGCCGATCCAGTACGTCGGCTTCGTGGGCAGCATGTGGCTGATCGCCGGCGGCGCGGACCTGACGACCGTCGACAAGGTGGGCCTCGCGATCTCGATCGGCTGCATCGGTGGCATCGGCATCAACACCGCCCACGAGCTGGGCCACAAGCGTGAGGAGAACGAACGCTGGCTGTCGAAGGTGGCGCTGGCGCAGAGCTTCTACGGCCACTTCTACATCGAGCACAACCGCGGCCACCACGTGCGGGTGGCGACGCCGGAGGACCCGGCCTCCTCGCGGCTGGGCGAGAGCTTCTACCAGTTCTGGCCGCGCACGGTCTCCGGCTCCCTGCGCTCGGCGTGGAACCTGGAGAAGCGACGCTACGCCCGCCGTGGCCAGCACCCCTTCCGGCTCGGCAACGACGTCCTCAACGCCTGGCTGATGTCCGCGGTGCTCTGGGGCGCGCTGATCGCCTGGCTGGGCATCGGCATCGCGCCGTACCTGCTGATCCAGGCCGTCGTCGGCTTCTCGCTGCTCGAGGTCGTCAACTACATGGAGCACTACGGGATGCTCCGCCAGAAGGTGGGCGTCGGGGAGCGGCAGCGCTACGAGCGGGTCGACCCGACGCACTCGTGGAACTCCAACAACATCGCCACCAACGTGCTGCTCTACCACCTGCAGCGGCACAGCGACCACCACGCCAACCCGACCCGCCGCTACCAGTCCCTGCGCGACTTCGAGGAGTCGCCGGTGCTGCCGACCGGGTACGCCGGCATGATCGTGCTCGCGATCGTCCCGGCCGTGTGGCGGCGGGTGATGGACCCGCGCGCCCTCGCGCACTACGACGGCGACGTGTCCCGGGCGAACATCAGCCCGCGCAAGCGCGCGAAGATCCTGGCGCGGTACCCCCTCGCCGTGGCCGAGCCGACGGCGCGGTCCGCTGGGGTCGCACCGGGCTCGACGACCGCCGTCGTCGCCGACGAGGTGCTCGCCGCTCGATGCCCCGGGTGCGGCTACACCTACCGCGTCGAGGAGGGCAACGAGCTCGAGGGGTTCGCAGCCGGCACTGCCTGGGCCGACGTACCGGACGACTGGTGCTGCCCGGACTGCGGCGTGCGGGAGAAGGTCGACTTCGTGCCGGTGACCGAGGTCGCGGCCTGACCTTCCTAGACTGACGCCATGGCCACGACGACGCGCGACCGGATCGTCGAGGCCGCGGTGTCGATGACCGCCGAGACCGGCTGGTCCGGCGTCACGATGGGTGCGCTCGCGCGCCGGGTCGGCGTGAGCCGGCAGACGGTCCACAACGAGGTGGGCACCAAGCACGGCCTCGCCGAGGCGATGATCGCCCACGAGCTGGACCGCTTCCTCGGCGTGGTCTCCGGCGCGTTCGACACCCACCCCGATGACCTGGTCGCCGCGATCCGCGGGGCCTCCCGCGGCGTGCTCGAGCTCGCTCCGGACAACCCGCTGCTGCACGCGGTCGTCTCGGCCACCCACGGCGCCGACACCGAGCTGCTGCCGCTGCTGACCACCCACGCCGAGTCGCTGCTGGCGGTGGCCAAGGAGGTCGTGCGCGACCGGGTGGCGCCGTACCGGATCGACCTGGACGCCGAGCACCTCGACGCCGCCATCGACATGGTCGTCCGGCTCGTGCTCAGCCACGTCATGCAGCCCAGCGCCGCCCCCGCACGCACCGCCGACGACATCGCCTGGATCGCCGCCCGCGTGCTGCGCTGACCAGCTGCGCTGGGCGGTCCGTTGGCTGGGCCGTGAGCGTTCAATTGCGCGCTGAGGCGCCGACTACTCGCAGGCAGCGGTGCCTGGGCGTTCAATTGCGCGCTGAGGCCCCCACTACTCGCGGGCTGGGCCGTGAGCGTTCAACTGCGCGCTGAGGAACCGACTACTCGCAGGCAGCGGTGCCTGGGCGTTCAATTGCGCGCTGAGGCACCCACTACTCGCGGGCTGGGCCGTGAGCGTTCAATTGCGCGCTGAGGAACCGACTACTCGCGGGTAGCGGTGCCTGGGCGTTCAATTGAACGAGAACGACCGACCCCGGACGGACGTCAGGCAGCCCGGATCGCCGCCCGCGTGCTGCGCTGACCGCTGCGGGGCGAGCCGCTCAGGCGGCGCGGGCGGCCGCCAGGTCGGCGGCGTCGCGGAAGGCACGGGCGACGTACGGCGGGACGCGCAGGCCGCGCCGGTGCTCCCAGAGCAGGTCGCGCTCCATCCGGCTGACCTGCTCGGCGAACGCCTCGGGGTCGCCGACCCGGAGGCGCTCCATGACCTCGCCGAAGTCGCCCTTCTCCTCCCGGCTGCCGGCGCCGACCGGGGTGAACGACGCGGTGCGCAGCCGCCGCACCAGCCACCGCTGCCAGGCCCCGAGCTCGTCCCACAGGCCGCGGGCCGACATCTGGTAGAAGGCGTAGTGGCCGGGCTCCTGGCGCCGGATCGGCGCCACCACGGTCTCGGCGATGGCCGTCTCGCCGAGCTCGGTCAGGCCGTCGTGGAGCCGGGTGTAGGCGAGGACCGCCGACCGCTCGGTGGTCATCCCGGTCAGGTAGTAGAGCATCCGGCAGACGTCCTGGAACGACGGCAGGTGGGCGAGGGCGCCGAGCACGCGCAGCTTGATCCCGACGCCGCCGAGGTCGGGGTTCGCCCGCTCGCGGCCGAGCCGGGCCTGCAGCTCGTCGAGCACCAGGCCGTGCCGCACCTCCTGGGGCTGCCAGACCTCCGCGTAGAAGCGGCGGTCGATCTCCGGCGGGTCCGGCAGCAGCGTGGTGAGCTCGAGGACGTTGCGGTCGACCTCCAGCTCGACCCGCGCCATGTAGTCCAGGACGTGGCCGAACCGGCGCTCGAGGCCGGCCGGGTCGCGCACGGTGTAGTCGACCGAGGCGAGGTCGATCGGCGGGTGCTCGTGACCGAGGCGGTCGACGTGGTCCGCCAGCCGGGCGGCAGTGGTGGCGGCAGTGGTGCCGGCTGTCGTGGCGGCTGTCGTGGCGGTGGGCGTCATGTCGATGGATCCTCACGTGTCGGACGGCGACGCACATCGGGGAGCGCCTCGGGGATGACCCCGGTTCCGTAGGCTCTTCGGAGTGAGCACCCCGTCCGGATCGGTCGGTGTCCACCTCGGGACCGCGACCGGGCGGGCCGTGGTGCTGGCCGCCGTGCTCGGGTCCGGGATGACGATGCTGGACGGCACGGTCGTCAACGTCGCGCTGCGGACCGTCGGTGAGGACCTCGACGCGTCCCTGGCCCAGCTGCAGTGGATCACCAACGGCTACCTGCTCTCGCTGGCGAGCTTCATCCTGCTCGGCGGGTCCCTGGGGGACCGGTTCGGCCGGCGCCGGGTCTTCGTGGTCGGCACCGTCTGGTTCGCGGCGGCCTCGCTGCTGTGTGGGATCGCCCCGACGGCCGAGGTCCTCATCGCGGCGCGGGTCCTCCAGGGCGTCGGCGCGGCGCTGCTGGTGCCCGGCAGCCTCGCGATGATCCAGGGCGCCTTCGTGCGCGAGGACCGGGCGCAGGCGATCGGCTCGTGGTCCGGCCTCGGCAGCATCGCGGCGGCGATCGGTCCGTTCCTCGGCGGCGCGCTCGTCGAGTACGCGAGCTGGCGCTGGATCTTCCTGATCAACCTCCCGCTGGCGGTCGTCACGGTCCTGGTGGCGCAGCGGGCGGTGCCCGAGACGCTCGACCCGCACGCTCCCCGGCGGTTCGACGTGGTCGGCGCCGTGCTCGTCGCGCTCGCCCTGGGCGGGCTCACCTACGCGCTCATCGAGTGGGGCGGGCCGCTGGCACCCTGGGCGGTCCTGGTCACGGTGCTCGCGTCCGCGGGGTACGTCGTCGACGAGCGCCGCAGCGACCACCCCATGCTGCCGCTCGGGATCTTCGCGGACCGGACGTTCAGCGCGGCCAACGCGATGACCCTGGTCGTCTACGCGGCGCTGGGGGCCCTGCTGTTCTTCCTGGTCCTGCAGCTGCAGACCGTGAGCGGGTACGGGCCGCTGCGCGCCGGGGTCGCGACGCTGCCGATCACGCTCTGCATGCTGCTGCTCGCCCCGCGCGGCGGTGCGCTCGCCACCCGGATCGGGCCCCGCATCCCGATGACGTTCGGCCCCGTGGTGATGGCGGTGGGCACCCTGCTGCTGCTGCGCGTCGGCCCGGACACCGACTACTGGACCGACGTCCTGCCCGGGCTCCTCGTCTTCGGGGTCGGCCTGGCGCTGATGGTCGCGCCGCTGACCGCGACGGTGCTCGCCGCCGCCTCGGACGAGCACGCCGGCATCGCCAGCGGCGTCAACAACGCGGTGGCGCGTGCGGGGTCCCTGCTCGCCGTCGCGGCGCTGCCGCTCGCGGTCGGGCTCGGCGGTGACCAGTACGCCGACCCGGTCGCCTTCGACGCCGCCTACCGGTCGGCGACCCTGGTGTGCGCCGTGATGCTGGCCGTCGGGGGCCTGCTGTCGTGGGTCCTGATCCGCGACCCGGGGATCAGCGCCGCGGAGGCTGTCGACGCAGGTTGACGACCGACGCCGGCACCGGGAGGTGCTCCGCGCCCGGGGCGGGGACCGGGGTCCCGAGCACCGTGCGGACCGGGACCACGCCGCTCCACACGTCCGGCTCGGCGCCTGCCTCCTCCGGGGTGGCCGGACCGTCGGCGACCACCTTGAGCAGCCAGCCCCCGGGCTCGATCGGCAGCGCCATCGCCAGGGTGGCGGCCAGCTCCTTGCGCGTCGACGCCCGCACCTCCGCCGTACGCCCCGGGAGCAGCACCTCGCTGAACCGGTCCAGTGCCGCGGCCCGGTCCTCGGCCGACAGCTCCACGAGCCGGCCGCGCACGGTGGCGGAGCGGTACTGCACCGAGGACTCGAACGTCGTCGGCGCCACCACGAGCCCGTCGAGGGCGAACACCGTCAGCACGGCGGGGGCACCGGCCGCGACCCGGCGCAGGGCGCCGGCACCGGTGGAGCCGTGCAGGAGCACCCGGTCGCCGTCGCGGGCGTGGAGCATGGGGACGGCGAGCGGCTCGCCGTCGGCGACCGTCGACAGCACCCCGGCCCACTGCGAGTCCAGCAGCGCGTCCAGGGCTGCGCGGTCGTCGACGCCCAGCTCGGGGAGGCGGTGCAGCGAGGTCATGCCACCACCTCCCGGGTCCAGAAGGAGCTCCACGGGCTCTCGGCGTACTCCCCGAACGGCCCGCACTCCACGAAGCCGTGCCGGGCGTAGAACGCGCGGGCCGGGGCGAACGCGGCGGGGCTGCCGGTCTCCAGGCTGAGCCGGTCCAGGCCCCGGGCGCGGGCCACCTCGACGAGGTGCTCGAGCACCGCGGTCGCGACGCCGCGGCCGCGGGCGGCGGCCGCGGTGTGCATCGACTTCAGCTCGCCGTGCCCGCCGCCGAGGTCCTTCAGCGCGCCGACACCGAGGAGGTCGCCCCCGGCCCGGTAGGTCACGAAGGTGACCGAGGGACCGGCGAGCGCCGCCACGTCGAGGGCGTGCACCTCCTCGGGCGGGCTCAGGCTCGCCATCAGGGCGAGGTGCTGCCCCAGCAGTGCGCGCACGTCCTCGGTGCGCGGGTCCTCGGCCGCGACGACGCCCTCGAGCAGGTCAGCCACGGCCGCGAGGCTATCCGGCCACGAAGATGCAGAACGGGTGACCGGCCGGGTCGGCGAAGACGTGGAGTGGCTCCTCCTCGTCGTCGGACCGGTCGTGGAGCTCGGTGCCGCCCAGGTCCAGGACGCGCCGGCGCTGGTGCTCGAGGCTCTCGACGTCGCGGACGGTCATGTCCAGGTGGAGCATCTGCTGCTGCGCGCCGGGCCGATCCGGTCCCGGCGTCCACACCGGGGGGACGTACTCGGCGTTGGCCTGGAACGCGAGGCCCCGCCCGGAGTCCCGCGCGTCCGGCTCCGGCCGCAGCACCAGCCAGTCGCCACCACGCTCGTCGGCCCGGCCGGCCGGCGGTGGCTCGTCCCCGGGCCGGTAGGAGTAGCCGAGCAGCTGCCGGTAGAACTCCGCGAGGACCCGCGGGTGCGGGCAGTCGAGCACGGTCTGGGAGACGAAGGGGTGGGCGTCGCTCACCTCTCGACCGTACGGCGGCACCGCTGGTCCGGACCAGCACCTGGTCACCCACCTAAAGTCTATTGAGTCGATAGACTAAGGTTCGTGGAGAGGTCTGGACCGGGGCGCACGGCAGGTGTCGTGCTCGCGGCATCGGGAACGGTCGTCGTGGGAGCCCTGGCGCTGACCGAGTGCTTCCACCAGCTGCCGGCGGCCCTCGCCGCCTACCTGGCGGCCTGGTGGGCATTGGGGCTGGAGGCACGAGGGCGAGCAGCCGGGGGCGGGCTTGCAGCAGGGACGCACCCAGCCCGACCGACCACGACGAGTCCGGAGGAGGAGCGATGACGGTCATGGAGGAGGTGCGGCGCACCGCCGACGCGGAGTCGCAGGAGGACGCAGCACGCCGCCGACCGGTCGGGCGCACCCAGCAGGTGGCCGACCTGATGGTGCGCCGGCCGGACCTCTACGGGGTGTCCAAGCTCGCCGACGTCACCACCGACGCGGTCCTCTGGTCGGTGTAGCCGGTCACGACCCGCGTGTCGGGACCTGGCTGCCCGACGGCGGATCCGCGCCTACCGGAACACCACCGTCCGGGAGCCGTTCAGCAGCACCCGCGACTCCGCGTGCCAGCGCACCGCGCGGGCGAGGACCTGCGCCTCGACGTCGCGGCCCGCCGCGACCAGGCGCCGCTCGTCGAGGGAGTGATCGACCCGGATCACGTCCTGCTCGATGATCGGGCCCTCGTCGAGGTCGGCGGTGACGTAGTGCGCGGTGGCCCCGATCAGCTTGACGCCCCGGTCGAACGCCTGGTGGTAGGGCTTCGCGCCCTTGAATCCGGGCAGGAACGAGTGGTGGATGTTGATCGCCCGCCCGGCGAGCTCGCGGCACAGGTCGTCGGAGAGCACCTGCATGTAGCGGGCCAGCACGACCAGCCGCACGTCGAGGTCGCGGACCAGCCCGAGCAGCCGGGCCTCGGCCTCCGGCTTGGTGTCGGGGGTGACCGGGACGTGGACGAACGGCACGTCGTACGTCTCGGCGGTCGCGGCGGCGTCGAGGTGGTTGGAGACCACGGCGGCCACCTCGATCGGCAGCGCGCCGGTGCTGGTGCGGAAGAGCAGGTCGTGCAGGCAGTGCAGGTGCTGGGAGACCAGGACCAGCGTCCGGTACGGCGCCCGCGCGTCCCGCAGCTCGAAGCGCATCTCGAAGTCCGCAGCCACGTCGGCGAACGCCATGCGCAGGTCGTCCACCCGGGTGGTCGGGGGCACCTCGACCTCGATGCGCATGAAGAACCGGCCGCTGCGGCGGTCGCCGAACTGCTGGCTTTCGACGATGTTGCCGCCGTGCGCGACCAGGAAGCCGGACACCGCGTGCACGATGCCGGGACGGTCGGGGCAGGACAGGACGAGGACGACGCCCGGGGAGGTCACGGCACCAGCCTGGCACGGCGCCGGCCGGCAGGAGTCGACGTACCCTGGCTCGGAGGGGGCACGGGAGGGCATCGATGCGACTGGGGCGCACGTTCGTGGCGGCGGGGCTGACCGCCGCCCTCGCCCTGTCCGCGGCCGGGTGCGACGGCGGGGACGGCAGCGCGCACGCCGGGGACCCCACCGCCCCTGCGTCCAGCCCCTCGGGCGGGTTCCCGGGAAGTGCGACGCCGGTGGGGCTCGACCCCGCGCACGTCACCGACCCCCCGGGCCGGCGTACCGGTGCCATCGCCCCGGCCGACATCGTCGCGACCGGCGCCGAGACCATCCCCGACGCGACGGTCGAGGCGATCCGGCGGCTGCGCGGCGTCGCGGGGGTCGAGCAGATCTCGATGGCGCAGATCCCGGTCGAGAACCGTGCCCTCAGCGTGGCCGCGGTCGACCCGGGCACCTATCGGAACTGGGTGGTCGACCCCTACGCGGCCCAGTCCGACGACGTGTGGGACCGGGTGGCCGGCGGCGAGCTCGCCCTGCGCCCGTCGCTGCGGACCCGGGCGCCGATCGGGAAGGACGGGTTCCTCGCACTCGGCAGCACCGAGGGCGCCTCCCGCGTGCACGTGGGCGCGTATGCGAAGCAGTCGTGGCTGGTCGACGCCGTGGTCAACCGGACCTGGATCGACACCTTGGACATGACACCCGGCAACGCGCTGCTGATCCGCACCGGCGGCACGTCGCCGGAGCGCCTGCGCGCCCCGATCCAGCGGCTGCTGCGCGGCACCGAGGCGTCGGTGCAGATGACCGACGTCGTCGCCCGCGAGGGGCTGGACCCCGGGGCCGTGCAGACGGCCGTCGTCGTCGGCACCGTCGCCGACGCGGTCGGCACCTTCCGCTACACGGTGCTGTCTGGCGGCCACATCGCGCCCGACCCCGCGTGGGTCGACGCCCACATCGCGACCGAGACCGTGCCGATCCTCGGTGACGTCACGTGCAACAAGCTGATCTTCCCGCAGCTGCGCGCGGCGCTGGCGGACGTGATCGCCCAGGGTCTCGCCGACAGGATCCACCCGGGGGAGTACGCCGGGTGCTACTACCCGCGCTTCATCGCCGGCACCACCACGCTGTCCAACCACGCCTTCGGCCTGGCCCTCGACATCAACGCCATCGAGAACCAGCGCGGCACCGCCGGGGAGATCGACCGCAGCGTGGTGGCGATCTTCAAGCACTGGGGCTTCACCTGGGGCGGCGACTGGGCCTACACCGACCCGATGCACTTCGAGATGAACCACCTGGTCCGCCCCGGCTAGGCCGGGGACCGCTAGCGTCCCCCCATGCGCGCAGCACAGGTCCTCGCCACCACCGGTCCCGCCGACGTCGCCGTCCGCGACGTCCCGGAGCCCACGCCGGGTCCCGACGACGTGCTGGTCGAGGTGCACAGCGTCGGCGTCTCCTTCCCCGACCTGCTGCTGAGCAAGGGGGAGTACCAGCTGCGCCCCGACCCGCCGTTCACCCTCGGCGTCGACTTCGCCGGCACCGTGGTCTCGGGGCCGGAGGGGTTCGAGCCCGGCCAGCGGGTCGCGGGCGTCGGCGGGTGGGGCGGTGCCGCGGAGCTGGTCGCGAACCCCGCCTCCTCGACGTTCCTCCTGCCCGACCACGTGTCGTACGACGAGGGCGCGGCGCTGCCGATGAACTACCTGACCGCGCAGTTCGCGCTCGCCGAGCGGGCCCAGCTGCGCGAGGGCGAGACCGTGCTCGTGCACGGCGCCGCCGGCGGCGTCGGCACCGCGACCATCCAGGTCGCCAAGGGCTACGGCGCCCGCACCATCGCGGTCGTGAGCACCGAGGAGAAGGGTGAGGTCGCCCGCTCCGCCGGAGCCGACGAGGTCGTCCTGCTGGACGGCTTCCGCGCCGCCGTGCAGGAGCTGACCGACAACCGTGGTGTCGACGTCGTCCTCGACGTGGTGGGCGGCGACGTCTTCACCGACTCGCTCCGGGTGCTGGCCACCCAGGGCCGGTTGCTGGTCGTCGGCTTCGCCGCGGGCCAGGGGATCCCCGAGGTCAAGGTGAACCGGCTGCTGCTCAACAACGTCGACGTCCGTGGCGTCGGCTGGGGCGCCTTCGCCATGTTCCGCCCCGACTACATGCAGCAGCAGTGGGCCGAGCTGCTGCCGATGCTGGAGTCGGGGGTCGTCAAGCCGCCGATCGGCGCGACGTACGACCTCGACGGCTTCGCCCAGGCGCTGGTCGACATGGACGACCGCAAGGCGCTGGGGAAGTCGGTCGTCCGCGTCCGCTGAGCACCTGCCCGCGGGTGGATGAATCCCCGGTCAGCCGGGGATTCATCCGGGGTTGTCAGGGGATTCCTGATGTTGTCGGGGGTTGCAACGGCCGACAACGTCATGAAGAGCCTGACCGGGCACGCGGTCCTGCCGCGGCGCCGGACGTCTCGAGGCGAGGGCGGGTCGGGCTACGGCAGCCGCACCTGCTGGTGGAACAGCGCGCTGCCGTTGTTGACCACCACGTCCGCCGACCGGTCGGTGCCGGCCACGTTCACGCCGTAGAGGCCCGCCGCGTTCGGCTGGCGCAGGGTACGGACGCCGCCGAAGGTGAGGCCGGTCGCCGAGGTCGGCACCACCTTCACCCGGTCGTACGTCGTCCAGGCGACCCACATCCGGCCGTGCGGTGCGGCCGAGAGCGAGATGTCGCGTGCCCCGGCCGAGCCGGGCACCGCCCTGGCCTGCGCGGTGCCGACCCGCCACAGGCCCACCTTCGAGCACGTGGGGTAGCCGATGCAGTAGGCGAGGTGGAGGCCGCCGCCGGGCCGGGCGACGAACGCGGTCGACTGCAGCGGTGAGAGGGTGCTCGTCCCCTGGCTGGACTGCGGCACCTTCGTGGTCGGCCCGACCGTGGGCAGCAGCCGCTTGACGAACAGCCCGGTGGTGCCCGCGGTGTTGCCGAGGGCCGCGAACGAGATCCAGACCTGGCTGCCGCTGCGGACCAGCGTGGACCCGTAGAGCGCCTGCGAGAAGGTGAAGGTGTGGTCGACGCCGTCGTTCCAGGTCATCGTCGCGTTGAGCGGGAACGAGACCACCGGCTGGTGGTTGGCCAGGGTCGTCGCACCGGTGCCGTAGCTGTCGATCGCGTAGGCACTGTCGGTGAACGCTCCCTCGAGGAACCAGCTGGTGCCGGCGGCCACCGCGGAGGACGCGAACATCTGGCCGGTGTGGTACGGGTCGAGCGGGTCGCCGGTGCGGATGCCGGCGAACATCACCCGCATCCCGGAGCCGGTCGTGATCGGCTTCGGGTCGGTGCTCAGCGCCGACCACCCCGCGACCACGGAGCCGGTCGCGCCGGTGCGGCCGTTCGCCCCGATGTTGGTGAACGCGATGTCGTCCACCGCGCCGCGCTCACGGCGGTAGAAGACGTGGAGGATGCCGTTCGAGGTGCGGTAGAGGCCGGGCTCCACGACGTTGCCGACGCTGCCGCTGGAGATCCGCGTCCAGGTGCCGGGTGCGCCGCGGTCGGCACCACCACCGGGGTCGGCGGAGGACGGTGCCGCGAGGAGCGCGGGCAGGGCGACCGCGAGGGCAGCCGCAGCGGTGAGCAGGACCCGGGGCGTACGCATGCGGGGAATCTGGCACCGCCACCGGTGGCGGCGCCATGGACCTCGGTCCTGGTCCAGACGGGGTCCTAGTGCCTCTTGCGGCGGGTGCGGCGACCCTGGGCCCGGCGGCGCTTGCGCTCCCGGCGCTCGAGGCTGCCGTGCCGCGTCTGCGACGCGTGCTGGGTCCCGGTGTTGCGGCGTGGCTGCGGGGTCCGCACCCGGGTCCGGGCGTGGTGCCGGCGGTTGTAGATGACCGCTACCACGAGCAGGACGGCGACGACGAAGAAGATGCCGAGGCCGACGTACCAGGTCATCGGGGGGCCTCGGCTCAGACCGCGCGCAGCGGGTGCAGCGCGATGTCGCCGGCGACCAGCGGCCCGAGGACGGTGAACGCCTCGGCCAGGTGCGGCGTCGCCATGTGAGCGTCCATGTCGGCCTGCGACCGCCATGCCTCGACGGTGACGAAGGTGCCCGGCGCCGAGGTCGACTCGTAGACGTCGTAGGCGAAGCAGCCCTCCTCCTCGCGCGACGCCGCGGCCAGCGCGGCGAGGGCGGCGCCGGCGTCCGCTGCGCGCGCGGGGTCGGTGGGGATCGTGGCGACGACGCGCAGTGCCTCCGGGGGCACCGCGTCGGCGGGAAGGTCCGTCATGGGCCGCAACCTAGCGGCTGGTCCGGCCGAGCGTGGTGTCTTCTGCTGGGAGCGATGTCCTAGGGTCACCTAGGTGACCACGCTCGACGACGCCCACCCGGGCATGAACCCCGACATCCGGCCGCAGGACGACCTGTTCGGCCACGTGAACGGCCGCTGGCTCGACGAGACGGAGATCCCGTCCGACCGGTCGAGCTGGGGGCCCTTCGTCCAGCTCGCCGACGTCGCGGAGGAGCAGGTGCACGCGATCATCGAGGAGCTCGCCGCCCGGGCGGAGGCCGGCGGGGACCTCGACGAGGAGGAGCGCAAGATCGGCGACCTCTTCGCCTCCTTCATGGACGAGGCAGCCATCGACGCGAAGGGCATCCGTCCCATCCGGCCGCTGCTCGCGGCGGTCGAGGGGCTGCGCGACGTGCGCGACCTCGCCGCCTTCCTCGGGGAGTTCGAGCGGGTCGGTGGGCACGGGCTGTTCGGCTCCTACGTCGACACCGACTCCAAGAACTCCGACCGCTACCTGTTCAACCTCCTGCAGGGCGGCCTCGGGCTCCCGGACGAGTCCTACTACCGCGACGACAAGTTCGCCGAGGTGCGCGAGGCGTACGTCGCCTACCTGACCACCCTCTTCTCGCTCGCCGACCACGCCGACCCCGAGGGCGCGGCGCGCACGGTGCTCGACATCGACACCCGGCTGGCCGCCGGCCACTGGGAGCGCGCGGAGACCCGTGACGTCCAGAAGACCTACAACCTGTTGTCGAAGGCCGAGCTCGTCGAGCTGTGCCCGGCCTTCGACTGGGACGCCTACGTCACGAACCTCGGCGGCGCCGACCCCGAGAGCGACCGGGTCCTCGCCGAGGTGTGCGTGCGGCAGCCGTCCTACTTCTCCCACCTGTCCGGCGTGCTCGGCGAGGTGGGCCTCGAGGAGTGGCGGCAGTGGCTGCTCGCGCACGTGCTGCGCGCGACCGCGGCGTACCTGCCCGACGCGTTCGTCCAGGCCAACTTCGACTTCTACGGCCGCACCCTCAACGGCACGCCGGAGCTGCGGGCGCGCTGGAAGCGCGGGGTCGCGCTGGTCGAGGGCGCGATGGGCGAGGCGGTCGGCAAGGAGTACGTCTCCCGGCACTTCCCGCCGCACTCGAAGGCGATGATGGACGAGCTGGTCGCCAATCTGCTCGCTGCCTACCGGCAGTCGATCTCGCGGCTGGACTGGATGACCGAGGAGACCAAGCAGCGGGCGTTCGAGAAGCTCGACACGTTCCGGCCCAAGATCGGCTACCCCGAGAAGTTCCGCGACTACTCCCGACTCCAGGTCACCCGCGACGACCTGCTCGGCAACGTCGCCGCCGCCTCCGCGTTCGAGACCGACCGGCAGCTGGCCAAGATCGGCTCGCCGGTCGACCGCGACGAGTGGTTCATGCTCCCGCAGACCGTCAACGCCTACTACAACCCGGGCACCAACGAGATCTGCTTCCCCGCCGGGATCCTGCAGAGGCCGTTCTTCTCCCCGGACGCCGCGGAGGCGGAGAACTACGGCGGCATCGGCGCCGTCATCGGGCACGAGATCGGCCACGGCTTCGATGACCAGGGCGCGCAGTACGACGGTGCCGGCAACCTGCACGACTGGTGGACGCCGGCCGACAAGGAGGCGTTCCAGGTCAAGGCGCAGGCGCTGATCGAGCAGTACGACGGCTTCGAGCCCCGCGCGCTGCCCGGCGAGCACGTCAACGGCGCCCTCACCGTGGGCGAGAACATCGGCGACCTCGGTGGGCTCACGATCGGCCACACGGCGTACCTGATCGCCCGCGGCGGCGAGGCCACCGAGGAGGAGCGCCGCGCGCTGTTCCTCAACTGGGCCTACTGCTGGCGCACCAAGCGGCGTCGCGAGCAGGAGCTGCAGTACCTCACCATCGACCCGCACAGCCCGCCGGAGTTCCGCGCCAACATCGTGCGCAACCTCGACGAGTTCCACGAGGTCTTCGGCACCGTCGAAGGCGACGGTCTCTGGCTCGACCCCGCGGAGCGCGTCCGGATCTGGTGATCTCTGCGATGCAGGGACCGAGCGTGCGAGGTCCCTGGTCCCATCGCGAGGTCGAGCAGCGTCGACTTCCCGAGCGCAGCGAGGGGGGTGACGCGTGTCGAGACCCAGTCGCGGGCGCTGACGATCAATGACCCGCGAGCGCCGCGCCCGTCCACTCCTCGTCCAGGGTGACCTCGCGGACCACGTCGAGGCCGGCAGGTACGGCGACGACCGGCTCGTCGCCGCCGTCGACCTCGGCGAGCAGGGTGCCGTCCGGGAGCTCGTCGACCGCGACGTGCACCCCGTCGAGGCGGACGTGGTGCCGGCGCTTGCGCAGCACCCGGGCGGGCAGGGTCGAGAGCAGTGCCCACTCGGCGTCGTCGAGGTAGACCGAGGTGCAGGCGACCCGCTGTGGACCGTCGGTGAGCCGCACCTTGTGCCCCAGCTTGCGCACGACGCTGCCGTCGGGCTCGGTGGCCTCGCGCAGCCGCAGCCGGGTCCCCTCGAGGTAGCGGTCCACGATCTCGGACGTCCGCTCGACCGGCCCCGGCAGCGACCGGACGAGGAAGCGGCGCTCGGACTCGACCACGGCGTACTTCATCGGGTGCGGCACCGGCCCAGTATCCGTCCGGGTCGAGCGGAGGTCGCGGGTCGGTTCCGTTCAATTGCTGGGAGATGCACCCGTGGGAGCGCTTCCGCGTGGTCATCTCCCGACAATTGAACGCTCAGACCCGCCGTCGCCCGCTCCGGTGGGCCTGTGGACGGGCCGCCCGGGCTGTCGGGGTGCGCTGGTAGACAGGGCGGGTGACCCGCGAGCGAGCCGAAGCCCACCTCCGCGCGCTCGTCGGCGACCCGGCGGCGGTGCTGCGCGAGGACCAGTGGACGGCGATCGAGGCGCTGGCCGTGGAGCGGCGCCGGGCGCTGGTGGTGCAGCGCACCGGCTGGGGCAAGTCGGCGGTCTACTTCGTGGCGACCCTGCTGCTGCGCGAGCAGGGCGCCGGCCCGACCGTCATCGTCTCGCCGCTGCTGGCGCTGATGCGCAACCAGGTCGCCGCCGCCGAGCGTGCCGGGATCCGGGCGGTGACGATCAACTCGACCAACGCCGAGGAGTGGGAGCCGATCCACGAGGCGATCCGCGCCGGTGAGGTCGACGTGCTGCTGGTCAGCCCCGAGCGGCTGAACAACCCCGGGTTCCGCGACGAGGTGCTGCCGCGCCTCGCCGCGACGTGTGGGCTGCTGGTGGTCGACGAGGCGCACTGCATCTCCGACTGGGGCCACGACTTCCGCCCGGACTACCGGCGGATCCGCACGCTGCTCTCCGACCTGCCCCCGGGCATCCCGGTGCTCGCCACCACGGCGACCGCCAACGCGCGGGTCACCGCCGACGTGGCCGAGCAGCTGGGGGTCTCGGCGGGAGCGACCCTCGGCGAGTCCGGCGGCGTCCTGGTGCTGCGCGGCTCGCTGGACCGGGAGTCGCTGCGGCTCGGGGTCGTGCGGCTGCGGACCGCCGAGCAGCGGCTGGCCTGGCTGGCCGACCACCTGGCCGAGCAGCCCGGCTCCGGCATCGTCTACTGCCTGACGGTCGCCGCCACCCAGGAGATCGCCGACTACCTGCGCTCGCGCGGGCACGACGTGGCGGCCTACTCCGGACAGACCGAGGCCACCGAGCGGCAGGCCCTCGAGCAGGACCTCGCCGCCGGCCGCGTCAAGGCGCTGGTCGCGACCAGCGCGCTGGGCATGGGGTTCGACGCGGCGCTGGGGTTCGTGGTCAACATGGGGGCGCCGGCGTCCCCGGTCGCCTACTACCAGCAGGTCGGCCGGGCCGGCCGCGGCACCACGCTGCCCCCCGAGGGTGCGCCGGTCGTGCTGCTGCCGGCGACCGAGGACCGCGACATCTGGGCCTACTTCGCCTCGCTGGCGTTCCCGCGCGAGGACCAGGTCCGGCGCACGCTCGAGGTGCTCGCCGAGCAGGGCCGACCGGTGGGCACCGCGACCCTGGAGACCTACGTCGACCTCAGCCGCAGCCGGCTGGAGACGATGCTCAAGGTGCTCGACGTGGACGGCGCCGTACGCCGGGTCCGCGGCGGCTGGGAGGCCACCGGACAGCCGTGGGACTACGACGAGGAGCGCTACCGCCGGGTCCGCGAGGCCCGGGAGCGTGAGCAGGAGGCGATGCTCGCCTACCTGGCGACCGACGGCTGCCGGATGCGGTTCCTGCGCGAGCAGCTCGACGATGCCGGGGCCGAGGACTGCGGACGGTGCGACAACTGCGGCGGCCTCGAGCTCCCGTCCGAGGTGTCGGCGGCGGCGCTCGAGGAGGCGGGCGCGCGGCTGGCCCGTCCGGGCGTCGTGGTCGAGCCGCGCCGGATGTGGCCCACCGCGCTGGGCAACCTCGGCATCGACCTGCGAGGCCGGATCGCCGAGCCGGCCGAGGAGGGGCGCGCCGTCGCCCGGCTGACCGATCTCGGCTACGGCAACGCCCTGCGTGAGCTCTTCGCCGCCGACACCCCCGACGGGCCGGTGCCGGTGCCGCTGGTCCGCGCCGTCCTGGACGTGCTCGCCGACTGGCGACCGCCGGTCGACGGCGTCGTCGTGGTCGAGTCGCTCTCGCATCCCATGCTGGTCGCCGACCTCGGCGACGGGCTGTCGCGCCACCTGGGGGTGCCGGTCGTGGGCCGCTTCGCGGTGGTCGACCCCGACGTCGGGCCGGGGGAGGGCGCGGCCAACTCGGCGCGCCGCGTCGCCGCGGTGGGCCGGCGGTCCACCCTGCAGGCCGACGACGTCTCCGGGCGGCGCGTGCTGCTGGTCGACGACCTGGTCGTCACCGGCTGGACCCTCACCCTCGCCGCCCGGGCGCTGCGCCTGGCCGGGGCGGCCGAGGTGCGGCCGCTGGTGCTGGCCACCCAGTCCTAGGTGCGGGAGCCGGGCACCGGCCTCACGGCAGGGGGAAGAACGGCACCGCGGCGAGCTCCTCCACCACCCCGTCGGCGAACTGCACCCACAGCTCCGGCTCGTCGTAGAGGTGGTCGGCCTCCTCGTGCAGGTGCACGAGCGCGTCGACGAGGGTGTCGTGCTCGTCGAGCTCGTGCCCGGCCAGGGAGCAGCTCCACGTCCCGTCGACGCCCTCGGTGATCTGCATCCGCAACCTCATGCCTCGACGCTCTCCCGGCACGGCGGTCGGGCACAGGGACCAAGGTCCTGCCGTCCCGGGCACCATCGCACCGCGCGTCGTCGTCCGTCCCGCGGCGGTGGCGACGACCGTAGAACACGTTCTAGTGTGCGGGTCCATGGACCGACCCCTCCGCGTCATCCAGTGGACCACCGGCAACATCGGCCGACGCTCCCTGCACGCCATCCTCACCCGCCCGGACCTCGAGCTCGCGGGCGTCTACGCCCATGGCGCCGACAAGGTCGGTGTGGACGCCGCCGAGCTGTGCGGCTGGCCCGAGCCGACCGGTGTGCTCGCCACGAACGACGTCGCGGCGCTGCTGTCGCTGGGCGCGGACGCGTGCTGCTACAACCCGCTGTGGCCGAGCATCGACGAGCTCTGCGCGCTGCTGGAGGCCGGTGTGAACGTCTGCGCGAGCGCTGCGTGGATCACCGGCGGCAAGCAGAGCCCTGCGGATCTGGACCGGGTCCGGGCGGCCTGCGAGCGCGGGGGAGCGTCGATCTTCGGCAGCGGCGCCCACCCGGGGATGACGAACCTGGTCGGCATGGTGCTCAGCGGCTCGTGCGAGCGGGTGGACGAGATCCGGATCACCGAGTCGGTCGACTGCTCGACGTACGAGTCCGCGGAGACCCAGCGCGCGATGGGCTTCTCGCAGGCGCCCGACACCCCGGGGCTGGCCGAGAGCGTGCGGCGCGAGAGCGAGGTGTTCGCCGAGTCCGCCGCGATGATGGCCGACGCGATCGGCGCCCCGCTGGACCGGATGACCTTCGACGTGGAGTTCACCGCCGCCACCGGTGACAGCGACCTGGGGTTCATGACGATCCCGGCCGGCACCGTCGGCGGCGTGATGGGCTACCACCGCGGCTGGGTCGGCGACCGCAACGTGGTCAGCGTCGGGTTCAACTGGGTGATGGGCGAGCACACGGTCCCACCGAAGCCGCTCGCGCACGGACACGTCGTCCAGGTCTTCGGGATGCCGAACATGCGCACCGTGCTGCACTGCCTGCCGCCCGCCGACTGGACGGAGCCCGGATTCATGGGGCTGGGGATGATCTACACGGCGATGCCGGTCACCAACGCGGTGCCCTACGTCGTGGCCGCCCCGCCCGGGATCGTCACGCTCGCCGACCTGCCGCCGGTGACGGGCCGCTTCGCCGGCTGACTCGCCGGCGCACTCACCGGCGCACTCACCAGCACACTCACCAGGTGAGCTCGACCTCGAGCTCGTTCTCGTCGCCGAGCTCGACCTCGATCTTGAGGTCGACCGTGTCCGGCACCCGCACGGTGACCCGCCGGCCGTCGCGCACGAACTCGACCGAGTTGTTGCGCGCCAGGGCGTCGGCCAGGTCGCGCAACCGAGCGGCGGCGTCCTCCCGGCTCATCCGCCGGCTGTCGTCGATCTCGAACAGGTCCATCTCACCCTCCCCGGTCCCGCCCTCCGCGAGTCCCGCCCTCGAATCTACGCACCCCGTGCGCCGTCCGGGCCCGGTTCGGCAGACCGGTCAGCCGACCAGCGCCTCCACGGCGTCGACCAGGCGCGGGTCGTCGGGCTCGACCGTGGGCCGCAGGCGGGCCACGACCGTGCCGTCGGCGGCGATCAGGAACTTCTCGAAGTTCCAGGCCACGTCGCCGGCCTCGCCGTTCTCGTCGGGCGTCTGCACCAGGGTGCGGTAGACCTCGTGTCGGCCGTCGCCGTTGACCTCGACCTTCTCGGTCATCGGGAAGGTGACGCCGTAGGTCGCCGAGCAGAACTCGGCGATCTCGTCGGCCGTTCCCGGCTCCTGGCCGTAGAACTGGTTGCACGGCACGCCCACGACGGTGAAGCCACGGTCGGCGTACCGCTCGTGGAGGGCCTCGAGCCCGGTGTACTGCGGGGTGAGCCCGCACTTGCTCGCCACGTTCACCAGCAGCGCCGGACGACCACCCGTGATCTCGCCCAGGGTGGACGGGGTGCCGTCGAGCAGCGCGATCTTCGCCTCGAGGATGCTCATGGGGTGCAGGCTACGTCCTGGTCCGAAGCGCGCTGTCCCACCGTCCGGCTACCGTCACTGCGGTGACCACGTCGCAGGGCCGCGGAGACCGGGGATGAGCTTCGTCCCCGTCACCGGACCCGCGGTCTTCCGGCCGGCCGAGCCGCCACGGGAGGGCGTCGTGGAGTTCACCGACGAACGGCGCACGGTCGCGCTGCCGATCCGGGCCGCGCTCCCGGTGCTGGCCAAGGCCCGCAGCCGCGCGGACCTGCACCCGTCGGTGGGTCTGCTCTCGGGCGCGGCCCTGCTCGCGATGCGGCTGGTGGCGGCGGGCAAGTTCGCCCCCGCCGACGGCCACTGGCGGGCGGCGGGCCTGGACCGCGACGACGAGGACCGGATCTCGATGCTGGCGACCGGCCGGGCCGAGGACGAGCGGCTGGTGCGCGACCTGATCGACGCGGTCACCGACGCGATGCCGCGCGGGGCGCCGACGACCACCCAGGCGCCGGCCGTACGCCCGCCGGGCCGGCCCTCCTTCGAGGAGCGGCTGCAGGCCCGGCTCGCCCGCCACCAGCGGGTGGACGCGCGCGACCTGCCCCAGCTGGTCTCGGTGTCCGTGCGCGTCGAGGCCGACGAGGAGGAGCTGGTCGCAGGCGCCGTCCGTCTGGTGCCGCAGGCGCACGACGAGCAGAACCCGCTGCACGTGTGCGACCTGGTCGACCTGTGGACCGGGAGCCCTGCCGAGCACGGCTTCGGGGAGCGTGCCCGCACCCACGCGACGATCGCCCTGCGGGCGGCGGCCGACGCCTGGCCCGTGCTCGACCGGCTGCTCGAGCTGCGGGTGCCCGACCAGCTGACCCTGGAGACCGACGAGCTGGTGAGCCTGCTCGAGGAGGGCGTGGGTGCGCTGCGCGCGGCCGGGGTCGACGTCCTGTGGCCCAAGAGCCTGGGCCGCGACCTCACCGTGACGACCGTGCTGGACCGGGCGCCGGCCGGACCGCGCGAGGAGCCGCTGGACGCCCCGACCCTCGGCACCGACGCGCTGTTCGCCTTCAACTGGCAGGTCGCGCTGCACGGCGAGCCGCTCACCGCCGAGGAGATGGACCGGCTCGCCCGGTCGGCGTCCCCCTTGCTGCGCCTGCGTGGTGGCTGGACCGTCGTCGACCCGTCGATCGCACGGAAGGCGAGGAAGCGGCTGGTCCGCACCGCCAGACCGGCCGAGGCCGTCGCCGCCGCGCTCACCGGGACGGTGCAGGTCGCGGAGGTCGAGGAGCAGGTCGTCGTCGGGGCGAGCCTGCTCGCGCTCCGGGAGCGGGTGGTGACCGCCGCGACCCGGGAGCCGGTCGGGCCGCCGGTCGGGCTCGCCGCCGATTTGCGCGACTACCAGCGCCATGGGCTGACCTGGCTGGTCGAGCTCACCGACCTCGGGCTCGGCGCCTGCCTGGCCGACGACATGGGGCTGGGCAAGACCGTCACGCTGATCGCCCTCCACCTGCACCGTCGCGAGACCGGTCGCCCCGGGCCGACCCTGGTCGTGTGCCCGGCCAGCCTGCTCGGCAACTGGGAGGCGGAGGTCCGCCGGTTCGCGCCCGGCACGCCGGTGGTCCGGTTCCACGGCAGCACCCGTGACCTGACCCGGGCGGGTGACGGGTTCGTGCTGACGACCTACGGCACCATGCGCAGGGACGCGGCGACCCTCGCGGAGGTCGGGTGGGACCTCGTGGTCGCCGACGAGGCGCAGCACGTGAAGAACGCCCGGACGTCGACCGCGCGGTCGTTGCGGACCATCCCGAGCGCGGCCCGCGTCGCGCTGACCGGCACCCCCGTCGAGAACGACCTCACCGAGCTGTGGTCCATCCTCGACTGGGCCACGCCGGGACTGCTCGGCAGCCGCAACGCCTTCCGCAAGGTCTGGGCCGGGCCGATCGAGTCGGGCCGGGAGCCGACCAAGGCCCGGCAGTTCGCGGACCTGGTCGGCCCGTTCCTGCTGCGCCGCCGCAAGTCCGACCCGGGTGTCGCGCCCGAGCTGCCCCCCAAGACCGAGACCGACCACCTGCTGCGGCTGACCCGCGAGCAGGTCGTGCTCTACGAGTCGTTCGTCCGCGACACGATGGCCCGCATCGAGCGTGCCGACGAGGACAGCCGGCGCGGCCTGGTGCTGATGCTGCTGACCGGCCTGAAGCAGATCTGCAACCACCCGGACCACTTCCTCAAACGGTCCGGTGCGCGGCTCTCGGGTCGGTCGGAGAAGGTCGACCTGCTCGACGAGCTGGTCGGCACCGTGCTCGCCGAGGACGGCGCGGTGCTCGTGTTCAGCCAGTACGTCGCCATGGCGAGGCTGCTCGAGGGCCACCTGGCCCGTGCCGGCATCCCCCACCAGCTGCTGCACGGCGGCACCCCGGTCCGCGAGCGCGAGCAGATGGTCGAGCGCTTCCAGGCCGGCGAGGTGCCGGTCTTCCTGCTGTCGCTGAAGGCCGGCGGCACCGGTCTCAACCTGACCCGCGCCGACCACGTCGTGCACGTCGACCGGTGGTGGAACCCCGCGGTCGAGGAGCAGGCGACCGACCGTGCCTACCGGATCGGTCAGACCAAGCCGGTCCAGGTGCACCGGATGGTCACCCGCGGGACCGTCGAGGAGAAGGTCGCCGAGCTCCTGGACCGCAAGCGCGCTCTCGCCGACGCCGTGCTGGGCCGGGGCGAGGCGGCGCTCACCGAGCTCAGCGACGCGGAGCTGCGCGACCTCGTCACCCTCCGGCCGGGCTGATGGCCGCGGCGGTCCTGCATCCCCGGGTCGCGCCGCGGCGCTCGAGCGTGCGGGCCACCAGCTGGTGGGGCAAGGCGTGGGTGCGCGCGGTCGAGGAGGCGGCGTACGACGAGGCCGACCTGGTCGCCTCGCGGCGGCTGGCGCGCGCCGGCCACGTCGGCCGGATCTCGACCGAGCCCGGCCGGTTCGTCGCCTCGGTCGAGGACCGGCGCGGTCTGTGGACCGTCGAGGGCAGCCTCCCGGTGCTCGACCGCGCGGACGGCGACGCGCTGGTCGAGGCCGTCGCCGCCGAGTCCGGGCGGGTCGCCGCGCTGCTGGCCGGCGACCTTCCGCACGGGCTCGTCGAGCACGCCGAGGAGTCCGGCGTCGAGCTGTTGCCGTACGGCGGCGAGCTCGGGTCGTCGTGCACGTGCGATGCCTGGGCGGACCCCTGCGTCCACGCGCTCGCCGTCCTGCAGCAGCTCACCTGGCTGGTCGAGGCGGACCCGTTCGTGCTCCTGCAGCTGCGCGGGCTGCCGCGCGAGGAGCTGCTGGCGCGGCTGTACGCGCGCACCGAGCCCGACGCCGGCCCGGACGGGGCCGACGGTGACGAGGAGGACGCGGACCTCGACGCCGCGCTCGAGGCCGCGCTCTACGCGGCCCGGCTGCTGCGAGAGGTCACCGCCGACCCCGGTGCCTCGGCGGCCGAGCCGTCAGCGCCCCCAGCGCCATCCGGGTGAGCAGCTCCTGCATCCGGGCGTCGGGCAGCAGCCCGCTGTGCGGCGTGGAGTTGATCAGGCCGAACGCCGCGTGGGCCATCGCCCGCGCGGTGGGCAGGTCCAGCCGGCGGTCGACCCGGCGCAGCTGCGCGGCCCAGAGGTCGACGTACTCACGCTGGAGCGTGCGGACCCGCTCTCGCGCGTCATCGGGCAGCGACTCCCAGTCGCGGTCCTGCACGACGATCAGCGGCCGGTGCCGCAGCGCGAAGTCCACGTGCCAGTCCACCAGGGCGGCGACGGCCGCCTCCGGGCCGGCCGCCTCGGCGACCCGCTCGCCGCCCACGCGCAGGAGCTCCTCGCTGATCGAGACGAGCATCTCGGCCAGCACGGCCTGCTTGGACGAGAAGTGCTTGTAGAGGGCCGGTCCGGAGATCCCGCACGCCGCGCCGAGGTCGGCCACCGAGACGCCGTGGAACCCGCGGGTCGCGAAGAGCTCCGCCGCGGTGGCGAGGATCTGGCTGCGTCGGTCCACCGGCGGGCTCACCCGACCAGGTTAGCGGTCGCTAACCGGGTGGGGGCCCGATCGGGCTGCCCCGGACGGGGCACCCGAGCTGGCCCGGACGGGTCAGGCCCCGGGCGGCCGGGCTCACTACCGTCACGAGCGGTGGCAACGACGCCACCGATCTCGGAGGGAAGCACATGATCTCGACATCTCGGGCGATCGCGCATCGTCTCGTCCCTGCGGCGGTCGGAACCGCCGTGCTGACCGTCGTCACCGCCACCGTGGCGGCGGCCACCCCGGGCGTCAGCCCGGCCCACTACGCCGACGCGCTGGACCCCGGTGCCTCGGTGACGATCACCAAGACGGTGGAGACCCCACCGATCCCGCCGAAGCCCGACATCGTCCTGATGGCCGACACCACCGGGAGCATGGGCTCGAGCATCACCAACGTGCGCACCAACGCCGGCGACATCCTCGCCCAGGTCCAGGCGGCCCAGCCGGACGCGCAGTTCGCCATCGCCGAGTACAAGGACGACGAGTCGTCGTCGCCGTTCGCCTACCGGGTCGACCAGCAGCTGACGGCCAGCGCGTCCGACGCGGTCGCGGGCATCGGCGCCTGGTCGGCCGGGGGCGGCGGCGACGAGCCCGAGGCGTGGATCGGTGCGCTCGGCAAGGTGCCCTCGACCATCGCCTTCCGCCCCGACAGCACCCGGGTGCTGGTGATGTTCGGCGACGCCCCGAGCCACGACCCGTCGCTCGGTTTCACCGAGGCCGGCGCGACGAGTGGTCTGGTCGCCTCCGGCGTCCAGGTGATCGCCATCAACGTCAACGGCATCAACGGCGCCCACCTCGACAGCCTCGGGCAGGCCACCCGCGTCACCGGGGCCACCGGCGGCTCCCTCGCGGCCGCCGACCCGTCCCAGGTCGCCGGCACGATCCTCAGCGAGCTGCGCAACCTGCCGGCGGTCGTCACCCCCGACACGACCTGTGACCCGGGTGTCTCGGCGTCGTTCAGCCCGGCCGCGCGCACGGTCACCTCGGGTGACACGACGACGTTCGACGAGACGTTCACGCTGACCGCCGACGCCCCGCAGGGCGGCACGGTCACCTGCACGACGCGCTTCCTGGTCAACGGCGAGCTGCCCGGCCCTGCGTTCGTGCAGACCGCCGAGATCACCGTCAACGACGTCACCCCGCCGGTCGTGACGGTGGAGAGCAGGACGGTCGAGGCCACCTCGCCCAGCGGCGCCACCGTGTCGTACGACGCCACGGCGGTCGACAACGTCGACGGACCGCTCACCCCGACCTGCGCACCGCCGTCCGGCAGTCTCTTCGGGCTCGGGGCCACGACGGTGACCTGCCAGGCGACCGATGCCGCCGGCAACACCGGCACGGGCACCGGCACCATCACGGTCGTCGACACCACGCCGCCGACCGTGGGCTGCCCGGAGGGTCCGAACCCGGCCGGCCACGTCCCGTCGTCGCACAACCCCGACGGGTTCTTCCGGCTGACGGCCACCGACGTCGTGGACACCAGCCCGGAGGTCTACCTGCGCGACACCGGGAGCGGCACGGTGTGGGGACCGTTCGCGAGCGGCCAGTTGATCAAGTACACCGAGAACGGTGCCCGGCCGTCGATGAAGACCATGCCCGGCGGCATCCTCAAGATCACCGGCACCGGTGACGCCGAGGTCTACGCCACCGACTTCAGCGGCAACACCTCGGCACCGACGGCGTGCCTGGTGCCGCCGCCGCCGAAGTAGACGCGCGGGAGCACGGCGCAGCGCGCGGGGCGGGGGCCGGGGAGGTCCTCGCCCCGCCCGCTGCGGCCGGTGTCAGGCCAGCGAGAGGAAGAGCTTCTCCATCTTCTTCACGTCCATGGTGGTGGCGCCGTCGTCGGACATCAGACACTGCTGGAGGCCGGTGGCCACGATCGCGAAGCCGGCGCGGTCCAGCGCCTTGGACACCGCCGCCAGCTGGGTGACGACGTCCTCGCACTCGCGGCCCTCCTCGAGCATCCGGAGGACGCCGTCGAGCTGGCCGCGGGCCCGCTTGATCCGGTTGATGACCGGGCTCATCTCCTGCGGGTCGAGCTCCATGCCTAGTCCTCCTCGTCCAGGGCGGCGAGCGCCGCGGTCAGTCGGGCCCGGGCCTCGTGGGCCACGGGAGCGAGGTCGTCGCCGGCGAGGGCGGTCATCACCTCGGGGTCGAACGCCTGCACCTGCGTGGTCGTCTCGTCGACCGCGCGCACCACCACGTTGCACGGCAGCACGGCAGCGACCGTCGGCTCGATCTGCAGGGCCGCGTGCGCGAGCTGGGGGCGGCAGGCGCCAAGGATGACCTGGGGCGGCACGTCGACGCCGAGCTTCGCGGCCAGGGTCGCCCGCAGGTCGATCTCGGTCAGCACCCCGAAGCCCTGGTCGGCCAGCGCCGCGCGGACCTCGCCGACGGCCTGGTCGTAGGGGCGGTCGAGGGTGGTCGACAGGGTGTAGCCGCCCATCAGGGCTGCTCCCCCGGGTGCCCGTCCTGCTGCTGCGCGGCGAGCTGGGCCCGGACGTCGTCCATGTCCAGCTCGCGGACCGCCGAGATCACCTGCTCCAGCGCCGGGGCCGGGAGCGCGCCGGGCTGGGCGAAGACGAGGATGCCCTCGCGGAACGCCATCAGCGTGGGGATCGAGGTGATCTGCGCGGCCGCGGCGAGCTCGCGCTCGGCCTCGGTGTCGACCTTGCCGAAGACCACGTCGGGGTGCGTCTCGGACGCCTTCTCGAAGATCGGGCCGAACTGGCGGCACGGGCCGCACCAGGAGGCCCAGAAGTCGACCAGCACGATGTCGTCGCTGGTGACCGTGGTCTCGAAGTTGTCCTTGGTCAGGGTGGTGGTGGTCATGCGTCCTCCTGGGTCTCTCCCGGGTTTGACGATACCCCCCGGGGTGTTAGTGTTCGCAACGTTCGATACCCCCCGGGGTATTCCGTCACCCGTCGGAGGACGCTCTCGCATGACCACCACCCACGCCGCACGCTCGCACCCGGCCCTCGCGCCCGCGGTGCGCCCGGGGCCGCTGGGCCGACTCGGGCTCGCCGTCGTCAACCATGCCCGCACCACCACCGTGCTGTGGCTGGTCGTCATCATCGGGCTCGGCATCTTCGCGCCGAAGGTCGAGGCCGAGCTCTCCGGCGCCGGCTGGCAGGCCCAGGGGTCGGAGTCCGTGGCCGCGCGCGAGCTCGCCCAGGAGCACTTCGGCGGCAACGCCAGCTCCGCGATCCAGGTGGTCGTGCACGATCCCGACGGCCAGGTCACCCAGGGCGACGGGGCAGCGGTCATCGCGAAGGCGACCGCGCTGCTGCAGGCCGACGACCGCATCGGACAGGTCGTCGCGCCCCAGCCGGGCGCGACGCTGAGCCAGGACGGCCACACCGCCGTCGTCCTCGCGGGGGCGAACGCCTCGACCGACGACATGGTCAAGGCGGCCAAGGACCTGAGCGACCCGCTGCAGCAGCTCGGCACCGGCTCGGTGACGGTCAACCCGACCGGCGCCTCCCAGCTGTGGGCCGACTTCAACGCCGCCAACCTCGAGGCGATGATGAAGTCCGAGATGCTCTCCTGGCCGGTGACCCTGGCCATCCTGGTCCTCGCCTTCGGCGCCCTGGTCGCGGCCGGGCTCCCGCTGATCCTCACCCTCGCGGGGCTCGTCGCGTCGGCCGGGTCGCTCGTCCTGCTCAACCAGCTCTTCCCGGTCTCGATCTGGGCGATGAACTTCGCGATGATGTTCGCCCTCGCGCTCGGCATCGACTACGCGCTGTTCCTGGTCGTCCGCTACCGGGGCGCGCGGATGGGGCACGACCGTCCGGTGCCAGACGCCATCGCCGAGACGATGGACACCGCCGGCAAGGCGGTCCTCCTGTCCGGCCTGACCGTGCTGGTGTCGCTCTCGGCCGTGATGCTGGTGCCGTCCCCGGCGTTCCGCTCGATGGCCGGCGGGATCATGCTGGCGGTCGTCTTCGTGCTCGCGGCGACCTTGACCCTGCTGCCGGTGGTCCTCGCCAAGCTCGACCTGCGGATCAACAAGTTCGCCCTGAAGTGGGTGCACACCGGCGAGCACCGCTCCGCCCGGTTCGCCGCCTGGGGCGAGCGCCTGTGGCGCAACCCGTGGCTGTACGGCGCCGGCGCGCTCCTCGTGCTCCTCGCGCTCGCCGCCCCCGTGCTCGGCCTGCGCACCGCGATGCCCTCGATCAAGGTGCTCCCCGAGGACGCCAGCGCCCGCGTCGGCTACGACCTGGTGCAGCAGTCCTTCGGCGACGGCGCACCCGGTGCGCTCCAGGTCGTGGTCGACGAGGGCCAGGCCGACCAGGCCGCCGCCGTCCTCGCCGACGACCCGGGGATCGCCGGAGCCATGCCCGCGCAGCCCGCCACCGACGACAGCGGCCTGGCCCTGATCTCCGCGGTCCCGACCGTCGACCCGTCCGACCCGGCTCTCTCCGACACCGTCGACCGGTTGCGCGCCGACCTGCCGTCCACGGCGCTCGTCGGCGGAGCGGCCGTGGAGAACCTCGACCTGAAGGCGCAGCTGGACGAGTCCACGCCGCTGGTGATCGGGGTCGTCCTGCTGCTCGGGTTCCTGCTGCTGCTCATCGCGCTGCAGGCACCGCTCATCGCCCTGCTCGGCACGCTGGCCAGCCTGCTCTCGACGGCGGCGGCGTTCGGCGTCGCCCGGCTGGTGTTCCAGGAGGGGTGGGGGACGTCGTTCCTCGGCTTCGAGCACCAGGGCTTCCTCGACGCCTGGGCTCCGGTGTTCTTCTTCGCGATGATCTTCGCGATCGCGATGGACTACACCGTCTTCCTGCTGGCGTCGGCCAAGGAGCACTACGAGGGCTCCGGCAACCCGCGAGAGGCGATGGTCGGAGCGCTGGCCCACTCGGGCCGGGTGATCTTCGCGGCCGCCGCCGTGATGGTCGCGGTGTTCTTCACCTTCGCCCTCGCCGGCCCGCTGCCGCCCAAGGAGATGGGCATCGTCCTCGGCGTGGCCGTGCTGCTCGACGCCTTCCTCGTGCGGCTCGTGCTGCTCCCGGTCGTGCTCCGGCTCACGGGTCGGGCGGCCTGGTGGTCGCCCGCCTGGCTGCGCCGGATCCTGCCCGACGTCCACTTCTCCCACGGCTGAGCCGACCGGCTCACCGTCCCGCCCGACCCCCGATCGAGAGGAAGAACCTGCATGTGCCGACGAGTGACCTGCCGCAAGTGCGGCAAGGCGGACTGGAAGGGGTGCGGCCGGCATGTCGACCAGGTGTTGGCCGGCGTGCCGCGCTCCCAGCGGTGCCAGGGCCACCAGGGTGAGCCGTCGACGGGCTTCTTCGCCCGCGTCTTCGGCCGGGCGTGAGGGGGCCGCGATGAACATGGACCGCGCGGTGTTCGCCCTGGCCGGCACGATGGTCGTGGTCAGCGTCCTGCTGACCGCCCTCTTCTCGCCGTGGTGGCTGCTCCTGGCCGCGTTCGTGGGGCTCAACCTCCTGCAGTCGGGCTTCACCGGCTTCTGCCCGGCGGCGGTCGTCTTCCGCCGCCTGGGGATCCCGGCCGGCTGCGCCTTCAGCTGACCGCCTGTCGACCAGGACCTGCTCCGCCGCGGCGGTGGCGCGCCAGGTTAACGATCGCTAACCTGGTGCGGTGAGTGAGATGCGAGAGCTGGTCGGGGAGCTGCGCGAGCGGCTGGCGACCGTCCGGCAGGGCGGCAGCGAGTCCGCCCGCCGCAAGCACACCGACCGCGGCAAGCTGCTGGTGCGCGACCGGGTGGACCGGCTGCTCGACCCCGGCAGCCCCTTCCTCGAGCTGAGTCCGCTGGCGGCGTACGGGATGTACGGCGACCCGGGGACCACCCCGGTCCCGAGCGCCGGCGTGGTCACCGGCATCGGCCGGGTGAGCGGCCGCGAGGTGGTCGTGGTCGCCAACGACGCCACCGTCAAGGGCGGCACCTACTACCCGATGACGGTCAAGAAGCACCTGCGCGCGCAGACCGTCGCCAGCGACAACCACCTGCCCTGCATCTACCTGGTCGACTCCGGCGGCGCGTTCCTGCCGATGCAGGACGAGGTGTTCCCCGACCGGGAGCACTTCGGCCGGATCTTCTTCAACCAGGCCAACCTGTCCGCGCGCGGCATCCCGCAGGTCGCCAGCGTGATGGGCAGCTGCACCGCCGGTGGCGCCTACGTCCCGGCGATGTCCGACGAGACCGTGATCGTGCGCAACCAGGGCACGATCTTCCTCGGCGGCCCGCCGCTGGTGAAGGCCGCGACCGGCGAGGTCGTGACCGCCGAGGAGCTCGGCGGCGGCGACGTCCACGCCCGCACCTCGGGGGTCGTCGACCACCTCGCGGAGGACGACGCACACGCACTCGCCATCGTGCGCAGCATCGTCGGCACCCTCGAGCGGCGCCCCCCGGGTGCGCCGTACGAGCTGGCACCGGTCGAGGAGCCGCACGAGGACCCGGCCACGCTCTACGACGTCGTGCCCGCCGACACCCGCACGCCGTACGACGTGCGCGAGGTCATCCGCCGCATCGTCGACGGCAGCCGGTTCCACGAGTTCAAGAAGCTCTACGGCGAGACCCTGGTGACCGGGTTCGCGCACGTGTGGGGCCACCCCGTCGGCATCGTCGCCAACAACGGCATCCTCTTCAGCGAGTCGGCCCTCAAGGGCGCCCACTTCATCGAGCTGTGCAACCAGCGCGGCATCCCGCTGGTGTTCCTGCAGAACATCACCGGCTTCATGGTCGGCCGCGAGTACGAGAACGGCGGCATCGCCAAGGACGGCGCCAAGCTCGTGACCGCGGTCGCCTGCTCGGTCGTCCCGAAGTTCACCGTCGTGATCGGCGGCTCCTTCGGCGCCGGCAACTACGGCATGTGCGGCCGCGCCTACGACCCGCGGTTCCTGTGGATGTGGCCCAACGCCCGCATCTCCGTCATGGGGGGCGAGCAGGCCGCCAGCGTCCTCGCGACGGTCGCCGGCAGGCCCGACGACGAGGACTTCAAGGCCCCGATCCGCGAGCAGTACGAGACCCAGGGCTCGCCCTACTACGCCTCCGCCCGGCTGTGGGACGACGGGATCATCGACCCCGCCGACACCCGCCGCGTCCTCGGCATGGGCCTCGCGGCCGCCGCCAACGCCCCGACCCCGGATCCCTCCTACGGGATCTTCAGGATGTGAGGCTCGCAGTGAGGCGCGAGGGACGAGCGCGGCGCGTGGGCGAGACCAGGCAGAGCTTGCCCCGCGACCGAGGGACGAGGTCGCGACGGGCGCGTCGAAATCCAGTAACCCTGACCAAGGCGGTTTGATGCACACCCTCCTCATCGCGAACCGTGGCGAGATCGCCCTGCGCGTCATGCGCACCGCCCGCCGGATGGGCATCCGCACCGTCGCGATCTTCACCGACGCCGACGTGACCGCCCCGCACGTGCGGGCCGCTGACGAGGCGCGGCGGGTCGAGAGCTACCTCGACGTCGAGGCGGTCGTGGCGGCCGCGCAGGCGGCCGGCGCCGACGCGGTCCACCCCGGCTACGGGTTCCTCTCCGAGCGCTCCGCGTTCGCACGTGCCGTGGAGGCCGCCGGCATCACCCTGGTCGGCCCGACCGCCGAGGTGATGGACGCCATGGGCCGCAAGGACGCCGCCCGCGAGATCGCCGTCGCCGCCGGCGTGCCCGTGGTGCCGACCGGGGACGACGCCTCCTTCCCCGTCCTGGTGAAGGCGGCCGCCGGCGGCGGCGGCAAGGGCATGCGCATCGTCCGCGACGAGTCCGAGCTCGAGGAGGCGCGCGCCGCGGCCGCTCGCGAGGCCCGCAGCGCCTTCGGCGACGACACCATCCTGGTCGAGAAGTACGTCGAGCGCGGCCGCCACATCGAGGTGCAGGTCATGGCCGACGCCCACGGCAACGTCGTGCACCTCTTCGAGCGCGACTGCTCCACCCAGCGTCGGCACCAGAAGGTGCTGGAGGAGGCTCCGGCGCCCACGATCACGCCGGAGGTCCGCGAGCTCGTCACCTCCAGCGCGGTCGCGCTCGCGGCGCACGTCGGCTACCGCAACGCCGGCACGGTGGAGTTCCTTCTCGACCCTGATGCCAATGGGGGAACGGGTGAGGCCTACTTCCTGGAGATGAACACCCGCCTCCAGGTCGAGCACCCCGTGACCGAGGCGATCACGGGATACGACCTCGTCGAGCTCCAGCTGCGCGTCGCCGACGGGGAGCCGCTGCCGATCACCCAGGACGACGTGACCGTCACCGGCCACGCGATCGAGGCCCGCGTCTACGCCGAGGACTCCTTCGGCGGCTTCCTGCCCCAGGCCGGCCGCACCAGCATCGTGCGGTGGCCCGACGGCGTGCGGGTCGACCACGCGCTCGAGCCCGAGCAGGTCGTGAGCACGTCGTACGACCCCATGCTCGGCAAGGTGATCGTCCACGGCGCCACCCGCGAGGACGCCCGGCGCGCTCTGGTCGACGCGCTGGACCGGACCGCGATCCTCGGGCTGACGACCAACACCGGCTTCCTGCGGGCCCTGGTGGCCGGGGACGAGTTCCGCGACGCGACCATCGACACCGCCTGGCTCGACCGCCACGAGGTGGCTCCGCCCGACGCCGGCCTGCCGCGGGTCCTCGTCGCGTGGGTGAGCGCCATGCTCGCGGCGGCCGGCGACGCACACCACCCCTTCCAGTCCGACGGGTGGCGCTCGGGGGCCGACCCCGCGCCGACGATCGTCGAGCTGGACCGACCCGTCGTCGTCGACCGGTACGCCGGTCGGGTCGACGACCTCGCGGTCCGGCAGGTGTCCGCCGCGAACCACGTGCTCACCCTCGAGGTCGCGGGCGAGCTGGTCTCCGCCGTCGTCAACGTCCAGCCCCACGTCGCCGAGGTCGCCCACCACGGCCAGCGGTTCGTCTTCGAACGACCCGACGTCTTCGGCGACCACGCCGTCGACGTCAGCGACGGCGCGATCGTCGCGCCGATGCCGGGCACCGTCCTCGACGTCCGGGTCGCCGACGGCGACCGGGTCGAGGCCGGCCAGGTGCTCGTCGTGGTCGAGGCGATGAAGATGGAGCTGGCGCTCAAGGCGCCGTTCGACGGCACCGTCGCCCGCGTCGCCGCCACCACCGGCGCCCAGGTGGCGCTCGGCCACCCGCTGCTGGAGGTGCAGCCCCATGACTGACCTGCCGATGACCGTCCGGGCCGACGGACTGCCCGACCGCGTCACGATCTACGAGGTCGGGCCGCGCGACGGCCTGCAGAACGAGGCCGCGATCGTGCCGGTCGAGGTCAAGGCCGAGTTCGTGCGCAGGCTGCTCGCCGCGGGCCTCCCGACCGTCGAGGCGACCAGCTTCGTGCACCCGAGGTGGGTGCCCCAGCTCGCGGACGCCGCAGAGCTGATGGGGCTGCTCGGGTCGGCCGGGCGCGACTGCCCGGTGCTGGTGCCCAACGAGCGGGGCCTGGACCGCGCGCTCGAGCTGGGCGTGCGGCACGTCGCGATCTTCGGCTCCGCGACCGAGACGTTCGCGCAGCGCAACCTCAACCGCGGCCTGGACGAGCAGTTCGCGATGTTCGAGCCGACGGTGCGCCGGGCACGCGACGCCGGGCTCGACGTCCGGGCCTACGTCAGCATGTGCTTCGGCGACCCCTGGGAGGGGCGGGTGCCGGTGGAGCAGGTGGTCGGCGTCGGCAAGCGGCTCTTCGACCTCGGGGCCAGCCAGCTCAGCATCGGCGACACCATCGGCGTGGGCACGGCCGGCCACGTGACCGCGCTGGTCGAGGCGTTCACCGCCGCCGGCATGGACGTCGACCAGCTCGCGATGCACTTCCACGACACCTACGGGCAGGCGCTGGCGAACACCCTGGCGGCGCTGCACGCCGGCGTCACGACGTACGACGCCAGTGCCGGCGGCCTGGGCGGCTGCCCCTACGCGAAGAGCGCGACCGGCAACCTCGCCACCGAGGACCTGGTCTGGATGCTCACCGGTCTCGGCATCGAGCACGGCGTGGACCTCGACGCCGTCGTCGCGGCCAGCACCTGGATGGCGCGGCAGCTGGGGCGGCCCAGCCCCTCGGCCGTCGTCCGCGCCCTGGCACAATCCGGAGAATGAGCCGGAGGGTCTACCTGCACGTCGGTGCGCCCAAGACCGGCACGACCTACGTGCAGGACCGGCTGGCGGTGAACGCCAAGGAGCTGGCCGGCCACGGCGTGCACCTGCCGACGACGTCCAGCCTCGTCGACCCGCCGCTCGCGCACTTCCGCGCGGCCCTGGACCTGCTCGGCCAGGACTGGGGCGGCACCCCGGGCCACGCGGACGGCGCCTGGGACGCCCTGGTGCGGCGCATCCAGCGCCGCTCCGGCACCGTCGTCGTCAGCCATGAGATCCTCGCACCGGCGACCCCCGCCCAGGTCGCCAAGGTGATGCGTGACCTCGCCGGCAGCGAGATCCACGTGGTCTACACGGTGCGCGACCTCGCCCGGCAGGTGCCCGCGGCCTGGCAGGAGAGCGTCAAGCAGGGCCGCCGGTGGAGCTACCGGCGGTTCCTCGACCGCTTCGTGAAGGGCCGCACCTGGTTCTACCGCGCGTTCGACGTGCCGCGGGTGCTCGGCACGTGGGGCGCCGGCCTGCCGCCGGACCACGTGCACGTGGTCACCGTCCCCCCGTCGGCCGACGACTCCACCGGTGACGTGCTGTGGGAGCGGATGTGCGCGGCGCTGCGGATCGACCCCGCCTGGGCGCCGGTGGACAGCGACCGGTCCAACCGCTCGCTGGGCATCGCCGAGACGCAGGTGATCCGCCAGCTCAACCGCCGGATGGACCGCCGGGCGATGCGCGAGTCCTACTACGACGAGCTGATCCGCGAGATGCTCGCCCAGGGCGAGCTCGTGCGCCGGAGGTCGGCAGCGGTGACGCTGCCGCCGGACCGCTACCCCTGGGCCCAGGAGCGGGCCGAGCGCTGGATCGAGTGGATCGAGGGCAGCGGCGTGCACGTGGTCGGGGACGTCGACGACCTGCGGCCGGTGGCGCCGGACCCCGAGGAGACGTGGCACGACCCGGACAAGGTGGGGACCAAGCGTCAGCTGAGCACGGCGCTCGACGCGCTCGCCGCGATGACCCGGGAGGCGGCCCGCCGGCCCGACCCCGAGCGTCAGCTCACCCAGCGGGTGCGGGCGCAGGTGCAGCGCGTCCGCGACCGATGAGCCCGGAACCGATGGCGCAGGACGCGGCCGCCGGCGTCCGGCGGGCGTGGGGCTGGGTGGCCCACCTGCGCGCCGGCGGCACGACGCCGTGGTCGGCGTGGGCGGAGCACGGGGACCGGGGTGGCCGGGTGCTCCCCGGTGCCCAGCAGCTGGAGCTGCTGCGGCGCCTCAACCAGGCCGGTCGACCGGGTCCGGTGCTGGTCGAGCGGGTGCTCGCGGCGAGCGCGCCGGGCCGGGGCCGCCCCGACCTGGAGCTCCTCGGCGCGGTGGACGCCCTGGCGTTCGGACCGCCACCGGTCGATCCCGCGGACCTGCCCGACGACGAGCTGGTCCGGGTGGCGACGAGCCTGCTCGCCGAGGACGTCGTCGCCGCCGGCGTCCCCGACGGCGGCACCCCCCGACGGACCCGCTGGCGACGCCGGCGCTACCGGGTCGTGGGCGACGGGGCGCTGGCCGACCCGGTGCGGGCCGCATTGGTCGCCTCGGGCCGCCCGCCGGGTGGGCGCGGCGCGGTCGTGCTCGTGCTCGGCACCGACGTCGCGTCGATGACCGTCGACGCGTGGACGACGCGGAGCCTGGGGGAGGGCGCCCCCCGGTGGACCGACTGGCTGGCGGGGCACGCGCGGCGAGCGGTGCTGCCACCGGCCGCCGACCCGCTGCGGGTGGCGCGCACCTGGGCCGGCCGGGTCGGCCAGGACCGGGTCCGGGTCGTCCTGGACCCGGCCGCGCTGCCGCAGCTGGTCGGGGTGCGCGGTCCGCTGCCGGGGCCGGTCGCGCTCGGCGCCGACCCGACCGAGCTCGCCCGGCGGCTGACCCAGGTCCTCGACCTGCTCGCGGTGCCCGAGCGCCGTCGCGCGCTCGTGCACGGCACGCTGCTGCCGCGACTGGCCGCGCTCGGCGGGACGCCGCTGCGCGTCCCCGAGGAGCACGCCGACTGGCTGCACGCGGCCGCCGTCCGGGTGCGCGACGGGCTGCTCCGCGATGGTTACGCTGTGGTCGGCGACCCCGACCGGCTGCTGCCGGTCGACCGACCCGGTGTCGCCGAGCCCTCGGACGCCGGAGTCCTGGCGCTCGCGCTGCGCCTGCTGCTGGAGAACGAGGAGGACCTGTGAGTGCGCGTGTCCTGCTCCACGTGGGCACCCCGAAGACGGGCACGTCGTACCTGCAGGACGTGCTGTTCCGCAACCGCCGGGTGCTGGCGGACGCCGGGATCCTCTACCCGGCCGACCGCTTCGACGCCCACTTCCTCGCCGCGCTGGACCTGATGCGGCTGCCGTGGGGCGGCCTGGAGGCCGAGGCGGTCGGCGCGTGGGACCGGTTGGCCGCCCAGGTGCGCGCGCACCGCGGCACCGCGATCATCAGCCACGAGATCCTCGCCACCGCGTCGCGCGCCCAGGCCGGCCGGGCTCTCGCCTCGCTGGGCCACGGCGAGGGCACCGAGGTGCACGTCGTGCTGTCGGTGCGCGACCTGGTCCGCCAGATCCCGGCGGAGTGGCAGGAGAACGTCAAGCACCGGGCCTCGCTCAGCTACGGCGCGTTCCTCCGGCAGATCCAGGACCCGGCGCGCGAGAGCCGGATCGCCACCTGGTTCTGGGGCGTCCAGGAGCTGCCCGACATCCTCAACCGCTGGGGCCACGAGCTGCCACCCGAGCAGGTCCACCTGGTCACCGTGCCGCCGCCGGGGGGACCGCCGCAGCTGCTCTGGAAGCAGTTCAGCGTGGCGTTCGGGCTCGACGGGCTCGACCTCGACCTCGAGGGCGAGCGCCAGAATCCGTCCCTCGGCGCACCCGAGACGGCGCTCGTGCGGCGCATCAACCGGGCCGCGAACCAGCACGTCACCCCCGCCGACTACCGGCCGCTGGTCCGGGAGCTGCTGGCCCACCAGACCTTGTCCCGGCGGACCCGGTCGCCGCGGCTCGCCCTGCCGCCGGACGCGCACCCGTGGGCGACCGAGGTGATGCGCAGCTGGGTGGCGGAGGTCGAGCGGCGCGGCTACGACGTCGTCGGCGACCTCCACGACCTCGCGGGCGCTCCGCCCGTGCAGCGGTACGCCGACCCCGACCACCCGTCCGAGAAGCAGGTGTCCGCGGCGGCCGTCGACGCCATCACCGCCCTGCTGCAGGAGGGTGCCCGGCTGCGCCACCGTGAGGCGGAGCTGAGCCGCGAGCTCGACGAGACGAGGGCCGCGCTCGAGCGGGCCTACCTGCGGCCGACGTACCGCTGGCGGGAGAAGGTCGTGCGTCGCCTGCGGGCCAGCGCGACCGGGCGCCGAATGCTGGCCGCCTACCGGCGGGCGCGCGGGCGCAGCTCACCCGCGGCGTAGCGACCGACCCGCCAGGTCGCCCACCCGTCGGCCCCCATGCCGAACGCGCCGCCGACGATCGGGGTGCGCCGGGCGATGGTGATCGCCAGCCGCTTGCCGCCCACGCGCTGGATCAGGTCGGAGGCCACCTCGGCGGTGATCACCCGGTCCAGGGCGGGGTCGTGGACCGGCGCCGTGGCGATCGCCATCGGCGGACCGGGCAGGGCACGCTCACGGATCCGTTGGTCGACCTGCTGGCGCCCGAGCATGCAGGCGAGGACCGCGTTGCGGACCCGGGGGTCGTCGAGGTCGTAGCCGTGCAGGTGCGCGATGCCGGCCACCATCCGCGCCTGCACCAGGGCGAGGCCGGCCAGGTTCGCCGGGATCGTGACGGTCGCGGTGATGACGCCACCGAGCCCGGTGACCAGCCCCTGCGCGCCCGCGTACCGGACGTGGTTGTCGATGACCTCCCCGACCGCCTTGCCGACGTGACCGTGCTGCTCGGCGAGCTGGGCGTCCGCGGCGTGCGCGGCCGACGGCAGCGGGCCGACCCCGTGGATCGCGCGGTGCAGCGCCTCGCGGACGAAGGAGTGGGTGAGGTCCGGTGCCAGCCGCGGCACGTGCGGCGCCACCCGCTGCCCGACCAGCTTGCCGGCGCTCGACGCGACACCCATGCGCTCGATCGTACGGGGACTACGGTCGGGGGCATGCCCGTCGAGCCCGCGCCCTCGCGCTGGGCGTTCGGTGACCCGAGCCGCTACGACGCGAACGACGACCTGGTCGCGATCGGGGCCGACCTCGAGCCGGGCACCCTGCTGGACGCCTACCGGCACGGGCTCTTCCCGATGCCGTCGGGAGCCCCGGGTGACCCGCTCTACTGGTTCTGCCCGGTCCGGCGGGGAGTCCTCCCGCTCGACGGACTCCGGGTCTCCCGCTCGCTGCGCCGCGCGGCCAGGGACGTCGAGGTCCGCGTGGACACCGCGTTCGAGGAGGTGCTCGACGGCTGCGCCGACCCGCGGCGACCGTCCGGCTGGATCGACCAGGAGGTGGCGGCGGCCTACGTGCGGCTGCACCGGCTCGGCTGGGCGCACTCGGTGGAGACCTGGCGCGACGGGCGGCTCGTGGGTGGTCTGTACGGCGTCGCGGTCGGTGGCCTCTTCGCCGGGGAGTCGATGTTCCACCGCGAGCGCGACGCGTCGAAGGTGGCGCTGGTCGCACTGGTCGACCTGCTGCGCGACGAGCACGCCGACCGCCGCCTGCTGGACGTGCAGTGGTCGACCCCCCACCTGGCCTCGCTCGGCGCGGTCGAGGTGCCGCGCGCGGCGTACCTGCGCCGGCTCGCGGTCGCCCTGGAGGCGCCCCTTCCGTCGTTCACCGGGGTGGACCCTGACGGACCGCCGCCGGGATAGGGCAGGGTGGGGGCATGAGGACTGCTCAGAGGACCGCACTGACCGTCGCCGGCGTCGCGCTCGCGCTCGGGACCCTGGCCGGCTGCGGTGGCAGCGACGGTGGCAGCGACGGGGGTGGTGGCGGCATGCCGACCAGCGCGTCGAAGGAGGACTTCTGCGGCAACTTCGAGCAGCTGGCCAAGGACCTCGGCGGGCTCGGCACGGGCGACGCGTCGAAGGCGGTCAGCACGCTGCAGTCCGCCGCGGACGACATGGCGGCCACCGGCACCCCGGAGGGGATCCCGGACGACGCCCGGCACGGCCTCGAGGTCACCCTCGACGCGATCTCCGGCCTGCCGGACGACGCGACCGTCGACGACATCTCCAACCTGGAGAAGTCGCTCAGCGAGGAGGACCAGAAGGACGCCGACGCCTTCGACGCCTACCTGAGCAAGGAGTGCGGCGAGATCGGCTGACGCCGCCCGCCTGCTGCACGAGCTGCTAGACGACCTGCTAGACGACCTGGGGCGGTGCGCCGGTCTCGCTGACCATCGGCCGGCCGGCCGCCGCCCAGTCGAGCATCCCGCCGGCCAGGTTGACCGCGTCATGGCCCTGCTGCTGCAGCCACATCACCGCCTGCGCCGAGCGGGCGCCCACCTTGCACACGACCAGGGTCTGGGCGGCGGGCAGCTCGGCGACCCGCAGCGGCAGCAGGGACAGCGGCACGTGCACGGCGCCCTCGATGTGGCCGTGCTGCCACTCGACCGGCTCCCGCACGTCGAGCACGACCAGGCCGTCGGGCAGCGGGTCGGGCACGCCGGCGACGTCGACGGTGGGGATCACTTCAGCAGCCTGCTCATCCGCCGGTCGGCCAGCGGCTTGCCGCCGGTCTGGCAGGTGGGGCAGTACTGCAGGCTCGAGTCGGCGAAGGACACCTCGCGCACCGTGTCCCCGCAGACCGGGCAGGGCTGGCCGGTGCGTCCGTGCACGGCGAGGTTCGACTTCTTCTCGCCCTTCAGCTCGCTGGCCGCGAGTCCCCGGGACCGGTCGACCGCGTCGCCGAGGGTGACCCGCAGGGCGTCGTACAGGACGTGGAGCTCGTCGTCGGTGAGCTTGCCGGCCGCCTTGTAGGGCGACATCCGCGCCGCGTGCAGGATCTCGTCGGAGTAGGCGTTGCCGATGCCGGCGATCGTGCCCTGGTGGCGCAGCACGCCCTTGAGCTGCTTGCCGCCCTCCCGCTCGAGGATCTCCCGGAACCGCTCGACGGTGAAGTCGTCGGTGAGCGGGTCCGGGCCGAGGGTGGCGATGCCGGGCACGTCCTGCGGGTCGCGCACGACGTACGCCGCCAGGCTCTTGCGGGTGCCGGCCTCGGTGACGTCGAGGCCGGACTGGTCGTCGAGCACCACCCGCAGCGCGAGCGTCGACTTCGGGCTCGGCTTCGGCGGGATGGTCGGCACCTCGTCGCGCCAGCGGACCCAGCCCGCCCGGGCCAGGTGCAGCACCAGGTGGAGCCCGGACGCCTCGATGTCGAGGAACTTGCCGTGGCGGCCCACCCCGTCGACGAGCGTGCCCTCCAGCGCCGCGAGCGGCGGGTCGAACGTCTTCAGCGCGCTGAACTGCGCGACGTGGATCCTGGCGATCGCGTGGCCGTCGAGCCGGCCCGCGAGGTCGAGGGCCAGCGCTTCCACCTCGGGCAGCTCGGGCACGCCTGCGAGTGTAGGCGGGGTGCTGGGTGGCGGCGGTGCGGGTTTACCCGGTCGACCGGGTAGACCTGCGCTTGTCGGCCGAAACTTCGGCCGACAAGCGCAGGAATAAGCCGACAAGCTCGGGGAGCGGGCGTCGGGTCCGGCCCCGCGACCCGGTGACACGGAGCGCCTTGCGGGCGCATGATGGGCCATGGCCGCCGTCCGCCCGCTCCCGCAGCAGGGGTCGATCTTCCTCGACGCCCGCGGTGGCGACCGCGCCATGCGGGTGTCGTGGCACGAGGAGTCCGGGCTGGTCGTGCTGTCGCTGTGGCGCGACAACGTCTGCACCGGCTCGTTCCGGCTGGCCGTCGACGAGGTGCCGGCGCTCATCGAGCTGCTCCGCGCCGGGCTGGTGCGCTCGTACGACGACGCGCGGGCCCGACTCGCCGCGGTCGACCCCGGCTCGGCCACCGCCTGACCGCCCCACCCCTGTCGGGACGGGCCCGGCAGGGTTCGCCCGGTCAGGCTGTTCCTGACGTTGTCGGCCGTTGCAACCCCTGACAACGTCATGGAGAGCCTGACAACCCCGGATGAATCCCCGGCTGACCGGGGATTCATCCACCCCACGCGGGCGGAAATCTACGGAATCCGCTAGACACGCGGATACGGTGCGGACATGGACCCGATCCGCAACCCGTACGCCCCGGGAGCGGGCCAGCGACCGCCCGAGCTGGCGGGGCGCGACCGCGAGCTGGAGCAGTTCGAGGTGACCCTCGAGCGGGTGGCGGCGGGCCGGCCCGAGCGCAGCATGGTGCTCAGCGGCCTGCGGGGCGTCGGCAAGACCGTGCTGCTCAACGCCCTGCGCGGCCAGGCGGTCAAGCGGGCGTGGGGGACCGGCAAGATCGAGGCCCGGCCCGACCAGGGCCTGCGGGTCCCGGTCGCGCAGGCGGTGCACGCCGCGGTCCGCGAGGTCGCCCACCGGCACCGCGACCCCGACCGGGTCGACGAGGTGGCCGGGGTGCTCAAGAGCTTCGCGCTCCAGGCCTCGCTCGACGACCGCCGCGCGGCGTCGCGGGCCGGCGCGCGGTGGACCCCGCCGGTCGATGTCCCGGCCGCCCGCGGCCGCGCCGACTCCGGCGACCTCGAGCTCGACCTGGTGGAGCTCTTCAGCGACGTCGCCGGTCTCGCCGGCGACCTCGGCGTCGGCGTCGCGGTGTTCGTCGACGAGATGCAGGACGTCGCGCCGGCCGAGCTGGCCGCCCTGTGCGGCGCCTGCCACGAGATCAGCCAGCAGGGCGCCCCGCTGGTGGTGGTCGGTGCCGGCCTGCCGCACCTCCCGGTCGCGCTCGCCGGCGCCAAGTCGTACGCCGAGCGGCTGTTCCGCTACGTGTCGGTCGACCGGCTCCCCCGGGAGATGGCCGACCGCGCCTGGCGGCGCCCGGCCGCCGAGGAGGGGGTGGCCTTCGAGCAGGACGCGCTGGACGAGCTGTACCGGCTCACCGACGGCTACCCCTACTTCGTGCAGGCCTACGGCAAGGTCACCTGGGACGCAGCACTCGGCTCACCCATCACCATCGCCGACGTGCGCGAGGCCGCACCGGACGCGGAGGCCGAGCTCGCCGTGGGGTTCTTCGGCGCCCGCTTCGACCGGGCCACCCCGGCGGAGCGCGACTACATGACGGCCATGGCCGACCTCGGGGCCGAGCACGGGGACGGTGCCATCGCGACCGCCGACGTGGCGCGGCACCTGGGGCGCAAGCCGCAGTCGCTGTCACCGGCCCGCGACGGCCTGATCAAGAAGGGCCTGGTGTTCTCCGGCGAGCGGGGGAGCGTCGCGTTCACCGTCCCGCACTTCGGGCAGTTCCTCCGCTCGCGCTGACCACGCCGACTCTGCCCCACAATGGCCCCGTGAGACCGTCGGTCGTCGCCCACCGCGGCGCCAGCCACGAGAACGCCGAGCACACCCTCGGTGCGTACGTCGCCGCGCTCGACGACGGCGCGGACGGCGTGGAGTGCGACGTGCGGCTGACCGCGGACGGCCACCTGGTCTGCGTCCACGACCGCGACCTGCGCCGCACCGCCGGGAGCCCCGGCGTCGTCTCGACGATGGAGCTCGCCGAGCTCGACGAGCTCGACTTCGCGTCCTGGAAGAACCCGTGGGCCGACCTGGACGACGACGCTCCGGAGAGGGACGAGCGGCTCGACCGCGTGCTGACGCTGCGCACCCTCCTCGAGACCGTCGCGGACTACGACCGCCGGGTCGAGGTCGCCGTCGAGACCAAGCACCCGACGCGGTATGGCGGGCTCGTCGAGCGCCGCCTGGTCGACCTGCTGCGGCAGTTCGGCTGGGACCGGCCCGGGTCGCCGGCCCGGGTGATGAGCTTCAGCTGGACCGCCCTGCAGCGCGTCGAGCGGCTGGCCCCCGACGTCCAGCTCGTGCAGCTCGTCGAGAAGGCCCACCACTGGCCGATGCTGCGCCAGGTGATCGGGCCGGACTGGCTGGTCGGTCCGGGCATCGGGGAGCTCACCGACCACCGCAAGCTCGGCAGGCGGATCCGGAGGTCGGGCCACGACATGCACGTCTGGACGGTCAACACCCCGGCCCAGCTCGACCTGTGCCTCGAGCTGGGGGTGCAGGCCGTGATCACCGACCGGCCGGCCTACCTGCTCGACCTGCTCGACCAGCGCGGCCTGTAGGAGCCTAGGCTCGCCGCCATGGCGAAGAAGTCCCGCACCAAGGCCCGCTCCCAGGTCGACCAGCAGCAGGCACCCGGCGAGATCGGGCCGCGGCAGCCGTGCCCGTGCGGTTCCGGCAAGCGCTACAAGGCCTGCCACGGGGCCGCGGGCGGTGCGCCGGCGCCGTTCGTCAGCCGGCCGTTCGCGGGCCTGCCGTCTGAGTGTGACGTCGTCGCGATGCGCGAGCTGGTGCCGGCCGCGACCGCCCCCCTGACCCTCTCCGGCCAGCACGTGGGCGAGCACGCCGGGCGCAGCGTGCAGCTGTGCACGCTGCTGCCGATGGCGGCGCCGGCGATGGTGCGCGACAGCGGCGAGATCTGGCTGGGCCTGCAGGTCCAGCACCACTTCGGCGACCCGGCGCGCGACCTCGGGGCGGTGCTGCTCAGGGCGCTGGACGCCGAGGCGGGCATCGTCGGGCTGACCGACCCGCCCGGCGAGGGCCCGCGGCTGCAGGACCTGGTGGCCGGCGACCGGCTCGACGTCACGGTGCACGAGGGCTTCGACTTCTGGATCGCCGACGTGCCCGAGTCCGACCGCGCGGCGCTGGCCGCCGGCCTCGAGCAGGCCAACGCCGCGGCGTCGCCCACCGCGCGGCTCACGACCGTCGAGGCGGCGTACTGGACGAACGTCGGCCCCAAGGAGCACCTGCGCTGGGTGCTGCCGGAGGAGGAGGGGCCGCTGCTCGACGCGCTGGCCCGCCTGCACGCGGCCGGGCGGGACACGCTGGTCGACGGCTCCCGGCTGGTGGGGATGTTCCGCGCCCACGGGCTGCTCGCCCCGGTGTGGGACCTCGCGGTCGGCACCGGTCCGGAGGCGCTCGAGGAGCCGGTGGAGCGGTTCGCCGCCGAGCTCGCCGAGGCGCTGGCCGACACCTCCGACCTCACCACGGAGCAGCGGTCCGCCCGCTCCGGGCTCGCCAACCGCCAGGTCACCCTGCGCTGAGCAGGGCCTCGCTGCGCCACGTGGCCGCGGGGAGTTGTGCCAGGTGCTCTGGGGACGTAGATTCGCAGACGCTCGGTCGTTGTCGTGTCCCCCGTCGGCAACGGCCGAGCTCCATGTCCGGTGTCGCTAACGGCCGGCGAACCGCTCCACGGCGACCGCTTCGAGGGCAGCACGGAACGTCGGCATCTCCTCGCTCAGGGCCCGCACCGTCGTGTCAGTGAAGTGGATGAGCTCCAGCGGCGTCAGCGCGACGATCGACGCCGTCCGCAGCGAGTGGTTGACGATCGCGGCCTCGCCCACGATGTCGCCGGCACCGAGCCGGGCGATCTCGGTGCCGTGCTGGCGCACGGACACGGTGCCGTCGAGGATGATGTACGCCTTGTCCGCGGGCGTGCTCTCCCAGATCGGCGACCAGCCCTCCGGCACGTGCACGCGCGTGCCGGCCGCGCTGATCCGGGCGATCTCCTCGGGTGTGAACGCGTCGTAGAACGAGTCGGCCACGGGTCCGCCTTCCTGCCTCGTCCTCCCCGTGCCGATCCTTCCCGGCCACCGCGCGGCCTGAAACCCGCGGCTGGTGCCGGCCAGTAGCCTGCGGGAGGTGTCCAGCCTGCTGATCCGTGACGCCCGGCTCGTGCCGCTCGGCGCGGTCGAGCGGGCCCCTGACGCCCCGGTCGACGTGGCGGTCGTCGGCGGGATGGTGACCGAGGTGGGGCCGCGGCTCGAGCGGCCGCCGGGGGCCGAGGAGGTCGACGCCGGCGGCCGGTGGCTGGTCCCGGGTCTGTGGGACCAGCACACCCACCTCGCCCAGTGGACGCTCACCTCGCAGCGCCTGGACCTGGCGGCCGCCCGGTCGCCCGAGGACGTCACCCGGGCCGTCGCCGAGCGCGTGGCCGCCCAGCCCGGGCTGCCGGTCGTCGGGTGGGGGCACCGCTCGGGCGGCTGGGACCGCGACGTCACCGTCAGCGAGCTCGACGCCGTCTCGGGCGACACCCCCGTGGTGCTGATCAGCGGCGACGGCCACCACGCCTGGCTGAACACGACCGCCCTGCTGCACCTGGCGATGCCGGTGCGGGACTCGGTGGTGCGCGAGACCGAGTGGTTCGCGGCGTACCCACGCCTGGTCACCCTGGTCGGTCCGGACGGCACCTCGCCGGCCGCCTACCGCCGGATGCTCGAGACCGCGGCGGCGCAGGGCGTCACCGGCCTGGTCGACCTCGAGTTCGGCGCCAGCCGGCAGGAGTGGGCCGAGCGGTGGGGGCGCGGGTGCGACCTGCTGCGGATCCGCTGGGCGACGTACGCCGACACCCTCGACGACGTGGTCGCCGCCGGCCTGCGCACCGGCGACCCGCTGGCCGGCGACCCCCGCCTGACCATGGGTCCGCTGAAGATCATCAGCGACGGGTCGCTGAACACCCGGACCGCCTGGTGCTGCGAGCCGTACGGCGACGCGCACCGCCTCGAGCACCCCGCGGGCCAGCCGAACCTCTCCGGTGCCGAGCTGCGCGACCTCCTCGCCCGCGCCCACGGCGCCGGGCTGGAGGTGGCGACGCACGCCATCGGCGACGCGGCGGTGGCCGAGGCGCTCGCGGCGTACGCCGACACCGGCGCGCGTGGGTCGCTGGAGCACGCCCAGCTGGCCCGGCGCGCGGACGTGCGCCGGATGGCGGCGCTCGGCGTGCGGGCCAGCGTGCAGCCGGCGCACCTGCTCGACGACCGCGACCTGACCGAGCGGGTGTGGGGCGAGCGCGCCGGGCGGTGCTTCGCGTTCCGGTGGATGCTCGAGGACGGCGTCGAGCTGGCCCTCGGCTCGGACGCGCCGGTCTCCCCGCTCGACCCGTGGCTGGCGATGGCCGCGGCGGTGCACCGCAGCGCCGACGACCGCGACCCGTGGCACGCCGAGCAGGCGCTCACCGTGCGCGAGGTCCTGGCCGCGTCGGTCGACGGGCAGCCGACCGTGGGCCGGGGCTCCCGCGGCGACCTGGTGCTGCTGGACCGCGACCCGCTGCTGCGCGACCTGGACCAGCAGGACACCGCGGCGCTGGGGGCGGCGCTGCGGGGGATGGCGGCGGCGCTCACCGTCGTGGCCGGGGTGCCCGTCCACGACGCCCGGTGAGCCGGCGGCCTCAGCCGACCTGGTCCAGGACGAGCTCGGCGACGGCCTGCTGCTCCACGGCCAGGGGGTGGAAGGCGATCGCCGTGTCAGGGTTCTCGGTGGCGCCGTTCACCCAGGGTTCGTCGGCGCAGATGTCGTGCCCCTCGCTGGCCTTCCACACGTCGACGTAGTCGGCGTCGGCCTGCTCGGCGGCCGTCCGCAGCGCCTCGGAGAGCCGCTGGGTGACGTCCCGGACGAACGGGTAGTCGGCGGCGGCCAGGGGCAGCTCCGCGCAGGTGCCCGACGCCGGCACGAGCTGGGGGTAGCCGACCACCACCACGCGGGCGTGCGGGGACCGCTGACGGATCCCGTCCAGCACCCCGGCCAGGTTGAAGGTGATGCCGCTGAGGAGGTCGTCGATGCCCGGCGTGCGGGCCGCCCAGAAGTTCTGGCACGGCGAGCCGACGGGGTCGGAGGCCGCGAGCTGCACGCAGCCGTTGACGACGCCGCCGAAGAGGCCGCCGTCGTTCGCCCCCAGCCCGACCGTGACCAGGTCCGTGTCGGCGGTGAGGGCGTCGAACTGCGCAGGCACCGAGGCGGTGCCCACGACCTCGGGCGCGGTCATGCTGCCGGTGCCGGCCCCGCTGCAGCTGACGTCGGTCACCGCGGCGCGAGGCAGCGCCGCGGCGAGCAGGGCCGGGTAGTTGCGGCCCGAGCGCTGGCAGAAGGAGCTCGTCGCGTCGGTCGGCGGCACCCCCGGCGCCGCGGTGTAGGAGTCGCCGAGGGCGACGTAGGAGTCGTACTCGGTGGCCTGGTCCGACCCCGACCCCGAGCTCGAGCAGCCGGAGGCGACGACGAGCACCGCCACGGCCGCGGCGAGGTGCAGGAGGCGGGCCACGGCGCCGACGGTACGGCGCCGGCCCCGGCGCCCGGCGGGCGGGTCGGGGTCAGGTGAGGTGGGCGAGCACCAGCCGCGCGACCTCGCGCTGCTCCACGGCGAACGGGTGGTAGGCCAGGGCCGTCCCGATACGGGTGACCCGGCCGTTGACCCACGGCTCGGCGGCGCAGATGTCGTGGCCGGCGCTGGCGGCCCAGACGTCGACGTACTCCGCGTGCGCCCGCCGGGCGCCCGCGCGCACCGCCTCGGTCAGGCCTACGTTGACCCGGCGGGCGAACGGGTAGTCGCCGGCCGCGATCGGCAGCAGGTCGCAGGTGCCCGCGGCAGGGACGATCTGCGGGTAGCCGACCACCAGCACCCGCGCCTGCGGGGCGCGCGCCCGGACGCCGCGGACCACGCCGGCGACGTTGCCGGCGATGTCGGCGAGGGTGGCGGGCAGGCGGCCGGCGTACGCGCGCCGGCAGGGCGCACCGGCGGGGTCGGTGGTCGCGAGCCGGATGCAGCCACCCAGCACGCCACCGAAGAGCCCCTCGTCGTTGCCGCCCAGGCCGATCGTGACCAGGTCGGTGGTGGGGGTCAGCGCGTCGAACTGCGGCGGCACCGCTCCGCCGCGCCCGGCCTGCGGGTGGACGGTGTCGCCGGTGTCGGCGCCACCGCAGCTCACGTCGGTCAGGGTGGTGCCGGGCATCGCCTCGGCGACCAGCGCCGGGTAGTTGACCTGCGAGCGCAGGCAGGTCGTGCTGGTGTCCGTCGGGGCGACCAGGGGTGCCGCGGTGTAGGAGTCGCCCAGCGCGACGTACTCCTCGTACGCCGTCGGCGCTCCCACGGGCGAACCGGTCGTGCGCGCGGGCCCCGCCTCGGGGCGGTCCGAGCCCGCGCCGGCGCACCCCGCGAGGCCCACGAGCAGGGCCGCGGCGGCGGTCAGGGGGACGGTGGAGCGCACACCCTCGACGGTACGTCGGCGGTCTAGATCACGCGGTCCGGATCACCAGGAACGGGGGAGGCCCACCACGGCGCGTCGCCGTTAGCCTCCAACTGGTTGAAGTTCTCGGGTCGGACTGCCCTGGGTGCACCGACCCGTGAGGGCGGTGTCCACGGGGGATGCGTGCTCGGGTGTGGCTCGAGGGAAGGCGCACCGTCCTGGAGGTCCGTCCGTGCGCCCTCGCGCTGCCGCCCGTACTGCTGCCCGCACTGCTGCCCGCCTGGTGACCGCCGTCGCCCTGGTGCTCGTCTCGCTCCTGCTGCCCGCCTCCGGCGCGCACGCTGCCGTGGACGCCACCTTGCAGATCACCAAGGCCGCCTCGGCCCCCGGACCGTTCACCCCGGGCCAGGTCTTCTCCTACACGATCAGCGCGGTCTGCTCGAGCCCGACGGCGCCGGGCTGCATCAACGCCCAGATGACCGACACGCTGCCCGCACCGCTGGTCCTCGACCCGGGGCACGCCGAGCCCGTCACCGCCACGGTCGCGGGGGGTGGGCCGACCTCGGTCTCGACCACCGCCGATGGCTTCACCGTCGACTTCACCAAGGACCTCGGCGGCGGCCAGACCGGTCTGCAGCAGGCGAAGACCGCCCTGGTCACCGTGTGGGTGAAGGTGCCTGACGACGCCTCCGCCGACCACACAGGCGTGGTCACCAACACCGCGAAGATCACCGCTGACAACGCGGCGACCAAGACGGCCTCGGCCGACGTCACCCTCGCCATCGACAGCACGCTGGCCTTCGAGGCCACCAAGGACCGGACCTCGGCCGCGACCGTGCCGGCCGTCCCCGGCACGGCGGTCGACTGGACGATCGGCGGCACCAACGACTCCAACAAGAGCGTCGACACGCTGGTCCTGCAGGACCCCGCGGACGACAGCTCCCCCACGACCGGCCCGTTCCAGTACCTCGAGCCCACCGGGTTCGACCCCTCCGCGCCCCCGCCGGGGGCGGACGGGCTCACCTTCGAGTGGCAGGACGCGCTCGGCGGCTGGCACACGTCGTACTCCGCCGGCCTCCCGGTGCCCGGCGGCGTGAGCTCGGTCCTCCCGGCCGACCCGAGCCAGGTCTACGGCATCCGGTTCACCTTCAGCTCCAGCACCGGGTCGATCCCCGTGGGCGCCACCGCCGAGGTCGGCCTGCAGACCCAGACCCGGCCGAACGTCACCACGATCCCGGACGGCACCACGGTGACGGTGCAGAACACGGTGACCGGCCACGTGTCGTCCGGAGGCACCGACAGCGCCCCCGACGACGCCAACGCCTCGGTCGCCATCGCCAACGTCGCGCCGACCGTGACCACGACCAAGTCCTTCGACAAGGACTACCTCCTCGGCGGCGAGACCGCGACGGCGACGATCCGGTCCGACAACGGCGACCTGCCGGTGCACGAGATGACCATCGCCGACCCCGGCCCGGGCGGCGACGACCTCGAGGCCCAGGGGCTGCAGTTCCAGGGCTTCGACGCGGCCGCCGTCGAGTGGCCGGTCGCCGCGGACCAGGCGTCGATCACCTACGCCTACGCCGACGGCAGCAGCGAGACCCTGAGCACCACCACCGTCGACACGCTCCCGGCCGCCGACGGGTGACGTGGTCGGGTTCTCGGTCACCTTCACCGCGCCGGGCAACGGGATCGAGCCGTCGGCGTACGCCGTCCTGCCGTACACCGTCGCCGCCGACCCCGTCTCGGGGACGGTCCCGGTCACCGCGACGAACACCACCTCGACCGAGGTCACCGACGTGCTCGGCCGCACCGGTGATGACTCCGCGCAGGCGACGATCGACCGGCTCCCGGTGCAGATCGACACCGCGGTCAGCAAGTCCTTCACGCCCGCCGAGCTCTACGCCGCGCCGGGGGCGACGACCCTGGTCAGCCTGGCCGGCGCCGTGTCGCCGCGACCGGACTCCACGATCGGCTCGGACTCCCTGACGATCACCGACCCGGCGGACCCGTCCGGGACGCCGTCGGACTTCTGGAGCTGCTTCACGGTCCGCAACATCACCAACACCGACGTGCCCGCCGGCACGACGCTGACGGTGGAGTACTGGGACGGCTCGTCCTGGCACACCCTCGCCTCGCAGACCGGCCCGACGTCCAACTGGAGCTATGTCGTCCCGAGCGGGACCCGCGACGTGCTGCAAGGTCTGCGGTTCCGCTTCGAGCCGACCACGCCGGGGGCCGTGCTGCCGCCCGGCTTCAACGTCGCGCCCAACTTCAACGCCACCGTGCGGGCCGGCGCCGACTGCACGGCCATCGCCTCCGACGAGACCGTCACCAACGACGTGCGCTCCGACGTGGTCAACGCCGCGAACGCGGTCGACGCGACCGCCGTCGACGACGCCGACCTGCTCCTGCACTCCACCAGCGGCGGCGGCGGGTCGGGTCCCGACCTCGTCGACAAGACCTGGGTCGACCCCGACGACCCGTCGACCGACATCGACCCGGTGACCGTCGGCGCCCTGAGTGGCGAGGTGCGCACCGCCAAGCTGCGGTGGAGCACCGGAGGCCTGGCCTTCGACAGCGTCGCGATCACCGACCCCGCCACGACCGGCGAGCTCACCGACGTCACGACGTCGATCTACGACGCGTTCGACCTCGACAAGATCCTGCCGATCACCGCCGCCCAGGACCCGCACATGGTCGACGACCGGGTCAGCAAGGTCGAGCTGTACTCGACCTCCACGAGCGCCTGGGTGGACGTGACGGCCGCGGCCTGCGCCGCCGGGTGCACGGGACAGTTCGGCGGCTACGACGTGCCGGCCGGCACCGGCGTCGGCCAGGAGGACGACGTGGTGGGTGTCCGGCTGACCTTCGTCAGCCGCACCTCGGGCGAGCCCGTGTCGATCTCGTCGGCCCACGACCGGCTGGTGCGCCTCGACCTGCGCGTCCGCGACCGCAAGCGGGTGCCGACCGGGACGCCGGACGAGGACTGGGTCCTGGGGCAGCACCACGACGGCATGACCTACAACACCGGCACTCCGGGCCTGGTGGAGAACACCGTCCGGGTGGCCGGCACCGGCGCCTACGACTGGGCGAGCACCGACAGCGCCGACGCGGTCATCATCGACAAGCCCCTGAACGTCGAGCTCACCAAGTCGTTCGAGTACTCGCCCCTGGGCCTCCCGCCGGACGGCACGCCGCAGGCCGACTACCCCCTCGTCGACGCGGTGCTCCAGGCGACGAACAAGACGGCGTCGCGGGTCTCGCAGCTCAAGATCACCGACCCGTCGCCCGGCACGGCCGAGGCCGACTCGGTCTTCGACACCCTCGACCTCTTCGGCTTCGTCGCGATCGACCTGCCGCCCGGCGTCCCGCAGTCCGGGGTGAGCGTCGTCCTCACCCACGCCGGCGGCGGGACCACCACCCACACCTACGCCCAGGCGCTGGCCCTGACCCCGGCCGACCTGGTCGACGTCGTCGGGGTCGAGGTCACCGCCGACGGCGTGATCCAGAGCGCGGAGCGGCTGGGCCTGCGCCTGGTGTTCCAGCTGCGCTCGACCCAGCGCGACTCGGGCGACCCGATGACCGTCACCACCAGCGGTGTGGTCCGGCCGGTGCACCTCAACGTCGCCCAGGCCGACGTCTACGGCCCGGGCGGGATCAGCTGCGCCCTCTACGGCCCGCCCTGCGACAACGTGCAGGACACCGCCGACGACCAGTTCCAGATCGATCCGGTGACCTACGACGTCGTGGCGACCAAGGTGGTCAACCCGGCCTCCCGGTACGAGGACGAGCCGCGCACCGGCTACGTCGCCAGCCTGACCGGCCAGCCGACGGGGTCGGCCCGCACCAGCGTGCTCACGCTGACCGACGACGAGCCGACGTTCTGGAACGCCTTCGACTTCTCCGCCATCGAGCCGTTCACGCCGGTCGGCCCGGTCAACCAGCTGAGGCTCAGCGTGCTCACCGGCGTCGAGTACTCACTGTCCGGCTCCGACCTGGTCGCCACCTGCAACAACCTGACCGACCTGACCGGCTGCTGGACCACCGGCGCCTGGACCGACCCGGTGGGCGGCACGATCAGTCTCGCCCTCCCCGCCGGCGTCGACCCCGCGACGGTGCGCGGGATCCGCGTCGAGGCCCGCAGCATCCGCGACGGCGCCCCGGTCGGCTGGGAGCGCCCCAACAACCAGAAGGTGACCCTCAGGCTCGACGTCACCCGCAGGGTCAACCTGTGGTGGTCGCCGGCTGGGTCGGACACGACCCCGGTGCCGTCGACGCTGCCGGGGATGACACCCGCGCCGGGCGAGCCGACCCAGGGCACGATCCACGACACCCTCGACGTGCACGGCGTCGCGTCCTGGTCGCCCGGCGGGACCACGCTCCAGGCCACCGACTCCGCCAGTGCGACCACGCAGCTGCGGCACCGGGTCAACAAGATCCGGGTCGAGAAGAAGCCGGGCAACGGGTCCGGGCCGGCACCGCTCTACGGCAACGGCGAGACGGTGCCGTTCCAGATGGTGGTCACCAACACCGGCGCCTACACGATGACGGCGCCGTCCTTCACGGTGACCGACCAGATCCAGACCGTCGGTGGCCAGTCGCCGGTGACCGCACCCGCTGGCGACGCGTCGTTCGGCTTCGCCCTGGTCAACGGCAGCGGCACGGGGCAGAGCGTCGCCGGCATCACCGGTCACCTCGACGAGACGACCGGCCTGGTGACGGTCTCCTTCCCGGCCGGGTTCACCTTCCCGCCCGGCTGGAAGCTCACCGTCTCGGCCGACCTGAAGGTCCGCGCCGACGTCCCGGCCGGCACCGAGATCGACAACAGCGTGACCGCGAGCGCGGACCGCGACTTCGAGGAGTGCAAGTACACCGTCGACGACGGACCGCTGCAGACCAGCGGCTCCGCGGCCGTGCCGGTGCCCGACTGCACGGCGTCGACCACGGTGGAGGTGCGCGCCGAGGCGCCGCTGCAGACGACCAAGTCGGTGAAGGGCGTGGCCGCCGGGGTCCCGGGGGCCTCTCCGGGCGACCCCAACTACGACGACCTCGGCGTGCTCGCCGCCGACCAGCCCGACGCGTCGGCCTGCAGCACCGCCGCACGTGACGCCCAGGACTTCTACACCTACCCGTGCGTGCCGATCACCCGGCCCGGCGGCACCGAGCGCTGGCGCATCGACCTGGAGAACGACGGCAACGTCAACGCGACGGTCGTGGCCGGGATCGACGTCCTGCCCCACCTGAACGACCAGGGCGTCGTGGTCCCCACGCCGCGCGGCTCGGAGTGGGCACCCACGCTCGTCGGCAACTTCGCCAGCAACGCGGCCTCGCTCGCCGACGGGTCCTTCGCCCAGTTCGCGCTCTACTACCTGACGACCGTGCCCGACACCGACTGCAACGACGCCGACATCCGCAGCGCGACCCAGCCCGGTGGCCTCGCGCCGGCGGACCCCTGCGCGGCGGACGTCGCGGCTCGCGACTGGCGGCCGACGGCCGGGGCGACCCCTGCCGAGCTCGCCCAGGCGAAGGCACTCAAGCTCGTGCTCACCTTCAGCGACCCCGGCAACCCGGCCGCGTCGCCGGGCCTGCGGCCGGGCGAGGTCCTCGCGCTCTCCTTCGACACCACCACCGCGGCCTACCCGGGCGTGGCGACGGCGCGCGACGACGACCTCTCGATCGCGTGGAACTCGGTCGCCGGCGGGTCGCGGATCGCCGCGGCCGGCAACCAGGCCGCCCACGCGTCGCTGGTCACCGAGCCGCGCCAGGTCGGGGTGGCGATGCCGACCGGGCGGTTCGACATCACCAAGGTGGTCGACGCCCCCGGCTGGCCGTCCGGGGCGACCCTGCCCGACTCCTACGACTTCACCGTGACCTGCGACTCCGCCGGCGTCACCGACATCCCGCTGGTCGACGTGGCGGGCGACGACGCGAGCTCGGTGACGGTCCCGGCCGACGACACCGTGCACTACAACGGCGGCGCGAGCCCGGCGACCGCGTGGTCGCACGTCTCGGTCCCGTGGAACGCGCACTGCCGGGTGCAGGAGACGACGGTGCCGCAGGGCGCCCAGGTCTCCTACGACCCGCCCGGCGGGACCGTCACCGCGGACACCGACCTGACCGGCGTCCCCAACATCGACCACCCGTTCCCGCCGAGCGGCACCGGGGTCGCCGAGGTCACCGCGACCAACACCTACACCAGCGGTGGCTTCACCGTGACCAAGGCGGTCGACGACGGTGGTGCGGTCGACCAGGACGGCGACCCGATCACCTACGGCCCGTTCGACTTCACGGCCACCTGCACGTTCCACGGCCAGGAGGTGCTCGACCCCGCCGACCAGGACTTCAGCCTCGATGCCGGCGACTCCCACGAGGTGTCCGACCTGCCCAGCGGCTCGACCTGCACGGTCACCGAGGTCGGCACGGACGGCGCGGCATCGACCAGCATCTCGGCCGTGCAGGGCGGCACCACGATCCCGGGCACCGGCTCGTCGGTCGACTTCGACGTGGTCGAGGGCGACGTCACCGCCACCGCGGTGACCGCGACCAACACCTACACGACCGGCTCGCTCCTGGTCACCAAGACCGTCAACGGTCCCGGCGCGGACCTGTGGGGCAACGAGTCCTTCACTCTCCACCTGCAGTGCACCCTCGACGGCGACACCGTGTACGACGGTGACAGCCCGGCCGTGGACAAGACCCACCCGACGTGGACCGTCGACCACCTCCCCTCCGGTGCCGACTGCGTCGTCAGCGAGGTGCGCACCGGCGGCGCGAACGACACGACCCTGGACCCGGCCGACGGCCGCGTGACGATCGGCGACGCCACCACCGTCGAGGTCGGCGTGGAGAACACCTTCACGCTCGGGTCCCTGACCGTGACCAAGGACCTGACCGGGCCCGCGGCCGGGGTGCCGGGTGCGGTCAACGGCCGGTACACGGTCGAGCTGACCTGCACCCGCGACGTCGACGGCGCCGACGTGCCCGTCGACATCCCTGGTGGCGCGCAGCAGGTCATCATCGGCGAGGGCAGCGTGACCTACGACGACCTGCCCACCGGCGCCCGCTGCTCGGTCGCCGAGGTCGACAGCGTCCCGTCGACCCCGGACGTGGTGGTGTCACCGTCGAGCGTGGTCGTCGGCGACGACCCCTCGGACCCGGTCGAGGTGCTGGTGACCAACGACTTCCACGACGGGGCGCTCCAGGTGAGCAAGCAGGTCGACGGCGACGCCGCCGCGGCCGCCCCGGACACCTTCGACGTGACGGTCGCGTGCGAGTTCCCCGCCGGCGTACCCGTGCCGCTGCCGGACGACGGCGCGGTGACCCTGGACCGCGACGGCACGCCGGTCACGCTGGCCGGCATCCCGACCGGCGCGGTGTGCACGGTCACCGAGGCCGACGCCGGGCAGACCGAGGTCTCGTTCGCGCCGTCGGACACCGTCACGGTCGGTGACGGCACCACGACCGAGGTGGTCGTGACCAACACCTACCGCAGTGGGGCGCTGGTGGTCCGCAAGCACCTCGAGGGCGTCGGCGCCGGCGTCGCGCAGGGACCGTTCGTCTTCGGCGTCAGCTGCACGTTCCTGGGCAACCAGGTGACCGACACCTCCGTCACCCTCACCTCCGGGCCCGGCTCGGACGACCTGGTCTCCGACCCCGTGACCGACATCCCGGTCGGGTCGACCTGCACGGTCACCGAGACCGACGCCGGCAACGCGGTCCGGCCCTCACCGCCGGTGGACGTCATCATCGTCGACGGCTCGGTCACCGTCCCGGTCGAGGCCGAGCAGACCAACCGCTTCGGCGCCGGCGTGCTGCACGTCGGCAAGACCGTCGACGGTCCCTACGCGGACGACCCCGACCTGCGCGGCGCCACCTTCCCGGTCCGGGTGACCTGCGAGTACGGCGACGGCCAGGACGTCGAGCAGGTGCTCGACCAGGTGGTCGACGTGCCGCGCGACCGGACCGTCACCGTGAGCGGCGACGACGGCGAGCCGGTGCTCCTGCCGGTCGGTGCCCGCTGCTGGGGCGACGAGGAGGACCTCGGCGACCTCGCACCGGACGAGGTGACGGTCGACCACGGCAGCCGGGCCGACGCGGTCGAGGTCGTCGCGGACGGCGCCGGGGCCCCGGTGCGGATCGGGATCTCGGTCGTCAACACCTACACCCACCCGGTGGGTGTGGAGCCGTCCGATGCCACGACGGGTGGCGGACCCGGTGAGCTGCCCGACACCGGCTCGCCGGTGACGCCCGGCCTGGTGCTCCTCGGGGGCCTCCTGGTGCTGGTGGGCGGTGCCCTGGTGTGGAGGTCGCGCGTTCACCGCTGACCCGGTCCGGGTAGTGACGGGGCATGGGCTCCGACGACGACGCCACGGACGAGAGCGGCTCGCAGTCCCTGCTGACCGTCCTGGTGGCCCTGGTCGCCAACGGGCTGCTCGCCGTCGCGAAGTCGGTGGCGGCCCTGGTCACCGGGTCCGCCTCGATGGTCGCCGAGGCGGCGCACTCGTGGGCCGACACCGGCAACGAGGTGTTCCTCGTCGTCGCCGAGCGCCGGGGCAGCAGGCCACGGGACGCCGACCATCCGCGCGGCTACGGCCGCGAGACCTACATCTGGTCGCTGGTGGCGGCCTTCGGACTGTTCTCCGCCGGGGCGATCGTGTCGATCTGGCACGGGGTGACCGAGCTGCTGGCCGAGCCCACCGAGGAGGCGAGCTTCCTGGTCAACTACGTGGTGCTCGGCATCGCCCTGGTGCTCGAGGGCACGTCGTTCATCCAGGCCAGCCGTCAGGTCCACGGCGCCGCGCGCCGCTTCGGCCTCCACCCGTTGCGGTTCGTGGCGCGCACCTCCAACCCGACGCTGCGTGCCGTCTTCTTCGAGGACTTCTCAGCCCTGCTGGGCATCCTGCTGGCCGCCGGCGGCATCGCGCTGCACCAGCTCACCGGCAACGTGGTCTGGGACGCGGTCGGGTCGATCGCCATCGGGGTGCTGCTGGCGTTCGTCGCGGTGTTCCTCATGCGCCGCAACATGCAGTACCTGCTGGGTGAGGGCCTCAGCCCGCAGCTGCAGTCCCAGGTCGTCGCCCGGCTGCTGGAGCACCCGGCCATCGACCGGATCACCTACCTGCACGTCGAGTACGTCGGCCCGCAGCGGCTCTTCGTGGTCGCCGCCGTCGACCTCACCGGCGACGACCCCGAGCCGGACCTCGCCGTCCGGCTGCGTCACGTCGAGGCCGACATCGAGCGCGACGACCTGATCGTCGACGCCGTGCTCACCCTCGCTCTCCCCGACGAGCCGGCTCTGGTGCCGTAGCCCGCCCGGTGGTCACCGCCGCCGCAGTTTCATCATGGTCTGTTGTCGAACCTGCACTTCCCATGGCGTGCCCACCGTGGGAAGTGCAGGTTCACCTGCATACCGTGATGAACCTGTGGCGGGTGAGGCTGGGCCGGGGGCGACCGGTCAGCTGCCCCGGCCGGTGCGGGCCTGGAGCCGCTCGATGTGCTCGGAGGCCTCGGCCTTGGTGAGGTCGGCGCTGAGCTGCTCGCCGGCCTCGCGGGCCAGGGTGTCGAGGTAGCTGCGCTGGGCGCCGGTCATCGGCTCGTCGCCGGTCACCCACTCCTCGGGGTCCTTCGCCGTGCCGGCCTGGTCGGTGCGCTCGGGCACGGGGGCGCCCAGCAGGTCGTCGTTCGAATGGGTGTTCGACATGTCCGCTCCGTACCCGACCCGTCCCGGGACATGCGTGGGCGCCGCCAGCCTCCGGCTGACGGCGCCCCGCTGCTCGCCTCGGACAGGTCGACCGACCGTCAGAGGTCGATCGGCAGCAGCACCCGGTTGATCACGTGCGCGATCTGCGGGTTGCCCTTGTTGACGTCGGTCGCGATCACCTTCGGGTTCTTCACGCTGCGAGCGGCGTCACCGAGGTGCACGCCGTCCTTGCGGACGTTGACCTTGACGGTGCCGCCCTGGGCGGTCGTCAGCCGCATGCCGTCGGCCTTCACGACCTTCGCGGCGTTCAGGGTCTTGCCCGGCACGACGTGGTAGAGCAGCACCTGCTCGATCGTGTCGACACCGGCCGCTCCGGCCAGCTTCGTGAAGACCTTGCGCTCGGTCTTCGGCTTGGACCCGGTGAGCACGCCGACGAGCTTGCGGAACGCCCGGTCGGTCGGCAGGAAGGCGGTCAGCTTCGTGCGTGGCTGGGCCAGGACGCCCACGGCGCTGTTCGGTTTCTCCTTCAGGACCGTCATCACGGCCTTGTCGAGGATGTCGAAGTCGCCCCAGTTGTGGTCGAAGTGGTGGCCGTCGGCCGCCAGGACCTGCGCCAGGCTGGTCGGCTTCGCGGCCCGCTCCGAGGTTGCTGCCTGGGCTCCAGGCGCAGCGACCATGCTGCCTCCGAGGGCGACGGCGGTGGTGACGGCAGCGGCGGCGAGGCCGCGGGTGGTGCGGTTGGACATCGGGTTCCCTCCCGGTAGAGATCCCTGCGCCCGGGTTGCGACCGCAGGGGCTCGGTGTGACGTCGGACATGGGAGGTTCGGGGCCCTCGAGGAGTCGGATTGGTGACATTTCGAGGATCTTTCGGGACTACCCCAGCGCCGCGGTGAGGGCGAGCACGGTGTCGGGGTCGTCGAGGCGGTCGCCGTACCGCTCGCGCAGCTGACCCATCCGGTAGCGCACGGTCTGCGGGTGCACGAACAGCGCGGCGGCCACGTCGTCGCGGCGACCCTGGTGCAGCAGCCAGCAGCGCAGCGTGTCGGTGAGCTTCTCCGCGGTGGCGGGCCGCAGGCCCTCGAGCGGGGCCAGCACCTGGGCCCGGAGGTCGGCCCGGGCGTCGGCGTCGGCGCCCAGGACGAGCTCGACCAGGTGCGCCTCCGTGTCCAGCAGCAGGCCCGCGCGGTGTGCGCGGAGGGCGCGGTCGTACGACGCGCGCGCCTCCGTCCACGGCCGGGCCGGACCGGCGAGGCAGCCCCGGTCGGCCAGCGCGCGCAGCAGCGCCGGTCGACGGTGGTCGTGGGCGTCGGGCACCAGCAGGAGCACGCCCTCGTCGAGCCCGGGTGCCTCGGCCGCCTGGATCGTGGCCGGCGAGATGACAGCGAGCAGCGGGCGCGCCTGGGCGCCGGGGGCGAGCACCGCCGTCAGGGTGGTCGGCAGCGGCCACCCGGCACGGTCCGCTGCGGCTGCGACCTCCTCGGCAGGCGCCCCGTCCAGGAGCAGCGCCGCCACCCGCTCGAGCAGCCGCTGCCGCACCCGGCCGGTGGTCTCGGTCTCGTCGGTGTGCCCGGCGACGGCGGCCGCCGACTGCTCGTCGATGTAGGCGAAGACCAGCTCGGCGAAGTCCACCAGGACCTCGGCGCCGAGCCCGTGGCGGACCGCGGTCGTCGACAGCTCACGCCAGGCGACCCGGGCCCCGATCCGGTACGCCGCCAGCAGCGCGTCGGTCGTGCGACCGCTGCGTGCCTCGCCCCGGCCGAGCTGGTAGGAGCCCTCGACCGCGGGCGCGCTGCGCAGGTCGTCGGTGCGGCCGCGGCTGGCCAGGGTGAGGAACCCGCCGAGCGCCAGCTGGACAGCGCTGCTGATCGTCTGCCCCATCGGGCCCGAGAAGGCGTCGCGGTAGCTCGGCACCTCCTCGACGATCGCCGCCACGACGTCGTCCGCGAGGGTGGAGAGCTGCTCCCGCATCTCCGCCACCGCCGCCGGGGGGAGGGCCAGGCTGTGCCCGGAGGTGGTGCTGGTGCGAGGGCTGCCACGCATTTTGTCTCCTACGAACAAATGTGACGTGCTCGTTCACGTGCTGCGGTCATGATCTTACGCCCAAGGCGCAGCACACTGGTTCCATGAGCATCGCCGTCCCGTCCCACCACGCACGCTCCGGTCCTGGCGCGAGCCTGCGCCAGAGCCTGCGCCGCGTGGCCGAGGCCGCGGTGACCCCGCTCCAGCTCGACGACGTGCTCGACGTGTTCCACCCGCTGCGCCGCGGCGCGGACCTGCGGGGCCGGATCGTCGAGGTCCGCCCGGAGACCGCCGAGGCCGCGACCTTGGTGATCAAGCCCGGCCGCGACTGGGGCGGCCACGTGCCCGGGCAGTACGTCCGGATGGGCGTCGACGTCGACGGGGTCCGCCTGTGGCGCACCTACTCCCTGACCCACGGCCCGCGCCGCGACCGGTGCATCAGCGTCACCGTCAAGGCGATCCCCGACGGCGTCGTCTCGCACCACCTGGTCCACCGGGCCCGCGCCGGGCAGATGCTGCAGCTGGCCCCCGCGCAGGGCGAGTTCGTGCTGCCGCAGCCGATCCCGGCCAAGCTGCTGCTGGTCACCGCCGGCTCTGGCATCACGCCCGTGATCGGCATGCTGCGCAACCTGTTCTCGCGTGCCACGCCGTACGCCGGCGACATCGTGCTGCTGCACTCCGCGCTCACCCGGGACAGCGTGATCTTCGGTCCCGAGCTGCGCTCCTACGCCGCGCGCGGCCTGCTGCAGCTGGTCGAGCTGCACACCGACGTCGACGGGATGCTCGACGTCGCCGAGCTCGACCGGATCGTCCCCGACCTGGCGGAGCGCACGGCGTACGCCTGCGGCCCCGCGGGGCTGCTCGACGCGCTTCAGGAGCACTACGACGAGCGCGGGCTGACGCTGACCACCGAGCGGTTCCGGCCGGCCGCGACCGTCGTCGCGGGCGACGGTGGCACGGTCGCGTTCGCGAACGGCACCGTCGTCGAGGCGGACGGCGCCACCCCGATCCTCGACGCCGCCGAGAGTGCCGGCGTGCTGATGCCCAGCGGCTGCCGGATGGGCATCTGCATGAGCTGCGTGCTGCCGCTGAAGGAGGGTGCCGTGCGCGACCTGCGCAACGGCGCCGTCACCGTCGCGGTGGCCGGCGAGACCGGCCCGGGCGGCGTCCCCATCCAGACCTGCATCAACGCGGCCGCCGGGCCGTGCCACCTCGACCACTGATCGCGAGGAGACACCATGACCGCCATCACGAAGAAGCCCGTGAACCCCACCGCCCACCTGACCCCCGAGGACATCGAGCAGATCGGCATCGAGCTCGACGCGATCCGCCAGGACGTGCTCGACGAGCGCGGGGAGAGCGACGCGGCGTACATCCGCAACCTGGTCTCCGTGCAGCGCCGGCTCGAGCTGGCCTCGCGGGCGGTGCTGCTCGGCTCCGCGCTGCCGCCCCTGTGGGTGCTCGGCACCGTCGGGCTGTCGGTGGCCAAGATCCTGGAGAACATGGAGATCGGCCACAACGTCATGCATGGCCAGTGGGACTGGATGCGTGACCCCAAGATCCACTCCACCACCTGGGAGTGGGACAACGCGTCGACCGCCGAGGGCTGGAAGCACGCCCACAACGAGGTGCACCACACCTACACGAACATCGTCGGCAAGGACAACGACCTCGGCTACGGCATCATGCGCGTCGACGAGGACCAGCGCTGGGTGCCGGCGTACCTCCTCCAGCCGCTGTGGAACTTCGTCAACGCCTGCTTCTTCGAGTACGGCATCGCCGCCTACGACCTCGAGCTCGGCCGCAACCTGCGGATCCCGAAGGAGAAGCGCTCCGAGCAGTTCAAGACGTCGCTGGGCAAGACGCTGCGCAAGATCCGCAAGCAGGCGACCAAGGACTACGTCGTCAACCCGGCGCTCGCCATCCCGTTCGGCGGCTTCCTGCCGACGCTGGCCGCGAACTTCACCGCGAACCTCGTGCGCAACGTGTGGTCGCACTCGGTGATCATGTGCGGCCACTTCCCCGAGGGCGTCGAGACCTTCGAGAAGAGGGCGATCCCGGAGAAGGAGACGCGCGGCGAGTGGTACCTGCGCCAGATGCTCGGCTCGGCCAACATCTCCGGCTCCCCGGCGATGCACCTGATGACCGGCAACCTGTCGCACCAGATCGAGCACCACCTCTTCCCCGACCTGCCGAGCAACCGGTACGCCGAGGTGGCGCCCCGCGTGCAGGCGCTGTTCGAGAAGTACGAGCTCAACTACCACTCCGCGCCGCTGCCCCAGCAGGTCTACTCGGCCTGGCACCGGGTCTTCCGGCTGTCGCTGCCCAACGGCTGGCTCGCGACCACCGACCGCTCGAACCTCCCCGAGCAGCTCAAGCTGCTCTGGGCGATGTCGACCAAGGGACCCAAGGTCCGCCGCGCCGCCCAGGCCCGGCTGACCCAGCAGGCCCGCCGCCAGGCGGCGGCCGCCGCCGCTGCCTGACCGGGTGGATGAATCCCCGGTCAGCCGGGGAAACCTGACGTTGTCAGGGGTTGCAACACCTGACAACGTCATGAAGAGCCTGACAACCCCGGATGAATCCCCGGTCAGCCGGGGATTCATCCACGGCTCGGCTCACTCGTCCCCGGTCAGGTTGAACGACCGCAGCCGGTGGCCGGTGAGCCAGGTGCCGCCGACGATCACCACGAGCGCCGCGACCAGGGCGTAGACCAGGGACAGGTCGACCAGCGAGGTGCCCGCGACCCGGTCGACGACCGCGGCCGACCACCGCGTCACGCTGAGCCACCGCACGCCGTCGAGCAGACCGCCCAGCAGGCCCTCCCACACCAGCAGGTAGACCAGCCCCACCACGACCGCGTGGCGGGTGACCACCGAGAGCAGCGCGAAGAGTGCGCAGTACGCCGTGCCGCCCAGCACCGACCCGAGGGCGAAGCCGACCGCGACCGACGGGTCGCCGGTGCGCAGCACCAGACCCGCGACCAGCAGCGGCAGGGTGCCGAAGGCCAGCACGCACCCGACCGCGACGACCAGCTTGCTGACCACGATCGTGGAGCGCGGCACCGGCTTGGCGAGCAGGTAGGAGATCGAGCCGTCGTCGATCTCCGGGGCCAGCAGCCCGGACGTCGCGAGCAGCGCGACCAGCGGCACGACGACGACCAGCCCCAGGCCGTAGAGCGTGTGGCGCGCCCCCTCGTCGGTCTGTCCCACCAGCGCCCGCGCGAGCACGGCCAGCCCGATCAGCACCAGCGGCAGCACGAACAGCAGCACGCCGCGCCACCGCCCGAAGATGCTGCGCACCCCGAGCCGCACGACGGTGCGGTGCACCACGGCGGTGCTCACGGCGCCACCAGGTAGGCGAAGACGCTCTCGAGCGACTCGTCGGTGGGGGTGACCTCGTGCAGTCGTACGCCGTGCTCACGGGCCAGTCGCGGCAGCACCTCGCTGAACCGGCCGAAGTCGGCGGCCTCGACCTCGATGCCGCCCTCGCTGCGCAGCCGGGCCCCACGCACCGACGCGTCGGCCAGCAGCACCGAGGCCAGCAGGCGGTCGTCGGCGGTGCGCAGCACGAACCGGTTCGGCCGGTCGGTCATCAGCCGCCGGATCGCCCCGAAGTCGCCCGACGCCGCGTGCCGGCCGGCCACCACGACCTCGATCTGTCGGGCGACCTGCTCGACCTCCTCGAGGATGTGGGAGCTGAAGAGCACCGTGCGCCCCTCGGCGCCCATGGTGCGGATCAGCTCCATCAGGTGGATCCGCTGCCGCGGGTCCATGCCGTTGAACGGCTCGTCGAGGAGCAGCACCGGCGGGTCGTGGACCAGCGCGGACGCCATCTTGATCCGCTGCCGCATGCCCTTGGAGTAGGTCGAGATCTCGCGGTCCTGGGCGTCGGTCATCTCGATGAGCCCGATCGCCCGCGCGGCGGCGGCACCGGGATCGGGCAGGCCCTGCAGCTCGGCGTTGGCGACCACGAACTCCCGCCCGGTCAGGTAGTCGAACAGCGCCTCGCGCTCGGGCACCAGACCCACCCGGCGGTAGACCTGCTCGTTGCGCCACAGCGGCTCGCCGTCGAGGGTGACCGAGCCCGCGGACGGCGCCAGGAACCCCGACATCAGCGCGATCAGCGTCGACTTGCCGGCGCCGTTGGGGCCGAGCAGCCCGGTGACGCCGGGGCCGATCGTCATCGTCACGTCGTTGACGGCCACGACGTTGCGGAACCAGCGGGAGACGTGGTCGATGCGGATCTCGCTCATGATCGGGACCTCATGGGCTCACCCGCCGGTAGCGCGCCATCAGCGCCGCGGCGGAGCCGAGCACCACCAGCACCGTCGCGACGACGTACAGGACACCCATGGCCGCGCCCTGCGGCGGTGTGGCCATCGCGCCAGGGGAGTCGAAGAGCACGACCTGGACGCCGTTGACGAGCGTGTACGGCGAGAAGACGCCCGCGACCTCGCCGACCCGGGGGTGCCCGGAGTCCAGCGAGATCCCCTGGATCGCGACCACCACGGTGTAGCTGACCAGGAGCACCACGATCACCGCGGTGACCGCCAACCCCCGCCGGACCGTGAGCGCCGAGACCAGCGCCGCCAGTCCGGCCAGGCACGCCGCGAGGAGCAGCGCCCCGACGAGGGCGGCCAGGAACCGGCCGCTCTCGCGCCCGACGGGCAGCTCGGCGAGCAGCCCGCCGGCGTAGAGCAGCACCAGAGGCGCGGCGATCAGCGCGAAGGTGGCGACCGTGAGCGACGCGAGGCGGACCAGGACGTACACCGACCGCCGCATCGGCCGCGCGAGGTAGAGCGTGATCGAGCGGAAGCGCAGGTCTCGCGAGATCAGCGCCGGTGCCTGCGCGGCCACGAAGACCGAGATCAGCAGCTGGGTCGTGAGCGGGTAGGTCGAGTACGCGACGATCTGCTCGTCGAGGCCGAGCAGGTTCTTGGCCTGGACCAGCACGCCGACGAGGATCAGCGCCGGCAGCAGCATCAGCCCGAGGAGCACCATGGGGAGCACCTTCGAGCGTGCCGAGCGACCCAGGCCGTAGGTGTTGCGCAGGCCGGTGGTGAAGAACGACCAGGCGACCGCGCGCTCGCCGAGCCGCGGGCCGGCGTACGGCCGGTAGCCGAGGTCGTGGATGACGCCGGTGGGTGCCGGTGCGGAGGGGTCAGACGGGCTGGACACCACCGGCCACCCCCTCCCGGAAGACGTCCTCGATGCGGTGGTGGCGCTCCTGCATCCGCACCAGGCCGAGCCCGAGGTCGACGGTCAGGTCGCGTACGACGTCGGGGGTGGTGTCGTCGCGCACCTCGACCTCGATCAGGGCGCCGCCGGCCGGCCGCGCCGTGAGCCCGGCGTCCACGAGCGCCTGGCCGAGCAGCCGGTCGGCGTCGGGGCGGCCCTGCACCTCGACCAGCAGGCTGCCGGTGCGGTGCAGGAAGTCCGTGGTCGCCGACGAGCGCAGCAGCCGTCCCGCGTCGAGGACGACGACGTGGTCGCTGACCCGCTCCAGCTCCCCGAGCAGGTGCGAGGTGACCAGCACCGCGATGCCGAACTCCTCGCCGATGCGCCGCACCAGCCCGAGCATGTCGTCGCGGGCCGAGGGGTCCAGGCCGTTCGTGGGCTCGTCGAGCAGCACCAGCCGCGGGTCGTGGACCAGCGCCTGGGCGAGCTTCACCCGCTGCTTCATGCCGGTGGAGTAGCCGCCGATCGGGCGGTAGCGCTCCTCGGCCAGGCCGACGTGGCGCAGCACGTCGGAGGTGCGCTCCCGCGCGGCGGCGTACGGCAGCCCGGACATCTGCCCCAGGTGCACGACCAGGTCGCTGGCGGACACGTCGGCGGGCAGGCAGTCGTGCTCGGGCATGTAGCCGACCAGGGCCCGGATCCGGGCACCCTCGGTCGCGACGTCGTGGCCGAGCACGCGGGCGGTGCCGCTGGTGGCCGGCACCAGGCCGAGCAGGATCTTGATCAGCGTCGACTTGCCGGCGCCGTTCGCGCCGACCAGGCCGGTGACGCCCTCACCGACCGCGACGTCGAGGTGGTCCAGCGCCGTGACGCGCGGGTAGGCCTTCGTCAGCCCCGCGGTCTCGATGACGGCCACGCCCCCAACCTAGGTCATCGGCGGTGCGGCAGGCTGGTGCCATGCGATTCACCGAGCACGAGCTGACCGCCGCCCTCACCGGGGTGGCCAAGAACGTCCTCGGCGCCCAGGACAAGGACGTACGCAAGGGCCGGCGCACGGTGGACGAGGTGTGGGAGGGCCTCTCGAAGTTCGAGCGCTTCCAGCTGCTCGACGGCCTGGGCGACCAGCTGCTGCCGGCGCTGGTCGCGCTGCCGGACGTCGAGGTGCCGGCCGGCGGTCGGCCGACCTACACCGACGCCGAGATCACCGCCGCCGTCGAGGAGCGGCTCGCCGGCGAGCGGGGCCTGCGCCGCAAGGCGCTGCTGGCCGCCCGCGTCGCCCTGGTCAAGCTCGCCCTCGAGTGCCTCCCGCCCCGCCAGGACCCCGACGCCCTCATCGTCCCCGACCACCTCTGACGTCGACTTGGGGGTTGTGACCGGTTGAGTTGGACGTGGTGACCGGTTGAGCTGAGGTGTGCGACCACCGCGTGGTCACAACCCTCAACTGGAGTGGTCACAACCCTCAACTCAACCGAGGGCGGCGCCGACGACGGCCTTCGCCTCGTCCTGCACCTGGGCCAGGTGGTCGGCGCCGCGGAAGGACTCGGCGTAGATCTTGTAGACGTCCTCGGTGCCCGACGGGCGGGCCGCGAACCAGGCCGACTCGGTGACGACCTTCAACCCGCCGATCCTCGCGCCGTTGCCGGGTGCCTCGGTGAGCTTGGCCGTGATCGGCTCGCCGGCCAGCTCGGTGGCGGTGACGTCGTCGGGCGAGAGCGCCGCCAGCTTGGCCTTCTGCTCCCGGTCGGCGGGCGCGTCGATGCGGGCGTACGCCGGCGCGCCGTGCTCGGCCACCAGGTCGGCGTACCGCTGCGAGGGCGACTCCCCGGTGGTCGCGAGGATCTCCGAGGCCAGCAGCGCCAGGATGATCCCGTCCTTGTCGGTCGTCCACGCCGCCCCGTCGCGGCGCAGGAACGACGCCCCGGCGGACTCCTCGCCGCCGAACCCGAAGGACCCGTCGATCAGGCCGGGCACGAACCACTTGAACCCGACCGGCACCTCGACCATCTCCCGTCCGATCGAGGCGGCGACCCGGTCGATCATCGACGACGACACCAGCGTCTTGCCGATCCGGGCGGTGCCCGGCCAGCCCGGTCGCGCGCCGCCGAAGAGGTAGCCGATGGCCACCGCCAGGTAGTGGTTGGGGTTCATCAGGCCGGCGTCCGGGGTGACGATCCCGTGCCGGTCGGAGTCCGCGTCGTTGCCGGTCGCGATGTCGAAGCGGTCCTTCTGGGCGATCAAGGAGGCCATCGCCGACGGTGAGGAGCAGTCCATCCGGATCTTGCCGTCCCAGTCCAGCGTCATGAACCGCCAGGTCGGGTCGACCAGCGGGTTCACGACCGTGAGGTCGAGCCCGTGCCGGTCGGCGATCTCGCCCCAGTAGGCCACCGACGCCCCGCCGAGCGGGTCCGCCCCGATCCGTACGCCGGCGGCGCGGATCGCCTCGACGTCCACGACGTTCGGCAGGTCGTCGACATAGGTCCCGAGGAAGTCATACGCCCCGGCGTGCGCCCGGGCCCGCGAGAACGGCACCCGGCGCACCTCGGCGAGACCGCCGCGGATGAGCTCGTTGGCCCGGGCGGCGATCACCGAGGTCGCGTCGGTGTCGGCGGGGCCGCCGTGCGGCGGGTTGTACTTGAACCCGCCGTCGCTCGGCGGGTTGTGGGACGGGGTCACGACGATGCCGTCGGCCAGACCCGCGCCCGTCGTGCGGCCGCCGTTGGCGCGCAGGATCGCGTGGGAGACCCCGGGCGTCGGCGTGTAGCCGTCGCGGTCGTCGACCAGCACGGTCACGTCGTTGGCCGCCAGCACCTCCAGCGCGCTGGCCCACGCCGGCTCGGAGAGCCCGTGGGTGTCGCGGCCGAGGAAGAGCGGGCCGTCGTACCCCTGCTCGCGGCGGTGGTCCACGATCGCCTGGGTGGTCGCGAGGATGTGGGTCTCGTTGAAGGCCGTGCGCAGCGACGAGCCGCGGTGCCCGCTGGTCCCGAACGCGACCTGCTGGTCCACGTCGTCCGGGTCGGGGACCCCGGTGTAGTACGCCGTCACCAGGTGGGCGACGTCGACGAGGTCGGAGGGCTCCGCGGGCTGGCCGGCACGAGGGTGGCTCATGGTGGCCATCATGCCCCGGCCCAAGGTCTCCTCCACCAGGGTCGGACGGCACAGGCCCCGCACAGGTCCGACCCGTACGGTCGAGGTCACATGTCTGCCACCGCCGTCGCCCCGTCCACCTCGCCGCCAGCCGCTCCGCCCGCCTGCCCGCACCCGTCGCTGGGCGCGGTGGTCCGCCGGGTCTCGCTGAGCCTGCTGGTCGCCTGCGCGGTCCCGGCGACGCTCTTCTACACGTGCTTCCGCCTGGACGGCGTGTGGACGGCGATCGTCGTCGCGCTCGGCTGGTCCTACGGGGCGATCGCCTGGCGGGCCATCACCGGCCGCCGGCCGTCCGGCCTGCTCCTGCTGACCGCGCTGCTGCTCACCGCGAGGACGGTGATCGCGCTGGCCGCGGGCAGCACCTTCCTCTACTTCCTCCAGCCGATCATCAGCGACGCGGTGGTCGCGACCGCGTTCCTGGCGTCGCTGGCGACGGCTCGGCCGATGGTGGCCCGGCTCGCCGGCGACTTCTACCCGATGGACGACGAGCTGCACCTGCGTCCGCGGATCCGGCGCCTCTTCAGCACCCTCACCGTGCTGTGGGCCGCGCTGTGCCTGACCAAGGCGGCGCTGACGCTGTGGCTGCTGGAGTCGACCTCCCTGCAGACCTTCGTGCTGGTCAAGAGCATCTCCGCGCTGAGCATCAACATGCTGGCGGCCGGTGCCACGATCGGGCTCGCGGTCCTGGTCGCCCGCAAGGAGGGGCTGCTACCGACCGATCGCGTCGAGCTCGGCCAGGTCGGCCTCGTCGAGGCGTAGCCGGCCGGCCGCCAGGTTCTCCTCCAGGTGCGCCACCGACGCCGTGCCGGGGATGAGCAGGATGTTCGGCGACCGCTGCAGGAGCCAGGCCAGCGCGACCTGCATGTGGGTCGCGCCGTGCCTGGCCGCGACCTCGTCCACGGTGCCGAGCTGCAGCGGGCTGAACCCGCCCAGCGGGAAGAACGGGACGTACCAGATCCCCTGGTCCTCCAGCTCCTCGATGAGGTCGTCGTCCTCGCGGTGCGCGACGTTGTAGGCGTTCTGCACCATCGACACCGGCGCGATGCCCTGTGCGGCCCGCACCTGCTCCGCCGTGCAGCTGCTCAGCCCGAGCTCCACCACGAGACCCTGCGAGCGCAGGTCCGCCAGCACCGTCCACTGCTCCTCGAAGGATCCCTCGAAGCCGTCCATGAGCCGCAGGTTGACCCCACCGAGGCGCTCGACGCCGAGCCGGCCGAGGTTGTCGTGCACCGCCTCCTTGATCTCGTCGGGCGAGAACGCCGGGAGCCAGGCGCCGGCCTCGTCGCGGCGCGCGCCGACCTTGGTGACGAGCACCAGCTCCGGCGGGTAGGGGTGCAGGGCCTCGCGGATCAGGTCGTTGACGACGTACGGCCCGTAGTAGTCGCTGGTGTCGATGTGGTCGACACCGAGCTCGACGGCCCGCTGCAGCACGCGCACGGCCTCGTCGGGGTCCGCCGGCGGACCCATGATGCCGGGCCCGGTGAGCCGCATGGCGCCGTACCCGATGCGCTGGACGTCCGAGAGTCGCTTCATGCGATCCCACTGTGCCTCACCGGTGGTCGTCGTGCCTCGCCGGCGACGGGCGCGGTCGCGACTAGCCTGCTGCCACGATGAGGTTCGCGCGCACGGCCGCCCTGCTGGGCGTGGCCCTCCTGTGGTGGGCGGTCGGGCCGCTCGCCCTGGTCCTGGCCGCCGCCGCGCTGTGCTCGCGCCGGGTCCGGGAGTGGCTGCGGCCGACCCGGCGGGTGCTGGGCTGGTGGGTCGTGGGCGTCCTCGCCGTCGCGGGGGTGCTCTACGTCCTGCCCGACGGCTGGGTGCGGCTGCCCCCGGGTCCCGGGGCGCTGGTGACGCCGGCGTACGTCGGGCGGCCCTCGATCCTCCCGGCCGGCGAGGTCGCGGCGCCGCTGGGCGACTCGCCCCAGGTGACGACGCGCTCGTACGGCGCCCCCGACTGCCGCGACGTCGGCTTCGACCCGCGGGGCCGGCTGGTCACCACCTGCGGTGACGTGCTGCGGCTGGTCGACCCCGACAGCCTGCGCCAGCTCGCGGCCAAGGACCTGCCCGGTGGCTGCCCGCCGGTCTTCACCGTGGCGGGCGGACGGGTGCTCGTCGTCGCGGGCGGGCGCGTGCTGACGGTGGCGACCGCCGACGCGGAGGGCGCACCCGACCTCACGACCTCCGCGGCGGTCGACCTGCCCGAGGGCGGCTGCGCGACCGGGGTGGGCGTCGACCGGCGCAACCGCACGTGGGTGAGCACCGAGGACGGCCGGGTCGCCCTGGTCGCGGGCGACCGCGTGCGCCTGCTCGACCTCCACGACCGGGTGCGGCGGCCGCTCACCATCGCCCCGGACGCGGTCTACGTCGCGGGCGAGCACGCGCTGCACAAGGTGATCGCCACGGGCGACCGGCCGGTGGCGGCGTGGGCCGCGAGGTCCGACGGCGTCGAGCGCGGCAGCGCACCCGTCGTGCTGCCGAGCGGGCTGGTCGCCGTCGCCGACGACCGCGACCCCCGGCTCCAGGTCGTCGTGCACCGGGGCGACACCGGGGCGGTGGCGTGCCGGCTCGAGCTGTTCGACGACGACGAGAGCTCCACCGACGGCGGCCTGGTCGCCGCGGACGACGGGCTGCTCGTGCTCAACCAGCACGGGTACGACGGCCCGCTGTCGACCGCGCTGGGCCGCACGACGACCGGCGGCGTGGCCCGGGTCGACGTCCCGCGGTGCCGGGTCTCCTGGCAGTCCGACCTGGACGCCCCCAGCGGTGCCCCGGCCGTCTCGCCGGAGGCGGGCCTGGCCTACCTCTACACCAAGCGGCACAGCTGGCTGGGCGCCGACGCGTGGTACCTCACCGCGGTCGACCTCCGCTCCGGCCGCACGACCTGGGCGCAGCGCACGGGCCTGGGCGTCCTGGCCGACAACCACCACGGGAGCGTCGCCCTGGGCCCGGACGGTGCGGCGTACGTGCCCGTGCTCGGGGGGTTCGTGCGGGTCGCGGACCGCTCCTGAGCCCCGCGTCACGGGTAGCGGATGCCCGTGACCTCCTCGCTGCGCTGCCACAGCCGCCGCTGGGCGGTCTCGTCGTGGGAGAGCCGGCTGCTCGTCGTCACCCGCGGCGCACCGCCCCACTCGAAGAGACCGTCGGGGCCGACGTACGTCGCGCCGGGCAGGTCGGCGGTCGCCGCCATCAGCGTGGGCCACGCGCCCTTCGCCGGCGTGCTGGGTGAGACCGCCTTGATCGCGGCGTCGAGGATCGAGGCCGCGCCACCGGTCGTCCGGCCGTACTGCCCGTTGGCGGCCAGGTGGGTCGAGGCGAACCCGGGATGCGCGGCGAGCGCCTTGACCGGCAGCCCGGCGCGCCGCAGCCGGCGGTCGAGCTCGTAGGTGAACAGCAGGTTCGCGAGCTTGGTCTGGCCGTAGACCGTCCACCGCTCGTAGCGGCCCTCCTGGACCCGGGGGTCGCCGAGCGGGGCGCGGCGGGCGGTGTAGCGGTGCATCTGCGAGGAGACCGCCACGACCCGGCCGGCCCCGCTGGCGACCAGCTGCGGCAGCAGCAGCCCGGTGAGCAGGAACGGGCCGAAGTGGTTCGTGGCCATCTGCAGCTCCAGCCCGTCGCCGGTGCGGCGGTACGGCGTGCCCATCACCCCGGCGTTGTTGACCAGCACGTCCAGCGGCCCGGTGGCGGCGAGGTCGGCCGCCGCGCGCCGCACGGAGGCGAGGTCGGCCAGGTCGACCACGACCTGCTCGAGCTCCGCGTCGGGCACCTCGGCGCGGATCGCCGACGCGCTGTCCGCGAGGCGCTCGGGTCGCCGCCCGGCGAGCACCACCCGGGCCCGGCGCCGCGCCAGCTCCAGCGCCGTGAAGTGGCCCAGACCGCCCGCGCTCGGCCCGGTCACGACGACGGTGCGTCCGGCGAGGTCGGGCAGGTCGGCCGGCGTCCAGCGGTCGGCGGCCGGCCTCACGGCGCGGTCACGGGGTGGTGGCCAGGGCGTCCATCAGCCGCCGGCCGAGGTCCTGGTCGCCGTCGACGTGCACGGTGCCGGGCTCGGGGTCGCAGCGGCCGCCGGCCAGGCGGATGAACGCCTCGCGGTCCATCCGCAGCAGCACCGTCGGGTCGGCCGGGGCGTCGGCCAGCCGCTCGCCGCGACCGGCGTCGTTGACCGTGAAGGCGAACGGTGCGCTGCCCTCCATCTCCAGGACCACGGAGGTGCCCGGGTCCGCGCCGAGCCGCTTGGCGAGGACGTAGCCGGTGCTCTCGGCGAGGTACTCCGCGGTGTGCCGGGCCGCGGGGGAGTCCATGCCGCCGGGACGGTCGACGGCCCGCCGGACGTCCTGCTCGTGCATCCAGACGTCCAGAGGACGGTTGCGCAGCAGCGTGCGCCAGTCCCAGGGGACGCCGCCGAAGACCGGCTCCGGCTTGGCGCTGCCGTCGGTCGGCGGGTCGTCGAGCAGCCGGGTGTGCCGGGCGGTCGCCGCGGCGCGGATCTCGTTGATGATGGCGTCGGGGTCGGCGTCACGGCGGGTGACCACGCCGATCTCGGTGTAGATGCCCATCGGCGAGGCGATGTGGTCGGGCTGACCGACGTCGGCGGACTCCTCCGGGTTGCCGGCGAGGATGGACTCCAGGTGCGCCACGTGCGACGCGACCGCCTTCACGTCCCAGCCGGGCAGGTCGGTCGGCCGCGCCCAGTCCGCGGGGTCCAGCTCCTCCAGGAGGTCGGTGAAGTCGTTGACGGCCTGCCACCACACGTCGACGTAGCCGCTGAGCTCCTGCTGATCGGTCATGACCAGCACCCTAGAGGGGTCGCCGGGCACCGGGGTCGGCCGTGCGGGTTTCGGCGGGCTGACCGCCAGGACCGGCGGTCTCAGCCCAGCGCCAGGCTGGCGGCGATCGCGAGCATGACGAGCCCGATGACGACGTCCAGCACCTGCCACGCCCGCGGGCTGGCCAGCAGTGGGGCGGCGAGCCGGGCGCCGTACCCCAGCGAGCCGAACCACACGATGCTGCCCAGGCAGGCGCCGACCGCGAACCACCAGCGACCGGGGGAGCCGTGGTGGTTGGCGATCGAGCCGAGCAGCAGCACGGTGTCGAGGTAGACGTGCGGGTTGAGCCAGGTGAGGGCGAGCATGCGTACGGCGACGGTCCGTCGCCGGGTCGCCGCACCGGCCGCCGACGTCTGCAGCGACTCGGCGCGGCGCGCGCGCAGCAGCGAGCTGACGCCGTACCAGGTCAGGAACGCGACGCCGAGCCAGCGCACGAGGTCCAGCGCCCACCCGGCGTGCTCGACCACCGCCCCGATCCCGGCCACACCGGCGACGATGAGGACGACGTCGGAGACCGCGCAGATCGCCACCACCAGGCCGACGTGCTCGCGCGCCAGGCCCTGGCGCAGCACGAACGCGTTCTGCGCACCGATCGCCACGATCAGCGACAGGCCGGTCAGCAGGCCGGCGGTCAGGGAGTCGAGCACCCGGCCACGCTAGGCGCCGGCACCACCTGAAGACCAACGAAACAATCTGCACAACCATTAGCGTTGCTTCATGGACCTCGTGCCGTCCCAGCTGGCCGCCCTCCTCGCGATCGCCGACCACGGCACCTTCGACGCCGCCGCCCGGCACCTGCACGTCACGCCGTCGGCGGTGAGCCAGCGGATCCGCGCGCTGGAGTCCCAGGTCGGGCGGGTGGTCGTGCAACGCACGACGCCCTGCCGCCCGACGGCCGAGGGGGAGGTGCTCCTCCGGCTGGCCCGCCAGGTGCAGCTGCTCCAGGACGAGGTGGGTGGCGAGCTCGGCGCGACCGAGCCCGGCGGCCGGTCCGTGGTGGACCTGCCGGTGGCGGTGAACGCCGACTCGCTGGCCACCTGGTTCCGCGGTGTCGTCGCGGACGTCGCCACCTGGGACGCGGTCGCGCTGCGGCTGCACGTGGAGGACCAGGCCTTCTCCGCCGGGCTGCTGCGCAGCGGCGACGTGCTGGCCGCCGTGACCAGCGAGCCCACCGCTGTCCAGGGCTGCTCGGTGGAGCGCCTGGGCACGCTGCGCTACGTGCCGGCCGCCACCGCCGGGCTCGCGCAGCGCTGGCGACGGGGCCGGCGTCCGGACTGGTCGGCCATGCCGGTGGTCGTGTTCAACGAGAAGGACGACCTCCAGCACGAGGTGCTGCGCGGTCGTGGCGTCGCGGCGCCGCCGGTCGCGCACCGGGTGCCGACGTCCGCCGACTTCGCCGAGGCGGTCCGGCTCGGCCTGGGCTGGGGGATGATCCCCGAGCCCCAGCTCGACGCCTCGCTGGTCCCGCTCGTGCGGGGTCTGCACGTCGACGTCGCCCTGCACTGGCAGCGGTGGCGCCTGGACTCGCCGGTGCTCGACCGGCTCACCGACGTCGTACGGCGGTCCGCCGCTCGCACGCTGCGCCGCTGATCCCGGTGCCGTCCCCTGGGAGGTCAGTCCGCCGCGACCACCGGCAGGTCCAGGCCGGCCCGGAGCCCGGGCCCCCAGCGGAGCGTGCAGGACGTGCGCGGTCCGGGCGGGTACCAGCCCGGGAACTGGCCGGTGAGTGGGTTGCGTGGCCACAGCCAGCGACCCGCGACGACCAGGCGCAGCTGGTCGCCGCGGCGGAAGCGGGTCGCGGTCGGTCCCATCTCGACCTCGACCTGGTGCGCCCCCGCCGGCACCGCATGCCAGCCGGTCGTGACCCGGTCACGGCCGAACCCGTAGGACCCCTCGAAGGGCACGTACCTCCCGTCGACCCACTTCTCCAGGCCGGCGACCAGCGTCAGCTCGGCGCCCGCCTCGACGTGCAGCCGCAGCGTCGGAGCGCCCACCACCTCGAGGTCCTCGGGCACCGTCCACCCGAACCGGACGCCGCGCGAGCGGGTGCGGAACCCGATCGACCCGGCCGCGTCCGGCGCCGGCCCGAGGCCCGCCGCGGAGAGGTGCAGGGTCCGGGTGCGGGCGGCCGGTGGCGGCCACGCGTCCTCCGAGCGCACCGTGCTCGCCTCGCGGGTCTCGTGCACCTCGAGCCGGACCCGGGGGAGCGGCGGCGCGTCCTCGTCGTCGAGGTGCCGGGCGAGGAACGCGCGCTGGTCGCGCCGGGCGGCCGCGCCGTAGAACGTCGCCCACTTGCCACCGCGGTGGGTCCACAGATGCTTCTCCGCCGACCCCAGGGCGAGGAAGCCGCGCAGCGACCCGCGGGAGTGCAGGTTGTTGTCCGAGAAGCTGCCGCAGACCAGGGCCGGCACCTCGATCCGCTCGACCGCCGGGACCAGCGCCTGCCAGAACCCGTCGTGCTCGGGGTGCCGCCGGATCTCCTCGGGGAGGTCGTAGGCCAGCCGGTTGCCGCGCAGTCCGGCGGCCCAGAACCGGACGAAGCCGTTCTCGCGCACGCCACCGGGCTTGAGCAGGTCGCGGTAGGCGTCGGTGAAGCCCTCCCACACGACGATCGCGCGCAGCCCGCGCGGCCGCAGCGCCGCGGACTTCCACTGCGAGATCGCCAGGTAGGAGACGCCCATCATCGCGACCCGGCCGTTGCTCCACGGCTGCTGCGCCGCCCACTCCACCAGGTCGGCGACGTCCTCGCCCTCCTGGTCCGACAGCAGGGCGCCGCGCCCGTCGGACGTCCCGGAGCCGCGCAGGTCGGCGTTCACCGTCACCCAGCCCTGCTGCGCGCACCACACCGGGTCGGGCGCCTCCCAGCCGGTCAGTCGCGAGAACGCGACGGGGACAGGTTGGCGCAGCATGCGGTACGGCCGCGGGAGCCCGCGCTCCGGCAGCCGGTCCTTGCCGTAGGGATGGGCGCACAGGACCACCGGCCGCGGCTCCCCGCCCGGCGGCCGGTGCACGTTCACCCGCAGCACCGTGCCGTCCCGCGTCGTGACCGGGACGTCGTGGTCGGTGACGAGCAGGCCGTCGGGCACCTCGGTCACGGTCACCGGCGGACGGAGGATCCCCCGCACCCGCGACCACGCGTACGCCGCCGCGCCCGGCCGTCGCCACGGCCGGTCGAGCGCGGGCGCGTCGTCCATCTGCGCACCGTAGGGCAGGGCGGGCTCGGCTGGGAATGGGTCGCAGGTTCATCACGGTATGCGGGTGAACCTGCACTTCCCGTGGTGGGCAGGCCGTGGGAGGTGCCGGTTCGCCGACAGACCATGGTGAAGCTGCGGCAGGTGGGGCAGGGGTGGTGTGCTCCGGGTTCGGTCACAGGTTCATCAGGGGATGCGGGTGAACCTGCACTTCCCGTGGTGGGCAGGCCGTGGGAGGGGCTGGTTCGCCGACAGACCATGGTGAACCTGCGGCAGGTGGGCAGGGGTGGTGTGGTCCGGGGTTAGGTCACAGGTTCATCAGGGGATGCAGGTGAACCTGCACTTCCCGTGGTGGGCAGGCCGTGGGAGGTGCTGGTTCACCGACAGACCATGGTGAACCTGCGGTAGGTGGGCACGGGTGGCAGCCGCCCGACACCGGCCCGGAGACACACGACGGCCCGCCCGGGGTCCCGGGCGGGCCGTCGTGCTGGTCCGGCGTCGAGCGTCGGTCAGAAGGCGCTCTCGTCGAGCTCCATCAGGTCGAGGTCGACGGCCTCGGCGATCGCCCGCTCCGCGGTGATCTTCGGCAGCACGGTGCGCGCGAAGAACTGCGCCCCGGCGACCTTGCCCTCGTAGAACGCCTTGTCCTTGCCCGGGTCGCCGCCGAGCTTGTCCAGGGCGACCTCGGCCTGCCGCAGCAGCAGCCAGGCGCAGACCACGTCGCCGAGCACCATCAGCAGGCGGCTGGTGTTCAGGCCGACCTTGTAGATGTTGCGGACGTCGTCCTGGGCGCTCATCAGCTCGTTGATCATGTGGCCGACGATCGCCTGGGTGTCGTCCAGCGCCCGGGCGAGGAGCTCGCGCTCGTTCTTGAGGCGGCCGTTGCCGGCACCGCTCTCGATGAACGCCGAGATCTCGCCGGCCAGGTGGCCGAGCGCGGCGCCCTGGTCCTTGACGACCTTGCGGAAGAACAGGTCCTGACCCTGGATCGCCGTGGTGCCCTCGTAGAGGGTGTCGATCTTGGCGTCGCGGACGTACTGCTCGATCGGGTACTCCTGCAGGAACCCGGAGCCGCCGAAGGTCTGCAGCGACTCGGTGCCCAGCAGCACCCACGACCGCTCGGAGCCGTAGCCCTTCACGATCGGCAGGAGCAGGTCGTTGACCTTCTCGGCCAGCTCGTCGCGCTCACCCGCGTGCTCGGCGAGCATCACCTTGTCCTGCCACGACGCCGTGTAGAGCACCAGGGCGCGCATCGCCTCGGCGAACGACTTCTGGGTCATCAGCGACCGGCGCACGTCCGGGTGGTGGGTGATGGTGACCCGCGGGGCCGTCTTGTCCGCGGACTGCGTCAGGTCGGCGCCCTGCACCCGCTCCTTGGCGAAGTCGAGCGCGTTGAGGTAGCCGGTCGACAGCGTGGCGATCGCCTTGGTGCCGACCATCATCCGGGCGTTCTCGATGACCTGGAACATCTGCGCGATGCCCTGGTGCACCTCGCCGAGCAGGTAGCCGACGGCGGGCTCGCCGCCGCCCACCGACGGGTCGCCGAAGGTGACCTCGCAGGTGTTGGAGACCTTGATGCCCATCTTGTGCTCGACGTTGGTGACGTAGGCGCCGTTGCGCTCCCCGAGCTCGCCGGTCTCGAGGTCGAAGTGGTACTTCGGCACGATGAACAGCGACAGGCCCTTGGTGCCCGGGCCGCCGATGCCCTCGACGCCCTGCGGCCGCGCGAGCACCAGGTGGATGATGTTGTCGGACAGGTCGCTCTCGGCCGAGGTGATGAACCGCTTGACGCCCTCGATGTTCCAGGTGCCGTCCTCGTTGAGCGTGGCCTTGGACCGGCCGGCGCCGACGTCCGAGCCGGCGTCGGGCTCGGTCAGCACCATCGTCGCGATCCAGCCCTTGTCGATCATCAGCTGCGCGATCTTCTTGTCGCGCTCGGTGCCGTTGCGGTGGAGCACGCCGGCGAACATCGGGCCGGAGCCGTACATCCAGATGGTCGGGTTGGAGCCGAGCACCAGCTCGCCCATCGCCCAGCAGACGCTGGGCGGCGCCGGGGTGCCGCCCAGCTCGGCGAAGGTGCTCAGCCGCCAGAACTCGGCGTCCATCCAGGCCTTGTAGCTCTTCTTGTACGCCTCGCTCAGCGGGGCGGTGTTGGTCTGCGGGTCGAAGACCGGCGGGTTGCGGTCGGCCTCGACGAAGGACGCGGCGAGGTCCTCGCGCGCCAGCCGGTCGACCTCGGCGAGCACCTCGCGGGCGGTCTCGGCGTCGACCTCGCTGAACGGTCCCGTGCCCAGGACCTGGTCGCGCCCGAGCACCTCGAAGAGGTTGAACTCGATGTCGCGGATGTTGCTCTTGTAGTGGCTCACTGCCCCAACCTTCGCTGTGCGTGGACGGTACGCCTGACGGTACTCGTCAGTAACTTACATGGTACGTACCCGTCAGTAACCCCGCAACGGGAACGGGCCAAACCTGTCGCCGACGTGGTGTCGGCGACAGTGGTGACCGGTCTGGACCGGAGGAGGCCCTGGCGGGCGCGCGGGTCAGCGGACGATCGCCGCGGACGCGTCGGACCAGGCGGCCTTGGCGCCGCTGTGACCGATCCGCGCGACCTGGACCCCGGTGCCGATGGCGGCCAGCACCGCAAGGACGCCGACGACGGCGGTCAGGGTGCGGAACCGGTCGGGCGTGACCGCGGCGTGGGCGGCGGGTGCCGGGGCCGTGAGTGTCGCAGTCCCTCCGGTGGTCGCCGGGGTCGCGGGGGCGTCGGCGATGGCCGCCGTCTCGGGCACGCGGTGCCGGGCGCGGTCGAGCCACCAGAAGCCGGCCGAGAAGACGAACAACGCGATGGTGAGGGGCAGCAGCTGGTCGCCGAGCTCGGCGTGCCGCTCGACCAGGGCGCTCTCGCCGACCTGCTCCTCGAGGTTCTCGCCGCTGGCGGTCGACAGCGGGGTCAGCACGAGCGCGACCAGGCTCATCGCCATCGGCAGGGGACCCGCCCAGGCGCGGAAGCGCGGCCAGCACACCGCCAGGATCACCAGCAGCGCGGCCAGCGGCACGAGGACGGCCGTCGCGTGCACGATCAGGGGGTGCAGGGGAAGCCCGTAGATGGTGTCGGGCATGACGTCTCCTCTCGGGACTCAGGCGGCTCGCGGCTCCCACGGGCCGCCTCCCAGCCCACCCCGCCCCGGGTCGGGGCGCCAGGTGCGGAGGTCCCGGTCCGGCCGGGATTCCGGCCCGGTCGGCGGGTCGTGCCCTTGACAGCAGGGCCGTGTGTTAAAGACGATGAGATCGATTGACTTACTTCTCCAGAACTGGACCGTGATGCCCAAGCTCGTCCTCCTCGCCCTGGTCGGCTTCGCCGCCCAGCTGGTCGACGGCTCCCTGGGCATGGGTTACGGCGTCACCTCGAGCACCCTGCTGCTCGCCGCCGGGCTCGGTCCGGCCGCGGCCTCCGCCGCGATCCACGTCTCCGAGATCGGGACCTCGCTGGTGTCCGGCGCCGCCCACCAGGCGCTGGGCAACGTCGACTGGCGCACCGTGGGCATCCTCGCGGCACCCGGGTTCGTCGGCGCGTTCGTCGGGGCGACACTGCTGGCGAACGCCGACACCGGCACCGCCCGCATCGTCGTCGCGGTGATCCTCCTGGTGCTCGGGGCCTACGTGACGTGGCGGTTCCTCGTCCCGCAGCGGCTGCACTTCGAGGGCCGCATCTCCGCGCGCCTCCTGGCACCGCTCGGGCTGGTCGCCGGCCTCGTGGACGCGGTCGGTGGCGGTGGGTGGGGACCGGTCGGCACGACGACGATGCTCTCGTCGGGCCGGCTCGAGCCGCGCAAGGTGGTCGGGTCGGTCAACGCCGCGGAGTTCGTCGTCGCCGTCGGCGCCTCGCTCGGGTTCCTCCTCGCCCTCGGGACGCAGGGCGTGAGCTGGGCCTTCGCCGCCGCCCTGCTGGTCGGTGGGGTCCTCGCGGCTCCGGTGGCGGCCGTCGTGGTGCGCTACCTCCCGGCCCGCGTCCTCGGCGTGACCGCCGGCGGCCTGATCGTCCTCACCAACCTCACCACCCTCGCCGAGGTCGCGGGCGTCGAGCCGGTGACGACCGGTCTGCTCGCGGCGGTCACGGTGACGATGTGGGTGCTCTGGGTGTCCTGGGCCGTCAAGCTCGACCAGGCCGAGCGGTCGGGAGGAGGGCACCGGCCCGGCGACCTCGTCGCCGCCCGGCTGGACTGAGGGCCGCGCGCAGGAGCACAAGATCGACTGAACAAGTCGAGACATCTGACACACTGGACCCATGCGTGTCTCCGCCAAGTCCGACTACGCGCTGCGTGCCCTCATCGAGATGACCACGCGGGCCGACGGTCGCGCGGTGAGTGCGGAGGAGCTCGGTCGGCTCCAGGAGATCCCCCACGGGTTCCTCCAGGCGATCCTGGCCGACCTGCGCCGGGCCGGCATCGTGATGTCGCAGCGCGGTCAGTCCGGAGGCTGGCGGATGGGTCGTCCCGCCGACCAGGTGTCGGTCGCAGACGTGATCCGGGCGGTCGACGGGCCGCTGGTGTCGGTCTACGGCCTGCGCCCCGAGGCGGTCTCCTACAACGACACCGCCGACGTGCTCCAGCACGTGTGGATCGCCGCCCGGCGCTCGCTGCGCGACGTCTTCGAGAGCGTCTCGATCCAGCAGCTGGCCGACGGCCAGCTCCCCGAGGCCGTCACCTCCCGGACGGCGGACGAGGACGCCTGGCAGCCGCACTGACCGTGCTGCCCTGGGCCTGTCCGGGGCCGCCCCTAGTGCACCCGGTAGCCAGCGGAGTACTGGTGGTGTGGGTGGCTGGCGTCCGTGCAGTGCATGGACACGTCGCGCGTCCCGCGCATCGAGAAGGTGCACGTGTAGCTGTGGCGCCGGTGATGCGCCAGGTTCTCGATCAGGAGGTGCCTGGCGTGGTCGCACGAGATGGCGTGGGCACTGAGGCTGTAGACGTGGTAGCTCCCGACGTTGCCCGGTGCCGGGCACCCGGAGCGGGGGTACGGTGCGGCGGCGGGCGCCGACCAGACGCCGGTCGGTGCGACGAGTGTCGCGGCCGCGGCCGCCGCCACCAGGCCGAGGATGCGAGCTCTCATCGGTCCTCCTGGCGCTGCGACGCGGGACTCCGCCGAGGCTAACCGGCAACGGGTGCGACCGTCGCCGTGGTCTCGACCAGCAGGCCGGCGGTCACGCGGTCGGGCGCACCGCGATCGCGAGCTTGCCCACCACCCTGCCGCCGTCGAGCTCGGTCATCGCGACGCGAGACTCCTCGAGCGGGTGCACCGCGTGCACGGGTGGGCGAAGCACGCCGTCGGTGACCGCCTGCGCGAGCCGCGCCAGGTCGGCGGGCGCCTTCTCCCGGGCCGTCAGCATCACGAAGCGCTGTCGCGCGAGCAGCATCCGCAACGCCCAGCGCATCGGCCGGCCCAGGCCACCGGTCCAGTCGCCGCCGGTCTCGGCGCCGACGAAGACGATGGTGCCGCGCGGTGCGAGGACGCGGCGCAGGCGCCGCAGGTCGGTGCCGCCGGCGATGTCGACGACGACGTCGTACTGCTCGTCGCCCTCGGTGGGGTCCGTGGTCGCGTAGTCGAGGACCCGGGCCGCACCCCAACTCCGTACGGCGTCGGCCTTGGCCGCGCTGCACACGCCGGTCACAACGGCGCCGCGGGCCACGGCCAGCTGGACGACGTAGGAGCCCACGCCTCCCGAGGCGCCCGTGACGAGCACGCGGTCACCGGCACCGACGCGGGCGGCGTCGAGGGCGTGGAGGGCGGTCAGTCCCGAGATCGCCAGCACGGCGGCGGCTGTCGGCTCGGCGCCGGCGGGCTGCCGGCCGAGCTTGGCCTCGGCGGCCACGGCGTACTCCGCGAGCGAGCCCTGCGCCGAGCCGAAGACGAGGTCGCCGGGTCCGAACCGGGTGACGCCCTCGCCGACCCGGACGACCCGTCCGGCCACGTCGCGGCCCACGACGTAGTCGCCGCGCGGTCCGCGCCACCCGAGGAACAGCCGGACCAGCTGGGGGGTCCCGGTCATCAGGTGCCAGGTGCCCCGGTCGATGCCGGCGGCGTGGACCTCGAGCAGGACCTCGCCGCGGCCGGGCGAGGGGACGTCGATCCGCTCGTCGACGAGGACCTCGGGGCCGCCGTACCCGCGCTGGACGACCGCGTGCATCGTCGTCGGGAGGGTGTCGGTCGGGCGGGTCTCGGTGTGCTGGGTGGGTCGGGTCATCGGGGGCTCCTGGCCGGTGGGGACGTTAACGTACTTAGTACGATACTAAGTACGGTACTGCTAGGGTCGTCCCGTGTCCAGCCCCGGCCGCGCCCCGCGCAACTCCCTGACCCGGGACCGGGTGGTGCGGCAGGCGCTGGCCCTCGCCGACCGCGACGGCATCGCGGTGCTGACGATCCGGGCGCTGGCGGCCGAGTGCGGCGTGAAGCCCATGGCGATCTACCACCACATCGCCAGCAAGGAGGCGATCCTCGACGCGATCGTCGACGCGGTCTTCGAGGAGATCTACCTGCCACGGGCCGATCGTCCGTGGCGCGAGGAGCTCGCCCACCGCTCGCGGTCGATGCGCGAGGCCCTCGGCCGGCACCCCTGGGCGCAGTCGTTGATGGAGGCCAGGCGCAACCCCGGTCCCGCGAACCTCCAGGGCCACGAGGCGTGCCTGGAGGTGCTACGCACCCACGGTTTCTCCCTCCCCGCCACCGCGCACGCCTACGCGGTGCTCGACGCCTTCGTCTACGGGTTCTCCTTGCAGGAGGCGATGCTCGGCCAGATCGACCTCGAGAGCTCTGCCCCGGAGCTGATCGAGAGCATGGACTTGGCGCGCTACCCGCGCTTGATGGAGTTCGCGACCCAGCACGTGCTCGCGGAGGACTACTCGTTCGCCAGCTCGTTCGAGGTGGGGCTGGACCTGGTGCTCGACGCGCTGGAGCGGGTCCGGTCGGCGTACGGCGGTCCCGACGCGCCCGAGTAGAACGTGTTCTACCATGCCCGCATGATCACGTCCGACGCCATCACGTGGCACGCACCGAACGACCCGCACCCGGCCCGGGCGGCCTCGCAGCGCTCCTACTCGGCGGTCGCGAAGGGCGACCTCGCGGAGTGGCTGACCGTGTACGCCGAGGACGCGGTGCTCGAGGACCCGGTCGGCCCGTCCATGTTCGACCCGGAGGGACGCGGGCACCGCGGGCACGAGGGACTCACCGCGTTCTGGCACGCCGCGATCGAGCCGATCGCGTCGTTCGCCTTCGAGATCACCGAGTCGTTCGCGAACCCCGGGAGCAACACCTGTGCGAACCTCGGCCGGATCCGCACCACCCTGCCCGACGGGAGCCACACCACCACCGACCTGATCATGGTCTACGTCGTGCACGACGACGGCCGGGTCGCCTCGATGAAGGCCTACTGGGAGCCGGAGCGCACGATGGCGAGCTTCACCCCGGCCTGAGTCCCGGTTCAGTCGCGCACGTGCTCGGCGGCCCACTCGACCAGCGGGCGCAGGGCGCGCCAGTCGGCCCGGATCAGCTCGAGCACCGCGGGGGTGTGGATCACCGGCTCGAAGCCCAGCGACCGGCCCACCGTCAGTGACCGGTGGCGCAGCAGCTCGATCCGCGGGTGCGCGGCGTCGTACCCCCGTGGCGCGGTCTTGAGCCGGTCGCCCCCGACCTCGAACCCGGCCGCTTCCAGGGCGGAGAGGATGCCCTCCAGCTCGGGCCCGACGCGGTCGTGGGCGACCGCCTCGCGGTACGCCGCCAGCCGGGGGCCGCTCGCGTCGTAGAACCCGCCCCCGGTGCGGACGCCGCGCGGCGACAGCTCGACGTACCAGCCGGTGGCCTCGCCGGCCCGGACGAAGCCGCCCTGGTGGGTTTTGTAGGGCGTCTTGTCCGCGGCGAACCGCACGTCGCGGTAGGGACGGAAGATCTTCATCGGGCCGAACTCGGGCTCGAGCGCGGCGGCCAGCGCCTGGAACGGCGCCTTCACCGACTCCGCGTAGACCTGCTTGTGCGCCTCCCAGAACGACTTGGTGTTGTCGACCTCGAGATCGTCGTAGAAGTCGAGCGCGGCGACGGGGAAGCCGCCGAAGGGCTGCTGGGCGGAGGCGGGCACGGCGGCCACGTTAGCCACCGCGTCCCGGCTCACGACAGGGCGGCGGTCACCTGCTCGTCGCCGGCCTCGGCCATCGCCGTCACCGTGATGGCGTCACCGCCACAGCGGGGGGCGGTCAGGAACGCGTGCCCGCCCGGCGAGCGGTAGGCGACCGACAGTCCGTCGGCGGCGGACCACCGCATCAGGGCGGCGGGGTCGCCGTCGCGCTGGGGGTCGCGGACGAACCAGGCAGCGCCCGCGCACCACACCAGCGTGCCCGACGTCCCGGGGCCGAGGTCGGCGTCCTGGCCGCCGGCGCTGGCGTGGAAGTGGGCCTCGGCGACGCGGTGCTCGTCGGTGACCACCGACCACACGGCGCCGTCGTCGGTGCGCACGCCGTCCCAGGCGTGGCAGTCGGGCACGCCCGGGAAGGGTGTTGCGCTCGCGCCGTCGAGGGCGAGCAGCGTCCGGCACGACGGGTGTCCGGAGTCGAACCCCTGGACCGAGTCGCCGCCCGGGCCGACGTGCGCGCCGCTGAAGCCGTGCCGCTTCGCCGCGCACCAACCGACGGTCGAGGTGCGCGCGGCCAGGTCGACCGTGGCGACACAGTAGGCGCCCTTGCTGACGGTCGCGTGCAGGAGGTGACCCGCGCCGAGTGCCCAGGTGCCGCCGTTGGTGGTCGGTACGTCGGAGGAGCCGTCGATCGCGAAGCCCTTGCCCGTCGCGAGGTCGGTGACCTGGGCGATGCTGGGCTGCTGCTCGGTGCGGTCCTGCAGCACCACGACGGCCCAGTCGCGGTCCAGGAGCGCGTCGCTGACCCGGAAGCCGGCCCGGCCGCCGCCCGAGGAGCCGTTCGGTCCGTCCAGGGACCAGCCGGCGCCGTTGCCACGCACCCGCAGCGTCCAGCCGCCGCCGGTGGTGACGGTGTCCCGGACCGGCCCGGGGACCGGCTGCCAGTCCAGCGGTCCGCCGCCACCGGTCGTGGTCGGTGGCGACGAGACCGGTGTGCTGGCCGACGTGGCCGGCGTCGTCGACGGGCTGCTCGGGCCGGCGCTCGCGGTGTCCGTGGGAGCCGGCGTCGAGCCGGGGTCGCTGCCGCCGCAGCCGGTCAGCGTGAGAGCGAGGACCGCGACGGCGTACCGGATCCGCATCACACGCCGACGTTGTGGGCGTAGTGGGCGAGGTTGGCCCGGTAGCTGCTGTAGGCGTCGCGCCACTGGACCCGGGCGATGTAGGGCTCGGAGGGGTCGAAGCGCTGCTGGTTCCAGGGCTCGAAGTAGCTGATCTGGTTGGGCTTGCGGCCGCGCTTGGCGTAGCCACGCCCGACCTGGTAGTGCCCGGACGCGTCGTCGTCGAGGTAGGGGTAGAAGCGCTTGAGCAGGATCGGGTGGAGGACCACCGGCGCCCGGTAGTCGGCGATGTGGCGCTCCATGAGGACCATCCACTGGCCGTAGGTGTACTTGCCGACGTCGAGCACGACGTAGGGACCGGCGCGGGTGGGGCCGTCCCAGCCGGTCGCCCGGTTGACGACGCGGACCATGTCGTTGATCGAGGTGCCGCTCGTGGTCGTGCCGAGGACGTCGGCCCAGTGCTGCTGGCTGCGCGGCTTGTGGTGCCAGCCCCAGGCGATCATCTGCATGGACGTGGGCCCGCACCAGTAGGTCATGGTCTGCTCGGCGACATCCTTGGGGTCCAGGATCGTCGACCGCGACGGGTAGCGCGAGCCGTCGGCAGAGGGCGGCGCCTTGGTGGTCGGTGCGGAGGCCGTCGCGGACGGATGCCGGGTGGGGGACCTCGTCGGGCTCGGCGAGCGGGTCGGGCTGGGCGTGCGGGTGGGCACGGCGGTGTTGGGCACGCGGGCCGGGACGGCGGTGGTCGAGGCGCGCGCCTCGGGGTGGCGCTCGAGGAAGCCGGCGGGCAGCGGCACGCCCTCGATCTCGTGGCGCAGCAGCCAGACCTTGGCGATCGAGCGGGCGGCGGCGGTGAGCTCGGCGCGGTCGGCGGCGGCCCGCTCGGTGGGGCTCATCGCGGCGCGGCGCAGCAGGGCGGCGTGGGCGTCGAGGTCACCGGTGTTGATCGTGCCGGCGGTCCGGCGCGCGACCGCGACCCGGGCGGCAGTGGCGGCCCGGGCCGCCACCTCCTCCGGAGAGTCCTCGGTCCAGCCCGTGCCGAGGCAGTAGCGCTGGCCCTCGAACTCCGCGCAGCGCACGAGTGAGGCGGCGAGCTGGTCCGGCGCCGTACGGGCGCTGACCCGGCCGACGGCGCGGTCGGCAGCCACCACGCGGTCGATCTCGGCGCGGGCGGCCGCGGTGACGGGCGAGAACCCCGCGGTGCGGGCCGGACGCAGCCGGCTGGCCTCGTGGTCGCCGGACGGCTCCAGCCCACCGTGCTCCCCACCCCCTCGTGGGACCAGCGGGGTGAGGGCGAGCAGCAGCACCAGGGCGCCGAGGACGATGAGCAGCGTGCGGCGAGACATGGGTGGTCGACCTCGAGACAAGCGGGGAAGGGGTCACCCCACTGTCACCTCTGGTCACTTGAATCGTCAAGCGACACTCCCGTCACAGGTGTGGTGGGGCGGTGCTGGTCACCTCCGTCGCAGCTTCATCAGGGGATGCAGGTCAACCTGCACTTCCCATGGTGGGCAGGCCGTGGGGCGTGCAGGTTCGACAACAGACCATGATGAAGCTGCGCCAGGTGGGCGAGCGGATGACAAGGCTCGAACTCGCGACATCGACGGTGGGCAGAGCGTCGCGCTCGCGACACGTGCGAAGGCCCGCCGCGGGGGCGGGCCTTCGTGTGGAGCGGATGACGAGGCTCGAACTCGCGACATCGACCTTGGGAAGGTCGCGCTCTACCAACTGAGCTACATCCGCAGGACGCGGGCGATACTAGTCGATCGGTGCCAGGGCCGGGCGCTTCGGGTCGACCAGGTCGCCGGACGAGCGGCCGGTGAGCCGGCGGTGCACCCAGGGCACGAGGAACTCACGGGTCCAGCGGGCGTTCTCGGCGACCTTCTCCCGGCGGGTGAGCACGGGGATCGGGGCCAGCGGCGGTGGGGTGAGGTCATGCGCGACGCCGAGGGCGTCGAGCACCCGCATCGCCATCATCGTGTGGCCGGCGGTGTTGAGGTGCATCCGGTCGGTGTCCATGACGACGGGCAGCTCGACGTCGCGCATCCGCCACATGTCGACCAGGGTCGCGTCGTGCCGGTCCGCGATCTCGCGGGCCCACTCGTTGAAGAGAGCGAACCGCCCGCGCATCCCGGCGAACACCCCGGAGGTACCCGGGTCGAAGAGCGTGAACAGCACGACCCGCGCGCCGCTGGCGGTCAGCTGGCCGATCGCCTGGTCGTAGCGCGACGCGAGCGCGTCGAGGTCCACCTTCGGCCGCAGCACGTCGTTGCCGCCGCCGTGGATGGTGACGAGGTCGGGCCGGAGGGCGAGTCCGGGGGCCAGCTGCTCGTCGAGGATCGCGGGCAGCTTGCGCCCGCGGATCGCCAGGTTGGCGTACCGGAAGTCCGGGTCCAGGGTGGCCAGGTGCTCGGCGACCCGGTCCGCCCAGCCGCGCAGCCCGTTGGGCCGGGTGGGGTCGGGGTCCCCGACGCCCTCGGTGAAGGAGTCGCCCAGGGCGACGTACCGCCTGAAGGTCACGCTCCATCGTCCCGCACGGCCCCCGGCGGCCACCGGTAGGGTGCCACCGTGCTGCTCTCAGACCGCGACATCGTCGCTGAGATCGACGCCGGCCGGATCGCGATGGAGCCGTACGACGCCGGCATGCTCCAGCCCTCGTCGATCGACGTCCGGCTGGATCGCTACTTCCGGGTCTTCGAGAACCACAAGTACCCGCACATCGACCCGGCGGCCGACCAGTCCGACCTGACCCGGGTGGTCGAGCCCGACGGCGACGACCCGTTCATCCTGCACCCCGGGGAGTTCGTGCTCGGGTCCACCTACGAGGTGGTGACCCTCCCCGACGACATCGCCGCCCGGGTGGAGGGCAAGTCGTCGCTGGGCCGCCTCGGGCTGCTCACCCACGCGACCGCGGGCTTCGTGGACCCCGGGTTCAGCGGCCACGTCACCCTGGAGCTGGCCAACGTCGCCACGCTGCCCATCAAGCTCTACCCGGGGATGAAGATCGGGCAGTTCTGCTTCTTCCGGCTGTCCTCGCCCTCGGAGCACCCGTACGGCTCGGCGAAGTACGGCTCGCGCTACCAGGGCCAGCGGGGTCCGACGCCGTCGCGGTCGTTCCAGAACTTCCACCGCACCAGCATCTGAGCCCGGTCGGTACGTCGCTCAGCCGTCGATCCGGTCGGCGAAGCGGCGCAGCCGCTGCGCCAGCAGGTGTCGGTGGGCGGTGGCCGGGATCTTGGGCGCGCCGGCGCGCGCGATGCGCTCGGCGAGCTGCTGGCGGTTGGCCTCGGCCTCGAGGGTGAGGTTCATCTGGTCCATGACGTGCTCCTCCTGCGGGTGGGTGTACTGGGTGTGCTGGGGGCGGGCCGCTCAGACCTCGGTGAGGACGACGTCGCCGCTGACGACCTTCGCCCGCAGCTCCAGGTGGTCGGCCCCGTCCTCGGGCCGGCCCGCGGACTGCAGGTCGGACCGGATCCGACCCGAGACCGTGGAGATGTCGGTCCACACCGGGAGACCGGCCGGTACGCCGACCCGCACGTCGCCCGAGGCGCCCTTGGCCGTGAGCCGGCCGCGCCGGGCGGTGTGGACGACGAGGTCGCCGCTGCCCGTGCTCATGGTGAGGTCGGTCTCGGCCTCGCCGACCTTGACGTCGCCCGAACCGGTCTTGACGACCACCTGGCCCCGGGTGTGGCCCAGCGCGATCTCGCCCGATCCGGTGGAGACGACCAGCGAGGCGGCGGCGTCGGTGACGTCGACGTCACCGGAGCCGCTCTTGACGCGCGCGTCGGCGCGCACCTCGCCCAGGCGGATGTCGCCGGACCCGGTCTCGACCAGCAGGGGGCCGGCGGCGACGGCCAGGGCGACGTCGCCCGACCCGCTCTTGACCTGACCCGAGCCGACCACGCCCGAGACGGCCACGTCGGCGCTGCCGGTCTTGATCGCGAGGTCGCTGCCGGTCGGCAGGGTCACGCGGACGTCGACGCCGTGGTCGGCGCCGAAGAAGCCCCACTGCTTGGGGCCGATGACGCTGACCCGGTCGCCGTCCTGGCGGACCTCGACCTGGTCGGCGTCGCGGCCGGTCACCTCGACGGTGGTCGTGGCGGTCTCGGTCGCGGTGATGCTCACCGAGCCCTTGCCGATCTCGGTGACCAGGTGCACGGGGCGGTCGGTCTGGAAGGTGTGGTCGGTCATGTCTCTCTCCCTTGTCGAGGGTGTGGTCGTCTGCGGGGCCGGCCGGTGCCGGTCCCGTGGTGCTTCTCCGCTGGCGCGTCTCCGCTAGACCCAGCCGGTCATCCGGCGGTTCCCGCGCTTGGCGGTGAACGGGTCGGGGCCGCCGCCGAGGAAGGGGATGCTGGACAGGTCGATGTCGACGTTGACCGCACCCTCACGGGTCGCGGCGCGCACGACGTTGACCAGCCAGGTGTTCAGCGAGCTGCCGGACCTCGCGGCGAGCTCCTCGGCGCGGGTCTTGACCGACTCGGGGATGCGCAGCGTGATCCTGGCGACGGTGCCGTCGTCCTCGGTCTCCTCGTCGGCGGGCTGCGCCGGGGCGGCTGCGGCCGCCGGGACGGGTGCCTCGTGCACCACGAAGGCGAGCTCGCGACCGTCGAGGCGGACGTCGACGGCACCGTCGCGCATCTCGGCGGTGATCTCGGCGGCGGCCTGGCTGACCGCCTCCATCAGGGCCAGCCGGGCGGCCGGGTCGAGCGCGAAGCCGAGTCGCTCGGTCAGCTCGCCCGCCTCCGGCCCGACGGCGTCGGCCGCGGCGACCAGGTCGCGGCGGAGTGCGTCGACGTACGGCGTGATGTCCATGTGCACCACAGTGACACCATCGTGATGTCATGTCAAGCACCAGATGACGTCAGGCCGGTGCGAGGTGGTGGCAGGCCGGCTCCGATGTTTGCGCGCGCGCCGTGCCGGGCACGTGACCCCGCGGCCCATCCCTCGGGTGAAAGGTGCGCCGATGCCCAGCGCGATGATCAGCAGTCCTACCGTCCTGGCGAGCACGATCATCGACGCGAAGCCCGTCGACTACCTGATCGTCTTCCTCTACTTCGCCGTCGTCCTCGGCATCGGGCTCCTGGCCCGCCGCCAGATCTCCGACTCCCTCGACTTCTTCCTGTCGGGGCGGTCGCTGCCCGCGTGGGTGACCGGCCTGGCGTTCATCTCCGCCAACCTCGGCGCGGTCGAGATCATGGGCATGTCGGCGAACGGCGCGCAGTTCGGCATCCCGACCGTGCACTACTTCTGGATCGGCGCGATCCCCGCGATGCTCTTCCTCGGCGTCGTGATGATGCCGTTCTACTACGGCTCGAAGGTGCGGTCGGTCCCGGAGTTCATGCTCCGGCGGTTCGGGCCGGGGGCCCACCTGGTCAACGCGATCTCCTTCGCGGTGGCCCAGCTGCTGATCGCGGGCATCAACCTCTTCCTGCTCGCCAGCATCGTCCACGCGCTGCTCGGCTGGTCCCTGTGGGTGGCGCTCGTCGTCGCTGCCGCGATCGTGCTGTCCTACATCACCCTCGGCGGCCTCAGCGCCGCCATCTACAACGAGGTCCTGCAGTTCTTCGTCATCGTGGCCGCGCTGCTGCCGCTGACCCTGATCGGCCTGCACCGCGTCGGTGGCTGGGGCGGGCTCAAGGACGGCATCACCCAGGCCGCCGACGCCCACCCGGACGCGATCGCCCCGGCCACCGACCAGCTGAACTCCTGGCCGGGCACCGCCCTGACGGGGTTCAGCTCCGACTTCCTGTCGGTCGTCGGCATCGTCTTCGGCCTCGGGTTCGTGCTGTCCTTCGGCTACTGGACCACCAACTTCGTCGAGGTCCAGCGCGCGATGGCCTCCAACTCGCTCTCCTCCGCCCGCAAGGCACCGATCATCGGCTCGTTCCCCAAGATGTTCGTCCCGTTCATCACGATCCTGCCCGGCATGATCGCCGCGGTGCTGGTCGCCGAGGTGGCCAAGGTCAAGGCCGGCGAGTCGGTCGCCGGCGGGTCCTCGGGGGACGGCGTCACGTTCAACGACTCGCTGCTCTACCTGATGCGCGACGTGCTGCCCAACGGCCTGCTCGGCGTCGCCATCGCCGGGTTGCTGGCCGCGTTCATGGCCGGCATGGCGGCCAACGTGTCGGCGTTCAACACGGTCTTCAGCTACGACCTGTGGCAGACGTACGTCGTCAAGGAGCGCGACGACGGCTACTACCTGGTCGTCGGGCGGATCGCGACGGTGGCCGCCGTGGTGATCGCCATCTTCACCGCCGGCCTGGCGTCGAACTACTCGAACATCATGACCTACCTGCAGACGCTGTTCGGGTTCTTCAACGCGCCGCTGTTCGCCACCTTCATCGTCGGTATGTTCTGGCGGCGGATGACCGCGACGGCCGGCTGGGTCAGCCTGGTGTCCGGCACGGTGGCCGCGGTCGCCGTCGGGATCGCCAGCGAGGACGCGCTCGGGTCGCTGAGCCAGGGCTGGATCGGCATCAGCGGCCAGGGCGCGTCGTTCGTGGCCGCGGGTGCGGCGTTCGTCGTGTCGATGCTCCTCGCCGTCGTGGTCTCGATGGTCACCGAACCGAAGCCCGCCGGCTCGCTGAAGGGCCTGGTCTACTCCGAGACACCGCGCGAGGACCTGGTCGATCCGCACGAGAGGTCGCACCCCTGGTACCAGCGCACGCTGCCGCTCGCCGGGGTCTCGCTGACCCTCGTCGTCATCTTGAACGTGATCTTCTAAGGGGCTGACATGGCTACCAAGCAGACGGCGGGAGCCTTCGACATCCGCAACGTGATCGCCGGCCTGATCGGCGTCTACGGCGTCATCTTGACCCTGGTCGGACTCTTCGGCGACGAGGAGGCCGACAAGACCGGTGACGTCAACGCGAACCTGTGGGCCGGGCTGATGATGGTCGTGTTCGCGGTCGCGTTCGCCCTCTGGGCGCGGCTGCGCCCGGTCGTGGTGCCCGACGAGGAGCCGCCCGGCGACCAGGCTCAGTCCGACGCCGGGTAGAGGGCGACCGCCGCGATCGCCCCGTCCCGCCGGTAGACCTCGAGCCGGACCGGGCACCCTGCGCGGCCCGGCGTCCGCACCTGCACGGCGAACGCGTCGTCCGACCCGGCGACGGGGGTCCTCGGGACCCCGCGCCGACCCGCCCCGTCGTGGACGGTCGACACGTGGATCGCCGGGACGACGTACGACATGGGTCCGGTGCCGACCTCCTCGACCCCGGCCGACACCGTGCGCAGTGCCTCGAGCACCCCGGTGCCGCTCCACGAGCCGCGGTCACGGGCGGCCGGGCCGCTGAGCACGACCTCGGGCCCGTCGACGGGGTGCACCAGGACGCGGTCGGCGAACGGCGGCGCCGGGCCGCGCCCGGTGGCGAAGTCCAGGAGCGCCCAGGTCGTCGCACGGTCCTGGTAGTCGGTCAGGCAGGCGACGTCCGCCGGCAGCGAGGTGAACACGGTGACCGGGTCCCCGGCGCGGATCCTCGCCCCGACGGGCGGGTCGCTCCCGACCGCCCGTCCCAGGACCTCGCAGGACCGGAACGGCTCGAGCGAGACCCGCAGGCCCCTGCTCTGGAGCAGCCGGCGCGCGTCGGGGCCGTCGTACCCGAACAGCGACGGCACCTGGTCGTCGTCCAGGCGCACGGCCCTCGGGGCGTCCGGGTCGGTGGTGCCGCCGGGTCCGCCGTCGGAGCGGGTGAGCGCGACGCCGAGCCCCACGACGACCAGGGCGACCGCGAGCACCGCGGCCGGCACCCAGCGCCGAGAGCCGTCGCCGGGTGGGGGGCCGAGGACCGCGGCGTGCAGCGCGGCGCGGACCTGTGGGTCCGGGTCCTCGGCCCGCCGGATCGCGCGCCGCTGGTCGGCGAGCACGCCCGCGACGAGCGTGGGCGCGTCGTCGGCGTCGACGCCGAGCTCCTCGGCCTCGCGCAGGAGCGAGTGCCATCGGGCATGCCCCGCCATCTGGTGGGGAGCGCGTGCGGCACCCCCCCCGCCTGGTGCGCCCCCCCCCCACGACCCGGAGGCCGCCGGCCCGTCAGAGGTCGAAGAGCGACCCGGACCGGTTGATGTCGACGTCGGTCTTCGGCTGGTGGGTCGCGCCCGAACTCGGCGCCGCGGGCTTCTCCGGCTCCGGCTCCGCCTCGGGCTCGGCCTGCGGCTCGGCCTGCGCCTCGGGCTCCGCCTCGGGCTCGGCCTGCGGCTCGGGCTCCGGCTCGGGCTCCGGCTCGGCGGGCGCAGCCGCAGTGGGTGCCGGGGCCGCGATGTCGAACAGGGAGCCCCCCGCGGAGAGGTCGACCGGTGGGGCCGGCTCGGGTGCCGGGGTCGGGGCGGGCGCCGGCTCTGCGGCGGCCGCTTCCGGCGCGGTCTCCTCCTCGGCTGCGGGAGTAGCCGGGGTGGCGGGCTCGGGGGTGGCGATGTCGAAGAGCGAGCCGCCCGACCCGAGGTCGGCCGCCGGCTCCGCCGCCTTCGCCGGCTCCGGGGCCGTCTCGGCCGCCGTGGCAGCCGGGGCGGCCGGCTCGGGGGTGGCGATGTCGAACAGCGAGCCACCGGACGCCGCCGGAGCGGGCTGGGCATTCTCCGGGGCCGTCTCCGGGGCCTTCTCCTCGGCCTGCGGCGCCGCGGGGGCCGGGGCCGGCGCGGCGTCACCGCCGAGGTCGAACAGCGAGTCGCCCGACGACGCGGCGGCCGGCTCGGCAGGAGCCGCCGGCTCCGGGGCCGGGGTGTCGAAGAGCGAGCCGCCCGACGAGGCGGGCGCGGCGGGGGCGGGCTCCGCGGCCGGGGTGTCGAAGAGCGACGACCCGCCCGACGCCTTCGCGGCCGGTCCGGCGTCCTCGGTGGCCACGATCGTCTCCGCGGTGATCGTCTCGTCGCCGGCCTCCGGCTCCGCCTTGGTCTCGGTCGACCGGGCCGCCGGGGCAGCAGCGCCGCCGGAGCCGGGGGCGTAGCGGGTCGCCATCTCGCCCTTGACCGAGGCGAGCAGCATCTGGGCGACGTCGAGGACCTCGACCTCCGCGCGGGCTTCGCCCTTGTCCTGCTGGGCGGTGAGCCCGTCGGAGAGCATCACCCGGCAGAACGGGCAGCCGACGGCGATCTGGTCGGCACCGGTGCCGATGGCCTCGACGGTGCGGTTGACGTTGATCCGCTCGCCGATGTTCTCCTCCATCCACATGCGGGCACCGCCGGCGCCGCAGCAGAAGGACCGCTCGGAGTTGCGCTCCATCTCCACGAACTCCGCGCCGGGCAGCACCTGGAGCAGCTCGCGCGGCGGCGTGTAGACGCCGTTGTGGCGACCGATGTAGCAGGGGTCGTGGTAGGTGATCGAGCGCTGGTGGGCACCGGCGCCGTCGGCGACAGGGGTCAGCCGGCCCTCGCGCACCAGCCGGTTGAGCAGCTGGGTGTGGTGCACGACCTCCAGCTCGATCCCGAACTCCTTGTACTCGTTCTTGAGCGTGTTGAAGCAGTGGGCGCAGGTCGAGACGACCTTCTTGACCTTGTGCTCCTTGAACGTCTCGACGTTCTGCTGGGCGAGGCCCTGGAAGACGAACTCGTTGCCGGCGCGACGGGCGGAGTCACCCGTGCAGGTCTCGCCGGTGCCGAGGACGCCGAAGCTCACGTCGGCCATGTGCAGCAGCTCGGCGACCGCGCGGGTCGTCTTCTTCGCGCGGTCCTCGTAGGCACCGGCGCAGCCGACCCAGAAGAGCCACTCGACCTCGTCGAGGGACTCGATACCCCCCTGATCAGACGGAGCTCCGACGACGTTGACCTCGAAGTCCAGGCCCTTGGCCCAGTCCAAGCGCGCGCTGGGCGACATGTTCCACGGGTTGCCGTTGTTCTCCAGGCCGCGGAAGAGCTGGTTGAGCTCGCTGGGGAAGTTCGACTCGACGAGCACCTGGTAGCGGCGCATGTCGACGATGTGGTCGACGTGCTCGATGTCGACGGGGCACTGGTTGACGCACGCCCCGCAGGTGACGCAGGACCAGAGCACGTCGGGGTCGATGACGCCGGCGCCGTTCTCGGGCATGTAGAACCAGTCGTCACCGGTGTCGCCGACCAGCGGCCGCTCGACCTCCAGGGTGAGCGTGTCGTTGCCCTCGAGCAGCGCCTCGCGCTTGTCCTCGTGGGCCAGGAGGTACGGCGCCTTCGCGAAGGCGCCGTCACGCAGCGCCATGATCATCAGCTTCGGCGACAGCGGCTTCTCGGTGTTCCACGCCGGGCACTGCGACTGGCAGCGGCCGCACTCGGTGCAGGTCGCGAAGTCGAGCAGGCCCTTCCACGTGAAGTCCTCGACCGCCCCGACGCCGAGCTTCGCGTCCTCGTCGAGGTCGTCGATGTCGTCGAGCGTGACCGGCTTGCCGGCGGAGATGAGCGGCTTGGCCGCGCCCAGCGCGACCGGTCGGCGGGAGAAGAGCACGTTGATCGGCGCGACGAAGATGTGCAGGTGCTTGGAGTTGAGCACGAAGATCAAGAAGACCAGCATCACGCCGATGTGCAGCAGCAGGCCGATGCCGATCAGGGCGGTGCTGTCGGGGAGGACCGTGCCGAGCGCGTAGGAGACGAACGCCGCCTTGCCGTAGCCGGTCTCGCTCCCCGAGGCCTGGACCTGCGCCTCGACCGCCCCGCGGAACAGGAACATCGTCCAGATGACGTTGAAGATCATGAAGAGCGTGAAGTACGCCGGACCGAGGTGCGAGCCGAAGAAGCGGGACTTGCGGCCCATCTGCTTGGGCTGGTTGCGCAGCCGGATCGCCCAGAAGACGACCAGGCCCAGGAGGCACATCACCGCGATGAAGTCCTGGAGGAAGCCGAGCACCGCCCAGTTGCCGAAGACGAACCAGCCCCACTCCGGGTTGCGCGAGAACAGGACGGCGTAGGCCTCGACGTAGACCGTGCCGAGGATGATGAACGCCCACATCACGAAGAAGTGCGCCGTGCCCGGCACCGTCCACTTGAGCAGCTTGCGCTGACCGAAGACCTCGACCAGCTCGGTCGTGATCGCCCGGCCCACGCGCCGGGTGACCCCCTCGATCCGGTCGGGGGCGGGCTGACCGCCGCTGATGAGGCGGAACAGGAACCAGACCCGCTTCCCGGCGATCGGGAGGGCGATCGCGGTCATCACGATGCCCAGGATCAGCACTGCACTCACTTGTCGCTCCCTGTCGGGGTGGTCGGAAGGTGCGCCGGCGGCACGTCACGCGAGCCTATTCGCACAGGCGTGCGGCGTCAGTGCCGTCGGGACGTGAGAAGGATCCTACCGAGGGGTAACTTCACGAGGCCGTTGGTGGCTGGAGGACCCGACCCGCGGGTGAGAAGCGCACGGTGACCGCGACCCGCGGGTCCCGGGCGGTGCGGGCGCAGAACCGGTAGGTCGTCCCGAGCCGCTGGTAGGGCTGGCCGACGGCCGTCATCACCTGCCGGGTCGTCATCCCGGGCCGCACCAGGGACGCGACGGTCCGCCAGGGCTTGCGCAGCCCGGGGTTGCGGCAGGAGTCCGGCGCCACGCCCTCGGCCCGCTCCCACATCTGCAGGTAGGCCTCGGCGCCGCGCTCCATGTCGTCCTGGATCTTCGCGCCGTCGCCCTTCGTCTCGCTGTCCGCGACCTTCGTCAGGTCCTGGATCCAGTCGGGGTAGAGGCCGTACTGCGCGACGCCGTCGACGTTGACGTCGTAGACCCGCCGGCCGGCGTGCTGCTTCTCGACGGTGACCCCGCCGAGCCCGCGGAACGGGTAGGTCACCGGGTTCGGCACGTCCGCGCCGCGCGGGTCGCCCTGCGCGCCGAGACCGTTCATGTCCGCGCCGTAGCCGATGCCCCAGTAGTAGCGCGGATCCGCCCAGCCCACGTGCGCGCGCCACTTCGCGACGAAGCCGGTCGAGTCGCCGGCGTACGGCGTGATGAACCCGCCCTCGCGGTAGATCCGCGGGTAGGCGTCGGGGGTGGACCAGGAGTGGCTCGAGACGACACCGTGGTAGCCGAGGTCGTCGATCTCGTCGAGGGCCGAGGCCCGCGCCTTCACGCTCATGTGGTCGGGGTCGAAGATCATGTGCCGCTTGGCCAGGCCCTTGATCGTGTACTCGCCCAGCGTGGTGAGGCCGCGGGCGTTGCAGTGGTGGGGTGGGCCGTAGACCGGCAGCGCCGTGTGGAGGGTGCCGAAGAGCTCGCCGACCGCCCCGAACAGCGCGTCCTGCTGCTCCGGGGAGATCTCCGGCGCGGCGACCTGGTCGCGGTCGTGGGACTCGCCGTCGGCCGGGTCGCAGTGCCGCATGTCCCAGAAGGAGCCGGTCTCCAGGAAGTTGGCCGCGTTGACCGTGACGCCGACCTCGCCGTTGTCGCCCGCGACCCCGGACAGGGCGTTGTCGAACTTGTTGACCAGCTCCATCTGCCGCACGCCGAGCCGGCGGACCTCGTCGAGCTGGGTGTCGATGTCCTGGAGGTCGCACTGCGGCACGTCGAGCTTCATCGTGCAGCCGAACGGCACGCTGGTCTCGATCCCCATGACCACGGCCATCTTCCCGGCGTTGATCACCTGTCGGGCCTGCCAGGGGTTCGTGACGATCCGGTAGAACCCCTTGCCGGGACCGCCGAACTGGGCGTCGATGTAGTCCTGCATCGCGTACATGTCGTGCGCCTGCAGGCGGATGGAGTCCATGTCGTCGCAGGAGTTGCGCTTGATCGGGTAGATCTTGCACAGCTGGTCGTTCTCCACCAGCAGGTTGACGAAGATGCGCTGCCCGCCGCGCCACGAGCGCTCCAGCCAGCGGTAGTAGGTGCCCTCGTGGGTGAGTGACTCCGGCGCGGGCCAGTCCTTGAACGTGGGCCAGCCCACCGGGTCGTGGTGCGGCTGCCCGGAGAGGACCGACTCGAGCACGCCGCCGTACCCGCCGGTGGCGGTGTGGTCGGGGCAGTCGACCAGCGCGTAGGGCGCTCCGTAGCGGTCCCAGGGCTTGCCGCAGTGCACGTCGCCGCCGAGGAACTCGAAGGCCATGCCGTGGGTGTGCGCGTCGACGTAGCCGCGCACCTCCTGGTAGGGCGTCACGCCGGCGTGCGGCCGCCCGCGGACGTCGATCTGGGACTCCGGGTACGCCGTGCAGCCGGTCGCGCGCGTGGGCAGGAAGCTGCGCCGGTCCCCGAGCGCCAGCGTGCCGGTGGCGTTGCGGAAGGCGTAGCGGCCGTGCCCGGTGGGTGCGATGCGCCACACGGTCGCGGCCCCCGGCGCGTCGGGCCGGTCGCCTCCGGCGACCACGAAGTGCCGGGCGGTGTCGTAGAGCAGGTAGCTGCCGAGCCCGGTCGGCTTGAAGAACAGCGGCTCGCCGCCGGGGGTGAGCCGGTAGCAGCCGTTGGCCAGCGCGTAGCGGTCCTGCGGGTGCCGCAGCCGGGGCTGCATCACCGGCGCGGAGGTGAGGGTCGGGTCGGGGAGAGCGCGCTCGCGCTCGACGTAGCGGGCCGCGGCCGCCTTCTGCGCCGCGGTCGTGGGGTCGCGGGTGAGCCCGCCGAGGTCGCCGGCGCGAGAGATCGCGTTCTTGTCCACCTTCTCGGCGGCCAGTGCCTGCTGCGCGAAGGCGTAGCGCTGGCCGAGACCACCGGCGCGTTGCCCGGCGGCGCCGCCGAGCGAGATCGCGACCGCCACCACCGTGACGGCCACCAGCGCGGCCCAGACGACCCGGCGGGTCGGGTTGCTCGTGTCCACCGGGTCTCCTCCGCTCAGCATGCATCGGCCAGGTCGGCTCGCCTGGTCAACGAGCGCACCCGGCCCGGGTGATGGGCTCCTACCCCCGAGGAGGCCCGCTGATGCGTCGGGTGAGCCGGTCGGCGGTCGCGGTCACCGCCTCCGGCAGCCCGGCCGGGTCCGCGTCCTCGGGGTAGGTGACCGCGACCGCGGCCACCGGGTGCCCGTTGTGGTCGAGCACCGCCACCGCGACGCTGGCGAGCCCCGGCGTCACCTCGCCGTCCTCGACGGCGTACCCCCGCCGCCGGGTGTCGGTGAGGACCTCGCGCAGCTGGGTGGGGGTGCGCGGCCCGCGGCCGTGCCGGTCGACGAACTGGGCGGAGCCCGGGTAGAGCGCGCGCACCTGGCTGGCCGGCAGCCGGGCGAGCACCGCCCGGCCGCTCGCGGTCAGGTGCGCGGGCAGCCGCACCCCGACGTCGCTGACCAGCGGCGGGCGGCCCGGCGCGCGCTCCTCGATGACGTAGAGCACCTCGCGCCCGTGCAGGATCGCCAGGTGGGCGGACTGGCCGACCCGGTCGACCAGGTCGGCCAGCGGCCGGCGCGCGATCCGCTGCAGCGGCTCCTGCCGGGCGTAGCCGCTGCCCACCTCGAACGCCGCTGGCCCCAGCCCGAACCGGTGCTCGTCGACCAGGTGCACGACGAAGCCCTCGTCGACCATCGCCCGCAGCAGGTGGTAGGTCGTGCTGCGCGGCAGGTCGCAGGCGCGCATGATCCGGTCCAGCGGCACCGGGTCGGGCTGGCCGGCCAGGAACCGCAGCACCCGCAGCGCACGCGTCGCCGCCGGCACCTGGCTCATGCCTGGAGGCTATTGCCTGCCGCGGATGCCGGGGCGGTGCGTGGGCCCAGGGGTGGATGAATCCCCGGCTGACCGGGGAAACCTGACGTTGTCAGGCGTTGCAACCCCTGACAACGTCATGAAGAGCCTGACAACCCTGGATGAATCCCCGGCTGACCGGGGATTCATCCACTTCCCACGGACCGCCCACGCGGTGGGGCGGGCCGGGTCAGACCTGCCGGTGGGCGCCGGGGCGGGTGTCGTCGACGGGCGTCCCGTTGGGGCTGGGCGCCGCGGTGCCGGGCTCGACGGGTGCGGGCTCGACCGGTCGGTAGTCGTCGGCGCGGTGGTCGACGTCGGGGTCGAGGGCGTCGGCGGTGCGCAGGGAGTCCTCCCGCCGCGCCTCCTCCACGGCCATGCCCTGGCGGGCCTCGGCGGCCTGCTGCTCGGCCCGCTCGGCCTCCGCCCGCGCCACCTCGGCACGGGCCTCGGCGGCGGCGTCGCGGCGGGCGACGTCGATCGTGGGCGCCTGGGCGGTGGCCTCGGCGCGCAGCTCCTCGGCACGGCGACGGCGCTGCTCGTGGCGGCGTCGGCTCGACAGGTACGCCGCGACGGCGATCGCGGCGACGACGAGGATCACCACGATGATGATCACGGTGGTGGCGGTAGACATCAGACCTCCCTGGTTCGCGTCCCTCCCTGCGGCCGTACCCCGCCGCCGGTCGGTGCACGCCTTCAGGTGAGGTCCCGCTCCCCGCGCACCGGCACCAGCGGTGCGGCGAGCACCGGGAAGGCGGCGGCGAGGGCGAAGGTGGCGGCGTACCCGAGGTGCGTCACGGCCAGCCCGGCGCAGGGGGGCACCGCGGAGGCGGTGAGGAACTGGACCGTGTTCTGCACCCCGAGCGCCCGGCCGGCCCAGAAGGGCCCGGCCCGCTCGGCCACCGCGGTGAAGGCGAGCCCGTTGTCGGCGACCGTGACGCAGGTGGCGACGACCACGAGGAGGACCGCCACGGCCAGGTCCAGCGCCGCGGCCAGCCCGAGCAGCGCCATCGTCGCCGCCGCGGCGACCGCGACCCAGCGCAGGGGGCGCATCCGGCTCCCGACCACGTCGGAGAGGTGGCCGACGCCGATCCGGCCGAGCGCGCCGGTGACCTGGGCGACCGCGACCACGGCACCGGCGGCGGCCGGGGACCAGTCGCGGTCCTGCACCAGCCAGACGAGGGCGAAGGTCCAGACGAGGAACTGCGGCACGACCAGCAGCACCGAGACCCCGTGGACGCGGGCGAGGAAGGAGTCCTGCCGGTAGGGGTTGGCGGCAGCAGGGTGGTCGCGCCGCTCCGGGCGGGGCGGGTCGGCCACGACGACGGCGACCACGGCGACGGCGAGGGCGCACGCCAGGGTCGGTACGGCGAGCGCCGCGGACGTGCCCGCGGCGGCGGCCGTCGTCGCGACCGTGAGGGCGGCCAGGCCGACACCGACGGGCTGCGCCATCTGTCGGATGCCCATCGCCAGGCCGCGGCGCTCGGCCGGGAACCAGCCGACGACCAGCCGGCCGCCGGCCGCGTTGGTGCTGGCCGCCGCGGCGCCGGCGAGGAACAGTGCGGCCGTCAGGGCCGCCGTGCTGGTGGTGAGGACGGCGGCCAGCCCGGCCACGGCGGTGCCGGACAGGCCGGCGAGGAGCACGAAGCGCTCGCCCCGGCGGTCGGTGACGGCACCCCACGCGACCAGGGTCAGCATCACCCCGACGGTCGGCGCGGCGGCGACCAGCCCGGCCCGGGCCAGGCTCAGGCCCTGGGCGTGCAGGGCGGGGATGAGGAACGCGGGGCCGTGCACCATCACCGCGGTCGCGACCTGGGCGAGGGTGCTCGCGGCGAGCATCGCCCAGCGCCGCCCGGACCCGACGGCAGGTGCGGGGGCCTGGGTCGCGGTCACCCGGGGCGGGGGCGGGCGGCCCCCCCCCCCCCCCCCCCCCCCCCCACCACCCGGTCAGGTCACTTCCGGATCGTCGTCTTCGCGACGCCGAGGTCGATGACCGCGCCGCTGCCGTCGAGCAGGGTGATCCGCAGGCCGATCACCTTCAGGCCGCCGGCGACCTTGGTGACCACCGCGGGCTGGAGCTTGGCCAGCCCCGGGATCTCCAGCGTCTGGTCGAGCGGCAGGTCCTGTCGCTCGCCGTTGGCGGTGATGGAGCCGATCCGGGTGCCGGCGGTGCTGCGCGTGACCGGGCCCTTCGCCCCGCGGGTCACGGTGGCCCGGCCGACCACCGCGCTGACCACGAGGGCGCCGTCACCGAGGTTGACGCCGGAGACCGAGCCCTGCTCCCACGCCTTGCTGGCGTGCGCGCCCCGCTTGGCCCACTGCTTGGAGCTGACGGCCTCGATGTGGAGTCCGCCGCCGGCGTTCACGTCCAGGTCGTCGGCGCCCTGCAGCCTGCCGTCGGTGCCCTGGCACGGCATGTACGACGCCGGGTTGCGGCCGCTGGTCAGCAGCCCGCCCGCCACGTTGACCTCGGTGCCCGCGGAGTAGCCGGCGAACTTGCCGTTGAGGACCCCGGCCACCGCCTGGGCGGCGCCGCGGCTGACCCACAGGGTGCTGTCGGTCGGGATGATGTGGACGCGCAGCCCCACCGCGAAGGCGAGCGCGTGGCGGCGGTCGACGACCTTCTTGGAGCCACCCACCCGGATGGTCGCGAGGCCCGGGACCGTGATCGGCTGGCCGGGCGCCGGCAGCGGCAGCACCTGCGGGTCGCCGGCCGGCGGGGTGAAGACGAGCTTGGCGACGCTCGAGGTGGTCTGGGAGTGGAACCGCTTGCCGTCGTACCAGGCGTGGGCCAGCGAGGTCACGCCGCGCAGGCTCAGCCGTCCCAGGCCGGACTGGACCAGGCGGACCTCGGCGGTCGAGCTGCGGGCGTAGGAGTGCACCGAGCCGCCCTGCTTGGCCGACCAGACCTTGGTGGTGACCCCGGAGATGGTGCCGAAGCTCGGGATGTCGATGGCCGCGAGGTGGTTGCTCCGCGAGGCGCCGAGGTGGGCCGAGCAGCCCATGACCGCGAAGGCGGTCCGGCCCGACCCCGCGGGGATGTCCCCACCGGCGAGCCGGGTGCCGTAGGCGTTGGCCAGGAGGCCGATGTCGGCCAGCGGGCTGGTGGTGGCGGCACTGCGTGCGGCGGGTGCCGCGGTGGCCGCGGGCAGTGCCGTGGTCGTGGCGAGTGCTGCGCCGGCGAGCATCGCCAGCGCGGGCATCAGTCGTGCCTTGAAGGTCGTGCGTCGGTCCATGGTTCCCTCTCCCAGTTCTGGTCCCGAGACGGCGTGGCGCGCCCCCGACGCCGTTGCCTGCGTGTGACGGCGAGTTCCCCCGCCACACAGTCCCCAAACGCGCGGGGGTGCAGCGGGTTACGGGTGAGTAGCGGCGGTCTCGGATCCCAGACAGTCCCTGCCCGGCCGCTCTGGCAGCACGCCGCCCGTCGGCGCGACGATGGCGGGCATGAGCACGAGCGTGGGCGAGGTGGTGGTCGGGACCGGTCCGGTCGGCGTCGAGGAGCTGGTCGCGGTGGCCCGGCACGGTGCCCCGGTGGTGCTCGGCGAGGACGCCCTGGCCGCGGTCGCGCGGGGGCGGGCCGTGGTCGAGGAGCTCGCCGCCGCGGGCGGCCCGGCGTACGGCGTCTCCACGGGCTTCGGCGCCCTGGCGACCCGGCACATCCCCGAGGAGCTGCGGGAACGGCTGCAGCGCTCGCTGGTGCGGTCGCACGCGGCCGGGTCGGGGCCCGAGGTCGAGCGCGAGGTCGTGCGGGCGCTGATGCTGCTGCGGCTCTCGACGCTGGCCACCGGCCACACCGGCGTGCGACCGCGGACCGCCCAGCTGCTCGCCGACCTGCTCACCCACCAGATCACGCCCGTCGTGCGGGAGTACGGCTCCCTCGGCTGCTCGGGCGACCTCGCCCCCCTGGCCCACTGCGCGCTCGCGCTGATCGGCGAGGGCGAGGTGCGCGACGCCGCGGGCACGCTGATGCCGGCGGCCGACGCGCTGGCCGCGGCCGGGCTGACCCCCGTCGTGCTCGGTGCGAAGGAGGGGCTCGCGCTGATCAACGGGACCGACGGCATGCTCGGCATGCTCGTGCTGGCGCTCGAGGACCTCCGGATGCTGCTGCGCACCGCCGACGTGGCCGCCGCGATGTCGGTCGAGGCGCAGCTGGGCACCGACCGGGTCTTCGCCGCCGAGCTGCAGGCGCTGCGTCCCCACCCCGGCCAGGCCGTGTCCGCGGCCAACCTCACCCTGCTCCTGCGCGAGAGCGGAGTCGTCGCCTCGCACCGGGGACCGGACTGCAACCGGGTCCAGGACGCCTACTCCCTGCGCTGCTCGCCGCAGGTGCACGGCGCGGCCCGGGACACCATGGACCACGCCGCGCTGGTCGCCGGCCGCGAGCTGGCGTCGGCGATCGACAACCCCGTGGTCCTGGCGTCCGAGGGTCGCGTGGAGAGCAACGGCAACTTCCACGGCGCCCCGGTGGCCTACGTGCTCGACTTCCTGGCGATCGCGGCCGCGGACGTGGCGTCGATCAGCGAGCGGCGTACCGACCGCTTCCTGGACAAGGCCCGCAACCACGGGCTCCCGCCGTTCCTCGCCGACGACCCGGGCGTCGACAGCGGCCTGATGATCGCCCAGTACACCCAGGCCGCGATCGTGTCCGAGCTGAAGCGGCTCGCGGTGCCGGCGTCGGTCGACTCGATCCCCTCCAGCGCGATGCAGGAGGACCACGTCTCGATGGGCTGGTCCGGAGCGCGCAAGCTGCGCCGCGCCGTGGACGGGCTGACCCGCGTCGTGGCGATCGAGGTGATGACCGCCGCCCGCGCGCTCGACCTGCGCGCACCGCTGGCGCCGGCTCCCGGCACCGCCGCCGTCGTCGCCCTCCTGCGCTCGGCCGGCGTCGCCGGTCCGGGCCCGGACCGCCACCTCTCGCCCGACATCGAGACCACCGTGGGGCTGGTCGCGTCGGGTGCCGTCCTGTCCGCCGCCGAGTCCGTGATCGGAGCCCTCCAGTGAACAAGTCCTCTTCCGGTGGTCGAGTAGCCGGCGACGAAGGAGCCGGCGTGTCGAGACCCCCGATCCACGCAGCGCACGGCACCGCCCTGACCGCCCGGTCCTGGCAGACCGAGGCGCCGCTGCGGATGCTGATGAACAACCTCGACCCGGAGAACGCCGAGCGCCCCGAGGACCTCGTCGTCTACGGCGGCACCGGGCGCGCGGCGCGCTCGTGGGAGGCGTACGACGCGCTCGTGCGCACGCTGACCACGCTCGGCGACGACGAGACGATGCTGGTGCAGTCCGGCAAGCCCGTCGGCGTGATGCGGACCCACCCGTGGGCGCCGCGGGTGCTGATCGCCAACTCCAACCTGGTCGGCGACTGGGCCAACTGGGAGGAGTTCCGGCGCCTGGAGGACCTCGGCCTGACGATGTACGGCCAGATGACGGCCGGCTCCTGGATCTACATCGGCACCCAGGGCATCCTCCAGGGCACCTTCGAGACGTTCGCCGCTGTCGCGGACAAGCGGTTCGGGGGGACGCTGGCCGGCACGATCACGCTGACCGCCGGCCTCGGCGGCATGGGCGGCGCGCAGCCGCTGGCCGTCACGATGAACGACGGCGTCGCGATCTGCATCGAGTGCGACGAGACGCGCATCCGGCGTCGCCTCGACCACGCCTACCTCGACGTGGAGGCGTCCTCGCTCGAGGAGGCCGTGGAGATGGCGGTCGCCGCCCGCGACGAGCGCCGCGCACTCTCGATCGGCGTGCTCGGCAACGCGGCCGAGATGGTGCCCGCGCTGCTGCAGATGGGCGCCCCGATCGACATCGTCACGGACCAGACGTCCGCGCACGACCCGCTCTACTACCTGCCCGTCGGTGTCCCCTTCGAGGAGTGGGCGACCCGGCGCGAGGCCGACCCCGCCGGGCTGACCAAGGAGGCGCAGGCCTCGATGGCGGCGCACGTGCGGGCCATGGTCGAGTTCCAGGACCGCGGCGCCGAGGTCTTCGACTACGGCAACTCGATCCGCGACGAGGCGCGCAAGGGCGGCTACGACCGCGCCTTCGAGTTCCCCGGGTTCGTGCCCGCCTACATCCGCCCGCTCTTCTGCGAGGGCAAGGGCCCGTTCCGGTGGGCCGCGCTCTCCGGGGACCCGGCCGACATCGCCGCGACCGACCGCGCGATCCTCGAGCTCTTCCCTCCCGAGAAATCGAAGGAGTACGAGCGGCTGGGCAAGTGGATCCAGATGGCCGGGGAGCGCGTGCACTTCCAGGGCCTGCCGGCCCGGATCTGCTGGCTGGGGTACGGCGAGCGCCACCTCGCCGGGTTGAAGTTCAACGAGATGGTCGCCTCGGGCGAGCTCTCCGCCCCCGTCGTCATCGGGCGCGACCACCTCGACTGTGGGTCGGTCGCGTCGCCGTACCGCGAGACCGAGGGCATGCTCGACGGCTCCGACGCCATCGCCGACTGGGCGATCCTCAACGCCCTGGTCAACACCGCCTCCGGGGCGACCTGGGTGTCCTTCCACCACGGCGGCGGCGTCGGCATGGGCCGGTCGCTGCACGCCGGGCAGGTGTGCGTCGCCGACGGCACGCCGCTCGCCGCCGAGAAGATCGAGCGGGTGCTCACCAACGACCCCGGCATGGGCGTCATCCGCCACGTCGACGCCGGCTACGACCGCGCCGCTGAGGTCGCCCGCGAGCGCGGCGTGCGCATCCCGATGTCCGAGGGCTGAGTGGGGCTCACCCGCAGCTGGTTTACCCGGTCGACCGGGTAAACCGTTGCTTGTCGGCCGAAACTTTGGCCGACAAGCAACGGGATTGGCCGACAAGTCCCGGCCTGCGGCTCGAGGCCAAAGTGGGTTCGCGGCTCGTCGGCGGCGCTGCTCGCACCTCACCCACCGTGGCGCCGTGGCACAGTGACCGCGTGACGACCCAGCCGGCTCGGTCCCGCGCCACCCTCACCGACATCAGCTCCCGCGCCTGGGAGCACCCCGCCGACCGCGGCGCGCTCGTCGCGCTGCGCAAGCTCAAGGGGTTCGACACGCTGCTCAAGGCGATGTCGGGCCTCTTCAACGAGCGCGCCGTGCGCCTGGTCTACCTCGGCTCAGCGGTCCGCGCCGACGAGCGGCAGTTCAGCCGGCTGCACCGGCTGCTCGGGGAGGTCGGGCGCACCCTCGACGCCCCGGAGCTCCCGGAGCTCTACGTCATCGCCAACCCGGTGCCGGGCGCCCTGACCATCGGCATGAACAAGCCGTTCATCGTGCTCAACTCCGGCACGGTCGACCTGCTCGACGAGGAGGAGCTGCGGTTCGTGGTCGCCCACGAGCTCGGCCACGCGATGAGCGGCCACGCGGTCTACCAGACCCTGCTGCAGCGGATGATCATGCTCAGCGGCGTGCTCACCGTCGTGCCCGGCGGCAGCCTCGGCCTCCGCGCGATCATGGCCGGTCTCTACGAGTGGTCGCGCAAGGCGGAGCTGTCCGCGGACCGCGCCGGCCTGCTCGCCACCCAGGACCCCGCGGTCGTCACCCGCGTCCACATGAAGCTCGCCAGCGGCGGCCACCTCGGCGACCTCGACGCGACGTCGTTCTTCGCCCAGGGCCAGGAGTACGACGACGCCGACCTGCGCGACTCGGTGCTCAAGCTCCTGCTGATCGAGAACCGCTCGCACCCGTTCCTCGTCGTCCGCGCCGCCGAGGTGCGCCGCTGGGTCGACTCCGGCGAGTACACCCGGATCCTCTCCGGCGACTACCCGCGGCGGCAGGACGACGACTCCGCCAAGGTCTCCGAGGCCGCGGCCGCCGCAGCGCGCAGCTACACCGAGACCTTCAAGCAGAGCCAGGACGCCCTCGGCAAGATGGTGCACGACGTCGCCGGCGTCCTCGGCAGCGTCAAGCTCTGGCTCGACGAGCAGTGGCGCCGGGGGCAGGACTGAGCCTCGCCCGGCTGCTGGGCCGGTTCCCCGAGGGCTGGTCGGTCTGGACGTACGACGGCCGCCGGTACGGCGTCACGAGGACGGTCCGTGCCGGCGGCCGCGCCGTCGCGGTGTACGCCGAGGAGCTCGGTGGGACGGACGTGGTCAGTGCCAACGCCTACCTGACGAGCGCCGGCGAGGAGCTGCGGCCGTGCGAGATGCCGGCAGCGAAGGTCCTCGCCTTCCTCGAGCGTGCGACCCCGGTGAGCTAGTAGACCCTCCGCCGGGTGCCACCGATCGGCACCAGGTTGAGCACGACGCCGACGACCAGCAGGATCACACCGATCCAGGTCAGCACCGGGATGCTCGCGAGCAGTCCGATGATCAGCAGGATCAGTCCGAGAATCACCATTGCTTGTTCTTTCCTCCCTCGAGTGGCCCCCGCCGGACGATGCGTACCCGGCGCGAGGGAGTCGGCAAACCTCGGGTGGTCCTCAGGCCTCCAGCGACGCGATCGCCGCGGCGATGGCCAGCGTGCGCCGGGCGGACTCCACGTGGAGGTTCTCGACCATCCGGCCGTTGTAGGTGACCACTCCGGATCCCTGGCCGGCCTCGAACGCCGCGATCAGCCCGCGCGCGTCCTCGACCGCCTGCTCGGAGGGGGCGAAGGCGGCGTTCGCGCCCTCGACCTGGCCGGGGTGGATGAGGGTCTTGCCGTCGAACCCCATCTCGCGGCCCTGCCGGCACTCGGCGAGGAACCCGTCGGTGTCCTTGACGTCGTTGTAGACCCCGTCCAGCACCGCGATCCCGGCCGCGCGGGCGGCGAGCAGGACGGTGTGCAGGCTGGGCAGGATCGGGGCGCGGCCGGGCACGTGCTCGGCGTACAGCTCCTTGACCAGGTCGTTGGTACCGAGCACGAAGGTGCTCAGCCGCTCCGAGGCGCGGGCGATGGCGAGGGCGTCCAGGATCGCGCCGGGCGTCTCGATCATCGCCCAGAGCGTCGTGTGGTCCGGTGCTCCGTGGCGCTCCAGCGCGGCGACCAGCTGCTGGACCTCCGCGGCGCTGCCGACCTTGGGGACGACGACCGCGGCCGGGCCCGCCTGGGCGGCGGCCTCGAGGTCTGCCTCGTGCCACTCCGTGCCGATGCCGTTGACGCGGATGGTCACGGTGCGTCGGCCGTACTCGCCGCTCGCGGCCGCCCTGCACGCCGCCTCGCGGGCGGCCGGCTTGGCGTCGGGCGCGACGGCGTCCTCGAGGTCGAGGATGAGCCCGTCGCAGGGGATCGACTTGGCCTTCTCCAGCGCCCGCTCGTTGGAGCTGGGCATGTAGAGGACGCTGCGCAGCGGGACGAACTCGCTCATCGGGCGTCCACCTCGATGGCGTCGTACGCCGCCTTCAGGTCGGGGTCGACGGCCGCGAGCTGCTCGGCGAGCTCGACCATGACCAGGCACTGCTTGAGCGAGGCGTCGTCCTCCATCTTGCCGTCGAGCATCACCGCACCCGTGCCGTCGCCCATCGCGGCGACCACGCGGCGGGCGTGCGCTACGTCCTGGACGCTCGGGCTGAAGACCTTGTTGGCGATGGCGACCTGCTTGGGGTGCAGGCTCCACGCGCCGACGCAGCCGAGGAGGAAGGCGTTGCGGAACTGGTCCTCGCACGCCACCAGGTCGGAGATGTCGCCGAACGGCCCGTAGTAGGGGTAGATGCCGTGCATCGCGCAGGCGTCGACCATGCGGGCGATCGTGTAGTGCCACAGGTCCTGCTGGAACGTGGCCCGGCTCGCCTCGAGGTTGGCGACGCCGTCGGTGCGGGGCGGGTCCTCGCGGACCAGGTAGCCGGGGTGACCCCCGCCGACGCGCGTGGTCTTCATCCGCCGGTCGGCCGCGAGGTCGGCCGGGCCGAGCGAGATGCCCTGCATGCGCGGGCTGGCGCCGCAGATCTCCTCGACGTTGGCGACGCCGCGCGCGGTCTCGAGGATCGCGTGGACCAGGATCGGCCGGTCGAGCCCGGCCTTGGCCTCGAGCTGGGCGAGCAGCCGGTCGACGTAGTGGATGTCCTCGGCGCCCTGCACCTTCGGCACCATCACCACGTCGAGCTTGTCGCCGATCGCTGGGATCAAGGTGGTGAGGTCGTCGAGCGCCCAGGGGCTGTCGAGGGCGTTGATCCGCGTCCACAGCTGGGTGGGCCCGCTCTGCCCTCCCAGGCTGGCCGTCTCCTGGGCGATGGTCACCAGGCCCTCGCGGGCGGCGACCTTGTTGTCGGCCTTGATCGCGTCCTCGAGGTTGCCGAGCAGCACGTCGACGGTGCCGACCATGTCGGGCACCTTCGCCGCCATCTTGGCGTTGCTGGGGTCGAAGAAGTGGATCGCCCGGCTCGGCCGCGCCGGGATCTCGGTCAGCGGCGTGGGCGCGCCCACCGCCAGGGGTCGGAAGAAGTCCTTCGCACTGCGAGATCCGCTCATGCGGCGGAAGGCGTCCACGACACGCCGGGGGACACCGGCGTGTCGTGCACGCTTCCCCTGACGACCCCCTGACGGGCGGCCCCGGGAACGGCCGCGCTGCTCGCTCCCCGGCGGAGGAGCCGTGACTCTGGCAGAGTCGTCGTCGTGGACCTGGGTGGCGGTGGCACCGTCGGGTTGACCACGGCCGAGGTCGCCGAGCGCCAGGCGCTCGGGCAGACCAACAGAACCGAGCGGGGGTCCTCCCGGCCGCTGTGGTCGATCGTGCGCAGCAACGTCTTCACCCGCTTCAACGCGCTGCTGGGGTCGCTGTTCGTGCTGATCCTCGCCACCGGGTCCCTCGCCGACGGGCTCTTCGGGCTGGTGCTGGTGGTCAACTCCGGCATCGGGATCGTGCAGGAGTACCTCGCCAAGCGGAAGCTCGACCGGCTCGCGCTGCTCAACGCCCCGACCGCACGGGTGGTCCGCGACGGCGCCACACTCGAGGTCGCGACCGGCGAGGTGGTCCTCGACGACCTGGTCGAGCTCCGGATCGGCGACCAGGTCTGCGCCGACGGGGCTCTCGTTGCCGTGGACGGGCTCGAGGTCGACGAGTCCAACCTGACAGGTGAGTCCGACCCGGTGCCGAAGGCGGTGGGTCAGGAGGTTCGGTCCGGCACGGCCGTGGTCGCGGGCACCGGGCGCTTCGTCGCCTCCGGTGTCGGTCCCGAGTCCTACGCGCAGCGGATCGCTGCGGAGGCCCGGGTCTACAGCCGCACCCGCTCCGAGATCGAGTCCTCCATCAACCGGCTGCTGGGCTACGTCACCTGGATCATCCTGCTGGCCCTGCCGCTCCAGCTGTGGTCGCAGTCGCGGGCGGTCGGCGACCAGGGCTGGCAGGAGGTGCTCATCCGCTCCACCGGCGGCCTGGTCGGGCTGGTGCCCGAGGGCCTGGTGCTGCTCACCTCGGTCGCCTTCCTGCTCGCGGCCGTCGCGCTCACCCGCCAGCAGGTGCTGGTGCAGGAGCTGCCCGCGGTCGAGGTCCTCGCCCGCGTCGACGTCGTCTGCCTGGACAAGACCGGCACGCTGACGACCGGCGAGATCGCCTACGAGGACTGCGAGCCGACGTACGGCGCCGGTCGGGCCGACGTGCTCGCGGCGCTCGGCGCCTTCGCCGACGACCCCAACGCCAACGCGACCCTCCGGGCCGTCGGCGCGGCCGTGCGGGGGCCGGACGGCTGGACACGGGAGTCGACGGTCCCCTTCAGCTCGGCTCGCAAGTGGAGCGGGGCGACGTTCGCGGGGCGGGGGAGCTACGCACTGGGCGCCCCGGAGATCCTGCTGCCCGAGGGTGACCCGCTCCGCGACCGGGTGGCCACCCTCGCCACCACCGGACGGCGGGTGCTGGCGTTCCTGCACGGCGGGCAGGACGACGGGGAGCCGGGGCCGGCCAGTGGCCGGTGCGTGGCGCTCGTGACGCTCTCGGAGCAGGTGCGCGAGGACGCGGCCGAGACGCTGGGCTACTTCGCCGAGGAGGGGGTGACGATCAAGGTCATCTCCGGGGACAACCCGACGACGGTCGCCGCCATCGCGCGCCGGGTCGGGCTCGACGTGCCCGCCGAGGCCGTCCGTGATGCGCGCGAGCTCGGCGCCGACCCCCAGGAGCTGCGCGCGATGGCGTCCGCCACCACCGTGTTCGGTCGGGTCACCCCCGAGCAGAAGCGGGCCCTGGTGCAGGCGCTCCAGGCCGAGGGCCACGTGGTCGCGATGACGGGGGACGGGGTCAACGACGCGCTCGCGCTCAAGGACGCCGACATCGGCGTGGCGATGGGCAACGGCGCCCAGGCGACGAAGGCGGTCGCCCAGCTCGTGCTGCTCGACGGCCGGTTCGCCCACCTGCCGTCCGTGCTCGCCGAGGGCCGCCGCGTGATCGCGAACGTCGAGCGGGTCGCGAACCTGTTCGTGGTCAAGAACGTGATGAGCCTGGTCGCGATCGTGTCGGCGGCGTTCTTCCTCCTGCCGTTCCCGTTCCTGCCCCGTCACCTCACCCTCGTGTCGGCCACGACGATCGGCATCCCGGCGTTCTTCTTGGCCCTCGGCCCGAACAAGCGGCGCTACGTGCCCGGGTTCCTGGGGCGGGTCCTGCGCTTCGCCGTGCCCACCGGGGTGGTGGCCGGGCTCGTGGTGATGGCGTCCTACCTGCTCGTCCACGCGTGGCTGGAGGTCCCGCCCGCGAGCCGGTGCGCCGTCACCGGGAGCGGGGCGGACGACCATGCCTGCTGGGCGCCGTCGACCGCGGCGACGATCTCGCTGCTGGTGACGTCGTTCTGGGTGCTGGTCGTGCTCGCCCGGCCCTTCCGGCCGTGGAAGGTCGTGCTGGTGGCTGGGTGCGTGGGGCTGGCCGTGCTGGCGTTCGTGCTGCCGGCTGCCCGGGACCTCTTCCACTTCGACCTGTCCGGCCCGCTCGTGGTGGCGGCCCTGGGGGTGGGGGCGGTCGGAGCCGCTGCCGTCGAGGTGATCTACCGGACCACGCCCGGCATGCGCGGCGCCGCCGGGACGTGACGGCTCGGGGTCAGGCTCACCCCCGCCGGCGCCACCAGCGGCGCTTCGGCGCCGGTGCCGGGTCGGCCGGCGGCGTACGCCGGGCCTCGCGCCGCTCGTGCCACGCGGCGACCGTGGCGTCGACGTCACGGGGCATGGTGACCAGCGGCGGGCCGGGGGAGAGGGAGTAGCGCGCCCGGATCACCCGGGCGTTGAAGTCCTCGACGTGGGCGCGGACCTCGGACTCCGAGAACAGCCGGTCGAGCTCGTCGTCCAGGGCGGCGTCCTCGCGGCGCAGGGCGATGCTCGGCGGGAGGACGGTGATCCGCTCGCGCTCGACCAGCTTCTTCAGCCACCAGTCCGGGTCGTGGTGCTCGCCGAGCCCCTCGATCGGTTTGCCCGCGCCGGGCAGGTTGTCGAAGTCGCCGCGCTCCATCGCCTGTCGGACCTGCAGGTCCACCCAGGTCTGCTGCTGCTCGATCCGGGCCCGCGCCGCGGCCTGCTCGGCCGTGCGGCGGTCGGACCGCTCGGGCTGCTTCGGCTCCTCGGGCATCGGGCGCGCTCACCTCCGGAACCACCACGGTAGTCCCTGACGAAAGCGTGGCCGGGTGGCCGGCGGAGTCAAGTGGTCCTAGCAACACCGACTTTGTGGAGGTGTTGTGCCCAGAAGACGTGTGTCCGACGAGGTCCGTGAGCGGTTCTTCGACCGGGTTGCCGAGGGCTGGTCGCTCGCGGCTGCTGCTGGAGAGGCCGGCGTGGCGAAGCAGTCGGCGTGGGAGTGGTGGCGCGAGTCTGCTCCGGTGTCGTTGAAGCTCATGCCCGGCAAGCGCGGCGGGCTCGTGGACGTTGTGCTGTTGCTCGACCCGCCGCCGACCGCGGGGGCTGCGTCGGACCCGCCCACCCCGGACCGGCTCAGACGCCGGGTGCTGACCAGCGAGGACCGGGCGGTCATCGCCGCGTGCGTGCGGCGACGCGCGCAGGGCGACCCGATCACCCTGGAGGAGATCGGTGCGCTGATCGACCGGGACAAGTCGGTGGTCAGCCGTGAGATCAAACGCAACAGCGGCCCCGACGGCAGCTACCACGCCGGGCTGGCGCACCACAACGCTGTGCAGGCCCGCAAGCGGCCCAAGGAGTTCCGGTTGGTCGCCAACCCGGGGCTGTGTCGCCGGATCGAGGCGTGGATGGACGACGGCTGGTCACCGAAACTGATCGCCACGATCCTCAAGCGCGACTTCCCGCACATGATCATGGAGCGCGTGTCGCACGAGACGATCTACCAGGCGCTGTACGTCCAGACCCGTGGGGAGCTGCGCAAGGACCTGTACCGGCAGCTGTCGACCATCCGGCCCCGCCGCAAGCCCCAGGGCTCGCCGAAGCGTGCCAACAGCCCGTACAAGGAGGCGTTCAAGATCAGCCAGCGGCCCGCCGAGGCCAGGGACCGGGCCGTGCCCGGTCACTGGGAAGGCGACCTGGTCATGGGGGTCGCCGGCGGGGTCGCGGTCGGCACCCTGGTCGAGCGGTCCACCCGGTTCACGATCCTGCTGCACCTGCCCGGCCGCCACGACGCCGACAGCGTCGCCGCCGCGATGATCCGCGAGATGGCCGACCTGCCCGAGCACCTACGCCAGTCGCTGACCTGGGACCGCGGCACCGAGCTGGCCCGCTACGACAAGATCCAGCTCGACCTCGACATGCCGGTCTACTTCTGCGACCCCCACTCACCCTGGCAGCGCGGCACCAACGAGAACACCAACCGGCTCCTGCGGCACTGGCTGACCAAGGGCACCGACCTGTCCAGGTTCACCGCCGCCGACCTCCGCCGCATCGCCGCAACCCTCAACGCCCGACCACGCCCTACCCTGAACCTGCAGACCCCAGCCCAAGCGCTGGACGCACTGCTGACCAAACCGGCAGCAGCATGACCGTTGCTAGGACCACTTGACCTCGCCGCGGTGGTGACCACTCGATCGTCAGGGACTATCCCGGACGAGGCCTCAGACGGCGACCGGGAGGTCGGTCGGCTCCTCGGCCACGTGGCGCGGCAGCATCAGCAGGGAGGCGGCGGCGAGCAGCGCGGCGACCGCGCAGACGGCCCACACGGTGAGGTAGCCCGTCAGCGGCGCGTGGCCCTCGGTCGGGTCCTCCAGCGATCCGGTCGCCGAGAGCGCGATGGCGAAGATCGCGGAGGCGATCGCGCCACCGACCGTCTTGGTCGCGTTGGTCATGCCGGTCGCGAAGCTCGTCCGGTCCGGCGGCGCGGCCGCGGCGGCGGTGGCCGGCAGCGCGGCCACCAGGGCGCCGGAGCCGAGGCCCGCGACCGCCATGTTGATCAGCGCCTGCCAGGTGTGGTCGTGGAAGAGCAGCCACATGCCGTAGCCCACCGCGACCAGCAGGGCCGCCAGGACGAGCGCGCCCCGCGGTCCGAGGGCCCGGGTCGTCAGCGGCAGCGTGAACGCCCCGATCGCCAGGAAGATGACGTAGACCCCGATCAGGGTGGAGACGAAGCCGGCGGACGCCCCGAGGCCGTAGCCGGCGACGTCCGGGTCGGTCCGGGCGAACGTCGACAGCGGGATCTGCGCCCCGAGCACCGACATCCCGAAGAGGAACGCCGTCAGCTGCACCGGCCACTGCCCGGCCGCGCGCATCAGCCGGATGTCGACCAGCGGCTCGGTGTGGGCCAGCTCGTAGCGGGTGAACGGCACCATCGCGGCGACGCCGAGGACGACCAGGCCCCAGGCCAGCAGGCTGCCCGCGCCCTGCAGCCGGATCACGATCAGGCCGCCCATCACCAGCCCCAGCGCGAGCGTCAGGAAGGCCAGGCCGCCGAGGTCGAGCCGTCCCGACGAGGTCCCGGGGGTGTTCTCGATCCCGAACCAGATCACGAAGAAGACGATGGTCACGACGATCGCCGGCAGCGCCAGCAGCACGTTCATCGAGGTGGCGGTCACCAGCGCCCCGCTGGTGACGGCACCGATGATGACCGCGAGCTCGAGCGCGCCGACCAGGACCGCGGCACCGCGGCGGGTGAGCAGGTTCTGGCGGCCGGTGTCGGCGGTGCGCCGGTAGATGATCGCGACCTCGATCGGCAGCCACACGACGTACGCCCCCTGCAGCGCGGCGCCGACGAGGAAGACCCCGAACGACGGCGCGAGCGCGAGCACCCAGGAGCCGAGCGCGGTGACCGCGGTCGAGAGCAGCAGGATCTTCTTGTGCCCGACGATGTCGCCGAGCCGCGCGAGCGGCGCGATGACGATCGCGGAGACGATCAGCTGCGAGGCCTCGAACCAGTTCACGTCGGCGTCGGCGATGTCGAGGTGGTCGGCGATGTCGCTGAAGATCGGCGTGTAGTAGCCCTGCAGGATGCCGCTGGCGATCTCCACGCAGACCAGGAAGCCGACGATCGCGAAGAGGCTGCGCACGTGGGTGCCGGCCGTCGGGCGCGCGGGGGTGGGGGTGCTCACGAAGGGATCCTCTCGATCAGCCGCTGGTACCAACGCACGCCGTCGACGAGGGCGTCGACCCCGAGGTGCTCGTCGTAGGAGTGGAACGACTCGCGCTGCGCCTTGGTCATGCGGAACGGCGCGAACCGGTAGACCCGGGGGCAGATGGCGGTGAAGAACCGCGAGTCGGTGGCCGCCATCATCACGTACGGCGCCGGCACGGCGTCCGGGAAGACCTCGGTGATCGTCGCCTCGATGAGCTCGAAGGCGTCGTCGCGCGGCGAGACCGGGCTCGGCTCGTTCTGCTCGACGACGGTGACCTGCACCTGGTCGTCGTCGATGGTCCGCCGGACGTGCTCGAGCACCGAGGCGACGGTGTCGCCGACCATGATCCGGATGTTGACGCCGGCCCGGGCGGTGCTGGCGATGACGTTGAGCGCGGGGGAGCCGGAGAGCGTGGTGACCGCGAACGTGGTCCGCGTCATCGCCGCGGGCTCCGGGCCGGCGGCGACCAGCACGCGGGTGAGCAGCGGCCGCAGCCGCCCGGCGTTCGCGAGCACCGGCCGCAGCGCGGCCGAGGCGTGGGGGGCGAGCCGGGTGAGCAGCTCCACGGTCGGCTCGGGCACGGACGCGGACATCTGGTGCCGGTCGAGCCGGGTGATCGCACGGGCCAGGCGGGCGGTCGGACCGTTGCGGGCCGGGGTGGAGGCGTGGCCGCCGCGGCCGTCCACGCGCAGCTCGAGCGAGGTGACGCCCTTCTCCGTGACGCCGACGGCGCCGACCGGCGCCGTGACGCCGGGGAAGGCCTCGGCCGCGACCGCGCCGCCCTCGTCGATGACGAACCAGGGCCGCACGCCCCGGCGGCGCAGCTCCTCCACGGCGAGCACCGCGGCGGAGCCGGACACCTCCTCGTTGCAGCCGAAGGAGAGCCAGACGTCCTGCCCCGGGGTGACCCCGTCGCCCAGCAGCGCCTCGACCGCCGCGCAGATCGCGACCAGCGCGCCCTTGTCGTCGAGCGTCCCGCGGCCCCAGATCGCACCGTCGTGGATCTCGGCGCCGAACGGCGGGTGCTGCCAGGGTGCGTCCTCCTCGACCGGTACGACGTCGAGGTGGGCCATCAGCACCACGGGCCGGTCGCTGCTCGCTCCCGGCCAGCGGAACAGCAGGCCGTGGGTGTCGACCCGGGTCAGCTCCAGCCGCTCGTGCAGGACCGGGAACTGTCGGGCGAGCTCGGCGACGAAGTCGTCGAAGGCCGTGTGGTCGACCCGGCTCCAGTCCCGGTCCGAGACCGTCGGGATGCGCACCAGCGCCTGCAGCGTGGCCACGACCGGGTGGCTGGCGGCGTCGACGGGGCGGCTCACGCACGCACCCTAGGGCAGCGGGGCGGCTCCCGTGGCGAGTCGGGACCACTGGTCCGCAGCGCCCGGCGGACGCCGCCGGTGGGCGCCTGTCTCGGATGCGAGACCGACGCGCGGCACCGGTCGTTGACCCGGCCGGGTCACGCCGATGGACTGGACCCGTGCCCCCAGCGCTCGCCCCAGTGACCGCCGTGCACCAGCTCGGCCATCGGCCGGCGGCGCCGGCGCGACGGCGACCCGGCCGCACCGGTGTCTCCCGGGTCCTCGGGGTGGTGGCCCAGGGTGACGACCCCGACCGGGTCGAAGTCCTCCGGGATCCCGAACGCGGCGCGCACCGCCGGCTCGCGGTCCGGCGGCACACCGATGAAGCACGACGCCAGGCCGTGGTCCGTCGCGGTCTGCAGGATCAGCAGGCTGGCCATCGCGGTGTCCATGTCCCAGAAGGGCTTGGGCCAGCGCGCCTCGTCCTCGTCGGTCCACCCCTTGTCGGCCTCGGCGTAGCGGCGCAGGTAGGCGGCCTTGCTCGAGCACGGCAGGATCACCACGGGGGCGCGCATCATGCCGCGCAGCCACTCGTCGGGCTCGTCGACGTCCTCGGCCGTGGCCTCCCAGAAGCGGCGGACGTCCGCCGGGGTGTCGAGCACGAGGAACGCCCAGCCCTGGCTGAAGCCCGCGTTCGGCGCGCGCACGGCGTTGCGCAGCGCGAGGTCGACCACCGCGGGGTCGACGGGGGTGGTCGCATAGCTGCGGACCATCTTGCGGCGGCGTACGACGTCCTGGAACTCCATGGCCGACAGTATGGGGAGCACCGTGCCTGACGACTTCGAGCGGATGTGGTCCGACCTCGCGCCGGTGGGGAGGTCCTCCCGCACGGGCGGCTACTTCCGTCAGCCGTTCACCGCGGCCGAGGAGGAGCTGCGCGCCTGGTTCGTCGAACAGTGCGGCGCGCGCGGGCTGCGGGTCGAGCGCGACGGCTTCGGCAACGTGGTCGGCTGGTGGGACGTCGGGTCGGGTCCGGCCCTGCTCACCGGCTCGCACCTCGACTCGGTCCTCGACGGGGGTGCGTACGACGGCCCGCTCGGCGTCGTGTCCGCGCTGGCCGCGCTCGACCTGATGCGTGCGCGGGGCGCCGTGCCGGCGCGGCCGGTCGGGGTGTCGGTGTTCGCGGAGGAGGAGGGCTCCCGGTTCGGGCTGGCCTGCCTGGGCTCCCGGCTCGCGACCGGCGCCACGACCTGGGAGCAGGCGCGGGCGCTGACCGACCGCGACGGCGTCGCGCTGGGCGACGTGACCTCGGGCGAGGACGGCCGGCTGCTCGAGGGCGTCGGGACCTACGTGGAGCTGCACGTCGAGCAGGGCCGCGACCTCGTCGACCGGGGCGCGGCCGTCGGGGTGGGGAGCGGGATCTGGCCGCACGGCCGCTACCGGCTGGAGTTCGACGGCGAGGCCAACCACGCCGGCACCACCCGGATGGAGGACCGGGTCGACCCGATGCTGACCTACGCCTTCACCGCGCTCGCGGCCAACAAGCAGGCCCGGCTGGCCGGCCAGCGCGCCACCTTCGGACGGGTGGCGGTCGAGCCGAACGGCACCAACGCCGTGCCGTCGCGGGTCACCGCCTGGATGGACGCGCGCTGCGAGACCGAGGAGGGGCTCGCCGACCTGGTCGCCGCGATCTCCGGGCAGGCCGCCGAGCGCGCCGGGCGCGACGGCACGACCCTGGTCGTGACGGCCGAGTCGGTGTCGCCGGCGGTCGGCTTCGACCCCGACCTCGCCGCCGCGCTGGCCGCCGACCACGAGGGTGGCGACTGGCCGGTCATCGCGACGCAGGCGGGCCACGACGCCGGGATCCTGGCGGTGGCCGGCATCCCGTCGGCCATGCTCTTCGTCCGCAACCCGACCGGCGTCTCGCACTCGCCCGCGGAGCACGCCGAGGTGGCCGACTGCCTGGTCGGCGTCTCGGCGCTCGCGGACACCCTCGAACGGCTGGCTCGATGACGCAGCCCACGTCGGCGTACCTCCTCGAGCGGGCCTGGGTCGACGGTGCCGTCCGCGACGACGTGCTGGTCGAGATCAGCGACGGGCGGTTCACCCGGGTCGAGGTTGTCAGGGACTTCATGACGTTGTCGGGGGTTGCAACCCCTGACAACGTCATGAATCCCCGGCTGACCGGGGATTCATCCACCCTCCCCGGCCTCACGATCCCCGGCCTGCGCAACGACCACAGCCACGCCTTCCACCGGGCGCTGCGGGGGCGGACCCAGCGGGGGCGGGGGACGTTCTGGACCTGGCGCGAGCAGATGTACGGCGTGGCGGCCCGGCTCACCCCCGACACCTACGCCGCCCTGGCCCGGGCGACCTACCGAGAGATGGTGGCCGCGGGCTGCACGAGCGTCAGCGAGTTCCACTACGTCCACGACCCGGAGCCGGAGATGGAGGCGGCCCTGCGGTGGGCGGCGGACGAGGCCGGCATCCGCCTGACCCTGCTCGACACCTGCTACGTCAGCAGCGGCTTCGGCGCCCCTCCGCAGGGCGTGCAGGAGCGCTTCAGCGACGGCACGGCGCAGCGCTGGGCCGAGCGTGTCGGCGACGGGCCGGCCGCCATCCACTCGGTCCGCGCCGTGCCGCGCGAGCAGCTCCACGTCTTCCGCGGCCGCGCCCCCCTCCACGTCCACCTCTCCGAGCAGGTCGCGGAGAACGAGGCCTGCCTGGCGGCGTACGGCGTCACGCCCACGCGGCTGCTGCACGAGGAGGGCCTGCTCGGACCCACGACCACGGTCGTCCACGCCACGCACCTCACCGACGACGACGTCGAGCTGCTCGGCAGCACGCGCACGAACGTCTGCATCACCCCCACCACCGAACGCGACCTGGCCGACGGGATCGGCCCGGCCCGCCGGCTGCACGACGCGGGGTGCCGGATCAGCGTCGGCAGCGACAGCCACGCGGTGATCGACCCGTTCGAGGAGCTGCGCGGCCTGGAGATGGACGAGCGCCTGGCGACGCAGGTGCGTGGCCACTGGTCGGCCGCCGAGCTGCTCGCGATCGGGACCGGCAACGCGATCGCCGTCGGCGAGCCCGCCGACCTCGTCACCATCGACACGGCCAGCCCCCGCACCGCGGGCACCGGCGCCGACGAGAACACCGCCGTCTTCGCCGCGACCGCCGCGGACGTCGTGCACGTGGTGGCGCAGGGGCGGGTGGTCCATCGCCGCGGCGACGACGAGGCGGTCGGGCGCGAGCTCGACGCGGCGATCCGAGCCGTGCACGAGGGGGCGCCGTGGCCAGCATCCTGATCACGGGCATCGGTGAGCTCGTCACCAACGACCCGCACGCCCTCGACCTGCTCGGGGTCGTCGAGGACGCCGCCCTGGTCGTCGAGGGCGCCACGGTCGCGTGGACGGGCCGCGCCGCCGACGCGCCGGCCGCGGACCAGCAGGTCGACGTCGGGGGCCGGGCGGTGCTCCCGGGCTTCGTGGACAGCCACAGCCACCTGGTCTTCGCCGGTGACCGGTCCGGGGAGTTCGCGGCCCGGATGGCCGGGACGCCGTACGCCGCCGGGGGCATCCGCACCACCGTCGCCGCCACCCGCGCCGCGACCGACGAGCAGCTCACCAGCCACGTCGCCCGGCTGGTGGAGGAGATGCGCCGGCAGGGCACCACCACCGTCGAGATCAAGAGCGGCTACGGACTGACCGCCCACGACGAGGCCCGGTCGCTGGCGGTCGCGCGGCAGTTCACCGAGGAGACGACGTACCTCGGTGCCCACGTCGTGCCGCCCGAGCTCGCCGACGACCCGGAGGCGTACGTCGACCTGGTGGTCGGTCCGATGCTCGACGCGGCGGCGCCGCACGCGCGGTGGATCGACGCCTTCTGCGAGCGGGGGGCGTTCGACGCCGACCAGGCCCGACGGGTCCTCGCTGCCGGCGCCGCCGCCGGCCTGCGCGGGCGGCTGCACGCCAACCAGCTCGGCCCCGGGCCGGGCGTGCAGCTCGCGGCGGAGCTCGGGCTGGTCGCGGTCGACCACTGCACCTACCTCGACGACGATGACGTGGCCGCGCTGCGCGACGCCGGCACGGTCGCGACGCTGCTGCCGGGGGTCGAGTTCTCCACCCGGCAGCCCTACCCGTCGGCGCGGCGGCTGGTCGACGCCGGCGTGCGGGTCGCGATCGCCTCGGACTGCAACCCCGGCTCGTGCTTCACCAGCTCGATGCCCTTCTGCGTCGCGCTGGCCGTCCGGGAGATGGGGATGACCCCGGCCGAGGCGGTGCACGCGGCCACCTACCGCGGCGCCGAGGCCCTGGACCGCGACGACGTCGGCGCGCTGGTGCCGGGCCGCCGCGCCGACCTGGTGGTCCTGGACGCCCCCTCCCACGTGCACCTGGCCTACCGCCCGGGTGTCCCGCTCGTCCGGCAGACCTGGGTCGCCGGCCGGCCGCTGCCCCAGCTGTAACGCGGGGTTATGGACGCTGCACGTGCCGCATACGCCATGTCCAGCGTCCATAACCCCGCGTTACAGCGGGCGCGGAGCCCCACCTAAGGCACCCCGGCCGGCGCGGGCGGGGCGGAGATAAGGCACTCGTCCGATGTGCGGGCCTACCTCAGGGGACGAACCTCGGGTCATCAGCCGGAGGAAGAACCCAGAGGAGCACACCATGTTCGAGCACATCGTCGACCGAGACTTCGTCAAGACCGAGATGCAGTTCCGCGCCGGGCGCACCCAGGCGGACATCGTCGGGCGGCGCCGCCGCCGGCTGCTGGGCCGCCGGTCCAGCAGCGGGGCCGGCGAGACCGGGTGGACCGTCGTCCGCTGACGAGGGCACCGAAATGGTCGCGCAGGCCGCGGAGGAGCAGGAGAGACTGTCCGACGTGGCACACACCGGTCGGACCCTGGTCGGACGAGACGCCGAGCTGGCGGAGGTCGCCTCCCTGCTCGGCGTCCGTCCGTCCCCGGACGACGGGGGTGCCCCCGGCGCGGCCCCGGACACCGGGACCGCCGCCGTGCTGCTGTCCGGCGACGCCGGCGTCGGCAAGACCCGGCTGCTGACCGAGCTGTGCCAGCTCGCCACCGGGTCGGGCTGGCAGGTGTTCGCCGGCCACTGCCTCGACTTCGGTGACAGCGCGCTGCCCTACCTGCCGTTCTCGGAGGTGCTCGGCCGGATGGCCACCGACCTGCCGTCGGTCGTCGACCAGGTCGCCGGCACCCACCCCGCCCTCGGGCGGCTCCAGCCCGGCCGCCGGATGATGGGCCACCAGGAGGGCGAGGCGTCGGCGCTGGACCGCGGCGACCTCTTCGAGTCCGTGCACACCCTGCTCGAGGCGGCCGCGGAGTCCGCACCGGTGTTGCTCGTCGTCGAGGACACGCACTGGGCCGACCAGTCGACCCGCGACCTGCTCAGCTTCCTCTTCTCCCGCCCGTTCGCCGGACCCGTCGCGCTGGTCGTCTCCTACCGCTCCGACGACCTGCACCGCCGGCACCCGCTGCGCCGCCAGGTCGCCGAGTGGTCGCGCCTGCGCGGTGTCCACCGGGTCGCCCTCTCCCCGCTGCCCGAGCCCGCCGTCCGGGCGCTGATCGCCGAGCTGGTCCCCGAGGGCCTGCCCGAGCGCGAGCTCGCCGACATCGTCAGCCGGGCGGAGGGCAACGCGTTCTTCGTCGAGGAGCTCACCAGCGCCGCCGCCGGCCCGGGCCGCTGGGTGCCCGCCGACCTCGCCGACGTGCTCCTCGTCCGCCTGGACCGGCTCGACGACACCGCCCGGCAGGTGGTCCGGGCCGCGAGCGTCTCCGGACGCCGGGTCGCCCACGACATGCTCGCCGCGGTCCTCGACCTCGACGCCGGCGCGCTCGACGAGGGGCTGCGGCGGGCCGTGGAGATGAACATCCTGGTCGCCGCCGACGACCGCTACTCCTTCCGGCACGCGCTCCTCGGCGAGGCGGTGTACGACGACCTGCTGCCCGGCGAGCGGGTCCGGCTGCACGGTCGCTACGTGAGCGCGCTGCAGGAGGGGGTCGCGTCCGGCACCGCGGCCGAGCTGGCCCGGCACGCGCGTCTCGCGCTGGACCTGGACACGGCGCTGACCGCGAGCATCCAGGCCGGCGACGAGGCCGCCCGCGTCGGCGGGCCCGGCGAGGCGGCGTACCACTACCAGCAGGCGCTGGAGCTGCTCTCCGACCCCCGGCGCTGCGCCGAGGTGGACCTCGACCTGTCCAAGCTCGTCGCGCACACCGCCGAGGCCCTCTCGGCCAGCGGCGACCCCGAGCGGGCGGTCAAGGTGCTCGTCGAGCAGCTCGACCGGCTCCCGGTCGAGGCGCCGACCTCGTGGCGGGCCCGGATGCTCTCCACGCGCGCGCACCTGATGATGCTGACCGAGGGCGAGGACCCCGTCCCGGTCTCCGAGGACGCGGTCGCCCTGGTGCCGGAGGGAGACAGCGGGCTGCGCGCCCGGGTCCTGGCGACCCATGCCCGGGTGCTGGCCGGCATGGGCCACTTCGACCAGGCCGAGACCGTCGGCATGGAGGCGCTCACCCTGGCCGAGCGGCTCGACCTCAGCGAGCTCGCCTCCGACGTCATCACCACCCTCTCCGGGCTCAAGCGGGTCGGCCCCAAGGAGGGCCTCCGCGCGGCGCTCGAGGAGGCCGTCGTCCGCGCGGAGGAGACCGGCGCGCTCGACCCCGAGCTGCGGGCCCGCTACCTGCTCGGCAGGTCCTACGAGGACTGGGCGGAGTTCGACCAGACCGAGCGCTGGTTCCGCAGCGCCATCGACCGGGGCGTCGCGGCCGGCATGCCGTTCGCGCCCTACGCCTTCGAGTCGCGGTGGCAGCTCGCCTGGGTCCTCGACGTCCTCGGCCGCTGGGACGAGGCGCTCGCCCTCACCGACGTCGCCGGCGAGCACCCGCCACCGATCCCCCGCGCCCTGCTCGAGCCGATCCGGCTGCGGATCCGGCTCGCCCGCGGCGAGGACGTCGCCGCGGAGGCCCGTTCGCTGCGGATGTTCTGGGCCCGTGACGGCGGCGTCGCGATCAACGCCAGCGCCGTCGAGATCGACGCCGCCGGGCACCGCGGGGACGCCGCCGGGGCCGTCGACGTGTACGACGAGGTGGTCGCCGTCCTCTCCCGGATCTGGCACGAGTGGTTCAGCGCCCGGATCCGGCTCGGCGCGCTCACGGTCGCCGCGGTCAGCGAGTCGGTGCACGGGCTCTCCGCGGCCGAGCGGGCGGCGTACGCCGAGCGGGTCGACCGGGTCCACGCCGACGGCCACGTCGTCCTGGACCGCTACTCCGACCCGTCGGGCCACTGGGGTCCCGAGGGTCGAGCCTGGATGAAGCGCCTGGACGCCGAGACGCTGCGCTGGCGCTGGCTGGTCGGGATCGACGCACCGCCGCAGGAGGAGCTGGTGCGCACGTGGCAGGAGACGGTCACGCTCTTCGAGGACTTCGGTCACGTCCACGAGCTGGCCCGCGTGCGGACGGTGCTCGCCGGGATCCTGCGGGCGAGTGGCGACCTCGCCGGTGCCCGAGAGCTGGGCGACGCGGCCCGGGAGGCGGCGCACCGGTTGGGCGCCGTCCGCCTCCTCGACGACCTGCGAGCGCTCGGCAGCGCTCCGGTCCGCGGGGAGTCGGCGCCCGACGCGCTCACCCCGCGGGAGACCGAGATCCTCGCGCTCGTGGCCGAGGGCCGGTCGAACGGCGAGATCGGCAGGCAGCTGTTCATCAGCACCAAGACGGTCTCCGTGCACGTCTCCAACATCCTCGCGAAGCTCGACGCGGCCGGCCGCACGGAGGCCGCGGCGATCGCGCGGCGCCGGGGGCTGGTCTGAGCGTGCTGCCGGCCACCCTCCCGAGGCTCGACGGTGGGCCGGTCGTGCTGCGTCCCTTCGAGGAACGCGACGCCGCGCTCGTCGTCTCGGTCGCCGACGACCCGCACATCCCGCTCATCACGACCGTGCCGCGCAGCGGCGCGCCCGACGATGTGGCGGCCTACCTCGCGCTCCAGCACGAGCGCCTGAGCACCGGCGTCGGCTACTCCTTCGCCGTCGCGGACGCGGCGACCGACGAGGCGATCGGCCAGATCGGGCTCTGGACCCGTGAGCTCCACGCCGGGCGCGCCTCGGTCGGCTACTGGGTCGCGCCGGCCTTCCGCGGGCGGGGCCACGCGACGGCAGCGCTGCGGACGCTGACCGGCTGGGCCTCCTCCTTCGACGAGATCCACCGGCTGCAGCTGTTCGTCGAGCCGTGGAACACCGGCTCGTGGCGGGCGGCCGAGGCCTGCGGCTACCAGCGCGAGGGCCTGCTGCGCGGCTGGCAGCGCGTGGGCGAGGAGTGGAAGGACATGTACGTCTACGGGCTGGTGCCGCCGCGCCGCTGAGCCCGCCCGTGCCCGTGCCTGTGTCCGCGGTGTCCTCAGCCCGGCCAGCCGGCCGGCACGTGCACGCAGGTCGGGTCGGAGGCGAGGACGTCGCCGGTCACGGCGTACGCGTGGGACCGCGAACCGCCGCACACGTCGCGGAACTCGCAGGCCCCGCACTTGCCGTGGAACTGCGACGGCTCGCGCAGCGACCTCAGCAGGGGGTCGGTGCGGTAGATCTCGCGGAACCCGCGCTCCGTGACGTTGCCGCAGTGATGGGGCAGGAACCCGGACGGGTAGACGTCACCGACGTGGTCGATGAAGGCGAACCCTCGACCCGAGTTGACGTCGATCGGTGGGCGGGGCGGGCGGCGCCGCTGCGCGCGTCCGGCGACCAGGGGCTGCGTGGCCTCGGTCAGCTCCCGGTGGAGGTCTCCCAGCTCGGGGCGCGCGCCGCGGGCGCGCTGGATCGCGATGCGCCGGTAGTGCGGCGCCTCGGTGGCCTTGACGGCGACCAGGTCCGAGACGTCGTGCAGCCAGTGCAGCACGTCCTCGACCTCGGGAGCCGACAACGGCTCCAGCGCGGTCCCCCGCCCGGTGGGCACCAGGAAGAAGACGCTCCACAGCGCCGCGCCGAGGTCGATGACCGTGCGCAGCACGTCGGGCAGCTCGTCGACGTTGCCGCGGGTGACGGTGGTGTTGACCTGGAGGCGGAAGCCGGCGTCCTTGACCCAGCGTGCCGCGCGCAGGGTGTCGTCGTAGACCCCGGGCACGCCGCGGAACGAGTCGTGGGTTCCGGCCACCGCGCCGTCCAGGGACAGTGACAGCGCGACGGCGCCGGCCTCGCGCAGCTCGACGAGCACCTCGGGGGTGAGCCGCGGCGTCACCGACGGCGAGAGCGCGACGTGGAGGCCCACGGACGTGCCGTAGCGCACGAGCTCGGCGAGGTCGGGCCGCTCGAACGGGTCGCCGCCGGTCAGCACGACGATCGGGTAGGGCCGGCCGAAGCCGGCGATGTCGTCCAGCAGCGCCTTGCCCTGCTCGGTGGTGAGCTGGCGCGGGTGGGCCCGGGTCTGCGCGTCGGCACGGCAGTGGCGGCACACCAGGGCGCACGCCCGGGTGACCTCCCAGATGGTGATCAGCGGTCGGTCCGCCGGGTCGTGGTGCAGGTGTCGCACCGCGGGGCGGGTCGCCACCGGCGCCTGGACGGTCATGGTGCCTCCTCGGGGACGGAGAGCGCGGCGGCCGCCGCCTCTCCCGATCGGATTCCGGCCGCGAGCCCCAGCCCGTCGTACGACGCGCCGGCCAGCAGGACGCCGACCGGCAGGGTCTCCCGCGCGGCGGCCACGCGCGCCGGGTGCCCGACGGTGATCTGCGCCAGCGCCGACGGCCAGCGGCGCACGACGGTCGTGGTGGGCGTGACGGTCACCCCTGTCAGGTCGCGCAGGTCGGCGGTGAGGACGTCGACGAGCGCGTCGTCGCCGAGATCCTGCACGCGGTGCTCCCCGGCGCGGCCGGCGGACAGGCGCAGCCAGCAGGTGTCGCCGTCGGCCAGGTGGGGCCACTTGCGGCCCAGGTAGGTCGCCGCCTTGAGCACCCTGCCGGCGGCTGTCGGCACCAGCAGCCCGGTGCCCGGCAGCCCCCGGACCGTCGCGCGGGGCACGCCGGCCAGCACGGTCACCACGTCGGCGGTCTCCACCGTGGCCAGGGTCGCGCTCGCGGTGGGGGCCAGCTCGGCGAGCAGGCGCGCGGCCGGACGAGCGGGGAGGGCCAGCACCACACCGTCGACGGGGTCCGCGTCGTCGAGCCGGTAGCGACCCTCGCTCGTGCGCGTCAGCGTGGTCACCGCTGACCCGGTGCGCACCGTGACGCCGGGGTGGTCGGCGAGCCCGGACGTGAGCACGGACAGCCCCTGGGGCCAGGTCGCGAAGCCCGGGTCCGCGGCGGCGGCCCGGCGCCGCAGCACGAGCGAGCGGCCCTGGGTCGCGGCCGGGACCAGCGCGGGGGCGCAGCCGCGGAGGCTGAGCCTCGAGACGTCGCCGGAGTGGAGGGTGCCGAGCAGGGGGTCGACGAAGGCCCGGACCACGGCGCCGCCGAACCGGCGGCCCACGAAGTCGCCGACGGACATGTCGTCGCCGTCGGCGAGTGGCGGCATCCGCCGGGCGGCCGCCGGCTCGAGCCCGGCGCGGGCCAGGTCGGACCAGGTGAGCGTGTGGCTGCGGACCACCGGCCCGAGCCTGCTGGGCCCGGCGGGGCCGACACCGGCCGGCAGCGGTCGCAGGCCACGCGGGGTGACCAGGCGGGTCGCGCCGGGGCTCGACACCACCATGGTGCCGTCGAGACCGAGCTCGGCGAGCAGCCCGGCCACCCCGGGTGCCGCCAGGTGCAGACCCTCGGCCCCGAGGTCGAGACGGGTCCCGGGCACGACCTCGGCGGTGTGGACCTGGCCGCCGATCCGGTGCTCGGCCTCCCACACGGTCACCCGGGCGCCGGTCTGGGCCAGCCGGCGCGCCGCGACCAGGCCGGCGATGCCGGCTCCGACCACTGCCACGTCCCGAGCCGGCCGATCACGCACCCCTCGACCCTGACGGCTGCGGGCCGGCGGCAGGAGAGGCCTTGTGCGTCCCGTGCCGGGACCAAGGTCCTCCACGGGGCCCACCGGACTGTTCCTCCCGGGAGCGGGTACCGCTTGTCCGCCGGTCGACCGCGCAGCAGACTGGCGCCACCGCACCCCCCACGACGCAGGAGGACGCATGACCCCGGAAGAGCCCCTGAGCGACGACGACATGACCACGACCCCGGCGGGCGACCCCCTGGCCGGCGGCGGTGACGCCGACTCGACCGACAGCGACGGCACGGACGGCGACGGGACCGACGGCGACGCGACGGACGGTGACGGGACCGACGGCGACGGCACGGACGGCGACGGCACCGACAGCGACGGGACCGACAGCGACGGCACCGACAGCGACGGCACCGACGGTGACGCGTCCGACGGTGACGGCACCGACGGCGACGGCACGGACGGCGACGCGTCCTGACCGCACTCGACCTGCTCAGCGGTGACGCCCAGACCTTCCTCGCAAAGGTCTGGGCGTCCCGCGTGCACCTGCACCGCACCGACCCCGAGGCCCTGGTCGGCCTGCTGTCGCTCGACGACGCCGACCACCTGCTGACCTCGACCGCGATCCGCACGCCGTCGATCAGGTTGGCCCAGGACGGCAGCGTGCTGCCGGAGTCGTCGTACACCCGCGGCGCCACCCTCGCCGGCAAGCCGCTCACCGGCCTGGTCGACGCCCGCAAGGCGCTCGCGCTCTTCGCCGACGGGGCGACCGTCGTCTTCCAGGGCCTGCACCGCTACTGGCCGCCGCTGACCCGGCTGGTCGCCGACCTCGAGCTCGAGCTCGGGCACCCCTGCCAGGCCAACGCCTACCTCACGCCCCCGGGCGCGCAGGGCTTCGCGGTCCACTCCGACTCCCACGATGTCTTCGTCTTCCAGACGGCCGGCTCCAAGCAGTGGGAGGTGCACGGGCCGGACGGCGTCGAGGACGTGCTCCTCGAGCCCGGGGTGTCGATGTACCTGCCGACCGGCACGCCGCACGCCGCTCGCGCGCAGGAGATGGTGTCGCTGCACGTGACGATCGGCATCAACCAGCTCACCTGGCGCGGCCTGGTCGAGCGCTCCGTCGCGCCGCTGCTGGCCGGGGTGACCGACGTGCACCTGCCGGCGGGCTACCTCGACGACCCGGCCACGCTCGTCCCCGGCCTCGCCGACCGGCTGGCCGCGCTCGCCGACGCCGTGCGCACGCTCGAGGCCGAGGCGGCCGTCGAGCAGGAGGTACGCCGGTTCCTCACCTCGCGCCCGCCCCGGCTGCCCGGTGGGCTGCGCGACCTGCTGGGCGGTGTGCTGGGCGAGGTCGACGCGACCACGACGCTGCGGCGGCGACCCGGGCACCCGTGCGTGCTGCTCGACCGCGGTGAGCAGGTCGAGGTGCTCCTCGGCGACCGGAGCCTGACCGTCCCCGCCTGGGTCCGGCCGGCCCTCGACGAGGTCCGGGCCCGCCGCGAGCTGACGCCTGCCGACCTGCCGCTGGACGAGCAGAGCAACCTGGTGCTGTGTCGCCGGCTGGTCCGCGAGGGACTGCTGGAGCTCGCGTGAGCCCTCCGCCCGAGGCGTTCCGGTGCGCGGCCGGCAGCCTGCTGCGCGACGAGCCCGTCGCCGGCACCGCGACCCACGTGCGCACCTGGCTGCTGCTCGAGCACGTCGGTCCCTGGGGCAGCGACGCGCTGCTGGACGCGCGGCTGCCCGAAGGGCTCGGGGCCGCGCTGAAGCAGCGGGCCCGCACACTGCGGGCCAAGGTGCTGCTGGTGCGCCGGTTCGCCTCGGCCCCCGACGGCGACGGCATCCGGGTCTTCGCCGTGCACACCGACCCGGCCCGTCCCCGGGTCGAGTCCGGCGTCCTCGCCGACGAGCGCGAGGTGCTCGACCTCGACCTGGTCGGCTTCCGCGAGGGCGGCACGACCGGGCTGCCGGCGTACGACGGATCGCTCTTCTGCGTGTGCACCAACGGCCGTCACGACGCGTGCTGCGCCGTGCGCGGCCGCCCGGTGGCGAAGGCGCTCGACCGGGCCCATCCCGAGGAGACCTGGGAGGTCTCGCACATCGGCGGCGACCGGTTCGCGGGCAACATGGTGGTGCTCCCGCACGGGCTCTACTACGGGCGCCTCGACCCGGTGTCGGCGATCGCCGTCGCCGGCGCGCACCTCGCCGGCGAGCTCGACCTCGACCACCTGCGCGGCTCGTCCGCCCACCCGATGCCGGTGCAGGCGGCCGAGATCCACCTGCGCCGCGAGCTCGGCGCGACCCGCATCGGCGACGTCGCGCTGACCGGCCGGATGGTCGACGGTGACACCACGACCGCCACGTTCGCCGTGGCCGGCGGGAGCTACGAGGTCGTCGTCCGCACGAGCCGCGATCCGGCCTCCGCGACCCGGCTGACCTGCCAGGCCGGCCGGGACAACCCGGTGCCGGTCCACGAGGTGCTCGGCGTGCTCCGGCGCGATTGACCCTCGGCCCGCCCGGTCACGGGCCAGACTGCGGAGCGTGCCCGCCACCACCCTCGCCGCCGCCCTGGTGCTCGGCTTCGCGGCGGCCGTGCAGATGGCCAGCGGGTTCGGCTTCGCGCTCGTCTCGGTGCCGCTGCTCGCCCTCGTGGTCGGGCCGCACGACGCGGTCCTGCTGGCCCTGGTGATGGGCACGGGATTCAACGCGTGGCAGGCGGTCGAGGGCCGTGGGGTCGTCGACCGCGGCGTGGTGGGGAGGATCCTCGCGGGGGCCGCGTTCGGCCTCCCCCTGGGCTACCTGCTCTACCGCGCGCTGGGCCAGGACGCGCTGACGCTGGTCGTGGGCCTGCTCGTCCTGGCCGTGGTGGTGCTGCTGTGGCGCGGGTGGTCGCTGCCGGCCACCGGTCGCACGACCGACGTGGTCGCGGGGCTCTGGACCGGGGTGCTGACGACGTCGACCGCCACGAACGGCCCACCGGTCGTCACCCTGCTGACCGCGCGCGGGCTCGGCGCGGAGGCGTTCCGTGCCACGGCCACGACGGTGTTCCTGGTGCTCGACCTGCTCGCCGTCGGGCTGTTCGCCGCGACCGGCGAGCTCGGCCGGTCGGAGCTGGTGACCGCGCTGGTCGCCCTGCCGGCGGTCGTCGTCGGCGGGCTGCTCGGCCACCGGGCCCGGCACCTGCTCTCCCCGGCCGCCTTCCGCCGGCTCGTGCTGCTGCTCCTGGCCGCCACCGGGTGCGCCGCGGTGCTCGCCGCCCTCGTCTGACCGCACCCCCGGCGAGCATCGGGCCCCGCCGGCGCCGAGCAGGGACGTCATCCGACCTGGTCGCTGGGGCGGCCATCTCGGATGACGTCTGGCTGGTGTCCTGGGGAGGTCATCCGTCCTGGTCGCTGGGCGGCCACTTCGGATGACGTCTGGCTGGTGTTCTGGGGACGTCGTGCGTCTTGGTCGCCGGGGCGGCCATCTCGGATGACGTCTGGCTGGCGTCCTAGGGAGGTCATCCGTCCTGGTCGCTGGGGCAGCCACCTGGTATGACGTCCGGCGGCAGGCGCGTGGCGGGTGCAGACTGGGCGGGTGAGCGTCACCACGGACCGCCTCGAGTCGCTGGTCGCCGCGCTGCCCGACGGGGTCGTCGTCACCGACGCGGATCGGATGGAGAAGTACCGGCAGGACCGGGCGTTCGACCCGGCGGCCGAGCTGCCGCTGGCGGTCGTCCGGGCGCGCTGCACCGAGGACGTGCAGGTCGCGGTCCGGTGGGCCGCCGCGCACGGGGTCGGCCTCGTGCCGCGCGGCGCCGGCACCGGCCTGTCCGGCGGCGCCACCGCCCAGGCCGGCTGCCTGGTCGTCTCGACCGAGCGGATGACCGCGATCGAGGTCGACGTCGACACCCGCACCGCGGTCGTCGAGCCGGGGGCGCTCAACATCGCGGTCAAGCAGGCCGCGGCCGAGCACGGGCTCTGGTACCCGCCCGACCCGTCGTCGTACGAGATCTGCTCGATCGGCGGCAACGTGGCCACCAACGCCGGCGGCCTGTGCTGCGTGAAGTACGGCGTCACGACCGACTACGTCCTCGGCCTCACGGTCGTGCTCGCCGACGGGACCGCGGTCGAGCTCGGCGGGCCGCGGCTCAAGGACGTCGCGGGTCTCTCGCTCGTCAAGCTGTTCGTCGGCAGCGAGGGCACCCTCGGCATCGTGACCCGCGCGGTGCTGCGGCTGGTGCCGGCGCAGCGCGCGCCCGCCACGCTGGTCGCGACGTACGCCTCGCTGGACGACGCGGTGTCGACCGTCCTCGCCATCAGCCGCACGCTGCGACCCTCGATGGTCGAGCTGATGGACCGCGCCTCGATCAACGCCGTCGAGGACGTGACCCGGATGGGCCTGGACCGCAGCGCGGCCGCGCTGCTGCTGGTGCAGAGCGACGAGGCGCCGCCCCGCGCCGCGGCCGAGATCGAGGAGGTGGCCGCCATCTGCACGGCGAACGGCGCGACCGAGGTGGTCAGCACCGACGACCCGGACGAGGCGGCGGCGTTCGTCGCCGCGCGCCGGATGGTGATCACGGCGATGGAGCCGCGCGGCTCCCTGTTGCTCGAGGACGTGGGCGTGCCGCTGCCGCGGCTCGGCGAGCTGGTCCGCGGCATCGAGCGGATCGCCGCCGAGCACGCCGTCGAGATCGCCGTGGTGGCGCACGCCGGCGACGGCAACACGCACCCGCTGATCGTGCACGACCCGACCGACGCCGACCAGACGGCGCGGGCCCACCTCGCCTACGCGGCCGTCATGGACCTCGGCATCGCGCTCGGCGGCACCATCACCGGCGAGCACGGGGTCGGCCGGCTGAAGAAGGCGTGGCTCGCCGACCAGGTCGGACCCGACGTGCTCGACCTCAACCGCCGGGTCAAGCAGGCCCTCGACCCGCAGGGCATCCTCAACCCCGGCGCGGTGTTCTGATCGGCTCGTTCACCCTCGTCGCAGTTTCATCACGGTATGCAGATGAACCTGCACTTCCCACGGTGGGCTCGCCGTGGGAAGTGTCGATTCGCCTGCATACCTTGATGAAACCGTGACGGCCGCCCGCCCAACCCACACGCATCCGGCAAGCGCAGACCTCAGCCGAACGCCGCCAGCACGTGCTTGTTCAGGTCCGGGTAGCGCATCAGGTGCGCCCCGCCGTTGATGTCGAGCACCTCGCCGGTCACCCAGCCGGCGGTGGCGAGGTAGAGCGCGGCCTCGGCGATCTCCTCCGGCCGCCCCGACCGGCCCAGCGGCGTGTTCTCGAGGTAGTCGTCCTCGATCCCGGGGATGTCCATGGCCGGTGCCGTCAGCGGGGTCACGACCAGTCCCGGCGCGATCGCGTTCACCCGGATCCCGCGGGGCGCCAGCTCGAGCGCCGCGACCTCGGTCAGCATCGACAGGCCGGCCTTCGCGGCGCAGTACGCCGCCAGCCCGGCGCCCGGCTGGCGGGCGTTGAGCGAGGACAGCGAGATCACCGAGCCGCCCGGCCCGAGCCGCTGCCCGGCGTGCTTGATGACGACGAAGGCGCCGGTCAGGCAGACGTCCACGACCCGCCGCCACTCCTCGACCGCGAGGTCCACGACGTTGCCGAGCGTGGATACGCCGGCGCTGTTGACGACCACGTCCACCCGGCCGTGCTCGGCCACCACCCCGTCGAGCAGCGCCGCGACCGACTCCTCGTCGGTGACGTCGACCGGGACCGCACCGGTGCCCGGCAGGTCGGTGGCGAGGGTGCGCCACCCGGCGTCGGCGAACCCCGTCACGATCGCCGCCCCGATCCCCGACGCACCCCCGACGACCACCGCCACCCGATCCGATGCCTCGACCATGCTGCGCTCCCTCCGCTCGTTGACGCGTGTCAACTTAGGGCCTAGCCTCCGAAATTAGAACAGGTTCCACCACCGAGGAGGACGTGTGGCGCGACCACGGACCGCCGTCATCGGCGCCGGCATCAGCGGCCTGACGACCAGCAAGATGCTCGAGGACTACGGCGTACCGTGGACGACCTTCGAGTCCTCGGACCGGGTGGGCGGCAACTGGGCGTTCGGCAACCCCAATGGCCACAGCAGCTCCTACCAGTCGCTGCACATCGACACGTCCAAGCACCAGCTGTCGTTCCGCGACTTCCCGATGCCCGAGGACTACCCGGACTTCCCGCACCACACGCTGATCAAGCAGTACCTCGACGCGTACGCCGACGCGTTCGGCCTGCGCGAGGGGATCGAGTTCGAGAACGGCGTGGAGCACGCAGAGCGGCTGCCGGGAGGCGGCTGGGAGCTGACGACCCGGCACCGGCGTACGGGGCAGACCGAGACCCGCCGCTTCGACCTGCTCGTCGTGGCCAACGGCCACCACTGGGACCCGCGGACCGCCGACTTCCCCGGCGAGTTCACCGGCGAGACGATCCACTCCCACCACTACATCGACCCGTGGACGCCGCTGCACCTGATGGACAGGCGGATCCTGGTCGTCGGTCTCGGCAACAGCGCCGCCGACATCACCGTCGAGCTGTCGCAGCGCGCGCTGCGCAACGAGGTCACGCTGTCGACCCGCAGCAGCGCGTGGATCGTGCCGAAGCTCATCGGCGGCAAGGCCGCCGACATGAACTACCGGACCATCCCGCAGATCCCCCTGTCGTGGCAGCGCAAGGCGGCCCAGTGGGGCCAGCGGTTCACCTACTCCGACCCGACCCTCTACGGCCTGCCCGCCCCGAACCACAAGTTCTTCGAGGCGCACCCCACCCAGTCCGGCGAGCTCCCGCTGCGCCTGAAGAGCGGCGACGTTACCCCGAAGGGCGACGTCGCGCGGCTCGACGGCGAGACCGTGCACTTCGAGGACGGCACCTCTGCCGACTTCGACGTGATCATCTACGCCACCGGCTACAACCTGACCTTCCCGTTCTTCGACCCCGAGTTCCTCAGCGCCCCGGACAACCGGATCGACCTCTACAAGCGGATCATCAAGCCGGGTCTGGACGACCTGCTCTTCGTGGGCTTCGCCCAGGCCACGCCTACGCTGTTCCCGTTCGTGGAGTGCCAGGCGCGGCTCGTGGCGGCGTACGCGGTGGGGGAGTACGTGCCGCCGTCGGTCGACGAGATGCGCCGGGTCATCCGCGCCGACGACGAGCTCTACATGGGCCACATGCTCGACCGGCCGCGGCACACCCACCAGCTCGACTACTTCGTCTACGAGCACCAGATGCGCACCAAGGAGCTGCCCGCCGGGCGGCGGCGGGCGCAGGCCCAGGGTGTTCCGGTGCTGGCCGGGCGGTCCTCGTGAGCACGGGCGGCGACAGCCGGCGCGGCGCGCTGCTCGAGGCGCTCGATGACCGGCTGCGCGAGGCGAGCCTCGACGAGATCAACATCGCCGACATCTCCCGGCGCGCCGGGGTGACCCGGTCGGCGTTCTACTTCTACTTCGAGAACAAGGCGGCCGCCGTGGCGGCGCTGCACGACGAGATGTACGCCGAGGGCTTCGACGCCGCCGAGGTGCTCGGTGGCGACGGCACGGTCCGCGACCGCATCTCCTCGGCCATCCGCGCGATCGTGCAGGGCTGGGGCGAGCGGACGCATCTGCACCGCGCGGTCCTGGACGCGCGGGCCGCCAGCCCCGCGGTCCGCGACCAGTGGGACGCATTCCAGCAGTCGTACGTCGACCTGGTCGCCGAGCTGGTCGACGCCGAGCGGGCCGCGGGGTCGGCGCCGCCGGGCCCCGACGCGCGCGCCCTGGCCACCGTGCTGCTGGACCTCAACGACCGGGCGTTCGAGCGGGTCGTCCGGGCGCCGGAGGGTGCCGACCTCGACGAGCACGTGGAGGCCGTGGTCGAGGTGTGGCTGCGCAGCATCTACGGGAGCAGTGCCGGTGAGGGCCAGACCGAGGGGAGCGGGTCGTGAAGCGCGAGGACGTCACCTTCGAGTCGGGCTCGGGTGCTGACCGGGCCACCTGCCACGCCTGGCACTTCACCGGCTCGGGGGATGCGCTGTCCGGCGACGCCGGCCGCCCGGTGGCCGTGATGGCCCACGGGCTGGCCGGCACCAAGGACTCCGGGCTCGAGCCCTTCGCCGAGGCGCTGGCCGGGGCGGGCCTGGACGTGCTGGCCTTCGACTACCGCGGCTTCGGGGCGAGCGAGGGCCGGCCCCGGCAGACGGTGTCGATGGCCGGACAGCTCGAGGACTACCGGGCCGCGATGGCCGCGGCCGCCCGGCTGCCGGGCGTCGACCCGCGTCGGCTGGTCCTCTGGGGCGTGTCGCTCGCCGGTGGCCACGTGCTGGCCGCGGCCGCGGACCGAGACGACGTCGCCGCCGTCGTGTCGCTCACGCCGCTGGTCGACGGGCGGGCCGCGGGACGGCACGCGCTGGCGTACCACAAGCCCTCCGCGATGCTCCGCTCCACGGTGCTCGGCGTGCGGAGCAAGGTGGGCAGTCCCCGGATGATGCCGGTGGTGGCCCGGCCCGGCGAGCTCGGCGCGCTGACCCTCGACGGCTGCTACGAGGACTACCTGGCGATCGCCGGCCCGACCTGGCGCAACGAGGTGGACGCGGCCGTCGGGCTGGAGCTGGGCGGCCACCGTCCGGGCGCGGAGGCCGCGAAGGTGCGCGCGCCGCTGCTGGTCCAGATCGCCGATCTCGACCGCAGCGCGCCCCCGCAGGCCGCCGCGAAGGCGGCGTTCGCCGGCCGCGCCGAGGTGCGCCACTACCCCTGTGACCACTTCGACGTCTGGCCCGGCAAGGAGTGGTTCGACCCGGTCGTCCGCCACCAGCTGCTCTTCCTCACCCGCCACCTGGGTGCGGTCGGCTGAACAGCTGTAACGCGGGGTTATGGACGCTTCCGCAGCCGCATACGGCAGGTGCAGCGACCATAACCCCGCGTTACAGCGCGCGGGGGCCGACCTTATTGACACCTTTTCAATTGCGCCGAACGGACCTAGCATCGACCGCGTGACCACCGTCGACGACGTGAGCCGGCTGACCAGCGAGCGGCTGCGCCGGATGAGCCCGGGCGGCGGGCCGAAGCCGCCTCCGGTCGACCTGACCGGGCTGCCGCCGGGCCCGCGGTGGCCGGTGCTGGCGCAGACGTCGGCGCTGCTGCGGTTCCGACACTGGTTCCACCCCTACCTGATGCGCACCTACGGGGAGGCCTTCACCATCCGGCTCGCCCCCGGCGGCCGGCCGCTGGTCATCTTCACCCGGCCGGAGGTGGCCAAGGAGATCTTCGCGGGCGACCCCGAGGTGTTCCACGCCGGCAAGGCCAACGCCATCCTCGGTCCGATCATGGGCGAGCACTCGCTGCTCCTCCAGGACTCCAGCCAGCACAAGCGGGCCCGCAAGCTGCTGATGCCGGCCTTCAACGGTCACGCGCTGCGTGACTACCGGTCCCTGGTCACCGAAGTGGCGCGGGCCGAGGTCGCGACCTGGCGCCCCGGCGAGGAGTTCCGCTCGCTGGACCGGATGAACCGGCTCACCCTCGAGGTCATCCTCCGCATCGTCTTCGGCGTCACCGACGAGCGCCGGCTCGCCGAGCTGCGCCCGCGGGTCACCAGGACCGTCAACGTCAGTCCCGTCATCCTGCTCGGCTGGGCCTACCCCCAGCTGCTGCGCTACGGCCCCTGGAAGGCCACGGCCGACAACCAGCTCGAGCTCGACCGGCTGATCTACGCCGAGATCCGCGAGCGGCGTACGTCGCCGGACCTGGCCGAGCGCCCCGACGTGCTGTCCCGGCTGATCCTCGCCGGCGAGGACGACGACCGGCTCAGCGACGTCGAGCTGCGCGACCAGCTCGTCACGCTCCTGCTCGCCGGCCACGAGACCACCGCGACGGCGCTGGCCTGGGCCCTCTACGAGGTCGGCCGCGACCCCGCGCTGCTGGCGCGCTGCCGCACGGCCGCCGTCGAGGGCGACGACGAGTTCCTCGACGCCGTGCTCAAGGAGTCGATGCGCCTGCACCCGGTCATCCCGATGGTGGTGCGCACCTTGATGAAGCCCGCGACGATCGGCGGCTACCACCTGCCGGCGGGCACCACCGTCGGGCCGTCAATCATCCTGGCCCACCAGCAGGAGGCCAACCACCCGGACCCGTGGGCGTTCCGCCCGGAGCGGTTCCTCGGACAGAACCCGCCCACCAACACGTGGATCCCCTTCGGCGGGGGCGTGCGGCGTTGCATCGGCGCGGGGTTCGCCGCGATGGAGGGGGTCGCGGTGCTGCGCGAGGTGTTCGCGGCGTACGACGTCACCACGGTCGGCCCCGACGAGCCGAAGGTCCGCAACATCACGAGCGTGCCGCGGCGCGGGGCTCGAATCCGGGTGACAGCGCGCTAGCCGGGCGACCTAGGATTGCTCCTCGGTGAAGGGAGCCGTCATGTCCGCTGAGGTGCCGTCCGGCCAGCAGGTCGACCTGCCCGAGCACATCGACGCCGCGGTGCTGAAGGTCGCCGGCGTCGTTGTGCTCGGCGCCATCATGTCGATCCTCGACATCACGGTGGTCAACGTCGCGCTGCCGACGTTCCAGACCGTGTTCGGCAGCCCGGCCGACCCGCTGCCGTACTCCACCGTCGCCTGGACGGTCACCGCCTACACGCTCGCGCTGGCCACCGTGATCCCGCTGACCGGCTGGGCGGCCGACCGGTTCGGGACCAAGCGCCTCTACATGACCGCGATCGCGCTGTTCGCGCTCGGCTCGGCCCTGTGCGCCACGGCCTGGAGCATCGAGGCGCTCATCGGCTTCCGCGTCCTCCAGGGTCTCGGCGGCGGCATGCTGATGCCGCTCGGCATGACGATCATGACCAAGGCGGCCGGCCCGCACCGGATGGGCCGGCTGATGGCGATCCTCGGCGTCCCGATGCTGCTCGGCCCCATCCTCGGCCCGATCCTCGGCGGCTGGCTGCTCGAGGTCGCCAGCTGGCACTGGATCTTCCTCATCAACGTGCCGATCGGCCTCGTCGCCCTCGTCTACGCGTGGCGGGTGCTGCCGAAGGACAGCCCGCAGCCCTCGGAGTCCTTCGACTTCCTCGGCATGGCCCTGATGTCGCCGGGCCTCGCGCTGTTCCTCTACGGCGTCTCCTCGATCCCGGGTGAGGGGACGGCCACCGCGCCCAAGGTGTGGGTCCCCATGCTGATCGGCGCGCTGCTGATGGTGGCGTTCGTCTTCCACTCCTTCCGCCCCGAGCACCCGCTGCTCGACCTGCGGTTGTTCAAGAACCGCAACCTGACGGTCACCGTCATCACGATGTTCCTCTTCGGCGCGGCCTTCTTCGGCGGCCTGCTGCTCGTGCCGACCTACTTCCAGGAGGTGCGCGGCGAGTCCACGCTGCACGCGGGCCTGCTGGTGGCGCCCCAGGGCATCGGCGCGATGATCACGATGCCGATCGCCGGCTCCCAGGTCGACAAGCACCCGATCGGCCGGATCGTGCCCTTCGGCCTGGTCTTCATCCTGATCGGGATGTTCGGCCTCACCCAGATCACCGCGACCACGCCGTACTGGCTGATCATGGGCGAGCTGTTCGTCATGGGCCTCGGCATGGGCGCGACGATGATGCCGCTGTTCACCTCCGCGCTGAAGACGCTGAAGGCCCACGAGGTCGCCCGCGGCTCCACCCTGCTGAACATCAATCAGCAGATCGCCAGCTCCGTCGGCGTGGCCGTGATGTCGGTGATCCTCACCAACCAGCTCAACGCCTCCAAGCTCGCCGGGCCGGCGATGGCCTCGCTGCAGGACCCGGCGCTGGCCGACAAGCTGCCGGCGGCGGCGATCGCGAAGGGCCTCGCCGATGCCGCGGCCGCGTTCGCCCAGACCTACTGGGTCGCGTGGGTGCTGGTGCTGCTCACCCTGATCCCGGCCGCGCTGCTGCCGCGCAAGCACGAGGAGACGCACCTGCTGGACGACGAGGGGCTTCCGCCCATCGTCGTGCACTAAACCCCTTTCGCGACGCGCTCGGTCCTGGGACGATCTGCGGTCGTGATCGAGCGACTGCGTGCCCTGCGCATGGACACCACGCCGCTGCGTGCCTCCCGGGACTTCCGGCTGCTGTTCCTGGCCGGCACGGTCTTCTACTTCGGCGCGATGGTCACCTACGTCGCGGTGCCCTACCAGGTCTACACGCTGACCGGCTCCAACCTCGCGGTCGGCGCGATCGGCCTCGTGGAGCTCGCGCCCGTCCTGGTCTTCGGCCTGTACGGCGGCGCGCTCGCCGACCACGTCGACCGGCGGCGCCTGCTGGTGCTGACCGGGCTGGCGCAGGCGGCGTTCACCCTGGTCCTCGCGGTCAACGCGTTCCGCGACGACCCCGACGTGTGGGTGGTCTTCGTGCTGGCCGTCGCCCTCGCCTCCTGCTCCTCGCTGCAGCGACCGTCGCGCGAGGCGCTGCTGCCCCGCACGGTCGCGCACGACCAGCTGCCGGCGGCCAACGCGCTGTCCAGCCTCGGCATGCAGCTCGGCCTCCTCGGCGGCCCGGCCGTCGGCGGCGTCCTGGTCGCCTACGTCGGCATCGGCTGGTGCTTCCTGGTCGACGTGAGCGGGCTCGTGGTCGCGTCGGTGCTCTACCTGCTGATGCGGCGCTACCCCCACCGGGACGAGACCACCCCGCCGAGCCTGGCCGGCATCAAGGAGGGGATGTCCTACGCCTTCGGTCGACGCGACCTGCTGGGCACCTACTTCGTCGACATCGTCGCGATGATGTTCGCCGCCCCGGTCGTGCTCTTCCCGGCCCTCGCCGACCAGGTCTTCGACCAGCCCCAGCTGCTGGGCATGCTCTACACGGCCGAGGTGGTCGGCGCGCTCGTGGCGACCGGCCTGAGCGGCTGGACCGCCCGCGTTCACCACCACGGGCGGGCGATCGTGCTCGCGGCCGCGGCGTACGGCGCGATGATCGCGGTGGCCGGCCTGATGCCGAACATCTGGCTGGTCGCGCTGTTCCTCGCCCTCGCCGGCGCGGCCGACATGATCTCCGGCGTCTTCCGCTCCACGGTGTGGAGCCAGACCATCCCCGAGGCGATGCGCGGCCGGCTCGCCGGGATCGAGATGCTCTCCTACTCGATCGGCCCGCTCGCGGGTCAGGTCCGCGCCGGCCTCACCGCCGACCTGTGGGGCGTGCGCGCGGCCATCACCTCCGGTGGCCTGGCCTGCGTCGCCGGCGTCGGCATCACCGCCGGGATCCTCCGCGACTTCTGGTCCTACGACGCCCGCACCGACGTGCACGCCGTCGCCGAGCGCGAGGTGCGCAGGGCCGCCGGGGAGGCGTGAGGGGCTCGGTCAGGACCCGCCGGTCAGGTGGGGCAGGTCGTCGAGGTGCGGGAGCAGCTCGACGCTCTCCTGCTCGTTCGGGTCGGTCCGCGCCACGACCGCCCGTGCCCACCGGTCGGCGCTGGTGTTGACCGGGACGTGCGGGACCCCCGGCGGGATGTAGACGAAGTCGCCGGCGACCGCGACGGCGTGTGAGGTCAGGTCCTCGCCGAACCACACCTCGGTCTCGCCCTCGATGACGTAGATCGCGGTCTCGTGCCCCGCGTGCCGGTGCGCCTTCGCCCGGGCGCCGGGCGGGATCTCCAGCAGGTGCGCGCACAGTCCGGTCGCCCCGACGCTCTGCGCCGAGACCCCCTCGAACTGCTCCAGCCCCTGTCGCGACGTCGTCCGGCCCCCGGTGGGCACCACCTTGAGCGTCCGCTCCACAGCTCGTCCTCCTCCTGCTCGCCGTCCTGCAGGAGCCACATCACCACGTCGGTGCTGCCGGTGGGCGGGAATCGGGACAGATCGGCCGCCTCCCCCACCGTTCGACCCGAGCGTCACGACCGGACGGCCGCCCAGGCCAGCGCCGCCCGACCCGGCGATCCCGCCGGAGCGGCGCGACGAGCTGCCCCGGATACTGATGGCGTGTCGCCGGGAGGTACGCCGGACCAGGGGGACCCCCGAGGAGCGGTCCGCCCGCGACGGCGTGCAGGCGGCCAAGGTCGCGCTCGGCGAGCGCGGCACCCCGTGGTGGGACCAGACGGACGCCGAGCGCCGGGAGCGGTGGAGCGCCGCCGTACCCCTGCCGGACGGGGTTGGTCCGTGAGGCGCAGCGCCGCAACGTCCTCAGGAGCGAGCAAGCCCTTGCACGTCCCTGATGACGTCCCTGAGGGTCAGCGGGCGTGCTCGGCGAGAGGACGGCAGGGCGGGCCGCGGTGTCCCAGCGCGGCACCGAGGGCTGCCCCTCGCCGGGCCGTGTCGCCCGGGACGCCTGGGGCGGCGACCCCGGCGAGCGCTGGGTCCGCGGGGCTCGACGTCTGAGCGCGGCGTCGTCGGCAGCCGGTCAGGTCACCCGCAGGACCAGGGCGAGCCCGAGCAGGCCGGCCCCGAGGAGCACCAACGCCGCGTGGAAGAGCTTGACCCTGCGCACGTCGCGAGCGGCCCGGTCCATCGCGGCGGCCGTGGTGGGGTCGCTCAGGTCGGGCTCGGGAGGCTCCTCGTCGTCCCAGCGGTGATGCCGTCGCACGCGACCAGTGTCGCTCGCCCTACCTGATCGTCCCCACCCCGGGGATCAGCGGCAGGTCGAGCGCGGTCACCCAGCCGGCCGGCAGCTCGTTGACGTAGGGGACCGCGTTGAGCGCGCGCAGCCCGGTCGCCAGGCAGCCGGCCACCGCCGGCGCCCGTCCCGAGCCGTCGGTGAAGCGGAACGCCGTCTCCTGGCTGATCGAGGGCGACCCGGTGATGTCGACGCGGTAGACGTCGTCGGCCGAGCCCGCGGGCCAGTCCGGGGCGGCGTCCAGCCCGATGCGGTTGACGTGCTCGAGCGTGATCACCTCGCGGCCGTCGTACACCCCGTTGATCGTGAACCGGATCGCGGCGACGTTGCCGGCCTCGATGACGCCCTTCGCCGTCGGCCGGTCGGTCGGCGTCACCCACTTCTCCCACGTCGTGGTGATGTCGTCGAGCTCGATGCCGGCGGCGTGCGCGATCATCGGGACGGTCGCGCCCCACGCCATCACGAGCAGGTCCGGGATCTCCAGGAGCGGGGTGTACGACGGCGTCCGGCCGATCCCCATCTCGTCCTCGTAGTCGCCCTCGTAGTCGGTGTAGTCGAGCAGCTCGGACGCGCGCACCGAGTCGACCCGGCCGCACAGGCCCATCAGGGTCATCGGGAACAGGTCGTTGGCGAAGCCGGGGTCGATGCCGGTCGTGAAGCAGCTCGCGCCGCCCTCCGCGCACGCCTCAGTGACCGGGTCGCGCCAGTTCGCCGGGATCTGCTTCATCCCCGGCCAGACCCACGGGGTCATCGCGGTCGAGCAGACGTCGATGCCGGCGCGGAGGAACGCCGTGATCACGCGGATGTTGTCGTCGGCGTACTGCGCCGTCGGACCGTAGTGCACCAGCGCGTCGGGCCGCAGCGCGACCAGCTCCTCGACCGACGTCGTCGTCACGATGCCGGTCTCGGGGAGGCCGAGCAGCGCCCCGACATCCTGCCCCGCCCGCTCGGACCGGGTGACGCCCACGCCGACCAGCTCGAACACCGGGTGGTCGAGGATCTCCGCGATCACCATCGACCCCACCACGCCGGTGCCCCACACGACCACGCGCTTCTTCATCCTGCTGCTCCTCGTCGGTGGGATAGTCCCTGACCTTCGAGTGGTCGGACCGCCGATCTGACCACTCGATCGTCAGGGACTATCCCGGATCATCGGTCGAACGCCGCCCGGACCCGCTCCTCGGTGAGGCCGTAGTCCTTGAGCCGGTAGGAGTGCGACGGCTTCGCCTTGCCCTGCTTGGACTCCTGGTCGATCTCCTCGAGCGCGGCCTGCACCTGCGGCGTCCAGTCCAGGCCGAACCGGTCATAGACGCGGCGGGTGACGCCGAGCGGGTCGCGCACCAGGTCGGAGAAGGCGACGTCGACGAACTGGTCCTGGTCGTAGGCCGCCCGCGCGTCGTGGAAGGCGTGGAACGCCCGCGACCACAGGTCCAGCTGGGTGTGCCCGATGACGCCGCCGACGTACGTCGTGGAGTGGCCGGCCGTCGTCTCGGCCGACAGCGAGCAGGACGAGGCGATGCAGGTGACCGGGTCGCGGTGCGTGTAGACGATGAGCGCGTCGGGGTAGACGGCCATCAGCGCGTCCAGCGCCGTCATGTGCGAGGGGTTCTTGAGGACCCAGCGCTTCTCCTGGTCGTTGAGCCCGACCAGCTGGAGGTTCTCCTTGTGCCGCGCGTACGCGTCGGTCCAGTCCTGCTGCTGCAGCCAGGACGAGTAGCGCGGCAGGTTCGCCAGCGCCTCGTAGGAGTTCGACTTGCCGGTCTGCCGCAGCAGCCGCCAGCACTCCTCGACGGTCGTGGCGTCCATGTAGTGGATCCCCATGAAGTCGGGGCTCTCCACGTGGTGGGCCGAGAACGCCTGCTGCATGGCGGAGAAGATCGGGTCCGACTCCCAGGTGTCGCGCGGCGGTCGCGGCTGCGGGTACTGCGTCAGCCACATCTCCAGCCCCTGCGCCATCGGGTCGGCGTGCAACAGCCGGTGCAGCGCGGTGGTGCCGGTGCGCGGCAGGCCCATCACGAAGATCGGCCGCTCGATGCGGACGTCGCGGTGCTCGGGGTGCGCGGCGAACTGCGCCTGGGTCAGCAGCACCCCGACCAGCGCCGACTTCACCTCCGAGCGCTGGAAGTAGTTGCCCCGGGGGGTCAGCCCGGCCTCGGGCGACGCGAGGTCCTCGACCAGGACCCGCAGGCCCTCCTCGTGCCCCCCGTCGCCGAAGTCGCTCAGGCCGGTGGTGCGGACCGCGGCGGCGGCGATGTCCTCGTAGCTGCCGACGTCCGGCCGCTCCCGGGTCATCACGTTGTCGGACATGGGTCAGTCGTGGAACTCGCCGCAGTCCACGGCCAGCATCTGGCCGGTCACCGCGGAGGCGAGGTCGGAGGCGAGGAAGAGGGTGGCCCGGGCGACCTCCTGGGGGGACGCCAGCCGCTTGAGGTCGGTGGGCGCCGCCTTCTCGGCGTACACGTCCTCGTGGGTCTTGCCCTCGACGGCGGCGAGGTAGTCGAAGTAGCCGCGGTTGACGTCCTCGTAGATGTACGACGGCGCGACGCTGTTGACGCGGATCCCGCGCGGCCCGAGCTCGGTGGCCAGCGACGAGGCGAGGTGCTCCAGCGCGCCCTTGGAGAGCTTGTAGCCGGCGTACTCGGGCTGGGAGGAGTAGACGACGCAGGAGTTCAGCATGATGATCGAGCCCTTCGACGCCGACAGCGCGTCGGCGAAGAGCGCCGAGAGCCGCAGCGGCGCGAAGACGTTGGTCTCGTTGGCCTTGGCCAGGTCCGCCGGGCTGATCTGGGTGATCGGGTCCATCGGCGGGATCGCGAAGGCGTTGTTGAGCAGGCAGTCGACCCGCCCGAACGCCTCGAGCGACTTCTCGACGAGGGCCGCTCGCGACGCCTCGTCGGTGATGTCGGTCGGCACGACGACGGCTCGCCGGCCGTAGGACTCCACCACCGCCGCCATCTTCTCCAGGCGCGACGCGGTGCGGCTCGCGAGCACCAGGTCGGCGCCCAGCTTCGCCGCCTCCTCGCCGAGCGCGCGCCCGAGCCCCGGTCCCACGCCGGACAGGACGATCACCTTGTCCCGGAGCAGCGGGACCGGCTGGTAGCGGTCCTCGATCGAGGTGTCGTGGGCCTGGGCGTATCCGAGGTCGTTCGTCACGCCGGACAGACTAGAACCTGTTTCAGTTCCGGTCGAGCGGGTCGGCGGAGATCGCTAGAACCCGTTCTCGTTCTCTCGCAGAAATGTTGGTCCGACGCCTTCCCACGGCGTGTGACGTGTGCAACACTCGCCCGACCGAGCGATCGCTCGGTCGGGAGGAAGCGTCGCCGGGAGCGGCGGCGCGGGGTCGAGGGAGGACCGAGTGGGAGTGGGAGCGGAGTCGTCGCCCGACGAGGTGCGCGCGGCGTTCGAGGACTGGCTGGGCGCACTCGCGGCGGGGCTGGAGGCGGCCGACGGATCGGCGGTGCTCGAGCTCGTCGACCCGGACTGCTGGTGGCGCGACCTGCTGGCGCTGAGCTGGGACCTGGGCACCTACCACGGCACCGAGCGCATCTCCGGGCTGCTGGGCCAGCACCTCCACCGCGCCGCGGTGACCGACGTCGCCCTGGACGCGGAGTTCGGGCCACGCTTCGTCGCCGAGGACGACGGACCCGGCACCATCGAGGGCTTCTTCACCTTTCAGACCGCCGAGGCATGGTGCCGCGGGGTCGCACGCATCCGCGAGGTCGACGGTGGCTGGCGGGCCTGGACCGTGATGACCGGCATGGAGGACCTCAAGGGCCACGAGCGCGCCCTCGGCGCCCGCCGGCCGACCGGACCGCGGCACGAGGTCGGCGCGACCACCCAGCGCAACTGGAAGGACCAGCGCGAGGCATCGGTCGCGTTCGACGACCGCGACCCGGACGTCGTGATCCTGGGCGCCGGCCAGGGCGGGCTCGCGCTCGCCGCCAACCTGCGGCTGATGGGGGTCGACGCACTGATCCTCGAGAAGAGCGAGCGGGTGGGTGACGGGTGGCGCAAGCGCTACCACTCGCTCGTGCTCCACGATCCGGTGTGGGCGGACCACCTGCCCTACCTGCCGTTCCCGCGCTCCTGGCCGATCTACTCGGCCAAGGACAAGATCGCCGACTGGTTCGAGTTCTACGCCCAGGCGATGGAGCTCAACGTCTGGTGCTCGGCCGACATGACCGACGCGGCGTACGACGAGGCCGCTCGCCGCTGGACCCTCACGGTGCAGACCCCGACCGGACCGCGGACCCTGGTGACCCGCGACGTCGTCCTGGCCACCGGCGCCGCGGGCGAGCCCAACATCCCGGACTTCCCCGGCCGGGACCTCTTCCCGGGCACGGTCTACCACTCCAGCAGGCACGGGTCCGGCGGCGACTGGTCGGGCAAGCGGGCGGTCGTGGTCGGCGCCTGCAACAGCGGCCACGACATCGCCCAGGACCTCTACGAGGCCGGCGCCGAGGTCACCCTCGTGCAGCGCTCGTCCACCCACATCATCAGCCAGGAGCACGGCATCCCGGCGATCTTCGGGGCCAACTTCACCGAGTCCGGGCCCCCGACGGAGTACGCCGACCTCCTGGCCAGCGCCTTCCCGTGGCCACTGGTCCTCGAGGCCGCCAAGCAGGGCGTCAAGGACACCGCCGAGAAGGACGCCGCCCTGCTGGCGTCGCTCGAGGCGGTCGGCTTCCGGCTCAACGACGGCCCGGACGGCACCGGGCTGATGGGGTTCGCCCTGGCCAAGGGTGGCGGCTACTACATCGATGTCGGCGCCTCGGGGCTGATCGCGTCGGGCAAGATCGCGCTCGCCCAGGGCTCAGGACTCGCGGAGTTCAACTCCACCGGCGTCCGGCTGGCCGACGGCAGGGAGCTCGACGCCGACCTGGTCGTCCTGGCCACCGGCTACTCCAACATGCGCGAGACCGCGCGGCGGCTCTTCGGCAGCGGCGTGGCCGACAAGCTGCCCCTCGTGCTCGGCGTCGGCGAGGACGGCGAGATCGGAGGTCTCTACCGCCGCACCGGTCAGGACGGGTTCTGGTACATGGGCGGCCCGCTGGCGTGGGTCCGCATCTACTCCAAGCACCTCGCCCTGCAGATCGCCGCCGACCAGGCCGGGATCACCCCGACCTGACCTGCGGTCGCTCACCCCACGGATCCTCTCGGGGCCAGCAACACACCCCGACCGGGACGGCGCGGTCCGCGCCGTCCACCCACGGTCATCGGTTGAGGGCTGCCACACCAGCGCTCACTCACACCCGAATCACCAGGTCCGGGTGCCTCGTCGAAGGAGAATCGAATGCAAGTCAGCAGCAAGCGGAAGAGGACGGGTCTCGGCGTCCTCGCGATCCTCTGCGGGCTCGGCCTGGTGGCGGCCGCCTGTGGCAGTGACAGTGACGGCTCGGACGGCAGCGCGTCGTCGGGAGGCGGCAAGAAGCTCGTGTACTTCATGGCGCCGAACACGACGCCGACCCGGTACATCGAGCAGGACGGGCCGGACTTCAAGAAGTCGCTCGAGGCCCTCGACCCCGACGTCGAGGTGAAGTTCGTCAACGCCGGCGGCGACTCGGCCACCCAGCTGTCGCAGGCCAACTCGGCGATCGCCGCCGGTGCGAAGGCCCTCGTGGTGGTGGCTGCTGACCCCAACACGAGCTCCGGGTTGCTGGAGGCCGCGAAGGCGGCCAACGTGCCGGTGATCGGCTACGAGAACCCGCCGCTGAACGGGCCGATGTACGCCCAGGTGATCTTCGACCCCTACAAGGTCGGCGTGCAGCAGGGTGAGTACTTCAAGAGCCAGGTCGAGGCCGGCGCCTTCGGCGACGGGGCGGTCGACCTCGCCCGCCAGTACGGCAACAAGGGCGACGTCTACACCACCGAGATGCTGCGCGGCCAGAACGAGGTCCTGCAGCCGCTCATCGACGACGGCTCCATCAACGTGGTCTGTGAGGACTACATCAAGAACTGGGACCCGGCCGAGGCGCAGAAGGCCGCCGAGCAGTGCCTGACGAAGACGTCGGGCAAGATCGACGCCTTCCTCGGCTTCTACGACGGCAACGCGTCCGGGATCATCGCCGCCCTGCAGGGCAAGGGCGTGAAGATCCCCGTCTACGGCGGCCAGAACCCCGAGCTCACCGGCCTGCAGTACATGCTGACCGGTGACCAGGAGGACGACGTGCTCAAGGCCTTCTCGGTCGAGGCCGACGCCGCCGCCAAGATCACGCAGGCCGCGATCAACGGTGAGGACCCGCCGTCGGACCTGGTGAAGGACCCGGTCAACAACGGCACCGACGACATCCCGACCGCGAAGCTCGACACCACGCTGATCCACCTCGAGGACGGCAAGGACCCGGGCGACATCGTGCAGCAGGCCGTCGACCTCGGCATGGTGGCCGCCGAACGGCGGCCACCCCGCACCACGGCCATCTGCCGGACGGCCACCCCGATGACCACCCACACCCAGGGAGGAACACCCATGCCTGAGGCAGCTGCGGCCGCCAGCCCTCGGTCGACTTCTCGTGGCGAGCTGCTGCTCGAGCTGCGCCGCGTCTCGAAGTACTTCGGAGGCGTCCGTGCCCTGCACGAGGTCGACCTGGAGCTCTACCGCGGCGAGGTCGTGGGTCTCGTCGGCGACAACGGTGCGGGCAAGTCGACGCTGGTCAAGGTCGTCTCGGGCGTCGAGCACCCCGACTCGGGCGAGATCCGCGTGCGGGGCGAGTCGGTGCGGCTCGAGACTCCGCGCGGCGCCCAGGCGGCGGGCATCCACACCGTCTACCAGGACCTGTCGCTGTGCGACAACATGGACGCGGTCGACAACGTCTTCCTCGGCCAGGAGCTCGCCGGCGGCCTCCTGCGCGGCCGGCCGCTCGAGCGGCACCGCATGGAGATGCAGGCCGGCAGCCTGCTCGACAGCCTCGCGGTCAGGATCCGGTCCCTGAGCGCACCCGTCGGCGGCCTGTCGGGCGGACAGCGGCAGGGCATCGCCATCGCCCGCGCGCTGATCTCCGACCCGAGCCTCGTGCTGCTCGACGAACCGACCGCCGCACTGGGGGTGTCGCAACGCACCGAGGTGCTCGAGCTGATCGTCCGCCTCCGGGCGCAGGGACGCGGGGTGCTCGTGATCTCCCACGACCTCAAGGACGTCCAGGAGGTCGCCGACCGGGTCGTGGTCATGCGGCTGGGCAGCAAGGTCGCCGAGTTCGGCCGCGGCGACTACTCCTCCGGCGACCTGGTCGCCGCGATCACCGGAGCCCACGAGGCTCCTGGAACGACGGGAACCACCCGATGAGCGTCCAGTCCCCGGCACCCGTCACCGCGTCGGCCGCCGACCAGCCGTCCACCCCGGTGCACTCGCGCATCGTCGCGGGACTCGGCGGGCGCTACCGGAGCATCCCGGTGCTGATCGTCCTCGGCCTGATCTGGCTCTACTTCTACTCGCAGAACTCCGCCTACCTGACCTCGACCAACATCACCAACCTCTCCCTCCAGATCGTCACCACCGCGATCCTGGCGCTGGGCATCGTGTTCGTGCTGCTGGTCGGCGAGATCGACCTGTCCTCCGCGATGCTCTCGGGCGTCTGCGCGACCGTCACCGCCCAGCTCGCGATCAGGAGCGACTGGCCGTTGTGGCTGGCGGTCCTCGCCGGTGTGGTCGTGGGCCTGCTCTTCATGCTCGCCGAGGCCCTGGTCATCATCTTCGGCGTGCCGTCCCTGATCGTGACGCTGGGCGGCATGGTGATGCTGCAGGGGCTCCTGCTGGTGGTGCTGCCGCCGGAGTTCACCATCAACATCGGTGGCACCGAGTACGCCAAGATCGCCGCGACCTTCGTCCCCGCCGGATGGAGCTTCGCGATCGCCGCCGTCGGGTGGCTGGTGTTCTGCGGGTCGCGCTACCACGGCCTGCGCGCCCGCCGGACGACGACGCCGCGTGCCCTGCTGCTCGCCGTCGGCGTGCCGGCGGTCGTCAGCGGGGTGGTGATCTTCGGGGCGGTGGCCGTGCTGAGCGAGGGGCGCGGCCTGCCGCTCCCGGTGCTCATCCTGGTCGCGATGCTGTTGATCGGCTCCTACTTCACGACCCGGACCCGCTTCGGCTCCCACCTGTACGCCGTCGGCGGCAACCGGGAGGCCGCCCAGCGCGCCGGGATCCCCGTGTCGCGGATGGTCGTCTACTCGTTCCTGATCCTCGGCGTGTGCGCCGCGGTCGCCGGCACCGTCGAGGCCGCGCGGCTCCTGGCGGTGTCCAACTCCTCGGGCGGGGGGCCGCTGATGCTCAACGCGATCGCGGCCGCGGTGGTGGGAGGTGCGAGCCTCTTCGGTGGCCGCGGCACCGTGTGGGCCGCGTTGCTGGGCGCCCTGGTCATCGGGTCCATCAACAACGGGGTCCAGCTCCTGGGGCTGTCCACCGAGGTCCAGAGCTTCGCGACCGGCGGAGTCCTTATCCTTGCCGTTGCGATCGATGTCGTGATCACCCGTGGGTCGCTGCTGCCGAACCGCCGATGACCAGCGAGACGACGTACGTGAGCGAGCGGGGAGGTACGGACATGACCGTCGAAGCCGGGTGGACGCCCACGGCCGAGCAGATCGACGGTTCGCGCGTGGTCGACTTCGCCCGCTGGCTCGGGGACCAGGGCGTCGTCAGCCTCGACGACCCCCGCGACTATCGCGAGCTGCACGCCTGGTCGGCCGCCGAGCCGGCCCGGTTCTGGGAGTCGGTCGCCCGCTACTTCGGCGTCGAGTTCGGCGCCAAGGCGAGCGAGGTGCTCTCCGGCCGGGAGATGCCCGGGGCGCGGTGGTTCCACGGCGCGTCGATGAACTTCGCCCGGGAGATGCTCAAGCACGGTGCTGCGGAGCGCGACGCGGTCATCCTGGTGCGCGACGACGGCCACCGGGAGTCGATCACCTTCGGCCAGCTGCGCGACCAGGTGGCCGCCGTGGCCGGCGCCCTGGCCGACCGGGGTGTCGGCCAGGGCGACCGGGTGGTCGCGTACCTGCCGAACTGCATCGAGGGCGTCGTCGCCTTCCTCGCCTCCGCCACCCTCGGCGCGGTGTGGTCCCAGACCGGGATGGACTACGCGCCGGCGGCGGCGATGGACCGGTTGGGACAGCTCGACCCGACCGTCTTCATCGCCGGCACCGGCTACCTGTTCAAGGGAGTGCAGCACGACCGGCGCGAGGCGGTGGCCGAGCTGCGCGTGCTGCTGCCGGTCGACGCACTCGTCGTGTCGATCGAGACCGGAGGCGTGCCGCGCGACGACGAGACCCCGTGCGACATCACCTGGGAGCAGCTCCAGCACTTCAGCAAGCCGGTCCGCACGGCGGTGAACGTGCCCTTCGACCACCCGCTCTGGGTGCTGTTCACCTCGGGCACCACCGGTCGGCCCAAGGGCATCGTGCACGGCCACGGGGGCGCCCTGCTCGAGCAGCTGGTCTCGCCGGGCTTCCACATGGATCTCGGGGAGACCGACGTCTTCTTCTGGTTCACCACGCCGAACTGGATGATGTGGAACGCCCAGATCTGCGGGCTGCTCCACGGAGCCACCATCGTCCTGTTCGACGGCAGCCCGACGCATCCGGACACCGGACTGCTGTGGCGGCTGGTGGAGGAGCTCGGCGTCACCGTCTTCGGCACCAGCCCCGGCTACCTGCAGGCGAGCGCTCGCGACGGCGTCGAGCCGGGCCGCGACCTCGACCTCTCGGCGCTCCAGCTGATCGGTGTCACGGGATCGGTGCTGCCGGCCAGCTGCAACCAGTGGGTCCGTGACCACGTCCGCGCCGACCTGCAGCTGGGGTCGATGAGCGGCGGCACCGACATCGTCGGCATCTTCGTCGCCAGCGCACCCAACCTGCCGGTCTACGACGGGGAGATCAGCGGGCCGGCCCTCGGCGTCGCACTCGAGGTCTGGGACGAGAAGGGCAACCGGCTCCCCGACGGTGAGACCGGCGAGATGGTCATCACCCAGCCGATGCCGTCGATGCCGATCGCCTTCTGGGACGACCCCGAGGGGGAGCGCTACCGCGACGCCTACTTCGACGTGTTCCCCGGCGTGTGGCGCCACGGCGACGCCATCACGATCACCGAGCGCGGGACGATCATCATCCACGGCCGCACCGACTCGACCCTCAACCGCAACGGCGTGCGCCTCGGCAGCGCCGAGATCTACGAGGCCGTCGAGTCGCTCCCCGAGGTGACCGACAGCCTCGTGGTCGGCGTCGAGCTCCCCGAGGGTGGCTACTGGATGCCCCTCTTCGTCGTCGCGGACGACGGTGGTGACGAGGAGCGGCTCCGGTCGAGGATCATCGAGACGATCGCCGGCCGGACCTCACCGCGCCATGTGCCGGACGAGGTCATCGTGGTCCCCGCACTGCCCCACACGAGGACGGGCAAGCGGCTCGAGGTGCCCGTCAAGCGCATCCTCCAGGGCGCAGCGCCCCGCCGGGTCGCGAGCATGGGGGCCGTCGACGACGTCCAGGCACTCAAGTGGCTGATCGACTTCGCGAACAAGCGCAACGGCGGCCCGGACGTCGGCTCGACGGTCCTGCCGACGGACGCCTACGAGGACTGGCGCGTCTACCACGAGCAGGACCTGCCGCGGGTGCTGGGCGCCGCCCTCGACGTGTTCGCCGAGAAGGGCTACCACGGGACCACGACGCGCCAGCTCGCCGATCGGTCGGGGCTCTCCGTGCCCGGGATCTACCACCACTACAAGTCCAAGCAGGACATCCTGCTCGACCTGATGATGGTCATCGTCGACGAGCTGATCGAGCGCAGTCGCTTCGCGGTCGCGGAGGCCGACGACGACCCGCGCTCCCAGTTCGACGCCCTGGTCTCGAGCATGCTGCTGTTCCACGTCTACCGGCGCAAGGGCGCCATCGTGTCGACGAGCGAGCTGCGCAGCCTGGAGCCCGGCAACCGGCGCAAGTACCTCGAGCGGCGTGACGAGCTGCAGCTGATGCTCGACGAGATCATCGACCGGGGGGTCTCGACCGGGGTGTTCGACACGCCCTACCCCGGCGACGCGGGCCGGGCCATCGCATCGATGTGCGCGGGAGTGGCCACCTGGTACCGGCCGGAGGCCCCGCTCAGCTTCGACCCGTTGCTCGACCGCTACCTCTCGATCGCCGAGGCGATCGTGGGCGTGCGCTGACACCGACGAAGGAGGTCTCGAGGTGGGACGCGTCGAGGGGAAGGTGGCACTGGTCACCGGTGCCGGACGGGGACAGGGCCGCAGCCACGCGGTCCGCCTGGCCGAGGAGGGTGCGTCGGTCATCGCCTTCGACATCTGCGCGCCCGTCGCCTCGGTGAGCTACGACATGGCGACCCGCGACGACCTCGCGGAGACCTGCGAGCTCGTGCGGGCGGCTGGCGGCTCGACGTACTCCGCCGAGGTCGACGTCCGCGACTTCGACCTGCTGGCGCGCGAGCTCGCGCTGGGGGTCGACGTCCTCGGCGGCCTGGACATCGTGGTGGCCAACGCCGGGATCGCGAGCTACGCGCCCGGCCACGAGATCACCGAGGCGGCCTGGCAGGAGATGATCGACATCAACCTGACCGGCACCTGGCACACCGTCAAGGCGGCCGTCCCGCACCTGGTCGCCGCCGGTCGGGGCGGCTCGATCGTGCTGACCAGCTCGGCGGCGGGACTGCAGGGCACGCCCAACCTCGCCCACTACGTCGCCGCCAAGCACGGCGTGACGGGGCTGACCCGCACCTTCGCCAACGAGCTGGCGCCGCACTGGATCCGGGTCAACAGCGTCAACCCGACGCAGGTCGACACCCCGATGATCATGAACGACGAGATCTTCCGCATGTTCCGACCCGACCTGGAGTCGCCGGGTCGCGACGACATCGTCGACGTCTCGATCGCCACGAACGCGCTCCCGGTGCCCTGGGTCGAGCCGCGGGACGTGTCGAACGCCGTCCTGTTCCTGGCCTCGGACGAGGCCCGCTATATCACCGGGGTCGCGCTTCCGGTCGACGCCGGCATCCTCGCCAAGGTCTGAGCCGGGGCGGTTCACCATCGGGTCGAGCGTCCTCGTACGCCGACGTGCCGAAGTCGCTTCCCGTGCGGCTCCTCGCGCTCGCCCGGCCACCCGTTCCGGCACTCTCGTACGTCGCCGTACGCCGCGGGCCGCTCAGCCCTTGAAGATCGCAGTCGGGTCGCGGTCGATCTCGGCCAGCAGCTCGGCGGCGGTCCCGATGACGGGGAAGCCGTCGGGGTCGTAGACGTGCCAGCGCGAGTTCCGGTCCGCCCAGTGGAGCGCCCAGTCGGACGTCTCCGGTCGGTAGCGCAGCTGGGCGAGGCTCTGGTGCGTCCAGTCGGTCCCACCGCCCCACGGTGCGCGCGTCTCGCACACCGTCACGTTGCGCCCGCGCGTGTGCACCTCCCAGAACACCTCGTCGCGGAAACGTTCCGGCCACTGCGCGGCCGCCCACTGCTCGATCCGTCGGAGGTCGGTCTCGGGAAGAATGGCCACGAGTCTCAGGAGATCATCCGTCGGGCCACCGCCCGCTGCCGGGCGGCGATGCGCGTGGCGTACTCCTCGGTGGTGAGCGGGGAGAGGTGCGGGAGGCGGGACGGTACGTCGGCGAGCGGGACGACCTCGGCGACCGGCCCGTCCTCGGGGCCGAGGTCGCGCTCGAGTCGCTGCCAGCGCAGCATGATCGACCCGGTCCGGTGGCCGGTGGTCTCGAGCCAGTTGGCGATCGGCGCACCGCCCGGCGGGCGCTCGGAGATCACGAACCGCATCATCCCGTCGGGGTCGGTGACGGCCTGCGCCTTGGTGAGCGAGGTCTGGTGGGTCTCGTAGTCGGTCGAGACGTACCAGTCCGACCCGATCTGGATCGCCTGGTAGGCGCAGTCGGTGCACTCGGGGACGGTGACCACGAGCGCCTCGTCCTCGGCCAGCTCGTAGTGGCCGATCGAGGACCGCTGGGAGGACAGCCCGCCCGGGGTGGACTGCGGTGCCGTCGGCCGGTTGGCCGGCTCCTTGCGCTCGAAGAACTGGGGGAAGGCGAACCAGGTCTGGATCGAGCCGGTCAGGAGCTTCGCGGCGACCTCGTACTGCTGCGCCAGGCGGGCGCGGGTCAGTGGCTTCGCGGGCAGGCCGACCGTGTCGGTGCGCTCGATCCAGAGCCGCCCGCGCTCCTCGTTGTCCCAGTCGTTGTAGACCTCGCGCACGATCATCGTCTTCGCGCCCGGCTCCGCGACGTAGGTGAACTCGAAGGAGCCGTCGTCGGCGATGTCGAGCTCGCGGTCGTCGAAGGCGAGCATCGACGTGGCCGCGGAGTCGGCGGTGTAGGCGCCGCCCATGACCTGGAAGGAGAGGTCGGCCGTGGTGCCGCGCACGCCGCGGACGACGTACTCGACGCCCTCCTTGAGGTAGGCGTTGAAGTAGATCGCGTCGGGGTTGTCCAGGCCCTGCCGGGAGAACTGGTGGGTCGGGTTGATGAACAGCGGCCGGTCGAGATCGTGGTCGAAGGCCATCTGCATCGCCATCCGGATCCGACCCGCGAGGTAGTCGTAGCCCTCGAGGAGGTCCTGCTCGGTGCGGATGAAGGACGCGCCCTCGATCAGCTTCTCCGCCTCGGCGATGGCGTCCTGGAGCGGCGTGGTGAGGTCGGACATCAGAGCTTCGCGATGATCTGCTCGGCGTAGCGCTCGAGGTGCTCGATCTTCTTCTCCAGCGGCTCGGTGTCCGGGCCCTTGATGTAGGGCACCCGGAACCCGACGATGCAGTCGGTGACGCCCTTGTCCTCCAGCCGCTTGATCCCGTCGAGGGTGTAGGCGTCGTAGGAGATGACGTGCACCTCGAAGTCGTCGCGGGTGTCGCCCTCCTCGGCGCGGATCTCGGCGAGCCGGGTGAGCAGCCGGTCGAGCTCCTCGCCGTCGCCGCCGGCGTGCATCCAGCCGTCGCCCTTCCGCACGGCCCGGCGCAGCGCCGCGTCCGCGTGCCCGCCGACCAGCAGCGGGATCCTCGACGGGGCGGCCGGGCACTGCTTGAGCGCCTCGACGTCGTAGAACTCGCCGTGGTACTCGAAGAACTCGCCGGTGGTGAGCCCGCGCAGGATGTCCATGCACTCGTCCATCCGCTTCCCGCGCCGGGCCCAGTCGACGCCGAGCGCGTCGAAGTCCTCGGGCCACGGCGAGATGCCGACACCGAGGCCGAGGCGGCCGCCGGAGAGGAACGCCAGCGAGGAGGCCTGCTTGGCCACGAGCACCGGCGGGCGGATCGGCAGCTTGAGGACGAACGGCGTCAGCCGCAGCGTGGTCGTGTGCGCGAACAGGTGCGCGCACAGGATCATCGTCTCGATGAACTCCTTGCCCTCGAGGAACTCCCGGTCACCGGTGTCGGTGTAGGGGTACTTGGAGTCGGAGTCCTTCGGGTAGATGAGGCTGTCGGCCACGGTCATGCTCGTGTAGCCGGCCGCCTCGGCCGCCTGCGCCAGCGGTGCGTAGTACGTCGCCTGCGTCATCGCCTCGGCGTAGCTGAATCGCATTCTTGTCCTTCGGTCCCTGAGTGCCGGCGAGAACGAGCCGGTGTATCGAAGGGTAGAACGTGTTCCAGTTTTCTGCCAGAGTTCGTCCGTGGACCTCCAGGAGATCAGCGACCGGCTCGAGATCGAGGGCGCCGTCGTCCGCTACACCCGTGGCATCGACACCGGTGAGTGGGACCTGCTCGACACCGTCTTCACCCCCGACGCGGAGATCGACTACACCGAGTCCGGCGGCATCGCCGACACGTTCCCGGCGGTGAAGGCGTGGCTCGCCGAGGTGCTGCCGGCGTTCTTCCCGAAGCGGATGCACTCGCTGGCCCAGGTCGCCATCACCTTCGACGCCGAGGGCACCAGCGACGAGGCGCTGGTCACGGCGTACTTCCACAACCCGATGCCGATGGACGATGGTCGCGGCGGGCAGACGGTCGTGGAGTTCGGCGGGCTCTACCACCACACGTTCGTGCGCACGCCCGACGGCTGGCGGAGCCGGCGGCTGCACGAGGAGATCGTCTGGAAGCGGGGCATCTGACGGTGGGCCTGGGGCTGCCCGAGGACCGCCCCGACGGGCTGGACTCCCCGGTCACGGCGCGGATCATCAAGCACATGGCGCGCGCCCAAGTGCGGGTCTTCCGGCTGACCAACGGCCGGATCGGCTCGAGGTGGCGCATCGGCGCCGGGTTCCGCAAGCCGGTCCCCACCCTACTGCTCGACCACGTCGGGCGGAGGTCCGGCCGGACCTTCACGACACCGCTGCTCTACCTGGAGGACGGGCCGGACCTGGTCGTCGTCGCCTCGCAGGGCGGGCTGCCGAAGAACCCGCAGTGGTACCCCAACCTGGTCGCGCACCCCGACACGACGGTCCGGCTGCGCGGGGAGGGGGTACGCCGGGTGCGGGCCCGCACCGCGACGCCGGACGAGCGCGCGGAACTGTGGCCCCGGCTCGTCGAGCTCTACGCGGACTTCGCGAAGTACGCCCGCTGGACCGACCGCGAGATCCCGGTGGTGGTGCTCGAGCCCCGCTGACGACGTCCTGCGCCCTGGTGTGGTGGATGACCTCCCCGGGGTGGCCGCCCGGCCGGATGTCATGCGAGGTGGCTGCCCGCGCGACCACGCCGTATGACGTCTCGGGGGGCCGCCGCCGGATGTCATCCGTGGTGGCTGGCCCAGCGACCACGCCGGATGACGTCCCGGGGGGGCGCCGCCGGATGTCATCCGTGGTGGCTGCCCCGGCGACCACGCCGGATGACGTCCCGGGGGGGGGCGCCGCCGGATGTCATCCGTGGTGGCTGCCTGCGCGGCCACCTCGCATGACTGTGAGGATTCCGTTGGCAGCCTGATGGTGCTGGGCTGTGGGTCGAGGGCTGCGGGTGTGACCCGTCGGATGACTGGCTTCGTGCCCTTGGGGCGACTTGTCCGCTCGTGGTCCTCGGCCCCGGCCCGGGTCGGAGTAGCTGGCCTGATCAGGAGCTTGACCGTCGGGTGTTGACCCACCCGTCGTGTCTCATCACAGTCCTGCCGATTTCTCCGCCCGGACCGGATCCACATCCGCTCCCAGGCAAGGAGGAACGCATGACCAGTCTGACCGATCTAAGTGATCTGGTCGACGTCGTGATCGGCGTCGACACCCACGTCGACACCCACGCCGCGGCCGCCATCGACGTCCGCACCGGTGGGGTGCTCGACGAGATCACCGTCGAAGCCAACGCCGAGGGCTACGCCCAGCTGGTGGAGTTCGCTGACCAACACGCGGTGCTGCGCGCCTGGGCGATCGAGGGCACCGGCTGTCACGGCGCGGGCCTGGCCCACCACCTGGCTCGCGGTGAGGAGCTGGTCATCGAGCTCGACCGTCCCGAGCGGGCCCAACGCCGCAACGGGGAGAAGTCCGACCCCCTCGACGCGGTCCGTGCTGCCCGCGAGGCGCTCGCGCGACCCCGGTGGGGCACCCCGCGCCAGGGCGGGGAACGCCAAGCCCTATCGGTGCTGCTGGCTGCACGACGCTCCGCGGTCCAGGCCGGCACCGACGCACAGCGGCAGGTGTTCAGCCTGGTCATCGCTGCCCCCGAGCAGATCCGTGACCGGTTCCGTGGCCAACAGCTGCCCGCGATGATCAAGACTGCCGCTGCCCTGCGAACCCACGCCTCCTGGGACACCGAGACCACCACCACGGTCACCGCCCTGCGGTCCCTGGCCCGCCGCGCCCAGGCCCTCGCCCAGGAGGCCGCCGACCATCAGAAGGCGATCAAGACCATCGTCGGCCGGTGGCGACCCGACCTGCTCGCGCAGCCCGGCATCGGACCCATCGTGGCCGCGACCGTCCTGTGCGCCTGGTCCCACCCCGGTCGCATCCACTCCGAAGCCGCGTTCGCCAAGCTCGCCGGCGTCGCCCCCATCAAGGCCAACAGCGGCAAGATCACCACCCGACACCGGCTCAACCGCTACGGCGACCGCCAACTCAACAGGGCCCTGCACACCATCGCGCTCTCACGCATCCGCTACGACCAGGACACCCGCGACTACGTCGCTCGCCGCACCACCGAAGGCAAGACACCACGAGAGATCAAACGATGCCTCAAGCGCTACATCGCCAGAGACCTCTACCGCCTACTCGAAAACCGCCCCATCACCACTTGACGAACCATAGGAGCGTCGTCCCCCCTCCCGGTTGGCCCTCGTCAGGCGTCGTGCGGACAATGGGGGCATGTCCGAGCAGCTCCCCGAGCGTCCCGACCGCGAGCACCCGATCGTGGCCGGCCTGGTCGCGCTCGTGGGGGTGGCCGTCGTCGTCGGGCTGGTCCTCGGGCTGCTGGTCTACGCCGGCTCCCGGGTCCTGGGCCTGGGGGGCGACGGGGGTGGCGACAGCACGAGCGCCGACCGCTCGCTCTACCTCCCCACCCCCTCGGAGACCCCCACCGCCTCGGGTCCGCAGATCACGCTCGCGCCCGAGGAGAGCTCCTCGGGCGGTGGGCACCCGGGGGGCCCGTCGAAGTCGCCGTCCGCGTCGAAGTCGTCGGACAAGGAGATCTCGCTGTCGTCCTCGACGACCTCGGCCGGGCCGATGCAGCAGTTCAACCTCACGGGGGTCTACCCGGGTGGCGAGGGCGCGATCCTCACCGTGCAGCGCCGCCAGGACGGCTCCTGGCAGAACTTCCCGGCGACCGGGTCGGTGAGCGGCGAGACCTTCCAGATCCCGGTGCAGACCAGCCAGCCCGGGGTCAACAAGTTCCGCGTGGTCGACTCCGACAGCAAGCTCCAGTCCAACGTCGTCAAGGTCACGATCGGCTGACGGCGACCGCCGGGGCCGCGGCGCGGTCGGTCCGCGGACCGCGACGCAGCCGGTCGAGCACCGCCGGCTGGCCGGCCAGGATCCCGGCGAGCACGAGCAGCAGGCCGACGACCTGGGTGGCGCCGAGTGCCTCGCCCGCCAGGGCCACCCCGATCAGGGTGCCCGAGACCGGGTTGAGCAGGCCGACCAGCGAGACCGCCGCGGCCGGGAGCCGCCGCAGCCCGCGGAACCACACGACGTACGCCAGCACGGTGCCGACCAGGCCGAGGTAGAGGAACCCGGCGACGGCGGGTGCGTCGAGCGCCGGTGGCGGGCCCTCGACCAGCAGGGCGACCGGCAGCAGGACCAGCCCGCCGGCGACCAGCTGCCACGCCGTGAACGTCAGGAGGTCGACCGGCGGGCGCCAGCGCTTGACCAGCACGAAGCCCAGCGACGACATGGTGACCGCGCCCAGGGAGGCGGCGACGCCGACCGGGTCCACGGCGACCCCGGCCCGCAGGACCAGCAGCGCGACGCCGACCACCCCGACGCCCGCCCCGGCGAGCGAGGCGGCCCGCGGCCGCTCCCGGACCAGCGCCCAGGCGACGAGCATGATCATGATCGGCGCGGTGGCCGTCAGGGTCGCGGCCAGGCCGCCGGGCAGTCGGTACGCCGCCACGAAGATCAGCACGAAGAACGCCCCGATGTTCAGCGTGCCGAGCAGCAGGGCGCGCCACCACCAGATCCCCGTGGGGAGCCGGGGCCGGAAGGCCAGGAGCAGCAGGCCGAAGGGCAGCGCGCGGACCGTCGCGCCGAAGAGCGGGCGGTCCGGCGGCAGGAACGTCTCGGTGACGTAGTAGCCCGAGCCCCAGGCGATGGGTGCGAGGGCGGCCAGGGCGAGGGTCGCCGCGCGGCGCCCGACCAGATTCTCTTCCATGGAAGACAGAATAGTTTCCCGGTGAGATATATTCCGCTTCCATGGCGGCGCCCCCGGAGCTGGACCACGTCGGCCGGATCATGGCGCAGTGGCACGTCGAGCGTCCTGACCTCGACGTCTCGCCGCTGGGCGTGATCGGCCGCCTGCACCGCGTCGCCGCGCGACTCACCGAGGAGCTGGTGGCGGTCTACGCGGCGCACGGCCTGGGCGAGGGCGAGTTCGACGTGCTCGCGACGCTGCGACGCACGGGACCGCCGTTCGAGCTCACGCCCGGTGAGCTCGGCGCCCGCACGATGGTTTCCTCCGGCGCGGTCACCAAACGGGTCGACCGGTGCGAGGAGCAGGGCTGGGTGAGCCGCCGCGTGCACGACGCCGACCACCGTGGCCGGGTCGTGGCGCTCACCGAGGCCGGGCGGGCGCTGATCGACGAGGCCTTCACCGCCCACGTCGCCAACGAGCACCGGCTCGTCGGGATGCTGGCCCCCGACGACCGGGCCCGGCTCGCCGGCCTGCTCGAGACCTGGGGCCGCGCCCTGGACGCCTGAGGTCTCGATACGCCGTCGCTCGTTCCTCGCGACGGCTACTCGACCACCGACGGCCACGGTGGTCGAGTAGCGAGCGTATCGAGACCCGCTCAGTCCTCGGGGATCCAGTCCATGGTGTCCGGGTGCGGCCCGCGCCGGCCGTCCTCGCCGCGGTCGAGCGCGCTGATCGCGGCGACCTCGTCGGGGGTGAGCGAGAAGTCGAAGATGTCGAGGTTCTCGCGCATCCGCTCGACGTGCGTCGTCTTGGGGAAGACGATGTCGCCCCGCTCGACGTGCCAGCGCAGCGTCACCTGCGAGGGCGTCTTGCCGTGCGCGGCCGCGATCCGCGTGATCACGTCGTCGTCGAGGACCGCGCCCTGGGCGATCGGGGACCACGCCTCGACGGCGATGCCGTGCTCGTGGGAGGCCGCCCGCACCGCCTCGTTGGCGAAGTAGGGATGCACCTCGACCTGGTTGACCGACGGGACCACGCCGGTCTCACCGATGATCCGCTCCAGGTGGGCGGGCTCGAAGTTGGACACGCCCACGGACACCGCGCGCCCGTCCTCCACGAACGACGCGAGGGTGCGCCAGGTGGACACGTAGTCGCCGTCGTACCGCGTCGGCAGCGGCCAGTGGATGAGGAAGAGGTCGATCCGGTCCAGGCCCAGGCGCTCCATCGACTCGTCGAAGGCGCGGCGCGCGTCGTCGGGCCGGTGGAAGCCGTTGTTGAGCTTGCTGGTGACGTAGACCTCCTCGCGGGGCAGTCCGGACGCGCGGATGGCCTCGCCGACACCGGCCTCGTTCCGGTACATCTGCGCGGTGTCGATGTGCCGGTAGCCGGCCTCGAGCGCCTGGGCGGTCACCGCCGCGGTCTCGGCCGGAGGCACCTGGAAGACGCCGAAGCCCAGCTGAGGGATCGTCGTGCCGTTGTTGAGGGTGATGTTCGGGACGGTCATACGTGTGTCATCACCATTCCGGGGGCAGATCATTCCCCCATGGACTCCTCGCCCGACTTCACCGACTACGACACCCGGCTGGCGGCGTACGCCGTCGTCGTCCGCGACGACCACGTCCTGCTCGCCCTCTGGAACGAGGTCGACCCCCCGATGTGGACGCTGCCCGGAGGCGGCGTGGACCTGCTGGAGACCTCGGAGGAGGGCGCCGTCAGGGAGGTCCGCGAGGAGACCGGGTACGACGTCGTCCTCGGTCGGCTGCTCGGGGTCGACACCTTCGTGGTCGAGCCGGGGCGTCGCCTCGACGGGTCGGGACGCTGGCAGAAGAACGTCCGGGTGGTGTTCGAGGCGCGGGTCGTCGGCGGCGAGCTGGCCGCGGAGCTCGACGGCACGACCGACGAGGCGCGCTGGATCCCGCTCGCCGACGTACCCGGTCTGTCCCGGATCGGCTTGGTCGAGAAGTTCGTCGGGTGATCGGGAACAACCCCGACCGCGTCCTGCGTTGAACCGGGTGATAGAACTTGAGTCGATCGGACTCAAGTAGCGGATCGGCCACCGGGGCCGACCAACAAGCGGAGGTAGCACACACATGGCACGTGCGGTCGGCATCGACCTCGGCACGACGAACAGCGTCGTCGCCGTCCTGGAGGGTGGCGAGCCCACCGTCATCGCGAACGCGGAAGGCGCCCGCACCACCCCGTCGGTCGTCGCGTTCGCCAAGTCCGGCGAGGTGCTGGTCGGCGAGGTCGCCAAGCGCCAGGCCGTGACCAACGTGGACCGGACGATCCGGTCGGTCAAGCGCCACATGGGCACCGACTGGAACGTCAAGATCGACGACAAGACCTTCACCCCGCAGCAGATCAGCGCGTTCGTGCTGCAGAAGCTCAAGCGCGACGCGGAGGCCTACCTCGGCGAGACGGTCACCGACGCGGTGATCACGGTGCCGGCGTACTTCTCCGACGCCCAGCGCCAGGCCACCAAGGAGGCGGGCGAGATCGCCGGCCTCAACGTGAGCCGGATCGTCAACGAGCCGACCGCGGCCGCGCTGGCCTACGGCCTCGACAAGGGCGACGACCAGACCATCCTCGTCTTCGACCTCGGCGGCGGCACCTTCGACGTGTCCCTGCTCGAGATCGGCGAGGGCGTCGTCGAGGTCAAGGCGACCTCCGGCGACAACCACCTCGGTGGCGACGACTGGGACGCCCGGATCGTCGAGTGGATGGTCAAGAAGTTCAAGGACAACAACGGCGTCGACCTCGGCGCCGACAAGATCGCCAAGCAGCGCCTGCAGGAGGCCGCGGAGAAGGCGAAGATCGAGCTGTCCTCGTCCTCCGAGACCACGATCCACCTCCCGTACATCACCCACGGCGAGTCCGGCCCGCTGCACTTCGAGGAGAAGCTGACCCGCAGCGAGTTCCAGAAGCTCACCTCCGACCTGCTCGACCGCACCAAGGCGCCGTTCCAGAGCGTGCTCAAGGACGGCGGCGTGAGCGTCGCGAACATCGACCACGTGGTCCTGGTGGGCGGCTCGACCCGGATGCCGGCCGTGACCGAGCTGGTCAAGGAGCTGCTCGGCGGCAAGGAGCCCAACAAGGGCGTGAACCCGGACGAGGTCGTCGCCGTCGGCGCCGCCCTGCAGGCCGGCGTCCTCAAGGGCGAGGTCAAGGACGTCCTGCTGCTCGACGTGACCCCGCTGAGCCTGGGCATCGAGACCAAGGGCGGCGTGATGACCACGCTGATCGAGCGCAACACGACGATCCCGACCAAGCGGTCGGAGATCTTCACCACCGCGGACGACAACCAGCCGTCGGTCGAGATCAAGGTCGCCCAGGGCGAGCGACAGATGTGGTCGCAGAACCAGCCGCTCGGCAACTTCGAGCTGACCGGCCTGCCGCCGGCGCCGCGTGGCGTGCCGAAGATCGAGGTCACCTTCGACATCGACGCCAACGGCATCGTGCACGTGACCGCGAAGGACCAGGCGTCCGGCAAGGAGCAGTCGATGACGATCTCCGGCGGCTCCGCGCTGTCGAAGAACGACATCGACCGGATGGTCCGCGAGGCCGAGCAGTACGCCGAGGAGGACGCCAAGCGTCGCGAGGCGGTCGAGACCCGCAACCAGGCCGACCAGCTCGTCTACACGACCGAGAAGTTCCTCACCGACAACGCCGACAAGCTCCCCGACGACGTGAAGACCGAGGTCCAGGCCGACGTCGACGCGCTCAAGGCGACCCTCGAGGACGCCGAGGCGTCCGCGGAGGCGCTCCAGGCCGGCATCACCAAGCTCGGTGAGTCCAGCCAGAAGATGGGTGCGGCGATGTACGCCGCCGCCGAGGCCGACGCGGCCGCCGCCGGCGGCACCGACGGCTCGACCGGAGCGGCCGACGACGACGTCGTGGACGCCGAGATCGTCGACGAGGCCGACGACGCCGAGGGCGAGGCCAAGTGACCGAGCCGTCCCAGGACGAGCAGGTCGTCCCCGTGCCGGAGGAGCAGGAGCCCCCTGCTCCTCCGGCCGGGGCGCCGGCCGTGGAGGAGTCCCTGGCCGACGAGCAGGCCGCCGAGGAGGAGGTCGAGGACGACCTCGCGGTCGCGCAGCGCGCCGTCGGCGAGCTGACCAACGACCTCCAGCGCCTGCAGGCCGAGTTCGTCAACTACAAGCGTCGGGTCGAGCGCGACCGGGAGCTGGTGCGGGAGAACGCGACGTACGCCGCGCTCGCGCCCATCGTCGAGGTGCTCGACACCATCGACCGGGCCCGCGAGCACGGCGAGCTCGAGGGCGGGTTCAAGTCCGTCGCCGAGCAGCTCGAGCGCACCGTCGAGCGTCTCGGGCTGGCCAAGTTCGGGCAGCCCGGCGACCCGTTCGACCCCGCGCTGCACGAGGCCCTCAGCCACGTCGGCGAGGACCCCGAGGTCACCGTGACCACCTGCCGGGTGATCGCCAAGGCCGGCTACCGGATCGGCGACCGCGTCGTCCGGGCGGCCCAGGTGCTGGTCGTCGACCCGGCGGCCCCGGCGGCCCCGGCGGCCCCGCAGACGGCTGAGTGACCCACCGGCACCACACGACAACGACGACGAGGACCACCACGAGGAGGAGGGGGGTGAGCACGTGAGCACCACGGACGGGTTCCGGGCCGACTGGGCCCAGAAGGACTTCTACGCCGTGCTGGGCGTCAAGAAGGACGCCTCGGCCGACGAGATCAAGAAGGCCTACCGCAAGCTGGCACGGGCGAACCACCCCGACTCCAACCCCGGCGACTCTGCTGAAAGCCGGGCGAAGCACGACAAGTTCAAGGCGGTGGCCGAGGCCTACGACGTGGTCGGCGACCCCGAGAAGCGCACGAAGTACGACGAGATGCGCGAGCTCTACGGCTCCGGCGCGTTCCGCGGCGGCTTCGGCGGGGGCGGCGGGCAGGGCGGCTTCAACCTCGACGACCTGCTCCGCGACCAGGCGGCACGCGGTGGTGGCGGCGGCCTCGGCGACATGTTCGGCGACCTCTTCGGCGGCGGCTTCGGTGGTGGCGGGCGGCGCCAGCAGCGCAACCGGCCGGTCAAGGGCCAGGACGTCGAGACCAGCGCCACGATCGGGTTCACCGACGCGATCGACGGCGTCACGATCTCGCTCCGGCTGACCTCCGACGCCGCCTGCCCCGACTGCCACGGCACCGGGGGCAAGCCCGGCACCAAGCCGAAGGTCTGCCCCGAGTGCGAGGGTGCCGGGTTCGTGATCGCCTCCGCCGGTGGCGCGTTCTCCATCAACGAGACCTGCCCGCGCTGCGGCGGACGCCAGCTCGTCTACGACGAGGCCTGCCCGACCTGCCACGGCAGCGGCCGGGGCATGTCCGCGCGGACGATCCAAGCGCGCATCCCGGCGGGGGTGAGGGACGGCCAGCGGATCCGGCTGCGCGGCAAGGGCGGCGCGGGCGAGAACGGCGGTCCGGCGGGTGACCTGTTCGTCACCGTCAAGGTCTCGCCGCACCGGATCTTCGGCCGCAAGGGGGACAACCTCACCCTGGACGTGCCGGTCTCCTTCGACGAGCTCGCGCTGGGAGCGGAGATCAAGGTGCCGACCCTGGGCGGCGGCCCGGTCACCCTCAAGGTGCCGCCCGGCACGCCCAACGGCCGCACCTTCCGCGTGCGGGGCAAGGGCGCCACGAAGTCCGACGGCACCAGGGGCGACCTGCTCGCGACCGTCGAGGTCCAGGTGCCCGCCGTGCTCGACGCCACCGCCCGCGAGGCGGTGCAGGCCTACCGTGCCGCGACCGCCGGGCGCCCGCTGCGGTCCGGGCTCTTCGAGGACGCCTGATGCCGGCCCGCCGTACGCCGTTCGAGCCACCCGGCCCCGACGCCGCCGTCTTCGTGATCAGCGTCGCTGCCGAGCTCAGCGGGCTGCACCCGCAGACGCTGCGGACCTACGAGCGGATGGGCCTGATCCGGCCCGGCCGCACCGTGGGCGGCGGCCGGCGCTACTCGGCGCGCGACATCGAGCTGCTGCGCGAGATCTCCGAGCTGACCTCCGCGGGCATCGGCATCGAGGGCGTCCGCCGGATCCTCGACCTGGAGAACCGGGTCGCGGCGCTCGCGGCGCGCAACGAGGAGCTGGTCGCCGAGCTCGAGGCGACCCGGCAGGCGCTGCGCCAGGCGCTCGCCACCCCGCGCGCCGAGGGGGCCGGCAACAAGCTCCCGGTCCTGCATCGGCCCGAGCCCGGCCAGTCGCTGGTCATCTGGCGCCGCAGCAGCCGCTGAGAGGTGCTGTCTGCCTGCCTGCCGGTCGCTGGCAGATGGTCGGCGCGGTCCCGGTCGAGGGCCGCTGTTGTTTCATCATGGTCTGTTGTCGAACCTGCACCTCCCACGGTCTGCACGCCGTGGGAGGTGCAGGTTCGCCTGCATACCGTGGTGAAACGACGACGACGCGCGGCGGAGCGAGACCCGGGCGCGTTCGGCCGGTCAGACCGCCGGCAGCTCGACGGTGAAGACCGAGCCGCCGCCGGCGCCCGGTGCGTACGACGCCGTGCCCCCGTGCGCCTCGGCGATGGACCGCACCACGTGGAGGCCGAGCCCGGTGCCGGTGGCGGGGGCGCCGTCGGCGCGGGCGAACTCCTGGAAGAGCCGGTCACGGAACCCCTCCGCGACGCCGTCGCCGTGGTCGACGACGTCGATCGCGACCCGGTCGCCGGCCGGCCGGACCCGCACCTCGACCGGCGGCCGGCCGTACTTGACGGCGTTAGTGAGCAGGTTGGTGAGCACCTGCTCCAGGCGGCGCGGGTCGGCGCGCACGGTCCGCTCGTCGGAGACGGTGAGCGCCGCGTCGTACCCGCCGGCGAGGACGGCCGCGGCGAGGTCGGCGGGCCGGACGTCGGCCAGCTCGAGGCGCAGCGTCCCGTGCTGGGCCTGCGCGGTCGTCAGCAGGTCGGTGGTGATGCCGTCGAGGATCCGCGCCTGGCGCGCCATCGCGCCGGTGAGGTCGGTCACCGCCTCGGCGTCCAGGTCGCCGGGGTGCTCGAGGGTCTCGGCCGCGCCGCAGATGACGCTGACCGGTCCGCGGATCTCGTGGGCCGTGGTGGCGATGGCACGCCGCAGCGCCGCCGCGTCCGCGGCCGTCGGGTCGAGGTAGACCAGCAGCGCCCCGGACGAGCCGCGGCGCAGCGTCGCCTGGACCCGCAGCTCGCCGAGGTCCAGGTCGACGGCCGTGTCCGCGTCGACGCGGTGCCCGCGGAGGAACGCCGCGAGCTCGGCCGAGGCCTGGCCGACCGGGCTGCCGGGCGCGAGCGCCGCACCCAGCAGTCGGTGGGCGGCGGTGTTCGCCCAGCGCAGCGGCAGCTCCGCCTCGTCGGCGACCTCGAGCAGCGCCACCGGGGCGAGCTCGGCGATGTCGGCCGGCGGCGAGGTCGCATCCCGGCCGGCCTCCGCGCCGTCGCCCCGGTCCTCGGCCCGGTCCTCGGCCCGGTGCGCCGGTGCGTTGGCGGAGGCGGCCGTCGCCGACCCGCGCCGGGCGAGTGCCTCCCCGAGCCGGTCGACCACCTCGCTCAGCGGCGCGCCCTTCTGGATGTAGCCGTCGGCGCCACGGGCCAGGGCCCGCTCGGTCATCTGGTTGGCCCCGAAGCCCGACAGCACGACGATCGCCGCTCGGGGGCACGCGGCCCGGATGTGCGGCAGCGCCTCGAGCCCGTCCATGACCGGCATCGAGAGGTCGAGGACGACCAGGTCGGGCTCCTGCTCACGCGCCACCTCGATCCCGGCGGCGCCGTCGCCGGCCTCGCCCACGACGTCGAAGCCGACGCGGCCCAGCGCGATGCGGAGGAGTTGGCGGAGGTCGGCGGTGTCGTCGACGAGCACCACCCGGGGCAGGACGGCTGTGGTCATGACGCGTCCTCCGGGCGCTCGTGGTGGACCGCAGCGGGGGCGCTGCGCAGAAGCTTCAGCGACTGGTGCTCGCTGCCGAGCAGGTCGGTGATGATCCGGCTCGCCGAGTCGATCGCGGTGGTGAGCGCGGCCTGCGCGCGGTCGGTCTGGTCCAGGTCGAGCGCCATCTTCGCCACGACCAGGCCCTGCAGCACGCTGTCGTTGAGCTCGAGCGCCTGCTGCTCGCGCTGGCGCAGGTCGTCGAAGAGCTTGGCGCCCTGCATGAGCGAGGAGTAGCTGCGTCGCAGCGACCAGTAGTACGCCGCCACGATCGCGCCGATCACGTCCCACATCGCCAGCGGCCAGTCCCACGCCTGGCGGAAGGCCAGGCCGCGCGGGTCGGTCACCCCGAGCGACGGCAGCACCATGTGCACGGCGTGGGAGCCGTGGTGGACCGCGCAGGTGAAGAAGATCGCGGCCGTCGCGGCACCGAGGGGGTTCGACCGGAGCTGGTTGCTGCGCGCCAGCGGCACGACGATCGCCAGCGTGATGAGGAGGTACGCCGCCGCGATGACCGCGTTGGCCACGGCGCTGATCTGCCACACCATCTCAGTGCCCCCCGCCGCCGATGGCGAGGGCGACCAGGAGGGTGGCCACGAGCGCCGCCCAGCCGTGGACGACCGGGCTCCACTCGCGCCAGGGCGCCGCCGGGCGCACGTCGCGGCCCTCCCGGGCCAGGCGGATGCCGGCCACGCAGGCGCCGACCACGACGACCTCGAACGCCGCGCACGTGACGTCCCACGCGCCGACGGCCTCCGGCTCGGGCAGCAGGGCCAGCGGGAGGCCCACCGTCCTGGTGGTGAGCCACAGGACGAGCACGGCCAGGTTGCCGACCGCGCCGGCCAGCAGGAGGCCGGCGTCCGGACGACGCAGCGCCCGGTCGGCCCAGGCCAGCTGGGCCACGGCGACGACCACGAAGAACGCTCCGAACACCAGCCGCTCCTGGAGGTGGGCCGGCACCAGGGCGGCGTGCACGCTCGCGGCCGCGAGGCTGCTGGTCGCCGCGAGCGGCACCAGGAGGGTCGAGCCGGCCGACTCCAGCACGGCGCCCCGCTCCGGCGTGCGCAGGGCGTGGACCGATCCCTCGGCGGCGTACCGGGCGACCGCCGCGCGCAGGGCGCCGACGCGGGCGTCGTGGGTGTCACGGGCCGGGCGGGGACGCGAGCGGTGGGCGACGGTCGGCGCCAGCAGTGCCCCGAGTCCGGCCAGTCCGGCCGCCACCAGCGCGAAGTGCACGCTGTGGGCGAGCATGAGGCGAACACTAGGGCCGGAAGTCCCGGGACGAGGGGGTATTCCGCCAATCCGTGTCCGCGTCGAAATGCCTAGAGTTGAGTGGAACAGACTCAACTTTTTGGGCGTTGAGATCCATGGCGGGCGCGCGAGGTGCCCGCCGGGACGAGACCGCAGGAGAATCACCAGATGAGCCAGTTCGGGGCCGAGAGGTTCACGACCCGGAGCCGGGAGGCCATCGAGGCCGCCCAGCTGTCCGCGACGACCGCGGGCAACACCCACACCGAGCCGCTGCACCTGCTCGTGGCGCTGCTGCGCCAGGAGGACGGTACGGCGCGCAACCTGGTCGCCAAGGCGGGCGTGGACGCCGCCGCGCTGACCGCCCGGGCCGAGGCGGCACTCGCCGCGCTGCCCACCGCCAGCGGCTCGACCGTCCAGCAGCCGGCCGCCTCCGCCGCGCTCACCCGCGTCCTCGCCGGGGCGCTGGACCTCGCGGCGGGCATGAAGGACGACTACGTCGCGACCGAGCACCTGCTCATCGCGATCGCCGGCACCGAGAGCGGCGCCCAGAAGCTGCTGCTCGACGCGGGCCTCACCGAGGCCGGCCTGCGCGAGGGCCTCACGGCCGTCCGCGGCAACCGCCGCGTCACCAGCCAGGACGCGGAGTCGACGTACGAGGCGCTGGAGAAGTACTCCGTCGACCTGACCAAGGCCGCCGAGGAGGGCCGCCTCGACCCGGTGATCGGCCGGGACGCCGAGATCCGCCGCGTCGTCCAGGTCCTCTCGCGGCGCACGAAGAACAACCCGGTGCTCATCGGCGAGCCGGGTGTCGGCAAGACCGCGGTCGTCGAGGGACTCGCCCAGCGCGTGGTCGCCGGCGACGTCCCCGACTCCCTCAAGGGCCGCCGCGTGCTGAGCCTGGACCTGGCCGCGATGGTCGCGGGTGCGAAGTACCGCGGCGAGTTCGAGGAGCGGCTCAAGGCGGTGCTCGAGGAGATCAAGGACGCCGGCGGGCAGGTGATCACCTTCATCGACGAGCTGCACACGGTGGTCGGCGCGGGCGCCGGCGGCGACTCCGCCATGGACGCCGGCAACATGCTCAAGCCGATGCTCGCGCGCGGCGAGCTCCACATGATCGGCGCGACGACGCTGGACGAGTACCGCGAGCGGATCGAGAAGGACCCGGCGCTCGAGCGCCGCTTCCAGCAGGTCTTCGTCGGCGAGCCGTCGGTCGAGGACACCATCCAGATCCTCCGCGGCATCCAGGAGAAGTACGAGGCCCACCACGGCGTGCGGATCACCGACGCGGCGCTCGTCGCGGCCGCGACGCTCTCCGACCGTTACATCACCGGCCGCCGGCTGCCCGACAAGGCGATCGACCTCGTCGACGAGGCCGCCTCGCGGCTGCGGATGGAGATCGAGTCGTCGCCGGAGGAGATCGACCAGCTCCGGCGCCGGGTCGAGCGGCTGAAGATGGAGGAGTTCGCGCTCGAGCGCGAGAGCGACGACGCCTCCCGCGAGCGGCTCAGCGTGCTGCAGAAGGACCTCGCCGACCAGGAGGAGTCGCTGCGCGCGCTGGAGTCGCGCTGGGAGCGGGAGAAGGCCACGCTCGAGGGCGAGGGCGAGCTGCGCCGTGCGCTCGACCAGTTGCGCATCGAGGCCGACCGGCTGCTGCGCGAGGGCAACCTCGAGGCCGCCAGCAAGATCAACTACGAGTCGATCCCCGAGCTGGAGAAGAAGATCGAGGCTGCCGTCGCCACCGAGCGTTCCGACGTCGAGCCGCTGGTCGGCGAGGAGGTCGGCGCCGAGCAGGTCGCCGAGGTCGTCGAGGCCTGGACCGGCATCCCGACCGGGCGGATGCTCGAGGGCGAGACCGCCAAGCTGCTGCGCATGGAGGAGGTCATCGGCGAGCGGCTGATCGGGCAGCGCGAGGCCGTGACCGCGGTGAGCGACGCCGTACGCCGTTCGCGCGCCGGCATCAGCGACCCGAACCGGCCCACCGGGTCCTTCCTCTTCCTCGGCCCCACCGGCACCGGCAAGACCGAGCTGGCCAAGGCACTCGCGGACTTCCTCTTCGACGACGAGCGGGCGATCGTGCGCATCGACATGAGCGAGTACTCGGAGAAGCACTCGGTGTCCCGGCTGGTCGGCGCCCCTCCGGGCTACGTCGGGTACGACGAGGGCGGCCAGCTCACCGAGGCCGTGCGCCGGCGCCCGTACAGCGTCGTGCTGCTCGACGAGGTCGAGAAGGCCCACCCCGAGGTCTTCGACATCCTGCTGCAGGTCCTCGACGACGGCCGGCTCACCGACGGCCAGGGCCGCACGGTCGACTTCCGCAACACCCTGCTGATCCTCACCAGCAACCTCGGCTCGCACTTCCTGGTCGACCCCCTGCTCGACCCGGAGAAGAAGCGCGAGTCGGTGCTCGCGGTGGTGCGGTCGTCGTTCAAGCCGGAGTTCCTCAACCGGCTCGACGAGATCGTGCTCTTCGAGGCGCTGACCCAGGACGAGCTGACCCACATCGTGGACCTCCAGCTCGGGCTGCTCGAGAAGCGGCTGGCCGCGCGCCGGATCACGATCACCGTGTCCCCCGACGCGAAGCGCTGGCTCGCCGACACCGGCTACGACCCGGCGTACGGCGCCCGCCCGCTGCGCCGGGTGATCCAGTCGGCCATCGGCGACCCGCTCGCGAAGATGCTGATCGCCGGCGAGGTCGTCGACGGCGCCGGGGTCCGGGTCGACCGCGGCGACGACGGGCTCGTGCTGGTGGCCGCCTGAGGGGTCTCGCGGGCTGCTGGTTTACCCGGTCGACCGGGTAAACCAGCACTTGTCGGCCAAAACTTCGGCCGACAAGCAACGGGACAAGCCGACAAGTCCGGGATGCGGACGACCGCTGGTGGGGCCCGACATGGACAATGGACGGCGTGAGCGAGCCGACCACGCCCCGACCGCCGGGGAACCGCCCGAGCCAGGTGACCCTGGCCGGGTGGCTGGCGATGGTCGGCTCCGTCCTTGTCGTCGTGCTCGTCTTCGACCGGCTGTCCGGTCTGCACACCGTCGAGACCCGCGAGTCGGTCGAGAAGTTCCTCGCCGAGCCGCCGGGCAGCGATCTCGACCTCGGCGTCGACGCCGTGCTCACCCTGATCCGCACGCTCGCCATGGTCGCCGCCGGCTGTGCGACCGCGGCGGCCATCCTCGGCTACCAGGTCCTGCGTCGCAGCCGCAGCGCGCGGCTGGCACTGACGGTCCTCGCCGTGCCGCTGTTCCTCGCCGGTCTCGTCACCGGGGGGTTCGTGTCGTCGCTGGTGTCCGCCTCGGTCGTCATGCTGTGGCTGCCGCCGGCCCGGGCCTGGTTCGACGGGACCGCGCCCGCGCCGGCCGGCCCCCGGCCCGCACCGACGCCGCCGATCGCCCACGACACCCCGGCCCCGATGCCGCTCCCGCCGTCGCAGGCGGCGGGTGGGCCGGCGTACGCCGTGCCCGCGCCCGCCGCGCGCCCCGCCCGGCCGGTGCCGGTCATGCTCGCGTGCGTCCTGACCTGGATCGCGAGCGGCGTCAGCGCCCTCGCGCTCGGTCTGTCCGGCATCGTGCTCGCGCTGCAGCCCGACGTCCTCCTCGACGAGGTGCACCGGCAGAACCCCGAGCTCACCCAGCAGGGCGTGTCCGACGACATGCTCGTGGGCGTCACCTACGTGATGCTCGCCGGATTCCTCCTGTGGTGCCTGGCCGCCGTCGTGCTGGCGGTGCTGGTCTTCCGCGGCGTCGAGTGGGCGCGCGTCACGCTGGTGGTCTCGGCTGCGGTCACCGCGGCCCTCTCCCTGCTCGGCCTGGTCGTGGGGGCGTTCCTCATGGTGCTGACCCTGGCCGCCAGCGGTGCGGCGATCGCCCTGCTCGTGCGCCCCGAGAGCCGCGCCTGGTTCCGGCGACCGGCCGGTCGCTGACCGTTCAGACGACCTCGGCGAGCGGTTCACCTCCGGTTCTCCGGACCCGATGAGGCTGCCGTCGTCCCTGCATCCCGCTGGCTCGGCAGCCCTCGAGGAAGACCACACCGCATGCCCTCCACCCGGCGCGGCGCGATCGCCCTGCTGCTCACCGCCTCGTTCCTGATCGTCTCGCTGGGCGCCCTCACCGCGCCGGCATCGGCCGCCGCGGTCGACGTGAGGATCAACGAGGTCCGCTCGGACCCGACCGACACGGTCGAGCTCGTGAACAACGGCGCGGATGCCGCCGACCTCTCGGGCTACGTCCTCAAGGACGACGACGACACCCACAGCCTCGTGCTGCCCGGCGGCACCACCGTCGCGGCGGGTGGCCACCTGGCGGTGGACATCGTCGGGTTCGGGCTCGGCAAGGGCGATTCGGCTCGCCTGTTCGCCCCGGACGGCACGACCCTGGTCGACGCCACCACGTGGCCCGCGGGCACGCACGCCACGACCTGGGGCCGCTGCCCGGACGGCACCGGTGCCTTCGGCGTGATGACCGCGTCGCTGGGATCCGCCAACACCTGCGCGACCCCGGACAGCGCGGTGCGCATCAACGAGCTCTCGTCGAACAACCCGGACTTCGTCGAGCTGGTGAACACCGGCACCGGCCCGGTCGACCTCTCCGGCTGGGTGCTCAAGGACAGCACCGACAACAACGCCTACACGTTCCCCGCGGGCAGCACCATCGCGGCCGGTGCTCACCAGGTCCTGAACGGCGAGTCGGTCGACTTCGTCTTCGGGCTGGGCAACGGGGACGCGGCGCGGCTCTACGCCGACACCGACCTCACCACGCCGCTGGACTCCTACGCCTACCCGGCGCACCCCGCCGCCGGGAAGAGCTACGGTCGCTGCCCGGATGCGACCGGCCCGTTCGAGGTCACCGCCGCGGCGACCAAGGGCGCGGTCAACCAGTGCGCGGTTCCCGCAGGCGGCGAGAACGTCAAGATCAACGAGGTCCAGTCGGACCCCGGGGACCTGGTGGAGCTGACGAACATCGGTGAGACCACCGTCGACCTCTCCGGCTACGTGCTCAAGGACGACGACGACAGCCACGCCTTCGCGATCGCGGCCGGCACGTCGCTGGCGCCGCACGCGTACGTCGTCCTCGACGTGAACGCGTCCTTCGGCCTGGGCAAGGGCGACTCGGTCCGGCTCTACCAGCCCAACCTGGCCAACCTGCTCGACTCGACGACCTACGCCGCCGGGACGCACGCGACCGACTGGGGCCGCTGCCCGAACGGCACCGGCGACTTCGGCGTGGTGACGCAGACCCTCGGCTCGGCCAACGCGTGCGGCGGAGGGGAGCCCTCGACGCCCGACGTCGTCGTCAACGAGGTCGAGTCGAACGGCGACCAGGTCGCCGACTGGGTCGAGCTGAAGAACCGCTCCGGCGCGCCGGTGAACGTGTCCGGCTGGAAGATCCTCGACAGCGACCCGGCGCACGCCGCGACCCCCGTGGTCGTCCCGGCCGGCACCACCATCCCCGCTGGGGGCTACTACGCCCTCTACACCGAGATCTCACAGAGCCCCGGCTTCGGTCTGGGTGTCGGTGACAGCGTCACCCTGCTGCTGCCGGACGGCACGACGCAGGTGGACTCGACGACCTGGGGAGCGCACGCCGCGACGACCTGGGGCCGGTGCCCCGACGGCACCGGCGCCTTCGGTGAGACGACGACCCCGACCCGCGGTCTCCCCAACGCGTGCAGCCCGATCCGGATCAACGAGATCGAGTCGGACGGCGGGGATCCGGCCGACTGGGTGGAGCTCGCCAACATCTCGGCGAGTCCGGTCGACGTCGGCGGCCTCGTGGTCAAGGACAGCGATGACGCGCACGCCTACACCATCCCTGCGCCGACGAGCCTGCCGGCCAAGGGCTACCTCGTGCTCGACGAGGGCGACCTCGGGTTCACCCTGGACGACGTCGACGCGGTCCGCCTCTTCGACCCCGACGGCACGACGCTGATCGAGCAGTACGCCTGGGCCGCCCCGGCGGCGCAGTCCTACGCCCGCTGCAAGGACGGCGTCGGCGACTTCACCGACGCCAAGGCGCCGACCAGGGGTGCGGTCAACTCCTGCCCCGGCCTGGACAGCTCGCCATGGCCGGGAAGCCAGAGCGTGAGCTACGCCGACCTCGCCGACACGTTCCTCCAAGATCTCTCGGGCCTCGCGTTCGACCCGACCGACAGCGACGTGCTGTGGGCGGCGCAGAACAAGAAGGGCACCCTCTTCAAGCTGACGCGGGACGCCGACGACCACTTCGTCCCGGCCAGCGGGTGGCCCAAGGACCCGCGGTACGTCGACGGCACCGGTGCCCCGGACACCGAGGGCATCACGATCGGGCCCGACGGCTTCGTCTACCTCGCCGCCGAGCGCAACAACGCAGCCAGCGGGGTCAGCCGGATGTCGATCCTGCGCTACGACCCCGCCGCGGCCGGGTCGACGATCCCGGCCACGAACGAGTGGAACCTGACCGGCCAGATCCCGGCCGCGGGTGCGAACCTCGGTCTCGAGGGCGTGGCCTTCGTCCCGGACGCCTTCCTGACCGGGCACGGGTTCCGGGACCAGAGCACCGGTGAGGCCTACACGCCGCAGACCTACCCCGGTCACGGCAGCGGCCTCTTCGTCGTGGCGGTCGAGGCCACCGGTGACCTGATCGCCTTCGCCCTGGACGACGACGGCACCACCGCGCACAAGGTCGCCACGATCGACAGCGGCTTCGCCCACCTCGCCGACGTCAGCTTCGACCCGGAGCGCCAGCGTCTCTGGGCGGTCACCGACGACACCCACGACGGCACGACCTCGCTGCTGAGGGTCGACGACGCCGGGGACTTCGTGGTCGACACCGCCTACGACCGCCCCGTCGGCATGCCGAACCTCAACAACGAGGGCCTGGCCATCGCACCCCGGTCGGCATGCGTGGACGGCAGCAAGGAGGTGCTGTGGTCCGACGACGGCGACACCGACGGGCACTCGCTGCGACGCGGCACCATCACCTGCACGCCGCGAACCGCGCAGCCGGTCGAGGTCACCCCGGGGCCGCCGGCGGCGCCGGTGGTCGGACAGACCTGGGAGCTCACCGCGACCGGGGGTGGCTCGGGCAACCCGGTCGTCCTCACGGTCGACGGGACCTGCGCGATCGAGGGCACGACGGTGACCTTCACCCACCCGGGCACCTGCACGGTCCGCGCCGACCAGGCCGGCGACGCGTCGTACGCCGACGGCTCGGTGAGCCACGAGGTGACCGTCACCGCGGCGTCGACGACGACCGCCGCCACCATCGGAGCGGACGAGCAGCAGGCGACCGTCACCGTGGTCGCACCAGGTGCCGGGACGCCCACCGGGTCGGTGACCTTCAGCTCCGGCGGCACCCCGCTGGGCAGCGCGCCGCTGGTCGGTGGCGTGGCCACGCTGGCGCAGTCGCTGCCCGCGGACGCCGACGAGCTCACGGCGACCTACAGCGGCGACGACGACTTCGCCGGCTCCAGCGACGACGCGGTCCGCACCGACCCGACCATCGCCGCCTCCGTGTCGCCGGCCCGGCCCGGCTCCGGGTGGTGGCGCACCCCGGTCACGGTGACCTTCACCTGCGCCGCGGGCTCCGCCGGGCTCGTCGACGGGTGCCCCGGGCCGGTGACGCTCGCGACCAGCGGAGCGAACCAGGTCGTGACCCGGACGGTGGCCGCGGTGGACGGGGGCTCGGCGTCGGTGACCGTGGCCGACCTCGACCTGGACCGAGCCCGACCGGCCGTGCGGGTCGCGGGCGTGCGTGACGGATCGACCTACCGGGTGCCGCCGAAGCCCGTGTGCCGGGCCGTCGACGCCCTCTCGGGAGTCCGGACGTGCACGCTGCACCGGACCTCGACCCGGGTCAAGAACGGCACGAGGTACGTCGTGGTCGCTCGCGCGACCGACCGAGCGGGCAACGAGGGGGTCGACCGGGTCACCTACCGGGTGGGGAAGAGGAGGCAGTAGCTCAGCGGGCGAGGTCGGCCGCGCGCAGCCGGCGCAGACCCTCCTCGATCACCGGCCGCTCCTTGCAGAACGCCCACCGCACCAGGTGTCGCCCGGCGCCGGAGTCGTAGAAGCCCTGCGTCGGGATCGCCACCACGCCGGCCCGCTCAGGGAGGGCCAGGCAGAACGCCCGGCCGTCCTCCCAGCCCAGCGACGAGATGTCGGTGGTCGCGAAGTAGGTGCCCTCGGGCACGTGCACGTCCAGTCCCGCGTCGGCGAGCCCGGCGCACAGCAGGTCCCGCCTGTCCTGCAGCGCCGCGGCCAGCTGCGCCGGGAAGTCCGGCCGCTCGTCGAGCGCTCGGGCCACGGCCGGCTGGAGCGGCGAGCCGGACGTGAAGGTGAGCCACTGCTTGGCCGCGAGGACCGCTCCCACCAGCTCCGCCGGGCCCGTCGCCCACCCGACCTTCCAGCCGGTGACGGAGTAGGACTTGCCCGCGCTGGAGAGGGTCAGCGTCCGCTCGGACATGCCGGGTAGCGTCGCGATCGGCAGGTGTTCGCGGCCGTCGAAGACCAGGTGCTCGTAGACCTCGTCGGTGATGACCACCAGGTCGTGCTCGATCGCCAGGTCCGCGACGGCCTGCAGCTCCTCGCGGGTCAGCACCGTCCCGGTCGGGTTGTGGGGGGAGTTGAGCAGCACGAACCGGGTGCGGGGCGTGACCGCGGCGCGCAGCTCGTCGAGGTCGGGACGGAAGTCGGGCCCCCGCAGGGTCACCGGCCGGCGTACGCCGCCGGCCATCTGGATCATCGCGGGGTAGGAGTCGTAGTAGGGCTCCAGCACGACGACCTCGTCACCCGGGTCGACCAGGCCCAGCAGGGCGGCGGCGACGGCCTCGGTGCACCCGGTCGTCACGACGACCTCGGTGTCGGGATCGAGCTCGATCCCGTAGTGGCGCTGCTGGTGCCGCGCGACCGCCTGGCGCAGCGCGGCGACGCCGGGCCCGGGGGCGTACTGGTTGTGTCCGGTCTCGAGCGCCTCGACCGCGCCGGCGATCAGCTCCGGTGGCCCGTCGACGTCCGGGAACCCCTGGCCCAGGTTGACCGAGCCGGTCCGCGCCGCGAGCGCTGACATCGTGGTGAAGATCGTGGGCGGGATGCCGTCGAGCCGATGGGCGAGCACACGACGACCCTAGCCACGTCCGCCGCTACAGTCGGCCCGTGGACGAGACCCTCGCTGCCGACATCGACGCCGTCTGCCGGCTGACCGGGGAGTTCACGCTCCGCTCCGGCCAGCAGGCCACCGAGTACTTCGACAAGTACCTCTTCGAGGCGCAGCCGGCGCTGCTGCAGCGCGTCGCCCGGGAGATGGTCCCGCTGCTGCCCGACGACACCGAGCTGCTCGGCGGTCTCGAGCTCGGCGGCGTCCCCATCGCGACGATGGTGAGCAGCCTGACCGGGCGGCCCGCCCTGTTCGTGCGCAAGAAGGCCAAGGAGTACGGCACCTGCAAGCTCGCCGAGGGCCCGGACGTCGCCGGCCGCCGGGTGACCCTGGTCGAGGACGTGATCACCACCGGCGGTGCGGTGCGGGACGCGACGAACGCGCTGCGCGCAGCGGGCGCGGTGGTCGAGGTGGTCGTCTGCGCGATCGACCGCAGCCCGGCCGACCAGAACCCGCTGGCCGACGTCGGCCTCGAGGTGCGACCGGTGCTCACCAAGGCGCAGCTCGACGCCGCGCGCGGCGCCTGAGCGCAGCCGACCGGGGTCAGGCCTCCTGGCCGGACTCGGCGGGCGCGGGCTCGGAGCCCGGGGTCGCCGCCTTGCCGGCGCGACCGTGGCGGCGCCTGCGCCACCACTCCCAGGCGATCGGGACGACCGTGAACGCCAGGATGACGATGAGCGCCTTGTCGATGTTCTGGCCCAGGCTCGGGAACGCCTGGCCCAGGGTGTAGCCCAGGAGCAGCACGCTGCCCACCCACAGCACGGCGCCGACGAAGCTCCAGAAGAAGAAGCGGCGTCGGTTCATCCGGGTGACGCCGGCGACCACCGTGATGAAGGTCCGCACGAACGGCACGAACCGGCCGATGACCAGCGCCTTGTTGCCGTGCCGGTCGAAGAACTCGTGGGTCTGGTCGAAGTACTTGCGCTTGAGGAAGCGCCCGTCCCGCTCGTAGAGCGGCGGTCCGATGGCGCGCCCGATCTCGTAGCCCACGACGTTGCCGAGGAACGCGGCCGCGGTGAGCAGCACGAACGAGATGAGCAGCTCGACGAGCGGTCCGCCGGGGAAGAGGTCGATCTTGCCGGCGTTGATGAACAGGCCGAGCGCGAAGAGCAGCGTGTCGCCGGGGAGGAAGGGGAAGAACAGCCCGCACTCGACGAAGACGATGACCAGGCTGATCCAGAAGAGCTCGGTGCCGAAGCGCTCGAGCAGCCAGTTGGGGTCCATCCAGTCCATGCCCAGCAGCAGCACGTGCTGCGGGAGGACGTCGATCACGCCACCACGGTACCCGTCGTACCCCACCGCCGCCCCGCGCACACCTGAGTCGGTCCCCTAACGTTCACCAGGTGGACGGTCGGACCGACGAGCAGGGCGCCGAGCGGGCGCCGTACGACCCGATGCCGTACGGCCCGCCCGAGGTCGGCGTCGGTCCGTGGGAGGGTCCCTGGCCCGACGACGAGCGGTACGACGCGCAGCTGCTCGCCGAGGGCGACCGGCGCAACGTGGTCGACCGCTACCGCTACTGGACCGTCGAGGCGATCGTCGCCGACCTCGACACCCGCCGCCACGACTTCCACGTCGCGATCGAGAACTGGCAGCACGACTTCAACATCGGGACGATCGTGCGCACCGCCAACGCGTTCCTGGCCGCCGAGGTGCACATCGTCGGCAACCGCCGGTGGAACCGGCGCGGCGCGATGGTGACCGACCGCTACCAGCACCTGCGCCACCACGCCGACGTGCCGGCGCTCGCTGCCCACCTGCACGAGCGGGACGTGGTCCTCCTCGGCATCGACAACCTGCCCGGCTCGCTGCACCTGGAGACCACCACCGTCCCGCGGCGCGTGTGCTTCCTCTTCGGCCAGGAGGGCCCCGGCCTGTCGCCGACCGCCCGGACGGCCTGCGACGGCACCTTCTCGATCGCCCAGTTCGGGTCGACCCGCTCGATCAACGCGTCCGCTGCCGCCGCGATCGCGATGCACACGTGGATCCGCGAGCACGCCGACCTCTCCGACGAGGCCGCCTGGCGCGGCTGAGCCGTCCGACCCGCCGGCTACCGCGACGTCTTGGAGTAGCACCCGACGATGTAGCGCCAGCCCGGGACGTCCCAATGGGAGTAGAGGAACCGGCGGCTGGTGACGTGGGCGGGGCAGGTCCGGTCGGCTGCCCGCTTGACCGCGGCCGCGGTCGCCCGGCCGCGCGCGTAGAAGGCCCACGAGGAGCGCCACGCGTGGGTGTCGGCGCACGTCGTCGAGTGCAGGGCGGCCGTCACGCACCGCGCGATGTCGTCGGGCATCCGGCTGCTCAGCGGCGTGAGGTTCAGCGGGAGGCTGGTGAGCTTGGTGTCCTCGGCGACGCCGGTCAGGCAGTCGAACCAGCGGGCACCCATGGCCTGCTGGGCTCTGGTCGGGGCGAAGAAGTACCACAGGTACTGGGAGCGGTAGAGCTGCAGCTGGTTGCGGCCGATCACGGAGCCCTGGGCGGGCGGGCAGATCGTGCGGACCGCCGCGAGGATCTCCGAGCGCGGCGAGCCCCAGTCCAGCTCCTCGGGGAGCAGCGCCACGGCGGTCACCAGGAGCGTGTGGTGCCGCGTGCAGTCCACCGGAGCCTCGGACGTCGACGGGGCCCGGGTCTGTCGCAGGGTGAGGTCGAAGCACGATCCGGTGGGCGGGGCGCCGTAGTAGCCCGCATCGCCCGCGACGGCCGGTGCGGTGGGCAGGATCCCCAGCAGGCCGGCGACCAGCAGCAGGACGGCGGTGAGGACGGTGGTGCGCAGCGTTCGGTGCATCGAGGCGACCTTCCTCCCCCCGAGACCACGACGGACGGACGCCGTCCACGCTAGAGGCGGTCGCGGCCGCCCGAGGCGGAACCGACGAATCGCGTCCGGTGGTCCGGTCAGGGTCGGATCCTCAGTGCCGGGTCTGGTCCAGGCAGCGCAGCACGAACGCCTGAGGCGAGGTCGGGTCGATGGAGTAGAGCCAGTTCCGCGACCTCATCGGTCGAGGGCAGGTCGAGTTCGCAGCCTTGCGGGCGTTCTGGTCGGTCGGCTCCAGGCGCACCAGCTTGGTGAAGGTCGCACGCCACTGGTGCGGGTGCGAGCAGGCCACCGTCGGATAGCCCCCCTTGGCCTGGTAGGCGCAGTAGCCGATCGAGGCCGGGATCCGCTTGGTGATCTTGGTCGGCTGCCCGGCGGGGAGCGCCAGGAGGGCGTCGGTCGTGGTGAGGCCGACCTCGCAGCTGAACCAGCGGGCACCGTCCGCGATCTCGGCCTCGGACGGAACGAACCACCAGTCCTGGTAGAGCGTTCGCGCGCGTTGCACCACGTTGCCGAGCAGACGAACGGTCGCGGGCTCGCAGACCCGGGTGATGGCCCGTCCCAACGGCCGCGGGAAGTGGTCCCAGTCGACGGTGCTCCAGTCGTACGACGCCGGGATGGTGCCGACCGCGACCACGGAGAGGGTGTGCCGTCTGCTGCACGCCACGGTGGGCTCCGGTGCGGCGTGCTCGTAGGCCTGGGTCATCGTGAGGTCGTAGCAGTCACCGACCGATGGCGCCCCCGCCGTCGACGGGTCGTCGCCGGCCTCGGCCGGACCGGCAGCGAGGGAGACACCGAGGACGAGAGCGGCCGCAACCGCGAGGAGAGGACGACGCATCAGTGGCGATCCTTCGAGTAGCAGCCGACGATGAACCTGGGGCCCGAGACGTCCCAGGCATCCCGGACCCAGGTCCTGCTCGTGACGTGGCTGGGACAGACCCGGTCGGCGGCGGCGTCGATGTTCTTGTCCGTGAACTTGCCGCGGGCGAAGAACGCGAACGACGAGCGCCACGCGTGGGTGTCGGCGCAGGTCGTGTAGTCGAGGGACGCCGTCACGCACCGGGCGACGAGGTCGGGGATCCGCTGTCCGAGCCGGGGCAAGGTGCGCGGCAGGTCGACCAGGCCGGTGTCGTTGCCGATGGCCATCATGCAGTCGAACCACCGGGCACCGGCGTCTCGCTGCGCCGCGGTCGGGATGAACTGCAGCAGGTAGTACTGGGAGCGGTAGTAGAGGCGGTCGTCCGTGCCGATGAGGCGTCGGTAACCGGCCGCGCACCCCAGGCTCATGGCGTGCCGGACCTCGGCCATCGGCGAGGCCCAGGTCAGGTGCCGTGGCAGGCGCCCGACGCCGACGACGAGCGCGGTGTGGTCCTCAGCGCAGTCGACGGGCTCCTCGCCCGGCAAGGTCATCGGATAGGTCTGGGCCTCGGTGATGTCGAAGCAGTCGCCGACCGCCGGCGCACCGGTCAACGTCGGGTCCTCGGCGGCGTTCGCGGGCCCGTGGGCGAGGGAGACGCCGAGGACGAGGGCGGCCGCGGCAGCGAGGAGAGAACGACGCATCAGTGGGCTGTCTTCGTGTAGCACCCGACGATGAAGCGAGGGCCGTCGATGTCCCAGGACGAGCGCAACCACGTCTTGCTCGTCGCCACGTGTCGCGGGCACACCCGGTCGGCCGCCCTCTTCACGGACGCGTCCGTGGCGGTGCCCCGCACGTAGAAGGCCCAGGTCGACCGGTAGGCGTGCCGGGCGGCGCAGGTGGTGGTGTGGTAGGTGCGGGTCACGCACTTGGCCACCACGTTCGGCAGCTGCGCGGTCAGCCGCGGCAGGCGGGTGGGGAGCGCGGCCAGCCTCGTGTCCTCCGTGACAGCGACCAGGCAGCTGAACCAGCGAGCCCCACCGTCGCGGTCGGCCTCGTCCGGGGCGAGCCACCAGGTCGAGTACGCGGAGCGGTAGTACCAGAGCAGGTTCGAGCTGCCCAGCAGCCGGAAGTAGGAGGGGTCGCACTGCCGGTCGACCGCATCGGCGACGGCGTCCGTGTCGGACCACTCGACCGACCCCGGCAGCGTGCCGACCGCGGAGACGACCGCCGTGTGGTGCGATCGGCACGGAACGGTCTCCGACGGTGTGTCGTACCCCCCGACCTGCTTCAGCGTCAGGTCGTAGCAGTCGCGGACCGCAGGCGCCCCTGCCATGGAGGAGTCCTCGCCGGCGTCAGCGGCGGTCGCGATCGACGCGGTCCCGGCCAGGGCGAGAGCCGCAGCGGCGGCCAGGACGCGCAGGGTGCGCAGGGTGCGGTGCATCAGGTGTCTCGCCCGAGATCGTGACGACGAGGGCGGCGACACCGTACGGCGGTCGCGCCGGGCCGCGCTGGGAAACCGACGAATCCCGGCCTCAGGAGGGCAGCAGCACCGTCCGCAGGGTCGCGAGCGCGCGGGAGGAGTGGCTCTTCACCGTGCCCGTGCCGATCCGCAGCTCCTGGGCGGTCTCCTCGACCGAGAGCCCCAGCCAGTGCCGCAGCACCACGACCTTGCGCTGCATCGTGGGCAGCGCCTGGAGGGCCTCGAAGAGGGCCGTGCGCTCCTCGGCGGCCAGCCCCTCGCGCGCCGGCGGGTCCACCGCGGGCAGACCCGGCGACTCCCGGTGCCACGGACGCCGGTGCTCGTCGATGTCGGCGCGCACGATGATCGTCCGCACGTAGGCCTCCTCGCGGCCGTCGCGCCGGACCCGCGGCCACGCGACGTACAGCTTGACGAGCGCCGTCTGGACGAGGTCGTCGGCGCGGTGCCAGTCCCCACAGATCGCGTAGGCGACCCGGCACAGGTGCGCGCGCCGGCCCCGGACGAACTCCGAGAACTCCGCGTCGCGGTCGGTCGCCCTCACCGCAGGCCGGTCCGGTACCCGCCGAGCCGCACCCGGACCAGCTCGAGGAAGTCGTCGAGGGTGGGTCCGCCGCGGGTCGCGGGCACCGCGACGTACTGCGGCGCGACGTCGCCCGGGCTGGTCCGGGCGAGCGCGTAGTAGCGGTCGCCCGCGAACCGGACCTCCGCGGCCGCGCTCCGGTCCGCACCGGTCGCCCACGCCTCCGGCAGGTCGGGGTGTGCCCGCTGCTCCAGCACGGTGACCCCGTCGAGGGGCGTCAGCTGCTCGGTGGCGCCGTGGAAGCGCACGAGCTGGAGCTCCGTGGCACCCGGCAGGCCGGCGGTCGGGTCGGGGGCGGTCCGTGGCTCCCGGACCGTCGTAGAGGCCGGTCTTCTGCTCGACCGCCCAGTCGCGGAACCCGATGTCGCCGGCCTCCGCGCGGGAGATCCCGGCCGACCGGCCGCCGTACGACGCGTCCTCGTAGCCGACCCACCACAGCTTCGTGCCGGCGGCGTCCTCGTAGGCCAGCGCGACCGACCAGGCGCCGGGGCGCACCTGCCAGGGGTCGTCCCACAGGTCGGTCACCTCGACGCCGGGCGCCAGGTGCAGGCCGTCCGGGCGCAGGGCCACCTCCCACCCCCGGGGCAGGCGGGGATCGCGGATGACCGGGGTGCCGGGTGCCGGCGGGAACGGGGTCGCGGAGGTGTCGGGCGCGGGACCACCGGTCGGTCCGGCGGTCGCCGGCGCGGGCGTCACCTGGGCGGCCGGGCCGGCGCCGCCCAGCGCGGCCGTGGCGACGACCGCGACCGCGACCGCGGCCACGCCCCCGCCCGCCGCGAGGCGTCGTCGCCGCAGTGCCCGCCGGCCGCGGCCGACGAGGTCGGCGTCCGCGAGCCGCGGTGCCGCGCCGATGCTGCGCTCGAGCTCGTCCTGCAGGTCGGTGTCCATGGCATGGGTACGGGGCGAGGCGCCGATCGGTTGTCAGGGCCGGATCGGATGGCGGGGATCGGCCTCCGGCCGGACGTGGTGCAGGAGGTCGCGCAGGGACGCCAGCCCTCGGGAGGAGTGGCTCTTCACGGTGCCCTCGCTGATCCGCAGCTCGCGCGCCGTCTCCCCGACCGAGAGGCCGAGCCAGTGCCGCAGGACCACGGTCTTGCGCTGCATCTCCGGCAGCTGCTGGAGGGCGTCGAGGAGGGCCGAGCGCTCCTCGTAGGGCAGGTCGGCCCGCGCGACCGTGTCGTGCTCCTCGATCCCGGGTCTCTCGCGCCGCCGCCACGGCCGGCGCGACTCGTCGATCGTGGCGCGCACGATGATCTGCCGCGCGTACGCCTCCTCGCGGCCGGCGCGATGGATGCGCGGCCACGCGACGTAGAGCTTGACCAGGGAGACCTGGAGCAGGTCCTCGGCGCGGTGCCAGTCACCGCACAGGGCGTAGGCGACCCGCCGCAGGTGCGCCTGCCGGGCGGCGACGAACGCCGTGTACTCCTCGTCCCGAGACGAGCGGGTCATCGCAGGCCCTCTCCGCTCGCGTACCGCTGCCGGGCCCCGTTCAGGAGCTCGTCGAACGTCGCGCCGACCCTGTCGCGCGGTGGCGTGTAGATCACGTCGAGCTTGCCGTCGATCACCCGCCAGACCACGAAGTAGGTGAAGACGCTGTCCGGCGGCCGGACGACCGCTGCACCGACGGTCGCGCCGGCGGGAGCGAAGGTGTGCCCGAGGTCCGGTTCGTCCGTGCGCTGGACGACCTCGGCCCCCGCCACCGGGACCACCCGTCCGTCGGCGGTGAGTCGCAGGGTCGCCGGGTAGCCATGGCGCCCGCCCCCGCCCGCCGTGACCTGGTCCTCGACCCACGCCCGGAAGCTGGCCCAACCCGCGCTCGGGACCGATGACTGATAGCCGAACCCTCCGGCGTCGTAGTCGGTGAGGATCCACATCCGCTGCCCGTCGTACGTCAGGTCGAACGCGTCGGACCCGCGGGGCTCCTGGTAGCCGTAGGGGTTGCGCACCCGCTCGTGGATCGCGGTCCCCGGTCGGATCTCGAGCTCCCCGCCGACGTAGCGGACCGGCGTGTCGTCCTCCCACGGTGCCGGCGTCGGCGATGTCGACGGCGACGGCGGGTCGGAGGCGATGATCCGACCCGCGTCGCGGTCGGGACCGGAGGCACCGAGGGTGTACGTCGCCCCGAGGGCGGCGACCACGGTGCACGCCGCGACCGCGCCCACCGTCCGGCGCCGGCGCAGGGCGCGGCGCCCCGCGGTCAGGTGCCGCTCGACCGGGCGCGTGGCGGGCTCGTCGACGAACGCGCGCTCGAGCTCATCACGCAGCTGCTCTGCCTGGGACATCGGGCCACCTCTCTCCTGCTCCTGCCCCTGAAGACGGAGCGGGGTCCGCGGTGGTTGTCAGCGCCGGTCGGTCAGCCGTCCAGCAGGTCACCGACGGCGACCACCGCCGCGCCGGCGTCGCCCACGACCAGGCCGACGTCCTCGGGCAGCTCCCACGGGTCGACGAGCACCAGCGGCACGCCGGTGCGGCGGGCGATGGCGATCTCGCTGAGGGTGCCCCAGCTGCAGCCGACCGCGACGACCGCGTCGGCGGCCCGGACCAGCAGGCCGTTGCGCAGCTCGCCGAGCCCAGTGGGGAGCAGCAGGGTGTGCTCGGGGGCGCCGGCGTCGCGGTCGAGGCCGGGCAGCAGACCCACCGACGTCCCGCCGCCCGCGCGGCACCCCGCGGCGGCCGCCTGCATCACCCCGTGGTGACCGCCGGTGAGCAGCACCGCGCCGGCCACCGCGAGGAGCCGGCCGACCTCGCGGGCCGTGGCCAGGTCCGTGGCGCGGGCACCGTCGGCGGGACCGACCACGGCGACGTACCGGCCTCCGAGCGAGCCGGGTGGCAGCGTCACCGGCCGACCTCCGTCACGGTCCGCTGGTGCGCGAGCTCGACGACCAGCTCGCGGGCGGGCAGGTCGACCAGCAGGTACGCCGACCCGAGCAGGCCGTCGGGCTCGACGGTGACGGTCTGCCGCAGCGTGCACCCGTCCGGGACGCGTGGCAGCACCCGCGAGGTCAGCCGCACCCGGCCCGGGGCGCGGACCGCCGCCTCCAGCACCAGGCGCCGCTCCTGCGGGTCGGCCACCCGGACCTCCCAGAACCCGGCCCGGTCACCGGCCTCCAGGGCCGTCCGGTCCGGTGCCGGCCAGCGCCGACCCTCGCCGCCGACCGCGCGGTCGACCGCTCCACGCACCACGAACGGCACCGCGTCGACGTACCAGTGCCGGCCGCTCCCGGCAGCGGTCAGCCGGGCCCACGCGACGTCCGCGGGCAACCCCAGGTCGGACGCCCGGCCGGAGGCGTGCAGCCGCGTGAGACGTCTCATGGGCCCACCGTACGAGGGAGGGCTAGGGTCGGACTCAGAAGAGCTCGAGACACAGCCCGAGCCGGTCGGAGGAGCCCCAGCATGCCCATCGTCACCCCTGAGAAGTACGCCGCGATGCTCGACGCCGCCAAGGAGAACGAGTACGCCTACCCGGCGATCAACGTGTCGTCCTCGCAGACGCTCAACGCCGCCCTCGCGGGCTTCGCCGAGGCGGGCTCCGACGGCATCATCCAGGTCTCCACGGGCGGCGCGGAGTACCTCTCCGGCCCGACGGTCAAGGACATGGTCGCGGGCTCGGTGGCGTTCGCGGCGTACGCCCGCGAGGTGGCGAAGAACTACCCCGTCAACATCGCCCTGCACACCGACCACTGCCCCAAGGACAAGCTGGACGGCTTCGTGCGCCCGCTGCTGGCGATCTCGGAGGAGCGGGTCGCGCGCGGCGAGGAGCCGCTGTTCCAGTCGCACATGTGGGACGGCTCGGCGGTGCCGCTGGCCGAGAACCTCACCATCGCCGAGGAGCTGCTCGACCGGTGCGTCAAGGCCAAGATCGTCCTCGAGATCGAGGTCGGCGTGGTCGGCGGCGAGGAGGACGGTGTCGCCCACGACATCAACGAGAAGCTCTACTCCACCCCGGAGGACGCGATCGCGACCGCCAAGGCGCTGGGGTACGGCGACCGCGGCTACTACATGACCGCGCTGACGTTCGGCAACGTGCACGGCGTCTACAAGCCCGGCAACGTCAAGCTCCGCCCCAAGGTGCTGAAGAAGGCACAGGAGGCGGTCGTCGAGGAGTTCGGCCTCGAGCCCGGCAGCAAGCCCTTCCACCTGGTCTTCCACGGCGGCTCGGGCTCGTCGGCCGAGGAGATCGCCGCGGCCGTGGGCTACGGCGTGGTGAAGATGAACGTCGACACCGACACCCAGTACGCCTTCACCCGCCCGATCGCGGGCCACATGTTCCACCACTACGACGGTGTGCTGAAGATCGACGGCGAGGTCGGCCACAAGAAGCAGTACGACCCCCGCGCCTGGGGCAAGGCCGGCGAGGCCGGCATGGCCGCTCGGGTCGTCGAGGCCTGCGAGAACCTCAGCTCGGCCGGGAAGTCCCTCGGGGTCTGAGCCTCCACCGCCGCCTGTAACGCGGGGTTATGGTCGCTGCAGTCGCGGTCTGCGACTGCGAGAGCGACCATAACCCCGCGTTACAGCTGACGGCCCGATGACCGTCCACAGGCCCGCTCCGAGAGCGCTCGTCCCCAGGTCGGTCGGGCCTGCCTGACGAGAGCTGCCGGATGGGCGCACTCTCGCGGCATGCGTCCCGAGCTCGCCGCCGTCGCGGCCACCCAGTCCGGCCTGGTGCTGCGTCGGCAGGCGATCGCGGCCGGCTACCGCGAGCGTGAGCTGCGGACCCTGACCGGGGTCCGCGGCAGCTGGGTCGTCGTGCGTCGCGGTGTGTACGTCGACCGCACGACCTGGGACGCGGTGGGCGAGGACGGCAGGTGGCGGCTGCGCGACCTCGCGGCGCACCTGACCATGACCGCGCCCCACGTCTTCAGCCACGACTCCGCGGCGCGCGCCCTGGAGCTCCCGTTCCTGCGTCCGGCACAGATGCTCAGCCACGTGACCCGGCCCGGGGTCTGGGGTTCGCGGACGGAGCACGGCGTCAAGCACCACCTCTCCCGGCAGCAGCCGAGGCTGGGTGCCACCGTCGACGGCGTACCGGTCACCGGACTGGCGCGCACGACCGTCGACCTCGGTCGCGAGCACGGCTTCGTCACGGGCGTGACTGCCTGCGACGCCGCGCTCCGCCGCGGAGTCTCGCGTGCAGAGCTCGAGTCCGAGGTGGCAGCCATGTGGTGCTGGCCGAACATCACCGGTGCGCGCAGCGCCGTCGAAGCCGCCGACCCCGGAGCCGAGAACCTCGCCGAGTCGCTCGCCCGCCTCCTGGTCGCCGAGCTGGCGCCGGAGCTCGGTCGCCCGCGGACGCAGTTCCCGATCCGCACGCCGTCCGGCGTCTTCTGGTGCGACGTGCTCCTCGGTACCCAGCTCTTCGAGCTCGACGGCCGGATCAAGTACCGGCTTCTCCAGGACGGAGGCGTCGCCCGGCGCCCGGTCGAGGACGTCGTGTGGGAGGAGAAGCGGCGGCAGACGGAGATCTGCGCGGAGGGCGTCGGGATGTCCCGGCTCGTGTGGGACGACCTCTTCGGGGCGGCCCGCGTCCGCGCCGCGCGACGTCTGCGTGCCGAGCTCGCGGTCACGAGGGCTCGGTTCGGGGATCGGCTCCCCGAGCACCTCGAGCGGACGGCGCGTGAGCTCGCCGACGTCCGCCGCCGCCGGATCTACGGTCGCTGACGGTCGCTCACCGACATCACGCCGGTCGTGGCTCTGGTGCGGTGGTGTGGTCGCTGCGGCAGTCGCATACGGCTGCTGCAGCGACCACAACCCCGCGTTACAGCTGCTCGCTCGCCGGAACCGCCCGGGTGGGTGCGGGGGTGACCGCGAAGCCGGCGTGCCGAGGCTTCTCGAAGAAGAGCACCGCGACCAGGCCGATGAGGAACGCGAAGGTCGGCAGCAGCACGGCGCTGGCCATCGCGTCGCTGAAGGCCGCGGCGACCGCCGGCGGCATGGCGCCACCGGAGGCGGCGCCCTCGGCGCCGGAGAACGACGACGAGAGCCCCTCGGCCGCGAGCCGCGAGTCGATCAGCACCGCGATGGCGGCGGAGCCGAGCACGGCGCCCACCTGCCGGGTCGCGTTGTAGACGCCGGAGCCGGCGCCGGCGAGCTGGATCGGCAGGTTGCGGGTCGCGGTGGCGCTGTTGGGTGCCCAGACGAACGCGTTGCCGACGCCGAAGACCATCATCGGCGGCACCGTCCACCAGATCGAGGTGTCCGGCGTCATCACCCGGGTCAGCCAGAAGAGGCCGACGAACAGGCAGGTGAACCCGAAGGCCGTGAGGATGCGTGGGTGCACCCGGTCGGTGAGGCCACCGACGAACCGGGCCAGCAGGATCGTCATCAGCGCCATCGGCGCCAGCAGGAGCGCCGCCCGGGTCGGGCTGAGCCCGCGCACGACCTGGGCCCAGATCATGATCGGGATCGACAGCGACGTGATCGAGAAGCCCATGACCGTGATGGCGACGTTGGCGAGCGAGTAGTTGCGGTCGCGGAACAGGCGCAGCGGCACCAGCGGCTCGGACCGGTTGCGCGCCTGCCAGCCGACGAAGAGCGCGAGGACCACCACGCCGGAGATGATCAGCGCCCAGATGGTGGCGCTCCAGTCGTACTGGTGGCCCTCCTGGATCCCGAAGACCAGCAGGAACATGCCGACCCCGCTCAGGGCGACGCCGAGCCAGTCGAACTGGTGGGTGTGCGTCGGCAGCGACGGCACCAGGCGCCAGGCGAGCGCGAAGCCGATGACGCCGACCGGGACGTTGATGAAGAAGATCCACTCCCAGCCGAACCCGTCGACCAGCAGGCCGCCGAGGATCGGACCCACCAGCGTCGCGACACCGGCGGTCGCGCCCCACAGCGCCATCGCCCGGCCGCGACGGTCGGCGGGGAAGATCCGGGTGATGATGGCCATCGTCTGGGGCGTGATCATCGAGGCGCCGAGGCCCTGGACGACCCGGGCCGCGATCAGCATCCCGATCGAGGCGGTCAGGCCGCACCACAGCGACGCGAGCGTGAAGACCGTCAGGCCGACCAGGTAGAGGTTCTTCGGGCCGTACCGGTCGCCCAGGCGGCCGGTGATCAGCACGGGGACGGCGTAGGCCAGCAGGTAGGCGCTGGTCACCCAGACGACGTCGTTGACGTCGGCGTTGAGGTCCTCGATGATCGCGGGCGTCGCGACCGAGACGATCGTGGTGTCGACCAGGATCATGAAGAAGCCGATGCAGAGCGCGAAGAGCGCCGGCCAGGGCTCCTTGCCTCCCGTCGGGTCCGTCGTCGTCGGGGCTGTCTGCTGGGTCACAGCACTACCTAACACCCGGGTGTGGACAATTGCTTCCCATGAGCTCCTTCAGCGGATCGGACCTGATGGCGGGACCCCCGCCGACCCACCTCCCGGAGGACCCCGCCGCGGTCGACCTGGTGCCGGGGGCGGACGCGATGGACGTCGTACGCCGCCACCCCGACTCGCCGCTCGCCTGGGCGACCCTCGCGACCCTCGCCGCCGACCAGGGCGAGGACCCGGTGACCACCTACGCCTACGCCCGGGTCGGCTACCACCGCAGCCTGGACCTGCTGCGCCGCAACGGCTGGAAGGGCCACGGCCCGGTGCCGTGGGAGCACGAGCCCAACCGCGGCTTCCTCACCTGCCTCGCGCTGCTCGCGCTCGCCGCCCGGGCGATCGGCGAGGACGCCGAGTGGGAGCGCTGCTCGACATTCCTGCGCGACTCCAGCCCGACCGGCTACGACGAGCTGCTGGGCGAGGAGTAGCGGCCACCTGTCGCCCAGGACCCGCCCGACACGCCGGCGGTCCGCGCCGTGGCGTGCGGGTTCCGGCGGTCGGCCGCCGAGACCCGCGCCCGCTCAGCCACGGGGGTCGTCAGGGGAAGCGTGCACGACACGCCGTGCCGCTGCGGCGTGTCGTGCACATTTCGCCGGTCGACCGGTGAAACGAACGCCTAGCGAGGAGTGAGCAGCTCGCGCACCCTCGCCGCGCCGAGCGCGAGGAAGAGCGTGGGCAGCCGCGGACCGCGGTCGGCGTCGACGAGCAGCTGGTAGAGCAGCCGGAAGAAGGCCTTCTGGTCCTGCTTGACCTCGTCGGTCGGGGCGTCGTCGAGGCCGAGGCCGCGGGCGAGCTTCGGCACGCCGTAGACGAGCGCCGTCGTGGGCTCCAGCTCGAGGTGGTCGGGCAGCCGGTCGAGCAGCTGGCGCAGCCAGAGCTCCTCGTCCTCCGAGAGCGCGGCCAGGCGCTCCAGGTCGGGGGACTCGCGCACAGTGGTGCGCTCCTCGGCCGGGACGAACTCGGAGATCCACGTCATCGCCTTGCCCAGCCGCGGCTCGAGGTCGGCGACCGAGGCGTGCTCGTGCCCGACGTCGCCGACGATCCGCCCGATCAGCTCCGCGCTGCCCGCGGTCACGTCCGCGACCGACGACAGCAGCCGGAACGGCACGACCACGCGCGGCGTCGGCAGGGTCCCCGCGCTCGCCGTCGCCGACGCGCGCTCGAACGCCAGCACCTGGGCGTCGCGGCGCCCGGGGTCGGCGGCCTTGCGTCCCAGGGCGTCCCACTCGTCGTAGAGCCGCACGACCTCGGCCCCGAAGTCGATCGTGAAGGCCTGCTTGGGCTGGCGGCGGACGTAGAGCCAGCGCAGCACCGGCGCCTCGAGCACCTTCAGCGCGTCGGCCGCGGTCGGGACGCCGCCCCGCGACGACGACATCTTCTGCACGCCGGCGAACCCGACGAACGCGTATGCGACGTACGACGGCGCCCGGAAGTCGAAGACCCGCTTCACCAGCTCCTTGCCGACCGTGTACGACGACCCCGGCGTCGAGTGGTCGAGCCCGCCGGGCTCGAAGTCGACGCCCTCGAAGGCCCAGCGCATCGGCCAGTCGACCTTCCAGACCAGCTTGCCGTCGTGCTCGGTCGCGATGTTGGTGACGCCACTGAACCCGCACGAGGAGCAGGCGTAGGACAGGTCGGTCGTCTCGTCGTCGTACGCCGTGATCCGGACCGTGTCGCGCCCGCATTGGCGGCAGTAGGGCTTGTAGGGGAACCGGTCGAGGTCGCCGCCGCCCGTGGGCTCGTCGTCCTCGTCCGCGACGGAGTCCTCGAGCGCCTCGGCCTCCTGCGGGGACTCCACGACCGGATCGGCCTTCTTGGTGCGGTGCCTGGCCAGCACCTCCTCCACGACGTCGCGGTGGCGGATCGCGTGGAGGACCTGCTCGGTGTAGACGCCGGCGCGGTAGTGCTCGGTCTGGGAGACCTCCTCCATCTCGACGCCCATCTCCGCGAGCGCGTCGCGCAACGGCGCCTTGAAGTGGTCGGCCCACGAGCCGTGGCACTCCCACGGGTCCGGGACCGCCGAGAGCGGCCGCCCGATGTGCTCGCTCCACGACGGGTCGACGCCGGCGGGCACCTTGCGGAAGCGGTCGAAGTCGTCCCAGCTGTGCAGGTGGCGCACGGCGATGCCGCGGCGGCGGATCTCCTCGGCGACGAAGTGCGGGGTGAGGAACTCGCGCAGGTTGCCCAGGTGGATCGGGCCCGACGGGCTGGCTCCGGACGCACACGTGATGACGTGGCCGGCGAGGTCCTCGCCGTACCGCTGCTGGGCGTGCCGGATCGCGTCGTCGGCTGCGCGGGTGACCCAGTCGGTCGGGTCCCCCGAGGCGCCTCGTGCCATCGGTGCTGCTCCTGCTGGTCTGGGGTCGGGCGTGGTCGGCCGCCCACGCTACCGGGCACCGCAGCGGGCCGGCGCGCGAGGACCGCGGAGCGGGCCGGACAAGGGGAGAGGGAGGGGGAGAGTGAGGGGAGAGCGCCGGTCCGTCGCCCAGAGACGGTGTCCCGGCGCCCTCGCCCGGGCCGCGCGGCACGACCGATCCCCCGATGCGGGTCGTACCGTGGCGCGTCGCACCCCGAGAACGGGAAGCGCGACGCGTCACCGCGGCACCGGAATCGTCGCACTGACCGCTCCCTGCCAAACGAGCGAAGCGGCCGGTGGCACCAAGTTGCCAGTAGGCTGCCGGGGTGCCACGCACCGACCCGACGACCGTGCTGACCGCGCTCGGCTTCAGCCCCGCCATGGAACGCACCTACGAGCGGGTGCTGCGGCAGTCCGGGCAGCGGCTGCCCTGGGTCGCCGCGTCGGTCTCGCGGACCCCGGAGGACCTGCTGCGCGACCTCGCCCCGCTCGTGGAGCGCGGGATCGTACGGGTCGTCGACGACCGGGTGCTGGTCGAGACGCCGGCCCAGGCCGTGGCCCGTCTCCTCGTCGAGCGCAGCGAGGACGCCGCGCGGACCAACGCGGACCTCACCGCGCTGGCCCGCGCCGTGCCGCTGCTGGTGGCGGCCACCGCGCGGCCCCGCGACGACGAGGTCGACGACAAGCGGCCGATCGACGGGGAGATCACCACGGGCGGCAACCCGGCCCTGCTCATCGGCGCGCTGATCCGGCAGAGCAGGGGCGACCTGGCCTGGTTGCGTCCCGACCAGTGGCGGATCGAGCGTGAGGACGCGATGCTCGATGTCATCCGCGACCTGGTCGCCGAGGGCCGCCGCTCGCGGGCGATCTACCCGCTCCGGGTACTGCAGGAGGCGCCCGACGTCGTACGGCGCCGCGCCGAGGCGGGCGAGCAGGTCCGGCTGCTCCCGGAGATCCCCACCCGGATGTTCGTGATCGGCTCCTCCCACGCGGTGCTGCCCGAGCCGCTCGGGTTCGTCGACGAGCCCCGGTCGCTCATCCGTCAGCAGGGCCTGGTCGAGGCGCTGCTGCTGCTCTTCGAGCAGCTGTGGGACCGGGCCGAGCCGCTCGCGGGGTCAGGCGAGCAGGACCGGTCCGGCGTACGCCGGGCGCTCCTGCGCCAGCTCGCCGACGGGGCCCACGACGAGCAGATCGCCCGCCGGCTCGGGATCAGCCTGCGCACCGTGCGCCGCCGGGTCGCGGACCTGATGAGCGAGCTCGGCGCGGACACCCGGTTCCAGGCCGGCGTCGAGGCCGCCCGGCGCGGCTGGCTATGAGCTGCCGCGGGCCGAGCCTGCGAGGACCGCGATCCTGCAGCCAGGTCTCTCGCCGCGCGGCAGAGGGGACGAAGCCGCGACCGGCGTACCGAGACCCGGTCGGACGCGATCGGTCAGGACCTCCGCGGGCCGTGAGCGCGCAATTGTTGGGAGACGTCGTCGTGGGAGCGCTCCCGACGGTGCGTCACCCAGCAATTGCGCCGGACGGCGCGCGCCTCGGTCGCGATCGGTCAGGACCTCCGCGGGCCGTGAGCGCGCAATTGTTGGGAGATGTCGTCGTGGGAGCGCTCCCGACGGCGCGTCACCCAGCAATTGAGCCGGACGGCGCGCGCCTCGGACGCGGACCGCAGCAGCAGCTCATCACGGCAGCACCATCTGGTAGGCGCCCGGCTCGACGTGCCAGGTGCGCTGCCGCTCGGGGCCGTAGATCTCGCCGTCCGCGCTGCACCAGAACGGGCCGCCGGACACCGAGACCCGCCGGCCGCGCAGGTAGGTGACGTCCTCGCGGTGGTGGTGGGTGGCGAACCCCAGCCGCAGCGCGTAGAGCACGCGGGCGAGCGGGCCGGTCGAGCGGGAGATGAGCACGTCGACCTGGCCGTCCTCGGGGTCGGCCTCCGGGGTGAGGTGCGTGCCGCCGCCGACGGAGGGGCCGTTGCCGACGGCGACCATCAGCACCGGCCGGTCCAGGTCGCAGACGACCTCGCCGTCGATCTCGACGCGCACCCGCACCACGGCGGGGTCGACGGCGGTCAGGAGCGCGCCGACCGGGTAGGCGATCTTGCCGAACCGCTCCTTCAGGCTCGCGCCGCGCCTGCTGGCCTCCGCGCCGGCACCGACGTGCACGCTGTTGACGACGATCTCGCCGACCTCGTCGACCACCAGGTCCATCGGGCGCGGGGTGCCGTCGAGCACCACGCGTGCGGCCTCCTCGGGGTCGAGCGGGACGTCGACGCCGCGGGCGAAGTCGTTGCCGGTGCCCAGCGGCAGCAGCCCCAGCACCGTGCGCTCCAGCTGGCGCCGCCGGTGCAGGGCGGAGAGCACGGCGTGCAGGCTGCCGTCACCGCCCGCGACCACGATCCGGCGCGACCCGGCGCGGTGCAGCACCCCGTCGAGCTCGCCGGGGTTCGAGGTCGCGGCGACCTCCACCGACGCGCGCTCACGGAGCACCGCGAGCGCAGCGCCGAGGTTCTCCTCGTCCGCCGTCCCGGCGTCGCTGTTGGTGATGACGAGGAGGGGGTCCACCAGTCGGACACTACCCGTCGAGAAGAGGCACGGTCGTCGGTGCGGTCGCTTTGGTAGCGTGTGGCCGCAAGAGCTCCGGTGCTGTTGCGCCGGAGCCTTTTGACTGTCCAGAGCAGGTGCGAGGAGACACAGATGCCCGCCATCGCCATCATCGGCGCCCAGTGGGGTGACGAGGGGAAGGGCAAGGCGACCGACCTCCTGGGCTCCCGCGTCGACTACGTCGTCAAGTTCAACGGCGGCAACAACGCCGGCCACACCGTGGTGATCGACCAGCCCGACGGACGCAGCGAGAAGTACGCCCTGCACCTGCTGCCCAGCGGCATCCTCACCCCGGGCTGCACGCCCGTGATCGGCAACGGCGTCGTCATCGACCTCGCCGTGCTCTTCGAGGAGCTCGACGGCCTGGTCGCCCGCGGCGTCGACGTGAGCCGGCTGCGGGTCAGCGCCAACGCGCACGTGATCGCCGACTACAACCGCACGCTCGACAAGGTCACCGAGCGCTTCCTGGGCAGCCGCCGGATCGGCACGACCGGGCGGGGGATCGGCCCGACGTACGCCGACAAGATGAACCGCATCGGCATCCGGGTCCAGGACCTCTTCGACGAGCACATCCTCACCCAGAAGGTCGAGGGCGCCCTCGAGCTGAAGAACCAGGTGCTCACCAAGATCTACAACCGGCGTGCGGTCACCGTCGAGGCCACCGTCGAGGAGCTCCTCGGGTACGCCGACCGCCTGCGCCCGATGGTCTGCGACACCGGGCTGCTGCTCAACCAGGCGCTCGACCGGGACGAGACGGTGCTGCTCGAGGCCGGCCAGGCCACGCTGCTCGACGTCGACCACGGGACCTACCCGTTCGTCACCTCGTCGTCGGCCACCGCCGGCGGCGCGTGCACCGGCTCCGGCATCCCGCCGACCCGGCTCGACCGGATCATCGGGATCGTCAAGGCCTACACGACCCGCGTCGGTGAGGGGCCGTTCCCGACCGAGCTGGACGACGACGCGGGCGAGCATCTGCGCCAGGTCGGCGCCGAGTTCGGCACGACCACCGGCCGGCCGCGCCGCTGCGGCTGGTACGACGCGGTCATCGCCCGCTACGCCGCCCGCGTCAACGGGGTCACCGACTTCGTGCTCACCAAGCTCGACGTGCTGACCGGGCTGGAGCAGGTCCCGGTCTGCGTCGCGTACGACGTCGACGGCGCCCGCCACGACGAGATGCCGGTCAACCAGAGCGACTTCCACCACGCGACGCCGATCTACGAGTACCTCGACGGCTGGTCGGAGGACATCTCCGGTGCCCGCACCTTCGCCGACCTGCCGGCCAGCGCGCGGGCGTACGTCGAGGCGGTCGAGGCCATGTCCGGGGCCCGGATCTCCGCGGTCGGCGTCGGCCCGTCGCGCGACGCGACCGTCGTGCGCCACGACCTGGTCTGACTCTCGTCGCGCGACGCCGGAGCGGCTAGCGTCGCGTCCATGATCGACCCCACCGTCGCGATCGACCGGCTGCGCGCCGCCTTCGGCGGCCCCGACCGGCACCGCACCCTGCACGCGAAGGGCCGGTTCTATGCGGGCACCTTCACCGCCACGCCGGAGGCGGCCGCCCTCGGTCGCGCCGGCCACCTGACCGGCGACCCGGTCCCGGTCGTCGTGCGCTGGTCCAACGCCGGGGGCGACGCCGACGTCCCGGACAAGGTGCCCGACATCCGGGGCATGGCGGTGAAGTTCCGGCTGCCGGACGGCACCGAGACCGACCTGCTCGGCCAGACCTCGCGACGGTTCCCGACCGACAGCCCCGAGGAGTTCGTCGCGATGACGGAGGCGTCGCGGCATCAGGCGACGTTCCCGCTCTTCCTGCTCCGCCACCCGCGGATGGTGCCGGCGATCGTCGACGGGCTGCGCAGCAAGGCGGTGTCCTCGCCGCGCAGCTTCACCGAGCGCACCTACTACCCGATCCACGCCTACGGCTGGCGCGACGCCGAGGGTCGGCGCAGCTGGGTGCGCTACTCGTTCGTGCCGCAGCCGGCGGCGACGCTCGACCAGGCCTTCGGCGGCCCGGACCGGCTCTTCGAGGAGATGGCGGCGCGGCTCGCGCAGGGGCCGGTGCGCTTCGACGTACGCCTGCAGGTCGCCGGCGCCGGTGACGACCCGCACCACGCGACGTCGGTCTGGAAGCACGCGCGCGACCTGCTCGGCGGCACACTCGAGGTGACCGAGGAGCTGCCGGACCAGGATCCCCTGGTCTTCGACCCGGCGCGCGTCGTCGACGGCATCGAGCTCTCCGACGACCCGATCCTGCGCTTCCGGCCGGCGGCGTACTCGGAGTCGATCAGCCGCCGGACCTGACGACCTCTAGGCTGGGCGCCCGTGAAGACGCTCGTCATCGGCACCGGCGGCCGCGAGCACGCGCTCGCCCTCGCGCTCGCGCAGGACCCGGCGGTGACCGAGGTGCACGCCGCCCCCGGCAACCCGGGGATCGCCGCGGTCGCCACCCTGCACGACGTCGACGCGATGTCCGGCGGAGCCGTCGCCGGCCTCGCCGCCTCGCTGGGGGTCGACCTGGTGGTGGTCGGGCCCGAGGCACCCCTGGTGGCCGGGGTGGCCGACACCGTGCGCGAGCAGGGGATCGCGGTCTTCGGCCCGTCCCGCGCCGCGGCCCGGCTGGAGGGCTCCAAGGCGTTCTCCAAGGAGGTGATGGCGGCGGCCGGGGTGCCGACCGCCGGCTCGCGCACCTGCGAGACGTCGGCCGAGGTGGAGGCGGCGCTCGACGCCTTCGGGCCGCCGTACGTCGTCAAGGACGACGCGCTGGCCGCCGGCAAGGGCGTCGTGGTCACCCGGGACCGCGAGGCCGCCCTCGCCCACGCGGCGGGCTGTGGGCGGGTCGTCGTCGAGGAGTTCCTCGACGGTCCGGAGGTGTCGCTGTTCGCCGTGTGCGACGGGACGACGGCGTACGCGCTCCAGCCCGCGCAGGACTTCAAGCGGATCTTCGACGGCGGGCGTGGGCCCAACACCGGGGGGATGGGCTCGTACACGCCGCTGACCTGGGCCCGGCCCGACCTGGCCGAGGTGGTGCTGGACTCGGTGGTGCTGCCGACGCTGGGCGAGATGGCGCGGCGGGGCACGCCGTTCGTGGGCTGCCTCTACGTCGGGCTCGCGCTGACCCCGGCCGGGCCGCGGGTGATCGAGTTCAACGTGCGGTTCGGCGACCCGGACGTCCAGCCGGTGCTGGCGCTCCTGGACTCGCCGTTCGGCGAGCTGCTGCTGGCGGCGGCCGAGGGCCGGCTCGCCGACGTGGCCCCGCCGGCCTTCCGCCCCGGCGCGGCGGTCAGCGTCGTGCTGGCCTCAGCCGGCTACCCCGAGTCGTCGTCGACGGGTGACGTGATCACCGGTGTCGAGGCGGCCGCTGCCGAGGAGGGGGTCGACGTGGTCCACGCCGGCACCGCGCTCGACGGCGACCGGCTGGTGACCGCGGGCGGCCGGGTCCTCGCCGTACGTGCCGTCGGCTCGGACGTCGCCGACGCCCGCGCCCGGGCGTACGCCGCCGCCCGCCTGGTCACCTTCCCCGGCCTGCAGCGGCGCAGCGACATCGCCGCCGAGCCCCTCGGCGTCGTCGAGGGCGCCTCTCTGCGTTGAGTTGGGCGTTGTGACCGGTTGAGTTGAGCGTTGTGACCCGGAGGGTGGTCCGAACCCTCGACTCAACCGGTCACAACCCTCAACTCAACCGGGCGGCGGTGGGGGACAGCAGGCGTGGGAGGATGGCGTCCCGTGAGCGTCCCGAACGTGCTGGCCACCCGCTACGCCTCCGCCGAGCTGCGGGGGATCTGGTCGCCGGAGCACAAGGTGGTGCTGGAGCGGCAGCTCTGGCTGGCGGTGCTCGAGGCGCAGCGCGACCTCGGGATCGCCGTGCCGGACGGCGTGGTGGAGGACTACCGCGCCGTGGTGGACCGGGGCGAGCAGGGCGTCGACCTGGCGTCGATCGCCGCGCGCGAGCGGGTGACCCGCCACGACGTGAAGGCGCGGATCGAGGAGTTCTCCGCACTCGCCGGCCACGAGCACATCCACAAGGGCATGACGTCGCGGGACCTCACCGAGAACGTCGAGCAGCTCCAGGTGCGGCAGTCCCTCGCGCTGGTCCGCGACCGCGCCGTCGCCGCGCTCGCCCGGCTCGGACGCCTGGCCGCCGAGCACGAGACCACCGTGATGGCCGGGCGCAGCCACAACGTGGCGGCGCAGGCGACCACCCTCGGCAAGCGGTTCGCGACCGTCGCCGACGAGATGCTCGTCGCCCTCCAGCGACTCGAGGAGCTGCTGGCGCGCTACCCGCTGCGCGGCATCAAGGGCCCGATGGGCACCGCCCAGGACATGCTCGACCTGCTCGACGGCGACGCCGACCGGCTGCAGCAGCTCGAGGAGCGGGTCGCCGCCCACCTCGGCTTCGACACGGTGCTCACCAGCGTCGGCCAGGTCTACCCGCGCTCGCTGGACTTCGAGGTCGTCAGCGCCCTGGTGCAGCTGGCGGCGGGCCCGTCGAACCTCGCGACCACGATCCGCCTGATGGCCGGGAACGAGCTGGTCACCGAGGGGTTCAAGGAGGGCCAGGTCGGGTCGTCGGCGATGCCGCACAAGATGAACAGCCGGTCCTGCGAGCGGGTCAACGGTCTCGCCGTGGTCCTGCGCGGCCACCTGTCGATGGTCGGCGAGCTGGCCGGCGACCAGTGGAACGAGGGTGACGTCTCCGACTCCGTCGTCCGCCGGGTGGCGCTGCCGGACGCGTTCTTCGCCGCCGACGGGCTCTTCGAGACCTTCCTGACCGTGCTGGACGAGTTCGGCGCGTTCCCGGCCGTCATCCAGCGCGAGCTCGACCGCTACCTGCCCTTCCTCGCCACCACCAAGGTGCTCATGGCCGCGGTGCGCAACGGCGTGGGCCGGGAGGCGGCGCACGAGGCGATCAAGGAGGCGGCCGTCGGCACCGCGCTCGACATGCGCCGGGGCCAGGCCGAGAACGACGTGTTCGCGCGCCTCGCCGCCGACCCGCGGCTCGGCCTGACCGCCGACCAGCTGGCCGGCCTCGTCGCGGACCCGATCACGTTCACCGGTGCCGCGGTCGACCAGGTGCAGACGGTCGTACGCCGGGTCGCCGAGCTGACCGCGCGGCACCCCGACGCCGCGGCGTACTCGCCCGGCGCGATCCTCTAGGACCGGCCCCAGGTCACCGCGTCCCGCACGGCGGGCGGCGCGGCCTCGCTGAGCTCGGTGTCGGGCACCGCGCCGAGCGCGTCGTTGATCGTCGAGAACGCCAGCCGCAGGGCGGTGAAGGCGGTGATCGCGAAGACCTGGCCGTCGGAGTAGCCCGCGTCGCGCAGTCGCTGCACATCGGCCTCCGTCGTGGCGTTGGGGTCGGTGGCGACCTGCCGCGCCCAGGTGGCGAGCGCCCGTTCGGCGTCGGTGAGCCCGCCGTCACCGCCGGCCAGCACCGAGGCGGCGGCCGCGTCGGTCGCCTCCTCCGCCAGCTTGGTGCCCCAGGCGAGCGAGCAGTAGGGGTCCCCCATGGTCGACGCACAGGCGGTCACCAGCACGGCGCGCTCGCGCATCGTGAGCCCGCCGCGCGCGGCGACGTCGCGGAGCAGGTCGAAGAGGACGTCGTGCGCCTCGGGGTGGTGGGCCCAGGTGCGGCTGAGGTTCATGACGTAGCCGCGGCCGGCGACGTCGGCGTCGTACAGCGCCTGCACCTCGGGGGTGGTGGGTGGCTCCGAGAGGAAGGTCATGCTCCAGTCTGCACCCCGGGGTCGGTGCGCAGCGCCCGGACCGCCATGGTCAGTGACGCGCCGAGGAGGAGCAGCCCGGTCAGCAGCGCGGCCCGCAGCGCCGTGCCGCCGCCGTGCGAGGCGAGCGTGAGCTGGTAGACGGTCATCGCCAGCGCGGCCCCGATGGAGGCGCCGATCCGCTGACCGGTCTGCAGCGCGCCGCCCGCGGCGCCGCCCATCCGCGGCGGGACGTCCTCCAGCGACAGCGTCATGTTGGGCGAGACCACGCCGCCGCCGCCGAGGCCGGCGAGGAACGTGACCGGCACCGCGGCCAACCACAGCCGGTCGGTCGCGACGGCCGGCACCACGAGGGCGACGAGCAGGATGCCGGCCATGATCGTGAGCAGCGCGAGGACGGTGACCTTGCGGTGCAGGTCGGAGACCACCCGACCCGAGAGCGGCGCGGTGATCGCGGAGCCGACCGCGAACGGGCACATCAGCAGCCCGGCCTGCAGCGCGGTCAGCCCGAGGTCCTCCTGGTAGTAGACCGAGAGCACGAGGAAGAACCCCGTGAAGCCGGTGAAGTAGAGCGCGCCGACCGCCACGCCGTTCGCGTAGCCGGGGGTCTGCCGGAGCAGGTCGATGTCGAGGAGCGGCGCGCCGCCGCGGCGTACCAGCCCGAGCTCGCGCCGGACGAAGGCCCAGCCGAGGGGTACGGCGGCCAGCAGGAGCAGCAGCGGCAGCCGGTCGCCGCCCTCGGCCGCGACGGTGGGCAGCAGCACGCACAGCACGGCGGCGCCGAGCAGGCCCGCGCCGAGCAGGTCGAGGTGGGTGCCGGTCTCGTGCTGGTCGCGGGGGCGCTGCGGGACCATCCGGGCGACCGCGACCATCGCCACCAGGCCGATCGGGACGTTGACCAGGAAGATGTAGCGCCAGCCGTGCTCCTCGCCGAACGCGGCGATGATCAGGCCGCCGAGCACCGGGCCGGTGGCCGAGGAGATCGACACGACCAGGCCGAAGAGGCCGAACGCCCGGGCCCGCTCGCGGCCGCGGAAGAGCTGCTGGATCAGCCCGGAGTTCTGCGGCGTCAGCAGCCCGGCGCTCGCGCCCTGCACCAGCCGCCCGACGACGACCCAGGTCGCGGTGGGTGCCAGCCCGACGCCGGCGCTGGCGGCGATGAACCCGGTCAGGCCGACCAGCATCATCGTGCGGCGGCCGTAGGCGTCGCCGAGCCGGCCGCCGGTCACCAGCGTCAGGCCGAAGGCGAGGGCGTAGCCGGAGACCACCCACTGCACCGTGGCCGCGGAGGTGTGCAGGCCGCCCTGGATCGACGGGATGGCGACGTTGACGATCGTCACGTCCAGCAGTGCCATGAAGCCGATCACCAGCGACACCGCGAGGATCCGCCAGCGTCGCGGGTGGGGCTGGTCGTGCCCTGCCTGGTCGTGCTCTGCCTGGTCCTGCGCTGCGTCGGCCTCGTGCTCCCGCGTGACCAGCGGCTCCTCCGTCACCGGGTCAGGGTTCCCGCCGTGCGACGGGGCCATGCCCGGGCGGTCGGCTCAGACGCGGGCGTGACCGCCCCAGTTCGCGAGCTTGGTGGCCACGGTGTGCAGGTCGGCCCGGCGCACCTCGTCGGGGACGGGGGGCAGCACGTCGTCCCACTCGACGGCGTAGGAGCCGCGGATCTGGGCGAAGCCCTCCGGGCGGGCGAAGAACCACACGTGCGTGTGCGCCCCGCCGTCGCCCCAGCGGTTGACGTGCGCCCGGCCGATGCCGGGCAGGCCCTCGATGATCCGGACCAGCCGGCTCGAGATCCGGCCGAGCTCGGAGGCGTGCTCGTCGTCGAGACCGCCGACGTCGACGTGCTCGCGGGTCCAGAGCGTGAGGACCAGCGGCAGTCCGGTCGGCCGTCGGCCGGCCGTGAGCACCCAGTGCTCGTCCTCCCAGACGATGTCGGCCTCGAGCGCCGAGGTGCAGAAGTCGCAGTCGCGGCCGCCCTCCTCACCCGCCCGTGGCTGCTCGGCCCCGGGTTCGAGGAGGACCTTCGGCACGACGGCGCCGTCGACGGCCTCCCAGGGGAACACGTCCCAGCCGCTCATGTCGGGGGCCGGGAGCCGGCCGCCCTCTCCCGAGGCGAGGACTCGCGCGTACATCTCCGCTGCAGACTCCGGCATGGCGACACTCTGCCAAGCCGAGTTGCACGCTCGCCCGGCGGCCCCCAGGATCACGGCCATGGGCGTCCCGGTCACCGTCTCGATCACCCGCACCGTCGCGCCCGAGAACAGCGCGGAGATGCTCGCCTGGATGCGTGCGGGCACCGAGCTCGCGATCCGGTTCGAGGGCTTCCTCGGGTCGGGGTGGGTGCGCCCGGCGCCGGACTCCGCCGAGTGGCACATGCTCTACCGGTTCGCCGACGCGGAGTCGCTCGGCGCCTGGGAGGCGTCGCCCCAGCGCCGCTGGTGGCTCGGCGCCGCCCAGGGGCTGGTGGGCGAGTCGCGCGTCGAGCGCCGTACCGGCATCGAGGGCTGGTTCGACCCGCCCGTGACCCGCGACGTCGAGGACCTCCGCCCGGCTCCGCCCGCCCCGCCGCGGTGGAAGCAGGCGTGCGTGATCTTCCTGGTCTTCTACCCGCTCAGCGTGCTGGCCAACTGGGCCGCCGGCCACACGATCCTCAGCTGGCCGCTGCTGCTGCGGGTGCTCTGCGTGGTGCTGGTGATGACGCCGGTGATGACGTACGTCGCGCTGCCGTGGATCACCCGGCGCATGGAGTGGTGGCTGCAGGGCCGGCCGGCGCCGTGGCGGCGCGCCTAGGGGAGCTCGGCGCGCAGGACCTCGGGGTCCATCACGCCGGCGAGCTGCTCGTCGACCGGGTGCTCGGACGGCCGGTCGGGGAAGTCGTGCTCGTGCGCGATGTGCTCGACCAGCTCGCTCTCGTGGGCCAGCGACTCCGCCGGCGGCTCGTTCGCGACCTCGCTGAAGTCGGGGTGCGGGGCGTCGGGCATGGGCGGACGCTACTCCCGGCGGACACCTCCTGTTCACCTGACCGCGGAACTCGCGACGCCTTTGTCGACTCGGTCACTCGACTATGCTGGGTCCATGTCGGTCGAGACGCTGCCGCCGCTTCCGTCGTACGGCGACGGGGTGCGGGTCGTCGTGCCCGCCCCGAGCGCCGGCCCCGGCAACTGGGCGGGCGCGGCCAGCGCCGTGCTCGTGGACGGCACGTTCTGGCTGACCTACCGGGTGCGGCGACCGCTGTCCGCCGGCCGCGGAGTGACGGTCGTGGTCGCCCGGTCCGCCGACGGCGTGGTCTTCGAACCGGTGGCCGAGGTGCACCGCGCGGCGTTCGGCTGCGAGTCCTTCGAGCGGCCGGTGCTCGTGCCGGTGCCGGGGATCGGCTGGCGCCTCTACCTGTCGTGTGCGACGCCGGGCTCCAAGCACTGGTGGGTCGACAGCCTGACCGCGTCGACTCCCGAGGGGCTGCCCGACGGCGAGCGCCGCGTGGTGCTGCCCGGTGACGAGCAGGTGGCCGTCAAGGACCCCGTGGTCGAGTCGACCGCGGACGGGTGGCGGATGTGGCTGTGCTGCCACCCGCTCACCGACGCGGGCCAGGAGGACCGGATGACGACCCGGCTGCTCACCAGCCCCGACGGCCTGCGGTGGGAGGACCACGGCGAGGTGCTCGCCGGCCGCGCCGGCCGCTGGGACGCCCGCGGGGCCCGGGTCACGACGGTGCTGACCCAGCAGCCCCTGGCCGTCCTCTACGACGGCCGCCCCGACGCCGCCTCGAACTGGTACGAGACGACCGGTGTCGCCCGGTGGGACGGCATCCGTCTGGTCGCCGACGACGAGGACCCGATCGCCTCCCCGTTCTCCGACGGCGCCTGGCGCTACGCCTCCGCCGTCCCACTCCCCGACGGTCGCACCCGTTTCTACGTCGAGGCCGCTCGCCCTGATGGTGCGCACGACCTGGTGACGGTGGTCGTCTGAGTCGTTCGTTTCCCCGGCTGACCGGGGAAATGTGCAGGACACGCCGACGAGCCCCGGCGTGTCTGCACGTTTCCCCTGACGACCCCGCCGGCTCAGGCCGCGCTCACCGGCTCAGGCCGACGCGGACCGCCGCTGGTCGAACGCGCCGCGGCTCTCGGTGGAGAGCCAGTCGGAGAAGTCGTCGCCGGTGAGCCGCTCGAGCAGCCGGACGTCCTCGGTGAAGCCCGGTACCAGCCGCTCCCGCTGCTCGGGCTGCAGGTGCGGGCGCGGGCCGGCGTCCGGACCGGCCAGCCGGGCGACCAGGGGAGCGCTCGCCCGGCGCCACACGTCGGGCCGGACGAACTGCCCGGCCCACGCCCCGGCCCGCACGGCCGGGCCGAGGAACCGCGGGCGCCAGCCGGGCTCGACGTACGCGCGGGCGTTGTCGCGCGGGATGGTGGCGACCGCTCCGGTGGAGATGCCGAGGAACCGGCAGGCCCGGTCGACGGTGCCGCGCGGGTCGTCGACGACGTCGCGGTAGCGCAGCACGAGGACCTGGCGGGGGTCGACGTGCTGGTGGAGGTGCGCCAGCTGCTCGCCGTACAGGCCGAGCTCGCGATAGCGCCAGAACGGCGCCCAACCGGCCCGCACCCGCTCGTCCTGGAGCGCGAACGCCCGTTCGAAGTCGGCCACCGGCTCGAGCCCGTCGGACCACAGGTGCATCCAGTTGGAGTAGGCGCGGTCGATCGGGTCGCGGACCACGGCGATCAGGCGCACGTCCGGCAGCCCCTCACCGATCCGGCGGTGCGCCCCACGGCTCCACAGGTAGAAGGGCGTGCTCTCGCAGCGCACCGACCCCTCGGGTGCGTCGGCGAACAGCGCGGCGTACTCCTCGGCCCGCCAGATCCACTCCCGCTGCGAGTGCGCGTCCCCGGGGCCGCGCCAGGCCGGGGGTGGCGCGCCGTCGCAGAGCCAGTACTTCGGCTCCTTGGGTCGGGAGACGAACACCTCGGGGTGCTGGGCGAGCGCCGCGTGCAGCGCGGTCGTGCCCGCCTTGGGGGCGCCGACGATGAGAAGGTCCGGTCGGGGAGGCCGCTTCACGCAAACCAAAGTAACTCAATCGACAAAGTTGCGAAACCCGCTTCCCTAGAGTGGCTCCGTGCCCGACATCGACCTCCCGGCGGCCCCCGACATCGAGGGCGCGACCCACCTGCACAGCGGCAAGGTCCGCGACCTCTACGAGCTGCCCGACGGCACCCTCCTCATGGTCGCCAGCGACCGAATCTCGATCTTCGACTTCGTCCTGGACACGACGATCCCGGACAAGGGCGAGATCCTCACCCGGATGTCCCTGTGGTGGTTCGACCAGCTCGCCGATCTCGTCCCCAACCACGTGCTCTCGACCGACGTGCCGGCGTCGGTGCGCGGCCGCGCGGTCGTGTGCGAGCGGCTGGCGATGTACCCCGTCGAGTGCGTCGCGCGGGGCTACCTGACGGGGTCGGGCCTGCTGGACTACCGGGCGACCGGCGAGGTGTGCGGCATCGCGCTGCCCGCCGGGCTGGAGGACGGCAGCAGGCTGCCGGAGCCGGTCTTCACCCCGGCGACCAAGGCCGACCTCGGCGAGCACGACGAGAACGTGTCGTACGACGCCGTGGCCGGCACCGTCGGCGCCGAGCGGGCCTCGCAGCTGCGCAGCCTGACGCTCGCGGTCTACGCGCGCGCCGAGTCGGTCGCGCGGGAGCGCGGGATCATCCTGGCCGACACCAAGCTCGAGTTCGGGGCCCGCCCCGACGGCACCACCGTGCTCGCCGACGAGGTCCTCACGCCCGACTCCTCCCGGTTCTGGCCGGCCGACCAGTGGCGCCCGGGGCAGGCGCAGCCGTCGTACGACAAGCAGATCGTCCGCAACTGGGCGCTCTCGCCCGATGCGGGCTGGGACCGCGCGTCCGGCGAGGCGCCGCCGCCGCTGCCCCCCGAGGTCGTCGAGCGCACCCGCAGTCGGTACGTCGAGGCGTACGAGCTGCTCACCGGGGAGCGGTTCTGAGCGCGACGCCGGGCTCGGGGACCGTCTCGTTCCCCGTGGCGCCCGAGGTCGCCTTCGACTACCTGGTCGACCCCGCGAACCGGGCCGCGTGGCAGTCGTCGCTGCGCCGCGTCGAGCACGTGGTCGGGCGGCCGCGCGCGGGGCAGACCTGGGTGGACGTCACGAAGCCCGGCCTGCGCCCCCGGATGCGCACGACCACGTTCGAGCGCCCGACCCGCTGGGCGGAGACAGGGACCTGGCGCGCGGTCACGGCCGACCTCGAGCTGACCTTCGCACCCACCCCGACCGGCTGCGACGTCACCTTCGCCTTCGCCGTCCGGGTGCTCGGACCCGTCGGCCGCGCGTTCACGGCCCTCAGCGTGCCGGCTGTGCGCGCTGACCTGCGACGAGCTGCCGCGATCCTGTCGCGCGGTTCGTGACCGGTGAGTAGGTTGGCGGCGACCCCGCAAGCCGGCTGAGTGATGGAGGGCGCCCCCGTGACGACGTACAACCTGGCGACGCTGCTCGAGAAGAGCGCACAGGACTACCCCGACCGCACCGCTGTCGTGCTGCCGCGACCCGGTGCCGACGCGGCCCGCCTGACCTACGCCGAGGTCGACGCGTTCGCCAACATGGTCGCCAACCTGCTGGTCTCGCGCGGGGTCCAGCCCGGGGACAAGGTGGCGCTCACGTGCCCGAACCTCCCGTTCTTCACCGTCGTCTACTTCGGCATCCTCAAGGCCGGCGCCACGGTCGTCCCGCTGAACGTGCTGCTCAAGGCGCGGGAGGTGGCCTACCACCTCGAGGACTCCGACGCGAAGGCGTACTTCTGCTTCGAGGGCACGCCCGAGCTGCCGATGGGCGAGGCCGGCCACGAGGGCTTCTCCCGGGTCGCCGGCTGCGAGCACTTCTTCGTGATCACCGCCGACCTCGCCGCGCCGTCCCCGATCGAGGGCGTCGAGACGATGGCGCAGGCGATGGGCGGCCAGCCCGCGACGTTCGACACCGTCGCGACCGACGAGGACGACACCGCGGTCATCCTCTACACCTCCGGCACGACCGGCCAGCCGAAGGGCGCGGAGCTGCGGCACCGCAACATGCGCGACAACGCGCTGATGGGCGAGCAGCTCTTCGGTGCGACGGCCGAGCGGCCGGACACCGCGCTGTGCGTGCTGCCGCTCTTCCACTCCTTCGGGCAGACCTGCATCCAGAACGGCGTCTTCGCCTACGGCGGCACCGTCGTGATGCTGCCGCGCTTCGAGGCCCACGCGGCGCTGCGGCTGATGCTGGACGAGGGCATCACCTACTTCGCCGGGGTGCCGACGATGTACTGGGGCCTGCTCGGCGCGCTGGCCGACGACCCCGACATCGACGTCTCGGCGCTCGCCTCGAACCTGCGCGTCGCGACCGCGGGTGGGGCGGCGCTGCCGGTCGAGGTGCACCGCGAGTTCGAGAAGAAGTTCGGCGTGACCATCCTCGAGGGCTACGGCCTGTCCGAGACCTCGCCCGTCGCGTCGTTCTCCCACTACGGCGAGCCGGCCCGGGTCGGCTCGATCGGCACGCCGATCCCCGGGGTCGAGATGAAGCTGATCAACCCCGACTGGAGCGAGGTCGAGGGCGCCGACGAGATCGGCGAGATCGCGATCAAGGGCCACAACGTCATGAAGGGCTACTACCAGCGGCCCGAGGCCACCGCCGAGGCGATCCACGATGGCTGGTTCCGGTCCGGCGACCTCGGCAAGCGCGACGCCGACGGCTGGTACTACATCGTCGACCGGTCCAAGGACATGATCATCCGTGGCGGCTACAACGTGTACCCGCGCGAGATCGAGGAGGTCCTGATGACCCACCCCGACGTCTCGCTGGCCGCCGTCATCGGCGTCCCCGACGAGGTGCACGGCGAGGAGGTCAAGGCCGTCGTCATCCGCCAGCCGGGTTCCTCGCTCACCGAGGACGAGCTGGTCGCCTGGGGCAAGGAGCAGATGGCGGGCTACAAGTACCCGCGCGTCGTCCAGTTCGTCGACTCGCTCCCGATGACCTCGACCGGCAAGATCCTCAAGCGCGAGCTGAGCTGAGGCGCGAAGCGCCGAAGATCAGCTCATCGGTGGTCGAGTAGCCCGGCGCGACTGAGGAACGAAGTCGCGGCGCGGCGTATCGAGACCCGGTGAGCCGATCGCGGACCTCCGGCGACTACCCCACTCGGTAGCGCACGTGCGTCGCGAGCGGTGAGCTCTCGGACTCCACGAGCTCGAGCGACGGCCGCACGCTGCCGTCGAGGAGCCGCTCGCCGGCGCCGAGCACGACCGGGACGACGTCCAGCGTGAGCTCGTCGAGCTCGCCCGCGCCGAGCGCCTGCCGCACCGCCGAGGCGCCCCCGGCGATGTCAACGTCACCGCCCGACGCCGCGCGCGCCAGGCGCAGCGCCTCGTCGAACCCACCGGTCACGAAGTGGAACGTCGTCCCGCCAGCCATCTCGATCGGCTCGTGCTCGTGGTGGGTGAGCACGAAGACCGGGGCGTGGTACGGCGGCTCCTCGCCCCACCAGCCGCGCCACTCCTCGGGCCAGGTGTCCCAGGGGCCGCGCACCGGCCCGAACATGTTGCGCCCCATCACGTAGGAGCAGCCCGGTCGCAGGATCCGGTCGCTCCAGCGGACGTCGACCTCGTGCCGCTCGTCGTCGGGGCCGATGTGCCACCGGTGCAGGGAGATCCCGTCGCGGCCGAGCGGCTGGTCGAGGCTCTGGTCCGGCCCGGCGACGTACCCGTCCAGCGACATCGACAGGTGGGCGGTGGTGAAGGTCATGTCAGCTCCGACCGGGGCGGCGGGCGAGTCTCATCGGTCGCGTCACGCGAACGGGTCGGGCAGCGCGCCCGGCAGCTTCGCGAGCATCTCGCGGGCCTGGGCGGCGACCTTGTGCTCGACCAGCACCTCGTAGCGCGTGGCGACCACTTGGGTCACCGAGGAGAAGTCGCGCTGGCCGCGGGTGAACGCGTAACCCAGCAGCGCCCACACCAGTCCGAAGAGGGCGCCGAGCAGCACGGTGGAGAGGATCATCGCCAGGACGTCCTCGTTGACGAAGAACGAGAAGATCAGGCCGACGAACAGGCCGAGCCAGAGGCCGGAGAGGATGCCGCCGACGGCGACCCGACCCCAGGTCAGCCGCCCGGTGATCCGCTCGACGCGCTTGAGGTCGGTGCCGACGATCATCAGGTGCTCGACCGGGAACTTGTTGTCGCTGAGGAAGTCCACCGCCTTCTGCGCAGCCGCGTAGTCGTCGTACACGGCCAGCGACTGCGGGAACTCCAGGCGCAGCGGGTTCATGCCGGGGATGCCGGAGGACATGCTCATGACGCCAGTGTGCCGCAGCAGGCATGCGCGTCGCCCGATAGGCTGCGGTGCGTGCCTCGCGTAGTCGTCGACGTCATGCCCAAGCCCGAGATCCTCGACCCGCAGGGCAAGGCCGTCCTCGGCGCCCTCCCGCGGCTGGGGTTCTCCGGTGTCACCGACGTCCGGCAGGGCAAGCGGTTCGAGCTCGAGGTCGTCGGCGAGGTGACCCCGGCGGTCCTCGCCGAGGTCGAGAAGATGGCCGGGACGCTGCTCTCCAACCCCGTGATCGAGAACTTCGCGGTGCACGTGGAGGAGTCGGAGTGAGGGTCGGGGTCGTCACCTTCCCGGGCTCGCTGGACGACGTCGACGCGCAGCGCGCGGTCCGCATCGGCGGCCACGAGGCGGTGGCGCTGTGGCACGGCGACCACGACCTGCGCGGCGTGGACGCGGTCGTCCTGCCGGGCGGCTTCTCGTACGGCGACTACCTGCGGTGCGGCGCGATCTCGCGGTTCGCCCCCGTGATGGCCGAGGTCGTGGAGGCCGCGGGTCGCGGCCTGCCGGTCCTCGGCATCTGCAACGGCTTCCAGATCCTCTGCGAGTCCCACCTGCTGCCCGGGGCGCTGATCCGCAACGACCACCGCAAGTTCGTGTGCCGCGACCAGCGGCTGCGCATCGAGAACAACCGCACGCCGTGGACCTCGGCATACGACGAGGGCGCCGAGGTCACCATCGTCCTGAAGAACGGCGAGGGCGGGTTCGTCGCCGACGCCGAGACCCTCGACCGTCTCGAGGGCGAGGGCCGGGTGGTCGCGCGCTACCTCGACGACAACCCCAACGGGTCGCTGCGCGACATCGCCGGCGTGACCAACGAGCGGGGCAACGTCGTGGGCCTGATGCCGCACCCCGAGCACGCGGTCGAGTCGCTCACCGGCGCCGGCACCGACGGGCTGGGCTTCTTCACCAGCCTCGCCGCCGCCGTCCTCTCCTGACCGCCGCACCGGGATAGTCCCTGACGCTCGCGTGGCGATCGGGCCGTCCGGACCACTCGATCGTCAGGGACTATCGCACCCGGCCGGCCATCAGGGCCCTCCAGGTCTGCGTGCTGACCACGCCGGACTGCTCCAGGCGCAGCGACTTCTGGTAGGCCTTCACCGCGATCGTCAGCGTCGCGTCGAAGACGCCGGTGGCGTGCAGCGGTGCCGTCCGCTCGACCGCGGCGTTGAGGGCGCGCTGCACCCGCCGCACGACGGGGCCGGCCGAGCCGTACTTCAGCACCGGGTGGTCGCCGGCCACCAGCAGCGACATCCAGTTGCGGGTCGACCAGGTCGTCGAGACCGGTGCGCCGGTGCGGGCCTGCCAGGCCTGGGCGGCCTGCTGGGTCCCGTTGCCGTAGAAGGAGTTGAGCTTGCCCCGGTACATGCCGGCCTCCTGCAGGAGGCACTGCAGCACCTTGACCGCGCGGCGCGGTGGCTTCTGCGTCTCGTTCGCCGGCACCAGGACGGGGTAGCGGCCCAAGGAGATCCGGACACCGTTGCAGTGCCGCTCGGGCCCACCGACCGAGCCCTGCCCGACGTCGAGGAAGTCGCGGTCGATGTTGATCGTGACGCCGCCCCAGCGCTCGTCGTGCCCGCCCTGGTACTGCTTGACCCGGGCGTGCGGCTGCCAGCCGTCGGCGCGGAGATAACGCGCCTCGGTCGTGGTGTCAGCGCGTCCGTCCCACCGGGCCAGCCAGATCTGGTCGGGCAGCGCGATGCCCGCACGCTCGGTGTAGCGGGCGTCGTCGAGCATCTTGATCCCCGAGCCGGCGCTCGAGTAGACCCCGGAGACGTAGCCGAGCGCCCGGATCTGGGTCGACCAGGCGCTGAGGAAGGCCAGCGCGGACTCGCGGCACCGGCGGTTGCCGAGGTCGAAGCCCTCGAGGTCGTACCAGAGCGTGCTGCCCGGCGTGATGCGCAGCGCGGTGGCGGCGTTGACGGCGCGGCCGGCCTCGGTGCGGCCCTGGCTGCGCGCCCGGCCGTACCAGTTGTTCTTGCCCGGCAGCGGGCTGATCTTGGGGTCGTTGCCGTAGCGCGGGAAGCGCGGCTGGCACGACGCCTGCGGGCCGAGGGTGATCGGCAGGATCCGCCAGCCGCGGGCCAGCTGGGTCTGCACCCAGGTCGCGGTCAGGTTCGGCTGGTCGCGGCAGGCGCGCGACGCCCCGGACATGTAGACGCCCACCGCGAGGAACGGCGAGCTCTGCAGCCAGCGGTCCATCGTCGCCTGGTCGGGCGTGTGGCACTGGTCGAAGCCGTAGCCGGTGAAGTCACCGGGCGTGACGGGGTTGGTGGCCGTGGCCTTGCCCGGTACGGCGGCCGTCCGGCCGGGCCCCTCGGCCACGGCCTGGCCGCCGGTGGTCGCCGTGGTCAGCAGGCCGACGGCGAGCGCGCTCCCGGCGAGGACGGCGAGGGTGCGACGCAGCGGGTGGCGGGCCGGGGGATGCATGGTGGAGCTCCTGGCGAGGGGGGAAGAGCCTCGGTCGAGGTGGCACCACCATAACCTCAGAAATCACATGCGTAACGGGCATCGGGTGGAGTTCCAGCGCTGTAGTTCGTGCTCCGGAGTGCCGCAAGGTCTCCGCAAGAGGTCCGCAAGCCGGTTCCGCCCGGGCTCGGCCGAGAGCACCGTGGACGGATCGGCCCGGTCGTCGGGCCCGTTGCTGGGGGGAGACGCGCATGACCGCCATCGCGAACGACACCTGGAGCACCGAGCCGTTCCTGGGCCTGGTGCCGCACTTCCACGCCGACCCGGTCCAGGGCGGCGTGCCGCTGGTCAGCACCGACGGTCACTGGTGGTGGGACGGCTACGCCTGGACGCCGGCCCCCGTGGAGACGGAGACCGGCGTCCCGGACTGAGCGGCCTGCGGGCCGACGGGGTCAGGCGGCCTCGGCGGCCACCGCCTCGACGAGCTCCTCGGGGGCCTGGACGGCAGGGGCGGGCCGGCGGGTCCGGACCACGACGAGCGTCACGACCCAGGCCACGGCCGCGAAGGTCGCCGAGGTGAGGAACGCCGCCGCCATCCCGGGCACGAGCTGCCCGGGCACCGCGCCGGCGGCGTACACCGACACGATGGCGCCCACGCCCACCGCGCCGCCGAGCTGCTGCGTGGTCTGCAGCAGGCCGGAGGCGGACCCGGCGTGCTCCGGCTCGACGCCGGACAGCACGATCACGGTGACCGGCATGAAGGTCAGGGCCGAGGAGATCCCGGCCAGCGCCATCGGCCCGAAGACCGCGGCCAGGTAGGTGTCGGTGGTGCCGATCGTGCTGAGCCACGCGTAGGACAGCGCGAGCGTGCCGGTGCCGGTGAGCATCATCGCCCGGGGGCCGACCCGGCCGATCAGCGCCGGGGTGACCCGCGAGGTCGCGAAGATGCCGAGGCTGAACGGCAGGAACGCGACACCGGCCATGAGCGGGCCGAAGCCGAGCACGCCCTGGACGTACTGGACGACCAGGAAGAACATCGACAGGTTCGCGCCGAGGAGGAGCGCCATCACGGCCAGCGCGCCGACGCGGTTGCGGTTGCGGACCAGGTGCGGCTGCACCAGGGGGTGCGGGTGCCGCAGCTCGGTCCGGGCGAGCAGCGCGAGCAGCGCGATGCCGACCGCGAAGCCGGTCAGGGTGCGGGCCGAGGTCCAGCCGTGCTCCGGCGTCCCGATCAGGGTCCAGACGAGCGCGACGGCGCCCGCGGTCGCGGTCAGCGCGCCGACGACGTCGAAGCGGCCGGGGCGACGCGGGGTCTCGGTGACGAACCGGGGCGCGAGCAGCACCACGGCGAGCCCGATCGGCACGTTGATGAACAGCGTCCAGCGCCACGAGCCGATGTCGGTGAGCAGGCCGCCGAGGATCAGGCCGATGGACGCGCCGCCGGAGGACACCGCACCGAAGAGGGCGAGCGCGCGGTTGCGGGCGGCCTCGTCGGGCGCGCTCGTGGTCAGCAGGGCCAGGACGCTCGGGGCCGCGAGCGCGGCGCCGACGCCCTGGAAGGTGCGCGCGGCGACGAGCTGGCCCGGCGTCTGGGCGAGCCCGCCCAGGGCGGAGCCGACGGTGAACACGACCAGGCCGGCCTCGAAGACCTTGAGCCGGCCGAAGACGTCACCGAGCCGGCCGCCGAGCAGCAGCAGGCCGCCGAAGGCGAGCGTGTAGGCGTTGAGCACCCACGACAGGGACGCGGGGCCGAAGCCCAGGTCGTCGTCGATGCGGGGGAGGGCGACGTTCACGACGGTCGCGTCGAGCACGATCATCAGCTGCGCGACCAGGACGATCGCGATGCCCGCGGCGGCGCGGCCGGCGTTCGGCGGCAGCTCGGTGGGCAGGGAGGTGTTCGGGGAGGTGTTCGGGGTGGTGCGAGAGGACATGGTGGTGAGTCCTGTTCTGGCCGGGTGGGCCGAGGTACAGTAGATCCGGAGGATGACTCCGCTTCCTGAAGAACAATACGGAGACTGTCTCCGTTTAGCAAGCCCGATGTCCGCGACGACCGGAGGAAGAACGTGCGTGCCGACGCCAGGCGCAACTACGACCGGATCGTGGAGGTCGCGCGCGAGGTGTTCCGCGAGCAGGGGTACGACGCCTCGCTCGACGAGGTCGCCAAGCGCGCCGGCGTGGGCCCGGGCACGCTCTACCGGCACTTCCCGAAGCGGGAGAACCTGCTCGACGCGATCATGCAGTCGTGGGTCGACCGGGTCACCGAGACCGCCGACAAGGCCCTCGCCTACGAGGGGCCGGACCGCGACCTGCTGCTGAACTGGTTCGAGCAGTACGTCGCGCTCATCAGCCAGCACAAGGGCGGCCCCGCCAAGCTCACCTCGGCGATGGGTGACGCCGAGTCGCCGATCCGCACGAAGTGCCAGGTCCTGGCCGACGCCAACGACCGGGTGCTCGATCGGCTGCGCAGCGACGGCGTCCTGCGCGAGGGCGTGGAGCCGGTGCAGGTGTGCCGCCTGGTCGGCGGCGTCGCGACGATCGCCGACAACAGCGACCTCGACGCCGACGCCGTGCGCCCGCTGCTCGAGGTCGTCGTCGACGGCCTGCTGACCTAGCCCCTCCGGTCCGGCCCGGCCGATCGAGCCGTCCCGCTGGCCCCGGTCGTCCCTGATTCTGGGGAGGTCCGGGGCCACGCCCGTCTCCGAGGCCCGCGGGCGCGCATGCTGCGGGGACCGGAGGAGGTGGACGCGATGACGCTGCCCGTGCGTGTCCTGCTGGTCCGCACCGTGACGCTGCTGGTCGCCGTGACTGCGGGGATCGCGCTCCTGGGGGTCGTCGGCGCCGCGCGCGCCGATGGCGCCGATGGTGCCCGCGGTGGGGTCGCCGGCTCGAGCAGCCCCGTCGCCGCCGTGCACGTCCACGCGCAGGCCTACGAGGGGCCGCGCGGCACGATCCTGGCCGGGCTGCGGGGCCGCTGCGCCCCCGGCTACCGGGTCGACGAGCTGAGGCTCGACTTCGTCCAGGGCGAGGTCACGACCCCCTCGGTGCTCGGTCAGCCGTTCCCGTGCGACCAGCGGTGGCACGAGCTGCGGGTCAGCAGCCTCGAGGCCTTCCAGCCGGGACCGGCGGCCCTGACCGCCACCGTGACGGTCGTCCGCACCGGCTCCGGCGACCGGGCGCAGGTGGCCGACGCCCGCGCCATCTACGTCCGCCCGGCCGCGCAGGTCCTGCTGGCCCGGGTCGCGCACCTGGGCGCCGACGGTGCCCTGACGGTGCCGGCGCAGGCCCGGTGCGACGCTCCCTGGGTCCTCCAGGACCTCCTCGCGAGCGCGACGCAGGGCGACGGGGTCGGGGCGCCGTCCGGCTACGCCCTCGCCGACCTCGTCTGCGACGGTCGGCTGCACCCGGTGACGTTCACGATCACGTCGGTCTCCGCGCCGTACGTGCGCGGCTGGGTCCGCCTCGACGCCTCGCTCACCCTGCTGGACCCGGACTCCTTCGACCCGGTCACCCAGGCCACGGCGACCCGGACGGCGTGGGTGCGCTGACCGCGCCCGCCCGGGTCGACGGGTCGGACGGCTGGGCGGTCAGCGGACCGAGGCGGCGATCGTGTTGATCTGCGGCCGCACGACCACGGTGTAGGTGTCGGCGATCGCGGGCTCGCGGTGCTCCTGGTGCGGGGCCACCCGGTCGGGGTGGAGGGCCACCGCCATGAACGCCTCCATGCTCGGGAAGTGGTTGAACCGCACCTGGTCCCAGCCGCGCCCGTCGCCGATGATCGTGCCCTCGACCTCGAACCAGGCGGCCGGCCGGGCGCCGTACGGGATCGCGATCGCCCCTGCGGCGTTCTGGTACTCGACCATGTCGGTCTCCGCGCCGCCCTCGTTGAAGCGCAGCACGTGGATGACCATCACGTCGCCGTCCTCGGCCGTCGGCGGGTGCGGCACCTCGGACCAGTCCGGCAGGTCGACCGGGATCGGTGGCGGCGCGAACGGCTGGCCGCCGATGACGAACGTCTGCTCCATGCCCGCCTCCTTGTGCGGGTAGAGCTCGAGGAAGTCGGGGCGGCGCTGCATCTCGATGAACGAGCGGCGGGTGGGGTACTTCACCACACCGATCCGGTCCCAGGTCGGCGCGTCGCCCAGCAACTGCACCTCGACGTCGCCGAAGAACACGACCTCTGCGCCGATCTCGGCGAGCACGTCGACCGGCGCGTACGCGTCGTCGGCCTCCCGGCCGCTCAGGGTGGTCTCCCGGCCGTCGAGGTACTCCGCGCGCTCGCGGTACTTCATCAGGTTGATCATCCAGACCGGGCCGTCCTCGTCCGGCGGCGTGGTGGCCAGCCGGACGGCGTACTCGTGGTCGACCGTGCCGAACGGCGGGTGGGCGGGGTCGGGCTTCATCGCGGTCCCTCCTGCGCAAACAATTGGCAGCGATCATGACAGTTGTCGGACGGGTGCGCCAGGGTCCGCGGGCCCGGGATCCGGAGCGGTGCCGGCCGCTGGGCACGTCGCCGGTAGATTGCTGCCGTGCTGGACACCGTCGCCGTCGCCGCCCAGGACCCCGAGCGCGAGCAGCCGTGGGCCGATCTCGGCCTCAAGGCCGACGAGTACCAGCGGATCCGCGAGATCCTCGGCCGCCGCCCCACGTCGAGCGAGCTGGCCATGTACTCGGTGATGTGGAGCGAGCACTGCTCCTACAAGAGCTCCAAGGTGCACCTCAAGCAGTTCGGCGAGCTGGCCCAGGAGACCGCGGCAGGCAAGATGCTGGCCGGGATCGGCGAGAACGCCGGCGTGCTCGACATCGGGCAGGGGTACGCCGTCACCTTCAAGATCGAGTCGCACAACCACCCGTCGTACGTCGAGCCCTACCAGGGCGCGGCCACCGGCGTCGGCGGCATCGTGCGCGACATCCTCGCGATGGGCGCCCGCCCGGTCGCGGTGATGGACCCGCTGCGCTTCGGGCCGCTGGACGCCGACGACACCCACCGGGTGCTGCCCGGGATCGTCGCGGGCGTCGGCGGCTACGGCAACTGCCTGGGCCTGCCGAACATCGGTGGCGAGGCGGTCTTCGACGACACCTACCTCGGCAACCCGCTGGTCAACGCGCTGTGCGTGGGCGTGCTGCGGCACGAGGACCTGCACCTGGCCAAGGCGAGCGGCGTCGGCAACCAGGTCATCCTCTACGGCGCGCGCACCGGCGGCGACGGCATCGGCGGCGTCTCGGTGCTGGCGTCGGAGACGTTCGACGCGGACGGCCCCGCCAAGCGACCCAGCGTCCAGGTCGGCGACCCGTTCATGGAGAAGCTGCTGATCGAGTGCACGCTCGAGATCTTCGCGGCCGGCTTGGTCGCCGGCATCCAGGACCTCGGTGGCGCCGGGCTGTCCTGCGCCACCTCCGAGCTCGCCTCGGCCGGGGACGGCGGCATGCACGTCGAGCTCGACAAGGTGCCGCTGCGCGACTCCTCGCTGGCGCCGGAGGAGATCCTCATGAGCGAGTCGCAGGAGCGGATGATGGCGGTCGTCGAGCCCGACGACGTCGCTGCGTTCCTGGCGATCTGCGCGAAGTGGGACGTCGAGGCCGTGGTCGTCGGCGAGGTGACCGACACCGGCCGGCTGGAGATCGACTGGCACGGCGAGCGCGTGGTCGACGTACCCCCGCGGTCGGTGGCGCACGACGGCCCGACCTACCACCGGGCGTTCGCTCGGCCGGACTGGCAGGACGACCTGCAGGCCGACCCCGCCGAGTCCCTGCCCCGGCCCGCGGGCGGCGACGAGCTGCGGGCCACGCTGCTGCGCCTGGCCGCGAGCCCGAACCTGTGTGACAAGTCGTGGATCACCGACCAGTACGACCGCTACGTGCAGGGCAACACCGTGCTCGCCCAACCCAGCGACAGCGGGATGATCCGGGTCGACGAGGACACCAACCTGGGCGTCGCGCTGGCCACCGACTGCAACGGGCGCTACGCCAAGCTGGACCCGTACGCCGGCGCGCAGCTCGCCCTCGCTGAGGCCTACCGCAACGTCGCGACCGGCGGCGCCCGGCCGCTCGCGGTCTCCGACTGCCTCAACTTCGGCTCGCCGGAGGACCCGGCCGTGATGTGGCAGTTCGCCGAGGCGTGCCGCGGGCTCAAGGACGGCTGCGCCGAGCTCGGCACCCCGGTGACCGGCGGGAACGTCAGCCTCTACAACCAGACCGGCGAGACCGCGATCCTGCCGACCCCGGTGGTCGCGGTGCTCGGCGTCATCGACGACGTCACGCGGCGCACGCCGTCGGCGTGGTCGGCCGTGGGGGAGCGGGTGTTCCTGCTCGGCGAGACCCGCGAGGAGCTGTCGGGCTCGGAGTGGGCGCACGTCGTCCACGGCCACCTCGGCGGGCTGCCGCCGGCGGTCGACCTCGAGGCGGAGCGCGCGCTCGCCGAGCTGCTGCGCGAGGCCGTCGGCCTGGTCACCTCCGCCCACGACCTCTCCGAGGGCGGCCTGGCCCAGGGGCTCGTCGAGTGCGTCCTGCGGCACGGCGTCGGCGTCTCGGTCGCGGTGCCGGGCGACCCGTTCGTCGGGCTCTTCAGCGAGTCGACCGCCCGGGTGCTGGTCTCGGTCGCCGACGGCGACGCCGAACGGCTGGTGGAGCTGGCCGAGCGGCACGGCGTCCCGCTGACCCCCCTCGGCGTGACCGGCGGCCCGTCGCTCGCCGTGGACGGGGAGTTCGACCTGCCGCTCGACGAGCTCCGCGCCGCCTGGACCGGCACGCTGCCCGCTGCCCTGGCCTGAGCCAGGGGTTGGATGAATCCCCGGTCAGCCGGGGATTCATCCGGGGTTGTCAGGCTCTTCATGACGTTGTCAGGGGTTGCAACGCCTGACAACGTCAGGAAGAGCCTGACCGGGTCGCCCGCCCGCACCCGCCCACCGCTTGACCAGGCCGCCATCGCGGTCGGCTCCGAACCACCACCGTGCGCCGCCGTACCCTGCTGTCCCTGCCCGCGCTCGGCGGGCTCGCCGCCGCCCTGGCGGCGTGCGGACGCGAGGAGGACCGGCCGGTGGGCGCACCACGGACGACCAGGCACGCGTACGGCGACGACCCGGCCCAGTACGCCGAGCTGACCCGCCCCGAGCGCGACGAGCGTGGGGTCGCGGTGCTGGTGCACGGCGGGTTCTGGAAGCCGCAGTACGGCATCGAGTACGCCCAGCCCCTCGTCCCCAGCCTGGTCGCGGCCGGCTGGGCCACCTGGGCGATCGAGTACCGCCGCGGCACCGGGGCGGCCGACACGCTCGCCGACGTCCGGGCCGCGATCGACGCGCTGCCGGTGGCGGCCGACGTCGTCGTCGGGATCGGCCACTCCGCCGGCGGCCACCTGGTCACCTGGGCCGCCCACGGCGGCGGGCTGACCCACGTGGTCAGCCAGGCCGGCGTGCTCGACCTGCGGGCGGCGTACGACGACGGGCTCGGTGGCGGAGCGGTCGAGCTGTTCCTCGGCCACCCGCCGGGGCGGGCCGACGCGGCCGTCGACCCGGTGCGGATGCTGCCGCTCGGCCTGCCGCTGTGGTGCGTGCACGGCCGCGCCGACGACGTCGTGCCGCCGAGCCAGTCGCAGACCTACGTGCAGGCGGCCCGTGCGGCGGGTGACCCGGCGGAGCTGGTCGAGGTCGACGGCGACCACTTCGCGGTGGTGGACCCCGGCTCCGACGCCTGGGCGCGTCAGCTGCGGATCCTCGACGGCCTCAGCGGCTGAGCACCGAGATCTTCTGCCAGATCTTGCGCGACATCCCCAGCGTGAGCTCCTCGATGGTGCTGACCGTCTCCAGCACGACCGCGTCGCGTGACTCCTCGGCGCACAGCGCCGCCGTCTTGCCGATCAGGCTGAGCAGCTCGGAGCAGTAGTTGAGGTAGCGCTCCATCTCGTCGCGATCCAGGTCCGGGTCGTCGCTGGAGCTGGTGGGGGCGAAGCCGGGCCGCAGCCGTTCGGGGTCCTTGGTCAGCTGGTGCATGTCCACGATGTGCGCCAGCGACCGGAGCCGGTGCAGGAGGTCGAGCAGGTCGCCGCGCTGCAGCCGCTCGGGGAAGGAGTAGAGGAAGAACACCGCGATCGCGGCGAACACCAGGTCGTTGACCGTGCTCTCGATCAGCGGTAGCCAGTCCAGGCCGTCGGGTCCCTGGTCGCCGACCGCGGCGCGGGCGGCCAGCCACAGGGCGACCACGGTCGCGGCGATGATCGCCGCGATGAGCACCCGGGACACCACGCGGGTGGTGCGGATGCGGCCGCGCACGAGCGACCCGGTGGACCGCACCTCGTCGACCAGCCCCAGCAGCGCGTCGGCCACGTGCACCAGGTTGCGGTCGGCGAACCGCTCCGCGATCCGGCTCCGCAGCCGGGCCACGGTCTCGGCGACCGGTGCGCCGGCGAGCGTGTCGAGCGAGTACGCCACGGGCGCACGCTAGCGCGTCAGGTGCGCCCGACGTGCTCGGCGAGCCGGACGGCCGCGTGCAGCACCAGGTCGGCCAGGTCGGGGTCGGTGACCGCCTGCTCCGGCGCCATGCCGAAGGTCAGGGCCGCCGGCTGGGTCAGCCACGCCCACGCCCGCCAGGGGTCCATCCGCGCGGCCAGGAGCGGCTCGAGCAGCGGGGCGACGTCGGGCCGCACCTCGCCGTCCGGGCCCAGCTGGAAGCCGGGCACCACGACCCCGTCGTCCACGGGTACGACGAGCAGCCGGTGCGTCTGCGCCGCCTTGTGCACCGCGAACCTGGTGGCCTCGGTCGAGGCCCCGCGCAGCTCGCCGAGCGTCTCGTAGGTGAACCACCGGGTGGCGAGCAGCTGGGTCCGCAGCCGTGCCTGCCGCGCGACGAGCACCAGCTGGACAGGCACCCCACGCCCCGGCTCGTCGCCCTGGCTGCGCAGCGCGGCCTCGAGCTCGGCGACCCGGCCCGGCTCGGTCCACACGGCCCGCCCGTCGGCGTCGCGGGTGAAGGTCGGCAGGCCCGCCTCGCCGAGCGCGTCGGCCAGGCCGAGACCCTCCAGCCAGCTCGCCAGCCGCTCGCCGTCGTCGTCCTGCGTCACGCCCCCCAGCCTGCCGCACCCGTTCAGCGCACGTGCATCCGCCCCCCCTGCGGACCGAAGAGCCCGAGGACCTCCGCCGGGTGCGGGCCGGTGTTGCCCAGCCAGTGCGGCGTCCGGGTGTCGAACTCGACCACCTCGCCCGGCCCGAGGTCGAGGTCACGGTCACCGACGAGGAGGCGCAGCCGACCGGACAGGACGTAGAGCCACTCGTACCCCTCGTGCGTCGCGAGACGTGGGACGTCGTCGGGCCGGGCCGGCAGCACGATCTTGTAGGCCTGCAGCCCGCCCGGCCGGCGAGTCAGCGGCAGGTAGGTCCGGCCGTGCCGGCGGACCGGTCGCATCTGCACCCGCGGGTCGCCGGTGGCCGGTGCGTCGACCAGCTCGTCGAGCGAGACCCGGTGCGCGCGGGCGAGCGGCAGCAGCTGCTCGAGCGTGGGCCGGCGCCGGCCCGACTCCAGCCGCGACAGCGTGCTCACCGAGATGCCGGTCTCGTCGGCGAGCTCGCGCAGCGTCAGGCCGCGGTCCTGGCGCAGCGTCCGCAGCCGGGGACCGACCTGCACCAGCTCCTCCGTCATCCGAGCAGTTTGCCAGGACGGCAACGCGAGTCGTCATCTGGCAACGGGTCGGACCATCCTGGACGGCATGAGCCACGAGGTGACCCCGGAGATGTTCGAGCAACCGTCCTGGGACGAGCGGTACGCCGGCCCCGACCGCGTCTGGAGCGGTCGGCCCAACGCGGTGCTGGTGGCGGAGGCGGCCGGTCTGCGCCCGGGTCGCGCCCTCGACCTCGGCTGCGGCGAGGGTGGCGACGCGATCTGGCTCGCCGAGCAGGGCTGGGAGGTCACGGCCGTGGACTTCTCCGAGACCGGCCTGGCGCGGGCGGCCGAGCACGCGACCGAGCGCGGCGTCGCGGAGCGCATCACCTGGCAGCACGCCGACCTGCGCACCTGGATGCCGCAGCGCGCGGCGTACGACCTGGTCACCTCGCACTTCCTGCACCTGCTCGACGGCGGCATGGTCGAGGCGACCCGCCGGATGGCGGACGCCGTCGCGCCGGGTGGGACGCTGCTGGTCGTCGGCCACCACCCCGACGACGCCCACACCGGTCTGCGGTGGTCCGCACCCGGTGTCCTCTTCACCGCAGACGACCTGCTCCCGGCCGTGGACCCGGAGCGGTTCGACGTCCGCGCCGAGGCGCGTCGCCGTGCCGAGGGCGGGCACGGCCACGGCCACGAGGAGCAGACGGTCACCGACGCGGTGCTGGTCGCGGTCCGCCGCTAGCCCTCGCGCCTCAGGCCGCGGCCGGGAGAGGGTCCGCGGCGTCGGGCACCTCCCACCGGTCCGGGCGGGGCACCGCCCGGACGGAGGCGGACAGCGTCGGGATTAGCGCGACCAGAGCGGTGAGGCCGCCGAGCAGCAGGATCGCCGCCGCTCCTCCCGCCGTGGTGAGCAGCACTCCCGCGACGACCGGTGCGAGCGGGAGCATCGACATCGAGACGAACTGGGTGGTCGACTGCACCCGGCCGAGCAGCTCCGGCGGCGTGACGGCGACCCGGTAGGATCCGATCCCCGCGTTGCCGGCCGGGTTGAGCAGCAGGCCCAGGCCCAGCGCCGCGGCGACGACCGCCGGCTGGCTCCACAGCGCCATCGGCACGACGAGCGGAAGGAACGACCAGGCGATCGCCACGGTCAGGCGGCCGGTCGGCACCCGGTCGATCACCCACGGCGCGAGGATGGCGCCGACGATGCCCGCGACGCCCGCGGCGGTCTCGACCAGGCCGATCTGGAACGCCGGGACGCCCGCCTCGACCATGCGCAGCACGGCGACGAAGAAGAGTGCGTTCACCGTCAGGTTGGTCAGGGCGCTCCAGACGGTGAGCACCCGGAAGAACGGCCGTGACCACACGAACCGCATGCCCTCGGTGAGCTCGGCGACCGGGCGCCGGGTCCCGGTGCGGGCGGGCGGGGTCAGGTCGCTGCGGATCCGGCCGAGCAGCACCCAGCTCACCGCGAACGACACCGCGTCCGCGACGAACGGCAGCCAGCGGGTGATGCTGTAGAGCAGACCGCCGAGGGGAGCACTGACCAGCGAGGCGACGTGCTGGCGGGCCTGCTGCTGGCTCAGCGCCGTCGGCAGCTCCTCGCGCCGCACGACCGCACGCACCGCGGCCATCTCGGCCGGGGCGAAGAGCCCGGCGCCCACACCGGTCAGCAGGGCGGTGCCCAGCAGGTGCGGGAGGGTGATGGTGCCGGCGATGCCGGCCACGGCCAGCGCCGCGTAGAGCAGCACCCCGGCGCCACTGGCGACCCGCATGATCCGCCGCCGGTCGACCCGGTCGGCGAGCACGCCCGCCGGCAGCAGCGCACCGGCGAGCCCGAGCAGGTGCAGGGCCTCGCTGGCCGCGGCGAGCAGCGCCGAGCCGGTGAGGGCGTAGGTGAGCAGCGGGAAGACGAACATCGTCATCCGGCTGCCGATCTCCGAGATGGTCTGGCCGGTCCAGAGCGCGGTGAAGTCGCGGTTGCGGGCCAGGGTGCGGTACGACGACATGCCCGCACCATATGTTGCGCAATAACTGTTGCGCAATAGTGCGTGCGAGATTCGCTACGCTGGTGCCATGGCGACGTACGACGACCCGCGGGTCCTCCGCGCGATCGCGCACCCGACCCGCAACCGGATCCTGTCCGAGCTCTCCGCGGCCGGCCCGCTGCGGGCCGCCGACATCGCCCGGCTGCTCGACGTGCCCGCCAACCAGGCCAGCTTCCACCTGCGGCAGCTGGCAAAGTACGGCCTGGTCGAGGAGGCGCCCGACGAGGCGCGGGACCGCCGCGACCGGGTCTGGCGGCTGGTCGACCCCGAGGGGATCAGCTTCCGCACCCGCGACATGCTCGAGCAGCCGGGGGGCCGGGCGGCGTACGCCGTCTTCCAGCGCAACGCGGTCGCCTGGGGCCACCACCTGGTCGACCGGGCCCTCGAGCCGGAGCCGGAGGGCGGGCGCCGCAAGAGCGTCTCGGAGTACACGCTGCGGCTGACCGCCGACGAGTCGGACGCGCTGATGCGCGAGGTCGGCGAGGTCGTCGAGCGGTGGCGCACGGCCAACCAGGCGCCCGGCGGCGACCAGGCGGCGGGCGACGACCGGCTGACCTACTCGGTCTACCAGCTCATCCAGCCCTACCCCGGTCCGGTGGGCATCGAGGCCGAGGCCGACCTCGATGCCGAGGAGGACTGATGCCCGCCCGCCTGCGGGTGGCGACGCCCGCCGAGGTCGCGGCCGCCCGCGAGAGCGGCGACCTGCGGCTGCTCACCAAGCACTTCCTCGCGGTCCTCGAGCAGCGGGCGCCCGGCCGGTCGGTGGAGGTGCGGGTGCCGCCGTACGCCGCCGTGCAGGTCGTCGAGGGCGTCCGGCACACCCGCGGGACGCCGCCGGCGGTGGTCGAGATGGACCCCCCGACCTGGGTCGCGCTCGCGACCGGCGACCTCGCCTGGGCCGACGCCGAGGCATCCGGCCGGGTCCGCGCCAGCGGCGAGCGGGCCGACCTGGCGCCGTACCTGCCCCTGGCGTAGGCCGGCCGGGGTCCCATCTGTCGCCGTTTCACCATGGTCTGTGGGTGAACCTGCACCTCCCATGGTGGGCAGGCCGTGGGACGTGCGGTTTCGCCTGCATCCCCTGGTGAACCTGTGGCGTGAGCGGCCCGGCCGCCGTTGCAGCTTCCTGCAGGCACCGGGAGGGCGGGAGCGAGCCGGGAACCCTCGCGGCATCGACCGACCCACTCCCTGCAGGAGGATGACGTGAGACGACTCATCGGGACCCTGGCCCTGGTGCTGCTGGCACCCGTGCTCTCGACCACCGCCGTGGCGAGCGGCGCCGTGACCGGCGCGGCGGACGCGGCCACCTCGCCGGCGGCTCGCGCTGCCGCCCCGTGCTACGGCTACGTCTACAAGCTCAAGCACTTCAAGAAGGACGACACGGTCCGGATGAAGTACTGGATCTACTGCGACCACTCCGTCGACTACATCCAGACCCGGGCGTTCCTCCGCCAGGGCGACCGCTTCAAGTACGCCCGCAACGTGTGCCGCAACACCTGGGTCTGCTCGGCGAGCGCCCGGATGAAGGACATCCCCGGCAGCCAGCTCTACACCGTTCGGGCCGTCGAGGGCGGCGACCTCGCCGACGTCGCCTACGTGCGCAACGGCAGCCATGGCCTGTGGTCCTGCGGCGGCGGGGCGGTCGGCTGGGGCGACCCGATGAAGTGCACCGGGGCCGGCCGCTACTGGTGACCGGCAGCACGAGGCGGGACCCGACGGGCGACCCGCTCGCCCGTTGGGCCCCGGTCACAGCGGTGTCATAGGTTGGCCCGCATGAGCGACCTCCGCGACCGCGTCCAGTCCGTCCTGCCCGGCATCCGGCGGGACCTGGAGGATCTGGTCCGCATCGAGTCCGTCAGCGCCGACCCCGCGCGCCACGGCGAGGTGCAGCGCTCGGCCGAGGCGGTGGCGGAGCTGTTCCGCGCCGAGGGCTTCGACAGCGTCGACATCGTGCGCGTCGAGGGTGGCCTGCCCGCGGTGATCGCGCAGAAGGCCGGACCGGAGGGCGCGCCGACGGTGCTGCTCTACGCCCACCACGACGTGCAGCCCGAGAACGACCACGCGGACTGGGACTCCCCGCCGTTCGAGCCCACCGAGCGCGGCGACCGGCTCTACGGCCGCGGCGCGGCCGACGACAAGGCCGGCATCGCCGCCCACCTCGGTGCGCTGCGCGTGCACGGGGCCGACCTGCCGGTGAACGTCACGATGTTCATCGAGGGCGAGGAGGAGATCGGCTCCGAGACGCTCTCGGCCCTCCTGCACGAGCACCAGGAGCGGCTGAAGGCCGACGTCATCGTCATCGCCGACTCCGGCAACTGGGACATCGGCGTCCCGGCCCTGACCACCAGCCTGCGCGGTCTGGTGCGGCTCGACGTCGAGGTCCGCACGCTCACCCACGCCGTCCACTCCGGCATGTGGGGCGGGCTGGTGCCCGACGCCCTGATGGCCCTCGCCCGCCTGCTCAGCACACTCCACGACGACGAGGGCAACGTCGCCGTCGAGGGGCTGCACGCGGGGCCGGCCGCCGACGTGGAGTACCCCGAGGAGCGGCTGCGCGCGGAGTCCGGCGCCGCCCCGGGCATCGAGTGGATCGGCAGCGGCTCGACGGTCGAGCGGCTCTGGACCAAGCCGGCGATCAGCATCACCGGGCTCGACGCGCCGAAGGTCGCCGGCGCGAGCAACACGCTGGTCCCCGCCGCCCGCGCCCGCATCTCGATGCGGATCGCCCCGGGCGACACGACCGAGCACGCGCTCGACTGCCTGGTGCGCCACCTGGAGTCCCACGTCCCCTGGGGCGCCACGCTGACGCACACGCTGGTCGACACCGGCGAGGCCACGCAGATCGACGCGACCGGACCGGCGTACGACGCCGCGCGGTCGGCGTTCGCCGAGGCCTGGGACGGCGTCGCCCCGGTCGACATGGGCGTCGGCGGGTCCATCCCGTTCATCGCCGAGTTCCTCGAGGCCTTCCCCGAGGCCAGCGTCCTGGTGACCGGCGTCGAGGACCCTGACACCCGCGCCCACGGTGCCAACGAGGGCCTCCACCTCGCGGAGTTCGAGCGGGTCGTGCTCGCCGAGGCGCTGCTGCTGCGCAACCTCGTGCAGTGAATGAATCCCCGGTCAGCCGGGGAAACCTGACGTTGTCAGGGGTTGCAACCCCCGACAACGTCAGGAAGAGCCTGACAACCCCGGATGAATCCCCGGTCAGCCGGGGATTCATCCACCCACCCACCCCGTGACGGCGGTCACGCTGCGTCGTTGAGACCGGCGTGACGACGGAGCAGGCACGGGTCGAGGTCGGCAGGCGCACGTTCGTGGGGTTCGTGCTGGCAGGGACGACCCTGGTCGCCGCGGCCGACCTGGGGCTCGCGCCACCCGCCGGGGCGGTGCCCGGCACCCCGCAGCCCGCGGAGCTCTACGACCTCAACGACTTCCTCACCGAGGTCGCGATGCCGACCGCGAACCTGATCACGGTCACCGTGCACGAGGACGGCACCGCCTCCTTCGCGCTCCCACGGATGGAGGTCGGGCAGGGCATCACCACCTCGACCGCGATGCTGGTCGCCGAGGAGCTCGAGCTGCCGCTGGACCGGGTGCGCGTCACGCTGGCCGACGCCCGTCCCGAGCTGGTGTGGAACCAGCTGACGGGCGGCTCCAACACCACCATCTCGACGTACACACCCGTCCGGGTCGCCGCGGCCGTCGCCAAGCAGGCGCTGCTCGAGGCCGCGGCGATCCAGCTCGGCGACACCGTGGCCAACCTGGTCGCCCGGGGCGGCGTCATCCAGGCGCCGGGCGGCCGCTCCGCGACGTACGGCGAGCTCGCCCGCGCCGCCGCCACCAGCACCCCCCGCGCCGTCGACGTCCGGCTCAAGGACCCGCGCGAGTTCCGCGTGGTCGGGACGGGTCAGGGGCGGATCGACGCCCTCGACGCGGTCACCGGTCGCAAGCAGTACGCGACCGACCTGCACGTCCCGGGCGCGCTGCCGACGATGGTCTGCCGGGCACCCACGCTCAACGGCACCCCGAAGCGCCTGCGCAACCGGCGAGCCGTCCTGGCGATGCCGGGCGTGACCGACGTGGCGCTGGTCGACTCCGGTGTCGCGGTCCGGGCGCGGACCTTCGGGCAGTGCATCGACGCGATCCGGGCGATGCGCGTTGACTGGGCCGACGGCCCGGTGGCCGGGCTCTCCGATGCCGACGTCGTGCGCGAGCTGCGGTCCGCCGAGGTGCCGATGCCGAGCCTCCCCGACACCCCGCTGGCGCAGACCCTCGAGCTCGACGTGCTCTTCTACTTCCGCAGCAACTCGGCGATGGACACCAACTCGGCGATCGCCGACGTCCGCGACGACCGGGCGGAGATCTGGAGCGGCCTGAAGTCGCCGATCACGGCGCAGGAGCGGATCGCGGAAGCGCTCGGCCTGACCCCGGACCGGGTGACCGTCCACGTGGTCCAGGGCGGCGGCTCGTTCGGCCGGCGGCTGTTCTTCGACGGCGCGCTGGAGGCCGCGAAGATCTCCCAAGCGATGGGCAAGCCGGTCAAGCTGATGTGGCACCGCGCCGACGACGCCCGCGTCGGCCGCACCCACCCGATGGCCACCAGCAGGGTGCGCGCCGTGCACGCGGCCGGGCAGGTGCTGGCCTTCCAGCAGTCGCACACGAGCGTGGAGACCGACTTCCGGCACGGCCTCGGCGAGCTCATCACCGCCCGCGCCGCCGACCTGCCGACCGGCCTGGGCAACCTCGGCTTCGCCGAGACGGTCTTCGAGCTGACCCAGGAGGTGCCCTACGACTTCGGTGCGATCGTGCAGACGCTGGTCGAGACCGACGACCGCTTCAACACCGGCAGCATGCGCAACATCTACTCACCCGACGTACGCGCCGCCGGTGAGCTGATGGTCGACCGCCTCGCGGAGGCGATGGGCCAGGACCCGTACGCCTTCCGGCGCGCGCACCTGCGCGACGCGCGGGTGCGGGGCGTGCTGGACGCGGTCGCGCAGGCCGGTCGCTGGGGCCGGTCGATGCCGGCCGGCACCGCCCAGGGCATCGCGATCCACAAGGAGTACAAGGGCGCCAGCGCCTGTCTCGTGGAGATCGACTGCCGCCCGGCGCAGACCGGGCGGGACATCCGCGACGGGGTGGGCGGTCCGCGGATCACGAAGGTGGTCTTCGCCATCGACGTCGGCCTGGTAGTCAACCCGCGGGGCCTGGAGGCGCAGATGCAGGGCGGCATCAACGACGGCATCGCGCTCGCGCTGACCTCCAGCCTGCACCTGCGCGACGGCCACTTCCTCGAGGCCAGCTGGGACAACTACTTCTACACGCGGCAGTGGAACACCCCGCCGGAGGTGGAGGTGATCGTGGTGCCGTCCGACAGCGGCCAGCCAGGCGGCGCCGGGGAGGCGGGCGTCGCGGCGACCTTCGCCGCGGTCGCCTGCGCCTACGCGCGGGCGGTGGGGACGGTGCCGTCGTACTTCCCGGTCAACCACCGCGACCCGCTGCGGTTCCGCCCGAAGCCGACCGTCCCCCCGATCCCGCAGTCGCCCACCAACGGCCTGAAGAAGGTGTACTGACGTGCCCAAGCAGACCTTCCGCCTCAACGGCCGCACCGTCACCGTCGACGTCCACCCCGACGTGCGGGTGCTCTGGGTGCTGCGCGACCTGCTCGGCGTCACCGGCCCGAAGTACGGCTGCGGCATCAACGTCTGCAAGGCGTGCACCTCGCACGTCAACGGCAAGGCCTTCAACCCGTGCTCCGTGCGCGTCGGCGACCTCTCCCCGTCCGACGAGGTGACGACGATCGAGGGCCTGCCGGCCACCGTCGGCGCCGCGCTGCACCCGATGCAGCAGGCATGGCTCGACCGCGACGTCGCCCAGTGCGGCTACTGCCAGCCCGGCCAGATCATGGCGGCGGTCGCCCTGGTGCGGAAGGTACGCCGGGAGAGCCGCTCGATCACCGACGCCGACCTCGACGCCATCCGCAACATCTGTCGGTGCGGCACCTACACCCGGATCCGCGAGGCCATCGCCCAGGGCGAGCGGGCGATGTAGGCGGCTGGGCCGTCGCGGGTCCGTTCCGTTCAATTGCTGGGAAATGCGCCGGCTACCCGGCCGTAGGCGGCGCAATTCCCAACAATTGAACGCTCACGACCCGCAACCCGACCCCCACCCGCACCGACCCGAGGCCTACTGCTTGCCCATCGCCAGCCGCAGCCGGTCCTCCGGCCGGATCAGGTGATCGTGGGAGTCCTGGCCGATGCTGAGCTGGACCCAGTCGATCCGGCCGGTGAAGGCGTTGCCGGTCGGGCCGTAGTCGGGGGAGGCCGGCGAGCCGCTGTCGCTCCCCACGTCGCACGCCTCGTCGGCTGAGAAGCCCATCGGCTCGGTGTGCTCGACCCGTCCCGATCCGACGGGCGCACCGTCGACGTAGAGCGTCACGTCGCCGCCGAGCGCGAGCCCGCCGCCGTCGTACGCGAACTCCATGCGCACCTGCTGCGGCCCGGGCGCGAGCGGCTGCTCGGAGGCGGTGATGAAGTACTGGATGCCGAAGAAGTTGTAGCAGTACTTCAGGAGGCCCTCGTGGACGTAGAGCGTCCAGCCGCCGACCGAGCCGCCCTGGGTGACGATGACGCCGGCGGCGCCGTTCTCGGGGACGTCGATGGCGGCGGTGACGGAGTGTGACTTGTTCTTCATGTTGAGGATGCACCACTCCGAGACCCGCATGCCGGGGAACAGCAGCTGGGTGTCGCCCTGGATCACCTGCGGCCGCCCGGCGATATCGGGGTTGATCCGCTCGGCGAGGCGGTCGTCCATCGGCAGGACGCCGTACTTGACCGCCTCGATCAGCCAGAGCCGCTGCAGGTGGGCCAGTCGCTCGGGCTGCTCCGCGGCCAGGTCGTGTGCCTGGGTCCAGTCGTCGGGGGCGTAGAGCTCCCAGACGTCGTCGTCGAACGCCGGCGGCTTGTCGACCGTCCAGGGCGTCTTGTGCTTGGTGACCGCGGTCCAGCCCTGGTGGTAGATCCCGCGGTTGCCCATCATCTCGAAGTACTGCACCGTGTGGGTCTCCGGCGCGTCCGCGGCACGCAGCGTCCCCAGCATGCTGACGCCCTCGAACGGCGCCTGCTGCACGCCGTTGACCACGGCCGGTGCGGGGAGGCCGGCCGCCTCCAGGATCGTCGGGGCGATGTCGATGACGTGGTGGAACTGGCTGCGCACGGCGCCCCGGTCGGTGACCGACCGCGGCCAGTGCACGATCGTGCCGTTGCGGGTGCCGCCCCAGTGCGAGGCGACCTGCTTGGTCCACTGGTACGGCGCGCACATCGCGTGCGCCCAGCCGACCGAGTAGTGGTTGTAGGCGGCCGGGGTGCCGAAGTCGTCGATCTTCGACAGCAGGAACTCGACGCTCTCGATCCCGGGCATGCCGTTGAGCGTGGTCATCTCGTTGAAGGCGCCGTTGACGGTGCCCTCGGCGGACGCGCCGTTGTCGCCGATGATGTAGAAGACCAGGGTGTCGTCGAGCACCCCGAGGTCGGCGATCGCGTCGACCAGGCGGCCGACCTCGTGGTCGGTCTGCTCCAGGAAGCCGGCGTAGATCTCCATCTGCCGGGCCAGGACCGGCTTCAGCTCGTCGGGCATGTCGTCCCACGCCGGGATCTCGTCGTGGCGGGCGGTCAGCTCGGCGTCGGCAGGCAGCACGCCGAGCTCCTTCTGCCGCGCGACGGTGCGCTCGCGCAGCACGTCCCAGCCCTCGTCGAACCGTCCGCGATAGCGGTCCGACCACTCCTCGGGCACGTGGTGCGGCGCGTGCGTGGCGCCGGGCGCGAAGTACATGAAGAACGGCTTGTCCGGCATCAGCGCCTTCTGCTGGCGCACCCAGGTGATCGCCCGGTCGGCGAGGTCCTCGGTGAGCGTGTAGCCCTCCTCCGGCGTGCGCGGCGGCTCGACCGGCGTGGTTCCCTCGTAGAGGCCGGGGTAGTACTGGTTGGCCTCGCCGCCGACGAAGCCGTAGAAGTACTCGAAGCCGGAGCCGGTCGGCCACTGGTCGAACGGCCCCACCGGCGTCACCTGCCAGGCCGGCACCTCGTGACACTTGCCGAACTGGGCGGTGGAGTAGCCGTTGAGCTTCAGCGTCTCGGCGATCGGCGCCTTGTCCTTGGGGCGCACGCTGTTGTTGCCCGGCGCCGCGGTCGCCATCTCGGTGATCGCGCCCATGCCGACCGAGTGGTGGTTGCGGCCGGTCAGCAGCGCCTGCCGGGTCGGCGCGCACAGCGCCGTGGTGTGGAACCGGTTGAGCCGTACCCCGTCAGCCGCGAGCCGCTCCGCCGTGGGGGTGGCACACGGGCCGCCGAAGGCCGTCGAGGCGCCGAAGCCGACGTCGTCGAGCAGCACCACGAGCACGTTCGGCGCACCGGCCGGCGGTCGCAGCGCCCGCATCGGGGGGTACGCCGTGTCCGGGTCCTTGGCGTCGTACGTCGTCAGCCCGACGTGCTGCTCGTCCAGCATCGGCAGGATCGCCCGCCGTACCAGGTCGTCGTCCACCCTCGTCCTCCTGCGTCCTCGGTCCACCGAGGGTCTCCGGGGACCGGCCGACGTGCCTCCCCCGGGACGGGTGAGCGGCGCGGCCCAGGGCACGGGATGCCGGCTGGCGCGGCCGACTTGTCGGCCAAAACCATCGCTTGTCGGCCGAAGTTCTGGCTCTCCTGCTGCATGTGTGGGTGAGCTGAGCGTGCCGTGACGTGCACACGCCGTTCCCTGTCTAGGTTTCGAGCTGTCTAGGACCGAAACCAGCTGGCAGGAGAACGGCGTGGCAGTCGTCAGCCTATTCCGTGGGCTCTTGGGGCTTGAACACACTGCGATCGAGAACGTCTGGTGGGACGGCGATGTGCTGGTGATCGACGTGCGGTTGATGGCTCGTCAGCGGGATCGGTGCGGACGATGTCGACGCCGTTGCGCCCGGTACGACGCGGGCCGGGGGCGTCGCCGCTGGCGCACGTTGGACCACGCCACCACGCTGACCTTCCTCGAGGCCGACGCGCCGCGGGTGCGCTGCCGCGACCACGGCGTGGTGGTCGCGCACGTGCCCTGGGCCGCACACGGTGCGGGTCACACCCACACCTTCGACGCGCAGGTCGCCTGGCTGGCGACCCGGACGTCGAAGTCCGCGGCCACGCAGCTGATGCGGATCGCGTGGCGCACCGTCGGGGCGATCATCGCCCGGGTCTGGGACGCCGCGGAAGCCGCATCGGCCACCGACGGGCTCGATGGGCTGACCCGGATCGGGATCGACGAGATCTCCTACCGCCGCAACCTGAAGTTCTTGACCGTGGTCGTCGATCACGACACCGGGGTTCTGGTGTGGGCCGGCGAGGGTCGCAGCCGAGCGGCACTGAGCCCGTTCTTCGACCTCCTTGGTACCGAGCGCTGCGCCCAGATCACGCATGTCTCGGCCGATGGAGCCGCCTACATCGAGGAAGAAGTCACCGACCGCTGCCCCAACGCCGTCCTCGGGGTCGACCCGTTCCACGTGGTCAAGTGGGCCAACACCGCCCTCGCCCGGGTCCGCATCGACGCCTGGCAGCAGGCCCGCAAACTGGCCAAGCACGACCCCAAGATGCTGACCGGCTGGGCACGCCGTCACCAGGTGCTCCCCGGGCGAGACCTGGCCCGCGGACTCAAAGGGGCCCGGTTCGCGCTGGCGAAGAATCCCGAGAACCTCACCGACCGGCAACACGCCAAGCTCGAGTGGATCGCGACCACCGACCCCCGCCTGTACCGGGCCTACCTGCTCAAGGAAGCCCTCCGGCTGGTCTTCCAGATGCCACCCGACCAGGCCGCCTTCGAGCTCGACAAGTGGCTGGCCTGGGCCCGCCGATGTCGGATCCCCGCCTTCGTCGACCTGGCCCGCACGATCCACAAGTTCCGCCCCCGCATCCTGGTCGCCATCGAGCATCAGCTATCCAACGGGCTCATCGAAGGCGTCAACACCAAGATCCGGCTCCTCACCCGGCTCGCGTTCGGCTTCCACACCTCACACGCACTGATCGCCCTGGCCATGCTCAGCCTCGGACGTCACCGACCCGCGCTCCCCGGCCGCACCTGACCCACACATCAAGCAGGAGAGTCGAAGTTCTGGCCGACAAGCGATGGTTTACCCGGTCGACCGGGTAAACCAGCAAGGGCGAACCGACCCCATCACCCCGCAGGCAGGAAGACCTGGAAGATGCTGCCCTCGCCGAGGGCGGAGCGGACCGCCATCCGGCCGCCGTGGCGGGCGACCACGCGGCGCGCGATCGCCAGGCCGAGGCCGGTGCCGGGCTGGGCGACGGCCGCGGGGTTGGAGGAGCGGAAGAACTCGGTGCCGAGCTTGGCGACGTCCTCGGCGGAGATGCCGATCCCCTCGTCGGCGACGGTGAGGACCACCTCGTCGCCGTCGCGGCCCAGGCCGACCGTGACTGTGCCGCCCTCGCCGGTGTACTTCACGGCGTTGCTGACCAGGTTGGCGCAGACCCGGTCGAGCTCGGTGGCGTCACCGAGGGCGAGCACCTTCTCGTCCGGGACCTCGACGCGGACGGTCACGCCCTTCTGTTCGGCGGGCACCGCGATCAGGTCGACGACGTCGTCGACGATGCGCCGCAGGTCGACGGGCACCGGGATCACCGGGTTCTCCGCGTCGCCGACCTTGGAGAGCAGGAGCAGGTCGTCGATGACCCGCACCATCCGGCGCGCGCCGCGCTCCATCGCCTGCAGCGACGTCGACGCCATGCCCGAGAGGTCGGGGGAGGACTCGAGCATCTCCAGGTGCCCCATCACCGAGGTGAGCGGGTTCTTCAGCTCGTGGGCGACCGTCGCGATCAGCTGGCCCTTGTAGGTGTCGAGCTCCTGGAGCTCCTCGACGAGCTGGTGCTCGCGCTCGAAGGTGCGGGCGTTGAGGATCGCGCGGCCCAGGTCGTGGCCGATGTCCAGCGCGGCGGTCGCCTCCGACTCGGTCCAACCCGGCGCGCCCTTGACCCGGGTGAGCACGAGGTTGCCCAGGCACTCCGGCCCGGCCCCCAGCGGGGTGAACAGCAGGGTCTCCACCTCGATGGAGTGCATGAACTCCAGGACCTGGCGGCCCTGCTCCTCGGTGACCGCCTCGAAGGCGCGACCGGGCGCGAACACCACTGCCACCTGCTGCTCCCACGCGGCGTGCGCGGCGGACTCGGCGATGTCGATGAGCTCGGACGCGAGCACGACGTCGCGCCCGTCGGCGGTGTAGATCTCGCCGTGGCCGTCCTGTTCGAAGGTCTGCAGCCACATGCCGGAGGCGCGGAACCCCTCCAGCAGCGCGTCGCGGCTGTCCGCGACGATCCGCTCGAAGCTCAGCTGCGCGCTCGCGCGCCGCACGATGCTGCGGGCCGCCTCGGCCATCCGGACCTGCTCGGCGAGCTGCTCGCGCTCCAGCGCGACGATGACCGCCTGGCGGGCCTGCTCGGCGTAGGTGTTGAGCACGGCCCGGGCCGGCTCACCGGGCCGGCGGGCGTCGACGGGCAGGTCGATGGCCAGGGTGCCGCGCAGCTGGCCCTCGTCGTCGTAGAGCGGCGCGAGGAGCAGGTCGAGCGGGTGCCACGCGTCGGGGTCGTCGATCGGCTCGATGTCGGGGACCCAGCCCCACTGCTCGCCGGCGCTGGGGTCCAGCCGCTCGTGGGGCACGAACCGGAACAGCCCCCAGTCGTCGGCCTTCTCGATCTCGCGGGAGAGCTGGTCCAACGGCGTACGCCGGCCCTGCAGCGAGTCGCGCGCCTCGTCGCTGCCCGCGACCGCCATCACCTCGAGCTTGCCGTCGCTGCGCGCGACGCTGATCGCGGCGATGCCGAAGCCCGCCACCTTGGTGACCCCCTCGGCGATCAGCTGCAGGGCGTCCCGCGACGGCGCGTCCGACCAGCTGCTGGCACGACTGACCGTGCCGGTCGTGCTCGCCGAGCTCGTCTCCCGTGACATCGATCTCCGTCTGCTCTGGTGGCCTGGACCATCGTACGTCTCCGTCGCCCGCTGCACCGGTCAACGGCCGATCAACGGCCGAGCCGGGAATGGGACACGCCGCTCGCGCGCCGTAGACTCCGACCGTGCCCTTCGAGAGCAGCCCCCGCCGGGGCGGGGACGGCCGGCTCACCGCGGCCCTCGACCCCCACGAGCAGGGACCGCAGGACGCCTGCGGGGTCTTCGGGGTCTGGGCCCCGGGCGAGGACGTCGCCAAGCTGACCTACTTCGGCCTCTACGCGCTGCAGCACCGCGGCCAGGAGTCGGCCGGCATCGCGGTCAGCAACGGCCGCCAGATCCTGGTCTACAAGGACATGGGCCTGGTCTCCCAGGTCTTCGACGAGACCACGCTGGCCTCGCTGAAGGGGCACGTGGCGATCGGCCACACCCGCTACTCCACGACCGGCGCCAGCACGTGGGAGAACGCCCAGCCGACGTTCCGCCCCACCGCCGACGGCTCGATCGCGCTGGGTCACAACGGCAACCTGATCAACACCCACGAGCTCTCCCAGATGGTCGTGGACCTGCCCGGTCCCGACGACGAGCTCGACCTGCACACCCGGCCCGTCGAGTCGTCGACCAACGACACCGGCCTGGTGACCGCGCTGCTCGCGCACCACCCCGACACGACGCTGGAGCTGCGGGCGCTCGAGGTGCTGCCGCTGCTGCGCGGGGCGTTCTGCTTCGTGTGGATGAACGAGGACACCCTGTACGCCGCCCGCGACCCGCAGGGCATCCGCCCGCTGGTGCTTGGTCGGCTCGAGCGCGGCTGGGTCGTGGCCAGCGAGGACGCCGCGCTGGCGACGATCGGCGCGAGCGTCGTGCGCGAGGTCGAGCCCGGCGAGATGGTCGTCATCGACGCCAACGGGCTGCGCTCCCACCGGTTCGCCGAGCCCGAGCCCAAGGGCTGCGTCTTCGAGTACGTCTACCTGGCCCGGCCGGACGCGACGATCAGCGGCCGCAGCGTCCACGAGGCGCGGGTCGAGATGGGGCGGCGGCTGGCCCGGGAGTTCCCGGTCGACGCCGACCTGGTGATGCCGGTCCCCGAGTCGGGCACACCGGCGGCCGCGGGCTACGCCGAGGAGTCGGGCATCCCGTTCGGGCAGGGCTTCGTCAAGAACGCGTACGTCGGCCGCACCTTCATCCAGCCCAGCCAGACGCTGCGCCAGCTCGGCATCCGGCTGAAGCTCAACGCGCTGGAGCACATGATCCGCGGCAAGCGGATCGTGGTCGTCGACGACTCGATCGTGCGCGGCAACACCCAGCGCGCCCAGGTGCGGATGCTGCGCGAGGCCGGGGCGCTCGAGGTGCACGTGCGGATCTCCAGCCCGCCGGTGAAGTGGCCCTGCTTCTACGGCATCGACTTCGCCACCCGCGCCGAGCTGATCGCCAACGGCCTCGACGTCGACGAGATCGCCGCCAGCGTCGGGGCGGACAGCCTCGGCTACATCTCCCTGGAGGGCATGGTCGAGTCGACCGGCCAGTCGTCGGAGCGGCTGTGCCGCGCGTGCTTCACCGGTGAGTACCCGATCGCGCTGCCCGACGAGAGCCTGCTCGGCAAGCACCTGCTCGAGAGCTCGATCCAGGCGCCGACGTACGGCAAGGCCCTGCCCGTCATGAACAACCCGTAGGAGCGACGTGCCCGAGACCAACGCCTACGCCGCCGCCGGCGTCTCGATCGAGGCCGGCGACAAGGCCGTCGAGCTGATGAAGGTCTGGATCGAGAAGGCGCGCCGCCCCGAGATGATCGGCGGGATCGGGGGCTTCGCGGGGCTCTTCGACGCCTCCGCGCTCAAGGCCTACGACCGGCCGCTGCTCGCGACCTCCGCCGACGGCGTCGGCACCAAGGTGGCGGTCGCCCAGGCGCTCGACAAGCACGACACCATCGGGTTCGACCTGGTCGGGATGCTCGTGGACGACCTGGTGGTCTGCGGCGCCGAGCCGCTGTTCCTCACCGACTACATCGCGACCGGGCGGGTCGTGCCCGAGCGGATCGCGGCGATCGTCAAGGGCATCGCCGAGGCCTGCGTCGAGGCCGGCTGCGCCCTGCTCGGCGGCGAGACGGCCGAGCACCCCGGGCTGCTGGGGGAGCACGAGTACGACGTCGCCGGCTCGACAACCGGCGTCGTGGACGCCGACCGGCTGCTCGGGCCGGGCCGGGTGCGCCCCGGCGACGTGGTCGTCGCGATGGAGTCGTCCGGGCTGCACTCCAACGGGTACTCGCTGGTGCGTCACGTGCTGCTCGCCCCGGCCGACCGCGGCGGTGCCGGCTGGTCGCTCGACCGCCAGGTCGACGAGCTGGGCCGCACGCTGGGCGAGGAGCTCCTGGAGCCGACCCGCATCTACGCCAAGGCCTGCCTGGCGCTGGCCGACCGCACCCGCACCCACGCGATGTCCCACGTCACCGGCGGCGGCCTGGCCGCGAACCTCGAGCGGGTGCTGCCGGTCGAGCTGACCGCCCGCATCGACCGGTCCACCTGGACCCCGCAGCCGGTCTTCGACCTGGTGCGCCGGGTCGGGTCGGTGCCCCAGCCGGACCTCGAGATGACACTGAACTGCGGGGTCGGGATGGTCGCCCTGACCGCTGCCGACGACGCCGACGCCGCGGTCGCCGTTCTCGCCGAGCACGGCGTGCGCGCCTGGGTCGCCGGCACGGTCCGGGCCGACGACTCGCCCGCCGGCGAGCTGGCCGGCCGGGTGGAGCTGGTGGGTCAGCACCCCGGCTGGTGAATTCCGCCCGCGGCGGAATCGCTGAGATGTGATGTGCAGGAACAGCCACCCAGCAGGTAGCGTTGCCCCCACGAGAATCACTTTGAGGACAGCCCGGGTAGCCACAGCGCTCCCGGCCGAGCGTGCGAGGGGGCTGACCCTATGGGGCGCGGCCGAGCGAAAGCCAAGCAGACGAAGGTCGCCCGCGACCTGAAGTACCGCACTCACGAGACGGACTTCGGGGCACTGGCGAACGAGCTGCACGGGCAGAGCAGCGACGACGACACCGACCAGCTCGAGCCCGAGGTGCTCGACAAGTGGTCGGACTACGCCGAGCCTCGGCGCGATTGACCTCACTGGTCACTTCGGCCCCGTAGGCCGCTCGTTTCACCGGCTGACCGGGGAAATGTGCACGACACGCCGTGAGACACCGGCGTGTCTGTTCGTTTCCCCGGACGACCGGGGAAACGAACAGGCCCCTCAGGAGCGCGGCAGCCACATCCCGCGCAGCCGGCCGACCTCACGCATCCGCCGCTCGGCCAGTCGGTCCGCGGCGATCGCCGGCGGCACGCCGTCGGACGCGGCGAGCTCGAGCACCGCGAGCGTGGTGTCGAAGATGCCGGTCGCCCGCTGCTGGGCGCGGTCGAAGGAGAACCCCTCGAGCTCGTCGGCGACCTGGATGAGCCCGCCGGAGTTCACGCAGTAATCGGGGGCGTAGAGGATCCCGCGCTCCTCGAGCATCTTCTCGACCCCCGGGTGGGCGAGCTGGTTGTTGGCCGCGCCGCAGACGATCCGCGCGGACAGCGTCTCGACGACCTCGTCGGTCAGCGCGCCGCCGAGCGCGCACGGGGCGTAGACGTCCAGCGACGAGGCCACGAGCGCCTCGGTCGAGGCGACGACCTCCACCGCGGACAGCTCGGCGCGGACCCGCTCGACCGCCTCGGCGCTCACGTCCGTGACCACCACCCGGGCACCGTCCTCGACCAGGTGCCGGGCGAGGTGGTGGCCGACCTTGCCGACGCCGGCGATGCCGACCACGCGGCCCTCCAGCGACGTCGTGCCCCACGCGACCGACGCGGCGGCCCGCATGCCCTGGAAGACGCCGTACGCCGTCAGCACCGAGCTGTCCCCCGCGCCGCCGTGCGCGACCGTGCGGCCGGTGACGAACGAGCACTCGCGCGCGATGACGTCCATGTCGGCGGAGTAGGTCCCGACGTCGCACGCGGTGTAGTAGCGCCCGCCGAGCGACTGCACGTGCCGGCCGTAGGCCCGCAGCAGCGCCTCCGACTTCAGCGTCGCCGGGTCGCCGATGATGACCGCCTTGCCGCCGCCGAGGTCGAGCCCGGCGAGCGCGGCCTTGTAGGACATGCCGCGCGAGAGGTTGAGGACGTCCTGCACCGCCTCGGCGGTGGAGGCGTAGGGGTAGAACCGGGTCCCACCGAGGGCGGGGCCCAGCGCGGTGGAGTGGACGGCGATGACGGCCTTGAGGCCGCTGGCGGGGTCGTTCGCGAAGACGACCTGCTCGTGCTCGGAGCCGAGCTCGAAGACGTCGGACATGGTGGTCCTGCTTTCTGGTGTCGGCCACGTGGGTGGTGGCGGCGGGCGGCACGACAGGGGTGGCGTCGTGACGTAGCCCACGGTAGTCCGGTCAGCGCGGCTGGGCGAAGTGCCACCGGCCCCTTCGTGGGCCCCCGGGGTGCACGTCAGCGTTCAATTGTTGGCGGAGACACCGGCTACCCGCCGGTAGCGGTACATCTGCGCGCAATTGCACGGACACGCGCGGTCAGACCGACCTGGCGAAGACGACGTCGCCGTGCGTCCCGTACCCCGGCAGCGCGCCGGCGGTCCGGCGCCCGTTGAACCCCACCAGCAGCCAGCCGGCGCCGTCGGGGACGAGCGTGGGCCACGGGATGTTGGACGGGTACGGCGCATCCAGGCGACCCACCTCGCGCAGGTCGAGGTCGAGCACGGGGTAGCGCCGGGCGTCGCCGTCGCTGGCCAGCACCCGCCACTGCCCGCCGACCTGCGCGAGGGTGGTCCCCTCGGTCTGCCCGAGCCCGGTCGCGGCGCCGCGCAGCACCAGCGCGTCCAGCGACGGGCCGGCCGCGACGACCGGGTGGAACCGGAAGAACCTCGTCGCGCTGACGTAGCCGACCAGCCACCCGTCGGCGACCCGCACCACGTGCGGGTCCCACACCCCGACCGAGCCCAGCCCGTCCACCGGCAGGTCGAGGGCCTCCGTGTCGAGCAGGTGGGCGCCTGTGAGCAGGTCGGCCGACGTGCGCGCGAGCGTCACGCCCACGGTCGGACGGGCGCGGTCGAAGTCGCCCCAGGTGCTGGTGGTCACCAGCCACTGGTCGCCGTCGCGGAGCAGGTGGGTCGCATGGTCGCCGTACGCACCGGGCCGGTCGGGTCGGCGGAAGAAGACGTCGGAGAGGTGGGTCAGCCCGAGCGTGGCGCGGTCCAGCTCCCACAGCGAGGTGTGTGCGGTGTCGAAGAACCCCGGCCCCGCGCTGGTCGCCGAGAGCACCACCCGGTCGTCGGGGAGCCCGTCGACCAGCCGCAGGTCGCGCAGCCCGAGCTGGCCGAACCGCCCGGCGACCGGCGCGTCGGTCGCCAGGCCCGCCAGCCACGCCTCCGCCCGGGTGTCGACGAGGTCGGCCAGGTCGACCCGTGCGCGTGCCGTCCAGGGCCCGGGCCCGCGCGTGAGCACGGTCAGGTGGGTGCCGGTGAGGGTCAGGCCGACCTCGCGCACCGGGCCGGCGGTGCTCGCGTGCCGGCGCGACCGGTGCACGGTCGTCCGGCCGCCGGTCGTCACCTCCAGCCACGCCGCGCTGCCGTCGTACCGGGCCACCATCCGGTCGTCGCCGGAGGCGAGCTCGAGCGAGCCGGGACCGGTCACCGCGGCGTACGGCGCCAGCACCTGCGTCAGCGTCGACCCGGCGACCACGAGGTCGACCGGGCGGCGGCGGCCGGCGGGCGCGAACCGCGGCAGCGAGGCGAGCGCCGTCACCGGCTGGCGGACGTCGCGCGCTGGAGGGCGGCCACGGCGACGTCGACCTCGGCGGTGAGGTCGACGAGCATCGGCAGGGCGCCTGCGGTGGTGCCGGCGATGCCGAGCTCCTCCAGCTTGCGCGAGGCCTCGGCGACCCGCGGGAGCCCGAGGTTGAGGGCGCTGCCCTTGAGCTGGTGGGCCGAGGTCAGCAGCGCCATCGCGTCGTCGCGCTCGACGGCCTCGCGGATCGCGACCACCTGGTTGCCGACCCGGCCCATGAACGAGGCCGCGGTGCGCTCGAAGAAGCTGATGCCGTCCTTGCGCAGCTCGGACAGCATCGCGATCCGGTCCGTGTCCAGGACGCCGTCGTCGGGGTCGACCGGCGGCGGCTCCGGCGCCACCTCGGGTGCGGCCGAAGTGGGTGCGGCCGCAGCCGGAGCGGTGGGCTCCGGCCGCGGCGCCGCCGGGGCGGCGGCGGGCTCGGGCTGCACCCACTCCCGCAGCACCCGCTCGACGTCGCGGGCGTCCACCGGCTTGGCCAGGTAGTCGTCCATCCCGGCCGCCAGGCACCGCTCGCGCTCGCCCTCCAGCGCGGAGGCGGTCATCGCGACGATGGGCACCCGGCGTCCCACCGGCTCGGCCCGGCGGACCTCGCGGGTGGCGTCGAACCCGTCCAGCCGCGGCATCCGGCAGTCCATCAGCACCACGGCGTAGTCGTGCGGCCGGGTGAGCAGGTCGACCGCGGCCACGCCGTCCTCGGCCACGTCGACGGTGCAGCCGAGGTTCTCCAGGATGCCGGTGGCGACCAGCTGGTTGACCCGGTTGTCCTCGACCACGAGCACCCGGACCCCGAGCCCCGGCTGGTCGGCCACCTCCGGGGTGGAGACGGTGGCGGTCGCGCCGAGCAGGGACATCAGGGCGCCGCGCAGCTCGGAGTGGCGCACCGGCTTGCTGAGCGAGGTCGAGATGCCCGCGGCCTCCACCTCGGCGCGGGTCACCGACTGGTCGGAGGTGAGTAGGAGCAGCGCCAGCCCGGAGAGCGCTGGGTCGGCCGCGATCCGGCGGGCCATCTGGAGGCCGTCGACCTCGGGCATCACCAGGTCGAGCACCGCCAGCTCGAAGGGGTGGCCGGTGCGGGACGCCTCGCGCAGCGTCGCGAGCCCCTCGACGGCGGACGGTACGGCGACCGGCCGCATGCCCCACGCGCCCAGCTGCTCGGTGAGGATGAACCGGTTGGTCTCGTTGTCGTCGACCACGAGCACCCGCCGCCCGCGCAGCTCACGGCTCCCGGCAGCCGCCGCCGGCGCTTGGGACACCCCGAAGTGGGCGGTGAAGGTGAACGTGCTGCCCTGCCCCAGCTCGCTGGTGACCCCGATCTCCCCGCCGAGCGCCTCGACGAGCTGCTTGGAGATCGCCAGCCCGAGCCCGGTGCCGCCGTGCCGCCGGGTCGTGGACGGGTCGGCCTGGGTGAAGGCGTCGAAGAGCCGTTCGCGGTCCTCCGCGGCGATGCCGACGCCGGTGTCGGAGACGTCGACGCGCAGCACGACCTCGCTGGCGGTGCGGCGCTCGACCCGGGCCTGGATGAGCACCTCGCCGTGGTCGGTGAACTTGACGGCGTTCGAGCCCAGGTTGGTGACGATCTGTCCGAACCGGATCGCGTCGCCGCGCACCTGGAGCGGCACGTCCGGCGCGCAGGCGACGACGAGCTCGAGGTCCTTGTGGTGCGCGGGGCCGCTGAGCACCGAGGCCACCTGGTCGAAGACCTGGCGGACGTCGAAGTCGGCCGCCTCGAGCTCGAGCTTGCCCGACTCGATCTTGGACAGGTCGAGGATGTCGTTGATGATCCCGAGGAGGGTGAGTCCGGCGCCCTGGAGGTTCTCGGCGAGCCGCCGCTGGTGGTCGTCGAGGTCGGTGCGCAGCAGCAGGTCGGTGAGCCCGATGACGCCGTTCATCGGGGTGCGGATCTCGTGGCTCATCGTCGCCAGGAACTCCGACTTCAGCCGGGATGCCTCCATCGCGTCGTCGCGTGCCTCGGCGAGCTCGACGGCGTTGCGCTCGCGCTCGGCGACGACGCTGAGCTGGTGGCCGATCTGGGCCATCAGCTGGTGGGAGTTCTCGTCGGGCGGCACCTCGTCGGCCACCAGCTCGACCACGCACACCACGTCGTCGCCGACCAGGACGGGCATCGCCACCTGGCTGTGCGTGCCCTCGAGGCCGGTGGGGGTGCCGAGCACGGTCTCGCGGGTGGTGCGCGCCTGCTCGGCGAGCGCGTGGTCGCAGCTGACCGGGGTGCCGGCCGGCCGCAGGTCGAGCACCTCGGGCTCGGGACCCTCCCGGTCGTAGAGCCAGGCGCCGACCGCCTGCCAGCTGGTGAACTCGGGCAGGCCCGCCCCGGCCATCAGCAGCGCCTCGCGCAGGGTGCGCGCGCGGTTGGCGGCCATCGCCATCTGCTGCAGCAGGAAGAGCCGCCGGGTCGCCTCCGTCACCTGCTCCTCGGCCTGCCGGGCCTCGGTGACGTCCTGCGCCGTGCCGCTCATCCGCAGCAGCGAGCCGTCCTCGGCCAGCTCGACCATCCCCCGGCCCCGGATCCAGCGCACCTCGCCGTCGCGGAGAATCCGGTGGTCGAAGGAGTACTCGCCCCCCGCCTTCGCGGCCTCGGCGATCAGGTGGTCGGCCGCGTCCCGGTCGTCGGGGTGCAGCCGGTCGAGGTAGTCGCCGTAGGTCACCAGGGACCCCGGCGGCACGCCGAAGATCCGGTAGAGCTCGTCGGACCACTCGATCCGGTCCTCGGGGACCTCCCACGTCCAACTGCCGACGTGGGCGATCCGCTGGGCCGTCGCGAGCTGCTGCTCGCGCGCGGCGAGGGTGTCGAGCAGCTCCTTGCGGTCGGTGTACGGCGTCACCCGGTGCAGCCAGCCGATCCGCCGGTCGCCGTCGAGGACCGGCCGGAAGCTGATCAGGCCCCAGACGGCCGTGCCGTCCGGCCGGATGAAGTAGGAGTCGACGTCGTCCTGCGGCTGCCCGGTGCGGACCATCCGGCGCAGCGCGCGGCCGAAGTCCTCGCGGCCCTGCTCGTCGAGGGTGTCGAAGACCGACAGCCCGACCATCTCCGCGGGGTCGCGGCCGAGCAGCTCGGCCATCCGGTCGTTGGCCCAGGTCGTCACCGCGTCGTCGTCGAAGACCCAGAGGCCGTCCGGGACCAGGTCGAACAGCAGCCGGGCGACCTCGTCGCCGGTCCGGCCGCCCAACCCTCCCGAGGTCATGGGTCCATTCCTACCCTGCGCGCGGTCGGGACGGTGGTGAACCGGACCACCCGGTCGGGACAGCGCCGGGCCTTCGCGACCAGCACCGACCGCTCCGCCGGGTCGACGGTGAGGCCGAACCGGAGCTTCACCGCGACCCAGGACCGCACGTAGCGGCAGACCCGGTGGTCGGGCAGCCACTCGGCGACGTCCCGGTCGCCCTTGGACTGGTTGACGTTGTCGGTGACCGCGACGAGCGTGCGCGGGTCGCCGAGGTCGTTGGCGTAGCGCTCCCGGGTCGCGGCGTCCCACCCGCGCGCCCCGGAGTCCCAGGCCTCCTTGAGCGGGACCAGGTGGTCGATGTCGACGTCGGAGGCGGCGGTCCAGGTCGCGCCGTCGTACCACGAGAACCACTCGCCGGTGGTGATCGTGCATCCGCCGATCGGCACCCGCGACTCCGCGACCAGCACCTCCTCCCGGGTGTCCTGGCAGTCGCCGTCGGCGTCGACCCAGTGCCGGAACAGGTCCCGGTCGTAGCCGGAGGGGGTCTCGGCGGCCACCGGCAGCGCGCGCACGGCGGCGCGCAGGTGCAGGGCCTGGCGGTCGCCGGCCGCGGTCGCCGCGGAGGCCGGGGCGGCGTACGACGTCGCGAGAAGTCCGGCGACGAGGACCGGGACGAGGACCGGGACGAGCAGCAACCGCGCCATTGCACGATGATGACGCAGTGGACCTCTCTGTGGTGGAACCGCCGCTGGGCACCCCGGCGGACCCGACCTTCGGGCTCGACACGTTCGGCGACGTCGCGCTCGGCCCGGACGGCGAGCCGCTGCCCCCGGCCGAGGCGATCCGGCAGGTGGTGGCCGAGGCCGAGCTCGCCGACGCCGTCGGCCTGGACTTCTTCGGGGTCGGTGAGCACCACCGGCCCGACTTCGCGGTCAGCGCCCCCGACGTGGTGCTCGCCGCGATCGCCGGCCGCACCCGCCGGATCCGGCTCGGCACCTCGGTGACGGTCCTGAGCTCCGACGACCCGATCCGGGTCTTCGAGCGGTTCGCCACGCTCGACGCGGTCTCGCGCGGCCGGGCGGAGATCACGGTCGGGCGCGGCTCCTTCACCGAGTCCTTCCCGCTCTTCGGGCTCTCGCTGGACGACTACGAGCGGCTCTTCTCCGAGAAGCTGGACCTGCTGGCCGCGCTGCTGCAGGAGGGCCCGGTCAGCTGGCAGGGGTCGGTGCGCCCGCCGCTGGAGGGTGTCGAGGTCTTCCCGCGCACTGCGGCGGGGCTGCCGACGTGGGTCGGCGTGGGCGGCACGCCGGAGTCGGTGGTGCGCGCGGCGGCGTACGGCCTGCCGCTGGTGATCGCCGTGATCGGCGGCTCCCCGGAGGGCTTCGTGCCGCTGGTCGAGCTCTACCACCGCGCCCTGGACCACTACGAGCAGCCGACGCTGCCGATCTCGATGCACAGCCCCGGCCACGTCGCCGCGACCGACGAGCTCGCGCGCGAGCAGATGTACCCCCACCATGCGGCGGCGTTCACCCGGATCGGCCGCGAGCGCGGCTGGGGCCCGTACACGCCCGAGCAGTTCGAGCAGGGCGCCGGCCCGACCGGCGCCCTGTTCGTCGGCTCGCCGGAGACCGTCGCGCAGAAGATCGCCTGGGCGATGCGCACGCTGGGGCTCTCGCGCTTCCAGCTCAAGTACGCCGTCGGCACGCTGCCCCACGAGGAGCGGCTCGAGTCGATCCGGCTCTACGGCACCCGGGTGGTGCCGCGGGTGCGGGAGCTGCTCGCCGACCCGTCGAGCGGCGCCGAGTGACCGGCGCCGAGTGACTGCGGCCGGTGACAGCTCCTCGCCGCTGCCGCTCCCGCCCCAGTTTCATCATGGTCTGTAGGTGAACCAGCACTTCCCACGGTGGGCATGCCGAGGGAAGTGCAGGTTCACCTGCATCCCGTGATGAAACTGAGGCGAAGCCCCCCGCCCCACGACCAGCCGCCCTCCACATCGCCCGTCCGGAGGGTTGACGCCGTCCACGACGGGCGGCAGCGTGCGGTCATGCGCGCGCCCCACGAGAACGTGGCGACCGTCCTGGTCGACCCGGCGGTGCTGCACGAGCTCGAGGTGCACCTGATGACTCTCGACCTGCGGCTGTGGCCGATCGCGACCGCCCCGATCTGCGCGGACGGCCCGCGGCGCGCGTTCCAGGTGCGCCGCCGGATGCTCGAGTCGCGGCGCGGTGCCTGGGACGACGCGGCGGCCTGGACGCCGGTGTGGGTGTCCTTCGGCGAGAGCTGGTACGACGGCGACGAGCCGCTGCCCTGGTCGGCACACCAGGTGCTGTGGCGCACCCTCGACCAGTACGCCGACCACGTCCGCTACCGGCTCGGGCTCGGTGGCGTGCCCCCGTTGCGGGTGCCGCGCGAGCGGACGGCATGACGTGCTCACCGCGGCCGGGGTGCTCACCGTCGCGCTGGCGATGGCCGCGCCCGCGACGGGTCCGCACCTGACGGTCGACGCCGCCGCCGGCCACCACCGGATCTCGCCCGGCATCTACGGCGTCAACTTCGCCGACGAGGGCCTCGCGAAGGCGGTCGGCCTGCCGGTCGACCGCTGGGGCGGCGACAGCACCGAGACCTACAGCTGGAAGATCCGCGGCACCAACGAGGGCTGGAACTGGTACTTCGAGAACTTCCCGGACTGCTGGACCCAGGAGCTCGACTGGTGCGCCGACGGCACCCACGACTACAGCGCGGTCGACGAGCTCATCGAGAAGGACGCCCGGGTGGGTGCCACCACGCTCCTCACGCTGCCCGCCGCCGGGTGGGTGGCGAAGGCGGTCAGCTACACCGGTGACCAGCTCTGCAGCTATCCCTCGGCGACCTTCGACCCGCAGGACGACCACGACCCCTACAACCCCGCCTGCGGCAACGGCCAGCGGGCCGGCGCGTGGGTCCAGCCCGGTGCCGACCCCGCCCACGCCGGCACAGCCGCCGGCGCCGCGTGGGACCAGGACTGGGTCGAGCACCTCGTGTCGACGTACGGCTCGGCCGCCGACGGCGGGGTCGGCATCTACGCGATCGGTAACGAGCCCGGGCTGTGGTCGGTGTCCCACCACGACTTCCACCCCGACCCGCTGAGCTATGACGAGCTCTGGAGCACCTCGAGGGCGATCGCGACCGCGGTGAAGACCGCCGACCCGACCGCGAAGGTCCTCGGCCCCGCGGAGTGGGGCTGGCCCAACTACTTCTGCTCCACCGCTGACGTCCCGGACAACGGCTGCTCGCCGCAGTCGCCGGACCGGGCCGCGCACGGCGGCACTGACCTGTCGTCGTGGTACCTGCGCAGGTTCGCCGCCCTGCAGCGGCAGACCGGCGTGCGGGCGCTGGACTACTTCGACCTGCACTACTACCCGCAGGGCACCTACGGGCCGGCCACCTCGGTCACCCGGTCGCTGTGGGACCCCGCCTTCCGGGACCCCTCCTGGATCGACGCCACGATCCGGCTGTTGCCGCGGATGCGGGCCTGGGTGCGCGACAACTACCCCGGGACCAGGACGTCGGTGAGCGAGTACAACATGGGGCTCGACGTCACCGGCGACCCCCGGCTGCAGAACGTCATCGAGGCCGACACGCTGGGCATCTTCGGCCGCGAGGGCCTCGACCTGGCGACGTTCTGGCCCGAGGACAGCTCGCCGGTGCCGGCCGCGGCGCTGCGGATCTTCCGCAGCTACGACGGCCACCACCACGGGTTCGGCGACCGCGGCGTCCGCGCGGTCAGCAGCGCCGAGGGCCGGATGTCGGTCTTCGCCGCGCGGCGCGGCGCCACGGGCCCGCTGACCGTCGTGGTCGTGAACAAGTCGGGCGCCGCGCTGCGCAGCCGGCTCGACCTGCGGCACTTCCCGCACGCCGCGAGCGCCCGGGCGTTCCGGTACGCCGGCGCCGGCATCGCGTCGCTGGGCCGGGTCCGGCTCGGGGCGTCCGGCGTGACGTCGACGTACCCCGGCCGGTCCGTCACACTGCTCGAGATCGCCGCAGCCGGCGGGCACCGACGACAGGAGTGACGATGACCGACAGCGCCGACGAGCTGCTCACCGAGCAGCGCGACCACACGCTGCTCATCACGATCAACCGCCCGCAGGCACGCAACGCCGTCAACGGCGCGGTCGCCCGCGCGATGGCGGCCGCCCTCGACCGGTTCGAGGAGGATGACGACCTCCGCGTCGCCGTGCTCACCGGCGCGGGCGGCACCTTCTCCTCCGGCATGGACCTCAAGGGCTTCCTCACCGGCGACCTGCCGGTGGTGGAGGGCCGGGGCTTCGGCGGGCTCACCGAGCGGCCGCCGAGCAAGCCGCTGATCGCCGCCGTCGAGGGCTACGCCCTGGCCGGCGGTTGCGAGCTGGTGCTGGCCTGCGACCTCGTGGTCGCCGCCGAGGACGCCCGCTTCGGCGTACCCGAGGTCAAGCGCGGCCTGGTCGCCGCCGGCGGCGCCGCCCTCCTGCTGCCGCAGCGCATCCCGCGCGCGGCCGCCCTGGAGATGCTGTTGACCGGTGACCCGGTCGGCGCGCCCCGCGCCCACGAGCTCGGCCTGGTCAACCGGGTGGTGGACAGCGGCGGCGCCCTGGACGCCGCGCTCGAGCTCGCCGCCACCATCGCCGCCAACGGACCTCTCGCCGTCCGCGTCACCAAGCAGATCGCCGTCTCCGCGCCGGACTGGACGCTCGCCGACGGCTGGCGCGAGCAGGGCGCGCTCGCCGGCCCGGTCTTCTTCTCCGCCGACGCCGCCGAGGGCGCCACCGCGTTCGCCGAGAAGCGGCCGCCGGTGTGGACGGGGAAGTGACCGGTGACGCCGGCGACACCCTGGTCCTGCGCCACCAGCGCGACGCCGACGGGATCTCCTGGCGCGGGGTGACCCTCCACCCCGACGGCGTCCTGGAGGTCAGCGGGCAGGATCTCGGGCAGGCCGTCGAGGACCACTGGGGCTCCCGCGAGTACGAGTTCTCCCGCCGCCTGGCGCCCGCCGAGGTCGACCGGTTGCGCGTCCTGCTCGGCCTCGGCCCGCGCGACGACCTGCTCGCGGCGATCGGCTCGACCTTCGCCGAGTCCGACGCATTGGAGGAGTTCCTCGTCCACCACGACCTGGCGGGCAGCTTCTGGAGCCGCACGGGCGACTGACCCGTGAAGCGAAACGCCCCCGCCGGAGCCCGGCGGGGGCGTTCGTGCAGGAGACCTGCGGTGGTGGGCAGGGGCGGGGTCGAACCGCCGACCTTCCGCTTTTCAGGCGGACGCTCGTACCAACTGAGCTACCTGCCCCACTCCGGGCGAGCCCGGTCGGCTGAGAGCATACATGCGGAGGTCTGGTCGTCCCGCATCGGGACGTGGGGCGGGAGGTGCCGGTGAACCTGGTCGACGTGACCATCGCGGTGGCCGTCATCGGCGTCGGCGCGCTCGGGTGGTACGACGGGTTCGTCCGCGCGGCCTGGGCGCTCGTCGGCGTGCTGGTGGGCACGGCCGTCGGGCTGGTCGTGGTGCCGCTGGTCTTCGCGCCCCTGCCGCTGTCGTGGTGGGTGGGGATGCTGGCGATCGGCGCGTTGGGCGGGTGCGCGGCGCTGGGCCGGGTGCTGGCGGTCGCGGGGGAGGCGCGGCTGCGGGAGCGGACCCAGTTCCGGCCGATCCCATGGGTGGACCGCCCCCTCGGTGCGGCGCTCGGTGCGGTCACGGCCCTGGGCTTCGGTTGGATGGTCGGGATGGCGGTCGCCGGGTCGGTGCTGCCCGAGCTGTCCCGCGACGCGGACCGCTCGGTCGCGCTGCGGGCGCTCGACTCGCGGCTGCCGCTGAGCCACTTCCTGGCCGCCCGGTTCGCCCGGCTCGGCGACGACGCCGACTTCCCGCGGTACGTCGACGTGTTCACTGCCGAGCGGATCGTCGCCGTACCCCGTCCCCCTGCCGACGTCGTCGACGCGCCCGGGGTGCAGCGGGCCAGCCGGTCGGTGTGGCGGATCGTCGCGCACGAGGCGGGGCCGGCCGGCAAGGAGGGGTCGGGGTTCCTGGTGGGCCGGGAACGCCTGCTCACCGCCGCCCACGTCGTGTGGCGGACCGACCAGGTCACGGTCGACGGCCCGGACGGGCCGCTCGACGCGACCGTGGTGGTCTGCGACCCCGACCACGACATCGCGGTGCTCGCCGTGCCGGGCCTGACCGGCCGGGTCCTGGGCTTCGCGACCGGTGAGAGCGGGGACCCCGCCGCCGTGATCGGGTTCCCGCAGAACGGCCCGCTGACGATCACCCCCGCACGGATCCGCGAGCACCTGGACTGGCAGTCCGCCGACATCGAGGGCGACGGCCGCTACGAGCACGACGCCTACTCCGTGCGCGCGCGGGTGCACACCGGCAACTCCGGAGGACCGCTGGTGACCCCGTCCGGCCGGGTGCTCGGCATGGTCGTGGCGATGTCGCGCGCGGACGCCGACACTGCCTACGCGCTGGCCGGCCAGCAGGTCGCGGGCTCCGTCGACGAGGGCGTGGCCGCACCCGCCGACGCCGCCGTCCCGTGCGGCTGACGAGCCGGTGCGTTTCGGTAGCGGTCCGGGGGCGCCCTATGATCGGCCCCAGCCACTGGCCCCCATCGTCTAGCGGCCCAGGACCCCGCCCTTTCACGGCGGTAGCACGGGTTCGAATCCCGTTGGGGGTACCACTCGTGCCGAAGGGGCCGGCCCCCATCGTCTAGCGGGCAGGCAACCAAGGGACCCCGCCCTTTCACGGCGGTAGCACGGGTTCGAATCCCGTTGGGGGTACCACTCGTGCCGAAGGGGCCGGCCCCCATCGTCTAGCGGGCAGGCAACCAAGGGACCCCGCCCTTTCACGGCGATAGCACGGGTTCGAATCCCGTTGGGGGTGCGAGCACCGCGCGGAGGACGTCGATTGGGTGTCCGGCCCGTGCGTGGGTTAGAGTTCCACCGCTTCCGCACGGAAGCCCTGGCCCCGTAGCGCAGTTGGTTAGCGCGCCGCCCTGTCACGGCGGAGGCCGCGGGTTCGAGTCCCGTCGGGGTCGCCAGCAGACGCCCCCGGACCGCGAGGTCCGGGGGCGTTCGTGCGTCCGGGGTCAGCTGCCCTCCACCACCCGTCGGGCGGCCGCGTCCAGCGCCACCAGGACCGCGCGGACCTCCGCGGCCGGCGCCGGCAGCTCCCCCTCGAACCGGCGCAGGACCCTCCGGAACCCGCGCCGTCCCGCCGCCAGCGTCCGGCGCCCCTCGGCGGTCAGCGCGAGGCGGGCCGAGCGGCCGTCGTCCGGGTTGGGCGTCCGAGACGCGTGGCCACGCCGCTCCAGCGCGGCCAGGTGGCCGGTGAGCGTCGAGGGCGTGACGCCGAGCCGGGCACCGAGCTCGCGGGGCGTCATCGCGGCGATGCCGAGCTGACTGTAGACGGCGTACTCCGCCGGCCGGACCCCGGTGCCGGCGAGCGCGAGCTCCATGAGCTCACCGATCCGCTGGTGGAGGACGAAGAGGTCGAGCACGACGTTGCCGTCCGGTGCGCCGACCTGCCGGACGTCGCTGATCGCCATGGTCAGATAGTACGAACTCGTACTAATGTGCCGGGATGAGGCTCGCCGTCGTCCTGCTCCTGGTCCTGGTCGCCGGGTGTGGGACGTCCGACCCCGGCCCCGGCCGGGCGAGCCCGCCGGCGGCACCCTTTTCGGCGACGGAGCGACCGTGGTCGGTCCTCGACGGGCCGCTGGCACGCTGCGGGCCGCAACCACCAGGGCTCGAGCGCGAGTCCTTCCACTTCCAGGTGCTCACCGATCCGGCCGTGGGCGAGATCCCGTCGGTGACGATCGGCCGCGGGCGCACGGTGGCGGTGCTGCTGCACCAGACCGACGGCGACGGGCTCTGCGGGTGGCTGGAGTTCGCCGCCCAGATCGGGGCGCGGCCCGGTCTGACCGCGCTGGCGGTCGACCTGTGCGAGTACGGCGACGCCGCCTGTCGCCCCGGGCGCGCCCAGACGGACGCTGTCGAGGTCGCCCTCCGGCACGCGCGCGAGGACCTGCACGCGCGCCGGGTCGTGGTGGTGGGGGCCTCGATGGGTGGCGCCGTCGCCCTGATGTCGGCCTCGCGCCTCGGCGGGATCGACGCGGCGGTCGACCTCTCGGGGCCGGTCGACTGGCCGGGGACGGAGGTCGTGCGGCGGGGGCGGGCCCTCCGGGTGCCGGTGCTCGTGGCGATGGCCCGCGACGAGGGGCCGGAGGAGATGGCCGGCGCCCGCGCCGTGGTGGCCCACGCGCCCGCGGGCAGCCGCTTCGTCCCGGTCGGCAGCGGGCACGGCTACGAGCTCCTCGCCCGCCTCCGCCCCCAGCTCCTCGGCTGGATCGCGGGCGGTTGAGCCCGGCCCGGCACAATGGGGGCGTGCCGGTCGAGATGGGAGCCGAGGCGTTCGACGCCCTCGTCGACCGCGCTCTCGACCAGATCCCCGACGAGCTGGCGCGCCTGGTGCGCAACGTCGTGGTGCTGGTCGAGGACCGGGCGCCGGCCGACGACCCGGACCTGCTCGGTCTCTACGAGGGGATCGCCCTCACCGAGCGCTGGGGCGACCCGTCGATGCAGCTGCCCGACCGGATCTTCGTCTTCCGCGAGAACCTGCTCGACATGTGCGACTCGGTCGAGGAGCTCGAGGAGGAGGTCCGGATCACCGTCGTCCACGAGGTCGCCCACCACTTCGGCATCGACGACGACCGGCTGCACGACCTCGGCTACGCCTGACCCACCCAGAACCCCAGCGCGCACGCCGCCAGCGCGAGCACGACCGTCGCGCCGGCGTACGCCGCCCCGACCCGCGGCCCGAGGTCGTGGGTCTGCACCGCGAAGGCGGAGTAGGTCGTGAACCCGCCGCAGAACCCGGTCATGAGCAGCGCCGCGCCGGAGTCCGACAGGCTCAGCGCCGAGAAGAGGCCGAGCAGGAACGAGCCGACCACGTTGACCGCGAGCGTGCCGGCGTGGAGCCGGTCGTGCAGGCGGCCGTCGAGCGTCGACGCGACGGCGTACCGCAGCGGCGCGCCGACCGCCGCGCCGAGCACCACCAGCAGACCGGTCACTCGTCACCGCCCTCGGCCTCGAAGGCCCGGCGCTCGGCCACGTCAGACCAGTGGTCGCCGACCGCGACCGCGACCAGGCAGGCCGCGAGCGTGCCCGCCAGGTAGACCAGCGCGACGCCGGTGCGGCCGGAGGCGAGGAGGGCGCGCGCCTGCTCGGAGTACGCCGACAGCGTGGTGTAGCCGCCGAGCACGCCCGGGCCGAGCCCGACCGCCAGCTCCCGGCGCCGGCGCACGACGGCGAGGGCCGGCAGCAACGCGAGCAGGAACGACCCGGACACGTTGATCGCGAGGGTCGCCCACGGGAACCCGTCGGCGTCGGCGGGCCAGGCCTCGGTGAGGCCCCACCGGGCCAGCGCGCCCACGGCACCGCCGACCGCCACCGCGAGGAGCAGCCGCGGGGCGAGCGCGGGGCTCGACGGGCCGGCCGCGCTCACCGGACCGGCGCCGTCACGAGACGCTGCTCTGCCGCCGGGACACGGCGGCATCCTGCCACGCCCGCGGTCGCTCTCCCTCCGCCTGTCGCACGAACTCGCCCAGGAACCACCGCTGGAACCGCTGCTGGTCGGCCGTGCGCGCCAGCGACAGCAGCCGCTCCTCGCGGCAGAACGCGTCGGCGAGCTCGAGCAGCTCGATGAACCGGCCGATCTTCACCGCCGTCGCCCGCGGCATCGCGACCCGCAGGTCGGCGGTGGCGCGTCCCGCGCGCAGCGCCTCCTCGATCTGGCCCGCCCCGATCCCCTCGCGCAGGTCGCGGTCGAGGTCGCCGAACAGGTCGGACAGGTCCTTCGCGAGGGGGTAGTCCGCCTGGTTCGCCAGCGCGAGGAGCCGCACCTCGCGCCGCAGCTCGCGATGGTGCCGCTGGAAGTCCACGAAGGCCTCCAGTGGCACCCCGAGCACGTCGATCCGCATCTCGTCCGGGGCCGGTGCCGACGCCGGGGACGCCAGGTCGCCGGTGACGACGCCCGGCGTCACCTGCTCCCCGCTCTGCGCCGCCGGGACGAACCAGACCACCTTGCCGTCCTCCTCCACCGACACGCCCCAGGCCGTCGAGCAGCGCGCCACGATGCTCAGCCCACGCCCGAAGGTGAGCAGGAGGTCGCCCTCGTCCGGGGGTGTCTCGTCGGGCATGACCGGGAGGTCCCTGCTGCCGTCGCGGACCTCCACCCGCGGGTGCTCCCACGTGCCCCGCACCCGCACCGTCAGCGGGGGAGAGCCGTGCAGGAGCGCGTTGGTGACGAGCTCGGAGACGCCCAGCTCCGCGCACTCCACCAGCTCGGTCCGCCCGATGTCGTGGCAGGTGCCGACCACCCAGCGGCGTGCGTCCTGCACTCCACGGGGCCCCGAGCCCAGTGAGAGGGCAGGCCTGTTCAACGGCAAGGAAGGACTCCGGTGGTACGTCGGGCGGTGCGCTGGCGGACGGCGACGCCAACATCGGGCCGTGTACCCGTGGGCATCGGCCGCGAAACCAGGCGGGAGGGGCCCAGGCACGCCTGTGACGCAGACGACGGTGCTGATTGGCTCCACGTCGCGTCGCGGCGGAAGAATGGGGTACACGTCGGGTGTTCCCCAGATGGACCGGCCGGACACCACCAGCGCCTCGGCCGGAGCACCCGATCCACACCCGTTCCTCGAAAGGCCCGGCATGGCAGCCCAGCAGCCAGTGCACCCCTCGTCTCGTGACCACGCCCGGCACCAGGTCGTCGTGATCGGATCCGGGTTCGGCGGTCTGTTCGGGACCAAGGCCCTCAAGCGCGTCGACGTCGACGTCACGATGATCGCCAAGACGACCCACCACCTCTTCCAGCCGCTGCTCTACCAGGTGGCGACCGGGATCCTGTCGCAAGGCGAGATCGCCCCGCCGACCCGCGAGATCCTCAGCGGCCAGCACAACGCGCAGGTGCTGCTGGGCGAGGTGACCGGGATCGACCTGGCCGCCCGCACCGTCACCTCCGAGGTGCTGGGCCGCTCGACGGTCACGTCGTACGACTCGCTGATCGTCGCGGCCGGCGCCGGCCAGTCCTACTTCGGCAACGACCAGTTCGCCGAGTTCGCGCCCGGGATGAAGAGCATCGACGACGCGCTCGAGCTGCGCGGCCGGATCTTCGGGGCGTTCGAGATGGCCGAGATCGGCGCCACCCGCGGGGAGAACGTCGACCACCTGCTGACCTTCGTGGTCGTCGGCGCCGGCCCCACCGGTGTCGAGATGGCCGGCCAGATTGCCGAGCTCGCCCACCGCACGCTGCGCAAGGACTTCCGCGCGATCAACTCCCGCCAGGCGCGGGTGCTGCTGGTGGACGCCGCGTCGCAGGTGCTGCCGCCGTTCGGCGAGAAGCTGGGCGTCAAGGCCAAGCGCGAGCTGGAGAAGCTCGGCGTCGAGGTCGTGCTCGGCGCGATGGTGACCGACGTCGACGAGCGCGGCATCGAGATGAAGTTCAAGGACGGTCGGGTCGAGCGCATCGACAGCGTCACCAAGATCTGGGCCGCCGGTGTCGCCGCGAACCCGCTGGGTCGCACGCTGTCGGAGCAGACCGGCGCCCCGCTGGACCGGGCCGGCCGGATCTCGGTCAACCCCGACCTCACCCTGCCCGGGCACCCGGAGGTCTTCGTGGTCGGCGACATGATCGCCCTCGACAACCTCCCAGGCGTCGCCCAGGTCGCGATCCAGGGCGCGAAGTACGCCGCCAAGGAGATCGACAACCGGCTCAAGGCCAAGCCGTCGCAGCCGCCGTTCAAGTACTTCGACAAGGGCTCGATGGCGATCATCAGCCGGTTCCGCGCGGTCGCGATGATCGGCAAGCTGCGGATCACCGGCGTGCTGGCCTGGCTGATGTGGCTCGGCCTCCACTTGATCTACATCACCGGGTTCAAGAGCCGGGTCACCGCGCTGCTGCACTGGGCGGTGTCCTTCATCGGCCGCGGCCGCTCGGAGCGCACCACCACCGAGCAGCAGATCTTCGCCCGCAGCGCGCTCGGCCGCCTTAAGCGCGGCGCCGCCGACCTGGTCTCCGACCCGGGCTCGTACGACGCCGCGCAGGCGCTGCTGGAGACGACCCGCCGCGCGGAGCTGGAGGCCCGGGCCGCCGAGGAGGCCCGCCTCACCGACTCCGGCGAGCGCGGCGTCCCCGTGGAGCAGCGGGTCGGCTGACCGGCCCCTTCCGGCGCGTCGTCGCGATACCCACGGACGAAACGCATGGTTCAGGGCCGGTGGACCATGCACTTCGTCCGTGGGTATCGCCCCGCAGGCCCGCCCTCCTACTCGAAGTAGCGCGGGTTCTCGGCCTGCAGCCGCTCGCGTGCCCAGCGCGGCAGGATGAACAGCCCCTCGGCCTCGACGGTGACGCCGTCGGCGTCCATCAGGTGGCCCTTCGCCCAGGTCTTGATCCCCTCGGTGCGGTCGATCCAGGCCTCGCACCGCAGGTCGCCCAGCGGCGTGCCGCGCCGGTAGCGCAGCGTCAGCGTCCCGGTCATGCCGGGCTTGCCGCCCGCCCCGGTCGCCTCGCCGAGCATCTGGTCGAGGATCATCGCCGACACCCCGCCGTGCACGAGCCCGGGCGGCCCCTCGAAGGCGGCGCCGAGGTGGAAGCTCGCCCAGGCCCGGCCGGCGGGGTCGCGCTCCACCTCCACCGGCGGCGCCGCAGCGTTGCGCAGCCCCACCACCGGGTTGCCCCAGGGGCGGCCGCGTCCCGCAGGCGTGAAGCGGACGCCGTACGACCCCTCGAGCTGCCGCGCGCGCAGCCGGGCGGTGAGCGCCTCGACCTCGGCCTGCACCGCACGCACCTCGTCGTCGTCCACCTCGGTGCGGATGACCGCGTCGACGAGCTCGCGGACCGCCTGGGTGAACGGCCCGTAGAGCGCACGCTGCCGCTCGACCTCGTCGTCGGTGATGTCCTCGAGCACGTAGCCAGCCACAAATGAGGATGCTAGAACACGTTCCATTTGCTGGAATGAGGGATGACCTCCCTGGACCGACCCGACGTGCGGCTGCGCCCCTCCTGGGCGGAGGCCGTCGCCGAGTTCACCGATGCCGGCGAGGTCATGCACGGATCCGGCCTGTGGGACTTCGACCCGCTCGACACGAGCGCCGCGGGCGCTGCGAGGGTCCTTGAGCACCCGTTGGGCCAGGCCGACCCGGCCAACGTCGCGGAGGGGCTGGTGCCCTGCACGTTCTTCTGGATCACCGACGGCGAGGGCGACGACCGCTCCTTCGTCGGCTACCTCGCGCTGCGGCACGCACTCACGCCGCGGCTGCTGGAGGAGGGCGGCAACATCGGGTACGCCGTGCGCCCCTCGCGCCGCGGCGAGGGACACGCCACCCGGGCGCTGGAGCTCGCGCTGGTCGAGGCGGCGGCGCTCGGCCTGGACCGGGTCCTGCTCACCGCCGACGACGACAACGTCGCCTCGTGGCGGGTGATGGAGCACGTCGGCGCGGTGCACGAGGACACCCGGGGCGAGGTCCGCCGCTACTGGATCCGGACCACCCCCGAAATGGTGTGAACCGCCGGCGTCTCGGGTCACCGACGGTTCAACAGCCGTGACAGTAGGTCCCCCGCGGCGCCCCGCGCACCACCTGCGGCCGAATTGGTCGAGGTGGAGTAGACCGGTGGTGGGTGCACCGCCCTCAGCCCGGCGCGGCGTCGGTCACCGCGCCCCGCAACCGGTCGGCGAGCCGGGTGGTGGCGGCGAGCAGCTCGGGGCCGCCGAGGACACGAAACGACAGGGGGATCCGGGCGAGCCACTCCCCGGCGTACATGACGGGGTTGTCGGTCGTGCCGACGAGCAGGCAGCCGTCGCCGTAGGGCTCGAGCCGCCCCATCACCGGGGTGACGTGGCGGGCCACCTCCTCGGGCGGGGCGTCGAGCAGGACGCGGACGGGATGGGCCCACCCGGCGCCGAGGTGGCGCTCGAGGTCGGCCACGGGGTCGAGGTCGTCCGGGGGAGCGAAGGTGTCGGGGTGCACCTCGACCCGGCGGACCCGGTCGATCCGGTAGGTGCGGGCCTCGTGGCTGCGCAGCGACCGGCACAGCAGGTACCAGTGCCCGTGGCGCACCACCACCGCCCACGGCTCGACCCGGCCGCTCCACTGCGACCCGGCGGCGGTGCGGTAGTCGATGGTGACCACGCGGTGCTCGGCGACCGCTGAGGCGAGGTCGCTCGTCACGTCCGGGTCCGGCACGGTCCGATAGCGGTCCGGGGTGGCGGCGGTGTGCGCCCGCAACGACGAGGCCTGCTGCCGGACCGCTTCGGGCAGGACGCGGACCACCTTGCCGAGGGCGGTCCCGACCGGGTCGTCCGTGCCGACCTCGGCAGCGGCGGGCCGGGCGTCGACGACCGCCATCACCAGCCCGAGCGCCTCGGCCGCGGTGAAGCTGACCGGAGGCAGTCGGGCGCCCCGCCCGAGCCGGTAGCCGCCGTACGGTCCGCGGTCGGACCGCACCGGTACGCCGGCCTCGCGCAGGATCACGACGTAGCGACGGGCCGCCCGGTCGCTGACCCCCAGGCGGTCGCCGAGCTCTGCGGCCGTGATGCCCGGCCGGTCGTGCAGGAGCTCGAGGGTCCGCAGTGCCCGCGCTGTCGGTGAGTCGCCGTAGGTCCCCATCGCCGCACCCTAGGCATGCCGGACGGGCAACCGGAAGCCGATCGTCCTCAACCGGCTCTAGCGTCGTCCGCAACCCACCCGAGAGGACCCTCATGAAGATCGTGCTCATCGCCGGGCTGTGGCTCGACGAACGAGCCTGGGACGAGGTCGTGCCCCCGCTGCGCGCCGCCGGCCACGACGTCGCAGCCGTCGCGCTGCCCGGGCAGGGCGACGGCCGCACGGACGCCACCCTGGCCGACCAGGTCGCGGCGGTGCGGGCGGCGGTCGACGCGGCCGGCCCCGACCCCGTCGTGCTCGTGGGCCACTCCGCGGCCGCCACGCTCGCGTGGCTGGCCGTCGACGCGCGACCGGAGTCGGTCGCGAAGGTGGTCTTCGTCGGCGGCTGGCCGGCCGCCGACGGAGAGCGGTACGCCGACCTCTTCGAGCCGGTCGACGGGTTGATGCGGTTCCCGGGGTGGAAGCCGTTCGAGGGCCCCGACGCCGACGACCTGGACGCCGCCACCCGGGAGCGGATCGAGCGCGGCGCCCACGCCGTCCCGGTCGGCGTCAGCCGCGCCGAGGTCCACCTCCACGACGAGCGCCGGCTCGCCGTCCCGGCCGTCCTGGTGTGCCCCGAGTTCAGCCCCGAGCAGGCTCGGGAGTGGCTCGAGGCGGGCCACCTCGGTGAGCTCGCCCGGATCCGCGACCTCGAGCTGGTCGACATCGACTCGGGCCACTGGCCGATGTTCAGCCGGCCGCAGGCCCTCGCCGAGCTGCTCGACGCGACCGCGACCGCGTAGGCGACTGCGTAGGCCTGTCTGGTTCCGGTTCCTGCTTGACGTGGGAGTGTCGGTTCCTCGTTGACACTCTTGATGGAGGTTAGTCCTCGGTTCGTGTGACCGAGGCGCGCTTCTTCCTCACCTCCCCGGTGGTGGTGCGGGCGGTGGTCTTGAGCAGCTGGTTGCCGTCCCAGACCTGGATGACCCGGTCGGTGACGTGTACGTCGACGTTCTTCCCGGCGGCGGCCTTGCCCAGGCAGATCTGTTGCCACGACACCGAGATCACCCCGTTCGCGCCTGCTCGTCGAGCGATCCAGTCATCCCCGTTGCGGTCAGGAGTGACGAGCGCGTCGCGGACCGGCCGGGCCGGCATCGGTCGGGTGCCGAAGCGCTCGACGGGCGGCACCATCCCGATCGAGGAGTGCGGCCGTCGGTGGTTGTAGCCGTTGACCCACTCGTCGAGCTCGGCCTGGGCCAGTGCCAGGGACTCGAAGACCCGGTCGGTGCGGAACTCCTCCCGCATGGTGCGGTGGAACCGCTCCACCTTCCCGGTGGTGGTCGGCGACCTGGGCTGGGTCAGCCGGTGGGCGACTCCGTTCTCCCGGCACACCCGATCGAACAACACCTCCACCGGAGGCTTGTTGAACCGGCCGGTGAACACCTTCCCGTTGTCGGTCAGGATCTCCTCGGGCACCCCATAGGTCCGCATCGCCACCGCCAGTCCGTCACAGACCCGCTGCGATGTCTCCCGCAGCATCAGGTACGCAGACACACAGAACCTCGAGTGGTCGTCGACCCCGGTCAACGCCTTGGCCCGCCGACCATCAGCAAGCAGGAACCCACCGACCACGTCCATCTGCCACAGCTCCATCGCGGTACCGCGTTCCCACCGGCGCCAATGCTCGTCGCGGCGGCGCCTGGCCTGGGGATCGATCAACCCGGCCCGGACCAGGCACCGGTAGATCGCCGACCGCGACGGCACCGGCTCACCACCCAGCTCACCGGCCGCCTGCGCGATCCCGAGCTCGTACAAGATCCGCCGCGGACCCCACCCCGGATGCGCCCGCCGCAGCTCCAGGATCCGCGCTTCGACGACCCCGCCCATCTGGTGCGGACACGACACCGGCCGACTCGAACGCCGCTCCAGACCCGCCAGACCCTGATCCTCGTAGCGACGCAGCCACGCATGGACCGACTGCCGCGAGACACCCCACCGCTGAGCGACCTCACTGACCGACACACCATCAGCCAGCACCGCCAACACCGCTTGGTACTTCTGCTCCTGCACGCTGAGCTCCCTGATCATGAGGGAGTGTCAAGGAGGAACCGGAGCCACCGTCAAGCAGCAACCCGAGCCATGTAAAGCAGGAACCCGAGCCACTCCGTCAAGGAGGACCCGGGTCCATACAGGCGACTGCGTAGGCCCCGTGGGACTCGAACCCACAACCCATGGATTAAAAGAACATCGCCGTGGGGAGCCCCGGCTCCTCCCGCCGTCGCCCGCGACGGGCTCCCCGGCGTCCGGAAACTGGCTTTGACCAGCGCCGTTGCAGAATCGTGACCGGGCTACGTCGGGCGAAGCGGGGCGAGCCTCGGCAAGCGCCGGGCGACGCCCCGGCGACGCCCGTGATTGTAGTAGGAAACGCAGACCCGAATCTGAGGTAGCATCGCCTGCGAGTCGAGCAACACGAACGACTGAGAGATCGACCCAGACCTGACAGGGCTGCCATGCCCTCCGTTTCACCGGAGCATGGTGGCCCTTTTGCATTTGCCTCCGGTGTAGACCTCCTCGGAGAGCACCATGAGCAAGAAGGCGCTGAAGAAGCGACCCGTCTACATGAAGCGCGACGATGCGGCCGTCACGTACGGCTTCACGCCGCGCCAGTTCCGCCGCTGGACCGAGAAGGGATGGCTGCCTGTCTGCCGCCCGGCAGGCGACACCGGCCCCGCATACGTCCGACTGGACGACCTCGAGAAGTTCCTGGCCGAGCGGACCGCCTGATGGCAACCATCAACCACATTCGCCTGGCGCGACTCAGCCCCGCGTACGCCCGCGAGTGCGAGCACGGCCACTCGGCTGGGGTGTGTGGGGGTCATCTCTACGGCGCCCCGGCTCAACCGGCGGTCGATCGGTACACGCGGCGTCGCAACATCTGCCCGACATGCCGAACGGCTCGGGCGCTGGCGTCGGGCGAGTGCCTATGCGACTGAACCTGGAAGCTTCCGCGCTCGACGCATAGCCCTCGCGTACGCGCTCGGATCTACGCGGGCGATCTGTGACCCGGCCCTGCCTTGCAGGTCGGGCGCTGACGCCTGCCCGCACACAGAAAGAGAGAGCGGTGCTCTCGCGGAGAGGAACCCTCAGTAGGGGTCCTCTCCGCGAGGGGCCCCGACGAGAGGAGAAGACATGGCCCGACTGTTCACCGTCATCTGGCGATTCAAGGTGACCGAGCGCATGGCCTCCGACGTGAATGTCGCGGCGGCGGAGGCCGGGCTGACCCGTCAGGGGTGGCTGCGGGAAGCGGTCGCCGCCCACCTGGCCCGCCAGCGGGAGGCCAAGCGATGACCAACCCCTTGCAGTACGGGATCGCGAGCGGCAGCCCGTCCGCTCAGCGCCGACAGATGGATAACGACGATGCGCGCTTCCGTGAGGAGCAGGAGCGCGCCGACATGGAATGGAGAGAACGAATGAGCAAGAAGGTCAAGAAGACGCCGTTCGGTGTCGTGAACCGTCCGCCGACCACCCGGGACGCCGAGTCCAGCGTCGACAACCTGGGTGAACTGCTGGGCGACGTGGCCGACGCGATCCGTTCGGCTCAGGAGCGCGAGCGCGTAGTCAGCAGTGCTGGCGCAGTCGACCGGGCGCGCTTCCCGGCGGCTGGGGGTGCGCGATGAGCGCCGACCTCAGCCAGTTCCAGCAGATCGACTTCGCCGACCCGGAGGCTGCTCGCGAGTGGGCCGACGACCAGCCGGGCTGGACCCCAGCCCGGCGTCGCCGCTTCGACTCCTGGGCAAAGGCTTGGGAGTCCGAGTTGGGTCAGGGTCACGTTGACCATCTGAACAATGTCTCCGAGGTCATCACAACCGAGTACGCACGGCTGGTCGAGGCCCTGGAGGCCGACTGTCGCGAGGCGGCTGAGATCCCCGCCCTGCTCAAGAAGGGCCGGATCACTTCCAAGGAAGCCTTGAAGCGGCTGGCCGACCTGACGCGGGCACGGGACGAGTACCTCAAGCGGCTGGCAACGATCTCGGACCACGCTGAGCGTTGGGAGGAATCGGCTGACGGCTCGCCGCTCGACCGCCTCCACGAGATGCAGGAGCGGTTCCGTGAGGGCTCGCCCCGGCACGGCCACCGCACCCTCACGGCGGCGATCCTGCGGGGTGACCGGGCATGACCACCGCTCGGTTACAACTCCTGCCGCAAATCCCTGGTCGAGAAGCATTCGTGCTGTGGCTCTCGAGGAGTCGCAACCCTGACCCGATTTATCCCCAAGAGACCCATGAGGCGCAACGGGAGATCGAGTCGGTGCTTGGTCAGCGCGATTCAATGCCGATCAACGAGCTTCTGCAACAGCTCATGCCGCAGTTGGGCCACGTCGCGGTCAAGGACCCCCACGCCCCAGATCTCCTCGCCCAAGGCAAGGTCTGGTCGGCGTTGACGCTTCCGCGCTCGCCGTTCGGCCTTGCCTTCACGCACCCAGCAAGCACAGACGACCTCGTGCTCTACCGAGGACGTTGGTACATGCGCTCTCCCGAAGGCGACATGCGGCTGACCGGCGACCGATGGCCCGACTGGCCCACCCGCGAGTCCTACCGGCGCACCACGATCGCGCTGCGGCTGCTTGCGATCCGCCATGGCATCAAGCCGGGCTTCCCAATGCGTGGTCCGTCATGAGGCGTGCGCATACCACATGTGCTCAGAACCCCTCAGTTGACAGGGATCAGGCTTGTAGTAGTCGATTCGAGGAGGTCTCACCATGAGTCTCAAAGCATTGTTCGTGTACACCGACGAGCGCGGACGCCCCGTTCTCCGCAAGGTGCGTGGCTCCAACGACACCGACAAGCGCAAGGACTTCAAGACCCAGGCTGCGCTCATCCGAAACAACCGACTTCGGTGGATGGGCGCGCCCCGCGCGGTCCACAGGTACCAGCCCGACTGGGCCGACCGAGTCATCTACAACCTCCCGGTCGTGCTGGACGCACTCCGGCTCAGCGAGCCGGTCTGGTTCACCGAAGGTGAGCGTGAGGCGGACCTCTTGATGACGGTCGCTCGCGTTGCAGCCACGACGACTCCCGGCGGCATCAACCGCATGACACCGGAGCAAGCTGATTGGTTCGTGCGCTATCGGAGCACGTCGCCCGTCAACATCCTCATGGATTCGGACGATGCCGGCGCGTTCGGCGGCTGGGCGAGGTACATGGCCCTGCGGGATGCGGGGGTGGGGGCGAGTCGTCTTCGGCTGTGGCAGCCGGTCGAGGGCTATAAGGACGCCACCGAAGCCGTCATGGAGGTCGGGCTGCGGACTGCTCTCGTCCGAGCGAGCCGACGCCGCATCCGAGACGCGGCAATCCGATACGGCACGGAGCGCGCATCTCGATACACGCGCGCCGGGTCCGTGGGGAGCGCGTCGTGAGCGGCCACCGGGACACCCGAGCCGCCTGACATGTGCGACGAGCCGCGTAGGTGCTCGGTCTACGCGGCTCGTCTGGATCGGAGATACGCAATGAACGTACGCGACACGAAGCAAGTGCCGCTGCCGTCGACTCGACCGGTAGGTGGTCGCGATGGCTGATCAGGGGATGCGGACCGGATGGACCAAGAAGGTCCCGCTGGCGGACGCACTGCGGGGTGCCCCGCCCCCGTCGCCCACGGTGGGGCGGTGGACCGAGAGCGTCGACGGCCAGACGGTCACGCGGGCGCTGTTCTACCCGAATGAGGTTCACAGCGTCGGCGGCGAGCCGGAGTCGATGAAGTCGTGGCTCCTGCTGCATGCGGCGACGCAGGAGATCGAGGACGGCAACTGCGTCTTCTACGTCGACATGGAGGCCAACGAGCGGTCGATAGTGGATCGGTTGCGGAGTCTGTGCGCGACCCGGGCCGAGATCAGGCGGTGCTTCCACTACTTCCGTCCCGGCGAACCGATGACCGAGGCTGACCAACTCGCTCTCCGATCGGACATCAAGCGCTACCGGCCCAGCTTGGTGGTGCTCGACGGGGTGACGGAGGCGTACGCGCTGAACGGGTTGTCGATCAACGCGGCCGAGGACGCGGCGAAGTGGTTCCAGTCGTTCTCGCGCCGGTGTCAGGTGAAGCCGACCGAGGACTACCCCGGCCCGGCGATTGTGGAACTTGACCACGTCGTGAAGGACCGTGACGGGCGGGGCAACTGGACCCTCGGCACCCAGCACAAGAAGGCTGGGATCAAAGGCGCGATGTATCTCGTGGAGGCCGTCGACCAGTTCGGGAAGGGCAAGCACGGGCGGTCGCGGTTGTTCCTCGCGAAGGACAGCCCTGGCGGCGTGGAGTGGGTTCCGTTCGGCAAGCACCGGCAGCGCTACGTCGGCGATCTCCACTGCAACGCCGTAGACCTGGCCGGCGACGTCAGTGCCTGGATCGAGTCACCCAGTATCGACACCGTGGCGGCCGAGCCGGACGTCCCGCTCACCCAGCAACCGGAGTTCCGGGCGCTGATGGAGCAGGTCCACGGCTACATCGCCAAGCACGACGGGTGCTCGCTGAGGTCGATCCGCGACAACGTCCTCGGCACCAATGACCGGATCGCCTCTGCGGTCGAAGCGCTAACAGCCGAGGGCTACGTCGCGAACCGAGGAACCCCCGCCCGCGGCAAGTACGTCTCCGCCAAGGACTTCGTGGCGCTCCGGGTGGTGCCGGGTGGTGCGAAGTCATGAGCGGTTCGGCGGTTCGGAAGCGGTTCGGCGAACCGATCGCGAACCGGTCGACCGAAGCGGTTCGGCGGTTCGTGCCCCGTAGGGGACGAACCGAACCGAACCGGTCGGACTCATCGAGAGGAAGGAAGAAGGATGACAAGAAGTGACCGAACCGGTTCGGGATCGCCTGCGGACGAGTCGGGCAAGGACCTTTCAGGGGCTCTGCCTAACAAGCCGAAGCGACGCCGCCCCACGAAGGCCGAGCGCGAAGCGGCCCGCGCCACACGAAAGGAAACCCCGGCCGCGCCTGGCATGCCCGGGTCCGTGAACGACTCCCGGCGATGCAGTGCAACCGCTCATCGGACCGGCGAGCGGTGCAAGGCCCCCGCGATGCTCGGCCAGTCGTGCTGCCGAGTTCACGGTGGCGCCGCTCCTCAGAACAAGAAGAGCGCGAAGGAACGGCTTCTCGAGCTTGCAGATCCCGCCATCGCGGCGCTGTCCAAGATCGTCAACGACGAGGACACCGACGACACCGTCCGGTTGAGGGCTGCACTCGGGATCATGGACCGCATCGGACTCGGTCCCGGGGCCAAGCTTGAGGTCGGGAGGTCCAAGTGGGACGAAACCCTGGAAGCGGTATTCCTCCAGCATCAGCGTGACGGCATCGGCGGTATCCAGCGTTCCGAGTTGGAAGACGTGTCCGACCGCCCGGCCCTCGCGGTGGGGGTGGGGGCGGACGAGCCGTGGGAGGACGCCGAGCAGCACGCCTACGACGAGCGCGAGCGCCAATGGGCCGAGTACGACGCCGAGGACGGGAAGCCGTACACGACTCGGCTCGACCCGTTCGGCCCCGACGTCGTGCGCGGCGAGGTCGTGGCACCGGTCGTCCGACCCGGCTCGGCTCGCCCCGATCCCGGCCCGCTCGACCCGCCCGGCTACGACCCCGAGCGCGGGCGCTGGGGCTAGGTGCCACGCGAGCCGTCCGCAAACGGTCCGTAGGCGTGTGAACCGAGGCTCGGCGGCCTCGACCCCCGCCCCCGCGTCCGAAGGGCCGGCATTCCGGCCTACGCCGCTTCTCGCGTAGGGGCGCTGCCGGTCGACCTCCGCTAGCGTTTCGAGGCGTAAGGCCCATTCGACCCGTTAGGCCCTGACAGGCCAGCGGTTCGCGTGGGCCGTTCGTGTGAGAGGACCGCCATGAATGACCGCAAGCACGTCACACGCGCCCTGGCCTACCTGCGCGTGTCGACCGAGGAACAGGCTGCGTCCGGCAATGGGCTCGACGCCCAACGCTCGACCGTGCTCGCCGAAGCCGAACGGCGAGGCTGGCCCGTGGAGGTCGTGGCCGACGAGGGCGCGTCCGGCAAGAACGTCAACGCGAACCTGCGTCAGTGCCTCGACCAGTTGGAGGCAGGCCGGGCTGACGCATTGATCGTCGCCAAGATGGACCGGCTCGCCCGATCCGTCCTGCATGCGGCCGACATCATGAACGCCGCCCGGACCCAAGGGTGGGACCTGATCATCTGCGACCTCGGGGTCGACCTGTCCACGCCCCAGGGCAAGGCGATGGCGAACATGCTCGCCACCTTCGCCGAACTGGAGCGGGACATGATCTCGATCCGCACCCGCGAGGGTATGGCCGCCGCGAAGGCCAAGGGCAAGAAGATCGGTGCACCTCGCCTTGCAAGCTCGGCGGTCGTCGACCGCATCTGCAACGAGCGCGACCAAGGCTCATCCTTCGGTGCGATAGCCCGAGCCCTAACCAGTGACGGCGTGCTCAGCCCTGAGGGCCGACCGACCTGGCAACCGTCGACCGTGCGGCGCATCTACAAGCGCGCGGCCCCTGCGGAGGTTGGGGGTGGGGCATGAGCCTGTGGACGTCCGACGACTCCGATGCGCTTGACCGCGCGGTCAGGGAGTCACGTAAGCGCGAGCGTGCCGAGCGAGCCGGTATCGCGCCACCTGTCACTCGCGACGAAGCCAAGCGCGTCACAGCAGCCGGATCGCGCTACATCGGCCCACTGCCTGAGATCGGCCCGGCCGGTGGCCGTCCACGCAGACGCAAGGCACCCGTGCCCGCCCAAGACAGCCAAGCGGCTCGGAGTCTGCCCGGGCGACCCCTCAGGCCACGACCCCGCCCCAACGGACGGTGGCTCGCCGTCATCAACCGCAGCGGCACCCGCCGCGAACGCACGTTCAACACCGAAGCCGAGGCGCAGGCCTGGCTCAACACGATGAAGGAGGACGACTCGTGGCACACGTGAGGTCTTGGAAGACCAGCGCCGGCAAGCGCCGCCACCAGGTGCGTTGGATGTACTACGAGCCCCAGGAGGACGGGCCAGCGCGCCGGGTCTACGGCAAGCGCACGTTCGAGGATCTTGAGGAGGCAAAGGCGTTCCGAATCAGCAAGGACGCCGAGATTCACGGCACCGGGCGAGCCGCGAGGGCCGACGCTGGCAAGGAGTCGGTGGCGGAGTGGGCTGAGCGGTGGTGGCAGTCACGACAGACGACCAAGAAGCCAACGACGCTCGCCGGGGACCGGCGCACGCTCGACTCCTCAGTGATCCCGATCTTGGGCACGCGACAGATCCGGTCCATCAGCCCTGCCGACGTGGACGACTTCATCCAGAAGGTCGCGAGGGGTGGGGGAGGCAAGAGGTCGAGCGCATCGATCCGGCACCACTACGGCGTGCTCCGCCAGGTTCTCAAGTACGCCCATCGGCGCGAGGCCATCCCGACCAATCCGGCGCTCGGCGCTGAGATTCCGGCTGACCGGCACGACCGGCTCCCGTTCGAACCGGTCGCCCTCAGTGAATCCCAGATCCAAGACTTGGCCGAAGCGATGCGTGCTCTTGCGCCGGATACGCCGTACGCGCTGCTGATCGAGTTCATGGCGTACACGGGTCTTCGTGCAGGTGAAGTCGCCGGGCTGACGATTGCAGACATAAAGCTTCCGGTCGGCCAGGTGCACGTCCGTCAGACGAGGCAGAAGCATAAGTGCACAGCCCCGCCGAACCCGCGCACGCCGGACAACCCTAAGGGCCGGGGCCGAGCCTGCACCGATGACGAGTGCTGTTGGACGATCAGCACGCCGAAGAATCGCAAGCCGCGAGTCGTCGACATTCCAACCGACTGGCTCTGCGAAGACTTGGCCGCGTACCTTGCCGACCACCCCCACGGGCCAAACGGTGACAACCATTCCCACGCCCCCTTGTGGCCGGGGCGCTCGCGCAACGACCTCGCTCGCTTCCAAGGCGCCACCGGCGGGCTCGACTGGAACCGGTCGTGGTGGCGCGATGGCTTCTACCAGCGGCAGTTCAAGCCCGCCGTCAAGCTCGCGGGCTTGCCCGAGTCCCTGCGCCTCCACGACCTACGCCACACCGCCGGAAGCCTCATGTTGGACAAGGGAATGCAACCGGTCGAGGTCGCCCGCCAACTCGGTCACTCGCTGTACGTGTTCATGACGATCTACGCCCACCAGATCGGTAGCGATCCGAAGGCGACCCGAGCCCGGTTCGACTCGACCCGCCCCGCGAAGACGCCCTCACTCGGCGTGACGGCGGGGGAGAACGTCACCGCCCTGCACAAGCACGCGTGACGATCAGAAGCCCTCTGTTGAGAGGGGTCGCTCCTCCGTCGGAGCAATAGCGTCGACGGGTCGATGAAGCCCCAGCCACGAGTTAGAGGACGGTGAACGACATGGCCAGCGGCCTTGTGCACTACACAGTGAGCGACGCAGATGTGCAGCTGATCCCACAGATCGGCCTCGGCCGACGCGGGCGACGCATGCCCGTTGCGGCAGGCGAGGAGTACCCGGCTGTCGTGACCCGGTGCCCTACGCCTGAGTTCCCCGGCGACAACACTGTGTGCGACCTGATGGTCTTCCTCAACGGGACCACGCCCTACTTCGTGCGAACCGTGCCCGCCGGTACCGGCCAGCCGGGCACCTACAACGCCACGGCGCAGAAGAGCACGGTCGGCTGAGATGGCTAGCGGCCCCATCCAGTACCTCGGCGAAAGTGCCGAGCAGCGGACGCCTGCGAGCGAGTATGGCGGCGCTGACGGGCTAATCCAGCCCGACCCCCACACGCTGACCCCGAGCGAGGCCAACGCGGCCATCATCCGCGCGGGCATGGCAGACGGACTCGATGCCTTCGGCGAAGTCGTCGTGGACCCCGCGTCTGGCCGGGTCGTGCCGGACGACCTGAACCGGCGCGGCTGAAACTCGCCTCCCGCGCCCGGAGGGGTTGTCCCGACCTGACTCAACGGGCGGGAGGCGCCAGGCCAGGTATAAACATCCGACTCTGCCGATGACAGGGCGGCTAGGCTGCGGGCGCCGGCGCTCGATGGATGGCGGGCCGCGGTTCGTTGCTCGGAGGGCATGTCGCCAGGATGGGGCCAGATGTCAGCACAGATCTTCGTCGTGATCGGCCACATGCTCGGTGCGGGACGGTTCTCATGGGCTGAAGGCGTCGTCCGCGTGCACCATGGATCTGGCACTGACCTTGAGGACACCTACACCGAGCGCTTCTGGTGCAGGAACCATCGTTGGCGCGTTGACCGCAGCGACGGCATCAGCGAGAGCGTGCACGTCGGTGTCGAGTCGCGCGTCCGCGTCAACGGGACGTTCGAGCGTGGTCCCGGCAACGGTGTCGGACACCTCGCCGCTGGCAAGTTGCTCCAACCGACCAACGCGCTGATCTGGGGCCGTCCTGGTGAGGACTGGCGCCCCACCGGTGAACTGGACCCAGTCGGTGACAACAAGTGGCGCCTGTGGCTCGAACGCATCGACGGCGGCTACCCAGAGCACACCGGGTACGCGGACGTCGAGGAGATATCCGGCATCATCCACGAACTCCACACCGGCTTCACCACCCTCACCCTCGAATCACTCGCCACCGAAGACACCGCTCGTCGTGGCGAGACCTGGCTGACTCTTCAGCCATAAGCGGTGACAACCGCGTGCCACCCATCATCCGGATCTGCCGCGCGGTGTGCGCGGTCGTGCAATGAGCGGGCGCTAGTCATCACCCCAGCCCAGGAGGACCTTGATCTCCCACGGCCCACCCGCAGCTTCTCGTTCGGCGATGTGTCCGGGAGGCATGGTCGCAAGGGCAGCGACTGAACTGTTCATGGTCACGACGTGCGAGATGTGGGAGATCACCGATGCGCCCGGGAGATTGGGATCGTTGACACCATCTCCGATCGCCCACGATCCATCCGACGTGTGCACCACTTCACGGGCTGGGAGCTCGCCGGTCAGGACGGTCCGCTGGACCAGCGCTCCAAGGTTGGCGGGAAACCGTCCGCCCTCATAGGGAAACGGCAAGCGCTGGAAGATCTCCTCGTCAGCCACCGCTACATGTTCGCATCAACGACGTCTGCCTGTGCCGCGAGTTGCACGGACCTGCCGATGACCGGTCGGTCAGGCTGGGGTGTGCCAGATGACTGCTTCGGTGTTCTCTCGGTGCCAGTTGTGTGACGAGACGTCGGTCGACCACATGTGCTCCGTGACCGTCGACGTGTGTTCCTCTAGCAGCAGGTCGACGCGGCCGGTTCCCCGCCTCGCGGACACCACAGCAACAGCCCGCAGCCCGTCTCGCATGCCGCGTACGGCGCTCACGAGGAAAGCCTCGAACTGCGGCTCGGCCGTCCCTGGGCCGCGTTCCGTCATCCAGTCGGCCCGACCAAGGTCGGCAGTGACCACAGCGGGGGGCCCGTTTAGCGGAAGCACGACCGCGTAGTGCGCGTCGTGTTCCTCCAATGGCCGCCCGTCGAGCGCATTCGTCGCGATTATCTGGACCGTCCGTAGCAGGTCGATAGCGTCGGCCTGGCTCATGAGGCGAGGCTACTGGCAACGACGTGCGGCACGAGAACGTCGGGACTAGTCGAGTGGCGGAACGCGCACATCTGCCGCGTGGTGTGCGCGTCCGCGCGCACTGATCTGCCGCGAGTCGGATGGTTACGGATTGCGGCCCACCCAGGGCGACCCGAACGCACGCGAGGCGTCCGCAAACACAGAATGCCGGGAAGTTCGGCCCGTTTCGGGCCCTCGGTTGCCCCGGAGGGGTTCAAGTCCGCCTACGGGCCGTTTACGTTCCGCGTAGGACGTGGAACAGCCCCCACCCTCGACGGGTAGGGGCTGCTCAGGCCCGCTAGGTGGGCGGCAGGGAGTCGATCTCGGCTTGAAGCGCCAGCACTTCTTCCGCTGTCGTGCAGTCGGCGAAAAACTCGGCGTAGGGGTCGTCCTCGACTCGCACGGGGTTGCCGCTCGCCGGGTCGCTCATCTTGTCGGTCACGCCGCCTTGGTCGGCTTCGGGGCGGTCGCCTTCTTGGCGGTCGTCGTCGGCTTCTTCGGCGCGGGCTTCTTCGCGGTGGGGGTGGGCAGGTCGAGCAGGCCCGCTGCAAGCTTCTCGGCCTTGCCCTCGGTGATCGCCTTGCACTTCGGGCAGAACTGCGCCGGGGTCGAGCCGTTCTTCCAGGCCGCTCCCCGGGTCGGGGCGGTCGTCTCGGCGTCGTGGTTCAGGCAAGCGGTCTTCCACTCGTCGCCCTCCTTGCGGGTCCAGGTCGTCGCCCCGGTCGAGCGGGACACAGCGTGGCGGGTGTTATTCGTCGCGGGCATGGGAGCCTCCATCGTCAGATGGTTGCCGGATGCAACCAAATGTCGAAACGCTACGCCAGCGGCATCGCGATGGAAAGTTGCAGCCTAGGAGGGCCAGCCGTCTTCGATGTCGTTCAGAGCGTCAGACAGCACCACGACCTCTGTCGCCTTCGTGACACGGTGGGCCGAGTAGTGCAGACCGAAGCGTCGGATGCGCCGGTCCCTGTACAACTGCTCGACCTGCGGCACGTCGTCATATGTGAGGAGCCAGTGAGCGGTCGGCTTCTTGTTCAACTCAGCCGCAAGCGACGCGTGGTCACCCTGTCGGAAGTAGTTCATGTACAGCGATCCGGCCTTCTCGAAGTAGGGCGGATCGGCGTAGATGAAGGTGTTCTTCTGCGAGGCGTACTTCCGAACGACGGCCTTGCCGTCAGCGCGCGTGACGATGATCTTCTTGCCGAAGAGGGAGAGCGCGCGCATCCGCTCGGCTAGGTCGTCCCGGTTGAACCGAGCATCGATCAGGTAGTTGCCCGTCTGGTCGAGTCCACCGATGGGACCGCCGTTGAGCACGCCGGACCGGTTCGTCCGGTTCAGGTAGAACGTGGCAAAGCCAAGCTTCGAAAGGTCACCGTCTCCGCCGGTTGCGTAGACCGCCTTCTGCCTTCGCCACTCCTTGACGTTCAAAGGGACCTTACGAACGCGCTCGATCATGGCGTCCGGCTCGTCGACCAGCGTCTTCCAGAAGGCGTAGATGGCCGGGTCAAGGTCGTTGATCACAACCTTGGAGACCTGGCCGGACACGAGCAACCCCAGCCCCGCCCCAGCCCCACCGGCGAACGGTTCGACGTACGTGCAGCCGGCCAAGCCGTTCTCCCGGATGACGCCGCGCAAGCGGGCGTACAGCGCTCCCTTGCCGCCTGGGTATCTCAGGGGCGAGGCCATCAGCCGCCGTCGCTCGGCGCTCACGGCTTCATCAACTCTCGCATCACCGCATCCATGGAGTTCCATGCCGTCACCACGTCGTCCGCGTCTGCGTGGTAGTTCTGGTTGTGATTGACAGCGTTCAGCGCCGCCTTGGTGCCGGTGAACTCAGCGAGCCGCCCGCCTTGAAGCTTCTTCGCCGGGTCAACCAACACCTTCGGGCCGTTCTTCTGTAAGTGCTCGACGAGCCAGTTGAGGCAGTTGTGGAGTTGGACGCGACCGTGCGTCTGATGCCTCGTCGTAGAGATGTCGACACCCTTGGCTTCGGCGTATGCCTTGATGGACTTCTCGAGAGTCGCCCGTAGCAAGACGAACGTCGCGTTGGGGGTCCGCTGAATGTTCAGGATCGACAGTTCCTCAAGGTGCAGACGGACCGCGACGGGGTACGCGGCCGGTGCCACGATGTGACCGGTATTGAGGACGGTCTGCTTGGTCTTCTTCGGCGGCGGGGACTTCTTGGCGGTCTTACCACCCTTGCCCGTACCGCCCTTCCCGCCACCTGGGGCGGGGGCACCCGGCGACGGGCCACCAGACCCACCCCCAGGAGCCGGAGGGGTCGCCGTCGGCATGCCGATGGCCGTGCGGATCTCGCTCATCAACTGGGTGAAGCGAGGACTCCCGACAGTGTTGATCGTTCGGGTGTTGATGGTCCCGTCTTGCATGCCGCGGACTATCAACTCCGAGGTCGCATCGAACTGGTCATCGGTGAGGACGGTGTCCAGATTGCCGTTTGCGTCCAGGTCGATGCCTGTCACATCACGGAAGTCCTTGGCCTCGAAGATGCGGGTGAGGGTTGAGTAGCCCGACTTGAAGCCCTTGCTCTCGGTGAAGTCGGATAGATCCGCGTCTGACTTCACTGCAGCCTTCATGCGGTTGACCAGCCGCGCACGCAGGACGAACTTGGGTACGTCGATGGTCGGATAGCGCGTGAGCAGGTCCTTGTACTTGCGCCCTGCATCGATTTGAGCCTGGAAGAACGCGGCCTGTCGAGCGGGTGTCCAGGACTTGCGAGGGTTAGACGTGTGGAGAGCAGCGATCACCTGGTTGGCCTGCTGCCGGTTCGGCGCGACAAGGACCTCGATCTGCTTCAACCTGTCCCGCTGCGTGCCCATCGACTTGGCCAGAACCGTGACGCGCGATTGATAGCCCGGCACGATCATCGGGTTCTGGATCGCCTTCAAGGCTGCGAGCCGTCGGTTCCCCTCAACCACGATGTACTTCCCGCGCTGCTTCACGACGATGGGAATCTCGTGGGTCAGATAGCCGATCTGGGAGATCGCCTCCACCAAGTCGAACGCGCCCTCGTTGTCGAATAGGTCCTCGATGATGTCCGCTTCGATCTGCGTACTGGTCGTCTCCAGCCGTACGTTCAGCGGGTCAAGGTGCAGGTCGTTGACCACGTCGAGGGCCTTCCGGGGCCAAGAGGACGTATCAAGCACGGCGCTCGTTCCCCTTCCCCGGTGTCGGCCGACCTGACACTATCCGCGCAACCGCCCACCGTGAGTCATTTTGAGCCGTACGCCGCTCGAATGGTGGTCTGCGTGGTCAGAGATAGCCCGAGGCAGCCCGAGCCAGGTAGACCCCGGGCGGGGACGGGCGACGCCCGGCCGACGCCCCTGCCGTTCCTGGTCAGGAGCGGCGAACCGCCCCCGACCAGCGGAAACTCCGGGTGGGCCCCGTGGGACTCGAACCCACAACCCATGGATTAAAAGTCCACTGCTCTGCCAATTGAGCTAGGGGCCCGGGTCGTCGGACCGGACTCCGGTCCGCTGGTCGGCGGAGCCGTCCGACTGCGATGAGACAGTACTCGCCCCGACCCGGGCCCCAGTCACCGGCGCGCTCTCCCGCGGGGCGCCCCGGTGGGTCAGCGGGCTGAATGGACGTCGCGCCAGGGCGGGACCACGCCGTACGCCTCGTACGCGGCTTCGAAGGGAGATCCATCGTCCGTGGTCGGGGTCGGGGTCGGGTCGCCGTCCGTGACGTCCGGGACGCCGGGGCTGATCACCCGTAGCCGGTCGCCGATCTCGGTGACGGCCTCGATGGGCACCAGGGTCTCGGTGACGCCGAGGCCGAGGACGCCTCCGGAGACCACCGAGAGCAGGCGGGGCTGACGGTCGCGCACGTCGACGACGACGTCGTCGACCTCGCCGAGCCGGAGCCCGTCCTGGTCGACGACCGCCATGCCGGCGACGTGCTCGCAGGGTGACGAGCTCTCGAGGTCGGTGCGTCCGAGGTAGACGAGCTCGAGCCCGTCGCTGATGGTGTTCATGTCTGGCTCCTCGCGGACGGTCGCCGGCGTGGCGAGCGACGCCCGATGTCGTGGCTGGTGCTCAGCAGGCACGGCGCAGCCGCCACACCATGGAGTAGCGGTGCTCGGCTCGTCGTGCCGCAGCGCGCTGCCGGGCGATCACGGCCGCCCGACGGGCGGCGCGTCGCGAGTCGAGGGTGGTGACGCTCATGCCGCCCGCCGGGAGACGAACCGCACGCGGCCCTCGGCGTCGGTCACCGCGTCCAGCTCGCGTCCGGCGCGCGCTCCGCCGCGACCGGGGCGAGGTAGAGCCGAGCTCCGTCGCGCTCGAGCACGCGGTCCCCGGGCTCGGGGTGGTCGGTGACGTGGACGCGCAGGGGCGCCGAGGGGTCCGGTCGGGACCCGATCCGCAGCCCGGCGCCGTTGTCGAGCTTCGGGTGCTCCGTGACGCGCCGGATGATGTCCATCGCGTCGGGTGTGATCGTGAGCATGATGAGATCTCCCTCCGTGGTCTCGCATGACTCCTGACCTTCATCAAGACACGGCCGGGACGACCGGACAAGGGTCGCGAGCAGGTTGACCGAGCCTCGTCCGCGGATCGTCATGAGACTGCAACATGGCCGCTCGGTGCCGGTCGCACGAGCCGGGTCGTGGGGTTACCGGCAGCCCAGGGAGCCGGGCCCGCCGAGTCGGTCGGGCAGGAGGTCGGCGTAGTCCGCCGCGGTCACCGGCTCGTCGGTGAGCACGCCGTCGAGGAGCGGCACCTGCACCCGCGCCCCGTCGCTGACCAGGACCACCGACTCGACGGTGGGCGCCGAGGTGAGCGTCAGGACGACCTGACCGACGGCGATCGGCAGCTGGTCGGCGCCGATCGACGCACCCGGCTCGATGCCGATCTCGGCCGTCCCGTCGGTGACACCGACGACGTCGAGCCCGAGGTCCGCCGGCAGGGCGGACGACCGGCCTGCGGCCCGGGCGTCGTCACCGGGACCGGCGGACAGCGTGCTGAGCAGCCGGCGGACCAGGGTCTCCTCGTCCTCGGAGCAGGTCTCGGTGGTCACCTCCGGGAGGAGGTGGTCCCCCATCACCCAGAACACGGCCGGGGAGCGGTCCGCGGGGTCCGCTCCGCCGTCGGGCGACCCGGCGGGCGAGGCCGGCGCGAGCAGCCGGTACGGCACGTCCTCGTCGGGCACCGTGCGTACGGACCCGTCACCGGGCAGGCCGCACGCGGCGAGGAGGAGCGCCAGCAACGCCAGCGGGGCGGCGTGCCGCCGGACCCGGTGGTGGTCGTCGCGTCGCGCGCTCATCGCCGCACCCCGGGCACGCTCGGCAGCCTCATCACGAACGCGGCACCACCGGTGGGCCGGTCGGCGTACCACACCTCGCCGCCGTGGTTGCGGACGGTCTGCGCCACGATGCTCAGGCCGAGCCCGCTGCCGGTGCCGGCCTTCGCGCCCCCGGCTCGCGCGAATCGCTCGAAGATCCGGACGCGGTCCGCTTCGGGTACGCCGGGGCCGTCGTCCTCCACCCGGACGTCCACCACGGACCCGCCGTCCAGGACGCTGACCCGGGTCACCCCGCCGCCGTGCAGCTCGGCGTTGCGCAGGAGGTTCGCGAGGGCGCGCAGGACCTGGACCCGATCGACGTGCACCGCGGGCCCTGGTGTGCCGGGAGGACGAGGGGCCAGGAGGTCCGGCGGGAGCCTCGTCGCCCGCAGCGCCTGGTCGACGAGGTCGTCAGCGTCGATCACGACCCGCTCCGCCTCGTCGCGACCGGCGTCGAGCCGGCCCAGGACGAGGAGGTCCTCGAGGGCGCGACGGAAGCGCGCCAGCTCCTCGGACATGAGGTGGACGGCCTCCTCTGCCCTCGGCGACAGGCCGGGGGTGTGCTCGAGGAGGCTCAGGCTCGTGGTGAGGGTGGTCACCGGGGTGCGCAGCTCGTGGCTCACGTCGGCCGCGAACCGGGCGTCCTGCTCGATCCGCTCGTGCAGCGCGTCGACCATGTGGTTGAAGGAGCCCACCAGCGCGGCCAGGTCCGGGTCGTCGGTCTCGGCGAGGCGGGTGGTGAGATCGCCGGCCGAGACGCGGACCGCCGCGTCCGCCACGTCCGCCAGGGGCGCGAGGATGTGCCGGCTCACCGCACGGCCGACCCCGGCACCGGCCAGGGTCGTGACCGCAGCACACACCGTCAGCGCGATGCCCAGGGTCCACAGGGTGTGGTCGAGCTCCTCGGCCGACGACACCTCGTAGTACTCCGCATCCACCGCGGGTAGGGGGATCCCGACGACGACGCTCGACGGGTCCGTGGCGGTGGTCCAGCCGACCCCGACCTGGCCCTGCCCGACCACCGGCTGCACCGTGGAGGTGAGGTCGGGGCCGGCGCTGTCGAGTGACGACGAGTACCACTCGCCATGGCGTCGTACGTAGATCACCGCGCCGGCCGGCGGGCTCAGCGAGCCCAGGGCGTCACCGACCTCGGTGCCCGAGGTCAGCAGGTCGTCGCGCACGACCGCGCTGTCGGTGAACGCCTGCCGGGTGGCGGTCCGCTCGCGCTGCTCGATCAGGAAGTGGCGTGCCGAGAAGTAGGTGCCCAGGGCCAGGGCGGCCGACAGCGCCAGGGCGCCGGCCGCGAAGGCCAGCGTCACCGACGCCCGGAGCCCGCGGGCACGTCGAGGGGACCTCATCGTGTGTCGAGCCGGTACCCCAGGCCCCTGACCGTGATGAGGATCTTCGGCGAGCCGGGGTCGGTCTCCAGCTTCTTGCGCAGCCGCCGCACGTGGACGTCGACGATCCGGTCGTCGCCGAAGAAGCCGCGCTCCCACACGTGCTCCAGGAGGGCGGTCCGGTCGAGCACCAGACCGGCGTGGTCGACCAGTGCGCTGAGGAGGCGGAACTCGGTGTTGGTCAGGTGGATCGGGGTGTCGCCGCGCGACAGCACCGCGGCGCCCCGGTCGAAGACGAGTGGGCCGTCCTCCGCGTCGAGCACGAAGACGTCGGACTCGGCGACCTGGCCGCCCGCCATCGAGGGACGTCGGAGCAGCGCCTTGAGCCGCGCCTTCACCTCGTCGACGAGGAACGGCTTGGTGACGTAGTCGTCCGCACCGGCCTCGAGGGCCGCCACGATGTCCTCGACCCCGTCGCGCGCACTCACCACCACGATGGGGGCCTCGGTCTGCGGCCGCGCCCGCTGGATGAAGGAGAACCCGTCCATGCCGCGCAGCATCAGGTCGACCAGCATCAGGTCGATCCCGCCGGGGTCCCCCACCAGCTCCAGGCCTCGCTCGGCGTCCTCCGCCTCCACGACCGCATAGCCCTCGTCCTCGAGCACCATCCGCAAGGAGGCGCGCAGTCCCGCGTCGTCCTCGAGGATCAGGAGCCGAGTCATGCGCTCCATCGTCGCAAACGGGACGAAACGGCCGCGCCTGCGGCGGTCCGCCGGTGGGGCGGTGCGTCAGGTCCGGCTGTCGCGCTTGGCCTGCCGCCGCGCGCCGGTGGCCCGGGTCGAGGCGTCCTTCTTAACCCCGCCGGTCGTCTTCTTGACCCCGCGGGCGCGGCTGGCCGGCGCGGCCGCCGGCGTACCGCCCGTCGTCGCCGGTCCGGACCCTCCGGCGCGGGCCGCGGCCAGGCGCTCGGCCTTGAGCTCGGCGGCCTGCTCCTTGGCGCGCACCGCGACCTGGCGGCTCACCCGCGCGAGGGCGAGCTCGAAGATCTCGGCCTTGTCGCGGTCGCGCTGGTTGCCGGCGAAGGCCTTCCCGCGACCGCCCTTCCTCGCCACCGAGCCGGCAGCGGCGCGACGGTAGTTCTTGACGTACTTGCTGCGGGCGCGCCGGATCCGGCTGTGCAGCTCGAGGAGCTCCTCCTCGTCGAGACCGGCGATGGCGGCGGGCTCGGTGTCGGCGACCAGCGCGCGCTCTGCCGAGGTCATGGAGTGGAGGACGGCTTTGTTCATCCCGGGATCATCCCTGCCGTCGCCGCCTCCGGCCAGGGTCGTTCGGCTCTGGCCGCGTGCGGGGGAAGCCGCCGCCCGGTCAGGCTCAACCTGTCGTTGTCAGGCGTTGCAACCCCTGACAACGTCATGAGGTCCCTGACAACCCCGGATGAATCCCCGGTCAGCCGGGGATTCATCCACCCCCACCGGCCGCCGGGAGGGGGTACGTCGACCAGGCTCCTTGCGGCCGGCGTACCCCTCCTGTCACGCGTGCGTAGCAGAACCTTCACCGGTCGTGGTGAGATTTCGGCTCCGGATGGTTGGCATGGGGGCCTGGATTGGTAACGTGGCCCTTGCAGAAGGTGCAAGTTCCAGCAGGTCTGACGCCCGCGGAGTTTGTGATCCAACGGCGTTTCTTCTTTCGTGGGCCTGCCACTCACGCAAGTCGGAGCGACGGTGTCACCGCATTTTCTGTGGACCGTCGATGTGACGGTTCTCGCCCCGACTAAGGAGTAATCGAGCAATGGCTCAGGGCACCGTGAAGTGGTTCAACGCCGAGAAGGGTTTCGGCTTCATCGCGCAGGAGGACGGCGGCGACGACGTCTTCGTGCACTACTCGGCCATCCAGACCCAGGGCTACAAGTCCCTGGACGAGAACCAGAAGGTCGAGTTCGACGTCACCCAGGGTCCGAAGGGCCCGCAGGCGGAGAACGTCCGCCCGGTCTGACCACCGGGGAAGACTCGGGCTCTAGACCGAACGTCTTCGAGAAGGCCTCACCCTCGGGTGGGGCCTTCTTCCGTTCCCGGGGTCGGTTCCCGGGGTGGGCAGGGGCCGTGTGGGCCATGCCTCATGGTCAGGACGGGCCAAATTCGGTCGGCACGTGTTTGGCACCCGCGAGGGTCGGGCAACGTTTTCCCTACGAGGAGGACGCCTGACGTGGACATGAGGAGTGATGAGGTGCACGACCAGTTCGACGTGTCCCTCGAGGATTCCGACCTCCTGGGCGAGGTGGAGCTGACCACCAACCTCATCATCGCGGCCAGCGAGTCCGACGATCACCTCAGCGAGGCGCAGATCGACGAGATCCTCGGGGTGGCTCCCGATCCGTACGCCGGAGGGTGAGCCAGCGTCACGGATACCCCTCCCGGGTATTCTGGCGGCATGGCGGAGCACCAGCACGGCTACATCCAGCGCAAGGACGACTACCTCAAGCGGCTGCGCCGCATCGAGGGCCAGGCGCGGGGGCTGCAGCGCATGGTCGAGGACGAGAAGTACTGCATCGACATCCTCACCCAGGTCTCGGCGATGACCAAGGCGCTCCAGTCGTTCTCCCTCGGCCTGCTCGAGGAGCACATGAACCACTGCGTCGTCGACGCCGCCCGGGCCGGGGACGACGAGGCCCGCGAGAAGGTGTCCGAGGCCGTGGAGGCGATCTCCCGACTCGTGCGGTCCTGACCGGCGCAGCAGGCCGGTCACGGTGCGGTTTCCGCGCAATTGAACGCTGAGGCACCGGACTCAGCGCGCAACCGGGTCGTGGGCGCGCAATTGCTCACAACGCCGCGCCCAGCCGCCCTCAACAGGTCGCGAACAGCACCGGCCCGGTGGACAGGTCGGAGAGGACGTAGCTGCCGGGCACGGGCTTCAGGTCCAGGGTGACCACGTCGCCGTCGGCGGCGGCGGAGGCGACCGTGAACCGGTCGGAGAACTCACCGCCCTGACCGGGCGCCGGGCCGCTCGCGAGGACCGACCGGGTGTCGGCGTTCGTCCGGGCCTGGTCGGCGTTCTCGAACCCCAGCGCGACCCGTACGTCGCCGCCGGGTTGCGCCGACATCGCGAACCCGGTCAGCGGGCTCACCTCGCCGGCCTCGGCGACCAGCTGGTCGGCCTCGGCCTGGTCGGACCGGTCGGCCTGGCCCATCGCGAGCGCCTTGCAGGCGTACGGGCCGTCGTACACCGCCGCGGACAGCGGCTCGCCCGAGGCGTCGACGACGTCCTGCATCCCGGCGGGGAGCGAGCCGTCGCCGAGCGTGTCCACGGTCGACTGCAGGTAGGCCTCGTTGTCGCTGGTGAGGACCAGGTGCCGGTCGGCGTCCAGGGCGACGTACTGCAGCTCGGGAGTCAGGTCGGCGCCGATCGAGGGCAGCAGCTCGCCGCCGCCGGACCAGACCTGGCCGCCGAGCGCGTCGGTGGCGGGCTTCGCGAACCCGCTCTGCTCCAGGTGCGCGGCGATCGTGCCGAGGTCGGCGCCGTCGGGCATCCGCAGGATCACGACCGCGCCCTGCTCGGACTGGCTGAACAGCTCCCACTGCACGGTGGCGGGGGAGAACCCGAAGTGCTCCTGCAGCACCCCCGCCGACTGCACGAGCGCCGAGGTCGAGGTGAGGTCGCGGTCGAAGCCCTGGTCGAGGAACGTCTCGACGTCCCCGGCCGACGACGACGCGTCGAGGTCGGCCTTGACGGCAGTCCGGACGCCCGCCCAGTCGGTCCACGACAGCCGCTGGGCGTCGGCCGGGGCGTACGCCGTCGCCTCCTGCAGCTGGGTCTCGTCCCGTCCCCGCCACCAGCTGACGGCGACCACGGCCGCGACGACCACCAGGGCTGCGACGACGACTCCGGCGACGACCACGGTGAGGCGAGTGCGCACCGGTCCTCCTGTTCGCCGTCCGGTGGTGTGAGACTAACCGCATGCCCGCGAAGGACGTCCTCGCTGCTGGAGCCGTCGTGTTCCGTCCTGGCAAGCGGGTGCTGCTCGTCCACCGGCCCCGGTACGACGACTGGTCGTTCCCCAAGGGCAAGCTTGACCGCGGCGAGCACGTGCTCGCCGCCGCGGTGCGCGAGGTCGCGGAGGAGACCGGGCTGCACGTGCGGCTCGGGCCGCCGCTCACCGGGCAGCGCTACCCCGTCGCCGGCGGCCGGAGCAAGGTGGTCTCCTACTGGGTCGGCCGCGCCGTCGGCTCCGACGACGTCGGCCGCTACCGGCCGAACGCCGAGATCGACCAGGTCGCCTGGGTTCCGTACGCCGACGCGCTCGACCTGCTCAGCTACGAGCACGACCGCGCCACCCTGCGCGAGGCCTACCCGCTGCGCCGCAAGACCCACGCCCTCGTCGTGCTGCGCCACGGGCAGGCCCGATCCCGCAAGGCCTGGCGCCGCCAGGACGACCGGCTGCGCCCGCTCCTGCAGGCGGGGCGGCAGCAGGCGCAGCGGCTGATCCCGCTGCTGGCGGCGTACGACGTCACCCGGATCGTCAGCTCCAGCAGCACCCGATGCGTCGAGACGGTCGGGCCGTTCGCCGACACCACCGGCTGGAAGCTGGAGCTCGAGGACGGGCTGAGCGAGGAGGACGCGACCCCGCAAACCGTGCTCGCCGTGGTCGACGAGCTCGCCCACGGCGACGAGAGCGCGGTCGTCTGCAGCCACCGCCCGGTGCTCCCCACGGTCCTCGACGGGCTCGGCGTGGGCGACCCGAAGCTCGAGCCCGGCGGGATGCTGGTCGCGCACCTGCGCCAGGGCAGAGTCGTCGCGACTGAAGTGCACACGCCCCGCTGAGGTCAAGGCGTCGCGGGCTTGTTCACGTGATGTACGTCTCTGCACAGCCGGTGCGTCCCCGGATGGGCACGTCGAGTTCACCGCCCGTTCACCGGCCGCGACGCATCCGTCCACCTGCGCTCCCTAACTTCGCGAATGACAACGAGAAATCCTTAAAGACTCAGGAGCTCAGAAGTGATTCGCACTTCCATCCGCCGGGCCGTGGTGCCCGGCTTCGCCGTCCTCGCCCTCGCGCTGACCGGCTGCGGCAGCAACAGTGACAGCGCCGGCGGCAGTGACGGCGGCAGCGGCTCGGGCAGCCTCAGCGGCACCCTCTCCGGTGGCGGCTCCAGCGCCCAGGACGCGGCCCAGCAGGCCTGGCGTGCGGGCTTCCAGTCCGCCAACTCGGGCGTCACGGTCAACTACGACCCGGTCGGCTCGGGCAGCGGTCGCGAGAACTTCATCTCCAAGGCCTACTCGTTCGCCGGCTCCGACTCGGCCATCAACGACGACGAGGGCGAGCTGACCAAGGCCAAGGAGCGCTGCGGTGGCGACGACCCGGTCGAGGTCCCCGTCTACGTGAGCCCGATCGCGGTCATCTACAACCTGCCCGGTGTCGACCAGCTCCAACTCGACGCGAAGACCGTCGCCGACATCTTCAACGGCAAGATCACCAAGTGGAACGACGCCGCGATCGCCTCGCAGAACGACGGCGTCGACCTGCCCGACACCACCATCACGCCGGTGCACCGCTCCGACGACTCGGGCACGACCGACAACTTCACCCAGTACCTCAGCGCGGCCGGTGACGGCGCCTGGACCTACGACCCCGACGGCGTGTGGCCGATCAAGGGCGGCGAGGCCGGCGAGGGCACCTCGGGCATGGTCGCCGCGGTCAAGGGCGGCGAGGGCACCATCGGCTACGCCGACGAGAGCCAGGCCGGGGGCCTGGGCATCGTGTCCCTCAAGGTCGGCGAGGAGTACAACGCGCCGTCCGCCGAGGGTGCGGCGAAGGCGCTGGCGGTGTCGAAGCCGGCCGACACGGCGAGCGCGACGATGATGCCGTACGACGTGGACCGCACCACGACCGAGTCGGGGGCCTACCCGCTGATCCTGGTGTCCTACGAGCTGGCCTGCCAGACCTACAGCGACGCCAACGAGGCGGCACTGGTCCAGGGCTACCTGTCGTACATGGTCTCCGACGAGGGCCAGCAGGCCGCGGCCGAGAACGCCGGCTCGGCGCCGCTCGACTCGTCGATCGCCGAGCAGGCGCAGAAGATCGTCGGCGCCATCTCCGCGGGCTGACGATTGAAACACTTCGGGTGCGGCGGTCCGGTCAGCCGGGCCGCCGCACACCCCTGATTTCGGATCCAGGAGCGTCGTGTCCAGCACCGCCAGTTCCCGCGCCAGACCCCCGGTGAGGTGGGGCGACCGGATCTTCTCCGGCCTGTCGCTGTTCGCCGCCATCGTCATCATGCTCGCCCTGGCCGGGGTGTTCGTCTTCCTGGCCGTCGAGGGAGCGCCGGGCCTCTCCGCGCCGGAGCCCATCTATGCGCCGGCGCACGACTTCGTGTCGTACGTCGGCCCGTTGATCTACGGCACGATCCTGGCAGCGGTCGTCGCGCTGGTGATCGCCGTGCCGTTCTCGATCGGGCTGGCGCTGTTCATCTCCCACTACGCGCCCCCGCGACTGGCCGCGCCGATCGCCTACCTGATCGACCTGCTCGCGGCGGTGCCGAGCGTCGTCTACGGACTGTGGGGTGGGCTCGCCCTCGCCCAGGCCATCAAGCCGGTGCTGAACTGGCTCTACGACAACCTCGGCTGGATCCCCTTCTTCGCAGGTCCCCCGTCGGTCACCGGCCGCACCATGCTGACCGCCGGGATCGTCCTCGCGATCATGGTCATCCCGATCACCACCGCGATCTCGCGTGAGGTGTTCGCCCAGACGCCGCGCCTGCACGAGGAGGCGGCGATGGCCCTGGGGGCCACGCGGTGGGAGATGATCCGGCTGGCCGTCTTCCCCTACGCCCGGTCCGGCGTGATCTCGGGCGTGATGCTCGGCCTCGGGCGGGCGCTCGGCGAGACGATGGCGGTGCTCATGGTCCTGTCGGCGACGCCGATCGTGACCCTCAACCTGATCTCGGACACCAACCCGGCGACGATCGCCTCCAACATCGCCTCCAACTTCAAGGAGGCCACGCCGGACAAGCAGGCGCTGCTGATCGCGACCGGCCTGGTGCTCTTCGTGGTGACCTTCGCGGTCAACTTCGCCGCCCGATGGATCGTGGCCCGGCACGAGAGGATGGTGACCCGATGACGTCGGCACCGATCGAGCCGGACCCCTCGTCGATCTCCGCCGACATCCGGTTCGCCGACCCCAAGCTGCCGCGTTGGGCGCCGTACGCCGTGCTCGCCGCCGCCGTCGTCCTGGGCGTCGGGCTCAGCCTGCTGATGGGCTGGGGCTGGGTGGCGATGCTCTGCCTCGCCGGGGTCGTCTACGTGGTCGCCTGGCCGCTGTGGTCGGCGTTCGCCGAGGGCCGCCGCTACGCGGTCGACCGGTTGACGACGTCGCTGGTCTGGGCGGCGTTCGTCGGGGTCCTCGTGCCGCTCCTCTGGCTGGTCTGGACGGTGCTGAAGAACGGCGTCCCGGCGCTGAGCTGGGCCTTCGTCACCTCCGACATGCGCAACGTGGTCGGGGCCGGCGGGGGCATCTACCACGCCCTGATCGGCACGCTGCTGGTCACCGCGATGGCGGCGGTCATCTCGGTGCCGATCGGGCTGTTCGCGGCGATCTACCTGGTCGAGTACGGCCAGCGCAACCGGATCGCCCGGTGGACGACGTTCCTGGTGGACGTGATGACGGGCATCCCGTCGATCGTGGCGGGCCTGTTCGCCCTCTCGCTGCTGGTGATCCTGCTCGGGCCCGCTGCCCGCAACGGGTTCGGCGGCGCCATCGCGCTCTCGCTGCTGATGATCCCGACGGTGGTCAGGTCGGCGGAGGAGATGCTGCGGCTGGTGCCCTCGGAGCTGCGGGAGGCGTCGTACGCGCTCGGGGTGCCGAAGTGGCGGACCATCGTCAAGGTGGTCATCCCGACCGCGCTGGGCGGCATCATCACCGGCGTGATGCTGGCGGTCGCCCGGGTCATCGGCGAGTCGGCGCCGCTGCTGGTCGTCGCGGGCGCGACGGACTCGGTGAACTGGAACCTCTTCGACAACCGGATGTCCACGCTGCCGGTCTACATCTACCAGCAGTACGCCTCCCCGGGGATCGTGCCGCTGAACGGCGGCGACCCGCCCGGCTACGCGCGAGCGTGGGCGGCCGCCCTCGTGCTCATCATCATCGTGATGATCCTCAACCTGATCGCCCGGATCGTGGGTGCGATCTTCGCCCCCAAGACCGACCGTCGCTAGAACCACGAGTAGGAAGCAACCATGGCCAAGAGCATCGATGTCTCGGACCTCGACATCTACTACGGGGACTTCAAGGCGGTCGAGGGCGTCAACATGACCATCCGCGCGAAGGCGGTCACCGCCTTCATCGGCCCGTCCGGCTGCGGCAAGTCGACGTTCCTGCGTGCCCTGAACCGCATGCACGAGGTCATCCCCGGCGCCCGCGTCGAGGGCAAGGTGATGGTCTCGGGGCAGTCGCTCTACGACCCGAACGTCGACCCGGTCGCCGTACGCCGTCAGATCGGCATGGTGTTCCAGCGACCGAACCCGTTCCCGACGATGTCGATCTACGACAACGTGCTGGCCGGCACCAAGCTGAACTCCAAGAAGCTGAAGAAGTCCGACGCCGACGCGATCGTCGAGTCGTCGCTGCGCGGCGCGAACCTGTGGGAGGAGGTCAAGGACCGCCTCGGCAAGCCCGGCATGGGCCTCTCCGGCGGCCAGCAGCAGCGGCTGTGCATCGCCCGCGCGATCGCGATCTCGCCGGAGATCCTGCTCATGGACGAGCCCTGCTCGGCCCTCGACCCGATCTCGACCGCGGCGATCGAGGACCTGATCCACGAGCTCAAGACCGAGTACACGATCGTGATCGTCACCCACAACATGCAGCAGGCCGCCCGGGTCTCCGACGACACCGGCTTCTTCAACCTCAAGGCCGCCGGCCAGCCCGGCCACCTCGTGGAGTTCAACCCCACCAACAAGATGTTCACCAACCCCGACGAGGAGTCGACCGAGGCCTACATCTCGGGCCGCTTCGGCTGAGCTTTGGCTGGCTCGCTGGGGTAGTCCCTGCCAATCGAGTGGTCGAGACCGCATTCTGACCACTCGAACGTCAGGGACTATCCCGTCTCGGCGACCTGTGGACAACCGATCGCGGGGGTCGCGCGAACGGGAATGCCCTCGGGGTGAAGCTTTCCGGCGTACCCAGGGACGTGGTGGTCCCCCTCCCGGTCGACCCGTCCGGTGAACGCGGTCCGACCAAGAACCAGGCCAGGGGTCCCCACTGGCGGCGGACGAGCCGGGGTCTCTACGTCCCGGCCGACGTCGATGCGTCCTCGACCGACCAGCGGGTGGTCGAGGCGGCGGCCGCGCTGCCGGAGGACCACGGGGCCGTCACCGGGTGGGCCGGGCTGGCCTGGCAGCGTGGCCGGTGGTTCGACGGGACCCCGTGGGGTGGCGGGCGCGTGCGCAGGCCCACGCTGGCGGTCGGTGGCAACCGGTGGGCCCGGCCACAACCACAGTTCGAGACCTCGGAGGAGCGGTTGGCACCGGCCGACGTGGTCGTCGTCGACGGCCTGCGGATCACCTCCGCGGTCAGGTCCGTGTGCTTCGAGATGCGGTACGCCAGGAACGAGCTCGACGCGGCGATCACGCTCAGCATGGCCTGCTACGACGACCTCGTCTCGATCGACGAGGCCACGGCGTACGCGGCGACCCTCAACGGGTGGACCGGCATCCCGCGGTGCCGCCTCGGCCTGGGGCTCGCGGTCGAGAACGCCTGGTCACCTGCCGAGCTCGTGATGGGGGAGCTCTGGGGAGGGACGGGGCTGGGCCTACCCCTGCACAACCGGCCCGTCTTCGACCTCGAGGGTCGTCACCTCGGGACTCCCGACGGGATCGACCCGGTTACGGGGGTGGCGGGGCAGTACGACGGCGCGCTGCACCTGGTGCGGGCCCAGCGCAGCAAGGACATCGGTGTCGAGGACCGCCTTCGGTCGCACGGGTTGGAGGTCGTCACGATGGTGGCCAGCGACCTCCGGGACCCGACCCTCTTCCTCGGTCGTCTCGCCGCGGCGTACGACCGGGCGGCCGACATCCCGGCGCACCGGCGGCAATGGACCATCGAGCGCCCGGACGGGTGGCACGACACCTCGACGGTCGCTGCGCGCCGTGCTCTTCCGCCCGAGCTGCGCGGTCGCCTGCTCCGCTATCGGGCTGTTTGAGTCCTCGAGCCGGGATAGTCCCTGACGTTCGAGTGGTCGAACGGTGCTCGGGACCACTCGAAGGTCAGGGACTACCCCGGTCGGGGCGATCAGCCGAGGATCGCGTCCAGGATCTCGTAGCAGCCGGCGGCGGCGAGGCCGGCCGCGGGGAAGGTGAGCACCCAGGCGACGACGATCGAGCGGGCGACGCCCCAGCGGACGGCGGAGAAGCGCTTGGTGGCGCCGGCACCCATGATCGCCGAGGTGATGATGTGGGTGGTGGAGACGGGGGCCTGCCAGACGTACGCCGTCGTGTAGAGGACCGCCGCGCCGACCGACTCCGCCGAGAACCCGCGAGCCGGGTCGAGGTGGATGATCCGGCGGCCCAGGGTGCGCATGATCCGCCACCCGCCTGAGTACGTGCCCAGCGAGATCGCGCTCGCGGCGCCGACGATGACCCACAGGGGCAGGTTCTCCTGCGGCTGGCCGTCGGGCTGGAGGTAGTAGCCGGCGGTGGTCAGCGCCAGGAAGATCACGCCCATCGTCTTCTGGGCGTCCTGCAGGCCGTGGCCCAGCGCCAGGGCGGCGGCCGAGACCGTCTGGGCGCCGCGGAACCCGCGGTTGACCCGGTGCTGGTTGCGCCGGCGGAAGATCCACATGATCCCGAGCATCACCAGGAACGCCAGGATGAAGCCCACGATCGGCGAAGCGACCATCGGGATGACGACCTTGTCCCAGACCGTCGGCCAGTGCACGAGGCTGCCGGACATCAGCGCCGCGCCGACCATGCCGCCGATCAGCGAGTGGGTCGACGACGACGGGAGCCCGAAGTACCAGGTCGTGAGGTTCCAGACGATCGCCCCGAGCAGGCCGGCGAGGATCACGACGAGCCCGTTGACCCCCTCGGGCGGTTGGATCACGTCGCTGACGGTGTGGGCGACCTTCTGGCCGAGCAGCGCGCCGATGAAGTTCATGACGGCCGCCATCAGCAGCGCGATGCGCGGGGTCAGCGCGCGGGTCGAGATCGAGGTGGCGATCGCGTTGGCGGCGTCGTGGAAGCCGTTGGTGTAGTCGAAGAAGAGGGCGACGCAGACGACCGTGATGACGAGCGCGAGCTCCATCGGCTCAGGACTCCTTGACCGCGATCTGCTCCACGATGTTGGCGACCTTCTCGAACCCGTCGATCGCCTCCTCGAGAGACTCCGCGACGTCCTTGAGCTTGAGCACCTCGATGGTCTTGAACTCGCCGCTGAAGAGGTGGGCGATGATCCGGCGGTGGTTCTTGTCGCCGGCGTTCTCGAGGCGGTTGACCTCGATCCAGTACTCCTCGAGCGACTGCATCCCGCGCAGGTTCGGCATCGCCGCGGCGGTGAGCTCGGCGCAGCGCTGCAGCACCTCCACCTGCGTGGAGAGGTCGGCCGGGAGCGTCTTGACCTCGTAGAGCAGGATCAGGTCCACGGCCTCGTCCATCGAGTCCATCACGTCGTCGAGGCCGGAGCCCAGCGCGTAGATGTCCTCCCGGTCGAACGGCGTCACGAAGGTCGAGTTGACCTTGCGGATCAGCTCGTGGGTGGTCTCGTCCGCGGTGTGCTCGGCCTGCCGCATCCGCTGGGCGACGTCGGCCCGGTCCGCGGTGTCGCTGAGCATCTCCGCCAGCAGCTCAGCGCCGTCGACGAGGTGCCGAGCGGACCGGGTGAGGAGGTCGAAGAACGAGGTGTCGACGGGCCGGAAGCGCAAACCCACAGGAAACTCCTGGCGAGGAGGAAGCAAACGACCCCAGGGTAGGGGGTCCGGCGCCGGAAGTCGCAAGTCAGGGGCCCTCCGACCCCCGAGGAGGGGACCTACCGCCTGCGGCGCTGCCGCTCGATGAGCCGCTCCTGGAGGTGCACCGGCGCCCGGTTGCGGGTCCAGACGCCGTCGCTGTCGAGGACCCAGGCGTCGGTCTGCTCGTCGAAGGCGAGGTCGAGCAGGTCGCGTACGGCGGCCACGTCCTCCGCGCCGGGGAGCCGCACCAGCACCTCCACCCGGCGGTCGAGGTTGCGGTGCATCATGTCCGCGGAGCCGATCCACGCCTCGGGGTCGCCACCGTTCTCGAACCAGAAGACCCGGCTGTGCTCGAGGAACCGGCCGAGCACGGACCGGACGACGACCGTCTCGGAGAGGCCGGGTACGCCGGGGCGCAGCGCGCAGATCCCCCGCACCAGCAGCTCGATCCCGACCCCGGCCTGGGAGGCGAGGTAGAGCGCGTCGATGACGGCCTCGTCCACGACCGAGTTGGCCTTGAGCCGGATGCCGGCGGGGCGGCCGGCCTCGTGGTGGGCGACCTCGCGGTGGATCCGCTCGACCAGCCCGGTGCGGATCGAGTCGGGGGCGACCAGCAGCTCGTCGTACGTCGCGTTGCGCGACCACCCCGACAGGTTGTTGAACAGGTGGGCGACGTCCTCGCCGATCCGCTCGTTGATGGTGATCAGCCCGAGGTCCTCGTACATCCGCGAGGTCTTGGGGTTGTAGTTGCCGGTGCCGATGTGGGTGTAGCGGCGGATGCCGTCGGGCTCGTCGCGCACCACCATGGCCAGCTTGCAGTGGGTCTTCAGGCCCACGAGGCCGTAGACGACGTGGCAGCCGGCCTGCTCGAGCTTGCGTGCCCAGCGGATGTTGGCCTGCTCGTCGAAGCGCGCCTTGATCTCCACGATCACCAGCACCTGCTTGCCGGCCTCGGCGGCGTCGATGAGGGCGTCGATGATCGGGGAGTCGCCGGAGGTGCGGTAGAGGGTCTGCTTGATCGCCAGCACGTGCGGGTCGGCGGCGGCCTGCTCTAGGAAGCGCTGCACGGAGGTGGCGAACGAGTCGTAGGGGTGGTGCAGCAGCACGTCGTGGCGCCGCGCGGCCTTGAAGACGTCGACCGGAGCGGAGGACTCCACCTCGGCGAGCCGGTGGTGGGTGGTCGGCAGGAAGGCGGGGAACTTCAGCTCCTGGCGCGGCAGGTCGGCGATGTCGTGCAGACCGCGCAGGTCGAGCGGACCGCTGAGTCGGAACACCTCCTCCGGCGAGACGCCGAGCTCGGAGACGAGCAGGTCGAGCACCTGCGGCGCGATCGACTCCTCGACCTCGAGCCGCACCGGCGGGCCGAAGCGACGCCGGAGCAGCTCCTTCTCGAGCGCGGCCAGCAGGTTCTCGGCGTCGTCCTCCTCGACCTCGAGGTCCTCGTTGCGGGTGACCCGGAAGGTGTGGACCTCGAGGACCTCCATGCCGGGGAACAGCCGCTTGAGGTGCTCGGCGATGACGTCCTCCAGCGGCACGAACCGCTGGTTGCCGACCGGCACGAACCGCTCGAAGATCGGGGGCACCTTCACCCGGGCGAAGTGCTCCTTGCCGGTGCGCGGGTTGCGCAGCAGCACCGCCAGGTTGAGCGAGAGCCCGGAGATGTAGGGGAACGGGTGGGCCGGGTCGACCGCGAGCGGGGTCAGCACGGGGAAGACGCGGTCGCGGAAGAACCGCTTGCAGTACTTCTGCTCCTCGCGGTCCAGGTCGTCCCAGCGCACCAGCTCGATGCCGGCGGCGCTGAGGTCCGGCACCACCTCGTCACGGAAGACCCGCGCCAGCCGCTCGGAGAGCTCGCGCGTGGTGGTGAGGATCGTGTCGAGCACCTCGGCCGGCATCAGCCCGGACGCCGCGGGCACCGCCAGCCCGGCCGCGATCCGCCGCTTGAGGCCGGCCACGCGGACCATGAAGAACTCGTCGAGGTTGCTGGTGAAGATGGCCAGGAAGCGCGCCCGCTCCAGCAGCGGGAGGTCGCGGTCCTCGGCCAGCTCGAGCACCCGCTGGTTGAACCGCAGCCAGGACAGCTCCCGGTCCAGGAACCGGTCCTCGTACTTCTCGACGGCGGCGACGGCCTCGTGGTCGGGCCGGTACGGCGGCTCGACGTCGAACGGCTCCTCCGGGATCCCCTCCCCGTGGCTCGCGCCGAGGGGCGACAGGCTCTCCAGCGACATGCCGATCAGTGTCGCACCCGCAGGTGACCGGTAGGTTGCGTCCGTGTCGATCCGTCAGCGGGTGGAGGCCCTCGCCCTGCGTCTCGTGCTCGCCCTGCCGCGGTGGCTGCAGCGGCTGCTCGCCGGGCGTCCGGTGGTCCGGGACGGCCAGACGCTCGCGGTCGACACCCAGCTCGCGCTGCGCCTGCAGCGGCTGACCCGCAAGCCGGGGGCGGAGACGCTGCCGGTGCCCGAGGGGCGGCGCGCGATCCTCGAGCACGCCCTGCTCACCGCCGGTCGCCAGCCGATCGGCACGGTCCGCGACCTGGTCGTCGCCGGCCGTCCCGCCCGTCTCTACGTCCCGAGCGCGGCCTTCGCCGCCCGCGGGCACGCGCGCTCGGCGGGCCCGCTGCTGCTGTTCTTCCACGGCGGCGGCTTCATGTACGGCGACCTGGACTCCCATGACGCGCCGTGCCGCTTCCTGGCCGAGCGCTCCGGCGTACGCGTGCTCGCCGTGGACTACCGCCTCGCCCCCGAGCACCCCTTCCCCGCGGCGTACGACGACGCGCTCGCCGCCCACCGCTGGCTGGTCGACCACGCCGCCGAGGTCGGGGCGGACCCGGCGCGCCTGGCGGTCGGCGGCGACTCGGCTGGCAGCAACCTGGCCGCTCTCGTGGCGATCGAGGCGGCGCGGGCCGGGCTCCCGCTGGCCTTCCAGCTGCTGGTCTACCCGGCGACCGACGCGGTCCGCGACACCGCCAGCGCCTCGCTGTTCGCCGAGGGGTTCTACCTGACCCGCGACTTCATGGACCTGGCCAACCAGCTCTACGTCGCCGGCACCGACCCGCGCGACCCGCGTGTCTCACCGCTCTACGCCGAGCTGCCCGCCGGGCTGGCCCCGGCGTACGTCGTCACCGCCGGGTTCGACCCGCTGCGCGACGAGGGCGAGGCCTACGCCCACCGGCTGGCGGAGGAGGGCGTCGACGTCGAACTGCGGCGGTTCCCCGACCAGATCCACGGCTTCTTCAACATCGTCGGTGTCGGCCGCAGCAGCCGCGGCGCCAACGCCGCGATCGCCGCCCGGCTGCGGGCGGCGCTGGGCGCCGGCGCTGTCGGCCGATCCGGGCACGACTTGTCGGCGTAAACCGTTGCTTGTCGGCGAAAACTTTGGCCGACAAGTGAGGGTTTACCCGGTCGACCGGGTAAACCGGCACGGCCTCACGCCACGTGGAAGCGGCTCCGGCAGGGGCAGGTCCAGCCGGCGTCGGTGGGCTCGCCGCAGGTCGCGCGCGGGGCCCGGCCGCGCAGCCGCTTGGCCAGCTTGGTCGTCGTGCCGACCGCTACCCGCCGGGCGTGGCCGCACCGGGCGCACGCCTCCTCGTCCCCCTGAGATCCCATGGCGCCATTCTCGGATCCTCTACGGATGTAGGGGGACGAAGCAGCAAACCAAAAGGGTGAACTTTCGGTGTCAGCGGCGGAACAGGCCCTTCTTCTGCGACGCCTCCAGCAGCTCGGCGCGGGCCTGCTCGAGCTGGACCGCCAGGTCGCGGGCCCGCTCCTCGGCCTCGGCCCGCTCGCGCATCGCGTCCTCGGCGATCTCGGCCTGCCGGCGTACGGCGGCCTCGACAGCGCTGCGGTCCGCGGCTCGCTCCGCGGCGGCCGCCTCGGCCTCGCCGCGCAGCCGCGCCTGCTCGGCGGCGGCCCGCTCGGCGGACTCGCGGGCGGCGACCGCGGCCTGCAGGTCGGTGAGTGCCTGCTGCAGCCGGGTCTCGGCGGACTGCCGCTCGGCGGCGGCCTCGGCGGCGAGCTGGGCGTGGGACTGCGCGTCGTCCTCGGCGCTGCGCCGCTGGGTGAGCGCCTCCTCGGCGGCGCGCTCGGCCTCGGCACGCGCGGTGGCGTGCGACCGGGCGGTCTCGTCGGCCGCGGTGCGGGCCTCGTGCGCGGCGCGGGCGGCCTCGGCCTGCTGCTCGGCGCGCTGGTGGGCCGACGTCTGGTCGGTCGCGGCCTGGGCCGCGGCCTCGGCCTGCTCCCGGGCGCGCATCTCGGCCGCGGCGCGGGCCTCCTGCGCCTCCAGCGCCCGGGCCTCGGCGTCGCGGGCCGCCTCCTCGGCTGCGACCCGGGCCTCGTGGGCGGCGCGGGCGGCCTCGGACTGCTCGCGCGCCGTGGTCTCGGCCTGCTCCCGGGCGGTCGCGGCCTCGGTCGCGGAGGTCTCGGCCGCGGTCCGGGCCTCGTGGGCGGTGGCCGCGGCGTCACCGTGCTCGCGGGCCTTCTCGTCCGCGGCGATCCGGGCCTCGTGGGCGGTGCGCAGCGCCTCGGCCAGCTCGGAGGCGGTGTGGTGGGCGGTCTCCTCCGCGGCGGCGGCCTGGGCGGCGGCCGCGGCCTGCGCGGCGGCGGCCTCCTCGGCCTCGGTCCGGGCGGCGTAGGCCTGCTCCGCCAGAGCGGCGCGCTCCCGGGCGCTCTCCTCGGCCGTCAGCTGGGCGGCGTGCGCGACCTCGGCGCGGCGGGCGTGCTCCTCCGCCGCGGCGTCGGCCTGCGCGCGCGCCGCGGCCTGCTCGGCCGCCCGCGCCTCGGCCTGCTCCCGCGCGGCGGCCTGCTCCGCGGCGGCTCCCTCGGCGGTCTCCCGCGCCTCCTGGGCGACCCGCACGAAGTCGTCGTGCTCGCGGCGGGTGGCGGCCAGCTGGTCGGCCAGTGCTCCGGCCCGGGCCTCCGCACCCTCGCGGTCGGTGTGTGCCTGACGGGCGGCCTCGGCCGCGGCGGCCGCCGCCTGCTCGGCTGCCTCCCGGGCGGCCTGGGCCTCGGCCGCCAGGTCGGCCTGCGCCCGCGCCGCCTGCTCGGCATCGCCGCGGGCAGCGTGCGCGGCCGCGGCGGTCCGGGCCTGCTCGGCGGCCGCCTCCTCGGCGGCCCGGCGCGCGGCGGCCTGCTCCTCGGCGGCCTGCTCGGCGAGTGTCCGCGCCTCAGCGTGGCCGGTGGCCAGCTCCTCGGCCGCGATCCGCGCCGCGGTGTGGCCGGCCAGCTGCTGCTCGTGCTGCTCGGTGGCGGTGGCGAGCCGGTCGGCGGCGGCCTGTTCGGCCTCCTGGAGGCGCTGGGTGAGGGCGGCGACCTGGGCGTCGTACGCCGCCTGCTGCTCCTGCGCGTGCTCGGCGGCGGCGGCGAGCTGCTGCTCGTGCTGCTCGGTGGTGGCGGCGAGCCGGTCGGCGGCGGCCTGCTCGGCCTCCTGGAGGCGCTGGAGGAGGGCGGCGACCTGGGCGTCGTACGCCGCCTGCTGCTCCTGCGCGCGCTCGGTGGCGGCGGCGAGCTGTTGCTCGTGCTGCTCGGTGGTGGCGGCGAGTCGGGCGGCGGCGGCCTGTTCGGCCTCCTGGAGGCGCTGGGTGAGGGCGGCGACCTGGGCGTCGTACGCCGCCTGCTGCTCCTGCGCGGCGGCCTCCCGCGCCTCGGCCGCAGCGGCGAGCTCGGCGGTCAGCTCGGTGATCCGCGACTCGGCCGCCTCGCGGTCGGCGTGCGCCTGCCGGGCCGACTCGGCCGCCTCGCGGGCGGCCCGGTCGGCCTCCTCGCGGGCGCGGGTGTCGGCGGTCGCCCGCTCGGCGTGGGCGCGGGCGGCCTCCTCGGCCTCGGTGCGCGCCGCGGCGGCGGCCTCCGCACGGGCCTCGGCCTCGCGGGCGGCCTCCTCGGCGGCGGTCCGGTCGACGGCCTGCTGCGCGGCCGCCTGCTCGGCGGCGAGCCGCAGCGCGGTGGCGACCTTGGCGGCCTCGACGAGCTTGACGGCGGCCTCGTCGGCGGCGGCCCGGGCGCGGACCGCCTCGGCGGCGGCCTCCTCGAGCCGGGCCCGCTCGGCGGCGTGGGCGGCGCCCTCCTCCTCGGCGGCCCGGCGGGCGTCGTACGCCTCCTGCGCCGCGGCGGCGTGCTCGGCGGCCCGCGCGTCGGCCTCGGTCCGCGCGGCTGCCGCGGCTGCGGCGGCCTCCTCGGCGACGAGCCGCTCGGCGGCCTGCTCCGCGGCGGCCTGCTCGGCGCGCCGGCGCAGCTCGGCGGCGCGCTCGGCCGCAGCCTCGGCGTCGGCGGGCGGGCGACCGGCCGGCGCGCTCACCGGCTCGGGCTCGGCGGTGCCCTGGTCGGGCTTGCGCTGCCACCACCGGGTGGGGTTCGGATCGTTCGACTCCATCAGCGGCGAGCCTAGTCCGAGCGCGGGGTCCGCCGGGCGCAGATCGACCGGTGGACGCCCGGGAGTGGCGGACGTCCACCGGTCGCCGGACCGCCTGCTGTCGGGTCGGCCAGCTCCGCGGTCCGGTCTCGTGCGCCCAGGCCAGCGGGCGCACACCCGAGGAGCCCGCGCAGCCGGTTCCCCCCATGGACGAACGGAGCTCCCCCGACCTCCGTGCCGCCGGCGCCGGCTGCGCGCGTGCTCGGGCCTGAGCCTAGGAACGCAACCTGAGAGGGAACCTGCCCAGAACCTGGCCGGACCCCAAGGATCCGGGTCAGTACACGAGCGCCTGGACGTCGGGGGCCAGTGCCTCCTCGACGAACGCGGCGGCCCCGGCGATGCGTACGCCGGGCAGCAGGTCCGCCTCGGTGATCCCGCGCCGCGCCGCGCACTGGGTGCACACGGTCACCCGGCCGCCGGCGAGCACGGCGCCCAGCAGCCCGACCGGGTCGGCGGCGTGCTCGAGGGTGAACGGCTCCCGCCCGGCGACGGCCAGCCAGGTCGCCTCGCCGGTGAGCCAGAGCCCGACGTCGGCGCCCGCGGTCAGTGCGGTCGCGGCGACGGTGAGGCCCTGGTTGCAGCGCTCGGGGTCCTCGGCGCCGCAGGTCACCTTGACGATCAGGGGGCGGGGCACCCGACCACTCTATTGTGGTCGGCATGCCGTTCGAGCTCCCCGACAACCTGCACCCCGACTGCGGACCCGTCGCCTGGCTGCTGGGTCGCTGGGGTGGGCACGGCAAGGGCGACTACCCGACGATCGGGGCGTTCGACTACGGGCAGGAGCTGGTGTTCCAGCAGGACGGCCGGCCGTTCCTGCACTACTTCGCCCGCTCCTGGATCGTCGACGAGGCGGGGGAGAAGGTGCGCGACGCCGCCCAGGAGACCGGGTTCCTGCGCTGCCGCCCCGAGGGCCACGTCGAGCTGGTGCTCGTGCACTCCTCGGGCATCGCCGAGGTCTGGTACGGCCAGGCCGCCGACGGCAAGCTCGAGCTGCACACTGCGGGCGTCAGCTTCACCGAGTCGGCCAAGGAGGTCACCGCCGGCCACCGGCTCTACGGCAACGTCGAGGGCCGGCTGCTCTACGCCTACGACATGGCCGCGGTCGGCCAGGAGCTGCAGCCGCACCTGTGGGCGCAGCTCGAGCGCCAGTAGGAGGCGGGATGAGTGCGCCGACCCCTGACGACCCCGGCCGGCGGTGCGTGAGCCACCGTTCGCGCGGGCCGTTCGGTGGCCAGCTCACCGCCGGCCGCCACCCGGCCCGCCACCCGGCCGGCGACCCCGCCCGCCACCCCGCCCCGCGGAGGCAGCCGTGACCGAGGAGCTCGCCGCCCGGCTGCACAGCCTCGGCTACCGGCTGACCCCGCAGCGCCAGTTCGTGCTCGAGGCGGTCGAGAAGCTGGGACACGCGACGCCCGACGAGATCCTCGCCGAGGTCCAGCAGCGGTCCAGCGCGGTCAACGTGTCGACGGTCTACCGCACGCTCGAGGTGCTCGAGGAGCTGGGGCTGGTCCGGCACACCCACCTGTCCGACCGCGCGCCGACGTACCACTCGGTCGGCGACCACGAGCACTTCCACCTGGTCTGCCGGAATTGCCACCGCATCGTCTCGGTTGACCCTCACGAGGTGGCGCCGCTCGCCGAGCGGCTCCGGGACGAGCACGGCTTCGTGCTCGACATCGGCCACCTGGCCGTCTTCGGTCACTGCGTCGAGTGCGAGGAGCGTGAGGAGGACGATGCGTAGCCTGCCCAGTCCGTTGCTGGACCTGCCCGGTGCCGTCGCCGCAGACGGTGTCGACCGCGACGTCGCGGCCCACTACGGCTCGTTCAACACCGAGCAGCGCACCCTCGAGCGCGGGGAGGGCTTCGTCGACCTCTCCCACCGCGACGTCGTGCGGATCTCCGGCCCCGACCGGCTGACCTGGTTGCACTCCCTGACGACCCAGCACCTGGAGTCCCTGGCGCCGAAGGCGTGGACCGGGGGGCTCATCCTCAGCCCGCAGGGTCATGTGGAGCACGCGTTCGTCGGGGTGGACGACGGTGAGTCGTTCATCGCGCACACCGAGCCCGGCGCCGGCGCCGCGCTGGTGGAGTTCCTGGACCGGATGCGCTTCATGATGCGCGTCGAGGTCACCGAAGCCACCGACGAGCTCGCCGTCACCTGGCGCCCGCGGGCGGTCGAGGAGCGCCTGTACGCCGGCTACGAGCTGGTCCCGCGCGACCGGCTGACGTCGTACGCCGAGGCGGCCGGCCCCGCCTGCGGCCTCTGGGCCTTCGAGGCGCTGCGGATCGCCCGGGGCGAGCCGCGGCTCGGCCTGGACACCGACCACCGCACGATCCCCAACGAGGTCGGGTGGATCGGCTCGTCCGTGCACCTGGACAAGGGCTGCTACCGCGGCCAGGAGACGGTCGCGCGGGTGCACACCCTCGGCCGGCCACCGCGGCGGCTGACGCTGCTGCACCTCGACGGCTCGGAGAACCGGCTGCCGGCCATCGGCGCCAGCCTGACGCTGGACGGCAAGGTGGTCGGCTTCGTCGGCACCTCGGCGCGCCACCACGAGCTCGGCCCGATCGCGCTGGCGCTGGTCAAGCGCACCGTCCCGCTGGACGCCCAGCTCGACGTCGAGGGGATGCCGGCCGCCCAGGAGGTCGTCGTCGACCCCGAGGTGGGGCTGCACGTCCGCCCGCTGCGCTGACCGGCGCGAGCGGGCCTCAGGCCAGCAGCAGCCAGGAGCTGCGGAACCCCGGCCGGCCGCGGTACGCCGCGACCGTGCGCCCCAGGAACCGGACGACCTCGTCGGCCGGGCGGGGGTCGCTGGTGAGGTCCAGACGGATCGCGTCGACGATCGCCCGGGACTGGGTGAGGTAGCGCGCCTCGGCGACCTCCTCGCGTTCGGTGGCCCGGGCGAGGTCGCTGGCGAGCTGGCGGTCGAGGAACTCGAACAGCTCGGCGAGGTCGTGCTGCTGGTTGGCGGAGTGGTGGTGGAGGGTGCTTCCGGGTGTCACGCAGGGGCCTTCGCGGTGGATCGAGACGGTGGGAAGTGGGCGCCGAGCTGCAGGGTCGGACCGGGCTCCAGGATACGTCGCGCATCCCACCGGCGCCCGGCCGTCACCTGATCGTCACAGAGTGCTCTGGAGCAGTGCCGCGGGGTGCCTGCGGGAGTAGCGTGCCGAGCATGACTCGGACCCCGCGGCTGCTGCGCCGCCCGCTCGCCGTCCTCGCCCTGCTCGTGCTGGTGCTGACCGGTCTCGCGGTCACCGCGGGTGGCTCGCAGGCCGGCGTACCGGAGCGCGACCGGGGCACCGCGCACCCGGCGCGGATCGTGTGGCCCGGGTACGGCGTGGCGGTCTGGCGGGCGTCGGGCCAGCTGCACCGGCTGGCGAAGACCTCGCCGGGGTTCCGCGCGCTGGTCGAGCGCGAGCTGGACCACATGTTCCACCGCTACCTCGACAGCGACCCGGCGTGCGCGCAGGCGCCGCTGGTGCAGGTCAAGGAGTTCCGCCGCAGCGGCTTCGCGTTCATCAGCGACGAGGGCACCTTCACCAACGGCCCCGGCAACCCGCCCGAGCGGTGCGCGAGCGGCGGCGCGGCCCGCATCTACGTCCGCGTCGACGGCGTGTGGAAGGCCCCGGTCGTGCTGGGCGCGCAGGAGCCGTTCTCCTGCCGGGTCCTGCGCCGGTGGGACGTCCCGCGGATGTCCGGCACCGGGCGCTGCTACGACGCTCAGGGTCAGCTGGTCCCCTACCGCCCGTAGCCCGCGACCGCCTGGCCGGTCGAGGAGCCGGTCAGGGACTACATGACGTTGTCGGGGGTTGCAACCCCCGACAACGTCATGCAATGCCTGACAACCCCGGATGAATCCCCGGTCAGCCGGGGATTCATCCACCCACCCCGAAGGGTGATTTGCGCCGGAGTTGCGGCAAACGCCACGGCGTCGACGAGACCGTGCCAGGTTCGAAGGACCATCACTTGTCTCGGGGGACGTCATGGGTGTTGAGGATTTCGGGAGCACTTCTCGCCGCACGACCACGCGGCGCATCGCCGCGCTGGCGGTGCTGGCGTTGGTCACGATGGGGCTGGCCCTGGTGGCCGCACCGCCGGCCACCGCGAGCCCGCACGGCAGCCCGGGCAGCTCGGCCGGCAAGCCGAGCCGGGCCGCACTCGACGAGCCCGGCACGCTCGGCGGCCAGGTCACCACGTCCGACGGGGGCGACGTGCGGGGCTACCTGGAGGTCTACGCGTGGGACCCCGACGGTGAGTTCTTCGGCTGGTCGACCGAGTCCTACGTCGAGCACACGAGCCCGGCGGCGTACTCCTTCGAGGTGCCCGCAGGTGACTACTACGTCTCCTTCTCGCCGTCCGACAGCCGCTACCTGACCGCCTTCTCCGGCGGCGTGGACGCACCGCCCGGCGGCCTGGATGACCCCGGCGTCGTCCACGTCGCCCCGGGTGGGTCCAGCACGGCCGACCTCGTCGCGCAGGTCGACCCGGCGCTGCGCCAGGTCACCGGCACCACCCAGAACGCGGCCGGGGACCCGGTCCCGGCCGAGGTCGACGCCTACCGCGACCTCGGCGACGGCAGCTATGAGTACGCCGCCTCGACGCTGGCCGGCAGCGACGGGCAGTGGTCCCTCGACCTGCTGCCGGGCACCTACGAGCTCCGCTTCTTCCCCGACGACAGCGACACCTACGAGAAAAGCACCCTCGCCGTGACGGTCGCCGACGCCGACCTGGCGGTCGGGGCGGTCGTCATCCCGGCCGCGGGGCACTTCACCGTGAGCGGCACGGCCACCGGCCCCGGCGGGCCGGTCGCCGGCACGACGGTGCGGCTCTACCGGCTGTGGGGGACCCCGGGCAGCTGGGAGGACTACGACTGGATCGACGAGGTCACCGCCGACGACACCGGGCACTACGAGTTCGACGGGGTGCGCGGCGGGTCGCGCTACTACACCGTGCGCGCCGCCGCCCACGGGCACGTGCCGACCTACCTCGGCGGCGTGGCGAGCGTCTTCGACGCCCAGGGCTTCCAGCTGACCGCCGACCGGCCCGGCACCGACGTCACGATGGCCCGCGCCACGACCCTCAGCGGCGTGGTGAGCGGCCCCGGCGGCCCGGCCGCGAACGTCGACGTCGTGCTCTACCGCTGGAACTCCGACACGTTCGAGTCGATCGACGACCAGGTCACCGACGCGGCCGGCGGCTACGACTTCGACGCGCTCGCGCCGGGCACCTACACGCTCTACTTCGGCGCCGGCTCGACCCAGCCGCCGCTGGTCAGCCAGTGGCTCGGCGGCGGCTCCGAGCCGCCGGCCGGGCCGGACGCGGCCGGCACCTTCGTGGTCGGCGACACCCCGACCGACCTGGTCCGCAGCGTCACCCTCGCCGCCGCGCCCGCGGCCACCGGCACCGTGACCGACGACCACGGCACCCCGCTCGCGGGCGCCTCCGTGGTCGGCTACGTGTGGACCGACGGCACCTGGGAGCAGCACGCGACCGGCACCACCGGCGCCGACGGCACCTTCCGGGTCGCGGTCGAGCCGGGAGCGGTGATGACCTTCCGGTTCGCCCGGGGCGGCTCCACACCGGTCTACTACGGCGGCGGCGCGTCGCTGCCGGAGGCGCCGACGGCGGGCAACTCGGTCACCGTCCCCGCGTCCGGGGACGTGTCGCTCGGCACGGTCGCGCTGGCGCCGTACCAGAGCCACCTGGGCAAGGTGGCCGGCCAGGACCTGCCCTACTGCCGCACCAACGTCGTGCCGGCCAACGACGACGGGTCGTCTCAGGAGGTGCCGATCCCCTTCGAGCTGAAGTACTTCGGCGCGCCCTACTCGACGCTCTACGTCAACAACAACGGCAACGTCACGTTCGACGCGCCGCGCTCGGACTACACCCCGAGCGACCTGACCGGCGCCGCGCTGCCGATCATCGCGCCGTTCTTCGCCGACGTGGACACCCGCGCCCTGGGGTCCAACGTGGTGACGTACGGCGCCTCGCCTGACGGCAGCACCTTCTGCGTCAACTGGGCGGACGTGGGCTACTACGGCAGCCACGACGACCTGCTCAACACCTTCCAGCTCCTGCTGACCAAGAACACCGCCGGCGCCGGACGGGTCGCGGGTGACTTCGACATCACCTTCAACTACGACCAGGTGCAGTGGGAGACCGGCGACGCCTCGGGCGGGTCCGGCGGCATGGGCGGCACGCCCGCGGCGGTGGGCTTCTCGGCGGGCACGGGTGACCCGGGCACCTTCGTGCAGCTGCCGGGCTCGCTGCAGCACGGCGCGCTGCTCGACGGCGGCCCCGACGCCCTCGTCGCGCACTCGCAGAACTCCGCGCAGCTGGGCCGCTACGTCTTCCAGGTCCGCAACGACGGCATCCAGACCGCCCTGGGCAACCTCAGCGGCACCGTCGTCAGGGCCAGCAACGGGGACCCGGTCGCCGACGCCTACGTCGAGGCGTGCCGGACCACCGGCACCGGATGCGGCTACGGCTACACCAACGCCAGCGGCGCCTACACGTTCACCGCGCTGCACGCGGGCACCTACGACCTGCGGGTCTGGCCGCCGAGCGACGCGCTCTTCGGGGGCGGAACGACGGCGACCGTGGTCGCCGGCGAGACCACGACGATCCCGGCGATCGAGCTGGCGGCGCCGCAGCCGCCGCCGTCGGGCACCACGATCACCAGCAACGGCACCACGCCGGCCGGTGTGCCGTCGGTCAACTACGCCCAGCCGCTGGAGCTCGACGTCACCGGCTGCCCGGGCGTGAGCAACCCGACGTACACGGTGACGCTGGCCAGCGGGCAGGTGATCCGCGACCACCTGCCGATGACCGAGGTCACCAGCGGGCACTACCACGCGTCGATCGCGCCGTTCACGCCCAACACCGGCGACGCGGTCATCACGACCACCGTGCCGCTCGCCTGCGGTGGTGCGCCGGTGACGTTCAACGTCTACATCGACCCCAGCGGCATCGTCACCGACCAGTGGGGCCGGCCGATCGAGGGTGCGACCGTGACGCTGCTGCGCTCGGAGACGCAGGGCGGTGACTTCGCGGTGGTGCCGGACGGCAGCGAGCTGATGTCGGTGTCGAACCGGCACAACCCGTCGACCACCGACGCTGCGGGCTTCTTCCAGTGGGACGTCCAGGCCGGGTGGTACGAGGTCACGGCCGAGCAGACCGGCTGCGGCCCGCGGACGACCGCGCCGATGGAGGTGCCGCCGGAGCGGGTCGACCTGCTCATCGACCTGACCTGCGACGTCGCCGCGCCGACGCCCTCGAGCGCCCCGACCGTCTCGGGCACGCCGCAGGTCGGCGAGGAGATCTCGCCGTCGTCGGCGACCTGGCCGGGCCCGCTGCAGGAGTCGAAGCTCGAGCTGCTGCGCAACGGCGACCCGGTCGACCTGGTCGACGGCGGCTACACGCTGCTGCCGGGCGACGTGGGGGCGACCTTCACGGCGCGGTCGACCGGCAAGCGCCCGGACTACACGCAGGAGGGCGGCGCCGGCGACACCGTCCAGTTCACCGCGGTGACCGCCGTGGGCGACGCGGTGACCGGTGCCCTCGGCGCCGCCGCGCAGGCGACCAAGGCCCCGGGGGTCACGGGCAGGCCGGCGTACGGCAGGACCCTGACCGCCACGACGGGTGACTGGGACGCGAGCGGCCTGACGTTCGCCTACCAGTGGCTGCGCGGCGGCAAGGCGATCCCGGACGCGGTCGCGCCGACCTACCGGGTCGGTGTCGCCGACGCGACCAAGCAGCTGACCGTGCGGGTCACGGCCACGCGGAGCGGGTACGCCGACGGCGTGGCCACCAGTGCGCCGGTGAAGGTCGCCAAGCTGGCCTCGTCGGTGCGGGCGCGGCTGAAGGCGCCGCGGGTGGCCTACCCGGCCAAGGGTCAGGTCGTCGTCACCGTCAAGGTGCCCGGCGTGGTCTCGCCGCGGGGCAGGGTGTCGGTGCTCGAGGGCCGCAAGGCCGTCGGCTCGGGCACGCTCAGGCCCACCGGCAAGGGCCTGCTGACCGTGAACCTGACCAGGCTGCGGCCCGGCCGCCACGTGCTGGTCGCCAGGTACGCCGGCACCGCGACCACGGCGGGCTCCCGGGCCCGGGCGGTCACCCTGGTGGTGACCGCCGCCCGGCACCGGGTGGGCTGAGCCCGGTGCCCTCGCCGGTCGTCGGGGTCGGTGTGGGTCGGTGGCGGCCGTGCCGGTTTACCCGGTCGACCGGGTAAACCGTTGCTTGTCGGCCAAAGTTTCGGCCGACAAGCAACGGGATTGGCCGACAAGTCCGGCGTGCCACGCCGGGGACCGGGGTCAGGGCTGGGCCATCGCGGCCCGCTCGGCCACGGACGGCAGCTCGTCGGTCCCGGTCACCTTCGCGGTGGCGCGCAGCCGACCCAGCAGCACCGAGTCGTCGGCCACGGCGGCCGACGGTGGGTCGGGGTAGCCGCTGGCCTGGTAGAGGTTGATCCGCTCGACTGGTCGGCCGGCGGCGAGCCAGGTGGCCGCTCCGCGCCAGCGCTGCACGGTGGCGCTGTCCACGCCGTACGTCGTCGCCGTGGTCGCCCGCGCGGACGGCGAGGCCAGGGCGACGGCCAGGTCGCTCGGGCGGGCGTAGCTCTCGGTGAGGGTCGCGGAGAGGTCGCCGATCGAGTCGACGTCGGCGTACGGGTCGTCCTTGACCACGCCCCAGTCCTTCTTCAGGCCGAGGAACGGCTTCGTGGTCGCGACGAACGCGATGCAGGGGTCGGTCAGCAGGGCGGTCCGTCGCGCGGGTACGTCGCCGGCCAGCCGCAACCGGTCGACGCACGCCTCGGCCAGACGGCGCCGGCGGTCACCGTGCTTCCGCGACGTGCGCGCGTAGGCGAAGGCCAGGCCGCACGCGATGTTGTGCAGCACCACCGAGGGGACGGTGAGTGGCTTGCGCAGCAGCTGCTCGGACAGGTCGGCGACGTTCGGCGCAGTCGGTGCCCGGAGCCCGAGGTCCGTGACGTCCGCGAGCTGCCGCAGCTGGGCCAGCAGCTTCGCGTCGGAGGCGACGGCGGGCTTCTCGGGCAGGTCGCGCAGCAGCAGCCGTGCCTTCTGGAAGGCAGCGACCACGTCGACGTCCTGCAGGAGGGCGCGGTTCGCCGTCCGGTCGGCGAGGGCGGCATTCACGATGCCCGCGGCGCGGGTGTAGTCGATGCGCCACCCCAATGGCGAGGTCGTCGACTCGTCCCTGCGCAGCTCCCCGAGCTGGTCGATCAGCCGCTGCGCGGTGCGTCCGGTCGGGTAGGTGCGCAGGACGGCGCTGATCCGCCCGAACCGGGCGGACTTGTTGGCGGGGTCCCGGTCGACGGCGCGCGCGTAGAGGGCGCTCGACGCGGCCGCGTCGCCTTGGGAGAGCCGGCGGGCGGCGACCGCCGCCAGGGCGACTCCGAGCGGGTCGGTCGCACCGTAGAGCCGCTCCCGTGCGGACACGGCTCGCGAAGGGGAGCCGAGGTCGAGCCGTCCGAGGAGGATGGCGGCCGCGACGCCGGTCGCCACGTCACGCGCGGACGAAGCGACCTCGGCCTTGGTCGGCTTGGCCGGATCGGCGCAGAAGGTCGCGCCGTCCACCACGGCGGTGGACACGAGCCGCCGGCCGACATAGAGCGTAACGGTCGCGGAGCACGGTGCCTCCTTCGGTGACACCACGACGACCTCGACCCGGTCGCCGGCGCCCAGCTGGACCGCGCGCCAGATGGCGGCCAGCGCCTTCACCACCGGGTTGCTGATCTGGTCGAGGGCGGCGCTCACGCCGCTGTCGGACACGTCGGTGTTGGCGGGCGCGTAGACCCCGCTGGCCCGGCTCTCACCGAGCGCGTGCAGCTCCGCGATCACCTCCGGCTCGACGGCGTCGGTGTCGTCGCCGCTGACCGAGACCCGCACGGGAGACCTGGTCCGCACGGCGTTGGAGAGCCACAGCCCGGCGGCGACGCTGAGCGCGAGGAGGAGGACGAGGAGAACGGCGAGCAGCACGCTCGGCCAGTCGAGGAGCTGCCACCCCACGAGCAGGAGCGCCACGACGCCGGTGAAGACGGCGGCGGGCCGGAAGGGCGAGGAGAACCGCACGAACCCGGCCGCGATCACCCCGATCGCGAAGGCGATCAGGGCGACCAGCCAGGTGGTCAGCCCGTCGTCCACGACGAAGCGCTGGATGCGCGTCGGCCACCGCACCTCCTGGGCCTCGGCGAGCGCGAGGGTGGCGGCGGTGCGGCAGTCGTCGGCGCTGTCGTCGTCCGCGAGGGCGTCGAGGAGCGCCTGTGCCCGCGCGAGCTCGCCGCCGTCGATCGCGTCCTCGACGGCCGTGCAGGCGTCGGCGTCCTGCTCCGGATCGAGGGAGTCGAGCACCGCCTGGGCGTCGGTGTTGGCGTCGTCGATCGTCAGCGCCAGCTTCGCGAGCCGCTTCTTGCCGGTGTCCGACGGTGCGGCGGCGGCGCGCTCGGCGAGCGCCTGCGCCGACCGGGCTGCCTGCACCGTCAGCGGCAGCACCTCGCCCTCGCACGCCGGTCCGACGACGACCGCCAGCGCCCGCGCGTCACGCAGGTTGCCGTCGTCGACCAGCGCGGCCGCCCGGGCGCACGTGCCCGTCGGGGCATCGCCGTGCGCAGGCGGCCCACCCACCACGGCGTACGTCGTCAGCCAGACCAGCACCGCCACCAGCTTCACCGACACCCGCATCGGTCCCACCCCGTCTCCGCGCCCGGACGCGTGCGGCCACCGTGCCCCGGCGGGGAAGGGGAGGGCAAGACCCGTTGGGGCTAGTCCGTGGCCGCCCGTCGATACATGACGTGGGTGTCGGACGCCGCGTGGGTGAACCCGAGGCCGGAGTAGACCGCGACGGCCGCGGCGTTGTCGGACTCGACGTAGAGCAGCACCTCGGCGACGCCGAGGCCGGCGAGGTGGTGCAGGCCGGCGAGCGTGAGCAGCTTGCCGAGCCCGCGCCCCTGCGCGGCCGGGTCGATGCCGACGACGTAGACCTCGCCAAGCTCGGGGGAGTGCTGCTTGGTCCAGTGGAAGCCGAGCAGCCGGCCGTCCGCGTCGTCGGTGGCCAGCAGCAGGCCGGCCGGGTCGAACCACGGCTCGGCCATCCGCTCGGCGAGGTTCGCCGCGTCCATGCCGCCCTGCTCGGGGTGGTGAGCGAACGCGGCAGCGTTGACGCGCAGCACCTCGTCGGCGTCGGAGGGCTCGTAGCCGCGGATCGTCATGCCGTCAGGGACCGCGACCGCAGGCAGCGCCAGCGACGTCGGCCGCCGCATCACCCAGAGCTCCCGCACCCGCTCGAAGCCGTGACCACGCGCGAGGGCGGCCGCCGCGGGATGGTCGCCGTGCGACCAGGCCCGCACCTCGCCGTACGCCGGCAGCGCCTCCTCCAGCAGCGCCCGGCCGAGCCCCCGGCCGCGTGCGTCGGGGGCGACGACGACGCTCAGGTCCGCCCCGTCCAGCAGCGCGAACCCGTCGTCGCGCACGAGCTGCCGCACCGACTCGGGCCGGTGCCGCAGCGCCAGCCAGGTCGCCTCGTCCAGCGGTGCCGCCCCGTCCGCGGCCTCGGCGGCCGCGGCGACGGCAGCGATCGTGTCCACGACCGCCACCTTAGGTGGCCCTGGTCAGCGGACGGTGGCCTTGATGGTGGGGCTCTTGACGCGTTGGTAGGTGGCGGTGGTGCCGCGGGTCACCTGGAGGCTGGCTCGCTGCCCGACTGCCGAGGTCGGGATGGCGAGCGCGAAGCTGCACACGCCCTTCGCGTTGGTCTTGGCCGTCCGCTCCAGCGTCTTGCCGCCGACCCGGATGCTCAGCCGGAAGCCCAGACCCCCTGGGAGGCTGTGGCCGTTCGTCAGCGTCGGGTGGACCGCGATCCGGCCGTTGTGCCTGACCGCGGACACGGCCGGCAGGGCGACTCCCACGCGGTGCTGGATCCGCTCGACCACGAAGTGATACGCGCCGTCCCAGTTCCCGAAGGTGAGGAAGGCGTCCTGCGCGGCCGTCTTCGCCTTGAACCCGTAGCGCTGCTGCTTGTCCCCACCCCAGTCCTCGGCGAGGTTGCAGATCTTCTCGGAGAAGTCGTAGTCGTCGGTGTTGCCGGTCAGGCAGCCCCAGTCGACCCAGTCGTCGGTGTCGGAGGCCCACGCGACCTGCACGCGATCGCCGGCGAGCAGGGACGGCAGGCGCCAGAAGTCCCACCCGTAGTCCTGGGACTCCGGCACCGAGGTGTCGCCGAAGTAGGTGACGCCGAGGGAGACAGTGGGCGCCTGCGATGGTGACGAGCCGCCGTCCGCGGATGCCGGTCCGGCCGCGAGTGCGATGGCGGTGGCTGAGGCAGCGATCGCGGTGACCACCCGAGCTGCAGTACGACGAGGTGACATGCCGACCCTTCCGGTCCGAGGCGTGACAGGCACGCCAATTCTGCGAACCGGCGGCCGGTGTTCGCAGGCTTTCGGCGGGTTTGCCTAGGAGATGGTCCCCGAGGACTCGCGCGCGTCGGCGGCGACCTGCTGCTGGTCGCGGGTGGGGAGCACGAAGCGGTAGCCGACGTTGCGGACCGTGCCGATGAGGGTCTCGTTCTCGGGGCCGAGCTTGGCGCGCAGGCGGCGTACGTGCACGTCGACGGTGCGGGTGCCGCCGAAGTAGTCGTAGCCCCACACCTCCTGCAGCAGCTGCTGGCGGGAGAAGACCCGGCCCGGGTGCTGGGCGAGGAACTTCAGGAGCTCGAACTCCTTGAAGGTCAGGTCCAGCGGGCGCCCGCCGACCTTGGCGGTGTAGGTCGCGTCGTCGACCACCACCTCGCCGGAGCGGATCACGTGCGACTCGGGGTCGTCGGCCTCGCGGCGCGCGGCCAGGCGGCCGATCGCCAGCTTGATGCGGGCCTCGAGCTCGGCCGGCCCGCAGGTGTGCAGCACGACGTCGTCCATGCCCCAGTCGTGGGTGACGACGGCCAGGCCGCCCTCGGTGCAGATCAGCAGGACCGGGACGTCGGTGCCGGTGGTGCGGATCAGCCGGCACAGGTCACGGGCGTGCGCGAGGTCCTGGCGGCCGTCGACGAGGAGCAGGTCGGACTCGGGCGCCTCGAGGAGGGCGCTGCCCTCGGCGGGGAGGATCCGGACGTGGTGGCCGAGCAGGGCCAGTCCGGGGAGGACCTCGGCGGAGGGCTGCAGGGCGCTGGTCAGCAACAGCAGCGTGCTCATCGGTGGTCTCCTCCCGTCGTGGGCGGGGACCGAAACGCAACGCTGGGCTTCGGCCGGCCTCCTGGACCTTGGGGGTAACAATACCCAACATGTCCGCCGCCTCGATCGACGTCCACTACTGGGCCTCCGCGCGCGCAGCCGCGGGCGTCGCCGGCGACCGCCTCGAGGTCGAGGGCCCCCTGACGCTGGCCGAGGTCGTACGCCGGGTGCTCGCGCTGCACCCCGACACCCGGCTCTCCGACGTGCTCGCCGTCTGCTCCACCCTCGTCGGCGACCGCCCGGTCAGCACCGAGGACCCGGGCGCGGTCCTGGTCGAGCCCGGCTCGTCGGTCGAGTTCCTCCCGCCCTTCGCCGGGGGCTGATCAGCGGGCCGGGGTCAGTGGTTCCGGGGTCAGTGGTTCCGGGGTCTCGACGGGCGCTCAGGCGCAGAGCGCCTTCGCTGCTCGACCACCGGCGCTGTCTACCGGTGGTCGAGCTTGTCGAGACCCCCGCACCAGCGCAGGGCGGCGACCACGAGAGCACCCAGCAACCCACCCAGCGTGTTGGCGACGACGTCGACCATGGTGGCCGAGCGGGCGGGGAGGAAGAGGCCCTGGGCGAGCTCGACGGAGCTGGCGATGACGAAGGCCCAGGCGGTCCAGTCGCGCCAGGTCGTGCGCGGCCAGATCATCGACCCGAGCGCCGAGACCGGCATCAGGATCAGCGCGTTGCAGATGAACTCCCCGCGTGCCTGGGTCGCGAGCTCGGGGGAGATCCCGAGCGCGTGGGCGACGTCGACGAACGACGTCACCGAGCTGGACTGGGCACCGGAGCCCGGCGACAGCAGCACGACGGCGAGGAACACCGTGTAGACGGCCAGCGCGCGCACCCACCAGCGCCGGTCCAACGTGATCGCCCCCACGCGGCCTACTGTCTCAGGCCGCTGGGTACGGCTTTCGTCGTGTCTGCGACAGATCCGTCCGCACCTGACACGCTGGGCCCCGGGGGAGACGGGAGGGAGACTCGGTGGACCAGGTCCCGGACACCGATCAGCTCTGGCGGCTGACGCTGGAGCACTCGCCTGTCGGCATGACGCTCGTCGCCCCCGACGGCACGCTGCTCGCGGTCATTAAGGCCCTGTGCGAGATGCTCGGCTACGACGCCGACCAGCTGCGGCAGAAGACCTTCCAGGAGATCACCCACCCCGACGACCTCGAGGCCGACCTGGTGCTGCTGCGCGAGACGCTCGCGGGCAAGCGGTCGTCCTACCGCCTCGTCAAGCGCTACTTCCACGCCGACGGCCACATCGTCTGGGGCGACCTCTCGGTCGCCCTCCTGCGTGACGCCGACGGGCAGCCGATCCACTTCATCTCCCAGATCCTCGACCTCACCGCCACGCAGGAGTTCGAGGGGCGGCTCGCGGCGGCCAACCGGCTCATCGACCACCAACGCCGACTGGCGGAGGCGGTCTACGACACCGTCGACGTCGGCCTGGTCTTCATCGACGCCGCCGGCCGCTACGAGACGATGAACCGCCGGCACCGCGACTTCATGGCGCTCGCGTTCCCCGACGGCCACGAGGGCCGGGCGGGCCAGCTGGGCGCCGTGTACGCCGCCGACGGCGTCACGCTGCTCGAGCGCGACCAGATGCCGTCGTACCGGGCGGTGCAGGGGGAGGAGTTCGACGACGCGCGGATGTGGGTCGGCGACGACCCGATCACCCGGCGGGCGCTGTCGGTGTCGGCGCGGACCATGCGCGAGCCCGACGGCACCTTCGCGGGTGCGGCGCTGGCCTACAAGGACGTCACCGAGTTCATGCGGGCGCTGGAGGTCAAGGACGAGTTCGTGGCGTCGGTCTCCCACGAGCTGCGGACCCCGCTGACGTCGGTGCTCGGGCACCTCGAGCTGCTCGAGGAGGTCGCCTCGGAGCTGCCGACCCCGGTGCCCGAGCAGCTGCGGGTGGTCGAGCGCAACGCGGTGCGCCTGCTGCAGCTGGTCTCCGACCTGCTGCAGGTGGCCCAGGTGCGCGACACCGGCATCCAGCTCGACCGGGTCCCGACCGACGTCGGGCTGCTCGTGCGCGAGGTCGTCGAGGAGGTCCGGCCCGCGGCGGCGACGAACGGGATCGAGATCGACGCGGAGCTGCCCGAGGGGCTGTTCGTGATGATCGACGGTGAGCGGATCCGTCAGGTCGTGGACAACCTCGTCACCAACGGCGTCAAGTACACCGAGTCGGGTGGCCGGGTGCGGGTCGTGGTCGACACGGCCGGCGACGACCTCGTGATCGAGGTGGCCGACACCGGTGTCGGCATCGACCCCGAGGACCTCGACCAGCTCTTCACCCGGTTCTTCCGCGGCCGGCAGGCGCAGGTGCGGATGATGCCCGGCACCGGCCTCGGCCTGTCGATCGTGCGCGCGATCGTCGACGCCCACGGCGGCGAGGTGACGGTCACCAGCGAGGTCGGCTGCGGCACGACGTTCCGGGTGCTGCTGCCCGGTGTCAGGAATGTCGAGTGACGTACGCCGGTTGCAGCCTGTCGTGAGCACCGGAGCCTGGGTCGCGCTGATCGCGGTCGTGGTCGCGCTCGCCTTCGGCGGCTACCGCGCCCTGACCAACGGCCGCTTCCGCGGCACCCACGCGGTCGCTGGGAGCAGCGACGACTCAGATCTCGTTGGTCGAGTAGCGAGCGCCAGCGAGCGTATCGAGACCACCTGGTCCCGCGTCGCCGCCGCCCTGCCCGACACCACCCCTGGCGAGCGCGCGACCCTGCTTCAGTTCTCCTCGGCGTTCTGCGCGCCGTGCCGCGCCACCCGCCGCACGCTGGAGGACGTCGCCGGGGTCGTCCCCGGAGTCGTGCACGTCGAGATCGACGCCGAGCACCACCTGGAGCTGGTGCGCGAGCTCGGCATCATGCGCACGCCCACGACGCTGGTGCTCGACGGGCTCGGTCGCGAGGTCACCCGGGCCACCGGCGCGCCGCGCAAGGAGCAGGTGCTGGCCGCCCTCGGGCAGGTGTGATGTCCACATCGCGGAAACCCGTCTCACGAGTCGAGACAGCGGCTGGGAGTGTCGGTCACACCCTCCCTACAGTGATCGACATGTCGTCGACCCTGCTGACCCGCCGCCGCGCAGTGGACCACTGCCGCGTGCGCTCGTCGCTGTGTCGCCTGCGCTGACCGCAGGTCTGCTCCTGTCTTAACTCGACTGACATAGTCGACTATCCTCGAGACGGAGTCCGCGCCGTTCGGCGTGCCACGACCTGCCCCGACCGGCCTTCGCCCTCGACCCGCAGGAGAGACATGTCCACGATCGACCAGCCCCGCACCCCGGCCGTCGCGCCGACCGGCCAGGCCACCCCGGTTGCCCCGGCCGGCATCGACCCGCGCGGCCCCCAGTTCGCCGCGACGCTGACGTCCGTCGTGCTGCTCGCCGTGCTCCTCCTCGCGCCGGGCACGGCAGCGGCGGTGCTGCTCGCTGCCCAGGCGGTCGTCTTCGCGATCGGCGCGACGCGCGGCGTGCAGCACACGCCGTACGCCTGGCTCTTCCGCACCCTGGTGCGCCCGCGTCTCTCGGCGCCCGACGAGCTGGAGGACCCGGCCCCGCCGCGGTTCGCCCAGATCGTCGGGCTGGTCTTCGCGCTGGTCGGCGTCGCCGGCTTCGCCCTCGGCCTCGACGTGGTCGGCCTGGTCGCCACCGGCTTCGCGCTCGTGGCCGCCCTGCTCAACGCCGTCTTCCGCTTCTGCCTCGGCTGCGAGATGTACCTGCTCCTCCAGCGCCTCGGCGCCTGACCCACCTTCGTTGGTCGAGTAGCGAGCGCCAGCGAGCGTATCGAGACCCCACAACCGCACAGCAAGCCCCAGACCCCGCACCGCTTCCCCGGTGCACCATCAAGGAGAGAAGACACATGACCCGCGAGAACTCGCTCGTCACCGCCCAGTGGGTGGAAGAGCACCTGGACGACCCGAAGGTGGTGCTGGTCGAGGTCGACGAGGACACCTCCGCCTACGACAAGGGCCACATCAAGGGCGCCATCAAGCTGGACTGGACGACCGACCTCCAGGACCAGGTGCGCCGGGACTTCGTCAACAAGCAGCAGTTCGAGGCGCTGCTCTCGAGCCGCGGCGTCGCCAACGACGACACCGTCGTGCTCTACGGCGGCAACAACAACTGGTTCGCGGCCTACGCCTACTGGTACTTCAAGCTCTACGGCCACCAGGACGTCAAGCTCCTCGACGGCGGCCGCAAGAAGTGGGAGCTGGACTCCCGTGAGCTGACCGACGAGCTGCCGACCCGCGCCGAGACGTCGTACACCGCGACCGAGCAGGACTCCTCGATCCGCGCCTGGCGCGACGAGGTCGTGGCCGCGATCGGCACGCAGAACCTGGTCGACGTCCGCAGCCCCGATGAGTACGCCGGCCGGCTGCTCGCCCCGGCCCACCTCCCGCAGGAGCAGGCGCAGCGCGCGGGCCACATCCCGACCGCGGCGAACGTCCCGTGGAGCAAGGCGGCCAACGACGACGGCACCTTCCGCTCCGACGACGAGCTGCGCCAGATCTACACCGAGGCCGGCGTCGACTGGGACAAGGACACCATCGCCTACTGCCGCATCGGCGAGCGCTCCTCGCACACGTGGTTCGTGCTCAAGGAGCTGCTCGGCCAGGACAACGTGAAGAACTACGACGGCTCGTGGACCGAGTACGGCTCCCTCGTGGGCGTCCCGGTCGTCCTGGGTGACGAGGCGGGAGAGGCCTGATGTGCGGCGCGACCGAGGGCGGCCTGTCCCTGGACGGGATCGACGTCAAGAAGGAGGCCGTCGTGCAGGGTCAGGTGACCCGCGACGGCCAGCCGGTGGGGAACGCCTACGTCCGGCTGCTCGACCGCACCGGTGAGTTCACCGCCGAGGTCCCGACCTCGGCGAGCGGACACTTCCGCTTCTTCGCCGGCAACGGCGACTGGACGCTGCGGACCCTGGCCCCCAAGGCCGACCCGGTGGACACGCCGGTCCAGGCGGCCGTGGGCCGCGTGGCCGAGGTGAGCATCTCGATCTGAGCGACTACCGCTCGAGCATGAGGGTGACCGGTCCGTCGTTGACGGCGGTCACCCTCATGTCTGCTCCGAACACCCCGCGCCCGACCTGCGCGCCGAGCCGCTCGAGCTCCGCGCAGACCGCCTCGTAGACCGGCTCGCTCACCGGGCCCGGAGCCGCCGCCTCCCAGGTGGGCCGCCGGCCCTTGCGGGCGTCGCCGTAGAGCGTGAACTGGCTGACCACCAGCACCGGCGCCCCGACGTCGCTGGCCGACCGCTCCTCGCGCAGGATCCGCAGGTCCCAGATCTTGCGAGCCATCCAGGCCACCTCCGCTGGTCCGTCGCCGTGGGTGACGCCGAGGTAGACCAGCAGCCCCGGCCCCTCGATGGCCCCGACCACGATCCCGTCGACCTCGACCCGCGCCTCCAGCACCCGCTGCACCACCGCCCGCACGCCGACGAGTGTCTCAGCACGTCCTCGTTGGTCGAGTAGCGAGCGCAGACCTCGTTGGTCGAGTAGCGAGCGCCCATCTCGTTGGTCGAGTAGCGAGCGCCCATCTCGTTGGTCGAGTAGCGAGCGCAGCGAGCGTATCGAGACCCGCACTGTGGTTGAGGTGCGACGAGCGCAGCGAGAGCCGCACGGTGGTTGAGGTGCGACGAGAGCAGCGAGGAGCCTCGAAACCACCCCCGTACGCCGAGCCGACCCCCTCTGGCACGATGCCCACGTGCCGACGACGTCACCCGACAAGATCCTCATCACCGTCGCGCCCACGGGCGCCGAGACCACCAAGGCGGACTGTCCGCAGCTCCCGACCACCCTCGAGGAGCTGGTCCAGGCGGCCCAGGAGTGCGAGGCCGCGGGCGCGGCGATGATCCACGTCCACATCCGCGACGCCGACCACCAGCCGACCCTGGACCAGACCAGGCTGCACGACACCGTGCAGGCGCTGCGCGAGTCCACCGACCTGGTCGTCCAGCTCTCCACAGGCGGCTCGGTCCACGACCCGCTGGAGCACCGGCTCAAGGTCCTCGACGCCCAGCCCGACTCCTGCAGCCTGACGATGGGCACCACCAACTTCGGGGACGACGTCTTCTCCAACCCCTGGCCCTTCGTCTGCGAGCTCTACCAGCTCAGCCAGGAGCGCCAGGTCGTCCCGGAGTTCGAGCTCTTCGACCTCGGCCAGGTGCACGCGCTGCGCCGCCTCCTCGACACCTACGGCCTGCCGTACGGCGGCAGCGTGCACTGTGACTTCGTGATGGGCGTCCCCGGAGGCATGCCGGGCACCGCGCCGGCACTCGTCGCCGGCGTCGCGATGCTCCCGCCCGAGGTCACCAGCTGGTCGGCGACCGGGATCGGCCGCAGCACCCTGCCGGTCATGCTCGCTGCACTCTCGATGGGCGGCCATCTGCGGGTGGGGATGGAGGACGTTCTCACGCTGGCCAAGGGGGTCCCGGTCGAGCGCAACGCCCAGCTCGTGGAGCGCGCCGTGCGGGCCGCCGACGTGGCCCGGCGGAGCCCGATGACACCCGCCGAGGCTGGTGGTCTGCTCGGGCTCGGTCTTTCTCGTAGTGAGAAGTGACGCTCAGAGGGCTGATCGTCTATGGTGAGAGTTCCTTCTCGGGAACTGAACCTGATCGTGGATGGGGACCCGAGACATGAAGCGTCTTATTGTCGGCATGATCGCAGGCCTGCTGATGTTCGCAGGACTGGCCGCCGTATCGGCTGAGTCGGCGAACGCCGTGTGCCCCTACACCGGGTGCGTCAAGACGGCGACCCAGGTGCGCGTGACCAATGCGCCGGTCAAGCAGGGCCAGAAGGCGCGGGTCTGCGTCCGTGTCATCACCGCAGGCAACGGCACGCCGACCGGTCGCGTCAGCATCGCCGTGACGCGCACCAACGGCGGCTACAAGTACTTCGACAGCAAGAACTACCGCGGCGGCCAGACGTGCTTCAAGACCAGCAGCATCCAGAAGCGCGGCCGCTACATCGTCCTGGCGAAGTACCAGCCGGGGGCTCGGACCATCTTCGGTGCGTCGAACAACTCGACCGCCTTCCGCGTGAAGCGCCGCTGACCAGCTAGATCTCGTGTGGTGGGTCCGTCGCAGAAGCGGCGGAGCCACCGCTGTCTCCCGACAGGATCTCCACCGTGGCTCTGAGTAGTAGCCATAGCCGGAATCGGAGCCGCAAGCGTCGCCGTCGAACGGTACTGGCGGCCTGCGGCGTCGCGGTCGGTCTTGCCCTCTGCTACACCGCATGGCTGACGTGGCAGGTGCAGGGCGAGCTTCGTGGCGCGGAAGCGAGCGCCACGAAGCTCAAGGCGGCGTGGCGCAGCGGCGACGTCCACGCGCAGGAGCAGGCCGCTGCTCAGCTGACGGATGACGCTGCCGCGGCTCAGGCCCACACCTCGGGGCCGTGGTGGCACGCACTCGGCCACCTTCCGTTCGTCGGTGACGATGTCGAGGGGATAGCGGCGCTGAGCTCATCGCTGCATGTGATCGCCCACGACGCCGTCATCCCGTTGAACAACACCGTCGACTCCCTCGATGGTCTCGTGACGGACGGTCGAGTCGACCTCGACACGGTTGCGTCACTCCAGCAGCCTGTCGAAGACGCGTACGGGGCTCTTGTGATCGCCGACGACCAGCTGGCTGGTCACGACAGCAGCGGCTACGTCACCCCACTCCGCACGAGGTTCGACCGCTACGTCGAGCTCGTGCATGGACTGCGGACCGGGCTAGACGGGGCGTCGAAGGCGGTCTCGGTACTGCCGACGATGGCCGGGGCCGACGGTCCGACGAACTATCTGCTGATCTTCCAGAACAACGCGGAGATCCGGGCCACCGGAGGGATGCCAGGGTCGTGGGCCCTGCTTCACGCTGACGACGGCAAGATCGAGATGAAGCAGCAGGGGTCGGTCAAGGACTTCCCGCTGGCCGATTCGCCCGTGCTGCCACTCAGCAACGAGGAGACGGCGGTCTACGGTCAAGAGCTCGGGCTCTACTTCCAGGACCCGGGCTGGACCTTCGACTTCCCTCGTGCGGCGGAGCTGTGGCGCGCCCACTGGGACCGGCAGTTCCCTAGCACATCGATCGATGGTGTCGTCGCGATCGATCCGGTCGCGATGTCGTACCTGCTGGAAGGAACAGGGCCTGTCCGAGTCGGTGACGTGACACTGACCAGTGCCAACGCCGTCGAGGAGTTGCTGAACAGGCCGTACATCGAAGCCGGTCCAGCCGCCCAGAACGCCTTCTTCGAGGAGGCGGCGAAGGCGATCTTCGACAAGGTGACTGGCTCGTTGCAGTCACCGGTCCGGTTCGTCCAGGGGCTGAACCGTTCGGCAGAGGAAGGCCGGCTGCTGGTCAGCTCGTTCGACGATGAGGTGTCGGCGTCGCTCGTCGGGACCGGGGTCGAGGGTGCGATGCCGCGCGACGACGGCCGGACGCCCTACGTCGACGTCGGCCTCAACGACCTCACCGGGTCGAAGATGTCCTACTACCTCCGATACAGGGGAGACGTCACCTCCGACAGGTGCGAGCGCGACGTCCAGCACCTGACGGGCACCCTGACCATGAGGCAGCTGATCTCGCCGGCGGAGGCCGCACGGCTGCCGACCTCAGTGACCGGAGGCGGCAACTTCGGCACCCAGCCAGGCGACCAGTACGTCATGGTCCGCATCTACGGCCCGTACGACGGCACCATCGAGCGGGTTCGGCTCAACGGCAAGACACTGCCCGGGGCCGTCTCCCAGCCGCTGAACGGACGTCCGGTCGTCAGTATCGACGTGCTGGTGACCTCACGCGATGAGCTCACACTCACGTGGAGCGGCACCAGCGGACCGGGGCAGACGGGTGACGGACAGCTGCGGATGACACCCAGCGTCGTCCCGGGATCCGGTCGACAGACCTTCGCGTCCTCCTGCTGACTGGGACAGTTCGATCCCAGTGGACAGGTTCACCTTTGTCGAGCGCCGCGGGCGCTGTCGACCCTAGACTCGGTCGCGGTCTCGGGTGCCTCGCGACGACAGGGGAGACGTGACACACACACTGGCCTCGCCGGGGTCGGTCGTGCTGGTGACCGGTGGCACCGGCTCTTTCGGATCGACCGTGGTCAAACGGCTCCTTGCCGCGGACGTGGACGAGGTGCGGGTCTTCAGCCGCGACGAGCTGAAGCAGGACGACATGCGGCGGGCGATCGACGACCCGCGGCTGCGGTTCTACCTCGGCGACGTCCGTGACGTCGACAGCGTCGGCCGGGCGACTCGCGGAGTCACCGCGACGTTCCACGCCGCCGCGCTCAAGCAGGTGCCGAGCTGCGAGTTCTTCCCGATCGAGGCCGTCAAGACGAACGTCCTCGGCAGCGCCAACGTGATCGAGGCCTGCAACGCCAACGGCGTCGAGTCGCTGGTGTGTCTGGGCACCGACAAGGCGGCCTATCCGGTCAACGCCATGGGGATCTCCAAGGCGATGATGGAGAAGGTCGTGCAGGCGTTCGCCCGCAACAACCCCACCGCGGCAACGACGGTGTCGAGCGTCCGGTACGGCAATGTGATGATGTCGCGAGGCTCCGTGATCCCCCTCTTCGTCGAGCAGGTGCTCGCTGGGCGGCCGATGACGGTGACCGACCCGCACATGACACTGGTCATCGCAGCCTGGGGTCGGGCGACCTGGCGGATGCTCCAGGACCGCGACGCCCGGCCCAGCACCGGCGACCACACGATGCCGACCCTGGTCGTCGGCGCGGGAGAAGCTGCCCGCGAGCTGGTGGCATCGATGTTGCGTGACCCGGCCAGCCACTACCGTCCGGTCGGGTTGCTCGATGACGACCCCCACAAGAGGCACCTGCGGATCCGTGGGGTTCCCGTCCTGGGCCGGACTGGGGACCTGGAACGCGTCGTCGAGAACACCGGGGCCGCTGTCGTCGTCATCGCCATCCCGAGCGCGAGCGCCGAGACGATCAAGCGCATCCGGCTCGCGGCGTTGGTGGCCAACGTGCCGGTCAAGGTGCTCCCAGCGACGACCCAGCTGCTCCACGACAACGTGGGGATCCGCGACCTGCGCGACGTCACCATCACCGATGTGCTCGGGCGCAAGCAGCTGGACACCGATGTCGCCGCGATCGCCGGCTACCTGACGGGTCGTCGTGTCCTCGTGACGGGAGCGGGCGGCTCGATCGGTTCCGAGCTGTGTCGGCAGATCCAGCAGTACCAGCCGTCGGAGCTGATGATGCTCGACCGTGACGAGTCAGCGCTGCACGCTGTGCAGCTCTCTCTCCATGGTCGTGCACTCCTCGACTCCAGTGAGGTCATCCTGTGCGACATCCGGGACGGGGAGATGGTCCGTTCGACCCTCTTGGAGCGAGCCCCCGAGGTCGTCTTCCACGCCGCCGCCCTCAAGCACCTGCCCATGCTGGAGCAGTATCCGTTCGAGGCGATCAAGACCAACGTGATGGGCACGCGTGTCTTGCTCGATGCCGCCGAGCGGGCTGGCGTCGACCGTTTCGTCAACATCTCGACCGACAAGGCCGCCGATCCCACCAGCGTGCTGGGCTGGACGAAGCGGATTGCGGAGCGGATGACCGCCGACCGTGCTCTGGTGTCCTCGGGGACCTACCTCTCGGTGCGGTTCGGGAACGTCCTCGGGAGCCGAGGGTCGGTCCTGGCGTCGTTCGCCAGCCAGATCGCCGCCGGCGGTCCCATCACCATCACGGATCCGGAGGTGACGCGCTTCTTCATGACGATCGAGGAGGCGTGTCAGCTGGTCATCCAAGCGGCGGCCATCGGCGCGCCTGGTGAGGTGCTCGTCCTCGACATGGGCGAACCCGTCAAGATCGTTGACGTCGCCCGGCAGCTCATCCAGCAGTCGGGGACGCCGGTGTCGATCGAGTTCACCGGGCTCCGGCCAGGTGAGAAGCTGCACGAGGATCTCTTCGGAGCCGATGAGCAACGCGACGTGAGACCTCGACACCACCTCGTGTCCCATCTTCCGGTACCTCCGTTGCCAGACCGCGATGTCCTGGCCCTGCCTGGAGCTGGAACCGCCGATGACGCACGCGCTGCGCTGGCGGCGCTTTGCGCCTGCAGGTCGTCGTCGAAAGTCGCGCCGGTGTCGATCCTGTGCGACCCGCCGGGCACCGCGACCACCGGGGCAGAGCTCGGTTTCCACGAGGTGACAGACCAGGTCCCATGGTGAAATCGCCATGACGTGAGTCCATGTCTCGACATCGAAGTGTGCACGAGTGGATTGATGTGGTTAAGTAGGTGCTTCAGACCTACGAACGCCCTCGGGGAGGCATCGTGAAGAAGTTCATCATCGGGCTCGTCGCTACCGTCATGGTGGCAGTCGGACTCGTCGCCACGTCCGAGGTGACGGCATCGGCAGCGCCTTACCCGGGCACGGTCGCGACCAGCACCAGCGCTGTCGGCCTCGGCCCGTTCCGGCACAAGGCCAAGGTGTTCGTGCGGGTCATCTCGAACAGCGGCAAGCCTCACGGACGACTCAACTTCACCTTCGTCAACAAGAAGAGTGGCAAGGTGAAGTCCTTCAGCCGACAGTACGGCGGCGGTGGCCACACCTACACATTCAGCCCGTTGAAGAAGGGCAAGTACGGCGTGCTCGTGACGTTCATGCCGCGCAACGGCTCGAAGTGGAAGCCGAGCACGGGCAAGACTCACGTCAAGGTGCGCTGAGCGGGATTCCCCGCAGCACCGGACGATCAGTGGGTGCCTGTCAGGCGACAGGCACCCACTGTCGTCTTCTCGGTGCAGGGTCGCGCTCGCCCGCAACTCGGTCCGTCTGCCGATCGCCCGTAAGGTTCGAGCATGCAAGTGAGTCGCCGATCGCGCCTCGTCGGGGTCGTCGTGCTCGCGTTGGTCGTCCTTGCCGGTGCCTGGATTGGCTGGCAGGTCTGGTCGGTCAGCCGTGACGTGAGCGCCGCTGCCGACGACGCAACCGCCCTGCGTGCGGCGGTGCTGGCGCAGGACGCGGCCTCACAGCAGGCGGAGCTCCGGCATCTGCGCGAGCACAGTGCCGCGGCTGCCGGTCGTACCGACGGGTTGACCTGGAAGGTCCTCGAGCACCTGCCGTACTTCGGCGACGACGCCCGCGGCGCGGCCGTGGCATCGTCCGTGGTCGCCGACCTGGCCCAGGACGGCATCGCGCCGTTGCTCGACGTCACCCAGCAGATGGATGCTCTGGTGCCCCGAGACGCCACTGTGTCGGTCTCGGCAGCATCAGCGTTACGAGCCCCGGTCGAGTCGGGTGATGCTGCCTTCGCGTCGGCTGAGCGTCGGCTGTCGAGTCAGGATCCGGGGTCGTTCACAGGGCGGCTGCGAGACAAGTACCGGGAGCTCGAGAGTGAGGTTCGGGACGCGCACGACGTTCTCGCCGGGGCCTCCACCGCGATGGACCTCATGCCCAGCATGCTGGGTGGTGACGGCCCGCGTCACTACCTACTCGTATTCCAGAACAACGCAGAGATCAGGTCCACGGGCGGGCTGCCGGGTGCCGTGTCCCTGGTGTCGGCAAACGACGGCAAGGTCGAGATGACCCGCCAGGTCGCCGCCAGCTCTTTTGGCGAGCGCTCCAGCCCGGTGCTCGCGCTCACGCCGGCGGAGCGCCAGATCTACGGGGAGCAGCTCGGTACTTACTTTCCGGACGCCAACTTCACGCCGGACTTCGGACGTTCGGCGGCGCTCATGCAGGCGCGCTGGGAGGAGCGGTACGGCGGCACCGTCGACGGCGTGGTCTCGCTGGACCCCGTCGCGCTGTCGTACCTCCTCGGGGCCACCGGACCGGTCACCGTCGGCGACACCGAGCTGACCGCCGACAACGCCGTCGAGCTGCTCCTGCACCAGGTCTACCTCGAACACCCCGATCCGGCCGCGCAGGATGCCTACTTCCGACAGGTCGCGCGTGCCGTGTTTGACGCGGTGTCGCGGGGCACGGACAGTCCCGTGGCCTTGGCGCAGGCGCTCGGGCGTGCGGCCCGTGAGCACCGCATCTACGTGCACTCGTTCCACCCCGACGAGCAGCGACTCATCGACGAGACATCGGTCGCCGGGGCCCTGACCGACGCCGGGTCACGGGGGCCGCAAGTCGGGGTGTACCTGAACGACGCGACCGGCTCGAAGATGTCCTACTACCTGCGTTACGGCGCTCGCCTCGACGCGAACTACTGCACCGACGAGGTCCAAGCCCTGAGCGGATCGATGCGGCTCTCGTCGACCGCGCCCCCGAACGCTGCGCGGCTACCCCGCTACGTTACCGGCGGCGGCGCCTACGGGACGGAGCCCGGCAACCAGCTGGTGCTGGTTCGCCTGTATGGCCCGGTCGGGGGCTCGATCTCCGACGTGCAGCTCAGGGGAAGGCCCATGGAAGGGATCACCGTGGTGCCTCAAGATGGCAGGCCTGTGGCAACTGTGCCCGTCGAGCTGAGTCCCGGAGACACTGTGGACCTCACCTGGCAGATGCAGTCGGGCGCCGGCCAAGTCGGCGACGCACAACTCACGGTCACGCCCGGAATCTCTCCCGGGCTCTCGTCGTGGTCCTCGGTCAGTGCTTGCGCCTGAGCCGTGACCTCCGTCGTCCGCTCTTCTCCTCGGTGACCTTGGTCGGGGCATAGCCGTAGCCGTAGCCGTAGCCGTAGCCGTAGCCATACCCGTAGCCATAGCCCAGGCTGCGCCGCTTGCTCGGCACCATGTTGAGCACGATGCCGACCGGCTCGGTGTCGACCGACCGGAGCCGTTCGACGGCCTGGGTCAACTGGTCACGGGTGGTCTTTCCGTAGCGGGCCACGAGAAGGGCGCCGTCCGACTGCGTTGCGATGAGTGCCGCGTCGGTGACGGGAAGAAGGGGAGGAGCGTCGATGACAACCATGTCGTACTCCGAGCGCAAGTGCTTGATCAGGTCAGACATTGCATTCGACTGCAGCAGTTCTGCGGGGTTCGGCGGGATCGCACCGCTGGCCATCAGGTCGAGGTCGCTGTCGGGGTGGCGCTGGATCGCATCCTGCGCTGTCACCCGGCCGAGGAGGACGGTTGTGACACCCACCGCGTTGTCTAAACCGAGCGCCGACGTGGCCTTCGGTCGGCGGAGGTCGCATTCCAGCAGCAGGGTTCGGTGGCCCGCCTGAGACAGGGTCAGTGCAAGGTTCAGGGACGTGCTGGTCTTGCCCTCCTCTGGGAGAGCGGACGTCACGACGAACACCTTGGCGTTGCTGTCGACGTCGACGAACTGGAGGTTGGTGCGCAGCACCCGAAAGGCCTCGACCCGGGGTGCGTGCGACTCCAGCGCAGTGACGAGCGGTCGCTGCCTTGCCCCTGCGTCGAACGGGATCCCCCCTAGCACCGGCGCGCTGGTGGCGGCAGCCAGATCGTCGGCGGACTTGACCGACGTGTCGAGCAACTCCCTCAGGAGCGCGAGCCCGTATCCGAGGAGCGCGCCGAGCAGGAGGCCGATCGTAAGATTGAGTACCGGCTTGGGCGACACCGGGTCCTGCGGAAGGGTGGCGGAGTCCACGATGGTCGCCTTGATAGGCGAGGTCGACTCGCCTGTCGGCGTCTCCAGCTGTCGAACCATATCTACCAAACCCTCGGCGTACGCTTGCGTGAGCGCCTGCGCCTGGGCGGGGTCAGGGTCGGTGACGGAGATCTCGAGGTTGACCGTCTCAGGCACCACCGATGCAGTCACCATGGTGCTCAGCTCGCTGGGGGGGATGTCGAGGTCGAGCCGCTTGGCGACGGACGCAGCCAACTCCCGGCTCTTGACGAGGTCTGCGTAGGAGGTCACCCGCTGGGCGGAAAACAGCCCGCCCTGATTGAGGTCGGCGGCCGAGTCCGAGGCCCGGGTCGTCACAAACAGCCGGGCAGTCGACTGGTACTGGGGCGTGACGGTGAAGGTGTACAGCGCCGTCGCGCCGACGACCAGGGCTGTCACGGCGAGGATGAATACCCAACGCCGTCGGAGCACCCGCAGGTAGTCACGAAGTTCCACTCGACTTTCCCCTCTGGTCGGTCCGAACAGTTTAGTCGGGGCGGCACCGTACGCGTATTCGGCGCAAGCGGCCCGCCGACGGGGAGAGGCATGGCGGGCAGTCGTGGCGCACTACCAGTGACCGGCCCCGAGTCGACCTGTCGCCGCGAGCCTACGCGACGGGGGACCGGACCGGTCGGCGGGATTCACCGGCACCCGGCGACTGCGTGAGACGGGTAGGCGGGCGGTACGCTGTCGGTCTTGGGAGACGTGTCCAGGCATGGGCCGTCGCTACTCGTACCGGGGGACTGTGGTGCTGAACGAAAGGGTGCGAGTCGCCCTCAGCAGTAGGCCGGCGGTCCACGAGCGGCTGACGCAGGTCCTCGACTGGTCCAACGGCCGCTACTACCGCCGGGCCGATCGCGAGCTCCACTTCTCCGAGCGCATCGCGCAACTGCGGTCCAGCAGGGCCGGCGAGCAGTGCTTCGTCGTCGGCAACGGGCCCAGCGTCCGGGTCGAGGACCTCGAGGCGCTCCGGGGGCGGGCCACCTTCGGCTGCAACCGCATCTTCGAGATCTACGACCGCACCGAGTGGCGTCCGGAGTTCTACATCGCGCAGGACGTCTACGACGCTCGACTCCCGGTGCACGCCACCGAGGACCGCGACTCCACCCGGTTCGTGGGCGCCTACTTCCGCCGTCGCTGGGGCTTGACCGGCCACGAGCCGCTCTGCTTCAACGGCAAGAAGTCAGTCAGGAACCGGGGCTTCTCGGACGACTGCGCGGCCTGGGTCGGCGAGTTCGGCACCGTGACGTTCACCGCCCTCCAGTTCGCCGCCTACCTGGGGTTCAAGCAGGTGGTGCTGATCGGGATCGACCACTCGTACGCCCGGACCCTCCAGGCCGGCGGCGAGATCGCGACCGAGAGCGAGCGGAAGGACCACTTCTACTCGGCGCCGAACAGGCCCGACTCGCTGGCGAACATCACGCTCATGGAGGATGCCTACCGCACCGCCAAGGAGGGTTGCGACCGCGTCGGCTGCGAGGTCGTCGACGCCACCCGGGGAGGGCACCTGCAGGTCTTCCCGAAGGTCGACCTCGACGAGCTCCTCTGATGTCCACCCTCTCGAGCGTCCGCCCTCCCCAGCTCGACGCGCTCGCCCATGGTCGTTGGACGGAGGAGTCCCGCTCGTCCGACGACGTGCCGGGCAGGTCGAGTCGTTCGACCATCACGTTCGGCGTGCTGATCCTGGCACTCTGCAAGCCGGACAGCCTCACCTACCTAGGCCTGGGGTGGCTCGACACGCTCCTCGTCACCCTCGACGTCCTACTGCTCGTCGTCATGCTCGCCCAGCTCGCACGTGGAGCGTTCCGGGCGTCGCGGGTGACGAAGGCGATCGCCTTCCTCTTCACGGTGCTCGCGTTCTCGACGGTGATCCACGCGGGTGACCTTTTCCTGCTCGCGAAGATGGCTGGACCCGCCGTCGCCGCCTGCCTGCTCACCGACTACGCGGTGGCGCGCAACCCGCTCAACTTCCTGCGCGGCGCGGCCGGGGGACTGCTCCTCGCTTTCACCGCGAACCTCTTCACGATCTTCTTGTACTACCCGGAGGGGATGTACTCCACGAGCTGGGTCGTGGGCGACACCTACCTGATGGGTTTCGACAACGCGATGATCTACAACCTGTTGCCCCTGTGCGTCTACGCGCTGCTGTGGAGCCTCATCAACCGGGGCCGGCTGATCTCGGCGGTCTCGGTCGCGGCGGTCCTGGTGTCGACCGTCTCGGTCTTCTACGTCCAGGCGCTCTCGGGGATGGCGCAGATCATCGTCATGCTGCTGGTCCTCTTCTTCGGCGCCATCGGCTGGATCCGTCCCGGTCTGCGCGTGATCATGCTCGTGATGTGGTGCTTCCTCGGCACGCTCATCGTGCTCGCCGACCGCATCAGCTTCATCCCCTCCGAGCTGTTCGCCCGCTACGGCAAGGATGCGACGCTGACCGGCAGGACGGTGCTGTGGCACGACGCCATCGAAGCTTTCATCAGCTCCCCGCTGACGGGCGTCGGAGTGGGCAAGAACCTGATCGGCCGGGACTGGCACATCTACCCTCACCCGCACAGCCTGATTGCTGACACGCTCTACACCATGGGGCTGTTGGGAGCCATCGCCTTCGTCCTCATCATCGTCAATGTGGCGCGGTCCTTGGGCGGTCCACAGCAGTCGACCAAGGCAGCTGCGGTCATCTTCGCCGGCGTGTTCGCCCTGCTGGTGGGCGATCTCGTCAACTCGGTCCAGTTCAAGGCCCTGTTCTGGGCGACCTTCGCGCTCGCTCCACACGCCTATCGCCTGTCGCAGCTCGCGTTGCGACCGCGGGATGAAGCGACGGACGTCACCAGCATGACGGTGCGGTGATCGATCGACTGAGAGACAGCCGGGGGGTGGCTGTCTCCCTCAGGTTGGCCACCATCGGAGCCCGATTCGTCGCCATCTACATCTTCGCGCGATACCTCAGCGTCCACGCATTCGGGCAGTACGGCCTGCTTGCGGCGACCATCGCGTTCTGCGTCTACGCGGTCGGCTTCGACTTCTACTCGTACTCGACCCGCCAGATCATCGTGAGCGACCGCGAACGGTGGCCGATGTTCTTGAAGTCGCACGCCAACTTCTCCCTGCTGACCTACGGGGTCGTCCTTCCCGTCGTGTCCGTGATGTTCCTCGTCGGGTGGTTGCCGATCCAGCTGTACGTCTGGTTCCTCCTGCTCCTGCCGCTCGAGCACAGCTGCCTGGAGGCAGATCGAGTCCTGGTCGCCATGGGTCACCAGCAGGCGGCCTCGCTGGCTGCGTTCATCCGTCAGGGGCTGTTGCTCCTCGCCCTGGCGCCGCTCCTCTGGCTCGATCCCGGCTCGCGGTCGTTGGCGACCGTGCTGCTGGCCTGGATCGCCTTCGATGCTGCCAGCCTGGTCTTCTCGGTCGCCGTGATCCGTCGCGTGTCGACATGGGGCAGCGCTCGCGTCACGGTGGACTGGTCCTGGGTCCGGTCAGGAGTCCGGACCAGCAGCGTCTTCCTGATCGGCACGTTGTGCCTCCGCGCGCTGTTCACCGCGGACCGTCAGCTGGTCAGCCTGTGGAGCAGTGCCGGGGTCCTCGGCGCCTACACGCTCTTCATGTCACTGGCAGCGGGGATCAGCAGTGTGATCGCCTCCGGCATCCATCAGTTCCTGTATCCCAGCCTGGTCGCCTCCGCTAGCCGGCATGACCGGCCGGCCTTCTACCGCGGCCTCTGGGCACTCACCTGGCAGACCCTGGCGACCCTGATCGTCCTGTCCGCCGGACTGGCCGTGGCGAGCCATCAGGTGCTACTGGCGATCGGCAAGGATGAGTACCTCGCGTTGGCCTGGATGCTTCCCTGGGTGCTCGTCGCGGTCGGTCTGTTCAACATCAGCCTGATCCCGCACTACGGCATGTACGCCCTGCACCTGGACCGTCACATCATGACGGTGACGGCGGTCTCCACCGCTGCCTTCTTCGTCAGCGCCTTCGCCCTGTCCGAGCTAGGTGCGGTCACCGCGGTGCTGTCGGGCATCTCGATCGGCTGTTCCATCCTGCTGGTGGGCAAGTCGCTCATCCTCTACCGCAACCTTCACCTGCTGGATGCGCCGCAGGCCTGAGGCGGCGCGACCTACCCGGCCCCGTTGCGCCTGACCAGTCCTTCGTAGTACTCGCTCAGTCGCTCGGCTGCTCCCACGATGCCGAATCCCTTCGCGTCCAGCTGGGCGATGGCGTCCTCGGTTCGCGAGCCCTGCCGATAGCTCAGCACCTGCTCTGCCCATGCCCCCGGCCCGGCCGACAACGGCAGACGCCTGGCGGTGGGCAGGAGAAGCGCCTCGGCAGTCACCGTGTCGGAGTAGACGAACGGCAGACCGGCGGCCTGCGCCTCGACGCCGGTGCCAGGAACGCCTTCGTAGAGCGACGGCAGCACGAACACGTCGAATGCCTGGTACAACGCGGGTGCGTCCGAACGATGACCGAGGAACCGCACGGCGCCGTCGACCCCTAGACGGGCGGCGGCGCGCTCCACCTCGTCGTGCAACTCCCCCTCGCCCGCGAGAACGAGCACGGCGCTGGGCTCGCGCGCGTGGACCTCCTTGAAGCAGTCCAGCAGGAAGAGGTGGTTCTTCTGCGCCACGAACCGGCCGAGGTGGCCGACGACGAACCGGTCCTCGAGGTCCAGCTCCTGACGCATGCGCGTGCGGACCACCGCGTCGTACTCGAAGGCACTCAGGTCGCGGGCGACTGGGAGGTAGAACACCTCGCGGTGCTGCGTAGTGTCCTTGCCGAAGAGCCAGTCGCCTGCGTACAACGAGCTGGTGGCGAGGTCCGTCGCCCATCGCTTCGCGAAGGGGCGCAACGAGTACTTCATGAGGTTCTTGCCCCACTCCCCGGTGCCGGCCATCGTGTGCGCGTGGGCGATGCGGACGGGCACCCCCGCGCGCTCTGCGGCGGACAGCGAGAACGGGACCAGCGTGGTGGTGTGGGCATGGACGATGTCGAGCCGCAGCTGCGAGAACTGTTCCACCAGTGCCCGCCGGTGGGCGATCGGGTGCTGGTACGGGGGAACGACGACGAGCTCGGCGCCCGCGTCCGCCAGCGCCTCGCGCGGGAAGTAGCCGGAATCCGAGTCGAGCACGAAGTGGAACTGCACGCGGGCCGGATCGGTGTGCTGAGCGAGCCCCAGGGTCAGGGTCTCCACGCCATACCCGTGCCACTTGCCCACGACCACTCCGACGCGGACTGGGTCTGGTCGGTCAGTCAACTGCTCAGCTCTTTCCGGACGGGGACCAAGGTCGCACTGCGGGCCGGCTCTGTCAGAGCGAGCCGGACGCGGCGGCGTTTGTCTCGAGGTCGGACTCGGTGAGGGGCTCGCCGACCTCCTTGGCCGACGTGAGCCGGGCGCCGACGACGGTGTCCCACGCGGCGACCGCCACGCCCGTGTCGGCACGGAGGGCGATCAGGTCGTCCTCAGCGATGACGGCCCCTGCGGCGACCGGCCGGGCCGTGAAGATGCGGCGCCGGGCGTTGGAGATAGCCGACCGCTGGACCTCCAGGTCGGGGACGCCGGTGCCGGCGAGCTCGGCCATGGCCTGGAGTCGCTCCACCAGGTGGCGAAGTCCGTCCTCGTCCATCGCGTGGTAGTGGTCGTTGCCGGCAGCGTTGCGGTCGTCGGTGAAGTGCTTCTCGACGATGACGGCACCGAACGCCGCCGCGAGCTCGACCGCGGGCATCCGCCCGTCGGCGTCCGGCGCGACGTGGTCCGAGTAGCCCACCACGGCCCTGCCGTGGAAGTCGTCGGTCAGCCGGCGGATGCCGGCGACGTTGGCGTTGGCCGGCAAGGTCGGGTAGTTGAGCACGCAGTGGAGGAGGGCGATCTGCTGTGCGCCGGCAGCCTCCAGCAGCTCGACCGCCGTGTGGATCTCCTCGTCACTCGCGGCGCCCACCGACACGACCACCGGCTTGCCGGTGCGGGCGACCTTGCGGATGAGGGGGACGTTTGTGATGTCGGCCGACGCGATCTTGAACATGGGGACCAACGGCTCGAGGTAGTCGACGGCCGCCAGGTCGAACGGCGTGGACATGAAGTCGATGCCGACCTTGCGACAGTGCGCGGCCAGCTCGGCGTACTCGTCAGGGCCGAACGCGTCGTACTTGGAGAACAGCTGGTGCTGGCTCTCGGTCGGCTCGGCGTCGAGGTCCCAGTAGGCGGGGCTGCTCGTCCGGCTCGCCAGGGTGTCCGCCTGGTAGCTCTGGAACTTGGCCGCCTGAGCACCTCCCCGGGCGGCCGCCTCGATCATCGCCTTGGCGCGCGCCATCGACCCCTCGTAGTTCATGCCGATCTCGGCGATGATGTAGGGCCGGAGCAGGGTGCCGCCGAAGTGCTGTGCCATGTCGTCCATCTCGTCTCACCATTCGTTGGCTACCCGCACGGGTGCGGGACTCGGCTAGTGGTTAGGGCTAGAGGTTGGGGAACCGGTCCAGGCCCACGCTGCTCAGGATCCTGGTCAAGGTGCGGTGGTTGCTTCGGCCCGCGACCGACGCCAACGCGTTGACGCGGAGCTTGCGACGGTAGCCCTCGTCCCGCAGCATCCGGTCGAGGGCTTCGTCGATGACGCTGTCGTCGGTGCTGGATCCCAGGCCAAGCATCTGCACGCCCGACTCCTCGGTGGCGTGGGTGTGCGTCAGCTCCTTCGCGTTCTGGGCCATGCAGATCGAGGGCACTCCCAGGGCTGCCAGCTCGATCACGGTGCGCCCGGCCGACGTGAAGGCGAAGTCGGCGCGCTGGATCACGTCCGGCATGTAGCGGACGTCGGTGAGGATCTCGAGGTCGTAGTGCTCGCTGCGATAGTCGATGCGCGAGGCGCCGAGTCCGCGGACCACGGTGACGGAGCCGGTGAAGGACGCCCGGTCGAGGGCGCGCAGGGCTCGCTCCGCGAGGCCGGACGGGTCGGTGCCTCCGAAGAGCACCAGGACGTGCTCCGGGGCGGGGTGGAACTCGGCGGGCTCGGTCATCGTCTCGAAGACCGGAGCCATGAGGGAGTTCCCGATCCCGGAGATCGTCCGCTCGGGCGGCACGCTCGTGTTGGAGATGAACTCGGCCACGTGGAGGTCCGCCGCGGCCGCTCCGGGGCCGCGGTCCTCGAACGTGACGATCTTGGCGTCGGCGCAGGCCCGGCGCAGCCCCTGGACCAGGTCTATCGAGGTGTCGAGGACGTCGAGCAGGACGAGGGTCGGATTGAAGTCGACGAGCTGGTCGATGAAGTCGGCGTCGTCACGGACGGTCCGGGTGTCGAACGGCTTCGACGCGAAGAACTCCTGGCCGAGCCGGTGCTCCTCCGACAGGTAGATCCGGACGTCGTGGCGGGCCAGCTCCAGAGCGATGGCGAGCGCGCGGTACACGTGTCCCATGCCGAGGTGAGGGGCGGCATCGGCACGCAAGGCGATCCGCATCCGGGTCTTGTGGTGCTGCGCCGCGTAGAGGTCGGCGAAGTCGTCGATGTCGATGGACTCCGCGTCGGTGAGCGGCACGAGCTGCACGGGCTCGATGATCCGGGTGCCGATCTGCAGGATCCGACCGAGCCGGGCGGCGACGACTCCGCCGGTCTCCTTGTAGGTCGGCGGCAGCTGCTGGCGGTTCACGCGCTCGGCGAACATCGGGGTCGGCGAGCCGTCCGGGCCCACTCCCCACCGAAGGTGCCGGTCCTCGGTGACGGTGATTGCCGAGCCGAGGGGCGCCGCGCGGAGGGTGCGCAGCACCTCCTCGACGGTGCCCGACCGGAGCATGGGTGAGGTGGGCTGCATCGTCGCGACGATGTCGTCGTCGCGCGCGCCCATCTCCTGCAGCTTCGGCAGGTTGCGCAGGATCTTGGTGTCGAGCGTCTCGTGCCCCGGGGTGGGGGTGTCCTCGAAGATCACGGTCGCCCCTGCCGAGTCGGCGACGTGCGAGATCTCGTGGTCGTCGGTGATGACCACGACGTGCCGGGGCTCGGTGACCCCCAACGCGCACTCGATGGCGTGCGTGATCAGTGGCCGACCGCCGAGCAACCGCAGGTTCTTGCGCGGAACGCCTACGGATCCGCCTCGCGCGGGGATGACGAGCCATGCAGTCTCATCCATCAGCTTCGCTTCCGTGTCTGGCATCGGACGGCGCTTCCCGGGACGTCTGGATCGATCCCTGGACGACAATACCCGCCGAAGAAGGCCGCCCCTCGGGTGGGCATCGACGGGCGCAGCACCCGCTCTAGTGCGCGATTCCGAGCAGGACGCGGCGTAGGCGAGACAATCGCCCCTTCTCAGGTACCGCTGTTGATCATGCCCGCACCCACGGTCACACCGGTCGCCTCGTCAATGAGGATGAATGAGCCCGTCGTGCGGTTCTTCGAGTAGGGGTCGCACAGCAACGGCACCGTCGTCCGGAGCTGGACGCGGCCGATCTCGTTGAGGCCGAGCTCCTTGGTCTCCTGGTCACGGTGCAGCGTGTTGACGTCCAGGCGGTACTGGATGTCCTTGACCAGGGCCCGGGCGCTGCGGGTGGTGTGCTTGATGGCCAGCTTCTGTCGCGGCCGCAGCGGCTCGTTGGTCATCCAGCAGATCATCGCGTCGATGTCCTGCGACGGCTTCGGGGCGTTCGACGGCCGCGCGATCATGTCGCCTCGTGAGACGTCGACATCGTCCTCGAGACGGACGGTGACCGACATCGGCGGGAAGGCCTCGCTGACCTCCTCCTCGAAGAGGTCGATGCCCTGGATGCGCGACGTCATGCCACTGGGCAGGACGACGACCTCGTCGCCCGGCTTGAGGACGCCACCGGCGACCTGGCCGGCGTAGCCGCGATAGTCGTGGTGCTCGTCAGACTTGGGCCGCACGACGAACTGCACCGGGAACCGGACGTCGACGAGGTCGCGGTCGGACGCGACGTGGACGTGCTCGAGGTGGTGCATCAGCGTGGGACCGGAGTACCACGACATGTTTTCCGACCGCTCGACGACGTTGTCGCCCTTGAGCGCAGAGATCGGGATGACCTCGAGGTCAGGGATGTTGAGCTTGGTCGCGAACTGGGTGAACTCGGCGTGGATCTTTTCGTAGGTCGACTGGTCGTAGCCGACGAGGTCCATCTTGTTGACCGCGAGCACCAGGTGGGGGACGCGCAGGAGGGAGAGGATCACCGCGTGCCGGCGTGACTGCTCGGTGAGGCCCTGGCGGGCATCGACGAGCACGAGGCCGAGGTCGGCGGTCGACGCGCCGGTCACCATGTTGCGGGTGTACTGCACGTGACCAGGGGTGTCGGCGATGATGAACTTGCGGCTCGGCGTCGCGAAGTAGCGATAGGCGACGTCGATGGTAATGCCCTGCTCGCGCTCGGAGCGGAGGCCGTCGGTCAGCAGCGCGAGGTCGGTGTAGTCGTAGCCCTTGGACTGGCTGGTGGCCTCGACCGCCTCGAGCTGGTCCTCGAAGATCGACTTGGAGTCCAGCAGTAGCCGGCCGATCAGGGTGGACTTGCCGTCGTCGACCGAGCCGGCGGTGGCGAACCGGAGCAGGTCCATCTCACGGACCTCCTGCGCCTTCTGCGCCTGGGTGAGGTCGCTCATCAGAAGTAGCCTTCCTTCTTGCGGTCCTCCATGGCGGCCTCGGAGAACCGGTCGTCGCCTCGGGTGGCGCCGCGCTCGGTGACGCGCGCGATGGCGATCTCGTCGATGATCTTGTCGATCGTGTCGGCCTCGGACTCCACGCAGCCGGTCAGCGTCAGGTCACCGACGGTGCGAAAGCGGACGGTGCGCTCCTCGACCGTCTCGCCCGAACGGAGGGGGTTGAACTCCGACTCGGTGAGCAGCATGCCGTCGCGCTCGAAGACGCGGCGCCGGTGGGAGAAGTAGATCGACGGGATCTCGATGCCCTCGCGGCCCAGGTAGTGCCAGACGTCGAGCTCGGTCCAGTTCGAGATCGGGAAGATCCGCATGTGCTCGCCCTCGTGGAGGCGACCGTTGTAGAGGCTCCATAGCTCGGGGCGCTGGTTCTTGGGGTCCCACTGCCCGAACTCGTCGCGGTGGGAGTAGACGCGCTCCTTGGCGCGGGCCTTCTCCTCGTCGCGGCGGCCACCCCCGAAGGCGGCGGTGAAGCCACCCTCCTCGAGGGCGTTGAGCAGGGTGCCGATCTGGAGGCGGTTGCGGCTGGTCTTGCCGTCGTCGATGACGATGCCGTCCTTGATGGCCTCCTCGACGCTCGCCACGATCAGGCGGGCGCCCAGGCGGTTGACCCAGTTGTCGCGGCAGGCGAGGACCTCGGGGAAGTCGTAGCCGGTGTCGACCTGCAGGACCGGGAACGGGATCTTCGCCGGGTAGAAGGCCTTCTCGGCGAGGCGCATCATGACGATGGAGTCCTTGCCGCCCGAGAACATCAGGACGGGCTTCTCGAACTCTGCGGCGACCTCACGGAAGATGTGGATCGACTCCGCTTCCAGCTGGTCGAGCTGACTCAGCCGGTAGTCGGCGTGGGTATCGGTCATGACGGCGTGCAGAACCTCTCATTGGACAGCAGCCGTCATCGTAACGGTCCGGCAGCTGTGGACACGAAGCGCGGATGAAGTCTAGTGATCTGGTTCACTTCCGTCCGCGAGCGTACGCCTCCGTCACTCCTGGGCGTCGACCCGTCTCGGGGCTCGGTCGGAGGTGCCGAGGCCGCTCTCGAGCTCGGCCACAGTCGGCGAGCCGAACATGGGCAGCCCCTGGGTCTTGCGGATCAGGCCCCAGACGATGGGGACGAGCACGAGCATCGCGAGGCCGATGGCGGCGATGAGGCCCGGGTGGGTCTCGTCCTTGCCGAGCGGACCCCAGCCGGCCTTGTCGAGCAGGGCGACGCCCGACATGGTCAGGACGATCACGATGCCGCGGCGGATCACCGACTGCGGGACCCGGGGGGCGATCTTGCTGCCGAGGATGCTGCCGGGGGTCGAGCCGATCACGAGCGGGATGAGAATCGCCCAGTCGAGGCCGTTGAGGGCGATGTTGGAGACGGCAGCGGCGAAGACGAGCGGCACCGCTTGGACCAGGTCCGTGCCGACGAGCTTCACGGCGGCGAGACCGGGGTAGAGCATCAGCAGGGCGATCATGATGACGGACCCGGAGCCGACGCTCGTGATGCCGACGAGGAGACCGCCGAGGGCACCGACAAGAAGGGTCGGGATCGGCCGGATCGGCGGGTTCGGGTCGGCGTCGGGGTGGCCGCCCCGGACCCGGCGCAGGTTGATGTACAGCCGCAGCGCGTAGGTCGACGCGGCGAGCAGCAGCGCCCAGCCGATGCACTCCTTAAGGATGGTGTCCAGGGTCTCCGGGTCACCGCCCGCGGCCGCATGGACGAGCCACGGCCCCAGGAGGGCCATCGGCACCGAGCCGATGATCAACCACTTGGCGAGGGTGAAGTTGGGCGAGCCCTCTCGGGAGTGGACGACCGCGCCGCCGGTCTTGTAGATCGCCGCGGCGGTGAGGTCGGCGGTCACGACCGTCGCTGCGTCGCCCACCCCGAGGAAGATCAGCGCGGGTGTCATCAGCGCCCCGCCGCCCATCCCGGTGAGCCCCACGACGACACCGACGAGGAACCCCGCGACCAGGATGGAGAGGGCGGTCATGGTCAGCAGGTCGCTCATGAGGCGGTGCTCCTGGATCCGGTGAGAGCGGGTAGGACGACACGCAGGAGCTCCTCGAGCGCAACCGCGCACTCCTCGGCCGGCTCGGGGCCGCGGCCGTAGGGGTCAGGGATGTCGAGAGTGGGGTCCGACGGGCCGCGCCGGGAGCCGACCGCATCGAGCAGGTCGCGGCCGACCAGGTCAGGCCCGGCAGCGCGGACGGCCTCGGCGAACTGGCCGAGGGTGAAGACCTTGCGAAAGCTCGCCGGGTGGTCGTCGAGGATGAACTGACGATGGGCGGCCTCGGCGGTGAGGACCAGGTCGGCGTGCGCAAGCATGTCCGTCGCGAAGGGGCGGCTGCGGAACGCCGTAGTGCTTACGCCTCTCGAGGACAGCGTCTCCGCCATGACCGGGTCCATCTCGCTGGATAGGAAGCCGTGTGTCCCCGCGCTCGAGAAGCTGATGCTCGCCTCGGGGTCGACGAGATGGCGCGACAGCAGCTCCATGAACGGGGAGCGACAGATGTTGGCCGTGCAGACGAAGAGGACGTTGAGTGGGGGTTGGGTGGGCGCCTCGGGTGCTGGGGTCTCGATACGCTCGCTGGCGCTCGCTACTCGACCACCGAGAGGGTCGTCGGTCGCTGGGCGAACGTCGGGGGAGGAGGCCGGGTTTTCGAGGCTCGTCGCTGGCGCTCCTCGCACCTCAACCACCGGGGCGGTGTCTGAGGCAGCCGCGATCTCGACGATGGCCGGTGCGTCGGCGGGGTCGGGGTCGGTGAGGTCGAGGTGACCGGAGGTGCGCAGGGCGACCAGGACGTCGCCGAGCGCGTCCTCGATCGTCCGGCCGGTGGTGTCGACGCGCACGTCGGCGTCCTCGGGCTCCTCGTAGGGGGAGGAGATGCCGGTGAACTCGGGGATCTCTCCCCGGCGAGCCTTGGCGTAGAGGCCCTTGCGGTCGCGACGCTCGCACTCCTCGAGCGGGGTTGCTACGTGGACCAGGAAGAAGGCCCCTCCGGCATCCTCCACCATCGAGCGGACCTGCTTGCGGGTCGTGTCGAAGGGTGCGATCGGGCTGCACACCGCGACGCCACCGTGCCGGGAGATCTCGGCGGCGACCCACCCGATCCTGCGGATGTTGGTCTCCCTGTCCTCCTTGGAGAAGGTCAGGCCGGCCGAGAGGTTGCGGCGCACGACGTCGCCGTCAAGGCTGGTCAGCGTGCGGACGCCGTGCTCGAGGAGCCGGTCCATCAGCGCCCGAGCCAGCGTGGACTTGCCGCTGCCTGACAGGCCGGTGAAGAAGAGGACCAGGCCCTGCCGGTCCGGCGCGGGGCGGTCCTGCTCGACGATCGTGGCGATCTCCGGCGGGTAGGCGCCGGTCGGGTCGTCGGTCACGCCGACGACGGGGTCCTCGCCGGCGTAGTTGCCCGTGACCTGGACGCCGAGCTCGTGGTCGGCCTCCGCGTCGCCCCGTGCGGCCAGCGGCACGGCGACGACCTCGGCATCCGGCAGGTGCTCGGCCGCGGCGATGGTCGCGCGCATCAGTGCGACCGGGGAGAGGTCGGGCGTGCCGTGGCCGACCAGCGGCAGCAGCACGAGCGGCCCCACGCGGCTCAGCGCGGTCAGCTGCGGCTGGGTGAGGGCCGTGACCAGCGGCACGAACGTCCGGCCGACGAACCGCTCCCGGGTCTCGCGCGGGGTGAGGTAGTAGCGACGGAAGGGGCCGTACTGCGCGTGGGTGAGCGGTTCGATGGTGCCGCCCGGCACCTCCACCTGGGCCAGCGGGAGACCCTCGGGGTCGACCAGCTCGACCGCGCCCGCGGCCGACGCCTGCGCCGCGACCGGGGCGGGGAGCTCGAGCGTGACCGGGCTGCCCGGCTCGTTGAAGGCCACCGTCGGCACCAGGGCGCCGGTCACCAGCAGCTCGAGGTCGTCGAGCTCGCGCGGCGTGGGGCAGTGCTGGGGGACGGGCGGGAGAGGCACGGACAAATAGTGCCATCCCACTGAAGTTAATCTGCACTCATGTCGAAGCCCGAGGTCGTCGCCCAGCTGGTCCGCTCCGGTTTCGTCGAGGGCCACCACCGCGGCTCGGTCGTCGCGCTCGGGTCCGACGGCGACGTCGACTGGTCGGTCGGCGCGGTGGACGCGCCCATCCTGTCCCGCTCGTGCCTCAAGCCGCTCCAGGCGCTCGGCATGCTGCGCCTGGGCCTGGAGCTGCCCACCGACCTCATCGCCATCGCTTGTGCGTCGCACTCGGGCGAGCAGATCCACCTCGAGGCCGTGCGGCGTCTACTCGACTCGGCTGGTCTGGACGACTCGGCTCTGCGGACGCCGCCCGACATGCCCCTCGACGACGAGGAACGGGATGTCGTCCTCCGGGCGGGAGGCGGCCCGACGTCGCTGCAGATGAACTGCTCGGGCAAGCACGCCGCGATGCTGGCCACCTGCGTGCTCCACGGCTGGGAGCTCGAGACCTACCTCGACCCCGAGCACCCGCTCCAGCGGGGCATCCGGGCGACGATCGAGGAACTCACCGGCGAGACCGCCCAGGTCGCGGTCGACGGGTGCGGGGCGCCGGTGCTCTCCTGCTCGCTGACCGGCCTGGCCACGGCGTTCCGCCGGTTGGCGGTGGCGCAGTCCGGCGCGGAGCGGCTCGTCGCCGACGCTATCCGGCAGCACCCCGAGCTGGTCTCCGGGACCCGGCGTGACGAGCGCGCACTGCTGACGGCGGTCCCCGGCTCGATCGGCAAGGCGGGCGCCGAGTCCTGCTACGTCGTCGCGCTGGCCGACGGCCGGGCGTTCGCCCTCAAGATCGACGACGGGTCCGCCCGAGCCCGGCCGGTCGTGATGGCGGCGGCACTGCGACGGTCGGGTGTCGACCAGGAGCAGGGCGTCGACGCCGCGGCACTGCGTCGGACCGGCGAGAAGCCGCTGCTCGGCGGCGGGCGCGTGGTCGGGGAGATCAGCGCGCTCCTGTGACACGATTCCCGCGTGACGAGGCGTGCGCTGATCACCGGGATCACGGGGCAGGACGGTTCCTACCTCGCCGAGCTGCTGCTCGCCAAGGGCTACGAGGTCCACGGGCTGCGACGCCGGTCGTCGACCTTCAACAGCGCCCGCATCGAGCACCTCTACCAGGATCCGCGCGACCCGGAGACGAAGCTCTTCCTGCACTACGTCGACCTCTCCGACAGCGCGCGGCTCATCCGCCTGCTGCACCGGCTCCAGCCCGACGAGGTCTACCACCTGGCAGGCCAGTCACACGTGGGCGTGAGCTTCGAGGAGCCCGAGCACACCGCGATCACGACCGGGGTCGGGGCCGTCACCTTGCTCGAGTCCGTGCGGACCGCCGGCATCGACTGCCGCTACTACCAGGCGTCGAGCTCGGCGATGTTCGGTGCCGCGGAGGGAGCGCAGGACGAGTCGTCGCCGTTCCGGCCGAACTCGCCCCACGGGGCCGCGAAGCTGCACGCGCACTGGGCGACCGTGATGTACCGCGAGGGCTACGGGATGTTCGCCGTCAGTGGCATCGCCTTCAACCACGAGTCGCCGCGCCGGGGCGAGACGTTCGTGACGCGCAAGGTCAGTCGCGCCGTGGCGCGGATCCAGGCGGGTCTGGAGGACTACCTCTACCTCGGTGACCTCGACCCGAGCCGCGACTGGGGCTACGCCCCGGAGTACGTGGAGGGCATGTGGCGGATGCTGCAGGCTGACGAGCCGCAGGACTACGTGCTGGCCACCGGGACCAGTTGCTCGGTCAGGGACTTCGTGGTCGCGGCGTTCGACCACGCCGGGCTGGACTGGGAGAAGCACGTGCGCCACGACGAGCGCTACGCCCGGCCCACGCAGACCGCCACGCTGGTGGGCGATGCCTCCAAGGCGGCCGAGCAACTGGGCTGGAAGCCCAAGGTGATGCCGCAGCGTCTCGTGCAGATCATGGTGGACGCCGACATCGCCGCTCTCGAGCGCGAGGGGCGCCCGTGGATCGACGTGCCGGAGCTCTGAGGGCTGGCGGTGGGGTGGTTTCGAGACAGGCGCAGAGGGTGGATTCAACCGGTGAGTGCAGCGCCGGGCTTGTCGTGTTCGGACAGTAGCTGGTCCAGGGATTCGGCGGGGGTGCGCCATCCGAGGCGTTTGCGGGGGCGGTTGTTCATCTCGATGGCGACTTGCTCGAGGTAGCCCGGCCCCCACAAGGACAGGTCCGTGCTCTTGGGGAAGTACTGGCGCAGGAGGCCGTTGGTGTTCTCGTTGGAGCCCCGCTGCCAGGGTGAGCCGGGGTCGGCGAAGTAGATGTCCAGGCCGGTCGCGGAGGCGATCTGGGCGTGGTTGGTCATCTCGCTGCCACGGTCCCAGGTCAGGGTCAGGCGCAGGGTCTCGGGCAGCTTGGCCATCTGCTCGCACATCGCCGCGGCGACCGTGGGGGCGGTGTGGTCGCCGGGTAGGTGGAGCAGACACAAGAACCCGGTGGCGCGTTCGACGAGGGTCCCGATCGCCGAGGCATTGCCGGCACCCATGATCAGGTCGCCCTCCCAGTGACCGGGCACGGCACGATCCTCCACGCAGGGAGGCCGCTCGCTGATCGAGACCACGTTGCGCAACGGGTGGGTCCTGCCATCGCCACGTGTCCGGGCCTGCGCGCGCGGCTTGCGGACCGCGCGCCCGGTGCGCAGATGCCCGGCCAGGTCCTTGCGCAGCGCCCCGCGGCCCTGGACGTAGAGGGAGGTGTAGATCGTCTCGTGGGACACGCGCATCTCCGGGTCGTCGGGGAAGTCCAGCGGCAACCGGTTCGCGATCTGCTCGGGACTCTGCTTCAGCTCCAGCCGCCTTTCTACCTCAGCGCGCAGGCGGCTGTTCACCGCCAGCTTCGCGGGCTTGGCCTGCGCGGCACGGGTCCGCTTGTCGGACTCTGCCTGGGCGGTGGTGGCCCGGTACTGGCCACCGGTGGTGTTGCGTGCCAGCTCGCGGCTGATCGTCGACTTGTCGAAACCGATCGCCGTGGCGATCACGGTCATCGATTTACCCAGGCGCTTGAGGTAAGCGATCTCCTCGCGGTCCGTCTGAGTCAACCGACGACCGTGCCCGGTCTTCGAGGACGATAGCTGCTCGCGGTCCGTTCGAGGGGGCATCACGCCTCCCGATGCTGCGAACCACCGGTAGCCCACAGGTCGTGACACGCCGACAGCAAGCGCCGCGTTCTCGGTCGACAACCCGGCAGCGATCTGCTTCCAAAACTCCCTCTGCTTCTCACGCGGCCAAGGAGGACGACCCATCAAGAACACCTCGATCAGATCAAGGCGTTGCACTCCCGCCTGAGCTCAAGCAGCGCCTTCCTCAACCACCGGGAGCCCGGCAGAGCGCCTTCCTCAACCACCGGTGATGCGCAGAGAACCGCCCTCAACCACCGGTGATGGGCAGAGGGCCTTCCTCAACCACCGTGGGTCAGCGCGCTACTGGGACGGCGCCGACGGCGACGCGGCCGGAGCCGGTGACCTCGAGGTCACCGTCCTCGTGGCCGACGAAGACCGCCTCGCCACGCACGACCCGGAGGCAGTCGCCACCCGCGGCCACCTCGATCTCCCCCTCGAGGACCATGACGATGCGCGGTCCTGCTGAGGGGAGCGACGACGAGACGGGTGCCGTCCCGATGAAGAGCGCGAACTCCTCGACGGGGGGGTGGAAGCCGGTGAGGCCGGTCGCAACGTCGCGACCGGGGCACAACGGGGGCGGGATCGGCGTGAAGTCGGCGATCTCGAGCAGCTCGGCGACGTCGACGTGCTTGGGCGTCAGGCCGGCGCGCACCACGTTGTCCGACGACGCCATGATCTCGATGCCGAAGCCCGACGTGTAGGCGTGCACCACGCCCGCGTCGAGGAACATCGCCTCGCCGGGCGAGAGCACGACGTGGTTGAGGAGAAGGGTGACCAGGACGCCGGAGTCGCCCGGATAGCGCTCCGCGAGCGACGCCGCCTGCGAGAACACACGCAGCGCCTCGCGCTCGACGCTCGTCCGCTCGCGGTGGAGCCGGCTGGTGGGTGGGCGCTTGCGGTGCGAACGCTCCTCGGCGACCCGCGCCGCCTTGCCGAGGTCGACGAGCGCGTCGGCGAGCTCGATGCCGTCCATGGACAGCATGGTCGAGACAGCACGGTGCACGGCCTGGTCGGCCGGGCCGGTCACCAGGTCCTGGGCGATCTCCTCGGCCCAGGGCAGGTCGAGCAGCTGGAGGATGGCCGCCGAGCGTTCGACGTCACGGAAGCCGGCCATGCCCTCGAAGCGGGTGACCGCGTAGACCAGCTCCGGCTTGTGGGAGTCGTCCTGGTAGCTGCGACCCGGCGCCCCGATCGCGATGCCGGCGGCGTTCTCCCGGGCGAAGCCCTCGCGGGCGCGGGAGTTGGTCGGGTGGACCTGCAGGGAGAGCGGCTCGGCGGCGGCCAGGGCCTTCATCAGGAACGGCAGGCGGCCGAAGCGCCCAGCGACGTCGGGGCCGAGCTCGCGCTCCGGGGCCTCCCTGAGCAGGTCGAGGAGGGTGGACCCGTCGGCGAGCCGGGCCGGGTCGCCGGGGTGGGCCCCGACCCAGAGCTCGGCGTGCGGCTCGCCGTCGGGATCGTGACCCAGGAACCGGGGCAGGAGCGTGCGCGAACCCCAGGCGTACTTCCGGGTCTCGCCCTCCAGCCGATGCACTCCTGCTCCTCCCCACGTGGTGGGGTTCATCCTAGTTGTGGTGGTGGGCCGGATCGGTCTTCATTGAGCGAACCTTGAGCAAGCGCAGAACTGCCCGTTGTGCAGGGAGTCACAGCCGCTGTGCTTGCAAAGTGCTAACTCTTGCTAGCAGTATGGAGGTATGGCAAAGGGGCCCAAGGGCAAGGTCGGCAAGACCGTCGAGAGCCTGGGCGACTACCTCAAGGAGCAGCGGGTGGCCGCCCACCTGTCGCTGCGCCAGCTCGCCGAGCTGGCCGGGGTGTCGAACCCGTACCTGAGCCAGATCGAGCGCGGGCTGCGCCGCCCCTCGGCCGAGGTGCTGCAGCAGATCGCGAAGGCGCTGCGTATCTCCGCCGAGCAGCTCTACATCAGGGCCGGCATCGTCCACCCGACGGACGGTCTCGCCGGTTCTGTGGAGCTCGCGATCCTCGGTGACACCCAGCTCACCGAGCGACAGAAGCAGTCGCTGCTCGACGTCTACTCGTCGTTCCTCGCCCTCAACCAGGGCAACGACTGACCACCAACCCCCGCGGCCCGGCACCGTGCCGGACCCACAGTAAGGAGCAGGACATGGCCACCAAGTTCGACATCAGAACCGAGGCGACCCGCCCGCTCTACGCCGGCGTCGGCGTGACCGACCTCGCCGTGGAGCTCGTGCGCGAGTACGTCGCGGACGTGCAGAAGCGCTTCGCGGGCGTCCAGAAGGACGTCCAGACCCGCATCAACGACTTCGACTTCGAGCCGAAGGCGCTGCGTGAGAAGACCGTCTCCGTGTTCAACGAGCGCGTCGACGCGCTCAGCAAGGACGCCAAGGCCCGCCGTGAGGCGATCGAGGCCCGCGTGGCCGAGCTGCAGGCCGACGCTCGCTCGCTCCCGTCGCGGGTGCAGAGCCTGCTCGACGAGAACCTCGAGTCGGTCACCGACACCTACACCGACCTCGCCAAGCGCGGCGAGACCCTGGTGGAGCGGATCCGCAAGCAGGAGTCGACCAAGGCGACGGTGAAGTCCGCCAAGACCACCACGGCCAAGGCGAAGACCACCAAGACGCAGGCGACGAAGTCCGCGAAGACCACCAAGACGGCTGCGAAGAAGTCCGCCACGAAGACGACCGCTGCCGCCAAGAAGTCGTCCACCGCGCCGAAGAGCAGCGCGAAGGCGACCGCCACCGCTGCCAAGAAGACGGCCGAGACCGCTGCCAAGGCGGCGACCGAGGCTGCCGAGAAGGTCGGCGACTGAAGAGACCCGGAGCAGCTGATGCTGTTCTAGTCAGTTCTCTGCGAGGCCCCCGGACGGTGTCCGGGGGTCTCGTCGTCTGTGGGTCTCGATACGCCGTCGCTCGTTCCTCACGACGGCTACTCGACCAGCGAGGAACGGTTGGGTGGTTTCGCGGCTCGTTTCGCTCGCACCTCAGCCACCGCGGTGTGGGTCGACCGTAGGATGGCGGGGTGCTGCACGTGCTCCAGGCCCAGTCGACGGTGATGACCGTCGTGATGCTCGTGCTGCTCGCGGTGAAGCTCTTCGCCTTCGTCAGCTCGCTGCTCTACTCCGGCGAGGCCTACAACGCCGCGAACAAGCTCACCAAGCCGGCGTGGACGATCATCCTCGGGCTGGGGCTCGCGGTGCAGGTGGTCTTCGGCGGGCCGCTGAACATCATCAACCTGGTCTTCACGATCGCGGCCTTCGTCTACCTCGCCGACGTGCGACCGGCACTCAACTCGCTCACGCGTCGCTGACGCCGCAGTAGCGCGCAAGCGCCGTGAAGGCGGCCTCCGGCTCGAAGCCGGTCGCGCGCAGCTTGTCGAGGCGAAGGGCGCTGTGCGTCGGACGTGGAGCCAGGTCCTTGCCCTCGCTGTAGGCAGCGGTGGTGGTCCGCCCGACGTCGTCGGGGTCCCGGCCGGAGAGCCGGAAGACCTCCCGAGCGATGTCGGCCCAGCTGGTGACCGGTCCGCCGTTGGTGACGTTGTAGGTGCCGTAGGGCGCATTCGTCGTCACTAGGTGGCGGGTTGCGCGCGCCAGCTCGTCGGTGAAGGTGAGCCGGCCGTGCTGGTCGTCGACCACCGCGGGCGAGATGCCCCGGGAAGCGAGGTCCTGCATGGTGCGCACGAAGTTGCGCCCTTCCCCGATCACCCAGGACGTGCGCAGTACGTAATGCGCCGGGGCAGTGGCGACGGCCAGGTCGCCGGCGGTCTTCGACTGGCCGTAGACCCCCAGCGGGGACATCGGCTCGGACTCGTCGTGCTCCTCGTGCGTGCCGTCGAAGACGTAGTCGGTCGAGTAGTGGACGAGGGTGAAGCGGTGCTCGCGGGCGAGTCGAGCCAGCTGGGCCGGGCCGGTGGCGTTGGCTGCCCAGCTGGCCACCCGGCCGTCGGCTGTCTCAGCCGCGTCCACGGCGGTGTAGGCGGCAGCGTTGAGGACGACGTCGTAGTCCTGCCATGGCCACGCCCCGACCGCGGCCGGGTCGGCAAGGTCCAGGGTGTGCTCGGTGCCGGAACGCGCCACCGGGACTGCATCCGGGAGCTCGGCGCACAGTGCGCGCCCGAGCTGGCCACCGGCGCCGAGGACGAGCGTGCGGGGACCGGGCAGCGGCTCGATGTCGGCCAGCCGGGGATTGGTGCGGTCCTTCTCCGAGATCTCCGCCTCGGCCAGTGGGATCGGCCAGGGCACGGCGAGGTCGGGATCGCCGAGGTCGACCGCGGGATAGCCGATCCCCGGCCGCCAGTGGTCGTTGACCAAATAGGAGTAGGCCGTGCCGTCCTCCAGCGCCTGGTAGGAGTTGCCGACCCCGCGCGGCACGAAGACGGTGACCGACGGGTCGATCTCGATCGTGAAGCTGGTGCCGAACGAGGAGCCGGACCGGAGGTCGACCCAGGCGGCGAAGACCCGGCCGGTCGTGACGGAGACGAGCTTGTCCCACGGCTCCACGTGGAAGCCGCGGGTAGCGCCGCGGTGGGCGTTGAACGAGACGTTGTTCTGCACGGGGCCGAAGTCGGGTAGCCCGATCGCCGTCATCTTGGCTCGCTGCCAGTTCTCCTTGAACCAGCCGCGGTCGTCACGATGCACCGGCATCCGCAGGACCAGCAGGTCCGGCACCGGCGTGCGTTCCAGCGACAGCTCCATCACTGCCCCTTCGCGGCGTAGGCGGCCTCGGTCGCCGCCTTGTGCGGCCGCCACCAGGCCTCGTGCTCGACGTACCAGTCGATCGTGGCGGCCAGGCCCGCCTCGAAGTCGTCGTAGGAGGGTTCCCAGCCGAGCTCGGCGCGGATCTTGGACGAGTCGATCGCGTAGCGCAGGTCGTGGCCGGCTCGGTCGGTCACGTGGTCGAAGTCGTCCTCGGGGCGGCCGACGTGGCGCAGGATCTGGCGGACCACGTCGAGGTTGCTGCGCTCGCCGTCGGCGCCGATCAAGTAGGTCTCACCGCTGCGGCCGCGCTCCAGGATCGCGAGGACGGCCGAGGAGTGGTCCTCAGTGTGGATCCAGTCGCGCACGTTGAGCCCGGCGCCGTAGAGCTTGGGGCGACCGCCGTCGATGACGTTCGTGACCTGCCGCGGGATGAACTTCTCGACGTGCTGCCAGGGGCCGTAGTTGTTGGAGCAGTTGGAGATCGTCGCGTGAATTCCGAAGCTGCGCACCCACGCCCGGACCAGCAGGTCGGAGCCTGCCTTCGTGGAGGAGTAGGGGCTCGACGGGTTGTAGGGCGTCTGCTCGGTGAACCGCTGCGGATCGTCGAGCTCGAGGTCGCCGTAGACCTCGTCGGTCGAGACGTGGTGCAGCCGCGCACCGCTGCGCCGGACCGCCTCGAGCAGCGTGAAGGTGCCGACCAGGTTGGTGTGCACGAAGGGCGACGGGTCGGCCAGGGAGTTGTCGTTGTGGGACTCGGCCGCGAAGTGGACCACGGTGTCGTGGTCGGCCACCAGCCGGCCGACCAGGCTGGCGTCCGCGACGTCGCCGACGACCAGCTCGACCCGGTCCGACGAGAGCTCCGCGAGCGCCTCCGGGCTGGCGGCGTAGGTCAGCTTGTCGAGCACGGTGACGGTCGCCTCGGTGTGCTCGACCAGGTGATGGACGAAGTTCAACCCGATGAAACCGGCGCCACCGGTCACGAGGATGCGGTCCATGCCGGGCAGCCTATGCACCGCCGACTTGGCGCAAGGTGCGTACCGGAGAACTGACGGACACCTAGCATGCCTGCATGCGCGGGATCATCCTCGCCGGTGGGACCGGATCGCGACTGCACCCGATCACACACGCGGTCAGCAAGCAGCTGATGCCGGTCTACGACAAGCCGATGATCTACTACCCGCTGTCGACCCTCATGCTGGCCGGGATCCGCGAGGTCCTCGTCATCACAAAGCCGGAGGAGGCCGAGCAGTTCCAGAAGCTGCTCGGCGACGGCTCGCAGTTCGGCATCAAGGTCGGCTGGGCGGTCCAGCCCAGCCCGGACGGGCTGGCGCAGGCGTTCCTCATCGGTGAGGAGCACATCGCCGGGGAGCACTGTGCGCTCGTGCTGGGCGACAACATCTTCTACGGCCAGGGGATGGGCAAGAGCCTCGGCAGGTTCGCCAACCTCCCCGGAGCCGTCGTCTTCGGCTACCGCGTCGCGGATCCATCGGCCTACGGCGTCGTCGAGTTCGATGAGACCGGCCGGGCGCTCTCCCTGCAGGAGAAGCCGGATGAGCCGCGGAGCAGCTATGCCGTGCCCGGTCTCTATTTCTACGACGAGACGGTCGTCGACCGGGCGCGCGAGCTGAAGCCGTCGGAGCGCGGGGAGCTGGAGATCACGGACCTCAACCAGGGCTACCTCGACGACGGGTTGCTCCACGTGGAGGTCATCCGTCGCGGGTCTGCCTGGCTCGACACCGGGACGGTCGACGACCTCAACGAGGCCGGCAACTACGTTCGTGCCATCGAGCACCGGCAGGGGTCGAAGATCGGGTCGCCGGAGGAGGTCGCGTGGCGGATGGGCTACATCGACGACAGCCGCCTGGCCGAGCTCGCCGAGCCGTTGGTCAAGAGCGGGTACGGCCGCTACCTGATGAGCCTGCTGGACGATTGAGCCTGGCCAGGTCCGCATCCACCATGCGGCCGACGAGTTCGTCGAACCCTACGCTCGGTGACCACCCGAGCCGCTCGCGCGCCAGGGTCGGGTCGCCGACCAACTCGGTCGGATCTGCCGGCCTGACCAGCCCCGGGTCGACGCTCACCAGCGGCTTCCAGTCGGTGATGCCGGTGCGCCCGAACGCAGCTGCTACGAAGTCCCGGACGGAGTGTGCCACCCCGGTGGCGACGACGTAGTCGCATGCCTGGTCTGCGCGAGCCGCCCGCACCAGGGCGTCGACATAGTCGGGTGCCCAACCCCAGTCCCGACGCGCGTCGAGGTTGCCGAGAGTGAGAGTCTCGGCGTCGCCGTGCACGATGGCGGCGACTGTGGACGTGATCTTGCGGGTGACGAACTGTGTGGGTCGTCGGGGAGACTCATGGTTGTAGAGGATCGCGCTGACGGCGTGCAGCCCACGGCGGCGGTAGACGTCGACCAGGAGGTGGGCGAAGGCCTTCGCGGCGCCGTAAGGATTCACCGGCCGGACGGCGGTCGACTCATCCTGCGGTGACCGATCGGGGTCCCCGAAGATCTCGGCGCTCGAGGCCTGCACGAAGCGGACCTGGCGGTCGTGTTTGTCCTGCACCTGGCGTGCGGACTCCAACAGGCCCCCGGCGGCCAGCCCGTTCACCTGAGCAGTGAGGTCGGGCTCCTCCCAGGACCTGGCGACCGAGCTGATCGCCGCCAGGTTATAGACCTCCTCGGGAGCCAGGTCGAGCAGCAGGGCACGCACCCGGTCGATGTCGGTGAGGTCGCCCCGGTGCAGCTCGACGCCTGGGAGGTCGGGCAACGGCTCGAGCTCGTGGGCCAGGGCGTGCACCTCGACGCCTTCCTCGAGCAGTCGTTCGGCGAGGTAGCTCCCGTCCTGTCCGCTGATCCCGGTGATGAACGCGCGGCCAGGTGTGCTCATTGCAGCCTCACCAGCCGCCGCGGGTGGCGGCCAGGTCGGCGTCGACCATCATGGCGACGAGTTCGGGGAACGACACCCTCGGCTTCCAGCCGAGCACCTCGCGCGCCTTACTGGCGTCGCCGATCAGCCGGTCTACCTCCGCCGGCCGCATGAATCGCGGATCCTGGCGTACGTAGGTTGCCCAGTCGTCGACTCCGATGTGCCGGAACGCCTCGTCGAGGAAGTCGCGAATCGAGTGGGTCTCGCCCGTCGCCACGACGTAGTCGTCGCCCTGCGGCTGTTGAAGCATCAACCACATCGCCTCGACGTAGTCGCCAGCGAACCCCCAGTCGCGCTCGGCGTCGAGGTTGCCGAGCACGAGCTCGTCCTGGAGCCCGAGCTTGATGCGCGCGACCGCCTCGCTGATCTTGCGGGTCACGAACTCCGGGCCTCGCCGTGGCGACTCGTGGTTGAAGAGGATCCCGGAGGAGGCGTGCATGCCATAGGACTCGCGGTAGTTGATCGTCATGTAGTGCCCGAACACCTTGCTGACGCCGTAGGGCGAGCGGGGCCACAGCAGCGTGTGCTCGTGCTGTGGCACCTCCTGGACCTTGCCGAACATCTCCGAGCTCGATGCCTGGTAGAAGCGGATGCCCGCCGGCTTGTCGCCGGTGTGCAGGCGCACCGCCTCCAGCATGTTGAGCACGCCCTTCGCGGTGACGTCCGTGGTCAGCTGGGCGTTCTCCCACGAGTACGCCACGAACGAGACCGCGCCCAGGTTGTAGACCTCGTCCGGGTCGGAGTCGCGGAGCGCCCGGATCAGGCTGGACATGTCGGTCAGGTCCCCGTTGTGCAGCCGCACGTCGGGGAGCAGCGTGTGGACCAGGTCGAGCTTGGGGTTGTTCTGCCCCCGGATCACCCCGTGGACCTCGTAGCCCTTCTCCAACAGCAGCTCTGCGAGGTAGAGCCCGTCCTGGCCCGTGATCCCGGTGATCAGTGCAGTCGGCATGGGTCGATTGTGTACGACGCTGCCGTTCGTTGCGCGGGGATCAGTAGGCGCCGCGACTACCGAAGACGGCGCCGAAGGTCCTCCAAAGGATCGAGACGTCCTGCACCAGAGACCAGTTGTCGACGTAGTACAGGTCGAGTCGAACGGCCTCCTGCAGCGTGAGGTCGTTGCGGCCCGAGACCTGCCACAGACCTGTCATGCCCGGCCGAACGCGGAGCCTCCGGATCATCGGCCCCTCATACAAGGCCACCTCACGGGCGACCTGAGGGCGAGGACCGACCAGGCTCATGTCACCCTTCAGCACGTTGAACAACTGGGGCAGCTCGTCGATCGAGAACCGGCGGAGCCACTTTCCCGGCTTGGTGATCCGTGGGTCTTCCTTCATCTTGAACAGCAATGCGCTCTGTCCGGTCTGGGCCTGCATATCGGTGACGAGCGACTCGGCGTTCGGGACCATCGTCCTGAACTTCAGGCAGTTGAACTCCTTGCCGTCGCGTCCGATCCGAGTGTGTCCGAACAACACGGGTCCCCGGTCGGCGACCTTGATGCACGCCGCGGTGACGAGGAAGATCGGGCTGAAGAGCACGATCAGGGCCGCTGACCCGATCAGGTCGAACGCCCGCTTGCCCCAGCTTGTCGCGTCGGTTGACCGTGGCGGGTCGATGTGCATGAGCGGCAGCCCGCCGACCGGCCGCACGCGAATGCGCTCAGCCGACACGTCCGTAACGCTGGGTGCGACGACGACCTGGACATCGGCGCGCTCCAGGTCCCACGCGATGGACCGCAGCTGCGAGGCGGAGCGCAGGGCGCCGCCCGCGAAGAAGATGACGTCGGCATCGGAGTGCCGCACGACGTTCGACACCTCTTCCGTCGTACCAGCCACAGGGATGCCGGAACTGGTCTCCTGACGGAGGTCAGAGCGCGGAACGATGGCGCCGATGACGTGGTAACCGAGCCACGATTCTCGGCTCAGCACCGCCGCGACCTCGTCCACATGGGACGGGGTCCCAGCGATCAGGACCCGGTGCTGGAGCATTCCCTGCCGGCGAGCCTGATGAATGGCGCGGCGCAGGACGAACCGCCCAAGAAGCAATGCGGGGATACCGACCGTGAAGAACAGGAGGAAGAATCCGCGCGACAGCGGGAACTTGGCGAGATAGCAGCCGACTCCCAGCAGTCCGGCGGTCAAGAGGCTCGCGTTGAGCACCCGCTTGTACTCGTCGGGGCCGGCTCCGAAGGCGTCCTCCCGGTACCCCCCGAAAAGCCCGATGACGAGCAGCCAACCGACCAGGACCAGTGGACCGACGACCGTGACCGACCCAGATACATCACCAGGCGTGTCGAAGATCCCGAGGCGCAGTCGACCCCACACAGCGAGCAAAGCAACGAGCGCGACGATCACCAGGTCGAGCAAGAGCGCCGTCAGCGGAAGGTATCTGAGTGTGCGACGAGGAGGCCTTGTCGTTTGGGCCTGCGCCTGTGGCGCGGATACCTGCGTCGTCATTGTCTCTTCCCCCGAGTGTCAGCCCTTGCGCGATCGACCCCTCGACGCGCGCGGAACCATCCTCCACGCTTTTCGTGTATCCGGCCACTCCTGTCCGAGATTTCGGCGCACAGCGTGAGGCTGACCGGGTCCAGATGACGGTTCAAGCCAGCTCTGGCTCGTTACTGAATTGTGGCTCCGACGTGGGCGTGGCGAAGATCACAGATGGATGGCCGGGCTCAGACTGGATACATGAGCCCGGCCTACTTCGTGGTCCTGACGTTGGCATGGTGCTTGCTGCCACTGCCACTGCCGCTGGCCGTGGCCGTCGGCAGTGCATTGCGGGCCGGGAGTGTCGCGCCGGAGTCGATCAGGTCGAGCAGGCGGTGAATCGATCCCAGGCGTCGATCGCCTCCGGGTCGACGCCGACCCGCTGGCACCAGTCCTCGAAAGGACTGACGAGCACGTCGTCATCGGCCGGGCCTCGAGGGGCCGGCACGCGGAATCCGAGATCTGCGCTCATGACAGCCGTATACCCAGCTCGAGCGTCCGCCACACGCCGCTGTCGCCCGCCGCACGGCTGGGCGGGCCCATGGGACTAGTGGTGGAACCACCGTAGGGTGGCACGCATGAAGGTTCTCGTGACCGGCGGTGCCGGCTACATCGGGTCGACCACGGCCAAGGCACTCGAGGAGGCCGGTCACACCCCGGTGATCCTCGACTCCTTGCTGACCGGGCCTCTGGCGTTCGTGCGCGACCGGATCTTCTACGAGGGCGACATCGCCGACCGGGCGCTGCTGCGGCGCATCGTCGACGAGCACCCCGACCTCGACGCGACCGTCCACATGGCGGCGCGCATCGTGGTCCCGGAGTCGGTGGAGAAGCCCTACGAGTACTACCGCGACAATGTCGCCGGCTCGCTCGAGCTCTTCGACGAGCTGAACAGTCTCGGCAAGGGCCGGGTGCTCTTCTCGTCCTCGGCCTCGATCTACGCGCTCAAGAACGAGTTCGAGGTGTCCGAGGGCGACCCGCTCGCGCCGGCCTCGCCCTATGCCCGCACGAAGCGGATGATGGAGGAGGTCCTGCAGGACATGGCCGCGGCCACTGAACTGCGGGCAATCATCCTGCGCTACTTCAACCCGATCGGCTCGGACCCGGACCTGCAGTCCGGGATCTACGCCAAGGAGCCTTCGCACGTCCTCGGCCAGCTGGTGATGGCGGCTCGCGGCCAGAAGGACGCTTTCACCATCACCGGGACCGACCACCCGACCCGGGACGGCACCGGGATCCGCGACTACGTGCACGTTTGGGACCTGGCCCGGGCGCACGTGCGCGCCGTCGAGCGCTTCGACGAGGTGATCGAGGAGGCCGGTGCTCCGAGCGTCGTGATCAACGTCGGCACCGGCTCAGGGGTCACAGTCCGCGAGCTCGTGGCGGCCTTCGAGCGCGTCTACGGCCGCGAAGTGCCCGTTCGCGAGGCCCCGCCGCGGCCGGGTGACGCTGTCGGCGCTTTCGCCAACGTCGACCGGTCCGCCGAGTTGCTGGACTGGCGCAGCGAGCTGTCGCTCGACGACGCCATTGCATCAGCGCTGGCCTGGGGCGAGAAGCGCCACGAGATCCTGGGCTACGAGTGACGAAGCTCCTCGGCCCGCTCGTCGCCGCACTCGTGCTCGCGGTGGCGCCGGCGGCGGATGCCGGCCGTCCCGCTGACGGCGGCCGCCCGGTGGTTGAGGTGCGAGGAGCTCCAGCGAGGAGCCTCGAAACCCCCGGACCTCTCGCCGGCAAGGTCATCGTGGTTGACCCCGGCCATCAACTGGGAAACCACAACTTCCCGCGCCAGATCAACCGGCTCGTGCCCGCCGGCGGCTTTCGCAAGCCCTGCAACACCACCGGGACGGCCACCAACGCCGGCTACCCCGAGGCCACCTTCACCTGGCAGGTCGCGCGGCTCCTCGAGCAGCGGTTGGAGGGTCTCGGCGCCACGGTCAAGATGACGCGCTCGTCCAACCGGCAGGGCCGCTGGGGGCCCTGCGTCGACAAGCGAGGCCTCGCGGGCAACGAGATCGACGCGGACGCCAAGATCAGCATTCACGGCGACGGTTCTTACATCGCCGGCGCACACGGGTTCCACGTCATCGCGCCCACCGACCGCCGCCCGTGGACCCACGACATTTACCGGACGTCGAAGCGGCTCGCGATCGACACCCGCGCTGCACTGGAGGCACGCCACCTCGCGGTGGCCAACTACATCGCCGGCGGCGACGGGCTGGACTTCCGGTCGGACCTGGCGACAATCAACCTCTCCGACATCCCTACCGTGATGGTCGAGCTGGGCAACATGCGCGATTCGGCTGACGCTCGCCGGATGACGAGCCGCCTTGGTCGGGCAGCCTACGCCGAGGCGATCGCCGACGGCGTTCGCCGATTTCTCGGCTGAACCGATGCAGTGACCGTGCCGTACGGTGAGGGCGTGGCTCCCAAGCAACTCGGTCTGGCACTTCTCGGCGTATCCGTCGTGTGCGCGGCGCTCCTGAACGCTTGCAGTAGCTCGGATGAGCCGACGAACAAGCCGAATCCGTCGGTCTCGCCGGGAAAGCCGCTGCCGACGGTCGAGGCGGACGGGCTGCCCGCCGACTTTCCCCGAGACGAGATTCCGATCGTCGACGGCGAGGTGACCTCGGTGCAGAAGGGCAAGTCCGACGACCCCGGCTACGCGGTTGCTGTCTTGGTCGACGGCGAACCGACCGCGACCCTGGCGGAGGCAGTCAGCCTCCTCGAGGGAGCCGGCTGGAAAGCGCAGTCCGACGGAGGCGGTGTCGCTGTGCTCAGCAAGGAAAGCGGCCAGGTCGTCGTGACGACCTCACTTTCCAGTGATCAAACCGTGGTCAGCTACGCGATCGACCTCTCCGCCGTCTGACACGTGCGACCAGATGGCCCGATCGGGTCATGTCGATCTGGGGTTGGCTGCGTACTCTGAGTCGATCCGGGGGAGGCCATCGTGCGTATTCGGAACTTGCTCATCGTCCCGACGACTGCCGTGGCGCTCGCTCTCGGCGCGACGGCGGGGGCTGCGAACGCTGACGACAACGTCCCCCCGCAACTCGGGTCACTGTGGATCAACCCCACTTCCCTTGGGCCCGAGGGCGGGGCAGTGGACATGTACCTCCCAGTCACCGATCCCGATGGGACGGTGACCTCGGTGATGGCAGAGGCGTACTCCACCCACGGCGGGTACGTCGCCACGAGCTTCAACCAGGATTCGGGCGACATCTGGTGGGGGTCGTTCTACATCCCCGGTCTGCCGTCGAACGACCCCGACGACTGGACGGTGCAGATCACTGCGGTGGACGACGCCGGTGGCTCGACGACGGAGGCACTCGGGTCCGTCAACCAGGCCGGGCCGCCGCCCTTCGACCAGGTCCCGGATGCCGACGCCTCGGTCTCGCCCCAGGACCTTCCCTCGTCGGGCGGGCCCGTCACGATCACCGCGACGGCGACGGACGACCATTCCGTCTCCGAGGTGACGGCGTCGATCACCGACGACGAGGGCGGTCAGTGGGTCACCTCCCTCGGGGCCGTCTCGGCCTCCGGTTACCAGGGGACCTGGAGCGCCCCAGCCAACGGCGCCCAGGCGCCCCACGTCTACACGGTGCTGGTGACCGCGACCGACGACATCGGGCAGCAGCGGTTCGTCAACGCCGGCCAGGTGACGGTCGCCGGCGTCGAGCCGCCCGAGGACGACCAGCCGCCGACGATCGTCACCTCGTCGGTCGACCCGAGGGACCTGCCGTCGGAAGGCGGCGTCGTCGACGTCCAGGTCCAGGCGGCCGACGACGTCGGGATCGCCGAGGCGCACCTGATGGTGGTGAGCCCGGACGGGGTGACCCGTGACGTCGTGCTCACCCACATCGGTGGGGAGATGTACGGCACCCAGGTGCAGCTGGCCTCGAACAACACGGCCACCGACCAGACCTGGGGGCTCGGGGCCACGGTGACCGACACCAACGGCGCCAGCGACACGACCTCCTTGGGCACCGTCACGGTCACGGCGGTGGCGCCACCCCAGGTCGCCGTGTCCAACCCGGCGGTCCGCCTAGTAGCCGACCGGCCGGGGGTGCCCGTGGCGAGGACGGTTAAGGTCAGCAACGTCGGTGGAAGGAAAACCGGAGTGCGGCTGCGCGGGCTCGGCGGGCCGTTCCGCATCTCCGGCGATCGCGCCTTCCGCTTGGATCCGGGAGAGACCCGCCTGGTCAGGGTCGTCTTCCTAACCACCTCACCGGGGCGGTACGTCGACCTGCTCGAGATCGTCCGGGCTGATGGCCGTCAACGCCACCTCGGGGTACAGATCGTCGGACGCCTGCATTGACATGGAACCTTAAACATTCGGACTCGGATGCGGAGCAGCCCATTTCTCGCGTTGCCCTCACCCAGCACGCCCCGCCGTCGACTCGACTGTGGGGGCGCAAGTTCCTCTCACTGGCGATGGCCACCAACAACGAGGGCAGCACTGCCGCCGCGGCCGTCGTCGGTGGCCGGGCCTTTGGCCGCGTGGGCGCGCGACGCACGACCGTCCTTGATCCGGAGGAACGGCTGCTCGACGAAGCGCCACGACATGACCGTCATCAGCCACGACAGAGCCCCGAGCAGCACCACCTGCAAGGGGAACGGTATGGCGGCCGGGATCCGGTCGGTGCCGAGCTGGGCGAAGATCGGGACGTGCCACAGGTAAAGCCCGTAGGACCGGCGTCCGATGAGCACGATGGCGGCGCCGGTCAGCCAGCCTTTGTAGCCCTCCCCGGCGATGCCCCACACCGCCAGGCCAGCAGCAATAGTGGCGAGAGTCGGCACCCACACGAAAGACATCTGACCCGAAATGTGCAGGGTGCTCACGACCAGCAGCCCGACCAACCCGACCGCGACCATCAACCCCGACGACACCCACTGCCGCCGCCCGGTCGCCACCAGGGCCAAAGTGGCGCCGACCAGCAGTGCATCGGAGCGGGTGTCGGTCCCAAACTGCACTCGGTTAACCGGGTCATCCGAGACCTGCCACAGCACGACCCGGGTCACCAGTGAGGCTCCAACTCCGACCAGGGCGACAAGGAGCGCCGCCCGCCTGCCCTTCCACGCCAGCGCGGCCACCAGCAGTGCGGGCCACACGATGTAGAACTGCTCCTCGATCGCCAGCGACCATGTGTGGTCCAGTGCGCTGAGGTGCCCGCCGAACGCACGGATCCAGTTGCCGGCGTAGAAGCTCGAGTAGAGCGCGTCCGAGCCCGACACGAACTCCTCGCGCAGCACGTAACTCGCCGCCAGGAGCGAGGCAACGAGCGCGCAGAGTGCCGGGAGAAGTCGAAGGGCACGGCGAGCGTAGAACGCACCGAACGCCACCCGCTCGCTCTCCTCACGCTCCTCGACCAGCAGCGACGTGATGAGGAAACCCGAAAGTACGAAGAATGCCGTCACGCCGACGTGGCCGCCCTCGTCGAGGCCGGGCACCGTCGCATGCGCGGCGACCACGAGCATGATTGCTACGCCCCGGAGCCCGTCGAGGCCGCGCCGCCTCCCGAGGCGCCACGGTCCTTCTGTGTCGATCGGCGTGGCGCCGAGTTCTCGCCGATGGTAGGTGCTGCTGTGGGGGCAGTGGCCGGGGTGCTTGACCCAGCACCGCAGTCTTCGCCCCCAGTACGTCTCGGGTGTGCTCCCCCGCCGAGAGGGTGTCATGACACCGGACGCTAACAGGGTGTCATGACACCTGCCCAGCAGACTGGGCACATGCCAGGGAGGGGTACGCCACGCCGAACGTTCCGGATTCCAGACGAGTTGTGGGAAGCCGCTCAGCGCGAGGCTGAGGATCGCGACGAGGATCTATCCGACGTCGTCCGCCGGATGCTCAGGCAGTACGTCGACCACGACGACCCGAAGTAGCTCTGTCGCGGCCCTCCACGTAGGCGGCCAGGAGCCGGGCGAGCGCCGTGTCGACGTCCTCGCCGCGCGCCTTTGCCTCGGCCTGCGCTGCGGTCCACAACCCGTCGTCGATCTCGATCCCCCGAGCGGTGATCTCCATGCCGCCACGGTAACCGGTGCACACTCGTACATGCAGCCCCGAGCCGTCCGATAACCATTCACGATCGGGTGCGCTGCTGCAGGGTCCTGTCGCATCTGTTAGCCCAGCACCCCACCTAGGACCAGGTCGACCAGCGCCCCCGAGCGCTCCTCGACCTCCTCGTCGGTGAGGGTGATGTTGCCCAGGCGGATGCCGAGGGTCTGCATGGTGACGGCGCCGTAGAGGCACTGCGCGAGCATGTTGGGGTCGGTGCCGGTGGGCGCCTCGCCGCGCTCGATCGCGCGCTGGACGACCTGGTCGACGTGCTCGACCTGGACGTCGATCACCGCCGTCGAGAACGCACCGAGGGCCTCGGAGGCGCCGGCGGTGTCGATCGTGATGCGCAGGGTCGCCCAGCCGGCCGGCTCGCGGAAGTAGCGGAAGATGTTGCCGGCCAGCTCACAGAGGTCGCCGCGCAGCGATCCGGTGTCGACCGCGCCGAGCTCGTTGCTGGCGGTCCCGACCGCGTCGGTGAGGAGGGTGTCCTTGTCCTGCCAGCGCAGGTAGACCGTCGACTTCCCGACGCCTGCGCGACGGGCGACGCCATCCATGGTGAAGCCGGACCAACCGTGCTCGCCGTACTCCTCGAGCGCCGCGTCGATGATCCGCTTCTCCGCCCCCGGAGTCCGTGGTCGACCGCGGCCCCTGCGGGGCTCCTGTGTCGTGGACATGGTCGATTAGACAACATCCCGTGGCCCATGTGTGCGCAATCGCTAGGGTCGTCGACATGGCTGAGCCGTCGGCACCGCTCAAGCTCGGGCACCGCACCTACACCGACGGGCTGCCGCTGGTGATGGCCATCGTCAACCGCACCCCGGACTCCTTCTTCGACCAGGGCGCCACCTACGCCGAGGACCGCGCCTGGGCGCGTGTCGAGCAGGTCGTGGAGGAGGGTGCCGACATCGTCGACATCGGCGGGGTGCGGGCCGGCTACGGGCCACACGTCGACGTCGCTGAGGAGATCGGGCGGGTCGCGGGCTTCGTGGGGCGGGTGCGGGCGGCGTACCCCGACCTCGTCATCAGCGTCGACACCTGGCGCTCGGAGGTCGCGCAGGCCGTGCTCGAGCAGGGGGCCGACGTCATCAACGACGCCTGGGGCGGGCACGACCCCGACCTGGTGGCCGTCGCCGCCGCGCACGGGGCGGCGGTGATCTGCACCCACGCCGGCGGGCTCAGCCCGCGCACCGACCCCTACCGGCAGGAGTACGACGACGTGGTCGCCGCCTGCATCGAGACCACCGTCGGCCTGGCCGAGCGGGCGGTGGCCGCGGGCGTCGACCCGCACAGCGTGGTCATCGACCCGGCCCACGACTTCGCCAAGAACACCTTCCACTCCCTGGAGGTGACCCGGCGGATCGGGGAGATGGTGGACACCGGCTATCCGGTGCTGGTGTCGGTCTCCAACAAGGACTTCGTCGGCGAGACGCTCGGGCTGCCGGCCGGGGAACGGCTGCACGGGACGTTTGCCGCGACCGCGATCTGCGCGATGGCGGGGGCGCGGATCCACCGCGTCCACCAGGTGCGCGAGACGCGGCACCTGGTCGACATGGCGTGGTCGATCGCGGGCCGGCGGCCGCCGCTGCGGGCGATCCGGGGATTGGCATGAGGGCGGTGCTGGTGCCGGGGGTGCCGGCGCTGCTGCCGGCGTACGCGTCCTTGGAGGACCCGGTCGCGGCGCTGCGGGCTGTGTGTCTGGCTGCTGTTGCGTGGGCTGGGGAGGGTGGGCCGGTCGACGTGGTCGGGACGGCGCAGGGGGTGCGGGTCGGGGTGTCGTTGGTCGAGGCTGCGGGTGGGGTGGTTTCGAGACAGGCGCTAGCGCGCCTTCCTCAACCACCGGGGGGTCTCGATACGCCGTCGCTCGTTCCTCACGACGGCTACTCGACCAGCGATGGGGGTCTCGATACGCCGTCGCTCGTTCCTCACGACGGCTACTCGACCACCGAGGGAGCTCTCCCTCGCGACGGCTACTCGACCAGCGAGGTGTCCGGGCTGGTGGTGGTGGGGAACGGGTCGGCGAAGCGGGGGGAGGCGTCGCCGGGGTACGTCGACGAGCGGGCGGTCGGGTTCGACGCCGGGCTCGGGGCGCGGCTGAGGGCCGGTGACCTGGCCGGGGTCGACCACGAGCTGGCCCGCGAGCTGTGGGCCGACACGGCGGCCCTGGCGGAGCTGGCGGCGGTGCTGCCGGCCGGCTGCGCGGTGACGGTGGACCTCGAGGACGACCCCTTCGGCGTGCAGTACTGGGTGATGAGGTGGGAGTGGTGAGCTTCCGCGTGCTGGTCGGGCCGGACACCGACGACCTGGCGGCCCTCTACGCCGCCCCCGCCGACCCGTGGCTGCGGGTCAACATGGTGACCACCCTCGACGGCGCCGCCGCCGGTGCCGACGACCGCAGTGGCTCGATCAACAACGCCGTCGACAAGGTCGTCTTCGACCAGCTGCGGGCGCTGGCCGACGCGATCGTCGTGGGCGCGGGCACCGCGCGGGCGGAGGGCTACGCGCCGGTCGAGCGGCCGACCGTGGTCGTCAGCCGGCGCGCGGACGTGCCCGAGCGGCTGCGCGGCGGCGCGCCGGGAGCGGTGCTGGTCGCGACCTGCGCGAGCGCGGAGCACCTCGCCGAGGCGCGCGACCTGCTCGGCGCCGAGCACGTCCTGGTGCTCGGCGAGGGCGAGGTCGACCTGCGCCGGATGCGCGCGGAGCTCGGCGCCCGCGGACTGACTCAGCTCCTCGCCGAGGGCGGCCCCCACCTGCTGCGCGACCTCGTCGCCGCCGGGGCGGCCGACGAGATCTGCGTGACGATCGTGCCGCTCCTCGTGGCCGGGGAGCAGCCGCGGATCGCCCAGGGACCGCCCGTCGACGTACCGCTGGAGCTGCTCACCCTCCTCGAGCGGGAGGGCACCCTGCTCGGCCGCTGGCGGGTCCGGGGTTAGGCTGCGGAATCCGCCTGCTCGGGCAGGTCCCTAGATCGAGGAGAGCCATGTCGCGTCCCCTTCGCCTCTTCGCCGCGCTCGCCGCTGCCGCCCTGGGCGCAGCGGTGCTGCCGGCGGGGATGTCCGCCACCGCCGCACCACCCGACCACGGGATCTATCGCCCGGCCGGTGGCTTCAAGCCGTCGGGACCGCACGTGCGCGTGGCCCCGAAGCACTACACCGCCTTCCGGGTCCACCCCGGCCAGGTGCGCGCCGCCCTCGCCGGCGCGCCGGCCGCGGGCAGCCAGCGCACCGCAGCGATCACGCTCCCCACGCCGACCGGGGGGATCGAGCACTTCGCCGTGCAGCGCACCCAGCTGATGCAGCCGAAGCTGGCCGCCGCCCATCCCGAGATCTCCACCTGGGCCGGGTTCTCCACCGACCACCGCGGCACCAGCGTCGCGCTCGACGTCACCCCGATGGGCCTGCACGCCAGCGTCCGCCCGGGCGACGGCCAGGGCGCGTGGTACGTCGACCCGGCGTACAACACCCGCGGCACCACGACGCACCTGAGCTACTACGGCGGCGCGCTGCAGCAGCAGACCAAGCAGTTCGTCGAGCGCGAGATGCCGGCGGTCAAGAAGGCGATCGCGCACCGCAGCTCCGCCCGGGCCGCCAGCACCGCGACCGTCACGCAGAAGACCTACCGGCTCGCGCTGATCACCGACCCGACGTACGCGAGCTACTTCGGCGCGGCCAACGTGACCTCCGAGAAGGTCACCCTGCTCAACCGGGTCAACCAGATCTACAACGACGACCTGGCGATCAACCTGCAGCTCGTCAACGACAACGACAGGCTCAACCTCAACACCTGGGACGAGGCGACCGGGCCGAACGGGCCCTGCGGCGAGCACGCCTGCTACGTCGACGACCCGGACTCCGACGGCTACGTGCAGGGCCAGATCGCCTACTGCGACGTCGGCACGCTGGAGCGCAACCAGATCGTGCTCGGCCAGCTCGTCGGCGCCTCGAACTACGACATCGGCCACCTGATGCTCGGCGTCAACGGCGGCGGCATCGCCGGCCTCGGCGTCGTCGGCGGCATCGAGAAGGGGATGGGCTGCACCGGCCTGCCCGACCCGACCGGTGACTTCATGGCGATCGACTACGTCGCCCACGAGATGGGCCACCAGTTCGGCGGCAACCACACCTTCAACGGCACCCGGTGGAACTGCTCGGGCGGCAACCGCAACGCGGGCACGTCCGTCGAGCCGGGCTCCGGCACGTCGGTGATGGCGTACGCCGGCATCTGCCGCCAGGACAACCTGCAGAGCCACAGCGACCCCTACTTCTCCCAGCGCACCCAGACCGAGGCCAACCGCTACACCGGCTCGCCTGGGGCGCCGCCGGTGGAGGTGCAGGACGTCTCGCTGATGGGCTTCGACACCGACGGTGACACGCTCACCATCGGCTACCCCGGCACCGACCAGACGTTCACGCTGGAGCGCGGCGGCAGCGGCGAAACGGCGTACACGAACGCCAACGTCGAGCACGCCGTCGAGACCCTCACCGGTGAGGACGTCACCGTCGCCGGGTGGGGCTACGACCCCTACTCGGAGATCTACAACGACCCGCCGAACAACCACTACCCGGCGCCGCTGACGACGGTCGACGACGGCGGCTTCCAGGTGATGTTCGCCGGCGACGCCGACCCCTACACCTCCGACAGCGACCGGCAGGCGATGCACAACATCAAGGTCACGCCGTCCGACGGGGTCACCGCGCACGTCGGGGAGACCGCGAAGGGCGGGCCGGCCGACAACCAGGGCCGGCACAGCCGCACCGGCAACCACAGCCCGGTCGTCAGGGCGCCGGCGGACCGGACCATCCCGACCCGCACGCCGTTCATCCTCACCGGCAGCGGCACGGACCCCGACGGCGACCCGCTGGTCTACCTGTGGGAGCAGAACGACGACTCCCGCGGCCTCAACGGCACGGCGCTGATCGACAACTACAAGGACTACGGGCCGCTCTTCCGGGTCTTCGGCAAGGCGGCGAACGTCAGCGACTCCGGCACGCTGGAGTACAACTCGCCCGGTGAGAACCTGGCCACGGAGGGGTCCCGCTCGCGGACCTTCCCGGACCTGCGCCAGGTCCTCGACGGCAACACCAACGCCAAGACCGGCTCCTGCCCGCACGTCGACACGGTGATCGACCCCTACGTGCCGGTGCCGGACGACGCGGTGGACTGCTACTCGGAGTTCCTGCCGACCAAGAACTACCACGGCACGCCGGGCATGACGAACCGCGTCATGCACTTCCGGCTCACCGCGCGTGACCAGGTGCCCGGGGGCGGCGGCGTCGGCTACGACCAGGTGAACCTGCGGGTCAACCCGAAGGCCGGGCCGTTCCTGGTCACGACCTTCGGCAAGCCCGGGGTGACCGCGACCGGCGGGGCGAAGCGCAAGATCGCCTGGCAGGTCAACGGCACCCAGCAGATGGCGCCCACGGTCAAGATCCTGCTCTCGACCGACAACGGCCGACGCTGGACCGTGATCAAGAAGATGACCCCGAACGACGGGGCCACCAAGGTGAAGATCCCGAGGACGAGGACCAACCAGGCCCGGATCATGATCCGCGCCCGGGGAAACTACTTCTTCGACGTCAACGACGTGGCGTTCTCGATCAGGTAGCGCTCGCAACGACAGCCCCCGGCCGGGTGGTCGGGGGCTGTCGTGCGTTGCGGGGGTGCTTGGGTTCTGGGGTCTCGACAGGCTCGACCACCGGTGGGTTCGGTGGTCGAGCAGCGAGCGCAGCGAGCGGCCGTCGAGACCCCGGGGGGTGACCGCCGACGTCGGGTGCGGGGGTCTCGACAGGCTCGACCACCGGGGCGTCAGCCCGTGGTCGCGGGCTCCGTGGGGACGGGGAGGTCGAGGTCGCGGATCGCGGCGGCGAGCTTCGCTCCGATCAGGTCGTGGCCGGCCTGGTCGGCGACCCCGGGCTCGACGAGCAGGTCCGGCTTGTCGGTGCGGCCGGCCCCGGCCCAGCCCTCAGCGACCGGGTCGACGACGTAGCCGTCGTACTCGTCCATCAGGTCGGTGACCGCGCGGGTCATCTCCTCGTCGGGCGCGTCCTGGGCCAGCCGCCACGGCACGACCTGCACGAGCGTCGCGTGGGGGTACGCCGCACGCAGCCGGCCGACGTAGTCGTCCATCGCGGCGACGATCGCCGGCGTGGAGTAGACGCCGAGGTCGTTGCGGCCGGCGTCGACGACGACGACGTCGGGGGCCTGCTCGGGGAGGTCGTCGATGCGGTCGCCGAGGGTGGCGTACGTCGGGTCGAACGAGGAGCCGTCGCTGAGGAACCCGGTGCCGCGCTCGGCGTTGAGCGCGCACCGCCAGCCGAGGTCCTTCGCGGCGACGCACGCCTCGCCGGTGTGCGAGCGCTTCGCGCCGGCGCCGGCGGTGTAGCCGTCGCCGATCCACAGCGACACCGGCCGGGGGCCGGTGCTGTGGGTGGGACTCGAGCTCGGGCTGGGGCTGACGTCCGGCGTGAGCGTCGGCAGCGGGGGCGCCTCCTCGGCCTCGGCCGTGGTCTGGGCGACGCGATGGTCGAAGTCGACGAGCATGGCCGCGGTCCCGCCGACCACGCCGACGGTCAGCAGCCCGACGAGGATGGTGCCGACCCGAGACGTCACTCCCGAAGGCTAACCCGCGCCCCCTCGGGATCCGGCACACTGCCCTGCGTGGACGTGGGGATGACGCTGCCGGTGATGGAGCCGGACCTGTGGGCCGCCGAGGACACCCTCGAGCGGTGGGCGCGGGCGGTGGACGAGGGGCCGTGGTCGTCGCTGTGCTTCGGCGAGCGGATGGCCTTCGACAACCCCGAGACGCTGACGCTGCTCGGTGCGGCCGCCGCGTGGACGTCGCGGGTGCGGCTGGTCACCACCGTGGTGGTGCCGCAGCTGCACCCGCCGGTGCCGCTGGCCAAGGCGCTGGCAACGGGCGACCGGCTCTCGGGCGGCCGGCTGACCGTCGGGCTGGGAGTGGGCGGGCGCGACGAGGACTACCGGGCGGCCGACGCCGACCTGGCGACCAAGACGATCGCCGGGATGGCCGAGCGGGTCGCCGCGATGCGGCGGGTCTGGGCGGGGGAGCGGGTCGCGGACGCCGTACGCCCGGTCGGGCCGCCGCCGGTGCAGCCCGGTGGCCCCGAGCTGCTCGTGGGGACGCTCGGGCCGCGCACGATCCGGGCCGCGGCGGCCTGGGCGGACGGCCTGGCCGGGATGTCGCTCGACCTCGACCCGGCCGAGATGGCGAAGGTCTTCGCGCTGACCCGCGAGGCGTGGCGCGAGGCCGGGCGGCCCGAGCCGCGGGTGACGACGTCGTTCTGGTTCGCCCTCGACGACGGCGACGGCTCCGCCCGCGAGCAGATTCACCGGCACCTGCGGCACTACATGAACTGGATCCCGGCCGACTTCGTCGACCTGGTCGCCGCCACCGCCGGGTTCGCCGGCACGCCCGCGCAGCTGCGCGAGGTCCTCGACCGGGTCGCCGACCTCGGCGCCGACGAGGTGCAGCTGATCCCGACCGCGTCGTCGGTCGACCAGGTGCACCGGCTCGCGGACCTGCTGGTCTGATCGGGCGCCGGTTTCTCCCCCGGCTGGCCCACCGGGGGCCTAGGGTCGGCGCGTGCGCATGGACTGGGTGCCGGTCTCGGCGGCGCTGCTGCTGACCGGCGCCCTGGCCTTCTGCCTGGGCGCCTTCCTCATGCCGCGCTCGGACGACGCCGTCGACTCGCTGCGGATCGTGCAGGAGCAGGGCGGCCAGTGGATGACCGCCGCCGCGATCCTCGCGATCGCCGCGGTCTGCCTCTCGCTCGGCGTGCCCGCCATCCTCACCCTGGTGCAGCGGCGCGGCTGGGCCACCGGCCTGCTCGCGGCGGTCGTGCTGGAGGTCGGGTTCATCGGCACGGCGGCGTTCGCCCTGCTGATGGTCTTCTTCCACTCCCTGGTCGTCACCGGCACCGTCGAGGCGCACGGCCTCGACGACGTGGCGTCCGAGACCGGGCTGTCGGTCTTCTTCTGGATCTGGATCGCCGGGCTCTACGTCGGCGAGCTGCTGCTCGCCATCGCGCTGCTGCGCGCCCGGACCACGCCCGTGTGGGTGCCCGTGGTGCTGCTGCTCCACGTGTTCACGCTGCCGCTGTCGACGCTGCTGCCCGAGTGGCCGTCCAAGGGCACCTCGCTGCTGCTGGTGCTCGGCTTCGCCGGCGTCGCCATCCACGCCGCCTCGCCGGAGAACCGGCGGCGGCTGGGGTGAGGGTGGCGCGGGTTTCCGCGCAATTGCTGGGAGATGTAGCGGTCCGTGGGCCGATACCGGCACCTGAGCGCGCAATTGCACGGAAACCGACGCCCGCCGCAGGCCGGCCCGGCCGAGGAAACGCCAGCCGGCGCCCTCGCTAGCGCAGGGCGTCGGCGAGGGCGCTGACCTGGTCGAGCGGGGCGTCGTAGCCGGGGAAGTAGGCGCACACCCGCTCGGCCACGTCGCCGAAGCGGCGGCGGATCTCGGCGGCGCACTCCTCCGGGGTGCCGCGCACGGCGAGGGTCTCGAGCATCTCGTCGGTCACCAGGCCGAACATCGCCGCCCAGTCGCCCTGCTTCGACAGCCGGTTGAGCTCGGGCTGGACGTCGGCCCAGCCCTCGACATCCAGGACGGGGCGGTACGCCGGCGTGGAGCCGTAGAACGCGAGCAGCCCGCGCACGCCGACGCTCGCCGCGGCCAGCTCCTCCTCCGTCCGGCCCATCGCGACGATCGCCTGCGGCTGGATCGCGAGGTCGGCCCGAGTGCGGCCGGCCGCCTCGAGGCCGGCGTCGACCGCCGGCAGCGTCCGCTCGCGGAAGTGCCGGTGGCTGTGGAACGGCATCACCAGCAGCCCGTCGGCGACCTCGGCCGCCGTGCGCGTCATCACCGGGCCGAGGGCGCCGAGCAGCACCGGCGGGACGCCGTACGGGTTGGGACCGGGGACGAACGTCGGCGGCATCAGCGTGTGCCGGGTGAACTCGCCGCGGAAGTCGAGCCGGCTGCCCTCCTGCCACGCGGTGAGGATCGCCTTGATCGCCAGCACCGACTCGCGCATCCGGGCGGCGGGGCGGTCCCAGGTAGCGCCGTACCGGTGCTCGATGTGTGGGCGGACCTGGGAGCCCAGGCCGAGGCGGAACCGGCCCTGCGAGAGCAGCTGCAGGTCGTACGCCGCGTGCGCGAGGTGCATCGGGCTGCGCGGGATCGCGATCGCGACGTTGGTCATCAGGTCGACGTCGACCGCCTCCGCCGCGACGGCCAGCGGGAGGAAGACGTCGTGCGGGCCCTCGAACGTGAACAGCCCCGCCACCCCGGTCGCCGCGAGCTCACGGGCCCGGCGGGACGCCTCGTCCGGGCGGCCGTCGAGCTGGACGTCGAGGAGCACGGTGCGGCCGGGTCAGCGCAGCGCGAGGCAGCCCGAGGCGTGCGCCGCCCAGGGCAGCTCGGCGTCCTCGGCGATCCGGCGGTCGAGCTTGGCGGCCACGTCGTCGGGCCACGGGGCGGTGCGCCGGGAGCTCATGTCGATGTGGAGGAAGATCTCCTCCATCACGAAGCTCAGCCGCTGGTGGGTGTCGTCGAGCAGGTAGACCAGCACGTGGGCCGCCCGCTCCGAGCGGCCCAGCAGCCGCACCCGGGTGGTCAGCCGGTCGCCGGCGCGCAGCTCGGCGAGGTAGGTCAGGTGGTGCTCGGCGGAGAAGCAGGCGTGGCCGGCGGCCGGCCAGTTCTGCGGGATCCCGAGCTCGACCAGCGCCTCGTCCAGGCCCTCGCTCGCGATGCCGGTGTAGTGGCGCACGTTGAGGTGGCCGTTGACGTCCTCGAAGGCGATCGGCACCGGCTGCTCGGTGTACGCCGGCATCACGGCGAGCTCGTCGTACGTGGGCTGCGAGGTCGTGGTCACGGTTCGGGACGATACCGGTGCGAGCGGGGCTGCCAGTCGTAGACCACCGTGGTGGCCAGCACCAGGTCCTGCACCGAGCGGTTGCGCCGGTCGATCGCGACCCACATCAGGCCGATCGGGAAGCCGACGTAGAACGCCGCGCGCAGCAGGGCGCGCAACCAACCGACGTCACCGCCCCGGCTGCCGGTCACCCGCAGGCCGAGCAGGAGGTTGCCGTAGGTGCGGCCGCTGATCGCCCAGGTGACGGTGGTGTAGAAGCCCATGAGGAAGCCACCGAGCAGGACGCTGCGCAGAATGTTGGGGTCGGGGAAGGTGAACGTGCGCGGGTCGACGAGGAAGAGCAGGCCGGCGTACCCGAGGTAGAGCCCGATCAGGGCCCCGAAGATGATCGTCCCGTCGATCGTGGCGGCCGCCACGCGGGTCACGACGCCCGCGCGGCTGCCCTGGAAGGCCCGGGCCTCGCGGGGGATGGCCGAGAGCTCGTGCTGGTCCACGGTCAGGCCGTCCCGCCCGGCGCGGGCCGCGCGCGCTTGCGGCGCAGCAGCATCCGGTCGACGACCCGGGCGACGGCCTCGTCGGCGTTGACGCCCTGCAGGCGCACGGTCTGCACCGTGTCGGAGGCCATCGTGCCGGTCGAGCCGCGGATGATCTCCGGCAGGTCGATCTCGTCCATGACCTCCTCGACCAGGGCGGGCAGGTCCATGCTCGCCAGCACCTCGTCGATGATCCGCTTCAGGTCCACCCGGGTGGTGACGGTCTCGGTGAGGTCGAGCCGGTCGAGGATCTGCTCGATGTCGATGCGCTTGGCGACCTCGTCGAGGTCGACGGTCTCGATGACCGCCTCGACGTCGAGGCGCTGGGCCACCGCGTCCAGGTCGACGGTGGCGACCAGTCCGTCGAGGTCGACGTACCGCCGCACGGCGAGGTCGACCAGGCCGGGCGCCCAGGCGTCGACCTCGCGCACGATCCGGCCGCGGATCACCGCGCCGGTCGCGAGGAACGGCGCCGCCGCGCGCGCGACCAGGCCGTCGACCCGCAGCGTCCGCGCGGCCCGCGTCGCCACCGCCGCGGACACGGCGACCACGCCGACCACCAGGTCGACCGCGGTCAGGGCCGCTGCCGCGTCCTCCGGCAGCCGGCGTACGGGGACGCTCACGAAGGGCAGTGTCGCCCCCGCGCTCGCCGCCCGCCTCACCTTTAGCGGGTGAGGGGTGCCTAGGGTGTCCCGGTGACCTCGGATGATCGGGAATCAGGGAGTCAGGCGCGACAGGTGCGCGGCGAGCTCGACGCCGCCCTGACCGCCGTCGCCGACCACGGCCGGCTGAGCGCCCGGCTGGGGCGGGCGCGGGAGGCCGAGACCACTGCGTCCCGGGGGGTGGCCGCGGCGCGGGCGGTGCTCGCGGACGAGACCGCCGACGTCGCGGCGCTGGAGTCCTTCAGCCCGACCCGGATCTGGGCCGCGCTGCGCGGCAGCCGGGACACCGACCTCGACCGCGAGCGGGCCGAGCAGCAGGCGGCGGAGTACGCCGTCGCGCGGGCCGAGGCCGAGCTGGCGGCCGCGCAGGCGGAGGTGGCGTCGGCCGAGGCCGCGCTCGCCGCGCTGGGGGACGTGGCCGCGCGCCGGCAGCGGGCGCTGGCGGCGATGGAGGACTGGCTGCGCGCCTCCGACCCCGAGGTCGGCGGGCAGCTGCAGCGGCTGTCCGGCGAGGTGGCGGCGGCGACGGCGCAGCGCACCGAGGTGGCCGAGGCCGCGGGGGCCGCGGCGGAGGCCGCGCGGCTCCTCGGGGTGGCTCAGCAGTCGCTCGGGTCGGCAGGCGGCTGGGCGACGTACGACACGTTCTTCGGCGGCGGCCTGATGACCGACATGATGAAGTACGACCGGATGGACGCCACCCAGCAGGCGCTGCACCAGGCCGACGGCGCGCTGCGGCGGCTGGCCCGCGAGCTCGCCGACGTCGGCCTGCGCAGCACCGTCGACGGGCTGCAGGTCGACGGGCTGACCCGGACCTTCGACGTGTGGTTCGACAACATCTTCAGCGACTGGGCGGTGAAGTCGCGGATCTCCGAGGCCGCCGAGCGCACCGACCGGGCGGCGCGGCTGGTCCACGAGGTGCGCGTCCGGCTCGCCGAGGAGGACCGCGCGGTCGCGGCCACGCTGGCCCGGCTGACCGCCGAGCGGGAGCGGCTGCTCGGCGCCTAGCGCTTCCTGGTCAGCGCCTCGGGCTTGTGCACGGCCTCGCCGCCGCTCTGGTCGCTGCGGACGAGGTACTGCGGCTCGTCCTGCGACGCGCGCACGGTCCGGCCGGCCGCCTCGGTGTCGCTGGTGATCTTGCGGACCACCTCGCCCTCGGCCGTCCCGCCGTGGCTCTGCCAGGTGACCTTGTCGCCCTTCGTGAACTCAGCCATGTGCTGGTCGTACCCGGCCCCCCCGGACGTCATACGAGGTGGTCGCCGGGGCAGCCAGGTCGTATGACGTCCGGGCGGCCACCCCGGACGTCGTACGAGGCGGTCGCCGGGGCAGCCAGATCGTATGACGTCCCAGCCGGCCAGCAGCCTGCAGACGCCTACCGCGCCTTGCGGGCGCGAGAGGCGATCTTGGCGCGCTCGTTCTGGTCGAGGACGACCTTGCGGATCCGGACGGTCTCGGGGGTGACCTCGACGCACTCGTCCTCGCGGCAGAACTCCAGGCACTGCTCGAGCGACAGCTTCCGCGGGGGGACCAGCTTCTCGAAGTTGTCGGAGGTGGCGGACCGGATGTTGGTCTGCTGCTTCTCCTTGGTGATGTTGACGTCCATGTCGTCGGCGCGGGAGTTCTCGCCGACGATCATGCCCTCGTAGACCTCGGTCGCGGGCTCGACGAACATCACGCCGCGCTCCTGCAGGGAGGTCATCGCGTACGCCGTCGCCGCCCCCGAGCGGTCGGCGACCAGCGAGCCGGAGGCGCGCGAGCGGATCTCGCCGGCCCACGGCTCGTAGCCCTCGGAGATGTGGTGGGCGATGCCGGTGCCGCGGGTGTCGGTGAGGAACTCGGTGCGGAAGCCGATCAGGCCCCGCGCCGGGACCAGGAACTCCATCCGCACCCAGCCGGTGCCGTGGTTGGTCATCTGCTCCATCCGGCCCTTGCGGGTGGCTAGCAGCTCGGTGATGGTGCCGAGGTACTCCTCCGGCGCGTCGATGGTCAGCCGCTCGACCGGCTCGTGCACCTTGCCGTCGATCTCGCGGGTGACCACCTGCGGCTTGCCGACGGTCAGCTCGTAGCCCTCGCGCCGCATCTGCTCGACCAGGATCGCCAGCGCCAGCTCGCCGCGGCCCTGCACCTCCCACGCGTCGGGGCGCTCGGTCGGGAGCACCCGCAGCGACACGTTGCCGACCAGCTCGGCGTCCAGCCGGTCCTTGACCAGCCGCGCGGTCACCTTGTGGCCCTTGCCGCCCTTGCCGACCAGCGGCGAGGTGTTGGTGCCGATCGTCATCGAGATCGCCGGCTCGTCGACGTGGATCAGCGGCAGCGCGACCGGGTTCTCCGCGTCGGCCAGCGTCTCGCCGATGGTGATCTCCGGGATGCCCGCGACCGCGACGATGTCGCCCGGCCCGGCCGACTCGCCGGGCTTGCGCTCCAGGCCCTCGGTGACGAGCAGCTCGGTGATGCGCACGTTCTTCTTCTCGCCGTCGCGGCGGATCCACGCGACGGTTTGGCCCTTCTTCAGCGTGCCCTGCTTGATCCGCAGCAGCGCGAGGCGGCCGAGGAACGGCGACGCGTCGAGGTTGGTGACGTGTGCCTGGAGAGGCGCGCCCTCGTCGTACGTCGGCGCCGGGATCGTGTCGAGGATCGTGCGGAACAGCGGCTCGAGGTCGGTGCCGTCGGGCAGCTGCCCGTTCTCCGGCTGCTCCAGCGACGCGATGCCGGCCTTGCCGGAGGCGTAGACGACCGGGAAGTCCAGGGCGTCCTGGCTGTGGCTGTCGTCGAGCAGGTCCATGAAGAGCTCGTAGGTCTCGTCCACGACCTCCTCGATGCGGGCGTCGCCGCGGTCGACCTTGTTGACGACCAGCACGACCGGCATGTCGGCGTTCAGCGCCTTGCGCAGCACGAACCGGGTCTGCGGCAGCGGGCCCTCCGAGGCGTCGACCAGCAGCACGATGCCGTCGACCATCGACAGTCCGCGCTCGACCTCGCCGCCGAAGTCGGCGTGCCCGGGGGTGTCGATGATGTTGATCGTCATGCTGTCGACGCCGGCCTCGCGGGCGGACGGACCGGTGTAGTGGATCGCGGTGTTCTTCGCGAGGATCGTGATGCCCTTCTCGCGCTCGAGGTCACCGGAGTCCATCACCCGGTCGGCGACGCTCTCGGCCTGGTGCTCGGTGAACGCACCGGCCTGGCGGAGCATCGCGTCGACCAGGGTGGTCTTGCCGTGGTCGACGTGGGCGACGATCGCGACGTTGCGCAGGTCGCTGCGGGCGGAGGTAGGCACGAGGGTCGAGTCTAGTCGTGAGCTGGGTCCCGGCCCGCATCGGCGAGTACCCTCGAGGGCATGGGGGGCAGGCTGCGGCATGCCTTGTCTCGGGGGGCGCCGACATGGGGGGTCGCCGCGACGCTGGTCGCGAGCGCCCTGCTCGTGCTGCCCTCCTCCCCGGCGGCCGCGGTCAGTGCCGGGCGGCCGATCGCGGTCGGGGTCGGCGACGACGGCACGGCGTACGTCGGCTTCGCCTCCGGCGGCCGGCTGCTGCGCCTCGACGGTGACGGCGGGGTCGACGGGTCGCTCACTCTCGACCAGGACGCGCCGGTCGACGGGCTCGCCGTCGACGCGGACGGCGACGTGTGGGTCGACTACGGCGACAGTGTCTCCGAGCTCGCCCCCGACGGCACCCTGCTCAAGCACTTCGCGCACTCCCCGCAGCACGCCTGCCCGGCCGACGCCGCCCACAACCCGGCGCGGTACGGCGGCATCGCGGTCACCTCCTCGCGGATCTACGTCGCCGGCCGGTGTCGCGGGGACGTCGAGGTCTACTCGATGAGCGGCGTCCTGCAGGCGGCCGTCGACCTCCCCGGGAGCGGCTACCCGCGCGGGGTGGACGTCGCGCCGGCGTACGAGGGGATCCCGGCCCGGCTCTACGTGACCGTGCCGGACCAGGCGGTCGTGCAGGTCTACAACCTCGGCTCGCTGGGCTCCGGCTCGCGGCCGGTGCGGACCCTGCGGGTGCAGCGTGGCACGGGCTACGCCCGCCCGGTGCCGGCCGGCGTCGTGGCCGACGAGCGGGGGCAGGTGGCGGTGCTGGACTCCGCCAACAACGCGCTCTACCTCTACAACGGCAACCAGGGCTACGGCTTCTACCGGACCCTGGGCCACCCGCCCCGGCCCGGCTCGACCCTGGGCCACCTCGACCACCCGCGGGCGGTCGGGGCGCCGGACGTCGGCAGCAACTACTGGGTGGCCGACACCGGCAACGGCCGGGTCCAGCGCTGGACCAACGACGGCACCACCCGGTGGATGACCGACACCACCGTGCCCGGCGACCCCGGGGCGCCGGTCAACACCGCGCGCCCGGTCATCAGCGGCACCGTGGACGTCGGCGAGACGCTCACGTGCAGCAACGGCTCGTGGAGCGGAGCGCCGACGTCGTACACCCGGGTGTGGCAGCGCGACGGCGTGACGATCGACGGCGCCACCGACCCGGCGTACGACGTCGTGGCCGGCGACGCGGGCACCGACCTGACCTGCGTGGTGACCGCCCACAACGCGGCGGGCGCGAGCGGCCCGGCCAGCAGCGCCGCGGTGACGGTGCCGGGCGGGCCGGTGCCGCCGGTGCGGACGTGTCGCGGCAGCCCGTCGGTGCGCATCGACGGCGGCGCGCGCTACGCCCACGACCCCTACGTCGTGCTGACCGTCCGCGCACCGGCCGGCGCGACCACGGTGCAGATCTCCAACGACTCGTTCGCCCACTACGACACCAAGGTGCTCACCCGCAGCTGCCGCTACGCCTGGACGCTGCCGAAGCAGTCGAGCCGGACGCCGAAGACGGTGCGCGTGCGGTTCCCCGGCGCGGGGTCGGCCGGGGGTGCGTCGGACAGCATCGTGCTCGACTCGGCCGCGCCGGTGATCCACCGCGTGAGCGCGCACTGGAGCAACCCGCGGCACGGGTGGGTGGTGAAGATCAGCGCGACCGACCAGGGCACCGGCATCGCCACGGTCACCTACGGCCGCTCGCCGACCAGCAACCAGACCGTGCGCTGGGGCAAGGACATCGTGTCCTGGGACAGCGGGTGGATCAGCTACTTCCGGGTCAAGGACCGGGCCGGCAACGTGAGCGGCTGGTACCACCTCACCGGGATCTGAGGCTCCGGGGCCCCCTGGAGCCGCCCACCTAGGCTGGGGAGCATGCCGAGGATCGCGACGAACGACCGGGTCGACCGCGAGCAGCTGCTCGACTTCGTGCGCACCCGCCACCACCTGGTGCTGGTCACCACCCGCTCCGACGGCCGGCCGCAGGTCTCGCCGGTGACCGGCGGGGTCGACGGGGACGGCCGGATCGTCATCTCCACCTACCCCGACCGCGCCAAGGCCGCCAACCTGCGCCGCGACCCCCGGGCGAGCGTGCTCGTGCTCTCCGACGAGTGGGACGACGCCTGGGTGCAGGTCGACGGCACGGCCGAGGTGCTCGACATGCCGAGCCAGGAGGCCGAGGACGGCCTGGTGGAGTACTTCCGGTGCATCGCCGGCGAGCACCCGGACTGGGACGACTACCGCGCGGCGATGCGTCGGCAGGGCAAGACGCTGCTGCGGATCACGGTGGAGCGGTGGGGCCCGGTCGCGACCGGCGGGTTCCCGCCCGACCGGGCGCCGGACGCCGGCTGACCCCGCGGCTGATCCCGCGAGGGAGGCGGTCCAGACCACCCCCCATCCCGCAGAGAGCGACGGCGGTCCCGACTAGGCTCGCGCCGTGCGCGCCCGTTCATCCGTGGGCCGCCTGGTCGGCCTTGCCATGATCCTCGCGGGGCTCGGGACCGCGACCGTGGCGACCCCACCGGAGGCGGCCGCAGCCTCCACCCGTCCGACCGCCATCGGCCTGGCGCCGAGCGGCACGACGTACGTCGGGTTCGCCACCGGCGGCGTGCTGCAGCGGGTCAACGCCGCGGGCCACCGGCAGGGCGGGGTCCGGCTCGACCGGGTCGACCCCGTGGACGGCCTGTTCGTCAACCAGTCGGGCGACATCTGGGTCGACTACGGCACCAGCGTCTCGCTGCTCACCCCGGGTGGCCGGGTGCTCCGGCACTTCGCGCACGACCCGGTCGTCACCTGCTCGAGCACCGCGGTGCCCACCCGCTACGGCGGCATCACCGTCGCCGACGGCCGGGTCTTCGTCGCCAACCGCTGCACCAGCACGCTGTCGGTCTACAGCACCGGCGGGGCGCTGCTGGCCACGGTGCGCCTGTCCGGCCGCCCGCGCGGAGTGGCGTACGGCGTCGCGCAGTCCGGCCGTCCGGCGTTCGTCTACGTCGCGGTGCCCGACCGCGGCCAGGTGCTCGCGTTCCGCGCCGACACCCTGCGCAACAGCTCCCAGCCGGCCAGCCGCTACACGCTCAAGCGGCCGCGCGGCGGGCTGCGTCCCGCGCCCGGGGGCGTCGTGGTCGACCGGCACGGCCAGCTGACCGTGACCGACATGGCCAACAACGCGCTCTACCTGGTCAACACCAACTACAAGTACTCGCTCTACCGCACCCTGGGGCACCCGCCGCACGGCAGCAGCAAGGTCGGCCGCCTGCGCGCCCCGGGGGCACTGGCGCAGCACACCCAGGACGGCGGCGGACTGTCCGGCAACTACTTCGTCCTCGACACCAACAACAGCCGGGTGCAGCGGTGGAGCACGGGCGGCTACTCCTACTGGGGCCGCACGGTCTACCCCGGCAACGGCGGGGGTGGTGGCACCGGCGACGGCCCGAACAACGAGGCGCTCCCGAGCATCACCGGCACCCCGGAGGTCGGCAACACCCTCACCTGCCACCGGGGCAGCTGGCAGACCAGCGGGGGCACGATCTCCTACAGCTACTCCTGGCGACGCGACGGCAGCCCGATCTCCGGGGCGACCAGGTCGACCTACCTGGTCGTCGACGCCGACGAGGGTGCACGGCTGACCTGCCGGGTCACCGCCGTCGACCTCAACGGCAGCACCTGGGCGACCTCCGAGGGCGTCGACGTCGGCGGCGGGGGGAGCGGGCCGACGAACAGCGAGCCGCCGTTCATCACCGGCGCCCCGGCCGTCGGCAGCACGCTCACCTGCAACAAGGGGACGTGGAACGGGGGCGGCGGCCCGTCCGGGTCGATCTCCTACAGCTACGCCTGGCGGCGAGACGGTGCCGGGATCGGTGCCACGTCCGCGACGTACGTCGTCACGTCGGCCGACCGCGGCCACCAGCTGACCTGCCTGGTCACCGGCGCCAACGGCTCCGGCAGCCGGACCATCGAGAGCGACCCGGTGACCGTGCCCGGCGACGGTCCGTCCAACACGACGGCGCCGTGGATCTCCGGGACGCCGGAGCCCGGCCAGGTGCTGACCTGCAACCCGGGCGGCTGGTCGGGCACGGGGACCATCAGCTACTCCTACGTGTGGCGCCGCAACGGCACCGCGGTCGGCGCCGGGTCGACCTACTCCGTGGTCGGCGGCGACGTCGGCGCGTCGTTCGTCTGCACCGTCACCGCCACCGACGACACCGGCAGCACCCCGGTGCCCACCGCCGCGGTGACGATCACCTCGCCGTCGGGCGAGGCGCCGACGGCGGGGGCGACGCTCCCGAAGATCACCGGCACCCCCGCGGTCGGCCAGACCCTGACCTGCGTCAACGGCAGCTGGAACGGGTCGCCGACCTCGTTCGCCTACAGCTGGCGCCGCAACAGCACCGTGCTCGGCAGCACCTCCACGACGTACGTCGTGCAGGCCGGCGACGTCGGCGCCGCCCTGCGGTGCACCGTGGTCGCGAGCAACAGCTACGGCACCGCCACGGCCACGTCGGCGCCGGTCGACGTCCTCGACGCCAGCCCGCCGAGCAACAACACGCCCCCGAGCCTCAGCGGACCCGGGACGGTCGGCACCGCGCTCACCTGCGACAAGGGCAGCTGGTCGGGGCAGAACCTGGTCTACCACTACTCCTGGCGCCGCGACGGCACCCCGATCGCGGACACCGACGACAGCCGGTACGTCGTCCTGTCCGACGACCAGGGATCGACGCTGACCTGCCAGGTGACCGCCCGCAACACCGCCGGCAGCGTGTCGGTCCCCTCCACCGGCAAGACCGTCCCGGCGGCACCCGGGGGTGCACCGGACGTGCTCACGCTGCCGTCGATCACCGGGACGTCGGGCGAGGGCCTGCAGCTCACCTGTGACGTCGGCAGCTGGTCGGGCGCGCCCACCGGCTACGCCGTGGTCTGGCAGCGCGACGGCGTGACCATCGCGACCGGCATCACCTACACCCAGACCTCCGCCGACACCGACCACGCGCTGCGCTGCCTGGTGGTGGCGAGCAACGCGGCCGGACGGGGCGCGGCCCGATCGCCCGCGCGGGGCTCGGTGCCGTGCGGGGAGACCACCGGCGTGGTGATCAACGGTGGCGCCGCCGAGACGACCAGCCCCGAGGTCGAGCTGACGATCACCCCGCCGCCCGGTGCGCGGTGGTTCACGATCTCGAACAACGAGACGATGGCCGGTGGGCAGACCTTCGACGTCTCGGTCGGCTGCACGATCTACCCGTGGCAGATGGACTCGATCCCGGGCCTGCCGCTCTCCTGGTCGGTCTACGTCACCTTCGACAACGACGAGCACACCTACCACGACGACATCGTGATCCGGCAGCCCGCGCGGATGCGTTTGTGGTGATCCGGCGGGGGTGAGACTGGGTCGCATGGAGACCGGGCCCGTGGAGACCTGCCGATTCGTCCCGCCCTACCTCCTGCGCCGCATCGCGCCGCAGTCGCTGGTGGTCGACCAGGTCCACCGCGGGCGCCGGTCGGCGCTGCTGCTCGAGGGCCGCTCGGTCGTCGCACCGGGCGGGCCGGCGTGGCGGGTGCACACCGCGGCCCACGGCACCGACCTGCCGGGCGCGCCGGCGCGCGCGGCAGGCCAGCCCCCGTCCGGCGACCCGGCGGTCGACGAGGCCGCCGACGGGATCACCGGGGCGCTCGCGCTGTTCGCGGAGGTCTACGGCCGCTCGTCGTACGACGGCCACGGCGCGCCGGTGACGCTGTCGGTGCACTACGGGCAGGACTACGACAACGCCTTCTGGAACGGCACCCAGCTGGTCTTCGGCGACGGCGACGAGAAGGTGTTCGGGCGGTTCACCCGGCCGGTGGACGTGCTCGGCCACGAGCTGACCCACGCGGTCACCGAGCACACCGCGGGGCTGCGCTACCAGGACCAGCCGGGGGCGCTCAACGAGTCGATGTCCGACGTGTTCGCCTCCTGCCTCAAGCAGCGGCTGCTCGGGCAGACCGCCGAGGAGGCGGACTGGCTGATCGGCGCGGGGCTGTTCGTGCCCGGGATCCGGGCGCGGGCGCTGCGCGACATGGCCGCGCCCGGCACGGCGTACGACGACCCGCTGCTGGGCCAGGACCCGCAGGTCGGCACCCTCGCCGACTACGTCGAGACCAGTGACGACGACGGGGGCGTGCACATCAACTCCGGGATCCCCAACCGGGCCTTCCAGCTCGCCGCGGTCGGGATCGGCGGCACGTCGTGGGACGGTGCCGGGCGGATCTGGTACGCCGCGCTCACCGGTGGCGACGTGGGACCGGACACCGACTTCGCGGGGTTCGCCGCGGCGACGGTCGCGGCGGCGGGCACCCACGCGGACGCCGTACGCCGGGCGTGGTCGGCCGTCGGCGTGGCCACCGGCCGGCGGGTGGCCGTGCGGCGGTCTGGCGGGTTCGCGGGGCTGCGGACCGGGGCCGAGCTGGACCTCGACGGCGACGACCCGCGGGCGGCCGAGGCTGCCTGGCTGGTGGGGCGGGTCGACCTGGCCGCCGTACCCGCGGACGACCCGCACCCCGACCGCTACGTCTACGACCTCGACCTCTGCGGTGCTCGCGCCCGGGTCCCCGAGCAGCACCTCACCCCCGACCTGGCCCGGCTGGTGGAGCTGGTCCTGGGGGATAGTCCCTGACGATCGCGTGGTCAGGATGCCTTTCAGACCACTCGATCGTCAGGGACTATCCCTGTCGGGGGCTCAGGCCAGGGCGCGGTCGAGGGCGGCCTCGACGTGCAGGGTGGTGCAGGGGAAGACCGGGATGTCGGCGTCGGCCTGGCGGACCAGCAGCTCGAGCTCGGTGCAGCCGAGGATCACGCCGCCGGCGCCGGCGTCCCAGAGCTCGTCGATGAGCGAGACGACCGTGCGGCGCGAGGAGTCGAGCACCTTGCCGTGCACGAGCTCGTCGTAGATGACCCGGTTGAGGGTCTCGTGGTGCTCGGTCGCCGGGACGTGCACGGTGAGGCCGTGGGAGGCGATCCGGTCGGTGAAGAAGGACCGCGACATCGCGAACGTCGTCCCGAGGAACCCGACCTGCTCGACCCCCTGCGCCCGGCAGGCGTCGGCGACGACGTCGGCGAGGTGGAGCAGCGGGATGCCGACCGCGTCGGCGACCTGGTCGGCCACCCGGTGGAACGTCGTCGTGCACAGCAGCAGGAAGTCCGCCCCGCCCGCCTGGACCCCGCGGGCGGCGGTGGCGAGCACCTCGGCGACGTCGTCCCAGCGCTCCTGCTCCTGCAGCGACGTGACCTCGGCGAAGTCGACCGACGTCATCACCGTCCGCGCGGAGGAGAACCCGCCCCGCCGCTGCTCGACCCCCTGGTTCAGCGCCTGGTAGTACGCCGCGCTGCTCTCCCAGCTCATCCCGCCGACGAGTCCGATGGTCTGCATGCCGGGAGTCTGTCAGATCGGCCGCCGCGCCGGCCGGGTGCGACCCGTCTGTGGTCGCGGCAGCTGTAACGCGGGGTTATGGCCGCTTCCGCAGCCGCATGCGGCCTCTGCAGCGACCATAACCCCGCATTACAGCTCCGGGGCCGGTCGGGCTCAGCCCTGGCGGTGGACCTTGTGGTGGGCGGCCTGGGCGCGGGGGCGGATGACAAGCTCGTCGATGTTGACGTACGACGGGCGGGTGACCATCCAGGTGATCGCATCGGCGACGTCGTCGGCGGTGAGCGGCTCGGCCACGCCGGCGTACACGGCGTCGGCCTTCGCCTGGTCGCCGCCGAACCGGACCAGCGAGAACTCCTCGGTGCGCACCATCCCCGGCACCACCTCCATCACCCGCACCGGCTGGTCCCAGAGCTCGAGGCGGAGGGTCTCGGTGACGACCTGGGTGCCGTGCTTGGCGGCGGTGTAGCCGGCGCCGCCCTCGTAGGCGATCCGCCCGGCGGTCGATCCGACGTTGAGGATCGCCCCGGCGCCGCTGGCCAGCAGTGCGGGCAGCAGCGCCTTGGTCACCTCCATCAGCCCCAGGACGTTGACCTCGTACATCCGCCGCCACTCGTCGGCGTCGGCCTGCGCGACGGGGGCCGAGCCGAAGGCGCCCCCGGCGTTGTTGACCAGCACGTCGAGCCGGTCGCCGACGACGTCGGCCAGCGCGGCGACCGAGTCGGGGTCGGTGACGTCGCAGGTCACCGGCGTGCCCCCGATCTCGGCGGCGAGCGCCTCGATGCGGTCGCTGCGCCGGGCCGCGCAGAAGACGTGGAAGCCCTCGCGGGCCAGGTGGCGGGCGGTCGCGGCGCCGATGCCGCTGCTCGCCCCGGTCACGACGGCGGTGCGGGTCTGCTCCATGGCGCCATCCTGGTCGACCGGTCAACTCAGGTGGCACACTGTCTCGTCGTCACGGGGGCTCAGTCGATCCCGAGAGGGACCGATCTCGGAAGGAGAACGCGATGCGTTCAGCCGTGGCGCTCGCTGCTGTGGCCGGTGGGCTGTGCTGGGTCGCCGGAGCCTGGGTCGGGCCACTCGCCTGGCTCGGTGGACTGCTGCTCGCCGCGGCCGTCCTGGCGGCCGGGGCAGCGATGGTCAGCCGCACCGCGACCTGGCTGCGGGTGCTGGTCGCCGTCTGCTTCCTCGCCCTGGTCGCCTCCCTCGTCGCGCTCCTGGGCGACAGCCTGGGCCGGGAGGTCCTCCTGGTCGGGGTCGGGCTGCTCGCCGCGGCCGCCGGAGGGCTCGCGCTGGCCCGCCGGCCGGCCCACGACCCGCGCCCGCGCGGGGCACACGCGGCCTGAGAGGATCTCGACGCACGGGAATCACCGGCTCGGGGTACGTGTTCACCGTGGTTGGACCTTCCGGACAGCACACCCCGAGGTGGACGTGGACCCGATCCGTCGTGTGGCGATGATCAGCCTGCACACGTCCCCGCTCGACCAGCCCGGCACCGGGGACGCCGGCGGGATGAACGTCTACGTGCTCGAGCTCTCCAAGCGGCTGGCCGCCCAGGGCATCGAGGTCGACATCTTCACGCGCGCGACCAGCTCCGCGCTCGAGCCGGTCGTGCCGGCGTACGACGGTGTCACCGTGCGCCACGTCCACGCCGGGCCGTTCGAGGGGCTGACCAAGGGCGAGCTGCCCGGGCAGCTGTGCGCGTTCGCCCGCGAGGTGCTGCGCGCCGAGGCCGCCCAGCCCGAGGGCCACTACGACGTCGTGCACTCGCACTACTGGCTCTCCGGGCAGGTCGGGGCGCTGGCCCGCGACCGCTGGGGCGTGCCGCTGGTGCACACGATGCACACGATGGCCAAGGTCAAGAACCAGGCGCTCGCCGAGGGCGACACCCCCGAGCCGGCCGCCCGCACCATCGGCGAGGAGCAGGTGGTCGAGGCCGCCGACATGCTGGTCGCCAACACCGACCTCGAGGCAGCGCAGCTGGTCGGCCTCTACGACGCCGATCCCGGCCGGCTGGAGGTCGTCCACCCCGGCGTCGACCTCACCGTGTTCCGTCCGCACGACCGGCGCGAGGTGCGGGCCGCGCTCGGGCTGCCCGCGGACGCCGCGGTGCTGCTCTTCGCCGGCCGCATCCAGCCGCTCAAGGCGCCCGACGTGCTGCTGCGCGCGGTCGCCGAGCTGCTCGCGCAGACTCCGGCGCTGCGCTCCCGGCTGGTGGTGCCGGTCGTGGGCGGACCCTCCGGCTCGGGCCTGGAGCACCCCGAGTCGCTCGCCCAGCTGGCCACCGGGCTCGGGCTGGACGACGTGGTGCGGTTCGTCCCGCCGGTCACCCAGGACGAGCTCGCCCGGTGGTACGCCGCGGCGACGCTGGTCGCCGTACCGTCCTACAACGAGTCCTTCGGGCTGGTCGCCGTGGAAGCCCAGGCCACCGGCACGCCCGTCGTCGCCGCCGCGGTGGGCGGCCTGACCACCGTCGTCCGCGACGGCCACAGCGGCCTGCTCGTCGACGGCCACGAGCCGCACGACTGGGCCGCCGCCCTGCGCCGGGTCGTCGAGGACGACGCGCTCCGGCTGCGCCTGGAGGCCGGCGCGCTCGAGCAGGCCCGGGCCTTCTCCTGGGAGCGCACGGCCGAGCGGGTGCTCGAGGTCTACGAGCGGGCCCGCGCGGAGCTGCGGGAGACCGTGTGACGTCGACGGACGTGGCGCAGGTGATCCGCGACCACCTCACCGAGACGGGTGTGGAGTTCGACGAGGTCTCCGAGGGTGTCTTCTCGCTGTCGCTGCCCGGCGAGCGCAAGCTGCAGACCGCCTGCCGCCTCGACGTCGGCACGCACGCCCTCGGCGTGCACGCCTTCGTCTGCCGCCGCCCCGACGAGCAGCACGAACGCGTCTATCGGTGGCTGCTGGAGCGCAACCTGCGGATGTACGGCGTCGCCTTCGCCCTCGACGCGGTCGGCGACATCTACCTCGACGGTCGCCTCCCGCTGTCGGCGGTCACCCCCGACGAGCTCGACCGGCTGCTCGGCTCGGTGCTCACCTACGCCGACGAGTCGTTCAACACCATCCTCGAGCTCGGCTTCGAGTCCTCGATCCGCAAGGAGTGGGAGTGGCGCACCTCGCGCGGCGAGCCCACCGCGAACCTCGAGGCCTTCCGGGGGTGGCTCGCGCCCGACGACGACCCCGGGACGCAGAGCCGGTCGCCGGCTCAGTAGCGGCGCCAGTGGGCGTGGAACGCCACGTGCCGCGACGCGTCACCCGCATCCCAGGACCCGTGTACCTGGGTGTCGGTGACCCAGGCCCCGCTCGAGCAGTAGCCGCCGTGGCAGGTGCGGTGCCAGGCGGAGAGGTGGGTGCTGACGTGCGCGCCGCCGATCAGCTTGTGGCCGACCCGGAAGTGGGACATCTGGTTGTGCCCGTCGTAGTAGAAGCTGATGTGGCGGTGGTGGTGGTCGGTGCCCTCGTAGTGGCCCTGCGCGGGAAGCAGGGCGGTCCTCGACGACGAGGTCGCTGACGAGGTGGCGGTCGCCGGCTGCGTGCCGACCAGCAGGCCCGCGACCAGGGCGAGCATGGCGACGAGGGCGAGCCGAGCGCCTCGGGACGTGCGGTGGGAGTGGTGCATCGAGTCCTCCGTGCTGCGTCTGGTGGGCCGGGGGTCCCGAGACCCTTGTCACGCTAGGACTGCAGCTCGCGATGCGCCATGGTCAGCACGGGTCATCCGGTCGGGCACCGGGTCCGCGCCGCTACGCCGGCGGACCGACCTCCTCGGCGACCGTGCGCGGCTTGCGGCGGGCGACCGCGACGCCGACGAGGGCGAGCGCGCCGCCGGCGTACGCCATGGTCGGCGGGGCCTCGTCGAGCAGCAGCACGCCCATCACGATGGTGATCGGCGGGACCAGGTAGGTCGTCACGCCGAGGCTGCTGGCGCTCATGTGCCGCAGCGCGTAGGCGTAGGTCGTGAATGCGATCGCGGTGGGGAACACCCCGAGGTAGACCACCCACAGCACCGACGAGGCGGAGGCGTCGGCCGCCTCCCCGGCCAGCCGCCCCGCGAACGGCAGGCACACGATCGCGCCGACCGAGCAGGCCAGCCAGGTCACGTGGATCGCGGGCAGCCGCGCGACCAGCGGCTTCTGCAGGATCAGGCTGACCGAGTAGACGACCGCCGAGACCAGGCACAGGACGACGCCGAGCACGTCGTTGCCCCCGCCCTCGCTCATGGAGAGGCTGATCAGCCCGACCCCGGCGAAGGCGAGCGCCAGGCCGAGCCCGAGGTAGAGCGTGAACCGCTCGTGCAGGAACACCGCCGCCAGCAGCGCGATCAGCACCGGCGACACCTGGATGAGCATCGCCGCGGTGCCGGCGTCGACGCGCCGCTCGCCGGCGTTGAGGGCGACGTTGTAGACACCGAACCACAGCACCCCGATCACCACGATCGAGACCCACTGCCGCCCGGTGGGTCGCGGCACGCCCCGGCTCAGCGCGACCACCCCGAGGCACACCGCGCCGACGAGGAGCCGGCCGAGCGTCAGCGCGCCGGGCGAGAAGTCCTCGCCGAGGTGGCGGATCGCCACGAACGCCGACGCCCAGAAGAAGAGGGTGACCCCCACGGCCGCGACCGGCAGCCAGGCCGGCGGGGCCGCGACCACCTGGTCGCCGGCGGCCGTCGTGGTGCCCGTCGTGGTGCCCGTCGGGCCGGTCGGTGTGGTCACCCGGTCAGCGTAGGGACCGCCACCGACATCGGGCACGCGGGTTTCGGACGTGCCACCATCGGGCGATGAGCGACCTCCTCGGGACGACGTACGACGCCGTGACCGCCCACGTGAGCGGCCTGCCGCCCGAGCGGCTGGAGGAGCCCTCGCGGGCAGCCGCGTGGAACGTCCGTCAGCTGCTCTTCCACCTCCTCCTGGACGCGCAGCGGGCACTGGTGACCTTCGCGACGCCGGCCGACGGGGAGCCCGACGTCGACGACGTGACCTACTGGCGGCCGTTCCTGCCCGGGGGCGAGGACGACGCCGGGGCGCACGCCCGCTTCGTGGTCGCCGCCGCGGACGCGTACGACGGCGCGGCCGGCCTGCTGCGGCAGTGGACGGTGACCTCGCGGGCCGCGGCCCACGCCGCCCGGACCGCCGACCCGGCCGGCCCGGTCGCGACCCAGGGCCACGTGCTCACCGTGCCGGACCTCGTCTCGACGCTCGTCGTCGAGGCGACCATCCACCTCGTCGACGCCCACGGCGAGCCGCCGCCGGCGGCCGTCGCCCACACCCGCCGGGTGCTGGAGGCGATCTACGACGAACCGCTTCCGGGTTCGGGCCCGGAGGCGCTCCGGCTCCGGTAGCCTCCGGAGGCGCGGCTCGGGACGCTGTCCGTCCACAAACCCGGAAGGCTCCCATGCCCCGCCACACCCTCGCCGCGCTCGGCGCGGCCGTCCTCGGCCTGGCCCTCGTCCCGCTCGCCGGTGCCTCGACCTCCGCGAGCGCGGGCGGTGACACGGTCACGATGAGCGGCACCGCCTACCAGTTCAACACCGTCCACACGATGCTCGGCGGGGCGACCATCCACGTCGCGGAGGACCCCGACCTGACGACCACGGTCGCCGAGGACGGGACCTACTCCCTGGAGCTGCCCGACCACGCCACGGTGACGCCGTACATCACCAAGGACGGCTACGGCACGATCTATCTCCAGACCTTCCGCACCAACGGCCAGGACCTGGTCAACGTCAACTTCCAGACGCCCACGATCATGGTGCGCGACCTGCTGGCCCAGGGCCTGGGGATCGAGACCGACGACGACGGCTACCCGACGCAGTGCGCGGTCGTGACGACCGTGAGCACCAAGCAGGTGCGCGGCGTGACCTACCAGCAGTTCATCGACTGGGGCGCCCACGGCGTCGCCGGGGTGACCGCGACCATCACGCCGCAGGTCGGCAACCGCTTCTACTTCAACGAGCACGTGCTGCCCGACCCCAACCAGGCGAAGACCTCGGTCGACGGCGGCGTCGTCTGGACCGCGGTGCCCCCGGGCAAGTACACCCTCGCCGCGCACGGTGCCGGCTCGCGCTGGCCCGACGTGCACATCACCTGCGCGGCCGGCCGGATCGTCAACGCCAACCCGCCGTGGGGCCTCAACCAGCGCGCCACCACCGTCCCGACCCAGGTGCGGCCCACCTGGGCGAAGGGCAAGCGCGACGTACGCCGGCTGGCCGGCCTGACGGTCGCTGCGTTCCCCAAGCAGGTGCTGCCGGCGGCGGCGGTCGGGTACGGCGAGACGATCGACTTCCGCGGCCGGATCACCGTCGGCTGCACCGGCAGCGGCTGCTTCGCCCCGAAGTCGGTGCCGGGCAGCATGAAGAAGCCGGTGAACCTGATGACGGTGCTGGGCAAGGACGCAGCGAGGCTGCGGCCGGGACGCACGCTCACGGTCACGCTCGCGGTGCCCGGCTACAACACCCGGGTGGACTCGTGGCGGATCCCCGCCCACGGCACGCCGACCCGCCGCACGCAGTGCATCACGCTGGGCTGGAGCCGGCTCCAGAAGACCTGCTGAGCGCGTTCGAGCCGGACCTCCGAGCCCTCCGGGCTCCGAGGTCCGGTCTCGGCGCGCCCGTCGCCGCCTCGTGTCTCGCGCGCCGCGGGGTCGTTCGGCGCGCTGGATCGCTGACCCTCCGGGCTCAGAGGTCCAGCTTGTAGCCCAGCCCGCGGACGGTGACGAGGTACTTCGGCTCGCCCGGGTCGGGCTCGATCTTGGCGCGCAGCCGCTTGACGTGGACGTCGAGGGTCTTGGTGTCGCCGACGTAGTCCGAGCCCCAGACCCGGTCGATGAGCTGGCCGCGGGTCAGCACCCGGCCCGGGTTGCGCAGGAACATCTCGAGCAGCTCGAACTCCTTGAGCGGCAGCTTCTGCTGCTGGCCGTCGACGGTGACGACGTGCCGCTCGACGTCCATGCGGACCGGCCCGGCCTCCAGCGTCGCGGGCGCGAGCTCGGGCTCCTGCCCGCGGCGCAGGACCGCCCTGATGCGGGCCACCAGCTCGCGGGGGGAGTAGGGCTTGGTGACGTAGTCGTCGGCGCCGAGCTCGAGGCCGACCACCTTGTCGACCTCGTCGTCCTTGGCGCTCACCATGATCACCGGGACGCTCGAGGTCGCCCGGATCTGGCGGCACACCTCGGTGCCCGGGATGCCGGGCAGCATCAGGTCGAGCAGGACGATGTCGGCGCCGTTGCGGTCGAACTCGGTCAGCGCGGCGTTGCCGTCGGCGGCGACCGCGACCTCGTAGCCCTCCTTGCGCAGCATGTACGCGAGCGCGTCGCTGTAGCTCTCTTCGTCCTCGACGACGAGTACGCGGGTCACCGGCCTGCCTCCTGGTTGCTCGCTACGGGTGTCCGGCCCGAGAGGTGGCGGGGCAGCGTCAGGGTGAACGTGGACCCCTGCCCCTCGACGGACCACACCCGGACGTCTCCGCCGTGGGTGGCCGCCACGTGCTTGACGATGGACAGGCCGAGGCCGGTGCCACCGGTGGAGCGGTGCCGGGCCGGGTCGACACGGTAGAACCGCTCGAAGATGCGGTCGATCTCGCCCGGGGGGATGCCGATGCCCTGGTCGACGACCGAGATCTCCACCATGTCGCCGTCGACCTTGGTCGAGATGAGCACGGTGGCGTCCGGGTCGGAGTAGGACACCGCGTTGGCCACCAGGTTGGCGACCGCGGCCATCACCTGCTCCTCGTTGCCGAAGACCGCGAGGTGGGGCGTGCCGCCGGTGACCACCGAGATGCGCTTGGCGTCGGCGTCGATCGCGCTGGTGTCGACCGCGATCTTGACGACCTCGTCGATGTCGACCGACACCGGGTGGTCCAGCGGCTCGTCGCCCTGGAGCCGGGAGAGCTCGATGACCTGCTGCACCAGCCGCGAGAGCCGGTCGCTCTCGGTGAGCATCCGGTCGGAGAAGCGGCGTACGGCGTCGGGGTCGTCGGCCGCGTCGTGCACGGCCTCCGCGAGCAGCCGGATGGCGCCGACCGGCGTCTTCAGCTCGTGGCTGACGTTGGCGACGAAGTCGCGGCGCACGGCCTCGACCCGCCGCTCGCGGGTGCGGTCCTCCACCAGCGCCAGCACCAGCCGGGCGCCCAGCGGCGCGACGCGCGCGGTGACGTGGCGCGGGGACGCCGCGGGCCGGCTCATCAGCAGCTCGGTCTCGCGGATCTGGCCGTCGCGACGCACCTGCCGGACCAGCTCGGCCAGCTCGTCGGAGACCAGCACGGTGCCGCGCACCAGGCCCATGGCGTACGCCGGGGCGGAGGCCTTGAGCACCGTGTCGGAGTCGTCGACCAGGACCGCGCTGCTGCGCAGCACCGACAGCACGGCGGCGACGCCGTCGGGCACGGCGGGCTCGGGCGTGGGCTCGACGGAGCGCTGCTGGCGGTCGCTGACGTGCCAGGCGAGCACGGCGCCACCGGCGACCACCGCGCCGATGAGCGCCGCGGCGAACGCCTGCGTCGTCGGATCCACGCCTTGATCGTACGAGTGATTTCACCGCGAGTTCGCCCGGAGGCCCCGGGCTTCGCGATGTTCACCTCTCGTTCACGGTGCGTCGCCGGCCGTCCACCTGCCCGAACTAGGCTGATCCCCATGCGACAGGCCTTCCACGACCAGCTCGACGCGATCTTCGCCGACCTCGCCGACCTCTGCGGCGACGTCGAGCGCGCGGTCCGGCTCGCGACCGAGGCGCTGCTCCAGGGAGACTCGTCGGTCGCCGAGCAGGTCATCTCGGGGGACGCCGAGATCGACGCCGAGCGCGAGCAGATCGAGGACTCGGCCCTGCTCCTGCTCTCCCTCCAGGCCCCGGTCGCCAGCGACCTGCGCACCGTCGTCGCGGCGCTGCGGATGGTCAGCGACCTCGAGCGGATGGGTGACCTGTCGGTGCACGTGGCCAAGATCGCCCGGCTGCGGGTCCCCAACGTGGCGGTGCCCGAGCCGATGCGCCCGACCATCGAGCGGATGGCCGAGCTCGCCGAGACCATGGTGGCTCGGACCTCCCACGTGATCGCCGAGCGCGACGTCGACGAGGCGCGGTCGCTGGCCGAGGCCGACGAGGAGATGGACCGCCTGCGCCGCACCACCTTCGCCGACATGCTGTCGGCCGACTGGGAGCACGGCGTCGAGGCCGCGGTCGACGTGGCCCTGCTCGGCCGCTACTACGAGCGGATCGCCGACCACGCCGTCTCGGTGGCCAACCGGGTCGTCTTCGTGGTCACCGGCGAGACGCCGTACGCCGTCGACGCCTGAGGCTGCCCGGGATAGTCCCTGACGATCGAGTGGTCAGGACGGCTTGTCGACCACTCGAACGTCAGGGACTATCCCGGCGAAGCGCTGCTCAGCGGCCCTGGTTGGCGACCGCGGCGGCGGCCGCGGCGGCGGCCTCGGGGTCGAGGTAGCGGCCGCCCGGGACGGTCGGGCGCAGGTCGTCGCCGAGCTCGTAGACCAGCGGCATGCCGGTGGGGATGTTGAGTCCGGCGATGTCGGCGTCGCTGATGCCGTCAAGGTGCTTGACCAGCGCGCGCAGGCTGTTGCCGTGCGCCGCGACCAGCGTGGTGCGGCCGGCGCGGAGGTCGGGGACGATCGAGGACTCCCAGTACGGCAGGAACCGCTCGATCACGTCCTTGAGGCACTCCGTGCGCGGCATCTCGTCACCGAGGTCGGCGTACTGCGGCAGGCCCGCCTGCGACCACTCGGAGTCGTCGGAGATCGGCGGCGGGGGGACGTCGAAGGAGCGGCGCCAGAGCATGAACTGCTCCTCGCCGTACTGCTCGAGCGTCTCCTTCTTGTTCTTGCCCTGCAGGTCGCCGTAGTGCCGCTCGTTGAGCCGCCACGACCGCCGCACCGGGATCCAGTGGCGGTCGGCGACGTCGAGCGCCAGCGCCGCGGTGTTGATCGCGCGGCGCAGCAGCGAGGTGTGCACGACGTCGGGCAGCAGGCCCGACTCCTTGATCAGCTCACCGCCGCGGACGGCCTCGCCGCGGCCCTTGTCGTTGAGCGGGACGTCGACCCACCCGGTGAACAGGTTCTTGGCGTTCCACTCGCTCTCGCCGTGGCGGAGCAGGACCAGCGTGTACGTCATGGCCGGCGTCCCGTCACTCGGCGGACGAGGAGGAGTCGGGGGTCTCGACCGTGCAGTCCTCGGTGGCCGAGGAGCCGTCGCCGGACTCGTCCAGGCCCTCGTACTCGTGGCACGGCGGGTAGACCGGCACGTCGACCTCGACCGAGGAGCCGTCACCGAACCCGATGCTCAGCTCCAGGAAGCCCCCGGAGGCGACCTGGTCGCCGGTCAGCACGACGCCGCCCTCGTCGGCCAGGTTGACCAGGCCGCCGGCGGGCACGGTGATGGTCGTGAAGTCGGAGGCCTTGACGTCGCTGTCGGCGCCGGTGCCCGCGATCGAGGTGACCGTCGCCTGCTGCTCCTGGTCGTTGTTGGCGAACGACGCGATGAAGGTGCCCGAGCCCTCCTGGCCCGAGACCACGACGGCACCGAGGACGTCGACGTCGGCGTCGCGGTCGTTGACGCCCGCGCCCGGGGTGTAGACCCGGTCGGTGGCCAGGTCGAACCCGCACGAGGACAGGGTGGTGGCGAGCGCGAGGGCACCCGCGGCGGCAAGCACGCGGGCGGACAGGCGGAGCTGCATGATGAGGGCCTTCACGGGGTCGACGTCGGTGCGGGCCCCAGCCTAGCGGCGTGCGACCTCGCGCCCCGCAGAGGTCGGCCCGGGCCCGCTCAGCGGGACAGGCCGACGCTGCTGCCGACCAGCAGCAGTCCCACCAGGCACGCCGCGACCCAGCCGATCGCGAGCACGAGCAGCCGGGTGGCGCCGATGCGCAGCGCGATCCGCAGCGGCAGGTGCCGCAGGCCGTCCTCGTGGTCGGCGACCAGGCCCGGCAGGGCGCACAGCACGTGCACGCCGGCGCCGAGGAGCGCCGCCAGCGCGACCATCGACCACTGGGGCGGGCTGCCCTCCGTGGCGCCGCCCCAGCCGCCGTACGACAAGAAGAACGGGTAGAGCCCGTAGGCGACCGCCCACGGCAGCCAGGACAGCCAGCCCTGCCGCAGCACGACGTTGCCGAGCATCCCGACCGCGACCGAGGCGAGGTACGCCGCACCGGCGGTCACACCGTTCTGCACCGACAGCGGCACGACGAGCAGCACCGCGCAGGTCAGCGCGAACCACACGGTGCCGGGGTCGAGGTAGCCGTCCGCGATCGGCTTCCCGCTGCGCCCGTCCTGGGGCAGGCGGGCGGCGTCGCGGCGGCGGTCCACCAGGTCGTTGAACCAGCCGAGGATCGCCTGGCCCACCAGCACCGTCGCGAGCACCAGCCAGACCTCGCGGCCGCTGCGGCCGCTCAGCGCCGCCGCGACGGCCAGGCCGCCCGCGGTGAGCACCGCCTGGCGCGGGTGGGCCGCCTGGACGAGGAGGACCGGCATCGAGTGCGCGAGCAGGCGCCGGCTGGTCGCGGCCGGCTCCGGCGCGGCCGGCTCCGGGCCGGCCGGCTCCGGAACGGCCGGCTCCGGGGCGGCCGGCTCCGGCACGGCGACGGCGGTGCCGCCGGACGGCCCGCTCGGTGTCTCGACCGCGGGCGCCGCGGTCTCGGCGCTCTTGCGGCGGCGCAGCGTCGGTGACATGGCGGCAGTATCCGTCAGACCGCCGCCGAGCGGGAGGGTCCGGCGCCGACACGTGGCCGCCACCACACCGACCCCGGATCTGTCAAGCCCCGATTGTGCCTCTGACCTGCGCAAACGCGATTCGGCGTACCTGAGAGACGTGTTAGAATGTTCACCTAGGAAGGGGTACCTGACATATGACTTTCACTGTCGGCGAGACGGTTGTCTATCCGAATCACGGGGCCGCGGTCATCGAGGACATCGAGATGCGGACCATCAAGGGAGAGGACCGGCAGTACCTCGTACTCCGCATCGTCGCCCAGCAGGACCTGGTCGTGCGCGTGCCGGCCTGCAACCTCGATCTCGTGGGTGTGCGCGACGTCGTCGACAAGGAGGGCCTGGACCGCGTGTTCGACGTCCTCCGCGCGGCGCACGTCGAGGAGCCGACCAACTGGTCGCGGCGCTACAAGGCCAACCTCGAGAAGCTGCACAGCGGTGACGTGATGAAGGTGGCCGAGGTCGTCCGCGACCTGTGGCGCCGCGAGCGGGACCGTGGCCTGTCGGCCGGCGAGAAGCGGATGCTGGCCAAGGCCCGCCAGATCCTCGTCTCCGAGCTGGCGCTGGCCGAGCACACGAACGAGGACAAGGCAGAGGCGCTCCTCGACGAGGTGCTCGCTTCCTGATCTGCTGACGCGTTGGCCCCCGGACCCGGTCCGGGGGCCTTCGTGCGTCTCGGGCCGGGACGTCATACGTTGTGGTCGCCATGACGACCGATCCGTATGACGTCCTCGCCGACACCCCGGCGCTCGGCCTCGTAGTCGACGAGGACCGCGGGGCGCTGCCCTACGCGCTGGTCCACGGCGAGGCGCTGGTCGCGGCCGCCGCCTGGGCGCTGGGCGAGGCGGGGGTCACCCTGGTCGACACGGGTACGCCGTGGGGCACGCTGGTCGCCGCGGGCGAGCCCGTGGTGCTGCACGACGCGCTGTGCCCGATGACGCCGCCGGACTTCATCGTCGGGTGCGTCGCCCGGGCGGTCGAGCGGTCCTGCGTGGTGGTCGGGGTGCGCCCGGTCACCGACACCGTCAAGGTCGTCGCCGAGGGGCTCGTGGGCGAGACCGTCGACCGGGCCGGGCTGGTCGCGGTCGCCTCCCCGGTGGTGCTGCCGCCGTCGGTGGTCGCGGCCCTCGACGGCCCGCCGTCGACCGACCCGGTCGCCCTGGTGGCCGGGCTGCGGCGACGGTTCCCGGTCGAGCTCGTCGAGGCGCCGCCCGCCGCCCGCCGAGTGGGGTCGGAGGAGGACCTGCGGGTGCTGGAGGCGCTCACCGCGGGGTGACTCGCTGCCTGCTGCTGGTTTACCCGGTCGACCGGGTAAACCGTTGCTTGTCGGCCGAAGTTTCGGCCGACAAGCAACGGTTTTGGCCGACAAGTCCGGCGACGGGGTGGGCTCAGGCCAGGCGCAGCGCGAGGTCGAGGTCCTCGGGGAAGGTGATCTTCAGGTTGCGCGGGCTGCTGGGGACCGCGGCGACCGGCAGGTCGGTGTAGTGGGCCCAGCAGGCCGCGGTGTCGGTGCCGTCGAAGCCGTCGCGGGCGGCCTGCTCGTAGGCGGCGAGCAGCTCGGCCGCCCGGAACGCCTGCGGCGTCTGCACGCCGTCGAGCTCGGGCAGCTCCGCGCCGCCCAGGTCCAGCAGGCCGGGCAGCGGCACGCACGGGATCGCGCCGCCGTGCTCGCGGGCCGCGGCGAGCGTCGCCTCGAACAGCGCCCGCCCCGCGAGCGGCCGGGCGCCGTCGTGGATCGCGACCACGTCGAGGTCGCGGGCGACGATCTCGGGACGAAGCGCCTGCAGCGCGTGCCACTCCGACGCGTGCCGGGTGGCGCCGCCGTCGACGACGCCGACCTCGCGCCCGCCCAGGTGCGGCCCGAGGGCGTCGGCCACCAGGCCGTCCTCGCCGGGGCGGACGACCACGAGCACCCGGCGTACGTCGTCGAGCGCCAGCGCGTCCAGCACCGACCAGGCGAGGACCGGCCGGTCGCCCAGCGGCAGCAGCACCTTGTTGGAGCCGGCGCCGACCCGCTGGCCGGCGCCCGCGGCGAGGATCACGACGGCGGCGGGCACGACCGGAGTCTGCCACGCCCCGCTCGCCAGGGTTTTCACGGTTGTTACACGGCGTAACCGGGCCTTGATCCCGCCGCCCCTACGGTCGTCGGACCAGGAAGGGGCGACGATGGAGTGGCAGCCGGTGTGCCGGATGGCCGAGCTCGAGGTCGAACGCGGCGCCACCGCGCTCGTGCACGGCCAGGCGGTCGCGATCTTCCGCACCCAGGGCGACGAGGTCTACGCGCTCGGCAACCACGACCCGTTCGCCAAGGCCTCGGTCATCGCGAAGGGGATCGTCGGGGTCCGCGACGGGGTGCCGTTCGTCGCCTCCCCGGCCCACCGCCACGCCTTCGACCTGCGCACCGGCCGCTGCCTGGACGACGACCACGTGTCCGTCCCGGCGTACGACGTCCGCGTGGTCGAGGGCGTCGTGCTGGTCGGGCAGCGCAAGCACGCCGCGGCATGACGTCTCCTCGCAATTGAACGCTCAGTGCCCGTTGCGGGGCTCGGTAGTGGTCGTCGGCGCGCAATTGAACGCTCAGTGCCCGTTGCGGGGCTCGGTAGTGGTCGTCGGCGCGCAATTGAACGCTCAGTGCCCGTTGCGGGGCTCGGTAGTGGTCGTCGGCGGGCAATTGAACGCTCAGTGCCCGTTGCGGGGCTCGGTAGTGGTCGTCGGCGCGCAATTGAACGCTCAGTGCCCGTTGCGGGGCTCGGTAGCGGTCGTCAGCGCGCAATTGAACGCTCAGTGCCCGTCCCGGGCGGTCAGAGGCCGGAGGGGATGGTGGCGGTGAGGATGTCGTCGCCGCCGTAGACCGCGTCCTGCCAGACCAGGCGGTTGCCGGAGAGGGCGGGGAACCCCTGCTGGCCGCGGGTGTCGACCAGGTCGTAGATCTTGCCGGTGTCGAAGGAGACCAGGTAGAGGTCGGTGTCCTGCGCCTGCGCCTGCGCGGCCTTCGCCGCGCCGCCGCCGAGCAGGCCGACGACCTCGGGCCAGACGGCGTAGTGGTCGTTCATCGCGACCCCGAACGGCATGGCGCGGGTGGACAGGGTGGCCGGGGAGCCGGAGGACGGGTAGAGCACCGCGTTGCCCTGCAGGTCGGCGGCGACGACCCGGCCACCCGAGGCCGCCACGGACATCACCGTGTCGGCCATCGTGTCGAGCTGGCGGAAGCGGCCGCCGGGACGACCGACGAGCAGCGAGCCGTTGCCGGTGCCGACCGCGACCACGCCGTCGCCGGTGCCGACCGCGGTGACCAGGTCGTTGCCCAGCCGGAGCCGGGTCGAGGTGACCCGGCCGCGCGTGTCGACGTACGACACGGTGCCGTTCTCGGTCGCCCAGGCGGCTCCCTCGTCGGAGCCGGCCAGCCCGGCGATCGCGGTGCCGCGGTCTGCCTTGCCCACCACGCGGCTGCCGGAGCCCGGCGCGAACCGGACCACGGCCCCCGGCACCTGCCCCTGCGGGAACTCCAGCCCGACCAGGGCGTCCCCGGCGAAGACCACCTGGGAGGAGAACGTCGAGCCGTCCAGCGCGGTCGGCCGGGTGCCGACCCCGCCGGTCGCCAGCGCGCCGAAGCCGCCGTCGCCCTTGGCCAGCCAGGCGATCCGCTCGCCGTGGACAGCGGGCTGCGTCTCGGTCTCCGTCGCGTTGCTGACCACCTCGCCCACCACCTCACCGGTGTCGGCGCAGCCGGCGCAGATGTCGGCCTGGTCGAAGACCTCGCGCTCGACGCGGAGGATCACCGGGTCGGCGCCCGCGTCGACGGTGGTCTGCTCGATCGCCCGCCGGGCGTCGACGAACCCGGCGGTCGGCCCGAGCTGGGTGGTCAGCGTCGCGAAGACGATCTTGTCGAAGTCGGTCGCCAGCTGCGACCGCAGCGCGGGCACTCCGTCGATCTGGGCGAGTCGGCTGCGGATCGACCACAGCGCGTTGTTCCAGATCGCCGAGTTGGTGTGCACCCCGCCGTTGTCCTGGCTCAGGCGCACCGCGCTGAGCTTGCGGGTGCTGCTGTCGAGGGCGAAGAAGTAGTCGTCGAAGGTGGTGCCGTTGGGCAGGTAGCGCAGCGAGCGGGTGCCGTCGGGGTTGGCCTGGCACATGATGGTGTCGTCCAGGCCCTCGCAGACGTGCTCCATGACCGCGTTGCTGTCGCTGCCGAGGAACTGGTCGCCGATCACGTTGCCGAAGTAGTCGGAGAAGCTCTCGTTCATCGCGCCGGACTGCCCGGAGTAGACCAGGCCCGCCGACGACTGCGTGACGCCGTGGGTGATCTCGTGGGCGGCGGTGTCGATGTCGAGCTCACTGATCTCGGCGGGCTTCCCGTCGGGTGCGCACTGGTTGCCGTAGACCATCTGGAAGCCGTTGAAGTAGGAGTTGCAGAACTCGTTGTCGGCGTAGTGGATCGAGGAGATCATCGACGACCCGCGGTCGTCCCAGGACGCCCACCCCAGCGACCCGTAGTAGTCGTAGACCGCGCGACTGAAGGCCTGCGCGGCGATCGCTTCGGGGTCGGAGATCCGGGTGGACCGCTCCACGTAGCGCACCCCGGGCAGCCGCGAGTCGTCGTCGCTGCCCTGCATGTCCCAGGTCTCGATGCCGCCGCCGAGCGTGCGGGCGTCGAAGGTCGGCACGGTGCTGTCGAAGAGCACGACGCCGTCACGGGTCCGGACGCCGTACGCCGTCAGCCGGTCGCCGGTCGGGTCCGTGCCCGTCACCTTGACGGTGCCCTGCAGGGGCGCCAGCGCCGCCCGCCGGGCCACCGGGGTCCGGGTGGGTGTGGTCGCCCCGGCCCGCACGAGGCGCACCGGCGTCCGCCCCTCGGCCGACGCCGGCCGGGTCGAGACCAGGACCCCGGTGCGGGCGTCGATGAAGTAGAAGCCGTCGGTCGGGGCCAGCGCCGCGTCGGCGTCGGACTGGGTGATCGTCACCTTCCAGGCGAGCCGGCCGTCGCCGTCGGGCACGACCACCAGCTCCGGGGTGGTCACGCTCGAGCCGCCCGAGACGGCCTCGGCCCGCGCGGCCGCCCGATCCGCGTCGAGCACCGGCCGGGTCGGGACCTCCAGGCCCGCGAAGGCCCGGCCGCGCACGGCGTTGAGCCGGGGCCGGCCCGCGGCGTCGCCGATCGTGAACAGCAGCACGCCGTCCAGGACCGGGACCCCGCCGACCTGCTGCTCGGCGCGGATCGTCGTCGAGCCGGCTGTGGTGGGCGGCGTCTGGTCGCCGAGCGCCAGGTCCCCGGACGTGACCCCGAAGAGTCGCTCACCCCAGGTGTCGAGGAAGGACCCGACCACGTCCGCCGGGGTCGACCCGCCGAAGTAGCGCCCACCGGTCAGCTCCCCGAGGGCGCCGGTGACCTCGTCCTGCCGGCCCACCCACCCCGAGTCCGTCGAGGCCCGCAGCTCGTCGACGGCCGTGCGCAGCGCGTCGGTGGCGTCGCCGGCGTACCCGGTCGCCACCACCAGGGTCGTCGGCTGGGCGCCCGCGGCACCGAGCTGCGGCTCCTGTCCGTTGCACGCGGTGAGCAGCCCCGCCGCCAGGGCGACGAGGGCGAGCACCGGGGCACGGCGGAAGGTGGGCATGGTTCCGCGATTCTGGGACTGGTCCAGATAGGTGTCAACGACCCGATCGAACCGGTCTGGAACCCCCCGGACGGGTGCTCGGAAATGTCCGGACCACCGGGCACCATGCCCTGGTGACCTGCCCGACCTGTGCGACCGTGAACCCCGAGGTCGCCTCCTTCTGCCACCGGTGCGGCACCTCGTTGCGCGGCAGCGCGTCGACCCGGACCGCGACCTATGCCGTGCAGTCGTCGGAGGGCGTGAACCAGTTCGCGCTGATCTCGACGATCATGCCGCACACCAACCGCGAGACCGCCGACAACTACCGCTGGGCGATGATCGCGAGCGCGGTCTTCATCGTCGGCGCGACGGCGTTCGGGCTGCTGCCGGTCGCGATCGCCGCGGCGGCGTTCCTCGTGCCGGTCTCCTACCTGGTCTACATCTACGACGTGAACCTCTGGGAGGACGCCCCCGCCCCGGTGGTGATCGGGCTGTTCCTCGTGACCGGTGCGCTGTCGGTGGTCGTCTCCCTGGTGTTCTTCGACTGGGTCTTCGAGTCCCAGTACCAGAGCTTCGCCGCAGGCGGCAGCCGTGGCGGCATCGACACCCTGTCGGTCCCGGCGCTGCTGCTCTTCGCGGTCCTGCTGCCGGTGGTCGCCCAGGTCGTCGCCAACGTCCCGGCGGCGCTGCTGGCCACCCGGCCCCAGTTCGACGACATGATCGACGGGCTCACCTTCGGCGTCGCGGCCGGCACGGCGTACGCCGCCTTCGAGACGATCGTGGTCTTCCACTCGGTCTTCACCACCGGCGGCCTGCGCACCACCGACGGGCTGGCGACCTGGTTCGTGGTGATCGTGAACCTGATGGTGGTCAAGTCGCTGATCTACGGCACCGCGGCGGGCATCGCGGTCGCGGCGTTCTCCGGCAAGGGCGAGGGGTACGACGGCTTCACGGTGTCCTACGTCAAGAACTTCGCGTTCGCGACCGGCATGACGGTCCTCTACTGGCTGGGCGTGCGGCTGGCGGCGTACCTGCCGTTCGGCCAGGCGCTGGGCCTGCTCTGGGGCTTCCTCGTGCTGGCCGTGCTGGTCATCCGGATCCGGGTGATGCTGCAGGCGGCGCTGCTCGAGGCGGCGATCGAGGACGCCGCGAAGGAGGGGCACTCCAAGCGCGAGACGTTCGTGGAGACCTTCTGTCCCGAGTGCGAGAACATGCTGCTCGTCGGGTCGCAGTTCTGCATCGCGTGCGGCACCTCGGTGCGCTCGACCTCGCACCAGGCGCGACGACAGATGTCCGAGGCGGCCGAGGGAGGCGCGTCATGAGTGCCCCGACGCCGCCCCCGGCCGGTCCTCCGGCCACGCCGCCTCCCGCCGGTCCGCCTCCGGCTGGTCCCCCGGCCGGTCCGCCGGCTGGTGCTCCGGCCGGTCCGCCTCCGGTCGGTCCGCCGGCGTACCAGCCGGCGGCGCCGCCTCCGGGTGGGCTGTTCCGGTCGAGCCGCTTCCGGACGATCGGGCTGATCGTGGGCGGGGTCGTGCTGGCCGGCGTGGCCGGCGGCGTCGTGGCCGTGGTCGCCGGTGGTGGCGACGACGGTGGCTCGTCCTCCTCGCAGGCGCCGACGACCAACCCGGGGATCCTCGACCCCGAGCCGGTCGGCAGCATCGACACCCCCGCGGACGAGCCGACGCCCACCGAGGCGCCGACCGAGCAGCCGACCGAGGACCCGGTGCCGATCGAGCCGACGCCGACGGAGGAGCCGACGCCCACCGAGCAGCCGACCGAGCAGCCGACCGAGCAGCCGAGCCAGGAGCCGGTCACGTCCGGCGACGCCGTGCGCGTGGGCGGGGTGCTGGTGCCGCTGCCCGCGGGCTGGGCGCCGATGGGCGACGTCGGGTCGGACAACGCGGCGTTCACCGACGAGGACGGCAGCTGGGTCTACGTGCTGACCGGCACCGTCGATCCCGCGAGCGACGCCGGGAGCCTGCTCAGCAAGAACCTCGACTACTTCATCGGCGGCGAGAACTACAGCCAGGTGCGCAAGGGCGACATCGTGCCCCTGGACCCGTTCGGCTCGATCGTGTCGGCCGCGACCGTGGACTACCGGGCGACGTGGGTGGACTCGCAGGGGTCGATGCCGCTGCGCGGGGCGATCTGGTCGGCGGTACGCCAGGACGGGACTGCGGTGATCATCGCGGCCGAGCACGCCCCGCCGGGCGAGTGGGACGCGAGCGCCGCGGCCTGGGGGCCGCTCGTCAACGCCACGTTCAACCAGTTCGGTGGGAGCTGAGCGGGGCGCAGTTTCCGCGCAATTGCTCGCTCAGAGGCGCTGACGTCCATCCGGGGTCGGTCGTTTTCGTTCAATTGAACGCTCAGGCACCGCTACCCGCGGATAGTCGGTTCCTCAGCGCGCAATTGTGCGCAAACGCACCCCGGGCCGGCGCAGCCGAGGACCCGCGCCGAGTCAGAGGATCAGGGCGGTGGCGATCGCGGCGACGCCCTCGCCGCGACCGGTGAGGCCGAGGCCGTCGGTGGTGGTGGCCGAGACCGACACGGGCGCGCCGGCGGCGGCGGAGAGGGCCGCCTCGGCCTCCGCGCGGCGCGGGCCGAGGCGCGGCCGGTTGCCGATCACCTGCACCGCGACGTTGCCGACCTCGAACCCCGCGGCGCGCACCCGGGCGGCCGTCTCGGCCAGCAGCGCGGCGCCCGAGGCGCCCGCCCAGGCCGGGTCGGAGGTGCCGAAGTTCGAGCCGAGGTCGCCGAGCCCGGCCGCCGAGAGCAGCGCGTCGCAGGCCGCGTGCGCGGCCACATCGGCGTCGGAGTGGCCCTCCAGGCCGTGGGTCTCGTCGGGCCAGGCGAGCCCGGCGAGGTGCATCGGCACGCCCTCGACGAGCCGGTGGACGTCGGTGCCGATACCGATCCGGGGCACGATCCGGGGCGCGGGCGGCGGCGGGGATGTCACGGAATGATCATGCCTGAGCGCGGTCGCGGCCGCGCCGGCGAGCCACAATCGGTCGGGTGAGCACCTCTCGCGGCGCCTGGGCGGTGGCCGGGGTCGTCGCCGGGTACGCCGGCCTGGCCGCCGGCTCCTGCGTCTCCGCCCTCGCGACGGCGCGCGGCGGCGTGGTCGTCGCCGTCGCCGACCTGGTCATCGAGCGCACACCGGGCCAGGCGGCCGAGCAGGCGATCCAGGTCTTCGGCCACCACGACAAGACGGCGCTGGTCACCGGCATCCTGGTGCTCCTCACCCTGGTCTTCGCCGGCGCCGGCCTGCTCGCCCGGCGCGGCTGGCCCGGTCCGCTGCTCGTCGCCACCGCGGTGACGGCGGTCGGCCTCCTCGCGCTCACCTCCCGGCAGGGCACCTCGCCGGTCGAGTACGTCGCCCTGCTCGTCGGGCTGCTCACCTGGGTCGGCTGCCTCGCGCTGCTGACCGCGCCGCTGCGCCCCGCACCCACGCCCGCGGAGCCGGCCATGGGCGTCTCGCGCCGCGGGTTCCTGCTCCGGGTCGGTGCCGTCGGTGCCGGCGCGGCGGTCGTGGCCGTCGCCGGGCGGGCGGTCGGTGCGGGGCGCCGTCAGGTCGAGCAGGCCCGGCGGCTCCTCCGGCTGCCCGGCGTCACCCGGCCCGTGGTCCCGCGGGGGGTGGGCGTCGACGTCGCCGGGATGCCGCCGTGGGCGACGCCGAACGCCGAGTTCTACCGGATCGACACGGAGGTCGTCGTACCGGCGGTGGACCCGGCCACCTGGCGGCTGCGGATCCACGGGATGGTCGACCGGGAGGTCGAGATCGACTTCCAGGACCTCGTCGACCGGCAGGACACCGAGGCCTGGGTGACGATCTGCTGCGTCTCCAACGAGGTCGGGGGCGACCTGATCGGCAACGCCTGGTGGAGCGGGGTGCGGGTCGCCGACCTGCTGCGCGAGGCGGGCCCGCAGGAGGGCGCCGACGCGGTCCTGCAGACCTCCGACGACGGCTGGACCTGCGGCACCCCGCTCGAGGCGCTCACCGACGACCGGGACGCGATGCTCGCGATCGGGATGAACGGCGAGCCGCTGCCGGTCGAGCACGGCTTCCCGGTCCGCACGATCGTGCCCGGGCTCTACGGCTACGTCTCCGCCTGCAAGTGGGTGGTCGACCTCGAGGTCACGCGGTTCAGCGACATCTCGGCGTTCTGGACCGAGCGCGGCTGGTCGGAGCTCGGGCCGGTGAAGATGTCGTCGCGGATCGACGTGCCCCGCAACGGCGGCTCGGTCGACGGGCGTGGCGGCCAGGTGGCGGGCGTCGCCTGGGCCCAGCACACCGGCATCGCGGGCGTCGAGGTGGCGGTCGACGACGGCGACTGGCAGCCGGCGCGGCTGGCGCGGGTGCCCAGCGCCGACACGTGGGTGCAGTGGGTCGCGACCCTCGACGTGGAGCCGGGCGACCACACGCTCCGGGTGCGGGCGACCGACGCGGACGGCCGGGTGCAGACCGGCGAGCCGCACGACGTGGTGCCCGACGGCGCGACAGGCTGGCACACGATCGGCTTCACGGCCACCTGAGGAGGACGACGTGGGCGACTTCAGCGACCGCGACGGCGTGGCACTGGTCGTCGGGGGCAGCGGCGGCATCGGGCTGGCGGTGACCCGGCTCCTCGCCCAGCGGGGCAGCGACGTGGTCGTGACCTACCGCGCCCGCCCCGAGGCAGGAGCGGCCGCGGTCGAGGCCGCGCGGGAGTGGGGGGTGCACGCGACGGCGTACCCCCTCGACCTGACCGCTCCCACCGCCGCCGAGGACGCCGCCCGGGTCGTCGAGGCGGCGGCGGGCCACGGCGGCCTGCACACGCTCGTGCACGCGGCCGGCCCGCACGTCCCGATGGTGCACCTCTCCGGCGTCGCCCCGGCCGAGATGGCGGCGCAGCTGGCGGGCGACGCAGCCGGGTTCTTCACGGTCGTCTCGCCCGCCCTGCCGCACCTGCGCGACGCGCAGGGGTCGGTCGTCGCCGTCACGACGGCGGCGACCACCCGGTTCCCCGTCCGCGACGGGCTGTCCTCGGCGCCCAAGGCCGCCGTCGATGCCCTGGTCCGCGCGCTGGCCGCCGAGGAGGGGCGGTACGGCGTCCGCGTCAACGCGGTCGGCCCCGGCATGCTCACCGACGGGATGGCCGCCCGGCTGATCGACTCCGGCGAGCTGTCCGACGAGGCGCTGGCGGTCACCCGGCGCAACATCCCGCTGCGCCGCTTCGGCACCGCCCACGACGTCGCCGAGGCCGTCTGCTTCCTCGCCTCCGACCGGGCCGGCTTCGTGTCGGGGCAGAAGCTCGACGTCGACGGGGGCTGGGGCGTCTGACGAATGAGTGCTGCGGTGCCGCGATCCCTAGACTTGGCGGGTGACCTTCAGGCTGTACGACACCGCGACCCGCGAAGTCCGTGACTTCGTCCCCCTCGAGGAGGGGAAGGCGGGTCTCTACGTCTGCGGTCTCACCGTGCAGTCCGAGCCGCACGTCGGCCACGTCCGGTCGGGCGTGAACTTCGACGTGCTGCAGCGCTGGCTGCGCCACCTCGGCTACGAGGTGACGTTCATCCGCAACGTCACCGACATCGACGACAAGATCCTGATGAAGTCCGCCGACCAGGGGATCGCCTGGTACGAGCTGGCCTACCGGATGCAGCGCGAGCTCAGCCGCGCCTACGACGCGCTCAACGTGGCGCCGCCGACCTACGAGCCCGCGGCGACCGGGCACGTCCCGGAGATGATCGTGCTCATCGAGGAGCTGATCGCGAAGGGGCACGCGTACGCCGCCGAGGACGGCTCGGGCGACGTCTACTTCGACGTGCGTTCCTGGCCGGAGTACGGCGAGCTGACCCGCCAGGGAGTCGACGACATGGCCCCGGCCGAGGACGCGGATCCGCGCGGCAAGCGGGACCCGCGCGACTTCGCCCTCTGGAAGGGGTGGAAGAAGGAGTCCGAGCCGGAGACCGCCGCGTGGCCGAGCCCCTGGGGTCCGGGCCGCCCGGGCTGGCACATCGAGTGCTCGGCGATGGCGGGCAAGTACCTCGGCCCGGCGTTCGACATCCACGGTGGCGGCGTCGACCTGCGCTTCCCCCACCACGAGAACGAGCAGGCGCAGTCGCGCGCGGCCGGCCGGCCGTTCGCGTCGTACTGGATGCACAACGCCTGGATCACCACCGCCGGCGAGAAGATGAGCAAGTCGCTCGGCAACTCGCTGACGATCCCGGCCGTGCTGCAGACCTACCGCGGGATCGAGCTGCGCTACTACCTGGTGGCCGCGCACTACCGCAGCCACGTCGAGTTCTCCTTCGAGGCGCTCGACGAGGCGGCCGCGGGGTTCCGGCGGATCGAGAGCTTCCTCGAGCGCGCCGGTGAGGTGGCTCCCGGCGAGCTGCCGCCGGCCTTCGTGGAGGCGATGAACGACGACCTCGGCACGCCCGCCGCGATGGCAGTCCTCTTCGACACGGTGCGCGACGGCAACCGGGCCGACGACCCCGCGCCGTACGCCGCCCAGGTGGTCGCCATGCTCGACGTGCTCGGGCTGAACCCCGCCGACCCGGCGTGGGCCGGCGTCGGCGGGGAGGACCACCGGCTGACCGAGGCGCTCGACGTGCTCGTGGGTGCGCTGCTCGAGCAGCGGGCCGAGGCGCGGGCGGCCAAGGACTTCGCCACCGCCGACGCGATCCGGGACCGGATCAAGTCCGCCGGCATCGAGGTCGAGGACACCCCTGACGGACCGAAGTGGAGCCTGTCGTGACGGCGGGCCGGAGGGTGGATGAATCCCCGGTCAGCCGGGGAAACCTGACGTTGTCGGGGGTTGCAACCCCGACAACGTCAGGAAGACCCCGACAACCCTCCGGCTGTGGTGCGGCCCGGGCCGCAGCACCGACCACCGAGAAGGACACTGACGTGGCAGGCAACAGCCAGCGCAAGGGCGCGGTGCGCAAGAGCAGCAAGGGCAACCCGACCGCGGGGTCGGGCGGCCGGGTGCGCCGCGGCCTGGAGGGCAAGGGCCCGACGCCGAAGGCGAAGGACCGGCCCTACCACGCGCAGTACAAGGCCGCGCAGAAGGCGGAGAAGACCGCCGCGCGCCGGCCCCAGCGCAAGAGCAAGAGCAGCGACGCCGAGTGGGTCGCCGGGCGCAACTCGGTGGTCGAGGCGCTGCGGGCCGGGGTGCCGGTCACCGGCCTCTACGTCGGCGAGGGCGCCGAGCGCGACGGGCGGCTGCGGGAGGCGTTCGCCCTCGCCGCCGAGCGTGGGCTCAACATCTCGCAGGTCACCCGGGGCGAGCTCGACCGGATGACCGGGGGTGCCGTGCACCAGGGCCTGGCGGCGCGCATCCCGTCCTACCAGTACGCCCACCCCGACGACCTGCTCGACGCAGCCGCCGACGCGGGGGAGCCGCCGCTGATCGTGGCGCTCGACTCGGTCACCGACCCGCGCAACCTCGGCGCGGTCGTCCGCAGCGCGGCCGGCTTCGGCGCCCACGGCGTCCTCGTGCCCGAGCGGCGCTCGGCCGGCATGACCGCCTCGGCGTGGAAGACCAGCGCCGGCGCGGCCGCCCGGACCCCGGTCGCCCAGACCGTCAACCTGGTGCGCCAGCTCAAGGCCTACCAGGACGCGGGCTGCATGGTCATCGGTCTGGCGGCCGACGGCGACGTGAGCCTGCCCGACCTCGACCTCGCCGACGGACCGCTGGTGGTGGTGGTCGGGTCCGAGGGCAATGGCCTCTCCCGCCTGGTCAGCGAGACCTGCGACCAGCTCGTCTCGATCCCGATGGCCTCGACGCTGGAGTCCCTCAACGCGGGCGTGGCGGCCTCGGTCGCCCTCTACGCGATCGCGCAGGCGCGAGCCTGAGTGGGGACGCGCCAGCGGATCCACTGATGGTCGAGCGAGACGCGCGCCCGAGCCCGCGAGGGCGCGACCGGCGTGTCGAGACCCATCGACGACGTACGGCGCGCGTCCTGGCCCTCCTCGGGGTCTGGCTGGGCTGCGCGGTGCTCGCCGGGCTGCTGCTCTTCCTCGGCAGCAGCCGCGCGGTCGTGGTCGCCGGCCACGACGCGGTGGTCAGCCCGGACCTGAGCGGCTGGGCGGTGCTGCACACCGGGCCGGTGCTGCCCGACGTGCGGGTGCCGACCGACCAGGTCGTCGGCGTCGACATCCGGCTCGGCAAGACCAACGCCACCTCGGTCGACGACCTGGTCGACCGCTACGCACTGCTCGCCAGCCAGCCGCAGGGACAGGTCGAGAAGATCACCGGCGCGGTCCAGGGCATGGCGCTCGACGCGGCCCTGCGCGGTGCGGTGGTCGGGCTGCTGCCCGTGGGCATCTGGCTGCTCCTCGGAGCGCGCCGGCGCGGCGAGCTCCGCGCCCGGGTCGGACCGCGCCAAGCGGCCGTCGGCGTCGTCGTCCTCGCGCTGCTCGCAGTGGCCGTCTGGCAGCCGTGGACCGGGGACGAGGACCCGGTGCAGGCCGGCGAGGACTGGGAGTCGCTGGCGTCGTTCCTGGGCCCCGCCGTGCCGGTGCCCGACGAGCTCGACGGCATCGAGGTCCGCGGCGACGTCACCACGGCGTCGACGCACCGGCTCATCGAGAGCGCGGTCAGCACCTATGACACCAGCAAGACGTTCTACGCCGACGCCGCACGCCGCGCCGCGGACCTGCCGCTGCGCGCTCCTCGGCCCGGCGACACGGTCGTCGCCCTCGTCTCCGACCGGCACGACAACATCGGGATGGACCCCGTCGCCCGGGCGATCGCGGACGCCGCCGGCGCGACCGCCGTCCTCGACGGCGGGGACGACACCTCGATCGGGCGGAGCTGGGAGGCGTTCTCGCTCGACTCGGTGGACGCCGCCTTCGACGGGTTCGAGCGCTGGGGCGTGGCCGGCAACCACGACCACGGCGACTTCGTGCACGCCTACCTGGCCGAGCTCGGCTGGACCATGCTCGACGGCGAGGTGGTCGACGGACCGGCCGGCACGGCCCTCCTCGGCGTCGACGACCCGCGGTCGAGCGGCCTGGGGAGCTGGCGCGACGAGACCGGGCTGACCTTCGACGAGGTCGCCGCCCGCCTGGCCGACGCGGCCTGCGACTCCCGGCGCCGGGTCACCACGATCCTGGTGCACGACGCGAACCTCGGCCGCCCCGCCCTCGACCGCGGCTGCGTCGACCTCGTGCTCGGCGGCCACACCCACGTCCGCGCCGGCCCGCACCGGGTGACCGGGCCCGACGGGCAGGTCGGCTACACCTACACGACCGGGACGACCGGCGGGGCGGCGTACGCCATCGCCCTGGGCAGCAAGCCCCGTCGAGCGGCCGACGTCTCGCTGGTCACCTACCGCGCCGGGCGCCCCGCCGGGGTGCAGTGGGTGACGCTGCAGACCGACGGCACGTTCACCACGGGGGCGTGGGTGGCGCTGCGGTACCCCGGCTGACGCGGGTCCTCGGCGGCGTCGATTTCGTTCAATTGTTCCGAATAGGACGTCCCGCCGGCCCGCAAGCGGTGCATCCGCCAGCAATTGAACGCCCACGACCACCCCGAGCCCACCGGCCACGTGTCGTGCGTCACCTCTGCGCGCCGCGGTCGTTGAGCCAGAACTGATACACGTTCTAGTTCTCCCCTGGAGGGCCCGTGGTGCCGTTCCCCCGCGCCGTCGTCGCGCTCGTCGGGGCCGTGCTCGCGCTGCTCCTCGCGGCCTGCGGCTCCCAGCTCGACCCCGACACCGTCGCCCGGGCCGGCGGCACGACGGGCACCGGGGACGGCGGGGCGGTCGCTGCGGGCGACCCGGCGGCCGCCGGTCCGGACGGCTCGGTGCCGGACGCTGCCGGTGGCACGACGAGCACGGGTCGGGGCGGTACGACGACCGGCGGCTCGGCCGCGACCACCGGCGGCACCTCGGGCGGCACGGGCGGCGGGGCCGCGACGGGCGGCACCGGGGCCAACGCCGCCGCCGGTGCGACCAAGGCCGGCAGCTGCGCCGGGTTCAAGGACCAGACCGGCATCACCGACAAGACCATCGTCATCGGCAACTCCTCCGACGTGTCCGGCCCTGTGCCCGGGCTGTTCGAGGCCAGCCAGGACGCGGTGCGGGCCTACGTCGCCTACTTCAACGCCACCAGCGACATCTGCGGACGCAAGCTGGAGCTGAAGACCTACGACAGCCGCACCGACGCGGCCGCCGACCAGCAGGCCTACACCCAGGCCTGCGACGACACCTTCGCGATGGTCGGGTCGATGTCGGCCTTCGACTCCGGCGGCGCCAGCACCGCCCAGGGCTGCGGGCTGCCCGACCTCCGGTCCGCCGCGGTGACCGCCGACCGGCAGGCCTGCACGACCTGTTTCGGAGCGCAGTCGACGATCGCGGACGAGTTCCAGAACGCCGTCCCGGACTTCGTGAAGAAGAACCACCCGGACGCCGCCGCGCACGCCGCGATGCTCTACATCAACGCCGGCGCCGCCGCCGAGAACGGCAAGACCCAGGTCGCGGCGATGACCAAGCGCGGGATGCACTTCGACTACGTCCAGGGCATCGACATCTCGGAGTTCAACTACGCCCCCTACGTCCAGCAGATGAAGGACAAGGGCGTCCAGTACGTCCAGATGATCGGCGCCACCGCGCAGTTCGTGCGCCTGGCGCAGGCCATGCAGCAGCAGGGCTTCCACCCCGAGGTCTTCATGCTCGACCCGACCGCCTACACCCGCGACTTCGTGCAGAGCGGGGGCACGGCGGTCGAGGGGACCACGCTCTTCATCAACTTCACGCCGTTCGAGGAGGCGTCGAGCAACAAGGAGCTGCAGCTCTACCTCAGCTGGCTGCAGCAGGTGAAGCCCGGCGCGGAGCCCAGCTTTTTCGGGCTCTTCTCCTGGTCCGCCGCCCGGCTCTTCGTCCAGCGGGCGACCGCCCTCGGCGGCGGGCTGAGCCGGCAGAGCCTGGTCGCCGACCTGTCGAAGGTCGACGACTGGACCGCCAACGGCCTGCACTCACCGCAGCACGTGGGCCCCAAGCACACCGGCGAGTGCTGGCGGTTCATCTCCCTGCAGCACGGCCGGTGGGTCCCGGTGGGCGGCACGAAGTACTCCTGCAGCGGGACGTCGTGAGCCCGCGGGTGTCCAGACCGCTGTGTGGCCCGCGTCACCTCGGGTCGCGCAGGTCGTTGTCCGACCAGTCCCGGGGACAGGAGGGAGGACGATGATGCGCAGGCCGGCCGCAGTCCTGGCAGCAGCGGTGCTCTGCCTGCTCCTCGCCGCCTGCGGGTCCCAGCTCGACCCCGGCACGGTGGCCCGGGCGACCGGCTCGACCGGCGGCGGCACCGGTGACCCGGGCGTCGGCGGCACGGTCGCGGGCGGCGGCACCGGCGGCGGTACGACGGGTGGCGGCTCGCTCGGCAGCGGCACCGGCGGCGGCTCCACGGGCGGCACCGGCGGCACGACCACCACGGGCGGCGGCACCGCGACCGGAGGTGGCAGCACCTCCGGTGGCGACGCTCCTCAGGGCACCGGCGCGAACGCAGCCGCGGGCAGCGCCAAGGCGGCCAGCTGCGCCGGGTTCAAGAACCAGACCGGCATCACCGACAAGACGATCACGATCGCCAACGTCGCCGACGTGTCCGGCCCGGTCCCCGGCATCTTCGAGTCGGCCCAGCAGGCGACGCGGGCCTACGCGGCGTACTTCAACTCCACCAGCAGCATCTGCGGCCGCAAGCTCGAGGTCGAGCTGCTCGACAGCCGGGCCGACGCCGGCGCGGACCAGCAGGCCTACACCAAGGCGTGTGACGACGCATTCGCGGCCGTCGGCTCGATGGGTGCCTTCGACTCCGGCGGCGCCCAGGCGGCGCAGTCCTGCGGGCTGCCGGACATCCGGTCGACGACCACGACGCCCGAGCGCCGCGACTGCACGACCTGCTTCGCCGCGCAGGCGGTCGACCCGGGCCTGGTCAACGGGTCGATGCCGCGCTACTTCTACTCCAAGCTCAAGGACGCGACCCAGCACGCGGCCGTGCTGTACATCAACGCCGGTGCGGCCGCGGTCAACGCGCAGATGTTCAAGAACGCATACCCGAAGGCCGGCTGGAAGGTCGACTACTTCCAGGGCATCGACGTCTCGGAGTTCAACTACGCCCCCTACGTCCAGCAGATGAAGGACAAGGGCATCCGGCTGGTCACCTACACCGGGCCCTACCAGGACACCGTCAAGCTGCTCGACGCCATGCAGCAGCAGGGATTCGAGCCGGACGCGTTCGTGCAGGACGCGACGATCTACGACCAGAACTTCGTGGACCAGGCCGGCGACAACGGCAACGGCGTCTACACCTGGTCGACGACGAAGATGTTCGACGACACCAGCATCAAGGAGATGGCGCTCTACCGCTCCTGGCTGCAGCAGGTGAAGCCCGGGGCGGTGCCGAACTACTACGGTCTCTACGCCTGGTCGGCCGCGCGGCTCTTCGTCGAGCAGGCCGTCGCACTGGGCGGGAGGCTGACCCGGGCCTCGCTGGTCGATGCGGTCAGCAAGGTCAAGGACTGGACCGGCAACGGCCTCCACGTGCCGCAGCAGGTCGGCGCGAAGACGACCTCCACCTGCGGCTCGGTGCTCCAGCTGAACGACGGCACCTGGCGCCAGGTCTCGCCCGGCGGCTACATGTGCGGCCCCCTCCTGAGCGGGAAGTGACGCGCGATGTCCTCGATCCTCTCCTTCACGATCCTCGGCCTCTTCACCGGCGCCGCCTACGCGATCGCCGCCAGCGGCCTGGTGCTGACCTACACGACCACCCGGGTCTTCAACATCGCCCACGGCGCCTTCGGCATGGTGATGGCCTTCACCTTCTGGGACCTCAGCCAGCGGCAGGGGATGCCGACCTGGCTGTCCCTGGTCCTCGTGCTGGGCGTGGTCGCGCCGGGCACCGGGTGGCTGGTGCAACGGTTCGTCACGCGAGGGCTGGGCGAGGGTCCGGTCAGCGTCTCGCTGGTGGTCACGGTCGGCCTGTTCGTCGGGCTGATCGGCCTGGCCGAGTACGTCTGGCCGCCCGCGCCGCGCACCCTGCCGCCGTTCCTCCCCGACCACGGTCTCCAGGTCGGCGGCACCTACGTCACCGCCCACCAGCTGATCACGATCGTGCTCTCCGCGGTCGTCGCCGGGCTGCTGTACGTCCTGCTGAACCGCACCCGGATCGGCACCGCCATGCGGGCGTCGGTCGACAACCCCGTGCTGCTGCAGCTCTTCGGCGGCAAGCCGGACCGGGTCGCCTCCCTGTCCTGGGCGATCGGCACGTCGCTCGCCGCCCTCGCCGGCATCCTGCTCACGCCGGTCATCGGCCTCTCCTACTTCGACCTGACGCTGCTGGTGATCAACGCCTACGCCGCCGCGATGCTCGGCCGGCTCAAGAGCCTGCCGCTCACCTTCGTCGGCGCGATGGGGCTCGGCGTGCTGCAGTCCTTCGCGGTCGCCTATCTGCCCAGCCAGGGCAACCTCGCCGGCCTCCGCGCCGTCGTTCCGGCGCTCTTCCTCTTCGTCGTCATCATCGCGATGCCCCAGGCCCAGCTGCGGATCGGCCAGGTCAAGGGCATCGTGTCCGCGCCGCTCCCCTCGCTGCGGCAGTCGCTCGGCTGGGGTGCGGCGCTGCTCGCGGTCGTCGCCCTGCTCAGCCTCTCGATGTCCGACGCCGACCTGCTGCTCGTGGGCACCGCGGCGACGTACGCGATGGTGATGCTGTCGCTGGTCCTGCTCACCGGGTACGGCGGCCACGTCTCGCTCGCGCAGTTCACCTTCGCGGGGGTCGGAGCGCTGGCCTACGCCAAGCTGGACGAGCCCAACCTCTACGGCCTGGCCGTCTCGGCGGCGGTCGCGGCGGTCGTCGGGGCCCTCGTCGCGCTGCCGGTGCTGCGGCTGACCGGGCTCTACCTCGCGCTGTCGACGCTGGCCTTCGGCGTGCTGATGGACAAGCTGGTCTTCCAGGCCGACTTCGCCTTCGGCTACAACGGCACGCTCCACGCCGACCGGCTCTCGGTGCTCGGCCGCTCCTTCGACTCCACCGGCGGCTACGTGCTGGTGATGACGGTCTTCTTCGTGCTGATGTCGCTGGTGCTGCTGCTCCTGCGCCGCGGCGTGCTCGGGCGACTGCTCATCGCGATGCGCGACAGCCCGGCGGCGTGCGGCACCCTCGGGCTGGACATGCGGTGGTTCCGGGTCGCGCTCTTCGCCCTCTCCGCCGGCATGGCGGGGCTCGCGGGCGGGCTGTTCGCCGGCCTGCGCGGCACCATCGGGGCCGCGGACTTCCAGCTCTTCAACAGCCTGCCGCTGCTGCTGCTCGCCGTGGTCTGCGGGGTCACCTCGGTGACCGGCGCCGCGATGGGCGGCATCGGGCTGATGCTGCTCCCGGTGCTGCAGAGCAGCCGTCCCGAGCTCGCCGGCCTGGTGTTCGTGGTGCTCGGCTTCGGCGCGGTCGCGCTGGGCCGCGACCCCAACGGCCTGGCCAACCAGGTGTTCCGGGTCGGCCGGTGGCTCGAGGGCCGGTTCGGCGACCGGGTCCGCGCCGCCGTACCCGTGCTGCCGCTGCCGCGCGACCGCGCCGACTCCGGCGAGGAGACCGCGGTGCCCCTGAGCGAGCTGACCACCGTCGACGCGCTGCCCCTGGAGGAGGTGGGCATCCATGCCGCTGCTCGAGGTCGATGACGTCGTCGTCCGGTTCGGCGGGGTCACCGCGGTCGACCACGCCGCGTTCGTCGCCGAGGCTGGGCGGATCACCGGGCTGATCGGGCCCAACGGGGCCGGCAAGACCACCTGCTTCAACGTGATCAGCGGGCTGCAGCGGCCGAGCTCGGGTGCGGTCCGGTTCGCCGGTCGCACCGTGACCCGGCTGCCCGTGCACCGCCGGGCCCGCCGCGGGATGGGCCGCACCTTCCAGCGCCTCGAGGCGTTCGGGTCGCTCACCGTGCGCGACAACGTGCGGGTCGCCCGCGACATCCACCGGGGCGTGGCAGGGCTGGTCCGCCCCTCGGCCGCGGACGTCGACGGGCTACTGGAGCGGGTCGGCATCGCGGCGTACGCCGCCGAGCGGGCCGACGCCATCCCCACCGGTGCCGCGCGGCTGCTCGAGCTGGCCCGCTGCCTGGCCTGCGACCCCACGCTGCTGCTGCTCGACGAGCCGTCGTCGGGCCTCGACGAGACCGAGACCGACGCGTTCGGCCGGCTGCTGACCGAGCTGGCCGCCGAGGGCCGGGGGATCCTCATGGTCGAGCACGACATGGACCTGGTGATGGGCGTGTGCGACGACATCCACGTGCTCGACTTCGGCCGGGTGATCGCCTCCGGCCCGCCGGCCACGATCCGCACCGACGCCGAGGTGCAGCGGGCCTACCTGGGCTACGCCGACGACGAGCCGACCCAGGTCGGTGGGCAGCTCGCCGAGGCGCTGGCCCTCGCCGACGACACCCTCGTCCTCCCGGCGGTCCGATCATGATCACCCCACGAAGCTGCGGCCTTCCCCCGCTCCGCTCCTCCAGGCCACACCTCCGCGGGGGCCCCGAATGAGCGGCGTCCCGATCCTCGAGGTGGTCGACCTGCACGCGGCGTACGGCCGGATCGAGGTGCTGCGCGGGGTCGACCTGCGGGTCCCGAAGGGCGCGGTGATGGCGCTGCTCGGGCCCAACGGGGCCGGCAAGAGCACGCTGGTCAAGGTCGTCAGCGGCCAGAAGCAACCGACGTCCGGGGACGTGCACCTGGGGGGCGTGCACGTCTCCGGCGCGGCGCCCGAGGAGCTGGCCCGGCTGGGGCTGTGCACCGTGCCCGAGGGTCGGTCGGTGTTCCCCAACCTCACGGTCGAGGAGAACCTCACCCTGATGTCGTACGCCGGCGTGCCGATCCAGGCCGTGCACGACACGGCGTACTCCTACTTCCCGCGGCTGCACCAGCGCCGCCACCAGCTGGCCGGCACCATGTCGGGCGGCGAGCAGCAGATGCTCGCGATGTCGCGCGCGCTGGCGTCCGACCCGGCGCTGCTGCTGCTCGACGAGCTGTCGATGGGGCTGGCACCGCTGATCGTCGACGAGCTCTACGACACCGTCGCGCAGATCGCGGCGAGCGGCGTCTCGATCCTGTGCATCGAGCAGTTCGCGCGCACCGCGCTGCGGGTGGCGGACTACGCGGCGGTGATGACCGGCGGCCGGGTCGTCGCGACCGGCGAGCCCGCCGAGATCCTGGCCACGATGTCCGACGTCATCCTCGGAGGCGCAGCATGAAGCGGTTGCTCATCCCCACGATCTCGGCCGCGGCGCTCGCCGGCTCGGTCGTCCCGGTTCTGCTCGGGTCGCCGCCGGCGAGCGCGCACGCGGCCGGGGACCGCGGCGCGCCGGCGTTCAGCGGCTACAGCGCCGAGGCGACCGCGGCGCCGGTGCGGATCGAGGTCTACGAGCCGACCATCCCGATCCCGGCCGACCCCCAGCTGGAGGTCGAGATGGCCTACACCACCGTCGAGGCCGACTCCGGCAGCTCGACCGGCCGGGCCAGCTGGCTGTGGCCGGGCGACCCGGTGGGCGAGGGGGCGAAGACCTTCGGCGAGCAGCTGGGGCTCCCGCCGCAGCTCTTCGAGAACGGCTACCCCGTGCAGGTCAACGCCGGCCAGCCGTCGGGCGAGGCGGCGCAGGCCGACGAGCCGTTCCCGGGCACCGTGATGCGCACCAGCGCCACGCCCGGCCGGACCGTCGCGCAGGCCGGGTTCTCCCCTGACGGCCAGGTGCAGGACGGCCGCGCGCCGAGCGGGTCCGGCGGCTCCTCGGGCGTCCCCGGCCTCCCGTCGGTCCCGGGCCTGCCCGCGCTGCCCGGGCTCCCGTCGGCCGTCGAGCCACTGAGCAGCTTCGGTCAGGCGATCACCGGAGGCCGGACGACGGCCGCGGAGGAGCCCGCCCCGACCGGTGGCGCGCCCGGGCTGCCGCCGCAGCTGGCCGCGCTGGTCGACGTCGAGGGCTACACCTCGTCCAGCCAGGACGTCGCCACCGCCAAGCGGGTCACCACCACCTCGCGGGCCGCTCTCGGCGACGTCACGCTGCTGGGCGGCCTGGTCACCCTCGAGGGCATCCGGTCCACCAGCACCAGCACGAGCGACGGGCGCCGCAGCCGGGCCACCGGCACCTCGGTGCTCGGCGGCATCACTGTCGCCGGCCAGGAGTTCTCCTTCGGCTCCTCGGGCTACCGGGCCGGGCCGCAGCACGGCGACGCCCCCGCCGTACCCGACCAGGCCGCGGCCGCGCTGAAGCAGCTCGGGCTGACCGTCACGCTGCCGAGGCCGGACCTGCAGCGCAAGCAGGGCACCGCCGGCAGTGACGTCGCGGCGCTCCGGGTCGAGATCGACACGGGTGTGCTCCGCACGAAGCTCGACGCGCTCCCGATCGACACCCTCATCGGTGCCCTTCCCGACGACCCGCAGGAGCTGAAGAGCAACCTGCAGGCCGTCGCCGGACTCTCGCCGCGGATCGTGCTCACCCTCGCGACGGCGTCCACGTCGGTGGAGACCGTGCAGGGCATCACCTTCCCGACCGAGGTCCCCGACAACGACCACAGCTCGACCGCCGGCAGCGGCGACCCGGGCTCCTCCGGCGGGGGCGGGGGCTCCGCCGGGACATCGACCAGGGGCGGCACGTCGTCGACCGCGGCGCCGCCGGGCGCGACGGCGGGCGGGTCCGCCCCCGCCGCGGACCAGGCCCTGCCCGCCAGCCGGCTCACCGGCGCCGGCCTCCCGCCGCTCTACTCGATCCCCGGCGCCATCCTGGCCGGCGGCATCCTGCTCGCCGCGGCGGGCGGGACCTGGCTGCGCCGGATCGGGCTGATCGCCCTCGGTGGCGGCGCCTCCTGCTCCCACGGCCTCGACAGCGGCCTGCCCGACCTGCGAAAGGCATCGCGATGACCACCTTCGACCAGCCGATGACCCCCGCGCCCTCCGAGCGGCTCACGGTCGGGCTGCCTCGCGCCGGCGGCCGGACCAGCGGGTCGGGCGCCGCCCCGCTCAAGGACAACCACTACCAGCTCCTGCAGGTGGTGCTCTTCTGGGCGGGCGCGGTGCTGCTCCCGCTCGGGCTCGTGGTGATCGTGCTGGGCTGGTACGGCGCCGCCAACACGCCGTACCAGTACGACCAGCTCTCCTACCTGGTGTCCGGGGGGCTGCTGGGTCTCGGCCTGACCTTCACCGGCGGCTTCCTCTACTTCGGCGCCTGGCTGGCCCGGCTGGCGGCGGACGCCAAGGAGTCCCAGCGCCGGCTCGCCGACACCCTGCTGCTGCTCGCCGACGTCACCTCGCGCGCCGCCGCGACCCGCGACGACGGCGTCGACGTCTCCGCCCTCCCGGTCACCGCCGGCGACGGGACCACCCTGCACCGCCGCGACTGCGCCCTGATCGCGCACCGTGACGACCTTCGACCGGTCGGCGAGGGCAACGGTCACCTGACTCCCTGCCGGGTCTGCCGACCCTAGTCACTCCTCGACGGCGACCTCCTCCTCCGGGCGGGCCAGGAGGACGTGGTCGATGTAGTCGCGGGCGGTGTCGAGGATGCCGACCTCCTCGCCGGCGCGCTCGGAGAGGTACCACCGGTGCACGAGCAGCTCGTGGAACACCTCGGCCGGCTCGAGCCGGCCGCGCGCCTCGGGCGGGATCAGCGCCATCACCGGCTCGTAGACCTCGGTGAGCCAGCGGTTGGCGACCAGCGCGCGGTCCTCGCGCCCGAGACCGAGGCTGGCGGTGTACGACGCGATGTCGTTGAGCAGCCGGCGCGCCTGGGCGTCCTCGACGGTGAGCCCGGTGAGCCCCTGCAGCTCGCGCCGGTGGTGGCCCTCCTCGACCACCTTGGGCTGGATCACGATCCGGTCGCCGTCCCAGTCGGTGACGATGTCGAGCTCGTCGACGTCGAACCCGAGGTCGTTGAGCCGCTCGACCCGCTGCTCGATGCGCCACATCTCGTCGGCGGTGAACTCCTCCGGCGCGGTCAGCTCGTCCCACAGCGCGTGGTAGCGCTCGACCAGCAGGTCGACGATCTCGTGGGCCTCGACCTCGTGGGCCAGGGACTCGCTGGCCTGGAGGTCGAGCAACTCGGCGAAGACGTTCTCGGTCGCGACCGTGAGGTCGTACTCGCGCAGGTTGTCCGACAGGCTCGGCTTGAGCTCGCCGGTCTCGGCGTCGACGAGGTAGGCAGCGAACCCGCCCGCGCTGCGGCGGAACAGCACGTTGGACAGCGACACGTCGCCCCAGTAGAAGTCCGCGAGGTGCAGCCGGACCAGCAGCACCACCATGGCGTCCACCAGCGAGGGCAGGCTGTCGGCACTCAGGCCGTGGGCGAACAGGCTGCGGTAGGGCAGCGAGAACTGGAGGTGCTGGGTCAGCAGCGCCGCGGGCAGCTCCTCGCCGTCGGCGTCGACCCGGCCGGTCACGACGCCCTGCGGCACCACGGCGGGCAGGCCGATCCGGTGCAGGTCGCGGAGCATCCGGTACTCGCGGAACGCGATCTCCTCGACGGTCTCCTTGACCGCGTAGGTGTTGTCGCCGAGCCGCACGATGCGCACGACGTGGCGGGAGATGCCGCGCGGCAGGGGCACGACGTGCTGGGTCCACTCCTCGAGCGGTGTCGACCACGGCAGCCGGAGCAGGGCCGGGTCGGGCCGGTTGGCCACGATGCGCAGCGGCATGGACCGAGGCTAGTCGTCCGCGACGGGCACGGCCCCCGGCCGGGCCTGACGGGCACTTCCTGACGTTGTCGGGGGTTGCAACCCCCGACAACGTCAGGCAATCCCGGACAACCCCGGATGAATACCCGGCTGTCCGGGGATTCATCCACGGCTCGGCACCACGACTCGCAGGGACCCGGGCTAGGGTCGCCGGCGACGACGATCCGGACAGGGAGAGGGCAGATGGGCGACCCGAGGGGACCACTTGACCAGCGCCGGGCGGGGGTCCTGCTGCACGTGACGTCGCTGCCGGGCGGCGACCTCGGCGACGACGCCCACCGCTTCGTCGACTTCCTCCGCGCCGCCGGCTGCTCGGTCTGGCAGGTGCTGCCGCTGGTGCCGGCGGACGAGGAGTCCGGCTCGCCGTACCAGGCGCTCTCGACGATGGCCGGCGACCCGGCGCTGATCCACCGCGACGCCGAGGCCGGCCGCTGGCTCGGCGACCCGAGGGCGCTGGACGACCGTCGGCGGGAGGAGCTCGCGACCTGGTGCGCCGAGCACGCGGACTGGCTGGAGCCGTACGTCGAGTTCATGGCGCTGCGCGAGCTGCACGGGGGTGCGCCTTGGCAGAGCTGGCCCCGCCCGCTGCGCGACCGCGACCCGGAGGCCGTGCGCGCCGCCCTCGCGCCGGTCGCCGCCCGGGTCGACGAGCTGCGGCGCGAGCAGTGGGTCTTCGCGGTGCAGTGGACCCGCCTGCGTGAGCACGCGGCGGCCGCGGGGGTGCTCGTCTTCGGCGATCTGCCGATCTTCGTGTCGCTCGACAGCGCGGACGTGTGGGCGTCGCGGGACCTCTTCGAGCTCGACGAGGACGGCCGGCCCACGACGGTGACCGGATGCCCGCCGGACTACTTCGCCGCCGACGGGCAGCGCTGGAACAACCCGCACTACGACTGGGCGGCGATGGCCGCCGACGGCTACGACTGGTGGCGGCGGCGGATCGCCCGGCAGCGCGAGCTCTTCGACCTGGTCCGCATCGACCACTTCCGCGGGTTCGAGGCCGCCTGGCACGTCCCCGTCGACGCCCCGACCGCCCGGGACGGCTGGTGGGCCGCGGGGCCCGGCCCCGAGATCCTGGCCGCGCTGGTCGAGACGGCGGGGCCCGGGACGCTCGTGGCCGAGGACCTCGGGGTGATCACGCCCGAGGTGGACGCCCTGCGGACCCGCTTCGACCTGCCCGGCATGAAGGTGCTGCAGTTCGCGTTCGACGGCAGCGCCGACAACCCCTACCTCCCGCACCGCCACGGCGAGCGCAGCGTCGTCTACACCGGCACCCACGACAACGACACCACGGTGGGGTGGTGGAGCTCGCTGGACGAGGGGACGCGCGACGCCGTACGCCGGCTGCTGGCCGACCCCGGCGAGGAGATGCCGTGGGCGCTGGTCCGGCTCGCGCTGGCGTCGACCGCGCGGCTGGCCGTCGTCCCCGCCCAGGACCTGCTCGGGCTCGGCGGCGAGAGCCGGATGAACACCCCCGGCACCGACACGGGCAACTGGGCGTGGCGGGCGCCGGCCGGCGCCTTCACCCCCGAGCTCGCCGCCCGGGTCCGCGCGCTCGTTGCCGACTCCGACCGCCTCCCTGACCCCGGTCGTCAGGGACTATCCCGGCGGGGCTACCCCAGATAGAACTTGTTCTAGTAGCGTCCGACCTCGTGCAGCTCACCGACGGCGACCGGATCCGCGGCCTGCTGGCGACCTACTGCCGGCTGGTCGACGCGGGCGACTTCGCCGGCGTCGGCGCGCTGATGGCGCACGCCGTGCTGAGGACCGAGGAGGGGACGGTCCTCGCCACGGGCGCCGAGGAGGTCGAGCGGCTCTACGCCGGGCTCGTGAAGCTGCACGAGGACGGCACGCCGGGCACCCAGCACCTGGTCGCCAACACGGTCTTCGACGAGCCGCGCGCCGACGGGACGGTGACCGCGCGGTCGTCGTACCTGGTGCTCCAGGCGCTGCCCGGCCTGCCGCTCCAGCCGATCGTCACCGGCACCTACGTCGACACCTTCGAGGTCGCGGACTGGGCCGGCGCGGGCGGTGGCTGGCGGTTCACCGAGCGTCGGTTCGGCATCGGGCGCGCGGGCGTCCTCGATCACCACCTCACCATCACGTTCTGAAGGGGCCACACATGAACGAGCCAGGCAGCCGCGTCGTCGTCGTGACCGGGGCGGCGTCCGGGATCGGACACGCCACCGCGGCGCTCTTCCGCGACCTCGGCGACACCGTCTTCGGCCTCGACATCAACCCGACCGTGCCCGACGGCGTCACCTACGTCGAGTGCAACGTGGGCGACCTCGCGGCGGTCCAGCAGGCGGTGGAGGCGTGCGCCGTGCACGGCCGCATCGACGTCCTGGCCAACGTCGCCGGCATCGTGCAGTTCGGTCGCATCGAGACCGTCACCGAGGAGGAGTGGGACCGTGTGCACGCGGTCGACCTCAAGGGCCCGTTCTTCCTCATCCAGGCCGCGCTCCCGCACGTGCGCGCGGCGAAGGGCGCGATCATCAACGTCTCGAGCGTCGCCGGCAACGTCGCGCAGCCCTACGCCACGGCGTACGCCGCCGCGAAGGGCGGCCTCACCCAGCTGACCAAGGCGCTGGCCCTCGAGCTCTCGCCGGAGGGCATCCGGGTCAACGCGGTCTGCCCCGGCACCGTCGACACCCCGATCGTCGAGCAGGTCTTCCACAAGCTCACCGACGACCTGGACAGCCGGGTCGCGGACCGGCTGATGATGATGCTGCCCGGCGGGGCCATCAAGCCGGCCGAGATCGGCGAGACGATCGTGTGGCTGGCCTCGCCGGCCGCGCGGATGGTGACCGGCGCGGTCATCGCCCACGACGGGGGGATGAGCTGACCAGCTCCGCGAAGGCGACCAGCCGGTCGTCGGTGTGGAACAGCTCGGAGCAGGTCGTCAGCGTCAGCAGCCGCTGACCCGGCCGCTGCGGCGGCTCGACGCCGCCGTCCTCGGGGTTCGTCGGCAGCGGGTCGAGCACCCAGCCGGCCGTGAACGGGACCGTGAGCGCGTCGCCCCCGGTCACCAGGCGATAGGTGTACGTCGTCCGTGCGGTGTCGACGAGCACCTCGTCGCCCACCTCGAGGTCGGGCAGGTCCCGCAGCGGCTCGCCGTGGGTGACCCGGTGGGCGGCGAGCGCGTAGTTGCCGACCTCACCGGGGCCGGCAGTGCCCTCGACGTGCCCGAAGCCCGACGCCAGCGCCGTGTCGGAGGTGCCCTCGAGGACGGGTACGGCGTAGTCCGACCCGAACCGGGGGATCCGGACGATCGCGTCGGCCGTGCCCGCGTCGACGTGCACGCTCGTCTCGCCCTCGGACCAGCCGCGGTGGAGGTCGTCGACGACCGCGGCGTGCCGGCGCGCCGAGACCCAGTTGCTGCCGACGTACTCCCAGCCGATCCAGGCCAGCACCGCCGCGCCCGCCAGCAGGAGGACGACGCCCGCGGCGAGCAGCGTGCGTCGTCGCCGGGCCATGGCGCCATTGTGGGGGAGCCGTCGCGGCGCCGTAGCATGTGCGCCGCTGCCGGTGTAGCTCAGTTGGTAGAGCGCCTCTCTTGTAAAGAGGATGTCGCGGGTTCGACTCCTGTCACCGGCTCTATCGCCGGCTCTGTTGTCGGCGGGCCGCCGTACGTTCGCCACATGGCCCTCTGTCAGGGATGTGGAACGGTGCTCGTCACGAAGAGCGCCCGGTCCTACTGCAGCAATGCCTGTCAGCAGCAGTCGCGAAGGGCGACGATGCTCCTCCGATGGCTGGCGACCGGGGTCGGGGTGTTGAACTCCGCGCCTGGCCACTACATCCGCGAGTATCTCCGCGAGCAGCAGGACGGCCGGTGCGCGATCTGCGACATGCTCGCCCAGTGGAATGGGCTGCCGCTCGTCCTCGTGCTCGACCACATCGACGGCGACGCCGACAACAACCGCCGCGAGAACCTCAGGCTGGTCTGCCCCAACTGTGACTCCCAGCTGCCGACGTACAAGGCTCGCAACAAGGGACGCGGCCGGGCATGGCGTCGCGAGCGCTACGCGAACGGCCAGTCGTACTGACCGCTCAGCTCGCCGGCGAGTCCTGGAGCATCTGCTTCATCTGGCCGATCTGGGCGCTCTGCGACTCGACGATGGACTGGGCCAGGTCCAGGGCGGGCTGGTACTCGCCGTCGGCCAGCTCGGTCCTGGCCATGTCGATCGCACCCTGGTGGTGGGCGATCATCATGGTCAGCCACATCTTCTCGAAGGCCGACCGGTCGGTGGTGTTGGTCAGCTCACCGAGGTCGTCGTCGCTCATCATCCCGGGCGCGGAGCCGTCCATGCCGGGCATCTCGGACATGTTCCCCATGCCGCCCATCCCGGTGCCGGTGGCGGTCGGCTCGCCCCAGTCCTCCAGCCAGCCCTTCATCTCGTCGATCTCGGGCTGCTGGGCGTCGTAGATGTCCGTGGTCAGCTGCTCGAAGTCCGGGGAGAGGTCGCGGCCCTGGGTCATCGCCACCATCTGCAGCGCCTGCTCGTGGTGCGGCACCATCTCGGCGGCGAACGTCGCGTCCGCGTCGTTGTGCGCCGAGGACCCCGAGGACCCCGAGCCGCCGCCGCTGCTGTCGGACGAGGTGCAGCCGCCGAGCGCGAGCGCGACGGCGACGACGAGGGCGAAGAGGGCGGAGCGACGCGACCGGGTCATGGGGTCAACGGTAGGTGCGCCCGGGTGGGGAGGGCGGGGGCCAACGTCCTGAGTGCGCTGGCCAGGGGTCACCGCAGCCGGCGTACCTCGAACGACGCCGGCGGGTCGGCGATGGCGTCCTGGGCGGCCACGAGCTGGATCTCGCGGGTGCCGGCCCGCAGTGTCTCCTCGAGGATCGCGAACACCGACGCGGTGGTGCGGGCCAGGGCGGTCGGTGCCGACCCGGTGGTGCGCAGGTGGGCGAGGTAGAGGGCCGCCGTCACGTCGCCGCAGCCGTTGGGCGTGATCGGCAGCAGCGGGGTCTCGACCGCCCAGGCACCCTCCTCGGAGACCGCCACCACGTCGATGCGGCCCTCGGGCACGTCGCCGTGGACGACGCTGGTGACCAGCACGTCGCGCGGCCCGCGCTCGCGCACCTCGTCGACCGCATCGAGGATCTCCGCGAGGGTCGACGTCGAGCGCCCGGCGAGGAAGTCGAGCTCGAAGTGGTTCGGCGTCACGATGTCGGCCCGCGGCACCACCGTGTCGCGCATGAACTCGGGGATCCCCGGCCGCACGAACATGCCGCGGCCGACGTCGCCCATCACCGGGTCGCAGCAGTAGACGGCGTCGGGGTTGAGCTCCTTGACCCGCGCGACGGTGTCCAGGACGATCCCGCCGACGGCCGGGTCGCCCTGGTAGCCCGAGAGCACGGCGTCCGCCTCGCCGAGGACGCCGCGGTCCTCGATCCCGGCGATCACCTCGCGGACGTCCTCGGGCGCGAGCAGCGGCCCGCGCCACGCGCCGTACCCGGTGTGGTTGGAGAAGTGGACGGTGAGCACCGGCCAGACCTCATGCCCCAGCCGCTGCAGCGGGAAGACCGCGGCGGAGTTGCCGACGTGGCCGTAGGCGACCGAGGACTGGATGGACAGGATCTTCACCTGGCGGATCCTGCCCACCGGGACCTGTACGAGCAAACTAGAACGAGTTACATTCCATCGGTATGACGCTGCAGCGACCCGCCACCCTGACCGACGCCTTCCTCGAGGGGCTGGTCGCCCGGGTGCCGTCGACCAGCGGTGGCTCGTGGAAGCTGACCGAGGTCTACACCGGCGACCTCCTCGTCGAGCTGCCCCAGTCGACGCCGGCCGACGTCGAGCAGGCCTTCGTCACGGCTCGGGCGGCGCAGCGGGAGTGGGCCGCCCGGCCGCTGAAGGAGCGGCTCGCGGTCTTCAAGCGCGCGCACTCGCTCTTCCTCGACAACGCCCTGACCACGACCGACCTGATCCAGGCCGAGAGCGGCAAGAACCGGCGGATGGCGGTCGAGGAGACCTGCGACCCGGTGATGGTGATGAGCCACTACCTCAAGCGGGCGCCGCACCTGCTCAAGCCGGTCAAGCGCGGCGGGCCGGTGCCGTTCCTGTCGACGTCGACGGAGATCCGCCAGCCCAAGGGAGTCGTGGGGATCATCGCGCCCTGGAACTTCCCCTTCGCCACCGGCATCTCCGACTCCATCTCGGCGCTGATGGCGGGCAACGCGATCGTGCTCAAGCCCGACAACAAGACCGCCCTGTCGCCGCTCTACGGCGTGCAGATGCTCGAGGAGGCGGGCCTGCCTCGCGGGCTCTTCCAGGTGGTGTGCGGCGAGGGCCCCGACGTCGGGCCGGCGCTGATCGACAACGCCAACTACGTGATGTTCACCGGCTCGACCGCGACCGGGCGGGTCATCGGCGAGCGGGCCGGACGCAACCTGATCGGCTGCTGCCTCGAGCTCGGCGGCAAGAACCCGATGATCGTGCTGGAGGACGCTGACCTCGACGAGGTCGTGCAGGGCGCCATCTTCGGCGCGTTCGGCAACACCGGGCAGATCTGCATGCACATCGAGCGGATGTACCTGCCGGAGTCGCGGTACGACGAGTTCCGCGACCGGTTCGTCGCCGCGACCGAGGCGCTCGTGGTCGGTGCGTCGTACGACTTCGGTCCCGACATGGGCTCGCTGGTCTCGCCCGACCACCTCGAGCGGGTCAAGTCGCACGTCGACGACGCCGTGGCGAAGGGCGCCACGGTGCTGACCGGTGGGAAGGCACGGCCCGACCTCGGGCCGGCGTTCTTCGAGCCGACGATCCTCGAGGGCGTCACCACGGACATGCTCGCCGGTGTCACGGAGACCTTCGGGCCGGTCGTGGCGCTGCACCGCTACCGCACCGTCGACGAGGCGGTCGCGCTCGCGAACGACACCGACTACGGGCTCAACGCGTCGGTGTGGGGTGGCGACGTGGCGACCGCGTGCCAGGTGGGGCGGCGGATCGAGTCGGGCAACGTCAACGTCAACGACATCCTCGCCACCGCGTTCGCCTCCAAGGGCACGCCGTCGGGCGGTGTCAAGCAGTCCGGCGTCGGCGCCCGGCACGGCGACCAGGGGATGCTGAAGTACACCGACGTGCAGAACCTCGCCGTGCTCAAGAAGCAGGTGATGGGCGCCAAGCCCGGCCAGGACTACGAGAAGTACGTCAAGGGGATGCTCGGCGGCCTGCGGATGATGCGGCGGACCGGCATCCGCTGACGGCGCCCGCCGGCCGTCGTACCGTCGGCACATGTCGCTGCACCGGCCCTACCCACCCGACACCTACCACGGCGAAGGCGGTGAGGTGTCGGCGTGGATCCGCCGGGGCGACGAGCCGCCGGACGTCACCTACCGCACGGGCGGGACCTGCGAGTACATCGCGACCGGCGACCAGACCGGTGGCCGGTTCGGGCTCTACAAGTGGACCTTCGGGGAGACCGAGACCGGGCCCGACCCGCACTTCCACCGGTCGATCTCCGAGCAGTTCTACGTGCTGTCCGGCGAGGTCCGCCTGTACGACGGACGTGCGTGGGTCACCGCGCGCAGCGGCGACTTCCTCTACGTGCCCGAGGGTGGGCTGCACGGCTTCCGCGGGAGCGGCGGCGCGTCGATGCTGCTGATGTTCGCGCCCGGCGGGCCGCGCGAGGACTACTTCGAGACCCTCGCCCGGGGCGAGCAGATGACCGAGGAGGAGCGGGTGGAGTTCATGCTCCGCCACGACACGTTCTGGGTCTGACCGTTGAGTTGAGGGTTGCGACCCGTTGAGTTGAGGGTTGCGACCTGTTGATTTGAGGGTTTTGACGAGTCCGCGATGCTGGGTGGTCACCGTCCTCAAGTCGAGTGGTCAGAACTCCGAACTCGAGTGGCACAACCCTCAACTCAACGGTCAGGCAACCTGCAGCGACCGCTTGGACAGCCCCATCCAGAAGCCGTCGATGACCTGGAGCCCCGGTGCCTCGGGGTCGGTGGCGGCGCCGAGGGTGACGAAGAGCGGCGTGTAGTGCTCGACGGTCGGGTGGGCGTAGGGGAGCCCGGGGGCCTGGGCGCGGTAGTCGGCGAGCGCGTCGACGTCACCACGGGCCAGGGCGTCACCTGCCCACGCGTCGAAGTCGGCCGACCAACCGGGCACGGCCGCGTCGATCCGCCACTCGGTCAGGAACGGCAGGCCGTGGGTGAGGAAGCCGGACCCGATGATCAGCACGCCCTCGTCGCGCAGCGGGCGCAGCCGGGCGCCGAGCTCGAGCAACCGGACCGGGTCGTCGGTGGGCAGCGACAGCTGCAGGACCGGGATGTCGGCGTCCGGGTACATGATCCGCAGCGGCACCCAGGCGCCGTGGTCGAGGCCGCGGCTGGGGTGCTGGTGGACCGGCTCGGTGCTGGGCATCATCGCCGCGACCCGGGCGGCGAGCGCCGACGCGTCGGGGGACTCGTAGGTCATCTGGTAGTACTTCGGCGCGAACCCGCCGAAGTCGTAGACCAGCGGCGCACGGCTGGTGCTCAGCATCACCGGTGCGGACTCCCAGTGCGCGCTGACGACGAGGATCGCGCGCGGGCGCGGCAGGTCGCGGGCCCAGGCCGCCAGCTGGCCGGACCACACCGGGTCGTCGAGCAGGGGCGGGGCGCCGTGCCCGATGTAGAGCGCGGGCATCCGCGAGGTCGTGTCGGTCGTCATGTCGGCATAATGATTGCAGATTAAACTTTGTTCCGCACCCGGTCGCCGGGGTCGCCGGCCGCCAGCTGCGAGAGCGTGGCCAGCTCCTCCTGGGTGCCGAGGACCACGAGCACGGAGCCGGCCGGCAGCACGACGGTCCCGTCCGGGTTCGCCTCGAGGGGCGCGCGCGGTGCCCGGCGTACGGCGAGCGGCAGCGCGCCGGTCCGCACCCGGCACTGCCACACGGTGGCGCCGACCAGCTCCGAGCCGGCGGCCACCGGGACCTGCTGGATCCGCCAGTCGAGGGTGTCCTCGTGCATGACGACGTCGAGGAACTCCGCCACGTCGGGCTGCAGGGCGAACGCGGCCAGCCGTCGGCCGCCGAGCCGCTGCGGGTTGACCGCGCGATTCGCACCGGCGAGCTCGAGCTTGGTCTTCGACCCCGCGGTGCGGGCCCGGGCGACGATCACCACGTCGGGGCGCAGGGCCCGTGCCGAGAGCGTGCAGTAGACGGTGTCGGCGTCGGACTCCAGGCAGACGACCACCGCTCGCGCGTGCGCCAGCCCGGCGGCCAGCAGCACCTCGTCGCGGGTGACGTCGCCGACCAGGCGTGCGACGGTCGGGTCGAGCTCGGTGAAGCGGGCGGGGTCGGTGTCGACGACGACGACCTGCTCGCCGGTCGAGCGCAGGAAGTCCGACGCGGTCCGGCCGACCCGGCCGTAGCCGCAGATGATGACGTGGCCGCGCAGGGCGGCGATGTCCTTGGTCATCCGGCGCTCCTCCAGGTTGTGGCGCAGGTGGCCCTCGGTGACGGCCTCGAGGACCACGCCGAGGTTGTAGAGCACGGTGCCGACGCCCACGACGATCAGCCCCATCGTGAAGACCTCGGCGGCCGGCGAGAGCGGTCGCACCTCGCGGAAGCCGACGGTCGAGACCGTGGTCACGGTCTGGTACGCCGCCTCCATCAGCGTGAACCCCAGCAGCAGGTAGCCGACGGTGCCGAACACCGTGACGGCCAGCAGCGCGAGGAGCGCCGTACGGATGCGGTGCAGGGGTTCCACGTCCCGACCGTAGGGCGCCGCGAGTCCCCTCAGTACGGGCGAAGGTCCCTCACGCCACCGACGGCAGTCGCCAGTCGACGGGTCGCCCGCCCTGCCGCTCCAGGAGTGCGTCGACCTTCGAGAACGGCCGGGAGCCGAAGAAGCCGCGGTACGCCGACAGCGGCGACGGGTGCGGGGACTCGACGACCGGGATGCCCCCGAGCATCGGCTTGAGGCTGCGCGCGTCGCTGCCCCAGAGGATCGCCACGCAGGGCCCGCCGCGCCGCACCAGCGTCTCGATCGCGCACTGGGTGATCGGCTCCCAGCCCTTGCCGCGGTGGGCCGCCGACCGGCCGGGTTGGACGGTCAGGGCGCGGTTGAGCAGCATCACGCCCTGGTCCGCCCAGGCGGTCAGGTCGCCGTGCGGGGGCGGCTCGATGCCGAGGTCGGACTGCAGCTCGGTGTAGATGTTGACCAGGCTGGGCGGCAGCGGCCGCACGTGCGCCTCGACGGCGAACGAGAGGCCGATCGGGTGCCCGGGCGTCGGGTAGGGGTCCTGTCCCACCACGAGCACGCGGACGTCGGCGAGCGGTCGCTGGAAGGCGCGGAAGACCTGGTCGCCCCGGGGCAGGTAGCCGCGGCCCGCCCCCACCTCCGCCCGCAGGAACTGCCCCATCGCCGCGACCTGGTCGTCGACCGGCGCCAGCTGCTCGGCCCAGTCCGGCGCCATCAGGCCCTTCTCGACCAGCCCCGCGAGTGCGCTCACGCCGTGCAGGCTAGCGGCCGGGGGCGGCCCTCAGGCGCGGGCGGGGGCTGGGGTTGTCAGGCTCTTCCTGACGTTGTCAGGCGTTGCAACCCCCGACAACGTCATGAAGTCCCTGACAACCCCGGATGAATCCCCGGCTGACCGGGGATTCATCCCTCCCACGGCGCGACCACGCGGCGGGGGGGGGCGGGCCGGCTCAGAGCAGCGCCCCGACCTCGGCGGCGGCGCGCTGGCCGGCCCGGACGGCGCCGTCCATGTAGCCGGTCCAGTACGTCGAGGTCTCGGTGCCGGCCCAGTGCACGCGGCCGAAGGGCTGCCGGATCGCGGAGCCGAACCGGACCATCGTGCCCGGGGCGTAGTTGGCGACCGGCCCGCCGGTGGTCCAGCGCTCGTGGGTCCAGTCGTGCTCGACGTAGTCGATCGGGTGCAGCGCCTGCTCGCCGAACATCGCGGCGAACCCCTCGAGGACGGCGCGGCGGCGCTGCGCGCGTGGCAGCACGCCGTACCGGCGCCAGGTGTCGCCCCCGACGAAGGCGAGCAGCACGCCGGGATCGCCCGACGGCGGCGAGTTGTCGAAGACGGCGCGGGCCGCGCCGGAGTCGTTGATGCCGAAGCCGCTCAGGCCGGCGTCGCGCCAGAACGGCCGCCGGTAGACCGCGTCGCACTTCATCAGCTGGCCCAGGTCGAGGTGGCGCAGCAGCTGCAGGCGGCGGGTGGGGAGCCCCGGCCGCCAGTCGATGTCGAGCACGAGCGGCGGCGGGGCGGCCACGACCATCCGCCGGGCCCTTACGACGCCACGGCCGGTGTGCACCACGACGTGGCCGTCGCCCTGGTCGACCCGGCGGACCGGCGCCCGGAGGGCGACGACCTCACCGAGCCGCGCGGCGAGCCGCAGCGGGATCAGCTGGGAGCCACCGACGAAGCGCCGCTCCTGGGCGCCGCCCACGGTGTCGGAGTTGCGGGAGAACGTGCCGACGTGCCGCTCGTCGCCCGAGCACGCGACGTACCAGAGCACATAGAGCAGCGACAGCTCGTCGGGGTCGGCGCCGAAGCCGGGCTGGGTCCAGCACTCGATCAGGTTCGCGACACCGGCGCCGTTGACCGCGTTGCGCCGGATCCACTCCCCGAGAGTCTGCTGGTCCCACGCGGCCGCGCTCCGGTGCGACCAGGGTGCGGCGACGTCGATCTCGGCGGCCATCGCGTCGATGCGCTGGAGCAGGACGGCGGCGTCGGGGAGGATCGTCGGGTCGGGCGGGACGGTGCCGGCGTACTCCTGGCGGCCCAGGAGCGAGGACACGTAGACGCTGCTGCCGTCGGCGTGCTCGGGGAAGGTGGGGACGCCGAGCTCCTTCGCGAGCCGGGCGACGTGGGTCTGGGTCGGGCCGATGAACGCGCCGCCGGACTCGATGGTGGCGCCGTGGGTCCCCGGTCCGCGCAGGTGGTGGTTGAGGACCCGGCCGCCGACCCGGTCGCGGGCCTCGAGGAGCACCACGTCGAGGCCGGCCCGGGTCAGGTCGCGGGCGGCCACGAGGCCCGAGATGCCGGCGCCGACGACGACCACGTCCGTCCGCCGCGGCAGCACCCCCTGGCGGGACGCGGCGGCGACCTGGTCGTGGAGGGCGCCGGTGCCCAGGGCGAGCCCGGTGGCGGCGGCGCTGCCGAGCAGCGTGCGGCGGGTGACGGCCATGCCGTGCCCAACGAGCCACCGGCGCGCGAGGCACGCCGCGGCGGGGGCTAGCCGCGGTGCGCCCGGTAGAGCCGGTCGAGGAAGGCCAGCACCAGCGCCTCGCGCATCGCGGGGGACGCCAGGTCGATCATCGCGTTGACCTCGGCCATCCGGTCGGGCAGGTCGAGCGCGCCCGGCTCGCCCCCGGCCAGGCCGGACGCCGCCAGCAGACCGTCGAAGTCGTCGCTGGTGAGGGTGGCCGGGTCGAGCGCGGCGATGAACGCCGCCACCCCCGGGTCGACGGCGACCGGGCCGCTCGCCTGCGCCGTCGCGACCGACTCGGCCAGGGACGCGAGGAAGTCGTCGACGTGGGCGAGCGTCGCCGCGCTGACCGAGAGGTGGATGTTGGCCGGGTGGGTGCCGTAGGACATCTGCGGCTGCACGTACCACTGCCGCGAGGCCATCTCGTCGCACACCGTGAAGGGGTCGCTGCGCTCGTCGGTCACCAGCGCCACCAGCGTCGAGTCCGGCGCGGCGAGCACCCGCAGGCCGTCGATCGCGGCGACCCCGGCGACGATCCGGTCGACGGCCTCGAAGGTGTCGCGCGCCAGGCGCTCGTAGCCCTCGTCGCCCAGCGACTGCACGACGGCCCACGCGCCGGCGAGCGGTCCGCCGGACTTGGTGGACTGGATCGTCGAGTTGATCATCGTGTAGCCCGGCCAGGCGGCCCAGGCGAAGAACTGCGGCGCCCGCAGCTCGGACGAGCGGTGCAGCAGGATCGAGGTGCCCTTGGGGGCGTAGCCGTACTTGTGCAGGTCGGCGGAGATCGAGGTGACCCCCTCGACCGCGAACGTCCACGGCGGGACGGGGCGGCCCGCGCGGGCGGCGTACGGCAGGACCCAGCCGCCGATGCAGGCGTCGACGTGGCACCGGACGCCGCGCTCGGCGGCCGCGGCCGCGACCTCGGGCACCGGGTCCACGACGCCGTGGGCGTACGACGGCGCCGAGACCGCCACGAGCACGGTGCGGTCGGGGTCCTCGTCGATCGCCGCGACCATCGCCGCCGGGTCGGCACGGTAGTCCGAGCCGACCGGCACGACGACCGCCTCGACGCCGAAGTAGTGGGCCCCCTTGTGGAACGCGGCGTGCGCGGTGTCCGGGATCACCATCCGCGGGTGGTCGACATCCGGGCGGCTGTCGCGGGCGGTCTTGACCGCGAGCAGCACCGACTCGGTGCCGCCGGAGGTCACGGTCCCCTGGGCGGTCGGCGGGGCGTCGAGCAGGTCCGCCGCGAAGCCGACGACGTCGTTCTCCATCTGCACCAGGCTCGGGAAGGCGGTCGGGTCCAGCCCGTTGGAGCCGGCGTACGCCGCGACCGCCTCGCGCCCGATCCGGTCCACGTCGGGCAGGCCCGAGTCGTAGACGTAGGCGAACGTGCGACCGCCGTGCACGGGCAGGTCGGCCGCCTGCAGCTCGTGCAGACGGGCCAGGGCGTCGGAGCTCATGAGATCCCTTCCGGGGCGGGGTCGGTCGGCAGGTCCACGTGGGCCGCGTCGAGGGAGTAGCGGCGCAGCCAGAGCAGGCTGAGGATGATCAGGGCGGCCGGGAGCACCGAGAAGCCGAGGGTGATCGCGGTGAGGGCTGAGTCGGGTTGGACGACGTCGCCGTCGGTGGACGACCGGTAGCCCCCGATCGCCAGGACGATGGCGAACACCCCGGGCCCCAGGGCGAGGCCGAGCGTCTCGCCGGCGGTCCACACGCCGGTGTAGACGCCGACCCGGCCCGACCCGGTGCGGCGGGCGTCGTCGGCGGCGGCGTCGGGCAGCATCGCCATCGGGAACACCTGGCAGCCGGCGTACCCGATGCCGATGAGGACCGTCGCTGCGAAGACAAGCGCGAGCGGCGCCGACTGCGCGGTCGCAACGAGCAGGGCGCCGGCGGCGAGGACGACCGAGGAGGCGACGTACCCGCGCTTCTTGCCGATCCGGGTGCCGATCGCGGTCCACACCGGGGTGAGCAGCAGCGCGGGGCCGACGAAGCAGACGAACAGGATCGTGGCGGCGCCGTCGCGGCCCAGCACGTCGGAGGCCAGGTAGTCGACCCCGGCGAGCATGCAGCCGGTCGCCAGGGCCTGCACCACGAAGGTGGTCAGCAGGTGCCGGAAGTCGTCGGCGGTCGCGACGATGCGCAGCTGGTCGCGCAGCGAGCCGGCGCCGGGTCGCGGCGCGGCGACCGGCACCCGCCGGGTCCCGACGTAGGCGCTCACGACGCCGACCACGATGATCACGGCCATCACCACGCCCATCACGCGGTAGCCCGCGCGGCCGCCGACCGCGTCCCGGATGGCCGGCGCGCTCGCGCCCGCCAGCATGATCGTGAACGCCAGGATCGCCACCCGCCAGGTCATCAGGCGGGTGCGCTCGTCGTAGGAGTCGGTGATCTCGGCCGGCATCGCGACGTAGGGCACCTGGAAGAACGCGTACGCCGTGGCGCAGCCGAGGAAGAAGACCAGCACCCACGCCGCCTCGGCGAGCCGGCCCATCTCCGGCGCCGCGAACAGCAGGGCGAAGCCGACCGAGAGGGTCAGGCCGGCGCGCAGCAGCCACGGCCGCCGCGGGCCGCGCGGGTCGACGGTGCGGTCGCTGATCCGTCCGGCGATCGGGTTGAGGACGACGTCCCACGCCTTCGGCGCGAACACGATGAACCCGGCCGCGAGCGCGGCGATGCCGAGGCTGTCGGTGAGGTAGGGCAGCAGCATCAGCCCCGGGACGGTGCCGAACGCGCCGGTGGCGACGGAGCCCGAGCCGTAGCCGAGCCGGACGCTGCGGGGCAGGCGGTCGGTGGCTGGCATGGCGCGAGGCTAGTGCTGGTTTACCCGGTCGACCGGGTAAACCAGCACTTGTCGGCCGAAACTTCGGCCGACAAGCAACGGGATTGGCCGACAAGTCGGCCGACTGGTCAGCGGGAGAGTGCGCGGGAGCTGCCGGACCCGTAGCGGCGGGTCGGGTTCGAGCCGATCGTCTCCTCTGAGGCCGGGGCGGCTGTCGGCGGTGCTGCCTTCTTCGCCGGTGCCTTCTTCGCCGGTGCCTTCTTGGACGCGGTCTTCTTGGACGCGGTCTTCTTGGACGCGGTCTTCTTGCCGGCTGCCTTCTTCGCCGGCGCCTTCTTGGCCGGCGCCTTCTTGCCGACCGCCGTCCCCGACGTCACGGTCGGCTGGGACCACCGGTCGATCCACTCGTCGAGCACCCGCCAGGTGGTGCCCCGCGCGGCGCGCCCGGTGAGCATGCCGAGGTGGCCGCCCGGCACGATCTCGAACCGCACCTCGCGCGCTCCGCGCAGGAGCGGGACCACGGCCTTCACGGCGGCGACCGGGGCGATGCCGTCGGTCGAGCCGCCGAAGACCAGGACCGGGGCGGTGACGTCGGCCAGCGAGACGTCGTGGTCGCCGACCTGCAGCTCGCCGGTCGCGAGGGCGTTGCCCTTGGCGAAGCGGTGGTAGAGCTGCCCGAAGGAGCGGCCCGGGTACGCCGTCATTTGGGCCGTGAAGCGGTCGACGGCCTCGATCTGCGCCAGGAACTCGCGGTCGTCGAGGTGGGTGGCGATCGCGACCGGCTTGGTCACCAGCTTCTGGAACGACGACAGCTGGAACGCCCACCGCACCAGCGGCGTCGGCGCCCCGCCGACGGCGCGGTAGGTGCGGGTGATCAGCCCCCGGCCGGCGGTGAGGTCGAGCAACGGCCGCAGCGGGGCGACCAGCGGCACCTTGGTCACGTCGACCGGCGAGCCCACGACCGACAGCGACGCGATCGGCAGGTCCGGGCCGTCGGCGGCGGCGAGCATCGCGAAGATCCCGCCCAGGCTCCATCCGACCACGTGCACGGGCCGGCCACCGGCGTGGGCGGACACCTCGCGCACGGCGGTCGGCACGACCTCCTCGACCCAGTGCTCCAGGCCGAGGTTGCGGTCGCGGAACGACACGTTGCCGTACTCCACCAGGTACGTCGGCCGCCCGGCCTCGACGAAGTGCTGCACGACCGAGCAGCCGCGGCGCAGGTCGAAGCAGATCGCCGGCGCGGCCAGCGGGGTCACCAGCAGGACCGGGTCGCCCTGCGACCGCACGTTGACGGCGGGCCGGTAGTGGTAGACCTCCCGCAGGGTGCCCTCGTCGATCAGCGTGCGGGGCATCGGGCGCAGGTCGGCGAGGCCCCCGTACATGAGCAGCTGCGCGACGTTGCCGGCGGCCGCGACCAGCTGGTCGGGCCTGGGCACCAGGTCCATACCTTGAGAAACTACCGCAGCCCGAACGGGCTACGGACGGGGCATGAACCGGGGCAGCGCCGGCATGTCATCTGCGCCACGACCCAGGGTCGTCACGACCGCTCGGCGGGCCGCACGGTCTTGCCGTGCTCGGGCCGCACGGAGGCGAGCTCCTCGAGGAAGGACGCCGCCCAGGCGGCCACGTCGTGGCGGATCACCGTCTTGCGCATCGCGCGCATCCGCCGGACGACCTCGCGCTCGTCGGCGCGGTAGGCGTCCAGGAGCGCCTGCTTCATCCCGTTGATGTCGTAGGGGTTGATCTGCCAGGCCTGCCGCAGCTCCTCCGCGGCGCCGGCGAACTCCGAGAGCACCAGCGCCCCGTGGTCGTCGTACCGGCAGGCGACGTACTCCTTGGCGACCAGGTTCATGCCGTCGCGCAGCGGCGTCACGACCATGATGTCGGCGGCGCGGAAGAACGCCGCCATCTCCTCGCGGGGGTACGACGAGTGCAGGTAGTGCACCGCCGGCTGCCCGATCCGCCCCAGGTCGCCGTTGAGACGTCCGACCAGGCGCTCGATGTCGTCGCGCAGGATGCGGTACTGCTCGACCTGCTCCCGCGAGGGGGTCGCCACCTGCACGAACACCGCGTCCTCGACGTCGAGGTGACCCTCCTGGATCAGCTCGCCGAAGGCCCGCAGGCGGGCGTAGATGCCCTTGGTGTAGTCGAGCCGGTCGACGCCGAGGAAGATCTTGCGCGGGTTGCCGACGGCCTCGCGGATCTCCTTGGCCCGCCGGCTGACCTCCTCGGACCGGGCGAGCGACTCGTAGGCGTCGACGTCGATCGAGATCGGGAACGCCGCCGCCCGGACCGTGCGGCCGTCGGGCAGGTAGACCAGGTCGCGGTGGGTCTTGTGCCCCACCCGGCGCCGCACCAGGCGGACGAAGTTCTGGGCCGCGCCACTGAGCTGGAAGCCGACCAGGTCGGCGCCGAGCAGCCCCTCCAGGAGCTGGCGTCGCCACGGCAGCTGGGAGAACAGCTCGCTCGGCGGGAACGGGATGTGGAGGTAGAACCCGATCCGCAGGTCCGGTCGCAGCTCGCGCAGCATCGCCGGCACCAGCTGCAGCTGGTAGTCGTGCACCCACACGGTCGCGTGCTCGGCGGCGACCTCGGCGGCCTTCTCGGCGAAGCGGCGGTTGACCGCCACGTAGCTGTCCCACCACTCGCGGTGGAACTCGGGCTTGGCCACGACGTCGTGGTAGAGCGGCCAGAGGGTCGCGTTGGAGAAGCCCTCGTAGAAGTTCTCGATCTCCTCGGCGGTCAGCGACATCGGCACCAGGTGCATGCCGTCGGAGTCGAAGGGCTCGAGCCCCTGCTCGGTGCCCCCGGGCCAGCCGATCCAGGTGCCGTCGTTCGAGCGCATCACGGGCTCGAGGGCGGACACCAGGCCGCCAGGTGAGCGGCGCCAGCTGCCCGAGCCGTCCTTCTCCTCGACGCGATCCACCGGCAGGCGGTTCGCGACGATCACGAGGTCCGCGCCGCGAGAAGCCACGGTCCTCAGCCTAGTGCTCCTGCTGCTGCGTGCTCTGCTCTCCCCGGCCATGGCCCCCCGGTGCCCGGTCGGGGGCCGGAGCAGACGTGCCGCTCGGAGCGGCGTCGGTCAGGACCCCGGGAAGCGCACCCCGACCTGGGCGCGCAGGTCGTCCATCTGGCGCAGGATCGTCAGCGTCTGGGCGTGCGGCACCAGCGGGCTCTCCCGCAGCCCGGCCGCCAGACAGCGGCCGACCTCGACGATCTCGTGGGCGTAGCCCTGGCCCACCACCGGCTCCGTCGGCTCGATCTCCACCTGCTCCCCGGGCAGGAACACCCAGCTGCCCTCGCCCTGGACGTACGGCGTGAACGTGATCCGCTCCGGGTGGTGGAAGTCGTCGGCGTCGATCCGGCCGAGGTCGGTCGCGATCGAGGCGCGGCGCGACGACCACGACGACATCGAGGCCGTCATGGTCGCGAGCGCCCCCGCGGGGTAGCGGCCGGTCACCGCGACGTCGAGGTCGATCGCGTCCGCGGTCAGGTCGGCGACCGCGTGCAGCTCCTCGGCCTCACCGAGCACCAGGTGCGCGAAGGTCAGCGGGTAGATGCCCATGTCGAGCAGCGCCGACGCCCCCAGCGACGGGTTGAGCATCCGGTCCTCCGGTGGGGCGTCGACCCGGAAGCCGAGCTCGGCGTGCAGGTGGCGAGGCCGGCCGAGCTCGCCGGACCGCAGCCGATCGCGCAGCGCGAGGATCGCGGGGTGGCACGCCGTCCACATCGCCTCCATGAGGAACCGGTCGTGCTCGGCGGCCAGCCGCACCATCTCCTCGGCCGCCGCGACGTCCAGGGTCAGCGGCTTCTCGCACAGCACGTGCTTGCCGGCCTCGAGCGCGAGGCGGGCGTGGTCGAGGTGCAGGGCATGGGGCGAGGCGACGTACACGACGTCGACGGCAGGGTCGGCGACCAGCTCCTCGTAGGAGCCGTACGCCGTCCCGCCGTGCTCGGCAGCGAACGCCTCGGCGCTCGCGAGCCGGCGGGAGCCCACCGCCACCAGCTCCGCATCGGGCACGAGGGCGAGGTCGCGCGCGAAGGTCCGGGCGATCTTGCCGGTGGCGAGGATGCCCCATCGGGTCGTCATGCGCCGAGCCTAGGACGTCGTCGGCGACGCGCCCGGGAGGGCGAATGACATCCCTGTAGTTCCTCGCCTACAGTGGAGCCTGACCTGCACTGTCGTCACCACCGGGGGAGGACACCCATGGACGCCGCGAACGCCCTCGACGGCGCTGCCGCTGCCGGCACCGCCCCGACGCTGAGCGAGCGTGACCGCGAGATCCTCGACTTCGAGCGCCAGTGGTGGAAGTACGCCGGTGCCAAGGAGACCGCGGTGCGGGAGAAGTTCGACATGTCCTCGACCCGCTACTACCAGGTCCTCAACGCCCTCATCGACCGGCCCGAGGCGCTCGAGGCCGACCCGCTCCTGGTCCGCCGCCTGCGCCGGCTGCGGTCGGCCCGGCAGCGGCAGCGCTCGGCGCGCCGTCTCGGCTTCGAGGTCTGAGGGTGTCGACCGTGCGCACCAGCCGGCGCCCCCGGTCCGAGCGCGGGGCGGCGCTGCCCTCCCCGGTCGTGATGCTGAGCATCATCGCCGTCGCGATGGCCGGCATCGCCTTCGTCGCGACCCGCGGTGGTGAGCCGACCGAGCGCGAGGTCACGACCGTCGCCCGCAACACCACCCCCACGCAGTCGCCCTCGCCGACCTTCGGCGCGAGCACGAAGCCGACCCCGCTCAAGCCCCAGGTCCAGCGCGGCAAGGTCTACGTCGAGGTCTACAACAACTCCGGCATCACCGGACTGGCCGGCACCGTCGGGCAGCGGGCCAGCGGCATCGGCTGGAAGGTCGTCGGCGCGGACAACTGGTACGGCACGATCCCGGCCAGCACCGTCTACTACCCGCCGAAGCTCAAGGCCGCCGCCAAGCAGCTGGCCCTCGACCTCGGCGTCAAGCGCACCGCACCGGCGATCGACCCGATGCGGCTGGACCGGCTCACCCTGATCCTGACCGGCCCGCTGTCCTGACCCCGCCCGCGGGTGACAGGGTGGACCCATGGAGTTCACCTCACCCGAGGGGGAGCGGAAGTACGACGCGTTCGTCCGCGCCGCGCGCCGCGCGGTCGTCGGGCTGGACTTCGACGGCACCCTCGCGCCGATCGTCGACGACCCCGAGCAGGCGCACATCCACCCCGACGCCGGCGCGGTGCTCGTCGACCTCGCCGACGTGGTGGCCGCGGTCGCGGTGATCACCGGCCGGCCGGCCCGCCAGGCGCTGGCGCTCGGCGGCCTCGAGGAGGCGGGCAACGCCATCGGCGACACCGGCAAGGAGCTCTACCTCTTCGGGCAGTACGGCAACGAGCGCTGGAGCTCCACGCGCCGCCGGATCGTCTCGCCGCGCCCGCCGGCGGGCCTCGCGACCTTCCTGCGTGACCTGCCGCGGACGCTCCGGGAGGCCGACGCCGCGGACGCGTGGGTCGAGGACAAGGGGCTGGCCCACGCGGTGCACACCCGCCGGATGGCCGACCCGGACGGAGCGTTCGACCGGCTGCTGCCGCCGCTGCGCGCGCTCGCCGAGCGCAACGGCCTGGTGCTCGAGCCCGGCCGGCACGTCATCGAGGTGCGCGCGCCGGGCATGGACAAGGGCCAGGCGGTCGAGACCCTGGTGAGCGAGGTCGGGGCGGGCGCGGTCATGTTCGCCGGCGACGACCTCGGCGACGTCGAGGCGTTCGAGGCGGTCGCCAAGCTCGCCGCCGACGGCCTCCCGACCCTGCTCGTCTGCTCGGCCTCGTCGGAGGAGAGCGCGCTGGTCGCGCTCTCCGACGTGGTCGTGCACGGCCCCGAGGGCGTCCTCGACCTGCTGCGCCGGATCACCGCCGACGCCCGCGCCGCCTCCTGAGCGGCTGTTCTCCCTCAGCGAACGGGAGACGGTCTCCGGAACACCGCTCCGGCGCCGCGCGTTGTCGGGGCATGTCACTCAAGCTCCCCGTTCTCCTGGTCACCGACCTGGTGGTGCTCCCCGGCATGATCGTGCCGCTGGAGCTCGACGACGCCGCCCGCGCCGCGATCGACGCGGCCCGGGCCGGCAGCGACGGCGAGGTCCTGGTCGCGCCGCGCCTCGAGGACCGCTACGCGTCGTACGGCGTCGTGGCGACCGTCGAGCGCCTCGGCCACACCCCCCGCGTGGGCGGCCAGGGCGGCTCGCCGGCCGCCGTCCTCAAAGCGGGCGCCCGCGCCCGCATCGGCAGCGGGGTCCCCGGCCCCGGTGCCGCCCTCTGGGTCGAGGTCGACCCGGTCACCGAGCACGTCAGCGACCGGGCCCGCGAGCTCGCGGAGGAGTACCGGCGGCTGGTCGTCGCCGTGCTCCAGCGCCGCGAGGCGTGGCAGGTCATCGACACCGTGCACCAGATGACCGACCCGTCCGCCTTCGCGGACGCGGCCGGCTGGGCGCCGTACCTCTCGGTGGACCGCAAGCGCGAGCTGCTCGAGGACCCCGACGTCGAGTCGCGGCTGGAGAAGCTGGTCGGCTGGACCCGCGACCACCTCGCCGAGGCCGAGCTCACCGACAAGATCGGCGAGGACGTGCGCGAGGGGATGGAGAAGCAGCAGCGGGAGTACCTGCTGCGCCAGCAGCTCGCCGCGATCCGCAAGGAGCTCGGCGAGGGCGAGCCCGAGGGCGCCGAGGACTACCGGTCACGGGTCGAGGCGGCCGAGCTGCCCGAGCACGTGCGGGCCGCCGCGCTGAAGGAGGTCGACAAGCTCGAGCGCTCCAGCGAGCAGAACCCCGAGGCCGCCTGGATCCGCACGTGGCTGGACACCGTGCTCGAGCTGCCGTGGGCCGTCACGACCGAGGACTCCACCGACGTCGTCGGCGCGCGCGCCGTGCTCGACGCAGACCACCACGGCCTGGACGAGGTCAAGGACCGGATCGTCGAGCACCTCGCGGTCCGGGCGCGGCGCGCCGAGCGCGGCCTGCAGGTCGTCGGCGGCCGTGGCTCCGGCGCCGTCATCCTGCTCGCCGGCCCTCCCGGCGTCGGCAAGACCTCCCTCGGCGAGTCCGTCGCCCGGGCGCTCGGCCGGCGCTTCGTGCGGGTCGCGCTCGGCGGCGTGCGCGACGAGGCCGAGATCCGCGGCCACCGGCGGACGTACGTCGGTGCGCTCCCCGGCCGCGTCGTGCGCGCGATCAGGGAGGCCGGCTCGATGAACCCGGTCGTGCTGCTCGACGAGGTCGACAAGGTCGGCTCGGACTATCGCGGCGACCCGGCCGCGGCGCTGCTCGAGGTGCTCGACCCAGCACAGAACCACACGTTCCGCGACCACTACCTTGAGCTCGACCTGGACCTCTCCGACGTCTTGTTCATCGCCACCGCCAACGTGGTCGAGCAGATCCCGTCGGCGCTGCTGGACCGGATGGAGCTGGTGACGCTGGACGGCTACACCGAGGACGACAAGGTCGCCATCGCCCGCGACTTCCTGCTGCCCCGGCAGCTGGAGCGGGCGGCGCTGACCGCTGACGAGGTGACCGTGTCGGACGACGCGCTGCGCGAGCTGGCGGCGAACCACACCCGCGAGGCCGGCGTACGCCAGCTCGAGCGGCTGCTGGCCAAGGCACTGCGCAAGGCGGCGACCCGGCTCGCGACCGGCGAGACCCACGTCGACATCGGGGTGGGCGACCTCAAGGAGCTCGTCGGCCGGCCGCGGTTCACCCCGGAGTCGGCCGAGCGCACGTCGGTGCCCGGCGTGGCGACCGGGCTGGCCGTGACCGGCCTCGGCGGTGACGTGCTCTTCATCGAGGCCTCCGCGGCCGACGGTGCCGCGGGGCTGACCCTGACCGGTCAGCTGGGCGAGGTGATGAAGGAGTCCGCGCAGATCGCGCTGTCGTTCGTCCGCTCCCACGCGGCTGAGCTCGGCGTCGACCCGGCGGTGCTGGAGCGGGCGATCCACGTGCACGTCCCCGCGGGCGCGGTGCCCAAGGACGGTCCGTCGGCCGGGATCACCATGGTCACCGCGCTCACCTCGCTCGCGACCGGGCGCCCGGTGCGCTCGGAGGTCGGCATGACCGGCGAGGTCACCCTGGGCGGCCGGGTGCTGCCGATCGGTGGGCTGAAGCAGAAGCTGCTCGCCGCCCAGCGGGCCGGCCTCACCGAGGTGTTCGTGCCGCAGCGCAACGAGCCCGACCTCGACGACGTCCCCGCCGACGTGCTCGCCGCGCTCACCGTGCACCTCGTGGGCGACGTGCTCGACGTCGTACGCGGGGCCCTGGCCGCCCCGGCCGCGGCCACCTCCGAGGCCGCCTGAGGGATAGTCCCTGACGTTCGAGTCCTTCTCGAGCCCGATCGGGGGCGAGAACGTCAGGGACTATCCCCGTCCAGCATGCGGATGCGGTGTGCACATGCTGAGACGTGCGACGTAGTGTTGCTCCTGCTCATCCAGAGGGACTGAGGGAAACGGCCCGACGACGTCCCGGCAACCGCCGCTCGCACCTGCGAGCGGGACCTGGTGCCAAATCCGTCCGGTGCGAGAGCCGCCCCGGAAAGATGAGGAGGAACTCGTGAGCGCACCCACCCTCGAGCGGCCGGCCCTCCGCGCCGGCGCGTTCGGCCACGCGACCGCCCTGTCCTGCCGCGAGTGCGGCCACCGGGTCGACCTCGGACCGCACTACGCGTGTCCGGAGTGCTTCGGCCCGCTGGAGATCGCCTACGACTTCCCGCGGGTCACCCGCGAGCAGATCGAGGCCGGGCCCCGCAACATCTGGCGCTACAAGGCGCTGCTGCCGGTGCCCGACGACATCGAGACCAGCCCCAACACCGAGCCCGGGTTCACCCGGCTCCTGCCGGCGCAGAACCTGGCCGCCGAGCTCGGGCTGGCGAAGCTGTGGGTCAAGGACGACTCGACCAACCCGACCAACTCCTTCAAGGACCGCGTGGTCGCGTGTGCGCTCAGCGCAGCCCGTGAGTTCGGCTCGAAGGTGTTCGCCTGCCCGTCGACCGGCAACCTCGCCAACGCCGTCGCGGCGGCCGGCGCCCGCGCCGGGATCAAGACCGTGGTCCTCATCCCGAGCAACCTCGAGCAGCCCAAGCAGGTCAACTCCGCGGTCTTCACCGACTCCCTGGTCGCGGTCGAGGGCAACTACGACGACGTCAACAAGCTCGCCTCGGAGATCGCCGGGGAGGAGGACGGCTGGGCGTTCGTGAACGTCAACGTCCGGCCCTACTACGCCGAGGGCTCCAAGACGCTCGGCTACGAGATCGCCGAGCAGCTCGGCTGGCGGTTGCCCGACCAGATCGTCATCCCGGTCGCGAGCGGCTCGCAGCTGACCAAGGTGCACAAGGCGTTCCAGGAGCTGATCGCGCTCGGACTGGTCGAGGACAAGCCCTACCGGGTCTTCGGGGCGCAGGCGCAGGGGTGCTCGCCGGTCTCGGTCGCCTACAAGGCCGGCGTGGACGCGATCCGCCCGGTCAAGCCGGACACCATCGCCAAGAGCCTGGCCATCGGCAACCCCGCCGACGGCATCTACGTCCTCGACATCTGCCGGGAGACCGGCGGGGCCGTCGAGGACGTGACCGACGACGAGGTCCGGGACGGGATCGTGCTGCTGGCCCGCACCGAGGGCATCTTCACCGAGACCGCCGGTGGCACCACCGTCGCGGTGCTGAGGAAGCTGGTCGAGACCGGCCAGCTCGACACCGCGCTGGAGACCGTGGTCATCAACACCGGTCACGGCCTGAAGACCCTCGACGCGGTCTCGGGCTCGGTCGCGCCCGCCGCGACCATCGCGCCGTCGTACGCCGCCTTCGCCGCCACCGGCATCGCCTGAGTCTCGATACACCCGTCGCTCGTCCCTCGCGACGGGCACTCGACCATCGAAAAGAGGGTTCATGTCCGTCTCCGTCCGGATCCCGACCATCCTGCGCACCTACACCGGTGGTGACTCCGAGGTGAGCGCCACCGGCGCGACCCTGGCCGAGGTGCTCGACGACCTCGACAGCAGCTACAGCGGGATCAAGGGACGGATCGTCGACGACTCCGGCGAGCTGCGCCGCTTCGTCAACGTCTACGTCGGCAACGACGACGTGCGCTTCCTCGACAACCTGGCCACCCCCACGCCGGACGGCACCCAGATCTCGGTCATCCCGGCGGTCGCCGGCGGCTGATCCCGGCTCGCCGGGCGGCGGGGGTCCGGTACGGCGATACTGGCGCCATGAGCACGACGCCGACCGCGGCCGGCCGACCGACGCTGGAGCAGGTGGCCGCGCGCGCCGGCGTGGGCCGCGGGACGGCGTCGCGGGTCATCAACGGCAGCCCGAAGGTCTCCGCGCACGCCCGCCGGGCGGTGGAGGAGGCGGTCGCCGAGCTCGGCTACGTGCCCAACGCCGCGGCCCGCGCCCTGGTCCGGCGGCGCACCGACACGGTGGCGCTGGTGATCGCGGAGTCGGAGGAGCGGGTGTTCGGCGAGCCGTTCTTCGCCGGCATCGTCCGCGGGATCGGCGCCGCGCTCGCCGAGGCGGACCGCCAGCTGGTGCTCCTGCTCGCCCAGCACCCCGAGCGCCGGCAGGCCCTCGAGGGCTTCCTCACCCGCCAGCACGTCGACGGGGTGCTGCTGCTCTCGTTGCACGACGACGACCACCTGCTCGCCCGGCTGCGCGAGCACGGCGTCCCGGTCGTCGTCGGTGGGCGGCCCTCGGAGGGCGTGACCGCGGGCTGGGTCGACGTCGACAACGCCCAGGGCGCGGCCCTGGCGGTGGGCCACCTCCTGGCGGCGGGCCGGCACCGGATCGCGACCATCGCCGGCCCCGCCGACATGGTCGCCGGCCGGGCGCGGTTCCAGGGGTACGTCGAGGCGCTGACCGCTGCCGGGCAGGCGCTCGACGAGCGACTGGTCGAGCGTGGTGACTTCGGGCAGGCCAGCGGTGCGGTCGCGATGGCCGCGCTGCTGCGGAGCGCCCCCGACCTGGACGCGGTGTTCTGCGCCGACGACCTGATGGCGGTGGGCGCCCTCCAGGCGCTCCGGGCGGCGGGGCGCCGGGTCCCCGAGGACGTCGCGGTGGTCGGTTTCGAGGACGCGCCGGTCGCCCGGTCGACGAGTCCGGCGCTCACCACGGTGCGGCAGTCGGCCGACCAGATGGGCCGCGAGATGGTCGCGATGCTGCTCGAGACCATGGCCTCGGCTGGTCGAGACCTGCCGGGTCGGATGCTGCCCACCCGGCTCGTAGTGCGCGACAGCGCCTGAGCCAGCACCTACCATCTCCGCAATGGAGCAGCGCGGCGAGGCCGAGGTCCCGCTGGTCCTGCTCGCGACCTGCAAGGAGTGGGCCGACGGCGAGCCGGGTCACGCGGCGCTCGACGCTGCCCTCGCGGCGCACGGGCTGGCCAGCCGATGGGTGCTCTGGGACGACCTGAGCGTCGACTGGGGCATGGCCGAGGTGGTCGCCGTCCGGTCCACCTGGGACTACGACAGCCGACTCGGGGAGTTCCTGGGCTGGGCCTCCGGGGTCGGACCGGCGCTGCTCAACGGCGTCGAGGTCTTCCGGTGGAACACCGACAAGCGCTACCTGACCGACCTCCAGCGGGTCGGTCTCCCCGTGATCCCGACGGTGACCGCCGAGACGGTGTTCGACGTGCGCAAGGCCGCGGACGGCTTCGGCCTCTCCGTGGTGAAGCCGTGGGTCGCCGCCGGCGGGCGCGGGCTGGAGGTGGTCGCCGACGGGAAGGTCTGGCTGCCGCAGCCCGGCGCCCACCTCGGCCCCTGGGTCGTGCAGCCCCTGGTCGACACGATCCACCACTACGGCGAGACGTCGGTGTTCGTCATCGCCGGCCGCCCGGTCTCCCAGGTCCAGAAGCTGCCCAGCCGCACCGACATCCGCGTGCACGAGCAGTTCGGCGGCACCTCGCGCTCGGTGGAGCTCACCGAGAAGGCGGCGTCCCTGGCCGCCGAGGCCGTCGCGACCGTCGTGGACCTGCTCCACCAGGAGATCGTCTACGCGCGCGTGGACATGATGCAGTTCCGGGGCCGGCTCGTGGTGAGCGAGGTCGAGCTGACCGAGCCCGGGCTCTACCTCGACGTGCTGCCGCTCAACGCGCTGCCGTTCGCGGAGGCGATCGCCGCCCGCGCGTACCCGCACACCTGGTGACACTTTCTTGCACTCGCCCTGGTCGAGTGCTAAACATGACGCTGGCACTCTCCCCCGGAGAGTGACAAACCGGAGCGGCGCCAGCTGAGGTCCCGCACGCCGGCGAGAAAGGGTTCGCCGGGCCAGTGGGGGCCGTCCGTCGCGGGCAGCCCGCCGACCCGGATCCACGAACTCTGACATGCGAAGGATCGCAGGAGTCATGCCGAAGCTGATTGCATTCGACGAGGAGGCCCGGCGCGGGCTCGAGCGGGGTATGAACACCCTGGCCGACGCCGTGAAGGTCACCCTCGGCCCGAAGGGCCGCAACGTCGTCCTCGAGAAGAAGTGGGGCGCCCCCACGATCACCAACGACGGCGTGAGCATCGCCAAGGAGATCGAGCTCGAGGACCCCTACGAGAAGATCGGCGCCGAGCTGGTCAAGGAGGTCGCGAAGAAGACCGACGACGTCGCCGGTGACGGCACGACGACCGCGACCGTCCTCGCCCAGGCGATGGTCCGCGAGGGTCTGCGCAACGTCGCGGCCGGCGCGAACCCGATGGGTCTCAAGCGCGGCATCGAGGCCGCCGTCGCCGCCGTGTCCGAGCAGCTGCTCGGCATGGCCAAGGACGTCGAGACCAAGGAGCAGATCGCGTCCACCGCGTCGATCTCCGCCGCCGACACCACCGTCGGCGAGATCATCGCCGAGGCGATGGACAAGGTCGGCAAGGAAGGCGTCATCACCGTCGAGGAGTCGAACACCTTCGGGCTCGACCTCGAGCTCACCGAGGGCATGCGCTTCGACAAGGGCTACATCTCGGCGTACTTCGTCACCGACCCGGAGCGGATGGAGACGGTCCTCGATGACCCCTACATCCTGATCGCGAACCAGAAGGTCTCCTCGGTCAAGGACCTGCTGCCGGTGCTGGAGAAGGTCATGCAGTCCGGCAAGCCGCTGCTGATCCTCGCCGAGGACGTCGACGGCGAGGCCCTCTCGACGCTGGTCGTCAACAAGATCCGCGGCACCTTCAAGTCCGTCGCCGTCAAGGCCCCGGGCTTCGGTGACCGCCGCAAGGCCATGCTGCAGGACATCGCGATCCTGACCGGTGGCCAGGTCATCTCCGAGGAGGTCGGCCTCAAGCTCGAGAACGCCGACGTGGCGCTGCTGGGCCAGGCCCGCAAGGTCGTCATCACCAAGGACGAGACCACGATCGTCGAGGGTGCGGGCGACGCCGACCAGATCGCCGGCCGGGTGAACCAGATCCGCGCCGAGATCGAGAAGTCGGACTCCGACTACGACCGCGAGAAGCTCCAGGAGCGCCTCGCCAAGCTGGCCGGCGGCGTGGCCGTCATCAAGGTCGGCGCGGCCACCGAGGTCGAGCTCAAGGAGCGCAAGCACCGCATCGAGGACGCCGTGCGCAACGCGAAGGCTGCCGTCGAGGAGGGCATCGTCGCCGGTGGCGGCGTCGCCCTGGTGCAGGCGTCGGCGACGGCGTTCGACAAGCTCGAGCTCGTCGGTGACGAGGCCGTGGGCGCGAACATCGTCCGCGTCGCCACCGAGGCCCCGCTCAAGCAGATCGCGGTCAACGCCGGCCTCGAGGGCGGCGTCGTGGCGGAGAAGGTCAAGAACCTCGAGTCGGGCCACGGCCTGAACGCCGCGACCGGCGAGTACGTCGACATGATCGCCGAGGGCATCATCGACCCGGCCAAGGTGACCCGCAGCGCTCTGCAGAACGCCGCCTCCATCGCGGCGCTCTTCCTCACCACCGAGGCGGTCGTCGCCGACAAGCCCGAGAAGGCCCCGGCCATGCCGGGCGGCGACGGCGGCATGGGCGGCATGGACTTCTGAGCACCCCTGGTCCGGGCTAGCTCGCTAGCCCGGACCAAGCCGGGTGCAAGGTCGAGTAGCGCCGGCGCGGACGGGCGGAGCCCGGACGCGCGGCGCATATCGAGACCCAGTCCCTGTCGCAGCACAAGAACCACGCACCACCCAGCACCTCGAGCGGCCCCGGTCCCCAGCGGACCGGGGCCGTTCGGCATGTCCGGGGTCGCCGCGGGGCTGGGGCGCCGACGGTCAGTCGCCGCCGGAGAGGTCGCCGGCGGTCAGCCGGGCCTGGTCGGCCGCGATCCGGCCGCTGGCCCAGCCGGCGGGGTCGTGCCCGCCGCGCACGGTACCGTGGCGGACCTCGCCGCACCGGGCGGCGACCAGGTCGTCGACCGCCTCCCGTCGCGAGGCGAGCACCGGGAGGAGCTCGGTGGACTCGGCAGCGGCGGCACCGACGACGTGCTGGTTGACCTCGTCCAGTCGCTCCCCGATGCGGATGGCGAAGGCCACGAGGAACGCCGAGCGGAAGGACGGGCGGCGCGGGCGGGTGCCCGGAGGGGCCGACCGGGCGGCCGCGGCCAACCCCTGCTGCGCCTGGACCAGCAGCGACGTGAAGAGCACCTCGACCGCCGCGAGGTCGGCCTCGAACCCGACCACCGTCGAGTGGCCCAGTTGCGCGCTGAACAGCGTGCGGCAGCGACTGGCGGCCGCGACGGTCTGGAGCAGGAGCGACTTGGCGTCGGCGTACGGCGGGTCGACCGGCACCCGCACCATCGTCGGCTCGGCGGCAGTGCCCGCCGCACCGTCCAGCAGCGCCGTGTCGATGGCATGGCGGGTGATCAGCTCCTGGGCCTTGGCGGTCAGCGCGATCGCCTCGGCCACGAACTCGGTCGACTCGGCCTTCGCGAGCAGGCTGCGGACCCGCCGGAGCACGGGGTCCGCGGTCGACTCCCGCGTCCGAGGCCGCGCGGCAGCGGCCGCACCGGGTGGCGGGACCAGCACGTCGAGGGGCGGCAGGTGGTAGAGCGCCGGGAGCGCCTCGGTGACCGCGGTGCGCTCCTCGGCGGCCGTGAGGCCGAGCGTCGCAAGCAGGCGGGGAAGCCACCCGTCGGCCACGTCGGGCTCCCGACCGCCGACCTCCTCCGCCTGCTGTCGCCAGGACGGATGGAGCTGCTCCCCGCGGGCCAGCCGCCGGGCGCAGTCGACGGCGATCGCCGCCTCGAGGACCGTCGCGGTCCCGGTGCAGCGTCGGCCGATCCTGGCCTGGCGGAAGAGCTCGGCGGGCTGCCAGCCGCTCGCCCACAGCGTGGCGACCTGGTTGGACATCAGGTGCTCGGCGGCGGACAGCACGACCGACCACGGCAGCCGGTCGAGCTCCTCGCGCGCCCGGCGCCGGTCCGCGGGGTGGGCGTCGCGGAGGACGGCGGCGACGATCCACGCCGACTCCGCGCGCCGGGGGTCGTGCTGCGAGGCCTCCGGGCCGGTCCGGTCCGTGGGTCCGCCGCCGGCGGGACTCCTGCGCCGCCGCTCCCTACGGTTCTGGCTGTTCTTCCCCATGCGGCGGAACCCTAGGTCGCCGTGCCCCCTGGTCGCGGCCGCCCGGAGCCTGCCTGTGGATGAGCGTGCGATGGGCGCGTCGCCGCGGGGCATCCTGACGGCGTGGTTGAGCCGCGAGTCCCCAGGAGGCACGATGACTGCCATGACGGCTGCGACCGGGCTGCCGCAGGGACGGCCGCTGACGGCAGCCGATCTCGAGCAGATGCCCGATGACGGGCACCGGTACGAGCTCATCGACGGAGCCCTCATCGTGACGCCGTCCCCAGCGGTCCCCCATCAACGTGTCGTCGGCAACCTCCACCTGCTCCTGCGGGCAGCCTGCCCGGACGACCTCGAGGTGATGCTCGCGCCCCTGGACGTGACGGTCTCCGACGTCACGGTCCTCCAGCCGGACCTCCTGGTCGCGCCGCGCACCGCGCTGGCGGGCCGGACGATGGCCGGTCTCCCCGTGCTCGCGGTCGAGGTGCTCTCGCCCAGCACCAGGCTGATCGACCTCGAGCTCAAGCGCGCGGCGTTCGAGCGGGCCGGGGTCGCGTCGTACTGGGCGGTCGACCCCGAGGTCCCGTCCCTCACCGTGTGGCAGCTCGTCGACGGCCGGTACGACGAGGTGGTGGTCGTCGCGGGCGAGGAGACCGTCGGGCTCGACCAGCCGTATGCGCTGCAGGTGCGGCCGTCCGAGCTGGTCGGCTGAGCGCCCGGGTCCGCGCGGACTGGGGTCGGCAGGTGGGGACGGGCCAGCCCGATCGGGTCAGGCATCCTCCGCGTGCATCCCGGGAGAGTGCTCCCAGGTCCGCCGACCGTCGGTGGGCCGGCGAACGGGGGACGTGATGAGCGAGCGGACGCTGCGGCCGACGGCGTGGCAGGTGGCCCTGGTGACCATCGCGCTGGTCGCCGCGGGGGCACTGGTCGGTGGTGGTGCCTGGGCGAAGGCGAGGTACGACGCCGAGAACGCGCGGAGGGTCGGCGGGCTGCTGGCGGTGAAGGCTGCCACCTCGGCGGCGTCCCGGGCCGGCAAGCTGGTCGCGACCGACAAGAACGGCCGGGTGCCCGACAGCGCCCGTCTGGGCGGCGCGACGCTCGCGCAGGTCGCGACCATGTCGATCCCACCGCAGTCGGCCGGGGTCAGCGGCACCGCCGCGCAGACCGAGAACGGGCCGACCCTCTCCGGCACCGGGACCGGCGAGGCGCGGGTGTCCTTCATCGTGCCGCCCACCCACCAGGCCTCGAGGCCGATCACCCTGGACCTGGTCGTGCAGGAGCTGACCAACACGTCCTGCTCCGCCTACGTCTCGCTGACCGGGCTGCACGGCGAGGTCGGGCCGGCCTCCGCGGTGAGCAACGGCGCGTGGTACTTCCCGGGGACCACCAGCAGCATCGGCCAGCTCGACTTCCCGGTCGACGACGGGCAGGTGCACGTGTTCACCTTCCGGTTCGCCGACGCGGTGTCCCCGGGCGGCTACCTCGGGTTCTCGCTGCTCCGCGACGCGGACTCCGGCAACGACACCTGCAGCCAGCTCCGCATCATCGGCTATCAGGTGCACACCTGAGCCGACCGGACAGCGGCATCGGCGATGCCCGCCGAGGGCCGGCGTCTGACGGGCGCCGCGAGCAGCCGTGCCGTCGTGCCCACTCGAGGAGGGAGGTCCTCACCCGCCGACGGGCCGGACGGCAAAGATCTTCGCCGAGACCTGGCCCCACGACGTCCGGCGACGTACGGTCGAGCATGCGACCGGCTCGGCGCTCGCGGCGGGCGGGCGCCCTGGCCGCCGCCGTGGCCCTCCTCCTCACGGTGTTCGCGCCGGCGGCTGACGCCGACCTGAGCACCGCGAGCCCCGCGCCGCCGTACCTCCAGGGCACCGGCGAGCGCTTCTGGGCCAGCTCCAACAAGGCCTGGTCGGGTGCGCGCGAGCTCACGCCAGACGCCAGCAGCAACCCGCTGAGCAAGCCCCCCGGCAAGGCCGACCCGGACACCGTGGTGTGGGCCTCCCGGTGCACGGCCGCGGCGCAGACCGTGACGTTCCGGCGCACGCTGCGGCTCCCCGGTCGGCCGACGAAGGCGACCTTCACGATCGCCCCCGTCTTCCCGTTCAGCGTGCCGACCCCGTTCAAGACGTTCAAGCTCGCACTCAACGGGGCCACGGTCACGCAGGGGAAGCTCACGGGCACGCCCTACTCCGGACCGTCGATCGTGCTGGGCCCGAAGGTGCTCAAGCGATTCACCGACGGCAACAACACGGTGGCCGTGACCGTCGTGCGCGGTCCTCTCCCGAAGAAGCAGAAGAGGTGCAACACGTCGTCGGCGGACCTGACGGGCGTGGTGTTCCGGCTCTTCGGCGACCTCGATGCCGACCTGTCCCTGGTCGATGCGTCGGTGCCGACGACGAAGTACTACCCGGCGGCGACCCAGGTGCACGCGGTCGTCAACCTCAGCCTGACCAACAAGGGGCCGTCCGGTGTGATCAAGGGCGGCATCTTCAAGGTGCGGGTGGGCGGCATCTCGGACCTGGTGAACCTCAGCGAGTCGACGACCCAGATCCCGGGCACCTTCCCGTCGGCGCCGCCGCTGGACCAGTGCGAGACGACGACGGTCACCCCGAAGCCGAACCTCGTCGTCGAGATCCGGTGCGAGATGGGTGCGATGCCGGCCGGACGGGTCGCGCACCTCAGCCTCGGCCTCGAACAGACCTTCGCCTCGACGGAGTTCCACGAGGCGACGTCGACCCTGCAGTGGACGGTCAGCCACCCGATGGACAGCTCCTCGGACAACCAACGCGGGGCTCAGATCGTGTGGTGCGGGACCCTCTCGACGAAGCCGGAGTGCGCCACCGGCTGACTGCTGTGTGAGGGTGGAGGGGTGGACGAGAGCCGACGCGACCGCTTCGAGGAGGTCGCGCCGGGGCTGATCGAGCCGCTGCGCCGATTCCTCGCGCGCCGCACCGACCCGGCCACGGCGGACGACGTGCTCGCCGAGACGCTGCTCGTCTGCTGGCGACGGGCCGCCGACCTGCCGGAGGAGCCGCTGCCCTGGGTGTACGCCGTGGCGCGCAACTGCCTGCGCAACGCCGAGCGGTCGACGCGGCGCCAGGAGCGGGTCGCGGCCCGGATCATGGCGCAGCCGGCCGATCCCGGGCCCCCCGAGGACCCCGCGCTGCACGAGGCGCTGGCGACGCTGCGGCCGGAGGAGGCCGAGCTGCTCCGCCTCTGGGCGTGGGAGCAGCTGACGCCCGCCGAGATCGCGGTCGTGCTGGGGATCAGTGCCAACGCCGCGAGCACCCGCCTGACCCGGGCGAAGCAGAAGCTGTCCGACCGGCTGCGAAAGAGCAGGGCCGGTGCCGGACATGAGGAGTCGAGAGAGGGGAGACGGTCGTGACCGACGAGCTGCGCCAGCGCCTGCAGGCGTCCGACCCGGCGGCCTCCCTCCCGGCCGCCGACCCCGACGGGGTGGCCCGACTCCTGGAGGACGTCATGAGCACCGAGCCCACCACCGAGACCCGCGAGACGGGGACCCACGGACGCAGCCCGCTCACCTGGCTGGTCGCCGCGGCGGCGGTCCTGATCATCGCCGGCATCGGGGTCTTCGCCGTGCGCGGCCTGGACGGCGGCCCGGCGGCGCCCCCGAGCGCCGGGGGCGGCACCGGCGGCGCGCAGACGGTCACCGAGCTCGGCGCGCCGGCCGCGGCGGCGTACTCCGCCAAGTGCCTGGTGCCCAACGCCGAGACGCTCGCCCAGCAGGACGTCGCCTTCGACGGCACCGTCTCCTCGATCACCGACGGCACGGTGACGCTCGACGTGACCCACTGGTACGCCGGCGGCGACACCGACCTGGCCCGGGTCAAGGCGCCCCCGGAGGAGCTGCAGGAGCTCGTCGGGGCGGTGCGGTTCGAGCCGGGCGGGCGCTACCTGGTGAGTGCGAGCGACGGCCAGGTGACCGTGTGCGGCTTCAGCGCACCGTGGAGCTCGGAGCTGGCCGACCTCTACCAGCAGGCCTTCGGGTGACGGTGCACGGGCTCGTGCTCGCCGCGGGCGCCGGCTCGCGGATGGGCACCCCGAAGGCGCTGGTCCGCGGCGCGGACGGCGAGCCGTGGCTGGTGCGCGCCGTCGGCGTCCTCGCCGCCGGCGGCTGCGCCCAGGTCGACGTGGTGCTCGGCGCGGCCGCGGAGGAGGCGCTGCCCCTGCTCGAGGGCACCGGCGCCAGCGCCGTCGTCGCCGCGGACTGGGCGGAGGGGATGTCGGCCTCGTTGCGGGCGGGGCTGCGCGCCGTCGCCGCCTCCGACGCCGACGCGGTCGTGCTGACCCTGGTCGACCTCCCCGACGTCACCGCGGAGGTCGTGGCCCGCCTCCTCCGCCCGCTGCCGGCGCCGGCCACCCTGCGCCGCGCCGTCTACGACGGCCGGGCCGGCCACCCCGTCGTCCTCGGCCGCGACCACTGGGCGGGCATCGCCGCCGCTGCGGACGGTGACGAGGGCGCCCGGGGCTACCTCGCCGCCCGGCCGGTCGACCTCGTCGAGTGCGGCGACCTGGCCTCCGGCCACGACGTCGACCGCCCTCCGCCCGCTCCCTGACCCCCCGGGTTCGTCCACAGGCACGTTTGGTCACCAACCGCAGGTTTCAGGCCGGAATTTCTGCGGTTGGTGACCAAACGTCGTACGTCGCGAGCTGCTCCGTCGACCGGTGGAGCCCGTCACCCCTGGGCACCGCCTGCGGGGTCGTCCACAGGCACGTTTGGTCACCAACCGCAGGTTCCGGGCCGAAATTCCTGCGGTTGGTGACCAAACGACGCACCTCACGAGCACCGCTCTGAGCTGTGGACGGCCGGTGGGCCGGTCAGGGCCGGCCGCCGACCCGGCGGATCCGGACCGGCCCCCGGGCGGTGGCGAGGTCGACGACCTGGCCACCCTGGGTGACCTCGACCAGGCCGGCGGCCACGAGCCGGCCGGCGGCGGCGCGTGCGGCGTCCATCAGCGGCCGCCAGCCGTCGGGTGCGACCGCCCGGGCCGCGTCGGAGGGGCAGATCGTTGCGCCCGGCCGGCGGGCGGCGAGCAGCGCGAGGATGGCCCGCTCGAGCCGCCCGTCCACCTCGTCCATCCCCCCACTGTCACACCGGCGCCCAACCTCCGACCAACACCCGTCCCCGTAGCCTGGGTCACATGGACCTCGAGTCCCCGGCAGCCGTGGCCACGCGCCTCGGTGGGACCGGCTACCTCGCCGACGACGCGCTCGCCACGGTCACCTTCCTGGCGCTGCGGATGCAGCGACCGCTGCTGCTCGAGGGCGAGCCCGGCACCGGCAAGACCGCCCTGGCCGAGGCGATCGCCGAGACCCTCGAGCTCCCGCTGGTACGGCTGCAGTGCTACGAGGGCATCGACGCGACGCAGGCGCTCTACGACTGGGACTTCCCGCGCCAGATCCTCCACCTGCGCGCCCTCGAGGCGGCGGGAGCCGGATCCGATGTCGAGGAGGCCGAGAAGAGCCTGTACGACGCCCGGTTCCTCCTCGCCCGTCCGGTGCTCCAGGCGCTGCAGGCGAGCCCGGCGGTGCTGCTGGTCGACGAGGTCGACCGCGCCGACGACGAGTTCGAGGCGTTCCTGCTCGAGGTGCTGTCGACCTACCAGGTCTCCATCCCCGAGCTCGGCACGGTCCGGGCGGCCACGCCGCCGTTCGTGGTCCTCACCTCCAATCGGACCCGCGAGCTCCACGACGCGCTCAAGCGCCGCTGCCTCTACCACTGGATCGAGCACCCCGGCCTCGAGCGGGAGGTCGAGATCCTGCGCAGCCGGGCGCCGGAGGTGTCCGAGGCGCTGCGCCGGCAGGTGGTCGAGGTGGTGCAGCGGCTGCGCAGCCGCGACGACCTGCAGAAGCCGCCGGGCGTGGCCGAGACCCTCGACTGGGCCCGGGCGCTCCACCACCTCGGCACCGCCGAGATCGACCTCGAGGCGGCGGCCGCGACGCTCGGCGCGCTGGTGAAGTACCGCGAGGACGCCGAGCGGGTCCGCCACGCGCTGGACCAGATGCTGCGCTCATGAGCACCCAGGTCCGCCAGCCCGACGAGGTGCTCCTCGGGTTCACGCGCGCGCTGCGGGCCGCGGGGGTGCCGGTGACCCAGGACCGGGCCCAGGGCTTCCTCGCCGCGGCCGCAGAACTCGACGCCGGCGACCGGCGGTCGACGTACCTCGCCGGCCGGGCGACGCTCTGCGCGGGCCCGGACGACCTGGAGCGCTACGACCAGGTCTTCCACGCGTTCTTCGACGCCCGCGACGGACTCCCGCGCCCCCGGCCGGCCGCGCCGCCGGCCACCCCGAGCGCCGCGTCGCTGCCCCTCGACGAGGGCAGCGGCACCGGCGGCGAGGTCGACGAGGAGGTGCTGCGCGCCCTGGCCAGCGAGGTCGAGGTGCTGCGGCACCGGGACGTCGCGGCCCTCTCGGCTGCCGAGAAGCACCGGGTCGCGGGCCTGTTCGCGACCCTGCGACCGCGGCCACCGGTCCGGCGTACCGCTCGCCACCAGCGCTGGCACCGCGGGCAGGTCGACGCCTCGCGCACCCTGCGCTCCTCGCTGCGGCGGATGGGCGAGCCCGCCGAGATCGCCTGGCGCCGCCGCGGCACCCGGCCGCGCCGGGTGGTGCTGCTGGTCGACGTCTCCGGCTCGATGAGCGGGTACGCCGACGCGCTGCTGCGCCTGGCCCACCGGTTCACCCAGGTGTGCCCCTCGGTCGAGACGTTCACGGTCGGCACCCGGGTCACCCACGTGACGCGCGCGATGCGGATGCGTGACCCCGAGCGGGCGCTGGTCGCCGCGGGCACCACCGTGCCGGACTGGTCCGGCGGCACCCGGCTCGGGGAGACGCTGCGGTTCTTCCTGGACCGGTGGGGGCAGCGGGGCCTGGCGCGCGGCGCGGTGGTCGTGGTGTTCAGCGACGGCTGGGAGCGGGGCGACCCGGCGCTGCTCGGCGAGCAGATGGGCCGGCTGCAGCGGATCGCGCACCGGGTCGTGTGGGTCAACCCGCACCGCGGCAAGGCCGGGTACGAGCCGGTCCAGCAGGGCGTGGTCGCCGCCCTCCCGCACTGCGACGACTTCCTCGCCGGGCACTCCCTGGCGACCTTCGAGGACCTGGTGGAGGTGGTCTCCCGTGCGTGAAGTGCTGCCGGAGCTGATGACGTGGTGGCGGGCCGGCGAGACGGTCGGGGTCGGCACGGTGGTCGCGACCTTCCAGTCGGCGCCCCGGCCGCCCGGTGCGTCGATGCTCGTCGGCCCCGACGGCACCGCCGTGGGCTCGGTGTCCGGCGGCTGCGTCGAGGGCGCGGTCTACGAGCTGGGCCAGGCCGTGGTCGAGTCCGGGGTTCCGGTTCTGGAGCGCTATGGGGTCTCCGACGACGACGCGTTCGCCGTCGGGCTGACCTGTGGCGGCATCCTCGACGTCTACGTCGAGAAGGTCAGCCGCGAGACGTTCCCCGAGCTCGAGGAGATCGCCGCGGACGTCGACGCCGGCCGCCCGGTCGCCCTCGCCACCGTCATCGAGCACCCCGATCCCGCCCTCCTCGGCCGCCGCCTCGTCGTGCGGCCCGCCGGGATAGTCCCTGACCTTCGAGTGGTCGACACGCCGGTCGGGACCACTCGATCGTCAGGGACTACCCCAGCGCTCGGCTCCCAGCGCGCCGACGACGCGGTCCACGACGACGCGCTAGGGCTGCTCGCGGCCGGGCACAGCGCGACGCTGACCTACGGCCCCGACGGCGAACGGCGCGGGGAGGGCATGCGCGTGTTCGTGTGGGCCTTCGCGCCCAAGCCGCGGATGCTGGTCTTCGGCGCGATCGACTTCGCCGCCGCGGTCGCTCGGGTCGGCAGCTTCCTCGGCTACCACGTCACCGTGTGCGACGCCCGCCCGGTGTTCGCCACCGCGACCCGGTTCCCCGAGGCCGACGAGGTCGTCGTCGACTGGCCGCACCGCTACCTGACCGCCGAGGTCGAGGCCGGCCGGGTCGACGCCCGCACCGTGATCACGGTGCTCACCCACGACCCGAAGTTCGACGTACCCCTCCTCGAGGTGGCGCTGCGGCTGCCCGACGTCGCGTACGTCGGCGCGATGGGCTCGCGCCGCACCCACGACGACCGGCTCGCGCGGCTGCGCGAGGCCGGCCTCACCGACGCCGAGATCGCACGGCTCTCCAGCCCGATCGGCCTCGACCTGGGGGCGCGCACGCCGGAGGAGACCGCGATCAGCATCGCCGCCGAGATCGTCGCCGGCCGCTGGGGCGGGTCGGGCGAGCGGCTGGCCGGCCTGGAGGGGCGGATCCACCGAGACCTGTGACCCACGTCACCTGGTCGGTGTTACCTTCGCTCGCATGGCGCGAAGCGAGCTGCAGGCCCGCCGCGCGGCGGCGGTCCGGGCGTGGTCCACGTTCGTCGAGAACGCCGACGGGGCGGCCGACCTCGTGCGCCCCGAGATCCTCTCGAGCTGGACCCGGTCGGAGGCTGCGGTCGACCCCGACGTCCAGGAGGCGCCGCTCGCCGACGAGTCCGAGACGGCGTCGTACTGGCAGGGCTCGCCCCTCCAGACCGCCGTGGAGCGGGTCGAGGCGGAGCTGCGGCGCACGGCCGAGGACGGCGACCTGGTCATCGCGGTCACCGACCCGCAGACCCGCATCCTGTGGACGTACGGCGGCCGGGTCATGCGCCGCAAGGCCGAGAGCGTCAACTTCGTAGCCGGTGGGCGCTGGGACGACGAGTCCGTCGGCACCAACGCGCTGGACCTCGCGAACCGGCTCGCCCAGCCGGCCATGGTGTTCAGCGCCGAGCACTACGCGCCGATCGTGCACAACTGGGTCTGCTGGGCCGCCCCGCTGCACGACCCGGTGACGGGCACGCACCTGGGCGTCCTCGACCTCTCCACCAGGTGGGACCGCACCCACCCGATCGGGCTGGCCACGGCCCGCGTGATGGCGCGGCTGATCGAGGCGGCCATGCCCGCCTCGCAGCACCACCCCGTCGCCGGTGCCCTCGACGAGCGGTCCGAGCCGGGCCTGGTGATGCGGCTGCTCGGCACGGCCGAGACCTGGCTCGACGGCCAGCGGCTGCTGCTCAACCGCCGGCAGACCGAGGTGCTCGCCCTCCTGGCGATGCATCCCGAGGGCCTGTCGTTGGAGCGCCTGCACGCGTGCGTCTACGGCGACCAGGCCGTCACCCTCTCGACCCTCAAGGCCGAGGTCTCCCACCTCCGCTCCGCCCTCGGGGGCCAGCTCGCGTCCCGGCCCTACCGGCTCACCATGCCGGTGACCACCGACGTCGACCTCGTGCTCGGGCTGCTGCGTCGCGGCCGGGTCGCGGCCGCGGTCGACGCGTACGGCGGCGACCTGCTGCCCGGCACGAACTCGCCCGCCCTCCACGAGCTGGCCGAGTTCGTCGCCGTCGCCGTGCGCGAGGCGCTGCTCGCCGACCCCGAGCCCGACGCCGTGGTCCGCTACAGCGAGCTGGCGCCGTACGACACCGAGGTCGTCGAGGTCTGCCTGGCCCGCCTGGCCGGCGTGCCCCACCCGGCGGTGCCGCTGCTCAAGGGCCGGCTCGCCGCGGCCTCGCGCTGAGGCTGTCGGGACCCGCGCCTACCGTGGGCGCGGTGGAGATCCGCTACAGCCTCGCCCTGGTCACCGGCGCCGCCGACGGCCTGGGCCGCGAGCTCGCGCTGGCGCTGGCCCGTCGCGGTGCCGCGGTCCTGGTCGCCGACCGCGACCCGGCCGGGGCCGAGCAGACGGTGCGCCTGGTGCGCGAGCACCGGGTCGGCGGGTGGGCCTGCTGTGGCGACGTCACCGTCGAGGCGGACCTGCGGGCGCTGGCGGCCCGGGCCCGCGACCTCGGTGGCGCCGACGTGCTGGTCAACAACGCCGGCGGGTGGACGCCCGGCGAGCAGTACCCCGCGGCGCCGTACGACGCCTGGTCGCGCACCCTCGACCTCAACCTGCGTGCCCCGATGCTGCTCACCCAGCTCTTCCTCGCCGGCCTCGACGACCGCCGCGGGCCGGTCCGCCCGGCCGCGGTCGTCAACGTCGCCTCGAGCGCCGCCCTGGGCACGGAGGGCTACGGCTCGCCGGAGTACGCCGCGGCGAAGGCCGGGCTCGTCCGGTTCACCACCTCGCTCGGTGACCCGGCGACGGCCGCCCGGGCCCGGGTGATGGCGGTGGTGCCGGGGTGGATCGGGCTGCCGCGGGCCCACGAGCAGGTCGTTGCCCTCCCCGCCGCCGAGCGCCCGGTGCTCGTGCCGCCCGAGGCCGTCACCCGGGCGGTGGTCGACCTGGTCGCCCACGGACGGGCCGGTGAGGTGGTCGAGCTGACGTGACCGCGACGATGCCGCGTCAAGACGACTGTGTCACTAGACTTACCTCATGGTGGGAGCGGTGAGAGTGGAGCAGCCCGTGCCGACCGTGGTGCCCGAGCGGCACCGCGTCGCCGTCGTCGGAGGCGGCGCGAGCGGGGTGCTGACCGCCCTGCAGCTGCTCACCACCTCCGGGGACTCCGCGCTCTGCGTGACCGTCCACGAGGCGTCCGGGGTGCTCGGCCGCGGCATCGCGTACGGCACCTCCGACCCGCGGCACCTGCTCAACGTGCGTGCCCGCCACATGAGCGCCTTCGCCGACGTCCCCTCCGACCTGCTCGACTGGGCCCGCCGCGCCGGCCGCGACCCCGACCCGCAGGGCTTCCTGCCGCGGATGGAGTACGCCGCCTACCTGCAGGACACGCTGGCCTCGGTCGCCGACCACCGGCTGACCATCAGCGCCGGCCGCGTGGACGACGTCGTCGCCGTGCCCGGGGGCTTCGAGCTGCGCACGCGCGACCGGGTGAGCACGGCCGGGACCGTGGTGCTGGCCTCCGGCAACCAGGCGCCGCAGTCGCTGACCGTCGCCGGCGCCGACCTCGCCGGCCTGCCCGGCCACCTGCCCAACCCCTGGGACCTCGGGGCGCTCCGCGCGCTGCCGGCCGACGCCCACGTGGTGGTGGTCGGCACCGGGCTGACCGCCATCGACACGGTGATCACGCTGCTCGAGCAGGACCCCGGCCGCCGGGCGGTCATGGTGAGCCGACACGGGCTGCTGCCCTTCGGCCACATCGAGCAGCAGTCGACCGCGTGGGTGACCCGGGTGCCCGACGGGCCGCTGACCGCCGACGGCCTGGCGCTGCTGGTGCGGGAGCAGGTCGAGGCCGCACGCGCCCAGGGCGTCGACTGGCGCAACGTGGTCGACGGGCTGCGCGCGCCGACCCCGTCGATCTGGCGCCGCCTCGAGCTCGAGGAGCGCCGCCGGTTCCTCGACCGCTACGTGCGGGACTGGGAGATCCGGCGCCACCGGATGGCGCCGGAGGTCGCCGAGTGCATCGACGGCTACCGGCGCGCCGGCCGGCTCACGGTGGTCGGTGGGGGCATCGCGGACGCCGACGTCCGCGGCACCCGCGCCGAGCTGCGGCTCCCCGCGCTGGCGGAACCGGTCGTCGCCGACGCCGTCGTCAACTGCACCGGCCCCCTCACCGACGTCAGCCGCAGCGAGGACCCGCTGCTCCAGGCGCTCCAGGCGCGCGGCCTGGTCGCCCCCGACCCGCTGCGTCTGGGCATCGACACCACCCCCGCGGGCGAGGTCGTGGGCGCCGACGGCGCGGTCGTCGACGGCCTGCTCGCGGTCGGCCCGCCGCGCAAGGGCACGCTGTGGGAGTCCACCGCGATCCCCGAGATCCGCACCCAGGCCGCCGAGGTCGCCCGCCTCGCGCTGGCCCGCGCGACCGCCTGAGACTCGCACCGACGCGCCGGGGTCTCGACTCGCGGCCACGCCCTCGCAGGCTCGGGCGTGCGCTCGCTCGACCGGCACAGCCACGTCCGGGCGCTCGTTCCTCGCGCCCGGACGGCCTGCACCCAACCCTCCACCAACCCGGTGCTCCCTAGCGTGACCTGCGCCACAGCAGGCCCACGTCCCTCCAGGGAGAGTCCATGACCCGGATCAGCCTCACCGTCGACGGAGCGCGCGTCTCCGACGACGTCGAACCCCGCATGCTGCTCGTGCAGTACCTGCGCGAACGCCTCGGCAAGACCGGCACTGTCATCGGGTGCGACACCAGCAACTGCGGTGCGTGCACGGTGCACCTCAACGGCACGAGCGTGAAGTCGTGCAATGTCCTGGCCGTGCAGGCCGACGGCGGCGAGGTGACCACCATCGAGGGCCTGGCGAAGGACGGCCAGCTGCACCCGGTGCAGGAGGCGTTCCGGGAGTGCCACGGCCTCCAGTGCGGCTTCTGCACGCCCGGGATGATCATGCAGAGCGTCGACCTCCTCAATGAGAACCCGCACCCGACCGAGGAGGAGATCCGCGTCGGCATCGAGGGCAACCTGTGCCGCTGCACGGGCTACCACAACATCGTCCGCGCGGTGCAGCACGCCGCCTCCCAGACGCAGGGGGCCGACGCATGACCGCCACGCAGGAGCGCCCCGCCGACGAGGTCGAGCGCGAGATCGGCCGCGACCGGCGCCGCAAGGAGGACCAGCGGCTGATCACCGGCCGCACCCGCTGGACCGACAACATCCAGCTCCCCGGGATGCTGCACCTGGCGATGGTGCGCAGCCCGTTCGCCCACGCGAACATCGTCAGCATCGACACCAGCGCCGCGAAGGAGGCGCCCAACGTCGTCGCGGTGCTGACCGGCGCCGACTTCGGCGAGGAGCTCGGCGTGTGCATCAACGCCTGGCCGATCACGCCCGACCAGGTGACGCCGGTGCACTCCCCGATGCCGAGCGACCGGGTCGCGTTCGCCGGCGAGATCGTCGCGGTCGTCGTGGCCCGCAGCGCCGCGGAGGCCCGCGACGCCGCCGAGCTCGTCGACGTCGAGTACGACGAGCTGCCGGCCGCCCTCGACCTCAAGGAGGCCGCGGCCGACACGGCACTGGCCCACCCCGACCTCGGCACCAACAAGTCCGCGCTGTGGGTCTTCGACTCCGGCGAGGCGGGCACCGGCGCTCCGGTCGAGGACGCCATCAGCAAGGCCCGCACCGACGGGATCGTCATCGAGCGCGAGTACCGCCAGCAGCGCCTCATCCCCGCCTTCATGGAGCCGCGCTCGGTCGTGGTCGACCCGACCGGCGAGCAGTACGTCATGTACTCGGCCACCCAGATCCCGCACATCCTGCGCTTCGCCCTGGCCGCGACCACCGGCGTACCGGAGTCCAAGGTCCGCGTGATCGCCCCCGACGTCGGCGGCGGCTTCGGCGGCAAGCTCCAGGCCACCCCGGAGGAGTGGATCGCCTGGGCGGTCGGCCGGCGGATCGGCAAGCCGGTCAAGTACACCGAGACCCGCTCGGAGTCGCTCGTCTCGGGCCACCACGGCCGCGACCAGTGGCAGAAGCTCACGCTGGCGGCCGAGAAGGACGGGACCGTCACCGGGCTCAAGGTCGAGCTGCTCGCCGACCTCGGGGCGTACGTCGCCATCGTCGGCGGCGGCGTGCCGGTGCTCGGCGCGTTCATGTTCAACTCGATCTACAAGTTCCCGGCCTACCACTTCGCGGTGCAGACGGTCCTGACCAACAAGACCTGGACCGACGCCTACCGCGGCGCCGGCCGGCCGGAGGCGACGTACGCCATCGAGCGGCTGATGGACGAGCTGGCCGCCGAGCTCGGCGTGGACCCGCTGGAGGTCCGGGAGAAGAACTGGATCAAGCACGAGGAGTTCCCGTTCACCACGGTGGCCGGCCTCGAGTACGACTCCGGCAACTACGAGGCCGCCACCGCGCGGGCCAAGGAGATGCTGGGCTACGACGAGCTGCGGGCCGAGCAGATGGCGCGGCGTGCCTCCGGCGACCGCGTGCAGCTGGGCATCGGGGTCTCGACGTTCACCGAGATGTGCGGGCTCGCTCCGTCGCGGGTGCTCGGGCAGCTCGACTACGGCGCCGGCGGCTGGGAGAGCGCGAGCGTCCGGATGCTGGCGACCGGCAAGGTCGAGGTCGTCACCGGCGCCTCGGCGCACGGCCAGGGCCACGAGACGGCGTTCAGCCAGATCGTCGCCGACCGGCTCGGGGTGGCGTTCGAGGACGTCGAGGTCCTGCACGGTGACACCCAGGTCGCGCCCAAGGGGCTGGACACCTACGGGTCCCGGTCGCTGGTCGTCGGTGGCGAGGCCCTGGTGAAGGCGGCCGACAAGGTCATCGAGAAGGCCAAGCCGATCGCGGCGCACCTGCTCGAGGCGTCGCCGGAGGACATCGAGTTCGCCGGCGGCCGGTTCTCGGTCCGCGGCACCGACCAGGGGATGGCGATCGGTGAGGTCGCGCTCGCGACCTTCGCCGCCCACAACCTCCCCGACGGCGTCGAGCCGTCGCTGGACTCCGACGCGACGTACGACCCGGTCAACTTCAACTTCCCGCACGGGACCCACCTGTGCGCGATGGAGGTCGACACCGAGACCGGCGAGCTGACGATGCGCAAGTACGTCTGCTGCGACGACATCGGCAACATCATCAACCCGCTGATCGTCAGCGGGCAGGTGCACGGCGGCCTGGTGCAGGGCATCGCGCAGGCGCTGTGGGAGGAGGCGGTGTACGACGACAGCGGCACCTTGGTGTCCGGGTCGTTCGTCGACTACCTGCTGCCGACGGCGGCCGACACGATCAGCTTCGAGATCGACCACACGACCTCGCCGAGCCTGACCAACACGCTCGGCACCAAGGGTGTCGGTGAGGCGGGCACCATCGCGTCGACGCCGGCCGTGGTCAACGCGGTCGTCGACGCGCTGCGGCCGATGGGCGTCACCGACATCCAGATGCCGTGCACCCCCGAGCGCGTGTGGAAGGCGATCCAGGGCGCCGGTGCCGGCGGGTCGACGGAGGGGGCGGCGATGCCGCACTTCGATGCCGACGAACCCGGCACCTCGAGCACGGAAGGAGCCGGCGCATGATCCCGGCACAGTTCGACTACGTCGCCCCGACGTCGGTCGAGGACGCGCTGGCCGCGCTCGCCGAGCACGGCGACGACGCCAAGATCATCGCCGGCGGGCAGAGCCTGCTGCCGGTGCTGCGGATGCGGCTCAACGCGCCGGAGATGATCATCGACCTCGGCCGGATCGAGTCGCTGCGTGGCATCCGCGACGACGGCGACGCGATCGTGATCGGCGCGATGACGCCGCACGCGGTCGTCGGCTCCGACCCGCTCGTCGCCGAGCACGCCACGCTGATCTCCAAGGCGGTCGAGCACCTCGCCGACGCCCAGATCCGGCACCGGGGCACGTTCGGAGGCGCGCTCGCCCACGCCGACCCGGCAGGGGACCTCGGGGCGCCGGCGCTCGCCCTGGGGGCGCAGTTCGTGATCCAGGGCTCCGGCGGCACCCGCACGGTCGCGGCCGACGACTTCTTCGTCGACCTCTTCGAGACCGCCATCGGTGACGACGAGATCCTCACCGAGGTGCGGGTCCCCAAGCACACCGGCTGGGGCGCCCACTACGAGAAGTTCGTCCGGGTGGCCCACCAGTGGCCGATCGTCGCCGTCGCGGCGACCGTGCGCACCGAGGGCGGCGCCATCGCCGAGGCCAGGGTCGGGCTGACCAACATGGGCTCGACCCCGGTCCGTGCGCGGGCGACCGAGGCGGCGCTCGCCGGACAGCCCGCGACCGAGGACGGCGTACGCGCCGCGGCCGAGCAGGCCGCCGAGGGCACCAACCCGCCCTCGGACCTCAACGGCGAGGCCGACTACCGCCGTCACCTCGCCCGGGTGCTCACGCGGCGCGCGGTCGTCGCGGCGGCGGGAGGCTGAGGCGTGGAGCTCACCCACAGCTTCACCGTCCCGACGGGGGTCGAGGAGACCTGGGCCCACTTCCAGGACATCGCGCAGGTCGCGGAGTGCTTCCCGGGGGCCACGGTCACCTCGGTCGGGGACGACAGCTTCTCGGGGTCGGTGAAGGTCAAGCTCGGACCGATCGCGCTGGTCTACAACGGCTCGGGCACGTTCGTCGAGAAGGACGACGCCGCCCATCGGTTCGTCGTGGACGCCAAGGGCAAGGACAAGCGCGGCAACGGCACGGCCGGCGCGCTGGTCACGCTCACCATGGCCGAGACCGACGGGGCGACCTCGGTGGAGGTGGTCACCGACCTGGCGATCACCGGCAAGCCCGCCCAGTTCGGCCGCGGCGTGATGCAGGACGTCTCCGACAAGCTGCTCGGCCAGTTCGTCGACTGCCTGCACCACCGCCTCGCCGAGGGCCAGGAGGCGCCCGCCGCCGCCGAGCCGGCCTCCTCCGAGCCGTCTGCGGAGTCGGCCGCCGGGATACCCACGGACGAAGTGCAGGCTTCCGGGCCCGAGAAACCTGCAGAACGTCCGTGGGTATCCCCCACGCCCGCCCCGGCGGCGCCGGGGCAGGACGACGCGCTGGACCTCGGGGCGGCGGTGCTGCCGGTGCTGGCGCGCAGCTACTGGAAGCAGGGGGTCGGCGTCGTCGCCGTGCTCGCCCTGCTCTGGTGGCTGGTACGCCGGCGGCGCGACTGAGACCCGCGGCGACGTCATACGACCTGGTCGTCCCGGCGGCCAGGTCGTATGACGTCTCCCGGTGACCCGGCGGGAGGTCATCCGGGGTGGTTGTTCGGGCGACCGACTCGTATGACGTCCCCCGGGCCGCCGGCGCTGACCCGCGCCGCACCGCCCCGGGTGCGGCGGCTCGAGGAGGCGGTCAGTCGGTCGCGGCGCTGATCGTCTTCGCCGACGACGAGGAGAGCTCGGCGGGGTCGAGCTTCGTCGGGGCGCGCACGCCGTTGACCGCCGGGGTCAGCTGGGGCTCCAGCCGCAGCACGGCGATCACGCCGACCAGCAGGCAGCCGAGGACCAGCGAGCCGATGTAGACCGCGCCGAGGTCGTGGTCGACCAGGAACCCCGCGACCGGCGGCGCGATGATCGCGGCGAGCTGGAAGGCCCCCGAGCTGAGCGCGTTGTAGCGCCCGCGCAGCTCGTCGGGCGCCAGCTCGTTGACCAGCGCGGGGATCGTCGGCTGCAGCAGCGTCTCGCCGAAGGCGAACACCGACGTGCAGGCCGCGACCAGGAGCGTCGCACCGACCGTCCCCGACACCAGGCCGGTCGCGCCGAGCAGCAGCCACGACCCGGCCCACACCACGCCCATCACCGCGATCACCCGGGTGCGACGACGCCCCTCGATCCGCTGCAGGACGAACAGCTGCAGCACCACGATCACCAGCGTGTTGGCCGCGAACGCCAGCCCGAGACCCTGCGTCGACACGTCGCCGACGGCTCGCGCGTACGCCGGCATGCCGGCGTTGAGCTGGGAGTAGCCGACGTAGGAGGAGACGAACGACAGCAGCATCAGCGTGCCGACGGCCGGCCGCCGCGCGACCTCGAGGTAGCTCAGGCGGGGCGCCGGACGGCTCTCGGCGTCGTCGGGTGCCGGCACCGGTGCGGCCCGCCCCGCCACGTGGCGCAGCGGGACCAGCAGCAGGAAGAGCGCGGGCAGGTAGGAGATCGCGTCCGCGAGGTAGATCGTCTGGAAGGTGACGAGCCGCTCCACGTCGACGAACAGGCCGCCGACGATGCCGCCGATCCCGATGCCGAGGTTGAGCAGGGTGAAGTTCACGCCGAAGTACCGCTGCCGCAGCTCGACCGGCACGACGCTCGCCACCAGCGTCTGGAAGCCGGGCCAGGTCACCCCGAAGGCAGCGCCGGAGAGCAGCAGCGCGCACGCCGCGGCGGCCTCGGTCGAGGCGAAGGCGAGCAGCGTGTTGGCCACGACCTGCAGGACCAGGGCGCCGAGCAGGATCCGGCGCGCGCCGAAGCGGTCGATCGCCGCTCCGCCTGGCCCCACGACGAGGAAGCCGACGAGCGGGGAGAGGCCCAGCAGCAGCCCGACGTGGCCGAGCCCGAACCCGCGTACCTCGTGCAGGTAGACGACGTGGAAGGGCAGCACCAGGCCGGTGCCGATGAACTCGAACACGACGACCGACAGCAGCAGCCGGCCCTCGCGGGGCAGGTCGTGCCAGAACGACGCGAGGGTGGGCTTGGCAGCGGGTGTGGTCGACGAGCTCATATCTAGACCAGTCTCCCAGCGGCCACCGACAGAGCGCACGCGGATTCCCGACACCGTCGTCGCACCCTAGGCTCAGGGCCGTGAAGCGTGTCGTGGGCTACCTCGTCGGCATCGCCGTCGTGGTCGCGGTGGTGCTGGTGCCGGCGGTGATCTACGGGATCAACCTGTCGTCGGAGGACACCTCCGAGCCGACCACGATCACGTCGTACGTCGCCGACTTCGACGTCGACGCCCACGGCGACATGGTGGCGACCGAGAAGCTCACCGTGGACTTCCCGGTCAGCGGCCGGCACGGCATCTTCCGGTTCTTCGACCGCGAGGACCCGAACGACCCGAACGTCCGGCTGCAGCCGCACGACATCGAGGTCACCGCGGACGGCCGGCCGGTGCCGGTGACGCTGCTGTCCCCGGGTCACGGCCGCTACGTCAACGCGCGGATCGGCGACCCCGACATCACCCTGTCGACCGGTGAGCACGTCTACGTCATCCGCTACCAGATCGACGGCGTGCTCTCCGAGGGCTCGGGGGGCACCCCGACGCAGTTCTACTGGAACCTCGTCCCCGGCGGCTGGAAGCAGCCGATCGAGAAGACCGACCTCACCGTGCACCTGCCGGTCGCGGCGCAGGACGTGCAGTGCGCGGTGGGCAGCGGGTCGCAGGGCGGGTGCAAGGCGCGCGGCGAGGGCACGACGACCCTGCGCGTGCGCACCGGCTCGCTGCCGCCCCAGACCCCGGTGACGGTCAAGACCGGCCTCGACATGCCGACCCCGCCGGCGGGGACGTCCCTGCCCTGGTCGCCCCGGTTCGACCGGGTGCTCGGCACCAGCACGGCCGGGCTGGACGTCGTCCTCGGCCTCTCGGTGCTCGCCGGCGCCGGCGGCTACCTGCTGGCCCGCCGCACCCGCGAGAAGGACCCGCAGTTCCCGCTCATGTACGCCCCGCCGGAGGGGATCGGGCCGGCGCAGGCGGCGTACCTCGTGACCGAGGACGTCGACGACGAGCAGTACGTCGCGACGCTCCTCTACGCGGCCGAGCGCGGGGCGGTCGAGCTCGGCAAGGACGGCGACGACTGGACGATCACCGACAGGAACGGCCCGGCCGGCTGGGCGGGCCTGGACGAGGTGACCTCGCGGGTCGCGCACCTGCTCGGGGGCCCCGGCACCACCTTTGTCGCGCGCCGCAAGGACGTCGCGGCCGGCAAGCGCCTCAAGAGCGAGATCGACGGCTTCGAGTCCCACACCAAGTCCTGGGCCAAGCGGCACAAGCTGATGGTCAGCAGCGGCCTCGGCGGCTGGGGTTCGCTGGTGGTCCTGGGCTGCGTGATCGGCCTCTTCGTGCTGGCGACCTGGAACCCGCTGCACATGAGCGCGCTCGCGCTGATCCCGGGCCTGTTCGCCGTCTTCGGCGCCGGGCTCGCGGCGACCGGCGCAGGGACCAGGCGGACCGCGGCCGGCCGCGACCTCTGGTCGCGGGCCGGCGGCTTCCGCCGGATCCTGTCCACTCCCTCGGCCCAGGACCGCTTCGACTTCTCCGGGCGCCAGGAGCTCTACACCGCGTACATCCCCTGGGCGGTCGCCTTCGGCTGCGCCGAGCAGTGGGCGGAGAAGTACCGCACCGAGATGGCGACCGAGCCGCCCGTGCCCGACTACTTCCCCCACTACTACGCCGGCCTGGGCGCCGGTGCCGCGGTCAGCTCGATGGTCAGCGACTTCAACTCCACGGTCAGCTCGGCCATCTCCTCCTACGAGGCCACCCAGCGGTCGTCGTCCTCCGGCGGCGGGGGCGGCTTCTCCGGCGGCGGGGGCGGCGGCGGCGGGGGCGGCGGCTCGTGGTGACACCGCTGCGTCGTCCAGACTTGTCCTGACCCATCCATCGAGGAGTCCAGATGCTCATCGCCATCATCGTCATCGTCGTGGTCGTCGCCCTGGTGGGCTTCGTCGTCGTCGGCTTCAACAAGCTGCGCACCAGCGACATCGGCGCCCAGGAGGCGCTCGGCGGCATCGACGTGCAGCTCACCCGGCGCGCCGACCTGATCCCGAACCTCGTCGAGACCGTCAAGGGCTACGCGGCGCACGAGAAGGGGGTGTTCGAGGCGATCACGGCGGCCCGGGCGAGGGTGCAGGCCGCGGCCAAGGGCGACGACGTGCCGGCCAAGGCCGCTGCCGACGCCCAGCTGCAGGGCGCCCTGATGAACCTCAACGCGGTCGCGGAGAACTACCCCGACCTCAAGGCCAACCAGAACTTCCTCGACCTGCAGGGTCAGCTGGCCGAGACCGAGAACCAGATCTCGTTCGCCCGGCAGTACTACAACGACGCCGTCGCCACGCTGAACAAGCTGACGCAGACCATCCCGTGGATGTTCTTCACCGGGATCGCGAACGTGCACAAGCGCGACTTCTACGAGGCTCCCGAGGGCCAGCAGCAGGCGCCCGAGGTCTCCTTCGAGTAGCGGCCCGGGCGAGGGAGGGGAGTCGCCCGGACGGGTGGCGTGACCCGCCTCGGGGCGGGGTACTCGGCCGACATGCGCCTTCCCGTTGCTCGCGGCCCGCTGACCGAGGAGCTGTTCCGCGCGCTTCGGTCCGGCCCGGAGGACTTCTTCAGCGTCCTGGCCACCGCGCCCACCGCGGGCGGTGAGGACGCCGCGCTCGCGCTCTGGGTCCTGCACGAGCTGCACTACCGCGGCTTCGACGACGTCGACGACGCGATGGAGTGGGACCCCCAGCTGATGCGGGTCCGCGCCGTCCTCGAGCGTGACCTCGAGGCCCGGCTGCGGTCCCGGTTCGCCCGACCCGAGGGGCTGTCGTTCGTCGACGACTTCCTGGGCTGGGTCGACCAGCAGGACGGGGCGTCGGTCGCCCGGCACGTCCACCGCGAGGCCGACCGCGAGCAGGCGCTGGAGCTGCTGCGGCTCCGCTCGGTCTACCACCTCAAGGAGGCCGACCCGGTCGCGTGGCTGGTGCCGCGCCTGGGCACCCGCGCCAAGGCGGCGCTCATGGAGCTGCAGTACGACGAGTACGGCGGCGGCGACCCGAACCGCCTGCACCACCGCCTCTTCGAGATCGGGATGGCAGCGAGCGGCCTGGACGCGTCGTACGGCGCGCACGTGGACGCCGTCCCGCTCGAGGTGCTCGAGCAGAACAACGCCGTCTCCCTGCTCGGCCTGCACCGCCGCCTGCGCGGTGCGGCGCTGGGCCACCTCGCCGCGTTCGAGGCGACCAGCTCCCTGCCGTCGCGCCGGATGGCGCAGGGCCTGGAGCGTCTCGGCTTCCCGGCCGAGATGGTCGGCTACTACGCCGAGCACGTCGAGGCCGACGCCGTGCACGAGCAGCTCGCCGTGCGCACGATCGTCGCGGCCGTGCTCGAGGAGGAGCCGGAGCTCGAGGAGGACGTCTGGTTCGGCGCGTTCACCTGCCTCGACCTCGAGGACCGGTTCGCGCGGACGCTGCTGGCCCGTTGGGGCGTCGACGAGGAGCAGGTCGCGTGAGCGGTTCGACGCCGATCCCGCACCCCGACGTGGTGCTGTGCCCCGGTGGCCCGATGCTGCTGCGCGGCAAACACGTGGTCGAGGACGCCCAGGGCCGGCCGCACGAGACCACCCGGCCGGTCACCGCCGTGTGCCGCTGCGACCGCTCGCAGTCCTTCCCGTGGTGCGACGGCACCCACAAGGTGCTGCCGGACAAGCTCCGGCCTGCCTGAGCGCGCTGCGTCGGCTCCCTCAGAGGAGGTCGAGGCGGACCAGCACGCCGCGGTCGCACCAGCGGACCTCGTAGATCACCAGGTCGTCGTCGTGCATCCGGTCGCGCAGGGCGTCGACCTGCTCGACCGTGCCGAGCTGGATCAGCAGGCTGCCGCCGGGCAGCAGGTGCCGGCGTGCGACGTCGACGCACGTCCAGGCCACCGCCATGCCGTCGGCGCCGCCGTCGATCGCGAGCACCGGGTCCTCCGGGTAGCGCAGCACCTCCTCGCTGCGCACCCACGGCGGGTCGGCGACGACCACCGCGAACCGCTCGCTGTCGCGCAGCACGTCGTCCATCGCGCCCTCCCGCACCTGCACCCGGTCGGCGAGACCCGCCTGCTCGGCGTTGTGCCGGGCCCACTCGCACGCTGCCGGGTCGAGGTCGACGCAGACCAGCGGCCGGGCCGAGCCGACCACGGCGAGCAGTCCGATCTGCCCGGCGCCTGCACAGAGCTCCAGGACGGCGCCAGGCGGTGCGGTGGTGAGGACCTCCGCCGCCCACGCCGACTGCGCCTCGGTCCACGGGCGGGGCCGCAGCACCCGCCCGTCGAACGTGATCCGGAGCGGGCCGAACCCGATCGTCTCCGTCTGGGTCCCGGTGCCGGGCCGGGTGGGCGTGGCAGTCATGCGGGGGCGGTACCCCGCCGGGTGCCCGGTTACGCAGGGGTTCGGAGGAATGTCGGTGCAGAGGAAGCAGTCCACACCAGCCCCACCCGCACCAGCGGACGGGCACTCCCTGACGTTGTCGGGCGTTGCAACCCCCGACAACGTCAGGAATCCCCGGCTGACCGGGGATTCATCCCACCGTCCGATCACCCCCGGGGCCGGCGCAGCTCAGAACACGTGGAGGGGGCGGAACTGCACGGAGATCCGGGGGCCGGCGTGGGCGACCTTGGGGACGGCGTGCTCCCAGGTGCGCTGGCAGGAGCCGCCCATGACCAGCAGGTCACCGTGCGCCATCTCGACCGAGACCGAGCCACCGCCCAACCGGGGTCGCAGCGCGAGTCGCCGGGGGTCGCCGAGGGAGACGATCGCGACCATCGTGTCCTGCGTGCGGCCCCGGCCGATCGTGTCGCCGTGCCACGCGACGCTGTCGCGGCCGTCGCGGTAGTAGCAGCAGCCGGCCGTCACGAACGGCTCCCCGAGCTCGGGACGGTAGTGCGCCGACAGCGCGCCCCGGGCCCGGTCCAGCGCCGGGTGGGGGAGCGGCTCGCCGACGCCGTACGTGTGCAGGAGCCGCGGTACGTCGACCTCGCGGTCGTACATCTGCCGGCGCTCGGCCCGCCACGGCACGTCCCGCACGAGCGTCTCGAAGACCTCGTCGGCCTCGGGTAGCCAGGTGCGGCACACGTCGACCCACGCGCCGCGGGAGAGGGTCCGGCGCTCGATCCCGCCGAAGCCGGGCGCCCCGGCGGGCGGCGCCTCGAAGAGCGAGCCCTGGAAGTCCATGCGGTCGAGCATACGCGTGGATCGAACACCTGTTCGATATCCTAGGGGGTGAGTCAGGGGCGCCTCGGGGTCGGATCGTGACGAATGTCCATGGCAGCCGCGGCGCCGACCCGCGAGGCTGGACCCATGACCGCGCCGATGACCCACGCCGAGGCCGGAGCCCCCGACCTGGCTGCCCGCGTCCGCCACCTGACCAAGACCTACGGGACCGGCGACGCGCTGGTGACCGCGCTGGACGACGTCACCCTCGACGTCGTCGCCGGGGAGTTCACCGCGGTGATGGGCCCCAGCGGGTCGGGCAAGTCCACGCTGATGCACTGCTGCGCCGCCCTGGACACGGCCGACTCGGGGCAGGTGTTCATCGGCGACCAGGAGATCACCGGGCTCAAGGACAAGGCGCTGACGCGGCTGCGCCGCGACGAGATCGGGTTCGTGTTCCAGTCGTTCAACCTGGTCCCGACCCTGACCGCGCAGGAGAACATCACGCTGCCGCTGGCCATCGCCGGACGCAGCGCGGACCGGGAGTGGTACGACACCGTCATCGCGACGGTCGGCCTGGGCGACCGGCTCTCGCACCGGCCCAACCAGCTCTCGGGCGGGCAGCAGCAGCGCGTCGCCGTCGCGCGGGCGCTGGCCAGCCGGCCGCGGATCGTCTTCGCCGACGAGCCCACCGGCAACCTGGACTCCCACTCCGGCGCCGAGGTGCTCGAGCTCCTGCGCCGCAGCGTCGACGACCACGGCCAGACGGTCGTGATGGTCACCCACGACCCGGTCGCCGCGGCCTACACCGACCGGGTCGTGTTCCTCGCCGACGGCCACGTGGTCGAGGATCTGCGCGCACCCACGCGCGAGCAGGTGCTGGAGGTCATGAACCGGATGGCCGAGCCCGCCGCAGGCGACACGCCATGATCCGCGCCGCCCTCAAGAGCCTGCTGGGGCGCAAGCTGCGCCTGCTGATGAGCACCTTCGCGATCGTGCTCGGAGTGGCGTTCGTCGCCGGCACCCTGATCTTCTCCGACACGCTCAACCGCAGCTTCACGGCGCTGTTCGACTCCACCGTCGGCGACGTCGTGGTCCGCCCGGAGGGTGGTACGACGGCCGACGGCGCGCCCTCGAGCGTGACCCTCCCCGCCAGCCTGCTCGAGCAGCTCCGCTCGGTCCCCGGTGCGGCCCGGGTCGACGGCAACGTGAGCGCCACCGGGGTCTTCGTCGTCAGCGCCGACGGCAAGGTGGTCAGCGGGTTCGGTCCGCCGGCGATCGGGAGCAACTGGTCCGACGCGCCCGCCGGGCACGGACTCCGGGGCATCTCGATCATCTCCGGGCACGCCCCGCACGGGCCGGACGAGGTCGTGCTCGACGAGCGGACCGCGGACCGCGCGGGCTACCAGCTCGGCGACCAGGTGGAGATCATCCCCTCCACGGTGGCCGCCCCGGGTCGCGGCTCCGCCTCGCCGCAGGCCCCACCGGCCCGCCTGCAGCCGACCCTGGTCGGGATCGCCGGGTTCCCCGAGGGCGGCTCGCTGAACGGCGCGACCTACGCGGCGTTCGACACCCGGACCGCCCAGGACCTCTTCGTCGGCGGCGAGGACGTCTACAACGACGCCTGGGTCACCGCCGAGGACGGCGTCTCCCAGGCGCAGCTGCGCGACGCGGTCGCGGCCGAGCTGCCGGACGGCGTCGAGGCCGTCACCGGCGACCATGCGGCCGACGAGTCCGCCTCCGACCTGCTCAAGGCGGTCTCCTTCCTCACCACGTTCCTGCTGATCTTCGCCGGCATCGCCCTGGTCGTCGGCGCCTTCCTCATCGTCAACACGTTCTCGATCCTGGTCGCCCAGCGCAGCCGCGAGCTGGCCCTCCTGCGTGCGCTGGGCGCCTCGAAGCGTCAGGTCACCTGGTCGGTGCTGCTCGAGGCGTTCGTGCTCGGCGTGCTCGGCGCGACCGTCGGCCTCGGCCTCGGCGTGCTGCTGGCGCTGGGGATCCGGGCGCTCTTCGCCAACTTCGGGCTCGACCTGTCCGGGCAGTCGCTGATCTTCGCGCCGCGCACCTTCCTGGCGGCGTACGCCGTCGGCGTGCTGGTGACGATGGCGGCGGCCTGGCTGCCGGCCCGGCGGACCGGCCGGATCGCGCCGGTCCAGGCGCTGCGCGACGACGTGGCGCTGCCCGAGTCCTCGCTGCACCGCCGCTTCCTGGCCGGCACCGCACTGGTCCTGGTCGGCCTGGTCGTCCTCGCGCTCGGGCTCTTCAGCGACCTGCCGCACGGCGGCTGGCTGACCGGTGCGGGCGTCCTCGCGATCCTGCTCGGCGTGGCCGGCACGAGCCCGGTGATCTCGCGGCCGTTCCTGGCCGGCGTCGGCGCCCTCTACGCCCGCCTCTTCGGCACCGTCGGGCTGCTCGCCGGCCAGAACGCGCTGCGCAACCCGCGCCGCACCACCGCCACCGCCTCGGCGCTGATGATCGGGCTGGCGCTGGCGTGCACGATGGCCATCGTCGGCAACTCGGCCAAGGCGAGCGTCGACAAGACGATCGCCGACAACTTCGTCGGTGACTACATCGTCAGCAACGTCGTCGCGGCCGGGTTCACCCCCGCGATCGGCGACCAGATGGCGACCGTCGACGGCGTCGAGCGGGTGGTGCGCGAGCGGTTCCAGCGGGTGAAGCGGGACGGCGACACGATGGCCGTGGCGGCCATCGACCCCCAGGACGTGGACCGGTTCCGCCTCGCGGCGGTCGCGGGCGACCTCGGCGGCCTCGCCGACGGCGCCGTGCTGGTGCAGCAGTCGTGGGCCGACGACCACGGCGTGGAGGTGGGCGACGACCTCACCTTCGACATGCCCGCGGGCACGCGCACCTACCGGGTCGCGGGGATCGTCGAGGACAACCCGCTCCTGGTCGCGCCGGTCGCGATGACCCTCGACGACCTCACGGCCGCGGGCTTCCCGCCCAGCGACAACCTGCTGATCCTGTTCACCGACCACTCGCCCGGGATCCAGGACCGCCTCGACGCGGTCGTCGCCGACCTGCCCGTGGTCACCGTCAAGGACCAGGGGGAGTTCGCCCACGAGCAGCGCGCGCCGATCGACCAGCTGGTGCTGATGATCTTCGCGCTCCTCGGCCTGGCGCTGGTGATCGCGGTGCTCGGCATCGTCAACACGCTGGCGCTGTCGGTCATCGAGCGCACCCGCGAGGTGGGGCTGCTCCGGGCCATCGGCGTGAGCCGGCGCCAGCTGCGCTGGATGATCACCCTGGAGTCGGTGGTGATCGCGGTGCTCGGCGCCGTGCTCGGGGTCGTGCTGGGCATCGGGTTCGGCATCGCGCTGATGTACGCGCTGCGCGACCAGGGGCTCGAGGTGATTGACGTGCCGTTCGGCCAGCTGGGGGTCTTCCTGGTCCTCTCGGTGGTGATCGGGGTGCTCGCGGCCGTGTTCCCGGCGCGGCGTGCCGCCCGCCTCGACGTGCTCCAGGCGATCGCGACGGAGTGACCGCCGGGCCCCTGGCAGCAACCTGCCAGGGGGCGGTTTTACCCAGATCCGGGGACGCGGGCAGTCCGATGAAACTACCCTTCGGCCGTGGACGAGTTGCTGGTGACCGAAGGTCGTGCGCTCAAGCACGTCCAGGTCCGCGAGTACGTCCGCTCCCTGGTCACCGGGGCGGCACCGGGGTCGCCCGCACCCAGCGAGCGTGAGCTGGTGCACCGTTTCGGGGTCGCCCGGATGACGGTGCGGCAGGCGATGGACGCCCTCGTGGTGGAGGGGCTCCTCGAGCGGATCCCCGGGCGGGGCACGTTCGTCGCGCGCCCCCGACGCACCACGAGCCGGTTGACCAGCTACACCGAGGAGATGTCGCGCCGCGGCATGCTGGCGGAGTCGCAGACACTGCTGGCCCGCCGCGAGCAGGCGGGCCCCGGGGTGGCGCGGGCGCTGAGCCTCACCGAGGGCGACGCGGTGATCCACTGGCGCCGGCTGCGCCGCGCCGACGGCGTACCCATGTGCGTCGAGGACGCCTACCTCAACGAGGTGCTGATCCCCGGGTTCCTCCAGAGCGGGATGCCGACCAGCCTGTACGACGCCCTCGAGTCGCGCGGGCTGCGCCCCACCTGGGCCGAGGACTCGGTCAACGCCGACATCGTCAGCGAGGAGGAGGCCGAGCTCCTCGAGGTGCCGGCCGGCAGCGCCGTGCTGCGTCACAGCCGCCGGGCACTGTCGGGCGAGAAGGTCGTGGAGGTCTCGCGCACGGTCTACCGGGCCGACCGGTTCACGATGTGGATCCAGATCGGGTCCGAGGGGTAGCGCTCCTCCCCACGACATCTCGGTCGCCAGAGAGCCGTCGCGCCGACTAGCCTCCGGCCGTGACCCCGGCCGACCTGCTCGCTGCCTACGACGCCCAGCTCCGGCTGGACGCGGAGATGACCGGTGCCCGCAGCTGGCACCGCCACGGCCCGCTCGTGCGCGGGGTGTTCGGCAGGGGTGGCTTCGTCTCCTACCGCGACCTCGGTGACCTCGACGGCGCCCGGCTCGACGCGCTGGTCGCGGAGACGGTGGCCTGGTTCCGCGACGAGACCGACGTGACCTCCTTCGAGTGGAAGACCCGGGGCCACGACCGTCCGGCCGACCTGCCCGCGCGCCTGGTCGCGCACGGCCTGGAGCCCGACCCGGCCGAGACCGTGATGGTCGGCCGCGCCGAGCTGCTGGACCGGCCCGTCGACCTGCCCGACGGCATCACGCTGCGCCGGGCGGGTGCCGGCGGCGACCTGGCCGCCGACGTCGTGAGGGCGTCGCGGATGCAGGCCGAGGTCTTCGGCGGCGACGGGGGCGTCGGCCCCGCCGACCTGGTCGAGCTCCTGGCCGCCGACCCGGGCCGCCGGGGCCTGTGGCTGGCCGAGGACGCCGACGGCACCGTGGTCTGCGCCGGCCGCCTGGAGGTCGTGCCGGGCACCGAGTTCGCCGGGCTGTGGGGCGGCGCGACCGTCGCGCCGTGGCGCGGCCGCGGCATCTACCGCGCCCTGGTCGCCGCCCGGGCCCGGGCGGCCCTCGCGGCCGGCAGCGTCTACCTGCACAGCGACTGCACCGACCTGTCCCGGCCGATCCTCGAGCGCAGCGGGCTGGTCGCGGTGACCACCACGACGCCGTACCTGTGGAGGCGCGGCTAGAGACCACCCAGCGGCGCGACGACGTCGCCGGTCTCCTCGCACACCCACACCGGGTCGGGCCCACCGAGGTCGGGCTGGATGTAGAGCGCGTGCTGGGGGGCCTGGTCCCCGCACTCGAGGCAGAGCGGCCAGCGGCCGACGGTCTCGAAGAGTGCGTCCTGGACGTCCTGGGCGACCAGGCCGGCGACGTACTGCTCGCCCTCGGGCCACTGCTCGGCCCACCACCTGCGCTGCGACACCGCGTCCTCGAGGGCGGAGACCGCCGCGGCCGTGGCGTGGCGGCGCGCCTGGAGGTCGGCCAGGACGCGCGCTCGTGCGTCGAACAGCAGGCCGTTGTCCATGCTGCCATCATGCCTCGGCACTCCAGCGCGGCTCCCCGATCCGGTGCGGCGCCCGCCCTACCATGCCGACATGGGACCGGGGCTCCTCGAGGTCACCGTCCGCGACCCGCGCGACGTGGCGGGAGCGGTGGAGGGTGGCGCGGACCGCCTGCACCTCGCGACCGCCGCGTGGCTCTCGCCGGAGCCGGCGCTGGTGTCGGCGGTGTGCCGGGAGAGTGACGTGCCGGTCTTCGTGGTGCTGCGGCTCAACGACACCTGGAGCACGACCGGCGGTGAGCTGACCCGCCTGGTCGGCCTCGCCGAGGACTACCTCGGCTCCGGCGCCGCGGGGGTCTCGTTCGGCTTCCTCGACGGCGACCTGGAGGTCGACACCGAGATCTGCGCCTACCTGGTCGGGCAGCTGCCCGGCGTGCCGTGGACCTTCGGCCGCGCGATCGACGACACCCTCGACCTGCGCCGCTCCTGGCGCCGGGTCGCCGACCTGCCCGGGCTGGTCGCGGTCTGCTCGGCCGGGTCGCCCCGCGGGCTCGCCGTCGGCTACGACGAGCTGCTCGAGCTGGTGGCCGGCGACCCCGTCGTGGCCCGGACGCTGATGCCCGGTGGCGGCCTGGTGGCCGAGCAGGTGCCCTGGCTGGTGCGGGCGGACGTCCGCCAGCTGCACCTGGGCCGGCAGGCCCGTCCCGGCGGGTCGCCCAAGGCGTACGTCGACGCCGGGCTGGTCCGCTCCTGGCGGCTGCTCCTCGACCACGCCACGGAGCGCGCCGGCCGCTCCGCCGGGTGACCCCTGCTGACGACCGCTGCTGGATGATCCTCATCGACCCGCCCAACGCCCCGGGGCACGGCCGCCTCTGGTCGCACCTGGTCAGCGACACGTCGTACGACGAGCTGCACGCCTTCGCCCGCGGCCTCGGCATCCCCGCCCGCGGGTTCGACCGCGACCACTACGACGTGCCGGCCGAGCGGTACGACGACGTGGTCGCCGCCGGCGCCACCCCGGTCTCCTCCCGCGAGCTCGTCCGCCGGCTCACCGCCGCCGGGCTGCGGCGCCGCAAGCGGGGATAGTCCCTGACCATCGAGTGGTCACCACCGCGGCGAGGTCAAGTGGTCCTAGCAACGGTCATGCTGCTGCCGGTTTGGTCAGCAGTGCGTCCAGCGCTTGGGCTGGGGTCTGCAGGTTCAGGGTAGGGCGTGGTCGGGCGTTGAGGGTTGCGGCGATGCGGCGGAGGTCGGCTGCTGTGAACCTGGACAGGTCGGTGCCCTTGGTCAGCCAGTGCCGCAGGAGCCGGTTGGTGTTCTCGTTGGTGCCGCGCTGCCAGGGTGAGTGGGGGTCGCAGAAGTAGACCGGCATGTCGAGGTCGAGCTGGATCTTGTCGTAGCGGGCCAGCTCGGTGCCGCGGTCCCAGGTCAGCGACTGGCGTAGGTGCTCGGGCAGGTCGGCCATCTCGCGGATCATCGCGGCGGCGACGCTGTCGGCGTCGTGGCGGCCGGGCAGGTGCAGCAGGATCGTGAACCGGGTGGACCGCTCGACCAGGGTGCCGACCGCGACCCCGCCGGCGACCCCCATGACCAGGTCGCCTTCCCAGTGACCGGGCACGGCCCGGTCCCTGGCCTCGGCGGGCCGCTGGCTGATCTTGAACGCCTCCTTGTACGGGCTGTTGGCACGCTTCGGCGAGCCCTGGGGCTTGCGGCGGGGCCGGATGGTCGACAGCTGCCGGTACAGGTCCTTGCGCAGCTCCCCACGGGTCTGGACGTACAGCGCCTGGTAGATCGTCTCGTGCGACACGCGCTCCATGATCATGTGCGGGAAGTCGCGCTTGAGGATCGTGGCGATCAGTTTCGGTGACCAGCCGTCGTCCATCCACGCCTCGATCCGGCGACACAGCCCCGGGTTGGCGACCAACCGGAACTCCTTGGGCCGCTTGCGGGCCTGCACAGCGTTGTGGTGCGCCAGCCCGGCGTGGTAGCTGCCGTCGGGGCCGCTGTTGCGTTTGATCTCACGGCTGACCACCGACTTGTCCCGGTCGATCAGCGCACCGATCTCCTCCAGGGTGATCGGGTCGCCCTGCGCGCGTCGCCGCACGCACGCGGCGATGACCGCCCGGTCCTCGCTGGTCAGCACCCGGCGTCTGAGCCGGTCCGGGGTGGGCGGGTCCGACGCAGCCCCCGCGGTCGGCGGCGGGTCGAGCAACAGCACAACGTCCACGAGCCCGCCGCGCTTGCCGGGCATGAGCTTCAACGACACCGGAGCAGACTCGCGCCACCACTCCCACGCCGACTGCTTCGCCACGCCGGCCTCTCCAGCAGCAGCCGCGAGCGACCAGCCCTCGGCAACCCGGTCGAAGAACCGCTCACGGACCTCGTCGGACACACGTCTTCTGGGCACAACACCTCCACAAAGTCGGTGTTGCTAAGACCACTTGACTCCGCCCGCCTTCCGACCACTCGAACGTCAGGGACTATCCCGCCAGGCGGACCAGCTCGGCCGCGACGTTGACCCGGGCGGCGGACTCCCAGTGCTCCTGGCCGTGCCGGGTGGAGAAGAGGTGGGGCTTGGCGAGCAGGTCGCCGAGGATGCTCGCGCGGCCGCTCGCGAAGTCGGGGTCCGAGACGTGCGCCCACTCCCGGCGTACGGCGGCGACGTACTCGCCGTAGCGCTCGGCCGGCGCCGCGAGGATCGCGAGGTCGGCGTCGCTGAGCACCCCGCCGTTGGCGTCGCCGGCTGCGGGCCGGTGGTGCTCGGTCAGCAGCACCAGCCGCACCACCTCGTCGACCACCGCGGGCTCGACGAGCGTGGGCAGCGCCTCGGCGGCCCAGGCCGCGGAGCGCCGCTCGGCGTCCGGCTGGCCGTCGTAGACGCTGTCGTGGAACCACGCGGCGAGGACCACCGGCATCCGCTCGAACCGCTCGCCCGCGGCGCAGAGCTCGTTGACGCGCTCGAGCACCTCAGCGAGGTGCCGGCTGTCGTGGTAGCCGCGCTCGGGGTGGGCGTAGGAGGCGACCAGCTGGGCTCCCAGGGCGCGGGCGCCGGGGAGCGGCCAGGCCTCGAGCAGGTCCACGACGGACATCGAAGCAGCACCGTCGCGCTCGCGCTACGGTGGGCCACCGGACGAGAACGTGTTCTACCCCGAGGAGGTCCCGTGGCCGCGAGCGCAGCGACCGTCAGGCAGGTCGTCGAGCGGTACCTCGACCTCGTCGCGACCGGCACCGCCGACGAGATCGTCGCCCTCTTCGCCGACGACGCGACGCTCGAGGACCCGGTGGGCACGCCGGCCCGGCAGGGGGCTGCGGCGCTGCGCGAGTTCTACGCCGCCCTCGAGCCGCTCCGCGCGGAGACCCGCCTGGTGGAGCTGCGGGCGCTCGAGGGCTCGGCGGCGTTCCACTTCGAGGTCACGACGTACGTCGACGACGCGACCGTCACCGTGTCGCCGATCGAGGTGATGACCTTCGACGACGAGGGGCGGATCACCTCGATGCGCGCCTGGTGGGGCGACGAGGACATGCGGTTCGGCTGAACAGCCTCAGGTGGTGATGCACTTCGGGTTCGACTGGTCTGCTGCCCGCGGCACGGGCAGCTCGCCGAGAAATGTCTCTTGGCCAGTCGTGACGCCGATCGGGGCCGCCGAGTCAGGCTCAGCCGAGAACTTGACCTGCTTGAACAGGCAGTAGCCCTCGCCCATCATGTAGCCGCCGCTCTCCGTCGTGGGCTGGACGACGAGAGTCAAGTTGGTCTGGGTGGTCATCTGCCCCTGCAACGTGAAGTTGCCGTCCTTGTCGCTGTAGCCGGACGCGAGCTTGATGCCACTGGCGCTGTAGAGCGAGACGGACGCGCCGTGTGCCCCGGTGTAGGGCGGCGTCAGCGCGTAGGTCGAGCCCTGTCCTGTGGGGCCACCGTCGACCAGGCTGCCGGTGACCCAGCCGCCGCGCTTGGTCAGCCGGACGTCGCCGAAGGCCATGGCGCCGGCCCGGACGTTGCCGTTGCGCACGGTGCCGGTGGCGGGCAGCCACACGCCGGCGCCGTCGTACTTGAACCGGTAGCGGCCGGGGTAGACGCCGGTGAAGACGGCCTTGCCGCCCTTGACGGTCGCGGTCCACCACTGGCCGGTGACGGCGCTGGTGACGGTGAGCGCCGCGGACGGGGCGGACGCGCCGGCCGCGGTGTCGACGAAGACGGTGAGGTTGCCGGCGCGCTGCTTCAGCGCGACGTTCACGTTGCGCGACTGGGCGTAGTTCAGGCCGCCGGCCCAGGTGCACTTGCCGACGTACTGCTTCTTGCGGTCGTAGGTGAACAGGCAGTACTTGCCGGCCGGGAGCCCGCCGACGGCGAACTGGCCCTTGCTGTTGGCGGTCGTGGCGAAGGACTGGTTGCTCTGGTTCGCCGCGACCACGCGGGCGCCGGCCAGCGGCCGGCCGCCGCCGGTGGCGGTGCCGGTGATCGAGGCGCCGCGCCGCATCGTGACGTTGCGCGCGACCGCGCGGTCGCCGACCCGGACGGTGACGTCGGTGGGCGCGTACTTCTTGGTGTCCCACGACGCGCGCTGGTCGATGAACTGCAGGTGGTAGGTGCCCGGCGCGAGCTTGACGGAGTAGCCGCCGCCGTTGGCCCAGCCCTGGCCGAGGTAGCCCCAGCCGCTGTCGAACCACATCATCTTGACGTGGGGAGCGTCGTGGTTGGGGAAGATCAGCGACCCGTACACCCGCTGCTTGGTCACCGCCTGCGCCTGCGCAGGCGCCGCCACGCCGACGCCCACCAGCACGGTGAGCAGGGCGGTCAGGAGGACCAGCGCGGCGCGGAGGGAGCGAGCGGGGGAGGACATGTCTCCATGGTAGGTAGCCCGTCTGGACCAGCGGTCAAGGAAGTCTCAGGCTTTGCTCAAGACGCCTGGCTCCGCTGGTCGCGGCCCGGTGCCATCGCCCAGCGGATGGTGCCGGTCGCGGCGCCGCCGAGCGCCCGGACGACGGTGCGCTCGGAGATCGGCAGGTAGGGCAGCCGCAGCGGCTTGCGCGTCCAGCGCGGCATCAGCCCGACCGCGGCGGCGACCAGGACGCCGTACGGCGCCCGCGCGACCAGCGGCAGCGGCGGCTTGAGGAGCAGGAACGACACCGCTTCGCGGGCCTCGGTGGTCGCCTGCAGCTCCGGGCGGTACGACGCCAGCACCTGCGCGAGCTCGGCCTCGGTCGTCGGCGGGTCGACGACGCCCAGGCGGGCGGCGACCTCGCCGGCCTGCGCGACGTAGGTGTCCCGGTCGGCACCGACCAGCGGCTCGGCGCCGTAGACGTCGTGGGCCCGCAGGAAGCTGTCGACCTCCGCGACGTGCACCCACATCAGCAGGTGCGGGTCGCTGGCGGCGTACGGCGTGCCGTCCGGCATCGTGCCGGTGACCCGCTCGTGGATGCGGCGCACCGCCCGCACCGCGGCCTCCGCGTCGTCGGCGTGCCCGAAGGTGGTGACGGCCAGGAACGTGCTGGTGCGGGCCAGCCGGCCCCACATGTCGCCGCGGTAGCCGGAGTGCTCGGAGACCCCGCGCATCGCCGCCGGGTGGAGGGTCTGCAGCAGCAGCGCGCGGATGCCGCCGACGAACATGGACGCGTCGCCGTGCACGCGGGTGATCGGGCTGCCCGCCTCGAACCAGCGCGGGCCCGGCCGCCCGTGGATGCGCGCCGCCTGCTTCGGGCCGTCCGGCCCCGCGACGCGCAGGAACAGCTCCTGGCCCAGTCGCTCCCGCACCCCCGCCATGTCGCCGAGGATACGGACGACCGTCAAGACGGAGTGGTGGTGCCGGGCCCGGTGTCGGGCTCAGTGTCGGGCCCAGTGCCGGGCTCAGTGCCGGGCTCAGTGCCCGGCGTCGCTCCCGTCCCACGTGCGCAGCCACACCGTGTGCTCGGACTCGGCGAGCTTGGCGAGGGTGTCCTGCGGCAGCGGGTCGAGCGTGTCGGTCACGACGTAGCCGAGCTCGCCGCGGGTGGAGAGGTACTGGCCGGTGATGTTCGCGCCCGCGTCGGCGAGCACGCCGTTCACGCTCGCGAGGACGCCCGGGACGCTGGCGTGCAGGTAGCCGATCCGGTGCCCGGCCCGCAGCTCGGGCGCCTGGACGGTCGGCAGGTTGACCGACAGCTCGGTGCGGCCCTCGAGCACGAAGCCGGCCAGCTTGCCGGCCACGAAGTAGCCGATCTCCTCCTGCGCCTCCTGGGTCGAGCCGCCCACGTGGGGGGTCAGGATGACGTTGTCGAGGCCGCGCAGCGCCGACTCGAACGGGTCGCCCTGCGCCTTGGGCTCGATGGGGAACACGTCGAGCGCGGCGCCGGCGATGTGGCCGGTCAGGATGTGCTCGCGCAGTGCGACGTCGTCGACCACCATGCCGCGCGAGGCGTTGATGAACAGGCTGCGGGGCTTCATCTTCGCGAGCTGGTCGGCGCCGAACAGGCCGGCGTTGCCCGGCCGGCCGTCGACGTGGAGGCTCACGACGTCGGCCTCGGCGAGCAGGTCGTCCAGGGTCTTCATCCGCTGGGCGTTGCCGTGGGCGAGCCGGTCGGCGGTGTCGAAGAAGATGACCCGCATGCCCATCGCCTCGGCGAGGTTGGACAGCTGGGTGCCGATGTTGCCGTAGCCGACGATGCCGAGCGTGCGGCCGCGGATCTCGTGGCTGCCCTGGGCCGACTTGTCCCAGACGCCGGCGTGCATCCGCTCGGTCTTCTCGGCGAGCCGGCGGGCCAGCATGATGATCTCGCCGATGACCAGCTCGACGACGCTGCGGGTGTTGGAGTAGGGCGCGTTGAACACCGCGATGCCGCGGTCGGCGGCCGCGGTCAGGTCGACCTGGTTGGTGCCGATGCAGAAGCAGCCGATCGCGCGCAGGCCGGTCGCGGCGTCCAGGACCCGCGGGGTGATGTGGGTGTTGGAGCGGATGCCGAGCACGTCGACCGCCGGCCCGTCCGCGGGGGACAGGGTCTCGACCAGCTCGTCCTCGGAGAGGGACCCCGGGCGCAGCTCGACCTCGAAGCCGCGCGACCGCAGGATGTCGACGGCGACCGGGTGGATGTTCTCCAGCAGCAGCACCTTCACGGTCGACCAGCCTAGGTCGGGCCGGACCTGCGGGCCGAAACGGCGCCGAACGCTGGGACGGCGGGCATGATGCTGGGTATGGGAGCCCGCAGGCGCACGCGCGCCGTCCTGGTCGCCGTCGTGGTCGCAGTGGGGGTGACGGCCGCCGCCACCGGCACCATCGGTACGCCGGCGGCCGGCGCGCCCCCGGCCGGCGCGCACGCCGCTCCCGGTGACCGGGGGACCTGGCAGGTGCGTGCCACCGGCGACCGGCGCTACGAGGTGTCGTGGCGCTCGCCGAGCCTGCTCCCGACGACCGACGCGCGCCCGGTCGTGACCGGGCCCGCCTCGTTGCGGATCGGGGTCGCGTCCGTCGGTCCCGACCGGCGGACGGTGACGGCCACCGTGGTCGCCTCCGCCCCGCCGCGGGTCCGCGACCTCGACGTGGTGCTGTCCGGGGACCGGCTCGACGCCCGCGGGGACGACCGACTCCGCGCCGCCACGACGGCGGGCGCCGGCGCGCGCCTCGACCTGCCGGGCACGGTGACGCTGCCCGACGACCCGGGGGCGACAGGCCCGTTCGACGTGACGAGCAGCGACTACCAGCTCGCCCCCGTGAAGCTGCCCGGGATGCCCGAGCCGATCGAGATGGTCGGGCACGTGGTCGAGCCCGCCGCCGACGCGGTGACCGGCCCGCGGCCGCTCGTGCTGTTCCTCCACGGGCGGCACAGCGTCTGCTACGACCCCGCCGACCCCGATGCGGGCGGCGACACCTGGCCGTGCCAGGCGCCGCAGCAGGAGATCCCCAGCCAGCTCGGCTACGACTACATCCAGCAGGTGCTGGCCTCCCAGGGCTACGCGACCGTCTCGATCCGCGTCAACGGCATCAACGCCCAGGACTACCGGCTCCTCGACGGTGGCGCCGACGCGCGCGCCGCGATCGTCGAGCGGCACCTCGACCACTGGGCCGACATCGCGGCGGCGCACCAGGTCGACATGAGCAGGGTCGTGCTCGTCGGGCACAGCCGCGGCGGCGAGGGCGTCGACCGGGCGTCCCTGGAGATCCCGCTCAGCGCGCCGTACCGCGTGGTCGGGCAGGTGCTGATCGCCCCGACCGACTTCGGCAACCAGACGGCGCCGTACGTCCCGACGGTGACGCTGCTGCCGTTCTGCGACGGCGACGTCAGCGACCTCGAGGGCCAGCGGTTCACCGACGTCTCGCGCGACCTCACCACCGGTGACACCTCGCTCAAGAGCTCGGTGCTGGTGATGGGCGCCAACCACAACTTCTTCAACACCGAGTGGACGCCCGGGCTGGCGGCCGCGCCGGCGTGGGACGACTGGTACGGCCCCGAGCGCGGCGAGTGCGGTGCCAAGAACGCCGCCCGGCTCACGCCGCAGGAGCAGCAGGCGGTCGGCACGGCGTACGTCGCGGGCGCGGTCCACCTCTTCGCCGACGACGACCAGGGTGTGCTGCCGCTCTTCGACGGCTCGCGCGCGAGGGTCGCGTCGCTCGGCGACGCCCAGACCCTCTCCCACGCGATCGGCGGCGGGCGCGACGTGCGGGCGCCGCAGCGCGGGGCGGCGCTGGACCTGCCGGACGACGCGGACACCCGGATGTGCACCGGCGTCGACGACTCGGCGCGGGTCGCCTCCTGCACCCACGGCCTGGACTACGTCGCGGTGCATCCGCACTGGTCGTCGTCGGGGGAGATGCTGCCGACCCGGTCGTTCTTCCAGATGACCTGGACCGCCAGCGGCCAGGCCGGCGGCCTGGTGCTGCGCAGGCCGCTCGACCTGACCGACCGGCGCCTGGAGCTGCGCACGATCGCCGACCCGGGCGCCGGCCCGGTCGACCTCCGGGTGCGGATCACCGACGGCGACGGACACTCCGCTGTCCTGACCCCCGCGGGAGGTGGCGGCCTGCCGCTGCTCGGCAAGCGGGAGGACACCCGGAAGTACTGGGCGCAGGCCCTGGTCGTCGACCCCTCCGCGGCGGCGGGCGTCGACCTCGCCGACGTGACGAAGGTCGACCTGGTGTCCCACAGCGACCACGGCCGCGTGTGGGTGGCCGACCTGGCCGCCGCGCCGGCGACGCTGGCCCCCGTCCCCGACCGACGGCTCGCGACTGTCGACATCGGCCGGACCGTCGTGCCCGAGGGCGACGGCGACGCGCCGGTGACGGTGCGGGTGCCGTTCTCGGTGCACGGCGGCCTGACGGCCCCGGCGCGCATCGTGGTGGCGACGGTCGGGCAGTCCCGCGGCGACGTGCAGCGGTTCCCGATCGACCTGGCGCCCGGGCAGACCAGCGGCTGGGTCCCGGTGACCTACCAGCCCAACCGGGTGGACGACTACCCGCGGACGGTCACCCAGGTCTCCCTCCAGCCGGTGCGCGGGGTGATGACCGACTCGTGGGCCGGTGCCCTGTGGGTCGTCGACGACGACCCCGCGCCACGGGTCACGGTCCGGGCCGTGCGGGCCACCGTGCGCGAGGGTGCCTCGGCGAAGTGGGAGGTGCGGCTGTCCGCTCCGACCGGCTACGGCACCTTCGTCAGCGGCCGGGTCGTCCGAGGCCCGCGCCCGACGCTCTCGGTCGCCGACGTGCCGCGCGACTGGCTCGCCGGGCAGGTCGGCGGCCGGCCCGCGCCGACCGACCCGCTGTGGAAGTACCACCCCTCCACCTACGGCTCGCTCGACCCGGGCGAGACGCGCACGGTGCTGTCGGTCCCGACCGTGCGCGACGGGCGCGACGAGGGTCGCGAGTCGGTGACCCTGCGGATCCGGGTCGGGCGGACCGTCGTCGAGCGCACCGTCTGGGTCCGCTAGCCCGGTTGCGAAACTCGGTGGGCCGGGCCGCTCGAGCGGCCTAGCCTGCCGAGATGACCCCGACCGTGGACGCCTTCCACGCCCTGGCGCGCAGCTCGCCGTGGCGCTGGACGACGCTGCACCTGCGGCACCGCTCGCGCGGCATCGGGGCGTGCGAGGCGTGGGTGCGCCGACCCGGGGAGCTGCTGGTGCACACCGCGGACGGCCGCGAGCACCGGGAGACCGGCCTGCCGTACACCAGGTCGCTGGGCTTCGCCGCGGTCGCGGACGGCTCCTTCGTCCCTCCGCCGATGCCCGAGCCGGTGCTGCCGCACGAGGCGACGCCGTCGTACCGCCCCGACGGGCTGGTCGCCGAGCGGCCGTCCTCGGTCGAGGTGGACTACGACGACCCGATGTTCACCAACTACAGCTGGGTCGCGATGCTCGACCCGGTCGAGCTGAGCCACCACGTGTCCGTCTCCCGCCTGCGCGAGGACGAGCTCTCCGGCCGCCCGGTGTGGCGGGCGGACCTGCGCGCGCTGCCCGGCTACGAGCCGCGGTGCGGTGGCAACTGCTGCGAGCTGCTCTACAGCGAGGCGGGGCTGATGGCCGACTTCGACGACCCCGCCGAGGTGCCGGAGGCCTGGCGCGGCCGGACCTACCCCGACCACCACGACGTCGCGCTCGACGTGCAGACCGGCGTGGTCGTCCGCTGCCACCCCGTCGGCGGCGCCCCCGACGCGCCCTGGCTGGAGAACGACATCCTCGAGGTGGGCTGACCTCTGGGCCCGCGCCGGCTCGGCGGCCGCCCGGGACGTCATACGAGGTGGTCGTCGGGCCGACCGTGTCGGCTGACGTCCCGGTGGTGGTCGGGGAGGTCATGCGTGGTGGTCGTCGGGAGAGCCGTCTCGTCTGACGTCCCGGTGGCGGTCCGGGGGGAGGTCATGCGAGCTGGTGCCGGGGCAGCCATGTCGTATGACGTCCCGGTGGCCGGTCAGGGATTGCCTGACGTTGTCAGGCGTTGCAACCCCCGACAACGTCAGGCAATCCCTGACAACCCCGGATGAATCCCCGGCTGACCGGGGATTCATCCACCCAGCTACCGCGCCCCCAGGTCCTCCGCATCCACGATCCGGTAGGCGTAGCCCTGCTCGGCGAGGAAGCGCTGGCGGTTCTGGGCGAACTCGGCGTCGACGGTGTCGCGGGAGACGATCGTGTAGAAGTGGGCGGTTCGACCCTCGGTCTTGGGGCGCAGCAGCCGGCCGAGGCGCTGGGCCTCCTCCTGGCGCGAGCCGAAGGAGCCCGACACCTGGACGGCGACCTCGGCCGACGGCAGGTCGATCGAGAAGTTGGCGACCTTCGAGACGACCAGCAGTCCCACCTCGCCGGAGCGGAACGCGTCGAAGAGCCGTTGCCGCTCCTTCACGGGCGTCTCGCCCTTGATCACCGGTGCGTCCAGGGCGGCGGCGATCTCGTCGAGCTGCTCGATGTACTGACCGATCACCAGCGTCGGCTGGCCCGCGTGGGTGGCGATCAGCGAGCGCACCACGTCGATCTTGTGGTGGGTGCACGACGCGAGGCGGTAGCGCTCCTCGGGCTCCGCGGTGGCGTAGGCCAGCCGCTCCGACGACGGCAGGGTGACCCGGACCTCGACGCAGTCGGCCGGCGCGATCCAGCCCTGCGCCTCGATGTCCTTCCACGGCGCGTCGTACCGCTTCGGCCCGATCAGCGAGAACACGTCGCCCTCCCGGCCGTCCTCGCGCACCAGCGTCGCGGTCAGCCCCAGCCGGCGCCGGGCCTGCAGGTTCGCGGTCATCCGGAAGATCGGTGCGGGCAGCAGGTGCACCTCGTCGTAGACGATCAGGCCCCAGTCGCGGGCGTCGAGCAGCTCGAGGTGGGGATAGACGCCCTTCCGCTTGGTGGTGAGCACCTGGTACGTCGCGATGGTGACCGGCCGGACCTCCTTGACGGCCCCGGAGTACTCCCCGATCTCGTCCTCGGTGAGGGAGGTCCGCCGCACCAGCTCGTCCTTCCACTGCCGCGCCGAGACGGTGTTGGTGACGAGGATCAGCGTGGTCGCCTGGGCCTCGGCCATCGCGGCGGCCCCGACGAGGGTCTTGCCGGCCCCGCAGGGCAGCACGACGACCCCCGAGCCGCCGTGCCAGAAGGAGTCGGCGGCCTCGCGCTGGTAGGGCCGCAGGTGCCACGCCGTCTCGTCGAGCGCGATCGGGTGCGCCTCGCCGTCGACGTACCCCGCCCAGTCCTCGGCCGGCCAGCCGAGCTTGAGCAGCGCCTGCTTGAGGTTGCCGCGCTCGGAGGCGTGGACCACGACACCCCACTCGTCGGGCAGGGTGTCGTCGATCCGGTCGCCGAGCATGCCGGCGACCCGCTTGGCCCGCAGCACCTCCTCCAGCACCGGCCGGTCGGTGGAGACCAGGACCAGCCCGTGCGTGGGGTGCTTCTCCAGCCGCAGCCGGCCGTAGCGGGCCATGGTCTCGGCGACGTCCACGAGCAGCGCGTGCGGCACGGCGTACCGGCTGTAGTCCAGCAGCGTGTCGACGACCTGCTCGGCGTCGTGGCCGGCGGCCCGGGCGTTCCAGAGGCCCAACGGGGTCAGCCGGTAGGTGTGCACGTGCTCGGGGCTGCGCTCGAGCTCCGCGAACGGCGCGATCGCCTTGCGGCAGGCGTCGGCGCGCTCGTGGTCGACCTCGAGGAGGAGGGTCTTGTCCGACTGGACGATGAGCGGGCCGTCGTTCACTCCGTGGATCCTAGGTCGCGCCCCCTCAGGCGCCGGCGACCGCCTTCTGCCGGGCCCGGTACGCCGCCACGTTGGCGCGCGACGAGCACCGCTCGGAGCAGTAGCGGCGCGAGCGGTTGGGGGAGGTGTCGACGAAGACGTGGGTGCACGGGGGCGCGGCGCAGACGCCGAGCCGGTCGGCGCCGAGGTCGCAGACCAGCGTGGCGAGACCGAGGAGCGACTCGCCGACGAGGAGCTCGGCCACGGACGCGTTCTCGGTGGCCACGTGCAGGTGCAGGTGGTGCTCGTCGTGGTCGGAGATGCGCGGCGTGATCGGGTGCCGCGCCATCAGCGCGTTGAGGCCGGCGACGACGTCGGGGAGCCGGTCGGCCTCGCCGGCCTCGAAGACCGGCCGCAGCTCGCGCTGGAACTTCCGCAGCAGCATGCAGTCGCGGTCGGTCGCGCGGTCGCGGAGGCGCGGACGGTCCTCGAGGTACGCCGCCAGCCCCGCCACGTCCGGGAGGTCGGCGTTGAGCAGGGCGGCCGAGGCCTCGGCGTACTGCAGGAAGTCCACGTTTCAACAGTAGGGCGTCGGCCCAACGACGGCCCGGTGAATTGCCGGTGGGGTCAGCCGGCGGCGGGCCGGACCGTGGTGATCCGGTGGACCGCGAAGGTGCGCACGTCGTCGCTGCGGTGGTCGTGGGCGGTGAGCGAGCCGCCCTCGACGCGGATCGGGTCGACCAGCCGCTCGGAGGTGGTGCCCTGGTTGTCGACGTAGCCGATCAGCACGGTGGCGCGGGCCTCGACCGCCTCCCGCAGCGCGGCCATCGAGCCGCTGGGCGACAGCGTGGCCGCGGGGGAGGCCGGGCGCGCGGACTCCGCTCGGTCGCCCGCACGGATCGCGGTCACCGCGTGCGCGGCCTGGGCGCCCTCGCGGGCGGTGCGGGCCGCGGGAGCCCGGTGCTCGCGCGGGGTGCGGGCCCGCAGCAGGTCGGGCCGGGCGACGTGGACGGTGCCGTCGGCGCCCTCGAGGACGGGGGCCGCGCCGAGCTCGCGCAGGCGCGGGAGCAGCACGTCGACGGGGGTCGAGGACACCAGCACCGTCGGGGCGATGCGTCGCAGCCCGAGGGTGGCGGCTCGCGGGTGGTGCTGCAGCTCGGTGAGCGCGGTCTCGTCGTCGGACCGCAGGAACGCCTCGACCGCGCCGACCCGCACCGTGCCGTAGGTGCGCGCGGTGTCGTCGACGAGGTAGCTGAGCGGCTGCGGGACCGGGGTGCGGGACGCCGACCCGAGCAGCTCGTGCACCTCGGCTGCGGTCCAGCCGAGGTCGAGCGCGCGCCGGACCGAGCCGGGGGTGAACCGGTAGACCGTCGCCCCGCCGCGCGACTCCACGTCGGCGACCACCTGGAGGCGGCGGGCCAGCTGGGACTCCAGCGGCCCCGGGGCGACGGCGGTCAGGTCGGCCTGGAGCAGGACGTGGTCGACGGGCTCGGGCAGCAGGGCGGCGAGCAGCTCCTCCGCGCGGGCCCGGTCCTCGCCGAGGAGCGCCCGCCCGTAGGTCGTCAGCCCACCCAGCGCGACCAGCCCGAGCACGGCCGCCTCGTCCAGGGCCTGGGCGACCTGGTCGGCGCGGCTGCGGGGCCGGCGCGGCCGCAGCCACGCCACCCGCCGCGCCACCGAGGCGACGCCGGTGCCGGCCGCCAGCACCTCACCGTCGGGCAGGGACGCCAGCACCTCCAGGGCCATCCGGCGGCTCTCGACCTGGTGGCCGTCGGTGAGCTCGGGCGCGAGCGCGTTCCACACCTTGCCGGCCGGGTCCCGCTGGCCGACCAGGCTCGGTGTCCGTGGCGTGTCCAGCCACGCCGCGACCAGCGCCGTCCAGCGCTCGGCCATCGGCCCCTGCGTCCACCGGTCGAAGAGGTCGGTGGGCACCCAGGCCGGGTTGCCGTCGGGGTCGGCGGCGGTCGAGACCAGGCCGGCGGCGTACGCGGTCTCGACCAGCAGCGCCGCGGTCGGACCGTCGACCTGGAGGTCGGCCGCCGTGGCGCGCAGGTCGCGGACCCCGAGGCCGCCGCTGCGCAGCGCGGTCGGGGGCGCCACGCCCCAGTGGTCCAGGAGCAGCTCCACCCGGCGCACCGCCTCGAACGCCGCGCCGGCCCCGGTCCGGTCGACCAGCGCCGCCGGCCGGTCGGCGGTCGCCAGGTCCGGCACGACGTCGACCGGCTCCGTCGTGGTCCGCCCGCCGCGCAGCGCCAGGCCCACCTCGCCCGGCAGCACGACGGTCCCGCCGCCGCGCGGCACGAGCAGCCGGCGGGAGAGCAGCTCCTCGGCGGGGGTGCGGGCGTCCTCGGGGGTCACCGTGTGCCGGGACGTGCCCGTCGTGGCCTCGCCGCCGGACTCCAGCACGTGCTCGAGGAGGGCGCGTGCCGGCGGGGTGAGCTCGGCGAGCCGGGCCTGCACCTCGGCGGGCGCGAGCGGGTCGGCCGACACCGGTCGCAGCCCGCTCACCGAGAGCGCCTCGGCGACCCCGCTGAGGGCGCGCACCCCCTGCGGGGACTCCCAGGCCAGGGTCAGGTCCAGCAGCCGCGCCACGGCCCGCGCGACCGTCGCGGGGTCGGCGGCGACGACCTCCGTCAGCGCGTCGACCGTGGTTTGGCCCACGACGACGAGGGCATCTAGGACACTGAGCTCGGCGTTCGTCAGCTGGTCGAGCGCACGCAGCAGCGACGACCGGGTCGCGGCGCGGGAGGCCAGCTGGCCTGAGTCGTGAGGGGCCGGAGTGGCGAGATCGGGGCGGTCGAGGAGCAGCCGGGTGAGCCGGTCGTCCGGCCAGCTGCGCAGCTGGTCGGCGAGCGAGCGGTACCCCGTGGACATCCCCTCAACGCTACCCGGCCCCCCGTCGTGGAGGTGGCGGTGATGAGGCAGGTGGGGCTCCAGCACGGTGCGGCGACGGACGTCGGCCGGGTGCGCACCGTCAACGAGGACGCCCACCTGGCCGCGCCGCCCGTCTACGTGGTGGCCGACGGGATGGGCGGCCACGAGGGCGGGGACGTGGCCAGCGCGATCGTGGCCGAGGAGTTCGGCCTGCTCGCGGATCGTGGCTACGAGCCCAGCACGGCGGTCGATGCCGTGCGCGAGACCCTCGCCGCCTGCCAGCGCCGGATCCTGGAGTACGCCGTCCAGCAGCAGCACCACGGCGTCGACCGGCGCCGCAGCGCCGGGACCACCGTCGTCGCGGCACTGCTGGTCGAGGAGGCGGGTACGCCGGCGTGGCTGCTGGTCAACCTCGGCGACTCCCGTGCGTACCGGTTCACCGGCGGGGTGCTCGAGCAGGTCAGCACCGACCACAGCCTGGTGCAGGAGCTGGTGGACGCCGGGCAGATCACGCGCGAGGAGATGGCCACCCACCCGGAGCGCAACGTGATCACCCGCGCGCTCGGGGAGGGCCTCGCCGGGGACGCCGACTACTTCGTGGTGCCGCTGGCCGACGCGGAGCGCGTCCTGCTGTGCAGCGACGGCGTCAACGGGATGCTCGACGACGAGGCGATCGGCGCCGTGCTCGCCGAGACGTCCGACCCCCGGGACGCCGCCGACCGGCTGGTCGCCGCGGCGGTCGCCGCCGGCGGTGAGGACAACGCCACCGCCGTCGTCGTGGACGTCGTCGCGGTGCGCGAGGTCGACGACGCCGGCGCCGTCCGCGGGGAGGCCGACCTCGCGGCCCGGCTGGGGGGCCGGTCATGAGCTGGTCGGTCCGGGCGGGGGAGTGGTACGCCGTCCTCGGCGAGCGGACCGTCGTCGTGCTGCCGCCGGGCGAGAAGGCGCGGGTCGCCGCGCTCTGGGCGCTGGTCGACGACGGTGCCGGGTTCGACGAGACCCTCGACGCGCTGATCTCCTCGGGGCTGCGCGACCTGCCTGCCTTCGTCCTGGTCTGCCGGGAGGGCGACGAGACCCGCGTGGTGCTGCGGGGGGCGGCGCACGCGCACCTCGACACCGCCGACCCCACCGAGCCGCCGGTCCACGTCGACGGCGAGGAGGCGACCACCTGGGTCGAGCGCACGCTCGCCGGGGTCGTCGGCATCCGCGTGCAGGTCGCCGAGGAGACCGACCCCGAGGAGCTGCGGGTGGCCACCGGGCTGGTCCGGGTCGCGAGCGCCGCCTGGGGCATCGCGCCGGTCGACGAGCCGGTCGACGAGCCGGTCGACGAGCCGGTGGACGAGCCGGTGGAGGAGCCGGCGGACGAGCCGGCGGAGGAGCCGGGGGAAGCAGCGGCGGCCGAGCCGGCGCCGGACCGGCTGCCGGCGACCGAGGCCGTCGACCTGGCGGCCCTCGGCCTGGCCACCGAGCACGACGGACTCACCCGCGCCGGGGAGGAGCACCCCGTCGAGCGGGGCCTGCCCGGGATCCCCGGCCAGGCCCCGGCGCCGCCGGTCACGGCCCGCCCGGTGGCGCGCCTGGTCTTCAGCCACGACGAGGTCGTCGACGTCGACCGGGTGGTGCTCGTCGGGCGGGCCCCGGAGACCCGTGGCGCGGCCGGGGAGGAGCTGCGGCTGGTCCGGGTGCCGAGCCCGCAGCAGGAGGTCTCCGGCACCCACCTCGAGGTCCGTCCCGGATCCGGTGCCGACCACGGCTCCGCGGTCGTCACCGACCTCGGGTCGACCAACGGCACCCTGCTCCTGCGGCCCGGCCTGGAGCCCGAGGACCTGCGCCCGGGCATCGGCGTGCAGCTGGTCCCCGGTGCGGTCATCGACCTCGGTGACGGCGTCAGCATCGAGGTCGTCGCGCCGTGACCGCCGCGCCCGCCGCCGACCTCGACCGGCGGTTCCACGCCTTCGCCGTCGACCGTGCTCTCGCCTGGACGATCGACGGTGGGGCGATCTACCTGGCCTGGCGCCAGCTCGACGCCGCGGCCGCCGTGGCCGCCGGCGTCGCGGTGGTCCTCGTCGTCTTCTCCGTCGCCACCGTGCTGCTGGGCCGCACCGGCTCGTCGCCAGGCGGTGCGCTGCTCGGCGTCCGCGTCCTCGCGGCCGACGGCGGGGGGCCGATCGGGGCGGGCCGCGCCGTGCGCCGCCAGGTCGTGCTCGGTCTGGCGACCCTCCCGACCCTCGGTCTCGGGACCGCGATGCTCGCCTGGACCGCCGCCGCCGACCCCAGCGGCCGGCGGCGCGCCTGGCACGACCTGCTGGTCGGCTCCGAGGTCGTCGACGTGCGTCCCGTCCCGGCCGAGCCGGCGCCCGAGCCGGAGCCGCCCCGGGGCGTCGTCAACCTCACCGCCCTCCACCTGGTGCCTGCCGGCGCACCGCGCGCGCCGGAGCCGGACCCGGCGGCGAGCAGCCCCGCGCCGCCCGCGGCGTCCTCGTCCCCGCCCACCCCGCGCCGCCGCAGCCCCCAGCACCGGGCTCCCGATCCCGCTCCTGCAGCGGTGCCGCCGTCGCCCGCGCCGCCGCCGCGCCAGCGTTTGGGCCACCCGCTGCTGCCGGAGGCGAGTGCCCGCTGGCGGATCGGCTTCGACTCCGGGGAGTCGCTCGTCGTCGAGGGCCCCGTCCTGGTCGGCCGGCGTCCCGAGCCCCGGGCGGGCGAGGTGGCGCGCACCCTGCTCGCGCTGCCGTCGGCGGACATGTCGCTGTCGAAGACCCACGCCTCGGTGCAGGTGGCGGCCGACGGGGCCCTCGTCGTGACCGACCGTGGCTCCACCAACGGCTCGGTGCTGCTGCGTGGTGGCGTCGCCCGCGACCTGCCCCCCGGCCGGCCCACGACCCTGCTCGAGGACGACCACGTGCGCCTCGGCGACCGGATCATGACGGTCGTCCGCGAGCCGTGAGGCCGGGGTTCCCCGGTTTGGTAACGGTCCGATAACGAACCGGCCCGCCTCTTCCTTTTCACCTGCACCGGCAGGTCAACTGCACTCCTCCTGATCAGTGGCTCGGCACTGGATCCGGTGCCGTCCCACGCCAGGAGACCTCGGGCACACCCTGCCCCATCACCTTCAGGGAGGCACCACTTTGCGTAGGACCCGGGTCGCTGCAGCAGCGACCGCTTCACTGATCGCGACCGCCACGGCGCTGTCGCTGTCCACCCCGCAGGCCGGCGCGACGCCGTCCGGCGCACCGCCGTCGGGCAAGCACGTCTCCGACACCCCGTCCGACAACATCACGCCGGGCTGGAAGACCAAGTACGACCGGCTGCACCAGAAGGCGCTGGAGAAGCGCCTGCGCTCCGGTGGCACCGGTGCGGTCCAGAAGGTCGGCCGCGGGCAGTACGCCAAGGTGGCGCAGACCGGGAAGGACCGCATCTTCGTGGTCCTCGCCGAGTTCGGCGACACGCAGCACTCGGCCTACCCCTCCGACCCGAGCGCCCAGCGCACCGAGGGTCCGCTGCACAACGAGATCCCGGAGCCGGACCGCACGGTCGACAACTCCACGGTCTGGCAGAAGGACTACAGCCAGTCCCACTTCACCAGCCTGTACTTCAAGCGGATGAACAGCTTCTATCAGCAGCAGTCCTCCGGGCTGTACTCGGTCGAGGGCAAGGTCACCGCCTGGGTGAAGGTGCCGTTCAACGAGGCCCGCTACGGCAGTGACTCCTGCGGCTCGATCGTCTGCAGCAACGTCTGGTACCTCGTCCGGGACGCCCTGGCCGAGTGGGTGCAGGGGCGCATCGACGCCGGCTGGACCATGGAGCACATCACCGACTACCTGAAGACGTTCGACAAGCAGGACCGCTACGACTACGACCACGACGGCAACTTCAACGAGCCGGACGGCTACATCGACCACTTCCAGATCGTCCACGCGGGCGGCGACGAGGCGGACGGTGACCCGATCTACGGCTCGGACGCCATCTGGAGCCACCGCAGCAACGTCGGCATCCACTCCAACGGCACGGGCCCCGGGCCCGCCATCGGTGGCGTCGAGGTCGGCGAGGGCGGCCCGAGCGACGGCGGTGCCGTGCAGATCCCGAACAACCCGACGGGCGTCTGGGTCAGCGACTACACGATGCAGCCCGAGAACGGCGGTCTGAGCGTCTTCGCGCACGAGTACGGTCACGACCTCGGTCTCCCGGACCTCTACGACACCTCCGGCAACACCGGTGGTGCCAGCAACAGCGTCGAGCACTGGTCGCTGATGGCGCAGTCCCGCGGCAGCCTCCCCGGCGACGGCGGCATCGGCGAGCAGCCGCAACCGTTCGGTGCGTGGGAGAAGTTCCAGCTCGGGTGGCTCGACTACCAGGTCGCCCGCGCCGGCCGCTCCGGCACGTACCAGCTTCGTCCGGGTCAGTCGCTCAAGGGCAGCCAGCCCAACGGCCTGATCACGGTCCTGCCGGACAAGCCGGTCACCTTCCAGTACGGCGACCCGTGCGACACCTGCGGGGAGAAGTTCTACTACTCCGACAAGGGTGACAACCTCGACAACACGATGGCCCGCGAGGTCTCCGGCGGCGGCGAGCTGACCGCCAAGGTCCGCTACGACATCGAGGAGGGCTGGGACTACGCGTTCCTCCAGGCCTCCGACGACGGCGGTGACACCTGGACCGACGTCCCGAACAGCGAGAGCTACCCGGGCGAGGACCAGGGCACGTTCAACGGCAGCGGCACCGGCATCTCGGGCACGACCGACGGCCAGTGGGTCGACCTGACGGCCACGATCCCCGAGGGCACCGACGCCATCCGGTGGGAGTACCTCACCGACGGCGCCACCGCCGGGTCCGGCTTCCAGGTCGACAACATCACCCTGGGCGGCGACAACATCGGTGACGCCGAGGCCGGCAGCGGCGGCTGGGTGCTCGACGGATTCTCCGTCGTGGGCTCGCAGGAGACCAAGAAGTTCCTCAACGCCTACTTCGTCGACAACCGCCAGTACGTCGGCCGCGACAAGACGCTCGCGTACGTCTACAACTTCGCGGGCTTCCCGAACCGGCCGAACTGGGTGGACCACTTCAAGTTCCGCCCCGGTGCGCTGATCAGCTACTGGGACACGTCGTACACCGACAACAACGTCGGTGACCACCCCGGCCACGGAGAGATCCTGCCGGTCGACGCGCACCCGGAGTTCCAGCACGCCGACGACGGCTCCATCCTGCGTCCCAAGGTGCTGACGTCCGACTCGACGTTCTCGCTGCGGGCGGTCCCGTCGCAGAAGCTGCACTACCAGGGTCGTGCGTACATGACCAAGGCGCTGCCCGCGGTCCCGACGTTCAACGACCGCCTCGACTGGTGGTACGGGAACGACGAGCACACCAGCGGCGACAACCCCCACCCGGGCTTCTACCAGCCGGGCTGGAACAGCGTCGACGTCCCCAAGACCGGCACCGTGATCCGCGTGGTGAAGGTCGACAGGAACGGCGTGATGACCGTCAAGGTCTCGCACGCCGGCTGAGCACGATCGCACGACGACCGGGCCCCGTCACCCTCGTGGTGGCGGGGCCCGGCCGCGTCCGTGGCAGGCTGGGTCGCGATGTCGCACGTCTGGTACGTCTCCTACGGCTCGAACATGTCGGCGGCCCGGCTGACGTGCTACCTCGAGGGTGGCCGCCCACCCGGAGGTGTGCGCCACAACCCGGGCGCGCGGGACCGCACGCCCCCGGTCCGGGCGGTGCCGGTGGACCTGCCGGGCACCACCTACTTCGCGGGCGAGTCGCCGCAGTGGGGTGGCGGCGTCGCCTTCTACGACCACGACACCCCCGGGTTCACCGCCGCCCGGGGCTACCTGGTGACCGCCGGCCAGCTCGCCGACATCGCGGCCCAGGAGATGTACCGGGTGCCCGCGGCCGGCGACCCGGTCGAGCAGGTCCTGCTGGATCCCCGGCGGGCGGCCTCGGCACCGCACCGGCTCGGACCTGGCCGCTACGAGACGCTGGTCGAGGTCGGCCGGATCGACGGGCTCCCGATGCTGACCTTCACGGCCCCGCACGGCGCCCACGAGGTCGGGCACACCCGGCCCGCGCCGGCGTACCTGGAGGTCCTGGCGACGGGCCTGCGCGAGTCCCGTGGCTGGGACGAGGACGACGTCGCGGCGTACCTCGCCACGGTCCTGCCCCGGGCGTGACCTGCGGCCCCGCGAGCGGTGACCAGAGGCCTTCCCGTGAGGTGACCCGGAGGCCTAGGTTGCGGGTATGAGCTACGAGTACGAGGGCACGGTCAGCACCAGCGCGACTCCGGCGGACGTCTGGCACCTGTGGTCGGACGTCGGCAGCTGGCACTGCTGGGACCCGGCCGTGCAGGGCGTGGCGCTCGAGGGGCACTTCGCCGAGGGAGCCGCCGGCACCCTGACCCTGACCGGCAACATCCACGCTCCGTTCGTCCTGGAGATCGTCGAGCCCGGCGCCCGGTTCCTCGACCGGGTCACGATCGGCGAGCTGGTCGTCTACATCGACCACATGGTCAAGGCCACCGCGGACGGCGCGGAGGTCACGGTCCGCACCGCGGTCAGCGGCCCGAACGCCGAGGAGCTCGGCCCGGTCGTCGCCGCCGACACCCCCAAGGCGCTGGAGGCCCTCATCGGGCTGGCCGAGCAGAAGTCCTGACGCTGCTGTCGTAGCGGCGCCCACCCGTTCGTGGAGAGGGTGAGCACACCCACCCCACGAGAGGAACCGTCATGCGCGACCTGGTCACCACCCACTTCGTCTCCCTCGACGGCGTCGCCGAGGCCCCGGGCGGCGAGCCCGGCTACCGCCACTCCGGCTGGACGATGGACATCGAGCCGGACCCGGCGCAGTACGAGCGCAAGGGTCGCGAGCAGGAGGAGGCCGCCGCCTTCGTGATGGGTGGGCGCTCCTACGAGGCCTTCAGCGAGGTCTGGCCACCATGGACTACTTCGCGGGCTGGAACGCGATGCCCAAGTACGTCGTCTCGCGCACCGTGACCGACCCGCAGTGGCACAACACGACGGTGCTGTCCTCGCTGGCCGACGTCGCGCGGCTCAAGGAGGGCGACGGCGGACCGATCTTCGTCCAGGGCAGCATGCTGCTCACCCAGGAGCTCTTGAAGGCCGGCCTCGTCGACGAGATGCGGCTGATGGTCTTCCCGGTCGTCCTCGGCACCGGCCGCGGGCCGTTCCCCACCGATGCCGAGGACAAGGTGCGGCTCGAGCTGGTCGAGAGCACGACGTACGCCAACGGCGTGCAGTACCAGGTGCTCCGGGTGCGTCGCTGACGCGGCCCGGGCGGGCGCGGTCTGAGCGTTCAATTGTTGGGAGATGTCCGGCTACCTGCGGGTAGACCGCGCGGGAGCGTTCAATTGCTGGGGGAGGTCCCCCCGCGCCACCCCCAGCGCACCTGAGCGTTCAATTGTTGGGAGATGTCCGGCTACCTGCGGGTAGACCGCGCGGGAGCGTTCAATTGCTGGGGGAGGCGCCCCGCACCACCCCCAGCGCACCTCAGCACTCACCTGCGCACCCGTCGCAGAGCCAACGACGGACCAACGCGGGACGGCGTACCTTCGCGCCATGGAGTCCTACGCCAAGGGCGAGCAGGCGCCGGCGCTGCTCGAGGAGACGATCGGGGCCAACTTCGAGCGCACCGTCGCCGCGCACCCCGACCGGGAGGCACTGGTCGAGGTCGCGAGCGGGCGGCGCTGGACCTGGGCCGAGCTCGACCGCGACGTCGACGCACTCGCGATCGGTCTGGTGCGCGCCGGCATCGGCAAGGGCGACCGGGTCGGCATCTGGTCGCCCAACTGCGCGGAGTGGACGATCACGCAGTACGCCACCGCCAAGATCGGCGCGGTCCTGGTCAACATCAACCCGGCGTACCGCACCCACGAGCTCGGCTACGCGCTGAACCAGTCGGGGGCGAAGCTGCTCATCTCCGCGACCGAGTTCAAGACCAGCGACTATCGCGCGATGATCGAGGAGGTCCGGGCCGACGTCCCGCTCGAGCAGGTCTGGTTCCTGGACCAGCCGGAGTGGAGCGACCACAACGTCCACGACCCCGGGGTCACCCTGCTGGACGTGATGACCTGGACGCTGTCGCCGGACGACCCGATCAACATCCAGTACACCTCCGGCACGACCGGCTACCCCAAGGGCGCGACGCTCAGCCACCGCAACATCCTCAACAACGGCTACTTCACGACCGAGCTGATCAACTTCACCGAGCAGGACCGGCTCTGCATCCCGGTGCCCTTCTACCACTGCTTCGGGATGGTGATGGGCAACCTCGGCTGCACCAGCCACGGCGCGACGATGGTGATCCCGGCGCCCGGCTTCGACCCCGAGATCACGCTGCGCACGATCGAGGCGGAGCGCTGCACGGGGGTGTACGGCGTCCCGACGATGTTCATCGCGATGCAGCACCACCCGACCTTCGCCGAGCACGACCTGTCGTCGCTGCGCACCGGCATCATGGCCGGCTCGATCTGCCCGGTCGAGGTGATGAAGCGGTGCATCGACGACATGCACATGGCCGAGGTGTCGATCGCCTACGGCATGACCGAGACCAGCCCCGTGTCCTGCCAGACGCGCGCCGACGACGACCTCGATCGCCGTACCGCCACCATCGGCCGGGTCCACCCCCACGTCGAGGTGAAGATCGTCGACGCGGCGACCGGCGAGACCGTGCCGCGGGGCACGCCGGGCGAGCTCTGCACGCGCGGCTACTCGGTGATGCTCGGCTACTGGGACGACCCCGACAAGACCGCCGAGGCGATCGACGCCGACGGCTGGATGCACACCGGCGACCTCGCCGAGATGCGCGAGGACGGCTACTGCAACATCGTGGGCCGGATCAAGGACATGGTCATCCGTGGCGGGGAGAACATCTACCCGCGCGAGATCGAGGAGTTCCTCTACGCCCACCCCGACATCGAGGACGTGCAGGTGATCGGGGTCCCGGACGAGAAGTACGGCGAGGAGCTCTGCGCCTGGGTCCGGATGCGCGCCGGGGCCGAGCCCCTGGACGCCGACGCCGTGCGGGCCTACGCGACCGGGAAGCTGGCCCACTACAAGATCCCGCGCTACGTGATGGTCGTCGACGAGTTCCCGATGACCGTCACCGGCAAGATCCGCAAGGTCCAGATGCGCGAGGAGACGGCCCGCACGCTGGGCCTCGGCTGACACCGAGACCGTCGAGACACCAGAACCGGCCCTTCCCGGGCGCGACATGGGGGCGGTTCGGGTGTCTCGACGGCGAACTGGCCCGCTGGCACCGCCTGCCTAGTCTCGAGGACATGACCGAGTCTCCTGCCGTCCCGATCGACAGCGCCGTCCTGCCGGGCGGCTCCGCGATGCCGCTCCTGGGCTTCGGCACCTGGCAGATCACCGACGAGGACGCCGTGCGGGCCACCACCGCCGCGCTCGACTCCGGCTACCGCCACCTCGACACCGCCACCGTCTACGGCAACGAGGCGGAGGTGGGCCGGGCGCTGGCCGAGAGCGGCGTCGCCCGCGAGGACGTCTTCCTCACCACCAAGTTCCCGCCCAACCGCGCCGGCCGCGAGCTCGAGACGCTGCGGCAGAGCCTGGAGATGCTGCGGACCGACCACGTCGACCTTTGGCTGATCCACTGGCCCGGTGACGGGTCGGCCAACACCGACATCTGGCGCGCCTTCGTGGAGGCCCAGGAGGCCGGCCTGGCCCGCGAGATCGGGGTCAGCAACTTCGACACCCGCCTCGTCGACGAGGTCACCGCGGCGACCGGGGTCACCCCGGCCGTCAACCAGGTCGAGTGGAGCCCGCTGCTCTTCGACGCCGACGTGCTCGCTGCCCACCGCGAGCGCGGAGTGGTCCTCGAGGGCTACAGCGCCCTGCGCGGTGGCACGCTCGAGCACCCCGCGATCGCCGCGATCGCCGACCGCCTCGAGCGCACTCCGGCCCAGGTCATCGTGCGGTGGCACCTGCAGCACGGGGTCGTGGTGATCCCCAAGTCCACCCACCCCGAGCGGATCCGGTCCAACGCCGACGTCGCCGGCTTCGAGCTCACCGGTGAGGACATGGCGGCCCTGGACGCCCTGGGCGGTCCGCGCGCCTAGGGTCCTGCGATGACCCCGGAGGAGGTCGGCCGCCACGCGGAGTCGCTGCCGGGCGTGCGCCGCAAGGGCACCGCGGCACGACCGGCGTGGTACGTCGACGACCGGCTCGTCGTCCGCCTCGCCGACCCGACCACGGTCGTGGTCCGGGTGCCGCTGGGCCGGCGCGAGCAGCTGCTGGAGGAGTTCCCCGACACCTTCGGCGTCCCGCCGCGCATGGAGGCCCACCACAAGGTCGAGGCCTACCTCGACCACGCCGACGCCGACGCCGTCCGACGCGCCATCGAGCTCGCGTGGGAGATGCAGCGCCGGTGACCGACCGGCGGCGTCAGCTGTTCGGCACGCCGTCCACGTAGACGGTGCTGACCTGGACGGCGGTCATCAGCACCTGGGAGATGCCGGCGGCCGACCCCGTGCAGGACAGCGCGACCTTCCGGCGCCCCGACAGGTTGATGACCGCCTCGGTGCCCAGCGTCGCGTAGGTGCTTCCGGCAGGGACCGTGGTGGCTCCACCGCCGTTCCCGAGCGACCGCTTCGCCTGCACGTAGCACTGGGCGTCGCCGGCGCCCTCTCCCGTGAGGAAGACGTTGCCCGTGGCCGACACCGTGTAGCGCCCCGGCGGCAGGGTGAGGGTGACGACGGCGACCGGCGCCTCGGTCAGCGCGGTCCCCTCGCTGTGGGTGGTGGTGTAGGCCGACGGCCGGACCCGCTGGACGGCGCTCGGCTGCAGGTCGGCGTAGGCGAGCGAGCCGTTGCGCACGTCGGCCGCGGTGATGGTGCCGTCCTTGATGTCGGCGCCGGTGACCAGGCCGGCGGCGTAGCCGGCGCCCCCGACCCCGACCGCCAAGACGAGGGCGGCCGCGACGACGGCGTACGCCGACCGGCGGGTGCGGGGCTGTGGAGTGGTGGGTGAGTGGGCCATGGCCAGTCCTTGCGTCGACGCCAGGTCCCGAGTCGTGCTCCCGCTGCCGGAGCGCTCCTGACGGAGGTCGCGCCAGTCAAGCACCGACCGCCCCGGTCCACCACCGCACCCGTCGCCGCCCCACCCGCCCGTCCTTAAGGTGGGGGGCATGCACGCAGCGCCCCTGGTCGTCGGGTTCGACCTCGACATGACGCTGATCGACACCGCCCCCGGGTTCCGCGACGTGCTGGCCGCCCTCGGCGCCGAGCTCGGGGTCGAGTTCCCGGTCGAGGAGATGACCGCCCGGCTCGGGCCGCCCCTCGACCTGCTGCTCGAGCCCTACCTCGAGGCCGAGGCGATCGCGGCGGCCGGCGACCGGTTCCGCGCGCTCTACCCCGACCACGCCATCACCGGCACCCCGGCGTTCGACGGTGCACACGACGCGCTGGCCGCCGTGCGCCGGCACGGTGGCCGCACGATCGTCGTCACCGGGAAGTACGCCCCCAACGCCCAGCTGCACCTCGACCACCTCGGCTTCGACGTCGACCACCTCGAGGGCTGGGTGTGGGGCGTCGGCAAGGCCGACGTGCTGCGTCGCGAGGGCGCGACCGTGTACGTCGGCGACCACGTCCACGACGTCGAGGGCGCCCTGGCCGCGGGCGCGCTGAGCGTCTCGGTGCTGACGGGCGGCTGCACGCGCGAGGAGCTGCTGGCCGCCGGGACGCACGTCGTGCTCGACGACCTCGGCGCGTTCCCGGCCTGGCTCGACGAGCACGTCCTCGGGTTGCGGCTGGACGCGCTGGAGGCGGACCTGCGTGAGCGCGGCTCGGTGCTCGTCGCCTACAGCGGCGGCGCCGACAGCGCGTTCCTGCTGGCCGCCGCGGTGCGGGCGCTCGGCCCGGACCGGGTGGCCGCGGCGACCGGCTACTCCCACTCGCTGCCCCAGGTCGAGCGCGACCCCGCCCGCGCGTTCGCCGCGTCGCTCGGGGTCGAGGTGCTGACGCCGCGGACCCACGAGATGGAGCGCGAGGGCTACCGGGCCAACGGCGCCGACCGCTGCTACTTCTGCAAGGCCGAGCTCCTCGACGTGCTCGGCCCGCTCGCCGCGGAGCGCGGGCTGGCGCACGTCGCGACCGGCACGAACGCCGACGACGCGGTCGCCGGCTTCCGGCCCGGCATCCGGGCGGCCGCCGAGCGCGGCGCGATCACGCCGCTGCGCGACGCGGGCCTGACCAAGGAGCAGGTGCGCGAGGCGTCACGCCGCTGGGGGCTGCCCACCTGGGACAAGCCGGCAGCCGCCTGCCTGTCGTCCCGGGTCGCCTACGGCGTCGAGGTGACGCCGTACCGGCTCGGCCGGGTCGAGCGCGCGGAGGCCGCCGCGCGTGCTGCCCTGGCCGGGGCCGGGCTGACGAACCTGCGCGTCCGCGACCTCGGCGGCCGGGCCTCGGTCGAGGTCGACGCCGCGCTGCTGCCGCTGGACCCCGCGCTGGAGGCCGCCCTGCTCGAGGGCGTCCGGGCAGCGGGCTTCGACGCCGCCGAGGTGGATCCTCGCGGATTCCGTTCGGGCTCGATGAACGAGGCGCTATAGGCTTGATGCCCGGCTCGTCCCGGAGCAGATCCCCCGCGCAGGAAGAGGAAGTCCCGTGCCCACTGGCAAGGTGAAGTGGTTCGACGCCGACAAGGGCTTCGGGTTCCTGTCGCAGGAGGACGGACCGGACGTCTACGTCCACTCCGAGGCCCTCCCCGAGGGCACGACGACGCTCAAGGCCGGGACCCGCGTCGAGTTCGGCATCGCCCAGGGCCGTCGCGGCGACCAGGCCCTGCAGGTGCGGGTCCTCGACCGGCCGCAGTCGGTCGCGCGCAACCAGCGCGACGCCAAGCGACGCAAGCCCGACGAGATGGCGACCATCGTCGAGGACCTGATCCGGCTCCTCGACGGCATCGGCGAGTCCTACCGCCACGGCCGACACCCCGACCGCGCCACGGCACGGCCGGTCGCCAAGCTCCTGCGCGGGCTGGCCGACGAGCTCGACCACTCCTGACCCCGACCGGACGGCCGGCCGTCAGTTGCCGGTCGGCACCCGCTGCCGCATCCGGCGCGGGTGCCGCAGCAGCACGAACACGCCCCAGGCGGTGAGCACGACCGTCGCGACCGCGAGGCCGAGCCGCGGCGGGTCGATCGGCATCGCGATGCCGACGAAGCCGCCGATCACCCAGGCCAGCTGCAGGGTCGTGTCGCTGCGCGCGAACGCGCTGGCCTGCACGCGGTGTGGCACGTCGCGCTGGATGGTGGCGTCGAGGGAGAACTTCGCCAGCGCCTGGCCGAGCCCGGCCACCAGGCCGAGCAGGGCGAGCGCCAGCACCCCGTAGAGCAGGAACCCGAACAGCACGACCGCCACGTCGGCGACCAGCACCGCCGACACCGTGATCGCGGGGTTGATCTGCTTGAGCACCGAGGCCGCGACGACGCCGAGGAAGTTGCCGGTCGCCGCCCCGCCGACCACGAGCGCGGTCAGCAGCTCCGTGCTCCACCCGTCGATCGGGTTCTGCCGCAGCTGGAACGCCATGAACATGATGAGGAAGCCCGACATCCAGCGCGGGCCGCAGTTGGCGCGCAGGGCGTAGGCGACCGCCGGGGGGATGCGCACGCTGCCCGTCCGCGCGGTGGCCACCGCCTCGCGGCGCAGCAGCAGGTCACCCTCGCCGGCGCTGGAGTCGACCCGCGGCGGCAGTCGGACCGCGCCGATCGTCGCCGCGACGAAGAGCAGGAAGGCGTAGCGCAGCACCCACTCCGGCCCGGCCAGCGAGGCGAGGCCGGCCAGTGGTGCGGACACCGCGACGCCGACCATGCCTGCCATGGACACCCGGCCGTTGGCCTTGACCAGGGTGAAGTCGTCGGGGAGCAGGCGGGGCACGGCGGCGGCCCGCGTGACGCCGTACGCCTTGGACCCGACCAGCACCCCCAGCGCGGCGGGGAAGATCCAGACCGAGTCCGAGACGACCGCCCCGGCCAGCACCCAGCACAGGAACGCGCGGACCGCCATGGTCGCCCCGATCGCCCACCGGCGGCCGTGGGCGAAGCGGTCGAGGAACGGGCCGATCAGCGGGGCCACGATCGCGAACGGCAGCATCGTCAGCCCGAGGAAGAGCGCCACCTGGCCGCGCGCCTCGCCGGAGGGCACGGTGAAGAACAGCGTGCCCGCCAGTGCGATCGCCACGGCCGCGTCGCCGGCGGTGTTGAAGAAGTGCATCTGGATGAGCCGGGCCAGGCCGGACTCCCCGGCGCCCTCGGCCTCCGCGGCGCGTCGTGCCGTGCGCATGGTGAAGCTGCCCGCGCGGCGGGTCGCCCGGGCCGTCGCCCCGAGCCCGCGCGAGACCCGGGACCCTCCGGGCGTCGCGGGGTCGGGCAGGTCGGCCATGACCCCATCCTGCCCCGGAGGAGGCCACCCGACCTGACAGCGACAGGGCCGATGCGCGATGATTTCGCGCGTGACCCCCACCCTGCGCCCCAAGCCCGACTCGGCCGCCGTCGCGGCCGTCGACGTCGCCCGGGCCGCCCTGGTGGCCGACGTCGGCGGCGCGGACGTCGGCGAGCACCTGGGTCACGTGGTCGAGGGCGACCGGGTCGTCACCCACCTCTTCGCCTGCGAGCGGGCCGGCTACGTCGGCTGGCGGTGGTCGGTGACCGTGGCCCGCGCGTCCCGCCAGAAGCAGGTCACCGTCGACGAGGTCGTGCTGGTGCCGGGCGAGGAGGCGATCGTCGCCCCGCCGTGGGTGCCCTACCGCGAGCGGATCAAGCCCGGTGACCTGTCGCCCGGAGACCTGCTCCCGGTCGCCGACGACGACCCGCGCCTGGTCCCGACGTACTCGTTCGGCGACGACCCGCTCGACGCCGACGACAAGGCGCAGGTCCGCTCGGTCGCGGGTGACCTCGGCCTCGGACGGGTCCGCACTCTCTCGCGCGAGGGTCGCGACCTCGCCGCCCAGCGGTGGTACGACGGGGACGGTGGGCCGGACGGCCCGCTGGCCCGGTCGGCCCCGGACTCCTGCACGACCTGCGGGTTCCTGCTGCGCATCGCCGGCCCGCTCGCGGAGAGCTTCGGCGTGTGCGCGAACGGTGACGCCAACGACGACGGGCGGGTCGTGTCGCTCGACCACGGCTGCGGCGCCCACAGCGAGGTGCGGCTGGCCAAGAAGCACGAGCCCCAGCCGCTGCCCGACCACGTCTTCGACACCCTGACCGTCGACGGGTTCGTCACCGCCTAGCGCTGCTCAGACCTCCGGATCCGCGAGCACGGTCCGACGGTTGCGGCGCCGGCGGCAGTACTCCAGCCCGAGCAGGCCGAAGCCGAAGCCGGCCAGGCAGGTCCACAGCCACCACAGGTTGCCCGACTCCTCCAGGCGGCCGTAGAACGGCAGCAGCGCCACGAAGGCGACCAGCCAGGCCGCCGTGCCGACCTCGACGGTCCGGACGCCGTCGACGTCCAGCGGCTCGACGTCGGCCACGAAGAAGGTGCGGTTGCCGACCTCGTGGGTCATCGGCTGCCCCTCGTGCGGATCCACGGTGGACACGCTAGTCGACACCCGGACCGATCTGGGATGCTGCCGCCCGTGAGCGACCTGACGACGGCTGCCCCGCGCAGCGGCATCGACCGTTACTTCAAGATCACCGAGCGTGGCTCGACCGTCTCGCGCGAGGTCCGCGGCGGGTTCGTCACGTTCTTCACGATGGCCTACATCATCGTGCTGAACCCGATCATCCTGTCCGGGGCGGTCGACGTCGACGGCAAGCACCTCGGTGGTGACAACGGGTTCGTGGCGATCGCCGCGGGCACGGCGCTGGTCGCCGGCGTGATGACGATCCTGATGGGCGTCGTGGCCAACTACCCCCTCGCACTGGCCACCGGGCTCGGTCTCAACGCCTTCGTGGCCTACTCCATCGCTGGCCAGATGACCTGGGCGGACGCCATGGGGCTGGTCGTGATCGAGGGACTGGTCATCCTGGTGCTCGTCCTGACGGGCTTCCGGCAGGCGGTCTTCCATGCGGTGCCCGCGCAGCTCAAGGTCGCGATCTCGGTCGGCATCGGCCTGTTCATCGCACTCATCGGCTTCGTCGACGCCGGCTTCGTGCGGCGGATCCCCGACGCGGCGAACACCACCGTGCCGGTGCAGCTCGGGCAGACCGGGCAGCTCGCCGGGTGGCCGGTGCTGGTCTTCGCCTTCGGGCTCGCCCTGGTCATCGTGCTGTGGGTGCGCCACGTCAAGGGCGCGATCCTGATCTCGATCGCCGCCACGACGCTGCTCGCGATCGTGGTCGAGGCGATCGTCGGCGCGGGCTCCAGCGTCGACAACCCGAAGGGCTGGGGCCTCAACGTCCCCGCCTGGCCCGACAAGATCGTCTCCAAGCCCGACTTCGGCACCCTCGGTGACTTCAACCTGCTGGGGTCCTTCGAGAGCGTCGGCGTGGTCACCTCGCTGCTGCTCATCTTCACCCTGATGCTCGCCGACTTCTTCGACACGATGGGCACGATGACCGCGATCGGCGCCGAGGCCGGCCTGCTCCAGGAGGACGGCACCCCGCCCAACACCAAGCGCATCCTCATCGTCGACTCCCTGGCCGCGTCGGCGGGCGGTGCCGCCGGGGTCTCCTCCAACACCTCCTACATCGAGTCCGCGTCGGGCGTCGGCGAGGGTGCGCGCACGGGCCTGGCCTCTGTGGTCACCGGAGCCCTCTTCCTGCTCGCGATCTTCTTCACGCCGATCGTCGCGATCATCCCGTCCGAGGCGGCGGTCCCGGCCCTGGTCCTGGTCGGCTTCTTGATGATGCAGCAGGTCAAGGGCATCGACTGGGACGACCTGGAGGTCGCCATCCCGGCGTTCCTGACCATCGTGCTGATGCCGTTCACCTACTCGATCTCGGTCGGGATCGGCGCCGGCTTCATCGCCTACGTGCTGATCAAGGTCGCCCGCGGCAAGGCCTCCCAGGTGCACCCGCTGCTGTGGGGCGTCGCGGCCGCCTTCCTGCTGTTCTTCTGCATCAGCCCGGTCACCGACTGGCTCACCTGACCCGGAGTTTCGGCCGGGTGCCCCCGGGGTAGCACCGAACCACAGGATGAGGCGATCTCGGGGAGATGTGACGTGGGTGCTCGGACGCGGTCGGTGGCGGTGCTGGTGGCAGGTCTGGTCGCGATGGTCGGGATCCTGACGCCGGCCCCAGCGCTTGCCGACGGGCCGAAGGAGGGCTCCTACAGCCGCCACTTCAGTGCGACGAAGATGCGCTACTTCAAGACGCTGCACCGCTGTCTGGTGGTGTCGGTGTCGGGCACCTACAAGTTCCGCATCGAGTACGACACCCGGTGGTCGGCGTTCTACCGCGACCGCCGGGTCGTCCACCCGGCGTTCACCCTGCGCAGCTACCCCAAGTGCATCACCGGGCCCCAGATGTACAAGCCCGTCCACAAGATGGAGCTCACCCAGTCGTGGTCGTCCTCGACCTGCTCCACCGATGTCGGGATCTCGGTCTCGGCGCCGTGGGGCGTCGGGGTGAGCGCCTCGCAGAGCTGCGACCGGTCGCGGCTGGCCTACCGCAAGACCGAGTACGTCGGCCGCTCCGGTTCCCGCACGCAGTACAACAGCACGACCGTCGTCCACTACGACAACGAGTACCTCAAGCCGCTGGCGTGGGGTCATGCGTACGGCGGCCCCTCGGAGGTCAAGGCGCCGTTGTGCTTCAAGGTCGACGGCGACGTGGTCGTCTACCCGACCAAGCGCGGCGACTCCGACTCCTGGGAGTCCAAGCTCAAGCCCTGCGTCCGCTGGTGGTGACCGCGGCACCGGTCGCGGCGTAGGAGAGCCGGCGGCCGGTCTTGACCCAGGAATGCTTAGCATGGGTAATGAGTTACGCTAAACATCATGCCCACCGTGGAGAAGGTCGCCCGCACCGACGCCGGACTCGCCTCCGAGCTCCGGCTCAGCGTGATGCGGCTGCGCCGGCGCCTGGCCACCGAGCGCCACCCCGACAACGAGCTGAGCCTGGGCCAGATGGCCGTGCTCGGCTGCCTCTACCGGCACGGCGGAGCGCTCACGATCGGGGAGCTCGCCGCGGCCGAGCGGGTGCAGCCCCCGTCGATGACCCGCACCGTCAACTGCCTCGAGGGCAGCGGCGACGTCGTCCGCCGCCCGCACCCCACCGACCGCCGCCAGGTCGTGGTCGAGCTGTCCGACACCGGCCGGGCCCGGCTGCTGGCCGACCGCGACCGTCGTACCGCCTGGCTCGCCCAGCGGCTGCGTGAGCTCACGCCCGACGAGCGTGCGGTCCTCCGGCAGGCCGCGCCGATCCTCGAACGCCTCTCCCACCTCGACTGACCAAGGACCGATACCTCACGAGCCCCACGTTCCGCGCCCTCCACAACCCGAACTACCGCCTCTACCTGGCCGGCAGCGTCGTCTCGAACACCGGCACCTGGATGCAACGCGTCGCCCAGGACTGGCTGGTGCTGCAGCTGCCCGGCAACAGCGGCACCGAGCTCGGCATCACCACCGGCCTGCAGTTCCTGCCGGTGCTGCTGCTGAGCCCGTACGCCGGCGTGGTGGCCGACCGGTTCCCCAAGCGTCGCCTCCTGCAGGTGACCCAGGCGACGATGGCGCTGACCTCGCTGGTCCTGGCGGTGATCGCCGTCCTCGGGATCGTCTCGACCTGGCAGGTGTACGTGATCGCGGTGCTGTTCGGCGTGGGCGCGGCCTTCGACGGCCCGGCGCGGCAGTCGTTCGTGTCGGAGATGGTGGGGCAGGACGACCTCACCAACGCGGTCGGCCTGAACTCCGCCAGCTTCAACGCCGCGCGCATCCTCGGCCCGGCGCTGGCCGGCCTGATGATCGGCGCGCTGGGCGGGGGAGTGGTCGCGGCCGGCTGGGTCATCCTGCTCAACGCGGCCTCCTACGGCGCGGTGATCGCGCAGCTGCAGCGGATGGACACCTCCCTGCTCCGCACCCCGGAGCCGCGGGACCGGGCACCGGGCGCGCTGCTGGAGGGTGTCCGCTACGTCCGCAGCCAGCCCAAGATGGTGATGATCCTGGTGATGGTGTTCTTCGCGGGCACCTTCGGGATGAACTTCCAGATCACCTCCGCCCTGATGGCGACCGAGGTGTTCGGCAAGGGGGCCGGCGAGTTCGGGATCCTCGGCTCGGCGATGGCCGTCGGGTCGCTCACCGGGGCACTGATGGCGGCCCGCCGGGTCCGGATCCGGCTCCGCCTGCTGGTGGGGGCCGCCGTGGGCTTCGGCGCGGCCGAGATCGTGGCCGGACTGCTGCCGACGTACCTGGCGTTCGCGCTGTTCTGCCCCGTCATCGGCTTCTGCACGCTCACCTTGCTGAACTCGGCGAACGCCACGATCCAGCTGGAGTCCGACCCGGCGCTGCGCGGGCGGGTGATGGCGCTCTACATGACGATCGTGATGGGCGGCACCCCGCTCGGCTCGCCCGTGATCGGGTGGATCGGGCAGCACCTCGGCGCCCGCTGGAGCCTGGTGATCGGCGGCGCGCTGACGATCGCGGGGGTACTCTTGGCGCTCGCCGTCCTCGCACGGCTCCGCGGTGGTGCCCGCAGCGTTTTGCATGCGGTTGGGCCCGCGGGTAGCCTTGTTCCTCGTGTCTGGGACGACCAGACCGTTGCGCGTGCCCGGAGGCAGCCGGAAGGACAAGCTCCCGGCTCCGGCACGCAGCTGCCCCTCAGCGAGACCGTGAGCGGATCTCGCTGAGGCGTGGGAAGGGCGACACGCCCGACCTCGGGGGCGAGCAACGAGGGTGGGGGCAGCATCTCCCGGACACGGAGCAGGACAACCGTGCGGGCAGAGCGCTCGTACTGAGAGTCGAACAGAAGGGGAACCACCCGGTGCCCACCATTCAGCAGCTGGTCCGCAAGGGCCGCCAGGACAAGGTGTCGAAGAACAAGACGCCTGCCCTGAAGGGCTCGCCGCAGCGCCGAGGCGTCTGCACGCGCGTCTACACCACCACCCCGAAGAAGCCGAACTCCGCCCTGCGCAAGGTCGCCCGTGTGCGCCTGTCCAGCGGCGTCGAGGTCACGGCGTACATCCCGGGCGTCGGTCACAACCTCCAGGAGCACTCGATCGTGCTCGTCCGCGGCGGCCGGGTGAAGGACCTCCCCGGTGTCCGCTACAAGATCATCCGCGGCACGCTCGACACCCAGGGCGTGAAGAACCGCAAGCAGGCCCGCAGCCGCTACGGCGCCAAGAAGGAGAAGAGCTGACATGCCGCGCAAGGGTCCGGCCCCGAAGCGGCCGATCGACGTCGACCCGGTCTACGGGTCGCAGCTGGTCTCCCAGCTCGTCTCCAAGGTGCTGCAGGACGGCAAGAAGCAGGTCGCCCAGCGCATCGTCTACACCGCGCTCGAGGGCTGCCGCGAGAAGACCGGCACCGACCCGGTCGTCACGCTGAAGCGTGCGCTCGACAACGTCAAGCCGGCGATCGAGGTCAAGTCCCGCCGCGTCGGCGGCGCGACCTACCAGGTCCCGATCGAGGTCAAGGGCACCCGCGGCACCACGCTCGCGCTGCGCTGGCTGGTCGGCTACGCCCAGGACCGCCGCGAGAAGACGATGTCCGAGCGCCTGATGAACGAGATCCTCGACGCCTCCAACGGCCTCGGTGCCGCGGTGAAGAAGCGCGAGGACACCCACAAGATGGCCGAGTCCAACAAGGCCTTCGCCCACTACCGCTGGTGACTGGTCGCGGCCGGCGACCGCCCACCACGGTGGTCGCCGTCCGCAGGGGCGCGACGACTCCGGCCCCATCACCGAAACTTCTTTCTAAGGAACGCTGACAACAGTGGCTGTCGACATCACCACGGACCTCAACAAGGTCCGCAACATCGGCATCATGGCGCACATCGACGCCGGCAAGACCACCACCACCGAGCGCATCCTCTTCTACACCGGCATCACCTACAAGATCGGTGAGGTCCACGAGGGCGCCGCCACGATGGACTGGATGGAGCAGGAGCAGGAGCGCGGCATCACGATCACGTCGGCCGCGACGACCTGCTGGTGGAAGAACCACCAGATCAACATCATCGACACCCCCGGGCACGTGGACTTCACCGCCGAGGTCGAGCGCTCGCTGCGCGTCCTCGACGGCGCGGTCGCGGTGTTCGACGGCGTCGCCGGCGTCGAGCCGCAGACCATGACGGTGTGGCGACAGGCCAACAAGTACTCCGTGCCGCGGATGTGCTTCGTCAACAAGCTGGACCGCACCGGCGCGGACTTCTTCCGCTGCGTGGACATGATGGTCGAGCGCCTCAACTCCACCCCGCTGGTCCTCCAGCTGCCGATCGGCGCCGAGTCCGACTTCCTCGGGGTCGTCGACCTGGTCGGCATGCGCGCGCTCACCTGGCGCGGCGAGACCAAGATGGGCGAGGACTACGAGGTCGAGGAGATCCCCGCCGAGCTCGCCGAGCAGGCCGCGGAGTACCGCGAGAAGCTGCTCGAGACGCTCGCCGAGGCCGACGACGCCATCATGGAGAAGTACCTCGAGGGCGAGGACCTCTCCGTGGAGGAGATCGAGGACGCGATCCGTCGCGCCACCCTCGCCGACAAGCTCAACCCGGTGCTGTGCGGGACCGCGTTCAAGAACAAGGGCGTGCAGCCCCTGCTCGACGCCGTGGTCAAGTACCTGCCGTCGCCGCTGGACATCGACGCGATCATCGGCCACAAGCCGGGCGACGAGGAGACCGCGATCTCCCGCAAGCCGTCCGACGACGAGCCGTTCTCCGGCCTGGCCTACAAGATCGCCTCGGACCCGCACCTCGGCAAGCTGATCTACGTCCGGGTCTACTCGGGCAAGCTCGAGGCCGGCTCGACCGTGGTCAACTCGGTCAACGGCCGCAAGGAGCGGATCGGCAAGGTCTACCAGATGCACGCCAACAAGCGTGAGGAGATCGCGTCGGTCGGCGCCGGCCAGATCGTCGCCGTCATGGGCCTGAAGGACACCAAGACCGGCCACACGCTCTGCGACCCGCAGAACCAGGTCGTGCTCGAGTCGATGACGTTCCCGGCCCCGGTGATCGAGGTCGCGATCGAGCCCAAGACGAAGAGCGACCAGGAGAAGCTCGGCACGGCGATCCAGCGCCTCTCCGACGAGGACCCGACCTTCACGGTCAAGTCCGACGAGGAGACCGGCCAGACGATCATCGCCGGCATGGGCGAACTCCACCTGGAGATCCTGGTCGACCGGATGAAGCGCGAGTTCCGCGTCGAGGCGACCGTCGGCAAGCCGCAGGTGGCCTACCGCGAGACCATCCGCCGCAAGGTGGACAGCCACAGCTACACCCACAAGAAGCAGACCGGTGGTTCGGGTCAGTTCGCGAAGGTCGTCATCTCGATCGAGCCCAGCATCGACGAGGAGACCGGCACGGGGGCGGGCTACGAGTTCGTCAACAACGTGACCGGTGGCCGCGTGCCGCGTGAGTACATCCCGTCGGTCGACCAGGGCGCCCAGGAGGCCATGGAGTTCGGCGTGCTCGCCGGCTACCCGATGGTCGACGTCAAGGTCTCGCTCGAGGACGGCGCCTACCACGACGTCGACTCGTCCGAGCTCGCCTTCAAGATCGCCGGCAACCAGGCCTTCAAGGAGGCCGCCCGCCAGGCCAAGCCGGTGCTGCTCGAGCCGATGTTCGCCGTGGAGGTGACCACGCCGGAGAACTTCCTCGGCACGGTCATCGGCGACATCAACAGCCGGCGCGGCCAGATCCAGGCACAGGAGGAGCGTCACGGTGACATGGTCATCAACGCCCTCGTGCCGCTGTCCGAGATGTTCGGGTACGTTGGCGACCTGAGGTCGAAGACCTCCGGCCAGGCTTCGTACTCGATGGAGTTCGACTCGTACGCCGAGGTCCCCCAGGGCATCGCCGACGAGATCATCAAGAAGGTCCGTGGCGAGTAGTCGCCCGCAGGATCCTCAGCACCATCCAGCCAGTACGAGTCAAGCAACAAACAACACCAGGAGGAGCCCACAGTGGCTAAGGCGAAGTTCGAGCGGACCAAGCCGCACGTCAACATCGGCACGATCGGTCACATCGACCACGGCAAGACGACCCTGACTGCCGCGATCACCAAGGTCCTGCACGACAAGTACCCGGACCTGAACCCGTTCACGCCGTTCGACGAGATCGACAAGGCTCCCGAGGAGCGCCAGCGCGGCATCACGATCTCGATCGCGCACGTCGAGTACCAGACCGAGGCGCGCCACTACGCGCACGTCGACTGCCCGGGTCACGCCGACTACATCAAGAACATGATCACGGGTGCGGCGCAGATGGACGGCGCGATCCTGGTGGTCGCCGCGACCGACGGCCCGATGCCGCAGACCCGTGAGCACGTGCTGCTCGCCCGCCAGGTCGGCGTGCCGGCGCTGGTCGTCGCGCTCAACAAGTGCGACATGGTCGACGACGAGGAGCTCATCGAGCTCGTCGAGATGGAGGTGCGCGAGCTCCTCTCCGAGTACGAGTTCCCGGGCGACGACATCCCGGTCGTGCGCGTGGCCGCCTTCCCGGCGCTGAACGGCGACGAGAAGTGGGGCGAGTCGGTCTTCGAGCTGATGACCGCGGTCGACGAGTACATCCCGACCCCGGAGCGCGACACCGAGAAGCCGTTCCTCATGCCCGTCGAGGACGTCTTCACGATCACCGGTCGTGGCACCGTCGTCACCGGCCGCATCGAGCGCGGCATCATCAAGGTGAACGAGGAGATCGAGATCCTCGGCATCCGCGACACCTCGGCCAAGACCACGGTCACCGGTGTCGAGATGTTCCGCAAGCTGCTCGACGAGGGCCAGGCCGGTGAGAACGTCGGTCTGCTCCTCCGCGGCACCAAGCGCGAGGACGTCGAGCGCGGCATGGTCCTGGCCAAGCCGGGCACCACGACCCCGCACACCAACTTCGAGGCCTCGGTCTACATCCTCTCGAAGGAGGAGGGCGGCCGTCACACGCCGTTCTTCAACAACTACCGTCCGCAGTTCTACTTCCGGACCACGGACGTGACCGGTGTCGTGACCCTGCCCGAGGGCACCGAGATGGTCATGCCGGGTGACAACACCGAGATGTCGGTCGAGCTCATCCAGCCCATCGCGATGGACGAGGGCCTGCGGTTCGCGATCCGCGAGGGTGGCCGCACCGTCGGCGCCGGCCGGGTCACCAAGATCACGAAGTGATCGCCTGATCCAACCGAAGGGCCCCGCAGGCTGCGCAAGCAGCTTGCGGGGCCCTTCGCGTCGGATCAGGCATCCTGCGGACCCTCGAGCCGAGTCGGCGCTCCTGCCCTCCGGCGCGCAGCGCCCGCACCTGCCATAGCGCCGACTCGGCGACCCGACCCACGAGGCCGGCGAGCGCAGCGAGCGACGGCCGGACGGTGAGTGGGGCGACCCGGCCCACGAGGCCGACGAGCGCAGCGTGCGGGGCGACCGTGCCCACGAGGCCGGCGAGCGCAGCGAGCGACGGCCGGGCCTCGACCCCGGCAGTAGCGCCGACTCGGCACCCCTGAGCCCGGCAGTAGCGCCGACTCGGCGAGCTACCCCAGGAGCGCGGCGACCGCCTCGCCGAAGACCTCGGTGTGCCGGTCGACGTCGGCCTCGGTGTGGTGCGGGCTGAAGAGCGCCATGTTGTGGAACGGCGTGAGCAGCACGCCCCGGTTGAGGCACCACAGGTGGAGGAAGCCCTCCAGGTCCTCGTCGACCGCGGCGGCGGCGGCCGCGCCGTCGCGCGGGGGCGGGCAGAACCAGTACTCCGCACGGCAGCCCAGTTGCTGGACGTGCCAGGGCAGGTCGTGGTCGGCGATCACGCCGCTCACCCCGGCGGTGAACCGCTCGGCCAGCGGCACGGCGACCGCGAAGTCCTCCGCGCGCAGGCAGCTCGACAGGGTGGCCCGGATGGCGGCCAGGGCGAGGGCGTTGCCGGTCAGGGTGCCACCGACGCCGGCGACGTCGATCTCGTGGCCCAGCATGGGCCCGGAGAGGCGGTCGGCCACCGCGTCGGTCATGCCGTACGCCGCGCACGGGATGCCGCCGCCGATCGGCTTGCCGACCACCAGGAGGTCCGGCTCGAGGCCCCAGGCGGCCGTCGCGCCGCCCGGGCCGGCGCACAGGGTGTGCGTCTCGTCCACGACGAGCAGCACGTCGTGGCGCCGGGTGATCTCGCGGACCGCGTCGAGGTAGCCGGGGTCGGGCAGCACGATGCCGATGTTGGTCAGCGCGGGCTCCATCAGCAGGCAGGCGACGTCGCCCTGCGCCAGGCGGCGGTCCAGGGCGTCGGCGTCGTTGAAGGGGACGACCGCCGTCGTCTCCGACACCGGCACCTGCGGGCCGAGCGCCCCGGGCCGGGGGACGACCCGGTCACCCTCGAGCACGGCGAGCGTCTCGTCGACCGTGCCGTGGTAGCACCAGTCCATGACCGCGATCCGCGGCCGACCGGTGAGGTGCCGGGCGAAGCGCAGCACGAACCGGTTGGCGTCGGTGGCCGACATCGCCAGCTGCCAGCGCGGCAGGCCGAAGCGGCGGGCGAGCTCCTCCCCGACCCAGACCGCGTCGGCCGAGGGCAGCATGGTGGTGATGCCGCGCGAGGCGCGCTCGGAGACCGCCGCGGTGACCTGGGGCAGCGCGTGGCCGGTCATCGCGCCGGTGTCACCGAGGCAGAGGTCGACGTACTCCACCCCGTCGACGTCGGTCAGGCGCGCCCCCGAGGCGCTGTCGAGGAACAGCGGGAAGCGCCCGGGCCACCGCGTCATCCAGGGCATGGGCACGCCGGCCAGCAGTGGGCCACGGGCCCGCTCGGCGAGCGCGGCGGACCGCGGGTGCAGGTCGGCGAACCGGTCCTCCTCCGCGCTGCGGAGGGAGGCGAGTCGGGAGCGATCGATCATGACAGGGAAGATAGGGGATATGCCCGAGCAGAGCGTGCGACCGGCGCGCCCGCACCACAAGCTGACCGACGACGGCCGCCGCGTGCGCGAGGTGCTCACCTACTCCCGCCGCGGCAGCCGCTTCACCCCGCGGCAGGCGGCGGCCTGGGCGGCGTACGCCGAGCGGTGGTGGGTGCCCGACGAGGCCGTGGACGCGCCCGACTTCTCCCTGGCCGGCCTGTTCGGCCGGGAGGCGCCCCTCGTGGTCGAGATCGGCCCGGGGATCGGTGAGGCGACGGTCGCGCTCGCGGCCGGACGTCCCGACGCCGACGTGGTCGCGTTCGAGGTCTGGCGACCCGGGGTCGCCGACACCCTGGGCCGGATCGGCGAGGCCGGCCTGACGAACGTGCGGCTGCTGAGCGTCGACGCCGTGTGGTCGATGGAGCACCTGGTGGCGCGCGACAGCCTCGCGGCGCTGTGGACCTTCTTCCCCGACCCGTGGCACAAGAAGCGCCACCACAAGCGTCGACTGGTCACCCCGGCGTTCGCCCACCTCGCGGCCACCCGGCTGTCCGTGGGAGCGGAGTGGCGGCTGGCGACCGACTGGGCCGACTACGCCGACCAGATGGTCGAGGTCCTCGACGGCGAGCCGCTGCTGGAGGGCGGGGTCACCGAGCGGTGGGCGGAGCGGCCGGAGACCAGGTTCGAGCGCAAGGGCCGGGCAGCGGGCCGGGCGGTCACCGACCTCTGCTACGTCCGGCGCTGATCCGTCAGCCGTCGCTGGGCGGTGCGGTCGTGCGCCGGACCACCAGCCGGGTGGGCAGGACGACCTGCTCGGGGACCCAGTACTGCGCGGTGAGGGCGGCCAGCACCTGCTGGGCGGCGATCCGGCCCTGCTCGCGCACCGGCTGCGCGATCGTGGTGAGGTCGAAGATGACCGACATCTCGTGGTCGTCGATCCCGATCACCGAGAGGTCCTCGGGCACCCGCAGCCCGAGCTCGCGAGCCGCCCGCAGGACGCCGAACGCCATCTCGTCGGACCCCGCGAAGATCGCGGTGGGGCGCTCGGGCGCGGAGAGCAGTCGGTGGCCCGCCCGCACGCCACCGGCGACGGTGAAGGAGCCGTCGGCCTCGAGCGCCGCGTCGGGCGCGATGCCGACCGCCTCGATCGCCGCCCGGTAGCCCGCCAGCCGCGCGGCCGGGGCGGTGAAGTCCAAGACGCCCTCGACCGCGCCACCGACGTATGCGATGCGCCGGTGACCGAGGTCGAGGAGGTGGTCGGTGGCGTGCCGTGCCGCCTGCTCGTCGTCGATGCGCACGGTCGCCCACCCGGGCACGTCGGCGCCGACGACCGTGACCGGACGGCCGAGGTGGTCCAGGCGGATCAGCTCGTCGGGGCTGGGCTTGAGGCTCAGCACGAGCACCGCGTCGACCCGCTTGGTCAGCAGGCTGGTCTCGAACACCCGGTGCCGGGCGGCCTCGTCGCCGCCGAGGTTGTAGAGCAGCAGGTCGTAGCCGCGGTCGCGCAGGACCTCCTCGGCTCCCTCGACCACGGCCGCGAAGAACCACCGCGTCACGAACGGCACGACGACCGCGACGGTGCGGGTCTTGCCGCTGGCCAGCGCCGCCGCACCGGGTGAGGGCACGTAGCCGAGCCGCCGCGCCGTCTCCATCACCCGGACCCGGGTCTCGTCGGACACCCCCGGGAGGCCGCGCAGGGCGCGCGAGACCGTCGCGGTGGACATGTCCACCGCGCGGGCGACGTCCTTGATCCCGGTCATCGTGGGAACGCTCCCACTCGCACCGGTCCGCCGGTACGGTGGAGCCCATGCCCACCCACCTGCCGGACGGATCCACCCTCGCCCACGGCGTCGCGACCGCCGCGTACCAGATCGAGGGTGCCACCACCGAGGACGGGCGCGGGGCGTCGATCTGGGACACGTTCGCGGCCCGCCCGGGGGCGACCCGCGACGGGTTGGACGGGGCGACCGCCTGCGACTCCTACCACCGCTACGCCGAGGACCTCGACCTGGTGCGCGACCTCGGCGTCGGCTGGTACCGCTTCTCGATCGCCTGGCCACGGGTGCTGCCCGAGGGCACCGGCCGGGTCGAGTCGCGCGGCCTGGACTACTACGACCGGCTGGTCGACGCCGCCCTGGACCGTGGCATCCAGCCGATGGCCACCCTCTACCACTGGGACCTGCCGCAGGCCCTCGAGGACCGCGGCGGCTGGCCCGAGCGGGCGACGGCCGAGGCGTTCGCCGACTACGCGACCCTCGTGCACGAGCGGCTCGGCGACCGCGTGCACGTGTGGGCGACGCACAACGAGCCGTGGTGCGCGGCCTACCTGGGCTACTCCGCCGGCGTGCACGCCCCCGGCCGGCGCGAGGCCGGCGCCGGACACCGTGCCGCCCACCACCTCAACCTGGCTCACGGCCTGGCCGCTGCCCGCCTGCACGAGGCCGGCGTCACCGACCTCGGCATCGTGCACAACCTGGCGCCGTTCTGGCCCGAGACGCCCGAGGCGGCCGGCGCCGCCGACGAGCTCGACGCGGTCCGCAACCGGGTGTGGCTGGGACCGCTGACCGACGGGGCGTACGACGACGGTCTGCTGCGGGTGGCGCCCGAGCTCGCCGACCCGGCCCTGGTGCGCGACGGCGACCTGGCGCTGGTCCGCGGGTCCGCCGACTGGCTGGGCATCAACTACTACACGCCGTTCCGGCCCACGCTCGCCGACCCGGCGCTCGAGCGGCACCCGGAGGTCGAGGCCTACCCGGGAGCCACCCCGGTGTCCTTCGTGGTCCGCGAGCCGCGCACCGACATCGGCTGGGAGGTCGACCCGGCGGGTCTCGAGGACGTGCTGCTGACGACCCACCGGCGCACCGGGCTGCCCCTGCTGGTCACCGAGAACGGTGCGGCCTGCCCGGACCCGGTCGTCGACGGCACCGTCGACGACCAGGACCGGATCGACTACCTGCGCACCCACCTCGCCGCGACCGAGCGGGCCCGGTCGGCGGGCGCCGACGTGCGCGCTTACGTCGTGTGGACGCTGCTGGACAACTTCGAGTGGGCCGAGGGCTACACGAAGACCTTCGGCATCGTGCACGTCGACCCGGGCGACCAGACGCGGACGCCCAAGGCGTCGTACCACTGGCTCGCCTCCTTCCTCGCTCCCGAGTCCGGCACCACGTCCTGACGCGCCTGTGCGCTCGGCCTAGCCCTTGACGCTGCCCGCGAGCAGGCCGCGGACGAAGTAGCGCTGCAGGGACAGGAACACGATCAGCGGGATCACCAGCGACACGAAGGCTCCGGAGGCCAGCAGCTGCCAGTCCTGGCCGCGCTCTCCGACCATCTGCACCAGCTTCACGGTCATCGGCGACACCTCCGGGGAGGAGAAGACCAGGGCGACCAGCAGGTCGTTCCAGACCCAGAGGAACTGGAAGATCGCGAAGGCGGCGATCGCCGGCATCATCAGCGGCAGCATGATCCGGGTGAAGATCTGGACGTGACCGGCACCGTCGACGCGGGCCGACTCGATCAGCTCACCGGGGATCTCCCGCATGAAGTTGTGCAGCAGGAAGATCGCGAGTGGTAGCGCGAAGATCGTATGGGAGATCCATAGCTCGTAGAGACCACCGGCCGGTGCGTCCCTGCCGGCCAGCGGCATCAGGTTGAAGGGCGGGTCGACGTACAGCTTGAGCAGCGGGACCAGGGTCACCTGGATCGGCACGATCTGCAGCGCGAAGACGGCGATGAACAAGACGTACTTGCCCTTGAAGTCCATCCACGCGAAGGCGTAGGCCGCGAGCGTCGCCAGGCTGATCGGGATCAGCACCGCGGGGATCGTGATGACGATCGAGTTCACCAGGTTGTTGAACAGGTTCTCCTGCGAGGACCCGCCGTGCAGCACGTCCTTGTAGTTCTGCAGGGTGAACGACGGGTTGGTGAAGATCGTCCACCAGCCGGAGGTCTTGACGTCCTCCTCGGGCCGGAACGACGAGACGAGCAGGCCGAAGGTCGGCACCGTCCACAGGATCGCCACGATGATCGTGACGACCGACGCGGTCCGGCTCGACAGCGCCTCGGTGGCCGCCTGGGCGGCGGTCCGCTGGGGCTTGGTGGACCCGGGCTCGGTCTCGGCCGGGTCGCTCAGGACGCTGGTCATCGGGCCTCCAGCTTGCGCATCTGACGGATGTTGTAGATGACGACCGGCGTCACCAGGATGAAGATGACGACGGCGATGGCGGTGGCCAGGCCCTGGTTGCCGGACACGAAGTTCTGGAAGTAGAACTCGTAGGCCAGGACGCTGGTGTTGAAGTTGCCGCCGGTGGTCGTCTGGACGATGTCGAAGACCTTCAGCGTCGCGATGGTGATCGTCGTCAGCACCACGATCAGCGACGGGCGGATGCTCGGCACGGTGATGTAGCGGAACATCTTCCACCCGCCCACGCCGTCGAGGCGGGCCGCCTCGACGATGTCGTCGGGGATCGCCTTGATGGAGGCGGAGAGGATGGTCATCGCGAAGCCCGCCTGGATCCAGACGAGGATCACGATGAGGAACAGCGTGTTCCACGGCGAGTTCAAGATGAAGTTGTAGGTGTCCAGGTGCAGCCAGACCAGCACCTGGTTGGCGAGCCCGATCTGCTCCTTGTCGCCGGCCTTGTAGTCGTAGACGAACTTCCAGATGATCGACGCACCGACCATCGAGATCGCGACGGGCATGAAGATCAGGGCCTTGGCGAACTTCTCGAACCGGGCACGGTCGACCAGCACAGCGTACGCGAGGCCGATGCCGGTGGAGAACAGCGGCGTGAGGATCACCCACAGCAAGGTGTTGCGCAGGACGGTGACCTCCTGCGGGTTGGTGAACAGCGTTTTGTAGTTGTCCAGACCCACGAACGGTGGGTCGAAGAGGGCGGCGCCGTGCAGCGACTCCCACACGGTGACGATCGCCGGGTAGAGCAGGCCGATCCCGATCAGCAGCAGCGACGGCCCGAGGAACGCGGCGGCCTGGACCCGCTCGCCGGCTCTCGAGCGCAGGCGCTGGGTCAGCAGCAGGATGATCGCCATCACCGCGTAGAACAGCAGGATCGCGATGATCATCTGGACGAACTTGTCAGTCGTGCTCACAGGTCCTCCGGGGTGGGGGAGTCGGTGACGGACGAAACGGCGCCGGGACGGGCGAGCTGCCCCGCCCCGGCGCCGTCGGTCGTCAGGATGCCGGCCAGGAATCCTCGACGTTGGTCAGAGCCTGGTCGGTGCTCTCACCGGTGATCCATGCGGTCATCTGCTTCCAGAAGGTGCCGGCGCCGACCGCGCTCGGCATCTGGTCGGACCCGTCGAACCGGAACACGGCCTGGGGGTCCTGCAGGATGGTGGCGGAGAGCTGGTCGATCGGGCTGGACAGGTTGGAGATCTCCAGACCCTTGTTCGCGCTCACCCAGCCGCCGCCCGGCGTCGCCTTGGCCTTCTCGTTGGCCCAGACCGGGGTGGAGAGATAGGTCTGGAACGCGGCCACCTCGGGACGGTCGTCGAAGGCCGCCACGAACTCGCCACCGCCGAGGACCGGCTTGCCGAACTGGTCGTTCATCGTCGGCAGGTAGAAGGCGAAGACCTGGCCGGTGTTCGACACGTCGGTGCCCTCGGGCCACTGAGCGGCGTAGAAGCTCGCCATCCGGTACATCGCGCACTCGTTCTTCAGGATCGGCAGGCCGCCGTCCTGGAACGCGGTGGTCGCGATCGACTTGACGTCACCGAAGCCGCCGTTGACGTACTTGTCGTTCTTCAGGATCTTGCCCACGTCGTCCAGCGCGGTCTCGATCTTGGCGTCGTTGAACGGGATGTCGTGGTTGACCCACTGGTCGTAGACGTCCGGGCCCGCCGAGCGGAGGACGGAGTCTTCGAGCCAGTCGGTGCCCGGCCAGCCGGTGGCGTCGCCGGACTCGAAGCCCGCGCACCAGGGCTTCATGCCCGAGGCCTCGATCGTGTCGGAGAGCTTGAGCATGTCGTCCCAGGTCTCCGGGACGGTCCAGCCCTTCTCCTTGAACAGCTTCGGGGAGTACCAGACGAACGACTTCACGTTCGCGCCCAGCGGGGCGGCGTAGAGCTTGCCGTCCACCGAGCCGTAGTTGCGCCAGTCCTCGCCGAAGTACTCGTCGACGTTGTCGGAGACCGGCTTGGGCGCCTCGACGACCGAGCCCGAGGACACGACGGTCTTCAGCAGGCCGGGCTGCGGGATGTAGGCGATGTCAGGCGCGTTGCCGGCCTTGACCCGCACCACGAGCTGGGTCTCGAACTGGTCGGAGCCCTCGTACTTGACCTTGGCTCCGGTGCAGGTCGTGAAGAGCTTGTAGGAGTCCTCCTGGGCCTGCTGCTCCGGCGGCAGGATCGAGGTGTAGATCGACACGGTCTTGCCGGTCAGGTCGCCGTACTGGGCCAGCTGCTGCAGGTCCTTGCACTCGGACTTGCCCTCGCCGGGCCAGGTGCCGCTCGCCGAGCTGCTCCCTCCGCTGTCGCTGCTCGCGCAGCCAGCGAGGAAGAGTCCGGCACTTGCCAGGGCGGCGGCCGCCACTGTCCAGCGCCGCGTGTTGCGTGATCGCATGCGTGCATTCCCTTCTGCGTTTCTCAGCAGGTCCGTCCATGGGTCCGCACATGCTCGGAACCCGCTCTCCGTCGGAAACGATGCAAACGTTTACGCGACGGTCCGTCAAGCAGGAGCGATAACGTTTTCGTAACGCACGTCACAGATCCGTGGGAACGCTCCCACCGCCGGGGCGGCCGCCCCGGCCGTCGCCCTGCGCGGGTGCGGGGGTCTCGACGAGCTCGACCACCGGGTGGTGCGGTGGTCGAGCAGGGAGGAGCGCCAGCGACGACCGGGGCACCGGTGGTCGAGCAGGGAGGAGCGCCCGCGACGACCGGAGGCACCGGTGGTCGAGCAGGGAGGAGCGCCAGCGACGACCGCCCGTCGAGACCCCCGATGCCGGCCCGCCGTCACTCCACCAGCAGGGCCAGCTCCTCGTCCACGTAGGGATCCGCGAGCCCGGCGGCGTCCAGGTCGGCGCGCAGGGCGCGCTGCATCGCCAGGGCCTCCGCGGTGCGACCCAGGTGGCGCAGCGCCCAGGCCACCATCCACCGGGCCACTCGCGTCTCGTCCTCGCGCCCGATCCGCTCCCGGGCGACGAGCGCCTGCTCGAACGACGTCAGCGCGGCCGGCCAGTCACCGGCGTCGGCATGGACCATGCCGATGTTGTTGAGCAGCGAGGCGTCCCAGTCGCGGGCCGCGGGGTCGCTGCTGCGCCCGGCCACCTCGAGCGCGTGCTCGGTCAGGGCGAGCCGCTCGTCGACGGGTGCCACGAGCGCGCGCATGTGCAGCGCGTCCACCCGCAGGGCGTCGTCGCCTGCGGCGGAGGCGGCCTGCTCGGCCGCGTCGAAGTGCGCGCAGGAGGCGTCCGCGTCGCCCGAGGAGCGCAGGAGCCGGCCCCGCTCGAGCTCGACGTGCGCCGCCACCCGGGGTCCGCTCACCACCAGGCCGTCCAGCACGGCGTGGCCCTCGGCGTACCGCTCCTGTAGGCCGAGGGTGCGGGCGACCTGGGCGAGCAGCACCGCGCGCTCCTCGCCGTCGGCGACGGCCGCGGCGGCCCGGAAGCGCTGCTCCGACCCGGCCGGGTCGTCGAAGTCCCACAGGGCACGGAGGTCGGTCATGCCTGGATCCTCTCGTCGGTCACCGTCGGGCGACCAGCCGACGGCGCAGGTCTGACTCGCGGGCCAGCCGGGCGGCGTCGCGCGAGCGCCGGGTCGCGACCACGGCGGCGAGGAACGCCTCCGGCGGGGTCCCGGGAGGGGGTGGGGGAGCGACGTAGCGGCTCACCGCGTCCGCGAGCCGACGCCCCAGGTCGGCCCGCGACGCCGGGTCGATCTGCGCGCTGCGACCGAGGTACTGCCGGACGGCCAGGGCCAGGCCCGTCGGCAGCGACGCCACGTCGGCCCGGGCGGCCCACGTGGCCAGCTGCGGTGGCATCGCGGCCGGGGCCGGGAGCCGCAGCCGGACCCGCTCGCGCACGACGTACGTGCCGGCGGCGTAGTCGCCCAGCCGCTTGGTGCGGGGGCTCAGCAGCGCCGCGAAGAAGGCCGGGCTGCCGAGGAAGACGTAGATCTCGACCACGCCGACCAGTGCCCGGACGAACGCGTGCTGGAAGGAGATGGGGCCGGCGTCGTCGCGGACCGCGCGCAGCCCCAGGCACAGCTTGCCGACCGACCGTCCGCGGGTCAGCGTCTCGACGGTCGTGGGGTAGACCAGCAGGGAGAGGATCACCGAGGCGAGCACGGCGACCTGGAGCAGCGCGAGGTCCGTGTGCACCGCCGCCACCGCCAGCGCGATGGCCAGCGTGACCAGCAGGACCAGGGTGATCGTGACGTCCACGAGCCCCGACGCGATCCGTGAGCCCAGGCTCGCTGGCGGCAGGTCGAGGGCGACGGCCTCGCCGGTGACGAGGTCGTCGGTGGTGAGCGTCGCGAACTCGGGGGCCGCCATCGTGGGGTCAGTCTAGGAGCGCGGCGAGGATCTCGGGCCACCTCGACAGCAGCATGGAGAGGTGCCTGGTCCGGTCGTCCGGCCAGGTGTGGACGGGGCACCGGACGTCGGCCGGGGTGGCGTCCCAGGGGCGGAGGGTGAGCGCCGCGTCGCGCAGGTAGCCGTCGTGGTGACCAACGCCTCCCGCACCGAGGCGGCCACCTGGGCGGGCGTCCGCGCGGTGCCGAGCAGCGCCGCGTCGGCCGGCGGCAGGTCGTCGAGGAACCGGCGCGCGAGCGCCTCGTCATCGGGACCGGCGACGAGCGCGAGGGCGCGCACGCGGTCGGGGTGGCGCGCCGCGCACACCAGCGCGTACGCCGTACCGACCGACATGCCGAGCGCGGCGAAGCGGTCGATGCCGAGGGCGTCTGCTGCGGCGACGGCGTCGTCGGCGACCGAGGACTGGGTGGACGGGTGCCGGTCGGACCGGCCGTAGCCCGGCCGGTTGACCGCGACCAGCCGGACACCGAGCGCCTTGGCTGCCGACGCGCCGGTCATCGCGGCGTGGCGGGTGTCGGGGCAGCCGTGGAAGAACAGCACGGCGGGTCCGGCGACGCCGTTGTCCCAGTACTGCGCCGCCCTGCCGTCCGGCAGCCTGATGACCTCACCCACCCCGGGAGCCTAGGCTCCCAGCGTGGACCTCGACGCGTACGTCGCCGCGCACGGGTCGGAGTGGCAGCGCCTGGAGGCGCTCACGCGCAAGCGCCGGCTGACCGGCCTGGAGGCCGACGAGCTGGTCGACCGCTACCAGCAGGTCGCCACGCACCTGAGCGTGGTGCGCACCTCCGCCCCCGACCCGACGCTGGTCGCGCACCTGTCCTCGCTGCTGTCCCGGGCCCGCAACCGCGCCGTCGGCACCCGCACGGGCACCTGGCGGGGGGTCCGCAGGTTCTTCCTCGAGCGGTTCCCGGCCGCGCTCTACCGGTTGCGGTGGTGGTGGCTGGGCACGCTCGCGGTGTGCGTCGTGGTGGCCGCGGTGATGATGCTGTGGCTGCTGCAGCACCCGAACGTCGAGCAGAGCCTGCTGTCGCCGAGGGAGGTCGACCAGCTCGTCGAGCACGACTTCGAGGACTACTACAGCGAGTACGCCGCCAGCCACTTCGCGGCGCAGGTCTGGGTCAACAACGCCTGGGTGACCGCGCTGTGCCTGGCGCTGGGGGTGCTGGGGCTGCCGGTCGTCTACCTGCTCTTCTCCAACCTGGAGAACCTGGCCATCATCGGCTCGATCATGATCCGCCACGGCCACGCCGGGCACTTCTGGGGTCTGATCCTCCCGCACGGGATGCTCGAGCTCACCGCGGTGTTCGTGGCCGGCGGGGTGGGGCTGCGGCTGTTCTGGTCGTGGGTCGAGCCCGGGGGGCTCACCCGCGCCCAGTCGCTCGCGCACGAGGGCCGCACCGCCGGCACGGTGGCGCTCGGCCTGGTGGCGGTGCTCTTCGTCAGCGGCTGCATCGAGGCCTTCGTGACCCCCTCGCCCCTGCCCACCTGGGCGCGGGTCGGCATCGGCGTCCTCGCCGAGGCGGCCTTCCTCGCCTACGTCTTCGTCCTCGGGCGCCAGGCCCACGCCCGCGGGCTGACCGGCGACATCGACGACTCGTTGCTGGAGGACCGGGTGGCGACGCAGGCGTGAGGGGTGGATGAATCCCCGGTCAGCCGGGGATTCATCCGGGGTTGTCAGGCTCTTCCTGACGTTGTCAGGCGTTGCAACCCCTGACAACGTCAGGCACTGCCCGTCCGATGTTGCTGGTGGGGCTGGAGGGATCGCGAGTCTCTGGGTCGGTCCGTTTCCCCGGTCGACCGGGGAAACGCGCACGACACGCCGTACGACACCGGCGTGTCTGCACATTTCCCCGGTCAGCCGGTGAAACGAGCGACTCCTGGTGCCAGTGGGACTACAGCAACCCCCGCGCCTTGAGCGCGAGGTAGTGGTCGGCGAGGGCGGGTGGGAGCTGGTCGGCGTCGGCGTCGACCACGTCGACGCCGAGGGCGCGCAGGAGGCCGGCGGTGCTGCGGCGTCGGCGGATCGCCTGCTCGGCGGCGGCGGCGTCGTACACCTCGTCCAGGGTGCCGCGGCCGGCGGCGAGCTCCTCGAGCGCCGGATCGCGCACGGACGCCAGGACGACCCGGTGGTGCCGGGTCAGGGCCGGCAGGACGGGGAGCAGCCCCTCCTCGACCGCGGCGGGCTCCAGCGGCGTGAGCAGCACGACGAGCGCCCGCTGCCGGCCGAGCGCGCCGACCGCCCCGGCGAGCGTGTCCCAGTCGGCCTCGGCGATCACCGGCTCGAGGTCGGCCATCGCCTCCTGCAGGTGGGCGGCCACGTCGCGCGCTCCGGCGGCGCGCAGCCGGGCGCGCACCCGCCGGTCCCCGGCCACGAGGTCCACCCGGTCGCCTGCCCGCGCCGCGAGCGCGGCGAGGAGCAGCGCCGCGTCCATCGCGGAGTCCAGGCGCGGCACGTCGCCGACCCGTCCCGCGGAGGTGCGCGAGGTGTCGAGCACCAGCACCACCCGCCGGTCCCGCTCGGGCTGCCAGGTCCGCACCACGACCGTGCGGCTGCGCGCGCTGGCGCGCCAGTCGATCGAGCGTACGTCGTCGCCGCGGACGTACTCGCGCAGCGAGTCGAACTCCGTGCCCTGCCCCCGCACGCGTACGGCGGCCCGCCCGTCGAGCTCGCGGAGTCGGGCGAGCCTGCTGGGCAGGTGCTTGCGCGACTCGAACGGCGGCAGCGACCGCACCACGCCGGGCACCTGCCGGGTGTGCTGCCGGGCCGCGAGGCCGAGCGGTCCGCGCAGCCGCACCGTCACCCCGGTGGCGCGCAGGTCCCCGCGCCGCACCGGGCGCAGGGGCGTGCGCAGCACCGCCCGGTCGCCGGGGCGCAGGGCGAGCCGGTGCCGGTTGCCGGTCGCCCCGGCCGTGGGCTGCCACGCGTCACGCACCAGCCCGCGGGCGTGCCGGCCGCCCCCGTAGGTCACCAGCAGCCGGCTCTCTGCCGGCTGGCCGAGCCGTACGGTCCCGACCTCTGCCCGCTCGACCCCCAGCGACCGCGGGGACGCGGCGAGGAGCAGGTCGACCCCGACCAGGAGCGCCACGGCGAGGACCCACAGCCAGACCGTGTCGACCGACGGGCGCAGCACGACCGGGACCACCCCCAGCAGGAGCAGCAGCGGGACCCGCCCGGTGATGGCCACTACCGCGGCACCGGGACCGAGCCGAGCGCGGAGGCCAGCACCTGGGCGACGTCGACGCCCTCGAGCTCGGCCTCGGGCCGCAGCCCGAGCCGGTGCACGAGCGTGGCGTGGGCGAGCGCCTTGACGTCGTCGGGGGTGACGAAGTCGCGCCCCGTCAGCCACGCCCACGCCCGTGCCGACCGCAGCAGCGCCGTCGCCCCGCGCGGGCTGACCCCGAGGCTCAGCGAGGGCGCCTCGCGGGTCGCCCGGGCGATGTCGACGACGTACGCCGCGACCTCGGGGCTGACCTGGACCCGCCCGACCGCGGCGCGGCCGGCCGCGATGTCGTCGGCCCCGGCGACCGCGGTGACCCCGGCAGCAGCGACGTCACGCGGGTCGAAGCCCGCGGCGTGGCGGCGCACGATCTCCAGCTCGGCGGCGCGGTCGGGCACGGGCAGCACCACCTTGAGCAGGAAGCGGTCCAGCTGGGCCTCCGGCAGCGGGTAGGTGCCCTCGTACTCCACCGGGTTCTGGGTCGCGGCGACCAGGAACGGGCGGGGGAGCGGCCGCGAGACGCCGTCGACCGACACCTGCCCCTCCTCCATCGCCTCCAGCAGCGCGGACTGGGTCTTGGGTGGGGTGCGGTTGATCTCGTCGGCGAGCAGCAGGTTGGTGAAGATCGGCCCCTCGCGGAAGGTGAGCTCGCCGCGCTGCCCGTCGATCACCATCGAGCCGGTGATGTCGCCGGGCATCAGGTCCGGGGTGAACTGCACGCGCCGGGTGCCCACGGACAGCGCGCCGGCCAGGGTCCGCACCAGCAGCGTCTTGGCGACGCCGGGGACGCCCTCCATCAGCACGTGGCCGCCGCAGAGCAGCGCGACGAGGAGGCCGGAGACGGCGGCGTCCTGGCCGACGACGGCCTTGGCCACCTCGGTGCGTACGGCGCCCAGCCGGGCGCGGGCGTCCTCGGAGGAGATCTCGGTCATGGTCGGCGTACCTCTCTGTCGAGCTCGGCCAGCGTGCTGGCCAGGGTGATCAGGTCCTGGTCGGTCGCGGGCGGCGGCGCGGCCGGGCCCAGCAGGGCGTCGACCTCGTCGACCGGCCGGCCGGTGTGCCGGGCGAGGTCGCGCACGAGCGCGGCAGGGTCGGCGCCTGGCCCCATCGCCAGGCGGTCGGCCGCCCGATCGCGGGCCGCCGCACGCAGGGCGGCCGCGGCGTGCGCCCGGTCCGCGGCCCGACGGTAGAGCCGGCCCCGGCTCCGGGTGGTCTCGATCGCCTTGACCACCACGGGCAGCGGCTCGGTGGCCAGCGGGCCCAGCCGTCGTGCCCGCCACAGCATCAGCGCGACGACGGCCACGGCCGCCAGCAGCAGGGCCGGGCGGAGCCAGTCCGGGAGGAGGGTCGCGAGGCTGACCCCGTCGTCGCCGACCAGGTCGGAGACGGTCGGGACGTACCAGACCAGCCGGTCACCGCGACCGAGCAGGCGCAGGGCGAGCGCGGCGTCGTCCGCGCGCACCACCTGGTCGTTCGTCAGGGCCTCGCCGGCGCCGAGCAGCACCAGCCCGGGCCGCGGCTCGGCGAGCAACGCGCCGTGCTCGCCGCGGAAGCAGCCGCCGTCGACGGCGTACTCCACCGCGCTGTCGACCTCGACCTCGAGCCCCGCGACGACCGGGTCGGCGCAGTCGGCGGCACGGGGGCCGTCGAGCAGCACGCGGTACGGCGCCGCACGGACCCCGAACGCGCGCACGGTCCCCGGTCCGGGCTCGACGAGCACGAGCCGGGCACCGCCGGCGTGCGCACGCAGCCGCCGGATCGTGCTGCGGCCCAGCTGGTCGGTGGAGGTCACCACGATGGTGGTCTCCCCGTCGACGCGGGTCTGCTCGAGGGCGTCGGCGTCGCGCACCACCGCGACGTCGACGCCCTGGTCGGCGAGCACCCGCGCGACCGCCTGGGCCCCGGCCGGATCGGGATTGTCGGGGTCGAGCGGCGCGGTCCGCGTGGCGCCGCGGCCGGTCAGGGCGACGACCGCGACCGCCACCAGCAGGCCGGCCAGGACCACCAGCGTGGAGCGGTGCCGCGCCAGCCGGCCGGTCACGGCCGGCCCGCCAGGGCGTCGTCGAGCCGGAGCACCTCGGCCGCCTGCTCGGGGGTGGCCGGGCGGTCGCCGTACCTGACCTCGTCGAAGACGGCGGCGGTGCGCGTCACCCGGTCCCGGGCCGGCGGGTGCGCCGCACCGACCGCGGCCGCCACCTCGTGCGCCGTCGCGCCGGGCAGGTCGTCGAGCCGGCCCCTCTCCACCTGGCGCACGGCCAGGGCCCGGAAGCCGTCGACGACGGCGTCGCCGTTGCGGCCCTCGGCCAGGGCGCGCTCGGCCCGGAGCCGCAGCTCGGCTGCGGTCAGCACCTCGTGCTCCGCGACCACCGCGCGGCTGCGCTCGGCACGCGCGGTGCGCCGGGCGCGGCTGAGCAGCCAGGTGAGGCCGAGCGCGAGCAGCAGGAAGGCGACCATGGCGAAGAAGGCCGACAGCGGGGGCGTGCCGGAGGCGGCGCGGACCGTGCCGTCCACGAAGCGGCTGATCCAGTCCATCAGCTGCTGGAGCACGTCGTGGCGGTGGTACTCGGGTCGCAGGAGCTCCCGCTCGAGGAGCCGCTGTGCCTGCTCGGGGGACGGGTCGAGCGGAGGCTCGGTCACGAGATCCCGGCCCGCGCCATCAGCTCGACGTCGTACGCCTCCTTGCGCATCCGCTGGTCGAGGTACTGCAGCGAGGTCACGGCCGCGGTGAACGGGGTCACGAACGCCGTCTGCACCACGCTGCCGAGCGCGGTCAGCACGACCGTGGCCAGCGCGAGGTACTGGCTTGCGGGCACGGCCACGGCGAGGACCTGGGCCGCGATCGTGAAGGGGATGGTCAAGAAGCTGCCGGCCAGCCCGGTGATGATCGCGGTGAGCAGCCCGATCCCCAGCGTCCGCCAGAACTGCTGCCGGGTGAGCCGGAAGCCGCGGCCGATCGCCGCGAGGACGCCGGTCCGCTCGATCATCAGTGCCGGGACCGGCAGGTAGTAGACGCGCACCCACCACCACACGAGCAGCGCGAGGAACGCCGGCACCGTGACGACACCGAAGGCGACCACCAGCGCCGTCGGTGCGACCAGGACGACCACGACCCACACGGCCACGTAGGCCACGACCATCCCGGCGCCCATCAGTCCCAACACCACCGACAGTCCGATCAGCCGCCAGCGGGAGCCGTGGGTCGCCGCCCACGCCTCACCCAGGGAGAGGCGCCGCCCGACCGCCGCAGCGGCGACGACGTGGGCGACCATGCCGGTGACGAACACCAGGCCGAGCGCCTGGAGCAGGGTCCCGACCAGCAGCGCGCCGACCGTGCCGAGCGCGGCGAGCCCCTCGCCGCTCGTGGCGTCGGTGGTGCCGTCCGACGTCAGGTCGACGCTGAAGGTCAAGGCGGCCGTGAGCAGGACCGGCAGGGCCATCGACACCGCGGCGACCAGGACGGCCGAGCCGACGGTCGCCCGGGGGTTGAAGCGGATGATGCGGAACGCCCCGTCGTACATGTCGCCCAGGCCGAGCGGCCGCAGCGGGATCGCACCCGGCTTGTGGGCAGCGCCCAGCATCCCTGGCGGCATCCCCGGCGGCATCCCCGGCGGCACCGCGCCCGGGGGAGGCGGCGCGCCCCAGGCCGGCCGGGCGGGCGCGGGCGGCGGCTGCCAGCCCGGGGGTGGCGGCTGCCACCCGGGCGGCGGATGGGCGTCGTCCCCCGGCACGGGACGACCCTAGTGCTTGGCGAGCCCGCCCGGCAGCACGCACTCGGCGTCGAGGCCGAGGACGTGGTTGAGCCGCCCGAACGCCAGCCACGAGCCCAGGCACATGGACAGCTCGACGATCTCCCGGTCGGAGTACTCGGCCTTCATCCGGGTCCAGAAGCCCTCGTCCAGGCCCTCGTGGTCCAGCGCGTACCGCTCGGCGTACTCGGCTGCGAGGCGGGTGCGGTCGTCGAAGGCCGGGGTGGTGCGCCACTGCTCCACGGCCTCGGCGAAGCCGTCCTCGACCGTCGCGCCGGCACGCTCGGTGCGCCAGTCCTGACAGAAGAGGCAGCCGTTGATCTGCGCGATCCGCAGCCGAGCGGCCTCGAACTCGCGCAGGCCGAGCGTGGAGTGCTCGTAGACGCTCATCGAGAACCTCGAGGCCGCGACGCCGATGTGGGGGACCATCTCGCCCCAGACGTGCATGATGGGGTCCACGCCCTCGGGCAGGTCGACGATCATGGGGCACGATAGCCCGGTTCCTGGAACGTGTTCTACCGACTCGGCGGGCCCGTCGCTGGTTTCGAGACGGGTCGCGCGGCCCCTCGCTCCGCTCGGGTCCGCGCCGACCCTCCTCAACCCGGCACCGGACTCGGGACGCTCCTCGCTACGCTCGGATCCTCCCGCGGTGCTCGGATTTTGTCCTGTGCGCGATCTCTGCCAAGATAGTCCGGTTGCTTCGGCGGGTTGCCGGGGTGCGCACCACATCTTGACTCCTGAATCGCGTCTCCTGATGGTCCGCCATCGAGTGTGTTCAGTGGTCCGGCGTGCGGCCGCACCGAACCTGGAGACCCGATCCGCCCGGCTCGCCCGAGGGTGAGCGGGGTGCCACCAGCACCAGCGAGACAACCCAGCGGTCCGTGTTGTGCCAACCAGCACGACACGCCCGACCGCGGGGGTCGAGCGGCAGGGATGGTGGGAGCAGCCGGGACCGACTCAAGCCCGAGGACGTCCGGACGATGCACGCGGTACTGAACGAGTGAGGACGAGAGAGACCTATGGCGGGACAGAAGATCCGCATCAGGCTCAAGGCCTATGACCACGAGGTGATCGACACCTCGGCGCGCAAGATCGTGGACACGGTCACCCGCACGGGTGCCAAGGTCGCCGGCCCGGTGCCGCTGCCGACCGAGAAGAACGTGTACTGCGTGATCCGCTCGCCCCACAAGTACAAGGACTCCCGCGAGCACTTCGAGATGCGCACCCACAAGCGCCTCATCGACATCATCGACCCCACGCCGAAGACCGTCGACTCGCTGATGCGCCTCGACCTGCCCGCCGGCGTCGACATCGAGATCAAGCTCTGAGGTCTGACATGAGCACTTTCGAACGCAACGTGAAGGGCCTGCTGGGCACCAAGCTCGGCATGACCCAGGTCTGGGACGAGAACAACCGCGTCGTCCCCGTCACCGTCATCGCGGCCGGCACCAACGTCGTGACCCAGGTCCGCACCCCCGAGTCCGACGGCTACAACGCCATCCAGGTCGGCTTCGGCGAGATCGACGGCCGCAAGGTCACCAAGCCGCAGGCTGGCCACTTCGGCAAGGCCGGGGTCACCCCGCGCCGCCACGTGGTCGAGATCCGCACCGCCCTGGCGACCGACTTCACCGTCGGCCAGGAGCTGCCCGTCGACACCTTCGCCGCCGGCGAGGAGATCGACGTGACCGGCACCAGCAAGGGCAAGGGCTTCGCGGGCACCATGAAGCGGCACGGCTTCGCCGGCGTCTCCGCCTCGCACGGTGCGCACCGCAACCACCGCAAGCCGGGCTCGATCGGCGCCTGCGCGACCCCCGGTCGCGTGTTCAAGGGCGTCCGGATGGCCGGCCGGATGGGCACGGACACCGTGACGACCCAGAACGTCACCGTCCACGCCGTCGACGCCGAGAAGGGCCTGATCCTGCTCAAGGGCGCCGTTCCCGGCCCCAAGGGTGGTCTCGTGGTCCTGCGCTCGGCCGCCAAGAGCTCTCTCACTTCTGGCAAGGAGGCCTGAGCATGGCTACCGAGAAGTCCGCCGAGAAGGCGCCCGCGAAGAAGACCGCCGCGAAGAAGACGGCCGGAGCCCCCAAGGTGGCGAAGGTCGACCTCCCCGCGGAGATCTTCGACGTCGAGGTCAACGTCCCGCTGATCCACCAGGTCGTCGTGGCCCAGCAGGCCGCCGCGCGCCAGGGCACCCACGCCACCAAGACCCGCGGCGACGTCCGCGGCGGTGGCAAGAAGCCGTACAAGCAGAAGGGCACCGGTCGCGCCCGCCAGGGCTCGACCCGCGCCCCGCAGTTCGCCGGCGGTGGCACCGTCCACGGCCCGCAGCCGCGCAAGTACGACCAGCGCACGCCCAAGAAGATGAAGGCTGCCGCGCTCCGCGGTGCGCTGTCCGACCGGGCCCGCAACGACCGCATCCACGTCGTGGACGCACTGGTCGGCTCCGAGACCCCCTCGACCAAGGCCGCCCTGGCCGCGCTGTCGACGGTCTCCGACCGCCGCAACTTCCTCGTGGTGCTCGAGCGCAACGACTCCGTGACCTGGCTGTCGCTGCGCAACGCCCCCGAGGTGCACATCGTGGCGGTCGACCAGCTCAACACCTACGACGTGCTGGCCGCTGACGACGTCGTCTTCACCCGGGGCGCCTACGACGCCCTCGTCGGTGGCGCGACCGCCGGCGCCCAGGCCGAGGCCACCGAGGAGGCGGCGAAGTGAGCACCCTGCACAAGGACCACCGCGACATCCTGCTCGCGCCGGTCGTCTCCGAGAAGAGCTACAGCCTGCTCGACGCGAACAAGTACACGTTCCTGGTGCACCCGGACGCCAACAAGACCGAGATCAAGATCGCGGTCGAGAAGGTGTTCAACGTCAAGGTGACGTCGGTGAACACGATCAACCGCCCGGGCAAGACGCGTCGCACGCGCAACGGGATCGGCAAGCGCAAGGACACCAAGCGCGCGATCGTCAGCCTCGCCGAGGGCGACCGCATCGACATCTTCGGGGGTCCGGTCTCCTGACCGGCCGCCCGAGGAAGAGGACTGAGAAGACATGGCTATCCGCAAGTACAAGCCGACTACCCCGGGCCGTCGCGGCTCGTCGGTCGCCGACTTCGTCGAGATCACCCGGACGACCCCGGAGAAGTCGCTGACCCGCCCGCTGCCCAAGAAGGGTGGCCGCAACAACCAGGGCCGGATCACCACCCGGCACCAGGGCGGCGGCCACAAGCGGGCGTACCGGATCATCGACTTCCGTCGCTACGACAAGGACGGCGTGCCGGCCAAGGTCGCGCACATCGAGTACGACCCGAACCGCACCGCCCGGATCGCGCTGCTGCACTACGTCGACGGCGAGAAGCGCTACATCATCGCGCCGAAGGACCTGACGCAGGGCACCCGCGTCGAGTCCGGCCCGAACGCCGACATCAAGCCCGGCAACAACCTGCCGCTGCGCAACATCCCGGTCGGCACGACGATCCACTGCGTGGAGCTGCGTCCCGGCGGCGGCGCGAAGATCGCCCGCTCGGCCGGCAACAGCGCCCAGCTGGTCGCCCGCGAGGGCAGCCGCGCCACGCTGCGCATGCCCTCGGGCGAGATGCGCTTCGTCGACGTCCGCTGCCGCGCGACGGTCGGCGAGGTCGGCAACGCCGAGCAGTCGAACATCAACTGGGGCAAGGCCGGCCGGATGCGCTGGAAGGGCAAGCGCCCGACCGTCCGCGGTGTCGTCATGAACCCCGTCGACCACCCGCACGGCGGTGGTGAGGGCAAGACCTCCGGTGGTCGCCACCCGGTCTCGCCGTGGGGCAAGCCCGAGGGCCGCACGCGCAAGCGCAAGGCCTCCGACTCCCAGATCATCCGCCGTCGCAAGTCCGGCAAGGGTAGGAAGTAGCGAAAGATGCCTCGCAGCCTGAAGAAGGGTCCCTTCGTCGACGACCACCTGCAGAAGAAGGTGGACGCCGAGAACGAGAAGGGCACGCACAACGTCATCAAGACCTGGTCGCGTCGCTCGATGATCGTGCCGGACATGATCGGCCACACGATCGCCGTCCACGACGGTCGCAAGCACGTGCCGGTCTTCGTGACCGACGCCATGGTCGGCCACAAGCTCGGGGAGTTCGCTCCCACCCGCACCTACCGCGGGCACGTCAAGGAAGACCGGAAGGGGCGCCGTCGATGAGCACCACCGACCGCCAGCGCGTCAGCGCGCGCCGCGAGTCGCTGCTCGGCGACCAGCCGGGCGCGTTCGCGAGCGCCCGCTACTCGCGGATCACCCCGATGAAGGCCCGCCGTGTCGTCGACATGGTTCGCGGGCTCCCCGTCGACGAGGCCCTGGCGCTGCTGCAGTTCGCGCCGCAGGCCGCCTCCGAGACCGTCTACAAGGTGCTGGAGAGCGCGATCGCCAACGCCGAGACCACCGAGGGTCTCGAGCGCGGCGACCTGGTCGTCTCCGGTGCCCAGGTGGACGAGGGCCCGACGATGAAGCGCTGGCGCCCGCGCGCCCAGGGCCGGGCGACCCGGATCAACAAGCGGACCAGCCACATCACGCTGGTCGTGCAGCCGGCCGAGGTCGTCGCTGCGAAGAAGGGTGGAAAGTAACTCATGGGTCAGAAGATCAACCCGAACGGCTTCCGCCTGGGCATCTCGACCGACCACAAGAGCCGTTGGTACGCCGACAAGCTCTACAAGTCGTACGTCGGCGAGGACGTCGCGATCCGCAAGCTGCTCTCCAAGGGCATGGAGCGGGCCGGCATCTCCAAGGTGGAGATCGAGCGGACCCGTGACCGGGTGCGGGTGGACATCCACACCGCCCGGCCGGGCATCGTCATCGGTCGCCGCGGCGCCGAGGCCGACCGCATCCGCACCGAGCTGGAGAAGCTCACCGGCAAGCAGGTCCAGCTGAACATCCTCGAGGTCAAGAACCCCGAGATCGACGCCCAGCTGGTCGCCCAGGGTGTGGCCGAGCAGCTGTCGGGCCGCGTCCAGTTCCGGCGCGCGATGCGCAAGGCGATGCAGACCGCGATGCGCTCGGGTGCCAAGGGCATTCGGATCCAGTGCTCCGGCCGGCTCAACGGCGCCGAGATGTCGCGCACCGAGTTCTACCGCGAGGGCCGCGTGCCGCTGCACACCCTGCGCGCGGACATCGACTACGGGTTCTACGAGGCCCGCACGACCTTCGGCCGGATCGGCGTGAAGGTCTGGATCTACAAGGGCGAGGTCGCCGGCACCCGTGCCGAGCGCCAGGCCCAGGCCGCCGCCCGCGCCGGGGTCCCCGGTCGCGGTGGTCGTCCGCAGCGTGGCGGGGACCGCCCGAGCCGTGGCTCGCGCGGTGACCGTCCCTCGCGCGCCGACCGCGGTGGCGACGCTCCCGCCGTGACCGAGGCCCCCGCCGGTGGCGACACCGCACAGGCCACCACCACGGCTGAGACCCAGGAGGGCTGACCCATGCTGATGCCCCGTCGTGTCAAGCACCGCAAGCAGCACCACCCCAAGCGGACCGGTGCGGCCAAGGGTGGCACCCGGCTCGCGTTCGGCGACTTCGGGATCCAGGCGGTCGAGGGTCACTACGTGACCAACCGCCAGATCGAGTCCGCCCGTATCGCGATGACCCGTCACATCAAGCGTGGCGGCAAGGTGTGGATCAACATCTACCCGGACCGACCGCTGACCAAGAAGCCCGCCGAGACCCGCATGGGCTCCGGCAAGGGCTCGCCGGAGTGGTGGGTCGCCAACGTCAAGCCCGGTCGCGTCATGTTCGAGCTGTCCGGCGTCAGCGAGGACGTCGCCCGCGAGGCGATGCGCCGCGCGATGCACAAGCTCCCCATGAAGTGCCGTTTCGTCTCCCGTGAGGCAGGTGAATTCTGATGGCCGTCAAGGCACATGAGCTCGACGAGCTGAACGCCATCGACCTGGAGGCCCGCCTCCGCGAGGCCAAGGAGGAGCTGTTCAACCTCCGCTTCCAGGCGGCCACCGGTCAGCTGGAGAGCCACGGCCGGCTCCGCACGGTCAAGAAGGACATCGCCCGGATCTACACCGTGGTGCGTGAGCGCGAGCTCGGCATCCGGACCGCGCCGGGCTCGAGCAACGAGGACGAGAAGTGAGCACCTCCGAGAGCACGGCCACCGACCGCAACAGCCGCAAGGTCCGCGAGGGCCTGGTCGTGAGCGACAAGATGGACAAGACCGTCGTCGTGTCCGTCGAGGACCGCGTCAAGCACGCGCTCTACGGCAAGGTCATGCGGCGGACCTCGAAGCTCAAGGCCCACGACGAGACCAACGCCTGCGGCGTCGGCGACCGCGTGCTCCTCATGGAGACCCGGCCGCTGTCGGCCACCAAGCGCTGGCGGGTCGTCGAGATCCTCGAGCGCGCGAAGTAAGCCACCCGGGCGCCGCCCGGAATCCAACTCAGGGTTCGGCCAGGCTCGCCGCCCCAGTGCGGTGAGAACCGGCACGACATAGGAGAAACGAATGATTCAGCAGGAGTCGCGACTCAAGGTCGCCGACAACACCGGTGCGAAGGAGATCCTCTGCATCCGTGTCCTCGGTGGCTCGGGTCGGCGCTACGCCGGGATCGGCGACGTCATCGTCGCGACCGTGAAGGACGCGATCCCCGGTGGCAACGTCAAGAAGGGCGACGTCGTCAAGGCCGTGGTCGTGCGCACCGTCAAGGAGCGCCGCCGCCCCGACGGCTCGTACATCCGCTTCGACGAGAACGCCGCGGTGATCCTCAAGAACGACGGCGAGCCGCGAGGCACCCGCATCTTCGGCCCCGTGGGCCGCGAGCTGCGGGAGAAGAAGTTCATGAAGATCATCTCGCTGGCGCCGGAGGTGCTCTGAGCCATGGGGAAGAACAGCGTGAACATCAAGAAGGGTGACACCGTCAAGGTGATCGCCGGCAAGGACAAGGGTGCCGAGGGCAAGGTCATCCAGGTGCTCCGCGAGGAGCAGCGGGTGATCGTCGAGGGCGTCAACCGGGTCAAGCGGCACACCAAGGTCGTCAACCAGGGCGGCCGCGCCGGCACCACCGGCGGCATCATCACGACCGAGGCGCCGATCCACGTGTCCAACGTGATGCTCGTCGAGGGCAAGGGCGTGACCCGCATCGGCTTCCGTCGCGACAAGGTCACCAAGCGCCGTCCCGACGGCTCGACCTACGAGGCGGAGCGCTCCGTGCGCATCTCCCGCAAGACCGGCAAGGAAATCTGATGACCGAGACCCAGACCACCGCTGCCGCGGCGCCGCGTCTCAAGACGCGCTACCGCGAGGAGATCCTCCCCGCCCTGCGGTCGGAGTTCGACATCCAGAACGTCATGCAGGTGCCCGGCCTGACCAAGATCGTGGTCAACATGGGCGTCGGCGAGGCGGCTCGCGACTCGAAGCTGATCGAGGGTGCGGTCAAGGACCTCACCGCGATCACCGGCCAGAAGCCGCTGGTGACCAAGGCCCGCAAGTCGATCGCGCAGTTCAAGCTCCGCGAGGGCATGCCGATCGGCGCGCACACCACGCTGCGTGGCGACCGGATGTGGGAGTTCCTCGACCGCCTGCTGTCGCTCGCGCTCCCGCGCATCCGCGACTTCCGGGGCCTGAACCCGAACCAGTTCGACGGTCGCGGCAACTACACCTTCGGTCTCACCGAGCAGGTCATGTTCCACGAGATCGACCAGGACCGGATCGACCGGTCGCGCGGCATGGACATCACGATCGTCACCACCGCCACCAACGACGAGCAGGGTCGCGCGCTGTTGAAGCAGCTCGGCTTCCCGTTCAAGGAGAACTGACATGGCGAAGACTGCTCTGAAGGTGAAGGCGGCGCGCAAGCCGAAGTTCGCGGTGCGCGGCTACACCCGCTGCCAGCGCTGCGGCCGGCCCAAGGCCGTCTACCGCAAGTTCGGCCTGTGCCGCATCTGCCTGCGGGAGATGGCACACCGCGGCGAGCTGCCCGGCGTCACCAAGTCCTCCTGGTAATCACTCAAACGCGTTGAAGGTCGCCTGGCCGTGAGCGAGGCGAAACCACGACGAGAAAGACACACATCATGACGATGACCGACCCGATCGCAGACATGCTGACCCGTCTGCGCAACGCCAACCAGGCGTACCACGACGCGGTGACCATGCCGTACAGCAAGCTGAAGCAGGGCGTCGCGGAGATCCTCCAGCAGGAGGGCTACATCACCTCGTTCGAGGTGAAGGACCCGGCCGAGGGCGAGGTGGGCAAGACCCTGACCATCACCCTCAAGTACGGCCGCAACCGGGAGCGCTCCATCGCGGGCGTGCGCCGGATCAGCAAGCCCGGCCTGCGGGTGTACGCCAAGCACACGGGTCTGCCGAAGGTCCTCGGTGGCCTGGGCGTCGCGATCATCTCGACGAGCCAGGGCCTGCTGACCGACCGCCAGGCCAACCAGAAGGGCGTGGGTGGGGAAGTCCTCGCCTACGTCTGGTGACGACGAGAGCTGCGAAGGAGTAGAAGAGCATGTCGCGCATTGGCAAGCTTCCGATCGCGGTCCCGTCCGGCGTGGACGTCGCGATCGACGGCGCACACGTGACGGTGAAGGGGCCCAAGGGCACCCTCAGCCACACCGTGGCCGCACCCATCACGGTCGAGAAGGGCGACGGCGTCCTGGACGTCCGGCGTCCTGACGACGAGCGTCAGAGCAAGGCCCTCCACGGCCTCACCCGGACCCTGGTCAACAACATGGTCGTCGGCGTGACCGAGGGCTACGAGAAGAAGCTCGAGATCGTGGGCGTCGGCTACCGCGTCCTGTCCAAGGGTCCGACCCAGCTGGAGTTCCAGCTCGGGTACTCCCACCCCATCACGTTCAACGCCCCCGAGGGCATCACGTTCTCGGTCGACGGCCCGACCCGCCTCGGCGTCCAGGGCATCGACAAGCAGCTCGTCGGCGAGGTGGCGGCGAACATCCGCAAGCTGCGCAAGCCCGAGCCGTACAAGGGCAAGGGCGTTCGCTACGCGGGTGAGCACATCCGTCGCAAGGTCGGAAAGGCTGGTAAGTGATGGCCATCTCGCTGTCGAACAACAAGCACACGGCGTCGCGCACCAAGTCGCGGCTGCGCCGGCAGGTGCGCGGCCGCAAGAAGGTCGCCGGCACCCCGGACCGCCCGCGCCTGGTCGTGACCCGGTCCGCGAAGCACATCTCGGTCCAGGTCGTCGACGACCTGGCCGGCAAGACGCTGGCGTCGGCCTCGACCATGGAGTCGGACCTGCGTGGCTTCAGTGGCGACAAGACCGCCAAGGCCAAGAAGGTCGGCGAGCTGGTCGCGGAGCGGGCCAAGTCGGCCGGCATCGACGGCGTGGTCTTCGACCGCGCCGGCAACAAGTACCACGGTCGCGTCGCGGCCCTGGCCGACGGCGCCCGCGAGGGCGGCCTGAGCTTCTAGATCGCACAGATCGCACAAGAGAGAAGAGGAACAGTCTCATGAGCGGAGCCCAGCGCGGACAGCGCGGTGGCGAGCGCCGTGGTGGACGCGACGACCGTCGCGGCCAGGGCGCGGAGAAGACCGCCTACATCGAGCGCGTCGTTGCGATCAACCGTGTCGCCAAGGTCGTGAAGGGTGGTCGTCGCTTCAGCTTCACCGCCCTCGTGGTCGTCGGTGACGGTGACGGTCTCGTCGGCGTCGGCTACGGCAAGGCCAAGGAGGTGCCGGCGGCGATCGCCAAGGGTGTCGAGGAGGCGAAGAAGCACTTCTTCCGCGTCCCGCGCATCCAGGGCACGATCCCGCACCCGGTCCAGGGCGAGAAGGCGGCGGGCGTCGTCCTGCTGCGCCCGGCCGCACCCGGTACCGGTGTGATCGCCGGCGGCCCGGTGCGTGCGGTGCTCGAGTGCGCCGGCATCCACGACGTCCTGAGCAAGTCGCTCGGCTCGTCGAACCAGATCAACATCGTCCACGCCACCGTCGAGGCGCTGAAGATGCTCGAGCAGCCGGAGTCCGTCGCGGCCCGCCGCGGCCTCCCGGTCGAGCAGGTCACCCCGGCGGCGCTGCTGAAGGCCCGGGCCGAGGTGCCCGCGGGCACCGCGGAGGTGACCTCCTGATGGCACAGCTCAAGGTCCGGCAGGACCGCGGCCTGGTCGGCCTGAAGAAGAACCAGCGCGAGACGCTGCGGACCCTCGGCCTGAAGCGGATCGGCGACGTGGTCGTCAAGGAGGACCGCCCGGAGATCCGGGGCATGGTCAACACCGTCCGTCACCTCGTGACGGTCGAGGAGGTCGAGTGACATGACGCTCAAGCTGCACCACCTGCGTCCGGCACCGGGCGCCAAGACCGCCAAGACCCGCGTCGGCCGCGGTGAGGCCTCCAAGGGCAAGACCGCGGGACGTGGCACCAAGGGCACCAAGGCCCGCTACCAGGTCCCGGTCGCCTTCGAGGGTGGCCAGATGCCGATCCACATGCGGCTGCCGAAGCTCAAGGGCTTCAAGAACCCCAACAAGGTGGAGTTCCAGGTCGTCAACCTCGACCGCCTGGGCGAGCTCTTCCCCGAGGGCGGCGCCGTGACGGTCGACGACCTCGTGGCCAAGGGAGCCGTCCGCGACGGACTCCCGGTCAAGGTCCTCGGTCAGGGCGACCTCTCGGTCGCCGTCCAGGTGAGCGTGAACGCGTTCTCCGGCTCGGCGAAGGAGAAGATCGAGGCCGCCGGCGGCACCGCCACGGTGGTCTGAGCCTCGGTCTTGACCGGCACCAGCGTCCAGGGCGCGGCGCTCCTGTCCAGCGGCAGGAGCACCGCGCCCGGCGCGCTTTCGGGGGCTGCCCGTCGCCCTGTTAGGCTTCGACGGGTCCTTGCGATCACCTCGCAGGGGCCGCTTCATGCTTGGAGAAAGAGGATCTCGTGCTGAGCGCGTTCGCGAACGCTTTCCGGACCCCGGACCTGCGGCGCAAGCTGCTGTTCGTCCTGATGATCATCACGATCTTCCGGCTCGGGTCCCAGGTCCCCGCTCCCGGCGTCGACGTCGGGAACGTCCAGGCGTGCATCGACATCGCGTCCTCGGGCTCGAACTCCAGCCTCTACAGCATGGTCAACCTGTTCTCGGGCGGGGCGCTGCTCCAGCTGACCATCTTCGCGCTCGGGATCATGCCCTACATCACGGCCAGCATCATCCTGCAGCTGCTGGTCGTCGTGATCCCCCGGCTCGAGGCCCTCAAGAAGGAGGGCCAGTCCGGCCAGACGAAGATCACCCAGTACACCCGCTACCTGACGCTGGGCCTCGCCGTGCTCCAGGCGACCGGCATCGTGGCCCTGGCCCGCTCGGGGAACCTGCTCCAGGGCTGCGACCGCAGCCTCCTGCGCGACGACACCACGGCGACCTTCCTCGTCATGGTCGTCACCATGACCGCCGGGACCGCGGTCATCATGTGGCTCGGCGAGCTCATCACCGAGCGCGGCATCGGCAACGGCATGTCCCTGCTGATCTTCACGCAGGTCATCTCGCACTTCCCGTCCTCGCTCTGGGCGGTCCAGAAGGCCAACGGCTGGTGGACGCTGAGCATCGTCGTCGTGATCGGGCTGGTCATCATCGCCGCGGTCATCTTCGTGGAGCAGGCCCAGCGCCGGATCCCGGTGCAGTACGCCCGCCGGATGGTCGGTCGCAAGATGTTCGGCGGCAGCTCGACCTACATCCCGCTCAAGGTCAACCAGGCCGGCGTCATCCCGGTCATCTTCGCCTCGTCGCTGCTCTACCTGCCCGCGATGCTCGCGTCGTTCAACAACGACCCGAACAACAAGTGGGCGACCTGGATCAACGACTACCTCGTGCGGGGGGACCACCCGCTCTACATGCTGGCCTTCTTCGGCCTGATCGTCTTCTTCACCTACTTCTACGTCTCCATCACCTTCAACCCTCAAGAGGTGGCGGACAACATGAAGAAGTACGGCGGCTTCATCCCCGGGATCCGGGCGGGCAAGCCGACCGAGGAGTACCTCTCCTACGTCCTGTCCCGCATCACGCTGCCGGGTGCCCTGTACCTCGGCCTCATCGCCCTCATCCCCCTCATCGCGTTCGCCGTGATCGGTGCCAACCAGAACTTCCCGTTCGGTGGCACCAGCATCCTGATCATGGTCGGCGTCGCCCTGGACACGGTGAAGCAGATCGAGAGCCAGCTCCAGCAGCGCAACTACGAAGGATTCCTTCGGTAAGTGAGGCTGAGCTAGTCAGATGAGGCTGATCATCATGGGCCCGCCGGGTGCGGGCAAGGGCACCCAGGCGAAGTACATCGCCGAGCACTTCAAGATCCCCGCGATCTCGACCGGTGACATCTTCCGCGCCAACGTGTCCGAGGGGACCGAGCTCGGGCTCGCGGCCAAGCGCTACATGGACGCCGGCGAGTACGTGCCCGACGAGGTCACCAACGCGATGGTCCGCAACCGGATCGACGAGCCGGACGCCGAGGGTGGGTTCCTCCTGGACGGCTACCCGCGCACGCTCGCCCAGGTCGAGGAGCTCGACGGGATGATCCGGTTCACCGGCCACCAGCTCGACGCCGTGGTCTGTCTGACCGTCGACCGCGACGAGATCGTCAGCCGGTTGCTGCAGCGCGCCCAGGTCGAGGGCCGGGCCGACGACACCGAGGACGTCATCCGGCGCCGCCAGGAGGTGTACCTCGAGCAGACCGAGCCCCTGATCGAGGTCTACAAGCAGCGGGGGATCGTCGTGGAGATCGACGGCATGGGCGAGGTCGACGACGTGACGGCGCGGATCTTCGAGGCCCTGGACGTCGTACCCGAGTCATAGGGGAAGCCGCGCCAGCAAGGGGTGAACCAGCGGTGGCACTGTTCGACCGCGGCGTCGAGATCAAGACGCCGGAGCAGATCGCCGCGATGCGGCAGGCCGGCCTGGTGGTCGGCCGGACCCTCGAGGCGCTGCGCGAGGCCGTGCGCCCGGGCATCACGACCGGTGAGCTCGACGCGATCGCCGAGGACCACATCCGCAGCTCGGGGGCGACCCCGTCGTTCCTGGGCTACCACGGCTTCCCGGCCTCGATCTGCGCGTCGGTCAACGACGAGGTCGTGCACGGGATCCCTGGCGACCGGGTGCTCGCCGAGGGCGACGTCGTCTCGCTGGACTGCGGCGCCATCGTCGCGGACCGCACGGGGCGGGGTTGGCACGGGGACGCCGCGATCACGGTGCCGGTCGGCGCCGTGCCCGACGAGGTGACCGAGCTGGTCCGGGTGGCCGAGGAGGCGATGTGGCGCGGCATCGCCGCGGCCCACCTCGGTGGCCGGGTCACCGACATCTCGGCCGCGGTCGAGCGGCACGTGCGCAGCCAGGGGCGCTACGGCATCCTGGAGGACTACACCGGCCACGGGATCGGCTCGGCGATGCACCAGCCCCCGAACGTGCCCAACGTCGGGCGCCCCGGCAAGGGCCCCCGACTGGTCGAGGGCCTGGCGCTCGCCGTCGAGCCGATGGTCACCCTCGGCACCCAGGACGTGTCGGTCCTCGACGACGACTGGACCGTCGTCACCGACGACGGCCGCTGGGCCGCCCACTCGGAGCACACCTTCACCCTCACCTCGACCGGCACCTGGGTGCTCACCGCCCTCGACGGCGGCGAGGCGCGGCTGCGCGAGCTGGGGGTCCCCTTCGGGGGTGTGACAGACTAGGTCGCGCAGGGGGGAGTATCCCTTCGCCGCGGGTTCGTCAGCACGGGCTGGTCGCCCCGGATCCGCGGGTCGCCGGACGGCGGCGGGAGAGACTCCTGACGACCTCACCGTCCCCTGCCCCCAGGACCTTTCTCATGGAGATCTCCACCCTCGAGTGGGCCGTCACCATCGCCGTGACCGTGGCCGTGCTCGTGTTCGACGTCGTCGTGATCGCACGGAACCCGCACGAGCCCAGCTTCCGGGAGACGGCGACGGCGCTCACTGTCTACATCGGCGCCGCCATCGCCTTCGGTGCCTGGATCTGGTGGTCGCACGGCCACGACATGGGGGTGCAGTTCTACGCGGGCTGGCTGACGGAGTACTCGCTGTCGATCGACAATCTGTTCGTGTTCATCATCTTGATGGCCGCGCTCCGGGTGCCGCGCGAGTACCAGCAGGAGGCCCTCATGGTGGGCGTCATCCTGGCGCTGGTCTTTCGCGGAATCTTCATCGCGCTGGGCTACCAGTTGATCTCCAACTTCTCGTGGGTGTTCTACCTCTTCGGCGCCTTCCTCGTGTACACCGCGGTGTCGCTGGTCAAGAGCTACCGCAGCCACGAGGACGAGCACCCCGAGCACAACCGCGTCATCACGTTCGCGCAGTCCCACCTCAACGTCGGTGAGGAGTACCGCGGCCTGAAGCTGTTCTGGAAGGAGAACGGCGCGCGGGTGGTCTCCCCGATGCTCATCGTGATCATCGCGCTCGGCACGACCGACCTGCTCTTCGCGCTGGACTCGATCCCGGCGATCTTCGGCATCACCCAGGAGCCCTACCTGGTCTTCACCGCCAACGTGTTCGCGTTGATGGGCCTGCGGCAGCTCTACTTCCTGCTCGGGGGCCTGCTCAAGCGGCTGATCTACCTCTCGCTCGGGCTGTCGTTCATCCTCGCCTTCATCGGCGTCAAGCTGGTCCTCCACGCCCTGCACTCCAACGAGCTCCCGTTCATCAACGGCGGCGAGCCGGTGCACGTGCCGGAGATCTCGTCGTTGCTGAGCCTCGGGGTGATCGTCGTGACGCTGGCCGTGACGGCGATCGCGAGCCTGGTGGCGTCGCGCAACATGAGCGAGGAGGAGATCGAGGAGCGCACGAGCTCGCTGCGAGCCCCCGACGAGAGCGCGGCCACGGAATAGCGAGGCGCGTCGCAGGGGTTGATCCGGAGTGAGTGCTGGATCCCCCGCCCTGTCCGTCCTCGATCTCGTGCCTGTCCGCAGCGACCAGGCCACCGGCGACGCGGTGGCCGCCTCGATCGCCCTCGCGCGGACCGCGGACCAGCTCGGCTACCGGCGCTACTGGCTCGCCGAGCACCACAACATGCCGGCCGTCGCTGCCACCAACCCTCCGGTCCTCATCGGGCTGGTCGCCGGCGCGACGTCGACGATCCGGGTCGGGTCGGGAGGTGTGATGCTCCCCAACCACGCACCGCTCGTGGTCGCCGAGCAGTTCGCGCTCCTGGAGGCGGCGTTCCCCGGCCGGATCGACCTGGGCATCGGGCGGGCGCCGGGCAGCGACCCGGTGACGTCGTACGCCCTGCGGCACGGGGCGGGCGGGGTCAGCGACGAGGCCGTGACGCGCTTCCCCGAGTACGTCGACAACGTGCTGGCGATGATGGAGCCGGACGGCGTCGGCCTCCAGGTCCAGGGCCGCACCTACCCGCTGCGCGCGACCCCCTCGGCGCGCTCGGTGCCGCAGATCTGGCTGCTGGGGTCGTCGGACTACTCGGCCCGGCTGGCGGCCGAGAAGGGGATGCCCTACGTCTTCGCGCACCACTTCTCCGGCTCGGGCACCGCCGACGCGCTCGCGCTCTACCGGCAGGGCTTCCGGCCGTCCCCGGAGCTGGCGGAGCCGCGGACCTTCCTGACCGTCAACGCCGTCGTGGCCGAGACCGAGGAGGAGGCTGCCCGCCTCGCCCTGCCGCAGCTGCAGGCCATGCTCGCGCTGCGCACCGGCCAGGAGCTGCGCCCGCAGCGGCTGGTCGAGGAGTCCGAGAAGGTCGAGCTGCCGCCCGCGCACCTGGACCTGGTGGAGCAGATGGCCGCCCGGTGGGTCATCGGGGCCCCCGACCGCGCCCGCGCGCGGATCGAGGAGCTCGCGGCGACGTACCAGGTCGACGAGGTCATGGTGCACCCGGTGGCGGGCGCCTGGACCGGCACCGAGCCCGGGTCGAGCCCCGCCCGCGAGGAGACGCTGCGGCTGCTCGCCGGATTGTGACTTCGTGTCACGGTCCGGCTAGACTGGCGTGTCGGCCCAACGTGGGTCTGCTTCGTGGTGCCTCGCGGCTGCCCGGACCAGCGACCGAAACGCTCCTCGGAGCGGTTCGGGCGTGTGCCCGGGGAGAGGACCACGGGCGGCTCTACGAGGTCCACCGTCCCACCTGCACCACGGCGGGACGGGCGGTTCCCGGGCCACACGGTAGACAACCAACCAACGGATTGTGGAGGACATGCCGAAGAAAGAAGGCGTGATCGAGATCGAGGGCACCGTCGTGGAGGCCCTTCCGAACGCGATGTTCCGTGTGGAGCTGAGCAACGGCCACAAGGTTCTCGCCCACATCAGCGGCAAGATGCGCCAGCACTACATCCGGATCCTCCCCGAGGACCGGGTCGTGGTGGAGCTCTCGCCCTACGACCTCACCCGGGGTCGGATCGTCTACCGGTACAAGTAAGAAGAGCCGCTTCTACCGGAAAGGGCCTGACAGTGAAGGTCAAGCCGAGCGTCAAGCCGATCTGTGACAAGTGCAAGGTGATCCGTCGCCACGGCCGCGTCATGGTCATCTGCGAGAACCCGCGCCACAAGCAGCGCCAGGGCTGATCGCAGCGCACCAGCTGCACCACAACTGAACACACAACGTGATCGCTAGCCCGTCGTACGACGGCGCGAACCACCTCCGGAGCAGACGGCCGGAGCCCACCTCACGAGGCCGGGGACGCGACACGACCGAAACCGCTGCGAACAACCGTTAGGAAACATCGCCACATGGCACGCCTCGTTGGTGTGGACCTCCCGCGCGACAAGCGCATCGAGGTCGCACTCACCTACATCTACGGCATCGGCCGTACCCGCGCCCAGCAGGTCCTGCAGGCCACCGGGGTCAACCCGGACCTGCGCGTCCACGAGCTGGGCGACGAGGAGCTGGTCAAGCTCCGTGACGAGATCGAGTCCAACTTCAAGATCGAGGGTGACCTCCGTCGCGAGGTCCAGGCCGACATCCGTCGCAAGATCGAGATCGGCAGCTACCAGGGTCGCCGCCACCGCCAGGGCCTCCCGGTCCGCGGTCAGCGCACCAAGACCAACGCCCGCACCCGCAAGGGTCCGAAGCGCACGGTTGCCGGCAAGAAGAAGGCGAAGTGATCCGGCGCTGACGCGCTGATCCTCGTCACCAGAGCTTCCAGACCAGCTACTTCAGGAGATACTGCATGCCTCCCAAGAGCCGCACCGCGGCCGGCGCCAAGAAGGTGCGCCGCAAGGAGAAGAAGAACGTCGCCACGGGCGAGGCCCACATCAAGAGCACGTTCAACAACACCATCGTCACGATCACCGACCCGACCGGTGCGGTGATCTCGTGGGCCTCCGCCGGCACCGTCGGCTTCAAGGGGTCCCGCAAGTCCACCCCGTTCGCCGCGCAGATGGCCGCCGAGGCCGCCGGACGCCGGGCGATGGAGCACGGCATGAAGAAGATCGACGTCTTCGTCAAGGGCCCGGGCTCGGGCCGCGAGACCGCGATCCGTTCCCTGGGTGCGATCGGCCTCGAGGTCGGCACCATCCAGGACGTCACGCCCACGCCGCACAACGGCTGCCGCCCGCCCAAGCGCCGTCGCGTCTGACCCGGCGACCGAGAACAGGAGACTTGTAAGAAATGGCCCGTTACACCGGCCCCATGACCCGGAAGTCGCGTCGTCTCGGCGTCGACCTCGTCGGCGGCGACGCGGCGTTCGAGAAGCGCCCCTACCCGCCCGGCCAGCACGGACGCGCGCGCATCAAGGAGAGCGAGTACCGCTCGCAGCTGCAGGAGAAGCAGAAGGCTCGCTTCACCTACGGCGTGATGGAGCGCCAGTTCCACAACTACTACGTCGAGGCCTCCCGCCGCTCCGGCAAGACCGGCGACAACCTGCTCCAGCTGCTCGAGTGCCGCCTGGACAACGTCGTCTACCGCGCCGGCTTCGCCCGCACCCGCCGCCACGCCCGCCAGCTGGTCGTGCACGGCCACTTCACGGTGAACGGCCGCAAGGTCGACATCCCGTCGTACCAGGTCGCGGCGCACGACGTCATCGACGTCCGCGAGAAGTCGCTGGAGATGACCCCCTTCATCGTGGCTCGCGAGACCCACGGCGAGCGCGTCGTCCCGGCGTGGCTCGAGGCCATCCCGTCGCGGATGCGCATCCTGGTGCACCAGCTCCCGGTCCGGGCGCAGATCGACATCCCGGTCCAGGAGCAGCTCATCGTCGAGTACTACTCGAAGAAGTGACCCCCGGGGTGCCCCGCTGCGGCGGGGCACCCCGAACCACCTTCCGTCACCCAGCACATTCGGGCCCGTCAAATAGCGGGTGGGCCCGGAAAGGAAAGAACAAGTGCTCATCGCACAGCGCCCCACCCTGTCGGAAGAGAACGTCGACGAGTTCCGCTCGCGGTTCGTGATCGAGCCGCTGGAGCCCGGCTTCGGCTACACGCTGGGCAACTCGCTCCGGCGTACTCTGCTCAGCTCGATCCCGGGTGCCTCGGTCACGAGCATCAAGATCGACAACGTCCTCCACGAGTTCTCGACCATCGAGGGCGTCAAGGAGGACGTCACCGAGATCATCCTCAACCTCAAGGGCCTGGTCGTCTCCTCCGAGCACGACGAGCCGGTCACCATGTACCTGCGCAAGTCGGGTGCCGGGGACGTCACCGCCGCGGACATCGCGCCGCCGGCCGGTGTCGAGGTGCACAACCCCGACCTGAAGATCGCCACGTTGTCCGACAAGGGCAAGCTGGAGATGGAGCTGGTCGTCGAGCGCGGTCGCGGCTACGTGTCCGCGGTCCAGAACAAGGGTGCGGACAACGAGATCGGCCGGATGCCGGTCGACTCGATCTACAGCCCGGTCCTCAAGGTGACCTACAAGGTCGAGGCCACCCGTGTCGAGCAGCGCACGGACTTCGACAAGCTGGTCATCGACGTCGAGACCAAGCCGTCGATCCGCCCGCGCGACGCGATCGCCTCGGCCGGCAAGACCCTGGTCGAGCTGTTCGGGCTGGCCCGCGAGCTCAACGTCGAGGCCGAGGGCATCGACATCGGCCCGTCGCCCGTCGACGAGCAGCTCGCTGCCGACCTCGCCCTCCCGGTCGAGGACCTGCAGCTGACCGTCCGCTCCTACAACTGCCTCAAGCGCGAGGGCATCCACACCGTGGGTGAGCTCATCAGCCGCTCGGAGCAGGACCTCCTCGACATCCGCAACTTCGGCGCGAAGTCGATCGACGAGGTCAAGGCCAAGCTGGTCGAGATGGGCCTGTCCCTCAAGGACAGCGCGCCCGGCTTCGACCCGCACGCCGCGCTCGCGGCGTACGGCGACGACGACGACGACGCGTTCGTCGAGGACGAGCAGTACTGATCGAAATCGGCCGCAACCCCGCGGCCGTCTACCCCGGTACCTGACACGGCCGGAGAGATGGGAAGAACATGCCCAAGCCCACCAAGGGTCCCCGCCTCGGCGGGAGCCCGGCCCACCAGCGCCTGATCCTCTCGAACCTGGCGACCCAGCTGTTCGAGCACGGCCGGATCACCACCACCGAGGCCAAGGCGCGCGCGCTGCGCCCGGTCGCGGAGAAGCTGATCACCAAGGCGAAGAAGGGCGACCTGCACAACCGTCGTGAGGTGCTCAAGACGGTGCGCGACAAGTCGGTCGTCCACGTCCTGTTCACCGAGATCGCGCCGACCTTCGCGGAGCGTCCCGGTGGCTACACCCGGATCACCAAGGTCGGTCCGCGCAAGGGCGACAACGCCCCGATGGCGGTCATCGAGCTCGTGACCGAGGCCTACCAGCCGAAGCCGGCCCGCTCGAAGGCGACGAAGACGGCCCCGGCCGCCCCCGTCGCCGAGGAGACCGCTGCCGAGGAGACCGCTGCCGAGGAGACCACCGTCGAGGAGGCTCCCACGGAGCTGACCGACGAGGCGTCGCCGGAGGCCAGCGTCGTCGCCGAGGAGGAGCCCGTCGCGGACGAGGCGCCTGCCGAGGAGGCCGCCGCGGAGAGCACCGAGGAGGACGAGAAGGCCTGAGGCCCGATCGCCCCTCGCCGGCCCGTCAGAGCACCGCTCTGGCGGGCCGGTCCCATTTCACCGGGGGGTCACCAGGCGCGCTCGACGAGGCGGAGGGCCTCGGGGAGGGTGAGGCCGGCGCGGCGGGCGGTGGCGGCGTATGTCGCCGCGGCGGCTGTGGCGGTCTCGTCCGCCGACGCCGAGCGCTGCTGCGGGGCGACGAAGGTGCCGCGGCGGCCCTCGGTCACGACCACCCCGTCGGACTCCAGCGCCCGGTAGGCCTTGGCGACCGTGTTCACGGCCAGGCCGAGGTCGCCGGCGAGCGCACGGACGGTCGGCAGCCGGGTGCCGGCCGGGAGGTCACCCGACGCGGCCCGGGACGCGACCTGGGCGCGCAGCTGCTCGAACGGCGGGACGGACGAGGTGGCGTCCAGCGGGTGCACCTGCATCCCCGCATGGTAGAGACATCCTCATGGAGAGCGTCCTGGTCGTCGGGGAGTCGTTGGTGGACATCGTGCACACCGCCGACGGGGCCACGCTGGAGTACGCCGGCGGCAGCGCCGCCAACGTCGCCGTGGCTCTGGCGCGGCTGGGTCGGCAGGTGCGGTTCGCGACCGCGTGGGCCGACGATGCTCGTGGTGCCGTGCTCGCGGCCCACCTCGCCGACGCCGGGGTGGAGCTGGCCGGCGACCCCCGGGTGCTCGACCGCACCGCGACCGCGGCCGCCACCATCGGCGCCGACGGTGCGGCGTCCTACGAGTTCGACCTGGAGTGGCGCCTCGGCGTGGTCGGGACCGAGCCTGCGCCGGTCGTCGTGCACGTGTGCTCACTCGGTGCCGTGGTGGAGCCCGGCGCCGACCAGGTCCGCGAGCTGGTCGACCGGCTGCGGTCGGTCGCCACCGTCAGCTACGACGTCAACGCCCGTCCGGCCATCACCGGCACCGGCCCCGACGTCGTCGCGCTGGTCGAGCGGCTGGTCGCGCTCAGCGACCTCGTGAAGGCCTCCGACGAGGACCTCGAGCACCTCTATCCCGACCTCGACCTCGAGACCGCGGCCGCGCACCTGCTCGCGCTCGGTCCGGCCGCGGTCGTGGTGACCCGTGGCGGGGACGGCGCCACCTGGTTCGGTGGGACGGTGACCGCGGAGGTCGCGTCGCTGCCGGTCCAGGTCGCCGACACGATCGGGGCCGGCGACACGTTCGGTGCCGCCACGATCGACGCGCTGTGGGAGCGCGGCCTGCTCGGTGCAGACCACCGCGGTCGCCTCCGCGGCGTCGGGGCCGCCGACGCGGAGGCCGTCCTCGCCCACGCGGCCCGCGCCGCGGCCGTGACCGTGTCCCGACCGGGTGCGGACCCGCCGTACCGTCGAGAGCTCTGACGGAGCGCAACCGCGATCCTCAGTCGCCCTCCGGAGCCAGGTACGCGTGCACCAGCGGCACGACCGACGCTCCTTCGCCGCTCGCGGAGGCGACGCGCTTCATTGAGCCCGCGCGCACGTCGCCGGCGCAGAAGATGCCGGGCACGGTCGTCGCGAGCTCGGCCGGCGGCAGCCCGTCGTGCCAGTGCTCCTTGGGCACGTCGCGTCCGGTGAGCACGAAGCCCCGGGGGTCGCGCGCGACCTCGGCCGGGATCCAGTCGCAGTGGGGCTCGGCGCCGAGCAGCAGGAACAGTCCGTACGCCGACACCCGCTCGCGCTCGTCGGTCCGCACGTCCTCCAGGCACAGCCACTCCAGCCGGCCGTCGCCGCCGCCGTCGACGACGTGGGTGCAGGTGCGCACCGAGATCCGCGGGTTGTGCTCGATCTCGCCGATGAGGTACGACGACATCGTTTCGCCCAGGCTGGGTCGGCGCACCAGCACTGTGACCGAGCGGGCGAACCGCGCCAGGTGGACTGCCGCCTGGCCGGCGGAGTTGCCGCCCCCGACGACGAAGACGTCCTGGCCCTCCATCTCGCGGGCGGCGGTCATGGCGGCGCCGTAGAAGACGCCCGACCCCACGAGCTCCTCCAGCGGCTCGACCCGGAGCTTGCGGTAGGCGACGCCGCTGGCGATGACGACCGACCGGGCGTGCACCTCGCCGGACTCGGTGCAGAGCACGTGCGGCGCGCCGTCGCTTCCGGGGCGCAGCTCGTCGACGACCTGGCCGGTGTAGAAGCGGGCGCCGAAGCGCAGCGCCTGGTTGCGGGCCCGCTGGGCCAGCCGCATGCCGGAGATCCCGCGCGGGAAGCCGAGGTAGTTGCGGATCATCGAGCTGGTGCCCGCCTGGCCGCCGATCGCCTCGGCCTCGAGGATCACCGTCGAGAGCCCCTCGGAGGCGGCGTACACCGCGGTCGCGAGACCCGCCGGACCGCCACCCACCACCGCCACGTCGACGACGTGGTCGAGGTCGAGGTCGGTCGGCGCCCCGTAGATGCCGATCGCCACGTCGCGCACGGTGCGGGCGCGGATGACCGGGCGGTTGAGCGCGTAGACCAGCGGGAACGTGGCCTCGCCCTCGACGAGGTCGAGCACGAACCGGCCGCCCTCGGAGTCCGGGGCGTAGACCCGGCTCGGCATGCCCATCCGGTCGAGGAAGTCGCGGATGGCGAGGGTGAGCCCGTCGCGCGCCGGCGAGACGATCTTGACCGCCACGACCTCGGGGTCGGCGACCGTCGAGCCCCAGTCGGAGAGCAGGTCGGTGATCGCGTTGTGGAACTCCTCGTCCCGCACCCCGCGCGGCATCAGCAGGTAGGCGTCGTACTTGCCGGCGGCCATACCCGGCCGCAGCGTCGGTGCGTCGGTGAGGAAGCGGTCCCAGTGGGCGGTGATCACCCGGCGCGCGGTCGGGACCTTCTCGCGCAGCTTGTGGAAGGCGTGCAGCACGGACTCGGCGTCAGGGACGACCGACTCGGACACGAACATGGCCACGGTGCCGCCGGCTCCCACGACGTCGTGGGTGATCTCGAGGGCCTCGCGGCACGAGGCGGCGAGGCGGACGTCGTACTCCTGCCGGTAGCGCGCGAAGCCGGCGCGCAGCTCGTCGGGGTGCTCGGCCCCGATGAGGACGATGGCGGGGATGCTCACCACCTCAGCCTAGGAGCGCGCGCAATAGGGTGAGGGCCGTGCGGATCCGGCTCGACCTCTCCTACGACGGCACCGACTTCCACGGGTGGGCCGCCCAGCCGGGGCTCCGGACCGTGCAGGGCGAGCTGGCGGCGGCGCTGGCGACCCTGCTGCGGGTGCCCTCGGTCGACCTGGTCTGCGCCGGCCGCACCGACGCGGGCGTGCACGCTCGCGGTCAGGTGGTGCACACCGACCTCGAGGACCCGCCGCCCCCCGAGGTGCTGGTGCGCCGGCTCAACGGGATCCTGCCTGCCGACGTCCGGGTACGACGGGCGGCCGTCGCGCCGGTGTCCTTCGACGCGCGCTTCGGAGCGCTGTGGCGGCGCTACGCGTACCGCATCGCCGACCGCCCCGAGGCGGTGGACCCGTTGGTGCGCGGCCACGTGCTCGCCTGGCCGCGACCGCTGGACCTCGAGGCGATGAACGCGGCGTCGCAGCTGCTGGTGGGACGCCACGACTTCGCGTCGTTCTGCAAGCAACGGGAGGGAGCGACGACGATCCGCACCCTCGACGAGCTGTCCTGGGACCGGGACGCCGCCGGGGTCGCGGTCGGGACCGTCCGCGCGGACGCCTTCTGCCACAGCATGGTGCGGTCGCTGGTGGGCTGCCTGGTCGTGGTCGGGGAGGGGCGCCGACCGGCTGCCTGGGCAGGGGAGGTGCTCGCGGCGGAGGCGCGGTCCTCGTCGGTGCCGGTCGTGCACGCCCACGGCCTGACCCTCGAGGAGGTCGCCTACCCGCCCGACGACGAGCTCGAGGCGCGCTCCCTGCAGACCCGGGCGAAGCGGGTGCGCGATGAGTGAGGAGCACTACTTCGCGGCCGACCCGTCGGTGCCGTTCGTGCGCGAGGCGTTCGACTGCACGGTGTGGGGACACGACCTGCGGCTGGTGAGTGGGGCCGGTGTGTTCAGCCGCGGCCACCTCGACCACGCGACGGCGGTCCTGTTCCGGGAGACCGCGCCGCCCGCGCCCGGCCGGGTGCTCGACCTGGGGTGCGGGTACGGCGTCATCGGGCTCGCGGTCGCGGCCGCGGTGCCCGGTGCGGTGGTCACGGGCGTCGACGTCAACGAGCGGGCGCTGCTGCTCGCCGCCGAGAACGCGGCGGCCCTGGGCCTGGCCGACCGGTTCACCGCGGTGACCCCGGACGCCGTGCCCGCGGACGCGACGTACGACGAGATCTGGTCCAACCCCCCGATCCGGATCGGCAAGGCGGCGCTGCACGAGCTGCTGCTCACCTGGCTCCCGCGGCTGGCCCCCGGCGGCCGGGCCGTGCTGGTGGTCGGCAAGAACCTCGGCGCCGACTCGCTCCAGCGCTGGCTGGGGGAGCAGGGCTGGCCGACGCAGCGGATCGCCAGCGCCAAGGGCTTCCGCGTGCTGGAGACGCGCAGCGCGCGACCGTAGGCTGCAGCGCGTGGAGACTCGGGAGGCGGCACCGGCGGTGCGGCCGGTCCGCCGCGAAGCGGGCTGGGGTCCCATCCGCTGGGTCGGCTGGGTCCTCCTGGGGTGCTGTGTCGCACTGCTGGTGACCGGTGTCGTCGCCGGCGAGCGGCCGGGCTCGTACGACGACCTGCGGCTCGCCGTCGAGCGCGGCGACGTGGACGCAGCGACCGTGACCGGCGGCATGCAGGGCGACTACATCGGGGCCGTGTCGGTCGGGGTGCACTGGCGCGACGGTCTCGTGCGACGCGTCGCCCACGTCCTCGAGGTGCACCCGGCGCCGCGCTACCCGAGGTCTGCCGACGGGACGCCGCGGGTCTTCAGCGTCGAGGAGGATCTCGCGTCGCTCGACCGGAGTGTCGAGGTGACCCGGGAGGGCCGGGACAGCGCAGGGTGGTCCGAGGTCCGCGGGTGGCGCCTCCCGAGGTGGGCCGGCTGGCTGGTCCTCACGCTCTGGGTCGGCACGTTCGTCCTGATCGTCGCGGGGCCCCAGCCGTGGCGCGCCAACCGGTGGGCCTGGTTCTGGGCGCTCGCGTTCGCAGCTCCCGTGGGCATCCCGGCGTACCTGCTCCTCGGCGGGCCGAGCGGCCTGCTGCCGCCGGTCGTCGGTGGCCGCCGCATCCGCGGTGGGGTAGGACTGCTCCTCGCGCTGGTCACGACTGCCGCGCTCGGTGCCGTCGCCACCTCGGTAGGACTCTGAGCCGGCGCCCGAGCCGGTCGAGGGCCGGCCGCGGCAGGAGGGCTCTCGTGACGCTGCTGCCGGATCTGTCGGCGCCGGCCGTGCCGCCGCTCCAGCCCCACGCGTCACAGCGGACGGGCAGTTCCTGACGTTGTGGGGCGTTGCAACCCCTGACAACGTCATGAATCCCCGGCTGACCGGGGATTCATCCACCGTCCCGCCGCCAGGCCGGGGGTCGGCGAGTCGTGCCCAGGCCGTCAGCTGCCGTGCAGCAGCTTGCGGAACAGGCCCACGGTCTCTTCGACGGCGGCCTGGGCGGCGGGGGAGTGGCGGCCCATGTCGACGAAGCCGTGGATCATGCCGGGGAAGGTCCGGACCTCGACCGGTACGCCGGCGGCGTCGAGCGCCGCCGCGTAGGCCAGGCCGTCGTCGCGGAGCGGGTCGAGCTCGGCCACGACGACGACCGCGGGCGCCAGGCCGTCGAGCCGGCCGTGCAGCGGGGAGAGGCGCGGGTCGGCGCGGTCGACGTCGGCCAGGTGGCCGACGTACTGCTCGTCGAACCACACCATGGTCGCGATGTCGAGGAAGTAGCCCTCGCCGTTCTCCTCGTGTGAGGGGTAGGAGCCACCCGTGTCGGTGACGGGGTAGATCAGCAGCTGCCCGGCGAGCGCGACGCCCTCGTCACGCATCGTCTGGGCGACGACGGCGCTGAGGTTGCCACCGGCGCTGTCCCCCGCGACGGCGAGGCGGTGGTCCCCGCCGAGGTCGGCGAGGTGGGCGGCCGCCCAGCGGGTCGCGGCGATCGCGTCCTCCAGCCCGGCAGGGAACGGGTGCTCCGGCGCGAGCCGGTAGTCCACCGACACGACGACGGCGTCGCAGCCGGTGGCCAGGGTCCGGGCCGTGAGGTCGTGGGTGTCCAGGTCGCCGATGACGAAGCCGCCGCCGTGGAGCATCACGACCGTCGGGAGCGGACCCTCGGCCACCGGGCGGTAGATGCGGGCGGCCCGCGGGCCGTCGCCACCGGGCACCTCGGTGTCCTCCACCGACGCGACCTCCGGCAGGGAGGCGGGGTCGCGCAGGTCGACGGTCAGCATCCGGAACCCGTGCCGGGCCTGCTCGGGGGTGCTCTCCGACATCGGCGGGTTGCCGGCGGCGGCGATCAGCTCCAGCAGTCCGGCCAGGTGCGGGTCGATCGGCATGACGGTCCTCTCGAGGTCAGACGAAGGCGTTGACGCCGGTCTCGGCGCGCCCGATGAGCAGCTTCTGGATCTGCGAGGTGCCCTCGTAGAGGGTCATCACGCGCGCGTCGCGCAGGTACTTCTCGGCCGGGTACTCGTCGACGTAACCGGCACCGCCGTAGACCTGGATCGCGTTGCCGGCGGCGCGCACCGCCGCCTCGGAGGCGAACAGCTTGGCCTTCGACGCGGCGGTCCCGAACGGCTCGCCGCGGTCGATCAGGTCGGCGCAGCGCCACACCAGCAGCCGCGCGGCGTCGGCGTCGACCGACATGTCCGAGATCAGCTCCTGCACGAGCTGGAACGACGCCAGCGGGCGGCCGAACTGGGTCCGGGACGTCGCGTACGCCACCGAGGACTCCAGACAGCCCTGCACGATGCCGACGCACCCCGCGGCCACCGCCACCCGGCCCTTGTCGAGGGTGGTCATCGCGATCTTGAAGCCCTGGCCCTCCTCGCCCAGCCGCGCCGAGGCCGGCACCCGCACGTCGGAGAGGAACAGCTCGGCGGTCGCCTGGCCGCGCAGCCCGAGCTTGCCCTTGATCTCGCGGGCCTCGAAGCCCGGCGCGTCGGTCGGCACGAGGAACGCCGTCACGCCCCTCGGCCCGTCGTCGCTGGTGCGCGCGAAGACGAGTGCGACGTCGGCCCAGGTGCCGTTGGTGATGAACAGCTTCTGGCCGTTGAGCACGTAGTCGTCGCCGTCACGTCGCGCGCGGGACGTGAGGTTGCCCGCGTCCGACCCGGTGTCGGGCTCGGTGAGCCCGAAGCACCCGAGCGCGGTGCCGGAGGCGATCCGCGGCAGCCACTCCTGCTTCTGCTCCTCGGTGCCGAAGCCGAGCACCGACTTGCCGAAGAGCCCGCTCGACACCGACACGATGCCGCGGAGGGCGGAGTCGGCACGGCCCAGCTCCTCCATGCCGAGCACGTAGGTCAGGTAGTCGCCGCCGAGCCCGCCGTACTCCTCGGGGATGGTCAGGCCGAAGAACCCGATCTCGGCCATCTTCGGGATGATCGCGAGGTCGACCTGCTCGTCGCGGTCCCACTGGGTGCGGTGCGGGACGGCCTCGCGGTCGAGGAAGTCGCGGGCGAGCTCGCGGAACGCCTGCTGCTCGTCGCTGAGGGTCAGGTCCATGGTCGGACGCCTTTCGATGTGGTGTCTCGATACGCCGTCGCTCGCGCCTCGCGACGGCTACTCGACCAACGAACCGCTCGGCGCGGGCAGGTCGATGAGGGTGGCCAGCGCGCGGCGGTGCGCCTCGGGGGTGCCGAGGAGCAGCTCGTCGGCCTTCGCGCGCTTGAGGTGGAGGTGGGCCGGGTGCTCCCACGTCATGCCGATGCCGCCGTGCAGCTGCACGGCCTCCTCCGCCGCGTGGGTCGCGGCCTCGCCGCAGAACGACGCCGCGACCGCCACGGCCACCGGGGCGTCGGGGTCGCCGGTCGCGAGAGTCGCGGCGGCGTACCGCGCGGCGGCGTCGGCCTGCTCGACGAGCGCGTAGAGGTCCGCGAGCCGGTGCTTGAGCGCCTGGAACCCGCCGACGACGCGGCCGAACTGGCGTCGCTCCTTGAGGTAGGCGACGGTCGTCTCGAGGCACCACCGCGCCACGCCGACCTGCTCGGCCGCGAGGAGCCCCGCGCCCACGAGCAGGGCCCGGTCGACCGCGGCCGTGGCGTCGGAGGCGACCAGCGTGCGCTCGGCGCCGTCGAGGTCGACCCGGGCCAGCGGGCGGGTCATGTCGAGCGAGCTCACCGGCGTGACGGTCGCGCCGCGAACCGCGTACAGGGCGCCGTCCTCGGGGAGCAGGAGGACGTCGGCCGGCAGCCCGACCGTGGTCAGTGCGGGTGCGCCCGACCTCGAGGCGGGCCGCACCAGCAGCGCCGCGGTCTGCTCGCCCGAGGCGAGCGCCGGGAGGATCTCGGTGTCCCCGGCGACGTGCAGGGCGGTCGTGGCCACCACGCTCGACGTCAGGTACGGCGACGGCGCGGCCGCACGGCCGAGCTCCTCGAGCACGGCGGCGGCCTCGCGGGCGGAGGCGCCGGCACCGCCGAGGTCCTCGGGCACGAGCAGCCCGGGCAGCCCGAGGTCGACGAAGGCCGACCAGAGCGGCGCGGTCACGTCGTCGTGGCCGTCGTAGAGCGCCGTGACCCGGTCGGGCGGCGCGTGCCTGTCGACGACCGCGCGCACCGAGGCACGCAGGTCCTGCTCGACGTCGTCGGGGAGCAGGTCGACGGAAGCGGGGGCCGTGGGGTGGTTCATCGGGGGAGGTCCTTCCACGGCACGTCCTTGTCGACCCGGTGCTCGGCGGGCAGGCCGAGGACCCGCTCGGCGACCACGTTGCGCAGCACCTCAGAGGTGCCGCCCTCGATCGAGTTGCCCTTCGCGCGCAGGTAGCGGTAGCCCGCGTCCTTGCCGAAGAAGTCGACCTGCGTGGGTCGGCGCATCGTCCAGTCGTCGTAGGCCAGGCCGTCGTCGCCGAGCAGGTCGAGCTCGAGCGCCGACAGCTCCTGGTTGATCTTCGCGAACGACAGCTTCATCGCGGAGCCCTCGGGCCCGGGTACGCCGGCGGTCAGCTTCTGCCGCAGCCGGGTGGCCGTGATGCGGGCGACCTCCGTGTCGACCCACCCGCGCAGCAGCCGCTCGTGGGTCTCGGGGGTGCGCAGCTCGGGATGCTCGCGCCAGGTGCGGGCGACGTTCATGACCATCCCGAACTCGCGGGGGAAGGCCCCGCCGCCGATGGCGACCCGCTCGGCCGACAGGGTCGCGTTGGCGACCTTCCAGCCCTCGCCCACGGCGCCGAGCCGGTCGCTGTCGGCGACCCGCACGTCGGTCAGGAAGACCTCGTTGAACTCGGCCTCGCCGGTGATCTGGCGCAGCGGTCGCACGTCCACACCCGGGTCGTGCATGTCGAGCAGGAAGTAGGACAGCCCGGCGTGCTTGGGCTGGTCCGGGTCGGTGCGTGCCACGAGGATCGCCCGGTCCGCGATGTGGGCGGACGACGTCCACACCTTCTGGCCGTTCACGATCCACGTGTCGCCGTCGAGGACGGCCCGGGTGGCGAGCCCCGCCAGGTCGGAGCCGGCGCCGGGCTCGGAGAAGAGCTGGCACCAGATCTCCTCCCCGCACCACAGGGGCCGCAGGTAGCGGCGCTTCTGCTCGTCGGTGCCGAAGGCGAGGATCGTCGGTGCCGCCATGCCGAGCCCGATGCCGTTGCGGCGCGGGTCGTTGTCGGGGGCGCCGGCGGCCAGCAGCGCCTCCTCGACGGCCGGCTGGAGACTGCGGGGCAGCCCCAGGCCGCCGAGCCCCTCGGGGAAGTGCACCCACGCCAGGCCCGCGTCGAAGCGGGCGTGCAGGAAGTCGAGCCGGTCCGTGGTCGCCGGCGGGTGCTCGGCGAGCAGCGTGTCGACGCGTGCGAGCAGGTCTGCCTCATCCACCGGTGCTGTGCCTCGCGATCTCGGCCTTGGCGAGCGAGTTCTTGTGCACCTCGTCCGGGCCGTCGGCGAACCGCAGCGTGCGGACGGCGGCGTAGGCGTTGGCGAGCATGAAGTCCTGCGAGAGGCCGCCTCCGCCGTGCACCTGGATCGCCTTGTCGAGGATCCACTGGACCGTCGACGGCGTCGCGATCTTGATCGCCTGGATCTCGGTGTGGGCACCGCGGTTGCCGACGGTGTCCATCAGCCAGGCGGTCTTGAGCACCAGCAGCCGCAGCTGCTCGAGGCGCACGCGGGACTCCGCGATCCAGTCGCGGACGACGCCCTGGTTGGCCAGCGGACGGCCGAACGCCACCCGGCTCGTCGCGCGCCGGCACATCATCTCGATCGCGACCTCGGCGATGCCGATCGCGCGCATGCAGTGGTGGATGCGACCGGGACCGAGCCGCGCCTGGGCGATCGCGAACCCGGTGCCCTCGTCGCCGACCAGGTTGCTCACCGGCACCCGGACGTCGGTGAACCGGAGCTCCGCGTGGCCGCCGTGCTCGTGGTCGTCGTACCCGAAGACCTCCATGCCGCGGACGACCTCGACACCGGGGGTGTCCCGCGGCACGAGCACCATGCTCTGCTGACGGTGCCGCGACGCGCTCGGGTCGGTCTTGCCCATCACGATCATGATCTCGGCGTGCGGGTTCATCGCGCCCGTGATCCACCACTTGCGGCCGTTGATCACGTACTCGTCGCCGTCGCGCTCGATCCGCGTCTCGATGTTGGTGGCGTCGGAGGAGGCCACGTCGGGCTCGGTCATTGCGAACGCCGAGCGGATCTCACCGCGCAGCAGCGGCTGCAGCCACCGCTCCTTCTGCTCCTCGCTGCCGAAGAGCGAGAGCACCTCCATGTTGCCGGTGTCGGGTGCCGCGCAGTTCAGGGCCGCCGGGGCCAGGTGGCCGAGCCGGCCGGTGATCTCGGCGAGCGGGGCGTACTGCAGGTTCGTCAGCCCGGGGGAGTCGGCGTGCTCGACCGGCAGGAAGAGGTTCCAGAGACCAAGGTCGCGGGCCTCGGACTGCAGCTGGCCGAGGATCGGCACCTCGGTCCAGGCCCACCGGTCCTCCAGCTGCCCGAGCTGCTCGTGGAAGACGGGGGCGGAGGGCACCAGCCGCTCCTCCATGAAGGTGAGCAGGCTCTGCCGCAACGACTCGGTGCGTGCGTCGAGCGCGAAGTCCATGTCCGTGCCTCTCGTTCAGTGGTCGGCGAGGGCGTCGAGCCCCCGGGCGATGAGCGGGTCGAAGCCCGCGGAGATCTGGTCGAAGCCCTCGCCGACGGTCCCGCCCTGCAGGAACCGGAAGTGGATCCCCTCGAGGATCACGGCGAGCTTGAAGTAGGCGAGCCCCAGGTGGAACCCCATGTCCCCGAGGCCCCGGCCCCGCCGCTCGGCGTACCGGGCCAGGTGCGCCTCGCTGCTCGGGTAGCCGGGGGCCCGGCCGACGTCGGAGACGAGTCCCGCAGCAGGCATCGACGACAGGTTGTCGTAGACCAACAGGAGCGCGAGGTCGGTGCGGACGTCGCCGAGGGTGGCCATCTCCCAGTCGACGACCGCCTTGATGTGGTCGTCGCTGCCGGTCAGCAGGTTGTCGAGACGGTAGTCGCCGTGCACGATGCCGACCCAGGCCGGGTCGTCCTCGGGCACGCGTGCGGTCAGCAGCCGGTGCAGCTCGTCGGCGTCGGGCCGGTCCGTCGTCTTCGAGCCCTCGAGCTGCCGGCCCCAGCGGCGGACCTGACGCTCCAGGAACCCCGCCGGACGGCCGAACTCGGTGAGGCCCACCGAGGCCGGGTCGACCTCGTGCAGCGTGGCGAGCACGTCGACCATCTCGGTGGCGATCGCCGCCGTCCGCTCGGGGCCGAGCGCCGCCAGCTGCTGGGAGGAGCGGTACGCCGTCCCGTCGACCGGCTCCATCACGTAGAACGGAGCGCCGATCACGTCCGGGTCCTGGCAGAGCGCGTAGGTGGCCGGCACCGGCACCGCGGTCGGGGCCAGCGCGGTCATCACGGTGTGCTCGCGGGCCATGTCGTGCGCGGTGGCCTGGACGTGGGCGAGTGGCGGGCGGCGCACGATCCACGAGCGAGACCCGTCGGAGATCCGGTAGGTCAGGTTGGAGCGACCGCCCGCGATCACGCTGCCGCTCAGGTCGCCGGTGATCTCGCCGGGCCGCTGGGCGTCGTACCAGGCGCGGAACGCGGCCAGGTCGAGGCCCGGAGTCGGGTCGGTGGTCTCGTCGGTCATCCCATCAACCCGCTCTCGTCGAGCTTCTGCTGCAGCCGGCCCATGCCGCGCAGCCACTTGTCGGTGTCGGTGGCCCGGGCGACGTAGTAGGTCCCGATCTCCGGGTGCGGGAGCACGAGGAACCGGCCCTCCTCGATCGCTGCGACCGCGGCCTCGGCGACCTCCTCGGGCTCGAGCGCGCCGTCGCGGGTGAGCAGCTCCTGCAGGGGGCCGGCCGAGTCGAGCATCGCGGTCCGCACGCCCTGGGGGCAGATCGCGTGCACGTCCACGCCGCGGTAGCCGTAGGTGACCGCGAGCCACTCCGCGAACGCGACCGAGGCGTGCTTGGTGACCGAGTACGGCGCCGTCCCGATCATGGTGAGCAGCCCGGCCGCCGAGGCGGTGACGACGAAGCGACCGCCCTGCCCGTCGGCGAGCCACCCGGGGACGAGCTCGCGGGCGGCGCGGACGTGGGCCATCACGTTGACGTCCATCGTGCGCTGCCACAGCTCGTCGGGCGCCTGCAGGCTGTCGACGCCGAACGCGCCGTCGACGCCGGCGTTCGCGAAGTAGACGTCGACGCGGCCCAGTGCGTCGGTCGCCGCGGCGAGCAGCGCCTGCACGCCCTCGGTCGACGAGGCGTCGCCCGGGACGGCGGTCCCCCCGACCTCCGCGGCCACGGCGCGGGCGTTGTCGGCGTCGAGGTCGTTGACCACGACCCGGGCCCCCTCGGCGGCGGCCCGGACGGCCAGCGCCCGGCCGATCCCGCGGCCGGCTCCGGTGACCACGACGCCCGTGCCGGCCAGCTTCCCAGCGGCGCCCATCAGTGGCCGCCCACCAGGGTGATGCCGCCGTCGAGGGTGATCGTCTGGCCGGTCACCCAGGAGGCCTCCTCGGAGAGCAGGTAGGCGACCGCGCTGGCGACGTCCTCGGGCACCCCGAGGCGGCGCAGCGGGTACTTCGCCGCGACCTCCTCCTCGCGGCCCTCGTAGAGCAGGCTGGCGAACGCCGTCTTGACGACGGCCGGGGCGACCGCGTTGACGCGCACCGCCGGGCCGAGCTCGACGGCCAGCGACTCGGTGAGGCTGATCAGCATCGCCTTGGAGGCGCCGTACATCGCGATCATCGGGGCCGGGGTGACCCCGGAGACCGACGAGATGTTGACGACCGAGCCGCCGTGCTCGCCCATCCAGGCGTGGTAGGCCGCCTGCGTCCACGCGAGGGCACCGAGGGCGTTGACCTCGATGATCTTGCGGGCGGCGCCGAGGTCGAGGTCGACCAGGGGCCCGGCGACCGGGTTGATGCCGGCGTTGTTGACCAGCAGGTCCAGGCTCCCGAACGTCTCGATCGTGCGGCGTACGGCGTCCGCCCGGTGCTCGGGGTCGTCGGCCTTGCCCGCGACGCCGAGCGCGCGGGTCGGCCCGCCCAGCGACGTCACCGCCTCCTCGAGCGCCTCCGGCTTGCGCGCGGTGACGCAGACCGAGACGCCCTCCTCGACCAGCCGGTGGGCGATGCCCAGCCCGATGCCGCGGCTCGCACCGGTGACCAGCGCGACCTTGCCGGAGAGTCCGTGCACCCTGCTCCTCCTGCTCCCGGGGCCCTTGCCCCGTGACTAAGCGCTTGCTTACCATGTTCTCCGTGAGCGCGTCCACCCCCGCGACCGATGCCCGGACCCGGCTGGCCCGGGCCGCGGTCGACGCGTTCGCGTCGCGCGGCTTCCACGGGACGACGACGCGCGACATCTCCACGGCGGCGGGGATGAGCCCCGCGGCGCTCTACGTGCACCACCGGTCCAAGGAGGAGCTGCTCTTCGAGCTCGCCCACGTCGGGCACCTGCGGGTGCTGGAGATGGTGCGGGCGTCGGTGGCGCGCAGCAGCGACCCGGTGACCCAGCTCGGTGACCTCGTCGAGGACTTCGTGCGCGACCACGCGGTCGCCCACACCGGGGCCCGGGTGATCAACTACGAGCTCGCCGCGCTGAGCGAGGAGCACCGCGAGCAGATCCTCGCCGTCCGCCACGACATCGACGTGGTGGTGCGCGACGTGGTCGACCGGGGCGTCGCGAGCGGCGCCTTCACCACCCCCGACCCGCGGATGACCTCGCTGGCGGTGCTCTCCCTCGGCATCGACGTGGCCCGCTGGTTCCGCGACGAGGGTCGCTGGACCCCCGACCAGGTCGCCGCGCACTACCGTCTCCTCGCCCTGCGGATGGTCGGCGCGGCGGGATAGTCCCTGACCATCGGGTGGTCCCGGGGGCCGTCCGACCACTCGATCGTCAGGGACTATCCCGGCCGGCTGGCAGGATCGGGGGCATGGCCTACACCCCCGCCGAGGACAGGTACGACCCGGGCGCGACCGGGATGGCGTACCGCTGGACCGGGCGCAGCGGGCTGCGGCTGCCGGTGATCTCGCTGGGGCTCTGGCAGAACTTCGGCAACGACCGGCCCGAGGAGACCCAGCGGGCGGTGCTGCGACGGGCGTTCGACCGCGGGGTGACCCACCTGGACCTGGCGAACAACTACGGCCCGCCGTACGGCCGGGCCGAGGAGAACCTGGGCCGCTACCTGCGCGACGACCTGGCCGGCCTGCGCGACGAGCTGGTGATCTCGACCAAGGCCGGCTACGACATGTGGCCCGGCCCGTACGGCCAGGGTGGCGGCTCGCGGAAGTACCTGCTCGCCTCGCTCGACCAGTCCCTGGCCCGGATGGGGCTGGACTACGTCGACATCTTCTACAGCCACCGCTTCGACCCCGACACCCCGCTGGAGGAGACGGTCGGCGCGCTCGACCACGCCGTGCGGCAGGGCAAGGCGTTGTACGCCGGCATCTCGTCCTACTCGGCCGCGCAGACCCACGAGGCGGCCGCGATCGCCCGCGACCTCGGGACGCCGCTGCTCATCCACCAGCCGTCGTACTCGATGCTCGACCGCTGGATCGAGTCCGACGCCGACGGCCTGAGCCTCCTCGACGAGCTCGAGGAGCAGGGCCTGGGCTGCATCGTGTTCTCACCTCTGGCGCAGGGCCTGCTGACCGACCGCTACCTCGGCGGGGTCCCGGCCGACTCCCGGGCCGCCCGCGCCGGCTCCAGCATCGGCGCCGACCGGCTCGACGAGACCACGCTCGGGCGGGTGCGGGCCCTGGACGGCATCGCCCGCGCCCGCGGTCAGCGGCTCGCCCAGCTGGCCCTGCAGTGGGTGGTCCGCGACCCACGGGTGACGTCCGCGGTGATCGGGGCGAGCTCGGTCGAGCAGCTCGACACCAACCTCGACGCCCTCACGTTCCCGCCCCTCGACGAGCAGGAGCTGCGCGCGATCGAGGAGGCGCTCGCCGCCGGCGACCACGCGTAGCGGCCTACGGGGCCGGCGGCTCCGTCACGCTGTCGTCGTCCACGACGATCCCCGGCCACGCCTCCTCCAGGCCGGTCAGGCCCGCGTCGGTCGGGTCCAGGCCGAGGGTCGAGCGCAGGTAGGCGATGACGACCTGCTTGATCGCCGGCCACGCCTGGGTCGGCGCGACGGTGGGGTCGACGCAGCCGTCGGTCGCCAGCGGCCGGATCTGGTCGAGGAACTGGGACGGCAGGCCGAGCGCCTCGCCGATCGCCAGCAGCCCGCCCGACCCGGCACCGACCTCGCAGAGGTCGGAGAAGACCAGGTGGCCCGAGCCGCCGATGAGGACCATCCGCTTCGGCGCGTTCATGGCGTCGTACGCCGCCTGCAGCCGGTCGAGCTTCACGATGGTGTCGTCGGTCGCGGCCACGATCATGCCCGGCCGGTCCGGGACGTCGGTGCCGGTCTGGTCGAGGGCGCCGACGGAGGCGCCCGCCATCCCGACGAAGGTGTCGACCCGCTTGTCGGCCACCGCGAGCTGCTCCGACGCCCGGCCACCGGCCGAGTGGCCGAGGGCCGCGATCCGGGACATGTCGACGTGACGGAACAGCCAGTTGTCCCGGGTCCGGTTCTTCTGCCCGACCAGGGTGATGGTCGCCGAGAGGTCGTCGACGTCACCGGCCGTGGCGGGCTTGAAGGTGAGCAGCCGCGTGATGTCCCGGCTCGGGTGCTCCGGCGCCGCGACCACGAAGCCCCACGACGCCAGCGCCGAGGTCAGGTACGAGGACTGGGTACGGAAGCCGGCGTACCCGTGGCTGAAGACCACCAGGGGGAACTTCGCCGCCGCGACGGGCGCCCGCTGGACGCCGCCGCTGGGGTAGGCGACCGAGAAGTCGTCCGGCACCTGCTGCCGCAGCGCCGGGGGCATCCAGTTGACCAGGTCGTAGCTCCAGACCTTCTTCCCCCGCACGGCCGCCTTGGGCGCGGGGTACCAGACCGTCACCTTGGCACCCGAGGGCAGCCGCAGGCCGCGCACGCCGACGCCGAACGGACCCTTCTTCGCGAACGTCGTGGGTCCGACCGCCGGGGGCAGCGAGCGCTCCGCGGAGGCGGGCGCACCCAGGCCGAGGGGCAGCAGGAGGGCGGTCGTCGCGGTGGCGGCGACGGCGGCGATGCCGCGCAGGAGGGTGGTCACGTCGGCACGGTAGCCCCGCGTCCCGCGGGGCGGGGTGGAAACCGGGGTGCTTGCTCCCGCGCGATGACGGACAATCGTCCCCCGTGGGACATGTGGACGTGGCCGGGGTCCGGTACGAGCTCCCGGACGGCCGGGTGCTGCTCGACGACGTGTCGTTCCGGGTCGGTGAGGGCGCGAAGGTGGCGCTGGTCGGGGCGAACGGCGCCGGCAAGACGACGCTGCTGCGGATCGTGACCGGCGAGCTCACGCCGCATGCCGGGGCGGTGACGCGCTCGGGCGGTCTCGGGGTGATGCGACAGGCGGTCGGCGCCGGGCTCGGGGACGACCCGACGGTCGCGGACCTCCTGCTCAGCGTCTCGCCGCCGCGGATCAGGGCCGCCGCCGCGGAGGTCGACCGCTGCGAGCTGGCGCTGATGGATGCCGACGACGAGGCGGCGCAGATGGCCTACGCCCATGCGCTCTCGGAGTTCGCCGACGCCGGCGGCTACGACGTCGAGGTCACGTGGGACGTGTGCACGATGGCGGCGCTGTCGCTGCCCTACGACCGCGCGAAGTACCGCACCCTGGGCACGCTCTCCGGCGGCGAGCAGAAGCGGCTGGTCCTGGAGTTCCTGCTCCGCGGCCCCGACGAGGTGCTGCTGCTCGACGAGCCGGACAACTACCTCGACGTGCCGGGCAAGGTCTGGCTCGAGGGCCGGATCCGCGAGTCCGACAAGACGATTCTCTACATCAGCCACGACCGGCAGCTGCTGGACAACACGGCGACCCGCGTGGTCACCGTGGAGCTGGCCCGCGGCGGGCACAGCGCGGGCAACACCGTCTGGACCCACCCGGGCGGGTTCGCGTCGTACCACGAGGCGCGCCGCGACCGGTTCCTCCGCTTCGAGGAGCTGCGCCGGCGCTGGGACGAGGAGCACGCCAAGCTCAAGCAGCTGGTGCTGCACTACAAGATCAAGTCGGAGTACAACGACGGCATGGCGTCGCAGTACCGCGCCGCCCAGACCCGCCTGCGCAAGTTTGAGGAGGCCGGCCCGCCGACCGAGCAGCCGCGGGAGCAGCAGGTCACGATGCGCCTGCAGGGCGGCCGCACCGGCAAGCGCGCCGTCGTGTGCGAGGGCCTGGAGCTGACCGGGCTGATGAAGCCCTTCGACCTCGAGGTCTGGTACGGCGAGCGGGTGGCCGTGCTGGGGTCCAACGGATCGGGCAAGTCGCACTTCCTGCGCCTCCTCGCGGCCGGCGGCAGCGACCCCGACGTCGAGCACCGCCCGGTCGGGGACGTGGAGATCAAGCCCGTCGCCCACACGGGCACCGCCAAGCTGGGTGCGCGCGTGCGACCGGGCTGGTTCGTGCAGACCCACGAGCACCCCGAGCTGGTCGGTCGGACCCTGCTGGACATCCTGCACCGCGGTGACGGCTCGCCCCACGGGCGCTCCGGGATGGGCCGCGAGCAGGCCGCCCGGGTCCTCGACCGCTACGAGCTGGCGCACGCGGGCGAGCAGCGGTTCGAGTCGCTCAGCGGCGGTCAGCAGGCGCGCTTCCAGATCCTGCTGCTCGAGCTGTCCGGGGCGACCCTCCTGCTCCTCGACGAGCCCACCGACAACCTCGACGTCCAGTCCGCCGAGGCGCTGGAGGACGGCCTCCGGGCGTTCGAGGGCACCGTGCTCGCGGTCACCCACGACCGGTGGTTCGCGCGGGGGTTCGACCGGTTCCTCGTCTACGGCGCCGACGGCGCGGTCTACGAGTCCGACGGGCCGGTGTGGGACGAGGGCCGGGTGGAGCGGGTCCGGTGAGCGACCACCTGGAGGTCGTGGCGGTCGACGGCGGCGACGAGGTGCTGCTGCGCGGCTGGCACCGTGCCTACGACGAGGGCGCCCGCCACGGGCTCGAGGACGTCGCCTCCCCGTGGAGCCTGGAGGAGGTGCGGGTCCGGTTGACCGAGCCGGCGGTCCGTCAGAGCACGCACCTGTGGGCCGGGGTCGCCGCCGGCGAAGTCGTCGCGGCCGCGGAGGTGCGGCTGCCCCTCCTGGACAACCTCGAGCACGCGTACGTCGACGTGCAGGTCCGCCCGGACCGGCGCCGGCGCGGGTACGGCGCCGCGCTGCTCGCCCACGTCGAGGGCTTCGCGCGCTCGGAGGGCCGGTCCACGGTGCTCGCCGAGAGCTTGTGGCCCATCTCGGCCCCGGTCGACGGGCGCGGCGAGCCCGGGCCCGAGATGCTGCGCCGGCACGGCTACTCGCTGGCGTTGGTCGACGTCCAGCGCGATCTCGCACTTCCGGTCCCGACGGCCACGCTGGACGCCCTCGCCGCCGAGGCGGCACCCCACCACACGGCGTACACGCTGCGCTCCTTCGTCGGCCCGGTGCCCGAGGAGCTGGTGCACGGGTGGGCCGAGCTGGTCGGCTCCCTCGCCGTCGAGGCGCCGATGGGCGAGCTGGTGATGGAGGCCGAGTCGGCGGATGTCGACGCGCTGCGCGCCGACGAGCGCGTGATCGAGCAGCAGGCGCGCACGAAGTACAACACCGCCGCGATCGACGCGCAGGGCGAGGTGGTCGGGTACACCGACATCGCCACCAGTGCGCACGACCCGGGCCGCGGCTACCAGTGGGGCACGCTCGTGCGGCGTGCGGACCGCGGGCACCGCCTGGGGCTGGCGCTGAAGGTGGCGAACCTGCGGCTGCTGCAGGAACGGGACCCGGGCACGACCCGGCTGACGACCTACAACGCCGAGGTCAACGACCACATGATCGCGGTCAACCAGACGCTCGGCTTCGTGCCCGTGGCGCGGCTCGGGGAGTTCTCCAGGACGCTGGCCTGAGCGCGTGAGGAGGGCCCCGCCGCACGCTGGGAGACGGACCTGCGTGCGACGGGGCCCTCGGGGCTCCCCTCCTTCTCGCCTCCTTCTCGGGAGGAGGAGGGGAGGATCAGGAGCTGGACGACGAGGCGTCGGAGTCCAGCGTGAGCGAGACGGTCTTGGTCTGGCCGTCGCGCAGGTAGGTCACGGTGACCTGGTCGCCGGGCCGGTACGCCCGGATCGTCGCGACCAGCGAGTCCGCACCGGTGATGACGTGGTCGTCGATCTTCGTGATCACGTCGCCCTTGTCGAGCCCGGCCTTGCCGGCGGTCGAGTCCGAGCCGATCTCCTCGACCCGGGCGCCCTCGGTGGTCGAGGTGGTGTCCTGGCCGGACGCGTCGGCGACGGAGATGCCGAGTCGGGCGTGGGTGGGGGTCTCGCCGTTGATCATCTGCTGGATGACCGGCATCACCTCGTCCATCGGGATCGCGAAGCCGAGGCCGATCGAGCCGGCCTCGCCCTGGGTCGAGCCGGCGGTGCGGATCGAGGCGTTGATGCCGACCACCTTGCCGTCGAGGTCGACCAGTGCGCCGCCGCTGTTGCCGGGGTTGATCGCGGCGTCGGTCTGGATGGCCGGGTAGGTCGTGGTGTTGCCCTGGCCGTCCGAGCCCACGTCGACCGGGCGGTCCAGCGCGCTGACGATGCCGCTGGTCACCGTGGAGTCCAGGCCGAAGGGCGAGCCGATCGCCACGACGCTCTGGCCGACCCGCAGGTCGCTCGACTTGCCGATCGTCGCCGGCTGCAGCCCGGACACCCCCTCCGCCTTGATCACGGCGGTGTCGGTCAGCGGGTCGGTGCCGACGATCGTGGCCTTGGCCGAGGTGCCGTCGTTGAAGTCCACGCTCATCGAGCCGTTCTGGCCGGCGACCTCGGCGACGTGGTTGTTGGTGAGGATCTCGCCGTCGGAGCTGAGGATGATGCCGGAGCCCGAGCCGGAGCCCTCGGTGCCGGAGACGTTGATCTTGACCACCGAGGGCAGCACGGCGGCGGCCACCTGCTCGACCGAGCCGTCGGGGGCCGGCGTGTCCGGGGTGTCGACGACCTGGGAGGTCGAGGGCGAGGCCGAGGCGCTCGAGCCGGACGACCCCTCGCCGTCGAGCGAGCTGTAGACGGCGGCGCCCCCGACGCCGGCCAGGCCACCCACCACGACCGCGGTCGCCACGACGGTGGCCGTGAGGCCCGCACGTCGCGGCCGGCGGACCGGCAGCGGCTGCGTCATGGTCGGCGGGCCGGACGGCGGCGGGCCCTGGGGCACGGGGTGCTGGAAGTACGGGTTGTGTCCCGGCGGCGGTGTGGTGGGCTGGTCGGTCATGCCATCACGGTCGCCAGTCGGCCTGTGACCTTGCTGAGACGGCGCTTTGTGGGCGCGAAAAGATTCAGCCCTCGGGGTCCTCGACCGCGAGCGCCAGCCGCTTGAGCAGACCGGCCAGCGTGGCCCGCTCCTGCTCGTCGAGCACGTGGAGCAGCTCGTCCTCGCCCCGGCCGCGCAGCTCCATCGCCCGCCGCCAGACCGCGGCGCCGGCCCGGGTGACCTCGACGTCGACCCGGCGCCGGTCGTCGGCGTCGGCGCGCCGCTGGATCCACCCGGCGTTCTCGAGCGCGTCGAGGCGCCCGGTCATCCCTGCGTTGCTGATGCCGAGGTCGGCGGCCAGGGCCGAGGGGCTCGCGTGGCCCGGGGTGTCGCGGATCATCAGCAGGTGCAGGGTGTCGTACTCGAAGTCCTGGAGGCCGGTCGCGAGCAGGGCCTGCTGCTTGACGCCGCGCAGGTGCTTGGTCAGCCGGCCGATCCGCACCACGATCGCCTCCACGTCGTCCTCGAAGGAGACGTCGATCCAGTGGTCGCGCCACCGCGCGACGTGGCGGTCCGCCCAGTCCTCGCGGTCGCGGGATGCCTCCACGGAGGCATCCTACGGAAATCTTCGTTGACGAATAGTTCGTCAGCGAATTGAATAGGCGGCATGGCGGTCTCGGGCGACATGGGCACGGTGGAGAGCCCGCTGCGGCACCGCGACTTCCGGCTCCTCGTCGCCGGTACGACGACCAGCTCGCTCGGCAACGCGATCACGCCGATCGCACTGGCCTTCGCGGTGCTCGACCTCGGCGGCACGGCGACCCAGCTCGGGCTCGTGGTGGCGGCGTATGCGCTCGCCGACGTGGTGACCGTGCTGTTCGGCGGGGTGCTCGGCGACCGGGTGCCGCGCCAGCTGATGATGGAGGGCTCGTCGATCGCGTGCGCGCTCGCCCAGGGTCTGGTGGCGGTGCTGCTGGTCGGCGGCTGGGCCACGATCGGGCTGCTGGCCGTGCTCGGCGCTGTCAACGGCTGCCTCGGGGCGCTGAGCCAGCCGTCGTCCTCGGCAATGACGCGGATGACGGTGCCGCCCGGACTGCTCGGTCGTGCCGTGGCGATGCGGGCGCTGCTGCAGACCAGTGCAGCGGTGGTCGGCTACGCGCTGGGCGGCGTGCTCGTGGCGGCCGTCGGCTCGGGCTGGGCGATCGGGGTCGACGCGCTCACGTTCGCGGTGGCGGCCTGGTGCTTCGCCCGGCTGCACGTCCCGCACACCCGCCCGGAGGGCCAGCGGCAGACGTTCCTCGCGGACCTCGGAGAGGGGCTCCGCGAGGTGCTGCGCCACACCTGGCTGTGGCTGCTCATCGGCCAGGCGCTGCTCTACCACCTCTTCTACGGAGGAGCCCAGTCGGTCCTCGGGCCGATCGTGGTCGGCGACGGGATCGGCCGGTCGGCCTGGGGGCTCGCGCTCGGCACGCTGATGGCGGGCTTCGTGGTGGGTGGGCTCGTCTGCCTGCGGTGGGAGCCGCGCCACGGCCTGTTCGTCGGCACCGCGCTGCTCTCGCTGACCGCCGCCTTCCCCCTGGCGATGGCGCTGAGCGACCAGCTCGCGCCCATCCTGGTCGGGGCCTTCCTGCACGGCTTCGGGCTCCAGGTCTTCGACGTGCAGTGGCAGGTCTCGATCCAGCAGAACATCCCCGAGGACCGGCTGGCCCGCGTCTACTCGTTCGACATGGTCGGCTCGTTCGTCGCCCGGCCGGTGGGCCTGGCGCTGGTCGGACCGGTCGCGGAGGCGGTCGGCTTCGACCGCTGGCTGGTCGTCGTGGGCTGCGTGATGGGTGGCTCGGCGCTGCTGTCCCTGCTCTCGCCGGACGTTCGGCACCTCGAGCGGACCTGACCACAAGATTCCCGCAAGGCGCGCCCGCCGCCGCCCCGCCGGCCCGACCCGGTGCCATCGTGGGTAGGCACGCGTCCTGGGGGGAGTCACGCATGCGCAAGCTCACGTCCGCTGCGGTGGTCCTCGCCTGCTGCGTCGGCGCGCTGGCGGTGCTGCCGGCCGGCGGGCCCGCGGTCGCGGCCACCGGGTGCACCACCGTCACGCAGCCCCTGGGCGCCGCGACCGGGTGGACCGAGTTCGTGGAGGGCAACGGGACCCGCACCTCGGAGTCCGAGGGCGCCATCGCGTACGGCGGCGACCACACGGCAAGCGGGATGACGGTCGGGACCCGGCTGGCAGCGGGCTTCCCGGCCGGGTCGGCAGCGCTGGTCGTCGCCGGCGCCCACGGCACCTACAACCTGCAGCGCGGCAGCGCCTACCTCAGCCCCAGGTCGGGCGTGAACTTCAACGGCGGCTCCGGCACCGGCTACCTCGCCACCGACCCGGTCGACTTCGCGGCGGCCTTCGCCGACCTGCGGGCCCGGTCGACCGCCTGGGGCGCCGCCACGCCCACCGGGACCGTGGTGGCCGGGACGACGGGCGGCAACGCGGCGAACGTGCTGACCGGCACCGACCCGACCCTCAACGTCTTCACGATGACCGCGGCGCAGCTCGGGTCCGGCAAGCACATCGGCATCGACGTCCCCCCGGGGTCGACCGTCCTGGTCAACGTGCCCGGCGCCACGGTGAGCATCACCGGGCAGCTGTGGATCAAGACCGGCGGTGGGTTCCAGCAGGCGAACGACTCGCTGATGGCGAGCTGGCCCGGAGTGCTGTGGAACTTCCCCGACGCCACCTCGATCGCGATGTCCTTCGGCTCCGCCTGGGGTGGCAGCATCCTCGCGCCGAGGGCGGCCCTGACGGTCTCCTCGGTGGGTCACACCATCGGCCAGGTGGTGGCCCGGTCGTTCAGCTCGGGCTTCGAGACCCACCAGCGGCTCTTCCCCGACACCGCGTGCCTGCCGGCCCCCACGGCGCCGACCGGGCCGGCCGACGTCACCGTGACCAAGACGGCCTCGACCTCGAGCCCGCACGGCGGCGACACCGTCACGTACGCGCTGACCGCCCGCAACGTCGGGCTGTCGCCGGCCGAGGGCGTCGTGCTCACCGACCGGCTCCCCGCGGGCGTCACCTTCGACTCGGCCAGCCCGGGCTGCACGATCTCGGCCGGCACGGTCACCTGCGCCGTCGGCACCCTCGCCCCGTCGGCGTCGGCCGCGGCCTGGGTGAAGGTCGTCGCGAACCCCGTCGCCGGCGCCGGTGCCGCGCCCCACCCGCAGGCCTACCACTGGTTGAAGCCCTACAAGGTCGAGCAGCAGGTCGACCTCGACCCCGGCCAGACCCGCAGCGTCACCGTGTCCTGCACGGGCGACGACATCCTCAGCGACGGGTCGGTCCGCCTCGACCACGTCGACGTCGGCACCGGCGCGCTCACCGACCTGCGCGTGCTCAGCGCGGAGTCGACGGGCACCGGCACCTGGAAGGCGGTCGTGCAGAACCCGACCACCGGGCGCGCGCAGGCCAAGGCCTTCGTCGTCTGCCTGCCCGCCAGCACGGAGTCGGCCGACCGCCAGAGCGGGTACGACGACCGGCACCGGCACCCGCTCGCGGCGGACTCGACGCTGGTCACCGCCACCACGGCGTACGGCGTCGGCCGCCGGACGAGCACGCTGACCTGCCCGGCGGGGACCGTGCCGGTGGCGCCGGGCTACTCGCTCTCAGGAGGCGACGCCACGCTGGCCGCGTCGGAGCACGACCACTCCGCGGCGCCGCGGAGCTGGACCTTCGCCTTCGAGGTGGCCGCGCCGACGACCGCCACGGTCAGCACCCGCTGCCTGCACACGACGGTCGGCGCGGTCCTCGGGCACACGCACGAGCTGCGGTTCACCGAGGTCGTCCGGACGGTCACGGTCAGCGGGCACACCGTCGCCGAGGGCGACGAGCTGCAGGTCGCCTGCCCCGAGGACGCCAAGGGTGTCGTGGCGACGTGGGACCTGCCGGCCGGGGTCCGCAGCCTCGGCAACGACCCGCGCCTGAAGGCGCGGGCCTTCCGGCTCCACAACGCCACCGGCACCGCGAAGACCGCCACGATCGACCTGCTCTGCCTGCGCGACCGCACCACCACCGAGGACATGGGCACCTCCGACCCGGTCTCGATCGACAACACCGTGATCGTCGGCTCGGCCTCCGCCGACGCCGACGGGACCAACAACTCCTCGACCGCGACCGTGACGGTCCAGCCCGGCGCCGCGACCGCGGCCGTCGTGGGCCGGGCCGCGGCCACGACGTCCTCGCTCGCCCTCCGGGTGGTCTCCTCGATGCCCGGTCGCGGTGCCGTGACGGTCCGGTCCGGGACCGTCGTCCTCGCCCGCGGCATCGTCACCTTCCGGGCCGGTGCGGCCGCGACCGCGCGTCCGCGGCTCACGCCGGCCGGGCTGCGCCGGATCGGCCGGCTCCACCGGGTCCGGGTCACCGTCGACCCGACCCGCGGCCCGACGACGTCAGCGACCCTGCCGGTCGCCCCGGTCAGACCGGCAGGCCACGCTCGCGCAGGGTCGCGCGGAGTTCCGCTGCGGTCCTGAAGCGGATCGCGTCCATGCCGAGGGCGGCCGCGGCGTCGACGTTCACCTGCTTGTCGTCGACGAAGACCAGGAACTCGGCGGGGACGCCGGCTCGGTCGACCACGGCGCGGTAGGCGGCCGGGTCGGGCTTCGCGGCGCCGATCCGACCCGACACCACGACCTCGTCGAAGAGGCCGAGGACCTCGAACCGCCGCGGTGCGTGCGGGTACAGCTCGGCGGACCAGTTGGTCAGGGCGAACAGCGGCACGCCGGCCTCGTGGAGGTCGCGCACGATCGCACCGGTGCCCGGCACCTCGCCGAGCAGGGACGCGGCGAAGTTCGCCCGGTAGGCCAGGGCGTGCGCCGCCCAGTGCGGGTGGGTGCGGCGCACCTCCGCCTCGGCGTCCGCCCACGAGCCGCCCGAGTCGGGCCCGTGGTTCCACGCCATGAAGTCGAAGTCGTCGGCGGCGAGGAACCGCCGCGCCTCCACCTCGCCCACGCCGGCGGCGATCGCCGCCCCGGGGTCCCAGTCGATCAGGACGTTGCCGAGGTCGAGGACGACGGCTGCGGGGGTCGGGTGACCTTGGTTGCGGTCGGCGTTCGTCTCACTGGGTCTCGATACGCGCGTCACGGCTTCGCAGGCTCAGCCGTGGCGCTACTCGACCTGGCCCGGCTTCGTCGCGGCGCTGGGCTGAGCAAGCTCAGCTCCAGCGCTCCGACGCGGGCACAAACTCCAGCGTCCGGGCGCCGGTGTAGATCTGCTTGGGGCGCGCGATCTTCTGCTCCTTGTCCTGCACCAGCTCCGACCACTGGGCCAGCCAGCCCGGGGTGCGGCCGATGGCGAACAGGACGGTGAACATCTCCGGCGGGAACTGGAAGGCCTCGTAGATCAGCCCGGAGTAGAAGTCGACGTTCGGGTAGAGCTTGCGCTTGACGAAGTACTCGTCCTCGAGCGCGATCTTCTCCAGCTCCTGCGCGATCTCCAGCAGCGGGTTGACCCCGGTGACCTCGAAGACGTCGTCGCAGGCCTTCTTGATGATGGTCGCCCGCGGGTCGTAGTTCTTGTAGACCCGGTGGCCGAAGCCCATCAGCCGCTCGTTGCCGTCCTTGACGCCCTGGATGAACGCCGGGATGTTCTCCTTCGAGCCGACCCGCCGCAGCATCCGCAGCACCGCCTCGTTGGCACCTCCGTGCAGCGGGCCGTAGAGCGCGCCGATCCCCGCCGAGACGGCGGAGTAGGGGTCGACCTGCGAGGAGCCGACCGAGCGGACCGCGTTCGTCGAACAGTTCTGCTCGTGGTCGGCGTGGAGGATGAACAGCACGTCCAGGGCCCGCACCAGGCGCTCGTCGGCCTCGAACTTCGACTCGCTCATCTTGAACAGCATGGAGAGGAAGTTCGCGGTGTAGCTCAGGTCGTTGTCCGGGTAGACGTACGGCTTGCCCTGCGCGTGCCGGAAGGCCCACGCGCCCAGCGTCGGCATCTTCGCGATCATCCGCACGATCTGGATGTGCCGGTTCTGCGCGTCGCTGATGTTGCGCGCGTCGGGGTAGAAGGTCGAGAGGGCCCCCACCGACGCCATCAGCATCCCCATCGGGTGGGCGTCGTAGCGGAAGCCCTGCATGAACGACTTCACGTTCTCGTGCACGAAGGTGTGGAAGGTGATCTCGTGCACCCAGGTCTCGTACTGCTCCCGGGTGGGCAGCTCGCCGTGGATGAGGAGGTAGGCGACCTCGAGGAAGCTCGACTTCTCCGCCAGCTGCTCGATGGGGTAGCCCCGGTACTCCAGGATGCCCTTGTCGCCGTCGATGTAGGTGACCGAGCTGCGACACGACGCGGTGTTCACGAACCCGGGGTCGTAGACCGCCAGGCCGGGGGCGTCGTCGCCGGTCTTGATCTGGCCCAGGTCCGCGGCCTTGATGGCGCCGTCGGCGATCGGGACCTCGTACTCCTGTCCGGTGCGGTTGTCGCGGACGGTGAGAGAATCAGTCACCCCCCCAACTTAGTCGGCGCCCGGGCGGCGTGCGAACACGGTGTCCGAGGACCGTGCGCCTCGGCGGGCGCGGGGAGGGCGCCGGAGCCGGGTCCCTGCGGTTTTGACCAGCCCGAACGCCGCCCCGTACTCTTGTCAGTCGCGCCTCCTGCCGCGCTCCGGCCCAGCCACGGGACCGGGGTGCAGACCCGGAGAAGACCACCGCCGCAGCACGGGCGGGGGCCGGAGACCGGGCAGTGTTCGTCAGAAGGCGTGGCTCCACCACCCGGCCGGCGCACGGTCGACCGGGCCCGACGAACGAAGGAAGCACTCTCGTGCGCACGTACAGCCCCAAGCCCGGCGACATCACCCGCCAGTGGCTCGTCATCGACGCGACCGATGTCGTCCTCGGCCGCCTCGCGGTGCAGACCGCCAACCTCCTGCGCGGCAAGCACAAGCCGATCTTCGCCCCGCACGTCGACACCGGCGACTTCGTGATCATCGTGAACGCCGAGAAGGTCGCGCTCACCGGTGACAAGAAGACGACGAAGATGGCCTACCGCCACTCCGGCTACCCGGGCGGCCTCTCGGCCACCCCGATCGGTGAGGTCCTGGAGAAGGACGCCCGCAAGGCCATCGAGAAGGCCGTGTGGGGCATGCTGCCGAAGAACAAGCTCGGCCGTCAGATGCTCAAGAAGCTGAAGGTCTACTCCGGTCCCGAGCACCCGCACCAGGCCCAGAAGGCCACGCCGTTCGAGATCAAGCAGATCTCCCAGTAATCCACCTGCACGGACACCGAGAGAAGAGATTGCATCAACATGGCTGACACCAACGAGGTCGAGGAGACCTACGAGGTCGACGAGCAGGGGATCGCGTACAGCTCCGAGAGCGCCCCGTCCGCCGACGCCCCGCTGCGTCCTGCGACCATCGCCCCCGCCGCGGCCACCGGCCGGCGCAAGGAGGCCGTCGCCCGCGTCCGGATCGTCCCCGGCACCGGCCAGTGGACCGTCAACGGCCGCACGCTGGACTCCTACTTCCCGAACAAGCTGCACCAGCAGGTCGTCAACGAGCCCTTCGCTGCCCTGCAGCTCGAGGGCCGCTTCGACGTCATCGCCCGCATCCACGGCGGCGGCATCACCGGCCAGGCCGGTGCGCTGCGCCTGGGCGTGGCCCGCTGCCTGAACGCCGTCGACGTCGAGGCGAACCGCCCGTCGCTGAAGAAGGCCGGCCTGCTGACCCGCGACGCCCGCGTCATCGAGCGCAAGAAGGCCGGGCTCAAGAAGGCCCGCAAGGCTCCGCAGTTCAGCAAGCGCTAGTCCCCACCGGATGCCGCGCATCTTCGGCACCGACGGGGTCCGGGGCCTCGCCAACGGTCAGCTGACCGCTGAGCTGGCCCTGGACCTGTCGGTCGCTGCCGCTCGGGTCCTGGCCGACCGAGGCGAGTTCGCGGGCCACCGCCCGCTCGCCGTGGTCGGCCGGGACACGCGGATCTCGGGACAGTTCCTCGAGCACGCCGTCGTCGCCGGCCTCGCGTCGGCCGGCGTCGACGTGCTCCGGCTGCGGGTGCTGCCGACCCCGGCCGTGGCCTTCATGACCCAGGCGCTGGGTGCCGACCTCGGCGTGGTCATCAGCGCCTCGCACAACCCGATGCCCGACAACGGCATCAAGTTCCTCGCCCGCGGCGGGCTCAAGCTCGACGACGCGGTCGAGCGCGAGATCGAGCAGCATCTCGACGAGCCCTGGGAACGGCCGCTCGGCGCCGACGTGGGCCGCGTGACGCCGTACGCGACGGCGGTCCAGGAGTACGTCGACCACCTGCTCTCGACGATCGAGGCGCCGCTGGCCGGCATCCGGGTGGTGCTCGACTGCGCGCACGGCGCGGCGTACGAGGCCGGCCCGGCCGCCCTGCGCGCCGCCGGCGCGGAGGTGGTCGCGATCGGGACCGACCCCGACGGCCTCAACATCAACGACGGCTGCGGCTCCACCCACCTCGGCCCGCTGCAGGCCGCGGTCGTCGAGCACGGCGCCCACGTCGGGTTCGCCCTCGACGGCGACGCCGACCGCTGCCTGGCCGTCGACCACACCGGCACGCCCGTCGACGGCGACCAGATCATGGCGGTGCTGGCGCTGGGGATGTCCGAGCGCGGCCGCCTGCACCGGGACACGGTCGTCGCGACCGTGATGAGCAACCTCGGCTTCGTCAACGCGATGAAGGCGGCCGGCATCGGCGTGCGGCAGACCAAGGTCGGCGACCGCTACGTGCTCGAGGCGATGCGGGTGTCCGGCTACTCCCTCGGCGGCGAGCAGTCCGGTCACGTCATCATGAGCGACCACGCCACGACCGGCGACGGCATCCTGACCGCCCTGCACGTGCTGGAGCGGATGGCGACGACCGGGCAGAGCCTGCAGGACCTCGCCGGGATCGTCACCCGGCTCCCGCAGGTGCTGGTCAACGTCCCCGACGTGGACAAGTCCCGCGCCGACGAGGACCCCGTCGTCGCCGCCGCGGTCGCCGAGGAGGAGGCGGCGCTGGGTGACGGCGGCCGCGTGCTCCTGCGGCCCTCCGGGACCGAGAACCTCGTGCGCGTGATGGTCGAGGCCGGCACCGAGGAGGAGGCGCACGCCGTCGCGGGGCGCCTCGCGGACGTCGTCAAGCGCCAGCTCGCCCTCTGACCATGACCGCGCCCGGGCCGACCCTGGCGGTCGACGGCCTCGCGAAGTCCTTCGGACCGGTGCGTGCCGTCGACGACCTGACGTTCTCGGTCCGTCCCGGCGCGGTGACCGGGTTCCTCGGTCCCAACGGTGCCGGCAAGACCACGACCCTGCGGATGCTGCTCGGGCTGACCCGACCGACGTCGGGGCGGGCGCTGGTGGGGGACCGGCCGTACGTCGAGCACCCGGTGCCGGCGCGCGTGGTGGGGGCCGCGCTCGAGGCCGCCAGCTTCCACCCCGGCCGCAGCGGCTTGGCGCACCTGGAGGTCTACGCGCCCCAGGTCGGCGTCTCGCGCCGGCGCTGCCGCGACCTGATCGAGTTCGTCGGGCTGGCGGACGCGGCCGACCGACGCGTGGGCGGCTACTCGACCGGGATGCGGCAGCGGCTGGCCCTGGCCACGGCCTTGCTGGGGGACCCACCCGCGATCGTGCTCGACGAGCCGGCCAACGGCCTGGACCCCGAGGGCATCGTCTGGCTGCGCCGCCTGCTGCGCGCCTACGCCGACGAGGGCCGCACGGTCCTGGTGTCCAGCCACGTGCTCGGCGAGGTCCAGCACACCGTCGACGACGTCGTGATCATCGCCGCCGGTCGGCTCGTGCACGCCTCGTCGCTCGCCGACCTCGCCGGTCTGGCCGCGCCGGAGACCTACGTCGAGTCCCCGGACCTTCCGGCGGTCGAGCGGTTGTGCGCCGAGCAGCGCTGGGAGGTCCGGCCGGCCGAGCGCGGGCTGCTGGTCGCCGGTCCCGCTGCCGAGGTGGGCGCGGCGGCGTACCGGGCGGGCGTGGAGCTGCACCAGCTGGCCTCCCGCGGCGGCGACCTCGAGGACGTCTTCCTGCGGCTCACCGGGGGCGAGCGGTGAGGCCGGCGCTCGTCGCGGAGTACCGCAAGCTCGTCAGCACCCGGATGTGGTGGGTGCTGCTCCTCGCGCTCGCGGCGTACCTCGCCTTCATCGGCGGCGTCCTCGGCTTCACGCTGGTCTACGCGCCGCAGGACCAGGGCGGGGTCACGCTGCACGGCGTCGACGCGGCCACCGCGATCTACAGCCTGACCAACGGGATCGGCTACGTCTTCCCGCTGGTGATCGGCAGTCTCGCGATGACGACCGAGTTCCGCCACCGCACCATCACCCAGTCGCTGCTCGTCGAGCCGCGGCGCGGTGTGCTGCTCGGCGCCAAGCTGCTCGCCACCGTGCCGGTCGGGCTGCTCTACGGGGTGGTCGCGACGGTGGCCGTGGTCGCGACGAGCGCCCCGTTCCTCGCGTTCGCCGGCGACGGCGCCTACCTCACCGACCCCGCTGTGCTGCAGGTGCTCCTGCTCAGCGTCGTCGTGACCGCGCTCTGGGCGGTGATCGGGGTCGCGTTCGGGAGCGTGCTGACCAACCAGGTCGCCGCGATCGTGGTGATCCTGGCCTTCACCCAGCTGGTCGAGCCGATCGCCCGGCTGGCCCTCGGCGCGTTCTCGGGCTTCGACCAGGCGGCGAAGTTCCTGCCGGGCGCCGCGGCCGACGGGCTCGTCGGCGCGAGCTACCTGTCGTCGTACGCCGGCGGGGCCGCCGACCTGCTGCCGCGCTGGGCCGCCCTCCTGGTCATGCTCGGCTACGCCGCCGTGCTGGCGCTCGTGGGGCTCTTCACCACGCTGCGGCGCGACATCGGCTGAGGTCTCGATACGCGCCGTCGCGACCTCCTTCGTCGGTCGCGGGCGCTACTCGACCTGGCGCCCGGATCTCGCCCGAGCAAGCTCGGGCGCGACATCGGCTGAGGTCTCGATACGCGCCGTCGCGACCTCCTTCGTCGGTCGCGGGCGCTACTCGACCTGGCGCCCGGATCTCGCCCGAGCAAGCTCGGGCGAGGGGTGCTCAGAGCTTCCGCAGCCGCACGTAGCGCACCGAGTGGTCGCGCGCCTTGCGCAGCACGAGGGTGGCGCGGGAGCGGGTCGGCAGGACGTTCTGGGTGAGGTTCGGCCCGTTGATGGTGTCCCAGATCCGCTCGGCCTCGGCGACCGCCTCCTCGTGGGAGAGCGCGGCGTACTTGGAGAAGTAGGACTCGGGGTCGCGGAACGCCGTCTCGCGAAGCCGCAGGAAGCGCTCGACGTACCAGCTGCGGATGTGGCCGGTGCCGGCGTCGACGTAGACGGAGAAGTCGAAGAAGTCACTCAGCGTGAGGCCGGCCCGGCCGTCGTCGCGGGCGCGCGCCGGCTGGAGCACGTTGAGCCCCTCGACGATCACGATGTCCGGCCGCTTGACGACGACCTTCTCGCCGGGCATCACGTCGTAGGTCAGGTGGGAGTAGACCGGTGCCTCGACCTCGTCCTTGCCGGACTTGATGTCGACCACGAAGCGCAGCAGCGCGCGGCGGTCGTAGGACTCCGGGAACCCCTTGCGCTGCAGGAGACCGCGCCGCTCGAGCTCGGCGTTGGGGTAGAGGAAGCCGTCGGTGGTCACCAGGGCGACGTTGGGGTGCTCGGGCCAGTGGGCGAGCATCTGCTGGAGCACGCGCGCGGTCGTCGACTTGCCGACCGCCACCGACCCGGCCAGGCCGATGACGAACGGGGTGCGCGGCGGCTGGCTCTGGTGCAGGAACTCCTCCTGCGCGCGGTAGAGCGTGCCCGCGGACTCGACGTACAGGCTCAGCAGGCGGGACAACGGGAGGTAGACCTCCGCGACCTCGTCGAGGTCGAGCTGGTCGCCGAGGCCGCGCAGCCGCCGGATCTCCTCCGCTGACAGCGGGTTCTCCATCTCGGGGGCCAGCGCGGCCCACGCGGAGCGGTCGAGCTCGAGGTACGGGGAGGACTCCTCGGGGTGACCGCCGTGGGAGGACATGGCCGCGATTCTCGCAAACGCCCGCAGCTACAGTGGCGCCCATGTGCGGGATCGTCGGTTACGTGGGTCACAGGCAGGCACAGGAGGTGGTCGTCGAGGGGCTCCGGCGCCTGGAGTACCGCGGCTACGACTCGGCCGGCATCGCCCTCGTCGCCGACGGGACGCTCGCACTCGACAAGCGGGCCGGCAAGCTCGCCAATCTCGAGAAGGCCATCGCCGACCGCCCGCTGCCTGCGGCCACGATCGGCGTCGGCCACACGCGGTGGGCGACGCACGGGCCGCCGAACGATGTCAACGCCCACCCGCACGCCGGGGCGACCGGTCGGGTCGCTCTCGTGCACAACGGGATCATCGAGAACTTCGCCGAGCTCCGCGCCGAGCTGGAGGACCGTGGCGTCCAGCTGGTGTCCGAGACCGACACCGAGGTCGCCGCCCAGCTGCTCGAGCTCGAGGTGCTCGGCGGCGCCGACCTGACGTCGGCGATGCTGGCGCTGGTCCGCCGCCTCGAGGGCGCTTTCACGCTCGTCGCCGTCGACGCGCTCGACCCCTCTCGGGTGGTCGCGGCCCGGCGCAGCTCCCCGCTGGTGGTCGGCATCGGCGAGGGCGAGAACTTCCTCGGCTCCGACGTCGCCGCGTTCATCGAGCACACCCGGGAGGCGCTCGAGCTCGGCCAGGACCAGGTCGTCACGATCACCCGCGAGGGCGTCTCGGTCGCGAACTTCGACGGCACGCCGGCCACCGGCCGGCGCTACCACGTGACCTGGGACCTGTCCGCAGCCGAGAAGGACGGCCACGACTGGTTCATGCGCAAGGAGATCTACGAGCAGCCGCGGGCCGTCGCCGACTCGCTGCTGGGCCGGCACACGGTGTCGGGGCAGCTGCAGCTGGACGAGATGCGGCTCTCGGACCAGGAGCTGCGCGACGTCGACAAGATCATCATCATCGCCTGCGGCACGTCCTTCTACGCGGGCATGGTCGCCAAGTACGCGATCGAGCACTGGTGCCGGGTGCCCGTCGAGGTCGAGCTCGCCTCGGAGTTCCGCTACCGGGACCCGATCCTCGACTACTCCACGCTCGTCGTCGCGATCAGCCAGTCCGGCGAGACCGCCGACACACTGCAGGCGATCCGGCACGCGCGCGAGCAGCGGTCCAAGGTGCTGGCGATCTGCAACACCAACGGCTCGACGATCCCGCGCGAGTCCGACGCGGTCATCTACACCCACGCCGGTCCCGAGATCGGGGTCGCGTCGACCAAGGGGTTCCTGACCCAGCTGGTCGCCTGCTACCTGCTGGCGCTCTACCTCGCCCAGGTCAAGGGCACCCGCTACGGCGACGAGATCGCCCAGGTCATGCACCAGCTCGAGGCCATGCCCGACCGGATCCAGCAGGTGCTCGACGACGACGAGGCGGTCTACGAGCTCGCGCGCCAGCACCTCGGCACGCGGTCCGTGCTGTTCCTGGGGCGGCACGCGGGCTACCCGGTCGCCCTCGAGGGGGCGCTGAAGCTCAAGGAGCTGGCCTACCTGCACGCCGAGGGGTTCGCCGCCGGGGAGCTCAAGCACGGCCCGATCGCGCTCGTGGAGGAGGGCCTGCCGGTGCTGTGCGTCGTGCCGCCCGCCGGCCGGGACCAGCTGCGCGACAAGATGGTGAGCGGCATCCAGGAGGTGCGGGCCCGAGGGGCTCGCACCATCTGCCTGGTCGAGGAGGGCGACGACGCCATCACGCCGTACGCCGACGTGGTGGTCCGGCTGCCCAAGGTGCCGGTGCTCCTCCAGCCGCTGGTGGCCGTCGTGCCGCTGCAGCTCTTCGCCTGCGAGCTCGCGACCGTCATGGGCCACGACGTCGACCAGCCGCGCAACCTGGCCAAGTCCGTGACGGTCGAGTGACCCCGGTGTCAGCGTGATCATCGGGGTCGGCATCGACGTCGTCGACGTGGAGCGGTTCGGCGAGTCGCTCGCGCGGACCCCGGCGCTCGGCGCGCGGCTGTTCACCGAGTCCGAGGCATCGCGTCCGCTGGCCTCGCTCGCGGCGCGGTTCGCCGCCAAGGAGGCCCTCGCCAAGGCGCTCGGCGCCCCCGCCGGCATGCACTGGCACGACGCCGAGATCGTCTCGGAGTCGACCGGCCGGCCGACGTTCTCGCTGCGCGGCTCGGTCGCCGCCCGGGCCGCGTCGCTCGGCGTCGGCTCGGTCCACGTCTCCCTCTCCCACGACGCCGGCATCGCCTCGGCGGTGGTGGTGCTGGAGTCCGCGTGACATTCGGGTCGTGTGCCTGAGACCTACCTATGCGGCGGTGTGGGGCACACGACCCGGCAGTCCGAGCGCGACGAGGTCGGCGGCCAGCTCCGCTGCCTCATGGCGCACCTCGTACGCCGAGCACCGCACCACCACCCGGTGCCGGGTGATGATGCGGCGAGCCCGGCGATGGTCGGCCATCGCCGCCCGCACGTCGAGGTGGAACCCGCCCTCGACCTCGAGCACGAGCGTCAGGTCGTCCGGAAGGTCCCACTCGCAGTCGGTCCAGCGGCGCTTGCCGGCCCGGTCGAACCTCGCGCGCTGCCCGGTCGGCAGCGGGAGCCCGTAGCGGCGGCACATCCGGCGCACGTCGAGCTCCGCCCCGGAGTGGGCACCCCCGGCGATGTCGCTCAGGGTGCGCTTGAACGGCTTGGCCCACCGCAGCGGCCTGAGGAGGTCGACCCACTCGACCATGCGCTCCGGCGTCGTGAGCCGCTGCTGGACCACGGCAGCGATCGCGCCATGGGCCGGCCGTGGCGTGGTCTGGTAGGCCGCGAACAGCAGCACGGCAGGTTCGAGCCGGCAGACCGGGATTCCGGGCCTGGGGTGACGCAGGAGGTCGAACGGCCGGCGGCTGCGGAAGAACCGGACCCCGTTGACCGGTTCGAAGCTGAGCTCGTCATCGACGTAGACCGTCACGGCGTCACGGTCCCAACCGGTGAGCCCTTGTCGGCCCGCGGCGGTGAGACCACCGAGCATGCTGCGCTCGCCGGCGTGCAGGACGGCGAGCCACTCGCGCTGGCTGCGGGTGAGCTCGCCGGTCACGGTGCTGACCACGCGGGGCGTGCGCTCGGCCCACCGGCCCGTCCGCACCTGGTGGTCCACGTGCTCCCAGCCGATCCCGTGCCTGGTCAGCTGCCGTCGAGCCACCAGGCCTTGCTGCGATCCGATGAGTGCGCGCAACACGTCGTCCATGGTGGTGACGCTGCCCGCTCGCCGACTTCTTGCGTTGGTCCTCCACAGGGATTCGAGTCGTGTGCCTGAACCCGACCCCTGGGTAGGTCTCAGGCACACGACCCGTTCACTCGGGGCCCGCTAGCGTGGCCACATGAGGTGCGCGCACACGGTCGAGCAGGTGCGGGCGGCGGAGGCGGCGCTGATGAGCCGGCTGCCCGAGGGTGTGCTGATGCAGCGGGCCGCCGCGGGGCTGGCGGCCGCGGTGGTCGACCTGCTCGGTGGGGGCTACGGGCGGCGGGTGCTGCTGCTGGTCGGCTCGGGCGACAACGGCGGCGACGCCCTGTACGCCGGGGCGATCCTCGCCCGCCGGGGCGCCCAGGTCGAGGCCTGGCTGCTCTCGGACCGGGCGCACCCGGGCGGGGTCGCGGCCCTGCTGGCGGCGGGCGGCCGCACCACCAGCGGCGACCCACGCCGGCCGGACGTCGTCGTCGACGGCATCGTCGGGATCGGCGGCCGGGGCGGCCTGCGCCCGGAGGCGCAGCGGGCGCTCGGGTCGGTCGCGGGGGTGCCGGTCGTCGCGGTGGACACCCCGAGCGGCGTCGAGGTCGACAGCGGCGAGGTCACCGGTCCGCACGTGCGCGCCGACGTCACCGTCACCTTCGGCACCTACAAGGTCGCCCACCTCGTCGACCCCGCCGCGAGCGCCAGCGGTGTGGTGCACCTCGTCGACATCGGGCTCGACCTGCCCGAGGCCCCGGTCGAGGCGCTGCAGCCCGACGATGTCGCGGCACTGCTGCCGCGTCCGACGCCCGACGCGCACAAGTACCTGCGCGGCGTGGTCGGCGTCCGCGCCGGCAGCCCGCAGTACCCCGGTGCCGCACTCCTCAGCGTCGCCGGCGCCGACACCGGCCTGTGCGGGATGGTGCGGTACGTCGGTGACCCCTCCGTCGCGGCCACCGTCCGCCAGGTCCACCCCGAGGTGGTCGGGGAGGGGCGTGTCCAGGCGTGGGTCGTCGGCTCCGGGGGCGGCGAGGACGCCGGGGACGAGCTCGCGGCGGCGCTCGCCGACGACGTGCCTCTCGTCGTCGACGCGGACGCACTCGCCCACGTCGACAGGCCGCCCGCCCACGCCGTCCTCACGCCCCACGCGGGTGAGCTCGCCGCGATGCTGGGGGCCGACCGGGCGGACATCGAGAGCCGTCCTCTCCACCACGTCCGCGCGGCGGCCGAGCGCTACGGGTGCACGGTGCTCCTCAAGGGGCGGCACACGCTCGTCGCCACGCCCGACGGCCGGGTCCGGGTGACCACCACCGGCACGCCCTGGCTGGCCACGGCCGGCGCCGGCGACGTGCTGGGCGGGCTCGTCGGGGCGCTGCTCGCGGCCGGGCTGGCGCCGTACGACGCCGCCTCGGTCGGCTCCTGGCTGCACGGTGCCGCGGCGACCCTGGCGAGCGGGGGCGGCCCGCTGGTCGCGGGGACGGTGGCGGCCGCAGTTCCGGACGTGGTCCGGGGGCTGTCGACCCCGTAGTGGAAGGATCGGGGGCATGAGCACCCCGCCGGTCCCTCGGGCCGAGGTCGTCGTCGACCTCGACGCCGTCCGGCACAACGTGCGCACCCTGCGTGAGCTCACCGGGGTGCCGTCGATGACCGTCGTCAAGGCCGACGGCTACGGCCACGGCATGGTCGACGTCGCGCGCGCCGCCCGCGACGCCGGGTCGGAGTGGCTGGGCGTCGCCACGCTCGACGAGGCGTTGGTGCTGCGCGCCGGCGGTGACCTGGGGCGGGTCCTGTGCTGGCTCACGGTGCCCGGGGACGCCTGGGCCGCGGCGGTCGAGGCCGACATCGACGTGACCGCCTACTCCGTCGCCGAGCTCGACGAGGTCGAGGCCGCCGTCGCCGCGGCCGGGCGCCCTGCGCGGGTCCAGCTCAAGGTCGACACCGGGCTGTCCCGCGGCGGGGCGACCCTTGCCGACTGGCCGGCCGTCGTCGCCCGGGCGCTGCGGGGCGAACGGGACGGGACCTGGCGAGTGACCGGCATCTGGTCGCACCTCGCCGCGAGCGACGAGCCGGAGCACCCCGCCAACGACACCCAGGAGGCCGCCTTCCGCGCGGCCCTCGAGGTCGCGCACGAGCTGCACCCGGAGGTGCGCCACCTCGCCAACTCGGCCGCCGGCATCCTGCGGCCGGGCAGCCGCTTCGACCTGGTGCGGTTCGGCCTGGCGTCGTACGGACTGGACCCCGCCCCCGGCCGCACGCCCGACCTGGGCCTCGTGCCCGCGATGACGGTGCGCGCGACGCTGGCCATGACCAAGCCGATCCACGCCGGTGCCGGCGTCTCCTACGGCCACACCTGGCACGCCGAGCACGACACGACCGTCGGGCTCGTCCCGGTCGGGTACGGCGACGGGGTGCCGCGCCACGCCAGCAACACCGCCCACGTGCTGGTCGACGGCAAGCAGCGTGCGCTGCGCGGCCGGGTGTGCATGGACCAGTTCGTGGTCGACCTCGAGGGCGACACCCCGCCGCCGGGCAGCGACGTGGTGCTGTTCGGCGCGGGCAGGCACGGTGAGCCGACCGCCCAGGACTGGGCCGAGGCGGCGGGCACCATCTCCTACGAGATCGTCACCCGGGTCGGTGGACGGATGACGCGAAGGACGGTCGGAGCATGAGGGCGCGCACGCACTTCATCGGGGCCACCGCGACGGCGCTCGCGGCGGCGGCGGCCGGTGCCGGGATCGCGAGCCTGCAGCGGCGCGCGATCTCCCGCCGGCACCCCGAGGACGACACGCCCTTCGGGTCGCTGCGCTCGGACCCGGTGACCGTGGTGACCGACGACGGCACGCCGTTGCACGTCGAGGTCGACGAGGCCGACTCGCCGGTCACGCTGGTCTTCTGCCACGGCTACTCGCTCAACCTGGACTGCTGGCACTTCCAGCGCCAGCACTACCGCGGCCGGGTCCGGGCGGTCTACTACGACCAGCGCTCGCACGGGCGCTCGGGCCGCTCGCCCATCGGACACGCGACCATCGACCAGCTCGGCCACGACCTCCTCACGGTGCTGGACCACGTCGTCCCGGAGGGGCCGGTCGTGCTGGTGGGCCACTCGATGGGCGGCATGACGATCGTGGCCCTGGCCGAGCAGCACCCCGAGCTCTTCGGTGACCGGGTCATCGGGACCGCCCTCATCTCGACGACCGCGGGCGGGCTCGACCCGAGCCGGATCCTCTTCCCGATGGTCCCGGGCTGGGCCGGCTCGTTGCCGCTGCACCGCGGGGTGTCCACCCTGGCGCGCGGCCACCGCGCGGTGGACGGGCTGCGGCGGATCGGCCGCAACGTGGCGCTCGTCGCCACGGACGAGCTGGCGTTCGGTGACGACGTGCCGGCGTCGTACGTCGCCTTCGTCGACCGGATGCTCGCGGCGACGCCGTTCGAGGTCGTCGCCGAGTTCTTCCCGGGCTTCGCCGAGCTCGACAAGTTCGCGCACGTCGGCACCCTGGCCAAGGTCCCGACCGCCGTGATCTGCGGCACCGACGACAAGCTGACCTCCATCGGGCACAGCCGCAAGCTCCACGACCGCATCGCCGGCTCCACGATCCTGGAGTGCCACGGCGCCGGGCACATGGTGATCCTGGAGCGGTCCGACGAGGTCGACGGCGAGATCGACAAGCTGCTCGCGGCGACGGGGACGGTCGCGTGAGCGTCGAGGTGACGCGGGTCGGGCCGGAGGCCGCCGCGGAGGTGCTGGCGGTCGTGCGCGCCGCCTTCGGGGCCCGCCCGCCCCTGGACCCGCCCGCGGCGGCGCTGCTGGAGACCGAGGAGACGATCGCGGCCCGGCTGTCGGCGTACGGCGGCCTGCTGGCCCGCCTGGACGGCGAGCCGGTCGGGGCGCTGGTGCTCGACCCGGTCGGCAGCACGACCTACCTGCGCCGCTTCGGCGTCACCCCGGCCGCGCAGGGCCACGGCGTCGCGGCCGCGCTCATCGACGCGGCGGTCGACGCGGCGGCCGGCTCCGACGACCTGACGGTGGTCGCGCGCGAGGAGCTGCCGGCGACGGTGGAGTTCTGGGTGCGCCAGGGGTTCCGCGAGATCCGGCGCGAGCCGCCCAACGTCGAGCTGCGCCGCCCGCTGCGCACCCACGTCTTCCAGGCGCCGGACGCCGAGGCGATGCGGGGCCTGGGCCGGTCGCTGGCGGGACAGCTCGCCCCGGGCGACCTGATCGTGCTCAGCGGCGAGCTCGGGGCCGGGAAGACCACGTTCACCCAGGGCCTCGGTGCCGGGCTCGGCGTCCGGGGTGCGGTCACCTCCCCGACGTTCGTGATCGCGCGGGTGCACCCCTCGACGGTCGGCGGCCCCGACCTCGTGCACGTCGACGCCTACCGGCTCGGCGGTCTCGAGGAGCTCGACGACCTCGACCTCGACGCCTCGCTGGACGAGGCCGTGACGGTCGTGGAGTGGGGCGAGGGACTGGCCGAGGGCCTCTCGGAGTCACGCCTGGAGGTCGCCATCGTGCGGGGCGACGCGCCCCACGACGGCCTCGACCCCCGGCGGGTGGAGATCACCCCGGTGGGGCCGCGCTGGCACGCGCTGTCGTTCCGCGGGCTGGGCTGACCGGCGGCCCCCGCTCCCTGGGCTCGCCGGTCGGGTCACCCCGTCCCGAGCACCCCGGGAGCCACGCGGGTCAGAGCCCGGTGACGCCCTCCTCGCCGTAGCCCTCGGCCTGCTGGTCGAAGGTCTCGTGCTCGAGCAGGTGCAGGATCGGGACGCCGAGCTTGCGGCGGGCCTTGGACGTCCAGTCGAGGTGGAAGAACTCCGACACGACGTGCGGACGGGTCAAGATGATCGCCTCACGGCCGTCGACCTCGGCGAGCTTGGCCGCCAGGGCGTCGATGGGTGGGTCGGTGACGACCTGGCCCAGGGCGGTCGCGCCGCTCTTGCGCAGCGCCGCGAGGGTCTGGCCGAGCTCGTCGTCGGAGCGCTCCTCGCAGTCCTTGCGCACCGCCTCGAGGTCGACCTCGCTCATCGGCATCGTCGGGGAGGCCAGCATGTCGCCCGCGGTGAGCGAGCCCATCGCGGACTCGATCCGCGCCGCGGCGTCCTCCAGCGGCAGCAGGACGTGGTACGTGACCGGCTGCTCGAGGCCCTCGTGCAGCGAGTGCACCTGGGCCGCGTCCTGCTCGGTCAGCGCCTGCTCGATCAGCAGGACGACGTCGTAGTCCTCCGTGCTGCTGTTCTCGGTCATCTGGGTGCCTCCTCGTCGACGCCGAGAACACTAGCGAGGTCGTAGGAGACCGGCTCGTCCAACTGGTCATATCCGCACGACTCGGGGTCGCGGTCGGTGCGCCACCGCCGGAACTGGGCCGTGTGGCGGAACCGGTTGCCCTCCATGTGGTCGTAGGCGACCTCCAGCACCAGCTCGGGCCGCAGCGGCGTGAACGACAGGTCCTTGCCCTGGCTCCAGCGGCTCTGCGTGCCCGGCACCCGGTCGGGGTTGGCGGTCAGGAACTCCTGCCAGTGGCCCCACGGGTGGTCCTCGATCGGCACCACCAGCGGTTGCAGCTCCTCGATCAGCTCGGCGCGGCGCTTCGCGGTGAAGCTCGCGCTCACCCCGACGTGCTGGAGCTGGCCGTCGCGGTAGAGCCCGAGCAGCAGGCTGCCGAGCAGCGGCGCCTCGGGCGTGCTCGTCTTGTGCTCGCGGTAGCCGGCGACGACCACGTCGGCGGTGCGCTCGTGCTTGATCTTGAGCATGCTGCGCACATTCGGCTGGTACGGCGTCCCGAGCGGCTTGGCGACCACCCCGTCGAGGCCGGCGCCCTCGAACTGGTGGAACCACTCCTCGGCCCGCGCCGGGTCCGTCGTCGTGCGGGTCAGGTAGCAGGGTCCGTCGAGCCCGACGAGAGCCTGCTCGAGGGCCGCCCGGCGCTCGGCGAAGGGTCGCCCGACGTACGACTCGTCGCCCAGCGCGAGCAGGTCGAACGCGACGTACGACGCCGGGGTCCTCTCGGCGAGCAGGTCGATGCGGGACTTCGCGGGGTGGATGCGCTCCTGCAGCACCTCGAACTCCAGCCGGCTCTGCTGGCCGGGCGGGGCGACGGCGACGAAGATCTCGCCGTCGAGGACGCAGCGCTCGGGCAGCTGCTCGCGCATCGCCGCGACGACCTCGGGGAAGTACCGGGTCAGCGGCTTGGTGTTGCGGCTCGCCAGCTCGACCTCGTCGCCGTCCTTGAACACCAGGCAGCGGAAGCCGTCCCACTTGGGCTCGAAGCTGAGCGCCCCGGCCTTCGCCGGGTCGGGGATCCCCTTGACCGACTTCGCGAGCATCGGCTGGACGGGCGGCATCACGGGCAGGTCCACGGGTCGAGGCTAGCCGCGCCCCGGGCGTGCGGCGGACGTCATGCGGGGTGGTCGTGGGGGCGGCCGGTTCGGATGACGTCCGGTGGCGGCCGGGGGGGCGTCATGCGGGGTGGTCGTGGGGGCGGCCGGTTCGGATGACGTCTGGTGGCGGCCCGCGGGGCGTCATGCGGGGTGGTCGTGGGGGCGGCCGGTTCGGATGACGTCCGGTGGCGGCCGGGGGGAGGTCATCCGGGGTGGTTGTGGGGGCGGCCGGTTCGTATGACGTCCGGGCGGGCCCTAGCCTTACCTACCTATCCCCGGTTGGTCTGCCGGCAGGGCCCGCCTGACTTTGAATCAGGACTAGCGACGTAGGTTCGACTCCTACCCGGGGAGCCAGCGAGAGCCATCTGTTGATAGCCCGTGCGGGCCATGGACGCTGCTGGGTGATCGGCCAGAGGGTTGGGTCCCATGACCCTGACGCTCCGCCGCGCCACGCTCGTCCGCGTCGCGCTCGTCCTCGCCCTCGCCGCGGCTCTGTTCGCGGCCCTCACCGCCGGCCACGGCGGACTGACCACCGCCGACGCGGCGACAGCGTCGCCGATCTACGGCAAGTGCACCGGCCAGGAGCAGGGAGTGATCAAGAGCGACCTGGCGACCAAGGGCAAGGAGGGGCAGTACGCCATCAGCTCGGTCCGGCACGCCATCACCAAGCCGGTGGACACCCAGTCGGGGCAGGCGTCTGGTCGTCAGCAGCACGAGCCGCTGCAGTTCGTCACGAACGTCAGCTCGGCGGTGCCGAAGCTGATCAACGCGATGACCGACAACGAGACCCTGACGTCCTGCACCTTCAACTTCTGGCGGACCACCAGCGGCGGCGCCCAGGAGAACTACTTCAGGGTCGTGCTGACCAACGCGTCGGTGGTGTCCTACCACCTCAACGGCCGGCCCGGCGGGCAGGACACCACCACCTTCGAGCTGGCCTACCAGACCATCGAGTGGACCTACGTGAAGGGCGGGGTGACCGCCCAGGACGACTGGGGCCAGTTCACCCGCCAGTGATCCGCGCAGCGACGCGGCCGACTCGTTGACGCCCCGGCACAGCGACTAGGGTCGGTGAGCGTGGGTAGCCAGCTGACCGTCGTCGTGCTCGCCGCAGGCGGGGGCACGCGGATGAAGTCCAAGACGATGAAGGTGCTGCACCCGATCGCGGGGCGCACCATGATCGGCCACGTCCTCGCCGCGGCACGGGCGACCGACCCGGTGCGGATCGTGGCGGTCGTCGGGCACCAGCGCGAGGCGGTGTCGGCGCACATCCGCGAGATCGAGCCGGACGCCGTCCTCGCCGTCCAGGAGGAGCAGCTCGGCACCGGCCACGCCGTCCGGATGGCCGTGGAGGCCGCCGGCTCGGTCGAGGGCACCGTCCTGGTCGCGTACGGCGACACGCCCCTGCTGCAGGGTGAGTCGCTGCGCTGGTTCGCCGCCGAGCACGAGGCAGCGCAGTGCGCGGTCAGCATCCTCAGCGGCGTCGTCGACGACCCGTACGGCTACGGGCGGGTGCTGCGCAACGCCGAGGGCGACGTCGAGGCGATCGTCGAGGAGAAGGACGCCACCGCGCAGCAGCGCGAGGTGCGCGAGATCAACTCGGGCATCCTCGCCCTCGACGCCGACTTCCTGCTGGGAGCGCTGCCGCGGATCGGCAACGACAACGCCAAGGGCGAGTTCTACCTCACCGACGTCGTGTCGATCGCGCGCGAGGACGGCCTCACCGTCGGTGCCTACCCGATCGACGACGTCATGCAGACCGAGGGCGTCAACGACCGTGCCCAGCTGGCCCGGATGGGCGCGGAGATGAACCGCCGCATCGTCGACCGCTGGATGCGCGAGGGCGTCACGGTGATGGACCCCGCCACGACGTGGATCGACGCGGACGTGGTGCTCGAGCCCGACGTCACGATCCTCCCCGGGGTCCAGCTGCTCGGCGCGACCGCGGTCGCGGAGGACGCCGTCGTCGGCCCGGACTGCACGCTCAAGGACTGCGAGATCGGCGTCGGTGCGCGCGTCGTGCGCGTCCACGGGGAGCTCGCCGTGATCGGCGCCGGCGCGAACGTCGGGCCGTTCTCCTACCTGCGACCGGGCACCACGCTCGGTGCCGGCGGCAAGATCGGCGGCTTCGTCGAGACCAAGAACGCCGCCATCGGCGACGGCGCGAAGGTGCCGCACCTGTCCTACGTCGGCGACGCCGAGATCGGGGAGGGCACCAACATCGGCGCCGGCACGATCTTCGCCAACTACGACGGGGTCCAGAAGCACCGGACGACCGTCGGCAGGCACGCCCGCACGGCGTCCAACAACACCTTCGTCGCGCCGGTGCACATCGGCGACGGGGCCGGGACCGGCGCCGGCACCGTCGTACGCCGGGACGTGCCGCCGGGCGCGCTCGCGGTGTCCAGCGGGCCGCAACGCAACATCGAGCGGTGGGCCCAGCGCCGACGCGCCGGGACCCCTCAGGCGGCAGCGGCGGAGGCGGCCGTGGGCGACGGACCGTCGGGTGAACAGGACGTGGCAGAATCCTGACCGCCAACCCTCCCGCGACCGAGGAGCTGTTCGGGTGACCGGATACAAGAAGACCACCGAGAAGAACCTGATGGTCTTCAGCGGCCGGGCGCACCCCGTGCTCGCCGAGGAGGTCGCCGACATCCTCGGGACCGAGCTGGTGCCGCAGTCGGCGTACGAGTTCGCGAACTCCGAGATCTACATCCGCTACGAGGAGTCGGTCCGCGGCTGCGACGCCTTCGTGATCCAGAGCCACACCGCTCCGATCAACGAGTGGATCATGGAGCACCTGATCATGGTCGACGCGCTCAAGCGGGCGTCGGCCAAGCGGATCACCGTGGTCATGCCGTTCTACGGCTACGCGCGGCAGGACAAGAAGCACAAGGGCCGCGAGCCGATCTCGGCGCGGCTGATGGCCGACCTGTTCAAGACCGCCGGCGCGGACCGGTTGATCACCGTCGACCTGCACGCCGACCAGATCCAGGGCTTCTTCGACGGCCCGGTCGACCACCTGATGGCGCTGCCGATCCTCACCGACTACGTGCGGGAGAAGTACGGCCACCAGTCGCTCGCCGTCGTCTCCCCGGACGCCGGGCGGATCAAGGTCGCCGAGCGCTGGTCCTCGCGGCTCGGCGGCGCACCGCTGGCCTTCATCCACAAGACGCGCCGCATCGACCGGCCCAACGAGACCGTCGCCAACCGGGTCGTCGGTGACGTGAGCGGCCGGATGTGCGTGCTGGTCGACGACATGATCGACACCGGCGGCACCATCGTGAAGGCCGCCGAGGCGCTGATGGCCGAGGGCGCCGAGGGCGTGATCATCGCCGCGACCCACGCGATCCTCTCCGACCCGGCCGTCGACCGGCTCAAGAACTCCCCGGCGGCCGAGGTCGTCGTGACCAACACGCTGCCGCTCAGCCCCGACCGGGAGTTCGACAAGCTGACCTGCCTCTCGATCGCCCCGCTGGTCGCCCGGGCGATCCGTGAGGTGTTCGAGGACGGCTCGGTCACCTCGATGTTCGACGGGGCGTCGTAGCGGCCATTTCCGCGCAATTGAACGGTGACACCCGGTTACCGGTGGGTATCCGGTGCGCAGCCGTTCAATTGCGCGCTCAGACCCACGTGGCAACGCGCCCGCCACGCCTCAGTCGAGGTCGTCGGCCCAGTCGGCCCACACCCGGCGCAGGACGACGGGCAGGTCGCCGGCGAGCTGCTCGTGCAGCAGCGCCCGCTGCGCGGGGGTGAGCAGCAGGGGGGGCCGGGCCCGTCCCACCACCAGCGCGAACCCGTCGCCGCGGGCGGCCCAGGCCGGTGCCTCGCGCAGGTAGCGCTCGACGTACGGCGCCACCAGCTCGGCCTGCTCGGCCGACCAGAGACCCTCGAGCACCCGGCTGAACGTCCGGTTGCCGACGTCCGGACCAGACGCCACCGCCCACGCCTCGGCCTTCGCCTCCGCGGTCGGGCGGGCCGCCAGCGCGGCGGCGGCGCCGAGGTCGGCGTCCAGGCCGGGGGAGCGCTGCCGCTCCCGCTCAACGAGCGCCGCGTCCGCGGCGCCGATCTCCGCGAGCCGCTGCACGGCCCGCCACCGCAGCGTCGGGTCGAGCCGGTCGAGGGAGGACGCCAGCCGTGCGGGGTCGGGGTCGGTCGCGGCCAGGCCGGCGGCGAAGGCCCGGCGTAGGCCGGGGTCGTCGGTCGCTGCCCCGGAGGCGCAGGCCCCGGCGACCCGGGCGAGCGCGTCGGCCGCGCCGCCGGTCGGCACCCGCAGCGGGACCACGCGGGTGAGCGTGCGGTCGACGACCGCCGTGACCACCGACGGGCTGCGCTCGCCGGGGAGGTGCCGCTCGACGAGCCCGAGGAACCCGGACGGGTCGAGGTCGCGGGTCTGGACCCGGTCGAAGAGCATGGTCCAAAGGACCGCGCGGGTCAGGTCGTCCTCGACACCGGCGAGCCCTGCAGCCACCGCCTCCCAGGAGCGGTCGTCGAGGACCAGCCGGGCGAAGGTCTCCCCACCGCTGTTGGGCACCACCGCCTGCCCGGCCAGCTCGGGCACGGGCACCGGCTCGTCCCCCAGGTCGACCCAGCGCCGGGTCCGGCCGTCGAGCGAGGACACCGAGATGCGGTGCGGCCGCGACCCCTCGCGGTGCAGGACCGGCACGTCGCCGTCCCGCAGCACCCGGACGGTGTCGAACCCGGTGCTGCGCAGCCACACCTCGACCCAGGCCCGGACGTCGCGGTCGGACGCCTCGTCGAGGGCGGCGACGAAGTCGGCGAGGGTCGCGTTCGCGAAGCGGTGGCGGGTCAGGTAGGAGTTGACGCCCCGGAGGAAGGCCTCGTCGCCGAGCCAGGTCACCAGCTGCCGGAGCACCGAGTTGCCCTTGGCGTAGGAGATGGCGTCGAAGATGGTGGACGCGGTGGCGACGTCCGGCACGTCCGAGGCGTCCGCAGCGACCGGATGGGTGGATCGGCGCTCGTCGGCGTCGTACGCCGCGGGCTTGCGTCCCGCCTCGTGGCCCAGCAGGGCGCCGGCGTACCCGGCAGCGGCCCCGGCGACCCGGTAGCCCAGGTAGTCGGCGAACGACTCCTGCAGCCAGGAGTCCTCCCACCAGGTCATCGTCACGAGGTCGCCGAACCACATGTGCGCCATCTCGTGGGCGACCACGGAGCCGCGCAGCAACCGCACGTCCTCGGGCAACCGGCCGGTCGGGAGGAGCTCGTCGCGGTAGATCACGCAGCCCGGCTGCTCCTGCGCGCCCCAGTTGAGGCCGGGGACGAAGACCTGGTCGTAGCTGTCGAACGGGTAGGGCTCCTCGAAGATCGTGGCGTAGTGGTCGAAGCAGGCCTCGGTGACCCGGCGCAGCTCGTCGGCGTCCCGGGCCAGCTCCCCGGCGAGGGAGGCGCGGGCGTGCCACCCGAACGGCAGGCCCGCGTGCTCCCAGGTCGTCGACACCCAGGGGCCGGCGACCACGCAGGCCAGGGCGACCGGGATCGGCGGGGTCGTCGCGAAGACCCAGCGGCCGTCGACGGCGTGGACGCACCGGCCGTTCGCGAGCACGGTCCAGGCCGGGTCGGCGGAGACCGAGACCGCGACCCGGGCCTTGAGGTCGTTCTGGTCGAAGCAGCAGAAGACCCGCTGGGCGACGTCGAGGCCGAGGTAGGCGCCGAGGTATGTCGCACCGTCGGCGGGGTCGACCGTGCGGTGCATCCCCGCGCCGTCGGTGACGTAGGGGAGCCGGGCGGTGACGCTCACCTCGTGCGTGCCGCCGAGGCCGGTCAGGTGGAGCCGGCGGCCGTCGTACGACGGCGTGACCGGTGCGCCGTCCACGGTGACCTCGAGGTCGCTGGCGGCCGTCAGCTCCAGGAACGTCGACGGCGCCGTGGTCGTGAAGCGCACCGTCGTCCGGCTGCCGAAGCGGTCGCCTTCCGCGTCGGTGAGGTCGAGGTCGACCTCGTAGGAGACGTCCGAGAGGGAGGAGGCCCGGGACCGGGCCTCGGCGAGGGTGAGGCTCACGCTCCCGACCCTACGGATTTCTCCTGACCGGCCCGCGCCGGTAGGCTGCTGCAGTTGCCTCGGCGAGGGAGCCACCCGGTGGTTCCGTGATCGACAGGGCTGGCGGACCGTCCCGGTCGAGCCCGCCGCGCTCACACCGCGAGCCGAGGCCCCCCGACGAAGAACAGCCAGCACGCCACGAGGAGCAGTCAGCATGTCCGAGAAGATCAAGGCCGAGAAGCGCACCGAGTTCGGCAAGGGCGCCGCCCGCCGGATCCGCCGTGAGGACAAGGTCCCCGCAGTGGTCTACGGCCACGGCAACGACCCGATCCACCTCACCCTGCCGGGCCACGACACCATGCTGGCGCTCAAGCACGGCGGTGCGAACGCGCTGCTCGAGCTGGAGATCGATGGCACGACCCAGCTCGCCCTGACCAAGCAGGTGCAGATCGACCCGATCAAGCGCCACCTCGAGCACATCGACTTCGTCGCGGTGAAGCGAGGCGAGAAGGTCACCGTCGACGTGCCGGTCCACCTCGTCGGCGAGGCCGCCCGCGAGACGCTGGTCGTCACCGAGAACGCGACCGTCCAGATCGAGGCCGAGGCCACGCACATCCCCGAGGCCATCGAGGTCGACATCGACGGCGCCGAGGCCGGCACCCAGATCCACGCCTCGGACCTGGTGCTCCCGTCGGGCAGCACCCTGCTCCTGGACCCCGAGACGCTGATCGTCAACATCACCGAGCAGCAGTCCGAGGCGGCCCTGGAGGCCGAGCTGGAGGAGGCCGAGGCCGAGGCCGGCATCGAGCGCGAGGAGTCCGACGAGGCCGCCGAGGCGCCGGCCGCCGAGGCCTCTGCCGAGGGTGAGGCATCGTCCGAGGAGTGACCCTGCGTCACCTGTTCCACAGAGAGGGCCCGGATCCGATGGCCGACGCGACGCCGGTGTGGCTCGTGGTCGGGCTCGGCAACCCGGGCCCTTCCTACGCCGGCCACCGTCACAACGTGGGGCACCTCGTCGTCGACGAGCTGGCCCGGCGGATGGGCGCGCCCTTCCGTGCCCACAAGTCCGGCCGTGCCGAGGTCGTCGAGGGACGCCTCGGGGCACCCGGCGTGCCCGGCCCGCGCGTCGTGCTCATGAAGGCGCGGTCCTACATGAACGAGTCCGGGGGGCCGGTCAAGCAGCTCGCCGCGTTCTACAAGGTGCCGCCCGAGCGGATCGTGGCGGTCCACGACGAGCTCGACATCCCCTTCGACACGATGCGGGTGAAGGTGGGCGGCGGCGACAACGGCCACAACGGGCTCCGGTCGATCCGCTCCTCGCTCGGCACCGGCGACTTCGCACGCGTGCGGGTCGGGATCGGTCGGCCACCCGGGCGGCAGGACGTCGCCGACTTCGTGCTCTCGAACTACTCGTCGACGGAGCGGAGGATCCTCCCGTTCCAGGTCGACAAGGCCGCGGACGCCGTGGAGTCGCTCGTCACCGAGGGCCTCGAGCGCACCCAGCAGAGCTTCAACTCCTGACCGGAAGTAGGGTGCCGCGCATGACGTTCGACCCCGGAGCTCCGCCCGTCGAGGCCGCCACCGACGACCACGTGCTCGCGACGTGGCTGGCCACCGTCGCCGGGGAGCGCCTCCTCGAGGTGCGCCAGGAGGGCCTCGAGGGCCGCGAGCTCAAGGACGCAGGCGACCTGGCCGCGCACGAGCTCTTGATGGGTCTGCTCGCCGAGCACCGGCCCGACGACGCGGTGCTCTCCGAGGAGGGCAAGGACGACAAGGTGCGCCTGTCCCGCAGCCGGGTGTGGATCATCGACCCGCTCGACGGGACCCGGGAGTTCTCCGAGGTGCCGCGGGAGGACTGGGCCGTCCACGTCGCGCTGTGGCAGGACGGCGATCTCGTGGCCGGCGCCGTCGCGCAGCCGGCGCTCGGCGAGACGTTCAACACCGGCCACCCGCCCGTGGTGCCACCGAGCTCGTCGGACCGGCCCCGCATCGCGGTGTCGCGCAGCCGCCCGCCCGCGTTCGTCGACGCGCTCGCGACCGAGCTCGGTGCCGAGCTCGTGCCGATGGGCTCGGCCGGGGTGAAGATGATCTCGGTGACCCGCGACGTCACCGACGCCTACGTGCACGCGGGTGGCCAGTACGAGTGGGACTCGGCCGCCCCCGTCGCGGTCGCCCGCGCCGCCGGGCTGTTCACCTCCCGGGTCGACGGCTCGCCGCTGCGCTACAACCAGGAGGACGTCTACCTCCCCGACGTCGTCGTCTGCCGGCCCGAGCTGGCCGAGCGGATCCTGGCCTTCATCGCCGAGCACGGCACCGACTGACCAGTGCCCGCCACCCGGCGATAACCCGTTGAGGTCGCCGGTCGGGCCCGTGAGTCTTGCGGGCATGACCGCCTTCGTCTCGCACACGGCCATCGACTGCCACGACGCCTACGCGCTCTCCGAGTGGTGGAAGCCCGTGCTCGGCTACGTCGACCTCGACGGTGACCCCAACCTGCCCGGGCATGAGGAGTGCATGATCCGGGACCCCGAGACCGGCCACCAGCTGCTGTTCATCGAGGTCCCCGACACCAAGACGGTGAAGAACCGGCTGCACCTCGACCTGCGCCCGCGCGCCGCGACGCGCGACGAGGAGGTCGAGGGACTTCTCGCCGCAGGCGCGACGCTGGTGGCCGACCACCGAGGCGTGCGCGGGCCGGGCACCGGCTGGGTGACCCTGGCCGACCCGGAGGGCAACGAGTTCTGCTTGCTGCGCTCGGAGGCGGAGCTCTCCGGTTGACCGCTGTCGTGGCGCACCCGGCGAACGGCAGGTGAACGACGCCCGGGTCGACCGGGATGACCCGACCGGGCCATCCGGAGCCGGTCGAGCATGACCCGTCCGGGCTACTGGCAAACGTGGCGCCGGCGGAGTTCGTCCAAGATGGCCGGGCTGTTCTCCCGTCGTTCACCGGTGAAGGGGCATTCGTTCCGGTGACCTCCTGAGACTTCAGGCGTCGTCGCTCGCCGATCCGGGCGAGCACCCGCCAGGAAGTTGATCGTGACCACGCTGCCCCTGCAGGACGCGTCCACCGACGTCAGTCCGCGCAAGATCTCCCGGAAGGCCACGGGCGCGGACGCCGTCTTCGTGCACTCCATCCGGGTGGTCGGTGCCACCGTCCTGGTGATCACCGGCGGCGTCGGGGTCTTCCTCGGCTGGCAGGCGCTGCCGACCCTGCGTCACTACGGGTTCGGCTTCTTCACCGAGTCGGCCTGGCAGCCGGAGGCCGACGTGATCGGCATCGCGGCGGTGCTCACCGGCACGGTCTGCGTCGCCCTGGTCGCGATGAGCATCGCGTTCCCGCTCGCCCTGCTCACGGCGCTCTACATCAGCGAGTACGCGCCGGCGCGGATCAAGAGCCTGCTGGTCTCGATGGTGGACCTGATGGCGGCGGTGCCCTCGATCATCTGGGGACTGTGGGGCTACTTCCTGGTGATGCCGCACGCCGCCGAGCTCTCGGTGTGGCTGGACCGCAACCTCGGCTGGATCCCGGTCTTCGACGTGCACGGCGCCGACCCGAACGCCCCGTCGGTCGACATCTCGCGCTACAGCTTCTCGATGTTCTGCGCCGGCATCGCCGTCGCGATGATGGTGCTGCCGATGTCGTGCGCGGTGATGCGGCAGGTCTTCTCGCAGACGCCTCCTGGTGAGAAGGAGGCGGCGCTCGCGCTCGGCGCGACCAAGTGGGGGATGATCCGCTCGGTCGTGCTGCCCTTCGGCCGCGGCGGCATCATCGGCGGCACCATGCTGGGCATGGGTCGCGCCCTCGGCGAGACCATCGCGGTGCTGCTCATCATCTCCCCGTCGTTCGAGGTGAAGGGCCGGGTCCTCGAGATCGGCGGCAACACGGTCTCGTCCCTGATCGCCGGCCGCTTCGGCGACGCGAGCAAGAGCCAGCTCTCGGCCCTGCTCGCCGCCGGGTTCGTGCTCTTCCTCATCACCCTGCTCGTCAACACGCTCGCCGCCGTGATCGTCAACAGAAGCCGCTCGGGCGCCGGGACGGACGCCTGATGACTCTGGCCCCCGAGACCGGCGCCGAGCTCGCCGGGAAGACCGTCCTGCCCACGTACGACGACGACGCGCCGCCGCCGGTCCCGCGATCCTCCCTCGGCCGACCGACGCCGGACGAGCAGTTCCTGCGCTACGGCACCTGGATCTCCGCGCTCGGCCTGGCCTGGCTGATCACCCAGCGGCTGCTCCCGCTGCCCGGACTGCCCTGGTTCCTCGTCACCTGGTTCGCCTGCGTGCTGCTGGTGACGACGGTGACCTCGGGGATCTCCGGTGGGTTCGTCGAGGTCCGGGACCGGGTCGCCGCGAATGTCGTCACGGCGGGCGCGGTCGTCGTCGGCGCCGTGCTCGCCAGCGCCATCGTCTTCGTCGTGGTCCGCGGCTGGAAGCCGCTGGTGCACCCCAACTTCTTCTTCGACGACATGTCCGGGGTGGGCCCCAAGGACCCCTTCACCCGAGGTGGCGTCGCGCACGCGGTGCTCGGGACCCTGGTCGAGATCTCCATCGCGGTCGCGATCACCGTGCCACTCGGCGTCGGCACCGCGATCTTCATGAGCGAGGTGGGCGGCAAGTTCGCCCGCGTCGTGCGGACCGTCGTCGAGGCGATGACCGCGCTGCCGTCGATCGTGGCGGGCCTGTTCATCTACACGGTCTTCATCGTCGCGCTGGGCTACCCGCGCTCGGGCCTCGCGGCCTCGCTCGCGATCGCGGTCATGATGCTGCCGATCATCGCCCGGGCATCCGACGTCGTGCTCCGCGTGGTTCCGAGCGGCCTCCGCGAGGCCAGCCTGGCGCTGGGCGCCAGCAGGTGGAAGACGGTGTGGAGCGTCGTGCTGCCCACGGCCCGGCCCGGCCTGGCCACGGCCGTGATCCTCGGCATCGCTCGCGGCATCGGTGAGACCAGCCCGGTGCTGCTCACCTCCGGCAACGCCCAGTTCTTCGTCGCCAACCCCACCGACGGGGTGATGAACTCGCTGCCGCTGTTCATCTACTCGACCGTCCGATCCGGGGAGCCGATCGCGATCGCGCGCGCCTTCGCGGCGGCCTCGGTCCTCCTCGCCCTCGTCCTCATCCTCTTCGTCACCGCCCGGCTGATCGCCCGGCCCAAGAAGGCGAAGAAGGGCCGCCGCCGGCCCCCTCGCCGCTCGTCGGTCGACTTCGTGCAGGCGGACCCGCTCAGCGAGATGGGCCCGGTCGGGCCGCAGTCGAACCCGTACCAGAACCAGGAGTACTCGTGACCGCCCGCGTCCGCCGCCGCCTCCGCGCGGCCCTGCTCTTCCTCGTCGCCCTCGGCTGCGTGGCCGCGCTGCCCGGGACCGCGAGCGCGACCGTCTACGCCCAGATCGAGGGCACCGGCTCCACCTGGTCCGAGCTGATCGTGCAGCAGTGGATCGCCGACGTGAACGCCAACGGCATGCAGGTCGTCTACACCGGTGGCGGCTCGACCAAGGGTCGCAAGGACTTCGCCCAGGGCAGCACCGACTTCGCGATCTCCGAGATCCCCTACCAGGGTGTCGACGAGCAGGGGCAGGCCGACACCAGCAACGGCCGGGACTTCGCGTACCTCCCGATCGTGGCGGGCGGCACCGCCTTCACCTACCAGCTCAAGATCGGCAACACCCTGGTCCGCAACCTGCGCCTGTCCGGGGAGACTATCGCCAAGATCTTCACCAACAAGATCACCAACTGGAACGACCCGGCGATCACCAAGGACAACAACGGGCGCCAGTTCCCGTCGCTCCCGATCAAGCCGGTCGTGCGCTCGGACGGCTCGGGCACGACCGCCCAGTTCACCACCTGGATGGACAAGGTCTACCCCAGCATCTGGCGGCCCTACTTCGGGCGGTCCGGACTGACGTCCTACTACCCGAAGCACGGCGGGCTGATGATCAGCCAGGCCGGCTCGGACCAGGTCATGAACACGATCAAGGGGTACGCCGGCAACGGCACGATCGGCTACGTCGAGTACTCCTACCCGGTCAACGCCGACTACCCGGTCGTCAAGGTGCTCAACAAGGCGGGCTACTACGTCGAGCCGACGCAGTACAACACCGCGGTCGCGCTCACGAAGGCGAAGATCAACCAGGACAAGAGCAGCCAGCTCTACCTGACGCAGATCCTGGACGGCGTCTACACCAACCCGGACCCGCGGGCCTACCCGATCTCGTCCTACTCCTACATGATCATCCCGACGGGCTCGGACGACCCGCGGATGACCACCGCGAAGCGGCAGACCCTCGCGGACTTCCTCTACTACTCCCTCTGCTCGGGCCAGACGAAGGCCGGGCCGTACGGCTACTCGCCGCTGCCGCTCAACCTCGTCCAGGCCGGCTTCGACCAGATCGCCAAGCTCAAGCAGGCCGACCCAGCGGTCGACCTGACCAACCGCGACGTGCGGTCGTGCAACAACCCCACCTTCGACGGCAAGAACCTCAACCACAACGTCCTCGCCGACAAGGCCCCGATGCCCGCGTCGTGCGACAAGGTCGGCCAGGGGCCGTGTGGCACCGACACCGGCACCAACACCCCGAGCACCGACGGCGGGTCCACCGGCGGGACGACCGGGGGGACCACGACCGGCGGCACGACGGGCGGCACCACGGGTGGCACCACGGGCGGCACCACGACCGATCCATCCGCTCCCGGCGGTGGCTCGGCACCCGGAGCCATCGATCCCGAGACCGGAGCGGTCGTCGGCGCGGCCGGGACGACGACCACCGACAGCGGCGCCATCTACGGAGCACCCACCGAGCTGGTCGCCGACCGCAGCGGCGACAAGACCGCCTTCGGCTGGCTGGCGGTGCTCGAGCTCCTGGCGCTGATCCTGCTGCCCGGCTTCCTGGTCATCGCTCTGCGCCGTCGCCGGCCGACCGGGACGGGGGGGCAACCGTGAGGCGCGCCGCAACCGTCATCGTCGCTGCCCTGGCGCTCGCGCTGCCGGCCGCCGCGGTCGCCACCCCCGCGCCGCGGTCCGACGACTCGGGGCGGTCCACCGCGAGCTTCGACGCAGTGCCACGCATCGTCGAGAAGGCGTCCGACGGGTTCACCGAGACCAAGACGTTGACCCGCACGTTCGTCAACGCCGACGGGTCCACCTACTCGTTCCCGAGCTACAAGGTCACCGTCGCGGCGAACAAGACCCAGAACCTGCGCGGCCGCCAGCGCATCCAGATCAGCTGGCGGGGGGCGCAGCCCAGCGGCGGCCGGGCCAGCAACCCGTACGGCGAGAACGGGCTCAACCAGGAGTACCCGGTCGTCATCCTCCAGTGCCGCGGGACCGACGACCCCTCGGTGCCGCTGAGGCAGGAGGTCCGACCGGAGACCTGCTGGACCGGGTCGGTCGCGGAGCGGTCGCAGATCACCCGCTCGGACGGCGAGGCGTCGTGGACCCACGACGCCGACGCGACCGATGCGCAGAAGGCACGAGTCTCCGGCATCGACCCGTTTCCGGGTGCGGACGTCTGCCCGACGGCCGACCAGGCGCCGTTCTTCACGAAGCTGACCCCCTTCGTGACGACGAAGGGCAAGACCTTCGCCGCGTGCGACAGCGCCAACATGCCGCCCGAGGCCGCGGTCGGTGCCGCGTTCCCGCCTGCGGAGATCGCCGCCTACACCGACACCGACGGCACGGGGTCGGTGCAGTTCGAGGTGCGCAGCGACGTGGAGAACGAGTCGCTGGGGTGCAACCACCAGGTGGCCTGCACGATCGAGGTGATCCCGATCGTGGGACTGTCCTGCGACCAGCCGTCGAGCCCGATGACGATCTCGGACAAGGCGTGCCGCAAGGGCGGCCGGTTCCCGGCCGGGTCGAGCAACTTCGCCAACGACGGCGTCGACCAGGCCGTCTCGCCGGCCCTGTGGTGGTCTCCCTCGAACTGGAAGAACCGGTTCTCCATCCCGGTCACGTTCGGCCTGCCGCCCGACACCTGCGACGTGCTCGACCCCCGACCCCCGACCGGGTTCTACGGCTCCGAGCTGCTCGCGCAGGCAGCACTGCAGTGGGCGCCGGCGTACTGCCTGAACAAGAAGCGCTTCAAGTTCCAGTTCAACAACATGTCCGACGAGGCCGGCTGGAACCTGATGGAGGCGGGCGAGGGCGTCGCGGCCGAGGTGTCCTCGGAGCACCAGCGCCGCGGCACCAACCCGATCGGCTACGCGCCGACGGCGGTGACCGGCTTCTCCATCGGCTACCAGATCGACAAGCCGGACAACGCCGGTGAGGTCACCAACCTGCGGCTGAACGCACGACTGATCGCCAAGCTGATGACCCAGTCCTACCTCGGGTCCGACCTCGGCCGCGGGCACCCCGGCATCGGCGACAACCCGCTCGGCATCATGAACGACCCGGAGTTCATCGAGCTCAACCCCGGCCTGAGCCAGATCAGCCAGGAGGTCGGGGCCACGCTCCTGTCGCTGTCGAACAGCTCCGACGTCATCGAGCAGCTCACGGAGTACATCGCGCAGGACAAGGACGCGATGGACTTCATCGCCGGCAAGCCGGACCCGTGGGGCATGAAGGTCAACCCCGCGTACCGGAACATCGCCCTGCCGCGGCCCGACTGGCCGCTCAAGGACACCTACATCCCCGAGACGGCGAGCGACTGCCGGCAGAAGAACCCGGGCGTCTACTTCAGCCAGATCGCCGCTCCGGTCACCACGATGCGCAAGATCGCCGAGGCGCTGCTCGATGCGTGGCCCAACGTCCAGACGCGCTGCGACTACGACCAGTCGTCGGGCCTCTACAAGCTCGGCCGCATCGACCGGCAGTCCTACGGCAGCCGCTTCATGCTCGGCCTGGTCAGCCTCGGTGACGCTGCCCGGTACGGCCTGCGCTCGGCCCGGCTCGAGACGAAGCCCGGGGTCTACGTCGGCCCGACGGCCGGCTCGCTCGGCGCCGCCGTGCGCCTGATGGACCAGTCCGGGGCGCACCAGCCGTTCGTGCTCGACCAGTCCGACGTCCGCACCTCCGCGACGGCGTACCCCGGCACGATGGTGGTCTACACGGCAGCGCGGCTGCAGAACCTCGCCCAGGCCGACGCGGACAAGGTCGCCCAGTTCATCCGGATCTCCACGAGCGAGGGCCAGCGACCCGGCAGCGGCAACGGGCAGCTGCCCGAGGGCTTCCTGCCGATCCAGGACAGCGGGCCCACGGCCAAGCTCCACGACTCCGCACAGAAGACGGCCGACGCCGTCGAGGCCCAGAAGGAGCCGACCACCGAGCCGACCGCGACGCCGAGCACGGACCCCAGCGACGGTCCGGGCAACGGCGGTCCGGGCGGTGGGAGCGTCGACGTGACCGGCCCCGGAGTCCCGAGCGACCCGTCACCGGCCGCGGCATCAGGCTCACCGTCGGCCGTGCCGTCGACCACGCCCACCGCGGTCGACATGCCCGCGACGACATCCGTGAGCTCGAGCCTGGCCGGTGGCCTGCTCCCTCTGCTGCTGCTCCTCGGCGCCATCGGGTGCCTGGTGACGCTGGCGCTCAAGGTCGCCGCCCCCGCGGTCAGGAGGAGGCGATGACCACGACCCTGGAACCACCGCGGACGTCCCCGGAGCAGCCGCTGCCGAAGAAGCGGCGCCGGGTCCGTCGACCGCGCCCAGCGGCCGACCGGGCGCGGCGGACCACGCCCACGACGGCAGCGACGCCGTCCGGGTCGGACACCGCCTCGGCGGTGCTGTCCTCGGCGTTCACGATGATCGCGATCGTCTGCCTCTGGATCGCCGTGCAGATGCTGTTCCTCGGCACGATCCAGGAGAACCGCTCCCAGGACCTCCTCTACGCCAAGCTGCGCACCCAGCTCGCCGAGCTCACCGCCCCGATCGGACCGGTCGTCCCGGTCGACGACCCGGTCGCGCTCCTGACGATCCCCAGCATCGGGGTGGAGCAGGTGGTCGTCGAGGGCACCGCGTCCGGTGACCTCCTGCTCGGGCCGGGGCACCGCCGTGACACGCCCCTGCCGGGGCAGGTCGGAACATCGGTGATCTACGGCCGGGCCACGACATACGGCGGGCCGTTCGGCGACATCACGTCCCTCCGGCCGGGCGACCCCATCAAGGTCGTCGGCGCCCAGGGGCCCAAGACGTTCGAGGTCGTCGACGTCCGGCGCGCCGGCGACCCGCTCCCGCAGCCCGTCGCCGACGGAGCGGCCCGGCTGACCCTCGTCACCGCCGAGGGCAGCGGCCGCCTCGGCGCGATCACCCCCGACACCGTCGTCTACGTCGACGCCGACGCCGCCAAGGGGTACCCAGCACCGTCCGGCCGGCCCGTGGCGGTTCCCGATTCGGAGAAGGCGATGGCCAACGAGCCGGGGGCGGTCCCGCTCCTCGCTCTCTGCCTGGCCCTCCTCCTGGCGTCGACGCTCGGGGTCGTCGCCGCTCGTCAGCGATGGTCGGCAGTGCTCGTGTGGGTGGTCGCGGCCCCCCTCGTGATCGCACTGTCGTGGGCGTCCACGGACGTGGTGATGCGCTTGCTGCCCAACCTGATCTGACTGCCCGGAGCCGCCGGTCCCCGGCGGTCGACGAAATCAACGACAGCACGACCCCTGCACCATCCACCACACAGGAAGCGACAACCCATGTTCGTACGCACCACCCTCGCGGGCGTCGTCACCGCCGCCCTCGCCGGTTCCGCGATCGCCCTGTCGGCCGGGGCGGCCCACGCCGCGACCGACCCCGACGACCCCAGCTTCACCCCGGTCGCGGGTGACCTGATCGGCGTCGGCTCGGACACCACCCAGCACGCGATGCACCTGTTCGCCGAGCAGCTGTGGAACGCCGACTCGGCGAACTCCTCGCACAAGATCGCCAGCTTCGCGGCCACCGGTGGCGGGACGGTCACGCTGCCCACCAGCACCCCGACGCGCCCGAACGGCTCGGGCGCCGGCAAGGGCCTGCTCTACGGCGCCGGCAACAACCCCGACGTCGACTTCGCCCGCTCCTCCTCGGCCAACAACGCCACCGAGACCTCCAACGGCCTGCAGATGTTCCCGTTCGCCCTGGACACCTTGGTGATGGCCGTCTCCAACAACGTCGCGTCGCACGCCCCGGCCGCACTGACCCAGGCCCAGATCGTGGACATCTACAAGGGCAACATCACCAACTGGGCGGACATCGGCGGTACCTCGGGGACCATCAAGCCGCGGATCCCGCAGGCGGGCTCCGGTACCCGAGGCTTCTTCCTCGCCCAGCTCAAGGCGATGAACGGCGGCGTCGACGTGACCCTGGGCGGCAACGTCGCCGAGGTCCAGGAGCACGACCCGGCACCGATCCAGGACGACCCCGACGTGATCGCACCGTTCTCGAAGGGTCGTGCCGGTCTCGCCGGCACCGCCCTGCGGATCGAGACCGGGTGGAGCGCTGACCGAGCCGTCTACAACGTCGTCCGCGGCGAGGACGTGTCGAACGACCTGATCCAGGCCGCCTTCGGCTCCGACGGCGCACTCTGCTCGACCGAGGCCCGCCCCCTCATCGAGGAGGCCGGCTTCGAGCAGCTCGCCACCCCGGACCACGGCGGCGTCTGCGGCGCACCGACCCAGACCGCGACGAGCAACTTCGCCACCAACCAGCAGGTCGTCACGACGACGACCCTCGCGGGCAGCAGCCCGGCCCCCGGCAAGGTGACCCTGGTCGCCACCGTCACCGGCTCCACGTCGCCGTCCGGCACCGTCGACTTCTTCGAGGGTGAGACCAAGGTCGCGAGCAACGTCCCGCTGACCTCGGGTGCCGCGACCGCCATGCTGTCCGGCCTGGCCCAGGGCTCGTCGCACACCTACACCGCGATGTTCACCGGCGACGAGGGCTCGGTCTTCGAGCCCTCGACCTCCGGCGAGGCGACCGTCAAGGTCAAGTCGGTCGTCCGCTCCTCGGTCAGCGAGACCTTCCCGGCCACGATCGCCAAGGGCAAGCTGGCCAAGGGCACCGTGACCGTCAAGGCGGCGGGCGCCACGCCGACGGGCAAGGTGACCGTCAAGAAGGGCGCCAAGGTCCTCAGGACCGCGACCCTGAAGGGTGGCAAGGCGACGATCACGCTGCCCAAGCTCGCCAAGGGCAAGAACACGCTGACCGCGGTGTACGCGGGCAACGCGTCCGTGAAGGGGTCCAGCAAGACCTTCACGATCGTCCAGAAGTGACGCTGCAGAAGTAGTGGGCGAGTAGCACCTCCGGGCCGGGCCGGCCCGCCCCG
>NZ_JBGAGJ010000005.1:0-259862 GCF_044226765.1 Nocardioides sp.
CACCGGTGGTCGTGCTTGTCGAGACCCCCGCAGGGGCGCGCCCGGTGGTTGAACGGATGCGGCTCGCAGCCTCATTGGTCGCAGGTTCATCACGGTCTGTTGTCGAACCTGCACCTCCCATGGCGTGCCCACCGTGGGAAGTGCCGGTTCACCTGCATACCGTGATGAAACGGCAGGCGATCCACCCCGGACCCGCCGCGCGGGCGATCCGGTCAGGCCGGACCGGCGTCGTGGACCAGGATCGCGATCTGCACGCGGTTGGTGACGACCAGCTTCTCGAACAGCCGCGACACGTGCGCCTTGACCGTCGGCACGGAGAGGAAGAGCTCGGCGGCGATCTCGGCGTTGCTCAGCCCCCGGCCGACCGCCTGCGCGACCTCGAGCTCGCGGTCGGTGAGCCGGCCGAGCCGCGCCTCGGCGTCGGCCCGGCGCGCGCCCGGACCGGCCGCGTCGTCCGGCTCGTCGCGCAGTCGCCGGAGCAGGGTGCGGGTGACCGAGGGGGAGAGCATCGGCTCGTCGTCGACCACCTTGCGGATCGCGTCGACGATCTGCGGGGGAGGGGTGTCCTTGAGCAGGAACCCGGTCGCGCCCGAGGCCAGCGCGTCCACGACGTGCTCGTCGGCGTCGAAGGTGGTCAGCACGATGACCCGGGGCGGGTCCGGGCGCCGGTGCAGCTCGCGGGTCGCCTCCAGGCCGTCGACGCGGGGCATCCGGATGTCCATCAGCACGAGGTCGGGCCGCAGCTCTGCCGCCAGCCGGACGCCCTCACCCCCGTCCGCGGCCTCGCCGACCACCTCGATGTCCGGCTCGCCACCGAGCATCAGCGCCAGCGCCGACCGCACCAGCGGGTCGTCGTCGACCAGCAGCACCGAGGTCGGGAGGACGGAGGTGGGGCCGGTCATGCCGCCCACGGTATCCAGCCGTGCAGGACGAACCGGCCGCCGTCGCGCCGGTGCTCCAGCCGGCCGCCACGCAGCTCCGCGCGCTCGGCCAGGCCGACCAGGCCGAGCCCGGACCCGGGGGTGCGGGTGGGCTCGAAGCCGACGGGGTTCTGCAGGAGCACGTCGATCCCGTCCTCCGGCGACCCGGCGACCCGGACGGTGAGCAGCGCGCCGGGTGCGTGCTTGCGGGCGTTGGTGATGCCCTCCTGCACGATCCGGTAGACGGTGCGGCCGGCCACGTCCGGCACCGGCCCCTCGACGAGGTCCTCGAGCTCGACCCGGGTGCCGGACTCCTGGGCCTCCGCGACCAGGCCGGGCAGGTCGGCGTACGTCGGCTGCGGCGCCAGCAGCGTCTCGCCGGTGCGGCCGTCGCGCAGCACGCCGAGGACGCCGCGCAGGTCGTCGAGCGCCTCGTGCGCCTTGTCGCGGATCACCTCGGCGCTCGCACGCACCTCCTCGTCGCTGAGACCCGAGCGGTAGGCCAGCGCCCCGGCGTGCATGGAGATCTGCGAGATCCGGTGCGCGAGGACGTCGTGCATCTCCCGGGCGATGCGCGCCTGTTCCTGCCCGCGCGCCTGGGCGACCCTCAGCTCCTGCTCGGCCTCGGCACGCTCGGCGCGGTTGCGCAGGGTGCACATCAGCTCGCGACGCGACCCGATGTACATGCCCCAGGCCAGCACCGCGGCGACGACCACGGTGGTGACGACCAGGTCGACCCAGCGCGGGTGCGACGTCGTGTCGGTGAGCACGGCGAAGAGCTGGCCGGCCACGACGTTGACCGCGCCGACGAGCACGATCTCGCGCCACCGACGACGGGTGGCGACCGACACGGCCGCGAGGAGGGCCGGTCCCGCGGCGACGCCGGACACGCAGGACACCAGGCCGGTGACCAGGGCCACGGCGACCGGGAGCCGCCGCCGCCTCCAGATGACGAGGGCGTAGCACGCCGCACCGAGGAGGAGGTCGGCGGCGACCCACCAGGCCCCCGTCCGCGCCTCGTGCTGGACCACCGGGACCCAGGCGAGGGCGCTGACGAGCAGCATGACGCCGATCCGCCACGCAGTGCTCCACGCACCCAGCTGCGGCTGGTACTCCTCGGGCGGCTGCCGGTCCACGCCGCACAGGCTAGGTCGGTCCCGGGGGTCTGGCACAGGCGCCTCCGGTCGACCAGGACCCCTACTTTGGTCGCCGGCGGTTCATGCCCCGGGTCGATGCCCCGGGCACCCCCGTCAGGCAAGGTAGTCGCATGATCGAAGTCGAAGGCCTCACCAGGAAGTACGGCTCGTTCACCGCGGTGGACGACGTCAGCTTCGTGTGCCAGCCCGGTCGGGTCACGGGATTCCTCGGCCCGAACGGCGCCGGCAAGACGACCACCATGCGCGTCATGGTCGGGCTCACCCCGCCCACCGCCGGCCGCGTCACCATCGGCGGCCACCTCTACAAGGACATCCCGAACCCCGGGCGTCACGTCGGCGTGCTGCTGGACGCGTCCGCCCAGCACGCCGGTCGCACCGGTCGGGAGATCCTCGAGCTCGGTGCCCGCACGATGGGCCTGCCCGCGTCGCGCGTCGACGAGATGATCGAGCTGGTCTCGCTCACCCCGACCGAGGCGAAGCGCCGGCTGCGCAACTACTCCCTCGGCATGAAGCAGCGGCTCGGCATCGCGCACGCATTGCTCGGTGACCCGTCGGTGCTCATCCTCGACGAGCCGGCCAACGGGCTCGACCCGGCCGGCATCCGGTGGATGCGCGGCCTGCTCAAGGGGTACGCCGAGCGCGGCGGCACGGTGCTGCTCTCCAGCCACCTGCTGCACGAGGTCGAGCAGATCGCCGACGAGATGATCCTCATCGGCAACGGCCGGATCGTCGCGCAGGGCGACAAGAAGTCGCTGCTGGCCGGCGCCGGAGGCGGGGCGGCCACGCACGTCACCGCGCTCGACAACACCGCGCTCGCCGAGGCGCTGCGCGCCAAGGGCATCGCGGTGACGCCGGCCGGTGACGGCCTGCGCGCCGAGACCGAGCCGGTCGAGGTCGGCCGCGCCGCGCTGGAGGCCTCGGTCGTGCTGACCGACCTGCGCTCGGCCGACGGAGGTCTCGAGGACCTGTTCCTCGAGCTCACCGCCGACACCCAGCGCGAGGGGGCCCCGGCATGAGCATGAACAGCATGGCCGCGCCCGGGCTCGGCCACTCCCTCGACATCTCCGGGACGTCGCCGACGCCGTTCGGTCGTCTCGTGCGCGTGGAGCTGCGCAAGGCCTACGACACCCGCTCCGGGCTGTGGCTGCTCATCTCGACAGCCGCCCTGACCGCCGTCGTCATGGTCATCCAGCTCGCCGTCGGTGCCGTCCAGGAGGACGTGTCGCTGACCTACAACAGCTTCCTGACGTCGACGAACTTCTCCATCGCGATCCTGCTGCCGGTCATCGGCATCCTGCTGCTCACCAGCGAGTGGAGCCAGCGCACCGCGATGGTGACCTTCTCGCTGGAGCCCCGGCGCCCGCACGTGATCTGGGCCAAGCTCGCGGTCGGGGTCCTGCTCGCGGTCGCTGCGGTGCTGATCGCGCTGGTGCTCGCCGCCCTGTGCAACGTCGTGTACGGCGTGGTGTCGAGCGACCCGGTCGTCTGGAACCTGGAGCTCGCGCGCTTCGGCGGCTTCCTGCTGCTGCAGCTGATCGGCATGCTGACCGGGTTCGCGTTCGCCGCCCTCCTGCTCAACTCGCCCGCGGCGATCGTGCTCTACATGGTCTACACGTTCGTGCTGCCGGGGCTCTTCGGCATCGGCGCGGCGCTGATGGACTGGTTCTCCAAGCTGCAGCCCTGGATCGACTTCAACTACGCGCAGGGGCCGCTGGTGGACGCGACCATGACCGGCAAGGACTGGGCTCACTTCGCGGTGTCGGGCTTCATCTGGCTGGTCCTGCCGCTGGCCATCGGTGTGTGGCGGGTGCTGCGCGCCGAGGTGAAGTGAGGGGCCGGTCATGACGCTGGCCACCCTCGACCTCGGCGACACCCGCCCGACGCCGTACCGGCGCCTGGTGGCCGTGGAGCTGCGCAAGTCCTACGACACCCGGGCGGGCTTCTGGCTGCTGATGGTGATCGCCCTGCTGGTGGTCGCCGCCGAGGTGATCGTGCTGGCGGTGACCGTCTCCCAGGACGAGCCGCTGGCGTACGGCGACACGACCGCGGTCGCGGCGTTCGTGACGTCGGTGCTGCTGCCGGTGCTCGGCATCATGGTGGTGACCTCGGAGTGGAGCCAGCGCACGGCGATGGTGACCTTCGCCCTCGAGCCGCGGCGACCGCACGTCATCGCCGCCAAGGCGGTGGTCGGCCTGCTGCTGACCCTCGCCACGATCGCGGTCGCCCTGGTCGTCGGGCTCGTCACGATCCTGCTCTACGCGGCGCTGCAGGGTGAGAGCCCGGTGTGGCACTTCGGCTGGTCGGGCTTCCTCGCGTTCCTGGTCACCCAGACGTTCGCGATGCTCGGAGGCTTCGCGCTGGCCACGCTGCTGCTCAACACCCCGGCCGCCATCGTGGTCTTCTTCGTCTACCGGTGGGTGCTGCCCGGGCTGCTCGCGCTCGGCACCGCGCTGATCGGGTGGTTCGGCTCGGTCGCGCCGTGGGTCGACTTCCAGAGCGCGCAGGGCGAGCTATACGACTGGCCGCTCAGCGGTGAGCAGTGGGGCCAGCTGGTCGTCTCCGGACTGATCTGGCTGGTGGTCCCGCTGGCCATCGGCACCTGGCGGGTGCTGCGTGCCGAGGTGAAGTGACCGCCGACTAGGTTGGGGGGCATGACGACCCCTCGCGAGGACGGCCGGGCCGACGACGAGCTCCGGCCGATCACGATCACCCGCGGCTGGCTGGACCACGCGGCCGGCTCGGTGCTGGTCGAGTTCGGTCGCACCCGCGTCCTGTGCGCCGCGTCCGCGTCCGAGGGGGTCCCGCGCTGGCGCAAGGGCTCGGGCCTGGGCTGGGTCACCGCGGAGTACGCCATGCTGCCGGCCTCGACGAACACCCGGTCGGACCGGGAGTCGGTCAAGGGCCGGATCGGCGGGCGCACCCACGAGATCAGCCGGCTGATCGGCCGCTCGCTGCGCGCCGTGATCGACTACCAGGCGCTCGGCGAGAACACCATCCAGCTCGACTGCGACGTCCTCCAGGCCGACGGTGGGACCCGCACCGCGGCGATCACCGGGGCGTACGTCGCACTCGCGGACGCCGTCACGCACCTGCGCTCGACCGGCGCGCTGAAGGGGGAGCCGCTCACCGGCTCGGTCGCGGCGGTCAGCGTGGGCATCATCGACGGCGTGCCCCGACTCGACCTGCCCTACGTCGAGGACGTCCGCGCCGAGACCGACATGAACGTCGTGATGACCGGTGACGGCAAGTTCGTCGAGGTGCAGGGCACGGCCGAGGGCGTCGCGTTCGACCGCGCCGAGCTCGACGCGCTGCTCGCCCTCGCCGAGAAGGGCTGCGCCGACCTCACCCGGCTGCAGCGGGAGGCGCTGTCCGCGCCGAAGGCGGGCCGGTGAAGGTCTTCCTCGCCTCGCGCAACGCCAAGAAGATCGAGGAGATGGAGCGGATCCTCCGCGAGCACCTCCCCGAGGTGGAGGTGCTCGGGCTCGACGACGTGGCGCCCTACCCCGAGCCGGTCGAGGACCAGCCGACCTTCGAGGGCAACGCGCTGCTCAAGGCGCGGGCCGGCCTCGCCGCGACCGGCCTGCCGTCGCTCGCCGACGACAGCGGTCTCTGCGTCGACGCGCTGAACGGGATGCCCGGGGTGCTCTCGGCCCGCTGGTCGGGGCAACCGAAGGATGACGACCGCAACAACCGGCTGCTGCTGGACCAGCTCGCGGACGTCCCCGACGAGCTGCGTACCGCCCACTTCCAGTGCGCCGTGGCGTTCTGCCACCCCGGCGGCGAGGAGCTCACCAGCGGGGTGATGCCCGGTCACGTGATCCGCGAGACCCGTGGCACCGGCGGCTTCGGCTACGACGTGCTGTTCGTCGCCGACGACCGGCCGGGTCGGACCACTGCCGAGCTGTCGCGTGAGGACAAGGACGCCGTCTCGCACCGCGGCTGGGCGCTGCGCCGGATGGCTCCGATCGTGGCGCGGGTGCTGGGATGAGCGCCGGGTTCCGCTTCCGTCGCCGCCTGGCCGACCTCGTGCTCCGCGTGATCCGGTGGCAGGCGGTCGGCGAGGTCCCGCGCAAGGGCATCCTGGTCGGCGCTCCGCACACCTCGAACTGGGACTGGGTGCTCACCCAGCTGCTGGCGTGGCACAGCGGCGTGAAGATCCGGCTGCTGGTCAAGGACTCGCTCTTCAAGGGTCCCCTCGGCTGGATCCTGCGCGCCTCGGGCGCGGTCGAGCTGGACCGCGAGAACCCGGGCGCCACGATCCGGCAGCTGCTCGCGGACGCCGAGACCGACGAGTCGTTCCTGCTCGGGATCGCCGCCGAGGGCACCCGCAGCAAGGGGGAGTACTGGAAGTCCGGCTTCTACCGGATCTCCCAGCAGACCGGCCTGCCGATCACGTTGGCCTTCCTCGACGGCCCCTCCCGTACCGTCGGCTGGGGCCCGACCTTCGCCTTGACCGGCGACGTGGTCGCCGACATGGACCGGATCCGCGAGTTCTTCGCCGACAAGCGCGGGTTCAAGCCCGAGCTCATCACCGTGCCGCGGCTGCGCGAGGAGGACCGTCAGGCGGGCTGACCGGCCCCGGGCAGCGTCACCGCGGAGAGCAGCAGGTCCGCGACGCGGTCGGCGTACGCCGCCGGCTCGACAGGTCCGTCCGCCTCGTCGAACCGCCGGCTGAGCGGCGCCATCGCGAAGACCGCGGCGGCACCGTTGGCCACCAGGAAGAACGCGTCGCGGCTGGCGACGTGGCGGATCCGGCCATCGCGCTCCAGCCGGTCGAGCAGGTCGCGCAGGCCGTGCTCGAAGAGCCGGGCGACGGCGACCTCGAAGAGCGTGTCCACACGGGGTGACTCGCGGCAGGCCTCCTGGGTGACCACGCGGTGCAGGTCGGGGAGGTCCGCCGCGGTGGCGACGAACTCGCGCAGCACCCGGCGCAGCCGGTCCAGGTCGTCCGCCGGGTCGTCGCCTTCGGCGGAGCCGGTCAGTGCTGTGAGCAGCCGGGCCTGGTGGCGGCCGAAGCCCCACCGCACGGTGGCCTCCCACAGCCGGTCCTTGTCGCCGAACCGGCGCGCCAGCATGCCGTGGCTGACCCCGAGGGTCCGGTTGAGGTCGCGCAGCGACACCGCGTCGTACCCGACCGACCCGAAGGCCTCGAGCGCCACGGTGAAGATCGCCTCGTCGTCGACCTGCCGAGGCCGTCCGGGTCCCGTCACGGTCGTAGCCTAGACCATTTGTTGTCATCTGACATCTAAAATCGTAGGGTCACCCGCCATGCGACTGTTCGAGCGCGACGACGACGGCTACGACGAGGCCCGGCGGGCCACGGTCTGGAACGCCCGGGTGCCGGACCGGTACCCCGACCTGGTGGTCCAGGCGACGACGGTCGAGGACGTCGTGGCCGCGGTGCGGTACGCCGCCGACCGTGGCCTGCGCGTCGGCGTCCGCTCCGGCGGACACAGCTGGTCGGCCAACCACGTGCGCGACGGCGGCCTGCTGCTGGACGTGTCGCGGCTCGACTCGACCCGGCTCGACGTCGCGGCGCGCACCGCCGTCGTCGGGCCCGGCTGCCAGGGCAGCGCGCTGGTCGCCGAGCTCGAGGCCCACGACCTGTTCTTCCCGGCCGGCCACTGCCGCGGCGTCGCCGTCGGTGGCTACCTCCTCCAGGGCGGCTACGGCTGGAACAGCCGCGCCCTCGGACCCGCGTGCGAGAGCGTGCTCGGCCTCGACGTCGTGCTCGCGGACGGGACCCTCGTGCACTGCTCGGCCGACGAGCACCCGGACCTCTACTGGGCGGCTCGCGGCTCGGGGCCCGGCTTCTTCGCGGTCGTGGTCGCCTTCCACCTGAGGCTGCACCCGCGCCCCGCGGTCTGCGGGTCCAGCGTGTATGTCTACCCCGCCACCTGCGCCGCCGAGGTCTACACCTGGGCCCGTGAGATCGCCGCCGACGTCGACCGCCGGGTGGAGGTGCAGATCGTCTGCTCTCGCGGCATCCCGGCGCTGGGCATCAGCGAGCCGTCGCTGGTGATCGCGTCACCGGTCTTCGCCGACTCCGAGGCCGAGGCCCGCGAGGTGCTCGCCCTGCTGGAGACCTGTCCGGTCCGTGACGAGTCGCTGGTCGCGGTGCCGTTCGCGGCCACGACGATGCCGGAGTGGTACGACGCCGTGATGTCGAACTACCCCAGCGAGCACCGCTACGCGACGGACAACATGTGGACCCACGCCCCGGCGGCCGACCTGGTGCCGCGCCTGCTCGACGTGATCGCGGACCTGCCGCCGCACCCCGCGCACTTCCTGTGGCTGACCTGGGGTCCGTCGCCGGCGCGCCAGGACATGGCCTACAGCCTGGAGGACGAGGTCTACCTCGCCCTCTACGGCGCCTGGAAGGACGAGTCGGACGACGCCGCGTACGCCGACTGGTCCCGCTCCCACATGGCCGCGATGGCCGACCTCGCGACCGGCGTCCAGCTCGCCGACGAGAACCTCGGCGCCCGACCCGCCCGGTTCGCCTCCGACGAGGCGATGGCGCGGCTGGACCAGGTGCGGGCGGCGTACGACCCGGAGGGGCGGTTCCACTCCTGGATGGGGCGGGCCTCGTGACCGACGCGTGGAGCCGCTATCTCGACCCGGACATGGCGCCCCTGCCCGACCACGTGGTGGTGGCCCTGCAGCACGGGCCGGTCGCACCGACGGCGATCGCGTCGCTCCCGGACGGGTACGCCGTGCACCGCGACCGCAGCATCGAGGTGGCCGTCCGCACGCTCATGCCGGGCGTGACCCCGGCGATGTGGGACTGGTGGTTCGGCTGGCACGGCAGCCGCGACAGCCGCTACCGGCTCTGGCACCCGCTCGCGCACGTGAGCGCGCAGTGGGCCGACGGGCTCAACGGCGAGGCGGCCGACGCGGACCCGCGCCGAGGCCGGGAGCGCTACGTCGGGCGCACGTCGCACGTCGTGGAGCACCTGGGGTCGACGCTGGTGCGCGGCGCCATCTCGTTCGTGCCGCCGGGGGAGTTCGGGCTCGACGACCCGCCGCCCGCCCGGGGCACCCGCGTGTGCGCGGTCCTGGGCCTGTCGCAGGCGCCGGTCGACGTCGGACGGTTCGTCCACGACGTCCGCGCGGTCGACGGGGGGAGCGAGATGTGGTCGCGGTTCTGGCTCGGCGGCCGGCTCGCGGTCCTGCGTCGGGGCGGGGCTCGCCTCCGAGGCGCGTCGACCACCCTGCTGCGCCCGCTGGCCCGGCGCAACGAGCTCGACGCCCGGGCGCTGCTCGTGCACTGCGCGCAGGAGATGAACCACCTCGCCGTACGCCTGCCGGACCTCTACGCCGACTTCGGCGACTCGTGAGGGCCGCCTCGGCTCGGTGCGCCCGGAGAGACTCGAACTCTCACTGGCCAGGACCTAAACCTGGTGCCTCTACCTGATTGGGCTACGGGCGCGCGGCGGCCAGTCTCTCAGGCTGTCACCTCGAGGCCGCTCGGGGACTGGTCAGGGGAAATGTGCAGGACACGCCGTACGTCGTCGGCGTGTCCTGCACGCTTCCCCTGACCACCCCCGCCGGTCACCGGCGTGTCTGCACGTTTCCCCGGCCGACCGGGGAAACGAGCAGCGTCAGGCGCCGTTGCCCGGCTGCTCGTCGGCGAGGTTGAGCTGGAGGTCCTTGCGGAGCTTGGCGACGTGGCCGGTGGCCTTGACGTTGTACTGCGCGAGGAAGACCTTGCCGTCCTCGTCGACGACCACGGTGGAGCGGATGACGCCCTCGACCAGCTTGCCGTAGAGCTTCTTCTCGCCGAACGCGCCGTAGGCCTTCATCACGGCCTTGTCCGGGTCGGACAGGAGGGTGATCGTGAGGTGGTCGCGCTCGCGGAACTTGGCCAGCTTGGCGGGCTGGTCCGGGGAGATGCCGAGCACCTCGTAGCCCTGGGCGCGCAGCGAGTTGAGCGAGTCGGTGAAGTCGCACGCCTGCTTCGTGCAGCCAGGCGTCATCGCGGCCGGGTAGAAGTAGACGATCACCTTGCGGCCGAGGAAGTCGCTGAGCGCGACCTCGGCTCCGGTGTCGTCGGCGAGGGTGAACTCGGGCGCGGTGTCGCCGGGGGAGAGGCGGTCGGGCTGGCTCACGCGGACTCCTTGTCGCAAACAATGTGCAATAACGTAGGGTGGGCACGACCAACCTAGCCGAGCCCCGTCGATCGCCCGCCGAAGGAGCCCCGTGGCCACCTCCACGCCGACCGCACGCCCGTCGGGCCCTTCGCGTGTGACGGTGTTCCGGCGCAGCCTCACCCCGGCCGACCGCCGCTCCCTGGCCGCGATGACCACCGTCATCGTCGTCCTCCATGTCGTGGGCATCGCCCTGCTGCTCGGCCTGGTGGTCCCCCAGCACTTCAGCCTCGGCGGTGACCACCCGGTCTTCACGGCGGGTGTCGGGGTGCTCGCCTACACCTTCGGTCTTCGGCACGCCTTCGACGCCGACCACATCGCGGCGGTCGACAACACGACGCGCAAGCTGATCGCCGACAACGTGGCGCTGGAGGCGCAGGGCGAGGCGCCGGGACGCAAGCCGCTGTCGGTGGGCTTCTGGTTCTCGCTCGGGCACTCCACGATCGTCTTCGCGCTCTCGTTCCTCCTGGCCGTCGGCGTGCGGTCGCTGGTGGGCCCGCTCGAGGACGACAGCTCGGCGCTGCACACCGTCACCGGGGTGATCGGCCCGTCGGTCTCGGGGCTGTTCCTCTGGACGCTCGGCATCCTCAACCTGGTCGCGCTGCTCGGGATCCTCAAGGTCTTCCGGCAGATGCGCGCGGGCCGGTACGACGAGGCGGAGCTGGAGAAGCAGCTGGACTCGCGCGGCTTCATGAACCGGTTCCTCGGCGGGCTGACCAAGTCGGTGCGCAAGCCGTGGCACATCTACCCCGTCGGCGTCCTGTTCGGGCTCGGGTTCGACACCGCGACCGAGGTCGGCCTCCTGGTGCTGGCCGGTGGGGCGGCGGCGTTCAGCCTGCCGTTCTACGCGATCCTGGTCCTGCCCATCCTCTTCGCCGCCGGGATGTGCCTGATGGACACCATCGACGGCGTCTTCATGAACGCCGCCTACGGCTGGGCGTTCGAGCGTCCGGTCCGCAAGGTCTTCTACAACCTCACGATCACCACGATCTCGGTCCTGGTGGCCCTGGTCATCGGCACGATCGAGCTGGTCGGTGTGCTGGCTGACCGGTTCTCGATCACCGACGGCCCGCTCGCCTGGATCGCCGGCATCGACCTCGACTACGCCGGCTACGCGATCGTCATCCTCTTCGTCGCCTCCTGGGCCCTGGCGCTGGCGGTCTGGTACTTCGGCAAGATCGAGGAGCGCTGGTCCGCGGACCTCAGCGGCTAGCGGCCCTGCGTCCCAGCCGGCCGACCCGCGCACGTCGCCCGGCCGCGCGTTGATAGCCTCCAACCGTCGCCGAACAACGCTGAGGAGCAACCGTGAGCCAGGACCAGCCGCTGTCCGCTCTGGAGCAGGAGATCGAGGAGACCCGCGAGCGCCTGGCCGCGACGATCGACCAGCTCGTCTACCGGGTGCAGCCCAAGACGATCGTCGGGCGCCAGGTGGAGAGCATCAAGGGCCACTTCGTGGACCGGCAGACCGGCCAGCCGCGCACCGACAACATCCTCAAGGCCGCCGGCGCCGCCGTGGCCGTCGTCGGCTTCTTCGTCTTCGTGCGGAGGGTCGTCCGCTGACGTGGGTGACAAGACCCCGATCAAGATGCTGCACGACCGGATCCTGGTCGAGGTCGACCGGGAGGCCGGCGAGCGCCGGTCGTCCGGCGGCATCGTGATCCCCGCGACCGCAGCGCTCGGCGCCCGCCGCCTGGCGTGGTCGCGGGTGGTGGCGGTGGGCCCGCACGCCCGCGCGGTCGAGCCCGGTGACAAGGTGCTCTTCGAGCCCGAGGACAAGGCCGAGGTCGAGGTGGCCGGCGAGGTGTACGTCGTCATGCGCGAGCGCGACATCCACGCCGTCGCCGCCGACCGCGTCGGTGACCAGGCCACCGGCCTCTACCTCTGAGCCGGCCCAGACGCTGGAACGACGAAGGCCGCGGCCGGCGCCTCCCCCCAGAGGGCGCCGGCCGCGGCCGTTTCCGTGTCGACCGGTCAGCGCACCCGGGCGGTGAGCGTGGCGGTCGTGTCGCCGGTCGAGGTGGCCGTGGTGGCGACCGCGAGCCGGAACTTGTAGGTGCCTTTCTTGGTCAGGCGGGGGTAGGAGACGCGGGCCTTGCCGTTGGTGGCGGGGGCGAGGGTCTTGACGGTGGTCCAGTGGCCGGTCGCGCGAGCCTGGGCTGCGCCGCGGGCCGAGCCGGTCGTCCAGACCTGGAGCTGGAGGTCCTCGCCGTTGTCGCCGGAGACCGAGACGGTGTCGCTGCGGACGGTCGAGCCGCGGTTCACGGTGGTGGTGCCGGCGGCGAAGCCGTCGATCTCGGTGTCGTACTTGGGGGCGTCGGCGGTGGTGGGGTCACCGTCGGTGACGCAGGCGACCGTGCCCTGCCAGTGGTAGTTGGTGCCACCGACCTGGACCCAGGTGATGGCGTAGGACGCGGTGCCGGCGTCCCACTGGGCGTGGTCGGCCAGGTTGAACGCGTGCTCGCCGGACCAGGTGCCCTCGTTGTTGTGGAAGTTCAGGGTCTGGGTGCCCGCCGGGGTCTGGACCCGGACGTTGACGTCGTTGGCCTGGCCCGCGGGGATGTTCGCGGGGTAGTCGACCGTGACGCCGGCACACGTCGGGTCCTGGTACTTCCAGTTCCAGTCGAACGGCGTACCGGGGTCGGTCGGGGTGCCCGGGTCGGTCGGGGTGCGGGTCGGTCGGCTCACCGGGGTGCCGGGGTCGGTCGGGGTGCCGGGGTCGGTCGGCTCACCGGGGTGCCGGGGTCGGTCGGTGCCGGGGTCGGTCGGCTCACCGGGGGTGCCGGGGTCGGTCGGGGTGCCGGGGTCGGTCGGCTCACCGGGGGTGCCGGGGTCGGTCGGGGTGCCGGGGTCGGTCGGCTCACCGGGGGTGCCGGGGTCGGTCGGCTCACCGGGGGTGCCGGGGTCGGTGGGGGTGGTGGGGTGCAGGGGCCGACCCAGAAGACCTTGGTCTTGGTGTCGTTGCCCTTGGTGCCCTCGGTCTCGGTGGTCAGCTTGACGTGGTAGCCCTGGTTGGCCTTCGGCTCGCCCTTGAGGCCAGGGGTGTAGGTGCGGACCGTGTTGAGCTGGCTGCCGGCGGCGGGAGCGCCGAGCACGACCTTCTTGGGTCCGGTGACGGTGATGTCGACGTCCTTGGTCGGCGACTGCGCCTCGAACTCGACCGCGGAGGTCGCGGCCCGCTGGTAGCCGTACCACTGGACGTCGAAGCTGCAACCCACGTGCGGGTCGTTGCTCTCGTCGGCCGCGCCCCCGACCTCGGAGATCTTCACGGTGCCGGTGTTCCCGGCCGGCGCGGCGCCGGCCGGAGAGGCGCCGAGGACGGCGAACGCCGGGACCAGCGTCGCGGTGGCGACAGCGGCGGCGGCGGTGACGAGTCGAGCTCGCATGACGGGATGCTCCTGTGGTTCGGATTCAGCGGATACCAGAACCGTTCCACACCGAATCCACCTCAAGTAGAGGCGTGAACCAACCTTGTACGCAGCGTGGCGATACCTTGCGGCAGCCTTGAGGAAAGCGGCCGGAACGACCGGTAGGCACGCTCAGCGGAGGGCCGAGAACGGCTCCGTCCCGGGCACCAGCCGCAGCCCGCGGATCCGCGAGTGAGCCCGTGCCCAGGCCAGCTCGTGGGCGAGGTCGCCGATGTTGTTGGAGGCCGGCAGGGGTGCGAGGCCGAGGGTGGACAGGACGCCGATGGCGGTGCCGTCGGCGGAGAGGAACCCGGAGCCGGAGTCGCCGGGGATGCCGGGGGTGACGGTGTAGAGCGGGTGGGACCAGCCACCGTCGGCGGCCTGGTCGCCCAGGCTGATGCCGGTGTGGGGGGACAGCGGGGCGAGGCCGGCGCGCAGGCTGGAGTTGCCGTAGGTGTAGACCCGGTCGCCGGCGGCGGTGCCGTCGGTGTCGATGCCGGTGGGTCCGCCCCAGAACGGGACGGACGGGTTGACCTTGCCCACGTCGGCCGCGGCCACCTTCACCAGCGCCAGGTCGTTGTAGGCGCACACGTCCGCCGACCGCGTCCCGAGCCGCTGCATCGTGCGCCACGACGAGTACGCCAGGCGGCCGGAGCCGATCCGGGTGCCCTCGTCGGCGGGACTGCCGCCCTCGGTGAAGGCGACCCGGGTGCCGAGCGGCAGCGACCGGGTCCGGCAGCCGTCGGTGTCGGTCGAGGAGCCGGTGCCGGCGCAGTGGGCGGCGTACCCGACGTAGACCGTGCCGGCGCTGTCGGTGAACACGAAGTTCGCGGTGCACTGGGCACCCGCGGTGAACATCATCGTGCCGGGGTGGATCTTCGCCGACGCGGCCGGCGCCCAGCGTCCTCGCGCCTCGGCCCCCGGGGCACCGGCCGAGGTGGCAGCGGTGGCGACGGTCGCGGCGAGGGCGGCGCTGAGGAGGAGGGTGGCGGCGCGCATACCGGTCGAACGAGCCGTCCCGCGCCGCGGTTACGCCGTCAGCGCAGCATGCCGTAGGCGCGCGTCGGCGCCAGGCGTACGACGACCCGGCGGTCGCGCACCATCGCGGCCCGGTAGTCGTCCCAGTCCGCGTGCTCGCCCGAGAGCGCCCGGTAGAGGTCGACGAGCTCATCGACCGTCGCGTCGCCGGGCTCGGTCGCGACCGAGGAGACGGTGACGTCTCCCTCGATCACGGCGTAGCTCCAGAAGTCGTCGCCGTTGACGTGCACCGCCGCCCAGGGGGTCCGACGCAGGTTCGCGGTCTTGGCCCGGTCGGCCGTCGTGGAGATCCGGACGACGTCGTCGTCACCGACCGCCTGCAGCACGTTGGACAGCTGCGGGCGCCCGTCGCGCCGGATCGTGGTGAGCACTGCCTGGTGGTTGGCGCGAGCCGCGCCCAACGCCTGGTCGAGGTCCATGCCGGCCTCAGCGCCGGGCGGCGCCTTCCTGTTCCGAGGCCAGCGACCGGACCGGACAGGTCGCCGGGCCCTCGAGCACGCTCCCGTCGGGGGCGAACCGCGAGCCGTGCAGCGGGCAGTCCCAGCTCTCCTCCGCGTCGTTCCACCGCAGCACGCCACCGAGGTGGGTGCAGACCGGGCGGTCGGCGCCGGTCAGCTTGTGGATCCAGCCGCGCGTCATCTCGATGGCCACGATGCCGTTGACGCGCACGCTGTCGGGCAGGCCGGTGAGCTCACGGGTGCTCCACGGCTCGTACGCCGACGCCCACTCCGTGTGTCCACCGAGGATGCGTGACGAGAGCGCGAGGGCCGCCGCCGCGCCGTTCGTCATGCCCCACTTCGAGTAGCCGCCGGCGACCAGGACGTGCTCGGCTCCCGGCAGCAGCGGACCGACCCACGGCAGGCCGTGGTGCGGCAGGTAGTCCTGGGCCGACCACGCGTGGGTCTCGACGGCGCCCGGGTAGTGCTCGGCGGTCCAGGCGCGGATCCGGTCGAGGTGCTCGTGCTCGGAGGTGGCGGCGCCGACCTGGTGGCCCTCGCCGCCGACCAGGAGCAGCGGACCACTGCCGTCAGGTGCGTCGCGGAGCGAGCGCGAGGGCTCGTCGGCGGACAGGTACATGCCGTCGACGGCCGGCTCGGGTGTCCGGAACGCGATGCTGTAGGACCTGGCCGGCTCCGCGCGGGCGAAGAATCCTCCACGATCGAGGATCGGCATGTTGGTGGCGATGACGACGGTCCCGGCATGTGCGTCGCCGGCCTCGGTCACGACCTGCGCGGGCCCGTGCCCGTGGACCCGCTGGACGCGGGCTCCCTCGGCGATGACGGCCCCGTGGGCCCGTGCGTCCGCGGCGAGGGCGTCGACGAGCTCGACCGGGTCGAGCTGCAGCTGGTCATCGAGCCGGATGGCTCCGGCGGTCGGGAACGGCAGGCCGACCTCGTCGACCCAGGTCGTCTGCTCGAGTCCGGCTCGGTGCATCGCGTCGAGCTCGGCGCGGATCGACCTGGTGCCCTTCTCGCCGTTCGCGTAGGTGTAGGCCGCGCGACGCTGGGTGTTGACCCCGTGCTCCTGGCAGAAGCGGGCGATCCAGGCCAGTCCCTCGGCGTTCGCCTCGGCGTACCTGCGCAGGACCGACGCCGGGTGGCGCCGGGCGATCCGGGAGTAGTGGGTGCCCTGCAGGAGGCTCACCTTGGCCGTGCTGCCACCGGTCGTGCCGGCCCCGACGTGGCGGGCCTCGACGACGAGGACCGACCGGCCGGCGCGGGCCAGCAGACCCGCCGTGGTCAGGCCGGTGATCCCGGCTCCGACGACCACGACGTCCCAGTCGCCGGCCACGGCCGGTGGCACGGGCTCGGTGTGCGGTCGCCGGTCGTGCCAGAGCGAGGTGAGGGTCATGCGGGTCAGTCCTTCCGACGTCGGGGCTGGGGGCGGGCCCGGAGGCGGATCGCGCGGCCGCGCCGCTCGTCCTCCTCCTCCGTGGCCCGGGACTTCTCGATGTTGCGGTCGTCGCGGGGCGGCAGCTGCAGCTCGCGCTCGGCCGGGATGCCGGACTGCAGCTGGCGGCCTCGCTCGAGCTCGGCGTCCAGCTCGGCGCCGAAGAGCAGGGCGAGGTTGGTCAGCCACAGCCACAGGAGGAACGCGATGACGCCGGCCAGCGCGCCGTACGTCTTGTCGTAGGAGGAGAAGTTGCTGACGTAGAACCCGAACGCGGCCGACACGACGCCCCAGGTGACGATCGCGACGAGGGCGCCGACGCTGACCCAGCGGAACTTCGGCTGCCGCACGTTCGGCGTCACGTAGTAGAGCAGCGCCACGATCAGCACGACGACCAGGAACATCACCGGCCACTTCGCGATGTTCCACACCAGCTGCAGCGACGACCCGACCCCGATCGCGTCGCCGACGGCACCGGTCACCGGGCCGGTCACGACCAGCGCGAGCAGGACCGCGGCCGTGAGCACGACCAGCACGAGGGTCAGCAGCAGCATGACCGGTCGGAGCTTCCAGACCGGCCGGCCCTCCTCGATCTCGTAGACGCGGTTCATCGCCCGGCCGAAGGCGCCGACGTACCCACTGGCCGACCACAGTGCACCCGCGAGGCCGAGCACGAGGGCGAGCCCGGCGCCCTGGGAGCGGCTGACGTCGAGCAGCGGTCCGCGGACGCTGTCCACCACGGACCCGCCGCCGAGCTGGGACACGATGTCGAGCACCGTGCGCACGCTGTTGGTGCCCTCGCCGACCAGGCCGAGCAGCGAGGTGAGCGCGATCGCCGCCGGGAAGACGGCGAGCACCGCGTAGTAGGTGAGCGCGGCGGCGAGGTCGGTGCACTGGTCGGCCGAGAACTCCCGCAGGGTCTTGCGAAGGACGTAGCGCCAGGACCGTGCCGTGAGGTCGGTGGGAGAGTCGACCTCCGCGGTGGCGGGGTCAGCGTGCCGGGTCGCCATGGCGAAGAGGTGCCCCGGGAGGCCCCGGCTCATGCCGCGCGGCGAGAGGGCGGGTCAGTCCTCCGGCGGGGCGAAGCCGTGCTGCAGGCACCAGGCGACGGCGCGGCTGCGGGAGGTGGCTCCGATCTTGGCGTACGCCGAGCGGATGTAGGTCTTCACCGAGTTGATGGACAGGAACAGCCGCTCGGCGATCTCGATGTTGCTCTTGCCCTGGGCGATCAGGGACAGCACCTCCACCTCGCGCGGTGTCAGCCCGATGTCGGTGCCCAGCCGGTCGGTGCGTCCGGGAAGGTCCCGTCCCTCGACGGCGGCCTCGACCGCGGCGACCAGCTCGTGGGAGTCGACGCTCATCGAGATCCAGCCGTGCGCCCCGGCGGCCAGCGCCCGCGCACGCAGGTCGGGGCGCAGGTCGCGGCTGATCGCGACGACGACCGGACCGTCGTCGCCGATGATCTCGTCGAGGTCGGATCCGTTGTTGCGGTAGACGCCGAGCACGTCGTACAGCACCACCTGGGCGTCGTCGACGGTGGTGACCGCGGAGCGGTGCGGGTGCTCGGCGAGCATGGCGGCGAGACCCTTGATGAGCACCTCCTGGGGACTCACGATCCCCACGCGGGTCGGACGGCCGGCCATGGTCCCATCGTCTCGGGCGGACCGGTGTCAGACGCGCCGTGGCACTACGCCCAAAGGGGTGATTCTGGGGTTGTGGGATGTTGCCGACATGGCGTTGGTAACTTGCCGCCATGGACGGGACCGCGCCGCAGCCCACCGACCGGATCGACCGACGGGGCTGGCTGGCACTGCTGTCCATCGCCCTCGGGGTCTCGGTGGTGATCATGGACGCCACGGTCGTCAACGTGGCCCTGCCCGTCGTGATCGAGGACCTCGGGCTGACGACCACCGACGCCCAGTGGATCAATGCGTCCTACTCCCTGGTGTTCGCCGCCCTCCTGCTCACCCTGGGCCGCTGGGGCGACCTGCACGGGCGCCGCCGCCTCTTCGGTGCGGGGATGGTCCTGTTCATGGCGGCCTCCCTGGTCGCCGGGTCGAGCCAGGACGCGGCGGTCCTGGTCGGTGCCCGGCTGGTGCAGGGCCTGGGTGCCGCGATGATCGTGCCGAGCACCCTCTCGACCATCAACGCGATGTTCGTCGGCCGCGCACGCACCATCGCCTTCGCCGTGTGGGGGTCGGCCATCGGCGGCATGGCCGCGATCGGGCCCCTGGTCGGCGGGTGGCTGGCGACCGACGTCTCCTGGCGGTGGGCCTTCTGGCTCAACATCCCGCTCGGTGTGGTCGTCCTCCTCGGCGTGGCGCTGGCGATCCCCGAGACGCGGGACCCGGCGGCCGTCCCCGGCCGCGACCCGATGGGCGTGCTGCTCTCGGCGCTCGGGATGGGCTCGATCGTCTTCGGGCTCATCGAGGCCCAGACCTACGGCTGGTGGCGCCAGGACGACGGGACGGTCTCTCCCGTCCCCTTCGCGGTCGCGGCGGGAGTGCTCCTCATGGTCGCGTTCGTGTTCGTCGAGCATCGCCGGGCCGAGAGGGGCCGGCACGTCCTGGTCGACCTCGGCCTCTTCCGGCTGGTGACCTTCCGTGCCGGGGTCGTGGCAGCCCTGATCGTCGCCTTCGGTGAGTTCGGGCTGCTGTTCACCCTCCCGCTCCTGCTGCAGGGGACCCTGGGCTACACGGCCCTGCAGACCGGCGGGATCCTCGCGGCGCTGGCCCTGGGCACGTTCGTCGTGTCCGGGATGCTCCCGCAGATCAGCAAGCGTCTCTCCCAGCGCTCGGTCGTGCAGACCGGCCTGGCGCTGGAGGCGCTCGCCGTCGGCGGGCTCGGCCTCGTGCTCTCGATGACCATCTCCACCTGGGTGCTCTGCGTGTTCCTCTTCGTCTACGGCGTCGGCGTCGGCATGGCGACCGCGCAGCTGACCTCGCTGATCCTGTCCGACGTGCCGCGCGACGAGAGCGGGCAGGCATCCGGGGTGCAGAGCTCCATCCGGCAGCTCGGCTCCGCGCTCGGCGTGGCGCTCCTCGGCGGCCTGCTGATCTCCCGCCTCGGTGCCGCGACGCGGGACAACCTGACCGCCCTCGGGCTCCCGGCCCGCGCCGTCGACGGGGTCACCTCGGCCGTGACCGACAGCGCGGGCATCGCGATCGCCGGCCTCCAGGCGCACCCCGCCACGCAGTCGGTGGCCCAGGCGGCCTCCGACGCGATGGTCCACGCAAGCCAGGTGACGCTCTGGCTCGCCGCGGCGGCGTTGCTGGTCGGCCTGCTGGCCACCGTCGCGCTCCCGCGGACGGCGGCCGGCGCGGATGACCCGGTCCCCGACGCCGCCGAGGCGCCGTGACGACGCTCGGATCCGCTCAGGCCGACCGGAGCCGGGCGAGCACCGCGTCGGCGGCCCGCTGACCGCTGACCAGCGCGCCCTGGATCGACCCGGTGTCGCGGTGGTCGCCGCACACCACCAGCCCCTCCACCTCGACCGGTCGGCGAGCCGCGTACGGCGGGGGCTGGGCCGGGAGTGCGTGGGGGACCTCGTGCCGCGCGACGACCTCCCACCGGCCGGGGTCGACGCCGAGGAGATCGCCGGCGTGCGCTCGCATCGCCCGCTCCGACGTCTCGCGGGCGTCGCCCATCAGCGCCGAGCCGGCGACGAGGTGACGACCGGGAGGGGCGTAGGTCGGTCCGGCGGCGGAGACGACGGCGGCGTTGACGAGCGGGCCGGCGGGCCGACGGCGGGCGTCGACGTGGAGGAGGGCGGTGGCCGGAGCGTCCGGCGCCGCCCACCAGGTGGTGACCACGCCCTTGCTGCCCGGCACGGGGAGGCCGAGCAGCGCGTGCGCCTGGGATGCGTCGGTCGCGACGACGACCTGCCGGGCCGTCAGTCGGCCGCCATCCGTCGTGACAGCGTCGGGTCCGACGGTGCGGGCCACCTCGCCCAGCCGGACCCGGTCACCCAGTCCCGCGGCCAGCTGCTCGGGCAGCGCCTGCATGCCCCCGGCCGGGAGGCCCGGGACGCCTCGCACGAACATCCAGACGAGCAGCAGCACGAACCGATCGGCGGTGCTGCCATCGTCCTCGAGGAGCACGCCGGACAGGAAGCGCTCGAGCACCCGGCGCGGGAACCCATCGACGTGAGCCCGGTCGAGCGCGGCGCGGCGGTCGACGTCGGGACGGCCGGCCAGCACGTGCGAGAGGGAGGTCCGACGAGGTCGGAGCAGCGGCGCCGCCCAGCGGGCCAGCGCGGCGACCTCCCCGGGACGCCGGACGAGGGTGCTCAGCGTCGGCGGCAGCAGTCCCGGTGCGTGCAGCGGGTGCCCGAGCCGGACGGTGCCCTCCTCGGTCCGCGCCGCGACGCCGGCCCCGAACGGCTGCAGGCCCAGCTCGTCGACGTCGACCCAGCGCCGCACGGCGGGGTACGCCGGGTTGAGCAGCTGGAAGCCCCGGTCGACCAGGAACCCGTCGACCCGGTCGGTGCGGATCCGCCCTCCTGGGGCGTCGCCCGCGTCGAGGACCACCACCTCGAGCCCCGTCGCGGCCAGGGCGCTCGCACATCGCAGCCCGGCCAGTCCGGCACCCACCACGACGACGTCGGCATCCACGGCGGCCAGGGTATCCACGGCGCGATGGCACCCGGGCAGGCAGCGACGGGTGACACAGCGAAGGCCCGCCCGGATCTCTCCGGACGGGCCTGTCGACGGTGCTGGGACCGGTGGTACGCCATCAGGGACTCGAACCCCGAACCCGCTGATTAAGAGTCAGCTGCTCTGCCAATTGAGCTAATGGCGCGTGCTGTGGAGCGACGTGAACTCTACCAGCGGGCGGGGGACGCGAGAAATCGAGGAGGGGTCAGCGAGAGGCGAGCACGGCCTGCGCCGCGTTGTGGCCACCGATGCCCGAGACCGCGCCGCCGCGACGGGCGCCGGAGCCGCAGACGAGCACCGACGCGAGGTCGGTCTGGACGCCCCACTGCTGGGCGGGGGTGTCGAGGCGGGCGCGGTTCGGCGCCCACGGCCACTCGAGGTCTCCGTGGAAGATGTGCCCGCCGGGCATGGCGAGGTCGCGCTCGACGTCCTGGGGGATCTTGGCCTCCAGGCAGGGACGGCCGGCAGCGTCGGTGGCCAGGCAGGTCTCGATCGGCTCGACCAGGTGCTCGTTGAGGGCGGCCAGGGCCCGCTCGACGGCCACCTGCTTGGTGCCCTCCGGGTCGGCCTCGAAGAGCGACGCGGGGGTGTGCACGCCGAAGTAGGTGAAGGTGTGCGTCCCGGCCGGCGCGTCGCCGAGGATCGAGCGGTCGGTGAGCGAGTGGCAGTAGATCTCGCCGGGGAGCACCGAGGGCATGCGACCGGCCGCCGCGTCGGCGTACGCCGCCTCGAGCTGGCTGTAGTCCTCGGCCAGGTGGAGGGTGCCGGCGAACGCCACCTCCGGGTCGACCCCGGACCGCAGCCGCGGCAGCCGGTCGAGCAGGAGGTTGATCTTCAGCTGCGACCCCTCGGGCTTGGTGGCCGGGTCCTCGGGCTCGCCGAGGAGGATGCGCAGCACCCACGGCGCGACGTTGGAGAGCACGTGGCGGGCCCGGACGGTGCGGTCGCCGGCGCCGTCGTGCCAGGTGACCTCGGCCCCGTCGTCGTCGCCGCGGATCGCGCTCACCCCGGCGCCGGTCACGATCTCGGCGCCCGCCGACGCCGCGGCCCGGGCGAGCGCATCCGTGACCGCGCCCATCCCACCGATCGGCACCCGCCACTCGCCGGTCCCGTTGCCGACCAGGTGGTAGAGGAAGCAGCGGTTCTGGACCAGGGAGGGGTCGCGCAGGGAGGCGAACGTGCCGATCAGCGCGTCCGTCGCGACCACGCCGCGCACGGTGTCGTCGGTGAACCGCTCCTCGATCGTCTCGCCGATCGGCCGGGTGACCAGGTCGCGCCACACCTCCGGGTCGACCGCCGCGCGGACGTCCCGCTCGGCGGGCAGCGGCTCCAGCAGCGTCGGCGCCACCACGCCGGCGAACCCCTCGACCTCGCGGTAGAAGCGCTGCCAGGCGTCGTACTCGTCGTCGGAGCCGGTCAGCTCGCGGAAGGACTGTGCGGTGCCGCCGCGCTCGGGCCGCTGCACCAGCAGGCCGCCGGGCTTCTGGTCGCGGACCCACGGGGTGTACGACGCGACCGACCGCGACGCGAGCCGCAGGTCCAGCCCCAGGTCGGCGACCAGCGCCTCGGGCATCAGCGCGACCAGGTAGGAGTAGCGCGAGAGGCGCGCCGGGTGGCCCGAGAATGCCTGCGCCGACACGGCGGCGCCGCCGGTCGCGGCCAGCCGCTCGAGCACGAGGACCGACAGGCCCGCGCGGGCGAGGTAGGCCGCCGCCGTCAGGCCGTTATGCCCGCCACCGACGACCACGACGTCGTAGCTGCTCCGCTCCGTCATCACCCGCCCGACCCTAGGGCATCGATTGTCCCGGCTCGGGTTGGGCGAGTCCGGGCCACGACGGGATGCAGCGCGAGAGGATGCGCGAGAACATGTCCACGACACGGCGCGGACCAGACCGCTCGGGAGGTGACAGTGGCAGCGAGATCGTGGGGGTGGTTCGCGGGCCTGGTCGCCCTCACCGTGGGCTTCGGCCTGGCGGCGGTGTACGGCGCACCGGCGACCGGCGCTGCGATCGGGATCTGGCCGGCGGCGCTGGCGACCGCGCTGCTGATGATCGCGCCGAAGCCGAGCACCCCGGTCGTCCTGCTGCTGATCTTCGCGATCGCGTTCGGGACCATCGCCACGGGTCGCCCGGAGTCGGTGGCGTTCGGCATCGCCGTCGGCATGACCGTGCAGTGCTGGGCGTTCTGGCGGGTGCTCACCGGCGGCGTCCGGGACCGGCCGCCCCTGCGGACCAACGCCGAGCTCGGTCGCTACATCGGCGGCTCGGCGCTCGGGGCGCTCTGCGTCGGTGTGAGCGGGGTCGTGACCAGCCTGGTGACCGGCTGGGGCGACCCGCTCCTGCTCGGCCTCTCGGTGCTGGCCTCGTCGCTGGCGTCCAACCTGGCGGTCACGCCGTTCTTCTGCCGGCTGCGGCCGCACCCCGGTCTCGCGCCGCCGGTCGAGCGCGCCGCCCAGTGGGTGCTGATCGTGACGCTCACGCCGGTCGTGTTCTACCTCGACGACTTCCCGAGCCTGGTGTTCGCCCTCATCCCCGTGCTCGCCTGGGGTGCCCTGCGCAGCGGCGCCTACGAGTCGATCGCCCAGCTGTTCGTGGTGCTCGGGTTCGCCATCGCCCTCACCACCCGCGACCACGGCCCGTTCGCGGAGGTGGACAGCCGGTTCGGCCTGCCGGCCGACGTGCAGGGCCTGCTCCTGTCGCTGTTCATCATCGACTGCGCCCTGGTCGTCGTGCCGTTCGTGCTCATCGTCGGCGACCAGCTCGAGAACGCCCGCCAGGTCGCCGCCGAGCGCGACATGGTGCAGAACATCGTCAACGGCGCCGGCGGCGTCGCGATCATCGGCACCGACGCCCACGGCCTGGTCACCCTGGTCAACCCCGGCGCCGAACAGCTCCTGGGCTACAGCGCGGAGGAGATGCTCGGACGCACGACCGAGTACCTCCACAGCGACGAGGCGATCGCCGAGAAGGCTCGGGAGCTGGGCGTGCAGCCCGAGTTCCGGGAGGTGGCGCGCACCCTGCTCGGGGCCGGCCCCACCGACATGCCCTTCGTCCGCAAGGACGGCGTCGTGCGCAGCCACTCGATGTCGCTGGACCCGATCGAGGACGACCGCGGCCAGGTCACCGGCTACGTGAGCACGTCGGAGGACATCACCGAGCGCAAGGAGGCCGAGCGCCGCCTCGTCGAGGCCCTCGCGACCGAGCGGGAGGCCGTGGCCCGGCTCCAGGAGGTCGACCGCGTCAAGGACGCCTTCGTCTCCAGCGTCAGCCACGAGCTGCGCACGCCGATCACCAGCATCCTCGGCTACACCGAGATGCTCGAGGACGGCGTCTACGGCCAGCTGAGCCACGAGCAGCTCGACGCCGTGCAACGCCTCTCGGCGAACAGCAGCCGCCTGCTGTCCCTCATCGACGACCTCCTGACGCTCTCGCGGATCCAGGAGGACGGCATCGGCTTCGCGCACAAGGTCGTCGACCTGCGCAAGGTCGTCGCGGCCGGCGTCGCGGTCGTCGCACCCACGCTGGAGCGCCGTGAGCTCGAGCTCGACGTCGACCTGCCGGAGGACCCGGCGCCGTGCCTGGGTGACCGCGACATGCTCGAGCGGGTGGTGATCAACCTGCTCGGCAACGCGGTGAAGTTCACCCCCGAGGGTGGTCGCCTGCAGGTCGCGCTGACGATCCACGACGGACAGGCGGAGGTGGCCGTCGCCGACACCGGGATCGGCATCCCCGCGGAGGAGCAGGACCAGCTGTTCAGCAGGTTCTTCCGCTCGTCCCTGGCCCAGCAGCAGGCGATCCCGGGCAGCGGCCTGGGCCTCTCCATCGCCCACGCGATCGTCGAGAAGCACGGTGGGACGATGACGGTGGAGTCGGAGGAGGGTGAGGGCACCGTGTTCCGCGTGCGCCTGCCCCTGATCACCGCCGACTGATCGAGGCCGCCTCCATCACCCAACCACCCCAACCGGGTGAGGCGTCCCCACCCGCCGCGGGTCACCATGCCCGGGTGACGGCATCGACCAAGACCGGGGCCGGGCTGGTGCTGCTCACCCTCGCGTCCTCCCAGTTCCTGATGACCCTCGACAGCTCGGTCATGAACGTCTCGATCGCCCAGGTCGCGACCGACGTCGGGACGACGGTCACCGGCGTGCAGACCGCCATCACGCTGTACACCCTGGTGATGGCGACGATGATGATCACCGGCGGCAAGATCGGCACGATGATCGGGCGCCGGCGCGCCTTCTCGATCGGGTGCGTCATCTACGGCGCCGGGTCCTTCACGACCGCCCTGGCGCCCAACCTGACCGTCCTGATCATCGGCTGGTCCCTGCTCGAGGGTCTCGGGGCGGCGCTGATCATGCCGGCGATCGTCGCCCTCGTGGCCAGCAACTTCCCGGCCGCCGAGCGGCCGCGCGCCTACGGCCTGGTGGCGGCCGCCGGTGCGATCGCGGTCGCGGCCGGCCCGCTCATCGGCGGCGCCGTCACGACCTGGTGGACCTGGCGGCTGGTGTTCGCCGGCGAGGTCGTGATCGTGGTGGCGATCCTGGCGGCGGCGCGCAAGATCGTCGACGTCGCCCCGGAGGAGCGCAAGCCGCTCGACGTCGTCGGGATCCTGCTCTCCGCCGCCGGCCTCGGCATGGCGGTGTACGGCGTCCTGCGGTCCGGCGAGTGGGGCTGGGTGCTGCCGAAGCCGGGGGCGCCCGACCTGGCCGGCGTGTCGTACACGACCTGGCTGGTGCTCGCGGGCCTGGTCGTCGTGCGGGTCTTCTTCTGGTGGGAGGAGCGTCGGGCCGCGTCGGGCCGGGAGCCGCTGGTGCAGGTCTCGATGCTCGGCAACCGGCAGCTGGCCGGGGGGCTGACGATGTTCTTCTTCCAGTTCCTCATCCAGGCCGGCCTGTTCTTCACCATCCCCCTCTTCTTGTCGGTCGCGCTCGGCCTCACCGCCCTCGAGACCGGCGTCCGGCTGCTGCCGCTCTCCGTCACGCTGCTCATCGCGGCCATCGGCGTACCCAAGGTCTGGCCGCACGCCTCGCCGCGTCGCGTGGTCACGTGGGGGCTCGTCGCGCTCCTGGCCGGCATCGTCTCGCTCGTCGGTGCCCTCGAGGTCGGTGCGGGCGCGTCGATCGTGACCGTGCCGCTCCTCTTCGCCGGGCTCGGCGTGGGGGCGCTCGCCTCGCAGCTGGGCGCCGTGACGGTGTCCGCGATGCCGGACGAGATGAGCGGTGAGGTGGGTGGTCTGCAGAACACCGCCACCAACCTGGGGGCGTCGCTCGGGACGGCGCTGGCCGGCTCGGTGCTGATCGGCGCGCTCACCGCGTCCTTCCTGGCCGGGATCGACGCGAACCCTGCCGTGCCGCACGAGGTGGCGCAGCAGGCCTCGGTCGACCTCGCCGGTGGGATCCCGTTCCTCTCCGACGCCCAGCTCGACCAGGCGCTGACCGACGCCGGGGTCTCGGACTCGACGGCGCAGGCGGTGGTGGACGCGAACACCTCCGCGCGGATCGACGCGCTGCGGATCAGCCTCTCCGTGCTCGGCCTGCTCACGCTGGTGTCGCTCTTCTTCACCCGGCTGCTCCCGACCAGACCAGTCGGTGACCCGGACCCGGCCCAGGCTTAGACGACCACCGGTCCGGGTAAGCGATGGATGCGATGTGGGGCAGGTTCGAGGTGGTCGAGGTCGGCGGCGAGTACCGCTGGCAGCTGCGTGACGCCCAGGGTGAGCTGGTCGCCCGCAGCCAGGGCTACATCTGGAAGAGCGCAGCGATCGAGGCGATCGAGATGGTGCGCTCCGTCGCCGCCGGCGCCGAGGTCGTCGACCTCGCGACCGACTGACGGCGTGCGCGGGCGCGACTCAGCGCCCGAAGACGCGCGACAGGAGCCCGGAGCCGCTCTCGCCGGGGTGGCCCGGGCACCACAGGTCGTCCGGCACGGACGCCTTGACCTGGGCGACGTGCTGGCCGCAGCCGGACCAGGTGATCTTCCGGCAGGTCCGGCAGGGGGTGGGTGAGCACATCGGTGGATCCCTTCAGGGGGTCGGGTCGGTGGCTTCGGCCGCGTCCGCGAACTCGCAGAACGCGTTGTAGGCACGGGGGCCGTAGATGGTGGCGGGGCCGCCGTTCATCAGGAACGTGACGCCGATGGCCTCGGCGGCCTCCTGGCGGGTGGCGCCGGCGCGGACGGCGCCCTGGGCGTGGGAGGCGATGCAGCCGTCGCACTGCTCGACGACCCCGATCGCGAGGGCGATGAGCTCCTTGGTGCGGACGTCGAGGACACCCTCGGCGAAGGCGGCCTGGTGCAGCTCGCGGAAGCCCTGGTAGACGTCCGGGATCGCCTTGCGCAGGTCACGGTGCAGCGGCGAGAGATCGCGCAGGACGGTCTTGCCGTGACCGTGGTCCGAGGTCGACATGGTTCCTCCTGGTCGGTGTCCTGGTGCGGTGCCCTCACCGTAACAGATACCCCCGGGGGTATTCGAATCGACTACCAGGTCGTGTCCTCGCACTCACGCGTCCGGGTCGTCTCGACCTGCAAGGTGGCGTGCTCGACCCGGTGCCGCTCGCGCAGCACCCGGCGGGCGCCGTCCAGCACCTGCTGCGCGTCACCGCTCTCGTCGAGCACCAGGTGGGCGGTCGCGACGAGCATGCCCGAAGTCAGGGTCCAGACGTGGAGGTCGTGCACGTCGGCCACGCCCTCCACCAGCTCGAGGTCGCGCACGACGTCGTCGACCTCCATGCCTGCCGGGACGTGCTGGCCCAGCACGGCCAGCACCTCGCGGCCGAGCGCGACCGCGCGCACGGCGACGAACACCCCGATCGCAAGCGCGACCACGGTGTCCCACCAGCCGTCGCCGGTGACTCGCACCAGCAGCCCGGCCACGATCACGCCGACGCTGCCCGCGGCGTCCGCCACGACCTCGTAGTAGGCGCCCTTGACGTTGAGCGACTCGTCGGACCCACCGCGCAGGAGGAGCATCGAGACGACGTTGACGGCCAGGCCGAGCGTCCCGACCACGAGCAGCGGCCCCGGTGAGACCTCGACGTCGTCGCCCCACCGACCCAGCGCCTCGACGACGACGTACGCCGCCACGCCCAGCATGATGAGGACGGTCAGCCCGGAGGCGAAGATCTCGGCCCGATAGGAGCCGTAGGTGCGCCGTCCGGTCGTGTCGGGCCGGGTGGCGATCTTGGTCGCGGCGAGCGCCGCACCGAGGGCGACCACGTCGGCGGCCATGTGGCCGGCGTCGGAGACCAGGGCGAGGGACCCGGTCGACAGTCCGACGACGAGCTCGACGACGAGGAAGGCCGCGACGAGCCCGAAGGTCGTCGCGAGCCGCCAGCGGTGGTGCGTGCCGGCGTGCCCGGAGGGATGGTGATGGCCGGCGCCCATGACGCGATGCTAACCACGGTGCTGCGGACGAGGGCTCTCCCGTCGGTCGACCGGGTGCGTCGGACCTTGTTTTCCACGGACCTCGCCGTGCAAGGTCGGCGTGAGCCCGGCGGGGAGCCGGGCCGAGGACGAGCAGGCGACCCCGCTGGGACGGACGAGGCCCCGGTCGGCGCTGCGCCGACCGGGGCCTCGTCGCCCTCGCGGGCAGTGGGGTGAGTGACGGGACTTGAACCCGCGGCCACCTGGACCACAACCAGGTGCTCTACCAGCTGAGCTACACCCACCACGATCGCTCCGACCGGGGTCGGTGCGTTGCGAAAGTGTAGAGGAGTCAGACCGGTTCCGCGGAATCGGCCTGCGCCGTGGGCGGCTCGTCTGCGACCAGCCCGGTCAGCGAGCCACCGTGGCGGCGGGCGATCTCCCGCGCGGCGTCCGAGTCGGGACCGGGGGAGGGGACGAACACCGCGTCCCGGTAGTACCGCAGCTCCTCGATGCTCTCCTGGATGTCGGCCAGGGCGCGGTGGTTGCCGCGCTTGGCGGGCGCCTGGAAGTACGCCCGCGGGAACCACCGGCGCGACAGCTCCTTGATCGACGACACGTCGACGATCCGGTAGTGCAGGAACGTCTCCAGCCGCGGCATGTCCCGGGCGATGAACGCCCGGTCCGTGGCCACGCTGTTGCCGGCCAGCGGCGGGCGGCTGCCCTCGGGGCAGTGCTCCCGGATGTAGGCGAGCACCTGGTCCTCGGCCTCGGCGAGCGAGACGCCGGCGTCCAGCTCCTGGCGCAGGCCCGAGGTCTCGTGCATGTCGCGGACGAAGTCGTTCATCTGGTCCAGGGCCTCGGCCGGTGGCTTGACGATCACGTCCACGCCGGTGCCGAGCACGTTGAGGTCGAAGTCGGTAACCAGGGCCGCGACCTCGATCAGCGCGTCCGCGCCGAGGTCCAGCCCGGTCATCTCGCAGTCGATCCACACGAGTCGGTCGTTCACGCGCACACCTTAGTCCTGACCGGTCGGGACCTCCGTCTCAGTCGAGGTTCAGCATGCCCCCTTAGGGTCGGAGACGTGAAGGAGTGGCTCGGCCTGGTCGCGCGCCTGGTGGTGGGGTCGGTGTGGATCTGGGCCGGTGCCGCCAAGGTCCTGCATCCCGCGGAGAGCGTCACCGCCGTCCGCGCCTACCAGCTCCTGCCGGGCAACCTCGCCCAGCCGGTCGGGCAGCTGCTCCCCGTCCTCGAGATCGTCGTCGGCCTGATGCTCGTGCTGGGCCTGCTCACCCGGGGCGCGGCCGTCGTGTCGAGCCTCCTGTTCGTCGCCTTCATCATCGGGATCGCATCGGTGTGGGCGCGCGGCATCTCGATCGACTGCGGCTGCTTCGGTGGCGGCGGGTACGACCAGGACGCGGCCTCGAAGTACCCGTGGGAGATCGGTCGCGACGTCGTGCTCCTGCTGCTCTCGCTGTTCCTCGCCTGGCTGCCGTCCACCAGACTGTCGCTGGACTCGCTGCTGTTCCGTCGTACCCCTGCCTAGAAGGACCGCGCATGTCGAAGAAGAACCGAGACACCGACCGCACCGCCCGCGCTGCGGCCGCCATGGCCGAGCAGCAGGCGGCCGAGCGCCGCCGCCGCAACCTGATGGTGGGCGGGGTGGTGCTCGCCGTCCTCGTCATCCTCGCCGGCGGCTTCCTCATCGCGCGTGCCCTCGACACCACGAACGACGTCTCGGCCTCCTCGTCGAGCTCCACGAGCGAGCTCGGCGTCACCATCGGACCCGACAGTGCGCCCCATGAGGTCGTCATCTACGAGGACTTCCTCTGCCCCTACTGCGGCGAGCTCGAGAAGGCCAGCCGCGAGGACCTCGCGAAGCTCGCCGACGAGGGCAAGGTGCAGGTGGAGTACCGGCCCTTCGACCTCCTCGGGGGCGGCGACGAGTCGAGCTACTCCGTGCGCTCGGCCGGCGCGTTCTCGATCGTGCTCGCGAACTCCGGGCCTGAGGTCGCCAAGAAGTTCCACGACCTCCTCTACGACAACCAGCCCAGCGAGGCCGGCCCGTTCCCGGAGAGCTCCGAGCTCGCGGACCTCGCCGTGCAGGCCGGGGCCAAGGAGTCCGACGTCCGCGACGCGATCGAGGCCGACGAAGGCACCCCGTGGGTCACCAAGGCGACCAAGGCCGCGGTGAGCGCCGGGGTGCAGGGCACGCCCACCGTGCTGCTCGACGGGAAGGTCTTCTCGGACGGCCGGACCATGGACGAGCTCAGCCAGAACCTGGTGGCGCAGCTCCAGGGCTGACCGGCCGCGACGAGTAGGCGAACCGGCGGGGCCGCTGACAGACTCCGCCGGGTGAGCCTGTCGGAGTTCATCACCCACCTGCCCAAGGCCGAGCTGCACGTCCACCACGTCGGGTCCGCCTCGCCACGCATCGTCTCCGAGCTCGCCGAGCGCCATCCCGGCACGGTGCCCAGCGACCCCGACGAGCTGCGCCGGTTCTTCGCCTTCCGCGACTTCGCGCACTTCGTCGAGGTCTACCTGGCGGTCGTCGACCTGGTGCGCACACCGGAGGACATCCGCTACCTGACCCACGAGATCGGGCGCGAGATGGCGACCGGTCAGGGCCTGCGGTACGCCGAGCTCACCTGCACGCCGTACACCTCGGTGCTGCCCCACGACGACGAGCGCGGCATGCCGATCGAGGCCTACACCGAGGCGATCGAGGACGCCCGGCGGGCCGTCGAGCGCGACTTCGGGCTGGTCCTGCGGTGGATCTACGACATCCCGGGCGAGTCCGGTGTCCCGGCCGCCGACGCCACGCTGGAATTCGCGCTGCGCCACCGGCCGGAGGGGCTGGTCGGCTTCGGCCTGGGTGGGCCGGAGCTCGGGGTGCCCCGGCCGCAGTTCCAGCCGCACTTCGACGCGGCGCGGGCGGCCGGGCTGCACAGCGTGCCGCACGCCGGGGAGACCACCGGGCCCGAGACGGTCTGGCACGCGCTGCAGCACCTCGGGGCCGAGCGGATCGGGCACGGCACGTCGTCCGCCCAGGACCCGGCGCTGCTCGCGCACCTCGCGGAGTCCGGCGTACCGCTCGAGGTGTGCCCGTCCTCCAACGTCGCCACCCGCGCGGTCGCCTCGCTCGACGAGCACCCCATCCGGGCGTTCCGGGACGCCGGGGTGACGGTCACCATCAACTCCGACGACCCGCCGATGTTCGGGACCACGCTGAACCGCGAGTACGAGATCGCGGCCGAGCTGCTCGGTCTCGACGAGGCGGGGGTCGCCGACGTGGCGCGGGACGCCGTACGCGTGTCGTTCGCCGACGAGCCGGTCAAGGCCCGGCTGCTGGCGGAGATCGACGCCTACGTGGCGGACCAGGCTCCGGAACGAGCCCAGAAATGAGTTGAGCCCCGCGAGCTCATACCAAGCGGGGCAGTCCTTTTCTAACCTGCGGCGGCCGCCGAACCCGGCATTGACGCGCGTGTCGACCCGATCACATCCGACAATCCCCGCCTTCGGCTTAGGGTGGGCTCATGTCTGGCAGCCCGATCCGGGTCGCGGTCGTCAACGACTACGAGATGGTCGTCGCCGGCGTCGCGGCCATGCTCTCGCCCCACACCGATCGCGTGAGCGTCGTCGAGCTCGACTCGGGCCTGCCCGTGATCAGCGACGTCGACGTGATCCTCTACGACACCTTCGGCCAGGTGCAGGGCGACGGGGTCGACCTCGAGGACCTGGTGCGCGGCAGCGAGGCCAGGGTCGTCATCTTCAGCTGGAACGTGCAGCCCGACCTGGTCGCGCGCGCGATCGACCGCGGCGCCGCCGGCTACCTGTCCAAGGGGCTGAGCGCCGACCAGATCGTCGACGGCATCGAGGCGGTGCACGCCGGCGAGACCGTCACGCCCCGCCCGGACCCCGAAGCAGCCGAGCGGGCCGCCGGGGAGTGGCCCGGCCGCGAGGCGGGGCTGACGGCCCGTGAGTCCGAGGTTCTCGCCCTGATCACCCAGGGCCTGAGCAACCAGGAGATCGCCGAGCGCACCTATCTCTCGATCAACTCGGTGAAGACCTACATCCGCACCGCCTACCGCAAGATCGGCGTCACCCGGCGCTCGCAGGCGGTCGGGTGGGGCATGCGCAACGGCTTCGAGCCCGACCGGATGCGCAGCATCGACACCTCGCCGCCCGCGTAGCGCCGACCCGGCCGGGTACCCAGCCGGTATGAGCGAACCGCACCCGCAGCCAGGTCCGGGCGAGGAGCACGGGCAGGACGAGCACGGGCAGGACGATGCCGACGTCAAGGACGTCGACATGGACCCCGAGGATCACGTCAACCGGCCCGACCAGCCCGACTTCGACCCCGCCGAGCGGCGCCCCTTCGACGACCCGGACACGCCGCTGCCCACCGAGACGTCCTGACGGCTCGACTCGCGTTTCGGGCGGGTTTCACAGTCGCCCGACGACTTGCGCTGTCCGCGTGCGGTGTGAACGGCACGGTGCATTCGTGTGAACTCGGGTCGGACCGGGCCGGCCTCGGTTAGCGTCCCGGCCATGGGTCTTCGACACCTCGCCTCTGCGGCGTCAGCGGCCGCTCTCGTCATCGGACTGTCCGCGACTGCCCCGGCGGCTGACGCCGCCGCCTCGAGCCGCTGCGCCGGTCCGGATCTCCTGCGCGTCAAGAACGTGTCCTGCACGGAGGCGAAGAAGGTCGTCTGGGCTGCGCTCGATCATGTCGGCGTGGACTACTCGTTCACCGTCCGAGGCTTCCACTGCGTCTTCCCGGGTCGTGACGCCGCCAACGGCATCTCGTGCCACCGCAACCACAAGGGCAAGAAGCAGAGCATCTACTGGTTGGGCGACTGACCGAGTGTCCGCTGGATCGGGCGAGGTATGACCGGTCGGCAAGCTGCAGAGCGAGATCCGACGCACGACCACGGGGGTCGGCGCCACGGTCCGCTCCGTCGACAAGACGTTGTATCGGGGCGCCCCCGGCAGGACTCGAACCTGCGACCGGCGGATTAGAAGGCCGCTGCTCTATCCAGCTGAGCTACGGAGGCGGAAGGACGGCAACCAGCTGAACATGACCTCGGTTCCCCTCGGTGCATGACCGGCACGTTGCTCGTCTCGGTCGTCAGTATGCCCGACGGTGCGGGGGCAAGGTGAGCTGCGAATCCCCCGAAGGGATGAAATCAGGCGTCTTGCCTCCAAGCGGCTGTCAACGGGACGCCTTCGGCCTACGCTCTGCGGCCATGAAGCCTCGACAGCTTGTCAGTCTTGTGTCGCCCGCCGTGCTGGTGCTCGGGCTGGCCGCCGCCGTCGCCAGCCCGGCTCAGGCCGCACTCATGAAGCACTGTCCCGCTGGCGGCGACTACCTCGGAGTGAAGAACGTCTCCTGCGCCGAGGCGAAGAAGGTGCTTGACGGAGCGCTGGACCACGTCGACCTGGGTCAGTACGCGTTCACCGTCCGCGGGTTCAAGTGCAAGTTCCCCGACCACGACTACTTCAGCGGCATGACCTGTCGCCGCACTCACCACGGGAAGAAGCAGGTCATCGAGTGGATGGGTGACTAGGGGGCGTCGTGCGAAAGGACCGAATCCGTTCGTGTGCTCTCGCCGCCGCTGTGACGGGCTCGCTGCTGGTGGGTGGGACTGGTGCGGCCGGCGCAGAGGCGAGCGCCGATCGGGGTGCCCGGCACCAAGCTGCGCCCACCACGGTGCTGCGAACCTCGACCGCGCAGGTGGGGGTGGGGCGGTGGCGTCAGCTGCGCATCGGAATGACCGTCGATGCCGCGGTCGCCACCGGGATGGTGACGCGGCACGCCCCGGTCTGCGGCCCGATCGGCTTGAGGCCGGCGTGGGCGAAGCGCGGCTGGGTGAGCTTCTCCCCAGCCTCGAGACTGCGGATGATGGCCGTCTGGTCCCCGAGGGAGCATGCTCGTGGTGGCACCGGCGTTGGATCGACAGTGGCCGAGATCAGCGCGGCGTACCCGGGCCTGAGCAGCGTGCGGTACCGAGAGGTCGAGGGTTACAGCATCCCGTTCATGTTCGTTCGTGTCGGCGCGCGGACGCTGACGTTCCAGTTCGACGCCGACACCGAACCGACCGCTGACACCATGGTGCACGTCATGGTCCTCGGGGGGAAGTGGCCGCAGGTCCTGTGGGAAGCTTGCTGACCGCTGCTCCGCTTGCCGATCGAGCTGTGCCGGCGCGGCCGGGGGTCTAGTAGCAGCCGCCCTGGGTTCGGCCGCGCTCGTTGGCCACGGACCTGGACACTGCCAGACCGAAGGAGATGACGCGCGAACGCGGGCTCAGGCTGCCGGCGCGGACGTAGAAGTAGTGGGATCGCACCGGGATCACCCAGTAGCGCCACTCGTTGCCGGAGCCGATGCCCTCGTCTGCATGATGCTCGGTGCCGGTGTCCAGGAATCCTGCGACGCTGGAGACCCGGACTCCGACCCTGACTCCGTGAGGTCCGCCCACCTGCTTGCGATAGGCCTCGATGAAGCCCACCCGCCCGGCCCTGGCGCCACGCGCGATCGCGACGCCATAGGTGCGGGGAACGCGGATGTAGTCCGGCACCGACCCGCCGAGGCACGAACCGGCGGACCAGCCATGCACGCGCGCGACCCGGTTCAGGGAGTCGCCGAGCTTGACTCCATACCAAGATCCTGTCGTCATGACCCCTGGACCGCCGGAAGTGAGGGCGTCGGTGGGCACCGGAACTCCGATGAGCAGGCCGGCCACGAAGACCAGAGCGGTGAGCGGCGCCAGGACGATGCGTCGCGTCCCCTTCCTGGCACGTCTGCTGACCGAGGTGGTGAAAGCGAGATCAGACATGGAAAGGACTCCCGAATCGTCGTTGCTCATCCGTACCAGTACGTCTGGATGTCGACCCATGGATAGACGGTCTCGCACGGAACTCCGTTGAGGTCGATGTCCATCTGGTCCGGCTGACCGTGGTAGAACCAGTAGTTCACCGCGTCGGAGTAGCTGTAGCCCGAGGCGTAGAGGTCGCGGCAGAACAACCCACTCGGGAGCGATTGCACTGACGTGACGATCTGTTGTGGGACCGCGTGCACGCCCCAGTAGGCGCTGACGTCCGAGGGCGAGTACACGGTCTGGCACGGGATGCCGTTGCGGTCGATGTCCATCTGGTTCGGGTTGCCGTGGAGCCGCCAGTAGTTGACGGCTGCAACGTAGCTGTACCCGCGGGCGTAGAGGTCGCGGCAGAACAGGCCAGCCCGCAGCGTCGCCACGTCTCGCGTCCCGGTCGCCGGCCCGCTGCCGGCATGGTGGTTCCTGGAACGCGTCGCCGGGCTCTGGGCTGTCGGTGACGCCTCCGTCGTGCTCGACGCATCCGCCGGCGTCGACGCCTCGCTCGCGACCGCACCGCCCTGGGTCGCGGTGTCGCTGGAACTCCCGTCACGCAGGGTGAGGAACAAGACGCCGAGCCCCACCACCAGCACGACCGCTCCCGCGATGACCGCAGTGATCGCCACGGCCGGTGACGACCTCGGCGTCTGCTGGACGACCACCTGCGGCACTTGCTGGGGCAGCGGTTGGGGCATCGAAGGGGGCAGCTGCTGGTGTGGCGGCGTCACGTACGGCGCCGCCGGCGGCGGAGAGTCCGGCTGGAGGATCTCTGGCACGTCGTCGCTCGGCTGCTGAGGAAGCGACTGAGTGTCGTCCGCTGTGGTCTGCGGGCTGCCGCAGGCCGGACAGAAAGCCGATCCTGCCGTCGGGTTGCCGCAGCGCGGGCAATGGCTCATCAGTGGTCTCGTTCCCCCAAGGACGGCACCATCCCGGTTGGATCCGAGTCGTGCCACGAGTACACGGTCGAGATGATGCTAGGGCGGCGGCGCCGTCCTCCACCGCGTAACTGCGAATTCGCTCGCCGAGCGGGCCGCCGACTGGTCACAAACGGCCGACCAAACCTCGGACGCGGCCTACGCTGGTCCGCAAGCCGCCCAGTACTTCGGCCGATGACGCCACAGGGCGGCGAGTGGACGCCAGTGACGGGGGACTATGAGCAAGCACGCGGCTTCACGCACACCGTCGACGAGCCGTGCCGCGTGGTGGATCGCGTTGATGTCAGCGTTCGCCGTCTTCGTCGTCCTCGCCGGCCTGGCCTATGCCGTCCACACCCTGCGTCACCCGGTCGTCGCCCCGCCGCTGACCCCCACCCCCTCGCCCACCGTCTCCTCGCCGAGCGGGGTGACGACTGTGGGGGCCGGGGAAGCTGGTGATACCGATGTCGCCGGCGCGACGTCGCACCACCGTCACGGAGCCAGACACCCGAAGCGGGCGACCTCTCCGACATCGAGCCCATCGGCTGTGCCGCACTACAGGTTCCCGATCGCGGACTGTACGGCCACCTACGGATCGACTCACCACGACTACCCGGCCGCGGACATGTTCGCCGCGCGAGGCTGCATGTTCGTCGCCCCGGTCGACGGTCGCGTTGACGAGGTCACCCGCGACGACACCTGGTCCTCATCGACCAACCTCGGCGCGGATCGCGGGGGCCGATCCGTCTCGTTGGTCGGGGTCGACGGCGTGCGGTACTACGGGTCACATCTCGAGGAGGTGCTGTCCGACATCCGCCCCGGCACGCACGTCACGGCCGGTACCCCGCTCGGCCGCGTTGGGGACAGTGGCAGCGCCGCGGGGACCGGGACCCATCTGCACTTCGCCATCAGCTGGCCCACCCCCGCTGGGTACTGGTGGATCCGCCGCGGCACCGTGTACCCGCAGCCGTACTTGAACTCCTGGCGAGATGGCGGACAGGCAAGCCCGGTCGACGAAGTGGTGCAGGCTCGGGCCGCCTATGGCGACGACAGCCGGTGCCACACCTACTGCTGAGCAGACAGCCTCGTTGAAAAGGCCGCGCATCGAGGTGCACGGACCTAGGGTGCCGCCATGCGCGCAACCGCGAGCCACGCCGTGGCCTCAGTGCGATCCGTCGCCGTCGTTGTCGCGACGACCGTCGCCGTCGTGCTCCTACCGCTGGCCATGGCACCCAGCGAGGCCGTCACTGATGGAGGGCGAGCAGCGCCGCGGACCTACTGGGCGTCGAGTGGCTCCGGGTCGTACCCCGTCTATCGACCGCGCATCCTCTATGTGTCCGGCGACGGCACGTTGATGGTCAAACCAGCGCGCTGGAGCTCCTGGACCGCGACCAGGGCTGTCGGCCACGGGATCGCATGGGTCACCCGTTGCACGCCGGACTGCGCCTCTGGCCCCATCGCGAAGCGACCCGCGCGCATCGTGCTCTACCGAGCCACCGATGTGTGCGGGCACCGGTTCTTCACCGGCTTCAAGCTCGTCTACCGCAACGGGCAGGTGTACCGCTGGGACCCGTACTACATCGCCTGCTGACACGGGCCTGGAGGCGACCCTCGGGCGACGTGAGCCGCGGCAGCGCCCGCGGTCCCACACCTACTGCGCAATGCCCAGCTCGGCGGCGTAGCGGGTGAAGGCGCGGTCGGCGGTCAGCCGCAACCAGGTGCGGATCGGCAGCGGGGCCTTGGCGAGGTCGGTGGCGACGACGACCGGGTCGCCGACGTGCCGCATGATGCCGAACGCGGTCGGCAGGAACCGGAACGGGATCTTCCGGATCCCGCGCTCCCCGAGCTCGGCCCACTCGGACTCGCTCATCGAGCGCGCTGCCAGGGGCAGCAGGTGCTCCTCCTCGGCCGCCATGTGCTCGACGAGCGAGGCGACGAGCGCGTCCACGGCGAGGGCGAGCTGCTCGCGGTCACCGGCAGCGGCGCCCTGCCGCCAGCGCGGCAGGAGGGCGAGGGTCTGCTCGAGGTGCTCGTGGATCTGCTCGTGCTGGCTCTCCATCAGGTGCACGACCGGCGCCAGCTCCTCGGGCACCCGCTCCAGCAGGCGCGGCCACAGCAGGGTGTCCTCGCTGGTGTGGTGGCCCTCCAGGATCGCGAGGGTCGTCTCCACGTGCGTGGCGACGAGCGCCGCGCGGCGGGTGTCGCCGTCCGCGACCCCGCGCACGAGGTCGGCGGCGGGCAGCAGGCTCCACCGGAACGCGTCGTGGGCCATGATCATGCCGCTCACGTCGATCATGCCGCGCACGCCTGACGGGCCGGGACGGGCTCAGGTCGGGTGACGCGCTGCTCGCGCCGAGCGACCAGCGTCTGGGTCAGGGCGGTGAGCGCGACGACGGCGGTGACGGCCATCACGACGAGCAGGGCGACGGCCAGCGGGTAGATGGTCGACAGACCGGTGAAGTACTCCATGGGACTTTCCTCTTCTCGATTCCTACAGTTGTTCGGTTGGGTAGGACCAGCGTGCGACCAGCGGCTTGGGCTTCACTTGGACCTGCCTTGGACGCGACCGGACCGCCCCGGAACGGCGGCTGTCGTCGGCTGTCCGCCACGGAGTGGCCCGGCTCCCCGATGCGGTCCCTCGCCCTGCCGGCACGTAGCCTCGAGGTGTGAGCACGACCTCGGGGCGCCCCCGCAGCACGCGCAGGCTGCTGGGCGAGGTGCTGCGGTTCCTGACAGTCGGCGGGGTGGCGACCCTCGTCTCCTTCGTCGGGTTCAACCTGCTCGTGCACGGGCTCGGGACCGGGAGCGCGCCGATGCGGGACCAGCCGGTCGCCGCGTTCGTGCTCGTCAACGTGCTGGCCGGCTGCCTGGCGTACGCCGGCATGCGGGCGTGGGCGTTCCGCGACCGCGAGGTCAGCAACCCCTCGACGGGGCTGCTGCGGTTCTTCGGCCTCGGTGCGCTCACCATGCTCGTGCCGGTGGTGTGCCTGTGGGTGAGCCGGTACGTGCTCGGGCTCAGCAGCCCCCTGGCGGACAACGTCTCGGCCAACGTCGTCGGGCTCGGTCTGAGCGTCGTCCTGCGGTTCTGGGTGTTCCGGCGGTTCGTGTTCGACCAGGCCGTCGAGCCGGAGCCGGTCGGCCGGGCCGGCTGACCCTCCGCCCCGCCGCCGCCCGCCCGCGCCGGATGCGGCAGGATGGGCGGCGAAGCGGAAGGAGTGGGGGATGGCTCGCGGAGACCACGTGTTCGTCCGCCGCGGTCGCCGCTACACCCACCACGGCATCGACTGCGGTGACGGCACCGTCATCCACTTCGTCCGCGTGCGCGGACCCGTGCGACGCGTGGAGCGCACCTCGATCGACGCGTTCGCCGAGGGCTCGCCCGTCCAGGTCCGGCCCTACCGCCAGCGGCTGCCCGTCGACGCGATCATGGCGAACGCCGAGTCACGGCTCGGGTGGGAGGACTACCACCTGGTCCGCAACAACTGCGAGCACCTGGCCACGTGGGCCTCCACCGGCGCCTCGCGCAGCCGCCAGGTGCGCCGCTGGGCGTTGGCCGCCCCGGGTGCGTTCGCGTCCGTCGGCGTCGCCCAGACCGCCGGGCTGCACGTCTTCTTCGTCGGCGGGCTCAGCGTGGGCGCGTACGCCGCCACCGCCCCGCTGCGCCGCCGTCGCCGGGCCGCTGGCGGGCTCGCCGAGGTCTGAGGCTCACGCGAATCGGGTGGTGTGCTCCCGCTCCGGGGCCGTGAGAATCGCGCCAGACACACTCGCACCGGGAGGGTTAGCGAATCATGACCGTCATGGAGTTCGGCAACGGAGACGTCTTCTTGTCGATGCTTTGGTTCTTCTTGTTCTTCATCTGGATCTGGCTACTGATCACGGTCTTCGCGGACATCTTCCGCAGTGACGACCTGGGTGGCTGGTCGAAGGCGATCTGGGTGTTCTTCGTCATCCTGGTCCCGTACCTCGGGGTCCTGGTCTACCTGATCGCCCGGGGACACAAGATGAGCGAGCACGCCGCGAAGGCTGCTCAGCAGCAGCAGGACCAGATGCGTGAGTACGTGCAGAGCGTGGCCGGGACCAGCGGCAGCACGAGTGCTGCCGAGGAGATCGCCCGTCTGCACGACCTGCAGCAGCAGGGTGCGATCTCGCAGGAGGAGTTCGAGGCCGCCAAGGCCAAGCTGCTCGCCTGAGCGTTCGTCGCAGACGAGGAAGCCCGCCGGACCTCGGTCCGGCGGGCTTCTTCTCGTCCTGCTGTGCTGCTGGGCTCAGCCGTTCAGGATCTTGGCCTTCTGCGCGGCGAACTCCTCGTCGGTGAGGATCCCCTTGTCGTGCAGGGAGCCGAGCTGCTCGAGCTTGGCGATCATGTCGTCCTCGGCCGGAGCGGCCGGGGGCGGCGGCGGGGGCGCGTACTGCTGGGGCGGCGGCTGCTGTTGCTGCTGCTGGTACGCCTGCGCCTGCTCCTGCTCGGCCCAGCGGCCGGCCTGACGGCGGGAGACGCGGTTCGAGACGGCGGTCGCCGTACCGGCGATGACAGCGGTACGCGCGACGCCACGAACGAGTCCGGGCATGGTCAGTCCTCCATCGATTCGAGGGCTTCGATGACCTCGTCGGCGGGGATGCGCCCGCTGGCGATGACATCGGCGCCCTGGCGGCGCAGGGCGGAGACGAACGGTCCCGCCCAGGTGTTCTCGTACAGCAAGACGGCGACGGCGTCGCCCGGTCCGACCAGGGCGGCGCTCTCGGCGAGGTCGTCCTCGTCGAGCAGGCCGGACTGGACGCCCTCGAAGACAGCGAGGTCGAGAGCGCCGTCCCCGTCGAAGTCGGCGATCTCGATCGCGGTGAACTCCCCGTTCTCCCCGACCATCGCGACCTGGAGGTCGAGGATGCGGACGATGCCGCGGTCGACGAGGCTCACCACCTCGGCGAGCGCCTCGCCGGTGAAGTTCGCGCCGGGGAACTCGACGACGAGGTAGTCGACAGGCCCGACGTCCGGGCTGGTCTCGGTCATGGTCTCTCCCTCGTGATGACCGTGGTGACGACCGGCGGGCCGCCGGTCCGGCGTCGACACTTCCATCGCCGTCGAGGGCGCGCCTCACACGATTCGGGTGGCTTGGCCACCGTCCCGCTCGGAGTAGCGTTCGACCGATCGCCGGACGAGCAGGAGGCACCGATGACCACCTTCACCGTGTGGAAGTTCGAGACCGCCGACGGGGCGGCGCACGCGGAGGGCCAGCTCACCGCCGCGGCGTCCGAGGGGCTGGTCAAGATCCTCGACCACGCCACCCTCTCGTGGCCGCAGGGAGCCGAGAAGCCCGAGCTGCACCACCAGCACAGCAGCGCCAAGAAGGGCGCCGCCTGGGGAGCGCTCTGGGGGGTCCTCGGTGGTGCGCTGTTCATGATCCCCGTCGCCGGGCTGGCGCTCGGCGCCGGCATCGGTGCCCTGGCCAAGGCAACGTCCGGCGTGGGCATCTCCGAGGCCGACCTCGAACGGATCCGCACCGAGGTGACCGAGGGGACGTCGGCGCTCTTCCTCGTCACCGACGAGGGCGACCTGGACCGGCTCGGCGAGCGGTTCCACGGGCGGGACGCGACGCTGATCAGCACCAACCTGACCGAGGCCGAGCGGGAGACGCTGCTGGAGACGTTCGGCAGTGCCTGACGCGCGCACCCGGGACCCGCTCGGGCTGATCACCGGGGGCGAGGGTGCCATCACCGGCACCGTCGTGTGCGCGGCCGCCATCGCGTACGCCGCCGGCCACATCGACTCCACCCGCGACCTGTGCGCCGCCATCCTGGGCACGGTCTTCGTCTACTGGATCGCCCACCTCCACGCGGTGACCCTCGGCAGCGCGATGACCCACCGGCACCACCCGCTCGTGGCGTTCCGGCACGCGCTGCGCGAGACCGCCCCGATCGCCGGGGCGTCGGTCGTGCCCCTGGTCATCCTCGTGGGCGCCGAGCTGCTCGGGGCGGAGCTGCGCACAGCGGCCTGGATCGCGCTCTTCGCGACCGTGGGGCTGCTCGGCGTCTACAGCTACGTCGCCGGCGCCCGCGGCGGCCTCGACCTGTGGGGCCGGATCGCGAGTGCGGTCGCCGGTCTCGCGGTCGGACTCCTCGTCGTGCTGCTGAAGGTCTGGCTCCACTAGCCCACCGGGCGCGCGCCGCCGGGTCGGTGGTGGTGCTCGGTCAGCGGCGGTGCTGGGCCATCCACGCCTCGACGTCGGCCGAGGTCCGGGGCAGGGCGGCCGACAGGTTCTCCGACCCGGTGGCGGTCACGAGGAGGTCGTCCTCGATCCGGATGCCGATCCCGCGCAGCTCCTCGGGGACGAGGAGGTCGTCCTCCTGGAAGTACAGGCCCGGCTCGACCGTGAGCACCATGCCCTCGGCGAGGGTGCCCTCGGCGTACGCCGCCGGCGCGGCCATGCCGCAGTCGTGGACGTCCATGCCGAGCATGTGGCTGGTGCCGTGCAGCGTCCAGCGGGCATAGACCCGGCTGTCGGGGTCGAGCGCCTCCTCGGCGGAGACGGGCAGCAGGCCCAGGTCGGCGAGCGCGTGCGCGAGCACCTCCATCGCCGCGTTGTGGGCGGCGCGGAAGGGGACGCCCGGCCGGACGGCGTCGATGCCGGCCTGCTGGGCGGCGTGCACGATGTCGTAGAGCTCGCGCTGCAGGGGCGAGAACGTCCCGTCGACCGGCAGCGTCCGGGTGACGTCCGCGGTGTAGAGCGAGCGGTTCTCCACGCCCATGTCGAGCAGCACCAGCGTGCCGGGCGTGATCGGGCCGGTGTTGTCGATCCAGTGCAGGGTCGTGGCGTGCGAGCCGCCGCCGACGATCGAGTCGTAGCCGATGTCGTTGCCCATCGCCCGGGCCCGGCGGAAGAACGTGCCCTCGATCCAGCGCTCGCCGTGCTCGAGGACGCGGTCCCACTCCCGCACGGAGTCCTCGAAGCCGAGGGTCGTGACGTCGCAGGCCTCGCGCAGCTGCTCGACCTCCCAGGCGTCCTTGACCAGCCGCAGCTCCGACGCGACCCGGGCCAGTTCGTCGTCGGTGTCGAGGTGGCGGGTCTTGCGGTCGTCGTCGAACGAGGGGAGGTCCTCGATGTGGCGCACCTCGATGCCGAGGGAGTCCGAGATCTCCTTCAGGGACGGCCGGCGGCCGACCCACAGCTCGCCGTACTGCCGGTCGCGGAAGAACTCGTCGGTGTCGCGGGACGAGCGCGGCCGGGCGTAGAGGACCGACTCGCCGTCGTCGACGACCAGGACGGCGTCGCTGGTCTGGTTGCCGGAGAAGTAGGTGTGGGCGGTGTCGGGGCGGAAGCGGTAATCGGTGTCGTAGGCCCGGACCTTGAACCCGCCGGCCGGCAGCACGAGGCGATCGCCGGGGAAGGCCTCGGCGAGCCGGGCACGCCGCTGGGCCGCGCGCTCGGCGACCGGCTGCACCGGCAGGTCGAGCTCGCGGTCGCCCCATCCCTCACGCATGAACGCGGCGTACGCCGCGGGCACGGCCGGGTCGTGCGACTCGGTCGCGGGGGCTGCCGTGCTGGAACCGGTCTCGGGCGTGGTCTGCTCGGTCACGCCGGCCACTCTACGCCGCGACCGGGGCCCGGCCCGGGCCCACCGATAGGCTGCGGGCCATGCCAGGGAGCCGCCATCGGACCACCGGTTCGTCGGTGGTCTTCACGGTCGTGGTGACGGTCCTGGTGGTCCTCGGCGCACTGCTGATGCTCACCGTCCTGGCCTTCGCCGGCGCCCCGCGGACCGTCCTGCTGGCGACCGTCCTGGCCGCGCTGCCGGTAGGCCCCCTGGTCGCGTGCTACCTGTGGCTGGACCGCTACGAGCCCGAGCCGCGGACGCTGCTGGCGGCCGGACTGCTCTGGGGGTGCTTCGTCGCCACGACGCTGGCGCTGCTCATCCAGGGCCTCGGCGGCTACGTGGTGGCCTTCACGGACCGGGAGAGCCTCGAGATCGTCGCCCCGGTGTCGGAGGAGGCGGTCAAGGGCCTGTTCCTCCTGATGCTCCTGTGGTGGCGCCGCGGCGAGCTCGACGGGGTGCTCGACGGCATCGTCTACGCCGGCATGGTCGGCATCGGGTTCGCGTTCACCGAGAACATCCTCTACCTCGCGGCCGCCTACAACGGCACCGACGGGGCGGGTCCGGGCGGCACCCACGCCCTCACCTCCACCTTCCTCGTGCGCTGCGTGATCGGTCCGTTCGCTCACCCGATGTTCACGACGTTCACCGGCATCGGCGTCGGGCTCGCGGTCAACGCCCGCACCCACCGGGCCCGTGTCCTGTGGCCGGTGGCGGGGTACGTGTGCGCCGTGGGCGCCCACGCGTTGTGGAACACCTCCACCGTGTACGGGTTCGACAACTTCGCGTTGGCGTACCTGGTGCTGATGGCGCCCGCCTTCGTCGGGGTGCTGCTCCTCGCGGTGTGGTCGCGCAGCTCGGAGCGGCGGATGCTCGCGGCATCACTGGCCGACGCCGCCGATCGCGGGCTGATCCCCGCGACCGACATCGGCTGGGTGGTCGACCTCGGGGCCCGGCGGCGCGCCCGCCTCTACGCCCGCGAGACCGGCGGCAGGACCGCCGAGCGCGCCATGCGCGACTACCAGCAGGCTGCGGTCGAGCTCGGCTTCCTCCACTACCGTCTGCTGCGCGGCACCCCGCCGCCCGACTACGCCGCCCGCGGCCAGCGATTCCTCCAGCGCATCGACGCGCTCCGCCCGTCGATCGCCTTCCCCGGACAGGTGGTTCCGACCCGATGAGCGTCTCCAGCGACCAGAACACCCGGATGATCACCGCCCTGGTGCAGCTCCGCGGTGCGCTGCAGGCTGCGGGGCTCCCGCTCGAGCTGCCGGGCGTCGACGCCCTGCGGGCGAGCCGGCAGCAGATGATCGACCAGCTCGAGGACTACGCGATCCCGCGCCAGATGAGCCTCGACGCCCCGCTCCTGGTCGTGGTCGGCGGCTCCACCGGGGCCGGCAAGTCGACCCTGGTCAACTCCCTGGTCGGCAGCCGGGTCACGGCGTCCGGACTGCTGCGTCCGACCACCCGCTCCCCGGTCCTGGTCCACCACCCGGGCGAGGAGCAGTGGTTCGGCCAGGACCGCCTGCTGCCCGACCTGGTGCGCGTGGACCACGGCACGGACGACCCGCGCTCGCTGCAGCTGGTGGCGTCCGACCGGGTGCCCGAGGGGCTGGCCATCCTCGATGCCCCGGACGTGGACTCGGTGGAGGAGCACAACCGGGAGCTGGCGGCACACCTGTTGGCCGCGGCGGACCTGTGGCTCTTCGTGACCTCGGCGGCCCGCTACTCCGACCAGGTGCCGTGGGAGCACCTGCGCACGGCCGCCGAGCGTGGCACAGCGGTCGCGGTCGTCCTGGACCGGACGCCCGCCGACGCCGTGCAGACGGTCTCGGCGCACCTGGCCCGGATGCTGGCCAGCCGCGGCCTGAAGGACTCGCCGCTGTTCACTGTCGACGAGTCTCCGGTCTCCGAGGACGGCCTGCTCCCCGCCGAGCTGGTCGCCGACATCCGTGGTTGGTTGCTGTCGCTCGCCGCCGACCCGGCCGCCCGGCAGCTCGTCGTGCGGCAGACCCTCGACGGCACGGTGCGCACCCTGGCCCGTCACTCGCACGCCGTCGCGGACGCTGTGGGCGAGCAGCTGGCGGCCGCCGCCGCGCTCCGGGCGAGCGCCGACGCGGCGTACGACGAGCAGGCGGCCCGGCTGGTCGGCCTGGTCGGCGACGGGTCGCTGCTGCGGGGTGAGGCGCTGGCGCGCTGGCAGGACTTCATCGGGAGCGGGGAGCTGCTGCGCGGGCTCGACCAGCGCGTCGGCCGGCTCCGCGACCGGGTGTTCAGCGCGGTCAAGGGGACGCCCCAGGCCGCCGACCGGGTCGCGCTGGCCATCGAGGCCGGCGTCGAGTCGCTCGTGCTCGACGTGGCCGAGTCCGCCGCCGACGCTGCCGCCGCCGCGTGGTCGGAGCGGGAGGACGGCCGGGTGCTGCTGGCCGGTGACCACCGGCTGGGTCGGGCCGGGCCCGACGTCCGCCGGCGGGCCGAGGCCGAGGTGCGCTCCTGGCAGCAGGAGGTCCTCGAGCAGGTGCGCGCCGCGGTCGCCGAGTGGCGGATGAACGCCGACCTGCTCACCTACGGGGCCCAGGGCCTCGGGGTGGCGCTGATGGTGCAGGTCCTGACCCGGACCGCCGCCGACCGCTCTGCCGCGCAGCCCGGGCGCACCCTCCTGGACGCGGTGCTCGGCGCGGCGGCCGTCGGCGACCTCGTCGAGCGGGCCGGTGCCTCCCTCGACCGCCGGGTCGGGGGTCTGCTGGACGCGGACCGGGCCCGGTTCGCCGCCGTGGTGACCGCGCTCGGCGTGGCCGAGGACTCGGCCGAGCAGCTGCGCGCCGCCGCGCGTCGCGTCGACGACCGTCGGTTCGAGCAGGCACGGGGGGAGACCGACGGGACGGCCACGGACAACCACTAGGCTGGGGTCACATCGTCCGTGCCGAGGGAGAAGATGACGTCCACGCTCGAGGGGGCCCACCAGCTGGTCACCCGCGGCACCGACACCGGTGCGCGCATCGAGGGCCTCGAGACCGCGACCACGGCCGCCCGCGGCCGGCTGGACGACGCCGTGGTCGACCGGGCGCAGCAGGTCGTGGACCGGGCCACCGGCAGGCTGCGCCTCTCGGCCACCCACACCGTGGTCGCGATCGCGGGCGCGACCGGGTCGGGCAAGTCCTCGACGTTCAACGCGCTCACCGGTCTCGAGCTGTCGGCGGTGGGCGTGCGCCGTCCGACGACCTCGTGGGCCTCCGCCTGCGTGTGGGGCCGCGACGGCGCCGGTGAGCTGCTCGAGTGGCTCGGCATCCCGGCCCGGCACCAGACGACCCGCGACTCGATGCTCGACTCGGGACGACGCAGCTCCCACTCCGAGCTCGACGGCGTGGTGCTGCTCGACCTCCCCGACCACGACTCGACCGAGGTGGCCCACCACCTCGAGGTCGACCGCCTGGTCGTGCTGGCCGACGTGATCGTCTGGGTGCTGGACCCCCAGAAGTACGCCGACGCCGCGATCCACGACCGCTACCTCGCCCCTGCCGTGGGGCACCAGGACGTGATGCTGGTCGTCCTCAACCACATCGACACCGTCCCCGAGGAGCGCCGGGAGTCGATGCTGGCCGACGTGCGCCGCCTCCTCGATGCGGACGGGCTCGACCGGGTGCCCGTGCTCGCCGTGAGCGCGCGCGAGGGCACCGGCATCGAGGAGCTGCGCGAGGAGATCGCGCGGCGGGCGGGGGAGAAGCAGTCCACCCGCGCTCGCATCGACGCCGACCTGCACGAGGTGGCGGCCGAGCTGTCCGAGCACAGCGGTGACCGCCCGGCCGGGACCCTCTCCGAGGAGCGCACGCGCGCCCTGGAGGACGCGTTCGCCGCCGCGGCCGGGGTCCCGGTCGTGGTCGAGGCGGTCGAGCGCTCGACCCGGACCGCCGTGCAGCGGGCGACCGGGTGGCCCCCCGCGACCTGGACCTCGGGTCTGCGGCGCGACCCGGCCCGCAAACTCCAGCTGGACCTCGGGACCGAGGGACGCCGGCTCAGCGGGCGCACCCGCGACCTGCCGCAGGCGGCGCAGGTGCAGCGCGAACGGGTCGACGGCGAGGTGCGCGCGCTGGCCGACGAGGTGTCGACCGGGCTCGCCCGGCCCTGGGTCGACTCCGTCCACCGCGCGTCGGTCTCGCGCCTCGACGAGCTCGGCGACCGGCTCGACGCCGCGCTCGGCGCCACCGAGGTCGGCGGCACGAGGACCCCGGCCTGGGCGTCGCTGGCGCGGGTCCTCCAGTGGCTGCTGCTGGTCGCCGCCGTCGCCGGGGCGGGGTGGACCGTGGCCCTGCTGGTCACCGGCACGCTGTCCGACGCCCTCCAGGTCGCCGGCGTGGCCCTCCCGGTGGTGCTGCTGGCCGGTGGACTCGTGCTCGGGATCGTGCTCGGCCTGCTCGGCCGGTTGCTGGCCGGTCGTGTCGCCCGTCGGCGTGCCGACCGGGCCGACCAGCGGTTGCGCGAGGCCGTGTCCCAGGTGTCCCGCGAGCTGGTCGTGACACCGGTCGACGCCGAGCTGGCGGCGTACGACGCCGTGCGGTCCGGTCTCGCCCGGGCACTCGCCTGATCCTGGCGGGCCGCACTCCGTCCACAAGGAGAGCCTGCGGCCGGCCCCTCCACAGGCGGGACGTGGGGCCCCGCCGGTCGTCGGTGCCCTCACCGAGCCTCGGAGCATCCATCGAGGCCCACCGGGCCCACCGAGGCGAGGAGACCGTCAGATGAACGACTGCACCATCACCGTCCGCGGCTGGCTCGGCGGCGACGTCGACCTGCGGAAGGCCGGTGACGCGCCGGTCGCGAGCTTCCGGCTCGCGTGCACCCCGCGCCGGTTCAGCCGCCGCACCGAGACCTGGTCGGACGGCGCGACGCAGTGGTACACCGTGACCTGCTGGCGCGGGCTGGCCGACAACGTGGCCCGGTCGCTGCGCCGCGGTGACCCGGTCCTCGTGCAGGGGCGCCTGGACCTGCGGCGCTACGTCAACAGCCAGAACATCGAGGTCGAGGCGTTCGAGATCGACGCCACGGCGGTCGGTCACGACCTGAGTCGCGGGACCAGCCAGTTCACCCGGACGCCGCGGTCCGAGCCCTCGGCCGGTGCCGAGGCGCCCGCCGCCTGACCGCCCGGCCGCCCGGCGGGCGACCGGTCGGCGGCCCGGCCGGTCACCGACCGTGGTCCCCGGCTCGGTGCTCCGGGGGTGCGCCAACTAGGCTCGGTGATCATGGCGGAGTATGTGTTCACCCTGCGCAACGTGCGCAAGGCCCACGGTGACAAGGTCGTCCTCGACAACGTGACGCTGTCGTTCCTGCACGGGGCGAAGATCGGCGTCGTCGGGCCCAACGGCACCGGCAAGTCCTCGTTGCTCAAGATCATGGCGGGGCTCGACCACGCCAACAACGGCGACGCGATCCTCGACCCCGACGCGACGGTCGGCATGCTCCAGCAGGAGCCGCCGCTCACCGAGGGCAAGACGGTGCAGGAGAACGTCGAGGAGGCGGTCGGCGAGCTCAAGGCCAAGATGGCCCGGCTCGACGAGCTGTACATGTCGATGGGCGACCCCGACGCCGACCTCGACAAGCTGAACGAGGAGGCGGGCAACCTCCAGACCGAGCTCGACCACGCCAGCGCCTGGGACCTCGACAGCCGCCTCGACCAGGCCATGGACGCGCTGCGCTGCCCGCCGCCGGACGCCCTGGTCGACAACCTCTCCGGTGGCGAGCGCCGCCGGGTGGCGCTGTGCAAGCTGCTCCTGCAGCAGCCCGACCTGCTGCTGCTCGACGAGCCCACCAACCACCTCGACGCCGAGTCCGTCCAGTGGCTCGAGGGTCACCTGAAGTCCTACCCGGGCGCCGTCCTCGCGGTCACCCACGACCGCTACTTCCTCGACAACGTCGCGGAGTGGATCCTCGAGCTCGACCGGGGTCGCACCCACCCCTACGAGGGCAACTACTCGACCTACCTCGAGACCAAGAAGGAGCGCCTCAAGATCGAGGGGCAGAAGGACGCCAAGCGCGCCAAGATGCTGGAGAAGGAGCTCGAGTGGGTGCGCTCGAACGCCAAGGCGCGCCAGACCAAGAGCCGCTCCCGCCTCGCCCGCTACGAGGAGATGGCGGCCGAGGCCGACCGGATGCGCAAGATCGACACCTCCGAGATCAACATCCCGGCCGGACCGCGCCTGGGTGACGTCGTGCTCGAGGCGAAGGGACTGACCAAGGGCTTCGAGGGTCGGGTCCTCATGCACGACCTGTCGTTCTCGCTGCCGCGGGCAGGCATCGTCGGCGTGATCGGCCCCAACGGCGTCGGCAAGACCACGCTCTTCCGGATGATCACCGGCACCGAGGCTCCCGACGCCGGCGAGCTGAAGGTCGGCAGCACGGTCAAGCTGTCGTACGTCGACCAGAGCCGCGGCGGCATCGACCCGAACAAGAACGTCTGGGAGGTCGTCTCCGACGGCCTGGACTTCATCAAGGTCGCGAACTTCGAGATGAACTCGCGCGCCTACGTCGCCTCGTTCGGCTTCAAGGGCCCGGACCAGCAGAAGAAGGCGGGGGTGCTCTCGGGTGGCGAGCGCAACCGGCTCAACCTGGCGCTGACCCTGAAGATGGGCGGCAACGTGCTGCTGCTCGACGAGCCCACCAACGACCTTGACGTCGAGACCCTGTCGTCCCTGGAGGACGCGATCCTCGACTTCCCCGGATGTGCCGTGGTCACCTCGCACGACCGGTGGTTCCTGGACCGCGTCGCCACCCACATCCTCGCCTGGGAGGGCGACGACGAGGACGGCGGCAAGTGGTTCTGGTTCGAGGGCAACTTCGCCGCCTACGAGGAGAACAAGATCGAGCGCCTCGGCCAGGAGGCGGCCCGCCCCCACCGGGTCACCCATCGCCGCCTGACCCGCGACTGATCTACGCCGTCGAGTGGGGCCTGATTCGCCCGTGAGTCGGGCCTGGTTCCCCGAGAGCGGGAACTCGGCCCCACTCAACGGGAACCGGGCCCGACTCAGCGGCGATTGGCGGGAGCGTCCCTGATCTCCATCTCGGGGTGCGCGGCGACCAGGTGGTCGGCGACGGCGTTCATGACGCGGCCGACCGCCTGGAAGTCCTCCTTGCTCACCAGGTCGACGAGGTTGTCGCGCACCCCCGTGACGTGGACCGGTGCGGTGCGCACCAGCAGGTCCCAGCCCTTGTCGGTCATCGACGCGATGACACCGCGCCCGTCCTCCGGGGACGACGACCGGCTCACCAGTCCCGCGCGCTCCATCCGGCCGATCGTGTGCGTGACGCGGCTGCGGCTGTGGGCGAGTGCGGCAGCGAGCTGTGCCATCCGCATCTGCCGGCCCTCGCGCTCGGAGAGCCGCACCAGGATCTCGTACTCGACCATCGACAGGTCGCACACCCGGTGCAGGTCGTCGTCGAGGCGGTCGAGGAGGAGGGTCATGCCCATCACGAGCGCGCGCCAGGAGCGTTGCTCGTCCTCGTCGAGCCAGGTCGTCCCCGAGTCCCCGTCGTCCGTCACACCGGCAGTCTAGGTCGCACGCGGCCCGGTCAGAGCCGCTCCAGGATGAGTGCCATGCCCTGGCCGCCACCCACGCACATCGTGATCAGCCCGGTGGACTTGTCGTGCCACTCCAGCGAGTTGAGCATGGTGTTCTGCAGCCGGGCGCCGGTCATGCCGAAGGGGTGGCCGACCGCGATCGCGCCGCCGTTGACGTTCAGGCGGTCCAGGTCGATGCCGAGGTCCTGGTAGGACGGCACGACCTGGGCGGCGAACGCCTCGTTGATCTCGACCAGGTCGATGTCGCCGATGCTCATCCCGGCGTGGGCCAGCGCCCGCTTGGTCGCCTCGACCGGACCGAGTCCCATGATCTCGGGGGAGAGACCGGAGACGCCGGTCGACACGATCCGCGCCAGCGGCTTGAGGCCGAGCTCGGCGGCCTTCGTGTCGGACATGATCACGACCGCCGCGGCGCCGTCGTTCAGCGCACAGCAGTTCCCGGCGGTGACGACGCCGTCGGGACGGAAGACCGGCTTGAGGTCCTTGATCCCGTCGTAGGTGACGCCGGCGCGGGGGCCGTCGTCGGCGGAGACGACGGTGCCGCTCGGCGTGGTCACCGGGGTGATCTCGCGGGCCCAGAAGCCGTCGTTGATCGCCTTCTCGGCGAGGTTCTGCGAGCGGACACCGAACTCGTCGAGCTCCTGGCGCGACAGCCCGCGCAGACGGGCGACGTTCTCGGCGGTCTGGCCCATCGCGATGTAGACGTCGGGCACGTCGCCGTCCTGCCGCGGGTCGTGCCAGTCGACGCCGCCCTCGGCGGTCTTCGCGGTGCGGGCCTCGGCGTCGGCGAAGACCGGGTTCTTGGTGTCGGGCCAGTGGTCGGAGGTGCCCTTCATGAACCGCGACACCGTCTCCACGCCCGAGGAGATGAACACGTCGCCCTCGCCGGCCTTGATCGCGTGGAACGCCATCCGGGTGGTCTGGACCGAGGAGGAGCAGTAGCGGGTGATCGTCGCCCCGGGGACGTCGTCGAGCCCGTTGAGCACGTTGACGACGCGCGCCATGTTGTTGCCGGACTCGCCGCCGGGCAGGCCGCAGCCGAGGTAGTGGTCGTCGATCGTCGTCGGGTCGAGCTCCGGGATCTTGTCCAGCGCCGTCTTGACGATGAACGCCGTCAGGTCGTCTGGCCGGAACTCGGTCATCGAGCCCTTGTTGGCCCGACCGATCGGCGTGCGGGCGGCGCTGACGATGACTGCCTCGGGCATGGGGACTCCGTTCGACGAGGACGTGCGGGCGGCGACTGCCGCGCCCACAGTAGAGCGCCCAGGGTAGACCCGGGTCCTGGTCAGGAAGACGAGGCGTACGTCACGTCACCGGGGCGCCGGCCATCGTGCTCCCGAGCAGCTGGAGCGACTCGGCCAGGAACGCGGTCCGCTCGTCCTCGGGCTTGAGCAGGGCCGTCAGCAGCAGACCGTCGTACGACGCCACCAGCGCCTCGGCGCGCGCGGCACCGTGCTCCTTGCCGAGCGTGGTCATGATCCCCTCGACGATGGTGACGAGCCGGGCCCGGTGGGTCGCGAGCACCTGGGCGAGCCCGGGGTCGCGGGTCGCCGCCATGGTGAGCTCGAGCCGGGCCACCAGCAGGTCGCGCTGGTCCAGCCAGCGCAGCAGCAGCCCCAGGGCGGCGTCGAAGCCGTGCGGCTCGTCGGAGTGCAGCAACCGGTCGGCCAGCTCGTCGACGTCGGCCAGCAGCTGGCCGGACACGTGCTCGGCCAGCGCCGCCTGGAGGGCGTGCCGGGTGCGCAGGTAGGCCGAGCAGCTGCCCTCCGGCAGCCCGGCCCGCCGGTCCACGGCGCGGTGGGTGAGGCCCTTCAGGCCGCCGTCCGCGATCACCGCCTGAGCCGCGTCGAGCAGCTGGCGGCGGCGCGGGCTCTCGGACATGCGGACCTCTCGTGCGGGCCCGGCCGGATCCGGGCGGCCTGTGAGCGGTGACACTACCCCGCTCCGTTTGAACCGCGGGAACGATCGGGTACCTTCTACATACGTAGATACTACATTTGTAGAAAGGATCGTCCCATGGAGTACTTCACCGGTCTCTCGACCCTGTACCCGCTCGCCGTCGCCCTCCTGGTCGTCATGGCCGTCGTCGCCGTCGTCGCGCTCACCGCGCTGACCCAGACGCTCGTCGTCAACCGCAAGCAGCGCGTCGCCCGGCACGAGTCGATCCCGGCGTACTACCGCCGCGTCGTCGTCAGCCACTGATCGCCCGACCGGGGGCGCCGACGACCGGCCGCCCCGGTCTGGCAGCATCGGGGACGTGCGGCACACCTACCAGTGCCCGATGCGCTGGGCCGACCTGGACCTTCTCGGGCACGTCAACAACGTCGTCTACGTCGACTACCTCCAAGAGGCCCGCGTCGACATGCTCCGCACCCACGGCCCCGCCGCCCGCACCGGCGACCTGGCCGAGGGGGTGGTGGTGGCTCGCCACGAGGTGAGCTACCTGGCCCCGCTCACCTTCGGGTTCGAGCCGGTGACCATCGAGTCCTGGGTCACCTCCATCCGGGCCGCGACCTTCACCGTCGCCTACGAGATCTTCCACGAGCGCGACGGGGTCCGGCACGTCTACGCCCGCGCGGCGACCGTGCTCACGCCCTACGTCTTCGCCGAGGAGCGGCCCCGGCGGCTCACCGAGGTGGAGCGCACCACGCTCGGCGTCTTCCTCGAACCTCCCGAGGAGTCACGCCCCCGCCAGCCGATGCCGCGCGTCCGGGCGGACGAGGCGGTGCACTACCCGGTCCGGGTGCGCTTCTCCGACGTCGACGTCTACGGCCACGTCAACAACGTCAAGTACTTCGAGTACCTCCAGGAAGCGCGGATCGCGATGACCGCGCAGCTGTGGAGCGGGCTCGAGCCCACGAGCATCGTGGTGGCGCAGACCGACGTCGACTACCGCCGACCGATCCTCTTCCGCCCCGAGTCGTACGACGCCTGGTCCTGGGTCTCCCGCGTCGGGTCCCGCTCCGCGGGCATCGACTCGGTCATCACCGACGGCTCGGACGTGCTGGCCTCGGCCCGCGTGACGATCGTGTTCTTCGATCCGCGCACCGGCCGCTCGGCGGCGCCGCCGGAGCCCTACCTGGCTGCGCTGCGCTCGCTGCTCCCCAGCTGAGCCCCCAGCCGGGTGGAGAGCCTCCTGAGCGCGCGGTGGTGTGCCACCCGCACCGAGGCGCTCGAGATGCCGAGCGCGCTCGCCGTGGCCGCGACGTCGAGGCCGACCACCTCGCGGCAGGCGACGACCTCACGCTCGCGGGTCGGCAGGGTGCCGAGCAGCTCCAGCACCCAGGCGTCGGCCACGCACGCCGCCTCCGGCCCCGCGACAGCAGGAGGGTCGGGGAGCGCGACCGGGTCGGTCGGACGGGTGCCGCGGCGCAGGCCGCGCCGGTGGGCGTTGGCCCCCAGCTTGCGCGCGATCCCGAAGAGCCACCCGGCGAAGTCCGACGACGTGCCGTGGAAGGAGCCGATCTTCTCCGCGGCGGTCAGCCAGGCCTCGGCGGCGAGGTCGTCGGCGGAGACGGCCGTGTCGGCCACGGGCCGGGTGCTCAGCCACACCACGAGCCGGCCGGCGTGCGCCCGGTAGAGCGCGCGCCACGCCGCGGGGTCGCCCTGCTTGGCCCCCGCCACCACCTCGTCGTCCGCCGCGGTCACCTCGTCCCGTGGCTCCCTCGTGCGGGATCGGCAGGCCGGTCCCCGGCGTGTGCGTCCGGCCCCGGCGTCCGGGTCGGATGAGCGGGGTGCGTCGGGTGGGCCGGATGCGTCGGATGAGCGGGGTGCGAGGGGTGCGCCGGCCCCGGGTCGCCTCCCGACCCGTGGGGATGCGCCTGCCCGGTCGCGTGGGCTGAGGCCTGCGCCGAAGGGTGGGCGGAGCCGGGCGAGGCGACCGTCGGGCCCGCTGCGGGGGTGCCGACGGTGACGTGTGCCTGCCCGGCGGGGGCGGGGGCAGGACCCGATGGCGGGGCGGTTCGCCCACCGCCGGAGGGAGACGGGGGCGCGACGACGGTGCCGACCGGGCCACCCGAGGTCCTCGGGCTGCCTCCCGGTCCCGGCGCGGGGGACGTCGTGACGCCGGGTCGGCCGGGTCCGAGAGGATCCGGCGCCGGGGCGGGCTCGCTGACCCCCGGCGGGCGGATGCCGGTCAGCCAGGCGATCCCGATGAGCACCGCGGCCACCGCGACGGGCACCAGCGCGACGCGCCAGCCGCCGGTGGACGCAGGCTCCGAGCCGGCGCGCCGGCACAGCTCGGCGAGGAACGCCTCGTCCGGCTCCAGGGTCGGCACGACGGCCCGCAGCGGTCGTGGTGGTGGGTGGTCGCCCATGGAGGTCCTCCTACCCCCGGTGGGTGGTCCCGACGCCTGGCGAGGGACGGATGGACGGCGACGGGACCACCCGGTCCGGGGTCAGCGCCCGGCGGCGCCGGCCGTGCGCCGGGTCGGGTGGTCGTCGGCCAGGGTCGTGGTGGTCCTGCGCATGAGGAGCTCCTCGAGCTGGGGGTGGCGGGGGATCCGCCCGGTCACCCTTCACCTGTCACGACGACCCGCCCGCGTTACACCTCACTCGAAGGTGTTGACCATGAACTGCGCTGCGTGCGTGACGTAGTCCCACATCTGGGCGTCCTGCTCGGGGGTGAGCTGGACCTCGTCCAGGCCGGCCCGGAAGTGGGTCAGCCAGTGCTCCTTGGCCTCCGGCGTCACGGCGAACGGCGCGTGGCGCATCCGCAGCCGCGGGTGACCGCGCCGGTCGGAGTACGTCGTCGGGCCGCCCCAGTACTGGACCAGGAACAGCAGGAACCGCTCCTCGGCCGGCCCGAGGTCCTCCTCGGGGTAGAGCGGGCGAAGCACCGGGTCCTCGGCGACGCCCTCGTAGAACTTCGCGACGATCCGCCGGAACGTGTCGAAGCCGCCGATCTCCTCGTAGAACGTCACCCGACCATTGTGACGAGCGGGCGGTGGCGTGGTCACACCGGCGTGCAAGACTCGCTGGCGTTTCCTGTCCCCGACACCCACACGACGAGGAGATCACCGCTCATGGCAACCACCCGCACCGCCAGCACGCGCTGGGAGGGCAGCCTCTTCGAGGGGGCCGGCAAGGTCACCCTGGAGTCGTCCGGCATCGGCACCTACGACGTGTCGTGGCCTTCGCGCGCCGAGGAGGCGAACGGCAAGACCAGCCCCGAGGAGCTCATCGCCGCGGCGCACTCGTCCTGCTTCTCGATGGCGCTGTCCAACGGGCTCGCCAAGGCCGGCACGCCGCCGACGTCGCTGGACACGCGGGCCGCCGTGGAGTTCACCCCGGGCACCGGCATCACCGGCATCACCCTGACGGTCACCGGGGTCGTCGACGGCATCAGCAACGACGACTTCGTCGCCGCGGCGCAGGCCGCCAAGGAGGGCTGCCCGGTCAGCCAGGCGCTGGCGGGCACCACGATCACGCTGGAGGCGTCGCTCGCCTGAGCGCGACTAGCCCTCGACGGCCTCCTCCTCGCGCTCGCCGTGCGCGGAGGAGGCCGTCTCCTCGTCGCGGTGCCAGACGACCCGCTGGGGCAGAGGGATCTCGATGCCCTCGTGGTCGAAGCGGGCCTTGATCCGCTGTCGGAGCGCGCGGGCGACACCCCACTGCTCCATCGGAGCCGTCTTGATCAGCACCCGCAGCGTCACGGCGTCGGGGCCGAAGACCTCCACGCCGGTCACCTCCGGCTCCTCGATGACGACGTCCTTGAAGTCCTCGTCCTGCCACAGGTCGTGGGCCACGTCGCGGAGCACCTGCTGGGCCCGGACGAGGTCCTCGTGGTAGCCGACGTTGACGTCGACGACCGCCCGCGACCAGTTCTGGCTCATGTTGCCCACTCGCACGATCGCGCCGTTCGGCACGTACCAGACGGTGCCGTTGAGGTCGCGCAGCCGGGTCACCCGCAGGCTCACCGCCTCGATCGTGCCGCTCGCCTCGCCGAGGTCGACCACGTCGCCCACGCCGTACTGGTCCTCGAAGATCATGAAGATGCCCGAGAGGAAGTCGCGCACAAGCGACTGGGCCCCGAAGCCGAGCGCGATGCCGATGATCCCGGCGCTCGCGATGATCGGGGCGATGTCGACGCCGAGCTCGCTGAGCACCATGGTCCCGATCACCGCGATGAGCAGCCCGGTCACGACGCTCTTGAGCAGGTCGCCCATGGTCTTGGCCCGCTGGACCCGGCGGGTCTGGCTGGCCAGGTCGCGGACGGTCGCCTCCTGCGCGGCCTTGCCGCGCGCGCCGAACCGGCTGAGCTGGTCAGGGAGGACGCCGTCCTCGGCACGTGCCACCAGCCGGTCGATCACCCGGTGGAGCATCCAGCGGATGCCGAAGAACAGCAGCAGCAGGAACGCGATCGTGAGCGGACGGCCGATGAGGACGTCGGAGGCGTTCGCGACGGTGTGGTTGTTCGTGACCTGGTAGGTCCACTCGCAGATGTCGTGGCCCTGGTCACAGGGGCTGTCGTCGAAGCCGAGCATGGCCACCATGTCTACCGCACCGGGCAAGGTCCACTCGACCCTCCCGGGGGTGCGCCGGGTCCTGGGGTCGATACGCTGTGCCCGTGACCTCCCAGCTCGTGCACCTCGCTCGTCGTGCCAGTGTCGTCCTGCTCGCCGGTGGCCTGCTCGTCGCCGCCGGCGGTCCCGCCGGGGCGGACGTCCCCGAGTTCTGGGCCGAGCCGTACGACGTGGACCCGCTGCACACCGTCCTCGTGTTCGTCGGCATCCCGCTGCTGCTGTTCGTGACCATCACCGCGCTCGTGATCATCCCGGGCGTCGTGAAGGGCGAGCGGTTCACGCCGGGCGGCCAGGCCACGGCCGACCAGTGGTTCGGCGGCCCGCGCACCGGGACGGCCGAGCTGCCCGCCCCGGACGCCCAGCAGGCGCAGGACCCGGAGTCCGGAGGCGCAAGTGGGCGTTGGTGAGTTCAACGGCAACGAGCGCTACCAGGTCGACGAGGCGATCCGCCAGGCCGAGCTGGTCTCCCGCTACGAGTTCAGCGTCTTCGTCGGGCGGACCGTCGGCGAGCCGCGGTCCTTCGCCCAGCGGCTGCACGCCAGCCTCGTCGCGCCGGCCCGCAGCGTCCTGATCATGCTCGACCCCGCCCAGCGGGTGCTCGAGATCGTCACCGGCGCCGACGTACGACGCCACCTGAGCGACCGCGAGGTCGAGCTGGTGTCGCTGCAGATGCAGAGCCTGTTCGCCGCGGGCGACCTCGTCGGCGGCCTGCGTCGGGGCATCCAGATGCTCGCCGAGCACGCGGTCGCCCCGGACACCCTCCACGCAGACCAGCCGTAGGGCAGCGGCGCTCCTCCGCCGACGAAGGGCGGCGACCCGTCCGTGGTCACCGCCCTTCGTCACCGGGTCTCGAGGCTCGTCGCTTGCGCTCCTCGCACCTCGCCCGGCCTGCTATCCGTGCTGGGCGTCAGTCTCCTGCGCGGCCAGGGCCCGCAGCACGTCGGCCCGACCCTCCTGGACGTAGCGCAGCGCCCCCTTCGGGGCGTCGTTGGCGGCGAGCCAGGCGTCGACCCGCTCCACGAGCTCGCGCGAGCCCAGTGCCTTCGGGAACCCGTACTCCAGGAGCACCGAGCCCTTGTGGAAGCCGAGGGTGTCGATGCACGTCTCGGCGGCCTCGAGGTAGCGGTCGAGGTACGGCGCCAGCGCCTCGTCCTGGCCGTAGCGGAAGATCGAGAGGACCATCTCGCGCATCGTCTCGTTCGGGGTGCCGGGGTCGAGGATGGCTCGCCATCCGTCGGCCTTGGCGTCCGCCGTCGGCTGGGCGACCCGGGCCGCGGCGGCCTTCTCCTTGCCGGAGATGGTGTTGTCCCGCTCGAGCTCGGCATCGATCTCGGCGTCCCCGAACCGGCCCGAGGCGGCCAGCGAGGCGATCAGGACCCAGCGCAGGTCCTGGTCGACGGCGAGGCCCTCGACCGCGAACGAGCCGTCCAGTAGGCCCGCGACGTCACCGAGCGCGGCGTCGCTGTGCGCTGCGGACGCGTACGAGCGCGCGAACGTGAGCTGGTGGTCGCTGCCAGGCTCGGCGGCCAGCAGCAGCTCGCGCAGGCCCGCCTCCCACTCGGCTCGCAGGGCGGCGCGGCCGGCCGGGGCGCTGTAGGCGTTGACGGCCAGGGCGGCGTACGCCGGGATCCGGGTGACGCCCCACGCGTCGGTCTCCGCGCCGATGTTGGCGAGCACCAGGCGAACGAAGTCCGTCGCAGCCATCTCGGCGTCGCGGGTCATGTCCCAGGCGGCGCTCCACACCAGGGCCCGGGCGAGCGAGTCGTCGAGCTTCGACAGGCCCGAGGTCACGGTGGCCAGCGACCGCTCGTCGAGGCGGATCTTGGCGAACGCGTGGTCGTTGTCGTTGAGCAGCAGCAGGTCGGGTTGCTTCACCCCGACCAGCGCCGGGACCTCGGTCTCGGGGCCCTCGACGTCGATCTCGAGGTAGTCGCGCCGCACGAGACGCCCATCGGCCGCGGCGTCGTACACGCCGATGCCCAGCCGGTGACGGCGCAGCGTGGGCTGGTCCGGGTGGGCGGTCTGCAGGACGCGGAACGAGGTGTAGGCGCCGTCGCCGTCGACCTCGAACGCCGGGGCGAGGGTGTTGACGCCGGCGGTCTGCAGCCACTCCTGCGCCCAGCCCTGGAGCTCGCGGCCCGACGACTTCTCCAGGGCCAGCAGCAGGTCACCGAACTCGGCGTTGCCGAACTCGTGGTCCTTGAAGTACTGCCGCAGGCCGGCGACGAACGGGTCCAGCCCGACCCAGGCCACCAGCTGCTTGAGCACCGAGGCGCCCTTGGCGTAGGTGATCATGTCGAAGTTGACCTCGACCGCGTGCAGGTCGACGTTGTCGGCGGCGATCGGGTGGGTGCTGGGCAGCTGGTCGGCGCGGTAGCCGGTCTGCTTGCGGGCGTTCGCGAAGCCGGTCCACGCGTCGGTGAACTCGGTGGCCTCGGCCTCGCACCAGTAGCAGGCCCACTCGGCGAACGACTCGTTGAGCCAGAGGTCGTCCCACCACTTCATCGTCACCAGGTCGCCGAACCACATGTGCGCCATCTCGTGGGTGATGACGGAGGCCCGGAACTCGTAGAACGAGCGAGGCTGGCGGCTGCGCGGCAGGTACTCGTCGCGCAGCGTCACGCAGCCGGCGTTCTCCATCGCGCCCATGTTGTACTCCGGCACGTAGAGCTGGTCGTACTTGCCGAAGGGGTAGGGGTAGTCGAACTGCTCCTCGAAGAACGCGAAGCTCTGCTCGGTCAGCTTCACGAGCTCGTCGACGTCGAGGTGCTCGACCAGCGACTGCCGGCAGTAGTGGCCGAGCGGGATGTCGCCGTGCTTGCCGCGGTAGACGTGCTGGACCTCGTGGTACTCACCGGCGACGATCGCGGTGATGTAGGTCGACATCCTCTTGGTCGGCTCGAAGCGCCAGACGGCCTTGCCCTCGCTGACCGGCTCCGGCTCCGGGCTGGGGGAGTTCGAGACCACCTTCCAGGTGTCGGGCGCGACGACGGTGAAGGTGAACGGCGCCTTGAGGTCGGGCTGCTCGAAGGTGGTGAACACCCGGCGGGCGTCGGGCACCTCGAACTGGGAGTAGAGGTAGACGCGGCCGTCGGCCGGGTCGACGAACCGGTGCAGCCCCTCGCCGGTGTGCGAGTAGGTGCAGTCGGCGCGGACCACGAGCTCGTTCTCGGCCTGCAGGCCCGTGAGCGCGATGCGGCTGTCGGCGTACGCCGTCGCCGGGTCGAGCCGCTCGCCGTTCAGGGTGATCTCGTGGACGATCGCGTCGACGAGGTCGGCGAAGGTCTCGGCACCGGGCTCGGTGCAGGTGAACCGGATCGTGGTGGTCGATCCGAAGGTCTTGTCGCCCGTCGTGAGGTCCAGGTCGATGGCGTACGACGTGACGTCCAGGAGGGCGGCGCGGGTGGCGGCCTCGTCCCGGGTGAGGTTGGTTCCAGGCATGCGATGCATCCTGCCATCCGGGGGGTCGCGCGCCGAATGCCGCCGGGTGCGGGGAGGATGTCCCGGTGACCCACCCGGGCCGGCACGTCGTCCCCCTGCGTGAGGCCGCACGCGCCTGGTTCCTCATCTCCTGGCAGACGTTCGGCGGTCCGGCCGGTCAGATCGCGGTGATGCACCGCGAGCTGGTCGAGGAGCGGCGGTGGATCGGCGAGCGCCGGTTCCTGCACGCGATGAGCTTCTGCCTGCTGCTCCCCGGACCGGAGGCCCAGCAGCTGGCCGTCTACAGCGGGTGGCTCCTCAACGGCTGGGTCGGTGGCGTGATCGCGGGCGGGCTGTTCGTCCTGCCGGGCTTCCTGACGATCCTGGCGCTCTCCTGGGTGTACGTCGCGCACGGTGACTCGACCCTGGTGACCGGCGTGCTGCTCGGGCTGGCGGCCGCGGTCATCCCGATCGTCGTCCAGGCGGTGCTACGCCTGGGCAGGCGGTCGCTGCACAGCCGGCTGCTGGTGGGGCTCGCGGTGGCGGCCTTCGTCGCGCTCGCGGTCCTCGCGGTCCCGTTCCCCCTCGTGGTGCTCGCCTCCGGCGTGGCCGGCTGGCTGCTCGGTCGCTGGCGGCCCGACCTGGCCCGCCGTCCCGAGCCGGACGACTCCGACGCGCCGGCGCCCCTGATCCCCGACGACGCGCTGCACACCGCACCCCGCTCGGCCCGGCGCAGTCTGGCGTACCTCGTCGCCGGCCTGGTGCTGTGGGCGGCGCCGGTCGCGGCGGCGTACGCGCTCGCGGGCGGCCAGCGGACGGTCTTCACCGACCAGGGCCTCTTCTTCGGCGGGATGGCGCTGGTGACGTTCGGCGGTGCCTACGCCGTGCTCTCCTACGTCGCACAGGCCGCGGTCGAGCACTACGGCTGGCTCACCGCCCAGGAGATGGTGCGGGGGCTGGCGCTCGCGGAGACGACACCTGGGCCGCTGATCATGGTGGTCCAGTTCGTCGCCTTCCTCGGTGCGTTCCGCGACCCCGGCAGCCTGGGCCCCTGGACGGCGGCCGTGCTGGCGTCCGTCCTGGTCGTCTGGGTCACCTTCGTCCCCTGCTTCCTCTTCGTGTTCGTCGGCGCTCCCTACGTCGAGCGACTGCGGGACAACCGGTCGCTGAGCGCGGCGCTGACGGGCGTCGGCGCCGCGGTGGTCGGCGTGATCGCCAACCTGGCGCTCTACTTCGCCGTGCACACCCTGTTCGCCGAGGCCGAGCGCATCGGTGGGGACCACCTCGGGCTGCTCGTGCCGGTCTGGTCGTCCTTCCAGTGGCAGCCGGCGGTCCTGGCGGCGCTCGGCGCCACCCTCGTGTTCGGGCTGCGCTGGCCGGTGCTGCGGACGCTGGGGGTGTGCGGGCTCGCGGGCCTCATCGTCGCGGTGCTCACCTGAGGAATGCGGACCGGGGTCCGGTTCGTTGGGACGGACATGACCTCTCCCACCTCGAACGGCGCCGACTTCTGGTTCGACCCTGCCTGCCCCTTCGCCTGGATCACCTCGCGGTGGATCCTCGAGGTCGAGCAGGTCCGTGACATCGAGGTCACCTGGCACATCATGAGCCTGGCCTACCTCAACCAGGACAAGGCCATCTCCGACGACTACCGCGCGTTCCTCTCGACCGCGTGGCAGCCCGTCCGCGTCCTGATGGCCGCCGAGCAGAAGTACGGCAAGGAGGCGCTGCTCCCGCTCTACACCGCGATGGGCACCCGGATCCACCTCGAGAAGCAGGACAAGGACCGCGCGATGATCGAGGCGGCGCTCACCGAGGCCGGACTCGACCTGAGCCTGGCCGACGCGATGGACGACCCGTCGTACGACGAGGCGATCGCGGCGTCGCACGAGCGTGGGATGAGCCAGGTCGGCAACGAGGTCGGCACGCCCACCATCGCGTTCAACGGCCGCGCCTTCTTCGGGCCGGTCATCTCCAAGGCGTCGCGCGGCGAGGAGGCCGGCCGGCTGTGGGACGCCTGCGTGACGCTGTCGGACTACCCGCACTTCTACGAGCTCAAGCGCAGCCGCACCGAGGCCCTCGACTTCACCTGAGGACCGGTCCTACGTTGGCCTCATGACGCACACGGAGTGGGGTGACGAGGTCCGGGTGCTGGCCCGGGCCGTGGACCAGGCGGGGGACGTGCTCGACCACGTCCACCGAGACGCCCTGGGTGGCTCCACGCCCTGTGCGGACTGGGACCTGGCCGCGCTCGCCGATCACCTGGTGCACGCGCCGCGGCAGTTCCTGTCCGCGATGCAGGGCGAGGAGATCGACTGGAGCGCAGTGGCGCCGCACGTCGAGGAGGAGTGGGGCCCGGCCTTCCGCGTCGCCGGCGACGACCTGGTGCACGCCTGGCACGCCCACAGCGGTGAGATCCCGGTCCCTGCGGACATGCAGACCGCGGAGCTCGCCCTGCACACCTGGGACGTCGCGCAGGCGATCGGCTACCCGGTCGACCAGCTCGACGCGGAGGTCGCCGAGCGCGGTCTCGCGTTCCTGCGGGCCAACCTGCCGGCCGAGGCCCGCGGCGGCGCCTTCGGCCCCGAGCAGGAGGTCTCCGACGACGCCGGCGCCTACGACCGGCTGGCGGCGTACGCCGGCCGGTCGATCGGCTAGCTCCCGGTTGTCGCGCCCCGCACTCGGGCGGTCGAGCGATGCGGTTTCACCACGGTATGCAGGTGAACCACCACTTCCCATGGTGTGCCCGCCGTGGGAGGTGCCGGTTCACCGACAGACCGTGATGAACCTGCGCCTCAGGGGGCGAGAGGACCGCGGTGCGACCGGATGCCTGGAAGCAGCTGCGACGAGGAACCCGCGTACCCGCTCAGCCGGCCTGCCGGTCGCCGGACGGACCCCGCGGCGAGCACCGCCGGAAACCCGGTGGCGCCGACTCCCTAGGATTGGCGGGTGAGCAAGGTCCCCCCGTCCGAGGTGCTCCTGTGAAGGTACTCAGCGCCGTCGCCTGGCCGTACGCCAACGGCCCACGCCACATCGGCCACGTGGCCGGCTTCGGCGTGCCCTCCGACGTGTTCAGCCGGTACATGCGGATGACGGGCCACGACGTGCTGATGGTGTCGGGGTCCGACGAGCACGGGACCCCGATCCTCATCGCCGCCGCGGAGGAGGGGCTGACGCCGCAGGAGCTCGCGGACCGCAACCACCGGGTCATCGCCGAGGACCTCGCGAGCCTGGGGCTCACCTACGACCTCTACACGCGCACCACCACGCGCAACCACCACGCCGTGGTGCAGGAGCTGTTCCTCGGTGTCTACGAGAACGGCTACTTCGTCGAGCAGACGACGTACGGCGCCATCTCGCCGTCGACGGGGCGCACCCTGCCCGACCGCTACATCGAGGGCACCTGCCCAATCTGCGGGTACGCCGGCGCCCGGGGTGACCAGTGCGACAACTGCGGCAACCAGCTCGACCCCCACGACCTCATCGACCCGCGCTCGAAGATCAACGGCGAGGCGCCGGAGTTCATCGAGACCCAGCACTTCTTCCTCGACCTGCCCGCGCTGGCCGACGCGCTGGGGGAGTGGCTCGACGGCAGGGCGGCGACGGGGCTGTGGCGGCCGAACGTGATCCGCTTCAGCCGCAACATCCTCGAGGAGATCCGGCCCCGCTCGATGACCCGTGACATCGACTGGGGCATCGCCATCCCGCTCGAGGGCTGGCGGGAGAACCCGACCAAGAGGTTCTACGTCTGGTTCGACGCCGTCATCGGCTACCTCTCGGCCAGCATCGAGTGGGCGCGCCGACTCGGCGAGCCGGACCGGTGGCGGGAGTGGTGGAACGACCCGGACGCCCTGTCCTACTACTTCATGGGCAAGGACAACATCACCTTCCACAGCCAGATCTGGCCGGCCGAGCTGCTGGCCTACTCCGGCAAGGGCGCCAAGGGCGGCACGCCGCGCGAGCTCGGCGAGCTGAACCTGCCGACCGAGGTCGTCAGCAGCGAGTTCCTGACGATGGAGGGCCGCAAGTTCTCCTCCTCCAAGCGGGTCGTCATCTACGTGCGCGACCTGCTCAGCCGCTACCAGCCCGACGCGTTCCGCTACTTCGTGGCCGCGGCCGGCCCCGAGAACCAGGACTCCGACTTCACCTGGGCGGAGTTCGTGCGCCGGACCAACGACGAGCTCGTCGCGGGCTGGGGCAACCTGGTCAACCGCACGGCCAACCTGGTCGCGAAGAACTTCGGCGAGATCCCGGCGGCCGGCGAGCTCACCGAGGAGGACCAGGCGCTGCTCGACCGGGTCGAGGCGTCGTTCGACGTCGTGGGAGACCTGATCGGCCGGCACCGCCAGAAGCAGGCGATCGGCGAGGCGATGCGCGTGGTCGCCGACGTCAACAAGTACGTCTCGGACTCCGAGCCCTGGAAGATCAAGGACGACCCGGTCCGTCTCGGGACGATCCTCCACGTCGTCGCCCAGTGCGTCGCCGATCTCAACCTGGTGCTCAGCCCGTTCCTGCCGTTCGCGGCCAACGAGGTCGACCGGGCGCTCGGCGGCGCCGGCGACGTGGCACCGATGCCCCGCATCGAGGAGGTCGACGACCTCGACGGCGGACCGCCGTACCCCGTCATCACGGGGGACTACTCCGGCTTCCCGGCCTGGGAGCGCCGGCCGATCGTGCCCGGCACGCCGGTCGCGAAGCCCACGCCGATCTTCACCAAGCTCGACGCCTCGGTCGTCGACGAGGAGCTCGCCCGCCTGGGCGGCTGAGGAGGCCGGGTCAGCCGTGCGCGAGGGAGAGCCGAGCCGGACCGCCTTCGGCGCCGCCGCCCTGCGCGCGGTGCACCAGGAGGTCGACGACCCGCGGATCTTCACCGACCCGCTCGCGCGACGGATCCTCGGCCCGGCGCCGCTGCCCGAGCGGTCCCGTGAGCGACCGCGCCTGCGGCTGTTCATCGCGGTGCGGCACCGCTTCGCCGAGGACGCCCTGGCCGCCGCGGTCGCCCGGGGCACCGACCAGGTCGTCGTCCTCGGCGCCGGCCTGGACACCTTCGCCTACCGCAACCCGCACCCGGGGACCCGGGTGTTCGAGGTCGACCACCCGGCCACCGCGGCGTGGAAGCGCGAGCAGCTGGCCGAGGTCGGGATCGAGGTGCCGGAGGACCTCACGTACGTCGACGTCGACTTCGAGACCGACGACCTCCTGGAGCGGCTGGTGGATGGTGGGCTCGACGCGACCCGGCCGGCGTTCTTCCTGTGGCTCGGTGTGGTGCCGTACCTGACCCACGACGCGGTCGTCACCACGCTGAGCGCGATCGCGTCGATCCCCGGTGGCGAGGTCGTGATGGACTACGTCCGCCCGGTCGCCGAGTCCGAGGCCGTCGCGCACGCCCGCCGCGCCGAGCTGCAGGCGACGGTCACCGACCTGGGCGAGCCGTTCACCGGTGGGCTGCACACCGAGGAGCTGCACGCGCTGCTGCGCCGCCTCGGCTTCGACGAGATCGAGGACATCGGCCGGCGCGAGATCCGCAGCCGCTATCTCGGTAGGCCGCCCGGTGACGAGGACGGCGACGCCCACGTGCTCCGGGCGCTCAGGAGTCGGTGACCCGACCCCGCAGCGCCTTGGTCTCGCCCCGCTGCTTCTTGGCCTCGAGGCGGCGACGCTGCGAGCCGCGGGTCGGCTTCGTGGGTCGGCGGTCCGGCGGCGGCGGCGCGAGTGCGGCGCGGATCTGCTCGGCCATCCGCTCCCGTGCCGCGACCCGGTTGCGGTGCTGGGACCGGTGCTCGCTCGCGACCACCCGGACCCGGGGCGACGGGAGCCGGGCGAGCAGTCGGGCGCGCTGGGCGTCGGTGAGCGCGGCGGACGTCGCGACGTCGTACTCCAGCTCCACACGGGTGTCGCTGGTGTTCACCGACTGGCCGCCCGGTCCGGGGGACCGGGAGAACCGCTCGACGAGCTCGCCGGCCGGGACGACCAGCCCGTCCGGGACGCCGGGGCCCGGGGCGACGACGAGGTCGCCGTTCATCCCCGGCGACGCCACTCGATGGCGGGGCAGGTGTCCATCACCATCGGGACGCCGGCCGCCAGCGTGCGGTCGAACGCCGCCTCGTCGACGACCCCCAGCTGGAACCACACGCCCCGGGCCCCGATGGCCACCGCCTGGTCGGCGAAGGGCCCGGCGGCCTCGGACCGCCGGAACACGTCCACCACGTCGACGGGGAACGGCACCTCGGCGAGGGTGGCGTAGCCCTGCTCGCCGAGCACGGTCGGGGCGTCGGGGTGGATGGGCACGATCCGCTTGCCCCGCGACTGCAGCAGCGAGGCGATCGAGTACGCCGTGCGGCTCGGGTCGCCGGACAGGCCGACAACCGCCCACGTGGTGCAGTCGTCGAGCATGAGACGCACCCGGTCCGGGTCCTGCCAGTCGCTCACGTGCCCAGCCTCCACGGGACCCAGCCTAGGAGGGGGCTGTGCGTCCTGAGGATTTCCCCAATCTTCGCAGGTTCTGCCTCGCGCGGGCGGGGTCAGCGGATAACGTGCGGACGTTGTCTTGCTACCTGTGGGTAGTGCCATTCGAGCTGCTCGGGAGGAGCACTCTTCATGAACCTTCGCCGTATCTCCGTCCGCACCGCGATCGCCGGCGCCTCGACCGCGCTCGTCGCCGGCGCGCTGGTCGGCGCCACCGGTGTCTCCGCCAACGCGGCGGACCCGGTGTCGAACACCTACACCTGCGCCAACCCGCTCGGCGGCACCTTCGACGTGCCTCTCGAGGTCACCTCCAACCCGGGCACGACCTACCCGGCCGGCGTGCTGGTCCCTGCGAAGGCGATCAGCGCCACTGCGGTCGCTCACCTCGACGCGGGCACCACCGCACTGCTCAACGGCTTCAGCGTCACCAAGGCCCGGGCCGACGACTTCGCCTTCAAGATGGGCTCGAAGAGCGCCGGCGTGCCGCTCGCCGGTGACGTCACCCAGGACCCGGACAGCAACCCCGCCACGGCCACGTGGAACGCCACCGGCAAGAGCAAGGCGTTCGTGACCGGCGCGCCCGGCTCGGTCGACGTGATGATGCCGGGGGCCCTGACCTTCACCGCCCAGGACGTGCCCGGCTTCGGTGACGTCCCGCTCGCGTGCGAGCTCAAGGCCGACACGACCGCGTCGAAGGTCGGCACGGTCACCCTGACCCGACAGGGCTCCAAGCTCACCGTCAAGCCGGTGACGGCCAAGGTGGGCAAGCCCTCCAAGATGCCCGTCACCGTGGCCAGCACCGTCAAGGGCGACCTGGTGGCCTCCGGCAAGGTCTCGGCCAAGATCGGCAAGAAGTCGTACTCGGGCACGGTCAAGAACGGCAAGGCCACCATCGCGCTGCCGAAGATGACGAAGGCCGGCAGGTACAACGTGACGGTCAGCTACGTCGCCACTCCGTCGGTCAAGGGCAGCAGCGTCAAGACCACGCTGACGGTCAAGAAGTGACGATCAGCTAGACCCCGCACCACCGCACCACCCGACGCCCGGCCGGTCCCGCACCGGCCGGGCGTCCGTGCGTCCGGACGCGGTCGGATCGGCTCGTCCCCGCGAGGACGCCTCGACGCGGACCTGCGGTTACCGCCGAGTAGAGTCCGGCCCATGAGCTCCGAGTTCCCTCTCTACGGCCTGTCCGAGGAGCACGTGGCGGTGCGTGAGGCCGTGCGTGCGGTGTGTGATGCGAAGGTCGCGCCGTTCGCGGCGGACGTCGACGAGCACGCGCGCTATCCCGAGGAGGCAGCCGCGGCGCTGCTGGCGGCGGACTTCCACGCCCCGCACGTGCCCGAGGAGTACGGCGGTGCGGGGGCCGACGCGCTGGCCACGGTGATCGTGATCGAGGAGGTCGCCCGGGCGTGTGCGTCGTCCTCGCTGATCCCGGCGGTGAACAAGCTGGGGTCGCTGCCGGTGCAGCTGGCCGGGTCGGAGGACCTCAAGAAGCACTACCTCGGGAGGCTCGCGGCCGGTGAGGGTGGGTTCTCCTACTGCCTGTCCGAGCCGGACGCGGGGTCGGACGCGGTCGGGATGAAGACCCGCGCGGTCCGCGACGGCGACACGTGGGTGCTCAACGGGGTGAAGCGGTGGATCACCAACGCGGGGGTGAGCGAGTTCTACACCGTGATGGCGGTGACCGACCCCGACCAGCGGTCCAAGGGGATCAGCGCGTTCGTGGTGGAGAGGTCCGACGAGGGGGTGTCGTTCGGGGCGCCGGAGAAGAAGCTGGGCATCAAGGGCTCCCCGACCCGTGAGGTGTACCTGGACAACGTCCGGATCCCGGCGGACCGGATGATCGGGGCGGAGGGGACCGGGTTCGAGACCGCGATGCGGACCCTGGACCACACGAGGGTCACGATCGCGGCGCAGGCGGTCGGGATCGCCCAGGGCGCGCTGGACTACGCGCTGGACTACGCGCAGGAGCGCCGGCAGTTCGGTAAGCCGATCAGCGACTTCCAGGGGCTGCAGTTCCTGCTGGCCGACATGGGGATGAAGGTCGAGGCGGCCCGGCAGATGACCTATGCCGCGGCCGGGAAGTCCGAGCGCGGCGACGCCGACCTGACGTTCTTCGGCGCGGCCGCGAAGTGCTTCGCCTCGGATGTGGCGATGCAGGTCACCACCGACGCGGTCCAGGTCCTCGGCGGCTACGGCTACACCCGGGACTACCCCGTCGAGCGGATGATGCGCGACGCGAAGATCACCCAGATCTACGAGGGCACCAACCAGGTCCAGCGCATCGTCATCGCCCGCCAGCTCCTCGCCGGCGTGCAGAGCCAGGTCTGAGGCGCCCACCACCCGCGGTGAGGCTCAGGGCCTGAGCGCGTGCTCCTCGGCGTCGAACCACGCCTCGACCGCGGCGTGGAGCTCCGCCCGCTCCTCGGACCCGACGAAGGCGGACTCGACCGAGTTGTCGGCAAGGCGGCGCAGGTCCGTCCTGGTGAGGCCGAGGTCCTCGGTGACGGCGCGGTAGTTGTCGTCGACGTAGCCACCGAAGTAGGCCGGGTCATCGCTGTGGACGCTGACCAGCAGGCCGAGGTCGAGCATCCTGCCGAGCGGGTGGTCCCGCATGTGGTCGACGACCCGGAGCCGCACGTTGGACTGCGGGCACACCGTGAGGGGGACCCGGTCGCGGACCAACCGGGCCACGAGGTGCGGGTCCTCGAGACAGCGCACCCCGTGGTCGATCCGCTCGACGCCGAGCAGGTCGAGCGAGTCGATGATGTTGTCCGGTCCACCCTCCTCGCCGGCATGAGCGACACGGTGCAGGCCGTCGGCGCCGGCCCGCTCGAAGACCTCGGCGAAGTCGCGGTTGGGGAAGCCGACCTCGGACGAGTCCAGCCCGATGCCGAGGAGTGACGCGCGGTGCGGCTCGAGCGCCTCGTAGGCCGCGACGGCCGCCTCCGGGCCGAGATGGCGCAGGAAGCACGCGATCAGGCCGGTGGACACCTCCGGGTGGGCGGCCATCGCCGCGGTGACGCCCTTCATGACCACGGCCAGGTCGATCCCGTTCTCCAGGTGCGTCTGCGGATCGAGGAACAGCTCCGCGCGCCGCACGTTCGCCGCGTGGGCCCGCAGCAGGTACCTCTCGGTCATCGCGTAGAAGTCCTCCGCCGTGCGCATCACGACGAGGTTCGCGTAGTAGATGTCGAGGAAGGACTGGAGGTCCTCGAACTCGTAGCGGGCCGCGAGCTCCTCCACGCTCGCCGCGGGCGTCGGCAGGTCGTTGGCCCGCGCGGCCGCGAAGATGGTCGCCGGCTCCAGGGTGCCCTCGAGATGGACGTGCAGCTCGACGGTGGGTGGTGTGACGGTCGGCGGGCGTCGCGTCGCACGTGGTCCGGCGAGCCGTCCCGCCGCGGCCACCAGGACCGGGTCGAGGGACTGGTCGTGGGCGGCGACGAGGGCCTGGAGCGTACGGCGCATGCGGGGGTCCCAGAAGGACTCGATGTGCCGCGCGACGGCGTCGGCCGCCTCGTCCGCGGGCAGGTGCGCGAACTGGCGGGCGATCTGGTTGCCCATGCGTGCTTCGGCGGGAGCGGTCATGGCGTGCTCACGCGTGGGCTCCAGCGGCGTCGCGGGTCTCGGCGAGGGCCTGCTCACCCCGCGCGTTGGCCACGCCCACCTGCACGGCGGTCACCTTGTACTCGGGACAGTTGGTGGCCCAGTCGGAGTTCTCCGTCGTCACGACGTTGGCACCCGTGACCGGGTGGTGGAACGTCGTGTAGACGACGCCCGGCTGCATGCGGTCGGTCACCTGCGCCCGCAACGTCGTCGAGCCGACCCGGCTGGACAGGTCGACGAGGTCGCCCGTGGAGATGCCGCGCACCTCAGCATCGGCGGGGTGGATCTCCAGGACGTCCGCCGGGTGCCAGGTGTTGTTGGCAGTCCGCCGCGTCTGGGCGCCGACGTTGTACTGGCTGAGGATCCGTCCCGTGGTCAGGATCAGCGGGAACCTCCGGGTCGACCGCTCGGTGGTCGGCACGAACACCGTCCGGACCAGCCTCCCCTTTCCCCGCACGAACTCACCGACGTGCATCACCGGCGTCCCGGTCGAGGTGTCGTCGTAGACCGGCCACTGCATCGAGCCGACCTCGTCGAGCCGCGCGAAGGAGACGCCCGCGAACGTCGGCGTGGTGGCGGCGATCTCGTCCATGATCTCCGACGCGCTGGCGTAGGACATGTCGTAGCCCATCGCCCGGCCGATCGCGCAGGTGACCTCCCACTCGTCCACGCCGGTCAGCGGCGCGAACACGGGCCGGACCCGGTTGAGCCGGCGCTCGGCGTTGGTGAAGGTGCCGTCCTTCTCGAGGAACGACGTGCCCGGGAGGAAGACGTGCGCGAAGCGCGCGGTCTCGTTGAGGAACAGGTCCTGGACGACGACGAGGTCCATCGCCCGCAGCGCCGCCTCGACGTGCCGCGTGTCCGGGTCGGACTGGGCGATGTCCTCGCCCTGGACGTAGAGCCCACGGAACGTTCCGGCGAGCGCGGCGTCGAGCATGTTCGGGATCCGCAGTCCCGGCTCCGGGTCGATGGTGCGACCCCAGAGCCGCTCGTAGACGCCGCGGACCTCGTCGTCGGACACGTGCCGGTAGCCCGGGAGCTCGTGGGGGAAGGACCCCATGTCGCAGGAGCCCTGCACGTTGTTCTGCCCGCGGAGCGGGTTCACCCCGACCCCCTCGCGACCGATGTTGCCGGTGAGCATGGCGAGGTTGGCCATCCCCATCACCATCGTCGAGCCCTGGGAGTGCTCGGTGACGCCGAGCCCGTAGTAGATCGCGGCGTTGCCGCCGCAGGCGTAGAGGCGAGCGGCGGCCCGGACCTCCTGCGGGTCGGCGCCGGTCGCCTCGGTCACCGACTCCGGTGAGTTCACCGGGTCGGTGATGAAGGCGAGGTAGTCGGCGGTGTCCTCGCAGCGCTCCCGCAGGAACTCCTCGTCGTGGAGGCCCTCGGTCACGACGACGTGGGCCATCGCGTTGACGAGCGCCACGTTCGCGCCGGGCAGGACGGGCAGGTGGTACGCCGCCTCGACGTGCGGGCTGCGCACCAGGTCGATCCGGCGCGGGTCGACCACGATCAGCCGGGCGCCCTCGCGCAGCCGCCGCTTCATCCGCGAGGCGAACACGGGGTGCGCGTCGGTCGGGTTGGCTCCGATCAGCAGGATCACGTCCGCCTCGGCGACCGACCGGAAGTCCTGGGTCCCTGCGGAGGTCCCGAAGGTCTGCTTCAGGCCGTAGCCGGTGGGGGAGTGGCACACCCGCGCACACGTGTCGACGTTGTTGTTGCCGAACGCCGCGCGCACCAGCTGCTGGACGACGTAGACCTCCTCGTTGGTGCACCGGCTCGAGGAGATGCCCCCGATGGCCCCGACGCCGTGCTCGGCCTGGAGCGCCTTGAGACCCTCGGCGACCCGGCCGATGGCCTCGTCCCAGGAGACCTGGCGCCACTCGTCGTCGATCGACTCGCGCACCATCGGGTGGAGCCTGCGGTCCCGGTGCGAGGCGTAGCCGAAGGCGAACCTGCCCTTCACGCAGCTGTGTCCCTCGTTGGCACGTCCCGACTTCGACGGCACCATCCGGACCACCCGCGTGTCGGGACCCTCCCCGCTCACCTCGGCACGGAACGAGCAGCCGACGCCGCAGTAGGCGCAGGTGGTCTCCACCGACCGGGTCGGCATGCCCAGCGCGACGAGGGAGTGCTCCTGCAGCGCAGAGGTCGGGCACGCCTGCACGCAGGCGCCGCACGAGACGCACTCCGAGGAGAGGAGGTCGGTGCCGCCCGCGCTGATCCGCGACTCGAAGCCGCGACCCTCGACGGTGAGTGCGAAGGTGCCCTGCGTCTCGGCACAGGCGCGGACGCAGCGGGAGCAGACGATGCACGAGGCGGGGTCGAAGCCGAAGTACGGGTTGCTCAGGTCGACCGGCGCGGGGTGGGCGACCTCGTCGCGGGAGCCCGGTCGCCCGTAGCGGACCTCGGCGGACCCGACGGTGGCCGCCAGCTCCTGGATCTCGCAGCTGCCCCGTGCACAGCCGTCGCAGTCCTCGGGGTGGTCGGAGAGGTAGAGCTCCATCACGTTGCGGCGCAGCTCGCGCACCGTCGCGCTCTGCGTGCTCACGACCATCCCGTCGGTGCACGGGGTCGTGCAGGAGGCCGGCGTGCCGTTCGTCCCGTCGACCTCCACCAGGCACATCCGGCACGAGCCGAAGGCCGCCAGGGAGTCGGTGGCGCACAGCGTCGGGACGGGTACGCCGGCCTCGCGGGCCGCCCGCAGCACGGACGTGCCGGCGGGGACCGCGACCTCCCGACCGTCGACGCTGACGCGGACGAGCGGCGCGTCGGTGACGGCCGGCGTGCCCAGGTCGGGCTCGGGCGCCCAGGTGTCGCTGCTCATCGGCGGGCCTCGAAGTCCTCGGGGAAGTGGCGCAGGGCGCTCCGCACGGGCATCGGCGTCAGCCCGCCCATGGCGCACAGCGACCCCTTGACCATGGTCTCGCAGAGGTCGTCGAGCAGGGCCAGGTCGGCCTCGACGTCGCCCCCGGCGATGATCCGGTCGATGGTCTCGACGCCGCGGACCGACCCGATGCGGCACGGGGTGCACTTGCCGCACGACTCGATCGAGCAGAACTCCATCGCGAACCGGGCCATCCGTGCCATGTCGACGGTGTCGTCGAAGACGACGATGCCGCCGTGGCCGAGCATCGCGCCCGCGTCGGCGAGCGCCTCGTAGTCCATCGGCACGTCGAGACCCGACGCCGCGACGTAGGCGCCGAGCGGCCCACCGACCTGGACGGCGCGCACGGGACGCCCGGTCAGGGTGCCGCCGCCGTACTCCTCGACGAGCTCGCGGAGCGACACCCCAAACGGCAGCTCGACGATGCCGCCCCGGCGGACGTTGCCGGCGAGCTGGAAGACCTGGGTGCCGCGGGACCTGTCGGTGCCCAGCGCCGCGTACGCCGCACCGCCGTCCGCGAGGATTGTCGGCACGGTGGCCAGCGTCAGCACGTTGTTGACCGCGGTCGGCCTGCCCCACAGGCCCCGGACGGCCGGGATCGGCGGGCGCGCCCGGACCTCGCCGCGCCGTCCCTCGAGGCTCTCGAGCATCGAGGACTCCTCGCCGCAGATGTAGGCGCCCGCCCCGACGCGGACGTGCAGGTCGAGGTCCAGCCCGGAGCCGAGCACGTCGCGGCCGAGGTAGCCGTGGGCGTACGCCGCGTCGACCGCTCGCCGCAGGGCGGCGATGGCGTGCGGGTACTCCGAGCGGACGTAGACGTAGCCCTCGCTGGCCCCGACGGCGTGGGCCGCGATGGTCATGCCCTCGATCAGCGTGAACGGGTCGCCCTCGACGAGCATCCGGTCGGCGAACGTGCCGGAGTCGCCCTCGTCGAGGTTGCAGGCGACGAGCTTGAGGTCGGACTCGGTCGCGGCCACCGTCTGCCACTTCCGGCCTGCCGGGAAGCCGGCGCCACCACGGCCGCGCAGCCCGGACGCGGTGACCTCCTGCACCACCGCGGCCGGCGAGAGCGTGAGCGCCCGGCGCAGCCCGGCCCAGCCGCCGCGTGCCTCGTAGTCGGTGATCGAGGCAGGGTCGACCAGGCCCACCCGCGCGAAGGTCACCCGGTGCTGGGACGTCAGCCACGGGTGCTCGTCGACCACGCCGATCCCGGCCGCCTCGCCCGTCAGGACGGCCTCGACGTCGTCGGGCGTGACGTGGGCGTGACCGACGCGCCCGGCCGGCGTCTCGACCTCGACCAGGGGCTCGAGCCAGAGCATGCCCCGCGAGCCCGTGCGGACCACCTGCGCACCGGCCGCCGCGAAGACGGCGGCGACCTCGTCGGCGCCGACCGACACCGCGGCGGCGTCGGCCGGGACGAACACCCGGGCGGTCCCGCCGGTCACGGCCAGCCTCCCGTCAGCTCCTCGAGGCGCTCGGTGGACAGCCGGCCGTGGAGGCGCCCGTCGACGGTGCCGGACGGCCCGAGCGCGCAGTTGCCGAGGCAGAAGACCTCCGCCACCTCGACGCCGTCCCCGAGGGCGCCGGCGCGCGCGGCGTCGTACAGCGCCTCGGCCCCGACCGCCTGGCAGGCCTCGCCCCGGCACAGCGCGACGGTGTGCGCCGCCGGTGGCTCGGTGCGGAAGTCGCGGTAGAAGCTGACCACGCCGTGCACCTCGGCGACCGACAGGTTGAGCGCCGCGGCGATCGTCTCGACGTCCTCGCGGGCGACGTGGCCGAGCTCGGCCATGACGTCGTGGAGGACCGGCAGCAGGGGCCCGCGCTCCGCGAGGTGCGCCGCCGCGATGGCGCTCACGAGCGTCGATCTGGCGGTCGTGGACGCGGTGGACATCGAGCGGCTCCGAAGTGGCGCTGGTCACAGCATCGTAGGGCGCGAGACGACGGCGGGTCCGGCGAACAGGTCAGCCGGGTCAGCCGGAGGGCGGGTCGTCGGCGCTCCGGGGTCAGCGCAGGCCCAGGCGCACGACGAAGTCGTTGACGAACCGTCGGTCCGGGTCGAGGCGCTGGGCCAGGGCGCGGAAGTCGGGGAGCCGTGGGTAGGCGCTCTCGGCCCAGTCCCTGTCGAAGCGGGTGAAGTGCTTCGCCCAGTGGGGGCGCGGCCCGAAGGGCATGAGGACCTGCTCGAGCTCCGCGAGGGCCGGCGCGACGAGCCGTGGGTCGGAGACCCAGGTGGCGTGGACGGCCAGCGTCGCGCGGTCGTGGAAGGGGCTCAGCCACATGTCGTCGGCAGCCACCGTGCGGATCTCCATCACCTGCAGGGCCGGAGCGATCCGCGCGGACCTGGCCGCCACGGCGGACAGCACCTCGGCCGCGCGGTCCAGGGGGACGAAGAGCTCGGACTGGATCTCGTCGCCCGCGCTGGGGGTGAACGACGGCCTGAAGTGGGGCAGGCGCTCGTGCCACGGCCCGGACGTGCCCAGCTGGTCGGTGGCGGCGTCCGCCGGGAACCCGACGATGGGATGCACGGCGGCCTCCGCGCGCCGTCCGCCCCACAGCAGGCCTGGCTCCGACGCGGTCGCACCGCGGTGCTTGAGCCAGACCGAGTCGACCACGGCCGGGTCCCGGAAGGAGAGGAAGAGGCTGACGCTGTGGGCCGCACCCAGGATCTCCGCGACGTGGTCGACCGCGGACGTGATCGGCACGTCGAGTACCACCTCCTGCCGCACGGGGTAGGTGGGCTCGAGCCGCAGGGCCAGCCGGGTGGCGACCCCGAGCGATCCCAGCGCGAGCACCATGCCCGGGAAGTCCGGGTCACCCGGCCGACCGGTGACCAGCTCCCCGGTCCCCGTCACCAGCTCGACCCCCACCACGCCCGAGGCCAGGCAGCCGTTGCGGACTCCCGATCCGTGGGTGCCGGTCGCGCACGCGCCGCCGACGGAGATGTGCGGGAGCGAGCCCATGTTGTGCAACGCCCACCCCGCCCGGTCGAGGACCGGCGCGACCTGGGCGTAGGTGGATGCGGCGGGGACCCACGCGACGCCTGTCGTCGCGTCGACCTCGACGGCGAGGTCCAGGGCTGCCGTGCTGACGAGGACGCCGCTGGTGTCGACGACGTCGGAGAAGGAGTGCCGGGTGCCCGTCGCCCGCACCTGCGGGCTGCTGGCGACCAGCTCCTGCAGCTCATCGACGGTGTGGGGTGACCTGAGGTCGTCGGAGGAGTAGACGACGTTGCCGGCCCAGTTGCGCATCCTCGGGAATGTACGCCGCCGCCGCCGACGTCCGGTCGGACGGGGTCGTCGGTGTCACTGCGCCGGTCGCGCGAAACGGGCACGCGGCGGTGGCGGCATGGCTACCGTCGAAGGGTGACCGTCGAGCTGTTGATCGACGGGGCCGAGCTGGTGGCAACACTCGACGCCGACGACCGTGAGATCCCCGGAGGGTGGGTCGCCGTCGAGGGCGGCCTGGTGGCGGCGGTCGGGGGACCGGGCGACGAGCGACCGCCTGCGGCGCGGGTGCTGCGGGCCGACGACTGCCTGGTCACGCCGGGCCTGGTCAACACCCACCACCACATCTACCAGAACCTCACGCGCGCCTACCGCCCTGCGCTCAACGCCTCGCTGTTCACCTGGCTCACGACGCTCTACCCCCTGTGGGCCGGCCTGGACGAGGAGGCGGCGTACCTCTCGGCCTGGGTGGGGTTGGCCGAGCTCGCCCTCGGCGGGTGCACGACGACGACGGACCACCTCTACGTCCATCCGCGTCACGGCGGCGACCTCGTCTCCGCCGAGATCACCGCCGCGCAGGAGCTCGGGGTGCGCTTCCACCCCACGCGCGGCTCGATGAGCCTGGGAGAGGCAGACGGTGGCCTGCCGCCGGACTCGGTCGTCCAGGACGACGACGAGATCCTCGCCGACAGCGAGCGGCTCGTCGACCTGCACCACGACCGGTCGTGGGGGGCGATGGTGCGCATCGCGCTGGCCCCCTGCTCGCCGTTCTCGGTCTCCACCGACCTGATGCGGCGCACGGCGGAGCTGGCCGAACGCCTCGACGTCCGGCTGCACACGCACCTGGCCGAGGACCCCGACGAGGACCGTTTCGCGGCGAAGGCGTTCGGCAAGCGCACCATCGACCACTTCGAGGACGTGGGCTGGCTCACCGACCGCAGCTGGGTGGCGCACTGCATCTACCCGAACGAGGACGAGGTGCGTCGGCTCGGCGCGGCCGGCGTCGGCGTCGCGCACTGCCCCTCGTCGAACATGCTGATCGGTGGCGGCGGGATGGCGCCGGTCGCCGAGCTCCGCGCCGCGGGTGTGCCGGTCGGGCTCGGGTGCGACGGCTCGGCGTCGACCGACCACGCCTCCCTCTGGCTGGAGGCCAGGACGGCGCTGCTGCTGGGCCACCAGCGCAGGGGGCCGGCCGGGATGACCGCTCGGGACGTGCTCGACGTCGCCACCCGCGGCTCCGCCGCGTGCCTGGGACGCGCCGGTGAGCTCGGCACGCTCGCCCCGGGTGCTGTGGGAGACCTCGTCTGCTGGCCGTTGACCGGGATCCCGTTCGCCGGGGCGCTGACAGATCCCGTCGAGGCCTGGCTGCGGTGCGGCCCCGTCGCAGCCCGCCACACGGTGGTCGCGGGCCGGGCGGTCGTGGTCGACGGCGCGCTCGTGCACCCGGGCCTGGAGGAGATGCTGCGCCGTCACCGCACGGCAGCCGGTCGCCTGCAGCGGCTGGCCGGACGAGACTGATCGGAGGACCCATGACGTCACTCGGAGTCGGGACCGAGCTGGTCGACCGCGTCGTGCGCGACCGGGCCGTCGAGCACTTCCGGGCCGCCGGCATCGTGCTGCCCACCCTGGCGGAGCTCGCCGACCCGGCGCGGATCCCGGCACCGGTCACCGATGCCCTCGCGCATGTCGGCCCCGACGACGTCGACCCGCTCAACCTCTTCCGCATCCACTGGTACAACGACGCCGCCCGCACCGGCCGGCAGGCGGTGCCGGCGCACGTCGTGCTGCCCCGGGAGCTCACCGGCGTCGACGCCCGCATCGCGGTCGTCCTCGGTGACCGGTTCCCGATGATCCGGGCCCACAAGGTGCTCGCCGCGTATGCCTGCCTGGTCCCCCGGATCGTCACCGGTGCGTTCGACCCCGGGGAGCAGCGCGCGGTGTGGCCGTCGACCGGCAACTACTGCCGTGGCGGGGTGGCGATCTCCCGGATCCTCGGCTGCCGCGGTGTGGCCGTGCTCCCCGAGGGCATGAGCCAGGAGCGGTTTGCGTGGCTCCGCCGCTGGGTGACCGCGCCGGAGGACGTCGTCACGACACCGGGGACCGAGAGCAACGTGCGGGAGATCTACGAGGCCTGCGACGAGCTCGGGGCCGACCCCAGGAACGTGGTCATCAACCAGTTCTCGGAGTTCGGCAACCACCTCGTGCACCGGCTCTGCACCGGCGCGGCCCTGGCCGCCGTCTTCGAGCACCTGCGCGCCACCGACGAGCACCTGCGCCTGCGCGCGTTCGTCTCGGCGTCCGGCTCGGCCGGGACGCTCGGCGCCGGCGACCACCTCAAGGAGGAGTACGGCGCCGCCGTGGTCGCCGTCGAGGCGCTGGAGTGCCCGACGATGCTGCGCAACGGCTTCGGCTCGCACAACATCCAGGGCATCGGCGACAAGCACATCCCGCTGATCCACCACGTCCACAACACCGACGTGGTCGTCGACGTCACCGACCGCGCCACCGACCAGCTCTCGGTCATGTTCAGCGATCCCGCCGGCCTGGCCCACCTCGCCGGGCGGCGGGGCGTGCCGGACGATGTCCTCGCCGCCCTGCCGTCGTTCGGACTGTCGAGCATCTGCAACGTGGTCGCCGCGGTGAAGCTCGCCAAGCATCTCGACCTCGGTCCCGAGGACGTCGTCGTCACGGTGGCCACCGACGGTGCGCCGATGTACGCCAGCGAGCGGGAGCGGATCCGCGCCCGCGACTTCGCCGACGGCTTCGACGAGGTCGCGGCGGCCGAGGTCCTCGGCCGGTGGATGCTCGGGGCGGACACCAGTGACCTGCTCGAGACGACCTCGCGCGACCGCGACCGCATCTTCGACCTGGGCTACTACACCTGGGTCGAGCAGCGCGGCACCTCGATCGAGGACTTCGTCGCCCGGCGCGACCCGGGCTTCTGGACCGACCTGCGCTCCCGGCTCGCGTCGTGGGACGAGCTGATCGCCGACTTCAACGCCCGCACCGGCGTCCTGGTGCCCGGCGCCCGGGCCGGGTGAGGGCGTCGTGGGTCCGCGAGCGAGCGGGCTGACCTGCTGGGCGTGTGGCGCCGAGCCGGATCCCCGGGACCCCTATCCGTTCCGTTGTCCGGACGCGGGTAGGGGCGATGTGGACCACCTGCTCGTCCGGGTCCTCGACCTCGACCGCGTGGAGTTCCCGGACGGCCGGCCCGGTGGCGGGACGCCGTTCCTGCACTACCGCGGGCTGCTGCACAGCCACCGCCGCGCGACCGCCGGCGGCCTGGGCGACGACCAGGTGGCCGAGATCGTCACCCGTCTGGACGACCGGGTGGCGGCGGTGGCCGGCCGCGGCTTCCGGGCCACGCCCTTCGGCCGCGACGACCTGCTCTCCGAACGGCTGGGCTTCGGCGTCGGCGGGGGAGTCTGGGTCAAGGACGAGACCGGCAACGTCTCGGGGTCGCACAAGGGCCGGCACCTGATGGGCGTGCTGCTGCACCTGGAGGTGTCGGAGCGGCTCGGCCTCGCCGACCCCGCCGTGCGACCCGACCTCGCGATCGCCAGCTGCGGCAACGCGGCGCTCGCGGCGGCGGTCGTCGCCCGCGCCGCCGACCGGCGGCTGCGGGTCTTCGTGCCCGTCGACGCGGACCCGGTGGTGGTCGCGGACCTCCATGCGCTGGGCGCAGACGTGGTGACCTGCCCACGGGAGCCGGGAGCGAGCGGCGACCCGGCGTACGCGCACCTGCGTGCCGCGGTGGCGGACGGGGCCGTCCCCTTCACCTGCCAGGGCAACGAGAACGGCCTGGTCATCGAGGGCGGCCAGACCCTGGCCTACGAGATGGCGTCCGTGCTGAGCGCCGAGGGCACCGACCTCGACCACCTCGTCGTGCAGGTCGGTGGTGGTGCGCTGGCCAGCGCCTGCATCGCGGGCCTCGACGAGTCGGTGCGGCTGCGGGTCCTCCACCACCGACCCCGGGTCCACACCGTCCAGACGACCGGTGGACACCCCCTCGAGCGCGCCTACGCGCGGGTCCGGGACGGCCTGCCCGCGGATCCCACGGCGAGCCAGGTCGAGGCGGCGCTGCACCAGGCCGCCTCGCACCGCTCGCGGTTCATGTGGCCCTGGGAGAGTGAGCCCCACAGCATCGCCACCGGCATCCTGGACGACGAGACCTACGACTGGCGGGCGGTCGTCGCCGGGATGCTGGCCACCGGAGGGCGGCCACTGGTGGTGACCGAGCAGCGGCTGGCGCGCGCGCACGAGCTCGGGCACGAGGCCGGGTACGCCGTCGACCCCACCGGGTCCGCCGGTCTGGCCGGGCTGCTCGACCTCGTGGCCACCGGGGAGGTGGGCCCAGGCGACCGGGTCGGCGTCCTCTTCACCGGTGTCGATCGGTAGGGGTCGTGCGGGTCCATCGGCCCTACCGGCGTCGTCGACCCTCGGGCGACCGTGGAGGGTCGAGTCATGGCGACAGGAGCCGGCGACGATGCAGGCCGACCAGCCGGAGGGTGCCCTCACGCTGGCGTTGTGCGGGGCGACGGTGGTCGTCGCCCTCGACCCACCGGTGGTCGTCTCCGCCGACGTGGTGCTGTCGGGGGACCGGGTGGTGTCCCTGGGCGTCGCGCCACCCGGCGTGCCGCGCCGCGACTGCTCGGACACGGTCGTCGTGCCCGGCAACGTGTGCGCCCACCACCACCTCTACTCCGCGCTCAGCCGGGGGATGCCCTACCGGCTCGCGCCGCCGACCAGCTTCGTGCAGATCCTCCAGCGGGTCTGGTGGCGTCTCGACCGGGCGCTCGACGACCGGGCGATCCGTGCCGCTGCCCTGCGCGGAGGACTGGACGCGCTGCGCGCCGGGACGACGACGATCGTCGACCACCACTCCTCGCCGAACGCCATCGACGGCTCCCTCGACATCATCGCCGAGACGCTCGCGGAGCTCGGCGTGCGCAGCGTGCTCTGCTACGAGGTCACCGACCGCGACGGTCCCGGGCGGGCCGCCGCCGGCGTCGCCGAGAACCGCCGGTTCCTCGCCCGGTCGTCGACCGCGCGCGGCCTGGCGCGGGGGATGGTCGGAGCGCACGCGTCCTTCACGATGTCCGACGCCACCCTGGCCGAGGTCGTCGAGGCCGCGCGGGGCGGCGGGGTCGGCGTGCACATCCACGTGGCGGAGGACCGGGCCGACCAGGCCGACGCCCACGCCCGCCACGGGATCGGGGTCGTGGAGCGGCTCGACGGCGCCGGCGTCCTGACCGGTGACGCCCTGCTGGCGCACTGCGTGCACCTGGCCCCGGCCGAGGTCCACGCCGTCGTCGACACCGGTGCGACCGTCGTCTGCAACGCCCGCAGCAACATGAACAACGCGGTCGGCCACTCGCCGTTCAACCACGTCCGCCCGGGCGCCGACATCGGTGTCGCGCTGGGCACCGACGGCATCGGTGGGGACATGGTCACCGAGTCGCAGGTCGCCTACCTGCGTGCCAGGGCGGCCGATGCGGCCACCGGCGGCGGCTGGCCGCTCGAGCGGCTCACCGACGGAGCCCGCTTCGCCGGCCGGGTCCACGGCGAGCCGTTGCTCGGCACCCTGCGACCGGGCGCGCCCGCCGACCTCGTCGTCCTCGACTACCCGACGCCGACGCCGCTCACCGCGGACAACCTGGCCGGCCATTGGACCTTCGGGCTCTCGCCGGCCCACGTGCGGGACGTGGTCGTCGCCGGGGAGCTGGTGGTGGCTGACCGCCGGTCCACCCGCGTCGACGAGATCGAGGTGGCCGCCGACGGCGCTCGCGAGGCCGAGCGGCTGTGGGTCCGGACGGACGCGATCGCCCCGCACGACTTCGAACCCGGTGGGAGCAGACGATGAGAGTCGCGATGTACCTGCAGGACCTCCACCCTCTGCGCGAGGGCATGGAGCACGTGCGGTACGCCGAGGAGCGTGGCTTCGAGGCGGTCTGGCAGGCCGAGAGCCGGCTCGTCCGCGAGGCCACGGTCCCCATGGCGGCGTACGCGGCGGTGACCAGCCGGATCAAGGTCGGGTCGGGCATCGTGCCGATCTGGACCCGCAACGTGGGGCTGCTGGCTGCCACCTTCTCGACGCTCGACGACCTCGCCCCCGGCCGGGTGGTGCTCGGCCTCGGTGCGTGGTGGGAGCCGCTGGCCACCAAGGTCGGCGTCGACCGCCGCAAGCCGTTGCGGGCGATGCGGGAGACCGTCGAGGCCACGCGCCGGCTGCTGGCGATGGAACGGGTCACCTACCACGGGGAGTTCGTGCACCTCGACGACGTCGAGATCGACGTCGTCCACGGCGACCGCTCGCCCAAGCACGTGCCGATCTACATCGGAGCCACCGGCATGCAGATGATGGAGCTCGCCGGCGCGATCGCCGACGGCGTGCTGCTCAACTACATGGTCGCGCCGGCGTACAACGCCCAGGCGATGGCGGCGCTCGCCGCCGGCGCCGAGAAGGTGGGCCGCTCGGTCGACGACCTGGACCGGCCGCAGCTCGTGGTCTGCTCGGTCGACCGGGACCGTGACCTCGCCCTGGACCGGTCCCGCGAGCTGCTGACCCAGTACCTCGGTCAGCAGCCGCACATCATGAAGGCCAGCGGCGTGGACCCCGCGCTGATCGAGGAGATCGGCAAGGTCCTCACCTGGCCGGCCGGGCGCGAGGAGATCCGGCGCGCCATGACGCTGGTCCCCGACGACGTGGTGCAGCAGATCACGGCCTCCGGCAGTCCGGAGGAGTGCCGCGCCAAGGTCGCCGAGTACGTCGAGGCCGGCGCGACCTGCCCGGTGCTCTACCCCCTCGGCGACGACGTCCGACTGATGATCGACACCTTCGGTGTCTGAGAAGGAGAACGCACGATGAGAAGCTTCCTGGGACGCGACATCCTCTCGCTCAAGGACGTCGAGCGGGACGACTACTTCCGGATCTTCGAGGTGGCCGAGCAGCTTCGTCCGCACGCGGAGAACCGGCGCAACGCGGACCTGCTCCGGCACAAGACGCTGCTCACCGCGTTCTACCAGCCGAGCACCCGCACGAGGCTCTCCACCGAGGCCGCGATGCACCGCCTCGGGGGCCACGTGCTCGGGTTCTCGGACGCCAAGATGACCCGCGCCGGCGACTTCTACCAGGAGTCGATGAAGGACACGGTCAAGATGCTGGAGTACTACGGCGACGTGATCGCGATGCGGCACCACGTCCAGGGCGCTCCGCACGAGGCAGCCCGGTGGGCGTCGGTGCCGGTCATCAACTGCGGTGACGGCTGGGGCGAGCACCCCACCCAGGTGCTCACCGACCTCTACACCATCTGGCGGGACCGGGGCACGCTCGACGGGCTGTCGGTCCTCTGCGTCGGTGACATGCGGATGCGCACCATGCACTCGATCCTCTACGCCTCCTCGCAGTTCGACATGGACATGATGGTGGTCTCGCCGCCCGAGCTGTCGCTGCTGGAGGACTTCACGGTCGAGCTCGACGAGCGCAGCGTGCGCTACCGCGAGGTCGAGTCCGTCGAGGAGTGCCTCGGCGAGGCCGACGTGATCTACATGGAGCCGGTCGTCCAGGCCGACTACACCGAGTCCCGGGTGGACCCGACGGCCGAGCGCGGGACCACGCCTGCGGCGTACCGGGTCACCGGGGCGCTGCTGCGGGCGGAGGCCAAGCGCGACGCGATCGTCCTGCACTCGCTGCCGAGGATGGATGAGCTCACCACCGACGTCGACAGCACCCGGCACGCCCGCTACTGGGCGGAGGCCGCGAACGGCGTCGCCCTGAGGATGGCGCTGCTGTCGCTGGTCCTCGGCGCGATCGAGTAGCGGGGAGGCGGACGAGGTGCAGACCCATCTTCGTGGCCGCGACGTCATCGACCTCCAGGACTGGACGAAGGACGAGATCGACACCCTGCTCGACGTCGCGTTCGCACTGAAGCGCGAGCGGGCGCTCGGGCAGCCGCACCCCTACCTGCGGGACAAGGTGCTGGCGATGCTGTTCTTCTTCGCAAGCACGAGGACGCGGGCGTCGTTCGAGGCCGGGATGGCCCAGCTCGGGGGTCATGCGCAGTTCATCGAGAGCCGCTCCACCCAGATCGCGCACGGTGACACCGCCAAGGAGATCGGCGAGATCCTCGGTCGCTACAACGACGGGATCGCGATCCGCAACGTCGACTGGGGCCTGGGCAACGCCTACATCCGCGAGGTCGCGGCAGCGAGCCGGGTGCCGGTCCTCAACATGCAGTGTGACCACTTCCATCCGCACCAGGCGCTGGCGGACCTGATGACGATCATCGAGCGCTTCGGCGACCCGCGTGGCCGGACGGCGACGGTGAGCTGGGCGTGCGCCCGGAGCTACTCCAAGCCGCTCAGCGTCCCGCAGAGCCTGATCATGCTGCTGCCCCGGTTCGGCATGAACGTCCGGCTGGTGCACCCGCCCGGCTTCGACCTGATGCCGGACATGCTCGAGCAGGCACGGGAGAACGCCCGCCTCGGTCACGCCTCATTCGAGATGCTCGACGACTTCGACGAGGGCATCCGCGGGACCGACGTCGTCTACGCCAAGGGCTGGGGTGCCGTGCTCACGACCACGGACCCGGACGAGGAGGCCCGGCTGGTCGACTCCCACCCGTCCTGGATCGCCGACCAGCGCCGGCTCGCGACCGCGAACGAGGACGCGATCTACATGCATCCGCTGCCCGCCGAGCGGGGCGTGGAGGTGACCGACGAGGTCATCGACGGGCCGCAGAGCGTCGTCTACGACCAGGCCGAGAACCGTCTGCACGGCCAGAAGGCCGTCATGGCACTGACGATGGGCTGAGGTGCAGGCCATGAGTCGACACGCCCTCCGCAGCGGGACCTGCAGTCGGGTCACCGCCGACGGACCTTCGCCCCTACTCCAGCAGGCACCCGCGTGAGGAGGCTTCATCATGGTGACCGCAACCGCCTACTGGCGTCCCTCGACCGTCACGCAGGCCATCGAGCTGCTCGAGCTCCCCGGCGCCGTGGCGCTCGCCGGAGGCACCCGGCTCAACGGTGACCCGTCGCCCGACCGGGTCGAGGTCGTCGACCTGCAGGCGCTCCATCTCGAGGGCTTGGTCCCCGAGGACGGGGAGCGGCTGCGGATCGGCGCGCTGACCACGCTGCAGCAGCTCGCCGACGCCGCCGAGGCGCCCACCGTCGTCCGTGAGGCGGCGCGCCGGGAGCGGCCGAGCACGCTGCGCGCGCAGGGCACGGTCGGCGGCTGCGTCGTGACCGGGGACCCCGAGAGCGAGCTGCTCGCCGCGCTGCTGGTGCACGAGGCGCTGGTCCAGGTCGAGACGAGCCTCGGCAGCGGGACCGTGCCGCTGGAGCGGCTGCTCGGTGTCCTGCCGCTCGCGCCCGGTCGCGTGGTCACCGCCGTCACCATCAGCACCGACGGCGTCGCCGCGGTCGCGCGCACGGCACGCACCCCCGCCGACCGAGCCATCGTCGCCGCGGTCGGCCGTCGCTCCGACGCGGGGCGACGCGTCGCCGTCACCGGAGTGGCACCCACCCCGGTCCTCGTGGACACCGGTGTGGAGCTGGACCCGGTCGGGGACTTCCGCGGGTCGAGCGAGTACCGCCGGGCCCTGGCGGACGTCCTGGTCGCCCGAGTGCTGGAGGAGATCTCATGACCGACATCGAGCTCACGCTCAACGGGCGACGGCGGCGGCTGACCTGCGAGCCCGGGGAGTCCTTGCTGACGGTGCTCCGCGGCCTGGGCTGCTTCAGCGTCCGGTACGGCTCCGAGACCGGCGAGACGGGAGCGGCCGCCGTGCTCGTCGACGGCCGCCTGGTGTCCGCCGACGTGCTGCTGGCGGCCCAGGCCGGTGGTCACGAGGTCACGACCGTCGAGTCGCTGAACGTGGCGACGGGCGAGATGCACCCGATCCAGGCCGCGTTCGTCGAGTCGGGTGCGCTGCAGTCCGGCTACTCGGCCGGCGCCATGGTGCTGGCGGCCAAGGCCCTGCTCGACCGGGTGCCCGACCCGACCGAGTGGGAGGTCCGCGACGCGTTCTCCGGCATCCTGGACCGCGAGACCGGCTACGTGAAGGTGGTCGACGCGGTGCAGCGGGCCGCCGCGCTGCTGCGGGGCGAGAAGCCCGAGCCGATGGCGCCGGTGCTCGTCCAGCGGCTCACCGACGGTGGTGGTGCGCCGGTCCCGGACGCCCCGGCCGCCATGCCGCGCCTGGTGCCGGCAGCAGACGTTCCGGCGACCACCGTGGTCGGCCACGGTGTCGCGAAGGTCGACGCGCTGAAGCTCGTCAAGGGCAACCCGGCGTTCGTCGACGACGTCGAGCTGCGCGGCATGCTCTTCGCCAAGATCCTGCGCAGTCCGCACGCGCACGCCCGCATCGTCGCGATCGACGACTCCGCGGCCCGCGCCCTCCCGGGCGTCCACGCCGTGCTGCACGCGTTCAACACCCCACGGGTCAAGTACGCCTCGGGCGGCCAGAGCTGGCCGAACCCTCGGCCGTGGGACCAGGTCAGCTTCGACGACAAGGTCCGGCACGTGGGCGACCGGGTCGCCGCCGTCGCTGCCGAGACGGTCGCCGTCGCCGAGCAGGCGTGCCGGCTGATCGAGGTCACCTACGAAGTACTGCCGGCCGTCTTCGACGAGGTCGAGGCCATCAGTGGGAGCGCGCCGGTGATCCACGACGAGGACGACACCGAGGGGATCGAGGACGCGGCTCACAACGTCCCGCGCCGCGTCGACGGGCAGACGGTGACCGACGCCGAGCTCGAGGCCGCGTTCTCGCGGGCCGAGCACGTCTTCGAGCAGACCTTCCACGTGCAGCAGCAGCAACAGACACCGATCGAGCCCCACATCGTGATCGGCTGGCTGGACGAGGACGAACGCCTGGTGCTGCGCAGCTCCACCCAGGTGCCCTTCCACGCCCGGCGGATGGTGGCGCCGCTCCTCGGCCTGCCGGTCAGGCAGATCCGGGTCGTCAAGCCACGCCTGGGTGGCGGGTTCGGCGGCAAGCAGGAGATGCTCCTCGAGGACGTCGTCGGACACCTGGTGCTCGCCACGCGCCGACCCGTCCGGCTCGAGCTGACCCGGGAGGAGGAGTTCGTCTCCTCCCGGATCCGCCACGCCCAGACCGTCTCGTTCAGGTCCGCCCTCGACCGCGACGGCCGGCTGCTCGCCCAGGACCACCACGTCGTCGGCAACACGGGGGCGTACGCCACCCACGGCTTCACGGTGCAGTCGGTCTCCGGCCAACGGGGGCTGTCGCAGTACAACTGCCCGGCCAAGCGGTACACCGCCGACGTCGCCTACACCAACCGGCCGGTGGCCGGGGCCTTCCGGGGCTACGGCGCACCGCAGGCGCTCTTCGCGCTCGAGTCGCACATGGACGACATCGCCCGGAGCCTGGACCTCGACCCGGTCGAGCTGCGCCGGAGGAACTGGGTACGGACCGGGGACCCGCTGGACATCCTGCCGGCGCTCGGGGAGCGCGGCGCCGCCGAGATCGCGGGGGAGCTGCCACGGGTGACGAGCTGCGCCACCGACGAGTGCGTCGCGCAGGCACAGCGGGCCATCGGCTGGGCGCGGCGCGACGACCCCTCGTGGAAGCAGCCGCCGGACCGCCCGCATGTCCGGCGGGGGATCGGGTTCGCCCTCTGCATGCAGGCCACCAGCATCCCCAACCTCGACATGGGCGGGGCCTCGATCAAGATGAACGACGACGGGTCGTTCAACCTGCTCGTCGGTGCCACCGACCTGGGCACCGGCGCCGACACCGTGCTGGCCCAGATCGCCGCCGAGGTCCTGGGGGTCGGGACCGACGACGTCCTCGTGTACGCCGCCGACACCGACATGACGCCGTTCGACGTCGGTGCCTACGCCGACAGCACGACCTACATCTCGGGCACGGCGGTGAAGAAGGCGGCCGAGGCGGTGCGTGAGCGGATCGTGCTGCGTGCCGCCCGCCTGCTCGGGCTCGACGACCCGTGCCGGGTCGGGGTCAGGGGTGGTCAGGCGTGGGCGCCCGACGGGCGCTCGGTGTCGCTGGCGGACGTCGCGCTCCACGCCCTGCACGTCGAGGACCAGGAGCAGATCATGGCGACGGCGTCGTACGTCTCGCCGGAGTCGCCGCCGCCGTTCGCGGCCCAGGTCGCCGAGGTGGAGGTCGACGTGGACACCGGTCAGGTCACCGTCGTCAAGCTGGTCATGGCGGTCGACTGCGGAGTGGCGATCAACCCGACCACGGCCAGCGGACAGGTCGAGGGCGCCATGGCGCAGGCCCTGGGCTACGCGCTCACCGAGGACCTGGTGCTCGACGAGGACGGCCGGGCCGTCAACGCGCGACTCGGCCCCTACTGGATCTTCCGGGCCGACGACATGCCGCCCACGGAGGTGTACCTCGTGCAGACGATGGAGCCGAGCGGCCCGTTCGGTGCCAAGTCGGTCGGCGAGATCGGCATCGACGGGGTGGCGCCGGCGGTGCGCAACGCGATCCTCGACGCGACCGGCGTGGCGGTCAACGAGCTGCCGATGACGCCCGAGCGGGTGTGGCGCGCCCTGCACGCCTAGGTGGGCTGCCGTGTCCGACCAGCTGGTGGTGCGAGGCGGGACCGTCGTGGACGGGGCCGGCAGGAGGCGCGCCGACGTGCTCGTCCGGGAGGGGCGCATCGCGGCCGTGGCGGACGGCGTCGGTGCCGAGGTCGCGGCCACCGCCGAGGTCGTCGACGCAGGCGGGGCGTACGTCGTGCCGGGCGGCATCGACGTCCACACCCACTTCGCCCTGCCCGTGGGTGCGGTCACGTCTGCCGACGACTTCGAGTCGGGCACGCTGGCCGCGGCGTGCGGCGGCACCACCTGCGTGGTGGACTTCGCCGGTGCCGGGCGTGAGCCGTGGCACGAGGCGCTGGCGACCTGGCACGACCGGGCCCGCGGCCGGGCGGTCGTCGACTACGGCTTCCACCTGACGGTCACCGAGCTCCCGACCGATGCGGACGCCGCGGCACAGCGCTTCTCCGCGTTCGCCGAGCAGGGTGTGACCAGCGTGAAGCTCTACCTGGCGTACCCGGACCGGCTCATGGTCGACGACGAGACCCTCGCGCGGGCCCTGGCCGCCTCGCGTCGTACCGGCGTGCGGGTGTGCGTGCACGCCGAGGACGGCGTGCGGGTCGAGGCCCTCACGGCCGGGGCGCTCGCGGCGGGCCGGACCGGGCCGGACGCCGTCCCCTCCGTGCGCCCGCCCTCGGTCGAGGCCGAGGCGATCGGCCGCGCGACGGCCCTGGCCGGCGAGGTGGGTGCGTGGCTCTATGTCGTCCACCTGTCCAGCGAGGCGGGCCTGCACGCGGTCAGGACGGCGCGCGCGGCCGGTGTCGACGTCCACACCGAGACGTGCCCGCACTACCTGCACCTCGACCGGTCGCACCTCGATGCCGGCGACCCGGACTTCGTGTGCGCGCCACCGCTGCGCGGTCCGGCTGACCGTGCCGCCCTGTGGGCCGCTCTCGCGGCCGGCGACGTCGAGGTGGTCGCGACCGACCACTGCCCGTTCACCCGGGAGGACCGCCGGCGGGGGACCGGTGGGGCGGGGTGGACGGACTTCACCGCGATCCCGGGTGGGCTGAGCGGCGTCGAGACCCGCCTCTCGCTGGTGTACCAGGGCGTCGTCGCCGGCGGGCTGTCGCTGGAGCGCTGGGTGGATGCGACGTCCGGCGCCCCGGCGCGCCTGTTCGGGCTCGACGGCACCAAGGGTGCGGTCCGCCCCGGCCTCGACGCGGACCTCGTGGTGTTCGACCCGGGTGCGACCCGCACCCTCGACGCGTCGAACCTCCACTCGCGCAGTGACCACAGCCCGTTCGCCGGGATGGTCGTCACCGGGTGGCCGGCCGCGACGATCAGCCGGGGCGAGGTGGTCGCCGTCGGCGGCGAGCCGACCGGACCGAGGCCCGGCCGGGGCCGCTTCGTCCGGCGGGCGCCGCTGGTGCTCGGTCGCCGCGTCCCGGGTGACCGGAGGCCGGCATGACCACACCCACCGTCACCGTCAACGGCCGGTCGTTCTCCCTCGCCGGGGTCGCACCGCACACCATGGCGCTGGAGTGGCTGCGCAGCATCGGGCTCACCGGCGCCAAGGAGGGGTGTGCCGAGGGGGAGTGCGGCGCCTGTGCCGTCATGGTCGCACGACCCGACGGTGACGGCTCGCGGTGGACGGCGATCGACGCCTGCCTGGTGCCTGCGGTCGCCCTCGACGGCCAGGAGGTGGTCACGGTCGAGGGCCTCGGCACCGCGGACCACCTGCACCCCGTCCAGCGGGAGGTCGCGGTCCGCGGCGGCTCGCAGTGCGGCTACTGCACCCCCGGCTTCGTGTGCAGCATGGCGGCGGAGTTCTACCGGGCCGACCGCCCGGCTCGACCCGGCGGCTTCGACCTGGGCGCGCTCGACGGCAACCTGTGCCGCTGCACCGGCTACCGCCCGATCCGCGACGCCGCCGAGGCGCTGGGAGCCCCTGCGGCCGACGATCCCCTCGTGGGGCGGCTCCGGAGACCGGCGCCCGCACCCGTGGCGACCCGGGTCGAGCATCCGACGGGCGTCTTCCGGCGTCCCGCGGACCTCGCGGAAGCCCTCGAGCTGCTGCGCGACCACCCGGATGCGGTGCCGGTCGCGGGCGGCACGGACTGGAGCGTCGACGTGAACCTCCGCGGCACCCGGTCGCCGTACGTCGTCGCGATCGACCACCTGCCCGAGCTGCGCAGGGTGTCGGTGCCCGTCGTGACCACCGAGCCGCTCGAGATCGGCGCCGCGCTCTGCCTCGCCGACGTCGAGCGCGCGCTCGCGGGGCGGGTGCCGCTGCTGGCGGAGCTCTTCCCCCTGTTCGCCTCACAGCCGGTCCGCAGCTGCGCGACCATCGGGGGCAACCTGGCGACCGCCTCCCCGATCGGGGACCTCGCGCCGGCCCTGCTCGCCCTCGAGGCGACCGTCCTCCTGGTGTCCGCCGACGGTGGTCGCGAAGTGCCGGTCGAGGCCTTCTTCCCCGAGTACCGGCGCTCGGCGCTGCGTCCAGGAGAGCTCGTCCGGGCGGTGCGGATCCCCCGGCCGCTGGCCGGACTGACCGCCTTCCACAAGGTGACCAAGCGCCGTCACGACGACATCGCGAGCGTCGCGGTCGCGTTCGCCCTGGAGGTCGTCGACGGCGGGGTCGGCCGCGCACGGATCGGGCTGGGGGGCGTGGCCGCGACGCCGATCCGTGCGCGGGCGGCCGAGGCCGCGCTCGAGGGGCGGCCCTGGACGGCCGACACCGTCCGGGCCGCCGGCGTCGTCCTCGGCGGGGAGGGGACGCCGATGGACGACCACCGGGCCAGCGCCGCCTACCGGGCGGCGATGCTCGAGCAGGCCCTCCACGCGCTCTTCACCAGGCACCCCTCAGCCGAGGAGGACTGCTGACATGAGCGAGCCGTCCCCCCGTCTCGACGGTCCCTCCGTCGGCCTCGCGGTGCCGCACGAGAGCGCGGCCCTCCACGTCACCGGTGCGGCGCTCTACACCGACGACCTCGTGCTCCGGACGCGTGGCTGCCTGCACGCCCACCCGGTGCAGGCCCCTCTCGCCCACGCGCAGGTGACCGCCCTGCGGACCGTGCCCGCGCTTTCGGTGCCCGGCGTGGTCCGGGTGCTCACGGCCGCCGACGTCCCGGGCGTCGGTGACGCCGGCGTGGGGGGTGACGAGCCGCTGTTCCCCAGCGAGGTGATGTACGCCGGCCATGCGGTGTGCTGGGTGCTCGGCGAGACGTTCGAGGCGGCGCGGCGTGGTGCTGCGGCGGTGCAGGTGGACTACGAGCCACTCCCGGCCGTCGTCCGCCTCGACGAGGCGATCGCGGCCCGCAGCTTCCAGGGTGCGCGACCGACGATCGAGCGCGGCGACGTCGAGCGGGCGCTCGCCTCGTCCGCCCACGTCTTCAGCGGCGTGACGGAGACGGCCGGCCAGGAGCACTTCTACCTGGAGACCCAGTGCGCGCTGGCGCAGGTCGACGAGTCCGGCCAGGTCTTCGTGCAGAGCAGCACCCAGCACCCCGCGGAGACCCAGGAGGTGGTCGCCCGCGTCCTGGGCGTGCATCAGCACCAGGTCACGATCCAGTCCCTGCGGATGGGCGGCGCCTTCGGCGGCAAGGAGATGCAGCCGCACGGGTACGCCGCCGTCGCGGCCCTGGGCGCGGTCGTGACCGGCCGGCCGGTGCGCGTCCGGCTCACGCGACCGCAGGACTTCACGATGACCGGCAAGCGTCACGCCTTCCATACCGAGTGGCGCGTCGGCTTCGACGCCGACGGGCTGCTGCAGGCACTCGACGCGACGCTCACCGCCGACGGCGGCTGGAGCCTCGACCTCTCCGAGGCGGTGCTGGGCCGGGCGCTGTGCCACGTCGACAACGCCTACTGGATCCCTCACGTGCGGCTGCACGGACGGATCGCTCGGACCCACAAGACCTCGCAGACGGCGTTCCGGGGCTTCGGGGGGCCGCAGGGCATGCTCGTGATCGAGGACGTCCTCGGTCGCTGCGCGCCGCTGCTCGGCCTGGACCCGCAGGACCTCCGCCGGCGGAACTTCTACATCGACGGCCAGACGACGCCGTACGGCCAGGTCGTCCGGCATCCCGAGCGCATCCACCGGGTCTGGGACGAGGTGCTCGCCACAGGCCACGTGGAGGAGCGGCGGGCGGAGATCGCTGGGTTCAACGCCGCGCACCCCCACGTCAAGCGCGGGCTGGCGGTGACCCCGGTCAAGTTCGGCATCTCCTTCAACTTCGTGGCGTTCAACCAGGCCGGCGCCCTCGTGCACGTCTACAAGGACGGGTCCGTGCTGGTCAGCCATGGCGGCACGGAGATGGGCCAGGGCCTCCACACCAAGGTGCTGCAGGTCGCCGCGACGACCCTGTGCGTCCCGCTGGAGCGCGTCCGGCTCGCCCCCACCCGCACCGACAAGGTGCCGAACACCTCCGCCACCGCGGCGAGCTCGGGAGCAGACCTCAACGGCGCAGCGGTGCAGCGGGCGTGCGCGCAGCTCCGGGAGCGCCTCGACGAGGTGGCGGCCGGCCGGGACCTGGGGTGGGAAGTGCTGGTCCGCGAGGCGTACCTCGCCCGGGTGCCGCTGTCCGCGACGGGCTTCTACCGGACGGAAGGACTGGAGTGGGACCCGTCCCGCATGCAGGGGCGGCCGTTCAAGTACTTCGCGTACGGCGCGGCCGCTGCCGAGGTCGAGGTCGACGGCTTCACCGGTGCCACCCGGACGCGGCGCGTGGACATCGTCCACGACGTCGGTGACAGCCTCTCGCCGCTCGTCGACCTCGGCCAGATCGAGGGTGGCTTCGTGATGGGTGCGGGGTGGCTGACGCTGGAGGACCTCCGGTGGGACGAGTCGGACGGGCCTGGCCGCGGGTGGCTGACGACCCGGGCGGGGAGCACCTACAGGCTGCCCAGCATCGCGGAGATGCCCGAGGAGTGGCACGTGTCGCTGCTGCGGGACGCGCACGAGGACGGTGTCGTCCACGGCTCCAAGGCCGTCGGCGAGCCGCCGCTCATGCTCGCCTTCTCGGTGCGCGAGGCGATCCGCGCTGCCGTTGCCGCCTTCGGTCCCGGCGGCACGAGCGTCGAGCTGCCGACGCCGGCGACCCCGGAGGCGGTCTTCTGGGCGATCCAGCGCGCCCGGGGAGGTGGCTGACGTGGACTGGCTCACCGCGGTCGAGCAGCTGCGGCAGGAACGCCGCGACGGGGTCCTCGTCACCGTCACGGAGGTGCGGGGCCACGCGCCGCGCGCGGCCGGCGCCAAGATGGTCGTCGCCCTGGCGGAGCCCCGCCCGCAGGCGTGGGGGAGCATCGGAGGCGGGAACCTCGAGGAGACGGCGCTGGTGCGCGCGGCCGAGCTGCTCGCCGGACCACCGGGGCCGCCGGTGCTGCTGACGGTCGAGCTCAACGACACCGAGCGCACCGAGCACGGTCGCCAGTGCTGCGGCGGTGTGGTGACCGTGCTGCTCGAGCGGCTCCCCGTGCTGCCGGCGGTCGCCGTCTTCGGAGTCGGCCACGTGGGTCTCGAGCTCGCCCGGATCCTCGCCCGTCACGAGCTGGAGCTCCACCTGGTCGACTCACGACGCGACCGGGTGGACCCTCGAGCGCTCGCGTTCCTGGACGACGGGCTGGCGTCGCTGCGGCTGCACCACGCCCCGGTGCCCGAGGTGGTGCTCGGTGTCGTGCCTCGCGGGACGCAGGTGGTCGTGATGACGCACGACCACGCCGAGGACTTCGCGCTCTGCGACGCGGCCCTGCGCTGCCAGCACCTCGGTTCCATCGGGCTGATCGGCTCACGGGCCAAGTGGCGCCGCTTCCAGCGGGCTCTCGCGCTCGAGGGCCACACCGCGGAGTCGATCGCGCGCATCCGGTGCCCCATCGGGCGCCCGGACCCCGCAGGCAAGGACCCGGCCACGATCGCGCTCGGCGTCGCCGCCGAGCTCGTCGCGCGATGGGCATCGTCGGTCGACGCACCTGCAGCGCGAGACTGAGTGGGAGATATCGGAGGGTTGTCGGCACCTCGTGCCGGTAATCCTCCGACTTCTCGCGCCACGGCGACCGCAACCCGGGAACCAGCGGCAACCCGACGCCCGCCGCACCCGCGAGCCGTCGGCGGTCACCGCCCTGCGTTGGTGCGGGGGTCTCGACAAGCTCGACCACCGGGCTTGACCGGTGGTCGAGCAGCGAGCGCCAGCGAGCGTCCGTCGAGACCCCGTACGCCGGCTGTCGGCGGTCACCGTCCCGGGCGGGTGCTGGGGTCTCGACAAGCTCGACCACCGGACGAGCTCGACCACCGCGGGAGAAGGAGGCCTCAACCGCGCAGCAGGGGCACCTCGAGGCGGGCGGCGAGCTCGTCGTACGTCGTGCCGTGGGTGGTGAGGACCGCGAGGCCGTCGGGGCGGACGTCGAAGGTCGCGTGGTCGGTGTAGACGCGGTCGACGCAGCGCACGCCGGTGAGCGGGTAGGTGCAGGCGGGGACCAGCTTGGGGGACCCGTCGCGGGCGAAGAGGGTCATCATCACGACGACGCGCTTGGCGCCGGTCGCGAGGTCCATCGCGCCGCCGACGGCGGGGACGGCGTCGGGCTCGCCGGTGTGCCAGTTGGCGAGGTCGCCGGCAGCGGAGACCTGGAAGGCGCCGAGGACGGCGACGTCGAGGTGGCCGCCGCGCATCATGGCGAAGGAGTCCGCGGAGTGGAAGTACGACGACCCGGGCAGCTCGGTGACCGGCTGCTTCCCGGCGTTGGTGAGGTCAGCGTCGACCTGGCCGGGTGGCGCGGCCGGGCCCATGTCGAGCATGCCGTTCTCGGTGTGCAGCACGATGCCGGAGCCGGTGGGGAGATGGTCGGCGACCAGGGTGGGGGCACCGATGCCGAGGTTGACGTAGGAGCCGGGTGGGATGTCGCGGGCGACGGCCGCGGCGATCTCCTCCCGGGTCAGAGGTCGGTCGTGGGGCAGGCTCACGCGACGACCACCCGGTCGACGTAGATCGAGGGGGTCACGATCGCCTCGGGGTCGAGCCGGCCGACCTCGACGACCTCGTCGACCTGGACGACCACGGTGGCGGCCGCGGTCGCCATCACCGGCCCGAAGTTGCGGGCGGTCTTGCGGTAGACGAGGTTGCCGCGGCGGTCGGCGCGGTGCGCGCCGATCAACGCGACGTCGCCGCGCAAGGGGAGCTCGAGGAGGTACGTGCGGCCGTCGATGACCCGGGTCTCCCGGCCGTCCGCGAGCGGGGTGCCGACCCCGGTGGGCGAGTAGAACGCGCCGATCCCGGCGCCGGCGGCGCGCATCCGCTCGGCCAGGGTGCCCTGGGGGACGAGCTCGAGCTCCACCTCGCCGGCGCGGTAGAGGCGGTCGAAGACCCAGGAGTCGCGCTGGCGGGGGAAGGAGCAGATCACCTTGCGGACGCGGCCTTGGCCCAGCAACGCGGCGAGGCCGGTGTCGCCGTTGCCCGCGTTGTTGGACACGATCGTCAGGTCGCCGGCGCCGGAGTCGATGAGCGCGTCGATGAGCGCGATCGGCATCCCGGCGAGGCCGAACCCGCCGACCAGGATGGTCGCGCCGTCCTCGATCCCGGCGACGGCCTCGGCAGCGGACGCACAGATGGTCGCCGTCATGGGCTGGTCAGGAGACGTTCTCGAGGACCACGGCGAGGGCCTGGCCGACGCCGATGCAGATCGCGGCGAGGCCGTACCGGTCGCCGGACTCGGCCAGTCGGGCGGCCAGGGTGCCGAGGATCCGTCCGCCCGAGGCGCCCAGGGGGTGGCCGATCGCGATCGCGCCGCCCTTGGTGTTGACGATCTCGGGGTCGGTCATGCCGTCGGCGAGCCAGCCGTCGATGCAGGCCAGGGCCTGGACGGCGAAGGCCTCGTTGAGCTCGACGGCGGCTATGTCGGCCCAGGTGATGCCGGCGCGGTCGATCGCGCGGGCGGCTGCCTGGACCGGGGCGTAGCCGAACATCGGGGGCTCCACTGCGCACACCCCGCGGCCGGCGACCCGGGCGACGGGGTCCAGGCCGATCGTCGTCGCCGCCGCCGCCGAGCCCAGCAGCACCGCGGAGGCGCCGTCGTTGAGGGGGGAGGCGTTGCCCGCGGTGATCGTGCCGCCCTCGGACGCGGGCCGGAACGACGGCTTCAACCCGGCCAGCGTCTCGACGGTCGAGCCCGGTCGGATGCCCTCGTCGCGGGCCAGGTCGACCCCGGGGACCGCGACGACGAGGTCGTCGTAGAAGCCCGCGTCCCAGGCCGCTGCCGCGAGCTGGTGGGAGCGGGCGGCGAGCTCGTCCTGCCGCTCCCGGGAGATCGAGAGCTTCTCGCCCAGCAGCTCGTTGGACTCGCCCAGCGAGACCGTCCACTCGGCCGGCATCCGGTCGTTGACCAGCCGCCACCCCAGCGTGGTCGACACCGCGGTCATGTTGCCGGCCGGGTATGCCCTCGAGGGCTTGGGCAGCACCCACGGCGCCCGCGTCATCGACTCCACCCCGCCGGTCAGGACGACGTCGGCATCGCCGCACTCGATGGTGCGGGCGCCGACGATCGCGGCCTCCAGCGACGACCCGCACAGCCGGTTCACGGTCGTCGCCGGCACCGTGACCGGGAGCCCCGCCAGCAGCACCGCCATCCGGCCGACGTTCCGGTTGTCCTCACCGGCCTGGTTGGCACACCCCCAGGCGACGTCGCCGATCCCGGCCGGGTCCAGACCCGGCGCCTTGGCCAGCACACCGGTCACCGCCACCGCTGCCAGGTCGTCGGGCCGCACCTCGGCCAGCGCGCCACCGAAACGACCGAACGGCGTGCGGACGGCGGCGTACACGAACGCAGAGCTCATGGCCGTGAGCCTACGGCCGGGTCGCCTGCCGTCCGGCAGGTCCGCGGACACCCGACGGGTCCGGCTGTCGAGGGGCGTAACGCGGTGGCCGTGCCGTGACAGGTAGCAGGTGACTCATCACTGCACCACTCGGGAGGGAACCCATGCAGTCGATCATGAAGTCGGCGACCGGGAGGGTCGTCGCACTGCTCACCGTGCTCGCCATGTGCCTGCTGTCCGCGCAGGCGGCCACGGCGTCGAGCCCGGCACGGACCGCGCAGGCCACGGCGCAGGCCTCGGTCCGACGGGAGGTCGCCAGGACCGCCCAGGGCGCCATGCACTCACGCATCGTCGGAACGACGGCGAACGGTCGCGACGTCACCGGGGCGTTCGTGCCGTTGCGGTTCGTCAAGAGCAACGGGCACGTGCTGGTGCGAGGCCTCGTGGAGGGGGTCGTGCACGGCGCCCACGGCAGCACGACGCGCTTCGCGACGATGAAGACGCTTCGGGTGAAGTCGATCAACGGCACGCCGGCCCGCGCCGGTCGCGCCGTCGCGGAGCGCGCGTCCTGCCGGGTCCTCGACCTGGTGCTGGCCCCGCTGGACCTGAACCTGCTGGGCCTGAAGGTGCACCTCGACCGCGTGGTGCTCAACATCGTGGCGCAGTCCGGGGCCGGCAACCTGCTGGGCAACCTGCTGTGCGCGGTCACCCACCTGCTCGACGGTGGGTTGGGCGGTCTGCTGGGCCGGGTGACGAACCTGCTCAACCGGATCCTGGGAGCGCTCCGGCTGGGCTGACCCCACCACGGCGACCTCATGGACCGGCGGTCCGGCCGCGGTCCCGAGGCCGAGCACCTCGTCCCCCGCGGGTGCCGGTCATCGGGTCGCGGCCGGGCCGCCCTCGCTCGTGACCGTCGCGTCGACTGGTCAGAAGCCGGCGGCGGCGCTCGCGTCGGGCGCGGCTGGGTCGGCGAGCTCGCGCCACCGGCGTCGGGTGCGGAGCTCCTCCTCGATCCGCTCGGCCACCGCCAGCGCGTCCGCGCCCTGGCCCGATCCCGCCTTCACGGCGAACGGATCCAGCCGGTGGTCCGTCGCCGGCGTGACGCCGCGCACCTGCAGCCTCACGACGGCGCGACCCTTCTTCGAGGTCTCGACACTGACGCCGGCGAGGTCGTCCCACGCGACGACGTGGACCCGCTCCGTGCCACGGCGGGCTGCGTCCGACGCGCTGCGAGTGATCCGGACGCCGTCGAGCAGGACGTCGAGCCGGGCGTGGCGGCTCATGACGTGGGTGTCGCTCACGTGGCGAGTGGACCACACGAAGGTGAACAGATCCGCGGGATCCTGCGCCGGACGGGCGGCTCCGGCGCCGCACCCGGCTCCGACCGGTCCAGACCAGTGGCCCGGATCGTCCCCCGTCGACCTCACGCTGTCCGTGCGGGCCCGCGCCGTTCGTCTCCAGGGTGCAGGCCGACCGCCCCGGTGGCCCCTGATGCGAGGAGTGACCCATGACCGTCTACGCAGCAATCATCTACACCTCCGACGTCGACTGGACGGAGCCGCAGTACGCCGACCAGATGGCGGAGTACGGCGCCTTCGGTGCCGCTGCCGCTGCCGTCATCCGCGGTGGCGCCGCGCTCTACCCCACCTCGACCGCGACCCAGGTCCGGGTCGACGCCGCCGGCGAGACCGTCTCCAGCGACGGCCCGTACGCGGAGACCAAGGAGGCGCTCACCGGGTTCTACCTGCTCGAGTGCGCCGACCTGGACGAGGCGATCGCCTGGGCGGCGCGGATCCCCGCCGCACGCGACGGCGTCGTCGAGGTCCGGCCCGTCATCCCGATGGAGGGCTGACCGGGCGCGCCCGACCGACCGTGACCGACCAGGCACGTCGCGCCCTGACCCTGCTCGTCCGCGAGTCGGGACGCGACGTCCTGGCCACGCTGGCCCGCACGACCGGCGACCTGGGCCTGGCCGAGGACGCCGTCCAGGACGCGGTGCTGCGCGCCCTGGAGACCTGGCCGCGCGACGGGGTCCCGCCCAACCCCGTGGCGTGGCTGCGGCTCGTCGCCCGGCGGCGCGCGGTCGACCTGGTGCGCCGTGAGCAGGCACGCCCCGGGAAGGAGGCGATGGCGATGAACTCCCTCGAGGACGACTGGGAGGAGCCCGACCTCGACCGTTCCACCGTCGAGGACGACCTCCTCCGACTGGTCTTCACGTGCTGCCACCCGGCGCTGTCGGTCCCCACGCAGGTGGCGCTCGCGCTGCGCACGCTCTGCGGACTCTCGACCGCGGAGGTCGCCCGCGCGCTGCTGGTGCCCGAGCAGACGATGTCGAAGCGTCTGACCCGCGCCCGGGAGAAGATCCGGCTCGCCGGCATCCCCTACCGCATCCCACCCGACCACGAGCTCCCCGAGCGCTGGGCCGCGGTGCTGCTCACCGTCTACCTCCTGCTCAACGAGGGGTACGCCGCCACGGCCGGTCCCGACCTGGTGCGGCCCGACCTCGTCGGGGAGGCCGAGCGGCTGGCGCGCCTGCTGGTGCGGCTGCAGCCCGACGACCCGGGCGCGACCGGCCTGCTCGCCCTCGTCGTCCTGCAGGACTCCCGCCGCGACGCCCGGGTGGGCACCGGCGGGGAGGTGGTGCTGCTGCCGGACCAGGACCGCGGCCGGTGGGACCGCGGACGTGTCGAGGAAGGCGTGCGGCTGGTGGGTGAGGGACTGCGCCGGTCCCCCGAGCGACCGGACCGCTACGTGGTCCAGGCGGCGATCGCCGCCTGCCACGCCCTCGCTCCGACCTACGAGGACACCGACTGGGACGCCGTCGTGTCGTGGTACGACGTGCTGCTCACCCTCGACCCGGGCCCGGTGGTGCGGCTCAACCGCGCGGCCGCGGTCGCGGAGCGCGACGGTGCGGCGGCCGGGCTCGCCCTGGTCGACGAGGTCGACGGGCTGCAGGGGTACGCCTACTGGCACGCCACCCGGGCGGTGCTGCTGCGCCGGCTCGGCCGGAACGAGGAGGCCGAGGAGGCCGACCGCCGGGCGGCGGCGCTGCCGCTCAACGACCCCCAGCGCGCGTTGGTCGCGGGATCCCGCGTCGTCGACTGACTCGGACCGCTCGCCCTCAGACGGCCAGGGACAGGACCAGCCCGGACGCGAGGAACGTGGCGAGCCCGAGCGCCAGCGCCCGGGTCGAGGGGGAGGGCAGGTGCCGGCGCCAGCCGGTGACCTCCCCGCCCACGCCGTGGAACCCGTGGGTGAGCGCGTGACCCTTGCCGCGCCGCAGCAGCCACCGGTTGACCGGGTACGCCGCGACGAAGGCCGCCACCAGCGCCGCCGCCATCGACAGCCAGAAGACGGGGTCGGACAGGCCGGCGTCCATGGCGCCGGGCACGAGGGCCACCACGACGTTGTCGACGACCTCCATGGTCGCGATCGACAGCGTGTCCGCGGCCGCCACCAGGCCGAGCGCAGCGCCGACCGCGAGCCCGACCCGCAGCAGCGGCAGGGACGACAGCGCGAAGCCGAACCCGAACGCCAGGGCCACTGAGAGGGCGATGGTGGCGCCGTTGCCCAGCCCGACCGCGGCGCCGATGACCAGGCCCGCGATCTCGCCGATGGCGCAGCCCGTCAGGCAGTGCAGCGTGGCCGAAGCGGCCATGCCGCCGAGGCCGTGGGTTCCCTGGTGGTGGCCGGTGTGGTCATCGTCATGGTGGCCGGTGTCGTGGCCGGTGGGGGTGTCGTCGGTGTCCATGGCCCTCCCAACTGATACCCCCCGGGGGTATATTCCGCCCGCCGGGCCGTTCCCGGAGTTCACCACGCCGTCGACCGGGGTTCGTGGCGAGGGGGGCTCTCGGACGGCTCGCCCTGCCTTGCTGGTGCCATGACCGTGATCCGACTCGGGACCGACCACCACCACCCGATCCTCCTCAGGCCGAGCATCCAGGAGTGGCAGGCACGGAGGTCCGTGCTGCGGACGCTCCGGGCCGGCACGACCATCACCGTCGCCCTGATGGTCCTGCCTGGCCTCCTCTCGAGCCGCCCGGTGCACAACGGGCTGACCGGGGCGGTCGTCGGCCTGTCCGCGACCCTCCTCGCCGGGCTCGGGCTCTACGTCGCCCACTCCTACGTCCGGCCGTACCTGCGGGTGCGCGGGCTGGTCGGCGCCCGGACACCCGTCGGTGAGCCCTCCGCCGACGACGGCCACCCGACGGCCGCTTGACCCGTCCGCTCGCACCACCCGCCCGGTGGTTGAGCGGCCACCTAGTGTCGGGTCCATGGGCGAGAGGATCGTGGTCCGGGCCGCCGACGGTGACGCCGAGGCGTACCTGACCGGGGCGGCCGGCCGGCCAGGGGTGCTGCTCTACGTCGACGCGATCGGGCTGCGACCCCAGATCGAGGACATGGCCGACCGGATCGCGTCCTGGGGGTACGTCGTCCTCGCGCCGCACGTCTTCTACCGCGACGGCACGGCCGCGGACCTGGCCCCGCGCGCCGACCTGCGGGCACCCGGCGAGCGTGAGGAGTTCTTCGCGTCGGGTGTCGGCGACCGGGTCGCGGCCCTCACCCCCGAGCGGTCCGATCCGGACTCCGACGCGTGGCTGCTGGCGCTCCAGGAGCGCGCCGGGAACGGCCCGATCGGCGTCACCGGCTACTGCATGGGTGCCCGCCTGGCGGTGCGGGCCGGCGGCCGGTTCCCGGGTGCGGTCGCCGCCGTCGGCGGCTTCCACGGCGGTCGCCTGGTCACCGACGACGCCGACAGCCCGCATCGGGCGATCGCGGCGGCGACGGCGGAGCACGCCTTCGGGCACGCCGACCACGATCCCTCGATGCCGCTCGAGCAGGTCGCAGAGCTCGAGGAGGTGCTCCGGCAGACCGGGCGGCCCTACCTCAACGAGGTCTATGCCGAGGCTCCGCACGGCTACACGATGGCCGACACGTCGATGTACCGGGAGGCGGCCGCCGAACGGCACTACCGGGTGCTCGAAGCGCTGCTGGCGCGCACCCTCTGAGCGCGGCCCGCGACGCATGGTGACGGCGCCGACCGGGTACCGCCGGCGCATGCCGCAGCAGCAGTGGAGCAAGAAGCGCGAGCGCCAGTACGAGCACATCAAGGAGGGGCTCGAGGAGCGGGGGCGCGACGAGGACACTGCCGAGGAGATCGCCGCCCGCACGGTCAACAAGGAGCGTGCGCGCAGCGGCGAGGCGAAGCAGGGCAGCAAGACCTCGACCGACGACATCTCGTCCTCCCGACGCGGCGGCCTGCGCTCCCACCGCGGTGCCGGCGGGCGGACCCGCGACCAGCTCTACGCCGAGGCCCGGCGCAAGAACATCAAGGGCCGGTCGACGATGACCAAGGCCGAGCTCGAGGAGGCCGTCGACCGCTGACCCGGTCGCACCCACCCGGTGGCGGCCCCGCCGGGCACCCCTTCGGGTGGTGTGCGGTCTAGACCACGGTGCCAGGATCGGCACCGGTGAGTGTCTCGCCCTCGCCCCAACGCTCGTGAGGAGGTGGGGATGGAGGACCGTCGTGCCGCCACGCAGCGGCTCTTCGAGGAGGCCCGCGACGGCGCCGGAGACCGGCGGCGCGCGGTGGAGGACCGCATCGTCGAGCTGAACATGACCGTCGCCTCCGACTGCGCCCGCCGCTACCGCGGCCGCGGCATCGCGACCGACGACCTCGACCAGGTCGCCTTCCTCGGCCTGGTGAAGGCGGTGCGCGCCTTCGACCCCGGTCGCGGTCACGACTTCCTCTCCTTCGCCGTGCCGACCATCCGCGGTGAGCTGCGCCGCCACTTCCGGGACCAGGGCTGGGCGCTCCGGCCGCCCCGCTCCATCCAGGAGCTCCAGACCCGGATCCTCGCCGCCGAGGGTGAGCTCGCCCAGCAGCTCGGTCGGTCGCCGCGCCCCTCCGACCTGGCCCACCACCTCGACGTCGACCTCGAGCAGGTCCTCGACGCCCTGGCCGCCGCCGGCTGCTTCAGCCCGGCGTCGCTGGACGCGCCGGCGCCCGAGGGCGAGGAGCCGATCGGAGACCGGCTCGGGGAGGTCGACGCCGCATTCGCCGGGGCCGACGCCCGGGTCACCCTCGCCGCGGTCATGCGGGGGCTGACGCCGCGCGAGCGCCGCATCCTCGAGCTGCGGTTCTTCGGCGGCTACACCCAGGCCGAGATCGGGGCCGACATCGGCGTCACCCAGATGCAGGTCTCGCGGCTGCTCAACCGGATCCTCGCCCGGCTCAGGGAGCGCGCGGACGACTCCGGTCGTACCCTGTCCGCGTGACCCACGGCGAGCCGGCGCACGCGCCGGCCGACGGACCCGGGCGTGTCCCCGACCTCGACCGCGACCGCCTCGAGGCGCTGCAGCTCGAGCGGCTGCGGACGACGCTGCACGCGGCGTACGACCGCGTCCCGCACCACCGGCAGGCGTTCGACGCGGCCGGGGTGCGACCCGACGACCTGCGCTCGCTCGCGGACCTCGCCCGCTTCCCGTTCACCACGAAGGCCGACCTGCGTGACACCTACCCGTTCGGCATGTTCGCGGTGCCGCGCGAGCAGGTCGCCCGGGTGCACGCCAGCAGCGGGACGACGGGGCGGCCGACGGTCGTGGGCTACACGGCGACCGACCTGGAGACGTGGGCCGAGCTGATGGCCCGGTCCCTGCGGGCGGCGGGCGGCCGGCAGGGGGACGTCGTCCATGTCGCCTACGGCTACGGCCTGTTCACCGGTGGTCTCGGTGCGCACTACGGCGCCGAGCGGCTCGGCTGCACCGTGGTGCCCGTCAGCGGCGGGATGACCGAGCGGCAGGTCCAGCTGATCGTCGACTTCGCGCCTCGGGTGGTGATGGCGACGCCGTCGTACTTCCTCGCGATCCTCGACGAGATGGACCGGCAGGGTGTCGACCCGCGCAGCACCGCGATGGAGGTCGGCGTCTTCGGGGCGGAGCCGTGGACCGACGAGATGCGGCGCGCGATCCAGGAGCGGTCCGGGGTCCGGGCGGTCGACCTCTACGGGCTCTCTGAGGTGATGGGACCCGGGGTCTCCGCCGAGTCGGGGGACACGCAGGACGGACTGCACGTGTGGGAGGACCACTTCCTCCCGGAGGTCGTCGACCCGGTGACCCTGGTGCCGGTGCCCGACGGCGAGCCCGGCGAGCTGGTGTTCACCTCCCTCACCAAGCAGGCGATGCCGGTGGTCCGCTACCGCACCCGCGACCTGTCCCGCCTGCTGCCGGGCACCGCATTCCCCGTGTTCCGGCGGATGGAGAAGGTCACCGGACGCACCGACGACCTGATGATCGTGCGCGGCGTGAACGTCTACCCCAGCCAGGTCGAGGAGCAGATCCTCACGGTGCCGGGGCTCGCGCCGCACTACCTGTGCGTGCTGACCCGGCCGGGCAGCCTGGACGAGCTGACGGTGCAGGTCGAGGCGACCGAGGCCGCGCAGGCCGAGGGGCGAGGGCCGGAGCTGGCTTCCCGGCTCGCCGAGCGGGTCAAGGAGCGGATCGGGGTCACCGCGCATGTCGAGGTGCTGGCGCCGTACGCGCTCGAGCGGTCCCTGGGCAAGGCCAAGCGGATCAGCGACCGCCGGTCACGTCAGTAGACGGCCGGCAGGTCCGACGCGCGGCCGGTGGAGCGGGGCGCCTGTGGCGGCACCGGTGCCGTTTCACCATGGTCTGTTGGTGAACCTGCACTTCCCATGGTGTGCCCGCCGTGGGAAGTGCTGGTCCAGCAACAGACCGTGATGAACCTGTGGCTGCCGACCCGCGGGGCCCAGGCACGCGCCGGATGCAACCGCTCGGCGCCGGTCAGGTCAGTAGACCGAAGGCAGGTCCGACGCGCGGCCGGTGAAGCGCGGCGCTCGCTTCTCGCGGAACGCGGCGACGCCCTCCTGGCCGTCGCCGAGGGACGTCCAGTACATCGCCAGCGAGTCGGACAGGTGCGCCTCGAGCGGGTCGGCGACGGCGGAGTTGCGGTAGAGCAGCCGCTTGGCCAGGCCGAGCGCGACCGGCGACCGGCCGACCACGAACGAGCGCGCGAGCTCCTGGGCGGCCGGCAGCAGCTCGTCGGGCTCGTGCAGGCTGCGCACCAGGCGGCCGGCGAGCGCGGCGTCCGCGGTGAGCACCTCGGCGGAGTACACCCACTCCAGCGCCTGCTGGATGCCGACGATCCGGGGGAGGAACCAGCTCGAGGCCGCCTCCGGCACGATCCCGAGCCGACCGAAGACGAACCCGATCCGGGCGCGCGTGGAGGCGAGCCGCAGGTCCATCGCCAGGGTCATCGTCGCGCCGATGCCGACCGCGGGGCCGTTGATCGCCGCGATCACGGGCTTGGGCAGCGCGTGGATCGCCAGGGTCACCTTGCCGCCGGTGTCGCGGACGCCGTCGGCGTACGGCGGCTGGTCGTACGCCGCCCGGAACTCCTCGACGCCGGGGCGGAGCGTCTCGTCGAGACCGAACACGTTGCCCTCGGCCGCGAGGTCCATCCCGGCGCAGAACGCCCGGCCTGCGCCGGTCACGACGACCGCGCGGACGGCGTCGTTGCGGGCGTCCTCGCGGAACACCTGCTCGAGCTCGGCGGCCATGGTCAGGTCGAACGCGTTGAGCTGGTCGGGCCGGTCGAGGGTCAGCGTCGCGACACCGTCCTCGTCGACCGACCAGTCGATGGTCTGCCAGGTCATGGTCGGCGGCTCACCCGGTGACGCTCTTGGGCAGGCCGGTCGCCGTGCAGAGCGCCTTCGGGATGTCGCCCGTCCGGTCGTCCTTGATGTAGCCGAACATCTGCTTGGACCGGTCGGGGTCCCAGTGCACGGCCAGGTCGGAGATCGGCACCACGCAGCTCAGCCCGACGTGGGTCATGGCCGACGCCCACTTGGCGGCCTGGAAGGGCCCGGTCCCCTCGCCGAAGGCGAAGAAGTCGGGCACCGCCATGTTCAGTCGCCAGTAGCGCACCGGGTTGATGAAGGTCCACGGCGACAGCACCTTGTCGCCGACCGCGCTGACGACCTCGCGCTGGTGCTTGACCCGGTCGATGTCACCGATGCCGGAGGTGTGGCGCGAGCGTGCGTACCCCAGTGCCGTGGTGCCGTCGACCTCCTGGCACCCCTTCTTGATGTCGAGGTTGGCCAGCTTGTCCTTCATGTTCGTGGTGGGACAGATCTCGATCCCCCCGACCGCGTCCACCACGCCCGCGAGCCCGCCGAGGCCGATCTCGACGTACTCGTCGACGCGGATCCCCGTGTTCTCCTCGATCGTCTTGGTGAGCAGCTTCGGCCCGCCGTAGGCGTAGGCGGCGTTGATCTTGGTCGTCCCGTGCCCCGGGATGTCGACCAGCGAGTCGCGTGGGATCGACATCAGCAGGTTGGGCCCGCTGCCGGTGTGCAGCAGCATGATGGTGTCGGTGCGCTGACCGGACGCGTTGCCGGTGCCGTACTTCTTGCGCTCCTCCTTGGTCAGGCCGGCGCGGGAGTCGCTGCCGACCATCAGGTACGTCGTCCCGGGCTGGTCGTCGGGGCGCTTGCCGGACGGCTCGAAGGCGACCTCGTCGACCTTGGTCCAGGCGTAGAGCGGCACCGCGATGAGGTAGACCACCCAGAGCAGCAGCAGCGCCAGCACGAGCGCGATCCAGAAGCGCGGTCCGCGTCGCCGTCGCGCCGGGCTCGGGCCGGGAGGAGCGGTGGGCGGCGGCGCGGCCGGCGGCGGCGTCGGAGCCGTGGACCGGGCCGGCGGGGGCTGCTGCCCGACCGGGGGCGACACGGGACCCTCGGGGGGCACGGGCGGCTGGGTCGGGCGGGACATGGTCGGCATCATCCGGGTCTCGTCGGGCCGCGGCTCGCCGCCGGCCGGCGGGTTCGCGCCGTAGAGCCAGGTGAAGTCAGGAGCGTCGTCCCCGGACGCACCATCCTGCCGAGGACGGTCGGTCATGGCGCCGACGGTACCGGGTGGCACCCGACACGGCCGCTTCGGCGCGTCGCGTCACCGTGTGACGGGTGTGACTGGTGATACTGGCGATCAGCTCTTCTTCCCCGCTCCACGCACGAGAGAGGCACTCGATGCCGCCCGTCTCTTCCCCCGGGTCGCTCGACAGGCCGGCGCCGCGCAGCGCCATCGGCGAGCGCGCCGCCCGCGTGCGGTTCCGGCGCGCGATGATGCTGATGCTGATGACGCTGGTGCTCCCCGGCTCGGCCCAGGTCGTCGCCGGCAACCGGCGGGTCGGCTGGATCGCGCTGCGGACCTGGTTCGTCGTCGTGGTGCTCCTCATCGGCTCGCTCGTCGCCGGCCTGTTCCGCCACGGGCTCGTCCTCGACCTGGCCACGAGCACGTTCGCCCTCTTCTGGATCCGCGTCGCCCTGATGGCGCTCGCGACCGGCTGGGCGCTGCTCTTCTTCGATGCCTGGCGCCTCGGCCAGCCGCTCACCCTCCAGATGGGGCACCGACGCGCAGCCGTGGGCGTGAACGGCGTGCTGGCCCTGACCGTCGCCGGCGCCCTGCTCTTCGGTGCGCACATCGTGGGGGTCCAGCGCCACCTGATGCTGACGATGTTCGACGGTGACCAGGTCACCGGTGCACACGACGGGCGCTTCAACGTGCTGCTCCTCGGCGGCGACTCGGGAGCCGGCCGGTGGGGGCTGCGCCCGGACTCCATGACGGTCGCCAGCATCGACGCGGAGACCGGTCGCACCGTGCTGATCTCCCTGCCGCGCAACATGGAGCACTTCCCCTTCGTCAAGGGGTCGGTCATGCACCAGCAGTTCCCGCACGGCTTCGACGCCGACTACCTCAACGGAGTGAGCACCTGGGCCGGTGACAACACCGAGCTCTTCCCGGGCTCGAAGAACCCCGGCGTCGACGCCACGATCATGGCGATCGAGGGGATCACCGGGCTGAAGATCAACTACTGGGCGATGGTCAACCTCGAGGGCTTCAAGGACCTCGTGGACGCCGTCGGCGGCGTGACGCTGAACGTGCGCCAGCCAATCCCGGTCGGCGGGCTCGGCGACGACGTCACCGGCTACATCAAGCCCGGCGTGCGCAAGCTCGACGGTCACGACACGCTCTGGTTCGCCCGGGCCCGGGACGACTCCGACGACTACTCGCGGATGGCGCGGCAGAAGTGCGTGATGAGCGCGATGCTCCAGCAGATCAGCCCGCAGGTCGCGGTCACGAACTTCGAGAAGATCGCGCAGGCGAGCTCGGCGATGATCTCCACCGACATCCCGGCCAGCGAGGTGAGCACGTTCATCGAGCTGGCGATGAAGGCACGCAGCCAGAAGGTGTCGACGCTGTCGTTGGTGCCACCGATGATCGACACCGCTCACCCCGACTTCCCGCTCATCCGGGCCAAGGTCGCCCAGGCGATCGATCGTGCCGAGGGCTCCGCGCCCGCCCCGTCGAAGTCGCCGAGCCACCGCAGCACGACCGTGACCGGTGGGTCGATCGGCTCCAAGAGCACCGGCTACGCCGCCAACGAGGCCGACGACCTCGGCACTGCCTGCTGAGCGAGGACGCCGCCCGGCTCGGCCCGCGGCGCGCGGTCGGGGGCGTCCCCCTAGATATCCCAGGGGTGCAGGGCGTCAAGCGGCTGCGGGTTGGCGGTGTGCCCAGGCGGTGGTCTCGTCGTAGGTCGTCTGGTTGCGTAGGCAGCCGTCGAGGATGCCGACGAGGCGGTTGGACAGGGCGCGGAGTGCTTGGTGGTGGGTGGCGCCGCGGGCTCGGTGATGGTCGTAGAAGGCCCGTGCGCCAGGTGAGGCGCTGAGGGCGGAGAAGGCCTGCTGGTGCAGCGCGTCGGCCAGTCGTTTGTTACGGGCGTAGCGGGCGAGGACGACCTTGCTTTTGCCCGAGGTCTTGGTGATGGGGCTGGTCCCGGCGTAGTTGCGGCGGGCCTTGGCGTCGGCGTAGCGGTCCTTGTCGTCACCGAACTCGGCAAGCACCCGGGCACCGAGGACCACACCGAGGCCGGGCTGGCTGGTGATGATCTCAGCGTCCGGGTGCTGGCCAAAACACCGCTCCACCTCGCCCTCGAGGGCAGCCGCCTGGGCGACCATCGTGGTCAGTACCGCCACCAGCGAGGTCACGCTGACGCCGTAGGCCTCGGTGAGCGCGTCGGACAGCCCGAGGTGCTCGGCGCGCAGGGCGGTGGAGATCTCCTGGGCCCGGGCCTGCAGGTTGCGCTGTCTTCCGGCCTTGCGCAGCACACTGACCAGCCGTGCCGTGGAGAGTGCCCGCCCAGCGGCCGGTGTCGCAGCGACCGCGAGCACGGCGAGCGCGTCGCGGCTGGCCAGGTCCTCGCCGAACGCCTCGAGGGCGGCGGGGTAGAACTCTCGCAGCATCGAGCGCAGCTGGTTGGCCTGCCGCTGCCGGGTCCAGATCATCGTCTGGTGGGTGCGGGCCACGGTCTTGACGACCTCGGCCTGCTCGCTGTCCCCGGCGATGACCCGGTGGTGCTCACGGTCCAGGCGGACGATCTGGGCCAGCACGTGCGCGTCACCGGGGTCGCTCTTGGCGCCGGAGGTGGTGAGCCGTTCGCGGTAGCGGGAGGCCTGTTTCGGGTTGATCGCATAGACCGTGTAGCCGGCCGCGACCAGCGCGTGGACCCAGCCGCCGCGGTCGGTCTCGATCCCCACCAGGACCGACTCCGGCTCATCGTGGTCGGCGAGGTGATCGGCGATCAGCGCATGGAGCTGGCCCAGCCCGGTCACCCCCTCGGGCAGCCGACACCGTTTCAGCACCCGGCCACGCTCGTCTTGGAGCTCGATGTCGTGATGGGACTCGGCCCAGTCATCACCCAGGAACAGCACCCGATCTCTCCTCAGTCGCGAACGGATCGTCCAGAAGAGGCTCGCAGGCGACCTAATGGTTCAGTGCTCACCGCACACAGCGGGGCTCGTCATCCCAGCAGCCATCAACGCCTCCTCGTCACCGGCGGGGGCACGATCTAGAGCTAGACCTCCCGGGCCTGGGTGGAACAGTGCTCACCCACCGGCGGACTCGGACACCACTCTGGCCGAAACCCGACCGGTGCAGCCCCATTAGGGTGGTCGCCGTGACCGACCAGCCTGCCGCGCCGTACGCCGGCGCGCGGGTGACTGCGGTCGTCGTCACCTACAACCGCCTCGACCTGCTGGAGCGGCTGCTCGAGCGGCTCGACGAGGTGTCGGGGCTCGCCGAGGTGCTGGTCGTCGACAACGCCTCGACCGACGGCACGGGGGAGTGGCTGGCGGGTCTGGCCGACCGGGACCCGGGCGACGACCACCTCGTCGTGCCGGTCCTGGGCCGCACCCTGGCCGAGAACGGCGGCGGCGCCGGTGGGTTCCACGACGGGATGGCCTGGGCGCTCGAGCGCGGGGCCGACCTGGTCTGGCTGATGGACGACGACGGGCTCCCCGACGTCGACTGCCTGTCCCGGCTGCTCGCCGAGCCCGACCTGGACTTCTGGGGGCCCCTCGTGGTCGACGAGGCCGACCCCGGACGACTGGTCTTCCCCATCCGCCTGCCCGGCGGGACCCGCGTGGTCCACCGGCTCGCCGACGTGCGCGCCGCTGCCCGCGGGGACCGGATCGACGGGATCGTCATCCCGTTCAACGGGGTCCTGGTCACGCGGGACCTCGTGGAGCGTATCGGCCTGCCGCGCGCGGAGTACTTCATCTGGGGCGACGACCACGAGTACCGGTTGCGCGCCGAGGCCGCCGGCGCCCGGATCGCCACGGTGGTCGCCGCCCAGGTCCGACACCCCGCCGTCGGCAGCCTCGGGACGCCGATGATGTTCGGGCGCACCACCTACAACCACAGCCCGAGCGACCTCAAGCACTACTGCATGGCCCGCAACAACCTGCTCAACCTGCGCGAGTACCGGGGCTGGCCGCACGCCCTCGCGTTCGTGGCGAAGACCCTCTGGTTCTACACGCTGACGCAACCGTCCCCGCGCCGGCTCGGGCTGAGCCTCCGCGCCATGTGGGCGGGCCTGCGCGGTGACTTCTCCGGCCACCGGAGGTACCTGCGGTGAGGTCGGAGACCGTGGCGGTCGTCGTCGTCACCTTCAACCGGGCCGACCTGCTCGAGCAGATGCTGGCCGGGCTCGGCCGGCTCGACCGCCTGCCCGACGCGGTCATCGTCGTCGACAACGCCAGCACCGACCGCACGCCCAAGGTGCTGGCTGCTGCCACGAACCCCGCTCTGGAGGTGGTGCGGCCCGCGGAGAACCTCGGCGGTGCAGGCGGCTTCCACCTCGGCGTGCGCACGGCGTACGAGCGGGGCTTCGACCGGATCTGGCTGATGGACGACGACGTGGTGCCGGCGCCGGACTGCCTCACCGTGCTGATGGCCCAGGACGAGGCCTGCCTGATGGCGGTGCGCGAGGACACCTCGGGCCGGCTGGTGGAGAAGGCCGCGACCCGGTTCGACCTGCGCAACCCGTTCTCCATCCGCCCCAAGACGGCGATGGTGGAGACGGTCTACCGCGCCCGCGACCGGATGCCGCGACGCGTCGAGCTCCAGAACGTCGCCTTCGAGGGCTTCATGGTGCGCCGGGAGGTCGTCGACGCGATCGGCCTGCCTGACCCGACGTTCTTCATCTTCTACGACGACGTGGACTACGCCGTGCGCGCGCGGCGGGCCGGCTTCCGGATCTGGGGGATCCGCGACGCCGTGCTGGTCCGCCAGCTCGACTTCGACCAGCAGCACGACCTGAGCGGGTGGAAGGGCTACTACATGTACCGCAACCTGTTCGTGGTCCACCTGCGGTACGGCGAGAACGCGCTGGTCCGGGCCAAGCCCTGGCTGGTCACGGCGGCGGTGGTCGCGCTCAGTCCGGGCCGCGGCGGGGCGGCGGAGGCGCGCAATGTGATCCGTGCCATGCGCGACGCGCGGGGAATGCGGATCGAGCCGAGTCGGTCCGTAGACTGACCCCTCGTGTCGTCCCCTGTCGCAGACCCCGCTCAGCTCGTCGTCGTCGGCTCCGGCTTCTTCGGCCTGACCGTCGCGGAGCGCTGCGCCACCGAGCTCGGGCTCAAGGTGCTCGTGCTCGACCGGCGCGACCACCTCGGCGGCAACGCCTACTCCGAGCGCGACCCGGAGACGGGCATCGAGGTCCACAAGTACGGCGCCCACCTCTTCCACACCTCCAACGAGAAGGTCTGGGAGTACGTCAACCGGTTCACGTCGTTCACCGACTACAAGCACCGGGTGTTCGGCAAGTACCAGGGCCAGGTCTACTCGCTGCCGATGAACCTGGGACTCATCAACCAGTTCTTCGGCCGCAGCCACACCCCGGCCGAGGCCCGTGCCCTGATCGCGGAGCAGGCCAGCGAGATCCGCACCGAGGACGCCACGAACCTCGAGGAGAAGGCGATCAGCCTGATCGGCCGGCCGCTCTACGAGGCGTTCATCAAGGGCTACACGGCCAAGCAGTGGCAGACCGACCCGACCGAGCTGAGCGCGGACATCATCACGCGGCTGCCGGTGCGCTACACCTTCGACAACCGCTGGTTCAACGACACCCACGAGGGGCTGCCCACCGACGGGTACGCAGCGTGGCTGGAGCGGATGGCCGACCACCCGAACATCGAGGTCCGGCTCGGCACCGACTTCTTCGACCTGGCCGACGAGCTCAAGGGCAGCGTCCCGATCGTGTACACCGGGCCGGTGGACGAGTACTTCGGCCACAGCGAGGGCCGCCTGTCGTGGCGCACCGTCGACCTGGAGCGGTCGGTCGAGGAGGTCGACGACTTCCAGGGCACCGGCGTGGTGAACTACAACGACCAGGACGTGCCCTTCACCCGCATCATCGAGTTCAAGCACTTCCACCCCGAGCGGACGCACCTGCCCGGCAAGACCGTCATCGTGCACGAGTACTCTCGATTCGCCGGCGAGGACGACGAGCCGTACTACCCGATCAACACGGCCGAGGACCGCGAGAAGCTGCTGCGCTACCGCGACCTGGCCAAGAAGGAGCCGATGGTGCTGTTCGGTGGACGCCTCGGCACCTACAAGTACCTCGACATGCACATGGCCATCGGCTCGGCCCTCTCGATGTTCGAGAACAAGCTGCGGCCCCACTTCACCGGACAGGCGCCGCTGGCCAGCGGAGGAGTCGACGAGTGACGGTCACCCACACCCAGGTCGACCCCGCGACCGAGGACCGCCCGGGCACCGTGCGGGTCCTGCTGCAGCGGCAGATCATGCCGCGCGACCGCGACACCGACGTGATCAAGCTCTACGTCGACCCGGACCCCGCGGCGCTGGACGCCGACAAGTACGAGATCGGCCACACGCGGGCGGCCCACGAGGCCAACGCGATCGCCAACCGCATCCAGAGCGCGGCCCGGGGCGTGTCGCAGATCCACCCCGATCAGGTCGAGTCGCGCACGGCCTTCCGGGTGGTGCAGGGCGAGACGATGTCGTTCGGCACCTACTTCAACGGCTTCGCCGCGTCCTACTGGCGCCGGCACACGATCGTCGACGAGGTCCGGCTGACCGTCCGGGTCCGCGGTGAGGGAGCGACCGTCATCGTCTACCGGTCGCTGGCCAACGGCCGGTCCCAGCGCGTGGACAGCGCGATCAACGCCAGCGGCTCCGGAGAGTTCTCGTTCGACCTGCCGCTCAAGCCGTTCGTCGACGGCGGCTGGTACTGGTACGACGTCGTCGCCGCCGACGAGGACGCCGTGGTCGAGTCGGCGGAGTGGACCGCAGAGGTGCCGGCGGACCGGGCCGACCGCGGCACCGCGACCATCGCCATCACCACCATGAACCGGCAGGACTTCTGCGCGAACCTGCTGCTCGAGCTGGGCCGCTCGATCCTGCTGCGTGACCTCGTCGACGAGGTCGTGGTCATGGAGCAGGGCACCCAGAAGGTCGCCGACTCCGAGGTGTTCCCGGCGGCGAAGCAGGCGCTCGGCAGCCGGCTGCGGATCATCGAGCAGGGCAACATCGGTGGCTCCGGCGGCTTCGCCCGGGGGCAGTACGAGGCCCTGCGCGGCGGGCGGTCGACGTACGTCCTCATGCTCGACGACGACGTCGAGTGCGAGACCGAGGGCATCGTCCGGGCGATCACGTTCGGCGACCTGTGCCGCCGCCCGACGATCGTCGGCGGGCACATGTTCAGCATCTTCCAGAAGACCCAGCTGCACAGCTTCGGCGAGCGGGTGTCGCCGTACTCGTTCTGGTGGGGCCCCGCGCCAGACGTGATCCCCTCCTGGGACTTCGCCGAGCGCAACCTGCGCTCGACGCGCTGGCTCCACAAGCGGGTCGACGTCGACTACAACGGCTGGTTCGAGTGCCTGATCCCCGTCTCGACCCTGCGCGAGGTGGGCCTGTCCCTGCCGCTGTTCATCAAGTGGGACGACTCCGAGTTCGGCCTGCGGGCCAAGGCGGCCGGCATCCCGACGGTGAGCCTGCCGGGGTCGGCGGTCTGGCACGTCCCGTGGACCGACAAGAACGACGCGCTGGACTGGCAGTCCTACTTCCACGTCCGCAACCGGATGATCGCCGCGCTGCTGCACTCCCAGTACCCGCGAGGCGGTCGGCTGGTGCGGGAGAGCTTCAACCACCAGGTCAAGCACCTGGTGTCGATGCAGTACTCCACCGTCGAGCTGCGGCACCGGGCGCTCGAGGACGTGCTGCGCGGCCCCGGTCGGCTCCACGAGACCCTCCCGACGACGCTGCCCGAGATCAGGTCGCTCGTGCAGGGGTACGACGACGCGACCCTGGTGTCCGACCCGAGCGTCTTCCCCGAGGTCAAGCGTCACAAGCTGCCGCGCAAGGGCCGCGAAGCCTCCCCGGTGATCTCGGGTCGGCAGGCCACCGTGCAGGCGCTGCTCCAGCCACTGCGCCAGCTGCGCCGGCCCCGTGCCCTCGCCCAGACGCACCCGGAGGCGGAGATCACCGCCCAGGACGCGAAGTGGCACAAGATCGCGCGCTACGACTCCGCGATCGTGTCGATGCCCGACGGCACGGCGGCGGCCTTCTACCGGCGCGACCGGGACAAGTTCGTCGACCTGCTGCGCCGCACCGTCGACATCCACCGCCGGCTGGCCTCGGAGTGGGACGACCTCGCCGAGACCTACCGCCGTGCGCTGCCCGCGATCACCTCCCCGGAGGCGTGGGAGCAGACCTTCGGGCCGTGGCTGGACGGGCCCGCCGATGACTGAGGTGTCGTCGGCGCCTCACACCGTCGAGCGCCCTGTCCACCACGTCGACGCACCCCTGAGCCCGCCGTCGGAGGCGACCGGGCTCTTCGGGGTGATGCGCCGCCGCTACCTGCTGCGCCTCCTGGTCCGCCGAGAGATCAGCGCCCGCTACCAGGGCTCGGCGCTGGGGCTGCTGTGGTCCTACGTCAACCCGCTCACGCAGTTCTTCATCTACTACTTCGTGATGGGCGTGCTGTTCAACCTGCACAAGGACGTCCAGAACTTCGCGATCCACATGTTCTGCGGGCTGATCATCGTCCACTTCTTCAACGAGACCTTCAACGCGGGCACCCGCTCCATCGTGCGCAACAAGTCGCTGGTCAAGAAGATGGCGATGCCGCGGGAGATGTTCCCCGTCGCGTCGATGCTGGTGTCGCTCTACCACGTGGTCCCGCAGCTGGTGATCCTGGTGATCTTCTCCGCCCTGCTCGGGTGGACCCCCGGCATCGGCGACCCGGTGGCGATGGTGATGTCGATCCTGATCATCATGACCCTCGGCACCGCGATGGCGCTGCTGTTCAGCGCCGCCAACGTCTTCTTCCGCGACGTCTCGAACGTGGCCTCGATCCTCACCAACTTCGTCCGCTTCGGCGTGCCGATGATCTACCCCTACAGCCTGGTCGCCGAGCGCTTCCACGGGCACACCGAGCTCTACCTCGCCGACCCGATCGCCATCGCGGTCCTGCTGATGCAGCGCGCGTTCTGGGTCGGCACGACCACCGACCCGGCCGCGACGGTCGCCCAGCACATGCCCGACCACCTCTACCTGCGCAGCATCATCGCGCTGGGCATCTCCGCCGTGGTGCTCGGTTTCGGACAGCTGGTCTTCTCCCGCCTCGAGAACAAGATCCCGGAGCGCCTGTGATGAGCGGCTCCGAGTCGATCGTGGTCGAGAACGTCATCAAGACGTTCACCCTGCGCTACCACCGCACCTTCAAGCAGATGACCGTCGCCGCCCTGAAGCGCCAGGACATCAGCGACACGTTCCGGGCCCTCGACGACGTGTCGTTCATGGTCGAGCAGGGCGAGTCGATCGGCCTGATGGGCCTCAACGGCTCGGGCAAGAGCACGCTGCTGAAGCTGATCAACGGGGTGATGCGTCCCGAGAGCGGCCAGGTGCTGACCCGCGGGCGGATCTCCGGCCTGATCGCGACCGGTGCCGGCTTCCACCCGCAGCTGACCGGCCGCGAGAACATCTACCTCAACGCCGCGGTCCTCGGCATGACCGATGCCGAGACCAACCGCAAGTTCGACGACATCGTGGAGTTCGCCGACATCGGGCGGTTCCTCGACTCGCCGGTCGGTCACTACTCGTCGGGCATGTTCGCCCGGCTCGGCTTCTCGGTCGCCATCCACGTGGACTCCGACATCTTCCTGGCCGACGAGGTGCTCGCGGTGGGGGACAAGCCGTTCAAGCAGAAGTGCCTGGCCCGGATGCAGGAGATCCGCGACAGCGGCCGGACCCTCTTCTACGTCAGCCACGCCGCGGCCTCGGTCCGCAAGATGTGCGATCGCGTCCTGGTCCTGGAGAAGGGCCGGCTGGTCTTCGACGGCGAGACCAACGCCGGCATCCGGTACCTCAAGTACGACGACCCGGAGACGACCGAGGAGCTCGAGGGCGAGGACGCGGACGAAGAGCTCGGCGCCGACATCTGACGCGCAGCGTCAGATTCGAGCCGAGTCGGCGTTAGTGCCGGAGGAGCGCAGCGGGGGAGGCGGTAGCGCCGACTCGGCGATCACCCCACCGCCGCAAGGCTTCGGATGAACGGCGACAGCGCCGACTCGGCGCCCCACGCGCCGGCAGTAGCGCCGACTCGGCATCCTGGGGCCGGCGGTAGCGCCGACTCGGCGCCCCACGCGCCGGCAGTAGCGCCGACTCGGCGAGAACTACACGCCTGAAACTTTTTCGGGAATCTCAGAAGTGTCGGCGTGTCGAGTGGAAATTACACACTTGTAGTTACTCAGATTCCCTTCCGCACCGGTGGTGCGCGTGTGAAAGTTGCGTCCTGTGTGACCTTCCCCGCGCACAAACTGGAGCTTCCCGATGCCCGCGAGCAAGATCCGTTTCATCACCGGGTGCCAGCAGCTGCTGGCGCTCGCGGTGGTGCTGGCCGCCCTCACGCCGGCGGCCAGCGTCGTGAGCCTCGATGTCGTGCAGAGCCCGAGCGACGCCGGGTCCGCGACCGGGACACGCGGCGCCCTCGCCGCCTACGTCCGGGCGGCGACGACGCCGGCCAAGGTGCCGACCGAGGTCGTCGACCCCACCGTCCACGAGTACCCGCTCACCACGCCGGCCGGCCGGCGTACGGTCGCCGGCTCCGTCACCTCGGTCGTGAGCCGGCCCGAGCCCGTCGTCGGCTACGGAGCGGTCGGCGTCACCTGGGCCCACGGTGCCGAGGTCGCGACCGACGACATCACCCTCCAGGTCCGCACCCGCACCGGCGACGCCTGGTCGGGGTGGATGCCGATCGGCTACGACCCCGAGCACGGGCCCGACCCCGGGAGCGCCGAGGCGCGGCACGCCCGTCCCGGCACCGACGCGCTGCTCGTCGGCGACGTCGACGACGTCCAGGTGCGGGTGCAGACCGCCCACACCGGCCTGCCCGCCGACCTGCGGCTCTCGGTCGTGGACCCCGGGCGAGCGGCGCACTCGGCGTACGAGAAGCCCGCCCTGGACACCACCACGATGGACGGCACCCCCGGCGACGCGGTCGCGGCCGCCGGAGCGCCGGCCAGCCTCGCGACGGACGCCGGCGAGGGCACCGACGGGACGGACCGGATCGACCTGTCCGCGGCGACCTACACCCCCCGGCCGCAGATCTTCTCCCGTGCGCAGTGGGGCGCCGACGAGAGCATGCGCGAGAAGTCCTCGCTGCACTACGGGGAGGTCCACGCGGGGTTCGTGCACCACACGGTCAACGCGAACGACTACACCCGGGCGGAGGTGCCGGCGCTGCTGCGCAGCATCTACGCCTACCACACGCAGTCCCGCGGCTGGTCCGACATCGGCTACAACTACCTCGTCGACCGGTTCGGCCGGATCTGGGAGGGCCGGTACGGCGGCATCGACCGGCCGGTCGTCGGAGCGCACACCCTGAACTACAACGACTACTCCTTCGCGATGTCGGCCATCGGCAACTACGACATCAAGCAGCCGTCGCAGGCGATGGTCCAGGCCTACGGCGCCCTGTTCGCGTGGAAGCTCTCGCTCCACGGCGTCGACGCGTCGTCCACCAAGCAGTGGGTCGGCTCGCGCTACTTCCAGGCGATCAACGGGCACCGGGACGCGGCGGCCACCGCCTGTCCGGGTCGCTACCTCTATGCCCGGATCCCACAGATCCGTCAGCTCGCCGCCGCGGCCCAGCGCGGCTGGTCCGGTCGCCAGCTGGAGTCGAACCTGGCCGGCTCGGCGTACCCCGACCTCGTCGTGCGACGCGCCAGCGACGGCAAGGGCTTCATCATCCCCACGGGAGGCCTGACCGGGTTCGGGGCGCCGGTCCGGGCGCTGACCGGCCTGGTCGGCGGCCAGCGGGTCGTGGTGACGCCGGACGTCAGTGGCGACGGCGTCGGCGACCTCGTCGTGCTCTCGAGCGATGGGAGTGCCCAGGTCCGCCTCGGCGACGGCAAGGGCGGCTTCGGTCCGGCGGTGCGCACCACGTCCGCCTTCGCCGGCCACGACCTGCTGACCGCGGTCGGGGACGTGGACGGCGACGGCCGCAACGACCTGGTCGCCCGCTCGACCGCCACCGGCCGGCTCGACCTCTACCTGGGGCGCAGCCGGGAGCGGTTCGCCCTGCAGCGGCTCGGGACCGGCTGGTCGACGTACACGTCCCTCATCGGCGCGGGCGACCTCGACGGCGACGGCCGCGCCGACCTGCTGGCGCGGGCCTCCGACGGCACCATGTGGCGCTTCACCAGCACCGGCAAGGGTGGCTTCGGTGGCAAGACCCGGGTCGCCGGCAGCTGGAGCGCCTACTCGAACGTGGTCGGCATCGGCGACTTCGACAAGGACGGTGACCCCGACCTGTTCGCCCGCTCCAAGAGCACCAAGCAGGGCTACGTGCTCCCGTCCCGCGGCGATGGCACCTACGGCCACCCCTTCGGGCCGATCCCGCGGATCGCCGGCGTCGGGTCGCTGCTCGGCGCGGCCCAGCTGACCGGCGACGCGACGCCCGACGTGGTCGGCCGCACGGGCCGCACCCTGGTGGTCTACCCCAACAACGGCACGGTCGAGACCGGAGCCCCGATCCCGACCGGCATGAACCTGTCCAACGCCAACCTGGTGCTCAACGCCGGTGACTGGGACCGCGACGGCTTCGGCGACGTCATCATCCGCAGCAAGGCGAGCGGCGCCCTCTACCTGCGGCGCGGTGACGGCACCGGGCACTTCGCGACCGGGGTGCGCATCGGCACCGGGTTCGCCGGTGTCGGGCTGCTCGCGGCCGTCGGTGACATGACCGGCGACGGTTGGCCGGACCTGATGGGCGAGCCGCGGGGCGGGGACATGCGCATCTACCCGGGTGCCGGGCTCCGGGGCCTGCGCCCGAGCTACGAGGCGCACAGCCGGATCGTCGCGGGGCGCCAGGTCGCCGTGGGGCGCTGGGACGGGGACGGCGCACCGGACTCCCTGCTCCGCTCCGGCAACCGCCTGACGCTCTACCCCGGCAACGGTCCCGGTGGCCTGACGAGCCCCCGGTCGATGAGCGTCGACGTCTCGCCGTACGACTGGGTGATCGGGGTCAGCGACGTGCAGCTCCGCGGACACGCGGACGTGATCGTCCGCGACCGCGCCTCCGGCTCGCTGTGGGTGCTCCCGGGCACCACCAGCGGCTTCGGCACCCGGCGCTTCCTCGCCGGGGGGATGGGAGGCTACGACCTGGCCGGCTGAGCCGGCAGGCTGGTCGGTCGCACCCCGCGGCTAAGGGAAGCGGGCCGTCACGCGCTCGGCGGTCGACACCGCATCGAGCCGGTCCGGTCCGGCGTGGGTGACGAGGACCAGCGAGCCGCCGCGAGCGAGCGGCTCGGTGAAGGTGGCGAGTCCTGGTGGGGAAGCCGGGTTCGCCTCCGTGAGGAGGCGGCCGCCGTCGGTGAGGAGACTCCCGGCGGCGGCCGTCGTCCACGTCTGGCCCTGCGTGGCCCCGCCGAACGACGCGCCGGTGGCAGGGTCGTCGTCGCCCGGCGGGTCCCAGGGCACGAACGAGTCCGGCTGACCCCACACCTCCACGCCGACGTCGTGGACCCCGGCCGGCAACGGCCGGTCGAACCGGACGCCGAGTGGCAGCAGCGAGCAGGCCAGGACGACGGTCTCCCCCGACCGCTCCGCCCACGTGGCCACCCCGTCCGGCCCGCACACCACCGCGTCGGGAGTCCCGTCCTCCGGCCCGGTCACCACGAGTCCAGCCGTCCACGCGGCGCCGAGGAACACCGGCCCCAGCCAGTGCGCCGGCAGGTCGACGCACAGCGACTGCCCGCGCTCGAGGTCGTGCTCCTCGACCAGCAGCGACGCGGTCTTGGCGACCCAGTTCGCGTAGGTGGTCACCGACAGCTCGACCCGCTCGGCCGTCGCGTCGTCGTAGAAGGTGATCAGCGGCCGGGACGAGTCGCCGCGCAGCTGGCGCGCCAGGACGTCGTGGAAGGTGGTCACGGCCCTAGGCTGCCAGCATGGCAAGCGGAACCGCGTCGATCGACCACTTCTGGGCCGTGATCCCGGCCGGCGGCGCCGGGACCCGGCTGTGGCCGCTGTCCCGCTCGTCGGAGCCCAAGTTCCTCCACGACCTCACCGGCACCGGACGAACGCTCCTGCAGGGCACCCTCGACCGGCTCGCCCCGCTCGCCGAAGAGCGGGTCGTGGTGGTCACCGGGCGTCCGCACCGCGACGCCGTACGCCGCCAGCTGCCGGACCTCGACGCGGACTGGGTCCTCGCGGAGCCGTCCCCCCGCGACTCGATGGCGGCGATCGGGCTGGCCGCGGCGCTGCTGGAGCGGCACGACCCGGACGCGGTCATGGGGTCCTTCGCGGCCGACCACGTCATCGCGGACCCGGACCTGTTCGCGGACTCGGTGCGTGCGGCCGCCTCCGTCGCCCGCGACGACTGGCTGGTGACCCTGGGCATCGAGCCGGCGTTCCCCTCCTCGGCCTTCGGCTACATCCACCTCGGCGACCCGCTGCCCGGTCACGACGCCGCCACCGCGGTCGCGGAGTTCGTGGAGAAGCCGTCGGTCCGGACCGCGACCGAGTACCTCGCGACCGGTCGCTACCGCTGGAACGCCGGGATGTTCATCGTCCGGCCCACCGTGCTGCTGGACCTGCTCGGTCGCTGGCACCCCGAGTTCGCCGCCACGCTGCGCACCATCGCCGCGGCGCCCGAGCGGCTGGAGGAGCTGTGGCCGAGGCTCCCGAAGATCGCGCTCGACCACGCGGTCGCCGAGCCCGCTGCCGACGCCGGCCGGGTGGCGTGCGTGCCGTCGGCGTTCCGGTGGGAGGACATCGGCGACTTCGACTCGCTCGCCGCGCTGGTCGGCGGCGACGCCGCGCAGACCTCGGTCCTCGGTGACGCGGGCCTGGTGCACGCCGTGGACACGACCGGGCTCGTGCTGCCCGCCGCCGGCCGGGTGGTCGCGGTCATCGGCCTGGACGACGTGGTCGTCGTCGACACCCCCGACGCGCTGCTCGTCACCACCCGTGCCCGGGCCCAGGACGTCAAGCAGGTCGTCGCCGAGCTGAAGGAGTCGGGCCGGGGCGACCTGACCTGAGGCTCGTCGAGTTGAGGGTCGTGACCGGTTGAGTCGGGGGTCGTGACCGGCTGGGTCGTTCTGGAGACGGCTGGGTTTCGAGACGCGTCGCGCGTCCCTCGCTGCGCTCTGTCCGCGCCGACGCTCCTCAACCTGGCGCCCGGGTCTCGCCCGAGCAAGCTCGGGCGAGGGGCGCTCACATCGCGTTGGGCTCAGGGGTGTCGGAGAAGGGGTACTTCTCCATGAAGGTCTGCAGCGCCGCGCCGCTCGGGGCGGAGCAGTACTGGAAGGCGCCGAGCTGCTTGGCCTGGTCGGTCTCGCCGGTGCCGCCCGCCGACCAGTGGGTGAGAGCGACGTGCGCGCCGTCGGGGAAGGCCTTGCCACCCTCGTCGTCGGAGGTCCACGGCGCTGCGATGAACTTGTCGCGGAAGCTGTCGCTGGAGTCCTCGAACTTCGCGGCGATCGCCTTGACCTGGCTGAGCTGGTCGGCGTCATCGGCGACCGAGGCGTCGTACCACAAGATCGTGTAGCCGTGCTCGAGGTTGTGGACCAGCGCCTCGAGCTCGGGCCGGTCCTTCGCGGTGTAGAACTTCCGCGCGAACGGCGCCGGCGCGACGCCGGCCTCGTTCCAGTGCGGGCCGAACGCGGGGGGCGCGGTGGTGTAGTCGACCGGAGTCCCGACCGGCACGTGGTTCTGGTTGCCGTCGGCCTTCTTGGTCACGATGTCCTGGCACGCTGAGGCGGGCGCGCCGATCTGGTCGAGGGCCTTGCTCGTGTACTTCCGCTCGTCGAGCTTGTTCTTGATGATCGTGTACGCCGGCACGGCGACGATCGCGAGCGCGACCGCCACGCACACGACGACGATGATCGAGCTCCGCCGACGCTCCGCGCTCTGCTGCTGCTTGCGCATCTGCTCGACGACCGCCTGGCGGTCGGACTTCGCGGACTTGCCTGACTTGGCCACGGGCGGGTCTTCCTCACGGCTGGCTGCGGCCCCTGGGCTGGGCGGCAGGACGACGACGACGGATTCTACGGGCGGGCCGGTCGCAACCGGACATCGCTCGGAGAGTCGGTCGCGAGCACCTCCCAGCCGTGTGCGAAGGCCAGCGCCGAGAGCGCCCGGGCGAGCCCACGGGGGAAGGTCACGGTCAGCATGCCGCCGTCGCGGCCGGTCGGCGTGGGGATCAGGCCGAGGACGTCGGTGATCACGGCCCGCAGCTCGTCGGCCGCCGCGGGCGCGCCGAACGGGGCCCGGTCGCCCGGGTCCCCGCGCAGCGCTCGCACGACCGCCTCGCGGGCGCCGTACCCGAAGAGGTCGCCCTCCTCGGCCCGGATCAGCGACGCGGCACCGGGACCGTGCTGATGGGGCGGCAGCACCAGGTCTGCCCGGCCGCGCACGACCGCGAACGGCCGTCCGGAGAGCTTGCCCTGGGCGAGCTCGGCCATCCCGGCCACCTCGTCCGCGACCGCCGGCTGGGTGACGGCGAGCTCGTTGCCGTGGGCGTCGGTGCGGCCGGCGTACGGCTCGGAGACGAGCAGGCCCGCGGCCCCGATGGCGATGTCGGTCTGGCCCTCGCGCCAGGCTCGGCCGGCGGTGTCGGTGATGACGACACCGACGTTGCGGCCGGTGCGGACCCGGATGCTGGCGCGGATGCCGCGCGCCGAGCCATCGGGGTCGCGGGGGAGGAGCACCACCGAGCCGGCGGCGACGTTGGAGGCGTCGACTCCGGCGGCGGCCATCGTCAGGCCCAGCCTGTTGCGCACGATCGTCGTAGGTCCCCGGCGTGCCACCACCCGGACGGTCTCGGCCGTCACCGCCTCGTCGCGGCTGCTCCTGACGACCCGGCCCTCCGCCTTGCTCACGACCTTGCTGGTCATCACCACGATGTCGCCGTCGGCCAGCTGCACGAGCGGCAGCAGCTCCCCGACCAGGTCGCTGCCGGTGTGGATCTCGGGCGCCCCGTCGGGCGCGACGACCTCGACCGTGCTCGACGTGCCGGTCATCGACCGACCAGCTCCACCGCGGCGGCGGCCATCGCGGCGGTGGCGTCGAGGTCGGTCATCATCAGCGGCACGGCGCGGCAGGGCAGCCCGGCGGCGGTCACCCGCGGCACCTGGTCGGCGTCCACGCGGTCGACGAGCCAGCCGTCGAGGACCCCGCCGTCGCTGCGCGGGCCGTAGTGCAGGCCCACGGCGGCGGCGCTCACCTCCACGCCGATCGAGGTCAGCATCTGCTCGGCCATGCCGCGCACGTGCGTGCCGCCGACGATCGGGGAGAGGCCGACGACCGGTGCGCGGGTGGCGACCAGCGCCTCGCGCACCCGCGGCACGCCGAGGATCGTGCCGACCGACACCACCGGGTTGGAGGGGGGCAGCACGACCAGGTCGGCGTCGGTGATGGCGTCGACCACCCCGGGCGCCGGGGTGGCGTCGTCGAGGCCGACGACCACGACGGCGTCGGCGGGCACCGACGCCCGTAGGCGGACCCAGTACTCCTGGAAGTGCACCACGCGCCGGCCGCTCGCCGACTCCGGGTCGGCGATCGCGATGTGGGTCTCGACGCGGTCGTCGCTCATCGGGAGCAGGCGGACCCGGTCGCCGAGGGAAGGCGTGAGCCACCGCCGGCACAGTGCCTCGGTCACCTGGGAGAGGGGATAGCCGGCGTCGAGCATCTGGGTCCGGACCAGGTGGGTGGCCAGGTCGCGGTCACCCAGACCGAACCAGGTCGGCTCGACGCCGTACGCCGCCAGCTCCTCCTTGGTGCTCCACGTCTCGTCCCGCCGGCCCCAGCCGCGCTCGGGGTCGATGCCGTCACCGAGCGTGTACATGACGGTGTCGAGGTCGGGGCAGACCTTGAGGCCGTGCAGCCAGATGTCGTCGGCGGTGTTGGCCACGACGGTGACCGTGGCGTCGGCCGCGACGCCCGGCAGCAGCCGGTGCTCGATGCCGTGCAGGAGGCCGCGGAGGAACCGGGCGCCGCCCATCCCGCCCGACAGCACCGTGATGTTCCGCATGCGTCCTACCTTGCCGTACGGGCGGAGGCGGAGCATGCGGCGGTCGTCCCCCTTAGCAGATCCGGGGTTGACTTCCCGGGTACGACAGGCATGTAATTCCCACAGTGTCGTTCACGGCCCATGTGGTGGCGATCGGGCCCGTCGGAGGCGGGGCCGCCAGGGGTCGGGGATGTGGGAGCAGCACCGGGTCGAAAGGGCGAAAGCCGTGAGAGAACTATTTCTCCTCGACGGGGACGCCGAGGACGCAGGATGGCAGGACCGGGCACTGTGTGCCCAGACCGACCCCGAAGCCTTCTTCCCCGAGAAGGGCGGGTCCACCCGTGAGGCGAAGAAGGTGTGCCTCACGTGCGACGTGCGTGACGATTGCCTCGAGTACGCACTGATGAACGACGAGCGCTTCGGGATCTGGGGCGGGCTCTCCGAGCGGGAGCGCCGCAAGCTGAAGAAGCGCGCCGTCTGACGACCGTCGACGGCCGGGGATCGCGAGCGGCGCCCCGGCCGGACGGTCGCCCCGGCACTCCCCGCCCGGGGCACGGCCACCCGCGGGGCGGCCGTTAGGGTCGAGGCCGTGGTCTCCCCGGTTGCAGCGCTGCTCGTCAGTCACGACGGCGGCCGCTGGCTCCCCGCCGTCATCGCCGGGCTGACCTCGCAGCGCACGCCGGTCGCCGAGGTCGTCGCCGTCGACACCGGCAGCAAGGACGACAGCGTCGACCTGCTCGAGCAGGCCTTCGGCGCCGTGGTCCGAGCGCCCGGCTCCACCTCGTTCCCCGCGGCCGTCCGCCTCGGGCTCGACGAGCTGCGCGAGCGCGGCTCGTCCGCGGAGTGGGTCTGGCTGCTGCACGACGACGCCAACCCCGATCCGGGGGCCCTGGCCGCGCTGCTCGAGGTGGCCGCGGCCGACCCCGGCGTCGACGTCCTCGGACCCAAGCTGCGCGAGTGGCCCTCGCTGCGACGGCTCCTGGAACTGGGCGTCACCATCTCCGGGACCGGTCGCCGCGAGACCGGGCTCGAGCGGGGGGAGTACGACCAGGGTCAGCACGACGAGATCCGCGACGTGCTCGCCGTCAACACCGCCGGGATGCTGGTGCGCCGCACGGTGCTCGAGCAGCTCGGTGGTCTGGACGAGCAGCTGCCGATCTTCGGCAACGACATCGACTTCGGCTGGCGGGCCGCCGCCGCGGGCCACCGGACCGTGGTGGTGCCGCAGGCCGTGGTGTTCCACGCAGAGGCAGCCCACCGGGGCGTCCGGCGGACGCCGCTGACCGGCCGGCACACCCACTACCAGGAACGACGGGCGGCGCTGTTCACCCTGCTCGTCAACCGCCGGGCGCGAGCACTGCCGTGGCTGGTGGTGCGGCTCTTCCTCGGGACGCTGCTGCGGATGGTCGGCTTCCTGCTCGTGCGGTCGGTCGGGGAGGCCCTCGACGACCTGGCCGCCCTCCTCAACCTCTACGCCCACCCCGGGGAGATCCGCGCCGCGCGCCGGATCCGCCGCGAGCGCCGTACGGCGCAGGACGACGAGCACGAGGACCGGGCCCGGGGGCTGCTCGCCCCCTGGTGGGTGCCCTACCGGCACGGCCTGGACTTCTTGGGCGACCTGGTCGCCGCGGCCACCAACCAGGCCCAGGACGTGGCCGAGCGCCGCCGCATCGCGGCGGCCGAGCGGGCGCCGGCGAGCACGGTCGCCCGGCCCCGCGCCGAGGAGGACGAGCTGGTCGAGGACACCGGGGTGGTCGCGCGGTTCCTCACCAACCCGGTCGCGCTGCTCCTGACCGTCCTGGTGGTCCTGGCGCTCGTCGGCGGCCGGGCCGCGCTGGGCTCCGTGGCCGGCGGGGGGCTCTCCCCGGCGCCCACGGACCTCTCGGACTGGTGGCGTCTGCAGGTCGCGACCTGGCACCCGCTGGGCACCGGGACCGCCGTCCCCGCGCCGCCGTACGTCCTCCCGCTCGCCCTGCTCGCGACCCTCCTCGGAGGCAGCCCCGGCGCGGCCGTGTCGGCCGTGCTGCTGCTTGCCGTCCCGCTCGGCCTCTGGGGCGCCTGGCGGTTCCTGCGCGTGGTCGGCAGGCTGGTGACTCACACCGGCGCGTCGCGGTGGGTGCTGCTCTGGGGAGCGACCACCTGGGCACTGGTCCCGGTGGTCGCCGGGGCCTGGGGTGACGGGCGGCTCGGCGTCGTGGTGGTCGCCGCCCTGCTGCCGTGGCTGGCGCACGCAGCGCTGGGCTTCGCCGACCCGGATGCCGACCGGCGCTGGCGGGCCGCGTGGCGCACCGGGATGCTGCTCGCGGTCGCGTCGTCGTTCGCGCCCGTCCTCTGGCTCGTCGCGCTCGTCCTCGGCCTGGTCGTCGTGGCCGCCGCCGCGGTCGTGGTCCGCGGGGCGGTGCGCGACCGATCGGTCTGGGGCCCGCCCGCCGTGGCCGTCGGGCTGGTGCCGCTGCTGCTGGCGCCCTGGTGGCTCCCGGCCGTGCAGCGGGGCGCTCCGGAGGCGCTGCTGCTCGACGTGGGGCGGCTGCCCGCCCCGGTCACCGACGGCGCGGACCTGGCGCTCGGCCGGCTCGGCGATCTCGGCGCGCCGTGGTGGATCGGTGCCGTCCTCGTCGTCCTGGCCCTGCTCGCCCTGGTGCCCCGGGCGACGCGCATCCCGGTGCTCGTCTGCTGGGTCGTCGCCGCCGTGGCCGCCGTCCTCGCCGCCCTCCTCGGGCAGGCGTCGTTCGACCTCGCCGCGACGACGACGCGCGCGGGCCTGGGCGCCCTCGTGGTCGTCGTCCAGGGGGCCTTCGTCGTCGCCGCGGCGCTCGGCGCCGTCGGGGCCGCGCACGACCTGCGGTCGTGGCGTCGGGGGGTGGCGGTCGTCGTGGCCGTCGTCGCCGCTGCCGTGCCGCTCGGAGGCCTGGCGTGGTGGCTGGTCGGCTCCGACAACGCGATCGAGGCCGGTCTCGAGACCGACATCCCGGTCTACATGGTGCAGAGCTCCGAGGAGGGGCCGGCGCACGGGATCCTGGTCGTGCGCGGCGACGTGGCCGGCGGCCTGACCTACACCGTGCGACGTGGCGACGGGATCACGACCGGTGAGGACGAGGTGCTCGACCTCACCGCCGAGGACACCGCGTTCACCGGCACCGTGCGCTCCCTGGTCTCCCGTCCGACCCCGGCGGTCGTCGACCGGCTCGGGCGAGCCGGCATCGAGTACGTCGTCCTCCCCTCACCCGCCGACGGTGACGTCGCGGCCGTGCTCGACGCCGCACCCGGGCTGGTGCAGGCCAGCGCGGCCGACCGCACGACCCGTGCCTGGCAGGTCGACCGCCCGGTGGACGGATCCTCGCTGGAGGGCCCGACCTCGTGGTTGCGCGTCGTCCTCCTCGTCGTCTCCGGGGTGGCGATCGTCGTGGTCCTCGTCCTGTGCCTCCCGACGACCAGCAGGAGGAGGTCGGCATGAGCGCGCCCGACACCCCGTCCGCCCCCGGTCGCCGGTCCGCGCGGCGCCGCAGGCGCGTGGACGCCACGATGCTCCTCGCCGTGGTGCTCCCGCTCGTCGTCCTGCTCGCCGTGCTCGCCGTGCGTCCGGGCGAGGAGCTCGCGACCACCCACCCGCCGACCCGGACCGCCCTGACCCGGTCGACGGTGGTGTGCCCGTCCGCCGCGCAGGACGCGCCGGAGGTGGCGCTCACGACCGCCGCCGCGGACGTCGACGGCTCCGTGCGGGTCGGGCTCGGGGCCGACCAGGCCGAGGCGGACGTCGTCAGCGGCCAGGTCACCACCGCCGACGGCGGGAGCGGACCGCTCGCCGTGACCGGCGAGGACGAGACCGCCCCAGGACTGGTGGCGGCGCGGTTCGGCACGCAGCGACCCGCTGCGGCGACCTGCCTCCCGCCCCGGCCGGACGCCTGGTTCACGGGAGTCGGCTCCGGGGCCGGTCACACGTCGGTGCTCGAGCTGACCAACCCCGACGCGGGCACCGCGGTCGCCGACGTCCTCGTCTACGGCGCGGACGGACTGGTCGACGCCCCCCGGCTGCGGGGAGTCTCGGTGCCCGGTGGATCGAGCGTGCAGGTCGACCTGGCCCAGGTGGTCCCGCGCCGTGACGAGCTCACCCTCGAGGTCATCACCGCCCGTGGCCGGATCGGGTCGACCGTGGTCGACAGCTCCGACCCCGTCGGGCGCGCCCCCGCCCGCACGGACTGGCTGCCCGGGCAGTCCGAGCCCTCGACCACGAACCTGCTGATGGGCCTGGCGTCGGGGAAGGACGGCCGCGACGTCCTCACCGTCGCCAACGGCGGACCCGACGAGGTCCGGGCCACGGTCCAGATCGTGACGGACCGCTCGGTCTTCACCCCGAAGGACGCACCGGACCTGCGGATCCCGCCGCAGAGCACCGTCCGGCTCGTCCTGTCCGGTGCCCTCGCCGACCTGGTGCGCGGCGACGACGCCACCGGCCTGCGGGTCACCTCGACCGAGCCGGTCACCGCCACCCTCCGCACCCGGGCCGCCGACGACCTGTCGCACACCGTGCCGGACCCCACGGTGGAGGGTGCCGCGACGGTCCTGCTCCCGGAGGTCACGTCCGGCTCGGCCGCGAAGACGCTGCTGATCGCCGGGGCCGTCCGGGCCGGGGTCGTCGACGTGGTCACGCGGTCCGCCTCCGGCAGGGAACTCTCGAGCGACCGGGTCGAGGTCGCTCCGGACCGTGGCGCGTCGCTCGAGCTCCCGACCGGCGCCGCGCTGGTCACGGTCACGCCTTCGCGGACCACGGTCGCCGGTGCCGTGCTCGTCGAGGACGACGGCGCCGCGGTGGTGCCGCTCACCGTCGCGCCCGTCGACGGCCTGGTCCCGGCCGTCGGACCGGGCCTGCCCTGACCGCCGCTCAGGGGCGGCCGCGGCCGCTCACGGGGCCACGGCGCACGAGGGTGGCCACCTCGCCCGCGACCCTGCGGGGACGCAGGATCGCGGTGCTGCCCCGGGCGGCTCATGTCGTCCTCTCGGCCCGCAGGTCGTGCGGTACGCACGGCTCTCTCGGCACGCGGACCGCCCGGGCGTACCTGTCTGCGCGGGGCCGCGGTGGCACCACCGCATCGGGGGGCGGTCAGGGAGAACATGACGTTGTCAGGGGTTGCAACCCCTGACAACGTCACGCAACCCCTGACAACCCCGGATGAATCCCCGGCTGACCGGGGATTCATCCAACCCTCGGCCGCGTCACCAGAAGAGGCAGCGCTCCGTGAGGTGTCCTCCACCTCGATGCCGGCGGACCGGATCCGGGTGGAAGGGTTGCTCACCCGCCGCCGCCCGGGTGCGGGGGTCTCGAGACAGGCGCAGAGCGCCTTCCTCGACCACCGGGGCGCCGGAGCGCGGAGCGCCCTGACCCGCATGCGGGCAGGGTCAGTCAGTCGCCCGCCTCGTAGCGCGGATCGACCTGGTCGGCGTCGATGCCGAGCAGCTCGGCGACCTGCTCGACGACCACGGTCAGGACCATGGCCTCGAGGTCGGCGCGGGTGTCGCAGCGATGCTCGATGGGGCGGCGGAAGAGCACCAGCCGGGTCGGCTGGGTCCCGGTGCCGCGCACGAGCGACGACAGCGGCACCGTGCCCGAGGTCCAGTCGTCGGGGATCTGCGGGGTGTCCTCGACGGCGTACTCGACCAGGCCGAGCCGGTCCTGCCACCGCGCGTCGATCTCGGTGACGATGTCGAGCGCGAGCTCGTCGAAGCGTTGACGGGCGGTGCGCTGCTCCGAGCGGCCGGGGACCAGGGGCAGGATCGCCGGGCCGCGCATCCCCCGTCCGCGCCGGTCCCGCAGGCGCCGCTGATGCTCCACGCCGCGAGCCTAATGGGGACCGAGGGGGACGGCGGGTACCGTCTGCCGCGTGAGTCCTGCCCGCCGCTGTTCGCGCACCGCCTGCGGGCGTCCCGCGGTCGCGACCCTCACCTACGTCTACGCCGACCAGACGGCGGTGCTCGGCCCGCTGGCGACCTATGCGGAGCCTCATGCGTACGACCTGTGCGAGGTGCACAGCGAGCGGCTCAGCGCGCCCCGGGGCTGGGAGGTGCTGCGGCTGGCGACCGACCCGGCGGCCCAGGGACCCTCGAGCGACGACCTGCTCGCGCTCGCCGACGCCGTCCGCGAGGCGGCGCGGCCGGCACCACCGCGCCGGGTCGCACCGGCCGAGGAGACCGGCCGGGAGACCGCTCGCCGGGGTCACCTCCGGGTCCTGACGACCGACTGAGCCGGCGGCCGCCCGGCTCGCTAGGCTCCACGTCATGGCCGACACCCTCGACCCGCAGAACGTCCGCGCCGTCTTCAAGGCGTACGACGTCCGGGGCACCGTCCCCGACCAGGTCGACGAGGCGCTGGCGCGGGTGACCGGTGCGGCGTTCGTCCGGGTCACCGGGGCCGGCCGGATCGTCGTGGGCCACGACATGCGGCCCAGCTCGCCGGGCATGGCGGGGGCGTTCGCCGCCGGCGCGAGTGCGGAGGGGGCCGACGTGGTGATGATCGGTCTCGCGTCGACCGACCAGCTCTACTTCGCCTCCGGACACCTCGGCGTGCCGGGCGCGATGTTCACCGCCAGCCACAACCCGGCCCAGTACAACGGGATCAAGATGTGCCGCAGCCTGGCGCAGCCGATCGGGATGGAGACCGGCCTCGCCGAGATCCGCGACCTGGTCGCCGGCGGTCCGCCGCCCGGCGCCCGCGAGCCCGGCGACATCTCCCACCACGACGTCCTCGAGGCGTACGCCGCCCACCTGCTCGAGCTCGCCCCGGTCGCCGGTCGTCGGCTGAAGGTCGTGGTCGACGCCGGCAACGGGATGGCCGGCCACACGGCCCCGGCGGTGTTCGAGCGGCTGGGCGACCAGGTCGAGCTCGTGCCCATGTACTTCGAGCTGGACGGCACCTTCCCCCACCACGAGGCCAACCCGATCGAGCCGGCGAACCTCCGCGACCTCCAGGCGCGGGTGGTCGCCGAGGGCGCCGACATCGGCCTCGCGTTCGACGGCGACGCCGATCGCTGCTTCCTCGTCGACGAGCGGGGCGGCCTGGTGTCCCCGTCGACGCTCACCGCGCTGATCGCGACCCGCGAGCTCGCGAAGGAGCCGGGGGCGACGGTGATCCACAACCTGATCACCAGCCGGGCGGTCCCGGAGATCGTCACCGAGCTCGGTGGCACGCCGGTGCGCACCCGCGTCGGCCACTCGTTCATCAAGGCGACGATGGCCGAGACCGGTGCGATCTTCGGTGGCGAGCACAGCGGGCACTTCTACTTCCGTGACTTCTGGCGCGCCGACTCCGGGATGCTCGCCGCCCTGCACGCGCTCGCGGCGCTCGCGGAGACCGACCAGCCGCTGTCCGGTCTGCTCGCCGAGTTCGAGCGCTACGTCCTCTCCGGCGAGATCAACAGCGAGGTCGCCGACCCGGCCGCGGTGATCGACGCCCTCGAGGCGGAGTACGCCGGCGCCGACGGTGTCACCACGGACCGCCTCGACGGCCTCACCGTGAGCCACCCGGACTGGACCTTCAACGTCCGTCCGTCCAACACCGAGCCCCTGCTGCGCCTCAACGCCGAGGGCCGTGACCAGGAGACGATGGAGCGCGTCCGCGACGACGTGCTCGCCCGGATCAGGAGTGACCGATGAACCTCGACCCCGCGCTGCTCGCGATCATCGTGTGCCCCGCCTGCCGCTCCGACCTGGAGGTGCAGGCCGAGGAGCTCGTGTGCTCCGGGTGCGGCCTCGCCTACCCGGTGCGCGACGACATCCCCGTGCTCCTGGTCGACGAAGCCCGCAAGCCGGCCTGACCGGGTCCGCCATGGCCACCTGGTTCGACGAGTCGCGACTCGACGACGACGCCGTCCTCGAGGTCGGTGACGGCCGGCTCCGTGCGCTCGCGGAGGCCGGCGCCCGGGTGCGCCGGGCGGCCGACGACGCTGCCGGCGCGACCGCGGAGGCGGTCCGCCGCGCCGAGGAGCTCGACCGTCCCCGCGCGGTCGTGGCCGCCGGTCCGGACTCCCGCCTGCTCCGTGCCGTGCTCGAGCCGTGGTGCCCGGTGCCGTTCGTGGCCTGGCCCGCGCCGGCGCTGCCCGGGTGGGCCGGGAGCCTCGACCTGGTGGTCGTGCTCGCGCCCGACGGCGTCGACACCGGCAGCGCGTCGGCAGTGGCCGAGGCGGTGCGCCGCGGCTGCCAGGTCGTGGTGGCCTGTCCGCCCGGGTCGCTGGTCGCCGAGCACGCGGCCGGACGCTGGAGCACGATCCTGCCCTCGGCGACCCGTGACCAGCTCGCCACCGCGGTGGTCGTCCTGGAGTACCTGCACCGCGTCTCGCTCGGGCCGGACGCCGACGCGGACCAGGTCGCCGACGCCCTGGACCAGGTCGCGATCGCCTGCTCCCCTCATCGCGACCTCGCGGTGAACCCCGCCAAGATGCTGGCCATCGCGCTCGCGGACGCCAACCCGCTGGTCTGGGGCGGCTCGGTGCTCGCTGCGCGGGCCGCGCGACGGGTCGCGGAGTCGGTCCGGCGGGCCAGCGGCCAGACCGCGCTCGCCGGTGACGCCGAGCACCTGCTGCCGGTGCTCGAGGCCGCCCGCCCGCGCGACGTCTTCGACGACCCCTTCGCCGAGGGGGACAGCGAGCGGCGCCCGATCCTGCTGGTGCTCGACGACGGTGCCGAGGACCCCGTCGTGCGTGAGCAGCGGGGCCGGCTGCAGGCCGCGGCCGCTGCGCGGGGCATCCGCGTCGAGACGGTCACCACCGACGCGCCGACCGAGGTGGCCCGCTACGCCTCGCTGCTGCTCAGCGGGACGTACGCCGCCGAGTACCTCCGCATCGGCCTCGTCGAGGACTGATCGGGCGCCCGGCCGACGGCTGAGGCGCCGGTCACCCGCGGGACTGAACCCCCGGGTGCCTGGGTATCCGGACAGGGTGCCTGCCTCTGCCCGTGACCCCCTGTTCGACAACGCCAAGATGGCGCTGGTCACGCTGGTCGTCGTCGGTCACTCGTGGACGCTGCTGCCCCACAACGCCGTCGACGACCACTTCTACGACTTCCTCTACGCCTGGCACGTGCCGGCGTTCGTCCTCGTCACCGGCTACCTCTCCCAGCGCTTCGCGTGGACCCGCGTGCGGATGTGGCAGCTGTTCCGCACGGTCGTCGTCCCGTACCTGATCTTCGAGACCGTGCTCGCGCTGTTCCGCATCTACGTGGGTGGTGAGCAGCTCGCCGACCTGTTCCGCGATCCGCACTGGCCGATGTGGTACCTCTCGGCGCTCTTCTTCTGGCGGCTGCTCACGCCGGTCTTCCGGCCGCTGCCGGCCGGCTTGCTGGTCGCGGTCGTCGTCAGCCTCGTGGCCGGCATGTACGCCGGCGACACCCTCGACGTCGCCCGGGTCCTGGGCCTGCTGCCGTTCTTCGTGATGGGACTCAAGGCGACGCCCGAGCGGTTGGAGCTCCTCCGCCGCCGCCCCGCCCAGGTGGCCGCGGTCCTGGTCATGCTCGGCATCTTCGTGATGACCACGTGGACCGACTCGTGGGCGAGCACCGAGTGGCTCTACTACCGGTCGCGCTACGACGAGATGGGCTACGCCGACGACCTGCACGCCCTGCTCACCCGGGCGCTCGTCCTGGCCGTCGGGACCCTCGGTGCCTGGGCGTTCCTCGCCCTGGTCCCGCGGGTGGGTGGCTGGTTCACCCGGATGGGCGCCTTCACGCTGGTGGTCTACCTCTTCCACGGGTTCGCGGTGAAGGGCGCCGAGTACGCCGGCTACCCGGGGTGGACCGAGCACCACGCCGCGGTCGCCCTCGCGATCACGACGCTCGCCGCCGTGGGCCTGGCCCTGCTGCTGGCCTGGGAGCCGGTGGCCTCGAGGCTGCAGGACCTGGTCGACCCGCTCGGGTTCGCCGAGCGGCACGTACGCCACGCCGTCGAGCTCACCGCGGCCAAGGACCTGGTGCAGCCCGAGGTCCAGGCCGAGGTCGAGACGGTCACCGCGGGGGAGCCCGCCGTCCGCTGAGGCCGCCCGGATAGTCTCCCGGACATGGCTGGAGGGCTGTTCGCGCTGCTGGACGACGTGGCGGTGCTGGCCAAGATGGCCGCGGCCTCCCTGGACGACGTCGGCGCCGCCACCGGTCGGGCGACCGCCAAGGCCGCGGGCGTCGTGGTCGACGACACCGCCGTCACGCCGCAGTACGTCCACGGCGTCACCGCCGACCGCGAGCTCCCGATGATCCGCAAGATCGCGGTCGGGTCGATCCGCAACAAGCTGTTGATCATCCTCCCGGTGGCGCTGCTGCTCAGCCAGTTCCTGCCCGGCCTGCTGACGCCGATCCTCATGCTCGGCGGGTCCTACCTGTGCTTCGAGGGCGCGGAGAAGGTGTGGCACGCGGTCCGCGGCGGCGAGCACCACGACCACACCGCGGCCGAGGACGGCCCGGACGCCGAGCGCTCGATGGTCTCCGGGGCGATCCGCACCGACCTGATCCTCTCGGCCGAGATCATGGTGATCGCGCTCAACGAGGTCGCGCACGAGCCGTTCGTGAGCCGCCTGCTGATCCTGCTGGTCGTCGCGCTGGTCATCACCGCGGCCGTGTACGGCGTGGTCGCGGTCATCGTGAAGCTCGACGACATCGGCCTCTCGCTGGCGCAGCGCTCGTCGTCACTGTCGCAGAAGGTCGGCCGGGCGCTGGTCGTCGGGACTCCGCGCCTGCTCTCGGTCATCTCGGTGGTCGGCGTCGCGGCCATGCTGTGGGTCGGCGGACACATCGTGCTCAACGGGATCGACGAGCTCGGCTGGCACGCGCCGTACGACCTGGTGCACGACTGGGAGGCGGCCGTCCACCACGGCGTGCCGGGCTGGCTGGTCAACACGGCGTGCTCGCTGGTCTTCGGCCTGGCCCTCGGAGCGGTGCTGGTCGCCCTGGTGGCGGGAGCGACGAGGGTGCGTCGAGGATTTATCGGAAAGTCCTAGCGGGTCCTACGCTCGAGTCCCAAGGATCTTCCGCACCCCGGACCAGGAGCACACATGGACTTCAAGGTCGCCGACCTCTCCCTGGCCGACTTCGGCCGCACCGAGATCGAGCTCGCCGAGCACGAGATGCCCGGCCTGATGGCGATGCGCGAGCGCTACGGCGCCGAGAAGCCGCTCGCCGGCGCCCGGATCGCCGGGTCGCTGCACATGACGATCCAGACCGCCGTCCTCATCGAGACCCTGGTGGAGCTCGGCGCCGAGGTGCGCTGGGCCTCCTGCAACATCTTCTCGACCCAGGACCACGCCGCCGCCGCCGTCGCGGTCGGCCCGCACGGCACCGTCGACGACCCGCAGGGCGTCCCGGTCTTCGCGTGGAAGGGCGAGACGCTGGAGGAGTACTGGTGGTGCACCCGCCAGATCCTCGACTGGGGCACCGACGACGAGCCGGGCCGCCAGCCGAACATGATCCTCGACGACGGCGGGGACGCGACCCTGCTGGTGCACCTCGGCGTCCAGGCCGAGAAGACCGGCACCGCACCCGACCCGGCGACCGCCACCAGCCACGAGCAGAAGGTCATCTTCGACGTGCTCGTCGAGCAGCTCGCGGCGAACGCCGACTACTGGACGCCCAAGGCCAACGCCATCCAGGGCGTGACCGAGGAGACCACCACCGGCGTCCACCGTCTCTACGAGATGATGCGCGAGGGCTCGCTGCTCTTCCCCGCCATCAACGTCAACGACTCGGTCACCAAGTCCAAGTTCGACAACAAGTACGGCTGCCGCCACTCGCTGGTCGACGGCATCAACCGCGCCACCGACGTCCTCATCGGCGGCAAGGTCGCGGTCGTCTGCGGCTACGGCGACGTCGGCAAGGGCTGCGCGGAGTCGCTGCGCGGCCAGGGTGCTCGCGTCATCGTCACCGAGATCGACCCGATCTGCGCGCTGCAGGCGGCGATGGACGGCTACCAGGTCGCCACCCTCGACGACGTGCTCGACGTCGCCGACATCATCATCACCGCGACGGGCAACAAGGACGTCGTCACCGTCGACCAGATGACGAAGATGAAGCACCAGGCGATCGTCGGCAACATCGGCCACTTCGACAACGAGATCGACATGGCCGGCCTGGAGTCCTACGAGGGCGTCGTCCGCAAGAACGTCAAGCCGCAGGTGGACAAGTGGACCTTCCCCGACGGCAAGGCGATCATCGTCCTGTCCGAGGGCCGACTGATGAACCTCGGCAACGCGACCGGCCACCCGTCGTTCGTCATGTCGAACTCCTTCACCAACCAGGTGCTCGCGCAGGTGGAGCTCTTCACCAAGCCCGAGGAGTACCCGGTCGGCGTCTACGTGCTCCCCAAGCACCTCGACGAGGAGGTCGCCCGGCTGCACCTCGACGCACTCGGCGTGCGGCTGACCACCCTGACCGACAGCCAGGCGTCGTACCTCGGCATCGACAAGGCGGGCCCGTACAAGCCGGAGCAGTACCGCTACTGAGCTGCCCGGCCCGAGCTTGCTCGGGCCGGTTCCAGCAGCCAGGTCGAGTAGCCGCGCGACCGAGGAACGAGGTCGCGACCGGCGTATCGAGACCGCGGCGAGCCGAACGCGGACGCCGAGGGTCTCGATACGCCCCGCTCGTTCCTCGCGGGGCTACTCGACCACCGAGCCGGGACATGCCGGTTTTCCCGCCTCTCTCAGGTTCGTCAACACCGGCTGAGGCACTATGGACCCCATGAGCGAAGCCGTCGGTGCCCCGTCGGGCCCACCCGTCGACCAGGCCGCCAAGGGGCGCATCCTGGTGGTCGACGACGACGCCTCGCTGGCGGAGATGCTCACGATCGTGCTGCGCCAGGAGGGCTTCGAGAGCCGGATGGTGACGCGGGGTGACCAGGCGCTCGGTGCGTTCCGCGAGTACCGTCCCGACCTGGTCCTGCTCGACCTGATGCTGCCCGGCCGCGACGGCATCGACGTCTGCAAGGAGATCCGCGCCGAGTCGGGCGTGCCGATCGTGATGCTCACCGCCAAGGGCGACACCGTCGACGTCGTCGTCGGTCTCGAGTCCGGCGCCGACGACTACGTCGTCAAGCCGTTCAAGCCCAAGGAGCTGGTCGCCCGGATCCGGGCCCGGATGCGGCGCTTCGACGCCCCGACCCCGGAGACCCTCGCGGTCGGCGACCTGACCATCGACGTCGCCGGGCACGGCGTCTACCGGGGCGGCGCCCCGATCAGCCTGACGCCGCTGGAGTTCGACCTGCTGGTCTGCCTGGCCCGCAAGCCGTGGCAGGTCTTCACCCGCGAGGTGCTCCTCGAGCAGGTGTGGGGCTACCGGCACGCCGCCGACACCCGCCTGGTCAACGTCCACGTGCAGCGGCTGCGCTCCAAGGTCGAGCACGACCCGGAGAACCCCGAGATCGTCGTGACGGTCCGGGGCGTGGGCTACAAGGCCGGGACCGCGTAGGCCCGTCATGCTGCACCTCCGCTCCCCGGCCGGGTCCCGGAAGCTCCCGGAGTCCGTCCGCCGGGGGCTCACGTTCTGGCGCCGGTCGATCCAGGCCCGCGTCGTCATCAGCACCGTGCTGCTGTCCGCGGCCGTCATCAGCGTGGTCGGCTGGCTGCTGGTCCAGCAGACCCGGGACGGGCTGCTCCAGCACCGCACCGACGCCGTCGTCGCCGAGGCGAACGACGAGACGACCGGCGCCCGGGAGCTGCTCGCCACCTCGGTCGACACGGGCAACGACCCGGTCCAGCAGCAACGGAGCCTGGCCGGCATCATCATCCAGCGCGGGGAGACCCGCGGCTTCTCGGTCGTCCTCGTGGGCCCGGCGCTGCCCGGTGGCCGGATCTCCGACGGCGGCGTGAACTTCACCCAGGGGCTGGACACCAGCAGCGTGCCGACGTCGCTCGAGGAGCACTTCGACAGCTCCTCGGAGACGGCGTGGACCTACACGACGATCCGCCGCACCACCACCGACGGCACCCCGGTCCAGGAGCCGGGGATCGTGGTCGGGTCCCAGGTGCTGCTGCCCGCCGACGGGCAGAGCTACACGCTCTACTACCTCTTCCCGCTCGACGAGCAGGAGGAGACGCTCGCCCTGGTCACCCGGGCACTGCTCACCGCCGCGGTCCTGCTCCTGGTGATGGTGGCGGGCGTCAGCTGGGTGGTGACCCGGCAGGTGGTCACGCCGATCCGGATGGCGCGCCGGGTCGCGGAGCGACTGGCGGCCGGTCAGCTCCAGGAGCGGCTCAAGGTCTCCGGCGAGGACGACCTGGCCCGCCTGGCGACCTCGTTCAACCAGATGGCGAGCAACCTGCAGCGCCAGATCCGCCAGCTCGAGGAGCTCAGTCGGGTGCAGCGCCGCTTCGTCTCCGACGTCTCCCACGAGCTGCGCACGCCGCTGACCACGGTCCGGATGGCCAGCGACGTGCTGCACGACGCCCGGTCCGAGTTCGACCCGGTGACCGCCCGGGCCGCCGAGCTGCTGCAGACCGAGCTCGACCGGTTCGAGACCCTCCTGGCCGACCTGTTGGAGATCAGCCGCTTCGACGCCGGGGCCGCGGTGCTCGAGCTGGACGACGTGAACCTCGTCGACGTCGCCCACCGGATCGTGGACGCGACCGGTCCGCTGGCGGCCCAACGCGGCGTCCAGGTGGTCGTGGACGCCCCCGACCAGCCGTGCCTCGCGCAGGCGGACGTCCGCCGGGTCGAGCGGATCGTGCGCAACCTGGTCACCAACGCCATCGACCACGCCGCCGCCGACCGGCCGGACCCGATCGTCGTGCACGTGGCCGGTGACGAGCAGGCGGCGGCGATCGCCGTGCGCGACCACGGGGTCGGCCTCGCGCCCGGCGAGGCGTCGATGGTGTTCAACCGCTTCTGGCGTGCCGACCCGGCACGGGCCCGGACGAGCGGCGGCACCGGGCTCGGCCTCTCCATCGCGTTGGAGGACACCCACCTGCACGGCGGCTGGCTGCAGGCGTGGGGCCGCCCCGGTGAGGGGGCACAGTTCCGCCTGACCCTGCCCCGTCGCGCGGGTGGCGTGCTGCGGCACAGCCCGCTCCCGCTCGTGCCGGGCGACGTCACGGAGCCGGTGTCGTGAGCCGCCGGACGACCCGCGACCGAGGTGTCGCCCTACCGTCGGCGGTGCTCCTCGTCCTCCTGGCGAGCCTGGTCCTGGCGGGTTGCGCCGGCATGCCGACGAGCGGGCCGGTCCACCAGATCGGGTCCAGCGCCGTCGCCACGTCGGACCAGGGACCGCCCAACTACGACCCGCTGCCGCCGCAGCAGGACGCGTCGCGCGCCGAGATCGTCCGCGGCTTCATCAACGCGATGGTCGCGATCCCGAGCCAGACCCGCACGGCCAAGCTCTTCCTCACCGACGACGCCGCCGAGCGGTGGAATCCGCAGCAGGAGACGATCACGTACGCCGAGCCGCCCACGCCGCGCGGGGTCGGCGGCGACGTCGTGGTCCGGCTCGTCGGGGCCGACCGGCTCGACGCTCGCGGCGCCTGGCAGGGCCCGCTGCCGGCGTCCCAGAGCACCGTCAGCTTCCCCATGGCGCTCGAGGACGGGCAGTGGCGCATCGAGCGGGCCCCGGACGCGCTGATCGTCCCGCAGGACTGGTACGCCAACCTGTTCCGCCAGGTGTCGGTCTACTTCTTCGACCCCACCGCCCAGATCCTGGTGCCCGAGCCCGTCTTCGTGCCCCGCGGCGAGCAGCTCGCCACGACGCTCACCCAGGCGCTCCTGCTGGGACCGGGCCCGGGGCTCGAGCACGTCACCCAGACGTTCGTGCCCCCGGGGCTCTCGGTCGCCGTCGGTGTGACCGTGTCCGACGACGGTGTCGCCGACGTCATCCTGGACGGTGACGCCGGCCGGCTCTCGGCCAAGACGGTGGAGCTGATGATGGCGCAGTTCGCCTGGACGTTGCGCCAGGAGCCGCAGGTGCAGAGCATCCGGCTGTCCATCGGCGGGGAGCCCGTGCCGTTGCCCGACGGCGTGAGCTCCTACCGCGTCGACGGCGGTGCCGAGTACGACCCGGCCGGCTTCCAGGCGAGCGCCCTGCTCTACGGCCTGAGCCGCGGCCGGCTCGTGGCCGGCACCCCCTCCGCGCTGGTGCCGGTGGGCGGCCCGCTCGGCCAGGCGTCCTACGGCCTGCGCTCGGTCGGGGTCAGCCTGGACGCGACGACCGCGGCCGGAGTGACCGCCCAGGGCAGGTCGGTGGTGGTGGCCCCGGTGGCCGCCGAGGGAGGCGCCGTCCGCACCGTCGCGAGCGGGACCGACCTGTTGCGACCGGCCTGGGACTTCTCCGACCGGATGTGGATGGTCGACCGGACCGCGAAGGGCGCCGTCGTCTCCTACGCGGACGACCACGGATCGGTCGCGCCCACGATCCTGCGGGTGCCGGGCATCACCGGTGCCCAGGTGCGGATGTTCCTGGTCTCGCGCGACGGGACCCGCCTGCTGGCCGTCGTGCGCCGGGCCGGCACCGACGTGCTCCTGGTCAGCCGGATCGAGCACGCGTCGAACGGTCGCGTGACCGGGGCGGTGCCGGCCGAGCGGATCCAGCTCGGCGACGACGTCACGCTCCCCATCCGCGACATCACCTGGCGCACCAGCGCCAGCATCGACGTGCTCAACGCGCTCACGCCGTCGCTCGCCGAGGTGGCACCGGCCTCGGTCGACGGCGCGCCGATGAACCCGGACACGGCCGCCACCGCCGTCGACGGGAGGGTGCTCTCCCTGGCCGGGTCACCGGTGCTGGGGGAGGACGTCTACGGCGTCACCCCGTCCGGTCTCGTGAACGTCACCCGGGGCGACCGCGGCCCGACGCCGTTCGCCCGGCCCACGCGGGCCGTCGTCTACGTCGGCTGATCCACGGCGCCGGTCCGGGGGGGCTTCCACAGGACGGACGCGGCCGCTTGCCCGTGCCGGTGGCTCCTGGTGGCATCGACCGCGTGAGTCGGGACCTCGTGGACGCGGCGCTCGACCTGCTCCTGGGTGGCTGCTGCGCGGGCTGCGGTCGCGCCGGCCGGGCGCTGTGCGAGGGGTGCGACGCGGCGCTGCCCACCCGCGCCCGGCCGGCGTGGCCCACGCCGGTCCCCTCCGGGCTCGCACCTCCGTGGGCCGCCGACGAGTACGCCGGGACGGTGCGCGCCCTCGTCCTCGCCCACAAGGAGCAGAGGGTCCTCTCCCTGCGCCGCCCGCTGGCCCGGCTGCTGGTGCTCGCCGTGGCCGCCGCGGTGCCGGTGGACGAGACGGTCGTCCTGGTGCCCGTCCCGTCGCGGCCGTCGACCGTGCGGGCCCGGGGCCACGACCCGACGGCCGCGGTCACCCGGAGCGCCGCCGGGATGCTGCGGGCGGCGGGGCTCGACGCGCTCGCCGTACCGCTGCTGCGGACCCGGCCCGGACTGCAGGACCAGTCCGGGCTCGGTGCCGAGGCGCGGGCGCGGAACCTCGACGGCTCGCTGCGCTGCCCCGCGCCGGCCCTGCGCCGGCTGGCCCGGCTGCGTCCGGCAGCCCGGCTCGTCGTCTGCGACGACGTCATCACGACCGGCGCGACCGCTCGTGAGGCCCAGCGCGCGCTCGAGGCGGTCGGCCTGCCGGTGGCCGCCGTGGCGGCCGTCGCGGCCACCCGCCGGACCCGGGCGCCCCGGGACGGCGGCAACCGGGCCGACGACGCCGGTGCCGAGGCGGGTGCGGGCCCCCTGCCCCTTTCGTCGTCAGGGCCCACGGACTAACGTCTATGCATGGAGTCCGTCCGGGTCCGTGGTTGCGTCGTCCAGGCGCCCGGGTCCCGGGCGAGTGGTCGGCAAGCCGATGCCAGTCGCAGGCGAAACGGTCCACGTAACCGTGCTCCGCTCACGCGGGGTGCGGGATCACGGTGCGGCTTAGTGGTAAGTCCTGCCCCGTCCTCGTCGTCAGATGCGACGCCGGCCGGGAGAAGGCCAGTAGTGGCAGAGAAGCTGCGAACGTCTCAGCAGGCGGTTGTGGGGTCGAAGACCAGGTCGGCCGGACGGACTCCTCTTCCTGTCGTCGGGGCGCTCAGAGCCCTCGGACGCAGGTAGCTGCCGAGACCAACTGTTGCAACGGGAGGTTCAGATGGAAGTTGTGGTCACCGGACGTCACTGCGAGCTGTCGGACAGGTTCCGCAGTCACGTGGAGGACAAGCTGTCGAGGTTGGAGAAGCACGACCACCGCATCATCCGGATGAACGTCGAGGTGGAGTGCGAGAAGAACCCGCGGCAGGCCGATCGAGCGGTGCGCCTGGAGCTGACGGCGCTCTCGAAGGGACCGGTGATCCGCGCCGAGGCGGTTGCCGCCGACAAGATGGGCGCCCTGGACCTCGCCGTCGACAAGATGGCCGCCCAGATGCGCCGCGCTGCCGACCGCCGGCGCGTGCACCGCGGCCGCCGGACGCCGGTCTCGGTCGGGCAGGCGCTCGCCGGGACGCCGGGCGAGGCCGTCGAGGGTGACCTCGACGACGACCAGGTGACCACGACCGACCGGTCCGTCGGGCCGGTCGGGATGACCGGTGACGGCCCGTTGGTGGTGCGCGAGAAGACCCACGTCGCGGACCCGATGACACTGGACCAGGCGCTCTACGAGATGGAGCTGGTCGGCCACGACTTCTACCTGTTCGTCGACAAGGAGAGCGAGCGCCCGTCGGTCGTCTACCGCCGCCGCGGCTGGGACTACGGCGTGATCTCGCTGGACCTGGGGGGCGAGGCCTGAGCGGCTGCCAGAGCGTCGCGACAGAGCTGGGGGTGGCCCGAACGGGCCACCCCTTCGCCGTTCCCACCCTCCGAGGCGACCCCCACGGGCCACCCGTTCGTGTCATGATGCCCCCGTGGCCGAGCAGAGGACCGACGCCGAGCGCGAGCCGATCCGCGTCCTGGTCGTCGACGACCAGGAGCTCTTCCGGCGGGGCCTGACGATGCTGCTGGCGGTCGAACCGGGCATCGACGTCGTCGGCGAGGCGGGGGACGGGGTCGAGGGCACCACGCTCGCGGCCACCACCGCACCCGACGTCGTCCTGCTCGACATCCGGATGCCCAAGCGGTCGGGGATCGAGGCGTGCCTGGCGATCAAGGAGGCCGTGCCGATCACCAAGATCATCATGCTGACGGTCTCCGACGAGGAGGCCGACCTCTACGAGGCGGTGAAGAGCGGGGCGTCCGGCTACCTGCTCAAGGACTCCTCGATCGAGGAGGTCGCCCAGGCCGTGCGGGTCGTTGCGGACGGCCAGTCGCTGATCAGCCCGTCGATGGCGGTCAAGCTGATCGACGAGTTCAAGCAGATGTCGCGTCCCGAGCGCGACCACGTCCCGGGCCTGCGGCTGACCGACCGCGAGCTCGAGGTGCTGCGGCTGGTGGCGCGCGGCATGAACAACCGGGAGATCGCCAAGGAGCTGTTCATCAGCGAGAACACGGTCAAGAACCACGTGCGCAACATCTTGGAGAAGCTGCAGCTGCACTCACGCATGGAGGCGGTCATGTACGCCGTCCGCGAGAAGCTGCTTGAGCTCCCCTAGGACTGACCGAGGAACGAGGTCAGTCCTAGGCCCAGGAGCCAGGTCGAGTAGGCGCGCGACCGAGGAACGAGGTCGCGACCGGCGTATCGAGACAGCGGCGAGCCGGGAAGCAGCATGAGGGCCGTCAGGGGTCTCGACGCGCGCTCAGGCGCAGAACGCCTTCGCTGCTCGACCACCGGAGGTCGTCTGCTGTCGGTCCCTCCGCCTAGGGTCACCTCGTGCCCGAGTCCCTGAGCCTCGCCCAGGCGCGCCGCGTCGCGCTCGCAGCCCAGGGCTTCCTGGACCGCCCGCACGAGCCGCCGACGATGCGCACCCTGCAGCGCACCGTCGAGCGGACCGGGGTGCTCCAGGTCGACTCGGTCAACGTCCTCCAGCGGGCGCACTTCATGCCGCTCTACTCCCGCATGGGGCCCTACGACGTCGAGCTGCTGCGCCGGGCGGCGGAGCGCCGCCCGCGGCGGCTGGTGGAGTACTGGGCGCACGTGCAGGCGTTCATGCCGGTCGAGCTGTGGCCGGTGATGCGACACCGGATGGCGTCGTACCGCGCCAAGCGCGGCAAGTGGGGGTTCGTCGCCGACGACCACGACCTCGAGCGCAACCTGCTGGCCGAGATCCGCGACCGAGGGGCGTCCACCGCGCGTGATCTGGACGACGGGCTGCCGCGGGCCAAGGACAACTGGGGCTGGAACTGGTCGGAGACGCGCAAGACGCTCGACTACCTGTACCTCACGGGCGAGGTGGCGATCGCCGGCCGCAACACCCAGTTCGAGATCCGCTACGACCTGCCCGAGCGGGTGCTGCCCGCCGAGGTGCTCGCCGCGCCCACGCCGCCGCTCGCGGACGCCCACCGCGAGCTGGTGCGGCGCGCCGCCCGCTCGCACGGCGTCGCGACCGTGCAGGACCTGCGCGACTACTACCGGATGTCGGTCGCGGACACCGCCACCGCGGTCGACGAGCTGGTCGAGGAGGGTGAGCTCCTGCCGGTCCGCGTCGAGGGCTGGCGCCGGCCCGCCTACCTCCACCGCGACGCCCGGCTGCCGCGCCGGCTCCACGCCCGCGCGCTGCTGAGCCCGTTCGACCCGGTCGTGTGGGAGCGGGCGCGCACCGAGGCCCTGTTCGACTTCCACTACCGCATCGAGATCTACGTCCCGGCCGACAAGCGGGTGCACGGCTACTACGTGCTGCCCTTCCTGCTCGGCGACCGGATCGCCGCGCGGGTCGACCTCAAGGCGGACCGTCAGCACGACGCCGGGGCCGGCCGCCTGGTGGTGAAGGCGGCGTACGCCGAGCCCGGCGCCCCCGCCGAGACCGCCGACGAGCTCGCGACCGAGCTGCGCCGGCTCGCCGACTGGCTCGGCCTGGCGACGGTCACGGTCGAGCCGCGGGGCGACCTGGCGCCGGTGCTGCGTCCATGAGCGCCTCGAGCGCACGGACGCCGTCGCCGACCGCGTCGGTCGCCCGGACCGCCGCCCCCAGGCGGCCCGCCGCCGCCCGGTAGGAGGGCTCCTCCACCAGGCTGCGCAGCGCCTCGTGGAGCCTGTCGACGGGCGCCCGCCGGGGCACCACCCGTCCGGCCCCTGCAGCCTCGATGCTGCGCCCCACGAACCGGTGGTCGGCCTTGCCGTCGAGCGGGACGACGAGCAGCGGGAGGTCGTGGGCCAGGCCGGCCATCGTCGAGCCGTGTCCGCCGTGGGTGACCAGGACCGAGGCTCCGGGCAGCGTCTCGTGGTGCGGGAGCCACCGGTGCACCTCGACGCCGGGTCGCGCCCGGATGGCCGCCGGGTCGACCAACGGCCCGGTCGAGACGAGGACCCGGGCGGGCAGTCCCTCGGTGGCGTCGACCAGGCGCTGGAGGACCGGCGTCATGCCCGGGTAGCCGAAGGTGCTCAGGCCCAGCACGACGGTCGGCTCGCGCTCCACGGCGGGCGACCAGGTGGCCAGCGGCCCGACCTGCCGCAGGTTCGGGACCGCGGGCGCGGGGTCCAGCTCGGGGAGGGTCATCAGGAGCCGCAGGCCGGCGGCGTCGAGGGCCAGCTGGGGCCGCAGCCGGCGCACGCGCAGGTTCAGTCCCATCGGTCCGCCGAGGATGCCGGACCGGTACGCCGCCGCGTACATGTGCTCGAGCACGGCGTACCGGACCCCGGCGCGGCGGGCGGCGTCCATCGCGCCGAACATGAACGAGTCCACGACGACGAGGTCGGTCGGCCGCTCGGCGACCGCCTCGAGGAGGTCGTGCCCCAGACCGGTGTCGGCGAACACGCTGAGCATCCGCAGCGGGTGGTAGTCCCGGGAGCGGTCGAACGACCTGGCGTGCTGGGGCGGCACCCACTCGAAGCCCTCGGCGCGCAGCTGTGCGGCCTGGGTGGCGTGACCCAGGAACCGGACGGAGTGCCCACGCCGCACGAGCTCGTGGGCGAGGGCCGTGGCCGGCGGCAGGTTGCCACCGCCGTCCCAGGTGACGAACAGGATGCGGGACATGAGGACCTCCGGGTCAGCGGGCGTGGGGGAGGAGGGCCCGGACCAACGAGGTCATCCGCGCCTCGGTGTCGGCCCGGCTGAGACCGCGGTCGCGGCGCAGCTGCTTCCAGGTGTAGACGTCGGTGGCGACGCCGAGCAGATCCACGAGGGCCTCGTGCGCCTCAGGATCGTCGGGCAGGTACGGCGCGAACGCCTCACCCACCCAGGTGCGGTGCAGGGCGCGACCCTCGGCGGTGATCGTGCGGATCATCTCGTCGGTCCGCTCCTGGGCCAGCTTCAGTACGACGCCGTCGCCGCGACGCTCGTAGTGGTCGACCACCGTGCGGACGGCGGCGTCGACATCGCCGACCGGGGTCCGGCGCTCCTCGGTGACGTCCGCGACCGCGTGGTCGCGGGCGGCCTCGAAGAGCCCGGCCCGGCTGCCGAAGCGGCGCAGGACCGTCTGGACGCTGACCCCGGCCTCGGTCGCGACGTCCTCCAGCGAGATGTCGGCCAGCAACGCGGTGTCGGCGAGGGAGACCGCGGCGTCGAGGATGCGCACCCGGGTGCGCTCGGCAGACTCGGCGCGAGCGGTCATCGTGTAGCGGCGGGTGGTTTTCATGAGAGTCCCAGTTGACACCGAATGATGGTTCGTGTCAACGGTGATGCACATGAAATTGCTGGTCCGCGCTCGCGGTTAGGGCCGGCTTCACCGGCTCGGTAGAGTGGCGGGCGCCTACGACTTCAGGGAGTCCGACTCACGTGCCTGCCATTCTCGACAAGATCCTCCGCATCGGCGAGGGCAAGATCATTCGCCGGCTCGAGGCCGTCGCGCAGGCGGTCAACGCCATCGAGGACGACTTCGTCGCCATGAGCGATGCCGAGCTCCAGGGCATGACCGCCGAGCTGAGGGAGCGGCTCGCCGGCGGCGAGTCGCTCGACGCGCTGATGCCCGAGGCGTTCGCGACCGTGCGCGAGGCCGCGAAGCGGGTCATCGGCCAGCGCCACTTCGACGTGCAGGTGATGGGCGGTGCCGCGCTGCACCTCGGCAACATCGCCGAGATGAAGACCGGTGAGGGCAAGACCCTGGTCTCCACGCTGCCGGCGTACCTCAACGCCCTCGAGGGCAAGGGCGTCCACGTCGTCACCGTCAACGACTACCTCGCCAAGTTCCAGTCCGAGATGATGGGCCGGATCCACCACTTCCTCGGGCTCGAGGTCGGCGTGATCCTCCCCGAGATGACCCCGGCCGAGCGCCGCGCGGCGTACGCGTGCGACATCACCTACGGCACCAACAACGAGCTCGGCTTCGACTACCTGCGCGACAACATGGCCGGCTCGATCGAGGAGTGCGTCCAGCGCGGCCACCACTACGCGATCGTCGACGAGGTCGACTCGATCCTCATCGACGAGGCGCGCACCCCGCTGATCATCAGCGGCCCCACCCAGGACGAGGTCCACTGGTACGACGAGTTCGCGAAGATCTCGCGCCGGCTCGAGCGCGACGTCGACTACGAGGTCGACGAGAAGAAGCGGACGATCTCGGTGCTCGAGCCCGGCATCACCAAGGTGGAGGACCACCTCGGGATCGACAACCTCTACGACTCGGTCAACACGCCGCTGATCTCCTTCATGCACAACTCGATCAAGGCCAAGGAGCTGTTCCACCACGACAAGGAGTACGTGGTGATGAACGGCGAGGTGCTCATCGTCGACGAGCACACCGGCCGCATGCTGGCCGGCCGCCGCTACAACGACGGCCTGCACCAGGCGATCGAGGCCAAGGAGGGCGTCGAGGTCCGCGAGGAGTACCAGACCCTCGCCACCATCACGCTGCAGAACTACTTCCGCATGTACGACAAGCTCTCGGGCATGACCGGCACGGCGATGACCGAGGCGTCGGAGTTCGACAAGATCTACAAGCTCGGCGTGGTGCCGATCCCCACCAACAAGCCGATGGCCCGCGTCGACCAGCCCGACCTGGTCTACCGCACCGAGGAGGCCAAGTACGACGCGGTGGTCCAGGACATCGCCGAGCGGCACGAGAAGGGCCAGCCGGTCCTGGTCGGCACCGTGTCGGTCGAGAAGTCCGAGCACCTCTCCGGCAAGCTGACCAAGCGCGGCATCCCGCACACGGTCCTGAACGCCAAGCGGCACGCCGACGAGGCGAAGATCGTCGCGCTGGCCGGCCACAAGGGCGCGGTCACCGTCGCGACCAACATGGCCGGTCGAGGCACCGACATCATGCTCGGCGGCTCGGTCGAGTTCCTCGCCGACCTCGAGCTGCGCAAGAAGGGCCTCGAGCCCGCGGGCGAGACCGCCGAGCAGTACGAGTCGGAGTGGCCGGCGACCGTCGAGCGGATCAAGACCCAGGTGGGCAACGAGCACGACGAGGTCCGTGCGGCCGGCGGCCTCTACGTCGTCGGCACCGAGCGGCACGAGTCGCGCCGCATCGACAACCAGCTGCGCGGCCGCTCCGGACGCCAGGGCGACCCGGGCGAGTCCCGCTTCTACCTGTCGCTGCAGGACGAGCTGATGCGGCTGTTCAAGTCCGACTGGGTCGACCGCGTGCTCCAGGTGCTGAAGATCCCGGACGACGTCCCGATCGAGAACAAGCGGGTCACCAACGCGATCGCCAGCGCCCAGGGACAGGTCGAGTCGCAGAACTTCGACTCCCGCAAGAACGTCCTCAAGTACGACGACGTGATGGACCGCCAGCGCAAGGTGATCTACGCCGAGCGGCGCGAGGTCCTCGAGGGCAAGGACCTGCAGGAGCAGATCCGCGGCTTCCTCGACGACACCGTGCGCGGCTACGTCGAGGGTGCGACCGAGGAGTTCCCCGAGCTGTGGGACCTCGACGCCCTGTGGACGGCGCTGCGCCAGATCTACCCGGTCGGCGTGGACTGGAAGGTCCTGGAGAAGGAGGCCGGCGGCCGCGACGGGCTCGACCGCGCGGAGCTGGTCGAGGTCCTGCAGAAGGACGCCCACGAGGCCTACGAGCGCCGCGAGGCCGAGATCGGCTCGGAGGTGATGCGCGAGCTCGAGCGTCGCGTCGTCTTGTCGGTGCTCGACCGCAAGTGGCGCGAGCACCTCTACGAGATGGACTACCTGCGCGAGGGCATCTACCTGCGTGCGTACTCCCAGCGCGACCCGCTGGTGGAGTACCAGCGCGAGGGCTTCGACATGTTCACGGCGATGATGGACGGCATCAAGGAGGAGTCGGTCGGCTTCCTGTTCAACCTCGACGTGCAGGTCGAGGCCGAGGAGGAGGTCGTCGAGGAGCCGCAGGTCGTCGAGCCGATGCGTCAGCCCGTCCCCGACGCCGGTGCCTCGCGCGAGGCGCCGCAGATCCGGGCCAAGGGGCTGGAGCGGCCGAACCAGCCGCGCGGTCTCGCCTACTCCGCGCCCAGCGAGGACGGCGAGGCCGAGGTGCGTGGTGCGGTCGCGATCGAGGACGACGAGTACGCCGGCGTCGGCCGCAACCAGAAGTGCCCCTGCGGCTCGGGCAAGAAGTTCAAGCAGTGCCACGGCCGCCCGGGCGGGCCGACGGGGCTGACCGCGCGGGTCAGCTAGGTGGACCGTCGTCCGTCGCTGGTCGAGTGCCGCCGAGGGACGAGGCGGTGTATCGAGACCAGGTGCGCCGACGGACGGCGGTGACCGCAGCGGTCACTGCTGTCGGTCGACCCACCGGGTCTCGATACTCGCCGTCGCGACCTCCTGCGTCGGTCGCGGGCGCACTCGACCTGCCTGAGCGACGCTGCTCAAGCAAACTCCAGGGCGGTGCAGCGCCAGCGCTGGTCGGGGAGGTGGACGAAGCGGGCGGCGACCGCACGGGAGCGGTCGCCGTAGCGGACGTGCGCGCTGACCTCGACCAGGTCGTGGTCCAGGAAGCAGGTGTGCACCCCGACCACCCGTGGCCGGACCGGCTGGACGCGTCCGTGGCCGGGTTGGTGCCGACCGGCCCGGGCGACCAGCTGTGCGCGCCGGTCGAGGTCCTCGTAGACCTCCCGGGAGCTCCACCGCAGCAGCTGGGTGACCGGCCGGTCGCCGCCGACGATCTCGACCGCGGCCTGCACGTAGCGGCCCGCCCACTGCTCGAGCCCGCGGCGCAGCGGAGCGTCGATCGAGATCACGTCCGCCACCGGGCGTCGCGCCCCGGGCCGGGGTGGGTCCGGTCGCTCGTAGCGGGGCTGCAGGTCCAGCGCCAGCGTGCCCTGCACGCTCGCGAGCGGGGTGGCCGGCGACGGCATCCGCAGGACGTTGTCGTTGCCGTCGTGCCGGGTTCGCTGGTGCATCGGTCTCTCCTTCACCGAGACGTCGGGTGGCCGGGGATCCGCAGCCGGACGGCCGGCCGGATCAGGTCGGGGTCGGCGCCGACCGCGTCCCGGTTGGCGGCGTAGAGCTCGGGCCACCGCGCGCCGTCGCCGAGGTGCTCGGCGGCGAGGTCCCAGAGCGTGTCCCCGGGGCGGACGGTGACGGTCGGTCGCTGCTCGGGCCCCCGCTGGTGCGCGCGCCCGTGAGGGCGGTCGGGCAGCGGGAGGCCGGCGAGGGCGGCGGCCACCACGCGAGCAGCGGTCCGCGGCGGTGCCTCGCCACCGCCGGACGCGGTGCTCGCCGGCACGGCCAGGCCGGCGACGGTGACCGCCCCGCACGCCAGCAGCAGGATCCGCCGCAGCGGTGCGGGCACCCCCGGCACCCGGGCGGCCGGGCCGCCCCGGGCCTCGAGTGCGACGGCGGTGGCGACGACGACCAGCCAGCAGGTCGCGACCGCCCCCACGACGGCACACCAGCGGACCAGCGCCCCGTCGAAGCCGCCGGCGGGTGCCGCGGCGACCCGGGCCAGCCACAGCCCGAGGGCGACCGTCGGCGCGGTCGTCGCGCACCAGGTGGCGAGACACCGGTGAAGCGGAGCGACCATCCCGAGACCCGTTCATTGCGTTTGCGTACGTTTGCTTCACTCTGCGTCAGTCAACGCTCGGAGTCAATTGTTCGTCCACAGCGGTGCGACCCGGCGCGTCACCCGGTCCGGGTGGTGCGGGCGACCCGTGGGGCGACGACACTGCGACCTGTTCTCGAGAGGAGCGCCATGTCCCAGGGCGGCGACGTCCAGCAGGCCCGTGCAGCGCGCTGGCTGACCCCGATCCGGCTCAACGGGCTGGTCGCGGTGCTGTTCATGATCGGCTCTGCCTGCTTCGTCATCGGCTCGGTGCCGGCGTACCTGGACGCCGTCGGGACCACCGTCGACGGGGTGACCTACTTCGTCGGGTCGATCTTCTTCACCTCGGCCTCGCTCGGGCAGCTGCTCCAGGCCCAGACGCCGGAGATGACCGGCGTGGACGAGGTGGGGCAGCACCGGCCCACGCGGGTGCGCTGGCGGGCGTGGCTCCCGCACGACCGCAACTGGCTCGCGGCCGTGACGCAGTTCCCCGGCACCCTCTTCTTCAACGTCTCCACGTTCGCGGCCCTGGCCGACTACACCAGCTTCCAGGACGAGGACCAGCAGGTCTGGCGCCCGGACTTCCTCGGCTCCACGCTGTTCCTCGTCGCGAGCGCGTTCGCCCTGCTCGCCCTCGAGGAGCATCGGATCCGCGCCCAGCTCCGGACCCTCCCCGGGCAGATCGCGTGGGTCAACATGCTGGGCTCGGTGCTGTTCATGCTGTCCGCCGTCGCGGCCTTCGTGCTCCCGAGCGGGAACCTCGTGGACGACGCACTCGCGGTGAGCGGCACCCTGTTCGGCGCCGTGTGCTTCTTCATCGGTGCCGCCCTGATGCTCCCGGCCTGGCGCCACGAGGTGCGGGCCGCCACCCCCGAAGGAGGAGGCGCATGACGACCACCGAGACGACCTCGCGGTCCCGCGAGGAGATGGTGCGGCGCGGCAAGGCCAACCGCGCCGAGGTCCCGCTCGAGGAGCTGGCGCGTCTGGATCCCGGGGACGACCGCGACGTGGTGGCCCTCATCGCCGCCCAGGGCGAGACCAGGGTGCAGGAGCTGCTGCCGGTGCGGCACGCCCGGATGGCGTCCAGCCCGTTCGCCTTCTACCGCGGGGCGGCGCTGCCCATGGCCGCCGACCTGTCCAGGACCCCCAGCAGCGGCATCGCCGTCCAGCTCTGCGGTGACGCGCACCTCGCGAACTTCGGGATCTACGCCTCGCCCGAGCGCAACCTGGTCTTCGACCTCAACGACTTCGACGAGACGCTCCCGGGCCCGTTCGAGTGGGACGTGAAGCGGCTGGTGACCAGCATCGAGATCGCGGGCCGCGCCAACGGCTACGGTCGCAAGGAGCGGCGCAGGATCCTGACGGCCACCGCGGCGGCGTACCGCGTGGCGATGCGCGAGTTCGCCCGGCAGCCGCTGCGCGACGTCTGGTACTCGCACGTGCGCATCGACGAGGACCTGGCGCGGGCGAAGGAGCACCTCGTGCCGGAGCGCTACGAGGCGGTCGTGGCGATCCTCAAGAAGGCGCGCAGTCGCGACACCGCCCAGGCGATGCGCAAGCTGACCACCGTCGTCGACGGGCGGCGCCGGATCCTCAGCGACCCGCCCCTGGTCGTCCCCGTCGAGGAGCTCCTGCCCGACCACGCGGTCGACGACATCTACGAGGTGCTGAACGGGGTCATCGACGACTACGCCGCCACCCTGCCGTCGAACCGGCGGCACCTGCTGCACCAGTACCGGCTGGTCCACGTCGCCCGCAAGGTCGTCGGTGTCGGCAGCGTCGGCACCCGCGCCTGGGTCCTGCTCCTGGAGTCGCTGGACGGCACCGACTGGCTGTTCCTGCAGGCGAAGGAGGCCCAGGAGTCGGTGCTGGCGCCCTACGCGGGAGCGAGCGCGTTCGAGAACCAGGGCGAACGGGTGGTGGCCGGGCAGCTGCTCATGCAGGCGGTCAGCGACCCGTTCCTGGGCTGGCAGCGCAGCGTCGACGTCACCGGCGTGCAGCGGGACTACTACCTGCGCCAGCTGCGCGACTGGAAGGCGTCCCTCCCCGTCGAGCAGATGCTGCCCACGGGCATGCACCTCTACGGACGGCTGTGCGGCACCACCCTGGCGCGCGCCCACGCCCGCTCGGGCGACCGCGTCACCATCGCCGCCTACCTGGGCAAGAGCGACCGGTTCGAGCAGGCGATCGCCGAGTTCGCCCAGGGCTACGCCGACCTCAACGACCAGGACCACGCGGCGGTCGTCGCCGCGATCGCCGGCGGGGCGCTCCCGGCCGCGGAGGGTTGAGGTCGCTCCGGCCGGGCACCCTGGGTCACATGGCGTGGGAGGAGGACCTCTTCGCGGTGCTCGACGAGCTCGAGCAGCAGGCGGAGGCCGCCTTCGGCGCCGAGCGTGACGCCGAGCTCGCGGACCGGAGCCGGAGCGTCTACCGCGAGGTGACGCTCGCCTCGCGGCTGATGGCGTCCGTCGGCGCGGCGGTCCGGCTCGAGGTGACCGGGGTGGGGCCGGTCGAGGGGATGCTCGAGCGGGTCGGCGAGGGCTGGTGCCTCATCGGCGGCTCTGGCCAGGACTGGGTGGTCTCGCTGCCCGCCGTGACCGCCGTCCTCGGCGCCGGGCCGCGCTCGGTACCGGAGGTCGCGTGGTCGCCGGTCGCCCGGCTCGGGCTCGGCTCGGCGCTGCGGCGCATCGCCGAGGCGGGGGAGCGCTGCGTGGTGCACCTGCGGGACGGGACGTCCTACGACGTGGCGCCGCGCCGCGTCGGTGCGGACTTCGTCGACGCCGTGGCCGGGGAGGGCCGGCCGGTGCTGCTCGCCCTCGCGAGCGTGGCGGCGGTCCAGAGCCGCTGACGGTCGCCGGGGGCTGGGCTCAGGTGGCGTCGGCGTCGTACGGCGGCAGCTCGCCCTCGGCGAGCGGTCGCAGCCCCCGGCGGGTCGGCCGGACCGGCTCCTCGTCGTCCTCCTCGAGGGCCTCGGCGATGTGACGACGCACGATCTCGCGGGGGTCGAGGTCGCTCAGCTCGAGGTCGGCGTAATCAGGCCCCAGCTCCGCCCGCAGCTCGTCGCGCGCCGAGCGCGCCAGCTGCCGGCCCTTGCGCACCATCTGGCCCGCCTGCTTGGCGAGGTCGGGGAGGCGGTCGGGGCCGAAGACGAGGACCGCGATGAACACCAGGACCGCGAGCTCCGGCAGGCCGACCCCGAACACGCGACCAGCCTAGAGCTTGTTGGCGGGGGTCAGGCCGAGCTGCATCCCGGCCAGGCCGCGACCCCGCCCGGCGAGCCGGTCGGCCACGGCGGAGAGGACCCGGGCACCCGGTGAGGTGGGGTCCGCCTCCACGATCGGCTTGCCGACGTCGCCGCCCTCACGCAGGGACGGGTCGATCGGCACCTGGCCGAGCACGGGAACGTCGTAGCCGAACCGCGCGGACAGCGTGGCGGCGACGCGCTCGCCACCCCCGGTGCCGAAGATCTCCAGCCGGTGCTCCACGCCCTCCTCCGCACAGTGGGGGCACGGCAGCCAGCTCATGTTCTCCACGACGCCCACGACCCGCTGGTGCATCATCGACGCCATCGTCCCGGCGCGCTCGGCGACCTCGGCGGCGGCCTCCTGGGGCGTGGTCACCACGACGACCTCGGCGCCGGGCAGGTGCTGCCCCAGCGAGATGGCCACGTCGCCGGTGCCGGGCGGCAGGTCGAGCAGGAGGACGTCGAGGTCGCCCCAGTAGACGTCGGCGAGCATCTGGACCAACGCTCGGTCGAGCATCGGGCCGCGCCACGCGACCACCTGGTCGCGGCGCGGCTTGAGCATGCCGATGGAGATGACCGAGACGCCCGATGGCGTGGGCACCGGCATGATCAGGTCCTCGACCTGGGTCGGACGCTGGTCGGCGACACCGAGCATCGCGGGGACCGAGTGCCCGTAGATGTCGGCGTCGACGATGCCCACCTTCAGGCCCTGCTGCGCCAGCGAGAGGGCCAGGTTGACCGTGACCGAGGACTTGCCGACCCCGCCCTTGCCGCTCGCGATCGCGTAGACCTTGGTCAGCGAGCCGGGCTGGGCGAACGGGATCTCACGCTGGGCCTGCCCACCACGCAGCGTCTCCTGCAGGCCGGCGCGCTGCTCGGCGCTCATCACCCCGAGGGTCAGGTCGACCCCGGTGATGCCGGCGACGGCCCCGACGGCAGCGGTGACGTCGCGGTTGATGGTGTCCTTCATCGGGCACCCGGCCACCGTCAGCAGGACCGTGAGGCGGGCGACGCCGGCCTCGTCGACGGTGACCGACTCGACCATGCCGAGCTCGGTGATCGGACGCTTGATCTCGGGGTCGTTGACGGTCGCGAGCGCGGCGTCGACCTGCTCGAGGAGGGTGTTGCTCATGATCCCCGAGTCTACGGGGGGCCTAGGTGGGCACGCTCTCCGGCTCGTCGTCCGGGCGCGCGGGTCCGCGCTCCCCGGCCCGCTCCTCGAGGTCCTCGAGCAGGCCGCGCAGCTCCGAGCGCAGGAAGTCGCGGGTCGCGACCTCGCCGACCGACATCCGCAGGGACGCCACCTCGCGGGCCAGGAACTCCATGTCGGCGTGCGCCCGGGCGTCGGCCTGCCGGTCCTGCTCGGCGATCACCCGGTCACGCGCCTCCTGGCGGTTCTGGGCGAGCAGGATGAGCGGGGCGGCGTACGACGCCTGCAGGCTGAGCATCAGGGTCAGGAAGATGAACGGGTACTCGTCGAAGCGCAGGTCCGGCGGCGCCGCGATGTTCCAGACGACCCAGAACGCCACGAACAGGGTCATGTAGATGAGGAACTGCGCCGTGCCCATGAACCGCGCGAACTGCTCGGCGAAGACGCCGAACGTGTCGGAGTTGTAGGACGGGCGCCGCACCAACGGAGGGCGGCGCAGGTCCTTGGGGGTGTCCAGGCGGGGGGTCCGGTCGCTCATCCGTCCGCCCCCTGCGTGACCGGGCGGTCGCGCCACCCCTCGGGCAGCATGTGGTCGAGCAGGTCGTCGACGGTCACCGCGCCCAGGAGGTGGCCGTTGTCGTCCACCACCGGCGCGGCCACGAGGTTGTACGTCGCCAGGTGGGCCGCGACCTCGTCGATGCTCGCCTCGGGGCGCAGCGACTCCATCGAGTCGTCGAGCGCCCCGGCGACCAGGGTCGAGGGCGGCTCGCGCAGCAGCCGCTGGATGTGCGCGACGCCGAGGAACTTGCCGGTCGGCGGCTCGAGGGGCTGGCGGCACACGTAGACGAGCGCGGCCAGCGACGGCGTGAGCTCGGGGTTGCGGACGTGGGCGAGCGCGTCGGCGATGGTGGCGTCCGGTCCGAGGATGACCGGCTCGGGCGTCATCATGCCGCCCGCGGTCTCCTCCTCGTAGGACATCAGTCGGCGCACGTCCTCGGCCTCGTCCGGCTCCATCAGGCTCAGCAGCGCCTCGGCCGTCTCGGGCGGGAGGTCGGCGATGAGGTCGGCTGCGTCGTCGGCCGACATCTCCTCGAGGATGTCGGCGGCCCGCTCGTGGTCGAGGTGGCCCAGGATGTCGACCTGGTCCTCCTCGGGCAGCTCCTCCAGGACGTCGGCCAGCCGCTCGTCGTCGAGGGCGGCGACCACCGCCGAGCGGCGCTCGAGGGGGAGGTCGTGCAGCATGTTCGCCGCGTCGGCGGGTCGCATCTCGTTCAGCGCGGCGATCAGGTGGGTCGCGCCCTGGGACTCCTCGCGCCCGGTGAGGCCCTCCACGTCGCGCCACTCCACGACGTGCGTCTGGCCCCGCCGTCGCAGCCCCTTGGCCGGCTCCTGGATGGCCACCCGACTGAGCACCCAGTCACGGTTGCGCGCCTGCTCCATCGCGACGTCGTAGACCGTGCCGGTGACCCCGGTATGGGGGACCCGGACGGTGCGGTCGAGCATCTGACCCATCACCAGCGTCTCGGTCGGCCGCTGCTCGAAGCGGCGCATGTTGAGCAGTCCGGTCGTGTAGACCTGGCCACTGTCGATGTTGGTGATGCGGGTCATCGGGACGAAGATCCGCCGCCTGCCGAACACCTCCGCGACCAGCCCGAGGACCCGCGGCTGGTGGACCTCCGAGCGCACCGCCGCCACCAGGTCGCGCACCTTGCCGACCTGGTCGCCCTGCGGGTCGAAGATCGGCAGCCCGACCATGCGGGCCGCGTAGACGCGGGCGGGGGTGGAGCTCACGGGGCAACCGTAGCGAGAAGTCGTGCGCCGACCCGGGCAGCCGTGCGGCCGGTCGGCTCAGCCGGCCGGCGGGGGCAGCAGCGTGGACAGCTGGCCGGGGTCGGCCACGCTGCCCTCGACCGGCGGCAGCCCGAGGTACTTGGTCACCAGGTTCGCGATGGCCGAGCCCCGCAGCGGCTGCGGACCGGTGTTGCCGAGCTGGGCGCTGACCGGGCGGGCGTACTGCCGGTTGAGGTTGTAGAGCGTCGCGTGCGGGGCGACACCGGGCCCGGCGACGATGATCGGGATCCGGTACGACGTCAGCCGGGTCTCCGGTGCGGACTGGCGGGTGCCGCCGACGTCGGCGGTCACCACCAGCAGGGTGTGCCCGGCCAGGGTGCTCGACGAGTCGATGGCCGAGCGCAGCGCCGCCACCTGGCTGTCGAACGCCGCGACCGCGCTGCCGTAGGTCGCGCTGGTGTAGCCCGCGTTGTTGCCGGCGCTCATCAGGCCCCGCAGGTGGACGAACGTCACGTGGGCCGGGTCGTCGGTCAGGCTGGCGGTGGCCTGGGAGACGACGTCGGCGTCCGACGTCCCGACGTAGGACGTGTCGATCTTGTTGGTGCCGCTGCTGACGCCGCTGGTGTCCGGTGCCCCGTTGGTGACGTCGTAGCTCGAGACGATGCGCTCGTCGCCCGGGACGTCACCGAAGAACGCGGTGCGCATGCCGTGGTCGTGCGCCACGTCGAACACGCTGGGGACGTAGGCCCCGGCCGCCGCGGCGACCGTGGTCCCGGGGTCTGTCGAGGTGCCGACCCCGGTGCCGCCGGCGGCGAGCTCGGTCGGGCGACCGGTGAGGATGCTGACCGCGCCGCCGAGCGGCGACGCGCTGGTCGCGTCGGAGCGGGCGTTGAGCGCGAACGCTCCCTCGGCCATCAGGTCGTGCAGCGCCGGGGTGGAGGCGATCTTGGTGCTCCGCACCGCCTGGGCGGTGAGTCCGGGTGCGTCGACGACGACGACGTTGGTGATGCCGGCGGCCTCGGACTCCGCGGACGGGAGGAGGGCGTCGCCGATGATCACCGGGTGGTCGGTGGTGCGCTTGACCAGCGGCGTCTGCACCATCTGGTAGCCGACGAACTGCAGGCCGGGGGAGCCCATCACCCAGTCGACGCGGGCCTGGGTGGGCATCTGGCACCGGTCGCCGACCAGGCCGCCTCCGGCAGCCGCGCTCATGCGGGCGTCCCGGGCCACCCGGCAGAAGTAGGCGTCGCGGTCGTTCTTGTCCCCGGTCACGATCACGGGGATCAGCGGGTACTGCGCGCGCAACCGGTTGACCAGGGCGACCTCCCGGGCGGCGGCGATGTTGCGCCACTTCTGGGCGTTGCCCCGGGCGTCGGCAGGCTGGTGGGAGTTGTAGACCCAGAGCTGGCGGCCGGTCTGCACGTTGCGCAGCAGGACGTACGGCATCGGCAGCTCGTTGCCGTGGAAGTACGGGATCTTCATCGTGTGGGACTCGACCAGGGTCCAGCTGCTGCGGCGCCAGATGATGGAGTTCTGCATGGCCGCGCTGGACAGCTGGTCGCCGGGGAAGATGCCCCAGGTGCTCTTCGTGAGCTGCTTGAACCGCTGGAACTGAGGCTTCTGGAACTCCTGGAGGCCCACCACCGAGGGCTTGAGCTGGTCGAGGATCCGCACCATGTAGCCGGTGCGGGTGACGCCGTCGGCGAACTTGCTCCGGCCGCCCTTGCCGGTGTGACCGGCGCCGAGGGTGTTGAAGGAGCTCACGCGCACCGTGGTCGGCCGGTCGTAGGACGGCGCCGTGCCGGGAGCGGCCGGCACGGTGGCGACCGCGGCACCGGTCGAGGCGAGCACTCCGGCGACCCCGACCGCGCCGGCGGCGAGGGCCGGGACGACCGTCGCGCGCACCCCCCGCCGCAGGCGTCGGGTGGAGGCGGACCGGAGCTGGGGAAGCGGCATGAGGAGGTCCTTCGTCGTCAGAATCGTCCGAGCACGACGAGTCACATCAGACCCGCCAGTCACACGAGTCACCCTAAGAACTGCCTGAGCCCCGGCCTACGGCGCAGGCCGATCGTTATCGATTCGTGACCTTTCCATTGCGTGTCTTACACCGATGTAATTCGCTAGGAGTGCTAGAAGATCGGCGCGCAACCCGCGGTGCTGCCCGCGGTCGGGCGCGCCGGGCGGTTCGGCTACCCTCGGGGCAGTCCGCGCGGGGTGCGCGATCGAGTGAGGGGACCGGGTGGGTCGACGAGACGGTGCGGTGACCGACGTCGTCGTCGAGACCGACGGGCTGGTCGTCGCCGGATCCGGTGACTTCCCCGTCGACGTCTGGTTCGACGACCGCCGGATCTTCTCCTTCTGGCTGCGCCGCGACACGGTGGCCCGCCGCAGCCGGCGGTTCCTCGCCTGGCCGCCGGTGCTGCTTCCCTACCTGGACGGCGAGACCGAGGTCTCCCTGCGCGATCCGGACGACGGCAGCACGTGGGTGTCGGCGACCGCCCGGATCGGCACCGGCACGGGACGGATCCGTGTCGAGGACTCCAGCGGGAACCCCCTGGGCCTGGACAAGGCCGGCAAGCTGATGCGCCTGTTCGGCGAGCGCAGCAGCGCCCACCTGGTGCCGCTGCTGGACGCGACCGAGACGGTGCTGGCCGCGCTCCGGGAGGCCGGTGTCGAGCCCTTCATCGCCTACGGGACCCTCCTCGGGGCCGTCCGCGAGCAGAACTTCATCGGCCACGACTCCGACGCCGACATCGGCTACGTCAGCCACCACCAGACCCCGGTCGACGTGATCATCGAGTCGTTCCGCCTCCAGCGGCTGTTGCAGGACCAGGGCTTCCCGGTCGTGCGCTACAGCGGCCTGGCCTTCAAGGTCGTCGTGCGCGAGTCCGACGGCCGCTCCCGCGGCCTGGACGTCTTCGGCGGCTTCGTCACCGACGGCAAGCTCTACCTGATGGGCGAGGTCGGCCACCCGTTCCGGACCGAGTGGATCTGGCCGCTGCGCACCGTCACGCTGGCCGACCGGCAGCTGCCGGCGCCGGCCGTCCCCGAACGCCTGCTCGAGGCCATGTACGGACCGAGCTGGAGGGTGCCGGACCCGGCGTACAAGTTCGAGACGCCCCCCGAGACGGTGCGTCGGCTCAACGGCTGGTTCCGCGGCACCCGCGTGGGGCTGGACCGGCGCTACGAGCTGCGCCGCGAGCGCCAGCTCGAGGTCGGGCGCAAGCCGAGCGCGTTCGTCGCCTGGGTGCGTCGCCAGGAGCCGGACGCGACCCGCTTCGTCGACGTCGGGTGCGGGTCGGGAGCAGACGTCCTGTGGCTGGCGCGCCGCGGTGCCGCGGCCACGGGGCTGGACTACATGCCGCGCCTCTACCGCCGGTCGGCGAGCGTCGCGCGGCGACGCGGACTGGACGCGCGGTTTGGGTGGCTCAACCTCAGCGAGCTCCGCTCGACGCTCTCGACCGGGGCCTGGCTGGCGCGGGAGCCCGGGCCGTGCATCGTGACCGCCCGGCACGTCCTCGACGCCACCGACCGGACCGGCAAGCGCAACCTGCTGCGTCTGGCGCGGATGGCGACCCGCCGAGGAGGCCGCCTCTACGCCGAGGTGCAGGTCCGGGCCACGCCGGCCGCGGCGGCGACCGACGTCCGCCCGGTTAGGATCAAGGTCCTCCGCAAGCTCGTCGACGAGTCCGGTGGGCGCGTGGAGCACGTGGCGTGGCTCGACGAGGACGACCGGCTCCTGGACGACCCGCACGAGGCGTCCGTCTGCAGATTGGTGATCACATGGGAGTGAAGAGTGCTGCGCGGCGGCTGCTGCCGCGAGGCGACGTGGACGCCCGGATCGCCCGGCTCGAGGGCGAGGTGCAGGAGTGCCGTCAGCTCCAGCTGCGGCTCGCCGAGCTGTACGACGTCGTCACCGAGCTGCTGATCCCGATCGCCGACCGGGACGAGGAGAAGGCCCGCGAGCTCCTGGCCCGCTACCGGGCCGGGCTGTCCCCGGACTCGGGCTCCTCGGGCGATGCCTGACCGGGTCTTCCTCCACATCGGGCTCCCCAAGACCGGGACGACGTACCTCCAGCGGTCCCTCTGGGCGAACCGGGAGCTCCTGCGCGAGCGGGGGCTGCTGCTGCCGGGCTCGGGTCACCGGGCCCACCTGCTCGCCTCGCTCGAGCTGCGCGAGGACCCGAGCCTGGCTCGCCGGGCCGGTCCGGACGCCCGACCCTGGACCGACCTGGTCACCGAGGCGGGCCGCTTCGACGGTGACGTCCTCGTCACGCACGAGTTCTTCGGCGCCGCCTCGCAGGAGCAGGTGCGCCGGGCCGTGGCGGCCTTCCCCGGGTCGCGGGTCGAGGTCCTGGTCACCGCCCGCCCGATGGTCGACCTCGGGATCTCCCGCTGGCAGGAGTGGATCAAGAACGGCGCCCGTGGCGCCATCGACGACTACCCGCCGGGTGCGGGCTACGACCCGGCCGACGAGTGGGGCTGGGGGAGCTTCGACCTCGACGACGTGCTGCGCCGGTGGGGGTCGGTGATCGACCACGACCGGATCCACGTGCTCCCGCTCGCGCCCGGCAGCCCCCCGGTCGAGCTCCTCGAGCGCTTCCTCGGGGTGCTCGGCCAGGACCCGGCCGGGCTGCGGCTGCGCGACCGGCCGTCCAACGAGACCCTCGGCCTGGTCGAGGTCGAGCTGCTCCGGCGCGTGAACCGCCACCTCCGCGGCTTCCGCAGCGCGTCGGACCGCGGGACCTGGATCCGCGGCTACCTGGCGGGCGTGATCGCGTCGGGCCGCGAGCGGATCCGACCCGGTGACGACACCCTCGCCGAGCTCGAGCTGCGGGGCGAGCGGGCGGTCGCCCGGCTCGCCGACGGCTACGACCTGCGGGGCGAGGTCGAGTGGCTGCGGCCCTCGGACGTGAGCGACCGGCGGCAGCCCGGCGAGGTCACCGACGGCGAGATGCTGGAGGCGGCCACGCGGGTCATCGCCCAGCTGATGTCCGACCTGCGGGAGCGCTCGCCGGCCGGCCCGCACCGGGCTCCGGCGCCTGCGCCGCCGCCGACCACCGGCGTGTCCGGCCTCGCACGTCGGCTGCGCCCCGGACGGGGGAGGACGCGTGCGTAGTGCCCGCGCGCTTTCCACCGTCGTGGCCGTGGTCGCCGTCGCCGCGGGGTGCTCGCCCGCGTCGGTGAGCCAGGCCTCGCAGCAGCCGCCGTCACCCGTCGGGTCGACCGCGCCGGCGTCGGGCGCTCCCGGCGCACCGGGCGGCCCGGCCACGGGGGCACCCGGTGGTGCGCCGCCGTCGCCGGTGACCCTGCCGGGCAAGGGCTCACGCCAGTCCCTGCGCCAGCTGCGGGACCTCACCCAGTCGATGGCCGACGGGATGACCACGACGTCGTTCCGCGTCGCGACGTTCAACGTCCTCGGCGCGAGCCACACCGTCGCCGGTGGCCGGCACTCGGGCTTCGCGGCGGGCCAGGTCCGGATGCCGTGGGCGCTGGGCCTGCTGCGGTCCGCCGGGGTGGAGGTCGCCGGGCTGCAGGAGCTGCAGCCTCCGCAGATCGACGTCCTGCGCCGACTGGCCCCGGGCTGGGACCTGTTCCCGACCGCTGGCGCCGCTCGGATCTCGCGGGCCAACTCGATCACGTGGGACTCCACCAGGTGGAGCCTGCTGCAGGGACACACCTTCCCCGTGCCGTACTTCTTCGGTCACCCGGTGCAGATGCCCTACGTGCTGCTGGAGAACCGGGCGACCGGGCTCCCGGTCTGGTTCGTCAACGCCCACAACCCGGCCGACGCGCACGGCCCGGCGCAGCAGTGGCGCGCCGAGGCGGTGCGACGGGAGGCGAACCTGGTGACGTCCCTGGCGGCCACGGACATCCCCGTGGTGCTCACGGGGGACATGAACGACCGCGCCGACTTCTTCTGCGCGATCACCGCCCTCACCGAGCTGCACGCCGCAGCGGGGGGCGACCACGACGGTGGCTGCCACCCGCCGGCCGGCGTGGGGGTCGACTGGATCCTCGGCACGCCGGACGTCTCGTTCGACCGGTTCGTCGTGCAGCGCGGCGGTCTCGTCGCTCGGACCTCCGACCACCCGTTCCTCTACGCTGACGTCTCGGTCGGTCCGTCCCAGGTCGAGGGGCCCTGACCCCCGAACCCGTCGAGGAAGGCAGCGACAGCACCCCATGGCTCACCGGATCGTCCTGCACATCGGTGCCATGAAGACGGGGACCAGCTTCGTCCAGTCCGCGCTCAAGGCCGACCCTGCGGCGCTCGCGCACGGTGGGGTGGAGTTCCTGGAGAACTTCGGCGTGCAGACCCGGGCCACCCTGGACCTGCTGCGGTTCGGGAGCGCCGACCCGCCGAAGCGACCCCACCGGTGGTCCGAGCTGGCCCGCGCCGCGCGCGAGAGCGACGCGGAGACCGTGCTGGTCTCGATGGAGTTCCTCAGCTTCGCCCGGGGTGCACCGGTCGAGCGGGCGCTCGCCGAGCTCGCCGGGCTCGACGTCCGGGTGCTCCTCACGGTGCGCGACCAGACCCGGGTGCTGCCGGCCCAGTGGCAGACCCTGGTGCGCAACATGGGCACGGACTCCTGGGCGGAGTACCTGCGCGCGATCAGGCGCAAGCGCCGTACCCGGGCCTGGCGGACCTTCCACCGCGCGCAGGACGTGCCCGAGATCCTCGACGAGTGGTGCACCCGCACCGCGGTCACCGTCGTGACCGTCCCACCGCCGGGTGCTGCTCCGGACGTGCTCTGGTCCAGGTTCTGCGAGGCGGCCGGCATCGCGGTCCCACAGATCGACCTCGGGGCGCTGCGCGCGAACCCCTCGCTCGGCTATGCGTCGTGCGACTACCTGCGCGGGCTCAACGAGCACCTGCCCGACGTCGCCCCGAAGAAGTACCGGTTGGCGGTCCGGCCGTTGGTGCGCGCGGCCCTGGTCGGTCTCCGCTCCGACGAGCAGCGTCCGGCGCTGGACCGGACCGCAGCCGAGTTCGCGCTCGACCTGAACCGCCGGGCCCGAGACGCCGTGGCGGCGCACGGGTGCCCGCTGGTGGGCACGGTCGACGACCTCCCCGTCGACGCCGACCTCGGCGCCTTCCCCGGTCGCGTCGAGGCGCCCGACCCGGCACAGGTCCTGCGGGCCGCGCACGCCGGCTGGGCCTACGCCGCGAGACTCGACGGCGGCGCGGTCCCGCCCGACGGGCCGCCCACGGACCTGGCGGCGACCCTGCGCGACACGGCGCGTCGGCTGACCTCGTCGCACGACTGGGCGTGAGCGACCGTACGGAGACGATCACGGCGACGAAGCCACAACTCTCAGGCGGCGGTGCTAGCGTGCTCGACCGGTGGCCCTGGTTTCGGACACGGGTGCTCCGAGGGCGTCGCCGCTGAGAGGTAGGGGGAGCTGGATGTCAGGCAGGTCGTGGAAGGCCGGTGCCGTCACGCTGGTCGCAGCGTTCACGCTGGTCAGTGGAGCGCTGGTCGAGAGCGCGCCGACCGGGGTGTCGGCAGCCCCGGCTGCGAAGGCGCCGGCCCAGAAGGCTCGGTGGGCGCCGCAGGAGGGCGCCAAGTTCAACGTGCCCCGCTCAAGCCTCGACAACGAGCTGCGCCTGGAGCGCCAGGTCATCGGCGCGATCAACCACTCGCCGAAGGGCTCGCTGATCCGCTTCAGCATGTTCTCCTTCGACCGGATGCCGGTCGCCAACGCCCTGATCCGTGCCAAGAAGCGCGGGGTGAGCGTCCAGGTGCTCGTCAACAACCACGAGGTCACCCACGCCCAGCGCGTGATGCGCAAGAAACTCGGCAAGAACCGCAAGAAGAACAGCTGGATCTACCAGTGCACCAACGGGTGCCGCTCGACCGGCGAGAACCTGCACGACAAGTTCTACCTGTTCTCGCAGTCGGGTGCCGCGCGCTACGTCGTGATGACCGGCTCGATCAACATGAAGCTCAACGGCGCGGCCAACCAGTACAACGACCTGTGGACGCACAACAACGACGCCGAGCTCTACGGCGCCTTCCTGGACCTGTTCACGCGGCTCAAGCGCGACAAGCAGGACCACCCCGGCCACATCACGTACAACATCGACGACGGTCGGATGCGCCTGGAGACCACGCCGTTCCACGGGCCGGGTGACAAGGACCCGATCATGAAGATCCTGGCCCCGGTCAAGTGCACCGGCGCCACCGGCAGCACCGGCACTCACGGCCGCACCATCGTCCGGGTGATCATCCACGCCTGGAACGCCGAGCGCGGCAACCGGATCGCCAAGCGGATCCGGAACCTCTACGCGCAGGGTTGCGACGTCAAGCTGCTCTACGGCTTCACCGGCGCCCAGGTGCGGGCGACGCTCAGCAAGCCGACCTCGCGCGGCCGCGTCCCGATCCGCTCCACCGGCTACGACACCCGCGGTGACGGCGGCGTCCTCGACGGTGAGCTCGACCTCTACACGCACCAGAAGAATCTGTTCATCTCCGGCCACTACGGCACCAGCCGCAACACCCAGCTGGTCGTGACCGGGTCGAGCAACTGGACGGTCGACGGCATGCGCGGTGACGAGGAGATCTTCACCATCAACGGCATGGGCGCCTACCCGTACTACGCCAAGGACTTCAACTGGCTCTGGAAGAGCCGGTCGCACAGCGTCAGCTGGAGCCCGACCTCCGGCGCGGACTACCACCCGGCCATCCTCGACGCCCCGCCGACCGAGAGCGGCGGCATCGACGGCCGCCGGATGGTCGACGACCCGGGCTCCTACGAGCCGGCCCCGAGCGGCCCGTTCTGGGAAGGCGACTGATCGATAGGTCACCCACGACGACCGGCTGACGCCCGGGTGCCGATGGCACCCGGGCGTCACTCGTCCCACGGGCCTGGGCGGGTCCGGGCCTGGCGCTGCCGCGGTTTCGCCAGGGGATGCAGGTGAACCTGCGCCTCCCGTGGCGTGCCCGCCGTGGGAGGTGTCGGTTCACCGACAGACCGTGATGAACCTTCGGTGGCTGGGCGAGCGCGGTCGCGGGCAGGTCGACGGATCAGTCGTCGTCGGCGTCGCCCGCGGCCTCGGCGAACAGCACGGCGCCGAGGGCGCGCACGGCCGCGTCCAGCCGGACCGCGTCGCTCTGCGAGCCGGGGTCGACACCCGGTACGGCGACGGGTCGCAGCTCGGCGAGGTCGCCGGCGACCGGGTAGCCGCCCTCCGTGAGGGCGGCGACGATGCGGTCGGCCTCGTCGTGCAGCCAGGCGGGGGGCTCGAAGCCGATCATGTCCTCGGGCTCGGCCTGGGCGGCGATGATGCGGCGCGCGAGCCGCTTGACCCGGGACTTGGCCTGGGGCTGGTCCGGCGTCGCCAGGTTGAGCAGGCGCAGGACCTCGGTCGAGGCCGCACCCAGGGAGGGGTTCGACCGGGTCGACCGGTGCCACGCTGCGGGGCCGATCCCGGCGACCTCGGCGAACCGGTCCCACAGCAGGTGGGAGGGCGATCCCGGCGGGGGCACGGTCACCACGTGGACGTCCGCCGCGCCGAGCACCTCGGCCCACCGGGCGGCGATCCGGTCGGCGCCCTGCTGACGCCAGAACGGCCGGCCCGCCTCGTCGTGGCGGCGGATGCCCTCGACGTACTCCTCCCACGACCTGGTGGCCCGGTTCTTCACCGACTCCTGCCACTGCGACGGCACGGCCCGGCCCAGGTCGCGCACCGTCATCACCGCGCGGACCTCGGAGGACGGGAACCGGTCGCGCAGCCGTTCGATCGCCGGCCGACCGACCGCTGCGAGGTACTCCATGGAGATGATCGCCGTGCCGTCGTGTCCGTCGACCTGCGCGCTGAGCTCCGCCCAGGCCCCCGAGCCGTGGTGCTTGCCGCCGATCAGGTCCGAGATGCCCCGGACCTGGGTGGCCCACCTCGCCCCGCCGGGGAAGAGCAGGCCCTGCTCGGCGAGCAGGTCGGTGTTGGCGGCCAGTCGGCCCTGGATGAAGGAGGTTCCGGTCTTCATCAGCCCGATGTGAACCACGACCGTCCTCGCCACGGCGCGAGCGTAGCAGCGGCTCCCGGTGCCCCTGGGGGCTGCCGATGCGGCGTCGGACGGACCGTCCCTCAGCGGCGCGGGCAGAACCAGAGGGTCGTGCCGGCGGCCTTCTCCTTCTCGCACGCGGCCGGGTCGGCGACGGCGGGGAGGGTGAGCGTCGCGCGCACCATCGGGTGGTCGCTGACCCCACGGTCCTTGGTGCTGAAGTCGGTGACGAAGGAGCTGAACTCGATGTCGGGGGTGCCGAAGATCCAGTCCACGTTGGTGTGCTGCGGCAGCGTGCAGTGACCGTTGTCGGTCACCCCGTCGGCCGAGTGCATCCCGGTCGCCGCCGCGAACGGGCAGGCGAACTCGGAACGGTCGTTCATGTCTCCGGTGAGGACGACGGGCGCCTCGGCCTTGAGCCGGTTGGCCTCGGCGGCCTCGATCGCCCGGGCCGCGGCGCGGTAGCCGGCGGCGTTGCCGTGCGCATCGGCCGGGTTGTGGAAGTTCATGAACCAGACCCGTCGGCCGGAGTCGCGGTTCTCGAGCAGGATGACCGGCATCGGAACGCGGTGGCCGAAGAAGTACGGCACCGACAGTGTGTGCGCCTCCACGAGGCTCCAGTCAGCGGACCGCCAGGCGATCGAGTTCTGCACGTCGACGTGGGTGCCGTGCAGGACACCGGGCCACACGTCGTACTCACCGCCGGCCATCGACTCGAAGGCGCGGTACTGAGGCTCCTGGAACTCCTGGAGCCCCACGACGCTGACGCCGTGGGCCCGCAGCAGGCCCACCGTGGACGCCATCCGGGCCACGCCGCTGCGCGCCCCACGGGACGCGGAGTGGCTGGCGCCCAGGACGTTGAAGCTCGCGATGGTCACGGACGTGGCCTGGAGGTCGGTCGGGTCGACCCGGCTGAAGCCCCGCGCTGCGTACCGCGACACGACGACCTTCCGCTGGGCCTCGGGCGTCGGGCGCAGGGTCGTCGACTCCAGGACGCGGTACCTCGGCGTCCGGGTGGCCGGAGCGGGCTCGGGAGCCGGCGCCGCTGCCGCAGCGTCGTTGCCGGCGGAGGCCGGCGCCGCCGGGTCGGGCGACGACACGGGGTCCGGCGGTGCGCTCGGGTCGGCGACGGTCGGGCTGTCGACCAGCGCCGCCGTGACGTATGACACAGGGTGCAGGGTCCCGACCCCGACAGCGGCCAGGGTCACGAGGGCCGCGAGCACGCCGGCCGGACCGACCAGGCGGATGCGGCGAGAGGCTCGCCGGCGACCGGAGGAGCGGGGATTCCCGCGTCTGCGCAGGCGGGACGGCCGCTGCGCCTTCCGCGCACCACCACGTCCTTGCACTGCCTGCCTCCAGCTCGGTCGTCCCGCAGCCCCGGCCACGATAGTGGAAGACCGCCGTCCGGTGTGATTCGTCGCTCACCCGGACCTGGTGTGGGCGCCCGACGCGCGCGGTAGCCTCGCCGCCGGAAGCCCGATCACCGAGGAGCCGAGCATGAGCCGCCTAGCCCAGACCGACGGACTGACCGAGGACCAGCGGGAGATCCTCAAGGCCGTGCGGACGTTCGTCGACGAGAAGATCCTGCCGGTCGCCACGGAGCTCGAGCACGCCGACGAGTACCCCCAGGAGATCGTCGACGGGCTGAAGGAGCTCGGCGTCTTCGGGCTGATGATCCCCGAGGAGTACGACGGGCTGGGCGAGTCGCTGCTGACCTACGCACTGTGCGTGGAGGAGATCGCGCGCGGCTGGATGAGCGTCTCGGGCGTCATCAACACCCACTTCATCGTCGCCTACATGATCATGCAGCACGGCACCGAGGAGCAGAAGCGCAAGTACCTGCCGCTGATGGCGGCCGGCGAGGTGCGCGGGGCGTTCTCGATGTCCGAGCCGGGCCTGGGGTCCGACGTGTCCGCGATCACCTGCAAGGCCACCCGCGACGGGGACGACTACGTGATCGACGGCCAGAAGATGTGGCTGACCAACGGCGGCTCCTCGACCCTGATCGCGCTCCTGGTCAAGACCGACGAGGGTGCCGACTCGGTCTACCGCAACATGACGACGCTGCTGGTGGAGAAGCCGACCGGCTTCGGCGAGGTCGCTCCCGGCCTGACCATCCCCGGCAAGATCGACAAGATGGGCTACAAGGGCGTCGACACCACCGAGGCGGTCTTCGAGGGCCACCGGGTCTCGGCCGACCAGGTCCTCGGCGGCCAGACCGGCAAGGGCTTCTACCAGATGATGGACGGCGTCGAGGTCGGCCGCGTCAACGTGGCCGCCCGTGCCTGCGGGATCGCGCTGCGCTCCTTCGAGCTCGCCATCGACTACGCCCAGCAGCGCGAGACGTTCGGCAAGCCGATCGCCCAGCACCAGGCGATCATGTTCCGCCTGGCCGAGATGGCCACCAAGATCGAGGCCGCCCACGCGATGATGGTCAAGGCCGCTCGGATCAAGGACAAGGGCGAGCGCAACGACGTCGAGGCCGGGATGGCCAAGATGCTGGCCGCGGAGTACTGCAACGAGGTCGTGCAGGACTCCTTCCGCATCCACGGCGGCTACGGCTACTCCAAGGAGTACGAGATCGAGCGGCTCTACCGCGAGGCCGCCTTCATGCTCATCGGCGAGGGCACCAGCGACATCCAGAAGATGATCATCGGGCGAGCCCTCCTCAAGGAGTACGCCGCCAGGTGACCCGGGACCGCAGGACGATCCTGCGCTGTTCGTCGTCCGGTCCCGGCGCGTTCTCCCGGACGACCCCTTCGTGGCGGAGACTGGGGCCCGTGACGACGTGCAGCGGGACGGGCCGCGATGGCTGAACGCGTGGTGCTCCACGTCGGGCTGCTCAAGACCGGCACCAGCTACCTGCAGGAGCGTCTCGGTTCCCGGCGACGCTTCCTGAAGGACCAGGGCATCTGGTTCCCGGGGTGGCGCCGCCAGGTCGACGGGGTCGTGGACGTGCTGGACATCGGACGTCGGCCTCGCCCCGACGACGCACCCGGCGCCTGGGACGACCTGGTCCGGCGGCTCCACGCCTGGCCCGGAGACGCGGTGGTCTCGATGGAGTTCCTCGGACCCGCGGCCCCGCCGAAGATCGCGGCGGTGGTCTCGTCGCTGGCACCGATGCCGGTCCAGGTCGTCGTCACGGCCCGCGACCTCAACCGGGTCCTCCCGGCGATGTGGCAGGAGACCGCGAAGAACGGTGCCACCACGCCGTGGCCGGACTACGTCGCGGCCGTGCGGGACGACGTCGGCCCCGGTGCCCGGTTCTGGCGCGAGCAGCGGGCCGCCCGCGTCGTGCGCAACTGGGCGGACGCGGTGGGGCTGGGGAACGTCACCGTGGTCACCGTCCCCCCGCCGGGAGCGCCTGCGGAGACCCTGTGGGACAGGTTCTGCCTGGCCGCCGGGCTCGACCCCGCGCTGTGCCCGCCGGTGCAGCCGGCCAACGAGTCGCTGGGGGTGGTCTCGGCGGAGGTGCTGCGCCGGGTCAACGTCCGGCTCGAGGGTGCCGGGCTGCCCTGGCCGGCGTACTCCAAGACGGTGAAGTTCGACTTCGCGAAGCGGCTGCTGGCCACGCGTCGTGGCGAGGAGCCGGCGCTGGGGTGCCCGGTCGAGCCCTGGCTCGAGAAGCGGGCTGCGAGCATGCGGCGCAACCTCGCGGAGACCGGGGTGCGGGTGGTCGGCTCGCTCGACGACCTGGTCCCGGTCGACGTCCCGGGGGTGTCGCCGGCGGACCTGGCGACCGACGAGGTCCTCGACGTGGCGGTCGCGGCGCTGGCCGAGGTGCTCCGCCGGCAGGCGGAGGAGGTCGCCCGGGCGAAGGCACGGGGCGACGAGGCGTGACGCGAGCGGCAGTGGGGCCAAGGGCGCGACCGGCCCGGCGCGTCGTGCTGCACGTCGGGACCATGAAGTCGGGGACGACCAGCATCCAGTCCTTCCTGTTCGGCCAGCGCGCAGCGCTGGTCGAACAGGGGGTGCTCCCGCTCGGGCGGCGCTGGAACGAGCAGGCGCACGGGGTGCAGGCGCTGATCGATCGTCCCGAGGCGCCCGACGACCGCTGGCTGCGCCTGGTCGAGCAGGCCCGGGCGTGGGACGGGACCTCGGTGATCTCCATGGAGTACCTCGGGCCGTTCCTCCCGCACCGGGTCGAGGCCGCGGTCGCGAGCTTCGGCGACCTCCCCGTCGACGTCGTGGTGACCCTGCGGGACCTGAACCGGACCATCCCGTCGCTGTGGCAGGAGGTCGTCCAGAACGGGCGGTCCTGGTCCTGGCCGGACTACCGCGCCGGCGCCCGCGACGCGCGTCCGTGGCACCCGGACCCGCCTCGTGTCGTCAGCGAGCCGGGACGGACGTTCTGGCGCCAGCAGCACGCCTGCCGCATCGTCGACCGCTGGTCGTCCGTGGTCGGGGTCGACCGCGTGACGGTCGTGACACTGCCGGCACCCGGGGCGCCGCGGAGCACCCTGCTCGACCGTTTCGGGAGGGCGGTCGGGTTCGACCCGTCGGGCCTGGCCGCTCCCGCGTCGCAGAACACGTCGCTGGGAGCGGCGTCCGCGCAGCTGCTGCAGCGCGTCAACGCCCGCCTGTCCGACCTCGGGCTGGGCGACTCCGACGCCCGAGCCGTGCGCAAGGCCCTCCTCGCCAAGCAGGTCCTCAGCGCGCGCCGGGATCAGGAGCAGCCGATCGGTCTCGAGGTGGAGCCGTGGGTGGTCGGCACCGCGGGGGAGCTGGTGACCCGCCTCGGCGCCACCGGGGTGCGGCTGGAAGGGGACTGGCACGACCTGGCACCGGTCGCCGCCCGCGGTGTGGACCCCTCCGCCACGTCGGAGGAGGACCTGGTGGCTGCGGCCCGGTTCGGGTTCGACGGGCTCCGCGAGGTCCTCGCCGACCGGCCCGTCGGCGCGGACCTGCCCCGGTGGGGCGATCCCGACGACGCGGACGGAGCCGTCCGGGCCCTCGCGGACCTGGTGCGGGCGAGCGTGCGGCAGGCCGACCGGACCCGTCCGTGACCGTCCGGCGGCCCCGGGTCGCCGCGCTCACCGTCGTACGCGACGAGGCGGCGATGCTGCCGCGGTGGGTCGGCTACTACGGTGCCGAGCTCGGTCTCGACCACCTGCTGGTCGTGGACGACCGGTCGACCGACGGGTCGACCGACCACCTGCCGTGCCGGGTGCTCCGGCACGACGGCTTCGCGCCGGGTCGGTTCGAGAAGGACCGCATGCGGCTGGTGAACCGGCTGGCGTCCGAGCTCCTGGTCGACCACGACGCCGTGCTCCTCGCCGACGCCGACGAGCTCCTGCTCGCCGATCCGGCTCGCTACGACGGCCTGCTCGACTTCGTGGTGCGGCGCCCGGAGCTCGACGTGGCTGCGGGACTCGGGGTCAACGTCGTGCACCACCTCGACCTCGAGGGTCCGCTCGTGGCCGAGCGTCCGGTGCTCGGGCAGCGGCGGTTCGTGAAGCTCGTCGGCAAGCTCTCCAAGCCCGCCCTCAAGCGGATCGACGAGCCCTGGGTCCGGGCGTCCCACGGGATCCGGGCCCCCTTCGTCCCCGACCGCGGTCTGCTGATGGTGCACCTGAAGTTCGCCGACCTCGACCTGCTGCGCCGGACCGCCGACATGCGACACGCGGTGCGGCGCGAGGCCGGTCTCTCCGAGGCGAGCGCATGGGCCCGGACCGGGGACGAGATGGCGGCGCAGCTGCGCTCCTTCCTGACCGGAGGCGAGGACGTGCCGGAGCTCGACCCGCAGGCCGTGGACCCGGCCGCCCTCGTCCGCCGGTTCGGCGACGAGTGGACGGCGACCGGTCGCCGGCAGCTGCGGACCATGGTCGAGGCGCCGCTGCTGCGCCTCCCGGAGCGCTTCCACGCGCTGGTGTGAGAGGGACCCCGGAAGTCCCTGGCCCCCGGCGCTGCTCGCGTGCCATGGTGAGGCATGACCGACTCGAGGGACAACGACGACCTGAAGGCGAAGATGCGCGAGGCCCTGGATCGGAAGAACACCCAGGAGAAGGGCGTGCACCAGGACGGCCCGGTGCGGGAGAAGGCGCACGGGTCCGAGGTCGCGGGCGGTGGCCCGAGGACGCACCGGCGCAAGGCCGGGGGCGGCGGGTCGTGACCGACCGCCCGCAGGGAGAGCGCCCTGTGGGATAAGCCACGGTGCGCTCGGGGTGCTCCGGCGGGCAGAGTGTGCCCATGCAGTTCGGACGCAGCTACGAGGAGTTCGAGGTCGGCGCGACCTACCAGCACTGGCCCGGCAAGACGGTGACCGAGTACGACGACCACCTGTTCTGCCTGCTCACGATGAACCACCACCCGTTGCACCTCGACGCGCACTACGCCGAGGAGACCACCCAGTTCGGCAAGAACGTCGTGGTCGGCAACTACGTCTACTCGATCCTGCTCGGCATGAGCGTGCCGGACATCTCCGGCAAGGCGATCGCCAACCTGGAGATCGAGTCGCTGCGCCACGTCGCGCCGACGTTCCACGGCGACACCCTCTACGGCGAGACGACCGTGCTGGACAAGTGGGAGTCCACCAGCAAGGACGACCGCGGCGTCGTGCACGTGGAGACGATCGGCTACAACCAGGACGGCAAGGTCGTGTGCATCTTCCGCCGCAAGGTGATGGTGCCCAAGCAGAACTACCTCGAGGCCCGTGGCGGCGAGCAGCCGGGCCGCCCCGTCCCCCAGCCGGACAAGAACTGGCAAGGCGCCGCGGACTGAGCTCGCGAAGTCCGCGTCAGCGCCGCGGGTTGAGGAGCGTCGGGTCAGGGCGGAGCGCAGCGACGCACTGACCGACGCGTCTCGAAACCGGCCCGAAGACGAGCAGGCGGCGGCCAGTAGGTCGACGTTTGGTCACCAACCGCACGTTCTCGGCCCGAATACGTGCGGTTTGTGACCAATCCGCGCAACCACGGCGGGCCCGCGGGACGGTGCCGTAGGTCTCCGTTTCACCCCGCGCGGCCCCGGGCAGGGTCCCCGGGTGAGCACCACCACCGACGACGTACGGCGGCCGCCGGTCGCCGAGGCCGACGACCGCGCCTTCTTCGGGCACCCCCGACCCCTCGCCAACCTCTTCGGCGTGGAGATGTGGGAGCGGTTCAGCTTCTACGGGATGCAGGGCATCCTGCTGATCTACCTCTACTACGGCGCCGCCGAGCGCGGCCTGGGCATCTCCGAGGCCACGGCGACCCAGATCGTCGGGGCGTACGGCGGCGGCGTCTACCTCGCGACCATCGTCGGCGCCTGGCTGGCCGACCGGGTGCTCGGCCCGGAGCGGACCCTCTTCTACGCGGCGGTCGTGGTGATGAGCGGGCACATCGCGCTCTCCGCCATCCCCGGCCTGGCCGGCGTCACGGTCGGCCTGGTCCTCATCGCGCTGGGCAGCGGGGGAGTGAAGGCGAACGCCAGCTCGCTGGTCGGCTCGCTCTACGCCGAGGACGACGAGCGCCGCGACGGCGGCTTCTCGCTGTTCTACATGGGCATCAACATCGGCGCCTTCGCCGGACCGCTGCTCACCGGCCTCCTGCAGGAGGACTGGGGCTTCCACGCCGGGTTCGCGCTCGCCGCCGTCGGCATGGCCGCCGGGCTGCTGCAGTACTCCATCGGCCGCCGCCGGCTGCCCGATGCGACGCGGGCCGCGCCGCACCCGCTCGCGGCGACCGAGCGCCTGCGGTACGCCGGAGCGGCGGTCGTCGCGCTCGGCCTGCTCGTGGTGCTGCTCGTGTCCGGTGTCGTCGCCGCCGACAACCTCTCCGACACCGTCATCTGGGTCACCGTCGTCGCCGCGGTCGCCTACTTCGCCGTGATGCTGGCCAACCGCAGGATCAGCTCGGTGGAACGCAGCCGGGTGTGGTCCTTCGTGCCGCTGTTCGTGACCAACGTGGTGTTCTGGTCGCTCTACCAGCAGCAGTTCACGGTCGTGACGATCTACTCCGACAAGCGGCTGGACCGCGACCTGTTCGGCTGGGAGATGCCGGTCTCGTGGGTGCAGTCGATCAACCCGGTCTTCATCATTGCGCTGGCGCCGGTCTTCGCGGCCGTGTGGACCCGGCTGGGCCCGAGGCAGCCGTCGACCCCGGTGAAGTTCGGCATCGGCACGGTGCTGATGGGGGCGGCCTTCCTGCTGTTCCTCCTGGTGCCCGGCGGAGAGAACACCGCCCCGCTGCTGGCGCTGGCCGGCATCCTCCTGGTCTTCACGATCGCCGAGCTGTTCATCTCGCCGGTGGGCCTCTCGCTGTCGACGAAGCTCGCGCCGCGACAGTTCGCCACCCAGATGGTGGCCCTCTACTTCCTGTCGATCGCGCTCGGCACCGCCATGTCGGGCAAGCTGGCCGGCTCCTACGACTGGACCGACGAGACGGCGTACTTCCTGTGGCTGGGTCTCGCGGCCGTCGCGACCGGCGTCGTGGTCCTGCTCGCGACGAGGCCGATCAGGAGGCTGATGGCCGGGGTGCACTGACCCGGACGGGCAACAGCCGCGGCGCGAAGGCCGGCGCGAGCGGGATGATGCCCAGCACCAGCACCATCGGGACCGCGAAGCCGACGCGGAGCGAGTCCTGGCCGACCAGCCCGGTCATCACCGACCCGAGCAGCGCGCCGATGTAGTTGAACTGGTTGAACCGGCCGATCACGGCGTCCACCCGCGCCTGTCGCACGGCGGGGGTGAAGCCCTCACCGCCGGCGATCCTCGCCGCAGCCGAGAAGCTGAGCGGGGCGACCACCGCGACCCCGGCGCCGAGGATCGCGAAGCCCAGGACCGCGACCTGCCAGGTCGGCGAGAACACGACGACCGCCAGGGCGCCGGCGCCGACCAGGGCGCCGATCCGCAGCACGGGCACCGGGCCGAACCGGGCGACCAGCCGGTCGCCGGCCAGGCGCATCGTCCCGCTCGCGAGCAGGTAGCAGAGCGCCGCGAGGGCGACGTACCGCTGCGGGGTGTCGAAGGTGTGGTCGAGGAACAGCGGTCCCCAGGTCTGCACACCGGTGTCGATCATGTAGAAGAGCACCATCGCGACGCCGACGAGCACGATCGGGCGCCACGGCACGGCGGCCGAGGTCTCGAGCTCGGTCGGGCCGTGGTCGCGAGGCAGGAACGGCCCGAGCGCGACGACCAGCGGCAGGACGCCGAGGGCGGCGCCGGCGGCCAGCGGGAGCCCGGAGGTGACCAGGGTGAGCGCGGCGCCGATGATGCCGCCGAAGGTCCACGCGCCGTAGAACGACGGCAGGATCGGCCGCTCGTAGCGGTGCTCGAGCGCGACGGCCTGCATGTTCGAGCAGGCGTCGACCATGCCGAGGCCGAAGCCGTAGACGGCCAGCCCGCCGACGAAGAACGGCGTCGCGGGGGCGGTGCAGAGGATCGGCACGCCGACGGCGATCACGACCAGGCCGGTGCGCAGCAGGATCGCGCTGTTGAGACGCTTGGCGAGCACCTCGGCGGCCACCGACCCGACGCCGGCGAGCAGGATCATCATCAGCAGGAGCAGCGAGAGCTGGACGTCGGTGAGCCCCCACTTGTCCTGGAAGTCGGGGAGCCGGGTGGTGAGGCTGAGCAGCACGAGTGCCTGCACCAGGAACGCGGTGGCGGTCGCGGCACGTGCCCGGCGCAGGTCCATGGGCGGCATCGTGGCACGCCCGGGGCGCCGACCACCGCGTTGCGGCAAAACCGGTGCTGCCGGCGAGCTGGTGCGCGACGATGCCCCGAGCATCGACGTCGGGAGGTGGAGCCGTGGCACGCACGGGTCAGCAGATGCGGCAGCGGACCGCGAAGGCGATGGGCCAGGCGTCTCCGTCCACGCCCTCGAGCTCGTCGGCCGGGGGACCCGCACCCCGGTCGACCGGCCACGAGCCGGGGCTGCGCGACCGGCTGCGCTACCGCTTCGACAACAGCATGTCCCGTGGCACGCCGGCCCTGATCGCCTGGCTGTCCGTGGTGACCCTGCTGCTGATCCTGCTCTTCTCACTGGTCGTCAGCGTGTTCCGTCTCAGCCGCGACCAGCAGGGGGACTTCGGGTCCTCGATGTTCGGCAACCTGCTGCACGCGCTCGATCCCGGCACCATCGGGGGCGACCAGGGCAGCTGGGCCTTCAAGCTGACCATGCTGGCGCTGACCATCGCGGGTCTGTTCATCGTGAGCGCGCTCATCGGCGTCATCGCCGCCGGCATCGACACCCGGCTCGCGGACCTGCGCCGCGGCCGGTCCATCGTGCTCGAGCGGGACCACACTGTGATCCTGGGCTGGTCGGACTCCATCTTCACGATCGTCCGCGAGCTCAGCATCGCGAACGAGAGCAGGCGCCGGCCGGTCATCGTCGTCCTCGCCGACCGCGACAAGGTCGAGATGGAGGAGGACCTCCGCGCGAAGGTCGGTGACTTCCGGGGCACCCGGGTCGTGTGCCGCTCCGGCTCGCCGATGGACATCGACGACCTGCGACTGAGCAGTCACCTCACGGCCCGGTCGGTGATCCTGCTGGCACCCGAGGACTCCGAGGACCCCGACAGCGAGGTCATCAAGACGCTGCTCGCCCTGACCCACTCCGGGCCCGAGGGTCCCCGGATCGTCGCGGAGATCCGCAACCCCAGCAACCTCGAGGCCGCCCGGTTGGTCGGCGCCGACCGGACCGTCCTCCTCGACATCCGCGAGACCGTCGCGAAGCTGGTCGTGCAGACCTCGCGCCAGTCCGGCGCGGCCGCCGTCTACACCGAGCTGTTCGACTACGGCGGCGACGAGATCTACTTCCTCGAGGACCACGCCCTCGGGGCGGCGACGTACGCCGAGGCGCAGCTGGCCTTCGAGGAGGCTTCCGTCATCGGCGTGATCGCCGACGGCGTCCCCGCGCTGAACCCGGCGGCGGACACGCCGGTCGAGGGCGCCGTCCTCATCGTCGTCGCGGAGGACGACTCGGCCCTCACCTCCGAGCCCGATGCCACCGTGCGGCCGGACCTCGGGCTCCTCGGGAGCGGGGCGGGCGAGGACGAGCACCCGACGCGCGCGCTGCTGGTCGGCTGGAACGAGCGAGCGCCGATCGTGCTGCGCGAGCTCGACCACTACGCACCGCCCGGCTCGGCCCTGACGGTGCTGACGTCGTTCGAGGTCCGTGACGTGCCGGCGCTGGAGAACCTGGCGGTGACGGTCGTCGCGGGACAGACCACGGACCGGCGCACCCTCGAGCAGCACGTCCTGCCGGACCTCGACCAGGTGCTGGTGCTCTGCTACTCCGACCACCTCGAGCCGCAGGCCGCCGACGCCCGCACGCTCGTGACCCTGCTGCACGTGCGCGACATCCTCGGGGGCGCCGATGCCGCGACGCCCGTCGTCAGCGAGATGCTCGACGACCGCAACCGGGTCCTCGCGCAGGTCGCCCACGTCGACGACGTGGTGGTCAGCGGCGAGATCGTCAGCCTCCTGGTCACCCAGCTCTCCGAGGACCCGCGCCTGGAGCTGGTCTTCGACCAGCTCCTGGGGGACGAGGGAAGCGAGATCTACCTGCGGCCCGCCGAGTGGTACGTCCGGGCCGGCGCCGAGGTGACCTACGCGACCATCGTCGCCGGTGCGGCACGCCGCGGCGAGACCGCGATCGGCTACAAGAGCGCTGCGCTGGCGGAGGGCGAGGCGTCGTTCGGCGTCCGCGTCAACCCGGCCAAGGCGGAGACCTTCCGGGTGCTGCCCGGCGACCGGGTGGTCGTGCTCGCGGAGAGCTGATCGTTTGCCACTGTGGTCTGATGGGCTGCGTGAACGAGCCCTGGCTGGTCCGGCACGGCGCCACCGAGTGGAGTGAGTCCGGGCGGCACACGTCGACGACCGACCTCCCGCTGCTCCCGGAGGGGGAGGAGGTCGCACGGTCCCTCGCGCCGCGGCTCGCCCCGGTCGACTTCGACCTGGTGCTGACCAGTCCGCGCGAACGGGCGCGCCGTACGGCGGCACTGGCCGGCTTCCCCGGCGCCGAGGTCGACGAGGACCTGGTCGAGTGGGACTACGGCGACTACGAGGGCGTCACGACCAAGGAGATCCGCGCCCGGGTGCCCGGGTGGACGGTCTGGAACCAACCGGTCCCGGGCGGCGAGACCGCTCCGGCCGTGACCGAGCGGCTGGACCGGGTGGTCGCCCGCGCCCAGGGCGCCGACGGGCCGACGCTGGTCTTCGGGCACGGCCACGCCCTGCGCGCGCTCGCGGCGCGCTGGCTGCGGCAGCCGGTCTCCCTCGGTCAGCACCTGCGGCTGGACACCGCGACGCTCTCGACGCTCGGATGGGAGCACGAGGCGCCCGTCGTCCTGCAGTGGAACTCGTGACGCGCTGGGTCGGCCTGGTCCGCAACGTGATGCTGGGCCGCGAGGGGCTCTCCCGCGACGTCCTGCTGGACGCCGTCCGGTCGGCCGGGGGCGTGGGCCCCCGGTCGTACCTGACCACGGGCAACGTCACCTTCGACGCCCCCGACGACGAGCTCGACGGCGTGGCGGAGCGGCTCGAGGACGCGGTCGGGGCCGTCCTCGGCCGACGGGAGATGGTCGCGGTCCGCTCGGTCGGGTGGCTGCTCGACCTCGTGGCCGTCGATCGGTTCGCGGGCTACCCGGGCTCGGCGTGGGCGACCGAGGTCGCGTTCCTGCGCCACGACGCGCCACCGGTGACGGGCTCCGGGCTGGGCGACCCTCGTCGCACCGTGCTCGTCGACCTCCTCGACCGCGAGGTGCTGGCCGCCCGCCCGGTCCTTGGCGGGGCCCGGCCACACGTCAACCGGTTGGTGGAACAGGCGACCGGCCGGCCCGCGACGACCCGCGGCTGGGGGACCTTGCAGCGCATCGCCGCGGCGCCCGGGGAGTAGCGTGGGACCCGCCGACGGGTGCGAGGGGGTCGGTGCTGATGGTCGAGCACGGTCCGGGTCCGGTCGCCCGGATGTGGCGGCTCACGGGTGGTGACCTGCACGACCCGGCGGTCGCCGACGCCTTCTGCGCAGAGGTCGTGCCGCGGCTGAAGCCGTTCCCCGGCTACCTCGGCGTGCTGGTCCTGGTCGACCGGGCGCACCGGGTGCTGGTGGGGCTCAACTACTGGGAGTCCGCCCAGGCGGAGCTCGGGAGCCGGCACTTCGGCGCGTCCGCCTCCCACGCGATGCGGGGTCTGTCGTCCTCGGAGTTCGAGGGGCCGTGGACCTGGGACGTGCTGGGCGCGGACTTCCGTGGGGCCCTCGCCCAGGAGTCGCAGATGAGCGAGGTCGGCGGCCTCGTGCTGCGCGAGGACCGCTGCCCCGTCGAGGACGTCGCCCCGGCCCAGCTGACGCGGTCGGCCGAGGCCATGGCGTCCGCAGCGGAGTGCACCGGCACGCTGGCGCTGCGCGGCCGCGAGCTGCCGGAGCTGGTGGTCATGTCGCTGTGGGTGGGCGGCGCGGGCGCCCAGGCCGCCGCGGACCTGCCCGCGACAGCAGGTGCCTGCTCAACGACGGTCAGCGGTCCGGCGTACGACGTGGTCGTGCACCAGCCGATGGCGCCGCCGGCCGGCTGACCGCGGCCCGGCAGGGCCGCGAGGACGGACGGCCCTTGACGCGCACCGCGTGGGTCTGGAGCGTAAGGGCCATGTCCCTCGTGGCCGGCTGCGTGCGGTGCTCGGCACCGGTGGTGCCCTGCCCCGAGCACGACGGGCGGCACCCGCTGTGGCGGACGGAGGAGGAGGCGACCTACGACGCGTTCGCCGAGCACCTGCTGGCCTCGCGACACTTCCCGACCTACCTCCCGTGGCCGATGAGCCCCGGCTGGAGCGTCACGGACTTCGCGCTGGTCGGGGACGGCGTGGAGCACGCCACCGCGACGCTCACCTGCACCTCGGGCACCAGCGAGCTCGACGGTCCCGTCGACGTGGTGGTGGTCGCCGAGGAGGCGGGGACCGGCCTGGGCGCGCGCTGCGCGGGCACGCGGTACGACGACCCGGGCACCGAGATCGCCGGACGGCCGCCGACCGCCCGGGTGCGGATCGGCAGCCAGTCGGTCAACCTCTGGGACGTCTCGACCAGCGCTGCGGACGGGGAGTTCGACCGATCGGTGGTCGCCGGCGAGGCGGGCGGGCGCTGGCTGTGGATCGTGCTGCGGCCGGCGTCGGCGCTCCTGCTGCTCCAGGACGAGTGGATCCTGCGTGACGTGTCCGCCGTCGGCCCGCAGCTCCTGGAGATGCCCTTCGGAGGTCCGCGCCCGGGCTGGTGAGCCGCTCCGGCCGGTGGCCTAGGCTGCAGCGGTGCGCATCGACCTCCACACGCACTCGCGGGCGAGCGACGGCACCGACTCGCCGTCGGAGCTGGTGCGGGCGGCCGTGGACGCCGGCCTCGACGTCCTGGCGATCACCGACCACGACACGGCCGACGGCTGGGACGAGGCGGCCCAGGCGGCGTCCGAGACCGGCCTCACGCTGGTGCCGGGGATGGAGGTCAGCACGCGGCACCGGGGCCGGGGGGTGCACCTGCTGGCCTTCCTGGCCGACCCGAGCCATCCCGAGCTGGCCGCAGAGCTCGCCCGGGTCCGCGGCGGACGGGAGGCCCGGGTGCCGACGATCGTCGGCCGGCTCAACGACCTCGGCATCGCGATCACGGAGGACGACGTACGTCGCGCCTCGCACGGCACCGCCGCCTCCGGTCGGCCGCACGTCGCCGACGCCCTGGTCACCCTGGGGGTGGTGCCGGACCGGACCGCCGCGTTCGACCGCTACCTCGGGTGGGGACGCCCGGCCCACGTCGACCGCTACGCCACCCCGCTGGAGGACATGGTGCGGTGGGTCTCCGAGGCCGGGGGAGCGTCCGTCGTGGCGCACCCGTGGGGCCGGGGCGGGATGGGCCGTCCCGACGAGGAGACCCTGGCCCACCTGCAGGAGATCGGCCTGACCGGGATCGAGGTCGACCACCAGGACCACGACCAGCGGGCCCGCGCGGAGCTGCGCGCGATCGCGCGCAACCTCGGGCTGGTGACCACGGGCGCGAGCGACTACCACGGCGACGGGAAGCTCGACCACGACCTGGGGTGCAACACGACCGAGCCCGACGAGCTCGCGCGGCTGCTCGAGGCGGCGGACGCGGCAGCGGCGGCGTCGGGCCGCGTCACCCCCGACGTCGTCAACCGCTGACGGCTACTTCCGCCCCATCGCCTGGAACCGCTGCAGCAGGCCGTTCGGCACGACCCGCGCCGCCCGGGTGATCGCCTTGTACTGCGCTCCCGGGATGGAGAAGATCCGTCCCTTGGCGTGGTCCTTGAGGGCGGCGGCGACCAGGTCGTCGGCGTCCAGCCACATGAAGTCCGGCGCCGACCCGCGGCTGACCTGCATCCGCTCGTGGAACTCGGTCTTGGTGAAGCCGGGGCACAGGCAGGTGACCGTGACGCCCTGCGGGCCGTACTCGCGGGCCGCCCACTCCGAGAAGCTGTTCACGTAGGCCTTGGCGGCGGAGTACGTGCCGCGCGGCAGGAAGGCCGCGACGCTGGAGACGTTGATGATGCCGCCGCTGCCGCGCTCCGCCATCGCGCCGAGCGCCGCGTGGCTGAGCCGCATGACGGCGGTGACCAGCACGTCGAGCATCGCCTGCTCGGCGTCGACGTCGTTGGTCAGGAAGCGCCCCTTCAGGCCGAACCCGGCGTTGTTGACCAGCAGGTCCACCGGGCGGTCGGCGTCGGCCAGCCGGGCCTCGACCGCGGCCAGCTCGGCGCGGTCGGTCAGGTCGGCCACCAGGACCTCGACGTCGACGCCGTACGTCGACCGCAGCTGTGCGGCCTCGGCCTCCAGCCGAGCCCGGTCGCGGGCGACGAGCACCAGGTCATGGCCCTGCTGGGCCAGCTGGTGGGCGAAGGAGCGACCGATCCCGGCGGTCGGCCCCGTGACGAGCGCAGTGCTGCGGCTGGACATGCGGCAAGTCAAGCAGGTGCTCCACGATCCGCGGACCCCGGTCGGGCATGATGGGGTCGATGACCATCACGCTCGCGATCGCGAACCAGAAGGGCGGCGTCGCCAAGACGACCACCGTCGCCTCGGTCGGCGCCGCGCTCGCCGAGCTCGGGCACTCGGTGCTGCTGGTCGACCTCGACCCCCAGGCGTGCCTGACCTTCTCCCTCGGCATCGACCCCGAGGACCTCGAGCTCTCGGTGCACCACGTGCTCACCAAGGGCCTCGACCCCGCCGAGGTGCTCATCGAGACCGAGGACGGCGTCGACCTGGTGCCGGCGACGATCGAGCTCGCCCGGGCGGAGGCGGAGCTGCTGACCCGCACGGGCCGCGAGCACGTGCTCCGGTCGATGATCGAGGCGCTGGAGGAGGACGAGCTCGACTACGACTGGGTGCTCCTCGACTGCCCGCCGTCGCTGGGCGTGCTCACCGTCGCGGCCCTGACCGCCGCCGACGGCGTCCTGGTGCCGCTGCAGTGCGAGACGCTGTCCCACCGCGGCGTCGGACAGCTCCTGGACACCGTGCACGACGTGCGGCGCTTCACCAACCGGCGCCTCGAGGTCTGGGGGGTGCTGCCGACGCTGTACGACGGTCGGACCACCCACTCCCGGACCGTGCTGGAGACGATCTCCGACACCTATGACCTCGAGGTGATCGGGCCCCCGATCCCCAAGACGATCAAGTTCGCCGAGGCGCCGGCCGCTGGTCGCTCCATCCTGGCGACCAGCCGCAGCAGCAAGGGCGCGCGGGCCTACCGCGAGGTGGCCGAGAACCTGGTCACCCGCTCGCAGCGGCCCCGGCAGAAGAAGCCGAAGCAGAAGAAGGCGCCGAGGAAGGCCGAGGCGTGAGCAAGCACCGCGCAGAGGTCCGCCCGAGGTACGGGCGGTTCGCGGCGCTCCTCGCTGCCCTCGCCGTCACGGTGGTCGCCGTGCTCGGTGGCGCGGGCCTGCTCCCGACGGCCACTGGCAGCGACCCCGACCCGGCCGCGGCCGCACCGGCCGCTCTGGGCGGCTCCTCCGACGCCCTGCCGGCAGAGTCCCCGGCCGCCAGCGCCACACCGACCCCGCCGACGTCCTCGGGCCAGGGCGCGAGCGCGACCGCCCTCGAGTCCTCCCAGCTGCCGAGTCAGGAGCCGCCGCTGCCCGCGGGATCGGGCGAGGGCAAGAGGGTCGTCTTCAGCCAGGGCGAGCAGCGCGTGTGGCTGGTCTCCGCCAAGGGCGACGTCCAGCGCACCTACCTGGTGTCCGGCAGCGTCTACGACAACCTGGACCCGGGCACGTACTCGGTCTACTCGCGCTCGGAGCAGGCCTACGGCATCAACGACTCCGGGACCATGAAGTGGTTCGTCCGCTTCACCCAGGGTGAGAACGCCGCCATCGGCTTCCACGACATCCCGGTCGCCGACGGCAAGCCGGTGCAGACGGTCGCCCAGCTCGGCACCCCGCAGTCGCACGGGTGCATCCGGCAGAAGGAGTCCGACGCCCTCGCCCTCTGGGACTTCGCCCCGATCGGCACGACGGTCGTCGTCACCGCCTGAGCGCCGGGTTGGCGGTCGCTGTCGCGGGTGCCCCGGGTGTCGCAGGTTCATCACGGTCTGTGGGCGAACCTGCACCTCCCGGGGCGAGCCCGCCGTGGGAGGTGCAGGTTCGCCTGCATCCCGTGGTGAAACCGCACCGCACCGCGACCGCCGCGAACCGGAGTCCGGGGGCCGACGGCCGGGGCCGGGACTACTCCGCGGCCGGGGTGGCCGGCGTGGTGCCGCCCGAGGAGCGGCGGCGCCGGCGGCGGTTGCGGCTGGCGCCGGTCCGCTCGCCGGCGGGGGCGCTGCTGGCGGCGCCGTCCTCGCGGGCGACGGACTCGCCGCCCCGGGTGCGGGTCCGGTTGCGGTTGCGCTGGGAGCGCTCGCGAGGAGCCCGCTCCTCGCGCGGCGCCCGCTCGACCGGCTTCGGGTCGACGATGCGGCCCTTCGTGCCCGGGGCGATGCCCTGGTCGTGGTAGAGGTGCTCGGAGGTCGAGTACGTCTCCTGCGGCTCGTCGAAGGGCAGGTCGAGCGCCTTGTTGATCATCTTCCAGCGGTGCAGGTCCTGCCAGTCCACGAAGGTGATCGCGATGCCCGACGCCCCGGCCCGGCCGGTGCGGCCGATGCGGTGCACGTAGGTCTTGTCGTCCTCGGGGCAGCTGTAGTTGATGACGTGGGAGACGCCGGCGACGTCGATGCCGCGCGCGGCGACGTCGGTGGCGACGAGCACCCGCAGCTTGTCCTCGCGGAACCTGGTCAGCGCTTTCTCGCGGGCGACCTGCGCCATGTCCCCGTGCAGGGGCGACGCGCTGAAGCCGCGCTCGGACAGGTCGTCGGCGACCCGCTGCGCCTGCCGCTTGGTGCGGGTGAAGACGATGATCTTGCCGGCGTCCTCGGCCTGGAGCACCCGCCCGATGATCTCGGGCTTGTCGAGGTCGTGCACCTGGTAGATGAACTGCGCCGTCGCCGGCACCGTCGCGTTCTCGTACGACGACTCCGCGCGGATGTTCATCGGGTGGCGCATGTGCATGCGGGCCAGCGACACGATCGCGGCCGGCATCGTGGCGGAGAACAGCATCGTCTGCCGCGTCTCCGGGGTCATCCGCAGGATCTTCTCGACGTCGGGAAGGAAGCCGAGGTCGAGCATCTCGTCGGCCTCGTCGAGCACGAGCGCGTGCACGTGGCTGATGTCGAGGATCCGGCGGTTGCACAGGTCGATGAGGCGGCCCGGGGTGCCGACCACGATGTCGACGCCCTCCTGGAGGGCCTCGATCTGCGGCTCGTAGCCCACGCCGCCGTACACGGTCAGGACGCGGAGGCCGCGGTCGGCGCCGGCCAGCGCGAGGTCGCTGGAGACCTGGAGCGCGAGCTCGCGGGTCGGGGCGACGATCAGCGCCTGGGGCTTGCCCTGCGGGAGGTCGGCGTAGTCGGGGTCCTTGGGAGCGACGCTGCGCTGGAGGACCGGGATGCCGAACGCCAGGGTCTTGCCGGTGCCGGTGCGGGCCTGGCCGATCAGGTCGGTGCCCAGGAGGGCGACGGAGAGGGTCATCTCCTGGATGGCGAACGGGGTGACGATGTTGGCGCGCTCGAGGGCGTCGCAGATCTCGGGGAGCACCCCGAGCTCTCGGAAGGTGGTCAGGGTCTTGTCGCTTTCGTGAGTCAGCCGGCGTCTACCGATTGAGGTTCGGGAGCGGCGGACTCGTGGATCGTCTGCCGCGCACATACGGGCCGCCAGGGTGCTGCGGCGGCCTCGATCACCTGCGGTGATCACGGTCAGTCTATCGGTAGGGTTCGATCGTGACCGCATCCACGCCCGTCGCGTTCGAGGACCCGCAGTACCGGGAGGCGGTCGTCGACCTGCTGGGTGTCATCGCCTACGGCGAGATCTCCGCCTTCGAGCGGCTGGTGGAGGACGGCAAGCTGGCTCCCTCGCTCGAGGACAAGGTGGCGATCGCCGCGATGGCGAGCGCGGAGTTCGCCCACGTCGCGCCGCTGACCGAGCGGCTGGCCGCGCTGGGGGCCGAGCCGTTCGGCGCGATGGCGCCGTTCCAGGGTCCGATCGACCGGTTCCACGAGCACACGGCGCCGGCGGACTGGTACGAGGGCCTGATCAAGGCGTACGTCGGCGACGGGCTCGCCAACGACTTCTACCGCGAGATCGCGGCCTACCTGGACACGGACACGCGCGATCTCGTCGTGGCGTCCCTGGAGGACTCCGGCCACTCGGCGTTCGTCGTCGACCGCGTGCGCAAGGCGATCGCCGCCGACCCGCGGCTCGGCGGCCGGTTGGCGCTCTGGGCGCGGCGGCTGATGGGGGAGGCGCTGACCCAGGCCCAGCACGTCGCCGCCGAGCGCGACGCGCTCACGGCGCTGCTGGCCGGCGGCATCGACCGTCCCGGCCTGGACCTCGCCGCCATCGGGCGGATGTTCACCCGGCTCACCGAGCGGCACGCCGAGCGGATGAGCGAGCTCGGCCTCAGCAGCTGAGGCCGTCGTCCGCCTCACCGGGTCTCGACACGGCGGTCGCGACCTCGTTCCTCGGTCGCGCGCCTCGCTCGACCACCATCAGCGGATCCGCTGACGCGTCTCCGCTATGACCGGAAGCCGACCTGGCCGACCGTGCCGTGGCCGATCTCGACGTAGGCGAGCTTGTCGGTGGGGACCACCAGGGTCCGGCCCTTGACGTCCTTCAGCGTCAGCACGCCGCCGGCCGCCAGTGCGTCCGCGACCGCCTTGCCGATGGCCTCGGCCGTCTCGTCGGTCTCGATGTGCAGCTCGCGGGCGGCGTTCTGGACGCCGATCTTGACCTCCACGAGGTCCTCCTTCTGGGTCCTTCTCGGTCGGGGGTGCTGGTCAGCGCTCGTCGGCGCGCTCGTCGGCCCGGGGGTAGCCGCGGATGCCCCGCCAGGCCAGGCCGGCGACCAACGAGGCCGCGTCGGACTTGCTGATCGTGCTCGAGTCCGAGAGCCAGAACCGGGCGCTGACCTGGGCCATTCCCACCAGGGAGACCGCGAGCAGCCGCGAGGCGTCGTCGGGCAGACCGGTGTCGTCGTGGATGACGTGCGCGATCATCGCCGCGCACTCGGTGGTGACCCGGTCGACCTGGGCCCGCACGGCCGGCTCGTTGGTCAGGTCGGACTCGAAGACCAGCCGGAACGCGCCGGTGTCGCCCGCGACGTACTCGAAGAAGACGTCCATGGTGGCGCCCACGCGCTGCTTGTTGTCGTGCGTGGACTCCAGCGCGGCGCGGGTGTTGGCGATGATCGTGTCGCAGGACTGGTCCAGCAGCGCGAGGTAGAGGTCGAGCTTGCCGGGGAAGTGCTGGTAGAGCACCGGCTTCGAGACACCCGCGCGTTCGGCGATGTCGTCCATGGCGGCCGCGTGGTAGCCCTGCGCGACGAACACCTCCAGGGCGGACTCCATCAGCTGGGCCCGGCGCTCGCGCCGCGGCATGCGCGCACCCCGCGGGCGGGCCGCGGTCGCGTCGTACTGCTCAGCCGTCACCCGGCGAACACTACAAGGGTGACCGGCGCGTCCGGATGACGGGACGCGCGCGTCTCGCGCCGGGGTGCCGGGGAACATGGCAGGACCGGACGTTGTTCGGTGAGGCGAACCGACCCACCAAGGAGTACGCCGTGTCCTTTCCCGCGCTCGTGGAGCCCGCGGACGAGCTGACCATCGACGAGGTCCGCCGCTACAGCCGGCACCTGATCATCCCCGACGTCGGGATGAGCGGGCAGAAGCGGCTGAAGAACGCCAAGGTGCTGGTCATCGGCGCGGGCGGGCTCGGGAGCCCGGCGCTGCTCTACCTGGCGGCGGCGGGCGTGGGCACCATCGGCATCGCCGAGTTCGACGAGGTCGACGAGTCCAACCTGCAGCGCCAGGTGATCCACGGCCAGTCCGACATCGGGAAGTCCAAGGCGCAGTCGGCCAAGGAGTCGATCGCCGAGACCAACCCGTACGTCGAGGTCGTGGTGCACGAGCAGCGCCTCGACAACGACAACGTGATGGACGTCTTCACCGGCTACGACCTGATCGTCGACGGCACCGACAACTTCGCGACCCGCTACATGGTCAACGACGCGGCGTACTTCCTCGGCATCCCCTACGTCTGGGGCTCGATCTACCGCTTCGACGGCCAGGCGTCGGTGTTCGCGCCGACGCTCGCCGACGACGCCCCCTGCTACCGCTGCCTCTACCCCGAGCCCCCGCCGCCCGGCATGGTCCCCAGCTGCGCCGAGGGCGGCGTGCTCGGCGTGCTCTGCGCCGCGATCGGCTCGATCCAGGTCAACGAGGCGATCAAGCTGCTCACCGGCATCGGCGACCCGGCGATCGGCAAGCTGGTCATCTACGACGCACTCGAGCTCGAGTGGCGCAAGCTCAAGGTGCGCAAGGACCCCAGCTGCGCCCTGTGCGGCGAGAACCCCACGGTCACCGGTCTGATCGACTACGAGTCCTTCTGCGGCGCGGTGTCCGAGGAGGCGGCCGAGGCCGCCGCCGGGTCGACCATCTCGGTGGTCCAGCTCGAGCACATGCTCAAGGAGCGCGACGAGGGCACCCGCGACTTCGTGCTGATCGACGTGCGCGAGCCCAACGAGTACGAGATCAACAAGATCCCGGGCTCGGTGCTGATCCCCAAGGGTGACTTCCTCAACGGCTCCGCCCTCGAGAAGCTCCCGTCGGACAAGCAGATCGTGATGCACTGCAAGTCCGGCGTCCGGTCGGCCGAGACGCTGGCGATCGTCAAGGGCGCCGGCTACGCCGACGCCGTGCACGTCGGTGGCGGCGTGGTGGCCTGGGTCAACCAGATCGACCCGTCGCAGCCCAGCTACTGATGAGCACCGCCCAGCCGGAGCTTGCTCCGGCTGGGACCCCGGTGCCAGATCGACTAGCGCCCGCGGCCGAGGGACGAGGCCGCGACGGCGCGTATCGAGATTCGGGGCGCCGGCGTAACCCGAGCGCGGAGGTCCTCGTTGAGCGCCGCATGAGGCTCACCCACTCCCAGCGGTCCGCTCTCGTCGTCGCCGTGGTGCTCACCGCGCTCACGGCCCTGTGGCTGGCGGTGGCGCCGACGGCGGGCGCCGCGACGTCGTGGGCGCCGGCCGCGTCGGCGAAGATCCACCCCGGCACGATGATGTACACCGCGGGCGCCCAGTGCACCGCGAACTTCGTGTTCACCGACAGCGCCGGCACGGTCTACGTCGGGTACGCCGCCCACTGCGCCGGCACCGGCTCCTCGACCGACACCGACGGCTGCCAGACCCAGTCGCTGCCGCTCGGCACCCCGGTGGCCTTCACCGAGGGCGGCAGCCTGGTCAGCGAGGGCACCCAGGTGGGCTCGGGCACCCTGGCCTACTCGTCGTGGGACGCCATGCGCAAGGCCGGTGAGACCGACCCGAACACGTGTGCCTACAACGACCTGGCGCTGGTGAAGGTGGCCGCGGCCGACGTGGGCAAGGTCAACCCGTCCGTCCCGTTCTGGGGCGGACCCACCGGCATCGACACCGACGGCACCGCCGCCGGCGACCGGGTCTACACCTACGGCAACTCCAGCCTGCGCGCCGGCCTCGCCCCGCTGTCCCCCCACACCGGCATCAGCCTGGGCGACCAGGCCGCCGACGGTGGCTGGTCCCACCCGCTCTACACCGTCACCCCCGGCATCCCCGGCGACTCCGGCTCCGGGTTCCTCTCCGCCGACGGCACCGCCATCGGCGTCCTGTCCACCCTCGGCCTCGCACCCCTGCCCGCCTCCAACAACATCGGCGACCTCGCCCACGAACTGGCCTACGCCAACGCGCACGGGATGTCGGGGCTGCAGCTGGTCCACGGGACCGAGCCCTTCTCGCCGCTGCTCTGATCCACGTCCCTGATCCACGTCACCACGAGGGAGCTCCCGACGGCCCCGTCCCGAGCGGGCGGGGCCGCCGGCTTCCTCGGGTAGTTTGCCGGGCATGACAGCTCGGCGGTCGGGGGCGGTGGCGGTGGCCGCCGTGGTCGCGACCGCCCTGGTGGTGGTGCTGCTCGCCGCCTGGGCCGCGTCGATCGGTCCGGCCGACGTGCTCACGGGGACCGGACCCTCGCCGGTCGGCACCCCGACGGACACCGCCAGTGCCAGCGCGGCGACGGGGCCGCTCCTGCCCGGCCAGGAGGCCGCGGCGCACCACCCGCCGGGCTGGGTGCGGACCGCGGCGCTCCTGCTCAACCTGGCCGCGGCGGTCGTCGTGGGGTGGCTGCTGCTGCGGTTCGTGGTCCTGCCGCTGACCCGCGCCGGTGTCCGCCTCCGCCGGGACCGCCGGCAGCGGCGCCGGCGGGTGGAGGCGGGTGAGGAGGACTTCGACGTCCTGGGCTCGGCCCGGGCCGTGGCGCGGGCGATGCTCGCCGACGCCGGCGCCCAGCGCGAGGAGCTGGAGGCGGACGGGTCGCCCCGCAACGCCGTCGTCGCCTGCTGGCACCGGTTCGAGACGCAGGCCGCCGCGGCGGGGCTGGCGCGCCGGCCGTGGGAGACGTCCTCGGAGTTCACGATGCGCGTCCTGGACCTCGTCGACGCCCACCAGCCCGCGGTCTCCCGTCTCGGCGAGCTCTACCGGGAGGCCCGTTTCTCCGAGCACGAGCTGACCGAGGCGCACCGTGCGGAGGCGGTGGCGGCGCTGGACACCATCCACCGCACGATCGGTCACCGCACGATCGGTCACCGCACGATCGGCGCCGCGACCGGAGCGTCGGCGTGAACGCCGGTCGCTGGTGGCGCCGCCTGGCCGGCGGTGCCCTGGCGTTCGTCTGCCTCGAGGTCGTCCTCACGGCCGCCGAGGCCGGCCCCGACGCCCTCCGCCTCGCGCTCCTGGTCGCCACCTGCGTCGCGGTGCTCGGGCTGGTGCTCGACACGCTGTCCGACCCGGGTCCGTCGTGGGCGCTGGAGACCGACCAGCCGCTGTCGCGCGTCGCCGGTGACCCGCGCCTGGCCCGGCTCGTCGGCGTGCTCGAGGGGCACCTGTCGGCCCGGTCGGGCGACACCGCGCTGCGGGACCGCCTCGGCGTCCTGGCCGACCAGGTGCTGCGCCAGCGGCACGGCATCACCCGGGCCGACCCGCGCGCGGCCGAGCTGCTGGGTGACGAGCTGCTGGCGGTCCTCGCGGGCCCACCGCGCCGGCTGGAGCCGTCCGAGATCGACCGCTGCCTGACCCGGATCGAGGAGCTGTGAATGGCTGACCCCGTGGAACTGACCGTCGCCGAGGCGTCCGTGCTCGCCGGCCGGGTGCTCGACGAGGTCGAGAAGGCCGTCGTCGGCAAGCGCGGGGCGCTGATGCAGGTGCTCGCCGCGGTCCTGGCCAAGGGCCACGTGCTGCTCGAGGACTACCCCGGCCTCGGCAAGACGTTGGCCGCGCGCTCGTTCGCGCGGGCGCTGGGGATCGAGTTCACCCGGGCGCAGTTCACCCCGGACCTGCTCCCGGCCGACCTGACCGGCTCCTTCGTCTACGACCAGCGACGCGGCGAGTTCGAGTTCCGGCGTGGTCCGCTGTTCACCGGGCTGCTGCTGGCCGACGAGATCAACCGGACACCCCCCAAGACCCAGGCGGCGCTGCTGGAGGCCATGCAGGAGCACCAGGTCACGGTGGAGGGGGAGACCTTCCCCCTGCGCGAGCCGTTCCACGTCCTGGCCACCGCCAACCCCATCGAGTACGAGGGCACCTTCCCCCTCCCGGAGGCCCAGCTCGACCGGTTCCTCCTGCGGGTCGGTTTCGGCTACCCGTCCTCGGGTGAGGAGTACGACGTGCTCGCCCGGCGGCTGGAGCGCCGTCGCGAGGAGGTCGACCTCGAGCAGGTGACCGACGGCCCCGGCCTGCTCGCCCTCCAGGCCGCGGTCGAGACCGTCACCGTCGACGAGAGCGTCGGCCGCTACTGCGTCGACCTCGCCGTCGCCACCCGCACCCATCCGGACGTGCTGACCGGGGCCTCGCCGCGCGGGTCGCTCGGCCTGGTGCTCGCCGCGCGCGCCTTCGCGCTGCTGCGCGGTCGCGACTACGTGGTGCCCGAGGACGTCAAGGCGGTCGCCCGGTCGGTGCTCAGCCACCGGATCACGGTCCGGCCCGAGCTCTGGATGACCGACACCAGCGGGCGCAGCGTCGTCGACGCCGTGCTCACGCAGGTCCCGACCCCGGCGACCCTCAACCGATGAGCCGGTCGCGATGACCGCCTGGGCGCCCACCGCTGCGCTGGGGCGCGCCCTCGTGCTCGGGGGCGTCGGGCTCGTCCTCGGCCTGGTCGCCGGCGACCCGGTGCTGGTCGTGCTGGCCGCGCCGTTCGTCGTGCTCGCCGCCGTGACCCTGGCGCACCGGCCCACCCGCACGCCGCGGCTCGACACCCGGCTCGACCACGTGGTGCTGCGCGAGGGGGTCGGCACCACCTCCCGGCTCACGCTCACCGACGCCGAGGACGTCGAGCACGTGACGCGGGCCTCCGCCCGGCCGGCGCACGTCTCGGTGCGGCCCGACGACGGCCAGGTCGGCGGGCTCGCCGAGCAGGGCGCACCCGCGGTGGAGCTCAGCCCCCGCCGCTGGGGCCGGCGGCTGCTCGGCGAGGAGAAGGTGGCGCTGCACTCGCCCTGGGCGGGGTTCCGTCTCGGGCCGGTGGTGCTCGGTGGGCAGCCGGTGCGGGTGCTCCCGGCGACCACGCCCTACGACTCACGGTCCGAGGCGCCCCAACCACTGGGCCTGGTCGGGGCGCACCGCTCACGACGCACCGGGAGCGGCACCGAGCTCGCCGGCATCCGGCCCTTCCTCGCCGGTGACCGGCTGCGCCGGATCAACTGGCGGGTGTCCCTGCGCACCGGGGCCCTGCACGTGGTCACCACGCGCGCCGAGGAGGACACCGGGGTGCTGCTGGTGGTCGACGCGCTCGCCGACCACGGGATCTCCGGTGGCGTCGACGGCCCGCCGAGCAGCATGGACCTGACCGTGCGCGCCGCCGCCGCGATCGCGGAGCACCACGTGCGCAGCGGCGACCGGGTCGCGCTGCGGGTGGTCGGCCGCGGCCGTGAGCAGGTCGGGTACGGCGCGGGTGCCCGCCACCTGCGCCGGATCCAGGACCGGCTCGCCACCGTCTCGGTCGGGGAGGTCTCGGAGCCCGACTCGGGCGTCCTCCAGCTCGGCGTCACCGGCGGGGCCGTGGTGGTCGTCCTCTCGCCGGTGCTCGCGGAGCCGGTCGGCACCGTGGCTGCGGCGCTGACCCGACGCGGGGTCGCCGTGCTGGTGGTCGACACGCTGCCCGCCGACGTGCGGCCCGCGGTGCCGCAGGGTGTCGATCCTCGGGTGGCCGACCTCGCGTGGCGGATGCGGCTGCTGGAGCGGTCGGTGGTGCTCGACCGGCTCGCGGCACTCGGCTGCCCCGTGGTCGCCTGGCGGGGGCCGGGCACCCTGGACGACGTGATGCGACGCCTGGCCCGCCGGTCCCAGCTGCCCCGGGTGGTGGGCCGGTGATCTCGCGTTCCCAGCTCCTCCTGCGGGCGGTCGTCGCCGTCGGGCCCGTGCTCGCCCTGCTCGCGACCGGCCCGGCCGGGCACTGGCCGCCGTGGTGGCTCGTGCTGGCCGTCGTGGCCGGGACCGGGGCGGCGGTGGCCGCGCCCGACTCGCCGGTCCTGGCCGGGATCGGGCTGGTGGTGCTGGTGTGGTGGACGATCGGGCTCGACCAGGGCGTACCCGGCTGGGCGGTGCTCGCCGCCGTCGCGCTGGTCGCCGCGCACCTGGCGGCGCTGCTGGCGTCGTACGGACCGCCGGCGATGCCGCTCGACGCCGCCACGCTGCGGCGGTGGGTGCCCCGGGGAGCCGTCGTGCTGCTGGTGGTGCCGGCGACGTTCGCTGCCGTCCGGGTCCTCCACGGCGAGCCCGAGCAGCCGGGGATCTGGCTGCTCGGCGTCACCGCGGCGTGCGTCGCGACCGTGGTGGCGACGATCGCACTCGGGTCCGGTGGGGGTCAGCGGTGAGCCTGGACCACGAGGAGTACGTCGAGCAGGTGCTCGCCTGCGTCGAGCGGGTGCCGCGGGGACGCGTGACGACCTATGGCGCGATCGCGGAGGTGGTGGGCGCTCGGCTCGGTGGCGGTGGCCCGCGCCTGGTCGGGTCGGTGCTGGCCGCGCACGGTGGGCCGGTGCCGTGGTGGCGGGTCGTGCGGGCGGACGGCTCGCTGCCGCCCAGCCACCAGGGCGAGGCGCGCCAGCACTACCTCGAGGAGGGCACCCCGTTGCGACCGACCGGCACGGTGGACATCAGGCGGGCGCTGTGGCGCCCGTGAACGGACGCGCCAGCTCGGCGAGCCGCGCGAGCGCCCGCGGGAAGATCTCCGCCGGCGGGGTCACCAGGCCGGCCCCGACCTGACCGACGCCGGCCACCTTGCCGGCCATGCCGGTGTTGATCTGCGGCAGGATGCCGGTCCGGCAGACCAGGCCGACGTCGATGCCGGTCGGCGTGCCCTGGAACTCCAGCGCGGGCACCGACCAGCGGGGGTTCTCGCCCAGGGTGATCTCGTGCATCCGGCGGGTGGTCGCGAGCGCGTCGGGCACCGAGCCTCCGACGAAGCGCACGATCGCCGGGGCCGTGGCCATCGCGAACCCGCCGATGCCCGCCGTCTCGGTGATGGCCGAGTCGCCGATGTCGGGGTTCGCGTCGTCGGGCCCGTAGTCGCCGAGGAAGAGGCCGTCGGCCAGCTGGGCCGGGCCGGTGAACCACTCGTCGCCGGTGCCGGCGACCTGGATGCCGAAGTCGGTGCCGTTGCGGGCCATCGCGACGACCATCGTCGAGCCCTCGGTGCCGCGAGCGGCGTCGAGGGCGAGCTTGCAGGCGGGCATCGCGAGGTTGAGGAAGAAGTGGTCGTTGCCGCCGACGAAGCGCAGCACCTCGGCGACGTCGGCCGGGTCCGCGCCCCGTCGGGTGCCGAGGACCAGCGCGGGGGAGAGGTCGCGCAGCAGCATCAGCGTGCCGGCGCGGTTGCGGTTGTGGGCCTCGTCGCCCATCTGGAGCATCTGGGTGAGGATGCCGGTCACGTCGACCGGCCCCCGGTCGTCCCGCACGGACCGGACGGCCGACTGCAGGAGCGGGCCGAGCACGTCACCCATCCAGCGCAGTCGGTCGAGCACCTCGGGCCCGTAGGCGCCGTAGCGCAGCACCTTGCCCAGGCCCTCGTTGAGCGAGCAGTACGTGCGCCGGCCGGAGGCCCGGTCCTCGAGCACGAACATCCACATGCTCGGGGTCACCACGCCGGCCATCGGCCCGACGGCGGAGCGGTGGTGGCACGGCTCGAGGCTGACCGACGTGCCCGCCTCGAAGAGGGGTTCGGCGTCCTCCGGGTCGTCGACCAGGCCCTCGAGCGCCGCGCCGCCCATGAGCGCGCCGCGCAGGGGGCCGGACGCGCGCTCCCACGTGATCGGCGGCCCGGCGTGCAGGAACTCGCCGGGCTGCAGGCCCAGCACCTCCGAGGCGGGCGCGACGTCGACGAGGGTCGCGGTCACCTCGAGGACCGCGGCCAGCGCGCGCTCGTTCGCCTCCCGTCGGCGCGGGTCGGCGGCGACGACGGCGAGGTCGTCCTCGGTGCCGGGCATCGGCGGTCGCCAGTCGACCCGGGTGACCGGCACGGCCTGGTCGGCGACCGCGTCGGCGAGCAGGTCCGCGCCGACGGTCACGACGGCGTCCGGGGTGCTCATCGCGGACCTCCTGCGCTGGTCGACCGGCAGAGGGCGAGCGCGCGCCGGGTGGCGCCGGCGCTGGACAGGTGCACCTCGGCGCCGGCGTCGACCAGCGCCTGGACCTGACGGGTCCGGTGCTGCGGGTCCGCGCTCGTGCCCACCACCGTGACGACGACCGGTAGGTCCAGCCCGCTCAGGGCCGGCGCCAGCGCCGCAGCGGGGTCCGGCTCGGCGCCGTGACCGAGCACGACGTCGAGGAGGAGCACGGCGGTCCCGGGGTCGGCGGCCGCCCGGGCCAGGTGCTCGAGGCGGATGGACGGGTCGATCATCGGGTGCGCCCGGCCGGCCGTGTAGTCGTCGTCGCCGAAGTCGACGAACGTGTGGTCGCCGTCCCCGCCCGCGATGACCCGTGCCTCGGCCGCGAGGGTGCCGCCCACGAAGAGGCCGCGCACCGCACCCGGGCCGCGGGACGCGCGCACCTCGCCCACCACCGGCCACGCCGGCACGTCGACGCCGAGGCGGCGCAGCACGGCCTCGGTCGCGGCGGTGAGGTCGGGCCGGCCGGGCCCGAGGAGGGCCTGCTCGACCGGGGTGGCCAGGCTGCCGGCGTACGCCTCCACGGTGGCGGCGACCTCGTCTGCCGGCGGCTTGGAGACCAGCACGACCAGCTCGACCGACGGGTCCGCGTCGAGCCGGCGCAGCGCCTCGAGGGTGGCCAGCCCGCCCACGTCCGACGACAGGTCGCGGCCACCGACGCCGAGCGCGGAGGAGACCCCGACGCCGGCGTGGTCGAGGAGCGCGAGCACCTGCTGGCACCCGGTGCCCGACGCGGCGACGACGCCGACCGGGCCGGGGGCGACGACGTTGGCGAAGCCGAGTCCGAGGCCGCCGACGACGGCAGTGCCGCAGTCGGGGCCCATGACCAGCAGTCCGTGCTCGGCCGCGAGGCGCTTGAGCGCGACCTCCTGCCACACCGGCACATGGTCGCTGAACACCATCACGTCGTGGCCGGCCTCGAGGGCGTCGACCGCCTCCACGAACGCGCTCGCGCCGGGCACGGAGACCAGCGTGACCGCGTCGGGGGTGCGGCGGTGGGCGCTGCGGGTGGTCCGCGGCGGCACCTCGGTGGTGGCGCCGGTCTCGCGGCGGCCGGCACCGCGCAGGGCGTCGTCGACGCCCGCCAGCGCGCCGGCCAGCAGGTCAGGGGCGTCCAGCCGCAGCGCCACGACCAGGTCGTTGGCGGTCGTCTCCTCGGGGACCTCGAACCCCATGCCGGTCAGCACCTCGACATTGAGCGGCGTCGCCATCGCGACCTGGGCGGCCCGGACCCCGTCGAGGCCCTGGACGGCGCGGCTGACCTGCAGCAGCGTCACCGAGTCGGCGTAGGCGCCGGGACGGATCTCCACGTGGGTGTGGGTCACGCCGCCACCGCCGCGGGTCCGAGGGTCCGCAGCGCGGCCCGAGCACCCTCGAGCAGCCCCCGGCCCGACGAGTGGCCGACCGCGAGGAGCCGGTCGGCCGCCTCGTCGTCGGTCGGGTCGGCCAGCCAGGCCGCGAGCTCGGGCAGGACCTCGCCGAGCAGCGCGCACTCGAGCAGCGTCGCGGACAGCAGCGTCGTGCGGTGCAGCGAGCGTCGGACCGCCGCGTCCACCGCCGGCGTCGGCACTCCCGCCGCCCGGTGGGCGGCGAGCCAGCCGCAGACCACGTCGTCCTGGTACGGCGTCAGGCCCCCGCCGCTGCCGATCGTGCCGGTCACGTCGCCCGGGGGTGGGGCAGCGGACCGGGAGCGCCGGGGGAGGCGGGGCACGGTCACGTCGTGCAGCCGGCCGACGGCGACCGGCTCACCGTCGAGGTGCAGCACCCCGCCCGCGACGTGGGCCCGGCCGACGTCCGGCAGGACGTCCAGCCCGGACCGCACCCCGCACGGCACGGCGGTCGCCCGCCGTCCGAGCACGGCGACGCAGCGGCCCGCGACGTCGACGTACACGGCGTCGCGGCCGCGGTGGACCACGGGCACCGGTCCGTCGTCGGCGGCGTGCAGCCGGCGGTGCACCCGGGGCGGCGCGCTGACGGGGATCACCTGGCCGACGCTAGCCGGGCGGATTACGGTTTGCCGATGTCAGGTTCTGCCAGCGAGACGGCCGGAGGAGCGCAAGAGTTGATCACCGGGGACCGGGAGGAGCTCGCCAGCGCTGCCCTCGCGCGGGTGGACGCGCTGCACACCGCGCTCACCCAGATCGTGCTCGAGGGCGGCAACCTCGACGGGATCGCGGCCGAGGTGGCGCGCGTGCTCGGGGTCGGGGTCGCCTTCACCTCCACCGACGGACGCGAGCGGGCCGCCGCGCTGACCGCGCAGGCCCGGGAGCTGCTCGCCGGCTCCGGGCTGGTCGACCCCACCGGCCGGCTGCGGGTCGAGCGGGTGGTCGCCGAGGCCCCGGCGGTCGGTGCCGGCCAGGTGCGGGGGCTGCGGGTGGCGGCGGGCGGCGCCGACCTGGCCCGGCTGCTGTGCCTGCGTCTGGACGGACCGCTGACCCCGGACGACGTGCACGCGCTGGAGCGGGCAGCCGCGGTCGCCGCCCTGCTCATCACGCGCGAGGAGGCGGTCACGGCCGTCGAGAGCAAGTACCAGGGCGACTTCCTGCGCGACCTCCTGCTGCGGCGCGCGGCCGACCCGGCGTACGTCGGCGAGCACGCGGCGACCTTCGGCTGGGACCTCGAGCGACCGGTCGTCGTGGTGGTCGCCGAGATCGACCCGGGTGACGAGCCGGCGTCGGGGACGCAGCGGCGGCAGTGGCAGGAGCGGTTCGCCGCGGCGTGGCGGCAGGTGACCGCCGCCGTGGCGCCCGGCACCCCGGCCGTCGACTTCTCCTCGGAGGTGGTGGCGCTGCTCCCCGTCGTCGACGGGGACGAGGAGCCGGTCGCCGGGCACGGCGTGGTGCGTCGCGTGGTGACCGCCGTCGCCGGTGACAAGGGTGGCGGGCGCCGGCCCTTCTCGGTCGGGGTGAGCCGGATGGCGCCGTCGGTCGACCAGCTGCCCGCGGCGTACGCCCAGGCGCGGCGCGCGGTCGACGTCGGCCGCCGCGTGCACGGGGCCGGGTCGACGACGTTCTTCGACCAGCTGGGGCTGCACCGGCTCATCGCCCTGGTGCCCGACGGGCCGGAGCCCGACGGCGAGCTGCGCTCCTTCGTGCGCGACGTGCTGGGGCCGCTCGCCGACGACACCACCGAGGCCGCCGACCTCCGCGAGACCCTGCAGGTCCTCCTCGACACCAACTTCAACGTGGCCGAGGCCGCGCGCGTGCAGTTCTTCCACTACAACACGATGCGCTACCGGGTCGCCAAGCTCGAGCGCCTCCTCGGCCCGCTGTCCACCGACCCGCACCTGCGCCTCGACGTCGCCGTCGCGCTGCGGGTGCGGGAGGTGGTGGGCTGAGGCTGCTCGTTTCGCCGGTCGACCGGGGAAATGTGCAGGACACGCCGGTGGGCACGGCGTGTCCTGCACATTTCCCCTGACGACCCCACCCGACTCGCGCCCACAACACGTGCCAGCCGGTCCGGCGCTGCTTCGGCAGATGTCGCTCTCGTGGGTGTGTCATAGGCATCACTAACTTGTGGCCACTCGGGGCTCGGTCCCGCAAGCGAGAGGGTGCGTCTCATGTCGATGTTCAACTGGCAGATGGTCGATCCCGGTCCCGGGCAACCGGTGGCGCCCAACCAGCGGCTGCCCTGGGGCAAGACGATCGGGATCGGCGCGCAGCATGTCGTGGCGATGTTCGGGGCGACCTTCGTCTTCCCGCTCGTCATGGGCCTGGACCCCAACCTGGCGATCCTGTTCTCCGGGATCTGCACGATCCTGTTCCTGCTCGTCACCCAGAACAAGGTGCCGAGCTACCTCGGCACCAGTGCCTCGTTCGTCGCCGGCGTCGCGGCCATCCGCGCGCAGGGCGGTGACTCGGCCGACGTCACCGGCTCGATCCTGGTCTGCGGCCTGGTGCTCGCCGCGGTCGGCGTCCTGGTCCACTTCTCGGGCACCGGCGCGATCCACAAGGTGCTGCCCCCCGCGGTCACCGGCGCCGTGGTCATGCTGATCGGCTTCAACCTGGCGCCGGTCGTCGCCAACATCTACTGGCCGCAGGACCAGTGGGTCGCGCTCCTGACCGCCACCTTCCTGGTCTTCGCCGCCACCCTCCTCCCGGGCTTCTGGTCGCGCATCGCGGTCTTCCTGGCGCTGATCTTCGGCTACCTGGTGTCCTGGCTCTTCGACGCGGTCTTCGGCCAGATCCACTCGATCACCGGCTCGAGCAACGGCAAGGAGATCGACCACGACCGCATCTCCTGGGCCGGCGTCAAGGCGGCGGACTGGGTCGGTCTGCCCAGCGGCACGCTGAGCGACGGTGTCAGCGTCGTGCACTCCCCGAGCTTCTCGCTCACGTTCATCCTCCTGGTGCTGCCCGGCGTGATCGCCCTGATCGCCGAGAACACCGGCCACGTCAAGGCGGTCGCCGAGATGACCGGTGACGACCTCGACCCCTACATGGGTCGCGCGATCGGCGCCGACGGTGTGGCGACCGCGCTGGCGAGCGCGTTCGGGGGCTCGCCGACGACGACGTACGCCGAGAACATCGGCGTCATGGGTGCGACGCGGGTCTACTCGACCGCGGCCTACTACGTGGCGGCTGCGGTCGCGATCCTGCTCGGGCTCTGCCCGAAGTTCGGCCAGGTCGTCAGCGCGACACCGGGCGGCGTCCTCGGCGGCATCACCGTGATCCTCTACGGCATGATCGGCCTGGTGGGCGCCAAGATCTGGGTCGAGAACGGCGTCGACTTCGGCGACCCGGTCAACCTGGTCGGTCTCTCCGCGGGCATCATCGCCGGCATCGGCGGCGTGACCCTCCAGATCACCGATGACTTCGAGCTGAGCGGCATCGCCCTCGGCACCATCCTCGTGATCGTCTACTTCCACATCGTCAACCGCGGACACCGACGACCGGACCACCACGTCGGGGCCGACGACGTCACGAAGGTCCTGTGAAGACGGCCGCGTGAAGCCAGCACCGTTCGCCTACCGCCGACCGGGGTCGCTCGCCGAGGCGGTCGCGACCCTGGCCGGCGAGCCCGGGGCCAAGGTGCTCGCCGGCGGGCAGAGCCTGGTCCCGCTGCTCTCGATGCGGCTGGCGGCGCCATCGGTGCTCGTGGACATCAACGGGGTGCCCGGCCTGGACGCCGTCGAGGTCGACGACGCCGGCGTCCGGGTCGGCGCGCTCGCCCGGCACGCGGCGGTCCTCGCCTCCGACGACGTGCGCCGGGTGCAGCCGCTGGTCCCGATGGCGCTGGCCCACGTCGCCCACGCGACGATCCGCAACCGCGGCACCACCGTCGGGTCGCTCGTCCACGCCGACGCGGCCGCGGAGATGCCCGTGGTGCTGACCCTCCTCGGCGGGTCCCTCGACGTCGAGGGGCCGAGCGGGCGACGGACGATCCCGGCCGACCAGCTGTACGTCGGCCCGCTGGAGTCGTCGGTCCGCGCCGACGAGATCGCGGTGTCGGCGTGGTTCCCGGCCCTGCCCGCCGGTGCCAGCGTCGCCTTCGACGAGGTCTCCCGGCGCCACGGTGACTACGCGTTGGTCGGTGCCGCCGCGCTCGTGGAGGACGACCGGGTGCGGGTCGGCTACCTCTCGGTCGCCGACGTGCCCACCGTCGTCGACCTGACCGGTGTCGCCGACGACGACCTCGGTGAGGCGGCGCTCGAGCACCTGGACCCTGCTGACGACATCCACGCGACCGCGGCGTACCGCGCCCAGCTCGTGCGGGTGCTGACCCGCCGCGTGGTAGGCAGGGCGCGGGTGTCGCGACAAGCTCGACAACCGAAAGACATGCGATGAGCGAGGAGCAGCACGACGTCCGGCTGACGGTCAACGGCACGACGTACGACGTCCGCGTGCCCGCGCGCCGCCTGCTGTCCGACGCGCTGCGCCACGACCTCGGCCTGACCGGCACCCACGTCGGCTGCGAGCACGGGGTCTGCGGCGCCTGCACGGTCCTGGTCGACGGAGCGCCCGCGCGCGCCTGCCTGATGCTCGCGGTCGCCTCCGAGGGGCTGGCGATCACGACAGTGGAGGGGCTCGCCGCGGACGACGGCGCCCTCTCGCCGGTGCAGCAGGCGTTCGCGGAGTGCCACGGCCTGCAGTGCGGGTTCTGCACGCCGGGGTTCCTCACCACCGTCACCGCCGGGTTGCGCGACAACCCCCGTCCGACCCACGAGGAGGCCCGCGAGATGGTCGCCGGCAACCTGTGCCGCTGCACCGGCTACCAGAACATCGTCGCGGCCGTGGAGCGTGCGGCCGAGCTGCAGCGGGACCGCCCATGAGCACCCGCCTGGTGGGCCAGAAGGTCCCGCGGGTCGAGGACGACCGCTTCCTGCGTGGCGCGGGCCGCTACCTCGACGACCTCGCCCTCGACGCCACCACCCTGCACGCCGCCGTGCTGCGCTCGCCGCACGCCCACGCACGGATCCGCGACATCGACGTCTCCGGCGTCCTCGACGTCGAGGGCGTCCACGCCGTCTACACCTACGACGACCTGACCGGTCCGATGGCCGAGCCGCTGCCGCTGCTGATCCCGCATCCGGCACTCACCCACGGGCGCACCCAGTACGCGCTGGCGAAGGACGAGGTGAACTACGTCGGCGAGGCGATCGCGTTCGTCGTCGCCGACGACCGGTACGTCGCCGAGGACGCCGTCTCGCGGATCCGCGTCGACCTCGAGCCGCTGCCGCCCGTGGTGGGCCTCGAGGCGGCCCGCGCCGCCCGGCACCTGGTGCACGAGGACGTCCCGGGCAACGTCGGCGCTCGGCTCGAGCAGGCCGTCGGTGACGCGCCGGCGGCGATCGCCGCGGCGCCGCACCGGCTCGCGCTCGACCTGACCGTCGAGCGCAGCGCCTGCACACCCCTGGAGGGCCGGGGGACGGTGGCGCGGTGGGACGCCGACCTGGGCCGGCTGGTCGTGTGGACGTCCACGCAGACCTCCACCGGCGTGCGGGCCGCCGTCGCGGTCAAGATGGGTCTCGACCTCGGTCAGGTCGACGTGGTCACCCCCGACGTCGGCGGCGGGTTCGGGGTGAAGATCAACCACCCGTGGCCCGAGGAGCTGCTCGTGCCGATGGCGGCCCGGGCCCTGGGCCGCACGGTGAAGTTCACCGAGGACCGGCGCGAGCACTTCATCTCCTCCGCGCACGAGCGCGGCCAGGTGCAGCACGTCGAGGTCGGGTTCGACGACGACGGCCGGCTGCTGGGCCTCGACGTCGAGATCTGGCACGACCACGGCGCGTACACGCCGTACGGCCTGATCGTCCCGATCATCACCTCCACCCAGCTGCTCGGCCCCTACAAGCCGCAGAGCTACCGGGTCGTGTTCGAGTCGCTCTACACCAACACGGTGATGGTCACCCCCTACCGCGGCGCCGGGCGGCCGCAGGGGTGCTACGCGATGGAGCGGACGATGGACGCGATCGCCACCTACCTCGGCCGGGACCGCACCGAGGTGCGCGCGGTCAACTTCATCCAGCCCGACGAGTTCCCCTACGACCAGGGCCTGGTCTTCCAGGACGGCCGCGAGCTGGAGTACGACTCCGGCGACTACCCGGCGATGCTGGAGAAGATCAAGGCGCTGGTCGGGTGGGACGGGTTCCCGGCGTACCAGCAGGAGATGGCAGCAGCGGGGCGCCGGGTCGGCATCGGGCTGGCCTGCTACGTCGAGGGCACCGGCGTCGGCCCCTACGAGGGCGCCCACGTGCACGTCGAGACCACCGGCAAGGTGAAGGTCGCGACCGGGCTGACCACGCAGGGTCAGGGGCACCAGACGGTCTTCGCGCAGCTGGTCGCCGACGAGCTCGGCGTCCGGTTCGAGGACGTCGAGGTCGTCACCGGCGACACCCGCCGGATGCCGTACGCCGTCGGCACCTTCGCCTCGCGGGCCGCTGTCATGAGCGGCTCGGCGATCCACCTGGCCGCCAAGCGCACCAAGGAGAAGGTGCTGCGGATCGCCGCCGAGGCGCTCGAGGCCTCCGAGGACGACCTGCAGATCGTCGACGGGGTCGTGTCGGTGAAGGGGTCGCCGGGCACGTCCATCGACCTCGGCACCGTGTCGGTGCTCTCCAACCCGCTGCGCTACGCCTTCGACGAGGCGTCCAAGGCCGCGACCCAGTTCTCCGTCGGCGACCCGGGCAAGCCGCCGGTCGCCGAGGACGACGAGCCGGGGCTGGAGGGCAAGGACTTCTACTCTCCCGAGCGGGCCACGTTCGCGTCCGGCATGCACGCCGTCATCGTCGAGACCGACCCCGAGACTGCGGAGATCTCGATCCTCAGGTACGCCGTCGTCCACGACTGCGGCACCCTGATCAACCCGATGATCGTCGAGGGCCAGATCCACGGCGGCGTCGCCCAGGGCGTCGGGGGAGCCCTCTACGAGCGGATGGCGTACGACGAGTCCGGCCAGCTGCTCAACGCCTCGTTCATGGACTTCCTGATGCCCTACGTCACCGAGGTGCCCGACGGCATCGACGTCGACCACCTCGAGACGCCGTCGCCGCTGAACCCGCTGGGCATCAAGGGCGCGGGCGAGGCCGGCGTGATCCCGTCGGCCGCCGTGTTCGCGGCGGCGATCGAGGACGCCGAGCGGGTGGCGGTGCCCGACTTCGGGATCACCGCGATGCCGATCTCCCCGTCCGAGCTCTTCCACCTCCGACTGGCGCACGGTGGTTGAGGTGCGAGCGCCGCGAGCCTCGGAACCACCCGTGTCGAAAGGCGGCCGTCCATGAAGATCACCGGCTCCAACGTCGTGCCGTTCCCGGTCGAGCGGGTGTGGGACTCGCTGCTCGACCCGCGGGTCCTGGTCGCGACCATCCCCGGCTGCGAGCGGCTCGTCGAGACCGACACCCACGCCTACGACATGACGGTCACCGCCGGCGTCGCGTCGATCAAGGGGACCTACGAGGGCTCGTGCACCCTCTCGGACCTGCACGAGCACGAGTCGCTCGTCATGAGCCTGCGCGGCGCCGGTGCGCCCGGCACCGTCGACGCGACCGTGCGCGTGTGGTTCGGGGAGGCCGACGCCGGGCTGACCAAGGTCGACTACGAGGCGGACGCGATCGTGGGTGGCATGGTCGGCGGGGTCGGCCAGCGGATGCTCACCAGCGTGTCGCGACGGATGGCCGGCGAGTTCTTCGGCAACGTCGCCGAGGCGATCGCCCAAGGTCCGGCCCAGGGCCCGGCGCCCGTCGCCGAGGCTGGGACCGGTGCGCCGGCGCCGAGCCAGGAGATGCCGGTGTACTACCGCGACGCGGTGCCCGGCCGGGTGCCCGGCGGCCGCGGCGACTTCTACACCGGTGTCGCGGTCGGCGCGGGGCTGGTGCTGCTCGGCGTCGCCGCCGGTGCGGTCCTCGGGCGCCGCCGGTGAGCCTGCGGCGCCGGGCAGCGGTGAGCTGTCCACCTCCTGCGCGACGGATTCGGTGGATCACTCACCGCCGCCCCGCGCTGACCCCGGGTGGCGGTGAGCTGCCCACCTCCTGCGCGACGGATCCGGTGGATCACTCACCGCCGGCCGGCGGAGGCCCGGCATGAGCGACCTCACCGTCGGGTCGACCGCGCGCGACCAGGCGGCCGCTGTACGCCGGCGGGAGATCTCGGCGCGAGAGCTGCTCGAGCTGCACCTGGCCCGCATCGCCGAGCGCAACCCCGAGCTCAACGCGATCGTCTCGCTGGACGAGGAGCGTGCGCGGGCGTCTGCCCTCGCCGCCGACGAGCGGCTCGCCGCGGGCGCGGAGGTGGGGCCCCTGCACGGCCTGCCGTTCGCGTTCAAGGACACCCACGACGTCGCCGGGTGGCGCACGACCTACGGGTCGCCGCTGTTCGCCGAGCACGTCCCGGACGCCGACGACCTCGTCGTCGAGCGCATCCGCCGGGCCGGGGTCGTGGTGGTCGGTCGGACCAACGTGCCCGAGTTCGCGGCCGGCTCCCACACCTTCAACCGGACCTTCGGCCTGACCCGCAACCCGGTCGACCCGTCCCGCTCCGCCGGCGGCTCGAGCGGGGGAGCGGCCTGCGCGCTGGCCGCCGGCATGGTGCCTCTCGCGGACGGCTCGGACATGGGCGGGTCGCTGCGCAACCCGGCGTCGTTCTGCGGCGTCGTCGGCCTGCGCCCCTCCCTGGGCCGGGTGCCGACCTGGCCCACCGACAACCTGTGGGAGACCACGGCGGTCAGCGGCCCGATGGCCCGCGACGTGGGCGACCTCGCCCTGCTCCTCTCCGTCATCGCCGGCCCGGACCCGCGGTCGCCGCAGGCGCTGGGTGACCCCGGGACGGCGTTCGCGCCGCCGGTCTCCGGCTCGGTGGCGGGGCTGCGGGTGGCGCTCTCGGTCGACCTCGGCGGTGCCTTCGAGGTCGACCACGAGGTGGCCGGGGTCGTCCGCTCCTCGGGTCCGGTGCTCTCCGAGGCCGGTGCCGCCGTCGTCGACGACCACCCCGACCTGGCCGAGGCCGACGACACCTTCCGGACGCTGCGCGCCTGGCTGTTCCAGGCGGCCTTCGGCGCGCTGCTCGAGGCACACCCCGACGACCTCAAGCCGTCCCTGGCCGACAACATCCGCGCCGGTGCCGGCCTGACGGGGGCCGACGTCGCCCGGGCCTACGCGCAGCGCACCGCGCTGTCGGACCGGATGCGGCGGTTCTTCGAGCGGTACGACGTGCTGGTGCTCCCGGTCTCGCAGGTGCCGCCGTTCCCGGTGGAACAGGAGTACCCGTCGGCGATCAACGGGCGGCCGATGTCGTCCTACCTGGACTGGATGCGCGCGGCGTACCTCATCACCGTCACCGGCTGCCCCGCGATCTCGGTGCCCTTCGGGCGGACCCGCGACGGCCTGCCCGTCGGGCTGCAGCTGGTCGCCGCCCACGGCCGCGACCGGTTCCTCCTCGAGGTCGCCGCCGCGGTCGAGCAGCTCACCGCCCGGTAGGGCCCGGGACCGGGTCGTCGGCGTCGATCAGGGACGGCGGCCCGACCGCGAGACCGTCCTCGGCCACGGGCTCGGAGATCCGGGCGTCGGCCAGCACCTCGGCGGGGACGTGCCGCTCCAGGAACTGCCGCGCGAGCCGGGTCGAGGGGTGGATGGCGACGGTCGCGAGCACGATGATCCCGGCGATCACCAGCCAGCCGCCGGCGCCCCAGCTCATCGCGAGGAAGGTGTAGACCGCCGGCGCCCACACCTTGCCCAGCGTGCTGCTCAGCTCTGCTGCGCCCTGGTAGGCGCCACGCCGCCGCGGGTCCATGAGCTCGGCCTCGAACGCCCAGGTCGCGGCGGACAGGTAGAGCTCCGCCCCGGTCACCGTCACGTGGCCCAGCCAGACCAGCGCGATCGTCGTCCAGCCGAGGGTGTCGTGGGTGGCCAGGGTGATCAGGCAGGAGACCACGAAGAAGGTCGACGAGATGTGGATCGCCCTGAGCGCGGTCGGCACGTCGCGGACCCCACGGGCCGCGGCCATCGGCAGGAAGATGCACATCACCGTGTTGGTCCCGAAGAGGAACGCCAGCAGCACCCGCGGGGCGTCGGTCTCCTCGACCAGCCACAGGGGGATCACGATGTTGAGCAGCACCTGGTTGGTCCAGAAGACGCCGATGAAGAAGGTCGACAGCAGCCAGCCCACGTTGCGCATCGGCCCGGGGCCGGGGACCTTGACCTTGCGGTCCTCCGGGGTGCGCTCGTCGTGCGAGGCGCGCGGCAGCCGCGTGATCGCCAGGGCGTTGACGAGGAAGACGGCGGCGGTGAACCAGGGCAGCGAGTGCAGGAGCGTGTCGGAGTGGAACGCCAGCGCGACGCCCCCGATCAGCGAGCCGAGGGTGAACCCGAGGTTGAGCGCCGAGTACATGTAGGCGCGCGAGTGCACCCGCTCGTCGGGCGGCAGCACGTCGATCGTGTACGCACCGTGCGCCGCACCGCCGAGGGCCCCGAGCACCTCCATCCCTACCGCCATCAGCACGTAGCCGTGGAAGTCGCCGACGAACGGCCAGAAGGCGAACATCGCCGACTGCCCGAGCGCGCTGACCGACCACATCCGCTTCGGCCCGAAGCGGTCGACGAGCTTGCCGGCCGGCAGCGCCGCGAGGAACGCCGCGGCCCCGGCGATGGTCAGGCCGAGGCCCACCTGGGCGGCCGAGAGCCCGACGATCTGGGTGAAGAACACCGCCGAGCCGGTCATGAAGGTGCCCTCGCCGAGAGCGAACAGCAAGGACTGCACGGCGAGCCGACCCGCGAGAGGTGAGGGTGGTCGCGCGTGACGGAGCAGGGCGGCGAACATCACCGGTCACTCTGCCGCCCGGCGCCGACGGCTGTCGCGCGAGTTTCCTCCCGTCCGCGCTCAGGGGCGCAGGAGCGGCATCTGCTCGCCGGCCTCCACCGCGAAGGGGAGCACGTTGGTCGCCGGCGCGACCGGGCAGGTGGCGAAGTCGGTGTAGGCACACGGCATGTTGGTCGCCCGGTTGAGGTCGAGCACGACGTGCCCGTCGGGTGTCGGCGGGTCGGTCAGCAGCTGGCGGTTGGCGGCGTACGTCGTCACGCCCGACGTCTGGTCGCGGAAGAGGATCCACAGGCAGCCCTGGTCCCCGTCCCACGCGACCAGCCGATGCTCGCTCCCCGCACGGTGGAGGACCACCTCCCCGACGGCCTCGCCGCGCGGCGAGGGGTAGGGCGCGTAGCGCGCCGGCAGCACCCAGGCCGGGTCCGGCGGGTAGCAGGGGGTGCCGCGGTAGGCGCGCAGGTGCGAGGAGTCCGGGTGCCGTGGTCGGACGATGACGCGGCCGTCGCGCTCGGCGACCTCGACCACCGCGTCGCCCGACGCGAGCGTCGTCCCGCGCTCGTCCAGTGGGCCCAGGCGGTGGGCGCCGGCGCGCAGGACCGCTCCGTCGTGGGTCAGCTCCTCACCGTCGTCCAGGGTGACCGTGGCCCCGACCGCGTCCCCGAGCGGGACGGCGGACCAGGCGCCGGGTGCGTCGTCGAATCGCCGAGGCGCGCGGCTGAGCCAGTGGATGGCGGTGACGGCCAGCCAGCCGCGCGGGTCGCGCAGCCGCTGCTCCCGGGCCTCGTGCCAGGCCCGCCAGGCGGCAGCGAAGGCGTCCTCCGCGTGGTCGCTCACCCCGGCATCGTGCCACCCGGTGGGCTGGACCGCTTCTCCACAGGTCGGCCGGAAGTTGTGGACCATGGGCCCTGATCCTGTGGAGGGCGGGCCCCTCGGCTGTGGACGGAAGGGCCACCTGCTGTGGGACCGACGGAATGTCCCGCGAACCCCTTGCGGACGCGGAGCCCGGAGGCATACAACTTCTCCCACGCCCTCCGGAGACGGGGAGCGGGACAGCTCGGAGACGAGGGTCCGAACGCCAGGCGCCGGCTTGTCGGAGCAGGGCGCAGCGGCTGGGTGGCGAGGCCGTTGGGACCGGAGGAGACGAGCTGTCGGCTGGGAGCGTCACCAGTACCGGCCGCCTCGAAGGGCCCTTGCGACTCATACTCGCGAGGGCCCTTCGTCCATTTCGGCCGAGGGTCGGCCGGTGGTGTCGCCCGGTGGTGTCGCCCGGTGGTGTCGCCCGGTGGTGTCGCCCGGTGATGTTGCCCGGTCGGAATCCCGCTCAACTGTGGGAATCTCGGCGCTTCCTGTGGATGACCGGGGGTGGTTCTGTGGACGAACCGGCCGATTCCGGTGGAACCGGAAGAATGTTCGCCAGAACCCTTGCGCGGTGCTCCGGAGCGGGCGTAGAACTTCTCCCACGCCCTTCGGAAACGAGGAGCGGGACAGCTCGGAGACGAGGGTCCGAACGCCAGGCGCCGGCTTGCCGGAGCAGGGCGCAGCGGCTGGGTGACGGGGCCGCTGGGACCGGAGTGGAAGAGCTGTCGACCGGGAGCGTCACCAGTACCGGTCACCTGAAGGGCCCTTGGAACTCATACTTTCGAGGGCCCTTCACCTATTTCCGCCCCGCCGGTTCGGCGGACCGGTCGGTAACCACGAGACTGGCGCCGTGGTCATGTACACGGTGCTGCACGCGGTGGTCCCGCCGCTCGCCAGGACGGTCTGGCGGCCGACGGTCACCGGGCTGGAGAATGTGCCCAGCACCGGACCGGTGCTGCTGGCCAGCAACCACCTCAGCTTCGCCGACTCGCTGGTGATCCCGATCGTGGCGCCCCGCAAGGTGGTCTTCCTGGCGAAGTCGGACTACTTCGCCGGAGGCGGGGTGCGCGGCCGGCTGCAGAAGGCCTGGTTCGAGGGCATGGGCATGCTGCCGGTCGACCGGGACGACCCGAAGGCCGCGATCGCGAGCCTCGACACCGCCCTTGCGGTGCTCGACCGCGGCGAGGCCTTCGGCCTCTACCCCGAGGGGACCCGCTCCCGCGACGGCCGGCTCTACCGCGGCCGCACCGGCGTCGCCCACCTCGCCCTCACCGCCGGGGTCCCGGTCGTGCCGGTCGGGCTCACCGGCACCGAGCGGCTCCAGCCGGTCGGTGCCCGCCTCCCCCGGGTCGTCCCGGTCACGGTCCGCTTCGGCGAGCCGATCGAGGTCGTGGGCCGGTACGACGGCGTCCCGCTGGGCAGGGCTCGGCGCGAGGTGACCGACGAGGTGATGCGCGCCATCGCGGCCCTGACCGGCCAGGAGGAGGCGGGCGTCTACAACGAGCGTCCCGCCGACGCCTGACCACTGGCGGTCGGGCGCTGTCGAGACCCCCGCGCCCGGGCCGCTGCCGGCAGCTCGCGGGTCCGCCGGGGTTGCGATCGACAGGCAGCGACGACAAGGCGGCCTCCGATCAGCGCTGCTTCCCGGGTCGCGGTCGCCGGCGGGCGAGAAGTCGGAGGGTTTCCGGCACCAGGTGCCGACAACGCTCCGATTTTCCCTGACGGTGCCTGCTCCGGTCGCCCGTCGCGAGCGCTCTGCTCGCGCGCGGCCTCTCGCGCCTCAACCGCCGCAGGTTCATCACGGTCTGTCGCCGAACCTGCACTTCCCACGGCGGGCACACCATGGGAGGTGCAGGTTCATCTGCAGACCATGGTGAAACGGCAACCGCGCCCCGCCGCCGGACCAGCCGAGGCGCTCAGGCCTGAGGTCCCTCAGACGGCGGCTCCGGCGGCTCCGGCGGCTGGTCTGCGCCGATGATCGCGTCGACCAGGATCGGCCCGACGAGGTCGACCTGCCACGGGCGGGCGCCGTACGCCGCCAGCTGGTCCGCGACCGCGACGGCCAGTGCCTCGGGGTCACGGGTGGCCGGCGGGGTCCACAGGGTGCGGCGCAGGTAGTCGGGGGTGAGCAGGTTCTCGACCGGCAGCTCGAGCTCCTCCGCGCGGGCGGCGACGGCGTCGCGGGCGAGCGCGAGCCGGCGTGCGGCGACGGGGTCCTTCTCCGCCCAGGCGCGGGCGAGCGGCGGCCCGTCGCCGCGGGGCGCGCGGGTGGGGAGCTCGGCCTCGGGCAGGCCGGCCGCCTCGCGAAGTGCCGCGACCCAGCGCGAGGCGTACCGGTCGGCGCCGCGGCCGTGGAAGCCCTTCGTGCGCAGGAGCGTGTCGCGGTCGAGGGGCAGCTCCTGAGCGGCCGCGACGATCGCGGAGTCCGGGAGGATCCGGCCCGGCGTGACGTCGCGCTGCTCGGCGATCGAGTCGCGCACCTCCCACAGGGCGCGCACGGCGGCGAGCGCGCGGCGGCCCTTGACCCGGTGGACCCCGGAGGTGCGCCGCCACGCGTCGACGCGTGGCGTCGGCTGGAAGCTGCGCAGGTGGTCGAACTCCTCCTGGGCCCACCCGTCCTTCCCGGCGGCGACGAGCTCGGCGTGCAGCAGCGCGCGCAGTTCGACGAGCACCTCGACGTCGAGGGCGGCGTACTCCAGCCACGGGCCGGGCAGCGGCCGGGTCGACCAGTCGACCGCCGAGTGCTCCTTGGCCAGGCGGGCGCCGAGCAGGCTCTCGACGAGCGTCGCCAGTCCCACCCGCGGGTAGCCGAGCAGCCGGCCGGCGAGCTCGGTGTCGAACAGCGCCGCCGGGTGCAGGCCCACCTCGGCGAGGCAGGGCAGGTCCTGGGTGGCGGCGTGCAGGATCCACTCGGTGCCGTCCAGCGCCTCCTGCAGCTGGGGCAACGACCCGAACGGGATCGGGTCGACGAGGAAGGTGCCGGCACCCTCGCGACGCAGCTGGATCAGGTAGGCCCGGGAGGAGTAGCGGTAGCCCGACGCCCGCTCGGCGTCGATCGCGACGGGGCCGGACCCGGCCGCGAGCCGGTCGCACACGTCGCGCAGGGCGGCGTCGGTGTCCACCACCGGGGGCAGCCCGTCGCGCAGGGTCAGCAGCGGGATCGGGGTGGGCTCGCTGTCGTCGGGGTGGGGGTCGGACGTCATCTCAGCGTCCCGAGCCCCGCTGGCCGCGGCGGCTCGGCATCACGGCGACGCCCTCGGGCACCGGGGGCAGCCCGACCGCCGTGCAGAGCAGCTCGCCCCACGCCTCGACGTGCGGTGCGACGTCGAGCGGCGCCAGGGCGGGGGCGTCCTCGGGCGGCAGCGGCGTCCACGACGCGCGGATCTCGATCTGCGCGGTGCCGCCCTCGTCCGCCATGCCGCCGAAGCTCTCGGTCGAGACGCGGGTGACGGTGCCCGAGATCGCGGCGTACGACGCCCCGTGCGCGTCGAGCGCCTCGGTGAGCCAGGACCAGCCGACCGCCGCGAGCATCGGGTCGACGGCCTGCTCGAGGTCGACGTCGGCGCGCGCGTAGGCGACGCACCGGAAGGTGCCCTCCCACGCGTCGTTGCCGGCGGGGTCGTGCAGCAGGATGATCCGTCCGGTGCCGACGTCGGTGTCGTCGATGGTGACGTCCGCGGAGAGCGCCGAGGCGTAGGGGGCGATGCGCTGGGGCGCGGGCATCTCCTCGCACAGCACCTCGGGCCGCAGTCGCGCGGTGTGCATGGTCGCCACGGCGTCCCGGAACTCCGGGGGCACCGCGCCCGCCCCCGCGCCCGGGTGCGTCTCCTGACCGACGACCATGGGGTCACAGTAGGTCGATCCGTGCGGTCCCGATGTGCGAACACGCCGGTCGACCTGCCACCCTCGTGCCGTGACCAGCCCCGAGACGAGCCCCGACCCGCGCCTGGCGGAGAGCGCTTTCCTCAAGGCGGCGCGGGGCGAGCCGGTGCCGCACACGCCGGTCTGGTTCATGCGCCAGGCGGGCCGGTCGCTCCCGGAGTACCTCGAGGTCCGCAGCGGCGTCGGCATGCTGGAGTCCTGCATGGACCCCGCGCTGGTCATCGAGATCACCCTGCAGCCGGTGCGCCGGTACGGCGTCGACGCGGCCATCTTCTTCTCCGACATCGTGCTCCCGCTCAAGGCCGTCGGGGTCGACCTCGACATCAAGCCCGGGGTCGGGCCGGTGGTCGCCAAGCCGGTGCGCACGCTCGCCGACGTGGACGCGATCCCCGACCTGACGCCCGACCAGGTCCCGTTCATCACCGAGGCCGTCGAGGGTCTGGTCGCCGAGCTGGGCGGCACGCCGCTGATCGGGTTCGCCGGCGCGCCCTTCACGGTGGCGTCGTACCTGGTCGAGGGCGGCCCGTCCAAGGAGCACGCCCGCACCAAGGCCATGATGTTCGGCGCCCCCGACGTCTGGGACGCCCTGATGCGCAAGATCGCGGGCATCTCGGCGGCCTACCTGGAGGTGCAGGTCGCCGCCGGGGCGTCGGCGGTCCAGCTCTTCGACTCCTGGGCCGGCGCGCTCACGCCGCGCGACTACCGCGACCAGGTGATGCCCCACTCCGCCGCGGTCCTCGCGCGGGCGGGGGCGCTCGGCGTGCCGCGCATCCACTTCGGCGTCGGCACCGCCAACCTCCTCGGGCTGATGGGGGAGGCCGGCGCGGACGTGGTGGGGGTCGACTGGCGCACCCCGCTCGCGGAGGCGATCGGCAAGGTCGGCGACCGGGGCGTGCAGGGCAACCTGGACCCGACCCTGGTGTTCGCGCCCACCGACGTGATGACCGCCCGCGCCGCGGAGGTCATCGAGGCCGGCCGCGCCGCGACGGGCCACATCTTCAACCTCGGGCACGGCGTCATCCCGACCACCGACCCCGACCAGCTCATGCGGCTGACGGAGTTCGTCCAGTCCTACGGGAGCTGAGCCGCCGGCGCACCGCGCGGACCAGCAGGTACGCCGGCGGCCCGAGCACCAGCGCGGCGACCAGCCAGGGGAGGACCGCGCCGAACCCGGTGGCCAGCGCGACGGCGAACGCCGCGAGCGCGTCCCACCCGGCCGAGAGGCCGGCGACGAACCCGGAGCCGTCCTCGGTGGCCGGCGCCGGGGCCGGGTTCTCGTCGATGCTGACCGTGATCGTCGAGAGCGACGTCTGGCTCTCCAGGTAGGCCAGCTGCCGCTCGAGGGAGTCGAGGTCGGCCTGCCGCTGGGAGAGCTCGGACTCGATGGCCATGATGTCGCGGATGCTCTCGGCCCGGTCGAAGAGCACCGTGATCCGCGCGATGCTGCGCTTCTGCGCCGCCACCCGCGTGCGGGTGTCGATCAGCTTGGTCGTGACGTCGTCCTCGGTGCTGTTCGCCGACTCGAGCTCCGCGCCGTCGACGCCCTGGAGCGCGTCCATCGTGTCGGAGAAGCGCTCGCTCGGGATCCGCAGCACCATCCGGGTGTACGCCGGCTTCCCGTCGTCGTCGGTCGTGGTCTTCTCCTCGGTGACCTGGCCGGCGTAGCGGTCGACGACCTTCTGCACCTCCTGCTGGACGTCCGCCACGTCGTCGGCGCGCAGCGCGACGTTGCCGTGCCGGATCACCGCCTGCGCCGGGACACCGGGCCCGGTCTCGGCCCGGTCGCGGCCGACCGCGGACACGGAGTCGGCCGCGCCCCCCGCACTGTCTTGGAGCTCGGCCGCGGGCGCACCCCCCACGACCGACGCGTCGGCGGCGGTCGACCCGCCGTCGCCGCCGGAGGAACCACCGCTGCAGCCGACCAGGGCGCCGGCGAGCAGGACCGAGAGGACGGCGAGGGCGGGAGCGGCGGCGCGTGGGGTCATGCGCTCTGGGACGTGCCTCCCGGGCCATCGGTTCCCGACCGATCCGTTCCTGGGGAGCGCTCGGGGTGGCCGGCGTGCGCCCGGGCGTGCTGGAGCAGGATCGTCTCGAGGTCTCGCACCCGGCGCGACACGTGCTGCTGTCGTCGCTTCCGCAGCACCAGGCTGACCGAGGACGTGTCGTCGGCCAGCCGCCGGAAGGCGATCAGACCGGCCCGCTCCATCGGGTCACCGGCCACGCTGTAGTCGGGGAGCACCGTGAGGCCGAGGCCCTGGGCGACCATCACCTTGCCCAGCTCGGACCCGTCGGTCGTGTAGGACACCGACGGCAGCCGGGAGCCGAAGAGTCGGTGGACGAAGCGGTGCATCAGCGAGCCCTCGCGCATCGCCACGAACGGCTCGGCACGCAACTGGTCGGTCGTCACCTCGTCGTACGCCGTCAGCGGGTGGTCGGCCGGCAGCACGACGACCGGGCGACCGTGCACGAGGCCGGTGGAGACGAGGTCGACCGGGGGGTCGTCGCCCGCCAGCACGTTGACGAGCCCGAGGTCGAGGGCACCCTCGGAGACGCCCTGGTTGACCCCGGCCTGCTGGCTGTTGACCACCTCGACGGTGCTGCCCGGGTGGGCGGACCGGAAGTCGTGCATGGCGGGGACCAGGAGGGTGGCTGTCGCGGCGCTGACGGTGCCGACCCTGACCACGTGGTGCCCCGTCGCCTGGTCGCCCGCCGCGACGCGCAACCGCTCGACCGCCTCCAGCACCTCGACCATCGGCTGCAGCAGCTCGCGCCCGCGGCGGCTGATCCGCGACCCGGACCGGCGCCGGTCCAGCAGGGTGACGCCGAGCTCGCGCTCGAGCTTGGAGACCGCCTCGCTGAGCGCCGGCTGGGAGACGTGGAGACGCTCGCTGGCCCGTCGCAGCGACCCGTACTGGGTCACGGCCGCGAGGTACTCCAGCTGCTCGATGCGCACCCGCGTGCTCCTCTCCGGGGGCTCGGGCCGCCCAATCTATATCAATCTTGTCGACATAAGGGGCCGACGGCCGACCTGGAAGACTGGTCGGGTGAGCAGGGTGGTGGTCGTCGGTGGTGGCGTCGCGGGTCTCTCGGCCGCGCTCGAGCTGGTCGCCGCGGGCCACGACGTCACGGTGCTGGAGGCGTCCGACCGGGTCGGCGGCAAGCTGCGCCGGGCCCAGGTCGCAGGTGTCACCGTCGACGTCGGTGCGGAGGCGATGCTCAACCGGCGCCCGGAGGGTGTCGACCTCGCCCGCGCGCTCGACCTGCCGATCGAGCACCCCACCGTGGCCGCGTCGAGGATCTGGACCCGGGGCGCGCTGCGGCCGCTGCCGCGCTCGCTGATGGGCGTGCCGCTGGACCTGCCCGAGCTCGAGGCGTCCGGCGTGCTCTCGCCCGAGGGCATGGAGCGGGTGCGTGCGGAGGCCTCGATCGGGGCCTCGCGGATCGACGGCGACGTGTCGGTCGGCGACCTGGTCGACGAGCGCTTCGGGCCCGAGGTCACCGACCGCCTCGTCGAGCCCCTCCTCGGCGGTGTGTACGCCGGCCACGCCCGCCGGCTCTCGGCCCGCGCGTCCGTCCCGCAGCTGGTGGCCTTCGCCGAGCGCGGGTCGATGACCGAGCAGGCCGCGACGATCCCGACGACCTACGACGCGCCCGTCTTCGCCGGCATCACCGGTGGGATGGGCCTGCTGCCCGAGACCCTCGCGACCCGGCTGCCGGTCCGCACGGGCGCGACGGTGCGCGAGCTGCGCCGGTCGGGCTCCGGCTGGGCGCTGACCGTCGGACCGACGACCGCGGCCGAGGAGGTCACCGCGGACGCGGTCGTCCTGGCCGTCCCCGCGGCACCGGCGGCGCGGCTGCTGGCCGGCGCGGCGCCGCTCGCGGCGACCGAGCTGGCCGCGATGGAGGCGGCGTCGGTGGTCGTGGTGACCTTCGCGCTCCGCGCCGCCGACGCGCCCGACCTCGCCGCGACCGACTCGTCGGGCTTCCTGGTGCCGCCGGTCGACGGTCGGAGGGTGAAGGCGTCCACCTTCTCCTTCGCCAAGTGGGGCTGGGTCCGTGCCGCAGGCGCCGACGCCCTCGACGGCGACGACCTGCTCATCCTGCGCACGTCGCTGGGCCGGCACGGCGAGGAGGTCGCCCTCCAGGCGAGCGACGAGGAGCTGGTCGCCTGGTCGCTCGCCGACCTGCAGGAGGCGGTCGGGCTGACCGCCCGGCCCGTCGACACCCACGTCCAGCGCTGGGGCGGCGGACTGCCGCAGTACGCCGTGGGGCACCTCGACCGTGTCGCGCGGGTCCGGTCCGCGGTCGCGGCCGTGCCCGGCCTCGCCGTCTGCGGGGCGGCCTACGACGGCGTCGGCATCCCCGCCGTCATCGGCTCCGCCCACCGCGCCGTCGCCGCGCTGGCGCCGTAGCGCCGGACCCCGCCGCACCCTGCCGCACCCTGCCGCACCCTGCCGCACCCTGCCGCACCCTGCCGCACCCTGCCGCAACCCTGCCGCGACCCTGGCGCCGGGACCGGGATCCCGGCAGGTCTGCCCCGTTGTCCCTGTCCTGCGGGACACCGGGCCCGACAACCTCGGGTCATCGAGCACACCCCACTCACAGAAAGTCACCTCGATGACCACCACCAGCACCCACCCCCCGGCCCACACCCGGGTCCACACCGACAACCCGGTCCGCGCGGACCTCACCCCCGTCCCCGCCGGCCGCACCTCCCGTCGCTGGGCGGTCGCCGGCCTCGGCGCCGGCCTCGCCGGCGTGGCCACGATCGTCACCTCCTCGATGGTCGATGTCGTCTACCGGGAGGAGTTCGCGGGCACCACCGCGGGCGTCTCGGAGGCCCTGCAGGACAAGGCCGGCGTGATGTTCGCCTTCCACTCGATCACGACCCTCGGCGCGCTGCTCATGGTCGTCTTCGCCGCCGGCCTGTTCCGCCGGATGCGGGCCGTCTCTCCCGACGGGCTCGCCCCGGTCGTGGCCCTCGCCGGCCTCGCCGGCACCGCGGTCGTCAGCGTCCTCGGCGCCGGCCTCGACACCGAGTTCATGATGCCGTTCGCCCAGGGTGACGGGATCATCGACGACAGCAACGCCGCGATGTACAACCACTGGATCGGGACCATCCCCTGGTGCTGGGTCCTCGCCGGCCTGGCCGGACTGGCCCTTCACGTCGTCGCCCGCGCCGGCGGCGTCCCGCGCTGGATCGGCCGCGTCGGCCTGGTGCTCGGTGGCCTGACCGTCCTGCTCGGCGTCTCCCCGCTGGAGTACCTGGCCGGGATGACCGGGGCGATCTGGCTGGTCGTCACCGCCGCCGGGTTCACCTTCGGTGACCGGGCCTTCCGGTCATGATGTCCCGGTGACACTCGGGCCCGAGCAGCAGCAGCGACCGGTCTCCTGGCCGGTCGCTGCTGTGCTGCCCGCACTGTCGGCGGCCTGCGTGGTCGGGATCGTCCTGCTCGGGCTGCGGTCGGCCGGCGAGCCGGTCCTCTGGTCCTTCGGCGACGACATCGCGATCGGGCGGGGCATCGGGACCGGCCTCCTGGGCCTCGTCCTCGGCCTGCTCTCCGCGGTTGTCCTGCGCCACCCCGGAGACCGCGCGACGCGCGCGATCGGGTGGGCGCTCGGCGGCGTCGGCCTCTTCTGGGCGCTCGACGGGCTCTCGGAGGCCTACGTCCGTCTCGGCACGGTCACCGACCACGCCCTGCCCGCCATGACGTTCGCGGTGTGGTTCCTCGCCCGGTTCACGGCCCTGCTGCCGGCCACGATCGTGGTGCTCCCGCTGCTGTTCCCCGACGGACGATTCCTACCGGGGCGCTGGGGCGTCGCGAGCTGGGCGTGCATGGGCGTGATGGTGCTGAGCGCGCTGGCGGTCACCGTCACGCCGTACCTGCAGTCGACCAGCCACCTCCCCCCTGGCGTCGACCCCGATCCCACGACGATCTGGGCGCTCGAGCCGGTCGCCGAGGCGGTCAACGCGGTGCTCCACGCGGCCACGCTGCTGGGCGTGGTCGTGCCCGTCGGCGTCGTGGTGCGGCGCTACCGCGACTCCCGCGGCGAGGCGCGCGACCAGATGCGCTGGCTGCTGTGGGGGGCGCTGGTCGCCGCCTCGATCGTCGTCGTCGCTGTGTTCTTGGACCTGGGCGCGCTGAACGGCGTCGTCTTCTTCGCCTGCATCGTCGTGGTCCCGGTGGCGATGACGATCGCGGTCGTGGACCCGAGGGTGGTCTCCATCGAGGACCTGCTCGGCCGCACGGTCCTGCTCGCGGCGCTCGCGGCCGTGCTGCTGGTCGTCGACTTCGTGGTCGTCGCCGGCCTCACCGCCGTGCTGGACGACTCGATGGACCAGTCCACGGTGGTGCTGCTGGTGCTGTTGACGACGGTCCTGCTCTACGGCCCGCTGCGCCAGCGGCTCGGGCGGTGGATCCGGCGGGTGGTCCTCGGCGAGCGCGCCACGCCGTACGACGCCGTCGCCGGCCTCGCCTCGACCCTGGAGTCCACCGACGAGGGCGCCGAGCAGCTGGCCGCGGTCGCCCGCGCCGTCGCGGACGCGTTCGGCGTCGGCTTCGTGAGCGTCGAGGTCGACCGGAGCGGGGGCGAGCGGCTGGTCGCGACGTACGGCGACCGCCCGGCCGAGACGCGGAGCCTGCCGATCGCCTATCGGGGTGCCGCGGTAGGACGGCTCGTCCTCCCGGCGCGCGGCCTGCGCAGCCGCCTGTCCCGGCGCGACGAGGAGCTGCTCGGCGACCTGGTGCGCCAGGCGGCCACCGCGGCCCGCACCAGCAGGCTCGCCGAGGAGCTGCAGGACAGCCGGGAGCGGTTGGTCACCGCCCGGGAGGAGGAGCGGCGGCGGATCCGCCGCGACCTGCACGACGGGCTCGGCCCGGCCTTGAGCGGCGTGGTCTTCCAGCTCGAGTCCGCACGCCTGCTCGTCGACCGGGACCCGGCGGCGGCGCAGGACCAGATCGGGAGGACCAGTCGGCACGTGCAGGACGTCGTCGCCGACGTCCGTCGCCTGGTCCACGACCTGCGGCCACCGGCCCTCGACGACCTCGGCCTCGTGGGCGCCCTGCGGCAGCTCGCCGGCACCCTGGACCCGCCCGCGACCGTGGTCGCCGGGGACCTCGGCACCCTGCCGGCCGCGGTCGAGGTCGCGGCCTACCGGATCGCGAGCGAGGCGATGACCAACGTGGCGCGCCACGCGGGGGCGGCGACGTGCACCGTGCGGCTCGGCGTCGCCGGTGCCGCGCTCGCCGTCGAGGTCGCCGACGACGGGGTCGGCATCCCGGTCGACGTCCAGGCCGGCGTCGGCCTGGTCGGCCTGCGCGAGCGGGCCGCGGAGCTCGGCGGCCGCAGCGAGGTCACCTGTCCACCCACGGGCGGCACGGTCGTGCGCGCCTGGCTGCCCCTGAGGAGCGACCGATGACCGGGACCGACATCCGGGTGGTGGTCGTCGACGACCACCAGATCGTCCGCGAGGGCCTGGCCTCGCTGCTCGGTGCGCTCGACGGCATCGACGTGGTCGGCACCGCCGCGGACGGCCGCGACGCGGTGCACGTCGCCGCCGAGGCACGCCCCGACGTGGTCGTCATGGACATCTCGATGCCGCACCTGGACGGCATCGAGGCGACCCGGATGATCACCGGGCGCCAGCCCGGCACCCGGGTGGTGATGCTCACGATGAACGAGGACGACGAGACCGTGCTCAGCGCGATCCGGGCCGGGGCCAGCGGGTACCTGCTGAAGGGGTCGGGTGCCGACGAGGTGCTGACCGCGATCCGCGCGGCCGCGGCCGGCGGGATGGTCTTCGGGGCGAGCCTGGCGGCACGGGTGGCGTCGTACTTCTCGGCCTCGGCGGGGCCCGCGCCCGCCGAACCGGAGCCGTTCCCCGAGCTCACCGACCGTGAGCGCGACGTGCTGCGCCTCCTGGCGGCCGGCCGGTCGAACGACGCGATCGCTGCCGAGCTCTACGTGTCGAGCAAGACGGTGCGCAACGCGGTGTCCGGCATCTACGCCAAGCTGCACGCGGCCGGCCGGGCCGAGGCGATCATCAAGGCCCGCGAGGCGGGCTATGGTCGCGACCAGCCGGGCCGATAGTCCCTTCGGGTGCGCTCGGCACGGTTGGCACAATGGAGGGCATGGTCAGCAACGCCGCCAAGGTCCGGGAGATCAACGACTCCATCCGCTACGTGATGTGGTCGGTCTTCCGGCTCGCCGAGCCGCTCGGCGCCGCCGACCGGGCGACCGAGGGCGCCGAGGTCGAGAAGCTCTTCGCCGAGCTCGCCGGGTCGGGCGTCGTCGTCCGCGGCACCTACGAGCTGAGCGGTCTGCGGGCCGACGCCGACGTCATGGTCTGGTGGCACGCCGAGACGTCGGAGGAGCTGCAGGACGCCTACCAGCGGTTCCGCCGCACGGCCTTCGGGTCCCGCCTGGAGCCGGTGTGGTCCCAGCTGGCGCTGCACCGGCCTGCGGAGTTCAACAAGGGCCACGTGCCGGCGTTCCTCATGGACGAGGAGCCCAAGGCGCACCTGTGCGTCTACCCGTTCGTGCGCTCCTACGACTGGTACCTCCTCGAGGACGACGAGCGCCGGCGGCTGCTGGCCGAGCACGGCCAGATGGCCCGCGGCTACCCCGACGTCCGGGCGAACACGGTCGCCAGCTTCGCCCTCGGCGACTACGAGTGGATCCTCGCGTTCGAGGCCGACGAGCTCTACCGCATCGTCGACCTGATGCGGCACCTGCGCGGGTCCGAGGCCCGGCGCCACGTGCGCGAGGAGGTGCCGTTCTACACCGGCGCCCGCGTCGAGGTCGCGGACCTCGTCGACCGGCTGCCCTGATCCGAGTGCCGGCCCGGCTGCCGGCCCGGTTCCCGGCCCGGGGCGTGGAACCGGGGCGTGGAACCGGGCGGTCACTCCCGCCGTCCGACCGGCATGAGGACCCTCGCTCCGACGCTCGCCCTGCTGCTGCTCCTCGCTGCGTGCGGCTCCGAGGGCCACGACACCGTGGAGCCCCGGGGCCGGCCCAGTGCGACGGCCGTGCCGGCGGCGCCCGGGGTGGTGACCACCCGTGGCCTCGTGACCGTGATGGACACCGGGGTGCCCGAGCTGTGCCTCGGCGCCGTCGCCGAGTCCTGGCCGCCCCAGTGCGACGGCCCGCGGATCGAGGGATGGGACTGGGTCGACCACCCGGGCACCTTCGAGCGCTCCGGCTCCGTGCGGTGGGGCGAGTACCGCGTCGAGGGCCTCTGGGACGGCACCACGTTCACCTACCAGGGCGCGATCCCCGCTGCGGCGTACGACGCGGCGCCCGAGCCGGCGCCCAGCGGGGCGCCGGCGTCCGGGCGCCTCGGTCCCGCTGAGCTGCAGGCCGTCGCCGACGAGCTGCTGCGGAACCTGCCCGGGGCGCAGACCGCGGCCGTCGAGGGTGACCGCGTCGTCGTCGGTGTCACCTACGACGACGGCAGCCTGCAGGACCAGGTCGACGCCGCCCACGGCGCCGGCACCGTGGTGCTGGTGCCGGCGCTCGTGGACGTCGAGGGGTAGCTCAGTCGACCGGGTGCTGGGCCAGGAACACCCCAGCCGGGTCGACCGCGGCGCGGACCGCGCGCAGCCGCTCGTACCGATCGCTGTGGACGGTCGCCAGGTCGACCGGCACGTCGCTGAAGTTCAGGACGTGGGTGCCGGTCGTCCAGGCCGCCATCGCGGCGCAGGCGGCGGCCGCGTCGGCGACTCCCTGCGCGGCCGCCTCCGGCGTCGGGGCGATCGCGACGCAGAAGAGCGCGTAGGCGCCCTCCAGGTGCGAGGTGACCCCGCCGCCCTCAGCGGGCCGACCGAGCGCGCCCCCGAGGTGGCGCAGCTCGGCGAACAGCAGCGAGGTGGTCGACCCCGGGCCGACCGCGCCGAGGTACGCCGCTACGGCCTCCTCGGGCAGCTCGGCGAGCACGGCGTGGTCGGCCACCGCGGGGGCCGGGGCGGGCGGGTCCATGTGCACCCCCGTCAGGCCGGCGGCCGGGATCCGGGCGAAGGTGTCCATCTCGGGTCCGAGCGCCCGTAGGGGGGCGAGCAGCTCCGCGGCCCGGTCGTCGTCCTCGAGCACCGCGCCGTCGACGACGACGAGCTGGCGGCCGCTGAGGAACGGCGGCAGGTCGGGGAGGGGCGGGAAGCTCATCACGCGCAGCGAGGTCGTCACCGACTCCGGGACCTCCCGGGTCCAGGCCGCCCACGCGGGCACCACCTCGGGCGCACGCTCGCGGTCCCAGAGCAGCATGCCGGCGAACACGTCGGCGTACGGCAGCAGGTCGAGCTCGAGCGCGACGACGACACCGAAGCTGCCGCCACCGCCGCGCAGGGCCCAGAAGAGGTCCGGGTGGTCGTCGGCCGTCGCGCGGACCAGGGAACCCTCGGCGGTCACGACCTCGACGGCGCGCAGGCTGTTGGCGGCCAGGCCGTGCCGGCGGCCGTAGAAGGAGAGCCCGCCCCCCAGGGTGTAGCCGGCGACGGCGACGTCCGGGGAGGAGCCGTGCAGGGCGGTCAGGCCGTGCGGCGCCGCCGCTGCGACGACGTCCTGCCACAGGGTCCCGCCGAGGACCCGGGCCGTGCGGGCCGCGGGGTCGACGGTGACGCCGGTGAGCTCGTGCAGCCGCACCAGGACGGCGTCGCCGAGGTCGCGCTGCATGAACGGCCCGGCGCCGTGGCCGCTGCTCTGCGGGGCGACGCGGAGGCCGGCCGCGGCGGCCGCCCGCACGACGTCGGCGACCTCGGCCGCGGAGTGCGGGACGGCGACGGCGGCCGGCCGCTGGTCGACGGCGAGGTTCCAGGGTGTGCGCGCGACGTCGTACCCGGGGTCACCGGGCAGGTGGACGCGGCCGCCGCAGAGGTCGCGGAGGCGCTCGGCAGGGGAGGTCGGGGTGGTGGTCATGCGCAGCACGATGCTTCGCTCGGCCGAACCGCGCCAGGAGTTTGCCGTGCCGTCACCTGATGGTCTGGTCCGGAGCCTACGGTCCGCCCGTGCGCCTCCTCGGACTGCTGATCACCCTGGCCGCCCTGCTGGCCACGGCAGACGCGACCCCACCCGTCGCGAGCGCCGCGACGTACGCCCGGATCGAGGGCTCCGGCTCGACGAGCGCGGAGCTGCTCCTCCAGCAGTGGGTCGCGGACGCGGACTCCGTCGGCATGAAGATCGACTACAGCGCTCGCGGCTCCTCGACGGGCCGCTCGGACTTCGCCCACGCAAGCACGGACTTCGGGATCTCCGACATCCCGTACCAGGGCGTCGACGAGTCCGGGGCGCCCGACACCAGCGGCGATCGGGACTTCGCCTACGTCCCGGTCACGGCGAGCGGCACGGCATTCAGCTATCACCTCACGGTCGGGGGCCGGATGATCCGGAACCTGCGGCTCTCCAGCGCGACCATCGCGAAGATCTTCACGAACCGGGTCACCAGCTGGGACGACCCCGCGATCGCGCGGGACAACAACGGCCGGAGATTCCCGTCCCTGCCGGTCACCCCGGTCGTCCGTTCCGACGGCGCGGGCACCACCGCGCAGCTGACCGCGTGGTTGGACCACGAGCACCCCGGACTCTGGCGCCCCTACCTGGGGCGGGCCGGGTGGACCTCGTACTACCCGAGGCAGGCCGGGACCCGGATGGTGGGCCGGGCCGGATCGGACGCCGTGATGAACCTGATCCGGAGCGGAGCCGGCAACGGCGCCATCGGGTACGTCGAGTACACCTACCCGCTCATGGCCGACTTCCCCGCAGCCCAGGTGCTCAACAGCGCTGGCTACTACGTCGGCCCGACGGCGGGCGATGCGGCGGTAGCACTGACCGCAGCGACCGTCAGCGGCGACCTGGTGGTCGACCTCGACGACGTCTGGACGAATCCGGACCCACGTGCGTACCCCCTGTCGGCGTACTCCTACCTGCTGCTCCCGACCGGGGCGGACGACCCGCGGATGACCACGGGCAAGCGGCAGGCCCTGACGGACTTCCTGCAGTACGCACTCTGCGAGGGACAGTCGAAGGCGGCACCGTACGGTTACGCGCCGCTGCCGTCGAACCTCGTCCAGGCAGGGTTCGACCAGGTGGCGAAGCTCCACGAAGCCGACCCGGCGGTCGAGCTGCCCGAGCTGAATGCCGGCTCGTGCGGCGACCCGACCGCCGACGCACCCCAGCCCCAGGCCTGCCAGGCACGGGGCGCCGGGCCGTGCGGCACCGCGGGTCCACCGACCAACCGGCGGCGGCCGTCGATCACCGGGCCGGTGCGTGTCGGTACGAGGGCTGCGGCGGACCCGGGGCGCTGGACCGGCGAACGGGGCTTCCGCTACCAGTGGCTCGCCGACGGGGAGCCGATCGCCGGCGCCCGACGTCCGACGTACCGGATCCCGGTCAGCCTGGTCGGGAGCCGTCTCCGGGTTCGCGTGACCGCGATGTCGGCAGAGTTCCCGCCGCGGACCGTCAGCTCGGCTGCTCGGCGGGTTCGAGCGTCAGGCTGATCGAGTTGATGCAGTAGCGGTCTCCCGTGGGGGTGCCGTAGCCGTCGGGGAAGACGTGGCCCAGGTGCGACCCGCAGCTCGCGCAGCGGACCTCGACCCGCTTCATGCCGTGCGAGGTGTCCTCGAGGTACTCGATCGTGTCTGAGATCGGCTGGTAGAAGGAGGGCCAGCCGCAGCCGGAGTGGAACTTGGTGTCGGACTCGAAGAGCCTGGCCCCGCAGGCCCTGCAGGAGTAGACGCCGGTGGTCTCGGTGTCGGTGTACTCGCCGGTGAAGGCGCGCTCGGTGCCGGCCTGGCGGAGGACGGCGTACTCCTCGGGCGAGAGCTGCTCGCGCCACTCCGCGTCGGTCTTCTCCACGTCGTAGGGCATGGGCCCAGTCTAGACGGTATGGAGTGACCTCTCAGGGCTGCTGAGGGTTGTAGGCCGGGGCCCCACTCACAAATGGTCGTGGGTTACCGAGTAGGGCTGGCCTGCTCGGCCTATCCAACAGTTGTGGGAGGCCCCGGTGTTCACCGAGCGTACGAGCGTTGGGCTCGACGTGCACGCACGATCAGTCGCGGCGGCGGCGATCGATGGCGTCACGGGCGAGTTGGTCCAAGCGAAGCTGACCCCTTCGCACGAGCACATCCGGTCCTGGATCGAAGAGCTGCCGGGTCCGGTGGCGGTCACCTATGAGGCCGGCCCGACTGGGTTCGGGCTTCAGCGTCACCTGGATGCAGCCGGGATCCGGTGCGTGGTCGCGGCGCCATCGAAACTGCAGAGGCCCTCGGGCGATCGGATCAAGACCGACGCCAAGGACGCGGTCCACCTGGCCCGGCTGCTGCGACTCGACGAGATCACCGCAGTGGCGACTCCCACCGCGGACCAAGAGGCCGCCCGCGACCTGGTCCGTGCTCGCGAGGACTGCCGTGGTGACCTGATGCGGGCCCGGCACCGGCTGTCCAAGCTGCTGCTGCGCCACGGGATCGTCTACTACGGCGGTCAGGCATGGACCGGGAAGCACGACGCTTGGCTGCGGCACCAAGCCCTCCCGCAGCTGACCAGCCGTGCGACCCGGCTGACCTTTGACTCCGACTACGAGAACGTCTTGACGGCCAAAGCTCGCCGGGACCGGCTCGACACCGCGATCGGCCAGATGGCAGGCGATTCCGAGTTCACCGACCTGGTGCACCGCCTCGGATGCCTGCGTGGGGTCAGCACCCTGACCGGGTTCGCACTTGCGGTCGAAATTGGTGACTGGCACCGGTTCACCGGCAACACCATCGGCTCCTTCGTCGGTCTGGTGCCCAGCGAGTACTCCTCCGGGTCCTCACGTGTTCAGGGGTCGATCACCAAGACCGGCAACACCCACGTGCGTCGGCTACTGGTCGAGGCGGCCTGGCACCACCGTGCCCGCTACGTCGTGGGCAAGACCATGCGGGATCGGTGGGACCTGGCCCCCGCAGCTGCTCGGGTTCGTGGCGACGAGGGCAACCGGCGGCTGCACCAGCGGTGGGTGAAGTTCATCGACCGCAAGAAGAAGCCCACCATCGCCAACGTCGCGATCGCCCGCGAACTGGCCGGCTGGTGCTGGTCCCTGGCCGTGCTCGAGGAGTAGCCGACCACGATCTGCTTCGTCGTTCACGGCGGCCGGTGGCAGCGCGTGGAGCGACCCGCGAAACACCTATGAGCAGCCGACACCCTCGTCCGCGACGCTCGACGCTAGACAAGCGGTCCCGCTCCTGCCGAAAGCACCGTCCTGCGGTAACCAACCCGCGCATATCAGTCTGACCGCGCGTCGCCAACGACACGCTCACCAGCAACCACGACGGCGAAGCACGAGGCGCCCGCCCCGCAACGATCGGGACGGGCGCCTCACCCTGCTCTTGACAGGCGGCCACTACATATCAGGTGGGCGGAGAAGGCAGCCCCGACCTGGACGGCGGACCTGACGGTGGCATCCTGGCCCGATGCAGCCCGTCCATGTCTGGGTCCGGTCCGAGTCCCGTGGCACCGAGCGGCGGGCGCCGCTCGTGCCCGCCGACGTGCCGGTCCTGCTCGACGCCGGCATCGAGGTGACGGTCGAGGAGTCGGTGTCACGCGTCTTCCCGATCGAGGAGTACGACGCCGCCGGCGCGACCGTCGTCGGGGAGGGGACCTGGGTCGACGCGCCCCACGACGCCTACGTCCTCGGGATCAAGGAGCTCCCCGACGAGCCGGCGACCCTGCGTCACCGGCACATCTACTTCGCCCACGCCTTCAAGGGCCAAGACGGCGCCCGGAGCACCCTGGAGCGCTTCCGGCGCGGCGGCGGCCGCCTGCTCGACGTCGAGTACCTCACCGACGGGGACGGGAGGCGGGTCGTGGCCTTCGGCTACTGGGCCGGCTACGTCGGCGCCGCGCTCGGCGTCCTGCACCTGGCCGGCCGGCTGGTCGCGCCGCTCGCCCCGATGGCCAAGCACGAGCTCGACGCGGAGCTCGAGGCCGCCGGCAGGGCCGGGGTCGCCGAGCTGCTGGCGCTGGTGACCGGGGCGCACGGCCGGTCCGGGCGCGGGGCGCAGGCTGCCCTGACGACCGCCGGGCTGCCGGCCACCCGGTGGGACCGCCAGGAGACGCGCGACCTGCACAAGCAGGCCCTGCTCGGCCACGACCTGCTGGTCAACTGCGTCGTCACGCACACGCCCACGACGCCCTTCGTGGAGCAGGCGGACCTCGACCACGAGCGCCGGTTGCGCGTGCTGGCCGACGTCACCTGCGACGTCACCGGCCCGACCAACATGCTGCCGGTGAACACCGCCGTCACCACCTGGCGCGAGCCGGTCCGGCGACTCGTCGACGGCGGCGGGGGACACCCGGCGCTGGAGGTCATCGCGATCGACAACCTTCCGTCGCTGCTGCCGCGCGAGGCCAGCGAGGGGTTCAGCGCCGACCTCACCCCGCACCTCCTCGGGCTGGTGGGCCCGGACGGACCGTCCGGGCCCTGGCGGGCCGCCGGCCGGGCCTTCGAACGGGCGCTGGCGGAGCTCGGCACGTCGCCGGGCTCCTGAGGGCGCGGCCGGGGGAGAGGCGTGGCGCGCGCCACCCTTCCGGGCGTTGACTCAGTGAGAGAACACCTGTTCACTGGGATCGCATGGCCGCCACCATCTCGTGGGAGCGCATCCGGGGCGCCGGTGCGAAGCTGACGACCCCGCTGCACCCCGACGACTACCTCCACCTGGTCCACCCGCTCTGGAGCCAGCGCGAGCTGCGCGGGCGGGTCGAAGAGGTCCGTCCCGAGACCGACGACGCCGCCACGCTCGTGATCCGGCCCGGCTGGGGCTGGCGCTACGACCACCGGCCCGGTCAGTACGTCGGCATCGGGGTCCAGGTCGACGGGCGCTTCCAGTGGCGCTCCTACTCGGTGAGCTCCCCGCCACGGCGGGACGGGCGCACCATCGCGATCACGGTGCGGGCGATGCCGGAGGGCAAGCTGTCCAGCCACCTGGTCAACGGCCTCGAGCCGGGCACGATCGTCCGGCTCGCCCGGCCTGAGGGCGACTTCGTGCTGCCCGAGCCGCCGCCGGCGAAGATGCTCTTCCTCGTCGGCGGGAGCGGGGTCACACCGGTGATGGCGATGCTGCGCACGATGGACCGGCGCTCCCGACGCGGGGGTGCGGCCATGCCCGACGTCGTCATGCACTACTCCTCGCCCACGCCGGAGCGGATGATCTTCCGCGACGAGCTCGACCGGCTCGAGCGCGAGCACGACGGTCTCACCGTCCATCGGCTGCACACCGACACCGAGGGCATGCTGGACCTGGCGGACCTCGACACGATCTGCCCGGACTGGCGCGAGCGCGAGACCTACGCCTGCGGGCCGGCCCCGATGCTCGACGCGATCACCGAGCACTTCGAGCGGGCCGGCCTGGAGGAGCGGCTCCACTTCGAACGGTTCTCCCTCGACCTCGGCGGGGACGGCGGCGAGGGCGGCACCATCACCTTCCGCACCTCCGGCAAGACCGTGGAGGCGGACGGCGCGACCACGGTCCTCGAGGCCGGCGAGGAGGCCGGCGTCGGGATGCCCTACGGCTGCCGGATGGGCATCTGCCACACCTGCACGCTCACGCTGGTCAGCGGAAGGGTCCGCGACCTGCGCAGCGGCGAGGAGTTCGACCAGCCCAACGAACAGGTGCAGACCTGCGTCACCGCCGCCGTGGGCGACTGCACCCTCGACATCTGACCATCCACACCGGTCGAGGAAGGCGCTCTGCGCCTGTCTCGAGACCCAGTGAGACGAAAGGAACACCGACGTGGCGATCTCGGACGTCCAGGAGTACACCCATCTCACCGACGAGGAGGTGGAGCAGCTCGGCCGCGAGCTCGACGCGATCCGCGCCGAGATCGAGGAGTCGCGCGGCGACGCGGACGCGGCGTACATCAACCGGCTGATCCGCATCCAGCGCTACCTGGCGGTGGCCGGGCGGGTGATCCTGCTGCTGGGGACGCAGTCCAGGCGGACGCGCGTGCCCGCGGCGATCGCCGGCGCCACGCTGCTCGGGCTCCACAAGATCCTCGAGAACATGGAGATCGGGCACAACGTCATGCACGGGCAGTGGGACTGGATGAACGACCCGGAGATCCACTCCTCCAACTGGGAGTGGGACACCGCCCAGCCGGCCGAGCAGTGGAAGCACAGCCACAACTACGTGCACCACCAGTTCACCAACGTGCTCGGCTACGACAACGACATCGGCTACGGGGTCCTGCGCATGGCGCGGGAGCAGCGCTGGACGCCGTACCACCTCGGGCAGCCGGTCTACAACGCGCTGCTCGCCACGCTCTTCCAGTGGGGCGTCGCCCTCCACGACCTCGACATCGAGCGGATCCGGAAGGGTGAGAAGGACCCCCGGGAGATGAAGCGGCAGCTCCGGCAGATCCTGCGCAAGGGCCGCAACCAGGTGCTCAAGGACTACGTGGTCCATCCCGCCCTCGCCGGGAAGCAGTGGAAGACCGTGCTGGTCGCCAACGCGACGGCCAACCTGGCGCGCAACCTGTGGGCCTACATGATCATCTTCTGCGGCCACTTCCCGGACGGTGCGATGCACTTCACCGAGGAGGAGATCGAGGACGAGACCCGGGCCGAGTGGTACCTGCGGCAGATGCTCGGGTCGGCCAACTTCGAGGGCGGCCCGCTGCTGCACGTCATGTCCGGCAACCTCGGCTTCCAGATCGAGCACCACCTCTTCCCCGACCTCCCGAGCAACCGCTACGCCCAGATCTCGGTGCGGGTGCGGGAGCTGTGCGAGAAGTACGACCTGCCCTACACGACCGGACCACTGCACCGGCAGTACGGACAGGCGCTGCGCACGATCATGAAGCTGTCGCTGCCCAACCGGATGACGTCGAGCAACCAAGCTCCCGCGATGACCGAGCCGCCGTCTCCGGAGCGCAGGCGCAAGCGCAAGTCGGACGCCGAGCGGCCGCCGCGCCGCAAGGAGCTGGGCAGGTGGATGCGGAGCGCCTCGTGAGCGCGGCGCCGCTCGCCGACCTCGCGGAGCGCCTCACCACCCGGCGCTGGGTCACCCAGTGCGCGCTGAGCCGGATCTGCGGCGTCTGCGGTGAGTCCCTCGGCCGGCCGATCGCCTTCCGCGGTACGCCGGAGGAGGTCGGCCGCAACGCCTTCCACCTGCCGCCGATGCACGTGGAGTGCGCGGCCGGCCTGGGGGAGCGGGACGAGACGGAGCTGGTGACCACCGCCGCCTTCGAGTTCGTCCGTCCCGCCGGGGACGACGCCGACCGACGGCCGAGGTTCGAGCCGAGCCTGCTGCTCTGACGGTGACCTTCGGCTCTGGACCGTCGCGCGGGCCGGAGGCAAGGTCGAGACGTGGCCGAGAAGCGTCGCTCGCGAGCGGCTCCGCTGCCGCCCCGGTGGTTCGTCGTGACCTTCTGGCACGGGCACCGGTTGCTCCTGCGCCTCACCGGTGGTCGGGTCGGGCTGTGGCGACCCAAGCCCGGCGGATGGGGTGCGCTCTGGCTCACGACGACCGGCCGGCGCAGTGGTCGCCGACGCCGCGTCGTGGTCGGGTACCTCGAGGACGATGACGACCTGGTCACGATGGCGATGAACGGCTGGGGTGCCTCGGAGCCCGCGTGGTGGCTGAACCTGCAGGCGCACCCGGAGGCCGTGGTCTGGACCCGGGAGGGTCGGCGCCGGGTCCTCGCCCATCGCGCCACAGGCGTCGAGCGCGACCGCCTGTGGGCCCGTTGGGGCGAGGTCGACGAGAACCTCGAGGGGTACGCCGCGCGCCGGCCGCATGAGACCGCGGTGGTCGTCCTCTCGCCGCGCCCGTGAAGGCATCCGCCCCGGTCAGGCTGGGTGAACACCCCCGAGCAGAAGACCGCGCTGGACACCCTCCACCTGCGCAAGATCGACCTGGCCGACCGGGTCCTGGGCGTCAACCCCGGTAGGAACGTCGGCGAGTCCGAGCCGGGACGTCATCACATCCGAGCAACTGTCACCACGATCGTGATGACGTTCCGCGTCCGACGGTCCAGCGGCGCTCCACGGTGCGTCCGCGACAATCCGCCACCCGGCGGGCATCACGCCCGTCGAACCGGGGCGGTGCAGCCAGGTGGCATCGATGAGCAGGTGGAGGCCGCCCGCGACCCAGAGGTCGCCCCGGCGGGCGACCGGGATGCCGAGGGCGGCGAACGCGTCGTCGTACCAGGCGACGCTGGAGGCGACGGCCGTCCTCAGCCGGAGGTCCACGTCGGACCTGTGTCCTATGGTCGTGCGCATGGCGAAGGCAGCGGCGGCCGAGGTCGTGGCAGGTGGCCGGGCGGTCCGGGTGTCGAGCCCGGACCGGGTGGTCTACGAGGCGACCGACCGCACCCCTGAGGTGACCAAGCTGATGGTCGCGGAGTACTTCGCGAGCGTCGAGGACGGGCTGATGCGGGCCCTGCGCGACCGGCCGACCGCGCTCGAACGCTGGACCGCCGGCGTCCGCCCCGGGATGAGGCTGGCGACCGGACCGCAGGACAAGGACGCCGACGCGTTCTACCAGAAGCGGGTGCCGAAGGGGGCGCCCGACTACCTGGAGACCGTCGAGGTCACCTTCCCGTCCGGACGGACCGCGGACGAGATCTGTCCCACCGAGATCGCCGTCCCCGTCTGGTGCGCCCACATGGGCACGCTGGTCTTCCACCCGTGGCCGGTGCGGCGGTCCGACGTCGACCACCCCGACGAGCTGCGGATCGACCTGGATCCGCAGCCCGGCACCACGTTCGCCGACGCGGTCCGCGTGGCGGGCGTCGCCCGCGAGCTGCTCGAGGAGCTCGGGCTGCGCGGCTACCCCAAGACCTCGGGCAACCGCGGCGTCCACGTCTACGTCCGGATCGAACCGCGGTGGGAGTTCACCGACGTCCGGCACGCAGCCATCGGCTTCGGCCGTGAGCTCGCCCGACGGGACGACGGGGTCACGGTCGACTGGTGGAAGGAGGAGCGCGGTGAGCGCATCTTCGTGGACTTCAACCAGAACAACCGCGACCGCACCATCGCGTCGGCGTACTCGTTGCGCCCCTTGCCCGGCGCTCCCGTCTCGACCCCGGTCACCTGGGACGAGCTGGCCGGCGTGACCGACCCGGCCGACTTCAACCTCTTCACGGTCCCCGACCGGGTTGCGGACGGCGACCCGTGGGCGAGCATCGACGACGAGGCGTTCTCGCTCGAGCCCCTGCTGCGACTGTGGGACGAGCTCCCCGGAGGGGAGCTCAACTTCCCGCCCGACTACCCGAAGATGCCGGGCGAGCCGCCGCGGGTGCAGCCGAGCAAGAAGGTCGCCGAGCACTGGGACGCGGACGGCAACCGGGTCGAGTAGCCGCCCCCGGCGGGGCCGGCGTGGGATCCCTCACGCCTGGTCCGGTCCGGGTTTGGGCCCGCGCGATGCCGGGAATCCGGTCTGCGATCGACCTCTGAGGTGATGAGCATGCCGTCCGCGGCCCGCCCCCGCCCCATCCGCGTGGCCCTGGTGACCCAGCACGAGATCGTCCGTGCGGGCGTCCGCAGCCTGCTGGCGCCGTACGCCGACCGGGTGCGTGTCGTCGAGCCCGGGCCCGGCTCGCGCCTGGATGACGTCGACGTGCTGCTCTTCGACGTCCTCACGCTCAGCGACGGGGACGGCGCGGACCTCGAGGCCGCGGTGAAGGCCTGCCCGGGACGGGTCCTGGCGCTCTCCCGAGAGCTGCAGCCCGGCCTGGCCGCCCGGGCGCTGGCGATGGGGGCGGTCGCCTCGGTGTCGCTCGGCATCGGGGCCGACGAGCTCGTGCACGCCATCGTGGCGTTCGACGCGGGCCACCTCGGTGACGGCTCGCAGGCCGACCTGGACAACCAGGCCGACCGCCGGCGCCAGCTCGGACGCGACGTCGGACTCTCCCAGCGCGAGCTGGACGTCCTGGGGCTGATCGTCGGGGGCCGGTCCAACGAGGAGGTGGCGGGCGAGCTCTACCTCAGCATCAACACGGTGAAGTCACTGATCCGCTCGGCCTACCGGAAGATCGGGGTCACCACCCGCTCGCAGGCGGTCGCGTGGGGGATCGAGCACGGCTTCCCGAGCAGTGGCACGATCGACCTGTGACCGACGACCAGCGCGTCGCCCGCGCGGACGGTGAGCCCGGCAAGCACGGCCCGGCCGGCGCCGCACGCTGGTCGGCCTACCTCGACTGGCTGCGCGACGACGTCGCGTACGGCGTCCTGCGGCTCCCACCTGGGGAGCAGCGCACGACGCGGCTGCCGTCGGGGTGGACGCCGATCGAGCTGCTCAGCCACGTGCTCCACATGGAGCAGCGCTGGTTCGTGTGGGGGTTCCTCGGCGAGGACGTGGCCGAGCCGTGGGGCGACTGGAGCGTCGACGAGCCCTGGGACGAGGGCAGCGGCGGGCGCTGGGTGGTCGCTGCCGACGTGACGGCCGAGGAGCTGGTCGCCCAGCTGTGGGCGGTGGCCGAGCGCACCCGCGCGGTGCTCCGGGAGCACCCGCTGGACGCCGTCGCCGCGCCGGGCGGTCGGTTCGCGGCCGACCCGCCGACGCTGGAGTGGATCTGCTTCCACGTGGTCGCGGAGTACGCACGCCACGCCGGCCACCTCGACATCGTCGTCGAGCTCGCGGGCGACTGAGCGCTGCAGCGGGCGGGGGAGTGGGCACGGCAGAAGGCCCGCCCCGCCTTCTCGGGGATCCGAGCGCGCGGAGCGGGCCTGTCGGACCACCGCGTCGCCTCCCCCCAGGCGTTCGCAGATCCCCACGCTCCGCGATGGTGTCCGACGTCTGCAGCTGTCCACCGGCCGGCCGTCCCCCCGTCGGGCCTCCCGGGTGCCGGCGTGTCCCCCACCGACTCCTGAACACTAGGGCGGGGTCTCCCACGTCCGGCCCACGGGCGATCCACAAGTCAGCAAGGATTCGGTAACGGGTTAGCCTCGGCGGGTGCTCCTCGCCCTCGACACGGCAACGCCGCTGGTCACCGTCGCCCTGCACGACGGTGCCGACGTGGTCGTCGAGCTCACCGCCGAGCGCCCGATGAAGCATGCGGAGCAGCTGGCACCGCTGATCGAGCGGGCCCTGCGCGAGACCGGGCTGGTCCGGCAGGACCTGACGGCGGTGGCGGTGGGCGTCGGGCCGGGACCCTTCACCGGGCTCCGGGTCGGCCTGGTGACGGCACGGACCCTCGGCTTCGCGCTGGAGGTCCCGGTCTACGGCGTGTGCTCGCTCGACGTGCTCGCCGTGGAGGCCGTGGCGACGCGCGCCGTGGACCGCGACTTCGTCGTGGTGACCGATGCTCGGCGCAAGGAGGTCTACCTGGCGGCGTACGACGCCGAGGGCGTCCGCCTCGACGGACCCGTGGTCGGCAAGCCGGCCGACCTCGCGGACGACGGCCCGGCGGTCGGGCCCGGGGTCGGGCTCTACCCCGAGGCGTTCCCGCTGCAGGTCGGACCGACGGCGCCGAGCGCCGGCTGGCTGGCCCGGACGGTCGCCGAGGAGCTCGCCGAGCTGCGCGACCCCGAGCCGCTCTACCTGCGCCGGCCGGACGCCGCCATCCCGCACGCGCCCAAGCGCGTCTCGTGACCGTCCGCCCCGCCACCACCGCCGACGTGCCGGCGATCGCGGCGCTCGAGCGCGACAACCTCGGCCCGGACGCCTGGTCGCAGGCGCTGGTGGCCGACGGTGTCGCCGGCGACCTGCCCACCGTCTCCTACGTCGTGGTCGAGGTCGACGGGGCGGTCGTCGGGCACGCGGTCGCGAGCGTGGCGGGCGACATCGCCGAGCTGCAGCGGATCGCGGTCGACCCGGCCCACCGGCGCACCGGCCTCGCCACCGCCCTCCTGGACGCCGTGGTCGGCACCGCCCGTGAGGGTGGTGCCGACCGGCTGCTGCTGGAGGTCCGCGAGGACAACGCGTCGGCGCTGGCGTTCTACGCCGCGCACGGCTTCGTGGAGGTCGACCGGCGCCGCCGCTACTACCGCGACGGCGCCACCGCGGTCGTCCTCCGTCGGGGCCTGGGTCCGACCTGCTCCTACGGCAGGTAGTAGGTCGGGTTCGGCAGCTTGACCACCCGGTCGGAGTAGCCGCCGATCAGGTCGCTGAACTGGTCGCCGAAGTTCGCCACGATGTGCAGGTGCAGCCCGTCCTGCACGTGCCGGCGCGTCGACGCCTTGTAGTCGATCGTCGAGCAGGTGGCCGGGTTGCCGTCCAGTCCGCAGTCGACGTACGCCGGCGGCGTGTCGCTGCTGGTCCACTTGGTGAAGTAGTAGGCCGACTTGAACAGCGGGTTGCCCGCGCCGTCGTGGTAGTAGCGCGCCAGGTTGTCGAGCGTCGCGACCCGCTGGGCGTTGTTGCGACCGGTCAGCCCGACGATGCGGCAGCCGGCCTTGGCGGCGGCGAGCACCACGCCGGGCATCCGCGGGGTGGCCGGGAACCGGCCCTCCTGCACCCAGGTGTTCTGCAGGGTGGGGTCGAAGTTGAACTTCATCGCCCCGTCCTCCATGTCGTAGGTCCACAGCGTCGTGTCGTCGGCGTCGAACACGACGGCCGGGTGCTGCCGCTTCTTCACTCCCTGGCTGCACAGGACGCTCAGCTTGTGCCGCCAGACCGTCGCGATGCGCGTCATCTGGCTGATGTAGGGCGAGCTCGTCTTGTCGGCGATCCCGTTCGTAGCGCCGTGGTAGGCGCGGATCTCGGCCTTGACGTTGTCGATGTTCGGGATGTGGTCACCCGGCGTGGTCAGCCCGCTCGAGCCGTCGGCGGCCATGTCGAAGGCGGTCGGCAGCGTGAGGTCGGCGTCGCTCTCCGGCGCGCCGGTGACGTCGGGGCTCGGCAGGTAGTAGGTCGGGTTGGGCAGCTTCACGCTGTGTTGCGCGTGCCCGCCCTGGAGGTCGGAGTACTGGTCGCCGACGTTGAGCACGATCGTCTCGCCCGTCGACTCGATGTGCGCGCGGGTGCCGGACTTGTACTCCACCGTCGTGCACTTGGCCGGGTCGTCGTTCGGGTCGGTGCTGGTGTGGCAGTCCAGCCAGTCCGGCTTCGGGGTGCTGCTGTCGAACTTCGTGTAGAAGTTGTCGGCGTCGAAGGCGTCGTAGCCGACGTCGGCGAGGTTGTCGAGGGTCGCCTGCTCCTGGCTCGCGCTACGGCCGGTGATGCCGTAGACGTCGTACCCGCGGTCCTCGACCTCCTGGACCAGCGCCGGCATCCCCGGGGTCGCCGGGAAGAGGCCCTGCTGGACCCAGGTGTTCTGGAGAGCCGGGTCGAAGTTGAAGTGCATCGCCGCGTCCTCCATGTCGTAGGTCCACAGCGTGGTGTCGTCGGCGTCGAAGACCACGGCCAGATGGTCCGCCGGAGACGGGTCGGGCAGCTGGTCCAGGATCGACTGCTCGATGCCGGTGAGCTCGGTGATGTAGGGGGAGCTCGACTTGTCCGCGATGCCGTTGGTGGCGTGGTAGTAGGTGCGGATCGTCGACTTCACCGAGTCGATGTTGGGGATCGCCTCGCCGTTCGCCGGCGGCTTGGGCGTCGACCCGTCGGGGTTCAGCGGGTGCACGACGAAGTGCGTGCGCGGGGTGAGCGCGCTGTCGTCGCGTCCCGCGGTGTGGGCTGAGGTGGTGGTGGCGGTCGCGGCGGTGCCGACGAGCAGCGTGGCGGATGAGACGGCCGCGACGAGCGCGCGCGTGCCGGTGCGTCCCGAGAGTCGCATGGTGCTCCTGTGTCGTGGAGGGCGGTCGAGCAGATGGTTGACCGGAGCAACGTACGCCCGCCCCGGATCGGATGGGAAGACAGGTGTGAGGATGTGCCCATGAGCGAGCCCCTCGTCCTCGGCATCGAGACCTCCTGCGACGAGACCGGGGTCGGGATCGTCCGCGGCCACACCCTGCTCGCCGATGCGGTCGCGAGCAGCGTCGACGAGCACGCCCGGTTCGGCGGGGTCGTCCCCGAGGTCGCCAGCAGGGCGCACCTCGAGGCGATGGTGCCGACGGTCGAGCGCGCCTGCGAGACCGCCGGCATCGCCCTGCACGACGTCGACGCGATCGCGGTCACCAGCGGTCCCGGCCTGGCCGGTGCGCTCATGGTCGGGGTCGCCGCGGCGAAGGCGCTCGCGATCGGGCTGGGCAAGCCGCTCTACGGCGTCAACCACCTCGCCGCGCACGTCGCGGTCGACCAGCTCGAGCACGGGCCGCTGCCCGAGCCCTGTCTGGCGATGCTGGTCAGCGGCGGGCACTCCTCCCTGCTGCGGGTCGAGGACGTCACCTCGGGCGTCGACCCGCTCGGGTCGACGATCGACGACGCAGCGGGTGAGGCCTTCGACAAGGTCGCCCGGCTGCTCGGCCTGCCGTTCCCCGGTGGCCCCCACATCGACCGGGCGGCCCGCGAGGGCGACGGCGTCGCCATCGACTTCCCGCGCGGGCTCACCTCCCGCCGCGACCTCGAGCGGCACCGGTTCGACTTCTCGTTCTCCGGTCTCAAGACCGCCGTCGCGCGCTGGGTCGAGGCGCGCGAGCGGGCGGGCGAGCCGGTCCCGGTCGCCGACGTCGCGGCGTCGTTCCAGGAGGCGGTGTGCGACGTGCTCACCCGCAAGGCGGTGGACGCCGCCGCCGCCCAGGGCATCGACGCCATCCTCATCGGCGGCGGGGTCGCCGCGAACTCGCGGCTGCGCGCGATGGCCGAGGAGCGGGCCTCCGCGCGCGGCATCCGGGTGCGCGTGCCGCGCCCCGGCCTGTGCACCGACAACGGTGCGATGGTCGCGGCCCTCGGCGCCGAGATGGTCGCCCGCGGTCGCACGCCCTCGTCGCTCGACCTCCCCGCCGACTCCTCGCTGCCGGTCACCGAGGTCCTGGTCTGATCGCGAGGCCACGGCAGCAGTCGTGATGCCCACGGTGCGCTCGGGCGCACGGTGAGCATCACGACTGTCAGGACCTAGTCCGAGAACTGGTACTCGGCCACGATCTCGGGGTTGCCGCCGGGTGCCGGCCCGTCCACGACGACCGGGTCGAGGTCGTCCAGCGGCGGGAGGGCCCGCTCCCGCACCAGCTGCCAGTCCCGGCCGGACAGGTCCGTCGTCGCGAGGAGGACCTCGTCGTCGTCGGCCCAGGCGGACCGGCTGACGACCGCGCCCGAGAGCCGCGAGGACCAGACCCGCTTCAGATCGAGGTCGAGGACCTGGACCTCGCCGACCATGTTGTTGTCTCCCCGCGTGCCGAGCAGGTGCTGCCCGTCGGGGGAGAACCGGAGGCTCGAGGTCTCGCAGGTACGGGCGACCACCTCGTAGGTGTCCAGGTCGAAGAGCCCGGCGCAGCCGAACTGCTCATCGGGCCCCGGGACGAAGTCCAGCGCCCACAGGGTCCCGTCGGGGCTGATGTCGCTGACCCGCGCGTTGCGCGGGAGGCCGGTCGGGAGCACCACCGACCCCTCACCGTCCGGTGTCACCCCGCTGGTCGTCCGCGCGCCGTCGCCGACGAGCAGGAGGTCGGCGTCCACGACCGCGTCGATCGTCCCGACGGCCTCACCGGGCATCGGGATGCCGGGACGCTCGACGGGGCGGGCCACGCCGCTGCGCAGGACACGGATGGTGAAGTCCTCGGCCACCCAGGCGACGGCGGTCCCGTCGTTGCTCGCGGTGACCACGTTGGCCTGCACCGCGTACTGCGCCTGCCGGGAGCCGTCGGCGGCGTACACCCGGACCGCGTAGGGCTGCTGCAGCGCGACGACGACGCGCCCGTCGGCCAGCGCCGCGAAGTTCGTGACATCGGCGCTGTCGACGCCGATGCGCACCCTGGACCCGTCGGCGCGGGTGACGACGCCGTCGTGCAGCACCGCGGTGTGCCCGCGCGGGGCCGGCGCCGGCTCGACGGCACGCTCGTGGTGGCCGCCGAGCACGGCCGGCAGCACCAGCACCAGCGCGACGACGGCGGCCACGGCGCCGGCCGCCGCAGCACGGCGACGGCGCCGGATCGAGCGGGCCCGGCCCCGCACGGCGTCGAGGGTCAGCGGTGCACCGTGCACGTCGCCGGCGCGGCGCTCCAGCTCCCGGACGAGGGTCTGCTCGCTCATCACTGCTCCTCCCCGCTGGCCGGCCGCAGGGTCGGGTCGAGGTCTGCCGGTGTTCGATCGCGCAGGGCCGCCAGGGCTCTGCTGGTCTGGGACTTGACGGTGCCGACGGAGATCCCGAGCACCTCAGCCGTCTCGGCCTCGCTCAGCTGCTCGTAGTAGCGCAGGACGACGACGGCCCGCGCCCGGCGGGGGAGCGTCTGCACGACCGCCCACACGGCCGCACCGAGCCCCTCGTCGTACGCGTCGTGGACCCCGCGGGAGTCGGGCAGCCTGTCGCTGGCGACCTCGCGGCGCTTCCACGGCCGGCGCCAGAGCGAGTTGTTCTCGTTGACCATGATCCGGCGGACGTAGGCGTCCACGGAGCCACGGTCCTGCACCCGGTCCCACGCCAGGTAGAGCTTGGCCAGCGAGGTCTGGAGGAGGTCCTCGGCCTGGTGCTGGTCGCCGGTGAGCAGGTAGGCCGTGCGCAGCAGCCGGGCCTGCCGCGCCGCGAGGTACGCCGTGAAGTCGGTGTCCCGGTCCACCGTCGTCACTCCTGCCTGGTCCGTCGTCACACCCCCCAGACGCGAACTCGCCCGAGGTGGTTGCAATTCTCCCGTGATCCGCTTGGGTGGAGCCATGCAGCAGGTGAAGGGCGTGGTCGCCCGGGGGAAGGGTCAGCCGGTCGAGCTGACGACGATCAACGTGCCCGACCCCGGCCCGGGTGAGGCGGTGGTGAAGGTGCAGGCGTGCGGGGTGTGCCACACCGACCTGCACTACCGCGAGGGCGGCATCAACGACGACTTCCCGTTCCTGCTCGGCCACGAGGCCGCGGGCGTGGTCGAGGCGGTCGGCCCCGGCGTCACCTCGGTGGTGCCCGGTGACTTCGTGGTCCTCAACTGGCGGGCGGTCTGCGGGACCTGTCGGGCCTGCGAGCGCGGCGAGCCGTGGTACTGCTTCGCCACCCACAACGCGACCCAGCGGATGACGCTGGCGGACGGGCCGGATGCCGGGACCGAGCTGTCGCCGGCGTTGGGGATCGGGGCGTTCGCGGAGAAGACGCTGGTCGCCGCGGGGCAGTGCACCAAGGTCGACCCGTCGGCGCGGCCGGCGGCGGTGGGCCTGCTGGGCTGTGGCGTGATGGCCGGCATCGGTGCGGCGATCAACACCGGTGCGGTGACCCGAGGCCGGTCCGTCGCCGTCATCGGTTGCGGAGGCGTCGGCGTGGCGGCGGTGGCCGGCTCGGCCCTCGCGGGCGCGAGCCCGATCATCGCGGTCGACATCGACGCGGGGAAGCTGGAGGCGGCGAAGCGGATGGGCGCCACTCACACCGTCGACTCGTCCGTCACCGACCCCGTGGCCGCCATCCAGGAGCTCACCGGGGGGTTCGGGGCCGACGTCGTCATCGAGGCCGTGGGGCGACCGGAGACCTGGAAGCAGGCGTTCTACGCCCGAGACCTCGCCGGCACCGTGGTGCTGGTCGGCGTCCCCACCCCGGACATGACGGTGCCCGACATCCCGCTGATCGACGTGTTCGGTCGGGGCGGCTCCCTGAAGTCGAGCTGGTACGGGGACTGCCTGCCCAGCCGGGACTTCCCGATGCTGGTGGACCTCTACCGGCAGGGCCGGCTCGACCTGGACGCCTTCGTGACCGAGGAGATCGGCATCGGCGACGTTGAGGCGGCGTTCGAGAAGATGCACCACGGCGGCGTGCTGCGCTCGGTCGTGGTCCTCTGATGGCCGGTGCCGCCCGGGTCGACCACGGCGTGACGAGCGGGACCTTCAGTCTCGACGGACAGACCTTCGACGTCGACAACAACGTGTGGGTGGTCGGCGACGACGACGAGTGCGTCGTCATCGACGCCCCGCACGACGTGGACGGGATCCTCGCGGTCGTCGGCGACCGCCGGGTCAAGGCGATCGTGTGCACCCACGCCCATGACGACCACGTGCGGGTGGCGCCCGAGCTGCGGGAGCGGGTCAACGACGGGCAGGGCGCGCCGATCATGCTGCACCCCGACGACCGGCCGCTCTGGGAGCTGACCCACGGCGGGCCCGACGCCGCGGACGGCTACTTGTGGGACCTCGACCTGGCCGACGGCGTACGCATCGAGGTCGGCGGCACGACGCTGGAGGTCCTGCACACACCCGGGCACGCCCCCGGGGCCGTGTGCCTGCACGCGCCCGACCTGGGCTGCGTGTTCACGGGCGACACCCTCTTCGAGGGTGGCCCCGGCGCGACCGGGCGCTCCTACTCCGACGCCGACCTGATCGTCGCGTCCATCCGCGAACGCCTGTTCGCGCTGCCGGACGAGACGGTCGTGCACACCGGGCACGGCGCCGACACCACGATCGGTGCCGAGCGGGCGCGGGCGACGGGTCCGTCGAACTAGTGGAAAGTCGAACAACTCGGGACCTTGCGCCTTGCGGGAGTGGACATCCGGCCCTGAGTTGAGCCGGGACTTCGTCCTTAGCGTGGTGGCACGGAGCGGGAACGACGGAGTTCCCGCCAGCAAGAGGAGGCGCACCATGCGCTCGGCATTCGACAAGTTCATCTCCTGGACCGGCCTCCTGATGGCCGTCGTCCTCCTCGTGGCCGGTGGCCTGTTGTGGTGGGCCCACAGCTTCATCGGCAACCAGGTCGACGAGCAGCTCACCATGCAGGGCATCACCATGCCCGAGGGTGACGCCCTTGCCGGCCTGCCCCAGGCCGACGCCGACGCCCTCAAGCCCTACGCCGGCAGCGCGCTGGACACCGGCCCCGAGGCCAAGGCGTTCGCGAACCACTACATCCTGGTCCACATGAACGAGGCCAGCAAGACCGACGCGGCCCCCGACGGCCGCACGTACGAGGAGGTCAGTGGCGAGTTCATCACCATGACCCCCGAGCAGCAGGCGTCCGAGGAAGGCCAGGCGCTCGCCGGGCTGCGTCAGACACTGTTCATGGGCAACACCCTGCGCGGCCTGCTCCTCTACGGCTACGCGTTCGCCACCATCGGGACCATCGCCGGCATCGCCGCGATCGTCTCCTGGGTCGGCGCCGTCCTCCTGCTGGCCCTGTGGGGTCTGGGCCTGCGGCACGCCCGCCGGGCCGAGAAGGAGGCGACCGCCGAGGTCACCGGCGCAGCGCCGCTGACCGCCTGACGGACCGCGTCACCCGCGTCACCACGCACCTCGCCCGGGAGCACCACACGCTCCCGGGCGTCGTGCTGTCGTGGGGAGTGGATGAATCCCCGGTCAGCCGGGGAAACCTGACGTTGTCGGGGGTTGCAACCCCCGACATGAACTCCCTGACCGGTGGTGCCCCTGGGGCGGGCGTGGCGCACACCGGGCTCCTCGCCCGAGCGAGCCCGGCCCCAGCGTGGTCAGGTCTCGGTGCGCCCGGTCGCGAGCTCGTGCCTCGCTCGCGCGGGCACTCGACCTGGCACCGGGCTCCTGGCCCGAGCGAGCTCGGTCCAGGCGGTGCTCAGATCGGCCGCACCAGCAGCGCGGTGCCGTGCCCGGCCACCCGGGTCAGCACGATGGTCGCCTCCTGCTCCCCGTGCAGGTCCAGCCGCTTGCGCAGCTGCTCGGGGACGACGTCGACGCCGCGCTTCTTGATCGTCAGCCGGCCGACGCCGCGCTCGCGCAGGGCCGCCCGCAGCGCCTTCTCGCGGTAGGGCAGCTCCTCGAGGACGGCGTACGCCCGCGCGAACGGCGTGCGGAAGGCCTGGTCGGAGGTGACGTAGGCGATGTGCTCGTCGAGCAGCCCACCGCCCACCCCGGCAGCGACGGCGGTCACCAGCCCGGCGCGGATCACCGCCCCGTCGGGCTCGTAGAGGAAGCCGCCCAGGTCGCGCACCGGCGCGCCGGGGTCGTCCTCGTCGGTGAGCGTGGCCAGCCCGCCGTCGCCGATGACGGTGGCCCGGCGCGCCGTCGTCGCGAGCCGCCCCGACCACAGCGCCGCCTCCTTGACGTCGCCGTGGTCGCTCACCCACTCCGCCTCGACCCCGGCGGGCACCAGGTCGTGCGGGATGCCCGGGGCGACCTTCACGCACGAGTCGCGCGTCAGCAGGGCCTCGACGAACGCCCACGGTGGGGTCCACCCGTCCACGTCGAAGACCCGTCCGCGCGCGGTGCGCCGGGCGGGGTCGGCGAACGCGACGTCGAACGGTGTCGTGTCGACCGTCGTGGCGTCCGCCACCGCCACCGCGCCCGGCAGCCCGAGCGCTGCGAGGTTCGCCTCCGCGACCGCGACCCGCACGGGGTCGAGGTCGACCCCGGCCGCGACCAGGCCGGCGCGGGCGGCGGCGACCAGGTCCCCGCCGATGCCGCAGCCGAGGTCGACGACCGTCCGGGTGGACGCGGCGACGAGCCGGCCGGCACGGTGCTCCGCGACCCGCAGCCGGGTGGCCTGCTCGAGCCCGTCGGGGGTGAAGTACATCCGGTCGGCCAGGTCGCCGAGCTTGTCGCGGGCCCGCACCCGCAGGGTGGCCTGGGTGAGCGCGGCGGCCACGTGCTCGGCCGTCGCGCCCCGGCGGAGCCGGGCCTGGGCCGCGAGCTCGTCCCGTCCACCGGTGCCCACCTCGTCCACCGCGGCGGCGAGGAGCGCCTGGCCGGGATCGGTCAGGAGCCACCGGAACGCGTCGAGGTCCACGGTCGGATCCTGCCGCACGGGGGGTTCCCTGGCACTCTGTTGGTCAGAGTGCTAGTTTCTGATCTGGCACTCTCCCCGTGAGTGTGCCAGCGCTTGCGTCCAGGGTGCGACCCCCGCGACGGCGTACCCCATCCGCAAGCACCAGACGTGCACCACCCAACTCATTCACGAAGTGCCAGAAAGTGGAGGTTGATCAGTAGTGTCGGTCAACATCAAGCCCCTCGAGGACCGCATCGTCGTCAAGCCGCTCGACGCCGAGCAGACCACGGCCTCGGGCCTGGTCATCCCGGACACGGCCAAGGAGAAGCCCCAGGAGGGCGAGGTCCTGGCGATCGGTCCCGGTCGGATCGACGACAACGGCAACCGCGTCCCGCTCGACGTGAGCGTCGGCGACAAGGTCATCTACAGCAAGTACGGCGGCACCGAGGTCAAGTACGCCGGCGAGGAGTACCTCATCCTCTCGGCGCGCGACGTCCTGGCTGTCGTTTCCTGATCCATCCCGGGTCGTGTGCCTGACGACGCGCCATGGCGCGTGCGCAGGCACACGACCCGGTTCAGTTTCCTGACGTAGGAGAGAAATGCCCAAGATCCTGGAGTTCGACGAGAGCGCCCGCCGTGCCCTCGAGCGCGGCGTCGACGCGCTCGCCAACGCCGTCAAGGTGACGCTGGGCCCCAAGGGCCGCTACGTCGTCCTCGACAAGAAGTGGGGCGCGCCGACCATCACCAACGACGGCGTGACCGTCGCGCGTGAGGTCGAGCTCGACGACCCGTTCGAGAACCTCGGTGCGCAGCTCACCAAGGAGGTCGCGACCAAGACCAACGACGTCGCCGGCGACGGTACGACGACTGCGACCGTCCTCGCGCAGGCGATGGTCCACGAGGGGCTGCGCGCGGTCGCCGCCGGCGCCAACCCGATGGGCCTCAAGCGGGGCATGGACGCCGCGGCGGAGGCCGTGGGCGACGCGCTCAAGGAGGCCGCCCGCGAGGTCGAGTCGGTGGAGGACATGGCGTCGGTCGCCACGATCTCCAGCCGCGACAGCGTGATCGGCGACCTGCTCTCGCAGGCCTTCGACAAGGTCGGCAAGGACGGCGTGATCACCGTCGAGGAGTCGAACTCGATGGGCACCGAGCTCGAGTTCACCGAGGGCATGCAGTTCGACAAGGGCTACATCTCGGCGTACTTCGTCTCCGACGCCGAGCGCATGGAGGCCGTCCTCGACGACCCCTACATCCTGCTGCACCAGGGCAAGATCTCGGCCGTCGCCGAGCTGCTCCCGCTGCTGGAGAAGGTCATCCAGTCCGGCAAGCCGCTGTTCATCCTCGCCGAGGACGTCGACGGCGAGGCGCTCTCGACGCTGGTGGTCAACAAGATCCGCGGCACGTTCAACGCGGTCGCGGTGAAGAGCCCGGCCTTCGGCGACCGCCGCAAGGCGATGATGCAGGACATCGCGACCCTGACCGGTGGTCAGGTCGTCGCCCCCGAGGTCGGCCTCAAGCTCGACCAGGTCGGTCTCGAGGTGCTCGGCCAGGCCCGCCGCGTCGTCGTCACCAAGGACAACACCACGATCGTCGACGGCGCCGGCGACGCCGCCGAGGTCGAGGGCCGCGTCAACCAGATCAAGGCCGAGATCGAGTCGACCGACTCCGACTGGGACCGCGAGAAGCTCCAGGAGCGCCTCGCGAAGCTGGCCGGCGGCGTGTGTGTGATCAAGGTCGGCGCCGCCACCGAGGTGGAGCTGAAGGAGAAGAAGCACCGCATCGAGGACGCCGTGTCGGCGACCCGTGCCGCGATCGAGGAGGGCATCGTCCCCGGTGGCGGCTCGGCGCTGGTCCACGCGGCGTCGGTGCTCTCCGACGACCTCGGCCTCACCGGCGACGAGGCGCTGGGCGTCAAGATCGTCCGCAAGTCGGTCGACGAGCCGCTGCGCTGGATCGCCGAGAACGGCGGCCAGAACGGCTACGTCGTCACGACCAAGGTCCGCGAGCTCGGCGTCGGCAACGGCTACAACGCCGCCACCGAGGAGTACGGCGACCTGGTCGCCCAGGGCGTGCTCGACCCGGTCAAGGTGACCCGCTCCGCGCTGGTCAACGCCACCTCGATCGCCGGCATGCTGCTGACGACCGAGACGCTGGTCGTCGACAAGCCCGAGGAGGAGGAGCCCGCTCCCGCCGGCCACGGCCACGGGCACGGTCACTGAGCCACGCTCCACCCGGTCCACCCACGAGGCCCCGTCCGCACGGACGGGGCCTCGTGCCGTCCCGGCCACGTCCGCGTGGCCGCGCGGCGCGCTCGGTGCACCGACCGTGAGTTCGCCGTTTCATCACGGTCTGTCGGTGAACCCGCACTTCCCGTGGTGTGCCCACCATGGGAAGTGCGGGCTCACCTGCATCCCCTGATGAAACGGTGGCGGCAGCCCTCAGCCAGCGGCCAGCCGGCGGCCGGCCGCCCACCAGCCGCCCACCGGCCGACCACGACAACGTCACCCCGCCGAAACACGGCGGAAGCGCGTCGGCAACCTCGGCCACGCACCCTGGCGCCATGCTCTGGAGAGTGCGCACCACCCTGCCCGACCGCCCCGGCGCGCTGGCGTCGCTCGCCCAGTCCTGCGGCGCAGCGGGGGTGAACATCCTCGGGCTGCAGATCTTCCCGGGCGTCGAGTCCGTGACCGACGAACTCGTGCTCCGCACGCCCGACGACTGGCACGAGCCCGAGATCGCCGACTTCCTGGAGCGGTCCGGCGGCCACTCGGTCAGCGCGGCACCGTGCACCGAGGCGGCCCTGACCGACCAGCCCACCCGCTACGTGCAGGCCGCCCGCGCCATCCTGTCCCAGCCGATGTCCTTCCCGGAGGTCGTGGCGCACCTCTTCGACGCCGAGTCCGAGCCGGCGCCGGACCCGGACGCGCCCGAGCAGGACGTGATGGACATGGTCGTGGGCGACGTGCAGGTCCAGGTGCGGCGCACGGCGCCGTTCACCGCGACCGAGCACGCGCGCGGTGCGGCGATGGCCGACCTGGTCTCCGACGTCCTCGAGCGCGGCCGCGGTGTCGTCGCGCCGGGGACCGGCCGCCGGGTCGGCGGGGGAGCGAGCCCGCAGTACGCGGCGGACGGCCTCACGGTCACCGCCACCGTCGACGAGGTCACCGTCGGGGTGGCCGAGGTCCGGCCCGAGACCCTCGACGGCGGCGTGCGCGAGGTGGTCCTGCGCGTGGAGACCGGCTGGCAGCGCCGCGGGATCGGGACCCGGCTCCTCGTCGACGCCGCCCGGCTGGCCAGCGGGCTGGGTGCCACCGACATCGTGCTCACCACCCGGTCGGACAACCAGGCGGTGCTGCCGATGGTCATGGCCGCCGGGCTCCGCGGACGGATCCGGATGGCGGCGGACACGCTGACGGTGCGGATCCCGGTGCGCGACCTCAAGCCGCTGCGGGCCTGAGCCCCGCACGCCGGTAGGCTGTGGGGGTGGAGGTTCCCGAGAAGTTCGCCACCCTGGGCCTGACCTACGACGACGTCCTCCTGCTGCCCGGTCACTCCGACCTGGCGCCCACGGACATCGACCTGACCACGCGGCTGACGCGCGAGATCAGCCTCAACGTGCCGCTGGTGAGCGCCGCGATGGACACCGTCACCGAGTCGCGGATGGCGATCGCCATGGCCCGCCAGGGCGGCCTCGGCGTGCTGCACCGCAACCTCTCGATCGACGACCAGGCCTACCAGGTCGACCTGGTGAAGCGGACCCAGACCGGCATCATCTCCAATCCCGTCACCATCGGCCCGGACGCGACCCTCGAGCAGCTCGACCAGCTCGCGGGGGAGTACCGCATCTCGGGCTTCCCGGTCGTCGACACCGACCACCGGCTGCTCGGCATGATCACCAACCGCGACCTGCGCTTCACGCCGGTCGCGGAGTGGGCGACGACCAAGGTCGACGAGGTGATGACGCCGATGCCGCTCATCACCGGACCGTCCGACATCAGCCGCGAGGACGCCACGCTGCTGCTGCGCAAGCACAAGCGCGAGCGGCTGCCGCTCATCGACGACCAGGGCCACCTGACCGGCCTGATCACCGTCAAGGACTTCGTCAAGGGCGAGCAGTTCCCCAACGCGTCGTACGACGACGCCGGCCGGCTGCTCGTCGGCGCGGCGATCGGCTACTTCGGCGACGCCTGGCAGCGCGCCGGCACGCTGATCGAGGCCGGGGTCGACGTGCTCGTCGCGGACACCGCCCACGGCAACGTGCGGATGCTGCTCGACATGGTGCAGCGGCTCAAGTCCGACCCCGCCACCCGTCACGTGCAGGTGGTCGGTGGCAACGTCGCGACCAAGGACGGCGCCCAGGCGTTCGTCGACGCCGGCGCCGACGCCGTCAAGGTCGGTGTCGGACCGGGCTCGATCTGCACCACCCGCGTCGTCACCGGCGTCGGCGTGCCGCAGGTGACCGCGGTCTACGAGGCCGCGCTCGCGTGCAAGGCCGCAGGCGTGCCGGTCATCGCCGACGGCGGGCTCAAGCACTCCGGTGAGATCGCGAAGGCCCTGGTGGCGGGCGCGGACAGCGTCATGATCGGCTCGCTGCTCGCCGGGTGCGAGGAGTCGCCGGGCGACCTGGTCTTCGTCAACGGCAAGCAGTTCAAGTCCTACCGGGGCATGGGCTCGCTCGGCGCGATGTCGAGCCGGGGCAAGAAGTCCTACTCCAAGGACCGCTACTTCCAGGCCGAGGTCGAGAGCGACGACAAGATCGTCCCGGAGGGCATCGAGGGCCAGGTCGCCTACCGCGGCCCGCTCTCCGCGGTGGCGCACCAGCTGATCGGCGGCCTGAACCAGTCGATGTTCTACGTCGGCGCGCGGACCGTCCCCGAGCTGCAGGAGAAGGGCCGCTTCGTGCGGATCACCCAGGCCTCGCTGCAGGAGAGCCACCCGCACGGGGTGCAGATGACCGTCGAGGCGCCGAACTACTCCGGGCGGTAGACCAGCAGGCGGCCCTGTCCGCCGCGGACGTCGATCCGGTAGCGGTCGCCGGCGAGCAGCTCGGTCGCGAGCGTGGAGGCCGGGCCCGAGGTGGCGCCGAGCCGTGCCGACGTCCCGCTGACGAGCCGGCCGTGCCAGTCGGCGTGCACCGCGGCGCCCCTTGCGACCAGCCCGATGACGACGTCCTCACGGGTGTCGAGCGTCAGGGGGGCGGTCTCCACGGAGTCCAGGACCCAGGTGCGCCCGCCGTACTCGACGCTCGGTGCGACCCGCATCCCCAGCACCCGCGGCGCCGACGGCGTGGTGTAGACCGCGACGCCGACCACCGTCGAGGCGGAGCGGACCACGGGGCCCTCGGCCCCGCGTGTCACGTAGGCCCGGACCACGCGGTCGCGCACCCGGTGGCCGAGGAAGGTCGCGCTCGCCGATCCGGGGTCCCGCCCGTCCTCGCGGCAGGGACCGCTGATCGGGCCCTGGTGGTCGACCTCGACGTTGAGCCAGAGACCCTTCTGGTCGGTGGTGCAGTACTCCGAGAACCGCACGCCGTCGAAGGCTCCGGTGAACGGCACGCTCACCGTGGAGCTGCCGGGCTCGGAGAAGGCGCCGGCGAGCAGCCGGTCGGCCCCCATGGCCCGGCGGAACACCGCCTTCCCGCCCGCGTCCGCGACCCCGTCGGCCAGCTCGCCGGTCCAGTCGTAGACGGCCACCCCGGCCCGCGCGGACGCCGGGGCCCGGTCGAACCGCACCCGGAACCGCGTCGCGGCGGTCGGGACGGGCACCTCCACGTCCTGGTCACCGAAGGCCCGGGCGACGGGCTCGCCGTCGGCGTACAGCGTGGCGGAGCCGCGGCCGAGGCCGCGCGCGACCAGCGAGACCGCACGGTCGTCCGCGGTGTCGCTCAGCAGCAGCCGGGGCCGGCCCGCGGGGAAGTCGAGGGTGCGCGACACGGCGTACGGGAACCCGTAGACCGAGACCCGGGACGGCACGTCCACGCCCACCACCCGGCTCGCCGGCTCGACGGCGTCGCCGCCGCGCAGGGTGCCGACCCCGATCGCGGTCACCGCGACCGCGGCGGCCGCGACGACCGCGGCGGTCGCCGTGCGGCGCCGGCGGGCGACGCGGATCCGCTCCCGGACGGCGGCCGGGCGCAGGTAGCGGTCGTCGTCGCGGAGGTCGTCCGCACGGTCGCCGAGCACCGTGCGCAGGTCGTCGAGGGTGTTCATCGCTCCTCCTCCTGGTGCGCGAGCGCGGGGTCGATCCGCAGCTTCGCGAGCGCCTTGCTGGTCTGGCTCTTCACGGTGCCGGGCGAGATGCCGAGCAGCCGGGCCGTCTCCGCCTCGCTGAGGTCCTCGACGAACCGCAGCACGACCACGGCGCGCTGCCGGCGCGGGAGCCGTCCCATGGCGACCCACAGGTCGTGGCGCCGGTCGACCGCGGCGTCCGCACCCCCGTCCGGCGACGGCTCGGGCTCGGGTGGCTCGGCCCACGCCTGCTCGCCGTTCCACTTCCGTCGCCACCACGAGGCGAACGTGTTGACGAGGACCCTGCGGACGTACGGCTCGGGCTCGCCCTCGATCCGCGACCACGCGAACCAGGCCTTCGTGATGGCGGTCTGCAGCAGGTCCTCGGCCAGCGCGTGGTCGCGGGTGAGGAGGTACGCCGTGCGCAGCAGCCCGGTCGAGCGCGCCGCGACGAAGTCGTCGAAGTCGACCGCCTGGCCCCCCGACAACGACCCTCCCGAGAACGTGGCCGGCCGTCCGCCGGTCATGGCTTCCATACCCAGCCCGACGCGGTGGCAGTCCGGTTCGGTTGCCCGGGACGCGCGGCCGAGCCGCCTCGGTAGGCTGGGCCGGTGACGGACATCGAGATCGGGCGTGCCAAGCGGGCACGGCGCGCGTACTCCTTCGACGACATCGCCATCGTGCCCTCGCGGCGCACCCGCGACCCGGAGGAGGTCAGCACCGCCTGGCAGATCGACGCCTACCGCTTCGACATCCCGGTGCTCGCGGCGCCGATGGACTCGGTGATGTCGCCGACCACGGCGATCGCGCTGGGGCGGTACGGCGGCCTCGGGGTGCTCAACCTCGAGGGCCTCTGGACCCGGTACGACGACCCGGACCCGCTGCTGGAGGAGGTCTCCGGCCTGCACGGTGACGACGCGACCCGTCGGCTGCAGGAGATCTACCGCGGGCCGGTGAAGGCCGAGCTGATCAGCGAGCGCCTGCGCGAGATCAGGGAGGCGGGTGTCACCGTCGCCGGGTCGCTCTCCCCGCAGCGGACCAAGGAGTTCGCCAAGACCGTGGTGGACGCGGGCGTCGACATGTTCGTCATCCGTGGCACCACGGTCTCCGCCGAGCACGTCTCCTCCCAGTCCGAGCCGCTCAACCTCAAGGAGTTCATCTACGAGCTCGACGTGCCGGTGATCGTCGGCGGCTGTGCCACCCACCAGGCGGCCCTGCACCTGATGCGCACCGGTGCTGCCGGCGTCCTGGTCGGCTTCGGCGGGGGAGCGGCCCACACGACGCGCACCGTGCTCGGCGTCGCGGTGCCGATGGCGAGCGCGGTCGCCGACGTCGCCGCCGCGCGGCGTGACTACCTCGACGAGTCCGGCGGCCGCTACGTCCACGTCATCGCCGACGGCTCGATCGGCAAGTCCGGAGACATCGCCAAGGCGATCGCCTGCGGCGCCGACGCCGTGATGGTGGGGTCGCCGTTCGCCCGCGCGACCGACGCGCCCGGCCGCGGGCTGCACTGGGGCTCCGAGGCCCATCACCGGGAGCTGCCGCGAGGCGAGCGGGTGCGCTTCGAGACGGTCGGCACGACCGAGGAGATCCTGTTCGGGCCCTCGCGCGTCGCCGACGGCACCATGAACCTGATCGGCGCCCTGCGCCGGTCGCTGGCCACGACGGGCTACACCGAGCTCAAGGAGTTCCAGCGCGTGGAGGTCGTGGTCGGGTAGGCCTGCCTGGTGCCGCCCGGGTCAGTCCTCCTGCAGGCCCGCGTTGTGGCCGACTCCGTCGACGGCGGCGCGGATCGACGCGAGGTGCGAGCCGGTGGCCCGGGTGATGCGGATCGGGTCGCCCGGCACGTAGTGGTTCCACTGGGTCGGCAGGTAGGACGCGCGGTCGACCCGCCAGCCGCCGTCCGGCTGCTCGGCCAGGTCGAAGTGCACCGTGATGCCCTCGTAGCTCGACGGGATCGAGACCTCGTTCTGCGCGACCGCGTTGCCCATCCCGTAGACGACCCACTTGCCGTTGACCTTGGTGATCGGCTGCACCACGTGGGCGTGCTCGCCCAGCACCAGGTCGACGTCCGGCGAGGCGGTCAGCTGCCGGGCGAGCTCGACCTGCGCGGCGTCGGGGCTGTGGTCGTACTCGATGCCCCAGTGCACGTGGACGACGACCACGTCGGCCCCCGCCTCCCGCGCGGCCCGCGCCTGGTCCAGGAGGTTGGTGGCGTCCCACATCGAGACGGCGAAGTCCTGCTCCGGCGGGACGACGAACCCGTTGAGCCCGAAGGTGCCGGCCACGAGCCCGACCTTCACGCCCTCGGCGGTGGTGATGATGACCGGCTGGTCCCGCTCGGCGGCGCTGCGGAAGGTGCCGACGTGGGCGACCCCGTTGCGGTCCAGCAGGTCGGCGGTCGTCTCGACGCCCTCGAAGCCCTGGTCCCAGCTGTGGTTGGACGCCGTCGTGCACGCGTCCCAGCCCATGCTCGCGATCCAGGGCCCGATCGAGCGGGGCGCCGCGAAGACCGGGTAGGACTCGGGCTCCTGGCCCCGCGCCGCGAACGGGACCTCCTCGTGGCAGATCGCGAGGTCGGCGTCCTCGATGGTCGGCTTGAGCCAGGCGAACATCGGGTCCCAGTCGTACGGCGCTCCGGTGCCGGCGCGGTGGGCGTCCTCGGCGGCGCTGAACCAGACCGTGTTGTGCCACAGCAGGTCGCCGCTCATCACGATGCTGACCGTGCGCGGACCGGTCGGACTGGTCGTGGGGCTGTCCGTCGTCACCGGGTCGGTCGGGCCGGGCGCGGGCGTCGATGGCGCCCCCTGGGGGTCCTGGCCGATGTCGGCCGGCCCCTGGTCGTCGCAGCCGGCCGCGGCGAGCGCGAGCAGGAAGGCTCCGACGACGACCCACCTGCGCATGGGACCAGTCAACGGCACTTTCGGGTCCTTCGCCCGGGGTTTCCGGCGACCGGCCCCTGACACACTGGGTCCATGACCCAGCGCCGTGCCGAGGACCCCAGTGCACTCAGCCCGCAGGCTCGGGAGCGTGCGATCGCCGCGATGTCCGACTCCACCCAGCCCGAGCTCGACCTGCTGGTCGTGGGCGGCGGCATCGTCGGCACCGGCATCGCGCTCGACGCCGTCACCCGCGGCCTCAGCACCGGTCTGGTCGAGCAGCGCGACCTGGCCAGTGGCACGTCGAGCCGCAGCAGCAAGCTCGTGCACGGCGGGCTGCGCTACCTGGAGATGATGGACTTCGCGCTGGTCCGCGAGGCCCTGCAGGAGCGCGGCCTGCTCCTGACCCGGCTCGCCCCGCACCTGGTCCGGCCCGTGTCGTTCCTCTACCCGCTGACCCACCGGGTGTGGGAGCGGCCCTACATCGGCGCCGGCCTGACGCTCTACGACGGCATGGCCATGGTCGGCAAGCACCGGATGGGCCTGCCCCACCACCGGCACCTGACCCGCAAGGGCGTCTCCCGGATCGCCCCGGACTTCGACCCCGACGCCCTCGCCGGCGCCATCCAGTACTGGGACTGCCAGGTCGACGACGCCCGCCTGGTCCTCACCATCGCCCGCACCGCGGCCGCCCACGGGGCCCAGGTCGCCACCCGGGTGAAGGTGACCGGCTTCCTCCGCGAGGGCGAGCGCGTCGTCGGCGTACGCGCGCGGGACCTGGAGGCGCCGGGCTCGGCCGAGCTCGAGATCCGCGCCAAGGTGGTCGTCAACGCCGCCGGCGTCTGGACCGACGAGATCCAGGACCTCCTCGGTGGCCACGGCGCCCTCCACGTGCAGGCGTCCAAGGGCATCCACCTCGTCGTGCCCCGTGACCGGATCCGTTCCGAGGCCGGGTTCATCATGCGCACGGAGAAGTCGGTCCTGTTCGTCATCCCGTGGGGCCGGCACTGGATCATCGGCACCACCGACACCCCCTGGGACCTCGACAAGGCACACCCCGCGGCCTCCCGCTCGGACATCGACTACCTGCTCGGCCACGTCAACTCCATCCTGCGCGAGCCGCTGGACCACGACGACGTCGAGGGCGTGTACGCCGGGCTGCGGCCGCTGCTGTCCGGCGAGTCGGAGCCGACCTCGCGGATCTCCCGCGAGCACACCGTCGCCATGCCGGTGCCGGGCCTGGTGCTGATCGCGGGCGGCAAGCTGACGACGTACCGCGTGATGGGCCGCGACGCCGTCGACGCCGCCGCGGACTCGCTGTCGCAGCTGGGTCTCACCGTGCGCCCCTCCATCACCGACCGGGTCCCGCTGCTCGGGGCCACCGACTACGAGACGCGCCAGAACCAGCGGGTGCTGCTGGCCCGGCGGTCGGGGCTCAACATCGCGCGCATCGACCACCTGCTGGAGCGGTACGGCGGCCGCATCGACGACCTGCTCGCGCTGGTCGAGGCGCGGCCGGAGCTGGGCGAGCCGGTGGATGGCGCCGCCGACCACCTGGGCGCGGAGATCGTCTACGCGGTCACCCACGAGGGCGCGCGCCACCTCGACGACGTGCTCACCCGCCGTACCCGCATCTCGATCGAGACCTTCGACCGCGGCGTCACCGCCGCCCCCGCCGTCGCCACCCTCGTCGCCGACGAGCTCGGCTGGGACGCCGCCCGCACCGCCGAGGAGGTCGACCACTACCTGCGCCGGGTCGAGGCCGAGCGCCAGTCCCAGCTGATGGCCACCGACCAGGAGGCGGACGAGGCCCGGGTGCAGGTCGGCGATGCCGTCTGACGTCGTTCGTTTCGCCGGTCGGCCGGTGAAATGTGCAGGACACGCCGGGAGCGCCCGGCGTGTCCTGCACATTTCCCCTGACGACCCGGCCGCTCAGGCGGCCCACGCCTGGCCGGCGAGGGTGGAGGCGATCCGGGCGGCGGTCCGGGCCGGACGCTGCAGGTCGGCCCAGGTCATGCGGATGCAGCGCCAACCGGTCAAGCCGCAGATCAGCTCCTCCCGCCGCTTCTCCCGGAGCACCATCTCCGCGATCGACTCGCCCTCGCGTCGGAAGCGGTGGTACTTCTCGAGCCCGTCGAACTCGAGGAAGACGCCGAGCTCGGGCCAGGCGAAGTCGACCCGAGCGACGACCCGCCCGCGGGCATCGACGATCACCAGCTGAACCTGGGGGCGCGGCAGGTGGTGGCGCCAGAGCAGGAACATCGCGCGTGTCTCGCCAGCGGACTCGCACCGAGGCTCTGCCAGGCCCAGCACGATCGGGGCGTTCAGCGTGTGCGGGTTCATCGCCATTCCCTCGACACGTTGCCCGATCAGGTCGAGGGTCGTCTCTCCCGTGTGGAGCAGGCCGTTGATCGTGACCAGCGCATGCTCGGGGTCCGTGAGGGTGAGCATGTCGACGGCTGTCCTGGTGCCGCTCGCGACCGGTAGGCCGTTGCGGATGGTCAGGTCGCCGACCAGGACCCGGGTCCGGTGCTGCACGATCCCGGCCTCCCGTCGACCGGCGCGTCCGTCGAGGCGGGCGAAGTGGGTCTCGTCCCCCATGTCCCAGACCGGTGCGCCGAGCTCGTCGGCCGCGCTCGGTCCGGTGAGCATGACGGGTGACCGGGCGCTGCGGAGCGCCGCCCGGGCCGTGAGCCGGCGCCGCTCGCAGCCGTCCAACATCGTCCAGACCGCGCCGTCGGTGTAGGCGCCGTGCCGGACGCGGTGCAGCAGGCCGGACCGGCACAGGCGAGCGATGAGACGACCGTCGTAGCCGGCCGCCATGAGTTCGTGGCGCATGATCACCCGGGGGTCACGCGGGTCGATGGAGTCGAGTTCGAGCATGGTGAGGTTGTGGCCCGGATCGGTGCCCCCGACCCCTCGGCCGGACGAGGCTGTGGACAGCCGGGGCGGGGCTGTCCCCTGTGCATCGGAAGTGGGCTCGCCCCTCGAGGTCGTCAGGGGAAACGTG
>NZ_JBGAGJ010000005.1:259884-334336 GCF_044226765.1 Nocardioides sp.
GCACGTTTCACCGGCCGACCGGGGAAGCGAACCCCGACCGGACATCCGTTGACAACTAGAACACGTTCCAATGATGCTGAGAGCCACGTCACAGCAGCTTCCAGGGAGGGAACGTGACCCAGGCGCCTCCGCCCGCGGACATGAGGATGCAGCGCTCGAGCAGGGATGCCTCGACGCTGCCGGACCGGCTCGCCGCGTGGCTGGCCACGGTCCTGCCGGAAGGCGCCGACCCCGCCGTCACGCTGCACAGCGGCGTGGACGCCAACGGCATGAGCTCGGAGACGCTCATCCTCGATGCGGAGTGGACCGAGGACGGGGAGCGCCGCCGGGGTGAGTACGTCGCCCGGGTCGCCCCCTCCCCCCACGACCTGCCGGTCTTCCCGAACTACGCGCTGCAGGACCAGTACGACGCGATGCGCCTCGTCGCGGAGCTGACCGACGTGCCGGTGCCGACCGTGCGCTGGATGGAGCCGAGCGGCGAGGTGCTCGGGACGCCGTTCTTCCTCATGGACCGCGTCGACGGGCTGGTGCCGCAGGACGTGCTGCCGTACAACTTCGGCGACAACTGGCTGCACGACGCGGCCCCGGAGGACCAACGGCGCCTGCAGGACCAGAGCGTGGCCGTCCTGGCCGCGCTGCACGCCATCGACGACGCCGAGCAGACCTTCGGGTTCCTCGCGCCGCCCCACGAGGGTGACACCCTGCTCGAGCGCAACCTGGCCCGCACCCGTGCCTGGTACGACTTCGCGGTCGCCGACATCGGCCGCTCACCGACGGTCGAGCGGGCGCTGGCCTGGCTCGAGGCCAACCTCCCGGACACCGACGAGGCCGTGCTGTGCTGGGGCGACTCCCGGATCGGCAACGTGATGTACCGGGACTTCGAGCCGGTCGCCGTCCTCGACTGGGAGATGGCCGCCATCGGGCCGCGCGAGCTCGACGTCTCCTGGATCGTCTTCGCCCACCAGGTCTTCGAGGCGATCACCGGGATGCTCGCGATGCCGGGCATGCCGCACTTCCTGCGCGAGGAGGACGTCGTCGCGGAGTACGAGCGCCGCTCCGGCACACAGCTGGGCGACCTGCGCTGGTACCACGTCTACAACGGCGTGCAGTGGGCCATCGTGTTCATGCGCACCGGCGCCCGCCAGATCCACTTCGGCGAGATCGAGCGGCCCGACGACCTCGAGTCGCTCTTCCACCACAAGCCGCTGCTCGACCAGCTGCTCGACGACGTGGGGGCGTGACCATGCCGGGGATCATCCCGCTCGACGAGTTCCCGCTGCACCAGGCGCCGCTCCCGCTGGCGTACGCGAACAGCAGCGACCGCAACTTCTACGACCGCTGGTACTTCAACGCCCACGACCGCACGGGCGACATCATGCTGATCACGGGCATGGGCTACTACCCGAACCTCGGCACCAAGGACGCGTTCGTCCTCGTGGCCCGCAACGGGAAGCAGACCGCCGTGCACCTGTCCGACCTGATGGACCAGGACCGGCTGAACCCGAGGGTCGGCCGCTACCGCATCGAGGTGCCCGAGCCGCTGCACACGATCCGGGTGGTCCTCGAGGAGACCGACGGCCTCGCCCTGGACCTGACCTGGGAGGGCACCTGCCCCGTCGTCCAGGAGCAGCCACACGTGCTGCGCTCGGGCAGCCGGGTCACCCTCGACGCCCAGCGGTTCGCCCAGCTCGGCACGTGGAGCGGCACCATCGCGATCGACGGCGAGGACATCGCCGTCGACCCAGAGGTCTGGCTCGGCAGCCGCGACCGGTCGTGGGGCATCCGCCCGGTCGGTGAGGCGGAGCCACCGGGAGCGCCCGCCGACCCGCCGTTCGAGGGCATGTGGTGGCTGTACGTGCCGATGCAGTTCGAGGACTTCGCGGTCGTCGTCATCATCCAGGAGAGCCCCGACGGCTACCGCACGCTCAACGACTGCACCCGGGTCTGGAAGGACGGCCGGGTGGAGCAGCTCGGCTGGCCGCTCATCGACGTGCGCTACGCCTCCGGCACGCGTACGCCGACCGGAGCGACGATCCGGTGCACGACGCCGGAGGGCAAGCCGCTCGTGCTCGAGGTCGAGTCGCGGCTCGCCGTACCCCTCCACGTCGGCGGCGGCTATGGCGGCGATCCGGACTGGATCCACGGCACCTGGAAGGGCGAGGGATTCGCCGAGCGGGTCACCTACGACATGGCCGACGACGCCGTGCAGGGTCGGTTCATGTTCGGCTGCGTCGACCACGTCGGCCGAGCGCTCTGCAGCGCCGACGGTGCCGACGGTCAGGAGGGCTTCGGCCTCTTCGAGCACTTCTGCATCGGCCGCCACGACCCGTCCGGCTTCACCGACTTCTTCACCCTCGCCCCCTGACCCCACCGGTGGTCGAGCTCGTCGAGACCCCGCAGCTGAGAGGAAACCGCAATGAGCCTGGACCGCAACGCGTTCTTCATCGACGGTGACTGGGCCACCCCGGCCGACGCCGACCTGATCGAGGTCGTCTCACCGCACACCGAGGAGGTGGTCGCGACCGTGCCCGAGGGCACCACCGCTGACATCGACGCCGCGGTCGCCGCTGCGCGCCGGGCCTTCGACCACGGCCCTTGGCCGCGGCTGAGCCCGGAGGAGCGCATCGAGGTCGTCCAGGCCTTCTCCAACCTCTACGCGGGGCGGATGGGCGAGATGGCCGAGATCATCTCGACCGAGATGGGTGCGCCGCTCTCCTTCTCCAACCTGGCCCAGGCGCCGGCGCCCTGGATGCAGATCGAGGCGTTCCTCGGCATCGCCCGGGCCTTCCCCTGGGAGGAGTCCCGCCCCGGCGTGCTCGGCTCGCCGGTCGTCGTACGCCGAGAGCCGGTCGGTGTGGTCGCGGCGATCCCGCCGTGGAACGTCCCCCAGTTCACGATCATGTCCAAGCTCGTCCCGGCCCTGCTGTCCGGCTGCACGATCGTCATCAAGCCGGCGCCCGAGACGCCGCTCGACCCGTACCTGATGGCGGAGCTGCTGCAGGAGGCCGGCGTCCCCGAGGGGGTCGTCAACATCGTGACCGCCGGGCGCGAGGTCGGTGCCCACCTGGTGGCCCACCCGGGCGTGGACAAGGTCGCCTTCACCGGCTCGACCGCCGCCGGCCGCAAGATCGCGGCGGTGTGCGGCGAGCAGCTCAAGCGGGTGTCGCTGGAGCTCGGCGGCAAGTCGGCCGCGATCGTGCTCGACGACGCGGACCTGGCGGCGACGATGGAGGGCCTGAAGTTCGCCTCGTTGATGAACTCCGGCCAGGCCTGCGTCGCCCAGACCCGGATCCTGGCGTCGCGGTCCAACTACGCGAACGTCGTCGACGCCCTCGCCGAGACCGTCGCCGGCATGCAGGTCGGTGACCCGCTCGACCCGGCGACCGAGATCGGCCCGATGGTCGCCCAGCGCCAGCAGGAGCGGGTGGAGAAGTACATCGCGCTGGGCCAGGAGGAGGGCGCCCGCGTCGTCGTCGGCGGCAACGGGATGCCCGACGGGCTCTCCTCGGGCTGGTACGTGCGTCCGACCGTCTTCGCCGACGTCGACAACGGGATGCGGATCGCCCAGGAGGAGATCTTCGGCCCGGTGCTGTCGGTGATCCCCTACGACGACGTCGAGGACGCGATCCGGATCGCCAACGACTCCGACTACGGCCTGGCCGGGACGGTCTGGACCGGTGACGCGGAGTCCGGGCTCGAGGTCGCCCGTCGGGTGCGCGCCGGCACCTACGGCGTGAACACCTACACGATGGACTTCGCCGCCCCGTTCGGCGGCTACAAGTCCTCGGGCATCGGCCGCGAGTTCGGCCCTGAGGGGCTGGCGCACTACACCGAGCTGAAGTCGATCTACCAACCCTGAGCAGGGGGTCGTCAGGGGAAACGTGCAGACACCCCGGCGCATCACCGGCGTGTCTGCACGTTTCCCCGGCCGACCGGTGAAACGAACGCCGCGACCGCTTGACATCCGCGTGCGCTGTGTCAAACGCCACACAAACCCCCGAAGGGTAGTCGGGCGAGACGCGGGTCACATACGCTCGCTGCATGAGCGCCCAGAACCCCGCTGCCGGCGGCCCGGTGGTCGACGGTCCACACGACCCCGAGCACGACCCGCGCGCGTCGTACGCGCTCGAGCCGGACTACACCGCGGCGCTGACCGCGCGGGTCCTGGCCACGTCCGGGACGAGCGCGGAGGTGCGCTCGCCGCTGGACGACGCGCCGCTCGCCCACATCCCCCAGTCGACCGACGCGGACGTCGCCGAGGCCTTCGCCCGCGCCCGCCGCGCCCAGGTGGCATGGTCGCGCACCTCCCTCGACCACCGGGCGAGCCTCCTGCTCCGGCTGCACGACCTGATCCTGGACCGCCAGGACGAGATCATCGACCTCATCCAGCTGGAGTCCGGCAAGGCCCGCAAGCACGCCTTCGACGAGCCGCTGCACGTTGCCCTCACCGCGCGCTACTACGCGCGTACGGCGCACCAGCACCTCGACACCCGGCGCAAGATCGGGGTGGTGCCGGGGCTGACCCGGGTCGAGGTCAACCGGATCCCCAAGGGCGTCGTCGGGATCATCTCGCCGTGGAACTACCCGTTCACGATGGCGCTGGTCGACGGGCTTCCGGCCCTGCTGGCCGGCAACGCGGTGGTCGCCAAGCCCGACCACCAGACCATGCTCTCGGCGCTGCTCGCGGTCGAGCTGCTCGAGCAGGCCGGCTTCCCGAAGGACCTGTGGCAGGTCGTGGCCGGGCCCGGGAGCCACATCGGCCCGGAGATCGTCGGCCGCGCCGACTACATCTGCTTCACCGGCTCCACCGCGACGGGTCGCCTCATCGCCCAGGGCTGCGCCGACCGGCTGATCGGGTGCTCGCTGGAGCTGGGCGGCAAGAACCCGCTCCTGGTGCTGCGTGACGCGGACCTGGAGAAGGCCGCGGAGGGCGCGGTGCGGGCGTCGTTCTCCAACTCCGGACAGCTCTGCGTCTCGATGGAGCGGATCTTCGTCGCCGACCAGGTCTACGACCGGTTCGTCGAGCGGTTCGTCGCCCGCACCGAGGCGCTCACGCTGGGCGCGACCCTGCAGTGGGGCAACGACATGGGGCCGCTGATCTCCCAGCAGCAGCTGGAGACCGTGACCGCCCACGTCGACGACGCGGTCGCCAAGGGCGCCCGGGTGCTCACCGGTGGTCGGGCGCGGCCGGACCTGGCGCCGTACTTCTACGAGCCGACGATCCTCGAGGGCGTCAGCCCCGACATGACCTGCTTCGGGCACGAGACCTTCGGGCCGGTCGTCTCCCTCTACCGGTTCCACGACGAGGCCGACGCGATCGCCCGCGCCAACGACGGGCAGTACGGCCTGAACGCCTCGATCTACAGCCGCGACGGCGAGCGGGCCCGCGCCATCGCCAAGCTCGTCAAGTGCGGGACCGTGAACATCAACGAGGCGTTCGCGGCGACCTTCGCCAGCCTGGACGCCCCGATGGGCGGCATGCGGGAGTCCGGCATGGGCCGTCGGCAGGGTGGCGAGGGCATCCTGCGCTACACCGAGACACAGTCGGTCGCGACGCAGCGACTGATCCGCTTCGCCCCGCAGCTCGGGATGTCGGACGAGGCCTACGCGAAGATGATGACCGCGAACCTGCGGCTGATGAAGAAGCTGGGACGCCCGTGACCGACAGCACCACCGCCACCTCCACCACCCCCGACCCCGATCACGACCGCGAGTTCGACTTCGACGTCCTCGTCATCGGCTCCGGCTTCGGCGGCTCGGTCACCGCGTTGCGGCTGACGGAGAAGGGGTACCGCGTCGGCGTCGTCGAGGCGGGTGCCCGCTTCGCCGACGACGACTTCCCGGAGACGTCCTTCGAGACCTCGAAGTACCTCTTCCGACCGGAGGTCGGCTGCTACGGCATCCAGCGCATCGACGCGCTGCGCGACTGCCTCATCGTCTCCGGCGCCGGTGTCGGCGGGGGCTCGCTGGTCTACGCGAACACGCTGTACGAGCCGCTGCCGGCGTTCTACGAGGACCCGCAGTGGAGCCACATCACCGACTGGCGCGAGGAGCTCGCGCCCTACTACGACCAGGCGAAGCGGATGCTCGGCGTGGTCGAGAACCCGCTGCGCACGCCGTCGGACGACGTCATGGAGAAGGTCGCGACCGAGATGGGCGTCGCCGACACCTTCCACCCCACGCCGGTGGGCGTGTTCTTCGGCGGCCCCGGCGCGGGCATGGGCCAGGCGGTCGAGGACCCGTTCTTCGGCGGCGTCGGCCCCGAGCGGCGTACCTGCACCGCGTGCGGCTCCTGCATGACCGGCTGCCGGCACAACGCGAAGAACACGCTGGTGAAGAACTACCTCTACCTCGCCGAGCAGCACGGCGCCCGGGTGCTCCCGCTCACCACGGTGACCCGCGTCGTCCCGCGCGACGACGGCGGGTACGACGTCCACGTCCGCTACACGAAGGCCAAGGTCAGGCGGAAGGTCGCGCAGCGGGTGCTCACGGCGGAGCAGGTCGTGTTCTCCGCCGCGGCCCTGGGCACGCAGCGGCTCCTGCACCGGATGCGCGACGAGGGCCACCTGCCGAACGTCTCGCAGCGGCTGGGCCACCTCGCGCGCACGAACTCCGAGCAGATCGGCGGCGTGATCGCCCCCGACCTCGAGGTCGACTACAGCCAGGGCGTCGCGATCACCTCGAGCTTCCACCCAGACGAGTCCACCCACGTCGAGCCGGTCCGCTACGGCCCCGGCAGCAACTTCATGGCCCTGCTGCAGTCGGTGCTGACCGACGGTGACGGCGACGAGCCGCGGTGGCGGACCTGGCTGCGGGAGATGTGGCGCCAGCGGCGCGACGTGCCCCAGCTCTACGACATGAAGCACTGGTCGGAGCGCACCGTGATCGCGCTGGTCATGCAGAGCCTGGACAACTCGATCACGACGTACACCAAGCGGATCCCGTTCACCCGCAAGCGCTACGTCACCTCCAAGCAGGGGCACGGTGAGCCCAACCCGACCTGGATCCCCAAGGGCAACGAGGCGATCCGCATCATGGCGCAGATCATGGGTGGCATGCCCGGCGGAGCCGTGGGCGACGCGTTCAACATGCCGCTGACCGCCCACTTCATCGGCGGTTGCGCGATCGGCGACTCACCGGAGACCGGCGTGATCGACGCCTACCAGCGGCTCTACGGCCACCCGGGCCTGCACGTCGTCGACGGCTCCGCCGTGACCGCCAACCTCGGCGTGAACCCGTCGCTGACGATCACCGCGCAGGCCGAGCGGGCGATGTCGTTCTGGCCCAACAAGGGCCAGCCGGACCCGCGGCCCGAGCCGGGGTCGGCGTACCGCCGGATCGCGCCGGTCGCGCCGGCGGCCCCGGTGGTCCCGGACACCGCGCCGGCGGCCCTGCGCCTGCCGATCGTCGGCGTCAGCTGAGCCGCCGGGGGGCGTGGAAAAACTTCCGGGCGGAGGGTGACTGGACCCGTAACCGGCCCCACCACCTGTCGTTGAGCCAGCGGACCCGGTCACACGCTCCCTCCCACCGGCCGGGTCCCATGTCCAGGCTCTGTCCAGCAGATGCGTGGACGGTCAGGGCCCGGCCATCCCTCCCTCCCCGGCCGGGCCCTGGCAGGGGAGGTCGCCGGCCGGTCGGGCCGCCACGCCGCCTGAGGTCGGCGGCTGCGGCGTCGGTAGGCTCAGCGCCATGACGCAGCCTGCCGAGCACGACCTGGTCCTCGTGGTCGACTTCGGCGCCCAGTACGCCCAGCTGATCGCCCGGCGCGTGCGCGAGGCGCGGGTCTACTCCGAGATCGTGCCGCACACCATGCCGGTCGCCGAGATGCTGGCCCGCGAGCCCAAGGCGATCGTCCTCTCCGGGGGCCCGTCGTCGGTCTACGAGGAGGGCGCGCCCAGCATCGACCCCGCGGTCTTCACGGCCGGCACGCCGGTCTTCGGCATGTGCTACGGCTTCCAGCTGATGGCCCGCGGGCTCGGTGGCGAGGTCGCCCACACCGGGTCGCGCGAGTACGGCCGCACCGCGGTCGACGTGGTCACCCCGGGCACGCTGCTGGCCGACGTACCGGCCCGGCACACGGTCTGGATGTCGCACGGCGACTCGGTGACCGCGGCGCCCGCCGGCTTCGACGTCCTGGCCTCGACCGGGACCACCCCGGTGGCGGCCTTCGAGGACGTCGGGCGCGGCCTGGCCGGCGTGCAGTGGCACCCGGAGGTGCTCCACACCGAGCACGGCCAGAAGGTCCTCGAGCACTTCCTGATCCAGATCGCCGGCTGCCGTCAGACCTGGACGATGGTCAACATCGTCGAGGAGCAGATCGAGGCGATCCGCGCGCAGATCGGTGACCGGGGCAGGGCGATCTGCGGGCTCTCCGGTGGGGTCGACTCCGCGGTCGCAGCGGCGATCGTGCAGCGCGCCATCGGCGACCGGCTGACCTGCGTGTACGTCGACCACGGGCTGATGCGGCAGGGCGAGACCGAGCAGGTGGAGCGGGACTTCGTGGCCGCCACCGGCGTGGACCTCAAGGTCGTCGACGCGGAGAAGCAGTTCCTCGACGCGCTGGCCGGCGTGACCGACCCGGAGCAGAAGCGCAAGATCATCGGCCGCGAGTTCATCCGGGTGTTCGAGGCCGCCGAGGCCGAGATCCTGGGCGACGCGCTGGCCGACGAGCAGGGGAGCAAGGTCGCGTTCCTGGTGCAGGGCACGCTCTACCCCGACGTGGTCGAGTCCGGTGGTGGAGCGGGCACCTCCAACATCAAGTCGCACCACAACGTGGGCGGGCTGCCCGACGACCTGGAGTTCGAGCTGGTCGAGCCGCTGCGGACGCTGTTCAAGGACGAGGTGCGCCTGGTCGGCGAGCAGCTGGGGCTGCCGGCCGAGATCGTGTGGCGGCACCCGTTCCCCGGCCCGGGCCTCGGCATCCGGATCATCGGGGAGGTGACGCGCGAGCGCCTCGACATCCTCCGCGCGGCCGACGCGATCGCCCGCGAGGAGCTGACCCGGGCGGGCCTGGACCGCGACATCTGGCAGTTCCCGGTCGTGCTGCTGGCCGACGTCCGCAGCGTCGGCGTGCAGGGCGACCACCGCACGTACGGACACCCGGTCGTGCTGCGCCCGGTCACCTCCGAGGACGCGATGACCGCGGACTGGGCCCGGCTGCCCTACGACGTGCTCGAGCAGGTGTCCACGCGGATCACCAACGAGGTGGCCGAGGTCAACCGGGTCACGGTCGACATCACGTCGAAGCCGCCGGGCACCATCGAGTGGGAGTGACGCACGCCACGTCGGGAAGATCCCGTCGAACCCGAGACAACCACCCCAACGGGTGAGTACATTCGGCCACGAAGAACCGCTGGTGACCCGAGACGCCAGCGGTTCTTCTCTTTCCTGGCGGCCTTTTCGCGGTCGCCACAGTGGGTACTGACCGGCCATGTCGACCAACACCCGCCGCATCCGAGCCACTCCCGAGCAGGTCTGGGACGTGCTCGCCGACGGCTGGCTCTACCCGCTGTGGGTCGTCGGCGCCTCGCGCATGCGCGAGGTCGACGGTCACTGGCCGGAGGTCGGTGCCAGGCTGCACCACTCCGTCGGCACCTGGCCGCTGCTCCTCGACGACGACACCGAGGTGCTGGAGGCGGTGCCCGGCCATCGGCTGGTGCTGCACGCGCGGGCCTGGCCGACCGGTGCGGCCGGGGTGACGATCCGCCTGGAGGCGGTCGGCACCGAGACCGACGTGACGATCGAGGAGGACGCCGCGAGCGGGCCGGCGCGACTGGTCCCCAAGCCACTGCGCGACCTGCCGCTCGCCTGGCGCAACGTCGAGTCGCTGCGCCGGCTGGCCTTCATCGCCGAGCGCCGCGTCGCCGGCACGCGCACCGGGTAGCGAGCGGGGTCCTCAGCCCCGCAGGGGCTCGAGGACGTCGGCCGCGAACCGCTCCAGGGCATCGACCTTCTGCTCCACCGAGCACTCCAGCCCGTGGTAGTAGGCCCAGGGCATCGTCCAGCAGTCGGTCACGCCACCGGCCTCGGCGCGGGCGAAGTGCTCGGGGGCGAACGCGTCACCCAGCGCCACGACGACCGAGAAGTCGCCCTCGGCACCCAGCTCCCGGCGTACGTCGGCCAGCCGGCTCGCGTGCGCCACCGCCTCGTCGGTGGAGTAGATGTCCCCGACCCATCCGTCGTGCCGCGCCGCGCGCCGGAAGGCGACCTCGGAGAGCCCGCCCACGAGGACCGGGACCCGCTCGGTGGGCGTCGGCTCCATCACGAGCCGGGGAGCGGTGTAGAACTCGCCCTCGAACTCGGTCGGGCCCGGCGCCCACAGCTGCGCCATCAGGGCCAGGGCCTCGTCCGTGCGGCGCCCGCGGGTGCGGAAGTCCTGACCGAGGAGCTCGAACTCCTCGCGGCACCAGCCGATCCCCACCCCGAGCGTCACCCGGTTGCCCGAGAGCACCGCGGCCGTGCCCACGCTCTTGGCGACCTGGAACGGGCTCCGGATCGCCGGCACGTAGACCGAGGTGAGGAAGCGCAGCCGGGTGGTGACCGCGGCCAGGGCGCCGATCAGCACCCACGGGTCCGGCCACGGGGCGTCGTTGCTCCAGCGGCGGCTGCCGTCGGCGGTGTAGGGGTAGGGCGTCGACAGCTCCTCGAGGTCGACCACGTGGTCCGGCACGGCCATCGAGTGGTAGCCGAGCTCGTCCGCGGCCCGGGCCAGCACGGGCAGGTGGTCGACGGGCTGGAAGGCGGTGCTGATCGAGAAGCGCACGGCGTCAGCGTAGCCCGGAACTAGAACGTGTTCTCGTCAAAGGTCGGCGAATGTCACCTGTTGGGGTGGGATTTCAGGCGCGCGGACGGGGTACAGGACCGTCGGCGGCGGGGCCGGGCGACTCACGCAGGCGCCCGGCCCGCCGCCCGGTGCGTCCCGGACCGACGACCGCAGGTCGGCGGACGAGAGTGTCGTCGCCGACCTGCGGAGGTCGCGGCCGCGCCGGCTCGCTGAGCTACTTGAAGATGCTGTAGCCGCCCGGGCCGACGGCGAAGCCGACGATGATCAGCACGATCCCCCAGAGCCACGCGCCCTTGAAGAGCTGGACGATGCCGGCGATCACCAGGATCACGGCGAGGATCCACAGCAGGAATGCCATGTAGGTGTACCTCCCTCTCGATTCCGAGGAGAACTACCCGTTCCGGTGCGGATTCACTCGTCGCGGAAGTCCTCGACGATGTGCACCGCGGCCTCCTCGGCCGACGCGCCGGCTCCGTCGATGCCCACGTCGTCGCCCACCAGGTCCTTCTCGGTGTCCTCGCCCAGGCCGGCGTCGGGGTCCACCAGCCGGCCGGCCCGGCGGTCGCCGACCTCCCCGTCGTCGACGAAGTCGTCGTCGACCGGGGCGTAGGGGTCGGGCTCCGGCTCCTCCTGGGCGAGGCGCTGGTCGATGTTCTCGCGGTGCTCCTCCTCCCACGGCGTGTTGCCGTAGCCCTGGCCGGCGGAGTAGCGCTCGGGCGGGGAGTAGCCGCGGTCCAGCTCGTCGTCGACGTCGCCGTCCGGGAGGTCCTCGAGGTTCGACGGCTGGTCCTCGTCGTCGACGCTGTAGTCGCCGTAGATCTCCTGGTCGCCGTCACCGTGGCTGGTGGTCATCGATCCTCCTTCGCGGGGCTGCCGTCCACGCTACTGCTCACGTCTCGACGGTGTACCGGCCGGGCCCCACCCGAATCGGGCGAGATCCGGTGAACAGGGCGAAGATCGCTTGCACCGCAGGGCCCGGAGTGGGAACCGTGGGGGCATGGACACCCAGCTGGACACCCAGTTCGAGACCCTCGACCGCTGGTGGCGGGCCGCCAACTACCTCTCGGTGGGCCAGATCTACCTGATGGCCAACCCCCTGCTCCGCGAGCCGCTGGTCGCCGAGCACGTGAAGCCGCGGCTGCTCGGCCACTGGGGCACCACCCCCGGCCTGAACTTCGTCTACGCCCACCTCAACCGGGCGATCATGGCGCGACGCCAGCGGATGATCTTCGTGACCGGTCCCGGTCACGGCGGCCCGGGCGTGGTCGCGTCGTCCTACCTGGAGGGCACCTACTCCGAGATCTATCCCGAGATCGGGCTCGACGAGCGCGGCCTGGCCCGGCTCTTCACCCAGTTCTCCTTCCCTGGTGGGATCCCGAGCCATGCCGCACCCGAGACCCCCGGCTCCATCCACGAGGGCGGGGAGCTGGGCTACGCGCTGTCACACGCGTACGGCGCCGCGTTCGACAACCCCGACCTGGTCGTCGCCGCCGTCGTCGGTGACGGCGAGGCCGAGACCGGACCGCTCGCGACCAGCTGGCACTCCACGAAGTTCGTCGACCCACGCCGCGACGGCGCGGTGCTCCCGATCCTGCACCTCAACGGCTACAAGATCGCCAACCCGACGGTGCTGGCACGCATCCCCGAGGACGAGCTGGTCAGCCTGCTGCGTGGCTACGGGCACGCGCCGCACGTCGTCGCGGGCTCGGACCCGGCCCAGATGCACGCCGACTTCGCCGGCACCCTGGACCGCTGCCTCGACGAGATCGCCGACATCCAGGGCGAGGCCCGGGCGTCCGACGGGCCGGTGCCGCGGCGACCGTGGCCGATGATCGTGCTGCGCTCGCCGAAGGGCTGGACCGGCCCGAAGGAGGTCGACGGGCAGCGCGTCGAGGGCTACTGGCGCTCCCACCAGGTGCCGTTCGCCAACGCCCGCTCCGACGACGCCCACCGGCAGGTGCTCGAGGAGTGGATGCGCAGCTACGACCCGGAGTCGCTGTTCGACGCCTCCGGGGCGCCGGCCCCCGACATCGCGGCGCTGCACCCCGACGGGGACCTGCGGATGAGCGCGTCGCCGTACGCCAACGGCGGCCTGCTGCTGCGGCCCCTGCGGCTGCCGGACTTCCGCGACTACGCCGTCGACGTCACCGACCCGGGCACCGGTGCGGTCGAGGCGACCCGGGTGATGGGCGGCTTCCTGCGGGACGTGATGGCCCAGAACATGGACAACTTCCGCCTCTTCTCGCCCGACGAGAACTCCTCCAACCGCCTGCAGGACGTCATGGAGGTCACCGACCGGGCGTGGAACGCCGAGATCGAGCCCTACGACGACCACCTGGCACCCGACGGCCGGATCATGGAGATCCTCTCCGAGCACACCTGCCAGGGCTGGCTGGAGGGCTACCTGCTCACCGGTCGGCACGGGTTCTTCTCCTGCTACGAGGCATTCATCCACCTCGTCGACTCGATGTTCAACCAGCACGCGAAGTGGCTGGAGTCGACGCGGCGGATCGAGTGGCGCCGACCGGTGGCGTCGCTGAACTACCTGCTCACCTCCCACGTGTGGCGCCAGGACCACAACGGCTTCTCCCACCAGGACCCCGGGTTCATCGACCACGTGGTCAACAAGAAGGCGGACGTGGTGCGCGTCTACCTGCCGCCGGACGCCAACACGCTGCTGTCGGTCACCGACCACTGCCTGCGCAGCAAGCACTACGTCAACGTGGTCGTCGCGGGGAAGCAGCCGGCGCTGCAGTACCTCTCGATGGACGACGCGATCGTGCACTGCACCAAGGGTGTGGGCATCTGGGAGTGGGCCTCCAACGACGAGGGGGAGGAGGGCCCGGACGTGGTGATGGCGTGCGCCGGCGACGTCCCCACGATGGAGACGCTGGCCGCGGTCTCCCTGCTCCGCGAGCACCTGCCGTCGCTGCGGATCCGGGTCGTGAACGTCGTCGACCTGATGCGGCTCCAGCCGGCCTCGGAGCACCCCCACGGGCTCTCGGACGCCGACTTCGACGCGCTGTTCACCCGGGACCGGCCGGTCATCTTCGCCTACCACGGCTACCCGTGGCTGATCCACCGGCTGACCTACAAGCGCACCAACCACCACAACATCCACGTGCGGGGCTACAAGGAGGAGGGCACGACGACGACGCCGTTCGACATGACGGTGCTCAACAACGTCGACCGCTTCAACCTGGCCATCGACGTGATCGACCGGGTGCCGCGACTCTCCGCGACCTCGGGCGCGGCGCGCGAGGAGTTCAAGAACGCGCTGATCCGGCACCGTCAGCACATCCGCACCCACGGCGAGGACCTGCCCGAGGTCCGGGAGTGGTCGTGGACCGGCGACGCCGGCCCGCAGGTGCGCACGCCGCACCCCGAGCGGACCGGCCCGGAGGGCTGAGGTGCGGATCCTGGTCGTCAACCCCGGGTCCAGCAGCCTCAAGGTCACCCTGGTGCATGACGGCCGGGCGGTCGACGACGACGGCGGTCCGTACGACGCCGTCGGCGTCCGCTTCGTCCACGGCGGCCCGGACCATACCGAGGCGGCACTCGTCGACGAGGAGCTGCTCGCGGACCTGGACCGGGTCTCGGACCTGGCGCCGCTGCACAACCCCCCGGCGCTCCGGGCGGCGCGGGAGCTGCTCGACCGGCACCCGGGGGTGCCGGTGGTCGCCTGCTTCGACACCGCCTTCCACACCACGATCCCGGCCGCTGCGGCGACGTACGCCCTGCCACGGGCGTGGAACGAGCGGTGGCGCCTGCGTCGCTACGGGTTCCACGGACTGTCCCACGGCTGGGCGTCGCGCCGGGCCGCCGAGCTGGTCGGCCGACCGGTGGAGGACCTGCGGATGGTCACCTGCCACCTCGGTGGCGGCGCGTCGTTGTGCGCCGTGCGCGGTGGCCGGTCGGTGGACACGACGATGGGGTTCACCCCGCTGGAGGGCCTGGTCATGCAGACCCGCAGCGGCTCGGTCGACCCCGGCCTGCTGCTCCACCTGCTGCGCCGCGAGGGGGTCAGCCCCGACGACCTCGACGAGGCGCTCGACCGGGAGTCCGGCCTGCGCGGCCTCTCCGGCACGTCCGGCGACTTCCAGGAGGTACGCCGGGCGCGGGACGCCGGCGACGCCGACGCCGCCCTGGCCCTCGACGTCTACGTCCACCGGCTGGTGCGGGAGGCCGGCGCGATGGCCGCGGCCGCCGGTGGGCTCGACGTCCTGGTCTTCACCGGGGGCATCGGCGAGCACGCACCCGAGCTGCGCTCGGCCGTCGTCGGGAGCCTGGCGCACCTTGACGTGCGCGTCGACGGGCGCAACGACACCGCCGCCGGTGACGCGGTCGTCGGGGACGGCGTCGTCGTCGTCGAGGCCCGCGAGGACCTCGAGATCGCCCGCCAGGTCGCCGCGCTCGTGGGGGGCTACCGACGGCCGTAGGTGGTGGTGCGCTCGACGACGGGGCGGCCGATGCCGGCGCCGATGTCGACGAGCTCGGCGACGGTCTTGGCGGAGCCGTGCTCGGAGCCGGCCATGCGGGAGATGGTCTCCTCCATCAGGGTGCCGCCGAGGTCGTTGGCGCCGGCCCGGAGCATGGCGCGGGTGCCGTCGACTCCGAGCTTGACCCAGGAGGTCTGGATGTTGGGGATCCGGCCGTGCAGCAGGATGCGGGCCATCGCGTGGACGGCGAGGTTGTCGCGCAGGGTGGGGCCGGGGCGGGCGACGCCGGCGAGGTAGATCGGCGCGGAGGTGTGCACGAACGGCAGGGGGACGAACTCGGTGAACCCTGCTGTCTCGTCCTGGATCTTCGACAGGACGCGGAGGTGGCCGACCCAGTGCCGCGGGTTGTCGACGTGGCCGTACATCATCGTGGAGGTGGTCGGGATGCCGACGCGGTGGGCGGTGGTGACGACCTCGATCCAGGTGCGGGTGGGCAGCTTGCCCTTGGTCAGGACCCAGCGGACCTCGTCGTCGAGGATCTCCGCGGCGGTGCCGGGCAGCGAGCCGAGACCGGCCTCGCGGGCCTTGATCAGGAAGTCCTCGATGGACAGCCCGGTGCGGGCGGTGCCGTTGACGACCTCCATGGGGGAGAAGGCGTGCACGTGCATCTCGGGGACCCGCTGCTTGACGGCCGCGACGAGGTCGAAGTACGCCGTGGCGGGCAGCTCGGGGTCGATGCCGCCCTGCATGCACACCTCGGTGGCCCCGAGGTCCCAGGCCTCGGCGGCGCGGTCGGCGACCTCGTCCAGGGACAGCGAGTAGGCGTCGGCGTCGGTACGGCGCTGGGCGAACGCGCAGAACCGGCAGCCGACGTAGCAGACGTTGGTGAAGTTGATGTTGCGGTTGACCACGTAGGTGACCTCGTCGCCGACGGTCTCGCGGCGCAGGTCGTCGGCCAGCCGGCAGACCTGCTCCAGCAGCGATCCCTCGGCGGTCATCAACGTGAGCGCGTGCTCGTCGGACAGGTTCCCCGGATCCTTCTCGGCCGCCCGGAGGGCGGATAGTCCCTGACGATCGAGTGCCGATCGAGGGCTGCCGACCACTCGATCGTCAGGGACTATCCGTCCGGCCGCCTCCTTGATGGTGTCCCAGTCGCCGTAGACGTCGGCGAAGTCGGAGCGCCGGTCCTCGGTCCGCCCCTCGGTGTCGACCGCGGCGAACAGATCGGTGCGGCCGACGGAGGCGAACCCACCGTCCGGCTCCTGCCACGGCAGGCCGACCGGACGCACGCCGGGCTTCGCGAGGCCCTCGTCGGTCGCCAGCGCGGCGACGTGCGCGGACACGCGCGGGTCGAGCCACGGTTCGCCCTGCCGCACGTACTCCGGGTGCACGGTGAGCCGGGCGGCGAGCTCGAACCCGCACTCGGTCGTGATCGACCGCAGCCGCTCCAGCGACGGCCAGGGTCGCTCGGGGTTCACGTGGTCGGGCGTGAGCGGGGAGACCCCGCCCCAGTCGTCCACGCCGGCTGCCAGCAGCTGCCGGCACTCCTCGAGGTCGACCAGGTTGGGTGGAGCCTGGACCCGGGCCTTGGGGCCGAGCACGACCCGGGTGACCGCGATCGCGGCGCGGTACTCGTCGAGGTCGAGGTCGTCCGCGTGGCGCATCGCGGTGTCGGGCTTGGCGCGGAAGTTCTGGACGATGACCTCCTGCACCGCGCCGTACGCCTTCATCGTGGCCCGCAGCGCGAAGATCGTCTCGGCCCGCTCCGCCAGCGTCTCGCCGATGCCGACCAGCAGACCGGTGGTGAAGGGGATGGACAGCCGGCCGGCGTCCTCGAGCACCCGCAGCCGCACCGCGGGGTCCTTGTCCGGCGACCCGTGGTGAGCCAGCCCCTTGGTCTCGTACAGCCGGCGCGAGGTGGTCTCGAGCATCATCCCCATCGAGGGCGAGACCGGCTTGAGCCGGTTCATCTCCTCCCACGACATCACGCCGGGGTTGAGGTGGGGCAGCAGGCCGGTCTCCTCCAGCACCCGCACGGCCATCGCGCGGACGTAGGCCAGCGTCGAGTCGTAGCCCTGCTCGTCCAGCCACGCCTGCGCCTCGGGCCACCGGTCCTCGGGGCGGTCACCCAACGTGAACAGCGCCTCCAGGCACCCCAGCTCGGCGCCCTGGGCGGCGATCGAGAGGATCTCGTCGGGGGAGAGGTACGGCGCTCGCCCCTCGCGCGTGGCCTGGGCCGGGGTCTCCACGAACGTGCAGTAGTGGCAGCGGTCCCGGCACAGCCGCGTCACCGGGATGAAGACCTTCGGCGAGTACGTCACCACGCCCCGCCCCTCGACCACCCGCCCGGCGGCGACCAGGCCCGCGTCACGCACCCGCGCGGCGACGGCCGTCAGCCGGTCCAGGTCCTCGCCGGTCGCAGCCAGCAGGACCGCGGCCTCACCGACGTCCAGTGCGGCACCACGCTCGGCACGCGCCAGCGCGCGGCGTACCTGCTGGGGGGTGGGCCGCTCGTTCTCGCCCGCAGACATGGCTAGAGGCTAGCCGGGACCGCCTCGTCCTCCTCCGTGGGCTCCGCGGGCTGGATGGGGGGCCTGCGGTCCAGGGCGCTCGGCCACCAGATGCGACCGCCGAGGTCGAGGTTGATCGCAGTCACCAGCACCGACCGGACGATGAGGGTGTCGAGGAGGACGCCGACCGCGACCGTGACCCCGATCTCGACGAACGCGACCAGCGGCATGGTGCACAGCACCAGGAAGGTCGCCGCCAGCACGACACCCGCGGACGTGATGACGCCACCGGTGGCGCCCAGGGCGACCAGCGAGGCCGGGCGGGTGCCGCGGGTCACGGTCTCCTCCCGGACCCGGGTCATCAAGAAGATGTTGTAGTCGATGCCGAGCGCGACCAGGAACACGAACACGAACAGCGGCAGCGAGGCGTCGGCGTGGTGGAAGCCCTCCCCGTTGGGGAACACCGCGGACAGGTTGGACAAGACGTACTCGAACAGCAGCGACGACAGGCCGAGCGCAGCACCGAAGGAGAGCACCACGGTCGCGATCAGCAGCAGAGGTGAGAGCACCGCACGCAGCAGCAGCATCAAGATCACGAAGACCGCCAGCAGCACCAGGGGGATGATCACCTTGTTGTCCCGGCTCGAGGCGTGCTCGACGTCGAGGAAGATCGCGGACGAGCCGCCGACCAGGGCGTCGGCCCCCGGGACGGCGTGCACCGCGTCCCGGACGCGCTCGACGGCCGCGAACGACTGCGGAGACGTGGCGTCCCCCTCCAGCGGCGCGCTGATGTAGGCGACGCCGCCCTTCACCTGGGGCGGGGTGGGGGTGCCGACGCCCTGCACGCCGGTCATCGCCGCCAGGACCGCGTCGGCCTGGTCGGCGTTGGCCACCACCATCACCGGGTTGGACTGGTCGGCCAGCCCGTGGTCGCGGATCACGGCCTGTCCCTGGGCCGACTCGACCTTCTGGGTGTACTGGTCGTCGCTGGAGAGGCCGTTGTGGTCGATCGCGAAGACCCCGAGCGACGCGACGGCGAGCAGGATGCTGGTCACGACCCAGACCCGGCGGGGCGCCGGCGCGATCCGCCGGCCGACGCGGGACCAGAAGCCGGTCGTGGTCGGCTCGTGGGAACCGAACGTCGGCCGCTGCGGCCAGAAGATCCAGCGGCCGGCGATGACCAGGAGCGCCGGTAGCAGCGTGATCATCACCAGCAGGCCGACCGCGATGCCGATGGCCGCGACCGGCCCGAGGCCTGCGGTGGAGCTCATCTCGGCGAAGGTCAGGCAGAGCATCCCGACGATGACGGTGGAGGCGCTCGCGACGATGGCCGGGGCGGCCCGGTGGAGGGCGAACGCCATCGCCTCGTGCCGGTCCTCGTGGCGCCGGAGCTCCTCGCGGTAGCGCGCCACGAGGAGCAGGGCGTAGTCGGTGCCGGCGCCGAAGACCAGCACCGTCAAGATGCCCTGGCTCTGCCCGTTGACCGTGAGGTCGGCGTACTTGGCCAGGAAGTAGACGACCGCCTGCGCGGTGGTCAGCGCGACGCCGGCCGAGATCACCGGCAGCAGCCAGAGCAGGGGGCTGCGGTAGGTGATCAGCAAGATGACGATGACGACCCCGACGGTGGCGAACAGCAGCGTGCTGTCGAGCCCCTCGAACGCGTCGGCGGAGTCGGCGGCCTGGCCGCCGGGACCGGCGACGTAGACGTCGGCCCCGTCGATCGCCGTGATCGACCGGATCTGGTCGGCGAGGTCCGGCATCTTGTTCCAGCCGTCGGTGCCGAGGTCGAAGGTGACGATGGTCTGCGACACCTGGCCGTCCTGCGAGACCAGACCCATCGCCGCTCCCTGGGCGGCGTCGGGGGCGGCGACGACCTGACCCTCGACGCCGTCGAGGCCCTGCAGCTCCTGTGCCTGCTGGCCGATGGCGGTGAAGTCGGCGTCGGTGAGTCCACCGTCGCGGTGGTAGACGATCGTGGTCGGGATCGCGTTCGGGCTCTGGAACGCGTCGAGCTTCGCCAGCGCTCGGGTCGCCTCGGAGCTGGCGGGCAACCAGGACGACGACTGGTTGTCCTGGACGGTGCTCAGCTTGCCGGCGAACGAGCCGAGGCCGGCGACGGCGACGAGCCAGAAGGCGACGACGAGCCACTTGGTGACCCGACCGGTGAGCTTGCCGGCGATCTGACGGTGCATGCCACGACTATCCCAGGACCGTCCCGCGGCCGGGACGGTTCCGCGGGGTGACGCTCACCCCACCGGCACGGACTCCGGCTCCTCCGCGGTCGGCTCGGTCGGTGGCTCGGTCGGGGGCTCGACCGGCGGCTTGCGGTCCAACGCGCTGGGCCACCAGATCTTGCCGCCGAGGTCGAGGTTGATCGCCGTCACCAGCACCGAGCGGACGATCATCGTGTCGAGCAGCACCCCGATCGCCACGGCGACGCCCAGCTCGGCGAGGAACACGAAGGGGATCGACGCGAGCACCATGAACGTCGCTGCGAGCACGATGCCGGCCGAGGTGATCACGCCACCGGTCGAGCTGAGGGCGATCAGCGATCCCCGGCGGGTGCCGTGGGTCGCGGTCTCCTCCCGCACCCGGGTCATCAGGAAGATGTTGTAGTCGATCCCCAGGGCGACCAGGAAGACGAAGGCGAACAGCGGGAAGCCCGGGTCCACCTGCACCCCCTCGGGCCAGTGGTCGGTGACCAGCGGGGCGAGGTAGTCGAAGACCAGCGCCGAGATCCCCATGGCCGCCCCGAAGGACAGCACCACCGTGCCCATCAGGATCAGCGGGGACGCGAGGGCCCGGAGCAGGAAGATGAGGATCAGCAGCACGACCAGCAGCACCGTCGGGATGATCACCCGGTTGTCCCGGTTCGACGCCTCCTTGGTGTCGAGGTAGAACGCGGACCCGCCGCCGACCCGGGCGTCGGCCCCGGGCACGGCATGGACCGCTTCGCGACTGGCCTGGACCGTGTCGTAGGCCGCCCGAGACGACACGTCGGCCTGGATCGGTGCCTCGAAGTAGGAGCGCGTGTCGGAGATCGGCTGGGCCGGCGTCGGGGCGCCCAGGCCGGGCACGCCGTCGAGGGACTGGGTGACGGCGTCGGCCTGGTCGGTGTTGGTGACGACCTGGATCGTGTTGGAGCTGTCGGTCAGGCCGTGGGCGGCGAGCACCTTCTGGCCCTTGATCGCGTCGAACTCCTTGGTGTAGCCGTCCTCGGTCGACATGCCGCCGGCGTCGATCTTGAGCACGCCGAGGCAGGCGACCAGCAGCAGCCCGGCCGTCACCACCCACACCCTGCGGGGGCGCGGCGCGATCGACGCGCCGACCTTGGACCAGAAGCCGGTCGTGTTCGGCTCGACGGAGCCGAAGTGCGGGCGCTTGGGCCAGAAGATCCAGCGCCCGAAGATCACCAGCAGCGCGGGCAGCAGGGTGACCATCACCAGGAAGGTGACCGCGATGCCGACGGCGTTGACCGGCCCGAGTCCGGCGGTGGAGTTGAGCTCGGCGAGCAGGAGGCAGAGCATGCCGACCACGACGGTGGAGGCGCTCGCGAAGATCGCGGGCGCCGCCCGGTGCAGGGCGAATGCCATCGCCTCGTGCCGGTCCTCGTGACGCCGCAGCTCCTCGCGATATCGGGCGACGAGGAGCAGCGCGTAGTCCGTCCCGGCGCCGATGACGAGGATGCCCAGGATCGCTTGGCTCTGCCCGTTGACCGTCAGGTCCGCGTACTTGGCGAGCAGGTAGACCACGCCACCGGAGACGCTGTAGGCGACGACCACGCTGAAGATCGGGAGGATCCACAGGATCGGGCTGCGGTAGGTGAACAGCAGGATGACGATGACCACCAGGAGAGCGCCGAGGATGAGCGTCGTGTCGACCCCCGAGAACACCTCCGCGGCGTCGGCCGCCTGCCCGCCGTAGCCGCCCAGGTGGACGGTGACCCCGTCGATCTGGGCGATGTCACGGATCTGGTCGGCGGCCGCCGGGATGGAGTTCCACCCGTCGGAGCCGAAGTTGAACGTCAGGGCGGTGACCGCGACCTGGCCGTCCTCGGAGACGCCGCCGTAGCCGGCCTCCGCCGCCTGGGTCGGGGTCAGCACGGTGCCCTCGACGACACCGTCGACGCCGGAGAGCTCCTGGGCCTGCTGGTCGATCGCCGCCTTGTCGGCGTCGGTGAGGCCCGACGAGCGGTAGTAGATGACCAGGGTCGGGATGTCGTTCGGGTCGACGGTCGAGGCGAGCTCGTTGGACACCTCGGTGGACTCCGCGCTGCCGGGCAGCCACGAGGACGCCTCGTTGTTCTGCACGTCCGCGAGCTTGGACGACAAGGACCCGAGCACGCCGAGCGCGACGATCCAGAAGACGAGCACGAGCCACTTGGTGACCCGACCGGTGAGCTTGCCGGCGATCTGACGGTGCATGGGAGGAACTCTCTCAGGGGGCGGGGACAGTCGGCATCGGGGTCTTCCCTGACTTCGACTCCTCGAGGGAGGAGAACTCATCGCCCGGGCACGTCTCGCCGGGCGTCACCGCCGGCTCAGACGAGTCGAGGGATCGGTCGGTTCTCCAGCACCTCGAACGTGCCCATCTGGGTGGCAGGCGACGTCGACCCGGTCGCCTCGACGATGGCCCGGAACGAGTCGGCGGCGAGCGCCTTGGTGCGCTCCGCCGCGTCCGCGTCGGTCCACATGCTTCCCGCGATCACCGTCGCCCGGTCCCGGTCCACCAGCATCAGCGACCCGAGGCACCCCGGCAGGTCGGTGGTGGTGGCCAGGTGCGACCGGAACAGGTCGACCATCGCCGGCTCCGCGGCGGTCCCGTCCTCGAACACGGCGACCCGGACCAGCATCGGGTCGATCTCCTCCGCCGCCCCGTCCGAGTCGACCCGCGCCTTGCCACGGAACCGGCTGAAGCCGACGTCGAAGAGCCACGTCCCGCGGAAGGTGGCCTGCGACACCTCGATGGCGACCTCGATGCGCGGGGCGAGGATGGTGCCCGCGGCGTTCCGTGCATCGGGATCGGTCCAGAACGAAACCCCCCGCATGAGCCGGCGGCCGCGGTCCACGAGCAGGATCGCACCGAGGTGGCCCGGCAGCTCCGCGAGGAGGGGGATGAACTCGGCCCGGACGGCCTCGGCGACCCCGCGGTCGTGCAGGTCGCCGCCCGTCAGCTCCCAGGCGCGCGCGACCGGACGTGCCACCACGTCGTCCACCGCCCCGACCTCCCAGCCCCCCCGTGCTGTCCTCTCGAACCTAGTGGGGAGGCCGCACCCCGGTCGAGGGTCGGACGGCCCTGGTGCCTGGTATGTCTGGACGGGTGGTCAGCCGTACAGGCGGTCGACCACGTCGGCGTACTTCTGGTTGACCACGCGCCGCTTGAGCTTGAGCGTCGGGGTGAGCTCCTCGGACTCCGCTGTCCACTCGACCGGCAGCAGCTCGAAGGACTTGACCTGCTCCGGCCGCGAGAGCCGCTCGTTCGCGGCGTCGACCGCGGCCTGGGCCATCGCGAGGATCTCCGGCTTCTGAGCGAGGTCGGCGAGGTCGGTGAACTCGATGCCCATCTGCTGGGCCATGACGGGTGCGATCTCGCCGTCGAGGGTGAGCACGGCGACGACGTACGGCCGGGCGTCCCCGATCGCCATCGCGTGGCCGATGATCGGCGACTCCTTGAGGTAGTTCTCGATGTTCGACGGGGCGATGTTCTTGCCCGCGGAGGTGATGATCAGCTCCTTCTTGCGGTCCACCACGGCGAAGAACCCGTCGTCGTCGAGGGTGCCGATGTCACCGGTGTGCACCCAGCCGTCCTCGTCGATCAGCGCGCGGGTGGCGTCGTCCTGCCGGTGGTAGCCGGGGGTGTTGACCGGGCCGCGGACCAGGATCTCGCCGTCCTCGCCGAGCTTGATCTCCATGCCGGGGTTGGCCCTGCCCACGGTGCCGAGCTTGAACCCGGTCGGCCCGTTGGCGGTCACCGCGCCGCAGGTCTCGGTCATGCCGTAGACGTCGAAGACCTTCAACCCGAGCCCGGCCATGAACTTCGCGACGTCCAGCGGCATCGGTGCGGCGGCCGAGCCCGCCCAGGTGACCTGGTCGAGGCCGAGCAGCAGGCGCAGCAGCCCGAGGATCTGCTCCTCGGCCTGCTGGTAGGCCTGCTCGATCTCGGGCGTCATGGTCCCGCCCACCTCCTGGGCCTCGACCCAGGCCAGCGCCGCGGCCATGGCGCCCTCGACCATCTCGCGGTTGGCGGGGTCGGGGTCGGCGGCGAGCCTGGCCGACAGCCCGGTCTTGATCTTCTCCCACACGCGCGGCACCCCGAAGAACGCCGTGGGGTGGACCTCGCCGAGCGTCGCGAGCAGCTCGGCCGGGTCGCCGATCGCGTGCACGTGGCTGCCCTGGATCTGGGGGCCGTAGAGGCCCAGCACCCGCTCCGCGATGTGGGCCAGCGGCAGGTAGCTCACGGTGCGCTGGGGATCCATCAGGCCGGCGTTCTCCTGGGTGGAGATGGCCTCGTAGAGCACGTTGTGGTGGGTGAGCACGACGCCCTTGGGGTTCCCGGTGGTCCCCGAGGTGTAGAGGATGGTCGCGGGGGAGTGGGGCCTGAGCTCGGCGGCCCGGGCCTCGACGACGCCGGGGTGCGCGGCCCGGTACGCCGCACCGGCCTCCACCAGCGACGCCCAGTCGTCGTCGAGCATGACGACGCGCCGGACGCTGTCGACCTCGGCGAGCGCCCTCTCCCAGCGGGTGCGGTGGTCGGCGGTCTCGAGGAAGACCACGGTGGGCAGCGCGTGGGCGGCGACGTAGGCGACCTGCTCGGGCGACAGCGTGTTGTAGATGGACATCGGCGTGGCGGCCGCGTGGACGGCGCCCATGTCGGCGAGGAAGTGCTCGGTCCGGTTGGTCGCCATGATCGCGACCGTGTCGCCGGTGGCGACGCCCAGCTCGATGAGCGCGGCGGCCACGTCGAGGGCGCGCTCACGCGTCTCCTGCCAGGTCAGGGTCCGCCAGCTCTCACCCTCGGCGGTGTGGTGCCGGTCGGAGTACGCCGGCTGGTCGGCGTGCTCGCGGGCGGTATCAGCCAGCGCGTGCACGAGGGTGCGCCCCTCGACCTGGGCCTGCACGCGTGCCCGCTCGGCGGCGATCTCGGGGTCGATCTCGGGAGCGACGGGGGTGTCCGCGGGGTGTGTCATGGGTCACAGGGTAGAGCTGCGGTCCAGCCGCCGGGAGCGATGTGCAGACAACCCGGGTCCCCGGTGGTCTGCCGGACCGCTCGCAGCTAGACCCCCAGGCTGCGCCCGATGATCTCCTTCTGGATCTCGGTGGTGCCGCCGTAGATCGTCTGGATCCGGCCGTCGAGGAACGCCTTGGCGACCGGGTACTCCAGCATGTAGCCGTAGCCGCCGTGCAGCTGGACCGCCTGGTCGGTGACCTTCTTCTGCAGCTCGGTCGTCCACCACTTCGCCATCGAGGCGAGCGACGTGTCGACCTGCCCGGCGTTCAGTCGCTGGACGCAGTCGTTGACGAAGACGCGGGCGATGTGGGCCTCGGTGGCCATCTCGGCGAGCAGGAACCGGTTGTGCTGGAAGCTGCCGATCGGCTTGCCGAAGGCCTCGCGGCCCTTGGCGTACTCGAGCGACAGCGCCAGCATCTGCTCGACCGCGGCGACCGCCATCACCGCGATCGAGATGCGCTCCTGGGGCAGGTTCATCATCAGCGAGATGAAGCCGGAGCCCTCCTGGCCCAGCAGGTTCTCCTTCGGCACGAGGACGTCGTCGAAGAACAGCTCGGCGGTGTCCTGGGCCTTCATCCCCACCTTGTCGAGGTTGCGGCCGCGCTCGAAGCCCTCCATGCCGCGCTCCACCACCAGCAGGCTGATGCCCTGGTGGCCGGCGTCGGGGTTCGTGCGGCACACGACGATCACTAGGTCGGAGAGGATCCCGTTGCTGATGAACGTCTTGGCGCCGTTGAGCACGTAGTGATCGCCCTTGTCGACCGCCGACGTGCGGATGCCCTGCAGGTCCGACCCGGCGCCGGGCTCGGTCATCGCGATCGCGGAGATCAGCTCACCGCTGACGAGGCCCGGGAGCCAGCGCTGCTTCTGCTCCTCGGTGCCCAGCTGGCTGATGTAGGGGACGATGATGTCGGTGTGCACGGGGAAGCCCGGCCCGCTGGCCCCGGCCCGGCACATCTCCTCCGCGACCACCATGTTGTAGCGGAAGTCCTGCACCCCGGCCCCGCCGTACTGCTCGTCGACGTCGAAGCAGAGCAGTCCCTGGTCGCCGGCCGCGCGCCACACCTCGCGGCTGACCTGACCATCGGCCTCCCACTGAGCGTGGTGGGGGACGACCTCCTTCTCGAGGAAGGCGCGGACGGTCTGGCGGAAGTCCTCGTGCTCCTGCTCGAGGATGCTCGGCGCCTCGGGCATCAGGACACCCACTCCTTGACCTGGGCGACCGTCGCGGTCGGGTCGGCGCTGGCCGGTACGACGGACAGCGTGGTCACCCCGGCTTCCGCGAACGCCGCCAGCCGCTCCTTGACGTAGGACTCCGGACCGACGAAGTTGCCGGCCTCCAGCCACTCCATCGGGACCAGCGCCTCGGCCTCCTTCTTCTTGCCGTCGAGGTAGAGGTCCTGGATCTGCTTGGCCTCCTTCTCGTAGCCGTACTGGCAGGCGAGGTCGTTGTAGAAGTTCTTGCCGCGCGCGCCCATGCCGCCGACGTAGAGCGCGTACATCGGGCGGACGAAGTCGAGCAGGGCCTTGGTCTCCGGCCCCTCGCCGATCGCGACCATGCCGCCGGCGCTGACCTCGAGCGGCCCGAGGTCGGCCGACCGCTTCGCGGTGCCCGTGGCGAGGGCGTCGCCCCACACGTCGTGGGCCTTCTCTGGGTAGAAGAGGTGGGGCAGCCAGCCGTCGGCGATCTCGGCGGTCATCGCGACGTTGGCGTCGCCGAGTGCTGCCACCCAGATCGGGATGGTGTCGCGCTCGACCTTGGTGAGGATCTTCAGCGGCTTGCCGAGACCGAGCCCCTGGTCGGCCGGCAGCGGCAGGGTGAAGTTGCGGCCCTGGTGGACCAGCGGCTCACGGCGCAGGCCCATCCGCACGATCTCGATGACCTCGCGGGTCCGGCCCAGCGGACGCTCGTAGGGGATGCCGTGGAAGCCCTCGATCACCTGCGGGCCCGAGGCGCCGAGGCCGAGGACGGCCCGTCCGCCGGACACGTTGTCGAGGCCCGCGGCGGTCTGCAGGATGGCGCTCGGCGTGCGGGAGAAGACGTTGATGATGCCGGCGGCGATCTCGATGGTCTCGGTCTTCGCCGCGAGGTAGCCCATCAGCGTGGGGGAGTCGAACCCGTAGGCCTCGGCGACCCAGACCAGGTCGAGCCCGGCCTTCTCCAGCCCGATGATCTGGTCGGCGGCCTGACGAGGGTTCCCGTCGTACATGAGCGGCATGGAGAGCTTCATTGTGACAGCATAACTGTCACGGTCGGGGCGCCCGCAAGGTCGGGTCCGCCGGTGGTCGGTCCCGTGTCAGGCGCGCCGGGAGCACGACGAGCAGCAGGACGAGGACCAGCAGCGTGCACCCCGAGGCCACCGCGGCGTACGTGCGGTCCACGACGACGTCGAAGACCAGCATCACCATGCCGGACACCAGGAGGGTCAGGCAGGTCAGCACGCCGTAGACGAGCCGGTGCGCGGAGCCGACGATGCGCTCCTTCACGTGCTGACCCGACAGGCGCCGGTGGATGGCGACCGGGGCGAGCACCAGAGCGGTCGTGAGGGCCGCGAGGAGCACCAGCCCGAGGTACAGGCCGCGCTGGGCGGTGTCGAGCGTCGCGAACTTCTGCTGGAACGGCAGCGTGAGCAGGAACCCCGCGGTCAGCTGCGCCCCGGTCTGCATGACGCGAAGCTCCTGGAGGAGGTCGTTCCACAACCGGTCGAGCCGCTCCTCGCGGGTCTCGTCCCTGCCGTCGGTGCCGGCCCGCTCGTCTCCCATGCGAGCACTTCTACCCCGGATCAGCCGGCGAGATTCTCGACGACCTCCGCACCCGGCAGCTCGGCAGCGAGCGCGCCGGGGATCAACAGCTTGGAACGGCGCACGCCCGACCCGATGACGGCCACCGGGACGTCCAGAACCCGGGTGTCGACCAGCAGCCGCCACCCGGCGGGAAGCCCGACCGGGGTGATCCCGCCGTACTCCATGCCCGACTCCTCGACCGCGCGGTCCATCGACAGGAACGTCGCCTTGCGGACGTCGAGGGTGCGCCGGACCAGGTTGTTGACGTCGGCGCGGGTGTCGGCGCGGACCAGGCAGGCGGCGACCCGCTCGTCGCCGGCCCGCTTCCCAGCCACCACGACACAGTTCGCGCCGGTGTCCATGCCGAGGTCGTAGGCCTCGGCGAGCGCCGCGGTGTCCGCGAGCGCTGGGTCGATCTCGACGACGCCGACCCGGTCGGCGTGCGGCCACGCGCGGAGCGCGGCGGCGACCGGGTCGGCGAGCAGATCGGGACGCTGCAGGGCGGGCACCGTGGCGAGTCGGCCCAGGGTCGGCGTGCTCATGGCGGCCATCCTGTCACCGGCTCGCGAAGGGGTTCTCAGACCTCCGGCACGAGGATCCACGCGGCCAGGTAGGCGATCAGCGCGGTTCCGCCGGTGAACACCACGGCGACCACGGCCAGCAGCCGGACCAGCGTCGGGTCGACCGCGAGGTAGTCGGCCAGGCCGGAGCAGACCCCCGCGACCATGCGGTCGTCGCGGCGACGGACCAGGCGTCGGGTGTCGGTGGTGTTCATCGTTCCTCCTCGGGATCGGTGGTGCTCTCGATGACGGCGGTGTCGCCGTCGGTGGTGGTGGATGCGGTGGTCTCGGTCGTGGTCTCGGTCGTGGTCTCGGTAGGGGTCTCGGTAGGGGTGCTCGGTCCGGCACTGCCGGCCGCGGGCTCGACCCAGCCCGTCTGCCGGGTGGCCCACCGGCGGCTGCCGGAGAGGGCCAGGGCCAGCAGGCCGCCGGCGCCGGCGAGGACCCAGGGGACCGGGAGCAGCCAGCGCACGTCGCCGCCGGCGACGACCTCGCCCTGCACCAGGGCCCAGACCCCGACGATGCCGAGGAAGGCGATGCCCATCACCAGGTGCCCCACGTTCACGGGGTGGCGCCCGGTCGGACGCTCGGTGGGGGCGGTGGACGTGGTGGTCGTGCTCATCGGTGGCTCACCTCGATCTCGCCGACACCCAGGTGGGTGTCGAGGACGATGTGGGGCTCCGTGGGATCCACGGGCCCGTCGGACGCGGTCTCGGAGACGTCGATCCCGCCGTGCTCGACCCCGAAGAGGGTCACGTGGCCGGGGCCGTCGACGTCCGCGACGACGCGGGCGCCCAGCTCGGTGGGCAGGATGACCTCGATGCGGCCCACGCCGCCCTCGACCTCGATCCGCCGCCCGTCCAGGGCCGACACGTCGCTCACCCGGCTCAGGTCGATCACCTGCTCGCCGGCGTCGAGCCAGTAGCGGCTCTCGACCGCCGAGGCGGACGCAGGGGTCTCACGGACCCGGTCGCCCTCCCACCGGTCGGCCGCGGTCGTGACCGCCAGCACGCCGGCTGCGAGCAGGCCGACCAGGATGATCCCGCCGGCGCGACCGTAGAACGCGCCCACCAGGAGCATCACGCCGCAGATCGCCACGGCCAGCGCCGGGTACGCCGACGGTGCGACGTCCACGCCGGCCAGGTCGACGATCCCGAGCACGCCCTCGGCGAGGGCGAGGAGCGCGAGGGTGAACCAGAACAGGATCGGCCCCCGCCTGCGCGGGTTCGGGGGACGCACGGGCGGCGGAGGCACGTACGGCTGGTAGTAGCTCGGCGCGGCTGGTGCCGGCGCCGGCGCCGGGACCGGCGCCGGGGTCGGTGCCTCGGGCGAGGGGGGCGTCACGGGCGAGGCCGGCTGGTAGGTCGAGGGGGGGCCCGCGGCGTACGTGGGTGCGTAGGCCGGCGGCGCGCCGGCCGGCGGGTACGCCGGGGGGACCGGCGGCGCCGGCGGGGTGCTGTTGCGCGTCAGGAGCCACAGGGCCACCAGGGCGACCAGGGCGATCGGCCACGGGAACCAGAAGGCGCCCCACGAGTCGCCGATCACGGCGAGCGCCGCGACCGCGCCGATGATGGCCAGCGCCACGGTCCGGCTGCGCTCGTCGAGGTGCAGAGGTGCCCGCATGGCACCGTCCTCGGGCACCAGCAGCCAGCAGGCGCCGTAGAGGATCAGGCCGGCACCGCCGAAGAAGACGAGCACCACGAACGCCACCCGCAGGACGAGCGGGTCGACGTCGAGGTGGCGCGCCAGGCCGCCGGCGACGCCCGCGACCTTGCGGTCGGTGCGCGAGCGGCGCAGGCGGCCGAGGTCGCGGACCTCCTCGCCGGTGACCCGCGGACCGGGCTGGCCGGTGTCGTGCGGGGGAGGGGGTGCTGCAGGCGGGGTCGTGGTCATGGCACCAGCCTGTCCCTCCCGGGCGCCCCGGACCATCGGGGACGCCCCTGATCCTGGTCGTGCCACCCGGTCCCGGGCTCAGGGTCAGGTCGGGGTCGGCCCTCATGGTGGCGGGTCCCCGCTGGTGGGACGATGGAGGGGACATGAGCCTTCCGCACACCGCCGCCGACGCTCCGGTCCCGCTCGGTGGCCGGCGCGCGGCGCGCGACACCCAGGAGCCGATCTTCGGCGGCGTGGGCGCCGGGCTCGCCCGGCACCTCGCCGTGCCGGTCCTCTGGGTCCGCGCCGGCTTCGTCCTGGCGGCCTTCTTCGGTGGCCTCGGCGTCGTCCTCTACGCCGGTCTGTGGTGGATGCTCCCGGCCGACACCCACTTCGAGACCGCGGCGCCCGGCATCGAGAGCGCGACCCGCGGGGGACGCCGGCCGGGCCGGATCCGTCGCCTCGGCGACCTCGGCCCCGTCATCGCCGTGGCGGCGCTCGGGCTCGGCGGCATCCTGCTGCTGCAGGCGGTCCTGGGTCGCGGCGCGGTCTTCTGGCCGATGGTGATCGGCATCATCGGCATCGGGCTGCTCTGGCGGCAGGCCGACGAGGCCCAGCGCGAGCGCTGGCTCGACAGCGGCGGACGGGTCGACATCTACCGGGTCGTGTTCGGGAGCGGCGGCTGGGCGTCGTACGCCCGCGTCGCCGCCGGCGTCCTCCTCGTGCTCCTCGCCCTCGTCCTCTACTCGGTGCACGGTGGGTCGCTGTCGATGGCGCGCGACATCACGGTCGCGGCGGTGCTCACCATCGTCGGGCTCGGCATCGTGATCGGCCCGTGGGTCTACCGGCTCGCCTCCGACCTGAGCGACGAGCGCGCGGAGCGCGTGCGCACCCAGGAGCGCGCCGACGTGGCGGCCCACCTGCACGACTCGGTCCTGCAGACCCTCGCGCTGATCCAGAAGAACGCCGACGACGGCCCGACGGTCGCGCGGCTGGCCCGCGCCCAGGAGCGTGACCTGCGGGCCTGGCTCTACGCAGGGGAGTCGACCGACGAGCGGACGCTGGCCAGCGCGTTGCGCGGCCTCGCCGCACGCGTCGAGGACGAGTACGCCGTCTCCGTCGACGTCGTCACGGTGGGCGACTGCGACTCCGACGAGCTGCTCCGACCCCTCGTCCAGGCGGCCGGGGAGGCCGTCACCAACGCCGCCAAGCACGCGGGCACCGGGCGCGTCGACGTCTACGCCGAGGTGAACCCGGGGGCCGTGGACGTGTTCGTCCGCGACCGGGGCAGCGGCTTCGACCTCGGCGCCGTGCCGGCGGACAGGTACGGCGTGCGGCACAGCATCGTGGACCGCATGCAGCGGCACGGCGGGACGGCCGAGGTCCGGTCGACCCCCGGCGAGGGCACCGAGGTGCGGCTGCACCTCGCCCGCCAGCCAGAGGCTCAGCCCCAGGCCCAGCCCCAGTTCGAGGAGGACAGCCATGAGTGACCTGGTCAGCGTCGTCATCGTCGACGACCACGCCATGTTCCGCCGCGGCGTGCGCGCCGAGCTCGAGAGCGTGGGCCGCGGGGTGGTCGAGGTGCTCGCCGAGGCCGCGGACGTGGACGAGGCGGTGGCCGCGGTCGGCCACCACCGGCCCGCCGTCGTCCTCCTCGACGTGCACCTGCCCGGGGGTGGTGGCGCCGAGGTGATGCGCAGGGTGACCGCCACGGGTGCGTCCCCCGGGACCCGCTACCTCGCCCTCAGCGTGTCGGACGCGGCCGAGGACGTCATCGGCACGATCCGCGGCGGCGCGCGCGGCTACGTCACCAAGACGATCACCGGACCGGAGCTGGTGCAGGCCATCCAGCGGGTGTCGGAGGGCGATGCGGTCTTCTCGCCGCGCCTGGCCGGGTTCGTGCTCGACGCCTTCTCCGGGTCGATCGACGTCGCGGCGGTGGACGAGGACCTCGACCGGCTCACCGAGCGGGAGCGTGAGGTGATGCGGCTGATCGCCCGCGGCTACTCCTACAAGGAGGTGGCCAAGGAGCTGTTCATCTCCATCAAGACCGTCGAGACCCACATGTCCAGCGTGCTGCGCAAGCTCCAGCTCTCCTCGCGCCACGAGCTGACCCGCTGGGCCTCCGACCGCCGCCTGCTCTGACGGGGACGCTGCGTCCCACGGCCGTCCGGGTGTGGTCAGATCTGATGGGCGCGGTCGTCGCACGCAGGAGGCCACGTCCTAGGATCCGGGCATGGAGTTCCTGGAGCACCTGCTGCTCGTCGTCCACATCCTCGGCTTCTCCGCCCTGCTCGGCGGCCTGCTGGTGCAGGCGCGCAGCCCCGAGAAGTCGGTCAACGCGCTGATGCGCGACGGCATCGGCACCGCCTTCGTGGCCGGCCTGCTGATGGTCGGCGTCATCGAGGCCGACGACGGCGAGATCAACAACACCAAGATCGCCGTCAAGGGCGTCATCGCGCTCGTGATCCTGGTGCTGACCATGGCGAACCTGCGCAAGCCGCGGATCTCCCAGGGGCTCTGGGCGCTCCTGCTCCTGCTCACCGTCGCCAACATCTGCATCGCGGTGCTCTGGGAGACCTCGGGCACCTGATCGTCGTCGGTGCCCGCCCGTAGGCTGGGCACCGAGATGAGCAGCTCGATCCCCCTCCCCGGCCTGGAGTCCCTTGCGCCCGCCGAGGCCCGCACCACCCGCAGCGGCCCGACCTCCGACGAGCTCCTCGCGGGGCTCAACGAGCCGCAGCGGGCGGCGGTGGTGCACCAGGGCGCGCCCCTGCTCGTCGTGGCCGGCGCCGGCTCCGGCAAGACCCGCGTGCTCACCCGCCGGATCGCCTGGCTGATCTCCGAGCGCGGCGCGCACCCGGGCTCGATCCTCGCCATCACCTTCACCAACAAGGCCGCTGCCGAGATGAAGGAGCGCGTCGAGGAGCTGGTCGGCAAGCGGGCCCGGATCATGTGGGTCTCGACGTTCCACTCGGCGTGCGTGCGCATCCTGCGCAAGGAGATCACCGCGCTGGAGGTCGGGGGCGAGGGCTTCCGTTCCAACTTCTCGATCTACGACGCGGCCGACCAGAAGCGCCTGATGACCCTGGTCTGCAACGACCTCGACCTCGACCCCCGGCGCTACCAGCCCGGCGCGATGCTGCACTGGGTCTCCAACCAGAAGAACGAGCTGCGCGACCCCGAGGACGCCACCAAGGATGCCCGCAACCACCTCGAGGAGACCTACGCGGCCGTCTACACGACCTACCAGCGCCGGCTGCGCGAGGCCAACGCGTTGGACTTCGACGACCTGATCATGTTCACCGTCCACCTCTTCCAGCAGCTCCCCGAGGTCCGCGAGACCTACCGGCGCCGGTTCCGGCACGTCCTGGTCGACGAGTACCAGGACACCAACCACGCCCAGTACGCGCTGATCCACCAGCTGTGCGCCCACCAGATGGAGGAGCAGGCGGACCTCGGCACGGAGCGGGTCGAGCCGGCCGAGCTGATGGTGGTGGGGGACGCCGACCAGTCGATCTACGCCTTCCGTGGTGCGAACATCCGCAACATCCTCGACTTCGAGCAGGACTTCCCCAACGCCACGTCGATCCTGCTGGAGCAGAACTACCGCTCCACCCAGACGATCCTCAACGCCGCCAACGCGGTCATCGGCCACAACAAGGGCCGGAAGGAGAAGCGGCTGTGGTCCGACGCCGGGGACGGCGAGCGGATCGTCGGCTACGTCGCCGACGACGAGCACGACGAGGCCCGGTTCGTCTCCGAGGAGATCGACAAGCTCACCGACGAGGGCGCGCACCGGCCCGGCGACGTGGCGGTCTTCTACCGCACCAACGCGCAGTCCCGCGTGTTCGAGGAGGTGTTCATCCGCCTCGGCATGCCCTACAAGGTCGTCGGCGGCGTCCGCTTCTACGAGCGTCGGGAGATCCGGGACGCGCTGGCCTACCTGCGGCTGCTGGTCAACCCGGCCGACCAGGTCTCGCTGCGGCGGATCCTCAACACGCCCAAGCGCGGCATCGGTGACCGGGCGGTCGCGTGCGTCAACGCGCTCGCCGAGCGCGAGCGCATCACGTTCTGGGAGGCGCTGCGGCGGGCGGAGGACGCCCCGGGGCTCGCCACCCGCTCGCTGACCCAGATCCAGGGCTTCGTCGCCCTGGTCGAGGAGCTGCAGTCGATGGTCGACGGCGGCGAGCGGCCCGACGTCGTGCTGGAGACGACGCTGGCACGGTCGGGCTACCTCACCTCGCTCGAGGAGAGCGACGACCCGCAGGACGAGGCCCGCCTGGAGAACCTCGCCGAGCTCGTCGCCGTGGCCCGCGAGTTCGCCGACGACCCACTCGCCGGCCCGTCCGCGGACCCGGCCGACGTCGAGGCCGGCACGGTCGCGCCCGGCCTCGCCGACCTCCTCGAGCGCGTGGCGCTGGTCGCCGACGCGGACCAGATCCCCGACGACGACCCCGACGACTCAGGGGTCGTGACCCTGATGACCCTGCACACCGCCAAGGGCCTGGAGTTCCCCGTCGTCTTCCTCACCGGGCTCGAGGACGGCGTCTTCCCGCACGCCCGCGCCCTGGGCGACCAGACCGAGCTGGAGGAGGAGCGCCGGCTGGCGTACGTCGGCGTCACCCGGGCCCGCGAGCGGTTGTTCATCTCCCGGGCGGTGGTGCGCTCGGCCTGGGGGGCCCCGTCGCACAACCCGGGGTCGCGCTTCCTCGACGAGCTCCCGGTCGACCTGGTCGACTGGCGTCGCACCGAGGCGGCCCAGACGCGGTGGGGTCGTCCCGATCTGGCCGGCGGCTCACCGGCCCGGCTCGGCAGTCCCACCGCCGCCGGACGGCGCAACTTCTCCGCCGCGGCGGTGCGCGCCGACGCCGCGGCCCGCGCGAAGCCGGCCCGGGCGGTGCCGAGCCTGGAGCCGGGCGACCGGGTCCTCCACGACTCCTTCGGCCTCGGCACCGTCGTCGCCCTCGAGGGAGTCGCCGAGAAGGCGGTCGCCTCGATCGACTTCGGCTCGGAGGGCGTCAAGCGCCTGCTGCTGCGCTACGCGCCGGTGGAGAAGCTCTGACAGCGGAGCTGTCAGAGCTTCTGATGGTGGTCGAGCGAGCCGCGCGACCGAGGAACGAGGTCGCGACCGGCGTGTCGAGACCCAGTGAGGTGTCCACGGGCGGCGATGTCGTGATCACCGCCGGAGGGCACGTCACCGGGTCTCGATGCGCTCTTTCCGGCCTCGCGAGCTCGGCCGGAGACGCTTACTCGACCACCAACGACGAGTCCGCTGGCGCGTCCTCGTCAGGGCTGGAGGCCGTGGACGACCAGCGCCTGGTAGGGGTCGACCGGGTCGCCGGCGCCGGGGCGGACCTCGAGGTGCAGGTGCGGGCCGGTGGTGTTGCCGGTGGAGCCGACGGTGCCGATCTCGTCACCGGCGTGGACCTCCTGGCCGACCGTCACCTCGTAGGAGGTCTGGTGGCAGTACCAGAGCTCGGTGCCGTCGTCGAGGGTGATCACGGTCTTGTTGCCGTAGGCCCCGTCGTAGCCGACCGAGGTCACGACGCCGTTCGCGACGGCGTGGATCGGGGTGCCGCTGGGTGCCGCGAAGTCGAGCCCGGTGTGCACGCTGGACCACAGCCCGCTGACCTCGCCGAACCGGGCGGTGAGGTGGTAGACGCCGGGCGTGACCGGGAGCTGCCACTGGTTGAGGCGGAGCTTGGCGGCCTGCTGCTCGGCCTGCTGGGCGAACTTCGCGAGCGCGGCGTCGCGCTGCTTGAGCTGGGACTCGGCCTGGTCGACCAGGCGGGCGTCGGTCGCGTCGGCGAGCGCGTCGCGCCGCGAGTCACGCGAGATGGTGGAGCGGTCCAGCAGGCTCACCCGCGAGACGTCGCTGGCGCCGCTGAGGGCACTGGCCTGGCTGAACCGGGCGTCCTGACCCGACAGGCCGGTGCCGGCCGCGGTGAGCGCGCCGCCGGCGGAGATGGCGAGTGCGGCGACCCCGATGAGGACCGGCGGCGACGGCAGGCCGCGGAAGAGCGGGCCGCGGGCGGAGGAGTGCCGGCTGGCGACCCGCTTGCCGCGGGGACGCGACGCGCGCCGCGGCTCGGCGATCTCGGGGGCCACCAGGTGCGCGGTCGGCAGGTCGGCCGGGGCCGCCTCGACCGGGCGCAGCTCGGCCGGGTGGTCCGCCACGGGCGGACCGGCGACCGGCAGCTCGGCGGCGGCGCGAGCATGGACCTCGGCCTGCACGACGGCGTGGACACCGGTCGCGTGGAGGTCGGTGACCGCAGCAGGGGTGATCTCGGACGAACTGGGTACGAGGACCTCAGCGGTGCGCTCGAGGGGTGCGGCCGGGTTGGCCTTCGACCTCGCGGGCTTGGTGGCCCGGCGCTTTCCCGCCACCGACGCGCTTGCGCCAGGGGTCGGGAGGTCCGAGGGACGGCGGCTGTGGCCGCGACGGTCCGCTCGGTGGTTACCCATAGATGACTACTCCGCTGCTCGGGGATTCAGACGGCGAGGCCCGACTGTAACGGAAAGGTCACGGCGTCGGGCAATCGGCCTCGGTCGTCTGTGGACCACGAGGAGCACGCCGCCCCCCGAGACGGCGGCGCCCCACAGGTGTTCTGACCGGTTCTCCCCGCCAGGAAACGTCCTCGGACGAAGAATTTCCGCTCGCCCGCCAGCGGCAGCCGCGGCCGGGGACGTGGCGATGATCACGGGTCCGCTAGCCTGCGGCCATGACCGTCACCTCCACGCGCCGGATCCGGATCGTGGTCGCCAAGCCCGGCCTCGACGGGCACGACCGCGGGGCCAAGATCGTCGCCCGGGCGCTGCGCGACGCGGGTCACGAGGTCATCTACACCGGGCTGCACCAGACCCCCGAGCAGATCGTCGAGACCGCGATCCAGGAGGACGCCGACCTGATCGGCCTCTCGGTGCTCTCCGGTGCGCACATGACGCTGTTCCGGCGGCTCGTCGAGCTGCTCGCCGAGCGCGACGCGTCCGACATCGTGGTCTTCGGTGGCGGGATCATCCCGGACGAGGACATCCCCGTCCTCGAGGAGATCGGGGTGGCCAAGGTGTTCACTCCGGGTGCCGCCACCGGCGAGATCACCGGCTGGGTCGCCCAGCAGTTCGCCGACTGACGCGGCCGGGCAGGAGCCCGGGCGTGGCCCGCGTCACGTCCGCCCACCCTCGTCGTACGCCGGAGGCCAGGTCTAGGGTGCGAAGGTCACCCGGGGCCCCGGCGGGTGCCGCGCGCCCGCCCGCCCCGTCGTGGAGCCCCGACCAGAACCCCCTAGAGGACATGGTGGATCAGTGGACCTGATGGAGTACCAGGCGAAGGAGCTCTTCGCCAAGCACGACGTACCGGTCACGACGGGCATCGTCGCGACGACCCCCGAGGAGGCGAGGGCCGCCGCCGAGGAGCTGGGTGTGGTCGTCGTCAAGGCACAGGTCAAGGTGGGCGGCCGCGGCAAGGCCGGCGGCGTCAAGCTCGCCAAGACCCCCGACGAGGCCGAGGAGCACGCCCGCGCGATCCTGGGCATGGACATCAAGGGCCACACCGTGCACCGGGTCCTCGTCGCGCCGGGTGCCGCCATCGAGGAGGAGTACTACTTCTCCTTCCTGCTCGACCGGTCCAACCGGCAGTACCTCTGCATCGCCAGCGTCGAGGGCGGCGTCGAGATCGAGGAGGTCGCCAAGACCAACCCGGACGCGGTGAAGAAGATCCCGATCCACCCGGGCACCGGCGTCGACGAGGCGAAGGCACGGGAGATCGTGGCCGAGGCGGGCTTCCCCGCCCCGCTGACCGACCAGGCCGTCGCCACCGTGCTGGCGCTGTGGAAGGTGTTCGACGAGGAGGACGCGACGCTCGTCGAGGTCAACCCGCTCGCGCGGCTGGCCGGCGACAAGCTCGAGGCGCTCGACGGCAAGGTGACCCTGGACGCGAACGCGGACTTCCGCCACCCGGAGCACGAGGCCTTCGTCCTGCGTGACGAGGAGGACCCGCTCGAGGCCCAGGCCAAGGACAAGAACCTCAACTACGTCAAGCTCGACGGCGAGGTCGGCATCATCGGGAACGGCGCCGGACTGGTCATGTCGACGCTCGACGTCGTCGCCTACGCCGGTGAGCACCACGGCGGCGTCCGCCCGGCCAACTTCCTGGACATCGGTGGCGGCGCGAACGCCCAGGTGATGGCCGACGGTCTGCACGTGATCCTCGGGGACCAGCAGGTCAAGGCGGTCTTCGTGAACGTCTTCGGCGGCATCACCGCCTGTGACGAGGTCGCCAAGGGCATCGTCGGCGCGCTGGAGATCCTCGGCGACGAGGCCACCAAGCCGCTGGTCGTCCGCCTCGACGGCAACAACGTCGACGAGGGCCGCCGCATTCTGAACGAAGCCAACCACCCGCTGGTGACCATGGTCGACACCATGGACGGAGCGGCCGACAAGGTCGCCGAGCTGGCGAACGCCTGAGACCGGAGAACCAGAACAGATGTCGATCTACCTGAACAAGGACTCCAAGATCATCGTCCAGGGCATGACGGGCGGGATGGGGTCCAAGCACACCGCCCTCATGGTCGAGGCCGGATCGCAGGTCGTGGGCGGCGTCAACGCCCGCAAGGCCGGCACCAGCGTCGAGCTCGGTGGCAAGGAGCTCCCCGTCTTCGGGACGGTGGCCGAGGCGATGGCCGAGACCGGGGCGGACGTCTCGGTCGTCTTCGTCCCGCCGGCGTTCACCAAGGACGCCTGCCTCGAGGCAGTGGACGCCGGCATCGGCCTGCTCGTGGTCATCACCGAGGGCGTCCCGGTCCAGGACACCGCCGAGGTGTGGTCCTACCTCCACAGCGACGCCAACGTCGGCGGCACCCGGATGATCGGGCCGAACTGTCCCGGCATCATCACCCCCGGTGAGTCCCTGGCCGGCATCACGCCGGCGACGATCGCGGGCACCGGCCCGGTCGGCCTGGTCTCGAAGTCCGGCACGCTGACCTACCAGATGATGTTCGAGCTGAAGGACTACGGCTTCTCCACCGCGATCGGCATCGGCGGGGACCCGATCGTCGGGACCTCGCACATCGACGCCCTCGCGGCGTTCGAGGCGGACCCCGACACGAAGGCGATCGTCATGATCGGCGAGATCGGCGGTGACGCCGAGGAGCGGGCCGCGGCGTACATCAAGGAGCACGTCACCAAGCCGGTGGTCGGGTACGTCGCGGGCTTCACCGCCCCCGAGGGCAAGACCATGGGCCACGCCGGCGCCATCGTGTCCGGGTCCTCCGGCACGGCGCAGGCGAAGAAGGAGGCCCTCGAGGCCGTCGGCGTCAAGGTCGGCAAGACGCCGTCGGAGACCGCCGAGCTGATGCGTGAGGTGCTCGCCGCACTCTGAGCCCCTGTCGTCACTCCTGTCGTCACCCCCTGTCGTCACCCCCTGTCGTCACTCACTGTCATCGCACGGCCCCGGGACCTCGCGTCCCGGGGCCGTGCGACGTCCGGGGGCCGGGCGGGCTTGGATGGAGCCATGGATGCGGTGGAGGACTGGCGGGCGGACCGGATCGGGTCGGCACGGCGCGGGACCAACCCGACGGTCCTGGCGAGGCTGCCGCAGTCCTACGCGGTCATCGGTGTCACCCAGCTCCTGCCGGGCTACTGCGTGCTGCTGGTCGACGATCCTCGAGTCGACCGCCTGACAGACCTGCCGAGGCAGCGCCGCCTGGAGTTCCTCGCCAGCATGGACCTGCTCGGCGAGGCCGTCGAGGCCGCGTGCCGGGCGACCCAGCCGGGGTTCCGGCGGCTGAACTACGAGATCCTCGGCAACACCGACGCCTACCTGCACGCCCACCTGTTCCCGCGATACGACTGGGAGCCCGCCGAGCGGGTCGGCCACCCCGTCTGGCTCTACGGCACCGAGGCGCTCGCCGACGGAGCCGTGGCGCTCTCCGCCCGCCACGACGGACTCCGGGCTCGGATCGTCGCCGAGCTTGACCGCCTCGCCCCGGTCCGGCCGCTCTGACGGTCGGGTCGGGACTTCTCGAGGTGGGTCAGCAGCCGGTCTCGGTCCAGACGCAGAGCTCGGGGAGCATCCCTGCGGTGTCCTTCGTCAGCGTCTCGGCGCCGGTCGCCGCGGTGTCGGCGCTCCACTCGCCGCCCTGGTAGGTCGCGTAGACGGCGCGACCGACCGCGGCGAGCTGGTAGATGCCTCCTCCGAGCCCCTGCTCGGGCAGCACGGCGAAGGTCACGGCGTCGTCGGCGCCGGGCACGGCGACGTCGTACGTCGTCGCGTCGGCGCAGCCGGCCGCCGCCTGCCGCACCGCGTCGAGGGCGGCGGTGACCTCGGCGGACCGGGCGAAGGTGACCAGCTCCCGGGCCTCGAGGTACTCCGGACCGGTCGCGGTGACGGCGAGCCGCTCCACGCCGGGGACCGGCCAGGTCGTGCTGCCGCACAGCTCGACCGGCGGGACGCCGTCGGCCGTCGCCGACGGCCCGACCAGCGGCCCGCCGTCCTGGGAGTGCAGGCCGCGGTCGAGCGGGAAGTCGGCCGGGATGGCGCTGACGGCGCCCTCACCGGTGCTGGCGGTGGGCGACGTCGGTGCTCCTGCGCAGGGCGTGGCGGAGAAGACGCACAGCTGGTCGACGACCGGCTGGGAGAGCGCGGTCAGCGCCGGCAGCGTCTGCTGGATCGCCTGCTCACCGGCGGCGGACGTGTGGGTCGAGCCCACGAACACGGCGTTGCCGACCCGCGCCACCTCGATGAGCGTGAGGTCGGAGAGCGTGCTCGGGTCGAACCGGACCTGCTGGCTGATCACGAGCGACTCGTCGGCCGGGACCGACGCGTCGACCGTGCCCCACACGACGTCGTTGCCTCCGGCGCGGTCCTCGGGGCAGCCCTGCACCGCCTCCCGGAGGCCGGCCACCTCGCGTGCGGCCGTGGCGCTGTCCGGGAAGAGGGCTACGGTGCGCGCGGCGGAGCTCTCCGTGCCCGGCTCTGCGTACGTGGCACCGACCGTGTCGGCCGAGCTGCCCGGCAGCGCGAACGCCGACGTGCCGCACAGGGAGAAGCTGTCGATCGCGCTCCTCGGGCTGGCCTGGAACCGCACCGGGGACGAGGCGGGGACCGCCGTGATGTCGAACGTCTCCGGGACGGTCGTGACGACGGACGGCGCCGGTGCGGGCTGCAGCTGCGAGGAGGAGGAGTGGCCGGCGAGGACGGCGATCGGGGCGACGACGGCCGCAACCGCGGCGAGGCCACCCACGGCGGCCAGGGCGTTGTTGCGCCGGCGGATCTTGTCGCCGCGCCGGCGCACCTCGGTGGGCGGCAGCGGGGTGAGGGGAGGCATGGCGAAACCTTCGAGCTCGTCGATCGGGTCAGGCATGACGGAGTCCTTCCTCCTCGGACAGCAGCGCGGCCAGCGCTGCTCTCCCGCGGCTGAGCCGGGCCTTGATGGTGCCTTCGGGGACGCCGACCTCGCGAGCGACGTCGTGCACGGGCAGGTCGGCGATGTGGTGCAGCACCAGCGCCTGGCGCTGCGCCTCGGGGAGCTGCTTGAGCGCCTCGACCAGGGCCACGTGCGCCTCGCTGGGTGCAGCGGCGACGACGGGTGCGCCGACTGCCCGGTCGACCGGCCTGCGGCCGCGCACGGTCCGCCGCCAACGGCTGACCGCGAGGCGGTACGCCGTGGTGCGCACCCACGCCTCCGGGTGCTCTGCCCGGTCGAGCTTGCGGCGGTGCGCCCAGGCCCGGGCGAACGCCTCCTGGACGCACTCCTGGGCCTCGTCGCGGCTGCCGATCATGGCGTAGACCTGGGCCGTGACCCGTTGGAAGGACGCCGAGTAGAAGTCGTCGAACTCGCGTTCGTCCATCGACCCGTCCCGTCTCGTGTGGGCTCAGCGAGGTGCTGAGTCGGGAGGGATACGCCGTACCCGGCCCCACGGTTGCACGGGACGGTGGATATTTCTGGTCAGGCGCTCACGACGCGCTCGGCGCCATCGCGCCCAGGCGCGCCAGCGCCCGCTCGGTGAGGGCGACGAAGGCGGCGTTGGTGAAGCCGACGTGCGGCGCCGGGACGAACCCGACCTGGCCGACCGCGGTGCCGTTGCGGACCACGCCCATCAGGTAGTCCACCGTCTGGTCGTCGCTGATCTCGGTGGAGACGTGCCACACGGTGAGGTCGCGTTCCTTGCCCTCGACGTGGGCCAGCCGGCTCACGTCGGTGCCCATCTGCTTGTCCGAGCACTTCGCCAGGTCGGTGCGGACCTGCTCGACGAAGGCCTCGGCCTTGGCGGTGCTCGGCAGGGCGCCCACGGTCTCGGTCAGGCCGAACTGCGCCGGCAGGTGGGCTCCCGGCACCAGGAAGGTGCGGGTGGCGCTGTCGGTCATCGGCGCGGCGGAGAAGTCGGTCTGGTCGCAGCCGGTCGCGGCGGCGTTGGACCGCGCCTGCCGGGGCTCGGTGCCGACCCAGGGGCGCGTGGTGCCGCTCACCGGCGGCAGGTCGACCTCCGCGAGCATCGCCGGGACCGAGGCTGCGGGCACCGGCGCTGCCGTCCGCACCCGGGGAGCCACGGCGCAGGATCCGGCGTCCTGCAGGCTGCACAGGCCGGTGACGGCGTCGGCCAGGAGGCCTGCGGACCGCTCGAGCGGTGGCTGCTTGCCGACCGGGAACCGGGTCAGCGTCGTGGTGACCAGCTGGCCGGTGCGGGCCACCCCCGCGACGACCGTGGAGCCGTCGCCGTCCCAGGTGCGCAGCTCGAGCAGCATGGCGTCGTCGCCGACGCCGTCGACCGCGTGCGTGCCGACCAGCTGGGCCCGGTCGGTGTCGCAGGTCGCGAACCAGCCCAGCGCGGTGGTGTACCCGCGGTCGGCGGCCTTGGCCGTCGCCGAGGCCTGCGCGGTCTGCACTGCCACGGGCGGGGTCCGCCCGGCCCGGGGAGGCCGGGTCGTCTCGGGCGTGAAGGTCCGGACCAGCGCGGTGGTGCCGCGCGGGTCGGCGTAGCGGTCCCGCTGGCAGGGCATGACGAGCCCGGAGCCGGTCGAGTTGTCGTCGGTGCCGGCCTCGGTCCAGCGGGTCCCGGGCGTCGCCCGGGTGAGCTCCTCGGCGCTCACCAGCGCCTCGGCCGGCAGGTCGGGCGGGCTGGGGGTGCGGCTCGCGGCCGGGCCGTCGGACGTCTGCACGCGCTCCTGGGCGAGCGAGGGGTGCACGCCGGTGGTGTCGGTGACCAGCGTGCCGACCACCGCGAGGGCGGCCACCGTCCCGGCCACCCCGACGAGCGTGTGCGTACGTCGGCGCGCGGCTCCGGAGCGCCGCACGATCGTCGGCCGGGGCCAGCGCTCGTCGGCGAGGTGGGCGCGGACGGGCTCGAAGGCGTGCCGGACGGTCGTGGTCGGGACCTCGCGCGCCATCGCGAACTGCGCGGTCGCGGCCTGCAGCTCCTGCTCGGCCTCGGTCCGGGGGAGGCCGACCTCGCGGGAGATCTCGGCGAGCGTCGCGGTGGTGAGGTGGCTGAGCAGCAGCACCCGCCGCTGGCGCAGCGGGAGCCGGCCGAGCGCGTCGAGGGTGGCCTTCACCTCGGGGTCGAGACCCTTCTCCCGGTGCCAGAGCTTCGCGGTGTGGCGGCGCTGCGCGCGCGAGCAGGCCTGCACCCGCGTCCAGGCCTCGGGGTCCTCCAGCCGCGAGACCTTGCGCCAGTGGTGCCAGGCCACGACGAAGGCGTGCCGGACGGCCGCGCGGGAGGACGGGAGGTCGCCGGTCTGGCAGTACGTCATGACCAGCAGGCGGTCGCGGACGTCCTTGTAGAACTGGTCGAACTCGTCGGGGTCCTTCATGGCACCGTCCACCGTAACCCGGTGGGCACCCGGGGACCGAACTGCCGGCGACCGGCGTGGGAGCCGCACCCGGGCCCTCGCGACGGTGATGATGGCGGGGTCATGACGTCCCTGCTCCCGGGTCCGGCCGCCGCGACAGCGGCGCCGCTGGACGCCCGCCACCGCCGGCCGCTGGTCCTCGTCGCCGTGCTGGGCGGTGCCGCCGCGGCGCTCAGCACGCTGGTGGTGTGCCTGGCCGCCGGGGTCGTCGGCTGGTTCCTCGCCGACGCCGGCGCCCACGGGGCGCCGCGCGACGGGCTCCGCGTGGGCGCGTTCGCCTGGCTGCTCGCCCACGGCTCGGGGCTCCACGTGAGCGGCGTCACGGTGACCGTCGTGCCGCTGGGGCTGACCGCGCTCGCCGCCTGGGCGATCTGGCGGCTCGGACACCGCGTCGGCGACTCCGTGTCGGGCCACGGGCCGGACGCCGACCGGATCGCCGACGGCGAGCGGGACTGGACCGTCGCGGTGGCGACCGCCTGCTTCGCCGCGGGGTACGTCGCCGTGGCGCTCGTCACGCTCCGGCTCGCCGACACGCCGGCGACCGGCCCGTCCGCGCCGCGGGTCCTGCTGTGGTGCCTGCTGCTGTGCGCGACCTCCGGTCTGGCGTCCATCGCCGTCGGGTCCGGCCGGGCGGCCATCTGGACCGCGCTGCTGCCGGCCGGCGCGCGGGCGGCCGCCGCGACCTGCCTGCGGGTGCTCGGGTGGTACCTCGCCGTGGCCGCGGTCGCGTTCCTGGCCGCGCTCGTCGTCGACTTCGGGACGGCCGTCAACGTGATGTCGCGGCTGCACACCGACGCCGGCGACGCCACCGTCTACGTCGTCGCGACCGCGACCGTCGTGCCCAACGCCGTGCTGTTCTCCGCCAGCTACCTGCTCGGACCCGGCTTCACGGTCGGGATCGGCACCCTGGTGTCCCCGGCGGTGGTCCAGCTCGGCCCGCTGCCGATGTTCCCGCTGCTGGCCGCGCTCCCCGACAGCGGGACGCCGCCGGCCTGGACGGCGTACCTCCTCGGCCTGGGTCCGCTCGTCGCGGCGCTGGCCGCCGCCTGGTCGCAGCGGCGCCTGCCGACGCAGCGGTGGGAGGAGGGGATGCTCCGCGGCTGTGCCGGTGGCGTGCTCGCCGGGATCGTGCTCGCGCTGCTCGCCGCGGTCTCCGGCGGCGCCGTCGGTCCTGGTCGGATGCGGGCCGTCGGACCCGACACCGTCGACGTCCTCGTGCACGCCGTGACCGCCTTCGGGATCGGCGGCCTGGTCGGCGGGCTGCTCATGACCGGGTGGCAGCGGCGGGCGGCCCGTCGGGCCTCTCTAGACTCACCCGCGTGACCGCCCGCCTCGTCGTCCTGGTGTCGGGCTCGGGGACCAACCTGCAGGCGCTCCTGGACGCCTGCGCCGACCCGGCGTACGGCGCCCGCGTGGTCGCCGTCGGCGCCGACCGGGACGGCATCGAGGGATTGGCGCGGGCGGACCGCGCCGGCGTGCCGACCTTCGTCCGCAAGGTCGGCCAGTTCACCAGCCGCGACCACTGGGACCGCGCGCTGGCCGACACCGTCGCCGCCTTCGAGCCCGACCTGGTCGTGCTCGCCGGGTTCATGAAGCTGGTCGGCCCGACGTTCCTGGATCGCCTCGGCGGCCGGGTCGTCAACACCCACCCGGCTCTGTCGCCCTCGTTCCCGGGGATGCACGGTCCCGCAGATGCCCTGGCGTACGGCGTCACGGTGACCGGCTGCACCCTGTTCGTGGTCGACGCGGGCGTCGACACCGGCCCGATCGTGGCGCAGCGGGCGGTGCCGGTGGAGGAGGACGACACGGTCGAGACCCTCCACGAGCGGATCAAGGTCGCCGAGCGCGCGATGCTCGTCGAGTCCGTCGGCCGGATGGCGCGCGAGGGGTTCCGGGTCGACGGGCGCCGGGTCCGCTTCGGCCGCTAGGCTGGCCCCACACGACTGGCGCAGGTGGGGGACCACCGGGGAGTGACGTCGGGAGCATCGTCCGCCTGGGTGCTCCTCGCCCGCCCGACGACCCTGACCCCACGCTGACCCCGCAGGAGTGCCCGTGTCCGACCGCCGCATCCCGATCCGCCGAGCGCTTGTCTCGGTCTACGACAAGGCCGGCCTGGAGGACCTGGTGCGCGGCCTGCACGAGGCCGGCGTCGCGCTGGTGTCGACCGGTGGCTCCGCCGCGCTGATCGAGGGCCTCGGCGTGCCGGTCACCAAGGTCGAGGACCTCACCGGCTTCCCGGAGTGTCTCGACGGTCGCGTGAAGACCCTGCACCCGAAGGTGCACGCCGGCATCCTCGCCGACCGCCGCCTCGACTCCCACGTCGAGCAGCTGGCCGACCTCGGCGTGGAGCCGTTCGACCTCGTGGTGTCGAACCTCTACCCGTTCGTCCAGACCGTGACCTCCGGTGCCACCCCGGACGAGTGCGTCGAGCAGATCGACATCGGTGGGCCGTCGATGGTGCGCGCGGCCGCGAAGAACCACCCCTCGGTCGCGATCGTCACCTCCCCGGACCGCTACGGCGACGTCCTCGCGGCCGTCGCCGCCGGCGGCTTCACGCTCGCCGAGCGGCAGCGGCTCGCCGCCGAGGCGTTCGTCCACACCGCGACGTACGACGTGGCCGTCGCGTCCTGGATGGGCAACGTGCTGACCGACACCTCCGACGGCTCCGCTGGATCTGGGGGAGGCTTCCCGGCCTGGGTCGGCGGCACCTGGGACAAGCAGGCGGTGCTGCGCTACGGCGAGAACCCCCACCAGAGCGCCGCGCTCTACCTGAACGGCTTCGGGTCGGGGCTGGCGCAGGCCGAGCAGCTGCACGGCAAGGAGATGTCCTACAACAACTACGTCGACGCTGACGCGGCCCGGAGGGCGGCGTACGACTTCGACGAGCCCGCCGTGGCGATCATCAAGCACGCCAACCCGTGCGGGATCGCGGTCGGTGCCGACGTCGCCGAGGCGCACCGCAAGGCCCACGCCTGCGACCCGGTCTCGGCGTTCGGCGGCGTGATCGCGGTCAACCGTCCGGTCTCGGTCGCGATGGCCGAGCAGGTCGCCGACGTGTTCACGGAGGTGATCGTCGCTCCCGGGTACGACGACGGCGCGGTCGAGGTGCTGCAGGGCAAGAAGAACATCCGGATCCTCGTGGCCGAGCCGGCAGTGCGCGGCGAGGTCGAGATGCGGCCGATCTCCGGCGGGCTGCTGATGCAGCAGCGCGACTACGTCGACGCCCCCGGCGACGACCCGTCGACGTGGACGCTGGCGACCGGCGAGGCCGCCTCGCCCGAGCTGCTCGCCGACCTGGCGTTCGCGTGGAAGGCCTGCCGCTCGGTGAAGTCCAACGCCATCCTGCTGGCCAAGGACGGGGGCTCCGTCGGCGTCGGCATGGGCCAGGTCAACCGGGTCGACTCCTGCCGGCTGGCCGTCGAGCGGGCCGGCGAGCGGGCCGCGGGCTCGGTCGCCGCGTCCGACGCCTTCTTCCCCTTCGAGGACGGTCCGCAGGTGCTCATCGACGCCGGGGTCGCCGCGATCGTCCAGCCGGGCGGCTCGGTGCGCGACGAGCTGACGATCCAGGCCTGCCAGGCGGCCGGGGTCACCATGTACTTCACCGGCACCCGGCACTTCTTCCACTGAGCCACGGCGAAGCCGGGGCGTGCAGTGGAAGGTCGAGTGCGCCCGCGGCTGAGGAACGAAGCCGCGACGGCGTGTATCGAGACCTGATCTGTGACGGGTCTCGACACACCGCCTCGTTCCGCGGCGGCACTCGACCACCGAGCGAACCACCAGTGGAAGGATGACCCCGTGACCGCACAGAAGCTCGACGGGACCGCGACCCTCAAGGCCATCAAGGCCGAGCTCACCGAGCGGGTCGCCCGGCTGCGGGAGCGGGGCGTCGTGCCGGGCCTGGGCACCGTGCTCGTCGGCGACGACCCGGGCTCGCACTGGTACGTGTCCGCCAAGCACAAGGACTGCGCCGAGATCGGCATCGCGTCGTTCCGGGTCGACCTCCCGGCGACCGCGTCCCAGGCCGAGGTGGAGGCGGAGATCGACCGGCTCAACGCCGACCCGGCGTGCACGGGGTTCATCGTCCAGCAGCCCACCGGCCTCGACGAGTTCCGGCTGCTGTCGCGGGTGGCTCCGGAGAAGGACGTCGACGGCCTGCACCCGACCAACCTGGGCAAGCTGGTGCTGGGTGAGTCCGGGCCGCTGCCGTGCACCCCGATCGGCTGCATCGAGCTGCTGCGCCGCAACGGGGTGGAGCTGAACGGCGCCGAGGTCGTCGTCATCGGTCGCGGCATCACCGTGGGCCGGCCGATGGGGCTGCTGCTGACGCGACGCAGCGAGAACTCGACCGTCACCCTGTGCCACACCGGCACCCGCGACCTGGCGACGCACACCCGGGCCGCCGACGTCGTCGTCGCGGCCGCCGGGGTCCCGGACATCGTCACCGGCGACATGGTCAAGCCCGGTGCCGCCGTCCTCGACGTCGGCGTCTCGCGCCGTGACGGCAAGATCGCGGGCGACGTCGCCGCCGACGTGTGGGACGTGGCGGCGTGGGTCTCGCCCAACCCGGGCGGCGTCGGTCCGATGACCCGCGCGATGCTCCTGTCGAACATCGTGTCGGCGGCCGAGCAGTCGGCCGGTCAGCCGGTGGCGTGAGCCGGCCCGTGGCCGACATCGAGCCCCCGCACGACGAGCCGCCCCTCTCGGCGGAGCCGGGCACCGAGGAGCACGGCCGGCGCTACCCGTCCACCATCGGCGGAGCGTTCTACCTCGGCGTCCTCGCGGTCGTCGGCATCTCGATCGGCCTGGTCACCACCGGCAGCTGGCGGCTGGGCGTGCGCTGGTTCGGCGGGGCGCTGATCTTCGCCGCGCTGGTGCGGGCGGTGCTCCCCACCAAGGACGCGGGCATGCTCGCCGTACGCCGGCGGTGGTGGGACTGCCTCCTGCTGGCCGCGACCGGAGCCGCGCTGATCTTCCTGGCCGGCTCCATCCCCGACCAGCCGCTCTAGCAGACGCCTTCGGGCTCGTCGGTCGAGCAGCCGCCGCGAGCGGGCGGCGGTGGTCTTCGCCGGTCGAGTAGCCGCCGCGAGCGGGCGGCGGTGGTCTTCGCTGGTCGAGTAGCCGCCGTGAGGAACGACCGGCGGCGTATCGAGACCCCTGCCGTGGTGTGGTCTCGGTACGCCGGCCGCGGCTTCGTTCCTCAGCCGCGCGGCTACTCGACCTGGCTGCCGGATCCTGGTCCTCGCGAGCTCGGACCAGGGCAGCTCAGTCTCGATACGCGCCGTCGCAGCCTCGTCCCTCGGCTGCGGGCGCTACTCGACGTGGCACCGGGTTCCCGGCCCGAGCAAGCTCGGGCCGGGCGGTGCTCAGATCAGGCCGAGCTCGGTGACGGCCTCGCGCTCCTCGGCCAGCTCGGCGGTCGAGGCGTCGATGCGGGCGCGCGAGAAGTCGTCGATCTCCAGGCCCGGGACGATCTCCCAGTCCCCGTCCTTGGTGGTGACCGGGAACGACGAGATCAGGCCCTCGGGGACGCCGTAGGAGCCGTCGGAGGCGACCGCCATCGACACCCAGTCGCCCGCGGCCGACGAGGTCAGCCAGTCACGGGCGGCGTCGATGGTCGCCGAGGCGGCCGACGCCGCGGAGGAGGAGCCCCGGGCCTCGATGATCGCCGCGCCGCGCTTGGCGACGGTCGGGATGAAGGTCTCCTCGACCCAGGTCTGGTCGCCGATCACCTCGGCGGCGTTGCGGCCACCGATCTCGGCGTGGAAGACGTCGGGGTACTGCGTGGCGGAGTGGTTGCCCCAGATCGTCATCTTGGTGATGTCCGTGACCGCCGCACCGGTCTTGGCGGCGACCTGCGAGATGGCCCGGTTGTGGTCGAGCCGGGTGAGCGCGGAGAAGCGCTCGCGCGGGATGTCGGGGGCGTTGGTCATGGCGATCAGCGCGTTGGTGTTGGCCGGGTTGCCGGTGACGCCGATGCGGACGTCGTCGGCGGCGACCTTGTTGAGCGCCTTGCCCTGCGTGGTGAAGATCGCGCCGTTGGCCGAGAGCAGGTCGCCGCGCTCCATGCCGGCGGTGCGGGGGCGGGCACCCACGAGCAGTGCGAGGTTGACGCCGTCGAAGATGGTCTCCGCGTCGTCACCGATCTCCACGCCGGCCAGCTGCGGGAACGCGCAGTCGTCGAGCTCCATGACCACACCCTCCAGCGCCTTGAGCGCTGGGGTGATCTCGAGCAGGCGCAGCTCGACGGGCCGGTCGCCGAGCAGGGCACCGCTCGCGAGGCGGAACAGCAGGCTGTAGCCGATCTGGCCGGCGGCGCCGGTGACGGCGACCTTCAACGGGGTAGAGCTCACGACGACTCCTCGGACACGCTCATCGAGCACTGGTGGTTTCCGCCTCCCGACGCTAGCAGCGCGCCGGTGCCCTGCGATGCTGGGGTCCATGACGGTGCGGGGGAGGGCACGGACCGTGGCGACCCTCGCCGCCGTGCTGCTGACGGCCCTCCCGCTCGCCGGGTGCGGCACCGCGTCGCGACCCAGCCCGCCGGCCGGGGTGGACGAGCTCGTCGTCCCGACCCCGAGCCCGGACCCCGCCGACTTCGTCGCCACCGTCGACAACCCGTGGTTCCCGTTGCCGGTCGGGACCACGTGGCGCTACGACGTGGCGGACAGCTCCGGCAACCACACGCTCCTCGTCTCGGCGGCGCCGGGTCCCACGGTGGCCGGCGTCGCCACGACCGCCCGGGTGGCCCGGGAGTCGGGCCGGCAGGTGGTCGACTGGTACGCCCAGGACACTCGCGGCAACGTGTGGTGGTTCGGCCGTGCCGGCCAGTGGCGTGCCGGGGTGGCCGGCGCCCGGGCCGGCCTGGCGATGGCGGCGACCCCGCGGGTCGGTGACGGCTACCGGATGGACTGGGCGCCCGGCGTCGCCCAGGACACGGCCCGGGTGGTCGCGCTGGACGACGTGGACCTGGTCGTCGAGCAGCGCACCGAGCTCGCGCCCGACCAGGTCCGTCAGCTCACCTACGAGCGCGGCACCGGACCGGTGCAGGAGGAGCAGAGCTCCGGCGGCTACCGCGTGGTCCGGCTGGTGCGCTGACCGCCGGGTCGCTCGGGCGCGGCGGCCCGGCGCTACTGCGGCGGGCGGATCTGGGTGTGGTCGCCGGGGTCGTCGTCCGCGCTCGGCTGGACCTGCTGCTGGACCTGCTGCTGGACCTGCTGTTGGGCCTGTTGCTGGGCCTGTTGCTGGGCCCGCCACTGCTCGGGCGTCTGCCCGACCGGGTGCCACTGCTGCCCGACCGGGTCCCACTGCCAGCCGTCCTGCACGATCGGCTGCGCGACGGCGTACGACGCCGTGCCCGCCTCCTGGTTCCACTGCTGCTGGTACTGGTCCGGACCGAGCACGACTACCTGCGCGCGCGGTCGGAGGAACGCCAGGCCGGACCCGGGGATGCTCTCGGCGTGCCGCCCGAAGACCGCCGGGTAGAGCGCTCCGGCCGCGATGCCGCCGAGCAGCGGCGCCAGGATGAACAGCCACAGCTGGATGATGGCGTCGCCGCCGGCGAAGAGGGCGGGACCGATCGAGCGAGCGGGGTTGGCCGAGGTGCCGGTCGCCGGGATGGCGACGAAGTGGATCGCGGTGAGCGTCAGGCCGATCGCCAGCGGCGCCAGCGCCGGGTGCTCGAACCGCTCGTCGGTGACGGCCAGGATGACCATCACGAAGGTCGCGGTGATCAGCACCTCGAGCAGGAACGCCGCCCACCAGGCGTACCCGTTGCCCTGGTCGCCGTAGAAGTTCTGGCCCATGTTGCGGGTGGCCCGGTAGCCCGGGAACCCGTGCATGAGCAGGAAGAGGGCCAGCGCGCCGAGGACGGCGCCGCCGAGCTGGGCCACGGCGTACGTGCCGGCCTCGCGCCACGCGATCCGGCCGCCCACGGCCGCACCCACCGACACCGCCGGGTTGAAGTGCCCGCCCGAGACCCGTCCGAACGCGTACGCCATCACCATCACGACCAGACCGAAGGTGAAGCCCACCGTCGCGATCGTGAACTGGTCGACCCGGCTCGCGTAGACGACCGAGCCACAGCCGAAGAACACCAGCGCGAACGTCCCGATGACCTCGGCGGCCACCTTCTGCTGGATCCTCGGGGCTGCCGCCGTGCCCTCCACGGACTGGTCGACGGACTGGTCGACGGACTGGTCGACCGGCTGGGCGTCGGGCTGGCTCATGCGTCTGCTCCCCTCGTGGCGGCGCCCTCGCGGACGCGCGGCAGCACTCTAGTGAACGCCGCGCCGCCGGACGAGGGTCGCGGCCCCGGGCCGCGTTGCCCGGCAGGGGAGCGGGTGCGAGGCTGGACCGGTCGGACCCGTCAGGTATCTTGACGTCAAGGTATTTCGGAACGTCCCCGCAGCCGAGCATCAGGAGTCGCCGAGCATGGCCACCATCATCTACACCCACACGGACGAGGCGCCGCTGCTGGCGACGTACTCCTTCCTCCCGATCCTCCAGGCGTACGCCGCCCGGGCCGGTGTGGACGTGGAGACCCGTGACATCTCGCTGTCGGGGCGCATCCTCGCCGCCTTCGGTCTGGCCGACGACGCGTTGGCCGAGCTCGGCGCGCTGGCCAAGACCCCCGAGGCCAACATCATCAAGCTGCCCAACATCTCCGCGTCGGTGCCGCAGCTCAAGGCGGCCGTCAAGGAGCTGCAGGAGCAGGGCTTCGACGTCCCCGACTACCCCGAGAGCCCCTCGACGGACGAGGAGCGCACGGTCCGCGCGGCGTACGACAAGGTCAAGGGCTCCGCGGTCAACCCGGTCCTGCGCGAGGGCAACTCCGACCGGCGCGCGCCGGCCTCGGTCAAGAACTACGCGAAGAACCACCCGCACCGCATGGGTGCCTGGTCCGCGGACTCCAAGACCTCGGTGGCGACGATGGGCGAGCACGACTTCTTCTCCAACGAGAAGTCGGTGGTGCTCCCGGCCGACGACGTGCTGACGATCAAGCACGTCGCCTCCGACGGCACCGAGACCGTCCTCAAGGACGGGCTCGCCGTGCTCGCCGGCGAGGTCGTCGACGGGACGTTCATGGACGTGGCGGCACTCCGCCGGTTCCTGACCGAGCAGATCGCCCGCGCCAAGGCGGAGGGCGTGCTCTTCTCCGTCCACCTCAAGGCCACCATGATGAAGGTCTCGGACCCCATCATCTTCGGGCACGTGGTCCAGGCGTTCTTCCCCACGCTCTTCGAGCAGTACGGCGAGCAGCTGGCCGCCGCCGGCATCTCGCCCAACGACGGGCTCGGTGCCCTGCTCGGCGCGGTCGCGGGCCTGCCGGAGGGTGACGCCATCAAGGCGGCCGTCGACGCCGGGCTCGCCGAGGGGCCGCGGATGGCCATGGTCGACTCCGACCGCGGCATCACCAACCTCCACGTCCCCTCCGACGTGATCATCGACGCCTCGATGCCGGCGATGATCCGGATCGGGGGCCACATGTGGGGCCCGGACGGCGAGGAGGACGACACCCTCGCGGTCATCCCGGACTCGTCCTACGCCGGCGTCTACCAGGCCGTGATCGACGACTGCCGCACCCACGGGGCCCTCGACCCGTCCACGATGGGCTCGGTGCCCAACGTCGGGCTGATGGCCCAGGCGGCCGAGGAGTACGGCTCCCACGACAAGACCTTCGAGGTCCCGGCCGCGGGCCGGGTCCAGGTCGTCAACAGCGCCGGCGACGTGCTGATCGAGCACGAGGTCCAGCCGGGCGACATCTGGCGCGCCTGCCAGACCAAGGACGCCCCGATCCGCGACTGGGTCAAGCTCGCCGTCACCCGCGCCCGCGCCTCGAGCACCCCGGCGATCTTCTGGCTGGACGAGAACCGTGCCCACGACGCGAACCTGATCGCCAAGGTGAAGGAGTACCTCCCGGAGCACGACACCGACGGGCTCACGATCGAGATCATGCCGCCGGCCGAGGCCACGGCGTACTCCCTCGAGCGGATCCGCCGGGGCGAGGACACGATCTCGGTCACCGGCAACGTGCTGCGCGACTACAACACCGACCTCTTCCCGATCCTGGAGCTGGGGACCTCGGCGAAGATGCTCTCGGTCGTCCCGCTCATGAACGGCGGCGGCCTCTTCGAGACCGGTGCCGGCGGCTCGGCGCCGAAGCACGTGCAGCAGCTCGTCAAGGAGAACTACCTGCGCTGGGACAGCCTCGGCGAGTTCTTCGCGCTGGTGCCGTCGCTGGAGCTGTACGCCGAGCAGGCCGGGACGCCCGGCGCGACGGTCCTCGCCGCGGCACTGGACCGGGCGACCGAGACGTTCCTCAACGAGGACAAGTCGCCGACCCGTCGCCTGGGCGGCATCGACAACCGCGGCTCGCACTTCTACCTGGCGCTCTACTGGGCCCAGGAGCTGGCGAAGCAGACCGAGGACGCCGAGCTGGCCGCCGCCTTCGCGCCGCTCGCCGAGCGGCTCGCGGCCGCCGAGCAGACGATCGTCGACGAGCTGATCGCGGTCCAGGGCTCGCCGGCCGACATCGGCGGCTACTTCCGGCCCGACGATGCCAAGGCGGACGCGGTCATGCGCCCGTCGGCGACGCTGAACGAGGCGATCTCGAGCCTTGGCTGAGCACCCGCCCGAGGAGGAGCAGCCGGCGTACGACCGCTGGACGCGCAAGCCTGCCCTGAGCAACCGGGGCTACGTGCTCGCGGTCGTCGTGCCCATCCTGGTGGCCGCGGCCGGCTTCGGCCTGATCTCGCTGATCTCGACCGGGGACGACACGCCGAGCGGGACGACCGTGCGACTGCCGGTGTCCGGGTGGGCGCCGGACAGCGGCGGGGACGTCCCGGGCAACGCCGTCATCGAGGGCACCGTGAACATCGACGCGCGGCGGTGCGTCTACCTCACCCCGACCGTGCGCGGTGGCAACGAGCCCGACCAGGTCTGGGTGGTGTGGCCGGCCGGGTTCCACGCGATCCTCGACCAGGGCCGGCTGACGATCTACGACGGCGACGACAAGCCGGTCGCCGGCCTCGGTGACGTGGTCCGGATGACCGGCGGCACCACCTCGGTCAGCACCTACGCCACCGAGACCTGCCTGCCCGACAGCGGCGACGTGTCCGTGGTCGAGTCGGCGGTCACGGTGGTGCAGTAGCCGCCCGCCGCCGCTTCATCAAGGGATGTCGGTGAACCTGCGCTTCCCATGGCCTGCCCGCCGTGGGAAGTGCAGGTTCACCGACAGACCGTGATGAACCTGCGACGACTGGGGCCGAGAGCCGGGACGCAGCGTCGACCTCCGACGCCTCGACGCCCGCCGCGGAATAGGCCGTCACGCGGGTCCGGTTGCAGACTGGGTGGGCTGAGCACGCCGTCAGCCGCCTCGATCACCGACCGGAGAAGGCCTTCCCGACAGACCCATGACGACGACCGCGCCCGGCGCCTCCGCCGACCTCCCGACCGCCCCGGTGCGGACGAGCCACCTGACGCTCGCCATGCTGGCGCTCGCGCTCGGTGGGTTCGCGATCGGCACGACCGAGTTCGTCACGATGGGTCTCCTCCCGCAGATCGCGGAGGGTGTGGGCGTCTCGATCCCGCAGGCGGGACACGTGATCTCGGCGTACGCGCTCGGCGTGGTGGTCGGCGCCCCGCTGATCGCGGTCTTCGGTGCCAAGCTGCCCCGGCGAGCGCTCCTCGTCGGCCTGATGACGGCGTACGCCGCGTTCAACCTGCTCAGCGCGGCGGCCGGCAGCTACGGCGTGCTCTTCGTGGCGCGCTTCCTCGACGGCCTCCCGCACGGCGCCTACTTCGGGGTCGCGTCCCTGGTCGCGGCCGACCTGGCGCCGCCGGGCCGCAAGGGACGCGCGGTCGCGAGCGTGATGCTCGGGCTCTCGGTCGCCAACGTCGTGGGCGTCCCCGCCGCGACCTGGCTGGGCCAGGTGGCCGGCTGGCGCACGGCCTACGTGTTCACCGCGGGGATCGCCGCCGCCACCGTCCTCATGGTGGCGCTGTTCGTGCCGTCCTGCCCCGGCAACCCGGCGGCGACCGGACGGCGCGAGCTCCAGTTCTTCCGCAACGGCCAGGCGATGCTGACGCTGCTCGCCGGGGCGGTGGGCTTCGGCGGGCTGTTCGCGGTCTACTCCTACATCGCCCCGACGGTCACCGAGGTCGGTGGCCTCCCGGAGTCCGCGGTGCCCGTCTTCACCGCGGCCTTCGGGCTCGGCATGGTCGCCGGGACGTGGCTGGCCGGCCGGCTCGCCGAGTGGTCGGTGTTCCGCTCGCTGATCCTCTCGGGCGTGGCCTCGTTCTTCGTGATGCTCCTGGTCTGGGCGCTCGCGCCGCTGGGCTGGCTGCTGATGCCGGCGATCTTCCTCGTCACCGCGGTGGGGTCGGTGCTCGTGGTCAACCTGCAGCTGCGGCTGATGACGGTCTCCGGCGACGCCCAGACCCTCGGCGCCGCGATGAACCATGCCTCGCTCAACCTCGCGAACGCCCTCGGCGCCTGGCTCGGCGGGCTGGTCATCGCCGCGGGCTACGGCTACCAGGCGCCGGCGTTGGTCGGCGCGGCGCTGTCCGTGCTCGGCATCGGGGTGCTCTTCTGGTCGGCCGCGGTCCACCGCCGCACGGCAGCCGCCGAGTCTCAGCCGACCTCGTCGGGCAGCAGGTCGTAGCCCACGAGGTCGACGACCTCACCGGCTCCGGTGCGGGCCGCCCGCCGGCGTACGCCGGTCCGCCGCATGCCGAGCGCCTCGAGCACGCCGAGGGAGGCGGCGTTGGGTGCCGAGGCGTAGGCCGCGAGCCGCGGCAGGCCGAGCTCGCCGAATGCGTGCCGGACCGCCAGCCGCGCCGCCCGCACCGTGAGCCCGCGACCACGCGCCTCGGGGTGCGTCCAGTAGCCCAGCTCGGCCTCCTCCGGGATCCGGTAGAGGCCGACCACGCCCAGGAGCGCGTCGTCGTCGGCCGCCGACCACGCCCAGGTGATCGTGTGGCCGGTCGCCAGTCGCTCCTGCACCTGCTCCACGTAGCGCGCGCCCGCCGCGAAGTCGGGCTCGCGCGGCAGGAACGCGAGCCAGTACTGCGTCCCGGGGTCGCCGAGCCCCTCGACCACTCGGGGCACGTCGGCGTCGGTGAACGGCCGCAGCCGCGCGCCGTCGCCCTCGACCACCGGGTTGTCGAGCCAGGTCGTGCGCGGCTCGCGCGGGTCCTCGCGCAGCAGTGTCCCCACCCAGGAGGTGCGCAGGTCCCCGCGCTGGGGCTGCCAGTCGCGGACCGTGCCCTCGACGGTGAAGCCGAGCCGCCAGGCCAGCCGGCGCGACGGCCAGTTGCCGACGTGGGCCCACCAGATGACCGTGCGCAGGTCCTTGGCCGTGAAGCCCCAGTCCAGGAGCAGGCGCAGGCCCCGCTCGACGTGCCCGTGCCCGCGCGCCGACGGGAGGGCGCCGTACCCGACCTCGGCCCGACCGTCGCCGGCGGGGCGCAGCGACACGCTGCCGGCGAACCGGCCCGCCACCTCGAGCGCGAATCCCCACTCGCTGTCGTCGGCCCACCCGCCGGGCATGATCCGTCCGACGAAGTGCTCGGCATCGGCCCGGGAGTAGGGCACCGGGACGGTCGTCCAGCGCTGCGAGACCGGGTCGAGCGACTGCTCCAGGACGCCCGGTACGTCGTCGGGCCGGTGGGCTCGCAGGGTGACGACTCCGTCGGTCAGCGTCGGGATCACCACGGCACCCTAGACGCCCGACCCAGGTGCGTCCGCAGCCACCCGCATGGGTCAGAATGACGCACATGTCCATCTCGACCGAGCCCCAGGTCGCAGCGGCGGCCCAGGGGGCGGCGACCGCGCGTCCGCGGGTGCTCTCCGGCATCCAGCCGACCGCCGACTCGTTCCACTTCGGCAACTACCTCGGCGCCCTGCGGCAGTGGGTGGACCTGCAGGAGGACTACCAGCCGTTCTTCTTCATCGCCGACCTGCACGCGATCACTGTCGAGCAGGACCCGAAGGTGCTGCGCGAGCGGACGCTGCGCGCTGCCGCACAGCTGCTGGCCGCGGGCATCGACCCGGACCGCTCCGCGATCTTCGTGCAGTCCCAGGTCCCCGCGCACGCCCAGCTCGGCTGGGTGCTGCAGTGCCTCACCGGGTTCGGCGAGGCCCGCCGGATGACGCAGTTCAAGGACAAGTCCGCCAAGGGCGGGGAGGGGGCCGCGAGCGTCGGCCTGTTCACCTACCCGATCCTGCAGGCGGCCGACATCCTGCTCTACCGGCCGCACTACGTGCCGGTCGGCGAGGACCAGCGCCAGCACCTCGAGCTGACCCGCGACCTGGCCCAGCGGTTCAACCGCCGCTACAAGAAGACCTTCCGGCTCCCGGAGCCCTACATCCTCAAGGCGACCGCGAAGATCACCGACCTGCAGGAGCCGACCGCGAAGATGTCGAAGTCGGCGTCGTCGCCGTCGGGCATCGTGGAGATGCTCGACGACCCGGCGGTGTCGGCGAAGAAGATCCGGTCCGCGGTGACGGACTCCGGCTCGGAGATCCGGTTCGACCCCGAGACGAAGCCCGGGGTCAGCAACCTGCTGACGATCTTCTCCTCGCTCACGGGTCGGTCGATCACCGACCTGGAGTCTGCCTATGAGGGCCGGGGCTACGGCGACCTGAAGAAGGACCTCGCCGAGGTGGTCGTGGAGTTCGTGACGCCGTTCCGCGAGCGCACCCTCGAGCTGCTCGACGACCAGACCCACCTGACCGACGTGCTGCGCCGGGGCGCCGAGCAGGCCGGCGCGGTGGCCGAGGGCACGCTGCGGGACGTCTACCAGCGCGTCGGCTTCGTCGCGCCGGGCCAGTAGGGTCGGGGGATGCCCACCATCGGCGTGGCCGTCGCGATCCCGGAGCCCTGGGCGACCGAGCTCCAGGACTACCGCACGTCGATCGGCGACACGACCGCGGCGATGATCCCGACCCACATCACGCTGGTGCCGCCGACCGATGTCGACGACCTGCACCTCGCGGAGGTGGAGAAGCACCTGGAGGAGTCGGCAGCGGAGGTGCGCAGCTTCTGCGTGCACCTGCGCGGGACGGGGACCTTCCGGCCGGTGTCCCCGGTGGTGTTCGTGACCCTGGTCGAGGGCATCTCGCAGTGCGAGCAGCTGGCCAAGACCCTGCGTCGCGGCCCGCTGGACGTCGAGCTCGCCTACCCCTACCACCCGCACGTCACCGTCGCGCACCACCTCGCCGACGAGCCGCTGGACCGGGCGTTCACGGAGCTCTCGGGCTTCGAGTGTGAGTTCGACGTGGAGCGGTTCCACCTCTACGTGCACGATGCCCGGGAGGGCTGGCGACCCACTCGGGACTTCCCGCTGCAGGCCCCCGCCGCGGACTGATGACGGGGTTCGCGCAGCGGCTGTCGGCGACCGTCGACGGTGTCCGCCGCCGCAGCGGCCTGGTCGACCACCTGGTGCGGATGCAGGAGCACTACAGCGCCGTGCGTGCGGGCCGCCAGGCCGGGGCGGTCACCTACTTCGGCTTCCTGTCGTTCTTCCCGATCCTCGCGCTCGCGTTCTTCGTGGTCGGCCTGGTGTCCCAGGTGTACGCCGACGCGCGGCAGGACCTCGCCGACGCCCTCAACGCGGTGATGCCGGGCCTGATCGGCAGCGACGAGGGGCAGGCGACCCTCGCCCAGATCGAGCGGGCCGCGAGCACTCTTGGGATCCTCGGCGCGTTGATCCTGCTCTACTCCGGGCTCGGCTGGCTCTCCGCGATGCGCGACGCGTTGAGCACGGTGTTCGAGACCCCGCCGGCGCGACGCCTCGGCTTCGTGGCCGCCAAGCTGCGCGACCTGCTGGTGCTCGTGCTGCTCGGGGCGGTGCTGTTCGTCTCGGTCGTCGTCGCGGGCCTGATCGGGGGGTTCTCCGGCGACGTGGTGCGCTGGCTCGACCTGTCGGTCGACCTCGGCTGGCTGGTGACACTGCTGACCGTCGTGGTCGGGATCGGGGCCGACCTCCTGCTGTTCTTCCTCCTCTTCCGGCTGCTGGGCCGCACCGACGCGCCCCGGGACGCGCTCTGGCAGGGCGCCCTGCTCGGTGCCCTGGCCTTCGAGGTGCTCAAGCAGCTCTCCACCCTGCTGTTGCAGGCGACCCAGGGCAGCCTGGCGTTCCAGGCGTTCGGCATCGCGCTGATCCTGCTGGTGTGGATCAACTACTTCTCGCGGATCGTGCTCTACGCCGCCGCCTTCACCCACATGGCGCGCTCGGCCCGGGCGCTGCGTGTCGCCGAGCCGTCCGCGGTCGTGGAGGGCCCGCCCTCGCCGCCGGTGGCCGCGCTCGCCGAGCCTGGACGGGGCTGGGTCACGCCGTACGCCGCCGGCGCACTCACCACGCTGGGCCTGGTCGCGCTGGCGCGCCGGCTCGCCCGGCGGGGGTCGTGACGCCAGGACCCGGACCCGCCGACACGCCTGACAACCTGCGGCGCCGTGCGTGCGTCGTACCGACGAGGAATGATCAGTCCAGCACCGGCACGGACCCGCCGTGCCGCACTCGGGGGAGGCAACGATGAGTCGTCGACGACGTGGTGACCGGCAGAGGGCGCTGCGGCAGCGTCTGGCCGGGGAGAAGGCCCGGCGGCGCCGCGCCCGGACCAGCGGCACGCGTCGCTCGGCGGCCGCCGCCGTCGCCGCCCTCGGGCTGGCGGGCCTGACGGCCGGTGCCGGCGGCGTCAGCGCACCGGCAACGGCCGCCGCGCCGTCGTGCGGCGCGCCCACGCCCTCGAGCGACCCCTCCGGGTTCGTGAAGCTGGGCGGGTCGGTCCTGTTCATGGCCGACGACGGAGTCCACGGCCGCGACCTCTGGCGGTCCAACGGCACCGCCGCGGGCACCGTCATCGTCCGGGACCTCAGCGGCGACGACGGCTACTACGACCAGCCGTCCGGCCCGGTCGTGGCCGGGGGAGCGGTCTACTTCACCGCCGACGACGGCGCGCACGGTCGGGAGCTCTGGAGGTCCGACGGCACCCGGGCCGGCACGGTGCTGGTCAAGGACATCGACCCCGACGACGGCTACTACAGCGGTCCGTCCGACCTGACGGCCGTGGGCGACCGGCTCTTCTTCGTGGCCGACGACGGCGTGCACGGCAAGGAGCTGTGGACCACCGACGGCACGCGCGGCGGCACCGTCATGGTGAGGGACATCCAGAAGGCCGCCGCGGGCTACGACGACGCCGCGCCCACCTCGCTGACGGCCGTGGGTGACCGGCTCTTCTTCGCCGCCGACGACGGCGTCCACGGCCAGGAGCTGTGGCGCTCGGACGGCACCCGGGCCGGCACCGTGATGGTGAAGGACGTCCGGCCGCACTCCTACTCCAGCAGCCCGACCGGCCTGACCGACGTCGGGGGAGTCGTCTACTTCTCGGCCCGGGACGGTGTGCACAACCTCGAGCTGTGGCGCTCGGACGGGACCGCGGCCGGGACCTCCCTGGTCAAGGACGTCTGGCCGGGCGCCCGGCCGGGCAACCCGACCGACCTCGTGGGCGTCGGCGGGTCGCTCTACTTCACCGCCGAGGACCCCGTCGCCGGTCGCGAGCTGTGGACCTCCGACGGCACCGAGGCGGGCACGGTGCTGGTCAGCGACATCGACCCGGGCAACGCCGGCGAGGGCGAGGAGTACGAGTCGGGCCCGACCGACCTGACCGCCGTGGGGGGCGCGCTGTTCTTCTCGGCCGACGACGGCGTCCACGGTCGCGAGCTGTGGACCTCCGACGGCACCGAGGCGGGCACGGTGCTGGTGGACGACGTCCGCGCCGACGCCTACGACAGCAACCCGTCCGAGCTCGTCGCACTGCACGGTGACCTCTTCTTCACCGCGCAGGACGGTGAGCACGGCCGCGAGCTCTGGACCTCCGACGGCACCGAGGCCGGCACCGTCCTGGTCGAGGACATCGACCCGCAGAACGACGACTACTACAGCGGCCCGACCGACCTGACCGCCCTCGGTGGCCGGTTGTGGTTCTCCGCCGACGACGGCCGTCACGGCCGCGAGCCGTGGCGCTCAGACGGTACCGCCGCCGGGACCTCGGCCGTCGACGACGTCAACCGAGGCGGCGAGTTCAACGTGTCGGCGAAGGCCAGGCTGGACCCGCGGGAGGGCTTCGCCTACGTCAAGGTCCAGGTCGCCGGCGCGGGCACCCTGGTGGTCGGCCCGGCGGGCAAGGACCCCGTCCGACGGTCGGTGCAGGAGCTGACCCGACCCGTGCGCACCACGGCGGTCGTCGAGCCCACCCCGGCGGGGATGAGGCAGCTGCGCAAGAGCGGTCAGCTGCGGGTCAAGGTCCGGTTCACGTTCACCCCGTGCGGAGGCGAGGGCTCCAGCGTGGTGCGCAGCTACACGCTCCGGCTGCGGTGACGACGGCGCCCGGCACCGAGGTCCGCTACCAGAGCGCGGAGCTGGCCGACGTCCTCCAGGACGTCGCCTGCTCGGTGCTCGTCTCGACCTACCAGGCCGGGCAGGTGGTGGCGGTCGGGGTGGCCGACGAGCAGCTGCACCTGGCCTTCCGGCGCTTCGACCGGGCCATGGGTGTCGCGGTCGGGCCCGGTGCGCTCGCCGTCGGTGGCAAGGACCAGGTGTGGCTGCTGCGCGACACTCCTGGACTGGCGCCGCAGCTGCCCCCGGCCGCCCGGTTCGACCGATGCTGGCTGCCGCGGAGCTCGGTCGTCACCGGCCCGATCGCGTGCCACGAGGTGGCCTGGGGGAGGGCCGACGACGGTGAGCCGGACCTGTGGGTCGTCAACACGCGGTTCTCCTGCTTGGCCGGCCTCGACGACCGGCACAGCTTCGTGCCGCGCTGGCGGCCGCCGTTCGTCTCGGCGCTCGCGCCCGAGGATCGGTGCCACCTCAACGGCGTGGCGATGAGGGACGGTCGCCCGGCGTTCGTCACCGTGATGGCGCGCAGCGACGAGGCCGGTGGTTGGCGGGCGAGCCGCAACGAGACCGGCACGGTCCTCGACGTCGGCTCGGGGGAGGCGGTGACCTCCGGCCTGGCGATGCCGCACTCGCCGCGCTGGCACGACGGCCGGCTGCTGGTCCTGAACTCGGGTTTCGGCCGCCTCGAGCAGGTGGACGTGGCGTCGGGCCGCCGCGAGGTGGTCGCCGCTCTCCCGGGCTACGCGCGCGGGCTGGCCGTCCACGGCCACCTGGCCTTCGTCGGTCTCTCCAGGATCCGCGAGACCGCCGTCTTCGGCGGGTCGCCGATCGCGGCCTACCACGAGCAGCTCAGGTGCGGGGTCGGAGTCGTCGACCTCCGCACCGGCGCGACCGTGGCGACCCTGCAGTTCGAGAACGGCGTCGAGGAGATCTTCGACGTCCAGGTCGTTCCAGACACCCGCTGCCCGACGTTCGGCGACGACGAGGTCTGGGTGCTGCCGGGCCCCTCGTGAGGGTCTCGATACGCTCGCTGGCGCTCGCTACTCGACCAGCGGGGATCGCCTGCGGTCGACCATCCACGCTCGCTGGACGGCGTATCGAGACCCGTCGGCTAGTGGCCGTGGCGCAGGGCGGCGTGGAGGTCCCAGTTGAGCCGGGAGATCACGTCGAGCGGGATCTCCTTGGGGCATGCCGCGGTGCACTCACCGATGTTGGTGCAGCCGCCGAAGCCCTCGGCGTCGTGCTGGGCGACCATCCCGACCACGCGGGCGTCGCGCTCGGGCTGACCCTGCGGCAGCTCGCCGAGGTGGGTCACCTTGGCGCCCATGAAGAGCGAGGCCGAGCCGTTCGGGCACGCGGCCACGCACGCGCCGCAGCCGATGCAGGTCGCCACGTTGAACGCCCGGACCGCGTCGTCGCGGGGCACGGGCACCGAGTGCGCCTCGGGTGCCGAGCCGGTGTTGACCGAGATGAAGCCGCCGGCCTGGATGATCCGGTCGAAGGCCCCGCGGTCGACGACGAGGTCCTTGACGACCGGGAACGCGTCGGCCCGCCAGGGCTCGATGACGATCTCGTCGCCGTCCTTGAACGACCGCATGTGCAGCTGACAGGTCGTCGTGACCTCGGGGCCGTGCGCCTGGCCGTTGATCATCAGCCCGCAGGTGCCGCAGATGCCCTCGCGGCAGTCGGAGTCGAAGGCCACCGGCTCCTCGCCCTTGGCGATGAGGTCCTCGTTGAGGACGTCGAGCATCTCCAGGAACGACATGTCCTCCGAGACGCCGTCGAGCTCGTAGGTGTGCATCGCGCCCTTCGCCCGGGCGTCCGGCTGGCGCCAGATCTTGAGGGTGAGTCTCACTTGTAGCTCCGCTGCTTCATCTCGATGGCCGTGTAGACGAGGTCTTCCTTGTGCAGGACGGGTGCGCCCATGCCCTCGGACTCCGAGTCGGCGTCGCGGGTGAACTCCCACGCGGCGACGTACGCGAACTGGTCGTCGTGGCGCAGCGCCTCGCCGTCCTCGGTCTGCGACTCGGCCCGGAAGTGGCCGCCGCAGGACTCGCGGCGGTTCAGCGCGTCGATGCACATGAGCTCGCCGAGCTCGAAGAAGTCGGCGACCCGGCCGGCCTTCTCCAGGGACTGGTTGAGCGAGTCGGCCGTGCCGAGCACCTTCACGTTGCGCCAGAAGTCCTCGCGCAGCGTGCGGATCAGGTCGATCGCCTTCTTCAGGCCGTCCTCGGTCCGCTCCATGCCGCAGTACTCCCACATGATGTTGCCGAGCTCGCGGTGGTAGGAGTCGACGCTGCGGGTGCCGTTGGTGGACAGGAAGTGGGCGACCCGGTCCTCGACGCTCTTCCTCGCCTCGACGACCGCCGGGTGGCTCTCGTCGACCTTCTCGAACGGCCCGTCGGCGAGGTAGTCGCGGATGGTGTGCGGCAGCACGAAGTAGCCGTCGGCGAGCCCCTGCATCAGCGCCGAGGCGCCGAGGCGGTTGGCGCCGTGGTCGGAGAAGTTGGCCTCGCCGGTCACGAAGAGCCCGGGGATCGTGGCCTGCAGGTCGTAGTCGACCCACAGCCCGCCCATCACGTAGTGGACGGCCGGGTAGATCCGCATCGGGGTCTCGTACGGGTTCTCGCCGGTGATCCGGGCGTACATGTCGAAGAGGTTGTCGTACTTCTCCTCGATGCCCGCCCGGCCCAGCCGCTCGATGGCCGCGCTGAAGTCGAGGTAGACGCCCCGGCGGACGCCGTCGACCTCCGGTCCGACGCCGCGGCCCTCGTCGCACACGTTCTTCGCGGCCCGCGAGGCGATGTCGCGGGGGACCAGGTTGCCGAACGACGGGTAGATCCGCTCCAGGTAGTAGTCGCGGTCCTCCTCGGCGATCTCGCGCGGGTCCTTGTCGCAGTCGGCCTTCCTCTTGGGCACCCAGATCCGGCCGTCGTTGCGCAGCGACTCCGACATCAGGGTCAGCTTCGACTGGTGCGAGCCGGTCACGGGGATGCAGGTCGGGTGGATCTGCGTGTAGCAGGGGTTGGCCATGTAGGCGCCCTTGCGGTGCGCGCGCCAGGCCGCGGTGACGTTGGAGCCCATCGCGTTGGTGGAGAGGAAGAAGACATTGCCGTAGCCGCCGGTGGCCAGGACCACGACGTCGGCCAGGTGGGTCTCGATCTCGCCGGTGACCAGGTCGCGGGCGATGATCCCGCGGGCCTTGCCGCCGACGACGATCAGCTCGAGCATCTCGTGCCGCGTGAACTGCTGGACGGTGCCGGCCGCGACCTGGCGCTCCATGGCCTGGTAGGCGCCGATCAGGAGCTGCTGACCGGTCTGGCCGCGGGCGTAGAACGTGCGGGACACCTGGACGCCGCCGAACGAGCGGTTGTCGAGGAGGCCGCCGTACTCGCGGGCGAACGGGACGCCCTGCGCGACGCACTGGTCGATGATGTTGGTGCTGACCTCGGCCAGGCGGTAGACGTTCGACTCCCGCGAGCGGTAGTCGCCGCCCTTGACGGTGTCGTAGAAGAGCCGGTGGACGGAGTCGCCGTCCTCCTTGTAGTTCTTCGCCGCGTTGATGCCGCCCTGGGCGGCGATCGAGTGGGCGCGGCGCGGCGAGTCCTGGTAGCAGAAGGACTTCACGTTGTAGCCGGCCTCGCCGAGGGTCGCGGCCGCCGAGGCCCCCGCCAGGCCGGTGCCGACGATGATGATGTCGAGCTTGCGGCGGTTGGCGGGGTTGACCAGCTTCGCCTCGAACTTGCGGGTGCTCCACCGCTCGTCGATCGGTCCCTCGGGCGCCTTGGTGTCGAAGATCGGGCTGCCCGGCACGTAGTAGCCGGCCGCGTCGTCGCCGTGCTCGTGACCCGGTGCGTCGTGGGAGGGGTCACCGGTGAGGGTGGTGTCCGGCATGTCGGTCATCTGCGCGACCCCTTACTTGGTGATGACGCCGGTCAGGACGGCGATCGGGACGAGGGAGAAGCCACCGGCGATCACGACCGCCAGGATCCAGCCCAGGGTCTTGGCGTTGCGGCGGGCCCGGGCGTTGTTGGTGAGCCCGAGCGTCTGCGCGGCGCTCCACGTGCCGTGGTGCAGGTGCATCCCGAGCGCGAACATCGCCGCGAGGTAGATCAGCGTCATCCACCACACGTCGAACGTGTCGACCAGGAGGTTGTAGGGGTCGTTGGTCGACCCACCGCTGATGTTGACCTTGCCGACGGTGAAGTTCAGCAGGTGCCACACCAAGAAGAGCAGGATGGTCACGCCGCCCCAGCGCATCCAGCGCGAGGAGAACGACGACGCGAGGTTCTTCTTGACCACGTACTTCTGCGTCCGGGCGCGACCGGCGCGCCGCCACAGCGCGAACGCGGAGTACGCGTGCACCACGAGCGCCACGATCAGCGCGACGCGGAGGATCCAGAGGAAGCCCTCGTAGGGCAGCATCGGCTCGCCCAGCGTGCGCAGGTGTGCGGCGTACTCGTTGTAGGCGTCATGGCCGGCGAAGGCCTTGAGGTTGCCGTACATGTGCAGCAGCACGAAGAGGATGAAGATGATGCCGCTGGCCGCCATCAGGAGCTTGAGCGTGATGGTTGAACGCGACGCCCGCGCTCCCGTCACCAAGGTCGTCGTTGCCACGGTCGTCCACGGTACCGGGCGTCGTCGGGGTGACGGGACGGGGGATCGTGTGACTTACGCCCGGTTACCCACCAGTTGCCTCCGCCGGCGCAGCAGCGGGCGGTAGTGCTCCTCGACCAGCTCGTCGACCGCGTCACGCCACGTCCGCGTTGCGAGCGCGTGCGCCCGCTCGCCCAGCAGCGCCCGCCGACGGTCCGCGGCGAGGGCCGCCACGGCGTCGGCCAGCCCCGCCTCGTCGCCCCCCACGACCGGGACCCCGGCGGCCGCCGCCTCGCGCAGTGGGTGGCAGCACGTCTCCTGCCGGCCCGGGTGCACCAGCACGTCGAGCGAGGGCAGCGCGACGGTCAGGTCACCGGTGCCGAGCGCGCCGACGAAGCGGGCGCCGGGCAGCCGTCGCTCCAGCCAGTCGCGCTGGGGGCCGTCGCCGATGACCACGGGACGGATGCCCGGGACGCAACCCAGCGTCGCGAGCCGGCGCACGTCGTGGCGGTCGCGGAGGCTGCCGACGTACCCCACGACCACGAGCGGTCCGGCGGCGGACCGGGACCGTGCCCAGCGGCGGTGCAGCCACTCGTCGCGCAGGGCCGGTGTGAACGCCGCGGTGTCGACCCCGGGCTGCCACAGCGCGGCCGGGACGCCGCCCTCGGCGACCCGGTCGACCATCCATCGTGAGGTGACCAGCACCCGGTCGGCGCGGTCGGCGGCGCGGCTGCGCCAGTGGTCGAGGGTGACGTCCAGGAGTGCCGACTGCTCGACCACGACGACCGGCACCCCCGCGCGGTGGGCGTGCTTGACGGCCCGTCGGCCGAGGGCGCGGGGCGACGTGGCGTGCACCAGGTCCGGACCGAAGAGGTCCAGGGCCTCGCGGACCTGAGCACCCCTGCGCTCCAGCGGGTGCACGCGCGCGACGCGGCAGCCCCGGTAGGTCGTCAGGCCGGGGCCGGGAGCGACGACCAGGACGTCGTGGCCGAGGTCGACCAGCCGGTCGAGGACGGCCTTGACCGTGGTGGTCGTCCCGTCGGCGGTCGGGAGGAACGTCTCGGTGACCAGCGCGATCCGCATGACCCACCCTGGCCAGGTCGGGATGTCCGGACCACTGCGTCCGGGTGGACGTCGGGTGAACCGCTCGGGTCGCCCTCGACCTGGAACACGTTCTGGGAATCTCGGTGTGGGCCCTTTCACATCGCACCGATCGTGTGCAGACTGCACAGGCACCCGATCCCACCGGAGGTGGCGATGGCGTCGACCGACGCTCGAGAGACGGCAGCAGCTCCGACGGGAGTGCACGGGCCCACCCGGCCGCGGATCGCGGCGCGGACGCTGCGCCAGGACCGCTGGTGGCTCACCCCGGCCGCGACCTTCATCGTGTTCAGCGGGTTCGTGCTGTTCGCGACGTACCGCGCGTTCGCCGGCGACAACTTCTACGCCGAGCCCTACTTGTCGCCGTTCTACTCGCCGTGCCTGACCGACTCCTGTCAGCAAGCGGGTGCTGCGGACTTCGGCACGCCGTTCGGCTGGTGGAGCCTGTCGCCGGCCCTGATCATCTTGATCTTCCCGCTCGGCTTCCGGATGACCTGCTACTACTACCGCAAGGCGTACTACCGGGCCTTCTGGCTGTCCCCGCCGGCGTGCGCCGTCGCCGAGCCCCACCAGAAGTACACCGGTGAGTCGCGGTTCCCGCTGATCCTGCAGAACGTGCACCGCTACTTCTGGTACGCCGCCGTGGTGGTCGCGCTGATCCTCACCTACGACGCGGTCCTCGCGTTCGGGCCGGCACCGGGTGAGTCCGACGGCATCCACATGGGTCTCGGCACCCTGCTGATGGTCGCGAACGTGGTCCTGATCTGGCTCTACACGCTGTCGTGCCACTCCTGCCGCCACATCACCGGCGGCCGGCTGCGGCACTTCTCCAAGCACCCGGTCCGCTACCGGATGTGGACCTTCGTGTCCAAGCTCAACGCGCGGCACGCGACGTACGCCTGGTACTCCCTGTTCTCCGTCGCGATCGTGGACTTCTACATCTACTTGCTCGCGACCGGCACCATCGACGACCCGCGCTTTTTCTAGAAGGAGCTGAGCCCGAGCGATGAGTGACCGGCACCCGATGACCGGCAACGAGATGTCCGGCAGTGAGGCCGGCGGCCTGGAGCGCCACCAGTACGACGTCGTGGTGGTCGGTGCCGGCGGAGCCGGCCTGCGCGCGGCGATCGCCGCGCACGACGCCGGCGCCCGCACCGCCATCGTCTGCAAGTCGCTCCTCGGCAAGGCGCACACCGTGATGGCCGAGGGCGGGATCGCCGCGGCGATGGGCAACCGGTGGCCCGAGGACAACTGGGAGGTGCACTTCCGCGACACCATGCGTGGCGGGAAGATGCTCAACAACTGGCGGATGGCCCAGCTGCACGCCCAGGAGGCCCCGGAGCGGGTCATGGAGCTCGAGGACTGGGGCGCGCTGTTCGACCGCACCGACGACGGGCTGATCTCCCAGCGCGACTTCGGCGGCCACAAGTACGCCCGGCTCGCCCACGTCGGCGACCGCACCGGCCTGGAGATGATCCGCACGCTGCAGCAGCGCGCCGTCGCGCTCGGCATCGACGTGTTCATGGAGTGCACGATCACCGAGCTGCTCAAGGCCGGTGACGGTGACGGGCAGGGCGCGATCGCCGGGGCCTTCGGCTACTGGCGCGAGACCGGCCGGTTCGTCGTCTTCGAGGCGCCGTCCGTGGTGCTCGCGACCGGCGGCATCGGCAAGTCGTTCAAGGTCACCTCGAACTCCTGGGAGTACACCGGCGACGGGCACGCGCTCGCCCTGCGTGCCGGCGCCTCGCTCATCAACATGGAGTTCGTCCAGTTCCACCCGACGGGGATGGTGTGGCCGCCGTCGGTGAAGGGGCTGCTGGTCACCGAGTCGGTGCGCGGCGACGGCGGGATCCTGAAGAACTCCGAGGGCGAGCGGTTCATGTTCGACTACATCCCGGAGTTCTTCAAGGCGGAGACCGCGGACTCCGTCGAGGAGGCGGACCGGTGGTACGACGACAAGAAGAACAACCGCCGGCCACCCGAGCTGCTGCCCCGCGACGAGGTGGCCCGGGCGATCAACTCCGAGATCAAGGCCGGGCGCGGGTCACCGCACGGCGGGGTGTTCCTCGACATCGCGTCACGCCGGTCCGCCGAGTACATCCGCAAGCGGCTCCCGTCGATGTACCACCAGTTCAAGGAGCTGGCCGACGTCGACATCACCCAGGAGCCGATGGAGATCGGTCCCACCTGCCACTACGTGATGGGCGGCGTCGAGGTAGACCCCGACACCGAGCTGGCCGCCGTGCCCGGGCTCTACGCGGTGGGGGAGTGCTCCGGCGGCATGCACGGCTCGAACCGCCTCGGTGGCAACTCGCTGTCCGACCTGCTGGTCTTCGGCCGGCGGGCCGGTGAGGCCGCGGCCGCCCGGGCGGACACGCTGGGCGGGTCCCGACCCGCGGTCCGCGAGGACGACGTCCGGGCGGCGCAGGCGAGCGCGCTCGCGCCGTTCGAGGTCGAGGGCGATGAGAACCCGTACTCGATCCAGCACGACCTGCAACAGACGATGAACGACCTGGTCGGGATCATCCGCACCCGCGCCGAGCTGGAGCAGTCCCTGCAGGAGATCGAGAAGCTCAAGGAGCGGGCCACCAGGATGACCGTCGAGGGCCACCGTCAGTACAACCCCGGCTGGCACCTCTCGATCGACCTGCGCAACATGCTGCTGGTCAGCGAGTGCATCGCCAAGGCGGCCCTCGCGCGCGAGGAGTCCCGCGGCGGGCACACCCGCGACGACTTCCCGCGCACCGACAACGAGGTGTGGGGCACCAAGAACCTGGTGCTCACGCTCGACGCCACCGGCGCCGGGGTCGACCTGTCCGAGAAGCCGCTCCCGGTGATGCCGGACGAGCTCAAGAGGTACTTCGAGTGATTCCGGTGGTCGAGCATGTGGAGACCCCCCGAGAAGGGAAGCGGCTGTGGGCTACACGCTGAAGATGCGGATCTGGCGCGGCGACCAGTCCGGCGGCGACCTCGGCGACTACGAGGTCGAGGTGTCCGAGGGCGAGGTCGTGCTCGACGCCATCCACCGGGTCCAGGCGACCCAGGCCGGCGACCTGGCCGTGCGCTGGAACTGCAAGGCGGGCAAGTGCGGGTCGTGCAGCGCCGAGATCAACGGTCGCCCGCGGCTGCTCTGCATGACCCGGCTCTCCGACTTCGACCCGACCGAGACCGTCACGGTCACCCCGATGCGGACCTTCCCGGTGATCCGCGACCTCGTCACCGACGTCTCGTTCAACTACGAGAAGGCGCGCGAGCTGCCGTCGTTCGCCCCACCGCCGCGTGACGCGGACGGCAAGCGGCGGATGGCACAGGTCGACGTCGAACGGGGCCAGGAGTTCCGCAAGTGCATCGAGTGCTTCCTGTGCCAGAACACCTGCCACGTCGTCCGCGACCACGAGGACAACAAGCCGGCGTTCGCCGGGCCCCGGTTCTTCCTGCGGTACGCCGAGCTCGACATGCACCCTCTCGACACCCACGACCGGCGCCAGCTGGCCCAGGGCGCGGCCGGCCTCGGGATGTGCAACATCACCAAGTGCTGCACCGAGGTGTGCCCGGAGAACATCAAGATCACCGACAACGCGATCATCCCGATGAAGGAGCGCGTGGTGGACCGCAAGTTCGACCCGCTGGTGTGGCTGGGCTCGAAGATCGGCATCCGCAACCGCGACAACGACGGCCGCGCCGAGGTGTGACGAGCAGCCGAGCGCGAGGGACGAGCGCTCGGCGTGGGCTCGGCCAGGTCGAGCAAGCGACGCGACCGAGGAACGAGGTCGCGCGAGCGCGTCGAGACCCGGTGAGGTGACCGCCGACCGTCGGTGGTCATCGTCCTGCGCGGGTGCAGGGGTCTCAGCAGGCTCGACCACCGGAGCCGGACCTAGGTCGGGCCGGTGGGGGTCGAAGGGCCTTGATCTGCGGTGAACGGCGCCGAACAGGTCACAGTCGGTGGCTGTCGTCACGCCGCCCTTCTATCGTTCCGACCATGAGCGATGGCACGGTCGAGGGTGGCCTCGACGAGCCCGGCGAGCTCGAGCCCGCGCAGGGCTCGCTCGACCTGGCCGACCCGGCGGACCGGTGGACGGTCGCCGACTGGGAGCACCAGGCGGCGGCCGTGCTCCGCAAGTCGCGGCGACTCACCGACGAGGACCCCGACGACCTGGTGTGGGACAAGCTGACCCGCACCACCCTGGACGGCATCCCGGTCACCCCGCTCGGCACCCGGGCCCTGCTCGACGACCTGCAGACCTCCGGCCGACCGACGCGCCAGGGTGACTGGGACGTCCGGGTCCGCGTCGCCGGCGGCGACCCCGCGCTCGCGAACGAGGAGGCGATCGCCGACCTCGAGGGCGGCGCCACCTCGCTCTGGCTGACCGGTGGGGGGCTGCTCGGCGGCACCGACCTGGCGACCGTGCTCGAGGGTGTCGACCTCGAGCTCGCCCCGGTCGTGCTCGACGGCGTCGACCCGGAGGCGTTCCTCGGGTACGCCGGCGACCGCACGCTGCACCCGGCCACGAACCTCGGCGTCCCGGCGGCCGCGGCCACGGCCGAGGTCGCCCGGCTCGCCCTCGACCGGGGTGTCCGCGCCTTCGTCGTCGACGCGACGACGGTCCACGACCGCGGCGCATCGGACGCCCAGGAGCTCGGCTGGTCGCTGGCCCAGGCGGCGTCGTACCTCCGCGTCCTGACCGGGGCCGGCGTCACCGTCGACGAGGCCGCCGGCCTGGTCGAGTTCCGCTATGCCGCGACCGACGAGCAGCTGGCGACCATCGCCAAGCTCCGCGCCGCCCGGCGGCTCTGGGGTCGGGTGCTGGAGATCTGCGAGGCCGGGCCCGCGGTGCAGCAGCGCCAGCACGCCGTCACCAGCCGCCCGATGATGAGCAAGTACGACCCGTGGGTCAACATCCTGCGCACCACGGTCGCGGCGTTCGCCGCCGGTGTCGGCGGCGCCGACAGCGTGACGGTCCTGCCGTTCGACATCCCGCTCGGGCGATCCGACGAGCACGCTCGCCGGATCGCCCGGAACACCTCCCACCTCCTCATCGACGAGTCGCACGTCGCCCATGTGGCCGATCCTGCCGGCGGCTCGTACGCCGTCGAGAAGCTCACCGACGACCTCTGCGTCGCCGCGTGGCGGATCTTCGGCGACCTCGACGAGGGCGCCGACGCCGAGTCACTCCTCGACGCGGCGATCGCGGAGACCGTCGCGCGGCGCGAGTCCGAGGTCGCGCGCCGCAAGCGCCCGATCACCGGCCTGACCGAGTTCCCGAACCTGGCCGAGGTCCTCCCGGAGCGCTCCGGCGAGCCCGACGCGGTGCGCCGCTACGGCGCGAGCTTCGAGGCCCTGCGCGACGAGCCGGCGGCGACGCACGTCTTCCTCGCCACCCTCGGGACCGTCGCCCAGCACACCGCCCGCGCGACGTTCGCGACCAACCTGTTCGCGGCGGGTGGTATCGCCGTCGACGTGGCGGGCGCGACCGCCGACGCGGCCGAGCTCGTCGCGGCGTACGCCGGTCAGCCGGTGGTGTGCCTCGCCGGCTCGGACCAGGCGTACACCGAGTGGGGCGAGGCGGCAGCCACGGCTCTGCGCGAGGCGGGCGCCCGCTACGTGGTCATCGCCGGCAAGCCGGTCGGGTACGCCGACGCGTCCTGCGCGATGGGCGTCGACGCACTCGCGTTCCTCACGAGCACCAGGGAGAAGCTGGCATGAGCGTCCCGCAGAGCTTCAGCGGCCTGCCGCTGGTCGACCCGTCGCACTGGCGGATGGGGTGGCCGGACGCCGGCGAGCCCTGGATGTCGCCGGAGGGCATCGAGATCAAGGGCGTCTACACCGAGGCCGACCTCGAGGGCCTCGACGCGCTCGACACCCTGCCCGGGCTGAGCCCGTTCCTCCGCGGGCCCTACCCCACGATGTACACCACCCAGCCGTGGACGATCCGGCAGTACGCCGGCTTCTCGACCGCCGAGGAGTCCAACGCGTTCTACCGCCGCAACCTCGCGGCCGGCCAGAAGGGCCTATCGGTCGCCTTCGACCTCGCCACCCACCGCGGCTACGACTCCGACCACCCGCGGGTGCGCGGGGACGTCGGCATGGCAGGTGTCGCGATCGACTCGATCTACGACGCGCGCACGCTGTTCGAGGGCATCCCGCTCGACGAGATGTCGGTGTCGATGACCATGAACGGCGCGGTGCTGCCCGTGATGGCGCTCTACATCGCCGCGGCCGAGGAGCAGGGGGTGAAGCCGGAGCAGCTCGCGGGGACCATCCAGAACGACATCCTCAAGGAGTTCATGGTCCGCAACACCTACATCTACCCACCCGCGCCGAGCATGCGGAT
>NZ_JBGAGJ010000019.1:0-35018 GCF_044226765.1 Nocardioides sp.
TTCCGCTGCACGCCGCTGCTGGTGCAGATCGTCTGGTTCTATTACGCGTTGCCGATCGTCCTGCAGGTCGAGCTGCCCGACTGGTTTGCCGCCGGCCTCGGCCTGACGCTCTACATGGGCGCCTTTGCCACCGAGATCTTCCGTGCCGGCAGCATCTCGATCGACAAGGGCCAGTGGCAGGCGTCGCGTGCGCTCGGCATGACCGGGGCGGAGCTGATGCGTCATATCATCCTGCCGCAGGCCACCAAGCGCATGGTGCCGCCGTTCGTCAACCAGTCGATCATCCAGCTCAAGAACACCTCGCTGCTCTACGTCGTGGCGATTCCCGACCTGATGTACACCGGCTCGATCATCGTCTCCGACACCTTCCGGCCGCTCGAGGTCTACAGCAGCGTCGCCATCGCCTACTTCGTGATCCTCTACCCGCTCACCCTGTGGGCGGCCCGCCTGGAGGCGCGCGTTGACCAGTAGCGGCGCGCCGATGGTCAAGGCCGAAGGCCTGCGCAAGAGCTACGGGACGGTCGAGGCGGTGCGTGGCGTGTCGCTCGAGGTGCGGCGCGGCGAGGTCGTCGTGGTGATCGGCCCGTCGGGCTGCGGCAAGTCGACCTTCCTGCGCATCCTCAACCGGATGCACGAGCTGGTGCCGTCCGCCCAGCTGGCCGGCGAGGTGCTGCTCGACGGCGAGGACATCTACGAGCCGTCCAAGCGCCTGATCGACGCGCGGCGGGCGATCGGGATGGTGTTCCAGAAGCCGAACCCGTTCCCGGCGATGTCGATCCGGGAGAACGTGCTGGCGGGGCTCAAGCTCACCGGCACCAAGGCCTCCCGCTCGACCAAGGACGAGCTCGTCGAGTCCTGTCTGCGCAAGGGTGGCCTGTGGAACGAGGTCAAGGACCGGCTCGACGCGCCCGGCGGCGGCCTCTCCGGCGGTCAGCAGCAGCGCCTGTGCATCGCCCGGTCGCTGGCGATCAAGCCGCGCGTGCTGCTCATGGACGAGCCGTGCTCGGCCCTGGACCCCACCTCCACCAACGTGATCGAGGAGACGATGAAGGAGCTGGCCCACGAGGTCACCATCGTCATCGTCACCCACAACATGCAGCAGGCAGCACGCGTCTCCGACAAGTGCGCCTTCTTCCTCGCGTCCCAGGGCACGCCCGGGGTGATCGTCGAGCACGGCGACACCACGGCCATGTTCCAGGACCCCCAGGACCAGCGCACCTCTGACTACGTGCACGGGCGGTTCGGGTGAGCCCTGCCCGCGCCATCACGGTGCTGGCGACCGCGCTCCTGGTGGTCGCCGGCCTGGGCTACCTGGCCTCGCAGACCGTGCTCGCCGCACCGGCCGGCCTGGTCGCGTCCGACCAGCAGTACCTCGCCGCGCCGTCCCCGGCGGCGCGGAGCAGCCAGGAGCCGGCACCGGGCCAGCCGGTCGGGACCCAGCGGGTCGACCCGGGGTGGGTGACCCGCACCGCGGCGAAGGCCGGCATCCCGGCGCCGGCCGTCCGGGCCTACGCGAACGCCCAGCTCGCCGAGCCCTCGGGGTGCGAGGTCGGCTGGACGACGCTGGCCGGCATCGGCTGGGTCGAGTCCCAGCACGGCACCATCGGCGGCCGCACCCTCGGCGAGGACGGCCACTCCTCGACGCCGGTCCTCGGTCCGGCGCTGGACGGCAAGGGGCAGGTCGCTGCGATCCCGGCCACCCCGGAGACCACCTCCTGGCACGGTGACCCCCGCTGGGACCACGCCGTGGGGCCGCTGCAGTTCATCCCCTCGACGTGGGAGACCTGGGGCGCGGACGGCGACGGTGACGGGGTCGCCGACCCCAACGACATCGACGACGCGGCGTACACCGCCGCCCGCTACCTGTGCGCGGACGGCCACGACCTGAAGACCGGGTCCGGCTGGGCGGACGCGATCTTCTCCTACAACCACGCCCAGTCCTACGTCGACTCCGTCTACGCTGCCGCCGAGGCCTACGCCGACCGCACCCGTTGAGTGAGCGCTCCTGCTTCGGTGTCGCGGGCCGTTCAGTGGTCGTACCCTCCTCGGCGGCCACCCGGGCGGGCGCCCGACATCCGAGGGACCGGTGTGACCTGGGAGGGGTGGGTCAGCTCCTGTGGGCCGCGGCGGCGGTGAGGAGCTCGGCGACACCGGTGGCGGTCAGGACCCGACCGCTGGACACGACCTGGTCGTCGATGACCAGCGCCGGGGTTGACATCACCCCGTAGGCGGCGATTGTCGGGTAGTCGGTGACCTTCTCGACGGTCGCGTCCAGGCCGAGGCGGTCGATGGCCTCCTGGGTGGCCTGCTCCAGGGCGGCGCAGTTCTTGCAGCCGGGTCCGAGGACCTTGACCAGCATGGTGAGGCTCCTTCCGGTGGCGCTCAGGCGAGCAGGATGTTGAAGAGGTAGCCGACGGCGACGATGCCGGTGGCGACGACGGTGACGTAGATGGCCAGGAGCGGCACGCGCAGGACGCGCCGCAGCAGGATCATCTCGGGCAGGGAGAGGGCGACCACGGCCATCATGAACGCCAGCAGCGTCCCCATCGGCAGACCCTTGTCGTGCAGGGCGACGACCAGCGGCAGGATGCCCGCGGCGTTGGAGTAGAGCGGGATGCCGATGAGGACCGCGACGAGGACGGCGAACGGGTTGTCCGCGCCGGCGTAGCGGGTGAACAGGTCCTCGGGCGCCCAGCCGTGGATCACCGCACCCAGACCGATCCCGACCAGCAGGTAGGGCCAGATCTTGTGCAGGATGCTGACGACCTCTTCCGCGCCCATCTGCAGGCGTTGGTTGAAGCTCAAGGTGGCAGCCGGGTCGACCAGCTCCCCGCCCAGGCGGGTCTCGAACACGAACGGCTCGACCCACCGCTCCACGCCGAGTCGGCCCAGCACCCAGCCGGCCACGATCGCGACGCTGAGTCCTGCGGCGACGTAGGCGAGGGTGACCTCGAACCCGAACATGGTCAGCAGCAGGCCGATCGCGATCTCGTTGACCAGCGGGCTGGCGATCAGGAACGACAGCGTCACTCCGATGGGCACGCCGGCGGCGACGAACCCGATGAACGCCGGGACCGCGCTGCACGAGCAGAACGGGGTCACCACGCCCAGGCCCGCAGCCATCACGTTGCCGACGCCCTCACGGCGACCGCCCAGCAGCGCCCGGGTCCGCTCGACGCTCATGTAGGACCGGGCGACGGTGATGACGAAGATGATCCCGGAGAGCAGCAGGGTGATCTTGACGGTGTCGTAGAGGAAGAAGTGCAGCGTCTCGGTCAGCCGCGCCGATGGGTCGAGTCCGAGCAGCCCGCAGAGCAGCCGGTCCCAGAGGTGGCCGTTGATCCAGTAGAGCGTCAGCCACCCGAGGGCCACGGCCCCCAGGGCGCCCACGCGGCCCTTGGTCGTGGTGGGGACGTGCTCGAGCACGCTCACGGCCCACCCCCGGCAGGGAGGGCCGCGACGAGCCGGTCGAACGCTCCTGGCGCGAGGCTGTAGTCGACCCAGCGCCCCCGCCTGGAGGTGGTCACCAGCCCGGCCTCCCGAAGCACCCGTAGGTGGTAGGAGAGCAGGTTCGGAGCCACTGACACCTGGTCCTGCAGCTCGCACACACAGGCCGTACCGGTGCCCAGACGCTGCAGGACGGTCCACCGGACCGGGTCCGCGACCGCAGTGAGCAGCTCACCAGCTCCGGCCCACGTCGCCGACGCGCCCAGGGAGTCCTCGAGCTCGGCTGACTCGGGTCGGGCGGAGACGGGCTGGCGAGACAGGTGGACCTCAACCGAAGTTGATGCAGTCACCGTTGAAGTGTCCGCTTCGGGGGAGGTGCTGGGGACCTGCCACAGGTCCGCACCGAGCAGGGACCTTCGACCACGCTCGACCCCGCCTCGTCCGGGCATCGGCCCGTGGAGAGTTCACCCAGAGTTCGCCTGCGCCGCTCACCTCGGACATCGACGTCGGTCAGTATTCATCCATGTCGAAGTCTGCTGTGGCCGAGAGCCCGACCGACGCGGTCGCCTGCTGCTCGCCGTTGATGGCCGAGCCGCTCAGCGTGGACGCGGCGACCCGCATCTCGCCGTTGCTCAAGGCACTGGCCGACCCGGTCCGGCTACGACTGTTGTCGCTGGTTGCCTCCCACGCCGACGGCGAGGCGTGCGTGTGCGACCTCAACGACGCCTTCGACCTGTCCCAGCCCACCATCAGCCACCACCTCAAGGTGCTGCACGAGGTCGGCCTGCTCGACCGATCCAAGCGTGGAGTATGGGTCTACTACCAGGCCAAGCCCGGAGCTCTCGCCGACCTGGCCCTCCTCATCGGTGGCGTCACCCGATGAGCGCGCCGGTGCACGTGTCCCGCCGGGCAGGAGCGGAGCTCATCGGGACCGCCTTCCTCGTCGCCGCCGTCATCGGGTCCGGCATCGCCGCCAGCCGACTCTCCCCGGACGACGTCGGCCTGCAGCTGCTGGAGAACAGCCTCATCACCGGCGCCGCCCTGGTCGCGCTCATCCTCGCCCTGCAACCGGTCTCTGCCGCGTTCAACCCCGTCGTGACCCTCGTCGAGGTCGCACTCGGCCTGGTCGAGATCGCAGAGGCCGTCCTCCTCATCGGCGCCCAGCTCGTCGGTGGGCTCATCGGTGTCGTCGTCGCGAACCTCATGTTCGATCTCGACGCCATCAGCATCTCCACCCACGATCGCACCGGCCCGAACCTGTGGCTCGGCGAAGTGGTCGCCACCCTCGGCCTCGTCCTGGTCATCTTCGGCTCGGTCCGCTCCGGGCGCACCGAGACCATCGCCTACGCCGTCGGCGGCTACATCACCGCCGCGTACTGGTTCACCAGCTCCACCAGCTTCGCCAACCCCGCCGTCACCGTCGCCCGGATGTTCTCCGACACCTTTGCGGGCATCGCCCCGGTCTCGGTGCCGATGTTCGTCCTCATGCAGCTCGTCGGGGGCGCCGTCGCCGTGGTCGTCGTCAAGGTGCTCTATCCGAGTGCGTCGCTGACCACTCTCGATCCCGAAGCCACCCCCACCGAGGGAGCGCCCGCGTGAGCGAACCCGACACCACCGACACCTCTCAGACCTCTCAGACCAGGAGCCACCTTCCGTGACCACCGGCACCAAGCCCACCGTCCTGTTCGTCTGCGTCCACAACGCCGGCCGCTCCCAGATGGCCGCCGGATACCTGCACCACCTGGCCGGCGACCGCATCGAGGTGCTCTCGGCAGGCTCTCGACCCGGCGACCAGATCAACCCGGTCGCTGTCCAGGCGATGGCGGAGGAGGGGATCGACATCGCCGGCAACCAGCCCAAGGTCCTCACCACTGACGCCGTCCAGGCCTCCGACGTCGTCATCACGATGGGCTGCGGCGACGAATGTCCCTACTTCCCCGGCAAGCGCTACGAGGACTGGGAGCTCGACGACCCGGCCGGCCAGGGCATCGAGGCGGTCCGTCCCATCCGCGACGAGATCCGCCAGCGCATCGAGGAGCTGATCGTCTCGCTGACGTGATGGCGCGCGGCTCGGCCGGGTGCACGCGACTGGCAGCTGCTCGAGCAGCGGCGGCGGGCGCCGACGACGTGCCGTGAAGCGCGGTGCTGCCGCGAGACCTACACTCGAAGGACCCCCGGCCGCGCTCGACCGGGGGCTGTCGTGTTGTCCGCACCTCCCGAAAGGCACCCCGTGCAGCTCACCGGGCACCTCTCCGGCCTCGCCGACGCGGTGCTGGCCGACCCCGCCCTCGACGAGGCGCTGGGCGACGCGCGCGGCGGTGCCGTGCCGGCGCTGGACCTGACCGGGCCCGAGGCGCTGCGCCCGTACGTCGTCGCCGGCCTCGTCCGCGCCGACCGGACCGTGCTCGCGGTGACGGCGACGACGCGCGAGGCCGAGGACCTGGTCGAGACGCTGGGCGACCTGGTCGACCCGGCCGTGGTCGCCTACTACCCGAGCTGGGAGACGCTGCCCCATGAGCGGCTGAGCCCGCGCAGCGACACGGTCGGTCGTCGGCTCGCGGTGCTGCGGCGGCTGCGGCACCCCGGGGTCTCGACCGGCTCGACCACCGGGAGCCCGAACGGTCCGCTGCAGGTCGTCGTCGCCCCGGTGCGCTCGGTGCTGCAGCCGCAGGTCAAGGGCCTGGGCGACCTCGAGCCGGTCGAGCTCGCGCCCGGTGACACCGTGCCGCTGGACGACCTGGTGGCCCGGCTCAGCGGCGCGGCGTACTCGCGGGTCGACCTCGTGGAGAAGCGCGGCGAGTTCGCGGTGCGTGGCGGCATCGTCGACGTCTTCCCGCCGACCGAGGAGCACCCGCTGCGCGTCGAGCTCTGGGGCGACGACGTGGAGGAGATCCGGTCGTTCTCGGTCGCCGACCAGCGGACCCTGGAGAAGGTCGACCGGCTCTGGGCGCCGCCCTGTCGCGAGCTGCTGCTGACCGACCAGGTGCGCGAGCGCGCGGCCGAGCTCGGCCGCCGGCACCCCCAGCTGCTCGAGCTCACCGACAAGATCGCCGCCGGCATCGCCGTGGAGGGGATGGAGTCTCTCGCGCCCGTCCTGGTCGACGAGATGGAGCTCCTGGTCGACCTGATGCCCGCAGACACCCACGTGCTCGTGCTGGACCCGGAGCGGGTCCGCACCCGCGCCCACGACCTGGTCGCGACCAGCGAGGAGTTCCTGGCGGCGAGCTGGGCGGCGGCCGCCGGGGGCGGGACCGCGCCGATCGACCTGGGCGCGGCGTCGTACCGCTCCGTCGGCGACGTGCGCGCGCACACGCTGGCCCAGGGCACGCCGTGGTGGGCGGTGAGCCCCTTCGGCATCGACGACGACCCGGACGACGGTGCCGACGGCGGGGTGCCCACCCGCGCCCTGCATGCCAGAGCCGCCGAGCCCTACCGAGGCGAGGTGGAGCGGGCGATCGCCGACATCGACCGCTGGCGCCGGGACGGCTACCGCGTGGTCGTCGTCCACGCGGGCCACGGGCCCGCCGAGCGGATGCGCGAGGTGCTCGCCGAGCACGACGTGCCCGCGCGCGTGGTCGAGGAGCTGACCGAGGCCGCCGACCTGACCACCGACGTCGTGACCGTCACCTGCGGTGCCGCCGCCCACGGCTTCGTCGACGACGCCAGCCGGCTCGTGGTCCTCACCGGCGAGGACCTCTCCGGCCAGCGGGCCTCGACCCGCGACATGCGCCGGATGCCGACCCGCCGCAAGCGCCAGATCGACCCGCTCGAGCTCACCGCCGGCGACTATGTCGTGCACGAGCAGCACGGCGTGGGCCGCTTCGTGGAGATGAAGCAGCGCGAGGTCGGGGGAGCGGTGCGCGAGTACCTCGTCCTCGAGTACGGCGCCAGCAAGCGCGGCGGCCCGCCCGACCGGCTCTACGTCCCCGCCGACGCGCTCGACCAGGTCACCCGGTACGTCGGCGGCGAGCAGCCGTCGCTGGACCGGCTCGGCGGCGCCGACTGGACCAAGCGCAAGAACCGCGCCCGCAAGGCGGTCCGCGAGATCGCGGCCGAGCTGATCAAGCTGTACGCCGCCCGCCAGGCCACCCAGGGCTACGCGTTCGGTCCGGACACCCCGTGGCAGCGCGAGCTCGAGGACGCCTTCCCGTTCCAGGAGACCCCCGACCAGCTCAGCACGGTCGACGAGGTCAAGGGCGACATGATGCGCCAGGTGCCGATGGACCGGCTCGTCTGCGGCGACGTCGGCTACGGCAAGACCGAGATCGCCGTGCGTGCGGCGTTCAAGGCCGTGCAGGACGGCAAGCAGGTGGCCGTGCTCGTCCCGACGACGCTCCTGGTGACCCAGCACCTGTCGACGTTCTCCGAGCGGATGAGCGGCTTCCCGGTCGTGCTCAAGGGCCTGTCCCGCTTCCAGACCGACGCCGAGGCGCGCGAGGTGATCGCCGGGCTCGCCGACGGCTCGGTCGACATCGTCGTCGGCACCCACCGGCTGCTCAACCCGGACATCCGCATGAAGGACCTCGGCCTGATCATCGTCGACGAGGAGCAGCGCTTCGGGGTCGAGCACAAGGAGCAGATGAAGCGGCTGCGCACGTCGGTCGACGTGCTCTCGATGTCCGCGACACCGATCCCGCGCACCCTGGAGATGGCGATCACCGGCATCCGCGAGATGTCGACGATCACCACCCCGCCGGAGGAGCGGCACCCGGTCCTGACCTACGTCGGCGCCTACGAGGACCGGCAGGTCGTCGCCGCCGTGCGTCGCGAGCTGCTGCGCGAGGGCCAGGTGTTCTACATCCACAACCGGGTCAGCTCGATCGAGAAGGCGGCGGCGCGGATCCGGGAGCTCGTGCCCGACGCCCGGGTCGCGACGGCGCACGGGCAGATGGGGGAGCACCAGCTCGAGCAGGTGATGCTCGACTTCTGGGAGAAGCGCTTCGACGTGCTCGTCTGCACGACGATCGTCGAGTCCGGCCTCGACGTCTCCAACGCCAACACGATGGTCATCGAGCGGGCCGACACCCTCGGGCTCTCGCAGCTGCACCAGCTGCGCGGCCGGGTCGGCCGGTCGCGGGAGCGCGCCTACGCCTACTTCCTCTACCCGCCCGAGAAGCCGCTCACCGAGACCGCCCACGAGCGGCTCGCGACCCTCGCCCAGCACTCCGACCTCGGCGGCGGCATGGCGATCGCGATGAAGGACCTCGAGATCCGCGGGGCCGGCAACCTGCTCGGCGGCGAGCAGTCCGGCCACATCGCCGACGTCGGGTTCGACCTCTACGTCCGCCTCGTCGGCGAGGCCGTCAACGAGTTCCGGGGGGACCGGGAGCCCGAGCTCGACGAGGTCCGCATCGAGCTGCCCGTGGACGCCCACCTGCCGCACGGCTACATCCCCAGCGAGCGGCTGCGGCTGGAGATGTACAAGCGCCTGGCGGAGGTGCGCTCGGACGACGACGTCGACCTCATCAACGAGGAGCTCCTCGACCGGTACGGCGAGCCGCCGGTCGAGGTCGTGTCGCTCCTCCTGGTCGCGCGGTTCCGCGCCCGGGCCCGGCAGGCGGGCATCCGCGAGGTCACCATCGCGGGCAGGAACGTGCGCTTCGCGCCGGTCGACCTGCCCGACTCGCGGGTGGTCCGGCTCAACCGGCTCTACCCGAGGTCGATCGTCAAGGCGCCGGTCAGCACCGTCCTCGTGCCCCGGCCGCAGACGGCGGTGGTGGGTGGCAAGCCGATCACCGGTGTCGCCCTGCTTCAATGGTGCCGGCAGGTGATCGACTCGGTGATCGATCCCGACAACGCCGCAGGCACCGACCCTCAGGAGAAGACGTGACCCGGACCCGCCTCCGTGCCCTCGCGGCGCTCGGACTGGCCTCCACCGTGCTGCTGACCGGCTGCAGCGCCGTACCGGACTTCAACCCCGGCGTCGCCGCCCGGGTCGCCGACGACACGGTGTCGCTGAAGTCCGTCGACGACCTGACGGCCGACTACTGCTCGGCCGTGGAGACCCAGCTCCAGGACGGCCAGTCCTACCCGAACCACTACCTGCGCGGTCTGGTCGCCTCGAGCCTCGCGCTCCGCGCGGCCGCCGACCAGTTCGGGGCCGAGCACGGCGTGTCGGCGGGCATCGCCTACCACCGGGCGGTGACGCAGTTCGCCCAGCAGCTCTCGTCGCTGACCCCGACCCAGCGGGACGCGGTCATCGAGGTGCAGCTCGCCGGTCAGTACGTGCGGGACATCCAGCGCGCCGTCGGTGAGCAGATGGGTGCACCGGGCGGCACGAAGGGCCAGGTCGCCGCGGGCAAGAAGGCGTTCACCGCCTGGCTGGCCGACAACGACGTGCAGATCGACCCGCGGTTCAGCGTGTCGATCGACTCCGGTGCCCCGGTGCCGACCGACACCAGCGTGTCCTACCCGGTCGGCGACTCGGCGAAGAAGGCCGGCGCGACCGACCCCGACGTCGACTACTCCAACGCGCTGCCCGAGACCCAGCGCTGCGGCTGAGCCCGCGTGGACGAGCGCGCATCGGGCGACGGGCTCCTCGAGTTCCTCGAGGTGATGCGTCGCCTGCGCGCGGAGTGCGCGTGGAAGGCCGGGCAGACGCACCGGTCGCTCGCGCGCTACCTGCTCGAGGAGACCCACGAGACGCTCGAGGCGATCGACACCGGTGACGCGGGCCTGCTCCGGGAGGAGCTCGGCGACCTGCTGCTGCAGGTCTACTTCCACGCGGTGATCGCCGAGGAGTCCGGCGAGTTCACGATCGACGACGTGGCCGCCGACGTCATCGCCAAGATGCACCGGCGCAACCCGCACGTCTTCGGCTCCGCGCCCGGCGGGACCCCGGCCGAGATCAACGAGGCCTGGGAGGCGGTCAAGGCGGCCGAGAAGCAGCGCACCTCGGTCACCGACGGGCTCCCGCCGGGGCTGCCGGCGCTGCTGTACGCAGACAAGGTGCTCGACCGGCTCGAGCGCGCCGGCGGCGTGCCCGCCGTGGATCCGGAGGCCGACGACCTCGGCGCCCGGCTGCTCGCCCTCGTCGCCGAGGCCCACGCCGCCGGTGCCGACCCGGAGCAGGCGCTGCGCGACGCCGTGCGCGCCCTGCTCCCGTAGCCCGTCGGCGCCGGCACGGGTCGTGTGCGCGAGACCGACCGTGGGGTAGGTCTCAGGCGCACGACCCTCACCACCCCGCACCGGCCGGCGGGTCTAGGCTCGGGAACGACTCGAACCACCTCAACTGGAGGAGCACGACGTGGCATCCATCGAAGCAGTCGGCGCCCGCGAGATCCTCGACTCGCGCGGCAACCCCACGGTCGAGGTGGAGGTCCTCCTCGACGACGGTGCGTTCGCCCGGGCGATGGTCCCGAGCGGTGCGTCCACGGGTGCCTTCGAGGCCGTGGAGCTGCGCGACGGTGGTGAGCGGTACGCCGGCAAGGGGGTCGAGAAGGCCGTCGGCGCCGTGATCCAGACCATCGCGCCCGCGGTCGAGGGCCTCGCGGCCGACGACCAGCGCCTGCTCGACCAGACGATGCTCGACCTGGACGGCACGCCCAACAAGGCCGCGCTCGGCGCCAACGCGATCCTCGGCGTCTCGCTGGCGGTCGCACGCGCCGCGGCCGAGTCGGCGCAGCTGCCGCTCTACCGCTACGTGGGCGGCCCCAACGCCCACCTGCTGCCGGTGCCGATGATGAACATCCTCAACGGCGGCTCCCATGCCGACTCCAACGTCGACGTGCAGGAGTTCATGATCGCGCCGATCGGCGCTCCGACGTTCCGCGAGGCGCTGCGCTCGGGTGCGGAGGTCTACCACGCGCTCAAGTCGGTGCTGAAGAAGAAGGGACTGGCCACCGGCCTGGGCGACGAGGGTGGCTTCGCGCCGAACCTGGACAGCAACCGGGCCGCGCTCGACCTGATCGCCGAGGCGGTCGCGGCCGCCGGGCTGGAGCTCGGCAAGGACATCGCCCTCGCGATGGACGTCGCCGCGTCGGAGTTCTACGCCGACGGCGCCTACTCGTTCGAGGGCGGCACCAAGACCGCCGACGAGATGACGGCCTACTACGCCGACCTGGTGTCGGCGTACCCGATCGTGTCGATCGAGGACCCCCTGAACGAGGACGACTGGGACGGCTGGAAGGCGCTGACCGACGAGCTCGGCGGCAAGATCCAGATCGTCGGCGACGACCTCTTCGTGACCAACGTCGAGCGGCTGCAGCGCGGCATCACCGGCGGGCAGGCCAACGCGCTGCTGGTGAAGGTCAACCAGATCGGCTCGCTCACCGAGACCCTCGACTCCGTCGAGCTCGCGCACCGCAACGGCTACCGCTGCATGATGAGCCACCGCTCGGGCGAGACCGAGGACACCACGATCGCCGATCTGGCCGTCGCGACCAACTGCGGCCAGATCAAGACGGGTGCCCCGGCGCGCTCGGAGCGGGTCGCGAAGTACAACCAGCTGCTGCGGATCGAGGACGAGCTCGGAGATGCTGCGCGCTACTCCGGCGCGTCGGCGTTCCCCCGGTACGGTGCCTGAGCGAACCTAGGAGGCATGCCCGACAACCGTCGTACGCCGCGCGCCTCCCGTCCCCGGGGACGAGGCGCGCAGCGTCGTACGACGCCGCGGCCGGTGCCGGTCGCGGCGGCGGGCACTCCGGCGGTGGCGGGCTCCCGGCGACCCCGGCTGACCGGCCGGGCGGCGGTCCTCGTGCTCGTGCTCGCGGTGCTGACGGTCAGCTACGCGTCCTCGCTGCGCGCCTACCTGCAGCAGCGCGCCCACATCGAGGACCTCAAGAGCCAGATCGCGCTGCGCCAGGCGACGATCAGCGACCTCGAGCGGGAGAAGGAGCGCTGGAAGGACCCGGCGTTCGTCAAGCAGCAGGCGCGCGAGCTCAACTACGTGATGCCGGGCGAGACGGCCTACGTCGTGCTCGACGAGGACGGCAAGCCGGTCGAGCGCCAGGGCACGCTGACCGACCCGGCGACGGTCGCCCGCACGACCCCGACCGCGTGGTGGTCGACCGCCTGGCAGTCCGTCGAGCTCGCCGGCGACCCGCCGCCGGTCTCCACGCCGCCGCCCGCCACCAAGATCGACGAGCGCAAGATCGGCGGCGACGCCGGCTGAGGCTCCGGCCGAGGGCGCTCCGTTACAGCCGAGGCGGTCGATGCGATGATCGGGGGGTGATCGACCCCGCCGACGTGACCGCGATCGAGGCCCAGCTGGGACGGGAGCCACGGGGCATCCACGAGGTCGGCCATCGGTGCCCCTGCGGGCAGCCCGACGTGGTGACGACCGAGCCGCGGCTGCCGAACGGCACCCCGTTCCCGACCACGTACTACCTCACCTGCCCCCGAGCGGCGTCACGGATCGGGACGCTGGAGGGCGGCGGCGTGATGAAGGAGATGCAGGACCGGCTGGGCGAGGACGAGGAGCTGGCCACGGCGTACCGCGCCGCCCACGAGCGCTACCTCGAGGCACGCGCAGCGATCGCCGAGGCGGCCGGCCTGGACGTCCCGGAGATCGAGGGCATCTCGGCCGGCGGCATGCCCGACCGCGTCAAGTGCCTGCACGTGCTGGCCGGGCAGGCCCTCGCCCAGGGCCGCGGGGTGAACCCGCTCGGCGACGAGGTGCTCGATCTCCTCGGCGCCTGGTGGGAGGCCGGACCGTGCGTGTGAGCACCCCGGGGGGCCGCGCGTGACCGGGCGGGTCGCCGCGATCGACTGCGGGACCAACACGATCAAGCTGCTGATCGGGACGCTGCCGGACGTCGAGGTCCGCGAGATGCGCATGGTCAGGCTCGGCCAGGACCTCGACCGCACCGGACGATTGGCCGACGAGGCACTCGCGCGGGCGTTCGCCGCGATCGAGGAGTACGCCGGCATCATCCGCGCCCACGAGGTGCCGGTCGACCGGGTGCGGTTCGTCGCCACCTCCGCGTCGCGGGACGCCTCGAACGCCGACGTGTTCGTCGCCGGTGTCCGCGAGCGCCTCGGCGTCGAGCCGGAGGTCGTCAGCGGCGTCGAGGAGGCGGCGCTCTCCTTCGACGGCGCGATCCGCAACCTGCGCACGCCCCCCGCCACGCCGGTCCTGGTCGTCGACATCGGCGGCGGGTCCACCGAGCTCATCCTCGGCGCCACCACCCCGGACGCGGCGTTCTCCATGGACATCGGGTCGGTGCGCCTGCATGAGCGGCACCTGCGCTCGGACCCCCCGACACCGGACGAGGTCGCCGCGTGCGTCGCGGACGTCGAGCGGCACCTCGACACCTGCCCGGTCGACCCGGCCGCCGCGGCGACGGTCGTCGGGGTCGCCGGCACCGTGACCCAGCTCGGGGCGGTGCTGCTGGGGCTGCCGGCGTACGACCGGTCGGCCGTCGACCAGCTCGTCGTGCCCGCCGCCGACGTGCACGCGCTGGTCGACCGGCTGCTCGCGATGTCGGTCGCCGAGCGACGTGACCTCCCGGCGATGCATCCCGGCCGGGCGGACGTGATCGGTGCCGGGGCGATCGTCCTCGGGCGCGTGCTCGCGCGGTCCGGCGCCCCCGAGCTGGTGATCTCCGAGTCCGACATCCTCGACGGGATCGCCTGGTCGCTGGTCGGGCGGTAGCGCGTTTCGTCCGCGGACCCGGTGGGCACCGGCCCTGCATGAGCGACCCGACCACCACCGACGAGCCCGTCGGTGCGATCGTGCACCGGCTCGCGGAGCAGATCCCCGAGCTCGTGCGCAGCGAGATGCGCCTGGCCCAGGCCGAGGTGACCGAGAAGGGCAAGCGCGCCGGTGTCGGCATCGGCATGTTCAGCGCCGCAGGGCTCCTGGCGTTCTTCGGCGCGGCCGTGCTGGTCGCGACGGCCGTCGTGGCCCTCGACCTGGTGCTGCCGCTGTGGGCGGCCGGCCTGGTCGTGGCCGCCGTGCTCCTGGTCTGTGCCCTCGGCGTCGCCCTGCGCGGGCGCACCGAGCTGCAGCGGGCGACCCCGGCGGCGCCCGAGCACGCGATCGCCGGCATCAAGCAGGACATCGCCACCGTGAAGGGGGAGCACCCCGCATGAGCAGCAACGGCACCACCCCGGAGCAGATCGAGGCCGACATCGAGCGGCAGCGTGCCGAGCTCGCGGCCACGATCGACCAGCTGCACGCCAGGCTCGACGTGAAGACCCGGGTCAAGGACGGCGTCACGACCGCCGACGGTCGCCCGCGGCCCGAGCTGGTGGCGGCCGCTGTGGCCGTCGTGCTGCTGGCCGGGCTGGCCTACTGGCGCCGCCGCCGCTGACCCGCACCGACCACCCAGGAGGAACCATGCTGAGCAAGACCAACCTGTTGATCGGCTTCGCCGCCGGCTACGTCCTCGGCTCCCGCGCCGGTCGCGACCGCTACGAGCAGATCGTGGCCGGTGCCCAGCGCCTCGCGGGCAACCCGCGCGTCCAGGAGGCCGCCGGCCGGGCGCAGGAGGCCGTCGGCCAGCAGGCCTCGACCGTCTTCGACGCCGCGAAGGACAAGGTGTCCAGCTCGCCCTCGTGAGGGTTGGGGGACGGTGCACGTTTCCCCGGTCGGCCGGGGAAATGTGCAGGACACGCCGAGAGCACCGGCGTGTCCTGCACGCTTCCCCTGACGACTGTGACTGTCGGGGCCGGTGGGACTGCGTGATGATGCACCCGTGAGCTCCGTACCTCCCGGCACCGGCTGGCCGGGCGATCCCGCGACGCCGGCGACCCCGGTCGCCCGGACCGCGGCGCAGGTACGCCGACTCGCGCACGCCGTCCCGCTCGACGAGCTCGACGCCCGGGTCTCGGTGTGCCGGGCCTGCCCGCGGCTGGTCGCCTGGCGCGAGGAGGTCGCCGAGACCCGCCGGGCGGCGTACGCGCACGAGACCTACTGGGGCCGCCCGGCTCCGGGGTTCGGCTCGGAGCGGCCCCGCGTGCTGGTGGTCGGGCTCGCCCCCGCGGCGCACGGCGCCAACCGCACCGGCCGGGTCTTCACCGGCGACCGCAGCGGCGACTGGCTCTTCGCCGGTCTCCACCGGACGGGCCTGGCCAACCAGCCGACCAGTGTCCGGGCCGACGACGGCCTTGAGCTGGTCGACACCCGCGTCGTGGCCACCGTCCGCTGCGCCCCACCGGCCAACAAGCCGACCGTCGTGGAGCGCGAGACGTGCGCGCCGTGGATCGAGGCCGAGGTCGGCCTCCTCGCCGAGCACGTCCGCGTCGTCGTCGCGCTCGGCTCCTTCGGGTGGGACGCCACCCTGCGGACGTACGCCGCGCTGGGCTGGTCGGTGCCCCGGCCCCGGCCCCGCTTCGGCCACGGCGCCGAGGCCGTGCTGGCGGCCGCGGACCGAAGCATCACGCTCCTGGGCTGCTACCACCCCAGCCAGCAGAACACCTTCACCGGCAGGCTCACCGAGGCGATGCTGGACGACGTGCTCGGCCGGGCCGCGTCGCTAGGTTGTGGCTGATCGGCACAATGTCCGACTGACGCCCCCGTATCCCAATCGGCAGAGGAAGCCGCCTTAAAAGCGGCCCAGTCTGGGTTCGAGTCCCAGCGGGGGCACCATCCGAGCCGCTACGGGGCCGGCTGCGGCTCCGCCTCGCGCCCGGCCAGGACCTTCTGCCGCCACGCGTACGCCGGCTGGTAGCGGTCGTGGAGGGTGGTGATCAGGCTGATCATGCAGAGGAAGAAGAGGGTGTCGGCGCCCAGCAGGCTGATGTCGAGCACGAACTTCACCAGCACCACCAGCGCGACGTTGACGAGCAGGCGCAGCCCGAACGTCGCGGCCGCACCCTCCGGGGTCCAACGACGCCGGGAGAACGCGAGCGTGATCGCGGCGTTCAGCAACACCACGGTGCCGATGCCGACGAACATCTGGAGGGGCGTCCGGGTGACACCGGGGAGGATCTGGGCGTAGATGATCGAGATCAGACCCACGAGGACGACCTTCTCCAGGGTCATCCACGACCAGACCCACCCGCCGGCGAGACGGATCGCGGCGCGCTCGGTGGCGGTGTCGACGGACTCCGGCAGCGGGTCGGACGCGAGGCGGAGCGGGTGGTCGGGCGGGGCGAGCCGCGGCCGGACCACGAACCAGAGCACCGCGAGGATCGCGAGGATCCCGATGACCAGCGCCCATCGCGTCCACGGGTAGTCCCGCAGGGTGTCGGTGACGTCCATGTGCGCGATGTGCAGCCAGTACTCCTGAGGGAGCTTGATGAAGATCCAGATCGCCGCTGCCGTCAACACCCAGCTCCGCATCCTGATCGTCGCGGTGTTCCAGTAGAGCCGCACGATCTCGTAGGCGATGAAGAAGTACTCGAAGGTGTTCGGGAAGATCAGCAGGATCATCCGCTCGTGCGTCATCTCGAACAGGAACGCACCGACCAGCCGGTAGTAGAAGAGGAAGCGCGCGACGGCGAACGCATGGAGGTTGTCCCAGCTGCGCATCGCCGACAGGTAGGCGACGGACAGGTAGAAGATGTCCATCGCCTTGTCGTAGGACTGGTAGTACGGCGGGTCGTACCCGAAGAGCTGGAAGATCGTCTGGTCGACGCCGTCGAGGATCAGGCAGGCGATGATCGCGGGTAGCGGGTACCGCGGGATCAGCAGCGGCAGGAGGAAGCGCGCGGCGACGACGAGCGCGAAGACGGTCTGTTCCATGGCAGGCTGATTGTGACGCAGCCGTGGACGGCCCCGTCGGGGAACCCCGAGATCCCGCCGCACGTTGGAACCAGTGGATCCATCTAGGATGGTCACACCACCAAGGCCTCGAGGAGAGACCAATGCAGAGCAACAACCCGGTGTTCCGACGCTCCGAGGAGTTCAACCGGCCGGGGACCAACGCCTACGGCAACCAGACCTACGCCGGCAACGGCGCTCCGTACGCCGGCTACGGCGACCCGGCGACGTGGAGCACGGGCACCCCCGGCGTGCCGGGCGCGCAGCCGCCGACCACGGTCCAGCAGCCGATGACGATCGACTCGGTGGTCGTCAAGACCGCGATCTCGCTGGCGGTCGTCATCGTGGCCGCTGCGATCACCTGGGTGATGAGCCCCACCGTCGACCAGAACTCCGACCCGTCGGCGCTGAGCGGCCTGATCGCCGCGCTGACCATCGGCTCGCTGGGTGCGTTCATCCTCTCGATGGTCAACTCGTTCAAGCGGGTGATCAGCCCGGCGCTCGTGCTGGCCTTCTGCGCCTTCGAGGGGGTCGCCCTCGGCGGCATCTCGAAGATGTTCAACATGTGGTACCCGGGCGTGGTCCCGGCTGCCGTGATCGGCACCTTCGGCGCCTTCGCCGGCACGCTGGCGGTCTACAAGTTCTTCGACATCAAGGTCAGCACCCGGTTCCGCACCATGGTGATCGCCGCGATGTTCGGCATGGTCGGCATCAGCCTCTTCGCCGTGGTGCTCAGCCTGTTCGGCGTCAACCTCGGCATCTTCGACAACGGTGCGCTCGGCCTGATCTTCGCGGTCGTCGGCCTCGCGCTCGGCGTCTTCATGCTGGTGCTCGACTTCGACTTCGTCGAGCAGGGCATCGCCAACCAGATCCCGGACCGGGAGGGCTGGCGTGCTGCGTTCGCCCTGACCGTGAGCCTGGTCTGGATCTACACCAACCTGCTGCGCATCCTCGCGATCCTGCGCGGCAACTGACCCAGCACCTCCACGAACGGGCCCCGGAGATCCGGGGCCCGTTCGTCGTTCCGCGGCTCGCCGGTGGTCGAGCTCGTCCGACGCGCCTCCTCGACCGCCGGTGGTCGAGCTTGTCGAGACCCCCGCGGCCCACACCGCCGTCGTCGTGTGGCTCACGGGGTCTCGACGGGCGCTCGCTGCGCTCGCTGCTCGACCACCGGGTCGGTCATGGTGGTCGAGCATGTCGAGTCCGCGCAGCCCGCGTGTGGGCGGTCGCGCGGCAGACCCCTCAGCCCGGGACCGGCTCCTCGGCGCGCTCGTCCTCCTCCGGCAGCTCCGGTCCCTCGCCACCCGTGCTGGGACGCCGGCGGCGGTGCCGCAGCTCGACCCAGAGCCCGCGGACGCCGCGCCGGGAGCCCGCGACCTCGGTGCCGTCGAGCTCGGTGCCCGGCTGGTTGACGGCCTGGATGGCCGCGGTGGTGATCGGGAGGACGCCCTCGCCGCGGTAGGCCTCGGGCTCCTCCTCGTCCTCCGGGCCGAGCCCGACGGCGGCGAGCGTCGAGGGGAGCAGCACGTCGGCGAGCGAGCGGTAGCCGTGGGCCGAGGGGTGGAACTGGTCCGGCCCGAACAGCAGGGCGGGCGCCGCGTCGAACTCGGGGCCGAGGATCGAGGCCAGGGAGACCGTGCGGCCGCCCTCCTCGACCACGGCGATGGTCTGGGCGGCGGCCAGCCGGCGCGACCAGACCCGAGCGACCTGCTTGAGCGGCGGCATGATCGGCTTGATGGTGCCGAGATCCGGGCAGGTGCCGACCACGACGGCGGCACCGCCCTCGCGCAGGCGGCGCACGGACTCCACGAGGTGGCGCACCGAGGCCGCCGGCAGCACCCGGTGGGTGACGTCGTTGGCCCCGATCAGGATGACCACGACGTCGGGCTGCAGGGGCAGGGCCAGGTCCACCTGGGTCGCCAGGTCGGACGACTGGGCGCCGACGACGGCGAAGCAGCGCAGGTGCACGCGGCGGTCGGCCTGGGCAGCCACGCCGCTGGCGAGGAGCGCGCCCGGCGTCTGCTCGACCAGGTCGACGCCGTACCCGGCGGCGCTGGAGTCGCCGAGCAGGGCGATCCTGACCGCAGGCCCGGGTCGGCCGCGGCCGTACCAGCCGCTGGGGTCGGGCGGGGCGCCCTCGGCGTTGCCGATGGTGCGCCGGGCGGCGACCGCCTCGAAGCGCAGCAGCCCGTAGAGGCTCGCGCCGAGCAGCGAGACGCCGCCACCGCCGTACGCGGCGGCGGACGCCAGCTTCCGAGCAGCCGCTGCTTTCCCCACGGGACCACTCTACGAAAGGCGGGTGCGGCGCCCCCTCGGGGTTTCGGCGCGTGTGACTGGCGCCTCTAGATTGAGGGCATGCCCTACGTGAACTCCCTCCTCGAGCTGATCGGCAACACCCCGCTGCTCCGGCTCTCGAAGTCCATGGGCTCCCTGGAAGGCGCGAAGGGACCGATCGTCCTCGCCAAGGTGGAGTACCTCAACCCGGGCGGCTCCGTGAAGGACCGCATCGCCACCCGCATGATCGAGGCCGCGGAGGCCTCCGGCGAGCTGCAGCCCGGCGGCACGATCGTCGAGCCGACCTCCGGCAACACCGGTGTCGGGCTCGCCATGGTCGCCCAGCAGAAGGGCTACCACTGCGTCTTCGTCTGCCCGGACAAGGTGAGCGAGGACAAGCGAAACGTGCTTCGCGCGTACGGCGCCGAGGTGGTCGTCTGCCCGACCGCGGTCGAGCCCGAGCACCCCGACTCCTACTACAACGTGTCGGACCGGCTCGCGTCGCAGCCGGGCGCCTGGAAGCCGGACCAGTACTCCAACCCCAACAATCCGCGCTCGCACTACGAGACCACCGGCCCGGAGATCTGGGAGCAGACCGAGGGGCGCATCACGCACTTCGTGGCCGGCGTCGGCACCGGCGGCACGATCAGCGGCACCGGGCGCTACCTGAAGGAGCAGAACCCTGACGTCCAGGTCGTGGGCGCCGACCCGGCCGGCTCGGTCTACTCCGGCGGCAGCGGCCGTCCCTACCTCGTCGAGGGCGTCGGCGAGGACTTCTGGCCGGAGGCGTACGACCGCACGGTCGCCGACCGGATCATCGAGGTCTCCGACGCCGACTCGTTCGCGATGACCCGCCGGCTCGCTCGCGAGGAGGCGCTGCTGGTCGGCGGCTCGTCGGGGATGGCCGTGCACGCCGCGGTCCAGCTCGCGCACGAGCTCGCCGGCACCCCCGAGGGGGAGGACGCCGTCATCGTCGTGCTGCTGCCCGACTCCGGCCGCGGCTACCTCACCAAGGTGTTCAACGACGACTGGCTGTCGCAGTACGGCTTCCCGGTCGACGGTGCCGAGCGCCCCGTGCAGACCGTCGGCGAGGTGCTGCGGGGCAAGAGCGGGCGGCTGCCCGACCTGGTCCACACCCACCCGAACGAGACGATCGCCGAGGCCGTCGCGATCCTGCAGGAGTACAACGTCTCGCAGATGCCGGTCGTCCGCGCCGAGCCGCCCGTGGTGGCGGCCGAGGTGGTCGGCTCGGTCTCCGAGCGCGGCCTGCTGGACCTGCTGTTCACCGGCACCGCACGGCTCACCGACTCGGTGAGCGAGCACATGTCGCCGCCGCTGCCCACGATCGGGTCCGCCGAGCCCGCCTCGGACGCCGTCACCGCCCTCGAGGGCGCCGACGCGCTCCTCGTGCACGAGGACGGCAAGCCGGTCGGCGTCGTCACCCGCCACGACCTGCTCGCCTACCTGGCGCGCGCCTAGGGGTGTTCGCTTCACCGGTCGACCGGGGAAGTGTGCAGACACGCCGGTGTCGTACGGCGTGTCCTGCACGCTTCCCCTGACAAGGGGAGGGATCGCTGGTGGCCCGGTCCCCTATAGTGAGAACACGTTCTAGTTCTCCGGAGGATCCATGACCGCGACGCCGGCGATCGAGGGCTGGTTCACGACCGAGGCCGACCCCGCGCTGCTGGGGAGCCGGTGCACGACGTGTGGGACGGTGTTCTTCCCGCCGACCGCCGGCCCGTGCCGCAACCCGGCGTGCGACGGCCTCGACCTGGAGCAGGCGGAGCTGTCGCGCCGCGGGACCGTGTGGTCCTACACCGACGCGCAGTACCAGCCGCCCGCGCCCTACGTCGCCCGCACCGACCCCTACGAGCCGTTCGCGCTCGCCGCGGTCGAGCTGCCCGAGGGGCTGGTCGTGGTCGGCCAGGTCGCCGACGGGTACGGCGTCGCGGACCTGCGCGTGGGCGGCGAGGTCGAGCTGGTCGTCGAGACGCTCTACACCGACGACACCGGCGACCGCACCGTGTGGCGCTGGAAGCCCACCTCCGAGCTGGGCGAGGAGGCCGACCAGTGAGCGGCAAGGACGTCGCCGTCCTCGGCGTCGGCATGCACCCGTGGGGCAAGTGGGGGCGCCCCTTCGTCGAGTACGGCGTGCACGCCGCCCGTGCCGCTCTGGCCGATGCCGGCGTCGACTGGCAGCACGTCGACCTCGTCGTGGGTGGGGAGACCGTGCGCAACGGCTACGGCGGCTACGTCGCGGGTGCCACGTTCGCCCAGGCGCTGGGCTGGAACGGGGCGACCGTCGCGACGTCGTACGCCGCCTGCGCGACCGGCGCGCAGGCCCTCGACACCGCACGCGCGCGGATCCTCGCGGGCCTCTCCGAGGTGGCGCTGGTCGTCGGTGCGGACACCACGCCCAAGGGCTTCCTCGCGCCGAACGCGGGGGAGCGGTGGGACGACCCGGACTGGCTGCGCTTCCGCCTGCTCGGCATGACCAACCCGGCCTACTTCGCGATGTACGCACGACGCCGGATGGACCTCTACGGCGCCACGCCCGAGGACTTCGCCCGGGTCAAGGTGAAGAACGCGCGGCACGGCCTGGAGAACCCGAACGCGCGCTACCGCAAGGAGGTGAGCGTGGAGGACGTGCTGACCAGCGCCGTCGTCAGCGATCCCCTGCACCTGCTGGACATCTGCGCCACGTCCGACGGGGCGGCGGCGGTCGTGGTCGCCAGCACCGAGTTCGCGCGGCGGCACGGTCTCGCCGACCCCGTCCGCATCAACGCGGTCTCGACGGTCACGCCCACCTTCCCCAACACGGTCCTCGACATGCCCAACCTGTCGACCGACGCCAGCACGGCGGTCGCGCCGGGCGAGCTGACCTTCAAGGAGTCGATCGGCCACGCGGCGTACGAGGAGGCCGGGGTCGACCCCGCGGACGTCTCGCTCGCGGAGGTCTACGACCTGTCGACCGCCCTGGAGCTGGACTGGATGGAGGACCTCCAGCTGTGCAAGCGCGGGGAGGCCGAGGCGCTGCTGCGGGCCGGAGAGACCACCTTGGGCGGCCGGGTCCCGGTGAACCCGTCGGGAGGGCTCGCCTGCTTCGGCGAGGCCGTGCCCGCCCAGGCGCTGGCCCAGGTGTGCGAGGTGACCTGGCAGCTGCGCGGGCAGGCGGCCGGCCGCCAGGTCGAGGGCGCCCGGGTCGGCATCACCGCCAACCAGGGACTCTTCGGGCACGGCTCATCGGTGGTCCTCAGCCGCTGAGGCCGGCGCTCAGGGGCGCAGCAGCGCGCGCACGTCGTCGAGCTCGCGGTCCGTCAGGCCGGCGTCTCGCAGGTAGCCGCGTACGTCGGTGGCGGCGATCCACTCCCGGAGCGTCGGGAGCCGTGCCGCGATCTCCTCGTCGAGCTCCTCGGGGCTGACCTGACGGTCCGGGGCGTCCGTCGTCCACGACCCGGCGTCCGGGTCGTAGCTCCAGCCGTGGCCGGAGTGGCGGGCGGCGCCCCGGTAGCCCTGCTCGTAGCTGGCGCAGACGGCCGACTCCTCGGCTCCGGCGAGGACGAGCAGCATCGAGCACACCATCCCCGTGCGGTCGCGGCCCCCCGCACAGTGGACGAGCACCGGTGAAGGAGTGCGCGCGAGCTCGGCGAAGACGCGGGCCAGCCTGTCGGGGTAGAGCGCCAGGTTGGGCGCCCACGACGCCGGGTGGTCGAGCCAGGGGCCGCAGGCGGCCAGGAACGCCGGGTCGTCGGGGTCCTCGGTCGGGAGGTTCACGACCTCGATCCCGGCCGTTGCGGCCTCGTCGAGGACCGGGTGCTCCTGGCGGCGGCCCCGCTCCCTGGTGTTCCGGAGGTCGACGACCCGCGCCAGCCCCGCCTCCCGGGCCGCACGCCAGCCCGCGGCGGTCAGCCACTCCGGAGCCGCAGACCGGTAGACGACGCCGTGGCGCGTGACCCCGCCGCCGACGAGAGAGAAGCCGCCGAGGTCGGCCAGGTTGCGCGCCCCGTCCCACCCGGGACCGTCGGAGATCGCCATGCCGCCGCCTAGTCCGACACGACCGACCGCCCGAGCAGCGCGACGAGGCGGTCGAGGGCCGGTGCGTCGTCGGCCACCGGCTGGGGCGGCGCGAACGGTGTGCGGTCCGGTGGCAGCCGCTCCATCAGCGCCAGGCTGTGCGCGATGGCCCGCTCCGCGACGTCCTCGTCGACGGCGAGGTCCGCCCCGGTGCCCTGGGCGACGTCCCACCCGTGCGCCAGCGCCTCGATCGTGCGCAGCTCGGCGACATGGCCGGACGGCATCGGACCGATCCCGGTCGGGAACACCGCCGCCGGGTCGGCAGCGGCGAGTGCCTCGCGCAGCCGCGCCGCGCCGGCGTCGTACGCCGCCGGCAGGTGACCCACGGCGGCCGGGGCGAGCTCGGCGGTGAGGGCGGGCAGGTCGTAGGGACGGCCGGCCAGGGACACCGTGAACGCCCGGTCCCCCACCGTCAGGTGCCGGACGACGTCGGCGACGCTCCACCCCGGACACGGGGTCGGACGGTGCCAGCCGTCGGGCTCGAGTGCGGCCAGCAGGCGCGAGGTCGCCGCCTGTGCGTGGACGAGGTCGTCGAGGGGCATGGGGACCACTCTGCACGGTCGATCGGCTGCGAAGGAGACCTGCGCCACACCGCACCGGACTCCTTCGGGACCTTTGGCCCGTTCCGGGGGACCCTCGACCGATCCGGGCGGCGCACGATCCTTTCTACGGTGGCTCCGCCAGGAGTCCGGTCTCGGAATCGAAGAGAGGTCCTTTCGTGGACAGCGTCCTCGACATCGCCAGGTGGCAGTTCGGTATCACGACGGTCTACCACTTCCTGTTCGTCCCGCTCACGATCGGCCTCACGGCGCTCATCGCCGTCATGGAGACGATCTGGCTGCGCACGAAGAACCCGGAGTGGCTCCGGTTGACCAAGTTCTTCGGCAAGCTGTTCCTGATCAACTTCGCGATCGGTGTCGTGACCGGCATCGTGCAGGAGTTCCAGTTCGGGATGACGTGGTCGGACTACTCCCGATTCGTCGGCGACATCTTCGGCGCCCCGCTGGCCGTCGAGGCCCTGCTGGCGTTCTTCTTGGAGTCGACGTTCCTCGGGCTCTGGATCTTCGGGTGGGACAAGTTGCCGCGCGGGCTGCACGCCGCCTGCATGTGGCTGGTGCACTTCGGCACCCTGTTCAGCGCCTGGTTCATCCTGGCCGCCAACTCCTGGATGCAGCACCCGGTCGGCTACCGCTACAGCGCGGTCAACGGGCGCGCCCAGCTGGTCGACTTCTGGGCAGTGATGTTCAACAAGGTCCAGCTGGTCACCTTCCCGCACGTGATCACCGCCGCGTACATGACCGCCGGCTCCTTCATCCTCGGCGTGAGCGCCTGGCTCTACGTCTCCAAGAAGCACGAGCAGGACAAGGCGCTCTACCACAAGGGTCTGCGCTTCGGCGGCTGGATCATGCTGGTCGCCGGCGTGCTGGTGGCCATCACCGGTGACGCCCAGGGCAAGGTCATGACCGAGGTCCAGCCCATGAAGATGGCCGCGGCCGAGGGCCTGTACGACACGGTCGACTCGAACGCCGGCTTCTCGATCTTCACCGTCGGCACCCCCGACGGTCAGGAGGAGAAGTTCGCGATCAAGATTCCGGGCCTGCTCTCCTTCCTCGCCACCGGCAGCACCAGCGGCAAGGTCGAGGGCATCAACGACCTGCGCGCGCAGTACCAGAAGGAGTTCGGGCAGGACCCGGGCGCTCGCTACTACGACCCGAGCGGCAACTACTCGCCGGTCATCCCGGTCACCTACTGGTCCTTCCGCTACATGATCGGGTTCGGCGTCCTGGCCGCCTTCTTCGGCGCGCTGATCCTCTTCCTCACCCGCAAGGGCCGGGCGCCGACCTCCAAGTGGTTCGCCCGGATGGCGATCTGGACCCCGATCGCGATGACGCTCGGCAACGCGTTCGGCTGGATCTTCACCGAGATGGGCCGCCAGCCCTGGATCGTCTTCGGCCTGATGACCACCTCCAACGGCGTCTCGCCCGGCGTCAGCGCCCTCGAGGCCTGGATCTCCGTCATCACGCTGACCCTGCTGTACGCCGTCCTCGCGGTCGTCGAGATCGGCTTGATCCTGCGCTTCGCCAAGCGTGGCGCCGACCCGTTCCAAGAGCCTCCGGACCCGTCACGTGACAGTGACGACGAGGACCGACCGCTCGCATTCGCGTACTGAGGAAGGCCGTCATGGAGCTCTCCACCATCTGGTTCATCCTGATCGCCGTCCTCTGGATCGGCTACTTCACCCTCGAGGGGTTCGACTTCGGCGTCGGCATGCTGCTGCCGATCCTCCCCAAGAACGACAAGCAGCGCCGGGTCATGATCAACACCATCGGCCCGGTCTGGGACGGCAACGAGGTCTGGGTCCTCACCGCCGGCGGCGCGACCTTCGCGGCGTTCCCGGAGTGGTACGCCACCCTGTTCAGCGGGTTCTTCCTGCCGCTGCTGCTGATCCTGCTGGCCCTCATCGTCCGCGGCCTGGCCTTCGAGTACCGGCACCAGCGCCCCGAGGCCAACTGGCACTCCTGGTGGGACCGGGCGATCGTGGTCGGCTCCTACGTGCCGGCGCTGCTGTGGGGTGTCGCGTTCGCCAACATCGTGCGCGGCGTGCCGATCGACGCCGACAAGGAGTTCACCGGCAACCTCTTCACGCTGCTCAACCCGTTCGGGCTGCTCGGCGGCATCGTCACCCTGCTGCTGTTCATGACGCACGGCGCGATGTTCCTGGCGCTCAAGACCGACGGCGACCTGCGGGTGCGCTCGCGGGAGCTGAGTGTGAAGCTGGGGCTCGGCACCGCCGTGGCGGCCGTGGTCTTCCTGGTCTGGGCTCAGATCCTGACCGGCAACACCGGCTCCGCGATCTTCTTCGTGCTCGCGGCGCTCTTCCTTGTCGGTGCGATCGCGATGGCGCGGGCCGCCCGCGAGGGTTGGGCCTTCATCGGGACGTTCGCGACCATCGCCTTCGCGGTCGCGGGCCTCTTCGTGGCCCTGTTCCCCGACGTGATGCCCTCGTCGACCAGCGCGCTCTACTCGCTGACGACCAGCAACGCGTCCTCCTCGCACTACACGCTCACCGTGATGACGATCGTGGCCCTGATCTTCACGCCGGTCGTGCTCGTCTACCAGGCATGGACCTACTGGGTGTTCCGCAAGCGGATCGCCGAGCACCACATCCCGGACGCGCAGCTCGAGGCGGTCGCGTAACCGTGGCAGCGGTCTCGGGGACTGACGGGGACGTCGGATGAGACCGACCGACCCGCGGGTGCGCCGGCAGCTGATGCCGGCGCACCGCCCTCTCGGGGTGGTGCTCGCGGCGGGGCTGGTGAGCTGCCTGCTGCTCATCACCCAGGCCTGGGCGGTCACCGAGCTGGTCCTGGCCGCGCTGCACGACGGCGCGGTCGGGACCTGGGCGGCCGTGGTGGCCGCCGTCTTCGCCGCGCGGGCGCTCACCGGGTGGACCAGCGACGTGATGGCCGCGCGGGCCGCAGCGGTCGTCGGCACCGACGTACGCCGGCGCGTGGTCCGCGCGATCCTGCGCGACGGTGGCGCGGGCCGCTCGACCGGTGAGCTCGCCGGCCTGGCCACCCGAGGCGCCTCGGCCGCCGAGCCGTACCTCACCCGCTACTTCCCGGCCCTCGTGCTGGCCGGCGTGCTGCCGTTCCTCACCCTCGTCGCGATCGCCGTGCTCGACCCCACGAGCGCGCTCATCGTCGTGGCGACGCTGCCGCTGATCCCGGTCTTCGGGATCCTCGTCGGCCTGGCCACCCAGGACCGGGCCCGCTCGCAGTGGCGGGCGATGGCGTCCCTGTCCGGGCACTTCCTCGACGTCATGCGCGGGCTGCCGACCCTCGTCGCGTTCCGGCGCGCCGAGGCGCAGTCCGCCACGATCCGCTCGACCACGGACCGCTACCGCGAGCGCACCATGCAGACCCTGCGGGTGGCGTTCGCGTCGTCTGCGGTGCTGGAGCTGGTCGCGACCCTGTCGGTCGCCCTGGTCGCCGTGACCATCGGCATCCGCCTGTCCAACGGCGACATCGGCCTGCAGACCGCGCTGATGGTGCTGCTGCTGGCCCCGGAGGCCTACTGGCCGCTGCGCCGGGTCGGCGCCGAGTTCCACGCGGCGTCCGAGGGCGTCGCGACCTTCGAGGCGGCCAGCGACCTCGTCGACGCCGACGACCCGGGCCCGCGCCGCCACCCCGGCCCGATGCGACTGGAGCACGTGAGCGTGCTGCGCCCCGGTCGTACCGTCCCGGCGCTCGACGACGTCTCCGTGTCGGTGCCCGAGCGCGGGGTCACCGCCGTGACCGGCCCGTCGGGCTGCGGGAAGTCCACGCTGCTGCTGGTGCTCGCCGGTCTTCTCGAGCCGACCTCGGGCACGGTGACCGGCCCGACCCGCGACCTCGTCGCCTGGCTGCCGCAGCGGCCGGTGTTCGTCTCCGGCACCGTCGCTGACAACCTGCGCCTGGCGCGGCGCGACGCCTCGGACGACCAGCTGCGGGCGGCACTGCGCCGGGCTGCGCTCGGCGTCGACCTCGACCTGGTGCTCGGGGAGGACGGCACGACCCTCTCGGCGGGTGAGCGCGCCCGCCTCGCGCTGGCCCGCGTGGTGCTGGCCGAACGGCCCTTCGTGCTCCTCGACGAGCCGACCGCGCACCTGGACCCCACCACCGAGCAGGTGATCACCGACGTCGTCCGCGAGCTCGGCCGCACCAGCTCGGTCGTCGTCGTCGCCCACCGGCCCGCCCTCGTCGACGCGGCCGACCAGGTCCTGCGGCTGCCCGCGCCGGCGCCGTACGTCGCCGCCCGCCCGGTCGCCCCGACGGTCTCGAGCGCCACCACCGCTCCGGCTCGGCCGGCGCCCCTGCCGGAGCCGAGCACGCGACGCCGGGGCCTGGCGATGCCCACGATCCTCGGTGGCCTGGCCTCGGCGTCCGGCGTCGCGCTCACGGCCACCGCGGGCTGGCTGATCGTCAAGGCGTCGTACCAGCCGCAGATCCTGCTGCTGCTCGTCGCGATCGTCGCCGTGCGCACCTTCGGCATCGCCCGCCCGGCGCTGCGCTACGTCGAGCGGGTGCAGTCCCACGACGTGGTGCTGCGCATGCTGGCCGCGCGCCGCGTCGAGGTGTACGACGCCGTCGTGCCGCTGACGCCCGGCGCGCTCGGACGCCGCCGCGGTGACGTGCTCGCCGCCGTCGTCGACGACGTCGACAGCGTCCTCGACCGCGAGCTGCGGGTCCGGATGCCGGTGCGTGGCTTCGCGATCACGGCCGGGATCGCGGCCGTCGTCGCGGCGTTCGCCGCGCCGGTCTCGCTGGTCGGCGTCGTCGCGGTGTGCGCGGCGGCCACGATCGCCTACGTGCTGTCCCGGCGAGGTGCCACCCGCGCCGAGCAGGGCGCCGTCGCCACCCGCGCGCGGCTCTCCGACGCCGTCGTCGACGCCACCCAGACCGCGAGCGAGCTCGCGATGTGGCAGGCCGAGGACCGCGCCCTCGACGCGGTCGGCGCCGAGAGCGACGAGCTCGGCCGGCGTACCGTCGCCTCGGCCACCTGGCTCGCGACCGGCCGGGCGCTGGTGCTGCTGTGCTCGGGCCTGGCCGTCGCGGCCGCAGCCCTGCTCCTCGCCCCGGTCGTCGCCGACGGGTCGGTCTCCGGGCCGATGATGGCGCTGCTGGTGCTGCTCCCGCTCGCGTTGGGGGAGGTGGCCGGTCAGCTGGCCGACGCCGGGGCCCTGTCGGCCCGGACCCGGGCAGCGGAGGACCGGCTGGCCGCCCTCGCCGCGCGGCCACCCGCCGTGGTCGAGGCGGCGTCGCCGGCCGGCCTGGAGGTCGACGAGACCGGCGTCGAGGTCGGCGTGGAGGGTGTCACGGCCGCCTGGGGGGACCGGGTGGTGCTCGACGACCTGGACCTGGTGCTGGCTCCGGGTGAGCGGGTGGCGGTCGTCGGCCCCACGGGCTGCGGCAAGAGCACCCTCGCCTCGCTGCTGCTCCGCTTCGTCGACCCGGTCGAGGGACGGCTGCGGCTGGGTGAGCACGCCCTGCCTGAGCTCGCCCTCGCCGACGTGCGCGGCGCCGTCGGGCTCGTCGACGACGACCCGCACGTCTTCGCCACCACGCTCGCCGAGAACGTCCGGCTGGCCCGGCCCACCGCGACCGATGCCGACGTGGAGGACGCGCTGCGCCAGGCCAGCCTGGGCGGCTGGGTCGACTCCCTCCCCGAGGGCCTGGACAGCTGGCTGGGCGACGGCCACGCGCAGGTGTCCGGCGGCGAGCGGGCCCGCATCGCCATCGCCCGCTCGCTGCTCGCCGACCAGCCCGTCCTGGTGCTCGACGAGCCGGCCGCGCACCTCGACGGCGCGACCGCCGACGACCTCGCGGCGGAGGTCCTGGACGCCGGTGACGGCCGCACGGTCGTGTGGATCACCCACGCCGACGCCGGGCTCGACCGGGTCGACCGGGTGCTGGACCTGGGCTGAGCTGCCGCTGTCCCGCCGCTGTCCCGCCGCTGTCCTGCCGCGGCCCGAGGCAGGTGCCGTCGTAGAGTTGCCCTGCCGCACCCACGGCACCGGCGGTCGAGCCACGCGCCGGGTCGGCTTGCTGATAGGAATGGGCACATGGGCGACACACCCCCGATCCGCGTCTACCTCCTCGACGACCACGAGGTCGTCCGGCAGGGCCTCAAGGCGCTGCTGGAGGCGTCTGGTGACATCGAGGTCGTCGGCGAGTCCGGCACCGCGACGGAGGCGGCCAGCCGGATCCCGGCGCTGCGGCCCGACGTCGCCGTCCTGGACGCGCGCCTGCCGGATGGGTCCGGCATCGAGGTGTGCCGCACGGTCCGCGCTGTCGACCCGTCGATCCGTGGCCTGATCCTGACGTCGTACGACGACGACGAGGCGCTGTTCGCCGCGATCATGGCCGGAGCGTCGGGCTACGTGCTCAAGGAGATCAAGGGCAGCGACCTGGTCTCCGCGGTCCGCCAGGTGGCCGCCGGCAACTCGCTGATCGACCCCAGCCTCACCGCCAAGGTGCTGGAGCGGGTGCGCAACCCACCCTCGACCGCGCCCGAGCTCGCCGACCTCACCGAGCAGGAGATGAAGCTGCTCGGCTACATCGCCGAGGGGCTCACCAACCGGCAGATCGGCGAGCGGATGTTCCTCGCCGAGAAGACCGTGAAGAACTACGTCTCCAGCATCCTGGCCAAGCTCGGCCTCGAGCGTCGCACCCAGGCCGCCGTGCTCGCGAGCAAGCTGCTGCGCTGACGGGCGGCTGCTCGTTTCCCCGGTCGACCGGTGAAATGTGCACGACACGCCGATGGCGTACGGCGTGTCCTGCACGTTTCCCCTGACAAGCCTCCCGGTCGACCGCCATCTCACCTCGAAGCTCTCCCGCTGGCCCCCCGGGGACGTCATGCGAGGTGGGCGCCCGGGCAGCCGGGTCGGATGACGTCGCGCTGGCGGTCCGGGTACGTGATGCGTAGTGGTCGCCCGGGCAGCCGGGTCGGATGACGTCGCGCTGGCGGTCCGGGGACGTCATGCGAGGTGGTCGTGGGCGCAGCCGGGTCGTATGACGTCCCGGCGGAGTCGGGAGCGCCAGGTCAGCGCAGCGGCACCCGCCACACGAACGAGGTGCCCCGGGGGCTGCGCGGGGTCAGCTCGAGCGACCCGCCGAGCGCGGAGGCGCGGCGACGGGAGTTGCGCAGGCCGCTCTCGACGGCGTCCGGACCGATGCCGACGCCGTCGTCGAGCACGGTGAGCCGCAGCTCGTCGTCGTCGACCGCGACGGTGATCTCGGCGTGCTCGGCGCCGGCGTGCCGGGCGAGGTTGGCCAGCGCCTCGCGCAGCACCGGAAGCAGCTGCTCGCGGATCTCCCGCGGCACCACGGTGTCCAGCGGGCCGACGGTGTGCACGAGCGGGTCGAAGGCCAGTAGCGGGGCGTACTCCCGCGCCAGCTTGCGGACGTCGGCGCGCAGGGACGGTCCGCGCTCGCGGTGCTGCAGCTCGAAGATGGTGCCGCGGATGTCCTTGATGGTCGTGTCGAGCGCCTCGACCGCGTCGTCGATGCGCGCTGCGACCTCCGGTGCCGCCGTGGTGGCTGCGCCCTGCAGCTGCAGGCCCGTGGCGAAGAGCCGCTGGATCACCACGTCGTGCAGGTCGCGCGCGATCCGCTCCCGGTCCGACATCACGGCGAGCTCGGAGCGGTTCTCGATGGCCTGGGCCCGGTCGAGCGACAGGCCGGCCTGGTCGGCGAACGACGCCAGGAGGAGTCGCTCCTCCGACGCCATCGCCGCGCTGCCGGGCTGGTGCAGGATCACCAGCAGGCCGAGGCTCACCAGGTGCGTGCGCAGTGGGACCAGGGTGGCGGGGAACCCCTCGAGCTCGGCGTCGACCGGGTCGGCGTCCTGCCGCGGCCAGGGCCGCTCCTCCAGCGCGACGAGAGCGGCCTCGACGACGGGCGCCGTCTCGGGGTCGGCGGAGATCGTGTGGACCGGGGAGCCCTCCTCCAGGTGCAGCACCGCGACGGCCGCGGCCCCGGTGACAGAGCGTACTGCCCGGGTGACCTCGGTGAGGCCTGCCTCGAGGTCGATCGGCGGTTGGAGCGAGTCCGAGAGCGTCGCGGACGCCTCCAGCCACCGGCGCCGGCGCTCGCTGACGCCGTACGCCCGGGCGTTCTCGATCACGAAGCCGGCCGTGCTGGCCAGGGCCTCCACGAGCGCCTGGTCCTGGTCGGTGAACGGCCCGCCGCCCTGCTTCTCGGTGAGGTAGAGGTTGCCGAAGACCGTGCCGCGGATCCGCACCGGCACCCCGAGGAAGGTGCGCATCGGCGGGTGGTGGGCCGGGAACCCGACCGAACGGGCATGGGTGGTCAGGTCGTCGAGCCGCACCGCCTCCGGGTGCTCGATGAGCATGCCGAGGATGCCGCGACCGTGCGGGATGTCGCCGATGGCGGCGCGCTCCGCGTCGGTGAGGCCGGTCGTCACGAAGTCGACGAGGAACGACTCGCCGCCGAGCACGCCGAGGGCGCCGTACCGCGCCCCGGTCAGGTGGGACGCTGCCTCCACGATGCGGGTCAGCACCGTGTGCAGGTCGAGGTCCGAGGAGATCGCGATGACCGCGTCGAGGAGCGCGCGGGTGGCCGCCGGCAGCGCGGGCGCGGGCTCGGTGTCCACGCCGTCAGTCTGCCCCACGAGCCGGGCGGTCGCGTCCTCCACCGGCTAGAGGGTGCGGCGGACGGCGAGGGCGCCGTCGAGGTCCCAGGACGACCCGATGCGACGGCCGCTGACCTCCGACCAGCGCAGTCGGACGTACAGGGTGCGGGCGCCGGCGGCCCAGGGGCGCGGCTCCCACGTCGCGCGGATGTGGTCGAGCTCCTCGGCGTCGTTCACGACCTCGCCGCGACCGCGCACCACGACGCTCCAGCCGCGCTGGCGCTCGTGGTCGAACTGGTCCACCTCGAACGCGAGCATGCTGTCGCGCCCGTAGGTCCCGAGCACGCTGTACGGCGAGGTCCGCACGATGATCGCGTCGTCCACGACGGAGTAGTTGACCGGCACGATGTGGGGACCGTCCGGCGCGGCCAGCGCGATGCGTCCGCCGACACCGGTGCGCAACAGGTGCTCGCACTCGGAGCGGGTCAGGTCGATCGCCTCGTGCACGGTGCGTCTCCTCGGGACGGTTCGGGTCGTCATCCATGGTGTGTCGCAGACCTCGGCCGCTGCAGGGCCGATGGTCCCGAAGGCGCAGACCTTCGACGCTACTCCCTGGTAGACGATCGGCGCACCGTGGTGACATGCAGAGCACTGCGATTCCCGCGGGCACCGTCGTCGTCGGCCTGGATGGTTCGCCGTCATCGGAGCGGGCCCTGGACTGGGCGATCGACCACGCGCGGCGCGAGCGCCGGCAGCTGACGCTCGCGCACGGCCTGGACCCGGCCGGGTCGGTCTGGATGGACCCCGAGGGTGCGGACCACCGCGCCGTCCTGGAGGCCCTGCGCAGCGATGCGCTGGAGCTGCTGCGCACCGCGCGCGACCACGTCACGCAGGTGGCACCCGACCAGACGGTGCACGAGGCGCTCTGGATGTCCGACGCGCGGATCACCCTCCTCGACCTGTCCGAGCGGGCGGCGGTGGTGGTGGTCGGATCCCGCGGCCGGGGGCCGCTGCGCAGCATGCTGCTCGGCTCGGTCGGGCTGGCGGTGTCCCGCCACGCGGCGTGCCCCGTCGTCGTGGTGCGGCCCGGGCACCCCGGGCTGGTCCGCCACGGCGTGATCGTCGGGGCGGACGCGAGCGAGCGGTGCCGCCCGGTGCTGGAGTTCGCCTACCGCGAGGCCTCGCTGCGCGACCTGCCGCTGACGGTGGTCCACAGCGGCTGGGACGACCACGGGGCGCTCGGGCTGGCCGAGGCGGTCGCCGGTCTGGCGGAGAAGTTCCCGGACGTGCGCACGTCGACGCGGCTGGTGCACGACGACCCGGCCGACGTGATCGCCCAGGAGTCCAAGCGGATGGACCTGGTCGTCATCGGCGCTCACCACCGTGGGCTCGCCGGGACCATCGTGCACGGCTCCATCACCGACGCGGTCGTCGAGCACGCGTCCTGCCCGGTCGCCGTGGTCCCGCTCGCCGATGGCCGGTGAGATCGCCGTGAGCGAGGTGCCCGCGGGCTCGGTGGTCGTCGGCGTCGACGGGTCGTCCACGTCGGACCGCGCGGTCGACTGGGCGGCCGAGCAGGCCCGGCTCGAGTCTCGGGACCTGACCCTGGTGCACGCGACCGGAACGGCCGGCACGGCCACGCTGCTGTGGATGGACCAGGCCGGCGTCGACAGCGTCGCCGCGGTCGCGGCGGTGCGTCAGGAGGCCGAGCGGCTGCTGCAGGCCACCGCCGACCGGCTCGCCGACGTCGTCCCGGAGGTCACCGTGCGGGGTGTGGTCGCCGAGCTCGACCCGCGCGAGGCGCTGCGCGAGCTGACCTCGCAGGCCGCCCTGCTCGTGGTCGGCTCCCGAGGCCGCGGCCCGGTGGCGAGCCTGCTGCTGGGCTCGGTGGCGCACGCGGTCACCCGGGACCCCGCGTGCCCGGTGGTCGTGGTCCGGCCGGAGGGCGGCCACGCCGCCCGCGAGGGGGTGCTCGTCGGCGTCGACGAGGCGGGCACGTCGACGCACGCTCTCGACTTCGCCTACCGCCTCGCCGCGGCCCGCCGGCTCCCGCTTCGGGTCGTCCATTGCATCTTCGACGTGCGGGCCCCGACCGGCGACGTCGGCCCGGGGGAGGCGGGGTACGACGCCGAGCGGCTGCTGCTCGCCGAGACCGTGTCCGGGATGGCCGAGCAGCACCCCGACGTAGGGGTCACCACCGTCCTCACCCGCGGGCTGGTCGACCGCACGCTGGTGCGGCTGGGCGAGGCGGCCGAGGTGGTCGTCGTGGGGGCACACCACCGGGGGCCGGTCGCCGGGATCGTCCACGGCCGCACCGCCGCGACGGTCACCGAGCACTCGACGGGCATCGTCGTAGTGGTGCCGGAGCCCGACTGACGCGTCGAGACACCGGAGGTGGCCCCGTCCAGGTCCGCGGAGGGGCCACTTCCGGTGTCTCGAC
>NZ_JBGAGJ010000006.1:0-268364 GCF_044226765.1 Nocardioides sp.
CTCCGCCAGGTCGGTGACCCGGACGTGGGCGTAGCCCATCCGCATGATCCCCACTGATCTCACTCCTTGGGTTGAGGCGCCGAGGCTGCGGCTTGCAGCCGGGACTTTTCGTTGAGGGAGCGCAGCAGTGGCTGGACGAGACGGAGCGACCCGGTCCGGAAGCGGACGGTGACGTCGCCGTCCGGGACCGCGCGACAGGTCAGGCACACGCCCTCCTGCCGCTCCTCACGGCTGAGCACCTCGTCGGCCACCGGGTGGTCGTAGGTGACGCCGCCGTCGAGCAGGTCGATCTTGCACACCCCGCAGCCGCCGCGGCGGCACCCGATCGTGTACGAGTAGCCCGCGGCGTAGAGGCCGGCCAGCACCGTCTGGCCCTCGGGCAGGTAGATCTCCTCGCCCGTCGGGTCCACGGTGACGATCGGCATCCGCCGTCCCTTCTCGTCGAAACCAAGCTGTCGACCGACAGCGTGCGACGGCCGTCACACCCCGGCGAGTGGTGTTCCTCAGGGAGGAACGGTCCGGGACCATCGACTCCGCCGCCGCACACCATGGCCGGCATGGTGACCCTCGACCCGACCGTCGACCCGACCGTCGACCCGACCGTCGACCCGACCGTCGGCGTGCCGTCGGCGCGGCCCGAGGTCGGCGCCTCGGTCGTCGCCGACGGCATCCGCACCAACTACCTCGAGGCCGGCGCCGGCCGCCCGATCGTCCTCGTGCACGGCTCGGGTCCGGGCGTGTCGGCGTACGCGAACTGGCGGCTGACCATCCCGGCACTGGCCGAGCAGCTCCGGGTGCTCGCTCCGGACATGGCCGGCTTCGGCTTCACCGAGCGGCCGGCTGACGTGCGGTACGAGCTCGCGACGTGGACCGACCAGCTGCTCGGCTTCCTCGACGCGCTGGGCCTGGAGCGGGCGAGCATCGTCGGCAACAGCTTCGGCGGTGCGATCGCGCTGGCCCTGGCCACGCAGCACCCCGACCGGGTGGACCGGCTGGTACTGATGGGCAGCGTCGGCGTCCCCTTCCCGATCACCGAGGGCCTGGACGCGGTGTGGGGCTACCAGCCGTCGCCCGAGGCGATGCGCCGGGTGCTCGACTACTTCGCGTGGTCGCGGGACCTGGTCGACGACGAGCTCGCCGAGGTCCGCTACCGGGCCAGCATCCAGCCGGGCTTCCAGGAGTCGTTCGGCTCGATGTTCCCCGCCCCTCGGCAGCGCTGGGTGGACGCGATGGTGACGCCGGACGAGGCGATCGCGGCGCTGCCGCACCGGACGCTCCTGGTCCACGGTCGCGACGACCGCGTGATCCCGCTCGCCACCTCCCTGCGCCTGCTCGACCTGGTCCCCCGCTCCCGGCTGCACGTCTTCGGGCAGTGCGGCCACTGGACCCAGATCGAGCACACTGCCGCCTTCAACCGCCTGCTGCTCGACTTCCTGACCGAGGAGTGACCATGACGACCCTGCTCGGCGATCACCCGACCGTGACCGGCGCCGTCCCGTCGTACGGCGTGGTCCGAGCCGTCGACCAGCGCACCGGCGGCTGCCGGCTCGACGTCGAGGACCCGGGCGGTGGGCGCACCTCGCTCCACGTCGCCTGTGCCCCCAGCCCCCGCGCCGCGTCGGCGCTGCGCGACGCCGGGCTGCGCCCGCTCGCCCTGCGCCTCGACGTCGACGGCTCGGACCGCCTCGCCTGCTCGGTGCTGGTCACCTCCGAGCACGGCCCGCAACGGCGCCCAGTGCCGCTCGGCACCGTCCTCGCGCTCTGTGCTGACGGCGTGCACACGGTGCTGACGCACGAGCGCTGACGGCGCTGGGGTGGTGACGTCGGCAAGACGTCATGCGGTGGGAGCCACCGGTGGCACCCACCGCATGACGTCATGGGCCCGGCTGCTCTGGGAGCACCGACCATCGGCATGAGTGTGCACCTCCCGCAGCAAGGTGCGGGAGGTTCGGTCGGTCGAGGGAAGACTGCGAGGACACACAGCTCTGAGCGGAAGCGACTCCGGTCACCCAGCGCGCCAGCCCGCTCCTCGTGGTGACGCCATCTGGACGACGTGCAGTGACCTGAGCTCTTCGCAGCCGCGGTCGGGACACCTCGGCCAGTCCGATGGGGCTGCTGCGATCCGTGTCGCTGCCGTCAGCGGCACGCGCTATCAGAGCTCCTTGATCCCCCACGGGCTGCCGTACTCGGTGAGCAGCTCGAGGAACGGCACCGCGTCGAAGGCCTCGGGGCCCAGCACGCCGACGCCGGACCAGGTGCCGCGCGCGAGCAGCTCGAGAGCGACCACGGGGTTGATCGCGGTCTGCCACACGACGCACTGGTGGCCGTACTCCTGCATGGTCCACTCGTTGTCGACGACGTGGTAGAGGTACGTCGAGCGCGGCGCGCCGTCCTTGTCCTTGCCGGTGACCCACAGGCCGGCGCACGTCTTGCCCTTCATCCGCGGGCCGACGGTCGCCGGGTCCGGGAGCACGGCCGCGACGACGTCTCGGGGTGACACCTCGACGCCCTTCACGCGCACCTTCTCGGTCGAGTCCAGGCCGAGGGTGTGCAGCACCTTGAGGATGGTGATGAACTCGTCGCCGAGGCCGTACTTGAAGGTCGCCCGCTTGCACTCGACCCACCGCGGCATGAGGAGGACCTCCTCGTGCTCCACGTTCACGCACTCGACCGGCCCGATGCCCTCGGGGAAGTCGAAGACCTCGGGCTCGGAGAACGGCGGGGTGGTGTGCCACTCCCCGTCCTGCCAGATGACCGGCGGGTTGAGGCACTCCTCGATCGTGGTCCACATCGAGAACGACGGCGCGAAGATCTCGTTGCCGTCGTCGTCGGTGACGACCAGGTTGGCGCCGTCGCGGGTGCCGAGCTCGTCGATCTCGCTGAAGAGGTGGTCGGCGGCGTACCGCGCGAACACGTCGGAGAGGCCGGGCTCGACGCCGATGCCGACCAGCGCCAGCCGACCGGCCGACTCCCAGTCCCCGGCGACCGCGAACTGCTCGTCGCCGAGCTTCACGCCGGTCTTCTCGTACGGCGCCTCGGGGTGCGGCTTCGACAGCGACATCGCCATGTCGAGGTAGTCCGCGCCGGCCGCGAACGCGCCGTCGAAGATCGACATGTTGAAGACCGGGTCGACCGCGTTCATCACGTGGGTGATCCGGTGCTCGCGACACAGGGCCGCGACAGCGTCGGCGGACGACGCGTCGACCTGCGCGGCGACGTACCGCCCGTCGTCGGCCGCCGCCCGCTCGGCGCGGGCCAGATCGTAGTCGGCGACCACGATCGCCTCGAAGAAGTCGCGGCGCGCCGCGATCGCGGCGAACGCGGCGCCGACGCCGCCGGCGCCGACCAGCAGGATTCTCATCTCGTCACTCTTCCGATCGTTGCGGTTGGTCTCGATACGCTCGCCGGCGCTCGCTACTCGACCGACGAGACCTCGGTGGTCGAGTAGGTCGTTGCGAGGAACGAGCGACGGCCGTATCGAGACCTACTCGCCGATGAAGCTCATCACGTGCTTGATCCGGGTGTAGTCCTCGAGGCCGTACATGGACAGGTCCTTGCCGTAGCCGGAGTGCTTGAACCCGCCGTGCGGCATCTCGCTGATGAACGGGATGTGGGTGTTGATCCACACGACGCCGAAGTCGAGACCGCGCGACATCCGCATGGCCCGGGCGTGGTCCTTGGTCCAGACGCTGGAGGACAGCCCGTACTCGACGCCGTTGGCCCAGCGCAGCGCCTCGGCCTCGTCGGTGAACTTCTGCACGGTCATGACGGGGCCGAAGATCTCGGTCTGGATCTGCTCGTCGTCCTGCTGGAGGCCCGACAGCACGGTCGGCTCGTAGAAGTAGCCCTGCTCGCCCTTGCGGGTGCCGCCGGTCTGGATGCTGGCGTGGTCGGGCAGCCGGTCGACCATGCCGGAGACGCGGTCGAGCTGGTTCTGGTTGTTCAGCGGCCCGTAGTAGGTCGCCTCGTCGTCGGGCATGCCGGTCGGCATCCCCTTCGCGGCCTCGGTGAGCGCGGCGACGAACTCGTCGTGGATGCCCGGGCCGACGAGCACGCGGGTGGCGGCGGTGCAGTCCTGGCCGGCGTTGAAGAGGCCGGCGCCGGCGATGCCCTCCGCGGCGGCGGCGATGTCGGCGTCGTCGAAGACGATGACCGGCGCCTTGCCACCGAGCTCGAGGTGCACGCGCTTGAGGTCGTGGGAGGCCGACTCCGCGACCTCCATGCCGGCCCGCACGGACCCGGTGATCGCGACCATCTGCGGCGTCTTGTGTGCGACCAGCGCACGGCCGGTGTCGCGGTCGCCGGTGACGACGTTGAGCACGCCGGGCGGGAGGAACTCCTGGGCGAGCTCGGCGAGCAGGGTCGAGCTCGCCGGGGTGGTGTCGCTCGGCTTGAGCACGATGGTGTTGCCGCCGGCCAGCGCCGGGGCGATCTTCCAGATCATCATCAGCAGCGGGTAGTTCCACGGCGTGACCTGGCCGACGACGCCGACCGGCTCGCGGCGGATCCACGAGGTGTGGTCGGCCATGTACTCACCGGCCGAACGGCCCTCGAGGATGCGGGAGGCGCCCGCGAAGAAGCGGAAGTGGTCCGACGCGTAGGGCATCTCCTCGCTCAGCGTGAGGCCGAGCGGCTTGCCGGTGTCCTTGGACTCCACGGCGTTGATCTCGTCGACCCGCGCCTCGATCGCGTCGGCGATCTTCAGCAGCGCCTCGGAGCGCTCCTTGGGCGTGGTGCTCCCCCACGACTCGAAGGCCGCCGCGGCCGCGGCGTACGCGCGGTCGACGTCCTCCTCGCCGGACCTCGGCGCCTGGGCGTACACCTCGCCGGTCGTGGGGTCGACGATGTCGTAGGTCTCCCCCGACGCGCTGTCGACGAGCTCACCGTTGATGACGTTCTTGAAGGTCTGGTCGGCCATGCGCGCGAGCCTAGTGGACAGGGCAACGGAATCTGTAGGGGTTCGCGGCTGCGAATGACGGATTTCGTTGATCTAGGCCGTGTAGACGGGGCTTCCCTCGATCCAGGTGGACACGACCCGGGCCGACCCGATCTCCTCGGCCGGTCCGGCGAAGGGGTCGCGGTCCACGACGACGAGGTCGGCGACCGCGCCGGGGCGCAGCACGCCGGCGGTCTGCGCGTCGCCGGGCCCGCGGCCGTTGACCCACGCCGAGCCCGACGTGTACGCCGCGAGCGCGGTCGCGAGGCCGAGCGCCTGCTCGGGGAGCAGCGCGCCCCGCCCACCGCGCTCGCTCCGGGTCACCGCGACCTCGACCGCCTGGAGCGGGTCAGGCGTGCTGACCGGCCAGTCGCTGCCCGCGACGAGCCGGGCGCCCGCGCGGTGGAGGTCGCCGAACGGGTACTGCCGGCGACTGCGCTCCTCACCCAGCACGGGCAGGGTCAGGTCGACCATCTGGTCGTCCAGGCACGCCCACAGCATCTGCAGGTTGGCGGCCACGCCCAGCTGCGCGAACCGCGGCACGTCGTCGGGGTGCACGACCTGCAGGTGCGCGACGTGGTGGCGCAGCGCCGGGTCGCTGCCCTCGAAGGCGTCGAGCGCCTCACGGACGCCGCGGTCGCCGATCGCGTGCACGTGCACCTGGAAGCCCGCGGCGTCCAGCGCTCGCACCGCGTCGCGGATCGCGTCGGCGGTCAGGAACGAGTGCCCGCTGTTGTCGGTGGGGTGGCCGCAGGGGTCGAGGTACGGCGACAGCATCGCCGCCGTGCCGTTCTCGGCCACCCCGTCCTGCATGATCTTCACGGTCGTGGCGCGGAAGCGTCCGCCGGTCATCGCCGCACGCCGGGCCGCGAGCTCCCCGACCTGGTCGGTGCCGAGCCGCCGGTCCCACCACAGCGCGCCCACGACGTGCGAGCGCAGCTCACCGCTGGCGACCGCGCGCTCGTAGGTCGACGCCGGGTCGTCCATGCCGGAGTAGGCCCCGACGATCGCGTCCTGCCACGAGGTGACACCCACCGAGTGCAGGTAGGACTGGCCGGCCAGCAGCGCCGCGTAGTACTCCGCGCCGGTGGTGCGGGGCAGGTGTCGCGCGACCAGGGCGGTCGCCCCCTCGTGGAGGGTGCCGCTCGGTCGCCCGTCGGCGTCGCGCTCGATCCTCCCGTCGGGCGGGTCCGGTGTGTGCTCGTCGACGCCCGCGAGCTCGAGCGCGCGAGCGTTGACCCAGGCCCCGTGGTGGTCGCGGTTGGGCAGGAACACGGGCCGGTCGGGCACCACCGTGTCGAGGTCGGCCGCGGTCGGGGTGCCGCCCGGGAAGGCCGGCATCGCCCAGCCGCCGCCGAGGATCCAGGGCGCGTCCGGGTGGCTGTCGGCGTACGCCCTGATGGCCGCGAGGTACTCCTCCCGCGTCCCGAGCTCCGAGAGGTCGCACCGCATCCGCTCGAGCCCACCCTGGATCGGGTGCACGTGCGCGTCGGTGAAGCCGGGCAGCAGGAGGCCGCCGGCCAGGTCGACGACCTCGACGTCCCTGCCGAGCCCCGACAGGGAGCCCGCGTCCTCCGGGACGATCGACACGATCCGGTCGCCCTCCACGACGACGGAGCCCCGACCGACGTGCCGGTGCCCGTCGAAGAGACTGCCGTTGGTGAACAGGGTCGCCATCAGCGGCCCTCGAGCAGCGGGCCCGCAGGGTCGTGGGAGATCCCGTGCTTGCGCACGGCGAGACCGGAGAGCGCCTCGAGGCAGACCCGGTTGGCCAGGTAGGCCGTGATCTCGGCGTGGTCGTAGGGCGGCGACACCTCGACGACGTCGATGCCGGCGACTGGGAGCTCGCTGCAGATCCGGCGCACGGCGTCGAGCAGCTGCCGGCTCGACAGCCCGCCCGGCTCGGGCGTGCCCGTGCCGGGCGCGTGGCCGGGGTCGCAGACGTCGATGTCGACGGAGAGGAAGACGGCGTCGCACTCGTCCAGCGCGATCTCGAACGCCTCGTCGAGGCACGCCTCGAGCCCCCGCTTGCCGATCTCGGTCATCTCGAAGGAGCGCATCCGCTGCTCGGCCATCCACCCGAGCGTCTCGGGTCCCGGCCAGTAGCCGCGCAGCCCGACCTGCAGGAACCGGTCGCCGCGCAGCGCCCCGGACTCGATCAGCCGCCGCATCGGCTGGCCGTGGCCGTAGAGCGAGCCGAACTCGATGTCGCCGGTGTCGGCGTGCGCGTCGAAGTGGATCATCGAGACCCGACCGAAGCCGAGGTGGCGCGCGACGCCGGTGGCGTCGGGCAGCGCGATGGAGTGGTCACCGCCGAGCACGAGCGGCACCGCGCCGGCCGAGGCGACCTTGAACACCGCCTCCTCGAGGGCGCCCAGCGACCGCTCGATCTCGCCGGGGGGCATCTCCACGTCGCCGGCGTCCACGACGCGCAGGTCCTGCAGGGCGTCGACACGCAGTGCGAGGTGGGGGCGCGACCCGTCGTGCGGGAGGTAGTCGGTCTGCCGGATCGCCATCGGCCCGAACCGGGTGCCGGGCCGGTGCGACGTCCCGCCGTCGAAGGGCGCCCCGACCACGACCACGTCCGCCGCCTCGAGCGCCGCCCGGTCCTCGACGTCGACGGGGTCGACGCCGAGGAAGGTGATGTCGGGTCCGAACTGCGGGCCGTAGCGGGTCATGGGGCACATCCTGTCACGCTCGAATGCTACGGATTTCGCGAAATCCGAGCGCCACGGCGACTGATTCACTTGCGCCGACCCCGGTCGACCACTCACCATGGTCCCCATGAGCGCCGACTACGACCACCTGCAGCAGGCCGCCAAGGACCACCTGTGGATGCACTTCACCCGCCACGCGTCGTACGCGCAGGCGGACGTGCCGATCATCGTGCGCGGTGAGGGCGCCTACATCTACGACGCCCAGGGCAAGCGCTACCTCGACGGCCTCGCCGGCCTGTTCGTGTCGCAGCTGGGCCACGGACGCACCGAGCTCGCCGAGGCCGCCGCCGAGCAGGCCAAGCAGCTGGCGTTCCACCCGTTGTGGTCCTACGCGCACCCGCCGGCCATCCAGCTGGCCGAGAAGATCGCGGGCTACGCGCCCGGCGACCTCAACCGCGTCTTCTTCACCAGCGGTGGCGGCGAGGCGGTCGAGACCGCGTGGAAGCTGGCCAAGAACTACTTCAAGGTCACCGGCAAGCCGATGAAGCACAAGGTCATCAGCCGCACCATCGCCTACCACGGCACCACGCAGGGGGCGCTGTCGATCACCGGCCTGCCGCTGCTCAAGCAGCAGTTCGAGCCGCTGGTGCCCTCGACGTTCCGGGTGCCCAACACCAACATCTACCGCGCTCCCCTGCACGGCGACGACCCCGAGACGTTCGGTCGCTGGGCGGCCGACCAGATCGCGGTCGCGATCGAGAACGAGGGCCCCGACACCGTCGCCGCCGTCTTCCTCGAGCCGGTGCAGAACGCCGGTGGCTGCTTCCCGCCTCCGCCCGGCTACTTCCAGCGGGTGCGCGAGATCTGCGACGAGTACGACGTGCTGCTGGTCTCCGACGAGGTCATCTGCGCCTTCGGCCGCCTGGGGCACATGTTCGGCTCGGAGCGCTACGGCTACCAGCCCGACATGATCACCTGCGCCAAGGGCATCACCTCCGGCTACGCACCGCTCGGCGCGATGATCGCCAGCGACCGGCTGATGGAGCCGTTCGCCGGTGCGGCCCACCACGACCACCAGGAGCACATCCCGCCGGGCGCCCGCGCCGAGCACGGCTCGGACGCGATGTTCGCCCACGGGTACACCTTCGGCGGCCACCCGGTCTCGACGGCGGTCGCGCTGAAGAACCTGGAGATCTTCGAGGAGGAGAAGGTCCTCGAGCACGTCCGCTCGACCGAGGGCGCCTTCCGCGCCACCCTCGAGCGGCTGCTCGACCTGCCGATCGTCGGCGACGTCCGCGGCGACGGCTACTTCTACGGGATCGAGCTGGTCAAGGACAAGGCCACCCGCGAGACGTTCAGCGACGAGGAGTGCGAGCGGATCCTCTTCGGCTTCGTGTCCAAGCAGCTGTTCGCCGAGGGCCTCTACTGCCGGGCCGACGACCGTGGCGACCCGGTCATCCAGCTCTCCCCGCCGCTCATCTGCGACCAGCAGCACTTCGACGAGATGGAGCAGATCCTGCGCATCGTCCTCGACAAGGCCCACTCGATGCTCTGACCCGCGCCTGCCCGTCGGGACGGCAGAGGACCCGGCGGGGCTGCTTCGGGCCGCGGAGGACGTCGTACGAGGTGGTCGCTCCGACGACCACCCCGGATGACCTCCCCACCCCACCCCCGCGACGTCATACGACCCGGTCGCCCCCGCAACCACCCCGTCTGACGTCCCCGCCCGGCCCCCAGAACGTCAGACGACCCGGTCGCTGGGACGACCACCCCGGATGACCTCCCCGCCCCACCGCCGGGACGTCATACGACCCGGTCGTCCCCGCGACCACCCCGGATGACGTCCCCCAGGGGGCGGCGGCGGCGGACTCAGCAGGGCGCGCGCTGCCGGCGGCGCGGCTCGGGGTCACCGCTGCCGCAGGTTCATCACGGGATGCAGGCGGACCGACACCTCCCACGGCCTGCCCACCATGGGATGTGCAGGTTCACCACCACACCATGGTGAAACGGCGACGCGCGGGACCGCAGCGGTCCCGCGCCCCGCGGTCGGCTCAGGAGAGCGCGCGCTGGCGGCGGCGGGAGTTGACCTCGCCGGTCACCACGATGAGCACCGAGATCACGAACATCACGGTGCCGACGACGTTGACCTGCATGGGTACGCCGCGCTGGGCGGCGCCCCACACGAACATCGGGAAGGTCGTCGTCGTGCCGGCGTTGAGGTTGGTGATGATGAAGTCGTCGAAGGACAGCGAGAAGCTGAGCAGCGCCGCGCCCAGGATGCCCGGGAAGACCAGCGGGAAGGTGACCCGCCAGAAGGTCTGCTGCGGCGTCGCGTAGAGATCCATCGCGGCCTGCTCGAGGTTGTCGTCCATGCCCGCCAGGCGCGAGCGCACCGTGACGATCACGAACGACAGGCAGAACATCACGTGCGCCACGAAGATCGTCCAGAAGCCGAGCTTGCCACCGAGGCCGGACGCCACGAAGAGGGCGAGGAGCGAGGAGCCCATCACGATCTCGGGCGAGGCCATCGGCAGGAAGATGAGCACGTTGCTCGACGACCGGCCGACGAACTGGTGGCGCACCAGCGCGAACGCGGCCAGCGTGCCGAGGATCGTGGCGACCAACGTGGCCAGCAGGCCGATCTCGATGCTGCGCCCGACCGCGGAGCACATCCCCTCGGGGGCGCAGGGGTGCAGCCAGTTGTCCAGGGTGAACCCGTCGAACTGGTAGACGTTGCGGCTCGCGGGCGCGTTGAAGCTCATCAGCACCACGACGGCGATCGGGACGAACGTGTACGCCAGCACCCCGAGCCCGAGGACGAGGACGAGGTTGTCGCGCACCCACCGCCCGATCACAGCAGCTCCTCCGTCCCGGCCCGGCGCACGTAGACGAGCACCATGGCGACGATCAGGGCCATCAGGATCACCGAGAGCGCCGCGGCGGCCGGGTAGTCGTTCGCGTCGGTGAACAGGCTCTGGATGACCGCGCCCACGACACGGGTGTTGGTGTTGCCGAGCAGCGTGGCGTTGATGTAGTCACCGACGGCCGGGATGAAGGTCAGCAGCGTGCCGGACACCACGCCCGGGAGCGAGAGCGGCCAGGTCACCTTGAAGAAGCCGACGAACGGGTTCGCGTAGAGGTCGCTGGACGCCTCGATCAGGCGGTGGTCGATCTTGTCGATGCTCGCGAAGAGCGGCAGCACCATGAACGGCAGGAAGTTGTAGGTCAGCCCCGCGACGACGGCTATCGGCGTGGCCAGCAGGCGCCCGTCCGGCCCGAGCAGGTGCAGGAACTGCAGCGTGTTCACCACGAAGCCGTCGTCGGCCAGGATCAGCTTCCACGCGAGCGTGCGGACCAGGAAGCTGGTGAAGAACGGGGCGATCACCAGGACCAGCATCAGGTTCTTCCACCGCCCGGCCTTGAAGGCGATGGCGTAGGCCAGCACGTAGCCGAGCACGAGGCAGAAGAACGTCGCCAGGCCGGCGTACCAGAGCGCCCGCACGAGCGGGCCCCAGTAGTCCTTGATGGCGTTGCTGTAGTTGCTCCACTCGTAGGTCATCTCGTAGCCGCGGAAGTCGGACCCGGCCGGATCGTAGAGGCTCGTCGCGAGCAGGGAGTAGAGCGGCAGGATGAAGAAGACGATCAGCCAGGCCGCGGCGGGCAGCAGCAGCAGGTAGCCCAGGTAGCCGCGCCGACGCCCCGACTCCGCCGTGGCCGGCGCGTGGAGCACGGCGACCTCGGCGGCCTCGGCGGTGCTCGCCATCAGTCGTCGCCCAGCTGCGCGCCGGCCGACGCGTCCTGGGCATGGTCGAGCAGGAACGCGTACTCCGGGCGCCAGCTCAGCTCGACCGGCTCACCGGTGCGGAAGAGCCGGCGGTGGCCGGTGTTCTGCTGGAAGACCTGGAGCTCCTGGCCCCACGGCATCCGCACGAGGTACTGCGTGCTGACGCCCACGAAGCTGACGTCGCTCACCACGCCACCGGGGATCGAGTTGCCCGGGGCGTCGAGCACCTCGCCGGGCTCACCGATCAGCACCTTCTCGGGTCGGATGCCGATCCAGCCCTCGTCGCCCTCGGCGTGAGACCGCGAGGTCGGGATCGAGACGTCGACCCCGTGCATGTCGACGGTGACGACGTCGGCCGCGCGCGCCTTGATCGTCCCGCCGATCAGGTTGGACTGGCCCAGGAAGTTGGCGACGAACGTCGTGCGCGGGTTCTCGTAGAGCTCGGCCGGGGCGCCCATCTGCTCGATGACGCCCGCGTTCATCACCGCGACGGTGTCGGCCATCGTCATGGCCTCCTCCTGGTCGTGGGTGACGTGGATGAAGGTGAGGCCGACCTCGGTCTGGATCCGCTTGAGCTCGATCTGCATGGACCGGCGCAGCTTCAGGTCGAGGGCGCCGAGCGGCTCGTCGAGGAGGAGCACCTCGGGCTTGTTGATCAACGCCCGGGCCAGGGCAACGCGCTGCTGCTGGCCGCCGGAGAGCTGGGTCGGCTTCTTGCGCGCCTGGGTGGTCAGCTCGACCAGGTCGAGCATGTCGCGCACCTGGGTGTCGATGTCCTTGACCTTGCGGCGCTTGAGGCCGAAGGCGACGTTCTCGTGGATGTCGAGGTGCGGGAAGAGCGCGTAGCTCTGGAAGACCGTGTTGACCGGCCGCTTGTAGGGCTTGGCGTAGGTGATGTCGTTCCCGGCCAGCGTGATCGAGCCCGACGTGGGCGTCTCCAGGCCGGCCACCATCCGCAGCGTCGTCGTCTTGCCGCAGCCCGAGGGGCCGAGCAGCGCGAAGAACGAGCCGCGCGGCACGTCCAGGTCGAGGTCGTCGACGGCGGTGAACGCACCGAACGACTTGGTGACGCTGGTCAGCCGCAGGCCGTCGTATGACGCGCCGGCCGCGGTGGCCTCCTCCAGGTCAGCCGCCTGTGACATCGGCCCAGTCTCCTTCGTACTCGATCTGCTGCTGGTCGTCGAGGGGCATGAAGTCGAAGGTCACCGACAGCGTCTCGTCGTCGGGGAAGATCAGCTGGTTGTCGACCAGCGACGGATCGATCTTCTCCATCTCCTGCTGGGCGCCCTTGACCGGACAGATGTAGTTGACGTAGGCGGCGAGCTTCGCCGCCACCGCGGGCTCGTAGTAGTAGTTGATCCACTTCTCGGCGTTGGCCTTGTGGGTCGCGAGGTTGGGGATGAGCATGTTGTCGCTCCAGAGCGACAGACCCTCCTCCGGGGCCACGAACTTGATGTCGGGGTTGTCGAACTGCAGCTGGATGACGTCACCGGACCAGGCCTCACACGCGAGGATGTTGCCGGCCGCCAGGTCCTGCGTGTACTCGTTGCCGGTGAAGGCGCGGATCTGGCCGCCGCGCACGACCTTCTTCAGCTCGTCGAGCGCCACCTGCCACTCGTCGTCGGTGAACTGCTCCGGCTCGGCCCCGGTCACCTTGAGCATGAAGCCCATCGTGTCCCGCATCTCCGAGAGCAGCGTGACCCTGCCCTTGAGGTCGGAGCGGGTGAGGAGCTCCTCGAAGCTCCCGACCTCGCCGGTCTTCGACGCGTTGTAGGCGATGCCGGTCAGGCCGGTCTGCCACGGCGCGTGGAAGGTCAGGTCCTTGTCCCACTGCCGGTTGCGCAGCGGGTCGATCAGGTTGTCCTGGAGGTTGGGCACGTTCGCCTTGTCCAACGGCTGGATCCAGCCCAGGCCGATCATCCGCGCGGCCATCCAGTCGGTCAGCACCATCATGTCGCGGTCGACGGGCTGGCAGGAGCCGAGCTGGTTGCGGACCTTGGCGTAGAACTCGGAGTTGTCGTTGACGTCGTCGGTGTAGTGCACCGTGATGCCGGTCTCGCGCTCGAAGGTCTGGAACGTCCCGTCGGACTTCTTGCGCGGGTCGATGTAGGCCGGCCAGTTGGAGATGATCAGCTCCTTCTGGCTGTCCGACAGGTCGGTCGCGCGGCAGGTGGCCGGGTCCTGCTGGGCGCCGGCGGTCGAGAAGAAGGGCAGCTTCAGGGCGGCCAGGCTGACGCCCGCGAAGGCCACGGCGCCGCCTCCCTTGAGGAGGCCCCGGCGGGAGATCCCGGGCGAGTCCGGCGGCATGCGGCTCCTTCCGCTGAGGCGGGCCGGACGACGTGTCCGGTCCATCGGCAAGCCATCGGATCGTGCCACGAGAACGGCGGTCGAACAAGGGATCCCGCAGATCCGAAACATCCTCGCAACGAAATCCTTCGCTCCACGCCCCGGAAACCTTTGACCGCCGTGCTCTCGGTGAGGAACCATGCCGCCATGACGAGGAAGTCCGGGCGCCCCTCCCAGCTCGACGAGGTGTCCAAGGCCATTATCGAGCAGCTGCAGCAGGACGGGCGTCGCTCCTACGCCGCCATCGGCAAGGTCGTCGGCCTCTCCGAGGCGGCGGTGCGCCAGCGGGTCCAGCGGCTGATCGAGAGCGGCGTGATGCAGGTCGTCGCCGTCACCGACCCGCTCGAGCTCGGCTTCGCCCGGCAGGCGATGGTCGGCATCCGGGTCACCGGTGCCCTCGAGCCGGTCGCCGACCGGCTCGCGGACCTCGACGAGGTCGACTACGTCGTGGTCACCGCGGGGTCCTACGACCTGCTCGTGGAGGTCGTGTGCGAGAGCGACGAGCACCTGCTGGAGCTGATCTCCGACCGGATCCGGGCGATCGACGGCGTTGCGTCGACCGAGACCTTCATGTACCTGCGGCTGCGCAAGCAGACCTACTCGTGGGGTGTGCGCTGAGCCGCGCACCCGCCCCCCACCGGCCCGACCCCCACTGGGAGCGGCTCTCCCTCTGGCACGACACCGTCCGCACCGACTGGAGCCCGCGGCCGGCGCTCGACGGGGACACCGCGGCCGACGTCGCGATCGTCGGCGCCGGGTTCACCGGGCTGTGGACCGCCTACTACCTCGCCGAGGCCGACCCGGCCCTGCGCATCGTCGTGCTCGAGGCCGAGACGGCCGGGTTCGGCGCGAGCGGCCGCAACGGCGGCTGGTGCTCGGCCCTCTTCCCCGCCTCCCTGCCCACCCTGGCGGCGCTCGCCGGCCGGGACGCAGCCACGGCCCAGCACCGCGCGATGCGCGAGACCGTCGACGAGGTCGCCCGTGCCGCGCTGGCCGAGGGCATCGACGCCGACATCGCCAAGGGCGGCACCGTCGTGCTCGCCCGCAGCCGCGCCCAGTGGCGGCGGGCCCGGGCCGAGGTCGCGGCGGCGCGGGAGTGGGGCCGTGGCGAGGACGACCTGCGGCTGCTGGACCGCGCCGAGGCCACGGCCGCGCTGCGGGGCAGCCGGACCGTCGGGGCGACGTACACCCCCGACTGCGCGGCGGTGCACCCGGCGAAGCTGGCGCGCGGCCTGGCCGACGCCGTCGAGCGCCGGGGCGTGACCATCCACGAGCGCACCCGCGTCGAGGCGATCGAGCCCGGCCACGTGGCGACCGGCACCGGGGTCGTCCGGGCGCGGACCGTCGTCCGGGCGACCGAGGGCTACACCGCGGCGCTCCCGGGTCACTCCCGGTCGGTCATCCCCGTCTACTCCCTGGTGATCGCGACCGAGCCGCTGTCCACCTCGACCTGGGACGAGATCGGGCTGGGACGCCGCGAGACGTTCAGCGACCACCGCCACCTCATCGTCTACGGACAGCGCACCGCCGACGACCGGCTGGTCTTCGGCGGCCGCGGTGCGCCGTACCACCTCGGGTCTCGGATCCGACCCGAGTACGACCACGACGAGCAGGTGTTCGCCCGGCTCTACGCCACGCTGGTCGACCTGTTCCCGGTGCTGGCCGGGACCCGGGTCACCCACGCGTGGGGCGGTCCGCTCGGGATCCCCCGCGACTGGTGCGCCTCGGTCGGGCTGGACCGGGAGACCGGCCTGGCCTGGGCCGGGGGGTACGTCGGCGACGGCGTGAGCACGACGAACCTGGCCGGTCGCACCCTGCGGGACCTGGTGCTGGGTCGTGACACCGAGCTGACCAGGCTGCCCTGGGTCGGACACCGCTCCCCCGCCTGGGAACGGGAGCCGCTGCGCTGGCTGGGGGTCAACGTGGGGCTGCGCGCGATGACGCTTGCCGACGCGGAGGAGCGGGTGACCCGCCTGCCCAGCCTGGCGGCGAGGGCGGTCGCGCCGCTGCTGGGGTAGCCGGCTACCCCAGGCCGTTGGCGGCGGTGTCGGCCGGCTTGGTCGGACTGTGGAGCCACGCCTCGAAGAAGCCGTCGAGGTCCTGGCCGCTGACGGTCTCGGCAAGGGCCTCGAAGCGCTCGGTCGAGCCGGTGCTGCCGGCCCGGGTCGCGGCCCACGTGCCGAGCAGCTCGAAGAAGTCGTCGTCGCCGATGACGTCGCGCAACGCCTGCAGGGCCATCGCGCCCCGGTCGTAGACGAAGCTGGCGAAGATCGGGCCGACGCAGCCCTGGTGGTCGGGGCAGGGGTCCGCGACCTGGTGGGCCCAGAAGCCGTCGCCGGCATCCGTGGCGTCGTAGTAGGAGCGCAGCCACTGCCGGGCGGTCGAGCCGCCGTGGGTCTCGGCGTAGTACTGCTCCATGAAGGTGGCGAAGCCCTCGTTGAGCCAGATGTCGCGCCAGCGGTGCACCGCCACCGAGTCGCCGAACCACTGGTGGGCCAGCTCGTGGACGACCGTGCTGACCGCGCCCGGTCCGTCGCCCATGAACGGATAGGTGGGCCGGGTCTGGTTCTCCAGGGCGAAGCCGGGGTCCAGGGCGGTGGTCAGGCCGCCACTGGTCGAGAACGGGTAGGGACCGATCACCGTCTCCAGCCAGTGCAGCAGCGCCGGGGTCCGCTTCATCAGGCCCATCGCCGCCTGCTGCGACGAGGCCGGCAGCGACCGGGAGACAGCGACCAGCCACGGACGACCGTCGGCCCTCCCCTGGGCGACGGCGTACCGGCCGGCCGCGAAGAAGGCGAGGTACGGCACCATCGGCTCGTCCGAGCGCCAGGTCGTCGTCGCCAGGCCGTTCCCGCGGTCGACCCGGGCGGTCCGGCGGCCGTTGGAGATCACCTGGAGGTCGCGGGGCACCGTGATGGAGACGGTCAGCCGCGCCTTGTCCTGCGGATGGTCGTTGGCTGGGAACCACCAGGGCGCCATGTGCGGCTGGTTCATCGCGACGACCTCCCCGCTGTCGGCGAGCCAGTTCGACTCCCCGGCGTAGGTGTAGTCGCCGGGACGGCCGGCGTACCGGACCACGACCCGCACCGTCTGGCCCGCGGCGAGCGCCCGGGTGATCGACAGCTCGTGGTAGCGGTGCTGGTCGAAGCGGGCCCGTCGACCCTCGACCGTCACCGCCGAGACCGGGAGGAGGAAGTCGAGGTCGAAGCCGGAGAGCGCCTGGGTCGCGCGCAGTCGCAGGGCGGTCCAGCCGGACAGCTGACCGGTGTCGAAGCGGTAGCGGTCGTGGACGTCGTAGGAGATCACGTTGATCCCGCCGTTGCCGTCGAGCGGGAAGTAGGGGTCACCGATCCCGGCGGACCCGTGGGGAGCCGAGCGATGCCGCGGGCCGTCGTCCGAGCCGGGGGTGGCCCCGCCGGCAGCACCGCCGGCAGCCGCGCCGGCAGCCGCGCCGGCAGCGAGGAGAGCGAGCACCACGGGTACGGCGGCGAGGCTGAGCACGCGGCGTCGGATCACCCGGCGAAACCTAGCCGACCACCACTTCTGTGCTATAACTCGAGTAAGTCAATCGACTTTTGATAATGGGGAGGTCGGCATGGAGGTCGTGACGCTCGAGGTGCCGGCCCTCGGCAACCGCACCCACCTGGTCCACGACGGGTCCCGGGCCCTGGTGGTCGACCCGCCCCGCGACGTGTCGGACGTCGAGAGGGTGGCCGAGCAGGCGCAGGTCGAGATCGCCGCCGTGGCCGACACGCACGTGCACAACGACTACGTCTCCGGTGCGCTGGCCCTCGCCCGGCGGCACGGCGCCGACTACCTGCTGGCGGCCGACGAGCCGGTCGAGTTCGAGCGGCTGGGCGTCCGCGGGGGCGACGTGGTCCCCGTCGGCCGCCTCGACGTCAGCGTGCTGGCGACGCCGGGGCACACGCGTCACCACCAGGCCTTCCTCGTGCGCTCGCACGACGAGCTGGACCGGCCCGGGGCACTGTTCAGCGGGGGCAGCCTCCTGCGCGGCACCGTGGGCCGCACCGACCTCGTCGACGAGCGGCTGACCGCCGAGCTCGCCGGCCGGCAGTGGGCCAGCGCCCGGCTGCTCGGCGCACTCGACCCCGCGACGACGCTGCACCCGACCCACGGGTTCGGCAGCTTCTGCGCCGGTGCGACGACGGCCGCCACCGGCGCCGGGGGCACTATCGGCGACGAGCGGGTGGCCAACCCGGCACTCACCACCGACCGGGACCGGTTCGTCGCCGAGCTGGTGGCCGGCTACGGGCCGTACCCGCGCTACTACCCGCACATGGCTCCCCTCAACCGGGCCGGGTCGGCCGGGCCCGCCCCCGGCCGACCCGGCCCGTCACCGCCGCCGAGGTGACCGACGCGGTCCTGGCCGGCACCTGGGTGGTCGACCTGCGGCGGCGCACCTCGTTCAGCCGGGGCCACCTGCCCGGCACGGTGAGCATGGAGTACGGCACCCAGTTCGCGACGTACGTCGGCTGGCTGGTCCCGTGGGAGGACGAGCTCGTCCTGCTGTGCGACGACCCCGAGGACCTCGGGTCCGCTCTGCGGGACCTGGCGGCGATCGGGATGGACGGCCCGCGGACCCACCTGCTGGACGTCGCCACGCCGCTGCCCGCGACCTACCGGCGCGCGGACTGGGCGGCGTTCCGGGACGAGGTGGCGCAGGCGCCCGTCGCCCCCGTCGTCGTCGACGTCCGGCAGCGCGACGAGCACGACCAGGAGCACCTGCCGGGCAGTCTCAACCTGCCGGTGCAGGACGTCGACCTCCGGGGTGCCGACCTACCCCCCGGCGAGCTCTGGGTGCACTGCCGGTCCGGCTACCGGGCCGGCATCGCCGCGAGCATCCTCCACCGGATGGGGCGTCGGGTGGTCCACGTCGACGACGCCTGGGAGCGGGTCGCCGAGCTGGCGATCCCGACCACCACCGGAGGCGTGGCCGCCTGAGCCCGCCGTCCCCCTGACCGACGCCCCGCCCGGGTGCACCCCCTGGGCGGGGCGTCGATGCGTAAACCGGTTGCGACCGCGCCCGGCGACGGTCGAGGCTGGTCGCAGCGCCCGGGCCGACCGGGCGCCCGAGGAGAGGAGCCGTGACATGTCCACGACTGTCCGTGGCCTGCCCGCAGCAGCCCGCCCCCTCTCTTCTCCCTGGAGCATCTGTACCGATGACCGACCTCTCTCGTCCCCGACCCGACCTCGGGGGGATTGACCCCACCTTCGTCTTCGACTTCGAGGTCGCTGACGACCTCGACGACGACCAGCGCTGGTCCACCTGGCTCGACGTGGAGCCCCTGTGCCGCGGCCCGGAGCCCCGCCCCGACTGGGTGGTGACGTCGCAGGCCGCCGTCGACACCGAGCTCGGTGTCCTCAAGACCGGCAAGGAGGCCGACGCGTTCCTGCTGGAACGCGCCGTCCCCGGCTCGGACGCCCCGGGCTCGTCGGTCGTGATGGTGGCCAAGCGCTACCGCGGTGCCGAGCACCGCGACTTCCACCGCTCGGCCGCCTACACCGCTGGGCGCAAGGTCCGCAACACCCGCGACAACCGGGCGATGGCGAAGAAGTCCGCGCACGGGCGCGCCGTCGCGGCCGGGCAGTGGGCCTGGGCGGAGTGGACCGCGCTGGTGCGCTGCCACCAGCTCGGTCTCGCGGTCCCCTACCCCGTGCAGGTCGACGGCACCGAGCTGCTGATGGAGTGGATCACCCAGGACGGCGAGACCGCGCCGCGCCTGGCCCAGACGCGTCCCGACCGGGCGCTGCTGACGGCCTACTTCGAGCAGCTGCGCGAGTTCCTCGCAGAGCTGGCGCGCCACGGCCTGGTGCACGGCGACCTCTCCCCGTACAACGTCCTCGCGGCCGGGGACCGGCTGGTCGTGATCGACCTGCCGCAGATGGTCGACCTGGTCGGCAACCCGGAGGGCCTGGACTTCCTCCTGCGCGACTGCACCAACGTGTGCAGCTGGTTCCGGGCGCGCGGGCTGGAGGCCGACGAGCACGCGCTGTACGGCGACCTGCTCGCGCACGCCTTCTGAAGGGGCCGCGCCCGGTCCCTCTAGAGTCGCGGCGTGAAGCGCTCCCGCGGCCGGCTGGTCCACGTCGAGACCCTCGAGGAGCTCGACCGCCGGCTGGCTGCGGGAGCCACCTCGCTGCGTGGGTGGCGGGTGCGCGGGGTCGACCTGACCGGTCGACACGACACGCTCGCGGCGGTCAGCACCTCGGGCGCGACCTTCCTCGCCTGCCGCTTCGCGCCCGGCGACGAGGACCTGGTCCGAGCCGGCGGCGGACTCGTCCTGCAGGTGCCCGACGACGCGCCGGTCGAGCCCCGCCAGGCGCTGTACACCGCCGACGAGCTCTACGACTCGCGCCGCTACGCCGACTCCCTGGACGCCCGCGCCTACGCCTGGTCGCAGCGTCCCTTCGGCGCCGACGACGCGCTGGCGCGGGCCCTGCACGACCACACGATCGACCTCGCGCTGGACGACTGGACCGAGGGCCGGCACCTGGTGGGCGTCATGGGGGGCCACCGGCTCGACCGGGACCACCCCGGGTACGCCGACGCGGCGCGGCTGGGTGCCGCGCTGGGCCGGGACGCGGTCGTGGCGACCGGCGGCGGGCCGGGCGCGATGGAGGCGGCCAACCTCGGCGGCCGGTTCGCCCACCGGGCCGACGACCTCGACGAGGCGGTCGCGCTGCTCGCCGAGGTGCCGTCGTACCGCCCGTCGGTGGACGCGTGGGTCCGGCGCGCCCGCGCGGTCCTCGACCGGTTCCCGGCAGCCGACGACACGCTCGGGATCCCGACCTGGCACTACGGGCACGAACCTCCGAACGCCTTCGCCACCGCGATCGCGAAGTACTTCCGCAACTCGACCCGCGAGGCGATCCTCCTCCAGGTCTGCGACGCCGGGATCGTGTTCCTGCCGGGCGCGGGCGGCACGGTGCAGGAGGTCTTCCAGGACGCGTGCGAGAACTACTACGCCGAGGAGACCGCAGTCGCGCCGATGGTGCTGCTCGGCGCCCGGTACTGGACCGAGACGCTCCCGGCGTGGCCGCTCCTACAGCGGCTGGCGCGTGGCAAGCCGATGGAGCCGCACGTGCACCTGGTCGACGCGGTCGACGAAGCTGTGGACCTGCTGATTTCCGGGACGTGAACAGCAGGTCGAGCCTAGATTGACGCGCGTGCAGCTCTCTCGTCGTGACCTGATCCGTTCCTCGCTCGTCGTGGGCGGCGCCGCAGCGCTCGGTGGCCTCGGCTCGCTGTCCGCCGACGCGGTCGCCGGCACGGGTGCCGCGGCCCGCCTGGCTCCACGGACCGCGGGTGGCACCACGACCCGGCGGACGGTGCTCGGCAAGGGTCCGGCAGGCGACGGCGGCTGGCGAGCGGTCGTCGAACGGCCTGGCGAGCCCTGGGTCGTCCGTGGCGGTCTCGGCGCGGTGCCCAGCAAGAGCCGCCGCTCCCGGCGTCGGGGGCTGCTCGCGTTCGCCCAGCTCAGCGACATCCACGTGGTCGACGCCCAGTCGCCCATGCGGCTGGAGTACGGCGAGTCGCTCAGCTCCAGCGCCTACCGGCCGCAGGAGGTCTTCAGCGGCCACGTCGCCGACGCGATGGTGCGCGCGCTCAACGACATCGGCACCGGCCCGGTCACCGGTCGCAAGCTCGCCTTCGCGATCCAGACCGGGGACAACTCCGACTCCCGTCAGTACAACGAGATCCGCTGGAACATCGACGTCCTCGACGGCGAGATGGTCACCGTCGACTCCGGCGACCTCACCAAGTACGAGGGCGTGATGGACCAGAACGCCGCGTCGTACATGACCGGCTACTGGCACCCCGACGGCACGCCCGAGGGGAAGGTCGACGACGACCCGCGGTCGAAGTACGGGTTCCCCGAGATCCCGGGCGTCCTCGACGCGGCCCGCCTGCCCTTCCAGGCCGAGGGCCTCGCGATGGACTGGTACACGGCCATGGGCAACCACGACGGGTTGATCCAGGGCAACTTCCCGGCCAACGACATCTTCCGCGCGAGGGCGATCGGCGACGTCAAGCCGATCTCCGGCGTGGACTCCCGGACCGTCACCGCCGACCCCGACCGGCGGATCATCGACCGCGACGAATGGGTGCAGGAGCACTTCAACACCACCGGCACCCCCGTCGGCCACGGCTTCACCCAGAAGAACCTCGACGACGACACGGCCTACTACACCTTCGACCGGGGCATCGTGCGCTTCATCGTGCTCGACACCGTCCTCCCCGCCGGTGAGCAGGGCACGATCGACGCCGCGCAGCTCACCTGGCTGAAGAAGCAGCTCGCCGCGAGCCGCAAGCGACTGGTCGTGCTCGCCAGCCACCACCCGCTGGAGTCCTTCAAGGACCCGAAGCTCGCCACCCAGGTCACCAACCTGCTCCTCGGCTACGACAACGTGATCGCGTGGGTCAACGGCCACACCCACGACAACAACATCTGGCCGCACGTGCGCAAGGACAAGCGGACCAAGAAGGTGGTGGGAGGCTTCTGGGAGATCAACACCGCCTCCCACATCGACTGGCCGCAGCAGTCGCGCATCATCGAGATCGCCGACAACCGCGACGGGACGCTGTCGATCTTCACCACCATGGTCGACCATGGCGGCACCCTGGAGTGGGACGGCGACCTCACGAACGACGAGCAGCTCCCCCTGCGGCTCGCGGGGCTCTCCCGGCTGCTCGGCGCCAACGACTGGCAGGAGCGGGACGACAACCGTCGCGGCCGCCGGGTCGACCGCAACGTCGAGCTCGTGATGAAGGCCCCGGCGTTCCTGCGCTGAGACCTACTCGGCAGCTGCCAGCTGGCCGCACGCCCCGTCGATCTCCCGACCGCGGGTGTCACGCACCGTGGTCGGGATGCCCCGAGCCTCGAGGCGCCGCACGAACTCCCGCTCGTCGGCGGGGTCGGAGGCGGTCCACCGCGATCCCGGCGTCGGGTTGAGCGGGATCAGGTTGACGTGGACCCAGCCCCAGTCGCCGTACGAGCGCAGCACGTCGGCGAGCAGGTCGGCCCGCCAGCCCTGGTCGTTGATGCCGCGCATCATCGCGTACTCGATCGACACCCGGCGGCGGGTCACGTCCGCGTAGTGCCAGGCGGCCTCGACCGTCTCCGCCACCGAGAACCGGGTGTTGATCGGCACCAGCTCGTTGCGCAGCTCGTCGTCCGGTGCGTGCAGGCTCAGCGCGAGCGTGACCGGGATGCCCTCGTCGGCCAGCTGGCGCATCCGAGGCACCAGGCCGACGGTCGAGACGGTGACGCCCCGAGCACTCATGCCCAGCCCCTCCGGGGCCGGGTCGGTCAGGCGGCGTACGGCGCCGATCACCGCGCGATAGTTCGCCAGCGGCTCCCCCATCCCCATGAAGACCACGTTGGAGACCCGGGCCGGACCGCCGGGCACCTCGCCGCGGGCCAGGGAGCGGGCACCGGCCACGACCTGCTCGACGATCTCGCCGGTGGACATGTTGCGCTGCAGGCCGCCCTGACCGGTGGCGCAGAACGGGCAGGCCATTCCGCACCCGGCCTGGCTGGAGACGCACATGGTGGCGCGGTCGGGGTAGCGCATCAGCACCGACTCCACGAGGGCGCCGTCGAACAGCCGCCACAGCGTCTTGCGGGTGGTGCCGCGGTCTGCCTCGAGGGTCCGGACGGGCGTCATCAGGGGCGGCAGCAGCCCGGTGACGAGCTCGGCCCGCTGGGCGGCGGGCAGGTCGGTCATCTGCTCCGGGTCGTCGACCAGGCGGCCGAAGTAGTGCGTCGAGAGCTGCTTGGCCCGGAACCCCGGCAGGCCGAGCTCCTCGGCCCGGGCGACCCGCTCGGCCAGCGTGAGGTCGGCCAGGTGCGGCGGCGGCTTCCTGCGGCCGCGCGGCTCGTCGAGGACGAGGGGAAGCTGGGTGGGCTCGGACATCGGGCCAGTGTCCCACCTGGCAGGCACCGGACCCCAACCGACGAGCTCGGACCGGCCGAGACGTCAGCTCTGGTAGGTGACCATGTACCAGAGCACCAGGGCGGTGACCCCGCCCACGACCAGCGCGGTCGTGACCATGCCGATGGCCATGTAGATCCCGAAGCGGCGGGTCCGCGGCACGATCACCAGACCGATCGGGATGCCGAGGGTGACCAGCACGAACGGGAACAGGTCCTCGGCGGTGTGGTAGTCGAAGAGCAGCCCCAGCACCGCCGCGAACAGCCCGGGGACGACGATGACGAAGGCGAGCCCGGTGAAGAAGCCCGTGATCGCGGTGAAGGTCGGGTGGTCGCGGTGCCACCAGTCGGGCGCACGCTCGCTGACGGGCGCCTGGCCCGCGGGATCCTGGGTCGCGGGGACGGCCTGCTCGGCGTCCTCCTGCTCGGTCGACATCATCTCGATGCTATGCGCAGCGGCGCCGGATCGGTGCGTCGGCGTGCCGGGCGAGGCGCGGAGTGTGAGCGATCAGGCAGCGTGCCACCGGCGGGCGGCCCGGCCACCGGGGACGTCATACGCCCCGGCCGCCCCCACGACCAACCCGCATGACCTCCCGCCGCCGGACCGGGGACGTCATACGCCCCGGCCGCCCCCACGACCAACCCGTATGACGTCCGGCGGGGTCGGCGGCTGAGCGGGCCTCAGTAGACCAGGTAGTGCAGCAGCAGCCAGATCGGCGCGATGGTCGCGAGGAGGGAGTCCAGGCGGTCCATCAGGCCCCCATGGCCGGGGATCACGTGGCTCATGTCCTTGATCCCGAGGTCGCGCTTGATGACCGACTCGCACAGGTCGCCCAGGGTGGCCATCACGACGGCGATCAGGCCGAGCAGCAGGCCGACCCACCAGTCGCCGTCGAGCAGGTAGACCACGAGCGCCCAGCCGGCGAGCAGGCAGAAGACCGCGGAGCCGGCGAAGCCCTCCCAGGATTTCTTCGGGGAGATGACCGGAGCCATCGGGTGCTTCCCGAACAGCACGCCGGCGGCGTACCCCCCGATGTCGGAGGCGATGGTGACCCCGATGAAGGTGATGATCCCCTGCACGCCGGGGTCGTCGAGACCGGCGCCGTCGGTGCCGCCCTCCGCCAGCAGCAGCGCGACGAAAGAGCCCAGGAACGGCACGTAGACCAGGGTGAACACCGACGCGGTCGCGTCCTGGACGTAGCCGTCGACGCCGCGGCGCAACAGCCACAGCATCGTGACCAGTGCGGCCACCGCCGTCGCGGTGACCAGCGCGTCGGTGCCCCAGAAGTACGCGACCACGACCATGACCACGGCACCGGCCATCAGGGGCTGCTCGGGCAGGTCGATGTGCTTGGCGGAGAACCCGCGGCCCAGCTCCCAGACCGCCACCACCGCGGCTGCGGCCACGATCAGCATGAAGGCGGTCTTCCAGAACAGCAGCGAGAGCGCGATGGCGCCCAGCAGCACTACCGCCGAAGCGACCGCGGCGGGCAGGTTGCGGCCGGCTCTGCCGTGGTCCTTCTGCGGGGCGCTGGCGGGGACGGGGGCCGGCGACGTCGCGTCGGTCATGGAGGAGTCGAGCGGCTCAGACCTCGAGCAGCTCGGCCTCCTTGTGCTTGAGCAGGTCGTCGATCGCGTCGGTGTGCTTCTTGGTCATGCCGTCCAGACGCTTCTCGGCACCGGTGACGTCGTCCTGCCCGACGTCGCCGTCCTTCTCCAGCTTCTCCAGCTGGTGCTTGGCCGTACGGCGCAGGTTGCGCACCGCGACCCGGCCCTCCTCGGCCTTGTGGCGGGCCACCTTGATGTACTCCTTGCGGCGCTCCTCGGTGAGCTCGGGGAACACGCAGCGGATCACCTTGCCGTCATCGGCGGGGTTGACCCCGAGGTCGGAGTCGCGGATCGCCTTCTGGATGTTGTGCATCGCGCCCTGGTCGTAGGGCGAGATCAGGATGATCCGCGCCTCCGGAGCGGTGAAGGACGCGAGCTGCTGCAACGGCGTCGGGGAGCCGTAGTAGTCGACCACGATCTTGTTGAACATGCTCGGGTGGGCGCGGCCCGCCCGGATCGCCGCGAACTCCTCCCGCGTCGCCTCGACCGACTTGTCCATCTTCTGGTCGGCCTCGTTGAGGATGTCGTTGATCACGGCTTCTCCTGCTTCGTCACTGGTTGCGTGCCCGCCGCGCGGTCAGCCGGCGCTGACGAGCGTACCGATCTTCTCACCCTGCACGACGCGCAGGATGTTGCCCTCCGGCTCCATGCCGAAGACGACCATGGGGAGCTTGTTCTCCCCGCACAGCGCGAACGCCGTCTGGTCCATGATCCGCAGGCCCCGGGCCATCGCCTCGTCGTAGCTGAGCTCGTCGAACTTGGTCGCGGTGGGATCGAGGTGCGGGTCGGCGGTGTAGACGCCGTCCACCCCGTTCTTGGCCACGAGCACCACGTCGCACTTGCTCTCCAGCGCGCGCTGCACGGCGACGGTGTCGGTGGAGAAGAAGGGCATGCCCATGCCGGCGCCGAAGATGACGACCCGGCCCTTCTCCATGTGCCGGATCGCGCGCCGCGGGATGTACGGCTCGGCCACCTGCCCCATCGTGATCGCGGTCTGCACGCGTGTCTCGACGCCGAGCTTCTCCAGGAAGTCCTGGAGCGCCAGGCAGTTCATGACGATGCCGAGCATGCCCATGTAGTCGGCACGGACCCGGTCCATCCCGCGCTGCTGGAGCTCGGCGCCGCGGAAGAAGTTGCCTCCACCGGTCACCACCGCGATCTGCACGCCGGCCCGGGCGACCGCCGCGATCTCGCGGGCGACGGCCTGGACCACGTCGGGGTCGACCCCGACCTTCCCTCCACCGAACACCTCGCCGGAGAGCTTGAGCAGGACGCGCTGGTATCCGGTCACGGGCGACTCCTTCGACGGGCAGGACGCGGCTGAGGGTGCCGCTGGAGATGCGAGGAGGCCGGTCCGATGATCAGTCGAGCTGTCATCGAACCGGCCTCCTCGTGTGATGTCTGGACGCGAACCTATCCGGTCAGGCTCCGACCTCGAAACGGGCGAACCGCTTCACGGTGGTGCCGGCGTCGTCGAGGACCGCCTTGACGGTCTTCTTGCTCTCGGTCACCGACGCCTGCTCGAGCAGGACGACGTCCTTGAAGAACCCGTTGAGCCGGCCCTCGGTGATCTTGGCGATCGCCTGCTCGGGCTTGCCCTCCTCGCGAGAGGTGGCCTCGGCGATCTCGCGCTCCTTGGCGACGACGTCGGCGGGCACCTCCTCACGGGTGAGGTACTGGGGACGCATCGCCGCGATCTGCATCGCCGCGGCGCGAGCAGCGTCTGCGTCACCGTCGTACTCGACGAGGACGCCGACGGCCGGCGGCAGGTCGGCCGCACGCTTGTGCATGTAGGCCACGACCGGGCCGTCGAAGTAGACGTACTGGCCGAGCTCGATCTTCTCGCCGATCGAGATCGCGAGTCCCTCGACGACCTCGCCGACGGTCTGGTCGCCCAGCGCGACGGCCTTGAGCGCCTCGACGTCCGCGGCCTTCGCCTCGGACGCGGCGTCCGCGATCTGCTGCGCGGTGGCGACGAAGTCCTCGCCCTTGGCGACGAAGTCGGTCTCGCACTTGAGCTCGACCAGCACGCCGGGTGCGTGGGCCACCAGGCCCGCGGAGGCCTCGCGCTCGGCACCGCGCTTGGCGGCCTTCGCAGCACCCTTGACGCGCAGGATCTCGACGGCCTTGTCGAAGTCGCCGTCGGCCTCCTCGAGCGCCTTCTTGCAGTCCATCATGCCGGCGGCGGTCAGCTCACGGAGCTTCTTGACGTCGGCAGCGGAGAAGTTAGCCATGTTCCTTCTTCCTCGAAGTTCTTCGGACGGGACCGACGGTCAGGACTCGACGGACTCGGCGGTCTCGGCCGCCTGGGCCGCGGCCTGATCGGCCTCGACGGCCTCAGCAGCCGGGGTCTCCTCGGCAGCCTTGGTCTCCTCGACGGCCTCGACGGCCTCGGCGGCCTCGGTGCCGGCACCCGTCGCCTCGGCGGCGGGGGCCTCGGCCGCGGCGTCGCCGCCGGTCGCCTCGACGGCGGTCGCCTCGGCCTCGCCGCCCAGGAGCTCGCGCTCCCACTCGGCCAGGGGCTCCTCGGCGCCGACGGCCTCGCCCTCGCCGGACTTGGCGCCCGAGCGGGCGATCAGGCCCTCGGCGACGGCGTCGGCGACCACGCGGGTCAGCAGGCCGACGGCGCGGATCGCGTCGTCGTTGCCCGGGATCGGGTAGTCGACCAGGTCGGGGTCGCAGTTGGAGTCCAGGATGCCGACGATCGGGATGCGCAGCTTGCGGGCCTCCTCGACGGCGAGGTGCTCCTTGTTGGTGTCGACGATCCACACGGCGGCGGGCGTCCGGCTCATCTCGCGGATGCCGCCGAGGGACTTGTTCAGCTTGTCGCGCTCGCGGCGCATCTGGAGCAGCTCCTTCTTGGTGCGGCTGCTCCCGGCCACGTCGTCGAAGTCGATCTCGTCGAGCTCCTTGAGGCGGTTGATCCGCTGGTGCACCGTCGAGAAGTTGGTGAGCATGCCGCCCAGCCACCGCTGGTTGACGTAGGGCATGCCGACGCGGGTCGCCTGCTCGGCGATCGCCTCCTGGGCCTGCTTCTTGGTGCCGACGAACATCACGGTCCCGCCCTTGGCGACGGTCTCCTTGATGAAGGCGTACGAGCGGTCGATGTAGGACAGCGACTGCTGCAGGTCGATGATGTAGATGCCGTTGCGCTCGGTCATGATGAAGCGCTTCATCTTCGGGTTCCAGCGCCGGGTCTGGTGCCCGAAGTGCACGCCGCTCTCGAGGAGCTGGCGCATGGTCACGACTGCCATGGGGAATCTCTCCTGGTGGTGGAGCCCGCACCCTCGCTGAGCCCGGCCTTGACGCAGGCCGGACGAAGGGGACGTGCTCGCATTGGTCTTCAGTTGCTGCCGCGGAGCGGGTGCTCCTCGGCCCTGACGTCCGCGCGTGGCCGGACCGGACCTCGGGAGCTCCGGACTGACGGCCACGCCCGCGGGCGGCCGGGTCCTCGGAGTGCAGGGCCCGTCGCGGTCTGCGGACGTGCGAAGTCAACCCTCACGGGTTGCTCCCGCCAGAGTAGTCGACGCCGCGGGGCACTGCGAATCCGCGCGGATCGGCCCGGCTGACGTCCACCGGTGGGCCGGCGGACCTGCTCGTCCACCGGCGACGCCGGTCCGGTCGCGACCGACCCGTTGCCGCACCAGCATCGGGTCATGACCATCCGTCCGTCCCTGGTGCGCAGCGTCCTCGCGACCGTCCTCCCCGGCGTCCTCACCGCCGTCCTCACGGTGCTGCTGGCGACTCCCGCCCGGTCCGCCGCCACCGACCCGACCGGCGTGTGGCCCCTGCGACCCGAGCCCGAGGTGGTGCGTGCGTTCGACCCTCCGGCGGACCCGTGGGGCGCCGGTCACCGAGGCGTCGACCTGCTCGGCTCCGTGGGCCAGCCGGTCCGCTCGGCGCTGCCCGGCACGGTGAGCTGGGCCGGCGTCCTCGCGGGACGCGGCGTGGTCGTGGTGGACCACGGCGCCACCCGCACGACCTACGAGCCGGTGGCGGCCACGGTGCCCGTCGGCACCCAGGTGGCCGTCGGCGACCGGATCGGTCGGCTCGAGTGGTCGGGCTCGCACTGCCTGCCCCGGTCCTGCCTGCATTGGGGTTGGATCATGGGCGACACCTACCTCGATCCGCTGCGGCTGGTCGGTGCCGGACCCGTGCGGCTGCTCCCGCTGTGGCGCGACGAGCCCGTGCCCATCGGCGTCGGGGACACCACGCCGCGGCTCGCCGGGTGGTCCCCGCTCGTCAGGCTCGGGGGTGGGCCTGCTGGTAGGCCCGTCGCAACCGGTCCGTGGTGACGTGCGTGTAGAGCTGTGTGGTGGCCAGCGACGCGTGGCCGAGCAGCTCCTGGACCGACCGCAGGTCGGCCCCTCCCTCGAGCAGGTGGGTCGCGGCGGTGTGCCGCAGCCCGTGGGGGCCGATGTCGGGGGCGCCCGGCACGTCGGCGATCCGCCGGTGGACCAGGGTGCGCACGGCGCGCTGGTCGATCCGACCACCGCGGGCGCCGAGGAAGACGGCCGCCCCGCTGCCGGGGACGGCGAGCGCCGGCCGGCCCTGGCGCAGCCAGAAGTCGAGCGCCCGGGCGGCGGGCCGTCCGAAGGGCACCGTGCGCTCCTTGCGGCCCTTGCCGAGGACCCGCACGACGTTGCGCTCGCGGTCGACGTCGTCGACGTCGAGCCCGACCAGCTCGCCGACCCTGATCCCGGTGGCGTAGAGGAGCTCGAGGATCGCGACGTCGCGCAGGCCCACCGGGCTGCCGTCGTCGGCTCGGTCCGCGGCGGCCCGGACCAGGTCGGCGGCCTCGTCGACGCGCAGCACAGGCGGCAGGGTGCGGTGGGCCTTGGGCGAGCCGAGGCTCGCACCGGCGTCGACCGGCGCCCGGCCCGTCCGGCACAGCCACGCGGTGAACACCCGGGCCGCGGTCGCACGACGCCCCAGCGTGGTGCGAGACCGACCGAGGGTCTGCTGCTTGGCCAGCCAGCTGCGAAGCGTGCGCAGGTCCAGGGTCGACACGTCCTCGTGGCCGAGCCGCGCGGCGTGGTCGAGCAGCCCGGCGACGTCCGCGGTGTAGGCGCGGACCGTGTGGGGGGTGAGGTCGCGCTCGGAGGTCAGGTGCCGCTCGTACGCGGCGAGCACCCCCACCAGGGGCTCCGGCAGTCCGCTGGCACCCTCGTCGTCGGTCACCCCTCCACTCTAGGAACGACGGGGCCGGTCACTCGCGAGCCGCGGCGGCGAGCCGCCACCCCGGTCCGTCGCGTTCGACGAGCTCCAGCTCGGCCAGCCGACCGAGCGCGTCGCGGACCGGGCGAGGCCCCATGCCGGCGATCCGTGCGATCGAGTCGGTGGTCGCGCCGGACGCGACCGGGACCGCGTCGAGCACCTGCCGCTGCCCATGGCTGAGTCGGTCACGCCGGCGTTCAGGCGCCCGGGGCTCAGCCACCAGGTGCTCGCCCGCTGCCGCGACCACCTCGAGGACGTCCTCACCGGAGGTCACGAGGGTGGCCGCGCCGGTGCGCACCAGCTGGTGCACGCCCTGGGAGCTCGCACTGGTGACCGGTCCCGGCACCCCCATCAGGTGCCGGTTGAGCCGGCCGGCCCAGTTGGCGGTGTTGAGGGCACCGCTGCGGACCGCCGCCTCGACCACCACCGTGCCCGACGAGAGCGTCGCGATGAGGCGGTTGCGGGCCAGGAACCGGATCCGCATCGGCGCCCCACCCGGTGGCGTCTCGGACACGACCGCGCCCTCGGCGGCGAGGTGCTCGATCATTCGGCGGTGGGCCTCGGGGTAGACCCGGTCGGCACCGCACGCCAGCACGGCCACCGTCGGGCCGCCGGCCGCGACCGCGCCGCGGTGCGCAGCCTGGTCGATGCCGAAGGCACCACCGGAGACGGTCGTCCGCCCCGCGGCGGCCAGGTCGGCGGCGATCCCGGCCGCGACGTCGGCGCCGTAGGTCGTCGCCGACCGGGAGCCGACCACCGCCACCGATCCGCCGAGCTGGTCGAGCCGCACCGGGCCACGTACCCACAATCCGACCGGGACGCCGCCGCGGCGCTGCAGCGCCGGCGCCGTCGTGAGGTCGCCCAGCACCGGGGGCCACTCCTCGTCCCCGGGGACGACGAACCGCAGACCGACCCGATTGGCGTCTGCCAGCACCCGCTCGGGATCCAGGCCGTGGAACCTCGGCAGGAGGGACTCCTCGCCGCGCAACCTCTCGTGCACGGCCCCAGCACCGAGCTCGCCCACGAGCGTGAGCATCCGGTCCTCGCCCGGCTCGATCGCGCAGGACAGCGCGACCCGGGCCAGCCGGTCGTCGGTGCTCATCCGGCGCGCTCGAGCATCGAGAGCAGCAACGGGTCGCCGGTGCGCAGCCGCAGGGCGGTGTCGACCTCGTCAAGGGCCGGCTCGTCGCGTCCTCTCAGGTCGGCGACCGTCCACGCCAGCCGGTGCACCCGGGTCGCTCCGCGTCGGCTCAGCCGGCCGGCGTAGAGCTGCTCGTCGACCATGGCCTGTCCGGCCCGGCTGAGCGGCCACCTCTCGCGCAGCACCGGACCCGGGGCGTGCCCGTTGAGGCGCCAGCTCTCCGCGGCGTAGCGCTCTGCCTGGCGCTGTCGCGCCGCCTCGACCCGCCTGCGGACGTCGGCCGAGGACTCCGGGCGCACCAGGTCCTTGTCGCCGTCGGACCGGCGCAGCTGGCGCAGGTGGCGGACGATGTCCACCCGGTCCGCAACCGGCCCGGTCACCTTGGTGCGGTACTCGCGCAGCTGCACCGGTCGACACGTGCAGGGGCTCCGACCCACGTCGGTGCTGAAGTCACCGCACGGGCACGGGTTCGCGGCCAGCACCACCATGCCCCGGGCGGGGAGCGTGACCGACTCGTCACGCCGCGCGATCGTCACGTCGCCGTTCTCCAGCGGCTGGCGCAACGCCTCGATGACGTCGGCGCGGAACAGCGGGAACTCGTCGAGGAAGAGCACCCCGGTGTGTGCCTTGCTGACCTCGCCCGGACGGACCACCCCGGCGCCACCTCCGATCAGGCTGGCCTTGCTGGCGTCGTGGTGGGGAGCCGAGAACGGCGGCCGGGTCGGGAAGCCGGCCACCGGGTCGAGTGTCCCGGCCAGGGACTGGATCGCGCTCAGCTCGAGCGCCTCCTCGGGCGTCAGGTCGGGCAGGATGCCGGGGATGCGCTCGACCAGGCTGGTCTTGCCACACCCCTTGGGTCCCGACAGGAGCAGGTGGTGGCCGCCGGCAGCGGCGACCTCGACCGCGAACCGGGCGTCCGCGATCCCGACCAGGTCGGCCAGGTCGAGCTCGTCTCGCCGCTCCTGTCCGCGCCACGCGAGCAACCGCGCACCGGACGTCGGCGCCACGGGGGCGGCCTCGGGCGGTCGCTCCCCGCGCAGCACCGCCACCACCTGGGCGAGCGAGCGGACGCCGACCACGCTCATGTCCGGCACCATCTGGGCCTCGGCGGCCTGGGGCTCGGGGACGAACACCGCGCCGATGCCGCGCTCGGCGGCCGCCAGCACCATCGGCAGCACCCCGGTGACCGAGCGCAGGTTGCCGTCGAGGGTCAGCTCACCCACGAACGCGGTGGCCACGATCTCCGTGGACGGCACCACGCCGGCGGCCGCCAGCACCGAGATCGCGATGGCGAGGTCGAAGTGGGTGCCGCGCTTGAGCAGGTCGGCCGGGGACAGCAGGATCGTGATCCGTCGGGTCGCCGGCCACGCCAGCTGGCTGTTCACGATCGCCATGCGTACCCGGTCGCGGGCCTCGTTGATGGTGGTGTCGGCGCGGCCCACCATCGTGACCCCGACCTGGCCCGGGGACACGTCGGTCTGGACGTCGATGAGGTGGCCGACCGCGCCGTGCAGGGAGACGGTGTGGGTCGTGGCGAAGGTCATCAGCCGATCCCCCGGACGTGGTCGACGAGCGACCGGCCTCGCCGGGGGCGGACGATGCCGACCAGGTCGATGCGGATGTCGGGTGGTGCGACGCCGTGCTCCGCGGCCCACCGCACGGCGAGCCGGCGCAGCCTGTCGAGCTTCGCCTCGGAGATCGCCTCGTGGGGGGTGCCGTAGTCGGTGCTGGCCCGGGTCTTGACCTCGCACACGACCAGGACGTCACCCTCACGGAGCACCAGGTCGATCTCGCCGGTCTCGCACCGCCAGTTGCGGTCGAGCAGCACCAGGCCCTGCCCCACCAGGTGTCGGGCCGCCAGGTCCTCCCCGTAGGCACCGAGGGCGAGTCGGGCTGCCGCAGTCGTCGTTCGCGTCATGGACGCCAGGCTCGCCGCTGTTGCGGACACCTGTCGGCCGTGCCGGGCGGGGCTGTGGAGGACCGGCTCGGATGGCCGGGCTGTGGACGGAAGGTGGGTCGTCAGCCGCGCAGCGACGGCGCCGTGCAGCTCGGGTGGTCGAGCAGCAGCACGTCGGCGCCGGCCGTGCGGAGGCCGGTGAGGTCCGACAGCGGACCGACGACGGTGCTGTTGAGCGAGGTCACGAGCGGGTTCACCACCGTGGACGTGACCGCGTTCAGCACGTCGGTGACCTGTGCGGCCGTCAGTCCCCCGGCGTTGACCACCGTCCGGGTGGTGGCCGTCGGGAGCTGGGCCGCGGTGCCCCCGTTGCTGTACGGCGTGTCGTAGGACTGGCTGGGGACCGCGATCGAGACGGTCGCGGCCGAGGCGCTCGACGAGAGCGTGACCGTGATGGTCGCCGTGACCGTCGTACCGAGCGGCGCGGTCAGGGTGGTCACCTTGACCGACACGGGGATCGTCAGGGTGCCCGAGATGAGCCCGCCCGACGTACCCACCGTCGCAGACCTCGTGCCGGCGTTGCAGCTGACGGCATCGAGCGTGGAGGTGGCCGTGGCCGAGCTCAGCGACAGCGTCACCTGGTTGCCCGCCAGCGGGTTCACCTGGATCCCGACGAGCCCGGTGATGGTGTTCACCAGCGAGGTCAGGACCGTCTGCCCGCCAGCCAGCGTCGCGGTCGTCGTCAGCGCGACCTGGTTGCTGGTGTTCGGCGTCGACCCCGCGAAGCCGCAGGCCGCCTTGGCGGCCTGGATCAGCGTCAGCGAGCTGGTCGCGGAGGCCAGGCCGGGCACGCCCGTGGTCAGCCCCGGCACCGACACCGCGGTGTTGCCGTCGGCCACGAGCACCGCGCCCGCGACGAGGTCCGCCAGGTTGACGGCCGCGGAGAGACCCGAGCCGGCACCGGTGGCGACGCTCAGCAGGCTGCCGAGGGCGACCGGCTTGGTCGCGAGCGCGCCGAGTCCGGCGCGCACGGTGTTCAGGGCGCTCACCTGCCCGGAGCTGGAGCCGTTGGTGCCGACGACCTGCGCGACGGCCGTCAGCAGCGTCGACAACGAGACCGACGTCGTGCCGAGCGCCTCGGGCGAGGCCAGGCCCAGAGCGGTCGACAAGGCACCGACGTCGACGTGCGCCCCCGCGAGGCTCTGGTACGTCGCCGCACCCACCGAGGCGCCGACGCCGTGCGCCGCCAGGGCCTGGTAGAGGACGTTCGCGTCCGTGGTCGTGCTCAGCCGCGCCGCCCACGAGCCGAGCTTGTAGCAGGCGGTGGCCCGGGCGACCCCGACGGCGGACCGGTGGGCGCCACCGCTCCCGGCGCGGAAGAAGTAGCCCACGGACGTCGACGCGACGACCTTGACGGCCGTGGGGACGGTGGCGCCGCTGACCGCGGTGAACGTGCCGTCCGCGGCGAGGGTCCCGAGCTGCGGCACCACCGAGACGCCGTCACCCGAGGCGTCGGGGTTGCGGGCCAGGCTCCGGTCCGCCGCCGCCTGCAGCGTCGGTGAGATCGCCGACGCGGTCCGCCCGTCGAGCTCGCGGGCCAGGTCGAGGGCGACCACGTCGGCCACCGACTGCATGTCGGTGCGCGCCACCCGCTGGCGGCCGAGGTCGACGGTGAGGGCCGTGACCGTGACGAGGACGGTCAGCATCACCGCCACCAGCGGGACGACCGCCCCGCTCTCCTCGGTCCGTCGCACGTCAGCTCACCCGCGCGACCGCGGAGTAGCGGAGCACGTCCGGCGTGGGGACCAGCGGCAGGTCCGGGAGGAGGGGATGCGCACCGTACTGGTAGACGACCGCCAGGGTCGCGCACTGGGCGCTGGCGTCGTTCGAGCAGGTCGCGACCGACAGCGAGCAGGTGCCCACGGTCGAGCCGCCCTTGACCAGCGCACCGCCCGAGCAGGAGACGCCGTAGGTGTCCAGCGAGCTGTTGAGCGCCGAGAGTGCGGCCGCGCTGCGCGCCGTCGAGGTCGTGGTGGCCGAGACGGCCGCGGCCCGGGCACCCTCGGCCGCGCCCTGGCTCAGCGCCTGCCGGAAGCTGAGCAGGTAGCCGTAGCTGATCACGCCGAAGAGCAGCACCATCAGCAACGGGACGACGAGGGCGAACTCGACCGCCGCCGAACCCCGGTCGTCACGGACGCGACGCCGGCCCACTCCACCAGCCATGGCGGCGTCATACCCACGACGGGGCACGCTCTCCCGCTGGTCTGGTCCAGGTACGCCGGGCCGCGGCCGCGTCAGGCCTTGGGCGGGTCGATCTCCGCGGGACTGAGCTCCTCGACGTTGACGTCCTTGAAGGTGAGCACCTTGACGTTCTTGGCGAATCGGGCCGGGCGGTACATGTCCCACACCCAGGCGTCGCTCATCGAGACCTCGAAGAACACGTCCCCGGCCTCGGTCCGGGCCTTCACGTCGACCTGGTTGCACAGGTAGAAGCGCCGGTCGGTCTCGACGACGTACTTGAAGATCCCGACGACGTCGCGGTACTCCCGGTAGAGCGTCAGCTCCATCTCGGTCTCGTAGCGCTCGAGATCCTCCGCGCTCATGCTGCTCCGGGCTGTCGTGAGCTGTTCACGACGCCGACTCTATCCCGGCCAGGGGCACCGGCCCGGCCAGCCGCACGTCCTCCTCCAGCAGCGCCTGCCCGGCGTCCACGTCGTCGACGCAGACGTCGGCGGGAGCCTGCTCGGCCGGCGCCGGGTCCACCGGCGGCGGGCGACCGGGCAGGTTCCACGAGACGCGGTGGTGGGGCGTCGGGCCGAGCGCCGCAAGGGCGTCGAGGTGCTCCGGCGCCGCGTACCCCTTGTTGTCGGCCCAGCCGTACTCCGGGTGGTCGGCGGCCAGCCGGACCATGATGTCGTCCCGCGCGGTCTTCGCGAGGATGCTGGCCGCCGCGACCGCGGCGCAGCGCAGGTCGGCCTTGATCATCGTCACCACCGGAGGCACCCGCTCCAGGACGGTCGGCGCGTCGAACATCGCGGCCTGGGCGGGCGGGCTGAGGTAGTCGTGGTTGCCGTCGAGCAGCACCGTCCCCGGGGCGACGCCCAGGCCCGCCAGCGCCCGGTGGCCGGCGAGCCGCAGCGCGGCGATGATGCCGTAGCGGTCGATCTCCTCGGGCCCGGCGTGGCCCACGGCGTACGCCGTCGCCCACCGCTGGATCCGCGGCACCAGCCGCTGCCGCGCCTCGGCGGTGAGCAGCTTGCTGTCCCGCACCCCCTGCGGCGCCGTGCGGGTCTGCTCGGTCACCAGGACCGCCCCCACCGTCACGGGGCCGCACAACGCGCCGCGCCCGACCTCGTCGAGCCCGGCGAGCGACGCCAGCCCGTCGCGCAGCAGACGGCGCTCGACCCGCAGCGAGGGAGGTGGTGCGGGGCTCATGCCCCGACCATAACGATGCCGCCGGCCGGTTGCGTCAGGACGGGTCCGGCACGTCGGCGAACGTCGCGGGCCGGTGCAGGAACCCGAAGTGGTCGCTCGGCCACAGCAGCACGAACACCTTGCCGACGACGTCGGACACGTCGACGTACGGGTTCTTGGTGCAGTCCCGGTCGCTGCGCAGGCACATGTGGACCGTCGAGTCCGCGGAGTTGTTGCGGTTGTCGCCCATCACGAAGACGTGACCGGCGGGGACCGGGCCGACCTGCCAGCTGCAGTGCGACCGACCGGCCGGCATCGGGCCGTAGCAGTCCGCGCCGCCGAGCCGGGCGTACTGCTTCTCCTCCAGCGGCTGACCGTTGACCATCAGCCGGCCCTGGTCGTCGCAGCACTTGATGACGTCACCCTCGACGCCGATCACGCGCTTCACCAGGTGACCGCCGGACGGGTAGAGGCCGACCTTGGAGAAGAGCTTCGCGGCGGTGTTGGTGGGCCCCGCCGACTCCTCGGCGTTCAGCCAGCCACCGGGGTCCTTGAAGACCACGACGTCACCGCGCTGCGGGCTGCCCCCGAACCAGTAGGACACCTTCTGCACGAGGATCCGGTCGTTCTTGACCAGTCCCGGCTCCATCGACTCCGACGGGATGTAGAAGGCCTGCACGAACAGTGCCTTGATGACGATGGCGAGCACCAGCGCGATGCCGAGCAGCAGGATCGTCTCCTGCCAGACCGGCAGGTGCTTGCGCTCGGACCGGGCCGCGACGTGCGACGACCGCGGTCCCGGCTCGTCGGGGTCGGCGACGGAGGTGGGATCGCGGTCGTCTGAGGTCACGGGCGGAGGCTAGCCGCGGTCGCTGAGAGGACGCCTGGAGGGGCGGTCTCAGGACTCGCGACGCTCCTTGATCTTGGCGGCCTTGCCACGCAGGTTGCGCAGGTAGTAGAGCTTGGCGCGGCGGACGTCACCGCGGGTGACGACCTCGATCTGCTCGAAGATCGGGGAGTTCAGCGGGAAGGTGCGCTCCACGCCGACGCCGAAGGAGACCTTGCGGACGGTGAAGCTGCGGCCGATGCCGGAGCCCTGGACCCGGATCACCACGCCCTGGAAGACCTGGACGCGGGAGCGGTTGCCCTCGACGACCTTGACGTGGACCTTGACGGTGTCACCGGCCCGGAAGTCCGGGACGTCGGTGCGCTTCATCGAGTTGCCGAGCTCGGCGATGACGTTGCTCATGTCTCTCCTCGCGAGTGCCACAGGTCAGCCGCGGTACGGAACGGTTCAGTTGGGTGTCCAGCCTCGTCGACCGGCGGCGCCGTGCTCCCCCTGTGGCAGGAGCCGGTGCGGACCCCCTCGGACGTGTCCTCGGGCGATCCGTGTTTGGCCGGCTGGACCGAGGGTCAAGTCTGCCACAGCGCTCTCAGTGCCGAGAAATCCGCTTGGTCAGGCGCACCGCACCGTCCACCGGGCCGGCGCCGGTGAGCCGGTAGCCGGCCTTCTTGTACATCCGCAGGTTGCGCACGCTGCCCGCGCCCGTGAAGAGGGCGTAGGACGTCGCGCCCGCCGACGCCAGCCCCTCCATCCGCGCCAGCAGGTCGCGCCCGAGACCGCGACCGGCGAGGTCGGGGGCCACCATGAGCCGCCCGATCTCCCACACCTCGCCCTCCAGCGACCCGCGGACGGCCCCGACGAGCCGGCCGCCGGACCGGGCGACCAGCACAGTGTCACGCGCGAGCCACGCCCGGACGTCGTCGAGCGTCTCGTGCAGGGCGGGGATCCGCGCCCCGGGGTTGTCGTGCTGCTCCTGCACCCAGCAGGCGAGCTGGAGCACGTACAGCTCGGCGGCGTCGGCGAGCTGGGCGCTGCGGACCTCGACGCCGTCGAGCGGGGTCGCGACCGGCAGCAGGTCGGGCCGCCGCTGCGCCGTACGCCGGCGGGCCTGGTCGTCGCGCCACGCGGAGATCGCGCCGTGGTCTCCCGACAGCAGCACCGGCGGCACCTCGTGACCGCGCCAGGACGCCGGCTTGGTGTAGACGGGGTACTCCAGCAGCCCACCCTCGTGCGACTCCTCGACCAGCGACTCGGCGTTGCCCATGAAGCCCGGCACCAGCCGGACCACCGCCTCGGTGACGGCCAGGGCCGCCACCTCGCCGCCGTTGAGGACGTAGTCGCCGAGCGAGACCTCCAGCACCTCGGCGCGGGCGGCGGCCTCGTCGAGGACCCGCTGGTCGATGCCCTCGTAGCGGCCGCACGCGAACACCAGTCGGCCCCGGGTCGCCAGGTCCCGGGCGAGCGCCTGGGTGAACGGCACCCCGGACGGGGTCGGGACGACCACGGTCGTCCCGGTGGCCGGCGCCTCCCCGAGGAGCGCGTCGAGCGCCTCGCCCCACGGCTCGGGCCTCATCACCATGCCCGCGCCCCCGCCGTACGGGGTGTCGTCGACGGTGCGGTGCCGGTCGTGGGTCCACTGGCGCAGGTCGTGCACATGCACGTCGATGAGGCCCTTGTCGCGGGCCTTGCCGGCCAGGGAGAGCTCGAGGGGCGCGAGGTAGTCGGGGAAGATCGTGACGACGTCGATCCGCAGGCGCGCGGTCACCGGTCGTCCTCGGGCAGGGGCCTCACCAGGCCGGGTCGGTCCGCGACGACGACTCGTCGACCCGGGAGGTCCACCTCCGGCACCAGGGCCTGGACGAAGGGCACCAGCGCGTCCCGTCCGGACGGGGTTCGGATCGTGAGCAGGTCCTGGGCCCCGCCGTGGACCAGGCCGACCACCTCGCCGAGGGCGGTGCCGTCCTCGTCGTACGCCGCCAGCCCGACGAGCTGGTGGTCGTAGTACTCGTCGGGGTCGTCCGGCGTGGCGTCGGCCGGCACGTCCGCGTACAGCAGGATGCCGCGGGCGGCCTCGGCCGCGGTGCGGTCCCCGATCTCCTCGAAGCCGACCAGCAGCACCGACTGGTGCCAGCGGGCGTGGGCCACCGTCAGGGTTCGCAGGGCCGTGTGCGAGCCGCGAGGCGGCTCGACGCGCAGCACGGCCCCGACCGCGAACCGGCGCTCCGGCTCGTCGGTGCGGACGTCGACCGTCACGTCACCGCGCAGGCCGTGCGGCTTGCCGATCCTGCCGACCAGCACCTCGATGGTGTCCACGGGTTCCTCTCCAGACGCGAACGGGTGCCGCCCCCAAAGCGGGGGCGACACCCATTCAAGCGCGTTCGCTCGGGTCGAGCGCGTCGCGTGCCGGGACCTAGCGGCGCCGGTCGGTGTCGACGAAGTCGACCCGGGCCCCGCCGCGCCCGGCCAGGGCCGAGATCACGGTCCGGAACGCGGTCGCGGTCCGACCGTTGCGACCGATGACCTTGCCGAGGTCCTCGGGGTGCACCCGCACCTCGAGGACCGAGCCGCGACGCAGCTGCTTGTCCTGGACGTGGACGTCGTCGGGGTGGTCGACCACGCCACGCACCAGGTGCTCGAGCGCCTCGGCGAGCATGGCGCTCAGGACTCGTCCTTGTCGGACGCCTTCTCGGCGTCGACGGCGGCGGTCTCGGCGGCCTCGGCGTCGGCCGCGGCGCCCTCCGGGGTCTCGTCGGCCGGGACCGGAGCCTCGTCGGCCGGCGCCTCGGCAGGCGTCTCGGCCTTCTTCTTCGCCGACTTCTTGGTGACGGCCTCGCCCCGGGGCTCGGACTGCGCGTCCTTGAGGGCCTGGTTGAAGACCTCGAGCTTGTCGGGCTTGGGCTCGGCGACCTTGAGGGTGCCCTCGGTGCCGGTGTGGCCCTTGAACTTCTGCCAGTCTCCGGTGATCTTGAGGATCTTCGCGACGGCGTCCGACGGCTGGGCGCCGACGCCGAGCCAGTACTGCGCCCGGTCGGAGACGACGTCGATGTACGACGGGTTCTCCTTGGGGTGGTACTTGCCGATCTCCTCGATGACCTTGCCGTCGCGCTTCTTGCGCGAGTCGACGACGACGATGCGGTACTGCGGCACCCGGACCTTGCCCAGGCGCTTCAAGCGGATCTTGACGGCCACGTCTGTGGTGTCTCCTCGGAATCGTGATGTGGGTGGCGCACCGTGCCCAGGTGGGGAAAGCACCGGTCCGGCTCGCCGATGGGCTCTGCAGCGTCCGGATGAGAGGGGCCGGGCGCGCAGGACTCAGCGGGAGAGTCTGCCAGACGCCCCGGGACGGCGGAAATCGGGCGCGAGCCGCCCCCGGTGCGGCACAGTGGACCGCGTGAGCGTCGCTCCCCCACCGTACGGTCAGGCCCCCGGCCACCCCGGGCCACCACGACCGCAGAAGTACCGTCCCAGCGCGGGCTGGCTGGTCCTCGGGTGCGCGATGTTCGTGGTCGCCGCGCTGGTCGCGGTCGGCGCATTCGTGTGGCTGCTGGTCGGTCTCCTCGACGTCGACGCCCTGGTCGACGCGGACGGGCGGCCCACGGCCGTGACCGTCGGAACCGACCGGGACCGGATGCTGTGGATGGACTCCACCACCCAGACCTGCACCGTCGTCGACCGGGAGACGGGGCAGGAGATCGCGCTGCGGTCGGTCGACGGCGAGTTCACCCGGTCGGACTCGAACGGCGACTTCGAGGGGATGCTGCGCTTCTCCCCCGGCTCCGGGCACCTGCGCATCACCTGCTCGCAGACCGACGGCTCCGCGCCGGGCTCGGTCCTGGTCAGCGCCTACCCCCGGCTCGGCAACGCCGCCGCGGGCCTGGTGCTCGGGATCGCCGTGCCCGGGCTGGTCGCCTTCGTGGGGCTGGTCGTCATCTTGTGGACCGGGATCCTGTGGTCGCTCCGCCCGCCCCGGCCGAAGGGCTACTGAGCACCACCACCCGCCTTCGGCGCGGCCGCTGGCCGGTCGGGTGCGGGTTCACCACGGTCTGTGGGTGAACCCGCACCTCCCACGGCCTGCCCACCACGGGAAGTGCCGGTTCACCTGCATACCGTGATGAACCTGAGGCGGGTGGGACGAGGAGCTGTTGGCGTGCCCGGGCGGACAGCAGCGGCCGGTCCGGCGCGGGTTCACCATGGTCTGTCGGTGAACCCGCACCTCCCACGGCCTGCCCACCACGGGAAGTGCCGATTCACCTGCATACCGTGATGAACCTGAGGCGGGTGGGACGACGACGAGGCAGAGGACGGCACCGCCCCGCCGGGGCGTCACCGGGGCGCGACCACGCGACCCCGCAGCACGACGCAGGCCGGGCGCAGCAGCACCGAGAGGTCCGCGCGCGGGTCGGCGTCGTAGACGACGAAGTCGGCCGGGGCATCCTCGTCGAGCCCGGCGTTCCAGCCCAGCCACTCCCGGGCGCGCCAGGAGGCCGCGCCGAGCGCGTACTCGACCGGGAGGCCCATCGCCGCCATGGCGATCACCTCGCCGGCGATGTTGCCGTGGCGGGTGACGCCCCCGCCGTCGGAGCCGGCATAGAGCGCGACGCCGGCCTCGTACGCCGCCATCAGGGTGTCGCGGCGCCGGACGAACAGGTCGGTCATGGTGCGGGTGTAGCCGGGGAACTTCGCCCGCGCGCCGCTGGCGTGCTCGGGGAACTTGTCGGTCTGCATGACCGTCGGCACCAGTGCGACGCCGCGCGCGGCCAGCTGCTCCACCTGGTCCTGGTGCAGCCCCGTCCCGTGCTCGATGCAGTCGATGCCCGCGTCGATCAGGCCCTGCAGCACCTCGTGGCCGAAGCAGTGCGCGGTCACCTTCGCGCCGTGCTCGTGGGCGACGCGGATGGCCTCCGCGAACGCCTCGGGCGGGAACGACGGCCGCAGGTCGCCGTCCTCCCGGGAGATCCAGTCGCCGACGAGCTTGACCCAGCCGTCACCGCGCTGGGCCTCGCGAGCGACGTACGCCGGCAGGTCGGCCGGCTCGACCTCGTGGGCGTAGCCGCGGATGTAGCGCCGGGTGCGGGCGATGTGCCGCCCGGCACGGACCAGCCGCGGCAGGTCGTCGCGGCCGTGGATCCAGGCGGTGTCGGCGGCCGACCCGCAGTCGCGGATCAGCAGCGCCCCGGCGTCGCGGTCGGCGAGCGCCTGCTGCTCGGTGGCCTCCTCCGAGATCGCGCCGTCGTCGTCGAGGCCGAGGTGGCAGTGCGCGTCGACGAGGCCCGGCACGATCCACCCGTCCGCGCCACCCTCGGCCCCGGGCACGGGGTCGAGGGTGACGCGGCCGTCGACGACGTACAGCGTGCGCGGCTCGCCGTCGGGCAGGACCGGACCGGAGAACCGCAGCGCTGGCATGCCCCGGACGCTACCGGGACGTCAGCGACCGTGGGTCCGCAGCCCGAAGCCGAACCGGTAGAGCGGGTCGTAGTCCTCGTCGCCGACGTTGATCGGCTCCTGGGCCAGCGACCGCGGCCAGGACACCGGAAGCCTGCCGGTGAAGGGCCGCCGCCCGAAGAGCACGTCGGCCACGCCGGCACCCTCGCTGCCCGGCAGCCACGACGCGACCAGCGCGTCGGTCCGCTTCAGCAGGGCCGGCGGGATCACCAGCGGCCGCCCCGAGACGACCGCGACGACGCAGCGCTCGGCCCGGGCGCACACCGTCCGCACGGCCTGGGTGTCGGCCACGGACAGCCGCATCGTCTGCGGCGGCCGGGGGACGTTGTGGTCGGCCGGGTCGTAGGCCCACTGCGGGCCGCCCACGTCGCCGAAGCCCTCGGCGTACGGCGTCTCGCCGACGACGACGATTCCGACCGAGTGCCGCGGCACCGGCTTGGCGGCCGTCTCGCTGTACACGACCTTCGCGCGGGCGTCCTGCCGGATCCCGTCGAGGATCGTGGTGCCGGGAACGACGTTGGTCGAGCCGCCCTGCCAGGTCAGCGTCCAGCCGCCGGCCTGGTTGCCGATGTTGTCGGCGTTGCTGCCGGCCACGTAGACCGGCGTTCGCGGCTTGACCGGCAGCGTGCGGTGCTGGTTGCGCAGCAGCACCTGGCTCTCCGCGGCCGCCTTGCGTGCCCACCAGTGGTGGGCCTTGCTGCCGACCTGCTTCAGGTGCGTGCGGTCGGTCAGCGGGTGCTCGAAGAGCCCCAGCTCGAACTTGGCCGTGAGGATGCGCGAGACGGCGTCGTCGATGCGGTCCTGCGAGACGGTGTGGTCCTCGACCAGCCCGGTGAGGGTGGAGATGAACTCGCGGTAGCCCGTGTCACTGCCGGAGTAGGGCTCCATGAACATGTCCACGCCCGCGTCGACCGCGGTCGCGACCTGCTCGGCGTAGCTGCCCGGGAGCTGCCGGACCGCCTGCCAGTCGGAGACGACGAAGCCGTCGAAGCCCATCTCGCCCTTGAGGACGTCGGTGAGCAGCTCGTGGTTGGCGGTCATCTTCACCGCGTCGTCGGTGCTGCCGCCGTTGAAGTCGGTGCTGGAGAAGGACGGCATGACGGAGCCGACGTGGTGCTCCTGCACGGCCGGCCAGTACGGCGCGAGCGCGAGCCGGTCGAACTCGGCGCGGGTGACCCGGTCGATCCCCTGGTCGATCGGGTAGGCACCGGTGCCGGCCTTCGTCTCGTCGTACGACGTCAGCCCGTCGCCCGCGAAGTGCTTCGCCGTCGCGAGCACCCGGTCGGCGTGGTCGAGCTGCCCCGGCCCACCCTGGAGTCCGTCGATCGCGGTCTCCATGGACTCGACCAGCCCCGGCGTCTCGCCGAAGCTCTCGTAGCTGCGGCCCCACCGGTCGTCGCGGACGACGCAGATGCAGGGGGCGAACGCCCACTGCGGACCGGTCGCCCGGATCTCCTGCGCGGTGATGTGGGCCAGCCGCTGCACGAGCCGCGGGTCACGGGTCGCGCCGAGCCCGATGTTGTGCGGGAAGACGGTCGCACCCTGCACGTTGTTGTGGCCGTGCACCGCGTCGACGCCGTAGAGCAGCGGGATGCCGAGCGGCGTGTCGAGGGCCGCCTGCTGGAAGGTGTCGACCATGTCGGCCCACGCCTTCGGGGTGTTGGGCGTCGGCACGGACCCGCCGCCGGAGAGCACGCTGCCCAGCCGGGCCTCGGTGACCTGGCTCGGGTCGTCGGCGACGTCGGCGCGCTCGGCCTGGGTCATCTGGCCGATCTTCTCGGCGAGCGACATCCGGCCGAGCAGGTCGGCGACGCGCACCGCGGTGGGCTGGGTGGGGTCCTGGTACGGCGGCGGGTCGTCGCCGGCCGCGGACGAGGTGGGTTGCAGCAGCGTCACGGTCAGCGCGCCCGCTGCGAGGGTGCCGAGGACAGCACGGATCATCAGGGTTCTCCTTGCCCGATCAAGAAGTGGAGTCGCCAACGTAAGAACGGGAAATCGTCCGGGTCAATGCGTAAAGAACGTGCAACAGGCGTCTTTTAGTGCGATCTCCGGAGCAATCGACGTACCGTCGGAGCATGGTCGCCACCAGCTCCCTCGAGCGCCTGCGCGAGACCAACCGGCGCGCGATCACCACCCTGCTCGCCGCCGAGGGCCCGATGAGTCGCGCCGACCTGGTGCGCGGGACCGGGCTCTCGCGCACCACCGTCTCCAGCCTGGTCGGCGACCTGATCGCCTCCGGGCACATCGTCGAGACGGCCGACCGGGGCCGGCCGCACAAGGGCGGGAGCGGACGGCCGCCGCTCCTCGTGGCGCTGGCGGTCCAGTCGGGCGGGGTGGCCGGCGTCGACATCGGGCACGGGCACGTCCGGGTGGCCGTCGCCGACCGCGGTGGCACGGTGCTCGCCGAGGAGACCGTGACGATCGACGTGGACCCCGACGGCCAGGCCGCGCTCGACCACGCGGCGCAGATGGTGCACCGGGTGCTCGGGGACGCCGGCGTACCGGCCGAGGACCTGCGAGCCGTGGGCATGTGCGTGCCCGCGCCCCTGGACCGCCGCTCCACCCGGGTCCGCACCGGGATCCTGCCCGGCTGGCGGGAGGTCTCCCCCGCCGACGAGCTGCGCCGCCGCCTGGGCGTCCCGGTCTTCGCCGACAACGACGCCAACCTGGGCGCGATCGCCGAGGTCGGTCACGGCGCCGCGAAGGGCGCGACCGACGTCATCTACGTCAAGGTCGCCAGTGGTCTCGGCGCCGGGATCGTGCTCGGCGGCCGGCTGCACCGGGGCACCACCGGGATGGCCGGGGAGCTCGGTCACGTGCAGGTCGTCGAGGACGGACAGGTCTGCCGCTGCGGCAACCGAGGCTGCCTGGAGACGCTGGTGTCGGCTTCCCGGCTCATCGGCGTCCTGCAGCCGGCGTACGACGGGGAGCTGACCGTGGAGCGGGCCCTCGAGCTCGAGACGGCCGGGGACGCCGGGGTCCGGCGGGTCCTCTCCGACGCCGGTCGTGCCGTCGGGCGGGCGCTGGCGGACCTGTGCAACAACCTCAACCCCGAGGTCGTCGTGATCGGCGGCTCCCTCGGCGCGTCCCCCGCCCTGCGCGAGGCGGTCCGTCGGGCCGTCGACCGCTACGCCCAGCCCGACACGGCCGCGGCGTTGCGGGTGGTCCCGGGGCTTCTCGGCAAGCGGGCGTCGGTGGTCGGCGCCGTGTCGCTGGCGAACGCGAAGGTCACCGCCTGACCGCTGTAACGCCGGGTCAGTGCCTGTTCCCAGGATGCTGCACCGTGGTGGGAACAGGGAGCAACCCGGCGTTACAGCTGGTCGGGCGTCACAGCTGGTCGAGCAGCCAGGAGGGGCTGAGCGCCTCGGCGCCCACGCCGCCGACCCGCGCCTGGAGCATCCGGTCGGCGGTGACGACCGTGACCCGGCGCCCCCGGACCGCGGCGAGCCGCGCCTGGCTCACGATCGTGTCGTCGCCCTCACCCGGCGCGTGCACCGTGCTGACGTGCCCGTCCCGGCCCACGCGGACCCCGCCCCGGGCCTGGCCCTCGAGGACGAGCACGACCTCGGCGTACGGGAGGTCGGCGACCATCAGGGCCTCGTGCAGGCGCCGGGCCGCGCCGGCCCGGTCCTTCCACCAGCCGTCGGGGCGGGTGCCCACGACGTTGGCGGCGTCGATGATGAGCGTGGTCATGTCGAGATCACCGTCGCCTTCCATCCCACTGGGTTTCGACGCGCCCGTCGCGTCGGCTCGCAAGCTCGCCGGCGCGGGGCTTGCTCAGCCTCGTCGCCCGACTCCGCCCGCTCGCTGCGCTCCTGGCCGGCTGGGCGCCTGATCACTTCAGGTACTTCGAGAAGTCCTTGGGCAGGTCGAGCGCCGCGGCGGCCTTCTCGTAGTCGATCTGCTCCTCGCCCGCGGGCCGTCCGAACGGGTTGGCCCCCGCCGACGCGGCCCGCTCCTTCTGGGCCGCGGCCTGCTGCGCCGCCTTGGCGGGGTTGCCGGAGACCCGGCGGCCCTTGGCCTTCTTGGGCGCCTGCTTGGCCTTCGACCGCTTGCCGCCCATCCCGGGCATGCCCGGCATCCCGGGCATGCCCGGGATCCCGCCACCCTTGGCGAGGGACTGCATCATCTTCCGGGCCTCGAAGAACCGGTCGACGAGCTGGTTGACGTCGGAGACCTGGCGACCCGAGCCCTTGGCGATGCGGGCGCGCCGGGAGCCGTCGATGATCTTGGGGTTTGCCCGCTCGGCCGGCGTCATCGACTGGATGATCGCCTGGATGCGGTCGATCTCGCGCTCGTCGAAGTTCTCGAGCTGGTCGCGGAACTGGCCCATCCCGGGCAGCATCCCCATGATCTTCGACATCGAGCCGAGCTTGCGCACCTGCTGCATCTGCTCGAGGAAGTCGTCGAGGGTGAACTCGCCGCCCTGGCCGGTGAGCTTGGCCGCCGCCTTGGCCGCCTGCTCGGCGTCGAACGCCTTCTCGGCCTGCTCGATGAGCGTCATCACGTCGCCCATGTCGAGGATGCGCGAGGCCATCCGGTCGGGGTGGAACAGGTCGAAGTCGGTCAGCTTCTCGCCGTTGGAGGCGAACATGACCGGCTTGCCGGTGATCGACGCGATCGAGAGCGCGGCACCGCCGCGGGCGTCGCCGTCGAGCTTGGTGAGGACGACGCCGTCGTACCCGACCCCGTCGAGGAACGCCTGCGCCGTGGTCACCGCGTCCTGACCGATCATCGCGTCGACGACGAAGAGCACCTCGTCCGGCTGGACGGCGTCGCGGATGTCGGCGGCCTGCTTCATCATCTCCGCGTCGACGCCGAGGCGGCCCGCGGTGTCGACGATGACGGTGTCGTGGAGGGTGCGCTTGGCCTCCTCGATCGACGCTCGAGCCACGGCGACCGGGTCGCCGACGCCGTTCCCCGGCTCCGGCGCGAAGACGGTGACGCCGGCGCGCTCGCCGTTGACCTGCAGCTGGTTGACCGCGTTGGGCCGCTGGAGGTCGGCGGCGACGAGCATCGGCGAGCGGCCCTGCTCCTTCAGCCACAGCGCGAGCTTGGCCGCCAGGGTCGTCTTGCCGGCGCCCTGGAGGCCGGCGAGCATGATGACGGTCGGGCCGGACTTGGCGTAGCGCAGGCGACGGGTCTCGCCGCCGAGGATCGTCACGAGCTCCTCGTTGACGATCTTGACGACCTGCTGGGCCGGGTTCAGCGCCTGGCTGACCTCCTCGCCGCGCGCCCGCTCCTTGACCGCCGCCACGAACTCCTTGACGACCGGCAGCGCGACGTCGGCCTCGAGCAGCGCGATCCGGATCTCGCGCGCGGTGGCGTCGATGTCGGCCTCGGAGAGCCGACCCTTGCCCCGGAGGTTCTTGAAGGTGTCGGCGAGCCGGTCGGAGAGTGTGGCGAACAAGAGAGTCCCTCAGCAGTCGTACGGTGCGTCCGACCAGCCTAACCGGGTGGGGGCGCCGAGCCGGAACGGGCGACGTCCGGGGGGCTCGTGGGGGTCCGACCGGTCCCAGGTTCATGTCCCAGGTTCATCACGGGATGCAGGCGAACCCGCACGTCCCACGACGTGCCCACCATGGGACGTGCAGGCTCACCAACAGACCATGGTGAAGCTGCGACGACGGCGACCTGCAGACGGCCGCGGTCAGCCGGCCGGCGGCACGGAGAGCGCGGCGCGCACGGCGTGGGCGGCCTCGGCGGCGCGGGAGTCGCTCAGGGCGCCGGCCGAGGCCTCCTGGAGGTAGAACACGTCGACGGCCTGCGGTCCCAGGGTGTCCACGTGCGCGGAGCGGACGGCGACGTCGAGGGCGGCCAGCGCCGCGCACACCTGGTGGACCACACCGGGCCGGTCGGCCGTGCGCACCTCGAGCACGGTCGCCTGCTGCGAGGCCTCGGGGCGTACGACGACCGCCGGCTCGAGCTCGCCGGGACCCCGGCCGCCACCCAGCCGCCGGGCGACGTCCACGCGGCCCTCGACGACCGCGTCGTAGCGCTGTCGCAGGACGCCCGCGTCGAGGCCGGGATCGGCCAGCTCCCACACCGAGACGCCGTAGTGGTCCTGCGACCAGGCTCGCGCCGCGCGCACGGGGACCCGGGCCAGGGCGAACGTCGCCGCGAGGTCGGCGAGCAGCCCCACCCGGTCCGGCGCGATGACGGTGACGCGGGAGCCGTCGGAGGCGGCGTCGACCTCGATCGAGACCGATCCCTGGCGGACGGCGGGGGGCACGGTGACGTCGTCGGTGACCACCGGGGGCAACGAGGCACCGGAGCCGAGCGCGGCGCGGGCCCGGCTGGCGAGGTCGCGGATCAGCCCCGCGCGCCACGACGACCACGCCTTGGGTGCGGTGGCGCGCGCGTCCGCCTCGGTGAGGGCGAGGAGCAGGTCCAGGGCCTCGACCGAGCCGATCCGTGAGACGAGCAGGTCGACGGTCGCGGGGTCGTCCGGGTCACGCGTCGTCGCGGTCTCCGCGAGGAGCAGGTGCCAGCGGACCAGGCGAGCGACCAGGTCGACGGCGTCGGGAGTGAAGCCGAGGCGCTCGGCGATGCGGCGGGCGATCGGCTCCCCCGCGACGCTGTGCTCGGTCAGGCTGCCCTTGCCGATGTCATGCAGCAGCGCGGCCACCATGAGCACGTCGGGGCGGGCGACCTGGCGGATCAGCGCCGACGCCTCGACGCAGGTCTCCACGACGTGGCGGTCGACGGTGAAGCGGTGGATCGCCGACGCGTGCGAGAGCAGCCGGACCCGCTCCCACTCCGGGAGGATCCCGCCGAGCGCACCGGTCTCCTCCAGCGTCTCCCACACCGCGAGCAGGCCGCGGCCCGAGGCGAGCAGGCGCACCAGCAGCTGGCGGCCCTCGGCCGGCCAGGGCGTCGGCAGCGGCGCCGACTCGCGTGCCAGGCGCGCCGCGGTCGGCGGCGCGAGCACGGCGTCGTGCTCGGCGGCCGCGGTGGCGGCGCGGAGCAGCAGCAGCGGGTCCTCGGCCGGACGCGCCGTCCTGTCGAGGACGACCTCACCGGCCGACAGCGCCACGCCCGGCGCCAGCGGCGCCATCGGCGGTCGCCGCGGGCCGCGCAGCGACGCGGGCTCGGCGAGCACGGCGTCGACCCGGCGCCACGTCAGGTGGGAGATGTGCGCGATCCGGCGGCCCAGCTCGCGCACGTGCACCTGGGCGGCGCGGGCGTCGTCCAGCCCGAGCCGGTGCGCGACCTCGGTCCACGCCTCCGGGGCGACGCGGTCGGTCGGGCGACCCGCGACCTCCTGGACGACGTCGCGCACGTCGAGCAGCGCGACGCGGCTGCGCTCGAGCTCGACGTGCGGCACGTCGACCAGCCAGGTCGCCACCAGCGCCTTGAGCACCGTGGCGTCGCGCAGGCCGCCCTCGGCCTCCTTGAGGTCCGGGACCGACAGGTGCGCGAGCTCCCCCACCCGCTCGTGCCGCGACCGCACCAGCTCGCGCAGCGCCGGCAGCCGGTCCCGGGAGCCGCGCCGCCAGTGCGCGAGCATCGTGGTGCGCAGCCGCAGCGTGAGGTTCGGGTCGCCGGCGAGGTGCCGGACGTCGAGCAGGCCGAGCGCGACCTTGAGGTCGCGGTCCGCGGCGCCCACCATCTCGGGCAGCGTGCGCACCGAGTGGTCCAGCCGGGTGCCGGAGTCCCAGAGCGGGTACCACAGCTCCTGGGCCGGCGCCGTGACGTCGACGCCCTCGTCGGACACCAGGACCAGGTCGAGGTCCGAGCACGGCGCGAGCTCGCCGCGGCCGTAGCCGCCCACCGCGACCAGGGCGGCCCCGGTCTCCGGGCCGCCGCAGCGCTCGTAGGCCCCGGCGCAGAGGGCGTCGGCCTCCTCGGTACGCCGGGCGCGGTCGGCCGCGGTCACGACGCGCCCGCGCGCCGCGGGGTCGCCGGTGGCGGGGTGCTCAGAGCGCGCCCTCGTCCCGCTCGCCGGTGCGGACCCGGACGACCGACTCGACGGGCGTCACCCAGACCTTGCCGTCCCCGATGCGGCCGGTGGCGGCACTGGAGACGATCGCGTCGACGACCGTGTCCGCGTCGCCGTCGTCCACGACGATCTCGACGCGGATCTTCGGGACCAGCGTGACGTCGTACTCGGCGCCCCGGTAGACCTCGGTGTGGCCCTTCTGCCGGCCGTAGCCGCTGACCTCGCTCACCGTCATGCCGGTGACGCCGACCGCTTCGAGCGCGGACCGGGCGTCCTCCCACTTGTGCGGCTTGATGACCGCGGTGACCAGCTTCATGCGCGTGGCTCCTCGTCTCGGTGGTGGGCGATGCCGCCCAGCATCCCGTGTCCCGCCGAGCGGGTGCCGGCGGTGGCGTGCAGGTCGTACGCCGTCTCGGCGTGGACCACCATGTCGATGCCGCTGACCTCGTGCTCCTCGTCGATGCGGAAGCCGAGGAGCTTGTCCACGACCAGGCCGATGACGCCCGAGACGACCAGAGCGTAGACGAGCACGGCGACGGCACCGACCAGCTGGCGGCCGAGCTGGTCCAGCCCGCCGCCGTAGAACAGGCCGTCGACCCCGGTCGGTGCCGCGGCCGTGGCGATCAGCCCGATGCCGAGAGTGCCGACCAGGCCACCCACCAGGTGCACCCCGACCACGTCGAGGGAGTCGTCGTAGCGGAAGCGGTACTTCAGCCCGACCGCCCAGGCGCAGACCACGCCGGCGACCGCGCCCATCGCCGCCGCCCCCAACGGGGTGAGCGAGCCGCAGGACGGGGTGATGGCGACCAGGCCGGCCACCATCCCCGAGGCGGCGCCGAGCGAGGTCGCGTGGCCGTCCCGGAACCGTTCGAGGACCAGCCAGCCGAGCGAGCCCGCCGCGCCGGCGACCAACGTGGTGGTGAAGACGACGGCGGAGGTCTGGCCGGCGGACAGGGCCGAGCCCGCGTTGAACCCGAACCAGCCGAACCACAAGAGCCCGGCCCCCAGCATCACCAGGGTGAGGTTGTGCGGGCGCATCGGGTCGCGGCCGAACCCGACCCGGTGCCCCAGCACCAGCGCCAGGGCGAGCCCGGACGCTCCGGAGCAGATCTCGACCGCGGTGCCGCCGGCGAAGTCGACCAGGCCGACCTGGTTGACCAGCCAGCCGCCGCTGTGACCGTCGCCGTCGACGTCGAAGACCCAGTGGGCGACCGGCGCGTAGACCAACAGGGTCCACACCGCGACGAAGACCAGCCACGCCCCGAACCGGGCTCGGTCGGCGATCGCGCCGGAGACCAGCGCGCCGGTGATCACGCAGAAGAGGCCCTGGAAGACCGCGAAGAGGATGAGCGGCACGTGCGAGGCCCCGTTGCTGGCCGCGGACATCAGCTGGCCGAGCCCGGCGTACTGCGTCGGGTCCCCCACGAGGCCGGCCCCGACGTCGTCGCCGAAGGCGAGCGAGTAGCCGACCAGCACCCACAGGACCGTGATGACCGCGAGCGCGCCGAACGTCATCATCATCATGTTCAGGACGCTCTTGGAGCGCACCATGCCGCCGTAGAAGAGCGCGAGACCCGGCGCCATCAGCAGCACCAGGGCCGCGGCCGCGAGCAGCCAGGCGGTGTCACCGGTGTCCAGTCCCGACGACGGGGCGGCGAGGGCGGACGGTACGGCGGGCAGGGCGGCCGGCAGCGCGATCACGGCGTTCACCGTGGCCACCGGCTGTTACGTCCGGCCGCGCGGAATGTTTCGCCCGCGTTAACGAGTCGCGCCCGCGACCCGGCCCCTGCGTGAGGAGCCGGGTCGCGGGCGTGTCCACGGGTGGGTCGGGTCGGTCAGAGCGCCGCGTCGTCGCGGTCGCCGGTGCGGACCCGCACGACCGTGTCGACCGGGCTGACCCAGACCTTGCCGTCACCGATCCGGCCGGTCTGCGCGGTCTTGACCACGATCCCGACCACGTCGTCCGCGTCCTCGTCACCGACGACGATCTCGATGCGGATCTTGGGCACCAGCGCGATGTCGTACTCCGCGCCGCGGTAGACCTCGGTGTGGCCCTTCTGCCGGCCGTAGCCGCTGACCTCGCTGACCGTCATGCCGGTCACGCCGAAGGTCTCGAGGGCCTCCCGGACGTCCTCCCACTTGTGCGGCTTGATCACCGCGGTCACGAGCTTCATGCGTGCGCTCCTTGGGTCGAGGGGGCGGTGCTGCCGGCCAGGATCGAGCCGGGCGTCCCGGAGCCACCGAGGCCGGTGTGCAGGTCGTAGGCGGTCTCGCCGTGCTGGTCGAAGTCGATGCCCTCGACCTCGGCCTCCTCGGTGATCCGCCAGCCCAGCGTGTACTTGATGGCCAGTGCGATGAGGAGGGTGAAGAACCCGGACCACGCAACGGCGATCAGGGCCGCCATGAACTGGTCGTAGAGCGACTCGAAGCCGCCGCCGTAGAAGAGACCGTCGACGCCGCCGGGGGCGCTGGCGGTCGAGAACAGGCCGATCAGGAGCGTGCCGAGGAGACCACCGACGAGGTGGACGCCCACGACGTCGAGCGAGTCGTCCATGCCGACCTTGAACTTCAGGCCCACCGCCCAGGCGCAACCGATGCCGGCGATCGCGCCGACCGCGATGGCACCGGTGAGGTTCACCGCGCCACAGGCCGGGGTGATCGCGACGAGACCGGCGACGACGCCGGAGGCGGCGCCCAGCGAGGTGGCCTTGCCGTGCAGGATCCGCTCCATCAGCAGCCAGCCGAGCATCGCGGCGCAGGTCGCGATCGTGGTGTTCATGAAGGTGACACCGGTCTCGGAGCCGAACTGTGCGATGTCGGCCTTCTCGCTCTCACCCGTGAGGACGATGGAGCCGACGTTGAACCCGTACCAGCCGAACCACAGCAGGCCGGCACCGATCATGGTGAGGGTCAGGTTGTGCGGCCGCATCGGCTCCTTGCCGAACCCGACCCGCTTGCCGATGACCAGGGCGAGCACCAGGCCGGCCATGCCGGCGTTGATGTGCACGACGGTTCCACCGGCGTAGTCCTGGGCGTGGAAGTGCTCGGAGATGAAGCCGCCGCCCCAGACCATGTGGCCGATCGGGAAGTAGCTCAGCGTCACCCAGATCGGCAGGAACACCACCCAGGCCGACATCTTCACGCGGTCCGCGATCGCTCCCGAGATGAGCGCCGCCGTGATCACGGCGAACGTCAGCTGGAACACCACGAAGATGTAGCTGTCGGTGCCCACGTCCTTCAGGCCCCACAGGCTGAAGGGGTTGGCGAACACACCCCCGATGTCGTCGGGACCGAATGACATCGACCAGCCCCACAGCACGTAGACGATGCCGACGACGCCGAGCGCCAGGTAGGACATCATCATCATGTTGAGCACCGACTTCGACCGGCTCATGCCGCCGTAGAACAGTGCCAGTGCGGGCGTCGTCATCATCAGGACGAGGGCTGTCGCCACCAACATGAAGGCGTAGTAGCCGTCCACTGAACCTCCAGGGATCACATCTCGGGAGGGCGACACCGCGCCGACTGCTCTGTCGACTCCGGGGTCAGCCCCATTGAGGAAGACCCTCGGCGGGCGAGGTTTCAGTCCTGACCGTCACGTGTTGCGGTCGTGCAACGAGTTCCGGCCCGGTGTTACTTCGGTGTTACGACCTCAGGACGCGCCGGGTCCGCTTCAGCCGAGCAGGGCGTCGACGAACGCACCGGGGGTTCCGGTGACCAGGGCCCTCGGCGACGTCATACGAAGTGGCGGGCCGGGCGACCAGGTCGCCTGACGTCCCGGCAACGTCATACGAAGCGGCAGGCCGGGCAACCAGGTCCTATGACGTCCCGCTCAGCCGAGCAGGGCGTCGACGAACGCACCGGGGTCGAACGGCGCCAGGTCGTCCTCACCCTCGCCGAGGCCGACGAGCTTCACGGGCACTCCCAGCTCGCGCTGGACCTGGACCACGATGCCGCCCTTGGCGGAGCCGTCGAGCTTGGTCAGCACGATGCCGGTCACGTCGACGACCTCGCTGAACACCCGGGCCTGGATGAGCCCGTTCTGACCGGTCGTGGCGTCGAGGACCAGCAGCACCTCGGTGACCGGGGCCTGCTTCTCGATCACGCGCTTGACCTTGCCGAGCTCGTCCATCAGCCCGGCCTTGTTCTGCAGCCGGCCGGCGGTGTCGACGATCACGGTGTCGGCGCCGGTGTCGACGCCCTCCTTGACCGCGTCGAACGCGACGCTCGCGGGGTCGGTGCCCTCCGGGCCGCGGACCACGTCGACCCCGACCCGCTCGCCCCAGGTGGCGAGCTGCTCGACCGCAGCGGCCCGGAACGTGTCGGCGGCGCCGAGCACGACCGAGCGGTCCTCGGCGACCAGGATGCGCGCGATCTTGCCGACGGTGGTGGTCTTGCCGGAGCCGTTGACCCCGACCACGAGGACGACGCCGGGCTGGCCCGCGGCGCCGCTGACCTGCAACCGCCGGTCCATGTCCGGACCGACCAGGGCGAGCAGCTCCTCGCGGAGCACGTCGCGGGCGTCCTCGGGCGCACCCTCCACGCGCAGCCGGGTGCGCAGGTGCTCGACGAGCTCCTGGGTCGGGGCCACGCCGACGTCGGCGGTGAGCAGGGTGTCCTCGATCGACTCCCAGGTGTCCTCGTCGAGGCGGTCGCGCGAGAGCAGCGCGAGCAGGCCACGGCCGAGGGCGCCCTGCGAGCCGGCCAGCCGCTGGCGCAGCCGCACCAGGCGCGACGCCGTACCCTCCGGCTTCTCCAGTGCGGGGGCCGCCGGGGCCTCGGGCTCGACGACCAGCGGCTCCGCGGTCGGCTCCAGCTCGACCGGTGCCGCCACGTCGGCCGGCGCCGGTGGCGCGACGACGTCGGCGCCGGTGCCGCGTCGGCCCGGCGCGCGCGCGACGATGAAGCCGACGACGGTCAGCACCGCGAGGACCGCGATGCCGATGATCAGGTAGAGCCAGTCACCCATGGCTTGATCCAATCAGAGGACGGTCTAGCGCCGCGGCTCGACGTCCTCGTAGGACTGCTGGTGAGGAGGCGAGTACTCGGCGGCCTCGTCGGGCCCCAGCACCGGAGCCGCATCGGCCGCCCGGTTCATCGCGCGGCCAAGCCACGGGGCGGCCGGGACCTCCTCCCCCCGCTGTGGGTAGGCGGCGTAGACGACCACCAGGCCGGCCACGACCAGGATGACGAGCATCGCGATCACGACGACGAGCACACACACCTCCGAGATGGGGAACCATCTTCCACGGTGCCACGACGGTGGGGCGATGTCCCGCCGAGCGCGCTGCAGGCGCCCGAATGCGTCAGGGATCACACGCGCGGCCCGACCGCCGACGAGGCCCGGGTCGGTCTGTTCTACGATCCCGGTGACCTGCACGGCCGTCTCGCGAGCCGTGCCCGCGGGCCCGCGCCCCCGACGATTGGACGACGCACGATGCGGATGCGCTGGCTCGCACTCACGGGCGGCGCGGCGTGGGTGGTGGTCGTGCTCGTGGTGTCGGTCGCGTCCGACCTCGACGCCGGCGTCGCCGTCCTCCTCGGCCTGGTCGGCCTGCTGGCCGTCGCGGCCCTGGTCGCCTCTCTCGGGACGATCCGCGCGCTTCGCCGCGTGGAGGAGGCGGCGGCTCGGGCGGCGAAGCCCCGGCCCGCACCGCGCGCCAGCGAGATCGCGCCCGGGTCCCGGAAGGCGATCACCCGTGAGGTGAGCCGCGCGGTGAGCCGGGACGTCGCCCGCACCGTCGACCGCACGGTCGACCGCGAGCTGTCCCGGACGTTCCGCCAGGTCGAGGCGCTGCACAACCTCTACGCCGTCATCGACATCGAGCACGCCCTCCCGGCCTCGCGGGGATGGCCCGCCTCCCCCGACCTCCTGCTGCTCCTCGTCGACCTGGTCGACCGGCACCGCCCCACGCTGGTCGTGGAGTGTGGAAGCGGCCTCTCGACGCTCTGCCTGGCGCTCGCGATGCGCCGCCAGGGCATCGACGGCCGGGTCGTCGCGCTCGAGCACCTCGAGCAGTACGCCGAGCAGACCCGCGAGCTGCTGCGACGCCACGGCGTCGACGACATCGCCGAGGTGCGGTCCGCGCCCCTGGAGCCGGTGGAGATCGGCGACGTCGCGGTCGACTGGTACGCACGGTCGGCGTGGGAGGACCTCCGCGACGTGCAGCTGCTGTTCGTCGACGGACCTCCCGGCTCGCTCTCCCCCCTCTCGCGCTACCCGTCGATCCCGTTCTTCGTCGACCGGCTCACGCCGGGCTCACACGTGGTGCTCGACGACTACCGGCGGGAGAAGGAGCGCGACGTCGTCGCCCGCTGGCAGGCCGAGTACGGCGATCGCCTGACGCTGGAGAAGGTTCCGCTCGAGAAGGGCGCCGCCCTCCTCACGCTCGACGCCTGACCCGCTCCCGGACCAGCTCCGCCAGGCCCACCCGTCCGACCCGCAGGGCCAGCGCTCCTCCGGCATCCTCCGGGGTCGCGGCCAGCACGCGTGTGCCCTGGCGCCACCTGACCGGCGGCAGGGCCCCGTCGGCGGGGACGGGGAGCGTGAGGTGCTCGGCCCCCGAGCCCCAGCGCAGCCGGGCGGTCCAGCGGCCCTCCGCGAGCCCCGCCACCGGCACCCGGCCCTCCAGGTGGTCGTCGGCCACCGTGACGAGCCCCTGCTGGACCGCTCCCCCGGTGGCGACCAGCTCCACCGCGGCCGGGGCGTCGACCCGGCCGTCCGTGTCGACCCGGACGACGAGGTCCGCGCCGTCCCACGAGGTGTCCCACGCGTGCGCGACCTCCGCCGGCCGGACCGCGGGCCGGCCGACCTGGAGCACGAGCCCGCCGGGCGCCACCCGGGCGCGGACGACCCGGCCACCGCCCGCGGCGGAACGCGCGACCCCGACCGCGGCCGGGAGCGTGGGGCTCTCGCCGTCGGCGGATCCCAGGCGAGGGGTGCGGACGATCCCGTCGACCTCGATCCGCAGGTGCACGGTCCAGGTGCCGCCGGGCAGCGGGTCGCCGTCGGCGAGGTGGTCGAGGTCGATCGACGCGCTGAAGCCGTCGTCGTCGACGGTCGCCGGCACGGAGCGCTCCGGCGCGGCCCGGCGCAGGTGTCGCAGCACGACGGTCACCGTGGGGCGGCGGGTGACCCGGCGCAGGCCCGCCGCACCGCGCAGGTGCAGGGTCGACCCGGTGAACCAGAACCGCTCCACCGCCTCGTGCGGCCGGAGCCGGTCGGTCGTCTCGAAGAGCTCGTCGGGCAGCCCCACGGCAGGGTCCCGGAAGAAGGGCAGGTCGGCGTACGCGCGGCCGCCCTCGACGAGGACCTCCGCCGAGAAGTCCTCGTCGGTCGCGGCCAGCGCCGACCGGGCCTGGTCCAGGAGGCCGCGCCGGCACAGCTCGTAGACGACCCGCCGGTCCGGCGTGAGCGTCGCGTCGAGCTCCGGGTCGAGGCGCGCACGCACCAGCTCGGCGCAGCGCGCCAGCAGGGCCTCCTGCTCCTCGGCCGGGACCTCCGTGGTCATCCGCATCACCCGCCACAGGTCGCCCTGCAGGTGCCGGTGCATCAGGCGGGTACGCCGCGCGGGGTCGGTGACCTCGCGGACCACGAGCGCGCACATCGCCTCCACCACGTCGATGCGGTCGGCGACCGACCCGGACCGGGTCACGTGCTTGCCGTCGTCGCGCCACTCGGCGAAGTAGTAGTCGTAGTCGGCCAGCACGCTGATGCGGGACGCGCGGAAGTAGGCCAGCGCCGTGAACGGCTGGTCGGAGAGGACCGGGAACTCGGTCGGGAACCGGATGTGGTGCTCCTCGAGGAAGCCGCGCCGGAAGAGCTTGAGGGCCGACAGGCTCCAGTAGACGCCGGAGGTGGCCAGGTCGGCGTCGAGGTCGGTCCGGCGGAAGGTGCGGCCGGGCAGGCCGCGTCCCGACGTGGTGGCCATCTGGCCGGCCACGACGTCCGACCCGTTCTCGTCGGCCGCCGCGACCAGCCGCTCCAGGGCCTCGTGGCCGAGGTGGTCGTCGGCGTCGAGGAAGAAGACGTAGCGGCCGGTGGCCAGGTCGAGCGCCGTGTTGCGCGGACCCGCGGGTCCGCCGGACCCGACCGGGAAGTGCACCACCCGGAACAGGCCGGGGTGGCGGTCCGCCCACTCGTCGACGGCGGCCCCGGTGCCATCCGTGGACCCGTCGTCGACGACGACGACCTCGATCCGGTCCGTGCCCAGCGTCTGCGCGACGACCGACTCGAGGCAGCGGTGGAGGTAGGGCAGGGCGTTGTAGGCAGGGATGACGACGCTGACGTCCGGGACGGACGTCACAGCTGCTCGACGTTCTCGCCGCCGCACCGGTGCCGGGTGTCGAAGACGTAGCCGGCGGTCCGCGAGACGAGGTCGTAGTCCAGGTCGTCGTGGTCGGTCAGGAGGACGACCACGTCGGACCACCGCAGCACCTCCTCGTCGAGGTCGACGACGTCGACCCCGGCGGGCAGCAGCTCGGGCTCGGTGTGCGGCTCGACGGCGCGTACCTCGGCGCCGAGGGCGAGCAGCTGCTGGGTGACGGTGAGGGCGGGCGACTCGCGGATGTCGCCGACGTTCTTCTTGTAGGCCAGGCCGAGGACCAGGACCCGGGCGCCGTTGACGGCCAGGCGCCGCTGGTTCAGCCCGGCCTGCACCCGGCGTACGACGTAGTCGGGCATGTGGTCGTTGATCTCGTTCGCCGCCGACACGATGCGCAGGTCGCTGCGGGACGTCTGCCGGACCTGCCAGAGCAGGTAGGACGGGTCGATCGGCAGGCAGTGGCCGCCGACGCCCGGCCCGGGCGTGAACCGCATGAACCCGAACGGCTTGCTGTCCGCCGCCTCGATCGCCTCCCAGATGTCGACGCCCAGCTGGGGGGTGACGGTGGCGATCTCGTTGACCAGCGCGATGTTGACGTGTCGGAAGGTGTTCTCCAGGAGCTTGGCGAGCTCGGCGGTGCGGGTGCTGGAGACCGGCACCGTCCGCTCGACGAAGGCGTCGTAGAAGGTGCGGACCCGGGTGAGCGACTCGTCGTCGATGCCGGAGACGATCTTCGGGGTGTTGGCCAGGCCCCACGACGGGTTGCTCGGGTCGATCCGCTCGGGGCTGTAGCCGAGGTGGAAGTCGGCGCCCGCCCGGAGCCCGCTCCCCTCCTCGAGGATCGGCAGCAGGACCTGGTCGGTCGTCCCCGGGTAGGTCGTCGACTCCAGCACCACGGTCGCGCCGGGTCGCAGCAGCCCGGCGACCGCACGCCCGGAGTCCTCGACGTAGGTCAGGTCGGGAGCACCTTCCCGCAGCGGCGTGGGGACGGTGATCACGAAGACGTCGGCGCCGTCGGCCTCCGACCAGCTGGTCGTCACGCGGTAGCGGCCGGTGTCCAGCGCGGTGCGGAGCGCGGCGGAGGAGATGTCCTCGATGAACGAGTCCGCCGCCGCCAGCCGGGCGACCCGCCACTGGTCGACATCGACCCCGACGACGTCGAAGCCGGCCCCCACGGCCGCCATCGAGAGGGGCAGGCCGACGTAACCCTGGCCGACCACGGCCACGAGCTTGCTCACACGATCCTCATTTCGACGTCCGGCTCGACGTACGGCGTCCCGCGGGCTCCTCGCGTGGAGGCGTCCGGGGACCGGTCACTGCGACGAATTGTGCCGCACGCCCCACTCCGCGAGCGCCGCGGCTCGGTCGCCCTCGGCGCCGATCCGGTCCAGGAAGCGACCGAAGTCGGCCGCCACCGTCTCGAGCTCCACGGACATCGACGGACGGTCGCGGAGGAACTCCTCGATGTTGACGGTGACGGTGTCGACGTAGTGGCGGCAGACGTCGATGCGCCGCTCCTCCGGCCAGTCGCGTACTCGCTGGACGATGCCGTGGCCGAAGGCCCGGATGATCGAGGGGCGGAACGTGGAGTCCCACCGCTTCAGGAAGCTCTGGGCGACCGCCTCGGGGTCGCGCCTGAGATGGACGTAGAGCACGTCCCGGTCGCGGTAGGCCCGCCCGAGGCCGCCGAGGTGCCAGGACAGCCGGTTGTCGACCTCGACGTGCTGCTCGGGGTAGTCGAAGCGGGCCGCGCCGATGCGGGCCGAGCGGCTCTCGTGGCCGGCGGTGTAGTTCGTGAGGTGCTGGGACGCCTCGACGAACGTCATGGAGCCGCACCGGCCGGTGCACAGGACGAAGACGTTCACCGCGCGATTCTCCTCCGGGTCCCAGCGACGCTCACCCCGGGCCGTCCCCGGCGCGCAGCAGCGGCTCGACCGCGGTGCGGACCAGGTCGGGCAGGGGTGTCACGGGGCGGCCAGGGTCGGTGTTGTCGACGTACACGTGGACGAAGTGACCCTCGGCCGCGGCGTGGTCGCCCTCGCCCTGGAACAGCCCGACCCGGTAGACGACCGAGGACCGGCCGACCCTGTCCACCACCACGCCGACGTCGACGGGCTCGGGGTAGCCGACCTCGGCGAAGTAGCGGCAGCCGACCTCGGCCACGACGCCGATCGCGTCCAGCGCGCGGATGTCGGTGCCGGTCGCCTCCGCGAGGTGGTTGTTGACCACCGTGTCGATGATCTCGAAGTAGCGGGCGTTGTTCATGTGGCCGTAGACGTCGATGTCGGCCCACCGGGTCGTGACCTGCTCCCAGTGGACGTAGTCGGCGCGCGTGGGCCGTGCGGTGGTCACGCCGGTTCGGCGTCGCGCAGACGCTGGCTGATCACCGCGGAGACGCCGTCGCCGCGCATCGTGACGCCGTAGAGGGCGTCGCCGACCTCCATCGTGCGCTTCTGGTGGGTGATGACCAGCAGCTGGGAGTTCTCCCGCAGCTCCTCGTAGATCTCCAGCAGGCGGCCCAGGTTGGTGTCGTCCAGCGCCGCCTCGACCTCGTCGAGGATGTAGAACGGCGACGGACGGGCCTTGAAGAGCGCCACCAGGAAGGCGACCGCGACCAGGGACCGCTCACCGCCGGAGAGCAGCGAGAGCCGCTTGACCTTCTTGCCCGGAGGCCGGGCCTCGACCTCGACGCCGGTGGCGAGCATGTCGTCGGGGTCGGTGAGCACCAGCCGACCCTCACCGCCGGGGAACAGCCGCGCGAAGGTCGCGTCGAAGGCCTTGCTCACGTCGGCGTACGCCTCGGTGAAGACCTGCTCCACGCGCTGGTCGACCTCGCGCACGATGTCGAGAAGGTCCTTGCGGGTGCGGCGCAGGTCCTCGAGCTGCTCGGAGAGGAACTGGTGACGCTCCTCCATCGCGGAGAACTCCTCGAGCGCGAGCGGGTTGACCCGGCCGAGCTCGCGCAGCGCGCGCTCGGCGGCCCGCAGCCGCTTCTGCTGCTCCTCACGGACGTACGGCACCGGCTCCGGCGGCTCCTCGCCCTCGGGCACCTCACCCCAGAAGGGGACCGGCACGTCGGGCCCGTACTCCGCGACCAGGCTGTCGGCCTCGATCCCGAGCTCCTCGAGCGCCCGCTCCTCCAGCTGCTCGATCCGCATCCGCTGCTGGGTGCGAGCCACCTCGTCGCGGTGCACCGAGCTCACCAGGTCGTCGTGCTCCTGCCCGAGCCGGCGCAGCCGCGCGCGGACCTCGCGCAGCTCCTGCTCGCGCCCGCCGCGGGACTGCTCGACCGCCGTCCGGGCCTCCGCGGCGCGGTGGATCGAGACCTCGAGACGGCCGAGCACGTAGCCGACCGCGGCGCTGACGGCCGTCGCGGCCTCGCCCTCGCGGATCAGCCGGGCCCGGCGCTCCGCGGCCCGGGCGCGGGCCTCCCGCTCTGCGGTGGCCGCCCGCACCAGGGCGTCCGCACGCCCGTGCAGGGCTCGGGCCCGCTCCTCGGAGGTGCGCAGGGCCAGCCGGGCCTCGGTCTCGGCCTGCCGGGCAGCCCGGGCCTCCTCCACCAGGCGCTCGCGCACGCTGGTGTCGGGCTCCTCCTCCGGGGCGTCCGCGGCGGAGGTGAGCCGGGCCTCGAGCTCGGCGAGCCCGGCGACCGCCTGCGCACGGGCCTCCTCGGCGGTCGCGATGGCCTGCGCGAGGCGCTCCGCCTCACCCCGGGCGGCCCGGGCCAGGGAGCCGTGCTGCCCCAGCTCCTCGGCCACCGCCGCCAGCGTCGCGTCGGACTCGTGGAGCTTGGCCAGCGCGACGTCCACACGCTTCTGGGCCTCGAGGCGCTCGGCCTCCAGCCGCGACATGTCGAAGCCGAGCCGCTCGGCGGCCGCGGTCGCCTCGGCCAGGCGCTCGGTCGCCTCGTCGACCGCGGCCTGGACCTCGATCAGGCTGGGCTGGCTCGAGGAGCCGCCGGCGGCGAAGTGCGCGCCGAGCACGTCGCCGTCGCGGGTGACCGCGGTGAGATCGGCGTGGTCGCGGACCAGCGAGCGGGCGGTCGTGAGGGCGTCGACGACCGCGACCCGGTCCAGCAGGCGCACCAGCGCCGGGCGCACGGGCTCGGGGCACTCGACGACATCGACGGCGTACGTCGCGCCGGTCGGCAGCGCGGGCCGGTCCCGTCCTGCTCCATCGGCCGGGGCGGGCGCACCGCCCAGCACCAGGCTGGCGCGACCCAGGTCGTCGCCCTTGAGGTGGTCGATCGCACGGACCGCGGCGTCGGCATCGGCAACGACCACGGCGTCGGCGGCGGCGCCGAGCGCGGCGGCGACGGCCGTCTCGTACCCCGTCCGCACGCTGAGGAGCGCGGCCACCGAGCCGAGCAGGCCCGACACCGAGTCGGAGGCGGCGAGGAGCGCGCCGGCTCCGTCCTTGCGCGCCAGCCCCATCTCGAGGGCGTCCTTGCGGGCGGCGAGGCCGGTGCGGTCGCGGTCGGCCTGCAGCGCCTCGTCGCGGAGCTTGGCGAGCCGCTCCTCGAGGTCGTCGAGGGCGGCGGACGCCGCCTCGTGCTCCGCGTCGAGCCCCTCCTCGCCGGCGTCGAGCCCGGCGACCCTGGTCTCCAGGGCGGTGAAGTCGCGCTGGGCCCGCTCGGCGCGCGCGAGCGCGTCCTCGCGCGCCCTGCCGAGCCGCCCGACCTCCTCGTCGGCGGCCGCGGCCCGCGACTTCATCGCGTTCACCTGGCCGGTGAGCCGGGCCAGGCCCTCGCGGCGGTCGGCGGCGGCGCGCTGGAGCGCCGCGACCCGGCGGTCCTCCTCCGCGGCGGCGTCCTCGGCGGCACGGCGCGCGGTGACGGCCGTCTCGAGCCCGGTCCGGCTGGCCTCGACCTCGGCGGCGATCCGCTGCTCCTGCTCCCGGACCTGCTCGGCCTCGGCCTCGAGCTGCTCGGGGTCGCGGCCCGACCGCGCCTCCTCGGCGTCGGCGGTGCCCGCCGCGTTGCGGATGCGCTCAGCGGCCAGCGACTGGGTGCCGCGCAGCCGCTCGCGCAGGCCGGACAGGGCGTACCAGGTCTCCTGCGCGCGGGCAAGCGCCGGCAGGTCGGTGCGCAGCGCCTCCTCCAGCGCCGCCTCCGCCTCCCGGGTCCGGGCCGTCTCGGCCTCGACCTGCTCACGGCGGGCGACCAGCACGGACTCGTCGGCCATCTCCTGCTCGAGGGCCGTGCGGGCGACGACCAGGTCGTCGGCCATCAGGCGGGCCTTGGCGTCGCGGACGTCGGCCTGCACGGTCGCCGCACGCCGCGCCACCTCGGCCTGGCGGCCCAGCGGCTTGAGCTGGCGCCGGATCTCCACCAGCAGGTCGTTGAGCCGGGTCAGGTTGCCCTCGGTGGCGTCCAGCTTGCGGAGCGCCTTCTCCTTGCGCTTGCGGTGCTTGAGGACGCCGGCGGCCTCCTCGATGAACCCGCGGCGGTCCTCGGGGGTCGCGTGCAGGATCGAGTCGAGCTGGCCCTGGCCGACGATCACGTGCATCTCGCGGCCGATGCCGGAGTCCGACAGCAGCTCCTGCACGTCGAGCAGGCGGCACGGGTTCCCGTTGATGGCGTACTCCGACCCGCCGCTGCGGAACATGGTGCGGCTGATCGTCACCTCGGCGTACTCGATCGGGAGCGCCCCGTCGGCGTTGTCGATGGTGAGCAGCACCTCGGCGCGGCCCAGCGGCGGGCGGCCGGACGTGCCGGCGAAGATGACGTCCTCCATCTTGCCGCCGCGCAGCGACTTGGCGCCCTGCTCGCCCATCACCCAGGCGAGCGCGTCCACGACGTTGGACTTGCCCGAGCCGTTGGGCCCCACGATGCAGGTGATGCCGGGCTCGAGCTGCAGCGTCGTCGAGGAGGCGAAGGACTTGAACCCCTTGAGGGTCAGGCTCTTCAGGTACAACGTCTGGCTCCCGGCTGGTCGGAGACGGCGGTCTGGTCACCGCTGAGGACGACGGCCGCGGGACCCGGAGGATCATGGCAGCCGGCCTGGGGGAAGCTCAGCGAGCCTCACCCTACCTGCCGACTCGGCGCTACTGCCGGGTCCGGGGCCCGCGAGTCGGCGCTACGGCCGCGCCGGGAGGGTGGGGTTGCCCAGGTGCTCCGGCCGGCAGTGGCGCCGACTCGGCCACTCTTCAGGCGGCAGTAGCGCCGAGTCGGCGGTCAGACGGGGGCCGGGGCGTCGGCCTCGTCGGCGTGGGCGATGTGTGCGAGCTGGCCCCAGATCAGGACGACGAAGACCGCGGAGCCGGCGAAGGCGAACCAGAAGGGCGCGGTCACGCCCCAGCGCTGCGCGAGGGCACCACCCAGGAGCGAGCCGATGACCAGGCCGCCGTACGTGCCGACCAGGTTGACGCTGCCCACCCGCCCCTGCAGCTCGGTCGGCACCGCTCGCTGCCGCACCGTCATCGACGTCGTGCCCCAGATGAACGCGTGGGCGCCGAAGACGAAGAAGATCACCAGGGCGACCCACGCCGTGCGGGTCACCGCGAGCGCGAGGTGGGTGAAGGTCTCGACGACCAGGCCGATCCGCATGATGTCGCCCAGGCTGACCCGGCGGGTGATCCACCCGTAGGACAGCGTGCCGAGCAGGCCGCCGAGCGCCCCGATCGTCGTCAGCAGGCCGAACCCGACCGGACCGAGCCCGAGCCGCTGCGTCGCGTAGAGGACCAGGACCGACCAGGCGGCACCGAAGGTGATGTTGAAGGTGAAGATCGTCAGCACCAGCGTCCGGACGGCGGCGTGGTGCAGGACCCAGCGGAACGCCTCGGTGACGTCACCGAAGAGGGCGTGACGCAGGTGGGTCTCGGGTGACCGCTCGCGCCGGTGTGGCGGGAGCACCACCCGCGAGACCAGGACGGCCCCCAGCGCGACCAGGGCGGCCTGGGCGGAGAACGGCACGGCGTGGCCGACCGCGAACAGGGCCGCCCCGATCGGCGGTCCCAGCAGCTGGTTGACGGTGATGAACCCCGTCATCAGCCGGGAGTTGGCGATCGCGAGGTCGTCGCGGTGCACCAGCATCGGCATCAGCGTCGACGTGGTGTTGTCGGCGAACACCTCGGCCGTGCCGAGCAGGAACATCGCGAGCAGCACCAGCGCGATCGTCGCGGTGCCGGTCGCGACGGTCGCGCCGAGCAGCACCAGCACCGCGGCCCGCAGCAGGTCGACGGTCACCACGATCCGCCGTCGGTCGAGCCGGTCGGACAGGGCGCCGGCGAGCAGCCCGAAGGCGAGCGGCGGCAGCCACTGCAGCAGGGCACCGAGCGCGACCACGAACGGGTCGTGAGTCATCGACGCGACCAGCAGCGGGCCGGCCGCCAGGGCGATCCCGTCGCCGAGGTTGGAGACCCACGAGGACGCGACGAGCCAGCGGAAGCCTCTGCCGAACCGTCGGGGCACGACGACCTCGACGAGGTGGGCGACGGTGCTCACAAGGTCGCGAGGCTAGTGCGCCGGACCGCGCCAGGCGACCCGGTTTTCGACGTCCGCCGTCAGGCGGGCTGCATCTCCTGCAGGGACGCGGTCTCGAGGTCGAGCAGGTCGGCGGCGCGGGCCGCCAGCTTGTCGTTCTCCTCCGAGAGGCGCAGGACCAGCGCCTCGAGCTCGCCCACGCGCGCACGCAGCCGAGCGTTGTCGGCTACGAGTCGGGCGGGGGTCCGCAGGTCGCTGTTCATGTATCCGATCAGCGCCTTGGCCATGGATGGGACCTTCCGGGTCGTGGGGGGTCTCCCGCGATGGCGGGCCGTCTTCAAGAGTCCCACTGGGACGCCTGCCGGTCAATCCGGCACGGGCAAAGCCTGGCGCGGCGACCGGCGGCGGCGCGGTACGGGCTGGCAGGTGGGACAGAAGTAGGACGAGCGGTTCATGAAGGCGACCCGGCGGATCGGGGTGCCGCACCGCTCGCAGGGCTCGCCCTCGCGGCCGTAGGCGTGCAAGGACCGGTCGAAGTAGCCGGACTCGCCGTTCACGTTGACGTAGAGGGCGTCGAACGACGTCCCGCCCTGGCCCAGGGCCGCGACCATGACCTCTCGCGCGTGGCCGAGCAGCTCGCGCACCTGGGACGCGCTGAGCCGGTCCCCCGGCCGGTCGCCATGGATCCGGGCCCGCCAGAGCGCCTCGTCGGCGTAGATGTTGCCCACCCCCGAGACCAGGTTCTGGTCGAGCAGCTGCCGCTTCACACCCGACGTGCGCCGGCGGACGGCGCGCACGAAGGCGTCGTCGTCGAACTCCGGGTCGAGCGGGTCGCGCGCGATGTGCGTGATCTCGGGCGGCAGGTCGGCCCCGCCTGCCGAGATCGAGACGCCGCCGAACATCCGCTGGTCGACGAACCGCATCTCCCGCCCCTCCGCGGCACCGGCCAGGGCGAACCGCACGCGCAGGTGCCGCTCGTCGGGCGCCGCGGGCGGCTGCACGAGGATCTGCCCGCTCATCCCGAGGTGGCCGAGCAGGGCGTCGCCGTTGTCGAGCGGCAGCCAGAGGTACTTCCCGCGTCGGCGGGCCGCCTCGATGCGGCGCCCCGCGAGGGCGGCCGCGAAGCCGGCCGGTCCGCGAGGGTCGCGACGCACCGGCCGCGGGTGGAGGACGTCGACGTGGGTGATCGTGGCGCCGACCACGTGCCGCTCCAGCCCGGAGCGGACGACCTCGACCTCCGGCAGCTCGGGCACCGGAGCGTCCTAGCCCTGGTGGGCGGTGTGGGCCGCGGCGTCGGCGGCCGGGTCCTCGACGCCGACGGAGGCGGCGATCTCGCCGTACGCCGTCTCGGCCGCGGCCTGCTCGGCCTCCTTCTTCGACCGGCCGACCCCGTTGCCGTAGAGGTCCTCGCCGACCCGGACCTGGGCGGTGAAGGTCTTCATGTGGTCGGGGCCCTCGTCCTCGATGACGTACTCGGGGACACCGAGCCCGTGCTCGGCCGTCAGCTCCTGGAGCGAGGTCTTCCAGTCCAGGCCCGCGCCGAGGGCGGAGGCTGCCTCGATCAGCGGGTCGAAGAGCCGGTGGACGACGGCGGCGGAGCTCTCGAAGCCGCCGCTGAGGTGGACCGCGCCGATGACGGCCTCGACGGTGTCGGAGAGGATCGACGCCTTCATCCGGCCGCCGGTCGACTCCTCGCCGCGGCCGAGCTTCACGTGATCGCCGACGCCGATGTCACGGCCCACCTCGGCCAGGGCGCGGGCGTTGACCACCGCAGCGCGCAGCTTGGCCAGCCGCCCCTCGGAGAGGTCCGGATGGGTGCGGTAGAGGGTCTCGGTGACGACCACGCCGAGCACGGAGTCGCCGAGGAACTCCAGACGCTCGTTGGTCGGCAGGCCGCCGTTCTCGTAGGCGTACGAGCGGTGGGTGAGGGCGCGCTCGAGCAGCTCGGGGTCCAAGACGGGGTCCCCGAGCGCGGTGCGCAGCGGCGCGTAGTCGGTCAGCGGACCGGACCGGTCAGAGGACCTGACGACGGTCGGCGCGCGCGCCGTACTGGCCGCACTCGCCGCACGCACGGTGCGGCAGGTGCTTGGCACCGCAGGCGGGGTTCGTGCAGGTCACCAGGGTGGGCGCGACGGCCTTCCAGGCCGAACGGCGGTGCCGGGTGTTGCTGCGCGACATCTTCCGCTTCGGGACAGCCACTGTGATCTCCTCGTCGAGGACCGGGTCTCCCCGGCCTGTTGGTCCTGCTGGTCAGTCTCGGTGCTGCTGGTCACTCTCGGTGCTGCTGGTCCTGCTGGAGGGCGGCCAGCCCTGCCCACCGCGGGTCGATCGGCGCCTCGTGCGCGTGGTCCGGGTCGTCCAGGAGCCGGGCCCCGCACTCGGGGCACAGTCCGGGACAGTCGTCCTCGCACACGGGCTGGAACGGCAGTGCGAGCACCACCGCGTCCCGCAGCAGGGACTCCAGGTCGAGCAGGTCGTCCTGGAGCATGCTGACCTCGTCGTCCTCCTCGGAGTCGTGGTCCCGGTCGTCGTACACGAACAGCTCCTGGAGGTCGACCTCGATCTCGTCGGTGATCGGCTCCAGGCACCGCACGCACTCGCCGGTGAGCTCGGCCGAGGCCGAACCGGTGACCAGTACCCCCTCCATGACCGCTTCCAGCCGCAGGTCGAGGTCGACCGGCGAGCCTTCCGGGACACGGAGGACTTCGATGCCCAGATCTGCGGGTGCCGGAACCGTCCGCGTCACCTGTCGCTGGGACCCCGGGCGGCGGCCGAGCTCGCGGGTGTCGAGCACGAGCGGCGCTCTCGGGTCCAGGCTGGTCAGGGTTCCACTTCCGGATTCAGGCACCATCAGATCAGCGAGAAGCGTACCCGGCGGGCCCGTGACCGGGCAAAACGCTCGACAGGGGCGCGCGGCTCAGGCCCGCCCGAGCCGCTCCTGCAGCCGCCGGTGCACCGCGGGCGGCACCAGGCCGGAGACGTCGCCGCCGAACGTGGCGACCTCCTTGACCAGCGTCGACGAGACGTAGCCGAGCGAGGCATCGGTCGGCACGAAGACGGTCTCCACGCCGGTCAGGTGGGCGTTCATCTGCGCCATCGGCAGCTCGTACTCGTAGTCGTTGCCCCCGCGCAGGCCCTTGACGATCGCCTGGGCGTCGATCTCGCGGCAGAAGTCCACGATCAGACCGGTGAAGCCGCGCACCGAGACGTTCGGCAGGTCCGCGCACGCCTCGCGGAGCATCTCGAGGCGCTCATCGGGGTCGAACAGCCGCGACTTCGACGCGTTCGTCCCCGTGGCCACGACCAGCTCCTCGAAGAGCGCCGACGCGCGCCGGATGATGTCGAGGTGCCCGTTGGTCACCGGGTCGAACGATCCGGGGCACACGGCGCGCGTCATGGCGTGGAAGATACCGCCTCGGCGTACCAGAGCGTGGTCTCGCCGTACCGCTTGCTCCGCACGCCGGCGATGCCGGTCGGCCAGGTGGGCTCGGGGCTGCGGGAGGACCGCTCGACCACCACCATCGCGCCGGGGACCAGCCAGTCGCGGGTCGCCAGGAGCCGCAGGTCCTCGGCGAGGCGGTCCTCGTCGAGGGGGTACGGCGGGTCGGAGAACACCACGTCGTACGGCGCCGCCGGCGGCCGGCCGAGCGTGGTCGCCACCGAGGCGGCCACGACGTCGGCCCCGGCGAAGCCCAGCGACCGGGCGTTGGTGGCGATCAGGGCGGCGGTGCGACGGTCGGACTCGACCAGCGTGACCGCACCGGCGCCGCGCGACCACGCCTCCAGCCCGACGGCGCCCGAGCCGGCGTACAGGTCGAGGAACCGCAGGTCCTGCAGGGAGCCGCACCAGGACTGCACCGCGGAGAAGAGCGCCTCGCGGACCCGGTCGCTGGTCGGCCGGGTGGCGTCGCCGCGGGGCGTGGCGATCCGCCGGCCGCCGGCCGAGCCGCCGATGATCCGCGTCACGACTTGTCCAGGAACTGCGACGCCACGGACTCCTCGAGCCGGGTGACCAGGGCGGCCAGCTCCGGCTCCTGCCGCAGGTCGGGATCGGCCTCGAGCAGCGCGACCGCCGCCTCGCGGGCCTCGACGATCGTCTTCTCGTCGCGCAGCACCCGCAGGTTCTGGAGGCTGGAGCGGTAGCCGGACTGGGACGCCCCGAGCACGTCGCCCTCGCGGCGCTGCTCGAGGTCGACGCGGCTGAGCTCGAAGCCGTCGGTGGTGGCCGAGACCGCCTCGAGCCGCTCGCGGCCCGGCGACCCCGGCTCGGCGCGCGAGACCAGGAGGCAGAGCCCCGGGTGGCCTCCCCGACCGACCCGGCCCCGGAGCTGGTGGAGCTGGGAGACGCCGAAGCGCTCGGCGTCGAGCAGCACCATGGCGGTGGCGTTGCCGACGTCGACACCGACCTCGATGACGGTGGTCGAGACCAGGACGTCGACCTCGCCGGCCGCGAAGGCGCGCATCACGCGGTCCTTGTCGTCGGGGGCCATCCGGCCGTGGAGCACCTCGACCCGGAGCCCGGCCAACGGTCCTTCGGCCAGCTGCGGTGCGACCTCCTCGACCGCGGACAGGCCGACCTCGGCCGTCGGGGCGGCGACGGCATCACCGTTCTCGTCGAGGTCCAGCTGATCGGTCTCGCCCTCCTCCGGCTCGTCACCGGAGATGCGGGGGCAGACGACGTATGCCTGGTGCCCACGGTCGACCTCCTCGCGCACCCGCTCCCAGACCCGCGAGATCCACCCGGGGTGCTCGGCGAGCGGGACGACGGTGGTCTGGATCGGCGCCCGGCCGGCCGGCAGCTCGGTGAGGGTGGACGTCTCCAGGTCGCCGAAGACGGTCATCGCCACGGTGCGCGGGATGGGGGTCGCGGTCATCACCAGCACGTGCGGCGGGGTGCCGGCCTTGTCGGTCAGCGCCGCGCGCTGCTCGACGCCGAATCGGTGCTGCTCGTCGACGACGACCAGCCCGAGGTCGGCGAAGAGGACCTTCTCCTCCAGCAGCGCGTGCGTGCCGACCACGATGCCGGCCTCACCGGTGGCGATGCGCGACATGGGCCCGGTGCGCTGGGCCTTGGTCATCGAGCCCGTGAGCAGCTCGACGGCGGTCGCCTCGGGTGCCCCGCCGAGCATGCCGCCCGCAGCGAGGTCGCCGAGCAGCCCGACGATCGACCGGTGGTGCTGCTGCGCCAGGACCTCGGTCGGGGCGAGCAGGGCCGCCTGGCCGCCGGAGTCGACGACGCGGAGCATCGCGCGGAGGGCGACCAGCGTCTTGCCCGACCCGACCTCGCCCTGGAGGAGCCGGTTCATCGGGTGCGGCTGGGCCAGGTCGTGCTCGAGCTGCGCCCCGATCTCGCGCTGGCCGGCGGTGAGCTCGAACGGCAGCCGCTCGTCGAAGGCGGCGAGGAGCCCACCACCCCCCGCGCGAGCCTGGGCGCCCTGCGCGCGGACGTCCCGGCGCCGCTTGGCCAGCACCAGCTGGGTGACCAGCGCCTCCTCGAACCGGAACCGCCGCTGGGCCCGGCTGATCTGGGAGGGGTCGCGCGGGGTGTGGACCCACTCCAGCGCGGTGCGCACGTCGGTCAGGTCGTAGCGCTCGCGGACCGCGTCGGGCACGGGGTCGGGGAACTCGTCGAGGACGGTCAGCGCGAACGCGACCGCGCGCTGGATGTCCCAGCTGTCGAGGTCCTTGGTCAGCGGGTAGATCGGGTAGTACTCGTGGATCGCGTCCAGCGAGAGCTGCGCGGCGTCCTCCCCCGCGTCGCCGAAGAGCACCATCTGCGGGTTGGTGAGCTGCCAGCGGCCCCGGAACGAGCTGACCTTGCCGACGAACACCCCCCGCCGGCCGCGGGCCAGACGGCGTGCGTTCCAGGTCGCCACCCGCTCGGTCTTGGCGAAGAACGTCATCGTCAACGGTGGGCCGTCGGCCTGCAGCACGGCCTCGAGCCGGTACGCCATCCGGCCGCTGCGCCGGTCGCGGTAGGTCTTGACCTCCGAGGACGTGATCCGGCCCGACAGGGTCAGCACCTGGCCCTCGCGGAGCTCGTCGACGCGCGTCAGCTCGCCGGTCTTGACGTAGCGGCGCGGGAAGTGGTGCAGGAGGTCGTCGACGGTGCGCAGGCCGAGCCGCTCCTCGACGGCCTTGCGCTTCTTGGCGCTGTCACCGAGGACCGCGACGACGGGCGAGTCGAGACCGATCACGCTGGCCTTCTCATCCGGGTCTCCTCCTCACTCGACGGACACCAGCAGCGGGTAGCGCTCCTGCCCCCCGTCGTACACCACGACGTCGACAACGGGGTGGTGCTGCTCGACGTACGCCGCGCAGCGGGTGGCCAGGGCGCCGTCCGGGTCGTCGGCCCCGGCCACGATCGTGACCAGCTCGCCGCCACCGGCCAGCAGCCGGTCGAGGATGTCGACGGCGACGGTGAACAGGTCGTGCCCGACCACGACGAAGTCGCCGGAGACGACACCGAGGGCATCGCCGGGCTCGCACGGGCCGGCCATCGTCATCGCCTGGCGCGCGGCGACCGTCACCGCACCCTGGCGGGCGTGCGAGGCGGTGGCGCTCATCTCCAGGACGTCCTGGTCGAAGGCGCGTCCGGGCTCGTGGACCGCGACCGCGGCGAGCCCGGTGACCTGGGCGTGGGTCGGGATCACCGCGACCCGCAGGGCGCCCTCGTGGTCGGCCTCGGCCGTCCGCGCGGCGATCTGGGCGACCCGCACGGTGTCGGAGTCGTTGGGCAGCACCACCACCTCCGCCGCGCCGCAGGCGACGATCGCTTCGAGCAGCTGCCCGGTGGAGGGTCGCCGTCCGGGTCCACCTGGTACGACGACGGCACCGGCCTCCGCGAAGAGCCCGGCGAGGCCCGGGCCGGCCGCCACCGCCACCACGCGCCGGCCGGTGCGGGCCGGCCCACGGTGACGGACCTCGGCGATCTGCTCGGCGAAGTGCGTGACCCGGACCCGGTGCGGCCGGCCGGCCGCGATGCCGGCCTCGATCGCCGCTCCGACGTCGTCGACGTGCACGTGCACGTTCCACAGGCCCTCGCCGCCCACGACGACCAGGGAGTCGCCCAGGTCGGCGAGACCGGCCCGGAGGCCGGGGATCGCGTCGTCCTCGGCGTCGAGCAGGTACATCACCTCGTAGGCCGGGCCGTCCGCGGTCAGGTCACCGGTCGGCAGCTGCGGGATCGGGATGCGGTGACCGGCCGGACCCGTCACCGGCGTCGGGCGCCGGCCGGTCAGGACTGTCTCGGCGGCGTCCAGGATGACGCTGACACCCCGCCCGCCGGCGTCGACCACGCCCGCGTGGCGCAGCACCTCGAGCTGCTCGGGGGTGCGGGCGAGCGCCTCCCGGGCGGCCGCCGCGGACGCCGTGAACACGTCGCGCGCTCGGACGCCGTCAGCGGCGGCGACGCTCTCGGCGGCCTCGGCCGCCGCCCGGGCCACGGTGAGCATGGTGCCCTCCACGGGCACCCCCACCGCGGCGTACGCGGCGTCCGAGGCCTGCCGCAGCGCGTCGGCCATGACGATCGCGTTGCGCTCCTCCGCGCCGGCCCGGGCGATGCGCCGCACGATCGCGCCGAGCATCTCGCTGAGGATCACCCCCGAGTTGCCCCGGGCACCCAGCAGGGCGCCCCGGGCGAACGCGGTCAACGCCGCCCCGAGGTCGGACCCGGGATCGCCGCCACTGGCCTCGCGCACCGCGTCCCGGGCCGCGGAGACCGTGAGGTACATGTTGGTGCCGGTGTCGCCGTCCGGCACGGGATAGACGTTGAGGGCGTCGATCTCCTCCCGGGCCTCGTCGAGCGCGTCCACGGCGACGTCGACGAAGCGCAGCACGACGCCGAGCGTGATGGGTCCGCTGCCGGGAGTTTCCATCGCCGTCCTCGCTCGTGGTGCACTGGAGAGGGAGTGCCACAGGGTAGGGCACCGCGGCGCGGGCACGATTTCCGCCCCGCCGGGTCGGTCGGATACGCTGGTGCGGTTGCCCAGCGCCCCGCGCCGGGCCCTCACACGTCAAGCATCTTCGATTTCTTCAGGAGTTCACGGTGGCTGCCGTCTGCGACATCTGCGCCAAGAAGCCCGGCTTCGGCAACAACCGGCCGTGGTCGCGCAAGATCACGAAGCGTCGCTTCGACCCCAACATCCAGCGCGTCCGGGCCACCGTCAACGGCACCCCGAAGCGTCTCAACGTCTGCACCGGCTGCCTCAAGGCCGGCAAGGTCACGCGCTGACCTGAGCACCTCGCAGGGGCCCCGACCGATCGGTCGGGGCCTTTCGCATGCGTCCGGCACCTGCCGGTCGGGCAGCGAGCGCCCTCTCCTCGGTGGTCGAGTAGCGAGCGCCCTCTCCTCGGTGGTCGAGTAGCGAGCGCCCTCTCCTCGGTGGTCGAGTAGCGAGCGCCCTCTCCTCGGTGGTCGAGTAGCGAGCGCCAGCGAGCGTATCGAGACCCCTCTGCCGGCGCTCGGTGCCGGTGTTCGGCTCACCGCGGTCTCGGTACGCGCCGTCGCGACCTCGTTCCTCGGTCGCGGGCGCTACTCGGCCTGGCACCGGGATCCCAGCCTTCGCGAGCTCAGGCTGGGCGGTGCTCAGAAGTGGGTCCAGCCGGTCGGGCCGTCGTACGCCGCACCGTCGACCGTGACGCCCTCGCCGGCGACCACCTCGCCGATGACCGCCCAGCCCGGCGGCACGTCCTCGACGTGCTCGAACGTCGCGAGCAGCGCGTGGTCGTCGCCCCCGCCGAGCACGAACTGGAGCGGGTCGGCGTTGAGCGCGGCGCCGACCGCGTGGAGAGGTTCGGGCACCTCGAACGCCGCCGCGTGCACGTCGATCGCGACGCCCGACCGCGCCGCGAGGTGGCCGGCGTCGGCGAGCAGACCGTCGGAGACGTCGATCATCGCCGTCGCGCCGGCCTCGGCCGCGACGGGGCCGGCGGCGTACGGCGGCTCCGGCCGGCGGTAGGCCTCGACCAGGACCCGCGGCGACCGGAAGCCCCGGCCCAGCACGGCCAGCCCCCCGGCGGACCATCCCTGACGGCCGGTGATGGCCAGCACGTCCCCGGGCCGGGCACCCGAGCGCAGCACCGGTGACTGCGTGCACGCCCCGATGACCGTCACCGCGATGACCACCTGGTCCGCGCGGGTGAGGTCGCCGCCGACGACCGACGCCCCGACCAGCGAGCACTCGTCGGCGAACCCACGGGCGAAGTCGAGCGCCCACCGGGCAGGCAGGTCCGCGGGGGCGGCGAGGCCGATGGTGAGCGAGCCGGCCCGGCCGCCCATCGCGTTGACGTCGGACAGGTTCTGGGCGGCGGCCCGGTGCCCGACGTCCTCCGCGCTCGCCCAGTCGCGGCGGAAATGGCGACCCTCGACGACCAGGTCGGTGGAGACCACCACGTGGCCGGTCCGCACGCGCAGCACCGCGGCGTCGTCGCCCGGCCCGACCAGCACCTGCTCCCCCTGCGGGAACAGGCCGACGAGCTCGTCGATGAGTCCGAACTCGCCGACGTCGGCGAGGGTGGCGTCTGCGGGGATCGGCATGCGCCCATCCCACCAGATCCCGCACCCCGCACCCGGGACGACCGTCCCTACCGGCGTGCTGTGACCGCACGGTAGGTTGACCCGGTCAGAGCCAGCAGACCCGAACCCCACAGGGAGAGCCCGATGGTCGTCCAGGCGTACATCCTGATCCAGACCGATGTCGGCAAGGCCGCGGAGGTCGCCGCCGCCATCGCCCAGGTCAAGGGCGTGACGCTCGCCGAGGACGTCACCGGCCCGTACGACGTGATCGTGCGCGCCGAGGCCCGCAACGTCGACGAGCTCGGCAAGCTGGTGGTCTCCAAGGTCCAGAACCTCGACGGCATCACCCGCACGCTGACCTGCCCGGTCGTGCACATCTAGGTGCCGTCCGCCGCACGTCGCCGACGCCCCGAGTCCGCCCGGACGCGGGGCGTCGTCGCGTCCGTGCTGGTCGTGGGGCCGGTCGTAGTAGCCCTGGTCATCGCGCTGGCGGGCTGCTCGTCGAGCAGCCCGGAGATCGTCGCCCCGAACCCGTCCCCGGCCGACGCCGCCGCGTGCCGCGACCTGGTCGCCGCGCTCCCCGACACGCTGGCCGGCCAGGACCGCGTCGACGTCACCGGCGACACGGCGTACGGCGCCGCCTGGGGCGACCCCTCGATCGTGCTGACCTGCGGGGTCGGCGAGCCCGACGGCTTCACCGACACCTCGACCTGCGTCCAGATGGACCGCACCGGCTGGTACGTCCCCGACGACGTGCTCCTCTCCGACGACGAGACCCTCGACGTGACGACCACCGAGATGAACTACCGCCCCCGGGTCGAGCTGGTCGTGCCCGGGGAGCTGCGTCCCGACGGGTTCACCAACTCGATCGGTGCCGTCGGCAAGCTGGTCGAGCAGCACCTGCAGCGGGTCGGCCGCTGTCACTGAGGGCGGATCAGCGGACCAGCCGGGTCATCGGCCGGCTGACCAGGACCTCGAAGATCCCCGAGGAGGTGGAGGTGTGGGCCACCGACGCGACCACCGCGGCGCGCACCTCCTCGCTCCCCCGGTCGGTGCGTGCCGCCGAGGTCGCATCGGTCCAGAAGGTCGCCGCGGTCGTGGCCGGGACGTCCGGCTCCACGAGGAGGAGCACGCCCACGCATCCCGGCATCGGGGCCACCGAGTCCGACGAGTGGCGCCGCAGCCGATCGACCAGGTGCGGTTCCGCGGCGTCACCGCCCTCGAGCCTCGCCAGCCGCACGCAGAGGCTCTGGACGTCCGTCGAGCGGTCCACCCGCAGCGCGAGGGCGTTGAGCCAGCTGAAGGCGATGTCGACGTCCCAGGGACCCCCGAGCTCGACCCCCGCGAGCGCCGTCGTCGCCGCCACCAGACGTCCGACCTCGGGCGCGGATCGCGCCCGCGACTCCTCCCCGTCCCAGAGACACCCCGTGCAGCACCTTGCGGCCCCGGTCGAGCAGGACGACGACGCCCAGGTAGCCCGGAACCACCTCGAGGCGCGGCACGAACTCGTCACAGATCGCGCCGGTCAGCGCGCGGTCGTCGAGGTCCCCACCGCTCATCCGCCAGCCACGGGCGACGGGTCGCCCTTCCGGGTCGGTCACGACGACCATCCTCCATCTCCCCCGAGTCCTCCCGCCAGCATCACGAGGTCCGGGGGGCCGGCCTCCTCCGCGTCAGCGCAGGCCGGTCTCGCGGCGCAGCGCGAGCTGGAGCAGCCGGTCCACCAGGGCCGGGTAGTCCACCCCGGAGGCCGCCCACATGCGGGGGTACATCGAGGTGGGGGTGAAGCCGGGCATGGTGTTGATCTCGTTGACGACCACGCGACCGTCCGGGAGCAGGAAGAAGTCGACCCGGGCCAGACCCTCGCACCCGACGGCCTCGAAGGCCTGTGCCGACATCTCCCGGACACGCGCGGTGACGTCGTCGGGCAGGACCGCCGGCACGTCGAGCTCGGTGTGCTCCTCGGGCAGGTACTTCGCGGCGAAGTCGTAGAACTCGTGCTCCCCCGAGATCCGGATCTCGGCCGGCAGGCTGGTCTCCGGGGTGCCGTCGAGGGCTTCGAGCACGCCGCACTCGACCTCGCGGGCGTCCGCTGCGTAGGTCTCGAGCAGCACCTTGGGGTCGTAGCGCAGCGCCTCCTCGACGGCCTCGTCGAGCTCGCCGGCGTCGTGCACCTTGGAGATGCCGATGCTCGACCCGCCGCGGGCGGGCTTGGCGAAGAGCGGGTAGCCCAGGGTGGCAGCGCGGTCGCGGCAGCCGGCCGGGTCGGCCGCCCACTGGCGCGCCGTGACGGTCGTCGAGGGCAGCACGGGCAGCCCGGCAGCGGCCAGCACCACCTTCATGTACGCCTTGTCCATGCTCACGGCGGACGCGAGCACGCCGGCGCCGACGTACCGCACCCCGGCCATCTCGAACATGCCCTGGATGGTGCCGTCCTCGCCCCACGGTCCGTGCAGCAGCGGGAAGACCACGTCCACCTCGCCCAGGGTCCGCGGCGGCTGCGCCGGCTCGGTCACCACGAGGCCCGTCGACGCCGCCTCGGGCGCGAGGGCGATCGTCGCGCGGTCACCGTCCACCTCGGGCAACCGGTCCGGTCCCTCGATGCGCAGCCGCTCCGGGTCACCCGACTCGAGCACCCAGCGACCGTCGGTCGCGATGCCGATCGGGACCACGTCGTAGGCGTCCCGGTCGATCGCGGCCAGCACGCTGCCCGCCGTGACGCAGGAGATGGCGTGCTCGCTGGAGCGCCCGCCGAAGACGACGGCGACGCGTGGCTTGCGGCGGGAGGGCTCGGTCATCGCCGATGACCCTATCCGGCAGGGTCGGCCTAGGGTTCAGGGCATGACCGACGCCTGGAAGCCCGCCACGGTCGCCGTCACGGCGGGACGGCCGCCGCACGAGCCCGACCAGCCGCTCAACACCCCGCTCACGCTGGCGTCGACGTACGTCGCCGGCGGCGACCTCGAGTACGGCCGCTACGCCAACCCCACCTGGACGGCGTTCGAGGACGCGCTGGGGGTGCTGGAGGGCGGTCGGGCGTTGGCGTTCTCCTCCGGCATGGCCGCCGTCACCACGGTCCTCGACCTGGTCGGACAGGACGCGCTGGTCGTCGCGCCCGCCCACTCCTACACCGGCACGCTGCTCCACCTCGCCGACCTCGAGAGCCGCGGCCGGCTCCGCACGCGCCTGGTCGACATCACCGACACCGAGGCGGTCGTGGCCGCGTGCGACGACGCGGCGCTGGTGTGGTTCGAGTCGCCCACCAACCCGGCGCTCGAGGTCGCCGACATCCCGCGGATCGCCGCGGCCGCCCACGATGCGGGCGCGTACGTCGTGGTGGACAACACGTTCGCGACCCCGCTGCTCCAGCAGCCACTGAGCCTGGGCGCCGACCTGGTCGTGCACTCGGTGACCAAGTTCCTCGCCGGCCACAGCGACGTCCTGATGGGCGCGGTCGTCACTGCCGACGAGCAGCTGCACGGCGTGCTGAAGGGTCGTCGCGACCTGCTCGGCGCCACGCCCGGGGCGCTCGAGGCGTTCCTGGCGCTGCGCGGGATGCGCACCCTGCACCTGCGCGTCGAGCGCTCGCAGGCCAATGCCACCGCACTGGCCGGGCGGCTCGCCGACCACCCGGCGGTCGCCGAGGTGCGCTACCCCGGCTTCGGCGGGATCGTCTCGATCGTGCTCGCCCAGGGCGCGATGGCCGCCGACCTGCTCGTGCACAAGACCCGGCTGTGGGTCCACGCGACCTCGCTGGGCGGGGTCGAGTCGACGTTCGAGCGGCGCCGGCGCTGGAAGGCGGAGCCTGCGACGATCCCCGACGGCCTCGTGCGCCTGTCGGTGGGCGTGGAGGACGTCGAGGACCTCTGGGACGACCTCCGGGCCGCCCTGGACGACCTGGGCTGACTGTCCGGCGCCGGTCGGGTGCAGGTCGGTCGTGGGAAGGGGATGAGTCCCCGGTCGGCCGGGGATTCATCCGGGGTTGTCAGGGACTTCATGACGTTGTCGGGGGTTGCAACGCCTGACAACGTCAGGAACTCCCCGACAGGTCGCCGGGTCTCGATACGCTCCGACGCGGCTTCGTTCCTCAGCCGCGGTCGCTACTCGACCTGGCCGAGCCCACGCGACGCGCTCGTCCCTCGCGCGCCGCTGCTCGGCTCAGTAGATCTCGGCCTTGGTGTCGCGGGCGATGAAGGAGTCCATCATCTCCTGCGCCGTCATCCGTCCGGCGACGACCGCGTCGACGTGGTGGGCGATCGGCGCGTCCACGCCGGTCCGCTCGGCCAGTGCCAGCAGCGACGAGCAGGACTTCGCGCCCTCGGCGACCTGGCGGGTGGCCGCGATGATGTCGGCGGTGGTCATGCCCTGGCCGAGCTTCTCGCCGAACGTGCGGTTGCGCGAGAGCGGCGACGAGCAGGTCGCCACCAGGTCGCCGAGCCCGGCCAGGCCCATGAGCGTCAGCGGGTTGGCGCCGAGCGCCGTCGCCAGACGGGCCGTCTCCGCGAGTCCCCGGGTGATGACCGAGGCCGTCGTGTTGTCGCCGAAACCCAGCCCGACCGCCATCCCCACCGAGAGCGCGACGACGTTCTTGTAGGCGCCGCCGAGCTCGCACCCCAGCACGTCGGGGCTCGTGTAGGGGCGGAACGCCGGCGAGTGCACGCGGGCCTGCAGGGCTCGCGCGACGTCCTCCTCCGCGCAGGCGACGACCGAGGCGGCGGGCTCCCGGCGCGCGATCTCCTTGGCCAGGTTGGGACCGCTGACGACGGCGATGCGCTCGGGCCCGGCGCCGGTGACCTCGCCGATCACCTGGCTCATCCGCTCCAGCGTGCCGAGCTCGACGCCCTTCATCAGCGAGACCAGCACGGCGTCCGGCTCGAGGTACGACGCCCAGTCGACCAGGTTCGCGCGCAGCGTCTGCGACGGCGTGGCCAGGACGACCAGGTCGGCGTCGTGGGCGGCCTTCTCGACGTCGTGCGTCGCCGACACCTGCGGCGGGAGCTCGATCCCGGGCAGGTAGTCGGTGTTCTCGCGCCGGCCGTTGATGGCCTCGGCGACCTCCTCGCGCCGCGCCCAGATGGTCACGTCGTTGCCGGCGTCCGCGAGGACGATCGAGAACGCCGTGCCCCAGGACCCGGCGCCGAAGACGGCGACCTTGCCGTGCCCCCTCATGCCCGCCGCTCCTGCTTGTGGGGGTTGCCGGTCTGCTTCACGCCTGCCTTCTTCATGTCGAACCGCTCGCGCGGTGCGCTCTCACCACGCACCTGCGCGACGAGGACGGTGATCGCGTCCATGATCCGGTCGGTCGCCTCGGAGATGACCTGCGCCGTGCGCGGCTTCTCCACCAGGTCCGACAGGTCGACGGGCTCACCCACCCTCATCTGCACCACCTTGCGCGGGTAGAGGTCGGGCTTCTTCGCGTACGGCGCCAGCAGCTCCTGCGCGCCCCACTGCCCGACGGGGATGACGGGACACCCGGTCTCCAGCGCGATCCGGGCGGCGCCGGACTTGCCGGTCATCGGCCAGCCGTCGGGGTCCCTGGTGATGGTGCCCTCGGGGTAGACGACGACGCACTTGCCCTCGCGCACCGCCTCGACCGCGGCGTCGAACGCGCCGGCGGCGTTCTTGCTGAGCCGCTCGACCGGGATCTGGCCCGCCGCGAGGAGGAAGCGGCCGAAGGCCTTGTTCTTGAACAGCCCCGACTTCGCCAGGTAGTGCGGCAGTCGGCCGTGGTCGTAGACCAGGTGGGCCGCCGTCAGCGGGTCGACGTGCGAGACGTGGTTGAGCACCAGGATGCAGCCGCCGGCCGCCGGGATGTTCTCCCCGCCGACCCATTGCGGCTTGGTGGTGGCCACGAGCGCAGCCCTCACGATGGGCTCGGCGACGACCCACGCCCAGCTGCGCTTCTCCTGCATCTTGCGAACGACCACAGGCGCAGGCTACTCGGTCGGGACCTGACAGGATCGGCACACGATGACCGTGTCCACCCCCTCCTCCGACCCGCCGGTGCGGTACGTCGTGCTGGTGCCCGTCAAGCCCCCCGCCGTCGGCAAGTCCCGGCTGCACGCCGTGGGCGCCGCCGACCGGCGCGCGCTGGCGGAGGCGTTCGCGCTGGACACCGTCGCGGCCTGCGTGGCCGCAGCGACCGTCGCGGAGGTGCTGGTGGTCACCGACGACGCCAGGTTCTCGACCCGGCTGGCCGGCCTGGGCACCGCGGCGATCCCCGACGGTGTCGCCGGAGACCTGAACGGAACGCTGCGCCAGGCGGCCGCCGAGGCCCACCGGAGGTGGCCCGCGCTGCGGCCGGTCGCGCTCTGTGCCGACCTGCCGGCGCTGCGGCCGGCGGACCTCGACGCCGCGCTCGCCGCCGCCGGCCCGCACCCGGCGTTCGTCCCGGACGCGGCCGGGGTCGGCACGACCCTCTACACCGCGACCTACGAGGAGTTCGACCCACGGTTCGGGGTCGGTTCCCGGGAGGCGCACCTCGACGCGGGCGCCCGGGAGATCCTGGGCGCGGCCGCGTCCGTGCGCCGCGACGTCGACGACCTCGACGACCTGCGCGACGCCGTGGCCCTCGGCGTCGGGCCCGCGACCGCGGCCCTCACCTGACGCACGCCCCGGACGCGGTACGGGCCGCCACCTCCGAGGAGGTGGCGGCCCGTCTTCCGTGGGTCCCGAGAGGTCAGGCCTTCTTGGCCGTCTTCTTGGCGGGTGCCTTCTTGGCCGGAGCCTTCTTGGCGGGCGCCTTCTTCGCCGTGGTGGTCTTCTTCGCCGGCGCCTTCTTCGCTGCCGACGCCTTCTTGGCCGGAGCCTTCTTCGCGGCCGGAGCCTTCTTCGCGGGCGCCTTCTTGGCGGGCGCCTTCTTCGCCGGCGCCTTCTTGGCGGCGGTCTTCGCCGTCGTGGTCTTCTTGGCCGGCGTCGACTTCGCAGCGGTCTTCTTGGCCGGGGCCGCCGCCTTCTTGGCCGGAGCCGCCTTCTTGGCCGGAGCCGCCTTCTTCGTCGCAGCCGCCGCCGCCTTCTTGGCCGGGGCGGTCGCCTTCTTCGCGGCGGCGGTGCCGGTCGCGATCGTGAGCTTCGGGAGCTTCTTCGCACCCGACACGACGTTCTTCAGCTCGGCGCCGGCGGTGAACTTCGGCACGGCCGTCTTCTTGGCCTTGATCCGCGCACCCGTCTGCGGGTTGCGCACCCAACGGGCCTCGCGGACGCGCTTCTCGAACGAGCCGAAGCCCGTGATCGCGACCTTCTCACCCTTGGCCACCTCGCGGGTGATCGTGTCGAGCACGGACTCGAGGGCGTGCGCAGCCTGCTTGCGGTTTCCCTCGAAACGCGCCGAGAGTGCGTCGATGAACTCTGACTTGTTCACTGTCTTCCCTTCCAATGAACGACCGATGGTCGAGCCCATGCTCGACTAGCTGCTTCGCACGCTAGGTATTCGCGGCCGTGGCCACAATCACCTTGACCGCGTTTCTTGGGAGCATTTTCGGATCATTTCCCAGCGCCGATCGGGCTCAGAAGCGTTCAGCAGAGCCACATTCGGTCTCTTCCGACATCTGGCAAGTACGCCGGCCGCAAATAGCAGGTGGGCGAATCCCCAAGCCCGCTTGGGAATTCGCCCACCACCGCAGTCGATCAGTCGGCGTGGATCGTCACCGGTTTCCAGCTCGGACGGCTCGTTTCGAAGGCGGCGATCTGGTCGGCGTGCCCGAGGGTGATGCCGATGTCGTCCAGACCTTCCAGCAGTCGCCATCGGGTGTAGTCGTCGATGTCGAAGGAGTCCTCGATGGCGTCCGGGCCCTCACCGGCACGCACCGTGCGCGACTCCAGGTCGACGGTCACGGTCGCGCCCGGGTGCTCCTCGAGGTGGTCCCACAGCTGCTGGACGACCTTCTCGTCGACCTGGGCGGCGAGCAGGCCGGCCTTGCCGGAGTTGCCGCGGAAGATGTCGGCGAACCGCGGTGAGATGACGACCCGGAAGCCGTAGTTCTGCAGGGCCCAAACCGCGTGCTCACGCGAGGAGCCGGTGCCGAAGTCGGGGCCGGCGACCAGCACCGAGCCGGCGGCGTACGCCGGGTCGTTGAGCACGAACGACGGGTCGTTGCGCCAGGCCGCGAACAGGCCGTCCTCGAAGCCGGTGCGGGTCACGCGCTTGAGGTACTCGGCCGGGATGATCTGGTCGGTGTCGACGTTGCTGCGGCGCAGCGGCACGCCGATGCCGGTGTGGGTCGTGAACTTCTCCATCACAGCTCCTCCTCGGCGGACAGGTCAGGCAGGTCGGGCAGGTCGGCGGGGGACGAGAGGGTGCCGCGGATCGCGGTCGCCGCGGCGACGGGCACCGACACCAGGTGGGTGCGACCGCCCTTGCCCTGCCGGCCCTCGAAGTTGCGGTTGGAGGTCGACGCGCTGCGCTCGCCGGGCGAGAGGGTGTCGGGGTTCATGCCCAGGCACATGGAGCAGCCCGCGCCGCGCCACTCGGCGCCGGCCTCCTTGAAGATCACGTCGAGGCCCTCGTCCTCGGCCTGCAGGCGCACCCGCACCGAGCCCGGGACGACCAGCAGCCGGGTGTCGGGGTCGACGTGACGACCCTTGACCACCGCGGCCGCGGCACGCAGGTCCTCGATCCGGCCGTTGGTGCACGACCCGATGAAGACCGTGTCGACCTTGACCTCGCGCATCGGGGTGCCGGCCTCCAGACCCATGTACTGCAGGGCCTTCTCGGCCGCGACCCGGTCCGACTCGTCCTCGAAGTCCTCGGGGTCCGGCACGGTGCCACCCAGCGGCACGCCCTGGCCCGGGTTGGTCCCCCACGTGACGAACGGCGTCATCGTCGTGGCGTCCAGGACGATCTCGGCGTCGAACTCGGCGTCGTCGTCGGTGCGCAGGCTGCGCCAGTGCTCCACCGCGGCATCCCAGTCCGCGCCCGTCGGCGCCTCCGGACGGCCCTCGATGTAGTCGAACGTCTTCTGGTCCGGCGCGATCAGACCCGCCTTGGCGCCCCACTCGATGCTCATGTTGCACACCGTCATCCGGCCCTCCATCGAGAGCTCCTCGATGGCCTGACCGCGGTACTCCACGATGTAGCCCTGGCCGCCACCGGTGCCGGTGTGCGCGATCAGCGCCAGCACCAGGTCCTTCGCGGTCACGCCCTCGGGCAGGCTGCCGTCGACGGTGACCGCCATCGTCCTCGGCCTGGCCTGCGGCAGCGTCTGCGTGGCGAGGACGTGCTCGACCTCCGACGTCCCGATGCCGAACGCGATCGCGCCGAACGCACCGTGGGTGCTGGTGTGGCTGTCGCCGCACACGATCGTCATCCCGGGCTGGGTCAGGCCGAGCTGCGGACCGACGACGTGGACGATGCCCTGGTCGGTGTCACCGAGCGGGTGCAGCCGCACCCCGAACTCCTCGGCGTTGCGACGCAGCGTCTCCACCTGCGTGCGAGACACCGGGTCCGCGATCGGCTTGTCCCAGTCCACGGTCGGGACGTTGTGGTCCTCGGTCGCGATCGTCAGGTCCGGACGACGCACCGACCGACCCGCCAGCCGCAGACCGTCGAACGCCTGCGGCGAGGTCACCTCATGGATCAGGTGGAGGTCGATGTAGAGAAGGTCGGGCTCCCCCGGTGTCGACCGGACGACGTGCTCGTCCCAGACCTTCTCGGCCAAGGTCTTGCCCATGGCACACTCCCTCTCTCTGCGCGGGTGCTGGCAGTCGTCGACTGTACCGCTTGCATCCCACTCCCTGAGACGTCAGTATTGCCATATGGACAACACCAGTGGCGTCGGCGTCCTCGACAAGGCCGCCCTCGTGCTCACCGCTCTCGAGTCGGGGCCGGCCACCCTCGCCGGACTCGTGGCCGGCACCGGGCTGGCGCGGCCGACCGCGCACCGGCTCGCCGTCGCCCTCGAGCACCACCGGCTCGTCGCGCGCGACATGCAGGGCCGCTTCGTCCTCGGCCCCCGCCTCGCCGAGCTGTCCGCCGCGGCCGGCGAGGACCGGCTGCTGGCCACGGCCGGTCCGGTGCTCGCGCGCCTGCGAGACATCACCGGCGAGTCCGCACAGCTGTGGCGCCGCCAGGGCGACCACCGCGTCTGCGTCGCCGCCGCCGAGCGCCCGTCCGGCCTGCGCGACACGATCCCCGTCGGCTCGCAGCTGACCATGCGCGCCGGGTCCGCCGCCCAGGTGCTGCTGGCATGGGAGGACCCCGAGCGCATGCACCGGGGGCTGCAGAACGCCGCGTTCTCGGCCGCCGCCCTGTCCGGCATCCGCCGTCGCGGCTGGGCGCAGTCGGTCGGCGAGCGCGAGCAGGGCGTCGCGTCCGTCTCCGCACCCGTGCGCTCCCCCGGCGGCAAGGTCATCGCCGCGGTCTCCGTGTCCGGGCCGCTCGAGCGGCTCTCGCGCCAGCCGGGCCGCATGCACGCCCCGGCCGTCCTCGCCGCCGCCGAGCGGCTCAGCGAGTCGCTGCGGCGGGCTGCCGCTGCGGACTGAGCTGCCTCGGACCGAGCGTGCGAGGTCCGAGAATCTGCAGCCAGGTCGAGTAGCGCCGCGACCGACGAAGGAGGTCGCGACGCGCGTATCGAGACCCGGTGAGCCGAGGGTCCAGAGCTTGGCTCTCGTCTCACCAGGTCTCGATACGACCGGTCGCGAGCTCGTCCCTCGCTCGCGCGGTCACTCGACCTGCCTTGTCACGCTGACCGGATCGCTTCGCGATCCGGTCAGAACAAGGCATCCTGCTCGAGCTCGAGGAGGCGCTGCTTGCGGTCCAGGCCGCCGGCGTACCCGGTCAAGGTCCCGTTGGCGCCGATGATCCGGTGGCACGGGATGACGATCGGGATCGGGTTGCGGCCGTTGGCGAGCCCGACAGCACGGGAGGCTGCGTTCGTCATCCCGAGGCGGTGGGCGATCTCGCCGTACGACGCGGTCTCCCCCCACCCGACGCCCAGCAGCTCGGCCCACACCCGCTGCTGGAACGCGCTGCCCGCGGGCGCCAGCGGGAGGTCGAACTCCTTGAGGTCGCGGGCGAAGTAGGCCTCGAGCTGACGCACGGCCTCGGTGAGGACGGGCTGCGCGTCGTCCCGGTCGCCGCGGGGGCGCCCGTCGGAGTCGTGGAAGGGCGTGAACTCGATCGCGGTGATCGCGCCGTCGCGCTCCACGATGCGCAGCGGTCCGATCGGGGACTCCATCACGGTCCACATGTCAGTTCTCCTTGCTGTGGGAGGTCGCGGCGGGGGCAGGTGGCATCAGGGTGTTCCAGAGGTGCAGCAGGGCGTAGGACCGCCACGGCCGCCAGGCGTCCTGCCGGGCCAGCTCGGCGGCGGGGTCGTGCCCCAACCCGACCAGGGCGTTGCGCACCCCGAGGTCGGTGGGCAGGAAGACGTCGGGATCACCCAGCGCCCGCAGGGCCACGTAGTCGGCGGTCCACGGCCCGATGCCCGGCAGCGAGAGCAGCGCACCACGGACGGCGTCCCGGTCGGGACCCCGGTCGAGGGACACCGTGCCATCGGCGAGCGCCGCTGCCAGGCCGACCAGGGCCCGGCCACGCGACCGGGGCATCGGCAGTGTCGCCGGGTCGACGGCGGCCAGGGTGGCCGCGTCCGGGAACAGGTGCGTGAGCCCGGCGACCGTCGTCGACACCGGGCGCCCGTGGGCGGCGACCATCCGGCCGGTCACGGTGCGCGCCCCGGCGACGCTGACCTGCTGGCCGACCACCGCGCGGACCGCGGTCTCGTCGCCGTCGACCTGACCGGGCACCCGCAGACCAGGGCACCGCCGTGCCAGCGGGCCCAGGAGCGGGTCACCCGCGACGTGGTCGTCCACGGCCAGTGGGTCGCAGTCGGCGTCGAGCAGCCGCCGGGTGCGCTCGACCGCGGCCGCGGTGTCGCGCAGGTCGGCGAGCTCGAACGTCGCGGTGACGAACGCGGCACCGGACGTCGCGGGCAGGTCGCCGAGGTCGACCCGCACGGTCCCCGGTCCGTGCGGGAGGTCGAGGGTGCGGGCGTACCAGCCCGGCCCCGCCACCTCGACGCCCGGCACCAGGTGGTGGGCCAGGAAGGAGAGCAGCGCGCCGCCGGCGAACGGGGTGCGCACGCCGAGCCGCATCACGACGGTCCCTGTCGTGGACCGGTCACCGCGACGCCCGCGCAGCTCGGTCGGCGAGGACGCGTAGACCTCCCGGACGGTGTCGTTGAACTGGCGGACGCTGGAGAACCCCGAGGCGAACGCGACGTCGGCGTACGACAGCGCGGTCGTCTCGATGAGGACCCGGGCCGTCTGGGCCCGCCGGGCGCGGGCGAGGGCGAGCGGCCCGGCACCGAGCTCGGCCGTGAGCAGCCGGGTCAGGTGCCGCGGGGTGTAGCCGACGCGCCGCGCCAGCCCCTCGACCCCCTCGCGGTCGACGACGCCGTCGGCGATCAGCCGCATCGCCCGGCCGGCCGCGGTCGCGGCGACGTCCCAGTCGGGGCTCCCGGGGGTGGCGTCGGGCAGGCAGCGCTTGCAGGCGCGGAACCCGGCCGCCTGGGCGGACGCCGCGCTCGGATGGAAGGTCACGTTCGCGTACGCCGGGGTCCGCGCGGGGCACGAGGGCCGGCAGTAGATCCCGGTCGTGCGCACCGCCGTGTAGAACACGCCGTCGAAGCGACGGTCCCGCGACTTCACGGCCCGGTAGCAGGACTCCGGGTCGAGGTGCTGGCGGTACGCCGTCGCGCTGGTCATGCGCCCATCCTGACCGGTGCCGCCGACAGCTTCTGGCGGGAATCGGACACGAGGGCCAGCCTAGGCCCCCGCGCCCGATCGGCCGCCGTGCGGGACATCGGTCACCCGGTGTTGCGGGAGGTCCGTAGGGTGTGCCCAGGATCTGGGAGGGTCCGGGAAGGAACCGTGCGTGCCCGAGGCCGAGCGTCGTCGCCACCGCCTGGCGGTCCTCCGCGTCATCGTCGTCGCGGAGCTCGTGGTCGCGCTCCTCACCGGGGCCGGGGTCGTCTACGCCTACCAGCACGTCGACCACAAGATCTCGGCCGGTGAGCCGATCCACCACCACGCCCGGAAGCCGCCGCCGACCTCGGCGATGAACATCCTGGTGATGGGCACCGACTCCCGCTCGTGCGACGGCTGCGGGATCGACAAGGAGGCCGGTGAGGGCGGCTCGGACACCACGATCCTGCTGCACATCGCCGAGGGACGCCGCTCGGCGTACGGGATCTCGATCGCCCGGGACACGCTGGTCGACCGTCCGGAGTGCCGCAACGGCGACACGGTGGTGCCGGGCGCCGACGACGTGATCTGGAACCAGGCCTTCGCCCTCGGGGGTCCCGAGTGCACCGTCGAGCAGGTCGAGGCGGTCACCGGCGTCTACATCGACTCCTACATCACCGTGAACTTCGGCGGCTTCAAGGACATGGTCGACGCGCTCAAGGGCGTCGAGGTCTGCATCCCGCAGCCGATCGACGACACCGTGGCGCACATCCACTTCGACGCCGGCACGCAGACGCTGGACGGCGACCGGGCGCTGCAGTACGTGCGTGAGCGGCACTCCACGGCGAACTCCGACCTCGGCCGGATGAAGCGCCAGCAGGCGTTCATCGCCTCGATGATCGCCAAGGTGAAGTCGACCGGGACCCTGACCCGCCCCGACCGGCTCTACCGGTTCGCGTCCAGCCTGGCGGACTCGATCCAGACCAGCCCCGACATCGCCAGCGCGGGCAAGCTGGTCCAGCTCGCCGCCTCGCTGCGGCACGCGGACCTCCAGCACATCAAGTTCGTCACCGCCCCGACCACCGACTTCCCGGTGGGCGACCCGAACTGGGGCCGGCTGCAGCTCACGCCCGACGCGAAGGTGCTCTGGCGCAAGGTGCGGCACGACCAGCCACTGGGCGCGTTCGGCAAGGGTGCCGTCAGCGCCAAGAATCCCCACGGCGACAAGCAGTCGGCTGCGGAGAACGGCCTCTGCGCCTAGCTGTCTCGCCCTAGGCTCGGGCACGTGGAGGGGCAGCCGTCGGGACGCACGGACGCGAGGAGGGCCCCGGCACACCCGCTCCTCCTGGAGATCGACACCTGGCCGTGGCTGTCCGGCCTGTCCGCGGCCGCGGGCCGCGAGCTCGACCTCGCCACGGTGCCGCCGCACGTCTGGGACCAGGTGGCCGACGGCGGCTACGACCTGGTCTGGTTGATGGGCGTGTGGCAGCGCAGCCCCGCCGGCGTGGCCGTCGCCCGCGCGGACACCGGTCTCGTCGCGTCCTTCCGGGCCGCCCTGCCCGACCTGGCCGACGCCGACGTGGTCGGGTCGCCCTACTGCGTTCGTGACTACGTCGTCGACGACCGGTTCGGCGGGCCGGCCGCCCTCGCGGTCGCCCGCGCCGAGCTGCGGGCCCGGGGCGTCGGTCTGGTGCTCGACTTCGTCCCCAACCACGTCGCGCCCGACCACCCGTGGGTGTCGAGCCACCCGGAGCGGTTCGTGCTCGGGTCCGCGGAAGACCTCGCGCAGGACCCGTCCGGGTACGTCGAGCTGGCCGGTCACGTCGTCGCTCTGGGTCGGGACCCCTACTTCCCGCCGTGGCCCGACGTGGTCCAGCTCGACGCGTTCTCCCCCGACCTGCGCGCCGCCGTCGTCGGCACGCTCCGCGACATCGCCGGCCAGTGCGACGGCGTGCGCTGCGACATGGCGATGCTCGTGATGGACGACGTGTTCGCTGGCACCTGGGGCGACCGGGTCGGGGAGCCGCCGCCTCGGCCCTACTGGCCGGAGGTGGTCGAGGCCGTGCGGGAGACCCACCCGGGCTTCCTCTTCCTGGCGGAGGCCTACTGGGACCGCGAGGCGGCCCTGCAGGACCAGGGCTTCGACCACTGCTACGACAAGCGGCTCTACGACCGACTGGTCGACGGTGCGCCCGCGGCCGACGTCGCGGCCCACCTGGCCGCGGAACCGGCCTACCAGCGGCGCCTCGTCCGCTTCCTGGAGAACCACGACGAGCCCCGCGCCGCTGCCGTGCTGGACCCGGCACGGCACCGCGCCGCTGCGGTCGCCACCCTCACCCAGTGCGGCCTGCGGCTGGTCCACGACGGCCAGACCGTGGGACGACGCACCCGGCTCCCGGTGTTCCTGGGCCGCTACCCTGACGAGCCCGTCGACGCGGAGCTCGAGACCTTCTACCGGCGGCTCCTGGGTGCGCTGCTCGACCCGACCTTCCGCACCGGCAGCTGGCAGCTGTGCCGGACGACCGGCTGGGAGGGCAACCCGGCCGCTGCGCAGGTGGTGTCGTGGTGCTGGTCCGGTGACGCCCGGTGGCTGGTCGTCGTCAACCTCGGCGAGGTCCCGGCTGCGGCACACGTGGCCACGCCGTGGCCCGACCTGCGCAGTGCACGCCTGCTGCTGCACGACCCCACGCAGGCGGCGGCGTACGAGCGCTCGGGCGACGACCTCGTCGACGGCCTCTACGTCGAGCTCCCCGCGTGGGGATGGCACCTGTTCCGCGTCAGCGCAGCCCTCGAGGAGGATACCGATGACACCCCCGCCCACCGCTGAGCACCGGCGCCTCGCCGAGGCGACCGGACGCGCCGAGGACGGCCTGTTCCACGCCAACCCCTGGTACGAGTGGGGCCCCTACCTCGCCGAGCGGGCCTGGGGCACGGTCCGCGAGGACTACAGCTCCGACGGCGACGCCTGGTCCTCCTTCCCCCACGACCACGCGCGGTCGCGGGCGTTCCGCTGGAACGAGGACGGCATGGCCGGGATCTCCGACATCCGCCACGAGCTGTGCCTGGCGCTGGCGCTGTGGAACGGGCGGGACCCGATCCTCAAGGAGCGGATGTTCGGCCTGACCGGCCCGCAGGGCAACCACGGCGAGGACGCCAAGGAGTACTGGTGGTACCTCGAGGGCCTGCCGAGCCACGCCCTGCTGCAGTGGCGCTACCACTACCCGCAGGCCGAGTTCCCCTACCAGGAGCTGGTCGAGGAGAACGCCCGCCGTGGCCTCGGCGACCTCGAGCACGAGCTCGTCGACACCGGTGTCTTCGACGACGGTCGCTTCTGGGGCGTCGATGTCACCTACGCGAAGGCCTCGCCGACCGACATCGCCATGTGCATCGACGTCACCAACCACGGTCCGGACGAGGCGACGCTGCACGTGCTGCCGACGCTGTGGTTCCGCAACACCTGGCGGTGGTCGGGGCGCACGGACCTGCCGGACCTGTCGCTCTCGGGCGGCGCCGTGGTCGTCGACCACCCGCGGCTCGGCGGCTACCGGCTGCAGGCGGCCGACGCTCCCGACGGCACCCGCCCGGAGGCGCTCTTCTGCGACAACGAGACCAACATGCCGCGCCTGTACGACGCCCCACCGCTCACCGACCACCCCAAGGACGGCATCAACGACCACGTCGTCAGCGGCGCCGCCACCGTCGCTCCCGACGGCCACGGCACCAAGGCCGCGTTCTGGTACCGGCTGACGGTGCCGGCCGGGGAGACGCGCCAGGTGCGGCTGCGCCTGCACCGGCCCGCGGCGCCGGCGGCGTGGGACGACGTCGCCGTCGACCGGGTCCTCGCCGAGCGGCGCGCGGACGCCGACGAGTTCTACGGCGCGATCGGCGCCGACCTCGACGAGGAGCGCATGCGGGTGCTGCGGCAGGCGTCGGCCGGACTCGTGTGGAGCAAGCAGATGTACCCCTACCGGGTCAGCCGGTGGCTCGACGGCGACCCCGCCGGCCCACCTCCGCCCGAGTCCCACCGTCACGGACGCAACGCCGGGTGGCGGCACCTGGACTCCTTCGACGTGCTCGCGATGCCCGACCCGTGGGAGTACCCCTGGTTCGCCGCGTGGGACCTGGCCTTCCACGCGATCTCCTGGGCGCACCTGGACCCGGCGTTCGCCAAGTACCAGCTCAGCGTGCTGCTGCGCGAGTGGTTCCAGCACCCCAACGGCGCGCTGCCGGCGTACGAGTGGAACTTCGACGACGTCAACCCGCCGGTCCACGCGCTGGCCGCGCTGCGCGTCTTCGTCATCGACGGCGCGCGCGACGTGGCCTTCCTCGAGCGGATCTTCCAGAAGCTGCTGGTCAACTTCACCTGGTGGTTGAACCGGGAGGACCCTGAGGGCCACAACCTGTTCGGCGGCGGCTTCCTCGGGCTGGACAACATCAGCCCGGTCGACCGCTCCCACCTGCCGGACGGGATCCGGATCGAGCAGGCGGACGGGACGGCGTGGATGGCGCAGTACTCGCTGGTGATGCTGGTCCTCGCGCTCGTCCTCGCCGCCGAGAACCCCGTGTACGACGACATGGTGGTCAAGTTCCTCGAGCAGTTCCTGCTGATCTCGGACGCCCTGGAGTCCTCCGGGCTCTACGACGAGGACGACGGCTTCTTCTACGACCGGCTCGTCGACGCCGCGGGGAACCGGACGCCGATCAAGGTGCAGACCCTGGTCGGCGTGATCCCGGTGCTGGCCACCGCGTCGGTGCCGCTGGACCAGATCGAGCGGCTCGCCGCCCTGCGCAAGCGGTTCGCCCGCCGCCTCGACGGGGCGGAGCGGGCCGCCGGACCCGTGCTGCCCGTCACCGGGCGGGACGGCACCCAGCGCGCCGTGGTCGCGCTGGTCAAGCCGGAACAGGCACTGCGCACCTTCGAGCGGCTCTTCGACGAGGAGGGCTTCCTGTCCCCGCATGGGCTCCGCTCGGTCTCGCGCAGGCACGTCCAGCCGTACTCGGTCCCGGGCCTGCCGGACGCGGTCATCGACTACGAGCCGGCCGAGTCGACCACCCCGATGTACGGCGGCAACTCGAACTGGCGCGGACCGGTCTGGATGCCGACCAACTACCTCGTGGTCCGCTCGCTGCTGCTCTACGACGAGTTCCTCGGCGAGGACTTCACCGTGGAGTACCCGACCGGGTCGGGCACGCGGCTCACCGTGCGCGAGGTGGCGTCCGACCTGGCCGACCGGCTCGTGGGCATCTGGCTGCCCGACGAGCACGGCCGGCGGCCCGTGCACGGCGACCAGCCGCTGCTCGCCGACGACCCGGCCTGGCGCGACAACCTGCTGTTCTTCGAGTACTTCCACGGTGACGTCGGCGCGGGCCTGGGCGCGAGCCACCAGACCGGGTGGACCGCGCTGGTCGTGGACCTGCTCCTGGACCCGCCGGCCCGGGCGCACCGGCTCTTCGACGTGCGGCGCTGACGCCGGACCCCGCTCAGCGGAGGGAGAAGGGCGGGTAGCGGTCGGTGAGCAGCAGGAACGCGTAGGCGTTCACGCGGAGCGCCCAGCGTCCGACACCGAGGACGTAGTCGAACAGCGAGCGCGGGTAGCGGCCGGTGAAGAGGATCGCGAACCAGGCGACGACGACCGCGAAGAACGCGCCGATCGACAAGAAGAACAGCACCACGTAGTGCGGGATCGCGAGGAACCACTTGACCAGGGGCAGCCAGCGGTTGAGGTCGCGCTCGACGTCGGGGTAGTCGAGGTCGAGGTGCACCTTCTGCGCGTCGACCGTCGACGGGTAGTCGTCGGTGAGCAGCACGACGTACGCGCCGATCCTGGTCGCGAACCGGGTGAGCTCGCGCGCGAAGTCGAACCACCACCGCGGGTAGCGCTTGCGGAACAGGATCATCAGCATGGTCGCCGTCGACAGGCCGGCGACGATCCCACCGGTGCTCGTGGTGACCGTGCGGCCGCTCTCGTAGACGACGGTGCTCGTCGCACCGGCGGTGAGCGCGCCGTAGACGATGGCGACCGGGATCACGAGCACGAGCCGGAACAGCGTCGTGACGCGGTGGTGCTCGGGCTCGAAGTCGACGTCGAGCCGGGCCGGGTAGGCCGCCGGCGTCGGCACGGTCGGCTGGGCAGGGGTGGACATGTGGTGCTCCTGACGTCGAGGGGACCGGTCAGGTCAGGCCGATCACGGTGTCGGTGGCGACGGACCGCACCGTCTCCTCGTGCGAGCGGAGGCGTGCACGACCGACGCCTTCACCCCACCAGCCTCTCGGCCACCACCAGATGCCCCCAGAGGCCGAGGCCACGCGGTACGGGGCACTGGTCCCTGCCGGAAGGCGGACCAAAGGCCTGGGCCGGCCCGGGCCCCGCCTGGTCGGTGCTGCCGCACCCGTGCGTGCGCGGCCCCCGACCGCCGGTCTCGGGGACCGACCCACGCACGGCTGGACAGGTGCGGGCACGATCACGCCCGGCGCGCCATCATGGGCACATCGACGACAGGGGAACCACATGAGCATCACCGACCAGGCGCCGGCACAGGAGCACCCGGCGGCCACGACGTTCGACTCGCTGGACCCGGCGACCGGGCAGGTCGTCGGCACCCACCCCGTGCACACCGAGGAGCAGGTGCGCGCCGCCGTCGAACGGGCACGCGTCGAAGCGCAATGGTGGTCGGGTCTCGACTTCGCGGACCGTCGGCGCCACCTGACGGCATGGAAGGCGGCCATGGTCCAGCGGCTGCCCGAGCTGGTGGACCTGATGCACCGCGAGGGCGGCAAGCCGCGCGGCGACGCCGCGCTCGAGGCGGGGCTCGCCGTCGAGCACATCGCGTGGGCCGCCAAGAACGCCAAGCGGGTGCTGCGCCGGCGACGCGTCCCGTCGGGACTGACGATGGTCAACCAGTCGGCGTCGCTGGCCTACAAGCCGCTCGGCGTGATCGGCGTCATCGGGCCCTGGAACTACCCCGTGTTCACACCCCTGGGGTCCATCGCCTACGCCCTCGCTGCCGGCAACGCCGTGGTGTTCAAGCCGAGCGAGTACACCCCGGGCGTGGGCGAGTGGTTCGCGGCGCGCTTCACGGAGGCCGTGGGGCGCCCGGTGCTCCAGGTCGTCACCGGGTTCGGACCGACCGGCGCCGCCCTGTGCCGCGCCGGCGTGGACAAGCTCGCGTTCACCGGCTCGACCGCGACCGGGAAGCGGGTCATGGCCGCGTGCGCCGAGACGCTGACGCCCGTGCTGATCGAGGCCGGGGGCAAGGACTCGGTGATCGTCGACGCCGACGCCGACGTACCGGCCGCCGCGGACGCGGCCCTGTGGGGAGCCTGCAGCAACGCCGGCCAGACCTGCATCGGCGTGGAGCGCGCCTATGTCCACGAGAAGGTCTACGACGAGTTCGTCAGCGCGATCACCGCGAAGGCCCAGGCGCTCCACGCCGGCCCCGACGACAAGATCGGCCCGATCACCATGCCGAGCCAGCTCGACGCCATCGACGCGCACGTCCGCGACGCCCTCGACCGCGGCGGCCGCGCCGTGGTGGGGGGTGCCGGTGCCGTCGGCGACCGCTTCGTGCAGCCGACGATCCTGGTCGACGTGCCGGAGGACTCGATCGCCGTCCAGGAGGAGACCTTCGGGCCGACCCTGACGATCACCAAGGTGCGCGACATGGACGAGGCGGTGGAGCTCACGAACGCGTCGCGCTACGGGCTGGGCAACACCGTCTTCAGCAAGGCCGAGGGCGTCACGATCGCCGACCGGGTGCGCTCGGGGATGTCGGCGGTCAACGGCGTCATCACGTTCGCGGCGATCCCGAGCCTGCCCTTCGGCGGCATCGGCGACTCCGGCTTCGGCCGCATCCACGGTGCCGACGGGCTCAAGGAGTTCACCTACGCCAAGGCGATCGCCCGGCAGAGGTTCAAGCCGGCGCTGGAGCTCACCACCTTCGACCGCACCGACAAGGCCGACCAGCGCTTCGCCAAGCTCATCGGGGTGATGCACGGCCGCGGCGCCAAGGACTGACCCCTCCCCCTGCCCCTCGGGACGTCATACGAGGTGGCAGCCCCGGCGACCGCCCCGCATGACGTCTCCCCGCCCCCACGGGACGTCGTACGAGGTGGCAGCCCCGGCGACCGCCCCGGATGACGTCCCAGGCGGTGACGCCCGGGGTGCGTGGCGGCCTGGTCGGCCGTGGGGGCGACGGACAGCGCCGGCGAGAGTGGCCCGACATGACGACAGAGGCTCAGGTGGTCATCTGACCACCTGAGCCTCTGTGCTGGTACCCCGTACGGGATTCGAACCCGTGCTTCCGGCGTGAGAGGCCAGCGTCCTGGGCCGCTAGACGAACGGGGCATGCGGTTGTTCAGTTGTTGTCTCCACCCCACCGGGGGCGGGTGCTCGACGAGCAACCTGCCGAACTCTATCCGTGGCCGCTCACTCGCACAAAATCGCCGCTCGGGAGCGGCGATCTCGCTGGGATACTAGGACTCGAACCTAGACTAACTGAACCAGAATCAGTCGTGCTGCCAATTACACCATATCCCACTGGTCTACTACTGATTGGGTAGCTTTCCGGTGTCGAATGCCCGTCCGCCGAAGCGCCCGGGCACGGTGGAGAACACTACACGCGACGGCTCGACCCGGCCAAAACGTACGGCGGTTCCGCGGTCCTGCGCTGCACCTGTCGTCGGCGACCGGCCAGCAGCACCAGCGCGAGGTAGCTGAGCGACTGGGTGAGCGTCACCGGGATCGTCCACCAGCTCCCGCCCACGGGGTTGAGCGTCGAGGCCATGTCCCCGAACGCCAGCGCCAGGCCGAAGGCGAGCCAGTTGTTGAGCACGTGCATCGCGATGCCGGCCTCGAGCCCGCCCGTGAGCACCACCAGCAGGCCGGCGACGATCCCGAAGGCGAACCGGTCGAAGAAGACCGGCGGGCTCTGCGCGCCGTGCGCGGCGGCGAACAGCAGGGCGGGGAAGAGGACGGCGGCGACCGGCCGCCCGAACCAGGAGCCGAAGATGTTGCCGAACGCCTGGGTGAGGTAGCCGCGGAACGCGTACTCCTCCCCCGCCGCCTGCAGCGGCGTCAGCAGCACCAGGACCACGAGGAAGTCGCGGGTCGTCGACGTGAAGTCGTTGAGGTGGGTGCCGACCTCCGCGCTGTCCGGGGTAGCCGGCACCAACGAGGACACCAGGAGCGTCGCGACCAGGGAGACGAGCGAGAGGCCGAAGCACACGACCAACCAGCGCCAGCGGATCCGCGGGGCGACCGAGGCCAGCCAGCGTGGCCGCAGCCCGTGGAGGGTCCGCATCAGGAGCCAGGTCACCGGGATCGCCGCTGCCAGCGCGAGGTTCAGGTAGGCCAGGCCGAGGGGCGTGGGGTCGTCGAGGTGGACGAGCCGACTCATGCTGGACCCGACGTCGCGGCCCGCGACCGCGAACCCGAGGGCGAACGGGACCTGCAGCAGCACCGGGACGACGGCGACGATGGCGAGGCCCAGGAGCACCATGCCCAGCACCGAGCGCCAGGCGCCCCGATGGCCTGCTCGCTGGACCTCGGGGTAGGCGAGTCCCGGCACCTCCACGTCGGCGGGCACCGTCAGGCCCCGCTCATGGGGTGAGGGCCGCCTGCAGCCGGCCCAGGCTCCGCTCGCGCCCGAGCAGCTCCAGGGACTCGAACAGCGGCGGGGACACGCGGCGCCCCGTCACGGCGACCCGGACCGGGCCGAACGCGTTGCGCGGCTTGAGGCCCATCTCGTCCACCAGTCGCGCCTGGAGCGCGTCCTGGATCGCGGCGGTCGACCACGAGCCGAGACCGGCCAGCGCGTCGTACGACGCCTGCACGACCGCCCGCCCGCTCTCGTCGAGCAGCTTCGCGGCGTCGGCCTCGTCGACGCGGAAGTCGGCCTCGTCGACGAAGAGGAAGCCGAGCATGCCCGCGGCCTCGGTGAGCTTGTTGATCCGCTCGGCGACCAGCGGCATCGCCTGCTCCAACAGCTGGGCGTCGGCGTCACCGAGCGGGTCGGAGACGACGCCGGCGTCCCGGAGGTAGGGCAGGACCCGGTCGGTCATCTCGTCGACCGACAGCAGCCGCATGTGGGCGGTGTTGATCGCCTCGGCCTTCTTGAGGTCGAAGCGGGCCGGGTTGGGGTTGACGTCGCGGATGTCGAAGGCTTCGACCATCTCCTCGAGCGTGAACACGTCGCGGTCGGCGGCGATCGCCCAGCCGAGCAGGGCGAGGTAGTTCAGCAGCCCCTCGGGCAGGAACCCCTGGTCGCGGTAGGCCAGCGCGTGGGCCTCGGGGTCGCGCTTGGAGAGCTTCTTGTTGCCCTGGCCCATCACGTAGGGCAGGTGGCCGAACTCGGGCGTCCCCCGGGCGATCCCCAGCTCGGTGAGCGCCGCGTAGAGCGCGATCTGGCGGGGCGTGCTGGAGAGGAGGTCCTCGCCACGCAGGACGTGGGTGACCTCCATCAGGGCGTCGTCGACCGGGTTCACCAAGGTGTAGAGCGGGTCGCCGTTCGCCCGGCACAGCGCGTAGTCCGGCACGTGCTCGGTGTCGAAGGTGATGTCGCCGCGGACCAGGTCCGTCCAGGTGATCGACCCGTCGGGCATCCGGAACCGCACCACCGGCCGCCGCCCCTCTGCCTCGAAGGCGGCCCGCTGCTCGCCGGAGAGGTCGCGGCAGAAGCCGTCGTACCCCATCACCTTGGAGCCGGAGGCCTTGCGCCGGGCGTCGACCTCCTCGGTGGTGCAGAAGCAGTCGTAGGTGTACGACGACGCGCGCAGCCGGGCGAGCGCGTCGGCGTAGATCTCGCCGCGCTCGCTCTGCCGGTAGGGACCGTGGGGTCCGCCGACCTCGATGCCCTCGTCCCAGGTGAGCCCGAGCCAGCGCCAGAGGTCGACGATGGCGTCGTAGGACTCCTGGGTGCTGCGCTCCCGGTCGGTGTCCTCCATCCGGAAGACGATCGAGCCGCCGGCCCCGTGCAGCTGGGCGTGCCGGGCGAACGCCCAGTTGTAGAGCGCCGTGCGGACCAGGCCGACGTGCGGCGAGCCGGTCGGCGACGGGCAGAAGCGGACGCGGACGGGACGGTCGCTCACCGCTGGACCACCTTGTTCGTGAGGGTGCCGAGCCCGGCGATCGAGACCTCGACCTCGTCGCCGACCTGCATGGGACCGACGCCCTCGGGGGTGCCGGTGAGGATCACGTCACCGGGCAGCATGGTCATGACGCTGGTGACGTGGGCGATCAGGGTCGGGATGTCGAAGATCAGGTCGCGGGTGTTGCCGTCCTGCTTCAGATCGCCGTTGAGGTGCGTCTGGATGCTGCGCCCGACCTCGAAGTCGTGGGGGTCCAGGTCGGTCTCGATCCACGGGCCGAGGGGGCAGAAGGAGTCGAACCCCTTGGCGCGGGTCCACTGCCCGTCGCTGCGCTGCAGGTCGCGCGCCGTCACGTCGTTGGCGATCGTGTAGCCGTGGATCACGTCGGTCGCCTGGTCGGCCGGCACGTCGCGGCAGATCCGCCCGATGACGACCGCCAGCTCGCCCTCGAAGTGCAGGTCGCTGGTCTGCGGCGGGTAGAAGACCGGGTCGCCCGGTCCGACGACGCTGGTGTTCGGCTTGAGGAACATCAACGGCTCGGCCGGCGGCTCTCCGCCCATCTCGGCTGCGTGCGCGGCGTAGTTCTTGCCGATGGCGACCACCTTGCTGCGCGGCAGCACCGGGGCCAGCAGGCGTACGTCGGCCAGCCGGTGCTGCTCCTCGAGCAGCTTGACCCCGACGTACAACGGGTCGCCGGCGAGCGCGACGACCACGCTGTCGGGGTCGGGCTCGCCGAGGTCGTCGACCTCGCCGGTGATCACGCCGTAGAGCGGGTCCTCGCCGGTGGTGAATCTCGCGATGCGCACCGGGCGAGCCTAGCGACCGCCGCCCACGGGGCGTGGCTCAGGTCGCGGGCAGCTGGAACGTCTGCACCCGCTGCGCCGAGATCTGCGCCGAGGTCCACGGGAACGACACCCACCGGTCCTGCGAGAACAGCTTCGTCTGGTCCGAGACCCACGGCGAGGCGGGGTCGGAGTACTGGCTGTAGGTCAGGATCGTCTTGGCGTCGATGCCCGTCTTCCCGGTGAACGCGATCCGCTGGATGTACGACGACCCGCGCGTGACCGGGTCGAGCACCGGGTCGCCCAGCGTGCTGCTGACCGCGTTCGCGTCACCGGTCGTGTCACCGAGACCCCCACCCAGCGGGTAGCCGGGCTCCGGGTCGCCGCGATCACCGGAGCGGTGGAAGTCGCCGTAGGTGTCCGTCAGCTCGCCGCGGTCGGTGACCTTCTCGATCGCGTCCGCCATGGTGTCCACGACCGTCTGGTCGGTCGAGAGCGTGCGCGGCGTCGTCAGCGGGTGGTCGGGGTCGAAGGGCACCTTCCACAGCGTCACCCCACGCGAGCTGGCGAGGTAGGCGAACTCCTCGAAGATCGCCGCCCCGGCCGACGAGGACGCGTCCGACCGGCCGTCCCAGTCGGCGAGGACCTGGCACGCCTCGGTGAGGCCGGTGGCGTCGCACACCTGGTCGAGCCGGCCGCCGACCCGCGCGACCTCGGCGGCGTACACGCGGTTGGCGTACTCGTGCGAGGCGAGCGTCGCCGGCGTCTCCTTGCCCAACTTCAGCTGGTCGGTGACGTACCGCATCACCATCTTGGTGCGCATCGTGCGCTGGCAGGCCGACTCGTTGACGACCGGCTTGCCGTTCTCCTCGCACCCGATGATGCGCGGGTAGCCCGTCAGCCGGATGGTGCTGCTCGGCGTCCAGTAGGAGTCGTTCGCGTTCATCACCCAGTGCCGCGTGAACACCGCGGGCAGGTTCTTCGGTCCGAGGATCCCCGGCCGCTCCGCGTCCTTGTCGGTGCCCCACCTGCACGAGGTCTGGGCGCGGGTCCCGTCCAGGCCCGGGAGCCCGGCCTTGCCGTAGATCAGCGTGCCGGTCGGGGTCAGGCACCGCTTGACCAGCGCGTTGCTCACGTTCGGGACGACCGAGTGGTCGGCGTAGAGGGCCTCGCCGGTCCGGTCGGCAGCGATCGTGTTGACCCAGGGCATGCCGCCGCCCCGGTCCTGCCGCGCCAGCAGGTCGTGGACGTTCTTCGCCATGTTCATCGACAAGAACGTGTCGAAGGTCCGCAGGTGCTCGGCGTTGGCGTCGCGGATCGCCCAGAAGCTGTAGTCGTTCCACGACATGAAGAGGCTCGGAGCGTTGATGACGTAGCCCTCGGGGGTGCGGTAGAGGTACTTGGTCACCGTCTCCACGCCGTCATCGGTCTTCACCTGGACGTCGACCGTGCGCTTCTCCAGCTCCGCGGTCCCGCCGCCGTCGGTCTCGTAGGTGGTCGGCGAGCCGGCGGTCGTGTACTGGTACGGCGTGAAGCGGTAGGCCGTCGACACGGTGTGGCTCCAGGCGACGTCCTTGTTGAAGCCGATGTTGATCGCCGGGAAGCCGGTCAGGGCGCCACCGGCCACGTCGAGGGTCCCCGGGATCGTCAGGTGCATCTGGGTGAACCGGTAGCGACCCAGCCACGGGAAGTGCGGGTTGCCCAGGATCATCCCCCGGCCGGTGGACGAGTCGGCGCCGCCGATGGCGGTCGCGTTGGAGCCGAAGTCGTGCTCGGTCAGCGCGGCCCGCAGCTGGGCCCCGGTCGGCCGGGGCGTGGGCCGGGGACGGCCCGACGGCGGCGCGGCGTCGGTGATCGCCGTGAGCAGCCGGGTCTCCGATGAGATCAGCTGGGCGAGGTAGAAGGCGTACCAGACGTCGATCCTGGTCACGTCGGGCTTGATCCAGGTCTGCTCGGCGCACTCCGGGTCGGTGACCGGGTTCTTCGTGAGCCAGTCGTTGATGGCCGCGGTCTCGGCGGCCACCATCGTCTTGGCCCGGTAGCTCGGCCCGCGGACCGGGTCGGCGAGCAGGTCCTCGACGACGTGCCGGTTGTGCAGGTCACCGACGAGGGTGTCCCACTGCAGGTTGGTGCCCGACCCGCCGACGTTGTCCTTGTAGGTGCCGTCCGGACCGAGGTAGAGCGACCGCTCACCGCGCGCGGTGAGCAGCATGTCCATCATCGTGCAGGTCGCCTCGGACATGGTGACCCAGGCGGCGCCGTACGCGACCCCCGGGAAGGTCTTCGCCCGCACGTGCGGGATACCGTGCCGGGTGATCGTGACCGTGGCGGCGTACGGCGACGTTCCGCCCCGCGGTGCGGACGCGTCCGCACCCGAGGTGGTCGAGGTCGCGAGGAGCGCGGCCGGGGTGGCGAGAAGGACGGTGGCCAGGGCGAGGCGCGCGAACCGACTGTGACGACGCTCATACGGAAGAGGCACGACGGAAAACTAACCCGCCGGTCGGCCCGTCCGCTCGATATCTACGCTGTTGGTGTGCGGGTGCTGGACCGGGAGTCGTGGCAGGCGCGTGCCGACGCGCACGCGCGGCGGCTCGACCCCTACCTCCGGCCGCACCTGGCGCGGCGCGAGGCGGGGGTGGCCCACCCCGTGCACGACTTCCTCTTCGGCTACTACTCCCACCGCCCGGCCCAGCTGCGCCGCTGGCACCCCGGTTACGGCGTCGCGCTCGCCGACGCGGCCGAGCACGCCCGGCTGAAGGCCTACGAGGAGGTCGGCGGCGCGGTGGGCGTGACCCCGTCGTACGTCGCCTCGCAGCGACCGCTGCTGGTCGCCCTCGGCCGGCTGCTGCGGGCGACCGCCGCGCGGCCGGCGCACCTCGGGTGCTTCGGCATGCACGAGTGGGCGATGGTCTACCGGCTGCCGGAGGGGCGGGCCCGGCACCCCCGACCGCTGCGGCTCGGCCCAGCCGGCACCGACGCGGTCGTGGAGTCCCACCGGATCGCCTGCTCGCACTTCGACGCCTACCGCTTCTTCACCCCCGCCGCGGAGCCCCGCAACACGCTGCACCCCGGTCCGCACGACCGCGCCGAGTTCGAGCAGCCCGGCTGCCTGCACGCCGGCATGGACCTCTACAAGCACGCCTTCCGCCTCAGCCCGATGGTGTGCTCGGACCTGGTGGCCGACTGCTTCGAGCTGGCGTGGGAGATCCGCGAGCTCGACATGCGCGCGTCGCCGTACGACCTGGACGAGCTGGGCTACCCGCCGGTGCGGGTCGAGACCGCCGCCGGCAAGGCGGAGTACGCCGCGGCCCAGGAGGACTTCAGCCGCCGCGCCGCGCCCCTGCGCCGGCGGCTGGCGGAGGAGTGCGACCGGCTGCTGGCCGCCGGTGACGTTCGGCCCTACGAGACACGGAGCACCCGGCCTAGCGTCGGGGTGTGAGCGCAGCCGTCCAGCACCAGCCGGTCCCCCGGTGCCCGATCCGGGTGGGCGAGCCCTGCACGCTCTGCGAGCCCGGCGTGACCGGCCCGGAGGACTGCGGCCTGGTGTGGCTGGTCATGAACGACCCGGACCTGCGCGAGCGGCTCGCCGAGCTGCGGCGCGAGCAGAAGGCCGCCACCACCCGCTAACCTGCGGGTGTGACGCTCACCACAGAGCTCTGCCCGGTCCGTCCGGGTGACCCGTGCACGCAGTGTGCGCCGGGGGCCAGCGGGCCCGGGTCCTGCGGCGTGGTCTGGCTGATGCTCGTCGACCCCGACCTCGAGGTGGAGCTGCACGAGCTGCGCGAGGAGGCGCGGCAATCCCGTCGCGCGCGAGCCGTCTCCGGTGGTCGACTGGTCGGGTGACCTCCCGACTGACCGAGACCTCCGTCGACTGCGCCGACCCTGCGGCCCTGGCCGCCTTCTGGTGCGCCGCCCTCGACTACACCGTCCTCCACGCCGACGACGACCTGGTCGAGATCGGACCACCCGGGCGTGACGACGCCGAGCTGCTCGAGGCGATCCGCCGGGCACCGGTCGCCGGGTCGCTGGTGTTCGCCCGGGTGCCGGAGGGCAAGACGGTGAAGAACCGCCTGCACCTCGACCTCTCCCCCGTCGACTGCACGCAGGCCGAGGAGGTCGCGCGTCTCGAGGGCCTCGGTGCCCGGCGCGTGGACGTGGGCCAGGGCGAGGTGTCGTGGGTGGTGATGGCCGATCCCGAGGGCAACGAGCTCTGCGTCCTGCGCAGCCTCGCCCCGGGCGAGTTCAGCCTCGGTGCCGGCGGGACGGCCTAGGTTGGCGGGCATGCGACGTCTCGGCGCGGTCCTGGCGGGTCTCCTCCTCGCGGCGGTCCTGGTCCCGGCCCTCACCGGGCCGGCCCGGGCAGGCGACCCGCGGTGGGTCTTCTACACCCACGACACCACCCGCTACTCGTCCCCGTGGTTCGCCGGCGCGCACCGGATCATGGTGCCCTTCGGCTGCACCCGGGCCCCCTACTACAGCCCCGACCCCCGCTGCGCGCACGGGCACGGCTTCCACCAGGGGATCGACGTCGCGATGCGCTGCGGCACGCCGCTCTACGCGGGCCTGCGGCTGCGGGTCGTGTCGAACGCGACCCTCGGGCCGGCGTACGGCGACAACCCGGTGCTGCTGCGCAGCCGGCGCCACCACCTCGACCTGGTGGTCGGGCACACCCGGCGCGTCTACGTGCAGGAGGGCGAGGTGGTCCCCCGGGGCACCCTGTTCGCCCGGGCCAACGACCGGGGGGCACCCGACGGGTGCCACCTGCACCTGGAGCGCCGTGCTCTCGGCGGTGACCTGTCGACGGCCGTGTCGCCGCGGACGCTGATGCACCTGACGCCGGCGGGGCCGGCATGAGCGGGTCGCGGAGCGACGAACAGGTGCTGCGCGCGTTCTTCGCCGAGGACGGCACGCTGCACACCATCCCCAGCAGGCACGCGAAGCTGCTCGTGGTCCTCGATCGGCTCGCCCAGTCCTTCGAGCCCGGAGCGCGCTACGACGAGTCGGAGGTCAACCTGGTGCTGCGGCGGGTCCATCCCGACTGCGCGGCGCTACGCCGCTACCTGGTCGAGAACGGGTTCCTCAGCCGAGAGGACGGCGTGTACTGGCGCAGCGGCGGGACCGTCGATGTCTGACGTGCGGGAGCTGCGCGACCTGGACTGGTACGGCGAGGAGCTCGGCGCGGCGGCGTACGCGGACGTCACCTTCACCGACGTCGACCTCACCGAGGCGATCACCCGCGGCGCCGTCTTCGAGCGGTGCACCTTCCACACCTGCCGGTTCAACGTGTCGACGCACGTGGCGTCGGCGTTCGTCTCGTGCGACTTCCGGCGGTGCAGCTTCTTCGACGCGATGCTCGACGGCTGCAAGCTCACCGGCTCGACGTTCTCCGAGTGCACGCTGCGGCCGCTGGCCGTGCGCGGCGGGGTGTGGCGCGGCGTCGGCCTGCGCGGCGCCGACCTGTCCGGGCTCGAGCTGGACGGCGTCGACCTGCGCGACGCCGACCTCTCGCTCGCCGACCTGCGGGGCACCTCGCTGCGCGGCAGCGACCTGACCGGCGCGACGCTGCGCGAGGCGGTGCTGGACGGGGCCGACCTGCGCGGCGCCCGGCTCGACGGGGTCGACCTCGCCTCGGCCCGTCTCGACCGCACCGCGCTGGACCTCGACGGCGCCGTGCTGCTCGCCGAGCAGCACGGCGCCGTCGTGGACGTCGGCTGAGGGGCCGCGGATGGGTCGGCGTGGACCCGCAGCGCCCTCAGCCCGCCGCCCGGGCGACCAGCTCCTCGATCCTGGCGGTCTCGTCAGCACCGATCCGCAGCAGGGCGTACTCGGTCGGCCACATGTCGCCGTCGTCGAGGTGGGCCGGGTCGTTGAAGCCGAGGTTGGAGTAGCGGGCACCGAACTTCGAGCCGGGCTTGAAGAAGCACACGACCTTGCCGTCGCGCGCCCACGCGGGCATCCCGTACCAGGTCTTCGGGTCGAGCTGCGGAGCGACCCGGGTGACGATGGCGTGGACCCGCTCGGCCATCACCCGCTCGGCGTCGGGCATCTCCGCGACCTTGGCCAGCAGGGCCTCGAGGTCGTCGGCCTTCCTGGCGCCCTTGCGGCCCTCCGCCTTGAGCTCGGCCGCCCGCTCCTTCATGGCGGCCCGCTCGGCGGCGGTGAATCCGGTGTGCTGGCCGGTCTTGTCGGTCGGTGTCGTCATGCCGACGACGCTAGGCACCGGGTCGGGTCGGACGCTTCTCGATTCCTGATCGATCCTGGGCGCGGAGCCGGATCCCGTCGAGGACCAGGCCGAGCCCGGCGGCGAAGTCGGAGTCCGGCCGGGGGTCGTCCTCGATCGCGCCGGCGCTGCCGGCCTGCAGGTGGGTCTGCTCGTCGGTGGCGTGGCCGAGCACGAAGTGCAGGAGCGTCCGCGCGGCCACGGGCACCAGGTCCGCGTCGAGGCCGGCCGCCGCGAGCGCACCGACCAGGTCGTCGTACGGCGCGGCCGCGCCGAGCCCGAAGGCGGAGGAGGTCGCGACCACCTCGGCCCCGTCGCGGTAGGCGAGCACCGCGTCGCGCAGGTCGCGGCAGGCGAGCGCGACGGCGTCGTCCCAGCGGTCCGGCCGCGAGGTGTGCGGTCCCCGGGCCAGGATCTCGTCGGCGACGGCGGCGAGCAGCAGCTGCTTGGTCGCGAAGTGGTGGTAGAGCGCGCTGGGCTGCACCCCGAGCTCGGCGCCGAGGCGGCGCATGGTGAGGTCGGCCAGGCCGTAGGCGTCCAGGACGCCGAGCGCCCGGTCGACCACGTCCTCGCGGCGGTAACGCACCTCACACCCTCCCTACCCACCGGTCACCGTTGACCCGTGCGGGCCCTGACCCTAACCTGAACGCCGTTCACCTGACCAGCGTTCAGGTGGCTCCTCCCCCTGCATGACCCGAGACCAGCCGCACCCGAAGGAACCGAGCATGGCCATGGCCGAGACCGCCCCCACCCCCAGCCCTGCGACCGACGCCCCGCGCCGGCGCTCGACCTCGACCGACCTGGCCCTGATCGCCGCCTTCGCCGCGCTGATCGCCGCCTGCGCCGTCGTCGGGGGCATCCCGGCCGGTGGCGGCAACGTCGAGATCACCCTGCAGACCTTCGGCGTGCTGCTCGCCGGTTGCGTGCTCGGGATGACCCGCGGCTTCCTCGCCGTCAGCCTCTACCTGCTGCTCGGGGCGATCGGCCTGCCGGTCTTCGCCGGTCACTCGGCCGGGCTCTCGGTGTTCACCGGCGCGTCGGCCGGCTACCTGATCTCGTTCCCGTTCGCCGCGGCGCTGGCGGGCTTCCTGGTCCAGTACGTCTTTCCCGAGCACCGCACCCGCGCCCTGTGGGTCTTCCTCGCCGCGATGGCCGGCACCGTCCTCAACCACGTCTGCGGCGTGGTCGGGATGAAGATCTACTTCGACGTCACCTGGAAGCAGGCGTTCACCTTCGACGCGCCGTTCTGGATCGGCGACATCGTGAAGTCGCTGGTCGTGGCGGTCGTCGCCGCCGAGGTGCACCGGGCGTTCCCGCGCCTGCTCGGCCGCTAGGCCACACTGCTCCTGTGCCCCTGATCGAGCTCGACCACGCGGCGGTCACGGTCCCGGTCACGGGCGGTGAGCACACCATCCTCGAGCCGACGACGCTGTCCCTCACCGAGCAGCGGATCGGGCTGATCGGCGCGAACGGATCGGGCAAGTCGACCCTCGCCCGGCTCGTCAACGGACTGGTCACGCCGACCGCGGGTCGGGTGCTGGTCGACGGGGTCGACGTGGCGCGCGACGGCGCCGCCGTACGCCGACGGGTGGGCTTCTGCTTCACCGACCCGTCGGCCCAGCTGGTGATGCCGACCTGCGTCGAGGACGTCGAGCTGTCCCTGCGGCGCTCGGTCAAGGACGCCAAGGAGCGGCGGCGCCGGGCCCTGGAGGTCCTCGACCGCTACGGCCTGGCCGCCCAGGCGGAGCTGAGCGTGCACAGCCTCTCGGGCGGCCAGCGACAGCTGCTCGCGCTCGCCGGGGTGCTGGCGACCGAGCCGGCGATCCTGGTGGCCGACGAGCCCACCACCCTGCTCGACCTGGCCAACACCCGGCGGGTCGGCGACGTCCTCCTCGGGCTCCCGCAGCAGCTCGTCCTCGTGACGCACGACCTCGACCTGGCCCGCCGCTGCGACCGCGTGCTCGTGGTCGAGCGGGCCCGCGTCCGCTTCGACGGGCCCGCCGAGGAGGCCGTGGCCGACTACCTGGGGACGGTCGCGCCGTGAACCCCGGCTACCTCTTCGGCACCTACCAGCCCGGCCGGTCGCTGCTCCACCGGGCGCCGGTCGGGCTGAAGATCGCCGGCCTGTCGGTCTTCAGCCTGGCAGTGGTCCTGGTCCGCAGCATGCCGGCGGCGTTCGGGTTCCTGGCCGTGGCCGTGCTGGCCGCTCTGGTCGCCCGCATCGACCTGCGGCTCCTCGCGCGCTCGTTGCGCTCCGTGGTGCTCTTCGCCGCGGTGTTCGCCGCGCTGCAGTGGCTGCTCTACGGCCCGGCGAAGGCGACCGAGACGCTCGTCGACCTGGTGACCCTCGCGCTGGCCGCGATCGTGGTCACGACCACCACCCAGGTCAACGACATGCTCGACGCGTTCATCCGCTGGATCACGCCGCTGCGCCGCGTGGGCGTCGACCCGGACCGCGTCGCGCTCACGATCGGCCTGGCCATCCAGTCGCTGCCCGGCACCGTCGCCCTCGCCATCGAGACCCGCGAGGCCGCCCGCGCCCGCGGGCTGCGGCATCCCCGCGCCTACCTGACGCCATTCGTCATCCGCGTCGTCGCCCGCGCCCACGAGACCGGCGACGCGCTCCAGGCCCGCGGGATCGGCGACGACTGACCTCGGCCCGGTTGCTCGACTAGTCGCCGCGCTGCGCGAGCCAGGCTCGGCAGCGGGCCGCGGAGGCACGCGAGAGCCAGGCGTCCTGGACGATCTCGGCCAGCTCCTCGCGGGAGACCTCGCCGAGGCGGCTCGCCCGCACCAGCACCGAGGGGTGGCCGTCGAAGTGGGGCGTGGTGAAGAACGGCGACGCCTCGTCCTGCACGAGCGCCTCCTTGTCCTCCGCCGAGCACCACAGCACGATCACGTCGTCGTAGCGCTCCCCCGTCTCGGGGTCGAACGCGTCGGGTCGCGGGGTGCGGAAGAAGACGAACGACTTCCCCCCGACCTGGTAAACCGGGTTCCGCGCCCGCTCCCCGTGGACCACGGTGACGTGCGGCATCGCCAGCGCGAGCTCGTGCACGTCGTCGACGGTGGCCACGGCGTCACCGTACGCCGGGCACGCCGGGTCAGCCGGCGTACGGCACCTCGCTGCGCCAGGTGCCCTCGTCCTGGGTGGCGGCCGCCCAGACCGCCTCGGCCACCCGGTCGGGGGTGAACGCGCCCTCCCGGGCCAGGGTGCCGCGCACCGTCACCGAGACGGCCCGGATGCCGTCACCGACCAGCGCGGCGTCCAGGCTGTGCACCAGGTTGCGCAGGCCGGCCTTCTGTACGCCGAGCGTCGCGGCCCGGTGCCACGGCTCGTCGGCGGCCATGCTGCCGGTGGCCGTGATGCGGCCGCCCGCGGACATGAACGGCCACGCCGCCTGCACCGCGGTGAGCAGCCCACCGACGCCGAGCGCGACGTCCTCGAGCAGCTCGGGCACGGTCAGCTCCAACAGGTCCCGGTCCCGGAACGCGCTCGGGTTGAAGTGCAGGACGTCGATGCGCCCGGTGTGCTCGCCGAACCGCCGCACCGCCGCGGTCGCCGCCTCGGTGTCGGTCAGGTCCGCGACCGCGTGCCCGACGGTCGCACCGAGCTCGCCCAGCTCACCGGCGAGCGTGAGCAGCTGCTCCTCGTCGATCCCGAGCAGCGCGACGTCGTACCCCTCGCGCGCGAAGCGGCGCGCCACCGATCCGCTCACCCCCGGACCTGCTCCGACGACGACGACCACCGGTCTGCTCATGCAGCCAGCCTAGGCGTGGTGCGGATCTGCGGCGCGGCGCGGCGCCGCGGGCGGGTGGGCCGCGGGCGGCGAGCCGCTGCAGGTTCACCACGGTCTGTCGTCGAACCTGCACCTCCCACGGCGGGCACGCCAGGGGAAGTGCCGGTTCACCTGCATACCGTGATGAAGCTGCGACGGCTGGGGGTCCGGGCCGCCGGGGCGGCGGCGGGCGAGTGGGCGAGGGTCGCCGTCGCCGCAGGTTCACCATGGTCTGTCGTCGAACCTGCACCTCCCACGGCGGGCACGCCAGGGGAAGTGCCGGTTCACCTGCATACCGTGATGAAGCTGCGACGGCTGGGCCGCTGGGGCCCGTGGGCCGACGGTCCGCGCGCGGCTCACCAGCCCGGCGGCCGCCGGTGCGCCCACGGGGCGGCGGCCTCGACCTGGGCGGCGAGGGCGAGCAGCAGCTCCTCCTCGGCGGGACGAGCGGCGAGCATGACGCCGACCGGCAGGCCCTGCGGGGTCCAGTGCAGCGGGAGCGAGACGGCAGGCATGCCGGTCACGTTCCACGCCGAGGTCCACGGGGTGAACGCCTTCTGTGCCTCGAAGTCGCGCTCGGGGTGCTCGTCGTCGCGCATCGCCCCGACCGGCAGGGGCGGGGTCGCGAGCGTCGGCGTGAGCACGACGTCGTACGGCGCGAGCACCTCCAGGGCGCCGGCGGCGTAGCGACGCATCGCTCCGATCGCCAGCCCGAACTCCGGCCCGCTGACCGCGCGCCCGCGGTCGCCGAGCCAGCGGGTGAGGGGGCGGAGCAGGTGCTCCTTCTCCGGGGGTACCACCGACAGCGCGGTCAGCACCGCCCAGCAGGTCTCGAAGGTCGACACGGCCTCGCGCGGCAACGGCACGTCGACGTCCACGACGTCGTGGCCGAGGGACTCCAGCAGGCGGGAGGCGTCCTCCCAGGCCTGCACGCAGTCGGCATCGACCGGGGTGTCGGTGATGACCGGTGTGATGAAGCGAGCGACCCGCAGCCGCCCCGGATCGCGGTCGCAGGCAGCCAGGAACGTCTCGGAGGGAGGTGGCGCCCAGGAGGGATCCCCCACCCGACGACCGGCGAGCGCGTCCAGCATCGCCGCCGCGTCGCGCACGGTCCGGGCGATCGGCCCGGCCGTCGCGAGACCCACCGGGTCCCCGTACATCGGGTGACCGCTGATCCGCCCGCGCGTGGGCTTGAGGCCCACGAGCCCGCAGCAGGACGCCGGGATGCGGATCGAGCCGCCGCCGTCGGAGCCCTGGGCGACGGGCACCAGGCCGGCGGCGACCGCGGCTGCCGCGCCACCGGAGGAGCCACCGGCCGTCCGCGAGCGGTCCCACGGCGTCACCGCGGGCGGGGCGACGTCCGGCTCGGTGTAGCAGGGCGACCCGAACTCCGGCGTGCTCGTCTTGCCGAGGCTGACCATCCCGGCCGCCTCGAGCGAGAGCGTGACGTTGTCGGAGACGTCGGGCACGAAGTCGGCGAAGGCTGCGGACCCGAACGTGGTGCGCACGCCCGCCGTCAGGTTGAGGTCCTTGATCGCGGTCGGGACCCCGAAGAGCGGGGAGCGCTCGGGACCGGGTGCCCCCACCGCGTCGGCGCGGGCCCGGGCGAGCTCGGGGGTGAGCGTGACGAACGCGCCGACCGTGTCCAGCCGGTCGGCGCGTCCGAGGTAGTGCTCGGCGAGCTCGCGGGGCGATACCTCCCGGCGGCGCACCAGCTCGCCCTGCTCCAACGCGGTCAGGTCGTGCAGCTCTGCCATGCGCCGACCGTAGGCGACGCGAGGGTCAGGCCGCGACCGTCGTCACGTCGTGGTCGGCCAGCGTGCGGACCGCGCGAGTGAGGCGCTCCAGCACGTCGGGGTCGGTGAGCACGTCGACCTCGAGGGCCGACTGCGAGACGGTGACGTCCTCGACGACGGTCGCCCCGGCGATCCGCGCGGACCGGGCCGCGTCCTCGTGGGCCCACTTGCCGCCGTACGGCGTGGGGGTGGCGCCGACGACGCCGAACGGCTTGCCGACCAGCGCGCCGGCACCGTAGGGCCGCGAGAGCCAGTCGATCGCGTTGTTGAGCACCGCGGGCATGGTGCCGTTGTACTCCGGGGTCACGGCCAGCACCCGGTCCGCGCCGGCGACGCGCTCGCGCAGCGTGGCCGCGGCGGCCGGGATGTCGCGTGGGTTGTCGATGTCCTCGTTGTAGAACGGGATCTGGCCCAGCCCGTCGACGATCTCGACGGTGACGCCCTCGGGGGCCCGCTGGGCGAGCAGCTCGGCGAGCCGGCGGTTGACGGAGTCGGAGCGCAGGCTGCCGACCAGGACGGCGATGCTCGTGGTGGGGGTGTTGTCGGTCATGCGAGGCAAAACGGACTATGGTCCGTTTTCATTCCGGCCCCGGTCCAGAACATGCGAGCGCTGCATCACGCGCCGCCCTAGATATCCCAGGGGTGCAGGGCGTCAAGCGGCTGCGGGTTGGCGGTGTGCCCAGGCGGTGGTCTCGTCGTAGGTCGTCTGGTTGCGTAGGCAGCCGTCGAGGATGCCGACGAGGCGGTTGGACAGGGCGCGGAGTGCTTGGTGGTGGGTGGCGCCGCGGGCTCGGTGATGGTCGTAGAAGGCCCGTGCGCCAGGTGAGGCGCTGAGGGCGGAGAAGGCCTGCTGGTGCAGCGCGTCGGCCAGTCGTTTGTTACGGGCGTAGCGGGCGAGGACGACCTTGCTTTTGCCCGAGGTCTTGGTGATGGGGCTGGTCCCGGCGTAGTTGCGGCGGGCCTTGGCGTCGGCGTAGCGGTCCTTGTCGTCACCGAACTCGGCAAGCACCCGGGCACCGAGGACCACACCGAGGCCGGGCTGGCTGGTGATGATCTCAGCGTCCGGGTGCTGGCCAAAACACCGCTCCACCTCGCCCTCGAGGGCAGCCGCCTGGGCGACCATCGTGGTCAGTACCGCCACCAGCGAGGTCACGCTGACGCCGTAGGCCTCGGTGAGCGCGTCGGACAGCCCGAGGTGCTCGGCGCGCAGGGCGGTGGAGATCTCCTGGGCCCGGGCCTGCAGGTTGCGCTGTCTTCCGGCCTTGCGCAGCACACTGACCAGCCGTGCCGTGGAGAGTGCCCGCCCAGCGGCCGGTGTCGCAGCGACCGCGAGCACGGCGAGCGCGTCGCGGCTGGCCAGGTCCTCGCCGAACGCCTCGAGGGCGGCGGGGTAGAACTCTCGCAGCATCGAGCGCAGCTGGTTGGCCTGCCGCTGCCGGGTCCAGATCATCGTCTGGTGGGTGCGGGCCACGGTCTTGACGACCTCGGCCTGCTCGCTGTCCCCGGCGATGACCCGGTGGTGCTCACGGTCCAGGCGGACGATCTGGGCCAGCACGTGCGCGTCACCGGGGTCGCTCTTGGCGCCGGAGGTGGTGAGCCGTTCGCGGTAGCGGGAGGCCTGTTTCGGGTTGATCGCATAGACCGTGTAGCCGGCCGCGACCAGCGCGTGGACCCAGCCGCCGCGGTCGGTCTCGATCCCCACCAGGACCGACTCCGGCTCATCGTGGTCGGCGAGGTGATCGGCGATCAGCGCATGGAGCTGGCCCAGCCCGGTCACCCCCTCGGGCAGCCGACACCGTTTCAGCACCCGGCCACGCTCGTCTTGGAGCTCGATGTCGTGATGGGACTCGGCCCAGTCATCACCCAGGAACAGCACCCGATCTCTCCTCAGTCGCGAACGGATCGTCCAGAAGAGGCTCGCAGGCGACCTAATGGTTCAGTGCTCACCGCACACAGCGGGGCTCGTCATCCCAGCAGCCATCAACGCCTCCTCGTCACCGGCGGGGGCACGATCTAGAGCTAGACCTCCCGGGCCTGGGTGGAACAGTGCTCACCCACCGGCGGACTCGGACACCACTCTGGCCGAAACCCGACCGGTGCAGCCCCATTAGGGTGACCTCCTGATGTCCGAGCCACACCCACTGCCGCTGCTCGGCGCTCCCCCCGCGGAGCGTCGCGACGCCGCGCGCAACCGGGAGCGGCTCCTGGCGGCGGCCCAGGAGCTGGTCGACCGGTGCGGCACCCGCGGCGTGACGATGGACGCGGTGGCCGCCGCGGCCGGCGTCGGCAAGGGCACGGTGTTCCGGCGTTTCGAGTCGCGCGAGGGCCTGATGGCCGCTCTGCTCGACCACTCCGAGACCGAGTGGCAGGCCTCGGTGATGGCCGGGCCGCCTCCGCTCGGGCCCGGCGCCGACCCCTGGGACCGGCTGATGGCCTTCGGCCGGTCCCGGCTGGAGACCACGCTGCGGCACGCCGAGCTGATCCGGGCGGCCGGGTGGGCCGGCGGCCGGTCGTACGCGGCCTACTCGTTCGCCGCGATGCACGTGCGCTACCTGCTCGGCGAGCTCGGCGTTACCGGCGACCTCCAGATGCTGGCCGTCGCCCTGCTCGCGCCGTTCGAGGGGCCGATCCTCGACCAGCAGGTGACGATCGAGGGCTTCCCCGTCGACCGCGTGTACGACGGGTGGGTCGACCTGGCCCGGCGGATCACGCGCCGCTGAGCCGGTCGGCCCGGGAGCGCCGGCGGGTCAGAGCCCGTGCCGGTGCAGGCCGAAGGTCATCCCGTCGACGAGCGCGCCCCAGGATGCCTCGATGACGTTGGCACCCACGCCGACCGTGACCCACGACGACTCCCCGTCGGTGGTCTCGATGAGCACCCGGGTGATCGCGTCGGTGCCGTGCCCCTGGTCGAGGATGCGCACCTTGTAGTCGATCAGCTGGAACTTCGCCACCTCGGGGTACGCGCGCTCGATCGCGAGCCGCAGCGCGTGGTCCAGGGCGTTGACCGGCCCGTTGCCCTCGCCGGTCACCACGTGGCGGACGCCGGCGGCCGTGAGCTTCACGGTCGCCTCGGAGACCGCCTCCTCGCCAGCGGTGCGGCCGCCCGGGGTCTCGGTGATCACCCGCCAGGACTCGACCTCGAAGTAGGTCGGCCGGACCCCCTCGACCTCCTCGATGAGGAGCAGCTCGAAGGACGCGTCGGCCGCCTCGAAGGTGTGCCCGCGGCTCTCGAGCACCTTGACCCGGTCGGTGATCCGGGTGACCAGGTCGCGGTCGCCGGACAGGTCGAACCCGAGCTCGCGGCCCTTCAGCTCGATCGACGCGCGGCCGGCCATGTCGGAGACCAGCAGCCGCATGTCGTTGCCGACGCCGGCCGGGTCCATGTGCTGGTAGAGATCGGGGTCGACCTTGATGGCGCTGGCGTGCAGGCCGGCCTTGTGGGTGAACGCCGACGCGCCGACGTAGGGCTGGCGCGACGACGGCGGGACGTTGGTGACCTCGGCGACCGCGTGCGCGATCCGGGTCGCTTCGCCGAGCAGCCCCGGCGGCAGCACCTGGCGATCCAGCTTGAGCTGCAGGTTGGCGACGACCGAGACGAGGTCGGCGTTGCCGGTGCGCTCGCCGTAGCCGTTGATGGTGCCCTGCACGTGGGTCGCGCCGGCGTCCACGGCCGCCAGCGTGTTCGCCACCGCGCAGCCGGTGTCGTTGTGGCAGTGGATCCCGACCCGCACCTGGGCGGCCTCCCGCACGTCGTGGACGACGTCGGCGACCCAGCCGGGCAGCATCCCGCCGTTGGTGTCGCAGAGCGCGACCACCTCGGCGCCGGCGTCGTACGCCGTGCGCAGCACCTCCAGGGCGTAGTCCCGGTTGGCGCGGTAGCCGTCGAAGAAGTGCTCCGCGTCCAGGAACACCGTCTGCCCCTCGGCGCGCAAGTGGCTGACGGTGTCGCGGACCATCGCCAGGTTCTCCTCCAGCGTGGTCCGCAGGGCCAGCTCGACGTGCCGGTCGTGCGACTTGGCGACCAGGGTCACCACGCTCGCCCCGCTGTCACGCAGCGCCGCGACCAGCGGGTCGTCGGCCGCCCGGACGCCGGCCCGGCGGGTCGCCCCGAACGCCGCCAGCCGCGCGTGCCGGAGGTCGAGCTCGTCCACGGCCCGCCGGAAGAACTCGGTGTCCTTGGGGTTCGCCCCGGGCCAGCCACCCTCGATGTAGCCCACGCCGAGCCCGTCCAGCTGCCGCGCGATCGCCAGCTTGTCGGCCACCGACAGGCTCAGGCCCTCCTGCTGGGCCCCGTCACGCAGGGTCGTGTCGTAGACGTGGAACGCGCCGTGCAGGTCCATCGGGTTCTCTCTCACAGGTGCTGGTCGGGGCTGGTCGGCGAAGCTGGTCGGGGCACAAAAAAACCTCTCGGTGGACGAGAGGTCGGCGCGTCGGGATCCCGGTGCGGGAGCGGCGACGCGCTAGGGAATGACGATCTGCTGGTGGAGCACGGACCCATCTTGCCACCGGCCCGACCGCACCGCGACGGATCTCGGGATCTGGGACCTGCGCACGTCCTACGGTGGTCGGGTGGGGAGAGCGACCGAGGACGTCGACCCGTTCGTCGGGACGGGCGGTCCGCCCCCCTGGCGCGACGGCGCGACGACGCCGGCGGCCACGGTCCCCTTCGGCATGGTCCAGCTCGGCCCGGACACGACCGACGACGAGACCGGGCGGCGGCGATCGGTGAACCCGTCGGGGTACGCCGCCACCGACCGCTTCCTCCGGGGCTTCTCCCCGACCCACCTGTCCGGGGCCGGCGGGCACGCCTTCGGTGACGCCCCGCTGCTTCCGGTCTGCGGCGCCCTCCCGGCCGACCCCGGCACGGCGACGGCCGTGATCGACCGGTCCACCGAGCGCGCCCGGCCGGGCCGCTACGGCGTCACCCTCCGCGACGGGATCGCGGTGGACCTCGCCGCCACGACGCGGGCAGGGCTGCTGCGGCTGTCCTACCCCGACCGCCACGACGCGTTCGTGCTGGTCCGGTCGCCCGGCGGAGCCACCGTCAGCTCCGACCACGAGCTCACGGTGCGGGCGCATGGCGGCGGCTTCTGCGGCAGCCCGACCGACTACGTCGTGCACGTCGTCTACCGCTTCGACCGCCCGTTCACCACCCACGGCAGCTGGCCGGGTGGGGCCTGGGTGGGCTTCGGACCCGAGCCGTTGGTGCACGCCCAGGTCGCCGTCTCGTACGTCGACGCCGCCGGCGCCCGCGCCAACCTCGACCGCGAGCGTCCCGGCTGGTCGGTGCCGCTGCTGGCCGAGCGTGCCGACGCGGCCTGGGAGACGGAGCTGGGCCGGATCGAGGTCGACGGCTCGGACGCGACCGCGCGCCGGGTCTTCCGGACCGCCCTCTACCACGTGCTCGTGGCGCCGACCCCCGTCAGCGACGTCGACGGCCGCTACCCGGGCTTCGACGGCCGGGTCCACCGGCTGCCCGACGGCGAGCTGCAGCTGAGCTCGGTCTCGGGGTGGGACGTCTACCGCACCGAGGTGCCGCTCCTCGCGCTGCTGCGTCCCGACGTCGCCTCCCAGGTCGTGCGGTCGCTGCACCGCGACGCCGTCGAGGGTGGCTGGTTGCCGCGCTGGCCGCTCGTCGCCGCGGAGACCGGGATCATGAACGGTGACTCCGCCGCCCCGGTCGCGGCCGCGGCGTGGGCGTTCGGCGCCCGCGCCTTCCCGCTCGACGCGGTCGTGGACCGGCTGGTCGAGCAGGGTGACCGGCCGGACGGCCCGCGCGAGGGGCTGGCGGACTACCTGTCCCGCGGGTGGGTGCCGGTGCCGGACGTCCGCTTCGGTGCGTCGACGACGCTGGAGTACGCGACCGATGACTTCGCGATCTCCTGCCTGGCCCGCGCGGCCGGACGGACCGACGTGGCGGCGCGCTACCTGCGGCGCAGCGGCTCCTGGCGCTCGCTGCTGGACCCCGCACGCTCCCTCCTCCAACCGCGGGACAGCACCGGGGCCTTCCCGCCGCCCGAGGCCGACGCGCTCGCCTGCGGCGCGGGCTTCGAGGAGGGCAACGCCCTGCAGTACACGTTCGGTGGCGTCCCCCAGGACGTGGCCGGGCTGTTGGCCGCGCTCGGACCGCCGCAGCGGGTCCGTGCCCGGCTCGACGCGTTCTTCACCGAGCTCGACGCCGGCGGCGAGCCGCACGCCTGGCTGGGCAACGAGCCGTCGTTCCTCTCACCCTTCGTCTACCACTGGCTCGGCGACCCGGCCCGCACCCAGGACGTCGTCGCTCGCGCCCGCGCCGAGCTGTGGTCGCTCGCACCGACCGGCATCCCCGGCAACGACGACCTGGGCGCGATGTCCGCCTGGTTCGTCTGGACCGCCCTGGGCCTCTACCCCCTGACACCCGGCACCGGGGCCGTCGCGGTCGGGGTGCCCGCCTTCGACGGGGTCGTGGTCCGACCGCGCGGCGGCTCCCCGCTGCGCGTCTCGCGCGCCGGGTCGGGACGGCACGTGGCGGCGCTGCGGGTGGACGGCGCCGACCGCGGCGCCTCCTGGCTCGACCTGGACCCCGACCGGCGGCCGCGCGAGATCGCCGTCGCGACCACCGACGCGACGACGTCCTGGGGCACCCGGCCGGAGGACCGGCCGCCGTCGTACCCGCCGCCTGGCTAGCCCGGCCAGGAGGGGAGGTCGGGCGCCGTCGGCCGGCCTCCGGCGGGCGCCCAGTCCACGCCGGAGCCGGCGAGCAGGCCCAACAGCGCGGCGACGACGAGCACGACCAGCATCGCCACCGCCCAGCGGCGGACCGACGCCGAGAGCGGGTCGACCACCCGGGAGACCGGTCCCCGCACGCGCGAGCCGCCGGGCCCGAGCCACAGCGAGGCGGCCATCACCGCTCCGCACACGAACAGCGCCAGCTCCAGGCCGGTCGAGACGGCGTAGCAGACCAGCCCGGCCGCGACCGCGATCCCGAGGCTCCACAGCGCGAGCAGCGCCGTGCTGGGGATCGACTGCACGAGGTGCCACGGCGTGGCGACGAGCAGCTGCATCCCGTCGTACCACTTGCGCCCGCGGTACTCCCGGCGCTGGTCCCGCGCCGACCCGGCCAGCGAGCTGCTGCGGAGCACCCACACGAGGGCGAGCAGGAGTGCGGACGCGAGCCACGGGTACGCCGCGACGCCGGCGCCGGCGGCGACCGCGACGGCCACCAGGAGCGCGCCGCGACGGAACCGCTCGGCGGCCGACGCACGCGGCGGCTCCGGTGCGTACGACGTGTAGGCCAGCGTGTGCGGCTCCTGCACGTCGTGGCCGGGCCAGACGTCGGTCTCGTCGTCGGCGCCGGCCTGCGAGGCCAGCGCGAGCGGCACGGTGTAGGGGTCGTGGGGCGGTGCGGCCGGGGGCGGGGAGGGCCGCTCGCCACGGCGGGTGGTCATCGGCCGCAGCCAGGCCAGCAGCTGGTCCAGGGTCGGCCGGTTGCGCGGCTCGGGGTCGAGCGCGGCGGCGACGACCTGGCGCAGGTCGACGGGCAGCCCGTCGAGGTCGAACTGGCCGCGCCGGACGCGGTCCATGATCGCCATCGCCGGGCCCCGTCCGAACGGCGGGTGGCCCGTGCCGGCGTAGGCGACCGTGGCCGCCCAGGAGTGCACGTCGGAGGCGGCGGTCGCGTCCTCGCCGTACAGGATCTCCGGCGCGAGGTAGCCCGGCGTGCCGAGCAGCCAGCCGGTGTGGGTGAGCTTGGGGTCGTCGGCCACCCGGGCCAGGCCGAAGTCGATGAGGATCGGCGTGCGGCCCTCCATGAGCACGTTGGACGGCTTCACGTCGCGGTGCAGCACACCGACGGAGTGGACCGACGCGATGCCCTCGGCCAGGCAGCCGGCCAGCCAGTAGAGGTCGGTGCCCTGCACCGGGCCCTCCTCGACGACCAGGTCGTGCAGGGAGAGGCCGGGCACGTAGCGGGTCGCGACGTACGGGATCTCCGCCCAGGGGTCGGCGTCGACGATCTCGGCGACCCACTGGCTGCGGATCCGGCGCAGCGAGCCGACCTCGCGCTCCAGGCGTCGCCGCGCCTCCTGGTCGCCCACGATGTGCGGCCGCAGCACCTTGAGCGCGACCCGCGGGCCGGCCGGCCCCCGACGGGCCAGGTGGACGACGCCCATGCCACCCTCGCCGAGGCGGGTCAGCAGGGTGTAGCCGCCGACCGTGGGCTGCTCGGCGGCCGACTGGGATGTCGTCACCGCTCGAGGCTACCCGCGGCGGGCGCGCCACCCCGGCAGCCGGGTCCGGTCGAGTCGGGATCGTGACGTGAGCAGGTGAGGTGCGGCCGGGCAGGTCGGGACTTCTGGCCGTCGTCCCCGTCCGGACCACCGGGCTAGCCTCCCAGCGTGTTGTCCGACATCGAGATCGCGACGGCCGCACCGGTGCGGCCGATCAGGGACGTGGCGGCCGAGACCCTCGGCATCGAGGAGCGGCACCTGGTGCCCTACGGCCACGACAAGGCGAAGGTCGACCTGGCCTACCTGGCCTCGCTCGCCGACCGCCCGCCCGGCCGGCTCGTCCTGGTCACCGCCATGTCGCCGACGCCGGCCGGCGAGGGCAAGACGACCACCCTGATCGGGCTGACCGACGCCCTGCACGGGCTCGGTCACCGCGCGGTCGCCTGTCTGCGCGAGCCCTCGATGGGTCCGGTGTTCGGGATGAAGGGCGGCGCCGCCGGCGGCGGCTACAGCCAGGTGGTGCCGATGACCGACATCAACCTGCACTTCACCGGCGACTTCGCGGCCCTCGCCGCTGCGAACAACCTGCTGGCGGCCCTGGTCGACAACCACGTGCACCACGGCAACGAGCTCGACATCGACGTGCGCACGGTGACGTGGAAGCGGGTGCTCGACACCAACGACCGGGCGCTGCGCGAGGTCGTCGTCGGGCTCGGCGGCAAGATCAACGGCTTCCCGCGCGAGGACGGCTTCGACATCGTGGTGGCCTCGGAGCTGATGGCGATCTTCTGCCTCACCGAGTCGTGGGCCGACCTCAAGCGACGGCTCGCGGCGATCGTGGTCGGCTACTCCCGCGCGGGCACGCCCGTGACCGCCGGCGACCTCGGCGCCGCCGGGGCGATGGCGGTGCTGCTGCGCGACGCGCTCTCGCCCAACCTCGTCCAGACCCTGGAGGGCGCGCCGGCGTTCGTGCACGGCGGGCCCTTCGCCAACATCGCGCACGGCTGCAGCTCGGTGCTGGCCACCCGGTCGGCACTCCGGCTGGCCGACGTCGTCGTCACCGAGGCGGGGTTCGGCGCCGACCTCGGCGCCGAGAAGTTCGTCGACATCAAGTGCCGCCTGTCCGGGCTGCGGCCCGACGTGGCCGTGGTCGTGGCGACGGTGCGGGCGCTGAAGTACCACGGTGGCGTGGCGGTTCCCGACCTCGGCCGCGAGGACCTGCCCGCGGTCGAGGCGGGGATGGCGAACCTGCGGCGGCACCTCCACAACGTGCAGGAGGTGTGGGGCATCCCCTGCGTCGTCGCCGTGAACCGCTTCCCGGGGGACACCGACGCCGAGGTCGCCCTCGTGCTCGAGCTGGTCGCGTCGGCCGGGGCGACCGCGTTCCCGGCCACACACTTCACCGACGGCGGCGTCGGCGCGCAGGACCTGGCGAAGGGCGTGCTGCACGCGCTGGACGACCCGGCTGCGACGTCGTTCTCGCTCACCTACCCCGACGACCTGGCCCTGGCCGACAAGGTGGAGGCCGTCGCGACCCGGGTGCACGGGGCCGGCTCGGTGAGCTGGGACCCCAAGGCGCGCAAGCAGCTGGACCGCATCGAGAAGGACGGCTACCACGACCTGCCGGTCTGCATCGCCAAGACGCAGTACTCCTTCTCCACCGACCCCCGGCAGCTCGGTGCACCGACCGGGCACGAGCTGCGGGTCCGCGAGGTCCGGCTGGCGGCCGGGGCGGGGTTCGTCGTCGTGATCTGCGGCGACATGATGACCATGCCCGGCCTGCCCCGCTCCCCCGCGGCGCTGCGGATCGACCTCGCCGACGACGGGACGATCCTCAACCTCTCCTGACCGGTCGAGTTGAGGGTTTGCGCCCGTCGAGTTGAGGGTCGCGACCGCTTGAGTCGAGGGTCGTGACCGACAGCGGCGGCGATCCGGCGTCAGACGATGCGGTGCAGCCAGCCGAAGGTGTCCTCGGCGCGGCCGTACTGGATGTCCACCAGCGCCTGGCGGATCCGCATCGTGAGGTCGGTGCTCGCGGGCGCCGGAGCGGCGCCGCCCGCCCACTTGAGCTCGCCGACCGGCGTCACGACCGCGGCGGTGCCGCAGGCGAAGATCTCGGTGATCCGGCCGCTCGTCACGCCCTCGCGCCACTCGTCGATCGAGAACCTGCGCTCCTCGACCTGGTGGCCGAGCTTGCCGGCCAGCTCGATGATGCTCGAGCGGGTGATGCCCTCGAGGATGGTGCCGGTCGCGGGGGTGACGATCGTGCCGTCGTCGTGCACGAAGTACATGTTCATGCCGCCGAGCTCCTCGACGTACCGGCCCTCCTGGCCGTCGAGGAAGACCACCTGGTCGCAGCCCTGCGCGATCGCCTCCTGCTGCGCGACCAGCGAGGAGGCGTAGTTGCCGCCGGTCTTGGCGGCGCCCATCCCGCCGCGGCCGGCGCGGGTGTACTCCTCGGTCAGCCACAGCGTGACCGGCTTGACCCCGCCCTTGAAGTAGGAGCCGGCGGGACTGGTGATCACCATGAAGGTCACGTGCTGGCTGGGCCGCACGCCGAGGAACTTCTCCGTGGCGATCATGAACGGGCGGATGTAGAGGCTCTTCTCCCCCGCCGGGTCGGGCACCCAACGCTGGTCGACCTCGACGAGCGCGTCGACGGCCTGCAGGAAGTCCTCGACCTCGAGCACGGGCAGCGCGAGCCGGTGGCTCGAGCGCACCATCCGGGCGGCGTTCTCCTCCGGGCGGAACGACCAGATCGACCCGTCGGCGTGCCGGTAGGCCTTCATGCCCTCGAAGGTCTCCTGCGCGTAGTGCAGCACCGCCGTCGCCGGGTCCAGCGTCAGCGGCCCGTACGGCTCGATCCGCGCGCCGTGCCACCCCTCGTCGGGCGTCCACTCGACGGTGAACATGTGGTCGGCGAAGTGCAGGCCGAACCCGGGGTTGGCGAGGATCTCGGCGAGGCGCTCGTCAGAGACCGGAGCGCTCGAGCGGGTGGTGCTGATCTCCATGGGTGGCAACTTAGTCGACCTTCCAACGATTGTGGGTCCGAGCACGAGGAGAGCGTCGGCGCGACCTCGTCAGGGGATGCGTGCAGGACACGCCGTCGGTCGCCGGCGTGCGTGCACGCATCCCCTGACGACCCTCCCGATGGCCCGGCGTGTCTGCACGTTTCCCCGGTCGGCCGGGGAAACGTGCACGGTCACGCCGCCGCGCGGGTCAGCCCGCTACGCGGGCGGCGATGGCGTCGCCGACCTCGCTGGTACGCCGGGTGGCGCCGGCGGAGCGGGCGGCGATGTCCTCGATGACGCCCGTCTCCACGACGGCGGCCGCGTCGGGGTGCCCGAGGTGGTCGAGCAGCAGCGACACCGACAAGATGGCAGCGGTGGGGTCGGCCTTCTGCTGGCCCGCGATGTCGGGCGCCGAGCCGTGCACCGGCTCGAACATGGAGGGGGCCGTCCGGTCGGGGTTGACGTTGCCGGAGGCCGCCAGGCCGATGCCGCCGGTGATCGCGGCGGCGAGGTCGGTGATGATGTCGCCGAAGAGGTTGTCGGTGACGATCACGTCGAAGCGCGCGGGGTCGGTGGTCATGAAGATCATCGCCGCGTCGATGTGCATGTAGTCGGTCGTGACCTCGGGGTACTCCTCGGCGACCGAGGAGAAGATCCGCCACCACACCGAGCCGGCGTTGACCAGCACGTTGGTCTTGTGGACCAGGGTCAGCTTCTTGCGCGGCCGGCGCTGGGCCCGGGCGAACGCGTCGCGGACGACCCGCTCGACACCGAACGCGGTGTTGACCGAGACCTCGGTGGCGACCTCGTGCGGCGTACCGACGCGCAGCGCACCCCCGTTGCCGGTATACGGGCCCTCGGTGCCCTCGCGGACCACCACGAAGTCGACCTCGCCCGGGTCGGCGAGCGGCGACGGCACGCCCGGGAAGATCCGCGAGGGCCGCAGGTTGACGTAGTGGTCGAGCTCGAAGCGCAGGCGCAGCAGCAGGCCGCGCTCGAGGATGCCGGGCGGCAGGTTCGGAACGTTGGGCTTGCCACCGACGGCGCCGAGGAGGATCGCGTCGTGCTCGCGGATCTCGTCGAGCACGGAGTCGGGCAGCACCTCGCCGGTCGCGAGGTAGCGCTCGGCGCCGAGGTCGTAGCGGGTCTGCTCGAACTTCACCCCGGCCGGGGAGGCGACCTCGAGCACCTTGAGCGCCTCCGCGGTCACCTCCTGACCGATCCCGTCGCCGGGGATGACGGCGAGCTTGAGGGTGCCGGTCTGTGCTGTGCCGATCTCGGGGGACGTCATGGACGCTGAGGCTAGTTGTCGTCGGGGCGCTGGCCCCCGTTGTCCCGCAGGTCGAGCGAGGCCTGCAGTGCCGCCTGGACGTTCTCGTGGCTGCGCGGGTTGTCGGGGTGGTGGCTCGCCGGACCCCAGTCGGGGTACATGTCGTACATCGGATCTGCTCTCTCTCGTGTGCTGGTTCCCAGTGGTGTCGGTGCGGTCCCGGTACACCTGGAACGAAGACGACCAGCCACGAGGGAGCGGTCGGCTCGTGGATCGCACGAGCGAGGGAGAGTCCATGCAGGATGCGGATCGCGCCTGTGCTGCTTGGCGCTCGATCGCCGCGGGAACGTCTTCGATCCAGATGTATCGAGAGACCGTCAACGCCGAACACCGCGGCGAGGTGGCCTCTCTGTCAGGCCTCGCCGCGGCAGTCGATGAGTACGAAGACGCTCCGCATGGTGAGGACACCGTACGAGACCGGCCGCCTCACCACCACGGGATTCCACAACCTGTCCGTCATGCGAGACACCTGGTCCGAAATGGAAGACTCGCAGCCATGAGTGCTCCCCCCGACCTGCCCGACGTCGTCGCCCGCGCGTTCGACGTGTCCCGCAAGGCCGGGTACGTCTCGTTCTGCCGCAACGAGACCGGCCGCCTCCTGGCCACGCTGGCCGCCACCCGAGCCGGCACGATGGCGGAGTTCGGCACCGGCTGCGGCGTCGGTACGGCGTGGCTGCGCTCGGGCGTGCGGGGCGACGCCCGCATCCTGACCGCCGAGCTCGACGAGCGCCTCGCCGACGCGGCTGCCGAGATCTTCGTCGACGACCCCCAGGTCGAGGTGCTCTCGGCGGACTGGTCGACGCTGCTCGACAAGGGCCCGTTCTCGCTGCTGTTCCTGGACTCCGGCGAGCCCACCGAGGTCGGCGTGGACTCGGTCGCCGACCTGGTCGAGGAGGGCGGCATCGTCGTCCTCGACGACTTCACGCCCTGCGAGATGTGGCCGCCCATCGCCTACGGTCGCGTGGACACCCTGCGCGAGCAGTGGCTGACCGACGACCGCTTCACCGCGGTCGAGGTGATGGTCGCCCCCGACGCCTCCACGATCGTCGCCACCCGGAGATAGGGCCGACCTGCCTGCGACAGCTGCCGGGCGGCGCAGCCGTCAGGAGGGGCGGATGAATCCCCGGTCGACCGGGGATTCATGACGTTGTCAGGGGTTGCAACACCCGACAACGACATGAACTGCCCGTCCGCTGGTGAGCCTGGGGCCGGTGGGGTCAGGGCGGCCCGGGCGGGAGCGGGCCCGATGCGGCCTGGGTGCGGTGCCAGGCGGCGAGCGACACGGCGACGACGCCCACGCCTGCCAGGACCCCCGCCCATCGCCGCGTGCGCGCTCGGCCCCTCATGCCTCGCCCGGCGCGGCCGGGCGGACGACGATGCGGGTCCAGGCGCCGAGGTAGATCCGGTCGTCCTCGGAGATCTCCTGCTTCTGCCCGGGCGGGATGGGCGCGGTCGGCAGGGCGCCGACGCTGCCGCCGACGTACGTGCCGTTCGACGACCCGAGGTCCTCGACCCACCAACGGGTGCCGTCGGTGGTCAGCTGGGCGTGGCGCCGGCTGATGCCGTTGTCGGAGGACAGGTCGATGTCGGGTGTGATGTTGCGGCTGTGCGAGACCCGGCCGATCAGGATGGACGTGTGGTGCAGCGCGACCACCTTCGGCAGCCCCGGGGAGGGCAGGGGGTCGGTGGACTCCTGGTCGGCGTACCAGTCCGGGTCGATCCAGACCTCGGCGACCCACGGTTCGGTCAGCGCCGGCGACGGGTTCGCGGGCGGTACGGCGGCCGGCCGGGCGCCCTGCGCGTCCGGGGCGGCCGGGGCGTCCGCGGGCGGGGCCGGCGGGGTGAGCGGCCGCGGCATGGAGCCGGTGGTGAAGTCGTAGCCGCAGGCCTCGCAGAACAGCGCGTTCGCCGGGTTGGTCGCCGAGCAGTTGGGGCAGGTGCCGCCCGCCGGTGCCGGCGGCGAGGCGTCGGCGGCCGGGGTCGCGTCCGCCGGCGGCGCGGCGTCCGACGCCGCCGCGGGGGCGTCACCCATCGCCAGCCCGCAGACGTCGCAGTAGTCCGTGGCGCTGGTCTGGTGACCGGCCGGGCAGGTGCTCACTTCTTGATCCGCGTGGTCTTGGTCGACGCGGTGTCGAGCGCCATCTCGTCCACCTTGGCCACCGCAGCCTTGAGCCGCACCGTGCCCTCCTTCTCGTCGTCGATGTCGACCACCTTCTTCAGCTTCGCGGTCGCCTCGTCGTTGCCGGTCTCGGCGGCGAGCTGGACGGCGCGGCCGAGCTTGGTCGTCGCGGTGGCCTCGTCACCGGCCGCCTTGGCGGCCAGACCCTCCTGGATCATCGCGGCCAGCTCGGTCTGCCCGGTGTAGTGGGCGACCTGCTGGTCGATGCGGGCGGTCAGCTCGGAGTCGCCCGACCAGGTGGCCTTGACCAGGCCCTGCGCCACGACGTCGTCCCCGATCGCGAGCTGCACGCGCGCGGCCAGCTGCTCCTGCCCGATCGCCTTGGCAGCCACCCGGACCGCGACGTGGTAGTCGCGGGACTCGTCGGCCCAGGCACCGGTCGGGTAGCCGCCGGTCAGCGGGTTGACCTCCACCCGGCGGTCGGTGAGGTCCTCGACCGTGGGCGACACCTGGCGGACCCAGAGGATCTGGGCGCCCTGCGGGGTCCACACCCGGAGCTGGGCGTCCGCGACGCCCCGCGCCATCGAGGCGCGCATCATCTCCTGGAACTGGGCCTGCATCTGGGACGGCTCGGGGATGATGTCGACGGTCCCGAGCAGGGCCTGCGCGATCCGGCGCACCTCCTCGACCTGCCAGTCGGTGCCGACGCCCCGGCAGTCGCACTGGAAGTAGCCCGTGGCCCGGCCGATCGCGGCGTCGAGGAAGCTCGGCCCCTCGCGGTTCTCGCCGTCGGTGAGGAGGATCGCGTGCCGCTGGGTGACCTGCGGCACCGACGCGAAGAGGGTGCCGGCCAGGTCGAGCCAGGTGCTGATCGCGGTGCCACCGGCCGCGGTGAAGCGATCGATGGAGGCGCTGGCGTCGCGACGGGTCTGCTCGTCCATCCGGACCATCCCGGGCCCCGAGCTCACGTGCGGGAAGGCCAGCTCGGCGTGGTCGGAGCCGGAGACGACGGCGAACCAGGTGCCGTCGACGATCTCGGCGAGCGCGGCCTGGGCGGCGACCCGTGCGGCCTGCATGGTCGCACTGCCCATCGAGCCGGAGGTGTCGACGATGATGATCTCGCCGGCCGCGCCGGCGCCGGTCTGCCCGGCGGTGCCCGCGCCCGTGCAGGTGACGGTGACGATCGCGTTGACGTCGGTCCCCCCGTCGGGGAGGAACTCGTTCTGGTACACGGTGGCGGTGAACTCAGCCATCAGCCTCTCCTGCGGTCGCGGGTGCGGATGCATTCTGCCCCGTCGCGGTGGCGCTCGGGTCCCCCACGCGGGCGAGCGCGACGGTGATGTTGTCCCGGCCCCCCTGCGCGTTCGCGAAGGCCACCAGCGCCCGGGCGAGCGCCGGCGGGTCGTCGGTGCCGGCCGCGACGAGCTGCGCCCGGACCGCCTCCGGCTCGGACGCGTAGTTCCACAGACCGTCGGAGCAGACCAGGACCCAGCCGGCGCCGTCGAGGACCACCTGGCCGGTGCGGGGCGTGACGTCGGGGGCGTCGCGGCCGAGCCACTTGGTGATCGCGTGGGCCTGCGGTGACGTCTCGGCCACCGCCCGGGGTACGCCGGCCTCGATCTGCTGCTCCGCGGCCGAGTCGTCGACGCTGAGCTGGACGGCGGGACCGGCGTCGGGCAGCCAGTAGACGCGGGAGTCCCCGATGTTGGCGTGTGCGAGCAGGTCGTCCTCGACCACGGCGACGGCGAACGTCGCCGACGCCGGGTTCGTCGAGGCCGGGTCGGTGACCGCGACGACCGCGTCGTTGGCCGCCGTGGCGGCGTCGCCGAGGACCGCGGCGATCGCCGCGGCCCGGCTGCTGGGCGTGCCCATGCCACGCGGGAACGGCGCCCGCAGGACCTCCCCCGCGGCCCGGGCGCCCGCGAGCGAGGCGACGTCGGAGTCGGTCGAGTTCGACACGCCGTCGCAGACGACGAGGACCGCGCGGCGTGGCGCGACGGAGGCCAGCAGCGCCATCGCGTCCTCGTTGCGCGCGTGCACCAGGCCGCGGTCGCAGACGCCGGCGACCCAGGCCGCCGGGGCCTCCTCGAAGTGGTCGCGCTCGCTGGGCGCCTTGGTGCCGCAGGTCTCGCAGTAGCCGTCCGCGCCGACCGTGCCCTGGCAGGCCAGGCAGCGCCGCGGCTCGGCCACCGCCGGCGCACCACCGGCGGGCTCGGCCTCCTTGCGCCGGGTCGGGGCGCTGATCGGCCCGCTGCCGAGCTCGCCGGACGGGGTGGGGGCCGGGGCGGAGGCCGGTGCCGGCCCCGCGTCACCGCCGAGCGGGGTGCCGCAACCCTCGCAGAACCTCGAGCCCGCCGGCACGGCAGCACCGCACGACGGGCAGGTCGCGGCCGAGGAGGTCTGCGTCATGTCAGCGTCCAGCTGCGCACGGCGTTGGCGCGGTTGACCAGCGCGACGCGGTCCTCGCGCAGCGGCGCCTCGCGGGCCAGCGCACGGTAGGCCTGCTCGAGGCCGGCGCGGATCCCCGGCTCCGTGGCCGGCGTGCTGCCGACCGCGGCGTCGGACCGCGCGGCCGCTGGGCTGCTCGTGACGACGTCGAGCGCGTGGCCGAGGATGCGCACGACGTAGCGCTGCCGGACGGTGCCGTCCATCGGCACCGACTCGATGCTGCGCATCGCCTGGTCGAGCACGGCGAGGTCGCCGCTGCCGCCGGCGAGCAGCACCTCGGCGCGCAGCTGCCTGCTCTCCGGATAGCCCCGGCTCGTGGACGGCACCATGTCCAGCGCCGCGACCGCGCCGGCCGTGTCACCACGGTGCGCGCGCACCCGGGACAGCCCGAACGCCGCCGGTGGGACGTACGTCGCGTCGGTCGCCGCACAGGTCCGGTAGAGCCCCTCGGCGACGTCGGGCAGCTCGCCCCGCTCGCAGGCCACCGCCAGGGCCAGCTTGGGCGCCAGCTCACCGGGGACCTGCTGGTAGACGGCGTTGAACGCCGACTGCGCCGCCGCCCAGTCCTGCTCCTGCATGGCGGCGAGCCCGTCGATCCACACCGCCCGCCAGTCCCACGGGTCGTCGGCGAGCAGCTGGTCGGCGTACCCGTGCGCTCCCGGGGCGTCGGACAGCTCCAGCGCGGCGTGGGCACGGGCGAGGAGCACCTCGGCGCTCGACTCCGGCGCCGCCTCCAGGTCCCGCAGGCGCTGGGCCGGGTCCTCTGCCCCGACCGTGGACAGCCAGGCGTGCTGGGAGTCGGTGGTGTCCGGGCGCAGGCTCGGCAGGTCGCTCCACGCCACGACCGAGGCCGAGGCCGACGGCGGCTCGAAGAGCACCGACGCCGCGGAGGTGAGCGCGGTGCCGGTGGTGCGGTCGGCGACCACCTCCCGGAGCACGCCGAGCATCTGCACACGCAGCTCGTCGGCGGACGCGAACCGGTCGGCCGGGTCGGGCGCACAGCACTTGGCGACCAGGTGGTAGAGCGAGTCGTGCCGGGCGAACAGCGGCGTCGACTCCGGTGGCGGCAGCGCGTGCAGGTAGGTGTCCTGGTAGCCCCGGAACTCCATGCAGAGCACGACCAGCGTGCGCCCGATCGTGTAGATGTCGCTCGCGACGCTGGGGCCGACGTCGGCGACCTCGGGTGCCTGGTAGCCGACGGTCCCGTAGATCGCGGAGTCCTGATCGTCGATCCGCCGCACGCCGCCGAGGTCGATCAGCTTGACGGCGTCGCCCACCTGGATCAGGTTGTCGGGCTTGAAGTCGCAGTAGACCAGCCCCAGGTCGTGCAGGTACTGGAACGCCGGCAGCACCTCGAGCAGGAAGGCGAGCGCCTGGTCCACCGGAAGCGGGTCGTACGCACCGCCGTTGGCGGCCATCCGCTGCTTGAGGATCTGCTTGAGCGAGGTGCCGCCGACGTACTCCATCACGATGTAGCCGGCACCCTCGTGCGTGACGAAGTTGTAGATCTCGACGATCAGCGGGTGCTCGACCTGGGCGAGGAACTGCCGCTCCGCGATCGCCGCGGCGAGCGCGTCGGGGTCGCCGGAGTTCAGCAGGCCCTTGAGCACCACCCACCGGTCGGAGACGTTGCGGTCCTTGGCGAGGTAGATCCAGCCGAGACCTCCGTGGGCGATCGCGCCCGCGACCTCGTACTGCCCGCCGACGAGGTCCCCGGGCTTCAGCTTGGGCGAGAAGGAGAACTCCTGGCCGCACTGGGGGCAGAAGCCCTCGGTGCGCCCGGGACGGCCGTCGATGCTGCGGCCGACCGCGTTGCCGCACTTGGAGCAGGTGCGCTTCTCCTCGGGCACCTGCGGGTCGGGGTTGATCGCCTTGCTCGCGTCGACGGCCGGTGCCGGCGGGACGACGGTCAGACCGGCGCCGAGGCGGGCGGCGCGCACGCGCTGGGAGCCGGTGCGGGTACGCCGGGTGGCGGTCGACCCGCCGGCCTGGAGCAGGCGCGAGCCCATGGCGGCCGAGCCGACGCGGCTCGACGAGGTCGCCACGGACACGTCGGTCCCGCTCAGCGGCTGCGCCTGGGCCGCGACCGGGGTGGACGCCGCCGCCGGGGAGCCGCAGACGTCGCAGTAGCCGTCCAGGATCGTGCCGGTGCACCCGGGCTGGCGGCAGGGCGTGCCGTCGGCGGCGGGCGCGGCGGTCCCGGCACCCGCCGCGGCCGGGGCGGCGGGTGCGGAGGCGGAGGCAGAGGCGGCCGGTGCGGCGGCCATGCCGCAGACGTCGCAGTAGCCGTCGGTGATGGTGCCGCTGCAGCCGGGCTGGGTGCACTTCATGCGGACTCCTTCGACGCCGCGCCGGAGGCCGGTGCGGTCGGGGCGGCCGGTGCGGGACCTGCGGACGCGAGCTGGGTCAGCCAGGCCTGGTAGGTGCCCACGAGCTGGCGGCACACCGCCATCGGGGCGGGCGAGCGGGCCAGGACGTCGCGTGCCTGCCGCTCACTCTCGCGCAGGTCGGGCCGGTCGGCGACACCGACCGCCCGGGCCTTCGCGACGTAGGCGTCGAGCAGGTCGGCGAGCTGGGTGCGCTCGGCGAGCGCGTCGGCGTACGCCTGCTGGGCGACGGCCAGCGCCTCGGCCACGCGGCCCAGCCGGTCGAGGTAGGGCTGCAGCCGCTCCGGGGTGTTGGGGACCGGCCCGAGGGCCGCGACGTCGGGCACGGCGTAGCGGGGCGACGGGTCGACGGTGCGGACGCAGATCTCCGCCAGCCGGCGCAGGGCCTCGGCGCGTGCCACGAGGTCCGCGCGGGTCTCCCGGGCCGTGCGCAGCCGGTCGACGGCCTCGCGCCGCCGGGCGTTGCCGACGATGAGGTCCCGCTCGGTGGTCGAGGCCTCGCTCTCGAGCGGCCCGAGCAGGCCGCCGACGTCGGCGCCGCGACGAGCCCGCTCGGTCACGTCGTCGAGGCGCTGCAGGAGCGCCGCGAGCCGGCGCGCGGCGTCGTCGCGGGTGGACGCGGGCTCGAGGCCGACCTGGTCGCGGATCCGCTCGAGCTGGGCGCGCAGGTCCTTGATCCGGGCGGCCGCGGCATCGGCCCCCGGAGTGAGCGCGAGGGTGGTGCGCAGCTGGGCGACCAGGGCGTCGGAGAGCCGGCACGCCTCGGGCACCGAGACGGACGGGGCGCCCGAGGACCCGTCGAGCCGGCCCCACGCCAGCGTGGCGATCCGGGTGCGCTCGGCCTCCCCGACCCGGCCCCCGTCCCAGGTCGCCCACATCAGCTGCCACCGGTCGGCGACGGCCTTCCAGAGCGCCAGCGACAACGCCATGTCGGCGCCGACCTCGTCCCCGCGCTGCGCCGAGAGTGCCGCGGCGTCGAGCTCGTCGAGCTCGGTGCGGCGCGCCCGCACCCAGTCGTCGAGCGCCCCGAGGTAGGTCTGCAACGCGGCCGGCTCGGGCGCGGTGCCGATCGCACCGGGAGGGACGGGAGCGGCGGTCATCGGCCGTAGACCGGGGTCGGCTGGGCGGCCGGCGCCTCCAGCGAGGGCTGCAGCCACTTCTTGTACGACGCCTGCCACGACCCGTCGTCGTGCATCTGCTCGAGCACCGCGTTGACGAAGCGCACCAGGTCGACGTCGTCGGCGTTCACGCCGATGCCGTAGGGCTCGTCGGTCAGCGCCTGCCCGGCCAGCACCTCGGCGTACGGGTCCTGCGCGACCAGGCCGGCGAGCACGGTGTCGTCGCCGGTGATCGCGTCGGCCTCGCCGTTCTGGAACTTCAGCAGGCACCCGGTGTGGTTGACCGCCGAGACCGGGATCGCGTCGGGGGCCACCTCCTGGATCTGGTCCAGGCTGGTGGTGCCGGCGGGCGCGCACACCCGCTTGCCGGCGAGGTCCTCGACCCGGGTGATCCCCGAGCCCTTGGCAACCAGCACCTTCTGGCCGGAGTGGAAGTACTCCGCGGAGAACGCGATCTGGTCCCAGCGGGAGCAGTTGATGGTCATGTTGCGCGCGACGATGTCGACGTCCCCGGACTGCAGCAGCGGGATCCGATCGGCGGCCGAGATGACGCGCAGCTGGACGTGCCCCTCGGCGGTGCCGAAGATGGCGGCCGCGACCTGGTCGACCATGTCGATGTCGAAGCCCTCGACCTTGCCCGTGAACGGGTTGCGCGAGCCGAGCAGGTAGCTGTCACCGGAGACGCCGGCGATCAGGTAGCCGCGGTCGCGGATCCTCGCCATCGTCGAGCCGGCCGGGACGTCGCCGGGGGCGGGCACGCCACCCGGCAGCGGCGCGTAGGACCGGGTCGGGTCGCCGGTGTCCTCGCAGGGCGGGCTCGACGCGGGGGCCGCGCTGGACGGCGCGACCGCCTCGGGGACCGGGGTGGCCGAGTAGCCGCACCCGGCCAGCAGGACCAGGGCCGCCGCGGCGAGGACGGCGCGGCCGGCGCGCCGACGCAGTGAGCGGGTCATGCGTACTCCCTCCGCCGCTGGCCGATCCCCCAGACCGCGAGGCCGGCGGCCGCGATCCCGAGCAGCAGGGTGACGACCGACAGCACCAGGATCCCGGTGTTGCCGCCCCGCAGGGCCCGGGTCGTCGCGTCGCCAGAGGCCTGCACGATCTCCTGGGACCGGGCGTCGAAACGGTCCATCGCGGCGGTCGACCCGTTGCTGCCGGTGGTGGTCGCCAGCCGCACCGCCTGGTCGTACTTCCCGCCGTCGTCGAGCTCGACGACGCGGCCGTGGACGGCGACGTAGTCGTCCCACAGGGCCGCGGTCTCGTCGGAGGCGTTGTCCTGGACCGTCTGGGACGCCACCCCCCAGCGGTCCTCGTAGACCTGGCCCGACCCGCGCGAGATCAGCCGCAGGCTCTCGTTGGCCTTCGCGTCGTTGCCCGCCGTGCGCGCCGTGGACTCGCGGTACGACGTCGCGTAGCTGCCGTCGCGCAGGTCGCCGTTGTGGACGGCCTGGACGGCGGCGACCGCGAAGGCCACGACCGTGAGCACCGCGACGGTGAGCGCCGCCGCCGCCACCCCGAGGTTGACGTGGCGCCGGAAGCGCCGCGCGAGCTGCCGGTTGACCCACCACAGCAGCAGCAGGGTGACCAGGCCGGGAAGCAGGATCAGGAACGGGTGCTGCGCCCCGAGCTCCGACTCGGCCCGGTCGGCGTTGGCCGCGACGAGCGCCTTCGCGACCGGGATCGCCGAGCCCGAGACGGTCGTGTCGCGCAACCCGGTCGACGCGGTCCGCAGGTACTCCGCACCCACCGGGAACCCCTGGCGGTTGTTGGCGCGGGCCTGAGCGATCGTCGCGTTGTAGCCGGTCACGGCCGAGTTGAGGTCCGCCAGTGCCGCACGGTCGGCCGGCTGCGCGTCGGCCGCGTCGGCGATCTGGCGCGAGATGGAGTCGATCGCGTCGTCGTACGCCGCGCGCTGCTCGGGCGGCTCGAGCCCGCCGGTGAGGAACGCGGTGGTGGCGAGGGCGTCCGCACGGAACAGCGTCGACTGGATGTTCTGCACCCGCACGAGCTGCTCGGTGTTGTCGGCGGCGGCGCGGTTGGCGTGCCACGACATCACCTGCAGGCTGGCGGTGACCACCGCGAAGAGCAGGCACGCGAGGACGGCCACCAGCTGCCAGCGGTTGAGCAGCCGCGGCACGTCCTCGGTGCCTGCGGTGCCGGCGGCGGGGCCGGTGGCGGGGCCGGCCGCGGGGGCGGCGGGCTGCGGGGCCGGGGCGGCCACGGCCACCGCTCCAGCGGGGCTCGCCGCGCCGGCCGCGGGTGCCTTCGACCGGGAGCGCGCGGGGCGCTTGGCGGCCGTCTTGCGCGTGGTCCGGCGCGGCGTGCTCGTCACGGGGTCCCCACCTCCACACCCGGCGCGACCGCGACGGGTTCGACCGGCTCGAGGTCCTCGGGCAGCAGGGTGCGCAGCTGCTGCACCGTCGGCGCGGCCACCTCGCGCAGCCGCCAGGCCTGACGGCCGATCGCCGCCTCGAGCAGGTTGCGCACGTAGCGAGCATTGCCGAACGTGTCGCCCCGGGTCACGGACCCGAGGATCTCACGCAGCCGGCCCAGCACCGCCTCGTCGACGTCGTACTCCGCGTCGTGCGCCATCACCTCGAAGATCGCGACCAGCTCGTCGTCGGTGTAGTCGGCGAAGTCGATCGTGGTGCGGAAGCGGCTCTCGAGGCCGGGGTTCTGGGCGATGAACACCGCCATCGGCAGCGGATAGCCCGCCACGATGACGACCAGGTCGTCGCGCTTGTCCTCCATCTCCTTGACCAGCGTGTCGATCGCCTCGGTGCCGTACTGGTCACCGGCCAGGGAGTAGGCCTCGTCGATGAACAGCACTCCGCCCTCCGCGGACCTGACGACCTCGGCGGTCTTCATCGCGGTCTGACCCAGATAGCCCGCGACCAGCTCGGACCGGTCGACCTCCACGAGCTGGCCACCGGAGAGCAGGCCGAGCGCCCGGTAGATGCCGGCGACCAGCCGGGCCACGGTGGTCTTGCCGGTGCCGGGGTTGCCGTTGAAGATCATGTGCCGGGTGATCGTCGGCGAGGCCAGACCGGCCTGGGCGCGCAGGCCCTCGACCCGCAGCACGGCGGCCTGGCGGTGGATCTCCGCCTTGACGGCGGTCAGTCCGACCAGCGCGTCGAGCTCGGCGAGCAGCTCCTCCACCGTCTTCGGGCGGGGCTCGGGCTCCGCGGGCGCGGGCTGGTCCCCCGGCGCCGGCGCGGCCGCCGTGGAGCCGGGCGCTTCGTCGGGCTGCGCGTCGCCCGCCGAGGCGGGGTCGACGCCGGGCGGCGCGACCGGGCTGCCCAGCTGCGCGGCGGCAGCGGTCGCGGCGTTGCCGACCGTGCGGGCGTTGTCCTCGCCGAGGCCGCTGGCGGCCCGCGCCACGTCGGCCAGTGCCTGCGCGTACGCCGGGGCGTGGCTCGAGCCGGCGAGGACCAGGCCGCTCATCGTCGGGGTGGGCGCCGAGCGGTAGCGGCGTCCCCGCGAGGCCGCGTCCATGAACGCCTCCGCGGACGGCTCGCGCCCGGTCTCGTGGGACCAGTCGACGTACGCCCCTCGCGCCGGCTCGGCGACGGTCGCCGCGAGCCGCTCGGCCTCGAGCCGGGCCGCGCCCCGGTCCACGCCGGCGGCGACCGCCGCGGCGTCCAGGGCGGCGAGGGCGGCGGCCAGCGAGGGGACGGGCCCGGGGCGGGGCGGCTGGGTGTCGGTCATGTCGGCGGCCCCAGGGTGAGGTCGGGTCCGGCGGGGGTGCCGAACTTGGCCTGCAGGAAGAGCCCGTGCGCCACGAGCGCCTGGGCGTCCGCCCGGTTGGCCGCGTCGAGGATCTTGTCCATCGTGGTGACGAGCAGCTCGAGCTGGTCGACCAGGACCATGAGCGAGGTCTTGTAGCCGTCCACGGGCCGGGTGTCGGCCCAGTCCCGCGGCAGGCGCAGGTAGCCCCCCACGGCCTCGGGGAGGTAGTCGGTCGCGGTCGCCATCACCGAGTAGCCCTCCATCGACCCGACGCCGAGCTGGCGCAGGCGGGGCAGGGTGTCGCGGATGGTGCGGGCGATCCGCTGCACGCGGGACGTGACGACGGGCGGCGCGTTGCCGTCGACGAGCATCGCGTTGACCCGGTTGAGGGCGGCCAGGATGTCCTGCTCGGTGGGAGGGGCGGGAACGGTGCTCGCCTGGTCCTCACCGCGCCGGCGTCCCAACCACGACTTCAGGCCCACGGCTCAGGTCGTCGGCAGCGTCGAGAGGTCGAGTGTCCCGCCGGCGTTGCGGGCGTCGTGCGCCTGGACCCGGTCGAGGTAGGCCTTGGACTTGTCCACCTCGGTCTCGAGCACCCCGATGGTCGCCGACATCGAGTCCAGCGCCTTGAGCTTGAACTCGTCGATGGAGTCCATCGTCGCGTAGATGTTGGAGAACGCCGCCTGCAGCTGCTCGATGCCGATGCTCGACGACGCGGCCTGCTCCTGGATGGCCGCGGAGTTGTCGCGCAGCATCTCCGAGGTCCGCTGGATCATGCCGGAGGTCGTGGTGTTGAGCGCCGTGATCTGGTCGAGGACCAGCTCCTGGTTGCCCAGCGCCTGGGCGACGATGACGGCGGTGCGCAGCGCCGAGACGGTGGTCGTCGACGCCCGGTCGACGCCCTTGATCAGCTCGATGTTGTTCTTGATGATGATGTCGATCGCCAGGTAGGACTGGATCGAGACCGCGAGCTGGGTGAGCAGGTCCTGGTGCTTCTGGCGCACGTAGAACAGCACGTCCTGCGAGAGCGTCTTGGCCGCCTCGGGGTCGGTGAGCTCGAGCTCGGCGATCCGGGCCGACAGCTTGGCGTCGAGCCGCTCGGCGACGTAGACGTACTGGTTCAGCCGACCCATCGAGGCCCAGAGGTTGGTCTTCTCCAGGTTGAGCGCGACGTTGTCCTTGGTCAGCTCGTCCTGGCCGTTGCGCAGGCTGTGCAGGATGCCGTTGAGCTGGCTCTGGGCGGACTGGTACTTGCGGAAGTAGTCGGTCACCTTGTCGGTGAACGGCAGCAGGTCGAGCCACCGCCGGGCACCGGTCGCCTGGCTGGGGTCGAGGTCCTCGACGGTCCGGCGCAGCTCGAGCAGCGTCTTGCCGACCGTCGAGCCCTGGGCGATCCCGCCTTCCTGGAGGGCGCGGACCGGCTGCTGGAGCAGCCGGTTGGAGGTCTCGGCCGCCTTGCGGATGTCGTCGTCCCCCATGGTGCGCACGCTCTCGGCCTGAGCCGCGAAGTCGGGGCTCCCGACCGGCGTGCCGGCCAGCGCGGTCATGAACCCGTCGACCTTGGCGTCGAGCTCGGGCAGCGCGGCGGCGGGCACCTGCGGTGCCATCCGGGGTGCCTGCGTGGTGGTGACCGCGGGCGGTGGCTCGGGGGCGACCAGCGTCAGCGTCGCGTCCGGCGGGGTGAGCGGCGCGACGGCGGCCGCGTCCGCCCCGGGATCTCCGGCTGGTGTTGTCATCGTGCTTCCTCCGGGCGATCAGGCCGGCTCCCCGCGAGCCGCGTCGGCCCCGAGTCTGTCACGCCGCGGGGGGCCGTGCGGCCCGATCCCCGGCGGGCACCGGGACATCGGTGCCGGCCGGCGGCCGGCGCGCGCGGTGCCGGGCCACCCAGACGCCCGCGCCCACCAGCAGCGCGCCGACCACGATCAGGGTGAGCGCGGCGGACAGGCGTCCGGGGAACCACTCGACGACCGCCCGAGGCGCCGCCTCCAGCAGACCGAGCGCGGCAACGGCGAGCAGTGGCAGGCTGCGTGCGACCAGCGCGAGCACGAGCAGCGCCACCGCGGTGAGCAGCCCGAGCACGATGCCGACCTGCCCGGAGATGGTCATCGGGCCGAAGATCGCACCCAGACCGCCCAGCACGACCCCCGAGCCGCGGGGTGGGAGGGCACCGGCCCAGGCGAGGGCGGTCCACGCGACCGCGACGACCCAGACCGCGATGCCCGGCGCCGTGTCGCCGTCCCCCAGGTGGAGCCCGACCGCGGCGGCAGCGAGCAGCAGCGGTACGACGAGGACGAGCTGCTGGAGCCAGGTGCGACGCCACCACCACAGGAGGGCCGCGACGAGTGCCGTCAGCGGTGCGACGACGAGCAGCTCGTCCTCGTCGTACCGCTCGAGCACGTCCTGGGACCAGATCGTCAGCACGCCCGCGGTCGCGGCGACCGCCAGCGCCCACAGCACCGAGCGCAGCCGGTCGGCGGCCGGGCCGAGCTCGTGCGGGACGAGCGTGCCGGCGACGACCAGCCCGACCGCCGTGGCGCCGGCGAGGGCGAGGCGGAGCGGGACCGAGATGTCCCCCCAGTACATCCCGACCAGGATCGACGCCCCGACCAGCATGATGACGCCACCGAGGTAGCCGAGGGCCTCGACGACCAGGGAGACCCGGGCCCGTCCGGGCCGGATCGCCTCGTAGGCCCTGATCCGCTCGGCCTGGTCGGCCGAGATCAGCCCGGCGCCCACCCACTCGTCGTACGCGTCCGCGGCCATGACGACCTCCCCACCGCGCTCACCTCGAGCGTCGCGCGGGCGGGGTCGTGCGCGTCAGGGGCAAACGGACCCGGGGGCCGGGACCAGCGGCCCGGGACGGTCGAGGTCGACGGTGAAGGCCGGCAGCCACAGCTGGGTGAGCGGCCCGATCGCGAGCGCGTAGAGGACCGTGCCGAGGCCGAGTGTGCCGCCGAGGAGCACGCCGATCACCACGACCGTGACCTCGAGGCAGGTGCGCACCAGCCGGATCGAGTGGCCGGTGCGCCGGGCGAACCCGGTCATCAGGCCGTCGCGCGGGCCGCGCCCGAGCTGGGCGCCGATGTAGAGGGCGCTGGCCAGCCCGCACAGGAGCACGCCGCCGACCATCAGGGCCACGCGCAGGACCAGCGCGTCCGGCTCGGCCAGCACGGCGAGGGTGGCGTCGGCCGAGAACCCCACGACCAGCGCGTTGGAGACCGTGCCGATGCCGGGGATCTCGCGCAGCGGGATCCAGAGCAGCAGCACCAGGAAGCTGACCACCACGACCGCCTGGCCGATCGTGATCGGCACGTGCTGGATGAGGCCGGAGTGGAGCACGTCCCACGGCGCCAGGCCGAGGTCGCCGCGGTACATCATCGCCAGGGAGACGCCGTACATCACCAGGCCGAGGTAGAGCTGCGGGAGCCGCCGGCCGAGGCGGCCGGCCCGGAGCTGGGCGATCGGGCCGAGGTCGACGAGGTTCACGCCGACGAGTCTGACCCTGATTGGCCTTCTCCTGAATAGCCAATCGTGGAACAGTGGCCTGCATGACCCGCCTCGTCACCGCCGCCCGGGTGGCCACCCTCGTCGGCGAGTTCGACCGCTCCCCCGCCTACGCCGGGCTCGCCGAGGCGCTGGTGCTGCTCATCGGGGACGGCCGGATCGGGCTGGACACCCGCCTCCCCAGCGAGCGCGAGCTGACCACGGCGCTCGGCGTCTCCCGCACCACCGTGACCCGGGCGTACGCCGAGCTGCGCGACGCGGGCTACGCCGTCGCCCGTCAGGGCGCGGGGACGTTCACCCGGGTGCCCGGCAGCCGGACCCGGGTGCACGACCGGGCGCTGCTGCCCCGACCCGGCGACTCCGACGCGGTCGACCTCGGCTGCGCGGCCCCCTCGGCACCGCCGGGGATCACGGCGGCGTACGCCGCGGCGCTGGCCGACCTGCCTGCCTACCTCGGCGGCCACGGCTACTTCCCCGCCGGCCTGCCCGAGCTCCAGCAGGCGATCGCCGCCACCTACGACGCCCGCGGGCTCCCCACCGACCCCGACCAGGTGATGGTGACCCCGGGGGCGCTCTCGGCGGCGTCGGTCGTCGCCCAGGCCCTCGCCGCCGCCGGCGACCGGGTGCTGGTGGAGTCGCCGGTCTACCCCAACGCGACCGACGCGCTGCGGCACGCCGGCGCGCGCCTGGTCCCCTCCGACGTCGACCCGGAGGGCTGGGACCTCGACGCGGTCGGCACCACCCTGCGACGGACGGCACCGCGCGCGGCGTACCTGGTCCCGGACTTCCAGAACCCGACGGGCCACCTGATGACCGACGCGCAGCGGGAGGTGTACGCCGCCCACCTGGGCCGGTCGGGGACGACGCCGATCGTGGACGAGGCGCACCAGGCGCTCGCGCTCGACGGCCAGGAGATGCCGCGGCCGTTCGCCGCGTTCGCGCCCGGCACGATCACGATCGGGAGCGCCAGCAAGGCCTACTGGGGCGGGCTGCGACTGGGGTGGATCCGGGCGCCGCGGGGCGCGATGGACCGGCTGACACGGGCGCGGGTCAGCCTCGACCTCGGCGCGCCGGTGCTCGAGCAGCTCGCCCTGGTGCGCCTGCTGGCCGACGCCGACGTGCTGGCCGCCAACCGCGCCCGACTGCGCGAGCAGCGCGACGCGCTCGTGGGCGCGGTGGCCACCCTGCTCCCGGACTGGACCTTCCACGCACCGACCGGCGGGCTCGCGCTGTGGTGCCGCCTGCCCGCGCCGCTGGGCACGGCGGTCGCCGCCGAGGCCGAGCTGCGTGGGGTGATCATCACCCCGGGTCCGGTCTTCGCAGCCGAGGGCGGCCTCGACTCGTTCGTCCGCATCCCGTGGAGCCGTCCGCCCGAGGCACTCCGCGCCGCCGTCGCCGCCCTCGCCGAGGCGTGGGCCGCCGTGCGCGACCGGCCCGCACGGCGCACGCCGACCGGGCGGGTGATGGTGGCCTGACGGGTTCTATTAAGGTTAGGCTTACCTAACCTTCGACCAATGAGGCCCTCGTGGACCGACGCTCCTTCCTCCTCTCCTCGTTCGCCGTCGGCGCGGCCGGGGCTCTCGGCGCCTGCGCCACCGGCCCGACGACGGGCAGCGACCCGGCGCCGCAGCGGGCCGGCTCCGCCGAACCGGGAGCGTTCCCGGTGACCATCGAGCACGCCTTCGGGACGACGACGATCACCCGGGAGCCACGACGCGTCGTCTGCCTCGGCACCAGCGACGCCGACTCGCTCCTGGCGCTCGGTGTCGTCCCGGTGGGTGCGACCAAGATCGGCTGGGGCGGCAACGCCGACGGCTCGACCCCCTGGTTCGATGCCGCCCTGGAGGCCGTGGGCGGTCGGACCCCGACGCGCGTCGACGACAGCGACTCGATCCCCTTCGACGACGTCGCGGCCCTGGCGCCGGACCTCGTCCTGGTCACCAACTACGCCCTGACTCGCAGCGACTACGGCAGGCTCGCGAAGGTCGCCGACGTCGTCGCCTACCCGGGGGACGCCTGGACCACCACCTGGCAGCAGTCGCTCGAGATGGTGGGCAAGGCGGTGGGCCGACCGGCCGCGGCAGCGCAGGTGCGTCGCGAGACCGACGGCGTCCTGGCCCGGGTGCGCGCGCGTCACCCGGAGCTGGCCGGTCGGTCCTTCGTCTGGGCGGCGATCTCGGCCACCGACCTCTCGTCGATCCCCTTCTACACCCCGCAGGACGCGCGACCGCGCCTGCTGACCGAGGTCGGGATGGTCAACGCCCCGGTCGTCGAGCGACTGGCCGAGGCCGGCCAGTTCTACGGCACCGTCTCGGCCGAGCGGGCCGCCGACCTCCGCTCCGACCTGCTCATCACCTACGCCGAGGACGAGGCCGCCGCCCGCACCCTCATCGAGGACCCGCTGATCCGGCAGATCCCGGCGGTGGCCGCGGGCCACGTCCTGGCGGCCATCGACCAGGTCGACGCCCTCTCCGGCACCACGCCCAGCCCGCTGGCCATCCCCTGGGCGGCGAGGCACTGGTTCCCTCACGTGGCCGCGGCACTCGGCACCGTCGTCGTCTCGTGACGGTCGTCGACCGCGCTCCTGCCGCCCCACCTGCCGACGTGCGGGCCGTCCGGTGGGGTCGTGGCGCGCTCGTCGTCCTCGCCCTGCTGGTCCTGGCCGCGTGCGGCAGCGTGCTGGTCGGCTCCCGGCCGGTGCCGCCGCAGGACCTGCTCTCCGGCGCCGCCACGGACCAGGCGATCCTCCATGCCCGGCTCGCCCGGACGGCGGTGGCGCTCGCGACCGGTGCCGCACTGGGCCTGGCGGGGGCGCTCCTGCAGGGGCTCACCCGCAACCCGCTGGCCGACCCGGGGCTGCTGGGCATCACCGCCGGCGCCTCGTTCGCGATGGTCGTCGCGATCGCGTACGCCGGAGTCGCGGGCGTCGAGGACTACATCTGGTGGGCCTTCGCCGGCGCCGCGCTGGCGGCGCTCCTCGTGCACGGTCTGGCGTCGCTGGCCCGCGGCGGCGCCACGCCCGCCACGCTGGTGCTGACCGGCGCCGCCGTCACGGCCGGCCTGACGAGCTGGACCAGCGCGGTGCTGCTCACCGACGACCGCACGATGGACGTCTTCCGGTTCTGGCAGGTCGGCACGGTCGGCGGTCGCGGGTGGGAGCACCTGGCCACCTGCCTGCCGTTCCTCGGCGTGGGCGCGCTGGTCGCGCTGGCGATGGCGCCCGTGCTCGACGCCCTGGCGCTGGGGGACGACGTGGCCCGCGGCCTGGGGCGTCGCGTCGACCGGGACCGGCTCGTCACCGGCGCCGCGGTCGTGCTGCTCGCGGGGGCCGCGACCGCCCTGGCCGGTCCGGTCGCGTTCGTCGGTCTCGTGGCCCCGCACGCCGCGCGAGCACTGGTCGGGTCGGCCACCGTGCGGGTGCTGCCCCTCGCCGCCGGCCTGGGCGCGGTGCTGGTGCTGGTGGCCGACACCGTCGGCCGGGTCGTGCTGCCGCCGGCCGAGGTGCAGGTCGGCATCATGACCGCGGTCGTCGGCGTACCCGCCTTCTGCCTGCTCCTGCGTCGCGGTCGGTGGGGAGCCCGGTGAGCGCGACGACACCCGACCGGGAGGCGACCCTCCGCACGCTCCGGCAGGCCCGACGCGGTCCTCGGCGCCGTCACCGGCTGGTGATCGGCGGGCTGCTCGCTGCCCTGGCCGGTGCCCTCGCGGCCCGGGTGCTCGGCGGCGACTACACGGTCACGCTCCCGGACCTCGTGCGGATCCTCGGCGGGGCGCAGATCCCGGGAGCCTCGTTCATCGTGCTGGAGTCCAAGCTGCCGCGCGCCGTGGCCGGCGTGCTGGTCGGCGTGGCGTTCGGCGTCGCGGGCGCGGTCTTCCAGGGCGTGCTGCGCAACCCGCTGGCCAGTCCCGACGTGGTCGGCGTGAGCGCCGGTGCGAGCGCCGCGGCGGTCTGGGCACTCGTGGTGCTGCACGCCTCCGGCCCGATGCTCACGGGCGCCGCCGTCGCCGGGGCACTCCTGGCCGCGCTCGGGGTCCGCCTGGCGGCCGGCGCCGGCGGCACGGTCCGGCTGGTCCTCGTCGGGGTGGTCGTCGCGGCAGCGATGTCGGCCGTGGTGCAGTACCTGTTCACCCGGGCCGACGTCTACGACGCGCAGCTGGCCCTGCGGTGGCTCAGCGGCTCGCTCAACGGCGTGACCTGGGCCCAGATCCGCGGTCTGGCAATCGCCCTGGTCGCCTTGCTGCCCGCCCTGTCGCTGCTCGACCGCGACCGGCGAGCCCTCGAGCTCGGTCCGGACGCCGCCCGGGCCATCGGGCTGGGCCGGCACACCTCTGACCTGGTGCTCCTCGTCGCCGTCCTCCTCGTCGCCGTCGCCGTCGCCGTCACCGGGCCGATCGGGTTCGTCGCCCTGCTCTGCGGGCCGGCCGCGCGCGCATTGAACGGGGGGCGCGCCACCCTGGTCGGCGCCGGGCTCACCGGCGCCGTCCTCGTCGTCGCGGCCGACCACCTGGCGGCGTACGCCGTGCCGGGCGTCAACCTGCCGGTCGGCGTCGTGACCGGCGCAGCCGGTGCGCCGTTCCTGCTCTGGCTCCTCGTCAACCCCCGAACCGCCTCAGGGAGCGCCCGATGACCCTCACCCACGACCCCCGGATCGGCGCCGAGCGGGTGACCCTGGGCTACGGGCCGCGCACCGTCGTCGACGACGTGACCCTGACCCTGCCGACGGCGGCGACGACCGCGATCGTGGGCGCGAACGGCTGCGGGAAGTCGACCCTGCTGCGGGGGCTGGCCCGCCTCCTGCCGCCGCGCAGCGGCACCTGCCTGCTCGACGGCCACGCCGTCCACCGCCTGCCGACCCGCGAGGTCGCGCGGGTGCTGGGCCTGCTCCCCCAGGCGCCGACCGCGCCCGACGGGATCACGGTCGTCGATCTCCTCGGTCGCGGCCGACAGCCCCACCGCGGTCGCCTGTCCCGGTGGAGCGCCGGCGACGACGCGGCCGTCGCCGAGGCCCTGGAGCTCACCGGCACCGTCGACCTGGCCACGAGGACCGTCGACGAGCTGTCGGGGGGCCAGCGCCAGCGGGTGTGGGTGGCGATGGCCCTCGCCCAGCAGCCCGCGGTCCTGCTGCTCGACGAGCCGACGACGTACCTCGACGTCGCCCACCAGGTCGAGCTCCTCGACCTCCTCGCGACCCTTCAGCAGACCCGAGGCACGACGGTGGTGATGGTGCTGCACGACCTCAACCTGGCGGCGAGGTACGCCGACCACCTGGTCGCCCTGCGCGACGGGCGCGTCGTCGCCGCCGGCCCACCGGGCGAGGTCGTCACCGAGGAGCTGGTCCGCGAGGTCTTCGGGCTCGTGGCCCGCGTCGTTCCCGACCCCGTCACCGGCACCCCCTGGGTCATCCCCCTCTCCCGGCGCCGACAGGGAGCGGTGACCGCGTGCTGACCCCGGTCACCGTCCGGCGGACCGAGCGCCTCTCCTCGTCGTTCGTGCGGGTCACCCTGGGCCACCCCGACCTGGCCGACTTCGGCGTCGACGGCCCGCTGCTCGACCAGCGGATCAAGCTGATCCTTCCGGCTCCCGGCGGCGGCTTCCCGTCGCTCAGCGAGGGCTCCTGGTGGTCCGAGCTCGCCGGGCTGCCCGACCACCAGCGATGCCCCGTCCGCACCTACACCGTCGCAGGTGTGGTCGGCACGGGCGCCGACACCGCGATCCAGGTGGACCTGGTGCTCCATCCCGGTGCGCACGGTCCCGGGTCGGCCTGGGCGGCGCGCGCCGCCGTGGGAGACGAGCTGATGGTCGTCGTGCCCCGCCGGGGCGAGGCGTTCGGCGGGATCGAGTTCGACCCCGGTCCTGCCGAGCACCTGCTCCTCGTCGGCGACGAGACCGCGCTCCCGGCCGTCGCGCAGATCCTGGCCGGGCTCACCGCCCCCCGCCGAGGCGTGGTCTTCCTGGAGGTGCCCAGGGGCGACGACGTCCGCGCGGACCTCACGATCCCCGACGGGATCACCGTGACCTGGCTGGTCCGTGGCCACCGACCCGTCGGCGAGGCGCTCGTCGAGCGGGTGAGCGACCACCTCGGCCGGCGCGGCCTTCCCCAGGCAGACTCCGGACCGGGCCCGGGATCCGCGTCCGACCCGGGCCGCGCACCCGGGCAGGACGCGGCGGAGATCTGGGAGACGCCCACCTACTCGGCCTCCGGCGAGGAGCTCGACCGGCCCGGGCCCGCGGCCGGCTCCCGCTCGACCTACGCCTGGATCGCCGGGGAGTCCGGCATGGTCACGGCCCTGCGTCGCCACCTGGTCACCGACCTCGGCCTCCCGCGGGGCAGCGTCGCCTTCATGGGCTACTGGCGCCAGGGCGTCGCGATGCGCGGCTGATGCCTCGTCGTGGCTGCCGACGAGCGGCACGATGGCACCTGTGCCCCTGACCACGCCCACCCTGCGGACCTCCCGCCTGCGGCTGCGGCCGGTGACCGCGGACGACGCCGGCGCCCTCTTCGCACTGCAGAGCGACGCCCACGTGCTGCGCTACTGGGACTCACCGCCCTGGGCCGACCCTGCGCGCGCCGACCGCTTCGTGGCGGTGTCGCACCAGCTCGCCGAGGAGGGCACCGGGGTGCGGCTCGCCGTCGACCGGCTGGCCGACAGCGCGTTCGTCGGCTGGTGCAGCCTGACCCGCTGGCAGCCCGTCCACCGCAGCGCGGCGCTGGGCTACTGCTACGCCGAGGTCGCGTGGGGTCGGGGCTACGCGACCGAGGCCGCGGACGCGCTGCTGCGGTGGGCGTTCGACTCCTGGGACCTCAACCGGGTCCAGGCCGAGACCGACACCCGCAACGGCGCCTCCGCCCGGGTGCTGGAGAAGCTCGGGTTCGTGCGGGAGGGGACGCTGCGCGAGGACTGCGTCGTCGACGGCGAGGTGTCCGACTCGTGGGTGTTCGGCCTGCTCCGGCGTGACTGGCGATCGCGGTGAGCGCTCGCGGGATACTGGTCCGTCGAACCCTGGTCCGTCGACCTGGGAGGATCGCGGCATGACCGTCAGCCAGGAGATCCACCTCGCGTCCCGACCCCACGGATGGCCCACCCCCGAGAACTTCCGCACCGTCGAGACCACCCTCCCCGACCCCGGTCCCGGCGAGGTGCTGGTGCGCAACACGTTCATGTCCGTGGACCCGTACATGCGCGGTCGGATGAACGACGTGAAGTCCTACGTGCCGCCGTTCGCCCTCGACGCACCGCTCGACGGCGGCGCGGTCGGCGAGGTCGTCGCGTCGGGCTCGGACGCCGTGCCGGTCGGCGCCACCGTGCTGCACCAGGCCGGGTGGCGCACGCACGCGCTGCTGCCGGCCGGCGCGGTCCGTACGGTCGACGTGTCGCGCGTGCCGGCCTCGGCCTACCTCGGAGTGCTCGGCATGCCGGGCATGACGGCGTACGTCGGCCTGACCCGGATCGCCGAGCTGCGCGCGGGTGACACCGTGCTCGTCTCGGGCGCGGCCGGTGCGGTCGGGTCCACCGTCGGCCAGATGGCGCGGCTGCTCGGTGCCTCGAAGGTCATCGGCTCCGCGGGGACACCCGAGAAGTGCGCCTGGCTGACCGACGAGCTCGGCTTCGACGTGGCCCTGGACTACAAGGCGGCACCGATCGGGCGGCAGCTGCGGGAGCACGGCCCGGTCGACGTCTACTTCGACAACGTCGGGGGCGACCATCTCGAGGCGGCGATCTTCGCGATGGCCGACTTCGGACGCATCGCGGCGTGCGGCGCCATCGCGGACTACAACGCCGACGCGCCGGTCCCCGGCCCGCGCAACCTGGCGATGCTGGTCAGCAAGCGCCTCACGCTGCGCGGCTTCATCGTCACCGACCACCGCGACGCCGCGGCCGAGTTCTACGAGCGGGCCGGGCGGTGGGTCGCGGACGGGTCCCTGGTCTGGCGCGAGACCGTGGTCGACGGCCTCGACCACGCGGTCGACGCCTTCCTCGGGCTGCACCGCGGTGACAACACCGGCAAGATGCTGGTCCGCCTCTGACCGGCCGCCGTCACTGTCGGCGCGGGCTGGCACGATGCCCGGCGTGAGCGGGTGCACCATCACCGACTTCTTCGAGCTGGCCGACCAGCTCCCCGCGGTCACCCGGGCCGACAACGGGCGCTACTGGCGCGTCGCGGTCACCGGTCAGACCTTCGGCTACCTGTGGGAGCCGACGCGCACGGTCGGGCTGAAGCAGACCCTCGCCGAGCAGCTGGCGCTGGTGGCCGAGCGGCCCGACACCTTCGAGGTGCAGTTCACCACGGCCGGGTTCGGCTGGGTCGTCGTCCGGCTCGAGGGCGTGGAGCGCGACGAGCTGGCCGAGCTGACCTTCGAGGCCTGGCGTCTCACGGCCCCGGCGGAGCTGGTCGGGCAGCGCGCCGACCGACTACCGACCTGACCTCCTCCGGCGGCCCTCGGCTCAGCCGACCGGGCGCGGCATCGGCTCGATGACGAGGACGTCGTAGGTGCCGCCGTCGGCGAACACCGACCCGGTCGCGGCCGGGAGGGTCGCCGCGTTGCGGGCCGCCATCTCGGCGGTCCGCTCCACGCCGCTGCGGTCGGTCCAGAAGCTCGCCCCGAGGAGGCGCGGGCGTACCGGATCGACCAGGACCAGGGCTCCGGCACACCCGGGGAGGGGGACCAGGTCCGCGGCGTAGGTCGACAGGGCCCCGACGACGCCGGGATCCGCGATGCTGCCGCCCTCGGCGACCGAGACCCGCGCGACCGGGCGCTCAGCGGCGCTGATCCGCGCCTGCCCGGGGACCATCGGGAAGCGGCTGAGCACCACGTCGTAGGACCACGGCCCCTCCAGCGACGTGCCACCCGGGCCGAGCACCAGGTCGGCGACCTCGGCGACCAGCCCCCAGGAGCCGGCGAGCTCGTCCTGGCTTCGCCAGAACGACAGGCCCCGCATGGCGCCGGCCGCCCGGTCCAGCAGGACGAACGCACCGAGGTAGCCGGGTCGCTCCCGCACCGACGGCATGATCTCGCTGCAGAACCGCTCGGCGGTGCCGGGCGTCCGCAGGACGGCACCGGTCAGGAGCCAGGCGCGGGCGGCGGCCGCCGGCCCTGCCGGTGCCACGGTCACGCCACCCGTCGGGCGGGCGCCCAGCCGGGCCCGCGCAGCAGGAAGGACCACCGGTCGCGCCAGGTCCGCGCCGAGGCGACGTCCTCAGCGATGTCGACCCACTCGTGGGTCGCGATGACACGGGGGTCGTGGGTGCCGATGTTCGTCGTCAGGCCGTAGACGACCTGCTCGTCCTCCTCCTCGAAGGTGCCGAACAGCCGGTCCCAGAGGATCAGGATGCTGCCGTGGTTGCGGTCCAGGTACTGGCGGTTCGAGCCGTGGTGGACCCGGTGGTGCGAGGGGGTGTTGAACACCTTCTCCACCCAGCCGAGCCGGCGGATCGCCTCGGTGTGGATCCAGAACTGGTAGATCAGGTTGATCGCGCGGGCCTGCTCGATCAGGCCGGGTCGGACCCCGGCCAGCGCGAGCAGCCCGTAGGGCACGCTCATCGTGATGCCCTCGGCGACCGGCTGCCGCAGGGCGGTCGAGAGGTTGTAGTGCTCGCTGGAGTGGTGCACGACGTGCACCGCCCACAGCCAGCGGCTCTCGTGGCTGGCGCGGTGGTTCCAGTAGTAGAGGAAGTCCCAGCCCAGGATCGCGACCGCCCAGGCGCCGACGCCGCTGCCCAGGTCCAGCGGTGAGCGCGCGAAGAGCCGCCGGCCCGAGGTGAGCGCCGCCCAGGTGGTCGACGCGACCAGTGCCGTGGACGCCACCGCGGTCACCGCGAGGCCTGCGTCCACCGCCCGCAGGACCGCATCCGCGGACGCCCGGTCGGCGCGGTCCACCGACGGCGCCTGCCGGATCCCGGCCAGCTCCTCCTGGACGGCCCGGACGCCCGCCGGCACCGTCTGCGGCTCGGGCAGCCGCCCGTCCCGCAGCCGCCGGCGGACCACGTCCCCGACCGTGGTCAGCACCGCTGCGGCGGCGCCGACCGCCAGCAGCGCGCGACCGTGCTTCCCGACGCCGGGCGTCACGGGGTCGAGCAGCCTCTTCGTGACGTACGGCGCCACCAGGCTGCCCAGCCCCATGGTCAGGCTCGCCATCGTGTCTGCGAGCTGGTAGTCGCCGGCCCGGGTGCCCGGCTCGACCGGGTGGGACCGCTGCCAGAGGTACTCCGCCCCCATGGCGCCGAGGTACGCCGGGATGGCAGCCACCGTCAGATCGACCTTCACGCGGCCATCCTGCCTCGTCCGCCACCCTGCCGCGGCAGAAGCGGCTCGGAGCGACGGCCGCCGGCTGCGCGCAGGCCGGTCAGGCTCTTCCTGACGTTGTCAGGCGTTGCAACCCCCGACAACGTCATGAAGTCCCTGACAACCCCGGATGAATCCCCGGCTGACCGGGGATTCATCCACGTCCCACGGTCAAACCGCGACGGCCGCAGGTCGCCCACGGCCGGTGCGGCGCCGGTGCGGGCCCGGTGCCTCGTCGCTACCGGCCCCGGGCGTCGATCTCGTCCCGACGAGCCGCCACGATCCGGCGCAGCAGCGCTTCGGGGACCTGGTGGTCGGCCGTGTAGTGCAGGCTCCCGCTCGTGGTCTCGAAGTCGGCGAGCTCGTCGGCGAGCGAGGCGAGGACCGCACCGCTGTAGGGGTAGATGGACAGGAACCGCTTCGTCCGGACCGTCGCGACCAGGCCCTTGCCGCGGTAGAGCAGCGCGGCCATGCCGTAGCTCCGGCCGTCCTCTGCCTCCGGCACGGTCGCCCGCGCCACGGCGTACACGCGCTCCATCGCGGCCCGGTCGGGCCCCTCGACCGTCGCCAGGTGCCTGTCGATCTCACCCATGGCCCGAGGCTCAGGAGGCCTGGGCGTACCAGACCTCGTCGATGCTCTGCCGCATCACGGCCCGCTGACGCGCGCCGATGACGATGCCGAGGAGGGCCAGCACCACGAGCAGGACGGACCATCCCGTGCTGTTGGCGACGGTGTCGGTGAACCGCTTGGTGGCGAAGTCCCCGGAGTTGAGGTCGCCGAACATCAGCATCAGACCCGCCGTCACGCTGACCGCTCCCGCGATCGCGCCGACGATCACCAGCACGATCATCGGCATGTCCACCACGACGGCGGCCAGGCCGATGACCAGACCCACGGCCAGGCCCACCAGCACGGCGACCCAGTTCCAGGTGATCCCCAGTGCGACGACGAGACCCGAGCCGATCGCGAACCCGGCCATCCCCATCGCGATCACGATGGCCACGTAGTAGTAGAGGTAGGCCAGCACGGCGAAGAGCAGGGCGAAGACCAGGCCCAGCACCCACCCGAGCACGGTGCCCAGGAAGCGCTCGTCCGCGAGCCCGGCGACGAGCCCGGCACCGAACGCGAACCCCGCGAAGAAGCCCCAGATCGGGATCATGAACCGCAGCACGAACTGCCCCGCGAGGAGCATCGCACCTCCCGCGATGATCGCGAGGAGGCCCAGCAGGATGTCAGCCATGCCTGCAATGTAGGGCTCGCGCGACCCGGGTGCGGGGACCTCGGCGGCGTGCGCGGCGCGCCGCGCGTCCCCAGGGAGGTCGATCCGGCCGCTCAGACCAGGTCGACGGCCCGGACCGAGAACGCCTCGATCGCGTGCTGGATGTCGGCGAGGGCGTCGTGCGGGATGGCGGTGTCGACCGACAGCGCGACGAGTGCCCGGCCGCCCGGCGCGGTCCGGGCCACCTGCATGCCACCGATGTTGACCCCGGCCTCGCCGAGGATGCCGCCGACGGTGCCGACCATGCCGGGCCGGTCGGGGTAGGTCAGGAAGGCCAGGTGGGCGGTGGGCTCGATGTCGACGTCGAAGCCGTTGACCTCGACCAGCCGCTCGCGCTGGTTGATGCCGACCAGCGTGCCGCTCACCGAGACCGTCGAGCCGTCGGCCAGGGTGCCGCGGATCGTGATCAGGTTGCGGTGGTCGGGACTCTCGGCCTCGGTCACCAGACGCACGGCGCAGCCGCGCTCCGCGGCGAGGAGCGGTGCGTTCACGTAGGAGACCTGATCCTCGACGACGTCGGCGAACAGACCCTTGAGCGCGGCCAGCTCGAGCACCTTGACGTCGTGGTCGGTGATCTCACCCCGCACCTCGACGTCGACCTGCTGCGCCACCTCGCCCGCGACGCCGGTGAAGATCCGCCCGAGCTTCTCGGTCAGCGGGATGCCGGGACGCACGTCCTCCGCGATCACGCCGCCCTGGACGTTGACGGCGTCGGGCACCAGCTCGCCGGAGAGGGCGAGCCGCACCGACCGGGCGACCGCCAGGCCGGCCTTCTCCTGCGCCTCGTCGGTCGATGCGCCCAGGTGCGGGGTGGCCACGACGCTCTCGAGCTCGAAGAGCGGACTGTCGGTGCACGGCTCCTGGGCGAACACGTCGAGGCCGGCGGCGGCGACGCGGCCCTCCTTCAGCGCCGCGTAGAGCGCCGTCTCGTCGACGATCCCGCCGCGGGCGGCGTTGACCAGGATGAGCGACGGCTTGACGCGGGCCAGCTGCTCCGCACCGATCAGGCCGACCGTCTCCGGCGTCTTGGGCAGGTGCACGGACATGAAGTCCGCCTCGACCAGCAGGGTGTCGAGGTCGACCAGGCGCACCCCCATCTGGGCGGCCCGGCCGGGCTGGACGTAGGGGTCGAAGGCGATGACCCGCATCCCGAACGCGGCCAGCCGCTGTGCCACCAGCACCCCGATCCGGCCGAGCCCCACGATGCCGACGGTCTTCTCGTAGAGCTCGACGCCGGTGAACCGCGAGCGCTTCCACTCGCCGTTGCGGAGCGCAGCGTGCGCGGGAGACACGTGCCGGGCGGCCGCCAGCATGAGCGCGACGGCGAGCTCGGCCGCGGACACGATGTTCGAGGTCGGCGCGTTGACGACCATGACACCGGCCAGCGTCGCCGCGCGGACGTCGACGTTGTCCAGGCCGACACCGGCTCGCGCGACCACCCTGAGCCGGGGGGCGGCGGCCAGCGCCTCCGCGTCGATCCGGGTCGCGGACCGCACCAGCACGGCGTCCGCCTCCGGCAGCGCGGCGAGCAGCTCCGCCCGGTCCGCGCCGCGGCAGTGGCGGACGTCGAAGTCCGGCCCGAGGGCGTCCACCGTGGCGGGGCTGAGCTCCTCGGCGATGAGTACGACAGGCAGGCTCACAGCGGCGGTCCTCGACGGGAGTGCGGGGGTGGGACGTGCACGGCGCTGTGCTCCGGGCGACTGTACCCGACGCCCGCCGGGGCGGGTCCCGGAAAATCGATCGCGGCCGGGCAGCTGCGGCGCCTACGCTCTGCCTCGACCCATCCCCGGACCGAGGCAGGCGACGTTGGAGCTCTGAGGTGCCCCTCCACCTCTCGACACCAGGAGCTCCGTCATGTCCTCGACCACCCCGGTCATCACCGCGTCCGGCCTCGGCTTCGCCTGGCCCGACGGCACTGCGGTGCTGCACGACCTCGACCTGCTCGTCGGCCCCGGCCGGTCCGGCCTGGTCGGTGTCAACGGCGCCGGCAAGTCCACCCTCCTCCGGCTGGTGGCCGGCGACCTGCGGCCCACCGCCGGCCACCTCGCGGTGGCCGGCGAGGTCGGCTACCTCCCTCAGGACCTCACCCTCGACGTCGCGCAGCCCGTCGAGGACTTCCTCGGCATCGGCGCGGTGCGCCGGGCGATCCGGGCCGTCGAGGACGGGGACACCGACCTCCGGCACTTCGACGTGATCGGCGACGCCTGGGACGTCGAGGACCGGGCGGCCGCCGAGCTGGCCCGGCTCGGGCTCCCGCCGGACGTGCTCGAGCGTCGGCTGGGCGAGCTGTCAGGCGGGGAGGTCACCGAGCTCGGCCTCGCGCGGCTCCTCCTGCGACGACCCGACGTGCTGCTGCTCGACGAGCCGACCAACAACCTGGACGCCGCGGCCCGGCGCCGCCTCTACGACGTCGTGGACGGCTGGAGCCGCTCGCTGCTCGTGGTGACCCACGACCGCGAGCTCCTCGAGCGGGTCGACCGGGTCGGCGACCTGCGGGACGGGTCGGTGCGCTGGTACGGCGGCGGCTGGTCGTCGTACGCCGCCCAGGTGCAGGCCGAGCAGGACGCTGCGCGGCAGGCGGTGGCGACCGCCCGGTCGGACCTGCGCCGCCAGCGGACCGAACGCGTCGACGCCGAGCGGATGCTCGCCGGCCGGCGACGCAACGCGGCCAAGGCCGAGCGCACGACCGGCCTGGGCAAGGCGGTGATCAACGCCAAGAAGCAGCAGGCCGAGGAGTCCGCGGCCCGGCACCGGCGGGTGCAGGACGACCGGGTCGAGCAGGCCCGAGATCGCCTGGACGCCGCGGAGGCGCGGCTGCGCGAGGATCGCGAGATCCGCATCGACCTGCCCGGCACCGCCGTGCCCCGCGGCCGGGTGGTGCTCGAGGGAGAGCTCCCGATCTCCGGACCGGACCGGATCGGGCTGGTCGGCCCGAACGGGTCGGGCAAGACCACCCTGCTGCACCGCCTGGTCGACCGGGCCCGCGTGCCCGTCGGGCTCCTGCCCCAACGGCTCGACCTGCTCGACCCCGAGGACACCGTCTACGGCAACGTGGCCCGCCGAGCGCCTGAGGCGGACCCCAACCAGGTCCGCGCCCGGCTGGCTCGGTTCCTCTTCCGGGGCGCCGCGGCCGACCGGCGGGTCGGCGACCTGTCCGGCGGCGAGCGCTTCCGGGCGTCGCTGGCGGCGTTGCTGCTCGCCGATCCGGCGCCCCAGCTGCTGCTGCTCGACGAGCCCACCAACAACCTGGACTTCGCGTCGTACGACGCGCTGGTCTCGGCGCTGGCGGCCTACCAGGGCGCGCTGGTGGTGGTCAGCCACGACCCGGCGTTCCTCGAGGACGTCGGGGTCGAGCGGCTGGTCGACCTGGGTGACGAGACGCCGGGCGTCCGACGACCGTGACCTCCCCCGGCGGACTTGTCGGCCAAAACCCTCGCTTGTCGGCCGAAGTTTCGGCCGACAAGCGAGGGTTTACCCGGTCGACCGGGTAAACCAGCACGGGCCCCAGCAGTCTCAGGTCCGCTCGAACAGCGCCTGGCCGACGTACTCCCCCGGCCCGATCCCGGGCGGGACGGCGAACAGCGCTGACCCGGTGACCTTCAGGTACTCCATGAGCGCGTCGACCTTGGCCATCCTCAGCTGGATCGGCACGAAGTGCGTGTCCGGGTCCCGCACGAACGCGACGAAGAACAGCCCCGCGTCGAGGCCGCCGAGCGGGTCGGACCCGTCGACGAAGTTGTAGCCCCGGCGCAGCATCCGCGCGCCACCGTTGAGGTCGGGGTGCACGACCCGCACGTGCGCGTCGCGCGGGATGACCGGGCCGTCGCTGCCGGGCATCGAGAAGTCTGGCCCGGAGAACTCGTGTCCACCGGAGAGCGGGGCACCGGTGTCCTTGGTGCGGCCGACGAACGCCTCCTGGTCGCCGAGCGGCTGGCGGTCCCAGACCTCGATGGTCATGTTGATGCGCCGGGCGACGAGGTAGGACCCGCCGGCCAGCCACCCGGCACCCGGGTCGTCGTCGGCACCGACCCACACGTGCTCGGCGACCGCGTCCTTCTCCTCCGCCTTGATGTTGGCGGTGCCGTCCTTGAACCCGAACAGGTTGCGCGGCGTGGACTGCTGGGTCGAGGTCGTGGAGGTGCGGCCGAAGCCGAGCTGCGACCACCGCACCGCGACCGTGCCGAAGCCGATCCGGGCCAGGTTGCGGATCGCGTGCACGGCGACCTGGGGGTCGTCGGCGCACGCCTGGACGCACAGGTCCCCCCCGGACCGCTGGGGGTCCAGCGCGTCTCCTGGGAAGTGTGGCAACGGGCGCAGCGCGGTGGGCTGCCGGTCGGCGAGCCCGAACCGGTCGCGGCCGGCTGCGTCGCGGAACAGGCTGGGGCCGAACCCGACGGTGATCGTCAGCCCGCTGGAGGGCAGGCCGATCGCCTCGCCGGTGTCGTCGGGCGGCACGGTGGCCGGCCCCTCCGTCGGGCCGACCTCCCCGGCCGGCAGGCCGCGGGTCATCCTGTCGGCGGCCCGCGTCCAGGCCTTCAGCAGGGCGACCAGCTGCGCCCGTGAGCTCGTGGTGACGTCGAACGCAGCGAAGTGCAGCCGGTCCTGGGCCGGGGTGGTGATGCCGGCCTGGTGCGGTCCGCGGAACGCGAAGGCGTCGTCGGATCCGCTGCGGGCCGCGCCGTCGGCGGCCGAGGCCCGACCTGCGGCGAACGCGCCCGCCGCCACACCGGCGACGGCCGCGCTGCCACCGATCAGTCCGCGGCGGGAGACGCCGCGCTCGTCGGTGACCCCGGACCCGCTCACGACAGCACGGCCGCCGTGAGCTGGGAGAGCGGCTCGGACAGCGCGTTGACGGCGTTGGCGAGCTGCTGCACCTGCTGCCGGCTGAGCTGGTCGTAGGAGACGAAGCCGTCACCTCGGCGCTGGGCGTCGAGCAGGTCCTGCAGCTGGGCGAACCTGGCCTCGAGCGTCCTGGCGAGCTCGGGGTCCTTCTGCTCGACGATCGGCTCGAGGCCCTCGAAGCCGACGCGGGCCCCGTCGACGTTGGCCTGGAAGTCCCACAGGTCGGTGTGGGACCAGATCTCCTCCTCGCCGGTGACCTTGCCGGTGGCGACCTCCTCGAGCAGGCCCCGCGAGCCGTTGGCGATCTGGTCGACGGTGAACGACAGGTCCTCGATGCGGCCCTCGAGCGTCTCGGTGTTGGCCATCAGGTCGTCGGCGTACGTCGCACGCTCCTTCGCCGTGAGCGGCGTGTAGCCACGGGCCGGCGGCCAGAGGTCCTTCTCGATCCGGTGCCAACCGGTCCACCGCTGGCCGGGCTCGAGGTCGGCCTCTCGGGCGTCCATCTTGGGGTCCAGGTCACCGAAGGACTCCGCCACGGTCTCGATCCGCTCCCAGTGGGTCCGCGCCTCGGGGTAGAGCGCCCGGGCCGCGTCGTCCTTGCCGGCGCGGTAGAGCGCCACGAACTGCTCGGTCTTGTCCGCCAGCTGCTCGCTCTGCTCGTGCACGTAGTCCTCGTACGCCTCCACGGCCCGGTCGACCGCGTCGTCGTCCGTGGCGGCGGTCGGCTCCTGATCGGACGGCGAGACGGTGAAGTCGTCCCGGATCCCCTCGCCCTTCATGCCCGGCTTGCACGCCGTGACATAGCTGCCGGCCGGAGCGCTGACGACCAGCTCGCGCGACAGCTGGGGCCCGATGTTCTCCACCTCGCCGACGATGCGCTGGCCGTCCTCGCCGAGCAGGTAGAACTCGGTGACCTTCGAGCCGTCGTTGGTGACCTCGAAGGTCAGCGTGCCCGACGGCGCCCGGGTGGTGGAGAGCTCGCAGCCGTCGTCGGTCGAGGTGACCGTGATCGTCCGGGCGTCACCGGAGGCGGCGTCGGACCCGTCGGCGTTCTCCGTGCAGGCGGCGAGCGCCGGCAGGGCGAGGGCGAGGGCGGCGGCGAGCAGGGGTGTGCGCATGGGTCTCGAGGGCCCTTTCGAGTGGGTCGGAGGGTGACGTTGGTTCAGCGTCGGACGGACGTCGGCTGCTGCGGAGCGGTCGCCGCCGCCGGTGGGGTGGCTCGGCGCCGGGCGCCGCGCAGGAAGAGGAACATCACGGGCACGACGTAGAGGACCCAGACGGTCGCCTCGAGCACGGTGGTGGCCGGAGAGAAGTTGAAGACGCCCTTGAGCAGCGTGGCGTACCAGGTGCTCGGGTCGATCGTGTCCGAGACGTCCCAGGCGAGGTTGTCGAGCCCGGGGAGGATCCCGGCCTCCTGCAGGTCGTGCACGCCGTAGGACAAGACACCGGCGGCGACCAGGATCAAGAACGCGCCGGTCCAGGTGAAGAAGGTGCTCAGGTTGATGCGGATCGCGCCGCGGTAGAGCAGGTAGCCGAGCACGACGGCGGTCGCGAGCCCGAGCGCGGCCCCCACGAGCGGCTGCCAGGTGGCGTCGCTGTCCCGGGTGACCGCCTCCGTGGCGGACCACAGGAAGAGCGCGGTCTCGAGACCCTCGCGGCCGACGGCGAGGACGGCGACCAGCACGAGCGCCCACCAGGAGCCCTCGGCGGCGCTGTCGATCTGACCGCGCAGCTCGCCGCTGAGGGACCGGGCCGCCCGCGCCATCCAGAAGATCATCCAGGTCACCAGGCCGACCGCGACGATCGAGAGGAACCCCCCGATGGCCTCCTGCGCCTCGAACGTGAGGCTCCGCGGCCCGAAGAAGAGGGCGAACCCGAAGGCGAGCGCCACGGCGACGGCGATGGCGACCCCCAGCCAGATGCGCGGGAGCAGGTGGCGCCGGTCGGTCTTGACCAGGTAGGCGACCAGGATGCTGACGACCAGGGCCGCTTCGAGGCCCTCGCGCAGACCGATCAGGTAGTTGGCGAGCACGAGAGGGATGCTACGACAACAACTTAGGTTTGCCTAACCAAACGTGGAACTCGTCACGTCGACCCGGTCTCAGACGGCGCAGCCGTCCGGTCCGCACACCTCTCCCGTCGCGGTGACCTGCTCGAGCACCGGGTGCGACTCGGCCCAGGCCTGGGCGAGCAGGCGCTCGAACACCTCGGCCGGCTGGGCGCCGGAGACGGCGTAGCGGCGGTCGACGACGAAGAACGGGACGCCGGTCGCGCCGAACGCGCGCGCCTGGGCGACGTCCGCGGCCACCTCGCCGGCGTACTCGTCACCGTCCAGGACGGCGACGACCCGGTCGTGGTCCAGGCCGGCCCCGGTCGCGACCTCGGTGAGCACCGCGTGGTCGCCGACGTCCCGCGCGTCGTGGAAGTACGCCGCCAGCAGCGCCTCCTTCAGCTCCCGCTGGAGGGCCGGTCCACCGGTGTCGAGCGCGAGGTGCAGCAGCCGGTGCGCGTCCACGGTGTTGGTGTGCACCGTCTCGAAGAGGCGCAGGTCGAGGCCGTCCCCGGCCGCGACGTCGACGAGCTGCTGCTGCATGTCGCGCATCTCGTCCTCGGTGCGCCCGTACTTGCGGGCGATCACGCCGGTCGAGAGCTCGGTGCCGTGGCGGGGTGCGGTCGGGTCCAGCTCGAAGGAGCGGTAGACGACCTCGACGTCGTCGGCGTGCTCGAACCGGCCGAGCGCGGTCTCCAGCCGCCGCTTGCCGACGTAGCACCACGGGCAGACCACGTCGCTCCAGATCTCGATGTGCACGAGGGCCGAACGTCGTCGCGGGCGCCGCTCATTCCCGGGCGGCCGGGAGGGTGACGGTGAACGTGGTGCCCTCGCCGAGCCGTGAGGTCACCGCGACCCGCCCGTCGTGCCGCTCGACGATCGTCGCGACGATCGCGAGACCCAGGCCGGTGCCGGGCTGGGTGAGCGCCGCCGGGTTGGTGGTGCGGAAGAACGCACCGAAGAGGCCGGCCTGGTCCTCCTCGGAGATCCCGAGCCCGTCGTCGGCGACCTGCAGCACCACCTGGTCGCCGGCGGCGCGTGCCGAGACGGTCACGTGCCCACCGACGGGGGTGTACTTCACCGCGTTGCTGACCAGGTTGCCGAGCATCCGGTCCAGCTCCTCGGCGTCACCGCACACCAGCAACGGCCCGTCGGGCACGTCGACGGCGACCGACTGCTGCTTGGCGCCCGCCGCCGACTCGGCGAGCAGGCCGACCTCGCGGACCAGGGCCGCGAGGTCGACGCCGGCGCGCAGCAGCGGGTGCTGGGGGTGGCTGACCTTGGCCAGCAGCAGCAGGTCGTCGACGACCTTCTGCATCCGGTCGACCCCGCGGGTCATCGCCGAGACGAAGCGGCCGGCCTCCGGCGGGACGCCCTGCGCGTCGAGCAGCTCGAGGTTGCCCGAGATGACCGTCAGCGGGGTGCGCAGCTCGTGGGAGAGCGTGGCGATCAGCTGGGTGCGGTAGTCGTCGAGCTGCTGCAGCTCGTGGACCAGGTCCCGCTCGTTCTCGAGCGCTCGGGACGTGAGCAGCGCGGCGCCGAGGTCGTGGCCGATCTCGAGGGCCGAGGTGCGCTCGACCGCCGACCACGGTGGGTCCTGGGCGCGCCGGGTCAGCACGAGGAAGCCCAGGCACTCGCTGCCCACGCCCAGCGGGACCGCCAGCACGCTGGACAGCTCGAGGTCGGCCAGCTGCCGGTGCACCGCCTCAGGGACCTCGGTGGACTCACCTGCGCTGACCACCAGCACCCGCTGCTCCCGCCACAACCGTGGGGCCAGCTCGGCCGCGAGCGCGACCACCTCGTCGGAGAGGTGGATCATCTCCCCGGCGTACGAGCGGACGTAGCCGAACCCCGGGTCACGGCCGCCGAGCACGTGGATCCAGGTGCCGCTCGAGCCGAAGCCCTCCACCAGCGACCGGTGGGTGTGCAGGACGACCTCCTCCAGGGTCGCGTGGGTCGACATCGAGGTGGCGCGGACCAGCCGCCGCGCAGCCTCGGCGTGGCCGACCTGCTGCACCAGCTCCTCACGCTCGAACGCGGTCAGCACCGCCCGCTCGGCCTGCGCGGCGTAGCGCTCCAGCAGGCGCCGCTGGGCCGTGTCGGGGCGCCGCCCTGACACGGGGTTGTCGACGGACAGGACGCCCACCAGGCGACCGTCGTCGTCGGTCAGCAGCCCGACGAGGACGTCGAGGGGGTGCCAGGCGTCCTCGTGCTCGCCCTGCTCCCCCGCGGTGACGACCCAGTGGCCGTCCAGCGAGCCGTCGTACCGCTCTGCCGGGAGGAAGTGGAAGCGGCCCCACGCCTCCCCGCGCTCGACGACGGGATCGAGGATGGTGACGGGGTCGGCGTTCTCGAGGAGGTACTCGCGGAACTCCTCCGGGCCCGTGTAGGCCATCGTGATCAGCTCGTCCTCGAGCACGACGGACAGCGCGGCGACCTCGAAGCCGATCATCTCCGCGACCGACTCCACCATCAGCTGCAGCACGGCGCGCGCCGACGAGTCCGACCAGCCGGTGTGGTCGGGGTGGCTCATCGGCTCGGGCACCGGCACGGGTGCGGACGGCCCGGATCCCTCCGTCTCCATCCGCGCAACCTACCGCTCCGGTCCCGCCGAGTCGGCGCTACTGCAGGCGCCCGACACGCCGAGTCGGCGCGAATGCTGGTGAGCGCCCGGCATTCGCGCCGACTCGGCGGCTCTCGGACCAGCATTGGCGCCGGCTCGGCGGCCGGTGTGAGGTCAGCGGGTGGCGGTGCCCTCGGTGTAGTCGGAGTCGTGCGACTTCACCCAGGCCATCAGCTTGCGCAGCTCGCGACCGGTCTGCTCGATCGGGTGCTGCTCGCCCTTCTTGCGCAGCTCGGTGAACTCCGGCGAGCCGGCGTCCATGTCGTCGATGAAGCGCTGGGCGAAGGAGCCGTTGCGGATGTCGGCGAGGACCGCCTCCATGTTCTTCTTCACGTCGGGCGTGATGACCCGCGGGCCGGAGACGTAGTCGCCGTACTCCGCGGTGTCGGACACCGACCAGCGCTGCTTGGCGATGCCGCCCTCGTACATGAGGTCGACGATCAGCTTCAGCTCGTGCAGGCACTCGAAGTAGGCGACCTCGGGCTGGTAGCCGGCCTCGGTGAGCACCTCGAAGCCGTACATGACCAGCTGCGACGCACCGCCGCACAGCACCGCCTGCTCGCCGAAGAGGTCGGTCTCGGTCTCCTCGGTGAAGGTGGTCTTGATGCCACCGGCGCGCAGGCCACCGATCGCCTTGGCGTAGGACAGCGCCAGCGGCCAGGCGTTGCCGGACTCGTCCTTCTCCACGGCCACCAGCACGGGCACGCCCCGGCCGTCGACGAACTCGCGGCGGACCAGGTGGCCGGGGCCCTTCGGCGCGACCATGAAGACGTCCACGCCCGCGGGCGGGGTGATGTAGCCGAACCGGATGTTGAAGCCGTGCCCGAAGACGAGGGTGTCGCCGGGGGTGAGAGCGGGCTCGATCTCCTCGGCGTACAGCTTGCGCTGGTGCTGGTCGGGGGCGAGGATCACGATCACGTCGGCCTCCTCGGCCGCCTCGGCCGGGGTCACGACGCGCAGGCCCTCGGCCTCGGCCTTGGCGCGGCTCTTCGAGCCGGGCTGCAGGCCGACGCGGACGTCGACGCCCGAGTCGCGCAGGGACAGCGCGTGGGCGTGGCCCTGGCTGCCGTAGCCGATGACGGCCACGTTCTTGCCCTGGATCAGGGACAGGTCGGCGTCGTCGTCGTAGAACATCTCAGCCACGGGGGCTTCTCCTTCTTCGTTGGGGTGCTGCGTCAGCCCGCTGCGGGCGGGGCGGGGATGGTCACCGGGCGCAGGGTGCGCTCGGAGATGGAGCGGGAGCCGCGCCCGATCGCGACCATGCCGGACTGGACGAGCTCGCGGATCCCGAAGGGCTCGAGGACGCGGAGCAGGTCGGCGAGCTTGTCGGCGTTGCCGACGGCCTGGATCGTCACCGCGTCCGGCGCGACGTCGACGACCTTGGCGCGGAAGAGCTGGACGGCGTCGAGCACCTGGCCGCGGGTCTCCGCGTCGGCCTTGACCTTGACCAGCAGCAGCTCGCGGTTGACCGACGCGGACCCGTCGAGCTCGACGATCTTGATCACCTCGACCAGCTTGTTGAGCTGCTTGGTGACCTGCTCGAGCGGCGACTCCTCGACGTTGACGACGATCGTCATCCGCGAGACCTCGGGGTGCTCGGTCGGCCCGACCGCCAGGGAGTCGATGTTGAACCCACGCCTGCTGAACAGGCCCGCGATCCTGGCCAGCACACCGGGCTTGTTCTCGACCAGCACCGACAGGGTGTGGCGGGAGTCGGACAGGCTGCTCATGCGCGGAGCTCCAGCTCGGTGTCGTCGTCGAACTTCGGGGCCAGGTCGCGGGCGTACTTGATGTCGTCGTTGCTGGTGCCGGCGGCCACCATCGGCCACACCATCGCGTCGCGGTGGACCCGGAAGTCGACGACGACCGGGACGTCGTTGATCTCCATCGCCTTGGCGATCGTCGCGTCGACGTCCCCCGGGCTCTCGCAGGCCAGGCCGACACAGCCGTAGGCGTCGGCGAGCTTGACGAAGTCGGGGATCCGCTTGGAGTGCAGGTCGGTGTTGGAGTAGCGCTCGTTGTAGAACAGCGACTGCCACTGCCGCACCATGCCGAGCGACTCGTTGTTGATGACCGCGACCTTGATCGGGATGTCGTTGATGGCGCAGGTGGCCAGCTCCTGGTTGGTCATCTGGAAGCAGCCGTCGCCGTCGACCGCCCACACCGTCGCGTCGGGGCGACCGACCTTCGCGCCCATGGCCGCCGGGACGGCGTAGCCCATGGTGCCCAGACCGCCGGAGTTGATCCATGTGTTCGGGTGCTCGTAGCCGATGAACTGGGCCGCCCACATCTGGTGCTGACCGACACCGGAGGCGTAGACCGTCTCGGGTCCGGCGATCGCGCCCAGCCGCTCGAGGACGTACTGCGGCGCCAGCTCGTCGGCGGGCGCGTCGTAGCCGAGCGGGTACTTCTTCTTCACCCCGGCGAGGAACTCCACCCAGGCCTCGTAGTCACCGGTGTGCCCGGCGTCCGCCTCGGTGGTCAGGGCGACGACGAGGTCGCTGATCACCTCGCGACAGTCGCCGACGATCGGCACGTCGGCGGCCCGGTTCTTGCCGATCTCGGCGGGGTCGATGTCGGCGTGGATGACCTTCGCGCCGGGGGCGAACGAGTCGAGGTTGCCGGTCACCCGGTCGTCGAACCGCGCCCCCAGGCTGATGATCAGGTCGCTGCGCTGCAGGCCGGCGACGGCGGCGACCGTGCCGTGCATGCCGGGCATGCCCAGGTGCTGGACGTGGCTGTCGGGGAACGCCCCGCGCGCCATCAGCGTGGTCACGACCGGGATGCCCGTGAGCTCGGCGAGCACCCGCAGCTCGCGAGCCGCGCCGGCGCGGATGCAGCCGCCACCGACGTAGAGCACCGGGCGGCGCGACTCCAGGATCAGCCGGGCGGCCTCCCGGATCTGCTTGGCGTGCGGGCGGGTCACCGGGCGGTAGCCGGGCAGGTTCAGCTCGCTCGGCCACGAGAACGTCGTCGTCGCCTGCAGCGCGGACTTCGCGACGTCGACCAGCACCGGCCCGGGACGGCCGGTGGAGGCGATGTAGAAGGCCTCGGCCACCGTGCGCGGGATCTCGGCGGGGTCGGTCACCAGGAAGTTGTGCTTGGTGATGGGCATCGTGATGCCCCGGATGTCGGCCTCCTGGAACGCGTCGGTCCCGATCGCCGCGGCCCCGACCTGGCCGGTCACCGCCACGATCGGCACCGAGTCCATGTGGGCGTCCGCCAGCGGCGTGACCAGGTTCGTCGCGCCCGGCCCGCTGGTGGCCATGCAGACCCCGACCCGGCCGGTGGCGGCGGCGTACCCCTGCGCCGCGTGCCCGGCCCCCTGCTCGTGCCGGACCAGGATGTGGCGGATCGAGGAGTCCATGAGTGGGTCGTACGCCGGGAGGATGGCGCCGCCCGGGATGCCGAAGATGTCGGTCGTCCCCGCTGCCTCCAGCGACCTGATCAGGCTCTGCGCGCCTGTCACCTGCTCGCTCATCGAATCTGTCGTCCTGTCTCGTGCCGTGCGGTGCCCAACAAAAAACCCCTCGGCCCGGCGGGCGGCGAGGGGTGACGTGCGCGCTGGACCGGGTGCGGTCAGCTCACACGTCGAGTGCGTACAAGAACATCGGTGCGCATGCGGACACCGTAGCCGCCGGGGCTCGCGCCCGCACCCGAGTGTGGCACGCGTCCCACCATCCGGGACGCGAGTCTCATTCCTCGGCGAGGTCCCGGCCGTCGGCCGTGCACACGCAGACCTTGTTGCCGTGGGCGTCGGCGAGCACCCAGAACGCCGGGGCGTGCTCGTCGGTGACCAGCGTGCCGCCGGCCGCGACCGCGGCGGCCACCCGCTCCTCGGCGACCTCGCGCGCGACCACGATGTCGAGGTGGAAGCGCTGCTGCACCTCCCCCGTGGCGGCCGGGGCCTCCTGGAACCACAGCGTGTTGTTGCGGCCGCCCGGGTCCTGGATCTCGGTCGGCCACGCCGACTCCCCGTAGCCGAGGACCGTCGCCCAGAACGGCTTCACGGCTGCGGCGTCGGGCACGTCGAGCGCCAGCTCGAGCGTCGACACGTCGCGCGGACTGGAGCCGATGCCGAGCTCGGCGGCGATCTCGGAGATCCGGCGCGCCAGCGCCAGGTCGCGGCTCGTGACCCCCTGGACGTCGTGGCTGTGGAGATCGACGTCGACGTGGGGGTAGGTCAGCACCACGTCGGGATGGTGGTCGGCCAGCTCGGCCGCCTCGGCGATGCGGTCCACCAGCTCGACGCCGCGCGCGAAGCTCCCGGTGGCGAAGCGGGCGTGCAGCCTCATGAGGAAGAACCGCCAGTCGGCGAGCCCTTCGGCCGCGACGGCCGGGTAGCGGAGCACCTGGCGCGGGTCGTCCTGGGTCATGGCAGCACCACCTGTCCGATCGGTCCGGGGTTGACGGCGACCTCCCAGTGGTAGCCGTCGGGGTCGGCGAAGTAGCCCGTGACGCCGCCCCAGTCGCGTTCGACGGGGTCGGTCACGGGGTCGGCTCCCGCCCGGCGGGCGAGCTCGAGCACGGCGTCGACCTCCGCGCGGGTCGCGACGTTGTGGGCCAGCGTGACCGGCGCGAGGCCGGGGCCACGGCGGATCGGGCCGACCTCGGCCTCGAAGCCCGCCTCGTGCCAGAAGGACAGCACGACGTGCTCGCCCACCTGCACCATCAGCACCTCACCCGGGACGTCGAGCGCGGCCACCCACCCGAGCCCGTCGAGGTAGAAGGCCCGGGTGGCGTCGAGGTCGCTCACCGCGAGCGTGACGAAGCTGATCCGCTGGTCCATCGAGCCACCCTCGCACAGCCCTCCGACAGTCGACCCCGTCGCCAGGGTCGTCAGGTCGTCCAGTGCGCGGGAGCCGCGAAGCCGGGGGGCAGCCGGGTGCCCCGGTCCCCGGTCGCGGCGGCGAGCTGGGGGCGGGTGAGGAGCAGCGCACCGGCCAGGTCGGCACCCCGCAGGTCGGCACCCCGCAGGTCGGCCCCGAGCAGGTCGGTCCGGTCCAGGACGGACCCGCGCAGGTCCGCGCCGACGAGCAGCGCCGCCCGCAGGTCGGCACGGCGCAGGTCGCGCCGGCGCAGGTCGGCGCCCACGAGGTCGGCGCCGGCGAGGTCCGGGCCGCCGGGTGCGCGCACGCGGCGGCTCGCGGAGCGCAGGGCCGCACCGACCTCGGCCCGCAGGGCCGGGACGTCGGTGGCGAGCACGCCGGTGGCCGGGCCGCCGGCCACCGCGGCCAGCCGGTCGCCGAGCTCCTCGAGCCCGTCCCGGTCGGCGTCCCCCAGCGCCGGCAGGCCGGCCGCCCACCGCACCAGGAAGAGCGCCTCCTGGGTGGCGCGCAGCACTCCGAGCACGGCAGCGGCCTCCGCGGGCGGTCGCGGTCCCCCGGCGTACACGTCCTGGACCACCCGCTGGCCGGCCCCGAAGCAGTCGAAGGCGACGCAGCCGGGGAACCCCTCGCCGCGCAGCCGGTCGTGGATGCGGCACCGGTCGTCGGCGGCCAGGTGGACGCACGGGGTGCCGGCGGCCTTGTCGAGGGCGAAGTCGTGCGACCTGGTCAGGGGCAGCACCACGCAGCACAGCGCAGCGCAGGCCGAGCAGTCGGCGACCAGGCCCGGGTCGTCGAGCGGTGAGGGTCTGGTCCCGGGCACGGCCCGACCCTAGTCTCGTCGCATGAGCGAGCGCGCCGGCGTCGATGCGACCGTGGCACCCAGCGGCACCGGCTGCGTCGAGTGCGAGGCGGCCGGCGGGTGGTGGGTTCACCTGCGGCGGTGCGCCCAGTGCGGGCACGTCGGCTGCTGCGACTCCTCGCCGCGACAGCACGCGACGTCGCACTTCCGCGAGACCGGCCACCCGGTGATCGCCAGCTTCGAGCCCGACGAGGACTGGTTCTGGGACTACGCGACCGAGGAGGGGTTCGAGGGACCGGCGCTCGCGGCACCGGTCTCACGCCCGCGGGACCAGCCCGTCCCCGGACCGGCCGGCCGCGTGCCGGCCGACTGGCGCGACCACATCCACTGACAGCGGCTACGGGCCGACGACCGGGGGGATCGTGACGACCTGCCCGGCGTAGCTCAGCCCGGCGCCGAACGCGATCAGCAGCGCCGTGTCGCCGGGCTTCGCCTCGCCGTCGCGGACCATCGCCTCGATCGCCAGCGGCACGGACGCCGCCGAGGTGTTGCCGGAGTCCTGGACGTCGCGGGCGATCGCCACCCCCTCGGGGAGCTTGAGCTGCCGGGCCAGGAGCTCGGTGATGCGCAGGTTGGCCTGGTGCGGCACGAACGCATCGAGGTCGTCCAGCCCGAGGCCGGCGCCGGCGACCGCCTCGCGGGCCACGTCGGCCATCGCGAACGGCGCCCAGCGGAAGACCGCGGTGCCCTCCATCTGCACGACCAGTGGGTGGTCGGGGTCGAGCTCGTCGCAGCGCATGGACTGGGTGATGACGTGCGACTGCGATCCGTCGGACCCCCAGGCGACGGGTCCGATGCCCGGCTCCTCGGCGGGCCCGACCACCGCGGCACCGGCGCCGTCGGCGAAGATGAACGCGGTCCCGCGGTCGGTCGGGTCCATGAACGTGCTCAGCCGCTCGGCGCCGACGACGAGCACGTGGCCGGCGTTGCCGCCGCGGACCAGGTCGGAGGCGACCGAGAGTGCGTGGCAGAAGCCCGCACAGCCGGCGGAGACGTCGAACGCGGCGGCGCGCGAGCCCAGCCGGTCGGCCAGGATCGGGGCGGCGGCGGGGGTGTGCTGGACGTGGGTCGAGGTCGCGAAGATCACCGTGCTGAGGTCGCCGGCCGAGACGCCGGAGGCCTTGAGCGCGCGCTCTGCCGCGACGGTCGCCATGTCGAGCAGCGACTCGCCCTCGGCGGCGTACCGCCGGGTCCGGATGCCCGACCGGGTCTGGATCCACTCGTCGCTGGAGTCCAGCACCTCGCAGATCTCGTCGTTGGTGACCAGGCGCTCGGGCCGGTGCACGCCGAGGCCGAGCATCGCGGTCGCAGGGGCGCCGGCGCGTTGGGTGATGGCTGTCACACGCCGAAGGGTAGCGGCCTGTCCCCCGGCCGGCCGCGGTGCCGGCGCTGCAGGCGGCCGGGGCAGGGCGTGAGAGGCACGAGCAGCCCGTCAGCCCGTCAGCCCGTCAGCCCGTCAGCCCGTCAGCCCGTCAGCCCGGCGAGTGTGTCGCGGACGGCGACGAGACCCTGCTCCACCTCGGCGAACGAGGTCGAGAGCGGCGACAGGCCGATCCGGAGCCCGCCGGGGTCGCGGTAGTCGGGGATCACGTCGCGCTCCCAGAGCGCCGCGGTGACCTCGCGCATCAGCGGGTGCTTGAGGGTGACGTGGCCGCCGCGCAGGGCGGGGTCCCGGGGCGACGCGAGCACCACGCCGCGGTCGGCGAGCAGGTCGTCGGCCACCTCGACGGCGTACGACGTGAGCGCGACCGACTTGGCCCGCACCGCCGCCATGCCGGCCTCGTCGACCAGCTCGAGCATGTCCTGCACCGCGAGCATCCCGACGATCGGCGGCGTGCCGGACAGGAAACGCCGGATGCCGGAGGCCGGGGTGTAGGTCGGTCCCATCAGGAACGGGTCGACCGCGCCCATCCAGCCCTGGATCGGCTGGGTGAGGGTGTCCAGGTGCCGGCGGGCGACGTAGCAGTAGGCCGGCGCGCCCGGCCCGCCGTTGAGGTACTTGTAGCTGCACCCGACCGCGAGGTCGACTCCCCACGCGTCCAGCTCCACCTCGACCGAGCCGGCGGAGTGGCACAGGTCCCACAGCACGAGCGCACCCGCGTCGTGGGCGATCCGGGTGAGCTCGGGGACGTCGGCCAGCCAGGCGGAGCGGTAGGCGACCTGGGAGACGACGACGAGCGCGGTCTGCTCGCCGACGACGGCGGCGAGCTGGTCGGCGGTCACCCCGGCGGCGAGGTCGACGTCGATCCACCGCAGCGTGAGACCGCACTCCTCCGCGATGCCGGCGGCGACGTAGCGGTCGGTCGGGAAGTTGTCGCGGTCGATGACGATCTCGGTGCGGCCGGGCCGCGCGGCGACGGCCGCGCGCATCAGCTTGTAGAGCAGGACCGTCGTGGAGTCCCCGATCGCGGTCTGGCCCGCAGCGGCCCCGAGGACCACCCGGCCGAGCTCGTCTCCGATGGTGCGCGGGAGGTCGAACCACCGCTCGTCCCAGCCGCGGATGAGTCGGCCGCCCCACTCCTCCTCGACGAACCGTGCCAGCCGCGGCCCGGTCACCGCCAGCGGTCGGCCCAGGGAGTTGCCGTCGAAGTAGACCAGCGGGGTCCCGGCGCCGACGAAGCGGTCGCGGTACGACGCCAGCGGGTCGCGCTCGTCGAGCGTGGCGCCCCGGGCCGTCATGGCCGCACCGCCGTCAGGTCGCGCACCTCGGCGTACCGCTGGCGCACCGCCGGCGTGGGCGGCACCTCGGTCTCGACGACGTCGGCCAGCGGCCAGTCCGGTGGGGACGCGGTGCCGGCCAGCACCCAGGCGGCCTGCCGGGCGGCCCCGCGGGCGACGTACTCCCCCGGCTGCGGCACGGTGACCGGCAGCCCCAGGACGGCCGACGCGATCTCGCGCACCGCGCGCGAGCGCGCGGCCCCGCCGACCATCACCACCCGCTCGACGGGTGTGCCGAGCGAGCGGACGGCGTCGAGGCCGTCCGCGAGGCCGCAGAGCATGCCCTCGACGGCGGCTCGGGCGAGGTACGCCGGGTTGGCAGTCTCGAGCCGCAGCCCGTGCAGCGCCCCGGTGGCGTCGGGCTTGTTGGGAGTGCGCTCGCCCTCGAGGTAGGGCACCAGGACCATGCCGCCGGCTCCTGCCGGGGCGGAGAGCGCCAGGTCCGAGAGCCCGGCGTGGTCGGTGCCGACCATCCGCGCGGCGGCGTCGAGGACCCGCGCCGCGTTCATCGTGGCGACCAGCGGCAGGTAGCGCCCGGTCGCGTCGGCGAACCCCGCCACCGCGCCCGTCGGGTCGCCGACCGGCCGGTCCGCCACCGCGCAGGCGACGCCCGACGTGCCGATGGACAAGACGACGTCGCCGCTGGTGGCGCCGAGGCCCAGCGCCGCGGCGGCGTTGTCGCCCGTGCCGGGGCCGAGCACCTGGCCGGCGGGGGTCGTGCCGGCGCGCTCGGCCGGACCGAGGACCCGGGGCAGGACCGCGTCGTGGCCGAGCCCGAGCTCGAGCAGGTCGCGGCGGTACTCCCCCGTCGTCGGGGACCAGTAGCCGGTGCCGCTGGCGTCACCGCGGTCCGTGACGAGGGTGTCGAGCCCGACGGCACCGGCGAGCCGCCAGGTCAGCCAGTCGTGCGGCAGGCACACCGCCGCCGTGCGCGCCGCGTGCTCGGGCTCGTGGTCGCGCAGCCAGCGCAGCTTGGTGACGGTGAACGACGCGACGGGCACCAGCCCGACCGCGTCGACCCACAACTGCGGACCGCCGAGCTCGGCGATCAGGTCGAGGGCGGCCGGCGCGGAGCGGGTGTCGTTCCACAGCAGCGCCGGCCGCACCACCGCGCCGGCCTCGTCGAGGCAGACCATGCCGTGCTGCTGGCCGCCGACGGCGACCGCGGCGACGTCGTGGAGCCCGCCCGCCGCGGCGATCGCCTGCTGCAGGGCGTCCCACCAGTGGTCGGGGTGCACCTCGGTGCCCTCGGGGTGCGGCGCGCTCCCTGCCCGCACCTGGGCACCGGACGCGGCGTCGCAGACGACGACCTTGCAGGACTGGGTGGAGGAGTCGATCCCGGCGACGAGCGGCATGCCGCGATTGTGTCAGGGTGACGGCATGCGCGAGCCCTCCGGACACACCCTCCTCCTCCGGCACGGACCCTGGGCGGCCGAGGTGGTCGGCGTGGGCGCGGCGCTGCGCTCGCTCTCCCACGACGGCCAGGAGCTGCTGTCCGGGTGGCCGGCTGGCGAGATCTGCCCGGACTACCGCGGCTGGGTGCTGCAGCCGTGGCCCAACCGCGTCGGGGACGGCCGCTACGACTTCGCCGGTGCGACCCACCAGCTCGCCCTCACCGAGCCCGAGCGCGGCAACGCGCTGCACGGGCTGGCCGGCTGGACGCACTGGGAGGTGCACCACCCCGATGCCTCGCGCGCCGTGCTGCGGCACGAGCTGGTCCCGCGCACCGGGTACCCGTTCGCGCTCGACCTCGGGGTCGACTACCACCTGCGCGACGACGGTGTCCACGTGACGATCACGGGCACCAACGTCGGGGCGACGCCGGCACCCTACGGCTCGGGCCACCACCCGTACTTCACGCTCGGCCGGCCGGTCGACGGACTCGAGCTCACCCTTCCGGCGAGCACCTGGTGCCCCATGGACGACCGCCAGCTGCCCGGCGAGGCGCGGCCGGTCGAGGGCACGCCGTACGACTTCCGCCAGCCGCGCGTGATCGGGGACCTGGTCCTGGACCATCCCTTCGGCGGTCTCACCGGGGACACCGCGAGCGTGCGCGACCCCGGAACCGGCCGGGAGGTGACGCTGCGGCTGGGCGAGGGCTGCCAGTGGCTGCACGTCTACACCAGTGACACCGTCGAGCCGCACCGGGGCGCGGTCGCCATCGAGCCGACCAGCTGCCCCCCGGACGCGTTCCGCAACGGCACCGACCTCGTCGTCCTCCAGCCGGGCGAGTCACACCGCCTGGCGTTCGTGATCGCCGGCTGAGCGCACCCGGACCGTCAGCGGACCCGGCGCACCACGGCCCTGGTCGCGGCCGAGTTGTTCGCCCTCACCGGGTCGGGCTGCTTGCCGCTCATCGTCGCTCGGACGGTGACGGTCCCGGACGAGGGCATCCGCAGGCCCAGCAGCACCTTCACGGACGTGCCCCCGGCGACCGTGCCGAGCTTGCAGGTCGCCTTGCCGCCGGACACCTTGCACGATCCCCTCGTCGCGGTCGCCGACAGCACCCTCGCTCGGGACGCGGTCACGGTGAGCACGGTGCCGGTGCTGCGGTCGAGTCCGTTGTTGCGGGCGGTCGCAGTCGCGATGATGTCCGATCCGGCGAGCGGACTCCGGTTGGACACCGACACCGCCGCTCTCCGGTCCGAGCCCAGCTCCACGGCGCCGAGGTCGCACGCGCCGGCGACCGGACGGGCCTGGCCGCGCTGGTCGGCCGGCGTCGCGCAGGTGGACGCGGCGTTGATCGCCGGGCTGCCCGGGGCGGGCGCCCGCGTGTTCGTCTGACCACCGTTGTCGGCCAGCGCGGTGAGGCCCGCAGGCGCGATGGTGCGGGTGGCTCCGGCAGCGCCACAGCTGGTGTCGTCGAGCAGGTTGCGGCCGAGGAAGACCGGCATCTTCGAGCCGACACCTCCGGTGCAGCTGGTGGCGCCCAGTGGCAGGGCGACGATGGAGTCCTTCACCTCGGTGCTGCCGGACCCGCCGCTGTTCTGGTAGATCCCGGCGCCGTACGCGCTCGTGGACGACACGGTGTTGCCGGCGACGGTCGACGACGTGATCGTGACGTTGCTGTTCAACCCGGCCCAGACGCCTCCGCCGAGTGCACCCTGGCCGGACGCGCCTACGGCGCTGTTGCCGGCGATCGTGGTGTTGAGGACGGTCACGGTGCTGCCGTAGAGCGACAGCCCCCCGCCCCAGGCGCTCGAGCTCGTGCTCGTCGTGCTGTTGCCGCTGATCTCGGAGTCGCGCACCGTCAAGGTGCCGTTGACCGAGTAGACCGGGCCGTACGCTGCGCCGGCCGCCGACGCGATGTTCTTCGTGACCCTGACCGCCTTCAGGGTCAGGTCGCCGCCGCTCTGGTTGACCGCCAGCGCGCCGCCGCCGGTCGCGCCGGTGACGGTCACACCTGAGACGACGGCGATCCCGGAGCTGACCAGGAGCATGGCGTGCGCGCCCCCGGTCGCGTGCAGGATCGTCTTGCGGGCTCCGGCACCGCGCAGGGTGACGTTGGTGGAGAGGGTCAGCGCCGATCCCAGCTCGATCGTCATCGCGGGCACGGTGACGACGTCGGTGCCTGCGGTGGCGTTGGCCTGCATGATGGCGGCCCGCAGGGTGCAGACGTTCGCGGCCGTGGCGCACGCCGGGTCCGCGAGGTTGGCGTCAGGGGCGTCACCGTTGCTGTCGACGGTGAAGCCGACGGCTGCCGCCGGTCCCACCGGCGCCAGGGCGAGCGTGGCCACGACGAGTGCCAGCGCGATCAGGACGCGTCGAATCATGGAAGTCCCTCCGGGGGTGAGGCCCGGTCATCGTAGAGAACTTCGAGCGGCGGGTTGGTGCAAACGGGCAGAGCCGGACCGGTCCGGCCAGGCGCGCGGGTGCCCGCCCGGTCAGCTGGTGATGGCGCCGTGGGCGGCGGACTGGACCACCTTGGCGTACTTGCCGAGCACCCCGCGGGTGTACTTCGGCGGCAGCGGCTCCCAGCCGACCGTGCGCTGCTCCCACTCCGCGGCGTCGGCGACCTCCACCTCGAGCAGCCGGTTCGCCACGTCGAGGGTGATGGTGTCGCCGTCACGGACGAACGCGATCGGGCCGCCGTCGACGGCCTCCGGCGCGATGTGCCCGACGCACAGCCCGGTGGTGCCGCCGGAGAAGCGGCCGTCGGTGATGAGCAGGACGTCCTTGCCGAGCCCGGCGCCCTTGATCGCCCCGGTGATCGCGAGCATCTCGCGCATGCCCGGGCCGCCCTTGGGGCCCTCGTAGCGGATCACGACCACGTCGCGAGGCTGGATGCGCCCCTCCTCGAGGGCGTCCATCGCGGCGCGCTCGCCGTCGAAGACCCGCGCGGTGCCGGTGAACACGGAGTCGTCGAAGCCGGCCGTCTTGACCACGGCGCCCTCGGGGGCCAGGGAGCCCTTGAGGATGGTCAGCCCACCCGTGCGGTGGATCGGCCGGTCGAGCCTGCGGATCACGTCGTCGTCGAGGTCGGGCGGCGACAGCTCGGCGAGGTTCTCGGCCATCGTCCGGCCCGTCACGGTGAGGCAGTCGCCGTGCATCAGGCCCGCGTCGAGCAGCGCCTTCATGACGACCGGGATGCCGCCGATCTTGTCCACGTCGTTCATCACGTAGCGGCCGAACGGCTTGAGGTCGGCGAGGTGCGGGACCTTGTCGCCGACCCGGTTGAAGTCGTCGATCGTCAGGTCGACCTCGGCCTCGCGGGCCATCGCCAGCAGGTGGAGCACCGCGTTGGTCGAGCCACCGAGCGCCATCACGACGGTGATGGCGTTCTCGAAGGCCTCCTTCGTCATGATCTGTCGCGCCGTGATGCCCTGGCGCAGCAGGTTGACGACCGCCTCACCCGAGCGGTGCGCGAAGCCGTCGCGCCGCCGGTCCACCGCCGGCGGGGCGGCCGACCCCGGCAGCGACATGCCGATCGCCTCGGCCACCGCGGCCATCGTGTTGGCGGTGTACATGCCGCCGCACGCCCCCTCGCCCGGACAGATCGCCCGCTCGATGCGGTCGACCTCCGCACGCGTGATCTTGCCGGCCAGGCAGGCGCCGACGGCCTCGAAGGCGTCGATGATCGTCACGTCGTTGCCGTCGACCTGCCCCGGCATGATCGAGCCGGCGTACAGGAACACGCTGGCCAGGTCCAGCCGTGCGGCCGCCATCATCATGCCCGGCAGCGACTTGTCGCAGCCGGCGAGCAGCACCGACCCGTCGAGGCGCTCGGCGTTCATCACGGTCTCCACCGAGTCCGCGATCACCTCCCGGGAGACCAGCGAGAAGTGCATGCCCTCGTGACCCATCGAGATGCCGTCGGAGACCGAGATGGTGCCGAACTCCAGCGGGTAGCCGCCCGCGGCGTGCACGCCGTTCTTCACCGCCTGGGCCAGGCGCTGCAGGGACAGGTTGCACGGGGTGATCTCGTTCCAGCTCGACGCCACGCCGATCTGCGGCTTCTCCCAGTCGTCGTCACCCATGCCGACCGCGCGCAGCATCCCGCGCGCGGCGGCCCGCTCGAGACCGTCGGTGACGTCGCGGGATCGGGGCTTGATGTCGGGGCCGGTCATGCCCCGAAGAGTAGTGCCGGACCCGGCCCCGCAGGGGCCGAGGTCACGATGTGACCTGACGGGTCACGCCTGGAGGGCATGACCACCTCCACCACCACGCAGCCCAGTCGGACCACCCACGAGCTCGCCGCCAGGCTGGTCCGGTTCCTCGAGACCAACACCCCGCCCGAGGGGCTCTTCGCCGACGACCTCTTCACCGACTTCACCATGCCGCTGTGGCGCCTCCAGGCCGAGGGCCGGGACGCCGGCGTCCAGCTGCGCCGCAACGGTCATCCCGGGAGCGGCCGGGTGCCGCGGACCCGGCTGGACGAGACGAGTACCGGGTTCCTCCTCGAGGTCGAGGAGGAGTGGGAGGACCGGGGCCAGACCTGGTACTGCCGCGAGCTGATGCGGTGCGACGTCACCGACGGCGTCGTCACCCAGATCTCCGTCTACTGCACCGGCGACTGGGACGAGGCGACCGTCGCCCGGCACCGAGACGCCGTCACCCTGCCCCGGCCCTGACCCCGCGAACGGCGGGATACTCGCCCCATGTCCGGCAGGCGTGCGCAGCTGGTCGCTGCGTTCCGGGAGGCCCGCGCGTCCGGCGACCCCGCGCAGCTGGCGGAGGCCGCCCTCGCGCTCCCCCAGGCCCAGGGGTTCGGCACCCACCCGGGCGAGCTGCCGGCGTACCTCCACGAGGCGCTGCTCGCCGCCCCGGACGACCGCACCCGGGCCCGGCTGCTGGCCGGGCTGGCACGAGCCTGGGTGTACGGCGGCGAGGCCGAGCGCGGCGCCGAGTTCGCGGCGGAGGCGCAGGACCTCGCCGAGGAGGTCGACGACCCCGTGCTGACCGCCGACGTGCTCGACGCCGCGCTCCTCGCGCACTGGGGACCGGACGACTTCACCGACCGGGTCCTCCTGGCCGCCCGCCTCGAGGCCGTCAGCGCGCACCTCGCGGACCCCGCCACCCGGCTGACCGCCCACCTGTGGCGGCTCACGACGGCGTGGGAGTGCCTCGACGTCGTCGCGGTCGGCCGCCAGCTGCGCGCGCTCGAGCTGCTCGAGGCCGAGGCCGGATCGGCACGGGTCAGCTTCTACGTCCGCTCCCGGCTCGCCATGCAGGCGCTCGTCGTCGGTGAGCTCGACCGTGCCGTCACGCTGCTCGAGCAGGTCGTCGAGGCGGGCCGCTCGATCAGCGAGCCCGACGTCGACGCGGTCCTCCACAGCCTCGCCGCGGACCTGGCGCGGCAGCGGCACGATGTCGAGGCACTGCGCGTCGAGGCCGCCGCGTTCGAGTCCTTCGGTGCCGCGGAGGGCATCGCGTCGGTACTCGCCGAGGCGGCGGTGCTGTGGCTCGACGCCGGCGACGCCGGCCGTGCCGGCGACGTCGTCGACCGGCTCCCCCGTCCCGTCGACCTGCCGGCGGACGTCGACCTCCTGCTGACGGTCACGTGCACCGCGTACGTCGCGACGGCCACCCAGCGGACCGAGCTCGCCGCGGAGTGCGCCGACGTCCTGGCGCCCTACAGCGGCCGGGCCGTCGTCAACGCCGCTGCCGTCTCGTTCCACGGGGTCGTCGACGACGCACTGGCCCGGGTGACGTCCGACGCCGCACGGCGCTCGGCCGCTCTCGCGGCGTACCGACGGATCGGGGCGGCGTGGTGGGCCGACCGGCTCGGCGCTCCACCCCCCGCCGCCCCAACGGACCACCTGGTCGTCCACCTCCACCCCGGCCGCGGCGAGACCTGGACCGTCGGCCGCGCTGGTGCGACGTTCGAACTGCCCGACCTGCGCGGGCTCCACCACCTGCACCGCCTGCTCGAGCGTCCCGGCGTGGCCGTCCCCGCGGCGGACCTGGCCGGGATCGCCGGAGGGCCGCGAGAGGGGGACCTGGGGCCGGTGCTCGACGATCAGGCTCGACGGGCCTACCGTGACCGGCTCGCCGACCTGGACGCGGAGATCGAGGAGGCGGACAGGTGCGCCGACCCCGCCCGGTCCGAGCGAGCGACCCTCGAGCGCTCCGCCCTGGTCGAGGAGCTCGCCCACGCGACCGGACTCGGTGGGCGCGACCGACGACCCGGCGCCACCGGCGAGCGCGCCCGGACCGCGGTGCGCAAGACGATCGCCGCCGCCGTGGCGCGGGTCGAACGGCACGACCCGGCGGTCGCCAGGCTGCTGCGCGACACGGTGCACACCGGCACCTCGTGCGTCGCGGAGCCCGACCCGTCGCGTGCCGTCACCTGGGTTCTGGCCGGTCCCGGGGCCAACACGTCCTAGCCTTGGTGCTCGTGACCGTGACGTGGCAGGACTACGACGCCGTGCTGTTCGACCTCGACGGGGTCATCACCCCGACCGCCGAGGTGCACATGCGCGCCTGGTCGGAGATGTTCAACGCGTTCCTGGGCTCCTGGGACGGGGGCGGTGACACGACGCCGTACACCGAGGCCGACTACTTCGCCCACGTCGACGGCAAGCCGCGGTACGACGGCGTCCGCGACCTGCTCTCCGCGCGCGGCATCGAGCTCCCCGATGGCAGTCCGGACGACGCGCCGGACGTGGACACCGTGTGCGGCCTGGGCAACCGCAAGAACGACGCCTTCAACGCCGTGCTCGCGCGCGACGGCGTCACGGCCTACCCCGGCTCCGTGCGCCTGCTCGACCACCTCGACCGGGTCGGCGTGCCGATGGGCGTCGTCTCCTCGTCGGCCAACGCCCCCGCGGTGCTCGAGGCGGCCGGGCTGCTCGACCGGTTCCGGACCGTCGTCAGCGGGCGGGTCGCCACCGAGCTGGGGCTGGCCGGCAAGCCGGCGCCGGACACGTTCCTCCACGCCGCGCAGGTGCTCGGGGGTGCCGCGGACCGGTCGGTGGTGCTGGAGGACGCGGTCTCCGGCGTCCGCGCCGGTGCTGCCGGCGGCTTCGGGCTCGTCGTCGGCGTCGACCGCGGCGCCGGCGCCGACGTGCTGCGCGAGGCGGGTGCGGGGATCGTGGTCTCCGACCTGGCCGAGCTCGTCCCGGACGAGGCCGCGTGAGCCGGCCGGCGGTGGGCCCCGACCCGCTCAACCGGGGGCGTTTCCCGACCGACCCGTGGGCGCTGGTGGAGACCGGCTACCGGCCCGACGACCTGGGCGTGACCGAGACGCTGTTCACCGTCGCCAACGGCTACCTCGGGATGCGCGGCAACCCCGAGGAGGGACGGCCGGCCTACGCCCATGGCACGTTCGTCAACGGGCTGCACGAGACCTGGCCGATCCGGCACGCCGAGGCCGCCTTCGGGTTCGCCCGCACCGGCCAGACGATCGTGAACGCCCCGGACACCAAGGTCCTCAAGATCTACGTCGAGGACGAGCCTCTGATGTTCGAGACGGCCGACCTCGAGCACTACGAGCGCCGGCTCGACTTCCGCGACGGCGTGCTGCGCCGGCACCTCGTCTGGCGCACGCCGTCGGGCAAGCGGGTGCGGATCGACTCCACCCGGATGGTCTCGATGACCCAGCGGCACCTGGCGATCATGACGCTGGAGATCGAGGTGCTCACCGGCGACGCCCCCCTCGTGATCTCCTCCCAGATCCTCAACCGCCAGGACGGGATGGACGAGTACCGGATGCCGCAGGACGCGAGCGCCGCGACCATCGACCCGCGCAAGGCCGCGGTCTTCGGTGAGCGCGTCCTCCTGCCGCGGATGAGCTACGCCACCGAGGAGCGGATGCTGCTGGGCTACCAGTGCGCCCACTCCGGGATGACGCTGGCGGTCGCGGCGGACCACCACCTCGAGACCACCGACGAGTACGAGCTCGTCGCCCGTGCCGACGAGGACCAGGCCAAGCAGGTGTTCCGGGTCGACGCGACCCGCGGCACGACGATGCGACTGGTCAAGACGGTGACCTACCACAGCTCGCGCGGCGTCCCCGTGCGTGAGCTCTCCGACCGGTGCGACCGCACCCTGGACCGGGCCAAGCGGCACGGCGCCGAGCACTACCTCGAGGACCAGCGGGCGTGGTACGCCGACTTCTGGGCCGGCGCGGACGTCGAGATCGGCGGCGACGGACCCGAGCACGCCGCGGTCCAGCAGGCGGTGCGGTTCAACCTCTTCAGCCTCGCCCAGGCCACCGGCCGGATCGACGGTCTGGGCGTGCCGGCGAAGGGGGTGACCGGGTCGGGCTACGAGGGCCACTACTTCTGGGACACCGAGATCTACGTCGTGCCCTTCCTCACCTACACCCAGCCCGAGGTGGCACGCAACGCCCTGCACTTCCGGTCGCTGATGCTGCCGGCCGCGCGCGAGCGTGCCCGGGAGATGGCCCAGAGCGGCGCGATGTTCCCCTGGCGGACCATCAGCGGCGAGGAGGCGTCGGCGTACTACGCCGCGGGCTCGGCGCAGGTGCACATCGACGCCGACGTCGCCTACGCGCTGATGAAGTACGTCCGGGCGACCGGCGACGACGGGTTCCTGGTGCGCGAGGGCATCGACATCCTGGTCGAGACCGCCCGGATGTGGGCGGACCTGGGCTTCTGGCGCAGCAACGGCGAGCCGACGTTCCACATCCACGGTGTCACCGGGCCCGACGAGTACACGACCGTCGTCAACAACAACCTCTTCACCAACGTGATGGCCCGCTTCAACCTCGAGCAGGCGGCCGCGGCGATCGCGTTCATCCGCGAGCACCATCCCGAGGAGCACGTCCGGGTGACCGCGCGGCTCCACCTCGACCCGGAGGAGGTCGAGGAGTGGCAGCGGTGCGCCGACGGGATGACCATCCCCTACGACGAGGGCCTCGGGATCCACCCGCAGGACGACTACTTCCTGGACCGCGAGGTCTGGGACCTCTCGCAGACGCCCGACGAGCTGCGCCCGCTGCTGCTGCACTACCACCCGCTCGTGATCTACCGCTTCCAGGTGCTCAAGCAGGCCGACGTCGTGCTCGCCCTCTTCTTGCAGGGCGACCGGTTCACCGTGGAGGAGAAGCGCGCGGACTTCGAGTACTACGACCCGATCACCACCGGCGACTCGACGTTGTCGGCCGTGGTGCAGTCGGTGATCGCCGCGGAGGTGGGCTACCACGAGGCCGCGCTGCACTACTTCCACGAGTCGCTCTACGTGGACCTGATGAACCTGCACGACAACACCGTCGACGGACTGCACGTGGCCTCCACCGGTGGTGTCTGGAGCGCACTGGTCTTCGGGTTCGGCGGGATGCGCGACCACGACGGCCGGCTCAGCTTCGACCCGCGCCTGCCCGCCACCTGGGACAGCCTGACGTTCCGGCTGTGCTGGCGCGGGACGCGGATCCTCGTATCGCTCGTCGAGGGGTCCGTCTCGTTCCAGGTCGTCGACGGGGACGGGGAGGTCCCGCTCACCGTGCGCGGGTCGGCGTACGTCGTCCGCCCGGGCGCACCCGTGCGGGTGGACCTGCCCGACCAGGGTGAGCGCATCGACGGCCTGCTCGGCGACCGGCCGATCGTCGGCGGTCAGCGCGCCGACGGCAGCACGATCACCGCGGGCGTGCCCGAGCCGATCCACCCGCACGACGACCTCACCGACGCGACCGGCGAGATCCCGGCGCAGCTCCTGGAGTCCCCGACGGTCGGACCGCCTGTCTGACCGGTCCGGCGACGTTTGGCGCGCCGTGGGGTCGGGCACGAACGGAGAGCCCGTCTCGTCTCGGATCTCGGAGGACCGCCATGACCACCGCCACGCAGGCACGCGGGCACAGCCAGGGCGAGGGGACCAAGCTCCGGCGGCACGTCGGCATCGTCGGCCTGCTCTTCGCCAGCGTCGGGTCCATCATCGGCTCCGGGTGGCTCTTCGGCGCCCTCAACGCCGCCCAGCAGGCCGGACCGGCCGCGATCATCTCCTGGGCGCTCGGCGGCGTGATGATCCTGCTGATCGCGCTCGTGTACGCCGAGCTCGGCACGATGTTTCCGCTCTCGGGTGGAGTCGTCCGCTTCCCCCACCTGGCGTTCGGCTCGTTCGCCAGCTACAGCGCCGGGTGGATCACCTGGGTGGCGGTGGCGACCACCGCACCCATCGAGGTGATGGCGGCCTTGCAGTACGCCACCAAGTACGCACCGTTCACGTCCGAGCACACCGTCAACGGCGAGATCGTGCACACCCTCACCGCCCTGGGCTACGCCGCCGCGGTGGTGCTGATGGCGCTGTTCGTGGTCGTGAACTACTTCGGCATCCGGTGGTTCGCGCGGATCAACAACGTGCTCGTGGGATGGAAGATCTTCATCATCCTGCTCGTGGTGGCCGCCTTCCTGCTGTCCGCCTTCCACACCGAGAACTTCACCAGCCACGGCTTCAGGCCCGAGGGGTGGCACGGCGTCTTCACCGCGATCGCCACGTCGGGGATCGTGTTCTCCTACCTGGGCTTCCGCCAGGGCATCGAGCTGGCGGGCGAGACCGACAACCCGCGCCGCAACGTGCCGATCGCGGTCGTCGGCTCCGTGGTGATCACCGGGCTGATCTACATCGCGCTCCAGGTCGCGTTCATCGGAGCCCTGCCGCCGAGCGTGATCAGCGACTCCGGCGGGTGGGCGCAGCTGAGCTTCGAGAACGACTTCGGGCCGCTCGCCGCCGTCGCCACGCTGCTCGGCATGGGGTGGCTGGCCATCCTGCTCTACATCGACGCGATCGTCTCCCCCGGTGACACCGGCCTGATCTACACGACGGTGACGTCGCGGATCTCCTACGCGATGGCTCGCAACGGCAACGCGCCGAAGGCGCTGGCCCGCACCACGAACCGGGGGGTGCCGTTCATCTCGCTCCTGGTCACCTTCGTCGTCGGGCTCATCGTCTTCCTCCCGTTCCCCAGCTGGCAGCAGCTGGTCGGGTTCATCACCTCGGCCACCGTGCTCTCCTTCGCCTCCGGCCCGCTCGTGCTGGCCGCGCTCCGCAAGCGGCTCCCCGAGGCCGAGCGGCCGTTCCGGGTCCCGGGCGGGCACGTGCTGCCGTTCCTCGCCTTCTGGGCGTCCAACCTGATCGTCTACTGGTCGGGCTGGGACATCGTGTGGAAGCTGGCGGTCGCGGTCGCCATCGGCTTCGTGCTGCTCCCCGTCTACCACCTGCTGGGCCAGGACACCCCCAAGCTGGACCTGCGCTCGGGCGCCAGCTGGGTGGTGCCGTGGCTGGTCGGCCTGCTGGTGATCTCGTGGGTGGGCAGCTACCCCGAGCCGGCCGCGGGCAACCTGGGCGTGCTCGGCTTCGGGACCGCGATCCCCGTCCTCTTCGTGTTCTCCGGCCTGATCTACGCGCTCGCGCTGCGGTTCCCTCTGCCGCGCGAGGAGATCGAGCAGCACATCGAGGACTCCCTCCACGAGTCGGAGGTCGAGGAGGAGACCCTGCAGTCCACCTGAGCGGCTACAGGGCGGCCGCCCGAACGCACATCACGTCCGGGAGGTCGCAGACGACCTGGTGCCAGGTGTCGCCCTCGTCGGCCGAGCCCCAGACCGAGCCGTTGCGGGCACCGAAGTACAGTCCGGCCCGCTCGTGGTCGTCGGCGCACATGGCATCGCGCATCACGGCGACGTAGAAGGCGTCGGGCAGGCCGTCGCCGAGCTCCTCCCAGTGGTCGCCGGCGTCGCGGGAGCGCCACACCCGGGCCTTGGCCTCGGGTGGGTAGCGGCCGTCGCCGCCGCTGATGGGGAACACGTGGACGGTGTCCGGCTCGTGGGGGTGGACCACGATCGGGAAGCCGAAGTCGGCGGGCAGGCCGTCTGCGATCGAGGACCAGGTGGCCCCGTGGTCGTCGGAGCGGTAGACGCCGCCGTGGTTCTGCAGGTAGAGCCGGTCGGGGCGCGAGGGGTGGCGGGTCACCTTGTGCACGCACTGCCCGAACTCCGGGTACTGCTGGCCCTCCGGCAGGAACTCCGCGCGGATGCCGTGGTTGCGCGGCTCCCACGTCCGGCCGCCGTCGGAGGTCTGGTAGACGCCCCCGGTGCTGAGCGCCGCCGTCACCGAGAGCGGGTCGCCCGGGTGCGGGAGCACGGTGTGGAAGGCCTGGCCACCGAAGCCGGCGTTCCACTCCGGCCGGTGGGGGTGGTCCCACAGCGCCCGCTCGAGCGCGAAGGTCTCGCCGCCGTCGGTCGAGCGCCAGACCGCAGCCGGCTCGGTGCCGGCGTACACCACGCCGTCCTCGGCGCCCGGGACGAGCTGCCAGACGCGCTCGACGGTGGCGCCGGTGTCGTCGGGGAACCGGACGGCCCCGTTCGGGGTGTCCGCCCAGGTGGCGCCGAGGTCGTCGGAACGACGGACCTGCGGACCCAGCCAGGGTGACGACGTGCCCGCGAGGAGCCGAGGCGCCGACCCGCGCTTGTCGACCAGGCAGGAGTAGACCTCCTCCATGTCGAAGTGGGGGCCGGTGAAGTCCCAGTCCCGACATGACTCGTCCGAGGTCCCGATCCACAGGCCCTTGCGGGTCCCGACCATCAGCACGGTCCGGTCTGCCATCTGCGCCCTCCGCTCTCGTGGTCCCACTGTGCCCATCGCACTGCCCATCGCACTGTGCCCATCCCACTGTGTCCATCGCACTGTGCCCGTCCCACTGCCCATCTCACTGTGCCGTTAGGTTGACCCGGTGGCTACCCGGAACTCATCGGTCCGCGGAGCCTCGCCGGTCTGGCTCGTGCTCGTCGGCATCCTCTCGGTCCAGCTCGGCGCCGGGATCGCCAAGTCGCTCTTCGACGAGGTCGACCCCACGACGATGGTGTGGCTGCGGCTCGCGACCAGCGCGGTCGTCCTGCTTGCGATCGCCCGGCCCCGGCTGCGGGGTCGGAGTCGGACGGACTGGCTGGTCGTCCTCGCCTTCGGGCTGTCCCTCGGCACGATGAACTGGGCGATCTACCAGGCCTTCGCGCGGATCCCGCTCGGCGTCGCGGTGACGCTGGAGTTCGTCGGTCCGCTGACCCTGGCCGTGGTCGGGTCACGCCGCCCCCGCGACCTCCTGTGGGTGGCTCTCGCCGGCCTCGGCGTCGCGCTGCTCGGCCTCGGCGGCGGCGGGACGGTCACGCTCGCCGGCGTACTGTTCGCGCTCCTCGCCGGCGCCAGCTGGGCGGCGTACATCCTGCTGAGCGCGCAGACCGGACGACGCTGGCCCGGCCTCGACGGGCTGGCGCTCGCCTCCCTCGCGGCGACGGTCGCCCTCGCCCCGGCCGCGGTCGCCGTCGGCGGCGCCGACCTGCTCGACCCGCGCATCCTGCTGCTCGGCGCCCTGGTTGGCCTGCTCTCCTCGGTCATCCCGTACAGCTGCGAGCTGGTCGCGCTGCGCTCGCTGCGGCCCTCGGTGTTCTCGATCCTGATGAGCCTGGAGCCGGCCGCCGCAGCCCTGGCCGGCATCGTGGTGCTCGGCGAGGTGCTCAGCGCCGAGCAGTGGCTCGCCATGGCCTGCGTCGTCGTGGCGTCGGTCGGTGCCACCCGGTCCGCACGCACCGTGGCACCCGCCCCCGACTGATCGGGCGCGCGTGTAGTCCGATCCGGCTCCCCATGTGTTCTATGGGTGTGACAGGAGGGCGGCAGGCCACCGTGGAGATCGGCTTCGACGAGTTCGCCGCCGTGGAGACCACACGACTGCTGGGTCTCGCTCGCGTGCTGTGCGGCAACGACCACGACGCGTGGGACCTGACCCAGGAGACGCTCGCGCGCGTCTCGGCCCGGTGGGACCGGCTCGCGCACCACGACAACCTGCCGGCGTACGCCCGCACCACCCTGGCCAACCTGCACCGCAACGCGCGCCGCCGTCGGCGTGAGGTGCTGGTCGCCGAGCCTCTCGACCGGGCGGCGGCGGCCCCAGCGGACGCGTCGGCGCTGGACGCGTGGCTCGACGCCGCGATGCGCTCGCTGCCCCACCGGCAGCGGGTCGCGGTGGCGCTGACCTACCTGGAGGACCGGCCGATCGGCGAGGTCGCCGACATCCTCGGGTGTGGGGTGGCCACGGCGAAGACGCACCTGGCACGTGGACGCGACTCGCTGCGGCGGGCGGCCGAGGCCGCTCGCGCGGCGCAGTCCGAGGATCAAGGGAGGTAGCCCGATGGACAGCCCGACGGACCTGGACACCGATGACTTCATCGCCACGACGATGCGGAGGGTGGCGGACTCCGCCGTCCCGCGGCCCTCGGAGCCCGTGCGGCCACCGACCTGGCGGCGCCGGCGTGCCGCACCGCTGCTGGTCGCCGCGGCCGCTGCCGTGGTGGTGGGCGGTGTGCTGGTGGCCCTCGCACTGGACGGCCCCGACACCGCGCCCGACGGCGTGCCGGCAGGGACGCCCCCGGCCACCTGCACCCTCGACTACTCACCGCAGCCGCTCCCGACCTGGGCACGCTCCGGGTTCACGCCGCCCGACCAGCCGGTGTCGTACGTCCTCGGCGACCGCGGCGACATGGTGGCCGTCGTCTGGGGCACCCACCACCCGCTGGTCGCACCGCCTCGCTCCGACGGCACGACCAACAAGATCCTCTGGGTCGCGCGGGTCGGGGCAGCCGACGGACCCCTGGACATCCGCGCCACGCTCGCCGGCACGGGCAAGACGGTCACCCGCACCGTCGAGCCCGCCCCTGGGCCCTCCGGCATCGACCTCCCCTCCCCCGGCTGCTGGTCGCTCGACCTGACCTGGGGCAGCCACCACGACCACCTGATGCTCGGCTACGCGGCTCGCTAGGTGGTACCGCTGCTGGGTCCTGGAGTCCGGCGCCCCAGCCGTCACAGGTCCACCACGGTCTGGTGGTGAACCCGCGCCTCCCACGGCGGGCCCAGCACGGGAGGCGCTGTTTCGCCTGCATCCCGTGATGAAACTGCGCCCGACGCCCGCCGTACCCGCGTAGCCAGCCCTTCGGTCACGCCCCCAAACGGACCCGCGGCACGTCGACAGTCACCCCCCGCGCGGGTGCGGGGGTCTCGACAGGCTCGACCACCGGAGGCCCCGCGCGGGGTGCTCGACCACCGGAAGCCGCCGGGGCCGAGTTCACGCAAGCGTCACACGGCGTTGACCCCGGCGACCCGGCCGGCGCCTAGCGTGGAGCCACACCCGTTCTCGGAACCGCACGTTGGGGAGCAAGCCGATGGTCGTCACGCACCTCCTGCGCCGCCCGCTCGCTGCGGTACGACGTTGGCCGGTGGAGTCGCAGCAGCGCTCCCGGCGCAACGCCATGGTCGCCTCCACTGCTCTGGCACAACGGCGTGCGGAGCTCGACGAGGTCGAGGAGTTCCTGGCCGCTGTCGTCAGGACTCCGGTCGCGGAGGCGGCAGCCCAGGCTGCGCACGGCTGAGTTCACCGGCCCCGGCCGCCCTCCCACGGCCGGCCGGTGAACTCAGCCACACCTCCGCCCGACGACCCCGGCCGGACGGCAGAATCGGGACCATGCCTGTCACCCCGTCCGGCACGACGACCGCGCCCCGCCTCGCCTACCACGACGTGCTGTCCGACGACGGCACCCGGCTGCGGGCCTGGACCAACGATGCCGACGGCGTGCTCGACGGGCCGACGGTCCTGCTCTGCAACGGCCTGGGCACCAGCCCGTACGCCTGGCCGGCGTTCCTCGACCCGGCCTGCGACGTCCGGGTCGTGTCCTGGAACCACCGTGGCACCGGCGGCTCGGCGCGACCCGCGGACCTCGACCACGTCGGCATCGAGGCGTTCGCCGAGGACGGGCTGTCGGTCATGGACCACTTCGGCCTCGAGCGGGCGGTGCTGGTCGGGTGGTCGATGGGCGTCAACACCGCGTTCGAGATCGCGGTCGAGCACCCCGAGCGGGTCGCCGGCATCTTCGCGGTCGCCGGCGTCCCGGGAGACACCTTCGCCACGATGCTCGGCCCGCTGCGGGTGCCGCCGCTGGCCGCGCGCACGATGACGGTCGGCGCCGCGAAGGCGCTCAACGCGGCGGGGCACCTGATCAGCCCGGTGACGACCCGGCTCCCGGTGGGCCGCCGCGCCATCGATGTCGTCAGCCACAGCGGCTTCATGCTGCCCGTGGCCGATCCCGAGCTGGCCCGGCGGGCGGTGTCGGCGTTCCTCCAGACGCCCGTCGAGTGGTACTTCCACGTCGCCCTCCACACCTCGCGCCACCCGCGGATCCGCCTGAGCCGGGTCCGGGTGCCGGCGGCGTTCGTCGCGGGCCGGTGGGACCTGCTCGCCGGGCACCGCGCGATGCGCTCGGCCGCGGCCCGGATGGCCGACGCCACCTACACCGAGCTCCGGGGCAGCCACTTCCTCCAGATGGAGCACCCCGACGAGGTCCACCGGCAGCTGTTGGAGTTCCTGCATAGGGTCGGGTGACATGCGACGTCCTGCCGTCCGGGCCGCCACTGTCGGGGTCGCGCTGCTCGCGACCGCCCTGGCCGGGGCCTGCAGCAGTGACGCCGGCACGTCGGCCCCCGGGGACACCATCACCGCGAGCCCGACGTCCTCGGCACCGCCGTCGTCCGCGACGCCCTCGCCCTCCAAGCCGGTCGGCGACAACACGCCCTCCGTCGACGACGGCCCGCCGAAGGTGCTGGGGACGATCGCCACCGGCCTGGCGGCTCCGTGGGGCATCGGCTTCCTGCCGAACGGTGACGCGGTCGTCACGGAGCGCGACACCCGTCGCGTGCTCGTCCTGAGCCCGCCGGCGTACGACGTCCGCGAGGCCGGCACGATCAGCGCGGCCGTGCCGCTGGGCGACCAGGGCGGCGAGGCCGGGCTGCTCGGCGTGGCGGTCTCCCCCGACTTCGCCCAGGACCACCTCCTCTACTTCTACCTCAGCACCGCCTCGGACAACCGGATCGTCCGGGCCCGCCTGGACGACGGCCGGCTCGGGCCGACGTCGGTGGTCCTCGACGGCATCCCCAACGGCTTCATCCACGACGGCGGCCGGCTGGTGTTCGGCCCGGACGGCTACCTGTACGCCTCGACCGGCGAGACCGGGCAGCCCGACCTGGCCCAGGACCGGAGCACCCTGGCCGGCAAGGTCCTGCGGATGACCACCGACGGCAGGCCGGCGCCGGGCAACCCGTTCCCGGGCTCCCAGATCTGGTCCTACGGCCACCGCAACGTCCAGGGCCTCGCCTTCGACGACGACGGCCGGCTGTGGGCCTCGGAGTTCGGACAGGACACCTACGACGAGCTCAACCTCATCGAGAAGGGCCGCAACTACGGCTGGCCGATGGTCGAGGGCCGCGGTGACGGAGCGGGACTCACCAACCCGCAGGTCGTCTGGGACACCGACGACGCCTCCCCCTCGGGGCTGGCCTACCTCGACGGCCACCTGTGGATGGCCGCCCTGCGCGGTGAGCGGCTGTGGCGCGTCGACGTGCACGGCGACCACGCGGTCCACCCGGTCGACTACTTCGTCGGGCGGTACGGCCGGATGCGCACCGTCGTCGTCGCCCCCGACGGCAACCTGTGGGTCTCCACCAGCAACCGCGACGGCCGTGGCGAGCCCCGGCCCGGCGACGACCGGATCCTGCTGGTGCGGCCCTAGCCTTCCTGGCCCGTGACGACCCCGGTCACGGTCGCCCGCCGGGCCGCGCGCCGCAGGGTCGTGAGGATGGCCGGCCCGAGCACCAGGATCGCGACGGCGTTGGTGATCGCCCGGGCCGTGTCCCAGCTGCCGGTCGAGGTGAGCAGGGTGTAGACGACGAACGTGTGCAGGTTGTCCAGCACCGGCGCGCCGGCGACGTAGGACAGCGAGCCCTCGTGCCCCTCGACCGCGATGCCCGCGACGAACGGCCACCCGGACAGGTTCATGAACAGGCCGTAGAGGTAGGCCGAGACGACGCCGTACGCCGCCAGCAGGAACAGCTCGCTGCGGCCGGTGAGTCGGCGCGGCAGCAGCCCGGCCCCCATGCCGACCCACGCGGCGCACAGCATCTGGAAGGGCAGCCAGGGTCCGACGCCCGCGGTGAGGAGGGCGGAGGCGAACAGGGACGTGCAGCCCAGCACGAAGCCGAACCCCGGGCCGAAGACCCGGCCGGCCAGGATGAGCACGAAGAACGTCAGCTCGATGCCGCCGGTCCCGGGCGAGACGCTGCGCAGCACGGCGTTGACGGCGCTGAGCACCCCGAGGACGGCGAGCACCCGCGGGTCGAGCCCGCCCTCGTTGAGCTCGGCGAGCACGACCGCGAGGACGACCGGGAGCAGGGCGAGGAAGAGGAAGGGCGGGTCCACCCGCGTGCTGCCGTGCACGCGGAGCAGCAGCGGCCAGCACAGCATCGCCACCCCGGCCGCCGACGCCACGACCAGCACCAGGGCCGAGCGGGGCGAGACCCGGACGGCGGCGACCCGGTGCGGCACGCTCACGACGCGTCCAGCCGGGCGAGCTCGCGGGCCACCTCGTCGACCCGCAGCCACGGCGGGCCGAGGACCTTGGTGACCTGCGGCGCGAACGACGGCGACTCGGCCACCACACGGCGGACCGGACCCGAGGACACGACGTCGCCGTCGGCGAGCACCACGACGTCGTCGGCGGCCTGCGCGACGAACTCCACGTCGTGGGTGGCGACCAGCACCGTGTGCCCGTCTGCGGCGAGCCCGCGCAGCACCCCGGCGAGGACGCGCTTGGCGGTGTAGTCGAGCCCGCGGGTCGGCTCGTCGAGCAGCAGGATCCGCGGCCGGCTGGCGAGCACGAGGGAGAGGGCCAGCGCGAGCCGTTGCCCCTCGGAGAGGTCGCGCGGGTGCTGCCCGTCGGGGATGCCGGGGGCGAGCCGGTCGAGCAGCGTCCGGGAGTCGCCGGACCCGCTGTCGGCGGCGGCGCACTCCTCCGCGACGGTCTCGAGGTAGAGCAGGTCGGCGGCGTTCTGCGGCACCAGCCCCACCAGCGCCCGTCGCTGCGCGGGCGCGAGTCCGGCCGGGTCCGTGCCGTCGACGTCGACCGAGCCACCCGACCTGCGGCCGCTGCCCTGCAGGGCCCAGAGCAGGGAGGACTTGCCGGCCCCGTTGCGCCCCATCAGGGCGGTCACCCGCCCGGTCCCCAGGGCCAGGCCGACCTCGCGCAGCGCCACGGACCGGCCGTGCGCGACGGTCAGGTCGCGTACGACGACCGACGGCTCGGCCGCGACGGCCGGCTCGAGCGGGGGGCGCATCCGCTCGGCGAGACCGCGGGCGCGGCGGCGGGCGTCGCGCACGCTGAGCGGCAGCGGGTGCCAGCCGGCGACCCGGCCCAGCTCGACCAGCGGAGGCACGACCGGCGAGTCGACGAGCAGCTCGCCCGGCTCCCCCACGTGCACCTGCCCCGCACCGGTCATCAGGCACATCCGGTCCGCGAACGGCACGACCCGCTCCAGCCGGTGCTCGGCGAGCAGCACCGAGACGCCGAGGTCGTGCACGAGCCGGGTCAGGGTCGCCAGCACCTCCTCGGCAGCCGTCGGGTCGAGGGCCGAGGTGGGCTCGTCGAGCACCAGCAGCCGTGGGTGCATGGTGAGTACCGAGCCGATCGCGACCCGCTGCTGCTGACCGCCCGACAGCGTACGCAGGTCGCGGGCGCGCAGGTCGGCGATGCCGAGCAGGTCGAGGGTCTCCTCGACGCGGCGCCGCATGGTCTCCGGGGGCAGCCCGAGCTGCTCCATCCCGTAGGCGAGCTCCTCCTCGACGGTGTCGGTGACGAAGCCGGCGGCCGGGTCCTGTCCGACGTACCCGATCACGTGCGCCCGGTCGCGGGGCGGCGTCCGCACGATGCTCACGCCGTCCAGCAGGACGTCACCCTCGAGGACGCCGCCGCTGAACCGCGGCACCAGCCCGGTGACGACCCCGAGCAGCGACGACTTCCCGACGCCGGTGGGGCCGGAGACGAGCACCAGCTCACCCTCGTCGACGGTCAGGTCGACGCCGTCGAGGACCGGGTCGGTGGCGTCGTCGTAGCGGACGGTGACGCCGCGCAGCTCGATCACGCGGCCACCCCCAGGGTCAGCCGGGGCGGCGGGGAGCAGAGCGGACCGAGCAGCGCGACCGCTGCCAGCACCAGGCCGGCGCCGCTCACCGGCGGCAGGGCGTCGAGCGACGGGTAGGCCACGTCGGGCTGGTGGGCGCTGAGCCACCAGCCGAGCGCACCGGTGACCACGCCGGAGACGACGACCGCGACCTCGGGCCACCGCCACGGGTCAGGGCGGTAGCGGGTCCGGTCGACCCGGCGTCCCGCGCTGAGCAGCCCGGCGGTCGCGGTGGCGGCGCCGAGCAGCAACATGGGCAGCGCGAGCAACCGCGGTGCCGTGGTGTCCAGGACGGCGTAGGTGCCCACGCAGATCCCGCAGAGCCCCGCCAGCATCAGCGCGCCGGTGGTACGCCGCTGCGCCCGGCTCGCGCCGCCGGCCCGGCCGTAGCCGCGGGCGTCCATGCCGGCGGCGAGGGCGAGTGAGTGCTCCAGGGCGTCCTCGAGGACCGGGACCAGCAGCCGGCGCATCGACCGCACCCGCCCGGTCTCGCCCGCCCGCAGCGACTGGGCGGCCCGGACCCGGCGGGCGCTCTCGGCCAGCTGCGGGAGCACGGTCACGGCGACGACGAGTGCGGTACCGATCTCGTAGAGCGCCGGCGGGACCGAGCGCAGCAGCCGCTTGGGGTTGGCCAGCGAGTTGGCGGCACCGACACAGATCACGATCGTCGCCAGCCGGAGGCCGTCGTAGAGCGCGAACAGCAGGGCCTGGGCGTAGAGCGGTCCGAGCAGCGTGATGCCGGCGACCCACGCCGGGAGCGGGACCTCCGGGAGGTCGAGCAGCACCCGGCCGCCGGACCAGCCCCCGAAGACCACCCAGAAGGTCACCCGGACCGCGACGATGACGGCGCCCAGACCGACGTAGAGCCGGAACGACCGACCCCACGGCTGGTCCGAGCGTCGCAACGAGACCACCAGCGCCGCGACACCGACCAGCATCAGCAGCACCATCGGGTTGGTGGTGAACGAGGCCGCCACGGCGAGCCCGAGCGCCCAGACCCACCACGCGACCGGGTGCAGGTCGCGTGCGAGGCGGTCGCCCGTCGCGAGGCTCACGGCGCGGCCCGCCTCCGACGCACGACGGCCGCCGCCCCGGCCGCGGCCAGGAGTGCTGCCACCACCGCCGGCGCGACCCAGGCAGGCAGGCCGTGGTCGGGCTCGGCCGCCTCGGCGGCGGCCGGCGCCACGTCGGCGGACGAGGCCGGATCCGCCGGGACCTCCGCGTCGGGGGTCGCCGGGGGCGTGGCTGAGGCCGAGCCGGCCGCCGCTCCACCGCGGTGGTGGGCCCGCCGGGACGACGGCCCGCCGGGGACGGCTGTCGAGGATGCTGGGTCCGACGCCGTGGCCGACCCGGTGGCCGACCCGGTGGCCGACGGGCTCGCGTCCGTCGACGGCGGCCCGGCCGCCCCGCCCGACGGACCGCCGTGACCGGGTGCACGCGTCGGGGCGTGCGTCGGCTGGGCCGTCGGGGTCGGCGCGGCACTGGGGTGCGGGGCCGGCCGGTAGCCCGGCGGGCTGCGGGTGTCGCTGCCCTGCCAGGAGAAGCCGACGTAGCCCCCGTCCGGCACGTGCTGGCCCCCCGCCCCGGCCGTGGCGTAGGTCCAGCCGCCCGACTCGCCGTCGGACCAGAAGAGGCCCCAGTAGGCGTCCGCGGGCGGGGTGTTCACGCAGGAGCTGTCCGCCGGCTTGCCCGAGACCTGGCAGACGAAGCCGGGCTGCCGCTGGACATAGCTGAGGGTGAACCCGGCCGCCGGGAAGAGTGCGGCCGCCGTGTCACCGCCCCCGTCCGGGACGCACACTGTCTGCACGCCGCCCCCGAGCTGGTGGAAGTCCGCGACGACGGTGACCCCGTGGTCGGCCGTGCACCCCGCCGCGGCCGCCGGGGCGACGGGCGCAACGGCGTACCCCGCCGCGGCCAGGGCGGACGCGGCGAGGAGTCGCGTGACGAGACGTCGCACGTCAGCGGGTCACGGTGAAGGACGTGCGACCCGCGCGGTCGCGGAACTGACCGTGCGCGCGCACCGTGGCCCGGCCGGACACCTTCTTCGGGACGGGGAAGGCGACCCGCAGGACGCCCTTGCCGTTGGCCTGCCCAGCGGCCCCGGAGCCCGCCGCACCGCCCCGGCCGGCCGGCCACCTGACGACCACCGACCCCTGCTCGCCGGCGGCCAGGCCGCGGACCTTGACCACCTGGGTGCCACCGGCGTGGACCCGCTCCTTGACCGAGAGGGAGAGCTTCTTCGCCCCGAGCGCCCGGATCCGCGCGGTGCCGACGGCACCGCTCGCGTCCGACACCGTCGCGGTGTAGGTGCCCGCACGGGCCGGGACCCCCAGCGGCAGGTGCGCGTCGCCGGCGGGGTTCGCCCAGCGGAGCACCCGCTGCGCGCCGAGCACCGCGCACAGGGGCGCGCCGGGCGTGGCGTCGTTGACGCCGACCTGGGTCCGGCTGCCGGTGTGCACGTAGCCGGGCGCGTAGAGCACGTTCGGGTCACCCGGACCCGCCGGTGTTGCCAGCAGCCCGGGAAGGGCGTCCGCGGTGGCGCGAGCCGACTGGTAGACGAGCTGGTCGTCCATGGGCCCGGCGAGTCCCGCCGTGCGGGCGGCGTCGTCGTAGAGCACCGCGCCGCGGTCCGCCGCACCGAAGGGGCGGCAGGTCCCGACGTTCGCCGCCTGGTGGGCGCGCAGCCAGGCAGCAGCCCGCCCGGCCGCCGTCGGGTGCCCGGTGATCGCGAGGGCGTACGCCGCGACGCCGGTGCTGTTGGCGTTCGCCGTCGGGATGTCGGCGTCCGAGCCGAACCCGCCGTTCCCCCGCTGCTGGGTCAGCAGCCAGGCGACCGCGTCATCGACGCGCGCGGCGACGTCGGTGTCGTCGGTCTGGGACTGGAGGGCGCGGACCACGATGGCGGTGGTGTCGACGCTGGGCTTGCCGTCGCCGCCGTCGCAGGTCTGGTCGGCGGCGTCCGCGGCCGCGAAGTACTGGCGGAAGTAGCCCGCGGCGCACTGCTGCTGGAGGAGGAAGTCGGTCACCTCGTCGGTGTCGCTGCTGCCTGCCTCGTCGAGGCCCTGGGCGGCGAAGGCCTGGCCGATCACGTTGGCGAAGTCACCGGAGTACTGGTCCACCTCGTGCCACTGGTCCTGGATGCGGCCGGCCAGGGCCCCCTCCGTGGCGACGCGGCCCTCGAGATCGGTGACCAGGTCGTGCCCGCCGTAGGAAGAGGTGTCCGCGCCGGCCGTCTGTGCCAGCACCAGCGCCTTGGCCACGCCACCTGCGGCCAGGTCGGTGCCGCCGCCCGGGGTGAGGTAGGCATCCAGGTGGTCGGCGATCGCGGCGCTGACCTCGCCGACGACCGGTCCCGACGGGTCGACGGCATGCGCCGCGAGCGCGACGTCGATGGTCAGCCCGTAGTCGGGGTAGGGGTTGCCGTCGGGGTCGTCGTAGGGGCTCAGGATGAGACCGTCCTGCAGCTGACCGGTCAGCCAGGTGCGTGCCGACACCGCGGTCGCGGGCACGACCGGGTCGGCGGACGCGGACGGGCCCGTGAGGGTCAGCCCGCCGAGGACGAGGGTGGGGACCGCCAGCAAGGTGGCGGTGCGTCGCGAGCGGAGTCGCATGGTTGTTCCTTCCCGCAGCTGCTTTCCACGACAGCGCGTGTTCGGGACGCGACGCACCGGGTGCTCCGGCTCGCCCCGGCCACGGTGGGCCGGGTGCCTACGGTTGCGGGACAGCGCCGGACTTGGACCGGCTTCCCCCGTGTGCGGGCGTGAACGGTATCGAGTTGTTGGTGGGCGTGCCGGCGCAGCATAACCCGCTGCGACGGGCGACCGACCCCGCCGGCGGGTGTGACAAACCCCGCTCGGCCCGGGTCGGGGCTACTGCAGCTTCTCGAGGATCAGCTCGCGGACCCGCCCGGCGTCGGCCTGCCCGCGCATCTCCTTCATCACCGCGCCGATGAGCGCGCCGGCGGCCGCCACCTTGCCGTCGCGGATCTTGTCGGCGACGTCGGGGTTGGCGGCGATCGCGTTGTCGACGGCCGTCGACAGGGCACCGTCGTCGGAGACGATGGCGAGACCGCGAGAGGCCACGATCTCGTCGGGCGTGCCCTCGCCGGCGAACAGGCCGTCGAACACCTGCCGCGCCAGCTTGTCGTTGAGCGTGCCCTCGTCGACCAGCGCCTGCACCCGGGCCACGTCGGCCGGGGTGACCGCGAGCGCGGTGACCTCCACGCCCTGCTCGTTGGCCCGCCGGGCGAGCTCGCCCAGCCACCACTTGCGGGCGGCCTGGGGAGACGTGCCGGCGGCGATCGTCAGCTCGATGGCATCCAGCGCGCCGGCACCGACGGTGTCCCGCATCTCGAGGTCGGTGAAGCCCCAGTCGGCCTGCAGCCGGGCGCGGCGGGCGGTGGGGTTCTCCGGGAGCGTCCCCCGCAGCTCCTCGACCCACTCGCGCGACGGCGCGACCGGCACGAGGTCGGGCTCGGGGAAGTAGCGGTAGTCCTCCGCGTCGGACTTCTCCCGCCCGCTCGTGGTGACGCCGGTGTCCTCGTGCCAGTGCCGGGTCTCCTGGAGGACCTTCTCGCCCGCGCCCAGGACGGCGGCGTGCCGCGACATCTCGTAGCGCACGGCCCGCTCGACCGACCGCAGCGAGTTCACGTTCTTGGTCTCGGTGCGGGTCCCCAACACGCCGGAGCCCTTCGGGGACAGGGACAGGTTGACGTCGGCGCGGATCGAGCCCTGGTCCATCCGGGCGTCGGAGACGCCGAGCGCGACGATCAGGTCGCGCAGCTGGGCGACGTAGGCGCGCGCGACCTCGGGGGCCTTCGCGCCGGCGCCGACGATCGGCTTGGTGACGATCTCGATGAGCGGGATGCCGGCGCGGTTGTAGTCGACCAGCGAGTGGTCGGCGCCGTGGATGCGGCCGGTGGCGCCGCCCACGTGGAGCGACTTGCCGGTGTCCTCCTCCATGTGGGCGCGCTCGATCTCGACCCGGAAGGTCTCACCGTCGCCGACCTCGACGTCCATCCAGCCCTCGAAGCAGATCGGCTCGTCGTACTGCGAGGTCTGGAAGTTCTTCGGCATGTCCGGGTAGAAGTAGTTCTTCCGCGCGAACCGGCACCACTCCGCGATCTGGCAGTTCAGCGCCAGCCCGATCCGGATCGCGGACTCGACGGCCTTGCCGTTCACGACCGGCATCGCGCCCGGCAGGCCCAGGCAGGTCGGGCAGACCTGGGTGTTCGGCTCGGCGCCGAACTCGGTCGGGCAGCCGCAGAACATCTTCGAGGCGGTGTTCAGCTCGACGTGGACCTCCAGGCCGAGCGCCGGGTCGTACGCCGCCAGCACATCGTCGAAGGCGACGAGGGTGTCGCTCATGTCAGTTCACCTCGGTGGTCGAGTTGCGAGCGCCAGCGAGCATATCGAGACCCAGGGTCGGCGCCTGCGCGAGCAGCGGACCGCCCCACTTCTGCTCCAGGGCCGCCTCGAGGGCCGCACCGACGCGGTAGAGCCGGTCGTCGGCCAGCGCGGGCGCCAGCACCTGGAAGCCCGCCGGCAGCCCGTCCTCGTCGGCGAGCCCGCTCGGCACGGAGATACCGGGGACGCCGGCGAGGTTGGCGGGGATGGTCGCGAGGTCGTTGAGGTACATCGCGATCGGGTCGTCGAGCTTCTCCCCCAGCTTGAACGCCGTGGTCGGCGCCGTCGGCGAGACGAGGACGTCGGCCCGCGCGAACGCGGCCTCGAAGTCGCGCGCGATGAGCGTGCGGACCTTCTGGGCCTGGCCGTAGTAGGCGTCGTAGTAGCCGCTGGACAGCGCGTAGGTGCCCAGGATGATGCGGCGCTTGACCTCGTCGCCGAAGCCGGCGTCGCGGGTCGCGCGCATCACATCCTCGGCGCTGGCCTCGGGCTTGCCCTCGGGCCAGACCCGCAGGCCGTAGCGCATCGCGTCGAACTTCGCGAGGTTGCTCGACGCCTCGGCCGGGAGGATCAGGTAGTAGGTGGCCATCGCGTGGACGAACGACGGGCAGGAGACCTCGACGACCTCCGCACCGGCCGCGACCAGCAGGTCGACCGACTCCTGGAAGCGGGACATCACGCCCGCCTGCCACCCACTCTGCCCACCCCCGGCCGCCAGCTCCGTGATGACGCCGACCCGGAGGCCGGAGAGGCCGCCGGCCGCACCCTGGCGGGCGGCCTCGACGAGCGCGGGCAGCGGCTGGTCGATCGAGGTGGAGTCGAGCGGGTCGTGGCCGCCGATCACCTCGTGCAGCAGCGCGGCGTCGAGCACGGTGCGGGTGACCGGACCGGCCTGGTCCAGGGAGTTGGCCAGCGCCACGAGCCCGTAGCGCGACACCCCGCCGTACGTCGGCTTCACCCCGACCGTGCCGGTGACAGCGCCGGGCTGGCGGATCGAGCCACCGGTGTCCGTGCCGATCGCGAGGGGTGCCTCGAAGGCCGCCACGGCGGCCGCGGAGCCGCCGCCCGACCCGCCCGGGATCCGGTCGAGGTCCCACGGGTTGTGCGTGGGGCCGTACGCCGAGTGCTCGGTCGAGGAGCCCATCGCGAACTCGTCCATGTTGGTCTTGCCGAGGATCGGCAGTCCCGCCGCGCGCAGCCGGCGGACCACGGTCGCGTCGTACGGCGGCACCCAGCCCTCGAGGATCCGCGACCCGCAGGTGGTCGGCAGCCCCTCGGTGGCCAGCACGTCCTTGACCGCGATCGGCACGCCGTCCAGCGGCGACAGCAGGCTGCCAGCCGCGCGGCGGGCGTCGGACTCGGCCGCCTGGGCGAGGGCTCCGTCGGCGTCGACGTGGAGGAACGCGTGGACGGCGCCGTCGACGGCGGCGATGCGGTCCAGGTGTGCCTGCGTCACCTCGACCGAGGTGGTCTCGCCCGCGGCGAGCCCGTCGGCGATCTCGGCAGCCGTCGCGCGGGTCCAGTCGCGGCTCACTGCTCGTCCCCCAGGATCCGCGGCACCGAGAAGCGCTGCTGCTCGACCTCGGGAGCGCCCGACAGGGCCTGCTCCGGGGTGAGGCTCGGCGCGACGACGTCCTCACGGAACACGTTGGTCAGCGGGAGGGCGTGCGAGGTCGGCGGCACGTCGTCACCGGCGACGCCGGTGATCGAGGCGACCGACTCCAAGATGACGCTCAGCTGGGGTGCGAGGTGGTCGAGCTCCTCGTCGGACAGGTCGATCCGGGCGAGCGTCGCCAGGTGGGCGACCTCGTCGCGGGTGATCTCGGGCATGGGGGCAATCCTAGGAGTCCCGCGTCACCACCTCCTTTGGGGGGAGGCCGGGCCCAGGCCGGGTCCCCGTAGACTGGGCCCTCACCCCCAGGAGAGGCGCACGCGTTTGTCGATCTCGGTCCGGGAGCGGCATGCTCGCCTGCTTGCTGACTCCCGCTCCTCGGAGCCGCGCGCCCGCCTGGCGCAGGCGGTCAGCCGAGCAGAGTTCCTGCTCCGGGCCTCGCGCTCGGTCTCCGCAGTGCAGAACCCCCAGCGCGCGCTGGAGGCCCTCGTCGCACTGCTCCTCGACGACCTCGTCGACGTCGCCGGCGTGGTCGTCCGCTCCGGGGCGTGGCAGCTGAGCACCGTCGGCACCCAGGGTGCGCAGCCGCACAGCCAGACCAGCAGGTGGGTGGTCGACGGCTCCCCGTCCGCGATCGAGCAGGTGCTGCGCAGCAGCGTCGCCGAGGAGGTCGCGCTGCCGGCGTCCGGCCCCGGGCGCGCCCGCGTGCTGCGCTCCCTGCTGGCCGACGAGGACGCGGTCGCCCAGGTCGACTCGCTCGGTGTGGAGCAGCTCGTGGCGCTCCCCCTCGGGGCGCGCGGCCGCAGCTTCGGCGTGCTGGTCCTCGGCCGCGGTCAGGGGTTCGGCTTCGGCGAGTCCCACGGCTTCCTCGACGACCTCGCCGAGCGGGTCGCGGTCGGGCTGGACGCGACCCTGGTGGTCGCCGAGAGCCGCTACGTCGCCGGCGTCCTGCGCCGCTCGCTGGCACCCGACGACCTCCCCGAGATCCCCGACCTCGACCTCGCGACGTTCTACCGCGTCGCGCACGAGTCCGAGGACGTGGGCGGCGACTTCCTCGACGTGCACGGCCCGCACGACGACGTGCTCGTGCTGTGCGGCGACGTCGCCGGCAAGGGGGTCGAGGCCGCCGTGCACGCCAAGCGGATCCGCAACGCCGTGCGCACCGCCTCGTTCGTCGACCGCCGCCCCGGATGGGTCCTGGGACTGGTCAACCAGGTCGTCGTCGCCGAGGCCGGCCCCGACGACGAGTCCCTCGCCACCGCCACCTGCCTGCGGCTGCGCCACCGCGAGGGCCGCTTCGAGGTCGACGTCGCCAACGCGGGGCACCCGCCCGCTCTGCTGCTGCGCGCGGACGGCGAGGTCACCGAGGTGACCGCCGGTGGCATCGCGCTGGGCCTGCTCGAGGGCAGCGACTACGACGAGACCACCGTGCACCTCGCGCCCGGTGACACCCTGCTGCTCCACACCGACGGCGTCACCGAGGCCCGCGGTGCGGAGGGGATGTTCGGCGACGACCGGCTGCGCGCCGCGCTCGCCGGCATGGGGGGCCTGCCGGCCCGCTCGGTCGTCGACGCGGTCGCGATCGCCGTCACCGACCACCTCGGCGACCGGCCCCACGACGACATCGCGCTCGTGGCGGTCCAGCACCGGCCGGGCCGGGAGCAGGCCCGGTGACCGTCGCCGCCACCGAGCGCGACGCCTACTGGTCGGCCGTGCTCGCGGGCGACGCGCACGCGGCGTACGCCGTGGCCGCCGACTGCGTGTCGCGCGGCGTCCTGCTGCCCGCCGTGCTGGACGGGCTGGTGACGGGCAGCCAGGCGAGGGTCGGCGACCTGTGGTCGACCAACGCCTTCACCGTCGCCCAGGAGCACGCGGCGACCGCGGTCAGCGAGGCGGTCGTCACCCGGCTCGCCCCGCTCGTCGTCGAGCCCTCCGGCCCGCTCGTGCTCGTCGCCTGTGCCGAGCGCGAGTGGCACTCACTGCCCGCGCTCGTCGTCACCCACACACTGCGCGCCGCCGGCGTGCGGGCGGAGTTCCTCGGGGCGAGCGCCTCGCGCGAGCAGGTCGTCACCAGGATCCTGGACACCGGACCCCGGCTGGTGCTGCTGAGCGCGTCCGTGGCGTCCTCGCTCCCCCGGGTGCGCCGTCAGGTCGAGGCGATCCGCGGCACGGGCACCCCCGTCGTCGTCGGGGGTCGGGCGTTCGGGGCCGACGCGCTGCGCGCGCAGCGGCTCGGCGCCACGGCGTACGCCGCGACTCCGGCGGACGTGGTGCGGATGCTCGACACGCTGCCCCGGCACGTCCCGCCGGCGGCGCCGCTGCGCACCCCGGCCGCGCTGGAGGCCCGCAGCATCTCCGCGAGCGGCGACGAGGTGGCCCGCGACGTGCTCGCGGACCCGGCGGTCGCGGCGGCGCTGGGCTCGCGCCCCGGGTCGCCGGACCACTGGACGACGGTGCTGGCCACGTTCGTCCCCCACGTCGTGGACTGCGTGGTCGGTGCTCTCCTCGTGGACGACCCGGCGGTGGTCGCGCAGGAGCGCGTCTGGCTGGAGGAGGTCGTCGTGCACCGGGGCGGCGAGGTGGCGGCGGTCGAGTCGCTCTGGACCGCGCTGACCGACCGGCTGCGGGAGTACCCCGAGGCGGTGCGCGTCCTCTCCTGACCGGACCCAACCGATCCGGCGCCCGCCGCGTCTTCGATGGTGACCGCTCGAGGAGGATCGATGGCGAGACCGCTGACGGACGAGGAGTTCACCGAGCTCGTCCAGGCCGCGTGGCCGGGCCTGTACCGCACGGCGTACCTGATGCTGGGCGACCACCAGCTGGCCGAGGACCTGGTGCAGACGTCCCTGGCCAAGACCTACGCCGGCTGGCGCACGGTGCGCGACCGCGGCGCCGCGCCGGCGTACGCCCGCGTGGTGCTCGCCAACACGGCCGCCTCGTGGTTCCGCCGTCGGTCCTGGCGGGCCGAGCACCCCGCCGAGGTCCTCCCGGACCCCGGGGTGGAGCACGACCCGAGCACCCGGCCGGCGGTCCTGGACGCCTTGGCCACCCTCGCCCCGCGACAGCGGGCGGTGGTGGTGCTGCGCTACTACGACGACCTCAGCGTCCGCGAGGTCGCCCACGCCCTCGGCGTCTCCGAGGGCACCGTCAAGAGCCAGACCTCCGACGCCCTCGCCCGGCTGCGCGCCGTGCTCGGCGAGGCCGTCGTCCCGCAGCCCCTGGGAGCCCAGCATGACTGAACGACTCGCCCTCCTCCTGCGCGAGGAGTCCGACGCCCTCGACGTCCCCGCACCGGACCCCCACCGCATCCTGGCCGCGGGGCGCGCCCGCCAGCACCGGCGCCGCGTCCTCGGTGCGACCGTCGCGGCCACGACGGTCCTCGGCGCGGTCGGCCTGGCCGGGATCACCAGCCAGCTGCTCGGGGACGGGTCGCCCGACACCTACGCGACGGCGCCGGAGCTCCAGGGGTGGGCGGCCGCGTCCGGCTCCACGGTCGAGCTCGGCAACGGCCGCACGGTCCACGTCGACGGGACGGTCAAGTCCGTCTACTACACCTCGGCCGGCGTGCTGGTCCGCACCGGCCGCTCGGCGACGACCGACGCCCCGGACTCCGCCTACACGCTGGTGCCGGACGACGGCACGACCAGCGACTTCTCGCTCGACCTCGGCGACCGGGTGCCCGGCACCGACCCCGACGAGCCCTACCTCGCGTACGCCGAGCCGACCGGTGACCCCGCGCGCTGGGACGTCGTCCTGCGGGACGTCAGATCCGGGCAGGTCGCGGCCTCGGTGCCGGTCGAGGGGAGGTTCACCTGGGGTGGCTGGGTCGCCCCACCGGTGTCGCTGGACGGCGACCGGGTGTACGTCGGCATGGACGCCGCCACGCTCGTCGTGGACTGGCGCAGCGGTGCCGTCACCACGTCCGACGTGCTGCCCCCCAGCCGGATGCCGACCGTGCAGGGTGGCCGTGGCGTGCTGGAGAACCGCTCCGGCGGCTCGCGGGTCGTCGACGTCGGGACCGGTGAGGTGCTGCTGCGCGTGGCCGACCCCGACGTGATCGTGTCGCTGGCCCCGGACGGGCGGCACGCGATGGCGTTGCCCTGGCGCACGTGCGACGAGGACGGCACCTGCACCTACGACCGGCCCACGGCGCAGGTCTACGACGTCGACCGCGGCACCCACGTGCGGGTCGACCTGACCGACGCGTCCTACGGCTGGACCCCACGGGGCGACCTGCTGCGGGTCGACCGGGACTCCGTCGACGTGTGCTCCCCCGACACCGGCACCTGCCGGTCGACACCGGTCGAGGTCGGCGGTCGTGACCTGCGACTCGGCGGCACGAGCTACGAGGCCTAGACGGTATGGAGTGACCTCTCAGGGCTGCTGAGGGTTGTAGGCCGGGGCCCCACTCACAAATGGTCGTGGGTTACCGAGTAGGGCTGGCCTGCTCGGCCTATCCAACAGTTGTGGGAGGCCCCGGTGTTCACCGAGCGTACGAGCGTTGGGCTCGACGTGCACGCACGATCAGTCGCGGCGGCGGCGATCGATGGCGTCACGGGCGAGTTGGTCCAAGCGAAGCTGACCCCTTCGCACGAGCACATCCGGTCCTGGATCGAAGAGCTGCCGGGTCCGGTGGCGGTCACCTATGAGGCCGGCCCGACTGGGTTCGGGCTTCAGCGTCACCTGGATGCAGCCGGGATCCGGTGCGTGGTCGCGGCGCCATCGAAACTGCAGAGGCCCTCGGGCGATCGGATCAAGACCGACGCCAAGGACGCGGTCCACCTGGCCCGGCTGCTGCGACTCGACGAGATCACCGCAGTGGCGACTCCCACCGCGGACCAAGAGGCCGCCCGCGACCTGGTCCGTGCTCGCGAGGACTGCCGTGGTGACCTGATGCGGGCCCGGCACCGGCTGTCCAAGCTGCTGCTGCGCCACGGGATCGTCTACTACGGCGGTCAGGCATGGACCGGGAAGCACGACGCTTGGCTGCGGCACCAAGCCCTCCCGCAGCTGACCAGCCGTGCGACCCGGCTGACCTTTGACTCCGACTACGAGAACGTCTTGACGGCCAAAGCTCGCCGGGACCGGCTCGACACCGCGATCGGCCAGATGGCAGGCGATTCCGAGTTCACCGACCTGGTGCACCGCCTCGGATGCCTGCGTGGGGTCAGCACCCTGACCGGGTTCGCACTTGCGGTCGAAATTGGTGACTGGCACCGGTTCACCGGCAACACCATCGGCTCCTTCGTCGGTCTGGTGCCCAGCGAGTACTCCTCCGGGTCCTCACGTGTTCAGGGGTCGATCACCAAGACCGGCAACACCCACGTGCGTCGGCTACTGGTCGAGGCGGCCTGGCACCACCGTGCCCGCTACGTCGTGGGCAAGACCATGCGGGATCGGTGGGACCTGGCCCCCGCAGCTGCTCGGGTTCGTGGCGACGAGGGCAACCGGCGGCTGCACCAGCGGTGGGTGAAGTTCATCGACCGCAAGAAGAAGCCCACCATCGCCAACGTCGCGATCGCCCGCGAACTGGCCGGCTGGTGCTGGTCCCTGGCCGTGCTCGAGGAGTAGCCGACCACGATCTGCTTCGTCGTTCACGGCGGCCGGTGGCAGCGCGTGGAGCGACCCGCGAAACACCTATGAGCAGCCGACACCCTCGTCCGCGACGCTCGACGCTAGACAAGCGGTCCCGCTCCTGCCGAAAGCACCGTCCTGCGGTAACCAACCCGCGCATATCAGTCTGACCGCGCGTCGCCAACGACACGCTCACCAGCAACCACGACGGCGAAGCACGAGGCGCCCGCCCCGCAACGATCGGGACGGGCGCCTCACCCTGCTCTTGACAGGCGGCCACTACATATCAGGTGTGATGCCCAGCCAGGTTGTTCAACCTGGTGATGGGCGCCGCCTTCCCGATCGCTGAGTGGGGCCGGTGGTGGTTGTACTCGTGGACCCATGCTGGCAGAGCCGCGAGGCGGGCTGACTCGGAGTTGTAGAACTTCTTGAACGCCCATCCCTCGGCGAGGGTGCGGTGGAAGCGCTCGATCTTGCCGTTTGTCTGTGGGCGGTAGGGCCGGGTCTTCTTCGGCGTGATGCCCAGCTCGACGCAGGTCTGCCTCCAGAGGTTCGACCGGTAGCAGCTGCCGTTGTCGCTGAGTACGCGCTGCACGGTGACACCGCGATCGGCGAACCAGGCGACCGCGTTCTTGAGGACCTCGGTCGCGGTTTCCTTGGTCTCGTCGTCATGTGCCTCGACGTAAGCCACGCGCGAGTGGTCATCAATGACGGTGTGCAGGTAGCAGGTCCCGATCAACGGGTTGCGGTACTGGTTGCGCAAGCCGGTGCGTGCTGCCGTCGCCACGCGGTTCTTCTTGCCGTCCTGGCGGCCCAGGTAGCGCCAACCGCCGCCGTCGGGCACCTTGCCGAGCTTCTTCACGTCCACGTGGATCAGATCACCGGGGTTCTCGTGCTCGTAGCGGCGGATCGGCTCCCCGGTGGCGCGGTCGATGTGAGAAAGCCGGTTGATCCGACAGCGGACCAGGACCGCGTGGACCGTCGAGGACGCCATCCCGAGCCGGTCGGCGATCTCGACCGGGCCGAGCCGTTGCTTCCAGCGCAGATGCACGATCCTGCGCACCACGGGGGCCGGCGTCCGGTTCGGTTGGTGCCGGGGCGCCGAAGACCGGTCGAACATCCCGGCCGGACCTTCCTCGCGGTAACGATCAGCCCACTTCGTCGCTGTCCGCCACGAGACGTCGTAACGCTCAGCAGCGCGGGCCGGCGGCCAGCCGTGCTCGACGATCAGGCGCGCGAGCCGGAGTCGGGCGCGGACGGTCAGGGCAGCGTTGGCATGGGTAGCGTGGGACACGAAGGCCTCCTGGGTGGCGGAACGGTTCTTAGACAGCTCCACTCCACACCGGGGAGGCCTTCGTCGACCTACAGGTCAGACCGTGTCGTCGCAGGATCTCGACCAACGTGCCTGGGCATCACACCGGCCCGCGTCGGCTACGCCTCGGCGAGCAGCGTCTTGACCTTCGCCGGGTCGTCGTCCTGCGGACAGGCGATCAGCAGCCGCCCCGGGTGCTCCTCGACGGCGCGGTAGCCGGCGTGCGTCAGCGCGGCCATCAGCTCGGCCGGGTCGCGACCCGGCGGCACGTCGTACGCGACCGTGCGGGTGCCGGGCTCGTGCAGCTCCGCCTCGGTCCGCTCGACGTCCTTGCCCCAGCTGCGCATCGCCACGACCACGATGACGGTGACGGCGACGATCCCGGCGGCGATCATCAGTGCGAGGAACATGACGGCCTCCTTCGTGGCCTGACGGGTTGCCCCGAGCATGCGCACGGCGCTCCCCCGGCGACGAGAGGCCTACGTCCCGCCGCACCGGCCACTGGTCCCCTGATCCCCGTCGAGTTGAGGGTTGTGACCGGTCGAATCAGGAGTGGTGACCTTCGAGCTGGAGAAGATGACCGACCGGGGTCCCGGTCGATGGTCGATCCCCTCGACCCGGATGGTCAGAACCCTCGAGTCATGTGGTCACAACGCACAACTCAACGTTCAGAGGGCGTCGGGGCCGCCGTCGAGGAGGGCCGTGAAGCCGGCCTCGTCCAGGATCGGCACGCCCAGCTGCTCGGCCTTCTCGGCCTTGGACCCGGCGTTGTCGCCGACCACGACGTAGTCGGTCTTCTTCGACACCGAGCCGGCCGCCTTGCCGCCACGGGAGAGGATCGCCTCCTTCGCCGAGTCGCGGCTGAAGTCGACCAGCGAGCCGGTGACGACGACCGTGAGGCCCTCGAGCGTGCGCGGCACCGACTCGTCGCGCTGGTCGGCCATCGAGACGCCGGCACGGGCCCAGCGTTCGACGATCCCGACGTGCCAGTCCACCGAGAACCACTCGATGACGGCCTCGGCGATGGTCGGTCCGACGCCCTCCGCGGCGGCCAGCTGCTCCTCGGTGGCGGCCCGGATCGCGTCCATGGACCCGAACTCGGCCGCGAGCGCCCGAGCGGCGGTCGGTCCGACGTGGCGGATCGACAGCGCGACCAGGACCCGCCACAGCGGCACCTCGAGGCGGCTGCGCAGGTTGCTCAGCAGCCGCTCGCCGTTCGCGGACAGCTGCGGGCCCTCCTCCCCCTTCCTCGGCGCCCGGGTGAACAGCGGCGCGCGGAGCAGCGCGGCCTCGTCGAGGTCGAAGAGGCCGCCCTCGTCCTCGAGGACGCCCGCGTCGAGCAGGGCCGCGGCCGCCTCGTAGCCCAGGCCCTCGATGTCGAAGGCCCCGCGGCCGGCGACGTGGAAGACCCGCTCGCGCACCTGGGCGGGACACGATCGGTGGTTGGGGCACCGCAGGTCCTTGTCGCCCTCCTTCTGCTGGGCCAGCGTCGTCCCGCAGGCGGGGCACTCGGTCGGCATCACCCACTCCGCGAGCCCCTCGGGACGCAGCGGCAGCACGGGCCCGACGATCTCGGGGATGACGTCGCCGGCCTTGCGGAGGACGACGGTGTCACCCGGGCGCACGTCCTTGCGCCGCACCTCGTGGGCGTTGTGCAAGGTGGCGTTCTCGACCGTGGAGCCGGCGACCCTGGTGGGCTCCATCACCCCGAACGGCGTCACCCGGCCGGTGCGGCCCACGTTGACCCGGATGTCGAGGAGCTTGGCGTTGACCTCCTCGGGCGGGTACTTGAAGGCGATCGCCCACCGCGGCGCCCGGCTCGTGGACCCGAGGCGACGCTGCAGCGCGACGTCGTCGACCTTCACGACCACGCCGTCGATCTCGTAGGGCACGATCGTGTGCCGGTGCTCGCCGGCGTGCGCGACGTACTCCTCGACCTCCGCCAGGGTCGCCACGACGCGGACCTGGTCGGACACGGGCAGCCCCCAGGTCCGCAGGGCCTCGTAGGAGTGCGACTGCGCGTCGGGCTCGAACCCCTGCCGCGCGCCGATGCCGTGGCACACCATGCCGAGCGCGCGGGTCGCGGTGACCCGGGGGTCCTTCTGGCGCAGCGACCCGGCGGCGGCGTTGCGCGGGTTCGCGAACACCGGCCGGCCGGCGTCGGTCATCGACTCGTTGAGCCGCTCGAACGCCTCGACGGGCAAGAACACCTCGCCGCGGACCTCCAGCAGCTCGGGGACCGGGAGGTCGCCGTCGGCCCGCAGCCGGTGGGGGACCACGTCGATGGTGCGGACGTTCGGTGTGACGTCCTCCCCGGTCGTGCCGTCACCGCGCGTCAGCGCCCGCACCAGCCTGCCCTGCTCGTAGAGCAGGTTGATCGCCAGGCCGTCGACCTTGAGCTCGCACAGCAGGGCGGGGTCGGTGACGCCGTCGCGCGCCAGGCGCGCGTGCCAGGCCGCGAGCTCCTCGAAGGAGAACGCGTTGTCGAGGCTCTCCATGCGCTGGAGGTGGTCGACGGCGGTGAAGTCGGTCGCGACGGCACCGCCGACCTTCTGCGTCGGCGAGTCGGGTGTGCGCAGCTCGGGCAGCTCCTCCTCGAGCTCCTCCAGCCGCCGCATCAGCCGGTCGAACTCGGCGTCGTCGATGGTCGGGCTGTCGAGGACGTAGTAGCGCCAGCGGGCGTCCTCGACCTGTTCTGCGATGAGCCGATGCTCCTCGCGCGCGTCCGTCATGGCGCCGATTGTGCCCGCCGGCGCCGACATCGCGAACGACCGGGCCGGGACTGTCGGTGGTCCCGGTCAGGATCGGTGGAAGAAATATCGGTGGGGACGGAATGCCCGGCCGAGGTACCGTGTTCACGATGAAACGAAACCGTTTCGTTTCATCTTTGTTAACCGTCGCCGACCCCCAGGAGAGCCAGACCATGACCCCCGTCGAGCGGCCCCGCATCGAGGGCGACCGCGAGCTGGAGATCCTGGCCGCCACGCTGGAGGTGCTCGCCGACGTCGGCTACGACCGGCTCACCATGGACGCCGTCGCCGCGCGGGCCAAGGCCTCGAAGGCGACGCTCTACCGGCGCTGGACCAACAAGGTGAGCCTGGTCATCGACGCGCTGCACCACAGCAAGGGGCCGACCGAGGTCCCGGACACCGGGTCGCTGCGCGGCGACCTGATGGGCGTGTTCTGCGGCATGGGCGGCCTGGTCGACCCCGAGACGGTGGCGACCTTCGCCAGCGTCATCACCGCGATCGCCCGCGACGCCGACTTCGCCGAGGCGTTCCGCACCGAGGTCGTCGGACCGAAGATCGCCGTCTCCCAGCAGATCTGGGAGCGCGCCCGCGAGCGCGGTGAGCTGCGCGACGACGTCGACGTGTCCCTGCTCGAGCCGGCACTCGCGGGGATCGTGCTGCACCGCGTCTTCATGATGGGCGAGCAGCCCACCCCCGAGCTGATCACCCGGGTGATCGACCAGATCATCCTGCCGGCCGCCACCCGCGAGCGCGCGCCGACCCCCTGACACCTGTCCCACCACCCACCCACGAGACCTTTCGAGACGAGGAAGACCGATGACCGACGTGGCCAACGCCGAGAGCACCAGCTCCGGCCGCAAGCAGCACCTGGCCTGGGCCCTGGTGCTCATCTCGGTGGCGCAGCTCATGGTGGTGCTCGACGGCACCATCGTGAACATCGCGCTGCCCTTCATCCAGCACGACCTCGACATCGCCCCGGCGAACCTGCGCTGGGTCGTCACCGGCTACGCGCTGGCCTTCGGCAGCCTGCTGCTGCTCGGCGGCCGGCTCGGCGACCTGTACGGCCGCCGCCGGATCTTCATGACCGGGCTGATCGTCTTCAGCGTCGCCTCCCTGCTCGGTGGCCTGGCCACCTCCGAGGGCCTGCTGCTCGCTGCGCGGGCGCTGCAGGGCTTCGGTGCGGCGCTGGCGTCGCCGGCGGCCCTGGCCCTGATCACCACCACGTTCCCGGCCGGGCCGCTGCGCAACCGGGCCTTCGCGGTGTACGCCGCGATGTCCGGCGTGGGCGCGGCCGTCGGCCTGCTGCTCGGTGGCTGGCTGACCGGCCTGGACAGCATCTTCGGCCTCAGCGTCGAGGGCTGGCGGCTCACCCTGCTGATCAACACCCCGATCGGCATCGTCACCGCGCTGCTCGCACCGCGCCTGCTGGCCGAGTCGGAGTCGCACCCCGGAGAGCTCGACCTGCCCGGTGCCGTCACCGGCACCCTCGGCCTGCTCGGCATCGTCTACGGCATCAGCCGCGCCGGCACCGACGGGTGGACCGACACTTGGACGCTGGCCAGCCTCGCCGCCGGCCTGCTGCTCCTGGTCAGCTTCCTGATGGTCGAGCGCCGGGTCGAGCACCCGCTGCTCCCGGTGCGCGTCTTCATGAACCGCACCCGCGCGGCCAGCTTCGTGGCCATGTTCTTCGCCCCGGCCGCGATGTTCGCGATGTTCTTCTACCTCAGCCAGTACATCCAGGAGGTCATGGGCTACAGCCCGATCCAGGCCGGCGTCGCGTTCCTGCCGTTCTGCTTCGGCCTGGTCTTCGCGGCCGGCCTCTCGTCGAACCTGATCAACCGGATCGACCCGCGCATCCTCGCCGGGTTCGGCACCCTGCTGGCCGCGGTCGCGCTCTACGGCTTCTCGCGGATCCCGCACAGCACGTCGTTCCCGCCGGCGGACGTGCAGGCCAGCTACTGGACGCACATCCTCCCCTACATCCTGATGATGTCGTTCGGCATGGGGATGACCTTCGTGCCGCTCACCCTCACCGCGGTGCACCACCTGCGTGCCGAGGACTCGGGCATCGGATCGGGCGTGCTGAACACGATGCAGCAGGTGGGTGGGGCGCTCGGACTGTCCCTGCTCGCCACCATCGCCACGCAGACGATGACCGACCTGGGCAAGGAGTTCGCCGCGGCCGCCCAGCAGGCCGGCGCCCAGGCCACGCAGGCCCAGCAGGCGGTCGCCGCCCAGCAGGTCTTCACCGCGGGAGCGACCGACGCGTTCCTGCTCGGGGCCGGGCTGATGCTGGTCGCCTCGCTGGTGACGTGGGTCTTCCTCAACGTCAAGCACGAGGAGCTGGCGACCGACGGCCCGGAGGCCCCGGTCCACGTCGGCTGACCCCGGAGACCGACCCGCACGACGTACGACGGCCCGCCCGGTGCTCCGGGCGGGCCGTCGTCGTGCGGCGCCCGGGCGGGGGTCAGGCCCGCGCCGGTCAGGACAGGGCGTCCTCGATGGCCTTGACGAAGGCGGGCAGGTCGTCGGGGTTGCGGCTGGTGATCAGGTTGCCGTCGACGACGACCTCCTCGTCGGTCCACGTGCCGCCCGCGTTGCGCACGTCGTCGGCGAGGCTGTGGTAGCTGGTGAGCCGCCGCCCGCGCACCAGGCCGGCCGAGACCAGCAGCCACGGGCCGTGGCAGATCACGGCCAGCGGCAGCTTGTCCTCCATGGCGCGACGCACGATGTCCTGGGCGGCGGGCTCGACCCGGATCCGGTCGGCGTTGACGGTGCCACCGGGCACCACCAGCGCATCGATCGCCCCGGCGTCGAGGTCGTCGAAGGTCCCGTCGACGTCGACCTGCTGCGTCGGCTCGGTGTCGCCCTGCACCGCCTGGATCGGGTCGGTCGACGACGAGTAGATCCGCACGGTCGCGCCGGCCGCGCGCAGGGCGTCGCGGGGCTGGACCAGCTCGGACTCCTCGACGAAGTCGGTCGCGATGATGGCCACGGTCTTTCCGGTCAGGTCGCTCATGGCGGTGAGGTACCCAGGCCGACTCGCGCGATTCCTACCCGCTGAGGTGACCCGCCGCGGTGCGCAGCAGGGTGAGTGCCTGGCGCACCCAGGCCGGCGACGCACCCGCCATCCCGCACGCGGGGGTGAGCACGAGCCGGTCGGCCACCTCGGCCGGGTCCAGCCCGACCATGTCGAGCCAGCGCAGCACCGACTCGGTGAGCTGGGTGTCGGTCGGCCCGACCGGCGGGTCGACCGCCGGCAGCACCCCCAGGGCGACGGTGGCACCGCTCTCGATCATCTCGGCGACCGCGTCGTGCTCGGCGGCGGTCAGCTGCGCGAGGTCGACCGAGATCCCGCGGGCTCCCGCTCCGCGCAGCAGGCCGACGGGCAGGCCGGCCGCGCAGCTGTGCACCCACGGCTCGGCGCCCTGCTCCCCGACCGCCTCGAGCACCCACTCCAGGGCGGCGGCCGCCTCGGGCAGGTCGACGCTACGGTGTCGGTGGAACCCCGAGGCGGTCGGCACCTGCCCCGCGAGGACCGCCGCCAGGGCCGGCTCGTCCACCTGCACGACCATCCGCTCGAGCCCGCCGAGCCGTCGGCGTACGTCGGCGACGTGCTCACCCAGCCCCTCGGCGAGCGCCTGGGCCAGCTCCCGGCGGGCACCGACGTCGGCGAGCACCTTGTCGCCGCGCGGCCGCTCCACGGTCGCCGCGAGCGTCCAGGGCCCCGCCACCTGCAGCTTGAAGGTGCCCGACCATCCCTGGGTCTGCTCCTCCAGGGCATCGAGGTCCTGGGCGAGCAGGCTGCGGGCACGGCGCTGGTCGACGCCACCACCCCCGCCGGTCAGCCGCCACCCGGCCGGCTGCAGGTCGGCGCCGAGCTCGGCCACGACGGCCAGCGCGCGACCGGTCATGCCGGCGACGGCCCCGCGAGCCGGTAGCTCGGGCAGGTGTGGCAGGCCGTGCCGGTCGCCGGGGAGCTCTCCGAGCACCACCCGCAGCGCCTCGTGCATGTCCTCCCCCGGGTAGGAGCCGACCCCTGTCGCGGTCACCACGACCGGTCACCGACCCGCTCCGTGGCGGCGATGGTGGCCGAGCCGACGACGCGGGTGCCGTCGTAGAGGACGGCGGCCTGCCCGGGAGCGATCCCGTACGCCGGCTCCAGGAGCTCGATCTCGACGCACTCGCCCACCTGCACGCGGGCCGGCAGCTCCTCGCCGTGCGCGCGCAGCTGGACGGTCCCGGAGAGCTCGGTCGGCACCGTCCCGCACCACCGCGGTCGGATGCCGGTCACGTGGTGCACGGCCAGCCGCTCGCGCGGCCCGACCGTGACGGTCCCCGACACGGGCTCGATGTCCAGGACGAACCGCGGGCGGCCGTCGGGGGCGGGCCGGCCCAGGCGGAGGCCGCGACGCTGGCCGATCGTCAGCCCGTAGGTGCCCTGGTGGGCGCCGACGACGGCCCCGGACTCGTCGACGACGTCGCCGCCCTGGTTGGGCGCCCGGTCCCCGAGCTTCTCGCGCAGCCACCCGGCGGTGTCACCGTCTGCCACGAAGCAGATGTCGTGGCTGTCCGGCTTGTCGGCGACCAGGAGGCCCCGTTCGGCCGCCTCCTGGCGCACGGCGGCCTTGGTGGACCCGCCGAGCGGGAAGAGCGCGTGGCGCAGCTGCTCCTGGTCCAAGACCCCGAGGACGTAGGACTGGTCCTTGCCGTGGTCGACGGCCCGGTGCATCTCCACCAGCCCGTCGGGCCCGGTGCGCAGCTGGGCGTAGTGCCCGGTCGCGACCGCGTCGAACCCGAGGCCGAGCGCCCGGTCCAGGACCGCGGCGAACTTGATCTTCTCGTTGCAGCGCAGGCAGGGGTTCGGGGTGCGGCCGGCGGCGTACTCGTCGAGGAAGTCCTCGACGACGTCGTCGTGGAAGCGCTCGCTGAGGTCCCACACGTAGAACGGGATCCCGATCACGTCGGCCGCCCGGCGGGCGTCGTTCGCGTCCTCGATGGTGCAGCAGCCGCGGGCGCCCGAGCGGTAGGACCGCGGGTTGCGGGAGAGGGCGAGGTGGATGCCCGTGACGTCGTGTCCCGCCTCGACCGCCCGCGCGGCCGCGACGGCGGAGTCCACGCCACCGGACATGGCAGCGATGACCTTCATCGAGAGGGCCTCACCGCTTGGCGGCCCGGGCCCGCTCGACGACAGGCGCGATCGCGTCGACGACCGCGTCGACGTCGGCAGGCGTCGTGGTGTGTCCCAGGCTGAAGCGCAGCGAGTGCCGGGCCGACTCCTCGTCGCAGCCCATCGCCAGCAGCACGTGCGAGGGCTGTGGGACGCCGGCGGAGCAGGCGGAGCCGGTGGAGCACTCGATGCCACGCGCGTCGAGCAGCATCAGCAACGAGTCTCCCTCGCAGCCGGGGAACCCCAGGTGCGCGTTGCCCGGCAGCCGCTCGCCGGAGTCCAGCAGCGCGCCGTGGAGGTGGGCGTCGGGGACGGCCGCCACCACCCGGCGTACCAGGTCGTCGCGCAGCGCGGCGACCCGGGCGGCGTGCTCGGGCTGGTGCTTGACGGCGAGCTCGACGGCAGCCGCGAAGCCGGCGACCGCAGGCGTGTCCAGGGTGCCGCTGCGGATGTCGCGCTCCTGCCCGCCACCGTGGACGAGCGGACTGACGCTGAGCTCGCGCCGCACGACGAGGGCGCCGACGCCGTACGGGCCGCCGAGCTTGTGGCCGGTGAGGGTCAGCGCGTCCACGCCGCACGCGGCGAAGTCGACCGGGACCTGGCCGACGGCCTGCACGGCGTCGGTGTGCACCGGGATGCCGTGCTCGGCCGCCACCGCCACGACCTCGTCGACGGGCTGCAGCGTGCCCACCTCGTTGTTGGCCCACATCACGGTCACCAGCGCCACGCTGCCCGGGTCGCGCTCGATGGAGGCGCGCAGCGCGGCGAGGTCCAGCCGGCCGCGCGCGTCGACCGGGAGCAGCTCGACCTCGGCGCCCTCGGCGTCGGCGAGCCACTGCAGGGCGTCGAGCACGGCGTGGTGCTCGACCGCGGTGCTGAGGACCCGGGTACGGCGGGGGTCCTCGCCGCGCCGCGCCCAGAACACGCCCTTGACGGCGAGGTTGTCCGCCTCCGTCCCGCCGGAGGTGAAGACCACCTCGCCGGGGCGGCACCCGAGCGCCTGGGCGACGGTCTCCCTCGACTCCTCGATGACGCGGCGCGCCCGGCGACCCGAGGCGTGCAGCGAGCTGGCGTTGCCGACCTCGAGCAGGTGCTGGGTCATCGCCTCCACCGCCGCGGGCACCATGGGGGTGGTGGCGGCGTGGTCGAGGTAGACGGTCGGGGCGTGGTCGGTCATCGCACCCGCCAGCCTACTTCCGCCCGGTGGGACGAGCCGCACCCGGCGCGGCGTCGGACGCCGGGCCGCTCGCTCGGTGGTGGCCTCGCTCGGTGGTGGCTAGGCGGTGGTCCGCAGGGTGCCGAGGTCGACGCGTCCCGTCGTCGAGCACTGCGGGTTCGTCGGGAACGCCTGTCCACCGACGAAGTTCAGCAGCATCATCAAGAACCCCGACGGCCCGTAGAGACGGTGCGTGCCCGTGGCCGGCGCACGGAACGGGCCCAGGGTCAAGACGACCTTGAGCCTGGTGGAGTCACCGGAGCCGATCGTGGTGGCCTTCGACGAGAGCACGGGGAGGACGCGCGAGTCGAGGCGGGGGTACGCCCCGCTCAGGGAGCCGGTGACGTCGTGCATCGCGGCCGCCGTGGCCGCCGGCCAGGCGAGGACCATGGTCACCTTCGCGTTCTTCACGATCGTCTTCTGCTTGACCGAGGTGGGCAGGGTCGTGGTGAACGTCGTCGGCATCGTCCACTGCTGGGTGATCATCATGATCGGGTCGTAGTAGCTGCAGGTGTAGGTCGCCTTCCCGCCGAGGGCGTGGGCCGGGGCCGCGAGCCCGAGGCTGCCGACGAGGGCGAGCAGGCACGCGACGACGGGTGTCAGGATCCGCAGCAGGGTGGTGTGTCGGGTCATCGGTTCCCCCAGGAGACGTCGGACGGTGGCCCGAGACGGCCGTCAGTCTGGCGAAGCCGACGGGGCTCGCCCCGGCGAACCGACGATGCCGTGAGGTCTGGTCCAAACCACCTGTGTCAACGGACGGCGACCGTCGCGACGACCGCCCGGTGGTCGCTGCCCGGGAGCGCCACCGTGCGCGTGCTCAGGGCGGCCATCCGGGGGCCGGCCAGCACGTGGTCGATCCGCGCGACCGGCAACGCCGAGCCGAGGACGGCCCAGCGGCGGCCGGCGGGCCAGGTCGGCTGCCACCCGCCGTTGGTCAGCTCGACCACGTCGCGGTGGCCCGAGCGGGCCAGGCGCCGAAGCGACGCGTGGTCGGTCGTGGCGTTCAGGTCACCGAGGACCAGGTCCGGCGCGTGCTCGTGCACGGCGGCCAGGAGGGCGGCCTGGTCGGCGTGCCAGTCCGCCGGCAGCGTCGGTGCCTGCGGGTGCGCCGCGACGACCACGAGCCCGTCGACCCGCGCCACCCACCCCTCCTGGGTGGTGGCCAGCGGTGCGACCAGCGTCAGCGGGGAGCGCGCGAACACCATCGTGCCGGCGGCACCGGCCAGCGGCTCGCCGAGCCGGTGCGGGAGGAGCCCGGCCAGGCCGACGTCGTCCATGGCGGCCAGGGCCTCGGGAAGGATCTCCTCGACGACCAGCAGGTCGACCCGCTCGGCACCGGCGAGCCGCACGAGTGCGGCCGGGTCACCGTCGCGCTGGGCCAGGTTGGCGGTCATGACGACGAGCCTGCGGGCATCGGCGGCGGGGGCGGGACCGGCGCCGGCGACCAGCGGAGCGAGCCAGCGGGCGTGCACGACCAGGCCGCCGACCGCGACGACCGCGAGCGCCCAGAGCCCGAGGACGGGTGCGGCGAGGAGCATCGCGCCGAGCACGAGCGTGGCGAGGCCGTAGGCCACCAGGCCGAGCGGGGTGAGCGCCACCAGCAGGATCCCGAACCGGCCGGCCGGCTGGACCAGCCGGGCGCTGGTGAGGACCACACCCGCGACCAGCAGCCCGACCGCGACGACCCAGGCGGCCGTCGCCACGACGCTCAGAGCAGCACCAGGTCGTCGCGGTGGACGACCTCTCGCTCGTACTCGGCCCCCAGCTCCCGCTTGAGGTCGCGCGAGGAGCGCCCGAGCAACGACGGGATCTCCGTGGCGTCGAAGTTGACCAGCCCGCGCGCGACCGGGGTCCCGTCCGGGCCGGCCAGGTCGACCGGCTCCCCGGCGTGGAAGCTGCCCTGGACCCCGGTGATGCCGGCCGCGAGCAGCGACGCGCGTCGCTCCACGACCGCCCGCACGGCACCGGCGTCGAGCAGCAGGGTGCCCTGGGGCTCGGTGGCGTGGGCCAGCCACAGCAGCCGGGTCGGCCGGCGCCGGCCGGTGGGGTGGAACAGCGTCCCGACCGGCTCCCCCGCCAGCGCGGCGGAGGCGCTGTCGGCCGAGGTGAGCACCACCGGGATGCCCGCGCCGGTGGCGATCCGAGCGGCGTCGACCTTGGTCCGCATCCCGCCGGTGCCCAGGCCCGCGGCGCCGGTCCGCCCGATCCGTACGTCGGCGAGCTGGTCGACCGAGGTCACGTCGGCGAGCAGCGTGCTCTCCGGGTGCGCCGGGTCGGCGTCGTAGAGCCCGTCGACGTCGGAGAGGAGGACCAGCAGGTCGGCGTGGACCAGGTGCGCGACCAGGGCCGCCAGCCGGTCGTTGTCACCGAAGCGGATCTCGGTGGTCGCGACCGTGTCGTTCTCGTTGACGATCGGCAGGACGCCGAGGTCGAGGAGCTTGGCGAAGGTCTGGTAGGCGTTGCGGTAGTGGGAGCGCCGGGTCACGTCGTCCACGGTGAGCAGCACCTGGCCGGCGATCACGCCGTGACGGGCCAGCTCCTCGGTGTAGCGGTGCACCAGCAGGCCCTGGCCGACCGACGCCGCGGCCTGCTGGGCCGCGAGCGCCCGCGGCCGCTTCGGCATGCCGAGGGGGGCGAGCCCGGCCGCGATCGCGCCCGAGGACACCAGCACGAGCTCGGTGCCGGCGCTCCGGCGGGCGGCCAGGACGTCGACCAGCTCGCGGACGCGGGCGGGGTCGATCCCCCCGGTCGCGGTGGTGAGCGAGGAGGACCCGACCTTGACGACGACCCGCCTCGCCCCGGTCACCTCGGTGCGCGCGGTCATCGGTCCGGGTCGTCCTCGGCCCAGTCGGAGTCGGCGGAGCCCGCACCGACGGAGTCCGGGTCGTCCGCGCCCCCGATCTCGTAGGACGTGGGTCCGTGGTCCTCGGGGCGGTCCAGGCGGCGTGCGACGTCCGCGCGGGTCTCTCCCTCGGCCCGGTCGTCCATCGCCTCGTCGATGGCCCGGCGACGGCGGGCGGCCGGGCGGGACTCGCCGAACCGCTGGTCCTCCCCGCGTCTCCCGAGCATCTCGACGCCGGCGTCGATGCCGGGCTTGAAGTCGAAGACCACCGAGTTGTCCGGCTGACCGATCAGCACGGCGTCGCCCTCGACGGCGCCGAGCTCGAGCAGCCGGGTCTCGACACCGAGCCGATTGAGGCGGTCGGCGAGGAACCCGACGGCCTCGTCGTTGCTGAAGTCGGTCTGGCGCACCCACCGCTCGGGCTTCTCGCCGCGCACCCGCCAGCCCTCGCCGGTGCGCTTGACCGTGAAGTCGTCGCTGCCGTCGGCCGACGCGGGTCGCAGCACGATCCGGGTGGCCTCGACGACCGGCTTCGCCGCCCGCGCCGCCTCGACGACCGCTGCCATCGCGAAGGTGAGCTCGCGCAGGCCCTCGCCGGAGGCGGCGGACACCTCGAACACGGCGAGGCCGCGTTCGCGGAGCTCGTCGACGACGAACGACGCGATGTCGCGACCGTCGGGGACGTCCACCTTGTTGAGGGCCACGAGGCGGGGCCGGTCCTCCAGGCCGCCGTACCTGGCGAGCTCGCGCTCGATCACGTCGAGGTCGTCCACCGGGTTGCGGCCCGGCTCGATGCTGGCGGTGTCCACGACGTGCACCAGGGCCGCGCAGCGCTCGATGTGGCGCAGGAAGTCGTGGCCGAGGCCGCGGCCCTCGCTGGCGCCTTCGATCAGGCCCGGCACGTCGGCGACGGTGAAGGTCGTGTCCCCGGCGGTCACCACGCCGAGGTTCGGGACGAGGGTGGTGAAGGGGTAGTCCGCGATCTTGGGCCGGGCGCGGGACATCGCGGCGATCAGGCTGGACTTCCCGGCGCTGGGGAAGCCGACCAGGCCGATGTCGGCGACCACCTTGAGCTCGAGCACGATCTCGAGCTCGTCGCCGGGCTCGCCGAGCAGGGCGAAGCCGGGGGCCTTGCGCTTGGAGGAGGCCAGCGCCGCGTTCCCGAGACCGCCGCGACCACCCTGGGCGACCACCAGCTCGGTGCCCGGGCCGACCAGGTCGGCGAGGACCGTGCCCCGGGCGTCGGTCACCACGGTGCCGTCGGGGACGGGGAGCACCAGGTCCGCGCCGTGACCCCCGTTGCGGTGCCCCCCGGCTCCGTGGCCGCCGTGCTCGGCCCGACGCCGCGGGCTGTGGTGGTAGTCCAGCAGGGTCGTGACGTCGGGGTCGACACGCAGGATGACCGACCCGCCGGGCCCGCCGTTGCCACCGTCGGGTCCACCGAGCGGCTTGAACTTCTCGCGGTGCACCGAGGCCACGCCGTTGCCGCCACGGCCGGCGCTGACGTGCAGCGCCACCCGGTCGACGAAGGTCGGGACTGCCATGGTGCCTACTCTCTTGGAGGTTCGGTGGAAATCACGAAGGGCGCCCCGCAGACGGGACGCCCTTCGAGTGGTGCTGGGGTGCGAGTGACGTCAGGTCACTCACCCGGGACGACGTTCACGACCCGGCGACCGCGGCGGGTGCCGAACTCCACGGCGCCGCCGACCAGCGCGAAGAGCGTGTCGTCGCCGCCGCGGCCGACGCCGCTGCCGGGGTGGAAGTGGGTGCCGCGCTGGCGCACGATGATCTCGCCGGCGTTGACGACCTGGCCGCCGTAGCGCTTGACGCCGAGGCGCTGGGAGTTGGAGTCGCGACCGTTCTTGGTGGACGCGGCGCCCTTCTTGTGTGCCATCTCTTCAGTCCTTCGGAGGAGTCGTGGAGCCGATCAGAGTCGATCAGGCGTTGATCGCGGTGACCTTGACCTGGGTGTACTTCTGACGGTGACCCTGGCGCTTCTTGTAGCCGGTCTTGTTCTTGTACTTCTGGATGACGATCTTCGGACCCTTGGTGGCTCCGAGGACCTCGGCGGTCACCGACGCCTTGCCGAGCTTCGCGGCGTCGGAGGTGACCGTCTCGCCGTCCACGACGAGCACCACGGGCAGGGTCACCGACTCGCCGACCTCGGTCGCGACCTTGTCGATCTCGATGACGTCGCCCACGGCAACCTTCTGCTGGGTGGCGCCAGCGCGCACGATCGCGTACACCGCGGTCTCCTTCGTCGGGTCCTTGCTGCGTCCAGGCCTGGGGCGCCAGGCTGTCGGCGCCACACAGGACGGGCGCGCCAGAGCGCGCACCGAGGGTCAATACTACGGACGAGGTGCTCCGTCGGCAAAACCGGCGGCGACCAGGTCGTCACCGAGAGCGGTGCGCCAGTAGAGCACCTCCCGGCCCGAGCGTCTCCGCAGCACCGCTCCGGCGTCCAGCAGCACGCGCAGGTGGTTGCCGACCGCACCCACGGGCAGGCCGGTGAGCGCCGCCAGCGCGGTGGTCGACCGGGGCACGTCCAGGAGGACCAGCACCCGGGCGCGGTTGGCGCCGACCAGCCGGGCCAGCCCGCCGGCAGCGGACCGGTCCGCCGGCGCCTGGGCACCCGTGACGGGGTAGACGACCGCGAACCGTTCCGGCAGCTGCCAGGCGATCCACTGACCGGCGCTGTGCACCGGCACGAACGAGAGCTCCCGGGCGTCGGCCAGGTCCCGGGTGGGCAGGTCGTAGCCGTTGATCTGCAGGTGGCCGTCGCCCCGCCACTCCATCTGCCGGCCCAGCGTCGGGACCACCCCGGCCCAGCCCTGGGTGGCCAGCCGTCGGGTGCGCGCGACGATGTCGGCCTCCAGCACCCGGCGCCGGCGCGGCCAGTCGGCGGCCACGGTCGCCGTCCAGACCCAGGTCAGGACCTCGGCCACGCCCCGGCGCAGACCCGGCGCCTCCAGCGCCGCCGGAAGCGGTTCGGGACGCAGACTCCGTATCTCGTCGCGGACCCGAGCGTCGTCCCAGGTGCCGAGCTGGGCGAGCTCGTCCTCGAACGTGGCACCCGGTCCTCGCGGTGGGAGCGTGAGGAAGTCCGCCATCCACCCGGGCGTGCGGCCACGACGGGGACGCCACAGGCGACCGCGGAGCGCCGCACGCACCGGGTCGGCAGCCAGCATCTCGGCGTACGCCTCGCGGTGCCGGGCGTGGAAGGCGCGCTGCCACGGCGCGGACAAGGTGGCCCCCTCGTCGAGCAGGGTGAGCGCGGCCACGGTCTCGTTGAGCGGCGACACCTGGAACCGGCTGCGCGCGAGCAGGTCGGCCGGCACCCGCCACGTCCCCATGTTTCGCCTCCTCGCGAATCATTGTCCCACCGGTCGGGTCGGGCCGCAGGGTCGTGGCGTGCCGACCTACCGCGACCTGTTCGCCATCGCCGAGTTCCGCGTGCTGTTCGTCAACCGCTGCGTCGTCATGCTCTCGGTCGCCGCGTCCGGGCTGGCGCTGGGCACACTCACGTACGAGTCCACCGGGTCGGCCGTGCTCACCGCGCTGGCGATGTTCGGCGGGCCCCTGATGTCCCTGGTCGCCTCGCAGCTGCTCCTGGCCGCGTCGGACTCGGTGCGCCCACGGACCGCGCTCATGCTCCAGATGGCCGCGCCCCTGGTGGCCAATGGGCTCCAGGCCCTGCCCGGGCTGCCGTGGCAGGCACGGTTCGCGCTCCTCGCGATCCCCTACGTCGTCAACGCGATGTTCTCGGGCACCCAGTGGGTGGTCGTCCGCGAGATCGTGCCGGACGGCTCCTACGTCCTCGCCCGGTCGACCTTCAACCTCGCCGTCGGCGGCATGCAGGTCGTGGGCTACGGGCTGGGCGGGCTCGCCCTGCTGTGGCTCTCACCCCGCGACCTCTTCCTCGTGGCGGCCGTGGCGGACGCGGTGTGCCTGGTCAACGTCCGGCTCGGGCTGCGCGACCGGCCCGCCCGGGGCGCCGACGGCGAGGCCGGCGTGGTGCGCCGCACCGCTGCGGTGAACCGGCGACTGCTCGGGTCCCGGGTGACCCGGCCCCTCTACGTGGCCATGTGGGTGCCCAACGGGCTGGTCGTCGGCGCCGAGGCCCTCTTCGTGCCCTACGGCCACGGGTCGGTCGCCGGTTACCTCTTCGCCGCCGGCGCCGCCGGGATGATGGTGGGCGACCTCCTGGTCGGGCGGTTCGTGCCCGCCCACCGGCGCGACGCCCTCATCGGGCCGCTGCGGTTCGTGCTGGCGGCGCCGTACCTGCTGCTGCTCCTCGGCCCGCCGCCGGCGGTGACCGTGGCCGTGGCCTTCGTCGCCTCGGTGGGGTACGCCGCCGGCCTGCCGCTCCAGGAGCGGCTGTTCACGCACACCGACGAGGCGGTCCACGGCCAGGCGATGGGCCTCTACGGCACCGGGCTGATGGTGTGGCAGGCGATCGGCGCCCTCCTCGGCGGGCTGGTCGCGAGCGTCGTCTCGCCGGCCCACGCCATGGGGGTGATGGCGGTCGCGTCGGCGCTCGTGACGCTGGCGAACACCCCCAGGCTGCGCCGGTCCGCGCCGGCGGAGCGGGCGGCCGTCAGCGCTTGCGCGAGCCCTTCTTCTTGACCGGGACGTGCTCGACGTGGGCGTGGTCCTCCCCCGGCTCGCCCTCGGCGGTCCCGGGCTCGACGGCCCCGTCCTGGGGCGGGGAGCCGACGCTGCCGATCGCTCCCGGCGGGGGCGGCGGCTCCGCCGCCAGGTCCGCTGCCTGGTCGGGCTCGGCCACCGGAGGTCCGGCAGGGCGGCTGGCCGAGCGACGACGGGTCCGGGTCACCACCTTGGGCGGCTCGGGCGCAGCCGGGGTCGCCTCGGTCTCGGCGACGGTCTCGGCGGCGGGCTCGGCGGCGGTCTCGGCGGCGGGCTCGGCGGCGGGCTCGGCAGCGACCTCGGGCTCCGGCTCGGCCTGCGGGACGGTCTCGACGACCGCGACCGGGGTGACCGGGGTCGGCTCACCGGCCGGCCGGCTGGCCGATCGACGACGGGTGCGGGTGACCACCTGCGGGGGCTCGGGCGCCACCGGCTGCGACCCCGTCTCGGCAGCCGGCTCGGTGACGGGCTCCGTCTCGGACTGGACAGCGGGGTCGGTCGACTCGGTGGCCGCAGCCGTCACCGGTGCCTCCGCGAGCACGTCGGGCTCCGTCGGCTCCGTGTCGGCGGGCGACTCGCTGTCGGCAGGCGGCTCGGTGTCGGCGGGCGGCTCGGGACGCACCGCCATCGCGGCGACGTCCTTCGGGGACGGCGGAGGCTTCGGGGCGTCCTGCTCCTTGCCCGCGGAGTTGCCCGCGGAGTTGCCCGCGGAGTCGGCGCCACGGCCACGACGGCCACGACGCCCGCCGGCGCCGCCACGGCGCGGCTCGTCGTCACCGCGCCGGGGCTCGACCGGGTGGTCGTGGACGACCAGGCCGCGGCCCTGGCAGTGCTCGCAGGTCTCGCTGAACGCCTCCAGCAGACCGGTGCCGATCCGCTTGCGGGTCATCTGCACCAGGCCGAGGGAGGTGACCTCCGCGACCTGGTGGCGGGTGCGGTCACGGCCCAGACACTCCACGAGTCGGCGCAGCACGAGGTCCCGGTTGGACTCCAGCACCATGTCGATGAAGTCGACCACGATGATGCCGCCGATGTCACGCAGCCGGAGCTGGCGCACGATCTCCTCGGCGGCCTCCAGGTTGTTCTTGGTGACCGTCTCCTCGAGGTTGCCCCCGGAGCCGGTGAACTTGCCGGTGTTGACGTCGACGACGGTCATCGCCTCGGTGCGGTCGATGACGAGCGACCCTCCGGACGGCAGCCAGACCTTGCGGTCCAGCCCCTTGGCGATCTGCTCGTCGATGCGGTACTCGGCGAACACGTCGGCCTTGCCGCCCGCGCCGTCGGGGCCGGGCTCGTAGCGCACCAGCCGGGCCGCGAGGTCCGGGGCCACGTGCTCGACGTACGCCTGCACGGTGTCCCACGCGTCGTCACCCTGGATGACCAGCTGGGAGAAGTCCTCGGTGAACAGGTCGCGCACGACCTTGAGCGTCAGGTCGGGCTCGCCGTAGAGCAGCTGGGGCGCGTTGCCCCTGGCCTTGCTCTCGATGTCCTCCCAGCGGGCCTTGAGGCGCTCGACGTCACGGGTCAGCTCGTCCTCGCTGGCGCCCTCGGCCGCCGTCCGGACGATCACGCCTGCGGTGTCGGGGACGATCTCCTTGAGCAGCGTCTTGAGCCGGTTGCGCTCGGTGTCGGGCAGCTTGCGGGAGATGCCGCTCGTGGTGCCGTCGGGGACGTAGACGAGGAACCGCCCCGCGAGGCTGATCTGGCTGGTCAGTCGCGCGCCCTTGTGGCCGATCGGGTCCTTGGTGACCTGCACGAGGACCGTCTGCCCCGAGCTCAGCACCGACTCGATCTTGCGCGGCTGCCCGTCCTTGTGGCCCAGGGCCGACCAGTTGACCTCGCCGGCGTAGAGGACCGCGTTGCGACCCTTGCCGATGTCGATGAACGCCGCCTCCATCGACGGCAGGACGTTCTGCACCCGACCCAGGTAGACGTTCCCGATCAGCGAGGTCTGCGACTCGCGGGCCACGTAGTGCTCGACGAGCACCCGGTCCTCGAGGACACCGATCTGGGTGAGGTCCTCGCGCTGCCGGATCACCATGACGCGGTCCACCGACTCGCGGCGGGCGAGGAACTCGGCCTCGCTGACGATCGGGGCGCGGCGGCGGCCGGCCTCGCGGCCCTCGCGGCGGCGCTGCTTCTTCGCCTCCAGGCGCGTCGAGCCGGAGACCGCGGTGATCTCGTCCTCCGCCGCCCGGCGGCTGCGCACGCGGGTGACGGTCTTCTCGGGGTCGTCGGCGCCCTCCGCACCGTCGTCACCCGAACGGCGCCGACGCCGGCGCCGGCGCGAGGAGGTGCTCTCCCCGCCGCCCTCGTCACCACCGCCGGCGGCGTCCTCGGCCGGGGCGGCGGAGCCGTCGGTCGCCTCGGCGGCGGAGTCGCCCTCGGCGTTCGCGTCGGTGGCAGCGTCGCCACCATCACCGGACTTGCGGCGGCGCCGGCCCCCGCGGCGACGGCGGCGACGGCCGGTCCCGCCCTCGCCTGCAGCCTCGTCGCCAGCCTCGTCGCCGGTCTGGTCGCCGGTCTCGTCGCCGGTCTCCGGCGCGGTCGCGTCCTCGGTCGCTGCGTGCTCGTCCGCTGCGTCCTCGGACTCCTCGGACTCCTCGGCCGGGGTCGAGCCTGGGTCCGCCTTCGACGTCTTCTTCGCCGACGACTTCTTCTCGGTCTTCTTCGCGGCGGTCTTCTTCGCGGCGGACTTCTTGGCGGCGGACTTCTTCGCGGCCGCCTTCTTCTCCTCGGGGCCCTCCCCCTCGGTGGCCAGCTCAGCGATCGGCTCAGGGGTCGGCTCGGGCTCGGCGGCCTTCTGACCACGCCGGCGGGTGGTCGTCGTCACCTCGGGCGTCTGGAACAGCACGGCCGGAGCCGCCGGCCCGTCCTCACCGAGGGCGTCACCGTGGGGCGCGCTGGCGCCCTCCTCGGTCGTGGCGGCAGCCCGGGAGGAGGCGGTCTTCTTCCTCGTCGAGGTCGTGGCGCCGGACCTCCGCGTGCTCGCCTTCTTCGCGGGCGCGGCGTCAGCGGGCTCCTCGGGAGCCGGGGCCTGCGCGGTCTCGGCCACCACGTCGGTGGTCGCGGCCTTCTTCTTCGCCGCCTTCTTCGTCGTCGTCTTCTTCGCGGCAGCCTTCTTCGCCGTCGTCTTCTTGGCGGCGGCCTTGGTGGCCGCCGTCTTCTTGGCGGCTGCCTTCTTCGCCGGCTTCGCGACGGAGTCGTCGGCGGGATCAGCGCCGGCGGAGGTGGTCTGGTCTGCTCCGGCCTGGAGGTCGTCGGCCATCTGGTGCACTCCTAGCGCCCGGCGCACTGCGCCTGGGCGGTCCGACGTCACGAGCCCGGGCACACAAGGCAGGCGACGCAAAGCTTTCGTGTGGCGGCGACACCCTCCGCGGTGCGTCACCGGGGGCCCGTCGCGCACCTGCCGCGGTCGCCGGGCCCTTCAGGCGGGTCCCGTGGGACCACCTGGCGGTTGGTCGCTGTCACCGACCGACCGGGCCGCGTCGCGGTCTGGTGTCGTTCCGTGCCGTCCGGCGTGCCGGACCCCTGTGGTGCTCGAGGACCGGCGAGAACGTCTCCGGGTCGATCCGGATGGTGCCCGGTCCGACCACGGCGAGTATCGCACACCCGGACGGCCCGTCGGTCATCGCGACACCCGGGGACGGCGGCGCGGTCCGGCTCAGCCCGGGGCGGCCAAGGGGTCACCGACGCCGCCCGAGGCGGCATCGAGCGGGCCCTGCGCCACCCGGGTGAGGAGCGGCGCGAGCCCCGCCAGCGGCGGTGCTCCGGGCGTGTCGTCCACGGCGACGGCGGCCAGGCCGGCCAGGACGTCGTCCGGGCGGACCGCCGGCTCGAGGTGGCGCAGCACGAGGTCGAGCCGGCTCCCCCCGGGACGCGCCGCCGTCGTGAGCGACACGACCGCCGCCCGGCAGTCGAACTGCCGCAGGCCCTTCTTGGTCATCCGCTGGACCGTGACCTCGGTGGCGTCCAGGAACGCCGCGACCGCGCGAGCGGCGGCGCCGGCATCAGCGTCCAGGTCGATCCACCAGCGGCTCGCCTCGAGCCGGTCGGCGAGCGCTCCGCCCGGCGACTCGACGACCTCGAGGACGTCCAGGCCGTCGGGCAGCGCCTCCTCCAGGCGGTCGCGGACCTCTGCGGGGTCGACGACCTGCGCCAGGCCGATCTCGAGGTACTCGGCCTCGCTGGCCGCCCCCGTCGGTGCCGCCCCGGCGTACGAGATCCGCGGGTGCGGGTTGAACCCCGAGGAGTAGGCCATCGGGACGCGCGCCCGGACGACCGCCCGCTCGAACGCCCGACTGAAGTCGCGATGGCTGGTGAAGCGCAGCCGCCCCCGCTTCGCGTAGCGGATCCGGAGCCGCTGGACGGGAGGGGCCTGCTGCTCGGGCTGGTCGCGCACCCGCTCAGGCTACGGTGCGGCCGCCTCCTTCATCGCGGGCGAGGGGTAGACCGTGCTCACCCGGTGGCCGTCGAGCCAGGCAGAGAGGCGCGCAGCCTCTGCCCGCAGCGCGGCCACGCCGTCGGCACCGACGTCCTCCAGGAGGTGGACCACCACCACGCCGTCGGGGTCCTGCACCCAGCACCCGACCACCCGGCCGTCCCACCAGCAGGTGGTGCCGGCGTTGCCGTTGCGGTCGAAGAGGGCGGACGCGTGCGGGCCGAGGAAGAACCCCCGCTCCTTCCAGCCCATCACGGTCGGGTCGAGCACCGGCAGCAGCGCCGCCCCGGGGCGGGGGTCCTGGACCTCCGGCTCCAGGTCGTCCGGGAGCACCCAGCCTGTGGCCCCGCCGTCGAGCGCCACCTCGACCGCAGCCAGGTCGACCAGCGCCGCGCGCACGGCGGTCTTGGTCGACCCGAGCCACCACACGAGGTCCGCCTCCGTGCCGGGTCCGAAGGTCGTGAGCCAGCGCCGGACCAGCTCGGCGTACCCGTCCCGCTCCGTGGCGGGCTCAGGCACGTCGCCCAACCAGGTGCTCATGGCCGTCCACTGCGGCCGCGAGGTGCGCCAGTGCCCGCTGTTGCGCCCGCGGACGATCAGGCCCTCGACGCCCAGCTGGGTGAGGACCCGCGGCGCGATCGGCACGTTGGCGCCGTAGGGCTTGCCCGGGGACATGTCGAGGCGGCCGGCGAGCTCGGGCAGCTCGTCGCGCAGCTGCTGTGCCGAGAGCTCGGAGCCGTCCACCAGGCGGGCGAGGACCGCACCCGCCGCCTCCTCGATCCACCGCTCGCCGTCGTCCGCCAGCCCGGCCGTCACGACCTCCTTGGCCAGCCGGGCCCGCAGAGCGGTGGCCACCCGCGCTGAGACGCTGCCCCAGGCGGCCGGCAGCAGGTCGCGCGGGAAGACGAACAGGGTCCGGCGCATCGCGAGCTGCTTGACCAGGCTGCGCTCGTCGTAGAGCGCCCGGTCGACCGTGTCGACGGTGAGCCCGTCGACACGGGCCCACAGCGAGAGATAGACCGACGGGGCCTCGGTCGCGTGCAGCACCGTCATCGCCCTCGTGGCCGCCACCGGGTCGGGCGCTCGGTGCCCTGGCGCCAGGGCGTGGCGCCGTCCCAGTCGGACTCGCCGCTCCGGGTCCGTCACGTGCCGCATGGCGTCATCCTGCCCGAGGGCGCCGACACGGCTCCCACCACGATGACCGAGGATGGGAAGGGTGCGCACCCACACCCGCCGGGCCACGGTCCTGGTCCTGGTCGGCATCGTCCTGCTCTCGTTCAACCTGCGGCCCGCCGCGGTGAGCGTCGGCCCGGTGCTGGCCGAGGTCCGGGCCACGTTCGACATGTCCGGCGCGGTCGCCGGCCTGCTGACCTCCCTGCCGGTGGTGGCGTTCGCCGTCTTCGGCGCCCTCGCGCCCGCTGCGGCCCAGCGGGTCGGCCTGCACCGGGTGACGCTGCTGGCGATCCTCGCCGCGGTCGCCGGGCTGGTGGGCCGGGCGACCACCGGGAGCGAGGCCCTGTTCCTCCTGCTGTCGCTGCTCGCGCTGGGCGGCATGGCCATGGCCAACGTGCTGCTGCCGTCGCTGGTGAAGCTGCACTTCCCCGACCGGATCGGCCAGGTCACGGCCGTCTACACCACCGCCTTGTCGATCGGCCTGACGGCGGCACTCACGCTGACCGTGCCGCTCTCCGACGCCCTGGGTGGCTGGCGGTGGGGCCTGGGCACCTGGGCCCTGCTGGCCGTGCTGGCGGCCGTCCCGTGGGTGGCGCTCGTCGCCCACGACCGCCACCTCGAGCAGTCGCCGCGGACGGTCACCTATCGTCAGGTCGCCGGCACGCGGCTCGGTCAAGCGATGGCGCTCTTCTTCGGGCTGCAGTCGCTCCAGGCGTACGCGATCTTCGGCTGGTTCGCCCAGCTCTGGCGCGACAGCGGCTACTCCGCGACCGTCGCCGGCGTCCTGGCCGGCATCCTGGCCGCTGCGGCGATCCCGCTCTCGCTGGTGCTGCCCAACGTCCTGGCCCGCAGCTCCGATCCCCGGTGGCTGCTGTTCGCGGTGATCGTGGCGTACCCGGTCGGGTACGTCGGCCTGATGGTCGCCCCCTACTCGCTCGCCCTCGCCTGGGCGCTCGTGGTCGGCGCCGCCACCGCCACCTTCCCGCTGATCCTCACCCTCATCGGCCTGCGCGCGCGGACGCCGGAGGGCACCGCCGCGCTGTCGGCGTTCACCCAGTCGACCGGCTACCTGCTCGCCGCGCTCGGACCCTTCCTCGTCGGGGTGGTCCACGACGCCACCGGCGGCTGGACCTGGCCGCTCGTCCTGCTGCTGGCGCTGTCCCTGCCGCTGTTCCCACTGGCCGCCTACGTCTCGCGGCCGGTGCTGTTGGAGGACCAGCTCGCCCGTTGAGCCGGGCAGGGGTCACCCCCGAGCTAGGCCGGACTCCCGCCGACCAGGGACTTCGGCCGAGCTGAACGGTGACGGGGCCCAGCTCGACGGTGGGGTCAGACGATGGAGAGAGGCAGCAGCTGCTGGCCGGTGGGGCCCACCTGGATCTCGGTGCCCATCTCGGGGCAGACGCCGCAGTCGTAGCACGGCGTCCAGCGGCAGTCCTCGACCTCGATGTCGGCGCCGTCGGCGGCAGCGAGCGCGTCCTCCCAGTCCGCCCACAGCCAGTCCTTGTCCAGCCCGGAGTCCAGGTGGTCCCAGGGCAGCACCTCGTCGTACTCCCGCTCGCGGGTGGTGTACCAGGCCACGTCCACGCCGGTGCCGGCGAGCGCCGCGTCCGCGCACGCCGTCCACCGGTCGTAGGAGAAGTGCTCGCTCCAGCCGTCGAACCGCCCGCCGTCGCGCCAGACCGCCTCGATCACCCGACCGACCCGGCGGTCACCGCGCGAGAGCAGTCCCTCGATCGTGCCGGGCTTGCCGTCGTGGTAGCGGAAGCCGATGGCCCGGCCGAACCGCTTGTCCGCACGGACCACCTCACGCAGGCGCCGGAGGCGGTCGTCGGTCGTCTCGTGGTCGAGCTGCGCCGCCCACTGGAACGGCGTGTGCGGCTTGGGCACGAACCCCCCGATGGAGACCGTGCACCGGATGTCGTTGCGCCCGGAGACCTCGCGGCCCTTGGCGATCACCTGCTTGGCGAGGTCGGCGATCGCCAGCACGTCCTCGTCGGTCTCGGTCGGGAGGCCGCACATGAAGTAGAGCTTCACCTGTCGCCAGCCGTGGGAGTACGCCGTCGCGACGGTGCGGATCAGGTCCTCCTCGGTGACCATCTTGTTGATCACCTTCCGCATCCGCTCGCTGCCGCCCTCGGGCGCGAAGGTGAGCCCGGAGCGGCGGCCGTTGCGGGAGAACTCGTTGGCCAGGGTGATGTTGAAGGCGTCCACGCGGGTCGACGGCAGCGAGAGCGAGACGTTCGACCCCTCGTAGCGGTCCGCGAGCCCGGTCGCGATGTCCCCGATCTCGGTGTGGTCGGCGCTCGAGAGCGACAGCAGGCCGACCTCCTCGAAGCCCGACGTGCGGATCCCGTTCTCCACCATGTCGCCGATGGTGCGGATCGAGCGCTCACGCACCGGCCGGGTGATCATGCCGGCCTGGCAGAACCGGCAGCCGCGCGTGCAGCCGCGGAAGATCTCCACCGAGAACCGCTCGTGGACGGTCTCGGCCAGCGGGACCAGCGGCTTCGCCGGGTAGGGCCACTGGTCGAGGTCCATCAGCGTGTGCTTGCGGACCCGGAACGGGATGCCCGGCCGGTTGGGCACGACGGCCTCGATGGTCCCGTCCTCGGTGTAGACGACGTCGTAGAAGCGCGGCACGTAGACGGTGCCGCCGACGGCCAGCCGGCGCAGCAGCTCGTCGCGGCCACCGGGACGTCCCTCGCCCTTCCACTCGCGCACGACCTCGGAGATCGCGAGCACGACCTCCTCGCCGTCGCCGAGGACCGCCGCGTCCACGAAGTCGGCGATCGGCTCGGGGTTGAACGCCGCGTGGCCCCCCGCGATCACGACGGGGTCGTCGTCGCCGCGGTCCACGGCGTGCAGCGGGATGCCCGCGAGGTCGAGGGCGTTGAGCAGGTTGGTGTACCCGAGCTCGGTGGAGAAGCTGACCCCGAAGAGGTCGAACGCGCGGACCGGCCGGTGGCCGTCGACGGTGAACTGCGGGATCGGGCCCTGCTCGTCACCAGCACGCATCACCTCCTCCATGTCCGGCCACACCGCGTAGGTGCGCTCGGCGAGGATCCAGTCCCGCTCGTTGAGCACCTCGTAGAGGATCTGCACGCCCTGGTTGGGCAGGCCGACCTCGTAGGCGTCGGGGTACATCAGCGCCCACCGGACGGTCTCGCCCTCAGGGGCCGCGTCCCAGTCCTTGACCGTGGAGTTGAGCTCGCCGCCGACGTACTGGATCGGCTTGGAGACCGACGGGAGCCGGGGCTCGAGCCGGGCGAACAGGGACTCGGGGGCGCTCTGCGGCGCGGACATGCACGGACCTCACGAGACGGGGGGTGGGAACGGCCCAGGGTACGCCGGGACCGCACCGGCCCGCGAACCTCCGCGCTACAGCGGCGGCTCGGGTGCCGCCTGCTGCTGGGCGGCGACCCGGGCCGAGGTGGCCCGCAGCTCGACCGGCGGCAGGAGCAGCAGGATGAAGAAGGCGAGCGCACCGACTCCGGCGGCCAGCGAGAAGACCAGGTCCATCGAGGTCGCGAAGCCGACCTTGAACGGGTGGGCCAGCACCGGGTGCATCCGGTCGATGATCGAGGAGTCGTCCTGCACCTGGGCGAGCACGCCGCCGTCCGGGGAGGGATGGGCGAGCTCGGTGACGACCGCGCGGTCGAGCGGGTTCGCGAGGACCTGGGGGTCGGTGACGGTCTGCTGCCACTGCGGGGTGTGCGCGTCGATCGCGATCGCGTCGGCGATGTTGCCTCCGACGCTGCTGAACAGCACGGAGAGGAAGATCGCGACGCCGAGGGTGCCGCCGATCTGCCGGAAGAACGTCGCCGAGCTGGTCGCGACCCCGATCTCGGTGGGCGGCACGGCGCTCTGGACGATCAGGAGCAGCGGCTGCATGCAGTTGCCGAGCCCGACCCCGAGCACGAACATCGCCCCGCTGACCCACGGCAGCGCCGTGTCGGCGCCGCACAGCGACAGCAGCCAGAGCCCGAGGGCCATCAGCGCCGAGCCGACGATCGGGAAGATCCGGACGTGCCCGGTGCGGGAGATGATCTGGCCGGAGCCGATCGAGGAGGCCATCATCCCGACCACCATCGGCAGCATCAGCAGTCCGGACTCGGTCGGCGAGGCACCGTGCACGATCTGCATGTAGAGCGGCAGCAGCATGATCCCGCCGAACATGGCCATCCCGACGATCACGCTGGCCGCGATCGTCACCGACGCGGCCCGGATCCGGAAGATCCGCAGGGGGATCAGCGCCGCGTCGCCCATCGCCCGCTCGGCGACGACGAACGCGACGAGGCCGACCGACCCGACGACGAAGCACGTGATGCTGCGCGGCGAGCCCCACCCCCACTGGTAGCCCTGCTCGGCGACCGTCAGCAGCGGCACGAGTGCGACGACGAGGGCGGCGGCACCCCACCAGTCGATGCGGATCCGGGCCCGGTCGGCGGCCGAGACCGAGTGGACGTGGAGGGTGGCCTGCACGACGAGGAGCGCCGCGATGCCGATCGGGACGTTGACGAGGAAGACCCACCGCCAGCCGGCGATGCCGAGGATGGTGGCCTGGCCGGCGAAGAAGCCGCCGATGAGCGGGCCGAGCACGCTCGACGTGCCGAACATCGCCATGAAGTAGCCGCTGTAGCGGGCTCGCTCACGCGGGGAGACGATGTCGCCGATGATCGCGAGCACGAGCGTGAAGAGCCCGCCGGCACCGATGCCCTGGACCGCACGGAAGGCCGCGAGCTGGTACATCGAGGTCGCGAACGAGCAGAGTGCCGAGCCGACCACGAAGATCGTGATCGCGGTCATGAACAGCTTCTTGCGGCCGTAGAGGTCGCCGAGCTTGCCGTAGATCGGGGTGGTGATCGTGGCGGTGATCAGGTAGGCGGTCGTCACCCAGGCCTGCACCGACAGGCCGTGCAGGTCGTCGGCGATGGTGCGGATCGACGTGCTCACGATGGTCTGGTCGAGGGCACCGAGGAACATGCCGAGCATCAGCCCCGAGAGGATGGTGAGCACCTGCCGGTGGGTGTACTCCCCCGGCTGGTCCGCGCCTCGCACCGGGGCTGCCTTCTCGGTCATCGGCACCAGCCTAGAACGCGTTCTCGCTCACTTCGCCGCGGGTCGCCTCCGTAGGGTTCAGCCATGACCTGGCGCCGCCCGTCCTGGACGACCCTCGCCCCCGTCGCCGCCCTGGTGGTGCTGGCGCTCGCCTGGGGACACCACCCCGGAACGCTGGCGGCGGTCGCGATCGGCGTGTTCCTCGTCGGCGCGGTGCTGTCGGCCGTCCACCACGCGGAGGTGGTCGCCCACCGCGTGGGCGAGCCGTTCGGGTCGCTCCTGCTCGCGGCCGCCGTCACGGTGATCGAGGTGGCACTCATCGTGACGCTCATGGTGACCGGCAAGGGCGACACCTCCGCCCTCGCCCGGGACACCGTCTTCGCCGCGGTGATGATCACCCTCAACGGCATCGCCGGCCTGTCGCTGCTCATCGGGGCGGTCCGCTACCGGATGGCGGTGTTCAACCCCGAGGGGAGCGGCTCGGCCCTGATGACGGTCGCGGTGCTCGCCACGCTCACCCTCGTGCTCCCCCGGTTCACCACCACCGCACCGGGCCCGGAGTTCTCCTCCGACCAGCTCGCGTTCGCCGCCGTCGCGTCCCTGGTGCTCTACGCGATCTTCGTCTTCACCCAGACCGTCCGGCACCGTGACTTCTTCCTGCCGGTCGAGACCGGGGCGGCCTCGGGCCAGGTCGAGCGGCCTGCGGAGGGGCCGGTCGACCTGGACGGCGACGGGCACGCCGACCCGCCGAGCGACCGCGCCGCGCTGGCCAGCCTCATCCTGCTGCTGCTGGGCCTGGTCGCCGTGGTCGGCCTGGCCAAGGTCGAGTCCTACCCGATCGAGGACGCCGTCGACGCGGTCGGCTTCCCGACCTCGTTCGTCGGCGTGGTGATCGCCCTCCTGGTGCTGCTGCCGGAGTCGATCGCCGCCGGCCGGGCCGCCGCCCGCAACCGGGTGCAGATCAGCCTCAACCTCGCCTACGGCTCGGCGATGGCGAGCATCGGGCTCACCATCCCCGCGATCGCGGTCGCCTCGATCTGGCTGGACGGTCCGCTGGTCCTGGGGCTGGAGCCGACCCAGATGGTGCTCCTGCTGGTGACCGTGGTCGCCGGCGTGCTGACCGTCGTGCCGGGCCGGTCGAAGTCGCTGCAGGGCTGGGTGCACCTGGTCCTGCTGGCGGCCTTCGTGTTCCTGGCGATCAGCCCCTGACACCGGCGCGCGCCGGTGTGCGGGTGGACCGGTCGAACCGGTTGGGGACCGTGGCGTGCGAGCGCAGGTGGATGTTCTGCAGCAGGCCGACGGCGAGCAGGCCGGCGAACATCGAGCTGCCGCCGTACGACACGAACGGCAGCGGGACGCCGGTGACCGGCATGATCCCCAGGCACATGCCCAGGTTCTGGAAGGCCTGGAAGCCGAACCAGCACGCGATCCCCGCCGCCGCCAGGCGGCCGAAGACGTCGTCGGTGTGGACGGCGATCCGCAGGGCGCGCCAGATCACCACCGCGAGCAGCGCGATGAGGACGCCTGCCCCGACCAGGCCGAGCTCCTCCCCCGCCACCGTGAAGACGAAGTCGGTGTGCTGCTCCGGCACGAAGCCCGAGCGGGTCTGCGACCCCTGGAACAGGCCCTGGCCGAACAGGCCGCCGTTGCCGATGGCGATCCGCGCCTGCTCGACGTTGTAGCCGGCTCCGCGGGGGTCGAGCCCCGGGTCGGTGAACGCGAGGAACCGGTCGACCTGGTACTGCTCGAGGAACCCCGAGGCGACGGCGCCGGCTGCGGCCGTGACGCCACCGGCGGCCAGCAGCGCGAGCCAGCGGCGTGGCGCGCCGGACACCGCGATCACTCCGAACACCGTGGCGGAGAGGACCAGCATCGTGCCCAGGTCGGGCTGCAGCATGATGAGCGCGGCCGGGATCCCGGCGATCACCAGCATGCCGGCGACGTCGCCGAACCCGTCCCCGCCGGTGGCGACCCGCTGCTTGCGGACGTCGGCGCGCTCGGCCACCCACAGCGCCATCCCGATGACGACCGCCAGCTTGGCGAGCTCGGAGGGCTGCACCGACATCCCGCCCAGCTGCAGCCAGGACCTCGAGCCGTTGACCGTCGAGCCGGTGGCCAGGACGAGCACGAGCCCGCAGACCGAGGCGAGGTAGACCAGAGGCGCCACGATGCGCACCCAGCGGTGGTCGGTGGCGGTCACGACGACCATGAGGACGAGCCCGATCGCCACGTTGACCAGCTGCTTGCGCAGGTACGCCGTGGGGTCGCCGCCGGTGAGGTCCTCGCGGTGGCTGGTGGCCGACCAGACCAGCAGCGTGCCGAGGGTGAGGAGGGCGAGCACCGCCACCAGCAGCACCCAGTCCAGGCGCGGGGTCCGCACCATCTCAGTCCTCCTTCTCCGGCGTCCGGCCCGGCGGCAGGATCGAGCCGTCCTTCATGAACTCCGGCAGGCCGTGCGGCGGGGTGGTCCCGGGGATCGCCGCCCTGGACGGGTCGACCTTCATCCCGTCGATCCCGTAGAGCGCCTCCCAGATCTTGCGCACGGCCGGCCCGGACGTGCCCGAGCCGGTGCCGGCCTGGCTGACCATCATCACCACGACGTAGTCCTTGGTGTAGGAGGCGACCCAGGACGTCGACTGCTTGCCGTAGACCTCGGCGGACCCGGTCTTGCCGCGGATCTGGACCTGGTCGAGGGGGAACCCGCCGAACCGCCACGCCAGGGTGCCCACCTTCGGGGTGCCCTGCAACGCGGTGTCGACGTACCGCAGGCTGGCCTTCGAGGCGTCGACCTTGCCCTCCACGGCGGGCGCGAACCGCTTGAGCACGGTCCCGCCGGGGCTGACGATCGCCTTGGCGACACGCGGGGCGTAGAGCGTGCCCCCGTTGGAGAGGGCGGCGTACGCCCGCGCGAGCTGGAGCGGGGTGACCATCGTGTCGCCCTGCCCGATGGCGAAGTTGACCGCGTCGCCGGCACGGTAGTAGCTGCCCTCGAGGCAGAACTCGTGGGCGAACAGCTTCAGGAACGGGGAGGGGGCCGTGCCCTTCTCGTCCATCGAGCAGTAGTAGCCCTTCATCGCCTTCCAGTACGAGAGCTTCCAGGCGCGGTCGGCGACCCGGCCGCTCGCCTCGCCGGGGAGGTCGACGCCGGTCTCGCTGCCGAACCCGAAGTTCTTCGCCTCGGCGACCAGCGGGTCCTTGGCGTGCACGTCCTGCGGGTCCGAGCCGTACTTCTGCCAGTAGTGCAGGCCGACCCGGTAGAAGAACGTGTCGCAGGACAGCTGCAGCGCCTGGGCGAAGGTGAGGGGGCCGTAGGACGCGGACTCGTAGTTCTTGAACCACCGGTTGCCGACCTGCAGCCCCGAGGAGCAGTCGAGGTGGTCCCCGGACGAGTAGCCGTTGTTGAGTGCGCCGACGGTCATGATCGGCTTCCAGGTCGACCCCGGGGCGAACTGACCCTGCGTGGCCCGGCCGAGCAGCGGGTCGCCGGCCTTGGCCGAGTAGAGGCGCGCCAGCTGCGACTTGGTGATGCCGCCCACCCAGACCCCGGGGTCGTAGGTCGGCTGGCTGGCCATCGCCACGATCCGGCCGGTGCGCGCCTCCATCACCACCACCGCGCCGGAGTCGGCCACGTAGTTCTTGTGCGTGACCTCGTCGTAGGTCTGCCGAGCGGTGCGGATGGTCTGGGCGAGCTGCTTCTCCACGACGCCTTGGACCTTGGCGTCGATCGTGGTCACCAGCGTGTCGCCCGGCTGTCCCGCGACCTCGCTGTCGTCGCCGAGCACCCTGCCCATCGAGTCGACGGCCACGCTCTTGTAGCCGGGCATGCCGCGCAGCCAGCGGTCGTACTCCTTCTCGACGCCCGCCCGACCGACGGACGAGGCGGCGTTGACAGACCGGTCGCCGTCCTCCTGCGCCTGGTCGTACTCGCCCTTCGTGATCGGGCTGAGGTAGCCCAGGACGTGAGCGAGGTTGACGCCGTAGGGGCGCGGGTAGGCGCGGACGCTCTGCTGCTCCGCGACCACGCCGGGGTAGTCCTCGGGCTGCTCGAGGATCCGCAGCGCGACCGACTGCTCGACGTCCGAGGCCACCGGGACGGCCTGGTAGGGCGAGCCGTTCCAGCAGACCCCGGGCACGCTGCCCGGGTCGCCGCAGGTGACCAGCTTCTTGTCGATCGCCGCGGCCCGCACGCCGACCACTCCGGCCACCCGGTCGAGCAGCACCTCGCGCTGGTGGTCGGTCAGCTTGCCCAGCACGGTGCGGTCGACCGAGACCACCCACGAGGTGCGGTTGGCCACCAGTGGACGGCCCATGTCGTCGACGATCAGCCCGCGCTGGGGCTGGACCACGATGTCGCGCACGGACTGGGACGCGGCCTGGGCGTGGTAGCGGTCACCGCTGACGACCTGCAGGTAGTACAGGCGCACGCCCAGCGTGGCGAACAGCGAGAACACCAGGGCCTGGATGACGACCAGCCGGAGCCGACCCGAGCGGGTCGCCGCCCCGGCCGGGCTCCTCACGCCGGGCCCCTCATGTGGCCAGCGCGGGATCGAGCCGGCGGAACAGGGTCATCACCGGCGGGAGCACCAGCGGGGTCAGCAGCAGGTCCCAGGCGAGCGCGACGACGACGACCTCCAGCAACTCCGGGACGGCGATCGGGTCACCGAGGACCACGCCGCTGAGCGCGAAGACCGAGGTGCCCACGAACGACGCCGCGGCGACCGTGGCCAGGACCGTCGTCGCGGACGGCCGGGCGTCGAGACGACCGCTCTGCCGGACCCGGCCCGCGAGGTAGCCGACCAGCACGAGCGCGAGGGCCCACCGGCCCGCGAGGTGGTCGGCCGGTGGGGCCAGGTCGAGGACGACGCCGGCGACGAAGCCGAGCACCGCGGCGAACTGCGGCCCGCGGACCAGCCCGGCGCCCACGACCACGAGCAGGCACAGGTTCGGCACGATCCCGTGCCAGGCCAGGTGCGGGAAGACCGACACCTGGAGGACCAGGGCGACCGAGACGGCGACGAGCGCGACGAGCGCGCGGACCCAGGTCACCGCAGGCTCCCGTCCGCCTCGATGACCGACCGGTCGCTGGCCGTCCCGGACGGCACGACCACGCCGACCAGGTCGAGCGAGCCGAAGTCGACGTACGGGTCGATGACCGCGCGCTGGGCCGACTCCCGCACGCTGCTGTAGACCTGGGTGACCTGGCCGACCGGCACGCCCGAGACGTACGGCCCGCCGGCCTCGCTCCCCCAGGTGACCACCTCGTCGCCCCGGGCCGGGACGGCGGACTCGTCGACCAGCTCGAGGTCGAGCCTCCCGTCGGCGCCCAGGACCCCCCGGCCGTGGAGCAGGCCGACCTGCATGCTGCGGCCCACCCGGGCGCCGACCACCGAGTCGGCGTCGACGATGAGGAGCACGGTGGCGGTCGAACGGGTGACCCGCAGGACCCGGCCCACCAGGCCGTCGTTGTTGACGACCGTCTGGTCGGGCCGCACCCCCGCGTCCGCACCGGCGTCGATGGTGACCGTCCGGGAGAAGGACTGCGAGGGGCCCAGTCCGACGACGCGCGACGGCACCAAGGTGGTGCCGAGGCTGTGCGCGGCGGCGGTCAGGCCGTCGTACTCGGCCAGCCGGTTGCGGTCGTAGTCGGCGGTGGCGAGGTCCGAGCGCAGCCGGGAGTTCTCCGCCTGCAGGTCGAGCAGGTCCTGCTGCATGGCGTCGCGCGACCGGAACCAGTGGGGCGCGGCGGTCAGTGGCCGGACCGCCGCGGTGGTGGTGGCCTCCACGGGTCCGAACACGTCACCCACGGCCCGCCGCGCGGACTCCACCGGGGAGCCGTCGCCGCCCTTCGCGTCGAGGGCCATGAGGCACAGGCAGGCCAGCACCAGCGCCACCAGCAACGCCGGTGACGACGGGCGGCCGTCCGGGCCGCGCCAGCGCCGCTCCTTCATCGCACCACCCTCATGCGGACCGCCTCTGGTCGCTGACGAGGACCTGCTGGAGCGCCTCGAACTCCTCCACGCACTTGCCCGCGCCCAGCGCCACCGACGTGAGCGGGTCCTCGGCGACGTGGACCGGCATCCCGGTCTCGTGGCGCAGGCGCTCGTCCAGCCCGCGCAGGAGAGCGCCGCCGCCGGTGAGCACGATGCCGCGGTCCATGATGTCGCCGGCCAGCTCCGGCGGGGTCTGGTCCAAGGTCGTGCGGACCGCGTCGACGACGGCGTGCAGCGGCTCCTCGAGCGCCTGGCGCACCTCGGCGCTGGACACAACGACGGTGCGCGGCAGCCCGGAGACCATGTCGCGGCCCCGGATCTCGGCCTCCGGCTCGTCGGGCAGCGGGAACGCGGAGCCGAGGGTCATCTTGACCTCCTCGGCGGTGCGCTCGCCGAGCATCAGCCCGTGCTCCTTCTTCATCCAGGCGACGATGGCCTGGTCCAGGTCGTCGCCGGCGGTGCGCACGGACAGGCTGGTGACGATGCCCCCCAGGGAGATGACCGCGACCTCGGTGGTCCCTCCGCCGACGTCGACGACCATGTTGCCGGTCGCCTGGTGGACCGGCAGCCCAGCGCCGATCGCGGCGGCCATCGGCTCCTCGACGATGTAGACCCGGCGGGCGCCGGCCTGGTAGCCGGCCTCCTTGACCGCGCGCTGCTCCACGGCCGTGATGCCGCTGGGCACGCAGATGACCATCCGGGGCTTGGCGAAGTAGCGGCGCCGGTGCACCTGGGCGATGAAGTAGCGCAGCATCTGCTCGGTGGCGTCGAAGTCCGCGATGACGCCGTCTTGGAGCGGTCGGATCGCGGTGATGTTGTCGGGCGTCCGCCCGATCATCCGCTTGGCCTCGTGGCCGACGGCCAGGATGTCACCGGTGGTGTCGTTGAGCGCGACGACGCTGGGCTCGTCGAGCAGAACCCCGCGGCCGCGGACGTACACCAGCGTGTTGGCGGTGCCGAGGTCCACGGCCATGTCGCGGCCGATGAAGCTGTTCGCCATGCGTCGCCCTGTCGCTGGTGCACCTGAGGTGCGTGGGGAAGAAGTGACGAACCCCAGGCTACGAAGTGCGAGCGCGCGGCACCGGCAGGACACGCGGCCTGACCTGCGAATCTGCGGCCGGGCCCGAGTCGGCGCTACTGCCGCCCGGACCGGGCCCGAGTCGGCGCTACTGCCGCTGCCTGCCCGGCAGTAGCGCCGACTCGACGGCTCAGGACCCGGCAGTGGCGCCGACTCGGCTCAGAGGGCGGGGAACCAGATGGCGATCTCGCGGGCGGCCGACTCCTCGGAGTCCGAGCCGTGCACGAGGTTCTCCCGGTTGGACAGCGAGAAGTCACCGCGGATCGAGCCGGGCGCGGCCTTGCGGCCGTCGGTCGCGCCGTTGATCGCGCGGACCACCTCGACCGCCGCGTCGCCCTCGAGCACGAGCGCGACCAGGGGGCCGCCGGTCACGAACTCGCGCAGCGGCGGGTAGAACTCCTTCTCGACGTGCTCGGCGTAGTGCCGGTCCGCGGTGGCGGCGTCGGCCGTCCGCTGCTCCATCGCCACGATCCGCAGGCCCTTGGCCTCGTAGCGGGACAGGAGCTGGCCGACCAGGCCCCGACGGACGGCGTCGGGCTTGAGCAGGACGAGCGTGCGCTGTGACATGGCGGGAGACTACCGACCGGCGGACAGCTCCGCGGCGCGAGCCACCACCTCTGCGGGGACCGGGCCGGGGGCGTCCTGGTCCGGCACGGGCGCGCCGGCCACCCGGCGGAGCGGGACGTGACCGCCCCACGTGCCAGCCGCGACGTCCTCCGGCTCGTCGACCGGTCCGCCGGTGCGGACCTTCACCGAGGCCTCGTGCAGCGGCACGGCCAGCACCGCGGTGGCAGCCAGCTCCTTGCGGGTGCTCGGCCGCAGCGTGGCCGAGCGCCCCGGGATCATGTGGTCGACGATCAGGTCGAGGGCCCGGCCGCGCTCGCGCGGGTCGTCGACCACCCGGGCGCGACCGATGACCACCGCCGACCGGTAGTTCATCGAGTGGTGGAACGTCGACCGGCCCGCGACGAGGCCGTCGAGCTCGGTCACCGTCACGCAGACGGTCCGGTCGGTGGCGGCCCGCAGCCAGCCGGCGGCCACCGAGCCGTGCACGTAGAGGGTGCCGTCGGGGTCCGGGCCGTCGACGTCGGCCGCGAACGCCGTCGGCAGCACGACCGGGTGACCGTCGACCACGACTCCGAGGTGGGCGACCAGTGCGTCGGCCAGCAGCTCGTGCAGGACCGCCCGGTCCGTCACCATGCGGTTGCGGCCCCGGCCGACGGTGGTGCGCGGGGACGGGGACAGCGGGGCTGGGGAGTGCGGGGCTGGGGAGTACGGGGCTGGTCGATCGGCGGTCACGGTCCTAGGCTGGCGCAGGAGTGGCCTGCTCGCACGGGCCAATTCGGCACCACTCGAACAGGACACTCATGCCCACCCTGCCCGTCACGCTCGACCGCTCGGCACCCGGGCCCTGGGGCCTGCAGCTGGCGACCCGGATCCGGCGCCTCGTCCTGGACGGGACGCTGGCCCGCGGCGACCGGCTGCCCAGCAGCCGCGGCCTGGCCGCCGACCTGGGCGTCAGCCGCTCGGTGACCGAGCAGGCCTACGAGCAGCTGCTCGCCGAGGGGTGGCTGGAGACCCGGCACGGCTCGGGCACGTTCGTCGCGGCGAGCGGCGCGGGCCGCGCCGGTGCCCTCCCCCGCCGGCCGGCGGTGAACGAGCCACCGCTGGTGCGCCTGGACGCCGGGACGCCGTGGATCGACCCGCGGCACTCCGCCGGCTGGCGGCGCGCCTGGCGCGAGGTGTCGGCCGCCCGGCCGCCGCGCGGGTACGACGACCCACGCGGACTGCCCGAGCTGCGGGCCCTGCTCGCGGACCGGCTGGCGCGCACCCGCGGCCTGCTCGTCGATCCGGACGAGCTGGTCGTCACCTCGGGCACCACCGACGGGCTGCGCCACCTCCTCGGTGCCCTCGATCCCGGGCCCGTGGCCGTCGAGGACCCCGGCTACCGGGCCGCGGTGGAGACGGTGCGCAGCCTCGGTCGGGCCGTGGTCGACCACCCCGCCCTGGAGCCGGTGACCGACCTGCACGGCCTGGTCGCCACCTACGTGACCCCTGCCCACCAGCACCCGCTCGGCCGGGTGCTGCCCGGGCCCGAGCGCATCGCCCTCCTCGACGCCGCCGCGGCAGCCGGGACGCTCGTCGTCGAGGACGACTACGACTCGGAGTTCCGCTACGACGTCGCACCGGTGCCCGCGCTCGCCAGCCTCGACCGCAGCAGCGTGGCCTACCTCGGCACCGCCGCGAAAGCCGTGGCCCCGTCCCTCCGGCTCGGCTGGCTGGTCGCACCCGCACCCCTGCAGGAGCGCATCGACGCCCGGCGGGTCGTCACCCACGACGCGGCGCCCTGGCCGGTGCAGCGCGCCTTCCTCGCGCTGCTCCGCGACGGGTACGTCGACCAGGTGGTCCGCACCGCGCGTCGGGTCTATGGGGAGCGGGCGCCCCGGGTCGCCGCGGCACTGGCGCCGCACGCGACGGCTGCCGGCCCGGTGGCCGGGATGTACTCCACCTGGCTCCTCCCCGAGCACGACGCGCGGCGGGCGCAGGAGGCCGCCCGCCGCGCGGGCTTCTGGGTGCCGCTGCTCTCCGGCTACTGCCGGACCGCCGCACTCACCGGGCTCGTCGTCGGCTTCGGCGGGGTCACCGACGAGGAGCTGGACCGCGCGCTGGCGGCCCTGACGTCAGCCCTGTGAGGCGGGAGGGCCCGCGTCGTACGCCGCGTAGGCCTCGGCACGCTCGCGCTCGATCTTGCGACCCAGCACGTAGGCCCCACCCCACAGCAGCGCGAAGATGCCACCGAGGACGAACATCAGCGGGATGACGAAGCCCAGGCCGACCGCGGCCCCCTGGATCAGCCACCCCACCCCGTAGGCCCACTCCGCCCGCAGCATCCCGGCCAGCAGGAGGCAGGCGACGGCCAGGCCGAGACCGATCCACAGCGCGGTGGACGTGTCGACGCCGGCGACGCTGATGAGGACCGGGGTGGTCAGGCCCAGCGTGACCGCCTCGAGGCTGAGTACTGCGGCACACATCCCGCGGCGCGGCGAGCGCTCGCGCTCGTCCTGAGGCGCCCGCGGGGGCGTCTGGAGGGGCTCGTCGGTCATCGCCGCTCCTCCCGGACCAGCAGCGACCGCGCCTCACCGACGGTGACGACCGAGCCCGTGACCAGGACGGCGCCGGACCCGAGCGGGTCGCCGAACGCCTCACCGGCCTCGGCGAGGGCCGCCGCCTGGTCGATGGCGTCGGACAGACGCGGAGCCACGCTGACCCGGTCGTCGCCGTAGATCTCGCGGGCCGCCGCGGCCACCCGCTCGGCCGGCAGCGCCCGGTCGGTGGAGTTCTGGGTGCACACCAGGTGGGCGAGCACGGGCTCGAAGGCCGTCAGCAGACCCTCGAGGTCCTTGTCGGCCATCACACCGAGCACGCCGACGAGCGGCGAGAAGGTGAACGACTCCTCGATCGCCGCCACCGTGGCGGCGGCGCCGTGCGGGTTGTGCGCCGCGTCGAGCAGGATGGTCGGGCTCCGGCGGACGACCTCCAGCCGGCCCGGCGAGGTCGCCGCCCCGAACGCCGCTCTCACCACCTCCTCGTCGAGCGGGTCACCGCCGACGAAGGCCTCCACCGCGGCCAGCGCGACCGCGGCGTTCTGGGCCTGGTGGGCGCCGTGCAGCGGCAGCAGCACCTCGTCGTAGCGCGCGCGCAGGCCCTGGAGCGACACGACCTGGCCGCCCACCGCCGGGACCCGGGACACCACGCCGAACTCGACGCCCTCGCGGGCGACCGTCGCGCCGACCTCGGCGACCCGGTCCAGCAGGACCTCGGCGACGTCGGGCGTCTGCTGGGCGAGCACCGCGACCGAGCCGGGCTTGATGATGCCGGCCTTCTCGACCGCGATCTCGGCCGGCGTCTCACCCAGGTACGCCGCGTGGTCGACCGCCACCGGCAGGACCACGGCGACCGCGGCGTCGGCCACGCTGGTCGCGTCCCACGACCCGCCCATGCCGACCTCGACCACGGCCACGTCGACCGGGGTGTCGGCGAAGGCGGCGTAGCCCATCGCGACCACGGTCTCGAAGAACGACACCGGGTGCTCCTGGCTGTCGTCGACCAGCTGGAGGTACGGCGCGACGTCGTTGAACGCGCGCACGAACGCCTCGTCCGTCAGGGGTTCGCCGTCGATCGAGATCCGCTCGCTCATCCGCTCCAGGTGCGGACTGGTGAACCGGCCGGCCCGCAGGTCGAGCGCGCGCAGCAGCGTCTCGATCATCCGCGACGTCGAGGTCTTGCCGTTGGTGCCGGTCAGCTGGATGACCGGATAGCTGCGCTGCGGGTCGCCGAGCAGCTCGGTGAGCGCCCGGATCCGGTCGAGGGACGGCTCCAGTCGGGTCTCGGGCCAGCGGGACAGCAGGGCGTCCTCGGCCTCCTCGAAGGTCTCGGCCAGGCGGGGGGTCTCGGTCATGACGCCGACGAGTCTAGAGAGCGATCACCCCGCAGCCGATTCGACCAGCAGGTTGGCCATGTCCACGACCGCCCGGTAGCCCACCGCCTCGTAGATCTTGTTCGACGTCGGGTTGGCCTGGTCGGTGAACAGGCAGGCCCGGTCCCCGGCCTCGAGGATCCGTCGCGACACCTCCGCGACGGCGGCGCTGGCATACCCGTGGCCCCGGTGCTCGGCGGGCGTGTAGACGGGCCCGACCCGGCTGACGCCGTACGCCGGGGCGTTCATCGCGGTCAGGTGCACCGTGGTCCCCGACGGGTCGTCCCAGAGGAACACCAGCCCGGCCCGGATGCGCTCGGTGACGCCTCGAGCGTGAAGGTCTCCGCTCCGGGTGCCCCGTGCGCGTCGGCGCGTCCGGCCTGCTCGGCGGCCGCCCGGCCGAAGTCGAGATACCAGGCCAGGACCAGGTCGGCGTCCCCGACCTCGGCCGGGCGCAGCGTCCCGGCCGGGCTCGGCGGCACGACCAGGTCGCCGAGCTCGAAGAGCCGCAGGTGCTCGTGGACGCGGACCTCGCCTCCGGTGAGCCGCGCGGTCTCCTCCGCGACGACCCGGGCCGCCGGGAGCGCGCCGTTGACGCCTGCGAGCGGCTCGCCGCGCTCGTGCAGCGTGCGCGCCAGCTGCGCCGCGCAGGCGTCGGGCATCGGCAGCACGTAGGCCGGGAAGGGCTCGAACGGCGCGGTCCGCATCGCCACGCCCGCCACCGCGCCGCGGTCGTCCCGGGCGATCGCCCACCAGCGGTACGGCGCGCCGGCGTACTCGTGGCCGGCGGCGATCCTGGCGGTGACCGTCGCCATGACGGTGGTCACGACCGGGTCGGCGGCGAGGTGCTCCCCGGCGGCGTCCAGGAAGGCGGCAGGGTCCGTGGTCAGCTCCAGGTGCATGACCGCAGTCAGCCACCACGGTGCCGACCGTCACAACCGGTTTCTCCGCCCGGACCGGCCCGCCCTAGGATTTCGTCCATGACCGACACGCAGGCTCACCAGGCACCGGACACGGTGGACACGACGCAGACCGCAGCACCGCGCGTCGTCGCCGTACCCGACAAGCCGGCGCTCGAGGGCCTCGAGGCGCGGTGGGGCGAGCGGTGGAAGGCCGACGACACCTACGCCTTCGACCGCACCCAGCCGCGCGAGAACGTCTACTCGATCGACACCCCGCCGCCCACGGTGAGCGGCAGCCTGCACGTCGGGCACGTCTTCTCCTACACCCACACCGACCTGATCGCCCGCTTCCAGCGGATGCGGGGGAAGTCGGTCTTCTACCCCATGGGCTGGGACGACAACGGCCTCCCGACCGAGCGCCGGGTGCAGAACTACTTCGGCGTGCGCTGCGACCCGTCGCTGCACTACGACCCCGACTTCACCCCGCCGGAGAAGCCGGACCCCAAGCGCCAGGTCCCGATCAGCCGGCCCAACTTCGTCGAGCTCTGCGAGCGCCTGGTCGTCGAGGACGAGCAGGTCTTCGAGCAGCTGTGGCGCACGCTCGGGCTCTCGGTGGACTGGAGCCAGCACTACACGACCATCGGCCGGTCCGCTCAGACCGTCAGCCAGCGCGCGTTCCTGCGCAACCTCGCCCGCGGCGAGGCGTACCTGCAGGAGGCGCCGACCCTCTGGGACGTCACCTTCCAGACCGCGGTCGCGCAGGCCGAGCTCGAGGCCCGCGAGTACGCCGGCGCCTACCACCGCGTCGCCTTCCACCGACCCGACGGCACGCCCGTCTTCATCGAGACGACCCGACCCGAGCTGATCCCGTCAGTCGTGGCACTGATCGCGCATCCCGACGACGAGCGCTACCAGCCGCTGTTCGGGACCACCGTGACCAGCCCGGTCTTCGGCGTGGAGATCCCGGTGCTCGCGCACCCCGCGGCCGAGATGGACAAGGGCGCCGGCATCGCGATGTGCTGCACGTTCGGTGACCTCACCGACGTCCAGTGGTGGCGCGAGCTCGACCTCCCCGTCCGCACGCTGATCGGCCGCGACGGGCGGATGTCCCGGGAGACCCCCGAGTGGCTGGCGCACGAGCCCGCCGTGACGGCGTACGAGGAGCTCAAGGGCAAGACGGCGTTCTCCGCCCGCGAGGCCGTGGTCGCCGCGTTGCGCGAGACCGGGGACCTCGACGGCGAGCCGAAGCCCACCCAGCGGATGACGAACTTCTACGAGAAGGGCGACAAGCCGCTCGAGATCGTCGCCACCCGCCAGTGGTACATCACCAACGGCGGTCGCGACGCGGGCCTGCGCCAGGAGATGCTCGACCGGGGCCGGGAGATCACCTGGGTGCCCGAGCACATGTGGCACCGCTACGACAACTGGGTCGGCGGCCTCAACGGCGACTGGCTCATCTCGCGGCAGCGCTTCTTCGGCATCCCCTTCCCGGTCTGGTACCCGCTCGACGCCGACGGCGAGCCCGACTACGCCCACCCGCTCCTGCCGACCGAGGCCGAGCTGCCCGTCGACCCCTCCAACGACGCCCCGCGCGGATACGACGAGGCCCAGCGCGGCAAGCCCGGCGGCTTCGTCGGCGACCCCGACGTCATGGACACCTGGGCGACGTCGTCGCTCACCCCGCACATCGCCGGCGGCTGGGAGTCCGACGACGACCTGTGGCAGCGGGTCTTCCCGATGGACCTGTGCACCCAGGCCCACGACATCATCCGCACCTGGCTCTTCTCGCGGGTGGTGCGCTCGCACTTCGAGAACCACGTAGCCCCGTGGTCCCACGCCCTGGTCTCCGGCTTCGTGGTCGACCCCGACCGCAAGAAGATGTCGAAGTCCAAGGGCAACGTGGTCGTCCCCACCGAGATCCTCGACAAGTACGGCGCCGACGCCGTCCGCTGGCGCGCCGCGATGGCTCGCCCGGGCCTGGACTCGCCTTTTGACGAGAGCCAGATGAAGGTCGGCCGACGGCTGGCGATGAAGGTGCTCAACGCCTCCAAGTTCGTCCTCGGCGGGGTCGGCGCGACCGGGATCAACACCTTCGAGGTCTCCGAGCCCGTCGACTGCGCCCTGCTCGGCCGGCTCGCCCAGGTGGTCACCAAGGCCACGGACGCCTTCGAGGCCTACGACTACACCACTGCTCTGGAGACCGTCGAGAAGTTCTTCTGGGAGTTCTGCGACGACTACCTCGAGCTGGTCAAGGAGAGGGCGTACGCCGGCCAGGACGAGGGTCAGGGTGGCGCCGCGACCGCCTCGGCGAAGGCCACGCTGGCGATCGCCCTCGACGTGCAGCTGCGGCTGCTCGCGCCGTTCCTGCCCTACGTCACCGAGGAGGTCTGGTCGTGGTGGCGGGTCGGAGAGGGCTCGATCCACCGCGCCTCGTGGCCGACCGTGGTCGAGCTCGGCTCGGCGGCCGCCGCCGACCCGTCGACCCTCGACGCCGTGGCCGCGGCCCTGATCGGCATCCGCGGCGCCAAGTCGACCGCCAAGGTCTCGATGCGGGCCGAGCTGTCCCGGGTCGAGATCCGCGGGCCCGAGGCGCTGGTCCGCGCGGCCGAGCAGGCGGCCGACGACCTGCGCAAGACCGGCAAGGTCACCGGCGACCTGGTCTTCACCGTGGTCGAGGGGTCCACCGAGATCAGCGTCGACGCCGAGCTCGCGCCCACCGACTGACCGTCGAGTTGAGGGTTGCGACCCGTTGACGTGAGGATGGTGACCCGTTGAGTTGAGGGTCTGACCTGACCTCTGGTCACGATCCTCGGCTCGAACGGTCACGACCCTCGACTCGAGCGGTCACGACCCTCAACTCAACGGGTACGCCCGTGCGCTGGGTGGACCGGGTGGACCGGGTGCGCGGGGCGGACCGGGTGCTCCTGCGTCGTCGGTGCCGGATGCGGGGATCGAGGGGGGTGCACGACGCCGGGCCGGTGGGGCGCCGGACGGTCGGCGACCACGGTCGCCGGTCGCGGCGGGTCGGCGTCGGCGGCCGGTGTCGACCGCTCGACCGCGGTCGCGCCGACCACTCGCTGCGCGGCGCGCCACCCGTCGGTCATCCATCCGGGAGCCGCGTCGCTGCGCACCATGTAGGCGAGCAGCACGACCGACATGACCATGACGACCACGAACGCCACCAGCGGTGGCGCGTGGTCACGGAACAGGCGGTGCCGGCGGCGGGGGGTCATGGCGGCTCGAGTCTGGTAGTCCGGACCACCCCGGACAAACCTGGGGGCAGGAATGGCCCGATCGGGCTAGACCGCCTGGTCAGATCGGGTCAGACAGCGCTCAGTGACCCGGCAATGCCCACGTCGGTCTGGTCTCGGTCGCGCGCCCACTCGACCTCGGCGCTCAGCGACCCGGCTCCGCCGGGTCGGTCAGGTCTCGGTACAGGCGGTCGCGACCTCGTCCCTCGGTCGCGCGCCCACTCGACCTCGGCGCTCAGCGACCCGGCTCCGCCGGGTCGGTCACGCCGACTTCTTCTTCTTCGCCTCGGCCTCGCGCGGCACCAGGGTCGGTGCCACGTCGTCGTCGACGACCTCGCGGGTCACGATCACCTTGCCGATGTCGCCGCGCGAGGGCACGTCGTACATCACGTGGAGGAGGACCTCCTCGATGATGGCGCGCAGGCCGCGTGCTCCGGTGCCTCGCTCCATCGCCTTGTCGGCGATGGCCTCGATGGCGTCGGGGGTGAACTCCAGCTGCACCCCGTCGAGCTCGAAGAGCTTCTGGTACTGCTTGACCAGCGCGTTGCGCGGCTCGGTCAGGATCTGCACCAGTGCTTCCTGGTCGAGCTTCGAGACGCTCGCGATGAGGGGCAGCCGGCCGATGAACTCGGGGATCAGCCCGAACTTGGTGAGGTCCTCGGGACGGACCTGGGCCAGCAGGTCCTCCGCCTCGCGCTCGGCCTTGCCGCGCACCTCGGCGGTGAAGCCGAGGGTCTTCTTGCCGACCCGCTGCTCGATGATGTGCTCGAGTCCGGCGAACGCCCCGCCGACGACGAACAGGATGTTCGTCGTGTCGATCTGGATGAACTCCTGGTGGGGGTGCTTGCGGCCACCCTGAGGCGGCACCGAGGCCGTGGTGCCCTCGATGATCTTCAGCAGCGCCTGCTGGACGCCCTCTCCCGACACGTCCCGGGTGATCGAGGGGTTCTCCGCCTTCCGCGCGACCTTGTCGATCTCGTCGATGTAGATGATGCCGGTCTCGGCCTTCTTGACGTCGTAGTCGGCGGCCTGGATCAGCTTGAGCAGGATGTTCTCGACGTCCTCACCGACGTAGCCCGCCTCGGTCAGCGCCGTCGCGTCCGCGATCGCGAACGGGACGTTGAGCATCCGCGCGAGGGTCTGGGCGAGGTAGGTCTTGCCGCACCCGGTCGGGCCGATGACCAGGATGTTGGACTTGGCGACCTCGACCACCTCGTCCTTGCTGTGCTTGCCCGGCCCGGCGCCCGGCTGGAGGCCGGCCTGGACCCGCTTGTAGTGGTTGTAGACCGCGACCGCGAGGGACTTCTTCGCCTGCTCCTGCCCGATGACGTAGGAGTTGAGGAACTCGAAGATCTCCTTGGGCTTGGGCAGCTCGTCGAGGCCGACCTCGGAGCCCTCGTTGAGCTCCTCCTCGATGATCTCGTTGCACAGGTCGATGCACTCGTCGCAGATGTAGACACCCGGACCCGCGATCAGCTTCTTGACCTGCTTCTGGCTCTTCCCGCAGAAGGAGCACTTCAGCAGGTCGCCTCCGTCACCGATACGTGCCACGGGTGGTCATCCTCCGACTCGGGTGCAGCTGCAGGTCCGGGACCTGCAGGTCCAGCTCCCATAGGTCCAACAGGGTGGTGCACAGCCCTCCGACCGTACCCCGTGCCACCCCCGAGCGGGTGGAGAGACACGATCTGCGCGCGTTCGTCACGGGAGGTCGGGGGTGTGGTCAGGTGAGGGCCGGGGTGCCCTTGAGCGACTCGAGCACGGCGTCGATCAGGCCGTACTCGACCGCGCCCTCGGCCGTGAGGATCTTGTCGCGCTCGATGTCGCGGCTGACCTCCTCGATCGACCGGCCGCTGTGGTCGCTGATCATCTTCTCGAGCAGCTCCCGCATCCGCAGGATCTCGTTGGCCTGGATCTCGATGTCGGAGGTCTGCCCGAAGGTGCCCTCGGTGTAGGGCTGGTGGATCAGGATCCGGCTGTTGGGCAGCGCCAGCCGCTTGCCGGGGGTGCCCGCCGCCAGCAGGATCGCGGCCGCGGACGCGGCCTGGCCGATGCAGACGGTCTGCACATCGGGCTTGATGAACTTCATCGTGTCGTAGATCGCCGTGAGCGCGGTGAACGATCCGCCGGGCGAGTTGATGTAGATGCTGATGTCCTGGTCGGGGTTCATCGACTGCAGGCACAGCAGCTGCGCGATGACCGCGTTGGCGACGTCGTCGGAGATCGGCGTGCCGAGGTAGATGATCCGGTCCTCGAAGAGCTTCGCGTAGGGGTCGATCCGGCGGAAGCCGTACGACGTGCGCTCTTCCCACTGGGGGATGTAGTAGTTCATGTCAGTCCCTGTCGCTTCCTGCATCAGTTCTTCGAGGCGTGGGCCGGACGGCCGTCGTCGGCGGCCTCGCGCGCGCTCTTGATGACCTGGTCGACCAAGCCGTACTCCTTCGCCTCGTCGGCGGTGAACCAGCGGTCGCGGTCGGCGTCGGCCTCGACCTGCTCGCGGCTCTGGCCGGTGTGCTCGGCGATCAGGTCGAGCAGGACCTGCTTGATGTGCAGCGACTGCTGCGCCTGGATCTTGATGTCCGAGGCGGAGCCACCCATGCCCGACGACGGCTGGTGCATCATGATGCGCGCGTGCGGCAGGGCGTAGCGCTTGCCCTTCGTGCCGGCACACAGCAGGAACTGGCCCATCGACGCAGCCAGGCCCATGCCGACCGTCGCGACGTCGTTGGGGATGTAGTTCATCGTGTCGTAGATCGCCATGCCGGCGTCGACGGAGCCTCCGGGCGAGTTGATGTGGAGGAAGATGTCCGCCTCGGGGTCCTCGGCCGAGAGCAGCAGGAGCTGGGCGCAGATCGCGTTGGCGTTCTGGTCGCGGACCTCGGAGCCGAGGAACACGATCCGCTCGCGCAGCAGGCGCTGGTAGATGTGGTCGTCGAGGACGTTCATGCCCCCGCCGCCGTTGAGCTGGGGGCTGGAGTTCTGGGTCACGGTGCGACCCTAGCCCGAAGGTCGGACAGAACCACGGCAGATCCCCCGCTGTTCGCCGACAGCGGATTTCCGCCGTCCCTCAGGCCTCGGCGGCGGCCTTGAGCCGGGCCACGGTCGTGGCCATCCCGGCCTCGAGCTCGTCCGCGTGCTGCGCGCTCCCGCCGAGGAAGACCGGGGCGAAGAGCCTGCTCATGCCGGTCAGCGCCCGAGGCACCGGGCGCCGGTGGACGACCCGGGTGCCGGTCGCGGTCGGCGTCAGCTCCCACACCCACCGGGCGCCGCTGGAGCGGGTGTCCCAGGCCACGGCCCGACCGGGGTCGAGCTCGGCCACCACCGACCGGGTCGGCCACACGACGGCCTTGCGGCGGTTGATGCCGAGGTACCACTGTCCCCGCCGCAGCCCGCCGCCCTTGAGCGGCACCATCCGGACCAGCTCGGGGCTCCACTCAGGCATCCGCGAGAAGTCGGTGAGCAGCGCCCAGACCCGCTCGGGTGGGGCAGCGACGTCGGCCTCGGCGCGCAGCTCGCGGTCAGCGGATCCGGTCATGCCGGTCAGTCTCGCAGAGCCGTCTCGCACAGCCAGTCCCGCAGGGCCCGGTGGACGTCGGGGTGGTTGAGGAGGCCGAAGTGGTCGGTGCGACCGACGTGGAGCAGCGTCGCGTCGGGGAACAGGCCCTCGCCGTACGCCGAGCGCACCCGCACCAGGAGGTCGCCGACCACGTGACCGACCGGGTGCCGCGCCCCGGTCGTCACCGTGGCCGCCACCAGCCGGTACCGGGCGCGCGGCAGCGGCGGCACGTCGTGGGCCAGGCCGGCGACCAGGTCGTGGACCCCGACCGAGCGCAGGTCCAGGATCCGGCCGAGCGCCGCCGTCTCGGGGAGCCGCGCGAGCCCGCGGCTGCCGTGCGCGATACCGGCCGCGATCGGGGCGCCGAGGTGGGGGGTGCCGAGGGTGACCACGTCCGAGACGAGGTCGGTCCACGGCCGTGCCGCCTCGGTGGCGACCGCGCCCGCCGCCCGCACGATGAGACCGCCCATCGAGTGGCCGACCAGCGCGAGCCGGGTGACCTGCACCGGCCACCCGTCCACGAGGTCCTGCACGAGCGCGGCCAGCGCGGCCCCGTTGGCCCGCAGCCCGAGCCCGGTGTTCGCGCGGAGGAACACCGGCGTCCACCCGTGGGCGGCGAGCGCCTCGGCGTACGTCGGACCCTCGCCCCGGTCCCAGTAGGACTCGGTCTCGCAGAGCCCGTGCAGGAACACGACGACGCGGCCGGTCGCCTCGGGGAACGCCGGGCCGAGCGCGTCGACCGGGACGTCGCGTCCCGCCGAGCGGACCGCCATCCGGATCGCCATCCGCGGCCGCTCCTGGGCCAGGCGGTCGCCGATCAGGCCGTTGACGGCGGAGCTCACGAACCGTCCCCGGGGAGTCTCCTCCAGGGGGGCACCCAGGCCGGTGTCGGCGAGCCGGCCGAGGCCCGCCGAGGCGGCCCGCAGGCCGAGGCCGAGGCCGGCACAAACCGCGCTCGCGATGCCCCGGCCGGGGTAGCCCCCGAACCGGCCCGCCCAGGCGTCGTGGGTGTCGCGCACGCTGCGGACCACGAGCTCGTCGGCGACCTCGGTGAGCAGCGACAGCGCGTCGAGGTACGTGGGGCCGGCGGCCGGGCCGGTGGGGGGCGCCATGACGGCACGATAGCCGCTCAGTGCACAGTTGTGCACCGAGCGGCCATCGGGTGGATCAGGCCTGGGCGGGCTCCTCGGCCCCGGTCTCCTCGGTCTCCTCGGTCTCCTCGGTCGCCTCGGCCTCCGCCGTCGCCGACTCGGGCTCCGGCTCGCCGATCGTGCCGTCGGGGCGCAGGTTCTTCAGCTCGACCACCGCACCGGACGCGTCGGTCACGTGGGCCGACTCGACCAGGCGCGCGAGCGCCTTGCCGCGCAGGATCTCCTGCACGAGCTCGGGGATGTGGTTGTGCTCGAACATGTGGTTGGCGAACTCCTGCGGGTCCTGGCCCGACTGCTGGGCCCGGCGCACCATGTGCTCGGAGAGCTCCTGCTGGTCGATCCCGAACTCCTCGCGCTTGGCGATCTCGTCCAGCACGAACTGGGCGGCCACCGCGTCACGGACCCGGCGGTCGAGGTCGGCCTCGAACTCCTCCTGGGTCTGCTTCTCGTCCTCGAGGTACTTCTCCATCGAGATCCCGGCGTAGGCCAGCTGCTGCTCGATGTTGCCGCGCCGCGCGTTGAGCTCGTCGGTGACGACGGTCTCGGGCAGCGGGATCTCGACCTTCTCCAGCAGCGCCTCGAGCACCGCGTCGCGGGCGGCCGCGGCCTGCTCGAGGCGCTTGCCCCGACCCAGCCGCTCGCGCACGTCGACGGTCAGCTCGTCGAGGGTGTCGAACTCCGAGGCCATCTGGGCGAACTCGTCGTCGAGCTCGGGCAGCTCCTGCTCCTGCACCTGGCTGACGCTGACCCGGACGTCGACCTGCTCACCGACCAGGTCGCCCCCGACCAGCTCGGAGGTGAAGGTCGTGTCGTCGCCGGCGGCCAGGCCGACCAGCGCCTCGTCCAGGCCGTCGAGCATGCCGCCCCGGCCGACCCGGTAGGACATGCCGGCGACCTCGGCGCCGGGGACCGGCTCACCGTCCTTGGTGGCGACCAGGTCCATCACGACGAAGTCGCCGTCGGCGGCCGGGCGCTCGACGTCGATCAGGGTGGCGAAGCGCTCGCGCAGCGCCTGGACCTGCTCCTCGACGTCCTCGTCGCTGAGCACGATGTCATCGACCTGCGCCTCGATGCCGTCGTACGACGGCAGCACGATCTCGGGCTTGACGTCGACCTCGGCGGTGAACTCGAGCCCGTCGTGGTCCTCGAACTTGGTGACCTCGATCTCGGGCTGGGCCAGGGGGGTCAGGTCGTTGGCCTGCAGCGCCTCCATGTACTTCTGCGGCACGACGTCGTTGATCGCCTGGTCGAGGACCGCGCCGCGGCCGATCTGGCGGTCGATGACGGCCGGCGGCACCTTGCCGCGGCGGAAGCCGGGGACGTTGATCTGCTGGGCGATCTGCTTGTACGCCGCGTCGAGGCTCGGCTTGAGCTCCTCGAAGGGCACCTCGACGGTCAGCTTGGCCCGGGTCGGGCTCAAGGTCTCGACGGCGCTCTTCACAGGTCTTTCTCCTCAGTTCAGGGATGGGTGGTGCGTCGGGGCGACAGGACTCGAACCTGCGATCTCCTGCTCCCAAAGCAGGCGCGCTAGCCACTACGCTACGCCCCGCCAAGGCCCCGCCGGCTCCGGCGTCGGGCCGGGACCGGAGGCCCTTGGAGCGGATGACGGGAATCGAACCCGCGTAGCCAGTTTGGAAGACTGGGGCTCTACCATTGAGCTACATCCGCGCGCGCTCGGTCAGGCTCTCCGGAGCCGAGCGCGGAAGTCATCGTGCCACACCGCGAGTCGACGTCCCCAACCGGCAGCGCCTCCTGGGACCGGCCTCCCGACGGACGCGCAAGCGGCTGCGTCGCGTGCTCAGGAGCGCCGGTGCACCAGCACGAGCGCGCGGTCGTCGTTCTCCGACCCGAGGGCCTCCACCAGGCGGTCGGCACCGTCCTCGAAGGTGCCGCGCAGCAGTCGCTCGGCCTGGCCCAGCATCCGGTCGATGCCCAGCCCGATGTCGCGGCGCGGGGTCTCGACCAGCCCGTCGGTGTAGAGCAGGAGGGCGTCCCCGGGCCGGACCACCCCGGAGACGACCGAGAACCCAGCGTCCTCGATCAGGCCCAGCACGGGACCCTCGCCCTCGTGCACCGTCCAGCGTCCCGCACCCGCGGCCAGCTGGGCGGCGGGCGGGTGCCCGGCGGTGCGCACCTCGAAGGCACCGGTGGCGAGGTCCAAGGAGAGGTGGACCGCGGTCGCGAACCCCTCGTCCCAGGACTGGCGCAGCAGGTAGTCGTTGGCCGCGGGGAGGAAGTCGCCCGGTGGCAGCGCCCCGAGCAGCCCGCCGAACGCGCCCGAGAGCAGCAGGGCGCGCGTGCCGGCCTCCTCCCCCTTGCCGGAGACGTCGACGACCGCGACCTCCAGGCGGCTGCTGTGGCGCGGCCGCGTCGCGACCACGAAGTCACCGGCGAACGGCGTCCCCCCGGCCGATCGCAGCGCGGTCTCGACCAGCCACCCGTCGGGGAGGTCGGGGACGCCACCTTGCTGCTGGATCCGGTCGCGCAGGTCGACCAGCATCGACTCCCCCAGCATCCCGGCGACGCCGAGGCGCGAGCGCCGGAACGACGTCACCAGGACGATGAAGCAGAGCAGGTAGAGGATCGCGATCGCGATCACCTGACGCACCACGATGTCCGGCAGCCGGCCGATCGCCAGCATCAGCATGACCATGAGGAGGACGACGAACCACGGCAGCTGCCGGGGGCTGAGCAGGATGCTGCCGAGCAGCAGCGGCACCACCAGCGCCGTCAGCGGCGCCTGGTCCGGCCAGGCGAGCAGCGCACCGGTCAGGATGACGGTGAAGGCCACGAGCACGACGAGGGTGCGGTTGCGGCGCGGCCAGGCGCGCAGCAGGGCTCGCCGGAGCGTGCGCGAGCCAGTCGTCATGCGGGGTGGGTCCTCTGCTCGGGGGCGCGGGGCCTCACTGTAGTGCCCGGGAGCGGAACCGGCGCTGGCAGCGAGGGCACCAGAACAGGTTGCGCCCCTGGAGCTCGGTGGTGCGCACCGTGGCGCCGCAGACGTGGCACGGCTGCCCCGCCCGCCGGTAGACGTACACCTCCCCGCCGTGGTCGTCCTGGCGCGGCGGACGCCCCATCACCTCGGGCAGGTGGGCGGCGCGGACGGTGTCGATCCGGCCCGTGCGCACACCCTCGCGCATCAGCGCCACCAGGTCGTCCCACATGCCCAGCCACTGCCCGTGGCGCAGCGTGCTCCCCGCACGCATCGGGTCCACCCGGTGCCGGAACAGGACCTCGGCGCGGTAGACGTTGCCGACGCCGGCCAGGACCGACTGGTCCATGAGCAGGCCACCGATCGGGGCGCGGCTGCGCCGGATCCGCGCCCAGGCCCGCTCCGGGTCCGCGTCGGCGCGCAGCGGGTCGGGGCCGGAGCGCTCGACCACGGCGTCCCGGCCGGCGAGCGTGACCAGGTCACAGGTCGTCGCGCCGCGCAGGTCGGCGTACGACCAGCCGTCGCCCTCCTCCGCCAGCAGGCGCAGGCGTACCTGGCCGACCGGCGCCGGGACCGTCGCGGCGCGCGGGTGCACGTCGAACCGGCCGTACAGGCCGAGGTGGACGTGGACGAACCGCTCGTCCGGGAACTCCGCGAACAGGTGCTTGCCCCAGGCCTCGGCGCCCACGAGGACCTGTCCGTCGACGAGCGCCGCGGACTCCGTGAACCGGCCCTGGGGGCTCGACGCGCGCACGACCCGCCCCGCGAAGGTGGTGGTGAGCTGGTCGGCGAGCCGGTGGAGCGTGTGCCCCTCAGGCATCGGTGGGGGCATCGGCGGGGGCATCGGCGGGCGGCAGGGGCGGCAGCTCGCCGGTGCGCTCGTAGGACGCGAGCTGGCCGATCCGCCGCACGTGCCGCTCGTCGCCGCTGAACGGCTCGGCGAGGAAGACCTCGACGAACCGGGTCATGTCCTCCAGGGAGTGCATCCGGCCGCCGACCGAGACGACGTTGGCGTCGTTGTGCTCGCGCGCGAGCCGGGCCGTCTCCTCCGACCAGACCAGCGCGGCCCGCACCCCGGCGACCTTGTTGGCGGCCATCTGCTCGCCGTTGCCGGAGCCCCCGATGACCACGCCGAGGCTGTCGAGCCCGGCGTCCCGGTCGCGCACGACGGCCTCCGCGGCGCGCAGGCAGAAGACCGGGTAGTCGTCCAGCGCGTCGTAGCTGGTCGGGCCATGGTCGACCGGCTCGTAGCCGTGGTCGGTGAGCCAGCGGACGAGGTGGTCTCGCAGGTCGAGTCCGGCATGGTCGCAACCGAGGTGCACGCGCATGCGGGTCATCTTGTCAGCCGCGCCGCTCACGCGTGCAGGCGCAGGAACCCGGCCACCTGCCGGGTCAGCGGCTCCGCCGCCGGGAACACCGCCGGGTGCCGCCAGAACCCGTGCAGCTGACCGAGGTAACGGGTCGCGGTCACCTCGACACCGGCCTCGGCGAGCCGACGCGCCAGCTCCTCCCCCTCGTCGCGCAGCGGGTCGCGCTCGGCGGTGACCACCAGCGTGGGGGGCAGGCTCCCGAGCCGGTCGGAGAGCAGCGGCGCCAGGTCGGGGTGCCGCAGGTCGTCGGGCGTGGCGGCGTACTGCTGCCAGTACCAGGCGGCCTCGCGCGGGTCGAACCCGTCGGCGGCGGTGCGGTAGGACTCGTGGGCGGCGGTCGGGTCGAGGAACGGGTAGACCAGGGCCGCGGCGGCGTACCGACCCGGGTGGCGCAGTGCGTCGACCAGCACGAGGTTGCCGCCGGCGCTGTCACCGTGGGCGAGCAGCGGACCGTCGAGCACGCGCGCCGCCCAGCCGCTCGCGGCGCCCACGTCCTCGACCGCCGCGGGGAAGCGGTGCTCGGGCGCACGCCGGTAGTCGACGCTGAGGACCCGCAGGCCCGTCCGGTTGGCCAGCCGGCGGGCGCCGGCGTCGTGGACCTCGACGTCGTGGAAGACGAAGCCGCCCCCGTGCGCGTGGACGACGGTGCCTGGGTCCGCCGAGCCCGCCGCCGGGGTGTAGAGGCGACACGGCACCCCGTCGGCGTCGACGTCGACCACCTCCGCGACCGCCTCGCGCGGCTCGGCCGCCGCGAGCCGGCGCGCCTCGGCACGGGCCGCGCCGACGTCGTACCCCTCGGTCCACACGGGCGTCTCGTCCGCCGACGCCGCCAGGGCCCGGCGTGCCTCGGGAAACAGCATGGGCGCACGGTAGCCAGTGGGCGGGCCGAGGAGGCGTCCGTTTCACCGGTCGGCCGGTGAAACGCGCACGACACGCCGGAGGGCATCGGCGTGTCTGCACGCTTTCCCTGACCACCCCACCCTCACGATGCAGGTGTGGTCGTCGTCGCGTGGTGCGTGCTCGCTCTGGTGTTCCTCGACGAGGTGCTCGCGCTGGTCGCGCTCGGCTGGTGGGGCTGGCACCAGGACCCCGCATGGCTCTGGGTCTGGCTGCTGCCGCTGGTGGCAGCACAGGCGTGGTTCTGGTTCGCGTCGCCGAAGGCTCGGTTCGGCCACTGGCTGGGGCGCCCGGTGGTGAAGGTGCTCGTCTTCGGCTCCGCGTCGGCGGCCCTCTGGGACGGCGGGCGACCAGGCCTCGCCGGGGGCTTCCTCGTCTTCTCCGCGGCCATCAACGCACTCGCGCTGCTGCCGGCGGTGTCACGGGTGCTGGACGAGCCGGCGGCCGAGCAGGCCGCCGGGGCGGATCGCTGACCGCCGACGCCTGGGTTGTCAGGCTCTCGCCGGGGCGGATCGCTGACCGCCGACGCCCTGGGCGGTCGGGCTCTCGCCGGGGCGGATCGCTGACCGCCGACGCCCTGGGCGGTCAGGCTCTTCATGACGTTGTCAGGCGTTGCAACCCCCGACAACGTCAGGCACCCCCTGACAACCCCGGATGAATCCCCGGCTGACCGGGGATTCATCCACCTCCCACGGCCGACCTGCACCGCGCCGGTCGCCGCTGGCACCGAGCGGTCGCGAGCGGGCACGGTTGGGTCTCGGTACGCACCGTCGCGCCCTCCTCCGTCGGGCGTGTGCGCTACTCGACCTGGCGCAGGGCGCTCAGAACCCCACGCGGCGGCCCGGGGTGTCGTTGCGGACGGTCGCACCCTTCTCCTGGGCGGTCGTCTTGAGGTCGGCCTGGAACGCGAGCATCCGCTCCCGCAGGGCAGGGTCGGTGGCCGCGAGGATCCGCACCGCGAGCAGGCCGGCGTTGCGGGCGCCGCCGACGGCGACGGTCGCAACCGGAACACCGGCCGGCATCTGCACGATCGAGAGCAGGGAGTCCAGGCCGTCGAGGTGCTTCAGCGGTACCGGCACCCCGATGACCGGGAGCGGCGTCACGGCCGCGAGCATGCCCGGCAGGTGGGCCGCTCCCCCGGCCCCGGCGATGATCACCGACAGCCCTCGGCCCGCGGCGTCGCGGCCGTAGTCGAGCATCTCCTGCGGCATCCGGTGCGCGGAGACCACGTCCGCCTCGTAGGCCAGGTCGAACTCGGCGAGCGCCTCGCCGGCCGCCTTCATCACCGGCCAGTCCGAGTCCGACCCCATCACGATGCCGACACGTGCGCCGGTTGCTGTCATGGCACTACTCACTCTCGTCTCCCAGGTCGCCGCGGAACCAGGCCGCGGCGTGCCGCGCCCGCTCGAGGCAGTCGTCGAGGTCGTCGCCGTAGGCGTTGACGTGGCCCACCTTCCGGCCGGGCCGCAGCTGCTTGCCGTAGAGGTGGACGCGGAGGAACGGGTCGCGCGCGAGGGCGTGCGGATACCCGTCGTAGAGCCGCCCCACGGACGCGTCCGGCCCGCCGAGGATGTTGACCATCACCGTCCAGGGCGCACGGGCCGACGGCGAGCCGAGCGGCAGGTCGAGCACGGCCCGCAGGTGGTTCTCGAACTGCGAGGTCACCGCACCGTCCTGGGTCCAGTGGCCCGTGTTGTGCGGGCGCATGGCCAGCTCGTTCACGAGCACCCGCCCGTCGACGGTCTCGAACAGCTCGACGGCCAGGACCCCGGTGACGTCGAGGGCGCCGGCGATGCGCAGCGCGATCTCCTGCGCCTGGCCGGCCAGCTCCTCGGAGAGGTCGGGCGCCGGCGCCACGACCTCGCGGCAGATGCCGTCGACCTGGGTCGAGGCCACGACGGGGTACGCCGCCGCCTGCCCGCTCGGGGAGCGGACCACGAGCGCGGAGAGCTCGCGCCGGAAGTCGACGAGCTCCTCGGCGAGCAGCCGGACCCCCGTGGCGTCGGCGGTCGCGAGGGCCTCCGCGCAGTCCTCGACCGAGCGGACGAACCAGACGCCCTTGCCGTCGTACCCGCCGCGGGTCGTCTTCAGCACGCAGGGGAACCCGAACCTCTCGATCTCGGCGGTGCTCGCGACGAGCGCGTTGCGGGGGCACGGGACGCCGAGCCGCGCCATCGCCTCGCGCATGACGCCCTTGTCCTGGGCGTGCACCAGCGCCTCGGGTCCCGGATGGACCGCGATCCCGTCGTCGGCGAGGGCGTGCAGGTGGCCGGTCGGGACGTGCTCGTGGTCGAAGGTGACCACGGCGCACCCGTCGGTGACGCGCCGCAGCGTGTCGAGGTCGCGGTAGTCGCCGACGAGGTGGTCGGGGATGACCTGCGCGGCCGACACGCCCTCGGCCTCGGCCAGCAGCCGGAGCGGGAGGCCGAGCGCAGCGGCCGGCTCGGCCATCATCCGGGCCAGCTGGCCGCCTCCGATGACGGCGAGGGTCGGGGCGAGCACACCCGAACTCTAGGGCCCGGGCCCCCACGACCCGGCCGGGCACCCGGGGTCAGGACGCCCGGGGCTCGGTCTCGAAGCGCAGCCCCCGGCCGCGGATCGTGGTGATCAGGTGCGGGTGGTGGCCGTCGTCGCCGAGCTTGCGACGCAGCCAGCCCAGGTGCACGTCGATGGTCTTCGAGGAGGTCCAGAACGTCGTGTGCCACACCTCGCGCATGAGGTCCTCGCGCGACACGATCGACCCCGCGCGCTCCATCAGCGCCGCCAGCAGGTCGAACTCCTTGCGGGACAGCGTCAGCTCCTCCGAGCCGTGCCAGGCCCGGCGCGCGACGGGATCGAGACGGACGTCTTGCACCTCGATCATCCGATCACGGTAGGGACCGCTCACCGCGGACGGGCGCGGAACGACGAAATAGGCCCCGTCCGGCTCAGCTCCGGCGTACGGCGACGGGCTCGACGATCCCGAACCCGCGCACCGGTCGCGCCGGCAGCGCGCGGGTCTCGAACTCGTCCTCGGGCAGCAGCTCGGCGGTCGCCTCGTCGATGATGATCCGGTTGCGCCGGGCGACCGCGGTCAGGCGGGAGGCGAGGTTGACCGGCGGCCCGAACACGTCGCCGAGCCGCATCACGACCGGTCCGCTCGCGAGGCCGACCCGCACGTCGGGCATCCGGCTGTCGCGCCCGACGACGTTGATGATGCCCTCGGCCGTGTCGTAGGCGCGGACCACCTCGTCGTTCACGAACAGGACCGAGTCGCCGATGCTCTTGATCACCCGGCCGCCCTGCGCCGCGACGACGTCGGCGCACCGCGACTCGAAGAGCTCGACCAGGTCGCCGATGCGGTTCTCCGACAGGCGGTTGGACAGCGCGGTGAAGCTGACGATGTCGGCGAAGCCGACCGTCAGCTGGACGGTGTTGAGGTCCTCCTCGTTCGCCCGGAGCGCCTCGACCCGGGCGACCGCGGCCGCGAGGTGGCGCCGCCAGACGTAGACGAGGAGCTCGTCGAAGGGCTGCTCGATCTCCTCGATGAGCCGCAGCGCGGAGCCGAGCCGGCTGCCGGTGGCGCCGTCGCCGGCCTCGAGCTCCTCGACGCGGTGCACGAGCGTGGCCACCTCCCAGTCGGCCAGCCGCGCCATCGTCTGCCCCACGGCACGAGTCAGGTTGACCGCCATGTCGAAGTCGATGAGGCCGGAGCGCACGACGTCGATCAACGTCGAGAGCGCCGCGGTGTCGGCGTCGGTGTACGCGGTCTCCAGGCCGTGCTCTGGGAAGCCGAGGGCGCGCCACAGCCGGCGGACCTCGTCGAGGGTCACCCCGGTCTGCTCGGCGACCTCGGGGGCGTTGAACGACCGGGGGCCGCCGAGGATGGCCCGCTCGAGGTCCTCGGGGACGGGACCGGCCGGACCCGGACCGTCCGACGGGTCAGGTGCCGTCATGTCCCGCCGCGGTGCCGTGGAGCCCGGCGATCAGCTCGTTGACGGTCCGCTGGACGTCCTCGACCTGGGGGATGTCGTGCAGCTTGATCTGCCCGTGCGTGCTCGCGTCGGAGATCACCAGGGTCCCGCAGCCGAGCATCCGGTCGATCGGCCCGAACTCGTAGGCGATGTCGCTGATCCGGGCCAGCGGCATGTCGTGTCCGCGGCGCACGACGATGCCGTGCCGGGTGATCAGCCGCCGGTCGGTGAACGTGTAGGTGGCGGTCGCCCAGTTGGCCAGCGGCCGCAGGACGAACCAGACGATGACGACGAGGAGGACGACCCACACGCCGAGGGTCACCGTGCCGTTGGAGATCTTGACCTGGCTGTAGGTGCCGAGCGCGAGCAGGGCGACGAGCACGATCAGCGGCCAGATGAGGGCCTTGACGTGGGTCCGGGTGTCGATGACGACCCGCTCACCCGGGTTCAGCAGCTTCTGCGAGATGGCCACGCGCAGATCATGTCACTGATCCGGCAGCGGGGGGCCGGTCCGCCGCCATCAGGACGACGTGTCCCCGGCGGCCGGACGGACGTGGACGACGTCGCCCGCACCGACGGCGGTGTCCCCCTCCGGCCCGGCCACGACCAGGCGACCGGACTCGTCGACGCCCGTCGCCCGGCCCTCGAGCGTCTCGCCGGACGGCAGCTGCACGCGCACGTCGCGGCCGACGGTGACGCAGGCGGCGGCGTACGACGAGCGCAGCCGCGCCGCGGCACCTGCCCCCCCGGCCTGCCACGCGTCGTACGCCTCCCGCAGGCCGGTCAGCAGCTCGACGAGGAGCAGGGTGCGGTCCGGCTCCTCGCCGGACTCCAGGGCCAGCGACGTCCCGGTGTCCACGGGGATCTCGTCGGCCTGCTGGGAGACGTTGAGACCGACGCCGACGACGGCCGCCGGGCCGTCGGGGGTCTCGACCCGCTCCAGCAGGATCCCGGCGACCTTGCGCTCGCCGACGAGCACGTCGTTGGGCCACTTCACCCCGGCCGCCGGGTGGCCGGCCGCGCGCAGCACCTTCGCGACCGTGTGGCCGGTCAGCAGCGGCAGCCACGGCCACGCGGCGGCGGGCACGCCCGGGCGCAGCACCATCGAGAACGTGAGGGCGGCGCGCGGCGGGGCGACCCAGGTCCGGTCCAGGCGGCCGCGTCCGGCGGTCTGGTGCTCGGCCACGACGACGTGTCCCTCGGGGGCGCCGGCGCGCGCCCGATCGGCCGCCACGGCGTTGGTGGAGGTGGCCGTGTCGAGCACCTCGACCACCAGGTCCGGGGCCAGGCCGGACAGCCTCGCGGCGTCGAGTGATGGGCGTCGCACCGGTGCAGCGGTCACGGGCACTAGATTGACCTACGGTCCACGTCAGTGCCAACGAGGCCCGGACCAGTGAGGAGCCGTTGACCATGAGTGCCCATCCCGGTGAGGGAACCGACGTGCCGCAGGACATCGACGTCCGGACCACGGAGGGCAAGCTCGCCGACTTCGAGCGGCGCAACCACGAGGCCCTCCACGCGGGCTCGGCCAAGGCGGTCCAGAAGCAGCACGCGAAGGGTCGCAAGACCGCCCGGGAGCGGATCGAGCTGCTCTTCGACGAGGGCTCGTTCGTCGAGCTCGACGGCCTGGCCCGGCACCGGTCGACCGCCTTCGGCCTGGAGAAGAACCGGCCCTACGGCGACGGCGTCATCACCGGCTACGGCACCGTCGACGGCCGCCAGGTCTGCGTGTTCTCCCAGGACTTCACGGTCTTCGGCGGCTCCCTCGGCGAGGTGTACGGCGAGAAGATCACCAAGGTCATGGACCTGGCGATCAAGACCGGCTGCCCGATCATCGGCATCAACGAGGGCGCCGGCGCGCGGATCCAGGAGGGGGTCGTCTCCCTGGGTCTCTACGGCGAGATCTTCCGCCGCAACGTGCACGCCTCCGGCGTGATCCCCCAGATCAGCATGATCATGGGCTCGTGCGCGGGCGGCCACGTCTACTCACCGGCCGTCACCGACTTCACTGTGATGGTCGACCAGACCTCCAACATGTTCATCACCGGGCCCGACGTGATCAAGACCGTCACCGGCGAGGACGTGACGATGGAGGACCTCGGCGGCGCGCGGACGCACAACACCAAGTCCGGCAACGCCCACTACATGGCGTCCGACGAGGACGACGCGATCGAGTACGTCAAGGCGCTGCTGTCCTACCTGCCGCAGAACAACCTCGACGAGCTGCCGTCCTACGACACCGTCGTCGAGCCGGAGCTGACCGACCTCGACCACTCGCTCGACACCATCATCCCGGACTCGCCGAACCAGCCCTACGACATGCGCGACGTGATCACCGCGATCGTGGACGACGAGGAGTTCCTCGAGGTCATGGAGCTGTTCGCGCCCAACCTCGTGATCGGCTACGCCCGGGTGGAGGGGCAGCCGGTCGGGGTGGTCGCGAACCAGCCGATGCAGTTCGCCGGCACCCTCGACATCGACGCGTCCGAGAAGGCCGCCCGCTTCGTCCGGTTCTGCGACGCGTTCAACATCCCGGTCCTCACCTTCGTCGACGTCCCGGGCTTCCTCCCGGGCACCGACCAGGAGTGGAACGGCATCATCCGCCGCGGCGCGAAGCTGATCTACGCCTACTCCGAGGCGACCGTCCCGCTGGTCACGGTCATCACCCGCAAGGCCTACGGCGGCGCGTACGACGTGATGGGGTCCAAGCACCTCGGCGCCGACATCAACCTGGCCTGGCCGACGGCGCAGATCGCGGTGATGGGCGCCCAGGGCGCGGCCAACATCCTGCACCGCAAGACCCTGAAGAAGGTGGCGGACGCCGGCGGTGACGTCGAGGCGAAGCGCGCCGAGCTGATCGACGAGTACGAGACCACGCTCGCCAACCCCTACATCGCCGCCGAGCGCGGGTACATCGACGCGGTCATCGCGCCGCACCAGACCCGGCTCGAGGTGGTCCGGGCGCTCCGGCTGCTGCGCTCCAAGCGCGAGAGCCTGCCGGCGAAGAAGCACGGGAACATCCCGCTGTGAGTGGGGTGCGAAGCACCCTCGAGCAGCGGGACATCGCCGACCCGGCGCATGCCCAGCGAACGGTGACACGAGAGGCGAGGGTGACGACAGGTGGATGAGAACCCGACTCCGAGCGAGGACGTCGAGCCGAAGGCCCCCTTCCTGCGCGTCGTCCGCGGCGACGCGACGCCGGAGGAGGTGGCGGCGCTGGTGACGGTGCTGGCCTCGCTCCGCGCCGGCGCCCCCGCACCCCCCCGCCGGCGTCCGGAGTGGAGCCACCCGCGCCGAGCCCAGCGGGTCACCCACCGGCGCGGGCCGGGTGGGTGGCGGGCCAGCGGCCTGCCCGGCTGACCGGCGCGATTGCCGCGATATCCCGGCGCGGCCCGTCTGGACCACTATCCTTGAGCCAACCTTGAGTTTGCTCGATGGGCGCCTTGAGGGCGCTTGCGCAGACTGGGAGAGGCAGGAAGTCCAGAGTCGGGAGAGTCGTGAGCGCGAACGAGTGGGGTGACGGGTACCCCCAGGTGGCCCAGCAGGCGGCACCGCCGCAGGCGCCAGCCCTCGCCGCCGAGAACCAGTACGTCCGCACCGCGGACCCGGCCCTCTCAGGCTACGAGCCCGAGTTCCTCGACGAGGTCGAGGACCTGCCGACGTACCGACCCACCGTGGGCTGCATCATCCCGGCCTACAACGAGGCCGAGACCATCGCCGGCGTGCTCGACTCGCTGCTGATGCAGACCCGGCTGCCCGACGTCATCCACCTGGTCGTCAACAACACCTCCGACGACTCCGTCGAGATCGCCAGCCACTACGCCGGGCCGCACACGCGGATGACGCCCACCGGTGAGCAGAGCACGATCATCTACGTCCACGACATCGGCAAGAACCCCGAGAAGAAGGTCGGCGCGCTCAACTACGGCTACTCGCTGGTCGAGCACATGGACTACCTCCTCGGCGTCGACGGCGACACCACGCCCGAGCCGGACGCCGTGGAGAACCTGGTCAACGAGATCGCGAGCGACGACCGGATCGGCGGCATCTCGGCGATCTACTCGATCGACGACAGCGCCCTGGACGGCTGGATGGCCAAGTTCCTCATCGCCGGCCAGCGCGCCCAGTTCGCGGCGTTCAACATGCAGAACCTGCTCAAGGGTCGCAACATGGCGGTGCTCGGCGGGCAGTTCTCGATCTTCTCCACCCAGGCGCTGCGCGACGTGCTGCGCGACAGCCACCAGCGGACCCCGTGGGTCAGCGACAGCGAGGTCGAGGACTCGCTGCTGTCGCTGCAGATCAAGAGCGCCGGCTACCTCACCAAGATCAGCGCCCGGGCCCGCGCCCACGTCGGCGGCATGGACACCCTGCGCTCGCTGGACGCCCAGCAGGTGAAGTGGAACTTCGGTGCCATCGACCTGATGTGGCCCGGCCAGCGCGGCGACACCAAGGGGCAGCCGTTCCACCCGAACCTGCGGCTGCGCTGGTTCGAGCACATGTCGATGGTCATCAACATCGTCAGCCGCTCGATGTTCATCCTGCTGCTCTGCGCCTCGCTCCAGCTGCACGCCTTCGTCTTCAGCGCCTGGTGGCTGATCCCGCCGCTCGGCGCGGTCTGGCTGAACTACCGGGTCGCGCGGTCGATGGAGTTCGCGAACAGACGCGACTACCTGTTCGCGCTGCTGGTCGTCCCGGCCGAGGCCTACATGGTGATCCGGATGGGCCACTTCGTGCGGGCCTGGCTGAAGTTCTTCAGCAGGCAGCAGACCGACAACTGGGCCGCCCAGGCCAAGGCGGAGCGCGGCAAGGGCATCGCCTGGATGTACCCCTACCTGTCCTTCGCGCTCTTCTTCGTGGTGGCCGGCGCCGTCTGGGTCTTCCTCCTCCCGATCCCCCTGCGCTCCGACATCCTGGCCGTCTGCTGGCCCATCCTCGGTGTCATCACCGTGCTGCAGACCGCGTGGATGATCATCAAGGCGATGAAGCGCTACCGCGGCTTCAAGGCCTGACCCCACGTGCTGCCCCTCGTCCCCCGCCCCGACCTCTCGCAGGAGTACCGATGACGACCCGCACCCGCTCGCGCCTCTCGTCGGCAGCAGCGGGCCTCGCCGGCCTGGCCGCGACCGCCGTGCTGCTCAGCGGCTGCTCGGCCATCGACGGCCTGACCGGCTCCGACGGCTCCTCGCAGGGCGCCTCGCCGTCCCCGAGCGCGTCGGAGACGCCGTACCCCTCGCAGTTCACCCGGGACGGCACCTTCCAGTCCCACATCGAGATCGACGGGATGGACTACGTCTACACGCTCTACCCGACCAAGTCGACGCCGCGGACGAACGAGTGGTACCCGAAGGGCAACAAGTACTTCTCCTTCACCTTCCAGGCCTACGACCTGGACCAGAAGATCCGCGACCCGTTCTCGACCAAGCGGAAGGTCTACCTCGACCGGATGCAGGTCCAGTCCGACACCGTCACCTACGACGGCGGGAAGACCGAGCACCCCTACAAGCTCGACGCCGAGGCACGCAAGGTCACCTTCGACCCCGAGCCGGTGTCGACGAAGTACGGCATGCTGATCACCTCGCCGAAGGGCGCCTTCGAGCTGCGCAACCAGAAGATCCGGCCGACGTCGCCGGACACGAAGGGCATCGACCTCCACTTCACCGCGACGGTGTACGCCGAGGACTCCGCGGGCTCGGACAGCTACACCAAGAAGGTCATCAAGCAGAAGGTGCCGATCGCGATCTTCTCCAGCGACGAGCCCACCAAGGCGCAGTCGATCCCCGTCGACGCCAACTGAGTGAGCTGCCCCGGGCCGAGCCTGCGAGGGCCGGGACCCGGCAGCCAGGTCGAGTAGGCCCGCGACCGACGAAGGAGGTCGCGACGGCCGTATCGAGACCGCGGTGAGACCTTGAGCTCAGGCGGGAGTGCAACGCCTTGATCTGATCGAGGTGTTCTTGATGGGTCGTCCTCCTTGGCCGCGTGAGAAGCAGAGGGAGTTCTGGAAGCAGATCGCTGCCGGGTTGTCGACCGAGAACGCGGCGCTTGC
>NZ_JBGAGJ010000007.1:0-220920 GCF_044226765.1 Nocardioides sp.
CCGGCCAGCAGCAGCGCCCACACCCGCGGCAGCCGGTGCCGCAGGTCCAGCGCGTCGGCCACCGCCGACCGGGTGCTCACCGTGTGGGTCCGCCGTGCCACCGCCAGCTCGGGCAGGCACAGCTCCCGCACCAACGGGGTCCCGTCCCCACCGACCTCGACCAACCGGTCCGCCCCGTCCCACACCCGCCCCCCGTCCGGGCCACGCCGCGGATCGCTGCCGTGCAGGTCGGCCCAGTGGCACACCAGCACCAGGTCCTCCACCTCGACCGCCCGCCGCGCCACCACCCGCGCCTCGACCGCCGCGAGCGTCGCACCCGGGCCCAGGTCGTCGAGGGCGTCACGGTGGTCCATGAACTGACGATACCCGAAACTATGTTCGAATAAACGCAGTATGCGTGGCGAGTTCCCCGCGAACACCCGCCCCACCGAGTCGGCGGCCGCCCGCTACGGTGAGCGCGTGGGTGACGGGCTGCAGGAGGGCGACCGGGTCGCGCTGCTGGTGCCGGGATCGCTGACCTACCTGACCGCCGTGCAGTCCCTCCTCGCGCGGGGGGTGGTGCCGATCCCCCTCGACCCGCGGCTGACGGCGTACGAGCGCGAGCGCATCCTCGGAACCCTCTCCCCCGCGGTCGTCGTCGAGACCGAGGACGCCCTGGCCCGACTGGTCGGGGACGTCGGACTCCCCCGCGCGCGCCCGATGCACGTCACCAGCGGCACCACGGGCACGCCGAAGGGCGTCTGGAGCGGGCTGCTCGCCCCGGAGGACGCCCGCGCGCTGGTCGACGAGGAGCGCGACCTCTGGGGCTTCACGGCGACCGACGTCAACCTCGTCCTGAGCCCGCTCTACCACTCGGCGCCGCTGCGGTTCGCCAGCGGCACGACGCTCGCGGGTGGCCGCGTGGTCGCGCCGGGAGCGTTCGACGCGCCCGTGATGACCGAGGCGATCCAGCGCGAGCGACCCACGACGATGTTCTGCGTCCCCGCCCACCTCCAGCGACTCTTCGCCCACTGGGACGCGCACGGCTGGCCGGACCTCTCGTCGTTCCGGCTGGTCGCCCACGCCGGCGCCCCCTGTCCGCCCGCGCTCAAGCGCCGCCTCATCGAGGTGTTCCCGGCCGGCTCCACCTGGGAGTTCTACGGCTCCACCGAGGGCCAGTTCACCGCGTGCCGCAGCGAGGAGTGGCTCGAGCGACCCGGCACGGTCGGCCGGGCCCGTCCCGGCCGCCGGCTCAGCGTCGACGAGGACGACACGATCTGGTGCGCGGTGCCCTCGTACGCCCGCTTCGAGTACTTCGGCGACCCGGTCAAGACCGCCGCCGCCTGGAGAGACAGCTCCTTCACGGTGGGCGACGTCGGCCGCCTCGACGACGACGGCTACCTCTACCTGGAGGGACGCCGGCACGACCTGATCATCACCGGCGGGGTCAACGTCTACCCGCTGGAGGTGGAGAACGCCCTGCGCGAGCACCCGGGCGTCACCGACATCGCCGTGTACGCCGTCCCGGACGACCGGTGGGGGCAGCGGGTGTGCGCCGCCGTGGTCGGCACGGCGACCGCCGCCGACCTCGACGCGTTCGCGCGCGAGCGGCTGGCTCCGCCGAAGCGGCCCAAGGAGTACCACCGCCTCGACGACCTGCCGCGCACCCTGACCGGCAAGGTACGCCGCGATCAGCTGGGCAGCGGCTGACGCTCCTCGCCCGCACGCCCGGCACCGTGCGCCAGCGGCAGCAGGTCGGTCTTCTCGGCCTGCTTGATCCGCTTCTTGAGCCGGCGGAAGTTGCTGCGCTGGACCTTGGTCATCCGCTTGGGCTTGTACGCGAGGTTGTGCCGTTCGAGCGGGTCCTTGGCCAGGTCGTACATCTCCCACTGCGCCGGCTCGATCCCGGCGGTGTCGTAGTACTTGGCCACCTTCCACCGCTTCTCGCGCACCGCGACGATGTGGTTGGGCGGTCGGATGTAGGGCCCGCTGGACTGCCCGGCCTGCCAGTCGTCGTAGGTGAACACGATGTCCTTCTGGACCGCCCGGCGCTTGGTCCCGAGGACCAGCCCGGAGTAGTCGACACCTCGCCAGTCGTCGCTCCGGACGTCGTCGGGAGCGTCCACCAGGGTCGCCAGCGTCGGCAGCAGGTCCAGGTGGGAGACCAGCTCCCGGGAGCGCCGTGGGCGACGGAAGAGCTCGGGGTTGGAGAACACCAGCGGGATGCGGGTGCTCTCCTCGTAGAAGTTGAAGTTCTTCTGCTGCATCCGGTGCGCCAGGCCCATCTCGCCGTGGTCGGAGGTCCGGATGACGACGGTGTCGCGCAGCTGGTGGGTCTCGGCCAGCGTGTCGAGGATCTCGACCAGGTAGCCGTCGACGACCTTCATCAGGTTGCCGTAGAAGTTGATGTACTCCAGCTTCTGCTTGCGGGTGAGCGGCTTGCCGCCGGCCCCGTAGAGGCGGGCGAACTGGGCCTGCGCGTCCGGCTTGGTCCGCAGGTCCTCCAGGACCGTGGGCGGCAGGCCGATGTCACCCTCCAGGTCCGCCTGCGTGTAGCCGGCCTGCTGCCACTTCGGCGGGTCCATCTTGCGCGGACCCGGGTAGAACAGCACGTCGTGCGGGTTGACCAGCCCGACCACGAGGCACCAGGGCTTGGTCGCCCCTTCCCGCCTGCGCAGGAACTGGATGACCCCCTCCTCACCGGCCGCGGCGTCGCCCTGGTCGTGCATGTAGTGGCCGTCGTGGTCGACGGTGCCGCCCCCGGCCTCCGAGAGGTCCTGGTTGCCGCCGGAGTCCGGCGGGTCCCAGCGGGAGAAGCCGTACGCCGCGAGGTCCGACGGCGCCCAGTCCTCCCCCTCCGGCTTCGAGCAGTGCCACTTGCCCTTGTAGACCACCTCGTAGCCGGCGGCGCTCATCACCGAGGCGAGGTTGGTCAGGTCGGTCGACAGCTCCACCTGCGGGTACTGGTCGGCCGGCATGTCCTCCTCGAGCGTGTACTTCACGCCGTGCTGCGCCGGGTAGAGACCGGTGAACATGGTCGCCCGCGAGGGTGAGCACATGCACGCGTTGGTGAAGGCGTTCTCGAAGCTGACCCCGTGCTTCTTCAGCCGGGTCAGTCCCGGCAGGTTCTCCTCCTCCCAGCCCCGCGGGAAGTGCTGGGTGGCACGCTGCTGGTCGTTGATGAAGATCAGGATGTTCTTGCCCGCGACGGCCGGCGCGACGCCGTACCCGGGCTGGCCGGCGCTTGCCGCGAGCGCGACGGCCGGGGGTGCTGCTGCGGCCGAGGCGAGGAGCCTCCTGCGAGTGATCATGGGCTGCCTCCTGGGTGTGTCCTCGCACCCTAGGCCCGTCCGGTCGCCGGCGTACCCGAAACGAAATGACGACGACCCGCCCGGTCACCCGGGCGGGTCGTCGGTCAGACGTCAGACGGTGGCAGAGCGTCGTCCGGCAGACGCTCCGCCGGTCGGCGCTCTCAGTTGCCGCCGGTGAGCTTCTCGCGAAGGGCCTGCAGCGCCTCGTCGGAGGCCAGCGAGCCGCTGGTCTCCTCCGGGGCCGCGGAGGAGTACGACGTCGCCTCGCCGGCCTCGACCTCGGCCTGCTTGGCCTCGGCCTGCTGCTTGACGTGCGCCTCCCAGCGGGCGTGCGCCTTGGCGTACTGGTCCTCCCAGGTCGCGCGCTGCTCGTCGTAGCCCTCGAGCCACTCGCCGGTCTCCGGGTCGAAGCCCTCGGGGTAGACGTAGTTGCCCTGCTCGTCGTAGGTCGCGGTCATGCCGTAGAGCGTCGGGTCGAACTCCTCGACGTCCGAGGCGGCGGCGGTCTCGTTGGCCTGCTTGAGCGACAGCGAGATCCGGCGACGCTCGAGGTCGATGTCGATGATCTTGACCATGACGTCGTCGTTGACCTGGACGACCTGCTCGGGGATCTCGACGTGACGCTCGGCGAGCTCGGAGATGTGCACCAGGCCCTCGATGCCCTCCTCGACGCGGACGAACGCACCGAACGGCACCAGCTTGGTGACCTTGCCGGGCACGATCTGACCGATCTGGTGGGTCCGGGCGAAGTGCTGCCACGGGTCCTCCTGCGTCGCCTTCAGCGACAGGGAGACCCGCTCGCGGTCCATGTCCACGTCGAGGACCTCGACGGTGACCTCGTCGCCGACGGCGACGACCTCGGACGGGTGGTCGATGTGCTTCCACGACAGCTCGGAGACGTGCACCAGGCCGTCGACGCCGCCGAGGTCCACGAACGCACCGAAGTTGACGATCGAGGACACGACGCCCTTGCGGATCTGGCCCTTCTGGAGCTGGGTGAGGAAGCCGTGGCGGACCTCGGACTGGGTCTGCTCGAGCCAGGCGCGGCGCGACAGGACCACGTTGTTGCGGTTCTTGTCGAGCTCGATGATCTTCGCCTCGAGCGTCTGGCCGACGTAGGGCTGCAGGTCGCGCACGCGACGCATCTCCACCAGGGAGGCCGGCAGGAAGCCGCGCAGGCCGATGTCGAGGATCAGGCCGCCCTTGACGACCTCGATGACGGTGCCCTCGACGACGCCGTCCTCCTCCTTGACCTGCTCGATGGTGCCCCAGGCGCGCTCGTACTGGGCGCGCTTCTTGGACAGGATCAGGCGGCCTTCCTTGTCCTCCTTCTGGAGGACCAGGGCCTCGACCTTGTCACCGACCTCGACGACCTCGTTGGGGTCGACGTCGTGCTTGATCGACAGCTCGCGCGAGGGGATGACGCCCTCGGTCTTGTAGCCGATGTCGAGCAGGACCTCGTCCCGGTCGACCTTGACGATGGTGCCATCCACGATGTCACCGTCGTTGAAGTACTTGATGGTCTCGTCGATCGCGGCGAGGAAGTCCGCCTCCGACCCGATGTCGTTGACCGCGACCTGCGGTGCATCGGTGATGTCGGGGAGGGTCGAGATGCTGCTCGTCATAAGGAAGGGTTGTCCTTGGATGGATGGAGTCGTGCGGGCACGTCGAAAGGTCCTTTTTCACGACCCCTGCAGGTGAGCCCTGCGGGGCGCGAGCGAGTGTCCACTCCGTCTGGGACTAAAGGCAGACCTCCGGCGCACCCTCAAGGGTACGCGGCGCGCGCGAGGTACGTCCAACCGGGAGACCCCGGGGGCGACCACGTCCGCACCAGCGTAACCCCGGCGCAGCGGTGCCGGTTGACCGTCCATGCAGCTCGCCGCCCTGGTCACCTACCCCGTCCGGCTCGCCGCGGCCACCACGCGCGCCTCGCTGGGGTCCTCCCTCGGGACCTCGTTGGGCATCGCGTCGATCGACCGGCTCGCGGCGGCGGTGAACGAGATCATCGCGCCCGACCGCCCGCTCGGGCGGATGATCGCCCGAGACGGGGTCCTCGACCGGCTGATGGCCGCGGACGGGCCGCTCGAGCGCCTGCTCGCCGAGGACGGTGCCCTGGACCGGATCGCCGCGACCGAGGGCGTCCTGGACCGCCTCCTGGCCCCGGGCGGGGCGCTGGACCGGCTGACGGTCGAGGGCGGCCTGCTCGACCAGCTGCTGCGACCCGGCGGCCTCGCGGACCGGATGCTCTCCGACGACGGGTACGTCGAGCGCCTGGTCGCCGACGGCGGCACCCTCGACCAGCTCGTCGCGCTCGGCGAGACCCTGGAGTCGATCCAGCCCCGCCTGGCCGAGCTGGCCCTGATCATCCCGGCGCTCTCGACCTCGGCGGACGCGCTGGGCCAGGCGGTCGGGCCGCTCGGCGAGCTGGCCGGGCGGATCCCGCTGGCCCGGCGCCGGCAGCCGGCCGGCTGACCCGCCCTCCTCTTCCTGCCCCCGTCCCCCTACCCTCGACTCGTGGAGAACCACCTCCCGCAGCGGGTCCGGGTCGAACGGCGAGCGGTCACCGAGCAGGAGTCGCGCAGCGCCAACGGCCCCGACTGGGACCGGTACGCCGACGAGTACCAGGCCACGCACGGCGAGTTCCTGGGCGACACCGGCTTCGTGTGGGGGCCCGAGGGCCTCACCGAGGCCGAGGCCGGCGTGCTCGGCGACGTCACCGACCGCGACGTCCTCGAGGTCGGGTCCGGCGCCGGCCAGTGCTCGCGCTGGGTCCGGGCGCAGGGTGGTCGCGGCTACGGCCTGGACCTGTCCTTCCGCCAGCTGCAGCACTCCCGGCGGATCGACCTCGACACCGGGGTGGCCGTGCCCTCGGTCCTCGGCACCGCGACGGCGCTCCCCTTCGCCGATGCCAGCTTCGACGTCGTGTTCTCCTCCTTCGGCGCGCTGCAGTTCGTCCGCGACATCGGTGAGGCCGTCGCCGAGACCGCCCGGGTGCTGCGCCCGGGCGGACGGTTCGCGTTCTCGATCACCCACCCGACCCGGTGGATGTTCCCCGACGACCCCGGTGAGCCCGGGCTGGTCGCCAGCCAGTCCTACTGGGACCGCACTCCCTACGTCGAGGTGGACGACGAGACCGGCCGGACGTCGTACGTCGAGCACCACCGCACGCTCGGCGACTGGGTCGCCCTCCTCGCCGGCGCCGGCTTCGTGATCACCGACCTGCTCGAGCCGGAGTGGCCCGAGGGGCACGACCGCGTGTGGGGCGGCTGGTCAGCCCTCCGCGGGCGGCTCACGCCGGGCACCGCGATCTTCGGTGCCCGCCTCGGTTGAGCCGGCTGCGCGTCGCCGGCCGCCGCGGACGTCGCGGACGCCGCGGTCGAGCTCGCCAGGCACCTGGGCGACGAGCCCGAGGATGCGGTCCATCGCCCCGCGCGACAAGGTGGCGACGACGGCCAGGGCGACGACCGCCGTCCAGGTGCCCGCAGCGTAGGGCTGGTCGAAGAGGTGTCGCCGGACCGTGACGACGACCAGCGGGCTCCAGGCGACGAGGTCGCGCCACACCCGCGCCACGGTGATCGTGTCGCGTGAGACGGCCATCTGGATGGTGAGCGCCCGCTCGTCCAGCGCGGACCGGGCGCCGACCAGGTAGGCGGCCATCGCCACCGCGACCAGCGGCAGCTGGTAGGTGAGGATCTCGTCGACGTCGAGGAACGCCGAGGAGATGACGAGTCCCACCAGCGTGAGCAGCGCACCGCCGCAGAGACCGGCGCCGATGCGAGCGGGGAGCGGGCGCAGGAGGAAGACGGCCGCAGCCCCGGCCAGGAAGGCGTCCGCGCGTGCCGGCGTGCTGAGCGCGGCGGCGAACCAGCCGTCGGTGTCGACCGCGTAGCCGCGGTAGACGGCGGCGCTGACCGCACCGAGGAGCAGGACGGTCCCGAGGAACCGCGGCCACCGGCGCAGGACCAGCCCCGCGACGGTGAGGGTGGCGGCGAGCTGGGCCACGATGCTGAAGTACCACAGCATCGCGAGGTCCCCCGGCACCGCGAGCGGGTTGTTGGCCGCCCAGACGTTCATGGTCAGGGAGAGCGCCCGGCCGATGGCCGGACGGAGCTGGTCCCAGGTCTGGTCGTCGGTCGAGTCGAACGCCTGCAGGGCCACGGCGCCCAGGCACACCAAGGCGATCAGCAGCCAGAACGCGGCGACGTAGCCGACCACGCGCAGCACCACCTCCCGGGGAGAGCGGCGGTCGGCGAGCAGCGAGGCGATGGCGAAGCCCTCGGTGGCGAGGAGCACGGAGAAGGCGAGGTTGCTGGACTTGAAGAACCCGTCGAGCGGCTCGATCCAGGTCAGCCAGTCCGGGTCGAAGAGCCGGGCGACCTGGGCGAAGGCGAACAGGAGCGCCCCGACCCCCTGGATCGCGAGCACCGTCGGTACGGCGACCCGGGTCCGCTCGGCCGGGGGTGCGGCGGTGTCGGTGCTCATGCCTGCACCACCGCCGGGGTCGCCGGGGCATCCGAGCTCCGCGGCCGGATGCGGAAGACCGGCCGGGTCGCGAGGAGGCGTCGCACCGGCTCGTCGACCCACCGCTCGGTGACGACCACGACCACGGCGAGGATCGCGAACGCCACCGCGGTGCGCACTCCCCACTGCCACGTCGGGGTGTGGTCGCGCAGGACGACGAAGATCGGCAGGTGCCAGATGTAGATGGCCAGGGACGCCTTGCCCAGCCGCTGCAGCGGCCGCAGCGACAAGAACCGCGAGACCCGGGTCGGGGCGGGGAGCTGCCAGATCGCGACGACCACGACGCCGGCGACCCCGGTGAAGGCCAGCGACCACCAGCCGAGGTAGGCGTACGGGCCGAACTCGGGCCAGATGATCTTGAGCACGACCAGCGCGATCCCGGAGATCCACAGGATGTGGCCCCAGCCGCGGACCCGGCCGAGCCAGGGCAGCGCCAGCGCGACGGCGACCCCCCACAGGAGGCCGTCGGCCCGAGTCGTGGTCGCCGCCGACGCGATCACCCAGCCCTGGTCGGCGAGCACGTCCTGGCGGTGCACGTAGATGAGGCCGATGAGGACCAGGATGAGCAGGAACGCCGCCCATCTCGCCCGGGCGAGGACGATGAGGGCGAGCGGCAGCACCAGGTAGCACTGCTGCTGGACGCTGAGGTACCAGAGGTGGCCGAACGCAGGCTGCGTCACGAACAGGTTCTGGGTCGCGAAGATGTTGAAGGTGTAGGTGAGCACACCCATCACGTTGTGCGCCATGTCGAGGTTGGAGGCGCGGAACGTCGCGTAGGAGTTCGCGATCCACACGGCGGCGCAGACCAGGACCAGCTGCGGGCCGAGTCGGACCAGCCGCCGCAGGTAGAAGCGGACCGCGTCGAAGGTGTCCCGCTCGAGGTCGCGCTGGAGCGCGTGGGTGACGATGAACGCGCCGACCACGAAGAACACCGTGACCGCGCCGCCGCCGAGCGCGCCGGCCACCAGCGGCTCGTCGTAGATCCGGCCGAGCGGCCAGAGGATCCCGGTCCCGTGGTTGACGACGACCGCGATGATCACCAGGCCGCGCAGGCCGTCGAGGGCCGCGACCCGTCCGGCCCGTTGCTGGACGGGTCGTGCTTCGTCAACCACCGGCGGTTCCTCTCTCCTCCGAGCAGGGGCGCCGGAGCGCACGAGGCGCCGCTTCAAGGGGTGCGGCGGAAGGACTACGCGCCGACGTCGGTGGTCTCACCGACGTTCGGCTCGGCGCTGGCGGCGGGTGCCTCGTCCTCGGGACGGCGGCTGAGCACCACCAGCACCAGGCCGATGATCAGGACCGGGATGCCGACGATGTAGGTGACCAGCGGAACCGTCTTGGTGACGAGGTTGAGCTGGTCGATCTGCGTCGTGATGTCGTCGGCGCTCTTCTGGATCTGCTCGTCGGTGAAGGCGAGGTCGATCGTCACCGCCGGGGTGCCGTCCTCGAGCTTCTGGTCCTGGTGGGTCACCTGGTTCTGGATCGCGCCGGTCAGCGGCTCGACGTAGATCTCGTCGGTGGAGTCCACCGTGCCGTTGACGCCGGCGGCGATCTCCTTCGGCGCGTCGGTGATCGTCACCTTGTAGACGTAGCACTCGACGCCGGCCAGGTCCTCCGTACGGTCGTAGACGGCGGGGACGGCCTTGCCGAGGGTGTCGCTCCAGTAGGGGTAGGTCTTCTTCTCGGCGTTGAACGGCCACTTGTTGACCAGGCCCTCGCGCGGCGTCGCGTCCGGGGGCAGCAGGTCGGGGTCGTTGACCGCGAGGCCGGTCACCCGGTCGGTGGCGAAGGTCGAGACCGAGGCGCTCAGCAGGCGCCCCTTGGGGTCGTCGGTGGAGACGCAGTCCGGGGTGTCCGGGAGGTCGATCACGACGCAGGTCGAGTTGTCCCAGACGGCGATGTCGCTCGTCGACGCCTCGGAGTTCGTGTGGGTCGTGCTCGCCGCCTTGATCGGCTGCGACTCACCGGACAGCACGGCGGTCCCGTCCAGGTGGGTGGTGTTGTCGACGTTGAGGGGGGTCACCTCGAGCTTGTCCGGCGCCCAGAACTGGGCCAGCAGGCCGACCCCGATGAAGAACGCCCCCAGGAACGCCAGACCGATTCCCAGCTTCGAACGCACCACAAGCCTCCCAGTCCCGGTGACGAAGTGACCGCACAGTAGCAGCAGTGGAACCGGTTCTGATCCGGAATGAGTGATCCACGTCTCTCGCGTGTCCGGGCCCGCCTGCGGTCCAGACATCGGACCGGTCGAGGACCGGGTCGAGGACCGGGTCGAGTCTGCTCAACCCGGCCGCAGGTGACCCCGCTCACGAACTAGAGTGCCGCCATGGCGATCCCCACACCGGTCGAGACACCGACCGCGACGGCGACCCGGCGTCTCGCGGTCTACGACGGCCTGCGGGGCATCGCCATCCTCCTGGTGGTGCTCTCGCACGGCTGGACGATCTGGCCGACCACGCGGATCAGCCAGGACCCGACCCTCAAGGCGCTCTTCAGCAGCGGCGACTTCGCGGTGACGGTGTTCTTCGTGATCGGTGCGTTCTTCGCGACCCGCGCGATGCTGCGCTCGGCCGACTCCGAGCTCGGCCTGCTGCCGGGCGTCGCCGCCACGCGGCGGTGGATCCGGCTCAGCGGCCAGATGTACTTCCTGCTCCTGGTCATCTTGGTGAGCACCGCCGTCGACACGACGGACACCTATCCCCGGACAGCGACGCGCGAGTCGGTGTTCCGCGCCGCCACCTACACCTGGAACTGGTACGTCCGCGACCACGCCCTGGTCGCCCGCCCCGACCTCGGGCACCTCTGGTACCTCTCGGTCGACCTCCAGATGTTCCTGGTCATCTTGCTGTTCGTCTGGCTGCTTCGCCGGCGCCGGGCGTGGCTGGTCGTCGCGCTCTCGGTCTTCTTCCTCATCCTGCTGGTCTGGCGCTCGCACATCTACGACGTCGAGGGCTCGTTCTCGGCCCTGATCCGCACCTGGGCCCGCGGCGACGCGCCCGTCGCCGGCGCCCTGGTCGCTGCCGCACTGCCCTACCTGCGCCGGTTCGGACCGCAGCTGCGGCCGCTCACCATCGTGGCGTTCTACTCGCTCATCCCGCTGCTCTACCTCAATGTGTCGGCCGAGGGCTACTTCCACCTGCCCGGGGTCCTGCTCGACCTCGCCCTGATGGTCTTCGTCGCCGGCTGTGCTCTGGCGACGGTGCCGGCGGTCGTGCGGTGGCCGCTGGAGCGCAGGACCCTGGTGTTCCTCGGCAAGCACTCGCTGAGCATCTACCTGTGGCACTACCCGGTGTACTGGTTCCTGTCGCGGCACACGCTCGACTGGAGCTGGGAGGAGCGGGTCGCCGTCGCGTTCGTCATCACGGCGTTCGCGTGCTGGGTCAGCGAGCGCTACGTGGAGTCGCGAGTGCAGAAGTGGCTCGCGTCCCCGAAGTGGCGCGAGACCGACCAGGGCCTGGGCCGCTACCTGGTCGCCCGATCGCGGGCGGTCTCTGGCCGGGCCTGGCACAAGGTCCGGGGCGGCCGGGCCGACACCGACCAGCCGGCCGCGCCGGCCGACCGGCCCGTCGAGGACCGGCCCCGCTGAGGCGGACCGGCGTCGTCAGCGGCGCCGGATCTTGTCCACCCGCGCCAGGATCGCCTGGATCCGCTCGTCGGAGATCCCGAGGCGCCGCTTGACCCGGTCGTAGATGTCCACGATCGTGCGGTCGGCCCGGATCGCGGCCTTGCGGGTCACGCTCTCGTCGGGCCGCGGCTGGTAGTTGGTGGAGCGCCGGACGGCGTGCTCCTCCTCGGTGAAGTAGTAGAGCGCCATCGAGCGGCGAGCCACCGTGTCGGGGCAGGTCAGCGGGTCCGGGTGCCCGTGGAAGCTGTCGAACGAGGTGGTGAAGACCAGCATCCGGTTGCCCGCGGGGGTGACCGTGCCCTGGCACGCGGTCATGTCCTTGTCCCAGAGCTCCAGCTTGCCGCCCCACTCCTCGGGCCACTCCTCGTTGAGGTAGAGCAGGATGTTGACCCGCCGCGCCCAGTTCTGGTGGGTGTGGTGGGTGGTGAAGTCGGCGTGGATGTTGAGGTGACCGCCTCGCAGCGTCTGGTGCAGGCCGCCGCCGTCCATGGTCCAGTCCGACATCAGGCCCTCGATGCCGGTCAGCTTCTCCAGGAAGGCGACGAACCGCGGGCTGCAGAACTCCTCGGCGACGTCGTGCAGCGTCGGGCCCCAGGTGTCGGGCTGCGTGTTGGAGTACTTGGTCTCGTTCACGTGCAGGTAGCCCTGCCAGAACTCGTCCTTGATGCCGGGGAACTCCCCGACCGCCTTGTCGAACGCCTCGGGGACCAGCACGTCGTCCAGCACGATGTGCGGGAAGGGCTGCGCGGAGCGGTACGCCGCCGCCTTCTCGTCCATCCCGGACTCGAGCGTGGTGAAGTCGATGAGCGCGTTCTCGGCCATGCCGCGCATCATGCCACCGAAAATGCACGGGCCGCAGAACTCTTCGGTAACCTCTGCTTCGGCTCGTGGGGAGGTGACGAACGTCGCACGGTCGGCGTTCGCACGCAGGAGGTCGGGCCGGAAAGAGGAGCGCCCATGTCCACCGCTCGACAGTCGTCGGCAGCAGCGAGCGACGCGTCGGCCCACGCGCCACGCGTCGGGGTGCTCGTCGTCGCCTACAACGCCTCCGGCACGCTCGCGCAGACCCTCTCCCGGCTGCCCGAGAGCTTCGCCCGGACCGTCGACCACGTCATGGTGTGCGACGACGCCAGCTCGGACGACACCTACGAGGTGGGCCTGGCGTTCAAGGAGACCTCCAGCCTCCCGATCTCGGTCGTCCGGCACGAGCGGAACCTGGGCTACGGCGGCAACCAGAAGGCCGGCTACGCCTGGGCGATGTCGCACGGCCTGGACATCGTGGTCCTGCTCCACGGTGACGGGCAGTACGCACCGGAGTGCATCGAGACGCTCGTCGACCCGCTCGTCCGGGGCGAGGCGGACGCCGTGTTCGGCTCGCGCATGATGACCCGCGGTGGCGCCCTCGAGGGCGGGATGCCGCTCTACAAGTTCGTCGGCAACCGCATCCTGACGACCGCGCAGAACCAGCTGGCCGGGTTGAAGCTGACCGAGTGGCACAGCGGCTACCGCGCCTACCGGGTCGACGCGCTCGCCGACATCGACCTCGCGTCGTACTCGGACGCGTTCGACTTCGACACCGAGATCATCCTGGGGCTGCACGCCGCCGGGAAGCGGATCGTCGAGGTCCCGATCCCGACGTACTACGGTGACGAGATCTGCTACGTCAACGGGATGAAGTACGCCAAGGACGTCATGGTCGACTCACTGCGCTTCAGGCTCCGCCGGATGGGCTTCGGCGAGAGCGTGCCGGGCCCGGACCTCGAGGCCTACGAGATCAAGCCCTCCCCCCACTCCTCGCACGGTGTGCTCCTGCGCTGGCTGGCGCACGTGCCTCCCGGCCGGGTGCTCGACGTCGGCTGCTCCGACGGCCACTTCGCCGCGCTCGCCCGCGGGTGCGGCCACCGGGTCACCGGCGTGGACCTGGTCAAGCACCAGGGCGTCGGCGAGCGCGTCGACGAGTTCGTGGAGGCCGACCTGACCCTCGGCCTGCCCGACGAGGTGGGGGCGGACTTCCGCGTCGCCGTCGCGGGTGATGTGCTGGAGCACGTGACCGACCCGCACCTGCTCCTCACCTCGATCGCGGACCGGCTCGCCGACGACGGCGAGGTCTTCGTCTCGGTGCCGAACTTCGCGCACTGGTACCCGCGCACCCGCGTCGCCCTCGGGCTCTTCGACTACGACCAGCGCGGGCTGCTCGACCGCGGCCACGTCCGGTTCTTCACGCGTCGCAGCTTCGAGAAGCTCGTGCGCCGCAGCGGCCTGCGGATCGTCGAGCGCGAGACGGTGGGCTCGCCCTTCGACGTCCTCGACCGCGGCGCCGAGGCCAGCCACGCCGGCCGGCTCGCAGCGGGGGTGGCCCGCATCGACCGGCTGTTGACGAAGGCCTGGCCCACGATGTTCGGCTACCAGTTCCTGTATCGGCTGGAGCGAGCTTGACCGACCCCTCCGCGTCCCGTCGTCGTGGCATCTCGACGGCGGCGGGACTCGTCGTGGGCGCCCTCGCCTACCTCCTGACCCTCCTCGACTTCAGCACCAGCCTGACCCGCACCGCCAACGCCCTCGGGTACGCGTCGAACTTCTTCGACTTCCAGGCCCGCGCGCTGATCCACGGTCACCTCGACGTCCCGAGGGGCAGCCTCGGCATCGAGGGCTTCGTCGAGCACGGCAAGGAGTACATGTACTTCCCGCTGTGGCCGGCACTGCTGCGCATCCCGGTCCTGAAGACCACGACGGAGTACGACGGCCGCCTCACCGTGATCTCGATGGCGCTCGGCTTCGTGCTGCTCATGGTGATGGCGCCGCGCCTGGTGTGGCTGGTGCGCGACATGCTCTACCCGGGCGTCGTGACGACCTGGACCGAGGTCGGGACGATGGGCCTGCTGATCGCCCTGGTCACCGGCGGCACGGCCCTCACGTTCGTCGCCTCGCTCCCCTGGGCCTACCACGAGGTCTACGCGTGGGCGGTGCCGTTCGCGATCGGCGCCATGTACTGGATGCTCCGGGTGCTCCGCGACCCCACGCCGAAGGCGATCGGGTGGCTCGCTGCGTTCGACCTCGGCACGATCATGACCCGCACGACGGGTGGCTGGGCGGTCTGCCTGACCACGATCGCCATCGGCGTCTGGGTCCTCACCGGCCGGGTCTCCCCCGGGCGGCGGCGGATCGGGTGGGCCGTGGTCGCGGCCGGGGCCGTGCCGCTCCTGGCCGGCATCACGCTCAACATGATCAAGTTCCGCCACCCCTACCTGTTCCCCCTCCAGGACCAGGTCTGGACGACCGTCAACGCGCACCGGCGCGAGGCGCTGGCCGCCAACGGCGGCACGATCACCGGCCCCCAGTTCCTTCCGTCGACGGCCATGGCCTACCTGCGGCCCGACGGCATCCGCTTCGTCGACTACTTCCCCTTCGTCACCCTGCCGGCCCGGCCGGCGCAGGCCTACGGCGACGTGATCATCGACCAGTCGTACCGGACCGGCAGCATCACGGCCTTCATGCCGTGGCTGAGCCTGATGTGGCTGTTCACCCTCGGCTACCTCTTCCGCCCCGGGGTCGACCAGGCCAGGCGGTTCCTCCGGATGCCGTTCGTCGCCGGCGTGCTGGTCACCGGTGGTGTCATGGGCTACGGCTACATGGCGTTCCGCTACACCGCCGAGTTCGTGCCGGCGCTGGTCTTCGCCGGCACGGTCGGCACCTGCGTCCTCACCCAGTGGCTGGTGCGCCGCGGCGCCTGGGTCCGGGGCGCCGGGATCGCCGTGCTGGCGGTGTTCACCGCCTGGTCGATCACCGCGCACATGCTGGTGGGCTACAGCACCGCGGCGACGGTCGGCGGCGGCGACCGCCTCCGGGACTACCTGTGGACCCAGCACCACCTCTCCGGCGGTGCCCAGCAGCGCCTCATCACGCACTCCGACGATCCCCCGCACGGTGGCTCGACCGACGACATCTGGATCCAGGGCGACTGCGACGCGATGTACCTCAACACCGGGGACGCCTACCAGCCGTGGCAGCTGGTCGAGCGGCGGGCCCTGGTCTTCGACGTCACCCTGCCCGAGGAGCCCCGCGCCGGCCGGATCAAGCTGATCGACATCGGCACCGCCGAGCCCGGCAGCGTCTGGCTCGAGACCGACGGCAAGGGACAGGCGCGGCTGGAGATCGTCAACGAGACCGGCACCTACTACGGCCCCTACTTCGAGATCCTCGACCCGCGCGTGGTGCGCGTCGGGATCCGGGACGAGCCCGAGCTCGGGTACGCCGCGGTGAGTTCGACCCCGGGCGGGTTCGTCGGGTTCGCCCGGGCCTTCGAGTGGGACACCGACTGGGTCTCCAAGCTGGTCGACATCAGTCCGGCGAAGCTCGGGCCCGCCGACCTGCGCCGCCTCGGGATGACGGTCCGGGAGGTGCCGGGCCTCGAGCCACCGCTGTGCCGGGCCCTCCTGGCGCAGTCGGAGCAGGGCTCGGCAGCGCTCGGGGCGCGCTGACGGTGCGCGTCGCCATCCTCACCTGGCGGGACTCGGGCCACCCCGACGGCGGTGGCTCGGAGGTCTTCGTCGAGCGGGTTGCCGCCGAGCTGGTCCGGCGCGGTCACCCGGTCGAGATGTTCACGGCCCGCTACCCCGGTGCCGCGGCCGAGGGTGACCTCGACGGGGTCCGCGTGCACCGGCGCGGCGGTCGCCTCACGGTCTACCCACGCGGGCTGTGGTGGGTGGCCCGCCACCGCCGCCGCCACGACGTGGTGCTCGACGTCATCAACGGGCTGCCGTTCGGCACCCCTCTCGTGCGACGAGGAGGCGTCGTGGCCCTGGTGCACCACTCCCACGAGCGGCAGTGGCACCTGATCTACCCGGGCTGGCGCGGCGCGCTCGGCTGGTTCGTCGAGCGGCGGCTGGTGCCGCTGGTCTACCGGCGCCGGCCGCACCTGACCGTGTCGGAGGACTCGCGCGCCGACCTGGTGGCCCACGGGATCCCCGGTGCCCAGGTGACCGTCGCCCGCAACGGGGTCGACCCGCCCCACGGCTCTCCCGACCGCTCCCCCACCCCGCGGCTGGTCGTGCTGGCCCGGCTCGTCCCGCACAAGCGGATCGAGGACGCCTTCGAGGTCGTGCGTCGCCTCGCCCCCGAGATCCCCGGACTCCACCTCGACGTCGTCGGCGACGGCTGGTGGCGCGACGAGCTCGAGGCCGACGCGGCCGACCTGGTCGCCCCGGGGCTGGTGGTCTTCCACGGCCACGTCGACGAGGCCGAGCGCGACCGGCTGCTGGGCAGCGCGTGGGCGATGCTGCTGCCCTCGGTCAAGGAGGGCTGGGGTCTGGCCGCGTTGGAGGCCGCGACCCTCGGGACGCCGACCGTCGGCTACCGGTACGCCGGCGGGCTGGCCGAGGCGGTCGTCGACGGGGCGACCGGCCTGCTCGCCGACGACCTGCCGGGACTGGTCCAGGCCACCCGGAGGATCCTGGCCGACGACGCGCTACGGGTGCAGCTGGGTGAGGCGGCGCAGCGGCGTGCGTCGACGTTCACCTGGGAGCGGACCACCGACGTGGTCGAGAGGGTGCTGCAGGGTGCCGCGCAGACGCGGCGACGAGGGTGAGCGTCAGTTGCCGTAGGTGATGATCTGCTGGCTCGCGGGGTTGTTCGACGGCGGCTGGGTCTTCGTCCAGACCAGCCCGTAGATCGAGCCGAACGCGAAAGTCCCGCCGATGAAGATCGGCAGGAAGATCTTCAGAAAGAAAAACGGCATCAGGAGTTCTCCCTCTCGTCGTCGCCGAGGGTAGCACCTCGACGCCGGTTCGCGCGCAATCTCGACGAGGTGGCGACCGCGGCGCCCGCGAGGCTCACCGCCGCCGCCACTGCAAAGGCCGCGACGGCGGCGACGCGTTCGGGCCACGACGCCTCGACGCGGGCCGAGACACCGGGGACCCGGTAGAGCGCCAGCAGGTCGTCGCGGTACGCCAGGTCCAGACCAGCCAGGTCCAGGTCGGCCGCGGCGGGGTCGTCGCGGTAGACCAGGGCCCAGGTCACGCCGGCGGCCCGCAGCGCCTGCGCGGTCGGCTCGGTCTCGAGCGCGCGGCCGAGCGCAGCAGCACGCGCACCCTCACCCCGCAGCAGCACCGGGCCGACCTGCAGGTCGTCGGAGGTGAGCACGTCGGTGTCGAACCACCGCACGGCCGGGTCCGACGACGTCAGTCCGTTCCCCCACGAGAAGCGCCGGTAGGACCGCCACGGCAGGGTCACCAGGGTCCCGCGGTCCGAGCCGACCAGCTCGGCCGAGGCAGCCAGACCCGGGGGGTAGGTGACCGGTTCGAGGGTCGGCCACGCCGTGCGGGCCCCGTCGGGAAGGAGGACGAGCGGCAGCAGCACGGCCGCGACACCGACCGAGCCGACGACCTCGGAGCCGGCGGCGGCAGCGGCCCGGGCGCCGCGGTCGACCGCGGCGGCGACCGCGGCCACCGCCAGCACCACCCAGGGCGCGAGCAGCTTCTGGCTGTCGCGCAGCAGTCCGCCACCGGGCACGTGCGAGACGACCCACCCCACGACGTCCACCCCGATCGGGAGGCTGCTGAGCAGTGCGAGCAGGAGCCCCGCCGTGGCGAGCGCCGCCACCCGCACCAGGTCACCGCGGCCCCAGATCCGGCGCAGCGTCGTCCAGCCGACCACCAGGGCGACGACCACCACCGCGGCCGTGACCGGGCCCCACCAGGCTCCTCGGGTGACCGGGACGCTGCCCCGGTCCCAGATCCCGCCCAGGCCGAGCAGCGCGACCAGCACGCCACCGGGTCCGTCGGCGTCGGCCGAGAACGCCTCGACGCTGCGCGGGTCGGACCCGAAGGCCGACGAGGCGAGCAACGAGGGGACCAGCCAGGGCAGCTGGAGGACCAGGCACCCGGCGAGCAGCACGGCGGTGCGGCGCAGCGAGCGGCTCCACCCGGCCGTGAGGACCGCGGCCGAGCCGATCAGCCCACCGGTCGGCGTCAGGGAGGCGAGTCCGAGCCAACCGGCGGTCGCGCCGGCGTCGGCGGCGCGACCGCCGAGCCGGAAGCGCCGCGCCGCCGCCAGCAGCCAGGGCAGCGCCGCGTAGGCGCCGAGCAGGGCCCACTGGCCCAGGGCGAGCCGCTCGACGACGTACGGGTTCCACACCGCCAGTCCGCCGGCCGCGAGCCGGGCCGGGGTCCCGAGGCCGCCGACCAGGCGGTGCGCACCCCACCCGGCCGCGGCGAGGATCAGTGGGATCGCGACCCGCGCCACCAGCCCCCCGTCGAGGAGGTGCCCGGTCAGCACGGAGACGACCGCGTCCAGCGGGACCGCGCGCGGAGGGGTGTCACCCAGCCCGAGCACCGCGTCGGTCCACGGCTGGTGCGGCACGAAGACCAGGTCGCGGGCCAGGGGGTGGCCGGGCTGGCGCAGGAGGGGCAGGGTCAGCACCACCGCCAGCAGCAGCGGCCAGGCGTCGAGGACCCAGCGGCGCGCTCGAGGACCAGGCCCCACCGCGTCCCTCCGCTCCCTGCGTGTCCCGGCACCGGCGGCTGCCGGGCTGGAGGAAGCGTAGATCCCTATCCTGCAGGCGTGACCTCCGAGGAGTCGTTCGCGCAGTCGTTCGCCCTGGCCGACCCGATCCCGGGCTGGCTCACCCGGGACCAGGCCCGGGTCCTCGACGCCGCGGCGCGCCAGGTGCCCGACGCAGGCACGGTCGTGGAGATCGGCACCCACCACGGTCGTTCGACGGTGGTGCTCGCCCGCGCCCTGCCCGAGGGTGCCCGGCTGGTGGCCGTCGACCCCTTCCCCGACGACTGGCGCTACGGCGCGGCAGGCACCGAGGCCGCCTGCCGGGCGAACCTGGAGCGAGCCGGCGTCACGGGCCGCGTCGACCTCCGCGTCACGACGAGCCGGGCCGCGCGGGAGCGCTGGTCGGGTCCGGCCGACCTGGTCTACGTCGACGGCAAGCACGACGTCGCCTCGCTCGTGGACGACCTGCGGTGGTCGCGGTTCCTGCCCGCCGGCGGGACCGTGCTCGTCCACGACGCCTTCTCGTCCCTGGGCGTGACCGTGGGTCTGCTCGGCGTGCTGGCCGGCAGCCGCCGGCTTCGCTACGTCGACCGGACCGGGTCCCTCGCGCGCCTCGAGGTCGCCCGTCCGACCGCGGCGGACCGGCTGCGTCCGCTGCGCGAGGTCCCCTGGTGGCTGCGCAACCTCGTCGTGAAGGTGCTGCTGCGGCTGCGGCTGCGGCCGGTCGCCGCGGCCCTCGGGCACCACGACACCGCCGATCCCTTCTGACCTGGCCGGTGGACCGGGCCTGTGCCCGGGTTGCCCAGCGGACGGGGACCGTCGCGCCGTACCCTCGGCGCGTGACTTCCGTACAGGAGCCGGTGGCGACCGGCGGCTGGCGCGCAATCTTCCGCGGCAGCGCGGGCATCGCCATCGCGATGGCGGTCATGAACGTCTCCACGTACGGGTTCCAGCTGATCTCCGCCCGCATCCTCGGGCCCAGCCAGTACGGCGCCATCGCGAGCCTGATGGCCCTGCTCATGGTGCTCGCCGTGCTGCAGCTCGGCCTGCAGGCCACCGCCGCGCGGCGGATCGCCGGGCAGCCCGAGCACGTCGGCCAGATCGAGCACGCCGTGCTGCGGCTGACCTACCGCGCCGCCCTGGCTCTCGGCCTGCTCACCCTCCTGGCCGCTCCCCTGGTCTGGCGCGTCCTGCGTCTGGACAGCATCGTGCCGGCCCTCCTGCTGGCGGTCGCGGCCGTGCCCCTGACCATCGCCGGCGGCCAGGGCGGCATCCTCCAGGGCGAGCGGCGCTGGCTCCCGCTGGGGCTGCTCTACCTCGGGGTCGGCGTGCCCCGACTGGTGATCGGCACGATCTGCATCCTGGTCAGCCCGACCGAGACCAGCGCCATGTTCGGCGTGATGCTCGGGCTCTGGGTGCCGGTCCTCACCGGGTGGTGGGCGCTGCGCTCGCACCGCGACCCCGGCGAGACCAGCGAGGAGCACCGCGCCCGCTCGATCGCCCGGGAGGCGATCGCCGCGTCGGTCGCGCTCCTCGGCTTCTTCGTGCTCTCCAACGTCGACATCGTCATCGCCCGCAACGTGCTCGGCGAGCACGACGCCGGTCTCTACGCCGGCGGCCTCATCCTCACCAAGGCCGTGCTGTTCCTGCCCCAGGTCGTCGTCGTCATCGCCTTCCCCTCCATGTCGACCGCCGAGCTGCGCCGCACTGCGCTGGTGCGCAGCATGGTCCTGGTCCTGGGCCTGGGCGCGGTGTGCACGGCCGGTGCCTGGCTGCTGGCCCCGATCGCGCTCGCCTTCGTCGGCGGCGCCGAGTACGCCGACGTCGAGTCGCGGCTGTGGCTCTTCGCGGTGCTCGGCACGGTGCTGGCCATGCTGCAGCTGCTCGTCTACTCCGTGCTCGCCCGGCGGGGCACCCGGTCGTCGTACCTGGTGTGGGCCGGCGTCGTCCTCCTCGTCGTGGGCACCCTCCGGACGAGCACCCTCGACGGCCTCCTGCTCACCGTCATCGCCGTGGACACGCTCCTGCTGCTCGTGCTCACCGCGGTGAGCTTCTGGCGTCTGCGCGAGCCGCTGCCGGCCGACGAGCTCGCCGACCCGGTGCCCGGTCCGACCACCTGACCGCCGGCGGCCCGGCGGTCAGTGCGCGGCGTCGTGCCAGCTGCGGCCGAACCCGACCGAGACGTCGAGCGGCACGGCCAGGTCGGCTGCGGCGCCCATCTGCTCGCGGACCAGCGCCTCCAGGGTCTCCCTCTCCCCGGGTGCCACCTCGAACACGAGCTCGTCGTGCACCTGCAGCAGCATCCGGGACGCGAGCCCGGCCGCGGTCATCGCCCGGTCGACATTGAGCATCGCGACCTTGATGATGTCAGCCGCCGAGCCCTGAATCGGAGCGTTCAGCGCCATCCGCTCGGCCATCTCGCGACGCTGACGGTTGTCGCTGGTGAGGTCCGGCAGGTAGCGGCGGCGGCCCATGATGGTCTCGGTGAACCCGGTCTTGCGCGCCTCCTCGACGACGCCGCCGAGGTAGTCGCGGATCCCCCCGAAGGTCAGGAAGTACTCGTCCATCAGCCCGCGCGCCTCGGCGGGCTCGATGCCGAGCTGCTGGCCGAGGCCGAAGGCGGACAGGCCGTAGGCCAGGCCGTAGTTCATCGCCTTGATCTTGGCGCGCATCTCGACGGTCACGTCGTCGGCGGGCACGTCGAAGACCCGGGCCGCGGTGATCGAGTGGAAGTCGCGGCCGGACCGGAACGCCTCGATGAGGAGCGCGTCCTCGGACAGGTGGGCCATGATCCGCATCTCGATCTGGCTGTAGTCGGCGGTCATCAGGCAGTCGTTGCCCGGCCCGACGACGAAGCCCTCGCGGATCCGGCGGCCCTCCTCGGTGCGGATCGGGATGTTCTGCAGGTTGGGGTCGGTGCTCGAGAGCCGCCCGGTCGCGGCGATGGTCTGGTTGAACGTGGTGTGGATCCGCCCGTCGCCGGCCACCGTCTTGAGCAGGCCCTCGATGGTCTGGCGCAGCCGCGACACGTCGCGGTGCCGCAGGAGGTGGAGCAGGAACGGGTGCTCGGTCTTGACGTAGAGCGCCTGGAGCGCGTCCGCGTCGGTGGTGTAGCCGGTCTTGGTGCGCTTGGTCTTGGGCATGCCGAGCTCGTCGAACAGCACGACCTGCAGCTGCTTGGGCGAGCCGAGGTTGATCTCCTTGCCGATGACGGCGAACGCCTCCTGCGCCGCGCCGCGGACCTCGGCCGCGAAGTGCGCCTCGAGCGCCTCGAGGTGGTCGGTGTCGACGGCGATGCCGACCTGCTCCATGGTGGCGAGGAGGTGGACCAGGGGCAGCTCGACCTCGGCGAGCAGGCGGGTGCCGCCGCGCTCCTCCAGCTCCGCGTCGAGCGCGGCCGCCAGGTCGAGGACGGCCCGGGCGTGCAGCATCTCGACCTCGCCGGAGGACTGGTCGCCCAGGCCGTCGAGGCTGAGCTGGCCGTCGTCGGCCCCGCCCTGCTTGAGCTCGCGCTTGAGGTAGCGCACGGTGAGGTCGGCGAGGTCGTAGGAGCGCTGGTCGGGTCGGGCGAGGTACGCCGACAGCGCGGTGTCGCGGGCCAGGCCCCGTAGCGGCGTGCCCCAGGCGGCCAGCGCCAGCATCGGCCCCTTGGCGTCGTGCAGGACCTTGGGCTGCCGCTCGTCGGCCAGCCAGGCCGCCAGTGCCGCCTGGTCGTCGGGGCCGACACCGTCGGCGGCGACCCACGCGGCGGTGCCGTCGCCGGTCGCGAGCGCCAGACCCGTCACGTCGCCGGTGCCGCTGCCCCACCGGCCGACGACGTGGAGGCCCACCCGGTCGCCGGACGAGGCGTTCGCGGCGAGCCAGGGCGCCAGGTCGCCGGTGGCGAGGACCGACATGGCGACGTCGAAGCCGGAGTCGTCGATCTCCTCCGCCGAGGACAGCGTCTCGAACAGCCGGTCCCGCAGCACCCGGAACTCCAGGCCGTCGAAGAGGGTGTGCACGGCCTGGCGGTCCCAGGGCCGCAGCGCCAGGTCGGCCGGAGCCAGGTCGAGGTCGAGGTCGCGCACCAGCTCGTTGAGCCGCCGGTTGCGGATCACGTCGCCGAGGTGCTCGCGCAGCGCCTCACCCTTCTTGCCCGTGATCTGGTCGGCGTGGGTGATCACGTTGTCGAGGCCGTCGAACTGGTTGATCCACCTCGCGGCGTAGCCCTGACCGACTCCCGGGACGCCGGGCAGGTTGTCGGAGGTCTCGCCCACGATCGCGGCCAGCTCGGGGTAGCGCGCCGGCGGGACGCCGTACTTCGTCTCGACCGCCTCCGGCGTCATCCGGGCCAGGTCCGAGACCCCCCGCATGGGGTAGAGCACCGTCGAGCGGTCGGTGACCAGCTGGAGGGAGTCGCGGTCGCCGGTGAGGATCAGCACCTCCATGTCCGGGTCCTGGAGGGCCTGGGTGACCCAGGTCGCGATGATGTCGTCGGCCTCGTAGCCGTCCTTCTTCAGGAACGGGATGTTGAGTGCGTCGAGGACCTCCTCGATCAGCGGGAGCTGGCTGGAGAACTCCCCCGGGGTCTTGTTGCGCTTGGCCTTGTACTCCGCGTACTCCGCGAGGCGGAACGTCTGGCGGGAGACGTCGAAGGCCACGCCGACGTGGGTCGGCTGCTCGTCGCGCAGCACGTTGATGAGCATCGAGGTGAAGCCGTAGACGGCGTTCGTGTGCTGTCCGGTGGTGGTCGAGAAGTTCTCGACCGGCAGCGCGAAGAACGCGCGGTAGGCGAGCGAGTGACCGTCGAGGAGCAGCAGGCGCGACACGCTCGGGACTCTATCCGCAGCTGCCGACAGTGCCCGCGGTGCAGGTTGCGGAGCGCCGGGTTTGCCGGGGTGGCAGCGGGGTAGTGCATGGCTCACCACCCACCTGACTCGGGGAGAAGCCCATGAAGAAGCACCTGCTCGTCGCCGCGGCCTGCGCCGCGCTCACCTCCGGCGGGCTCGTCGGCGCGGCCGACGCCGCGGCGCCGGCCACCACGGGCGCCGCCGAGCGGCCCACGTTCTGCAACCGCCACACCTACGACACCAAGGTCCGCTTCGTGCAGGGCTCCACCGCCATCGGGATCAGCCGGATGTCGGCGCGCACCTACGCCGGTCGCACGGTCATCCACCGCGGTGAGACCGTCACGACCCAGCACCGCAAGACGTTCGCCGCGAAGGTCGGCTCGACCGTCGGTGCCTCCGTCGGGGCGAGCGCGATGCTGAAGAAGGTGGTCAACGTCTTCGTCGAGGCGCACGGCGACACCAGCTACCGGGCGTCGTACGGCACGACCGGCACCGAGACCCGCACGGTCACGACCGACACCACGACGACCATCCCGGCCGGTCGGACGGTCATCTGGTTCGTGGGGCACCGGATCGTCTCGGGCACCTTCGAGTACTCCTCGTGCAACGCCACGGACGGGCACGACCAGGACACCGGTGTCGTGAAGTGGCGCAAGACGAGCTGGAGCTCCTTCTCGATCCGCGACGACGGCGGCCAGCGGTGCGACCTGCCGGCCAACACCTCGGTCGCGAAGGCGGCCAAGCGGATCGGCTGCGACGCCTGACCTGCCGCGTCCGCGCCACGGGTGATGGTCGAGAATGCCGCCATGACCGACGAGCAGTCCATCGAGGAGTACGTGTCGTCCATGCCCCAGGGCATGGGTGGCCTCAACGAGAAGATGGGCATCGAGCTCGTCGAGATCTCCGCGGAGCGCGTGGTCGCGACCATGCCGGTCGAGGGCAACACCCAGCCCTACGGCCTCCTCCACGGCGGCGCGTCGGTCGTGCTCGCCGAGACCCTGGGGTCGGTCGGGTCCGCGATCCACGCGCATCCCGACCGGCTCTCGGTCGGCATCGAGATCAACGCGACCCACCACCGGTCGGCGACCTCGGGGACCGTCACGGGCACCGCGACCGCGCTGCACCTGGGACGGACCACGGCGTCCTACGAGGTCGTCATCACCGACGAGCGCGGCAAGCGGGTCTGCACCTCGCGGATCACCTGCGCCCTGCTGCCGCGCGAGCGCTTCGACTCCTGAGCCCGACCTGGTCAACCCTCGGCGGAGCGAGCGGTCCGCGAGCGGCGCAGCGACCGTCGGGCAGCGAGCACCTGGGTCACCTGCCGACCGCCGGTCCCGGCGACCGGCCGACGGTGGGAGGCCAGCCGGGCACGGACGGCGATCGTCGGGGCGACCCGGAGGACGGCGTACGGTCCCAGCGCGATGCGGGCCATGAACCGGTTGGCGTCGCGGGACCCCGAGACCGCGGCGGTCGCGACGTGACCGATCCCGAGCTCCTCCGCCCAGGTCGTCGCCGCGTCCATCAGCGCCGTGCCGACCCCGCGCCGGCGGAACCGGGGGAACACGTGCGGCGAGAGCGCCCGCACGACCGGCTCGAGGTTCAGCCCGGACATCGTGGTGGCCTGCAGGTGGACGGCGCCGGCGAGCTCGCCGTCGTACTCCGCGACGACGATCCGCTCCTGCAGCGCGTCCTCGACCCGGGCCAGGACGGCCTCGACGTCGGCGACCTGCTCGCCGCGATCGGCCCTGCGCAGCACGTCGCTCCACAGATCGGCCAGCTGCGGCGCGTCCTCGATCGTCGCCGGCCGCAGCGCCACCAGACCACGGGTCATCGCGTCATGCTTTCGAATGCCTCCAGATCGCTCGCCGCGTCTCGTGTCCCCCGAAAGCGGCGCCACTGAAGGAGACTACGCTCAGCCGCGCCGATCTGTCAGAGGAGTCCCCCGTGATCCCCGGTCTGGGTACCGCCGTGAACGTCGCCACCGTCCTGGTCGGCAGCACCATCGGCGTCCTCCTGGGCAACCGGCTGCCGGTGCGCACGCGCGACCTGGTCACCGACGCCCTCGGCCTGGTGACGCTCCTCATCGCGGGCACCTCGGCCATGGCGGTGCTCGACGACGACCTGGCGGCCCGGGTGGGTGACAGCGCGCCGATGCTGATCGTGCTCGGGTCGCTGCTGATCGGCGGGATCATCGGGTCCCTGCTGCGGCTCGAGGCCCGGGTCGAGGGCCTGGGTGGCTGGTTGCAGGGTCGCCTCGCGGGCGACACCGGATCGGCGGAGCGGCACCGGTTCATCGAGGGCTTCGTGGTCTCCTCGCTCGTCTTCTGCACCGGCCCGCTGACGATCCTCGGGTCGCTGAACGACGGCCTCGGGAACGGCGCCGACCAGCTGTTCCTCAAGGCCGCGCTCGACGGGTTCGCCGCGATCGCCTTCGCGGCGTCGTTCGGCTGGGGTGTCGCCGCGAGCGCGCTCACCGTGCTCGTGGTGCAGGGCTCGCTGACGCTGCTCGGGCTGGCGCTCGGCGGGGTGCTGCCCGACGCGGAGCTCGCCGCCATCACGGCGACCGGCGGCCTGCTGCTGGTCGGGGTGGCGCTGCGGCTGCTGCGGATCCGGGAGATCCCCGTGGCCGACCTGCTGCCGGCGCTGCTGGTCGCGCCGGCGCTGGTCGCGGCGGTGGCCGCGCTGCGCTGACCGGGACCGGATCGAGACCCGACCGTGACCGGCCCGGTCGGGGGTTCTGCGCACATCGTGTGCGCCACGCCACTAAGGTGCACGCATGCTGACCCGTACCCTGCGCTCCTCGCTCGCCGCGGCCGCGTTCGCCGCGCTGGCGATCTCCCTGACCGCCTGCGGCTCGTCCGACAGCGGCGGCTCGTCGGACGGAGGCTCGTCCGGTGCCGCCGACCTCGGCCTGATCAAGTCCGGGACGCTCACCGTGTGCTCCGACGTCCCCTACCCGCCGTTCGAGGACTTCGACAAGTCCTCCAGCACCGGGTTCACGGGCTTCGATGTCGACATCGTCGACGAGATCTCCCAGAAGCTGGGCGTCGACGTGGTCATCAAGGACTCCTCCTTCGACGCGCTCCAGAGCGGCCTGGCCCTCAACTCGGGTCAGTGCGACATGGCCGCGAGCGCGATGACGATCACCCCCGAGCGCGAGAAGAACATCGGGTTCAGCGAGGGCTACTACGACTCCGAGCAGTCCCTGCTCGTGCCGGCCGACTCCAGCATCGCCTCGATCGACGACCTCGACGGCGTCAAGGTGGGTGTCCAGAAGGGCACCACGGGTGAGGCGTACGCCAACGAGAACGCCAGCGGTGCGTCGATCGTGGTCTTCCCGAGCGACGGGGAGATGTACACCGCCCTCAAGGCCGGCCAGGTCCAGGCCCTGCTGCAGGACCTGCCGGTCAACCTGGACCACCAGAACGACCCGAAGGCCGCCGGACAGTTCAAGGTCGTCGAGACCTACGACACGGGCGAGAAGTACGGGCTGGCGATGAAGAAGACCAACACCGCGCTGATCGACGCGGTCAACCAGGCACTCGCCGAGATGAAGTCGAACGGCGACTACCAGAAGATCTACGACCAGTACTTCAGCACCTCGAGCTGACGGGGCCGATCCCCCGGTGAAGAAGGACTGACGTGAAGAGATCGACGAAGCGTCGGGTGCGAGACGGCGTCCTGTACGCCGTCCTGGTGCTCGCCGTCGTCGGGGTGGTCGCCGCGGCGGACTGGGAGGCCATCAAGGCGAACTTCCTGGACGCCGAGACCTGGAAGAGCCTGTTCCCGGACATCATCGTCGTCGCGGCGAAGAACACGGTGGTCTACACGATCATCGCGTTCATCGGTGGCATCACGCTGGCCTTCGTGCTGGCACTGATGAAGCTCTCGCCGGTGAGTCCCTACCGGTGGATCGCGACCGCCTACATCGAGTTCTTCCGCGGGCTGCCCGCCCTGGTCGTCATCATCTTCATGGCGCTCGGGGTGCCGCTGGCGTTCCAGTGGCAGCCCCCGGGCGGCACGGTCGGAGCCGGACTCGTCGCGCTGATCATGGTGTCCTCGGCCTACATGGCCGAGACCCTCCGCGCCGGCATCCAGGCGGTGCCGAAGGGCCAGCGCGAGGCGGCCCAGTCGCTGGGCATGAACAGCTTGTGGACGATGGTGTCGATCACGCTCCCCCAGGCGGTGCGGATCGTGATCCCGCCGCTCACCAACGAGTTCATCCTGCTCCTCAAGGACACCTCGCTGCTCAGCATCGTCGGGTTCACGGCCACCCAGGTCGAGCTCACCGCGTTCGGTGAGAACGCCCTCACCACGGCCGCCAACCCGAGTCCGCTGCTCGCGATCGCCCTGGTCTACCTGGTGATCACGCTGCCGCTGACCCAGCTGGTGGCCCACATGGAGCGACGGCAGAAGAAGGCGGCGACATGACCACCGCACCCAGCGGGACGCCGGCCATCCAGGTCGAGAACCTGCACAAGTACTTCGGCGAGAACGAGGTGCTCAAGGGCATCGACTTCCGCGTCGACCAGGGTCAGGTCGTCTGCGTCATCGGCCCGTCCGGATCGGGCAAGTCGACGCTGCTGCGCTGCGTCAACCGGCTCGAGGAGCCCACCTCAGGGCGGATCCTGGTCGAGGGCATCGACATCACCGACCCCGAGACCGACCTGAACGGCGTCCGCAGCCGGATCGGGATGGTCTTCCAGAGCTTCAACCTCTTCCCGCACATGAGCGTGATGCGCAACCTGTGCATCGCCCAGCAGCGCGTGAAGAAGCGGTCCAGGTCCGAGGCCGAGGAGATCGCGCGCGCCAACCTCGCCAAGGTGGGTCTGTCGGAGAAGGCCGACGCCTACCCCGCCAAGCTCTCGGGCGGGCAGCAGCAGCGCGTCGCGATCGCCCGCGCCCTGTCGATGAACCCGGACATGATGCTCTTCGACGAGCCGACCTCGGCGCTGGACCCCGAGCTCGTCGGCGACGTGCTCGAGACGATGCGGGAGCTGGCGAACGAGGGGATGACGATGATGGTCGTCACCCACGAGATGGGCTTCGCCCGCGAGGTGGGCGACAACCTCGTCTTCATGGACGGCGGCGTCATCGTCGAGGAGGGCGACCCGCGCACCGTGCTGGCGAACCCCCAGCACGAGCGCACCCAGTCGTTCCTGTCGAAGGTGCTCTGACGGCGGCCGCGCAGCAGGCGCGGCCGCTCCTCAGCCCTACAGGTCGCCGCCGAGGTACGCCGCGCGCACGGACTCGTCGCCGGCGAGCTCGGCCCCGGTGCCGGTGCGGACGATCTCGCCGGTCTCCAGCACGTAGGCGTGGTCGGCGGCCTTGAGGGCCTGGGCGGCGTTCTGCTCGACCAGCAGCACGGTGGTGCCCTGGGCGTTGATCTCGGCGATGATCGAGAAGATCTGCTGGATCAGCTTCGGAGCGAGCCCCATCGAGGGCTCGTCGAGCAGCAGGACCCGCGGGCGGGCCATCAGGGCGCGACCGATCGCGAGCATCTGCTGCTCACCGCCCGACAGCGTGCCCGCGACCTGCCCGATCCGCTCCTGGAGCCGGGGGAACAGACCGAGCGCACGATCGAGGTCCGCGGCGATCGCGGCCTTGTCCTTACGGGCGTAGGCGCCCATGTCGAGGTTCTCGCGCACCGTCATCCCCGGGAAGATCCCGCGGCCCTCGGGTGACTGGCTCAGCCCGATCTGCACCCGCTCGTAGGGCGGCAGGTGCGTGATGTCCTTGCCGTCGAAGACGACCCGACCCTCACGCACGCGGCGCAGGCCCGACAGGGTCTTCATCGTCGTGGTCTTGCCCGCGCCGTTCGCCCCGATCAGGGTGACGACCGAGCCCTCCTCGACCGTGAAGGAGATGTCGCGGATCGCCTCGATGTGGCCGTAGTTGACGCACAGGCCCTCGACCTCAAGAAGCATCTTCTTCGTCCACTCCCAGGTAGGCGGCGATGACGGCGGGGTTGTCGCGGATCTCCGCGGGCGTGCCCTCGGCGATCTTGCGGCCGAACTCGAGCACGACGATCCGGTCGGTGACCCCCATCACCAGGCGCATGTCGTGCTCGATGAGGAGCACGGTGATGCCCTGGTCCCGCACCTTGCGGATCAGGCCCATCAGCCGTTCCTTCTCGGCGGGGTTGAACCCGGCGGCCGGCTCGTCGAGGCAGAGCAGCTGCGGCCGGGTGGCCATCGCCCGGGCGATCTCCAGCCGGCGCTGGTCGCCGTAGGAGAGGTTCTCGGCGAGCTCGTCGGCGCGCCCGCTCACACCCACGAAGTCGAGGAGCTCGAGCGCCTCCTTCCGGGCCGCCGACTCGGTGCGCCGGTGCAGCGGGGTGCGGAACAGCGCGTTCAGCAGACCCACCCTGCTGCGGGCGTCGGCGCCGACCATCACGTTCTCCAGGGCGGTCATCGCCTTGAAGAGACGGATGTTCTGGAACGTCCGGGCGATCCCGAGCTTGGTGATGTCGTGGCGCTTGCGCTTGGCCAGGACCTGGCCGTCGAACCGGATCTGGCCGCTCGTGGCCTGGTAGACGCCCGTCATCACGTTGAAGCAGGTCGTCTTGCCGGCCCCGTTCGGGCCGATGAGGCCGAGGATCTCGCCCTCCTTGATGTCGAAGGTCACCTGGTCGAGGGCGGTCACGCCGCCGAACCGGATGGTGACGTCGTCGACCTCGAGCAGCGGCCGTCCGGTGGCGACCGGGGCGGGTGCGTCAGGGGTGGTGGCGTCAGAGGACATCGACCGGCTCTCCTTCCAGCTCCTCGATCTCGGCCTTGGCGGCGAGTGCCCGCCTGGTGCGGCGTGGTGGCAGCAGGCCCTGCGGGCGCCAGATCGCCAGGAGCATCAGCGCCAGCCCGAAGAACATCAGGCGGTAGTCGGCGAAGTCGCGGAACCGCTCGGGCAGGTAGGCGACGATGGCGCCACCGAGAATCGCACCCCAGCGGTTGCCGGCGCCACCGACGATGACCGCGGCGACGAACAGCATCGACAGCAGCAGCGGGAAGCTGAGTGGGTTGATGTAGCCGCTCTGGCTGCTGGCGTAGAACGACCCCGACAGCCCGCCGATCGCCGCGCCCATGGCGAAGGCCAGCAGCTTGTAGCGGAACGTGGGCACACCCATCAGCTCCGCGGCCTCCTCGTCCTCGCGGGTCGCCTCCCACGCCCGACCCACCCGGCTGGACAGCATCAGCTTGTCGGCGATGAACACCAGCACCAGGACCGTCAGCACGAGCCAGTAGTAGGGCACCGCGTCCAGCGCACCGAAGACGAGGACGTGGGTCGCGTGCTCGTGGTCGACCGACGGCACGAAGCCGTCCCACTCCAGGCGCGGGATCGCGAACCAGCCGCCTGGATCGAACGGCGGCTTGGGCTCGGGGCCCAGGTTGTTCGGGTGCGGGATGTCCTTGATGCCGGCAGCCGCACCGAGCCACTCCACGTTGGTCACGGTGATCCGGATGATCTCCCCGAATCCGAGCGTCACGATCGCGAGGTAGTCGCCGCGTACGCGCAGGGTCGGGGCACCCAGCAGCACGCCGGTGATCATGGTGACCGCGATCGCCACGGGCAGCGCCAGGAAGAACGGCCAGGCGAAGTGGTAGGTGGTCAGCACGGCGGTGGTGTAGGCACCGACGGCGTAGAAGCCGACGTACCCGAGGTCGAGCAGACCTGCGTAGCCGATGACGATGTTGAGTCCCAGCGCCACGAGCGCGAACGCGATGACCCGGAACATGACCCCAGCGAAGTCGATGCTGTTGGTGGTGAGGACAGGCGGCCGCAGGAGCGGCAGTGCGTAGACGAGGACGAGCAGCAGCGTGACGACGAGGATCCGGACGATCTTGGGGCTGGCGTAGTACCGGTCGAGCATCCGGTCCCACCCCCTGCCGATTCTGGTGGCCATCACGCACGCGCCTTTCCGAGCGACTCACCCAGGATGCCCGAGGGTCGCACCAGGAGGACCAGGACGAGGAGGACGAACGCCACGACGTCGCGCCACTCGTTGCCGAAGATGGCCGCACCCCAGTTCTCCATCACGCCCAGGGTCAGGCCGCCGAGGAGGGCGCCGCGCAGGTTGCCGATGCCGCCCATGACGGCAGCGGTGAAGGCCTTGACGCCGAGGATGAAGCCGGCGCTCTGCCTCGTGGCGCCGATCTTCATCATGTAGAGGGTGGCCGCCACACCGGCCGCGATGCCGCCGATGAGGAAGGTGAGCTGCACGACTCGCGTCGCGTTCACGCCCATCAGGGCGGCCGACTCGGGGTCCTGGGCGACGGACCGGATGCCCCGGCCGAACTTGGTGCGGCGCACGAGCTGGTCCAGCAGCACCATGAGCAGCAGGGCCGAGACGATGATCGTCACGTCGACGTTGGTGACGCCGTAGCCGCCGATGTTGAACAGCACGCTCGGCTCGATCGTGACGGGGTTGGTGTAGACGTCTCGGGCCTTGTCCGGGCTGACGTAGTTGGCGAGCGTGCTGTCCGCACCCACCCAGCCGGCGAACCGGTCTCGCAGGCCCATCGCCTCCGACAGCGCGAACGACGCGCCGATCGCCGAGATGAGGATGATCAGCTTCGGGGCACCCCTCTTGATCAGCGGGCGGTAGGCGACGCGTTCGAGCAGCAGTGCGATGAGCGCCGAGACCGCCATCGCCACCACCAAGGCCACCAAGAGGACCGGAAGGGCCTCGGACAGGGTCCAGGTCGCGGAGCTGGTGCCGTGCAGGAGCACGAACGTCCAGGCCACCGCGAAGGTCCCGTACATGAAGACCTCGGAGTGGGCGAAGTTGATCAGCTGCAGGACGCCGTACACCATCGTGTACCCGAGTGCGATCAGCGCGTAGATCGCGCCGAAGACCAGCCCACCGATGGTGAAGCTGAGGAAGCTGTCGAAGCTTCCGAAGAGGGCGCCGAGGTCCAAGGGGGATCTCCTCTGTCGAGGTGATGGGCAGCGGCCGGAGGGGGTCCCCCTCCGGCCGCAGCCCGTGTCAGTGCGTCAGTCGATCAGGATCAGGAGATCGGCTTCGGGTTCTCGACGTCCAGCTCGCCGTTCTTGACGAAGTAGGCGTAGATCGTCGACTCGGTGATGTCGCCGTTCTCGTCGAAGGCGATCGGGCCGCTGACACCGTCTCCGGAGTAGCTGCCGATGAAGTCGTTGATCTCCTCCGGCGTGGAGGCACCGTCCTCGAGCGCGCCGAGGAAGATGTTCGTCGCGTCGTAGGACTGCGTGGCGTACAGACCGGACGCGCCGAAGTCGGCGGGCGGCGGGCCCGCCGGCGCCGTGAGGACCGCGCCCTCGGCGGCGTCGGCGCCGGCGACCTTCACGAAGTTCGGGTCCTCCGAACCGTCACCGGACATGAACGTGCCCTTGAAGCCACCCTGGCGCAGCGCCTTGGCGAGCAGACCCGCCTCGGTGTAGTAGCCGCCGTAGAAGACCGCGTCGGCACCCGAGGCCTTGACCTTGGTGACGGCGGCCGACATGTCGGTCTGGCCGACCGAGATCTGGTCGGAGTCGACGAGGGCGTCGCCCAGCGACTCCTTCACCGTGTTGGCGAGGCCCTTGCTGTAGTCCTGGCCGTCGTCGATGACGAAGACCTTCTTGGCGCCGATGTCGGTGGTCAGGTAGTTCGCGGCGGCCTCGCCCTGGGCGTCGTCGTTGCCGATGACGCGGTGCCACGTCGTCCAGCCCTGCTGGGTGATGGTGACGTTGGTGGCCGAGGGGGAGATCGACGGCAGGCCCTTCTCGAAGAAGGTCTTGCCGGTCGCGAGCGACTCACCCGAGAAGCCGGGGCCGATCAGGCCGAAGATCGAGTCGTCGTTGACGATCTGCGTGGCCAGGCCCGGCGCGGTGTCGGGGCTGCCCTGCGAGTCGAACTTCTTCAGGCCGATCTGGCAGTCGGCGTTCTTGTCGTTGAACTCCTTGAGCGCCAGCTCGATGCCGCCGACCATGTTCTGGCCGAGCGCACCGGCGTCGCCGGTCAGTGCCCCGAGGAAGGCGAGGTTCTTGCCGCACAGCTCGCTGCTGGCAGATCCCCCACTGGCGGAGCCGTCGCTGCTGCTACCGCCGCCGGAGTCGCTGCTGCCGCACGCGGTCAGTGCGAGGCCGGACAACGCCAGCCCAGCGACCACGGAGATGGAACGGGTGAAGCGCATCTTCAAAGTCCTTCCGTCGGACACAGAGGCCCCGCGCACGCACACGGAGCTCGGATCGATCGCGGCCAACCTAGACCCGGGTGTCCGTCCAGGAGGCCATTTGTGCCGTCGTGTGATCGACGGTTGCCGAATCGTAACCCTCGTCAGCGCCGATCGCGCCCGAACACGGCGAACCGGCAGAAAACGCTTACGCCCCGATCACCCGGCGATGCCGGGGCCGTGCGCGATGACGCCGTCGGCGACCTGGCGCATCGAGAGCCGCAGGTCCATCGCGGTCTTCTGGATCCACCGGAACGCCTCGGCCTCGGTGAGCTGGAGCCGCTCCTGCAGCAGGCTCTTGGCCCGCTCGACGGCCTTGCGCGTCTCCAGCCGCTCGGTCAGGTCGGCGACCTCGGACTCGAGCAGGGTCAGCTCCGCGAAGCGGCTCACGGCCATCTCGACGGCCGGCACCAGGTCGGATCGGGAGAACGGCTTGACCAGGTAGGCCATCGCGCCCGCGTCGCGCGCCCGCTCCACCAGGTCGCGCTGGGAGAACGCAGTGAGGATGACGACCGGCGCGATCCGGCTCGCCGCGATCCGCTCGGCGGCAGCGATCCCGTCGAGCACCGGCATCTTCACGTCGAGGATCACCAGGTCGGGGCGGAGCTCCTCGGCCAGCTCGATGGCGGCCTGACCGTCGCCGGCCTGGCCGACGACGTCGTACCCCTCCTCCGCGAGCATCTCGGCGAGGTCCATGCGGATGAGCACCTCGTCCTCCGCGATCACGACGCGACGAGGCGCATCACCCGGACCCTGCTGCTGGCTCACGGGAGCAGGCTATCCGGCCTCCGTGGTCCTCCGCGCGTCGGACCGTCCGGCCAGGAACAGCTCGACCTCGTCGCGCTCCACCCTGCGTCGGCTGAGCTCGGTAGCAGCCGTCCGGGCGTTCTCCAGCGCCGCGACGTTGCTGGCGGTGGCCCACCCCGCGACTTGCGCGGCGGCCCACTCCCACGGCTTCCCCATGACGATCCCCGTTGCCTCGGTGCCCGGACGTCCAAAAATGTATCGGATCAGTACAGTTTCCCCAACCTCGTGATCGGCTAGGGTTCATGCGGCCCGGCCGGGTTGGCGGAATGGCAGACGCGGTGGTCTCAAACACCACTGTCCGCAAGGACGTGTGGGTTCGACTCCCACACCCGGCACCGACTGTCGGTGGGCGCGCCGACGATGCAAGGGTGTCGCACATTCGTCACCCCGAGATCGTCGCGAGCGCGCTGCGCGCCTCGGACGCCGGCGTGCCCGACCGACAGAATGCCCTTGACCACGGGGTGGCCATCAAGACCATCCGTCGGTGGCGGCGCGAGTACCAGCGCCGGGGCAACGTTCGCGGGCAATCACACCTCGCACCACCGTGCCCCCGTTGCCAGGGAGTGCCGCTCGATGAGCCGGCCTACTCGGAGCTGCTCGGCTGGTACCTCGGTGATGGTCACATCTCCCGCGGCCGGCGCGGCGTGTTCAACCTGCACGTCTACAACGACGCCCAGTACGAGCAGGACAACGTCCACATCGCCGAGCTCATGTCACGAGTGAAGCCTCACGGCCGGCCGCATAGTCGCCACGTGCCGGGGTGCTTGGTCACGACGGTCTCTTGGAAGCACTGGCCGTGCCTGTTCCCGCAGCACGGCCCCGGCCGCAAGCACGAGCGACCGATCGTGCTGGCGGACTGGCAGCGCAAGGTGGTCGAGGCCGAGCCGGCCGCCTTCCTCCGCGGGCTGTTCCACTCCGACGGCAGCCGGGTGCGCAACTGGGCGACCAGGGTCGTCGCCGGGGAGAGGAAGCGGTACGACTACCCCCGCTGGCAGTTCACCAACGTGTCCACCGACATCCTGGGCCTGTGCTGCTGGGCGCTCGACCTCGTCGGCGTCGGGTGGCGACGGTCGAACCAGAAGACCATCAGCGTCTCCACCCGCGCTGACGTCGCGCGGCTCGACGGGCTCATCGGGCCGAAGATGTGATCCGTGGCGACCTCCTGCGGATCCGCCCACGAGCCGGTGCGTCAGCCCTCGCGTCGGTAGGCGGGCGCGACCTCGTTGATCGCGTCGCCCATCCGGTGGATGCGCAGGGCGTTGGTGGAGCCCGGGATGCCGGGCGGGCTGCCGGCGATGAGGACGACCAGGTCGCCCTCGCGGACCCGGCCGATCTGCAGGAGCTGCTCGTCGACCTGGCGCACCATCTCGTCGGTGTGCTCGACCGGGTGCGTCTTGAAGGTCTCGACGCCCCAGGTGAGCGCGAGCTGGGAGCGCACGCGCGCGACCGGGGTGAACGCGAGGATCGGGATGCGCCCGCGCAGGCGCGACATCCGCTTCGCGGAGTCCCCGCTGGTCGTGAAGGCCACGACGTACTTCGCCCCGACTCGCTCGGCGACCTCCGCGGCGGCCTTGGCGATCACGCCGCCGCGCGTGTGGGGGTCCCACTCGATCGTCGCGACGTGGGCGCTCTCGCTGGAGTCCTCCAGCGCGTGCGCCTCGGTGGCGGTGATGATCCGGGCCATCGTCTCGACGGTGTGCACGGGGTACTCCCCCACGCTGGTCTCGCCGGACAGCATCACCGCGTCCGCACCGTCGAGGACGGCGTTGGCGACGTCGGAGGCCTCCGCGCGGGTCGGCGAGGGACTGGTGATCATCGACTCCAGCATCTGGGTCGCCACGATGACGGGCTTGGCGTTGAGCCGGGCCTTCTCGATGATCCGCTTCTGCAGGAAGGGCACGTCCTCGAGGGGACACTCGACGCCGAGGTCGCCGCGCGCGACCATGAACCCGTCGAACGCCGCCACGATCTCGTCGAGGTTGTCGATCGCCTGCGGCTTCTCGATCTTGGCGATGACCGGCACGTGCATGCCGACCTCGTCCATCACCCGTCGGACGTCCTCGACGTCCTTGGCGTCCCGGACGAAGCTGAGCGCGACGAAGTCCACCGAGAGGCCCAGGGCGAACCGCAGGTCGGCCTCGTCCTTGTCCGACAGGGCCGGCACGGAGACCGCCACGCCGGGCAGGTTGATGCCCTTGTGGTCGCTGACCTTGCCACCGACGAGCACCTCGGTCCGCACGTCGGTGTCGTCCACCTCGACCACGCGCAGGCGCACCTTGCCGTCATCGATGAGGATCGGGTCGCCGGGCTTCACGTCGCCCGGCAGCCCGGAGTACGTCGTCCCGCACTCCCGGTCGTCGCCTGGCACGTCGCGGGTGGTGATCGTCCAGCGCTGGCCGCGGTGCAGCACCACCGGCCCGTCCGCGAAGGTCTCGAGACGGATCTTGGGCCCCTGGAGGTCGGCGAAGATCGCCACGCCGTGGCCGCTGGCGTCCGAGGCCTCCCGCACGAGGCGGTAGGCCTCGGCGTGGTCCTCGTGGGCGCCGTGGCTCATGTTGAGCCGGGCGACGTCCATCCCGGCGTACACGAGCTCGCGGATCCGCCGGGGCGAGGAGGTGGCCGGACCGAGGGTGCAGACGATCTTGGCTCTACGCACGCGCTCCAGCCTACCCCGACTTTGATCGTTCAAAGACCGAACCCCTGTCCGATCTCGTCGCGACCTCAGACCACGAGGGGCCGCTCGGTCGGCGGGATCGGCGCCGGCAGGTTCGTCGAGCCGGTCAGGTAGCGGTCCACCGCAGCGGCCGCGGCCCGCCCCTCGGCGATCGCCCACACGATGAGCGACTGCCCGCGACCAGCGTCCCCGGCGACGAAGACGCCCTCGACCGACGACTGGTACGACGCGTCGCGCGCGACGTTGCCGCGCTCGTCGAGGTCGACCCCCAGCTGCTCGACCAGGCCCTCGCGCTGCGGGCCGGTGAAGCCCATCGCCAGGAGCACCAGGTCGGCCGGGATCTCCCGCTCGCTGCCCTCGACCGGGACGAAGCGGCCGTCCTCGAAGGTGACGTCCACGAGCCGGAGCGCCCGGACGTTGCCGTCGTCGTCGCCGACGAGCTCGGTCGTCGAGACGCCGTAGACCCGCTCCCCCGCCTCCTCGTGCGCCGAGGAGACCCGGAACACCATCGGATAGGTGGGCCAGGGCTGTCCGGCGGGACGGGTCTCGGGCGGCTCGGGGAGGATCTCCAGCTGCGTGATCGACGCGGCACCCTGGCGGGTCGACGTGCCGAGGCAGTCGGCACCCGTGTCGCCGCCGCCGATGATCACCACGTGCTTGCCGGCGGCCGTGACCTGACCCTCGACCTCGGCGCCCAGCGCGGCCCGGTTGGCCTGCGGCAGGAAGTCCATGGCCTGGTGGATGCCGGTCAGCTCCCGGCCCGGCACGGGCAGGTCGCGCGCGACCGTCGAGCCGATCGCGAGGACGACCGCGTCGTACCGCTCGCGCAACGCCTCGGCCCCGATGTCGGCGCCCACGTCGACGCCGGCCCGGAAGATGGTGCCCTCACGCCGCATCTGGTCGAGCCGGCGGTCGAGGTGCTGCTTCTCCATCTTGAACTCGGGGATCCCGTAGCGCAGCAGTCCGCCCACCTTGTCGGCGCGCTCGTAGACGGCCACGGTGTGGCCGACCCGGGTGAGCTGCTGGGCGACCGCGAGGCCCGCGGGACCGGAGCCGATCACGGCGACGGTGCGGCCCGAGAGCCACTCCGGTGGCTGGGGACGGACCAGGCCGGACTCCCACGCCCGGTCGATGATCGAGACCTCGACGTTCTTGATCGTCACCGGGTCCTGGTTGATCCCGAGCACGCACGCGGTCTCGCACGGCGCCGGGCACAGCCGGCCCGTGAACTCGGGGAAGTTGTTGGTCGCGTGCAGACGCTCGATCGCGCCGGACCAGTCGTCGCGCCAGACCAGGTCGTTCCACTCCGGGATGATGTTGCCCAGCGGGCACCCCTGGTGGCAGAACGGGATGCCGCAGTCCATGCACCGGCCGGCCTGGTCGGTGATGATCGGCAGCAGGGCTCGCCCGGCGCTGCCGGGGTAGACCTCGTGCCAGTCGTGGATCCGCTCCTCGACCGGGCGCCGCTCCGCGACCTCCCGGCCGCGCTTGAGGAAGCCTCTGGGGTCAGCCATGCCCGAGCACCCCCTCCACTCCTTCGCTCCGCTCATCCATGGAGTGCCTCCATCATCGCGTGGGCGGTCTCGTTCTCGTCCAGGCCGTCGGCCTCGGCCTTCGCCTTGGCCTCCAGCACCTTGCGGTAGTCGGTCGGCACGACCTCGGTGAAGCGGGTCAGCGACGTCTCCCAGTCGGCGAGCAGCGCCTCGGCCACCGTCGAGCCGGTCTCGTCGGCGTGGGCCCGGACCAGCTGCTCGAGCTCGAGCGCGGCCTGCTCGGTCACCGGACCGAGCTCGACGAGCTCGGTGTTGACCCGCTGCGGCTTCAGGTCGAGCACCCACGCGACGCCGCCGGACATGCCCGCCGCGAAGTTGCGGCCGGTCTTGCCCAGCACGACCACCCGGCCGCCGGTCATGTACTCGCAGCCGTGGTCGCCGACGCCCTCGGTGACGACTCGCGCGCCGGAGTTGCGCACGCAGCACCGCTCCCCCACGCCCCCGCGGATGAAGACGTCACCGGAGGTGGCGCCGTAGGCGATCACGTTGCCGGCGATGATCTGCTCGTTGGCCTCGAACGGCGCCGCGCGGTCGGGCCGCACGACGATCCGCCCGCCCGACAGTCCCTTGCCGAGGTAGTCGTTCGCGTCACCCTCCAGCCGCAGGGTCATGCCGGTCGGGACGAACGCGCCGAACGACTGGCCGGCCGACCCAGTGAACGTGATGTCGATCGTGCCCTCGGGCAGCCCCGCGCCGCCGTACCGCTTCGTGACCTCGTGACCGAGGATCGTCCCGACCGTGCGGTTGACGTTGCGGATCGCGACCTGCGCCCGCACCGGCTCCCCCTTCTCCAGTGCGTCCCGCGCCAGCGGCACCAGCTCGGTGACGTCCAGGGACCGGTCCAGGCCGTGGTCCTGCGCCGTGGTACGGCGCAGCTCCTGACCCGGGAACGCCGAGCGGTCGGGCTGGTGGAGCACCGGCGTCAGGTCGAGGCCGGACGCCTTCCAGTGGTCGACCGCCTGGCGCACGTCGAGGCTCCCGACCTGGCCGACGGCCTCGTCGATGGTGCGGAAGCCGAGCTCCGCGAGCAGCTCGCGCACCTCCTGCGCGACGTACTCGAAGAAGTTCACGACGTACTCGGCCTTGCCGGAGTAGCGCTCGCGCAGCACCGGGTTCTGCGTCGCGACGCCCACGGGACAGGTGTCGAGGTGGCAGACCCGCATCATGATGCACCCCGAGACGACGAGCGGAGCCGACGCGAAGCCGAACTCCTCCGCCCCGAGCAGCGCCGCCACGACGACGTCGCGGCCGGTCTTGAGCTGGCCGTCGGTCTGCACGACGATCCGGTCGCGCAGGCCGTTGAGCACCAGCGTCTGCTGGGTCTCGGCGAGGCCGAGCTCCCAGGGGCCGCCGGCGTGCTTGAGCGAGGTGAGTGGCGCGGCGCCGGTGCCACCGTCGTGCCCGGAGATGAGGACGACGTCGGCGTGCGCCTTCGAGACACCGGCCGCCACCGTCCCCACGCCGACCTCGGAGACCAGCTTCACGTGGATGCGGGCTCGCGGGTTGGCGTTCTTGAGGTCGTGGATCAGCTGTGCCAGGTCCTCGATCGAGTAGATGTCGTGGTGCGGCGGCGGGCTGATCAGCCCCACGCCGGGAGTGGAGTGCCGGGTCCGGGCCACCCAGGGGTAGACCTTGTTGCCGGGCAGCTGGCCGCCCTCGCCGGGCTTGGCACCCTGCGCCATCTTGATCTGGATGTCGTCGGAGTTCGTCAGGTACTCCGCGGTCACGCCGAACCGGCCCGAGGCCACCTGCTTGATCGCACTGCGCCGCTCGGGGTCGTAGAGACGGTCGGGGTCCTCGCCGCCCTCGCCGGTGTTGGACTTGGCGCCCAGCCGGTTCATCGCGATCGCGAGGGTCTCGTGCGCCTCCTTCGAGATCGAGCCGTAGGACATCGCACCGGTCGAGAACCGCTTGACGATCTCCGAGACCGGCTCGACCTCGTCGATCGGGACGGGCTGCCGGCCGACCTCGTCGGCACCGCGCAGACGGAACAGCCCCCGCAGCGTCATCAGCCGCTCCGACTGCTCGTCGACCCGCGCCGTGTACTGCTTGAAGACGTCGTACCGGCCCGTGCGGGTGGAGTGCTGCAGGCGGAAGACCGACTCGGGGTCGAACAGGTGCGGCTCGCCCTCGCGGCGCCACTGGTACTCCCCGCCGATCTCGAGCTCGCGGTGCGCCGGGGAGATGCCGCGCGGGGGGTACGCCGTCGCGTGCCGCCGTGCGACCTCCTCGGCGATCGTGTCCAGCCCGATGCCGCCGAGCTTGGACGTCGTGCCGGTGAAGTAGCGGTCGACGAGCGCCTGGGAGAGCCCGAGCGCCTCGAAGATCTGGGCACCGGTGTACGACGCGACCGTCGACACGCCCATCTTCGACATCACCTTGAGCACGCCCTTGCCGAGCGCCTTGACGAGGTTCGCGACCGCCTTCTCCGGCTCGACGCCGACGTAGTAGCCCTCCCGAGCGAGGTCCTCCACCGACTCCATCGCGAGGTAGGGGTTGACCGCCGCCGCGCCGTACCCGACGAGGAGGGCGACGTGGTGGACCTCGCGGACGTCGCCGGCCTCGACGAGGAGGCCGACCTGGGTGCGGGTCTTCTCGCGCACCAGGTGGTGGTGGACGGCGCCGGTGAGCAGCAGCGACGGGATCGGGGCGAGCTCGGCGGTCGAGTGCCGGTCGGAGAGCACGATGATGCGCGCCCCGTCGGCGATCGCCGCGGACACCTCGTGGCAGATCTCGTCGATCCGCTCCGCCATCGCCGCGCCGCCGCCGTCGACCGGGTAGAGGCCTCGAGCGACGTGGGTGATGAAGCCCGGCATGTCGCCGTCACGGTTGATGTGACGGATCTTGGCCAGGTCGTCGTTCGAGATCACCGGGAACGGCAGCCGGACCATCCGGCACGACGCGGGAGCGGGCTGGAGCAGGTTCGCCTCGGGGCCGATGGTCCCTGCCAGCGAGGTCACCAGCTCCTCGCGGATCGCGTCCAGGGGCGGGTTCGTGACCTGGGCGAACAGCTGGCTGAAGTAGTCGAACAGCAGCCGGGGCTTGTCACTGAGGGCCGCGATGGGCGTGTCGGTGCCCATCGAGCCGATCGGCTCGGCACCGGTGTTGGCCATCGGCGTGAGCAGGACCCGCAGCTCCTCCTCGGTGTAGCCGAAGACCTGCTGCCGCCGCGTGACCGAGGCGTGCGTGTGCACGATGTGCTCGCGCTCGGGGACCTCCCCGAGGTCGATCAGGCCCGCGTGCAGCCACTCGTCGTAGGGGTGCTCGGCGGCGAGCTCTGCCTTGACCTCCTCGTCCTCGATGATCCGGTGCTCGTCGGTGTCGACGAGGAACATCCGGCCCGGCTGCAGCCGGCCCTTGCGCACGACGGTCGCCGGGTCGATGTCGAGCACGCCGACCTCGGAGGCCAGCACGACCAGCCCGTCGTCGGTGACCCAGTAGCGCGAGGGGCGCAGGCCGTTGCGGTCGAGGACGGCGCCGATCTGGGAGCCGTCGGTGAACACGACGCAGGCGGGGCCGTCCCAGGGCTCCATGAGCGCGGAGTGGAACTCGTAGAACGCGCGGCGCTTGCGGTCCATCTCGGCGTGGTTCTCCCACGCCTCGGGGATCATCATCAGCACCGAGTGGGGCAGCGAGCGCCCGCCCATGTGCAGCAGCTCGAGCACCTCGTCGAACGAGGCCGAGTCCGACGCCCCCGGGGTGCAGATCGGGAACAGCCGGTCGAGGTCGCCGGGGATCAGGTCGGAGCGCAGCAGCGCCTCACGGGCGCGCATCCAGTTGCGGTTGCCCATCACGGTGTTGATCTCGCCGTTGTGGGCGATGAACCGGAACGGGTGGGCCAGCGGCCAGCTCGGGAAGGTGTTGGTCGAGAACCGGGAGTGGACGACGGCCAGGGCCGAGGTGACCCGCTCGTCTCGCAGGTCGGGGAAGACCTGGTCGAGCTGGACCGGCGTGAGCATGCCCTTGTAGACCAGGGTGCGCGACGAGAGCGACGGGAAGTAGACGTCGGTCTCGCGCTCCGCACGCTTGCGCAGGCAGAACGCCAGGCGCTCCAGCGCCATGCCGGTGACCCGCGAGCCGGCGCCGGCCACGAAGAGCTGGCTGAAGGACGGCATCACGCCGGCGGCGGTCGTGCCCAGCGAGGACGGGTCGACCGGCACGTCGCGCCAGCCGAGGACGGTGAGGCCCTCCTCGGCGGCGATCTCCTCGATCCGGGTGCGGGTCTTGACGACCTGCTCCGCGTCACCGGGCAGGAAGGCCGTGCCGACGGCGTACGCGTGCTGGGCCGGCAGGTCGAAGTCGACCACGGCGCGCAGGAACGCGTCGGGCACCTGGATCAGGATCCCGGCGCCGTCGCCGGAGTTCGGCTCGGCGCCGGCCGCGCCGCGGTGGTCGAGGTTCAGCAGCGCCTGGACGCCCTGCTCGACGATGCGGTGGCTGGCGACCCCGGTCAGGGTCGCGACGAACGCGACCCCGCAGGCGTCGTGCTCGTGTCGGGGGTCGTAGAGACCCTGGGGCGGCGGGAATGCGTGCGAGTAGGGCACCGGACATTCTCCCGTCGTCTCAGCGCCGCGCCGGCCCCACGACGTTGTCGGGTCCAGCGCGAGCGGAACGGCTGTGCAAGTGCGGCGCAGGGGACGGCATTGGCCCAAGCTGAGCGAGGGTTCAGGCTACACCAGGTCGGTCGGTCGTCTCGTCGTCCGTCTCGGGCTCGGGACCGGGCTGGACCGGGCGGTCGACGTACACCTCGGTCTCGCGTCCGGGTCGGAGCCGGGCGCTGACGACGAACCACACCAGCCCCACCAGGAACAGCACCATCGACGTCCACACGTTGAAGCGCAGGCCACCCACGTCGGACAGCTCGACGCTGTCGATGCGCAGCGTCTCGATCCAGCCGCGACCGACCGTGTAGACCATGATGTAGAGCGCCAGGACCCGGCCGTGGCCCAGCTGGAACCGGCGGTCCGCCCACACCAGCAGCGCGAACGCCGCGAGGCACCAGAGGCTCTCGTAGAGGAACGTCGGGTGGAAGGTCGTGCCCGGAGGGTAGCCCGCGTCGACGGCCGTGCGGTCGCTGACCGAGAGCCCCCAGGGCAGGTCGGTCGGCCGCCCGAAGAGCTCCTGGTTGAACCAGTTGCCCCAGCGGCCGAGCGCCTGGGCGACCAGCACCCCGGGCGCGCAGGCGTCGAGGACCGGGAGCAGCTTGATCCCCTTCCGCTTCGCGCCGATGACCATGCCGAGCGCGCCGAAGGCGATCGCCCCCCACACGCCGAGCCCGCCGCGCCACACGTAGAGGGCGTCGCTCGGGTGCCGGCCGGCACCGAAGTAGAGGTCGTGGTCGGTGGCGACGTGGTAGAGCCGCCCGCCGACGAGCCCGAACGGCACCGCCCAGATCGCGAGGTCGGAGATGTCGCCGGCCGTGCCGCCCCGAGCGACCCACCGCCGCTCCCCGATCCAGATCGCGGCGACGATGCCCAGGATGATCGCGAGCGCGTAGCCACGGACCGGCAACGGCCCGAGGTACCAGACGCCCGAGGACGGGCTGGGGATCGAGAGTGTGGTCAGCAACGGGGCCTCAGTCGTTGAGCAGGGTGTGGATGTCGGCGGCGAACTGCGCCGAAGAGGTCTGCTCGTCCCAGTAGACGAAGCCCTCGTTCTCGGCGTCGATTCCCGTGATGGTGGTGCCGTGCGTGATGTCGTACCCACCCGACGGCAGCTTCTGGGCCTTCGACACCCCGACACCGAGCGGCTTGGCGATGCCGATGATCGTGTTGATGTCGCCGGTGAGCCCGACGAAGTCGGGGTCGAAGTGCGCGAGGTAGGTCTTCAGCACCGGCGCCGTGTCACGTGCGGGGTCGGTGGTCACCAGCACGACGTCGACGCGCTCGCGGTCCGTCGCGTCGAGCCGCGTCATCGCCGAGGCCAGGTTGGCCATCACCGTCTGGCAGATGTCGGGGCAGTGCGTGTAGCCGAAGAAGACGATCGTCAGCGGCTTGTCGGTGTCCTCCGTCAGCGAGAACGGGTTGCCGTCGGTGTCGGTCAGCGGTGTCGACGAGACGTCGAACGGCGGGTCGAGCCTGGTGCCGGTGAGCTCACCGTCCGCGCTCTGCGCGCTGCCCCCGCAGGCGGCCAGCAGCACCAGCAGCACCAGGACAGGTCCGGCGAGCAGGCTCCTACGCACACCGCACCCCGCGCGCGAGGTCCTCGGTCAGGGCGGCGAGCGCCCGCAGTCCCGCGGCGTGGTCGTCGGGGTGGTCCAGCAGGGCGCGGATGAACGCGGACCCGACGATGACGCCGTCCGCGCCGATGCCGTCGCGGGCGGCCACCGCGGCCGCCTGGTCGCCGTTGCTGATGCCCAGGCCGACGCCGATGGGCAGGTCGGTCGTGCGCCGGGTCCGCGCGACCAGGGGCCCGGCGAGGTCGGACGTCTGGGCGCGGGTGCCCGTCACGCCCATCACCGCGGTGGCGTAGACGAAGCCGCGGCACTGGCTGGTGGTCATCGCCAACCGCTCGTCGGTGCTCGACGGGGAGACCAGGAAGACCTTGTCCAGGTCGTGCTCGTCGGCCGCCGCGATCCACTCCGGCGCGAAGTCGGGGGTGATGTCCGGGGTGATCAGGCCGGCGCCGCCGGCGTTCGCCAGGTCGGCGGCGAACCGGGCGACGCCGTACCGGTCGACGGGGTTCCAGTAGGTCATGATCACCGTCGGGACACCGGTCGCGGCGACCGCCTCGACGGTGCGCAGCACGTCCTTCGTGCGGGTGCCGCCCTCGAGCGCCATCTGCGCGGCCGCCTGCACCTGCGGCCCGTCCATCACGGGGTCGGTGTAGGGCAGACCCAGCTCGATGACGTCGCACCCGTGCTCGACCATCACGTGGAGGGCCTCGATCGCCCGCTCGTGGGTCGGGAAGCCCGCCGGGAGGTAGCCGACCAGCGCGGCGCGACCTTCCGCCTTGGCGGCCGCGAAGGCGGTGCTCGTGCTCACGCGCCGGTCTCCTCGTCAGGCGTCCCGAGGTGGCTGGACCCACCGCTTCGGGCCTCGGCTTCGGCTTCGCCGAGCCCGAAGTAGTCGAGCGCGGTGCCCATGTCCTTGTCGCCGCGGCCCGAGAGGCAGACCAGGATCGTCTGGCCGGGGCGGTCCTCGGCGAGCCGCAGCGCGCCGGCGACCGCGTGCGCGGACTCGATCGCGGGGATGATGCCCTCCGTGCGCGCCAGCAGCGCCATCGCGTCCATCGCCTCGGCGTCGGTGACCGGGAGGTACGTCGCCCGGCCGGTCGCGGCCAGGTGCGCGTGCTGGGGGCCGACACCCGGGTAGTCCAGGCCGGCGGAGATCGAGTGCGACTCGAGCGTCTGCCCGTCCTCGTCCTGCAGGACGTAGGTGCGCGCGCCGTGCAGCACGCCCGCGTCGCCGGCGTGGATGGTCGCTGCGTGCCGGCCGGTCTCGAAGCCGTCACCCCCGGCCTCGTAGCCGTAGATCGCGACGTCCGCGTCCTCGAGGAACGCCGTGAAGAGGCCGATCGCGTTGGATCCTCCTCCGACGCAGGCGGCGATGGCGTCCGGCAGGACGCCGTACTGCTCCAGGCACTGGGCGCGCGCCTCGTCGCCGATGCCGCGGGTGAAGTCGCGGACCATGCTGGGGAACGGGTGCGGGCCGGCGGCGGTGCCGAAGAGGTACGCCGTGTGGTCCACGCTCGCCACCCAGTCGCGCAGCGCCTCGTTGATGGCGTCCTTGAGGGTGGCGCTGCCGGAGTCCACCGCGACGACCTTGGCGCCGAGCAGGTTCATCCGAGCGACGTTGAGCGCCTGTCGACGGGTGTCGACCGACCCCATGTAGACGGTGCAGTCGAGGCCGAAGTACGCCGCCGCGGTGGCGCTCGCGACGCCGTGCTGGCCGGCGCCGGTCTCGGCGATCACCCGGGTCTTGCCCATCCGCCGGGTGAGCAGCGCCTGGCCGAGCACGTTGCGGATCTTGTGGGCGCCGGTGTGGTTGAGGTCCTCGCGCTTGAGCAGGATCCGGGCGCCGACGCGGTCGCTGAGCCGCTCGGCGTGGTAGAGCGGGCTGGGCAGGCCGCCGTACTCGCGCAGGATCGTGTCGAACTCGGCGACGAACGACGGGTCGGCCATCGCGTCGTGCCAGGCGACCGTCAGCTCGTCGAGCGCCGCGACGAGGGCCTCGGGCATGTAGCGGCCGCCGAAGCCGGTCTGGGCCCCTCCGAACCACCCGCGCTCGTCGGCGTCGAAGGAGGTGGTGCGCTCCGGGTGGGTCGTCATGCCTGGACTCCTGTCATGCTCGCGACCGCCCGCTCGGGGTCGCCGTCCTTCACCAGCGCCTCGCCGACCAGCACGACGCGGGCACCCTCGCCCACGAAGCGCTCGACGTCGGCTGGGCCGAAGATGCCGCTCTCGGCGACCTTCACGCGGTCGTCGGGGACGAGCGGTGCGAGTCGCCCGAAGGTGTCGTCGTGGATCTGCAGCGTCCGTAGGTTGCGGGCGTTGACGCCGATCAGCTCGGCGCCCAGCTCGACCGCCCGCTCGGTCTCCGCCTCGTCGTGCACCTCGACCAGCACGGTCAGGCCCAGCTCCCGGGCCTCGTCGTGGAGCCGACGCAGGGCGTCGTCGTCGAGCGCCGCAACGATCAGCAGCGCGAGGTCGGCCCCGGCCGCCCGGGCCTCGACCAGCTGGTAGGAGGTGACGATGAAGTCCTTGCGCAGCACCGGCACGTCGACCGCGGCGCGCACGGCACGCAGGTCGTCGAGGCTGCCGCCGAAGCGGCGCTGCTCGGTGAGGACGCTGATCGCGGCCGCACCACCGGCGGCGTACCGCGCGGCGAGAGCGGCCGGGTCGGGGATCTCGGCGAGCGCGCCCTTGCTGGGGCTGCGTCGCTTGACCTCGGCGATCACGCTGGAGCCCGGGGCGCGGAAGTGCGGCATCGGGTCCCGCGGCGGGTCCACGTCGGCGAGCGCGGCGCGTAGGTCGGCCAGGCTGGTCGCTGCCTCCCGCTCGGCGAGGTCCACGCGCACCCCGGCGACGATCTCGTCGAGGACGGACATCTTCGCTCCAGCGGGGAAAGTCGGACGGGCGGATCCAGTGTTTCACGCTGCCCGAACCCGTCTCGCATCGGTAGTGTCCGGGCCAACGGCCGGCAGACGGACGGCCATGACGAAGGGTCCTTGCAGTGAGCTACTCCGAACCGCCTCCCCCGCCGCCCCAGTACGGCGCGCCCGTCCCGCCGGCGGGTGGTGTCCCGCAGAAGAACAACGGCAAGGCGATCTGGTCTCTCGTCCTCGGGATCGTGAGCGTCGTCTGCGGCTGTTCCATCCTCGCCGGCATCCCGGCGATCATCCTGGGCAACATGGCCAAGAAGGAGATCGACGCCGGGCAGGGCACCGGTCGTGGCATGGCCCAGGCCGGCTACATCCTCGGCATCATCGGCGTCGTGCTGGGTGTCCTCTGGATCATCCTCTACGCCACCGGCGTGCTCGAGTTCAGCGGCAGCGCCAGCACGTCCTGACCTGCGCGACCACCACTCGGTGACGAGGGGCCGGCCCACGGGCCGGCCCTTCGTGCGTCTGGCTCCGGGTCCCGGCACCGTCAGGGAGCGAGCCAGCTCCCCGGCAGGTTGCGCAGGACGGTGAAGACGACGGCGACCGCACAGAGGGAGAGCAGCAGGGTCCTGGTGCGCCGGGGGTTCGACTCCCGCACCCGTCCGGTCCAGCTGTCCACGGCCCAGCGGCCGAGCAGGAACACCGCGACCGGCAGCAGCACGACGAACAGCAGGTTGCTCGACGCCGCCGCGCCCAGGTCGCCGCGGGTGAGGTCGTTGACGGCGCGCAGGCCGCCGCAGCCGGGGCAGTAGATCCCCATCGCCGCGCTCGGGCACAGGCCCCAGCTGCCGTGCTGGTGCGGGTCGCGCACGTGGAGCGCGACCGTCGCGAGGGCGAGCCCCCCAATGGTCAGCGCGGGCGCCAACATCCGGCGGCCGCGGCTCTGCGACCGCGCCGCGCCGGCCGTGGTCGGCGGGGGCGCGGTGGTGGTCATCGTGGCGGGCGAGCGCTCAGTGCTCGGCGTCGTTGTAGCCCAGCCTGGCCATCACGGCGTAGACGACCAGCGACCCGACGCCGAGGACGACGCCGACCCAGAAGACCGTCATGTTGACCGGGTCGAGCAGCAGCCCCACCGCGCCGACGAGGAAGCCGAGCATGCAGACCATGACGGCGGTCCAGGCTGCAGGGGTGTTGCCGTGGTTCGCAGACATTCGGGTGGCTCCTCGGGGCGGTCAGGTCGTGGCAGGCACAGTCTATTCAGGGTCGGCCTCGGTCGGGTCGCGACCCTCGTCGATCGCCTTCCACAGGTCCAGGCTGGACTGGTCCTCCGGGGCGGCGGCCGGCAGCGGGGGCTGGTCCGGGGACGAGCCGACCGGTGCGTCGTACCGGCCACCCATCTCCGGCCAGGCGGGGCACCACGCGACGGCGAGGACCGAGCACGCCGTGGCCACCAGCGCCGCGCCGAGGGCGACCCAGTACCACGCCGTGTGGTGGACGTCGGCGTCCGCGATCCCCAGCTGGGCCAGCTGCTCGTCCAGGTCGGACGCGAGCTGGCCGTAGGCGACCAGGGCCGCGGCCAGCGCCCCGAGGGCCGCGAGGACGCCCAGCACCGCGACCCCCCGCCGTACCCGCCCCCGCGTCACCAGCAGGACGCCCCAGCAGGCCAGCACCACCAGCGCCAGCGAGGTCACGGCCGGCATGTGGCCGTCGAAGGTGAGCGTGAGCGTCGAGCTGAACGCGTCCGACCCGCCGCCCGACGAACCGCCCCCGTCGACGGCCGGCTTCGCCGCGGCGACGGCCGTGAGCGCCCCCGACGCGAGCCCCAGCAGGACGACCGGGCCGAAGGTGCGACGGCGCGAACGCTCAGCCATCGGCAGGGTCTTCGGCGAGGCCGTCTGCCCGGAGCAGCAGGTCGGCGTCGAAGCAGGTGCGGTCCCCGGTGTGGCAGGCGGCGCCGACCTGGTCGACGGTGACCAGGAGGGTGTCGCCGTCGCAGTCCAGCCGCACCTCGCGCACCCACTGCACGTGGCCGGAGGTGTCGCCCTTGACCCAGTACTCCTGGCGCGAGCGGCTCCAGTAGGTCGCCCGACCGGTGGTCAGCGTCCGCGCCAGCGCCTCGTCGTCCATCCAGCCGAGCATCAGCACCTCGCCCGTGCCGTGCTGCTGCACCACGGCGGGCACCAGTCCGTCGGCGGTGCGCTTGAGCCGCGCGGCGATCGCGGCGTCGAGGGAGGTCACGGGGCCCAGTATCGCCGTCCCCGCACCGGCACCGTGTCCTAGGCTGCTCCCATGGACGAGGAGGAGACCCAGCCCTTCCCGTCGCCGCTCTACCGGCCCGAGGCCCGGCCCGAGCCCACGCCGCTGCTGCCGGCGCCGTACCTGCCGCCACCGCCGCCGTACGCTCCTGCGCCGTACCCGCCGGTGGTGCGGTACCCGCCGGTGGTGCGGTACGCCGCCCCGCCGGCGCCGTACGGCGTCGACCCGGTCACCGGCGTCGCGTGGTCGGACAAGTCGCGGGTCGTCGCGGGGACCCTGCAGCTGGCGCTGACGCTCTTCGGGGTCCCTGGCGTGGGACGCCTCTACGCCGGCAACCTCGGGATCGGCCTCACCCAGCTGCTCGGGTTCCTGCTCGGCATCGTCTCGATGATCGTGCTGATCGGCTTCCTGGTGGTGCCGGCCGTCTGGCTGTGGGCCGTGGTCGACGGCATCGTGCTCCTGGCCGCCGGCGGCCGTGACGGCCGCGGTCGTCCCCTGCGTCCGTGACTCCTCGATCCTGGACGGGTCAGGCCCCGTGCTGGGCGACCCAGGACGCGTGCAGGCTCGCGTAGACCGACCCGTCCTGCTGCACGAGCTCGTCGTGCGGGCCGCGTTGGACGATCCGGCCGCGGTCGACCACGACCACCTCGTCGGCGTGCTCGGCCGTCGTGAGCCGGTGGGCGATCGTCACCGACGTGCGCCCGCTCATCAACCGGTCCAGGGCCCGCGCGATGCGCATCTCCAGAGCGGGGTCGACGGCGCTGGTGGCCTCGTCGAGCACGAGCAGGTCGGGATCGGCCAGCTGCGCCCGCCACAGCGCGACCAGCTGCCGCTCCCCCGCCGACAGCGACTCGCCGCGCTGACCGACGCGGGTCCCGATCCCCCGCGGCAGCCCGGCGAGCCAGTCGTCCAGGCCGAGGTCGGCGGCCGCCGCGACGATCTCGTCGTCGGTGGCGTCCAGCCGGCCGTAGCGGACGTTGGCGGCGACGGTGTCGTCGAAGAGGAAGCCCTCCTGCGGCACGAGCACCACGCTGCTGCGCAGCGAGGCCTGGGAGATGTCACGCAGGTCCACGCCGTCGAGCAGCACGGCACCCTCGACGGGGTCCATCAGCCGGGTCAGCAGCTTGGCGATCGTCGACTTGCCCGAGCCGGTCTCGCCGACCACCGCGACCCGGCTCCCCGCGGCGATCTCGAGGTCGATGTCGCGCAGCACGGGCGGGCCGCCCGGGTAGGAGAACCCCACGTCGCGGAACCGGACGTCGACGGCGTGCCGCGGCAGGGTCGCGCCGTCCGGACCCGGGTCGATGAGGTCGGCAGGGGTGTCCAGGATGCCGATCACCCGCCGCCAGCTGACGATCGCGTTCTGGGCGTCGGTGAGGATCTGGGTGCCCATCTGCACCGGACCGACGAACAGCGTCACCAGGAACGCGAAGGCCAGCACGGTGCCGGCGGTGATGTCGCCGGCGAACCCCAGCCAGATGCCGATGACGAGCACGCCGGCGTTCGCGAGGCCGGCCGAGACGCCGCCGAGGGAGAAGGAGAACGCGGTGAAGCCCTGCGCGCGGGTGCTGGCCGCCTTGTACTCGTCGATCGCATCGTCGATGCGCGCCTGGGTCCGGTCCTCCACGGCGTACGCGCGGACGACCGCGGCGCCGACCACCGGCTCGGAGATCGCCGAGAGCATCACGCCGACCTCGCGACGGACCACGGCGTACGCAGCGGAGAGCTTGCGCTGGAAGTAGCGCAGGGACAAGAACAGCGGCGCGAAGCACACCCACACCACGAGGGCGAGCTGCCAGCTGTAGAAGAGCATGACCACGGTCGCCACCAGGACCTGCCCGACGCTGACGACGAAGATCAGGCCGCCGAAGACGAGGAACTGGCTGACCTGGTCGACGTCGCTGGTGACGCGGGAGACCAGCGCGCCGCGGCGCTCGGTGTTCTGGGTCAGCAGCGGGAGGTCGTGGACGTGGCGGAAGGCCTTGATGCGCAGGGTGGCGAGGCCGCGCTCGGAGGTGGTGAACAGGCGCGAGGTCATCAGGTATGACGCCCAGCTGGTCAGCACGATCGCGGCAGCGGCCGCCAGACCCATCTCGACGACGTAGGAGACGTCGGGACCACCGGGTCCGTTGAGCCCGTTGTCCACCGTGCGCTGGACGGCGATCGGGACGACGACCTGGCCCATCGAGGCGATCACCGCCAGCACCAGGGTCCAGCCGACGCCGTCCTTGAGCTCGGGCGAGAAGTGCACGCCCCGCCGGATCGTCTCCATCGCGCCGATCCGGTCACCGCTGTCCAGCGTGGTGCTCATTCCACCTCCTCCCCGACGAGCTCGTTGCCCAGCTCGGCCTCGACCTCGTAGGCGTTGACCAGGTGGGCGTAGGCGGGGCTGCGCTCGAGGAGCTCGGCGTGCGTCCCGCGGTCGGCCACCCGGCCGTCCTCGAGGTGCACGACCTCGTCGGCCAGCGCGATCGTGGCCTTGCGGTAGGCGACCACGACCAGGGTCGAGTCATGGCTGCCGGAGCGCAGCGCCTCCAGGATCCGGGCCTCGACCTCGGGGTCGACGGCCGACGTGGCGTCGTCGAGCAGCAGGAGCCGTGGGCGGCGGACGAGTGCGCGGGCCAGCGAGATCCGCTGCCGCTGCCCGCCCGAGAGGGAGGTGCCGCGCTCGCCGAGGCGCGTGTCGAGACCGTGCGAGAGTGCGGCGACGAAGCCGTCGGCCTGCGCGGCGCGCAGCGCCGCCCACACCTCCTCGTCGGACACGTCCGCCCCGAGGGTGACGTTGCCGCGCACGGTGTCGTCGAAGAGGAACGGGGTCTGCGGGACGACGGCGAGGGCCCGGGCGAGCTCGCCGCGCGCGAGGTCGCGCAGGTCGGCGCCGTCGATGAGGATCCGGCCGTCGGTCGGGTCGACGAGCCGGGAGATGAGGTTGGTCAGGGTGCTCTTGCCGGAGGCGGTGGCTCCGACGAGCGCGACGGTGCGGCCCGGCTCGACGGTGAAGGTCACGTCGTCGAGCAGGCGCTGGTCGGGCTCGTAGCGGTAGGCGAGGTGGTCGAGGGTCAGCCGGGCCCCGGTGTCGGCCGGGGCGAGGCGCCCGGCGCCGTACTGCATCTCGCCGGTCGCCCGGAGCACCGCGTCGACGCGCTGGTAGCCCACCACGCTGCGCGGGAACTCGCCGAGCAGCCAGCCGATCGACCGGATCGGGAAGGACACGATCGTGAGCAGGTAGGCGATCGTGACGACGTCGCCGGGCTCGGTGGCGCCGCTCGTCACCCGCGCCACCCCCACCGCGAGCACCACGAGGACGCCGAGGTTGGGCAGGGCGGCCAGGGTCGGGTCGAATGCCGCCCGGATGCGGCCGGCGCGGATGTTGACGTCGCGGAGCCGCTGCGCCTTGGCCGCGAACCGGGCGGTCTCCTCCCCCTCCCGCCCGAGCGTCTTGACCACCATCGCACCGTCGAAGGACTCGTGGGCGACCTCGCTCAGCTCGGCACGCAGCTGTTGCGCCTTGGTCATCAGCGGCGACGCGTAGCGCTGGTAGACGAGGTTGGTCACCACCACCGCCGGGAAGACGAGGAGGCCCACGAGAGCCATCACCACGTCGGCGAGGAACATCTGGACGACCGCGATCACCATCATCGCGACGGTCCCGACCGCCATCGGCAGTGGCGCGATCGGACCCCAGGCCGCCTCGACGTCGGAGTTCGCGTTGGAGAGCAGCTGGCCGGTGGGATGGCGCTGGTGCCACTCCATCGGGAGCGAGAGGTACTGCCGGGTCACCGCCCGGCGGCTGTGCGCCTGCATGCGGTACTGCATGATGCCGGCGCCCAGCCGGCGCGCCACGATCCCGACGGCGCGCAGCAGCGCGACCCCCAGGAACAGCGCGAGCACCGCCCAGAGCAGCGAGCTGTCGATCTCGCCGTCGTCGAAGGCGGGCAGGACGACGTGGTCGGTGGCCCAGCCGAGGACCCAGGCGTCGGCGACGGTCAGGGCGCCGAAGAGCACGCTGCCGATCGTCGAGACGGTGAAGATCCACGGCTCCCGCCGGATCGCCACCCCGAGGACGGCGAAGCCCTCGGTCGTCGTGCTCCGACCGCTGCGTCGCTCCGTCACCTGCAGCGTCACCTGCACCCCTTCCTGCCGGGGCCCGAACCGCCGGCCGGGCCAGGGTATTCCCCGGCACCGACGGCGCCGCGTCCCCGTGCGCTCCCTATGCTCGGGGCGTGACCGACTCCCTGGCCCTGCGCGAACGACGCGCGTTCTGCGACCTCGCCCAGGTCCTCGGACCCGACGCGCCCACCCTGTGCGAGGGCTGGGACGCGCAGGACCTCGTGGCCCACCTGCTGGTGCGCGAGCGCGACCCGATCTCCTCGCTCGGCAACGTGGTGCCGCCACTCGCCGGCCTGACGGAGAAGGCGATGGCGCGGCGCCGGGCACGGCCGTTCGAGGTGGAGGTCGAGACGCTGCGCACCCCGTCCCCTCCGCTGCGCGTGCTGCCGCCGCTGGACCGGCTGATCAACACCTTCGAGCTCGTCGTGCACCACGAGGACCTCCGGCGCGGTCAGCCGGACTGGAGCCCGCGCTCGCTGCCCGCGGAGGACGTCGACCTGATGTGGTCGCAGCTGCGCCGGGGCGGGATGTTCTTCGGGCGCGGACTGCCGGTGCCCACCGTCGTGCGCCGCGCCGACACCGGCGAGACCGCGACGATGCGCAAGGGCGTCGACCCGGTGACGGTCACCGGCGACGTCGTCGAGCTGGTGCTCTTCCTCTTCGGTCGCTCGGCGACCTCGGGGCTGGCGTTCGAGGGACCCGAGGAGCGGGTGGCGGAGCTGCAGGCGGCCGACCTCGGGGTCTGACGACGGGGCGCCCAGGCGTCGGTGGCGCTAGTAGCAGCCGCCCATCGTCTCGCCGCGCGACCGGGCCGTGGACCGCGTGTCGGCCAGGCCGAAGGTGAGGACCCGGTCCCGGGTGCCGCTGCCGTTGTCGTTGCCGCTGCGCACGTAGAGGAAGTGGCCGCGCAGCGGGATCACCCAGTAGGTCCAGGTGTCGGTGGAGCCGTCACCGACCTGGTGGCGAGCCCCATGGCTGAGGAAGCCGGCGATGCTGTCGACCGTGATCCCCGGGCGCACTCCATGTGGGCCGCTGATGTTCCTGTTCCAGACCTCGATGAACCCGACGCGGCCGGCTCGGCGACCCTGGGCCACCTCGACGCGGTAGTGCCGCGGGACGTTGACGTAGATCGGGGTGCCTCCGAGGCCGCAGTCGCCCGTCGTCCAGCCGTGGTCGCGGGCGACACGGCTCAAGGACGCTCCGAGCTTCACGCCGTACCACGAGGTGGCCGTGACCCGGTCGGGGCCACCTCGCTCGGCAGCGTGAGCGGTCGTCGGGAGGAGCGCGACCAGGGTCATGGCCACGGTCGTCGCCACGACGACAAGGGCGGCGGCCACCGCCGCGGGCTGGGACCGTGGGCGCTGTGGCGCAACAGCTGGCATGTTCGCTCCTGGGCATCCGGCCTGGACGTGCTCTCCGATGGTCCGTGTCTACACCAGGTCGCGGGCGTCGAACGGACGATGCGCGGTTTTCATCGACCGTTCTCGCGCCACGCGCCACTGTCGGCATGGACTCCTCGATTGCCGACCTCGACGCCGCCTTGTCTGCTGGGATCCGGGCGTCCGACGCCGCAGCGGTGACTCAGCCACCGATCGGCTGCACGAAACGGTGGCCAACACACCGCTGACCCGCCCCTGCCCTTCTTCTGCCGTGCTCGGGACCTCCGCCCCTGGCGCCGGCCGGTCCGAGCACAGCAGCGTTGCTCGAGGGGAAGCAAGACACGTCGCTCGTGAGCGACTGGCACGTGATCACGGGTAGGCCCGTCGGAGGAACGATGTCCGCGACCGGGGACACGGCGATCGTCCTGCTCGCGTCGCTGCATGCCGTTCACCGACGGGCACGCACCCGGCACCGCGGCCGGCGGTCCGACGCGCGCGCCCTCAACCGGAACCACGACCTCGTCCGAGAGGTGAACCACCATGGCACCTGACCAGTTCGACGACCAACAGGCCTACACCCGCGGCGCGAACGAGGAGGCGGCAGCCGACGACGCTCGTGCCGACGCCGTCCGCCGCATCGAGAAGAAGCGGGCCTGGAAGCGGAGCTTCCTCGCCTACTGCGTCGTCAACGCCTTCCTCGTCTTCGTCTGGGCCGTCACCGGACGCGGCTACTTCTGGCCGGGGTGGGTCCTGGCCGGCTGGGGCATCGGGGAGGTGCTGAGCTACTGGGACGCGTTCATGCGCAGGCCCATCAGCGAGGCCGACATCGACGCCGAGATGCGGCGCGGCTGACGCTGCCCGCACCGGTCGGACGGCCGCTCCTCGGGAGCTACCAAGCCGACCAGGGGCCGGCCGCAGAGGTCGGCAGCACCCAGAGCTCGTTGCCGTCGGGGTCGGCCAGCGTCACACTGCCGTCGGGCCCGCGCCCGACGCGCCGCGCGCCGAGCCCGACCAGGCGGTCGACCTCGGCAGGCAGTTCCTGCCCCGGACCCGGACGCACCTGGAGGCGCAGCCGCCAGCTCCCGGTCTGGGGCGGCAGCGGCGGCCCGCTCCAGGTGATCTTCGTGCCGCCCCGGGGCGACTGGATCGCGGTCTCCTCGTCCTGGTCCCAGACCAGCGGCCAGTCGAGGGCCGCGCTCCAGAACAGCCCGACCGCTCGGGTGCCCTCGCAGTTGATCGCACCGATCCGCCCGCAGCCGGCGAGGAAGCCGTTGCCCGGCTCGATGACGCACAGCTCGTTGCCCTCGGGATCGGCCAGCACCACGTGGTCCTCGTCGGGACCCTGGCCGACGTCGAGGTGGCTCCCGCCCAGCTCCAGCGCCCGGGCGACGAGCTCCCGCTGGTCGCGGTCCTCGGTGGTCAGGTCGAGGTGGATCCGGTTGCGACCGCTCTTCGGCGACGCGCCGGGAACGAACCGGAGCCGGTAGGGCGTGCCGTCCTCGGGCACCGCGGCCACGCCGCCGTCGCGCTCGTCGACCGGGACCCACCCCAGCAGCTGCGACCAGAACCGGCCGAGCCGTCCCGGGTCGACCGCCTCGAAGCACAGCGCGTGCAGCTCGGAGCCCATCCGCCCTCCTCCCGACCGGGCGACGGTAGGACGGCTCCGCGCGCGGCTCAACCGGGTTTCGGTGACCAAGGCCCCTGGCCGGGCACGTCGTCCTGCGTGAGCGTGGGAGGTGAGGTGATCCCTGTGCCGTGGATGGTCCGGCACCGTCGTCGCTGGGCGGTTGTCGCGGCCCTGACCCTGGCGCTGGCCGCGCTGTCGGCCTGCGCCGACGGCCCGACGCCGTCCGGGTCCACCGCGACGCCGAGGCCCACGACGACCGTCGAGTACGCACGCGGCCTCACCGAGGACCTCTACCTGCCCGACGGCCGGGCGCGCCACGTGCCGCTGGTCGTCCTCGTGCCCGGCGGCGGCTGGCAGACCGCGGACCCCGCCGGCCTGGCCGGGCTGGCGGCCGGTCTCGCCCAGGACGGGATCGCGGCCGCTCCCACCCACCTGCGGGCGGCCCAGGACGGGGTCACCTACCCGGTCCCCGTCGACGACGTCCTGTGCGCCGTCGCCGCCGCCACCGCGGAGGTACGGCGGCAGGGACGCGCCCCCGGCCCGGTGGCCGTCCTCGGGCACTCGTCGGGGGCGCACCTGGCAGCGCTCGCCGTGCTCGCCGTCGACGACTTCACACCGGAGTGCGACACACCCCTCGTCCGCCCGGACGCACTGATCGGCCTCAGTGGTCCCTACGACATCGCCCGGGTGCCCGACCTCGCGTCCGCGCTCCTCGGCAGCGAGCCGGACGAGGACCCCGGCGCCTGGTCGAGCGCGAACCCCGTGCAGCGGGCGGACCTGCGGCCCGGCGTACCGGTGCTGCTGCTGCACGGCGACTCGGACACGATGGTGCCTCCGTCCTCCACGACCGAGTTCGCCGAGGCCCTCGAGCGCGCCGGGCACCCGACCACCGTCGAGATGGTGCCGGGTGCGGACCACCAGAGCATCTACCGCGCCGACGTGGCCGGTGACCCGGTCGCGACCTGGCTGCACCGGCTCCCGACCCGCTGACAACGAATCCGTCACGACTGGCGACCTGGCGGTCCGGCGGCCTCGATCTCGACGACACTTCCCCCATGAGGAGTGCTCTGCTCGCTGCGCTCGCGCTCACCCTGACCGCCGCGGCGTGCGGCGGGTCGGACTCCGCCGGGTCCGACGCGGCCGGTACCGGCCCGTCGTCCTCGAGCCCGTCCCCCTCGAGCCCGGCACAGCTGCGCCAACTCGACGACGGTGCCGTCGGCGTCGCCGACGTCGGCGGCCAGGCCTGGCTGGTGCAGCCGGAGGCCGGCACCGTGCTCCCCGGCGACGGCGACCCGATCAAGGTGGGGAACGCTCCACTGCGGATCGTGGAGACCCCCGACGGCGTATGGGTCAGCGTGATCCGTGACGGCAGCGTCGTGCGGATCGACCCCACCACCCACGAGGTCACGACCTTCCGGTTGAAGTCCGCCGGGAGCGAGCCCGAGGGGCTGGCGTGGGACGGCAGGCACCTGTGGGTCGTCGACCAGGCGGGTGGCCGGGTCGTCGAGGCCGACGGCAACGGCCGCGTCGTCGGGTCCTACGACACCGACGACGCCCCAAGGCTGGTGGCCGCCGGAGACCACGGCGTCTGGGTCACCAACTACTACGGCGGGTCCGTGTCGCGCGTCGCCGGGGGCCGGGTGCGCACCGAGCCGCTCGACGGCTGCTCCGGCCCGCAGGGGGTCGCGGAGGTGGCCGGGCGGGTCTGGGTGTCCTGCACGCTGACCGGCAGCGCGGTCGCGCTCGACGCGCGCACGATGGACCAGGTCGCCGAGGTCCCCGACCTCCCGGACGCGGACGCCGTGGTCGCCCACGGCGACACCGTCTACGTCGTGGGCCAGTCCGGGCCGACCGTCTATGTCGTCGACGCAGTCTCCGGGACGCTGCTGGACACCGTGCCCCTCGACGATGCGCCCCGCACGAGCGAGAACGTCGGCGCGGCGGTCGTCGGCGACGACCTGGTCGTCACGCACCCGGACGCACGGACGGTCTACCGCATCCCGCTGTCGGCGCTCGTCACTACCGTCGCCCCGTGACCGACGCACCTGCACGCACCTGGGTCCTCGTCGCCTCGCGCGACCACGCCCGACGGGGACTCGAGCTCGGCTTCGTGATGGCCAACCACGGCAAGCGGGCGCCGCTGGCCCGGATGGCGGTCGGGGACGGCCTGCTCGTCTACTCGCCGAGGACGACATTCCCCGAGGGCGAGCCGTTCCGGGCCATCGCGATCGTGGGGACCGTGACCGGCGCCGAGCCCGAGCCGAGCGACGTCATCGCAGGCGGCTTCCGGCGGGCGGCCGCGCTGCGCGAGATCGAGCCGCTGCCGCTGGCCCGGGTCCGAGACCACCTCCCGACCAGCAAGCTGCGGTTCGGGTGCTTCGAGCTGGCGCCGGAGGACGCGGCGGCCATCTGGCACCTCGTGCCGGCGGGCTGAGGTCAGCGCACCGGGTGCCCCGCACCCGCCAGCGCCGCCTTGACGTCCCCGATGCGCAGCGTGCCGAAGTGGAAGACGGTCGCCGCCAGCACCGCGTCGGCGCCGGCGTCGACGGCTGGGGCGAAGTGGTCGACCGAGCCGGCGCCGCCCGAGGCGATCACGGGGATGGTGACCTCGCGGCGGACGGCGGCGATCAGCTCGAGGTCGAAGCCGTCCTGGGTGCCGTCCGCGTCCATCGCGTTGAGGAGGATCTCCCCGGCCCCGAGCTCCGTGGCGCGCAGCGCCCACTCGATCGCGTCCAGGCCGGCCGACGTCCGGCCGCCGTGGGTGGTGACCTCGAAGCCGGAGGGCGTGCCGGCCGAGCGCCGGGCGTCGACCGACAGGACCAGCACCTGGTTGCCGAAGCGGTCGGCGATCTCCGCGACCAGCTCGGGGCGGCGGATGGCGGCGGTGTTGACGGCGACCTTGTCGGCACCGGCGCGCAGCAGCCGGTCGACGTCCGCCACCGACGACACTCCCCCGCCGACCGTGAGGGGGATGAAGACCTCCTCGGCGCAGCGGGAGACGACCTCCATCGTCGTCGCCCGGCCCTCGTGCGAGGCCGAGATGTCGAGGAAGGTCAGCTCGTCCGCACCCTCGGCGTCGTAGGTGCGCGCGAGCTCCACCGGGTCGCCGGCGTCGCGGAGGTCGACGAAGTTGATCCCCTTGACCACCCGCCCGCCGTCGACGTCGAGACACGGGATCACCCGGACCGCCAGGCTCACGAGGCACCCCGGGTCAGCGCGAGGGCGTCCTCGAGGGTGAACCGGCCCTCGTAGAGCGCCGTCCCGGCGATCGCCCCCTCGACCCCGTCGGACACGAGCCCCATCAGGGCTCGTACGTCGTCGAGCGTGGTCACGCCGCCGGAGGCGACGACCGGCGCGTCGGTCGCGGCACAGACGTCGCGGAGCAGCTGGAGGTTCGGGCCCTGCAGCATGCCGTCCTTGTTGACGTCGGTGACGACGTAGCGCGCACATCCCTCGGAGTCCAGGCGCGCGAGCGTCTCGTAGAGGTCGCCGCCCTCCTGGGTCCAGCCCCGAGCCGCGAGCGTGCGGCCCCGGACGTCGAGGCCGATCGCGACCCGGTCGCCGTGCTCGGCGATCACCTTCGCGCACCACTCCGGCCGCTCGAGCGCGGCGGTGCCGATGTTGACCCGGCGGCAGCCGGTCGCCAGCGCGGCGGAGAGCGACTCGTCGTCCCGGATGCCGCCACTCATCTCGACCTTGATGTCCAGCGTGCCCACGATCTGCGCCTGCAGCTCGCGGTTGGAGCCCCGACCGAAGGCGGCGTCGAGGTCGACGAGGTGGATCCACTCCGCCCCGGCGTCCTGCCAGCGCAGCGCGGCGGCCACCGGGTCGCCGTACACGCGTTCGGAGCCGGCGACGCCCTGGGCGAGCTGGACGGCGCGGCCCTCGGTGATGTCGACGGCGGGAAGGAGCTCGAGGTGGTCGGACACGGGGACCTCTTCAGGATCGGCGGAACAGCAGGGTGTGCAGGACGGGCGCGGCGAGCAGGCTGACGACCGCGGCGGCGAGCCGCAGCGCCCAGTCGTCGCTGAGGATCCACACCAGGACGTTGAGGGCGACCAGGATCGCGACCAGGGCGCCGTTCTGCTTGCGCCGCCGCTCGGCGAGGATGCCCGACGGCCCGCGACGACGCTGCGGGAGCCGGGAGGTCACGGATCGCACCCGCGCCTCGCGGCGCTCCCTCCGCTCGGCCTCGGCGGCGCGGGCCGCCGCCACGACGGCCGCCTCGCGCTCGCGCTCGGCACGGCGGCGCGCGCGCTCCTTGCTCATCGTGCCGCCACCGGGAGGGACTCCACCCAGTTGCGCAGCAGCGCCGCGCCGGCGTCCCCGGACTTCTCCGGGTGGAACTGGGTGGCGCTCAGCGGACCGTTCTCCACGGCGGCCACGAACCGGTCGCCGCCGTGCTCGGACCAGGTCACCAGCGGAGGACGGGTCCGGCCGTGGGTCTCCAGCCGCCAGTCGCGGACGCCGTAGGAGTGCACGAAGTAGAACCGCTCCCCCTCGACGCCACGGAAGAGCGTGCTCCCCCCGGCGGCGTCGACGGTGTTCCAGCCCATGTGCGGGACGACAGGTGCCCGGAGCCGCTCGACCACCCCGGGCCACTCGTCGCACCCCTCGGTCTCGACACCGTGCTCGACCCCGCGCTCGAAGAGGATCTGCATACCGACGCAGATGCCGAGCACCGGCCGGCCACCAGCCAGCCGCCGCCCGATCACCTCGTGGCCGCGGATCGCCCGCAACCCCTGCATGCACGCGGCGAACGCACCGACCCCGGGCACGACGAGACCGTCGGAGTCCTGCGCCGTGGCGCGGTCCGCGGTCAGGGTGACCGCCGCGCCGGCCCGCTCCAGCGCGCGCACGACGGAGCGCAGGTTCCCCGACCCGTAGTCGAGGACCACGACGTCCGGACGGCTCACAGACTGCCCTTCGTGGACGGCACGCCCGTCTCCCGCGGGTCGAGCGCCACGGCGTCGCGGAACGCCCGGGCGAACGCCTTGAACTGCGTCTCCACGACGTGGTGCGGCTCGCGGCCCGCGAGCACCCGCACGTGCAGCGCGAGGTGGGCGTGGAACGCGATGGTCTCGAAGACGTGCCGGGTCAGCGAACCGAGGTAGTCGCCGCCCAGGACGACGTACTGCTGTCCCTCCGGCTCACCGGTGTGCACGCAGTAGGGGCGCCCCGAGACGTCGACGACCGCCTGCACCAGCGCCTCGTCGAGCGGCACGGTGGCGTCACCGAAGCGACGGATGCCGTGCTTGTCGCCGAGCGCCTCGCGCAGCGCCTGCCCCAGCACGATCGCGGTGTCCTCGACGGTGTGGTGGGCGTCGACGTGCGTGTCGCCCTCGGTGCGGACCGTCAGGTCGAGCAGGGCGTGCCGGCCGAACGCGTCGAGCATGTGGTCGTAGAAGCCCACGCCTGTGGAGACGTCCGTGCGCCCGGTCCCGTCGAGGTCCACCTCGACGAGCACCTTCGACTCCTTGGTCTGACGCTCGATGCGAGCCGTGCGCGTCATTGCCCGTCCTCCGTCTGTCGATCCATCACCTGCGTGAGTGCTTCCTGGAACGCCTGCATCTCCGCCGCGGTGCCGATGGAGACCCGCAGCCACCCGTCGGGGCCGGTCTCCCGGATCAGCACACCCCGGTCGAGCAGCCCCTGCCACACAGCATGGCGGTCGGCGAACGTCCCGAACAACGCGAAGTTCGCGTCGCTGTCCGCCACGGTGAGCCCGGTCTGCCGCAACCAGGCGACGGTGCGGTCCCGCTCGGCACGCAGGTCGTCGACCCGGCCGAGGAGCTCGGGGGCGTGCCGGAGCGCGGCGAGCGCGGTCGCCTGGGTCACCGCGGAGAGGTGGTAGGGCAGCCGCACCACCCGGATGGCGTCGCACACCTCGGGCGCCGCGGCCAGGTAGCCCAGCCGGGCACCGGCCAGCGCGAACGCCTTGCTCATGGTGCGGGTCACGACCAGGTTGCGGTACGCCGGCAGCAGCTCGAGCGCGCTCGGGACCCCGGCGCGGCGGAACTCGCCGTACGCCTCGTCCACGACGACCAGCCCGTCGCCTGCTGCCCGGCACAGGATCCCGACGGCCTCGGGCGGCAACGCCGTGCCGGTGGGGTTGTTGGGGCTCGGGAGCAGCACCACGCTCGGGCGCCGCTCCTCGACCAGGCGGCGGGCGTGGTCCAGGTCGAGGGCGAAGTCGGATTCCCGGTGACCGACGACCCACTCGGTCACGGTGTCGCGGGCGTACTCGGGATACATTGAGTAGGTGGGCGCGAAGCTCAGCGCCACCCGTCCCGGCCCGCCGAAGGCCTGCAGCAGCTGCAGCATCACCTCGTTGGAGCCGTTGGCCGCCCAGACCTGCTCGGGGCCCACCCCGTGCGGGGTGTCCCGGGAGAGATACGCCGCGAGCGCGGTGCGCAGCGCGGTGAACTCCCGGTCCGGGTAGCGGTTGAGCGTGGTCGCCGCCTCGGCGACGGCGCGGGCGATGTCGGCCGCGCACTCCTCGGACGGGCCGTAGGGGTTCTCGTTGACGTTGAGCTGGACCGGGACGTCCAGCTGCGGGGCGCCGTAGGGCGCGATGCCCCGCAGCTCCTCGCGGAGCGGTGGCCAGGCCATGGCTCAGTCCTCGAAGCGAACGCGCACGGCCGCGCCGTGACCGGGCAGGTCCTCGGCCTCGGCGAGCGTCGTCACGTGGCCGGCCACCGCCTCGAGCGCGCTGCGGGAGTAGTCCACGACGTGCACCGACTTGGTGAACGCACGCACCGACAGGCCGCTGCTGTGGCAGGCGCACCCGCCGGTCGGCAGCACGTGGTTGGAGCCGGCGCAGTAGTCACCCAGGCTGACCGGGGCGTAGGCGCCGACGAAGATCGCGCCGGCGTTCTGGACCCGGGCCGCCCACGCCGCGGCGTCCTCGGTCTGGATCTCCAGGTGCTCGGCGGCGTAGGCGTCGACCACCGCGAGCCCCTGCTCGAGGTCGCGCACGAGCACGATGCCCGACTGCGGTCCCGCCAGGCTCGTGCGCACCCGGTCGACGTGCTTGGTGACCGACACCTGCTTGTCCAGGGCGGCCTCGACCTCGTCGGCCAGCCGCTCCGACGGCGTCACGAGGACCGCCGCCGCGAGCGGGTCGTGCTCGGCCTGGCTGAGCAGGTCGGCGGCGACGTGCGCGGGCTCCGCGGAGTCGTCCGCGAGGATCGCGATCTCGGTGGGGCCGGCCTCGGAGTCGATGCCGACCAGTCCCTTGAGGATCCGCTTGGCGGTCACGGTCCAGATGTTGCCGGGACCGGTGACCAGGTCGACCTTGGCGCACGGCCCCGTCCCGTAGGCGAACATCGCGATCGCCTGGGCGCCGCCGACGGCGTACACCTCGTCGACGCCGAGCAGGGCGCAGGCGGCGAGGATCGTCGGGTGGACGGAGCCCCCGAACTCACGCTGCGGCGGGCTGGCCAGGGCGATCGAGCCGACGCCGGCGGTCTGGGCAGGGACGACGTTCATCAGCACGCTGGAGACCAGCGGCGCGAGGCCACCGGGGACGTAGAGACCGACGCGGCGGACCGGCACCTTGCGGTGCACGACCCGGGCGCCGTCGGCCAGGTCGGTGACGACGTCCTGCTCGAGCTCGGCCGCACAGGTCGCGCGGAGCCGACGGATCGACTCCTCGAGCCCGGCGCGGACGGCGGGGTCGAGCTGCTCCAGCGCGGCGGCGATCGCCTCGGGCGCCACCCGGATGTCGTCGACCCGCACTCCGTCGTGCTTCTCCGACAGCTCGCGGATGGCCTCCAGGCCACGGACGCGGACGTCCTCGCAGATCGCATGCACCGCCGGCACCGCCGCCTCGACGTCGAAGTCGGCGCGGGGCACGGCTGCGCGGTAGTCGACGTCGCCGTCGGCACCACGCAGGTCGATGCGGGAGATCATGTCGCCGATTCTACGAGCGCCGCCCGGTCGCCCCCGACCGGCGACAGTCCCTGGACTAGGTTGGCCCCGTGGTCGACACGCTGCCGATGTTCCCGCTGAACACCGTGCTCTTCCCCGGGGTGAGCGTGCCGCTGACCGTCTTCGAGGACCGCTACCGGGCGCTGGTGCACCACCTGCTGCGGGTCGAGGACCCCGCGGCGCGGCTCTTCGGCACCGTCGGCATCCGCGAGGGCTACGAGGTCGGTGACCACGGCGCCCAGTCGCTCTACCGGGTCGGCGTCCGGATGCAGCTGACCGAGGTCGAGGCCAACCCGGACGGCACCTTCGAGATCGTCGCCGTCGGTCAGGAGCGCATCCAGCTCGACCGGCTCGAGACGTCCGGTCCGTTCCCCGCCGGGCACGTCACCGAGCGTCCGGACCCGGAGACCGAGGTCCCCGAGCAGATCCTGGAGCGGGCGCGCGCGGCGTTCACCGCCTACCGCGCCGCGCTCAGCGACATCCGCGGCGATCCCTACGCGGGGGCGCTGCCCCGCGACCCGACGTACCTGTCCTGGACGCTCGCCGCGGTGGCGCCCCTGCCGATGCCCGAGCGCCAGTCGCTGCTCGAGGCGGACGACGCCGCCCTCCGGCTGGCCATGGTCACCGACCTGCTGCGCGCCGAGCTGCGGGCGATGAACGTCATCCCCTCCCTGCCGGCCACCGAGGTGGCCCGCACCCGCTGGTCGCCGAACTGAAGGCCACAGCTTCGGCGACGAAGGAGCTGGAGCGTCGTGGCCGCAGATTGAGCAAGCCCTCCGGCTGAGCCCGCGAAGCCGGAACGGGCGCGTCGAAATCCGGTGAGACGAAAAGGAAACCTGTGCCCAAGAAGAAAGCCGGCGCCACGCCCGCCACCGTCGCCCTGACGCGTGCCGGCATCGCCTTCACCGTCCACGAGTACGACCACGACCCGCGGGCAGGGTCCTACGGGCTCGAGGCGGCAGCGGCGCTCGGGCTGGACCCCGCCTGCGTCCTGAAGACCCTGCTGGCCAGTGTGGACGGACGGCTGGCGGTCGGGATCGTGCCGGTGGCGGGACACCTCGACCTCAAGGCCCTGGCCCGGGCGCTCGGGGCCAGCCGGGCGGCGATGGCCGACGTCGCCGACGCCGAACGCGCGACCGGGTACGTCGCCGGCGGCATCTCGCCGGTCGGCCAGAAGCGGTCGCTCCCGACCGTGCTCGACGAGTCCGCGCTCGGCTTCGGCACCGTCTACGTCTCCGGGGGGCGCCGCGGCCTCGACCTCGGGCTCGCGCCCGCCGACCTCGTGCAGGTCACCGGCGCGAGGGTCGCCCCGATCGCCCGCTGAGTCAGCCGGTCGTGATCCGCAGCACCGCGTGCATGGTGCCGTCGGACGCCGCGACGCTGAGCCCGGCCGCCTCGAGCGGCGCGAGGTTGTCCGCGACGTCCTGGTCGTCCGCGGCGAGCTTGTCGAGCCAGCTGCCGGCGTCGAAGTCGACGAAGAGCAGCGCGGCGGCATCGCCGGCGTCGGGGACCGCGTGCCGGAAGGCGTCGGTGTCACCGAGATCGCCGCCCTGCAGCAGCTCGTCGCGGTAGCCGGCATCGGGACCGATCGCCACCATGTCCTCGTCCACGTCGACCTCGAACGGTCCGCCCATCTTGTCGACCACGTCCGAGATGGCGTCGGCGTCGCCCTTCACCTTCAGCCCCACTGGGACGTCGCTGCCGTCGGAGCTCTGCAGCACCGCCTCGGGATCCATGTCGCCGCTCACCGCGAGCGCCGCAGAGCTGCCCAGCAGGGTCTCGACGTCGTCGGGCAGGTCGAGCCCGGACTCCTCCTCGAGCTGCTTCATCAGGTCCGCGTCGACCAGGTCGCCGAGCCAGCCCTTCGTCAGCCCGAACCCGACCGCGGCCGCCGTGTCCTCCGGCAGCGTCGCCACCACGTCGTCGCCTGCCGTGCTGCCGTCCATCGCGGACTCGGCGTCACCCGGGTCGGCCGCCACCTCGAGCTCGAGCGCACCGTCGGAGAACCGGACGGTGGCCGCCATCCCGCCGAAGTCGCGCAGCCGGTCGTCGACCTGGCCGCTCATCTCGCCGCCGAGCTCGTCGGTCACCGCGCCGTCGAGCTGGTCGGCGAGCAGCCCCCCGGCGTCGGGAGAGACGTAGAACGACGCGATGCCGTCCCCGCCCGCCTCGTCGGTCCAGTGCTGGAAGTCCGCGTCGTCGGACAGGGGCGTGTCGCCGGCGTCGGCCGCGACCTCGTCGACGACGTCCTGGGTCTCCCCCAGCAGCGCCCAGCCGTCGCTCATGGACCAGGCGAGGTCCTCGCCCCCGCAGTCGCGGATCTTCGCCAGCCCCGCCCCGGCCGCGTCCTCGTCGCTGACCTGGAGCACCAGGACCGGGGCCGGGGTGTCCTCGCCGGTGTCGACGGCCGCCACCGCCATCCGGTCACCCAGCCACGGCTCGACGTCGTCGCCGTAGTCCAGGTCGGGGCAGGTGCCGGAGTCCTGGGCCTTCTCGAAGAGCCACTTGCGCACGTCGTCGTCGGTGCCGAGACCGATGTCCTCGCGGAACGCCGGGAACTTCCGCAGGGTCCGCAGGGCCTCGATCTTCTGTCCACCGCTGGGGTCGAGGTCGACGCTGGCGTAGGCGACCGTCGAGGCGGGCAGCGCCTCGGCCGGCTGCGGGCCGGTGGAGAAGAAGGACCACGCGGCCCACGCCCCGCCACCGAGCAGCGCCACCGCCGCCACGGCGCCACCGACGATCCAGGGGGTACGACGGCCGCCGGTGCGCTGCGGGGTCCCGTCGCTGCTGTCGAGGTACTCGGGCGTGGACACTGCCGCAGTCTAGGCGACCGGGTCGGCCCCCGACGAGCGGTGCGCGGCGGAGAGGCCGATGAACACCAGCGAGAGCGCGACGAGCGCGCCGGTGGGCAGGGCGATGAACGGACTGGCACCCGAGACGGTCAGCGCGGCCGGGAGGTGCGCGCCCTCCTTGGCCGCCCGGGCGGCCGCGACCGGGTCACCGGGCCCGAGCGCCCGCCCGACGAGGTACATCAGCCAGGCGCCCAGGGCCGACCCGACGACCACTCCGGCCAGGGTGACCAGCGGGGCGCGGTCCAGGAGCAGCGCCGCCAGCGCGCCGCCCACGAGGCCGGCCACGCCGCCGACCACGACGTACCACCCGGTCGCGGTGAACTGGCCGCGCAGGCTGGCCTCGTCGACCGCCGTCCAGCGGTGGTCGACGACCACACCCGTCGGTGGGGTCCACAGCCACTCCCAGACGACGCCCGCGACCACCCCGACCGCGGCGAGCAGGACGACCGCGAGCAGGGCCTGGACGAGGGCGGGACGCACCGAGCCGTGCCCGCTGCTCGCCTCGTCGCTCACCCCGTCAGGCATCCCGGCCCCAGCAGCTGCTTGAGGTCGGCGAACAACGCAGGGCTCGGGGTGACGCGCAGGCGGTCGTCGAGCCGCATGACCATGGTCTGCTCACGGGTCAAGAGTCGCAGGCGCACCTCGGTCATCCCCCGGTGCGTGCCGAGCACCTCCTTGAGCTGCTCGACCACCGGCGGGGTGCACCGGGTCGAGGGGAGGCTGATCACCACCGGACCCGACGGCCCGTCGGACAGGTCCGGGACGCTGACCTCCTGGCCGTGCACCTCCGGCTGGTCCTTCTGCCGCGACAGCCGCCCCTTGACGGTGATGATGGCGTCCTCGACCAGGTGCGGGCCGGCGAACTGGTAGGCCGTGGGGAAGAGCAGCACGTCGATCGCGCCGTCGAGGTCCTCCAGGGTCACCATCGCCCAGGCGTCGCCGCGCTTGGTGATCTTGCGCTGCACCGAGGTGACCAGCCCCGAGATGGTGATGGATGCGCCGTCGGGGCGATCCTCGTCGAGCATCAGCTGCCCGATGGTGCAGTCGGTGCCGTTGGCCAGCACGTGCTCGAGGCCGAGCAGCGGGTGGTCGGAGACGTAGAGGCCGAGCATCTCGCGCTCGTGGCCGAGCAGCGTCGCCTTGTCCCACTCGTCGATCTCCGGGATCGCCACGCTCACACCGAACCCGCCGTCGGTCTCGTCGAGCCCACCGAAGAGCGAGTCCTGACCGATCGCCTCGTTGCGCTTGATGTCGACGTACTGGTCGACGGCGGTCTCGTGGATCGCGACCAGGGCGCGCCGGCGGTGCTTCATGTCGTCGAACGCCCCGGCCTTGATCAACGACTCGATGACCCGCTTGTTGCAGACCTGGACCGGCACCTTCTCCAGGAAGTCGTTGAAGTCGAGGTAGCGGCCCTTCTCGGTGCGAGCGGCCACGACGCCGTCGACGACGTTGGCGCCGACGTTGCGGACCGCGGTGAGCCCGAAGCGGATGTCGTTGCCGACGGGAGTGAAGTCGTGCGCCGACTCGTTGACGTCGGGCGGCAGCACCTGGATCTTCATCCGGCGGCACTCGTTGAGGTAGATCGCCGACTTGTCCTTGTCGTCCTTCACCGACGTCAGCAGCGCCGCCATGTACTCGGCCGGGTAGTTGGCCTTGAGGTAGGCGGTCCAGTAGGACACCAGCCCGTACGCCGCGGAGTGCGCCTTGTTGAAGGCGTAGTCGGAGAACGGCAGCAGGATGTCCCACAGCGTCTTGACGGCGGCCGCGGAGTAGCCGCGCTCCTGCATGCCGGCCGAGAAGCCGGCGTACTGCTTGTCCAGCTCCTCCTTCTTCTTCTTGCCCATCGCCCGGCGCAGGATGTCTGCCTGTCCCAGGCTGTAGCCCGCCAGCTTCTGGGCGATGGCCATGACCTGCTCCTGGTAGACGATCAGGCCGTAGGTCTCGCCCAGGATGTCTGCCAGCGGCTCGGCCAGCTCGGGGTGGATCGCCTCCACCGGCTCGCGCCCGGTCTTGCGGCGGGCGTACTTGTTGTGGGAGTCGGCGCCCATCGGCCCGGGGCGGTAGAGGGCACCCACCGCCGAGATGTCCTCGAAGGTGTCGGGCCGCATGCTGCGCAGCAGGGCGCGCATCGGGCCGCCGTCGAGCTGGAAGACGCCGAGGGTGTCACCGCGCTGGAGAAGCTTGTAGGTCGCCTCGTCGGTCAGTGGGAGGTCCTCCAGGACGACCTCCTCGCCGCGGTTGGCGCGGATGTTCTTGACCGCGTCGTCGAGCACCGTGAGGTTGCGCAGCCCGAGGAAGTCCATCTTGATCAGGCCGAGGCCCTCACAGGTGGGGTAGTCGAACTGGGTGATCATCGCGCCGTCGGCGGGGCGCTTGAGCAGCGGGATGATGTCGACCAGCGGCTCGCTGGACATGATCACGCCGGCGGCGTGCACGCCCCACTGGCGCTTGAGGCCCTCGATGCCGATCGCGGTGTCGACCACCCGCTTGACGTCGTTGTCGGACTCGTAGAGCGAGCGGAACTCGCCGCCCTCGCCGTAGCGCTTGTGGCCGGGGTCGAAGATCTCCTTGAGCGGGACGTCCTTGCCCATCACCGCGGCCGGCATCGCCTTGGTGATGCGGTCACCCATCGCGAACGGGTAGCCGAGGATGCGGCTGGAGTCCTTGACCGCCTGCTTGGCCTTGATGGTGCCGTAGGTGACGATGTAGGAGACCCGGTCGTCGCCGTACTTGTCGGTCACGTAGCGGATGACCTCACCGCGCCGGCGCTCGTCGAAGTCGATGTCGAAGTCCGGCATCGAGACGCGGTCGGGGTTGAGGAAGCGCTCGAAGATCAGGCCGTGCTCGAGCGGGTCGAGGTCGGTGATCCGCATCGCGTAGGCGACCATCGACCCCGCACCGGAGCCGCGGCCGGGACCGACCCGGATGCCGTTGTCCTTGGCCCAGTTGATGAAGTCGGCGACCACGAGGAAGTAGCCGGAGAAGCCCATCTGGGTGATGACGCCGATCTCGAACTCGGCCTGCTTGCGGACCTGGTCGGGCACCCCGCCCGGGTAGCGCCGGGACAGGCCGACCTCGACCTCCTTGACCAGCCAGGAGTCCTCGTCCTCCCCCGGCGGGCAGGGGAACCGCGGCATGTAGGTGCCGTTGCCCTCGGTGAAGGAGACGTCGCACCGCTCCGCGATCAGCAGCGTGTTGTCGCAGGCCTCGCGCAGGTCGTACTTGTCGACCCACAGCGCCCGCATCTCGGCGGGCGACTTGATGTAGTAGCCGTCGCCGGAGAACGCGAACCGCTGCCCGGGGCCGTCGCCGGCCGGGATGTCCATGGTCGACCCCGAGTTGATGCAGAGCAGGTGCTCCTGCGAGGCGGCGTCCTCGCGCATGACGTAGTGGGAGTCGTTGGTCGCCAGCAGCGGGATGCCGAGGTCCTTGCCCAGCCGCAGGAGGCCGTCGCGGACGCGCGACTCGATGTCGAGGCCGTGGTCCATCAGCTCCAGGAAGTAGCTGTCCTTGCCGAGGATGTCCTGGAACTCGCCGGCGACCTTGCGCGCTGCGTCGTACTGCCCGTAGCGCAGGTGGACCTGCACCTCGCCCGACGGGCAGCCGGTGGTGCCGATGATCCCGCGGCTGTGCTGGGCCAGCAGCTCGCGGTCCATGCGCGGCTGCTTGAAGAACCCGTCGCGCCAGGCCCCCGTGGAGAGGCGGAACAGGTTGTGCATGCCCTCGGTGCTCTCCGAGAGCAGCGTCATGTGCGTGTAGGCACCGCGGGCCGAGACGTCGTCGGGGCCACCGTCGTAGAAGTTCACGCCCTTGCGCTCGAAGCGCGAGATGTTCGGCGCGAAGTAGGCCTCGATGCCGATGATCGGCTTGACCCCGGCGGCGGTGGCCTTCCGGTAGAACTCGTGGGCCCCGAACACGTTGCCGTGGTCGGTCATCGCGATGGCGGGCATCCCCAGCTCCGCGGTGCGCTCCGCCATCGCCTGCAGCCGCGCCGCTCCGTCCAGCATGGAGTACTCGGTGTGGACGTGGAGGTGGACGAAGGAGTCCTGGGAGCCGTTCGCCATCGTCGCGGGGCACTCTCCTCGAGTCGATCGTGGGCATGCTGGACAGACCGCGGCGAAGCCACGGGACCGATCCGGGGGAAGGCGTTCACTCTAACGCCCGAACCGGGCCGGCCGGTCGATTCGGAGCGTGTCACCGACCACCGACAGCCGGGTCACAGCTCGGTGGCGGCGTCCAGGCTCTCGGTGATGATCGCGTCGAGGATGCGGGCGACCCGGGCGTGGCCGAGCGCCGGGGCCCGGCGCGCCAGCGCGGCGGCGATGTCGTCCTCGCGCCGGACGTCCCGCGTCGGGTCGCCCTTGTGGGCCTGCACGGCCGCGGTGAGGGCCGCGCGGCGGGCCAGCAGGTCGCCGAGCTGGTCGTCGACCTCGTCGATGAGGCCGCGGTAGAACCCGAGCGGGTCCTCCCCCGGCCAGGCCATCCGGACGTCCGGCGCCTGCTCCTCGTTGGCGGTGCCGTCGGTGCGCTCGAGCTCGACGAGGCCGTGCCGGGCGTAGAAGCGGCGCGCGCCGGCGTTGCTCTCGAAGACCCACAGCGAGAACCCGGCCGGACGGACCGACTTCACCAGGTCGAGGAGGACCGTGCCGACCCCTTCGCCGAGGTGGTCGGGGTGGACGAAGAGGTGGTCGAGCCAGACCGGGGAGACCAGCGCGTAGCCGAGCAGCCGACCGGCCCGCTCGGCGACCCAGGCCTCGTGGCTGCCGTCCGCGAGACGCGCGGCCATCCATGCCCGGTCCTCGTCGTTCGTGTGCAGCGCGGGTGGCATCTGCGGCACCGCCGCGACCCGGGCGGCCGTGTAGAGGTCGGCGATCGCCGCGGCGTCGTCGGGGCCGGCGAGCCGGACGGTGAGGTCCGGCTCAGTGGGCGTCACGGATCACCTCGAGGGCGTGTGCCAGGTCGGCGGGGTACGGCGACTCGTACTCCACCTGCTCCCCCGTCTCGGGGTGCTCGAACCCGAGGCGCACGGCGTGCAGCCACTGGCGCTCCAGCCCGACCCGCCGCGCCAGCGTGGGGTCGGCGCCGTAGGTGAGGTCACCGACGCACGGGTGCTTCAGCGCCGCCATGTGCACCCGGATCTGGTGGGTGCGGCCGGTCTCGAGATGGATCTCCAGCAGGCTCGCGAAGCGATGCGCTTCGAGGGTCTCGTAGTGCGTCACGCTGTGCCGGCCGTCGGCCATCACGGCGAACTTGTAGTCGGCCTTGGGGTGCCGGCCGATCGGGGCGTCGATGGTGCCCTCGAGCGGGTCCGGGTGGCCCTGCACGAGCGCGTGGTAGACCTTGTCGACCGTGCGGTGCCGGAAGGCGTTCTTGAGCACCGAGTAGGCGTGCTCGGACTTGCAGATCACCATCACGCCGGAGGTGCCGACGTCGAGGCGCTGCACGATGCCCTGGCGCTCGGACGCGCCGCTGGTGGAGATCCGGAAGCCGGCCCCCGCCAGGTGACCCACGACCGTCGGGCCGGACCAGCCCGGCGAGGGGTGGACGGCGACGCCGACCGGCTTGTCGATCACGACGATGGCGTCGTCGTCGTGGATGATCTTGATGCCCTCGACGACCTCGGGGACCACGGCCAGGGGGTCGGCCTCGACCGGGATGGCGACGTCCAGGAGCGCCCCGGGCACCACCCGCTCGCTCTTGCTGACCGGCTTGCCGTCGAGCTCGACGTGGCCGCTCGCGATCAGCTCCGCGGCGCGGGTGCGCGAGAGCCCGAACAACCGGGCCATGGCGGCGTCCACGCGCTCGCCGTCCAGCCCCTCGGGGACCGGCAGGATGCGGTGGTCGGCCACGGAGCTCACCGGCCACGCTCCTCGCGCTCGACGCGGGACCCGTCGATCCGGACGCCGCGGAAGACCTGCACCAGGATCAGCACCGCCGCCACGTCGATGCAGATGTCGGCCACGTTGAAGACGGGCCAGTGCGGCAGCATGAAGAAGTCGACCACGTGGCCGCGCATCGGTCCGGGCGCCCGGAACATCCGGTCGGTGAGATTGCCGGCCACCCCGGCCAGCAGGAAGCCGAGGGCGACCGCCCAGCCGGTGCTGCCGATGCGCCGCGCGACCCAGAGGATCGCGACGACGGCCGCCACGGACAGGAGCGAGAACAGCTCGGTGTAGCCGGTCCCGGTGCTGAACGCGGCACCCGGGTTGCGCACCAGGTGGAGCTTGAGCAGGTCACCCACGAGCTCGACGTCGGGACGGTCGGCCAGCCGGTCGACCGCGACGGCCTTGGAGACGACGTCGACGACGTACGCCGTCAGCGCGACGCCGGCGAAGACCACCAGGTGACGTGCGCGGGAACCTGTGGGTCGCGTGGCGTCGGGCCCGGGTCCGTCCTGGTCGCCGGTCAGCGACGCTCCTCGCGCTGCTTGCATGTCATGCACAGTGTGGCACGGGGGAAAGCCATCAGCCGCATCTTGCCGATGGGGTTGCCGCAGGACTCGCACACGCCGTACGTGCCGTCGTCGATGCGGCCCAGCGCCCGCTCGATCTGCGCCAGCTTGTCGCGCTCGCTGTTGAGCACGGTGAGCTCCTGGTCGCGCTCGAAGGTCGTGGCGCCGACGTCGGCCTGGTCCTGGCCGGCGCCGTCACCGGCGTCGCGCATCAGGCCGCTGAGCTCGTTCTCCTGGGCCTCGAGGACGGCACGGCTGTGGGCGCGCTGCTCGTTGAGCTCCTCGAGGACCTCCTTGAGCTCGGCCTTCGTCCAGGCGGCCTCGCCCTCCTTGACGACGAGAGCACTCGCGGGGGCCTTGCGGGCGGGCGTCTTGGACACCGACTTCGACACAGGGGCTGCCTTCTTGACGGGTGTGGCCTTCTTCGTCGCGGCCACCTTCTGGACCGGCGCCGACTTCTTCGCGGGTGCCGCCTTGGTGGCGGCTGCAGTCTTCTTGGCCGGTGTGGCCTTCTTGGCCGGTGCGGCCTTCTTGGCGGGCGCGGCCTTCTTGGCGGGCGCGGCCTTCTTCGCGGGCGCCGCCTTCTTCGCGGGCGCCGCCTTCTTGGCCGGTGCCGCCTTCTTGGCCGGTGCCGCCTTCTTCGCGGGCGCCGCCTTCTTCGCGGGTGCCGCCTTCTTCGCGGGTGCCGCCTTCTTCGCGGGTGCCGCCTTCTTCGCGGGTGCCGCCTTCTTCGCGGGTGCCGCCTTCTTCGCGGGTGCCGCCTTCTTCGCGGGTGCCGCCTTCTTCGCCGGTGCCGCCTTCTTCGCCGGTGCCGCCTTCTTCGCCGGTGCCGCCTTCTTCGCCGGTGCCGCCTTCTTCGCCGGTGCCGCCTTCTTCGCCGGAGACGCCGCGACGGCCGCCGCCTGCTTCGCAGCAGGCTTGGCGGCCGTCTTGGTCGGGCGCGAGGACGAGGTCGTCCGGCCGATCACCTTGCGGGCGGCGGACGCCGCCTGACCGGCGAGCGACTTCCTCGTGCTGCGGGCCATGGTCGGCCTCCCTCGGGCCTCGGCGGCTGTGGTCGTAGCCACAGGTTCGTGCGGGGAGGGTAGCGGGTGACCGCAGACCCCTCAAATCCGCCGCACCGAGGAGACCGCGGGAGACTCGGGCCGATCGGCCAGGCTCAGGCCTCGTCCTCGCCGAGGATCGACCGGAGCCGCTTCGGCGCCGGGGTGTCGTCGCCACCCGCGGGGCCGCTGTCGGTGCCGGTGTTGAGCGCCTCGAGCTGCTGGGAGAAGTAGCTCTTGAGCCGGGAGCGGTACTCACGCTCGAACGAGCGCAGGTTCTCGACCTCGCCGTTGAGCTTGTCGCGCTCCTTCTCCAGGTCGCCGAACATCTGACGGCGACGCTCGGCGGTCTCGGAGTCGAGCATCTGTGCGCGGGTGCGGGCGTCGGACTCGAGCCGGTCGGCCTTGGTCTTCGACTCGGTCTCGAGACGCTCGGCCTTGGTGCGAGCCTCGCCGATGATCTTGTCGGCCTCGTTCTTGGCGTCCTCGACGAGCTCGTCGGCGTTGCGGGTGGCGATCTCCAGCAGCCGGGCAGCAGCGTTGGACGCCTCGGGGACGGTCTCGACCCGCAGCGTCTCCACCGGGGTGGCGGCGACCACCGGCGCGGCGACCACCGGGGCGGGCTCGGGGGCCTGCTCCTCGACGCGCGGCTGGGGAGCGGTCTCGACCGGTGCGCCACCCTGGGCCGCGGCCAGCTTGGCGCGGAGGTCGTCGTTCTCCTGGGTGAGACGAGCGAGCTCGGCCTCCACCTCGTCGAGGAACTGGTCGACCTCGCCCATGTCGTAGCCCTCGCGGAGCCGGACGGGCGTAAAGCGCTTGTTGCTCACGTCCTCAGGCGTCAGCGGCATGACCTCACCCATTCTCAATCGTCAACGTTGCTGTCGGTCGAACAATAGCGCCTGCGCAGGTGCCCAGCGCATCGACGGCGCACCCCGGTCGGGCGGCGCGGTCAGGACAGGAGGATCGCGGTGTCGAGCCGGAGCAGGACGTACGCGCCGATCATCACGATCAGGAAGCTCAGGTCCAAGGAGACCTGCCCGATCCGCAACGGCGGGATCACCCGACGCAGCGCCTTGATCGGCGGGTCGGTGGCGGTGTAGACGCCCTCGAGGCCCACGAGCAGCGCGCCCCGGGGCACCCACGCCCGCGCGAAGACCTGGACCCAGTCCACGACGAACCGGATCCACAGCAGCGCGATGAAGACCCAGAGGACGACGTAGATGATCGTCCCGACTGCTTCCACCGCGCCCTCAGCTCTGGTTGAAGAACCCGCCCTCGACGATCCGCTGCTTGTCCTCGGCGGCCACCGACACGTTCGGCGGCGAGAGCAGGAACACCTTGTTGGTGACGCGCTCGATGGTGCCACGCGTGGCAAACACCAGACCAGCGGCGAAGTCGACCAGCCGCTTGGCGTCGGCGTCGTCCATCTCCGAGAGGTTCATGATCACCGGCGTGCCCTCGCGGAAGTTCTCGCCGACGGTGCGCGCCTCGTTGTACGTGCTCGGGTGCAAGGTCGTGATCCGCGAGAGCTCCGCGACCACGCCCACCGGCCCGGAGGCCGGGCGACGCCGCTCGGCGAGGTCGGCGACCGGAGCCGGCCGGCTCTCGCGCTTGGGCGCGCGGACGGGAGCGGTCTCCTGGGTCTCGTACTCGCCCTCGTAGCCGTACTCGTCGTCGTACCGGCCGGTGTCCTCGAGCAGGCCGAGGTACTCGCCGATCCTGCGCATCGCGCCGCTCATAGCTCAGGTCCTCCGGAAAAGGGTTGGTGGTTGGGACACTACTTGACCTGCGGCCTCGAACCGAGGACCGCGGAGCCGACGCGCACGTGTGTCGCGCCGGCGCGTACGGCGTGCTCGAGGTCGCCGCTCATCCCGGCCGAGAGCCAGGTCGCGGCGGGGTGGTCGGCCAGGAGGCCGGCGTGCACCTCGGCCAGCCGGTCGAAGGCCGGCCGGGGGTCGGCCCCGAGGGGCGCGACGGCCATCAGGCCGCGCAGCCGCAGCAGTTCGGCGGCCTCGACCGCGGCGGCGAGCGCCGGCAGGTCGGCGGGGTCCGCGCCCGAGCGCCCCTCGCGACCCGGGGGGTCCAGGCTGACCTGCAGGAGCACGTCGACGGCGCGACCACGGGCCTGCGCCCCGCGCGCCAGCGGCGCCACCAGCTTGGTCCGGTCGACCGACTCGACCACGTCGGCGTACGACGCGACCGCAGCCGCCTTGTTGCTCTGCAGCCCGCCGATGAAGTGCCAGGTGAGGCCGAGGTCGGCGCAGGCAGCCGCCTTGGCCTCGGCCTCCTGGTGCCGGTTCTCGCCGACGTGCTGCACGCCGAGGTCGGCGAGGATCCGCACGTCGGAGGCCGGGAAGAACTTGGTGACCACCACGAGCGTGACCTCGCCCGGGTCGCGCCCGACGTCGCCACACGCCGAGGCGATCCGGCCACGGACCGTGTCGAGGCCGATGGCGACGTGGTCGCGGCGGCTCGCGGGGGTCGTCATGCGGGGTCCCCGCGGCGTTGTTCGTCGGCGGAGCGCAGCGGGGGAGGCGAAGAACGTCGTGGGGTGCTCATGCCGCTCTCCAGACGACGCCGGCCAGCCGGCCGGCGGCGGCACCGTCGCGGCGGTGGGAGTGCAGCCGCGCGTCCTCGCGGGTGCAGCCGGCGACCTCGGTGGTCGACACCTCCGCAGCCGCGAGCTGGGCCAGCACGCCGGCCCCCAGGTCGAGCGCAGGCGTCCCCCAGCTCGTGGTCGACCGGGTGGCCGGGACGGCGGCGGCGACCTCGGCCTGGAGCTCCTCGGGCACCTCGTAGCAGCGCCCGCAGATGTGCGGACCGACCCAGCCCCGGATCCCTCCGGCGCCGAGGTCGCGGAGCCGGGAGACCGCGTTGGGGACCACGCCGCGACGTACGCCCTCGCGACCGGCGTGCACCGCTGCCACCGCACCGGTGTCGGCCACCAGGAGCACCGGGACGCAGTCGGCCGCCCGAGCCAGCAGCGCCACGCCGGCGTCCTGGGTCACCAGGGCGTCCGCGTCGGGGACCGTCTCGTCGGGGTCAGCGACCAGGTGCACCGCGGTGCCGTGCACCTGGTGCATGAGGCAGGGCGTCGCGCCGGTCACCCGGGCGATCTCGGCCAGCCCGGCCGTCCGCACGTCGGCGGCGGCGAGGTCGCCGACGTCGAGCCGCCGGTCGGTGAACGCGACCGACACCGTGCCGGCGGCGACCGGCACGGTGTCGAGGAAGAGGAAGGTCACCCGGCCCCTGTCACTTGAGGAAGTCGGGGACGTCGAGCTCGTCGTCGTCGTACTGGACCTGGGGGACGACCGGGCGCGGCGCCGCGGGCTGCGGGCTGCCGGCCGCAGCGGAGACCTTCTCCTTCTCCTTCTGCTCGGCCGCGGCGTCCTTGCCGGCCGGCGAGGCGGCGGGCTTGGCCTCGGCCGGCGCCTGCTGGGCGCGGGTGTCACGGCGCAGCACCGATCCCTCGTCGCGGCGCTTGGGCTGCCCGCCGTCGAAGCCGGCCGCGATGACGGTCACCCGGACCTCGTCGCCGAGCGCGTCGTCGATGGTCGCACCGAAGATGATGTTGGCCTCGGGGTGGACCGCCTCGGCCACCAGCGCGGCCGCCTCGTTGATCTCGAAGAGGCCGAGGTCGGAGCCGCCCGCGATGGACAGGAGGACGCCGTGGGCACCGTCGATGCTGGCCTCGAGCAGCGGGCTGGAGACCGCCATCTCCGCCGCCGCCACCGAGCGGTCGTCGCCGCGGGCCGAGCCGATGCCCATCAGGGCCGAGCCGGCGTCGGACATCACCGACTTCACGTCGGCGAAGTCGAGGTTGATCAGGCCCGGGGTGGTGATCAGGTCGGTGATGCCCGAGACGCCCTGCAGCAGCACCTGGTCGGCCTGCTTGAACGCGTCGAGCACGGAGACGTTGCGGTCGCTGATCGACAGCAGCCGGTCGTTGGGGATCACGATGAGGGTGTCGACCTCCTCGCGCAGCGCGGCGATGCCCTCCTCGGCGGAGTTGGCGCGGCGTCGTCCCTCGAACGCGAACGGCCGGGTCACCACGCCGATGGTCAGGGCGCCGAGACTGCGAGCGATCCGCGCCACCACCGGCGCACCGCCGGTGCCGGTGCCGCCGCCCTCGCCGGCGGTCACGAAGACCATGTCGGCGCCCTTGATGACCTCCTCGATCTCGTCGGCGTGGTCCTCGGCGGCCCGCGAGCCGACGTCGGGGTTCGCGCCGGCGCCGAGGCCGCGGGTGAGCTCGCGGCCGATGTCGAGCTTGACGTCGGCGTCGCTCATGAGGAGGGCCTGGGCGTCGGTGTTGATCGCGATGAACTCGACGCCCTTGAGCCCGACCTCGATCATCCGGTTGACGGCGTTGACACCACCACCACCGATGCCCACGACCTTGATGATGGCCAGGTAGTTCTGTGCTGCTGCCACGGCTGTCGCCCTTCGCTGCTCGGGTGCTGGGGGTTGTCTGGGGTTCGGCTTCGCAATGCTGGTCCGGGGAAGCGGCGTGTCGACCAACTCTGACCCTCAGCCTGAGGGTTATAGTTATGTCAACCTCGCCGTGGTGACGACAGTAGGCAGCCGGTGCTCCCGGATCGGTGACGACACGCCGGGTGCGGGTGGTTCGTGAGTCCTTGGGTGGCGCTCGGGCGCTCCTGGGGCGCGGCAGGCTGCAGTTTCATCACGGTATGCAGGCGAACCTGCACTTCCCACGGAGTGCCCACCGTGGGAAGTGCCGGTTCACCGACAGACCATGGTGAAGCTGCGACGTGCCGGGCGCGGGCCACCTGCCGTCCACAAGGTCCTGTCCGGGCACTCCTCTCCCCTGCCGGGTGGTCGAGGGCCGCCGGTCGGCCCCGGGCCGGGCAGGCTCCGGGCCATGGATCCGTTGCGTGTCATCGCCCACGAGCAGGGCTTCTTCACCCGTCGACAGGCGGCGTCGGCGGGCTACGACGACCGAGCGGTCGCCCGGATGGTCAGGTCAGGTGTCTGGACCCGCTTCCGACGCGGGTACTTCTGCTTCTCCGATGTGTGGGGCACCCTCGACGCAGTCGGTCGCCACTGGGTGCGGGCCCGCGCGGTGGTGGACTCGCTGGGTGACGCCGTGGTGCTCAGCCACGTCTCCGGCGCGGTCGCCCACGGGATCGAGGTGTGGGGCGTGCCGCTCGACCGCGTCCATGTCACCCGGCTCGACGGGGGTGCCGGCCGGGTCGAGGGAGACGTGGTGCACCACGAGGGCATCTGTCTCGAGGCGGACGTGGTCGAGGCGGGCGCTGGCGTCCGCGCGACCTCGTCGGTCCGGAGCGTGCTGGAGACGGCCAGCCGCGCGAGCACCGAGGCGGCGTTCTGCCTCCTCGAGATGGGGCTCCACCACGGTCGCTTCACCCAGGGGGAGCTCTGCCGGATGCACCACAGGCTGGGCGTCTGGCCGGGCATGCAGCACCTCCACGTGCCCGTGCGCATGGCCACGGGCAGGTCGGAGAGCATCGGGGAGGCTCGCGGCTACTGGCTCTTCCGCACCGCGCACGTCCCGGCTCCTGTGCAGCAGCTGGAGGTGCGTGACGAGAGGGGTGTCCTCCTCGGCACCTGCGACTGGGGCTGGCCCGACCTCCTGACGCTCGGGGAGTTCGACGGCCGCTTGAAGTACGGCCGGATCCTCAAGCCCGGGCAGGACCCGGGTGAGGTCGTCTTCGCGGAGAAGCAGCGCGAGGACGCGTTGCGTGAAGCGACCGGCTTCCGGATGCTGCGGCTGGTCTGGTCCGACCTCGACCATCCCGCCACTACGGTCCGGCGCCTCGAGCGCTTGATGCGCCGGCCCAGCTGAGGGTCCGCACCTCTCCCCCGGAGGGGCTAGCTTCATCACGAGATACAGGCCAACCTGCACTTCCCCTGGCGTGCCCACCGTGGGAAGTGCAGGTTCACCACCAGACCATGATGGAACTGCGACGCCAGGGACCTGCACGTGCCCGAGTCCGGATTGGCGACTGCCGCGCACCACGCGGCACAGCTTCACCACGGGATGCAGGCCAACCTGCACTTCCCCTGGCCTGCCCACCGTGGGAAGTGCAGGTTCACCACCAGACCATGATGAAACTGCGACGCCAGGGACCAAGGACCAGCCCGATCCCCACAAGGACCGGCTCAGCCGCTGGTGGTCGGCTGGCCGGGGACGGAGACGTCGTAGGTCTGGGCCTTGGTGGCGGCGAGCAGCCCGGCGAGCACCGTCGCCTTGAGGTCGGAGTCGGCCGAGCTCCCCCACCGCACGGTGCGGTCGTCGCGCAGCACCAGCGTGATCCGGTCGATGGTGTCGACCTGCACGTGGTCGACCCTGGAGGCGAGGTCGGCGGGCAGGGCGGCGACGACGAGGGCGGCCTCGCGCAGGGCGTCGCTGCCGGTGTCGCTGCCGGTCTCGACCAGCGGGAGGTCCGGCGGCGCCTTGGCGTAGTCGCGGAAGACGACGCCCTCCTCGTCCATGCCCTGCAGGTGCCCGGCGATCTGGACGACGGCGACTGGTACCCGTTCGGTCACGTCGATGCGGACCTGGTCGGGCCACTCGCGCGACACGTCGGCCGAGCGCACCGGCGCCAGCGCCTCGACCCGGGTGCGAACCCGGTCGAGGTCGACCCGGGCCAACGCCTCGCCGTCGGGCACGGCGGCCGCCTTCTCGACCTCGGACGTCGTGAGCAGCGAGGTGCCCCGCACGTCGACGCCCTGCACGGAGAGGTAGGAGGAGAAGAACACCAGCCACAGGAGGCCGACGACGAGCAGCAGCACCAGCACGACCGCGACCAGCGGCCGCCAGGCGAGCCAGCGACGCGCCCACTGGCGGCGCGCGAACCGCTTGCGGGTGCGCTCGGTGGTGTCCTGGACCCCGGTGCTCGTCGGGCTCATCGGGCGAGCAGCTCCAGCACCCGGGGGCCGATCTCCGTCACCGTGCCGGCACCGAGGGTGAGCACCAGGTCGCCGGGCCGGGCCCGGGCGACCAGCTCGGCGGCGACGTCGTCGACGTCGTCGACGTCGGGGACGAACCTCACGCGCTCGGCCGGCAGCGGAACCGCGGCGGCCACGAGCGCGCCGGTCACCTCGGGGTCGGCGTCCTCGCGCGCCAGGTAGACGTCGAGCACGACGACCTCGTCGGCCGCACCCAGCGCCTCGCCCATGCGGGTCCCGAAGATCCGGGTGCGCGAGACCAGGTGCGGCTGGAAGGCCACGACCACGCGCCCCTCCCCCGCGACCGCGCGCGCAGCGGCCAGGTCGCCGGCGATCTCGGTCGGGTGGTGGGCGTAGCTGTCGTAGACCCGCACTCCCCCCGCCTCGCCCTTGAGCTCCATGCGGCGCTTGGTGCCGGTGTACGACGCGATGCCGCGCACCAGGGCGGCCGGGTCGTAGCCCAGCTCGGTCCCGGCGGCGAGCGCGCCGAGCGCGTCGGCCAGGTAGTGCTCCCCCGGCGACCACAACGTGACGTCCGCGAGCGGACCGGGGTCGCGGACCGAGACCGTGACGACGCGGCGCCCAGCACCGCGGGCCCGCTCGGCCAGCGCCGCCGCACCGGGGTCGTCCACGCAGCAGACGAGGAAGCCGTCGGGGTCGACGGTGTCGGCGAACTCGTCGAACGCCGCGCGGTAGGCCTCCTCGGTCCCCCAGTTGTCCAGGTGGTCGGCCTCGACGTTGGTGACCACGGCGGCGTACGGCCCGTAGTGGAGGAAGGCGCCGTCGCTCTCGTCGGCCTCCGCCACGAACACCTCGCCCGAGCCCTCGGCCGCGTTGACGCCGGTCGCAGCCAGGTCGCCCCCGATGGCGTACGTCGGGTCGGCGCCCGCGGCCTGGAGGGCGACCGTGAGCAACGACGTGGTCGTGGTCTTGCCGTGCGTGCCGGCGACGGCGACCACCCGACGGCCGGCCATGACCGACGCGAGCGCTGCGGAGCGGGGCAGCACGCGGATCCCGCGCCGCACGGCCTCGGCGTGCTCGGGGTTGTCCTCACGGACCGCGGTCGAGACCACCACCGTGTCGGCGTCGCCCACCTGGTCGGCGGCGTGCCCCAGGTGGACCCGGGCGCCCAGCGCGCGCAGGGCGTCGAGCGTCGGGGAGTCGGTGCCGTCGCTCCCGCTGACGGCGATGCCGCGGGCCAGCATGATCCGGGCGATGCCGGACAGCCCGGCGCCGCCGATGCCGATGAAGTGGACCCGGCCGAGCCGGTCGGCCGGGATCACGTGGTCGGGGACCGGGACCTTCACCGGCCCGCCTCCTCGAGCACGATCCGGGCGAGCCGCTCGTCGGCGTCGCGCGGGATCAGCGCCGACGCCGCTGTGCCCATGGCCGCGAGCCGGGCGGTGTCCCCTGCCAGGGCCGGCACCGTGGCGGCGACCCACTCGGTCGTGAGGTCGGCGTCGTCGACGACGATCCCGCCTCCGGCGGCAACCACCGGCTGGGCGTTGCGCACCTGCTCGCCGTTGCCGATCGGGAGCGGCACGAAGACCGCCGGGAGACCGACCGCGGCAGCCTCGGTGACGCTGTTGGCCCCGGCTCGGCAGACGACCAGGTCGGCTGCCGCGTAGGCGAGGTCCATCCGGTCGATGAACTCCACGACGACGTACGGCACGCCGGACTCCTGGACGACCGGGTCGGCCCCGCCGTGCTTGCCCTGGGCGTGCAGCACCTGGACGCCCGCGTCGGCCAGCGCCGCGGCGGCACCGGAGACGGCCTGGTTCAGCCGGCGGGCCCCCTGGGATCCGCCGGTGACCAGCAGGGTCGGCCGGTCGGCGTCCAGCCCGAAGAACGCGCGCCCCTCAGCCCGGCGGGCGGAGCGGTCGAGGCCGGAGATCATCGGCCGGATCGGCAGCCCGATGTACTCGGCGTGCCGCAGCGGCGTGTCCGGGAAGCTCACCGCCACCCGGCGCGCGATCCGGGCACCGACCTTGTTGGCCAGGCCGGGCACGGTGTTCTGCTCGTGGACGACCAGCGGGATGCCGCGCTTGCGGACCGCGAGGTACGCCGGCACGGAGACGTAGCCGCCGAAGCCCACGACCACGTCCGGCCGGACCCGGTCCAGGACGGTGTGGGTCTGCTTGACCGCGGCGCGCAGCCGGGCCGGCACCTTGACCAGGTCGGCGTTCGGCCGCCGGGGCATCGGGACCGGCGGGACCAGCTCGAGGGGGTACCCGGCCGCCGGCACCACCTGGTTCTCCAGCCCGCGGGGCGTGCCGAGACAGGTGATCTCGACGTCGGGCCGCAGGCGCCGCAGGGCGTCGGCGGTGGCGAGCAGGGGTGAGGTGTGCCCGGCGGTACCGCCGCCGGCGAGAAGGACGCGCATCGTCGGCAAGCCTAGGAGGTGGGCCCGGCCGAGAGCCCGGCGGAGCGGGCCTTCCGGCGCTGGGCGAGGGCGCGGGCCGCCTCCGGCTCGCGGCGCGCGAACCCGATGAGCAGGCCGAGGGCGACCAGCGAGGGCACCAGCGCCGAGCCGCCGTAGGAGACCAGCGGCAGCGGGAGGCCGATCACGGGGAAGAGCGCGAGGACCATGCCGACGTTGATGATCATCTGGCCGAGCAGCCACACGACGATCCCGAAGGTCATGTAGCGCACGAACGCGTCCTGGGTCTGGCGGGCCACCCGGATCGCGGCGTACGCGATGGTGACGAACAGGCCGACCACCAGCAGCGTGCCGACCAGGCCGAGCTCCTCGCCGAGCACGGCGAAGATGAAGTCGGTGTGGGCCTCGGGCAGGTCGCCCCACTTCTGCCGGCTCGCGCCGATGCCCTCGCCGAAGATCCCGCCGCTGGCGAGGGCGAACAGGCCGTGGGCGGGCTGCCAGCCGGCGTTGTGGAAGTCCTTGAACGGGTCGGCGAAGTTCGTGATGCGCTGGAGCCGCTCGGAGCTGGTGGACGCCAGGCCGACCGCGACGACGCCGACGGCGGTCATCATGAACATAAACAGCCGTCCGGGCGCCCCCACCACCCACAACATGGCGAGCAGGATCGCGAACAGCACGAGCGCGGTGCCGAGGTCGTGGCCCAGCACGACCAGCGCGATCACCGCCAGGAGGCCGGGCACGACCGGCATGAAGACCTCGTGGAAGTTGTCGAGGCGCTTGTCCTTGCGGGCGTAGATGTGGGCGGCCCAGAGCACGATCGCGAGCTTGGCGATCTCGGCCGGCTGGATGACGAACGGTCCGAGCCCGAGCCAGTTCTTGTTGCCGTTGACCTCGACGCCGAGGCCGGGCACCCGGATCAGCGCCAGCAGGACGATGGCGACGAACATCGACAGCCATGCGAACCTGCGGACCACGGGCAGCGGCAGCCGCGAGGCCACCCAGGCGCACGGCACGCCGATCGCCACCCACACCAGCTGGCGCTCGACGACGGCGTAGGAGTTGCCGCCGTTCTGCTCGTAGGAGTAGACGCTCGAGGCGCTCAGCACCATGACCAGGCCGATGGTGAGCAGCAGCGCGGACGCGCCGAGCAGCAGGTAGTACGCCGTCAGCGGCCGGTCGAGCGCGGCGCGTGCGGAGGCGAACCAGCCGGCGGCGGCCGAGCGACGGCGGGCCGAGGGCTGGAGCGGGTCCGCGGTCGTCATGCGCGTCCCCTCCTCGTCAGCGGGTCAGAGCCTGCGTCGTACGGCGTCGGCGAACGCGTCGCCGCGCTCGGCGTAGTTGGTGAACATGTCCATGGAGGCGCACCCCGGAGCCAGCAGGACCGTGTCGCCGGGTCGAGCCAACTCGGCTGCGGCCGCCACGGCACGCTCCATGGCATGTCCACCGTGTGGTGCCCCAGTCTCGTCGTCGCCGACGACGATCACCCGCACATCGGGCGCGTGTCGCGAAAGCGCTCCGGCGATCACGTCGCGGTCCTGGCCGAGCAGCACGACACCCCGGAGGCGGTCGCGCACCGCCACCACCAGGTCGTCGAACGTGGCGCCCTTGGCCAGGCCGCCGGCGAGCCAGACCACCGGGTCGTAGGCCTGCAGCGACGACTGGGCGGCATGCGGGTTGGTGGCCTTGGAGTCGTCGACCCAGGTGACGCCGCCGCGCTCGCCGACCACCGCGATCCGGTGCCCGTCGGGGCGGAAGGACCGCAACCCGTCGCGCACCGCCGACTGCGGGACGCCGTGCGCCCGGGCCAGCGCGGCCGCGGCCAGCGCGTTGGCGACGAAGTGCGGCGCAGGCGAGGCGAGGTCGGAGATCGTGCAGAGCTCGGCGGCGCTCGACTCGCGGTGCTCGATGAACGCCCGGTCGGCGAGGATGTCCTCGACGACCCCGAGCATCCCCACCCCCGGCATCCCGAGCGTGAACCCGATCGCCCGTGGACCCTCGACGACGTCGGCCTCGCGGACCAGCTGCTCGGTCACCGGGTCGGCGACGTTGTAGACGCAGGCGCGCTGGACGCGTTCGTAGATGCGCCCCTTGTCCGCGGCGTAGTCGGACATCGAGGAGTACCAGTCGAGGTGGTCCTCGGCGACGTTGAGGACCGCGGCCGCCTCGGCGCTCATGGAGTCGGTGTAGTGGAGCTGGAAGCTCGAGAGCTCGACCGCGAGCACGTCGTACGGCTCGGGATCCATCACGGCTTCGACGATCGGCAGCCCCACGTTGCCGGCGGCGATGCTGCGCAGCCCCGCCGCCCGCAGGATCGCGTCGAGCATCTGCACGGTCGTGGTCTTGCCGTTGGTGCCCGTCACGCACAGCCACGGCGTGCCGTGGTCGGGGTCGCGCAGCCGCCAGGCGAGCTCCACCTCGCCCCACACCGGGATGCCCCGAGCGCGGGCCTGGGCCAGCAGCGGGGCGTCCGGCCGCCAGCCGGGCGAGGTGACGAGCACGTCGACGTCGTCGGGCAGGACCAGGGTGCTGCCGGCCCCCAGGCGCACGTCGGCGCCGAGCACCTCGAGGAGCTCCGCCTTGGCCGGTCGGTCGCCCGCGTCCGACTCGTCGAGGGCCACCACGCTCGCGCCGAGGTGGTTGAGGTTGTCCGCGGCCGCGAACCCGGAGACGCCGAAGCCGGCGACGACCGCGCGGACGCCCTCCCAGGAGTCGTGCCGCCCCAGATGGTGCGGGCTCACGAGCGGCCCATCAGATGCCGGCGCCGGTCACCCACTCGGCGTAGAACACGCCGAGACCGACGGCCACGCAGATGCCGGTGATGATCCAGAAGCGGATGACGACGGTGACCTGCTCCCACCCGAGCATCTCGAAGTGGTGGTGCAGCGGGGCCATCCGGAAGATGCGCTTGCCCTTGGTCAGCTTGAAGTAGCCCACCTGCGCCATCACCGACAGCGTCTCCACCAGGAACAGCCCGCCGAGGATGATCAGCAGCAGCTCGGTGCGGGTCAGGATCGCGAGGCCGGCGAGGGCTCCGCCGAGGGACAGGGAGCCGGTGTCGCCCATGAAGATGGCCGCGGGCGACGCGTTCCACCACAAGAACCCGAAGCACGCCCCGGTGATCGCCGCGGCCACGACCGCCAGGTCGAGCGGGTCGCGGACCTCGTAGCACAGGTTCGGCTGGTCGAGCCCGGTCTGGCCGCACCACTGGTTGTTCTGCCAGATGTTGACCAGCATGTAGGCGCCGAACACCATCACGCAGGCGCCGGTCGCGAGACCGTCGAGGCCGTCGGTCAGGTTCACCGCGTTGGTGGTGGCCGCGATGATCAGCCAGATCAGGATCAGCACGACGACCGCCGGCAGCGTGATCCAGCCGATGTCCCGGATGAAGGACAGGTGCCGCGACGCCGGGGTCTGGCCCCGGTCGTCCTCGAGCCAGGGCGACAGCGCCAGGCCGCCGAAGACCAGGGCGATGACCGTGAGCCCGATCATCTTGGCCTTGCTGCGCAGGCCGAGGCTGCGCTGCTTGGAGATCTTGATGAAGTCGTCGAGGAAGCCGACCAGCCCGGTGCCGACGAACAGGAAGAGCAGCAGCAGCGCGGAGGCCGACGGCATGTCCTGGGTGATCAGCTTCGCGCCGAAGTAGCCGACGACGGTCGCGAGGATGATCACGACGCCGCCCATGGTCGGCGTGCCGCGCTTGGTGTGGTGGCTGGTCGGTCCGTCGTCGCGGATCTCCTGCCCGTAGCCCCACTGGGTGAACAGGTGGATCGCGACGCGGGTGCCGAGCAGGGAGACGATCAGGGCCAGGCCGCCGCCGAGGAGGATGGCTCTCATGGCGCGGGTCGGTCTCCTTCCACCGTCTCGGCCGGCTCCTGTGCCAGCAGCTCGTCTGCGATCACCCAGAGGGCGGCGCCGTTCGACGCCTTGACGAGGACGACGTCCTCGGCCGCGACATTCTCGCGCACCCATGCCAGCGCGTCGTCACGCCCCGCCGTGGTGACCGCCCCCGCACCGTACCCTTCGGCGACGCCGGCGGCCTCGGGCCCCACCACGACGACCACGTCGATGCCCAGCTGCGCGGCGACGGCACCCACCTCGACGTGACCGGCCCGGGCGGTGTCGCCGAGCTCGCGCATCTCGCCGAGGACGGCGACGGTACGCCGACCCTGGCGCTGCCCCATCGCCCACAGCGTCTGCAACGCCGCGGAGGTCGAGGCCGGGTTGGCGTTGTAGGCGTCGTTGAGCACGACCAGGCCGTCGGTGCGCTCGTGGACCTCCATCCGCATCGGGGAGGCGCTCTCGGCGGCGCTCAGGGCGTCGGCGACCTGCTCGAGCGGGAGGCCCGCCGCGATCGCCATCGCCGCCGCGGCAGCGGCGTTCTCGACCTGGTGCAGGCCCGACTGCCGCAGCCGGACCGGCCACCACTCTCCGGCGAAGCCCAGCCCGAAGGACGGCCGCACCCGGTCGTCGACCTCGAGGTCGCGCGCCTGCACGTCGGCCGTGGTCCCGTCGCCGCGGTCGACGCCGAAGGTCAGGACCCGTCCGCGGGTACGGGTGCGCATCGGCGCCACCAGGTCGTCGGCGGCGTTGAGGACCGCGGTCCCCTCGCCGGGGAGGGCCTCGACGATCTCGCCCTTGGCCAGCGCGATCGCCTCCCGGGAGCCGAACTCCCCCACGTGGGCGGTGCCGACGTTGAGCACGGCGGCGACGTCCGGCGGCGCGATCTCGCAGAGGTAGGAGATGTGGCCCACACCGCGGGCGCCCATCTCGACCACGAGGAAGCGGGTGTCGCGTCCTGCCCGGAGGACGGTCAGGGGGACGCCGAGCTCGTTGTTGTGGTTGCCGGCGGTCGCGACCGTCGGGCCGGCGGTCGCCAGCACGTGCGCGAGGTAGTCCTTGGTGCCGGTCTTGCCCTGGGAGCCGGTCATGGCGAGCACGACCACGTCGAGCTCGTCCACGACGTGCCGGGCGAGCCGGCCCAGCGCCACCACCGGGTCGTCCACGACGACCGTGGGCGCCTCGGTCGGGCGGCTCCCGAGCACCGCGTGGGCGCCGGCGGCGAACGCGTGGCCGTCGACCCGCTCGCCGACCACGGCCACGAAGAGACCACCGGGCTCGGGGGTCCGCGTGTCGACGTACGGCGGCCCGCTCACCACGAGGTCGGCGACATCACCGGCGACGGTGCCGCCCACGACATCCGCGATCTCCCGCAGGGTCATCGCAAGCACGCCAGCTCCTCCCGTGCGACGGCGCGGTCGTCGAAGGGGTGGACCACCCCGGCGACCTCCTGGCCGGTCTCGTGACCCTTGCCCGCGATCAGCACGATGTCGCCGGGGTCGGCACGACGCAGCGCCTCGCGGATGGCCTCGCGCCGGTCGCCGATCTCGACCACCCGGTCGCGCGCCGCCGGCTCGACGCCGGCCAGCATCGCGGCCCGGATCGCGGCGGGGTCCTCGGTGCGCGGGTTGTCGTCGGTGACCACGAGCAGGTCGGCGAGGCCGGCGGCCACCTGCGCCATGATCGGGCGCTTGCCGGGGTCACGGTCGCCGCCCGCCCCGAGCACGACGAGCACGCGGCCGGAGGTCAGCGGTCGCAGCGCACCGATCGCGGCCTCCACCGCGTCGGGCTTGTGGGCGTAGTCGACGATCACGGCGAAGCTCTGCCCCGCGTCGACCCGCTCCAGGCGGCCGGGGACCCCTCCGGCGGTCGCGACGCCGGCGGCGACCTGCGCCGGGTCGAGCCCCGCCTCCCCCGCGGCGGCCACGGCGGCGAGGGTGTTGACGACGTTGAAGGCGCCGGGCAGCGGGCAGGCCGCGGGGATCCGCGCGCCGTCGGGGGCGAGGACCGTGAACGACGACCCGTCGGCGCGCACGTCCACGTCGACCGCTCGCCAGTCGGCGTCGGCTCCGGTCGCCGAGAAGGTGCGCACCGGCACGGTCGCCTCGCCCACCAGGCGGCGGCCGTGCTCGTCGTCGACGTCGACCAGCCCGAGCCGGGTGCGCTCGGGCGTGAACAGGGACGCCTTCGCCTGGAAGTAGTCCTCGAGGTCGGTGTGGAAGTCGAGGTGGTCGCGGCCGAGGTTCAAGAAGACCGCGACGTCGAAGACGACACCGTCGACCCGCCCCATGACCAGCGCGTGGCTGGAGACCTCCATCGCGCACACGTCCACGCCGCGCTCGCGCATGACCGCGAACAGCCCGTGCAGGTCGGGGGCCTCCGGCGTCGTCAGGACCGTGGCGAGCTCCTCTCCCCGGACCCGGGTGCCGATGGTGCCGACGACGGCGGCGGGCACGCCGACCCGCTCCAGGCCGCTCTCGAGCAGCCGCGTCGTCGTGGTCTTGCCCTGCGTGCCCGTGACACCGATCATCCGCATCGAGCGGGCCGGCTCGCCGTACACCCGCGCGGCCAGCCGGCCCAGGACGGCTCGGGGCCGCTCGACCTCGAGGATCCAGACGTCCGCGGGCGCCCGGGCCGCGCCGAGGGTGTCGGTGAGGACGGCGACCGCGCCCGCCTCGACGGCCGCGTCCGCGTAGGCGATCCCGTGGGTCCGCGCGCCCGGCAGGGCGGCGTACAGGTCGCCGGGGCGCACCCGCTGGGAGCTCAGCGAGACCCCCGTCACCACCACCTCGTCGAGCCGGGCGAGCTCGGCGCGCTCCTCGGCATCGACGACCTCGGAGCGCTCGTGGTGCTCGTGTCCGGCCGGCGGGGCGACCCGGTCGAGCCACTCGCCGAGCTCCGCGAGCGGCGTCCGGGGCGGGTGCTCGGGACGGGTCGGGTCACTCACCGGGTGAACCTATCGCCTCACCAGGTGGTGGGCAGCCGCGAGGGCTTGGCGCCGGTCGGCGGGATCGCGTAGCGCTTGAGCGCGTAGCTCATGATCCGAGAGAAGACCGGGCCGGCGGTGGACCCTCCACCGCCGCCGTTGCGCGGGTTCTTGATCACCACGTAGACGGTGAACCGCGGGTCGTCGGCCGGCGCGAAGCCGGCGAACGACACGTCGAAGGTGCCGTCGTAGCAGGCGCAGTCCGCACCGACCGCCTGCGCCGTGCCGGTCTTGCCGGCCACGACGTAGCCCGGCACCTGGGCGGCCGGCGCCACCCCGGCGTCCGGGTCCACCACCCGCTCCATCATCTGCGTCATCGCCCGGGCCGCCTGCGGGCTGACCACCCGCCGCTCGGTCGTGTGGTCGGTGCCGACGAGCGTGCCGTCGTCGGTGGTGGCGGAGCCCTCGATGAGGCTCGGCGACACCCGGACACCGCCGTTGGCGATGGTGTTGATCGCCGCCGCCATCTGCATCCCGTTGACCGACAGCGACTGCCCGAACGCGATGCGGTCCTGGGTCTGGTGGGTCCACGAGCTCTTGGCGGGCAGCAGGCCCTGCGTCTCGCCGCGCACCCCGATGTCGGTGGGCTGGCCGAGACCGAACTTCCGCAGGTAGTCGTAGAGCTGGCCGCGCTTGAACCGGTCGGCCGCGAGCACCGTCGCGATGTTGGACGACTGGGCGATCGCGCCGGCCATGGTCAGGTGGATGGTGCCGTGCGTGAACCAGTCGTGGATCGGACGGTCCTGACGGTCGAGCTCGGGCGGCACCACGATCTTGGTGCGGGGCGTGACGAGGCCCTGGTCGAGCAGGGCGCTGACGGTGAGGACCTTCTCGACCGAGCCGGGCTCGTAGACGTCCTGCATGGCGCGCGACCCGAGGTCCTCCTTGGGCGCCTCGGTCGGGTCGTTGGCGTCGTACGTCGGGACGTCGGCCAGCGCCAGGGTCTCACCGGAGCGGCGGTCCAGCACCACCGCGAACCCCGAGTCGGCGTTGGCATCCTCGACCGCCTGGGCGAGCACCTTCTGGGTGTACCACTGCAGGTGCAGGTCGAGCGTCGTGCGCAGGTCGGTGCCGTCGACGGCGTCGGTGACCGTGCTCTCCCCCAGCGGGATCCGGTTGCCGCCGCCGACCTCGTAGCGCGCCGAGCCGTCGGTGCCGGAGAGCTGCCGGTCGAAGGTCCGCTCCATGCCGGCCAGCGGCTCGTCGGTGCCCACGAACCCCACCAGGTTGGCCGCCACGTCGCCGGCCGGGTAGTCGCGCACCGGGTCGCGGCGGGTGTCCAGGCCCTCGAACCCCTGCTTCTCGGCGGCGGCCACCACCTCGGTCGCGACGGTCGAGGGCACCCGTCGGGCGATGTACTCGAACTTGCTGTCGGCGCGCAGCTTGGCCAGGGTCGGGGCGTACTCCACGTCGAGGTGGCGGTAGAGGAACCGAGCGAGCTGCGGGGCCTTCGAGGCGGTCAGCTCCGGGTCGGCCACGACCATCAGGCCGTCCACCGAGTCCGCGAACGGCTCGCCGTTGCGGTCGAGGATGTCACCACGCTCGGCCGGCAGCTCGACGCGCACCAGGCCCTCGGCGGCGGCCATCGCGGCGTACGAGTTCGGGTCGAGGCCCTGCAGCTGCACCAGACGCGCGGCGAAGACCGACAGCACCATCGCGATCACCACGAACCCGATCCGCAGCCGCAGCTCGGGAGCACCCCGGCGGGATCCGCGGGGCGGCCGGGTCTGGCGCACGTCGGTGCTCGCTTCTGGTGGGGATCGGGTCCGGAGGTCCTACTGGTGCATCTTCGCCCGGCTGCCGGGCTTTGCGGTGGCACCGCGGGCCGTGTCGTCCGACGAGTTCGACCCGGTGCCCTGGGTCGGGGCGGGGACCACCACGACGTGGGGGGCGGGGTTGATCGCGGCGGGCTTGGCCGGCGGGCGGGGGTTGATCCGGAACGGCGTCGCGGCGGTCCCGCTGGACGGCTCGCCCACCACGCGGTCGGCGCCGAGCTCGAGGAACGCCGGGTTACCAGCCTGCACCATGCCGAGGTGCTGGGCCTTGGTGGCGATCCGCTGCGGGTCCCGCAACCGGTCCAGGTCCATCTCGAGGGTCTGCTGGCGTGCGGCCAGCGTGTCCGCCTGCTCCTCCAGGGCCGTCGAGGCGAACGACGCCTGCTGCATGGAGGTGTTGAACAGCAGCAGTCCCACCACGCCCCCCAGGAGGATGATCGAGACCAGCGCCACGAACGGCACCCGGGCCGCCCGGGTGCGCCGGCGCGGCACGACGGTCAGCCGGGCGCGCTCCACGGCGTACTCGGCGATCCGGGGCACCCGGACCCGGACCTGGGCGGCAGAGCTGTTCATGCGGCGACCCCTCCCTGGATGACACGCTCGATCGCACGCAGCCGGACGGAGGCCGCGCGCGGGTTCTGCGAGATCTCGTCCGGGGTCGCCTTCTCGGCTCCCCGGGTGACGAGGCGGAGGGCCGGCTCGTGGCCCTCCGGGACGAACGGCAGGTCCTCCGGCACGTCGAGGCGGGTCGCGGCCGCGAACGCCTGCTTGACCAGGCGGTCCTCCAGCGAGTGGTAGGACTCCACCACGACCCGTCCGCCGACGCTGATCGCGTCGATCGCCGCCGGGATCGCCCGGCGCAGGACCGCGAGCTCGTCGTTGACCTCCATGCGCAGCGCCTGGAAGGTGCGCTTCGCGGGGTGCCCGCCGGTCCGTCGCGCTGGCGCCGGGATCTCGGCGTAGAGCAGCTCGACCAGGCGGCCCGAGGTCGTGAACGGCGCGACCGCCCGCTCGCGCACCACGGCAGCCGCGATCTTGCGGGCGAAGCGCTCCTCGCCGTACTCCCGCAGGACCCGGGTCAGGTCGGCCGCGTCGTAGGTGTTGAGCACGTCGGCGGCGGTGCTGCCGGTGCTCCCGTCCATGCGCATGTCCAGGGGCGCGTCCTCGGCGTAGGCGAAGCCGCGCTCGCGCACGTCGAGCTGCATCGACGAGACGCCGAGGTCGAACAGGACGGCGTCGACCGAGGAGAGCCCGAGGTCGTCGACCACGTCGGCGATCTCGTCGTAGACCGCGTGCACCGCGGTGAACCGGTCACCGAACGGCGCCAACCGCTCGCTCGCCAGCGCGAGCGCGTCGGGGTCGCGGTCGATGCCGACGACGCGCACCGCTCGAAACCGGGAGAGCACCGCCTCGCTGTGGCCGCCGAGGCCGAGTGTGGCGTCGACCAGCACGGCCCCCTCGCGCTCGACCGCAGGCGTCAGGAGGGCGACGACCCGGTCGAGGAGCACCGGGACGTGGGTGGGGGTGTCCATGCTCAGGCCTGTCGGGCCACGACGGCGAGGAGGAGGAAGACCGCCGCGACCCCGACGGAGGTGGCGGCGGAGAACGCCATCACGGTCGCGGCGTCGCGGGCCTGGTGGCGGACCCGACGCACGGCCGGCCCGTCCTCCACGACCTCGTGCGGCGTGACCGCCGCGTGCACGATGCTCATCGACCCTCGACCCTCTTGCTGTGCTCGGTGGTCCGGCGTCCGCCGGACCTGGTGGAAATCGCTGCGATCCGCCTGGCCAGGTCCCTGCCCGCTCCCTGCGTGGCCATCTGGAACCGGGGAAGGTGCCCCAGATGAGGCGTCCTCTGGGGCCGGGGAAGGTGTCCCAGATGACGTCGGGAGCGGGCACGAGGCCTCGCCCTGCGGATCGCTGTGCTGTTGTGCGTGCTGTTGTGCGTGCTGTTGTGCGTGCTGGTGTGTCTGCTGGTGTGTCTGCTGGTGTGTCTGCTGGTGTGTCTGCTGGTGTGTCTGCTGGTGTGTCTGCTGGTGTGTCTGCTCTGGTGGGCCGTCAGGCCTGCTGCGGGTTCGGCTGCTCGTCGAGCTCGGCGAACTTGGCCTGGGCGCCGCTGCTGTAGTCGCGCCACCGGTCCGGGTTCCAGATCTCGATGCGGTCCATCACGCCGATGACGACCACGTCGCGGTCGAGGCCGGCGTACTCCCGCAGCGAGGCCTGGATGCCGATCCGGCCCTGCTTGTCCAGCGCCCCCTCGTCCGCGCCGGCGAACAGGATGCGCGCGTAGTCACGCGCCCCCCGGACGGTCAGCGGCGTCGACTGGGCGCGCCGGGCCTCCTCCATGAAGACGTCGCGGGGCCACACGACCAGGCAGTTCTCCTGACCCTGCGTCACCACGAGCCCCTCCGAGAGTCGGTCCCTGAACTTGGCCGGGAGGAACAGTCGCCCCTTGTCGTCGAGCTTCGGCGTGTACGTGCCCATGAAGAACATCGGGCACCTCCACCCCTCACTCTTCCTCCACTGCGCCCCACTCTACGCCACTTTCCCCCACCGTCAACCATCAGACGCGTGTCGCAGCCCGGTTCTGCGGCCGTCGTGGACCGGCCGCTCCCGCCGCCCGGGCAGTGTTTGCGCAGGTCAGCGCCCCGGACCGGTGGGTGGAGCGCCAGTGGGGCGCGGAGGTGGGGCGTGGTGGAGCGCCGGGTGGAGCGGCCCGGCGCGCGTCGGGCCGGGACGACTGCAACCAATTCGTGACCGGGGTCGTCGAACCCCGGAGCGCTCGGACGACGTAGGTTTCTGCGGCACGACTACGGTGGAGACGTCGTGGTGCAGGTCACGTGGGGCACCGTGGGGACATCGGGAGGAACGGCAGTGGTCACTGACTCGCACGCGAACTCGCAGGCAGGCTCGGGCGCCGGGTCCGGTGCTGCGGACCTGCAGACGCTGGCGCGCGTGGTCGGCCGGGTCCGCGCCAACATCGAGCGGGTGATCGAGGGCAAGCCCGACGTCGTCAACGCGGCGCTGGTCGTCCTGCTGGCCGAGGGTCACCTGCTCATCGAGGACGTCCCGGGCGTCGGGAAGACGATGCTGAGCAAGGCGCTGGCCCGCAGCATCGACTGCTCCGTGCGGCGCATCCAGTTCACCCCCGACCTGCTGCCCTCCGACGTCACGGGCGTGTCGGTGTTCAACCAGAACACCCGCGAGTTCGAGTTCCGGCCCGGCGGCGTGTTCGCCAACATCGTCGTCGGCGACGAGATCAACCGGGCCTCGCCGAAGACCCAGTCCGCGCTGCTGGAGTGCATGGAGGAGCGGCAGGTCACCGTCGACAACGCGACCTACCAGCTCGACCAGCCGTTCATGGTGATCGCGACCCAGAACCCGATCGAGATGGAGGGCACCTACGCCCTGCCCGAGGCCCAGCGCGACCGCTTCATGGCCCGGGTGTCGGTCGGCTACCCGGTGGAGGGCGCCGAGGTTGCGATGCTCACCTCCCACACCGGGTCCAACCCGCTCGACGACCTCGAGCCGGTCACCGACGCGGCCGAGGTCCGCAAGCTGATCGGGATCGTGGGACAGGTCCACGTCTCCCAGGCCGTCCAGCGCTACACCGTCGCGATCGCCTCGGCGACCCGGCGCTCGGAGGACCTGAGCCTGGGTGCGTCCCCCCGCGCCTCGCTGCACCTGGTGCGCGCGGCCAAGGCGACCGCGGCGCTCGACGGCCGCGACTACGTGCTGCCCGACGACGTCTCGCAGCTGGCCCGGACGGTGCTCGCGCACCGGCTGCTGCCCAGCGTCGAGGCGGCCATGAGCGGCCGGTCGACCACGGCGATCCTGGACGCCCTGCTGGCCGGCGTACCGGTCCCTCAGCCCTGAGCACCTCCGGGTGATGACGCAGGGTGATGACGCAGGTGATGACGAAGCGGTGAGGACGCAGCCATGAGGGAGGCCCTGGGCGGGCTGACGGTGCGTGGTCGGGCCTTCCTGGCCGCCGGCGTCACCGCACTGGTCTGCGCCGTGCTGCTGGACCAGACCGCGCTGGCCCGGGTGGGCATCCTCGTCGTCGCCCTGCCCCTGCTGACCGCGTGGGTGGTCAGCCGCAACCGGTACCGCCTGGCGCTGGTCCGCACGGTCACGCCGCAGCTGGTGGCCGCCGGGCAGCCGGCGCGGGTGACCCTGTCCCTCACCAACGACGGCCGGACCCCCAACGGCGTGCTGCTGCTGGAGGACCAGGTCCCCTACGTCCTCGGGACCCGACCGCGCTTCGTCGTGGAGGGCATCGGCACCGGGTGGAAGCAGGTCGTCACCTACCAGGTGCGCTCCGACGTGCGGGGCCGCTTCGAGATCGGACCGATGTCGGTGCGCGTCACCGACCCGTTCGGGCTGGTCGAGCTGGGCCGGGCGTTCCGGACGACCGTGCCGCTGGTCGTCACCCCGCGCACCGTGCCGCTGCCCCAGATCCCGCTCGGCGGCGCCTGGACCGGCTCCGGCGACAACCGACCGCGAGCGTTCGCCACCGGCAGCGCCGAGGACGTGACGGTGCGCGAGTACCGGCGGGGCGACGAGCTGCGCCGGGTCCACTGGCGCAGCTCGGCGAAGGTCGGGGAGCTGATGGTGCGTCGCGAGGAGCAGCCCTGGCAGTCCCGCGCCACGCTCTTCCTGGACAACCGCGCGGGCGCGCACCGCGGGCACGGCATCGCCTCCTCGCTCGAGGCGGCGGTCTCCGCCGCCGCCTCGGTCGCGGTGCACCTCACCCATCGAGGGTTCGCCGTGCGCCTGGTGACGGCCACCGGCGAGGACCCGAGCAGCGCCTGGCACGTCCGCGGTGCCGATCTCAACACCGGCCCGCTCCTCGAGGCGCTCGCCGTCCTGCAGGCGGTCCCCCAGGCCCACCTGGACACCGGCTGGCTCGCCGAGGGCACCCACGGTGGCCTCACCGTCGCGGTGTTCGGGGCCGTCGGCCCGCACGACCTGCCGGTGCTGCGCCGCATGCAGCACCAGGCCGGTTCGGCGCTGGCGCTCGCCGTCGACGCGGCGGCCTGGGCCGGTGCGACGCCGGGCGACGGAGCGGTCCAGGCCCTCGCCCAGCAGGGCTGGCGCGCCGCCGCGCTGGCCCCGCGCGACCGGTTGGACGCGGTGTGGCAGGAGCTCGGCCACACCAGTGCGCACAACGCCCGGTCCGCCGTCCGGACTCCCCCGTCGACGGCGAGCCAGGCACCGACGAGCCGGCCCGCGACGGGGGTGGCCGGATGAGCCGACCGCTGACCCGCAGCCGTGGCACCGTCGCCGCCGCGGTCGGGCTCCCGGCAGCCGCGGCCGCGACGACCTGGATGGCACTCAACGCCTGGCGCGGCTTCACCGAGACGCCCGGCGGCTTCCTCAACCCCCTGCTGCTGCTCGCCGTCGTGGTCGCCGCCACGGGCGCCGCCCTGCGCTGGTGGCGCATCTCGCCTGCGCTCGTGCTGCTCGGGCAGGTCGTCGCCTCCGGCGTCGTGGCGATGCTGCTGCTCACCGGCTCGCCCCTGCCCGTCGGCGGAGCGTGGACCGAGCTGCACCAGGTCGTCGCCGACGCACTGCACACCTCGCGGACGTACGCCGCCCCGGTCCCGGACAGTACCGCCCCGCTGGACCCGCTCCTCGTACTCTGCGGGCTGGCGTGCCTGCTCCTGGTCGACCTCCTCGCCTGCACGCTGCGCCGGGTGCCGGTGGCCGGACTCCCCCTCCTGGCGGTCTACAGCGTCCCGATCGGCCTCCTCGGCGACGCCGTCGGCTGGGGCGTCTTCGCGACGACGGCGGCCGGCTTCTTGACGATGCTCTTCTTGCAGGAGAGCGACCACGTCACCCGGTGGGGTCGTCCCCTCGGTGTCGACCGCGAGACCGGCGACCCGATCTCCTTCGGTGCCGGCGCCCACGTGGTGCGCGGCACGGCGGGCACCGTGGGCGGCGTCGCGACCGCGCTCGCGGTCTTCCTGCCCGTGCTCATCCCGACCGCCGGGGTGCACCTCCTCGACGTCGGCCCCGGCAGCGGAGGCGGCAACGACATCCGGGTCGACAACCCCACCGCCGACCTGGTCCGCGACCTGCAGCGCGGCGCCGACACCCCGCTCGTCCAGGTGACGACGACCGACCCGGACCCGTCGTACCTGCGGATCCTGACCCTCACCCGGTTCAGCGACGTCGAGTGGAGCCCGGGCAACCGCGACGTGCCGTCGGACCAGCGGGCGACCGGTGCGATGCCACCGCTGGTCGGGGTGCCGGCGGCGGTGTCTCGCCACGAGGTGCCTTACGACGTGCAGGTCCTGCCCACCTTCGACTCGTCCTGGTTGCCGACCCAGACGCCGATCAGCCGCATCGACGCCGACGGCGACTGGCGCTACGACAGCAGGACCATGGACTTCCTCGCGGTCCCGGACGACCTCACGACCAGGAACCTGCACTACACGATGACCGCCCTGCGGCTCGATCTCACCGCCGCCCGGTTGGAGAAGGCCGGCAGCTCCGCCGGCGAGGTCAGCGAGGCGTTCACCGACGTCCCGGCCGACGTCCCCGACGTCGTGCGCCAGCTCGCCGACCAGGTCACCCAGGGCGCCGACACAAAGTTCGAGCAGGCGGTCGCGCTGCAGAACTGGTTCCGGCAGGACGGCGGCTTCTCCTACTCGCTCGACACCGCCCCCGGCAGCGGCTACGACGCGCTCGTCCGGTTCCTCACCGCCGGCCCCGGTGGCCGGGTCGGCTACTGCGAGCAGTTCGCCTCCTCGATGGCGGTGATGGCGCGGATCCTCGGCATCCCCGCACGGGTCGCGATCGGCTTCCTGCACCCGCAGCCGGCGGGCCCCGACACCTGGATCTACTCCTCCGACGACCTGCACGCCTGGCCCGAGCTCTACTTCGACGGCGCCGGCTGGGTCCGGTTCGAGCCCACCCCGGCCGGCCGCGCCGGCGACGCGCCCCGCTACACGGTCATCGACCGGCAGCCGGGGGTCGCGCCGTCCGGGCCGAGCGCGCCCACCGGCGCCGCGTCGTCGCTGCGGCCGACCAACCGGCCGAGCGTGGACGCCCCGGCCCAGACCGGCGCCGCTCCTCGGGCGCGGGACGGCGGCGGGTCGTGGTGGCCGTGGGCCGGCGGCGCCGTGGTCGTCGCTCTGGCGGCGCTCGTCCTGCTGCTCCCCGGCGTGATCCGCCGCCGCCGCCGGACGCGCCGGCTCGGGACCGGCGACCCGGAGGCGGCCTGGGCCGAGGTGCACGACACCGCGGTCGACCTCGGCGTGCCGTGGCCCGAGGGCCGCTCGCCCCGGGCCACGCGCGACCGCCTGGTGGACCACCTCGGGTCGCCGCTGGGTCCCGCCACCGGCGACCGGCCTGCGCACGGCCCGCTGGTGGCGCCCGAGTCGGTCGCCGCGCTCGACCGACTGGTCCTCGCGATCGAGCAGCTGCGCTACGCCCGGCCCGGTGCGAGCACCGCCGACCCGGTCGCGGTGCGTGCCGACGCCGGCACCGTCATCGACTCGCTCGCCGGTGGCGCGCTGCGCTCCTCACGCCGGCGGGCCACCTGGTGGCCGCGCTCGGTCCTGCGCACCCGGCCGCGCGCCCGGGTCGCGCGGGGCACCGTCGAGGCGCGGTACGGCGGGGTCGTGGACCACGCGCAGTAGGGGCTGATCGAGAGCGGCCCGCGGTGCCGAGGCATGCCGCTTGGCTCGGGCGACTCGGTCGCGTCACCGACTCGGTTTCGACACGCCGGTCGCGGCTTCGTCCCTCAGCCGCCGCTCTGCGGTTCCTGAGGAGCCGAGGGACGAGGCGTCTCGAAGGGCGCTCAACCACCAACGACGAGTCCGCTGGCGCGTCCTCGTCACCACCCGCCGTCGGAGCGACGACGGCGCCAGCGCTCGTCCATGCGCTCCATGAACGACCGGCCCGAGGGGCGGCGCGACCGGCGCGACCGGCCCGAGCGACCGCCCTCGATGACGGTGAGGCCCTGGCTGGGGTGACCGGAGCGCGGGTCGGGCCCGTGCACCTGGCGGCCGCGGAGAGCGGTCAGGGCGACGGTCGCGGAGACCAGCATGATGACGAAGCCGACGACGCCCACGACGGTGATCTGGGACACGGCACCGGTCATCAGCACCGCGACGCCGAGGGCGAAGCAGACGCCGGCGATGATCGCTCGGCGGCGGGCGGAGCGGCGGAACGCCGTCCCGCGCAGGGTCGAGGCGAGCTTGGGGTCTTCCTCGACGAGGGCGCGCTCCATCTGCTCGAGCAGTCGGAGCTCCTCTTCCGAGAGTGGCACCGCACCTCCCCTGGGCCTCGCCCGGACTGGCTGCCCGGTAGACCCAAGTCTAGGCAGCGGGTGGGCAGTGCGGTAGGCGGGTTGGGGAAATTCGTGCGCCAGGGGGGCTCGTGTGCAGACCGGCGCGCGTCGCCGTCAGCCCGCGAGGACGTGCAGCTGGGTCGCCAGCGGGCGGAACTCCGGTCGCCCGCTGACCGCACGCTCGAGCTCGAGCAGCGCCGCCGTCGCACCGGGCTCGAGGTCGAGCAGCGACCCGGGCACCAGGTCGGCGAACACCCGGATCCCGTGCACGGCGCGGACGTCGAGGCCGGCCGAGACGAGGAGCGAGCGCGCCTCGTCCTCGGTGAAGCGGGTGCCCCGACCACCGGCCGCCGGATCGTCGAGCATGGCCAGCGCCTGGGCGAAGTGACCGGCCATCGCCCGGGCGACCACGGCAGCGTGCCGCTGGGCGACCAGCAGGCTCAGCGTCCCGCCGGGACGCAGGACCTCGCGGATCGACGCGAGGGCCGCCCCGGGGTCGTCCACGACCTCGAGGACCCCGTGGCAGAGCACGAGATCCACCGACGCGGGTGCGGCGACCTCGCGCAGGGACGAGACGTCACCCTGGCGACCGGTCACCTCGACACCCGACTCACGCGCCCGGCGGTCCAGCGCCGCCAGCGCGTCGGGGCTGGGGTCCACCACCGTCACCCGGTGTCCGAGCCCGGCGACCCGGGCCGCGAAGCCACCCGTGCCACCCCCGATGTCCAGTACCTCGAGGGACCCGGTGTCGAGGACGGGTCGGAGGGCGTCCCACACCACGGAGGTGCGTGCCGCACCCCGCCGCTCGGCCGGCCTGGCGGTCTCCGTCATGCCTCCACCCTAGTGGCCGCCCCGCCGCATCCCGGCCGATCACCCGGCCCGCATCGCCACCGCCCGTGCGGCCCCGCCGTGGTGGGGCACCAGGCCCAGCGAGCGCTCGACCACCGCCAGGAAGCGGTCGGCCTCGCGCACCAGGTCGTCGGCCTCACGCTCGGTGACCGCCCGGGTCGAGCCCGCCTCCGCGGCGGCCCGCTTCGCCGCTCCCCCGGCAAACAGCTGCGCCCACTCGGTGAGCTCGGGTGCGACGTCGGCGAGCAGCACCCAGGCGTTCTTCTGACGGCGCCTCCCGGCGGGCTCCGGCCGGGCCCGCGCGGCGAGCAGCGCGGCCGCGGCGCGCAGCGCCGCGACGTGGGCGCACGCGTAGCGGGTCGGCACCTCGGATGCGGCGATCGCCTCGCTGAGCGACTCGGCGGCGCGCGCGAGGTAGGAGTGGGTGGTGGCGGGCAGGGCGTACGGGTTCATCGCTGACCTCTCCTCGACCCCGGACCGACGACCCCACCGGCACCAGGACCCGGCGGGGACGGGGGTCGAGGTCGTCCCCGCCGGGCATCGTTCGAACATCTGTTCGAACGATGCCCCACCGTACACCGCCCGACCGACCGGCCGTCAAGGTCCGCCGGTCGGGTGGTGGAGGTACGCCCTCAGCTCCCGTCCGTGGCCGCGACCGGGCGGTGCCGGCAGTAGGCACGCGTCGCCGGGTGCCACAGCGCGGCGACGGCCGCGGCGTCCACCACGAGCGAGACCACCGCGACCGCCCAGAACAGGGCGGGCGGGTTGCTGCGCAGGATCGCCAGGGTGGCGACCGCGACCAGGGCGGCGACCACGCTCATGACGACGCGAGCCCACTCGTGCCCGCCGCGGAAGAACCACAGCAGCACGACCGTCAGCAGCGCCACCACCACCGACAGCGTCACCGCGACCGGGCCGAACGCCGGGGGCTCCACCGATCCCGAGTTGTGGGCGGCCCAGGCGTCGACCAGCTCGCCTTCGAAGACGAGCGTCATCAGCGCGGTCAGCCCGGTCATCGCCACCACCCCGACCGACAGCCAGGTCGCACCCGTCACCGTCGCCGGTCGTTCCGGGGTCACTCCTCCGGGGGTCATCCGACCGCCGCCTCCTCTCGGGTCCGCTGCACCCGTTGCCGAGGACACTTGGAACCACACACCCTAAGGTCTCGCACCATGACCACCGAGCACCCCTCGATCTCGCGCTTCCGCGCCGACCACGCGGCCCGGGGAGGCACCGGCCGCATCGTGGTCCTCCCCGACAGCGTCCACACCGCGGCGCTCGCCGCGGAGGCTCTCGGCTGCGAGGTGGGCGCGATCGCCAACAGCCTGCTCTTCGACGGCGACGGCTCGCCCGTGCTGGTCCTCACCTCCGGGGCGCACCGCGTCGACACCACCAAGGTGGCCGCCACCGTCGGGGTGGACCGGCTGCGGCGGGCCACGCCCGAGTTCGTGCGCGAGCACACCGGCCAGGTCATCGGCGGCGTGTCCCCCCTCGCGCACCCGCGGCCGGTGCCGACGTACCTCGACTCCTGGCTGCGTCGCTACGACGTGGTGTGGGCGGCGGCCGGCCACCCCTCCGCGGTCTTCTCGACCACCTTCGACGAGCTCGCCCAGATGACCGGAGCGCCCGAGATCGAGGTCGAGTAGCCGTGCGGGTCGTCGTGGTCGGCGGCGGCTTCGGCGGGCTGGCGGTGGCCGTGCGGCTGGCCAAGCTCGGCCACGACGTGACCCTGGTGGAGCGGTCCGCGAGCCTCGGCGGCGCGTTGTCGACGGTCAGCGAGGACGGCTTCAGCTGGGACGCCGGGCCGACGTACACGCTGCTCCCCGCGGTGGTGCGCGACCTGTTCCGCAAGTCCGGGCGGCCGCTCGAGCGTGAGCTGGACCTCGTGCCGCTGGACATCCTGCGCGAGCACCGCTTCGAGGACGGCTCGTCGCTGCGGCTCCCCCACGGACGAGCCGCCCAGCTCGCGGCCTTCGACGACCTCGGCCCCGGCCTGGGCCAGCGGTGGGTCGACCACGTGGCGTCCTACGCGGAGGACTGGGACGTGGTGCGCCGGGGCTACCTCGAGAGCCCCTGGGACCCCACGGACCTGCCGGCGCCACTGGCCGCCCGCCTCGACAGCCGCCGGACCCTCCACCAGCGGCTGCGTCGCGCCTTCAAGGACGAGCGGCTGCGCCTGGTCGCCGGTCACCCACTCGTCGCGGAGGGCCACGACCTGCGCAACGTGCCGGCGTGGCTCGGCGTGACGGCGTACGTCGAGCAGCGGTTCGGTGCATGGACCGTCGAGGGCGGCCTCGCCCGGCTGGGCGAGGCCCTCGCGGCGCGGCTCTCGACCCGCGGGGTCGCGACGATGACCGGCACCGAGGTCAGCGACCTCGTCGTGGAGGCGGGCCGGGTCGTCGCCGTCCGCACGACGGCCGGCGACCTGGCCGCCGACGCCGTGGTCTGTGCGATCGACCCGCGGCGGCTGCCCGCGCTCGCGCCGTACGTCGTGCGGACGATGCCCGCGATGCCACCGGTCGTCGTGCACGTCGGCCTGGCCGAGGAGGTGCCGGCGCTCCCCCACGAGCTGGTGCTGCACGGCGACCCGATGCTGGTCGTGCGCCGCAACGGCCCGCGCACCCTGACCGTGCACGGCCGTGGCCGGCTGTCCGAGGACATCCTGCGCGCGCTCGCGCGGCACCGCATCGACGTGCGTGCCGACGTCGTCGCCCGCGTCGACCGCAGCCCCCGCGATCAGGTGGAGCGCTGGGGCAGCTCGCCGTACGGCGTCGTGTGGCAGGGCCGCGGGACGGTGCGGCGGCGGCTGGGACCGCGCACGCCGGTCGCGGGGGTGTACGCCGCGGGCGCGCACGCCACCCCGGGCGCCGGCCTGCCGTTCGTGGGGCTCTCGGCGGCACTGGTCGCCGCGGCGGTCGGGCCGGCCTGAGCCGCCGCGTCAGACGAGCTCGAAGGTGACCGTCAGCTGCTGCTCGACGGTCGTCTCTCCCGGCTCGAAGGACACCTTCGCGCCGGCCGCCTGCGGGACGGCGAACCGTGGGCTGCCCGCCAGGCCCCCCTCGGAGACGGACTCGACCCGGCCGAGCGCGCCGCCCGCCTGGGCGGCCCAGGTGCTCGGCCTTCTCCCGCGCGTCGGCGAACGCCGCCTCCCGGGCCTCGCGCTCGGCGGCGGTCGGGTCCGTCACCTCGAGCCCGACATGGTCGACCGAGAGCCGGTCGCCGACCTCCTGGGCGAGGGCCGTCACCAGGGCGCCGGCCTCCTCGAGCCCGGAGCACCGGACGAGGAGGGCGTGCCGTGCCTGGTAGCCCGCACTGCTGCGTCCGAGGTCGTCACGGGACACCGACAGGTGCTGGCTGGCGATGCGGTCGGTCCAGCGGCGCGCGACCGCGACCACCTGCTCGCGCGCCGACTCGGCGCCCGCGAGCGCGTCGGGCAGTGACCGGGCGCGGTGGACCGCCGCGACGTGCACGACGGCGGCGTCGGGAGCCACGCGTGTGGCTCCGTGGCCGACCACCGTGACGCTGCGCATCACACGACCACGTTGAGCGCGGCGAAGATCTCGCGGGTCGCCTTCGAGCGGTTGAGCGTGTAGAAGTGCAGGCCCGGCGCGCCGCCCTCGAGCAGTGCGTCGCACAGCTCGGCCGCGAGGTCGATGCCGGCGGCCCGCATCGCCGCCGGGTCGCCGTCGTGGGCGGAGATGCGCTCGATGACCGCGGCCGGGACCTCGGTGCCGATCAGCTCGCCCTGCCGGCGGATGTTGCCCAGGTTCAGGATCGGCATGATGCCCGGCAGGATGGGGATGTCGACGCCGCGAGCCCGCACCCGGTCGACCAGCGCGAAGTAGTCCTCGGCGCGGAAGAACATCTGGGTGACCGCGAACTCGGCGCCGGCCCGGGCCTTGGCGACCAGCACGTCGGCGTCGTGGTCGAGCGAGGCGGACGAGGGATGCTTCTCGGGGAACGCGGCCACCCCGATGCTGAAGCCTCCGCGGTCCCTCACCAGCTCGACCAGCTCGGCCGCGTAGGTCAGCCCGCCCTCGGTCGGCGTCCACGGCGCCCGCGGTCCCTCCTGCGGGTCGCCGCGCAGCGCCATCACGTTGCTGATGCCGGCGTCGGCGTACGAGTCCAGGACCCCCTCGAGCTCCGCGCGCGTGTGGCCCACGCAGGTCAGGTGCGCCATGGCGGTCATCGAGGTCTCGCGCGCGATCCGCCCGGTGACGCGGACGGTGGTGCTCCGGGTCGTCCCTCCGGCGCCGTAGGTCACCGAGACGAAGGTCGGACGGTAGGGCTCGAGGTCCCGGATCGCCTGCCAGAGCTGCTCCTCGCCGGCCTCGTCCTTGGGCGGGAAGAACTCGAACGAGAAGGACCGCTCGCCGTGGCGCACGAGGTCACCGATCCTGCGGCCCGCGCTGGGACTGGTCATGACAGGAGTCTAGGGAGCGGCCGGTCGACGCCCGGGCGGTGTCCAGGAAGACGGGCCCGCTGGCTAGTCTCGACGCCGTGACGGGCGAGACCGGCTGGGACAGCGCCGAGTTCCGGGACCGCGTGCAGGGAGCGCTCGACGCGTTCGTGGACCGGCAGGCCGGCGGACTCGCGACGCTCGGTGACGACGCGGACCGGCTGGTCCGGGAGGCGCACACCTCGGTCTCGGGGGGCAAGCGCTTCCGCGCGGCGTTCTGCTACTGGGGCCACCGGGCGGTCCGGTCCGCCCCGGACGACGACTACGAGGACGCCCTCGTCCGCGCCTGCGCGTCGCTGGAGCTGCTGCACGCCAGCGCGCTGGTCCACGACGACTACATGGACGCCTCCGACACCCGGCGGGGCAGGCCGGCCACCCACCGCAAGCTCGCCGCCGAGCACCGTGCCTCGGGCTGGCGGGGCGACCCGGACCAGTACGGCGCGGCCGCGGCCATCCTGCTCGGCGACCTGCTGCTCAGCTGGTCCGACGAGCTCCTTCGCCGCTGCGGACTGCCCGTCACCCAGGTCGCCCCGGCCCTCGAGGTCTTCGACCGGTGCCGCTCGGAGGTGATCGCCGGGCAGTTCCTCGACGTCTCGGTGCAGGCCCGCGGCCACGCGGACGTGGAGACCGCGATGACGGTGCTGCGCTACAAGTCGGCGCGCTACTCGATCGAGCGTCCCCTCCACATCGGCGCCGCCCTGGCCGGTGCGACCCCGGGGACGATGGCCGAGCTGTCCCGGTTCGGCCTCCCGCTCGGGGAGGCCTTCCAGCTCCGCGACGACCTGCTGGGCGTCTTCGGCGACCCCGCGACGACGGGCAAGCCGGCCGGTGACGACCTGGTCGAGGGCAAGCGGACCGTGCTGGTCGCGCTCGCCCTGGACGCCGCTCCCCCGGCCGACGCCGCCCGGCTCGACGCGGCGCTCGGGACGGCGCTCTCCCGCGACGAGGTCGAGGAGCTGCGCGCGGTGATCGAAGGATCGGGCGCCCACGCCCAGGTGGAGGCCGTGATCGAGGAGCTCGCCGGCCACGCCGTCGACGCGCTCGACCGCGCGGACGTGGACGACCAGGCCCGCGAGGTGCTGCGCGGCCTGGCGCAGGCCGTCACCCAGCGCGCGGTCTGACGTGCGACGCGGGGGTTGCGTCGCTACAGGGCGAGGGCCTGGGCGCGGCGCTTGACCTCGGAGCCGCGGTTCTCCCGCAGCGCGTCGATCGGGCGGCCGGGGTAGTCGTCGTCGGTGAAGATCCAGGCGATGCACTCGCGGTCGTCGAAGCCGGCGTCGTGGAGCAGGGTGAGCAGGCCCGCGAGCCCCTTGACCGGCGCACCGTCGTCCCCGAGGAACGCCTCGGGCACCTGCGGTCCGGCGCCGGAGACCGGTACGGCGGCGGCCAGCTCGTGGTCGCGCACCATCGTGCGCACCTTGGCCGGGGTGACGCCCAGCCGCTCGGCGACGCCCGCCCAGTCCAGCCACGCGGGCACGAGCGCCGCCAGGTCCGCCGCGGCGAGGCCCCCGGGATCAACACGCTGCTCCATGCCGACCAGTGTCCCACCCACCTCCCGCGCCACGCCGGGGGCGTCTGAGCACGCCCCGGGACCGGCCGGTCCGTACCATGAGGACACCGGACCCTTCCCCGTCCGGCCACAGGAGGGTCGCTGTGACGCCTGACCGGCGCTCGGAGCGGCACGCCCCCGCGGGCGTCGCCGCGACCGTCAACGAGCCCACGTCCACGCTCGTCACCGACCAGCTGGCCGGTCGCGTCCTCGACGGCCGCTACCGGGTCGGCGCGCGGATCGCGCGCGGCGGCATGGCCAGCGTCTACGAGGCCACCGACCTGCGGCTGGATCGCACGGTCGCGGTCAAGGTGATGCATCCCGGACTCGGCGACGACGACGAGTTCGCGGCCCGGTTCGTCCGCGAGGCACGCGCCGCGGCGCGGCTCTCCCACCCCAACGTCGTCGCGGTCTACGACCAGGGCGACGACCACGGCACGGTCTTCCTCGCGATGGAGCTCATCGACGGCATCACGCTGCGCGACGTGATCCGCAAGGAGGCGCCGATCGCGCCCGCGCGGGCGCTGGCGCTGATCGAGCCGGTCCTCTCGGCGCTGGCCGCCGCCCACCGGGCCGGGCTGGTCCACCGCGACGTCAAGCCGGAGAACGTCCTCATCGCCGACGACGGCCGGATCAAGGTCGCCGACTTCGGCCTGGCCCGCGCGGTCAGCGCGGACACCCAGCACACCGCCACCGGTGGCGTGCTGATCGGCACCGTCTCCTACCTCGCCCCCGAGCTGGTGGTCGACGGTCGCGCCGACGCCCGGGCCGACGTCTACGCCGCCGGGGTCGTGCTCTTCGAGATGCTGACCGGCACCAAGCCCCACGAGGGCGAGACGCCGATCCAGGTGGCCTACAAGCACGTGCACGAGGACGTGCCGGCCCCGTCGTCGCTGGTGCCGGGCATCCCGGCGTACGTCGACGCGCTCGTCGCCCGCGCCACGGCCCGCGACCGCAGCCACCGGCCGGCGGACGCCGGTGTCCTGCTCCACCAGGTGCACCGGGTCAGCCACGCGCTCGCCGAGGGCGTCGCCGACGACCCCGACCTCACCGCCGACCTCACGCCCCTGCTCTTCTCCTCGCAGCCGCAGCCGCAGCCGCAGGACGCTCCCCGCGACCACGCCGAGCGCACGACGTTCCTGCCCACGCAGTCCCCGCCGCCCCCTGCCGCCGGGCCGCCGGTGCGGACCGGCCGCCGGCCGCGGCGCCGCCGCGGCCTGCTGGCGACCGTGCTGGCGGTGCTCCTGGTGGCCGGGCTCGGCGTCGGCGCGTGGTGGTTCCTCGACGGGCGCTACACCTCGACCCCCGGCGTGCTCGGCCTGACCCGGGCGGCCGCCGCCCAGGAGCTGCAGGACGCCGGCCTGGAGGCGACCTTCGAGGACGAGGCCTACTCCGAGACCGTGCCCGCGGGCCGCGTGGTCGCCACCGATCCGGCGCCGGGAGCGAAGGTCGTCGACGGGGGCAGCGTCGCAGTGACGCTCTCGCTCGGCAAGGAGCGCTACGACGTCCCGAAGCTCGCCGGTCTGACCGAGGACAAGGCCAAGGCGGCCCTGGCGGCCACCCACCTGGTCGTCGGGAGCACCGAGGGTGCCTGGTCCGACACCGTCCCGAAGGGGACGGTGGTGTCGACGAGTCCGAAGGCCGGGGTCACCGTGCGCCCCGACACCGCGGTCAGCCTCGTGGTGAGCAAGGGCCCGCAGCCGGTCACGCTCAAGGACTGGGTCGGCAAGAGCTCCGACGACGCCCTCGCCTGGCTCGACGGCAAGGGGCTGGACGGCAAGGTCACCAGCGAGGAGTACTCCGACACGGTCGACGACGGCGACGTCATCTCCATGGACCCGCCGGGTGGCACCACGCTCCACCGGGGTGACGACGTGAACCTCGTGGTCTCCCAGGGCCCCGAGCTGGTCGAGGTGCCCGGCGTGCGGGCGCAGGGCGTCGAAGCCGCCACCTCCACCCTGGAGGCGCTCGGCTTCAAGGTCGTCACCGAGAAGGCACCCGGCTACCTCGGGCTCGGCTTCGTCTACGCCCAGTCCCCCGGTGGCGGCGACAAGGCCCCGAAGGGCTCGACGATCGTCCTCGAGATCATCTGATCCCGATCCCTTCGGCCGACCCGACGGTCGGTAGGTTGTCGCGGTGCGCAACCCGGTCGGAACCCACGTGCTGGTCGGCAAGGGTCTGGTCGACGGGGCCGCCGCGCAGGCCGACCTGCTGGGCTGCGAGACGTTCCAGGTGTTCACCGGCAACCCGCGCGGGTGGGCACTGTCAGCCGGCCGGCCGGCCGAGGACGCCCGGTTCCGCGACCTGATGGGTGAGCGCGGCATCCGGACGTTCATCCACGCGCCGTACCTGGTCAACCTGGGCAGCCCGACCGCCTCGACCTACGAGCAGTCGGCCGCCACGGTGGCACACAACCTGGCCCGGGCCGCGCAGATCGGTGCGGAGGGGGTCGTCGTGCACACCGGGTCCTACGTCGACCCCGGGGGCGGGGACTCGGCCGCCCGGCACGCCGCCGCCCTCCGGCAGGTGCGCGAGGCGCTGCTGCCGGTGCTGGACGCGATCGCCGGCGACGACGCACCGTGGCTGCTGCTCGAGCCGACCGCCGGGCAGGGCCGGTCGCTGTGTGCCGGCGTCGACGACCTGGAGGCGTACCTGGCCGCCCTGGACTTCCACCCCAAGGCCGGCATCTGCCTCGACACCTGCCACGTCTTCGCCGCCGGTGCGCCCCTGGACGAGGCGGGCGGCACCACGGCGACCGTCGACCGCGTCGTCGAGATCGGCGGACCCGGTCGCCTGCGCCTCATCCACGCCAACGACTCGATGGACGTCCGCGGTGCGGCGAAGGACCGGCACCAGCGCATCGGCGAGGGCCACATCGGCGTCGGCGCGTTCACCGAGCTGTTCGCCCACCCCGCGACCGCGGGCGTCCCGATGATCCTGGAGACACCGGACTCGCGGACCGCCGACAACCGCGACATCCCCCTGCTGAAGGCGCTTCGCGCGGAGGCCGCGGGGCGATGACGCGGTGGGCCACGCTCGTGCTGCTGGGGGTCACCGCCTCCTGGGGCAGCTCGTTCTTCATGATCCACGACCTGGTCGAACGGGTCCCGCCGCTGGACTTCATCGCGGTCCGCTTCGCCATCGCCGGGGTGCTGCTGCTCCTCGTCGCCCCCCGGTCGGTGCTGCGGCTCTCGGCGGCCGCGCGCCGCCAGGCCGCCGTCCTCGGGGTCGTGTACGGCGTCGCGCAGGTCCTCCAGACGACCGGACTCGCGCACACCGCCGCGAGCGTGTCGGGCTTCATCACCGGGATGTACGTCGTCCTCACCCCGCTGCTGGCCGCGGTGCTGCTCCGCAACCGGATCACGCTGATGACGTGGGCGGCCGTCGCGCTGGCCTTCGCCGGCCTGGCCGTCCTCTCGCTGAGCGGCTTCTCGATCGGCTACGGGGAGGCACTGACCTTCGTCTCCGCCGTCCTGTTCGCGCTGCACATCGTCGGGCTGGGCGCCTGGGCCACCGAGGCCGACGCGCTCGGGATGGCGATCCTCCAGGTCGTCGCCGTCGCGGTCATCTGCCTGGTGGCCAGCGCCCCGGGCGGGATCGTGCTGCCGCAGTCGACCGCGGACTGGACGACCGTCGTCTACCTCGCGATCTTCCCCGCGGGCCTCGCGCTGCTCGGCCAGACCTGGGCGCAGGCACACCTGTCGGCCACCCGCACCGCGATCATCATGAGCACCGAGCCCGTCTTCGCGGCGCTCTTCGCGATCGCGCTCGGTGGGGAGTCGGTCACGGTGCGCATGCTCGCCGGCGGCCTCATGGTGCTCGTCGCGATCTGGCTGGTCGAGATCGGTCCGCGGCGCAGGCTCGAGGGCGAGGTCCCGCACATCGCGGTCTGACCGGTTGTCGGCGGGGCGTGTGACAGTGGAGCGGTGCACGAGCTGACCCGCGCCGACGCCCGCCGCGTCGCCGTCCGCGCACAGTTGCTCGACGCCCGGCGTCCCGAGGACCTGATGGCGGTCGTGCGCCACCTCGGCGTGGTCCAGGCCGAGCCGACGAACGCGGTCGCGCCGAGCGCCGACCTGGTGCTGTGGAGCCGGCTCGGGCCGGCCTACGACCCCGCGCAGCTGCGCGACGCGGTCGCCGAGCAGCGACTGGTCGAGCTGTGGGGCTTCTACCGGCCGGTCGAGGACGTCGCGCTCTTCCGGGCCGAGATGGCCGCCTGGCCCGGCAGCGGGACCCTGCGCGACTGGGAGGTCGGCCGCGCCGCCTGGGTCGAGGCCAACGACGCGTGCCGCCGCGACGTGCTCGAGCGGCTGCACGCCGACGGGCCGCTGCCGACCCGGGCGCTCCCCGACACGTGCGAGGTGTCGTGGAGGTCGTCGGGGTGGAACGACGCGCGCAACCTGCGGATGCTGCTCGGCCTGATGGTCTCCCGCGGCGAGGTCGCGCTGGTCGGGCGCGCTGGCCGGGACCTGCTCTGGGACCTCGCCGAGCGCGTCTACCCGGACGAGCCGTGGCCGGACGAGCAGGAGGCGCACCGGCTGCGGCACGAGCGGCGACTGCGCTCGCTCGGCATCGCTCGCCCGAGCCTGCCCGAGCCGCCCGACGAGCCCTACGACGTCGGTGCGGCCGGTGAGCCGGCGGTCGTCGAGGGTGTGCGGGGGCAGTGGCGGGTCGACCCGACACTGCTGGACGGCGCGTTCGCCGGCCGGACCGCCCTGCTCTCACCGCTCGACCGGCTGGTCAAGGACCGCAAGCGGCTCGCCGAGCTGTTCGAGTTCGACTACCAGCTGGAGATGTACAAGCCCGCCGCGAAGCGACGGTGGGGCTACTACGCCCTGCCCGTCCTCCACGACGACCGGCTGGTGGGCAAGCTCGACGCGACGGCCGATCGGGCCGAGGGCGAGCTGCGGGTCGACGCCGTGCACGAGGACGCGCCGTTCGACGACGCTACCCGCGCCGCGGTCCGGACCGAGGTCCTCGACCTGGCCGCCTGGCTCGGCCTCGCGGCAGTGCTGCCGCGCCCCTGGAGGTGAGGCCGTGCTGCCGACCGGACGAGCCGGTCAGTGCCGGCCGCGGTGGCGGCGGGTCCCGGGGGACGACGCCATGAGCACCGTCATCGCCCAGATCACCAGGATCGAGAAGGCGATGACCGCCAGCGCCCAGAACGGGTAGTAGGGCATGAACGCGAAGCTCGAGAGGGCCGCGACGAGCGCCACGCAGATGCCGGCGAGGAACGCCCACCGCTGGCCGAGCAGGATGCAGACGCCGACGACGACGGCCAGCGACCCGACGAGCAGGTGGATCCACCCCCAGGTCGTCAGGTCCACGCCCAGGACGTAGTCGGCGCGGGTCTGGTAGAGGTCGTCCTTCGAGATCGCGCTCAGGCCCTGCAGCGCCTCGAAGATCCCGAGGGAGGCGAGCATCGCGCCCGCGAAGATCCCGATGCCGGACGCCCACGCCCGCTCTCCCGCTGTCGCCCGCTCCGCCACGGCGTCCATCCCTTCGCTCCGTCGGCCGACCTGCCGGTCCACCAGCCCGCAGCCTCGCCGGTCCGACCACCGGTCACCTCCCCCGGTCCGGGCGAACGACCGGGCCGGACCGGAGGAGGCCTCCGGACACCGACTAGCCTGGCACGGCACGGCGCCGGGCAGCGGAGGAGATCGATGGGCTACTGCACGAGCTGCGGCCACCCTCTCGACGTCGGCCGCTACTGCACGAACTGCGGCCACCCGGTCGGTGCGCCCGTGGACGGGACCGGCACGGCCGAGCGCCCCGCAGTGCCGGCTGCCGCCGCGCCCCACGCACCACCGCCGCCGCCCGCCCAGGCCGGCCAGGTGCCGCCACCACCGCCGCGCTACCCGCTCTTCGCCGACGAGGTCGGCCTCCCGCCGGCACCGCCGGGACCACCTCCGAGCGCCCCGCCCGGTGTCACGCAAGCACCGCAGCGCCGTCGGCTCTGGTGGCCGTGGCTGCTGCTCGCGGCCGTGCTGGTGCTCGTGCTGGTGGTCGTCGCCGTGGTCCTCCTCGGCGACGGTGGGGACGACGACCCGGCCGGCACCCCACGGGACGCGAGCCCTGCCACGAGCGGCGCACCGGCGACCGGCGACCTGGCCAGGCGGTCCACTGTCGAGGTGCCGGCGACGGCCCCGCCCAACCAGGACACCAGCGGCCGCCGCACGACGTACGTCGGCGCCAACATGCTCGACGGCGTCCCGGAGACCTGCTGGCGGATGCCGGGCGACGGCACCGGCGACGAGGTCACGGTGACGCTCCCCCGCGCCGCTCACCTGCGCAGCGTGGGCCTGATCAACGGCTACGCGAAGACCGCCACCGAGGGCGGGCGTGAGCTCGACTGGTACCACGGCAACCGGCGCATCCTGGCGGTCGAGTGGGTCTTCGACGACGGGACCACGGTCCCCCAGCAGCTCGACGACACGACCGGCGTGCAGTCGGTCGACGTCGACGTCACCACCCGGACCGTGGTGCTGCGACTGGTGGAGGTCTCACCGCCCGGCAAGGGTCCGGCGTCGCGCGACTACACCGCGATCAGCGACCTCTCGCTGGTCGCCCGCTGACAGCGGACCTCAGGCGACCAGGCGTCCCAGCACCGCTGCGGCCCGCTCGGCGTCCTCGCGGCTGACGTCGAGGTGGGTGACCAGGCGCACGGCCGCGGGACCGACCGCCGACACGAGCACGCCCTCGTCGCGGGCCGCCGCCACGAGGGCGAGCGCGTCGGGCCGCCGCACGACCACGATGTTGGTGTCGACGCCGGCCGGGTCGACCCCGCAGGCCTCGGCCAGCAGCCGGGCGTGGGCGTGGTCGTCGGCGAGCCGCTCCACGTGGTACTCGAGCGCGTGCAGGCCGGCCGCCGCGAGCACGCCGACCTGCCGCATGCCGCCGCCCATCCGCTTGCGCCACACCCGGGCCTCGGTGATCGTGTCGCGGCTGCCCACCACCAGCGAGCCGACCGGAGCTCCGAGGCCCTTGGACAGGCACACGACCATCACGTCGGCGATCGCGCCGTACTCCGCCAGCGGCGTGCCGGTGGCGACGTGGGCGTTCCAGATCCGGGCGCCGTCGAGGTGCACCCCGACGCCCGCCGCGGTCGCGAACTCGCGCAGGTCCCGCAGGTCCGTCAGCGGCAGCACCGTCCCACCGGCGAAGTTGTGGGTGTTCTCGACCGAGATCGCCGCGGTCGGCACGAAGAACGGACCCATGTCCGGGGCGAAGATCTCGCGGATCGTGGGCAGGTCCACCTGGCCGCGCGGGTGGATCCAGGTCCGCATCGTGAGGCCCGTGTAGACCCCGTGCGCGCCGAGCTCGGCCCGGGCGACGTGGGCGCTCGCCTCGCACAGCACCTCCTGCCCGGGACCGACCAGGGAGCGGACGGCGAGGACGTTGGCCATCGACCCGGTCGGGGTGAACAGCGCGGCCTCGTGGCCGAGCAGGTCCGCCACCCGCTCCTCGAGGGCCGCCACCGTGGGGTCCTCGCCGAAGACGTCGTCGCCGACCTCCGCGCGCGCCATCGCGGCGCGCATCGGCTCCGTGGGCCGGGTGACGGTGTCGCTGCGCAGGTCGATCACCGGATCATCCTGCCAGCAGGGCCCTACGCTCCTGCGATGACACCGAGGATCTTCGCGCACTGGTACGCCGCCACTCCCGACCGTCGGTCCCGCCAGGTGCTCACTGACCTCCTGGTGGTCGGCTGGCTGGTGGTCTGCCTGTGGCTCGCCCACGGGGTGCACGGCCGGTTCGTCGACCTCGCCGACCAGGTGCGACGGACCGAGACCGCCACCTCGGGCATCTCCTCCGGCCTGACCCAGGCCGGCGACCTGCTCGGGCAGGTACCGCTGGTCGGCTCCGGGATCGACGACCCGTTCCAGGCCGCGGCCGGCGCGTCCGACCGCCTCGGGAGCGCGTCCCTCGACGCCGCCGACCGCACCGAGCAGATCGGGACGTGGCTGTCGGTGCTCCTCGTGATCGGCTTCTTCGGCCCGGTGGGCGTGCCGTACGGTCGCCGCCGCTACCGGTCCGCCCGCGAGGCCGGCCGCATCGAGCTGCTCGCCCGGGCACCCGGCGGCACCGACCTGCTCGCCCTCCGAGCCCTGACGACGCTGCCCGTGCACGACGTGGCGGCCGCGGTGCCGGGCGCGGCCGACGGCTGGCGCCGCGGGGTGCCGGCCGTGGTACAGGCGCTCGCCGAGCTGCAGCTGCGCGAGGCCGGTCTGGACCCCGTGCGCGTCAGCCGGTCGTGACCGTGGTGGCCGGCGACCAGCCCGACGTCGCGCCGCCGGCGTGGGTGCGGGCCCGCACCGACCAGGTCCCGGGCTTGGCGAAGGCCGCCGAGGTCCTGGTCGTCCCGGTCCGGAACGCCCGCCAGGCGGCGCTGCCACGGCGCACCTGGACGTCGAACGTCGACCCGCCCGCCACGGTCGCCCACTGCAGGGTCCAACCGGCCGACGGCGACCCGATCCGCCGTACCGTGACCCGCACGGACCCGACCATCATCGGGTGGAAGGTGCAGACGTAGGGATACGTCCCGGCCGAGGTGAAGGTGTGCGTGTAGACGTCGCCGTCCGACCGGGACCCGCTGTCCCAGAAGCCCTGGGTGGAGGTGGTCGTGTGGGCGACCTCGTCGGGGAACCTCCACGTCACCGTGAGACCGACACCGATCGCCATGGTCGAGGGGGTGAAGGCCATGTGGGCCGCGGTGACCGTCGGACCCGTCGAGGTCGCCGGTCCGTCGCCGACGGCGACCAGGCCGGCGGCCACCAGCAACCCGGCCAGGAGACGAGTGATCATGGCCGGCAACCTAGACCCATTTCATGAGAGCGCGCCCCGCCACGACCCGGACCGGACGGGGACTTGTCGGCTTGTCCCATCGCTTGTCGGGTGTAACTTCGGCCGACAAGCGATGGTTTACCCGGTCGACCGGGTAAACCAGCAGCCGCCGCCGCCTCACGCCTGCCGCAGCATCTCCGCGACGAGGAACGCCAGCTCGAGGGACTGCACGCGGTTCAGCCGCGGGTCGCAGACCGACTCGTAGCGGTGCGCGAGGTCGAGGTCGGTGAGGTCCTCGCCGCCGCCGACGCACTCGGTGACGTCGTCACCGGTGAGCTCGACATGGAGGCCGCCCGGCCAGGTGCCCAGCGAGCGGTGCACGTCGAAGAAGCCCTGCACCTCCTCGATCACGTCGTCGAAGCGGCGGGTCTTGTAGCCAGACGACGCCTCGAACGTGTTGCCGTGCATCGGGTCGCACACCCACGCCACCTCGAGCCCGGCGGCGGTGACCTTCTCGACCAGGTGCGGGAGGCCGTCGCGGATCCTGCCCGCGCCGAAGCGGGTGATGAAGGTCAGGCGCCCCGGCTCGTTGTCGGGGTTGAGCCGTGCGGCGAGCGCGAGCGCGTCGTCCGGCGTCGTCGACGGGCCGAGCTTGACGCCGATCGGGTTGCAGATCCGGCTGAGCAGCTCGACATGGGCGCCGTCGAGCTGCCGGGTGCGCTCGCCGATCCACACGAAGTGGCCGGACACGTCGTACGGCAGGTCGGTGCGCGAGTCGATGCGGGTCATCGCGTGCTCGTACTCCAGCACGAGCGCCTCGTGGCTGGAGTGCACGTCGACCCGGTGGAACTCGTCGGGGTCGGCGCCGATCGCCTGCATGAAGGTCAGCGCGCGCTCGATCTCGTTGGCCATCGCCTCGTACTTCTGGCCGACCGAGGACTCCTTGACGAAGTCGGTGTTCCAGGTGTGCACCTGGCGCAGGTCCGCGTAGCCGCCGGTCACGAACGCGCGCACCAGGTTCAGCGTGGACGCGCTGGCGTTGTAGACGTCGACCAGGCGCTGCGGGTCGGGCACCCGGGAGGCCTCGGTGAACTCGTAGCCGTTGACCGCGTCGCCGCGGTAGGCCGGCAGCGTCTTGGTCGACCCGTCGGGCAGCTCGCGGGTCTCGGTGTCCGAGGAGCGCGGCTTGGCGTACTGCCCGGCGATCCGGCCCACCTTCACCACCGGCACCGAGGCCGCGTAGGTCAGGACGACCGCCATCTGCAGCAGCACCCGCAGCTTGTTGCGCACGTTGTCCGCGGTCACGCCGGCGAACGTCTCCGCGCAGTCGCCGCCCTGGAGCAGGAACGCCTCGCCGCGGGCGACCGCGGCGATCTTGTCCTTGAGCTCGTCGCACTCGCCGGCGAACACCAGCGGCGGCGCCGTGCGCAGCCGCGCGACCGCGGCGTCGACCGCGGCCGGGTCGGGGTAGGTCGGCTGCTGGGCAGCACCCAGCGCGTGCAGCTCGGACAGGGACGGGACGACACTCACCCGTCCAGGGTACGGCGGCGGCCGCCCCTCCCCCGATTCGGCGGGCTCCGCTGAGATGCGCCCGAGCTCAGTCGTCGAGGTGCTCGATGTCGCGGAACCCGGTCTTCTTCGCCCGGACCGCGCGGTTGGTCAGCCACGTGCACGCCCAGAGCACGATGCCGAGCAGCAGCAGGCCGCCGGCCACCTGGTACTGGATCCAGTCCTCGCGGTCGCGGGCCCACGGTCCGGCGAGGAAGAGGCAGGCGGCGGCACCGACAGGGGGCACCCACACCGGCGCCGTGAAGGCACCGGCCTTCGCCGGGACCTTGCGGCGCAGCACCACGCAGGCGATGTTGACCACGGAGAAGACGCAGAGCAGCAGCAGTGCCGTGGTGCCCGAGAGCGCGGTGATCACCGAGGTGTCGGCGAGGAACGTGACCACCACGATGAGGCCGAGCGCCAGCGCGGTGGAGAACGCGATGCCGGCGTACGGCGTCCGCCGGCCCGGCAGCACCTTGCCGAGCGTGCGGGGCAGCACGTCCTGGTGGGCCAGGCCGTAGAGGAGCCGGCTGGCCATCAGCATGTTGAGCAGCGCGGTGTTCGCGACCGCGACGACGGTCAGGAACGGGAAGATCTTGTCGATCGGCAGGCCGGGGGCGCCCTGCTCGACCACGGCGAGCAGCACCTTGCCCTCGTCGGCGACCACGGACTCGATCTGGCCCTCGGGGATCACGGCGATCACCGAGATCGCGACCAGCACGTAGAAGACGACCGCGATGCCGAGGCCGCTGAGCATGACCCGGGGGAAGGTCCGCTCGGGGTCCTTCGTCTCCTCGACCATGTTGACCGAGTCCTCGAAGCCCACCATCGCGAAGAAGGCGATCGCGGTCGCGACCGTCACGGCGGCGAACATGCCGCGGTCGGACTGGGAGTCGAAGACGACGATGCGGCCCATGTCGGCGTCGCCCTTGGCCATCACCCAGAAGCCGATCGCGATCACGATGACCAGCGCCGCCATCTCGATCAGCGTCAGGACCACGTTGAACTTCACGCTCTCGCCGACTCCGCGCAGGTTGATCGCGGCCAGCAGGACCATGAAGGCCATCGCGACCACCGTGATCGCCGTGTCGCCCTGCGACACGTGCCACCCGAGGCCGTCGAGGCCGGCGAGCAGGTTGGTGGCCAGCAGGTTGGACGACGTGGAGGCGCTGGTGATGCCCGAGCAGATCACGGCGAACGCCACCAGGAACGTCACGAAGTGGATGCCGAACGCCTTGTGCGTGTAGAGCGCCGCACCGGCCGCCTGCGGGAACTTCGTGACGAGCTCGAGATAGGAGTACGCCGTCAGCGTGGCCACCGCGAACGCCACCAGGAACGGCACCCACACGATCCCGCCCACCTCGAGCGCCATCTCGCCGGTGACGGCGTAGATGCCGGCCCCGAGGATGTCGCCCACGATGAACAGCAGCAGCAGCCGGGGGCCCAGGACCCGCTTGAGGTCCGGAGTGGGTCCGTTGACGTCGACGGTCTCCGCGCTCTGGGTGGTCATGTCACCAGGCTCCCCCACCTGGCCCTCGCCCAACCCCCACGTCGAGTTGAGCCTTGTGACCAGCCGACTCGAGGGTTGTGACCAGCCGAGTCGAGTGCCGTGACGCATCAGGCCGAGGGCATGACCAGGGGCAGCCCGGATCAGGAGTCCGCCGGACGGCGCGACGCCGGACTCACGTGGTCGAGACCCTCAACTCAACGGGTCACAACCCTCAACTCGACCGTCAGCCGAAGAAGACCTGCGCCTCGGCGTACTCCTCGGGGCCGACGACCTTGAGCTCACCGGTGCCCTCGATGAGGGGGACCCGGACGATCTTGGTGCCGCGCAGCGCCATCATCGTGCCGAAGTCGCCGTCCGCCACCGCGTCGATCGCCTGGAGGCCGAAGCGGGTGGCGAGCCAGCGGTCGAACGCCGTGGGCGTGCCGCCCCGCTGGATGTGCCCGAGCACGACGGCGCGGGCCTCCTTGCCCGTGCGCTTCTCGATCTCCTGCGCGAGCCGGTCGCCGATGCCGCCGAGGCGGACGTGGCCGAACTCGTCGACCTCGCCGGAGACCAGCGTCATGCTGCCGCCCTCGCGCGGGACCGCGCCCTCGGAGACCACCAGGATCGGCGCGTAGTGCGACTCGAAGCGGCTCTCCACCAGCGCGCAGACCTCGTCGATGTCGAAGGGCATCTCGGGGATGAGCACGATGTTGGCGCCGCCGGCGATGCCGGCGTGCAGCGCGATCCAGCCGGCGTGGCGCCCCATCACCTCGACCACGAGCACCCGGTGGTGGGACTCCGCGGTCGTGTGGAGCCGGTCGATCGCCTCGGTCGCGATGTTGACCGCGGTGTCGAAGCCGAAGGTGAAGTCGGTGCCGGACAGGTCGTTGTCGATGGTCTTCGGCACGCCGACGACGTCCACGCCCAGGTCGGCCAGCTTGGTGGCCACGCCGAGCGTGTCCTCGCCGCCGATCGCGACCAGGGCGTCGACGCCGTGGCTCGCCAGGTTGTCCTTGATCTGCTCGACGCCGTGGTCGAGCTTGAAGGGGTTCGTCCGCGACGAGCCGAGGATCGTGCCACCGCGCGGGAGGATCCCGCGGCACTGCTCGATGCCGAGCTCCATCGTCACGCCCTCGAGCGGACCCCGCCACCCGTCGCGGTAGCCGACGAACTCGAAGCCGTGCTCCTTGACCCCCTTGCGCACGACGGCGCGGATGACGGCGTTCAGGCCGGGGCAGTCCCCGCCTCCGGTGAGTACTCCGACGCGCATGACGGCTCCTGGACTCGGTGGGTCGTTCCCAGCCCGGCCGACTCTAGTGCGTCAGCCGGTCGCCGAGGAGGTCTGGAACGGCTGGCCGATGTCCTCGAGCATCTCGCGGAACCAGGGCTGGTTGGTGTCGAACGCCTTGCCGCCCTTGATGCGGGGGAACTCCACGACGCGCAGCACGTCACCGGCCTCCTCGTCGTGCCCGACGACGCCGCTCTCACCGCGCAGCGCCGCCTCGGCAGCCAGGTCCGCGCACGCCTTGATGAGGGCGAGGTCGTCCTCGCCCGCGGGTGCGGAGCGCGAGAAGTAGCCGCTCTTCTGCACCATCGTCTTCTCCGCCCCGATCATCCCGGAGAACTGCTTGGCGAACCACGAGCCGGGGTTGATCGAGTCCAGCTTGACGTGGCCGAAGGCGTCCCGCTTCGGCTCCTCTCCCCGCGACAGCATCTCGTCGACGATCGTCGAGACGCCGGCGCCCTCGGAGAGGAACACGTTGACGCACCCGGTCTCGTCCATGACCTGGCGGAGCCGGCCGGCCTCGGCCTCGATGTCGAGGTCCAGCTCGGGGACGTAGACGCCGTGGATGTCCCAGGTGCGGCGGTCGTTGCCCGCGAAGCCGGAGAACTCCTGGGTCTCGAGCCACGCGCGGTACTTCGCCACGGTCGCCGCGGTCAGCCAGCCGCAGTTGCGGCCCATGACCTCGTGGACGATCAGCATCCGCGGGTTGGACGAGTGCTCGGCGACGATGTTGCGGGCGAACGCCGCACCCTGCTCAGCGGCCGTCCACGCGCCGAGCGACTGGCGGATCGGCACCACGTCGTTGTCGATCGTCTTGGGCAGGCCGACGACGGTCAGCTGGTAGTCGTGCTCGAGCAGGTACGCCGCCAGGTCGGCCGCCGTCGTGTTCGTGTCGTCCCCGCCGATGGTGTGCAGCACGTCCACGCCGTCGCGCGTCAGCTGCTCGGCCGCCACGTGCAGCGGGTCCTGGCCCGGGGCCACGAGCCCGCGCTTGACGCAGTCCTTGACGTTGGTGAGCTTCACCCGGCTGTTGCCGATCGGGCTGCCGCCGAAGCGGTGCAGCAGGTGGGCGCGCTCGCGGTCACCGGGCGTGACGGTGACGAACCGGCCGCCGAGGAGCCCGGCGTAGCCGTCGAGGTAGCCGATGATCTCGGCCTCCGGCTCGAGCTCGGTGTAGCGCTCGATGAGCGCACCGACGGCTGAGGACAGGCAGGGCGCGAGGCCACCGGCGGTCAGGAGGGCGATACGGCGAACGGTCACGATCGGCTCTTCTCGGAACGGTTTAGGTCTTTTCAGGACTAAAGTACCGCGACCGCTCCCTCGTTGGCGACGGATCGGGCCGGCCCGGTCGAGCCCGGTACGGACGGGGCCCGCGGTGGCTAGGGTCGGCCCATGACCTTCTCCATCGTGGCCCGGTCCGCGGACGGCGAGTCCTGGGGCGTCGCCGTCGCCTCCAAGTTCCTCGCCGTCGGGTCGGCCGTCCCGGCGGCCGTCGCCGGGGTCGGCGCGATCGCCACCCAGGCCGACGCCAACGTCGCCTACAAGGGCCAGGCGCTGGCTCACCTCGACGACGGCGCGACCGCGTCAGTGGCGCTGCAGCGGCTGCTCGAGGACGACGAGGGCCGCGACCACCGCCAGGTCGGCATCGTCGACGTCGACGGCGGCGCGGCCAGCCACACCGGCACCGCCTGCCTGGACTGGGCCGGCAGTGTCATCGGCGACGGCTACGCCATCCAGGGCAACATCCTGACCGGCGAGGAGGTCGTCGAGGCGATGGAAGCGGCCTGGCTCGCCTCGGCGGCGGACGAGCCCCTGGCCCGGCGCCTGCTCGCGGCACTGGGCGCCGGCGACGAGGCCGGGGGCGACTCCCGGGGCCGGCAGTCGGCCGCACTGCTCGTCGTCCGAGAAGGTGCGGGCTACGGCGGCCTCGACGACATCGCAGTCGACCTGCGGGTCGACGACGCGGCCGCACCGATCCCCGAGCTGACCCGGCTGCTGGACCTCAACGACCTCTACCTCACCGCCTCCACCGAGGAGGAGAAGGTGCCGGTCACCCCGGAGCTCGCGGCCGAGCTCGAGGGACTGGCGCAGGCCGCCGGGGCGCGGGACTTCCAGGCCTGGGTCGGCACGGAGAACTACGAGATGCGGGTCGCCCCCGACGGGACCTGGGTCGACCAGCAGGTCCTCGACATCATCCGGGGCACCCGGGGTGGACAGGCATGAGCGTCCTGGCGATCGACGCCGGCACCACCGGCGTGACCGCGCTGGTCGTCGAGCGGGACGGCTCCATCGCGGTCAAGGGCTACCAGGAGTTCGCGCAGCACTTCCCCCGGCCGGGTTGGGTCGAGCACGCGCCGGAGGAGATCTGGCAGGCGGCGCTCGAGGCGACCCGCCAGGTCCTCAAGGTGTACGACGCCGCGCAGCTCGAGGCGGTCGGCATCACCAACCAGCGCGAGACCGTCATGCTCTGGGACCGCGAGACCCTCGCGGCGCCGCGCCGGGCGATCGTGTGGCAGGACCGGCGCACCGCGGACCTCTGCACCCGGTTGCGCGACGAGGGTCACGAGCCGCGGGTCCGCGACCTCACCGGGCTGCGCCTGGACCCCTACTTCTCCGGCACCAAGCTGATGTGGCTGCGCGAGAACGAGCCGCACACCTGGGCCCTGGTGGAGTCGGGCCGCTACGCGATCGGCACGGTCGACTCCTACCTGATCGCGCGGATGAGCCGGGGCACCTACCACGCCACCGACGTCTCCAACGCGTGTCGGACGCTGCTGTTCGACCTCGAGGCCGGCGACTGGTCCGACGAGCTGTGCGACCTGTTCGGCGTCCCGCGCGACGCCCTGCCCGAGCTCGTCTCGAACTGGGGCGAGCTCGCGGTCACCGACCCGGCGTCGTACCTCGGCCTGTCGCTGCCGATCGCCGGGGTCGCCGGCGACCAGCAGTCGGCGCTGTTCGGCCAGACCTGCTTCGACGTGGGCGACTCCAAGTGCACCTACGGCACCGGCTCCTTCGTGCTGACCAACACGGGCGCCACGGTGGAGCGCTCCGACGCGCTGCTGGCGACTGCGGCCTGGCGGGCGCCCTCGGGTGAGATCACCTATGCCAGCGAGGGCTCGATCTTCGTCACCGGCGCGGCCGTGCAGTGGCTGCGCGACGGGATCCAGATCGTCGGCTCCGCCGCGGAGACGCAGGCGGTGGCGAGCACCGTGGACGACACCGAGGGCGTGGTGTTCGTCCCCGCCCTCACCGGCCTCGGTGCGCCCGACTGGGACCCGCACGCGCGCGGCATGATCATCGGCCTGACGCGTGGCACGACCCGCGCGCACATCGTGCGCGCCACCTTGGAGGCGATCGCCTTCGAGGTGCGCGACGTGCTCGACGTGATGCCGGCGGTGTCGTCGCTGCGGGTCGACGGCGGCGCCGCCGCCAACGACCTGCTCTGCCAGATCCAGGCCGACCAGCTCGGTGTCCCGGTGGAGCGGCCCACCGTCGTGGAGACGACCGGCCTGGGTGCGGCGTTCCTCGCCGGCCTCGGCGCCGGGGTCTGGTCCTCGACCGACGACCTGCGCCACACCTGGGCGCTCGACCGCCGCTTCGAGCCCGTCGGGGACCGGGCGGCCGCCGACGCCGCCCACGCCCGCTGGCGCGACGCGGTCCAGCGCTCGAAGGGCTGGGCGGTGTAGCTGACCCGAGCGACACCCTCGGGCTCCGGCCACGCGGTGCCGGCACGGCCTCCCTTGCGTCACCGCCCCTGATTGCGGAAGATGCAGGATCGCCTGTGCAGCAGACCGCGGGCGCCGGGACGGGGGCCAGGACATGAGCACTCTCCATCGGGCGTTGCTCGCCCTGGGCCTGGCCGTCGCCCTGCCGGCCGGGGTGACCGCGGCGCCATCGGGGCACGCCGCGCCACCGGCGGCGCGTGCCGGCAGCGGGTTCTCCCAGCTCCAGCCGCCGCCGTTGTGCTCGGCGCAGCCCGGGCCGGCGTGCATCAACCAGCCGAGCTACTCCTGGCAGGGCGTGTTCACCCAGCCCGTGCGAATCGACATGCCCACGATGGTCGTCGACCGCGGCGCCCGGGGCGGCGAGTACACCGGGCGCGTGACGTTCTCGATCATCGACGCGGGCACCGCCAAGAACGGGGACGCCTCCCACATCCTCGGGTTCAAGAACCCGCAGCTGCTGCTGATGCCGATCGAGGGGTGGTCCGACCCCACCGCGACCGACGTCTACATGCAACCCGACCCGGGCGACGCCAGCCACTGCCAGGGGGACAAGCTGGCCTGCACGTACGTCACCACGAGCACCAACCTGCGGCCCGGGTGGTACCGCGCGACGGACGCGAACGGCCTGATGGCCGGGGCGCAGGCCTGTCCGGCCAGCAGCCCCAACGGGGTGGCGGGCTGCTACGAGACCTACAGCGAGTCCGCGGTCTACATCCCGAGGGCGACCGACGTCGCCCCGCCCTCCGTCGAGGCGGCGGCCAAGGGCAAGGGCCTCACCGTCAAGGCGGTGGCCGCGGTGCGCGACCCCTACGGCAAGGCCGTGACGCTCACCTGGGACTTCGGTGACGGCAGCACGCAGCACGGCGCCGCGGGCAAGGTCGTCACCCACACGTACGCGACGCCGGCCGACTACACCGTGACGGCGAAGGTCACGACCTCCGACGGCCGCTCCTCGGCCGACTCGGTCAGCGCCGGCATCTTCCCTCCGGCACCGGTCCTGCAGGGGGTCGGCCGGATCGGCGCCACGACGACCGGCGCCGCGGCCGTCGCGCTGCAGGGGTGGCCTACCGGTGGGAAGGCGATCCTGTGGTCCTTCACCGACGGCTGCCCGCCGTCGGACATGACCGAGGCGCAGTCCGCGGGCGGCATCTTCTCCAGCAACTACGTGCCGGTGCAGGCTGACGGCACCGTGGGGCTGGGCCTGAACTACCTGCCCCTCGACGCGGACGCCTACGTCGTCGAGGTCCGGGCCGCACTCGACTTCGACGGCCGCCAGGTGATCGCCCACAAGTTCAGTGGCTGCGTGACCTCGTTGACGCCATTGACCGCCACGACCGGCGCGGTCGCGGCAGGGGCGACCGAGATCCCTGCCGACTCCGCCAGCGTCCCGATCGGTCACGTGGTGGCGCTGGACGTCGCGTCCTCGGCCGGCGGCAACCCCGACCTCTCCGAGCAGCGGCTCGTGACCGGACACGGCTCCCTGACGGTCGACCCGCTCGACCGCGCCCACGCCAGCGGGGCCTGGCTGCTCGACGCCGGCGCCCCGCTGGACCCGTACGTCGTCCCAGGGCCGCCGACGGCCCCGACGACCCCTCACCTCGGCGCGACGGCACCGAGCCCCCCGTCCATCCGGACGCTCACCGTGGCCCGGGGCGGCAAGGTCGTCCTGGCGGTCAGGCCCGGCGCCAACGGCGGCAGTCCGGTCACCGGGTACCTGGCCCGGTGCACGCCCCAGGGCAAGGGCTCGACCCGTCAGCACACCGGCTCGCGGAGCCCGGTCACGGTCACCGGGCTGACCAGGGGCGCGAGGTACCGCTGCGTGGTCCGGGCCACGAACGACCTCGGCTACGGCGGCGCCAGCAAGCCGAGCAAGGTCTTCACCGCGAGGTGACCGCCGACGAGCGCCCGGCGCTCAGGAGGGTTCGCCGGGTCGGTTCTCGGCCACCAGTCGCGCGCCCGCGACGGGCTTGCCCGGGTCGGTGCCGGGCGGGATGCGCAGCAGCGCGCTGACGACGTCCGGCTGGTCCAGCTGCGGGTAGTGGTTGGCCGCCGGGATCCGCCAGTACGACGACGCCGCCTCGCGGCTCGCCAGGTGCTCGGACCAGACGAAGTCGGCGACCGCCGGCGGCGCGATGGTGTCGAGCTCGCCCCAGGCGAGCGTCACCGGCACCGGGCCGGCGGTCAGGCTCGCCAGCCAGGCCGCCTCGTGGACCCGGCGCTCGTTCAGGTACTGGATCAACCGGTGCTGGACGCGCATGCCCTGCTGGTGGGCGAGCATCCCCTCCAGCGCCGCGGTCTCGGCGGCGTCCAGCGCGGGCGTGCAGGTCCGGCGCGCCAGGCCGCGAGCGAAGACCCTGGTCGGGAGCATCCGCGAGATCGGCGGTCCCGTCACCGGGTGCAGCAGCGCCTTCTGGATCCCGGTGAGCTGGGCGAGCGGGAGCCAGACGTTGCCGTTGAGCATCACGAGCCCGCTGACGTCGTACGGCGCCCCCTCGGTGCGGACCAGGTCCAGCAGCGCCAGCCCCACGCTGTCGCCGCGGTCGTGGGTCACCAGCGTGAACGCGTCGAGGCCGAAGGTCGTGCGGACCAGGTGGTCGACGAGGCGCGCGTCGTCGGCGATCGTGTAGCGGTGGTCGGTGTGCGGCTTGTCCGACAGCCCGTAGCCCGGCAGGTCCACCAGGCAGACGAAGTGGTCCTCCTCGAGCAGGGCCACGACCCGGTGGAAGTCGTAGGAGCTGGTCGGGTAGCCGTGCACCAGCACCAGGGCCGGGTTGCCCCGGTCGCCTCGGGTCTGGACGTAGACGTCGAGCTCGCGGCCGTCGTTCTCCGCGGTGGTCGACCGCCACCGCACGTGCGACCCGCGGTCGGCCCACACGCGCACCTGCTCGTCCACCATCGCCCGCCCCTCCCGGTCCACCACGGTCGCCGCTCACCCTAGTGACGTCGGCGCCGTCGGGCAGCCGGGACGGTCAGGTGGATGGCAGGTCCGCGGCGATACCGTCGGCGAGGTGGTGCAGGGCGTGCTGGACGCGATCGGCTCGGTCCCCCCTGCGCTGGCCTGCGCGATCATCGCGCTGCTGGTCTTCGGCGAGGCCGCTCTCTTCGTGGGCTTCGTGCTGCCCGGGGAGACCGCGGTGCTCCTCGGCGGCCTCCTCGCCAGCCAGGGTCACCTCGACATCGTCACCCTCGTCGTCGTGGTGGTGGTCAGCGCGGTCGTGGGTGACAGCGTCGGCTACGAGGTCGGCAAGCGGGCCGGGCCGCGCATCCTGCAGCTCGGGGTGCTTCACCGCCACCGCGCCCGGATCGAGGACGCCCAGGAGATGCTGCGGCGCCGCGGCGGGCCGGCGGTCTTCCTGGGTCGCTGGACCGCGTTCTTCCGAGCCGTCATGCCCGGCATCGCCGGCCTGAGCCGGATGCCCTACCGCACCTTCGTGGTCTGGAACGCGCTCGGCGGGCTGGCGTGGGGCGTCACGTTCTGCCTGGTCGGCTACTTCGCCGGGGCGTCCTACCAACGGGTCGCCACCACCATCGGCGAGGGCGCCGCCGCGCTCCTCGGGCTGCTGGTCGTCGCGGCGCTGGTGACCTGGCACGTCCGCCGTCGCCGACGGGAGGCGGCGAGCGAGGTCCCCTAGCCGCGCAGCCGCTGCAGCGCCTGCGCTGCAGCGTCGCGCACCCGGGTCGCCTCCCGGACCGCGTCCTCGGTCTCCGACCGGGTGTCCTCGGCCTCGGTGAGGTCGTCGTCGACCTCCTCCGCGGTGGTCTCCAGCTCGGCGATCCGGCCGCGCAGCTCGTCGATCTCGGCCTGCACCTGCAGCCCGCGGGCCGCCAGCTCGTCGTACGCCGTGGCGGCCTCCTGGTGGGCGTCGGCGGCCTCGGCGAGCTCCGACTCGGCCGCGGCGAGCGCCTCCTCGGCGGCCGCGACCGCCTTCTGGTCCGCCTCGGGGTCCGGGACGACGTGCAGCTCCGGCCGCGCCGGCTCCTCCGGCTCCCGCGCGGTCGCGGTGAAACCCAGCGCCTCGGGCAGCGCGACCGCGCCGGCGACGTCCGCGGCGTCGAGCCCGGTCGTGGCCAGCGCCGCGACCAGGAGGCCGCTGCGCACCGCGAGCGCGCACTGCTCGTCGACCATGGCCGCGGTCAGGGTCGCCTCCACCTGCTCGGCGACCGCGTCGGTGACGCGGGTGCCCTCCTCGCGGGCGGTACGCCGTGCCTGCGTGGTCACCGCCGCCGTCAGCTGACGACGCTGACGGGTCAGCGTGCGCAGCTCCTCCCCCGACATCGCCGCCTGCGCCTCGCGCAGCGCCGCCCCGACGGCGAGCACCTGCTCGACCTGGGCCGGGTCGCGGCGGACCAGGAGGTTGACGACCCAGGCGGCCGTCGAGGCCTTGCGCAGCGCCTTGACCCGCGGCGCGAGGTCGGTGCCCTTGAGCTCCTTGGCCCGAGCGTCGCGGGCCGGGGTGAAGTCGGCCAGCGGCAGTCCGTAGAGCTCGTCCGCGATCTCGAGCAGCTCACTCACAGGCGCACCCACCGGCCACGTCGGCTGCCGAGGGGCTCGTCGTCCTCGCCGACCGACAGCTCCTCCACCTCGCACGCCAGCAGCGCCGACCATCCGGCGTCGCTGCGGCTCACCAGTCGCACGCCGGCCCAGGTGCCCGCGTCGACCAGCCGCGGACCCCACGCGGTCGGCTGGAACTCCCCGGTGCGGAACGGTCCTCCCGGCGCCGGCGCCGTCCCGGCGAACGCCTCGGCCAGGCCGCGGTGCCGCCACCCGAGCAGCTGCACGACGCCTCGTCCGGAGCCGGCCAGGGCGTCGTGCAGGTCGCTGTCGGGGTCGACGAGCAGCAGCACCACGGCAGGGTCACCGTTGGCGACCAGCAGCGAGGAGACCGTCAGCCCCGCCCGGCCGGCGTCGTCCCCGGCCGTCACCAGCGCGACGGCGCCGCCCAGCCGGCCGCGGAACCGGCGTACCGGGTCGGGCTCGGGGTCGGCGAACGGGTGGGACGAGTGGATCGTCACGACGCGAGCTTGGACTCGCCCTGGCCGTCGTCCGCGTCCTTCGCGGCCTTCTCCGCCGCCTTGGAGAGCTCCTTGGCACGCGAGGCGTAGAGGTCGACGTACTCCTGGCCGGACAGCCGCATGATCTCGTACATGATCTCGTCGGTGATCGACCGCAGGATGTAGCGGTCGCCCTCCAGCCCCTCGTAGCGGCTGAAGTCGAGCGGCGTGCCGAACCGGACCACGGGACGGGTGAACCGGCCGAAGGTCTTGCCGGGCGGCGCCACGACGTCGGTGCCGACGACCGCGACCGGGATCACCGGGACCTTGGCCTCCAGCGCCAGCCTCGCGACGCCGACCTTGCCGCGGTAGAGCCGGCCGTCGTGGGACCGGGTCCCCTCGGGGTAGATCCCGAAGAGCTCGCCCTCGGCGAGCAGCTTCTTGGCCGAGATGATCGCGCCCTCCGAGGCGCTGCCGCCGGAGCGGTCGATCGGCACCTGGCCGGAGCCCTTGAAGAACGTGCGCTGCAGCCAGCCCTTGAGGCCGGTGCCGGTGAAGTACTCGGCCTTGGCCACGAAGGTCACCCGGCGCGGCAGCGTCAGCGGCATGAAGAGCCAGTCGGCGTACGAGAGGTGGTTGCTGGCCAGGATGGCCGGACCCTCCAGCGGCACGTTCTCCGCACCGTAGACGCGCGGCCGGAAGACCAGCCGCAGCCACGGACCCAGGGCGATCCACTTCAGGAACCAGTAGAACACCGACACCTCCGCGCGACACCCGAGACCTGACGCTGCGAAGCCTAGACCGTCCGGGAGCAACTCCCCCATACCCCAGCCCGGCGGTGGACCGGCAGTGCAGAATCCATGGCCATGACCGTTCACCCCCTTGCGACCCCGTTCTCCGCGCCCGCACGCCCCGAGCTGACCGGAGGCCGCCGGGTCGGGGTCCTGCTCAGCCACGGGTTCACCGGCCAGCCCGCCTCGATGACGCCCTGGGGCCAGGCGCTCGCCGAGCTCGGGTACGCCGTCGAGGTGCCCCGGCTCCCCGGGCACGGCACCACCTGGGAGGAGCTGAACACGCTGACCTGGGCGGACTGGTACGGCGAGCTCACGTCGGCCTTCGACCGGCTGGTCGCCGACAACGACGCCGTGGTGGTCGGCGGCCTGTCGATGGGCGGTGCGCTGGTGCTGCGCCTGGCCGCCGACCGGCCCGCGGACGTCGCCGGTGTCGTGGTGGTCAACCCGGCGGTCGCGACCAAGCGGCTCGACGTCAAGCTCCTCCCGGTGCTCAAGCACCTGGTGAAGTCCTTCCCCGGCATCGCCAACGACATCAAGAAGCCCGGCGTCGAGGAGCACGGGTACACGCGGACGCCGTTGAAGGCGATCCACTCGATGATGCAGGCCTGGCCCGGGATCATCGAGGACCTGCCCAAGATCACCGCGCCGCTGCTCTACTTCCGCTCCACCGAGGACCACGTGGTCGACGAGAAGTCCGAGCCGATCATCCTCGGCGGCGTCTCGTCGAAGGACGTGACCGTCGTGCGCCTGGAGAACAGCTACCACGTCGCGACGATCGACAACGACGCCGAGAAGATCTACGCCGACTCGGCCGCCTTCGTCGCCCGGGTCACCGCCACGCCCTGACCGACGCGGGCATACGCTCGTTGCGTGCAACCGGACGACCACGACGACGAGGCCGAGGACCGGGCCTGGCGCGCGATCGTGGAGAACTACGGCGAGCGTCCCGAGCTGGACGACCCGCCGCCGGTCAGCGACGCCCCGTTCGGCGGACGCTTCGGTGATCCCCGGGCCTTCTCACCGGATCCCGGCCAGGACCCGGCCGCCGGGGTCGGGGAGGCGGGCGAGCCGCCGGGAGCGGTCGAGGAGGAGGGCTACGTCCCTCCCCCACCGCCACCGCTGCCCCGCGTCGAGCCCGACCGGATGCTGGCCTGGGTGGGCGTGTTCGGCTCCCCCACGGTGCTGCTCATCGCGCTCGTGCTCTCCCTGAGCATCCCCTTCTGGCTGGGCTACCTGCTCGTGGCCGGCTTCGTCGGCGGCTTCCTCTACCTGGTGGTCAAGATGCCCCGGGAGCCACGGGACCCCTGGGACGACGGGGCGCAGGTGTGACCACGGCCGTTGGCTAAGGTTCGCGGGTGAGCGCCCACGAGACCGTCGAGATCGCCGGACACCTGATGGACCACGGCATCTTGTCGTTGGTCCTCGACGACATCCGCGAGTACGGCGGGGACTACACGATCGACCGCTTCGACGTCGGTCGCGAGACCGACGACCCGTCGCACGCGGTGATCACCGTGACCGCGGAGGACGACGAGGAGCTGCAGCGGCTGCTGATGCGGCTGCAGACCCGCGGCGTCAACCAGGTCGACCCCGGGGAGGCGACCACGGCGGAGGCCGACCGCGACGGCGTCTTCCCCGACGGGTTCTACTCCACCACGAACCTGGACACCCGGGTGCGCGTCGACGACCGCTGGCTGGACGTCGAGAACCCCGAGATGGACTGCGGGCTGATCGTCGAGCGCGACGCCGGGGGCGCGGCGACCCGCGTGTACACGCTGCCCATGTCCGACCTCCGGGTGGGCATGCAGGTCGTCGTCGGCGCATCGGGCGTCAAGGTGTCGGTGCCGACACCGGACGCCACCGGCGGCGCCTTCGGGTTCATGGAGTCCGAGGTGTCCTCGGAGAAGCCGCACGCGGTGCTGGTGCGCCAGGTCGCCGACGGCATGCGGGAGGCCAAGGCCGAGGGCAAGAAGGTGCTGTGGGTCGGCGGACCCGGCGTCGTACACACCGGGGCCGCGCCGGCGCTGGTCGCCCTCGTCCACGCGGGGTACGTCGACGTCCTGTTCGCGGGCAACGCGCTGGCCACCCACGACATCGAGTCGGCGCTCTACGGCACCAGCCTCGGCGTGGACCTGGCGATGGCCCGGGGCGTCGAGCACGGCCACGAGCACCACATCCGCGCCCTCAACACCATCCGCCGCGAGGGGTCGATCCGGGCCGCGGTGGACAGCGGCGTGCTCACCAGCGGGATCATGCACGCCCTCGTGACGCACCAGAAGAGCTACGTCCTGGTCGGCTCGGTGCGCGACGACGGGCCGCTCCCCGACGTCTACACCGACGTGATCGAGGGCCAGCGGGCGATGCGCGCCCAGCTGCCCGGCGTCGGGTTCTGCATCATGGTGGCGACCACGCTGCACTCGGTCGCGACCGGCAACATCCTGCCCGCCTCGATCCCGCTCGTGTGCGTCGACATCAACCCGGCGACGGTCACCAAGCTCGCCGACCGCGGGTCCTCGCAGGCCCGCGGGATCGTCACCGACGTTGGCCTGTTCCTCGAGCAGCTCGCCGTCGAGCTCGTGCCCGGGTACCGACGGTCCTGAAGCGCTCCCGGGCCAGGTCGGCGGCGCCGACCGCCCCGGCCTCCGGCCCGAGGGCCGCGCGCGTGACCGGCGGGACCGTGCGGTGCGGTGCGCCCACGAGTGACTCGCGCAGGGCCGCTCGCGCCGGCTCCAGGAGCAGGTCGCCGGCCGCCGACAGGCCGCCGCCGACGACGACGACCTCGGGGTCGAAGGCCGCCACCAGGTTCGCCACCCCCACCCCGAGCCAGCCGCCCACCGACTCGAACGCAGCCAGCGCCACGGCGTCGCCGGCCCGGGCCGCGTCGGTGACCATCGGGCCGGTCAGCTGCGCCGGGTCGCCGCCGCACGCCGCGTCCAGCACGGTCGGCTCCTGGCCGATGCGCTTGCGCGCGAAGCGTGCGAGGGCATTGCCGCTGGCGTACTGCTCCCAGCACCCGGTGCCCCCGCACTCACACGGACGACCGTCGGGCACGACCTGCATGTGGCCGTACTCCCCCGCCATGCCGTTGTAGCCGCGGTGCACCGCGCCGTCGAGCACGATGGCGCCGCCGATGCCGGTCCCCATCGTCACGACGACGGCGTCCTGGGCACCGCTGGCGGCGCCGTACGCGAGCTCTGCCCGGGCAGCGCAGTTGGCGTCGTTGTCCAGGACCACCGGCGCGCTCCAGCGCTCGGCCAGCCGGGCCCGGACGCCCTCGTCGCGCCAGGGCAGGTGGGGCGCGAACCGCACCCGCTCGCCCTGCGCGTCGACGAACCCGGCGGCGGCGATGCCGATCGCCGCCGGCCGCCGCAGTCCCGCGGCCTCCTCGACGGCCTCGGTCAGCGCGTCCTCGACCAGCCGCGACTCGACCCGACGGCCCGGCGTGGTCCGCAGGGCGGTGCGCAGGACGCGTCCGGTCGAGGTCACGGCGGCGGCGAGCACCTTGGTGCCACCGATGTCGACGCCGATGAAGAGAGCCATGAGGGTCATTCGACCAGACCCGCCGCGCGCTCGTGCCCACCACGCGCGGGACGTCATACGACCCGGTCGCCCCGACACCCACCCCGCATGACGTCCCGGCCCGCCCGACCCCTCAGGGGCGGAAGGTCGTCTGCGCGTGTGGGTCCTTGCCGAAGACGATCACCTTCGCCGGCGGCACCACGTAGACCCACGGACGGGTGCCGTCGCCGTCCGTGAAGCCCTCGTCGTCGGCGCTCCACGCCCAGTCATCGCCGTACTTGCGCTGCCAGGCGTCGGCGAGCGGCAGGAGGCGTTCGCGACCGGTGACGCGCTCGGCGCTCCCCTCGACCACGACGTCGGTGCCGGACCGCCAGCCGTTGGTGCCGGTGGTCACGGAGACGGGCGAGGAGTGCTGGAGGTTGACGTGCTTCTGCTCACCGACGCCGGTGCAGAAGGCGATACGACCGTCGCTCCAGACTCCGACCAGAGGAGTCACGTGCGGGCGGCCGTCGGACCGCACGGTGGTCAGCCAGTAGAGCTCGGCCCGCTCGAGCAGCTCCTCCACGGAGCGCCACGAGGGCGCCGTGGCGTCAGGGGCGCTGAAGCGGTCGTCCAGGTGTCCAGAGGTCATGTCGTCTCGACCGCCCCCCGGGCGCGTACTCATCGGTCACCCGCCGGCAGCTCCGCGTCAGCGCCGCGTCAGCGCCGCGACAGGTCCGCGGCGCCGATCAGCCCGGCGTGGTTGCCCAGACGCGCTCGGCGGATCTCCGGGATCGGGCGGAACCCGCGGCCGACCAGCTGGCCGGCGAAGGCGTCGCGGGTGGGGCCGAGGAGCAGCTCGTCGGCCTCGCTGACGCCGCCGCCGATGACGACGACCTCGGGGTCGAGGACCTCCGTCAGGGACGCGATGCCCTCGCCGAGCCAGCGGCCGAGCTCGGCGAGCTGCTGGAGGGCGCCGGCGTCGCCGTCCTGGGCGGCCTCGGTGATCAGGGGGCCGGTGATCTTGTTGAGGTCGCCACCCGCGCGCTGCAGCATCCCCTGGGCGATCATCGCGCCGCTGAGGGCCAGCGCCCGCGCCTCGCGCACCAGCGCCGACCCGGAGGCGTACTGCTCGAAGCAGCCGTGCTTGCCGCAGCCGCAGAGGATGCCGTTGGGTACGACGCGCATGTGGCCGATCTCGGCGCCGACGCCGTTCGCGCCGCGGTAGACCTCGCCGTCGAGCACCAGCCCGCCGCCGACGCCCGTGCCGACCGTGACGAGCAGGAGGTCGTCGGCGTCGTGCGCGGCGCCGTAGCGGAACTCGCCCCAAGCGGCGGCGTTGGCGTCGTTCTCGATCACGACGGGCAGCTCGACCCGCCGCTCGAGCTCGCTCTTGAGGTCCTCGTTGCGCCACGCGACGTTCGGGGCGAACAGCACGACCGCCCGCGACTTGTCGACGTAGCCCGCCGCGCCGACGCCGACGGTGGCGATGTCGTGGCGGGAGCGCAGGTCGGCGACCAGGCCGGCGATGGCCTCCTCGATCGCCTCCGCGTCGGTGGCCGGCGAGACGACCCGCTGCTCCTCCAGGATGCGGCCGTCCTCGTCCACCACCCCGCCGGCGATCTTGGTGCCGCCGACGTCGATGCCGCACGCCAGGCTCATTGCGGGCCCTCCTCAGGATCGGTGTCGTCCGGCCAGTCGCTGACCGCCCAGTCGTCGTCGGTGTCGTCCGCGTCGTCGAGGTCGATGCGCTCGACCCCCGGGCGGGTCTGGTCCTGCGCCGCGGTCGCCATCAGCCCGGCTGCCGCCTGCATCAGCGCTGTCGCCGCCGTCGCCAGCTGGGTCCGGACCTCCGGGCTCAGCTGCCGCACCGCGTGCACGGTGCGGCAGATCGGGCAGTAGGTGCACTCGGGCGCGCCGGTGGCCAGGTGCTGGTCGAGGTCACCGGCGGCGTCCTTGGCCCAGTCGCCCAGCGACCCGCCCAGCGCACCGAGCAGCTTCGCGGCCTCCTCGGCCACCGAGCCCACGTCCGGACCCCCGCCCGACCCGGAAGCCGGACCGGCGGTGGAGTCCTCCCCGTCCCTGTTCACGTGACCCTCCCGGCCGGCTCCCCGGCCACCTCGACGAAGCGCACCTGCAGCTCCCCCTGCTCGACCCGGGCGCCGGCGATGCGGTGCCGCGCCAGCCCGGCCGGCAGGGTGAGGAGCCGACGATACGATCCCACGGTCACGACCAGGTCGTCGCCGTTGCGCGCCAGGTCCACCTCCGCCCGCGAGACCAGGGGCAGCGCGAGCCGCAGGACCGCCCCGGTGTCGGTGCGCCGGATCCGGAACGGACCGTGCGACCGGGTGGTCGCGAGCGGGTCGGTGCCGGCGTACACGTCGCGGGCGAGCTCGCTGACCGCGTCGACGCCGACCGGCTCGCGCGAGCGGTACTCCGAGCGCCAGATCGGCAGGCCCGCGAAGGACTCCTCGACCCGCTCGAGCACCTCGTCCTGTGCCAGCACCCAGCCGGCCCGCCAGTCGTCGGCGCCGTCGGCGGGGAAGACCCGGTTCGCGACCACGCCGTCGACGCGGTAGCCGAAGAGCGACAGGGTCGTGTACGACCGCCGCGCCTCGGCGAGCACGACGTTCTCGGGGGTGAGCACCAGGCGCACGCTCGAGTCCGGGCCGCTGAGCAGCTCGCGCACCTCCTCGAGCTCGGCGTGCAGCCGCTCGACGGCGTCGAAGACCGAGTCACCGGGCATCGGTACGCCGGCGGCGCGGGTGAGCACGGGGCGCAGCGCCTTGACGACCCGGCGCTCCACCGGGAGGACGCGCTGCATGTACCAGCCCAGGGCCTCCGGCAGCGCGAGCAGCCGCAGCGTCTCCGCGGTCGGTGCGCAGTCGACGACGATCACGTCCCAGCCCCCCGACAGCGCGTGCAGCCGCAGCTCCAGGAGCGCGAGCACCTCCTCGGCACCCGGGATGACGGTCAGCTCCTCGGCGGCGACCGGGTCGACGCCGGCCACGTCGAGCACCGAGAGCAGGTAGCGCTGGATGTCGGCCCAGGACTGCTCGAAGCGCAGCTGGGCGTCGACCTGCTGGACGAAGAGGCCGTCGGCGACCTCGGTCGGCTCGGCGCCGATGGTGCCGTGGGCACAGCCGTAGGCGTCGGCCAGGGAGTGCGCCGGGTCCGTGGAGAGCACCAGGGTCCGGTGTCCCTCGGCGGCGGCCAGCGCTGCGGTGCCGGCCGCGACGGTGGACTTCCCGACCCCTCCCTTGCCGGTGAACAGGAGGATCCTCACTAGGTCAGGGACTCCACACGCTTCTTCAGGCCCTTCAGGGCGGTGTCGATGAGGATCTTCTCCCCCTTGCGCTTGAGCATCCCGATCAGCGGGATCGTCACGTCGAGCGCCAGGCGGTAGGTGACCTCGGTCGCGCCGTTGCCGAGGTCGCGCAGCAGGTAGGCACCGTCCAGGGCCTTGAGCATCTTGCCCTCGACGAGGGTCCAGGTGACGCCGTCGTAGCCGTCCCACACGTACTGCAGCGTGTACTCGTCCTTGATCGGGCTGACGTCGAGGGCGAAGAAGACCCGCTCGGCCCAGCCGTCCTCGAACTCGGCCACCACGTCCGCGACCGTGACACCCTTGGCCCACTCGGGGTAGGCAGGGAAGTCCCCGATCACGTTCATGATGTCGCCGGGTGCGGCGTCGATGACGATCGACGACTCGGTCTGCTCGGCCATCGGGTCCCCTTGCTTCTGGACGTGGTCGTGGACGACTCGGGCAGCGAGCGTACCGGATGGTCTGGGCCCGTCGTCCGCGCGGTAACCTCAGCCGGTGCGCGAGTTCTCCACCCCGTTGACGACCGAGATCCCGGCGACGGGCAACCTCACCGACGACGTGGTGACGAACGCCCGCGACGCCGCCGACACCGTGCAGTTCAGCCGGCCCGCAGCCGGCGGCGGGGCCTGGGAGGACGTCACGTCCGCCCAGTTCCTCGCCGAGGTCAGAGCCGTCGCCAAGGGCCTGATCGCCGCCGGCGTCGCCGTCGGCGACCGGGTCGCGCTGATCTCCAAGACGCGCTACGAGTGGACGCTGCTGGACTACGCGATCTGGTTCGCCGGAGCGGTGACCGTGCCGGTCTACGAGACCTCCTCGGCCGAGCAGATCTCCTGGATCCTGCGCGACTCCGGCGCCCGGGCGGTCGTCGCCGAGGGGCCCGACCACCTGGCCAGGATCGCCGAGGTCCGCGGCGAGCTCGACGACCTCAACCACGTGTGGTCGATCGCCGACAACGCCGTGCACACCCTCACCCGGCTCGGGGAGGACATCTCCGACGAGGAGCTGGAGAAGCGGCGTACGACGGCCACGCCGCTCGACCTCGCGACGCTGATCTACACCTCCGGCACGACCGGGCGGCCCAAGGGCTGCATGCTCACGCACGGGAACTTCATGTTCGAGCTCGGCGTCGCCGTCGACGAGCTCGAGGAGCTGTTCACCGAGGACGCGTCCACGCTGCTGTTCCTCCCGCTCGCGCACGTGTTCGCCCGGATCATCCAGGTCGGCTGCATCAAGTCGCGCACCCGTCTCGGCCACAGCGCGGACATCAAGAACCTGCTGCCCGACCTCCAGCAGTTCAAGCCGATGTTCATCCTCGCGGTGCCGCGGGTCTTCGAGAAGGTCTTCAACACCGCCTCCCAGCGGGCGACCGCCGACGGCCGGGGCCGGATCTTCGACCAGGCCGCGCAGACCGCGATCGACTACTCCCGCGGGCTCGACCGCGGGCGTCCGTCGCTCGTGGTGCGCGCCAAGCACGCGGTGTTCAAGCGGTTGGTCTACGCCAAGCTGCTCGACGCGCTCGGTGGCCACTGCCGCTACGCGGTGTCCGGGGGCGCCCCGCTGGGCGACAAGCTCGGCCACTTCTACCGCGGCATCGGGCTCACCGTGCTCGAGGGCTACGGGCTCACCGAGACCACCGCTGCGCTCACCGCGAACCTGCCCGACGCCATCAAGGTCGGCTCGGTCGGGCGGCCGTTGCCGGGCACCGCGGTCCGGGTCGCCGACGACGGCGAGCTGCTCTTCCAGGGTGGCCAGGTGTTCGCCGGCTACTGGCGCAACGAGAAGGCGACGTCGGAGGCGCTCGAGCGGGACGGGTGGTTCCACACCGGCGACCTCGGCGAGGTCGACGACGAGGGCTTCGTGCGGATCACCGGGCGCAAGAAGGAGATCATCGTGACGGCCGGCGGCAAGAACGTCGCGCCGGCGGTGCTCGAGGACCGGGTCCGCCTGAACTTCCTGGTCGACCAGTGCATGGTGGTCGGCGACGGCGAGCCGTTCGTCGGCGCGCTGGTCACGATCGACCGCGAGTCGTTCCCGCTGTGGGCCGAGCAGCACGGCAAGACCGGCTCGGTCGCCGACCTGGTCGACGACCCGGACCTGCGCGCGTCGATCCAGGAGGCCGTCGACGAGGCCAACAAGTCGGTGTCGAAGGCGGAGTCGATCCGCAAGTTCGCCATCCTCGCCGACGAGTGGACCGAGGAGGGTGGCCAGCTCACCCCGAGCCTCAAGCTGAAGCGCAACGTGGTGATGCGCGAGTTCAAGGACGACGTCGCGGCGATCTACCACGTCTGACGGGGCCAGTCCCCAGACCCGCTCAACCACGGGCCGGAAGCCGCTGAATCCGGGACTTCTACCCACCTTCGTGGGGGCCTGAAACCTGCGAGAAAGAGTGGTCTGCTCCCCCGTTCCGAAGCCTCTCGGGACGCTCCTACAGTGCGGCGTCAGACCGGGCTCTCGGGCCTGCTCCGGTCTTCTCGAACGCAGGATGGGGAGGCAGCGGAGATGGATCGACGCCGGTCGCTCGTCATCGGCGCAGCACTGGTCGCCGTGCTCGGCGTGGCACTGGTGGTGCTCTACGCCCGCGGGGCCGACCAGCGGGCCGCGGACCGGTTCGACGGGGTGGACGTGCTGGTGGCGACCCAGCCGATCTCCGCCGGCGAGTCGGTCGCGTCCGCGAAGTCGGCCGGCAAGATCGGCACCGAGACCGTGGCGCGGGCCGACGTGCTCGCCGACGCCGCGACGTCGTACGCCGGGATCGCGGACCAGGTCGCCCTGGTCACCATCTACCCGGGTGAGCAGCTCATCGGCGACAAGCTCGGCTCCTCCGGCGACGCCGCCGCGACGCTGCCGATCCCGGCCGGCAAGATGGCCGTCTCGGTCAACCTCACCGACGCCGCGCGGGTCTCGGGCTTCCTCGAGCCCGGGTCGGAGGTCTCGGTGTTCCTCAACGGCACCGATCCCGGCACCGGGCAGCCGTTCACCCGGCTGCTGCTCCCTCGGGTCACCGTGCTCGGGGTGGGCTCGACCGCACCGGTCTCGACGACCACGACCGACGACGGTGGCAACCAGACCGTCGAGGAGCTCCCCCGCACGCTGCTCACCGTGGCCGTCGACCAGGGCCAGGCGCAGAAGGTGCTCTACGCCTCGACCAACGGGGAGCTCGCGTTCGCCCTCCTCAACGGCCAGAGCGCGGTCAAGGCCGGCAGCACCGGCGTGACCGCGGCGAACCTCTTCCGGTGAGGAGCTGACCGATGCCCGTCGTCGTCGACCCCGATCCCGCCGCCGTCGCGGAGCTGCTCACCGCGATGCCCGACGGCGCCCACGGCGTGGGCTCCCCCGACCGGCTCGCGGCGTGGCTGGCCGAGCACACCGAGGAGTACCTCGTCCTGCTGGGCCCCCACCTGGACCTCGACCTGGCCCTGACCACCTGCGAGGAGCTGCGCACCGGCCGGCCGACGGTCAGCGTGGTGCTCGCGCGCGACACGTTCGACGCCGCGCTGCTGACCCGCGCGATGAAGGCCGGGGCCCGCGACGTCGTCCCCGACCGCGACCTCGACGCCGTCGCCGCTGCCGCGAACCGCGCCCACCAGCTGCACGTGGCGCTCCGCGGCCCCTCCGGTGTCCCCCACCGGGGCACCGTCGTCACGGTCTTCTCCCCCAAGGGCGGGGTGGGCAAGACCACGATGGCGGTCAACCTCGCCCTGTCGCTGGCCGACGGCGGCGCGCGCCGGGTGTGCCTGGTCGACCTCGACCTGGCCTTCGGCGACGTCGCGATCACCCTGCAGCTCTTCCCCTCGCACACCATCGAGCACGCGGTCGGGGCGGAGGACAGCCTGGACGCCTCGATGGTCGGCCAGCTGCTCACCCGGCACCAGGACTCCGTGATGGTGCTGGCCGCTCCGAACCAGCCGGACGTGCGCGAGCGGATCACGCCCGGCCTGGTGTCGCGCGTGCTGGCGACCCTGCGCGAGTCCTTCGACTGGATCGTCGTCGACACCGCGCCGGCCTTCGACGAGCCGACGCTCGCCGCACTCGACGAGACCGACGAGTGCGTGGTGGTCGCCACCCTCGACGTACCGACGCTGAAGAACGTGCGGGTCGCGCTGGAGACCCTCGACGTGCTCGGCATCGCCCGCGGTCACCGGCACCTGCTGCTCAACCGCGCCGACGACGCGGTCGGCATCGGGCCGGACAAGGTGGAGGCGATCCTCGGCATGGCGGTGGCCACGCAGGTCACGACGTCGGTCGACATCGCCGCTGCGACGAACGCCGGCACACCGATCGTCTCCGGCAAGCCCGACCACCCGTCCAGCGCCGCCGTCCGCACGCTCGCCGCCCAGCTCGCCGGCCAGCCCGAACCGGTCCTGGTCGGTGGTCCGGACCCGGCCCCATCCGCACCGGCCCGCCGGTTCCGGATCCGGAGGTGACCCGATGACGCTGGCCGACCGCCTCGCCGCCGCCCGGACCGTCCCGGGCGCGGAGCCGTCCTCGCCGCCCGAGGGCGAGCCGCTGGGCCGGCGCAAGTCGCAGCTGCGCAAGCAGGACCGGATCGAGGAGATCAAGGGCGCGGTGCACATCGAGCTCCTCGAACAGCTCGGGCCGCAGCTCTACGACGCCGACATCGACCACGACGAGCTCGACGAGCGGGTCCGCACCGTCCTCGCCGAGGTGCTGGGCGCGCAGGACCCACCGTTGAGCCACAGCGACCGGGCCCGGGTGACCCAGGAGATCACCGACGACATCTTGGGCTACGGGCCGATCGAGCCGCTGCTTCGCGACCCCACGGTCTCCGAGGTCATGGTCAACGGGGCGCACCAGATCTGGCTCGAGCGCGGTGGGCGCCTGGAGCCGACGGCCGCGCGCTTCGTCGACGAGGCACACCTGCGGCGCACGATCGACAAGATCGTGTCGCGGGTGGGTCGCCGCGTCGACGAGTCCAGCCCGATGGTCGACGCGCGGCTGCCCGACGGCAGCCGCGTGAACGCCGTCGTACCCCCGCTGGCCGTCGACGGCTCCGCGCTCACGATCCGCAAGTTCGCCGCCGAGCCGCTGGGCGCCGACGACCTGGTCGCCAACGGGACCCTGACCGAGCCGGCCCGCGACTTCCTCGACGCATGCGTGCGGGCCCGCCTCAACGTGATCGTGTCCGGGAGCACCGGGGCCGGGAAGACCACGACGCTGAACGTGCTCTCGTCGTTCATCCCCGAGGACGAGCGGATCGTCACGATCGAGGACGCCGCCGAGCTGCAGCTGCGCCAGGAGCACGTCGTCCGGCTCGAGTCCCGGCCGCCGAACATCGAGGGCCGCGGGGCGGTCGACATCCGCGACCTGGTGCGCAACGCGCTGCGCATGCGTCCGGACCGGATCGTCGTCGGCGAGGTCCGCGACGCCTCCGCCCTCGACATGCTCCAGGCGATGAACACCGGTCACGACGGCTCCATCTGCACGGTGCACTCCAACGGCCCTCGCGACACGCTGGCCCGGATCGAGACCATGGTGCTGATGGCCGGCATGGACCTGCCGGTGCGCGCGATCCGAGAGCAGGTCGCCTCCGCGCTCGACCTGGTCGTGCACCAGACCCGCCTCAAGGACGGGTCCCGGCGGATCACCCACGTGACCGAGGTCGAGCGGATGGAGGGTGAGGTCGTCACCCTGCAGGACGTCTTCCTCTGGGACCGCGGCCTGGGCCGGCTGGTCGCCACCGGCCTGCGGCCGAAGGTGCTGGAGAAGCTGTCGTACGCCGGGGTCGAGGTCGACCCCGCCCTGTTCGTCCGGGAGGCGCGGTGAGCGCGCTCCTGCTGGTCGGTGCGGCGGCCGTGGGCGTCGGCGTGCTGATGGTGCTCGTCCTGCTGGTGCCGGCGTCCGGGACCCGGGTGATGTCGCCGGAGGAGCGGGTCGCGACGTACGTCGGTCCCCTGGCGGGCCCCGACCCGGCCGGCGCCGCGGCCGGCGGGCGACGGTCCGGAGCCGTCAGCCAGGCGACCGGGGCGGCCGCCCACGTGCTGGAGGGCAACCGCGGGCTCGAGCAGCGCATCCGCCACAGGCTGGACGCCGCCGGCAGCCGCCTCAAGCCGGCCGAGTGGCTGCTCGCGCACGTCGGGCTCTTCACCCTCGCCGGGGTGGTCGGGCTCCTCCTCGGGGAAGGCAACCTGGCGCTCTTCGCGCTCTTCCTCGTGGTCGGCGCCCTGGGGCCGTGGCTCTACCTCGGCCTGCGGGCCGGGCGCCGGCGCAAGGCGTTCGCCGCCGCCGTCCCCGACACGCTGCAGCTGATGTCCGGCGCCCTCGCCGCCGGCCTGTCGCTCGCACAGGCGGCGGAGACCGTGACCCGCGAGGGCAGCGAGCCGGTCGCCGGGGAGTTCCGCCGGGCCCTGGTCGAGACGCGGCTCGGCATGTCGCTGGAGGACGCGCTGGACGGCGTCGCCGACCGGTTCGACAGCACCGACCTGCGCTGGACCGTGATGGCGATCCGGATCCAGCGCGAGGTCGGCGGCAACCTGGCCGAGCTCCTCGAGACCGTCGCGGGCACCATGCGGGAGCGGGAGTACGTCCGCCGCCAGGTGTCCGCGCTGTCCGCGGAGGGCCGGCTGTCGGCGTGGGTGCTGGGCGTCCTCCCCCTCGCCTTCACCGGCTACCTCCTGGTCGCCAACCGCGACTACCTGATGCCGTTGTTCACCGACCCGCGGGGGCTGGTGCTCGTGGGCCTCGGGGTCGTGCTCCTGGCGGGCGGGGCGTTCTGGATGAGCCGTCTGGTCCGGGTGGAGGTCTGACGTGGCCCTGCTCCTCGGTGCCCTGCTGGTGGCAGCCGCCATCGTGCTGCTCTCCCTCGCCCTCCGCGAGGCGCCCGACCAGCGCGGGGTGGCCCGGTCGATCGCGCTCATCGAGGCGACCTCGTCGACGCCGACGGCCCTGGTCGCCGAGGCCGACCCGCCGTTCCGCGAGCGTGCGCTGGACCCGCTCCTGGAGCGGGCCCGCGGCCTGGGCCGGCGGCTGGCCGGCCGGGACGCACCCGACCGGATCCGGCGGCGGCTGGACCAGGCCGGCAACCCGGCGGGCTGGACCGTCGACCGGGTGCTGACCTGGACCGTGCTCGGCGCGCTCGCCGGCATCGGCGTCGGCACGGTCGTCGGCCTGCTCCTCGGCTCCCCGGTGCCGGTGCTGCTCGTCCTCGCCGCGGCCGGCGCGGTGACCGGCTTCCACGCGCCCGGGCTCTACCTCTACCAGCGCGGCTACGACCGCTCCGAGCAGGTACGCCGCGCACTGCCGGACGCCCTCGACCTGCTCACCATCAGCGTGGAGGCCGGGCTCGGCTTCGACGCCGCCGTCCAGCAGGTCGCCCAGAACACCGAGGGCCCGCTGGCCGAGGAGCTGGCCCGGGTGCTGCGCGAGATGCAGCTCGGCCAGGGCCGGGCGGCCGCGCTGCGGGCTCTCGCGGACCGGTCCAACGTGCCCGAGCTGCGTGCGTTCGTCGGGGCGATGGTGCAGGCGGACTCCCTCGGCATCCCGATCGCGCAGGTCCTGCGGGTCCAGTCCTCGGAGATCCGGGTCAAGCGCCGCCAGCGGGCCGAGGAGAAGGCACAGCAGGTGCCGGTGAAGATGACCATCCCGCTGATCTTCTGCATCCTGCCGGCGCTGTTCATCGTGGTCCTCGGCCCCGCGGCCCTCACCATCATGGATGCCTTCTGATGGCCCGACGGTCCTGGCAGCGGCTCCGGCTCGGCGCGGCCGCCCGCATCTTCGCCCTCGTCGCGCTGCTCGCCTCGGCGCTGTGGACCAACGACGGCGCCGCCATCGTCGCCCTACTCGCGATCGGCGTGGTCTGGGTCCTCGGTGAGCTCGTCGAGCTCGACCCGCGGCTGCCCGTGTGGCTGACGACCGTCGCCGAGCCGGTGGCGGTCGGGGTGCTCTGCGGCCTGACGCTGCCTTCCTCGACCGCCGTGGTCGGCGCCCTGGCGGTGGCCCCGTTCACCGCCGGGCTGCGGTGCGGCCTGCGCGGGGCGGTGACCGCGTTCTCCTGGCAGCTCGTCGCCGCGGTCGCGGTCGCCTGGCGCCTGGGCGGTGCCCTCGACGGTGCCGAGTGGCGGGCACTGACCACGAGCGCGGTCGCCGCGATCGGGTTCGGCCTGATCGCGACGTTCCTCCACCCGAGCCTGCGGCGCAGCGACCCCGACTCGCTGGCGCCGTACCACGACGCCAGCGACCTGCTCCGCGAGCTCATCGAGGTCTCCGACGGGCTCAGCTCCAGCCTCGACCCCGCGACCCTCGGTGCGGCGATCCTCGACCGGGTCCGTGACGAGCTGCCGACCACCGAGGTGGCGCTCTACGTCCCGAACGGGATGGACCTGACCCCGTTGGTCGCCACGGCGGCCGACCCGACCAGCCAGCTGCCGGACGCCGACCTCCTCGCACTGCGCTGCCGGGTCGCCGAGCGCGCGATCGTCGAGGGGCCTGCCTTCGCACTCCCGCTCTGCCTGCCCCTGGCCGGGGGTGGGCGCACGGTCGCGGTGGTCGCGGGCCGGCTCTCGGAGCGGATGGACACCGACCGGCTCGACCTGCTGCGCCGGGTCCGCGACCTCGCGCCCGAGCTCGAGGCGACCGTGGTGCACCTCGACACCGCCCTGCTCTTCGCCAGCCTGCGCGACCGCGCCACGTCGTACGAGCGCAGCCGGCTGGCCCGCGAGATGCACGACGGCCTCGCCCAGGACATCGCGTCGCTCGGCTACCTCGTCGACGCGATCGCCGCCGCCCCGGCGTCGGCGGAGCAGGCCGAGCGCATCGAGACGCTCCGGACGCGGATCTCGGCCGTCGTGGCGGAGGTACGACGGTCGGTCCTCACCCTGCGCAGCGGCGTCGGCGAGGCCGCCAGCCTCGGTGCGGCACTGGGTGGCGTGGCCCGGCACCTGAGCGAGTCCTCGGGCGTCCCGATCCACGTGACCCTCGACGAGCGCGAGATCCGGCTGCGCCCCGAGGTCGAGGCCGAGCTCTACCGGATCGCCCAGCAGGCGATGACCAACGCCGTCCGCCACGCCGGGGCCACCGCGATCGAGGTGCACTGCCGGGTGCGACCGCCCGCGGCCGAGATCACCGTGCGCGACGACGGCTGTGGGCTCCAGCCTCGCCGCCCGGACTCCCACGGCATGGCGATCATGCGCGAGCGGGCGACCCTCATCGGGGCCACGCTCGAGGTCGGCCGGGCCGCACCCCACGGCACCACCGTCACCGTCCGCCTGATCGCCCCCGCGCCGGACCCGGACGAGCCCCCACCGGGCACCCACCACCGACCAGAAGAGGTCCTGACATGACCAGCGTGCTCCTCGTCGACGACCACGAGCTGATCCGCAACGGGCTCGCCGCCGTGCTCGACCTCGAGCCGGACCTCGACGTGGTGGCCACGGCCGCCACCGTGGCCGAGGCGCTCGCGGCGTTCGCCGAGCTGCGCCCCGACGTGGTCGTCGCGGACCTCCAGCTGCCCGACGGGACCGGCCTCGACGTCGTACGGGCCGTGCGGCGCGCCAGCGACGCGACCGGCGTCGTCGTCCTCACCATGCACTCCGGCGACGACCAGATCTTCGCCGCGATGGAGGCCGGTGCGTCCGGGTTCGTCGGCAAGGACGCCCCGGCCCAGGAGGTCGTGCGCACCGCGCGGCACGCCGCCGTCTCACCGCGCTCGTTCGTCTGCAGCGGTCTCGCCCAGGCCGTCGTCCGCCGCTCCGCCGGCTCCACCCGTCTCTCCGACCGCGAGCACGACGTGCTGCTGCTGCTGGCCGACGGGCTCGGCACCGCCGCGATCGCCGAGCGGCTCTACATGAGCGAGTCGACCGCCAAGTCGCACATCGGGCACATCTACCAGAAGCTCGGCGCCACCAACCGCGCCCAGGCGCTGGTCACCGCCATGCGCATCGGCCTGCTCTCCTCCGTGCGGCCCGCCGACCCCGCCGGCGCCCGCTGACGCCGGACCCAGCGACCCATCGAGGGGCGAGTTCCCCGCTCCCGGCCTCCGCGCGCCCCGAAACACCCCACGTTTGGTCACCAACCGCAGGTTCTCGGCCCGAAAACCTGCGGATTGTGACCAAACGTCGCCCTCTTGGGGCGCCGGGCAGCCCGACGAGCCGGTCCGGCGATTCGCGTGTCCCCCACGCTCCCGAAACACCCCACGTTTGGTCACCAACCGCAGGTCTTCGGCCCAGAAACCTGCGGATTGTGACCAAACGTCGCCATTTCCGCAGCGTCCGGCCGGGGGGCGCCGGGCTGGCTCGGACGGGCTGTCCGAAGCGGCGGTGGACATAGTCATAAATGACTACATGACCTAGTGCGATCTACCGATCCGCGTAGTCCTCCCGCGGGGCCAGGATGACGTCGAGGGGTGAGGGACCCGCCCAGGGGTCGCTCGCGAGAGATGGAGGGAGACCCCGATGATCCAGTACCTGATGATCCTGGTCCAGGCGCACAAGGCGCGGTCGGACGAGCGCGGCGCGTCGGCCGTGGAGTACGGACTGCTCGTGGCGGGCATCGCCGCGCTCGTCGTCCTGGCGGTGTTCACGCTCGGCGGCACCGTGAACGGCATCTTCGAGGACACCAACACGGCGATCACCGGGCCCTGACGCCGGACAAGATCCCCCGTACGACGGTGGCCGCGGACCGGAGGTCCGCGGCCAGGACCGGAGGTCCGCGGCCACCGTCATGCGCCCACCCGGCCGATTCATCCGGCCGGGTCATCCACCCGGCTGCTCCCCCATCCGGTCCCCCAGCTGCTCGGCGATGGCGATCCGACCGAGCGTGGTGGGGTGGCTGCCGAACCACCACTGTGCCCAGGCGGGCGGGGTGGGGTCGGACAGCGAGTGCAGGGCCAGCTGCCGCTGCACCGCGACGAACGCCGCCGGGTCGCGGGTGGCGAGCACCGCGTCCACGTCGGCGCGGGTCTCCAGGCGGCGGCTGATGCCGTTCTGCACCGGGAGGGCGAGCAGCGTCCCGATCGCGATCAGGGCCAGGACGAGGGGCACCGCCGCGGGATCGCGCATCCCGAACCCCCGCCGCTCCCCGAGCGAGCCGACCAGCAGCGCCAGCAGCCCGACGCCCAGGACCGACGCGGCGGCACCGATGAGGGAGCCGGTGAGCACGTCGTCGTGCTTGGCGTGGGCCAGCTCGTGCGCGACGACCGACAGCGCCTGGTCCTCGGGGACGTCGTCGACGAGGTTGTCGTAGAGCACGACCCGCCGGGTGTCGCCGAAGCCGGAGACGTACGCGTTGAGCGTCGTCGTACGACGCGAGGCGTCGGCGACTAGGACGTCGTCGATCGGGACGCCCTCCTGGTCGGCCAGCGCGAACACCCGGGTGCGCAGCTCGCCGTCGGGCAGCGAGGTGAAGTGGTTGAACAGCGGCTCCACGACGACCGGGTAGGCGAAGGAGAGCAGCAGCACGAGCGACCCGAGGAGTCCGCCCGCGACGGCCGGCCAGGCCCGCGGCCAGCGTCGGGCGCAGCCGACCAGGACCACCAGCAGCAACGACGTGACCACGACGGTGACGGCCTGGCTCACGGCCAGGTCGCGGGCGAACCCGGTCCAGGCCTGCTCACTCAACCCGTTGTCGAGCGCATGCCGGCGCAGCAGCACCGCGAACGGCAGCGTGGCGAGCCGGCCCAGCAGCTCGACGGCGAGGACGGCGAGCACCACCCGCACCCACCACCAGCCGGGGAGCCGGGCGACCAGGCGAGGACCCCACCGGCTGAACCCGAGCAGGCACGCCACGACCAGGGAGACCACCAGGGAGCTCCAGCTCCACAGCCGGGCCAGCCGGGCGTAGTCCTCGGCCCGGGCCACCTGGGCAGAGGTGAAGATCGTCGACGGGTCCGCGGGCGGCGGGGTGCCGCCGGGGACCGGGTCCCAGGGGACGAGCAGCACGACAAGCACCGCGACCGCGGCGGCGCCGACCGCCGTGACCGCGAGCGCCACGCGCCGGTCGGGTGCCCTCACCCGGCCAAGTCTTGCAGGAGGCCCCGCCACTGCCGGGTGAAGGCCGCGACGGAGAGCCCCAGGTCGGACCGCAGCGCCGCCGCGAACGGCCGCCCGCGGTCCACGTCCCGGTAGAGGCGCACCAGCGCCGCCTCGCCACCGTCCTGGGCCAGCAGACGCGCGGCCAGCCAGGCGCTCTCGTACGTCGCACCGAGCTCGGTCGTGCGGGAGTCGAAGTCGCTCGCCGACGGGAGCGTGCGGGGCAGACCGTCGCGGCGGACCTCGGCGACCGCCTGGGCCGCCGAGCGGCGCAGCGGCAGCGGGACGTCGCGCAGGGCGACGTAGTCGGCGAAGCCCTCCAGCAGCCACAGCGGGGCGGGGCTGGTGAACGCCCCGGTCGCCACGTGCGTCGCCTCGTGGCTCATCACGACCTGGGCCCCGGTGGGTCGCAGGCCGTCGAAGACGTCGGGGTTGACGAAGACGTGCACCGGAGCCCGTGGTGTCAGCTGGCCGTCTGCCGAGGTGGTGACCGCCGCGATCTGGTCGTACCGGCCGGGCTCGGCGTCCAGCACCCGGTCCAAGGCGTCGACGGAGGCGGGCACCTCCACGACGAGGCCGCGACGCCACTGCGGAAGCACCCGGCGCACGACCGGGACGGCCCGGGCGGCGTGGAGGTCGTAGCGGCGGGCCTCGTCCGCCGAGCCGTCCACGAGCACCAACGTGTCCGCCGTCCGGTGTACCCGGAGCGGGCCGGACAACCACAGCGGGGACACGCGGTCGCCACCGCCGATCCCGGTCACCGCGACGCGGTCATCCACATCCTGCAGACCGACCAGCACCTCGGCGGTGGCCGGGGCGGGGTCGAAGCCCGCGAAGCGCCAGGTCGCGTCGGCAGCGGCGTGCCAGGCACCGTCGTCGTAGGCGCCCTGGGCGTCGACGTAGCGCAGCGAGAAGTCCCGGACCCGGGCCGCCCGTGCGTTCGCCACCACGCCGGCGAGCCGGTCGGCGGCCGCGGGGTCGTCCGGGGGTGCCAGGGCGCGCGCCGCCGCCTCGTCCCCGCTGCGCACCGCAGCCTCGAGGTCGCTCAGCGCCTGCGCCGCGAGCGCGGGCGACGGACCCGCGCCGCGGGACGCGGACGGGGGCGGCGCGACGTAGGGATCGTCGTCGACGACCACGAGCCACGCGACGACACCGGTCGCCACGACCAGCAGCAACGACAGACCGGCCACCCACAGCAGGGGGCGGCCGGTCTTCACACGTCGGAGTATCTCAGCCGGGACGCACGGCGCCGACGTACGGCATCATGTGCAGGCTGGTGACCCGGACCCCCGCGCTGGGGTTCTCGGCGTTCACGATCATGCCGTTGCCGATGTACATCCCCACGTGGCTGATCGGGCTGTAGTAGAAGACCAGGTCACCGGGCTGGAGGTCGCTCTCGGCGATGTGCGGGCCGGAGGAGTACTGCGCGCTCGAGGAGTGCGGCAGCGACACGCCCGCCTGGGCCCAGGCCATCATGGTCAGCCCGGAGCAGTCGAAGGCGCTCGGGCCGGCCGCGCCGTACACGTACGACTTGCCGACCTGGGCCATCGCGTACGCGACGGCGGCGCCGGCCCGTCCCGACGCCGGGACGGGGGCGGTGCGGATCTCCGAGCCGCGGGACAGGATCTCCTGGCGCTGCTTGGCCTGCAGCTCGCCGAGCAGTGCCTTGGCCTCGCTCAGCTTCTTGTCGATCGACGCCTTGTCGCTGGCCAGCTGCTTCTCGATGCCGGCCACCTGGGCGGCTCGCTTGGCGGTCGCGTCGCTGCGGATCTTGAGGGACTGCAGCTCGGTGTTGTAGTCGTCGAAGAGCTGGTCCTGCATGTCGTTGTACGCCGACATGGTCGACAGCTGCGACAGGAACCGCGACGGGTCGTCGGAGACGACCACCCGGCTCATCGCGGCGAGGTCCTGGCCCTCGTACTGGCGGATGATCGAGTCCTGCACCTGACGGCGCACGACCGACAGCCGCTGGTCCTGGCGACCCTGGTCGGCCTGCAGCAGGTCCAGGTCGCGCCGCAGCGACTGCAGCTGGAGCCTGGCGTCGTTGTAGCGCTCGGAGGCCTGCTCGGCCTCGCGGTAGAGGCGGTCGACGCGCGCCTGCACGGTCTGGATGTCGGGCTCGGCGCTCGCCGGGCTCGACGGCATGAAGCCCGCTCCGGCGACCAGTGCGCTTCCGACCAACAGGGTGACGAGTCGCTTTCGGCCCTTCAGCACGAGGTGGCGCTCTCCTTGCACGTCGTACGCCTACCGGGTGAGCTGACGGATTCGGGCACAACGTTTGCCCTACCCCCGCTCTCGCGGGGGATTCACCCCAGTGGTGGTCGCTGGGTGCGGCCACCGGTTGGTTCCCCGGCTCCCCAGCCGGCGGACCGGCTCGGGACTCAGCGCGGTGACCGCGTGCATCCGACTGATCCACGGTCCGGCCACCTGAGTGCCACACGGTAACGGGATGGCAACGGAGGCACCAAACTTTCCCCCGGTGTCGTGACCCGTTTCTCAGCGGGTGACCCGGGATTTTACGTTCGTTGTCACACACGTCACACCTGTCACAGGCGGCCGGCCGCTCAGGCGGACTCCACCTGCGGCCCGTCGACCGGCTGGACCAGCCGCAGCGGCGGCACCAGGCCACCCGCGGCGAGGACGTCGAGCGCGCGGGCGCCGTCGTCGTCGAGGCTCAGCTCGGGCGGGGGCCCGAGCAGCACCGTCACCACGCAGTCGTGGCAGTGCAGACCCCGCACCGAGCAGGTGTCGCAGTCGATTCTCGTCGTCATGCCCGAGACGGTCCCAGGCACCACCGACACTCGGTCCCCGGCGTGTCGCGCCCGGCGCGTCGCACCCCTGCCCGCCTGCGGAGCGGGCTACCGCGAGAGCAGGTCGAGCAGCACCTCCGGGGCGACCACCCGCGCTCCGTCACGGGCCACGTCGCGCGCGACCGCCTGGTCCGCGGTGACCACCACGACGACCCGTCCGGCCGGCTCGGCCGCCACGAGCTCGCGCAGCACGTCGTCGGCGATCACGCCGCGCGGGCTGAACACGACCTTGACCCCGCGGGGGGCGTTCACCGGCGGCCGGTGGTCGGTCTCGGCGGCGTCGAAGACGACCGTCGTCTCGGCGGCGGTGCGCGCCACCAGCGGCGCCAGCGCGGTCACCAGCCGGACCCGCTGCGCGTCCAGCGCGGACGCCGGCCAGGCGCTCTTGCTGACGTTGTAGCCGTCGACCAGCAGGCGTGCGCGGGGCATCGAGAGCAGCTGCTCCAGCACCGCCGGGCTGGTGGCGCGGGCAGCCGGCACCGGCGTCGTGGCGGCCGCCGCCAGCTCCTCCTCGAGCCGGTCACCGGGAGATCCCGACACGGGGGGCAGGGCGAGCTCGCGCCGCAGCCCGGAGGCGGCGTCGATCACCGTCTCCAGCAGCAGCCGGGCCCGCAGGGTCGCCTCCTCGCGCTCGGAGCGGGCGTCGCGCCGGACGCGTCCCGCCTCGACCTCGAGCCGCTCGACCTGCGCCCGTAGCCGCCGGTTGTCCCGCTCGAGCACGGCCGAGCGCTCCTCGGCGGCGGACGCGGCGGCCGCCCGCTCGGCCTCCGCGCGCTCGGCGGCGGCACGCGCCTCCCGCTCGGCGGACCGGGTGTCGCCGAGCTTGCGGCGCAGCGTGGCGTTGTCGGCCTTGAGCTCGTCGAGTCGGGCACGCTGCGCCGCGCGCACCTCCCGCACCGCACGCTCGGCCTCGGCGAGGCGGGCACGGAGGCGCTCGATCTCCCGGTCCGCCCGGTCGTCCGTGGCCGGGGGTGCCTCCGCGAGCCGGCCCACGGCGTCGGCGAACCGCTCCTCCCAGCCCTCGTCGCGCACCAGCCACCGCAGGGCGGCGTCCGTGGCGGGGTCCTCGGGACGCTCCCCGGCGCGGGCCGCCACCTGCGTCCCGACCCGGGCCCGGAACTCGTCGTCAGCGAGTGCGTCCGCGATCGCGGAGCCACCCAGGCGGGCCCGGCGCGCCGGGGCGAAGTCGGCCACCCGGCGGACCGGCGCCGGCAGCCGTGGGACCGCCGGCAGGGCGTCGGCGGTGAGGGCCACCACGCGGGACCGGACCGGCTCGGGGAGGTCGGCGAGGGCGAGCACGTCGGACGGCACGGTCATCGGCGCTCCTCTCGGGTCTGCCCCACCAGCGCGGACGGATGCCACCCAGCCTAGGGGTCGCCCCGCAGCCGGCCCGCGCGTCGCGCCGGGATTGTCGGCGGCCGGATCTAGCGTCGGCGACATGGGCACCACCGGCGGGAGCAGCAGCGTCCAGCGCGCTGTCTCCCGCTGGGAGTCGCAGCGCAGCTTCGACGAGCTCGGGCGACCGCTGCGCGACCTCACCTTCTGCGTGGTCGACCTCGAGACCACCGGGGGCTCGGCCGAGGGCGGCGCGATGATCACCGAGATCGGAGCGGTCAAGGTCCGTGGAGGCGAGGTGCTCGGCGAGTTCCAGACGCTGGTCAACCCCCGCACCGAGATCCCGCCGTTCATCGCGGTGCTCACCGGCATCACCAACGGGATGGTCGCCGACGCCCCGCCGGTCGAGTCCGCGCTGCCCGCGTTCCTGGAGTTCGCCGCCGGCAGCGTCCTGGTGGCGCACAACGCGCCGTTCGACGTCGGCTTCCTGCGCTACTTCGCCGAGCAGCAGGGCCGGCCGTGGCCACGGTTCGAGGTGCTCGACACGGCGCGGCTCGCGCGCCGGGTGGTCACCCGCGACGACGCCCCCAACTGCAAGCTGTCCTCGCTCGCCAAGGCCTTCGGCTCACCCGTCACGCCCAACCACCGGGCGCTCGAGGACGCCCGGGCCACCGTCCACGTGCTGCACGGCATGATGGAGCGGCTCGGCGGCCTCGGCGTGCACACGCTCGAGGAGCTGCAGACGTTCTCCTCCCGCGTCTCCCCCGCACAGCGCCGCAAGCGGCACCTGGCCGAGGGCCTGCCGCACGCACCCGGGGTCTACCTGTTCCGCGACGACCGGCAGCGGGTCCTCTACGTCGGCACCTCCCGCGACCTGCGCACCCGGGTGCGCTCGTACTTCACCGCCTCCGAGACCCGCTCGCGGATGGGTGAGATGGTCGGCATCGCGGCCTGTGTCGACGGGATCGAGTGCGCGACGGCGCTGGAGGCCGAGGTGCGCGAGCTGCGTCTCATCGCCGAGCACAAGCCGCGCTACAACCGCAGGTCCCGGTTCCCGGAGAAGGTGCACTTCCTCAAGCTGACCCGCGAGCCGTGGCCGCGGCTGTCCCTGGTGCGCCGGGTGCTCGACGACGACGCCGACTACCTCGGCCCGTTCGCCTCGAAGAGGACGGCCGAGAAGTGCCTGGCCGCCCTCCACGACACCTTCCCGGTGCGCCAGTGCTCCGACCGGCTCCCCCGCGACCTGGGTGCCGGCTCCGGCAGGTCGCCCTGCGTCCTGGCCGAGATGGGCCGGTGCCTGTCCCCGTGCGACGGGAGCGTCGACGACACGACGTACGCCGCCGTGGTCCGCCAGCTGCGCGACGCCCTGCTGCGGCGGCCCGACGAGGTGGTCGAGGCCATCAACGCCAAGATGACCGCGCTCGCGGCGGACGAGCGGTTCGAGGAGGCCGGGCTGCACCGCGACCGGCTGGCGGCGTTCGTCCGGGCCGCCGCCCGCACCCAGCGGCTCTCGGCGCTCACCCGGTGTCCCGAGGTCGTGGCCGCCCGTCGCGAGGAGGACGGACGCTGGGCGGTCCACGTGGTGCGGTTCGGCCGGCTGGCGGCCGCCGGCGTCATCCCGTCCGGGGCGGACGCGCACGCGTTCGTGGCCACGCTCCGGCTCTCGGCCGAGACCGTGTCCCCGGCCCCCGGACCCACCCCCGCGGCGACCGCCGAGGAGACCGAGAAGGTGCTGCGCTGGCTGGAGTCGCCCGGCATCCGCCTGGTCGACGTCGACGGGGAGTGGACCTGCCCCGTCGCGGGCGCGACCCGGCACCTCGCGGTCCACGACGCCGTGGGCCAGTCCCGGCTCTCGCTGGTCCCGTTCGCCGAGCGCCGCGGGCTCGCGACGGTCCACCAGCCCGCGCGGTAGCGGGTCCGGCGATAGGGTCCCGGTGTGATCACCGCCATCGTCTTCGTCAAGGCCGACGTCGCCCGCATCCCCGAGGTCGCCGAGGCCATCGCCGCGCTCGACGGGGTCAGCGAGGTCTACTCGGTGACGGGACAGATCGACCTGATCGCCCTGGTGCGCGTCCGCAACCACGATGACGTCGCGTCGGTGGTCGCCGACCGGCTCAACAAGGTCCCCGGCGTGACCGCCACCGAGACCCACATCGCGTTCCGGGCCTACTCCCGCCACGACCTCGAGTCCGCCTTCTCCCTCGGCCTCGACTAGGACGACGGCCGGTGAGCTGGCTCGACGCGCTCGGCTGGGCCGGGAGCGCCCTGCTGGTCTTCTCCCTGCTCCAGGCGCGGGTGCTCCGCTTCCGCGTCCTCAACACGATCGCCTGCGTGGTCCTCGTGGTGTTCAACGCCATGATCGGCGTCTGGCCGATGGTCGCGATGAACACGGTGCTGGTCTGCATCAACGCCTGGTTCATCGTCCGGCTGCTGCGCGAGCGCCACGACGAGGCGGTCTTCGACGTGCTGCGCGTCGGCACCGGCGACGACTACCTGCGGCACGTGCTGGCGACCCACCGCGACGACATCCTGCGCTTCCAGCCCGACTTCACCGAGCCGCACCCCGGGGAGAGCGCGTTCATCGTGATCCGGGGCGACGAGACCGTCGGCGTGGTCGTCCTGGCCCGCGAGGACGACGAGACGGCGCGCATCCTGCTCGACTACGTCACACCCAGGTACCGCGACTTCACCCCGGGTGAGTTCGTGTGGCGCCGCAGCGGCCTGCTCGACGACCTCGGTGTCACCCGGGTCGTGACCCCGCCCACGATGGTCGCCGCCTACTACGACCGGGTCGGCTTCCGGCAGGACGGCCCCGCCTACGTCCTCGAGCGGCGCTAACGCGACGAGGCGGCGACCCAGCGGTCCAGGGTGGCGCGGGCCGCGCCGGAGTCGACCGCGTCCCGTGCCCGCTCCAGCCCGGCCGCGAGCGCGGCCGGCGGGTCGCCGCCGGGGTCGGCGTGCACCGCGAGCGCCGCGGCCGCGTTGAGCAGCACGGCGTCGCGCACCGGGCCGGTCTCGCCGTCGAGCAGCCGTCGCACGACGTCGGCGTTGTGCGCCGCGTCGCCGCCGCGCAGGCCCTCCGTGGTCCCCGGCGGCAGACCGAGGGCGTCCGGGTCGACCGTCGTCTCGACGACCTCGCCACCGTGCACCTGCCACAGCCGGGACGTGGTGGTCGTGGTGAGCTCGTCGAGGCCGTCGTCGCCGCGGAAGACCCACGCGTCGACGCCGCGGGCGGCGAACACCCCGGCCATCACCGGCGCCATCCGGGGGTCGGCACACCCGATCGCCTGGGCCGCGGCGTGCGCGGGGTTGGTCAGCGGGCCGAGCAGGTTGAACGTGGTGCCGATCCCGAGCTCGCGCCGGGGCACGGCGGCGTGCCGCATCGCGGGGTGGAAGGCGGCCGCGAAGCAGAACGTGATGCCGGCCTCCTCGGCGACCTGCGCCACGCGTGCGGGCGGCAGGTCGAGGCGGATGCCGAGCGCCTCGAGCACGTCGGCGGAGCCGGACTGCGAGGAGGCGGACCGGTTGCCGTGCTTGACGACGCGCGCCCCTGCGCCCGCGGCGACGATCGCCGCCATCGTCGAGATGTTGACCGACATCGACCGGTCACCCCCGGTGCCGACGACGTCGAGGAGCCGGCCGGGCACCGACAGCGGGGTCGCGACGGCGTACATCGAGGTCACCAGGCCGGTGACCTCCTCGATCGTCTCGCCCTTCGCGCGGAGCGCGACGGCGAACCCCGCCACCTGGGCAGGCGTCGCCTCCCCGGCGAGGATCTCGCCCATCGCCCAGGCGGTCTGGTCACCGGTCAGGTCGCGCCCCGAGACCAGGGCAGCGAGGACCTCGGGCCAGCTCGTCACGACCGACCCCCCGCGCGGTCAGGCGCGGGCGGGCACACGCGACTTCAGCAGGGACACGACCGTCTCGGCGAGCTGGATCGGGTCCAGCGGGTGCGGGACGGCGGCCTCGGCACGCGACCAGGTCGCGAGCCAGGCGTCCTGCGGCCGGCCGGTGAGCACCAGCACCGGCGGGCACTGGTAGATCTCGTCCTTGAGCTGCTTGGCGATGCCCATGCCGCCCGCCGGGACCGCCTCACCGTCGAGGATCGCGAGGTCGATGGTGCCGGAGTCCATGTTCGAGATCACGACCGGCTCGGTGGCGACCTCGACGTACTCGAGCTCGGGCAGGTCCGGGTGCGGCCGGCGGCCGAGCGCCAGGATGACCTGCTGGCGGGTGTTCACGTCGTCGCTGTAGACCAGCACCCGCAGGGGCGCGGTCCTGGTGGTCGCATCGCTCACGGGCCGGACTCTACTCGCCGGCTCCGGCGGCGACGCGCGAAGCCGCCCGTTCCCGCGCCTCGAGCAGGTCGAGGCGGCGGTCCTCCCGCCTGCCCTCGGCGATCGAGGACCGCACCCACTGCGCGAAGAGCACGCCGAACAGGACGAGTGCGACGAGGTCGCCTGAGCCCCACAGCAGGCCGCCGGCCAGGTGCTGGTCGGCGGCCGGGTCCGGCAGCCACGTGCCCATCGGCCCCTCGTGCAGGTCGGGGTACCAACTGCCCCCGACGAGCTCGGTCTGGCCCATCATCGTGACCCCGAGGAAGGCGTGGAAGGGCAGGGTGAGCACCACCAGCAGCATGCGGAACGGGTAGGACACCCGCCCCGGCACCGGGTCGATCCCCACGATCGGCCAGAAGAAGAGGCAGCCGACCAGCACCAGGTGCAGGTGCAGCACCTCGTGGAGGTACGCCGAGTGCAGGGTCGCGCCGTACCACCCGGTGTAGTAGAGCGCCCACGGCGAGGTCACGTAGAGCAGGAAGGTCAGCGGCGGGAAGGTCAGCACCCGTGCCGGGCGCGAGTGCAGGACCGCCAGCAGCCAGCCCCGCGGCCGGCGCGGCAGCGTGCGCAGCGCGAGCGTGACGGGCGCACCCAGGGCGAGCGCCAGCGGGACCAGCATCGCGAGCAGCATGTGCTGCACCATGTGGACGCTGAGCAGGGTGGTGTCGTAGGTGCCCAGCCCCGAGGCGGTGGCCAGGTAGAACAGACCCATCCCGACCGGGACGAACGCGATCGTGCGCCCGACCGGCCAGCGGTCTCCGCGGCGGTGCAGCACCCGTACCCCGCACAGGTAGAGGCCCGCGACCCAGACGGTCAGCACGAACGGCACCGGCTCGAGCGACCAACCGGTGAGGACGGTGCCGAGCGTGAAGCGGGGCAGGTCTCCGGAGGCGGTCAGGAGGCCCACCGAGGACCCGGGGAGCACGCCCAGCACTTTATGTCGCCCAAGTTCGGGGGGGCGGGGTGCCCTCCCCTCCCGGTCACGCCATAATGTCCGCGTGGCGACCACAACCGCGATTCCTGCATCCCGCCTGCACGGGCACAGCGACCGACCCAGCATGGTCAGTGTCGGGACGATCATCTGGCTGTCCAGCGAGCTGATGTTCTTCGCGGCCCTGTTCGCCGCGTACTTCACGATCCGGTCGGTCAGCCCCGAGCTCTGGGCGCAGAACACCGAGAAGCTGAACGTCGTCTTCGCCTCGATCAACACCACGATCCTGGTGCTGTCCTCGCTCACCTGCCAGCTCGGGGTCTTCGCCGCCGAGCGCGGCCAGGTCGGGCGCACCGGGTCGGTGTTCAACGTGCGCGGCTGGGGCCTGCGGGAGTGGTTCGTGCTCACCTACTGCATGGGCGCGGTGTTCGTCGCGGGCCAGGCCACGGAGTACACCGAGCTGGTCCGCGAGGGCATCACCCTCCAGGACTCGGCCTACGGCAGCATGTTCTACCTGACCACCGGCTTCCACGCGCTCCACGTGACGGGCGGCCTGATCGCCTTCCTGTTCGTCCTCGGCCGGACGTTCGTGGCCCGCAAGTTCACCCACGAGCAGGCGGTCAGCGCGATCGTCGTCTCCTACTACTGGCACTTCGTCGACGTGGTGTGGATCGGCCTGTTCGCGACCATCTACCTCGTTCAGTAGCCCGCTAGCGGCAATCCGTTCCGCATCTGACACCGAAGGACTGAATGTGCGACTCCTGAACCGCTCGGCGGGTCGGATCTCGAAACACCGCAGAGGCCCTCTCGCCGGCCTCGTCGTGCTGCTGCTCGGGTTGCTGCTCACCGGTGGCCTGTACGCCGCGTTCTCCCCCGCCCAGGCGGACGAGACGATCTCCAGCGACGAGCAGATCGCCCAGGGTCGCGAGCTCTTCCTGGTCAGCTGCTCGTTCTGCCACGGAGAGAACGGCGAGGGCGTGCGCACCGAGGACGGCAACCAGCTCGGCCCGTCGCTGGTGGGCGTGGGCGCCGCCGCCGTCGACTTCCAGGTCGGCACCGGCCGGATGCCGCTGTCCAACCCCAGCGCGCAGGCGCCGCAGAAGCCGCGGACCTTCGACGACGAGGAGACGGCCGCGCTGGCGGCGTACGTCGCCTCGCTCGGCCCCGGCCCCGCGATCCCCGACGAGGGCGACTACAGCCTCGAGGGCATGTCCGACGAGGAGCGCCAGGCGGCCATCACCCGCGGCGGTCAGATCTTCTTGACCAACTGCACGGCGTGCCACAACTTCGAGGGCTCCGGCGGCGCCATGCCGCGCGGTGGCTACGCCCCGAAGATCCGCGGCGTGGAGCCCAAGTACATCTACGAGGCGCTGCTGACCGGCCCGCAGAACATGCCGAACTTCAGCAACGGCAACCTGTCGCCGGAGGAGAAGCGCGACGTCATCGCCTACCTCGGCTCGCTGGACGAGATGCCGAACTACGGCGGCTTCGGCCTCGGCGGCCTCGGCCCGGTCCCCGAGGGCATGGCGGCCTGGGTCCTCGGCATCGGCGGGCTGGTCGGCGTCGCCGTCTGGATCGCCGCCCACAGCACTCGCTCGAGCAAGAAGAAGGTGGACGCGTGAGCGACGAGAGCCGCGAGCTCGACAACCTGCCGGACGAGGCCGTCACCGACGACCTCTACCCCAACACCGGGCTGCCCGAGCACGAGTGGCGCCCCACCGACGTCGACCCGGCGATGGAGAAGCGCGCCGAGCGCCAGGTCGCGACCATGTACGGCCTGTCGGCGGTCTGCACGGTGCTGCTGGTCGCCGCCTACTTCGGCATCGACTCCGACGCCACGTTCGCAGGCCTCGGCGCCCAGCACCTGGCGCTGGGGCTCACCCTGGCCGGCGCCCTGCTCTTCATCGGACTGGGCACCATCCAGTGGGCCCGCAAGCTGATGGCCGACCACGAGCTCGTCGAGATGCGGCACCCCGCCTCCTCCTCCCAGGAGGACCGCGAGGCCACCATCGCCGCGCTGAACGCGGGCCTCGAGGAGTCCGGGATCGGCCGCCGGCCGCTGGTGCGCAACTCGCTGCTCGGTGCGGTCGGCCTGCTCGGCATCCCGGCCATCGTGATGCTCCGCGACCTCGGCCCCACGCCGGGCCAGGTGGCCAAGGAGGGCGCCTACCCCGGCGCCGGCCTGGAGAACACGGTCTGGGGCCCGGGCGTGCGGATCGTCCGTGATGTCGTCGCCACCCCGATCCGCCCCGGCGACCTGCAGATCGGCGACCTGGTGAACGCGGAGCCGGAGACCCTCTACAACGGCGGTCCTGACGGGGAGCCGCTCGAGGGCGTCGTGCTGCAGATCGCGAAGTCCAAGGCCGCCGTGATCGTCGTGCGCATGGAGCCCGAGGAGATCACCCCGCTGCCCGGCCGGGAGAACTGGAACGTCGACGGCATCACCAGCTACTCCAAGATCTGCACCCACGTGGGCTGCCCGATCTCGCTCTACGAGCGGACCACCCACCACCTGCTCTGCCCCTGCCACCAGTCGACGTTCGACCTCGCCGATGGCGGCCGGGTCGTCTTCGGTCCGGCGGCCCGGCCGCTGCCACAGCTGCCGATCGCCGTTGACTCCGAGGGGTACCTTGTGGCGCAGAGCGACTTCAAGGAACCTGTCGGACCGAGCTTCTGGGAGCGTGGCTGAGCATGGACACCACCAAGGTCGCCGACTCCAACGGCACCCAGCCGGCCACGGCGTCCAAGCCGAGCCGGGTCGGAGCGGCCGCCGCCTGGGCCGACGACCGGCTCGGGCTCGCGACCGCGATGAAGAAGAACCTGCGCAAGGTCTTCCCGGACCACTGGTCCTTCATGCTCGGCGAGATCGCGCTGTGGAGCTTCATCGTCCTGCTGCTCACCGGCGTCTTCCTCACGCTCTGGTTCACCCCGAGCATGGGTGAGACGACGTACGACGGCACCTACGAGCAGCTGCGCGGCATCCAGATGTCGGAGGCGTTCGCCTCCACGCTGCGGATCTCCTTCGACGTCCGCGGCGGCCTGCTGATGCGCCAGATGCACCACTGGGCGGCGATGCTGTTCGTCGCCTCGATGATGGTGCACCTGCTCCGCGTGTGGTTCACCGGCGCCTACCGCAAGCCGCGCGAGCTGAACTGGGTGATCGGCTCGCTGCTGCTGATCCTCGGCACCCTCGAGGGGTTCACCGGCTACTCGCTGCCCGACGACCTGCTCTCCGGCACCGGCATCCGCGCCGCGGACGGCTTCATCAAGGCGACGCCGGTCGTCGGCACGTACATGTCGTTCTTCCTCTTCGACGGCGAGTTCCCGGGCGAGGCGATCATCCCGCGCCTCTACACCGTCCACGTGCTGCTGATCCCCGGGCTGCTGCTCGCGCTGGTCGGCGCCCACATGCTGCTGCTCGTCTACCACAAGCACACCCAGTGGCCCGGTCCCGGCCGTACCGAGAAGAACGTCGTGGGCTTCCCGATGCTCCCGGTCTACGCCGCCAAGGCCGGTGGCTTCTTCTTCATCGTGTTCGGCGTGACGGCGCTCCTGGGCGCCCTGCTGTCGATCAACCCGGTGTGGAAGTACGGTCCGTACGACCCGTCCAAGGTGACCGCCGGCTCCCAGCCGGACTGGTACATGGGCTGGCCGGACGGCGCGCTGCGGATCATGCCCGGCCTGGAGACCCACATCTGGGGCGTGACGATCTCCTGGAACGTCATGCTGCCGATCCTGATCCTCCCGGTGCTGGCCTTCACCGTCGTGCTGCTGCTGCCCTTCATCGACGCCTGGGTGACCGGTGACAAGCGGGACCACCACCTGCTCTACCGGCCGCGCAACGCACCCACCCGCACGGCGGTGATGGTGGCCCTGATGACGATGTACGGCCTCTTCTGGGCCGCCGGCGGCAACGACATCATCGCGATCAAGCTGCACGCGTCGATCAACCAGATCACGTACTTCATGCGGGTCGCGGTCATCGTCGGGCCGATCCTGGCCTTCGTCATCACCCGGCGCTGGTGCATCGCGCTGCAGCGCAAGGACAACGAGACGCTGCTGCACGGCTACGAGACCGGCATCATCATGCGGTCCCCCGAGGGCGGCTACTCCGAGCGGCACCTGCCGCTGCCGGAGGACCGGGCCTACCTGCTCGCCGCCCGCGACCGGGACCCGGTCGTCGACGGCCAGGTCACGCCCGAGGTGGACGAGAACGGCGTGGCCGCGCCCCGCAAGGGCCGCCTCTCCGGGCTGCGCGACCGGGCTCGGACGCTCATGTGGGCCGACAACGTGCAGAAGCCGACGCCTGAGGAGCTCGAGGCGGGCCACCACCACGCGGAGCACGAGCACGAGCTCCAGGCCTCGCTCGAGGGTCACGCCGCCGACGGGCACCAGTTCGACGGCCACCACCTGGTCGAGGACGAGAACCTCCGCTCGCACTGACCGCCCGCCGCGCCAGCGGCACTGCCACGACCCCGAGGCCCCTCCCGGACACCGTCCGGCGAGGGGCCTCTCGGCGTCTGGGAGGTCGAGCGGCGTCAGCGGGGTGCTGCACCGGCCTCCCCCCGGCTCCGCTCCCCCGGTTCCGCTCCCCCGCGCCGGGACGTCATACGACCCGGTCGCTCCCACAACCAACCCGCATGACGTCCCCACGGGCCCGGGCGCTCACCCCCGGGACGTCATACGACCCGGTCGCTCCCACAACCACCCCGTATGACCTCCCCCGGGGCACACGGCGCCCACCAGGAGACGTCATACGAGCCGGTCGCTCGCGCAGCCTGCCGTGTCTCAGGACATCGGTAACACCAGATGTCTCAGGACATCGGTAACACCTGATCGGTTCGCCGTTGTTGATCCGCGGTGGCCAGAGATGGGGTTCCGGTGGGTCCTGAGTTCGCGTCGTTGGTGGCCAAGGTTGCTCGTGGGGAGTCGGTCAACGTGTCGGCGCAGTGCGTGGCATTGGGGTGCTCGACCAAGACGTTCTACAAGTACCTGGCCCGGTTCAAGCAGGAGGGCGTGGAGGGGTTGTATCCCCGTTCGCGGCGGCCGGTGACGTCCCCGACCAGGGTCGCTGCGGCGGTCGAGGACGCGATCGTGCGGGCCCGCAAGGAGCTCGACGACGGCGGCTGGGATGCCGGTGCGGAACAGATCGCTTTCCACCTCGCTGACCGGGCCGAGGACCCCGAGTGGTGGGTCGTGGGCCAGCCGCTGCCCTCGCGGGCCACGATCAACCGGGTGCTGGAACGGCGCGGGCAGATCGTCCGGGTCCCCCAGCGTCGCCCCCGCCGCTCGCGGCACCGGTTCGAGGCCGACCAGCCGAACACGATGTGGCAGATGGACGGCTTCGACTACGTCCTGGCCGACGGCAGGACCGTGACGGTCTTGCAGGTCAGCGACGACTGCTCCCGGCTGGACCTGGCATTGCGGGCCGCGGTCAGCGAGAACAGCGTGGACGTGTGGGCCGCGGTGATGTGGGCTAGCAGCCGCTACGGGCTGCCCGCCCGGTTCCTGACCGACAACGGCACCGCGTTCAGCGGCGCCCGGCGGGGCTGGATCAGCCCGCTGGAGGAGAACCTGCGGGTCCTGGGCGTGGTCCCGATCACCAGCTCGGTGGCCCATCCCCAGACCTGCGGGAAGAACGAACGCGCCCACGCCACCGTGCAGAAGTGGCTGGAGAAACGACCCCCGGCCGCCGACCTGGAGGACCTCCAGGCCATGTTGGACACCTACCGCGACCACTACAACACCCGGCGCCGCAAGACCCACCTGAACGGGATGACCCCGGCCGAACGCTACGAGCTGGGACCCCTCGACGGACCCGGCGACCAGCCCGCCCCCTGGCCAGTCCACATCAAGACCGCCACCGTCAGCGCCAGCGGCTGCATCGGCGTGGACAAGCACCTCCTCGGCGTCGGCCGCCGCCACGCCGGCACCCAGGTCACCCTCATCCGACAGCACCGCCAGATCGCGGTCTTCGACACCGACCAACTCATCGCCGAGTTCACCCTCACCGGCCACCGCGGCTACGTCCCGAAGAACCCTCCCCAAGCGCCGTAGTGTTACCGATGTCCTGAGACATAAGTGCTACCGATGTCCTGAGACATCACAGGTCGCTCGCGCAGCCACCCCGTATGACGTCCCAGAGCGGCGATGCCGGGCGTCGAGCTGCTCCGGCAGCCGACCTGATCAGCAACACCGTCCGCTGGACGCGTGGCCAGGATCAGCTGAGCGCGGAGCCCTGCGCGTAGGTCTTGTACGGCTCGTTCCAGTCGCCGTAGCCGTTGTCGAGGGTCATCGGGCGGTCGGTGCCGGTGTACTCGACCACGTCGCCGCGCCGCGACATCGCGAACAGCCAGCCGGCGTTGTCGGTGCTCATGCCGGTGCAGCCGTGGGAGACGTTGGAGTTGCCCTGCGCGTAGACCGACCAGGGGGCGGCGTGAATGAACTCGCCGGAGTAGGTCAGCCGCATCGCGTACTTGACGCCCTTGATGTTGTAGGCGTCCGCACCGGTGATGCCGACGGTCTCGGAGTTCATGTCGCGCGACTCGAACTTCTCGATGATCACCTTGGTGCCCGAGCGGGTGGTGTACTCCGGCTGCTGGCCGGTGGTGATCGGGATGGTCCGCAGCAGCTTGCCGTTGCTGAACACCTTCATCTGGTCAGTCTTGGCGTTGACCTTGTAGATGTGCGCGTCGCCGACGTGGAAGCTGAGGTCGCGGTCCTCCTGGCCGTAGATGCCGTTGCCCGCGCTGACGCTGTTGACGTCGACGGCCACGTGCACGTCCGTGCCGGCCTTCCAGTAGGTCTTGGGGCGCCAGTGCGCCTCGGTGTCGCTGAGCCAGTGCCACGAGCCGGGCTGGGCCGGCGTCGAGGTCACGGTCATGTGCTTCTCGAACGACGCCTTGTCGGTCACCGGCACGTCGAAGGTGACGATGACCGGCATGCCGACGCCGACGGTCTCCCCGCGCAGGGGCGACACCGACGGGTAGGTCTGCTGGTCCAGGGTGAGGTCCTGGGTGGAGAACTTGGTCCTCTTCGTGACCGTCGAGCCGTCGCTGGCCGCGGCGGTGGCCGTGAGCTTGTACGACGTGCCCGGCTCGAGCCGGTCGCTGGCCGTCCAGGAGGACCCGTCGGCGGCGACCTCACCCGTGAGCTCGGCGCCCTCCGTCGAGGCCAGCCGCACCTCGGAGATGGTGCCGTCCGTCGCGGTCACCGAGACCACCTGGTCGACAGGGACGTCGGTGGCGCCCTTGTGGACGCTGGCCTTCACCGTGACCGGCGCGGCGTCCGGGCTGGTGGAGGCCGAGCCCGACGACGTGGGGTCCGCGGCACTGCTGCCCGCGTCCGGGCTCGGGTCGTCGGCCTGGCACGCGGTGAGACCCGCGGTGGCCAGGGCAGCGATGGCAAGGGCGGCGGCCGCGCGCAGGCGCAGTCGTCGGTCGGACATGCTCAGATCTCCCCCGTGGCGAGTGCGTTGTCGTCCACCAGCGTAACCGCCGGCACCCAGCGCAGCGATTCGCCGCGCGCGACGGCCCCGCTCGGCGACTCAGTGGGCGTGGACGCCTCGGTAGTACTCGAAGATCCAGCCCGAGAGCGCCACCGCGCCCACGACGATGCCGATGATCAACAGCCACCAGGCGGTCAGGGCGACCGCGTAGGTGCACAGCGACAGCGTCATCGCGCACCACAGCGGCCACCACGAGAACGGCGGGAAGAAGCCCAGCTCGCCCGCGCCGTCGGCGATCTCGCCGTCCTTGCGGTCCTCGGGGCGCGCGTCCATCTTCGCGGCGTGGAAACCGAGGTAGATGGTCACCATGATCGCCAGCAGGGCGGTCATGGTGAGCGCGGACGTGCCCGTCCAGTCGCCGGTGATGAACCAGTAGGCCGGGGCGACCAGGACGAAGAAGATCGCGCAGATCGCGAAGATCCAGGTCTCGGACTTCATCAGGCGTCACCCTCCGGCTTGCGCTGCTCGTCGATGTGGTCGGCTCGTCCCGTCATGTCGGGAGCGTCCGCCAGGCCACCGTCGCGGGCCGCCTCGTTGTCCTCCAGCTCGATCGCCGCCACCTCGGGGTGGTGCAGGTCGAAGGCCGGCGACTCCGAGCGGATCCGCGGGATCGTCACGAAGTTGTGGCGCGGCGGCGGGCAGGAGGTCGCCCACTCCAGCGAGCGGCCCCAGCCCCAGGGGTCGTCGGTGTTGACCAGGGGCGCGTTGCGCGAGATCCACACGTTGTAGAGGAACGGCAGCGTCGAGGCGGCGAGCAGGAACGCACCCACCGTCGAGACCTGGTTGAGGACGGTGAACCCGTCGCCGGGCAGGTAGTCGGCGTACCGCCGGGGCATGCCCTCGACGCCGAGCCAGTGCTGGACGAAGAACGTCGTGTGGAAGCCGACGAACAGCAGCCAGAAGTGCAGCTTGCCGAGCCGCTCGTCGAGCATCCGGCCGGTCATCTTCGGCCACCAGTAGTAGAAGCCCGCGAACATCGCGAACACCACCGTGCCGAACACGACGTAGTGGAAGTGCGCCACCACGAAGTAGGAGTCCGACACGTGGAAGTCCAGCGGCGGGCTGGCCAGGATGATGCCGGTGAGGCCACCGAAGAGGAAGGTCACCAGGAAGCCGATCGACCACAGCAGGGGGGTGTCGAAGGACAGAGATCCCCCCCACATCGTGCCTATCCAGTTGAAGAACTTCACTCCGGTCGGCACCGCGATCAAGAACGTCATGCCCGCGAAGAAGGGCAGGTCGACCGCGCCGGTGACGTACATGTGGTGGGCCCACACCGCGACCGAGAGGATCGCGATGCCGAGGGTGGCGCCGACCAGGCCGATGTAGCCGAACACGGGCTTGCGGCTGAAGACCGGGAGGATCTCGGTCACGATGCCGAAGAACGGCAGCGCGATGATGTAGACCTCCGGGTGGCCGAAGAACCAGAACAGGTGCTGCCACAGGATCGGGCCGCCGTGGGCGGGGTCGTAGACGTGTGCCCCGAGCAGTCGATCGGCCTCGAGGGTCAGCAGCGCGCCGGCGAGCACCGGGAACGCGATCAGCACGAGCAGGCTGGTGACCAGCGTGTTCCACACGAAGATCGGCATCCGGAACATGGTCATGCCCGGGGCGCGCATGCAGATGATCGTGGTGATGAAGTTGACCGCGCCCAGGATGGTGCCGAGGCCGGCCATCCACAGGCCCATGATGCCGAGGTCGCCACCGACGGCCGGTGAGCGCACGGCGTCGGAGAGCGGCGTGTACATGAACCACCCGAAGCTCGCGGCTCCGCCCGGGGTCAGGAAGCCGGAGGCGGCGATCAGGCCGCCGAAGACGAACAGCCAGTAGCTGAACATGTTCAGCCGCGGGAAGGCGACGTCGGGCGAGCCGATCTGCAGGGGCATGATCACGTTGGCGAACCCGAAGAACAGCGGCGTCGCGAAGAGCAGCAGCATGATCAGGCCGTGCATCGTGAACAGCTGGTTGTAGAGGTCGTCGTTGACGATCTGCATGCCCGGGTAGGCGAGCTCGGACCGGATCAGCATCGCCAGCAGGCCGCCGACCAGGAACCACGAGAACGACGTGACCAGGTACATCTTGCCGATCAGCTTGTGATCGGTCGTCGTGAGCAGCCGGCCGAGCTGCTGCCCGAGCGAACGGCGAGGCGCGGCGACGCTGGTCGGCGCTGCGGCGGTGGCGGTCACTGGGCTTCTCCCTCGATGTTCTCGCTGAGGCCGACCTGCGTGCGGGCGTAGTGGCCGCCGAGCACCGGCAGGTCGGTCGTCGTGCCGGCGTCGGCCAGCGCCTTGAGGTAGGCGTCGTAGTCGGCCTGGGAGACGACGTGGACGTTGAAGAGCATCCGCGAGTGGTAGGTGCCGCAGAGCTCGTAGCACTTGCCGGCGTAGTCGCCGATCTCGGTCGGGGTGATCGCGTAGTGGTTCACCCGGCCCGGGATGACGTCCATCTTCATGAGGAACGCCGGCACGCCGAGGTCGTGGATGACGTCGGGCGAGTGCAGGTTGAACCGGGTGGTGACGTCCACGGGCAGGTAGAGGTCCGGGATGTGCGAGGCGGTGCCGGAGTCGTGGACGTACGACGAGTAGGGGAACCGGTCGTCGGTGGCGTCCTCGTTGGCGGCGTTGTCCATCTGCCCGAGGCCGTAGTTGAAGGTCCACGACCACTGCTGGCCCACGACCTCGATCGTGTTGCCCGGGGGCGTGTCGTCGTCCAGCACCGTGTTCTGCGTCTTGACGGTGTGCGCGAAGAACACGATGACCATGATCACCGGGGCGATCGTGTACAGGATCTCCAGCGGCAGGTTGTAGCGCGTCTGGATCGGGATCTCGTCATCGCTGCGCCGGCGGAACCGCACGACCGCGTAGAGGATCAGGCCCCACACCAGGACTCCGACGGCCAGGGCCGCGATCCAGGCGCCCTGCCACAGGTGCAGGATGTAGGTGCCCTGCTCGGACGCGGGGTCCGGCATGGCCACCCGCTCCCACTCGCCGCGGGTCTCCGACGAGCAGCCGCCCAGCCCGAGGACACCGATGCCCACGGCGGCCAGGAGGAGCAGCCGCTTGGGGGGTTGCAGACTCAACGCCTTGAGCCTCTCTCTCTCAGCACGAACTCAGCACGAACACGGATATGCGGAAGACTAGCGGAACCGGACCCTGCCCTCCCGGTGGGGTCCGCACGTTTCGCGGGGCGGTAGCCCCGGTCCGGAGGAAGGGCGGTGGTCACGGTGGGGTACCTCGACTCCGCCTCCTCCGAGCCGCTGCACCCGGCCGCCCGGGAGACCCTGCTCGCCGCGCTCGAGCGCGGGTACGCCGACCCGCGGCGCCTCCACGGCCCCGGCCGGGACGCGCGGCTGCTGCTCGACAACGCGCGCGCCGTCGTCGCGGAGTGCCTCCAGGTGCGCCCCGACGAGGTCACCTTCACCTCCTCCGGCACCGACGCCGTCCACCGCGGCCTGCTCGGGCTGCGCCGGCCCGGGTCTGTGGTGTCCCGGACGGCCGTCGAGCACTCCTGCGTCCTGCACGCCGTCCGGTGGGCGGACGCCGCAGGGACCGTCGTCCCCGTCGACCGGGAGGGGCGGGTCGACCCGGCCGGGTTCGCGGGTGCCGCCGGAGTGGTCGCCGTCCAGGCGGCCAACCACGAGGTCGGCACCGTCCAGCCGGTCCAGGCCGTGGCCGAGGCAGCGGGCGGCGTACCGGTCTTCGTCGACGCGTGCGCGGCCATGGGGCGCCTGCCGCTGCCCACCGGCTGGGACGCGCTCGCGGGGTCGGCGCACAAGTGGGGCGGGCCCGCCGGCGTGGGCGTGCTCGTCGTGCGCAAGGGAGCCCGCTGGGTCAACCCGTTCCCCCACGACGACCGTGCCGACGAGCGGGCCTCGGGCTTCGAGAACGTGCCCGCCGCGCTCGCGGCCGCGGCCGCCCTGCGGGCGGTCGTCGAGGAGCGTGACGAGGTCGCGGCGCGTCAGCGCGCCCTGGTGGACCGGATCCGGGCCGGCGCCGCAGCCGTCCCGGACGTGGAGGTCGTCGGCGACCCCGACGACCGGCTCCCCCACCTGGTGACCTTCTCGTGCCTCTACGTCGACGGCGAGGCGGTCGTGACCGAGCTCGACCGGCGCGGCTTCGGGGTGGCCAGCGGCTCGGCCTGCACCACGTCCACCCTCACCCCCAGCCACGTCCTGGAGGCGATGGGCGTGCTGACCCACGGCAACGTCCGGGTGTCGCTGACCCGCGACACCACCGACGCCGACGTCGACGCGTTCCTGCGGGTGCTGCCCGAGGTCGTCGAGGAGCTGCGGGCCCGGGTGGGGCTGTGACCGGGGCGACCACGCCAGCAGACCTCGAGCTCGACTGCCGGGGGCTGCTGTGCCCGCTGCCGGTCATCGAGCTGGGCCGCCGCTTCGCCGAGGTGCCGGTCGGCGGGCTCGTCGCCCTGCTCGCCGACGACGCGGCGGCGCGCACCGACGTCCCCGCGTGGTGCCGCATGCGCGGCCAGGAGTACGCCGGCGAGGAGGTCGCCCCCGACGGGACGCCCCGCTACCTGGTGCGACGGCTCAGCTGACCGGCTCCGCCGGCGTCAGACCGACGTCAGGCCAGTGCCTTGAGGTGCGGCGCGACGTCGTCGGCCGCCAGCGAGCCGTAGGAGTGCTCGACCCGGGCGAGGAACTGCGACGGTGTGAAGGTGTACTCCTGGGTGCCGACCGTCTCGACGACGTACGCCGCCAGGACGCAGCCGACCTGCGCGGCCCGCTCGAGGCCGACGTCCCACGAGAGCGCGGCCAGGAAGCCGGCCCGGAACGCGTCGCCGACCCCGGTGGGCTCGAGGGCGGCGACGTCCTTGGCCGCCGGCAGCTCGATCGGCTCCTCGCCGCGGCGCAGGATCCGGACGCCGTCCTTGCCCAGGGTGGTCACCTGGACGCCGACCCGGTCGAGGATCTCCGCACCCGACCAGCCGGTCTTCTGCTCGATCATCGCCGACTCGTACTCGTTGGAGAACAGCAGCGCCGCCCCGTCGATGAGCCGGCGGATGAGGTCGCCGTCGCTGAACGCCAGCTGCTGGCTCGGGTCGGCGATGAAGGGGTACCCGCGCTGGCGGCACTCCTCGGTGTGCCGCAGCATGCCGTCGGGGTCGTCGGCGCCGATCAGGACGTACTCCGGCGGGCCGGCCTGGGTGACGATCGGCCCGAGCTCGATCAGCCGGGCCTCGCTCATCGCGCCGGGGTAGAAGGACGCGATCTGCGCGCCGGTCGGGTCGGTGGTGCAGACGAAGCGGGCGGTGTGACGGGTGTCGGAGATGCGCACGTGGGAGCAGTCGACGCCGTGCCGCTCGAGCCAGGACCGGTACTCCGCGAAGTCCTCGCCCGCGGCGCCGACCAGGACCGGGCGGATGCCGAGCTGACCCAGCCCGAAGCACATGTTGGCGGCGACTCCGCCGCGGCGGATCTCGAGCTCGTCGACCAGGAAGGAGACCGACAGCTTGTCCAGCTGGTCGACGACGAGGGAGTCGCGGAACTTGCCACCGAAGGTCATCAGGTGGTCGGTCGCGATCGATCCGGCGATCAGCAGGCACATGCGGGCGAGACTACCGATGGGTACCGCTGGGAGTACCAATCGGTAGCCCCTAGCGTCGAGGCCATGACCCCCGAGCGCCTCGCCTATGACGACCTGTCGACCCCGTCCGAGATGGGCACCGACGCCCTGGCCGTGCTGACCTCGCTCGGCTGGGTGCCGGCTCCCTACCGGCCCCGCGAGGTCGCCAAGCGCGGTGAGATCGAGGTCCCCGAGGCCGCCGCCCGGCTGGCCCGCGCGATCTACGGCTGACCGAGGGCGCGTCACCGGACACCACGCCCTCCCCCGAGCGCTGCTCGACCACCGGGCCTCGACCACTGGTGGTCGAGCAGCTGGCCCCCGGCCGCCCAGACGCACATCACCCCCGGCGCCCTCTCGGGTCCGGGGGTGATGTCTGTCTGTCTCGTGCGACTATCAGTCGTCGGGCTGCATGTCGGGCTGCCTGTCGGTCGTCAGGCTGTCTCTCGGGTCACCGGGTCTCGACACGCGCCTTCTGACTTCGCAAGCTCAGTCAGAGCGCTCGCTCGACCACCATCAGCGAGTCCGCTGGCGCGTCCTCGCTCAGTGGAAGCTGTCGCCGCAGGCGCAGGAGCCGGTCGCGTTGGGGTTGTCGATCGTGAAGCCCTGCTTCTCGATCGAGTCGACGAAGTCGATCATCGCGCCGTTGAGGTAGGGGACGCTCATCCGGTCGACCACGACGGCGACACCGTCGAAGTCGGTGACGACGTCACCGTCGAGGCTACGCTCGTCGAAGAACAGCTGGTAGCGCAGGCCCGAGCAGCCACCCGGCTGCACCGAGATGCGCAGCGACAGGTCGTCGCGGCCCTCCTGCTCGAGGAGGCTCTTCACCTTCGCAGCGGCCACCGGGCTCAGGTTGATGGAGTCCGTGCGGCGCTCGGTGCTGGTCTCGACCTGCTCGGTCATGTGCGGTTCTCCCGTGATCGGTGGGGTGGTTCCTCCGGGTCAATGGTCGCACACAGGGGGTTATTCCCGGGCCTCGTGCGACCAGGTCCGCGCCACCCGGGCCGCCAGGTCGGCGAGGGCCCCGGCCGGATCGGCCAGTGCCCGCTCCTCCCCCACCGCTTCGACGAGGGAGTACGCCGACTCCACGCCCAGCGCGCGCATCTCCCGCGACCCGACGTCGACCCGGCCGGCCAGCACCACGCAGGGGCGCAGCGCCTCGCCGGCGACCGCGGCGACGCCGTACGGCACCTTGCCGCCGCGGCTGGAGAAGTCGAACGCCCCCTCGCCGGTGAGCACCAGGTCGGCCGCCCGGGCCCGCTCGGGGAGCCGGACGGCCCCGGCGACCAGGTCGACGCCCGGCTCGCGGGTGCCGCCGAGGAGCAGGAGCGCGAACCCGAGTCCGCCGGCCGCGCCGGCGCCCTTCTCGAGCGCGAGGCGGCGGTCGGTGGCCGCGGCGAGCTCCTCGAGCAGCCCGTCGACGGCGGGGAGGCGGTCCTCGGCGATCCCCTTCTGGGGGCCGAACTCCTTGGTCGCGCCGAAGAGCCCGGTCAGCGGGTTGTCGACGTCGCTGGCGGCGACCACCTCGGCGGGGAACGACGGCACGGCGACCCGCGTCAGGCCGGCGAGCGCGGCCACGCCCCCGTCGAGGGGGCGGTCCGCGGTCGCGCCGAGCGCCGCGAGCAGCCCGGCACCACCGTCGTTCGTGCCGCTGCCGCCGAGCCCGACCACCACCCGGGTGGCACCGGCACCGACCGACGCGAGGAGCAGCTCGCCCACGCCGTACGTCGTGGCCTCCTCGGGCCGCTCCCGACCGGTGAGGTGGAGCCCGCACGCCTGCGCGGCCTCGACGTAGGCGGTCGTGCCGACCAGCAGCACGGCGGCCGGTGTCGGCCGGCCGTGCGGGCCCCGTACGGTGACCGCGAGCAGCTCGCCGCCGAGGGCCGCGTGGAGCACGTCGACGAACCCGGGCCCGCCGTCGGCCATCGGTGCCAGGTCGAGCTCGTCGCCCGGCGCCTGCCGCCGCCAGCCGGCCGCGATGGCCTCCGCCGCCTCGACGGCCGTCAGCGTGCCCGCGAACTTGTCAGGGGCCACCAGAACTCGCATGCGGCCCATCCTGCCGGGTGCCTAGGCTCGCCCGCGTGGGCGACCTGACGATCCGGCCGATGACCCTCGACGACGTGCCCGCGGCCGAGCGGGTCAGCGACGAGGGGTTCCTCGAGCTCGACAGCCGCACCCGCCGGCTCTCCGACCCCGAGCCGTCGCGCCGCACCGACGCCCACCGGGCGGTGTGGATCGAGCGGACCAGCCACCTCGTGCGCACCGACCCGGGCGGGTGCTGGGTGGCCGAGGACGCCGGTCGCGTGGTGGGGATGGCGACGTCGTTCCGGCGCGAGGTGGTGTGGTGCCTGGCGACGTACGCCGTGCTGCCGGGTCACCAGGGCCGGGGCATCGGCAAGCCGCTGCTGGCTGCCGCGCTGCAGCACGGACAGGCCTGCACGCGCGGCATGCTCTCGGCGTCCTCGGACCCGAGAGCGACCCGGCTCTACCGCCAGGCGGGGTTCGACCTGCACCCGCAGATGTACCTGACCGGCAGCGTCGATCGGTCGGCGATCCCCGTCCTGGAGAAGGTCCGCGAGGGCAGCGCCGGCGACGTCGAGCTGATGGACTCCCTCGACCGCCGCCTGCGTGGTGCCGGCCACGGCCCCGACCACGAGCTGATGCTGCGGACCTGGCGGCTGCTGGTGTCGGACACCACGACCGGCTCCGGGTACGCCTACGTCGACGAGCGCGGGAGGCTGGGGCTGCTGGCCGCCTCCGACCGGCGCACCGCCACCCGGCTGCTGTGGGCCGCGCTGGCCGACGGCCCCGTGCAGGCGACGGTCCCGCATGTGACGGGCGCGAACCAGTGGGTCCTCGACGTCGGGGTCGCCGCTCGGCTCGACGTGCACCAGGAGGGCTATCTCGGGCTGCGCGGGATGAAGCCGCCCACGCCGTACGTTCACCATGGTGCGCTGCTGTGAAGGCGCAGCACCTCGACAAATAGGATGGCCGCCATGACGACCGTGGACCTCCCGCTGCTGCCGCTCGGCCGTGGCGTCGACCTCTCCAGCGAGCGGGGCGTGGAGTGCCCGGGCGACCTGCCCGCCGCCTCCGACCCCGACCTGGTCGCGCGGGCCCGCGCCGCGAAGGAGGCGCTCGGCGACAAGGTGTTCGTGCTGGGCCACCACTACCAGCGCGACGAGGTCATCGCGTTCGCCGACGTCACCGGCGACTCCTTCAAGCTCGCGCGCGAGGCCGCGGCCCGGCCCGAGGCGGAGTACATCGTCTTCTGCGGCGTGCACTTCATGGCCGAGTCCGCCGACATCCTGACCAGCCCCGCCCAGCAGGTCGTGCTGCCCGACCTCGCCGCCGGCTGCTCGATGGCCGACATGGCGCGGCTCACCCAGGTCGAGCTGGCGTGGCAGGCCATGGCCGAGGCCGGCGTCGCCGAGAGCGTCGTGCCGGTGACCTACATGAACTCCTCGGCCGACATCAAGGCCTTCTGCGGTCGCAACGGCGGCGTCGTGTGCACCTCCAGCAACGCCGAGGTGGCGTTGGCCTGGGCGTTCGACCAGAAGCCGGACGCCAAGGTCCTCTTCCTGCCCGACCAGCACCTGGGCCGCAACACGGCGGTGCTGCAGATGGGGCTCTCGCTCGACGACTGCGTGGTCTGGGACCCGCACCGCCCGAACGGCGGCCTGACCACCGAGCAGCTGCGCGACGCCCGGATGATCCTGTGGAAGGGCCACTGCTCGGTGCACGGCCGGTTCAGCCCCGAGGTGGTCGACGAGCTGCGCGCGGAGATCCCGGGGATCAACGTCCTGGTGCACCCCGAGTGCCGTCACGAGGTCGTGCTCAAGGCCGACGTCGTCGGCTCCACCGAGCTGATCATCAAGACGATCGAGGCGGCGCCGGCCGGGTCGAGCTGGGCGATCGGCACCGAGCTGAACCTCGTGCAGCGTCTCGCCGCCGCCCACCCGGACAAGCACATCGTGTTCCTGGACAAGACGGTCTGCTACTGCTCGACGATGAACCGCATCGACCTGCCCCACTTCGTGTGGGCGATGGAGTCGCTGGTCGCCGGTCAGGTGGTCAACCGGATCGAGGTCGACCCCGAGACCGAGCGGTGGGCCCTGGTCGCCCTCGAGCGGATGCTCGCCCTCCCCGGGAAGACCGCCCGCGACTGACCGTTGACTTGAGCCTTGCGACCGGTTGACTTGAGCGCTCGGACCAGCCTCGCCCTCAGCCTGGGTCGGTCTTGGTCACGAGCCGCAACTCAACGGGTCACAACCCGCAACTCAACGGGTCACAACCCGCAACTCAACGGTCCGCGGGGAGCTCGAACCAGGCGCAGGTGCCGCCGTACGCGGCGTTGGTGAGGCTGATCCGGCCGCCGTGCGCCTCGACGATGCGGCGGCAGGTCGACAGCCCGATGCCCGAGCCCTCCACGTCGTGGTCGATCCGGGCCAGGGGCTCGAAGACCCGCTCCCGCTGGTCCTCGGGGATCCCCGGGCCGCGGTCGCAGACCTCGACCCGCCACATGGTGCCGATCCGGGTGCCGTCGACCTCCAGGTGCGGCGCCTGACCGGGCCGGGTGAACTTGGCGGCGTTCGCGACCAGGTTCTGCAGCACCGCGCGCAGCTGGACCGGGTCGCCGAGGACGGTGGGCAGCTCGCCGACCACCACCGTGGCGTCGGCCAGCAGCGCGGCCAGGTCCTCCCGTACGTCGTCGAGCACGGCGCCCAGGTCGACCGGGACGCGCCGCAGCTCGGCGCCCACCCGGGCGTAGGCCAGCAGGTCGTCGATGAGCGACTGCATGCGCTGCGCGCCGCCGAGTGCCCGCGCCACGAGGAACTCCAGCCCCTCGTCGGCGCCGGCCTGCTCACCGATCATCGACAACGACATGGTGACGGCCGTGAGCGGGTTGCGCAGGTCGTGGCTGACCTGTCCGGCGAAGGCCGCCAGCGCCTCGTTGGACCGCCGGAGCTCCCGGGTGCGCAGCTCCAGCTCGAGCAGGTCGACCACCCGGTCCGCGAGGGCCACCAGGGCGTGCTCCTGGTCGGCGCCGAGCTCGCGCGGGACCGTGTCGAAGACGCACAGGGTGCCGATGACCACGCCCTCGGGCGTCACGAGGGGGTGGGTCGCGTAGAAGCGGACCGAGCCGAGGACCCCGGTCACGAACGGGTTCTCCCGGAACCGCTCGTCACGGCTCGCGTCGGGCACCACGACGGGCCCACCGTCGTGAAGCACGACGTTGCACATGGAGTCCTCGCGGGCGCAGACCGCGGCGTCGAACCCGTGCGCCGCGACCTGGTGCTGGGCGGTGTCGGTGATCAGGTTGATCGTGGCCATCGGCACCTGGGCGACCTGGGCGGCCACCTCGACCAGGGCGTGGAGGTCGGCGCGCGGCGGGTCCACCAGGACCTGGTACTTGCCGATCTCGGCAACCCGGGTCGCGTCGGACTCGAGCAGGGGGGTCGTCACGGTCAGCGCCTCCCGGTAGGCGGAGCAGTGGGCGGGTGCAGCAGCGTGGGCGTCGAGCCGGTACCCCCGAGGCCGCCCCGACCGAGCGGCAGGATAACCACCGGCCCGCGGACCGGACCACCACCGGTCACAGGCCGGGCGCGCCCCAGACGGCCAGCCAGCGGGAGAGGTCCTTCTCGACCGGGAGCTCGCCGGCGAGGGTGTCGCGCACCTGGATCTCGAGCAGGTTGTCGCGACGCCTCTCGGCGCCCGGCGCCGGGGCGAAGGGATAGAACGTGCCCTGCTTGTAGAGGTACACCAGCCCGACCCGACGGCCCCCGGGGTCGGCGAACGGGACCAGCGAGCACAGCAGGCCCGGACCGAACCCCTGCGCCTCCAACGAGGTGTTCACGGCGTGCAGGTCGGTGACCAGGCCCGACACGTCGGCGGGGTCGTGACGGTTGAGCAACCACGTGAACCCGAACTCGTCCTGCGTCACCTCCACCGCGGGCGCCGCCGGATCGGCGTCGAGCAGCGCCACGACCTCGTCCTGGGTCTGCCGGAACGCCGGACCGGCCGCCGCGCGGTAGCAGACCGCGCCCTGGCCGGTGGGGACCAGGCCGAGGCCGGTCTGCAGCGTGATCGCGGCGCTCGGCACGAGGAACAGCGCGTCGAGGTTCGGTTGCTTGGGCCGCGTGCGACCCGTGACGACGTCCCAGAAGCCCATCAGGCGGGGCGGTCCAGCTCGGCCTGGATCCGCGCCAGCTGCTCGAGCCGCTGCTCGAGCGTCGGGTGCGTCGAGGTGAGGGTGCGCAGCGAGACCCCGCGGGCCGCCGGGGCGATGAAGAAGGCGTTCATCGCCTGCGACGCGCGCAGGTCGCGGTCGGGGATCTGGTTGATCTCACCGGTGATCTTCTGCAGCGCCGAGGCCAGGGCGTGGGGCTTCATGGTGAGGTAGGCGCCGGCCCGGTCCGCGGACAGCTCGCGGTAGCGCGAGAGGAGCTTGAGCAGCAGGAAGCTGACGGCGTACGTCACCAGGCTGACCAGGAGCACGACCAGCCAGACGGGGACCCCGCCGGTGTTGCTGTCGCGGCGCCCGCCGCCGAAGATCGCGCCGTACTGCGCCCCCCGCGTCAGCATGCTGGCCACGATCCCGGCCGAGGACGCGACCGTCATGACCAGCACGTCGCGATGGGCGACGTGGGACAGCTCGTGGGCGATCACGCCCTCCAGCTCCTCGGCCGTCAGTCGACGCAGGATGCCTGTGGTCACCACGACCACCGACCGGTTGGGCGATCGACCGGTCGCGAACGCGTTGGGCAGGTCGGTGTCCGCGACACCCACCCGCGGCTTGGGCATGTCCGCCAGCGTGCACAGGCGCTCGATCATGCCGTGCAGCTCGGGCGCCTCCTGCGCGCTGACCTCGCGGGCCCGCATCGCCTTCATGGCCACGGTGTCGGAGCTGTACCACTGGAACCAGACGACGCCCAGCCCGATGATGCCGATGATCGGCGCCCAGCCGGCCGGCATGATCGCGATCAGGACGGCGATGATGCCGACGAACATCGCTCCGAGCAGGAACATGACCGTGGTCATGCGGGCGGTGAGCCCGGCGTCTCCCACGAAGCGCGAACGTGCCATACCACCGATTGTTGCCGGTGGCGCCAAGCCTCCCGGGACCGGGCCGGGCCGGCGACGGGTCAGGCGCCGGGCTCCTTCTCCGGCTCCTTCGGGGCCTCCTCCGAGGGCAGGATGGCCTGCGGTGGCGGCGGGGTCGACCCGGACTTCAGTGCGGCGAGCTCGGCCTCGACGTCGGCCTGGGAGCTCATCGCCTCCAGCTCGCGGGCGATGTCGTCGCCGGGCCCGGTCGAGGTGACGTCGTCGAGCGCGCCGGAGGCGATCAGCTCGTCGATCGCGCCGGCCCGGGCCTGCATCTGGGCGGTCTTGTCCTCCGCGCGCTGGATCGCCTGACCGACGTCGCCGAGCTCGTCGCCGATGCCGGACATCGCCTCGTTGATGCGCGTCTGGGCCTCCGCCGCGGTGTAGGTCGCCTTGATCGTCTCCTTGCGGGTGCGGAACGCCTCGACCTTGGCCTGCAGCCGCTGCTGGGCCAGGGTCAGCTTCTCCTCCTCGGCCTGCAGCTGGGCGTGCTGGGTCTGCAGGTCGGCGATCTGCACGGTCAGCCCCGACTTGCGGGTGAGCGCCTCGCGCGCGAGGTCCTCGCGGTCCATCGTGATCGCCTTCTGCGCCTGGTCCTGCAGCTTGGCCGACTGCTGCTCGAGCTGGTTGATCTGCAGCTCCACCCGCTTGCGGCTGGTCGCCACGTCGGCCACGCCCCGGCGCACCTTGGACAGCAGGTCCAGCTGGCGCTGGTAGCTGTAATCGAGGGTCTCGCGGGGGTCCTCGGCGCGGTCCAGCGCCTTGTTGGCCTTCGAGCGGAAGATGAGGCTCATGCGCTGCCAGATACCCATGGGCTCAGCCTAGGCACAAAAGCAAGGCGGGGCGACGGCGCCGGTAGTCTGGTGCCGATCCACCCGGCGCTCCTGCCCGGACCGCCGCCGTCACCACGAGCTCACTGAAGGCCCAGCGTTGTTCCGTCGCACCAAGACCGAGACCCCCGCCGTCGACCCGACCCCCACCAAGGTGGGCGGCAAGGGACGGCCGACGCCGACCCGCAAGGAGGCGGAGGCGGCTGCCAAGGCGCGCGCCAAGGTCCCGCGCACCCGCAAGGAGCAGGCGGCGGCCCAGCGGGCAGCCCGCGGCGAGTCCAGCCAGCGGGTCCGGCAGGCGATGCGCGACGGCGACGAGCGCTACTACCCCGCCCGCGACCGCGGACCCGAGCGGCGCTTCGTGCGGGACTTCGTCGACAGCCGGTTCTCGCTGGTCGAGCTGGTCATCCCGCTGCTGCTCGTGACGCTGCTCCTGGGCTGGTCCGGCAACGCCACGCTGGCGCGCTTCGGCAACACCCTGCTGATGTTCATGGTGCTGTTCGTGCTGATGGACATGGTGTGGCTGCGGTTCCGGCTGCGCCGCGAGCTGGTCAAGCGGTTCCCCGAGTCGTCCTACAAGGGCCTGACCTACTACGCGATCACCCGAGCGCTGCAGATGAAGTTCATGCGGCTGCCCAAGCCGCAGGTCAAGATCGGTCAGCAGCTCTCCGACCGCTACCGCTGAGCACCCGGCTCACCCCTTCATCAGCTGCGCCCGGCGTACCGTCTGGGTCTTCGACGGGTCCCGCTCGACCACCGGGTCGACCACCTCGTCGATCGCCTTCAGCACGTCGGCGTCGAGGCGTACGCCGGCGGCGCGGGCGTTGTCGCTGACCTGGTCGGGCCGACTGGCGCCGATGATCGCGGCCGACACGTTGGGGTTCTGCAGGACCCACGCGACAGCCAGCTGGGCCATGGTCAGGCCGGCGTCGTCGGCGATCGGGCGCAGCCGCTGCACCCGCTCGAGCACGTCGTCGCGCATCCAGCGGCCGATCATCGTCGCGCCGCCCTTGTCGTCGGTCGCGCGGGAACCCTCCGGCGGCTGCTCACCGGGGAGGTACTTGCCGGTCAGGACGCCCTGCGCGATCGGCGAGAAGACGACCTGGCCGATGCCGAGCTCCGCGCAGGTCGGGACGACCTCCGGCTCGATGACCCGCCACAGCAGGTTGTACTGGGGCTGGTTGGACACCAGGGGGATCCGCAGCTCGCGCGCCAGCCGGTGCGCCTCGCGGATCTGCTCGGGCCGCCACTCCGAGACGCCGATGTAGAGCGCCTTGCCCTGGCGCACCACGTCGGCGAAGGCCTCCATGGTCTCCTCCAGCGGCGTCTCGTCGTCGTACCGGTGCGCCTGGTAGAGGTCGATGTGGTCGGTGCCCAGCCGGTGCAGCGAGCCGTTGATCGACTCCAGGATGTGCTTGCGCGAGAGCCCGTGGTCGTTGTGCCGGCCCGGCCCGGTGGGCCAGAACACCTTGGTGAAGATCTCCAGCCCCTCGCGGCGCTCCCCCTTCAGCGCCCGCCCGAGCACGGACTCCGCGCGGGTGTTCGCGTAGACGTCCGCGGTGTCGAACGTCGTGATGCCCTCGTCCAGCGCGCGCCGCACGCACGCCAGCGCGGCCTCCTCCTCCACCTGGGACCCGTGGGTCAGCCAGTTGCCGTAGGCGATGGCCGAGATCTTCAGGCCGCTGCTGCCGAGGTTGCGGATCTCCATGTCTTCGACCCTAGTGACCGGCCCAACCGCGCCGGCCGGCCCGGTCACCCGTCGTAGTCGAGCTCGACCTCGGGCGACGTGGGGTGGGCCTGGCAGGTGAGCACGTAGCCGCGCTCGATCTCGTCCGGCTCGAGCGCCCAGTTGGCATCCATCGTGACCGTGCCGGTGACCAGCCGGGCGCGGCAGGTGCCGCACACCCCGCCCTTGCACGCGAACGGGAGGTCGGAGCGGACGGCGAGGGCGGCCTCCAGCACGGGTACGCCGTCGGGGCGCAGGTCCACGGCGGACGACCGGCCGTCCAGCCGGATGGTCACCCGGGCCGCGCCCTCCGGCGCACCGGCCAGTCGACCGACGGGGGCGCGCGGCACCGGGTCGGCGTGGAACAGCTCCGCGTGCACCCGCGCACCGGGCACACCGAGGTCGGTGAGGGTGGTCCGCAGCTCGGTGAGCAGCTGCTGCGGCCCGCAGAGGAACCAGGCGTCCACGTCGTGCGGCGGCATCAGTGCTTGCAGGATCCGGGTCAGCCGCTCACCGTCCAGCCGGCCGGAGAGGAGCTCGACCTCCTGCTGCTCGCGGGACAGCACGTGCACCACCTGGAACCGCGCGGGGTAGCGGTCCTTGAGGTCGTGCACCTCGTCGAGGAACATCACCGACCGGTGGGTGCGGTTGGCGTAGACCAGCATCGCCTGCGACGCCGGCTCGCCCTCGAGCACGGCGGCCAGGATCGAGAGGACCGGGGTGATGCCCGACCCGGCCGCGACCGCGACGTAGGTCCGGCGGGCGGTCGGGTCGATGACCGGGGTGAACCGCCCGGCGGGCGTCATCACCTCCAGCGTGTCACCGACCACCAGGCGCGAGACGACGCCCTCGCTGAAGGCGCCACCGGGCAGCCGCTTGACGCCGATGCGCAGCACGCCGGCCGACGGCGGGGTGCAGATCGAGTAGGAGCGGCGCACGTCGTCGCCGCCACGGATGGACAGGTGCTGCCCCGGCTCGAAGGCGAACTGGCCGGCGAGGTCGGGCGGGACGTCGAAGGTCAGTGCGACCGCGTCCTCGGTGAGCTCGTCGATCGCCGCGACGCGCAGCGGGTGGAAGGTCGCGGACATCCGTCGTCACAGCGCCTTGAAGTGGTCGAACGGCTCGCGGCAGCTGCGGCACACCCACAGCGACTTGCAGGCCGTCGACCCGAACCGGCTGGACTCCCGGGTGTCGGTCGAGCCGCACTGCGGGCAGCGGACGCTCAACGGCACCGTGACCGGGCCGTCGCCGCGCGGGCCGGGGGGCGCGACGCCGTACGCCGCCAGCTTGGCCTTGGCCTCCGCGCTCATCCAGTCGGTGGTCCACGGCGGGCTCAGCACGAACTCGACGTCGACGTGCTGGTAGCCCGCGCTGAGCAGTGCCTCGACGAGGTCCTCGCTGATCGTCTCCATCGCCGGGCACCCGGAGTAGGTCGGGGTGATCTGCACGTGCACCCGGCCCTGGTCGTCCTCGGTGACGTCGCGCAGGATGCCGAGGTCGGCGATGGTCACCACGGGCAGCTCGGGGTCCGGCAGGTCCGCGACGATCTTCCACGCGCCGGTCACCAGACGGCTCCTGGGTGCGAGCGGTGGAGGTGCTGCATCTCGGCGAGCAGGTAGCCCATCTCCTCGGTGTGGATCCCCTCGCGCCCTCGGCCGCGCACCGGCGTCACGTCGGGCAGCACGAGGGTCGCCTCGGCCACGACCGGCTCCAGCCGCGCCAGCACCGCCGCGCGCAGCGCCGGCGGGTCGGCGGCGACCCCGGACTCGACCAGCCCGGCGTCGACCGGCCCGAACAGCTCCTCGAGGTAGGGCCACTCGGCGTCCAGGCCGGCCTGCATGCGCACGTGCGACTCGTCGGTGCCGTCACCGAGCCGCACGACCCAGCGGGAGGCGTGGTCGAGGTGGTAGGACACCTCCTTGACCGCCTTGCCCGCCACGGCCGCGAGCGTCGGGTCGGTGGAGGCGAGCAGGGCTCCGTAGAGCTCACACTGCCAGGCCGCGAGCAGCAGCAACCGCGCCATCGCGACCCCGAAGTCGGTCTGGGCGCGCTCCACCAGCCAGACGTTGCGGAACTCGCGCTCGTCGCGCAGGTAGGCCAGGTCGTCCTCGCTGCGGCCGTCGCCCTCGACCCGGCCGGCATACGTCAGCAGCGCCCGGGCCTGGCCGAGCTGGTCGAGGCCGATGTTGGCCAGCGCCACGTCCTCCTCCAGCTCCGGCGCACGGCTGATCCACCAGCCCGTCCGCTGCGCGGAGACGAGCGCGTCGTCGGCCAGCGAGACGGTGTAGCCGAACAGTGCGGGTGCCGTCACAGGTGCTCGACCCCCTCCGGCACGTCGTAGAACGTCGGGTGCCGGTAGACCTTGTCGTCGGCCGGGTCGAAGAACGCCTCGCGCGCCCCGGGGTCCGACGCCACGATCTGCGCCGACGGCACGACCCAGAGCGAGACGCCCTCCTGGCGACGGGTGTAGAGATCGCGGGCGTTGCGCAGGGCCATCTCGGCATCGGGGGCGTGCAGGGACCCGACGTGCACGTGCGAGAGCCCACGGCGCGAGCGCACGAAGACCTCCCAGAGCGGCCAGTCCCTCACGCGGCTCCCACCGCCCCCGCGGCCCGGGCGGCCTGCTTCTGCGCGTAGGACGACGCGGCCTCCCGCACCCACGCCCCGTCCTCGTGCGCGCGGACCCGGTGAGCCAGCCGCTGCTGGTTGCACGGCCCGTTGCCCTTGACCACCTCGAAGAGCTCGGTGAAGTCGATCGCGCCGAAGTCGAAGTGACCCCGCTCCTCGTTCCAGCGGATCTCGGGGTCGGGCAGCGTCAGGTCGAGGGCCTGCGCCTGCGGGACGGTCATGTCGACGAAGCGCTGGCGGAGGTCGTCGTTGGAGAACCGCTTGATCCCCCACGCCATCGACTGCGCCGAGTTGGGCGAGGCGTCGTCGGGCGGGCCGAACATCATCAGGGCCGGCCACCAGTAGCGGTCGACCGCGTCCTGTGCCATCGCCTTCTGCGCGGGGGTGCCGTGCGAGAGGGTGTGCAGGATCTCGAAGCCCTGGCGCTGGTGGAACGACTCCTCCTTGCAGATCCGGACCATCGCCCGGCCATAGGGGCCGTAGGAGCAGCGGCACAACGGCACCTGGTTGACGATCGCGGCGCCGTCGACCAGCCAGCCGATCGCGCCGACGTCGGCCCAGGTGAGCGTCGGGTAGTTGAAGATCGAGGAGTACTTCTGCCGGCCGGTGTGCAGCTGGTCGAGCAGATCGGCCCGGTCCACGCCGAGCGTCTCCGCGGCCGCGTAGAGGTAGAGGCCGTGCCCGGCCTCGTCCTGCACCTTCGCCATCAGCACCGCCTTGCGGCGCAGGCTCGGCGCGCGGCTGATCCAGTTGCCCTCCGGCTGCATGCCGATGATCTCGGAGTGGGCGTGCTGGGCGATCTGGCGCACGAGCGTGCGGCGGTAGCCGTCGGGCATCTCGTCCCGGGGCTCCACCCTGCCGTCATCGGCGAGGAGGTCATCGAAGGCCACTCGCAGACGGTACCCGAGGTTGTTACAGATGTCTGCACTGTCGTCATCTGGGTGTCACAGATCGAGGGTCTGGTCGGCCCCGCTGACAAGATGGCCGGCATGAGCGACGTCTCCGTGCGGGTGGCCTGGGCCGACGACGCCGCCGCGATCGCCGAGCTGCAGCTGCGGACCTGGCGCGCGGCGTACGCCGGGCTGCTTCCGCCGGACGCGCTGCCCGCCGACGTGGAGGGGGCCGCCGCGGCCTGGCACGCGGCGCTGACCCGGCCCGGCGACGCCCGGAACCGGGTCCTGGTGGCACTCGAGCGCAACCGTGTGGTGGGCTTCGCGATCACCTCCCCCGCCGGCGACCCCGACTGCGACCCGGTCGCCGACGGGGAGCTGGCGGAGCTGACCGTCGACCCCGGCGAGCGCGGCAAGGGGCACGGGTCCCGCCTGCTGCAGGCTGCCGTCGACACGATGCGTGCCGACCGGTTCAGCCGCGGCGTGCTGTGGGCGATCGCGTCCGACGACGAGCTCCGGGCGTTCCTCACCGCGGCCGGCTGGGCGCCCGACCAGGCGCACCGCGAGCTCGCCCTCGACGAGGCCGGCGGGACCACCGTCAAGCAGGTCCGCCTGCACACGGCGCTCTAGACCTGGACCTCCCGCACCGTCGCTGGATCGTTCACAGGGACCTCCCAGGCGCCTCCCCCTTGATTTCCCGGGAGCGAGGGTCACGATGGATCTCGTGTTCGGTCCACTGCCCCCGCTCCACCGCCGCCTGGTGGTGGTCACGTCGATGGTCGTGGGCATGCTCTCCGGGATCTGGCTGGTCTCCGTGACCGGCGTCCCCGCGCTGATCGCAGGTGGGATCGGTTGGGGACTGCTCACCGGGCTGCTGCTCACCTATGTGCTGCTGCACGACTTCCGCCACCGTCCGCAGCCGGTCCGCATCCGGCGGCGCTGACCGCGCAGGCCCGCTCCGTCGCCTAGCCTGCGTCGGGTGACCGACGCTCCCCTCGACCCGCGCGAGCGGTCGTCGATCATCCGCGACAGCCTCGGTGTGGGACTCGCCACCGGCGCGTACGGCGTCAGCTTCGGCGCTGTCTCGGTCGCGTCCGGGCTCACCGTGGCCCAGACGTGCGCGCTCTCGCTGCTGGTGTTCACCGGCGCCAGCCAGTTCGCGCTGGTGGGAGTCGTCGCTGCCGGTGGTGCGCCGCTCTCCGGGGCGATGACGGCCCTGCTGCTCGGCACGCGCAACACCCTCTACGGCCTCCGCCTCGCGCCGACCCTCGCGTGGCGCGGCCTGCGACGCGCGCTGGCGGCACACGTCGTGATCGACGAGTCCACCGCGATGTCCATCACCCGCGAGAGCCAGGAGGCCGCCCGGCTGGGGTTCCTCGTGACCGGGTGGTCGGTCTTCGTCCTCTGGAACGCCGCGACGCTCGCCGGCGCCCTCGCCGGCAACGCCCTGGGAGACCCGCGCCGCTACGGCCTCGACGCCGCCGTGGGTGCGGCGTTCCTCGCCCTGCTCTGGCCCCGGCTGCGGCAGCCGCGGAACCGGTGGGTCGCGGTCGCGGCGGCCGCCGTCGCGCTCCTGACGGTCCCGTTCGTGCCCGCCGGCATGCCGGTGCTCGCCGCGGCCGGCGTGGCCCTGCTGGTCGGCGCGCTGACCCCGGAGCCCGGCTCGTGATGTGGGCGGCCGTCCTCGGCACGGCGCTCGGGTGCTACCTGCTCAAGCTGGCCGGGCTCTCGGTCCCACCCCGGGTGCTCGAGCACCGGATCGTCGCCCGGGTGGCCGACCTGATCCCGGTCGCGCTGCTCGCGGCCTTGGTGGCCGTGCAGACCTTCTCCCGGGGCCACCAGATCGTCGTCGACGCCCGGGCGGTCGGACTGGCGGCCGCGGTGGTGCTGCTGACGCTGCGGGCGCCGTTCCTCGTGGTCGTCTTCGGTGCCGCGCTCGTCGCCGCGGGCGTCCGGCTGCTGTAGCTGTCGCCGGCCCGGGCCGGCGACAGCGGCGGTCGAGCCACCGAGGCCGGTCAGGCGGGCGGTCGAGCCGCTCCGGGCGGGCGGGGCACAGGGGCCCACGCGTTCCGTGGCGCGTGGACCCCTGTGCGACGGAGTGGCTGCCCGACGCCCGAGCGGTCAGCCGACGCCGACCGCGCTCCAGGCCGCGGCGACCGCGTTGTACTGCGTGCTGCCCTGGCCGTAGAGGTCCTTGGCGGCGTTGAGGGTGGCGGTGCGGGCACCGGCGTAGTTGGTGCTGGACGTCATGTAGACCGTCAGCGCGCGGTACCAGATCCGCGCTGCGGCGTCGCGGCCGATGCCGGTCACCGTCGAGCCGTTGCAGGTCGGGCTGTTGTACGAGACGCCGTTCAGGGTCTTGGCGCCCGACCCCTCGGACAGCAGGTAGAAGAAGTGGTTGCCGATGCCCGAGGAGTAGTGGACGTCGACGTTGCCGGCCGAGGACGTCCAGCAGTTCAGCGAGCTGCCGTCGGAGGCCGGGTTGTCCATGCGGCGGAAGCCGACGTGCTTCTTGAGATCGAACTCCTCGCCGATCAGGTAGTCGCCCGGGTCGTTCGGGTTGGCGGCGAAGAACTCGACCATCGTGCCGAAGATGTCCGAGGTCGCCTCGTTGAGGCCGCCGGACTCACCGGAGTAGGTCAGCCCCGCGGTGTTCTCGGTGACGCCGTGGCTCATCTCGTGACCCGCGACGTCGAGGGAGACCAGCGGGCCGTAGTTGGTGCCGTCCCCGTCGCCGTAGGTCATCTTGGTGCCGTCCCAGAACGCGTTGACGTACTTGCTGCCGTAGTGGACCCGGTTGTAGGAGCCGGCCCCGTTGCCGAAGATGCCGTCGCGGTTGAACGTCTGCTTGTAGAAGTCCCAGGTCTCGTTGCTGCCGTACTGCGCGTCCGCGCCGGCGCTGGCCCGGTTGCTCGTGGTGCCGTTGCCGAAGGTCGTGGTGCTGGAGGTGATCAGCGTGCCGGTGGAGCAGTTGATGCCGAGCAGCTGGCAGGCGTAGGAGTCGGACTTGTTGTTCATGTCCGTCGTGTAGGTGTTGCCGCGGACGCCGTCGTTCTTCAGCTGGTACGTCGCGCCGGACTTGGTGACGCTGAGCGGGACGGTGCCGCTGTAGAGCGTCTGGCCCGAGCCGTCGACGGTCTCGATCTGCTGCTCGCGCCGGATCACCGCGCCGGTCCGGGCGTCGACGTAGGTCGCCAGCCGGCTCGGGGTGCCGTCGTGCTGGAAGCCGCCGGTGAGGACCTCCCAGGCCAGGCGCGGGGTGCCGGAGGTGGCGTCGACGACCAGGCGGGCGGACCGGGCCTGGCGCGCGGGCACCCGGGCAGCGGCGGCGCGGGTCACCGCGGGCGTCGTGGAGACGCGCACCGCGCGGTCGAGCGTCTGGCTCACGCCGCGGTAGGCGCCGCTCGCGCCCTGGTGCACGACCAGGTCACCGCCGAGCACCGGGAGGCCGTCGTACGTGCGCTGCATCCGCACGTGGGTCGCACCACTGGGGTCGGTGATGCGGTCGGTGACGGTGAAGGCCGTGCCCGCGCTCGCGAGGGCGGCGCCGGGGTGCTGGAGCAGCGCGGCGACGGGGCCGGGACGGGCCGGCGGGGCGGCGGCCTGGCTCCCCCCGGTCTGGACGCCGACGGTCGCGACGGCGAGGACGGCAAGGGATGCGACACCCGAGATCTTGCGCATGTGGGTCCTTTTCGGTGGGGGCGGTGGTGCTGCGGTAGCGGCACCCTCACCCGCTACCAACGACCGACTCAACCGACGGCTACCTGCGGATCCGTGCATTGCACGAACCTGCAGGTCCAGACGTCGACCCCGGACGCCTCAGGGCACCTCAGGGCAGGTCGAGGAGCTCCTCCAGCCCGACCGTCAACCCCGGGCGGTCGGCGATGGTCCGCAGGCCGAGCAGCACACCCGGCGTGAACGACGCGCGGTCCATCGAGTCGTGGCGGATCGTGAGCGTCTCCCCCGCCCCGCCGAGGACGACCTCCTGGTGGGCCACCATCCCCCGCACCCGCAGGCCGTGCACGTGGATCCCGTCGACCTCGGCACCGCGCGCGCCCGGCAACGCGGTGCTCGTCGCGTCCGGCACGGGTCCCAGGCCGGCCTCCCGGCGGGCGGCGGCCACCAGCTGCGCGGTGCGGCGCGCGGTGCCGGACGGAGCGTCCGCCTTGGTCGGGTGGTGCATCTCGACGATCTCCACGGACTCGTAGTGCGGCGCTGCGATCGTGGCGAAGCGCATCATCAAGATCGCGCCGATCGAGAAGTTGGGGGCCACCAGGACCCCGGCGCGCGGCCGGTCGCCGAGCCACCGGCGCAACGTCGCGAGCCGCTCGTCGTCGAAGCCGGTGGTGCCGACCACGGCGTGGATGCCGTGGTCGATGCAGAGCTCGAGGTGGTCCATGACCACGTCCGGGTGCGTGAAGTCGACGACGGCCTCCGCCCCGGAGGCGACCAGCGCCCCGACGTCGTCGCCGGCGTCGATCTCGGCCACCAGCTCGAGGTCCTCGGCGGCAGCGACCGCACGGCACACCTGGGTGCCGACCTTGCCCCGCGCTCCCAGCACACCCACCTTCGTCACGCCGGCCAACCTACCGTTGCTGCCGGGGGACGGTCCGGTCTGGCAGGCTGGGCGCATGGTGCTGCAGACCATCCCGCCCCGGATCGCCTGGGCGGTGGACGTGATGGACGTCCAGCCGAACGACTCCATCCTCGAGATCGGGTGCGGACCCGGGGCGGCGGCGGAGCTGATCTGCGAGAAGCTCGAGACCGGCAAGCTCTTCGCCATCGACCGCTCCGAGTCCGGCGTCGACCGCACCAAGCGACGCTGCGCGCGGTTCGTGGAGTCCGGCCGGCTCACCGTCCGCCAGATCGACCTGGCCACGTTGCGGGTCCCGGTCAAGCGGCTGACGAAGGTCTTCGCCTTCAACGTCAACCTGTTCTGGGTGCGCGGGTGCGCCGACGAGGTGGCCCTGCTCCACGAGCGGGTGGTCCCGGGCGGCGCGGTGTTCCTCTTCTTCGAGGCCACCCGGTCCGAGCTGGTGCCGACCATCGTGAAGAAGGCGTCGGCCGCCCTCGTCGAGGGCGGTTTCCGCGTGTCGGTGGTGGAGCAGAAGGCGCCGCCGGTCATCGGCCTGATCGGGCGTCGCTGAAGGTTATTTCCTGAAGCAGTCTTGCATTAGGCAATTACCTGAACTAAGCTCCTGTCATGGCCGTGATCGTGCTCACCGTCGACCAGCGCGACAGCCGCCGCTCCCCCGACCGGGTCGCGGCGACGGTCGCGGCGCTGGCAGGCGTGCCGACGCTGCGGCCCTTCGAGCAGACGGTCGGCGACGAGTTCCAGGGCGTGCTGGACGACCCCGCGGCGCTCGCGCCGGCGGCCGAGTCGCTGCTGCGCGACGGCGGGTGGCACGTCGGGATCGGCGCCGGCGAGGTCGAGGAGCCGCTCCCGCCACACGCCCGCGCCGGACGCGGCCCGGCGTACCTGCTGGCGCGCGAGGCGGTGACCGCGGCCAAGAACAGCCCCTGGCACCTGCGGGTCCGAGGCGACGACCCTGCGGCGCGCGCCCTGGAGACGACGCTGTGGCTGTGGGCGGCCGTCCTGGCCCGGCGCACCCCCCGCGGCTGGGAGGTCGCCGACCTCGTCGCCGACGGCCTGTCGTACGACGAGGTCGCCCGACGGCTCGGCATCACCCCCTCCGCGGTCAGCCAGCGCGCCCAGGCCGCCGGCATCGTCGAGTCGCGACGCGCCCGCGAGCTCGCCACCGACCTCACCGCCCGGCTGCTCGGGAAGGAGCCCGCATGAGTCCCTCCGACTACGGCACCCTGTTGCTGGTGCTGCTCACCTTCGGCGTGGCCGCCGGCCTCCTCGCCTGGCTGGCTCCCGCGGCCCGCCGGATCTGGGCGCCCGCCACCCTGCTCCTGCTGGTCGCCGCGGGAGCGGTCGCCGCCACGCCGTCGTCCGTCGACGTCGAGAGCGGCGGCGCGACGGTCGTGCTGGTCGTGCTCGGCGGCCTGCTCGCGATCGTCGGGGGCGGGCCGCTGACCGCGCTGGTCTTCGACCTCGTCGACCGCCGCGAGCGACCCGCGGCAGCCGGCCACGGTGCCGACCCGCCCGACACCTCCCTCGGGGACGCGATCACCAGCGCCGGGCACGTCCTGCGCGGCGGTGCCTGGATCGGCGCGCTGGAGCGCGTCGCGATCTACGCGGCCCTGGTCGCGGGCTGGCCCGCAGGCCTGGCGGTCGTGCTGGCCGTCAAGGGCCTGGGCCGCTACCCCGAGCTCCGCGCCGGCGAGGACGGCGTGCGCACCGGCGCTGCGGAGCGCTTCATCATCGGCACCTTCGCCAGCGTGCTCTGGGCCTGCGCGTGCGCCGGAGTGGTCCTGCTCGTCGGGTAGACCCGGCCGGCGGCCTGCCCCAGCGCCCACGTCGGGACCAAGGTCCCGGGAACTGGTCCAGCCGGCCCTGGCGCGGGGCTGACCTGCTCCGACCGAATCCCGGGGTTCTCACCCGTCGAGGTGAGGTGGGTGGGAGGATCCGAGGAGGACGCGACGCGGACGAGGAGGGTGCAGGTGCTCCAGCAGCCGGACCTGGCGCAGGACCTGTCGGTGGTGACGAGCGTGGCCGAGCTCGCCGAGGTCATCCGCCGCGCCGCCCGGGCCGCCGCCGACGCCGACGGTGCGACGTTCGTCCTCAAGGAGGACGACCGCTGCTTCTACGTCGACGAGGACAGCATCGCCCCGCTCTGGAAGGGCCAGCGGTTCCCGATCACCTCCTGCATCTCGGGGTGGGCGATGCTCCACGACAGCGTCGTCGCGATCGAGAACATCTCCGAGGACGCCCGGATCCCCCAGGACGCCTACCAGCCCACCTACGTCCGCAGCCTGCTGATGGTCCCCGTCGGGCGGGGGACGCCCGCGGCTGCGATCGGCGTGTACTGGGCGCGCCACCACCACGCGACCGACGAGGAGAAGCACCGCGTGCTCGCCGTCGCCGACGCCGCCGCCGAGGTCCTCGACCGGATCGGCCTGGACTCCGCGCCGTGGGCACCCAGCTTCTCCAAGAGCTGATCGGGCCGGCTCGGTCCACCCGGCTGGTCGTCGTACCGGTCTAGTCCGATCGCACCAGTTCGGGAGGCCGTGGGTCCTCGACGCGCCCAAAAGCGTGCTGCGGGAGCGACGGAGCCGTACGTTGCTGGTGTCGCGCCCTCCCCCGGCGCGAGCACCTCGCTCTCGGAAGCCCGGAGATGACCGACACGACCCTCGCCCGCCCGGAACCGGCCAGCCCGCAGCACAGCGATCGCCCCCGCCGACCGGGACGGCTGCACGGCGCGGCGCCCCGGGCCGGTGGCCCGGCACCGGTCGCCCTCGGCACGGCCGACCTGCACCTGGCGCGCCGCTTCAGCTTCGGCGTCACCCCCGCCCTGGCCTCCGCGGTCAAGGACGCCCGCTTCGAGAGGATCGGCACCACGGCGAGCGGGCAGCCGAGGTACAAGTACCGCGGCGGCCCCGCCTGGATCCGTCAGCAGCTCACGCCGGCCTCGGTCGCCGACCCGGTCGGCGACGCGATCGACAGCAGCTGGTTCCCCCACCTCCGGCTGTCGCCACGCGCGCTCTGGGACCTCGACCAGCGCCAGGACGACGGGGCCGTCTACATCGGCGACGTGATGACCGAGCTGAGCCGGTGGACGGTGTCGCGGCGGGTGCACAGCACCCGGCAGCTGCACGAGGTGATGGTCGACTTCTGGTCCAACCTGCTGCACGTGCCCCTCTACGCGAACGAGTCGCAGTTCTGGCGCGTCTCCTACGACCAGATGATCAGGAAGTACGCGTTCACCACCTTCGAGCAGCTGCTGCAGCACTCGATCACCCACCCGGCGATGGGGCTCAACCTCGGCAACGCGTACTCCAGCGCCGACGACCTCAACGAGAACCTGGGGCGCGAGGTGCTCGAGCTGCACACCGTCGGCGTCGACGCCGGCTACACCCAGGACGACGTCGTCACGTCGGCGCTGATCATCACCGGCTACCGCGTCGACGTGTGGAACGACTTCGACCACGCCTACGACCGGCACTCCCACGCACGCGGCAAGGTCCGGCTGGTCGCCGACCCGATCGACCATCCCGACCTCGTCTTCACCAGGACCCTCAGCAACAGGACGGACGCGGCCGCGCAGGCGGACACCCGCGCGTACCTGTCCTACCTCGCCCACCACCCGACCACGGCGCGGCGGATCGCCCGCCGCCTGTGCGTGAAGTTCGTCCGCGACGACCCCTCCGACGCCCTCGTCAGCGCGGTCGCCACGGCGTGGACGCGGAGCGGGACCGCGATCAAGCCGACGCTCCTCGCGATGGTGCAGCACCCCGACTTCGCCGTGGCCCGCGGCCTGAAGGTGCGCACGCCGCTGGAGGACTACGTGGCGATGGTGCGGGGCCTCGGCATCACCCTGCGCAAGCCCGGGTCGCCGTACGACTGGGACGACAGCGACGGGGTCGCCCACGCCTACGACTTCGTCAACGCCATGCACGACCAGTACTCCGAGCTCGGGCAGGCCCCCTACGACTGGCCGGAGCCCAACGGCTTCCCGGAGGTGGGCGCCGCCTGGGCCAGTGCCGGCCGGGTGCTGACCGCCTTCGACAAGCACGGCGAGGTGGCGACCGCCTCCTGGCCGTCGCAGGGCGCGACCTGGCTGAAGGACTCGACCCTGCTGCCGCCCCTGCCGGCGACGCTGCAGACGGTCATCGACACCATCGCGCTGCGGGTGGTCGGTCAGAAGGCGGGTCCGAGGGTCAGCGCCGCCGTCGCCGGCCTGGTCGGCAAGCCGCTCACCGCGACGATCCGCAAGGACACGACGTACTACGGCGACTACGGCCGTGGCACCACCCTCGCGACGGCCGTCGCGATCGCCCTGCTCGACTCCCCCCTCCACCTCCACCGGTGAACGACATGGACACCCCTGCTGCGCCCGGAACCGGCCCGGTCCGCGACTGCGGCTGCCCCGAGTTCGAGGGCTTCCGGCTGAGCCGGCGCCGGCTCCTCGGCGCGATGGCGGCCGGCGGCGCACTGGCCACTGCGGGGATGTACAGCGGCGCCTACCGCCAGGTCGCCTACGGTGCCGAGCCCGGCGGCAACGTCCTCGTGGTGCTGTCGATGCGCGGCGGCGCGGACGGCCTGTCGATCGTGGTCCCGCGCAGCACGGAGTACGACCTGCTCGCCGGCTACCGGCCGAGCATCGTCGTCCCCGAGGGACAGCTGTGGGGCGACGACCCCCGGTTCGGCTTCCACCCGGCGCTCAAGGCGGGTCTGGAGGACCTGTGGACCGCGGGCTCGTTCGGCGCGGTGCACGCCGTCGGGCTGCCCGAGTCGAACATGAGCCACTTCGACGCGATGGTCGAGATCGAGGAGGCGACACCGGGGTCGGACCAGCGGGTGGGCTGGATCAACCGGATGGTCGGTCTCGACGCGGCGAACGGCCCCGAGACCGCCGTCGAGATCGGCGACGCGATGCTGCCGACCTCGCTGATGGGGCCGGCGAACGCGCTCGCCGCCTACGGGGTGGCCGACCTCTCGGTGCGGTCGCTGGGCACGGCCGGTGAGCGGGCCGAGGCGCTCAAGGCGATGTGGAAGGACGACCCACGGCTGCTGGGCGGCAGCGTGCGCACCGCGATGAAGGCGCTCGACACCTTCGCCCCGCTGGTGGCGGCGGCCGACTCCGACCCCTCCGAGGTCCACCGCGATCTCTACCCCGGCTACGCCGGGTACGACGACTGGGGACCGCTCAAGGACGTGCTGGCCAACACGGCGGCGCTGATCCGCGCCGACCTGGGCACCTCGATGATCACCATCGACTACGGCGACTGGGACATGCACGTCGGCCTGAGCGACGGCTCCCTGGACCCCGGCACCGACTGGATGGCCGCGCAGCTGGACCACCTGGGCGGCTCGCTCAAGGCGTTCTTCGCCGACCTCGGCGCACACGCCGGCCGGGTCACGGTGGTCACCATGAGCGAGTTCGGCCGCCGGGTCGACGAGAACGGCGACCACGGGCTCGACCACGGCTACGGCAACGTGATGCTGCTCCTCGGCGCCGGCGTGGCCAAGGGCGTGCACGGCTCCTTCCCCGGCCTCACCACGCTGGACCCCGACAACAACCTGATTGCCGACAAGGACTTCCGCGACATCTTGTGGGAGGTCACCACCGCCCGGTTGGGGATCTCCGAGTCCGACCGGACGACGGTGTTCCCGGGCCTGGGCCCGGTCACCCCGATCGGCCTGATGACCTGAGCGGCGCTGGCAGGCCCGGGCCAGGACGGCTCGGCCCCGTCGTCGCCCCGCCGCAGGTTCATCACGGGATGGAGGAGAGCCTGCACCTCCCACGTCCTGCCCACCACGGGAAGTGCAGGTTCAACAACAGACCTGATGCAACCGCACCGGACCGACCACCGGGACAGCCCGGACCTGACCTGCCGGGCGACTGGCCCCACCGGGTGGTGGCGCGACCCGAGCACGCATGCAACCGTGGAGCCGCCCCGTGCGTCTCGTTCCCACCAGCACCTCTCACGAAGGAAGAACCCATGCGCCCCATCGCTGCTGCCGCCGCCGTCGCCACCGGTGCCCTCGTCCTCGGCCTGGCGGGTCCCGCCCACGCCGCCCTCTACGGCATCGACGACCCCCAGGAGACCGGCCGCGGGTACGACGTGCTCGCGCTGTCGGTGAACAACGGCGCGCGCAACCTGACCGTCACCACCCAGCACGTGGACCTGCGCCGCAACCCGCGGTCGGGCACCGGTGCCGCGATCTTCGTCGACACCGACCGGACCGACCCCGGCCCCGAGTTCGTCTTCGTCGGGGGCTACTTCGACGGCACCGACTACGCCCTGCTCCACACCGAGGGCTTCGCCCGCTCGACCTGGGGGTCGCCGGTCGAGGACGGCGACTACCGGCTGCGGCTGAACTACCGGAAGGACCGCGCACGCGTCGTGATCTCGCAGGCCGCCCTCGGCGAGCCCCGCAAGGTGCGCGTCTCGGTCCGCGCCTCGGGCAACCGCGGTCCGGTGGACTGGGTCGGGAAGCCGCGCAGCTACAGCCTCTGGCTCACCCGGGGCTGAGATCCGCCGGGCCGCCGCATGCCCGGCGGCCCGGCGGTCAGGTCCGACACGGAGCCGCTGACCCGGCCCGCTGACGAACGGCGGTCTCCCGTCAGAGCATGCTCATGCCGTCGCCGACGAGCTTGGCGCCGATGACGAGCAGCAGGACGGCCATGATCACTGCGTTGTGCTCCACCATCCAGGTCTTCAGGTCCGCCAGGATCGCCTCGGCCCGGTCACCCGTGGTCAGGTAGACGACCACCGGCGCAGCCACGCCGATCGTGGCGACCACGGCGAAGACCACGGCGGCGACCACCGCGGCGGACACGTCGTCCGGCGCCGCGGTCGCGATCGCGGCGCCACCCGACAGGCAGAGCACCAGGTTCTTCGGGTTCACCACGGCGAGCAGGACGGCCAGGCCGGCCGCGCGCAGCGGGGTGAAGCCGTCCACTGCCGCCATCCAGCGGGGCGGCGGCTCCGGCTCGGCACCGTGCCGAGGACGTCCACGCCACCGGCGTACGGCGAGCAGCAGGAGCACGACGCCGAGCACGACCTCCCCCCAGCCGCTCCCCGACGACGATCCGCCGTCGCCGGTGGCGGTGCCGGCGACCAGCGCCACCGCGAGCGTCAGGGCACCGATCGCCACGAACCAGGTGCCGACGAACGCGACCGCGTTGGCCCGCGCCCGACCGCTGACCAGCATCAGGATCACCGCCACGACGGGCAGCGGGCTGACCATCACGCCGACGGCGATGGGCAGCGACTGCCCGACGGCCGCGTTCACGGGGTGACGATCGCGAAGTCAGGGTCACCGGGATCGAGCACGGCCACCAGCCGCATCAGCGCGGACACGTCGCCGGCCAGCTCGACCCCGGCGTCGCCGAACCCGTCCGGGGAGAGCATCCCGAGCGCCAGCAGCGGCAGCGAGGTGCGGGTCGCGGTCAGCGTGAGGTCGGCGTCCCCTGCCTGGGGCCGGTCGGTGTGCGTGAGGACCCCGTTGGCGAGCCGGAGCCGGTAGCGCTCGTCGGAGTCGGTGAGCACGACGTCGATGCTCAGCCGCTCGTCCCAGGCCCGCGGCCCGTTCACCTGGATCGCGAGGGCGTCGAAGAGCATCGCCGGCGTCAGCTGGCCGACGATGTCGGCGGCAGAGGTCTGCGTCGGCGTGCCGAACGAACCCTCCCGCAGCTCGTGGGCGCCGGAGAGGTAGAAGTCGCGCCAGGTGCCGTTCTCCGAGCCGTACCCGAGCTGCTCGTAGGTGTCGGCGAGCAGCGCCCGAGCCTCCGCGTGCTCCGGCTCGGCGAAGACCGCGTGGTTGGCGAGCTCGGCCGCCCACCGGAGGTCACCGGCGTCGAAGGCCTCGCTGGCCCGCTCGACGACGACGTCCACCCCGCCCATCGCCTCGACGTAGCGGCGCGCCCGCTCGACCGGGGGGTGCTCCCACAGGTGCGCCGGGTTGCCGTCGAACCAGCCGAGGTAGCGCTGGTAGACGGCCTTGACGTTGTGGCTGACCGAGCCGTAGTAGCCGCGGGCGTGCCAGGTGTCCTCCAGCACCGGCGGCAGCTGGATCGCCTCCGCGATCTCGGCCCCGACCAGTCCCTGGTTCAGCATCCGGAGGGTCTGGTCGTGGAGGTACTTGTAGAGGTCGCGCTGCAGCGACAAGAACTCCACGACGCGGTCGTTGCCCCAGGTCGGCCAGTGGTGCGAGGCGAAGACCACCTCGACCTCGGGGCCGAAGAGGTCGATGGTCTCGGTGAGGTAACCGGCCCAGCCGTGCGGGTCGCGGACGACCGCACCGCGCAGGGTGAGCAGGTTGTGCAGGACGTGGGTCGCGTCCTCAGCCGAGCAGAGCGCCCGGTGGTCGGGCAGGTAGATCAGGAACTCCGAGGGAGCCTCCGTGTCGGGCGCCATCTGGAAGACCATGCGCACCCCGTCCACGACCTCCTCGTGGCCGGTCGTGGTCACCACGTCGCTCGGGGCGAGCAGCGAGACCGTGCCCGTGGACACGGTCTGTCCGAGACCGCAGCCGACCTGCCCGCGGGGGTTGCGGGGCAGCGCCGCGCCGTACATGTAGCCGGCCCGCCGGCTCATCGCGATGCCGGCGTAGATGTTCTCGGCGACCGAGTGCTGGACGAACCCCTCCGGCGCGAAGAGCCGCACGGACCCGCTGGCGACCTCCTCGGCCGACACGAAGCCCCGGACCCCGCCGAAGTGGTCGGCGTGGGAGTGGGTGATCACGACCGCCTTCACCGGCCGGTCGCCCCGGTGCCTGCGGTAGAGCGCGAGCGCCGCGGCACCGGTCTCGACCGAGAGCAGCGTGTCGATCACCACCACGCCCTCGTCGCCCTCCACGAAGGTCACGTTGGACAGGTCCAGGCCGCGCACCTGGTAGATCCCCGGCACGACCTCGAACAACCCACTGATCGCCGCGAGCTGCGACTGCCGCCACAGGCTGGGGTGCACGGTGTCCGGCGCATCGCCCTGGAGGAAGTCGTAGGTCGAGGCGTCCCAGACGACCCGCCCGTCGGCCGCGAGCACCGGCCCCTCGAGCGGCGCGACGAACCCGCGCCGGGCGTCCTCGAAGTCTCGCCCGTCGGCGAACGGGAGCGTGTCGAGCGCCTCCTGGTGCTGGGCACGGACCGAGGCGGTGGCGTCCTTGGGAGCAGCGGGATCGGTGGTCATGGTGACCAGCCTCCAGGCGACTCGCACCGACGGCTTCCCCTGAATCGGACCAGACGACCCGGCCCCGGGTGCTATGCAGGGCCATGACCCGACGACGGACGCACGTGCTGGTCACCGTCCTCGTCGCGCTCGTCGGGCTCGGTCTGGTCGGCCTCCTCGCCCTGCGCCTCCTGTCCGACTCGGTCCTGCGCCAGCTCACCGACGGCCGGCTCGAGGGCGCCGACTACTGGACCGCGGAGCCCGAGATCCTCTCCGCGGGCCTCGGGTTCGACGGCATCATCGGCCTGTCCCGGCTCGACGAGGAGACCGTCCGAGACGCCGGCGGCTCCTGGTACGGGAGCCTGACGTGCAGCGACGGGTCGGACCCGACCGACAAGAACCGGACGTCGGCCGCGACCACGTCGACCGTCGAGAGCGCCTACGAGGGCGGCGGCGACGTCGATCACGATGACGGGCTCCCGGTGGTCTTCAGCTGGCCGGTCGCGACCGAGACGGTCGATCCCACCGACTTCCGGCTCACCTTGAACACCGGCGCGACGGTGTCGCCGCACGCGGCCGGCATGGTCCCCAACTGGGAGCTGGACGAGCGCAACACCGTCGTGCTGTTCGGCGACCTCGGCAACCGGCTGCCGAGCACCGATCCCGGCGCGATCTTCCCCGTGCGGCTGGAGATCGTCGCCGACGACACCCCGCTCGTGCTCGTCGGACCCGGCGGCCGGGAGGTGAGCGCCGTCGGGTTGTCGTGGACGACCCGCACGTCGCCGTACGACTCCGGACCGGTCCTCGTCGGCGCCAAGCTGAACCGGGTGGGGTCCCCACCCGTCGGCGAGGGCGGCGTCGGCCTCCTCGAGCGCTCGGGGACGATGCCGAACGACGAGCTAGCGCTGTACGGCGGCGGCGGCTTCCGGCTGCGCGTCCTGACGTCGGGCGGCTTCTCCCCGGACGGGGTGACCGGTGTGCGCCCCGACGAGTTCGAGGACTTCTTCCGCATCCGCGCCCGCGGCCCGGACGGTCGCACGGTCCTGCTGGAGCACACGGGCGTGGACTACCGGGTCGCCGGCGGAACCCTGCGGGTCGTCGGTCTCGCCGACCTCGGGCGGCGGCGGGACCACTACGACGACTGCTACCAGGAGGACCGCGACAACTACATCGACATCGTCCTCGACGGTGACGAGGCGGCCGCACGCAGCATTGAGGCCGTCGAGATCCCGTCGTCCGCAGGCGGCTACCGCGCGTTCTACAACCCCGGCGGTCCCGGGCCGGAGCCCTTCCCCGGGGTCCGCTACACCGCACCCGGTCCGCCGGATGTCCAGCCGGTGACGATCGCGCTCGACGACCCGATGCGGGTCAGCCGGGACGCGGTGGCGCACGGCCCGACGCCGCGGATCCTGGCGCTCGCGGCTGCGCTCCTCGGCGTCGTCCTGCTGACGGTCGCCTACGCCCGCTGGGGGTGGACCCGGGTCAGGCCGGGCCGACGACCGCAAGCACCTCGGGCCGGGTGAAGACCTCGGCGGCGACCGCACGCACGTCGGCCCGCGTCACCGCGTCGATGCGGGCCATCACCTCGTCGATGCTGAGCAGCTCGTCGTGGACCAGCTCGGCCTTGCCGATGCGCGACATCCGGGACGCGGAGTCCTCCAGCCCGAGGATCAGTCCGCCGCGCAGCTGGCCCTTGCCGCGGGCCAGCTCCTCCTCGGTGATGCCGGCCTCGGCGACCTTCGCGAGCTCGTCGCGGACGACGGCGAGCACCTCGTCCAGCTTCGACGGCAGGCAGCCGACCGAGACGCCGACCAGGCCGGAGTCGGCATGGTGGGAGGAGAACGAGAACACCGAGTAGGCCAGCCCCCGATGCTCGCGCACCTCCTGGAAGAGCCGCGAGGACGTGCCACCGCCGAGCGCGGTGTTGAGGACTCCCAGGGCGAAGCGGCGCTCGTCGTCGCGCACCAGACCCTCCATGCCCAGCACCACGTTGACCTGCTCGAACGGCCGGGTGGCCTCGACCGCGCCCGGGACAACCCGCTTGCGGGTGCCGTGCCGCGGGCGGGCCGGCTCGGCGGTCCCGGCGAGCCAGTCGTTGCGAGCGAACGCTCGCTTGACCTGGCGCACCAGGGCCGCGTGGTCCACGTTCCCGGCCGCCGCCACCACGACGTTGGCGGGCCGGTAGTGGCGGCGGTAGAAGCGCTGGACCTGGGCCCGGCTGAGAGCACGGATCGACGCCTCGGTGCCCGCGATCGGACGACCCAGTGGCGTGTCGCCCCAGGCCTGGGCGGCGAAGAGGTTGTGCACGACGTCGTCCGGGTCGTCGTCGTGCATCGCGATCTCGTCGAGGATGACGTCGCGCTCGGCCTCGACGTCCTCGGCGTGCAGCGTCGAGGCGGTGATCATGTCCCCCAGCACGTCGACCGCCAGCGGCAGGTCCTCGTCCAGCACCCGCGCGTGGAAGCAGGTGTACTCCTTCGCCGTGAAGGCGTTGAACTCGCCCCCGACCGCGTCCAGCGCGATCGAGATGTCGAGCGCCGACCGCTCCGCGGTGCCCTTGAAGAGCAGGTGCTCCAGGAAGTGCGAGCAGCCGTGGAGCGTGGGTGACTCGTCACGCGACCCGACGCCGACCCACACGCCGATCGCGGCGGAGCGGACACCGGCCTGGTGCTCGCTGATCACCCGCAGGCCCGAGGGCAGCACCGTCCGGCGCACCCGGGCCGTCACCTGGCCGTCGGCGTCGCGCTCGGTGAACAGCGTCCGGGTCCCCGGAGAAGGCGGTGACCCGCCAGAAGTCGTCTTCTGGCGGGTCACCGGTGCAGCGGTGGTCACTGCGGAGGTCACTCGGAGTCGGCCGAGCCCTCAGCCTCGGGGGCCTCGGCGGTCTCGATCTCCTCGACGACCGGGACGAGCGACAGCTTGCCGCGGTCGTCGATCTCGGCGATCTGGACCTGGACCTTCTGACCCACCGACAAGACGTCCTCGACGGCCTCGACGCGCTTGCCGCCGGCCAGGGCGCGCAGCTTGCTGATGTGCAGCAGGCCGTCCTTGCCCGGGAGCAGCGACACGAACGCGCCGAAGTTGGTCGTCTTGACGACCGTGCCGAGGTAGCGCTCGCCGACCTCGGGCATCGTCGGGTTGGCGATCGCGTTGACCGCCGCCCGCGCCGCCTCCGCGGCCTCGCCGTTGGTGGCACCGATGTAGATGGTGCCGTCGTCCTCGATCGAGATCGAGGCGCCCGTGTCGTCCTGGATCTGGTTGATGACCTTGCCCTTGGGGCCGATGACCTCGCCGATCTTGTCGACCGGGATGGTGATCGTGAGGATCCGCGGGGCGTGGACCGACATCTCCTCGGGAGCGTCGATGGCCTCGGCCATCACGTCCAGGATCGTCATCCGCGCGTCGCGGGCCTGCTGCAGCGCCTGCCCGAGCACCTCGGCGGGGATGCCGTCGAGCTTGGTGTCGAGCTGGAGCGCGGTCACGAACTGGCGGGTGCCGGCGACCTTGAAGTCCATGTCACCGAACGCGTCCTCGGCGCCGAGGATGTCGGTGAGCGCGACGTACTGCGTGGAGCCGTCGATCTCGCCGGACACCAGGCCCATGGCGATGCCCGCCACCGGCGCCTTCAGCGGCACGCCGGCCTGCAGCAGCGACAGCGTCGAGGCGCAGACCGAGCCCATTGAGGTCGAGCCGTTGGAGCCCATGGCCTCCGACAGCTGCCGGATGGCGTAGGGGAACTCCTCGCGCGAGGGCAGCACCGGCAGCAGCGCCCGGCGGGCCAGCGCGCCGTGGCCGACCTCGCGACGCTTCGGCGAGCCGACGCGGCCGGTCTCACCGGTGGAGAACGGCGGGAAGACGTACTTGTGCATGTACCGGCGGTGCTTCTCCGGGGACAGCGTGTCGAGCTGCTGCTCCATCTTCAGCATGTCCAGCGTGGTGACACCCAGGATCTGGGTCTCGCCGCGCTCGAACAGCGCCGAGCCGTGGACCCGCGGGATCACGTCGACCTCGGCGTGCAGCGGCCGGATGTCGGCGAGGCCGCGACCGTCGATGCGGACCTTGTCGCGCAGGATGCTCTCGCGCACGAGGGCCTTGTTGACCGAGCGGAACGCCGCGCCGATCTCCTTCTCGCGCCCCTCGAACCGCTCGCCGAGCGACGCGAGGACGCCCTCCTTGAGCTCGTCGGTGCGGTCCTGACGCTCCTGCTTGTCGGCGATCTTCATCGCCGCGGCGAGGTCGGAGCGCACGGCGGCGTCGACGGCCTCGTAGACGTCGTCCTCGTAGTCGAGGAAGATCGGGAACTCCTGAACCGGCTTCGCGGCCACGTTGGCCAGCTCGGACTGGGCGTCGCACAGCTGCTTGATGAACGGCTTCGCGGCGTCGAGGCCACCGGCCACGACCTCCTCGGTCGGGGCCTGCGAGCCGGACTGCACGAGCGCGTAGGTCTGCTCGGTCGCCTCCGCCTCGACCATCATGATCGCGACGTCGCCGGTCTCGGTGACGCGCCCGGCCACGACCATGTCGAAGACCGCGTCCTCGAGCTGGCTGTGCGTCGGGAACGCGACCCACTGGCCGTCGATCAGGGCGACCCGGACACCGCCGACCGGACCGGAGAACGGCAGGCCGGACAGCTGGGTCGACATCGAAGCGGCGTTGATCGCCAGGACGTCGTAGGGGGCGTCGGGGTTGAGCGCCAGGACGGTGATGACGACCTGGACCTCGTTGCGCAGGCCCTTCTTGAAGGTCGGGCGCAGCGGGCGGTCGATGAGGCGGCAGGTGAGGATCGCGTCCTCGCCCGGCCGACCCTCGGACCGGAAGAACGAGCCGGGGATCTTGCCCGCGGCGTACATCCGCTCCTCGACGTCGATCGTCAGGGGGAAGAAGTCGAAGTGGTCCTTGGGGTGCTTGCCGGCCGTGGTGGCCGACAGCAGCATGGTGTCGTCGTCGAGGTAGGCGGTCACCGCACCGGCGGCCTGACGGGCCAGCAGCCCGGTCTCGAACTTGACGGTGCGGGTGCCGAACTTGCCGTTGTCCAGAACGGTCTCGACGGCGTGGATGACGGGTTCAGTCAAGGGTGGTCCCTGTTCTGCTCGCGGAGCGATCCGCGGCGTCCCGCGTCGTGCGAAGAGCCTGGTCTTCGATCGAGGCCCGCAGAGCCGTGCTCTGAGGGCCACTACCGAGGACCGAGCCCGAAACGTGCGGGTCGCTCCTGGTGTTCAGATGTACAACATGGTGAATCTAGCGCCCTGTGGCGCTCCCGAGAAAGCGTGAAGGGCCCGCCGGAGGCAGGCCCTTCACCAGGTCAACGACGCAGACCCAGCCGCTCGACGATCGAGCGGTACCGCTCGATCTCGGTCTTCTGCAGGTAGTTCAGCAGCCGCCGGCGCTGTCCGACCAGCAGCAGGAGGCCACGACGGCTGTGGTGGTCGTGCTTGTGCTGCTTGAGGTGCTCGGTCAGGTGGCTGATCCGGTGGCTCAGCAGCGCGATCTGCACCTCGGGCGAACCGGTGTCACCCTCGGTCGTGGCGTACTCGGCGATGATCTTCTTCTTGGTCTCCGCGTCGGTTCCGACGGACATGCGGGCTCCTTCTGGTTCACTCGTTGCGCGGCGCGCCGGGGCCTGTCCACCCGGGCACTCTGGTTCCGCGGCCGTTCTGACGGCGTGTCGCCTGCAGCAGGCAACCGGGGAACTCTAGCGCGTGGACGGCGCGCCGGCCGAATCCCGGCCGGCTCCCACCGAGTGACCGGATCAGCAGGCTGGGGTGAAGCTCTTGGCCCGCAGGACCGTGCCCTTCATGACCTGCTTGCCCTTGGCCAGGGACCACCCGCGCTGCCAGTCGGAGATGAACTGCGTGTGGTTCATCTCCTTGTCGCCGTCACCGACGAGGGTGAGCCGCAGGGTCTTCGGGACGGCGGAGATCGCCGCGGGCGTCTTCACGGTGGCGAACGGCTTGGCGTTGAGGAACCAGGTGATGTGCGACTTGGCCACCTCCACCGCCAGCGACTGGGGCTTGTCCCCGAAGGCGGTGTTGCGAGTCAGCGACCACTGGTGCCCCGACCGCGACTTCGCTCCGACCGTGAAGTTCGGCCCGTAGACCGGGATGTCGGCGAGGGTGATGTTCTGCGCCCCGCAGTGGTAGTCGCTCGCCCGGGCGGGCACCAGCTCGAAGACGGCATGGAAGTTGCCGGCGCCGGTCTCGTAGCGCCGGGCGCGGTAGCGCACCTCCCAGCGGCCGTACGTCGCGGGGTTGCCCTGCATGGTCGCGAAGGTGTCCCCCACGTCCCCGGGGCCGGTGGGGTTGGGTCCGCTGTCGAGCGTGAGCCCGCCGTTGTGCTTGGCCGCCCGGCCCGACCCGGTGGAGCCGTCGGTCCAGGAGCCCACCGGCTTGAGGCCGCGCGAGGGCCGCGAGGAGAGCGACTCGCCGTACTCCCAGGCGAAGTCCCAGTTCGACATGCCCCAGCCCCACGCCTTGGAGGCGGTGTCGGCGAGGACGTAGCGCGCGTGGCGGTCGGCCGCCGCGAGCGAGGCGGCGCTGGTCGGCACCGAGGTGCTGCCCGCGGCGCGCGGCGTCAGGCCCGGGAGCCGCGGGATCGCGTCGAGCACCTGCACGGTGAACGGGAACGACGGGAACCATCCGATCTTGTTGCCACCGGCGGTCCAGTTCTCCTCGCGGACCCGGTAGGTCACCTCGTCCGGACCGCCCGGCGGGACCGTCACCACGAAGAGCCCGACACCGAGCTTGTTCGTGAGCGTCGTGGCGCCGGCGTTCGTCCACGTGCCGTCGGCGAGCCGGCGCTGCAGCGTCAGCGTGCGACCGACGATGACCGGCGGCGGGAGGTCCGGGTGGGCCTTGAGGCTCGGTGCGGCGTCGGCGACGAGCGTGAACGGCAGGCCGGCGACGACCTGGTGCTCGCCCAGCACGTCCAGCGGCGGGTCCAGGAGCAGGCTGACCGACACCTCCTGGGACTTCGCGACGAAGTTCCACGCCGGGGTCGCGAGCGACCCGGAGACGACCCGCATCTTGATGTTGAACATGGACGGCGCCGGGTAGGTCAGCGAGAAGCTGCCGTCAGCCGCGGTGTAGCGGGTGAAGCCCTCCACGTCGTTCCACGAGTGACCCATGTTGTACTGCAGGTGGATCGCCCGCTTGCCCGGTACACCCATGCGACCGGTGAAGGTGACGAGCTGCCCGCCCACGTAGCTGCCGGGAGTCACCGTCAGCGACGAGCTGCCCGCGACCGCCGGCTCGACCAGCGAGGCCAGACCCAGCGAGAGCAGGATCACGACGGCGGCGCAGATGCCCCTCCGCGCACGGCGCGTGATGCGTTCCATCGACGTTCCTCCCACGAGACGAATGGAACGACACTAGGTATGCCTGCGCCGTTCGCGTGGGAGTTTCGCCGAAGTCGACCTCAGACGGCGGGCGGGGCGTCGTTGCGCTCGCTCACCGTGCGGCTGCCGTCGGCGTGGGTGGTGACCACCGAGGAGCGGCGCCGGCTCGCCGTGGTCGCGGCCACCAGCACGATGCAGAGCACGCCTGCCGCCGCGAGGATCCAGCCGACCATCGTGAGGTCGACGCCGTTGATGCTGTCGGTCACGGCCAGCGCCAGGATCAGGCCGACGGCCAGCAGGAAGACACCGAGTCCGTATCCCATGAGGTTCTCTCTCCCCTTCGTGTCGACCCCGGCGGGGCCGCTCAGGAAGAGGGTCTCCAGCGGCCGACCGGACGAAACCCGGTCAGCCGCTGGGACACCATCACGAGCGACTTCATCTGACTAGGCGTCCGCGTACGCGGGCTCGGGCTCGTGCACGACCTCGCCGCGAGGTCGCGCCGGGCGCACCGGCCACCACACGCGGTCGCCGAGCAGCACCAGGATCGCCGGGAGCATGACCAGGCGGACCAGCGTGGCGTCGAGCAGGATGGCCGCCGAGAGTCCGACACCCATCATCTTCATCTCGATCATCGACAGGGTCGCGAAGATGGCGAAGACCGACACCATCACCGTCGCGGCGCTGGCCACGACCCCCGCCGTGTCCGCGATCCCCTGCTCGACCGCCAGGCGCGTCGGCAGCCCGCGACCGACGTGCTCGCGGACCCGGCTGAGCACGAAGACGTGGTAGTCCATCGACAGGCCGACGAGGACCACGAGCACGAACAGCGGCAGCCAGTCGATGACGAAGCCCGGGCTGGTGAAGCCCAGCTCGCTGCTGAACCACCCGTGCTGGAACACCAGGGTCAGCACGCCGAACGCGGCCCCGACCGAGGCGAGGTTGAGCACGGTCGAGGTGATCGCCAGCGGCACCGAGCGGAAGGTCACCGCCATGATCAGCATGGTCAGCAGGAGCACGAAACCGATCACGAGTGCGAGCCGTCCCTGCTGCTGCTGCAGGAAGTCGACCTCCTCCGCCGCTCCCCCGCCGACCGCGTGCTCGCTGTCCGTGGGCAGGCCGGCGGTCGCGGCCGGCACGAGCTCGTCGCGCAGCTGGTGCACCGCCGCGGGGACCCGGTCGTCGGTCTCGTCGTACGGCATCCCCAGGACCACGAGGGAGGTGGTGCCGTCCTCGGAGGTCTGCACCCCGGCCCCGGAGGCGACGAACGTGCCGGTCGCCACCGCCTCGGTCGTGAGCCGCCGCAGCGCGGTGACGACCTCGGCGCGGTCCGCCGGGTCGGCCGTGACGACGACGGTGGCGTTGGCGCCCTCGTCGGCCGGGAAGGCGGCGCTGATGGCCTTGACGGTCTGCACCTGCGGGATCGAGGTCGGCAGCGTGTCGAGGGTGGCGGAGTGGGTCTTCATGCCCAGTGCGGGCAGCGCCAGGCCGACCACGACCAGGCCGGAGAGCAGCAGCGCCGTGCGGGGGTGGCGGACCACGGGCGACAGCAGCCTCCTGCTGATCCCGCCGCGGCCCAGGCGTCGCTCCAGCCGCCGGTTGAGGCGCCACAGCAGCGGCACGCGCGGCCGGTCGGCCCAGCGGCCGAGCTTGACCAGCAGCGCCGGCAGGACCGTGATCGAGCCGAGCACGGCGACCGCGACGACGAGGATGGAGCCCACCGCGAGCGAGTCGAAGGTGGCGTTGCCGACCACGAACAGGCCGGCCATCGACGCGATCACCGCGCCGCCGGACACGAGGATCGAATGGCCGGAGGTCCGGGCGGCGATCTCGACGGCGTCCAGCGTCCCGCGCCCCTTCGCTCGCTCCTCGCGCTCACGCTTGAGGTAGAACAAGGAGTAGTCGACGCCGACCGCCATGCCGATCAGGACGATCATGCTCGACACGGTGAGGTCGGCGGGCACCAGGTGCGAGAGCGGCGCCATCAGGCCCAGCGTCACTGCGACGCTCGAGGCGGCGAGCAGCACCGGGATGCCCGCTGCGATCAGCGCTCCGAACGCCAGCAGCATCAGCAGCAGGGTCACCGGCAGGCTGATCGTCTCGGCGGAGCCGAGGTCCTTCGACACCTGGTCGTTGATCGCCGCGTCGACGCTCAGGTCACCCGCCTCGCGGACCCGGACGTCGGGGTGGTCCGCTGCCACCTGGTCCGTGACGGCCTGGACGGCCCCGGCGTCCGCGACGCCGGTGGCGAGCTCGACCGAGACCAGCAGCGCCGAGCCGTCCCTGCTCGCCTGCGGCCCGGACACGGCCGCGACGCCCGGCACGTCCTGCACCCGGCGGACCAGCTCGCTCGCCACGCCCCGTGCGCCGGCGCCCTCGATCAGGACGTTCTCGGTGTCGGGCTGGGTGAGCCCGGCCCGGGCGACGAGCGCGTCGGCCCGGCCGGACTCGCCGATGCGGTAGTCGGCATCGGTGGTCTCCGTCGTCGGGACCGCGACGGCGAGGCCCACGGCCACCGCCACCAGCGCGATCCAGGCGAGGATCGCCCGCCAGGGGTGCTCGGCGCTCCAGCGCGCCGCTCTCATCGGTACTGCTGTCAGGGGGTTGCCCATGGCCGTCTCTCCCGGGTCAGAAGTGGGTGGTGCAGGGTGTGCTCCGAGCCTGGCGAGCGCACGGCCGGCCGTCAGGAGTGCCAGGACCCGCCCCGGGGTGGTGACTGCACCACTGCGCAGGGGCGGCGCGCGCGGGAGGATGGCGGCGTGGACCGACTGCGCCTGACCGGGTACGCCGTGGCTCAGCTGATCCTCGCCGTCGTGCTCATCGCGCTGGCGGCGCTGTGGGTCGTGGGCGGCGCGCTGATCGTGGTCTGGGTCGGGCTGGGCATCCTGGCCGGCGTGGTGCCCGCGACCCGGTGGGTCGCGAACGTGCACCGGGCGATGGCGGCGAGCACGCTCGGGCAGCCCGTGCCGGTCCCCTACCTGCCGGTCCCTCGGGACCGCGGCTTCTTCGCCCGCGTCCGGGTGGTGGCCGCCGATCCGATGACCTGGCGCGACCTGGCGTGGGTCTTCATCGCGCCCCTCGTCGGGCTGGTCGTCTCGATCGTGCTGCTGGTGCTCCTGGTCGGCGTCGTCACGACCCCGATCTGGTGGTTCGTGACCCCGCCGCTGATGACGGCGCGGGCGTACTTCGACCGGTTCTTCCTCGCCTACAGCCGCACCGAGAAGCTGGAGCAGCGGGTGCAGACTCTCGCCGCCAGCCGGGCAGACCTGGTCGACCACTCGGCGGCCGAGCTGCGTCGCCTCGAGCGCGACCTGCACGACGGTGCGCAGGCACGGCTGGTGGCCCTGTCGATGACGCTGGGCATGGCCGAAGCAGCGTTCGACGACGACCCGGCGCGGGCCCGGCAGTTGGTCAGCGACGCGCGCGAGACGACAGCGGCCGCGATCGGCGACCTGCGGTCGGTGGTGCGCGGGATCCACCCACCCGTGCTGGCCGACCGCGGTCTCACCGGTGCGGTCCAGGCGATGGCGCTCGACATGGCGGTGCCCGTACGTGTCGAGGCACACCTCGACGGCCGGCCGCCGGCGCCGGTGGAGTCGGCGGTCTACTTCGGGGTCGCCGAGTGCCTGGCCAACATCGGCAAGCACTCCGGGGCAGACCACGCCTGGATCACACTCAGCCACGAGGGGGCAGGCCCCGAGGACGGCGTGCTGCGTGCGGTCGTCGGCGACGACGGCCGCGGCGGCGCGGACCCGGCCGCCGGCACCGGCATGCTGGGGGTGATGCGGCGCCTGGCGGCGTTCGACGGCACCATGTCGGTGTCGAGCCCGGCAGGCGGGCCGACCCTGGTCACCGTGGAGGTCCCGTGCACGCTGGACTCCGGATCGTCCTCGCCGAGGACCACGCCCTCCTCCGGGCCGGCCTGACCCAGCTGCTGGAGGGCAACGGGTTCACGATCCTGCACGCTGTCGACAATGCCCCGGAGCTCGCCTCGGCGCTCCAGGACCCGGACGCCGACGCCGCGGTCCTCGACGTGCGGCTGCCACCGACCCAGACCGACGAGGGCCTCCGCGCGGCGATCGCCGTCCGCGCCGACCGGCCGGGGTTCCCGGTCATGGTGCTCTCGCAGTACGTCGAGCACCTCTACGCCCGCGAGCTGCTCGCGAGCGGGCAGGGCGCGGTGGGCTACCTCCTCAAGGACCGGGTCTCCGACGTGGCCGAGTTCGTCGACGGCGTACGCCGGGTCGCCGCGGGCGGCACCGTCTTGGACCCCGAGGTCGTCGCGACGGTGATGGCGCGCCAGCGTGACGAGCCGGTGGACCGGCTGACCCCCCGCGAGCGGGAGGTGCTCGCCCTGATGGCCGAGGGCCGGTCGAACGCAGCGATCGCGGCCCGCCTCTCGGTCACCGAGAAGGCCGTCGCCAAGCACATCAACAGCATCTTCACCAAGCTCGACCTCCCGATGGACGACGACGACCACCGCCGCGTCCGAGCCGTGCTCGCCTGGCTGCGCCTGTAGGTGGTCAGCCCAGCAGCGCCCGCACCGCGTCGCGGCCGGCGACCGGGTCCGCGGCCGACAGGGCGGCCTCGGCGGCCTCCTCGCACGCCTCGAAGGTGACCTGCGCGAGCCGGGCGCCGACCGGACGCACGGCGGCCGCCGCCATCGACAGGGAGGTGACGCCCATCCCGACCAGGACACAGGCCAGCAGCGGGTCGGCGGCGGCCTCGCCGCACACACCCACCGGCTTGTGCGCGTTGCGCCCGGCCTCGGCGGTGATCGCGATCAGCTGCAGCACCGCCGGCTGCCAGGGGTCGGTGAGGTGCGCGAGGTCGGTGGCCATCCGGTCGGCGGCCATCGTGTACTGCGTCAGGTCGTTGGTGCCGATCGACAAGAAGTCCACGACCTCGAGCATCCGGTGGGCGAGCAGGGCGGTGCTGGGCACCTCCACCATCACGCCCGCCACCAGGCCGCGGTCGTGGACCTTCGCGGCGAAGTCGGCCGCCTCCGCGACGGTGGCCACCATCGGCGCCATCACCCAGGTCTCGGTGCCCGTCTCGGCCGCCGCCCGGGCGATCGCGTCCAGCTGCCGGTCCAGCAGCCCGGGGTTGCCGAAGGAGAGCCGCAGCCCGCGCACGCCGAGGGCCGGGTTCTCCTCCCCCTCGAGGGTCGCGAACGCGACCGGCTTGTCGGAGCCCGCGTCCAAGGTCCGGACGACCACGTAGCGCTCGTCGCGGAAGGGCGCGAGCACCGCGCCGTAGATGCCCGCCTGCTCCTCGACCGACGGCTCCTCCGTGCGGTTGAGGAAGGACAGCTCGGTGCGGAACAGGCCGACGCCCTGCACCGGCGCCTCGCCGGCCGTCGCCGCGGACGAGCCGTCGGCGACGTTCGCGAGCACCTTGACCGGCACCCCGTCGCGGGTCCGGCCGGGCCCCGACCAGGAGGCGAGCGCTGCCCGCTGCTCGGCGTCCGCGGCGACGCGGGCCTCGGCCTCGGCGGGCTCCGCGTCGGTCCGGACGGTCCCCGCGGTGCCGTCGACGAGCAGCGGGGTGCCCGCCTCGAGGGCCATCACGCCGACGGCGCCGACCACGCAGGGGATCGCGAGCTGGCGCGCGATGATCGCGGTGTGGCTGGTCGGTCCACCGCGCTCGGTGACCAGGGCCCGGACCAGCGCCGGGTCGAGCCCGGCGGTGTCGGACGGCGCGAGGTCCTCCGCCACGAGGACGCAGGGTCCCTCCGGGGTGCCGACGCCCGGCTCGGGTGCACCGACCAGGCGGGCGACGATCCGTCGCTCGATGTCGAGCAGGTCGGTCACCCGCTCGGCCATCAGGCCACCCATGCCGGTGAAGACGGTGACGAACTGGTCGACCCCCGCGTGCACGGCGGCCAGCAGGTCGTCACCCCCACGCAGCTGCTTGCGCACGGCGCCGCGCAGGCCCTTGTCGCGAGCCAGGCCGGCGCTCGCGGTCAGCACCTGGGCCGCATCCCCGGACGCCGCGGCCGCCTTGCGGGCGAACCCGTCGGCGACCGCACCGACCGCGGCGTCGTACGCCGCCAGCGCCTGGTCGGCATCGGCGTACTGATCCCGGTCGAAGGCGGCGACGGCCTCCGGGGAGACCTCGGCGTGGACGAGGAGCGCGGGCGCGTAGGCGACGCCCGGGACCACGGGGGTCCCGCGCAGCGGCCCGGCGGCGGCAGGCGGTGGCTGGGTGACCATGGCCACAAGTCAACACCTCGAACCCTTGACAGGTCAACACAAACGGAGATAAAACAACGCATACACAGATCCGAAGGAGTCGCCGCCATGTACGCCGAGGAGCGCCAGCAGGCCATCGCGCAGCTCGTCACCGAGCACGGACGCCTGTCCGTCGCCGCGATCGCCGCGCAGTTCGACGTCACGACCGAGACCGCCCGCCGCGACCTGTCCGTGCTCGAGCGGATGGGCCTCGTGCGCCGGGTCCACGGGGGTGCGGTCCCCGCCAGCTCCCTGGCCGTCATCGAGTCCGGGCTCGGCGAGCGCGACCGGGCCAACACCGAGGAGAAGGACCTGATCGCCAAGGCGGCGCTCGAGCAGCTCCCCCCGGCCGGCGGCACCGTCCTGCTGGACGCGGGGTCGACCACCGGCCGGTTCGCGAGCCTGCTCCCCCGCGACCACCGGCTCACGGTCGTCACCCACGCCGTCCCGGTCGCCGCCCGGCTCGTCTCCCACCCTCAGATCGAGCTGCACCTGCTGCCCGGCCGGGTCCGCACGACGACCCAGGCCGCCGTCGGGGCCGACACGGTCGCGGCGATCGGCGCGCTGCGCGTCGACATCGCCTTCCTCGGCACCAACGGCCTCAGCCTCACCCACGGGCTGTCGACACCGGACCACGACGAGGCGGCCGCCAAGCGGGCCATGGTCGCGGCCGCCCGGACCGTCGTGTGCCTGGCCGACTCCAGCAAGGCCGGCTCGGAGGCCGCGGTCCGCTTCGCTGCGCTCGACGAGGTCGACGTGCTGGTCACCGACAGCGGCCTGGCGCCGGCGGACCGCACCGCCTTCGCGAGCGCCGGACCCGAGGTCGTGGTCGCGTGATCCTCACCCTCACGGCCAACCCGAGCCACGACCGCACGGTGATGCTCGGCGGACCGCTCGAGCGGGGCGCGGTGAGCCGTGCCGACGCCGTCATCTCCCAAGCGGGCGGAAAGGGCGTCAACATCGCCCGCGCGTGCGTGGCGGCCGGGATCCCCGCGGTCGCGGTCCTGCCCGCCGCGCAGGACGACCCGTTCGTCCTCGAGCTCCTCGCCGCCGGCATCGACTGCCGACCCGTCCACCACGACGGCGCCCTGCGGGTGAACATCACCATCACCGAGCCCGACGGCACCACGACCAAGCTCAACTCTCCCGGGCCCGAGCTCACCCCCGACGTACGCCGCCGGCTCGGCGAGTCGCTCCAGCGCCGGGCCGCCGGCGCGGACTGGGTGGTGCTGGCCGGCTCGCTCCCGCCGGGTGCGCCCGCCGGGTGGTACGCCGACCTCGTCGTGCTGCTCCGCGCGAGCGGCGCCCGCGTGGCGGTCGACACCAGCGACGAGCCGCTCCGGGCGCTCGTCGCCCGGCTGCCCGAGGCCGCACCCCGGCTGATGAAGCCCAACGGCGAGGAGCTCGCGCAGTTCACCGGGGACGACCCCGAGCGTCTCGAGTCGGACCCCGCGGCCGCAGCGAAGGCGGCTCGCACCCTGGTCGAGTCCGGCGTCGAGACGGTCCTGGCGACCCTCGGCGCGCGCGGCGCGGTGCTCGTGGACGCCACCGGTGCCTGGCACGCCGAGCCACCTCCCGTCACCGTCGTCAGCACGGTCGGCGCCGGCGACTCCAGCCTCTTCGGATACCTCCTCGGTGAGCTGCGCGGACGCCGTCCGCAGGAGCGGCTCGCCCTGGCCGTGGCCTACGGCAGTGCCGCCGCGGGCCTTCCGGGGACGACCATCCCGCAACCACACCAGGTGCGGCCGGAGCAGGTCTCCGTCCGCACTCTCGACCTCACCCAGGGAGGGTGAACCTGCATGACTGACCTCATCTCCGCCGACCTCGTGCGTCTCGACGCCGACCTCGGCTCCGCCAAGCACGACGTGATCCGGGCCCTGGCCCGGGTGGTCGGCGAGGCCGGACGCGCCACCGACGTCGACCAGCTCGTCGAGGACGCGTTCGCCCGCGAGGCGACGTCCGCGACCGGCCTGCCCGGCGGGATCGCGATCCCCCACTGCCGCACCGCGGGTGTCGCCGAGCCGGTGCTGGCGTTCGCGCGCCTGTCCCCCGCCGTCGACTTCGGCGCCAAGGACGGGCCCGCCGACCTGGTGTTCCTGATCCCCGCCCCGGCCGGCGGTGACAACACCCATCTGCAGCTGCTCACCAAGCTGGCGCGCGCGCTGGTGAAGCCGGCGTTCACCGGCGCCCTGCGCGAGGCCGGCTCCGCCCAGGAGGTGGCCGACCTGGTCGCCGAGGTGGTCGGCACGGCGCCCGCACCGGCTCCGGCGCCCGCTCCCGCACCCGCTCCGGCCGCGACGCCGGCACCGGAGCAGAAGCGGCGCCTGGTCGCGGTGACGGCCTGCCCGACCGGCATCGCCCACACGTACATGGCCGCGGAGGCGCTCGAGGCCGCCGCGACCCGGGCCGGCGTCGCGCTCGCGGTCGAGACCCAGGGGTCGGCCGGGGCCACTCCGCTCGCCCCGGAGACCATCGCCGCGGCCGACGCGGTGATCTTCGCCGTCGACGTCGGCGTCCGCGACCGGCAGCGGTTCGCCGGCAAGCCGCTCGTCTCGTCCGGGGTCAAGCGCCCCTTCGACCAGGCCGACGCGATGATCGCCGAGGCGCTGGCGTACGCAGACGACCCGGCCGCCCGCGCGTCGAGGGCTCCTCCGGTGGCGGTGACGGCGCCACTGTCGCCGCGACGGGGGGCAGTGGCGAGAGCTGGGGCGGCCGCACCCGCCGCGTGCTGATGACGGGCGTGTCGTACATGATCCCGTTCGTCGCGGCCGGTGGCCTGCTGATCGCGCTGTCCTCCCTCCTCGGTGGCTACGAGATCGTCGGGCCGTACGGCGACATCGCCGTGGACAACTCGCTGTTCGACCTCCCCGACGCCCAGGCGCTCGGCCTGGACCACGCGCTCTTCCACAGCGTCAGCAGCGGCCTGGCCGACCTGTGCGCCTACATCGGTGCATTGTTCTTCATCATCGGCAAGACCGCGTTCATGCTCTTCATCCCGGCGCTGGCCGGCTACATCGCCTACGCGATCGCCGACCGCCCCGGCATCGCCCCGGGCTTCGTCATGGGTGGACTCGCCGCGAACCTGTTCGGCGTGCAGAACTCCGCCGACCCCGCCGTGTCGCTGCCAGCGACAGGTTTCCTGGGTGCCATCATCGGCGGCGTCCTCGCCGGGGTCATCGCCCACTGGGTCGGGAGCTGGAAGGTCCCGACCTCTATGCGCGGGCTGATGCCGGTGCTCATCATCCCGCTCTTCACGAGCGTCACCGCCGGACTGCTCATGCTGATCGCCTTCGGCAAGCCGATCGGATGGCTGATGGACCAGCTGAACTCCGGTCTCAACTCGCTGAGCGGCAGCAGCGCGATCATCCTCGGCGTCATCCTCGGCCTGATGATGGCCTTCGACATGGGAGGCCCGCTCAACAAGGTGGCCTACAGCTTCGCAGCCGCAGGCGTCGGCGGCGCGGCTGTCGCGACCGACTCGCCCCAGCTGAAGATCATGGCTGCCGTGATGCTGGCCGGCATGGTGCCCCCGTTGGCCCTCGCGCTGGCGACGGTCCTGCGACCCCGGCTGTTCAACCAGGCCGAACGCGAGAACGGCAAGGCCGCCTGGGCGCTCGGCGCCAGCTTCATCACCGAGGGCGCGATCCCGTTCGCCGCGGCCGACCCGCTGCGGGTCATCCCCGCGATCATGCTCGGCAGCGCGGTGACCGGTGGACTGTCGATGGCTCTCGACGTCGGTGTCCGGGCCCCGCACGGCGGGATCTTCGTGATCTTCGCCGTCAGCAACATCGCCGGCTACCTCATTGCCCTCGTCGCCGGGGTCGTCGTCGGTGCTGCCGCAGTGATCGGGCTCAAGTCGATCCACCGCCGCCCCGAGGCCGAGACCGCCGACGTGCCCGAACGCGAGCTCGTCACCCTCTGACCCGTCCCCACACACCCCAGGAGAGACCATGCCCAGCAAGACCGTCGCCGTCGGCTCCTCCGTCGGCCTGCACGCCCGCCCCGCCCAGCTGATCGCCGAGGCCGCCGAGGAGCTCGACGCCGAGGTGCTGATCGGCCTGCCCGGTGAAGAGCCGGTCGACGCCAGCTCCTCGCTGCTGATCATGACCCTCGGCGCCGGCCCCGGCGACCAGGTCGAGGTCAGCAGCGACGACCCGGCCGCCCTCGACGCCATCGCCGCCCTGGTCGAGAAGGACCTCGACGCCTGAGCAGGACGCGCCGGCGGTCCCCCGGGGACGTCTCGCCCCGGGGGACCGCTCGCGGTTCACCAGCATTCCTGCGACCGGGCCGGCACACCGTCCACGCCGGGCCGCCCGGGTCACTCCCGCCGCAGCTTCACCATGGTCTGTTGTCCAACCCGCACCTCCCACGGCCTGCCCACCACGGGAAGTGCCGATTCACCTGCATCCCTTGATGAAGCCGAGGCAGCGGGACCACCCGGCCAACCGCCCGGCAGTAGCGCCGACTCACACCCTGTCGGACCGGCAGTAGCGCCGACTCAGCTGTTGCGGAGGGCGAGGTAGACGGCGCGCATGCCGATGGCGCGCTCGAGCTCGCGGGTGACGCCGCTGAAGAACTGGGTGCGGTAGGTCTCGTCGGTCACCGTCGACACCGTGAGATAGAGGCCGGAGAACGCCGCGAGGAACACCGAGACCTGCACCAGCCCGCGCGAGGTGTTGAACGTCGGGTCGGTCTGCCAGGCGTCCAGGACCGGCCCGCTCATGATCAGCGCGCCGAAGAGCACGAGGAACCCGAAGACCCCGACAGCCAGGAGCAGCACCTGGACCAGCTGGATCACCATCAGCACGAGGATGAGGTTCCAGCGATCGAACCCGGTCACCTCGCCGAACCGGCCCGGGTCGGCATCGGGGTCCTCGACCAGCTCCCGGGCGGCCGCCTCGAGCGGCGTACCGGCGCACGCGCGCAGCACCAGGGCGGCGTCGACGTCGTCGTCGGCGCGGTCGACCTCCTCGGGCAGTCGGACCAGGAGGAACCCGACCCCGAGGGCCGCGAACAGCAAGACCACCAGCCAGAGGGTGCCGACCGTGAGGTTGGACCCGACCTGCCACATCTCGGTGTTGATGAAGAGGAACGTGATCGCGAGCAGCAGGAGCGGCAGGGCGCGGGAGATGTCCGGCAGCAGCCGGCGCGCCGATCCGAAGGTCCGGCTCAGTCCCCAGACCAGGATGGGCCGGAACCGCAGCGCCGTCAGGGCGTACCAGAGCGCGGCGACCAGCACGATCGCCAGCAGCACCGCCGGGCCCGCCGAGATCTCGTCGGCGAACCACGCCAGCCCGATACCGGCCGCCACTGCGACCAGGAGCACGCCCACCAGCAGCGGGAGCGTCCGACCCGGACGCAGCGCGAGCCGGACGGCGGCGCGCTCGGACGGCACGAAGTAGGGCAACCCGTGGCGCAGGAACCACGCCTCCGCGTCGTCGAGCGTGCTGCTCACGTCAGCAGCTCGCGCGCACGGTCGACGTCGTGCTTCATCTGCTCGACCAGGGCCTCGACCGAGGAGAAGGCGACCATTCCCCGCAGCCGCTCGACGAACCCGACCTCCACCTCGACGCCGTAGAGCTCGAGGTCGGTGCGGTCGAGCACGTAGCTCTCCACGCGGCGCTCGCGGGTCCCCCGGAAGGTCGGGTTGGTCCCGACGCTGATCGCTGCCGGGTAGGTCTCGCCGGTGTCGAGCCGGCGCAGCCACCCGGCGTACACCCCGTCCGCGGGCGCCGCGGTGAGCGCGTCGGTCGGCACGTTGGCGGTCGGGTAGCCGAGCTCGCGGCCACGCTGGTCGCCGCGGACGACGGTGCCGCGGACGGCGTACGGACGGCCGAGCGCCTCTGCGGCACCGGCCACGTCCCCGGCCGCCAGGCTCATCCGCACGTACGTCGACGACCACACCTGGGGACCGCCGTCGAGCGGGATGCCCTCGGCGGTGAAGCCGAGCCGCTGCCCCGCCTCGACGAGCACCGCGACGTCGCCCGCCGCCTTGTTGCCGAACCGGAAGTTCGCCCCGACGACCACCGCGGCCGCGTGGACGCCGTCGACGAGCACCCGCTCGATGAACTCCTCGGGAGACCACGCCGCGACGTCGCGGTCGAACGGCAGCGCCAGCACGGCGTCGGCACCGGCCTGGCCCAGCAGCTCGGCGCGCACCTCCAGCGACGTCAGCGTGGTCGGCGCGTGCTCGGGCCGCAGCACCGCCATCGGGTGCGGGTCGAAGGTGATCGCGACCACCGGGAGGGACCTCGCCGTGGCGACCTCGCGGGCACGGTTGACGACGTGGCGGTGCCCCAGGTGCACGCCGTCGAAGTTGCCGACGACGACCACGGTCGGTCCGAGGTCGGCCGGCACCTCGTCGAGGGATCGCCAGATCAGCACCGGGGAAGCCTATCGAGACCGGTCAGCCGGCGAAGACGGCGACCGCTCGCGCGACCCCGCCGCGGGGCTCGTAGAGCGCGAGGAACTCGCCGTCGGGGGCGAACACCGCGGTCAGGGCGTCGAGCGGGAGGTCGAGCGCGCGGCCGTGCCGGACATCGGCCGCCCCCGCGTCGTCGAGGTCGTACGTCGGGAATGCCGCCCGCGCCGCCTGCGCGATCGGCAGCAACGACGGGTCGTCGGCGAGCTGCTCGAGCGTGCGGGCCACGGACAGGTCGTAGGGTCCGACCGCGGTGCGCCGCAGCGCGGTGAGGTGGCCGCCCACACCCAGCCGGGCGCCGAGGTCGCGGGCGATCGCACGGACATAGGTCCCGCTGGAGCAGCGCATCGAGACGTCGAGGTCGGCACCGCGCACGTCGGTCACCACGAGCTCGTGCACGGTGACCGGGCGAGCCGGCAGCGCCACGTCCTCCCCCGCACGCACGCGCTGGTAGGCCCGCTTGCCGTCCACCTTGATCGCCGAGACCGCGGTCGGCACCTGCAGCAGGTCGCCGACGAACTCGGCGGCGGCGGCGCGGACCTTCGCCTCGTCCAGGCCCTGCGTCGGAGCCGTCGCGACCACCTCGCCCTCGGCGTCGTCGGTCGTGGTCGACACCCCGAGGCGGATCGTCGCGTCGTAGGACTTCTCGGTCAGCATCAGGTGGCCCAGCAGCCGCGTGGCGCGGTTGACCCCGAGCACCAGCACGCCGGTCGCCATCGGGTCCAGCGTGCCGGCGTGGCCGACCTTGCGGGTGCCGACCAGCCGGCGCACCCGCGACACGACGTCGTGCGACGTCATGCCGCCCGGCTTGTCGACGACGACGAGACCGGAGTCAGTCATCCAGTGCGTCGTCGGCGTCGAGGTCGTCCTCGACCTCGCGGGGCTTCTTGTACGGGTCGGCGTCGCCGGCGTAGGTCTCCACCCGACGCGCCGCGACCGCCTCGTCGGCCGCCCGGGCTCGGGCCAGCACCTCGTCCAGGTGCCGCGCCGACTCCGGGAGGGCGTCCGCGACGAAGGTGAGCGTCGGCGCCGTGCGGGTGCCGAGCTGCTTGGCGACCTCGGAGCGGATCAGGCCCTTGGCCGACTCCAGCGCGGCAGCCGTGGCGGCCAGGGCCGCCTCGTCGTCGCCGCTGGCGTCGAGCACGGTGTAGAAGACCGTCGCGTGCTGCGAGTCCCCGGTGACGCGGACGTCGGTGACGGTCACGAAGCCCAGTCGCGGGTCCTTGATCCGTCGTTCGAGCATCTCGGCGACGACGACCTTGATGCGGTCCGCGATCTTGCGGACGCGAGGGTTGGCCATGGTTCCTTCTTACTCCCCAGCGCCGGACGACGCAGGCCCCGTGTGGGGCCT
>NZ_JBGAGJ010000020.1:0-23822 GCF_044226765.1 Nocardioides sp.
CCCCGAGGGGCAGACCGGTGACCACAACGCCGCACCCCTGGGCCGCACCGAGCACCGCGCCAAGACCCACCTGGGCTACACGGTGCGACAACTCGGGCCAGGCGACTACGTCTGGCGCACCCCCCACCGGCTCTACCGCCACGTCGATGCCACCGGCACCCACCCCATCGATCCCGAGGACGCCGAACAGCTCATCGACGACGCCGACCTCGACCGCGCCCTGGACCGCATCGAACACGAGCTCCGCCAAGCCAGCTGACCCCTGTGCCCAGACTCCTCACGTCTCGTCATCGGCCGAGGACGTCGTGGGACAGCTGCCGCGTTCGGGCGACCAAGCCGGTGCTGGACGGGCTGCGTGCGTCGAGGTGGTCCAGGACCGAATCGATGCGCAACCGCCAGTCTCCGTCGACGTCGACGCCGTCCACACGGCGCAGAGCCTGCCCGAAGAGAATCTCAGCCTGGGCAGGACGCTGACGAGCCAGAGCCTTCAGAGTCACCACGACACCCATGCAGGCGCTCTCCGCCTCCGTCCACGGATCCGCCCCCTCGATGCTCATGCCCTCGACTCCGGCGGAGTGGACCTCCAGGTCCACCCGCCACCAGAGGGGCCACCCCCCGAACCGAACGAAGACGAGGAGGAAGCCCGGTCGTTCCCTCGGATCGACCCGGAGCGACTCCACCATCCCGACCTGCTCCAGGGTCCGGCGCAGCGCCGACAGCAGCCCACGCGCGCCATCGGGAGGAATGATCCAGACGATGTCGATGTCGCTGTAGTCATCCGCGGCCCCGGGCTGGGCCATCGACCCCATGAGGCCGACCTTGCCGCTCGGACACGCAGCAGCGAGCACGCCGAGGGTCGCCACCGCCGCTTCGTCTCGAGAGGCAGGCGCCGAGGTGGTCACGCGACCAAGATGGCAGATGCCCGGGATGTGTCGTTGCTGGAACGAACCCGCTGATGCCGAGCCGGGCCGGGACGGCCAGGACAGGGGGCTGCCTCGCCGCCGACCAGGGTCGAGCACGATGAGGTTCACCGTCTCGTAGCGCCGGGGCGGTGCTGCCCTCGTCTTGACGCCGCGTCTCGTCGGATCGGACCGACGATGAGGCCAGGAGTTGTCGGTCCGCACGAACACAGTGATCCGGGTCATTCCTACGGTTGCGGCATGACGACCCTGACCGAGGTGGAGGCGTGGCTCGCCGACCGGTTGCCCGCGCTGCTCGAGAAGTACGACGTCCCGGGCGCCGCGGTGGCCGTCCTCCACGACGGTGCGGTCGTCGACGCGGCCGCCGGCACGCTCAACAAGGCCACGGGAGTGGACGCCACGGTGGACTCGCTCTTCCAGATCGGGTCGGTGACCAAGCTCTGGACCGCCACCTTGGTGATGCAGCTGGTCGACGAGGGCCGGGTCGACCTCGACGTGCCGGTGCGCACCTACCTGCCGGAGTTCCGCATCGGCGACGAGGCCGCCGCGGCCGTGATCACGCCCCGGATGCTGCTGAACCACACGGCCGGCTTCGAGGGCGACATCTTCACCGACACCGGAGTGGGCGACGACTGCATCAAGAAGTACCTCGGCGTCCTCCACGAGGTGCCCCAGCTCTTCCCGCCCGGGGAGCAGTTCTCCTACAACAACGCCGGCTACTGCGTGCTCGGCCGGCTCGTCGAGGTGCTGCGGGAGAAGCCGTACGACGCCTGCCTGCGCGAGCACCTCTTCGCGCCGCTCGGCCTCACCCACGCGGCGACCGGCCCCTACGACGCCATCATGTTCCGCGCGGCGATGGGCCACATCGAGATGGAGCCCGGCGCCGGGCCGCAGCCCGCACCGATGTGGGCGATGGCGCGGTCGAACTCGCCGGCCGGGTCGATGCTCTGCATGACCCCGCGTGACCTGCTCGCCTTCGCCCGGATGCACCTCGAGGACGGTCGTGCCGCGGACGGCACCCAGGTGCTCGCCCCCGGCACCACGGGTCGGATGCAGAGCAGCGAGGTCGTCCTGCCCGAGCTCGGGCTGATGGGCAGCTCGTGGGGACTGGGCTTCGAGCGGTTCGACACCGCCGACGGGGTCGTCGTGGGCCACGACGGCAACACGATCGGCCAGGCGGCGTTCCTGCGGATGGTCCCCGGGACCGGTCTCGCGGTCGCGCTGCTGACGAACGGCGGCGACGCCCTCTCGCTCTTCCGCGACCTGGCCGGCCACGCGCTCGCCGAGCTGGCCGGGGTCGAGCTCCCACCGCTGCCGCACCCGCCGGCCGAGCCCGAGCGGGTCGACGTCTCGCGCTTCCTCGGCACCTACTCGGCCGAGGTCTTCGACCTCAACGTGACCCAGGACGACGACGGCCGGGTCTGGATCGAGCAGGTCCCCAAGGGGGCGCTGGTCGAGATGGGCGGCCAGGTCGAGCGCACCGAGCTCGTGCACTACCGCGACGACATGTTGATCCCGGTCGAGCCGGACCGCGGCATGTTCATGCCGCACGCCTTCCTCGGCGACGACGGCGAGGGCCACTCGCTCTACCTCCACCTCGGCCGCGCCGTCCGGCGTGCCGGGGCCTGACCACCGACCGACAGGAACCGCACATGAAGCTGAAGGCAGCCCTGCGCACCTCCGTGGGCGTCGGCGCGACCGCCGTCCTCCTCGCCGCCTGTGGCGGCGGCAGCGGCGGCGACTCCTCGGGAGGAGGGGGTGACTCCGAGTACGTCGACGGCGGCACCTTCACCATGTCCATGGCCGGTGACCCCGGCAAGCTCGACCCGCAGTCCTCGGCGAGCACCCAGCTCTTCACGGTCAACCAGCTCGCGTACGACAACCTGGTGTCGGTCGACGCGAAGACCGGCGAGATCCAGTCGCAGCTCGCCACGGACTGGAAGGTCGACGGCAAGACCGTCACCCTCACCCTGGCCGACGGCATCACCTGCGCCGACGGCAGCGACTTCACGGCGACCGCGGTCGCGGACAACATCGCCTACGTCGCGAACCCCAAGAACAAGAGCCCCTACCTCGGCACCTTCCTCCCGGCCGGCGCGACGGCCAAGGCCGACGACGCCGCCGGCACGGTGACGATCACGCTGCCCCAGCCCGCGCCGTTCGTGCTCAACGGCCTGGCCAGCCTGCCGATGGTCTGCGAGTCCGGCATGAAGGACCGCGCCTCGCTGGCGGACTCGACGGCCGGCACAGGCCCCTACCAGCTGACGAAGGCCACCCCGGGCGACCAGTACACCTACCAGGTCCGTGACGACTACACGTGGGGGCCGAACGGCGCGACCACCGCCGAGAAGGGGATGCCCGACACGGTGGTCGTCAAGATCGTGCAGAACGAGGGCACCGCCGCCAACCTGCTGCTCTCCGGCGACCTGAACATGGCCACGATCCAGGGGCCCGACGCGAAGCGCCTCGAGGGCGCCGGCCTGTTCTCGACCAGCACGCCGGCGATGGTGGGCGAGCAGTGGTACAACCACGACGACGGCCACGCGACGAGCGACGCGGCCGTGCGGATGGGGCTGACCCAGGCCCTCGACCTCGAGCAGCTCGCCTCCGTGGCGACCGCCGGCACCGGCGGCCCGGCGACGACCTTCGCCGCGATCGAGCCGGTCTCCTGCCCGGGTGACTCGATCTCCGGCTCGCTCCCGGCCCAGGACGCCGACGCGGCGAAGTCGGCGCTGGCCGGCCAGAAGATCACGTTCCTCTACTCCAGCGCCGCGGGCAGCGCGGTCGCTGCTGCCGCGGAGCTGGCGGTCCAGCAGTGGGAGGCGGCCGGCGCCGACGTGACGGCCAAGGCCGTGGACGAGACCGCGCTCCAGGGGGCGATCTTCGGGTCCGGGGACTGGGACGTCGCGTGGGTCCCGCTCAACGTCAACAGCCCCGACCAGCTGGTCCCGTTCCTGTCCGGCCCCGGGCTCGCCGACGGCGGCACGAACTTCTCGGGCATCGACAACGCCGACTACACCGCCGGCGTCCAGAAGGCCAGCACGATGAACGGCACCGAGGGCTGCCCGACCTGGCTGGACGCGGAGTCCCAGCTGGTCGCGGCGGCGGACATCATCCCCTTCGCCAACAACCAGGTGAAGACCTTCGGCAACGGCGCCGAGTTCACCTACCCGGGCCAGTTCGTGCCCACCAGCATCCGGATGGTCGGGAAGTAGTCCATGTCCTTGGCGAGCTCGGTCGCCCCGGCCCCGCGGGTGGGCGTGTGGTCCCACCCGTGGGTGCGGTTCGGCGTACGGCGTCTCGGCCGGCTGCTGGTGTCCTTGTGGGTGCTGGTGACGGCGTCGTTCCTGATGATCCACCTGATCCCCGGCGACCCGGTGCGCGCCGCGCTCGGGCCGACCGCCCCGTCGGCCCTCGTGGTGGCCAAGCGGGCGGAGATGGGTCTCGACGACCCGCTGCCGGTGCAGTACTGGCACTACGTCCAGAGCCTGTTCACCGGTGACCTCGGGACGTCGATCCAGACGCAGCTGCCGGTCTCCGAGACCATCGCCCAGCGACTGCCGGCGACGCTCGCGCTGGCGCTCCTCGCGTTCGTGGTCGCGGTCGCGGTCGCCGTGCCCCTGGGGGTCGCGATGGGCGTGCGGACCCGCCGCGGGCGCGGCCGCCGCACCGAGCTGGCCTTCACCGGCACCAGCGTCGTGCTCGGGATCATCCCCGACTTCCTCCTCGGCGTCCTGCTCGTCTACGTGTTCGCCGTGACGCTCGGGTGGCTGCCGGTGGCCGGCAACGATTCGCCGAGTGCCTACGTGCTGCCCGTCCTCGCCCTCGCCGTCGGGCCGGCCGCGATCATCGCCCGGATCATCCGGGTCGAGATGGTGACGGTCCTCGACGCCGACTTCGTCCGGACCGCGCGTGCCAAGCGACTGCCTGCGCGTACCGTCTACCTCGGCCACGCCCTCCCCAACGCCCTGACCGCGTCGCTCACGCTCGGCGGTCTGATCCTCACCTCGATGGTGGCGGGCACCGTCCTGGTCGAGAACGTCTTCGCCTGGCCGGGCCTGGGCAGCACGATCGTCAGCTCGATCCTCAACAAGGACTACCAGGTGGTCCAGGCGATCGTGCTCGTGTACGGCGTGGCGGTGCTGCTGGTGAACACGCTGGTCGACGTCGTGCTGGCCGTGCTCGATCCCCGCTCGATGATCCGGGAGGACTGAGCGGATGCGCCGCTGGAGGAGCGTGCTCCGCACGCCGGTCGGGCTGACCGCGACCGTCCTGACGGTCGGCGTGCTGGCGCTCGCCGTGGTCGCCCCCATCCTGTGGACCGACCGGGCCGACGCGATCGACACCGACGACATCCTCGCCGGCCCGTCCCTGCAGCACTGGGCCGGCACCGACAACCTCGGTCGTGACATCTTCTTCCGCACGCTCGTCGCCACCCGGCTGTCGGTCGAGCTCGCGCTCGCGGCGACCATCATCGCGGTCGTGGCCGGACTGCTGATCGGGACCGCGCCGTTCCTGCTGGGGCGCCGGTCCGGCCGGGCCGTGGTGGCCGGCACCAACATCGCCGTGGCGTTCCCGGGCCTGCTGCTCGCCCTCTTCTTCGCCGTCGTCTTCGGGGTGGGCGCGACCGGGGCGGTGCTCGCGATCGGCCTGGCGGGCGCTCCGACCTTCGGCCGGCTCACCCAGACCCTGGTCGCCGGGATCGCCTCGCGAGACTTCGTCGCCGCGGCCCGGGTCGCGGGGGTCGGCCGCACCCGCATCCTGCTGCGCCACGTGCTGCCCAACGTCTCCGAGCCGCTGGTCGTCAACGCCACCATCGGTGCCGGCGCCGCACTGCTGGCCTTCGCGGGGCTGTCGTTCCTCGGGCTCGGCGTGCAGCAGCCGGCGTACGACTGGGGCCGGCTGCTGTTCGACGGCATCGGCTCGATCTACGTCAACCCGGCCGCCGCGCTGGCGCCCGGGCTCGCGGTCCTGGTGGCCGGCCTCGCGTTCAACCTGTTCGGCGAGTCCGTGGCCAAGGTGCTCGGTGTCGGGGTAGTCGGCGGCCTGCCCGCGCTGCCGGCCGACCCGCCGCCGCTCGAGGCCGAGGCGCCCGTGCAGGGGACCGCCCACGGCGGCACCGACCTGGTGCTCGACGTCCGGGACCTCGAGGTCGCCTTCCCCGGGCCACGCGGTCCGGTCCACGCGGTCCGCGGCGTGTCGTTCACGGTCGGTCGCGGCGAGGCGCTCGGGATCGTGGGGGAGTCGGGGTCGGGCAAGTCGGTGACGGCGCTGGCCGTCTCGCGGCTCGTCGAGCCGCCCGGTCGCGTCGGCGCCGCCCGGCTGGACCTGCTCGGCACCGACCTGAGGGTCGGCGAGACCAGGGCGCAGCGGCGGCTGCTCGGCACGTCGCTGGCGATGGTCTTCCAGGACCCGATGACGTCGTTCAACCCCACCCGGCGGATGGGCGGTCAGCTCGCGGAGGGCGCGCGCCACCACCAGGGGCTGGACCGGAGGGCCGCGATGGCCCGGGCGGTCGACCGGATGCGCGCGGTCCGGATCTCCGAGCCCGAGCGCCGGGCGCACCAGTACCCCCACGAGTTCTCCGGCGGCATGCGGCAGCGCGCCATGATCGGGATGGGGCTGATGGGCACCCCGGCCCTCATCGTCGCGGACGAGCCGACGACGGCCCTCGACGTCACGGTCCAGCAGCAGGTGCTCGACCTGCTCGCCTCGATCCGGGCCGCGGACGACGTCGCGCTCGTGCTGATCAGCCACGACGTGACCGTCGTCGGCGAGGTCTGCGACCGGGTGCTGGTGATGTACGCCGGCAAGATCGTCGAGGACCTGCCGGCCGGTGACCTGGCCGGCGGAGCGCGGCACCCCTACACCCGGGCTCTCGTGGCCGCGGTGCCGGACATGGAGACCGACCGCGACGAGCCGCTGGCGGTGATCCCTGGTCGGCCGGTCGACCCCGCGGACGTCCCACCCGGCTGTGCCTTCGCACCCCGGTGCCCGCTCGCGACCGACCACTGCCGCACCGAGGAGCCCCCGCTGGTGCCGGACGGGACCGGCCGGCGCGTGGCGTGCTGGCACGCCGGCGAGCCGCTCGGCACCGACGACGTGGACGACGTCGACGGCACCGCGCGGCTCGAGGAGGTGGAGGTCTCGTGAGCGAGCTGCGCTTCGAGGGCGTCACGGTGCGCTACGGCCCGACGATGGCGGTGGACGACGTGACGCTGACCGTGCCGGCCGGCACCGTCGTCGGGCTGGTCGGTGAGTCCGGGTCGGGCAAGTCCACCCTGGCCCGCGCGGCGGTGGGCCTGGCCCCGGTGGGCGCGGGCCGGATCACCGTCGGCGGGGCGCCCGTGCCGACGACCGGTCGTCGCCCGCTGCAGATGGTGTTCCAGGACCCCTACTCCTCCCTGGACCCCCGGATGACCGTCGGCGAGAGCGTGGCCGAGGCCATGCCGCGGGCCGGCTCCCGGGCCGACCGTCGGGCGGAGGTCGCCCGGCTCCTCGAGCTGGTCCACATCGACCCGGCGTGGGCGGCCGCCCGCCCGGCGGAGCTGTCCGGCGGCCAGCGCCAGCGGGTCGCCCTGGCCCGCGCCCTGGCGGGCCGGCCGCAGGTCGTGATCGCCGACGAGATCACCTCGGCGCTCGACGTCTCCATCCAGGGCGCGGTGCTCAACCTGGTCCGTGAGCTCCAGCGCGAGCTCGGTCTCTCGATGCTGTTCATCAGCCACAACCTCGCGGTCGTGCGCTACGTCGCGACCCAGGTGGCGGTCATGCGGGACGGCCGGATCGTCGAGGAGGGTCCCACCGACCGGGTCCTGGCCGCCCCGGAGCACGACTACACCCGCGAGCTGCTGGCCGCGGTTCCCGGACTCACCACCCCGACGGGCAGGAGCCCCCGATGACTCGACGCCTCACCCTCGACGACCTCACCGCGCTCGCGGTGCCGTCGCACCCCGTGCTCTCTCCCGACGGGAGCCAGGCGGTCTACGTGCTGCGCACGCTCGACCCCGTCGCGGACCGCGCCGTCGACCAGCTCTGGACGGTGCCGGTCGCCGGCGGCAGCCCGCGCCGCCTGACGGACGGCCCGGCGGACTCCGAGCCCGCCTGGTCGCCGGACGGGTCCCGGGTGGCCTTCGTTCGCGACGGGCAGGTCCACCTGCTCCCCGTGACCGGTGGGGACCCGGAGCGGGTCACCGAGCTGCCGCAGGGGGTGACCGCGCCGGTGTGGAGCCCGGACGGCACCCGCCTGGCCTTCACCGCCCGCGTCGACCCGACCGGCGGCACCGGCCCGCTCGTCGCGACCCGCCTGGACTTCCAGACCGACGGCGAGGGGATGTACGGCGCCGCGCGCGACCAGGTGCACGTGCTGGACCTCGCCTCGGGCCGGTGCCGCCAGGTCACCGACGGCCGCGACCATGCCGGCCCGCCGGCCTGGTCACCGGACGGGCGGTCGCTGGCGTTCACCCGCAAGGTGGGGGAGGACAGCGACCTGACCTGGCGCACGGCCGTGCACCTGGTCGACTCCGACGACCCGCGGAGCCGGCCGCGGGTGGTCGGACCGGTCAGCGGCGTCGCCCGCACCGTGTCCTTCGCCGCCGACGGACGGCACCTGCTCGTCGTCGGTCACCCCGGTGACCCGGTCGGCCACCAGCACCTGCTGCGAGTGCCGCTGGACGGGGGCGAGCCGGTGAGCCTGACCGGGCACCTGGACCGCAACGTGATGCCCGGCGCGACCGCCTACCCCGGCGGCCGCCCGCACGAGCGTGCGGACGGGTCCGTGCTGTTCTGCCTGCGCGACCGCGGCTGCACCCACCTGTGGACCACGGGGCCGGAGGAGCGGCCGGTCCTCGACGGCGCCGGTCGCGTCGTCTCCGGGCTGTCGGTCGTCGGCGGCACGGCCGTCGTCGTCCTCACCACGCCGACGTCGTACGGCGAGGTCGTGGCCGTGGACCTGACGACCGGGGTCGAGACGGTGCTCACCGACCACGGCGCGAGCCTCGGCGACGTCGCGCTCCTCGAGCCCGAGGAGCGGACCTTCACGATCTCCGACGGCACCCAGGTGCAGGGCTGGCTGGTGCGCGACCCGGAGCGCACCGGTCCGCGGCCGCTGCTCCTCGACGTGCACGGCGGCCCGCACAACGCGTGGAACGCGGCTGCCGACGAGATGCACCCCTACCACCAGGAGCTCGCCGCGCGCGGCTGGGTCGTGCTGCTGGTCAACCCGCGCGGCAGCGACGGCTACGGCGAGGCCTTCTTCGACGGGGTCAATGGCGCCTGGGGCGTCGCGGACGCGGCCGACCTCCTCGAGCCCGTGGACGCGCTGGTGGCCGAGGGGCTCGCGGACCCCGACCGGCTGGCGGTGACCGGCTACAGCTACGGCGGGTTCATGACCTGCTGGCTCACCGCGCACGACGACCGGTTCAAGGCCGGTGTCGCCGGCGGCACGGTGAGCGACATGACGAGCATGTACGGCACCTGCGACGACGGCTCGTGCATGAGCCGCTACGAGCTCGGCGGGACGCCGTGGGAGCGCCCCGAGGCGTACGCCGCGATGTCGCCGCTCACCCGGGTGCAGCACGTGTCGACGCCGACCCTGCTGCTGCACGGCCGGGACGACCTGACGTGTCCGGTCGGCCAGGCGCTCCAGTGGCACACCTCCCTGCGCGAGCGGTCGGTCCCGACCGAGCTCGTGCTCTACCCCGACGCGTCCCACGGGTTCATCCTGCTCGGACCCCCCTCCCAGCGCCTCGACTACGCCCGCCGGGTCGTCGACTGGGTCGAACGGCACACCCTGCACGCCGGCCGCCCCCGGCTCGACCGCGAGCGCTGGCAGCACCGCCTGGCGCGGCTCGCCAAGCGGCACGGCACCCCAGGAGCGCAGCTCGGCATCCTGCGCCTCGACCCGGACGGCTCGGAGGAGGTGGTCGTCGCGACGCACGGCGTGCTCAGCCGGAGCACGCAGCAGCCGGTGACCCCCGACGCGGTGTTCCAGATCGGCTCCATCACGAAGGTGTGGACGGCCACCGTGGTGATGCAGCTGGTCGACGAGGGCCTCGCCGACCTCGACGCACCGGTCGTCGAGGTGCTGCCCGAGCTGCGCCTGGCCGACCCGGACGTGACCAAGCACGTCACGCTGCGGCACCTGCTCAACCACACCAGCGGCATCGACGGCGACGTGTTCACCGACACCGGCCGCGGCGACGACTGCCTGGAGAAGTACGTCGAGCTGCTGGCCGAGCAGACCCAGAACCACCCGCTCGGTGCCACCTGGTCCTACTGCAACGCCGGCTTCTCGGTCCTGGGTCGGGTCGTCGAGCGGCTCACGGGGACGACGTGGGACGAGGCCGTCCGCACCCGGCTCGCGGAGCCGCTGGGACTGCAGCACACGCTGACCCTGCCGGAGGAGGCGCTGCTCGAGGCCGCGGCCGTCGGCCACGTCACCCAGGACGGCGTGACGTCCGTCGCGCCGGTCTGGCAGCTGCCCCGCTCGATCGGCCCGGCCGGGCTGGTGACCGCGAGCGCAGCCGACGTGCTGGCCTTTGCCCGGATGCACCTGACCGGCGGGCTCGGCCCGGACGGCCAGCGGGTCCTCGGCGCGGGGTCGGCGGCGGCGATGGCGGCGCACCAGGCGGACCTGCCCGACGTCCACTCGCTGGGCGACTCGTGGGGGCTCGGGTGGATCCGGTTCGGCTGGGACGGCCGCCGGGTCTACGGACACGACGGCAACACCATCGGGCAGGCGGCGTTCCTGCGGGTGCTCCCCGACCCCGGCACCGGTGGGGGGCTGGCGGTGACGCTGCTGACCAACGACGACGGCAGCCGCGACCTCTACGAGGACCTCTACCGCGAGGTGTTCGCCGAGCTGGCCGGCGTCGACATGCCCCGCCCGCTGGTGCCACCGCAGCCGGCCGTCGAGGTCGATGTCGCGCCCTATTTCGGGCGCTACCAGCGCGCCGGCGTGACCATGGAGGTCCTCGAGGGCGACCGGGGCCCGGTGCTGCGCACGACGCTCACCGGGCCGCTCGCCGAGATGGTCCCCGACCCGGTCGACGAGCACGCGCTGGTCGCCTATGCCCCCGGCATGTTCCTCACCAAGCCGCCGGAAGCCGAGACCTGGTTCCCGGTGACGTTCTACGAGCTGCCGACCGGCGAGCGCTACCTGCACTTCGGGGCCCGCGCCACGCCGCGGGTGGACTGATGGACGCCGTGCCCTCGCTGGCCGAACTGCTGGCGGACCTCCGCGAGCTGGTCGAGTGCGAGTCCCCGTCGACCGACCTGGCCGCCGTCGCGCGCTCGGCCGACGTGCTTGCCCACCTGGGGGAGCGTCGGCTCGGTGTCGCACCCGAGCGGGTCGTCCTCGACGGTCGCACCCACCTGCGCTGGCGACTGGGGGCCGGGCCGTCGCGGGTCCTGCTCCTCGGCCACCACGACACCGTGTGGCCCATCGGGACGCTGGAGCGGCGTCCGTGCACCGTGGAGGCCGGTGTCCTGCGCGGGCCGGGGTGCTTCGACATGAAGGCGGGCCTCGCGATGATGCTGCACGCCGCGGCCGGCCTGGACGGCGTCACGCTGCTGGTGACCGGTGACGAGGAGCTCGGCTCGCCGAGCTCGCGCGAGCTGGTGGAGGCGGAGGCCCGGCTGGCCGAGGCAGCGCTGGTGCTCGAGGCGTCCGCCGACGGAGGTGCGCTCAAGACCGAGCGCAAGGGGGTCTCCCTCTACGAGGTCCGGCTCCGCGGGCACGCTGCGCATGCCGGCCTCGAGCCGGAGGCGGGCGTCAACGCCACGCTGGAGCTCGCCCACCAGGTCCTCGCGGTCGCCGCCCTGGGCCGCTCGGAGGAAGGCACGACGGTCACCCCCACCCGGGCGCAGGCCGGGGTGACGACGAACACCGTCCCTGCCGAGGCGTCGTTCGCGGTCGACGTCCGCGTCCGCACCCGGGCCGAGCAGGAGCGGGTCGACGCCGGGATGCGAGCGCTGCAGCCCGCGGTGCCGGGTGCGCGCATCGAGCTCGACGGCGGCCCCAACCGGCCGCCTCTGGAGTCGTCCGCGTCGGCGCTGCTCCTGGAGCGCGCCCGGGCGGTCGCCGTCCGTGCCGGGCTGCCCGCACCCACCGCCGCGTCGGTCGGGGGCGCCTCGGACGGGAACTTCACCGCGGGGGTGGGCACCGCGACCCTCGACGGCCTCGGTGCGGTCGGCGGCGGCGCGCACGCCGACCACGAGCACGTGCTCGTCGACCACCTGACGGACCGCACGACCCTGCTCCGCGCGCTGGTGACCGACCTGCTGGCCCAGCCGACCAATCGACTGCTCGCCTCTGGTGGTGCGCGACCATGACGACACCGGAGGACCTGAGCAGCATGAGTCCCGTGAGCCCCGTCCGACCCGTCAGCTCCGTCGACGTCGACCTGGACCGTGCCGTCCAGGCGGCCGACGCCGCCGCTCTCGCCGCCGGCGTCGAGGTGCGCGAGCTCGGCGACCTCGCCGACCTGGCCGCCGTGGTCCACCTCTACGCGGAGATCTGGGGTCGCGGCGCCAACCCGCCGATGACCCTGGAGCTGCTGCGGGCCTTCGGCAAGGCCGGCAACTACGTCGGTGGTGCCTTCGACGGGGACCGCCTCGTGGGCGCCTGCGTCGGCTTCTTCCACGCACCGGCCGAGGACGCGCTGCACAGCCACATCGCCGGGGTCGCCGACGACGTGGCCGGCCGGCACGTCGGGTTCGCGCTGAAGCTCCACCAGCGCTCCTGGGCGATGCTGCGCGGCGTCGCCGAGATCGCGTGGACCTTCGACCCGTTGGTGAGCCGCAACGCCTACTTCAACCTCGTGAAGCTCGCGGCACGGCCCGACGAGTACCTCGCCAACTTCTACGGCGCCATGCTCGACACCATCAACGGCGACGACGACTCCGACCGCCTGCTGGTGCGCTGGCGGCTGCGGGACCCGGCCGTGGTGGCGGCCTGCGAAGGTGGCTGGGTCGCGGCCGTCGCGGCCGACGAGATCGCCGGGGGAGCGGTCGTCGCGCTCGGCAGCACTCCCGACGGTGCACCGCAGGTCGGGTCGCTCGACGCGGCCGTCACCAGCCTGGTCGCCGTACCCCGTGACATCGGTGCCCTCCGGGTCGCCGACCCGGTGCTGGCCCAGCGCTGGCGGGTCGCGCTGCGCGAGGTCCTCGCGGCCCTCCTGGCCGACGGCGCCAGGATCTCGGGCTTCGACAAGGCCGGCTGGTACGTCGTGCGGAGGGACGTCTGATGGTGGAGCTCACCGGGGTCGAGCTGCGCCGGGTCGCGATGCCGCTCGTGGCTCCCTTCCGCACCTCGTTCGGGACCCAGACCCGCCGCGACGTGCTGCTGCTCCGGGTCGTCACCGACGAGGCCGAGGGCTGGGGGGAGTGCGTCGCGATGGCGGACCCGCTCTACTCCTCCGAGTACGTCGACGCCGCCGCCGACGTGCTGCGTCGCTTCCTGGTGCCGGCCCTCGCGGCCGCCGGGCCCCTGCCCGCGCACCGGGTGGGCACCGTGCTGGAGCCGTTCAAGGGGCACCGGATGGCCAAGGCGGCCCTGGAGATGGCCGTCCTCGACGCCGAGCTCCGCACTGAGGGCCGGTCCTTCGGCAGCGAGCTGGGGGCGGTCCGCGACCGGGTGCCCTGCGGGGTCTCGGTCGGGATCATGGACAGCGTCCCCGCCCTCCTCGACGCGGTCGGGGGCTACCTGGACGAGGGCTACGTGCGGATCAAGCTCAAGATCGAGCCGGGCTGGGACGTCGAGCCGGTCCGCGCCGTCCGCGAGCGGTACGGCGACGACGTGCTGCTGCAGGTCGACGCCAACACGGCGTACACCCTCGCGGACGCGCGGCACCTCGCCCGGCTGGACCCCTTCGACCTGCTGCTCATCGAGCAGCCGCTGGAGGAGGAGGACGTGCTGGGCCACGCCGACCTGGCCCGGCAGATACGCACGCCGGTCTGCCTCGACGAGTCGATCGTCTCGGCGCGGTCAGCTGCCGCGGCGATCCGCCTCGGCGCCGCGGCGATCGTGAACATCAAGCCCGGCCGGGTGGGCGGCTACCTCGAGGCCCGGCGGATCCACGACGTCTGCGTGGCGCACGGCGTCCCCGTCTGGTGCGGCGGGATGCTCGAGACCGGGCTGGGTCGGGCGGCGAACGTCGCCCTCGCGGCCCTGCCAGGCTTCACCCTGCCCGGTGACACGTCGGGCTCGGGGCGCTACTACGACCGCGACATCACCGAGCCGTTCGTCCTCGACGACGGCCACCTCACGGTCCCGACCGGTCCCGGTCTCGGCGTCGCGCCCCTCGAGGACGCCCTGGCGGAGGTCACGGTCGCGACCGAGTGGCTGACGGTGTGAGCGGTCGTAGGCTGACGCCTGCCATGACCGTCGTCCCCACCCCCCGGCCCCGCGCCAGCCTCGCCCGGGTCGTCGACGACCTCGGCGCGACGCTGCTCGACCTCGTGCACGGGGACGCGGAGGCCGCCGGCGAGATCGGTGGGGTGGTGATCCACGACCCCGTCGACGCTCCCGTGCTGCCTGCCGGAGCGCTCGTGCTCGGGGTCGGCGTCGAGGCGCCCGACGACGTGGCGGCGCTGCTCGCCGACCTGGGGGCCGCCCGCGCCGCAGCGCTCGTTCTCCGGGCACCGGTGCCCACGACGCCGCAGGTGCGGGACGCCGCCGACCGGGCCGGGGTCGCGCTGCTCGGCCTGAGCCGCGGTGCGCCGTGGGCGCACCTCGCGGCGGTGCTGCGCTCGCTCCTGGCCGAGGGAGACGTGGGGGTCGCGGAGCAGGAGTCCCTCGGCGGCCTGCCCTCCGGTGACCTCTTCGCCGTCGCCAACGCGATCGCGTCGCTGCTGGACGCACCGATCACCATCGAGGACCGCAGCTCGCGGGTGCTCGCCTTCTCCGGGCGCCAGGACGAGGCCGACCCGTCCCGGGTGGAGACCATCCTGGGTCGCCAGGTGCCGGAGCGCTACTCCCGCATACTCAACGAGCGCGGGGTGTTCCGCGATCTGCACCGCACCGACCAGCCGGTGTTCATCGCCCCCGTGCCCGACGGCAACGGCGCCTTCACGATGCCGCGGGTGGCGATCGCCGTCCGCGCAGGCGACGAGGTGCTCGGCTCGATCTGGGCCGCCGTCCCCGGCCCGCTGAGCGAGGAACGCACGCAGGCCTTCCTCGAGGCCGCCAAGCTCGTCGCGCTGCACCTGCTGCGCGTGCGCGCCGGCGCCGACGTCCAACGCCGACTCCGCGCCGATCTCCTCGGCTCGGCGCTCGAGGGCGGGACGGGTGCTCGCGAGGCGCTGGACCGGCTCGGACTCGCCGGCCAGTCGCTGCTCGTCCTCGGCGTCGACCTCGGCGGGCCCGTCCCGGACACCGCGGCCGTCGCCCACGAGCGGCAACGGCTCAGCGACGCCTTCGCCCTGCACCTGTCGGCCGCCCACCCCCGGGCGGCAGCGGCGCTGGTCGGCGGGGTGACCTACGGGTTGGTGCCGCTGACGGGCCCGCCGGACGACGGGGAGGAGCGGGCGGCCCGGATCGCCGACGACTTCCTCGACCGGGTGGGCGACCGGTTGCGCCCGGTGGTCGCGGTCGGTCCGGTCGCCCGCGACCTGGCCGGCCTCGTGCACGCCCGGGCCAGCACCGACCGCGTCCTGCGGGTGCTCCGGGAGGGACGCGGTGAGCGTCGTGCCGCGCGGCTCGGCGACATCGCTGTGGAGGCGCTGGTCCTCGAGCTGCGCGACCTGGTCGCGGCCCGGGGTGATCGGCCGACCGGGGCGCTGGCCCGGCTGCTCGCCTACGACCGGCAGCACCACACGAACCTGGTCGAGACGCTCAAGGCCTGGCTCGACGCGTTCGGGGACGTCGCCCGCGCCGCGGAGGCCATGTACGTGCACCCGAACACGTTCCGCTACCGGCTGCGCCGCCTCGCCGAGGTCGGGGAGATCGACCTCGACGACCCCGACCAGCGGTTCGTGGCCATGCTCCAGCTGCGAGTCCTCGGCCCGTTCGCCGACGACTGAGGGCAGGCGCCGCGCCGTGTGCGGCTCGGGCCCGTCCCCAGGCCGGTCGGGCGAGAAGGATGGCCCGTGCGGGTCATGCTGCGCGCCGGGTCGGGCTCCTAGCCTCGGGCCATGAGCGTGCCGGCGACTCCGACCCGCCGCCCCGGGCGGCGCACGATCGTCGCCGGCGGCGCGCTGCTGGTGGTCGCGGTGCTCGCCATCGGCGGCGCGGTCCTGGCCTGGCAGGTGTGGGGCGGCCCCAGCAGCGACGGCGCGGTGGCCTTCGAGATGCCCGGTTCGACGACGGCCGAGCTCACCGCGGGCGACTGGGGCCTCTACAGCGAGGAGGTCGACGGCACCCAGCAGGTCGCCTACCCGCGCGACATCAGCGTGACCGGGCCCGGCGACGTCGGCGTCGAGAGCGCCATCGGGTTCTACGAGGACACCACGAGCGTCGAGCTCGACGGCACCACCTACCAGGTGTTCGCCCGGCTGGACGTCCCCACCGACGGGTCCTACGACGTCACGGTCAGCTCCGCCTCGGAACGGACCACCGCCGTGATCGGCCACTACGAGACCGACGACACGCTCGGGTGGGTCGTCGTCCTGACCGTCGTCGGCGCGATCCTGCTGATGCTCGCCGGCGTCGTCACGCTCGGCACCGGGCTCGTCCTGCGTGCCCGGGGCCGGCAGGCGGCGCCACCACCCGCACCGGCCGCGTAACGTCGGGAGGCATGGAGCGTCGGACCCGACACCGCGCCTACTTCTGGCTGATGGGCACGTGCGTCGCGCTGATCCTGCTCGCCTGGAACGTGGTCCGGCTCTGGTCGACGACGGCCGCCGTCGTGATGAGCGTCGTCGCCGCACTCATCCCCCCGGTCGCGGCGTTCGTCGCCAACCAGGGTGCCCTGGACCGCTCGGCGCCTCCGACGCTCGACGACGACCGTTGAGCACGGCCGCCCCGACTCGTCACTTCGACGGCTGGGGGACCTTCACGTGGCAGTCGACCTTCGGGTTCGCGCCGAGGTAGTTGAGCGGTCCGGCGAGGATGGTGAGCGCGGTGTCGCCGGTGCTCTTGCAGCTGACGTCGCGGGCGTCGCCGAAGTACCCGCGCTGCCAGGCGGCGGCGACGCCGATCAACAGCCACACGACGACGATGATCCCCAGGAGGCTCTTCATGGCGGGGCTCTTACCCCGTCAGGACCGGGAGTACGCCGCCCGGTAGGCCTGCAGCGCGGTGCGCCCCTGCTCGAGGGCCGACTCCAGGCGGGGGAGCAGGTCGGCGACCCCGTCGGTCGTGCCGGTGTCGGCCAGCAGCTCGATCTGCTGCGCCGTGCGTCCCGCCTCGGTGACGCCGAGGTTGAGCGCGCCGCCGGCCAGCTTGTGCGACACCTGCTTCACGGTGGCGGCGTCCCCGGCCGCGACCGCGTCCCGGATCGTCGCGAACGTCCCCGGCGTGTTGGCGACGAAGTTGCCGATCGCGCGGTCGAGGTACGTCGTGTTGCCGGGGTCGAGGTCGCGCAGCTCGTCGAGCCGCGGCAGCTCGAGCCCGGCCAGCGGGTCACCCGACCCGTTGCTCGCTGTCACGGTCCGCACGCTACCGCCCGGGAGCCCGGCGCGTGGGGGTGACGCGGGCTCGCCGTCGATCCAGCGCTCGAGCACGGCGGCGAGGGCGGCCGGCGCGACCGGTTTGGTGAGGAAGTCGTCCATCCCGGCGGCGAGGCAGCGTTCCCGCTCGCCCTCCACCGCGGCCGCGGTCATCGCGATGACCGGCACCCGACGACCGTCCGGCTCGCTCGCCCGGATCGCCCGGGTCGCGGCGTACCCGTCCATCCGGGGCATCTGGACGTCCATCAGCACCAGGTCGTAGTCGTCCTTGCCGACGGACTCGACCGCGACCGCGCCGTCCTCGGCGGTCCGCGCCTGGTAGCCGAGCGCCTCGAGCAGACCCACCGCGACCAGCTGGTTGACGGGGTTGTCCTCGACGACCAGCACCCGGCGGGTCGCCGTCAGCTCGCCCGGGGCGAACGCGTCCACGGCCTGCCGCGGCTCGACCCCGGCCAGCCAGCGCAGCAGCGTGCGGCGCAGGTCGACAGCGAGGACCGGCTTGGTCAGGCACTCGACGATGCCCGCGTCCTCCAGCTCGTCCGGCTCCGGCGTCGTCGCGGACGTGAGCATGATGCGCACGGCCTCGTCGTGGGCCGGCTCGCTCCGCAGCGCCCGGGCGAGGTCGAGGCCGTCGCGGACGGGCATCGACATGTCGAGGAGCACCGCCTCGAAGGGGTCGCCCGCGGCCACGGCCTCTGCCACCAGCACCTCGGCCGCGTCCGCGCCGGCGGCCGAGGCGGTGCGGACCTGCCACCACGCCAGCTGCTCCTCGAGGATCAGCCGGTTGTGGTCGTTGTCGTCGACCACGAGCACCCGTCGGCCGGACAGCCAGCGGCGGGCGTGCTCGTCGTCGGGATCCACCGCCGACCCGGTCGGTGCCTCGAACACGGCGGTGAACCAGAACGTGCTGCCCCCTGACGGGTTGGCCTCGAGACCGATCTCACCGCCCAGCGCCTCGACGATCTCCTTGGAGATGGCCAGGCCGAGCCCGGTGCCGCCGTACTTGCGCGTCGTCGAGGCGTCGGCCTGCGTGAAGGCGTCGAAGAGGGTGGCGACCTCGCTCTCGGGGACGCCGACCCCGGTGTCGGAGACCGTGACGCGCAGGAGGGTGCGACCGTCGCCCGCGGGCTCGGCGGTCGCCCGGAGGCTGACCTCGCCGCGGTCGGTGAACTTGACCGCGTTCGAGCCCAGGTTGGTGAGCACCTGGGCCAGCCGGGTCGGGTCACCGGCCAGGACCTCCGGAACGTCCGGGTGGCAGGAGACCATCAGCTCGAGGCCCTTGGTGCGGGCGGTCTCGGCGAGCACGCTCGCCACCTGGTCGAAGACCGGGCGCACCTCGAAGTCCAGTCGCTCCAGCTCCAGCTTGCCGGCCTCGATCTTGGAGAAGTCCAGGACGTCGTTGATCACGCTGAGCAGTGCCCGGCTGGCCACCTGCACCCCGGAGGCCAGCCGCAGCTGGTCGGGGTCGAGCTCGGTGCGCAGCAGCAGGTCGTTGAGGCCGATCACGCCGTTGAGCGGGGTGCGGATCTCGTGGCTCATCGTGGCCAGGAACTCCGACTTCTGCCGGGAGGCGGCCAGCGCGCCGTCGCGGGCGTCGGCCAGCTGCCGCTGGGCCCGCTCGCGCTCGGCGACGCGGCCGAGCTGCACCGCGACCTGCTCGACCATCTGCTCGATCATCTCGAAGCGGTAGAGCGGCGGGGCAGACGTGATCGTGACGACCGCCATCACCTCGTCGGCGTAGGCGACCGGGAACGCGATGGTCAGCCGCCGGTCGTCCCACACCGACCGCTTCTCCCGGAACGCGCGCATCGCGAGCGCCAGCTCCGCGGCGCACTCCTCGGGCGTGGTCTGGTCCTTGAGCCGGTCCTCCTCGTTGATGTAGAGCGGCTCCACGGCGGTGCCGTCGGACGTCGTCAGGAACGCCCGCCCGCGCTCCCAGTCGTCGTGGAGGAGGACCAGGTGCCGGGCGTGCCCGAGCACCTCGGCCAGCGTCGTCGCCTCGTTCGCGGCGCTCGACACCGCCTGCATCAAGGTGTTCTGCCGGACCTGGTCCTCCAGCGCCAGCTCCGCGAGCTTGGTCTCGGTGACGTCCTGGTGGGTCCCGTGCATCCGGTTGACCCGGCCGTCCGCGTCCGGCTGCCCGATGCCGCGACCGCGGGTCCAGATCCAGGAGTCGTCGGGGCCCTGCACCCGGGCCACGAAGAGGAAGTCGCCGCCGTCGCGCAGGGCGCCCTGGACCGCCTCGTCGACGAGGGCGCGGTCGTCCTCGTGCACGACCTGGAGGAAGTCGTCGTACGTCGCCGGGAACGACTCCGGGTCCAGCCCGTAGAGCGCGATCAGCTCGTCCGAGCCCCAGATCTGGTCCGCGTCGACGTCCCACTCCCAGCTGCCGATGCGCGCGATCCGCTGCGCCTCGGCGAGCCGGCGCCGGTTGCGGGCCAGCTCCTCGTGCTCGCGCCGGCGCTCGTTGGAGTCGGTGATCCGGTGGAGCACGCCCGCCGCGGCGCCGTCCGGCCCGTGCAGGAAGCTCTCGCTGATGGTGACCCACACGGTCGTGCCGTCGCAGCGGACGAACTGGGTCTCGACCTCGCCGTCGTTGACCCGCCCGGCGCGGAGCTGGTCGAGGTGGTCGGCGAACTGGCGGCGCCCCAGCTCATCGAGGGTGTCGAAGACGGTGAGCCCGGCCATGTCGGCCTCGGCCGCGCCAAAGAGCGCGCGCAGCGCCGGGTTGGCGTAGAGCACGCGACCCTCGAGGTCGAACACCCAGATCGCGTCCGGAGACGTCTCGACGATGTCCCGGTACAGCGTCGCGAGCTCCATCTGACCTCCCTGGCCTCAACGATAGGGGTCAGCCCTCACGTCTCGCCCGCGATCCGGTACCCGCCGTCGGTGCCGTCGAGCACGAGCGTGACGTCCTCGCGGGTCTTCGACCCGTCGGTCCGCACGTACTCGACGGTGTAGGTGATCTGACCCGACCCGGGGTCGGCCTGCGCCGAGATGAGGTCCGCGGTCGAGATCGTCGCCCAGAAGCCCCGGTACCGCCCGTAGCCGCCGCTGGCCTGCTGGAACTCCGGGGTGAGCATCTCCCAGGCCGCCTTCGGGTCGGAGGTGACCGTGGCCAGGTAGCTCTCGACGAAGTTCTCCATGCCGTCGGCCGTGACGTCACCGGCCGGGGACGAGCCCGTCGAGGAGTCCGACTGACCTCCACCGGACGACCCCGGTCCGCGGCTGGAGCCGGTCGTGGCTCCCTGGCCGCCGGAGTCGTCGGCTGCCCGGGTGCCGAGGAGCCACGCGACCATCGCGAGCAGGACGATCGCGACGACGGCCACGGCGATGCCGACGACCCGGATCGGACCGTGGCTGCTGCGTCGCCGTCCTGCGCGGGACGGGGCCGGCGCCACCGGCGTGGTCGCGGGCGGCGTGGTCGCGGTCGGCGTCGTGGTGGCGCCCGGCGGCGGCACGGGCGGCACGGCCGTCGAGAGCACCTGGGTGCGCGCCGGTGCGGGGTCCACCGGTGGCGGGACCGGCGGCGGCGGGACCGACGGGCCCGCTCCCAGGTAGTCGCGCACGTGCTCGGTCGACCACCGGTCCGCCGGCTCCAGGGACATCGTCGCCTCGAGGACCGGCCCCAGCCAGCCGGCGTCCGGCAGGCGCGGCGGGTCCTCGTGCACGATCCGGTAGAGCGCCCCGAGCACGTTGTCGCCGACGTCGTAGGGCGCCCGGCCGGCCAGTGCGTGGAAGAGGGTCGCGCCCAGCGACCACACGTCGCTGGCCGGGGTGGCGGGCTGGCCCGTGGCGACCTCGGGGGAGAGGTACGCCGGAGAGCCGGTCACCAGCCCGGTCTGGGTGAGGGTGGCGTCGGCCTCGGCGCGCGCGATGCCGAAGTCCGACAGCTTCACCTGTCCGTCGGGTGCCACCAGGATGTTCGACGGCTTGACGTCGCGGTGCACGATGCCGGCCGCGTGGGCCGCGGCCAGCGCGTCGGCCGCCTGCCGCAGGATGGGCGCGGCCTGCTCCGGCGGCAGGGCGCCGCGCCGGGCCACGAGCGCCGCGAGCGTGGTGCCCTCGACGTACTCCATGACCAGCCACTGGTCGTCCCCCTCGGTGACCAGGTCATAGACCGCGACCACGTGCGGGTGGTTCAACCGGGCCGCCAGGCGGGCCTCGCGCTCGGCCCGGGCCAGGTCCGGCGTGCTGCCACCGGGGGCCACCCCGAGCCGTTTGAGGGCGACCTGGCGTCCGAGCACCTCGTCGCGCCCGAGCCAGACGGCACCGCTGCCGCCGCGCCCGACCTCGCGCTCGAGCGCGTACCTGCCTGCGATCACGATGGTCCTTTCGATCCGAAAGAGCGTAGCGAGGCCCCCACGTGGCACGCTTGACGTGCCCGTCCCGACCCGAAAGGTTCCCCGTGACCGTCGACCCGACTCTCCTCGACGACCTCGAGTGGCGCGGCCTCCTGGCCCACTCGACGGACCTCGACGCACTCCGCGAGGCCCTGACGGCCGGCAGCGTGCGGTTCTACGTCGGTTTCGACCCCACGGCACCCAGCCTGCACATGGGCAACCTGGTGCAGATCCTCACCGCCCGTCGCCTGCAGCTGGCCGGCCACACGCCGTACGCCCTCGTCGGCGGCGCGACCGGCATGATCGGTGATCCTCGGGAGTCCGGCGAGCGCCAGCTCAACTCCCTCGACACGGTCAAGGACTGGGTCGAGCGGGTCCGCTCCCAGATCGAGCCCTTCCTCTCCTTCGAGGGCGACAACGCGGCGACCATGGTCAACAACTACGACTGGACCGCGAGCCTCTCGACCATCGACTTCCTGCGCGACATCGGCAAGCACTTCCCGGTCAACCGGATGCTGGCCCGCGACGTCGTGCGCAGCCGGCTCGAGGCCGGGATCAGCTACACGGAGTTCAGCTACGTGCTGCTGCAGTCGATGGACTTCCTCAACCTCTACCGCGACCACGGGGTGACCCTCCAGTTCGGCGGCTCCGACCAGTGGGGCAACCTCACCGGCGGGGTGGAGCTGATCCGGCGCGCGGACGGCGGGCGCGCGCACGCCTTCGCGACCCCGCTGGTGACCAAGGCGGACGGCACCAAGTACGGCAAGACGGAGGGCGGGGCCCTGTGGCTCGACCCCGAGATGATGTCGCCGTACGCCTTCTACCAGTTCTGGCTCAACGTCGAGGACGAGAAGGTCGGTGAGCTGCTGCGCATCTTCACCTTCCTCGGCCGGGACGAGATCGAGGCGCTCGAGGCCGAGCAGGCGGAGAAGCCGTTCCTGCGGGCCGGGCAGCGCGCGCTCGCCGAGCACGTCACCACACTGGTGCACGGAGCCGACGAGACGGCCCGGATCCGCGCCGCGTCCGCGGCGCTCTTCGGGGGTGGCGACCTGCGAGCGGTCGGCTGGTCGACGCTGCGCGCGGCGCTCGAAGCCGCGCGCCCGCTCGTGACCGTCCCCGCCGACGCCGTGCCGACCGTCGTGGAGCTGCTGGTGGCGACGGGTCTGGTCAAGAGCAAGGGCGAGGCGAGGCGCGCCGTCGCCGAGGGCGGGGCGTACCTCAACAACGTGCGGGTGGAGGACCCCGAGCTCGTGCCCGGCGACGCCGACCTGGTCGAGGACCGGCTGCTCGTGCTGCGCCGTGGGAAGAAGAGCTTCGCCGGCGTCGAGGTGTCCTGACCTGCGCGGATGCGTCGGTCACGACACCTGTGGCCCGGCTCACGCGGGTCCGATTTGAACTGGCTGGCGCCGTGTCCTAGTGTTCTCCGAGTCGCCAGGGCGCGGCGGGAGGCAAGACCATCAGGTCGGGCCTCCGGCCCCGAAGCGGCCGTCTGAGCAGTCCCGGTCCTCGACATCGAGGTCTGGTGACGTGCGCCGGACGAGGGAGTTCGACCCGGATTTGCACCGGGAAATGACACCCGCTAAGTTTTACCAGTCGCCCCGGCCGGGCCGCAGAAATGCGGTCCACCGTCGTGCGTCTGATTCTTGAGAACTCAACAGTGTGTCATAGTCGACGAATTAGTTTGTAATGCCCCGTTGACTGATCCCCTTTGGTGGGGTGATGTTTTCGGATTTCTTTGACAATGATTCTGACAATTTGTCAGTGTCTCCTGTCAGGCATCTCTTTTTCTGATCATGGCTGTCTGCTCCTTTTGTGGGTGGGTGGTTGTGGTTGGGTGTTGTTTTCAACGGAGAGTTTGATCCTGGCTCAGGACGAACGCTGGCGGCGTGCTTAACACATGCAAGTCGAGCGGAAAGGCCCTTTCGGGGGTACTCGAGCGGCGAACGGGTGA
>NZ_JBGAGJ010000008.1:0-201394 GCF_044226765.1 Nocardioides sp.
GTTTCAAGATGAGGTTTCCCACCCCCTCGAGGGGGTAAGGCCCCCAGCAGAACACTGGGTTGATAGGCCGGAGGTGTACAGCAGCAATGCCCAGCCGACCGGTACTAATAGGCCGAGGGCTTGTCCCACAAACCCTCAACCAAGACAACACCGTCTTCGAGTTGCTCGCGTCCACGAATCCAGCACGACAGATCCACCACAACACAACAGTGGCTTGGACGTGCGCCTCGCGCCGGCGAACCGCCGGTGTCGAGCGACGCACTCCGCAAGAGTTACGGCGGCCATGGCGAGAGGGAAACACCCGGTCCCATCCCGAACCCGGAAGTTAAGCCTCTCAGCGCCGATGGTACTGCGACCGCGAGGTCGTGGGAGAGTAGGACGCCGCCGGACATACACTCACGAGGGGCCACCTGGACAGGTGGCCCCTCGTTGCATTTCCACTCCCACCTTTCTGGCACCAGCTGACCGAGGAGCAACCGTCGTGGCCGAGCAACGTCGCCCCCAACGTCCGGCGAGCAAGGGCTCGTCACCGGCCCGGTCCGGCAAGCCGGCCCCGCGGGGCGGCAAGCCCGCACCACGAGGGGGCAAGCCGGCCGAGCGCGGTGGCAAGCCGGCAGCACGAGGGGGCAAGCCGGCCGAGCGCGGTGGCAAGCCGGCCGGCAAGCGGCCGGCGCGGCAGAGCGACTGGCGCCGGCCCGCGGACAAGCAGGCCGCCCGCACGGCGGAGCGGGCCGTCTACGACGGCCCCGACCTGCCCGAGGACATCACCGGTCGCGAGCTCGACCGCGCCGTCGCCGCCCAGCTCAAGGGGCTGCCGGAGAAGCTCGCCGCGCGCGTGGCCCGGCACCTCGCGGCAGCGGGGATGCTCATCGACGAGGACCCGGAGACGGCCTACCAGCACGCGCTCGCGGCCCGGGCCCGGGCGCCTCGACTCGCCGTGGTGCGCGAGGCGACGGGGGAGGCCGCCTACGCGGCCGGTCACTACGCCGAGGCGCTGGCCGAGCTGCGGGCGGCCAAGCGGATGAACGGCGCGACGGCGTACCTGCCCATCATGGCCGACTGCCAGCGGGCGCTCGGGAAGCCCCAGGAGGCGCTGAAGCTCGCCAAGAGCCCGTCGGTCGTGAACTTCGCGCCGGAGGCCAAGGCGGAGATGACCATCGTCGAGGCCGGCGCGCGCCGGGACCTCGGCCAGCTCGACGCCGCGCTGCGGACCCTGGAGCTGGCGCCCCTCACCTCGAAGAGCCGTGCGCCCTGGGTGGTCCGGTTGCGCTACGCGTACGCCGACACCCTCGAGGCGGCCGGTCGGGAGCAGGACGCGCTGGCCTGGTTCCACCGCACGCACGCCATCGACAGCGAGCAGCTGACCGACGCCGACGAGCGGGCGGACGCGCTCGAGCGCAAGATCGGCTGAGCATCGACTTAGCCCGGCGCCGCCCCTGCCAGAATGGGGCGGCAGGCGATCGGAGGACGACGGGTGCTGCGCTTCTCGGGTGCGGGGATCAGTGACGTGGGCCGGGTGCGCCCCGAGAACGAGGACTCCGCGTTCGTCGGGCCGTACGTCGCGGTGGTGGCCGACGGTGTCGGAGGGGCCGCGGCCGGTGAGGTCGCGTCGGCGACGGCCACCTACGCGATGGCGGCCACGGCGCTCGCGCGGTTCGGCGACGTGCCCGAGGTGGTGCTCACCGCTGGCGCCGAGGCCGCGCAGGCCAGCGTGCAGCGCGGGGTGCAGACCGACCTGCGCCGGTTGGGGATGGCGACGACGCTGACCGCCGTGGTGTGCGACGGCGACCGGGTCGTGCTCGGGCACGTCGGGGACTCTCGCGCGTACCTGCTGCGAGACGGCCGGGCCACGCAGGTCTCGCGGGACCACACCTACGTGCAGCGGCTGGTCGACCACGGCGAGATCGACGCCGTCTCGGCCGCCGTCCACCCCTGGCGCAACGTCGTGCTGCGGTCGGTGGACGGGGATCCGGTGCACCCGGCCGTCGACCTGGTGCCGCTGGACGTCGTGCCGGGCGACCGGCTGCTGCTGTGCAGCGACGGGCTGACCGACCTGGTGCCCGACGAGGCGATCGCCGGCCTGCTCGGCGGTGGCGAGCCCGAGGAGGCGGCGTCGGCCCTGGTCGACGCGGCGCTCGGGGCGGGCGGCCGCGACAACGTCACGTGCGTGGTGCTCGACGTGGTCGACGGTCCCCGGGTGGTCGGCGACGGCCAGCTGCTCGGTGCCGTGCGGGAGATCGCCAACGTCGTGGATCCGGCGGCCGTGCGCGGCCGCTGAGGTGGCATACTCTCGGTATGAGCAATGTCCGCCGGCCGGCCCTCGAGGGCACGGTCGCGGTCCGCGACGACCGGCGGCTGAGCTTCGCCGAGTACGGACCGCGCCGGGGTCCGGCGATCGTGTGGATGCACGGCACCCCGGGTGCCCGCCGGCAGATCCCGCTGGAGGTGCGCGAGTACGCCGACCAGCGGGGCGTCCGGATCATCGGACTGGACCGGCCCGGCATCGGCTCCTCGACCCCCCACCTCTACCCGGAGCTGCGGGACTGGACCCATGACCTCGAGCTGCTCCTCGACACCCTGGCGATCGACACGGTGCGCCTGATCGGGCTCTCGGGCGGCGGCCCGTACGTGCTCGCCGCCGGCGCGGCCCTGCCGGACCGGGTGCACGGCGTCGGGGTGCTCGGCGGTGTCGCGCCCACCTGCGGACCGGACGCCGTGGAGGGCGGGGCGATGCAGCTCGCGGTCGCGCTCGCCCCCGTGCTGCGGACCGCCCGGGTGCCGCTCGGGGTGCTGCTCACCCAGGGCATCCGGCTGGTCCGGCCGCTCGCCGGCCCCGCGCTCGACCTGTATGCCGCGGTCCAGCCGCCCGGTGACAAGAACCTGCTCTCCCGCCCGGAGTTCAAGGCGATGTTCCTCGACGACCTGCTCAACGGCAGCCGGTTCCAGACGTCCGCGCCCCTCAACGACCTGGTGCTCTTCACCCAGCCCTGGGGCTTCGAGCTCGCCGACGTCCGGGTGCCGGTGCGGTGGTGGCACGGCGACGCGGACCACATCGTGCCGTTCCGCCATGGTCAGCACGTCGTCGACCGGCTGCCGGACGCCACGATGACGGTGATCGACGGGGAGAGCCACCTCGGCGGCCTGGCGATCGCGCAGGACGTCATCGAGACGCTCATGGACCTCGGGCCGCGGCGCGCCGGGGCCGTCCGCCCCTGACCGGCAGCGATCCGACCGCCGGGTCCGGGACGCCGGTCTGACCCCCGTCGTGAAGGTGCTTGGTGTTCAGGCGCCCCATGCGTCACAATGGTGTCCACAACTACATCGCTGTCACTTGTCCGACCTCGTCTCCACTGGTCGAGCCCGCTGGGGAAGGCGCAGCTCGCGCCGGAGATGAAGGAGGCCACGGTGACCGCACGCACCGCTACCCGCACCGCGACGAGGGGCGTCCTGTACGTCCACTCAGCGCCGTCCGCGCTGTGCCCGCACATCGAGTGGGCCGTCAGCGGCGTCCTCGGCGCGCCCGTGAGCCTGGACTGGACCCCCCAGCCGGCGCAGCCGGGTGCCTACCGCGCCGAGCTCTCCTGGACCGGCGAGGCCGGTGCCGCCGCGGCGATCGCCTCCGCGCTGCGCGGGTGGAACCACCTGCGCTTCGAGATCACCGAGGAGCCCACCGCCTCCTCCGAGGGCTCCCGGTACTCCTACACCCCCGAGCTCGGCGTCTTCCACGCCGTCACCGGGCTGCACGGGGACCTGATGATCCCCGAGGACCGGCTCAAGGCCGCCGTGGTCAAGGCCGCGTTGGGGGACACCACGCTGCTCGTGGAGATCGACAAGCTGCTCGGCAAGCCCTGGGACGACGAGCTCGAGACGTTCCGCCACGCCGGCGAGGGTGCCCCGGTCCGCTGGCTCCACCAGGTGGTCTGAGGCGCGGCCGGCGCCTGCTCAGGGGCGGCGGAGCCGGAAGTGCGACGGCTCGAACCAGCCGCGGTGCTCCCCGCTGTCGGTGTACCAGGTCAGCTTCGCACGGATCGTGAAGCGGCCGGGACGGGTGGACCACCGGCAGAAGCGGAAGACCTTGCGGGCACGCCTGGCGTCGGAGTCGGCGATGTAGGTCCCCGAGGCGATCGTGTCGCCGGTGCGGTCGTCGAGGAACGTCTCGAGGGTCCAGTCGTCGGTGGCCACCCGCACGACGTAGCGGTAGTAGTGGTTGTGGCACCCCTGCCGCAGCACCCCGTCGGCCGCCGCCGTCGAGCCCAGGGCGGCACCCGACCGCCGCTGGCCGCCGTCCGGACCGGACGACGGGGGTCCGAGCACCTGCCCGACCAGCCCCGAGACCGGGTCGGACCGGCGCTCGGCGGACGCCGGTGCCGTGGTGAGGAGGCCGGTGACCAGGCTCGCCCCGGCGAGCACCGCAGCCGATCGTGTGACGGGCGTCATGCCCGGTCCAACGCGCGACCGCCCGTCGCCGTTACGGGGTGGTGCCGAGCCGGCTACAGCGGGATGTTGCCGTGCTGCCCGCGTCGGACGCCGACGGACTGGACCGCGTCCTCGATGGCCCGGGCGATCGCGGTGCGGGTGGCGGTCGGCTCGACGACCTCGTCCACGACGCCGATCTCGACGGCCCGGTCGACGCCGCCGGCGATGCGCTCGTGCTCGGCCGCGAGCTCGGCCTCCACCTGCGGGCGGATGTCGGGGGCGACCTCGGCGAGGCGGCGGCGATGCAGGATGCGGATCGCGGCGACCGCCCCCATCACCGCGACCTCCGCGCCGGGCCAGGCGAAGACCTTGGTGGCGCCGAGCGACCGGGCGTTCATGGCGATGTAGGCGCCGCCGTACGTCTTGCGGGTCACCAGCGTGACCCGCGGCACCACACACTCCCCGAAGGCGTGCAGGAGCTTGGCTCCGCGCCGCACGACCCCGTCCCACTCCTGCCCGACTCCGGGCAGGTAGCCGGGGACGTCGACGAGGACGACCAGGGGGACCCCGAACGCGTCGCACATCCGCACGAAGCGGGACGCCTTCTCCGCCGAGAGCGAGTCCAGGCAGCCGCCCAGGCGCAGCGGGTTGTTGGCGACGACACCGACGGTGCGGCCGCCGAGGCGGCCCAGGGCGGTGACGATGTTGGGGGCCCAGCGCGCGTGCAGCTCCTGGGCCGAGCCCTCGTCGAGGACCGACTCGACCAGCGGGTGCACGTCGTAGGCGCGCTTCTTCGACTCCGGCAGCAGGCCCGCGAGGTCGCGGTCCTCGACCTCACCGACCCGGATGGAGCCCTGGGCGCCGAGCAGGTCGGCGACGCCGCGGGCCCGGTCGAGCGCCTCGCGCTCGGACTCGGCGAGGATGTGGACCACGCCGGACCGCCGGCCGTGCGGCTCGGGGCCGCCGAGGCGGAGCATGTCGACGTCCTCGCCGGTCACCGACCGGACCACGTCCGGGCCGGTGACGAAGATCCGCCCCTCGGGGCCCAGGATCACGACGTCGGTGAGCGCCGGGCCGTACGCCGCCCCGCCGGCGGCCGGACCCAGCACGACCGAGATCTGCGGGATCTTGCCCGACGCCTGCGTCATCGCCTGGAAGATCCGGCCGACCGCGTGCAGGGAGAGCACGCCCTCGGCCAGGCGCGCGCCGCCGGAGTGCCAGAGCCCGATGATCGGCACGCCGTCGGTCATCGCCCGGTGGTAGGCGTCCACGACGACCCGGCAGCCCAGGTCGCCCATCGCGCCGCCCATCACGGTGGCGTCGGAGCAGAACGCGACGACCCGGGTCCCTCGGACCTGGCCGACCGCGGCGAGCATGCCGGAGTCGTCGTCGGGCGTGATCAGCTCCAGCGTGCCCTCGTCGAACAGCGCGGTGAGCCGGTGGACGGGGTTGCGGGGATCCTGCTCGCGGGGGAGCTTCGCGGGCTTCTGGGACCTGCTCTGGGCGGTGGCCGTCACCTCACACCGACCCGAACGCGACGGCGACGTTGGCGCCACCGAAGCCGAAGGAGTTGTTGAGCGCCGCGATGTCGCCGACCGGCAGGTCGCGGGCCTTGGTGGCGATGTCGAGCTCGACCTGCGGGTCCTGGTCGTCGAGGTTGATCGTCGGCGGCGCGGTGCGGGTGTGCAGCGCCATCACGGTGGCGACCGCCTCCAGCGCGCCGGCCCCACCGAGCAGGTGCCCGGTCATCGACTTGGTGCTGGTGACGACGACCTCGGTCGCGTGTGCGCCGAGCGTCGCGTGCAGCATCAGGCCCTCGGCGATGTCGCCCTGCGGTGTGGACGTCGCGTGGGCGTTGACGTGGGCGATGTCGGCCGGGCCGATCTCGGCCTCGGCGAGGGCGCGGAGGATGGCGCGGGAGCCGCCGCGGCCCTCGGGGTCGGGCTGGGCGATGTCGTGGGAGTCGGCCGTGATGCCGGCGCCGAGGACGGTGGCGTAGATGCGCGCCCCCCGCGCGAGCGCGTGCTCCTCCGACTCGAGCACCAGCACGCCGGCGCCCTCGCCGAGCACGAACCCGTCGCGGGCGAGGTCCCATGGCCGCGACACCGCGGTCGGGTCGCCCCCGTCGGGACCGCTCGCGGTCTTCGACAACGCCATCATGTTCGCGAAGGCCGCCATCGGGAGCGGGTGGATCGCCGCCTCGGTGCCGCCGGCGACGACCACGTCGGCCCGGCCCAGCCGGATCTGGTCCAGGGCCAAGGAGATGGCCTCGTTGCCGGACGCGCACGCCGAGACCGGCGTGTTCACCGCCGCGCGCGCCCCGACGTAGAGGCTGATCTGCGCCGCCGGCGCGTTGGGCATCAGCATGGGGACCGCGAGCGGGGAGACCCGGCGCGGTCCCTTCTCCTTGAGCGTGTCGTAGTTGTCCAGCAGCGTCGTGACGCCGCCGATCCCGGACGCCATCGCGACGCCGAGGCGGTCGTGGTCGACCTCCGCGCCCTCGAGGCCGGCGTCCTTCCAGGCCTCCATGGCGGCGACCATGGCGAACTGGGAGGACCGGTCCAGCCGGCGGGCCTTGACCCGCTCGAGGACCTCCGAGGGCTCGACCGCGATCCGGCCGGCGATGCGCACCGGCATCTCGGCGGCCCACTCGTCGGTGAGGTACCGGACGCCCGAGCGTCCGGCGACCAGGGCGTCCCAGGTGGTCGCCACGTCGCCCCCGACGGGGGAGGTGGTCCCGAGACCGGTGACGACGACTCGCTTCGACATGCTGCTCCTAGTGTCTCGACAGGTTGGACAGTCGAGGAACGATCAGGCCTGGGCCCGCTCGATGAAGGCGACGGCGTCGCCCACGGTCTTGAGGTTCTTCACCTCGTCGTCGGGGATCGAGACGCCGAACTTCTCCTCGGCGGCGACGACGACCTCGACCATGGACAGCGAGTCCACGTCCAGGTCGTCGACGAAGGACTTGTCGAGCTGGACGTCGTCGGCGTCGATGCCGGCGACCTCGTTGACGATCTCGGCGAGGTCGGAGCGGATCTCCTCGGTGGTTGCCATCGAGCTTCTTCCCTTTCGGTTGCTTCCAGTGGAACTTCGGTGGTGGTGCGGGATGGTGCGAACTGCGGTAGTGCGGTCTACGGGACGGTGACGACCTGCGCGGCGTACGCGAGGCCGGCACCGAAGGCGATCAGGAGGGCGGTGTCGCCGCTGCGGGCGTCACCCTCCGCGATCATCCGGTCGAGGGCGAGGGGGATGGACGCCGCCGACGTGTTGCCCTGGTCGGCGATGTCGCGGGCGATGCGGACCCGCTCGGGGAGCTTCATCGCGCGGGCCATCGCATCGGTGATGCGCATGTTCGCCTGGTGGGGCACGAAGACGTCGAGGTCGTCGAGCGTCACCCCGGCACGGTCGAGGGCCTGCTGGCCGATCTTGGCCATCGCGTACGACGCCCAGCGGAACACCGCGTTGCCCTGCATGACCAGGTGGGGCATGACCGGGTTGTCGGAGGCGACGACGTCGCGCCAGTCCTCGCGCTGCCGGATCAGGTCGAACTGCTCGCCGTCGGAGCCCCAGACCACCGGTCCGATCCCCGGGGTGGCACTGGGCCCCACGACCGCGGCGCCGGCGCCGTCGGCGAAGATGAACGCCGTGCCCCGGTCGCCGGTGTCGGTGATGTCGGAGAGCCGCTCGACGCCGATGACCAGCACGTGGCCGGCGGTGCCACCACGGACCAGGTCGGAGGCCAGTGCGATCCCGTGGCAGAAGCCGGCGCAGGCCGCGGAGATGTCGAACGCCGCGGCCTGGTCGGTGCCGAGCTCGTGGGCGATCGCGGTGGCGATCGCCGGGGTCTGGATCAGGTGGGTGACGGTCGCGACGATGACGCAGTCGACCTGGCGGGCGTCGATGCCGGACCGCTCCAGCGCCTGGCGCGCCGCGGCCACCGACATGACCTGCACCGTCTCCTCGGGCGTCGCCCAGCGACGCTGGCGGATGCCGGACCGCTGCTGGATCCACTCGTCGCTGGAGTCGATGGCGTCGACGACCTCGGCGTTGGGGATCACCCGTGACGGCCGGTAGGCCCCGATGCCGAGGATCGCGGCGTGCTCGGTCACGAGGCGGCGCCCTGCGGGTGGAGCCGCAGCAGCGGCTGGCCCGGGGAGACCAGGTCGCCGTCCTCGACCAGCCATTCCACGACCTGGCCACCGTGCGGTGCGGTGACCCCGGTGCGGTCGCGCGAGCTGGCGACCTCGCCGATCACCGTGCCCGGAGCCAGGAGGTCGCCGTCTCGAGCAGCACCGGCGACGTGGAAGGTGCCCTTGCCCGGCGAGACGACCATCCGCCAGGTGGGGGCGGTCTCCATCTCGGACGACTCGCCATGCTTCGCGCAGAAGGCCCGGGCGTCGTCGAGCTGGTCGGGGGTCTTGAGCGCGAAGGTCTCCACGCCCTTGAGTGCTCGCCTGGCGATGCCGGTCAGCGTGCCCGCGGGGGGCATCTCGAGGATGCCGGTGACCCCGAGGTCCTCCATCGTCTCCAGGCACAGGTCCCAGCGCACCGGGCTGGCGATCTGGCCGACCAGCCGGGCGAGCACGTCGCGGCCGTCGTGGACGACCTGGCCGTCGCGGTTGGAGATCACCCGGGTGCGCGGGTCGTGGGTCGACACGGAGCGGGCCAGCGCGGCCAGGTGGCCGACGGCCGGCTCCATGTGGTGGGTGTGGAAGGCACCCGCCACGCTCAGCGGCATCAGCCGCGCCTTCGTCGGCGGGTCGGCGGCCAGGGCGGCCAGCTGCTCGGTGGTGCCGGCGGCGACGATCTGGCCCGGGCCGTTGTCGTTGGCCGGGGTGAGCCCGTGCCGGTCGAGGGCGCCGAGCACCTCGGCGCGGTCGCCCCCGAGGACCGCCGTCATCCCGGTCGGGGTGACCGCCGCGGCGTCGGCCATGGCGCGGCCGCGCTCGCGGACCAGCACCATCGCCTGCTCGGCGGTGATCACCCGTGCGCCGGCGGCAGCGGCGATCTCGCCGACGCTGTGGCCCGCGACCGCGCCGATCTGGGAGAACGCGTCGGCCGGGTGCGGGAACAGCTCGAGCGCGGCCACCAGGCCGGTGGCGACGAGGAGGGGCTGGGCGATCCGGGTGTCCCGGATGGTCTCGGCGTCGGCCTCGGTGCCGTAGTGCGCCAGGTCCAGCCCGGCGACCGTCGCCAGCCAGTCGAAGCGGGCAGCGAAGGTGGGGTCCTCCAGCCACGGTCCGAGGAAGCCGGGGGTCTGGGCGCCTTGTCCGGGGGCGACGATGACGAGCACGACACCCACTGTGCCTGGACGCCGGCCACCACCTCGCCTCGGGCGCACACGAAAACGCCGGGACGAACTTTGTAGGGTTCCTACAACGTCCGCGCGGACTGGCGACCCAGCACCAGGGCGATCTCGAGGGTGAACGCGTCGCGGGCGTCGGTCGGCGCGAGCGCGGTCAGGTCCGCGACCTGTCGCAGCCGGTAGCGCACCGTGTTGGGGTGCACGAACAGCGCGCGGGCGGCCGCCTCGAGGGACGAGCCGCGCTCGAAGTACGCCGTCAGCGTCTCGATCAGGGTGCCGCGCGCGTGCAGCAACGGCAGGTAGACCTCCTCGACGAGGTGCCGGCGGGCGTGGCCGTCGCCGGCCAGGGCGCGCTCGGCGAGCAGGTCCGAGCTGCGTACCGGACGGGGTGCGGCCGGCCAGCCGGGTGCCGCGCGCAGCGCGGAGAGCGCCGCCCGGGCCGACACGTGGGCCTGGCCGAGGTCGGACGCGACCGGGCCGACGACCACCGGGCCGTCGCCGAAGTGGTCGGCGACCGCCTCGCCGGCCGCCCGCGGGTCGTCGACGCCGCCCAGCACCACGACGAGCCGGTCGCCCTGCACCGCGCACAGCGCGTCCATGCCGGCGGCGCGGGCGGACCGGCGTACCTCGTCGAAGGTGTCGGTGTCGCTGCGGTCGGCGGCGATCGCGCCGAGCACCACCGCGACGTCGCCGCGTCCGGCCCACCCCAGGGCGCTCGCCCGGGACAGCAGCGTCTCGTCCGGCTCCGAGCGGAGCACCGCGTCGACGACCAGCGCCTCGAGGCGCGCGTCCCAGGCGCCACGCTGCTCGGCGGCCCGGGCATACACCTCGGCGGTGGCGAAGGCGACCTCGCGGGCGTAGCGCAGCACCGCGGCCCGGACGTCGGCGGCGTCGGCCGGCTCCAGCAGCTCCTCGACGTTGCTCTCGACCACCTCGATCGACAGTCGCACCAGGTCGACGGTCTGCTGGAGGTTGATGACCCCGGCGAGCGCCCGCGGAGCCACGCCGAACACCGCCGCGACCATCTCGGTGCCCCCAGGGGCCGGCTGGTCCCGGCCCGCCAGCCGGTACCAGTCGACGAACCCGCGGATGCCGGCCTGGACGATGACGCCCACCCACGAGCGGTCCTCGGCGCTCAGCTCGCGGAACCAGGGCATGTCCGACTCCATCCGGGCCATCGCGGCCGTGCTCAGCGCACCGCTGGCCCGCTGGAGGGCGTCGGCGGCCCGGTGAGGGGCCGTCGTGCCCTTGCGTGGAGTCACCCGCACACGCTAGGGCACCCGTGGATCTGCCCGGAACCCCGGTGAAACCGGGAGATTCCGGGCCCCGGGGGGCGGGTACGTCTGGTTGAATCGAGTTCAACAGCCCGGGGTGGCTGTGCGACCTGGGAGGCACCATGTCCGGCCCTGCCGACGTCCAGTACCTGACGATCAACGGGCACCGGCGCGCCTTCGTCAAGGTCGGGTCCGGGCCGGCGCTGCTGCTCCTGCACGGCCTCGGCTGCGACCACACGACGTGGGAGAGCGTGATCGAGCCGCTCTCCCGGCGCTACACGGTCATCGCTCCCGACCTGCTGGGTCACGGGCGGTCGGACAAGCCGCGCGCCGACTACACCCTCGGCGGCTTCGCCAACGGCATGCGGGACCTGCTCACCGTGCTCGGGATCGACAAGGTCTCGGTGGTCGGGCACAGCTTCGGTGGCGGCGTGGCGATGCAGTTCGCCTACCAGTACCCCGAGCGGACCGAGCGGCTGATGCTCGTGGCGTCCGGCGGCCTCGGCCCCGAGGTCACGCCGGCGATCCGGATGATCAGCCTGCCCGGCTTCCACCCGGTGATGACCGTGCTGACGCTGCCGGGCATCCGGCACGCCGGCAAGCTCGGGCTGCGGGCCCTGTCCGGCACCGGCCTGCCGGCCACCCGCGACCTCGACGAGGTCGCGGAGATCTTCGACACCTTCCGTGACGCGCACGCCCGCCACGCGGTGCGGCACGTCGTCAAGGCGGTCGTCGACTGGCGCGGCCAGGTCCTGAGCATGGCCGGCCGGGCCTACCTCATCGAGGCGATGCCGCTGTGGGTCGTCTGGGGGCAGGACGACCAGGTCATCCCCGTCGCCCACGCCGCCCGGGCGGCGGAGCTGGCTCCGCACGCGCGGGTCGAGGTCTTCGACGACGCCGGCCACTTCCCGCACAAGGACCACCCGCAGCGGTTCGCCCGGCTCGTCCACGACTTCGTGCGCACGACCGAGGCGTCGTCGTACTCCCGGGCGCGGTTCCGCGCCCTGCTCCGCTCCGGCGGTGGCGCCGCCTCGCTGCAGGCGGTCTCGGACACGGCGTAGCCGCGTTCCCGCTGGTGCGGGGACGGGGAGGGGATGAATCCCCGGTCAGCCGGGGAAACCTGACGTTGTCAGGGGTTGCAACGCCCGACAACGTCAGGCAGTGCCCGTCCGCTGGTGCCGGTGGTGCTGGTGGGACTGGTGGGACTGTGAGTCGTCGCGCTGCCCGGGTGGGAGCTGGACGCCCTGCTGGCCGCCAGACCGCCGGCGGGACTAGGCGTCCCCGCCCTCCTGCTTGACGCCGGCGACCGCGGTGGGGTCGTCGATGCGGTAGCGGGCGAACGCCTCCTCGACCTTGTCGCGACCGATCTGCCCGGCGTCGGCGAGGGCCTGGAGGGCCTGGACGACGACCGACTGCGCGTCGATGTGGAAGTAGCGGCGGGCCGCAGGGCGGGTGTCGGCGAAGCCGAAGCCGTCGGCGCCGAGCACGCGGTAGTCGCCGGGCACCCACCGGGCGATCTGGAGCGGCACCGCCCGCATGTAGTCCGACACGGCCACGACGGGGCCCTCGACGCCGCCGAGACGGTCGGCGACGTACGGCGTCCGCGGGCTCTCGCCGGGGTGCAGCAGGTTCCACTCCTCGGCCGCCACGGCGTCGCGGGCCAGCTCGTTCCAGGAGGTCACCGACCAGGTGTCGGCGCGCACGCCCCACTCCTCGGCGAGGATCCGCTGGGCGTCCTCGACCCACGGGAACCCGACGCCGGAGGCGAGCAGCTGCACCCGGGGGCCGTCGCCGTCCGCGGGGGCGGTCGCGACCCGGTGCATCCCCTTGAGGATGCCGCGCACGTCGACGTCCTCGGGCTCGGCGGGCTGGGCGACCGGCTCGTTGTAGACGGTGAGGTAGAAGATCACGTCCTCGCCCTGTCCGTTCGAACCCGTGTCGCCGTACATCCGCTCCAGGCCCGACCGCATGATGTGGCCGATCTCGTAGGCGAACGCCGGGTCGTAGTGCACGACCGCCGGGTTGGTCGCCGCGAGCAGCGGGGAGTGGCCGTCGGCGTGCTGGAGGCCCTCGCCGGTCAGGGTGGTGCGGCCGGCGGTGGCGCCGACGAGGAAGCCGCGCGCCAGCTGGTCGGCCATCGCCCAGATCGAGTCACCGGTGCGCTGGAACCCGAACATCGAGTAGAAGATGTAGAACGGGATCATCTGCTCGCCGTGGGTGGAGTACGCCGACCCGGCCGCGGTCGCCGACGCCAGGGCGCCGGCCTCGGAGATGCCCTCGTGGAGCATCTGGCCCTGGGCCGACTCCTTGTAGGAGAGCAACAACTTCCGGTCGACCGACTCGTACTGCTGCCCGCCGGGGTTGTAGACCTTGGCGCTCGGGAACATCGAGTCCATGCCGAAGGTGCGGTACTCGTCCGGCGCGATCGGGACGATCCGCTGGCCGATGCCGGGGTCCTTCATCCAGTCCTTGAGCAGCCGGACGACCGCCATCGTCGTGGCCACCTTGTGCTTGCCCGAGCCCTGCTTGAGCTCGGCGTAGATGTCGTCGCCGGGCAGGGTGAGCGGCTTCGCGCGGAGGACCCGGCGCGGCAGCGAGCCACCGAGCTGCTTGCGACGGTCGAGCATGTAGGCGATCTCCGGGGAGTCGGCGCCCGGGTGGAAGAACGGCGCCGCGCCCGTCTCCTCGTAGGAGCGGTCGAGGTCGCGGTCGGAGATCGGGAGCCGCAGCCGGTCGCGGAACTTCTTCAGGTCGTCCGGCGTCAGCTTCTTCATCTGGTGGGTGGCGTTCTTGCCCTCGAGGGCGTCGATGGTCCAGCCCTTGATGGTCTTGGCCAGGATCACCGTCGGCTGGCCGACGTGCTTGGTGGCGGCGTCGAAGGCGGCGTACACCTTGCGGTAGTCGTGACCACCGCGCGGCAGCTTCTGGATCTGCGCGTCGGTCATGTGCTCGACCATGGCGCGCAGCCGCGGGTCGGGGCCGAAGAAGTTCTCCCGGACGTAGGCGCCGTCCTCGACCGAGTAGGTCTGGAACGCGCCGTCGGGGGTGGTGTTCATCTTGTTGACGAGCACGCCGTCGACGTCGCGTGCGAGGAGCTGGTCCCAGCCCTGGCCCCAGATCACCTTGATGACGTTCCAGCCGGCGCCGCGGAAGTTGGCCTCCAGCTCCTGGATGATCTTGCCGTTGCCCGTGACCGGCCCGTCGAGCTGCTGCAGGTTGCAGTTGACGACCCACACCAGGTTGTCGAGCTCCTCGCGGGCGGCGACCCGGATCGCCCCGAGCGACTCCGGCTCGCCCATCTCGCCGTCACCGAGGAAGGCCCACACGCGCTGCTCGGCGGTGTCCTTGATGCCGCGGTTCTGCAGGTAGCGGTTGAACCGCGCCTGGTAGATCGAGTTGATCGCGGTCAGGCCCATCGAGACCGTGGGGAACTCCCAGAACTCAGGCATCAGCCGCGGGTGGGGGTAGGACGACAGTCCGGCGTGCGGACCGTGCTGCACCTCCTGGCGGAACCGGTAGAGCTGCTCCTCGGTGAGCCGGCCCTCGAGGAACGCCCGGGCGTAGATGCCGGGGGAGGCGTGGCCCTGGATGTAGATCTGGTCGCCGCCGCCGGGGTGGTCCTTGCCGCGGAAGAAGTGGTTGAAGCCGACCTCGTAGAGGCTGGCCGACGACTGGTACGTCGCGATGTGGCCGCCGACCTCGAGCCCCTTGCGGTTGGCGCTGGAGACCATCACGGCGGCGTTCCAGCGCAGGAACGCGCGGATCCGCTGCTCGGCCTCGTAGTCACCGGGGAACCACGGCTCGCGCTCCGGCGGGATGGTGTTGATGTAGTCGGTGCTGCGCAGCGCGGGGACGCCGACGTTGGACTCCCGAGCCCGCTCGAGCAGGCGCAGCATCACGTAGCGGGCGCGCTCGCGGCCGCGCTCGTCGACGAGCGCGTCGAAGGACTGGATCCAGTCCAGGGTCTCGTCCGGGTCGATGTCGGGGAGCTGGGTGGGCAGGCCCTCGTGGATGACGGTCGGGGTGGTGCCGCTCCGCAGGGTGCCCGTGCCGGGGGTGGTGGTCTCATCGGTCACCGGGCCATCGTCCCACGCGATCACAGGGCGGAAAATTTACCCGCGGGTAGTCCCACGGGACGTGCGTCCACGTCGGGTGGGTTGCGCCCCTGCCCCAACTCCGGTGGACTACTCCCCACTCCGGGGGACCCCGGTGGCACCTGCGGGTGCGAGCCTTGAGGAAGACAGGGGAGGCGAACGTGAGCGCGACGCCGGGTGGCGGACCCACCCAGACAGACGGGACCGCTGCGGGACCGGCCGACCGGCTGGGTCTCCGGACCGGGATGGTCGTCCAGGAGCTCGGCTGGGACGCCGACAGCGACGACGAGCTCCGCATCGCGATCGAGGACGCCATCGACGCGGACATGGTCGACGGCGACTACGGCAACGTGGTCGACACGGTGGTGCTGTGGTTCCGGGCCGAGGACGGGGACCTGGTCGACAGCCTGGTGGACGCCCTGACCGACCTCGTCGGTGGCGGGGCGATCTGGCTGCTCACCCCGAAGGTCGGGCGTCCGAGCGCCGTCGACCCGACGGACATCGCCGAGGCGGCGCCGATCGCGGGCCTCGCGCAGACCACGACCGCCGCGGTGAGCAGGGACTGGGCGGCGACCCGGCTCGTCGCGCCCAAGTCGCGCGGGTAGACCCGGACGGAGAGGTCGGGCCGGGACCCCGGGCGCCGGTGGTCGTTGGACCCGGACCGACCCGCTGACGAACCCACCACGAAAGGCAGCGCGTGCTCCCAGACGTCCTCCAGAAGGCCCTCGCCGGCGCCTCGGCGACCGGCACCACCCTCAAGGTCCTCGGGGAGGCGGGCGTCATCCGCCCCCACCGCCCGCTGGCGCTGGCGAAGGCGGCCCGCGCGCTGCGCGGCTGGGGGACCGGCCCCGCCGGCGGGTTCACCGCCGCGGCGCTGCTGGACCCCCGGCGTACGGCGATCGTCGACGAGCTGGGGTCGCTGACCTTCGACGAGATGCACCGCCGGTCCAACGCCCTGGCGCGCGGCTTCGCCGAGCTCGGGGTGACCGAGGGGAGCGGCGTGGCGCTGATGTGCCGCAACCACCGCGGGTTCGTCGACGCGAGCATCGCGGCGGCCAAGCTGGGCGCCGACATCCTCTACCTCAACACCGCGTTCGCCGGGCCGCAGCTGGTCGACGTGCTCGAGCGCGAGCAGCCCGCGGTCGTCGTCCACGACGAGGAGTTCACCCACCTGCTGGAGAAGGCCGACGCCGGCACCTCGGTGCTGGCGTGGATCGACGCGGACGCCTCCGGGCCGACCCTGGAGAAGCTGATCGCCGATCACTCCGACGCCGACCTGGAGCCGACCAGGCGGCACGGCCGGATCGTCATCCTCACCTCCGGCACGACCGGCACCCCCAAGGGCGCGCCGCGCAGCGAGGCCGGCATCGACGCTGCCGTGTCGCTCCTGTCGCGGATGCCGCTGAGGTACGGCTGGCGCACCCACGTGGCCGCCCCCCTCTTCCACACCTGGGGGTTCGCCCACCTGGCGCTGTCGATGCTCCTGGGCTCGACCGTCGTGCTGCGCCGCAGGTTCGACCCCGAGGGGTGCCTGGAGGTCGCGCAGGACGAGGGCTGCGACTCCCTCGTGGTCATCCCGGTGATGCTGCAGCGGATCATGGCGCTGCCCGAGGAGACGCTGCACCGCTACGACCTGTCCCGGGTCAAGGTGGTGGCGTCGTCGGGCTCGGCCCTGCCGGGCGACCTCGCCCTGGACTGGATGGACCACTTCGGGGACCACCTCTACAACATCTACGGCTCGACCGAGGTCGCCTACGCGTCCATCGCGACGCCCGAGGACCTGCGGGCGGCGCCGGCCGCGGCGGGCAAGCCGCCGTACGCGACGATCGTGAAGATCCTCGACGAGCAGGGCCGGGAGGTGGAGACCGGGAGGACCGGCCGGATCTTCGTCGGAAACGGGCTGCTCTTCGAGGGCTACACCGGGGGCGGCCACAAGGAGATCGTCGACGGGCTGATGTCCACCGGCGACGTCGGACGGTTCGACGAGAACGGTCGCCTGCACGTCGAGGGGCGGGACGACGAGATGATCGTCTCCGGAGGGGAGAACGTCTTCCCCAAGGAGGTCGAGGACTGCCTGATGCGCCACGACGCCGTCATCGAGGTCGCTGCGGTCGGCGTCGACGACCCCGACTTCGGCAAGCGGCTGCGGGCCTTCGTCGTCACCGACGGCTCGGTCTCCGAGGAGGACCTCAAGGGCTGGGTGAAGGAGAACCTGGCCCGCTACAAGGTGCCCCGCGACATCGTCTTCCTCGACGAGCTGCCCCGCAACGCCACCGGAAAGGTGCTCAAGCGGGACCTCGACACCGACTGACCCGGACCGCCCCGGGCTGCGGGCCGGCCCGGGCGCGGGGCCGTCGGCGGTGGGTGACAGGATTCGGTCATGACCGGACTCGAGCTGGGTGGCCCGGCCCCCGACTTCACGCTGCGCGACCAGTTCGGGCAGGACGTGTCGTTGTCGTCGTTCCGGGGCGCCAAGGCGGTGGCGATCGTGTTCTTCCCGTTCGCGTTCTCCGGGGTCTGCACCGGTGAGATGGCGGGCATCCGCGACCGGCTCGACGAGTTCCTGACGTTCGACACCGAGGTGCTCGGGATCTCCTGCGACCCGATGTACTCGCTGCGGGCGTTCGCCGACCAGGACGGCCTGAACTTCCCGCTGCTCTCGGACTACTGGCCGCATGGGGAGGTCGCCCGCGCCTACGACGTCTTCGACGAGGAGCGCGGCTGCCCGCGGCGGTCGTCGTACGTCGTGGACAAGGAGGGTCTGGTGCGCTGGGCCGTCCACAACGCGATGCCGGACGGCCGGGACCTCGACGAGCACCTGCGGCAGCTCACCGGCGCCCTCTGACCCCCGCTGGCCGCACTCCGTCGGCCACCCGCTGCCCCCTGGACTAGACCGGACTGGCGGATTTCGCGGACGTTTCGGGCGAACCCGCGACAGCGCTTGGCGGACCACCGTAATCTTGGGGTTGTTGGACCGCAGGTGACCCGAGACGCCTGCGGTCCGACTTCATTTCCGGGGGGCCGTTCCCCGGGTTCTTCGCGAGACGGGCCGACGCCAGCCGGCAGGACAAGAACGTCTACCCGTCCTTCCCGGGTAGCGGTCCGAACAAGGACACCTGTCAGTCCTGAGCCGGCGCCGCTGCGGCGGTCGGGCGGAGTCGTGTCGGCAGTCGATCGTGCGTAGTCTGTGGCCCGCTCGAAGCCCCGGCTCCGGGCGACGGGCGTATAGCTCAGCGGTAGAGCACCTCCCTTACAAGGAGGTGGTCGGGGGTTCGATCCCCTCTGCGCCCACTGACGAGCGTCCACCGAGCGCAGCGAGGAGGGCGCGAGGCAGTGGGCATGCGCCGACTCGGCGGAACTGGCGGGGGAGCGAAGCGGAGGAGCCGGCTTGCGCCGCGTCGGCGCCCCACCCGCGGTCGGTGAGCCGACGACGGTGGGCGAGGCGAGCTGACTCGGCGGAACTGGCGGGGGAGCGAAGCGGAGGAGCCGGCTTGCGCCGCGTCGGCGCCCCACTCGCGGTCGGTGAGCCGACGTGGGCGGACGACGCGCCGGACCCCGAGGCGCTCCCTAGGCTGACGCCGTGAGCGCTGCCGACTTCGAGCTCGTCGCCGCCGTCCGGACGGCGCTGGCCGAGCGAGCCGACCCGGAGCGGGCAGTGGCGCAGCAGCGCTACATGAAGTCCGCGATGCCGTTCCGGGGCCTCTCCTCTCCGGAGCTGAAGGCGGCGCTGCGGCCGCTGCTGCGCGACTGGGAGCCTGGCGACCGGGCGCGCTGGGAGGCGACCGTGCGGGCCCTGTGGGACGAGGCGGCGTTCCGCGAGGAGCGGTACGCCGCCCTCGCGGTCGCCCGGCACCGCCGGGCGCGTGCGTTCGTCGATGCCGCGGCCATGCCGCTGTTGCGTCACCTGGTCGAGACCGGCGCCTGGTGGGACCTCGTCGACGAGGTCGCCACGCACCTGGTCGGCGACGCGCTCGCCGGTGACCGCGACGAGCTGACCCCGGTGGTGCGGGCCTGGGCGCGCGACGAGGACCTCTGGGTGCGGCGGACGGCGGTGCTGGCCCAGGTCGGCCGCGGGGCCGGGACCGACCCCGAGCTGTTGCGCGACGTGGTCGAGGCGAACGTCGACGACCCGTCGTTCTGGCTGCGCAAGGCGATCGGTTGGGCACTGCGCGACCGCGCCCGCACCGACCCCGCGTGGGTGCGTGCAGAGGTCGAGCGGCTCGGTGAGCGGCTCTCCGGTCTGTCCCGCCGTGAGGCGATGAAGCACCTCTAGGGCCCGGACCCGCTAGCGTTCGCCCATGATCCGGATGCTCATCAGCCTGGTGATCCAGCTCGCCGCGAACGCCCTCGGGCTGATCGTGGCCGCTGCGATCCTCGACAAGATGACGATCACGGGCGCCGCCTTCGTGATCGCCGTCGTCATCTTCACGGTCGTCTACGCGCTCATGCAGCCGTTCCTGACCCAGCTCGCGGTGAGCAAGGCCTCGGCGCTGCGCGGAGGCGTCGCGCTGGTCGCCACGTTCATCGCGCTGATCATCACCGCGGCGATCTCCAGCGGCCTCTCCATCCAGGGGGCCGCGACCTGGCTCGAGGCGACGCTGATCGTCTGGGTGGTCTCGCTGCTGGGCGTGTTCATCCTGCCGCTGATCTTCGTCAAGAACCGGGTCGAGGAGCGGCGCTCCTGACGGACGCCGGTCGGGCTGGGTTGCGCCGGGGTGCAGAATCGCCGCATGTGCCTCAACCGGGTGAGGAGGACGCTGGATGCAGGAGACCGTCGCTGAACGGCTCGACGGGCAGCACGTGCTGCTCACGGGTGTCACCGGCTTCGTCGGGGAGGCACTGCTCCAGCTGCTGCTGACCGAGGTCCCGGGCGTGCGGGTCACCGTCCTGGTGCGGCCCAAGGGATCCACCACCGCGCAGGCCCGCACCGACGCGCTGCTGCGCAAGCCGATCTTCGCCGAGGTGCAGGAGGCGGCCGCGCGGGTGCAGGTCCTCTCCGGCGACCTCACCGACGTGCCGCCGCTGCCGGCCGACCTGGACGCCGTCGTGCACTGTGCCGGCGACGTCTCCTTCGACCCGCCGGTCGACGAGGGCTTCCGCACCAACGTCGTCGGTGCGCGCGACCTGCTCGACCGGATCCGCGAGACCGGCCGCGACCCGCACTACGTGCACATCTCGACGGCCTACGTCGCGGGCCGCCGCCGCGGGGTCATCCCCGAGGGGCCGGTCGACCACGACGTCGACCTGGAGGCCGAGCTCGCCTGGGGGCTCGCCCAGCGCAGCTCGATCGAGCACCGGTCGCGCACGGCGTACCTGCTGGAGACCGAGCGCCGCAAGGCGGAGAAGGCGCACAGCCGCGCGGGTCTGCTCACCGCGGCCGCCGCGACCGAGGCGGCGCGCAAGGAGTGGGTCAAGAAGGAGCTGGTGCGGGTCGGCACCGAGCGGGCCCGCAGCCTCGGCTGGACCGACTGCTACACGTTCACCAAGGCGCTCGGGGAGCGGGTCGTCGAGGCGTACGCCGCCGAGCCGCACCGCGTGTCGATCGTGCGGCCCAGCATCATCGAGTCCGCACTCGAGAAGCCCTACCCGGGGTGGATCGAGGGCTTCAAGATGGCCGAGCCGCTGATCCTCGCCTACGGGCGCGGCGAGCTGCCCGACTTCCCGGCCTCGGCCGACACCGTCATCGACATCGTGCCGGTCGACCACGTCGTCGCCGCGATCGTGGCGGTCCTGGCCGACCCGCCCGAGCCCGGCGAGCCGGCGTACTTCCACGTCTCGTCCGGTGGGCGCAACCCGGTGACGTTCCGGCGGCTCTACGACACGATCCGCCGCTACTTCGACGAGCACCCGTTCGTCGGCGGGGAGCGCGGGGCGGCGCGGCTGCCGGACTGGCGGTTCGCCGGCGCCCAGTCCGTCGAGCGGCTGCTGGTGACCAGCGAGCGGGCGCACCGGGTGGCCGACTACGTGGTGGGTCGGGCGCCCCGCAGTGACCGGGCGCGGGACCTGGCGCGCAAGCTCGACCAGCAGGGCCGGCGGCTGGAGTTCCTGCGTCGCTACCTCGACATCTACCACGAGTACGCCGTCGCGGAGCTGCACTTCGCCGACGCCCACACGGTGGCGCTCTTCGAGTCGCTGACGCCCGCGGACCGTGAGCGGTTCGCGTTCGACACCTCGGTCATCGACTGGGAGCACTACCTCGGCGAGGTGCACTGCCCGGCCGTCACCGCGCCGGTGCGGCGGATGGACGAGCTGCGGAGGAAGCGTCGTGCGGCGGCCGCTCCGGGGTTGCGGCCGCTGTCGGGTGCGGGGGTCTCGACAAGCCCGACCACCGGGGACAGCTCGACCACCGGGGACGGTGTCGCGGCGTTCTTCGACATGGACGGCACGCTGCTGTCCTCCAACGTCATCGAGACCTACCTGTGGCTGCGGCTGCGCGAGCAGGGCGGCGCCGAGCGGATGGGTGAGCTGGGCCGGATGGTGGCGCGACTGCCCCACCTGGTGCGCGCCGAGCGGCGCGAGCGCAGCTCCTTCCTGCGGGCGGTCTACCGGGAGTACGCCGGCGCGCGGCTGTCGGACCTGGAGGCGATCGCGGACGAGCAGCTCACCTCCCACGTGCTGGCCCGGCTCTCGCCCGACGCGGTGCGGCGGATCCGCGAGCACCGGTCCGCCGGCCATCGCACCGTGCTGATCACAGGCGCGATCGCCCCGCTGACCCGGCCGCTCGCGCCGCTGTTCGACCACGTCGAGGCGGCCCGGCTCGCGGTCGACGCCGACGGGATCTGCACCGGGTTCCTGGCATCCTCGCCGCTGGTGGGGGAGTCGCGCGCGGCCTGGATGCGCGGCTATGCCGCCGAGCACGGGATCGATCTGGCGACGTCCTACGGCTACGCCGACTCCCACTCGGACCTGCCGCTGCTCGAGGCCGTCGGGCGGCCGGTCGCGGTCCGGCCGGACGTCCCGCTCTTCCGGCACGCCCGCCGGCACCGCTGGACGATCGTCGACTGGGCCAGCCCCCCGGCCTCCACCCGGAGGCTCAACCCGGCAGGCCGCCCATGATGCTCGCGCTGGAGATGTTCCGATCGGTCCCGCGCGCCGTGGCGGGCCGGGCCGTCGGGGGCCGGATGCCCGGCCTGCTGTCCGGCTTCGCCGCGCCGCTGCGCCTGGTGACGATCGCCGAGCCTCGCGTCGAGCGTCCCGGCTGGGCGCGGCTGCGCACCCGTCTGTCGGGCATCTGCGGGTCCGACCTCGGCGCCCTGTCGGGGCGCACCAGCCTCTACTTCTCGGCCCTGGTGTCCATGCCGTTCGTGCCCGGCCACGAGGTGGTGGCCGAGCTGCTGGAGGACTGTGAGGACCTGCCGCGCGGGACCCGGGTCGTCGTCGACCCGGTCCTCGGCTGCGCCGCTCGCGGCGTCGAGCCGTGCCCGTCCTGCGCGACCGGGGCCACCAACCGGTGCGAGCGGATCACCGTCGGTCACCTCTCGCCGGGCCTGCAGACCGGCTTCTGCCACGACACCGGCGGCGGGTGGGGCCAGCAGCTGACGGCCCACCGCAGCCAGCTGCATCCGGTGCCGGAGGGGTTCTCCGACGAGCAGGCGATCTTGGTGGAGCCGGTCGCGTGCGCGGTGCACACGGCGCTGCGCGCGGGCGTCCGCAGCGGTGACCGCGTGCTCGTCAGCGGTGCGGGGTCCGTCGGCCTGTTCGCGACCCTGGCGCTGCGCGAGCTCACCGACGCCGGCGAGATCGTCGTGGTCGCCAAGCACCCCCACCAGCGCGAGCTGGCCCGCGAGCTCGGCGCGACCGAGGTCGTGGCGCCCGGTGAGGTGCTGCGCCGGGTCCGCCGCGCGACGGGCGCCTTCCAGCTCGAGCCGGAGCTGTCCTCGCCGTACCTCCTCGGCGGGGTCGACGTCGCGATCGACGCGGTGGGCAGCAAGCAGTCGCTCGAGACCGCGCTGCACGCCACCCGGGCCGGTGGCCGGGTGCTGCTGTCGGGCATGCCCGCGCCCGCGGACCTGTCCGCCGCCTGGTTCCGCGAGCTCGAGGTCGTCGGCACCTACGCCTCGGCGCACGGCGACGGGGCCTTCGAGACGGCCGTCGGGCTGGTCGCCGGCGACGCCGTCCAGCAGCTCGCCAAGGGGGTGGCCGCCTATCCGCTCCACCGGTGGCGCGAGGCCCTCGACCATGCCCACTCGGCCGGCCGGCTCGGCACGGTCAAGGTCGCGTTCTCACCGGGCAGCACGTCGTGAGGTACCAACGACGTGCGTGGGCCCGGGGAGGTCGAGCAAGCGCGACCGAGGAACGAGGTCGCGACCGCGCGTCGAGACCCAGTCAGATGTCAGGAGCGATCAGACCATGAGTAGGCCCGGATTCGTCCTCGAGGTGGACGACCGCACCCCGCCGCTCGTCGTGCACGAGGGGCTGGGCTTCCGGCTGGAGGACGGGTTCCCCCTCGGCACGCGGGTCGTCTACCCGCCGGAGTCCATCCCGACGGTGCCCGACGTCGACGCGGCGATCCGTGACGCGCTGCTGAACCCGGTCGACTCCGAGCCGCTGCCGGCGCTGCTGCGACCCGGCATGCGGCTGACCATCGCCTTCGACGACCTGTCGCTGCCGCTGCCGACGATGCGTCCGCCGGACATCCGGGGCCGGATCATCGAGCACGTGCTGAGCCTGGCCGCGGACGCCGGCGTCGACGACGTGCAGCTGATCGCCGCCAATGCCCTGCATCGTCGGATGACCGCGGCGGAGCTGCGGCACATCGTGGGGGAGCGGGTGTTCCGCTCGTTCTACCCGCAGGGCGACCTCTACAACTTCGACGCCGAGGACCGCGACGCGCTCGCGCACCTCGGCACCACGGAGAAGGGCGAGGACGTCGAGATCAGCAAGCGGGCGGCGGAGTCCGACCTGCTCGTCTACGTCAACGTCAACCTCGTGGCGATGGACGGCGGTCACAAGTCGGTGGGCATCGGCCTGGCGTCGTACAAGTCGCTGCGCCACCACCACAACGCCAAGACGATGGTCCACTCGCGCTCCTTCATGGACCACAAGCACTCCGCGATGCACCACTCCGCGTGGCGGATGGGTCGGTTGATCAAGGACCACGTCAAGGTCTTCCAGATCGAGACGACGCTGGACAACAACGTGTTCCCGAAGGCCTTCGACTTCCTGCAGAAGCGGGAGTGGGAGTGGTCGGTGCGCGACCAGGCGTCGATGCTCGCGGTCCGGCGCGGGCTGGGGCTCGCACCGCAACGGGCGCGGCACAAGATGTTCCACGACATGCGGTCCGCCTACGGGCTGACCGGCATCAACGCCGGCGAGGTCGAGGCCGTCCACGAGCGGACCCTGCAGAAGGTGCACCAGCAGCACCTCGTCGAGGTGCAGGGCCAGTCCGACGTGCTCGTCATGGGCGTGCCCTACCTCGGGCCCTACAACGTCAACAGCTCGATGAACCCGGTCCTCGCCACCTGCATGGGACTCGGGTACTACTTCAACTCCTACCGAGGCCAGCCGGTCGTCCGCAAGGGCGGGGCGGTGATCCTCTACCACCCGCTCGACGAGGGGTTCAACCAGCTGCACCACCCGTCGTACGTCGACTTCTACGAGGAGGTCCTCGCCGAGTCGACGGATCCGGCGGTGGTGGGGGAGAAGTACGAGCAGCAGTTCGCGCAGGACCCCTGGTACATCCACCTCTACCGCACCTCGCACGCCTACCACGGGGTCCACCCGTTCTACATGTGGTACTGGGCTGCGCACGCCATGGACCACGTCGACGAGGTGGTCTGGGTCGGTGGCAACCGGCGCGTCGCCGCCCGGCTCGGCTTCCGCGCGGCGTCGACCCTGGCCGACGCGCTGGAGATGGTCTCGGGCACCGTCGGCACCTCGCCGTCGATCACCTACCTGCACAACCCGCCCCACCTGCTCGCGGACGTGCGATGAGCTCGTTCCTCAAGGAGTCGGTCGACGACGTCCGCGTGGTCGCGCGCGGGTGGCGGTGGGGCCGGCGCGCGCAGGTGCCGCGGTCGGCCGAGGCGTGGGTGCCTCCGGCGCGGTCCACCGTCTTCCGCACCGACTGGTCGCGGCGGCGGCCCGCGGTCGCCGCGCGGGAGGTGGCGCAGAAGGTCGGGCTGGAGCCGCTGTTCCGGTCGCAGGTGCGGACCCGGGTCGAGGGGCTGGACGTGCTCGCGCGGGTCGACGGGCCGGTCATCTTCGTCGCCAACCACGCCTCGCACCTCGACACGCCGCTGATCCTGCTGTCGCTGCCCGACGAGTGGCGCCGGCGTACGGCGGTGGCGGCCGCGGCCGACTACTTCTTCGACACCTGGTGGCGGGCCGTCGGCTCGGTGCTGCTGTTCAACACCTTCCCGATCGACCGGCGCGGCGGCTCGCTGGCGGCCACGCCCGGGGAGGTGCTGGCCGACGGCTGGAGCCTGGTGATCTACCCCGAGGGCACCCGGTCGACCGACGGGTGGGTCGGCAAGTTCCGGATGGGGGCGGCGTTCCTGGCCAAGGAGCACGACGTCCCGATCGTGCCGGTGGCGCACCGCGGCACCTTCGCCGCGATGCCGCGAGGAGCGGGCTGGCCGGCGCCGGGCCGGCGCCAGCTGACCATCCGGTTCGGCGAGCCGCTGACGGCCGGCGCCGACGAGTCGGTCCGGGACTTCGCCGCGCGGGTGAAGGACGGGGTGGCCGCCCTGCTCGACGAGGACCGGACGACCTGGTGGGAGGCCCGGCGCCGGGTCGCCGCCGGTGCCGTGCCCGATCCCTCGGGGCCCTCGGTCGCCGCGTGGCGCCGGGTCTGGGAGCAGACCCAGTCCCCGGTCGCCGACGCCCCCGCCCGCAAGCGGCGGGCCTGGCGCCGCTGAGCCCTGGCCGTCGCAGGTCCACCACGGTATGTAGGTGAACCTTCACTTCCCACGGTGGGCATGCCGTGGGAAGTGAGGGTTCGACTGCATCCCGTGATGAACCTGAGGCGTCCGAGGCACTGGTGAGAGTGCCCTCATCCGGGCCTCACGGCCGGCTCATCGCGGTCGGGGAGCCTCGTGGTCACGACAACCCCTTCCGAGAGGACTCCTCGATGACCAGCATCCTGAAGACCACCACCCTCGCCCTCGGCGGCCTCGTCACGGCCGCGCTCGTCGCGTGGAGCGCACCGGCGCTCGCCAGCCACGGCGGCGACGACCCGGCCGGGCACCAGCGGCACGGCCACCACGGCCACCACGGCCAGCACCACGGCCACGGTGAGCGGCACCACGGCCACGGTGCCGACGACCCGGCCGGTCACGACGCGGGCGACGACCACGGCAGCGGCGGGCACGGCGCCGACGACTGACCGACCTCGCCGAGTCGGCGCTACTGCAGTCCGCCGGCGGCAGTGGCGCCGACTCGGCACTCAGCGGTCGAACCGGTAGCCCATGCCGCGCACCGTGGCGATGGTGCCGGCGCCCAGCTTGCGGCGCAGGTAGCCGACGTAGACGTCGACGACGTTCGACCCCGGGTCGAAGTCGAGGCCCCAGACGTGGTCGAGCAGCTGCTCGCGGGAGAGGACCTGGCCGGCGTGGAGCATGAGGAACTCGCAGAGCACGAACTCCCGCGCGGACAGGTCCACCTCGCGGCCGCCCACCTGGGCGCGGCGGGTGCGCAGGTCGAGGCGCACGCCGCCCTGGACCAGCACGTCCGGCCGCTGACCGGCCGGGTCGGATCGCTGCCGCAGCCGCAGCCGGACCCGGGCGAGAAGCTCGGCGAACCGGAACGGCTTGGGCACGTAGTCGTCGGCACCGCCCTCGAGCGCCGTCACCGTGTCACCCACCGAGTCCCGCGCGGTCAGCACGATCACCGGCACCCGCGAGCCCTGCGAGCGCAGCTGGTCGAGCACCTCGAAGCCGTCCATGCCCGGCAGCCCGATGTCGAGCACGACCAGGTCGTGGTCGCCGCTCAGCGCGTGGTCCAGGCCGTGGCGGCCGTCGGCGACCGTGGTGGTCAGGTGGCCGTCGGCACGCAGACCCTTGGCCACGAACGAGGCGATGCGCTCCTCGTCCTCGACGATCAGGATGCGGGCCACGTGTCCTCCTCGGGGATCGAGATGACGAAGCGGGCCCCGGTCGGCTCGGCGTCCTCGACGCTCACGCCGCCCGAGTGGGCACGGGCGATCGCGCCGACGATCGAGAGGCCGAGACCGAAGCCCTCGTCACCAGGAGGTACGGCGCTGCGGCCGAATCGTTCGAAGATCCGGGCGCGGTCCTCGGGCGGCACGCCCGGGCCGGAGTCGCGGACCCACAACCGGACCGTGCCGCCGGCGTACGACGAGCCGATCGCGACCAGGTCGCCCGGGCGGGTGTGCTTCACCGCGTTGTCGGCGAGCTGCAGGAGCGCCTGGGTGAGCCGTTGCTCGTCGGCCAGGATCTTGTGCTCGGCGACGGCGTCGAGCTCCCACGTGCGGTCGCCCAGGCCGCGAGCCTTGGCGAGCACGTCGCGTGTCAGGGCCTCGAGGTCGACCTCGCGCAGGTGGAGGAAGTCGGGGCGGTCGCTCTTGGCCAGCACCACCAGGTCGCCGACCAGGCGCCCCATCCGGTCCGTCTCGTCGAGGAGCAGCTCGCGGGTGGCGGCGACCTCCTCGGAGTCCTCGGGGTCGAGCAGCTCCAGGTGCCCGCGCAGCACCGTCAGCGGGGTGCGGAGCTCGTGGCTCGCGTCGTCGAGGAACTGTCGCTGGCCGACGAACGCGCCCTCCAGTCGGCCGAGCATCCCGTTGACGGTGCGGGTGAGGGCGGTGATGTCGTCGTTGCCGGTCTCCGGCAGGCGGCGGGACAGGTCGGTCGCCGAGATCTCGTCGGTGGTCTGCCGCAGGGTCCGCAGCGGCGAGAGCAGCCGCCCCGAGACCCAGGCCGCGACCGCGGTGACGACGAGCAGCGTCAGCGCCGCGACGATCGCGTAGGTGCGCATCGTCTCGTGCAGGCCCGCCCGGGCTCGGTCCAGGAACCGGACCACGACGAGCGCTCCGACGGACCGCCCCTGCTGGACGCCCTGCACGCTGACCTCCAGCTCGCCTGCCGGCGAGCCGACCCGGTCGGTCCCGTTGACCGGGAGCAGTCGTACGACGGCGGCGGCCAGCTCGGGGCTGGCGCTGATCTCGTCCCAGGCCGGTGACTGGACGCGCGCCGCCCCGTCCCACCAGCCCACCAGCAGCTCGTCGTCGTCGGGCACCGTGCGCTGCAGGTAGACCCGCACCATCGACCCGGTGTCCGGGAACGGCTCGCCGGTGGCCGGGTCGACGCCTCCGCGCTGCAGCTTGCGCAGCTGCGCGAACTCGCGCGCGGTGTCGGACGCCAGCTGCCGGTCCAGCCGCGCGGACTCGATGGACCACACGACGGCGCCGGCCAGGACCAGGCCGGCGAGCAGCAGCAGGGCGACGGTCGCGGTGATCCGGGTGCGGACCGAGACGCTAGCCCTCCCCGCCACCGTGCCCGCCACCGTGCCCGCCGTCGTCGCCGCCCGAGCCATCGCGCGAGCCGTGGCCCGAGCCGTGGCCCGAGCCGTGGCCGGAGGACTGGTCACCCCCACGGTCACCACCGTGGTCGTCTCCCACCTCGTGCGGCTCCGGCGTGACCACCTCGACCTGGTGCTCGACCTCCGGACCGGCGGACGGGCCCGACGTCGGTGCCGGTGAGGTCGACGGCGAGGTCGACGGCGAGGTCGACGGCGAGGTCGACGGGGAGGGGGTGTGCCCGGCCGGGTGCGGCTCGCGGAGCACGATCGTGCGCCGTGGCGCCGGGTCGTCGGAGGCGGACGCGGCGAGCGACCCCGCGGCGTACGACCCGAGCGGCACGACGACGGCGAGCGTGGCCAGGACCTTCCAGACGGTGCGCATGTGCCGACGGTCCCTCCCCGCGGTGCGGTCCTCATGAGACGCCGGTGAGAGCCTTCTCATCGGCGGGCGCGGAAGTCCCGCTACCGGTCCCAACGGAGCACGGTGGCCACCGGTTCACCGCCCACCGGGGCCGACCTCGCGACCGCTCGGCGACGTCGACCGACCGTTCGTCGGGTCGGGACCGTCGGATCACCGCGACCAACCTCCAGGCAGCGTGACCCTCATTACAGTGGGCGGCATGTTCGTGCCGTTCAGCGTCCGTGACTTCCTCGACCGCGCCGTGCAGGTGTACGGCGACCGCATCGGCGTCGTCGACGAGCCGGACCAGCCCGCGCCGTCCCAGGGGGAGCTGACCTACGCGCAGATGGGTCAGCTGGCGCGCCGGCAGGCCGCGAAGCTCGACGAGCTCGGCTTGGCGGTGGGTGACCGGGTCGCGATCGTGAGCCACAACAGCGCGCGGCTGCTGACGTCGTTCTTCGGTGTCAGCGGCTGGGGCCGGGTGCTCGTGCCGGTCAACTTCCGGCTGCGCCCCGACGAGGTGCGCTACATCGTGGAGCACTCCGGTGCGCGGGTGCTGCTGGTCGACCCGGAGCTCGCGGACGAGCTGGCCGATGTCGAGGCCGAGTTCAAGTTCGTCATCGGCGACGACGACGAGCTCTACGCCCGTCCGGGCGTGCAGCCGCGACACTGGGAGCCCGACGAGAACGCGACGGCCTGCATCAACTACACCTCCGGCACCACGGCTCGCCCCAAGGGCGTGCAGATCACCCACCGCAACATCTGGGTCAACGCGGTGACGTTCGGGTTGCACGCGCAGACCAGCGACCGCGACGTCTACCTGCACACCCTCCCGATGTTCCACGCGAACGGGTGGGGCTGGCCCTACCTCGCGACCGGGGTGGGTGCCAAGCACGTCGTCATCCGCAAGATCGACGGTGCGGAGATCCTGCGCCGGGTCGAGGAGCACGGCGTGACCGTGATGTGCGCTGCCCCCGCCGTGGCCGCGGCCGTGCTCGACGCAGCGCAGAGCTGGGACGGCCCCGTCCCGGGCCGCGACCGGGTGCGGATCATCATGGCCGGCGCCCCGCCCCCCACCAAGACCGTCGCGCGCGTCGAGGAGGAGCTCGGCTGGGAGTTCATCCAGATCTACGGCCTGACCGAGACCTCGCCGCTGCTGACCTTCAACCGCAGCCGGGCCGAGTGGGACCACCTCGACCCGCTGGAGAAGGCGACGCGGCTGACCCGGGCCGGCGCGCCGGCACTGGGCGTGCGGCTGAAGATCTCCGAGGACGAGGCGAACGCCGGTGAGGTGCTCGCGCGGTCCAACGTGGTCCTCGAGGGCTACTGGGAGCAGCCCGAGGAGTCGGCAAGGGCACTGGCCGACGGCTGGTTCCACACCGGTGACGGCGGCGTGATCGGCGACGACGGCTACCTGTCCATCTCCGACCGCAAGAAGGACGTCATCATCACCGGCGGCGAGAACGTCTCCTCGATCGAGGTCGAGGACGTGCTCTTCTCCCACCCGGCGGTCGCCGAGGTCGCGGTCATCGGGGTGCCCAGCGAGAAGTGGGGCGAGACGATCAAGGCCCTGGTCGTGCTCGTCCCCGGCCACTCCGTCACCGAGGCCGAGCTCATCGCCTGGTGCAAGGACAAGGCCGCCGGCTACAAGGCGCCCACCTCGGTGGAGTTCCGCGACGCGCTCGCTCGCACCGCGACCGGCAAGCTGCAGAAGTTCAAGCTGCGCGCGCCCTACTGGGAGGGCTACGACCGCCAGGTCCACTGACCCCGCGGGCGCGGGTGCGGGCGCGGGCGCGGGCTCCGGGGGCGCGTCATGCGGGGTGGTCGCTCGGGCAGCCGGTTCGGATGACGTGCGGGGGCCGTCATGCGGGGTGGTCGCTCGGGCAGCCGGTTCGGATGACGTCCGGGGGCGCGTCATGCGGGGTGGTCGCTCGGGCAGCCGGTTCGGATGACGTGCGGGGGCCGTCATGCGGGGTGGTCGCTCGGGCAGCCGGTTCGGATGACTCCGTCAGCGCTCGACGACGGAGACGAGGCCCGGGCAGACCTCCCGCAGCCGCTGCTCGAGGTGGTGGCGCAGGGTGAGGGTGGACGCCGGGCAACCGTGGCAGGCGCCACGCAGGCGTACGGCGACGACGCCGTCGCGCGCACCGACGACCTCGATCGCGCCGCCGTGCGAGCGCACGTAGTCACCGACCTCCCCGGCGAGCAGCTCCCGGGCGACCGAGGCCAGGCTGAGGTCGGCGGCGGACGGGTCCGCGGCCCGGGTCTCCCACTGCGCCGGCACCGTCAGCGCAGCCGCCACCGCCCGGCGGACCACCGGGCCGATCCGGCGCCAGTCGACGGGTGCGGCGGCCCGGGTGAGCACGCCGTCGGCCTGCACCCGCACCTCGGTCAGGGTGCCGTCGGCCAGGAGCGAGCCGAGGTCGTCGGGCACCCGGACCGCCTCGCCGGCGGCCGGCAGAGGGGTGTCGGGGGCGACCCAGCGGACCTCGGCGGGGTCGGCGCCCGGCTCGGCGTGCAGCGCCACGCCCGTCACGTCACCGCTCCCACCACGGTGTGGGCGAGCAGCGCCATGCTCCAGGCGATCGCGAAGTAGATGCCGAACACGGACAGCGGCCAACGCCAGGTGCCGGTCTCGCGGCGCAGCACCGCCAGGGTGGACAGGCACTGCAGTGCGTAGACGAAGAACACCAGCAAGGCGGCGAGCGTCGGCGCCGTGAACACCGGCTGGCCCTCGTCGGGACCGCTCTCGTAGGTCGTCGCCTCCAGGGCGGCTTGCGGGTCGGTCGGGTCCTCCGCGGCGGTGATCTGGCCGAGGGTGGCCACGAAGGTCTCGCGGGCGGCCAGCGACGAGATCACCGCGACGTTGACCTTCCAGTCGAAGCCGAGCGGCTCGAAGACCGGCCCCACGGCGCGGCCGAGGTCCGCGGCCACGCTGTGCTGCATGGTGTAGGTGGTGACCGCCGCGCTGTCCGACGGGTCGACACCTGCGGCCCGCAGCTCGGCGTCGGAGTGGGTGGGCAGGTTGAGCAGCGCCCACATCACCACGGTCGCGAAGAGGATGATGGTGCCCGCCTTGCGCAGGAAGCCCTTGACCGGCATCCACACCGCGAACGCCATCGAGCGCATCGTGGGCAGCCGGTAGGGCGGCATCTCGAGCGTGAACGGCAGGACGGCGTGCCGACCGCGGCCGAGCAGGGTCGACACGCGGGCGGCGAGCATCATCGAGACGGCGCCGAGCACGTACAGGCCGAACATCACCAGGCCGCGGCCGCCGACGCCGAGCCACCGGGTGTCGGCGGGGACCAGCATCGACACCAGCAGCACGTAGACCGGCAGGCGCGCGGAGCAGGTGACGAGCGGCAGCGTCAGCATCGTCGAGAGGCGCTCGCGGGCCGACGGCATGGTGCGGGTCGCCATGATCCCCGGGATCGCGCAGGCGAACGACGACAGCAGCGCGACGAACGCGCGGCCCTCCAGGCCGACCGAGGCCATCACCCGGTCCATGAGGAAGGCGGCGCGGGAGAGGTAGCCCAGCTGCTCCATCGCTGCGATCAGCACGAACAGCAGCGCGATCTGGGGGACGAAGACGAGCACGCTGCCGACGCCGCCGAGCAGTCCGTCGGACACCAGGCGCGCCAGCGCCGAGTCGCCGGCGACGGAGGTGAACGCCGACGACAGGGCGGAGATCGCGCCGGCGATCGCGTCCTGCAGGGGAGCGGCCAGCGCGAAGATGGTCTCGAAGAAGGCGAGCATGACCGCGAAGAACACGACCACGCCGGCCACCGGGTGCAGCAGCACCCGGTCGACCCGGGTGGTCAGCACGCTCTCGCCGGCCGAGCGGTACGACGCGGCGGCGAGCACCGAGCGCGCCCACGCGGTGCACTCCTCGGGGTCGGTCGGCGGGGCCACCACCGGTGCGGGCCAGGAGTCCCACGAGGTGAGCAGCTCGGCCAGGTCGCCGGCCCCCGAGCGGCGCCTCCCGTCGGCGACGACCACGGGGACGCCGACCGCGCGGGCCAGGCGGGGGACGTCGAGATGTCCGCCGCGGGCCACGAGCTCGTCGTACATCGAGAGTGCGAGCACCGTGGGCAGGCCGAGCTCCACCACGCGGGAGAGCAGCCGCAGCGACGAGGTCAGCGTGGTGGCGTCCGCCACCACGACCACCGCCTCCGGGGCGGCCAGGCCCTCGAGCCGGCCGTTGAGCAGGTCGACCGTGATCTGCTCGTCGAGGCTGATCGGCTCCAGGCTGTAGGTGCCCGGGAGGTCCTCGACCTCGACGGTGCGGCCGTCGGCGAGCGCGCAGGTGCCCGCCGCCCGGCCCACGGTCACCCCGGGGTAGTTGCCGGTCTTGGCGCGCAGCCCGGTCAGCGCGTTGAAGATCGTCGACTTGCCCGCGTTGGGCGCGCCGACTAGGGCGACGACCGGCGGCCGGGGGCCGGCGTCGGCCAGCGGACGTCCACCGCCGTCGGGGGCGCAGTGCGAGCTCATCGGCTGTCTCTCACGCCCGGTTCAGGCCAGGCGCACGGTGACGTGCTGGGCCTGCGCGGCGCGCAGGCACAGCGAGGTGCCACCGAAGCGGTAGAGCGTGGGGTCGCGCAGCGGCGCCTTGCGCACCACCGTGACCGCGGTGCCGGGCGTGAGCCCCAGGTCGGCGAGCCGGCGGGCGACGTACGGCTCCGCGGTGTCGGCGATGCCGACGACCGTCGCGGTGCTGCCGGCCGGCAGCTCGACCAGCCGGTGGGCTCCACCGTCCACGCGTCCCCCCTTCTCGTCCGACGCCGGACCAAGGCAAGCCTCACTTTAGTCGAGGCCGGTGACGCGACGCCAAGGGTCGAAGGTCCCGCAGGGTCCCGACCGGTCCCGGGACCTCGGCCCGGGCGGACCGGTCAGGCTCAACCTGTCGTTGTCAGGGGTTGCAACCCCCGACAACGACAGGTTGAGCCTGACAACCCCGGATGAATCCCCGGTCAGCCGGGGATTCATCCAGCCGTCCAGCCCAACCGAGCGCGCCTCAGGCCGGCTTGACGTCCAGCACGACCTCGAACTCGAGCAGGTCGGCGCCGGTGGAGACCGGCCGGGCCCGCTCGCCGGCGTGGGCGGCGACGGCGTCGCCGTCGCGCCAGGCGGCGAAGGACTCCTCGTCGGCCCAGTGGGTCACCACGAAGTAGCGGTCGTCGCCGCGCACGGGGCGCAGCAGCTGGAAGCCGAGGAACCCCGGGGCCCCGTCGACGGCGTGCGCCCGCTGGGAGAACCGCTTCTCGAGCTCCTCGTGGGCCTGGGGCGGGACCGAGATGGCGTTGATCTTCACGACGGACATGCCGTCGAGATTAGTAGCCTGACCGCCATGCCCGCCCTCGAGGACGTCGTCGACCTGCTGCACGGCTGGTACCCCCCGGCCACCGCGGACTCCTGGGACGCCGTCGGCCTGGTCCTCGGCGACCCGGGGGCGCCGGTCCGCAAGGTGTTGCTGGCGGTCGATCCCGTGCAGGTGGTGGCGGACGAGGCGGCAGCCTGGGGTGCGGACCTGCTGGTCGTCCACCACCCGCTGTTCCTCAAGGCCGTGCACGGGGTGCCCGCGACCACACCGAAGGGCCGCACCCTCGCGACGCTCGCGGGGTCCGGGTGCGCGCTGCTGACCGCCCACACGAACGCCGACCAGGCGGTCGGCGGGGTCTCCGAGGCGCTCGCGACCGCGGTCGGCCTGACGGACGCCCGGCCGCTCGTGCCGGCCCCGTCCGCGCCGACGGACAAGCTCACGACGTACGTGCCGGTCGCCGACGCGGATGCGGTGCGGGCCGCGCTCGCCGGCGCCGGCGCCGGCCGGATCGGCGACTACGAGCAGGCGTCGTTCTCCACCGGCGGGCAGGGCCGGTTCCGCCCGCTGGACGGGGCGAACCCGGCCGTCGGCCGGGTGGGTGACCTCGAGGTGGTCGAGGAGGAGCGGATCGAGGTGGTGCTGCCCCGGGCCCGCCGGGCCGCGGTGGTGCGGGCGCTCCTCGCGGCGCACCCCTACGAGGAGCCGGCCTTCGACCTCGTCGAGCTCGCCGACCCGCAGACGGCCGTCACCGGCACCGGACGCATCGGGACGGTGCCCGAGACCACCCTGGCGGGGTTCGCGGCGGCCGTCGCCGCGGTGCTGCCCTCGACCGCCCAGGGGGTGCGGGTGGCGGGCGACCCCGACCGCGTCGTACGCCGGGTGGCGGTGTGCGGGGGAGCAGGCGACTTCCTGCTGGACACCGTCGCGCGCACCGATGCCGACGTCTACCTGACCAGCGACCTGCGCCACCACCCGGCGTCGGAGTTCGTCGAGCGTGCCGCCCCGGCCCTGGTCGACGTGGCGCACTGGGCCGCCGAGTGGACCTGGCTGCCGGTCCTGGAGGAGAGACTCCGCGCGGCGCTCGGCCGCCTGCCGGGGGGCGATACGGTGGAGACGCGCGTCAGCACGCTGCGCACCGATCCGTGGACGTTCACTGCCTGAGGAGATCCCGCTGAAAGCCGACCCCGACGCCCAGCTCCGACTCCTGGACCTGCAGGGGCTCGACGCCCGGGCCGACCAGCTGCGCCACCAGCGGGCCACCCTGCCCGAGCTCGCCGAGATCTCCGCGTTGGAGGCCAAGCGCGTCGACGTGGGCAACCTGGTCCGCGACGCGCAGATCGCCGTGGACGACCTCGTCGCGGAGCAGGAGAAGGTCGACGCCGACGTCGAGGCGGTCAAGGCGCGGCGCACCCGCGACCGCACCCGGATGGACCAGGGCCTGATCAGCAACCCCAAGGACCTCGAGCGCATGCAGCACGAGCTGGAGTCGCTGGAGCGGCGCATCGCCAGCCTCGAGGACGACGAGATCGAGGTCATGGAGCGCCTGGAGGAGGCGCAGGCCGAGCTGACGAAGCTGCAGGGCATGGTCGCCGAGGCCGAGGAGCAGCTGGCCGGCCTGACCGCCACGCGCGACGAGAAGCTGGCGGCCCTCGACGAGGACCTCGGCACGGTGGCAGCCGGTCGCGGCCCGGTGGTCGAGGGTCTGCCGGCCGACCTGCTGGCGCTCTACGACCGGCTGCGCGAGCAGAAGGGTGGCGTCGGCGCCGCCGAGCTGCGCGCCCGGGAGTGCGGCGGCTGCCGCTTGACCCTGGACCAGGCCGAGCTCAACCGGATCCGCGGGCTGGCCCCCGACGAGGTGGTGCGCTGCGAGGAGTGCCAGCGGATCCTGGTGCGGACCCCCGAGTCCGGGCTGTGACCCGCCGGGTCCTCATCGAGGCGGACGGGGGCTCGCGCGGCAACCCGGGCCCTGCGGCGTACGGCGCCGTGCTCAAGGACGCCGACACCGGTGAGGTGATCGCCGAGGACGGCAGCACGATCGGCGTCGCGACCAACAACGTCGCCGAGTACTCCGGCCTGATCGCCGGGCTGCGGCTGGCCGAGGCCTACGCGCCCGAGGCCGACATCGAGGTCCGGATGGACTCCAAGCTCGTGGTCGAGCAGATGTCGGGACGCTGGAAGATCAAGCACCCCGACATGCGGCCGCTCGCGGCCGAGGCGACCCGGCTGGCGCCGTTCGGCACGACGTACACGTGGGTGCCGCGCGAGCGCAACAAGCACGCCGACCGGCTGGCCAACGAGGCGCTGGACGGCAAGCGCGACGGCGTGACCGTGGTCGCCGACGAGTCCCTCGTCGAGGAGGTCGAGTCACCGGCGCCGGCGCCGGCGCCCGCCCCGACCCGGGGGTGGGGTCCGCCCGGTACGCCGACGACCGTGGTCCTCGTGCGGCACGGCGTCACACCGCACACCGTGGAGAAGCGCTTCTCCGGAGGGCTCGCCAGCGCCAACCCGGGGCTCAGCGACGACGGCCGGGCGCAGGTGCGGGCAGTCGCGGACTGGCTCGCCCCGATCGCCGAGCGGGTCGACGCGGTGGTCGCGTCCCCCGTGCGCCGCACCCTGGAGTCGGCCGAGATCCTGGCCGCTCGGCTCGGTCACGACGTCGTGGAGGAGCCGGGGTTCGCCGAGATGGAGTTCGGCACCTGGGACGGCAAGACCTTCGCCGAGGTCGGCGAGCAGCACCCCGACGAGCTCGAGGCGTGGCTGGGCTCGCTCGACGTCGCCCCCGGAGGCGGTGAGTCCTTCCGCGCCGTCGAGGCGCGGGTGCTCGCCGGCCTCGACCGGCTGCTGGCCGCCCACGCCGGCCGCACCGTGGTCGTGGTCAGCCACGTGACGCCGATCAAGACCCTGGTCGCACACGCCGTCGGCGCCCCGCTGGACGCGGTCTTCCGGATGGAGCTGTCGCCCGCCTCGGTCACCGTCCTGTCGTGGTACGGCGACCGCGCCTCGATGCGGCTCTACAACGCCCTCCCTCCGGGCAGCGACGTCTTCGGGGCCGACCCGACGAAGTGGTGAGGCCGGGCGAGCGCCAGAGTGTCGTTTCACCACGGTATGCAGGTGAACCCGCACTTCCCACGGCGGGCATGCCATGGGAAGTGCGGGTTCACCTGCATACCGTGGTGAACCTGCGACCGCACCCGCCAGGACGCCCCGGCTAAGGTCACCGCGTGCCCGGACGTCAGCCCATCCACGTGGTGAGCACGGCGGCCACGGAGGCCGAGGTGACGCGGCTCCGGGACGGGCTCGGCCGCGACCCGGCCGTCCTCGTGGCGCCGACGGCCGAGGCCGCGCGCGTGGTGCGGGCACTCGGCGGACGGCCGAGGCCGGAGCCGCTGCTCGCGCCGGTGCGGTTCCCCGACGTCGACCGCGGGCACCGGCTCGACGAGCTGGTGCGGAGGGTCGCCCTGGAGGACCGGTTCCGCGACGTCGTGGTGGTCACCGACCCCGCGAGCGCGACGCTCCTGCTGCGGGTGCTCGCACCCGACCAGCTCGCCACCGGCGGCGCGGTGACGCTGGTCGGGCTGCCCCGGGGCGACCGGCCGGTCGCCGTACGGCGCGGGGTGGTGACGGGTGCGGTGCTGGGCGTCGCGGCGTACCTGGTCGACGCGGCCGCACCGCTCTTCGCGCTGCCGGTGGCCGCGGCGCTGGTCGGGCTCGTCCTCCTGCTCGTCCCCGCCGGGCGGCACCTCGGCCGCGAGCTGCTGCTCGCCGCGGCGGTCGCCATGGTCGTCGTGCTCGCGATCGTCGCCGGGTCGGCGCGGTTCCCCGACGGCTGGTGAGGCTCAGCCCTCGGCGCCCCGGATCGCGGCGGCGACGGCCTGGGGGACGTCGGGGTGGAAGACGGTGGGGATGATGAAGTTCGGGTTCAGCTCGTCGTCCTTGACGACCAGCGCGATCGCCTCGGCGGCCCGCAGCAGCATCTCGGTGGTCACCTCGCGGGCCCGGGCGTCGAGCAGGCCCCGGAAGACGCCGGGGAAGGCCAGCACGTTGTTGATCTGGTTGGGGTAGTCCGACCGGCCGGAGGCGACGACCGCGGCGTACCTGTCGGCCTCCGCGGGGTCGACCTCGGGGTCGGGGTTCGCCAGCGCGAAGACGACCGCGTCGGATGCCATGTCCTGGATCCAGAGCGGGTCGAGCACCCCGGGGGCGCTCACGCCGATGAAGACGTCGGCGCCGGCCAGGACGGTGTGCAGGTCGCCGCGCGCCCGGCGGGGGTTGGTGGCCGCGGCCAGCTGGCGGTGGGCCGGGGAGAGGGAGTCGTCGTCGGCGGAGAGGGCGCCCGCGCGGTCGACGACCACGACGTCGGTGACGCCCGCGGCGAGCAGGAGCGTCACGATCGCGGTGCCGGCCGCGCCGCCGCCGGAGACCACGACCCGCACCGTCGTCAGCTCCTTGCCGACGACGCGGAGCGCGTTGGTGAGCGCGGCGAGGACGACGATCGCGGTGCCGTGCTGGTCGTCGTGGAAGACCGGGATGTCGAGGGTCTCGCGCAGCCGGCGCTCGATCTCGAAGCACCGCGGCGCGGCGATGTCCTCGAGGTTGATGCCGCCGAACCCGGGGGCGATCATCTCGACCGCCTTGACGATCTCGTCGGTGTCCTGCGAGGCCAGGCAGATCGGCCACGCGTCGATCCCGGCGAAGCGCTTGAACAGCGCGGCCTTGCCCTCCATCACCGGCAGCGCCGCGCCGGGCCCGATGTTGCCGAGCCCCAGCACCGCGGAGCCGTCGGTGACCACCGCGACGGAGTTGCCCTTGACCGTCAGCCGCGGGATGTCCTCGGGGCCGTCGGCGAGCGCCTGGCTGACCCGGCCGACCCCGGGTGTGTAGGCCAGCGACAGGTCGTCACGGGTGCGCAGCGGGACCTTCGAGCTGACCTCGATCTTGCCGCCGATGTGCAGCAGGAAGGTGCGGTCGCTGACGCGGTGCACCGTCACCCCGTCCAACGCCGCGACCACGTCGCTCAGGTCGCCGGCGTGGTCCGCGTCGCTGGCCGAGCAGGTGACGTCGACGACCAGGCGCTCGTGGCTGGACTCCGCCACGTCGATCGCGGTGACCACCCCGCCGGCCTGGGAGATCGCGGTGGCGACGTGGCCGACCACGCCGTGGTCGGGCGCCGTGTGCAGGCGCATGGTGATCGAGTACGACGACATGGTGGCGGGCACGCGGTCCACCATCGCGCCGGCGGCGGGTTACTGCCAAGTCGGACGCGTGACCGGCGACCGCTCAGGCCGAGGCGCGGCGCAGCCGGGGGTTGGTCAACCGCAGCTGGGTCTCGGTGCCCGCACGCAGCGCCGCGGCGTCCGCGGCGGTGAGCCGGTCGCACGCGAAGCCCCAGTGCAGCGCGACCAGGTCACCGCGCGCCGGCGTGCCCGCGAGGAAGTCGCCGTCGTCGGTGCGGTAGCCCACGGACTCCTCCGCCACCGGGGCGAGTCCGAGCTCGCGGCCGTCCCAGGTGAGGGTGTCGGTGCGCACGAGCAGCTCGTCACCGCGGACCTCGACCACCTCGGCCGGCCGGATCCGGCAGGAGTCCAGGACGTGCAGCGGCTCGGGGAGCCCGGTCGGGAGCAGCCGGCTCCAGGGGTAGACCCCCAACACGTGGAAGGTGTGCGTGGGGGTGAGCTCGGCCAGCAGGTCCGTGGTCAGGTGGTCCCAGTAGTGGCCGGCCTGCGACCCGAACCGCTCGAGCAGCAGCTCGCCGAGCCGGTCCCGGTCGACCTCGTCGGTGACCTCGTTGCCGGTCCAGTAGGCCCGGCCGACCACCTCCGAGAGCGGGTCCGCGCCGGCGAGCTCGCCGATCAGCTCCTGGTAGGGCCAGGCGCCGGAGAACTGCCGGGCCAGCCGGCGTACGTCGACGTCCTCGCCGCCCCCGCACGCGACCTGCTGCAGCGCCCTCGCCGCGGCCGGCCCGCAGTAGCCTAGGGCGTTGGGGGCGTGGGCGTAGCGGGCGAAGAGCCGCTCACCCGGGCTGACCGGCACGCTGCTGACCACCCTGCAGACCACCCGACAGTCCACCCGGCTGACCGACGAGGACGGCCGTCTCCCGGTGCAGCCGACCGAAGTTGTAGTACGCCGCGCAGGCGCCCTCGCTGGACACCATGCACGTGCCGATCGGCGTCTCCGGGGTGCACGCGGTGCCGAAGACCTTGCACTCCCACGGCTTGATCGCGCCACGCAGCACGTCGCCGCACTGGCAGGCCTTGGGGTCCGCGACCCGCACGCCGGGCATCTCGAACCGCTCCTCGGCGTCCCACTGCGCGAAGTCGCGGTGCACCTTGAGCGCGCTGCCCTCGATCCAGCCCAGGCCGCGCCACTCGAAGGTCGGCCGCGGCTCCATCGTCTCGGCCAGCAGCGCGAGCGCCTGCGGGTTGCCCTCGGGGCGGACGACGCGGCTGTACTGGTTCTCGACCTCGCAGCGCCCCTCGTGGCGCTGGAGGAGCAGCATGTGCACGGACTGCAGGATGTCCAGCGGCTCGAAGCCGGCCACCACCATCGGCTTGCCGTACTCGTCGGCGACGAAGCCGTAGAGCTCGGTGCCGACGACCGTGGAGACGTGCCCGGGCCCGAGGAAGCCGTCCAGGCTGAGGTCGGGGGAGTTCAGGATCGCCCGGATCGGCGGCACGATCGTGACGTGGTTGGCGAACACCGAGAAGTTCTCGACGCCGAGCTGGCGGGCCCGCACCAGCGTCACCGCGGTGGAGGGCGCGGTGGTCTCGAAGCCGACCGCGAAGAAGACGACGTGCCGGTCGGGGTTCTCCACGGCGACCTTGAGGGCGTCCAGCGGGGAGTAGACGAACCGGACGTCGGCGCCGCGGGCCTTGGCCTGCAGCAGGCTCCCGTTCGAGCCGGGCACCCGCATCATGTCGCCGAAGGTCGTGAAGATCACGCCCGGCTGCTCGGCGAGGTGGATCGCGTCGTCGACCCGGCCCATCGGGATCACGCAGACCGGGCAGCCCGGGCCGTGCACCAGCTCGACGCTCTCGGGCAGGACGTGCTCGAGCCCGTGCCGGTAGATGGTGTGGGTGTGCCCTCCGCACACCTCCATGAACTTCACGTGGTCGTCCCCGGCCAGCTCGGTGATGCGGCCGACCAGGGCGCGCGCGGCAGCCGGGTCGCGGAACTCGTCGACGAACCTCATCGCAGGCCTCCTCACACCGAGCTCGAGCGGAACTGCTCGAGCTCGTCGTCGTAGTCGCGCCCCATCCGGCGCAGCTGGTCCAGGGTCATCGCGGCCTCGGCCTCGTCGATCCTCGCCATCGCGAAGCCGACGTGGACGAGGACCCAGTCGCCCTCGGCGAGGCCCTGGTCGGCCAGCAGCCGGACGCTGATCGTGCGCTGCACGCCGGACACGTCGACCTTGGCGAGGTAGTTCTCGGCGTCGACGGTCTCGACGACCTGTCCGGGGATCCCCAGGCACATGGTGGTCTCCGTTCTCCTGCTCAGCAGATCCGCGGCAGCGGGTCGCCGACGAGCATGTCGACGATCCGGCTGCCGCCGAAGGGGGTGCGGACGGCGACGATCCCAGCCGGCTCGGCCACGACCTCCGCGACGACGGCGGCGTCACCGCCCAGCTCGTGGGCGTGCAGCGCGGCGAGGGCGGCGTCGACCTCGGCGGCGGGTACGACGGCGACGAAGCAGCCCTCGTTGGCGACGTACATCGGGTCGATGCCGAGCAGGTCGCAGGCGCCGGTCACGACGGGCCGGACCGGGAGCGCGTCCTCCTCGAGGACGATCCCGACGCCGGCCGACCGGGCCAGCTCGTTGCAGACGGTCGCCAGGCCGCCACGGGTGGCGTCGCGCATCCACCGGGTGCCGGGCGCGGCCGCCAGCAGGTCGGCAGCGATGCCGTTGAGCGCGGCGGTGTCCGACGAGATGTCGGCCTCGATCGCCAGGTCGCCGCGGGCCACCATCACCGCCATGCCGTGGTCGCCCAGGAAGCCGGACACCAGGACCCGGTCGCCGGGCTGCACGAGAGCGGCGTCGAGCCGGCGTCCGGCCGGGACCACGCCGATGCCGGCGGTGTTGACGAAGAGGCCGTCGGCAGCGCCCTTGGGCACGACCTTGGTGTCACCGGTGACGATCGTGACGCCGGCGCGGGCGGCCGCCTCGGACATGTCGGCGACGATCTCGCGGAGCAGCGAGATGTCCAGCCCCTCCTCGATGACGAAGCCCGCGGAGAGCCAGCGCGGCTCGGCGCCGCACATGGTCAGGTCGTTGATGGTGCCGTGCACCGCGAGGTGGCCGATGGAGCCGCCGGGGAAGCGCAGCGGTTGCACGACGTAGGAGTCGGTGGAGAAGGCGAGCCGGTCGCCGGCCGGGGTGTCGAGCACCGCGCCGTCACCGAGCTGCTCGAGCTCGGGGTTGCGGAACGCCTCGAGGAACACCGCGTCCATCAGCGCCGCCGACGACTTGCCGCCCGCGCCGTGCGCCAGCGTGACGACCTCGTCGAGCAGCCGGGGCCGGCGCTGGCGGAAGCTCTCGATCCTGCTGAGGACTTCCGACTCGCGAGGCGCCTCGCGCGGGGTGGTGGTCATGGGGTTCCTCCCGAGGTGGGGACGACGGTGAGCGCGGAGCCGGCGTGCACGAGGAGGAGGTCGCCGGGCCGGACCTCGCCGACCAGCGTCACGTCGACGTCCTCCACGCCGGCGGCGGTGCGCACCCGGGCCGGGTGCAGCAGGTCGGTGGGGGTGGCGACGACCTCGCCGAGCCGGCCCTCGTCGCTGCAGGTGACGCAGTGCCCGTCGACCGGGACGCAGACCTCCACGGGCACCGCCAGGTGCTCGGGCCGCCGCAGGTGGGCGTGGGCCCGCTCGTCCAGCATCGCGAGGACGGCTTCCGGGTCGTCGGACCAGAGCACGTCGTCGGCGGTGCCGCCCGCCGGGCGGGGACCGCTGCCGACCCAGGTGGCACGCACGCCCCAGGCGGGGGCACGCCGGGCCAGGTCGGCGGCGACCGGGTCGTCGGCGGGGGCGCGCAGCAGCACGGCGTCGCCGGCGTCGCTCCCCGCTCGTACGGCGGCCACCGGGTCCTCCCCGTCCACCGACCGCCCGGCCGGCCAGGTGGTGCCCACGGCCCACACCGTCCCACCCGCGTGCAGCACCCGGGCGAGCGCGAGCGCCGCGCCGTCGACGTCCTCGACCAGGTCGGCGTCGCCCGCGACGGCCGTCACGCCGGCTCCTCGGCGAGCAGTCCGACCTCGCGCATCAGCGCGACGGTCCTCGCTGCCTCCTCGGCGTCCAGGCGGGTGAGCGCGAACCCCGCGTGCACGATGACGTGGTCGCCGACCTGGAGGTCGGGCAGGTAGTTGAGCCGGATGACCCGCTCCTCACCGGCGAAGTCGGCACGCGCCAGCAGGGCGCCGTCGTCGGCCTGCCAGCGCTCCACGATCCGTCCGGGGACTCCGAGGCACATGATCAGGACCCTTTCGCGAGACGGAGGCCGACGGCGGCCTGCCCGAGGGAGAGCCCACCGTCGTTGGCCGGGACGACGCGGTGGGTGAGCACGCGGCGGCCGGCCTCGGCCATTCTCGCGCTCGTCTCCGCGAGCAGCAGGCGATTCACGAAGACTCCGCCGGTCAGTCCGACGGGGGAGCGGCCACCGGGGTCGGCGACCTCGACGAGGTCGGCGAGCCCGGCCGCGAGGGTGCGGTGGAACGACCGGGCCAGCACGGCGCGGTCGCGTCCCCGGCGCACCCCGTCGGCGAGCGCGTCGACCAGTGGCGCGGGCTCCAGCACGCCGTCGGTGACCAGCCCGTCCACCAGCACCTCCGCCGTCGCCGTCGTGGTCGCCAGCGCCTCGAGCTCGATCGCCGCCTGCGCCTCGTAGCTGATCCGGTGGCGCACGCCGAGCAGCGAGCTGACCACGTCGAAGAGCCGTCCGGCGCTGGAGGTGACGGTCCACGGGAGCCCGGGCGAGGAGAGGACCGCGAGCTCCGCGTCGGTCAGCTCGTCGGCGACCGGGGTGCCGGCCGGGTCGAGGCCGTGGTGCAGCAGGAACGCGGCCGCGACGCGGACCGGGTTCCGCACGCCGCGGTCACCGCCGGGCAGCGGGACGGTGCCGAGGTGCCCGAGCCGCGCGGCCGTGGTGCCGCCGTCCCCGAGCCGCAGCAGCTCGCCGCCCCAGACGGTCGCGTCGCACCCGTAGCCGGTGCCGTCGAGCACCAGCCCCAGCAGCGGCTCGTCGAGCCGCCCGTGCTCGGCGGCCAGCGCGGCCAGGTGGGCGTGGTGGTGCTGCACCTCGTGCAGCGGGACCCCGAGGTCGTCGGCGAATCGGGCGGCCCAGGCGCGGGACGCGTAGCCGGGGTGCCGGTCGGCGACGACCAGGTCGGGGGCGCTGCGGTGGAAGCGGAGCGCCTGGTCGGTCGCCGCCTCGAAGGCCCGCTGGGTCTCCAGGCTGCCGAGGTCGCCGAGGTGTGCCGAGGGGTAGGCCAGGCCGTCGCGCGCCAGCGTGAAGGTGTTCTTCAGCTCCGCACCCGCGGCGAGGACGGTCATGGCCGAGGCGCCACCGATCCGGATGGACGAGGGGGCGTGGCCCCGGGACCGCCGCACGGGCACCGGACCGTCGGCGGACCAGGCCACGACCGAGTCGTCGCAGGGCACCACGATCTCGCGGTCGTGGGTGAGGAAGAGGTCGGCGATGGCGCCCAGCCGGGCGAAGGCGTCGTCGTCGCGGTGGCACAGCGGGTCGCCGGAGACGTTGCCGGAGGTGACCACCAGCGCGGCCGGCTGCTCGGGTCCCGCGGCGAGCAGCAGGTGGTGCAGCGGCGTATAGGGCAGCAGGACGCCGAGCTCGTGGATGCCCGGCGCGACCTCGTCGACGACCAGCGGGCGGCCGGCCCGGCGGGGGAGCAGCACGATCGGGCGGTCCGGACCGGTGAGGACGGCGTCCGCGCCGTCCGGGACCTCCACGACGGTCCGCGCCGCCTCGACGTCGCGCACCATCACCGCGAACGGCTGGTGCGGTCGCCGCTTGCGCTCCCGCAGCCGGCGTACGGCGTCGGGGTCGGTCGCGTCGCAGACCAGGTGGTAGCCCCCGATGCCCTTGACCGCGACCACCCGTCCCGCGGCCAGGGCCGCCCGTGCCGCCGCCAGGACCGGCTCGGTGCCCTCGGTGGTCGTGGCGCCGTCCGGTGCCGCGAGCCGCAGCCGCGGCCCGCAGTCGTGGCACGCGATCGGCTGGGCGTGGTAGCGGCGGTCGAGCGGGTCGGCGTACTCCGCCGCGCAGGCGGGGCAGAGCGGGAAGCCCGCCATCGTCGTCGACGGTCGGTCGTAGGGCAGGTCGACGGTGATCGTCAGGCGAGGACCGCAGTGGGTGCAGGTGATGAAGGGGTGCCGGAAGCGCCGGTCGGCCGGGTCGAGGAGCTCGCTCAGGCACGCGTCGCAGGTCGCCGTGTCCGGCGGCACCATGGTGCGGCTGCCCGCGACGACGGCGCTCTGGAGGATCGCGAAGCCGGGGTCGCCGGTGGGCGGCATCGCGAAGCGCTCGACGCCGTCGATCCGGGCCAGCGGCGGGGCCTGCTCGACGAGCAGCCGCTCGAAGTCGGCCAGCACCGTCGCGGCGCCCTCGACCTCGATCGTGACCGAGCTGGAGTCGTTGTGGCAGCTGCCGTCCAGGCCCAGCCGGGTCGCGAGGACGGCGACGTGCGGCCGGAAGCCGACGCCCTGGACGACGCCGCGGACCACCAGCCGGTGCCGGAGGCGTCGCCGGGTCGAGGTGCTCACGACCGCTCCCAGAGCACGACCCGGTTGTTGCCGGAGTCGGCGACGGCCATCAGGTCGGTGCCGTGGGCGGACCGGTGCCAGTGCAGGCCGTAGGGCCAGCACAGGCTGTCGGCCGCGACGCCGGTCCAGCGGTTCTCGCCGTTGTCGGCCAGCGTCGGCTGGCCCAGCGCCGCGACCGGGTCCAGGGACTCCAGGCCGTCGCGCTGCACCAGCACCCGGTTGTTGGCGGTGTCGGCGATGGCGACGGCCCCGTCGCAGGTCGTGACCGCGTACGGGAACCGGAGCCGGCCCACCTGCGGCACGTAGGGGAACTCCGAGCCGGTGGCGAAGTCGGGCTGCCCGAGGACGCCGTCCGAGGGCCGGTCGGCGTCGGGGTGCCGGTCCCACCGCAGCAGCCGGTGGTTGCCGGCGTCGGCGACCCAGATGCCGCCGGCGCCGGTGCCGGCGACCGCGTGCGGCCACCGGAAGGAGTCGGCCGCCACCGGGCCGCCGCGGTTCTCCTCGCGGGCGGCCGGGCTCGGCTGTCCCAGGACGACGTCCGCGGGCCGGCCGGGCTCGGGGATGCCGTCGCGCCAGACGAGCACCCGCCGGTTGCCGGTGTCGGCCACGTGGAAGCGGCCGTCGACCAGGGCGATGCCGAACGGCCAGTAGAACGTGTCGGCGCCGGCGTCGCCCCCGGCGTTCGGCTCGACCGACGCGGCGTCCGGCTGGCCGAGCACGTGGTCGGGCGGGGTGCTGGTCCGGGCCGGGAGGGTGTCCCAGACCAGCACCCGGTGGTGCCACGCGTCGGCGACGACGAGGCGGCCGTCGGCGACCAGGACACCGGTGGGGAGGTGCATCCCGTTCTCGGGACCGGCGCCGCCGGCGGCGGGTCCCTCGCTGTGCTCGTCGGCCTGGCCGAGCACGACGTCGGCCGGCACGCCGTCGGTGGTCGGCACGCCGTGCCAGACCAGGACCCGGTGGTTGCCGGTGTCCGCGACGACGACCAGGTCGTCGTCGACCCAGGCCGCCCGCGGGGCGTACATCCAGGCCGCGGTGGGCTGAGCCGGGGGCAGCAGGAGCCCGCCCGGCGAGTCGGCGCCCAGCACGGCGCGCGGGCGCCACCCGTCGTACGTCGGCGGGGGCGGGTCGAGCACCGGGCCCGCGCCGAGTCCCGGGGAGACCGGGGCGGGCGCGGTGCCGGCAGCGAGGACCTGGACCCGCATCAGGCGGTGCCGGGTTCGGGGCGCAGCCACACGTGACCGCCGGAGACCGTGAGGGGCAGCTGCTCGAGCTGCGCGCCGGCCAGCGTGAGGCACTCGCCGTTCGTCGTGTCGTAGCAGAAGCCGTGCCACGGGCAGGTCAGCGTGCCCTGGCTCGCGTCGACCAGGGCGTCGTCGAGGCGGAGCGCCTGGTGGGCGCAGCGGTTCACGTACGCCGTGAGCCGGTCCGCCGCGTTGACCACGACCGCCTCGACCGGGCGACCGTCGGGGGCCGGCACGGTCACCGCCCGCAGCTCGCCCGCCGGCACGGCGTCGACCGACAGCACGCGCACCCAGCCGGGCCCGGGTCCGATCTCGCCCCGTGTCATCAAGGGGAGGGTGATCAGCGTCGGGCCCGGATCGTTCGGCACGACCTCGACACCGCGCAGGCCCGGCACCCCACCGAGCAGCGCCCTCTCGACACCCTCGCGCATGGTGACCGCCGCCATCGAGCAGCCGTTGCAGGCACCCTGCAGCCGGACGAACGCGATGCCGTTCTCGATCCGGTCCAGCTCGACGTCGCCCCCGTGCGACTGCAGCCCCGGCCGCACGCCGTCGAGCACCCGCCGCGTCAGCGTGGTCGGGTCGGGCCGGACGATGCCGTGCATGGCGAGCACCATGTGGACCTCGGGCTCGTCGACCAGCTCGAAGAGCAGCTCCTTGCCCCGCGGGTCGTCCCTGAGCCGCCGCACGACGATCGTCAGCGCCCGGCGGTGCAGCTCGTCGAGGGCCGCGACCCGGGGGTCCTCGGCCTCCCCGGCCGCGTCGAGCGCCGCGGCCAGGTCCTCCAGCGACGACTCGGCGGGGGTCGTCCTCAGGGTGGTCATCGCGGCTCGTCCGGGGACAGCCGGGTGACCTTGGCGCGGCGCTGTGCCTCCGCGGGCGGGGCGGCACCGGTGCCGGTGCCGGTGCCGGGCTCGACCCGGACCCCCATCCCGGAGGTGAAGGCGCCGTCGTCGACCGGCACCCGGCCCATCTGCTCGGCCTGGCGGGCCAGGTCGAGCAGCTCGTCGTCGGGGTCGCCCACCTGCGTCCGCGCGATCTCGTCGAGCACCGACCGCACGGCCATCGCCCCGTCGTGGTCGAGGTGCTCCTCGAAGAGGAAGCGCGCCTCCACCAGCCGCGCCCGGGCCTGGTCGAACATGCCCAGGTGGGCCAGCGTGTTGCCCTGGTTGGCCAGCAGCCGGGCCCGGCCGAGCGGGTCGTCATCACGCACCCCGGAGGCGAGCACCTCCTCGTAGAGCTCGACCGCCTCGACGAGGTTGTCGCCCTGGTGCGTGGACGGGAGGTAGACCAGCGCGTTGGCCAGGTTCAGCGTCGCGGTCGACCACGGCCCGGGCGTGGTCTCCGGGTCGAAGACGCGGCGGCAGGCCCGCAGCGCCTGGGCGGCGACGCCGAGCCGCAGCTGGTCGGAGGCCCCGGTCATCGGGGACGCGAGCTGGGCGGCGGCGAGGTCGAGCTGGACGCTCGCCCACAGGTACGGCGCGCTGCGCTCGGTCACCAGCTGGAGCGCGTCGTAGTAGAGCGCCATCGCGCCCTGGAGCGGCTCACCCGCCTCCGCGGCCCGCTCATGCTCGCGCACGCCGCGCAGGTGCAGCAGCTCGGCCCGGGTGGTCCGCAGGTCGGTGCCCGCCAGGTCGGCGGTGGCCCGGGCGAGCTCGGCGCCGGCCCGGGCCGGGTCGAGACCGTGCTCGTGGAGCAGGGCTCCGTGGTTGCCGCGCAGGACCGCGGCGAGGGCGGGAGCGCCGGTCTCGGCGACGTCGATCGCGTCCGCGAGGAGGGCCGAGGCGGTGACGGCGTCGCCGGCCTCGAGGCGAGCCGACGCGCCGGCGGCGAGGAGCAGCGCGGCGACCTCGGGGGCGACCTGGTCGTCGACGGTCGTGGGCAGCGCGCCGGCGTCGGTGAGGCCCACCGAGTAGGCGACCACGTCGACCAGGGGTGCGTACGCCGCGGGCAGGTCCGCGCGCACTGTCGCGGCGTCGGCCGTCGCCGGGTCGAGCACCCAGCGGTTGTAGCGGTCGACGGGGTCGTCGCCGGGGAACAGCCCGCTGACGTCGTCCGGGTCCTCGTGCACGACGCGCAGGTCCGAGAGCCGCTCGGGCCAGGGGTCCGGCAGCCGGCCGGCGACCAGGCTGGCGCGGGCGGACTCGGTGGCCGGGTCGGTGCCGGGGAGGAGCAGCAGGCCGGCCGGCATGCCGAAGGCGCCGAGCGGCTGGGGTCCGGCCACTGCGGCCGGCGCGGGGGAGGGTGGGTCAGTCAGGGCGGTCACCAGGGTCCTCCCGTGGCGGGCGCCGGCGCGCCGCGCTCCGGCGTACGACGTCGGCCGCCAAGCGGGCCTTCGCCTCGGTCGGCCAGCTGTCCAGGCGCCGTCGCTCCACGCCCTCCGGCGAGGTCACCACCAGGTAGACCGTCCACCGTCCCTGCTCCGCCACCACCTGGGTGGTCACGTCGAGGTCTGTCATCGGCCGTCTCCTCGAGGTGGATGCGCAGCAGGCCCTCGGCCTCGAGCCAGTGCGCCTCGAAGCGGCCGTCGACGGAGGCGAAGCCGAGGATCTCGCTGACCAGCAGCGACCGGTTGCCGGCCGGGTCGTGCTGCTTGAGGACCAGTCCGCCGTTGGCCGGCGACTGCAGAGGGAGGAGGTCGAGCGCCCAGGCGGAGTCGAGGTTCGAGACCCGGCCCACGCAGACGTCGGCCGGGAAGTGCTGGGCGGCGAGCGCCGCGGGGAGGTGGAGGTAGCCCATCGCGGTGATGTCGACCCGCCACGGCTCCTCGCGGACGGGCCAGAACTCGGTCTCCACCAGGTCGGCCAGCGCGAGCATCGCCGCCTCGACCGGCGGGGTGAGCGGTGCACCGGGCTCGAAGCCGCCTGCCTCGACGAGCAGGACGGTCACGTCGGTCGGGCGGTCCGGTCCGAGGAGCCAGTCGCCGAGCGCGAGCGCGTGGTCCCACCGGAAGTTGTGCGTGTGGACCCCGTCGACCGGGGGCAGCTGGGCGAGCGCCTCGGCCGGCAGCCGGTAGGTCGTGCCCGGCTCGTTCCCGGTGCGGGCCGCGTCCACGATGACCACCCGCCCGGCACCCCGCATCGCGAACGCGACGTCCATGCCGGCGGTCCCGCCGTCCACGAGCCGGGCGCCGTCGGGGACGCCGCGCTCGTGGAGGTGGCGGACGAGGACGGGTCCGACCGCGTCGTCCCCGCGCAGGATGTTGCCGCACCCGATGACGAGCACCTCGCACGACGGTGGGGCGAACCCGTCGTCGAGGAGCTCGTACGGGGCGGGCGGCACGTCAGACCATCCCGTTGACCACGAACTGGTTCAGCTCGCGGCCGGTCCGGCCGTCGTACGCGTGGACCGTGCAGACCAGGCAGGAGTCGAAGGACCGGGCGACGTGGCCGAGCTCGACCGGGTCCTCCATGTCCTTGATCGGCGTGCCGACCAGGGCGGCCTCGATCGGGCCGAGGGTGCCCTCGGAGTCGCGGGGGCCGATGTTCCACGCCGTGGGCGTGATGACCTGGTAGTTCTCGATCTTGCCGTTGTCCAGGACGATCCAGTCCTGGAGCGCGCCGCGGGCGGCCTCGGTCGCACCCCAGCCCTTGCCCGACTCGAGCTCGGTGGGCTTGGTGTAGAAGGACCCGTGCAGGTCGATCTGGGTCAGCCAGTCCATGACCCACTTGAAGTACTTCGGGCCCTCGTGCATACGGGCCATCTGCCGCACGAAGACGCTGGGGCCGAGCTTGGCCATCATGTCCACGAACAGCGGGTCGCTGTCCTGGTGCGCGGCCGGGTCCGGCGCACCGGCCGCCATCCGGCGGGCGAGCGGTCCGGCCTCCAGCGGCATCCGGCCGACGCCGGGCACGTCGTACCGCGGCGACTTGGCCCACGAGTACTTGTCCTGCGCGCGTGCGGTCCGGGGGTCCAGCGGGTCGGTCTCGCCCTCCCAGGGGTGCAGCGGACGGTCGCCCTTGTAGAAGGAGTGGGTGACGTCCTCGGAGACCCGCAGCTGGTCGTAGTCGAGGAACTGGCCGTTCGCGTAGACGCCGCCGCGGCCGATGAGCGCGTCCTGACGGCCCTCGACGGTGGGGTTCTCGTAGAGCGACGGCTCGAGGTAGGTGCCCGGGGCGATGAAGTTGCCGACGCCCGCGCCGTACTTGTCCAGGCCGATCGAGAGCGCGTAGCGGATGAAGAACCCGCAGTCGGAGTCGTGCTGCGACTCGTTCTCCTCGACCCAGGCCTGCATGTCCTCCCAGGTCTTGATCTCCAGCCAGCGGTCGATGGAGCAGCCCAGCCACTCCTTCTCCAGCCAGTTGTCCTTCCAGTGGTTCAGGATCGCGGTCGCCCGGGTGACGTCGGCCAGGCCCGGGGAGCTCATCACGCCGCCGGGCACCATGAACGAGCTGTGCGGCCACTGGCCGCCGAAGATCGCGTAGACCTCGACCGGCTTGTTGGAGAGCACCACGCCCTTCTGGTACGACGTGCCGACGTACGGCGCGAAGCGGCGCACGGCCTCGTCGTAGAGCGGGTTGTCGGCGTAGTTCTTGTTGACCAGGTCGATCGCGAAGAGGGCGTAGAAGTAGCGCGGGATCGACTGGATCGTCTCGCAGGCCTGGGCGATGTTGCGGATGAGCGTGGCGTTCTGCGGGACGTGCGTCTGCCAGGCGGTGTCGAGGGCGTAGCAGGCCTTGTAGAGGTGGCTGCCACCGCAGATGCCGCAGATGCGCGGCGTCATGATCAGGCCGGCCTGCGGGTCCTTGCCGCGCAGGATGATCTCGAAGCCGCGGAACATCGCGGCCTCGGTCCAGGCGGAGGTGACGACGCCGTCCTCGATCGTGACGCGGACGTCGAGGTCACCCTCGACGCGGCCGAGCGGCGAGACGAACAGGTCGACGGACTCGGTCGCGCCGCCGGGGTTCGCAGTGGTGGTCATGGTCGCTGGTTCCCTTTCCCGACATGCTCGTCAGACGACGAACATGTCCTCCTTCGACCACTGCGGGGCAGCGATCCTGGCGGCGGCCGCGTGGGCCATGTACGTGATGTGGTCGACGCCCTCGGGTACCTCCTTGGGGATCGTCCCCGAGACCTTCTGGGTCTTGAAGACGGTCCCGGGCGCAAGGTCGAAGAACGGGAACTCGGGTTCGGTGCAGCCGGTGCACGGCATGCCGGCGCGGGTCTTGCTGCTCTGCCGGTTCCAGAGGATCCGGTTGCACGGCGAGTGCGTCATCGGGCCGCGGCAGCCGTACTCGTAGAACAGGCAGCCGGTGCGGGTGCCCTCGCCGAAGCTGGTCGTCGACTGCTTGTACTCGAAGAACTGCACCCGGGTGCAACCGGTCTGGGTGAAGGTCTTGAAGAAGGTCTGCGGGCGGTGCAGGTCGTCCAGCGCGATGTCGCCCGCGCGCCCGGTCGCCAGCGCCACCAGGATCTGGGTGATCCAGTCGGGGTGGGCCGGGCAGCCGGGGATGTTGATGACCGGGAGCCCGGACTTGCTGCGCCAGTCCGGACCGAGGAAGCCGCCGCGCTCACGCTTGTGGAACTGCAGGCCGGTCGAGTCGCTGGGGTTGGGCTCCATCGCGGGGATGCCGCCCCAGCACGCGCAGTCGCCGATCGCGACCACGATGCTGGCGGCGTTCGCGAGCTCGGTCACCCACTCCAGCATCGGCCGCTCCGCGAACATGTCCATCGTGCCGCTGCCGTCCGGCCCGCGGATCACGGTCCCCTCGAGCACGAAGATGTCCAGCGGCCGGTCGCCGGACGCGCAGTCGGTGAAGATCTTCTTCGCCTGCTCGCCGAGCTCCATGCCGAGCGAGGGGTGCCAGAGCACCTCGAGGCCGAAGTCGACGATCAGGTCGACGACGTTCGGCTCCTCGGCGTTGAGGAACGACATGGTGTTCCCGGAGCACGCTCCGGCCTGGAACCAGAGGACTGAGGACATGGCTGCTCTTTCCTGTCTACTGCTGGGCGTGCTTCGGGCCGGGGCGCGGAGCGGCCAGCTCGCGGCCGATCTCCTTGGCGATGGTGGCGACGAAGGTCAGCGCGCGGTTGATGTCAGGGTCCTTGAGGAGTCGCAGCGCAGAAAAGGCACTTGGGACCTTGACAGGGTCGGTCTCGTAGATCTCGGACCCGCGGACGAGGCCGCGCGCGAACAGCGAGATCTGGTCGACGGCCTGCGGGCTGACCAGGTCGGAGTCGAAGAGCTTCTCGACCACGCCCGACTTCGCGGCCCGCGCCATGCCCGGCGCGGCGGTGGGGATCACCGACACGAGCAGCAGCGCCGACTCCAGCAGGCTCCCGATGTCGGCGCCGGTGCTCTCGAGCGTCTCGTTGTCGTTGATCGTGGTCTGCAGGTCGCTGATGCTGCCCATCAGGTTGTCGCCGAGGACCTCGCTGCGCTGCAGCATCCCGTCGAGCCCCTCGACGAGGACGGCGAGCAGGTCGGCGTGCCCGAGCAGGGACGTCAGGGAGTCCACGACCTGGGGGTCGGCGAGCGCCCGCTGCAGCTCGGGTGGCAGGGACGGGGGTGCCGCGACGTCGGGACCGGGGGGCTGGGTGAGCGTCATCGCTTCTCCTGACCGTGACCGAGACTGCCAGGCACGCTAGGACGGCGGCCCGGGCGGATCTATCGGCTTCGCGAACCTGATATCGCGATCGCGCAAGTTCGTTGCGCCGTACGCGCAACGGCCGGATAGTGGAGCCGTTCGGAGCTGGCCAGGAGGGGGTCCGCATGTCGTCCCGGCTGTCCCGGCTCGGCTTCATCAACGTCGACCGCACCCGCCTCCCGGTCCGCCGGCGGATCCGGTCACGAGGCGTCCCGAACGCCCTGCAGGACCACCCGGTGGCCTGCACCGCCGACGTCGCCGAGGCCACCGAGGTCGCCTCGCAGCTGCTCGGCGACCTGCTCATCGAGCCCCACCCCGACGGCGTCGACGAGTTCCTGGCCACCATGAACGCCGTGCGCCTGGTCGACGTGACGCTGGCCTACCTCGACCTGGTCTGCCCCAGCACCGTGCGGGTGCCGCGGTCAGCCGACTGCTTCTCGGTGCACATGACCACCGCGGGCCGCGGGGTCGTCACCGTGGGTGGCGACCGCACGGACCTCTCGCCGTTCCACGCGCTGGTCGTCTCCCCGGGGACCTCCTACGTGCTGGACCTCGAACGGGACAGCCCCCAGCTGATCGTGCGGATCGAGCGCGCGGCGCTGGAACGCCAGCTCACCCGGATGCTCGGGCGCAGCCTGGACAAGCCGGTGCAGTTCGAGCCGCTGGGGGACCTGACCGCCGACGGCGCCGTGCGGTGGCACGGGGCGCTGCAGATCCTCTCCAGCGAGATCGTCTCGCCGGAGTCCCTCATCCACCAGGGCGTCGGTGCGGACTCGCTCGAGGAGCTGATCATCTCCACCCTGCTGCACGTCCAGCCCTCGACGTACTCCGAGCGCCTCCACGCCGGACCGCGGAGCACCGGCCGGCCCGCCGTGCGACGGTCGATGGACTACATCGAGCAGCACCTGGCCGAGCCGATCACGATGGCCGACCTCGCGGCGGCGGCCGGGATGAGCACCCGGTCGATCCAGGCCGGCTTCCGCGAGGACCTCGAGACCACGCCGATCGCGTTCATCCGCGACCGCCGGCTCGACCGGGTGCGGCACACGCTGATGGAGGCCGCGCCGGGGGAGGGCATGACCGTGACCGCGGCGGCCGAGAGGTGGGGGTTCACCCACCTGGGCAGCTTCTCGGTGCTCTACCGCCGCCGCTTCGGCGAGTCCCCGTCCGAGACACTGCGCCGGTGACCGGGCGATGAGGAGCGACTGATGCACGAGCTCTCGCTGTGCCGCAGCATCCACGGGATCGTCGACCGGGCCCGCCAGGACCGGCCGGTCGTCACCGTGCACCTGCGCATCGGCCAGCTGCGCCAGGTCGTGCCGGAGACCCTCGAGCACTGCTGGGGCGTCGTCACCGACGGCGGCCCCCTGGCCGGGTCGGTGCTCGACATCGACCACGTGCCGGTCCGGCTGGCCTGCCACGCGTGCGGGGCGGACACCACCGTCGCGCACGTGCTGGTCCTGACCTGCTCCGCGTGCGGCTCGGGCGACATCGAGGTCGTCACGGGCGAGGAGTTCCTGGTCACCTCGATCGACCTCGGCGCCTACGCTGCCGACACCACGTCCAGGGAGGGCACCCATGGGTAGGTTCCACCGCCACGACGACGGCACCGAGCACGAGCACGACCACGAGCATCCGCACGACCACCCGCACGAGCACGGCGACCACGGCGACCACTCCGGCTACGCCACCGGCGTCGAGCGGGTGGAGGTGCTGACCCGGATCTTCGACGAGAACGACGCGGCGGCGCTCGCCAACCGCACCGCGTTCGACTCCGCCGGCGTGCGCTGCGTGAACCTGATGTCCGGGCCCGGGGCGGGCAAGACGACACTGCTGGCCAGCACGCTCGCCCACCTGCGCGACCGCGGCGTGCGCGCCGGGGTGGTCGAGGGCGACATCGAGACCTCGATCGACGCGGACCGGCTCTCCGGCCTGGGCGCCCAGGTCGCGCTGCTCAACACCGGCGACGGGTTCGGCGGCGAGTGCCACCTCGACGCGCCGATGGTCGCGCGGGCGCTCACCCGGCTCGACCTGACCGCGCTGGACCTGCTGCTGATCGAGAACGTCGGCAACCTGGTCTGCCCCGCGGAGTTCGACGTCGGCGCGCACGGGTCGGCGATGGTCTACGCCGTGACCGAGGGGGAGGAGAAGCCGCTGAAGTACCCGGTGATGTTCCGCTCCGTCGACGCCGTCGTCGTCAACAAGACCGACCTGCTGCCGTACCTCGACTTCGACCTCGGGCTCTTCGAGGCCAACCTGCGCCAGGTCAACCCGCACGCCGAGGTGATCCGGGTGAGCGCGCGCACGGGCGACGGGCTCACCCGGACACGCCTGGCTCACGGCGCCGCTGGCGGTCGCGCGCTGATGCTGCCGCGCATCGACGCCGCCGACGACCGGGTCGGCTTCCGCTGGTGCTCGCCCGACGGCGAGCCGCTGCGCCTGGTCGACGTGCTCGCGCTGCCGGGGGCCGAGCCGGACCGGTGGCTGCCCACGCACCTCGAGGCGCTCGACGACGTCCTCATCGATGTCGCCGGCCGCTACGGCGAGGTGCTGGGCGGTGGCCGCGGACCGGCGCGCGGGGAGCACGACGAGCTGGCGGCGGCGTACCGCGCGGTCGACCGGCTCTGCCACGAGTACGCCGTCGCGCAGCGGGCGTGCGGCCTGCCCGAGGACGTGCGAGCGGGCCAGATCCTGGGCACCGCCGCCCTGATGAGCATCCGCCTGCGCGACGCGCTGGGCATGATGGCGCCAGCGCCGTTCGACGGGACCCTCGACCTCCCCGAGCCCGGCGTCGTCGGCGGGCACGCGCGCCTCGAGTGGGTGCTGGGCGACCAGCCGTGGCGGGGCGCCCGGTGGGTGGTGACGACCCAGTCCGGGCAGCGGCTGCCCGCCACGCTCGCGATGCTGCTGCACGACAGCTCGGGGGTGAACCGGGAGGCGTCCCTCGACGAGCACCGCGACGCGCTCGGCCGCGTCACCGCCGCCGTCACCGGGCCGGACGTCGAGCCGATGGCCGCGTCGGGCGCCGTCGATTGGCTGCTGTTCGACTGGGTGATGGCGCACCGCGAGTCGAGCGACAGCGGCGCGGTGGAGATCTCCTCGGGCCGGGTCGCGGACGCGGCGATGATCGTGCTCGCCGCCGAGGCCTCCGCCGCCGTCCGCGCCCGGTTCGACGTGGGGCTGCTCGACCTCTGACGCCCGCCGGCCGCTCGGATCTGCTCAGTCGTGGTCGCTGACCCACACCGTGAACGTGCCCGGGACCCGCTGCGTGCCGTGCCGCCAGCCGTCGGTGTAGGTGACGTCCACCCCGTCGACCTTGATGCGTTCGCCGGGCCGGGTCGGGGTCACCGCGAGCATCAGCTGCTGCCGGGGCTCGGGTCCGAGGGACAGGTCGGCGCCGGCGGCCGCCTCGAGCGGGGAGCAGTACTGCTCGACCTCCCGCCCGTGGGCCAGGCCCACCGCGGAACCCCCACTCATCGTGCACACGAGCACGCCCGTCGTCGCCGAGGCGCCGCCGGAGACGACGACCGGTGTCGCCGCGTCGAGGTGGACGGTCCCCTCGCCGGCACCCGGGAACGTCATCCCGATGTACGTCGTCCGTCCGACCCGGCCCCCACCGTCACCGACCTCGAAGCCGGCCCCCGAGTCGTCGAACGCGGTCGGGTGCCGCCACGACCAGCCCAGCAGGGCGACGCCCACGAGCAGCGCCACCACGACGACCGCGGCGACGACGGCGGCGACCACCGAGCGCCACCGCCGGCGCAACAGAAGAGCCTGACAACCCCGGATGAATCCCCGGTCAGCCGGGGATTCATCCAGCCCGCCCGAGCCCCTCACAGCTCGCTGACCACCACGTCCAGCCGGTCGCCGTCGAGCTCGACGACCCAGCCCAGGTCGCGCAGGGCGTCGGCGAGGCGGGCGGGGGTGCGGGGGTCGGCGCCCGACTCGAGCAGGGCGCGCACGATCCGCCCCTTGGTGGCCTTGTTGAAGTGGCTGACCACCTTGCGGGCGCCCTGGTGCTCGTGCAGCACCCGCACGGTCGCGCACCGCACGCCGGCCGGGCGCCAGAAGGCCACATAGGTGCCGCTGCGCAGGTCCACGAGCAGCCCGCTGCCCACCGCGTCGGTGAGCACCGGACCGAGGTGCGCGCGCCAGGTGGCCGCGACCGGACCGAGCCCGGGCAGCGTGGTGTCGCCGGAGAGCCGGTACGCCGGGATCCGGTCGCCGGGGCGTACCAGCCCGAACACGCTCGAGGTGACCGCCACCCGGGTGGCGGCCCGCCGCTTGGCAGCGGGACTCACGGTCGCGACGTCGAGGGCGTCGTACAGGACCCCGGTGTAGACGCGGTCCGCGCGTTGGGCCGGCGCGGTCCGCAGCCCACGGTCCAGCGCGACCAGGTCGAGCTGGGTGGGGCCGATGCCGAGGGTGCGTGCCGCCACCTCGGGGTCGCCCTCGCACAGGTCGGTGAGCGCGTCGATCACCCGCTCCCGCGGCTCCGTCAGCTCGGGGAACGCGAGGCTCGCGAGGTCGAGCGGGCGACCGCGACGCGCGGCGGCCTTGCCCTCGCTGGGCGGCAGGAGCATCAGCACGGTGGCCTATCGTGCCGGTATGCCGAGCAGCCGCGTCGTCCGGGTCCGCTCCCTCCACGACGGCGTCGCCGCCGAGGTGGTCCGCGACGGTGTCGCGCGGATCCAGGAGGAGCTCGACGTCGACCCCGCCTTCCCGCCCGAGGTGGAGGCGGCAGCCGCCGCTGCGGCACGGTCGCCGCGGCTCCCGGACCTCGACCGCACCGACCTCGAGCTGGTCACCATCGACCCCGAGGGCTCCCGCGACCTGGACCAGGCGCTGCACCTCGAGCGCGACGGTGACGGCTTCCGGGTGCACTACGCGATCGCGGACGTCGCCGCGTTCGTGACGCCGGGGGACCCGGTCGACGTCGAGGCCAACCGGCGCGGTGAGACGCTCTACGGCGCGGACTCCCAGGTGCCGCTGCACCCGACGGTGCTCAGCGAGGACGGCGCGTCGCTGCTGCCGGACCAGGAGCGCCCCGCGCTGCTGTGGACGATCCACCTCGGCGCGGACGGGTCGCGCGCCGACGTACGCGTGGAGCGGGCGCGGGTGCGCTCGCGCGCGGCGCTGTCCTACGTCGATGCCCAACGGGCGATCGACGACGGGTCGGCGTCCGAGACGCTCCGGCTGCTCCGCGAGGTGGGCGAGCTGCGCCTGCACCGCGAGGCCGTGCGCGGGGGAGTGTCGCTGCCGCTGCCCGAGCAGGAGGTCGAGGTCGAGGGTGACCGGTGGCGCCTGGAGTTCCGCGAGCAGCTGCCCGTCGAGCGCTGGAACGCGCAGATCTCGCTGCTGACCGGGTTCGCGGCCGCCGACCTGATGATCTACGGCCGGGTCGGTCTGCTGCGCACCCTCCCGCCGCCGGACCCGCGTGACGTCCGGCGGCTGCACCGCACCGCGCGGGCGCTGGGCATCGAGTGGCCGGCCGAGCAGGTCTACGCCGACTTCGTGCGCACGCTGGATCCGGCGAAGCCGGCCGAGGCCGCGATGGTGGACGCGTGCGCGCGGCTGCTGCGCGGCAGCGGCTACGTCGCCTTCGACGGCGAGACGCCCGGCGAGCCGCAGCACGCGGCGCTGGCCTCGGAGTACGCCCACGTCACCGCGCCGCTGCGGCGCCTCGGCGACCGGTACGCCGGGGAGGTCTGTCTCGCGCTCTGCGCCGGCACCCCCGTGCCGGCCTGGGTGCACGCGGCGCTCCCAGGACTGCCGAAGACCCTGCGCGCCTCGGCCTCGAAGGCGCACGCCTACGAGCGGGCCGTGCTCGACCTGGTCGAGGCGGGCATCCTGGCTCCCCGGGTGGGCGAGGAGTTCGCCGGTGTCGTGGTCGACGTCGACGACCAGGACCCGCGGCGGGGCGTCGTCGTGCTGCAGGAGCCCGCCGTCGAGGCCCGGCTCGTCTCGGCCGGGCCGCTGCCGCTCGGCACGGACGTGCGGGTCCGCCTCACGGTCGCCGACGTGGCGACCCGCAAGGTCGAGCTCGAGCTCGTCTGACCCGTCGGGTCAGTGGCTGATCCAGCGGGCGTTGAACGCCACGTCGCCGCCGTGGGTGGAGATGTTCCAGTGCCCGTGCACCTCGGTGTCGGTGCGCCAGTGGCCGCGGGTGCAGTGGTTGTTGTGGCAGGTGTGGTGCCACTGCGAGCCGTGGACCGTGGCCGGTGGGAAGTGGGTGTGCTCGACGCGGAAGTTGATGATCTGGCCGTGGCTGCCGAAGTAGAACCGGATGTGCCGGTGGTGGCTGTCGCGGCCCTCGTAGTGGCCGACCTTCGGGAGGACCGACGTGCGGGCGTGCGCGCGGTCGGCGCGCTGGGCCCCGGCCGTCGAGAGCGGCGCGAGCGAGAGGCCCAGGGCGAGCAGGAGCGCGGTCAGGACCGCGGCGGTGCGGGTGCGGGTGCTCATCTCGAGAATCTAGGGTCGCGGGTGGTGCGGTGCCATGACCCGGAGGTGCCATCGGCGGCCTGGGGTGGCACCGGTGCCCCGCGGCGGTCCGGCCGACGGCTCAGTCGTGGACCCAGTGGACGGTGAAGGAACCGTGGCGGTGACCGAAGGCGACCGCGACGGTGACGCTCGTGTTGTTGTCCCAGCCGCCCGAGATCTGCTGGTCGCCGTTGACTGCGTGGAACGAGCGGCCGTGCAGGACCGTGTGGCGGATGGTGAAGGGCCGGCCGACGTCGATGTGGATGATGCGGTGGTCCTCGGTGAGTCGGAGGCCGGTCGTGACGCCGCCAGGCGCATGGCCGACGTACCGGCCGGCCTTGGGCACGACCGTCGACCGCACGTGCACACCCGAGCCGGCGTCCGCGGCCGGGGCCGGGGCCAGCAGCGCCCCGAGCAGGGTGAGCACGCCGAGGGTCGCAGCGAGGCCGGCGCGGGGGCTCATGGGCCCTCCTGGATCTGCGGGTCGATGAGGATCTTGGCGTGCTGGTCGGCGGCGGCGAGTGTGTCGAACGCCGCCGCGACGCCGTCGAGCCCGACCACGTCGGTCACCAGCGGCCGCGGGTCGACGGTGCCGTCGGCGACCAGGTGGAGGGTCTCGCGGAACTCGGCCGGGTCGTAGCAGAACGAGAACCGCAGGTCGAGCTCCTTGTTGACCGCCATCGTCGGCCGGAAGGAGTCCGGCTCCATGCAGACGCCGACCACGACCACCCGGGCCAGGAACGGGGCGTGCGTGACGATGTCGTCGATGACCCCGGGCACGCCCACGCACTCGAACACCACCGGGCTGCGCGGCCCCACCCCGAGGCGCTGGGCGCCCTTGACGACCGACCACCACGGCAGCCGCGGGACCCGGCGCAGCGCGTGCAGGGCGTCGAGCCCGTCGCCGTACAGCTTCGTGACGGAGGTGACCACGCCCTTCTCGGCGGCCAGCGCGTCCCATGGCGAGGTGGTCGCGGGGTCGACGACGACGTCGGCGCCGCAGGCGCGGGCGAGGTCGCGCCGGCGGGCGGAGTAGTCGCTGGCGATGACGCGGCGCACACCTGCGGCCTTGAGCATCAGGACGACCGCGAGCCCGATCGGGCCGCAGCCCACGACCACGGCCACGTCCCGCTTGGCCACCTCGCCCCGGTTGACGGCGTGGCGGGCGACCGCGAGCGGCTCGGTGAGCGCGGCGAGGTCGGGGTCGAGACCGTCCGGCACCGGCATGGCGGTGTCCTCGGCGACCAGGACGTACTCGGCGTACCCGCCCGGCGCGTGCCGGGACAGGCCGGTCATGTGCACGTCGCCGTCGCTGCGGATGAGCGGCAGCGCGACCAGCGGCTGCCCGACCTCCCAGCGGCGGTGGCAGCCCGGGCCGTACGCGTCGACGGTGCCGGTGAACTCGTGGCCGAGGACGACGCGCTGGTCGCGACGCATGAAGTCGTCGTACCCGACCTCGGCGGCGATGTCCGCCGCCGCGTCGGCGTGCAGCCGGGCGTGCAGGTCCGAGCCGCAGATGCCGGCGCGGGTGACCTTGAGCCGCACCTGGCCGCGGCCCGGCTCGGGCAGGGGCAGGTCGGCGACCTCGAGGACGCCCTGGTGGACCGTGACCGCTCGCATGGCGCCCGACTGTAGTGGGGCGCTCAGTCCTCGGCGCACAGCTTGACCGCGGCCGCCGCCTCGAGCCACGACTTGCCCTCCTCGAGGGCGGCCACGGCGACCTCCACGGCCCGCAGACGCAGCTCGGGGTGGTCGATCTCCGGCGACGTGCAGAGATCGTGTTCCACGAACAGCGACGGTAATTGGTTGATTCGGCAACGAATACGGTCGAAAGTCCCGGCGTTCACCACCGAATCAACCAGTTCGGCCCTGGGGTGCGACGCTCACCCCTTCGGGCTGGGCCGTCCGGACCAGACCGGCTCGGGACCTGCGGCACCTCCGCCCGTGCACTTCGCCCCTCGCTGCGGGACGCTCGGTCACGCACCGTTGGGGCAGACAGTCCGTCGCAGCACCCCGTCCGCGACGGGCTGTCCCACCAGCCGCGCGGTTCGAGGGCGCTCCGATCACTCCCTCGGCATGGGAATCGCGCGGTCCCGGTGTGCCCGGATGCCAGCCGCCGGTTTACCCGGTCGACCGGGTAAACCATCGCTTGTCGGCGAAAGCTTCGGCCGACAAGCGATGGTTTTGGCCGACAAGTCCCGGGCGGCGGCCGGCGCGGACCCTAGGAGCGGAGCCCGCGGCCGAGCGCGCGCACGACGGCGGGCGGCACGGCGTCCAGGCGACCTGAGAAGTGACGGGTGGCGGCACCCGCGCCGGGTCGCGCCGTCCGGACGTCGTCGCCGCAGCCGATCATCCTGGCCGTCCAGAAGCTGCCCGAGTCGCGCTGCTGGAGCAGCACGTCACCAAGGGTTCGCGCCGTCCAGTCGGTGTAGCCGAAGTCTGCGAACGTCGGACGCAGCTCGCGCACGAGCTGCTGGCGGTACCTCGGCTTGATGTTGGTGACCTTGAGCGACCGCAGCGCGATCCGGTAGCCGACGGCGTTCACCGGCGTACCCTCGCTGTCGGCGAGCGTCGTCTCACGGACGCCGAGACCGACGGCCGGATAGTCACCGACGATGCGGAGGGCGTTGCCGCGCACGAGGAGCAGGTGCGCGACGCGCTTCGGCACGGTCATGTTCATGGTGACCTTCTGCTGGCCCCGGTCGTGGTGCGCCAGCGCCGACGGGGAGGGCAGCGTGGTCAGCACGGAGGCATGCGTCCGGTAGCCGGATCGAGAGCCGCCGCTCGATCCGGACTCCGCGGTCCGCATCCGACCACCGGACTGCAGCTGGTAGGCGATGCGCCCGCTGCCCCGGTACTGCACGACCACCTTCCGCGCGCTCTTCTCGACCACGGTCGTGTGACCCGTGCCTTCGACCACCCCGTCCCGGGAGACCTGAACAGCACACGTGACGCCCTCGGCCGGGAAGTACGCCGACCAGGGGTGCTCGCGCGGGCCCTGCGGGGCGGCGTGCGCCGTGCCGGCGACCGAGGAGGAGAGCACGAGGCCGGCGATGGGCAGGGACAGGAGGACCGAGAGTCGTCGCATGCCACGATCCTGTCCCGCGCGGGCCAGCCACGCCGGGAAACGAGCGGAATCCGTCCGGAAGGGTGAACGGCGGCGGTGGTGCTCAGATCACGAGCTCGGAGATGAGCCCGTCGGCAGTCACGGTGAACCGCTGGTGGAGATCGACGACACCGCCCGGGAAGTCCCCCTCCAGGTGGGTGGACACGACGTACGCGCCGTCGCCCAGCTGCTCGGCGCCGACGATCTCGGTCGTGTAGGTGAACCGCGACGCGACGCCCTCGCGCCACGCCCTGATCTCGTCGATGCCGTGGTGGTCGTGGTCCTCGTCGTGCACGCGGGCGTCCGCGGTGAAGCACCCGAGCACGCCGTCCAGGTCGTCGGCAGCGGCGGCTGCGTAGTAGCGGGAGACGACGTCGGGGATGGTCATGCGGCCAAGCTAGCCGCGCCCGCCGACACCGGATCGAGCCATCACGGCGCGACCGGGCCTCCGGGCGTGAGAGTCTGCGCACGTGACGCGACTCGGACGGATCCTGGTGGGTGCTCTGCTGGTGATCGGCATCCTGGGCCCGGCCGCCGCCTACGCGGCTGTCGACGACCGATTCGCCCCGTCCGGGGTGATCGTGACGTCACCCGACCTGACCGCGACGGTGTCGTGGACGCCCGGGACGACCGACGGGCTGACGGGCTACCGGGTCGAGGTCCGCGACATGCACGCGGACGAGCAGAGCGCGTTGACGACCGTCGGTGCAGACGTCACCTCGGTGGTGATCAAGGGGCTGCCGCGCTGGTACTCGCAGATCGCCCGGGTCACCGCCGTCTTCGACGACGGCGACGAGATCAGCAGCGAGTGGTCCGCAGAGTTCCAGGTGGTCTCCACCCTGGTCCTGGACCACGACGAACCGATCGTGCAGCACGGCGACGGCGTCTGCTGCGAGACCTACGTGATCGACCGTGGCTTCCACCTCGACGCTCCGATGCCCATCGACGTCTGGATCTCGCCCAAGACGGTCGCCTACGACGGCAGCGACGCACATGACGGGTACGACCAGACCGATCCCTCGTGGCCGGCGAACGTGGACTCCTTCCCCATCGAGATCCCGGCCGGCACCACCCGCGGCACATACCCCATCGTCTACTTGGGGGACGACTGGAAGCGGTTCGAGTACGTCCACGACACTTTCGGCTTCGAGAGCTGGACCTACCCGCAGTACAGCGAGGGGTTCGTCCACCTCGACGGCGCGCGGCAGGAGTTCACGCTCTTCGAGGACGACCCCTACTTCTGGCCCGACGTCATCGTCGACCCCGACACCGCCGTCACGGCAGGTCGTACGGCGAAGGTGCGGGTCCGCCTCGACCGGACTGCCCATCATCCGACGGTGCTGCGCTACGTCGTCCGGGACGGCTCCGCGCGCGGCGGCCGTGACTTCGTCGCTCGCGGTCATCAGGTCACGGTGGCCAAGGGCCACCGCGTCGCCTTCGTCCGAGTGCCTACCAAGCGACTCGGGCCCGGTGCTGCCTCCCGGACCTTCACCGTCAGGGTGACTCAGGTACGGGAGCAGATGGCACGCCTGACCGCACACTCCACGTCCACGGTGCGCATCTCTCGGTGACCCATCGGCCGTCGGCGCCGCCCGTCAGCGGGCGCGACCCGACCTGGTCGACCGACCCGCCAAGCGGTCGGGCCGCACGTCAGGCGAGCTGCTCCTCCAGCTCGAGCACGCTCAGGGTCGTGCGCAGGACGCTGTCAGGGTTCAGGCTGATGGAGTCGATCCCGTTCCTGACGAGGAACGCCGCCATGTCGGGGTAGTCCGACGGTGCCTGGCCGCAGATGCCGACGTGGATGCCGTGCCGGTGGCAGCCCTCGATGGCCAGCTGGATCATCCGGAGCACGCCCGGGTCGCGCTCGTCGTAGTCGAACGCCACGACCGCGTTGTCCCGGTCGACGCCCAGCGTCAGCTGGGTGAGGTCGTTGGACCCGATCGAGAGCCCGTCGAACCGGGTGGCGAACTCGTCGACGAGGATCACGTTGTTGGGGATCTCGCACATCGCGTAGACCTGCAGGCCGTCCCGGCCGCGCTCGAGGCCCAGCTCGGCCATCCGCGCCAGCACCGTGTCGGCCTCCTCGAGACGGCGGACGAAGGGCAGCATCAAGATCACGTTGACCAGGCCCATCTCCTCCCGGACCCGGCACATCGCGCGGCACTCGAGGGCGAAGCCCTCCTCGTACGCCGGGTGCGCGTACCTGGAGGCGCCCCGGAAGCCCAGCATCGGGTTGTCCTCCTGGCCCTCGAAGGCCGAGCCGCCGAGCAGGTCGGCGTACTCGTTGGTCTTGAAGTCGGACATGCGCACCACGACCGGCTTGGGGTAGAACGCGGCGGCGATCATGCCGATGCCCTCGGACAGCCGCTCGACGAAGTACGACGCACCGTCCGGGTAGCCCTCGAGCAGCTCGGCAAGGCGCGCACGGTCGGCGTCGTCGGTGACTCGCTCGGGGTGCAGCAGCGCGAGGGGGTGGGCCCTGACGGACTCGCTGATGACGAACTCCATCCGGGCCAACCCGACGCCGTCGGTGGGCAGCAGCGAGGTGCGGAACGCCACGGCCGGGTTGCCCAGGTTGACCATGATGTGTGTCCGCGGCCGCGGGAGCTCGCCGAGGTCGGCCTGGTCGACGTGGAAGGTGGCGGAGCCCCGGTAGACGTGCCCGGTCTCACCCTCGGCGCACGACACGGTGACGACGTCGCCGTCCGTGATCGCCGCGGTCCCGGCCACCGTGCCGACCACCGCCGGCACGCCCAGCTCGCGCGCCACGATCGCAGCGTGACAGGTCCGGCCACCACGGTCGGTGACCACCGCGGCCGCGGTCTTCATGACCGGCTCCCAGTCCGGGGTGGTCGCCGCGGCGACGAGGACCTCGCCGGGCCGGAAGTCGGCGAGGTGGTCGGCGTCGGCCAGCACCCGGGCCCGGCCGACCGCGATCCGGCTGCCGACGGCGTGGCCGTCGACGACCAGGTCGCCGTGCTCGTCGAGCACGAAGCGGCTCAGCGTGGTCGCCGCTCCGCGGGAGGCCGCCGTCTCGGGACGGGCCTGGACGATGTAGACCAGGCCGTCGATCCCGTCCTTGGCCCATTCGATGTCCATCGGCCGGCCGAAGTGGTCCTCGATGGTGATGGCCGTGCCCGCCAGCTCCAGCACCTCGTCGTCGTCGAGGCAGAAGCGGCGCCGGTCCGCTGCGGGGGTGAGGTCGCGGCGGGTCCCGGTCGCGCTGTCAGTGACCAGCCGGACCGTCTTGCCGCCCAGCCGCCGCCGCAGCACCGCCCGGGAGCCGGTCCGGTAGGTCGGCTTGTGGACGTAGAACTCGTCGGGCTCCACGGTGCCCTGGACGACGTACTCACCCAGCCCGTAGGAGCCTGACACGAGGACGGCGTCCCGGTAGCCGGACTCGGGGTCGAGGGTGAACACCACGCCCGAGCACGCGAGGTCGGACCGCACCAGCCTCATCACGCCGACCGACAGTGCCACCTCGAGCTGGTCGAAGCCCTGACGGGCCCGGTAGTGCACCCCGCGGTCGGTGAACGCGCTGGCGAAGCACCGCCGGACGGCGTCGAGCAGCCCGGCCTCGCCGACGACGTTGAGGTAGCTCTCGTGCTGGCCGGCGAAGCTGGCCTCCGGCAGGTCCTCAGCGGTCGCGCTGCTGCGCACCGCGAGCCGCAGGTCCTCGCCGTACCTCTCGCGCAGGACGCGGTACGCCGCGACGATCTCGGCCGCGAGGTCGTCGGGCAGCCCGGCGTCGTGGATGAGCGCCCGGGCGCGTGCGGACCGGGCGGCGAGCTCGCCCAGGTCGTCGGGGTCGAGGTCCGCGAACAGCTCGGTCAGGGCCGGCCGGATCCCGGCCGCGTCGAGGACGCGCCGGTAGCCCCGCGCCGTCACGGCGAAGCCCGTCGGCACCCGGACCCCGCTGCTGGCCAGGCGCTGGTACATCTCGCCCAGCGAGGCGTTCTTGCCCCCGACGAGCGCGACGTCGTCCCGGCCCACGTGGTCGAACGCGAGGATGTAGCGCTGGTCGGACACGGGAGGCCCTTCAATCGACCTCGACGGTGGCCCTCTGCACCCCGGGGTCGTTCGCCTCGATGTCGGCGACGCTCGCGTCGATCAGCTCGTGGACGAGACCGGACAGGGCCCGGCAGACCGCCAGCTCGTCACCGATCTCGGGGACGTCCCGGTCGCCCGGACGGCGGCGTGCGATCCCGACCTGGCGCAGCTCGGTGCCGCGGTCGGTGCGCAGCACCGCCTCGGCCCGGGTGTGCCCGTCCTCCTCGAAGACGTCGATGTGCATCTGCCACGTGGACGTGTGCATCGGACTCTCCCTCCAACACCCTGCCACCCAGTCTCGTCCGCACCCGCGAGATCCGGCAGCGGCGTCGGTCCTGGGATCGCTGGGACGTTCGGCCGGGCACCTCGTCAGGACGGTGTGACGCCGCTCAGCAGGGCCTCCGCGCGGGGCCACAGGTCGTCCCACCGACGACCGTCCGGCACGAGCACCACCACGACGAGCGGCTCGCCCGCGACGTCGGTCGCGAGCACGCGGGCGCGCTGCCCGGGGGCTGCGTCGAGGCTGATGCCACCGTCGGCACTGGCGACCAGTGGGCCCCGGCCACCGACCACGTCGAGCCCTCGCGCCGCGGAGCCGGCGAGGTCGCCGCGCACCGACGTGACCTGCCCGGTGGCGCGACGGCGTACGGCGGCAAGCGCGGCGTCGGCGCTCCCCTCTGACGGCCGCATGAAGACCACGGCGAGCAGGGGCGCGTCGCGGTCGGGATCCGGCTGACCGAGGTCGAAGGCGTCGGGATACCGGTGCACGCTGGTCCATCCGGCCGGGACATCGAGCAGCAGCCCGGGCTCGAAGCCCGCCGGTGCGAGGTAGGTCCCCGCCACGACCTGCTCGTCACCCTTGCCGTTCGTCAGGGCCGGCGTGCTCGGCTCGCTCGCGGCGGACGAGGCCGGGCGCTGCTCCTGCCTCGCCGATGAGCTGCCGCCGCCACATCCGGTGAGCAGGCCCAGCCAGGCCAGCACGCAGAGGACCGTGGCGACCAGGGGGCGATACCTGCTGCTGCCAGGCATCCCGGAAGGCTACGACGCCCGAGCCGCTCGAGCGGCTGCCGTGACCGAACTGCAACCGCTCGAGGTGGCACGGCGGATGCCTGGGGTGCGGAGGGGCTGGCCTGTAGGCCGGGTTCTGGCCCCCCGTGGATCGCTGTTTCTCGTCATTGTTGGCTGTTGTGGCCTGACCTGCGGAAACGCTGATCCGGGTTGCTCGCTGTGTTTCGTAGTTTCGCGGCGTCTTGCGGACCCGTTGCGGACTCGGCGCGGACCGAGCCGGCGGCGGGCGAGCGTGTCGCCTCTGCTGTGAGAGGTGCCGGGCCTAACGTCGTGAGCGTGGGGAGCGGACAGGGAGTGAGGCTGGCGCCTCCCGTCGAGCGACGGCCGGCCCTGCCGGTCGGGCGCTACGGGCCGCGAGGGCTGGCGTTGCGGTGCGTCGTCGATGGCCGCGAGGCGGGCCGGGCCGGTGACCCGGTGACGGTCTGCCCGTACCGGCCGAGCTCGAGGCCGTGGGCTGCCCGGTGGTGGGTGCGCGGCTACGTCGCCGGGCGGATCGAGGTCGGGCTGCCGACGGCCGCGGATCGCGTCGACGAGTGGGACGAGGACGCACCCTGGCCAGGCAAGGTGGGAGAGACGTGAACAGGCGCCCATTTCTGCCGGCGAAGGTCTACGAAGATGAGCCCGGGAGGCTCCGCTTCGGCGAGCTCGCGGAGTGCCTAGGTCAGATCGAGCTCGCGCTGCGACAGCTGTCACGAGCCCAAGCCGCGCACCGGGCGGAACAGAGCCGGCGAGTCGACCTCGGCTACCGAAACGAGGGTCGGCTACCCGACGAGCTTGTCGCGCTCGGGACTGAGCGCGCCGACGCGATGGAGTTCGCCATCGTCGCCGCCCGGCGCGCCGTGCGTGCTCACTTCTACCTCGCACGTCGCGGCGCGACGCTCCCGGAGTTTCGCCAACAGGAGATGGTCTGGGCGCTGCGTGACCTCTACGAGCATTGGCACGAGTGGAAGGTCGAGGAGCGCGAGTCGTTCCTGAATGACAACCGGTGGCTGAGGACCAGCTCGGCCGGGGCGCGCTGGGCCGAGGCGTCGGGCGGGCAGAGGCCCGAAGGCACGATGGGCTACACGGCCGGACCTCCCGATAACCCGATCGACCCGGCGAGTCGGTTGACCTCGTGGAACAGCATCGACCTCGACCAGCTGACTGAGGACCTGGAAAGCCTGCGCGATGCGGTTGAGAGCTTGCGACGCGATGCGTTCGAGTGGGAGTTGCTCGACGAGGAGGCCGCGATTCAGCTCGTCGGACCTCAGGCGTGGACCTACATTGCGCTGTTCACGAGCGTTCGGGGCCGGCGGGCCGTCGACGGCGTTGTGAGGTGGGAGAGAGCGATGCTTCTTGGGGCCGTCCGTGCCCTCGTAGAGCGCTGGGGGGTCGAGGAGCCCCGTAGGGGAAACGCCATGGCGCCCGAAACGGACGGCGAGGCCTGACCTGTGAGTGCGCCCCCGGTGCTGAGCTCCGCGTGAGTGGCACCGGGGGCGCTTCCCTGATCCGCTCCTCCCGGTGACCGACGAAAGCACCGGAGCGGGGGTCTGTGAGGCGCTAGACCTAATGGCCTGCGATGGCGACGAGGGTGGGCTCGTCGGGGATCGGCACGCTGTGCGGCCACCACGTCGGGACCTTGCCGACGACGCGGACGTGTCCCATGCCGGCGAGGCTGAGCGCGTCGTCTGCGGGGAGGGTGAGCTCCTCGCCACCCATGAGTGCGCGGCCGGTCGTGGGCTGGTTGCACGAGTGGCGGCCGGTGGCGCCGGCGACGCGGACGCGGACGGTGCGGGAGTCCCCGACGCCGGTGGCGGCCGGCGCTGGGGCCTCTCCGGCGAGCGCGGTACGGCGGCGGGCGAGTTCGGCCTCGACGTCCTGGCAGAGCTCGAGCTCCTCGCGGGCGTCGTCCAGGCGCTCGACGTGCTGAGCGGTGAGGGTGTCGTCGACGACGGCGGCGGCTCGAGCTGCTCGGGCGGCGGCGAGCTCGGCACGGGCGCGGGCGGTGGCCTCGCGGGCTGCGGTCTGCTGCTCGGCGAGGGCCTCGAGCTGCTCGCTCACGTCGTGGTCGCTGGTCGGGGTGCTGGTCATGGCTGGTGCTCCTATCGGGTCAGGTCAGGGAAGGTGGCGCGCTCGAAGTCGTCCCACGCGGCCTCTGTGGCGGCCTCGCGGGCTGCTGTGAGCGCTGCGGCCGGCTGGCCGGGCTGCGGGTCCGGGACCGGGACCGGGGCGGAGAGGCGCGAGACGGTCGCCGGGGTGTCCTCGAGGTAGAGCGTGGTGATCCGCACGGGGGCGGCCTCCCTGGTCGTCGGTCGGGTGGTGGTGCTGAGCACGACGCTAGGAAGGCGTCGACGAGGGTGGCGGGACGTCGGCCGTGTCGCGCTGTCGCTCGCCGGCCGGTCGCTGGTCATGGCTGCGTGAGGTGCTCGGTGCTGGCGATGGCACGCGCGGCGGCGGCCGCGTGGAGCAACTCTTCGAGGCTGACCTGTCGGGCTGCCCGCATCCCGTCGCCGGGTCGCGGGAGTCGCTGCGAGGGCTGCCGGCGCGGCTTGGGCGTGGCGAGGCGTATGGCGGCCGCTCGGAGTCCCTCGGCTGCGAGGCGGAGCTCTGCGGGGTCGGCGTCGTGGTCGGCGGCTGCCTCGAGCTGCTGCGCGGCGTACGCGGCCGCGTGGAGCATCTGCTCTCGTCGGGACCGCTGCTGCCGGCTGTTGGCGCCTGGTCGGTTCGCGCGCGCGAGGGCCAGACCGGGGGCGGAACGTTCCTGCGCGGGCCTGTCGGTTGGCTGGGGGTCGGTCATGGCTGGTGGTCCTGGCGGGGTTGGTTGGTCTGCTCGGCGGCGAGGGTGGCTCGGAGGTTGGCGAGGTTGGCGGCGATGTTGTCGAGGTGGTCGAGGGCGACGGCGAGGCGGTCGACGTCGTGGCCGATCTTGGCTCCGAGCGCGTCGCGGACGAGCTCGCAGAGTGCATCCTTGGTGGCGGTGCGGTTGGTTCTGGCGTCATGCCGTGCGCGGTCGCGGCGGGTGCGGGGCGGCGGGTCGTCGAGGTGCTGCTCCTGCTGTTCAGGCTCGTCGAGCTCGAGCTCGAGGTCGGTGCCGAGGGGCTCGAGGTCGTCGAGCTCGTGGAGTGCGTGGGTCATGCGGCGTGGCTCCTGTGGGCGGGCGAGGTGGCGAGCGCGAGGCCGGCGAGTGCGGCGACGAGCTGGGGGCGGGTCACGGTGGCGGCGAGCTCGGCGGGGCCGGTCACGGTGGCGAGACCGTGGGCGACGAGTTGGCAGGCGGCGGTGCGGAGGTCGCCGGCGGTGAGGGTGAGGGTCGTGCCGTCGTCGAGGGTCGCGCCGGGCTCTCCGGCCGCCAGGCGTACGGCGGTGCCGTCGGGGTAGCGGATCGTGAGGCGGGTGGCGGGTCGTCGGTGCATGGTGCTGGTCCTGTCGGTCGTCGGTCGTCGGGTCATGCGGAGACGGGCTGCCGGCTGCTGAGGAGCTGTTCGGCGCGGCGGTTGGCCTCGTGGAGGATGCGGTTCTGGAAGCGGTCGCGGTCGCTGTCGTGTTGCCAGTCGGGGATGACGTCGCCGCGGTCGATGAGCTCGGCGGCGACGTCCTCGAGGAGCTGCTCGCGCTCATGGCTGCTCAGCCGGTCGACGGCTGAGGGCTTGGGAGGCTTGGGGATGCGGCGCTGGCCAGCCTCGGCGAGCCGGCGTACCTGCTCGGAGGCGTCCGGCTTGCCGAGGATGCCACCGACGTAGGCGTCGACCGGCCCGTCGATGCTGCCGGCTCGGCTGGCGAGCTCGAGCAGCATGGGGCGGACGAGTGGGACGGCTGCGCCGCCGAGCGCGGGGTGTCGCGCAACGCGGTCCCGGATGCGCTCCTGGCGCTCGGGTGACCACTTGGCGGGGTCGGCGCCATCGGCTGCGGCGATGCTCTGGACGAGCTCGGCGCCGGAGGCGCACGAGCTGTCGTGGTCGTGGGAAAGCTCCTGTGCTCTCTCCTCCCTGATCTGCTCGGGGTCGATCATCACGGCGGGCGCCTCCTCGCGCGGAGAGAGAGTGGTCTTGATCTGGTCATGACTTGGTGGCGTGCTCGTGGGAGCACGGTTAGCGGGCTCCTGTGAGCACGGTTCTGTGCTCCTGTGAGCACGGTCAGGAGTCGTGACCGTGCTTGTGGGAGCACGGTCAGAGGTGACGACCGTGCTTTTGGGAGCACGGTCAGGCACGGTGAGTCGATAGGTCGCGGGCCTACCGGCCGACCCTCGCGCGGTGCGCTCGAGCCACCGGAGCTCGACGAGGCGGGCGAGGTGCTTGGACACCGGCCGGCATCGGTTGTCGTCGCTGACGGCTAGGCCGAGCTGATCGCCGAGCGTGTAGACGGCTGGCCGGATGCTCGAGCCGTCGCCGTTCGCGTAGGTGCTGACGAGGAGCGCGACCGCGAGGGTCATGCCGGTGACGCTGGGAGAGTCGCGGAGCTTGCGCTCCCACTCGAAGCGGTCGACCGGCCGGGCGCCGGGGGCCTGTGTTGTCCGCCTGGTCCGCCGATGCTGTCCGCTCTCGCGGCTAGTCTCGGGGTGCATGGTTCGTCCCTTTCGGTGCGCGGCTCCGGTCCCCTGACCGGGGCCGCGCTGGCGTTCGTCGGTGGGAGTGCCGAGACGGCCCGACTGGTCGCCTGATCCCTGCGTCGACGCGGCGGTTACGTCTCTGCTGGCGTGAGGCGGTGCGGCCGTCCTGGTGGTCATGAGCCGCTGCAGGTCAGACCGCGCGGGGCCGCTGTGCGCGCTCGTGGTTCTCGATCCACCGGTCTACGTCGGTGCGCCGGTAGCGGACGTGGCGGCCGAGCCGGATGCCCTTCGGGCCGGTCCCGTTGTGCCGCCATGCGCGCACGGTGGGCACCGGCACCTTGAGGTAGGCGGCGAGCTCCTCCGTGGTGAGGAAGTCGCCCAGGGCGGGGGTGTCGGTGGTGTGCATTAGGACTGCTCTCCTAGGTGACGTTGCGTGCTCTGTTGTGCCAGCGTGCAACCTGTGAGAACCTCTCGACAAGAGGTTCACCTACCGCGTTATCCGACAGCGGCAGAACCCTCGAGAGAGGAGCAGGGGCATGGACGTCCCTCACCAGTCGCCGGCCGGCCTCGCCTCGCGCCTGTGGCCCGACCCCGAGCGCGGCCCCTGGCTGATCCGCGCCACGTTCGCGCGGGTCGACGGCCGCATGGAGGTCGTCGGCCTCGAGCTGCGCTCCGTCCGCCGAGCAGACCGCGACCCCAAGACGCGCGAGCTCGTCGACGCCGAGCCGCACCTCGCCGGGGTGCTGCCGTCGCAGTCCTGGCCGCACCTCGAGGACAGCACCGGGCGGGAGCCGCTCCCGCTGCGCGCCGACGTCTGGCGCTCGGTCCCTGTGGCACAGATCGCGAGCGAGCTCCGCGCGGCGTACGTCGACGTGCTCGAGGATTCCGGGGCGCTCGGTGCTGCTGACCCTCGCGTGCGTGCCCGGTGGCAGGGGCCGAGCGAGGACCGGGCGGCCACGCTCGAGGACGTCGCGGCCATCTATCTCGACGCTCTCGACGCGGGGGAGCCGCCAACGAAGGCGGTACGGACGCGGCTGCACCTCTCGAAGTCGGCCGCCGCGCAGCGCGTCGCGCGAGCTCGAGCGGCTGGCCTCCTGGCGCCAACCCGCAAGGGCCTCCCGTCCGGGGCTCCTGGCGGGGCTAAGCGACGCACGGCCGCCGAGTCCCTGACCCCCGACCCCGACGCGCGGCCGGCCACGGCCACGCGCACCGACGACACGGCGGGCTGACGCGCCGCAGCACGAGAGGACCGACACATGGCGGGCAACCTGACAAAGCGACCCAACGGCCGGTGGCGGGCGCGCTTCCGCGACGCGGCGGGCAAGGAGCACGCTCGGCACTTCGACCGGAAGGTCGACGCGCGGAGGTGGCTCGACGAGGTGACCACGGCCGTCGTCACGGGCCAGTACGTCGACCCGAACGCGGGCCGGGTCACGTTCCGTGAGGCCGCCGAGTCATGGCGGCTCGCGCAGGTGCATCGGCCGTCGACCGTGCGCCACGTGGAGACGATGCTGCGGCGCCACGCCTACCCGACGTTCGGCGAGCGGCCGCTGTCGACGATCCGCCCGAGCGAGGTGCAGGCGTGGGTCACGCGTCTCGCGCAGGGCGACGCCGAGCGCCGGCCGCTGGCCCCGGCGACGATCGCTGTCGTGCACAGCCTGGTTGCCTCCGTGATGAAGGCCGCCGTGCGGGATCGGCTCGTTGCGTCCAACCCGTGCGAGGGCGTGAAGCTGCCCAAGCGGGAGAGCAAGCGGGTGGTGCCGCTGACGACCGAGCAGGTCGAGACGATCGCGGCCGCGGTGCCGCCGTCGCTGCGGGCGCTCGTGGTCCTGGCGGCCGGGACCGGTCTGCGGCAGGGAGAGGCGTTCGGTCTGACGCGCGACCGCGTGAACTTCCTACGGCGTGAGGTGACGATCGACCGGCAGCTCGTCGGCGTCGACCGGGGCTCCCCGGTGTTCGGGCCTCCCAAGACGAGCGCGAGCAACCGTGTGGTGCCGCTGCCCGCGGTCGTGGTCGACGCGCTCGCGGCTCACGTCGCGGCGTACGACGTGCTGGCCGACGGGCTGCTGTTCACGGTGGACGACGGCGCCCCGATTACGCGGCAGCGATTCGGGCACCTCTGGCGGCCGGTGGCTCGTGAGGCGGGCCTGCCGGCCGGGACGGGCCTGCACGCGCTGCGGCACTACTACGCTTCGCTGCTGATCCGCTACGGCGAGAGCGTCAAGACGGTGCAGGCGCGACTCGGGCACGCATCGGCGGCCGAGACCCTCGACACCTACAGCCACCTATGGCCGGACTCCGACGACCGGACGCGTGAAGCGATCGACTCCGTTCTCGGCGCGCAGGCACAGGCGGTGGCTCGATGAACCGTTTAGAGGTGCCAAGTTCGCACTACGACGGTGTCGGCAAGGTCGCAGTAGCGGCCGCGAAGCTGGAGGCCATGCTGGGTCGAGTACTAGTGGCCGCGAGGCTGGCCGACGTCGGTGACGACTGGCTTGACGCGACGACGAAACGCCCGCTCGAGGTGCTGAAGAAGGGCCGTCGCAAGTTCCCGACCGGTCACCCGGTGAGAGACCTCTACGCGCAATCCCGGAAGGCGCTCAACGACCGAAATCGCATCGTTCACTCGCTCGCGTACTTCGACGGTGACCTGGCCGATTGGGTGCTCGTCCACCCGAAGTCAGGGCAGGACATCCCGATGCCCACGTCGGCGGAGTTCGAGGAGCTCCGGACGCGCCTCAACATGCTGTCCGCGAAGTGTCTGCATGTCGAAAATCTGATCCTTGCGGACTCTGTGCGGACCGAAGAGGCGCGCTGAACGCGTTTCCGCAGGTCAGAGGGTGTGATGCGGACGGGCTGGCCTGTAGGCCGGGTTCTGTACGCCGAAGCGTGGCGACCATCCATCTACGACGACCGTTGCCGGCCGCCTCCAGCGATCTACCCGCGCACTCGGGCGGGCCGCCCTCGGTCGTGCGCGCGTCCGGTGCGAGCACCGGACTTCTTGATCTTGCTCCAGGTGGGGTTTGCCGAGCCGGCCGGGTCGCCCCGGTCGCTGGTGGTCTCTTGCACCGCCGTTTCACCCTTGCCCTCCCCGTCGAGACGGGGGAGGCGGTCTGTTCTCTGTGGCACTTTCCCGCGGGTTGCCCCGGGTGGGTGTTACCCACCACCTCGCCCTGTGGAGCCCGGACCTTCCTCGGCGCTCCCCGAGGGGAACGACGCGGTCGCCCGGCCAGCCCATCCGCGTGACCAGGATAGGGGGTGGTCGACGTGGTGGGTGGGCGGCGGGGGTTTCGAGGCTCGTCGCTGGCGCTCCTCGCACCTCAACCACCGGGGCGGCTCGTCGCTGGCGCTCCTCGCACCTCAACCACCGGGGCGGCTGGTCGGTGGCGCTCCTGGCACCTCAACCACCGGGGCGGCTGGTCGGTGGCGCTCCTCGCACCTCAACCACCGGGGCGGCTGGTCGGTGGTGCTCCTCGCACCTCAACCACCGGGCGGTGGGAATCTGGTGGGTCGCGGAGACGTTCGGGTGGCGTGAACGAGAACCCGGAGATCCAGGCGCCGCCGGTGGTCTTCCCCGCGCAGGCGGCACCCGAGTCGGCGTACCGCACCGCCTTCGACCTGCTCGCGCGACGCGCCCCGCGGGAGGCGCTGGAGGTCATCGAGCCGGCGCTGGAGCAGGAGCCGACCAACACCGCGCTGCGCACGCTGCGGGCGTGGGCGTTCCTGATGCGCGCCCAGCTCGGTCGCGCCGAGACCGAGCTCGCCGAGCTGGTCGAGGAGAACCCCTCCGACGACTGGGCGCACCACGCGCTGGGCCGCTGCCTGGAGCGGCAGAGCCGGTTCGCCGAGGCGCTGCCGCACCTGCGGCTGGCCGCGGCGATGAGCGGCGACCCCGACCACGGGCTCGCCGCCCTGCGGGTCGAGCAGCGGTTGCAGCAGGCCGGCTGACCCGCCCACGCGTGTACCTTCGGGCGACATGAGCGACTTCTGGTTCTGCGTCAAGCACCACCGGGTCGAGCAGGGCGAGGACATGTGCCCGCCCATCGACCGTCTCGGGCCCTTCTCGACGCAGGAGGAGGCCGAGCACGCCCTGGAGAAGGCCGAGGAGCGCAACCAGAAGTGGGACGACGACCCCAACTGGAACGACTGAGTGGAACGACTGAGCAGAACGACTGAGCAGAACGGCTGAGCGTCGATGCCTGAGCTGACCAGGGCGTCGCCCTGGCCGTTCGTCGGAATGGCGGGGCTCGCCTGCGTGCTGTTCCTCGACCTGGCCAGCCTGCTCTTCGCCCCCTGGTGGGCGGTGCTGCTGCTGGTGCTCGTGTGGGTGGTGCTCCTCGTCGTCGCGACGGCCTGGTGGACGCTGCACCCGCGGTGGGTGCCGGGGGTGCCTGTCGTCGGGGTCGTGGTGTGGCTGGTGGTCGCCGTCGCCGGCGGGGCCTGGCTCGGCTGGAGGGCCTAGAGCCTTCCCGGCACCTTCAGCGTCGTGACGACGGTCGCGTAGCCACGGGCGCTGGTGGTGACCCGCACCGAGATCGCCTTGCCGGTGACGGCTCTCAACGTCGCGCCGCTCAGCTTGAGCCTCGCGGCGGTGGCCTTCGGGATCGCCCGGCCTCCGGCGTACCACTGGACCCTGGAGGTCGCCCTCGGTTGCCAGGTGCCGGGGGAGACGCTCAGCACGGCGTTCTTCGCCGGCCTCCCGGTGACCCGGGGCTTCGAGACCACGCGGAGGGTGCCCTCCGCGATGGTTCGGGCGGCCGAGGCGGCCGTCCGTGACACGTGGCCGGTGGCAGTCGCGCGCACCTGGGCCTGGACCGACCTGCCGATGTCGGCCGGGCGGGGGACGTACGTCGCAGTCGTGGCGCCGACGACCGGCCTCCCGTCGACGAACCATCGGTAGGCGTAGGACATCCCGACCGTCGGGGTCCAGGCGCCGGGCGTCGCGGTCAACGTCGATCCGACGCGTGTCGGCCCGCTGACACGTGGAAGGACCGTGTTCACGACCTCGGGGTCGTCGGACGCCGACAGCACGGCGTCGTGTCCGGAGACCGTCGCGGCCTCGCCCACCACCACGTCGACCGCGCTGGCGAGCGAGCCCGCGTCGTCCCAGTGCTCGGGGATGATCGCCCCGTCGACCGGGGCCTCGATACGGAGCCGGTAGACACCGGATGGCAGTCCCGTAGCCGCGTAGAAGCCGTGGGCGTCCGCATACACCTCCTCGAACCACTCCCAGTGTCGAGCTGTCGCCAGCCAGCGGTAGACCGTCACCTCGACGGAGGTCGGAACGGCGCCGTCCTCGTCGGTGACGGTGCCCGTGATCTGACTGCCGAGTCCCAGCCTGACGTTCACCCCGGTAGCCGACCTGCCGGCGGCGAGCACGACGTCGTCGGCCTCGTCGACGGTCGCCGCGTCCCGCCAGAACTCGGGCACGTAGCCATGGCCGGAGTAGTCCTCGAACCCCAGGCGGTAGGTGTCGGGGTAGAGAGGACCTAGGTCGTATCGACCCTGGGCGTCGGTGACGTCCCAGGTCCAGAGCTCCCAGTACCAGACGTCATCGACCGGGTCGTAGTAGTAGGGCCGCACCTGCACGTCCGCCACGGGCTGGCCGTCCGGGCCCCGGACGATGCCCGAGATATGGCTGGGTGACATCAACCGGGCGCCGATGCCAGCGGTGGTTCCTCCCGCCCGGACGACGATGTCCGTCGCGTCGTCGATGTCGTCCACGTCGTCCCAGAACTCGGGGTAGTAGTCGGGATGGACGAATCCGACGCGATAGGTCCCGGGACGCAGCGCCGCTGTGTACCTGCCGTCGGCATCGGTGCCGACCTCGCCGAACAGCTCCCACGACTGGTCGTCGGGGTTCCATCCGTAGACGTCCGCGCCCGCGTCGAAGACAGGGGTCGAGTCGGTGTCGGTGACGACCCCGGTGATCAGTCCCGCGGTCGCGAGCTCGGCATCGATCCCGGACACGGACGCGTCAGCGGTCAGGTCGATCCTGCTGCCACCGTAGAAGCCGGGTGAGTCGTCCCAGAACTCCGCAGCGAGCCCAGCACCCGAGAAGGCGACGACGTAACGGCCCGCCGCCAGGTCCGCCAGGAGGTACTGCCCGTCCGCACCGGTCTGGACGTCTGCGACCGGGAACCACCAGCCCGCGTCGACATCGAGCCGGTAGGCCACCACCGTCACCTCGGCGACAGGCTGGTGGCTCGGCCCCGTGACGAGCCCGCCGATGGTGGCGGTGCCCTCGAGCGCCCTCGAACGTGCGGGTGTCCTGGACGCTGCGGGGGGTCCGCCCTGGCCGGGCGATCCGGCGTCCGTGACGTCGACCGGATAGGCGCGGGGAAGCGGGGTGACCGGATCCCGCCGTGACGGCTCCGGCGTCCCTGCTGCCACGCCGACGGTCCCCAGCAGCGCGAGCACGACACCCAGCAGGGCCCCGGAGACACCGATGGCGGCGGCGCGGTCACGTCGCATGCAGTGGCTTCTCCCCGGGCAGTGGCGCGCGCCCGATGCGGCGTCGCTGGTCCGGACAGGCTAGGTGGCAGGGGCCGTCGGCGGGGGTGAATCGCCGGAACCGCCGTCCGACGGTGTGGTCCGGACGCTCAGCAGGGTGATCCGGTGCCGGTCGACGGCGGTGACGACGAGCTCGTCGTCACCGACGCGGACGGTGTCGCCGAGGTGCGCGAGCCGGCCGAGGCGGTGCACGACGAAGCCGGCTGCGGTCTCGTAGGGGCCCGGCTCGAGGACCAGGCCGCTGCGCTCGGCGAACTCCTCGATCGTCAGACCGGCGTCGAGGTCGCCGTCGGCGGGCTCGGCCACGGGCACGTCGTACTCGTCGTGGATCTCGCCGACCAGCTCCTCGACGAGGTCCTCGAGGGTGACGATGCCGTCGGTGCCGCCGTACTCGTCGACCACCACCGCGATGTGGCAGCCCTCGGCCCGCATCCGGGTCAGCGACGGCAGCACCCGGTTGGTCGCGGGCAGGTGCACGATGTCGCGGGTCAGCTTGCGCACACGCGTGGCGGGGTCCGCGCCGAGCAGGTCGCGGACGTGGAGGAAGCCGCGGACGTCGTCGAGGCCGTCGCCGAGCACCGGGAAGCGCGAGTACGGCAGCCGGCGGGCCGTCTCGGTGGCCTGCGCGACCGTCACGTCGCCGGCGAGGAAGGCGACGTCGCCGCGCGGCCGCTTGACCTGGCTCAGCGTGCGGTCGCCGGCGTCGAAGACGTCGACGAGGATCCGGCGCTCGTCCTCGGCGAGACCCTCGTGCTGGCCGACGAGGTGGCGCAGCTCCTCGTCGCTGAGCGCCTCCGAGGTCGCCCGCGGGTCACCGCCCAGCAGCCGCACGACGGCGTCGGTGGACGCCGACAGCAGCCAGACGACGGGTCGCATCAGCACCGCGAACCGGTCCAGCGCCCCGCCGACGGCCAGCGCCACGCCCTGGGCGCGCTGCAGTGCGAGTCGCTTGGGCACCAGCTCGCCGAGCACCAGCGAGAGGTAGGCGATCACCAGCGTCAGCAGCACCAGCGAGACGGTGTCCGCCGCCTCCTCGCCGAGGCCCAGCCCCTCGAGGGCGGGTGCGAAGTCGGGTGCGAGCGTGCTGGCGCCGTACGCCGCGGAGAAGAAGCCTGCGACCGTGACGCCGATCTGCACGGCGGCGAGGAACCGGTTGGGGTCGCGGGCGACCGCGGCCACGCGGGCGGCTCGCCCGCCGCGCGACTCCAGCGCGCTGATCTGCCCCTCGCGGAGCGAGACCAGGGCGATCTCGGTGCCGGCGAACACACCTCCCACGAGCACGAACGCGACGACGAGAAGGATGCTGACGATGGTCTGGCTGTCCACGGCTCTTCCTGGTCGGGACACCCAGCATGCCAAAGCGGACCAAGTCGAGTGGTCAAGGTGTCGGACGCACCGCCAGGATCACGTCCTGCCCGTCGCCGTTGTCGGTGGTGACGTAGGCGACGTCGCCCGGTCCGTCGACGACCGTGCGCAGCCGTCCGAAGCGACGCAGCTCGGCGGGGGTGCGGACGTTGCGCAGGGCGCCGGTCGAGGAGAGCTTCAGGAAGACCGCGCGCTCCGCCTTGAGCGCGGCGACGGCGAAGGTGCCGTTGTACCAGCCCCAGCCGCTACCACGGACGAAGCCGCCACCGGAGGTCGCGAGGGTCGGGTCGCCGGAGCTCCACACCGCGCGGCGCTGCCGGCCCGGCAGCGACATGTCGGTCATCGGGACCGACTCGTTGTAGCCCGGCACCGGGTTGTAACCGTAGTCGGCGCCGTTGACGAGCCGGTTGACCTCGTCGTCGCGGTAGGTGCCCTGCTCCACCGACCACAGCGTCCCGTCCCCGCGCACGTCGATGCCCTGGACGTTGCGGTGGCCGTAGGTCTGCACGTAGCGCTGGTTGCGGTTGGTCGCGTCGATGAACGGGTTCGAGCGGCAGGGGGCACCGGTGGCGGCCAGCAGGCAGAGCGTCTTGCCGCCGAGGGAGGTCAGGTCCTCCGGGTTCGTGCCGGTCGCGGCGTCGCCGGTGCCGACGTAGAGCCGCGGGCCGACCTGCACGATCCGGCACCCGCCGTGCCGCCCACTGGTCGCCGGCAGGCCGCCGAGCAGCTGCCGGCCCGAGGTGATCCGGGTGAGCGCCGGGTCGAGCGTCCAGGTCATGATCCGCACCTGGTGGCCCGAGCGGGTGAAACCGCCCTGGCAGGTGTAGATCCGGTGGTTCGTCGCGAAGCCGGCGTCGGTCTCCAGGCCCATCAGCCCGGTCTCCGGGCTGTCGGTGGAGACCCAGACCTTGTCGGACGGGAAGTCGCGGATGGTCCGCCGGTGCTGGCCGGTCCACAGCGAGAGCCTGGCCCGGGAGCGCTCGGTGATCAGCAGCCTGCCGTCGCCGACCGGGCGCACGTCCCACGGGTGGTCGAGCCCGGTGACCAGGCGGGTCACCCGCAGGGCCGGGACGGCGACGCGCTCCCCGTGCTGCGGTGCCGCCGGACGGTCCGGAGCCTGCGCGAGCGCGGCCGGCGCGAGCAGCGCGGAGACGAGCGTCACCAGCGTGAGGAGGACGATCCTGCGCATGTCGCCACGGTACGCCGGGCCGCAGAGCCTACAGCCAGCCGTTCCCCTCTGCCGTGAGCACCGCCTCGGCGCGGTTGGTGGAGCCGGTCTTGCCGATGGCGGCCGAGAGGTGGTTGCGCACCGTGCCCTCGGAGAGGAACAGCTTCGCGGCGATCGCGGCCACCGACGAGCCGTCCCGCGCCGCCCGGAGCACGTCGGTCTCGCGCGCGGTCAGCGGCGACTCGCCGGCGACCAGGCTGTCGGTCGCCAGCGCGGGGTCCACGACGCGCAGCCCGGCGTGCACCCGGCGTACGGCGTCGGCCAGCTGCGCGGCGGGCGTGTCCTTGACGACGAACCCGGAGGCACCGGCCTGGAGCGCCCGGCGCAGGTAGCCCGGCCGGCCGAACGTGGTCACGATGAGCACCCGCGTCGCGGGGCACGCGGCCCGCAGCGCCGCCGTCGCGGTGATGCCGTCGGTGCCCGGCATCTCGACGTCGAGCAGCGCCACGTCGGGGTGGTGGGCGAGGGCGGCCGGGACGACCGCGTCGCCCGACCCGACCTCGGCCACGACCTCGAGGTCGGGCTCCAGTCCCAGCAGTGCGGAGAGGGCGCCGCGGACCAGGGCCTGGTCGTCGGCGAGCAGCAGCCGGATCGTCACGACCGCACCACCTCCAGGCAGAAGCCGGGCTCGAGCGTGCGGGTCACCACGGCCGCGCCGGCCGCGGCCGCGCGCTCGCGCAGGCCGGCCAGCCCCGAACCGTGTCCGGGGCTTGCGGCGGCCCCCCGCCCGTCGTCGCGGACCTCGGCGCTCGACGAGGTGAGCCGCACCTCGCAGGTCCGGGCGCCGGAGTGCCGGATCACGTTGGTCACCCCCTCGCGCACGGTCCAGGCGAAGAGCTCGCGCAGCTCCGTGGGCACCTCGTCGGCTGAGTTCGGCAGGTGTGCCTCGATCTCGGCGGCGGCGAGTGCGGCGCGGGCGCGCGCCAGCTCCCCGGGGAGGGTCAGCTCGCGGTAGCCCTCGACCGCCCGGCGTACGTCGGAGAGCGCGTCGCGGCTGAGCCGCTCGAGGTCCGCGATCTCGGCCCTGGCCCGCTCGGGGTCGACGTCGACCAGCCGCTGGGCGAGCTCGGCCTTCACCGTGATCACCGTGAGTGAGTGACCGAGGATGTCGTGCAGGTCGCGGGCGAAGCGGGTGCGCTCGTTCTCGACCGCGAGCCGGGCGTTCTCCTGCTCGGCGACCAGCAGCTGCAGGTTGCGGCGCAGGATCAGCCGCATCCCGAAGATCGCCACCGAGGCGGCCAGGATGCCGAAGACGAGGCCGGCCTGGCTGCCCCACCCGGCAACGGCGCTGAGCGTCAGCGAGGTCGCGATGAGGACGGCCACGCAGGCCGCGGCTGTGCGCAGGGGCAGCACCATGAAGCAGGCGACGGCGATGTAGACGACGCTGGCCAGGCCGGTCTCGCCGAGGCAGCCGACCATCACCGCGCCGATGGCGACGAGACCGAGCAGGTAGGGCACCGACTGCCGCAGCGGCGGGTTGTCGACCAGCCGCTGGCGCTCGTTGCGGACCCGGATCCACAGCGACATGTAGAGCACGGCGAACGCGACCGTCGCCAGCATCCCGACGACACCGGTCACCTCGCCCCGGTGGTCCCAGCCGGTGAGCAGCGGGTCGACCAGGAAGAACAGCCACACCCCGGCGAAGAGCGGACCCAGCCGGTCGAGCTGGGTCGGCCGGGTCGGCTCCTCGGTCATGGCGCGAAGGCTACTGTCGCGCGGTCAGACGCGGGCGGTGTCGCGGGCCATGCACCAGGCCGCGCCGCCGACGAAGACCGCGAGCCACAGCGCGGCGTTGACCACCGCGATCCAGGTCAGGTCGCCGGTGAGCGGGTAGCGGCTGATCTCCGCGACGCCGTACATCGGGGTCCACTGCGCGATCGTGTAGATCCAGCTGCCCTCGTCGATGGGGATGAAGACGTTGCCGAGGAAGGACAGCAGGGCGAGGCCGGGGCCGAGGATCTGCATCGCGTTCTCGCCCGGCAGCAGGTAGCCGACGAAGAGCCCGAGCGCGGCGAAGACCGACGTGCAGGCCAGGGTGAGCAGCGCGCAGTCGACCCAGACGTCGACCGGCATGTCGGGCTTGCCCTGCAGCACGCCGACCAGGTTGACGACCGCGATGGCCAGCGCCCCGAGGACCAGGGCCAGGATCGCCTTGACGACGATGTAGACGCCGGGGTTGAGCGGCGTGAGACGCAGCTGCCGCGACCAGCCCATCGCGCGCTCGATCGCGACCTGGGTGCCGGCCGAGGCGGCGGTGAGCGCGGCGCCGTACAGCGCCATCGAGACCATGACGTACGCCGCCACGTTGCCGTTGCCGACGCTCTGGTTCCAGTCCGCGGTGGAGCCGAAGCTCAGGAACAGCGCGGCGGGGAAGACCATGGCGAAGATGACGGTGCGCCGGTTGCGCAGCATCCGCCGCAGCTCGATGCCGAGCAGGGTCAGGTTGAAGCCGCCGAGCGGCGGGACCTTCCGCGCGGTGGGGTCGATGGTCGTGGTGGTCATCGGGGGTCGTCCTCTCCGGTCAGGCTCAAGAAGGCGTCCTCGAGGCCCTGGGAGGTGATCTCGAGGTCACGGGCGTCGGTGCGGGTGAGCAGGTGCCGGGCGACCGCGTCGCTGTCCTTGGTGTGCACGAGCACCGCGTCGCCGCGCACCTCGATCCCGGTGACGCCGCCGATCGCACGCAGCGCGTCGGTGTCGGCGCCGGGCAGGGTGGCACGGACCGTCCGGCCCGACGCGAGCGCCTTGATCTGGGGGCCGGTCCCGTCCGCGACGACCCGACCGTGGCTGATCAGCACGATCCGGTCGGCGTACGCGTCGGCCTCCTCGAGGTAGTGCGTCGCGAACATGATCGTGCGACCGCGCTCGGCGTCCGCGCGGATCGCGGACCAGAACGTGCGCCGGCCCTCGACGTCCATGCCGGTGGTCGGCTCGTCGAGCAGGAGGAGCGCGGGGTCGGACAGCAGCGCCATCGCGAACCGCAGTCGCTGCTGCTCGCCGCCGGAGCACTTGGCGACCTTGCGGTCGGAGATCTCGGTGATGCCGGCGTTCTCGAGCACCTCGTCGACGGGGCGGGTGTCGGCGAAGAGGCTCGCGGTGTACTGCACCGTCTCGCGGACGGTGAGGTCCTTGAGGAGACCGCCGGTCTGCATCACGGCGGAGACGAGGCCGCGGGCGACGGCGTGCCGTGGGCTCATGCCGAGCACCTCGGCGTGGCCGGTGGTCGGACGGGAGAGCCCGAGCACCATGTCGATGGTCGTCGTCTTGCCGGCGCCGTTCGGGCCGAGGAAGGCGACGATCTCGCCCTGGTGGAGCTCGAGGTCGATGCCGCGGACGGCGTGCACCGGGCCGAAGTCCTTGGTGACGCCGGTGAGGCGGACCGCGGGGACCGGGTGGGTGCCGGCCACGGGGGCTGCCGAGACGCTGGGGGAGGTCATGGCTCCACGATGCCGTCGCCGCATGCTCCGACCCTCACACGACCGTCACGAGGTGCCCGTGACAGGTGTCATGCACCGCGGTGTGTTCGGTGGTCGAGTAGCGAGCGCCAGCGAGCGTATCGAGACCCGGAACGGCGGAGGTCTCGATACGCGCCGTCGCGACCTCGTTCCTCGGTCGCGGGCGCTACTCGACCTGGCACCGGGAGCCCTGCCTTCGCGAGCTCAGGCAGGGCGGTGCTCAGAACGTGTGCTCGTCGGAAGGGAAGGTCCCGGCCCTGACGTCGGCGGCGTAGTCGCGTGCGGCCTGGAGGAGGACGCCGTGCAGGTCGGCGTACTGCTTGACGAAGCGCGCCATCTTGCCGCTGCGCAGGCCGAAGGCGTCCTGCCACACCAGCACCTGCCCGTCGCACCCGGCACCGGCACCGATGCCGATCGTGGGGATCGAGATCGAGCCGGTGACCTCTGCGGCGACGTCGCCCGGCACCATCTCCATGACGATCGCGAAGGCGCCGGCCTCCTCCATCGCGCGCGCCTCCTCCAGGACCTGCTTGGCGGCCTCGCCGCGGCCCTGCACCCGGTAGCCGCCGAGGCTGTGCTCGGACTGCGGGGTGAAGCCGATGTGGCCCATGACCGGGATCCCGTTGGTCGAGAGCTTCTCGACCTGGGGCGCGACCTCGACGCCGCCCTCGAGCTTCACCGCGTGCGCGCCGCCCTCCTTCATGAACCGGACGGCGGTGTGGAACGCCTGCTCGGGGGAGGCCTGGTAGCTGCCGAACGGCAGGTCGGCGAGCACCAGCCCGCGGCGCACGGACCGCGACACGGCCCGCACGAGCGGCAGCAGCTCGTCGACGGTCACCGGGATGGTGGTCTCGTAGCCGAGGACGTTGTTGGCCGCCGAGTCGCCGATGAAGAGGATGTCGACACCGGCCTCGTCGAAGATCGCGGCCGAGTACATGTCGTACGTCGTCAGCATGGTGATCTTCTCGCCACGCTGCTTCATCTCGCGGAGGTGGTGGGTGCGCACCCGCTTGGTCGGTGGTGCGGACGCTGCCGGCCCCGAGCCGTACGGCGCGGTCTCCTCGCTCATGGGATCTCCCTGACTGTCATCTCGCAGCTCCCCGGTGGAGTCCACGGACCGTCAGCCAGGCTAGTCCCGCAGGTCGCGGATGACTCCTGTGTCGCTGGTCACCCGGCTAGGAGGATGCGGCGTCGGCGGCGGCCTCCATGTCGGCCACGACGATCTTCTGCATCTGCATCATCGCGGCACCGGCGGCCTGCGCCCGGGCCGGGTCGGGGTCGGACAGCAGCTCGTAGAGCCGGGTCGGGATGATCTGCCACGACAGCCCGAACTTGTCCTTGAGCCAGCCGCACTGGCTCTGCTCGCCGCCGGCCACCAGGGTGTCCCAGTAGTAGTCGACCTCCGACTGGTCGGCGCAGCTGACGCTGAGCGAGATCGTCTCGGTGAACCCCGCGTAGATCGGACCGCCGTTGATGCCGCGGAAGGGCCGTCCGTCCAGGGTCCACTCGGCGGCGAGCACGCGCCCGTCCTCGTAGTGGGAGACCCCCTGGACCGCGGAGTTGGGGAAGACGGTGGTGTAGAAGTCCACCGCCTCCATGAGGTTGTCGTCGAACCACAGGCAGGTGCTGATCTCGGGCATGCCCCGATTGACTCATGGACGGGGCAGAACTCATCGGCCTACCGTCGGCCGATGGCCTTCGACGTCGCAGCCGACTCCTACGGGCGCTTCATGGGGCGCTACTCCGAGCCGCTCGCCGACCAGCTCGTCGAGCTCGCCGGCGTACGGCGGGGGATGCGTGCCGTGGACGTCGGCTGCGGCCCCGGGGTGCTGACGGCGCGTCTGGCAGAGCGGCTCGGCACCGAGGGCGTGGTGGCACTCGACCCCTCGCCGCCGTTCGTCGCGGCCGCCCGCGAGCGCTGCCCGGGTGTCGACGTCCGGCAGGGGACCGCGGAGTCGTTGCCCTTCGACGACGGCGCGTTCGACGTCGCGCTGGCCAACCTCGTCGTGCACTTCATGAGCGAGCCGGTCCGTGGCCTGCAGGAGATGGGCCGGGTCGGTGGTGCGGTGGCGGCGACGGTCTGGAACCACGCGACCGCGACCGGACCGTTGACGACGTTCTGGCGGGCCGCCAAGGACCTCGACCCCGGCGTCGCCGACGAGGCGGCGCTGCCCGGCACCGGCGAGGGTGACCTCGGGGCGCTCGCGCGCGCGGCCGGGCTCCGCGACGTGGTCGAGGGCACCCTGACGGTGTCGGTCGCCTACTCCGGGTTCGACCAGTGGTGGGAGCCCTACACGCTCGGCGTCGGCCCCGCCGGCGACCACGTCGCCGGGCTGCCCCCCGAGCAGCGGGAGGCGCTGCGGGCCCGCTGCGCGGAGCTGCTGCCCGAGGGCCCGTTCAGCGTCGACGCCACGGCGTGGGTGATCACCGCGACGGCGTGAGAACCGGCCGCGTGGGAACATGCGGAGCGTGGACTTCTACTCCGCCTACGCCCACGGGTTCGCGCGGGTCGCGGCCTGCACGGTGCCGGTCCGGGTCGCCGACCCGGCGACCAACGCCCGCGCGGTCCTCGAGCAGGCCCGGGCGTGCTCGGACGACGGGGTCGCGGTCGCGATCTTCCCCGAGCTGTGCCTCTCGGGGTACTCCGTCGACGACCTGTTCCTTCAGGACGCGCTCCTCGACGCCGTGACCGACGCGGTCGCCGAGGTCGTCGCCGCCTCGGCGGACCTGCTGCCTGTCCTGGTGGTCGGCGCCCCGGTCGTGCACGGCAACCGCGTCCTGAACTGCGCGGTCGTGATCCACCGCGGGCGGATCCTGGGTGTCGCGCCGAAGTCCTACCTGCCGACCTACCGCGAGTTCTACGAGCGACGCTGGTTCGCCCCCGGCGACGACGTGCGCGGCACGACCGTGCTCGCCGGGCAGGAGGTGCCGATCGGGCCCGATCTGCTCTTCGAGGCCGAGGACGTGCGGGGCCTCGTGCTGCACGTGGAGGTCTGCGAGGACATGTGGGTCCCGGTTCCGCCGAGCGCCGAGGCCGCACTGGCCGGCGCGACGGTGCTGCTCAACATCTCCGGCAGCCCGATCACCGTCGGCCGAGCCGAGGACCGCCACCTGCTGGCCCGCAGCGCATCGAGCCGCTGCCTGGCGGCGTACGTCTACGCCGCCGCCGGCCAGGGCGAGTCGACCACCGACCTGTCCTGGGACGGACAGACGATGGTCTACGAGCACGGCGAGCTGCTCGCCGAGACCGAGCGCTTCCCCGACGGACCGCGCCGGGCGGTGGCCGACCTCGACCTCGACCGGACCCGGCTCGAGCGGCTGCGCACCGGAACCTTCGACGACAACCGCCGGGGTTTCGAGGCTCGCTTCGCTCGCACCTCAACCACCGGGGGCCGCCACCGGACCGTCCGCTTCGAGCTCGCGCCGCCCACCGGCGACATCGGCCTGCGGCGCAAGGTCGACCGGTTCCCGTTCGTGCCCGACGACGAGGCCCGGCTGGCCCAGGACTGCTACGAGGCCTACAACATCCAGGTCTCCGGTCTCGAGCAGCGCCTCTCGGCCATCGGCGGCCCGGGTGGGCAGGGCCCCCAGGTCGTCGTCGGCCTCAGCGGCGGGCTGGACTCCACGCACGCGGTGATCGTCGCTGCCAAGGCGATGGACCGGCTCGGCCGCGACCGCAGCGACATCCTGGGCTTCACCCTGCCCGGCTTCGCGACCGGTGAGCGCACCAAGGGATACGCCTGGCGGCTCGCGAACTCCCTCGGCATCACCATGCAGGAGATCGACATCACCGACGCCGCACGGGCGATGCTGACCGACCTGGACCACCCCTACGCGAAGGGGGAGGAGGTCTACGACGTCACCTTCGAGAACGTGCAGGCGGGGCTGCGCACCGACTACCTCTTCCGGCTCGCCAACCACCGCGGCGGGATCGTGCTCGGCACCGGGGACCTGTCCGAGCTCGCGCTGGGCTGGTGCACCTACGGGGTGGGCGACCAGATGTCGCACTACAACGTCAACGCGGGTGTGCCGAAGACGCTCATCCAGCACCTGATCCGCTGGGTGGCGACCTCCGGGCAGTTCGACGACGAGACCAACGAGGTCCTCGACGAGGTCGTCGCGCAGGAGATCAGCCCCGAGCTGATCCCGGCCCGGGAGGACCAGCTCCCGCAGTCCACCGAGGAGTCCGTGGGCCCCTACGCACTGCAGGATTTCACGCTCTTCCACGTGCTGCGCTACGGCTACCCGCCCAGCAAGGTCGCGTTCCTGGCCTGGCACGCCTGGCATGACCGGGAGGCGGGGGAGTGGCCCCCGAACTTCCCCGACGACCGGCGCGTCGAGTTCGACCTCGCCACCGTGCGGCGGTGGCTGGAGGTCTTCGTGCGCCGGTTCTTCGCCAGCCAGTTCAAGCGCTCCGCGCTGCCCAACGGCCCCAAGGTCAGCCACGGCGGCACGATGTCGCCGCGCGGCGACTGGCGGATGCCCTCCGACGCCTCCCCGGCCGCGTGGCTCGCCGAGCTCGAGGCGAACGTCCCCCAGTCCTGACCGCAGTCCTGACCTCGGCCCTGACCGGGCGGCACGCCCACGGCCCGTCCGTGCCCGTCCGCCCACCGGCGTTCACCCGGCATCCGGTGCGGGTACGGCGCCGCTAGGCTCGCCGCCATGGGAAAGCAGGAAGACTTCGTCCTCCGGGCGCTCGAGGAGCGTGACGTCAGGTTCGTCCGGCTCTGGTTCAGCGACGTGCTCGGCTCGCTGAAGTCCGTGGCGGTCGCTCCCGCCGAGCTCGAGGGCGCCTTCTCGGAGGGCATCGGCTTCGACGGGTCGGCGATCGAGGGCTTCGCGCGGGTCTACGAGGCCGACATGCTGGCGATGCCCGACCCGTCGACCTTCCAGATCCTGCCGTGGCGCGGCGAGGGCCCGGCGACGGCCCGGATGTTCTGCGACATCGTGATGCCCGACGGCTCCCCCTCCTACGCCGACCCGCGGCACGTCCTCAAGCGGACGCTCTCGAGGGCCGCCGACCAGGGCTTCACCTTCTACACGCACCCCGAGATCGAGTTCTACCTCTTCAAGGACCAGCCCGAGCCCGGCGTACCGCCGGTGCCGGTGGACCGCAGCGGCTACTTCGACCACACCGCGCAGTCGATGGGCGCCGACTTCCGCCGCGAGGCGATCACGATGCTCGAGGCGATGGGCATCTCGGTCGAGTTCAGCCACCACGAGGGCGGTCCGGGCCAGCAGGAGATCGACCTGCGGTACGCCGACGCGCTCACCACCGCCGACAACGTGATGACCTTCCGCACAGTGATCCGCGAGGTGGCGCTCGGCCAGGGGATCTGGGCCACGTTCATGCCGAAGCCGTTCACCGAGCACCCCGGCTCGGGCATGCACACGCACGTCTCGCTCTTCGAGGGCGACCGCAACGCGTTCTTCGAGGCCGGCGCGGAGTACCAGCTGTCGAAGACGGGCCGGCAGTTCATCGCCGGCGTGCTGCGGCACGCCAACGAGATCAGCGTGGTCACCAACCAGTGGGTCAACAGCTACAAGCGGCTGATGTTCGGCGGCGAGGCGCCGTCGTACATCTGCTGGGGGCACAACAACCGGTCCGCGATGATCCGCGTCCCGATGTACAAGCCCAACAAGGGCCAGTCCACCCGGATCGAGCTGCGCACCGTCGACGCGGCCTGCAACCCCTACCTGGCCTTCGCCGTGGTCCTGGCCGCCGGCATGAAGGGCATCGAGGAGGGCTACGACCTGCCGCGCGAGGCCGAGGACGACGTGTGGGCGCTGACCGAGCGCGAGCGCCAGAGCCTGGGCATCGAGCCGCTGCCCAAGAGCCTGTCCGAGGCGATCGCGGTCGCCGAGCACTCCGAGCTGCTCGCCGAGACCCTGGGCGAGCACGTCTTCGACTTCTTCCTGCGCAACAAGCGGGCCGAGTGGGAGGAGTATCGCGGGCAGGTCTCGGTCTTCGAGCGCGACCGCATGCTCCCGGTGATCTGAGGGCGGGGCCGAGATGGCGGATGCCGACCAGCCGTTCCTGACCGAGCGCCGCGCCCGCAGCCTGCAGCGGGTGCTCTACCTGCCGCTGCTCTTCGCGGTCGTCCTCGTGGTGATCGCGGTGCTCATCCTCAGCGACGAGCTCCACCCCTACGGCATCACCTTGCTGGTGATCGCGACCGCGTTCGCCCTGTCGGGCGGGCTGGCGCTGCGGGCCGTACGCCGCGGCTCGGAGCGCGCCCGCTCGCTGTGCGTCCTCACCGGCGCGCTCCTGGTGTCCCTCTCCATCCCGCTCATCGGCATCGCCGTCGGCCTGCTCACGGCCGTCGCGGGCATCGGCCTGCTGGTCGTCGTCTTCGCCCCCGAGCAGGAGCCCCGGTGACCGCTCCTCGCGTGCTCGTCGTCGAGCACGAGGCGGGCTGCCCGCCGGCGCTCCTGGGCACCTGGTTGGCCGAGGCGGGCTGCGAGCTCGACGTGGCCCGGCCGTACGCCGGCGACCCGCTGCCGGGGCTCGCGCCGTACGACGCGCTCGTCGTGCTGGGCGGCTCCATGGGCGCCGGCGACGACGGCACGCACCCGTGGCTGGGCCCGGTCAGGGAGCTGGTCCGCGAGGCGCGGGCCACGGACCTGCCGACGTTGGGGATCTGCCTGGGCCACCAGCTCGTGGCGACCGCCCTCGGCGGCGAGGTGGCGCGCAACCCGCACGGCCAGCAGCTCGGCCTGATCGGCGTCGGCTGGACCGAGGCGGCCCGCGACGACCGGCTCCTCGGACCACTGTCCTGGCCGCGGCGCGGCGTGCACTGGAACGACGACGTCGTCGTCGTGCTCCCTGCCGGGGCCGTGCTGCTCGCCGAGACCGGCCGCGGGGAGGTGCAGGCGGCCCGGTTCGCGCCGCTGGTGTGGGGGGTCCAGCTGCACCCCGAGGTCGACGCCGACGTGCTGCGGCCGTGGGGGGAGGAGGACCGCGGGTCCCACGAGACGCGCGGCATCGACACCGACGCGCTGCTGCGCGACATCGACGCGGCGAGCGCGGAGCTGGAGGCGGCGTGGCGTCCGCTGGCCACCGGGCTGGCCGAGCTGGCCGCCGAGCACCGGGACCGCGCGGCGCGCACGGAGGATCCGCCGCGATGAGCCGCTCCGCGACCGGCAAGGGCAACCTCCTGCGCCTGGGCTTCGAGGACACCGAGGCCGCGCTGGTCGCGTTCCGGCGCCTGGGGGACCCGGGCGACCGGCTGCTCGCGCTGGTCGCGCGCACGGCCGACCCCGACCAGGCGCTCGCCGCGCTGGTGAGGCTGACCGACGCGGTCGACGACCCCGACGACCTCCTCGAGGCGATCGCCGGCGACGAGGGCACCGCCATGCGGCTGCTGTCGGTGCTCGGTGCGAGCGAGGCGCTCGGCGACCACCTGGTCCGGCACCCCGAGCAGTGGCGCGAGCTGGCCGACTCGCGGCTCGGCTCCACCCGGCCCGCTTCCTGGTCGGTCCGCGAGGGGCTGCTGCTGGCGGTCGGCGCCGACCCGCGCGACCCGGCGCCGGTCGCCACCCGCCCGGACGCGGTCGCGGTGGACGCGCTGCGGGTGGAGTACCGCCGGGTCCTGCTGCGCCTTGCCGCTCGGGACCTCTCGCACCACCTCGGGGTCGACGACGTCGCTGCCGAGCTCTCCGAGCTCGCGGCCGGCACCCTCGACGCCGCCCTGGCGGTCGCGCGGGCGCGGGTCGGCGCCGACGCCGCCCTCGCCCGGCTCGGCGTCGTGGCCATGGGCAAGTGCGGCGGTCACGAGCTCAACTACGTCTCGGACGTCGACGTCATCTTCGTGCACGCCGCCGCCGACGGGGCGGACGACGACGCCGCCGTACGCATCGCGACCCAGCTCGCCAGCCACCTGATCCGGGTCTGCTCCGACCACACCGGGGAGGGCACGATCTGGCCGGTCGACGCGGCGCTGCGCCCCGAGGGCAAGGCCGGACCGCTGGTGCGCACGATCGCCAGCCACCGCGGCTACTACGAGCGCTGGGCGAAGACCTGGGAGTTCCAGGCGCTGCTCAAGGCGCGCGCGGTCGCCGGCGACCTGCCGCTGGCCCAGGAGTTCGTCGACCTGACCCGGCCGATGGTCTGGTCGGCGGCCGAGCGCGACGGGTTCGTCGAGGACACCCAGGCGATGCGGCGGCGGGTGATCGAGCACATCCCGGCCAAGGAGGCCGAGCGCCAGCTGAAGCTGGGGGAGGGTGGCCTGCGCGACGTGGAGTTCGCCGTCCAGCTGCTGCAGCTGGTCCACGGACGCGCCGACGAGCGGATCCGTCCGTCGGCGACGCTGAGCGCCCTGGCCGAGCTGACCCGCGGCGGTTACGTCGGGCGGGAGGACGGCGAGGCGCTCCACCAGGCGTACGCGTTCCTGCGCACGCTCGAGCACCGGCTCCAGCTGCACCGGCTGCGGCGGATCCACGTCGTCCCCGAGGACGAGGCGTCGCTGCGGCGGATCGGTCGCAGCATGGGCTTCCTCAAGGAGCCGGTCGAGACCCTGGACAAGACCTGGCAGCACCACCGCCGCGAGGTGCGCCGGCTGCACGAGAAGCTCTTCTACCGCCCGCTGCTCACCGCGGTCGCCCGGATCCCGGGCGAGGAGGTGCGGCTCTCGCCGGAGGCGGCCGAGGAGCGGCTGGCGGCGCTCGGCTACCTGGACCCGACCGGGGCCTTGCGGCACCTCGAGGCGCTCACCTCCGGCGTCAGCCGGGCCGCCCAGATCCAGCGCACGCTGCTGCCGGTGCTGCTCGGCTGGTTCGCGGACGCGCCCGACCCCGACGCCGGGCTGTTCGGCTTCCGGCGGATCAGCGAGTCGCTCGGCTCGACCCCCTGGTACCTCTCCACGCTGCGCGACGAGGGGCAGGTCGCCGAGCGGCTCGCCCGGGTGCTCGCGACCTCCCGCTACGCGACCGACCTGCTCGAGCGCGAGCCGCAGGGCGTGCGCATGCTCGGCGGTGACCTGCGGCCGCTGCCGGCCGAGGCGCTCACCGAGGAGATGCTGGCCACGGCGGGCCGCCACGAGGAGCCCGAGCCCGCCGTGCTCGCCGTGCGGGGGATCCGGCGGCGGGAGCTGCTGCGCATCGCCGCCGGCGACCTGCTCGGTCTCACCGACGTCGCCGACGTGGGCGCGGGCCTGTCCCGGCTGACCGACGCCACCCTCGAGGCGACCCTCGCCGTGGCCGGGCGGGCGGTGCGCGCCCAGCGCGGGCTCGACGTCGCCCCGACCCGGATGGCGGTGGTGGCGATGGGGCGCTACGGGGGGTTCGAGCTCTCCTACGGCAGCGACGCCGACGTGCTCTTCGTGCACGACCCGGTGTCCGACGCCGACCCGCAGACGGCGGCGTCGTACGCCCAGGCGGTCGCCAACGAGCTGCGCCGGCTGCTCGCCCTGCCCGGCCCGGACCCGGCTCTCGAGGTGGACGCCGACCTGCGGCCGGAGGGACGGCAGGGCGCTTTGGTGCGCACCCTCGACTCCTACGCTGCCTACTACGCGAAGTGGTCCAAGGTCTGGGAGTCGCAGGCGCTGCTGCGCGCCGACCCGGTCGTGGGTGACCCGGGACTGCTGCAGCGCTTCGCCGAGCTGATCGACCCGCTGCGCTACCCCGCGGGCGGCCTGTCCGACGACGACGTCTTCGAGGTGCGCCGGATCAAGGCCAGGGTCGACGAGGAGCGGCTGCCGCGCGGCGCGGACCCGCACCTGCACCTCAAGCTCGGGCGCGGCGGCCTCGCCGACATCGAGTGGACGGTCCAGCTGCTGCAGATGCGGTACGCCGGCGCGCTGCCCGGCCTGCGCACCTCCCGCACCCTGGAGGCGCTCACCGCGGCCCGCGAGGCCGGTCTGGTCGACGAGGACGACGCCGCGATCCTCCAGCAGGCCTGGCGCCGCGTGAGCCGGGTGCGCAACGCGGTCACGCTCGTGCGCGGCAAGCCCGTCGACGAGCTGCCCCGCGACATCCGCGAGCGCGCCGCCGTGGCCGCCGTCCTCGGCTACCCGCCCGGCTCCTCCGACGCCATGGTCAACGACCAGCTCCGCTACACCCGGCTCGCCCGGGCCGTCGTGGAGCGGGTCTTCTGGGAGACCTGAGCGGGCGGTCGGGGCGATCTCTCCTGCCCGAGCTGCCGCCGTTTCATCATGGTCTGTTGGTGAACCTGCACCTCCCACGGCGAGCCCACCATGGGAAGTGGAGGTTCACCTGCATCCCCTGGTGAAACCGCAGCCGGTCCGCCGCGGCTGTCGACCGTGGCAGCTCTCCTGCCCGAGCCGCCGCCGTTTCATCATGGTCTGTTGGTGAACCTGCACCTCCCACGGCGAGCCCACCATGGGAAGTGCAGGTTCACCTGCATCCCCTGGTGAAACCGCAGCCGCCGCGTCGGACACGGCGCAGCAAACCGACGCCATGATGGCCCCATGAGGCTCAAGACCGGACGACCGGACCTGGCGGCGTACGCCGACCGCTTCACCGTGCCGGCGGCGGGGGAGGGCCTGGCCGTGACCTTCCTGGGTGTCTCGACGCTGCTGTTCGACGACGGTGAGTCGGCGGTGCTGTTCGACGGGTTCTTCTCGCGCCCCTCGCTGCTGCGCGTAGCGTTCGCGAGGATCGCACCGGACGGGGAGCGCATCGACGCCGCCCTGGACCGGGTCGGGCTCGGGGCCGGTGGCCGCCGGCTCGCAGCGGTGGCCCCGGTGCACACCCACTACGACCACGCCCTGGACTCCGCGGCGGTGGCGCAGCGGGCCGGCGGGCTGCTGGTCGGTGGTGAGTCGACGGCGAACGTCGGTCGCGGCGCCGGTCTGGGCGCCGAGCAGATCCACGTCGTCAGGCCGGGTGAGCCCCTGCGGGTCGGGGACTTCGCGCTGACCCACGTCGTGTCCGAGCACTGCCCGCCCGACCGCTACCCGGGCGTCGTCGCGACCCCGGTCGTCCCGCCGGTGCGGGCCAACGCCTACAGGTGCGGCGAGGCCTGGTCGATCCACGTCGCCCACGTCGGCGGTCGCACCGCGCTCGTCCAGGGCAGCGCCGGCTTCGTGCCGCACGCTCTCGACGGGCTGCAGGCCGAGGTGGTCTACCTCGGCGTCGGCCAGCTCGGCGTGCAGCCGGAGCGCTACCTGCACGACTACTGGGCGCACACGGTGCGCGCCGTCGGCGCCCGACGCGTGGTGCTCACGCACTGGGACGACTTCTTCCGACCGCTCGACCAGCCGCTGCGCGCCCTGCCCTACGCCGGGGACGACCTCGACGTCACGATGTCGGTGCTGACCGCTCTGGCGGAGGGCGACGGACGGGACCTGGCGATGCCGACGGTGTGGCGGCGCGAGGACCCCTGGGCCTAGCGCGGTCCGGGTTCCACGTGTGCGCGGACCTCGATCTCGAGGGTGGCGTGCGGGTCGCCGTCATCGCGGACCGTCGCGACGCCGGTGGCGGCGGTGGGAGGCACGTGCAGGACGGCGGCGAAGCCCGCGTCGGGGCCGCTCGGGGTGTGGGTGCCGAGGTCGACGACGTCGCCGTCGGGCATCCGCACGGTCAGCGTCACCGGTGGCAGCGGCTCGAGCGGGTCGTGGCCACCGGTGTCCCCACCTGTGTCGTTGCAGGTGCTGGTGTAGAAGTGCCCGTAGACCGTGACGTCCTCGCCCACGCGCACCACTGGCCGGCCGCCGTGGGACGGCTCGCCGGGCGGCCGGTCGTCGAGGTACGGCGCCGCGCACGACGCGGCTGCACCACCACCGCCGGACCCGGTGCCAGCGTCGGTGCCACCGCCGGAGCCGGTCGAGCTCCCGCACCCGGTGGCCAGGACGAGGGCGGCCAGCACCAGCCCGAGAGTCGTTCGTCGTGTTCCCATGCCGGTCCGACGTCCGGGGTGCTGCCGCGGTTCCACCCGGCGACCTAGGGTGACCCCATGACCGAGACCGCCCCCACCACCGCGTCCAAGGCGACCACCCTCCTGGACCTGCACCGCGCCCCCGAGCTGCTGACCGTCGTGAACGTGTGGGACGTGATCAGTGCCAAGGTCGTCGCCGACGTCGACGGCACCCGGGCGCTGGCGACCGCGAGCCACTCGATCGCCGCGTCCTACGGCTACGAGGACGGCGAGAACATCCCGCTCGACCTGATGCTCGAGGCGGTCGGACGGATCGTGGCGTCGACCGACCTGCCCGTCACCGCCGACCTCGAGGGCGGGTATGGCGACCCGGCCGAGACGGTGCGCCGGGCGATCGGGATCGGCGTGGTCGGCGCCAACATCGAGGACCAGATGCGGCCGCTGGCCGAGGCGGCCCGCAACGTCGAGAAGATCATGCAGGTCGCCGACCAGGAGGGCGTCGACTTCGTGCTCAACGCCCGCACGGACGCCTTCCACCTGCGCCGGGACCGCGACCCGGCCGACAACGTCGCCGAGGCGATCGAGCGCGGCCGCGCCTACCTCGACGCCGGCGCCCCGGTGGTCTTCGTGCCCGCGATCCTCGACGAGACCCAGGTCGGCGAGATCGTCGACGCGTGGGGCCCGCAAAAGCTGACGCTGATCGGCATCCCCGGTGTCCCGCCGCTAGCGCGGCTGGAGGAGCTGGGCGTCGCCCGGGTCTCCTACGGCCCGATGTCGCAGAACGTCGCCCTCACCGCCCTGCAGGAGCTCGTCGAGGACGTGCACCGCGGCGGCGGCGTGCCGTCGACGATGCGCATCCTCAACTGACGTGGCCGACGACGACCTCACCGCCCGGCTCCGCGCGGCCTCGGCCGCCTGCACGCGCTCGGTGCTCCATGGTGAGCGCGAGTCCCCGGCGGATGCCTTCGCGCGGCTCGGCGCGGCCTGCGGGGAGCTGGGGATCGACTCGTGGGACACCTACGGCGACGGCGGCGCCGTCGCCCGGCTCGAGGCGGAGGTGGCCGAGCTGCTGGGCAAGCCGGCGGCCGTCTTCTTCCCCAGCGGCGTGATGGGCCAGCAGGCCGCCCTCCGAGCCTGGTGCGAGCGCTCGGGGTCGCGGCGGGTCGCGCTCCCGGACCGCTCCCACCTGCTGGTCCACGAGGAGGACGGCCCGCGCGAGCTGCACGGGTTCCGGTTCGAGCACCTGACCACCGGGAGGCGGACGGCGACCGCCGCAGACCTGCTTGCCCTGCCCGCCGGGCTCGGGGCGGCCCTGGTCGAGCTGCCGCTGCGCGACGCCGGCTGCCGGCTGCCGACCTGGGACGAGCTGGTCGACCTCTCCCGGACCGCTCGTGAGCTCGGGGTGCCGCTGCACGTCGACGGTGCGCGCCTGTGGGAGTCCCAGCCCTTCCTCGACCACTCGCTGCCGGAGGTCGCCGACCTCGCCGACTCGGTCTACGTCTCGTTCTACAAGGTGCTCGGCGCCCACGCCGGGGCCGCGGTGGCCGGCCCGGCCGACCTCGCCGCCGACCTGCGCCGGTGGCGGCGCCGGATGGGTGGCACGTTGTTCCGGATGACGCCGTACGCCGTGGGCGCCCTCGCCGGCCTGCACGAGCACCTCCCACGGGTGGGGGAGTACGTCGGCTGGGCGCGTGACCTCGCCCGCGAGCTCAGCGCCGCGGGCTTCACGGTGGACCCGGACCCGCCGCACACCAACACCTTCCAGGTCCACGCTCCCGGCCGGGCGGACGCGGTCAACGAACGGCTGGCCGAGTTCATGGAGCGCGAGCGGCTGGCCCCCGGCTCTCCGTGGTGGGACGCGCCGGTCCCGGGCCTCGTGACGACCGAGGTCGCCGTGCAGGGCGCCGCCCTCGCGCACGACCCGGCGCAGGTGGCGCGCTTGTGGACGGAAATCGTCGGCTTGCGGAGGTCTTGAGGGTTTGGCACCGGTGCGCTTGAGCCGCGTCCCGCACAGTTGACTGCGGAAGGGGGTGCCCATGAACGAGAAGCACCAGGCAGGTGCCGCGGTGTTCGACCCGTGCGTCGTCGCGGACCTCACCGACGACGACATGTTCGCCCACGTCTTCGTGGACAAGTTCCGCACCCTGCTCCCGCAGCGCGTCCGCCGGATCGCCACCACGCTGGGCGAGGGCGATGTCGACGAGGCGCTCGACGCCGTGCGTAGCCTGAAGGTCTCCGCCTGCACGGTCGGGGCCGGCGAGCTCTGCCTGCTCGGCCGGACGCTGGAGGCTCACCTGCGCCGCACCGACCTGGCGCACGCCCGGATCGCGGTCACCGGTCTGGCCGACGCCGCGCACCGCGCGGACGAGGCGCTCGGCGCCTACCTCGCGGCCTGAGCCGGACGCCTGGGCCGGTCGGCTAGTCCGCGAGCTCCATGCGGTAGCCGACACCGCGCACGGTGCGGATGTAGCGCGGCCCGTCGCGGGTCTCGCCGAGCTTGCGGCGCAGGTTGCCGACGTGCACCTCGACCAGGTGGGTGTCCGAGGCCCACTCGGTGCCCCACACCGACCGCAGCAGCGCCTCCCGGGTCCAGACCCGCGCAGGCGTGCGCATCAGCTCGGTCAGCAGGTCGAACTCGGTGCGGGTCAGCTCCAGCTCCACGTCGTCGCGGAACGCCCGGCGCCCGTCGACGTCCACACGCAGCGGTCCGTGCTCGAGCACCTCGTGCTCGTCGGCCGGGATCGGGACGTGCGTCACCGGCGAGCCCTCGCTGGTGCGGGGACGGCGGAACATCGCGTTCACCCGAGCCTTGAGCTCGCGGGCGCTGAACGGCTTGGAGATGAAGTCGTCGGCGCCGGTCTCCAGACCGAGCAGGCGGTCGATCTCGTCGTCGCGGGCGGTGATCATGACGACGTACGCGTCGCTGATCTCCCGGATCCGGCGGCACGCCTCGATGCCGTCGATCCCCGGCAGTCCCAGGTCGAGGGTGACCAGGTCCGGCTTCGTAGCACGCACCGCGTCGACCCCCGCAAGGCCGGAGTCGACGGCCGTCACCGCGAATCCCTGCGTCTGCAGGGTGAACTCGATGAGGGCCCGGATGTCCTCGTCGTCCTCGACGACGAGCGCCCGGCGCTCCGCGCCCGGTTCGGTGCCCGTGCTCATGGACGGCATGATGCCACTTCTTGCGGATTCCTTGAGGTTCCAGCGCCGGGTCGGACCGGATGTCGGACCGGATGCCGGCTCAGATGAAGAGCAGCTGGGCGCCGGCGGTCTTCTCGATGAAGTCCGAGGCGCTGATGATGGCCTCGATGCCGTCCCACAGGTCCTCCTCGCTGAGGTGCTGCATGTCCGCCGACATCCGGCACGCCCAGAGGCGTCCGCCCGACGCCTTGATCTGCTCGAGGAACTCGGGCACCTCGGGCACGTCGAGGTCGGCGATCGCCCGCTTGAGCTGGTGCGTGGCCATCGAGGTCATGCCGGGCACGCCGCCGAGGCCCTGCGGCATGTGCGTCGCGGGGTTCCCGAGCATCGTGAACTTCAGGTCGCCCATGTACTTGGGGTTGATCATGTCGAAGCCCCAGAACGTGAAGAACATGTCGACCTCCACGCCCTCGCCGAGCGCGGCGTTGGCGAGGATCAGGCCCGGGTAGGCCATGTCGAGGCTGCCCTTGGAGCAGATGATGGCGAGCTTGCGCCCGCTGGACGCCTCGTCGTCGAACGACGGGACGATCGGTGCGGTGACCGGCTCGTGGGTCTCGGTGGTGGTCATGGCTCCTCCTTCACACGTGCGTCACACGCACCCGCGGGGCTTGGGCAGCCCGGCGACGTAGGCGATCTTCTTGGCGGGCTTGCCGGGGAAGAGCTCGAAGAGCGTCTTGACCGGTACGTCGGCGCCGGTGCTGACCCGGCGCAGCGTCGGGCTCTCGCCCCGCTCGGTGTAGTCGGCCCGGGCGAAGGCGAGGACCGTGCGGTGGTCGGCGGTCAGGGTGATCCCGATCTGCTCGGCGAGCGCCTCGGCCAGCTCCAGGTCCCACTCCTCGGGGTCGGTGAGGAAGCCCTCGGGGTCGACGTGGACCGTGTGCCCACCGATGGTGGTGGTCAGGGTCGAGGGGGAAGGGGTCGTGGTCATGGTGTCGCCTCCGGTTCGTGCTTGCCCGCCATCGACATCGCAGACGGCAGGGGGATGGGACGGCCGGGCAGCAGGACGTTCCAGTAGACCCAGGGGAAGGCCTGCTTGCCGCGGTGGTTGATCCGGCTCTCGTCGAGCAGGGTCATCGGGCCGACGCCCGGCACCGGGTAGCGGCCCGGCAGCGGCTCGACCTCGTAGTTGAAGTCGATGAGCAGGGCCTTGCCGTCCCCGCTCTCGACGAAGCAGTTGGCGTGCCCGTCGAACTGGTGCTGCATCGGCCGGCCGGCGACGTGGTCGAGGAAGTTGGGGACGAAGACGTCGACGGAGAAGTGGGCGACCGAGCCCGCCTTCGAGGCGGGGATGTCGGACGCGTCGCCGATCGCCCAGATGTCGTCGTGGCCCTTGGCGAGGAAGGTCTGGGGGTCGACCGGCACGTAGTTGAGGTCGTCGCCGAGCCCGGAGCGGCCCACGAAGTCGGCGCCCATGTTGAGCGGCACCGTCACCAGCAGGTCGAAGGGCACCGAGCGCTCGTCGTACGACACCAGGGCCGAGGTGTCCTCGTCCACCCGCTCCACGACGAAGTCGGGCTCCACGGCGATGTGGCGCTCCTCGAGCAGGTGCCCGAGGCGTGCGGACGCGACCGGGCGGGTGAAGGCACCCGACAGCGGCGTCACGTAGGTGATCTCGACGGCGTCGCGCAGGCCACGCTCCCGCATCCGTGCCTCGGCGAGGAGGGCGAACTCCAGGGGGGCGACGGGGCACTTGATCGGCATCTCCGTGACGTGGACGACCAGGCGGCCCCCGTCGAAGTCGGCCAGCGCCGCGCAGAGCGCGCGGGCCCCCTCCAGGGTGTAGAACTCGTGCACCGACCGGCGCCAGAGCGCGCCCGCCATCCCCGGGGTCTCCTCGGGACGCGGACTGGTGCCGGAGGCGACGACCAGCTGGTCGTAGCGCAGCCGGCGTCCGTCGGCGAGGAGCACGTGCTTGGTCCCGGTGTCGACGACGTCGACCTCGCCGGTGACGACCTCGATCCCGTCGGCGAGCTGCGCGGCCCGGGACCGGACCAGCTGTCCGGGCTCGCGGTGGCCGAACACCACCTCGAGGAGGCCGGGCTGGTAGAGGTGGTCGTCGTCGCGGTCCACGACGATGACGTGCCACTCCTGGTGGTCCAGGACCCGGCGCAGCCGGTTGGCCACCATGGTGCCGGCGGTGCCGGCCCCCAGGATCACGACGTGACGCATGACTGCCTCCTCAGCTCGCGACGCTCGACGGTGTGGGCGGTGCAGCGGCTGCCCGGGCGATCTCGCCTCCCCAGGCGCGGGCGCGCTCGAGCTCGCCCTCGACCAGGGGTCCCTGGGTGTCGTCGACGAGGAACGGCGTGGGTCGCGACACCAGCCGGTAGCCGTGCCGGCGCAGCAGGTGGGCCGCGCGGGTGGACGCCGCCTTGGGCAGGTTGCGCACCTTGGTGACGCGGGTGTCGAACGCGGCGGCCGGTCGGCGCGCCGCGTCCTCCCGCGGTCCGAGGGCCTCCAGCCACTCGCGCAGGCCGGTCGCGGCGAGCTCGGCGCCGGCGCCCTGCCGCACGGCCTCGGCGCGGGTCGACGGCCGGCTCAGCGAGAAGGCGTGCGTGGGGCCGCCGACGACCAGCAGGTCGAACGCCACGTCGCGGGCGGCCGGTGCCGACCGCACCTCCTGGACCTCGACCTCGAGCCCGGCGTCCCGCAGCCCGGCGGCGACCGCCTCGGACACCGCTGCGGTGGACCCGAACATCGACTCGTAGACCAGTAGGGCGCGCATCTCGACCTCTCTCTCGTCGTCAGCGTCCACCGGGCGCTGTCTCGGGCCCACGGGAAATGGGCCCGTGTCGTCGAGCCGTTGGTCCCTGCCGCGCGGCGTGGGACCGCAGGACAGTGGAGGGGAGCACCGGAGGGAGGTGGCAGCCGTGTCCGACCTGCAGCGACCCGTGGTCGTGGGCGTGGACGGCAGCGAGGCGAACCTCGGGGCGCTGCTCTTCGCGGTCGACCTCGCCGCCCGCCGCGGCACCTCGTTGCGCCTGGCGCACGTGGTCCCGGACCGTGGGGTGATCTCGCCCCTGGTGCCGGTGACCCCGCTCGACCTGAGCGAGACCGGCGCCACCGTGCTGCGCGACGCCGAGCAGGCCGCCCGCGCCGCGGCCCCCGGGCTCGACGTCGACGCCCGGTTGTGGCACGGCTCCCGCGCCACCGCCCTGCTGCAGTGCGCCGAGGACGCCGGCGTGCTGGTCGTCGGCCGCGACGACCGCCCGGTGCTCGAGCGGATGCTGCGTGGTGACACGGCCGCGTCCGTCGCCTCGCGGGCCGAGGTGCCCGTGGTCGAGGTCCCGGCCGAGTGGCGGCCCGCCTCGGCCGACCGGCCCGCGCACGGCGTCGTCGTGGTCGGGCTCAAGTCACCGGCGTACGCCGACGCGGTGCTGGCCGACGCGTTCGCGGTCGCCGACGAGCAGGGTGCCGAGCTGCTGGGCCTGCACGCCTGGCGCCTGCCCGGCGGGTACGACGACCTGGCCGGGACCGACCCCGCGGTCGGCGACTGGGAGCAGGGGGCGGCCGACCACGTCGAGGAGCTGGTGCGTCCCTGGCGGCGCGCCTACCCCGACGTCGCCGTCCGCGTCAGGGTGGTGCACGAGCACCCCTCGCAGGCGCTGGTCGAGGCCTCGGCCGAGGCCGACCTGGTCGTGGTCGTCCGCCGGGTGCATGGTCCGGCCGCGGCGCATCTCGGCTCGGTCGCGCGCGCGGTCCTGCGCGCGTCGGCCTGCCCGGTGCTGGTCGTGCCGCCGCGGGAGACCGGGGTGATCCCCGACCTGGTGCTCGAGGAGGCGGGCGGCCTGCTCGCCTGACGCGTGCGTCGACGCGATGGCCGAGAGCGTGATGAGGATCTACGGAGTCTGCTGGGTGACGGCGATCGGCGCCCTCGCCGTGGCGTCGGGCGTCAGCGCGGCGCTCACCGCGGGCTGGGTCGGTCTGGTGGTCACCGGCGCCTGCGCGACGGTGCTGGCCGGGATGGTCGGGATCGTCTGGGCCGAGGAGTCCGACGAGCCCGTGCGCCGTACCGTGGTGCGCTGTGGCGCGTGGGGGGTGGCCGGCGGCCTGCTCGTGGTCGGCCTGCCGTCGCTGCTGGGTCCCTGGTCCCTGCTCGCGATCCTGGGCCTGGTGCTGACCGCACCGCCGCTGGTCGCTCGGGCCGTGTCGGCTCTGCACCCGCGAGCCGGGGAGGACGCCGCCGGGGATCTGCGGCCGATCGCGGCCGACGCGCCGTTGGAGCCGGTGCTGGTCGACCTCGCGCTGCTGACCGACCGCGAGCTGGAGCGGCGCTGGCACGTCACGGCGGCGCGCCTGCGTCACCCGGGGACTCCGCCGGAGCTCGCGATCGAGCTCGTCGACGAGCGGGTGCTGCTGCTGGACGAGATCGAGCGGCGCAACCCGATGCACTTCGCGGCGATCGTCGACCAGGCGATCGGCCTGCGCGAGCAGTCCAGCGACGACCGGGACGGTGGGAACGGTGGGTGAGGGAAGTGGCTGAGGGTGGCGGCGGCGCGGCCGCCGGCAGCGGCGCGATCTACGGCCTGGGGATCCTCGGGGCGTGGGTCTGGTTCTGGCAGCAGGCCGACTCGTTCTGGTGGTACCTGCTGGCCGTACTGGAGGGCCTCGTGTGGCCTGCGTTCGTGGTCTACGGGGCGCTGGGCGCGCTCGACTGATCGACGCGTGCCTGCTGGTCGGGGACGGGCCCGGCGCCCAGGGACGTCGTCAGCTCGTCGTAGGACAGCTCGAGGTCGCGCTCCACGGAGGCCAGGATCGGGGTGTCTTCCATGCCGATCCTCTTCCCCCCGGGAGGCTCGGTCATGCCCGGGCGCGACGTGGGACGCCTCACCCTCCCGCTGTCAGGTCGCCGGCACCACCGCGACCGGGCAGCCGGCGTGCTCGGCGACCGCGACCGCCCGCTCGAAGCCCCGGACGACGGTCGTGGCCGGGTGCCGGCGTACGACGACCAGCAGCTGCCTGCCCTGCGCCGCCTCGACCAGCGCGTCGACGTCGTGCGCGGCGACCGGGGTGACCTCGAGGCCGTGCGCCGCGGCGTACTCCTCCGCGAACGCCAGGGCCACGGGGTCGTCGGACGCGGCGACGCCATGGGCGTCCGTGGCCGGGGTGCGGTGCACCACGGTGGGGCACTCCGCGTGCCGGACCACCGCGGCGCTCACCGAGCCGAGCAGCAGGCTGCGCACCGGGCCCTGGCCCCGGGAGCCGACGACCACGAGGTCGCCGGCAGCGGTCCCGGCCAGCACGGCCTCGCGCGGGTCCCCGTGGACGCAGTCGGTGTCGACCTCCAGCCCGGGGTGGCGGTGGCGGACCAGCCCGGCCGCCCGCCCCAACTCACGGTGGGCGTCCTCGTCGATCGCGCGGACCAGCCGCTCGGCCTGGGCCACGGCCTCCGTGCGCCACGCCAGCCCGCCCATGACGGGCAGCACCACGGCGTGCACCAGCCGCAGCCGGGCGCCGGTCCTGCTGGCGTGCTCGGCGGCCCAGAGCAGCGCGGCGTGCGCCTGGTCGGACCCGTCGGTCCCCACGACGACGGTCATGTCTCCACCCTGCGTCCGGACGGCGCCTGGTGCCACGGGCGAAGGCCGCCAGCGTCGTGACGAAGGTCCCGGGCCTGCGGGGCGATTGCCCGGACCGCTCGGACGACCATCGTCCTAGATTGACGACATGTCGGAGTCCGGCAGGGACAACGCAGGCTCGTCGGAGCGGCAGATCACGGTCTACCTGCTCGACGACCACGAGCTGGTGCGCCGCGGGATCCGCGAGGTCCTGGAGGGCGCCGAGGACATCCGCGTGGTGGGTGAGTCCGGGGCCGCGACGGGGGCGGTCGAGGAGATCGTGCGGCTGCGACCCGACGTCGCGCTGCTCGACGGCCGGCTCCCGGACGGCTCGGGCATCGACGTCTGCCGCCGGGTCCGCGAGGCGGACCCCGGGATCCAGGCGCTGATCCTGACCTCCTACGACCAGGAGGAGCCGCTGTTCGCCGCCATCAAGGCCGGCGCGGCCGGCTACCTGCTCAAGCAGGTCAAGGGCGGCGACCTGGTCGACGCCGTGCGCCGGGTGGCGGCGGGGCAGTCGATTATGGACCCGGCCCTCACCGCGTCGGTGCTGGACCGGCTGCGGCACGGCGGCTCGGACGAGCCGAACGGGCACCTGACCGAGAAGGAGGAGCAGATCCTCGAGCTGGTCGGGGAGGGCCTCACCAACCGCCAGATCGCGGCTCGGCTCGGCCTGGCCGAGAAGACGGTGAAGAACTACGTCTCCACGATGCTCGGCAAGCTCGGCGTGGAGAGCCGCACCCAGGCCGCGATCGTGGCGCTCAAGCGGGCGCCGCACTAGCCGTCGCGGGAGGACAGGTCGGCGACCTCCAGCACGGCCGACCCCTGGACCCGGCCCGCGGCCAGGTCCGCCAGCGCCCGCCCGGCGCCGTCGAGGGGATACACCGTGGTGTGCGCCCGGACGCCGAGCCGCACGGCCAGCCGGAGCAGCTCCTCGCCGTCGCGCCGGGTGTTGGAGGTGACGGTGCGCAGGTCGCGCTCGAGGAAGAGGTGGTCGGCGTAGGACATCGCCGGCACGTCGGACATGTGGATGCCGGCGAGCGCCAGCGTCCCGCCGCGATCCAGCGCCCGCAGCGCGACGGGGACCAGCTCGCCGGCGGGGGCGAAGACGATCGCCGCGTCGAGCGGGCGGGGCGGCGGGTCGGCGGCCCCGCCGACCCACACGGCACCGAGCTCGTGGGCGAGCTCGCGGTCGGCCTCGCCCCGGCTGGCGACGTACAGCTCGGCGCCCTGGGCGAGCGCGAGCTGGGCGGTCAGGTGCGCGCTGGAGCCGAACCCGTAGAGGCCGAGGCGCCCACCCGGCGGCAGCTGGGCGCGCAGGAGCGCGCGGTAGCCGATGATCCCGGCGCACAGCAACGGTGCCAGGGCGATGGCCGGGACGTCGTCGGGGAGGGCGTAGGCGTAGGCGGCGGGGACGACGGCGTGCTCCGCGAAGCCGCCGTCGGCGTCCCAGCCGGTGTAGGTCGACCCGGGACAGAGGTTCTCGCGTCCGGAGCGGCACCACCGGCACTCCCCGCAGGTGCCGCGGAGCCACGCGATCCCGACCCGGTCGCCGCGGGCGAAGCGTGCGGTGCCCGGGCCGGTGCGCGCCACCCGTCCCACGACCTGGTGGCCGGGCACGGTGCGCCGGTGGTGCGGCTCGAGGTCGCCCTCGGCCAGGTGCAGGTCGGTGCGGCAGACGCCGCACGCCTCGACCGTGACGAGAAGCTCGCCCGCCGCGGGCTCGGGCACGTCTCGCTGCACCGCGACCAGCGGGGTCGTCGCCACGGGCCCGGGCCGGTCCACCACCCAGGCGGCCATCCGCGGGCGCACGCTCACCCCGAGCCGCCCACCACGCCGAGCACCAGATCGACCGCCTGGGCCAGGAGCGAGCCGATGAGCGCGCCGGTGACCGCGCCGAGGACGACCAGCGCGAGCAGCGCCAGCAGCGCCCCCGCCACTCGGTGGCGCGCCAGGAACGGATCCGGGATGAGGCCAGGTCCCGCGGTGCTCATGACGCCAGGATGGATCGGGGCCGGCCCGGCGCAGCAGGGGCGACCGGCGCCAGATCGCCGGGACCTACGACCCTGACGGGGCCGGTCCGGCAGGCGCAGCCTCGAAGCATGACCAGCCCGACCCTGACCTTCCTGGGTGCCGCGGGCACCGTCACCGGCAGCCGGTTCCGGTTCCGCGGAGACGGCGGTGGCTTCCTCGTCGACGCGGGGCTCTACCAGGGCCCGGCCGAGCTGCGGCGCCGCAACTGGGACGCCGACGACGGCGGAGCCGCCGACCTCGCGGCCGTGGTGGTCAGCCACGCCCACCTCGACCACTGCGGCTACCTGCCACGACTGGTCCGCGACGGGTTCGCGGGGCGCATCGTGTGCACGCCGGAGACCGCCGAGCTGGTCGCGATCGTGCTGCGCGACAGCGCCCACCTGCAGGAGGAGGACGCCCGGCTCGCCAACGAGCACGGCTTCTCCAAGCACCGCCCGGCGCTGCCGCTCTACGACGACGAGGACGTCGAGGCCACGCTGCGGCTCCTCGACCCCGTCGGGTACGACGAGCCGACCGCGCTCGTCGCCGGCGCGACGGTGACCCTGCGGCCGGCCGGCCACATCCTCGGCTCGTCGACGGTCCTGCTGGAGGTCGACGACCAGCGGGTCGTGCTGAGCGGCGACCTGGGCCGCCCGCACCACCCGCTGCTGCGCCCGCCGGCGCCGGTGCCGGCCGCGGGCACGGTGGTCGTGGAGTCGACGTACGGCGACCGCACGCATGCCCGGAGACGCCCGGAGGTGCTCGCCGCCGCCCTGCGCCGGACGCTGGGCCGCGGCGGCTCGGTCCTGGTGCCGGCGTTCGCGGTCGACCGGACCGAGCTGGTCCTGGTCGAGCTGCGCCGGCTGGTCGCGACGGGACAGGTCCCGCGGGTGCCGGTCTACGTCGACAGCCCGATGGCGCTGGCGACGCTCGAGGTCTACCGACGCTGCATCGCCGAGGGCTCGCCCCAGCTGCGGCCGGAGGCGCACGAGCTCCTCGACGCCCTCGACGAGCTGCACGTGCGGACGGTGACCGACGCGGAGGGCTCGATCCGGCTCAACCGCCCGGGCAGCCCCTGCATCGTGGTCTCCGCGTCCGGGATGGCCAGCGGCGGGCGGGTCGTGCACCACCTGGCCGAGCAGCTGCCGGACCCGCGCAACTGCGTCGTGCTGACCGGCTACCAGGCGATCGGCACCCGGGGCCGGCAGCTCCTCGACGGCGCCCGGCAGGTGAAGATCCACGGTCGCTACGTCCCGGTCCGCGCCGAGGTGGTCGACGACTCCGACTTCTCCGTGCACGCCGACGCCGACGAGCTGCTGGCCTGGCTGGCCACCGCCCCCGAACCTCCCCGCACGGTCTACGTCGTGCACGGCGAGGCGCACGGCTCCGCCGAGCTCGCTGCCCGCATCGACGCCGAACTCGGCTGGCCGGCCGTGGTCCCGCAGCTCGGCGAGGTCGTCCGGCTGGACTGAGGGCTGGACTGAGGGCTGGACTGAGGGTGGGGCAGGCGGGTCAGGCGCGCGCGGCCCGACGGCGGCCGACCAGCCGGAACAGCTCGTCGACGCCCCACACGACGACCGGGAAGCAGGCGAGGACGAGGAGCTCGGCCAGCCGCAGCGCCCGCGTGCCGAGCACCATCTGGGCGAACGGGACATAGACGACGAGTGCGGTGAGGACCAGCTCGAAGGCGATGCCGGCCAGCAGCAGCCGGTTGCTGAGCACCCCGACCGAGAAGAGCGAGACGTGGTCGGTGCGGGCCGCGAGCGCCGTGCCGATCTGGCAGGCGACGATCCCGGCGAAGGTCATCGTCGTCGCCCGGAGGTAGGCGTGGTGGTAGGGGCTGCCGACGCCGGTCGGGTCACCGGGGCGCCACCCCGACGACCACAGCACCCAGCAGAACCCCGCGACGACCAGCGCGGCGGAGGTCAGGCCGAGCACCGCCCAGGCGCGCAGCAGCATCCGCCCGGTGATGATGCCCTCGCTGCGCGGACGCGGTGGGCGGTCCATCAGCCCCGGCTCGGCGGCCTCCCGGCCCAGCGCCAGGGCGGGCAGCGTCTCGGTGCCGAGGTCGATCATCAGGATCTGCACGACGGTCAGGCCGAGCGGCACCGCGCCGCCGGAGAGCGCGAACAGCAGGAACGGGACGATCTCCGGCACCGCGTGGGCGAAGATGTAGAGGATGAACTTGCGGACGTTGTCGTAGACCCGCCGTCCCGCCTGGATCGCCACGATGATCGTGGCGAAGTTGTCGTCGGTGAGCACCATGGTCGCCGCCTCGCGGGCGACGTCGGTGCCGCCGCGGCCCATCGCGACCCCGATGTCGGCGCGCCGCAGTGCGGGGGCGTCGTTCACCCCGTCCCCGGTCATGGCGACCACGTGTCCGGCCGCCTGCAGACGCTCGGCGATCCGCAGCTTGTCCTCGGGCGAGCTGCGCGCGAAGACGATCTCGCTGTCGTCGTCGAGCAGGTCGCCCAGCCGCTCGTCGTCCATCGCCTCGAGCTCGGTGCCGGCGACCACGACCGGCCGCCCGGGGCCGCCGATGCCGGCCGACCCCGCGATCGCCGCCGCGGTGGGGCCGCTGTCGCCGGTGATGACGTGCACCGTGATCCCGGCGCCGTGCGCCTGCGCCACGGCGTCCGGGACGGCGTCGCGCAGCGGGTCGGAGAGCGCGACGAAGCCGAGCAGGACCAGGTCGCGCTCCACCTCGGCGCGGTCCGGCGGACCGCCGCCCGGGGGCGGGACCTCGCGGTGGCCGCAGGCGATCAGCCGCAGCCCCCGCCCGGCCAGGTCGCCCAGGCGCGCCGTGAGCGCCGCGCGGGCGTGCGGCGTCAGCGGCGTACGGCCGCCGTCGGGCAGCAGCACGGCGGTCGACCGGGCGAGCACGGCCTCGGGTGCCCCCTTGGTCAGCACCAGGTCGCTGTCGGCGGTGTCGGGCACGATCACCGACATCAGCCGCAGCCGCGGGTCGAAGTGGTACGTCGCGTCGCGCCGCTCCACCGGCGCCCGGGCGGCGCTGCCGGCCGCCTCGTGGAGCCGTGCGGCGGCCTCCAGCAGCGCGAGCTCGGTGGGGTCGCCGATGCCGGTGGACAGGTCGGCGGTGGTGCACGAGGTGAGCACCCGGGCGAGGGCGGCGCGCACGGGCGGGTCGGGGGAGTGGCGCCCGGTGGCGTCCCAGGTGCTGTGCAGCTGCATCCGGTTCTGCGTGAGCGTCCCGGTCTTGTCGGTGCAGATGACGTCGGTGGAGCCGAGCGTCTCCACCGCGCTGAGGCGCTTGACCAGGCCACCGCACCGGGCCAGGTCCGCCACCCCGACCGCGAGGGCGAGCGTGATGGTGGGCAGCAGGCCCTCCGGCACGTTGGCGACGAGCAGGCCGATGGCGAAGATGGCCGCCTCGGCGATGCTGAGGCCGGCGAGCATGCCGAGCGGCAGGAACGCGAGGCCCACGCCGACGGCGACCGCGGCGATCAGCCACGCGACCCGGCGTACCTGGAGCTCCAGCGGGCTCGGCTCCTGCTCGGTGCGTCCGCTCAGGCCCGCGATCCGGCCCAGCTCGGTCCGCATCCCGGTCGCGACGACGACCGCGACCGCCTCCCCGGACGTGCAGGTCGTCCCGGACAGGAGCACGTCCCAGGCATCAACGACCCTCGTCGCGGCCGGGTGGTCGGCGTCGGCGCTGCGGACGACGGGCACCGACTCACCGGTGACCGCCGACAGGTCGACCTCCACCGCGCCGGAGAGCACCTTGGCGTCGGCGCAGACCGCGTCCCCCTCCTCGACCACGAGGACGTCGCCGGGCACGATCGTGCGAGCCTCCACCCGGACCCGCTGACCGTCGCGGACCACCAGGCCCTGCAGGGGCAGGTAGCTGCTGAGGGCCGCGACCGCGTGCTCGGCGTGCCGCTCCTGGACGAGCGCGAACGCGGCGTTCAGCGCGATCACCAGCACGATCGCGACCCCGAGCGTGACGGCTCCGGTCGCCAGGGACAGTGCCGCGGCCAGCCACAGCAGCAGCGCGAGCGGGTGCACCAGCTGGTGGACCAGCTGGGAGAGGAACGACGGGCCGCGCCGGGCGACGAGCTCGTTGGGACCGGCGTCGGCGAGGCGAACGGACGCCTCCTGCGTCGTGAGCCCCTCGGGGCCGGTGCGGAGCCCGTCCAGCACATCGGGCAGGCGGCGCAGCAGCAGGTCGGGTCCAGGACCGACCGTCATGACTCCACGGTGGCGCGGGCGGCCCACCCAACGTAGGGCCGAAGTCCCCCGGGGCGGGCCCGATGGTCCCTGCCGCGCCCACGCCGGGCGGAGGAGCGTGGAGGCATGAGGGCATACCGGACCGGGTGGCGCGCGCTGGTGCTCGTCCTGGCCGTGGGGGCAGGGCTCGTCGGCGTCGGCGACGTGGGCTGGCTGGCCACCGTGGGGACGTCGGTCGCGTTCGCCTGCCTGGGTGCCCTCTTCGGCTTCAGCTGGATCGAGGAGCCGGGCCACCGGCCGCGGGTCATGGCCGAGTGCGCCGTCTGGTTCGGCGTCGCCGGCCTGCTCATCGTCGGGCTGCCCCCGGTCGTCGGAGCCTGGTCGCTCCCGGTCCTGCTCGTGATCGGCGTCAGCTGCCCGCCGCTGCTCCAGCTGGGCCTGGACCAGTGGCGCAAGGCGCACCCGGTCGTCGCCACCGACCACCCGGTCGAGCTCTCCGACCGCGACCTGGTCCGCCGCTGGCGGCAGACCACCGAGGAGCTCTCGGACCGCTCCGTCCCGCCGGCGACCGCGCTGCGGCTGGTGGAGGAGCGCTCGTCGCTGCTCGACGAGCTCGAGCGGCGGGACCCGGCGAAGTTCGCCGACTGGCTCGCCCGGTCGGGCTGGCGGGAGCCGCAGGAGCGGTGACCCGACCTACGACGTCCGGGGCGGACCACGCCCCGGTGTGCAGCGAACCTGCACGAGCTGATGGAACCTGATGGAGGGGACCGACCATGTATGCGTTCAGGGGTGACCGGATCTACGTGCGGGACGGCGCCGCAGAGGTCACGCGGGACGCGGAGGTGATCGAGAACGACCACCCCGACGGTCACCCGCCGTACTGGGTCCGCTGGTCCGACTCCGGTGAGGAGGAGCTCTACGTCCCCACCGGTGACACCGTCGTCGAGCACTCCGGGCCGGTCTACCCGGCCGAGTACGACGCGCGCGGGCCGTACGTCGGGGTCTGAGCCGGGACCGCGGGCCGCGGGCCCGCGCCGACCGGCTCGGGGCACGACGGGACCAAGGCCCCTGGGAACCCTCCGGCGATCGACGGACCATGGGGACGTGACCCGGGAGCGTGCCGACGTCCTGCTCACCGACGGGACCGTGGCCTCGATCCGGCCGATCTCGGCGGAGGACGGCCCCGCCCTCACCGACCTGCACGACAGCATCGGGCCGGAGAACGTGCGGCTGAGGTTCTTCTCCTCCAGCCGGGTCGCGGGGCGCCAGTACGTCGCCCACGTGCTCGACAGCCCGGACACGCTCGCCCTCGTCGCCGAGCGCCGGGGCGAGGTCGTCGCGCTCGGCACCGCCGAGCCCGTGGGTGCGGGGACCGCGGAGATCGCGTTCCTCGTCGCCGACGAGTGCCACGGCCTGGGGATCGGCAGCCTGCTGCTCGAGCACCTGGCCGCGGCCGGCCGCGAGCACGGCGTGCGGCGCTTCACCGCCGAGGTGCTGAGCGAGAACGCCGTGATGCTCGACATCCTGCGGCACGCCGGCTTCGACGTCACCCACCGCACCGAGGCCGGCTGCGTGCTGGTCGAGATGGACACCACGGCGTCGTACGACGCCCTGCGGGCCGCCGACGAGCGCGAGGCGCTCACGGAGGCGCGGTCGCTGGCCCCGCTGCTGCGCCCGCGCTCGGTCGCGGTCGTGGGCGCCCGGCGCAGCGGGAGCGGGGTCGGGGCCGCCGTCCTGCGCTCCATCGTCTCCGGCGGCTACACCGGCACCGTGCACGTCGTGCACCCCTCCGCCGGGTCGATGCGCGGCGTCCCCGCGGTGCGCTCCCTCGCCGAGCTGCCGGTCCCGGCCGACCTGGTCGTCGTCGCCGTCCCCGCCCCGCAGGTCGTCGACGTCCTGCGCGACGCCGCGGCGGCCCAGTGCCGGGGTGCGGTCGTGATCTCCGCCGGCTTCGCCGAGGCCGGACCGGAGGGGGCCGCGCTCCAGCAGGAGGTCCTGGAGATCGCCCGGGCGAGCAGCATGCGGGTGGTGGGGCCGAACTGCCTGGGCATCCTCAACACCCATCCGGCCGTCCGGCTCGACGCGACGTTCAGCGGGTGCGTCCCGCCCGCGGGTGGCCTGACGCTCGCCTCCCAGTCCGGCGGCGTCGGCATCGTGCTCGCCGACCTCGCGCGCCAGCTCGGCCTCGGGGTCGGGATGCTGGTCTCGCTCGGCAACAAGGTCGACGTCTCGGGCAACGACCTGCTCGCCGCGTGGCGCGACGACCCGCACGTCACCGCCGCCGCCCTCTACCTGGAGTCCTTCGGCAACGCCCCGAAGTTCGCCCGGGTCGCGCGCGAGTTCAGCGAGCGCAAGCCGTTGCTCGCGGTGGTCGGAGGACGCTCCGCGGGCGGCCGCCGGGGCGGGAGCTCCCACACCGCGGCGGAGGCCTCGCCGCTGGTCGGCGTGCGCGCGCTGTTCGCCCAGGCGGGCGTGATCGCCTGCGGGTCCGCCGAGGAGCTGGCCGACTGCGCGCTGCTGCTCGGCAAGCAGCCCCGCCCGCCGGGTCGCCGGGTGGCCGTGCTCACCAACGCCGGGGGGATGGGCGTGCTCGCCGCGGACACCGCCGAGGGCGCAGGCCTCTCGGTGCCCGAGCTCTCCGCGGACCTGCGCGGCCGGCTCGCCTCCGAGGTGCCAGGCACCGTCGCGACCGGCAACCCGGTCGACGCCGGGCCGGCGGCCGGGCCGCGCACGCTTGCCATGCTCGCCGACCTGCTGCTGGGGTCCGACGAGGTCGACGTGCTGCTCGTGGTCCTGGTGGCGACCGGCCTGGGCAACGTGTCGGGCGCGGCCCAGGCGCTGCCCGAGGTCCGGCGCCGCTACCCCGACAAGCCGGTGCTCCTGGTCCCGCTCGGCGGCCTGGACATCGCCCCGTCGGCGCTCGACGGCGTGACGGCGTACCGCACCGCCGACGCGGCGGTCCGCGCCCTCGAGCGCGCCGCCTGGTACGACGAGTGGCGCCGTCAGCCGCCGCGCGAGGAGGCACCCGGCGACCCCGACCGTGCGTTCCGGGCGCGCGCCGCCGCGCACGACCTGGTCGCCGCCGGGTCCGGCGAGGGGTGGCTGGACGCGCTGGCGTCACGGGCCCTGCTCGCCGAGTACGGCCTGGGGCCGGAGGGGCGGTTCGCCGTCGGTCGGGACGCCGCGGTGGCGGCGGCCAAGGAACTCGGCTACCCGGTCGTGGTCAAGGCGGCCGGCGACGCGGTCGTGCACCGCACCGAGCACGGGCTGGTGCGCGTCGGGCTGATGACCCGCGCCGAGGTGGTGCGGGCGGTGCAGGCCTTCGAGGCCGAGGTCGGTGAGCCCGCCGAGGTGCTGGTGCAGCCGGTGCTCTCGGGCACCGAGATCGCCCTGGGCGTGGTGCGCGACCCGCGCTTCGGACCGCTGGTCATGGTCGGCGCGGGGGGTGTCGCCACCGAGCTGTGGGACGACCGCGCCTACCTGCTGCCGCCGGTCTCCCCCCGCGACGCCGCGCGCGCGGTCCGGTCGCTGCGCGTCTGGCCGCTGCTCCAGGGCTTCCGCGGGGCGCCGGCGGGCGACGTCGAGGGGCTGGAGGACCTGCTGGTGCGCCTGGGGCGGCTGGCCGACGACGTGCCCGCCGTCGCCGAGGTGGATGCCCACCGTGCGCGTGAGCGCACGATGGGCATCACGACTGCCGGATGTCAGATCTCCTCGGGCACCATGCTGATCGCGCCGGCGGGGCACTCGGAGGCGCAGACGCCGCAGCCCTTGCAGTAGTCCAGGTCGATGACGTACGGCGTGCCGGCGTCGTCGGTCTTGATCACCGCGTTGTCCGGGCACATGCCGAAGCAGTTGTCGCAGGAGAAGCAGGTGCCGCAGGACAGGCAGCGCCGCGCCTCGTAGAGCGCGGTCTCGCCGTCGAGCCCGTGCACGACCTCGTCGAAGGTCGAGGACCGCCGGGCGGCCTCGAGCTGGGTGCGGTGGGCGCGGGGGGCGTCGGTGTAGTACCAGGTGTTCAGCCGCTCGTACGCCGCCGGCTCGGCGGTCCCGGCCCCCGACGCAGCCGCGGGCTCGGCGTCCTCGCGGCGCAGCCACGCGTCGATCGACGCCGCGGCCCGGCGACCGTGGCCGATGCCCACGGTGGCCGACCGGACGGCCGGCACCATGTCGCCGCCGGCGAACAGCCCGGGCCGGCCGGTCATCAGCGTGTCGTCGACGGCGAGCACGCCGTCGACGAGCTCGAGGCCCGGCACGCCGGCGAGGAAGCCGAGGTCGGAGTCCTGACCGAGGGCGAGCACCAGCGAGTCCGCCTCGAGCCGCTCCAGCTCGCCGGTGGGCTGCGGGAACCCGGTCTCGTCGAGCTCCATCCGCTCGATGGTCAGCCCCTCGCCGTCGACCTCGGTGATCGTCGACAGCCAGCGCAGCTGCACCCCCTCGGCCTCCGCCTCGGAGACCTCGCTGGGGTGGGCGGGCATCCGCTCGCGGGTGCGCCGGTAGACCACCACGGCCTCGTCCGCGCCCAGCCGTCGGGCGGTGCGGGCCGCGTCCATGGCGGTGTTGCCGCCGCCGTACACCGCGACCCGGCGCCCGAGCAGCGGGCGCTCGCCCTCCTCGACCCCGTGCAGCAGCCGGACGGCGTCGAGCACCTTCGCCGCGGACCCGGCGGGCAGGTAGGCGCGCTTGCCGAGCTGGGCGCCGACGGCGAGGAAGACCGCGTCGTACCCCTCCTCGAGCACGGCCGCCAGGTCGGTCACGGGTGCGTCCAGCCGCAGCTCGACGCCGAGGGCCAGGATCCGGTCGATCTCGGCGTCGAGCACGTCGCGCGGCAGCCGGTAGGCCGGGATGCCGTAGCGCATCATCCCGCCGGGCCGCGCGGCCGCCTCCACGATGGTGACGCGGTGACCGAGTCGCACGAGGTGGTAGGCCGCCGACAGGCCGGCCGGTCCCGACCCCACGACCAGCACGTGCCGGCCGGTCGGCTCCGCGGTGACCTCCGGCGTCCAGCCGGCCCGGATCGCCTGGTCGCCGAGGAACCGCTCGACCGCGTTGATGCCGACCGACTCGTCGAGCGTCGCGCGGTTGCAGGCGGTCTCGCACGGGTGGTAGCAGATCCGGCCCATCACCGCCGGGAGCGGGTTGACCTCCATGATCCGCCGCCAGGCCCGCTCGTAGCCGGTGCCGTCCGGGCCGCCGTCCGGGCCGCCGTCGGGGCCGCCGTCGCCGTCCTCCGCCTCGCGCAGCCAGCCGCGGACGTCCTCGCCGGCCGGGCAGCCGACGGCGCACGGTGGCTCGAGGTCGACGTACACCGGTCGCTCGGTGCGCCAGGCCCCGGTGTGGTTCGCGCGGCTGGACCCCACGTCCAGCGTGATCGCGAAGGGGTGGTCCATCTCAGCCCTCCTCGAGCAGCCCGAACCGGGCGATGTTGCGGTCGGCGCCGGCCTGGAGCGCGGCGACGAGGTCCGGACGCGGGTGCGACCCGAACAGGTGCGCGTAGCGGCCCTGGAGCCGCAGGTACTCATCGACCGGCACCCGGTGCCGGATCGGCGTCACCGAGGTGACCTCGCCGTGCTCGGCCTCGAAGAGCGGGAACAGCCCCGACTCGGTGGCCAGGCGCGCCAGCCGCACCGTGTCGTGCGGCTCGGCCGCCCACCCGAGCGGGCAGGGCACCAGGACGTGCAGGTAGCGCGCGCCGTGCACCGACATGGCCTTGGTGACCTTGTCCTCGAGGTCGTGCAGGTCCGCGACGGTCGCGGTGGCGACGTAGGGGATCTCGTGGGCCATCGCGATGAGCGGCGCGGACTTGCCCTGCCCGAACGGGTTGCCGGGCACGCCGCCGGCGGTGGACGTGGTGGCGGTGCGGGCTGCCGGGGGAGTGGCACCCGAACGCTGCACCCCGGTGTTCATGTAGCCCTGGTTGTCGTAGCAGACGAAGAGCACGTCGTCGTTGCGCTCGAACATGCCCGACAGGCAGCCGAACCCGATGTCGACCGTGCCGCCGTCACCCGCCTGGCCGACGACCCGGGTGGCGCGGCCCCGGGCGCGCAGCCCGGCGGCCATGCCCGCGGCGACCGCGGGCGCGTTGCCGAAGAGCGAGTGCAGCCAGGGCACCTGCCACGACGACTCCGGGTAGGGCGTCGAGAAGACCTCCAGGCAGCCGGTGGCGTTCGCGGTGACCAGGTCCCCGCCCGCGGCGCGCACGGCGGCGTCGAGGACGAACCGCGCCCCCAGCGCCTCGCCGCAGCCCCGGCAGGCGCGGTGCCCGCTGGTGATCGCGTTGGTGCGGTCACCGTGGGCCGCGACCGTGCGGACCTCGAGGGGCAGCAGCCGGTTGCCGGCCGCGAACGTGCCGACCTGGTAGAGCCGGGTCTCGCGGGTGGTCGTCATCGGGTCCTCACTCCCCGCCGGCCGAGGCCAGCAGCGCGTGGTCGAGGTCGAGGAAGTGCAGCTGACCGGGGGCGAGCAGATCGGCCGCCACACCCTCGACGAGCCGGCGTACGTCGGCGCGCCGCACGGGCCGCCCGCCGAGCCCGCCCACCGCCTCGACGACGGTGACCGGCAGGTCCTGGAGGGTGTCGCGGACGTCCTGCCCGACGATGCTGCCGCGGCCGACGCTGAACGCCCGCTCGAGCACGACCACCCGGCGGGCCCCGCCGACGGCCTCCCGAAGCGCCTCGGCCGGCCACGGGCGGAAGCAGGTCACGGTGACGGCGCCGGCGGCGACGCCCTCGTCCCGCAGCTCGTCGACGACCTCGGCGGCCGCGCCGGCGACCGAGCCGATCGTGACGAGCACGGTGTCGGCGTCGTCGGTGCGGTAGCCGCGGACCAGCCCACCGCTGCGCCGCCCGAAGCGGTCGCGGAAGTCGTCGGCGACCCGGGCGACGGTGCCGAGCGCGGCGTCCATGCGCTGCTGCATCAGGTAGCGCACCTCGGTGAAGGCCTCGGGACCGACCATCGCCCCGATCGTGACCGGAGCGGCCGGGTCGAGCTCCTGCTCGGGCTCGAACGGCGGCACGAAGGCGTCGACCTCCTCCTGTTCGGGCAGGTCCACCTCCTCCACCGCGTGGGTGAGCACGAAGCCGTCCATGCAGACCATGACCGGCAAGGAGACCTCCTCGGCGACCACGAACGCCTGCAGGTGCAGGTCGGTGGCCTCCTGCACGTCGGCGGCGTAGAGCTGGATCCAGCCGGCGTCGCGCATCGCCATGGCGTCGGAGTGGTCGTTCCAGATGTTGATCGGCGCGCCGATCGCCCGGTTGGCGACGGTCATCACGATCGGGAAGCCGAGCCCGGAGGCGTTGAACACCGCCTCGGCCATGAAGAGCAGGCCCTGGCTGGCGGTCGCGGTGTAGGCGCGCGCACCCACCCCCGACGCGCCGATGCACGCCGACATCGCCGCGAACTCGGACTCCACGGTGAGGTACTCGCACGACGCCAGCTCACCGGTGCGCACCAGGTCGGAGAGTGCCTCCACGACGTGGGTCTGCGGGGAGATCGGGTAGGCCGCGATCACCTGCGGACGGCACATCGCCACGGCGCGGGCGACCGCGCGTGAGCCCTCGACCTGCTCACGCACGGCTGCCCACCGTCCCCCCGGTCCCGGTCGCGTCGTGCGCGACCGACGCATGCGCCCGCACCGCGAGCTCGACGTTCGCCTCGGCGACCCGGCCCTCGAAGCGCTCCCGGATCGCGACCAGGACGGCCTCCAGCGGGACCACCCCGGTCAGCGCGGCCAACGCGCCCAGCAGCGCGGTGTTCGGCACCGGCCGGCCCAGGACCTCCCGGGCGAGGTCGGTGGCGGCCAGTGTCACGAGCCGGTCGGGCGAGACCCGGTCACCGTCCGGGACGTCGCCGAGCTGCAGCGCGCGGGAGGTGTTGACCAGCAGGTACGTCGACCGCTGCACGCCGGCGAGCACCGGGACCCCGTGGAAGAGCGTGGGGTCCTGCACCACGATCGCCTGGGGCACCTCGATCGGCTCGTGGAAGCGGATCGGTGCGTCGTCGACTCGGCAGTAGGACGTGACCGGTGCTCCGGTGCGCTCGGAGCCGAACGTCGGGAAGGCCTGGGCGTGGAGCCCGCAGTCGAAGGCGGCCACCGAGAGCATCTCGGCGGCCGTCACGACCCCTTGGCCTCCCCGGCCGTGGAAGCGGACGTTGAACACGCCTCCACCCTCCCCGGCCCACCGGTGCCGGCGCAGGGCCGAAGGTCATGCGCTGCTCCGACGTTCGGACTCCGTCGCGGCCTCACCCGAGGTACAGGCCGGGCTCGGAGCCGGACCGGACCCGGGCCGGCTCGGGGGCGTTGGCCGAGATGTCGGCGAGCGTCGCCTCGAGCAGGTCGTGGGCCAGCCCGGACAGCGCCCGGCAGGTCGCCAGCTCGTCGCCGATCTCGGGGACGTCGCGGTCTCCCGGGCGGCAGTGGGCCTCGCCGACGTGCCGCAGCTCGGTGCCGACGTCGGTGACCAGCACCGCTTCGGCCCGGGTCGTCGTGCCCCGCTCGAAGAGGTCGATGTGCAGGTGCCAGGTCCTGGTGTGCAGTGATGCCGGCGTGGGTGCCGGCAGCGTCGTCGACATGATGGCCTCCGATCCGCGGTCCGGTGCTGCCGCCCGGGCCGTCCGGAGCACGGCGCACCGGCGTTGCCTCCGACCCTTCTCCGCGCCGGTGCCCCCCGGAACGGTCATCCGGCCCGACCGGGCGGGGACCTTGGACCGTGGGCGGCGGACCGGCGGCCGCGCGACCGTGAGGGCATGACGTCCGGACAGGTGCACGGCGACCTCGACGTCGACGCGGCGAACCTGACGACCTACGCGGCCGCCGTCGGTGCTCGCGCCGCGACGCCCGTCACCGTGACGCACCTCGTGGGGCGGGCGGTCGCGCGCGGCCTGCTGGCGGTGCCCGAGCTGCGGACCGCCGGCACCGACGTCTTCTTCGCCGACCGCGGGGTGACGGTCGAGCGGGTCGATGACAAGCCGGTGACCGAGGTCGCCCGGGAGCTGGCTGCGGCCGCCCGCGCACCGGGCACCCAGCCCGTGGGTCCTGCGGTGGTGCTGACCTCTGCCGAGGACGGCTTCACCCGGGCCTACGAGCCGCTGCCCGAGGCCGGCGGCGTCACCGTGCTGGTCGTGGTGGGCGCCGTCTCGCAGCGACCGGTCGCGATCGAGGGCCGGGTGGTGATCCGGCCGGTCCTGACGCTGACCGCGACGTTCGACCGCGACCGCGTCGACGGCCGGCGGGCCGCCGCGTTCGCCGCCGCGGTGCGGGAGTACTGCGCGCACCCGGAGGCATTCGAGCCGCCGGGAGATGCCGGGGAGCAGCCGGCAGGAGGGAGCAGGAGCGATGCACGCAGCAGTGGGTGACCGCCTGGTCGTCCGGAGCAACCACGTCGACGGCCCGGTCCGCGACGGGGAGATCATCGAGGTGCGTCACGAGGACGGCTCGCCGCCGTACGTCGTCCGCTGGTCCGACACCGGTCACGAGGCCCTGGTGTTCCCGGGGCCGGACGCGGAGGTCCAGCACTTCGAGCACCACTGACCTCCGGCCGCACGCCGACCGGGGTCAGCGCACCAGCACCTCCTCGACGGGCCGGCGGCCCGACGGGGGCAGCGGGTTGCGGGCGATCTCCTGCCAGCCGAGGCGGAGCAGCAGCTGCGGGTGGCCGTGCTCCCCGATCTCCTCGGAGAGCGCGGACCGTGTCTCGGGCACCTCGACCACCTGGCTGAGCGGCACGACGGACATCCCGGCGTCCATGGCGCCGGTCCAGAGCTTGCACAAGGCGATGCCGGTGCGCAGCCAGTCCACCGGCCCGTCGCCGGGGGTGGTGACGACGAGGAGGCCGTCGGTGGGCGCGACGGCGTCGCGCGCCGGGGCGCTCGCGGTGTCGTCGTACCGGGAGCTCACCGTCAGCCGGCGGTGCGGGACCGGCCGGTGGGTCTCGGGGACGCCCCCGTCGGGGGTGGGCTCGGCCCACCGCGCCTGCTCGGCGGCGTAGTCGGGGTCGGTGCTCTCGACGAAGAGGGCCTTGGTGACCAGGAGCCCCACCCGGACCCGGCGGCTCTGCTCCCGGACCGGGGTGATGGTCGTGCCGGCCTCGTCGACCGCGTCGACCAGCTCGGCCAGGCGGTCCTCGGGCAGCGGCCACGCCGTGAACCGCCGGCGGTCGGTGCGGCGCCGGCCGAGCAGGTCGGCCTCGTCCTGGGCCAGCGGGTCCGGGCGTCCCGGGAAGAGCCGGACCGTCGCGAGCAGGTCGGGGTCGCCGGCGTCGGGCACGAGCGTCACGTCACAGGTCAGGCCGAGGGCGCGGGCACGGACGACGGCGTGGTGGAGCGCGGCACCGCAGCTGATGGTCAGGTGCCGGCCCTCGGGGTCCGCCACCGACAGCTGTCGGTCCCGGTCGGCGCGCAGCTCCAGGCGGCCCCGGCCGGCCCGCCACCGCCACGGCTGGCTGTTGTGGATGCTGGGGGCCTGGCACGCGAACGCGACGAGGTCGCGCGCCGTGTCGGTGGACGTCGGGCTGATGTCGCTGCGCGTCGTCACGGGAGCTTCCTCCTCCTCGTCGCCGGGGGCGTCACCACCCCGGCGCGTCTGGTCGTCGGGACGCGGGTGGTGTCTACCGAGGCTGCGGGCCCGGGGCTCCCGGCGACAGTGGCCAAGGTCCCGGCGGCCCCGGGCCCAAGGACCGCACGAGGCGGGTGGTGGCTGTTCCGCCGCACGCCGCCCTGTTGCTACCGTCTCTGCACGTCTTCGTGACGGGAGGGGCGGATGGACACCGATCGCGGGGCTCCGGACGCGCCCGAGCCCCTCGACGACCAGCAGCGCTGGAAGCTGCTGCTCGACGCCGTCGTCACGCTGGCCGCGGACCTCAACATCGACGAGCTGCTGCAGCGGATCGTGGAGATCGGAGCCGACCTGGCCGGGGCCCGGTACGTCGCCCTGGGCGTCCTGGCCGACGCGGGCGCGCGAGGCGACCACCGCCTGCAGACCTTCGTCACGCACGGACTCACCGCCGAGCAGAAGGCGGCCATCGGCGACCTGCCTCGCGGGCACGGACTGCTGGGCCTGCTGATCGACCGGCCGGAGAAGGTCCGCCTGCACGACATCGCCGCCCACCCCGCCTCGGTCGGGTTCCCTGCCGAGCACCCACCCATGCGGTCGTTCCTCGGCGTGCCGGTCCGCACCGGTCAGAAGGTGTTCGGCAACCTCTACCTCAGCGAGAAGCTCGACGGGTCGGACTTCACCGAGGAGGACGAGCGGATCGTCGTCGGTCTCGCCGGCGCCGCCGGCGTCGCGATCGAGAACGCCCGTCTGCATGCCGAGGCGGTCCGCCGGGAGCGGTGGCTGGACGCCGCCGCCGAGGTCACCTCGGTGCTGCTGCAGCCCGAGGCCGAGGACTCGGCCCTGCAGGTGGTCGCGGACCGGGCGCGGGTCCTCGCCGACGCCGACGTGGCCTGGGTGGTCGCCGGCCAGGACGCCGCCGACCTCCGACTCCAGGTGGTCTCGGGACTGCCGGCCGACCCGGAGGCGATGGCCTCGATCGACCTGAGCCGGTCGTTGGCGCGCAGCGTGGTGGCCAGCGAGCTGCCGATCGCCGTGGAGGACCTGGCCGCCGACCCGCGTGCCGTCGACGTCGCCGACCGGCTCGGCTGGCCCGAGCTGGGCCCGGCGATCGTCGTGCCGCTGCGCAGCTCGGCCGGGGTCGACGGAGTCGTGGCGCTCGCCTGGCTGCGGAACTCCGGTGCCCGGTGGGCTCTCGTCGACCCCGCCCTGCCCACCCGCTTCGCCGAGCAGGCGGCACTCGCCCTGCGGATCAGCGCCGCCCGGCGCGACGAGCAGCGCCTCGCCCTGCTCGAGGACCGCGACCGGATCGCGCGTGACCTGCACGACCTGGTCATCCAGCGGCTGTTCGCCGCCGGGCTCGGGCTGCAGGCGACCGCCCACCAGGTCGGCGCCGGGGCGGACGTCGACGTCCCGGCCAAGCTCGACGCGACCGTCGACGAGCTCGACACCACGATCCGCGACATCCGGCGCACGATCTTCGCCCTCGGGTCGATGGACACCGGCGCCGCGGACCTGCAGAGCGCGGTGGTCGAGGTCGTCGAGCGGGCCCACAGCGCCCTGAAGTTCCGGCCCGACCTCACCTTCGACGGACCGGTGCGCACCCTGGTCGGCGACGAGCTCGTGCCCGACGTGCTCGCCGTCCTCACCGAGACGCTGTCGAACGTGGCCCGCCACGCCGCGGCGTCGTCGGTCTCAGTCGCGCTCAGCGTGGACGACGGCCTGCGCCTGCGGGTGGCCGACGACGGGCGCGGCATGGCGCCCGACGTCGCGGAGAGCGGGTTGTCCAACATGCGGCGCCGGGCCGAGGCCCGCGGGGGTCGGCTGACGATCGAGTCGGCGGCCGGCGCCGGCACGTGCATCACCTGGTGGGTGCCGCTCTCCTGAGCCGACCGGTGACGGGTCAGGCGCTGGCCGCCCGAGGTTCCGGGTCGAGGAAGGCGGCCGCCACGGCGGCGGCCTCCCGGCTCGACAGGGCGATGGTGGCCGCCACCAGGGGGGTGCGGGCGCCGAGCGCACCGTGCACGGTGTCCGCGGCGGCGTGGACGTCGGCTGCCCGCCCCACGACCGCGAGCAGGCAGCTGCCCGGCACCGCGAGGTCGCGGACCTGGTTGACGAACACGGCGACCTCGGTGCGGCGAGGTGGAGGCTCCCGGAAGGGCGCGCCGGTCCGCACGTCGAGCAGGGGAGCCATCAGCAGGCCGCCGAAGAGCAGGTGCCAGCACGACGGGTCCAGCGCAGCGTCGGGTCCGGTGGCGTCGATCCGGGGCGCCGGCCGGCCGACCGGCCAGGAGACCAGGGCCCACCCGGTCACCTCCGGCTCCACGGCCCGCGCCGCGCGCTCGGCCAGCAGCCGCACGGACGGGTCGGACACGTCCTCGCCCAGGCGCCACACGGTGAGCCGGGACACCGAGGCCCCGTCCTGGGCGCCGGTCGGGCTGGTGCTGGTCCGGCTGGTGCTGGTCCGGCTGGTGCTGGTCGGGCTGGGCATCCGCGCTCCTCACCCGGTCGCAGGGGTCGGTCCAGGCTGCGGTCGTCGTGCCGCTCGGCGCAGCGGCCGGGGGTCCCGACACCCCGGGACCTAGGTCCCGGCGGGTCGCCGGTTCTGGGTGAGGCGGCCGGGCGGGCGGCCGGGTGGAATGGCCCTCGTGTCCGAGCAGTCGACCGCCCCGCCCCGCGTGCACGGCGCGCGGCAGGGTGCGGTGGCGCTGGGGCTGTTCGTGCTGGCCGGGCTGCTGCTGGCGCTGGCGTACTGGGAGGTGCAGCGCGGCACGCAGCCCCGCCGGGTCACCGTCGTGCTGCCGCTCGACCTCCAGGTCAGCCGGGCCGGCATCGCCGTGCTCCTCGCCGCCGTCCTGGTCGGGGTCGCCGCCCTGGTCGGGCTCGCGGCGCTGGAGACCGCTGCCTCGATGCGCATCCTCAAGCGCCAGGAGGCCGTGCCCGGGCGGCTGCCGGCCCGGCGCCCCGGTCGCCGGCTGGTCGGCAGCCGTCGGGTCCGCGCGCGGATGATGCTGCTCAGCCCACCCGTGGCCCGGGCGCTGGGCGTCGACCGGGTCCCGGAGACGCCCGTGCTGGCGATCCCCTCCGGCGGGCGGCCGGCCGGGATCCGGTTGCACTGCACGGTGCTGATCCCCGCACACAACGAGGAGGCGGTGATCGGCGAGACGCTCGCCTCCCTCGCCGCCCAGGACCGGCCGCCCGACCGGGTCATCGTCGTCGCCGACAACTGCAGCGACGGGACGGTGCTGGTCGCCCGCGCCGCCGGCGCGGAGGTCGTCGAGACCGTGGACAACACCGAGAAGAAGGCCGGCGCGCTCAACCAGGTGCTCGCCGACCTGGTCCCGGACGCGGGCCGGCACCAGGTCGTGCTCGTGATGGACGCCGACTCCACCATCAACCCCGAGTTCCTCGACGCGGCGCTCGCCCTGCTCGAGGAGGACCCCGACCTGATGGCGGTCGGCGGGCTGTTCTTCGGCGAGGAGGGCGCCGGCCTGATCGGCCAGCTGCAGCGCAACGAGTACGGCCGCTACCAGCGGCAGGTGGCCCGCAAGCTCAACCGCGTGTTCGTGCTGACCGGCACCGCCTCCATCATCCGTGCCTACGCGCTGCAGGCGGTGGCCGAGGCACGCGGACACCTGATCCCGGGTCCGCACGGCAAGGTCTACGACACCCTCGCGATGACCGAGGACAACGAGCTCACCCTCGCCCTGAAGACCCTCGGCGGGCGGCTGACCTCCCCACCGGACTGCCGGGTCACCACCGAGGTGATGACCACCTGGCGGGACCTGTGGCGGCAGCGGCTGCGCTGGCACCGGGGGGCGCTGGAGAACATCGGGATCTACGGGTTCACCCGCGCCACCGCGCTCTACTGGGGCCAGCAGCTCGGGCTCGCGTACGGCGTCCTCGCGCTCTGGTCGTACTTCCTGCTCGTGACGATCACCCTGCTCGCCGCCGACCACGTGCGCTGGTCGCCGTTCTGGATCACCCTGGGCATGGTGTTCGTCGTGGAGCGGCTCGTGACCGTCTGGGCGGTCGGGTGGCGGGCGCGGGCGCTGGCAGCTCCGATCGTCCCGGAGCTCATCTACTCGGCGTTCCTGCAGATCATCTTCGTGACGTCGATCGTGGAGATCCTGGCCGGGCGCAAGGCCGGCTGGAACTACGTCCCCCGTCCCGCCCTCAACGCCGTCGGCGTGCTGATGGCGGTGCCCGCGATCACCTCGCTCGGCATCCTGTTGCCCACCTCGGTGCTCTACTCCGACTGGTACGCGGCCCTCTGCGACTGGGTCGCGTTCAACACCCTCGTGTTCGTCGGGCTCAGCGTCCTGCAGATCCTGCCGCCCCTTCGCCGGTGGATCCCGCGCCGCAAGCGCGTCGCGGCGGCGTCGTGACCGACGTGGCGACAGGGCAGCGGCCGCCACCCACACCGGCCCACGACCGGAGGAGTGCGACCGGGCCGCCCGGGTACGGTCCATTCCCGTGACCGTCGACCAGCCCGGGGAGTGACCGAGATGACGTCGTACGACGCCGTGGTGGTCGGGGCCGGCGTGAACGGTCTGGTGGCCGCCAACCTGCTGGCCGATCGCGGCTGGTCGGTCCTGGTGCTGGAGTCCCAGCCCGAGGTGGGCGGGGCGGTGCGCACCGACACCGAGGTGCACCCGGGGTTCCGGCACGACACGTTCAGCGCGTTCTACCCGCTGGCCGCGGCATCACCGGTCCTCCGCGGGCTCGAGCTGGAGCGGCACGGCCTGCGCTGGCGGCACGCGCCCGCGGTGCTCGGCCATCCCACGCCCGACGGTCGCTGGGCGATCCTGTCGCGCGACCGGGCCCTGACCGCGCACCTGATGGAGCAGCAGTCGCCGGGCGACGGTGCCGCGTGGCTGGAGCTGTGCGAGGTGTGGGACCACGTCGGGGACCACCTGATCGGCGGGCTCACCCGGCCGTTCCCGCCCCTGCGCGACGCGCCGGGCCTGCTCCGAGGCATCGCGCGGACCGGCGGGCTCGACCTGGTGCGGCAGCTGCTGATGCCCGTGCTCGACCTCGCCGACGTGCGGTTCACGGGCTTCGCCCCGCAGTTGCTGCTTGCCGGCAACGCGGGCCACGCCGACATCCCGGCCAACGCGCCCGGCTCGGGGCTCTTCGGCCTGATCATGACGATGCTGGGGCAGACCGTCGGCTTCCCGGTGCCCGAGGGCGGCGCCGGGGAGCTCGCCGGCGCGCTGGAGCGGCGGTTCCGCGCCCGTGGCGGCACCCTGCACTGCTCCGCCGAGGTGGAGCGGGTCGAGGTCTCCGGGCGCCGCGCGGTCGGTGTCCGCACGGTGGCGGGGGAGCGGTACGCCGCCCGGCACGCCGTCCTCGCCGACGTGTCCGCCCCGCTGCTCTACGGCCGGCTCCTGCGGCCCGAGGACGTGCCACGGCGGACCGTCCGGTCGATGCGGAGCTTCCGGCTGGACCCGTCGACGGTCAAGGTCGACTGGGCGCTGTCCGGGCCCGTCCCCTGGGCGGCCGAGCCGCCGGTCGCTCCCGGGACCGTCCACGTCGCCTCCACGCTGGAGGAGCTGGCGGTCGCCCAGGCGCAGATCTCCACCGGGGTCGTCCCGGCGCACCCCTTCCTGCTCGCCGGCCAGATGACCACCTCCGACCCGACCCGGTCTCCCGCCGGGACCGAGTCCCTGTGGGCGTACACCCACGTGCCGCAGCGCACCGAGCGCGACGCGGGCGACGGCTCGGTGCGCGGATTCTGGGACCGCGACGACTGCGAGCGCTTCGGCGACCGGGTCCAGGCCCGCCTCGAGGAGCTGGCACCCGGCTTCGGGGAGCGGATCCTCGCGCGCCGGGTACTGGGGCCCCGCGAGTTCGAGGCGCGTGATGCCAGCCTGGTCGGCGGCGCCATCAACGCCGGCACCGCACAGCTCTTCCAGGAGCTGATTTTCCGGCCGGTGCCGGGCACCGGCCGGCCGCGCACCCAGGTCGCCGGGCTCTACCTCGCCTCGGCGTCCGCCCATCCCGGTGGGGGCGTGCACGGGTCACCCGGCGCGAACGCCGCTCGGGCCGTGCTCGCCTCGCGCCGCCTGCGGCGCGGCTGAGCCACTGAACGACACCGGCGCCGTGATGGCGACGCTGGCGTCCGGCTCGACGGTCACCACGGCGTACCTCGCCGTGCCCGCACCGGGATCGACGTAGACGATGGCGAACATCGCAGCACTGGTGATGATGCCGGGGTTCGGTCGGGTGCTCGTGTGGCCGCCGCCGCTGCCGAGGGTGAGCTCCGCGGTCGTCCCACCAGTGGTCGTCGCGACGTCCTGGAGACCCAACGACCGGTAGGACCGGCCGTCGATGACGCCGATCCGAACGCAGCCGCTCTCCGCGATCCGCCGCCCGAGCAGGTGGTCGTGCAGCAGCACGATGTCCGGGCGGTCGGTGCAGGCGCGGTCCACGGCGTCGGCGACGAACGTGTCGACGTCCACGTCCGGGTCGCGCAGCTCGTCTCCAGCCCCGAAGTTGCCCACCGTGGAGATCCGCGGGTCGGCGAGCGTGAGGAGGCGGAGCCCGTCGACCTCGACCGTCCGTCCCTCGGCGACGTGCCAGTCGCGGGTCGTCGCGGCGTCGACGATCGTGGGGGTGTCGTGCAGGCCCGGGGAGAGGTACACCGGCCGGTGCTCGGCGTAGTAGTCCACGGTGTCGAGCACGTAGGTCTCCAACGGCTTGCCGGCGAAGGTGAGGTCACCGGTCAGCGCCACGAGGTCGGTGTCGAGCAGCGACGCCGTCAGCCCGACCTGCCGGGCCATCCCGTTCACGTCCTCGAAGTCGTCCGCGACGACGAACGAGACCTCCCCGTCGCGCGGCGCGAGGTCCGCCTGGAGGAGCAGCGACCGCTGGAGGTTGTCCGACACCCGGTCGTAGAAGGCTGAGCGGGGCCGCAGCACGGAGAGGAACGGGATCACGTCCGCCAGCAGACCGGTGACCTGCGAGCCGGCGAGCGGCGTGCCGGCCAGGGCGGGCGTCGGCACCAGCTCGTGTCGGTCGTCGTGCGTCCAGACCCGGACGGCCAGGGCATCCAGCGCGAGGGCCCCGGCGACGCCGGCGACCACCAGCGTCAGCCGGAGGCGCCGGTTGTGGTCGGCGACCAGCTGCGCCTGCGCCGGCTCGTAGGACGCGAGCCGGCGACGCCGCTGCGCCCACAGTGCCACGACGGCGGCCACGGCCAGGAGCCCGGCCGCGAAGCCGCCGATGCCTGACAGCAGGATCTGGCGGCGGGCCGCGTCCGAGATCGCGCCGATCGCCGGGGTGGGGTCGTCCCACAGCGAGGCCAGGTAGCGGCGCGTCTGCTTGTTGCTGGGGACCAGGTCGTTCCAGTTGGCGTCGACGTCGACGCCGACGCTCTTGCCGGCCACGTGGACGTGCTGGGGACGGATCAGTGCCCCGTCGAAGAGTCGGCTGGTGTCCTGACCGATGACGGGCCGCACCGCGACCTGCTGACCCGCGATCTCGACGTGTGCCGGCGGGGCGTACCGGATGGCGACCAGGGCACTCGCGAAGGGGACCGTGGCCAGCAGCAGCGCCGCGCCGAGGCGAAGGAGGAGCTGACGGGTCACCCTGACGACCGTACTGCGAGCTGCCGGGTCCGCCCGGCGCCGACCGGGTCAGACCGAGGGCTGCGCCTCGTCCTCGGCGGCGAACTCGGCGTGCAGCGCGTGCTCCTTCTCCTTGCCCGGGAAGAGGAAGAACACCAGGGCCATTCCGAGCAGGACGGCGGCCAGGCCCGCGATGTAGGCCCACTGGTCACCTTGGAGGAACGACGACTTGGCGGCCGCGAGGATCTGCTCGGAGTACTTCGGGTTCTGGCTGGCCAGGTCGGCGGCGCTCGCGTAGGAGAGCTGCAGGGTGGCCTGGGTGGAGGAGGTCACGTGCTGGCCGGAGGACGCGATCGCGCTGCCCATCGCCGACGCGTAGCCGGCGGTGAGCAGCGCGCCGAAGATCGACGTCATGAACGCCCCACCGAGGTCGCGCTGCAGGTCGGCGGTGCCCGACGCCATGCCGACCCGGGTGACCGGGACCGACCCGGTCAACGAGTTCGACGACGGCGTGCCGGCCAGGCCGACGCCGGCGCCCATCAGGCACAGCGGGATCGCGACCTGCCAGTACGCCGAGTCGTCGCCCCAGAGCAGGAGCATCCCGACGAACGCCAGCGCGAGCAGCGACTGGCCGATGAGCAGCGTGGCCCGCGAGCCCAGTCGCTGCACGAGGATCGCCGAGCGCGGCGCGACGATCACCATGAAGACGACCGCGGGCAGGATCGCCAGGCCGGCGTCGAGGCTGGAGTAGTCGAGGACGTTCTGCAGGTACTGCTGGTTGACGAACGCGATGCCCATCAGCGACCCGAAGACGATGATGCCCGCGCACGCGGCCACCCAGAACGTCGGCCGCTTGGCCACGGCCAGGTCGTAGAGCGGGTTGGCGGCGCGGCGCTGGCGCAGCAGGAAGAGCACCAGCCCGACGACGAAGACGCCGAGCAGCACGTACGCCGTGGTGTGCAGGTTGGGGACGGTGACGAAGTTGACCGCCACCACCAGCGCGCCGATCATCACCGCCGACAGCACGCCGCCGAGGTTGTCGACCGGCTCGGTCGCCTCGTTGACGTGCGCGGGCACCAGCCGCCAGGCCAGGAACAGCGCGATCAGCGCGAGCGGGATCGTGACCAGGAAGACCGAGCCCCAGTCGAACTTCTCCAGCAGCAGGCCGGACACCAGCGGGCCGAGGGCGGCGATGCCACCGCCGAGTGCGGACCACAGGGCGATCGACTTCGTGCGGGCCGGTCCGCTCCACAGCGCGGTGATCAGCGCCAGGGTCGTCGGGTACGCCATGCCGGCCGAGAGGCCGCCGACCACCCGGGCGCCGAAGAGCACGGTGTCCGAGGGTGCGAACCCGGCGACCAGGCAGGCGGGGAGCGAGAGCAGCATGCCGGCGAGGATCATCAGCTTGCGGCCGTAGCGGTCGCCGAGCGCGCCGAACCACAGCACGGAGGCCGCCAGCCCCAGGGAGTAGCCGACCGCGATCAGGTCGAGCATCGTCTGCGAGGAGTCGAACGCCTTGCCGATGTCGGGGAGCGCCACGTTGGCGACCGACAGGTTCAGGTTCGCGACCGCGGCGACGAGGATCAGCGTCAGCAGCACCGCCTTGGCGTTGGCGGGCTGGCTCGACTCCGGCTCCCCGGTCGGGGCGGGCACGGCGGCATCGGTGGTCATGGCCCACATCGTGCGCAGACGCGGTCGGTCCGACCTCCCCCGTTGCAGGCGAACTCGGCTCGCTCGATCCGCCCCTCGGAGCTGCGGTGGGACACCCGTTTCCCGGTTGAGCACACGTGTGTTCAACGCGGAACGGGTGGTCCTGTGGAGGGCCGGAGCGCGGTACGCCGATCCGTGGTGGGCTCGAGCCATGCCCTACCTGATGGACCGGTCCGAACGCGTGGACCGGGTCGCCGCCGCCGCCGTTCACGTCATCGAGACCGAGGGACTTGGGGCATTGAGCGTGCGGCGCATCGCCGGGGTGCTGAACCTGAACCCGTCGACGCTCCTGGCGCACCTCACGGACAAGACCCGCATCGTCGGCCTCGTGATCAGCAGGGTCGGTGACCAGCTCGTCTCCTCCCTCCGAGGCGCGGCCGTCAGGCGCGGTGCGCCGGCCCTCGTCCTCGACTCCGAGACACTGCGGCTGGCCCGCGCCTGGCTCGCACTCGTCGAGATGGCGCGCGCCGACGACGGGCTGGGCGCGATCGTCGCCGCCCGCGAGGTCGACCTCGGTCGGGCGATCGGAGCGGTTGCTGGACTGTCCGCGCACGACGCGCTCACGCGCGACGTCGTCGTGTGTGCCGTCTCCGGCCTGTGGGCCGCCCGGACCGCCCGGTGCGACCCGATGCCGGCCGAACGAGCGGAGGAGGTGCTGCGCCACCTGCTGCGTGCCCTGGGCCTGCCGACCGAGCCGCCCGGGCACCGGGAGGACGCCGCCTGAGGCGGCGCCTCAGCCGGCGGCGCCGTCCCCCACGGCGTGGTTGGCGGCGTGCTGGTGGAGCGCCTGGTCCTCCTCGTGGCTCACCGGGGCGAGGTCGAAGGTCACCTTCCGCACCCGGCCGGTGAACGCGTAGGGGGCCCTGTCCTCGTAGTCCAGGTCGACGACCAGCCCGTTGTCGCGGCTGATGTCCATGCCGGCGTACGACGTGAAGGCGATCGGGACGGTGTGCGGCATCGTGCCCTCGCCGACCGCCCGGTCCCCGACGTAGAGCGTGACCCTGCCGCCGCTGCCCGGCAGGGGCTGGTCGGACTCGAAGAGCATCTTCACGGTCACCTCGCCCGTCGGCAGCGGCTCGGTCGCGACCTGCTTGTAGGTCTCGACCCCGAGGAACGAGTAGGTGTGGTGCAGCAGGTGATCGCTGTCGACCCACAGGCCGAAGCCGCCGATGAAGTCGGCGTTGGCGACGATGACGCCCTCGGCCCCCTCGTCCGGGATCTCGAGCTCGGCCTCGATCGCGTAGGACCGGCCGTAGACGCGCGGGATCATGCCGCGCGCGACGTTCTGGACGTCGCCGGCGAACTCGAACCGGGTCACTGTCGGCAGCGGGGGCAGGATCCCGAACATCACGCTCGCGCCGGCCCACATGGGCAGCACCTGGTTGCGCTCGGCCTCCGCCCACCAGAGCTCCTGCAGCTCGGCGACCGTGTCGGGGTGCTGCTCGGCGACGTCGTGCGCCTGGGAGAAGTCCGTGCTGAGGTCGTAGAGCTCCCAAGGGGCATCGCGGTCGGGGTCCCAGTCGCCGTCGGGCCCGAACCGCTGGATCGTCTCGGGGGAGAAGTCCCACGGGATCCGGTCGGGCTTGGAGGCCGCCCACCAGCCGTCGTGGTACATCGCGCGGCCCCCGAACATCTCGAAGTACTGCGACGTGTGCTCCTCGGGCGCCTCGGCGCCGGCGAAGGAGTAGGCGAAGCTGGTCCCGTCCATCGGCTGCTGGCCGATGCCGTCCACGGCCGTCGGCTCGGGGATCCCGCAGGCCTCCAGGATCGTCGGGCCGACGTCGATGCAGTGGGTGAACTGCGAGCGGACCGCCCGGTCCGGCGAGATCCTGGCCGGCCAGGCCACCGCCATCGGGTCGCGGGTGCCGCCGAGGTGGCTGGCCATCTGCTTGCCCCACTGGAACGGGGTGTTCATCGCGTGCGCCCAGGCGGCCGCGACGTGGGGGGCGGTGTGGTCGTTGCCGATCGCCTCGAGGCCGCCGTACTGCTCGATCAGCGCGAGCTGTTGGTCGGCGTCGAGGACGACACCGTTGAGGAAGGTCATCTCGTTGAAGGACCCGGTGACCGTGCCCTCCATGCTCGCGCCGTTGTCGCCCCAGATGTAGAACACCAGGGTGTTGTCGAGGTCGCCCATCTCCTCGATCGAGTCCAGCAGCCGACCGATGTTCCAGTCCGCGTTCTCCTGGTAGCCGGCGTAGACCTCCATCTGGCGCACGTAGAGCTTCTTCTGGTTCTCGGTGAGCGAGTCCCAGGCGGGGAACAGGTCGGGGCGCTCGGTGAGGTCGGTGTCCGGCGGGACGATGCCGAGCTCCTTCTGCCGGGCCAGCGTGCGCTCGCGCAGGACGTCCCAGCCCTCGTCGAAGACGCCCCGGTACTTGTCGGCCCACTCGGTCGCCACGTGGTGCGGCGCGTGTGCGCAGCCGGTCGAGTAGTACATCATCCAGGGCTTCTGGCGGTCCTGCGCGCGGACGGCGTGCAGCCACTCGACGGCCTTGTCGGTCAGGTCGTCGGGGAAGTAGTACTGCTCGCCGTCCCTGCCCTCGGGCACGCCGACCGTCCAGTCGTCCATGGTGACGACGGGGTCGTACTGTCCGGCCGCACCGGAGAGGAAGCCCCACCAGTGGTCGAAGCCCCAGGCCTTCGGCCACAGGTCGAAGGGCCCCGCGGCCCCCTGCACGTTGTCGGGGGTCATGTGCCACTTGCCGAAGCCGCCAGTGACCCAGCCGTTCTCCTTGAGGATCCGCGGGAAGGCGGCGCAGCTGCGTGGCTTGCGGGCGGAGTAGCCGGGGAAGGGGCCGGGGAACTCCGCGATCGACCCGAAGCCGACCCGGTGCTGGTTGCGCCCGGTGAGCAGAGCGGCCCGGGTGGGCGAGCAGACCGCGGTGACGTGGAAGCGGTTGTAGGTCAGGCCCATGTCCTGGACCCGGGTGAAGGTCGGGGTCGACACCGGTCCGCCGAAGGAGTCGATCGAGCCGAACCCGGCGTCGTCGATGAGGACGACGAGCACGTTGGGCGCGCCCTCGGGTGCTGAGACGCCCGGGACGAACGACCAGTCGGGTACCGAGTCGCGCAGGGTGCGTCCGACCGTGCCGCCGAACAACTTGTCGGGGATCGGTAGCACCGTGCGGTCGGGAGCGAACTTGCCCATCGCCTCGGCCAGGGCGTCCTGCAGGTCCCTCAGGCCCGCCTCGTCCATCTCGACCACGGACTTGGCGGGCGACCCGGCGAGCTGCCGCTCGACGGCGAGCCGCTGCTCGTCGTCGAACATGCCGATGACGAACGCGGTGCCGGCCGGCATCGCACCGCCGATCTTCTCCTCGATCGCGCCGCGGACCTTGTGGCCGGCGAACTTCCCGACCACCGCGCCGGCGGTCGCGCCGACCGCGACCGACGCGAGCAGCGGGGGAGCGAACAGGCCGACCAGCACCCCGACGCCTCCGCCCCAGCCGGCACCGCGCCGGCCGAGGTGGTCGCCGGTGTCGTGCACCGTCGTGGTGCCGTCGGCGTCCTTGGACACCACGATCACGCCGCGCGACGCGATCTGCCGGTCCTCGACCTGCGCCGCGAGCGCGTCGAACTCGCGCCGGGCGGCGTCGAGGTCCTGGTACGCAGCGACCACCAGGATCGGGTTCTCAGCCATGTCTGTCTCCTGCCTTCTGTTCCCCTTGTGCTTCGGCGGCCGTCCGGTCGCGCCGTGCCATCAGTCCCATCACGTCGATCGCCTCCCCGCCCGACCGCACCCGCTCCGCCATGAACCGCATGGGGCGGTCGACATGCTCGAAGAAGCGCCGGTAGCCGGCGCAGAGGTGGTTGAGGCCGGGCTCGCCGTCCGGCGTGGTGGCGAACCGGTCCTTCGGGCACCCGCCGTTGCAGGCGAACCGCACCCGGCAGGACCGGCACTGCGCCGGCAGCGTCTCCAGCTTGGCGCTCCCGAAGGTCCGCTGCTGCGGGCTCTCGACCAGCTCGAGCAGGGTGCGGCCCTCCCCGAGCGTGCCGAGCCGGTGCTCGGGATCGACGTAGTGGTCGCAGGAGTACACGTCGCCGGTGTGCTCGAGCGCCACGGACGACCCGCAGGTGCGCTCGTGCACGCAGACGCCCAGGCCCTCCAGGCCGAGCCAGTGCGCGAGCGCGGTGTCGAAGGCCTGCACGAAGACGGTCCCGACGTCGTGGCGCACCCACTCGTCGAACACTTCACACAGGAAGTCGCCGTACGCCGCCGGCTCGACCGAGTGCGGGAGCACCTGACCGTCCTGGCGGTCGACGATCGGGATCAGCTGCACGAAGCAGGCACCGAGCTCGTCGCGCAGGAACCGGTAGACCTCGACACCGTGGTCCTGGTTGGCACGGTTGACGGTCACCAGGGCGTTCCACTCCACGTCGTGGCGGCGCAGGGCGTCGAGGCCGGCCAGCACGCGGTCGAACGTGGGCTTGCCGCCCTTGTCGCGGCGGTAGGCGTCGTGCAGGTCGCGCGGCCCGTCGATCGAGACGCCCACCAGGAAGTCGTGCTCGCGCAGGAACGCCGCCCACTCGTCGTCGAGGAGGGTCGCGTTGGTCTGCAGGGTGTTGAGGACCTGCTGTCCGGGTCGCACGAGCCGCTGCTCGATCTCAACCAGGCGCCGGAAGAAGTCCAGCCCCATCATGGTGGGCTCGCCGCCCTGGAACGCCACGACCACCTCGGGCTGCCCGGCGTGCGCGGCGAGCAGCTGGGCGACGTACTGCTCGAGGACCCGGTCGGACATCCGGAAGTCCGAGCCGGGGTAGAGCCGCTCCTTGGTCAGGTAGAAGCAGTAGGTGCAGTCCAGGTTGCAGACCGCACCGGTGGGCTTCGCCATGACGTGGAAGGCGCGGGTGGTCACCCGACCGACGCTAGTGACGGAACGCGGTGCGGCCGAGAGGCGTTGGTCCCGACCGCGGCGCTGCGCGCGGTTGACAGGCCCCCTAACTTGGACACATGTCCAACCAGCCGTCCATGCCCGAGATCGGCTGCTACGGGCTCGCCGGCCACACGGACCAGCCGCGCGACGTCGTCGCCGAGGCGCGGCTGGCGGAGGAGCTCGGGATCGGCGCGATGTTCTTGTCCGAGCGGTTCAACGTCAAGGACGCCGGGGTGCTCGCGGGGGCGGTGGCGGCGACCACGGAGCGCCTGGGTATCGGCACGGCGGCGACCAACCACAACACCCGGCACCCTCTGGTCACCGCGACCATGGCGACGACGCTGCACCGCCTCTCGGGCGGCCGCTACGCGCTCGGGATCGGGCGCGGCTTCGACGTGCTGTTCGACCTGATGGGGCTGCCCCGGGTCACCGGCGCGCAGATGGCCGACGCCATCGGGATCTACCGCAGCCTGTGGCACGGGACGGCGGTCGCCGGGCACGACGGGCCGGCGGGCAGCTATCCCTACCTGTCCCAGGACAGCTCCTTCGACGAGGACGTGCCGGTCTTGATGATGGCGATCGGTGAGCGCAGCCTCCGGCTGGCGGGGCAGGTCGCCGACGGGGTCGTGCTCCACACCTTCATGACCGACGAGACCGTCGCCCGCTGCGTCGCGACGGTCCGGCGGGCGGCGGAGGAGGCCGGGCGTGACCCTGCCGCGGTGCGCGTCTGGTCCGTGCTGGCGACCGTGACCGACGACCTCCCCGAGGAGCTTCGGCTGCGCAAGCTGGTGGGCCGGCTGGCGACGTACCTGCAGGGGTACGGCGAGGTGCTGGTGCGCGCCAACGGCTGGGACCTCGCCGACCTCGAGCGGTTCCGCACCGACGACCTGGTGCAGGGCTATCCCGGTGCCTTCGACGCCATCGGCACGGTCGACCAGCTGCGCCACCTGCGCGACGACGTGCTGCCTGCGGGGTGGCTGGCGGCGTCGGCGACCGGCGACCCGGCGACGTGCGCCGCGCGCATCGCCGACCAGCTGGACGCGGGTGCCGACAGCGTCGTCCTGCACGGGGCGACGCCGGCCGAGCTGGCGCCCGTACTCGACGCGTGGCGCGCCCGGCGTCCCGCGTCCCTCGACGCCCTCGCGGCCAACCCGGGCTGGATCCGCCCGCCCGCCTGACCGGTGGTCGAGCTCGCCCACCGGTGGTCGGCTTGCCCCCCGGTGGTCGGCTTGCCCCCCGGTGGTCGGCTTGCCCCCCGGTGGTCGAGCTTGTCGAGACCCCCGCACCCGACGCCCGGGCGTCCTTGTCGTTGAGAGGAGCTCCCTCAGAGCCTGGTCGGGATGTGCATGACGGTGCCGCCGTCGACGACCAGCTCGGTGCCGGTCATGAAGGACGACTCGTCGCTGGCCAGGAAGAGCGCCACGGTCGCAACCTCGTGGGGCTGGCCGGCCCGACCGAGGGGGATCGGGATCAGGTCCTCGGGCATCGCGTCGGTGGCCGGCGTCGAGATCCGGCCGGGGTGGACGGAGTTGACCCGGATGCCGTGCGGCGCCAGCTCCATCGCCGCCGACTTGGTGAGGCCGCGCAGGCCCCACTTGGAGGCGACGTACCCGTGCGCCCACGGCGTGCCGCGCAGCCCCTCGATCGAGGAGGTGTTGATGATCGAGCCGCCGCCGGCGGCGATCATCGCGTCGGCGGCGGCCTGGATGCCCAGGAAGGCGCCGGTCAGGTTCACGTCGAGCATCTGCTGCCACTGCTCGCGCCGGTAGCGCTGCAGCTGGCCGCCGTTGAAGATGCCGGCGTTGTTGAAGAGCACGTCGAGGCGGCCGAGCGCGGTCACGGTCTGCTCGACCGCTGCGGCCCAGTCGTCCTCGGAGGTGACATCGAGGTGCACGTAGCGGGCGACGCCGCCGCCGTGCTCCTCGCACAGCTCCTCGGCGAGGGCGGCACCCTCGTCGTCGAGCAGGTCGCCGATGACCACCCGGGCGCCCTCGGCGACCAGGAGGCGCGCGGTCGCCCCACCGATGTTGCGCGCCCCGCCGCTGATCAGCGCGACCTTGCCGTCCACCCGACCCATGCGCGGCACGATAACATCGCACTAGAACAGGTTCTAGAAACGACCGCTGAGAGTGAGCGCCGATGGCCATCCGCGTCGCCCAGGTCGCCACCGGCAACGCCGGCCGGCTCACCCTGCGCCAGCTGATCACCGACGACCGGTTCGAGCTGGTGGGGGTGAGCACCTCCAGCCCCGAGAAGGTCGGCGTGGACGCCGGCACGCTCGCCGGCCTCGACCTCACGACCGGGGTGACGGCGGTCGCCAGCCTCGACGAGCTGGTCGCGACCGGCCCGGAGTGCGTCGTCTACTGCGCCATGGGCGACACCCGGCCACGCGAGGCGACCGCCGAGGTCTGCCGTCTCCTCGAGGCCGGCATCGACGTCGTCGGCTCGTCACCGGGGACCTTCCTCTACCCCTGGGGCACGATGCCGGCGAAGGTGATCGACAAGGTGGAGGCCGCCGCGCACGCCGGAGGCACGACGCTCTTCGTGACGGGGGTGGACCCCGGCTTCGCCAGCGACCTGCTGCCGCTGGCGCTGGCCAGCACCTGCCAGCGGATCGATCAGATCACCTGCTACGAGCTGGCCGACTATGCGACGTACGACGGTGCGGAGGTGATGTTCGACCTGATGGGCTTCGGCCGGCCGATGGACGAGACGCCGCTGCTCTTCCTGCCGGGCGTGCTCGGCATGGCCTGGGGCACCGCGATCCGGCTGATGGCGCAGGGCCTCGGCGTCGAGGTCGAGGACGTCGTCGAGCACTGGGAGGCCGAGCCGGCCCCCGAGTCCTACGACATCGCGGCCGGGCGGATCGAGAAGGGGACCATCGCGGCCCTGAAGTTCTCGATCGCCGGCATCGTCGCCGGGCGGCCGGCCATCGTGGTCGAGCACGTGACCCGCACCCGCGACGACCTGCGGCCCGACTGGGCGCGGCCGGCGTCCGGTGGCGGCGCCTACCGCGTCGAGATCACCGGCGAGCCGAGCTACGTCGTCGACATCGTGCCGAGCAGCGAGCACGGTGACCACAACCACGCCGCGATCGTGGCGGCGTGCGGCCGCATCGTGAACACGATCCCCGACGTCCGTGCCGCCGCGCCCGGCATCGTCACCACCCTCGACCTGCCGCTCCCGACCGGGCGCGGAGTCTTCTCGACCGCGCGCTGACCAGACACCCGAATCAGGCGAGGCGATCCGCACGCAGCCGTCACTAGCGTCGCCCCGTGAGAACCGGCCGTCGACGCAGCGTCCCTGTCCTGCTCGCCCTCTCCCTGCTCACCCTCCCCCTGGCCGGGCTCCTCGCCGGCTGCGGAGGATCCGGACCGACGGTGCCGACCCTCCCGACTCCGACCGGCTCGGTCAGCCTGTCGCCGGCGACGCCGTCGCTGCCCGACCGGCCGACCTCGACGTCACCCACCGGCACGGCGCCGTCGACGACCGGGACCGCCACGACGAGCGCCACGACCACCGCGACCGCCACAGCGACGACCACGGCGACGACCACGGCGACGACCACTGCGACGACCACTGCGACGGCCACTGCGACGACCACGGCGACGGCCACTGCGACCACCACGGCGACGGCCACCGCGACCACCACGGCGACGGCCTCCCCCTCGTCCGGCACGGGTGACGCCGCGGGCGACTCCGGCGGCTCGGAGCCGTGGATGTGGCTCGTGCTCGGCGTCGTGCTGGTCGTCGCGGTGCTGGTCGGGCTGCTGCTCGCCCGCTCCCGGCGCCGTGCGGCCTGGGCGCGGCTGGTGGAGGCCGACGAGCAGGAGGCGGCCTGGTTCGCCCGCGAGCTGGTGCCGGAGCTGCGCCGCAACGCCGGTTCGGCCGAGCGCCTCGCCGGCGCCTGGTCGGTCGCCGGCGCCGACCGCGTCCGGCGGCTGGAGGACAGCCTCACCGCGCACGCCGCCACGTCTCCCGATGACGTCGGCCGGGTCCGGACGAGCACCCTGCGAGACGCCGTCCGGGAGGCCCGGGAGCGGCTGGACGCTCTCGCCGGGCCACTCCCGCCGGCATCGCCGTCGGCCGAGCTGGACGCGGTCGCGGCCGGCCTCGAGGCCGCGCTCGCCCGGGTCACGCCGCCGGGACGTCGCACCGCCGGCTGACCGGGTTCGCCGACCTCGGAGCAGGGCCGATCGTCCCGGCGCAACGTGCGAAAGCCTCTGCACCGCGCCGGCGGAGTCCGGTCTGCTGGGGGCGTGGACGTCCTCCGCGGACGGGTCGTGCTCGTCCTTTTCCTCGTGTCGGCGCTCCTGCTCGCGGCCGGCGGGCTGGCCTGGGTCCTCGACTCTCCCGAGGTGGCAGACGCGGCGTGGCTGGCCGGCACCGTCCTCGGGCTGGCGGCCGCGCTGGTCACCACCGCGAACGCGTTCCGCCAGCACCGGCCGACCGTCGACGTGATCGCCCTGCTCGCACTCGGCGGGGCGCTGGCGGTCGGCGAGTACTTCGCCGGCGCGATGATCACGGTGATGCTGGCCACCGGGCAACTGCTCGAGGCCCGCGCCGAGGCGCGCGCTCGGCGCGAGCTGCGGCTGCTCCTCGAGCGCTCGCCCCGCTCCGCGCGCCGCCGCGTGGGGGACCGCGTGGTCGAGGTCGCCGTCGACGAGGTCACCCCGGGCGAGGAGCTGGTGGTGCTCACCGGTGACGTGGTCCCGGTCGACGGACGGCTGGTCGCGGCGGCGACCCTCGACGAGTCGACGCTGACGGGGGAGTCGCTGCCGGTGGAGCGCGCCGCCGGCGAGGTCGTGCGCAGCGGGGCGGTCAACGCGGGCGCGTCGTTCGACCTGCTGGCGACGACCACCGCCGCCGAGTCGACGTACGCCGGCCTGGTCCGGCTGGTCGAGCAGGCACAGGCCGGGTCCGCGCCGTTCGTGCGCCTGGCCGACCGGCTGGCGCTGGCCTTCGTGCCGCTGACCCTGGTCCTGGCGGGCGGCGCGTGGGCGGTGTCGGGCGACCCGGTGCGGGCGGTCGCGGTGCTCGTCGTCGCGACCCCGTGCCCGCTGATCCTGGCGGCGCCGATCGCCTACATCTCCGGCCTCTCCCGCGCGGCGGGTGGTGGCGTGGTCGTCAAGGGTGGTGGCACGCTCGAACGGTTGGCGTCGACGCGCGTGATCATGTTCGACAAGACCGGGACGCTCACGCGCGGCCGGCCCGAGCTCGTCGACGTGGTGCGTGCTCCCGACGCCCCGGGCGCCGAGGAGCTCCTCGCACTCGCCGCCTCGCTCGACCAGATGTCGCCCCACGTGCTCGCGACCGCGATCGTCTCGGCCGCGACCCGCCGCGGCCTCGCGCTGCAGGCACCCGAGGGCGTGCAGGAGGTGCACGGCTACGGCCTGAGCGGCCGGGTCGGCGACCGGCAGGTCGCGCTCGGCAAGTCCGGCTGGATCGTCCCCGAGCCGCACCCCGACTGGGTCCGCCGGGTCGGCCGGCGCGCCGGCCTGGACGGGTCGGTCACCGTGTTCGCGGCGGTCGACGGCGAGCCGGCGGGCGCGTTCCTGCTCGAGGACGTCATCCGCTCCGACGCGCCCAGGATGGTGCACGGGCTGCGCGCGGCCGGGATCCGGCGGGTCGTGCTGCTGACCGGTGACCGGGCGGACGCGGCCGAGACCGTCGGGCGCATCGTCGGGGTCGACGCCGTGCGGGCGGAGTGCGACCCGGCCGAGAAGCTCGCCGCGATCGAGACCGAGCGTGAGTCGGACACCACGATGATGGTGGGCGACGGGGTCAACGACGCGCCGGCGCTCGCGGCTGCCGACGTCGGCGTCGCGCTGGCCGCGCGTGGTGCGACCGCGTCCTCGGAGGCAGCGGACGTCGTGCTGACCGTCGACCGGGTCGACGCGCTCGCCGACGCCATCCTGGTCGCTCAGCGGGCCCGGCGGATCGCCCGCCAGGCGGTCGGCGCCGGGATGGGCCTGTCGCTGGTGGCCATGGTCGTGGCGGCGGCCGGGTTCCTCCCGCCCGCTGCAGGCGCGGTCCTGCAGGAGGCTATCGACCTCCTGGCGATCGGCATCGCGCTGCGCGCGGTGCTGCCCGGCCGGGCCCACACCGTCGAGCTGCCCGCAGCCGACGTGGCGGTCGCCACCGAGCTGCGGGCCGAGCACGACGCGTCGCTGGCCGTCGTCGAGCAGATCCGCGCCGTCGCCGACGAGCTCGACACCGCGACCCCCGACCTCACGCCCGCGCGTCACCTGGTCGAGCGCCTGCGCAGCGACCTGCTGGTCCACGAGCGCGCCGACGAGGCTCGGCTGGTGCCGATCGTCGCGCGGGCGCTGGGTCCGCAGTCGACGTACGCGCTCTCCCGCAGCCACGCCGAGATCGAGCACCAGGTCGCGCGGCTCACCCGCCTGCTGGAGGACGTGGCGGACGACGACGTCCAGGTCGACGACCTGGTCGAGGTCCGGCGGGCGCTCTACGCGCTCTACGGGGTGCTGCGCCTGCACAACTCGCTGGAGGACGAGACGGCGTTCAGCCTGCTGCCCCCCGGACCGGCGACCGCCGGCTGAGCCGCCGGCCCGGCGGCCGGGCGCGGCCGCTCTCAGTCGGGCGGTCCCGCCGCCAGGATGCCGCGGACCGCGTGCTCGATCGCGTGCCGGGCCAGCAGGTGGTGCTCGCGACCGCCGGCCACCAGCAACCGGGCCGGCACGTCGACGACGCACATCCGCATGAGCGCGACGGCGTCCGCGTCGTGGCGCCCCCACGACTCGAAGGCCAGGACGGCGAGCAGCGCGTCGGTCTCCGTCCGGTGCCGGGCGAGCTCGGCGGCCAGGGGGGTGGGCAGGTCCGCCGCGCCATCGCCTGGCCGGCTGGCGAACAGCACCCGGACCGCCGCCCCGCGCACCGCGGCGTAGTCGCCGGTCGCCAGTGCTGCGGCCAGCACCACGTCGGTCGAGTCACCCGCGCGACGGGCGCTCGCGACCTGCTCGGCCTGGAAGGCGCGGAAGGCGGTCGCCTCCGACGCCCAGACCTTCGCGATCAGCTCGTCGCGGCTGCCGAAGTAGGAGTAGAGCGAGCCACTCGACACCCCGGCACGAGCGCTGACCGCCCGCGTCGTCACCGCCTGCCGTCCCTGCTCGATCCAGAGCTGCCGGGCGTGCTCGAGCAGGTCGGACGGGTCGATCTCCTGCGGGCGGCCCATGGACGTGCCTCCGGTCTTCGGGACGTTGTCAGTCGGTTGATCATAAACATTGCGAGGAGCTGACTAGACAGATATCACGGGTTCCGCGCCTGAACTTGCCGCCGTTGGAGCCTCGATTGCAGAGTATCTGATCGCATGTTCAGTAATTCGGGAGGGTGATGATGGGACGCAGGGTGGGCGGGGCCGCAGTGCTGACGGTGCTCGGGGTGGTCGTGACCGCCCTCGCCATGCTCGGGTCGCAGCAGGCCTCGGGCGCTGCCGTCCGGCAGCGCGCCGCGCTCTCCGCGCCGGCCGCCGTGCGGGTCCAGACCACCCTCACCGTGCGGGCGGCGTTCACGCCGGTCCGCCCCGGGCGCCGTGCCCTGCTCCAGCGCCGTGTGGGGTCGCGCTGGGTCAAGGTCGCGGCGGGCCGGGAGTCGGCGGCCGGCCGGGTCGCCCTCCGCCTGCGGTTCGTCCGGCCGGGCACTGTCCGGCTGCGGGTGCTCGCGGTGCCGGCGAAGGGGCTGCCCCAGGTGGCGTCCCCGGTCCGCACCGTGCTGGTCAAGCGGCCGCTGCTCGAGCGCGTGTCCACCAGCTCGTCCGGCGGTCAGGCCGACGGCGCGTCCGCGGCGACCTACTACCGCCCGTCGATCAGCGCCGACGGTCGGTACGTGGCGTTCACCTCGGACGCGACCAACCTGGTGCCGGGTGACACCAACGGCGTCACCGACGTCTTCGTCAAGGACACCTGGACGCACTCGGTCGAGCGGGTCTCGGTCGCCACCGACGGGACGCAAGGGACCGAGGAGTCGGTGAGCCCGGCGATCAGCGCCGACGGGCGTTTCGTCGTCTACTCATCCGCGTCGGCGCAGTTCGGTGACCAGAGCGAGGGCAACACCGTCGTCGACGTGTTCCGCCACGACCGCAAGACCGACGCGACCGTGCTCGTCAGCACGCCGCTCATGGGCGGGGGGACGGCGCAGTCCGAGCAGCCGTCGGTCTCCGGCGACGGCAACCTGGTCGCGTTCACGTCGGCCGCCAACAACCTGGTCGTGGGCGACACCAACGGCAAGTTCGACGTGTTCGTGCGCAACATGACGAGCGGCACGACGACCCGGGTGTCGGTGAGCTCCGGAGGGGCGCAGGGTGACAAGGCCTCGTCCCGGCCGTCGATCAGCGCGAACGGCGACTACGTCGCGTTCCAGAGCGACGCGACCACGCTGGTCGCGAACGACACCAACAACCATCCCGACGTGTTCCTCCGCAGTCTCACCGGTCAGACGACCGAGCGGGTGACTCAGGTCCGGGGTACCGCGACGCAAGGCGACGGAAACGGCTTCGACCCGTCGATCAGCGCCACGGGCCGGTATGTCGCCTTCACGACCGACTCGACGAACCTCACCCCGGACGACCCGGACGGCTGGTGGGACATCCTGGTGTGGGACCGGTCCGACGGCTCGTTCGAGGTGGCCAGCCACTCGACCGCCGCTGACTTCTCGCAGCAGGGTGAGGTCAGCTTCCCGTCCATCAGCGCCGACGGATCGACGGTGGCCTTCCGGTCCTCCGAGGCGGTCCTGGCACCGGGGGACACCAACGGCTTCCTTGACATCTACGTCTCCGACCTGGACGCCGGCACGATCAAGCGTGTGTCGGACCGGCCCGGCGGGGTGAACGGGAACGCCGACAGCACCTTCCCGGCGCTCGCCGGCAACGGCCTGGCCATCGCCTTCGCGTCCGACGCCACCAACCTGGTCGTGGGCGACACCAACGGCGTGCGCGACGTGTTCCTCCGCCGCCTGGACTGACCGCCGCCCGTCTGCTGTGGCTGTCTGTCGTTTCACCATGGTCTGGTGGTGAACCGGCACTTCCCACGGTGGGCCGTGGGAGGTGCCGGTTCGCCTGCATCCCGTGATCAACCTGCGACGCACGCATGCGGTGGTGCCTGCCCCCGAAGGCGAAGCCGGCAGTGGCGAGCAGCGGCTTCCACTGGACGCTGGGCCGCGACGGCTGCGCTGCCGGTCGAGGGGGGGGGTCGGCGGCCCGTCCTCGCCCCACGAGTCCCACCATCCCCACCGGACGGGCAGTGCCTGACGTTGTCGGCCGTTGCAACCCCCGACAACGTCAGGTTTCCCCGGCTGACCGGGGATTCATCCACCGCTCGACCACGGCGGGTCAGGGCACCGTCCGTCCCCGCGGCGGGGCGTAGTCGATCCGGTCGGCCACCCAGTAGGAGCCGCGGACCGGCGGCCGGTCCTGGAGCTCGAAGTACGTGTGCCACCACCGGGCGGTCTGCCAGAACCCCTCCGGCGTGGCCGCCCGGCTGTCCAGGCCGGGGGTGAGGTCGTAGCCGGCCGCGCTGACGAGGGTCTCGATCAGCACCGCGGACGGGACGCCGTCCCCCTCCACCAAGGGGTTGCCGGCGCGGCCGGCCCCCCACACGAACCCCAGCCACCGCAGCACCAGTGCCGGCAGGTCGACGATCACCCGCTGCTGGGTGAGCTGCTCGAGCACCGAGGTCTGCTCGGCACGACCCGGGGTGTCGCGCCGCCCCTGCCACGCAGCCGACGGCACCGGGACGCAGAGGACCGCGATGTTCGGCACGACCTGCGGGTCGGCGTACCAGTCGAGTGTCGTGGTCTGCACCGCGTTGTCCGTGGCGGGCATGCCGAACCCGTCGCGCGGCTCCAGCGAGACCTCGCGCACCACGGTCGACCCGAGCGGGTCGCCGACGTCGTCGAGGAGGGCCGCGTGCGACCAGTGGCTGGGCGTCAGGTCGTCACGCAGGTGCGACTGCGCCACCCGGAGGCGGAAGTCGTAGGGTCCGCGACCGCCCACGAGCAGCACCAGCGTCTGCTCGTGGGTCGAGCCCCCGAGCTCGGCCAGGCGGTCGGCGAGCCACTCGAGGTTGGCCGTCGGGCCGGTCCCGGAGCGCTCGTGCTCGGCGAAGCCGTCGTACTGCGACGTGGCGGTCGATCCGCGAATGGCATACATCTCTCGCTCCGATCAGGTGCTCGTGGTGGTCAGGCGGGCAGGAGCACGGGGGGCAGTCGGTAGGTGCCGCGGCCGGGCCCGCGGACCTCCCGCACCATCCGGTACTGGATCTCCACGGCGACGCCGCCCGCGCTGCGCGTGAACTTCAGGAGGGCCACGTGGTCACCGCGGACGTCCTCGCCGCCCGGCCACACGGCCTCGGTGGTCAACCCGAGCCCGGGCTCGGTCCGCGGCGCCGCAGGTCGCTGGTGGTCGGAGCCCCAGACCAGCGCGGACGGCGAGGAGATCACCTCGCGGACCCACCCGATCGGCGTGCCGGCGTCGGGTGCCGTCCCCAGGAGCCGGACGTCCGCCACCCGTCCGTAGTGGACGTCGCCGGTCAGGGCGAGCGCGCCCCGTCCGTGGCGGGCGAGCTCGCTCAGCCCGCCGACGATGTCGCGGTAGTCGCCGTAGTCCGCGAAGTTGCGGTCCAGCAGCCGACCCCACCAGCCCTTGCCCGGCTGGACCAGCGAGGGGCCGGTCACCAGGACGGGCACCAACCGGTCGGCGATCGCCTCCGCCACCCAGGCCCGGTAGAGGTCGAGGTCGCCCGGTCGCATCGTGTGCTTCGCGTCCGGGTCGCGGAAGGTCCGGTTGTCCATCATGAAGAAGGACAGCGGTGGCACGTCGAAGCGGTAGGTGTAGGTGTCCGGGGCCGCCAGCTGGAAGGCGTCGTACATCGCGCGCGCGGCTCGGCGCCACGGGTTGTGGTCCAGGTCGCCGCGGTGCACGAGCGTCTGCAGCGTCATCGGCGAGGGGTGGGGGTAGTTGTTCCAGTACTCGTGGTCGTCGGGGATCCCCGCGACGGGCGCAGTGCGGAGGAGGGCGGCGTAGCCGGTGGTCCCGACGAAGTTGTCGCGGTACTTCTGCGCGAACGTCGCCGCGAGGCGCTCGTCGTCGAAGGTGCCGATCAACGGCGGCTGGTCGAGGTAGACCTGGTCGCCGACGGTGAGCACGACGTCCGGGCGGTCGAGGCCGGTGAGCGCGGATGCGACCGCGCCGGCGCGGCCGGCCTTGTCGCCGCCGCGGTAGAAGCACGAGACGAGCAGGACGTTGAACGACGAGCCGTCGCGCGGCACCTCCGTGGGCACCGCGCGCATCGTGAGCGTGGACCCGACCGGTGGGACGTGGGGTGCGGAGGCGGTCACCCGGACCTCGTGCGGGCCGGCCGGGAGGCCGGTCAGGTCGACGACGCCGGACGCGACCCGCAGCGAGGCGGCCGCAGGGTAGGCGGGCCGCAGGGGGAGCACCGGTGTCGGCGTCACCGCGACGCCGTCGACCGTCCAGGTGAGGTCGGGCAGGTCGCCGTGGCCGAGGACGCCGACCCACACCCGGAGCGTGCCCGCCGGGGCTCCGGCGGCCACGAGCGGGCGGATGGACACCTCCACGGCACGCCTCAGGCCGGCACCGGGGCGGGGCGGGCACGTCGGCCTCGCGCGACGCCGACGGCCAGTCCGAGCGCCCGCGCCCGGTCGGTGAGGTGGTGGGCGCCGCTCGGCTCGAACGACGCGAGGGCGCGGACCGCCTGACCGACGGTCAGCCCCGCGGTGCCCGAGCTGTCGGTGCCGTCGGGCCGGGTGAGGCGCCAGGTCTGGTGCCGGGCGGCGTCCGGGCGGCCGGGTGGGAGCGGTACGTCGACGGCGAGCTCGCCGACGCCTCCGGGCAGGCGCACCTCGGCGCGCACCTCCAGGCGCCGGCGCGGGCCGACGCCGGCGAGCCGGCCGGTGCCACCGCCGAGGAGGCGGAGGCCGTGGTCGGGGTGGCGGAGGGTGCCGACGACGCCCAGGGCGGTGCCCGGATCGCGCCGGAGCGCCGCGAGGTCGTCGGCCTCGACCACGAGGGTGTAGCCGAGCGGCCCGGTCGGGGTCGTCCCGGTCGCGCGCAGGGTGATCCGCGCCCCCAGCTCCCTGGCCGGGGTCTGGGTGGCGGTCTCGGTCAACGCGGTGCCGGCGGGCGATCGGGTCGCCAGGTGGCGCCGGGCATCGCGGTAGCCCATCGCCACCAGCGTCTCGGTGTCGATCCGGCCGGCGACCAGGTCGGGGTCGAGGGGGATCGGCAGGTCGGGCCGGACCACGTGCACGGTGACGGGTTCGGTCGAGCCGAGGACCTGCTCCCCGGCGGCGCGCCGCCGGTTGAGGTCGGCGATCGCCTCGAGCTCGGCGGTGAGCGCCCCGGTGGCGCTCATCTCGATCATGTGGACGTACTGCTCCAGGGCCCCGGTGCCCCACCGTGATGTGTTGCCGATGCACCACAGCACCCACAGCTCGTCGCAGCCGCGGCGCACGGCCTCCATCAGGTTGGCGTCCTGGATCCAGACCGCGTCGGTCCAGCTGCGCCCGTCGACCTCGACGGCCGGCATCACCCCGGCCAGGGAGACGCCGGCGACCAGCCGGTCCTCGTCGATCTCGGTGTGGGGGACGGCGACGCACCGCTTGCGGGTGAAGTCGGCGACGTTGAAGGAGCCGGTCATCGGGCCGGCGAGCCGGACCCGGTCGAGGTCGATGCCCAGCGCGGGCAGGACGGCCCGCCGTACGCCGTCGGCGCTGCCGAACGCGACCCAGTCGGTCGGTGAGCGCAGGTAGGCCCGCAGCGGCAGCGGGGACACGAAGCGACGCACGTCGAGGTCGAGCCAGCGGCGCACCATCTCGTCCGGCCGTTGGCCGGACAGCAGCATCCCGAGGGTGAAGATCCCGCCGGAGGTCCCGTCGCCGTGGTCGAAGGAGAGGCCGTCCTCGTCGAGCGCGGCCAGCGCGCCGGTCTGCCAGGCGACCCGGATGCCGCCACCGGCCAGGACCAGGCCCCGCCCGGTCATCGTCCGGCCTCCGGCCGCGGCGAGGCGAGCATCCGGGCGAGGGCCACGGCGCTGACCGCGTCGAACGACGCGACCAGCAGCGCCCGCTTGCGGTAGTCGCCACGCAGGACGCCCAGGCCGACACCGGCGACCGCCCCGGACTTCTGGGCCAGGCTCCAGCGCAGGACCACGCGGTGCTCGGCGCCGTCGAGCAGCAGGCCGCCGGACACGGTCATGAACATCCCCACGACCCGGTAGAGCAACGGTGCCGGGTCCGGGGTCGGGGCGCCCATCAGCCGCAGCGCCGTCCGCGGGGCGACCACGAGACCGAGGCCCGAGGCGGCGGTCGTGGCGCCGATGGCGCGCGCCACGGTGGTGCGGCCGGCGGTGTCGGTGGTCATGACACCACCGCCACGAACCAGCCGGTGATCGCGCACCACTCCAGCACCCAGAAGGCGTAGCGGACCACGTTCAGCCGGATCCACCGGTCGAGCACCCGGGTGAACTCGGCCTGGTCGGGGATGTCGCGGTAGAGCCTGCGGTTGACCGGGAGGATGAAGACGACCGTGAAGGCGGTCGCCAGGACCGCGAGCACGAGGTAGGCGAGCGGCAGCAGCCGCCGGCTGCCGTCGTCCCACTCCAGGGCCGTGAGCCAGATCGCGCCGGCCACCATCAGCACGCTGCCGACGGTGAAGAACCCCACGGCGCGGCGTACCGGGTCGCCGAACCGCTGGGGGAAGTCGGTGCTCCGGGTGGTCGCGAGCGCCCCGGGGAACTGGAGCACGACCAGCGAGAACCCCATCCCGAGGTAGAGGGAGGCGAAGAAGAGGAGCCCGGCCCCGAGCCAGGCCTCGGTGGTCACCGTCCCTCCGCCGTCGGTGCGGGCAGCCAGCCCTCGTCGTTCGGCAGCCCGACGACCGACTCCAGGCCCTCCGGCGGTGTGGCCGGATCGGGAGGCGAGGTCGAGGTGAGGAACCAGCCCTCGTAGTGGTCGTCGAGGATCCCGTGGGAGTGCGGGAGGCAGGCGACGAAGAGCGGGCTCGGCGCGAGGTCGAGGTCGCGCAAGGGGTCCATCCGGGGGTGGGGGCCGAGACGGAGGTCGGCGCGGGCGCGGCGACCGAGGGCGACCTCGACGTCGTCGGAGAAGAAGATCGTCGACTTCATCAGCATCCCCCGGAACTGGCAGTAGTTCGCGGCCCCGAGGTTGCGCAGCGGCACCTTCGGGCCGCGCGGCCGCTGCACGGTGATGCGCAGGCACAGGTCGCCGTCCAGGTCGTACTGGCTGGACATCTCGCGGTCGTCGACGCGGAAGTCCAGGTTGGCCTGGTGCTTGGGCATGCCCCAGATGCCCTTGCCGCCCTTGACCGAGATCCGGCTGCTGACCGGCAGGTCCCAGACGTACTGGCCGACCGCGGTGGTGCGCTCGCGCAGCAGCGTCGCGAGCAGCGGGCTGCCCGCGCGACGGTGGGCGCACGCGAAGGCGATGCTGAACTCGACGTACCGCCCGATGTCGGTGGTGCGGTAGTCGATCACCGTGACGACCAGCAGGCCGCGACCGCCGGGCAGTCGCACTGGGACCAGCTCCTCGCCGGGCAGCAGGCGGCGGATGCCCTCGAGGTCGCCGGTGAACGCCGCCATCAGCGCGGGGGAGTCCGCGGAGTTGACCGGCAGGGAGAAGGGGATCTCGTCGACCAGCGCGTCGCGGCCCCGGAGGGCGCGCTGCCGGCGGGGCGTCAGAGGCATCATCGGGACAGCTCCTCGAGGATGAGGGGGAAGGTGTCGCGGGGGGCGTAGCGGCCCATGAAGACGTCGAGGTGGCCATAGCCCTCGACGACGTGCAGTGAGTGCCGTCCCGGTGCGTGGCGCTCGAGGTGGTCGAAGGTGCGCTCCTGGCTCTCGGGGAGGAAGCAGAGGTTGTCGCGTCCGGCGACCAGGGCGAACCGCGCGTCGGTGCGCGGCGCCCCGGCGACCGGGTCGGCGGGCAGGCCCGGGGCGCTGCCGGTCGGGACGATCCGGCCGGCACGCACCGAGCACGCCATCTGGGCGAAGAAGGTCAGCGGCACGGGTCCGAACTCGTCGGCGAGCCACTGGTGGCTGCCGGCGCTGAGGTTGTCGTGCGACCACAGCGCGGGGTGGCCGGCGCCGTAGACGAAGCTCACCATCCGGCAGGCGCCGCTGCGGCACTCCCGGTGGCTCAGCCGGACGAGGTCGACCATCCGGCGCTGGAGGAACCCGGCCGGGGCGGTCTTGCCCCAGTGCGGGTCGACGTAGTCCATGGCCAGCGCGACCAGCGGCACGACCCGGGACAGCTTCAGGGCCGACATCCGGGGCACGACCGGGTGCAGCGACATCGCGTTGGACACGATCGTGTCGACCTGGGGGAGCAGACCGGCGACCGCGGCGAGCGCGAAGCTGCTGGAGCCCTGGCAGTGGATGACCGCCTTGAGCGTGTCCGCCCCGGTGTGCTCGAGCACCGTCGCGACCGCGGCCGGGTGGTCGTGGACGGCGGCCTGGTCGAGGTCCCAGCGGTTCGGCGGCAGGTCGATGCTGGCTCGCCAGTTCTCCAGCCAGACGTCCCAGCCGGCGTCGAGCAGCGCGTCGACGATCGTCGGCTGCCCGGCGGTCCGGAACACGTCCGCCCGCACCCCGGCCCCGTGCACCAGGAGCACCGGCCCTCGGGTGGGCGGCCGGTCGCTGGTGACGTGGTGGAGGTTGAGCCAGCGGCCGTCGCCGGCTCGGAAGGACAGCACCTCGGTCCGGGGGGCCGAGACGACGCTGCCGGATGCGTCGACCCGCCCGACGGCGGTCATGCCCGCACCTCCTGCCGCGGGGCGCGGCCGTAGACCGACAGCAGCCGCCGCACGAAGAACAGGTTGAAGCGGGTGATGTCCAGCAGGCTCCCGCGGTAGGTCGTCAGCTGCCGGGCGAACATCGGCGCGTCCAGGCGCAGGATGCCGCGGCCGTGCTCGTCGCCCGCGTCGTCGGGGTGGTCGTGGTCGACGGTGCCGTGGACGAGCCGGGTGTAGAGCGTCGTGGTGTCCGGCCAGGCGTCGACGCCACCGTCGTTGCCGACGTCCTTGAACCCCAGGAGGGTCATCGGGCCCTCGCGGCTGTCGAAGGGGAGGCGGTAGCGCATCAGCAGCCGGCCCGCGACCGGGCTCGGGGCGAACAGGTCGAAGCGCCCGTCGTGGACGGGGTGGTCGGCGGCGCCCAGCGCCCGGCAGCGGACGTAGCCGCGAGCCGCCATCGAGTGGTGCGGGTCCCGCAGCGCGGCGCCGAGGTCCGCGGTGCCGATGGTGAGGTGGAACATCAGGCGGTTCCAGTCACGGCGCCCGGTGACGTCGCCGGCGTCGTACGTCGGGGCGCCGGGGGTGTAGAAGCCCTTCATCTCCTCGGTGAACTCGACGCTCATGCCAGGACCTCCTCGAGCAGGTCGTCGGCCACCCGGTCCGCGAACGCCGCGATGGTCAGCGACGGGTTGGCTCCCACGGGTCCCGGCATGACCGAGCCGTCGCAGACACGGAGACCGTCGACGCCGCGCACCCGCCCGTGCGCGTCGACGACGCCCTCGCGCTCGGAGGTGGACATGGGCACGCCGCCGAGCGGGTGCACGGTGATGACCCGCCGGAACCAGAAGGACGGGTTCACCTCGAAGCGGCCGTCGAGCGCGTCGGCGAGCTGCTCCATCCGTGCCGCCATGGTCGCGAAGTAGCGCTGCGAGGTGCGCGTGGTCCACGTGCTGTCGAGGACCGGTCGGTCGTCGGGTCCGCGCAGCTCGTCGGGGTCGCGGAGGTAGAGCGTGCCGTCGGGGACGTCGCGGCCCATCCCGAGCAGCGGCAGGCCGTCGTCGCTGAAGGTGCCCGGTCCGATCAGCCGGGCGAGGTCGGCCGAGAGGTGCGTGTGCGGTCCGCCGGTGAACCGCTCGCGCAGCCGCAGCGCCACCAGCCGCCCAAGCCGGCCGAGCATCGCCGGGCTCTGGCTGAACTCGGCCAGCCAGGCCGCGATCGCGGGGTAGCCGGCGTCCTCGATGTACATCCCGTGGTCGCGCTCGTCGTGGGTGTCGACGGCGTCGTCGAAGCGGAGGTAGGAGCTGATCACCGGGCCGCGGGTGCCCTCGAGCGCGCGGGCGGCTCCCAGGACGAAGCCGAGCAGGTCGCCGTTGCCGCAGAACCGGGTGCCCAGGGCGGGGGAGGTGATGCCGAGGGCGTCGCGGTTGTCGAGCAGCAGGTAGCTGCTGCCCAGCGTGCCCGCGGCCACGACGACACGCGTGGCCCGGATCGTGTGCTCGGGGCGCTCAGCGGTCGGACGCGGGCCGGCGTCGGGCTCGTGCACGGCAACGGTGACGTCGAAGCCGCCGTCGACCCGCGCGAGCCGCCGTACCTCGGTCAGCACATGGATGTGCGCGCCGTGGTGGCTCGCGGCGGAGAGGTAGGTGTGGTCCAGGCTGCTCTTCGCACCCTCGTTGCAGCCCACGTCGCACTCGCCGAGCAGACGGCAGGTGCGCCGGCCACTGGTCGGACTGCCCGGGCGGTGGATGTTGGGGTAGCCGTCGAGCGGGAGCTCGGCCCCGACGGCCGGCTCGCCGGCGGCGTCGCGGAAGCGGACCGCCAGGGGGGCGAGGGCGAACGTGCCGCGGGTGCTCGCCCCGGCGTCGCGCATCGCCGCCGTCTTGGGCAGGTGGAACGCGCCCGAGGGGCTGTCGAACGGCATCGTCTGGACGTCGAGGAACTGCTCGACCCGGTCGTAGTGCGGCGCGAGGTCGTCGTACCCGATCGGCCAGACCTCCTCGACGCCGGGCCGGTAGGGGTGCGGCTGGCGGAACCAGGTCGGGTCCTTGCGCAGCAGCACGTTCGCGTAGATGAGCGATCCTCCGCCCAGCCCGCTGGACACGATGGAGTCCAGGCCCGAGAAGGACCAGGCGTCGAACATCCCGTGGAGGCCCGCGCTGGGGTCCCAGAAGTTGGCGCCGAGGCCGGCCGGGGTGCGGGGGAACGACCCCGGCGGGTAGGCCTTCCCGCGCTCGAGGACGCACACGTCGAGGCCCTCGGCCGCGAGCCGCTCGGCGACGACGGCGCCCCCGAAGCCGCTCCCGATCACGACGACGTCGGCCCGGTCGGGTGGTTCTCCCACGAGCAGCACCACCGGCTCCACCTCCCGAGTGATTGGGCCGAGCGATCAGGCCGAGCGATCCGGTCCTGTGATCCGGTCCGGTGATCCGGGCCGGGTCTGTCGGGCCAGTCTCCGGCCACCCGATCGGCGGCGGCCATAGCGCAGACGACCTAGACCGGTGGCACCTCATGGGTCAGCCCGGTCACTCCGGAGAGGTCACGACGGCCACGGACACCGAGCTTGGCGTACACCCGCGCGAGGTGGCTCTCCACGGTCTTGGTGGTGACGAACAGCTGCTCGGCGATCTGGCGGTTGGTCAGCCCGCCCGCCGCCAGCTGTGCGATCCGCAGCTCGGTGGCGGTCAGGGCGTCGAGCCCGCTGAGGGCGGCCCGGCGCGGGCGTCCGCCGGCCGCCACCAGCTCGGACCGCGCCTGGCCGGCGACCCCGTGGGCGCCTGCGACGTGGGCCTGGTCCAAGGCGTGGCGCAAGGTGTCGCGTGCTGCCGCCACCTCCCCGCGGCTGCGCTGCAGCTCGCCGAGGGCGAGCAGGGTACGGGCCGCCTCGACCCGGTTCTCGTGGTCCCCGAGCGCGTCGATCGCGTCCCGGAGGTCGTCCTCGTCCGCCGCCACGACGCCGCGGGTCCGCAGGGCCCGACAGGTCGTGAGCGGATTCTCGGTGCCGAGCGCGAGCTCGACCAGCTCGCCGGCCAGCCGGGTCGCGAGCCGGTCGTCGCCGAGCGTCCGGGCGGCCAGCGCGCACTCCTGTCGCCACGGCGCCAGGTCGGGGTGGCGCAGGTCGAGCTCGTCGAGCTGCCTCCCCGCGGGCAGCATCAGGTCCAGGGCGTCACGCCATCGACCGGAGGTGGCCGCCACCTTGCCCTCCATCACCGAGACGACCGCCTGCCGCTGCGGGGCGCCGCCGCGCTGCACGCCCGCCAGGCGGGTCGCCGCCTCCTCGACCTGTCCTCGCGCCAGCAGGGCGTCCAGCAGGGCGAAGGGGTAGGCGTGCGACTCGCCGAGACCGGCCAGCAGGTCCGCCGCCTGCACCCCGGTCGCCTCGGCGTCCGCGAGGCGGCCGAGGTCGGCCAGGGAGGTCGTCAGGTAGCACAGCAGGTAGGCCGTGCTCTGGGCGTCCCCACGAGCTCGTGCCTGCTCGATGGCGGCCTCCAGGAGCGCGACGGCCCTCCCGTTCTCCGACGAGAACTGGTAGCCCGCGATCGCCCACCCGAACCCGTACGCGTGCGGGCCGAAGGCGGTGAGCCCGCGCTGCTCGACGGCTCGGTCGATCAGGCGCAGGCCGGTCGTGCGGGGCTCGGCCGCCATGACCGCGGCCGCGCCCACGATCGCCAGCAGGGCGGGGTCGTCCAGTCGGTCGTCGGCGGCTCGGGCGCGGTAGTCGGCGAGGAGCGTGCGGGTGGCGGAGGTGCGCGCGGGGTCGAGCAGGCCGAGGGGCACCAGGTTGCCGTCCACCAGGAGCACGTCCTGCTCGGTCCGGGCCCGGCTCCGGGCCTCCTCCAAGATGGAGGCGGCCGCGTCGAACCGGCTGCCGTGGAAGTAGCACTGCGAGAGGACCAGCGCGGTGTCGACCTCGCGAGCCGTGCCGCGGGCGAGCTCCAGGGCGCGCTCGAGGACGCCTGCCGCCTCGGCGTGCCGCTGCAGCATGAGGAGCGCCTGCCCGGTCTCCGTCAGCGTCCCTTCGAGCTCCTCGCCCGGAGGTGGCTCGGCCAGGGCACGCTCGAGCAGGGTCACCGCCGCCTCCGGTGCGCCGCGGCCCGATGCCTCGGCCCCGGCACGCCGGAGTGCCGCCGCGACCCACGGATCCGCCATCGGCCGGGCGCGCAGCAGGTGGTTGGCCACCTGGCCCGGGGGCGCACCCCGGTCGTGGAGCAGCCGTGCCGCGGCCGCATGGGCGTCTGCCCGGCCGTGGACGGTCCACGACTCCTCGACCACGTTGGAGATCAGTGGGTGGGCGAACCGGGGGTGCACCTGGGCCGCGAAGACGCCTGCGGACTCGAGCTGGCCGGCCGTGCGCGCCGCCCGGTCGGGTGGTAGCCCGGCGAGCTCGGCGGCGAGTGGCAGGTCGCACTCGCCGAGGATCGCGACGGCCCGGGCGAGGGCATCGGCGTCCGCACCGAGTCCGGCGAGGACCGACCCGACGCGGCGCCGTACGCCGTCGGGCGCTGCCGAGCGCACCGCCGCCGGCGTCGCGCTCCGCGCATCGAGTTCGCTGAGCAGCTGCGACAGCAGGAACGGGTTGCCGCCGGTCGCCTCCAGGCAGGCGGACACGAACGGCGGGTCGACCGGGCGCTCCCAGCGCAGCTCGGCGAGCCTGGCGACCGCAGCCGGGCTGAGGAGCGCTGGCCGCAGCGGTGTGGGCGAGAGCGCGACCAGGTCGGTGATGATCGTCCGGGCTGCCGCCGGTGTGGTGTCGTCGGGGCGGTGCCCCAGGAGCAGCAGGACGGGGTGCTCCGGGATCCGCCGGGCAAGGTGGTGCAGGAACCGCAGGGTGGGCAGGTCGACCCACTGCAGGTCGTCCACGCTGACCAGCACGGGTCCCGCCTCGCCCAGGTCCGAGACCCGCCAGTAGAGGCGGTCGGAGGCGACGTACGCGGTCGAGGAGGCCGTGGCGTCGGCGGTCGCCCGACGCCCGAGCAGCTGCTGGGCCGCGCCATAGGGGAAGCTGGTCTCCAGCTGCGAGCCCGTCGCGGTCAGCACCTGGAACCCGCGCGCCGTGGCCATCCGGGCGGTGGCGCGCAGCAGCGAGGTCTTCCCGACGCCTGGCGGGCCCTCGACCACGCAGAGCGCTCCGGCCCCGCCGGCGGCGGCGACGAGTGCCCGCTCGAGCCGGCGCTGCTCGACGTCGCGCTCGAGCAGGACGCTGCTGGCCGACGACACGACGGCAGGCTAGGGGATCTCGGGGTCCGGGGGAGGGCACCCCGAACTTTCGGCAGGCGCGCCCTGAACTTGACCGATCGCCGTTGGCGGCACGCCCGGGCCCGACCACGATGGCCGGGTCCAACCAGCGACGGAGGAGTCAGGATGTCGGGTCGCCCGCGAGGCGTCGTGCACGTGGTGGTCGCCGTGGTGGTGTCGGTGGGGTGGGTCCTGGGGGTGACCGCCGGGCCACCGGCCGTCGCCGCGCCCCTCAACTCCTGCTGGAGCCGGGACAACGGTGACGCGGTGGTGACCGAACTCTCGCTCTCGCGCGGCGAGGTCGACGTGACCGACGCTGCGCGGACGGTCGGCCTGCGGGTGCGCGTCCGCGACCTGGGCGGCCCCGGACCGGCGTCGGGGGTGAAGCGGGTGCAGGCCCAGCTGAGGTCACACACCTGGCAGCTGCAGACCCGGACGCTGAAGGCGACCTCGAAGGACTTCCGGACCACCTTCACCGTCCCGCGTGGCGGCGCGACCGGGACGTGGACACTCACCTGGGTCTCGGTCACCGACAAGGCGGGCAACACGGCGGAGTACTCATCCCCGCAGCTCGCCGCTCGCGGCTTCCCGACCGAGGTCGCCGTGACGGGGACCCCGGACGTGAAGCCGCCCGTGCTCACCGGCCTGACGTTCAGCCAGCTCACCCCCGTCGACGCGACCCAGGGGGCGGTGGACCTGACCGTCACCGCCACCGTGCCCGACGATGTCTCCGGCACCCGACGCGTCCTCGCCGGGTTCCTGAGCCCGACGCTGAGCAAGGCAGCGTCCGTCCTGCTGCGTCCGGTGCCCGGGACCGTGGCGACCTACTCCGGTGTGTGGCGCGTCGGGCCCTACTTCGGGACCAGCACCTGGCAGCTCTCCCTGGACGTGGCCGACAAGGCGGGCAACCAGAAGACGTACGGCCCGCCGGACCTCTCCTCGCAGAGCCTGCCCTGGCAGGTCCAGGTGACCGCGGGCAGCGACGTCACGGCGCCGGTGGTCGCGTCCACGAAGGTGGACACCAAGGTCGTGGACGTCCGGCAGGGGGCGCGGACGGTTGTCGTGACCGCCCGCCTCACCGACGCCGGGGCCGGGGTGCACTCGGCGGGAGTGGTCGCGACGGGACCGGTGACCACCGCGGCGGCGGAGATGAAGCGCGTCGCGGGCACCGTCCAGAACGGTGTGTGGAGGGCGACCCTGGTGTTCCGGCCGTGCCAGGGCAGCCCGGGGACCGTGGCGCTCCGGCTGGGCGTCTACGACGAGGCGGCCAACTACCTCTCGGTCGACCTCCCCGCGCTGCCCATGAAGGGCGCCGACCGCAAGCCACCGGCTCCGCGGCTGGTCTTCTTCCACGGCCAACCGGTGCCGCACGCGGGCCCGCTCGTCGTCGACTTCGACGAGGCCGTCAACGGCGTCTCGCCGCAGAGCCTGCGCGTCTCCGTCGACGGGTCCGCCGCGGGACGGGTGAAGGGCACCTGGACCTGCCAGGACTCGCACCACACGCCGACCTCGTGCCGCGACGGCGTGGTCCGACGCGCGTCCTTCACTCCGGCCGCGCCGTTCTCGGACGGGATCGAGTACGACGTCACCGCGGACCCGCCGGGGACCCTGGCCCTGACCGACCTGGCCGGCAACCCGCCGCGACGCTGGTCCAGCGGGTTCGGCACCACCCCCTGAGGCGGACGGGCCCGGGTTGACGGGCCGGCGGCCGACGCCGGAGAGTCGGCGCATGGCTGGTCGGGGTGGCGCGGCGGATCTGGACGGCAGTGCGCTGGTGGTGGTGGACGTGCAGGCCGGGTTCGACGACCCGTGGTGGGGACCGCGCAACAACCCGGACTGCGACGCCCGGATCGACGCGCTCGTCTCGGCGTTCTCCGACCGGGGACTGCCGGTGGTCCTGGTGCGGCACGACTCCCGTCTCGAGGACAGCCCACTGCATCCGGACCGCCCGGGCAACCGGCTCAAGCCCTACCTCGACGAGCGCGCCGCCGCGCTCGTGGTGAGCAAGACGGTCAACTCCGCCTTCCACGGGGAGCCCGACCTCGACGACTGGCTGCGAGGAGAGAGCCTCACCGGGATCGTGGTGGCGGGCATCACCACCAACCACTGCTGCGAGACGACGGCGCGCGTCGGCGGCAACCTCGGGTACGACGTGTGGTTCGCCCTCGACGCCACGCATACGTTCGACCGCACCGGTCCCGACGGCTCGGTGCTGACCGCCGACGAGCTCGCGCGGGCGACCGCGACCAACCTGCACGGCGAGTTCGCGACCGTGGTGAGCACCCAGGACGTGCTGGACGCGCTCGGCTGACGGCCGGTCGCTGCGCTCAGCCCGTCCGTCGCCGACTCCCCGCGTCCGCCCCCTCGCGGGTCGGCGGAGGAGGAACGGCGCAGAACCGGTTGCCCTCGGGGTCGGTCCAGACCGTCCATCGGCCCCGTGGGTCGGCCCAGGCCGGCCTCGCGCCCAGGCTGCGGAGCAGGTCGTCGTCCTGTCCCGGGTCGAGGCGGACGTCGAGGTGGACCCGCCCGCCGACGGGCGCCAGCTCGTCCGCCGGGCTCACCCACACGTGGAGCCCGGCGCGGTCGCCGAGCAGCACCGAGACCCCGGGCTGGAGGGTGCCGGCCACGATCGCCTCGGCGTCGGCCGGGTCGATCGGCAGTCCGAGCAGGACCGACCAGAACTCCGCCAGACGGGCCGGCTCGTGGGCGTGGATGGTGATGGCTTCGAGGTGGGCCACGGTGCTCCTCGTCGTCGGGCGTGGAGCACCACCATGGCGCACGGCCGCAGGGCGCCCCGAGGCAGGCCCGGTCCGGACCAGGAAGGACCGGTGCCGGAGGTCCTCGGACCAATACGGTGTCCCCAGCGGGGCTTCCGCAGCGACCGGACCGCAGACCAGGAGGACAGCGATGACCACCGCCAGGCAGACGGGCACCGAACCCGTCGCGGACCGCGACGGGTCCGACGGGTTCGACGCGGAGGTGTGCCTCATCGGCGCCGGGGCCGCGGGTCTGGCCGCCGGCAAGGCCCTGGTCGACCGGGGCCTGGACCTCGACTGGTTCGAGAAGGGGTCGATGGTCGGTGGCCTGTGGCGCATCGACAACGACAACGGGGCGGTGGCGGCCTACCGCACGCTGCACCTGAACAGCTCGCGCCCGCTCACGCAGTACCCGTCGTACCCGATGCCACAGGACTGGCCGGACTACCCGACCCACGAGCTGATGGCGCAGTACTTCCAGCGCTTCGCCGAGGACAACGACCTGCTGCGGCGGATCACGTTCCGGTCCCCGGTCACCTCCGTGCGGCCACTGCCCGGACCGGGGGACCCCGGCGCCCACGGCTGGTCGGTCACCACGGCCACCACCGGCACCCGGACCTACCGCAGCGTCCTGGTCGCCAACGGCCACCACAGCAGCCCCAAGGTGCCGGACTTCCCCGGCACCTTCACCGGCGAGTCCTTCCACTCCCACGACTACCGCGACCCCGCGGTCTTCGCCGACAAGGACGTCGTCGTGGTCGGCGTGGGCAACTCCGGGATGGACATCGCCTGCGACGCCGCCCGGACCGCGAGGAGCGTGCGCCTGGTGACCCGGCACGGCGTCCACGTGATCCCCAAGTACGCCTTCGGCCGGCCCATCGACCAGTTCGGCTCCCCGCTCGTGGCCTACCTCCCGTTCCCGGTCGAGCGGAAGATCTACGAGACCCTGCTCCGGCTCAGTACCGGCCGTCCTCAGGACCGCGGGCTGCCGAAGCCCGACCACCGCCTGCTCCACGCCCACCCCACCGTCTCCGCAGAGCTCTACGACCGGGTCGGGCACGGGGACATCGTGATGAAGCCGGGCATCGAGCGCCTCGACGGCGACCGGATCGTCTACGTCGACGGCACCGCCGAGCACGCCGACCTGCTCGTCTACGCGACGGGGTACGACGTCTCGTTGCCCTTCTTGTCCCCGGAGGTGTTCGACCCCTCCGGCAACCGGATGCCGCTCTACCAGCGCGCCGTCGCGCCGGACCGGCCCGGCCTCTACTTCATCGGCTTCATGCAGACCGTCGGCGCCAACATCCCGCTGTTCGAGTACCAGTCCGCGTGGATCGGCGACGTCCTCACCGGGGAGGTCGTGCTGCCCGGCAAGGAGCGGATGCAGGCCTGGATCGCGGAGGACCAGGCTGCCCTCGCGGCGCGCTACGTCCGATCTGAGCGGCACACCATGCAGGTCGACTACTGGCGCTACATCCGGGCCATGAAGGAGGCGCGCGCCGAGAAGCCGCACCCCTCGCTCACCGACCGGGTCGGCCACGCGTTGGCCGGACTCCGCTGAGTGCTCACCTGAGCCGTTCGACGCGTCCCTCGGGGACGGTGTGGAACAGCAGGACCGAGTTGTCCGGCAGCGGCGCGAGGAACACGTCCGAGCCCAGCTCGTCGTTGAGGTCGGGGCCGGCCCGGAAGACGCTGGCGCCCGGGTTCCACGTGTCGGTCGTGCGCCGGAACGCGCCGCCGTCGTCCCACCCCGAGACGTCGCCCCCGGCGACCACGACGGTGCCGTCGGATCGCGTGACCGCCTGGTGGAGCTGACGGCCGGTGCTGAGCGGCGGACCGGCGGACCAGGTGGAGGTAGTGGGGTCGAAGATCTCGGTGGTCGTGATCGGCGGCTCGGCGTGGTCGCTCAGCGCGCTCAGTCCGCCGGAGACGAGGACCCGTCCATCGAGGAGCGAGGTCGCCGCCGCACCGACCTGGAGGATGGCCGGCGTGCCGGCCGGCGCCCACTGACGTGAGTCCGGGTCGTACACCTGTGGTGGGAGCAGGGCGGGTGAGGTCGGGCCGAAGCCGCCCTCGAGCAGCACCCGACCGTCGGTGAGGGAGGTCAGCGTGAAGCCCACGCGGGGCGAGGGCCCCGCAGGCTGACCTGGCCGGGACCACGTGTCGGCCGTCGGGTCGTAGACCGTCACCTCGGTGGGGTCGTCACCGAAGCCCTCGGGTGCCGTGAGCACGTCGCCGTCGGGCAACAGCACGGCGAGCTCCTTGGTGACGTCCCCGGGGACGGCGGACCTGAACGCGAGCTCGTTCCAGTCGTTGGTCGCGGGGTAGTAGACGTCCACGGCGGTCGAGATCGGTGACGAGCGGGTCTCGCGCCCGCCGAAGACGAGGACCGTGCCGTCCTGGAGGGTGATCGCCGTCGCGCCCCCGCGCGCGGTCGGCGCCAGCCCGGCCTCATTGAAGGTGTTGGTGGCCGGGTCGAAGAGATAGGCATCGTCCGACGCCGGCTCCGAGTCGGAGCCGTAGCCGCCGACCACCAGCACCCGGCCGTCGGACAGCTGCGCGAATGCGGCGCCGTCCAGGTGGCCCGGGATCGTCGCCACCGCCTTCCAGGTCCCGGTCGCCTCGAACACGGGGCTGGTGTCCGAGGCGAGCCCGGCGCTCTCGGCGGTCAGGGTCACCCGGTTGCAGGCGCGGTCGATGCCAGTGGTCGGGAACGTCGCCGTCCCGGCTTCGGCCGCGACGACCGACGGCCCCGTCACCTGGACCGCGCACGCTCCGCCCGCAGACAGCGTCACCACGGCCGAGGAGGAGGTGCGGTTGCCGTACCGGTCGAGCACGTCGACGGCCAGGGTGGGCCCGACCGGCCGCCGGGCCACGACCCTCGGTGGGAGCTTCCGGAGCTGCAAGGCCGCCGGAGCCGCTGCGTCGACGTGGAACGGTCGGCTCGTCGCCGTACGGAGTCCGGGGCTCGACGCGCGCAACCTCACCGTCGAGCAGGCCCGGTCGGTGCGCAGGGTGGTGAACCGGGCGACGCCGACGGAGGTCGTCTGCCGGGTCGTCCCGCTCAACGACGCCCGTCCGCACGAGCTCTCGATCCCCATCCGCACCGGGACGGCGGCCAGGGTCCGGTTGCCGAACCGGTCGACCGCCACCACGACGGGAGGCCGGGCGAGCACCTCTCCGGCCGTGCTGGCCATCGGCCCGCTGCGGAACGTCAGGGCGGTGGGCCGGCCGGCGACCACCCGGATCCTCGGTGCCTCGGTCCTGCTGAGGGACGTCGTCACGCCGTGCACGCTGGTCGTGGTCGGCCATCGGTACATCTTCGCGACAGCCGGGGACGTGACGTCCGCGAAGCTCAGTGTCACGTCCGCGGAGGCCGAGCAGTGCAGGAGGAGGTTGATCACGCGACTGCCGCCGGGAGCCGGCCTGAAGCCGTCGACCACGGCGCGTCTGCAGCTGGTCTCGACGGGAGAGACGAATCCGGGCAGCTCCTGGCTGGCCTGCTGGGGACGGGTCCATCCTGCGGGCACCGTGATCCGCAGGTGGCCGTTGATCGCCGCGCCCTCGGTGTTGACCGTCAGCAGGTAGTCGCGGCGCACGCCGGCGATGACCCGGCCCCTGTCGAGCGTCAGGTAGACACCGTCAGGGACCTCCCGGGTGACTGGTGCCCGTGCAGCGTCGTCCGGTGGGGTCGCCACCGCGCTGGTGTTGGGGGTGAAGGCCGCCACGCACAGCCCTGCGCACAGCCCTGCGCACACCGCCCGGACCGCCGCGCGGAACCGCCACCGGTCACCGTTCGCCATGTGCCCTCCCTCGTCGAGTCACCTGAGGGTAGGGCGTCACACCGAGCCGGGGAATCGGGCTAGCGGCGGCGCGCTGCCCAACCGAGGACCACGAGGGCGACGGCGACCGCGCCCATGACCGCCTGCAGCGGGTCCGGCCCGACGAAGGGCACCTGCACGACGAGCTCGATCAGCAGCAGTGCCCCGGAGGCGACGGCCGCCGTCCCGAGGTGCCTGGAACCCCGCCAGGCGAGGGCTGCAGTGACGCCGCACGGCACCGCCACCGACGCGGCGAGCCAGAGGCCGGGCAGCAGCCACGAGTCGAGGCCCAGGGGCTCGAGGTCGGAGACCGGCGGGGTGTAGGTCCCCGTCACCAGCTGCACCGCACCCGCGAGCGCGGCCAGGCAGGTCAGGCCGGCGACCACCCCCAGCGTGCGCCGCCACGGCCGGTCCGCGCGACCCGTGGCTGCGTGCGTGCTGGACACCGACATGACGCTCCTCCTGTGCTCGACTGAGCGCCCCCGCCGCCGCGGTGGGCCCCGGCCCCAGGCTGGCCCGCTGTCCGGCCCTCGGACCAGGGCCGTTGGTCAGTCCCTGGCTCCCGGCCGGCACGTCGGTCGCCGCCAGCACGGTGATCCGCGCGTGACCGGACCAGCCCCGGGCTGTCCGTCGAACGCCGACCCCGAGCCGGAAAGCCCGTGGCCAGCAGCGACCACCTCGAGCGGCGATCTCTCGGCGAAGAGCGACGGGTGGCGCCTCGTGCCTTCGTCCCTCGAGAGGCACGAGGCGCCACCGCACCGACAGGCCGGTGCGGATGTCCTCTCATGTCCTCTCGTCCGCGAGCCGGTTGCGGCGGTCCTCCTCGCGCTTGGAGTACGCGGCCGCCCGGATCGCTTCGTCCGACTCCAGTCCGCTGCCCAGGGCGCCGCCGACGGTTGCTGCCGACGCCACGAACCAGGCGAGCACGAAGAGGTCGCTGTAGTGGAGTGGCTGCTTCAGGTAGCCCCCCATCACCGAGGGGTCGAGGACGAACAGCGCCCACAGCAGGTTCAGCACGTACAGCGCGACGTAGCAGCTGAGCGCCCCCAGCGTCAGCGTGAGGAGCGTCGAGGTGTTGTACAGGCGCGCGCGATCACGCGCGTGGGCGGAGTCGTCCTTCGGGCGGTCCCACAGCCCCCCGTCGATGACGAGCCAGCCCACGACGAGCGCGATGGAGGCGATCGTCGCGGCCACCAGGCGCCACGGTGACAGCGACCCAGCCAGCAGCCACATGGTGGAGTTGATGGTCGCGATGGCGCCGGTCGTGAGTGCGGCGACCAGCGCGGACTTCAGCCCCGGCAGGAGCAGCCAGGGCCGGTTGGCGAGCACCATGCCGAGGAGCAGCCGCCAGTGACCGCTCCAGCGGGGGAGCACCACGCGGCTGTCCACGTCGGCGGCGGAGTCGGCCATGCCGCTGATCAGCTCGCGTAGCGCGCGTCTGCTGCGGCGGTGCATGCGGACACTTCCCAGCGCGGGCAGTGACAGGACGGCCGTGCGTTGCTGCCGGTCGGTCTCGACCAGCAGGTACTGGCCGTCGTCGTCCCGGAGGGGCAGCTCGGTCAGGCCGACGACGAGGTCCCACTGCCGGTCACGGGCGTGCTCCGTCAGTCGTGAGAGCGCCGTCTCCACGTCCTCGCACGCCACCGTGAAGGGCTCGCTGACCATCGACACGTCCCAGGCCTCCCCGGCCCCGCCGTGGGGTGGGTCGGCGTCGCTGAATCGGCGCGCGACCTCGGTGGGCTTGGCGGGATCTGCGACCAGACCGACGCGGAGGGTGTCCATCCGGCGGCGGTACCCACCGTCCCGCTTCGCAACAGGCCGGCGGTCTCTCGGTGGCTCGTGGTGCGACTCGGTGGCTCGGCGGCCCCGCCGGAACCTCGTCACCTCAGGCGGCCGACGCAGGGCCGGGTGGCAACGCTTCGAGCAGGCGACCGAGTGCTTCCTCGTTGATGGAGGCCCCGGTCCGGTCCGGCTGGACCAGCACCTCCGCCCGCATGTCAGGTGACACGGCGTAGACGCACGGTGAGAGGGGGAACGGGTTCGAGGTGCATGTCGTGAGTGCGTCGTACGCGAGGAGCAGCGATGTCTCGATCACCGACTCGTCCACCGGCAGGTGGATCCACAGGTCGAACTTGGTCGGGACGGCGACCAGCACCCCGGAGGCCGGGAAGTCCTGGCGCAGCGTCCGGCGCAGCAGGTCGGGGAGGACCAGCACGCGGGAGGCGCCGAACGAGTCGTCGGCGTCGAGGAACTCCACCCACGACTCCTGCAGGCGCGGGTCGAGACGCCGTCGCGCGTGACGTGGCTGGGGCAGCCTGGAGAGGTTGTCCAGTGCCGCGGCGTAGGCCTCGTCCCGGTCACCGACGAGGTCGAGGTTGCCCATCTGGATGGTCATGCCGGGCAGCTGGGCTGACAGGACCGCCGGGAGGCCGGGCAGCAGCTCGAGGGGCTCGTAGTCCAGGTCACCCAGGGTCCCCGCCTGCTCCAGCTTGGGACGGAGGGTCTCCGGCGCGACCGACTCGGGCAGGTCGGTGATCGACAGCAGTGTCGTGATCTGGTCCCGGACGAGCTCACGCCAGCGCGCCCGGGGGAAGAGCTGCAGCCGGCGAGCGAGGTTGTCCAGCCCCAGCACCCTGCCGCAGGACAGCTCGAACGCGACACCGTCGACCAGGGTCCAGCTCCGGTCGAGCTCCCGCAGGAGTGCCGCGACCTCGTCGACGAGCCACCGGGTGTCCTGCGCGTCCAAGCCCTGGATCGTGGGCGGTTGCGTGCTCATGGCTCGATGCAAGCAGGGATTCCGGAATCGCGTCGGGCGCTCTCCACAGGCATCGGGCGGAGTCATCGGAGTCACCTCGATGGCGCGTTCGCGTTCCACAGGTCGAAAGCGATGCGTTGGCGCTACGTCGGTCCCGGACGGGCGTCCAGCCTGTCACGGTGCGGCACATCGCTTGGGAAAGCCTCGGGGAAGGGACATTCTCGGTTGGTCACGCCCAGACCTGATCCGACCGAGTGCCGTGGGACGTTGACCAAGTCGGAGCACGTCAGGCACTCGCCTGGCCGCCAGCGCGGTGTCGGCCACTCCCAGAAGATCCGCCAGGACGACGTCGGAGATCCACACGCCGTCACGTTGGTGCCAAGTTGCTTGGCGTGAATCTCGCCCGAGGGCTTCCAGGGGGCCGGGGCATCCACCGAGGGCGCCGTCCCATGTGCAGCGGTGGCCCACCACAGACGTGTGCGTCTCTGATCTCGCGGTGTCAGCGGCACGAGGAGCTCCCGCCGTCGACGACGAGGGTGGTGCCGGTCAGGTAGGCGCCGGCCCGGCTCGCCAGGTAGATCGCAGCGCCCGCGATGTCGTCACCGGTGCCGATCCGGCCGAGGGGGACGCCGGCCTCCACCCCTTGTCGGGCCTCGGCGTCGTCGAGGAGGAACGCCATCATCTTCGAGTAGAACGGGCCCGGGGCGATGACGTTCGACGTGACGTGCCTCGAGGCCAGCTGACGCGCGAGATGGCGGGACAGGTGGTGCACCGCGGCCTTGGAGGCACCGTACGCGTAGGCCTCGGCCTCGGACGTGACGATCCCGTCGATGCTGCCGATCGTGATGATCCGCCCGGGGTCGGCGGAGGACGCCCCGGCCTCGAGGAGAGGCAGGACCGCCTGGGTCAGGGCGAAGACGGACCGCAGGTTGAGCCGGACCACCTTGTCGAACCCGTCCATCGGGTAGGTGTCGATCGGGGCGCCCCAGGTCGCTCCTGCGTTGTTGACGAGGACGTCGAGCGAACCGAGATCGGTGCGGACCCGGTCCACCACCGCGGCGAGGCCGGCATCGGTCGCGAGGTCCGCTGGGCATGCTGTGCAGTCGCCGAACTGACCGAGGCGATCCTCCTCCGACCGACAGGCATCGGCTGACCGAGAGGAGATGACGACTCGGGCGCCACGGCGCACGAAGCCCTCGGCGATCATCGACCCGATCCCTCGGGTCCCGCCCGTGACCAGGACGGCCTTGCCGCTCACGTCGAAGAGCGGGTCGATCGAGGTCGTCAGCTCAGTGGGTGTCGTCATCGAAGGCCTCCAGGATCTCGAGCTTGCGCGGGTCGGTGTTGATGTCACGCCCCATGCCGTTGGTGACCCAGGTGAGGACGAGCCCGGCCTCCGGGTCGACACAGGCGAAGGAGCCGCCCATGCCGTCGTGGCCGTATCGGAGGCGGTCTGTCGTGCTGTAGGGGCAGGCTGAGTCGGCATGGCCGACGACGAGCCCGGCCGCGAACTCGCGGTCGTCGCCGAGCACGCGGTCGGTGCTCCGGCCCTGTCCGGTGAGATGCAGGTCGATGTCGCGGGCCGGGACCGAGCCCCGCCCGAGCAGCTGGGCCAGCGCCAGCGCGATGCCTTCGGCGTTCGCCATCAGCTTCACGCTGGGCAGCTCGAGCTCGGTCCACCATCCGGCGTTGGCGTCACCGGCCGTGAGCACCGGGTTGCGGAGCGCCGCTCGGGTCTCCTCCGTCTGTCGGTGGGCGAGCTGCTGCGAGGCCTCGCTGGGCGGGACGTCCAGGGCCACGAGAGCGGCGTGGTCGGTGCCACGACGCACGAAAGAGGCGGCCGCGCCCGGGTCCCCGCCGAGGACGAGTTCCAGCGCGCCGTCCATCCCGGAACCGAGCCGTCGGCATAGCTCGCGCACGACCACGCCATAGGTCCAGGAGTGGTAGCCGACGTCGGTGCCAGGCTCCCACCAGGGGGTCGTGGTCGCCAGCTCTGCCGCCAGGGCGTCGTGGTCGAGGAGGTCGGTCGGACCTATCGGCCGGCGCAGTCCGACCAGGCCGAGCCGATGGCCCAGGGCGGCCTGGACGGGCATGTCCCGACCGGCACGGAGCTCGGGCCACAGGTCGGCGAGCCGGGACTCCAACGAGTGTCCCCGGTCGGCCAGGATGCTGGACAGGGCGACCGCTGCTACCGCCTTGGCCACCGACCACACGTTGACCGTCGTCGCGCGCGACCAGGCACGTGCGCCCGCTCGCCCGCTCGCCACGCTCACCAGCAGGTGGTCGCGGGAGCGGATGGCGAGCTGGCCGCCGGTACCAGGGTGCTTCCCGACGACCCGGCGGAACGCGTCGATCGTGCTGGCGAAAGCCCGGTCCTGGACCTCGCTGTCCGCAGTCATAACGAGATGGTGGCCGCTGCCGGGGGAGCGCGGTAGCCGCAACGCCCCTACAGCCTCGATCGCGAGCAGTCAGGAGATCACTACTGGTCCTCCGATTGGCGCTGCCCCAGGCTGGGGCCGTGGACAACCTGCTCGATGACCCGATCGTCCGAACCGCCCAGGGACGGGTGCGGGGCCGCCGCGCGCCGTACGGCGCTGAGTTCCGCGGTATCCGTTACGCCCTGCCGCCTCGTGGCGAAGCGAGGTTCATGCCTCCGGTCCGGGTGCCGTCGTGGGGGGACTCCGTGGTCGATGCCAGCTACTTCGGCGACGCCGCACCGCAGGAGCCGTGGGACGAGCCCTTCGGCTCGCTGCTGCGCACCCGACCCGGCTCGGAGGACTGCCTCTCGCTCAACGTGTGGACGTCCAGCACCGACCCGGATGCACGCATGCCGGTCATGGTCTGGATTCACGGAGGTGGCTACGCCGACGAGTCGGGAAGCGACCTCCCCTTCCACGGGCACGAGTTCGCGCGGGACGGGATCGTGCTCGTCACGATCAACTACCGGCTCGGGGTGCTGGGCTACCTCCATGTAGCGGAGTCGTTCGGTCTCGAGGCCGGTTCGGGCAACTTCGGTGCGCTGGACCAGATCACCGCGCTGGAGTGGGTCCAGGAGAACATCGCCGCCTTCGGTGGGGACCCCGGGAACGTCACGATCTTCGGTGAGTCCGCCGGTGGCTGGGCGGTCTCCACCCTGCTCGCGTCACCGCGGGCCGCGGGGCTGTTCAAGCGGGTCATCGCCCAGAGTGGCAGCGGTGACCACGTGCTCACCCCCGAGGCGGCCCAGCGGGTCACCGACCGGTTCCTGCACCACCTCGGCGTCAAGGCGGGAGATGTCGACGGTCTCCGGTCCGTCGACACCCGCCATCTGCTCGAGGCACAAGGGCTGCTGTACGCGGACTCGCTCAGCGGGGGACCCGAGACCGCGGCGATGATGGGCGACGACGCCGGGCTCCTGCTCTGCCTGATGCCGGTGACGACGGGCGAGGTCGTGTCGGACCTCCCGACCCGAATGGTGGCCGCCGGCAGCGGCCGCGACGTCGACCTGCTGCTCGGCTCGAACGCGGAGGAGTACGGCCTGTACCGCTTGTTCCCGGGTGGGGTGTTCTCTGCCGAGCAGATGCTCGCGACGGCGCGCGCGACGCTGCGCGCACGAGGGCTCGAGCAGACCGAGGCCCGCTACCGGGCGGACGCCCCGCTCGCGGACGAATTCGCCATCGGCGAACTGATGGAGAACGACCGGTTCTTCCGGCTTCCGATCCTCGACCTGGCGGAGGCACACGCAGCCGAGGGGTCCGGTGCTACCTATCTCTACGAGCTCACGTGGTCGCCGACCGACCTCGGTGCCTGCCACGTGCTCGACGTCCCGTTGGTCTTCGACCGGCTCCAGACGCCCCTGGGGCAGCGGCTCACGAGCGGACCCACCGCCCAGCCCATCGCCTCCTTGATGCACGGGTCGTGGGTGGACTTCGCGACGGTCGGCGATCCCGACCCGGTCCGTGAGCTGGGCTGGTCCCCGTGCGCCGCCGACGCGACGCCCTCCTTCGTCATCGACGAGACCTCGGGCACCGACACCGAGCGCGACGCCGAGCGTCGGCGCCGGTGGCGCCATGGCTGAGAGCAGCACCGCGCGCTCGGACGAGGACGTGCTGGGGCCGGAGCAGATGGGTGCCGTGCTCGAGCGAGTGGGGGTCCACCGCGAGGTCGTCTCCGTACGTCCGCTCAGCGGCGGCGTCTCGAGCGACGTCCAGGAGGTGGTGACCACCACCGACCGTCTGGTCGTCAAGATCGCGCTGCCCCGGCTCAAGGTCGCCGAGGACTGGTTCGCCTCTGTCAGCCGTGCCGCTGTCGAGCGTCGCGCCCTCACCCTCGCCGGAGGGTGGACCCCCGGCGCCGTGCCCGACGTCGTCGCCTACGACGACGAGGCGGCGATCATCGTGCTTCGGCACCTCGGTGACGGCCTCACGCCGTGGAAGCCCGAGCTGCTCGCCGGTCGCACCCGCCCCGGCACCGGAGCCCGCTTGGCTCGCCTCCTGGCGGCCTGGCAGTGGCACGGAGCCGACGGTGTCGACATGCTCGGCCCCGACGCTGCAGCGAACTTCGAGGAGCTGCGGACCGCGCCGTTCTACCGCACCGTCGCCGAGCGGATGCCCGAGGTCGCCGACGAGGTCGCCTCGCTCGTCGCCGACGCCGCGGCACGACACGACGTCCTCGTGCACGGCGACTTCAGCCCGAAGAACATCCTGGTCGGCGCCCATACCGTCGTCCTGGACTGGGAGGTCGCGCATCTCGGTGACCCGGCCTACGATCCGGCCTTCCTGTCCTGCCATCTCCTGCTCAAGTCCATCGCCCGCCCAGCTTCGGGCGTCACCCGGATCCTCGACGAGTTCACCGGAACGCTCGCGCTGCTGCTGCCCGACCTGGACTGGAGCAGGGTCTGGCGGCACGCCGGTGCGCTGCTCCTCGCCCGCGTCGTCGGCAAGTCACCGGTGGACTACCTCGACGACGATCGGGCTCGCCAAGCGCTGGCCCTCGGCCGGCGCCTCCTGGCCATCCCCCCCGACACTGCCCTGGCCGCGGCTGAGCTTCTCGGAGAGGCACCTACCTCGACGTCCTGACGGACGCACCGACCCGACGACACGACCCCCGACACGACAGGCAGCTCCTGACATGACCGGCACCATCACCGACCTGCGCGCCTGGCAGGCCCTCGACTCCCGCGGGCGCCCGACCGTCGCCGTCTCCATTCGCACCGACGACGGCTCCCGGGGTCGGGTCGTCGTGCCCTCCGGTGCCTCCACCGGCCGGCACGAGGCGCGCGAGCTCCGCGACGGTGGCACGGCGTACGGCGGGATGGCCGTCACCCGGGCCGTCGCCAACGTCCGTGAGCGGATCGCCCCGGCACTCCTCGGGTTGCCGATCAGCCACCAGGGCCTCATCGATGCGACGCTCGAGGCCGTCGACGGGACGCGCGACCTCGAACAGCTCGGGGCGAACGCCGTGCTCGCCGTGTCCCTGGCCACGCTGTGCGCCGCTGCCGACCACGGCGGCCACGAGCTCTTCGAGCACCTGGACGGCAGTCGGGAGGTGCTCCTTCCCCGCCCGATGTTCAACATCGTGTCAGGTGGTGCTCACGCCGGACGACAGCTCGACATCCAGGACGTGTTGGCCATCCCGCTGCGCGCCACCTCCTTCGCCGACGCCCTGGAGATCGGGGTGAGGGTCCGGGCCGGCACCGCCGAGGCCTTCGAGACGCGAGGACTTCCGACCAGCCTCGTCGCCGACGAGGGCGGACTCGCCGGGCAGCTCGAGTCCAACCGAGCGGCGCTCGAGCTCGTGCATGAGGGCATCGACCGTGCCGGGCTCCAACCCGGGTGGGACGTCGGGATCGCGCTCGACGTCGCCGCGACCCAGTTCTTCCACGACGGGCGCTACCGGCTGACGCTCGACGGACGCACCCTCACCGCCGACGAGCTGATCGCTGAGATCGAGGACTGGATGCAGCGCTACCACGTCGTCTCGATCGAGGACCCGCTCGCCGAGGACGACTGGGAGGGGTGGGCGGTCGCCACGAAGATCCTCGGCGAGCGCACCCAGCTCATCGGCGACGACCTGTTCGTCACCGACGTCGCGCGCCTCGAGCGCGGTGTGGCGGCCGGCATCGGGAACGCCGTGCTGGTCAAGCCGAACCAGATCGGCACTGTCTCCCGGACCACCGACCTCATGCACGCTGCACGCAGGGCCGGCTACGCCACCGTCGTGAGCGCTCGCTCCGGCGACACGGAGGACTCCTGGCTCGCAGACCTGGCGGTCGGTTGGCGTGCCGGCCAGGTCAAGGTCGGCTCCACCACGCGGTCGGAGCGGACCGCGAAGTGGAACCGCCTGGTGGAGATCGAGGAGCTGGTGGGCGATCGGGGGCGGCTGGCCCGTGCCTGAGCACGGGCGACGCCTCGTCCTGACCGGCGAGGACCTCCGCGGCGCGAGCACCGTTGTGTCGGACGAGCAGATCACCACGCTCGAGATCGGGCTGGCTCCCGGATGGGGGTTCGAGCGCATCTGGGCCAGTGCTGCGCCGCCGCCGGCCGACCACGACGGGCGTGACCACGACGGTGCGGACTACTACCCACCCCACGGCGAGCTCCGCGTGGGGTCCTTCACGATCCCTCCCGCAGGCACCGGGGCAGTCCGCGAGGACGGAGTAGACCTCACGGCCGAGGCCGAGGAGTTCCTGCCCGGTGGGCTGCGGTTCCACGACCCGGATCGGCCCGGATTCCACCGGACCCCCACCGTGGACGTGCTCGTCGTCCTGGCCGGACGGGTGCACCTGGAGCTCGACACCGGGTCCACCGAGCTGGGCCCCGGAGACGTGGTGGTGCAACGAGCCACGGCGCACGCGTGGTCGAACCCTGGACCGGAGCCGGCGTCGGTCTTCTACACGACGCTGGGCGCCCGGGCGGGGGAGTGACGATGTTCGCCGACGCGGTCCGCAGGCTCACCGCGCCGGGGGCTGAGTTCGAGACCGTCACGGACCCCGACACGCACCTGTGCCGCTTCGCTGGTACGCCGCGCACGCTGCGCGACCTGCTACTCCAGGCGGACCCACGCAAGCAGCTGCTCTGGCACGATGGCCGGTGGTGGACCGTGGGAGAGGTCGCCGACGCGGCCGCCGAGTTGGGGACCCGCCTCGTTGAGGCTCACGGCGTTCGACCAGGCGACCGGGTCGCGATCCTCGGCCACAACTCGCCCGCGTGGGTGGTGGCGTTCTTCGCCGCGACCGGCGTCGGTGCGGTGGCTGTGCCGCTCAACGCCTGGTGGTCGACCGACGAGCTGAGCTGGGCGCTCCACCACGCCGGGGCTGCGGTCGTCGTCGCCGATCGGAGTCTTGCCCAGCGGATACAGGTGGACGCGCCGGTCGTCGTGGTCGACCCGGCCCCCGGCGACGAGCCGCGGACAGGATCCTGGCCTGCCCACTGCCCACTCCCGACCGACCTCGCCACCATCCTCTACACGAGCGGGTCGTCCGGCACCCCCAAGGGCGTCGTGTCGACGAACGACTCCATCCTCCAGGCGGTGTGGGCGTTCGCGTGCCGGGCCGCGGTGGAGGGGGGTGAAGACCACGAGGGCCCCGCCGTCGTGACACGCACCCTGCTGCCCGTACCGCTGTTCCACGTCACGGGCTGCGTCGGCGTGCTCCTCGGCGCGCTGCGATCTGGTGGCGAGGTCGTCCTCATGGGTCGTTGGGACCCCGTCGTGGCCCTGCGGCTCGTCGGCGACCTCCGGATCACCCACGTCGTCGGTGTCCCCACCCAGTGGGGGGACCTGCTGGGCGCTCTCGACGCCACACCGGCCGACGTGTCCACGCTCGTGCGCATCGGCGGTGGCGGCGCACCGGCGCCACCGAGCCTGGTCCGTCGGCTCGCCTCCGTGCTCGGCGCGGGGGGCGTCGGGATCGGCTACGGGATGACGGAGACCAACGGGTACGGACCGGTCAACAGCGGCGCCGACTACCTGGCCAACCCCGACAGCAGCGGTCGACTGGTGCCGATCGCCGAGGTCGAGGCCAGGGATCCCGATGGCCGGCCGGTACCACCCGGCGCAGAGGGCCAGATCTGGTTCCGAGGCCCGCACCTGGCCAGCGGCTACTGGCACGACGACGAGACCAGGGCGGAGACCTGGTCGGAGGGCTGGCTCCGGACCGGGGACCTGGGCACCGTCGACGCGGACGGTCAGGTCCGCGTCACCGGACGGCTCAAGGAGATGATCCTGCGCGGCGGCGAGAACGTCGCCGTGGCCGAGGTCGAAGCTGCGCTGTTCGAGCACCCGGCGGTTCGCGAAGTGGCAGTCCTGGGCGTGCCGGACGACCGGATGGGGGAGGCAGTGGCGGCGGTCGTCGTCGGTCGCGCCGGCCAGGCGCTCGGCTCCGACGAGCTGGTCGAGTGGCTGCGAGGCAGGATCGCCGGCTACAAGGTGCCGACCCGGGTCCGCTGGTCGACCGAGAGCCTGCCGCGGACGGCCAGCGGCAAGATCGCCCGCGCCCGGTTGCGAGAGCTGCTCACCGAGCCCTGAGGCAGGGCGCGAGCCCTTCAGGCGCGCATGAGGTCGGTGCCGATGATGTGCTTCATGATCTCGTTGGTCCCGCCGTAGATCGGCTGGATGCGGGCGTCGAGGTAGAGGCGTGCGATCGGCTGCTCCCGCATGTAGCCGTAGCCGCCGTGCAGCTGCAGGCACGTGTCCGCCACCCGCCGCTCCAGGTCGGTCGTCCACCACTTGCCCATCGCTGCGTCCACAGCGGTGAGCTGTGCTCGGTTCAGGGCGTCCACCTGCGCGTCGACGTACTGGGTCGCGACGTCGACCTGGGTGGCCATCTCGGCCAGGGCGAACCGGGTCGCCTGGAAGTCGCCGATCGGCCTTCCGAACGCCTCCCGCTCCCGGCAGTAGGCGATGGTCAGGTCCAGGGCGCGGCGCGCCGATGCCACCGCACGCACCGAGATCGACAGCCGCTCGCGCGGCAGGTTCGCCTTCAGGTGGTCCAGCCCGCGGCCGACCTCCCCGAGCAGTGCCTCGGGGCCCAGCTCCACGTCGTCGAAGAACAGCTCCGAGGTGTCCTGGGCGGCGAGCCCGATCTTGTCGAGCTTGCGGCCGCGGCTGAACCCCGGTGAGTCCGCGGGCACGAGGAACAGGGACAGTCCGACGTCGCCCACGTTCGCGGCGACGACCACCAGGTCGGCGAGGAGCCCGTTGGTGATGAACGTCTTCGAGCCCGATAGAACCCAACCGCCGTCGGCTCGGCGGCGCGCCTGCGTGCGAATCCCGCGCAGGTCGCTGCCGGCGCCGGGCTCGGTCATGGCGATCGCGGTGACGATCTCGCCGCTGCAGAACCCCGGCAGCCAGGCGTCGCGCTGGGAACCAGTCGCCAACTCGACGAGGTAGGGCGCGACCACGTCGTTGTGCAGGGTGAAGCCCGGGCCGGAGGCGCCGACGGCCACGAGCTCCTCGTTGAGGATGGCGTTGAGCCGGAAGTCGGACGAGCCGCCACCGCCGTACTCCTCGGGCACGTCGAAACCGAGCAGCCCGGCCGCCCCGGCCGTCCGCCACAGGTCCCGGTCGACGTGTCCCTGAACCTCCCACCTGTCGTGGTGCGGCTCGACCTCACGGGTGACGAACGCCCGCACCGCGGCACGCAGACCGCGCTGTTCCTCCGACTCCGGTGCTCGGCGCACGCTGCACTCCTCTGCTGGTCGACATCGCCTGGCAGATCCGAACCTAGGAGCGCCGAGCGCCGACCTGGCAGTGGTGGTTGCCCCACGGTCCTCGACGGGGGCCTCCCGCGGGCGGACAGGTGTTCCCTACTCCCGGACACAGACGCTTGTCGCGACGATCGGAGCAAGACCACAGACAAGGAGCACGTGCATGACTTCCGTCCCCGCCGAGCCACCTCTGGCCCCCGCGCCACGCTTTCGCAGCGCCGCGATCGTGGGTGCCGGGGTCATGGGAGCGGGCATCGCCCAGACGTTCGCGATCCGCGGTCTCGAGGTGACCTGCGTCGACCTGGACGAGACCCGTCTCGACCAGGCACGGCACACCGTCGAGGAGGGCCGCTTCGGGCTGAGGAACGCATCGGAGCGAGGCCTCCTTCATGAGCCCTGGGAGGACGTGGCGACGCGGGTGACGTACTCGGTCGACCTCGCCTCGGCCGTCGGCGACGTCGACCTCGTGCTGGAGGCGATCCCGGAGGATCTCGGTCCCAAGGTCAGGCTGTTCCGGCGTCTCGACCAGCTGACTCGTCCAGACACGGTGCTCGTCTCCAACACCTCGGGTTTCCCCGTCTCCGCCCTGGCTCAAGCCACCGACCGTCCCGCGCTCGTGGCCGGCTGGCACTGGGCCTCACCGCCGCCGGTCAGCAAGCTGGCCGAGATCGTGACGCACGCCGTCGCCGACCCCACCGTCGTCGCTGCCCTCGCCGAGCTCGCCGCGGAGTGCGGGAAGCGCCCCGTCGTCCTCCCGGACCAGCAGCGGGCATGGGGCTTCGTGGCGAACCGCGTCTACTTCGCGATGATCGCCGAGGCCCGCCGGGTCGTGCAGGAGGGGATCGTGACCGCCGAACAGCTCGACCAGATCATGGTCGACTGCTTCCGGTGGCCGGTCGGTCCCCTCAGCATGGTCGAGTCCGCGCACGCCGGTTGGGAGACATCGTGACCACCCGCGTGGCCCTAGTGACCGGTGCCGCCCGCGGGATCGGCGCGGGCATCGCTGCCCGGCTCGCCGACGCCGGGCACCACGTCGTGGTGACCGACCTGGACGGCGACGCCGCGCAGGCCCAGGCCGCACGGATCACTGCGGGTGGAGGCCGGGCGAGCGCCTGTCGACTCGACGTGACCGACGAGGCCGCGGTCGACGCGACGGTGGCGCGCCTGACCGACGAGCACGGGCCGCTCGGCATCGTCGTCAACAACGCCGGCGTCACCAGGGACAACCTGATCCACAAGATGTCGTGGGACGACTGGTCCGCGGTCCAGGACGTGCACCTCGGCGGAGCGTTCCTCGTGTCGAGGGCTGCCCAGCGCTCGATGGTCGCCGCCAGATGGGGCCGGATCGTCAACCTGTCATCGGTGTCGGCCCACGGCAACCGCGGGCAGGCCAACTACTCGGCGGCCAAGGCAGGCCTGCTGGGACTCACCAGGACGCTCGCCCTCGAGCTCGGCCGGTTCGGCATCACCGTCAACGCGGTGCTACCCGGGTTCATCGACACCGAGATGACCCGGGCGACCGCGGCCAGGCTCGGTCTGACACCGGACGAGTTCGCGGCCCGGACGATCCAGCAGATCGCCGTCGGTCGAGCAGGCTCGCCCGACGACGTCGCAGCGCTCGTCGGGTTCCTCGCCTCGGAGGAGGCCGGGTTCGTCACGGGCCAGGGCGTCTGCGTCTCCGGGAACCCGGGATTCTGAGGACGGGCGGCATGCGCGTCTTCACCGGCCTGGATGACCTCGAGCGCGCCGTCGGCCAGGAGCTCGGGGTGAGCTCGTGGCACACCGTGGCCGCGGACAGGGTGCTGGCCTTCGCCGACGCCACCGGCGACCACCACTGGCTCCACACCTCTCCCGACCGGGCGGCCGCGAGCCCCTTCGGGTCGCTGATCGCTCACGGCTACCTGACGCTCGCGCTCACCTCGGCCTTCGTCGAGGAGATCTACGACCTCGAGGGGGTCGCGATGCGGGTCAACTACGGCCTCGACAAGGTCCGGTTCGCCCGGGCGGTGCCTGTCGGCTCGCGGCTGCGTGGTCGCGCGGTGCTCGAGCAGGTCGATCGTCGAGCGGGGTCGGCGCTGGTCGCGATCAAGATGACGGTCGAGATGACGGGCGAGACCCAGCTTCCTGCCGAGGTCGTCTGCGTCGCTCGGACGCTGACCTACGTGACCGAGTAGCACCACCGAGCAGCTCCTCGGCGTTCCTCACGGGGCCGACAGGGACTCCCTACTGGTGACAGGGGCCCGCCGGTGCGAGCGTCCAACCGAACCGCCACCACAACGTTCAGCAAGGTCAACGAAAGGTCGTACGTCAAGATGTCACGCGATGCAGTCATCGTCGGAGCAGTCCGAACCCCCCTGGGGAAGCGTGGGGGAGGACTGGCCGGAGTACACCCCGTCGATCTGGCAGCCGAGGCCCTGCGGGCACTGGTCGAGCGGACCGGAGTCGATGCCGGGCTGGTCGAGGACGTCGTCTTCGGGTGTGTCAGCCAGGCGGGCGAGCAGGCGGTGAACGTCGGCCGCAACGCCCTGCTGGCGGCCGGTTACCCCGAGTCCGTGCCCGGCACGACCGTCGACCGACAGTGCGGCTCGTCCCAGCAGGCGGCCCACTTCGCTGCCGCTGGTCTGGTGGCCGGCCACTACGACCTCGTCGTCGCGGGTGGTGTGGAGTCGATGTCGCGGGTGCCGATGCTGTGCACCGTCTCCAACGGTCCGGGCGACCCGTGGAGCCCCGGCATCTTCGCGCGCTACCCGGACTTCCGGTTCGACCAGGGCACGGCCGCTGAGGCCATCGCCGACAAGTGGAGCATCACCCGCGGTGAAGCGGACCAGCTGGCGCTGGAATCCCACGAGCGGGCGATCGCAGCGCGCGACTCGGGTGCATTTGACGCCGAGATCGTTCCCGTGGCAGGCGTCAGCACCGACGAAGGCCCGCGCACCACCACCAGCGCCGACGCGTTGGCCGGCCTGCGGCCAGCCTTCCTCGAGGGTGGACAGGTGACGGCGGGCAACTCCTCGCAGATCTCCGACGGCGCCGCCGCACTCCTGATGACCACCTCCGACAAGGCTCGTGAGCTCGGGTTGAAGCCGCTGGCGCGCATCCACAGCGTCGCCGTCAAGGGCGGGGACCCCGTGGAGATGCTCACCGCGACGATCCCCGCCACGCTGTCGGTCCTCGCACGCTCCGGCCTCCGGCTCGCCGACATGGACTCGATCGAGATCAACGAGGCGTTCGCGACCGTGGTGCTGGCCTGGGCGAAGGAGCTCGGTGGCGACCGAGACATCGACATGAAGAAGGTCAACCCCCGCGGTGGCGCGATCGCGCTCGGCCACCCGCTGGGCGCCTCCGGCGCACGTCTGATGACCACGCTCCTGCACACCCTGCACGACACCGGTGGCCGGTACGGCCTGCAGGTGATGTGCGAGGGCGGCGGCATGGCGAACGCCACCGTCATCGAACGCATCTGAGGCTGCGCCCCATGGTTCGGTACTACCCGGCGGACAACCTCCTCCAGGCGTTCCTGCGCACCGCTCGGGGCCAACCGGAGGACGTCGCCGTCCGGTGCCGCTGGGACGAGCGATTCGAGCTCGCGACCTGGGCGACGTACGAACGAGCCGTCGCCCAGGTCGCGCACCAGCTCGCCGAGCGTGGTGTCGAGGACGAGGCCGTGCTCCTGAGCCTGCCCAACTGCGGCGTCTTCCACATCCTCGACCTCGGAGTCGTCGCGGCGGGCGGGGTTCCGGTGTCGGTCTACGCGACGGCGAGCGTGGAGCAGACGGCGCACATCCTGCGCAACAGTGGTGCCCGGATGGCGATCGTGCGCCCCGAGCACCGACCGCGCTTCGAGGACGCCGCGCGGTCCATCGGCCGCGACCTCGACATCCTCGAGGCCGGACCGGACGCGGGGGACAGCCCCGTGGAGCAGTGGGCGCTCGGCTCGGGCCCTGCCCTCGACCTGGACGCCGCCGCGCGGCGTCTGGGCCCCGCCTCGGTCGCCACCGTCATCTACACCTCGGGCACGACCGGCCCGGCGAAGGGCGTCGTGATCACTCACGCGAACGCCATCGCCGCGTTCGAGGCGACGCTGCACATCGTGGGGCCCGACGGGCGCGGGACGCGCGTGGTGTCCTACCTGCCGATGGCGCATGTCGCCGAACGGATGTCGAGCCACTACAACCACCTGCTCTACGGCTCGGAGGTCTCCTGCTGCCCGGACCCGGAGGGCGTCTACGACGTCGTCCGTGAGGTGCAGCCACACATCTTCTTCGGGCCGCCCCGGATCTGGGAGAAGGTGGTGCTCGCCCTGCCGCACGGCGAGCGCGACGGCGCCGCGCTGGCCGCAGCTCTCCACGCGAGCGGCCTGGGCGAGCTCCGCGTGGCGGTGAGCGGCGCCGCGCCGATGCCGCCGGAGCTCTTCGGTCGCCTCCGAGCCGCAGGGCTGCCGCTGTCGGAGGTCTACGGCCTCTCGGAGACGACCGGCGTGCTCACCTGGGACCATGCGCATCCCCGTCAGGGCACCGTCGGCCGCCCGCTGCCACGGATCGAGGTCAGGCTGGACGAGTCGGGCGAGATCCAGGCTCGCGGGCCGGTGGTCTTCGCCGGGTACCACGACGACCCCGAGGCCACCGCGTCGGCGTTCACGACCGACGGGTGGCTTCGCACCGGTGACCTCGGGGCCTTCGACGAGGACGGCTACCTGACCATCGTCGGACGGTCCAAGGAGCTGATCGTCACCGCCGGCGGCAAGAACGTCGCGCCCCTGGCCATCGAGGGTCGGCTCAGCCGGGTCGACGGGGTCAGCCAGGTGATGCTGGTCGGCGACGGACGGCCGTACGTGACGGCGCTGATCGTGGGCGAGCCGACAACCGCGGTGGATCCAGAGTTCCCCGACGTGCTCGGGCGGTCCATCGCCGAGCTCAACGACCTGGTGTCACGCGCCGAGGGGGTCCGCCGGTTCCTCCTGCTCGCGGACGAGTGGACGCCCGCTGGCGGCTTGCTGACCCCGACGTCGAAGCTGCGTCGGGTGGCCATCCAGAAGCGCTTCAGCAGCGAGATCGACGCCCTGTACGACGGCCGAGCCGGCCACGACGTGCCGACGCGCTGACGCGCCCGACGGAGAACGGCCCGGGCCCCTCGAGGAGCCCGGGCCGAACCCGTTCGCCGGTGGTGGCGGTCTGTCAGTCGAGCAGGTCGGGCTCGAGCGCCACGATCTTCGCGTAGAGCGGTTGCCAGTTGAGCCAGCCGGCGTACTCGGTGCCGACCTGACCGGCTGTCTTGACGGCCTCCTCGTGCACGATCGGCACCGGCGTTCCGGCGGCCTTGGCGAGCAGCTGGGCCTGGCACGAGCGCTCCATCGTGATGAACCACCAGATCGCGGACTCGACTCGCCGACCCACGGTCAGCAAGCCGTGGTTGGCCAGGATCACGGCCTTGTGCGGCCCCAGCGCGTGCGCGATCCGCTTGCCCTCCTCGGTGTCGAGGACGACGCCGGTGTAGTCGTCGAACCGGGCGTGGTCCTCATAGAACGCGCAGGCGTCCTGGGTCAGCGGCTCGACGAGGTCGGTCAGCGCCGACAGGGCGCGTCCGTGGACCGAGTGCGAATGGGCAGCGGCCACGGCGTCCGGCCTGGCCTCGTGCACCTGCGAGTGGATGGCGAATGCAGCCCGGTTCACCGGACGCTCGCCCTCGACGACCTCGCCGTGGTGGTCCACGCGGATGAGGTCGCTCACGCTGATCTGGGAGAACGGCACCGCGAACGGGTTCACCCAGAACGTGTCGGGCTCGAAGGTGTCGCGAGCCGTGATGTGTCCGGCGACCCCCTCCTCGAAGCCGAAGCGGCTGAACAGGCGAAAGCCGGCCGCGAGCTGCTGCTTGCGGTACAGCTGTTCCTCGACGGGGTCCTCGAACTCCGGAGGATCGGGGTAGGGGATGTCAGGCAAGGTCTCGTCCTTTCTGGTCTCTTCTACGCTAGGAAGAGACGGACCTCACAGGCAGTAGTGAGTTCCCTATTCCGTCGGTGCGCGCAGCTCGGGCAACATCGGCCGACATGCGGACGGGAGTGACGCTGGAGATGGAACCGAACGCGGCGCCGACGCCCGCTCCGGCCAGCCCGCGTCCGGTCCACGGAGTCGTCGGGCGCTCGGGTCTCCTGGAGAGAGCGGTGCACCACGCGGCCCGCGCCCGCGAGGGTCGCGGCGGGGTCCTCGTCGTGCGCGGCGAGGCAGGGGTCGGCAAGTCCTGCATCATCGGCGAGCTGACCAGGGTCGCCCGCGCCGAGGGCGTCGCCGTCGTCTACGCGCGCGCCGAGGAGTTCGAGGAGGGCATCCCCTACGCGGCCTTCCGGGCCGCGTTCGGGAGCAAGGACGCACGTGGCGTCATCACGTCCGCCCGTGCCGCTCCTCTCGTCGACCTGATGGCGGGTGAGACGGTGGAGGGTGGAGACGGCGCGGGCACGAGCCGCCTCGCGCGGGTGCACGCCGAGACCGTCGACCTGCTCCAGACCGTCACGGCCACCTACCCCCTCGTGCTGGTCGTCGAGGACCTCCACGTCGCCGACCCGGACTCGGTGACGCTGACGCGGGTCCTCGCCCGGTCTGCGGCGTCTGCTGGCTTCCTGCTCGTCCTGAGCCTGCGTCCCGACGTGTCGACCACGGCCCGGACGATGGACGCCGCGCTCGCGCAGATGGCAGAGACCGGTGACGCAGAGATCATGGACGTCCCCCGGCTCGACGACACGGGTGTCGCCGAGCTGGCCAGGCTCCTGGTCGGTTCGCCTCCCGACGGCGCTGCCGTGGCGTACCTCGTGGAGCAGACCCACGGCAACCCGTTCTTCGTCAAGGAGCTCATCCTCGGTCTGCAGCAGTCCGAGGGCCTCACCACCGACCAAGGCGTCTGCCGGCTCACATCGGTCCGGCCGCGGCAGATCGGTCGACGCACGGCCATCCTCCACCGCGTGTTCTCCGGGATCCGCTCGGGTCGCGACGTGGCCAAGGCCGTGGCGGTCCTCGGCCGCGTGCACCCGGCCAGGCTCAGCCTGGTGGCCGAGCTCTCCGGTGTCGAGGAGGCCGAGGTCGAGCGATCCTTCGACGGCCTGGTGCGCGACGCGATCCTCCGTCCCACGAGCGAGGGTGGCTACGAGTTCACCCACCCCCTGGTGCGTGCGGCGCTGTTCGAGGACATCGGACCAGCCGAGCGGCGTCGCCTCCATGCGGAGGCTGCCCGGTGGCTCTCGGCGTCCGGTGACTCGCGAGACCGTCTCGAGGCCACCGCCCACGTGGCGGAGTCGGCGACCAGCGGAGATGTGGGAGCCGTCGCGCTCCTCCTCAGCTCTGCGGACGCGACCGCGGGGGTGGCCCCCATGAACGCGGCAGCTTGGTACGCGCGGGCGCTCGAGATCATGGATCCTGAGGATCCGACCCGGTTCCAGGTGCGGTCGCGGCAGGCCAGAGCGCTGTGGATGGCGGGCCGTCCGGTGGAGGCAGGGGAGCAGGGTCGCCTGGCGCTCAGCGGCCTCCCCGAGGGCGAGCGGGCCCGGACCGGCATCCTCACCGTCAATGCGCTGTATGCCGCAGGATCGGCCGCAGGTGCGCTCGAGGTGTGCCAGCAGGTCCTCGACGGAGCTGACGGCCGACCGCCCGAGGACCACCCCACGCTGCGAGCCCAGCGTCTCCACATCGCCCGTCAGGTCGGGATCGATCAGGACGACCTCGAGCCGCTTCCGGCGCGCCCGACGCTGGTCGACAAGCCCGGCGTCGTCCGGCTCACCCACCTCCTCCTGCACGCCGACCTCGTCGGCGACGTCGATCGTCGCCGGGAGCTGCTCGAGATTGCGCGTGAGGCGCTGCCACTGCTCACCGCAAGCCCACGGCTGGCGCTGCTCGAGGCCATGGCCATGGTGCACGCCGACGCCGGGGAGCTCTCCGACGCCTCCGCGATCATGCACGAGGCGCGGCGGCTGGCCGAAGGGACGACCGCCACCAACCTCGGCGGTCAGTTCGCCTCGACCCGCGTGCGGTTCCACCGCCTCGCAGGTGACTGGGAGGCGGCTCTGGACGCCGCCCGGGTCGCGACGCTCGACCTCTCCGATGCTCACCAGCTCGGCAACCTGTGCATCGTCCAGGCGTTGACCGCCACGATGCTCGTCGACCGCGGACAGTTCGACGCAGCCGAGCAGACCATCCGCTCGACAGAGCCCCCGGTGCCGAGCTTCGACCACCTCGTGGCGGTCGCGGGGGCTCGCCGCCACCGGATCTCCGGCGACCCGGAGACCGCGATCGCCGTGGCGACGGAGATCGAGGCCACCGCTCGTCGGCACGGGTGGGAGCAGTGGCGCTACCTGCTGGTGCAGGAGCTGGTCGAGTCGCACGTGGGCCTCGGTGACCGCGCGACAGCGGCCCACCTGGTGGCTACCCTCGACACCCGCGACGAGCGCCCGCTCCACGACGTGGTGCGCCGCCGCCTGGAGGCGACCGTGGCCGAGGACGGCGCTGGCGCGTTGGCCACGGCGGAGGTCGCGCGGCGACACGGTCTCGTGGTCGAGGCGGCGACGAGCATGGTCGTGGCCGCTCGACTGGGGGCGACCGAGGCCGACCTCGCGGGCGCCCTGGCCGTCTTCGAGTCGGTGGGAGCCGATCCCTGGGCCTTCCAGGCCCGTCAGCTCATGCGTGAGAGCGGCCAGGTCCCGCCGCGTGGAACGACGAGCGCTTCAGCGACGTTGACAGCGACGGAGCACAAGATGGCCCTGCTGGTTCAGCAGGGACTGACGAACCGGGAGATCGCCGGCGCGCTGCACTACAGCCCCAAGACGGTCGAGGTGTACCTGTCCCGCGTCTACGCGAAGCTCGGGGTGACGTCGCGACTGGCTCTGGCGCGGGCCATGGACAGCGGCGCCGTCAGCTGAAGGTCCGCCACATGGCACGGACCCGCCGATCGCACTGCTCGGCCCGCACGCCGTCGGCCGAGATCGTGTTGGACCAGGTCGAGCCAGCGACGTGTGACGCCCCACCGGGCAGCGTCCCGTCAGCGCAGAACGCCGCCCAGGCCCGGCGCACCACGGCGCTCGTCTCCTGCATCTCTCGAGCGTCAGCGGCCTGGGTCGAGAACCAGGAACCCAGCGGGGAGTCGAGGGTCCCGAAGGTGAGCGGGACGTCGACCATGTGAGCGGCCTCCATCTGCGCGAGGTCGATCCGGTAGGTCGTCACGCTGGCGCCGGCGACGTCGCCGAGGACGTCTGCGGCCCGCAGCGCGGGGGAGCGGAAGTAGCGGTCAGTCTCCAGCGCCTCCAGGTCGATCGACCCCCCGTGCGTGTACGCCGCCATCAGCTCCGCGTCGTCCGCGGCAGTCAACCCGGCGACGCCTGCGCGTGCGGCGTTCGCGAGGACCCAGTCCGCCGCCAGGCCGCCCGAGGTGAGCCGGTACAGCGATGCCTCGCTCCGGGTCGTCCCGACCAGCAGGTCGGCACCGACCGCGTGGGAGCGCAGTCCGTCCACCGGGGTGCCGGAGACGAAGAGGTCGTCTTGGGTCGGCAGGAACGGGGTCAGCTGTGACACGGCGTGTGCCCCGAAGATCTCGTCGGAGCCCGGCGCGCCCGTCCACACCCGAGCGAGCACCTCGCCCTGAGCAGCCAGGAGACGGTCGACCCCGACAGCGGCGAGCTCGCCGACCCTCCCTGGCGCGATGCCGGCGGCCGACAGGACGGCGCGAGCGGTTGCCTCCGACGCCTCCGCGCTCATGAACTGCTCGACGCTCCCGCTCTGCGCGATGGCGCGGCGAGGACGCCCTTCGAGGGAGGACCCCAGCAGGACGAGTGCGCTCGTGCCACCGACGCTCTCGCCGGCGACCGTGATCGAGCCGGGGGAACCTCCAAATGCCCCGATGTTCTCGCGAACCCATGTCAGGGCCGCAGCCTGGTCGTGCAGCGACAGGTTGCACTGCCCGTCCGGCATCAGCTCCCGCAGGTCGAGCATCCCCAGCGCACCCAGGCGGGTGTTGACGGTGACGACGACGAGACCCGACGCGGCGAGGCGCGACCCGTCGTAGACCGGGTCGGCGACGGTCCCGTGCACGAACGCCCCGCCGTGGAACCACACGAGCACCGGAAGGTCCGCGCCGTGCTCGGGTGCGGGCGTCCAGACGTTCAGCCACAAACAGTCCTCGGACTGCTCGGGACAGCTCACGGCGGCATCGAAGTCCGTGGCTGTCGACACCGACTGGGGAGCGGCGTCACCGGGCGCGACACAGTGACGGGCCGTGTCCCAGTGCTCGGGTGGTTCTGGGAGCGCGAAGCGTCGCTCGGCGACCGGCGGGGCGGCGTAGGGGATCCCGAGGAACGCCGCAACCCGGGCTCCGGCAACGCCCAGCACCGGCCCCGCGGCAGTGGCGACCAGCGGCGAGTGCGGGATCGTCACAGGATCAGCTTCATCCCGCCGTCGATGCTCACCGTCTCGCCGGTGATGTACCCAGCGGTCAGGAGGAACGCTGCGAGCTCGGCCACCTCGTCCGGCTCACCGGTTCGTCGAAGGGGGGTGTTGGCGCTGAGGAACTCGCGTGCTGCGGACCATTGGGAGGTCCAGGGCGTCTCGATCATGCCGGGGGCGATGGCGTTGACCCTGACCTCGGGTCCGACGACCTTGGCGAGCAGCCCGGTCATGTGTACGACCGCGGCCTTGGAGACCGCGTAGGGCAGGCTGCTCCCGACCGGTCGGAGGCCTGCCACCGACGCCACGTTGACGATCGCTCCGGAGCCGGTCGCACGGAGTGCGTCGAGGGCCGCCACGCTCATCTGCCAGGTCCCCACGACGTTGACGTCCAGGATCCGCCGCCACACGTCACCGGTGACGGCATGGACGTCGGCGTGGTCGATGAAGGCCGTCGTCCCGGCGTTGTTGACGAGTCCGTCGAGCCGGCCCCAACGGTCCAGCACGGTCGACACCACCTCTCGGCAGTCCTCCTCGGAAGCAACGTCGCCGCGGACATGGATGGCGTCGGGACAGCGCGCGAGGAGGTCCCGCAGCTCGTCGGTCTCACCTCGTGAGCTGAGGGCGACACGCCAGCCGGTGTCCAGCAGGTGCTGGGCGGTGGCCAGCCCGATCCCGCTCGATGCTCCGGTCACGATCGCGACCTGGGTCTTCTCCACAGTGCTCCTCACCTCGGACGAACCACGCGAGGCCATCGTCGTCGCCGTCGCTCAGGCTCGCCAGTAGGGGTTCCCCCGATCGTGGGCCCGAGCCCCACGGGTGAGGTGTCGGTGACCTCCTACTCCCGGTCGTACGGACCTCCGGGTGTGCTGGTCGCCGGTCCACCACCCGGTGGTGAGAGGAGCTTCCGTGGACGACAGCCCTGCCCGAGCGACGCGCGTGATCGTCAACATGCACGTGCGACCCGGTGACGAAGAGGCATTCATCGGTGCCTGGCTCCCACACACCGAGGCGTGTCGCCGCGAACCCGGAGTGCGTCAGTTCGAGCTGTTCCGGAGCGTCTCGTTCCCCGAGAACTTCGTCCTCGTCGAGCTGTGGGACGACCGCGACGCGTTCGACGCCCACTTCGGCGCCGACCACGGCCGCGACAGCCGATCCGCTCTCGTGGATGTCGGGACCCGCCGCCACGGCGAGGACGGGCTCGAGATCTACCGCGGGCAGAGGCTCTTCATGGTCGAGGGCGGCTCCCCGGTCCCGACCAGCAGACGTGGGTGGGGGGAGGCGTGAATCTGACGGAACGGCTCGCCCCCCAACCGGTGGGAGTAGGGCATCGCCTACTGACGCCGGCCGCACCGCGGCTGCCGTAATGAAGCCGTCGCTGTGGCCGCGATCACAAGGAGGATCCACGTGACTGAGGTGTCGCTCCAGGTGCGGGACGCGCACATGAGGTTCGGAGGTGTGCACTCCCTCAAAGGGGTCTCGCTCGACGTGCACGAGGGCCAGATCACGGGACTCATCGGTCCCAATGGTGCCGGCAAGACCACGCTCTTCAACGTGGCGTCGGGCCTCCTGAAGCTGCAGGAGGGTTCTGTCCACGCGTTCGGGCGGGACGTCACCCGGATGCCCGCCCATCGGCGAGCTCACCTCGGCATCGGCAGGAGCTTCCAGAACCTCGGCCTCGTCACCGGTGAGGACATCCGTCTGAACACGCTGGCCTCGCAGTTCGGGCGGGCGTCGTACGGCCCCCTCGGAGTGATGGTGCCGTGGCGCCGGAGCCGGATCGAGGCCCGGCTGTGGGCGGACGTCGAGCAAGCCCTCGACGCATTCGACGTCCGCGAGTCGCCCGACACCCTGGTTAGAGAGCTGTCCTTCGGTGTAGCCCGGCGGGTCGAGCTCGCGGGCCTGGTGGCACGCAGCCCGCGGCTCCTGCTGCTTGACGAGCCGACCACGGGCCTCGACAGCACGGAGTCCGAGATCCTCAAGCACTGTCTGCGGCGCCAGCGCGACGCTGGTCGTGGTGTCCTCGTGGTCGCACACGACGTCGGGTTCGTCCTCGACATGTGCGATCAGGTGTACGTGCTCGCTGAGGGTTCGGTCATCTTCCACGGCACCCCCGAAGCAGCACGCGAGGACGCGGGCGTGGTCCGGTCCTTCCTCGGGGCCGCGGCATGAGCGCCGGACTCGAGGTCGCCGAGATCTCGGCCGGCTACCTGAAGGTTCCGATACTCCACGGCGTGAGCCTGGCGGTCGCACCGGGCAAGGCGGTGGGTCTGATGGGCGCCAACGGTGCGGGCAAGACCACCTTGCTCAAGGTCGTGATGGGTGAGCTGCGCGGCAAGGGTGAGGTGCGCCTCGACGGCCGGAGGATCGAGCGGAGGCCGTCCTGGTGGCGAGCCCGCCACGGAGTTGCCCATGTGCCGGAGGGTCGGCACCTCTTCACGACCCTCACGGTCGAGGAGAACCTTCGCGTCGGGACGTTCGCCACCACCGAGCAGCGGCGCGACCTCCAGCCCGCCTACGACCTCTTCCCCAAGTTGTTCGACCGCAGGCGGCAGCTGGCCGGAACCCTCTCCGGCGGCGAGCAGCAGATGGTCGCCATCGGACGGGCGCTGGTGGCACGGCCCCAGGTCATGCTCATCGACGAGCTGTCCGCCGGGCTCGCCCCGGTCGTCTCCCAGGACCTCGTTGCCGCTCTCGACGTCGTGAAGCAACAAGGCGTCGCCCTGGTCGTGGTCGAGCAGGCGCCTGCGCTGATCCGTGACCTCGTCGATCACCACGTCGTCCTCAGCCGAGGACGAGTCGTGCACTCGGGACCTGCGGACGAGCTCGACTTCGAGCACCTCCGCGAGCTCTACCTCGGAGCCACCCCGGCTCGGAGCAACCCAGAAAGGACGCACTGACCGTGAAGACAAAGATCAAGGCGAGCGCAGTCGCATGCATGCTCGCCCTCGCGCTCACGCTGGCAGCGTGCGGAGGGTCGTCGTCCGAGGGTGGCGGGGATGCCGCTCCTGGAGTGACCGACAAGACCATCACCATCGCCGCCGTCCAGGCCTGGGGAGGTGACTTCGCGGACCCGGTGAACAAGGCCTTCGAAGGGATGGTGGCCTGGATCAACTACGTGAACGCGCAGGGAGGCATCCACGGTCGGAAGATCGAGATCAAGAAGTACGACCACAAGGAGACCGCCGAGGGTGGCGTCGCCGCCTGCCGCCAGCTCGTCTCGGACGACGACGTCCTGATGTCCACGGAGTTCCAGGGCCAGATCGCACACATCACCGCCGCCAACTGCCTCAACGACTCGTCGGTGCCGAACATCGTCTGGCAGGGAGCCGACGAGTACCTGGACAAGTGGACGAGCACCTTCGCACTCCTCCCGACCCCGTCGCAGATGGGTGTCACCACGGCCAAGTACGTGCGCAGCACGGTCGAGGGGGACGCACCTGTCGGAGTCGTCTACCTCAACCAGGACACCTTCAAGGCCGCCGGCGACGCCTTCATCGACGAGGCCAAGGACCTCGGCGTCAACCTCGTCGCGACCGAGCCGATCAGCTACACGCAGTCTTCCTACGTTCCTCAGCTGGAGCGCTTGCGGGCAGCCGGCGCCAAGACGGTCGTGATCATCGCCCTCGGACAGGAGACCGCGATGCTCACGCAGGCGAAGAAGATCGGATACGAACCGCAGTGGACCGGCAGCCAGTTCGTGTTCGAGTACGCACCGCAGGCCAATCCCGGACTGTACGACGGCGTCACCGGTCTCAAGCTGACGTCAGCCGCACCGAGCCAGGCCTACGACGACTTCGCGAAGATCTACAAGGAGTACGGCACCGGCAAGTACCCCGAGTACGACCCGGACACCATGCTCGCCTACGGCTTCGCCCAGGTGGTCACGAAGGTGCTCGAGGACGCGGGCGACAACCCCACGCAGGCCAGCGTCCTCGACGCGATGAAGTCGCTCTCGGACTTCAAGACCGGGATCCTCGGCCCGATCGACTGGACCAACAGCGTCGTGGGCACCCAGGACCTGTGGCCGGTGGTGTGCTGCACGCCGGAGAACTTCTGGAAGGCGGACGGCGAGCCGTCCGCGGACTTCGGGTCCTGACATGCGCGGCGGGTCGGTAAAGCTGATCGGGACGGGCTCAGTCCAGTGACCGTCTCCCTCGTCGGCGGCCTGTTCGTGGGCTGCATCTACGGCGTCTTCGCCATCGGTCTCGTCCTGGTCTACCAGGTCTCACGGACCGTGAACTTCGCGGCAGCCAACATCGCCATGATCGGGGCGTTCGTCTTCACCGACCTCCGCGTCGGCGGCGGTTGGCCGGCTCTGCCGGCCGCCGCCGTCGGCACAGCCGTCGCCGGCGCACTCGGTGGGCTCGGCTACCTGTTGATCGCGCGCCCGCTGCAGAACAAGTACCCGGTCTCCTCGACCCTCGCCACCTTCGGGCTCGGTGCCTTGCTCTACACCTTTGCGGCCCGACGCTGGGGCCTGCGACCCATTGAGTCCGCCGAGGTGCTGCAAGGCTCCGCATTCCGGGTCTTCGGGTACACGTTCATGCGCGACGACATCCTCATCGTGCTGCTCGGGCTGCTCTCGGTGGGCGGGGTGACGCTGCTGCTCAAGCGGACGTCGTTCGGCGTGCGCGTGCGGGCGACTGCGATGGACCTCGTGGCCGCTGGGCAGAGCGGAGTACGCACCGACCTCGTCGCCGGGCTCGTGTGGGTCGCCGCGGCCGCGTCGGCGGGACTCGCAGCGATCCTCGTGTCCTCGCAGGTGTCGATGACCGTCGACTTCACTGCTGGCCTGATGTTGCGAGCCCTGATCGCGGCCCTGATTGGCGGCCTCACCAGCGTCGGAGGTGCGTTCATCGGTGGCCTGGTGCTCGGTGTAGCTGAGGCCTTCATCGGCTACCAGGTGTCTGCGGTCGGTGTGCCCGAGCTGATTCTGGCCGTCGCGGTGATCGCCTTGCTGATCGCCCGGCCCACCGGTCTTCGAGCGGCGGAGTACTGATGTCCACACTTCTGCACACGTCGGTCCTGCGCTCGACCGCCTGGCTGGCGGGACTGGTGCTGTTGTTCTCGATCCCTCACCTCATCTCGGACGGTGCCGTCTTCAAGCTCGGGCTCGTCCTCATCTTCCTCATCGCAGCATTCGGCCTGCACCTGCTGGTCAACTGGACCGGGGAGCTGTCGTTGGCGCAGGGCACAGTGGTCGGGCTCTCTGCGCTCTCGGTCGCTGCCATCAGTTCATCTCACCAGGTCAACGCGGTGGCGCTGATCCCCGTGGGCGTGCTCGTCGGCGCCGGGTGCGGGTTGCTCATGGCAGCCGTCGCGTACCGGGCCAAGGGGTTCTTCGTCGCGATCGTGACCCTGGCGCTGAGCGTGGCGATCAACGCGTACTTCTTCAAGCAGGAGTGGTTGGTCGGGAGCGGAACCGTGTTGACCAGCACCGCTGACGTCGGACCGTTCAGGTTCGTCACACCAGACGATGTCTACCCGGTGCTCGCCGTCACGACCTTCGCTTCGACGGCGCTGTTCGTCGCACTCTCGCGCTCGAAGTACCGGCGGGCACTGCTGATGATCAAGGCCGACCCGGATGTCGCGAGCAGCCAGGGGATCAACGTGGCGCTGTACCGCGGGTCCGCGTACGTCGTCGCCGGTGCGATGGCCGGCCTCGCAGGGGGCATGACGAGCGCTTGGGTGGGTGTCGTCTCACCCGCGACCTTCCCGCAACAGCTGTCCTTCACCTATCTCATCGCCGTCGTCCTAGCAGGGCCCGGCTCCCTGTTCGCCCTGGTCGAGGTGGTGCTGCTCCTGCAGGGCTTCCAGGCGTTCGTCTCGACGACGAACTTCTTCCTGGTCTACCTGGGGCCGCTCGGCTTCATCGTGACGCTGACGATGTTCCCAGGTGGCCTGTCCGAGCAGAACCGCGACTTCGTGATGAAGGCCCGTCGCCGGCTGAGGCGACGACGACATCAGGTCGACGCAGCGACAGACCCGCAACCATCCACTCCACAACTGGGAGCCGACTATGAACGAGTTTGAGGAGCCGGGTCTCGCGGTGACCATCGTCTTCCGACCTGCGACGGAGGAACTGGGCGCGTCGGCCAGTGACGCCTCGATCCGCGGCTCGATCACGGCCGGCAGCCAGGCCCCGATCCCCTTCACCGGGTGGCTTGAGCTGATGGGTGAGCTCGAGCGGCTGGTCGAGACCACCGCGGTTGTCCAGGTCGACCCAGCGCACCGACCATGAGCAACCAGGGAGGACCGCGCCGCGTCGCCGTCCTTCCCGAGTCGACAGGCGCCTGGCTCGATGGAGTCCACGAAGGCACTGGCACCGTCCGTGCATCGGTCGACGTGGCAGAAGGGTTGCTGTGGTCCTCGGGGAGCGCAGCCGGGCTGCGGGAGGTCCTCTCGGGAAGTCCGTCCCTGAGATGGGTACATCTTCCCGTCGCCGGGATCGACGGTTTCACCGAGGTCCTCGACACGGATCGGCAGTGGACGTGTGCCAAGGGCGCGAACGCAGAACCGGTGGCCGAGCATGCGCTCGCGCTGATACTCGCCCTCTACCGCCGGCTGCCCGACTTCGCGCGGGGTGGGAGCTGGCAGGCACGCGCCGGTCGCAGCCTTCGTGGGGCTCGGGTCGTGGTGCTCGGCGCGGGCGCTGTGGCGCGCGCCCTGGTGGACCTGCTCCGGCCGTTCCACCCCCACTGTGTGGTGCTGAGCCTCTCCCCTCGCGCGCTCGAGGGTGCGACGTGGTCCCACGTCGGCGACCTCGAGACGGAGCTGACGCGGGCGGACGTACTGGTGCTCGCCGCCGCAGCGACCTCCGCGAACGAGCGGATCATCGACGCCAAACGGCTCGATCTCCTCCCTCGCGAGGCGGTGCTCGTCAATGTGGGACGCGGAACCCTGCTCGATCACGATGCACTGCGCCGGGCTCTTCTCGCTGGTTCGATCGCCGGCGCAGCGCTGGACGTGACGGATCCCGAACCGCTGCCCGACGACGATCCGCTGTTCGCCCATCCTGGATGCGTGGTCACCTGCCACAGCGCCACCGTCGGCGAGTCGGGCGCCGAGCTGCTGCGGGATCGCGCCCGGGCGAACCTCGTACGTTTCGTCCAGCAGCGTCCCCTCCTCGGGGTCATTGATCCTCGGAGAGGTTACTGACGTGGAGCCAGAGTCGTTCGGCGGCTACCAGACCCAGCTCTACCTCGACGGGTTGTCCGGGCATCGGCCCTCACTGCCCTGCGGGTTCGCCGAACTCGAGGAGCGGGCGCTCGCATCGATGTCGGAGTCGGTCCGCGAGTACGTCTGCGCCCCCGCCGGAGACGGGTGGACCCAGGAGGCCAACGTGGCCGCGTTCCGCACGTACGGCTTGATGCCCCGGATGCTTGCCGACGCGGGCGAGCGGGACCTCTCCGTCGAGCTGTTCGGGCGGACCATCACAGCGCCGGCATTCTTCGCGCCGGTCGGTGTTGCCGGGATCTGCGCGCAGGACGGGCACGGTGACCTCGCGGTCGCGCGCGCAGGCGCCGCCCTCGGGCTGCCCGTGGTGGCGACGACGTTGTCGAACGATCCTCTGGAGGAGGTCATCCGCCACGTCGGAGGGGCCCCAGCCTGGTTCCAGCTCTACGTTCCGTCGGACTGGTCCGTGTGCGAGAGCCTCGTCCGTCGGGCGGAGGCGGTCGGCTACGAGGCCCTGGTGGTCACGCTCGACGCGTGGGTGGGTGGCTGGCGACCGCGCGATGTGACCGCGTCCAACCTCCCGCAGCTGCGCGGACACTGCCTGTCGAACTACTTCACCGACCCGGTCTTCCGCGCCCGTCTCGCGCGGCCACCGGAGGAGGACCCGCAGGCCGCCACGCTGGAATGGGCCGCGGTCTTCGGCCGGCCTCTTGCCTGGTCGGACCTGGACCGGCTGCGGGAGATGACGAGCCTCCCGCTGGTCGTGAAAGGCATCTGCCACCCCGAGGACGCACGGCGCGCTCGTGACGCCGGCGTCGAAGCCATCTACTGCTCGAACCACGGCGGTCGGCAGGCGAACGGCGGGCTCCCCGCCATCGACTGCCTCCCGGAGGTGGTGGCCGCCGTCGACGTACCCGTGCTGTTCGACTCCGGCGTCAGATCCGGAGCCGAGCTGGTGAAAGCCTTGGCACTCGGCGCCGCGGCCGTCGGCATCGGGCGCCCCTGGGTGTACGGGATGGCGCTCGGCGGCACCGACGGGGCGGTGCACGTCATGCGATCGATCCTCGCGGAGTCGGACCTGCTGATGGCGGTCGACGGCTATCCGACGCTGCGCGATCTCGCGCCGAGCGCCATCCGTCGTGTCCCGACCCCGGGCACGTCCTGACCGGACCCGGCTTGCCGGAACTCGCTGGTACGCGCAGCGGCCCCGCTGAGGGAAACCTGGGGAATCCTCCGCGGGGCCGCGCGATCGTGCAGGACAGACCGGTGATCTCGACGCGCCGCCTCGTTCCTCGGCGCTACTCGATCAACGAGCTGTCAGATGTCGTAGTACTGACTGACTCACCCATGCTGACCTGCGCAAACGTCGAGGATGTTCGACTATATGTACCACGCTTGTAACGGCTCAGGGCATCACCGATGTCTGGGTACACACACAGCGTCGACCGAGACAGCGTTCCCGTAGCAGATCGTGGCACGGAAGCTCCGTCGGCCAGGCGCCTGTAGCGACTTCGACCAAACCCGTCGCCAGCGTGACCACAGTTCGTAGTAGACCGATGCATTCAGCAATGAGGAGATCCCATGCAAAAAGAGTCGCTGACGGCACTTGTTCGTCACCATCTTGAGACGGCCTCGACTTCGTCCAGCGGTCGCAGCGCTCACACGATCTATGGGGGCCACGAACGTGTACTGCGCCAAACACTCGTCGCCCTCCGAGCGGGGAGCGACCTCGACGAGCACGAAAGCCCTGGCGAAGCCACCCTTCAGGTTCTCCACGGCCGCGTCACTTTGGTGGCCAGGGAGAATCGATGGAACGGATCACCCGGTGATCTGATCGTCATCCCCGATTCGCGACACGCGCTTGAAGCGGTCGAAGATTCGGTCGTTCTCCTGACCGTAGCCGTGCGAATCCGATGACTTCACACACGTGGCGCCTTCCGTGCCGACCGCCGGGGTCGAGCGGGAACGTCTTCAGTCTCGCCGGCCAGGTGGGCTTCTCGGTGATTTCCGAGGACGCCACATGACTGGGATGAACGCACGTCTCGCGGTCGTTCGCCTCACAGATCGAGGCTAGTGCGGAGCGGAATCCCGAATCAGCGAGCACCCCTGCGTGCGAAACTCCGAGCGTGGCTGAAGTACTCCGTGATCGCGTCGGCCAGGCTGTCGAGGGGCTGACACCTGGCTACTTCGCGCTCGTGATGGCCACGGGAATCCTGTCCGTCGGGATGCACCTTGAGCGCTTCTACATCCTGTCCGCAGTGCTGTTAGGCGTGTGCTGCTCAGCGTTCGTTGTGCTGTTGGCGTTGACCGGCTGGCGGCTGGTCGCCTACCGGAGCGCGGTGGTCGAGGACTTCACCGATCCGCGCCGGGGGTTCGGGTTCTTCACGTTCGTTGCCGGCACGAATGTGCTCGGGTCCGACTGGGGATTGCTGGCTTCCACGAGGCGACCGCGGTGCTGCTCATCCTCGCGGGTGTCGCCTGGCTGGCTCTCGGCTACGTGGTGCCCTGGACCGCAGTGCTGGGTCGCCAAGAACGCCCCGTGCTGGCTACCGCCAACGGCACCTGGTTCATCTGGGTGGTGGCGAGCCAGTCCGTCGCGGTGGCGGCGGCCACCATCGAACCGGTCTTCGACCCCGTGCGACGCGAGCTCGCGGTGCTGGCGATCATGTCGTGGTCGGTCGGAGTATTCCTGTACGGCGCGACCGGGATACTGGTCTCGCTGCGGCTGATGCTCTACGAGTTCGGCCCCGAGGAGCTGACCCCGCCGTACTGGGTCTCGATGGGCGCCCTGGCCATCACTGTGCTGGCCGGCGCCCGGATCGTGGAGATGGCCGATGCGCCGATGGTCGCGGTGACTCGTGACCTGATCGCGGGACTGGCCGTGGTGTTCTGGGCGTTCGCAACATGGTTGATCCCGGTGCTGGTCGCCGCTGGCTGGTGGCGTCACGTCCGGCGCCGGGTACCGCTGCGGTACGAGGCGACGCTGTGGAGCATCATCTTCCCGCTCGGCATGTACGCCGTTGCCGGGATCTACCTGGGCCGGGCCGACCACCTGCCGGTGGTGGAGGCAGTGGGACGCGCCGAGCTCTGGGTGGCGTTCCCTGCGTGCGTCCTGGTCTTCGCGATCATGCTTGTGCATTTGTTCCAAACCGTCATCGCTCCCACCGGCCCGCACCTGCCTCCGCTTGAGCCCAAGATCAAGGGGTGACCCGGAACAGCCCGTGCGCGCCGCGTTCGGCGTCGATCATCAAGTGCGAGACGAACGGGTAGTCACCGGGTTCAGGGAAGGTGAGCTCGACGAACCCACCTTGGGCGGCCTGCAGTCCGAGGCTCTGGGCCCCGCCGTGCCCGCGTCGCAGGAGGTAGGTGCCCTCGGCGTGGGTGGTGTCGAACTGGCCGCCGACCACGTGGAACGAGGTTGGCCGGTTGGGGCCGGCGTCGAGGACCCACACCCGGACCCGCTCCCCGACCCGCGCGGTCAGGGGGGCGTGGTCGTACTGGTTGGCGAAGCCGTTGAACACGACCAGGTCTGGGTCCTCGGCGGCCAGCTTGGTGACGTCGACCTCCCCGCCCTGGTTGCCGAGGTACAGCTCGGACTGCACGAGCAGGTAGCTGCGGTCCACTCGAGGCAGGTGTGGTGGCTCGATGACGACCGCGCCGAAGAGGCCGTTGGCGATGTGGGCCGACATCGGCATGGTGGAGCAGTGGTACATCCACACCCCCGCGCGGGTGGCGCGGAACCGGTACGTCAGGGACTGACCGGGTGCGAGGGTGCGCATCGGGCGCTGCGGGGCGAGTGCTCCGGCGTGGAAGTCGATCGAGTGACCGATCGACCCGTCGTTGGTCAAGGTGATCTCGAACCGGTCCCCGACCCGCCCGTGCAGCACCGGACCCGGGGCGGTGCCGCCGTAGGTCCACAGTCGCTGGGTGACCCCCGGCGCGACCTCGCGTACGACGTCTCGGACCACGAACGTACGCCGGTGCACCCGGCTACTCGACACCGCCGGCAACGGCGGCAAGGCAGCGTCGCGCGCCGCCCAACCCGGCGACGGATCGGCCATCAGATCCAGGTTGTCCGCAGCCGGGGTGGGCTCGGTATCGCCGGTCTCGGCGGGGGACGGGTCGCCGTCGTTCCCGCCTGGCCCGTGCTCGTGGCCGGCGTGACCCCCGGACGACCCGGCCGCCGTGGCAGGCGCGTTAACGGCGCCGGTGACGTGGACGGTGAGGACCATGCCCATCTGCTTGTGGCCGATGACCGAGCACCAGCCGTCGAGGTCGCGGCCCACCACTCCGACCTCGACGCGTGCGGTCTCGCCGGGGGAGAGTCGGCCGCTGTTGGCGCCGGTCTCGAGGACGAGGTCGTGCACGTCCTCCTCGTCGGTGTTGGTCAGCACGATCACCAGTCGGTTGCCGGCCTGCACCGAGATGGTGGCCGGGGTGAACCGCATGTCGTGCGCCTCGACCTCGACGGTGGTGGTCTCGCCGGTTGCGGTGACACCGGCCGCGGCCGAGGCGGTGTTGCCGCCGATTGCGGCCGGGTCGACTGCGACGCCCGCGGCCACCGCCATGACCACGAGGGAGAGTCCGGTCGCGGCGAGGCCGGAGATCTGGCCAGCAGGCCGGCCGGGCGGAACTCGCGGGCCCTCTCGGGCACTCGTCGGGTGCGCCTTCGCGGAACGCGAGGCCCGCACCGCGAGAAGCAGCAACGGCAGCGTGGAGGCGAGGGCGACCAGGACGAGGATCGAGGCGAGCACCCGGACAGTGCTGGGTACCGGCAGTGCGCACAGCAGCAGGCCGACGTTGGTCACCACCAGCCGCAGCGGGGCACCACGGTCCAGGACCGCGTTCGCCGCCCGGACCGGGGTCGGCCCTCCACCGAGGGCGACCGGGACCAGGTACGACAAGGCGCCGAGGAGCACCTGGGCAGCAAAGCCCGCGGCCAGGAACGGCGTCAGCCAGCCGAACACCTCATGGACACGAGGCCAGGAGGACGCGGCGCCGATGCCCGCATCGAGGGTGACCAGGGTGACGACCAGCCAGGTCAGCCCGGCCAGGACCGACCAGGCCGGGAACTCGGTGGGCGGTTTGCGACGTAGGGCGTCGACGAACGCCGGCGCGGTGAGCAGCAGCCCGCTCACGTATCCGGCGATCCCGATCGCGGCGAGTAGACGCAGACCCGCGGACGCGCCGCCCGCGGTCACCAGCACCGAGCAGACCAGCACCGGGAGCGCCCGGGCCGCGGCTCGCTCGGAGCCCGTGGCGATCCGGGTGCGCAGCATGGTCGGCCACAGGGTGACCAGCGTGCCGACCACGGTGAGACCGACCCAGCCGAGCAAGTTCACCGCCGCGTGCGCGACGACCAGACGGGTGTGCCAGGGATCGGCGAGGCCACGCGCGAGCGCGGTGCCCAGGCCGGCGCCGACGGGCAGGAAGCAGGCCGCGGCCACGTAGTAGCGCACCGAGGGTCCGAACCGGGCCGGCAGGGCCGCACGCAGCTGACGCAGGATCGTCCAGCCGTGCCACAGGACCGCGGAGCCGACCGCGGTCGCGCCGAGCAGAGTCAGGGGCCACACATCGGAGGGGACCCCGGCCACCACGAGGGTGACGCCACCGTTGAGCAGCAACAGCCGCCGGTTCTGGCCGCGGCGGTCCTCGTCGGCCGAGTGCAGCAGCGCGTCGGTGAAGTACCGGCTCCAAACCAGGATGGCGTGGCTGACCGCCCCGAGCATGAGCAGATGGATCATCAGCCAGCGTGGCGCCGGTACGAACGGATGCACGAGTGCGACCACGACCGTGGCCGCCAACCAGACCAGCACCGGCAGGTCGCGCAGCGGCCAGAAACCACGACTGCCCTGCCTGCTCACGACCGCCTGTTCACCACCGGCGCGCTCACGACGAATGCTCACGCCGGGCTCCGGGTGCCGCGGATCGCGCATCCCACCGCGATGGCAACGAACGACAGCACGGCCACGATGTTGAGGACGCCGCCGGTGACCCAGGCGCCGTGGCTACCGAGGGCGTCGCCCACCCACAGCCGCAACGCCAAGGAGCCGTGCAGGAGCACGGCCGGGGCGATGAGGGCCGGGTGATAGGGCAGAGGCCGGCGCAGCACCGCAGGCAGGATCACCGGAGCGTGGGCCATGATCATCGACAGCGTGAACCCGAGGAACACCGCGTGCAGCACCGCGTCGTAGCGCACCCCCTCGGTCGCCGGACCGCCGAGCATCCAGACGGCACCGGCGACGCCGAGCCAGCAGTACCCGGCCAGCATGCAGCCGGCCATGTAGCGGGGGAGCCCTCCCTTGTCGCCGGAGGCGTGGATCGTGCGTCGGGCGACGTCGTGCGCGGCGAGCCATCCGGTCAGGACGAGCATTGCCGCCCCGAGCAGCGCCGTGCCCGGCCGCGGCCACAGCAACGCCGCCACGATCCCGGCCAACAGCCCGGAAGCGAGGAGAACCAGCGTGGTGCCAGCCGAAGGGCCCATCGCGATCCGGGCGAGCTCGAGCCGCTCACCGGCGATGGTCAGCACGACGAACCCGACCAGCCACGGCGCCAGGACCGGCACATCGGTCCCGCCCAGCCACAGCACGGCGGC
>NZ_JBGAGJ010000009.1:0-196059 GCF_044226765.1 Nocardioides sp.
CCCCGAGGGGCAGACCGGTGACCACAACGCCGCACCCCTGGGCCGCACCGAGCACCGCGCCAAGACCCACCTGGGCTACACGGTGCGACAACTCGGGCCAGGCGACTACGTCTGGCGCACCCCCCACCGGCTCTACCGCCGCGTCGATGCCACCGGCACCCACCCCATCGATCCCGAGGACGCCGAACAGCTCATCGCCGACGCCGACCTCGACCAGGCCCTGGACCGCATCGAACACGAGCTCCGCCAAGCCAGCTGACCTCTGCGGTGCTGTCGACGCATTCGCAGAGGTAGACCGCGGTTGGAGCGACCATGACACCGCACCAGCGACCGTGCCCAGCGTCCAACGTCAGCATGAGGGCACACTCGTCACGGCAGACCCATGCGCGCGGACGCCCACGAAGCGGCAGCGTCGTCGGGCGCATGTTCGATGCGCGCGGTTCCGTCGACGGTTGATCCGGTTGGTACGCGTTCCCTCCAGCGGGCCATCAGCCGGAGCTGGAGGACGAGCCCTGGGAAGGGCCCCGCGACGGCTCGCTGATCCGCTTCATGTCCGAGGACGGCGTGGATGTTCCGCTGTGGAGCGAGGAGGGCCTGATCTTCGTCGACGGTCAGGAGCTCGTGCGGGAGTGGGGTGTCAGTCAGGAGCTCGCGACCGATGTCGTGAGGTGGGGGCGGGCGTCCCAGGGGCCGGCAACCGCTGAGCTGGACGCACAGGCCGCAGCGCTGGTCCGCCGTCTTCGACGCGAGCTGCACCGCCGCTTCCGCATCGTCTACCAGCCCTGACGTGCCGGTCGATGACCGACAGGTGCCGAGCTCGACGACTCAGGCACCTGCGAGGGTCGCCACCAACGCGGGAACCGGGTCGAGCCAGGTGCTCGTGTTGGCCAGCGACAGCAGGAGGAAGAGGCTGCCTGCGACGCCGTAGAGCGTCGTCGTCAGGACCCAGGTCCGCTGCGGAGACCGCCCCAGTCCTCGGGGCCGCCGCCGACCCGCCACGGCGCGGACGGCCAGGGTCAGCAGCGCCAACCCCGCGGCGGCCGCCAGGACGGCCAGCACAGCGTGGTAGAGCGTGAAGTCTGCGAGGAGCTCGCTCGCGATCCCGTCGACACGGGACGGTGGACCGGCCTCCACCGCCCGCCGGAGGTCAGCCATGACTCTGCCGAGGTCGGCGGGCCTTCGGTCGGCCGGCAGGAGCGAGGCTACCGATGCCAGGGGAGCAACCGCCCCCTGCACGTTGGCGAGCAGGACGGTGAGTGCGCCGAGCAGCCACACGACCACCGCACCGTACGCCGCGAGCAGCGACCACCGGCGACGACCTCGGCCGGCGGCCTCGACCTCCTGGCGCAACGCCGAGGCGAGCCCGGCGAGGACCAGGACGAGCAGACCGGCGATCACCGCCTTGACGACGTGGAACTCCCGCCACCGCGCGGTCAGCTCGGCCAGGGCGTTCGACTCTGCCACGCGACCGCCCAGGTCGGCATGGACGAAGGCGGACTCGGCCGCCGCCACCAGGGCAGCCTCCCCGGTGAAGCCCCGAAGAGAGGCGACGAGGGCCGGCACGACGAAGACGGCCACCGTCGCTGCGATCGCTACGCAGCAGAGCCGTAGTGGATTGGACACCTGCGCAGCCTAGGGAGGTGGTACTGCCGGACGGACCGGCCGAAAGGCTGATCCGTCCTCGACCGAAGGCGGGACCGGATCGGAGCCGTGCGACCGATGTCCTTCCTCCCCGCGCGCCGCGAGCGTGGAGTCGGTCCTGCGCACCGGGTGCAGGCCGGCACAGGAGATCACCATGTCCAGCGCGCTCACACGGCGACCCAGCAACGATCACCGCGACCGACTCGTCGCCTCCATCTGCGGCCTCGCCGTTCTCATCGCCGGCGGACTGCTGGCGAGCGGATGCACGTCGGAGAGCCCATCGACGAGCCCACCAGCGGCGAGGCGACCGGCGCCCTCACTCACCTACGCGGCGCCCGGGCGGCACGCAGTGGGCTACCGCGTCTTCACCAGCGTCGGTACCGACCACGAGGCGCTGACGCTGCGCGCGTGGTACCCGGCCTCACAGCCCGACGACGAGCCGGTCAAGACGATCACCTACACGGCGCCGAACAAGTTCGACCGGCAGATCACGCCGGGGAAGGACATCACTGCCGCCGGCGGCGCGATCCTGGACGCCCAGCCGGAACGAACCTCGGATCCGTATCCCCTGGTGGTCTTCTCCCATGGCTACGCGCTGAGCCCGGTCGTGTACAGCACGCTGGTGGAGCACTACGCGTCGCAGGGCTACGTCGTCCTCGCCCCCGAGCACGACGAGAGGTTCGACGGATCGCTCACCGGGTTCTGGAAGGCGCTGATCGACAGGCCGGACGACGTTCACCGGACCATCGACCTCGCGGAGCGCCTCAACGAGCCGGGGGCGTCGTTCGCCGGGTTGCTCGACGTGGACCACGTCGCCGTCGTGGGTCACTCGTACGGCGGGTACACCGCCCTCGCGGCCGCAGGGGCGCGGTTCGACTTCACCGCCTACGAGCGCCGCTGCGCGACCCTGGGCGCGGATGACCCTCGCACGTTCTTCTGCGATCCCGTCCTTCCTCGGGAGTCGGACATGGCCACCCGAGCCGGACTGCCCGCGGTGCCGTCCGGGCTGTGGCCATCGCTCGGGGACACCCGGGTCAAGGCGGTGATCTCGATGGCTGGCGACGCGTACCCCTTCGGCCGGCGCGGTCTCGCGGAGGTCACGGTTCCCGTCATGGCGCTGGGGGGAACGGTCGACGACGGCACGCCCTACGCATGGGGGGCAGGACTGACCTACGAGGGCGTCGGCAGCACGGACAAGGCACTGGTCACCTTCCCCGGTGCGGGCCACATGATCTTCCTCGACCCGTGCAAGGACCTGCCGTGGACCCGGAAGTCCGCCTACCACGAGGGGTTCTGCACCGACGCCGTCTGGTCCGCACGGCCCCTCGACGTCGTCATGCACTACACGACTGCGTTCCTGCGCGAGACAGTCAGCGCTGACACCGAGGCGCGCAACGTCCTCGCCGGGCCGCAGCCTCGCCTCGACGACGTCGAGTACCAGACCACCATCCGGCCCTGAGACGACGAGGAGCACGACGTGACATCACCACAGAACAGCGCCACCGCACCGACGGCAGCCGTCCCGACCCGAGCGGTCCCAGAGCGGCTGGTCGGCGTGACGGCGATCGCGCTGGCAGCGTCCGTGGCAGTCCAGAACGCGGTGCTGATCTCGACCGGAGCGCCGGGCTACGGCGACCCGATCACCGAGGTCCTCGCGTTCCATGCCGAGCACCGGGGCGCGGTCGCGATCGCCGTCGGACTCGAGGCGCTGAACCTGCCCCTGCTGCTCGGGTTCGTGACCGGCCTGCACGGGATCGTCCGGCGTCGCGGCGGGAGGGGCGCCGACTGGTCGCGTCTGGCGGTGGCCGCGGGTGCGTCGGCCGCGGCGGTGCTCGCGTTCTACGCCGTCCTGTGGGACGGAGTGGTCCTGTCCGCCGGCGAGCTCACCGAGCCGAGCCCGGAGCTGGTCCTGACCTGGCAGATGCACGCGGCAGCGTTCGCGTGGGCGCTGTCGGCACTCGGCACCACGCTCATCGGCGCCGCGCTGGCGACGCACGCGGCCGGGATGACGCCACCGTGGCAGCGTCTGCTCGGCGTGGCCGGAGGAGGTGTGCTGATCGCTGCCGGTGTGGCCAACCTCGCGATCGCGGACGGCTCGTCCCTCCTGTTCGTCGGGGTGCCGGGCTACCTCGCCTGGTTCATCTGGCTGCTCGCCACCGGTGTCCGGCTGGCGCGCACCCGGACCGCCGGACACTCGAGGTCATGACCGGATCGCTACCGCTTCTTGCCGGCGAGGAAGAGGTCGACAGCCTTCTGGATCCGCCGCTCGCGCGTCTCCGGCGTCTTGGCGCCGTTGATGGTGTCGACGTGGTAGCGCTGGAGGCTGTTGGACAACGCGTCGAAGAACGGCCGGGCAGGCTCGTGCTCGGCCATGGCCGCCGCGAAGTCGGCGGGCACGTCGACCTCCCGCGGAGCCTCGGCGACCACCAGGGTCACGGTGATCGCGTCGCCGCCGCTGAGGCCGGTGGCCTTCCGGATGGCCGCGCTGACGGGGATGAGGGAGCGGCCGGCCATGACCCCGACCGTGCTGCGGTACTCGTAGCCGTTCACGGTCACCAGCACCGGCGGGCGCTTCCCACGGCCGAGCCGCTCGATGACCTCCTCGGGCACCTCGATGCCGGTGTTGTTGCCGAAGGAGCTCACGGTGGTCTCGAAGGTCACGCCTGCGGTGTCACGGTCTGCCATCGGTCTCCTCGGGCCGTCCTCGGGGTCAGCGCGACGGTACCTGGTCCGGCTGCCCCGGTGGCGGAGATCCGTGGTTCATGCCCAGCTGCCGCCACCGCCGCACGTGGTCGTCCGCGCAGCTCTCGTGGAGTGGATGCGGAACGCAGGGGTGCCGTCGCCGGCGGACTAACCCAGGCCCAGGTCGGCGGCGAGCTGGTCGACGACGTGGGCGAAGTGGGCGTCGTAGTCGAGCACGCCGCGGTGCATGTGGCCGAAGAGCTCGAGCGACACGTGGCCGAAGAGGGTCGCCCAGGCGCCGAGACCGCGGACGGTCATCTCCTCGCCCAGGTGCGGGGTGAGCATCGTGGCGACCGGCTGCACGGCGGCCCGCTCGGCGGCCGGGACCGGCAGCGCGCCGCGGGGTCGTACGCCGGCCTGCTCGGCGTCGCGGACCACGGCGAGCAGCAGCGCGGTGATGCGGGTGGCCGGGGTGACGGTGTCCTGCGGGGCCGCGTAGCCGGGCACCGGGCTGCCGTAGAGCAGGGCGTAGCGGTGCGGCTGCTCGCGCGCCCAGTCGCGGACGGCGTGGGCGATGGCGCGCCAGCGCAGGTCGTGGCGGGACCGCTCGACAGCGGCGTCGGCCGCCTCGGCGCGGGCACCGAGGTCGTCGTACCCCTCCACGATGAGCGCGGTGAGAAGCGCGTCGCGGCTGGGGAAGTAGCGGTAGACCGCTGACGAGGCCATCTCCAGGTCGCGCGCGATCCGGCGCACCGACAGTGCGGCCGGACCGACCTCGGCGAGCTGCTCGCCGGCGAGGTCGAGGATGGCCCGGGTGAGCTCGGCGCGAGCGATGGCGCGGGCGGTGCGGGGTGCGGACACGGTGCCACTGTGGCGCATGACGAGAGCAATGACAACAGACGAGAGCAGTGCTCTTGCTTTTCGGGCCTCGCCATGCCAGAGTGGGGCGAACAGAGAGCACTGCTCTCGTACTGAGCATCGAGGAGCGTCCCATGTCCCACCGTCATGTCGTCGTCGGAGCCGGGCCCGTCGGGCAGGCGACCGCTGCAGAGCTGGTCCGTCGCGGCCACGAGGTGGTGCTGGCCAGCCGGTCGGGCACCGGCCCGTCGGTCGAGGGGGTGCGCCGGGAGTCCGTCGACGCCGGTGACCCCGACGTCCTCACCAAGCTGGTCGATGGCGCGGAGGCCTTCTACAACTGCATCAACCCGCCGAGCTACACCGTCTGGCCGACCTACTGGCCGCCGATCGCCGAGGCGCTCGCCACGACCGCGGAGCGTACCGGGGCCGTCCTGGTCGTGACCGGCAACCTCTACCCCTACGGCCCGCTCGACCGGCCGATGGTCGAGGGCCTGCCCGACAGTGCGGCCGGCGTCAAGGGCGCGTTGCGCGCCCGGATGTGGGCGGACCTGGCGGACCGGCACGCACAGGGCCGGCTGCGCGCGGTCGAGGTCCGCGGGTCGGACTACATGGGGCCCGGGGTGACCCAGGCGCACGTGCCCATCGCGGCGAAGCGCGCGCTGGCGGGCAAGACGGCCCGGGTGTTCGGCGATCCTTCGGCACCGCACTCGATGACCGACGTGCGGGACATGGCCACCGCGATGGTCACGGTCGCCGGCGAGGCCACGGCGTGGGGGCGGGTCTGGCATGCGCCGACGAACCCGGCGCTCAGCCAGGCGCAGACCCTGGCCGACGTGTGTGCGGCCGTCGGGCGTCCCGCGCCCCGGGTCAAGGCGTGGCCGGCCGCGATGCTCGGCGTCGGCGGCGCGGTCGTCCCCTTCCTGCGGGAGATGCGCGAGACGGCGTACCAGTTCCAGCGGCCATACGTGCTGGACTCGTCGGCGATCACCGAGGCCTTCGGGCTGACCCCGACGCCCTGGGACGAGGTGTGCCGCGCCACCGCGGAGCAGGTGCTCGCCGGCTGATCCGCAGTCGCTAGCGTGGGCTCGTGCGCGTGGGACTGACAGGGGGCATCGCCTCCGGCAAGAGCACCGTGGCCTCGATCCTCGTCGAGCTCGGCGCCGTCCTCATCGACGGTGACCGGCTCGCCCGTGAGGTCGTGGCCCGGGGGACGCCCGGCCTGGCCCAGGTCGTCGAGGCGTTCGGCCCCGAGGTCCTCACCCCCGACGGCGACCTGGACCGTCCGAAGATGGGCCGGATCGTCTTCAACGACGAGTCGCGACGCAAGGTCCTGGAGGGGATCGTGCACCCGCTCGTCTTCCAGAGGTACGCCGAGCTGGAGGCCGCCGCACCCGTGGACGGCCTGGTCGTGCACGACATCCCGCTGCTGGCCGAGTCGGGACGGGCCGACTCCTTCGACGCGGTGATCGTGGTCGAGACACCGGCCGAGCTGCAGGTCGAGCGGATGCTGCGCGACCGGGGCTGGACGCGCGAGGACGCGGAGGCGCGCATCGCGGCGCAGGCCACCCCCGAGCAGCGCCGCGCGATCGCGACGCACCTGGTCGTCAACACCGGGACGCGCGACGAGCTGCGCCGACGGGTGGAGGAGGTCTACGCCGAGCTGACCTCGGCCCAGCGGTCCGGCTGAGCGTCACCGCACCGCGCGGGGCCGGACGGCGACTCCGTCCATGCGCGCGCCGCCGAGCGTGTAGACCGTCGCGAGGCCCCGGAGGACGCGACCACCCGGGCGGGTGGTGGCGTTGCGCGACACCGTCGCCACGAGGTCGTAGGTCTGCCCGGGCGCCAGGGCCGGTGTGGTCAGCCCGGCTCCGGTGAGCCGACGGGTCACGTCGACCCCGTCGCGGCGGAACGCGATCGTGAACCCGGTCGCGCCGGTCCCGCCGGTGAGCCGGTACCGCTGGGTGTCGGTGCCCAGGTTCGCCAGTCGGATCCGGACGGCCGCGTGCCGAGCCGTGCCCCTCGGTCCGAGGTCGAGCGTGACCGACTGGTCGCGGGCCGGGCCGCTGACCCCGCGGCCTACCCAGGCGTCTCCCGACCGCCGGAGCGAGAGGTCGGGTCGGACGACGACCGGCGGCGGAGCCGTGACCGTGTAGGTGACCGAGGACGAAGTCGTGTTCCCGGCTCGGTCGCTGGCGGTCACCGTGACGGTGTGCTGCCCGGGGGTGGTCGGTGCCGACCCGCCGTTGTCGACCGTGCCGTCGCACCCGTCGAGGTTGGACCCACCACGGTCGGTGCACGAGTAGGTGACCGGGATGTCGGTGCCCGGCTCGTACGTGCCACCGTCCTCCGGACCGCTCAGGGTGACCTCGGGCGGGATCCGATCGGGAGCCTGACCGTGGGTCGCTCGGTAGGTGAAGTAGCCGAACCCGTCCAGCCGCCACACCTGGCTGCCGTCCGCGGTCACCTCGGTCGCGATCGGCTGGGCCTCGTCGCCGCCCGATCCGTCGACGGCCTGCGACCAGCCGATCACGGTGTTGCCGTTGTCGAGGCGCTGCTGGCTGCCGGCGAACGCGGCGTAGCGGTGCGGGTAGGCGTAGTGCCAGACCAGGTCGGCGCTCGGGTGCTCGGGGTCGGAGAGGTCGAGCGCGTACTGCGTGACCCGCGTCTGCGGTCGGGCGATGCGGGGGCCCTCCGGATCCGCCGGGTCCTCGCACATGTCCGCCATCTGGTTGCCGCCGGCGCGTGAGCCGTTGTCGAAGAGCGTCAGGTCGCCGTCGGGGAGCAGGCGGGCCATGTGCTGGGCACACGGGCCCGGGTCCCGCGAGCCCTCCCCGTCGGTGAGCGTGAACCGGGGCGGCCGGACCGCCTCGCCCGAGCCCGCGTCGGGTCCGCCGCCGAAGATCCAGATCGTGTCACCGGGCTGGTGGCCGTCGTGCGCCTGGGTCGCGATCAGCCGCACCTGGGAGAGGTTCCGGAACGACGCCAGCACGTCCTGGTGCTCGCCGACCAGCTGCAGGGAGTTGATGTGCGCGTAGTCGTCGAAGCTCGTGCCGAGGATCGTGACCTGGCCGTGCACGAGTGCCTCGGCCGGGTCGACGTGGTCCCTGCTGTTCCACTCGAAGGCGACGTCGCCCTGCGGGTCCACCAGCTGGATCACGGCGTCCTGCCAGTGCTCGTCGCCCCGGGTGGCCGCGTCGTACCCCATCATCAGCACGCTGCCGTCCGGCAGCACCTCGACGTCGTGGTTGTCGGTGGAGGCCGGCATGCCGACGAGCTGGTGACTGGCCACGGGCTGGAACTGGTCGTCGAGCTCGACGATCTCGGTGCTGCCGTCCTCGGCGGGACGCGCCACGACGTAGCCGTCGCCGGACGGCTTGAGGTCCGTCCCGGCGCCCGCCCGGACGTGGACCGGCACCCCGTGCTCGTGGACGACGGTCTCGAACGGCTTGCCGTAGTAGCTGATCAGGCCGAGGAAGGTCCTGCCCGGGGTCGGGCCGGCGCCGGACGCCGTCGTGGTCAGCTCCGGGAAGCCCGGAGGGAGGTAGATCCACGACTGGTTCGTGCTCGTGGCGCCGTCGACGACCTGGACGTCGACCTCGTCACCGGTCGTGAGGCCGTCGACCTCCGCGGTGCCGCCCGGTGCGGGCGCCCCGTCGACGAGCACCACCGCGTCGGCCGACGCGCCCGTGACCGCCACGGTCACACTCCCCGTGCTGTCGACGGTGGTCGCGATCGCGAAGCGGTCGACACCGGCGTCGTACGCCGGCCAGGTGCTGGCGCCGGGTCCGGTCACCGTCACCTCGATGCCGGTGCCGTCGTCCGCCGCGGCGGGCTGGACCGACCCGACGCCCAGCCCCGCGCAGACCAGGCACACGGGCAGGGACAGGAGGAGGGAACGGCCGATCACCCCAGCACGGTACTGCTGGAGGCCGGTGCGCTCAGGCAGCCAGGTCGGGATCCCCGAGGCGGCGGAGCTTCTGCAGCGCCTCCCGCTCGAGCTGGCGGACCCGCTCGGCCGAGATGCCGTGCTTGGCGCCGATGTCGGCGAGCTTGTGCTGCCGCCCGTCGACCAGGCCGTAGCGCGAGCGGATGATGTCGGCCGCGCGGTCGTCGAGCTGTCCGACCAGCGAGTTGAGCCGGTCGCGGGACTCGACGTCGAGGACGGTCAGGTCGGGGCCGGGCGCGGTCTCCTGGGCCATCAGGTCACCCAGCGAGGTGTCACCGTCCTCGTCGACGGGGGAGTCGAGTGACACGTGCTCGCGGCCCCACGCCATCAGGTCGAGCACCCGGTCGACGTCCATGCCGAGCTCGGCGGCGATCTCGGCGGGCTCGGGGTCCCGGCCCAGCTGGCGCTCCAGGCTGCGGCGGGCGCCGCCCACCTGGTTCAGCTCCTCGACGACGTGCACGGGAAGACGGACCACACGAGCCTGCTGGGCGATGCCCCGGGTGATCGCCTGGCGCACCCACCAGGTCGCGTAGGTCGAGAACTTGTAGCCCTTGGTGTAGTCGAACTTCTCCACGGCCCGGATCAGGCCGGTGTTGCCCTCCTGGATCAGGTCGAGCATCGGCATCTGGGCCCGCCCGTACTTGCGCGCGATGGAGACCACCAGCCGCAGGTTGGCGGTGATGAAGGTGTCGACGGCCTTGCGCCCCTCCTCGGCGAGCCACTCGAGCTCCGCCTGGGTGGCGTGCATCGGCGCGCCGCCCTTCTTGCGCCCGACGCGACCCTCGGCGAGCAGCGCCTCGGCCATCAGACCGGCCTCGATCGCCTTGGAGAGCTCCACCTCGGCGGCAGCGTCGAGGAGCGGGTTGCGGGCGATCTCGTCGAGGTAGAGCCCGACGCTGTCGCGGCCCTCGATCTCGCGTGCGCCGGTGGGTGCGGTACGTGTGGCCATGGGGCGCCCTCCTCCTTCGTCGCGGTGGACGGCGCCGGAGCGCCCCCACACGTGGCGTACAACGTCCACGGTGACCATCGGATTCCCGCGGCAAACCTGCGGACCTGACACCCGGAACGACGTGCGGCCGGCCCGGTGAGTTGCGTCCGGCCCGAACTCTCAGTGACTTCTCAGGGGAGATGCCCGAGCCGGACGGCGTCAGTCGGCCGAGGCCAGCCCCATCCGGTCCAGCACCCAGGCCAGGGTGAACGCCCGGTCGTGCCACGACTTGTAGCGTCCCGACACCCCGCCGTGGCCGGCGGCCATCTCGGTGCGCAGCAGGAAGTCGCGGCGGCCGACCGCCGTCGCTCGCAGCCGCGCCACCCACTTGGCCGGCTCGACGTAGAGGACCCGGGTGTCGTTGAGGGACGTCTCGGCGAGGATCGGCGGGTAGTCGGCGGCCGTCACGTTGTCGTACGGGGCGTACGCCGCCATGTAGTCGTAGACCGCCGCGTCCGCCTCCGGGTTGCCCCACTCGTCGTACTCCGTGACCGTGAGCGGGAGGGTCGCGTCGAGCATCGTCGTGAGCGCGTCCACGAACGGGACGCCGGCGACCACGCCGGCGAACAGCTCCGGCGCCTGGTTCACCACCGCCCCCACGAGCAGCCCGCCCGCGCTGGCACCCTCCGCGACCAGGACCTCCGGGGTGGTCCAGCCCGCCTCGACCAGGTGGCGGGCGCAGGCGACGAAGTCGGAGAAGGTGTTCTGCTTGGCAAAGAGCTTGCCGCCGTCGTACCACCGGCGGCCCATCTCGCCCCCGCCGCGGACGTGGGCGATCGCGAACGCCGCACCCCGGTCGAGCAACGACAACCGGGCGATCGAGAAGTAGGGGTCGATCGACGTCTCGTAGGCGCCGTACCCGTAGAGCAGCAGGGGGAGGGGGTCGCCGGACGCCCGTGCGTCGCGGCGCGCCACGACCGAGACCGGCACCCGCTCGCCGTCGGGGGCGGTGGCCCAGAGCCGGTGCTCCTCGTAGTCGCCGGGGTCGTAGCCGCCGAGCACCGGGGCGCGGCGCAGGAGGGTGAGCTCGCGGCTGCGCACGTCGTAGTCGTAGACCGAGGCGGGCACGGCCATCGTGGCGTAGCCGAGCCGGACCACCGGCTGGTCGAAGGCCGGGTTGCCGGCCGACCCGACCGTGTAGATCTCGTGGTCGAACTCGACCAGGTAGTCGTCGCCGAGACCCGACTCGGCGACCGGGTCCAGCTCGATGATGCGCAGCTGGGTCAGGCCGTCGCTGCGCTGGTGCACGACCAGGTGTCCGGCGAAGGCGTCCACGTCCTCGAGGCGTACGGCGGGGTCGTGGGCCACCAGCGACCGCCAGTCCTCCGGCGGGGTCGGCGCGACCGGGGCGGTGGCGAGCTCGAAGTCGGGGCCGGTGCCGTTGTGCAGCACGAGGAAGACGTCGGCGCCGCCGACGACGGCGTGGTCCAGGGAGTACTCCAGCCCCTCGCGTCGCTCGCTGAACACCCGGAAGCCGAGCTCGGGGGCGTCGGCGTCGAGGAACCGGTACTCCGAGGTCGTCTTCGAACCGCTCGCCACGACGATGAACCGGTCGCTGCGGGTGCGGCCCACACCGGCCCAGAACCGTCCGTCGGTCTCGTGGTGGACGAGCTCGTCGTCCGCCTGGTCGGTGCCGAGCCGGTGGCGCCAGATCTTGTCGGCGCGCCAGGAGTCGTCGAGCGTCGTGTAGAAGAAGCTGGTCCCGTCGCGGGTCCAGGTGGCGCCGCCGATCACGCCGGTGATCTCGTCGTCGAGGAGCTGGCCCGAGCCCAGGTCCTTGACGCGGATCGTGTAGCGCTCGTCACCGACCACGTCGGTGGAGTAGGCCAGCAGGTCGCCGCGGGGGCTCACCGACGACCCACCGAGGCTGAAGAAGTCGTGGCCGGCGGCCAGGGCGTCGAGGTCGAGGAGGACCTGCTCGCCGGGCAGGGCGGGCTGGTCGGGCGAGGTGTCCTCCGCCGGTCGCGGTGGTGTCCAGTCGTCGGGGTCGACGACCGGCACCCGGCAGCTGGCGCCGTACTCGCGACCCTCGAATGAGCGCCCGTAGTACCAGTGGCCGCGGTTGCGGGTCGGCACGGACAGGTCGGTCTCTCGGGTGCGCGCCTTGATCTCGTCGAAGATGCCCTGGCGCAGCGCGGCGAGGTGGGCGGTCCGCTCCTGCGTGTAGGCGTTCTCGGCCTCGAGGTGGGCGAGCACCTCCGGCGACTCCTTGTCGCGGAGCCACTCGTAGTCGTCGGTGCGGCTCCGCCCGTGGTGCTCGGTGGTCTGCGGACGCTTCTCGGCCACGGGCGGTTGCATGGGCGCGACGATAGCGTCGGCGGGGTGAGGACCATCGACCTGAACGCCGACCTGGGCGAGGAGGTCACCGACGACCCCGCGCTGCTGCAGGTGGTGACCAGCGCCAACGTGGCCTGCGGCTACCACGCCGGCACGCCGGCGGTGATGCGCTCGGTGTGTGCCGAGGCGGCCGACCGTGGCGTCGCCGTCGGCGCTCAGGTCTCCTACGCCGACCGGGAGAACTTCGGCCGCGTGCCACACGACGTGGCCTTCGAGGTGCTGCGCGAGCAGGTTGCCGACCAGGTCGGGACCCTGGCGTCGATCGCTCGCGACTGCGGCACCGAGGTGCGCTACGTGAAGCCGCACGGCGCGCTCTACCACCGGGTGCTCGACGACGAGGAGCAGGCGACGGCGGTACTCGCCGGGTCGGGCTCGCTGCCGGTGCTCGGCATGCCGGGAGCGCTGCTGCGGGAGGCCGCCGCTGCGGGGCGCGGGACGTTCCACGAGGGGTTCCCCGACCGGGGCTACACCGCCGACGGACGGCTCGTCCCGCGCGGGCTCCCCGGTGACCTGGTGACCGACCAGGACGCGATCGTGGCGCAGGCGCTGCGCCTGGCCGGGTCGGTCGACTCCTTGTGCCTGCACGGTGACTCGCCCGGCGCGGTGCGCCACGCGACGGCCGTCCGCAGCGCCCTGGAGCGCGCCGACCTCGACCTGCGCCCGTTCGCCTGAGTCGCCCTCGGCGGGGCTGTCCACCGTCGCGTCCACAGGTCTGGACCGCGACCTGTGGAGAGCGCCTGAGTGCTGTGGAGGGCCGGGTCCTCGCTGTGGAGGGACCTGTGGGTTGTCGGTGACCTCTTGCGGCCCCCCGACGCGCGGGCGTAGAACTCTCCTCACCGAAGCCGCCGCGAGGCGGAGTCGGGGATCGGACAGGACCGACGATCCGCACCGCGAGGCGACTCGCGGCACCGGCCCGGTGACGGGGACGGTGGGGTCGAGAGGGAGGGTCCGGTGGGCCGGGCGTCACCATCTCCGGCCGAGCCGAGGGGCTCCTGGTGCTCATACCACCGGGAGCCCCTCACCTCATTTCCCCAGACTTTCCCCGCCGCGAGGTGGCCATGCCCCGGCGGCGCGGTGGTCTGGACATGACCGGTTCGTGAACTGCTTGACTGGACTCATGGTCAGCCGCCCCGTGCCGCTGCGTCCGGTCGGTCGCGCCGCCGTGCTCGCCGAGGTCGGGGACGCCGCCGCCGCGCTCGCGCTCGCGACCTGGGCCCGGGCGCGCTCGGTCGCCGCCACCGAGGTCGTCCCGGCCGCGGAGACGGTGCTCTTCGACGGGGTCGCCGACGCCTCGGCCCTCGCGGCCGTCCTGTCGCAGTGGCGTCCCGCGGATGCGCCGACGCCCGGCGAGCTCGTGGAGCTGCCGGTCCTCTACGACGGTCCCGACCTCGGGTTCGTCGCGGCCGCCTGGGGCACCGACGAGGCCGGCGTCGTCGAGCGGCACGCGGCGATCGAGTTCGTCGCGGAGTTCTGCGGTTTCGCTCCTGGGTTCTCCTACCTCGCCGGGCTGCCGGACGCGCTCGCCGTGCCGCGGCTGGAGACGCCGCGCCCCCGGGTTCCCGCGGGCTCCGTGGCGGTGGCCGGCACCTGGTGCGGTGTCTACCCGACCGCGTCGCCGGGCGGGTGGCGGCTGCTGGGGCGCACGGACGCCCGCTTGTGGGACCAGCACCGGGACCCGCCCGCACTGCTGCCACCTGGCACCCGGGTCCGGTTCGTGCCGGCATGACCTCGACGACCTGGCAGGTGCTCGAGACCGGCCCGCTGGTCACCGTGCAGGACCGGGGCCGGATCGGGCTCGCCCACCTCGGGGTGCCGCGCGCCGGCGCCCTGGACGGCCCGGCGGCGGCGCTGGCCAACCGGCTGGTGGGCAACGGGCCGGACGCCGCGGTCCTCGAGGTGCTCCTCGGTGGCCTCGCCGTGCGAGCGGGCGGCGGCTGCTGGGTCGCCGTCACCGGCGCCCCCGCGCCGGTGAGCGTCGACGGCTCCGCCCGGGCGCTGTCCCGCGCCGAGTGGTTGCCCGCGGGTGGGGTGCTGCGGGTCGGCGCACCGGCGGCGGGCCTGCGGTCGTACGTCGCCGTGGCCGGCGGGTTCGCGGTCGAGCCGGTCCTGGGGTCCCGTGCCACCGACACGCTCGCGTGGGTGGGGCCGCCGCGCGTCGAGCCGGGGGTCGAGCTCCCGGTGGGGGAGCCGACCGGTGAGCTCCGGCCGCTGGACACGCCGCCGTCGCCGCCCCCGGGCGCGCTGAGGGTGGTGCCGGGTCCGCGGGACGACTGGTTCACGGGCGACGCGCTCGACGAGCTGTGCCGGACGACGTGGACGGTCGGAGCCGACTCCGACCGCATCGGGCTCCGGCTCGAGGGGGTCGGCCTGCGGCGTGCCCGCGACGGCGAGCTCGCCTCCGAGGGCATGGTGCTGGGGGCCGTGCAGGTGCCGCCGAGCGGCCGGCCCGTCGTCCTGCTGGCCGACCACCCGCCGACCGGCGGCTACCCCGTCGTGGGCGTCGTCGACGAGGCGGACCTGTGGCGGTGTGCCCAGGTGCGACCGGGCGAGGAGGTGCGGTTCACAGCCCTGCCCCGTCCTCCGGCTCCGGGGGCCGCCACGGGCTGAGGTCCGGGTCGTCGGCGCGGAAGGAGCGGACCGGACCCGCCGGCGTCGCGGCCGTCTCGAACCGCACGGTCACCACCCCGCGGCCCGAGCCCCACACCCAGCCCCGTCCGTGCTCGGCGTGCTCGACGTCCATGCCCGGTGCCCAGGTGCGGCGCGAGTGGTGGGGCACCTCCGCCTCCGGGAGCGGCTCCTCGTCAGCGGCGTCGGCCGTCTCGCCGAAGAGGTCCTCCTGCACCCAGTCGGCGAGCCCCGAGACGCCCACCCCCAGCAGCCGCACCCCGCCGGACGTGTCGAGATCGGCCAGCAGCGCGCGGGCCAGCCGGGCGACGGTCGCGGCACTGTCGGTCGGAGAGGCCAGCGTGGTCGACCGGCTGAGCGTGGTGAAGTCGTGCAGGCGGACCTTGATCGAGACGGTGCGGCCGGACAGGCCGTGCTTGCGCAGCCGGCCCGCCACCTCACCCGCCTGCCGCGTCAGCAGGCCCTCCATCAGACGCCGGTCGGTGAGGTCGGTGTCGTAGGTGCCCTCGACGCTCACCGACTTCGCCTCACGCTCGGGCACGACCGGCCGGTCGTCCTCGGCGCGGGCCAGCTGGTAGAGCCAGTGGCCGCTGGCCCGGCCCAGCAGGCGCACCATCTCGTCCTCGCTGACCCGCTCCAGCTCGGCCACCGTGTGGACGCCGACCCGGCGCAGCCGCTCGGCCGTGGCCGGCCCGACCCCGGGGATCACGCGGACGTCCATCGGGCGCAGCAGCTCCTGCTCGGTGCCGGGCGGCACCACCACCAGGCCGTCGGGCTTGTCGAGGTCGCTGGCCACCTTCGCGATGAACTTCGAGGTCCCCACGCCGACCGACGCCGTCAGGCCGCCGGTCACCTCGACCACGCGGGTCCGCAGGTCCTCCGCGAACGCGGTGACGGTCGGCACCTCCAGGTCGGGCAGGTCGGCCCGGGCCAGGTCGACGAACGCCTCGTCCAGCGAGAGCGGCTCCACCAGGGGGGACGCCGCGCGCAGCAGCGCCATCACCTGCCGGCTGGTGTCGCGGTAGGCGTGGAAACGGCCGCTGAGGAACGCCGCGTGCGGGCAGCGCGAGCGGGCCTCGCGCGTGGACATCGCCGAGCGCACGCCGTACGTCCGGGCCTCGTAGGACGCCGTCGACACCACCCCGCGACCACCGACGCCCCCGACCACCACCGGCTTGCCCCGCAGGGAGGGCTTGTCGCGCTGCTCCACCGCCGCGAAGAACGCGTCCAGGTCGAGGTGGAGCACCGACGCCTCCGCACGCACGCGGGGCACGCTACCGCCCGGTGCCGACGCAACCCGGTCACCGTGCACAGGAGGGCGCCGCGCCACCATCGTCCACAGGCGCTCCCGCGGCCGCCCCGTACCGTCCGTCGCCGCGGGGAGAGTCGCCCCATGACCGCACCCACCTCACCACCGGGCTCCCCGCTCCCGTTCACGGCGCGGACCCCCGAGGACGTCCTGGCCCTGGTCCCGGTCGTGCTCGGCTTCGCTCCCCGCGACTCCGTCGTCATGCTGACCTTCGGCGCCGCGCAACCCTTCCACGCTCGCGTGGACCTGCCCGGGACCGGTGCCGGGCTCGCCGAGATGGTGGCGGCGTTGCTCGAGCCGGCCCGGTGGCACGCGGTCATGCAGGTGCTCTTCGTCGTCTACAGCCCCGAGCCGTCCCTCGCCCGGCACGCGTCGCGCGCGCTTCGTGTCGCGTTCGGCGACGCCGGGATCGGGGTGGTCGAGGTGCTGTGCGCCGACGGCCTCCGCTGGTGGCCGGCGGAGGCGGGGTCCGGGGCCGTCGGCATCCCGTACGACGTCTCCGCCCACCCGTTCAGTGCCCGGGCCGTCCTCGAGGGCCGGGTCCTGCACGGCTCGCGCGAGGAGCTGCGCGCGACGGTCGCGGCGGCACCTGCGCTGTCGGTCGGCGTCGTGGCCGCCCTGGCGCGGGAGTGCGGGGACGGGCTGCCCGACCCCGACTGGGCCGCCGACCTGGTGACCCGACACTCCCGCGACGGCACCGTCCCCGACGATGCAGAGCTCGCCCGGTTGCTCCGCGGGCTGCTCGACGGTGTCGTGCGCGACGCGGTGTGCCGGGACCTGCGTCGGGCCACCGCCCCGGCCTTGGTCGGGTTCTGGACCGAGGTCGTGCGGCGATCACCGGCTCCGCTGCTCGCCGGCCCCGCCGCCCTGCTCGCGCTCACCGCCTGGCAGGCCGGCGACGGTGCGCTCGCCTGGTGTGCGCTGGACCGGTGCGCCGAGGTCGACGAGGCCTACCCGCTGGCGGCCCTGGTCGCCCAGGCGCTCCTCGGTGCCGTGCCGCCGGGCCTCGGGGAGGCGGATCCACCCGTCGAGGAGGCCGGGTGAGCAGCGACTGCGGACGCCGCGACGTCACCGCGCGTGCGCGGGGGCCTCCCGGGGTACGGCGGCGCCATGGCGCGGATGGTCGGGCTCGAGGAGGAGCTGCTGCTCGTGGACCCCGCGACCCGCGAGGTGGTCCCGGCCTCTCCCCGGGTGCTGAAGGCGTTCCGCGAGCACGGGCCCGGCGCCGCCGCGTCGGGCGCGACCGCCGCGCTGGAGCAGGAGCTGTTCCGCCACCAGCTGGAGACCCGCACCGACCCGACCCGGGACGCCGGCGACGCGCTGGCCCAGCTCGTGGCAGCCCGCCGGACCGCGGGAGAGGCCGCGCAGGCCGCCGGCCTGACGATCGCTGCGTGCGGCATCGTCCCGCTGGGCGGCGACCAGGCCGTCGTCTCGCCCGATGACCGCTACCGCGACATGGTCGAGACCTATGGCGACATCGCGCGCACCGGCGGCACCTGCGGGATGCACGTGCACGTCGAGATCGCCTCCGACCGGGAGGGCGTTGCGGTGATCGACCGGATCGCGCCGTGGCTGCCGAGCCTGCTGGCGCTGAGTGCCAACTCGCCGTTCGCCGGCGGGCACGACACCGGCTACGCGTCATGGCGTGCGCAGGTGTGGAGCCGGTGGCCGAGCGCCGGGCCCACCGAGCGGTTCGGGTCGGTCGAGGGCTACCGGGACGTGAGCCGGACGATGCTGGCCAGCGGTGCCGCGCGCGACAGCGGGATGCTCTACTTCGACGCCCGGCTCTCGGTCGGCCAGCCGACCGTCGAGGTCCGGGTGTGCGACGTCTGCACCGAGCCGGAGCGCGCGGTCGCCGTGGCTGCCCTGGTCCGCGGCCTGGTCGAGACCGCCGCGAGGGAGGCGGACGGGCCGGAGCCGGCGTGGCGCGCGGAGGAGCTCCGCGCCGCCCACTGGCGGGCGGCCCGGTACGGCACGGCGGACCGGCTGGTCCACCCGGCGTCGCGCGAGCTCCGCCCGGCCCGCGAGGTCATCGAGGCACTGGTCCAGACGGTCCGACCGGCCCTGGAGGATGCCGGTGACCTGGAGCGCGTCACGACGGCGGTCGCTCGCGCCGTCCCGGACAGCGGGGCCGCCCGCCAGCGGGCGGCCTTCGAGCGGTCGCGGACCGTCGCCGGGGTCGTCGACGACCTGGTTGCTCGCACCGAAGCGTCCTGGCACGCACCGGAACTGCCCTAAGGTCGGACCATGGGCGAAGAGGTGGAGGCTCAGGAGTTCTCCCGGGCCGACCGGACCCGGCACCGCGAGAAGGTACGCCGCAACCTGGACGTGTTCGCCCGGATGCTGCGCGAGGCCCGCTTCGACACCGACGACCCGATGACGGGTCTCGAGGTCGAGCTCAACCTGGTCGACGACCTCGGCGACCCGGCGTTGCGCAACGCCGAGGCCCTCGCCGCCATCGCCGACCCGGCCTTCCAGACCGAGCTGGGCCAGTTCAACCTGGAGATCAACGTCGCGCCCGCCAAGCTGCGCGAGGGTGGCCTGACCACGTTCGAGGAGAGCCTGCGGCACAGCCTCAACGACGCCGAGCAGAAGTCCGCCGACGTCGGGGCGCACCTGGTGATGATCGGCATCCTGCCCACGCTCGCCCCCGGCCACATGAGCCTGAGCTCGATCAGCGCGAACCCGCGCTACAAGCTGCTCAGCGAGCAGATCCTCGACGCCCGCGGCGAGGACATCACCATCGCCATCGACGGGACCGAGCGGCTGCGGACCACCGCCGACTCGATCGTGCCCGAGGCCGCGTGCACCAGCACGCAGTTCCACGTCCAGACCTCCCCGGACCAGTTCGCGGACTACTGGAACGCCTCGCAGGCGATCGCCGCGGTCCAGGTCGCGGTCGGCGCGAACTCGCCGTACCTGCTCGGCAAGGAGCTGTGGCGCGAGACCCGCATCCCGCTCTTCGAGCAGGCCACCGAGACCCGCAGCGAGGAGCTCAAGGCCCAGGGTGTGCGCCCCCGGGTGTGGTTCGGCGAGCGGTGGATCACCTCGGTGTTCGACCTGTTCGAGGAGAACGTCCGGTTCTTCCCGGCACTGCTGCCCGTCACCGACGACGAGGACCCGCTGGAGGTCCTCGAGCGCGGCGACACCCCGGCACTGTCCGAGCTGCGGCTGCACAACGGCACCATCTACCGCTGGAACCGGCCGGTCTACGACGTCGCGCGCGGGATCCCGCACCTGCGGGTGGAGAACCGGCTGCTCGGTGCCGGGCCGACGGTCGCGGACACGATGGCCAACGCGGCCTTCTACTTCGGCCTGGTGCGCTACCTCGCGGAGAGCGAGCGACCGCTGTGGTCACAGATGTCGTTCAGTGCGGCCGAGGAGAACTTCCACACCGCCGCCCGCCAGGGGATCGACGCGCAGGTCTACTGGCCCGGGGTCGGCCAGGTGCGGGCCACCGAGCTCGTGCTGCGCCGGCTCCTGCCCCAGGCACAGGAGGGCCTGGAGTCGTGGGGAACGTCCGGTCCGGAGATCGACCGGCTGCTCGGCATCATCGAGCAGCGGTGCCTGACCGGCGTCAACGGTGCGGAGTGGTTCGTGCGGCGGATGCACGAGCGCCGCGACCTCGAGCGGTACGACGGCCTGCGCGCCACGCTGCGCGACTACCGCGACCGCATGCACACCAACGAGCCGGTCCACACCTGGGAGCCGTGAGCGGCACTCGACTGCTCAGCGCCCCTCACCGCTGCCGCAGCCGCTTCCAGGTCCGCCCCACCCCGCTGCGCGGGTCGACCCAGCCGTGCCGGGTCACCACGACCATGGTCAGCGCCACCCCGGCCTCGGCCGCGGCCGACCGGGCCGCGGCCAGCCAGGCGACGTCCACGTCCTGCAGGTCGAGCGGGCCCGACCGGGTGAGCCAGACCAGGGGCACCGCGCCGGTGCGGCGGCGGAGGCGGTGCAGCAGCACGGCCACCACGTCGGTGAGCAGCGCGGTGTCGCGCGGGTCGTCGGCGGTGAGGGCGAAGACCTCCTCGGCACCCCCGGGGAAGCCGACGTGCAGCACCGGCGGGTGGTGGCGGCGGTGCTCGGCGCGGGCGTGGTCCAGCGCCGCGCGACGCAGCACGGCAGCGGTCGCGCGGGGGAGCGGCTCTCGGATCCCTTCCACGCCCGACAGCCTGCCCGCCGGCCGCGATGCCCGCGGTCTCCCTCCACAGGCTGCGGGGCCCCACCGCATCGGATAGCGTGACCGCGTCGGGTCGACACGTCGTCGAGCCGGTGTGACCGCTGCCAGGAGTGGAGGATCGATGGGAACCGTCGTCGTGGGTTACGTGCCGAAGCCCGAGGGTGACGCCGCGCTGCACCGGGCCGTCGACGAGGCTCGGCTGCGTGGCTCCAAGCTCGTGGTGGTCAACTCCCACCGGGGCGGCCCCGACTTCGACGACGAGGCGTCCGTCCAGGCCGAGCACGACATGCAGACCGTCCGTGCGGTCCTGGACGGGTCCGGCGTCGACTACGACGTGCGGCAGCTGGTCCGGGGGTTCGAGCCGGCCGAGGACCTGCTCAGCATCGCCGAGGCCAACGACGCCGAGCTCATCGTGATCGGCCTGCGCCGCCGCTCGCCGGTGGGCAAGCTGATCCTCGGCAGCAACGCCCAGCGCGTGCTCCTCGACGCCCACTGCCCGGTGCTCGCGGTCAAGGCCGACTGAGCGGCACTGCGACCGAGGTGCCTCGGCCGGCGTGCCGGGTGAGCTCGCCGAGACGCCAGCGTGCGACGCTGAGGAACGCCTCGACCGCGACAGCGCCGTCCATCTTGGACGCGCCGGTGGTGCGGTCGGTGAAGACGATGGGGTGCTCCCGCACGCGGAGCCCGGAACGTTCGGCGCGCCAGGTGCTCTCCACCTGGAACCCGTAGCCGTTCGAGGTGGTGGCGAGCAGGCCGGCCCGGTGGACCGCGGACGATCGCCACGCGCGGAACCCGGCGGTTGCGTCGTGGGTCCGGAGCCGCAGCACGGCCCGCGCGTAGAGGTTCGCCGCCGCCGACAGCGCCCGCCGGGTCCAGGGCCAGCCACGGGTCGCGCCACCTGCCACGTAGCGCGAGCCGACGACCACGTCGGCACTGTCGAGCCCGGCGATCATCGGGAGGAGGTCCTCGACGGAGTGTGAGCCGTCGGCGTCCATCTGGACGACCACCTGGTAGCCGACGGCGACGGCGTGCGCGAAACCGGCGCGGTAGGCGACCCCCAGGCCTTCCTTGCCCGGCCGCTGGAGCAGCCGCACCCGCCCGCCGTGTGCCGGGTGGGAACGGACCACGTCCGCGGTGCCGTCCGGGCTGTTGTCATCGACCACGAGGACGTCGACGTCGCCCCCTGCCGTGGCGGCCAGCAACCGGTCCAGGAAGACCGCGATGCCGTCGGCCTCGTCGTAGGTCGGCAGCACGACGCAGCAGCGGCGCGCCGGGCGCAGGTCGGGCAGGGCTGAGGTCTCCACCTGATGAGCCTGACGTCGTGGACCTGTCTGCCACCTGACCGGCGACCGGTCAGCGACGGTCAGGTTGTCGTCAGGAGCGGCCGGTCATGGTGGCACCATGACTGCCGTCATCGAAGCGCCGGCGCCGCTCTCGACGGGGACCCGGTCATCCGCCGCGAGCCGTGCCCGGTACGTGGTGGGGATCGTCGTCACCAGCACCCTCCTCATCGCCGTCCTCCCGGCGGTCTCCGGCGTCGCCTGGGGCGGCCTCTGGCGGACGCTGGACTCCGTGCCGATGACGGTCGTCACCGGTCTGGTGGCGCTGTGGGCACTCGGTCTGGCCCTGCACACGATCACGCTCACCGCCGCCCTCCCGGGCCTGACGGCTCGGCGCGCGGCCACCTTGAGCCTGACGGGAAGCGCCGTGGCCAACGTGCTGCCGGTCGGCGGAGCCGCAGGCATCGCACTCAACGTCAAGATGGGCCGGGCCTGGGGGTTCGGCGGCCAGGCGATGTCGCGCTACACGGTCGTCACCAACGTCTGGGACGTGCTCGTCAAGGTGGCGCTGCCGCTGCTGGTCATCCCGGTCCTGCTCGTGACGGGCGCCCGGACCCACCAGCTGGCACTGGCGGCGCCGGTCGCTGTGGCGAGCCTGCTCGTCCTCGCCGTCGGGTGCCTGGCCCTCCTCACCCCGCGAGGCGCCACCGTGCTCGGGCAGAGCCTCGACCGGGCCGGGGCAGTCGTCCGTCGGCGCCGGGAAGGCGCCGTCGACCGGACCTGGGAGAGGCGGCTGACCGAGCTGCAGTCCGCGACCGCCGGTCTGGTGCGGCTGCGTTGGCGTCGGCTCACCCTCGGCATGGTCCTGTACACCCTGGCCCTGCTCGCGCTCCTGGAGTGCTGTCTGCTCGCCACCGGTGCGGACGTGCCGCCGCTGCTGGTCCTCAGCGTGTTCACCCTGGAGCGCCTCCTCACCCTGGCCGGCGTCACACCCGGCGGCGCCGGGCTCGTCGAGGTCGCGCTGGCGGCGCTGCTCGCCTCGTCCGGCGCCCCCGGCACGGCGGTCGCCGGGATCGTCCTCTACCGCCTGCTCACCGTGGCCCTCGAGGTACCGGTCGGGGGCATCTGGCTGCTGGCCTGGCTCTCGTGCCGCGCTCGCGCGTCCTGGCGGCCAGAGGGGGTGACCGCGTGCGCGTCGTCCACGTGACCGACGGCTACCTGCCGTGGGTCGGCGGGATCGAGCTGCACGTCCGCGACCTGGTCGTCCGGCAACGAGCGGCGGGGACGGAGGCGTGCGTGCTCACCGCCACCCGGCCGCACGGGGACACGTCCGCCGACCCGGGCTGGGTCACCCGGGCCGGTACGCGGGAGGCCCGCCTCGGACTGGCCGCCCGGCCCCCGGCGGTGGTCCACGCCCACCTGTCCGTGGCGTCGCCGTTCGCCGTCCAGGTCGCCCGCGAGGCACTCCGGCTCGGTGTGCCCCTCGTGCTGACCGTGCACTCGGTGTGGACCGGCTGGGGGCCGGTGCCCCGGCTCGCCGTGGCGGCGCTGGGCGACCCGGGGGCGGCGGTGTGGTCGGCCGTCAGCACGGCTGCGGCCGGCGCGGTCACCGAGGTCCTCGGCGGTGACGTCGCCGTCCAGGTGGCCGGCAACGCCGTGGACGTGGACCGGTGGCGGCCGGCGCTGGGCGCCCGGCTGGACCCGGTCCGGCCCGTGAGCGTGGTCAGCGTGATGAGGTTGACCCGGACGAAGCGGACGCGGGCCTTGGCGGAGATCCTGGTCGACGTCCGCCGACGTCCGCCGACGTCTGCCGGCGGACGTCTCGCTGCACGCGGTCGTGGTCGGCGAGGGACCGGAGGAGCGTGTGCTGCGCAGGCGGCTCGCCCGCGCCGGTGCCGACACCTGGGTGCGCCTGGCAGGGCGGTTGGACCGCGCCGGCGTCCGCGAGCACCTCCGGTCGGCCGACGTCTTCCTGGCGCCGGCGGACCGGGAGGCCTTCGGGATCGCCGCCCTCGAGGCTCGCACTGCGGGGCTCGCCGTGGTCGCACACCGACGATCGGGGATCGCGGACTTCGTCGAGCACCGTCGCGAGGGGCTGCTGGCCGAGGACGACCGCGGGCTGGCCGAGGCGGTCGCGAGGCTCGTGATGGACCGCAGGCTGCTGACGGCGATCCGGGACCACAACGTCGCGCACGTGCCGGCGTGCACCTGGGGGCGCGTCCTCGCCGACCTCGACACCCTCTACGCCCGCGCGGCCGACCGGGCGTCGGCTCCCAGGTTCGCCGGCGACGGCCCGGGCTCGATGGCGGTCGCATGAGCACGAGCCGGGCATGCACCGTGGTCCTGTTCCACGCCCACCCCGACGACGAGGCGCTCCTGACAGGAGGGACGATGGCCGGCCTGGCGAGCCAGGGTCACCGCGTGGTCCTGGTGGTCGCCACCAGCGGTGAGCTCGGCCTCGCCGATCCCGGTCACGTGGGGCTGGCCGAGCGACGCCGCGAGGAGCTCGCGCGATCGGCGGCCGTGCTGGGTGTCGCCCGCACCCTGCACCTCGGGTACGCCGACTCGGGGTCGCGCCCGGTCCCGACCGGGGCATCGACCCCGGCGGACCGTTTCGCGGACGCCGACCTCGCAGACGCTGCGCGGCGGCTGGCCACCGTGCTCCAGGAGGAGTCGGCCGACATCCTGACGGTCTACGACGAGCACGGCGGCTACGGGCATCCCGACCACGTGCAGGTGCACCGGGTCGGATCCGGGCCGCGGCCATCGCGGGCACGCCGCGGGTGCTCGAGGTCACGCTCGACCGCACCTGGTTCGCCCGAGCCGTCCGGGTCCTCCGCGCCGTGGGCTGGTTCCTCCCGGTGCCGGATCTGCCGGACGAGCGGCACGCGTACACCGCGCGGGCCGACCTGACCCACCGGATCGACGTCCGCGCGGAGCTCGGGCGCAAGCGAGCTGCCCTGCGTGCGCACGTCAGCCAGCAGGGCGGCGGTGGCCCCCGCACCGTCGCCCTGCTGCTTCGACTGCCCGGTCCGATGGCCCGCGTCGTCCTCGGGCACGAGTGGTCCCGCGAGGTGGGTGCCGTCTCCGGCGACCCCCTGCTCGGCGACCTGCTCGTACCGGCACGGCCCGGGGTCGGTGAGGGTGGCTCCGTGGCAGCCGCACGTGGGACGCCGCCCCCGGCGTCACCGTCTGCTCGGCGGTGACCTCGCCACCGATGCTGCGCGCGCCCGGCGTGCCAGGTCGAGGCCGGGCATCGGGCATGCTGGACACCATGGCCTTGCACATCACTGGTGACACTGCCGCCGACGAGGTGCTGAGCAGTGATCCCTTCGCCCTGCTGGTCGGCATGATGCTTGACCAGAGTATTTGATTACGAACACTAGCGACCTAGGCTGGCGGCATGGTTCGCGCGAGGCATTCCGACAGGTTGAAGCGAGGTGCACAGGCCGCCCTCCAGCAGGCGGAGGAGGCGCGGAGCGGCCCAGCCGTCGTTGAAGTCGGCGCGTACGAACGAATCTCTGATGATCAGGAAGATGCCGACACAGGCGACCGCGGCGCTGGCGTCGAACGCCAGCGAGAGGCGATAGAGCTCCTCTGCGCCTCGGTGAGCCACGAGCGGCAGACCTGGAAGATCAAGAAGCACCACGTCGACAACGACATCTCGGCGTTCAAGGATGTGGTGCGGCCTGAGTTCGAGCGGCTGTTGGCAGACCTCGAGGACGGGGTGATCGACGGCATCGTCGTCTACGACCTCGACCGGCTCGCTCGCCGACCCCGGGATCTTGAACGCGTCATCGACATCTACGACGCCGGAGCAAAGGCTGGCCGTCGTCTCGTGTTCCGCACGGTCCACGACGCCATCGACCTGTCGTCTCCGGACGGGATCACGCTGGCGCGGGTGATGGTGGCCTTCGCGAACAAGGCGAGTCGGGACACAGCGCGACGAGTGGCGGCCAAGCACCGTGCCACCGCGTTGACCGGTCGTCCTGTGAGCGGGACCCGACCGTTCGGTTGGGACTGGACCCGCGCGGCGGTGACTTTGGCTGATGGGCGGGTGTTGCCGAAGGTGACCGAACCCGGTCGTAAGGGCAACCAGGTCGTCAACGAGTTCGAGGCCGGCGTGATCCGCCGTGCGGCTGACGACCTGCTCGCCGGCGTCGCCCTGAACACGATCGTGAGGGACCTCAACGAACGGGAGGTAAGAACGAGTCGCGGCAACCCCTGGACTGCGGCGACGCTGAAGCAGATGTTGCTCGCGCCGCGATTGGCCGGGTATCGGGTCCACCAGGGCGAGCTTCTCGTCGATCCCAAGACGACGGAGTTCGTCCGCGGGCAGTGGGACCCGATCCTCGACGAGGGGGTCTGGGCCGCTCTCGAGGAGCTGCTGCTCGCCGAAGGCCGCGCCGGCGCGGAGCGCCGTAGCGAGGCGCACCGCGAGTACTTTCTGAGCGGGCTGCTGCGTTGCTCGGAGTGCCAAGGGCCGCTGCACGGCAACGCGCGCACTGAGAAGCACTTCTACTACGCGTGCAAGACGCGTGGCGGTGGCGTGAACGGGGAGGGCGGCTGCGGGAAGATCAGCGCTTCGGGCGTGGCGGTGGACGAGGTCGTGAGCAAGCTCTTGAAGGCGCGGATGCGGGCTGCGACGGTAGAGGTCGCCGCCGAGAGCACTGTGTGGCCACGCGAGAGCGAGCTCGCGGCGCTCAGGACCGAGCTCAAGGCGAAGGTCGCTGAGTACTCGGAGCTGACTGGGGACGCTGCGCGCATGTCGTTGGCTGCGGTGCAGGCCGCGGGGGACCGGGTTGAGGAGCTCCGGCAAGAGCGAAGTGCGTGGTTGACGAGCCGGATGCGGACCGAGCGCCAGGTGAAGGTCGGCCCCGACATGTGGGATGAACTCCCTGTCGAGGTGCGCCGGCAGTACGCCCGAGCGGAGCTCAAGGCGATCTACGTGCTGGCGTCTACTCGCCGCGGGAACACCTTCGACCCGGGCCGACTTGTTCCTGTCTGGCGCGAGCTCGTGCAAGAACCCGGCTGAGTGCGGCCCACCTCTCCGGGGTCATCTCGGGGGCATGCTCCAGCTGGCTGGTGATCCACTCGTCGGTCGTCATGCCCGCGGACCGTCCGGCGCAGTCACACGGGCGCAATGGTGTGCTGCGGAGTCCGACGGGAGTGTCAGCGACACCACGCTGAGATTCCGAGGGGGACACTGGACCACCGAGAGAGCTCCGGTCCGACCAGGACACTCCCGGATCCAGGCATGACACTGCGTCATTCCAGGCGGGACACTTCACCGCGCTACTGCCATCGACCGCCACGCTGATGTCGCCGACCGGAACCCTCGTCGGGGTCCGGCGCGACGGCCGGACGTACCGGGCGAGGTACGGGTCGTGGTGGAGCTCCCAGCCCTCGGCGATGCGCTCGTCGTACTCCTCGGCGAGGTCGAGCAGCTCCTGGGCGCGGAAGCGCAGCGTCAGCGCGCCGGCCGCGATGTCGCTGGGAAGCCAGGCGTCCGGGTCGCCGGACGGCCGTCCTCGACCGGCAGGTCACCGACCTTCGACAGGTCGATGCTGCGGTCGATGAGCTGGTTGCGCCACGCGATCCGGTGCTGTCCGAGGGTGTTGGCGAACACGCCGAAGTCGTAGCCGTCCATGTACCGGACGTGCTCGCGTTGGGCTTCGGTGAGCTCGTGGGGGTCGAACTCGCCGCAGTGACCGTGATGGGGCCGTCGCGCTGGTCGGCCCGGATGAGCGGCAACTGGTCCAGCGGCGGCTTGTCGGGGCTGATGCGGCGCGGGGGCTGCGGGATGGGTTCGGGCATGTGCCGGCCTCCCTTGGTGGGGATGGTCGGCCGGAACCGTTGGTGGCCCGGCGAGGCGGCCAAGCGCCGAGGGCTGACGCCCACTTCGGGCGAGGAGCGATTGGGCGCCGCCGAGACGCCGAAAGCCCCGCCGTGAGAGGTAGGGAATGTCCGTCTCATGTCGGCGGGCACCTTTACGCTGACGTCTCCAAGTTCCCGTCTCGGGAACGGGGCGCGTTCCGGGGGCCCTGAGTGCTGGACGCCGCTGGCGCGGCACGGTCTTGCCGGACACGCGAGCACGGCGCACGAAGGGAACACGATGGCGCACGGTCCAGAACACAGCGGCGAGGGTCAGCCGAGCGGGACGACCGGTTCTTCGGCGACCGCGGACGGAACCAACGGGTCCGTCTCCGGGTCCACCAGCTCCCAGCCCACCCCCTCATCCGACGCGCCAGCAACGGGCATGGCCGCCAAGCCGCTCGAGTCGCTGTCGCCGAGCTTCGACCCCGATCAGCACGGGACCTACCTGCGCCGCCTTGAGGAGGTGCTCACTGACCCGCGGAACCGCAACATCGCCCTGACCGGTCGCTACGGCGCCGGGAAGTCGAGCGTGCTCGACGAGTTCCAGGCGGCCCACGCCGAGTCGACCTTGCGGCTGGCCATCTCCAGCCTGACGCCGGGCAAGGACAGCGGCCGGGGCAGCGACGACCCGGACGCCACCGAGGGTGACCGCGGGAGTGCTGAAGGAGACAGCACGACGAACCAGATCCAGAAGGAGATCGTCAAGCAGCTGCTGTACGGCGCCTCGGAGAAGGTCGGCAGGAACTCCCGGTTCCGCAGGATTGCCGTCGTGGGCTGGTGGAAGGCGTTCGTCCAGTCAGCGGCGTTCGTCGCTTGCGTTGGCGCGCTGCTCTTCCTGCTTGGGTGGCTGCCGAGTATCAAGGGGACCGGTGACACCCACGACACCTGGGTGCGCGTGGTCGCGTGGGCCGGCGTCGGAGCGCTGGCGGCAGGGGTGGTGACGGTCGTTCGGAGGCTGACCGCGGGCCGCCTCCAGGTGAAGGAGTTCTCCGCAGGTGGCGCGGCTCTGACGCTCGACGCGAGTCCGGACTCGTACTTCGACAAGTTCCTCGACGAGATCGTGTACTACTTCGGCCGCGAGCCGAAGGACATCGTCATTTTCGAAGACCTGGACCGGTTCGAGGACCCGGGCATCTTCGAGGCGCTGCGTGAGCTGAACCTGTTGCTGAACGAGACCCCGGAGCGTCGCCGCCGCAGGGACGGGAACCGGCTCGGTCAGGTGCTGCACGCGGTCCGGGGCAAGCGCCTGTGGGGGTGGTTGGAACGGAAGCTGCCGGACCAGTTCACCGCCTGGTTGTTCGGCACCGGCCACCCCCTCCGGTTCGTGTACGCGCTGCGCGACAGCGTGTTCGAGAAGCTCGACGCCGAGACGGCCGCTGCGGCGACGCAGCCGGGTGGACGCGTCGACGCAGCCGGCGCGGAGACGATGCGCGCGAACCGGACGAAGTTCTTCGACGTCGTCATCTCCCTTGTGCCGTTCATCTCGCACCGCAACGCACGCGACCTGCTCGCCAAGATGCTCGACGCACGCGGCATCACCGACCTCAAGCCGCAGCTCGTCAACACCATCGCGCAGCACTGCACCGACATGCGGCTCATGCGCAACATGTGCAACGAGTACCTGGTCTTCGCCGAGCGGCTGCTTGAGCCGAAGCCGCCGTACAAGCCTGCGCCGGAGATGGACGCGAGTCACGTGTTCGCACTCGTGGCGTACAAGAACTTCCACCTCGGGGACTTCGAGAACATCACCCGACGCGCCAGCGCCCTCGACCGACTTTACGAGCTCCACCAGGCACTCGTACGCGACAACATCGCCGTGAGAAACGAACGGAAGCGGGAGCTACTCGCCGAGACCGAGCGCGTAGAGGCGCGAGGTGCTGGAGCCGAACAGCTGGGTCAGCGTCTCCTCCTGCTCGCCGAGGCGCGGCGAAGGGAGGGACTGTCCGGCTACAGCCACCTGCAGTTCGCGGTCGGTTCTGGGAACTTCGCCAGCGAAGACGTGACCGGCTACGAGTTCTGGGCGGCCGTGGCTCGAGCTCGAAGAATCGACATGTTCATGGCAACGAGGCCGACCGGCGGGTCCATGTACCCGATCGGGGTGCTCGAGGCTGAGCTCGAGTTCTTCGCACCCGAGGGCCTCGACCCACGCCGCTGGGTTGGGAACGACGCCACCTCCTGGCAGGTCGAGCTCGACGGCGTCGAGACCGACATCGAGGACCTGCGGCGCGCGGGCTTCGCGGAGCTCGCCCGGATGCCGCGGTTCACACCGCTCCCGGAGGGGGAGGCCGGCGAGTCCGGCCCGCGGACCTTCGCAGAGCTGGTCGAGGAGACGCTGGAGTCCGAGCTTGCGTGCGACCTGGTCCGCCGCGGGTACATCGACCGGAACTTCTCCCTCTACGCCGCCCAGTTCTACGGCAACTTCACCGGCCTCGATGTCGCGAACTTCATGGTCCGGCACGTGCAGACCAACACGCCCGCCATCCACTACGACCTCAGGCGCCCCGGCGCCGTTGCGAACCTTCTCGACGAAGCACAGGAAGCCGGCGATGAGCTCACCGACACGGTCGCCGCCTTCAACATCGACATCGTCAACCACCTCCTCGTCAAAGATCACCGGCGCGCAGCCGCGGTTATCGAGAGCCTCATCGCGGGTTGGGGTAGCGACAACGTGCGCACGTTCCTCGCCGCGTACTTCACCTCGCGCACGGCCGAGCGGCAGAAGCTCGCAGCGGGCCTGGCCGAGCACCGCTGCCGGGAGGTGTTCGCCTACCTAGCCGGCAACCAGGGCGTGGCCGCCGACGCGCGCACCGCCCTGTTCAGCGCCGCAGCGTCCGCGTTCGACCCTGGAGCGTCCTACGACCTCAGCGACGACGTCGGTGTGTTCATCGCCAAGCACTACGGTGCCATGCCGGCCTTCAGCTCCGACCACCCTGACGATCCCGCCGAGCATCCAGCCGAGCGCCTCCCGGAGCGGCTCAGCGTTCTCCTCGAGCGTGCCAACGTCGTCATCCCCAACCTCCGACTTCTCGGTGAGCGCCTGCGCCACCTGGTCATCGACGAGAGCCGCTACGAGCTCACCGCCGACAACCTGCGCACTGCGCTCGGCACCACCCGCGACCGTCCCGGACGCCCCAAGGGAGTCCCGCTGGAGGCCGTCCACCGCAACGACACCGTGTACGCGTTCTGCATCAGACAGCTGCCGGCGTACCTAACGGCGGTCGACCACGACCTAGCCACCGACTACGCCGCCACCACCCCCGAAACCCTCGCGGCCGTGCTCACGGACATCGCCGCCTCCGAGAGCGCTCCTGATGCCGAGCAGGACGCCGACCCTCACGTCGGTGTCATCGCTGACCTGCTCGCCCAGACCGCGCCCGCCTCCTGGCTGGGGAACCTTCGCGCCGCACCAGAGATGACCTGGACCGCGCTCGCGGCCGCAGACCGGTTCCGTGCGTCGCTCGCGAACATGACCGCCTACCGGACACGCGGCGGAGTCACGGCAGGGGCCATCGACACGTACCTCGCGAAGCTCCTCGAAAACGCCGGAACCGTGCACGTCGACGAGCCCGACGACGTTCGCGATGAGGACGGCGCGGAGTACGACCGGCAGGAAGCGGCCGTCGCACTCCTGAACACCACCCACCTGACAACCGACGTTCGCGTGAACCTGGCCGCCAGCCTGCACCTAGACACACCGCTCCCGGCCGAGGCCGTCGGCGTCGAACCAAACGACCTGTTCGCCCAGATGCTCGCTAGGGGACTTGTCGCCGACGACCTCCCCACGTTCGTGCACATCCGCGAAGGAGGCTGGGCCGCGATGGCGCCGGCCATCAAGGCGTCCACCGGTATCGCGACGTTCCTCGAGCCCGCGGTGGTGACCGGCATGGTCGCCGACCTTCTCGCCGACGGTGAGACTGCCGCCGAGCTCGGCCGCATCGTCGTCGACCGCATGGACGAGTTCGTGCCCTCAGACGACTGGGCTGAGCTGAGGGCCGTCGCGCGCTTTGCCGGTGCGCAGGACATCCCTCTCCCGCCGGAAGCGGTCTTGCGCATCACCCGGGTCGCTGACGCGAACAGCGAACGGCAGCGCGATCTCACGCTGCGACTGCTGGCCAAGAGCTCTCCCGCGGCGTCCGCGGACGACATCATCGCCGTCTTCGAGCACCTCGGAGGCGACTACGCCCGGATCCGGCAGACCGGCGACAGGCTCGAGTTCGATCGCAGCGACCCGCACGACCAGTTGCTGAAGGTGCTCGCGGACGCCGGCCGTATCAACCGCGGCTACCCGAGGAAGGTCTTCAGCGCGACCGTCAACTGACTTCTCCGTCGATCTGTGGGCGGTGTCGCTCACACTGACGACGATGCAGCGCACAAGACCAGCCCCTGCCATGCCGGTCCGGGCAGCCGGCCGCGACCGGGAGCCGCACGTGCCCGTGGTCGCCTGAGCGACGGCACGTGGGTGTACGCGCCGTACGGCGCGATGCTGGCGGTCGAGGCTGGTCGTCGGGTCGTGTGCCACGTGTGCGGGGACGCGCTGTCGGCGATCTCCGCCCAGCACGCGGCCCGGCACAGCCTCACCTTTGCCGGGTATCGGGAACGGTTCGGGTTGAAACCGGAAGCAGTCGCTGCTCGCACCGGTGCTCGCCGAGAAGCGCCGGGCGGAGGGAAAGCGTCGGTGGGCCGAGAACAAGGCCGTCATGGACGGTCTCTCTGTCCGGGCAGCGCATGGCCCGGTCCGGGGCCCTGTACGAGCTCGGCGCTGCCGCGCAGCCAGCGGGCGCGCGGAGGGTCGCAGGGCCGGGCGGCGGCCTCACGCGACGGTGCGTCCGAGGCGCAAGTGCTCTTGCGTGGTTGCGGGTCTGGGACGACCCGCCATCCGGTTCGTGACGCCGGTTCGTGGCGCGGGTTTCGTAGGGCGACGCTCCGAGTGATCTGGTCTCGACACAGCTGGTGCTGGCGCTCGGACGACGCGAGCACACGCAGGCGTCGGCAGCCGTCGGTCCGCCCGCCCGCGCCGTATCTCGCCGAAGCCCCACCGGTCGCTGCGGCAAGCACATACCGTGCCGTGGGTGAAGCGCACTCTCGGGACGGCCGCTTGGGCGGCCCTTGCTCTCATCACGGCTGCCTGCGGCGCCGCGTCCGACAACTCGGCAGCGCCGGCCGCACGACCGTCGACGTCCTCGGCCAGATCATCGCCCTCTCCAACTGACGGAGACTCCGACGGAGTCAAGGAACTCGACTGCACCGTCCTCCCCAAGGCCCGGCTCTCTACCCTGGCATCCGGAGCCCGGCCCGGTGTGACCATCCAGCCGCCCGCGTACATCGCGTCCGTGAACGACGGAAACGGCGCCGACGGCTACGCCGCTGTAGCCGTACGCGTCAGAAGGGGCGGCAAGCCGGCGAGCGTGGTGCTGGCGGCGCCAGCCCGCGACGGCGCCGGGCTGACCCTCGCCACGAAGTCGGCACTCCCGTACTTCAACTGGGGCGACATGGCCCGGCCGGGGAGCCCGGTCGACCAGCTCCGAGGAGCCGTCGCAACCTCGAGCGGCGCACAGGATGCGCTCGACTGCCTCAGGCGGCGCTGAAGCCATCAGCCCGCGGCAGCCCCTGCCGGCTGGGCGGAGGGCTCCACTGGACACGCGCGGAGGCGTCGGGGAGTCCCGGTCAAGACGGCTGAGAACCGGTGACGTCGAGGTCGACGAGCACGCCCGTCCATACGACCCGCGCCGTCGGGTCGGTGAGGTCGAGGTGCGGTAGGTAGCTCGAGTCGAGGTCCTCGTACCGGGTCGTGCCAGGCACCGGGTACCAGACATGGTTCTCCCCGGGCCGGTAGTCCTGCCACACCATGCGGACCCGGGTGACGACGCCGTCGGTGGGAGGGAAGTCGTCTGGTGCGTCTTGGTCGTTCGCGCAGACGGTGCCGGTGACCTCGACGGGTCCGTTGGTCGGCTCGGGTGCGTCCCAGTAGATGGGCGCGCCGCCCACCTCGATGACGGTCGGGTGTCTGCCCCGTTCGGCTCCGGGCCACATCGGGATGGTTCTGGCGGCGCCCACCAGCCGCTGTGGGTGGTCGGGCGGTCGGTCCCACCGGGCGCTCTCGTAGAACACGAGCCAGGTGCTCAGTTGGTCACCCAAGGCGACTACGGCCTCGTCCTCCTCCAGATACCACTGGGGGACGTAGACGGTCAGGGCCATGCCGCGAGTGTCGCATCAGGCGGTGCGGGTGGACCTGCGCCGAAGGTTCGGTCAGCCCACGCCGCCGCGGTGAGCGCGCAAATCGCGGCGAAGTCAGTGGGTCGCTGCCACGGAGTTCAGATTGGCCACATCTAGTTCGCTGACCGGCGGGTCTGCGTTTCTGCTCTAAGTCCACCCGGCGTGCGCCGACCCGTGAAGTCATCGAGGTAAGTCTTCGGGTACTGGGTCCGCGACCAGGCTTCCGCAACTGCAGGTGTGCGCCGGCAGTGACGGCAGATGACGCCGTACCCGCTCGCCGCGACCTCGGGCAAGAGCACGACGTGGTCGGCGTAGCGGCGGCCACGGCACCGGTCGTGTGGGCACCCGATCGCCTTGACGTGCGTCTTGTGCCGGTTCGTGTAGGTCAGGTAGCGGGGCCGGGTGAAGCCCCCTGATCGCTTCTGCGGCTTCACCAGCTCACGAACGTCTGCTTCGGTCTGTCCGAGGGCGAGCGCGAGATCGAGGACGGCGATGCCGTTGCGCCGCGTGTCGGTGTCGGCCGTGAGCATCCGCAGTGCCTCTGCGATCCACGTGGTGTCGTCCGGAACCGCGGCGTCGCCCCAGGCCAGGTCCGGGTCAACGTAGGTCATCCGGAGCCGGGCGGAGTACTCGCTGGCGATGGCCTCCAGTGCATGCGGGGCGCGCGTCAGCCATGAGTAGAGATCTCGGCGGACCTGCGGGATCGGGTGGTCCACGAGCGCGCACTTCGCGCCGCGTGCGGTGACGTCCTTGCCCACCAGCCACGGCATGACGCGCCGGGTGAGAAGCGACTTGCGGCTGACGTCGAGGATGGCGGCGACGTCGGTCAGGTCGCGACCTTCTTCGAACAGGTAGCGGACGACCGTCTCGGTGTTCGCGAGGGACTTGCCGGTGCGGGTCCGGACGTTGCGGATGAGTCCGGCCAGGGGTAGCCGGGCTTGGCTGCCTGAGGCGAGTGGGATCAGCGCGTTGCATGACCAAGCGAGGTCCTCGCCTTGGGGGACGAATCGCCAGTCGACGAGCATGTCGTCGCAGAGCTCACCCAGTCGGGCGGCTCCGTTGCCGTTCTCCATGCTGGCGCGCTCGAGACCGACGACCAGGTAGGCGGCGACGCTGACGTCGCCCTGGTCGTCTCTCCCGGATGGGCTCGAGGTCGCTGACGCGGTCTGGATCCTGTCCTCGAGCCGGGCGATCTCGACGGTGAGAGCGTCGGCTCGGGTCGCGGTTTCGCGAGCTTGCGTGGCGTACTCGGCTGCTTCGCGCTCGTCGCCCTCGCCAGCGGCCAGAGCGGCCATGGCCCTGTGTCCCTTGGCCTCTTTCGCCAGCAGGTCGAGCTCGGCCTGCTTGGCAGTGAGCTTGTGCCGCCAGACAGCTGTCGGGTCGATGACCGGTTCGGATCGTGGCACCTCCGACAAGGTTGCGACCGCGTCGCCCTCGAGGACGTCCCGGACGGCGCCGTCGAGCTTCACCGACACCGACGCGCACAGCTCGCTGAGCGAGGCCGTGGCAGCGGTGTGGTCCGGCTTGCACTCCCCGGGCCCGAAGTAGCTCCAGCTGCGCCCGGAGCGCGTGCCGATTCCACTGGAGGCGCGGCGGAAGAGGACGACGAAGTTGGCCTTGCCCGAGTTGTTGCACCGGGCCTCGACGCCCCACTGGGTGGCTTCGTCGTCGTAGCGTGCGCCGGGCAGTCCGGGCTCCGCGAGCCAGTTGTCGAAGCGCTGGAGGGCCCGCCGGGTCGAGTGCCGGTGGGCGCGACCACCGGTCGGCGCCTTCGGCTCCCGGAGCTCGGCCAGGAGGCGTGCCGCGACCTTGCGGCACGTCTCGTCGGAGACGCCGAACCGTGCGACCTCATCACCGTCCCCACTGCGAGGCCAAGGCCAGGGCTCGGACAGAACGTCGAACCAGCCGTACTCGTCTCGATCGTCCCGGTACTGAGCGGGGATGCCGTCGAGCACCACGTTGCGGCCCTTGATGTCGCTGGTCAGCCGGCGGAAGTACCTACCGGTCCGCAACAGCTCGACCTTCGCGATGTACAAGCGGCTGTCCGCGTCGAACACCTCGGCCGGGTCCTCGCCGGCCAGGTACCGCGCGATCGCCTCGCCGTCCGGGATCGTGCGCGGCCGGAAGCTGCTGCGGACGAAGAAGCTCTTGGCCGCGTCGTAGCTGGCGTGGGGGTCGTCGAGGGTGGCGGCGTAGGTGTTGGCGATGTTGGTGTGGTCGCGCCGGCGGAGTGCGCCCGTAGCCTCGTGGTCGATCAGCCGCTGCGCGAGGCTCTGGTAGCTCTCTCCGTCGGCGTGCGCTGCGTAGAGCGACTGGATCACGGGGATCAGTCCTGGGTCTGCCTCGGGCAAGATGCCGCGGTCGCCTTCAACGACGGTCCGGCCGTGCTGGTCCTTCTGGTGGTGCCAGCCGTGGGGCATCTGGTCCTCGGAGATGGCGGCTCCGCCCTTGCGGTACTTCATCAGGCGCTTGCCGGTGAGCTTCCGACGGCGCATCGGGTCGTCGTCGCCGCCGACCATGCCCAGGGCGCTCAGCGCAAGCCAGTCACCGCGCTGCGTCGGGTCGTAGCGCTGGCCCCCGAAGCACATCGCGATCGCGCGGGTCTTGTGCTTGCCGGTGATCGCGGCCCAGTCGACCTCGTCGCGGCCGGCCCGGGTGACGTCTTCGGCGAAGCGAGAGGCGCGCAGCGACGGGTAGTGGTTGAGCACGCCGAGCATCAGCCGGGTGACGCCGTTCTCGTCCTCGCCGTCCTCCCGAGTGATGTGCTTGATCGTCGTGGAGAGGGTGATGTTGAAGAAGATGGTGCTTCCGACGACGACGAACGCTGCGACCGGGGCGTTCCCGACGGCGTTGTGGTGCAGGTCGGCCAGGGTGAGCCAGATGATGCCGTGTCGGGCGCCGACGTCCGGCTGGTCAGGGTCCCAGGCTGCCTCGGGGATCGCGGCGATGGCGGCGATGTCGGGGTCGTCGGCGTAGGTGCTGCAGTGGGTGGCGCGCTGGGCGGCGACTCCGGCGCTGTCTCCTTCGACGGAGTACCGCACCCAGTCGGAGTTGGTGGGTGCAGCGGCCGGCAGCTTGGCGGCGAGGCGGTGGAAGACCTTGCGGTCGGTGTACTGGTTCACGGTGGGCTCCTCGGGTCGGGTGCGGTGCACCGTGCCGGCGAGGAGCTGCAGCGCAATGGGACCGATGTAGGAGTTGGCGCCCACCGAGATGGACGCTGACTCCTACACCCCGGGGTCAACCCTCAAGGTGATCCAGAGGGGCGTGATGTGCTCCAGGTCGCGTGCGAACTGCTCGGGTGTGAGGCTGCGAACCCGGTCGACCTGGGCGAGGTAGGAGTCGAGCGGGGCGATGGCGTCGAGGCGGGGCATGGGCGCACCGGTTGGCGCGGCCGCGCCGGACCCAACTGGACGCCGTCGCGTGTGCAGCACCGGGGTGCACGAAGAAACGAAAGAACGAAGGAAGTCCCGCCGACTTCCTTCGTTCTTTCGTTTCTTCGGTCGCCGCTCATCCAGCCACGCTGAGGCGCTCGAGCGGCCGACCGCCCGTCGCCTCGGACCGGCGGCTTGCGAGACCGGCGTCGACGAGCTGGTTGATCAGGCTGTCGAGCTCGTCCTTCTTCAGGTCGTTGGAGAACAGCCGGCTGACCTCGGTCTTGGAGAGCCCCGTGGGGCCTGCTTCGGAAAGAGCCCGGTAGAGCTTGTCGAGGCGGGCGTTTCCGAGGGTGGCTCCCCACACGTGGGCGACGGTGGCCTCGCTGTAGTCCCACAGCGCCGCGGCCGCACGGAGGTGGACGTCCTCGAGGGTGCGCGACTGGTCGAGGAGTGCGTAGACCAGGGCCAGGCGGAGCTGGTAGGCGCTCGCACGCGCGGTGAGCGAGTCGTAGACCATGCCCCCGCTGGGCTGGGACTCGACTACCCGGTAGAGGCGGTCCCACGCTTCAACGAAGCCGGGGCTCCGCGTGACTTCGCCGGCGGTGTGCGCGAACTCGATCGCGTTTCGGAGCCGCTTCCCGAGTGCGTCGACGGTCGAGTCGGGCAGCCGGCCCGGGTCGGGGATGAGCTTGTCGCGGACGCTGAGCACGTGGAGGAAGCGGTTGGCGTAGCCGTTGGCGACGTCGACCGGCTTGAGGACCTCCATCAGCTCGGCGATCGTGACCTGCCCGAGGATGGCGACGTGCGAGTGCTCGGCCATCATGCTCTCGGCCTTGGTCTTGGTCGTCAGCACGTCGCTGTCCCAGGCCGACCGCACGATGGGGGAGAGGGTCGAGCCCTGCCGCCCCGCGACGGTGAGGAGTCGTGCGTACTCCTCCTCGACGACCAGGAGCCGCTGGTCGGTTGCGCCTGCCTCGCCAGTCTCGGCCTGGCTGGCGTCGGCCACCGCCCTGATCAGGGCCTCTCCGGACTGGATGCCGCCGCGGACCTGGCGGTCCCGCATGAACGGCGCAAGATCGCTGTCAGCTGCGTCGATGATGGGCCGCACAGCGGCGGCCCCGGTTCCCTTGCGTGCTCTGGCCGACTGGCCGACCACGACCGCGTAGAGCAGGGGGTGGTGCTTCTTCGGTCCGACGTAGACGAAGCTGTGCCGTCCTGCCATCGCTCCGAAGGTGACCAGGAGCGTCGCCATCATGGCGGGCGCGGACGCCTCGGTCAGGGGCTCGATGGTGCGCACGATGTCGCCGGCGAGCCCGTGGAAGGCATCCTCGGCGAGCTGGGGTACCTGGTGCCGGTGCTCGAGCCGGCTCGCAAGTCGCAGGCGTCCGAGGAGCTCGAACGACGTGTCAGGCGTGATCGCGGCCGGTGCAACCGCGCGGTTGTCGGTGGTCGGCGTGGACGTCATCGCGCCGCTCCGGTCTCGCTGTCGACGTAGGCGCGGGCCGCGATCCGGATGAGGGAGGCGACCGAGCGGTCCTCCACTGCGGCGCGGGCCTTCAGGGCGTCGCGGAGGTCGTGAGGCAGGCGGACGACGATGACGACGTCGTTGGCGGTCGTGGGGGTGTCGGTGGTCAACTTCAGTCTCTTCCAGTGAGTCGGTGGTCGGGCACCGCTAGCGCGGCCGGATCGGAATGTCCGCGCACCGATCACTTCGTCAATCAGCCCCGCGACTTCGCCGCCACGATTCGCAGGAGAATGTCCGATCGGGCTACTTCTCCTGGCGGACATCGCCCCAACAGGTCCGTGCGGGCCACACAACCGAGCCCCCGCTGACGGTGGGGGCATCCGGCCCCCATCGCGGCGGTCGACACCGCTGGAGGGGTCCTCGTGACACCACAACAGCCGCGGTCCGCGCTCGCGCAGACCGCCAGCACCGTCCCACCACGCGACCGTGAGGCTGCTCGCCTCCTCGCCCTGTGGGTCGACCTGACAGTGCGCCTCGCGTCTGCGGCCGCGCACCACAGCAGCGACGAGCCGTCGCTGCGCAACCTGCAGATCCAGATCGAGGAAGCACTCGTCGATCACCTGGCCGATTCCGACGCCGTCATGGCCGAGCTCTGGGCCTGGGAGGCGACGCTGCTCCACGTGGTCGAGATGCCACCGGAGACCTGCCTGATCTGCCGCAAGGCACGCCTCGGGCTCCCCGCCGACGTGCCTCTCCCGGCCGGGATCGGAGGCGTCCGATGAGTCTCGCCCACCTGTCCACCGGACCAGAGCCGGTGACCGTGGCGGGGGAGACGGTGGTCATCCACGACCTGACCGTCACCCACGCCGAGGCCGCGTCGTTCCTCCGTGCCCAGACAACCGAGCACGGGCCGGAGGCCGCAGCCGACCTGGTCCGACGAGCCCTGCCCGTGGGACTGGTTGCCCTGTCGATCAGCACCGCCGGCATCGACACCGGGTCCCTGACCCGCACCCTGGACTCCTTCGCCGACCAGGTCGACGAGAAGTCGAAGGCGGCCATCGCTAGCCTCGACCAGACCGTCGACCGACTACAGGCCGGGGAGCAGCTGGTAGCCCAGACCGCCGGCGCGATCCTCGACAACCTGCCGGCCCAGGTCGAAGCAGCGCTCGCCGGCCAGGCCGGCAGCGTCCGGGCCAGCGTCGTCGAGGCTGCCCGCGCTGTTCAGACGGCCGGTCTGCAGGAGCTGACGACGGCGCTTGCCCAACACCAGGCATCGATCCGCGACGCGCTCTCCCTCGACCGGGAGGGCCCGGTGCGAATGCTCCGACAAGACCTCCTCAACGAGCTCAATGGCACCCGCCGGGAGCTCACGGAGCAGCTGACCGCCGTCCGCGGCCTAGTCGAAGCCCAACAGGCCGCAAGAGCCGCCGGCGCCAAGAGCAGCCGCGCGATCGGAGCCGCCAACGAGGACGAGGCGATGGAACTCATCCACCAGATCGTCACGAGCGCCGGAGACCTGTTCGAGCGCACCGGCAGCCAAGCCGGGGTCGGCGGAACCACGCGCCGAACCGGCGACGGAGTCGCCACCCTCGGCCCAGCGATCACCGGCCACGGCCGCAAGGTCAGAATCGCAATCGAGGCCAAAACCCGGTCAAGACCGATGACGGCCAAGAGCCTGCGCGCCGAGGCGACAAACGCGTGTCAGGTGCGCGACGCAGCCGGAGCCCTCATCCTCGTTCCGACGAGCAACGAAGTCCCGGGCGGAGGCTCGTTTGCCCGAATCGACACGGCTACTTACGTGGTCAGTGTCGAAGATCCGGCCTCCGTCGAGCTCATCTTCCTTTTGGTGAGGGAACAGGTTGCGATGCTCACCGTCCGACAGGACGACGACGCCGAGATCGACCTCGCACAGGTCGAAGCGAGGTTCAACCTCGCGCTCACCGGTATCAGCCAGCTTGACGAGGTCGGGCGACTTGCCGTCCAGGCGCACAAGGCGCTCGAGAAGCTCATCGCCCTCGGGCGTGAGACGCAGCAGAAGGTCCGAGCCACTCTTACCGAGGGCATTGAACTACTGCACTCATGATGTGGTGGGGAGGAGCGGATCTCGTTCCTCCCCACTACCGCGCTCAAGACCAGTGCCGTCACAGACTGCCGCAGGCCGCCCGCGTCGCTGACCCGCAGGCTCCGTGCGTCGGCACCACGGTCGCCCGCCCAGGACGGTCGCGGTTGTTCCCGCCTGTGCCCCATGTGGTCAAGATCCGCCAGAAGTCGCCCTCCCACGAGCCCATCAGCTCCAAGAAGTACGCGAGGGGTACGCCGCGGAGAACCCGGTCCTCGCCCATCTGCATCGCGTACGGGACCTCGTGGGCGTCGATGACATCGGGCGCCGGGTCAAGGAGAGCCGCCACCACCCGGAAGAGGCGCCGTTCCGTCGACGACCAACCCCGGCCTTGGTCGTCGATATGCCTGACCCAAGCGTCCAAGTCGCGATCGGCGGCGACCCACCGTGCCGCCTCCACCTGCAGCGAAGGCGAGAGCTCAATGAGTGCCTTCGCCGTGAGCCAGTCCTCGCCGTCGATCGCGCTCCAGTAGGCCGCCCACGCGGCGGCCAAGTCGTCAGCCGAGGGGGTCATTCCCGTCATGTCAGTCCTCCGTGTGTGGTCCGACAGCCCGTTGCTGTCGAACACATCTGTGCCGCCCATCCAGTTCTGCGCAGTCGCCGCCACTGCAGCCAGTACGACTGGACGGGGTCAGTCTTGATCTCGCGCAGGACCTCGGGTCGAGTAGGGCGGTCATCCGCCCGTCGGGGTCCAGCCGGGTCAGCAGGGCGTCAGTGATGTCTCGCAGCTGACCGAGCTGTTCGCGGCTGAGCGGGTCCAGGACCTGGCGACGGACGTTCTCCGCCCATCACCCAACTCCGGTGCTATGGCAGGCATCCGCTCGTTGGGGATGATTCGGGCGAGTGCCCTGCGTCAGTCCGCGGGGGGCGACTCGACCGGGCCCAGGGTCCGTGCCCTGGCCACCACGTGCCGCTCGGCGCCGCTGTCGGCCACCGCAGAAGGTCCCGTGCTGGGGGGAGACTCGGCCCGTGCATCGACGAGTCCGGATGCTGTCGGTGCGCGGTGTTCATTCTCCGCGGACGATGACGCCGGCCCCGGGCGGGAGTCCACTGGGAGTCGGGCTCGGGCTCGTCGTGGGGGATGGGGCCCGTGTGCCGGTTCTCGACCCGAGAGGAGGAGTCGGATCGACCCGAGAGGAGGAGTCGGATGGAGAGCGTGGTCGGCTCGGGCGAGGTCTACGCCCAGCTCGCCCGGGGTCTGCACTTCGCCGGGGGCACCCTGACGCTGCTGGACGTGTCGCCCTCGACAATCTGGATGAGCCCGGTCCCGCGCCGTCTCGGGTTTCTGCGGACCGGCGCGTTCCTCGACCTGTGGGCCGACGTCCGGCTCCCGGGGAGTCCGGGGGTCAGGCGGGTCGAGGGGACCCTGGCCCTCCTCGATGCCGACTCGCGGCTCGCCGGGGACGCCCGGCTGGCGCTGAGCAACCCCCGCGTGACGACGTCGGGCCTCACCTACGACGTCGAGGTGACGACGGGGCTGGTCCCGGCTGGTTCCGGCGCCTGCGTGCTGTTCATGGACTGGGACACGGCGTCGTCGTAATCCGCGGACGTGGGGGTCCTCACGGTGCGGATGTCGGTGATGTGGGACCTCGCGGTCGACCACCGCGGCGCGCGGTGTGCTTGGTCGATCGCGTCACTCATGGTGCCGTCCCGGACGGATGTGGGGGGTCGAGGTCGGGGGTGTCGGCGACTGCGGCCGCCACGGTGGGGTAGGGGTCGGCGAGGCCGGTGAGCTGCTCGTGCCCCAGCCGGGCCGCGTACTGCCGGACCTGGTCGTGAGCGGCGGCGAACCGGACGTCGATCCCTGCGGCGCGCAGGTCGTCGACCGCCGTCGCCAGCGCGCCGGCCGCCGTCACGTCGATCTCGGAGGTGGAGTCGAAGTCGAGGACGACCCGGTCGGGCCGTGGGTCGGCGTCGAGGGTGAGCGAGGTGAGCCTCTCGACGACGGGGTCGACGCTGGCGAAGACCAGCGGCCCGTCGGTCCGCAGGATCACGGTGCCGGGGACGGGCGTCGTGCCGGGGTTGGCCTCGATCTCGACGAACCCGCGGTCGGGGTGCCGCCCCAGCACCGCGACGTGGGGGGTGCTCATCCGCTGCAGCAGCAGGAGCAGGCTCAGGACGATCCCGATCAGGACGCCTGCCATCACCTCGATCAGCACGACGCCGAGGAAGGCGGACAGGGCGAGCCAGAAGTCGGGCACCCGGACCTGGTGGAGGTGCCAGATCCTGCGCGGCGTGATCATCCCGATGACGGCCGAGATGACGATCGCGCCGAGGACCGGCTCCGGGAGGTTGGTGAAGAGCCCGGTCAGGAAGAGCACCGTCAAGGTGACCAGTCCTGCCGTGGTCACGAACGCCAACGGGGTCCGCGCACCGCTCTCCTCCGCCGCAGCGGACTTCGACAGGCTGCCCGCGGGCGGGAAGCCCTGCAGCACACCGGCGCCGACCGAGGCGGCACCGTAGGCGAGCAGCTCGCGGTTGGCGTCGACGGTGGTCCGGTCCTTGGCGGCGTAGGCCTTCGCGACCGCCAGGCCCTCGGCGAACCCGACCACCACGATCCCGAACGCGCCGGGCAGCAGGTCGAGGACGTCGCGGAAGCTGACCCCGCTCCACGGCACGAACGCGAAGCCTGCCGGGATGCTGCCGACGATCTCGACCCCTTTGTCCTCGAGGGCGAGTGCCGGCACCAGCAGCAGCGACAGCACGACGACCAACAGGGCCGCGGGGAGCTTGGGTGCGTAGCGGTGCAGGAGCAGCAGTGCTGCGAGCGAGCCGACGCCCATGGTGACCGTCGCCGTGTTCCAGGACCCCCAGGAGGTCGCCACCCCCCACAGCTGCTGGACCGTGCTCCCCTCGGGCTTCTCGGTCCCGACCAGCTTGGGCAGCTGCCCGACGACGACGTACACGCCGAGCCCGATGATGAACCCGTCGAGGACCGGCTCGGCGAACAGCCGTGAGATGAACCCGAGCCGCAGCGCGGCGAGGCCGACGAAGACCGCGCCGACGAGGAGCGAGAGCACGGCCGTCAGGGCGACGTACTGGTCGGTCGCGGCCGCTGCCAGCGGCGCCACCACCGTCGCGGTCAGCGCGGCGACGGTGGAGCTCGGCCCGACGAAGAGCCGCTGCGAGCTGCCCAGCCAGGAGTAGGCGAGGACGGCGAGCGGCACCGAGTACAGGCCGAACTGGGCGGGGACACCGGCGATCGAGGCGTAGGCCATCGCCTCGGGCACCACCAGCGCCCAGAGGGTCAGCCCGGCGACCAGGTCACGCGTCAGCCACTGCCTCCGGTAGCCACGGAGCCATGCCGGAACGACCGCCGGTCTCCTCGATCGGGCGGCGGGGGTCGGGCGCGCAACGTCCACCGGTCAACCTCTCCTGGTTCTGGGGCGAGGGTAAGGATCGGTCGGGAAGATCGGCGCAGTCGTCTCCCATGGGGGATGGTCCCCGCGGTGCCCCGGGGGTTGAATGCTGGCATGAACGACGAGGTCCCGAGTGCGCCACGCCAGCCCCTGCTCGACGAAGACAGTCGTCGCGTTGTGGCGGCTGCGGTCGCCGGTGCTGCGCTGGGCGCCTGGCCGGCGTTCACGCTCGGTGTCTACGGCGTCATCTTCTTCGAGCAGCACCTGTCGCTCTGGGCCGCGGCGACCTCTGCGTTCCTCGCCCTCGGCTACGCGCGCGGGCCGCGCGTGTGGCGTCGGCCGGCCGTCCTGGCTCTGCTGCTGCCCACGCTGTGGATCGTGCTGGCCTGGATCCTCCCGGTCGGGGGCACCTCCGGGATCTACCAGGCGCTGTTCTGGTTCGGGGTGGTCATCACCGCGGTCGGGCTTCCCGCGCTGGCTGCCTTCCTGGTGCGCCTGATCATCCCGACCGCCGAGCGCCTCCAGGGCCGCGAGCGGCTGGCGGCGGTTGGAGTCGTTGCCACCGTCATGGTCGCCTCGTTCCTCGTCGGTACGCAGCACCCGCGGATCCTCACGTGCGAGGACTTCAGCATCAGCGGCAACTACTCGCCCGACAACTGCTCGTCGGGCACCGGCAGCACGGTCCGCTGAGCACGGTCCGGCGGGCATCGAGTCACCGGTCATGGTCATGGGGAGTCCTGCGCGTGGCCGGCGGTCCTGGCGTGCTCCCGCCGCAGGTTCCAGAAGACGACCGCGATCGCGACGGTCGTGACCGTCCCGGAGATCACGACCGAGGCGAGCGGGTACTCGCCCAGGCTCAGGCCGATCCAGTAGGCGAGGAGGCACGTGTAGGTGCTCCACAGCACGCCGCTGAGAACCGACCAGCCCAGGAAGCGTCGGTACGGGATGTCGGAGAGTCCCATGGTGGCGTTGACGACGAAGCGCAGGCCGGGGACGTACCGGCCGCCGACGATGAGGACCGGGACGCTCCCGGTCATGATGGCGAGTCCCTGGCTGACCTTCGGGTTCGCCTTCGCCTTGTCCAGCTGCGGCTGGATGCGCCGGGCAGAGCGGCGGGCGATCCAGAAGAGGCTGGAGTCGCCGACGATGGCGCCGAGTGCTCCCATCATGATGACAGGTAGTAGGTCGAGCGTGCCCTGGGCCGCGGAGGTCGCAGCCGCGTTGAGCGTGGTCTCGGCCGGGAAGATGGGCACCACCCCGTCCAGGGCGACCAGGCCGAAGATGCCGAGGTAGGTCAGGAGGTCACTGGAGGCGTCGGTGACCGAGAACCCGTCACCGGTCGCCATGTACAACCCGGCCGCCACCACGACGACCACGACCGCCACCCCCGCGAGCACGACGTAGGCACGGTGCCGCCCGGAGGCAGCGGCCCACCCATCCCTCGCCGCTCGTCGCCATCCCTCCGCGCGCGTCACATGCTCAGGATCCCGGCGGGACGGAGAGGCCGAACAGGGTCTATTGACCCCTTGCCGCTGCCACCTCAGAACAGCGGCGCGATGCCTTGGGAGATCGGGCTGACGCCGAAGGCAAGACCAGCACCATGTTCAGAGCCGCGTCATGCTCGGCGGATGGTCGTGCCGGCGAGACAGGGTCGTCTCTCGTGGTTGGGGGGGTCGTGGAGCGAGCGTCGCGCGGTACCACCCGACCTGCCACTGCGGGACGTTCGGCACTGCAGCACACAGCGGCACGACGGGAGAGTGGAGCCGGCGTCGAGCCGTGTCGGAGGTCGAGGATGGACAAGGAGTCCGGTCTGTTCGCAGCGGTGCGGCAGCCGAGGGCAGCCGGTATCGCGGGCCTCGCGTTCGGGCTGATCCTGATCGGCGTCCTCCTGCTGCTGCAGTCCGCGACGCCGACCTCGGTGGACGAGTCCGGCACCTGGACCGACGACGAAGGTCGACGGGAGGCCATCTCGGCCGCGCTCGCGCTGATCCCGTTCGCGGGCATCGCCTTCCTCTGGTTCATCGCCGTCGTCCGCTCGTCGTTCGGACACCGCCAGGACCGGTTCTTCGACGCCGTCTTCACGGGATCCGGGCTCCTCTTCGTCGCCATGCTCTTCGCAGCGGCCGCGGTGCTGATGGCCGCACTGTCCCTCGTCGACGCCGGTGTCGCCCGGGACCCGGAGGCCGACGCCGAGGCCTGGGCGCTCGCGAGCGCCCTGCTCGGCTCCTTCGGCGCGCGGATGGCCGCCGTGTTCGCCCTGACAGTCTCGACCGCCGGCCTGCGTCTGGGGTCGATGCCGAAGGTCGTCGCCGCACTCGGCTACGCGACCGGGTTGCTGCTCCTGCTCACGCCGCCACTGCCCCGATGGGCCCAGCTGCTCTTCCCAGCCTGGGTCATGACGCTCAGCATCCTCGTGCTGGTGCGCGAGCACTCGACACGAAGGCTCCCGGCCGCCTGACCGGTGACCTCAGGCCTTGGGACCGACGACCCAGGCCTGCGCCTCGTTCATCGCCGCCCAGGTCGACTCACCCAGCACGGGGGTGGCACCGAATACCCGGTCGGGCGGTTCGACTGTCACCGGCACCGTGCGGGCGAGCAGCCGTGCCATCTCCGGGTCGAGCCCGGACACGTAGAGCCTGCCGCCTGCCGCACCGATCTGCTCGGCGTACGTCGACAGGATGCGGAAGAACGTCGCACCCAGGGAGATCCGGCCGCGCAACCTCAGTACGACCGCCGGCTGCTCGGCCTCTGCGACTTCCGGAAGCCGGGCCTGAAGCGTCCGGGCACCGGCGAAGAACAGGCTGCCGTAGACGTCCAGGACGGTGACCTGGTGGCCGACGAGCTGCTGCGGTGCGGGCTGCTCGGTGAAGCGTCCGTCCTCGGTCGGGACAAGCTCGACGACGGTGAGGTCCATGGCCTCGCGGTTGAGCTGCAGCAGCAGCGAGAGGACGACGCCCACCCCGACCGCCGTGGCCACCGGCAGGAAGAGGGTGGCGACGAACGTGGCCGCGATCGCGATCTGTGACAGGCGACCGGTGCGCCAGATCGTCAGGACGTTGTTGGGGCGCAACGAGCCCACGGCCGCGAAGATCAGGACCGCGGCCAGGGTGGGCATGGCGACCTTGCCGACCACCCCGGCGAACACCACCAGGATGATCACCATCCACAGACCCGACCAGATCGCCGCCCACCGGGTCCGCCCACCGACCGACACGTTGAGCGCCGTCTGTCCGACGGAGCCGCCGACGGGCTGGCCGCGGAAGAGTCCGGCTGCCACGTTGCCGAAGCCCTGGGCGATGAAGTCCTGGTTCATCCTCGAAGGGCGGCCGTCCGCGTTGGGCGCTGCCTCGCTCACGCCGGCGCCCTGGACCAGGACGATGACCGCGATCGCCAGCGCCCCGGTGACCAGGTCGACCGAGATCAGTCCGAGGTCGGGGATCGCCGGCAGCGGCAGCGACCGAGGGATGGCGCCCTGGTCGTCAACCTGGGCGACGGTGCCTGCACCTGCGAGGACGACCGCCAGGGTCGGCACGACCAGCGCGATGAGGGCGCTCACGCTGTTCAGCTTCGTGCGCGCCAGCCCGAAGAGGATCGCCAGCGCTCCCAGACCGGTCAGCAGCGACGCCACGTCGATCTCGGAGGGATGCGTGACGACATCGATCGCCTTGGCGAGGGAGTTGTCGCCCTCGGCGGTGGTGCCGGTGAGGTCGGCCAGCTGCCCGCACAGGATGTTGACCGCCACCCCGGTCAGGAACCCGGTCATGACAGAGTGGGAGACGAAGCGGGTGTAGCGGCCCAGCCGCAGCAGGCCCGCGGCGACCATGACAAGGCCCGCCATGAGCGTCAGCAGGAAGAGCGCTTCGGTTCGTTGTGAACCCTCGAGCCCGGACACAGCCGAGCCCGCAGCGAGCGCGGCGGCCGTCGTGGTCGTGATGACCATGAGCCGGGTGCTCGAGGAGAGACCGCCGGCAATCGGCCCGGCGAAGCTGGCATAGAGGCCGTGGACGGGGTTCACCCCGACGAGCACTGCCGAGGCCATTCCGTCAGGCACGCTGCTGATCGCCCCCGGGAGCCCCGCGACCATGTCCTTGCCGAAGGTCGCGCGCTCTGGCTTGACCGAGTGCAGCCACGCGCGGAGCCCTCCGGAGGAGGTGGTACTGGCGCCGTCTTCGGCGTCGTCGGCCGGACGAAGCTCGGTCATCGCCGGCTCACCCCTCTTCCACTCGGGCCCGCGACCTCGGATCGCGACGACTCCGCCGCTGCATGCCGCCCTCCTCACTTCCCGTGGCGCTTCGGGCGCCGACCGCGGTCACAGACCGGATCTGCCGCGACGAGTGCGCGATCATGGCCGATGAGCGGCTGCGTCACATGTCGAGGAGCGCCTCCGCCCACCAGGTCGGCGGCGCTGGTCGCGGGTCGAGCTCGGGGCTGGTCTGCGAGGGTCCGTGGACCGGCGGAGCAGCGTCATTCACCTTGGCCTGCCGAGCGACCACGGCGTCGCTGGTGACGTTGTAGACCGTGAAGTCCTGGCTCACCGTGACCGGCCCGCCGTAGTGGGCACCCACCTCGTCGAAGACTGCGTCCACGCCTGGTGTCACGTCGAGGTGCCACAGGGCACCCATGCGGGGCTTCACCATGTCCAGGATCTGGCCCATCTGGTCGGGGATCGTGTGGGCGGATCGGGTGATGTTCAGTGCCGTCTCCAACGGGAGTCCCGAAGCGCGTGCCAGGACCGCGGGCGACTGGAAGCACTCGTGGATCAGCAGATCCGCGCCTACGGCGGCCTCCACCACGTGTCGGCACGGGCGGGTGTCTCCGGAGAAGACGACCTTGAGCCCGGCGTAGGTGACGGAGTAGCCGAGCGCCCCGCTGAGCCCGTGAATGGCGGGGAAGCAGGAGACGGTGACCCCGTTGCGCTCGTAGATCCTCTCTGGGCGGTCGAACGGGATCTCGTGCCCGACCATCTGGAAGCCGGTCGTGGGACGGACTCCACGGACCGAGGCGGTGTCCCAGGCCATCGCCTTGCCCATGTGCTCGACGAAGGCGGCCAGACCCAGGTCCGGGTCCTCGTTCCCTCCGCCCCAGATTTCCACCGGGTCGACCCGGCCCACCTTCGCCATGCTGCCGAGCAGGCCCGGGATGTCGCCGATGTGGTCGGCGTGCAGGTGCGACAGGAAGACCTTCGTCGTGGACTCCACCGGCAGCGAGAGCGCGTTGAAGTTCGCCAGGGACCCCGAGCCGAGGTCGAAGAAGAAGAAGTCCCGCTCCGGGTTGCCCACCTCGATCAGGAGCGACCCTGACGCCTGACTGCGTCGGATCCACGGATCTCCGCTCCCGAGCACTGTCACGCGGATCTCGCCGGTGGCCAGTTCTTCGGTGCCAGGAACGAATACCTGCGGGCGCACCTGGTCGGGATCCCCCACTACCGGGGTGGTGGTCAAGGCCTGGGTTCCGCCCAGGTGAGCCAGCACGGGCATCGCAGATGCAGTCATCAGTTCATCCCTCGATCTCCGAGACGGTCCCTGCGACCAACGATCGCCGCTCCCGTGGAGCGCACGGAAGGGTCCTTCGGCCCCCGCCGCCGGACGACTGAGCAGGTCGCCCAACATCCGCTCATGGCTGCGGGTTCCGCGCGGTTCGCAACCGCGGTCAGGGTGCTAGCGCAGCTGGTCGCCGGCAAGCGCGTTCCCGTGACAGATGCCGCCGCCCACATCGTCCGTCACGCGGGTGTCCGGTCCCGCCGATCCCTCGTCACTCTCCGGCATGCTGTGATCATGTCCCTTCACATCACGGGTGATGAGCACGCTGATCGGGTGCTCTCGGACAGCCCGTTTGCTGTTCTTGTTGGAATGATGCTCGACCAGCAGTACCCCATGGAGCACGCGTTCCGCGGCCCGGCGAAGGTGCTCGACCGGTTCGGCACGCTGGACCCCGGCCGGATCGCGGCCGCGGACCCCGAGGAGTTCGCCGCCCTGTGCAGCACGCCGCCGGCGATCCATCGGTTCCCGGGCTCGATGGCGGCCCGTCTGCAGGCCCTGGCGACGATCGTGGAGGAGAGGTACGACGGTCACGCCGAGCGGCTGTGGACCGAAGCCGGCTCGGGGCGGGAGCTCCTCGCCCGGGTGATGGAGCTGCCCGGGTTCGGCAAGCAGAAGGCGCAGATCTTCGTGGCCCTCCTGGCCAAGCAGCTCGACGTCCGGCCCGAGGGTTGGGAGGCGGCGGTCGGCGCCTACGCGGAGGACGGCCACCGATCGGTGGCCGACGTCGTGGACGCGGCGTCGCTGCAGAAGGTGCGCGAGTTCAAGAAGCAGCAGAAGGCCGCGGCACGCGCCGGCGGCTGACCGTCCACCCGTCGGTCGCAGTCCGCCCCGATTGCCGTGCGGGCTGGGGACGCGTGGCAGAATGGGCATCGCGGCTCTTGACGACACCGGGACGGGCCGCGCCCTAGATCGGTTCGACTGTCGTTTCCACGAGAGGTGTTCGTGTCCTCGAACGCGCGCAAGTCCCTTCCCGCCGAGGTGCTCACGCACCCTGCCGTCGTGGCCCTCGTCGAGCGAGGAGCTCCCACCGGCAGCATCACGCCGGAGGAGGTACGCCAGGCCAGTGAGGATGCGGCCGTCGAGCCGCGCCACCTCAAGGCGCTGCTGGCCCACCTCAGCGCGCTGGGGATCTCGGTGCAGATCCCGGCGGTGGGCGCCCGTGCCGTCGCGGCGACGTCCGGCCGCGCCAAGACCGCCACCGCGACCGCGAAGGCGCCCGCCAAGACCACGAAGGCGGCCGCGGCGAAGACCGCGGAGCCGGCCAAGAAGGCGGCTCCGGCGAAGAAGGCCGCGCCGGCCAAGAAGGCGGCACCCGCCACGAAGACAGCAGCGGCGAAGAAGGCGGCCGCGACCGAGGAGGTCGAGGTCGTCGACGTGGTGGCCACCGAGGTCGTCGTCGGCCCTGACGGCAAGAAGGTGCTGCCCGACCTCCCCGACGAGCAGTTCGAGAAGGACGTGAAGTCCGACCCGAGCATCGAGGAGGACGAGAAGGAGGCGTCGTTCGTCGTCTCCGCGGCCGACGACACCGACGAGCCCGAGCAGCAGGTCATGGTCGCCGGTGCGACCGCCGACCCGGTGAAGGACTACCTCAAGCAGATCGGCAAGGTCCCGCTCCTCAACGCCGAGATGGAGGTCGAGCTCGCCAAGCGGATCGAGGCCGGCCTGTTCTCGGAGGAGAAGCTCGCCAAGGGCGGCAAGATGTCCGCGAAGCTCCAGGAGGAGCTGGAGTGGATCGCCGAGGACGGCCGCCGCGCGAAGAACCACCTGCTCGAGGCCAACCTCCGCCTGGTCGTCAGCCTCGCCAAGCGCTACACCGGCCGCGGCATGCTCTTCCTCGACCTGATCCAGGAGGGCAACCTCGGCCTGATCCGCGCGGTCGAGAAGTTCGACTACACCAAGGGCTACAAGTTCTCGACGTACGCGACCTGGTGGATCCGCCAGGCGATCACCCGCGCCATGGCCGACCAGGCGCGCACCATCCGCATCCCGGTGCACATGGTCGAGGTCATCAACAAGCTGGCCCGCGTCCAGCGGCAGATGCTCCAGGACCTGGGCCGCGAGCCCACCCCGGAGGAGCTGGCCAAGGAGCTCGACATGACCCCCGAGAAGGTCATCGAGGTCCAGAAGTACGGCCGCGAGCCGATCTCGCTGCACACCCCGCTCGGCGAGGACGGCGACTCCGAGTTCGGTGACCTGATCGAGGACTCCGAGGCCATCGTCCCGGCCGACGCCGTCAGCTTCACGCTCCTGCAGGAGCAGCTGCACGCCGTCCTCGACACGCTCTCCGAGCGCGAGGCCGGCGTGGTGAGCATGCGGTTCGGCCTCACCGACGGCCAGCCCAAGACGCTCGACGAGATCGGCAAGGTCTACGGCGTCACCCGCGAGCGGATCCGCCAGATCGAGTCGAAGACCATGTCGAAGCTGCGCCACCCGTCGCGCTCCCAGGTCCTGCGCGACTATCTGGACTGACCTATCCGCGTCTGAACGGACGTTTGTGCAGGTCAGCGGCCATTTAGGCGATCGTCATGGGCGACACGCTAACCACTATGACGCTGATAGTCCAGATATTCGGCTACGGTGCGTGTCGTGAACGTCGCTCAGTGCGAGCTCTTGTCACAGTCGTGGATGCTCGCCCTGCGGGCCGAACGCAAGAGCCCGCAGACTCTCAAGGCCTACGGAGACGGGGTCCGCGCCTACCTGGCCTGGTGTGCGGCCAAGCCGGCTGAGCCCATGGCTCGAGCGGCCCTCAACCTCTGGGTCGCCGAGCTACTCGAGGGTGGTGCCGCGGCGTCAACGGCCCGCGCCCGGCAGCTCGCCGTACGACGATTCGCCGCGTGGCTGACCGACGAGCGCGAGATCCCGTCTGATCCGTTCCTCGGGCTCAAGTCACCCAAGCTCGACGAGCGCGTGATCGAGCCACTCACCGATGACGAGATCCGCGCCATGCTCAAGGCCTGCGCACCCCCTCGAGACGCCACCCCGGCACAGATGCTGTGGCACCGCCGCGACGAGGCACTGATTCGCTTCATGTTCGAGACCGGCACTAGGGCCGGTGAGGTCGTGGCTCTGCAGCTCGCCGACGTGGACCTTGCTGCCGGTATCGCTACCGTGCGTCGGGGCAAGGGCGGCAAGGGCCGCACGGTGCCGTTCGGACCGCAAACCTCCCTGGCGATCGACCGATACCTGCGCGTACGCCGCGGTCACCGGCTCGCCGCGGCCCCTGATCTGTGGCTCGGCGACCGCGGCAAACGGTTCTCCTACGACGCACTGCACAAGACGCTCCGACTCCGCGCCGACGAGGCCGGCGTCGTCGGGTTCCACCCGCACAAACTGCGCCACACCGCCGCACACCGATGGCTCGCAGCCGGCGGCTCCGAGTCCGGGCTGATGGCCGTTGCCGGCTGGACCCGCCCCGACATGCTGATGCGCTACACCAAGGCACAGGCAGCGAGCCGAGCTGCCGAAGAGGCGCGGCACCTGAACCTCGGTGAGCTGTGAGCGGCCTCTACCGCCCGGACGGGCTGCCTGAGTTCTCGTCCGTCATCCGAGCTGTCGAGCAATACCGCATGAGGAGGTCCAAGCTCCGGCAGTTTGCGGCGATCTGCCCAGGCGAACGGCAACACGCTCTGTGCGAGGTCTATCCCGGTGGCGTTCTCTACACGCAGCGCCTTCTCCGCGGGCCGGCCGACCGCGGCTCGTTTGTTCTCCTCGAGGATCATCGACGCGACCGAGCCCTCGGTCGCATCCCACTCGACGCCGACGCGGGCGCTGACGATGCCCGGCCCCGCGCCGCCGTCGCCCTGCTCTCCGAGTTGACCGCCAGCCCTCCCAGCGATCCTGGGCCCCTGTGGCAGCCGAGTCGGCGGGCGCCCGCGATGCGAGTGCGGTCCTGGGACGAACCGCGGGCAACGCTTCATCTGCGCTGCTGCTGTCACGTCCTGCTGTCAACGTCGTGGGTGCAAGAGCAACTCGATCAGGGCAACCCCCGAGCCGTCGTGCCCAGCTCCATGCTGACTCGCGACGAAGACGCGCCGAGCAACATGCGCCGGGCCGAGTTGGACGACCTCGACGACGACCTTGATGACGACCTCATGCGGCGACTGAGCAACCCCGGCTATCGATTCGGGTCGCGGCCCGATCCGAACGGAGACACGCCGACGCTATAGCGTCCGCGCCGCGCCCCGGCGCGGTACCTTCGTCGCCATAGCGCTCGGCAGTCGTCTGCCTTGTCGGACCTTGAGCACCGGCCATTCCCGAAGAGGGAGGGCCCTTCGTGCCTGCAGACCAGACCCCCGACGCCTTCCGTCAGCAGATCGGCCGAATCGGCGCCCACGTCTCGTGGGCCAACACCGCTGACCGCACCGCGCGCACCGCACCCGGGCGGGCCGCCCTCGATCGCAAGTTCCTCGACGAGGCCGGGGGCGACCCGGTGCGAGCCGCTCACCTGCGCAAGGCCTACTTTCAGCGACTCGCGCTGAAGTCAGCCCAAGCTCGACGGCGACGCAAGGCCGGCGCCTGATGGCATGGCTCAAGATCGACGATCACCTGCACGACCACCGTAAGGTGCTGAAGCTGTTGCGCGCGGGCCCCGGCAAGGTCGACGCAGCGCCCCTCGGGCTCTGGCTTCTCGCCGCCTCGTGGGCCGCCGACAACCGCACGGACGGGTTCGTCCCCGACTACCTGCTCGACCGATGGGACCAGGACGCTACCGACCACGCAGCCCGCCTCGTCGCAGTCGGACTATGGGAGCTCGAAGTCCTCGACGGTGAGGACGGGTACCGGTTCCACGACTGGACGGACTACCAACCCACCAAGGCCAAGCTCGAAGCGGACGCCGAATACAACAGGCGAAAGGCCGAGCTACACCGCGACGTCGAGCTGCTCGCCGCCCTCCGCGAACGAGACCAAAACCGCTGTCGATACTGCGGCCGAAAGGTGTCCTTTCAGAACCGAGTAGGTGCATCGGGCGGCACCTGGGATCACGTCGATCCCGCCCTCGGAAACACCTACGAGAACGTCGTCACCGCCTGCCGTGGCTGCAACTCGGCCAAGGGCGGCAGAACGCTCGAGGAGTGGGGGCGACCACTCCTGCCACCGGGAGCCGATGGCCTTCGTTCCGTACCCAGTACGAACCAGAGGGGCAAGGGGTCACGCCCGGGACGGGCCGGGACGGGACGGGCCGGGTCGGGCCGGGCCCAGGTAGATACCGGGCACGTACCTAGTACGGAGCAGAGCCGATGACGTGGCCGCCGGTCTCCTCTGAGGAATCGAGAGAACAGCGCGAGATCGAAGCCGCCGCGGCCGATCGACCCCAGGACGCCCAGCACACGTGCCACGACGGATGGCAGCGCGAGGACGCCGAGGGCCGACCGGTCCCGTGTCCGATCTGTCGCCCTCACCTGGTCGTCACCCGCGCCGGCCGAGTAGTCCACCGACGCACCCTTGCTCGCCGCCGAATCGAGGGGAACGCATGACTGCGCTGCTGAGTCACCGCTGCCCGACCTGCCACACGCCCGCAGTCGTCCGCGCCGGCCGAGTCGAAGTGCCGCACCTGTCGTGGTGCGCATGGAGGCCACGTCCGCGTCAGGCCATCGTCGTGCTGATCAACCGCACACGCGTCGCCGCGGCGGAGAGCGACATTGCGGTTCAGGGTGATGACGTCCTATGAGCCCGGACATGAGCACGCTGTCACCCGAAGCGTCGACCCTGATCGGCGCGGGCGAGCTGGGCATGCTGGCCGAACTCGTCCCTCTGATCGCGCCCGAGCACCTCGAATCCGTGCGCCAACTCGTGCGCAACGACCTCCGCTGGCCGAACCTGACACCGGGCCTGCGACTGCTGCGCGCCGAAGTGCTGTGTGCGGTGTGCCAGCGGCTTGCCGAGGTCGACCCCGGTCGACATGCCTACTACGTCGCCGCAGGTGACATTCCCCCAGAGATCCCGGCCGACGCATCGACACTCGTACTCGGTGAAGACCGGTGAGAGCGACTTGTGCTGGTCGCGTGTCCGACGTCGGAGGAGGGTCCCACCGTCTACCCTGGTCACGGTCGCCCAGCGAGGCGCCAGCCCGTAGCCGAGACCGCGCGAGAGTCCCGACCCGACACCCTCGGTGTCGCGTCCGTAACGACCCGCCTGGTCACGGCCCGACACGGAGCCTCTCGCGAACAGGTGACCGTCTTCGTCGTGTCGGCCCCGCCGGCACGACACGTCGCGCTCAGCTCGAGCCGACCGCTGAGGCGTCTATGCCGGCCGATCGCGACACCTCCCTGACTTGCTTCACCTACTCGGCTCGCGCCGCCCCACGTCCCCCAGCGGACGTGACAAAGCGGTAGCAGCCAGGAAAGGCCTAACCATGAATCTGCAGGAGCTCATCGCAAAGAAGCGTGGCGAGCTGCCCAACGCTGCCGAACGCGCCGGACACGTCCGAGCGATCACCCAGATCCGTACCCAGTGTGACAACGAGCAGCGGGACCCGTCGCCGGCTGAGGCCCGTCGCGTGGAATCGCACTCGGGTGCGGTGCGCCGCATCGACAAGGCCAACGCCGTCGAGCTCGCCGAGATCGAGCAGCTCGAAGCAGAGCTGATCGCTGATCGCGAGGTCGACGAGCTCGCAGGCCAGTCGCGGCCGACCGGCACGCGGGCGCCCTCCTACGACGGGGTCGCACGCGTCGGCGCGAATCGCGACGTCTACAACGCCGAGCGCAGCAAGCGGGGAGAGCGCAGCTACTTCGCCGACCTCTTCGCCTCCGAGGTTCGCAACGACGTCGGTGCGCGTCAGCGGGTCGCCGCACACCATGCGGAGCAGATGCGAGCTGTCTCGACGGCCGGCTTCGCCGGACTGGTCCCGCCGGCCTACCTGCTCGATCAGGCTGCCCTACTCGCGCGCACTGGTCGTCCGTTCGCCGACTCAGTGCAGAAGCTTCCGATCCCCGGCCAGGGCATGTCGCTCGTCGTGCCGCGATCGACGACGGGATCGTCGGCAGCCGTGCAGGCATCAGAGAACACGGCCGTCTCGAACACCGACGAGGCCTGGTCAAACCTGACCGTCCCGGTCGTCACGATCGCCGGGCAGGCCCAGGTTTCCCGGCAGTCGCTCGAGCGCGGGGCGCCCGGTCTCGATGAGCTTGTGTTTGCAGACATCACCGGCGCCTACTTCGCCGCACAGGACGTGCAGTGTCTGTCGGGCACGGGTTCGTCCGGTCAGGCGTTAGGCCTGCTCAACACCTCCGGCATCGCGCAAGCCGCAGCGTTCACGGCGGCGGCCACCTTCGCGACCTTCTACGCCAAGGTGAACGGCATCATCGCCAGCATTGCTGGGGCACGGCTGATGCCAGCCGACACGATCGTGATGCACCCGCGCCGGTGGGCATGGCTCTCCAATCAGGTTGACTCGGCGGGCCGCCCGCTGGTCGTTCCGTCGACGGGTGTCAACGCGGTCACTAGCGATCAGGCCGGGGGACCGGCGTACGGAGTGACTGATGCGACCTTCCTGGGCCTGCGCGTCGTCGTCGACCCAAACGTCCCGATCAACGTCGGCACCGGCCCCGAGGACGTCGTCATCGTCTACCGGGCTGCCGACCTTCTGCTGTGGCAGGACGGCGACGGGCAGCCGACTGACCTGCGGTTTGAAGACGCGGCCGGCGCGAGCCTGACCGTCACGCTCGTGGCGTACGGCTACAGCGCGTTCACCGCTGGCCGTTACCCGGGAGCTGTCGGGGTTGTCGGCGGCAACGCGGGCAGCGCTGGGTTCGGATTGGGGGCGCCAGTCTTCTAAGCCCAGCAGTCAAGGTCTGTGCGGCCGGCGTCAACCACACCCGAGTCCCATGCTCCTTCGGGGTCATCGTCTGGGACACTGCGGGAACGGATGATCGGCACCTGATCGAGGGTCGGCTCTTGGCCCTCGGCTCGACCAGCGCCGGTCGCACTGCTTCAACCGAGAGGGGCCCTGCTCACTGAGCTGGGCCCCTCTCGTGCGGTCGGTATGCCGACCAGTTTTCAGACGGCGATGAACACATGACCCACCAGTCAACTCCGTCTCCCCCCGAGCTCTCCACAGGCACCGAAGGCGGCTTCCGCTACCCCTCGCCGAGGTCTTCGAGCACCCGTCCGAGGTTCACTGAGAGCTGCTTGGCCGGCTCGCCGATGGTGCCGGTCATCCAAGCTCGAACGTGCAGCTCCCACCAGCGACGCACGCTGCCGCTCATGATCGCGTTGACTCCAGCTCGCGGATTCACATCACCGCGAGCGGTGATCAGTTCTCTGAGAAGCTCGGGTGACGACTGCAGGATGATCTGCTCTGTCTCGTCCCACAACAACTGAGCCGACTCGACACCCTGAGGTCGACCTGCAAGTTCGTCGAGGTGAATGAATCGTCCCTCACCGCCCCAGTTTGAGAGCACCTCGAGCATGCCCTGCAGCACGGGGTCGCCTTGAGTCTCCTCGATAAGCACCGCCAGAGTTCCGGGTACGCGGGAACGCTCCAAGTTCGTCCGGTAGAGCTCAGTCACCTCCTGGTCGAGACGCACGATGTTGTGCCGGTAGCCACGCATCTTGTTGACGCTGGGCCAGGTCCCCAGCGAGGCAGTCGCGTGCAGCCCGAGCGTGAGCTTCAGCGTCTTCTCGGCAGCGATCGACAGTAACGCGAGGACGGCAGCGTGACTCTCGGTGGTGGAGCGCATCGAGTCGAGCACGCGGAGCGCGCTTCGGCCCAGGGCGACCGCCTCGTCGACCTCGAAGAGCAGGTGAAACGCGTGGTCACGGCTGAAGTCGTCGAGCACGAGGTCAGGTCCGTCCGGCTGGCATGGTGGAGCATCCGAAAGACATAGCCGTGCAGCGTAGTCACCAACCCGTGCTCGCCGCGGCCACCGCGCTCAGCAAGGCCCCGTCTGGGACCTGTGCGTAGATCGCAGTGGTCTCCGGCCGAGCATGACCGAGAAGCCGCTGCACCGCCTGCAGATCTCGCTCGGCCGCGTAGGCACGTGTGGCGAACAAGTGCCGCAGGGTGTGAGCGGTCCACTCCTCGCCCGGGATGGCTCGTGCGACCACTCGGCCCAGGTGTTGCGGCGTGATGTGTCCACTCTTCGGCGCGCTCGACGGGAACACCCAACCGCCCTCGGATGCCCACCGTGGAAAGCCTGACCCTGGCCGGCGCTCTCGTCGGCGGTTCCGCTCGGCACGGAGCTCGCGTCCCAAGTCGCCCCCGGGGGCCAGGGGTACGACTCGCTGCTTGCCGCCCTTTCCGTGCACGAGCAACATCGCCTCGGAGACCTCGCTGAAGTGAAGACGGGCGGCTTCGCCGATCCGCAGGCCGGCGTGCGCGGCGAGCAAGAGGGCGAGCCGAGTGCGGTCGTCGGCTCTCGCGAGGGCTTCCTGCAGGGCATCGTTTGGCGTCGGACGAGGCATGCCAGCGGGAACCCGGATGGTGTCGAGTCCGTCGACCGGAGACTCGGCGACCTGCCCGGTCTTGGCGGCCCACCGGTAGAAGGATCCGACCGCGACGGCCGAGCACCGCTTGGTCTGAGGCGACCAATCGGGATTCGAGAGCCACGCTGCGAGCTCCTCGGTCGAGACCTTCCATGGATCGCCCGCCACCTCGGCCAGCAGCTTCAGGCGAAATCGGTATTGGCCGATCGTGCCCTCTGACTTCGACGAAGCTCGAAGCCAAGCGACGTATCTTGTGTACGGCTCGCGCCATCGCTCGGGAAACGCCGTGGGTCGAGGGCCCGGGGTGCGACGGGCTGCAGAAGGAAGGCCGGCCGTGGGCGCCCATTCGAGCCGGTCAGTACGCACGCCCCAGGCGTAGAAGGCGCGCACCGACACCAAGACCTTGCGGCGTGTCTCATTCGACCAGTTCTGGAGCTCGAGCCAACGCGCGAGGCCCGGCGTCGTCAGCTCCCAAGGGCCGGCGGGCTGCACGCCTTGCGCGACCCACCGCACGTGCTGGCAATACTGCCAGCGCGTGCCCTGAGACCGGCCCCCGTCGACCCGCATCGCGTCGTCGAACGCCTTGATCGCGGCGTCCCACGTTTCGGCTGTCACGGCTCCACCTTGACGAGCTGCAGCGGTCGCGCTGCCGGGAACGCCTCGACTAGCTCGCTGACGCTCAGCCGCCCGATTACGGCCAGCACAGTCCTGATGTCGTCGGCCAGGATGGTCGGGAGACCACCCTCGGCGTCTCGCCGCCGCAAGGCAGCGTGAGCTGCAGTGATCGTCATTGCATCGGGCCGCGGGTAGTGCGCGGCAGAGTCGTCGACGCGCTGAACGCTGAGGTAGATCAGGGACTCTTGCATGGTGGCCAGCTCGCTCTCGTCAGTCGGATATATTGCGCTCCATGACGGTCGCAACTCACGCGCTGGGAACGCTGCGGAACTACAGTGTTCAGCCGTCCCTAGTGCGCGACTACCTGGACTGAGGCGCTCGTGGCGGAGCCCCGGGGCGCGCTGCGCCGCTGGGTGCCGCTGGCGCTCGCCCTGGTCTTCGTCGGGATCGGCCTCGCGCGTCTGCTCGCCGACCGAGACCATGGACCGCTCGGGACCGCGGTGCTGGTCGGCACCGTCGTGGTCGCGGTGGCCCTCGTCGTCCGTGCGGCCCTGGCCGACCGCGGGTAGCCGGCCCGCCGTCCAGGCGGGCGCTACGCTCGGCGCCATGTCGACGAGGGGACGGGTGGCCCAGGTGCGGGCGGTCACCCGGTTCGCCTACGGCCTCTACGCCGAGCAGGTGAGAGGTGCCTATCACGCGTACGTCCGGCGGTCGCCGTTCGCGCGGCTCCGGTTCGCCCCGGGCCGGGAGGACCCGTACCCGATCTATGAGCAGATCCGGGAGCAGGGACCGTTCGTGGAGACGCCGCTGGGCAACCTCGCGACGGTCGACCACGCCGTCTGCTCCGAGCTGCTGCGCAGCCGCCGCTGGGGCGTGCAGCCGGAGGGCGAGGACCCGCCGCCCGACTTCGACCTGTCGTTCCTGGACCGCAACCCGCCCGACCACACCCGCCTGCGCCGGCTCGTGGCCCCGGCGTTCAGCCCGCGCCGCATCGGCGAGCTGCGGGTCCGCGTGGAGAAGACCGTCGACGGCCTGCTCGACGAGGCCCTGGACGCGGGGGACTTCGACCTGGTGAGCGCCCTGGCGGCGCCGCTCCCGATCGCGGTGATCTGTGACCTCCTCGGCATCCCGGATGCCGACACCGCCGCCTTCAGCAGGTACGGCGCCGCGATCGGCAGCGCCCTGGCCGGGGTCCGCTCCCTCGCGCACGCCCGCGAGGTGATGGCGGCCAACGCGGCGATCGAGCGGATGTTCCTCGACCTCTTCGAGGCGCGGCGCCGCGAGCCGGTCGACGACCTGGTCAGCGAGCTGGTCGCGGCCGAGGCGGCCGGCTCGATCGCGACCGAGGAGCTGCTGCCGCTGTGCGGGCTGCTGCTCATCGCCGGCTTCGAGACGACCGTCAACCTGGTGGGCAACGCGGTCAACGCGCTGCTGGACCACCCCGACCAGTGGGCCGCCCTGGTCGCCGACCCCGGCCGGGCCGGTGCAGCGGTGCAGGAGACGCTGCGGTGGGACCCGCCCGTGCAGCGGACCATCCGGGTCTCCTTCGACGACACCGAGGTCGCGGGCACCGCGCTCGCCCGCGGGCGCTGGGTCAACGTGCTGCTGGGCGGAGCCAACCGCGACCCCGCGGTCTTCGCGGACCCGGCGACCTTCGACCTGGCTCGCACCGACGGTGCCGAGCACCTGGCGTTCTCCAGCGGCATCCACCACTGCGTGGGGCGGCCGCTCGCCGAGCTCGAGGCGACCGTCGCCGTCCGCCGGCTCGCCGAGCGGCTCCCGGGGCTGCGCCGCGCCGGCGCCGTCCGCCGCCGCAACGCCACGCTGATCCGCGGCCCGCTGGTGCTGCCGGTCGCCGGCTGAGCGCCGGCTCAGCCGGCCGCCACCAGCGCGATCGCGCCGGCGCAGAGGGCGAGCCCGACGGCCTGGGCCCGGTGGATGTGCTCGCGCAGCACGGTCGCTGCGAGCAGGACGGTGAAGGCGGGGTACAGCGAGGTGATGACCGCGGCGACGGTCAGGTAGCCGTGCCGGGTGGCCACCTGGAACAGACCCGTCGCCAGGGCGCCGAGGCCGCCGCTGACCAGGCCGCCGAGGGCGTAGCGGTCGCGCGGCACCCAGTCGGCGCGCAGCACGACAGCGATGGCGACGATCGTCACCCCGGCGACCGCCTGGTTGAGCGCCAGCGGGAACCATCCGGCCGTGTCCCCGATCTGGGCGAGGGCCGCGAACAGGACACCGAAGCCGGCGCCGGCCAGCACACCGTCGAGCAGGCCGGACGCCATCCCGCCCGCGGGCGCGGCGACCGGCTCACGCGAGACCAGCCAGATCGCCGGGAGCGCCAGCAGCACGCCGAGCCAGACCAGGCCGCCGGGCCGCTCGCCGGCGACCAGCCCGACCAGGACCGGCACCACGACCGCACCGACACCCGAGACCGGGGCGACCACCCCCATCCGGCCGGCCGCCAGGCCCCGGTAGAGGAACGCGGTGCCGAAGCCGTTGGCCACACCGGCCAGGACCGCCCACGCCAGGTCACCGGCGGTGGGGGAGCCGCCGGTCACCGCGGCGAGCAGCAGCACCAGCGTCGTGCCGCCGAGCTGGGCCACGAGCGAGACCGCCCAGGCGCCGGCCCGCCGGGAGAACAGCCCGCCGTTGAAGTCGCTCAGGCCGTAGGACGCCGCCGCGAGCAGCGAGAGCAGGACGGTCACGGCGTCAGGTCACCACCACGCCGGCGACCCACACGCAGGTGGCGGCGACGGCCGCGGCGAGCTCGATGACGATCGAGAGGCCCACCGCCTTGAGGGAGTGGACGGTCGAGGGCCAGGCCCGGGCGGAGCCGACACGCGCCAGCTCGGCGAGGTAGACCCCCAGCACGAACCCGAGGAACAGCCCGACGACCGGCACCACGAAGAACCCCACGACGCCGAGCAGGACCCCGATCCACTGGGTGGTCGCCGGGATGCCGGCCACCTGCAGCCGCCGGCCCGGCACGGCGTACTTCACGACCGTGCCGAGGCCCACCAGCAGGACCACGACGGCGAGGACGACCCACGCGGTGGTCCCGCCCTCGGCCACCGCCCAGCCCAGGACGCCGGCCACCACGAGGACGGACCCGGGCAGCACCGGCACCAGGATCCCGACCAGCCCGACGGCGATCACCAGCCCAGCGATCAGGTCGGCGGCGGTCACGGGACGACCCTACAAAGGCGCCCCGACACGGACCGAGGCCCCGGACGGTGCGTCCGGGGCCTCGATCGACGTGCGTCGGTGCGGCTCAGTGCTCGTCGTCGGGAGCGATGGCCGGGGTGCCGGCGAGCTTGTGCGTCTCGTCGACGACGTTGGCGGCGACCTCACGGAGCTTGTCGCCGTGCTCACGGGCGTGGTGGGCGCAGAAGAGCAGCTCACCGCCCGACTGGAGCTCCACGCGAAGGTAGGCCTGGGCTCCGCAACGGTCACAGCGGTCCGCCGCGCTCAGCGCCGCGGTGTCGGGGGCAACTGCAGTGGTCACATCGGCCTCATTTCTGTCCTGCCTGGGTGTCTGGCTCAACGTACCGACGGGGGCCAAGATTCCCGCCGGGGCGTGGCGCCCGACACCTCCATCCAATCACGTGACCTCTTCCCGGTCCTCAGGATTTCCATGCGTGGACGCCGAGGGTGTGAGGAGGACGACGTGTGCATCGAGTGTCGCCCGACGCGGCGGGGTCCGGGGCGCAGACGCGTGGATCGACGGTCGATCGTGTCCACATCGTGACCCCCGCTCTGGCTGGTGGTGCCGGTCGTTCCGGTGCTGCCGGGTGGATCCAGGTGGTGCCGGGGAAGTGCTGCTCACGCTATCCCCGGCCGCCGCAGGCGAGCCTGCTCCGGCACCCGGCGTGTCGCAGGTAGATTCGGAGCCGACCACCCCACCGGATCGGAACGTCTGCAGGAGCCCCACGATCGACAACACGTACAACGCGGCACACCTGCTGGTCCTCGAGGGACTGGAGGCGGTGCGCAAGCGTCCCGGGATGTACATCGGGTCGACCGACACCCGGGGGCTGATGCACTGCCTGTGGGAGATCATCGACAACGGCGTGGACGAGGCGCTCGCCGGCGCGGCCCGGCTCGTCGAGGTGACCCTCCACCCGGACGGCTCGGCCGAGGTGTACGACGACGGCCGCGGCATCCCGACCGACAAGGAGCCCAAGACCGGGCTGCCGGGCGTCGAGGTGGTGGCCACCAAGCTGCACGCGGGCGGCAAGTTCGGTGGTGGCTCGTACGTCGCCACCGGCGGCCTGCACGGCGTCGGCCTGTCGGTCGTCAACGCGCTGTCGGCCCGGATGGACATCGACGTCGACCGGTCGCCGTCGCGCCAGGGCCTGTCGTTCCGCCACGGCCAGCCCGGCGTCTTCGACGGCGACGGTCCCGACGCCTCGTTCCAGCCGCGGTCCGGCCTGACCCGCAAGGGCGGCCGGGTGGCCAAGGGCCGCTCGGGGACCAGGATCCGGTTCTGGCCGGACCGCCGGATCTTCACCAAGGACGCGACCTTCGAGTACGACGGCCTGATCGGTCGTGCCCGGCAGACCTCCTTCATCGTGCCCGGGCTCGAGCTGGTCATCCGCGACCAGCGCGGCCCCGAGCTCCTCGAGGAGAAGTTCCGCCACGACGGGGGCATCGCCGAGTTCGCCGACTTCCTCGCCCCCGACGAGCCGGTCACCGAGATCGTCCGGCTCCAGGGGTCGGACACCTTCACCGAGACCGTGCCGCTGCTCGACGACAAGGGGCACATGACCCCCCAGGAGGTCGAGCGCGAGCTGCACGTCGACGTCGCGGTGCGGTGGGGCACGGGCTACGAGACGGTGCTGCGGTCCTTCGTCAACGTGATCGCCACGCCCAAGGGCGGCACCCACGTCAGCGGCTTCGAGCAGGCGGTCACCCGCACCTTCAACGACGTGATGAAGCAGACCAAGGTGCTCAAGGTCAACGACGACGACGTCATCAAGGACGACGTGCTCGAGGGGATGACCGCCGTGGTCACCGTGCGGCTCGCCGAGCCGCAGTTCGAGGGCCAGACCAAGGAGATCCTCGGCACCCCGGCGGCCCGCACCGTCGTGCGCCGGGTGGTCACCACCGAGCTGAAGAGGTTCCTCACCTCGACCAAGCGCCACGAGAAGGCGCAGGCCAAGCTGGTGATGGAGAAGGTCGCCGGCGCGGCCAAGACGCGGATCGCGGCCCGGCAGCACAAGGAGACCCAGCGCCGCAAGAACGCGCTGGAGTCCTCCGCGCTGCCCTCCAAGCTCGCCGACTGCCGCGCCGCCGACAACGAGCGCACCGAGCTGTTCATCGTCGAGGGCGACTCGGCCCTCGGCACCGCGAAGCTGGCCCGCAACTCCGAGTTCCAGGCGTTGTTGCCGATCCGGGGCAAGATCCTCAACGTCCAGAAGGCCTCGGTCGGCGACATGCTCAAGAACGCCGAGTGCGCCTCGATCATCCAGGTCGTCGGAGCCGGGTCCGGCCGCACGTTCGACCTGGAGGCCCGGCGCTACGGCCGGATCATCTTCATGGCCGACGCCGACTCCGACGGTGCGCACATCCGCTGCCTGCTCGCGACGCTGTTCTTCAAGTACATGCCCGAGCTGATCGCCGAGGGTCGGGTCTACACCGCGGTGCCGCCGCTGCACCGGATCGAGGTGGCCAACCCCAAGAAGGGGCAGGACAAGTACATCTACACCTACTCCGACGCCGACCTGCAGCGGCGGCTGGCCGAGCTGAAGAAGAAGAACCAGCGCTGGAAGGACCCGGTCCAGCGCTACAAGGGCCTCGGGGAGATGGACGCCGACCAGCTGGCCGAGACGACGATGGACCCCCGCCACCGCACGCTGCGGCGCATCACCATCGACGACGCCGAGTCCGCCACCGAGGTCTTCGAGCTGCTGATGGGCTCGGAGGTCGCGCCGCGCAAGGAGTTCATCGTGCAGGGTGCCTACGAGGTCGACGTCGCCGCGCTGGACGCCTGACCCGGCGACGAACCGAGCCACGAGCCGAGCCACGAACCGGGCCTGGGACCGGTCTGGTCTGGACAGAGGTCCAGCGGGTTGCGGCAAGTCGCGTCCGCGGGTGTTCGCGACCCCTTACCGTACGGTCACCGGCCTCGCGCGAGGACCGGACCACACCCTGGCGGCCGAGCCTGCCGCCCGCACCATCGGAGGGCACGTCCGCATGAAGTCCCTGCTCGCCACGGTCGGTGCCGCCGTCGTGGCGATCGCCGTCAGCGGGTGCACCAGCGCCGCCGACCCGGCCGCCGACACCACGCCGAGCGCCACCCCGTCCGCGAGCCCCTCGGCGACCTCGACCCCGACCCCGCTGGCCGGTGCGCCGTTCCTCGGGGGCGTGCACCTGGCCCCGACGGTGCAGAAGTACTCCGACGCCATCCTCACGGGCGACGCGATGCAGGCCTTCGGCTACCTCTCCTCGCGGTGCCGCACCAACACCTCGCAGCCGGTCTTCGCGGCGATGGTGGCGGCGGCGGGCCAGACCTACGGCGCGCCCCTGAAGTTCACCACCTACCACGCAGACATCTCCGGTGACAGCGCGACGGTCAGCTACGGCTACGAGATCAGCGTGCTCGACCAGGACGCGCAGCCCTGGGTCCGCGAGGACGGCAAGTGGGTCCAGGACGCCTGCTGAGGAGCGACGATGACCCTGGCGATCACCGACGACCAGCGCGACCTCGCGCACACCGCTGCCGACCTGCTCGCGCGGCGCGGCGCGACCGCCGGCGCTCGTGCGCTGCTGGAGGCCGATGCCGAGGAGCTGCCCGGCTGGTGGCCGGACGCGATCGCGCTCGGCTGGCCCGGCATCCACCTGCCCGAGGAGCACGGCGGTGCGGGGGCGACCCTGGAGGAGCCGGTGCTCGTCGTCGAGCAGCTGGGCCGGGTGGTCGCTCCCGGGCCCTTCGTGCCGTCGGCGGTCGTGGGCGCCTTCCTCGCCGCCAGCGGCCACACCGACCGCCTCGGTGACCTCGCCGCCGGGACGGCGACCGCGGGTCTGGGCCTGGGTCGGGGCGCCGAGGGTTCGGCGGTCACCGTCTCGGGCGGCCGGGCCACCGGCACCGTCGGGCCGGTGCTGAGCGGAGGTCAGGCCGCCCTGATCGCGTTCCCGGTGGCCGACGACGTGGTCGTCGTCGACGTGGGCGACGGCGTGCGGGTCACGACCCGGCCCAACCTGGACCCGACCCGCCGGACCGCGGAGGTCGAGCTCGACGACGTGCCGTGCGCCGTGGTCGCCGGCGGCCGGCGGCTGCTGGTCGACCTGGCGCGGGTGCTGCTGTCCGCCGAGGCGGTGGGCGTGGCGGGTGCCTGCACGGACATGGCTGCGGCCTACGCCCTGCAGCGCGAGCAGTTCGGCCGGCCGATCGGCATGTTCCAGGCGGTCAAGCACCACTGCGCGGACATGCTGGTGGCCACCGAGCTCGCGACGTCGGCGGTCTGGGACGCCGCACGGGCCGTCGCCACCGGGGGTGACCAGCTCACCTTCGCCGCCGCCGTTGCCGCCACCACGGCCGCAGATGCGGCCGACCTCGCCACCAACCTCAACACCCAGGTGCACGGTGGGATCGCGATGACCTGGGAGCACGACGCCCACCTCTACGTGCGTCGCGCGGGGGCGCTGCGGACCTTCCTGCGTCCTGCCGAGGCAGCCGCAGACCTCACGTCGCTGACCGCGGCCGGCGTCAGCCGCGTCGGCGGGATCGAGCTCCCGCCGGAGGCCGAGCCGTTCCGGGGGGAGGTCCGCGCGTTCCTCGCAGGCGTCGAGGGCGCGGACGACGAGACGCTGCTGGCTGCGCTGATCGAGTCCGGCTACGTCATGCCGCACTGGCCGCGTCCCTACGGCCGCGAGGCCGGCGCGATCGAGCAGCTCGTGGTGGAGCAGGAGATGCGGACCGCGGGGGTCAAGCGACCCGGGTACGGCATCACCGCCTGGGTCCTGCTCACCCTCATCCAGCACGGCACCCCCGAGCAGGTCGAGCGCTGGATCGGCCCGGCCCTGCGGCGCGAGCTCATCTGGTGCCAGCTGTTCTCCGAGCCGGCCGCCGGGTCGGACGCCGCCGGTGTGCGCACGCGCGCGGTCCCGGCCGACGACGGGTGGGTCGTCGACGGGCAGAAGGTGTGGACCACGGGGGCACACGAGGCGCGCTACGGATTGGCCACCGTGCGCACCGACCCCGACGCGCCCAAGCACCGCGGCATCACCACGATGGTCATCGACCTGCAGGCGCCCGGCGTCACGGTGCGGCCGCTGCGGATGACCAACGGCCAGTCCGACTTCAACGAGGTGTTCCTCGACCAGGTCTTCGTGCCGCAGACCGACGTCGTGGGCGGCATCAACGACGGCTGGACGGTCGCGCGGGCCACGCTCGGCAACGAGAGCGTGAGCATCGGCGGTGACCAGGACACGATGTCGGTGCCCTCGTCGTTCCTCGTCGCGCTCTACGAGCAGCACCCCGAGCGGCTCACCGGTGGTGCCGCCCGGGTGGGACGGTACGTCGCGCTCAGCCAGGCGATGCGGATGCTCAACGTGCGCAGCGCCCACCGCGCCGTCGCCGGGTCCGAGCCTGGCCCGGAGGGGGCGGTCACCAAGCTGATGCTCTCCGAGCTGGGGCACCTCGCCCAGTCGGTCCTGGCCGAGCTCGCCGGCCCGGACGCGACGTACACCGACGGCGACGGCGGGCTCGCCTCGAGCCTCACGCTGATGCACCGCGCGATGTCGATCGCCGGCGGCACCTCGGAGATCAAGCGCAACCAGATCGCCGAGCGGATCCTCGGGCTGCCCCGCGACCCGCTGGTGACCTGAGCCGCGTCAGGCGAGCTGCTCGATGAGGCCGGTGTCGACGTCGTAGAGGAAGCCGCCCACCTCGACGGTGTCGGGGATCAGCGGGTGCGACGTCACCTTGTGCACGTCCTCCTTGAGCGCGGCGAGCTGGTCGGGGACCACGTGGAACTGCTGCCACGTCGCGTCGACCCCGGCTGACGCGCTCACCCGCTCGTGGAGCTCCTCCTCGGTGTTGCTCGCCACGGCGCACCGCGTGTGCGGGACGACGAGGATCCGGTCGACCCCGAGCAGGTGGACGCCGAGCACCAGCGCCTCGAGCGCCTGCGGCGTCACCCGGCCACCGGGGTTGCGGAAGATCTTCGCGTCCCCGGGCTCGAGGCCGAGCATGTGCAGCGGCGCGATCCGGGAGTCCATGCAGGTCACGATGGCCACGCCGGCGCGGGCGACGCCGTCGAACCCGGCCAGGTCGAAGTCGGCCGCGAACGCGCGGTTGGCGGCCAGCAGGTCGTCGAAGCTCACGTCTGGTGACCCTAGTCGACCGGTCCGGTCCGGCGTCACCCGCCCGACCGCAGCAGCTCGCCGGTCGAGACGCCACGGGTCTCGGCCGTGCGGAACACGACGAGCGCGAGGACACCGGCCACCACTGCGCACACCGCGGCGCCGGCGAAGACGGTGTGCTCCTGCGCGATCCCGGCGACCTTGAGCAGGTGGGTGAACTCGTCGCACCGGCTGCTGCCGCCGCAGACCTCCCGCACCGGCGGCAGGTCGGCCTGCTCGCTGTAGTAGCGGCGCAGGCCCAAGGTCGTGAGGGCGGAGATGCCCACCAGCATGCCGACCATCCGGGAGACGACGACGAACGCGCTGGCCAGGCCGTGCACGTCCGCGGCGGTCCCGGCGAGGACCGCGGCGTTCACCGGTGCGAGCGCCAGCCCGAAGCCCAGGCCGCCGAGCAGCAGCGGGACGGTCGCGACCGGGCTGTCCAGGCTGGTGAGGTCCCACGTCGTCATCCACGCGAACGCCGCCGCGGCGCAGGCCATCCCGATCGCCGTGACCACCCCGGCCGGCAGCCGCTGGGTGAGGTAGCCGCCGACGACGGCGCCGACCGGCAACGCGACCAGGAGCCGCACGAGCACGAGCGCTGCCATCAGCTGGGAGTCGGGGTAGACCGTGGTCCGCGCGAACAGGGGGATGTCGATCAGTGCCGCGATCAGCGCCGCCCCGACGAAGAAGCTGACCAGCATCGCTCCCCAGGCCGGGGTGCTGCGCAGCGCACCGGTCGGCACCAGCGGCGATCGGGCGCGGCGCAGGTGGGCGGCGAGGAGCAGGGCGGCGACCGCGGCGGCGGCGAGGTACCACAGCCCCTGGTCGGAGAAGACCTGCAGCTTCGGGTCGGCGGTGGCGAACGCCAGGATCACCCCGGCCAGGGCGACGGCCAGAAGCAGGGCGCCCACGAGGTCGGCCTCGCGCACGGTGCCCGCCCACCCCCGCAGGTCCAGGAGCGGACGGCGGGCGGTCCAGCAGCGCACGACGAGCAGCACCAGGGCCCCGACCGCGCAGAGGCCGAGCGGGGTCAGCCATCGGCTGTCGCCGGTCACCGGGATGAACAGCTGGCCCCAGGTGAGGTCGCTCATCACGGCGCCGGGCTGGGCCATGACCAGCACCCCGGCCACCAGGGCGACCAGCGCGAGCACGAGGCCGATCCAGTCGAACCGGCCGTGGGTCTCGATACGCTCGCTGGCGCTCGCTACTCGACCACCGAGGCCACTCTCGGTGGTCGAGTAGCCGTCGCGAGGGACGAGCGACGGCGTATCGAGACCCCTCTGGTGCGTCAGCGAGCGGATGGCCGCGGCGAGCACCAGCCCGACGGCGAGGTTGACCAGGAAGATCGCCCGCCAGTCGGCGACGGCCAGCACCAGTGCGCCGAAGAGCGGTCCGAGCACGCTGCCGAGCTCCTGCACGGCCGAGACGACCCCGAGCGGCACGCCCCGCCGCTCGACGGGGTAGAGGTCGGCGACCAGGGCGAGCGTCGCCGGCACCAGCCCGCCGCCCCCGACGCCCTGGAGGAACCGGCCGGTGACCATCGAGGGCAGGTCGTAGGCCAGCGAGGTGACCAGCGAGCCGACGGCGAAGACCAGGAGTGCCGCGACCAGCACCGGCACCCGGCCTCGCAGGTCGGCGACCCGACCGATGAGCGGCAGCATCGCGACGTACCCGAGCAGGAAGCCGGACACGATCGGGGCACCGCGCTGGAGCTGGTCGATCGGGATCCCGGCGCTGCCCATCATGTCCGGCAGCGCCAGGACGACGACGTAGGTGTCGGCCGCGGCGAACGCCACGGCGACCGCCGCGAGCGCGAGCAGCACGCGCGGCGACCCGGTCATGGGGCCGTGATGTCCTTCTCGGTGCCGTAGTCGTCGAAGGTCACGGTGTAGGTCATCGGGTCGGCGTCCTCGTAGAAGACGCCGGTCAGGGTGGCCTCGCGCAGCTCGTCGTCGTCGGTGATGGTGTACGTCGCGTCGAAGTCGCCGGAGGCGGTCGGGATGAAGTTGGTCACGACCTCGCCGGGCACCGTGCCGGTGTACTCGGTCAGGACCTCCTTGTTGTCCTGACCACCGCGGACCGTGTCGCCCTTCTCCAGGTCGGTCGTCTCGGCGAGCAGGCTGGAGAAGCCGGCGTCGGTGTCGAACAGGTGCGCCGGGTCGGGCGCGCCGTACTGGGCCGGGTCGATGTCCTGCCAGCCGGACGTGAGCGGGAGCTGGACGTAGACCTTGTCGTCGACGGCGACCACCGGCACCTGGAAGGGCTGACCGGACAGCGTCACCGTGATGGTGCCCTCGAAGGCTGGGGCGTGGGTGCCGGTGCCCTCGGCGTCGACGACGCCGTTGACGCCGTCGGGCAGGTCGTCGGTGTGCAGGGTCAGGTGCACGCCGCTGGTCTCGTCGAGGTTCTTCTTCGCCGCCGCGACCACGTCCTCGGGCGACCCGCCCGAGCCGCCGCCCGACCCGCCGCAGCCGGCCAGCACGAGCGCGGCCACGACGCCGCCGAGCAGGACGGACGCGACACGGCTCCGTCGGGACGTCAGACGTGGGGGCACAGGGTCACCCTTCCACATCCGCCTGGGCCTGCACCCGCGCGGCGACCGGTCCGGCCACCGCGGCGACCGGCTGGCTGCCGGGGGTGCCCGAGCCGTCGCGCCGGCCGGTGGCCGGCGGCAGCTCGACCGGCGCACCGCTCGCGGCGGCCGCGCGGGGCGGTGCCGTGCCGGCCCAGGCCAGCACCAGTGCGTCCTCGCCCTTGAGGAACCGGTGGCAGCGCACCCCGCCGGTGGCACGCCCCTTGGCGGGGTACTCCGAGAACGGCGTGACCTTCCACGCTCCCGGCTCCGTGCCCGGCAGGGCCGTGGCCGATCCCGCCGCGGTGACCACGACCGAGCCGTCCGGCGCGTCCGGGTCGACCACGCCGAACCAGACGACCTTCTCGCCACTCGCCACCCGGACGCCGGCGATGCCACCACCCGTGCGGCCCTGGGGTCGCACGGCATCGGCGCCGAAGTGCAGCAGCTGGGCGTCGGAGGTGATGAAGCAGAGGATCTCGCGGCCGGTGGTGAGCTGCGCCGCGCCCACGACCTCGTCGCCGTCGGCGAGGCGGACCACCTCCCAGTCCTCGCGGCCGAGCACCTCGGGGTTGACCCGCTTCACCGTCCCCTGCCGGGTGCCCAGGGCGATCCCCGGGCCCTCGGTGGTCAGCGTGCAGAGCGCCAGGAGCCGCTCGCCGGGCTCCAGCGAGACGATCTCGCTCACCGGCAGGCCGCCGGCCAGGTGCGGGTCGTTCGCGGTGCCCGGGAGCTGGGGGAGCTCCAGGACGCCGACCTTCACCAGCCGGCCCCGGCTGGTGAGACCGCCGACCTCGCCGCGCGCGGTGGCGCGCACCGCCGAGACCACCACGTCGTGGTTGGCACGGCCGCCGCCCTGGCCCGGCCGGTCGGCGTTCGCGGTCCGGGCCAGCAGCCCGCTGGAGGAGAGGTAGACGAAGCACGGGTCGTCGGCGACCTCCAACGGCACGGCGCTCGCCGTGACGGCGGTCCCGGCCGACTCCAGCAGGACCGTGCGCCGCGGCGTGCCGAAGGTCTTGGCGACCTCCGCGAGCTCGTCGGAGACGACCTTCCAGCGCAGCTTCTCGTCGGAGATGATCGCGTCGAGCTCCTCGATGGTCCGCTCGAGCTCGTCGCGCTCCTTCTCCAGCTCGATCCGCGAGAACCTGGTGAGTCGCCGCAGGGGCATGTCGAGGATGTAGTCGGCCTGGACCTCGGTGAGGTCGAAGACCGCGATCAGCCGCTCCTTGGCGGCCGCCGCGTTGTCCGAGGAGCGGATCAGCTGGATGACCTCGTCGATGTCCAGGATCGCGACCAGCAGGCCCTCCACGAGGTGCAGGCGGTCGGCGGCCTTGCCGCGGCGGAAGACCGAGCGCCGGCGGACCACCTCGAAGCGGTGGTCGAGGAAGACCTGCAGCATCTCCTTCAGGCTCAGCGTGCGCGGCTGGCCGTCGACCAGGGCGACCGCGTTGATGCCGAAGGAGTCCTCCATCGGCGTCAGCTTGTAGAGCTGCTCGAGCAGCGCCTCGGGGACGAAGCCGTTCTTGACCTCGATGACCAGCCGCAGGCCGTTCTCACGGTCGGTGAGGTCCTTGATGTCGGAGATGCCCTGCAGCTTCTTGCCCTGCACCAGCGTCTTGATCCGGTCGACGACCTTCTCGGTGCCGACGCCGTAGGGGAGCTCGGTGACGACGATGCCCTTGCGCCGGCTCGTCACGCTCTCCACCCGTGCCGTCGCCCGCATCCGGAAGCTGCCCCGGCCGGTCTCGTAGGCGTCGCGGATGCCCTCCAGGCCGACGATCTTGCCGCCGGTGGGGAGGTCGGGCCCCGGCACGAACCGCATGAGGTCGTCGACCGTGGCCCCCGGGTGGGTGATCAGGTGGCGCAGCGCCTGGACCACCTCGACCAGGTTGTGCGGGGCGCAGTTGGTCGCCATGCCGACCGCGATGCCGGTGGTGCCGTTGACGACCAGGTTGGGGATGGCCGCCGGCAGCACGCCGGGCTCGAGCTCGCGGCTGTCGTAGTTCGGCTTGAAGTCGACGGTGTCCTCGTCGATCGAGGCGGTCATCACCACCGCGGGCGGGGCCATCCGGGCCTCCGTGTAGCGCATCGCGGCCGGCGGGTCGTCGCCGCCGGGTGACCCGAAGTTGCCATGGCTGTCGACCAGCGGCAGCCGCATCGCCCACGGCTGCGCCATCCGGACCAGCGCGTCGTAGATCGCCCCGTCGCCGTGGGGGTGCAGCCGGCCCATCACCTCACCGACGATCCGGGCGCACTTGACGTGGCCACGGTCGGGCCGCAGGCCCATGTCGTTCATCGTGTAGAGGATCCGTCGCTGCACCGGCTTGAGCCCGTCCCGGGCGTCGGGCAGGGCGCGGGAGTAGATGACGGAGTAGGCGTACTCCAGGAACGACGACTCCATCTCCTGCTTGATGTCGGTGTCGAGGATGTGCTCCTCGAAGTCGTCCGGGAGGTCGCTGGTGGTCTTCCGCCGTGCCATGGCGCCGATTCTCCCAAGGCCCGCCGACCGAAACGTCGCGGGCACGCCGCGTTCACCCCGTCACGCTAGATTTCGCCCGTGAGCGAGACCGAGGACACCACCGCGGCGCCGGCGCAGGAGCCGCCGCGGCACTGGGAGGCCGACGTCCTGCTGCGCGACGGCCGCACCGCCCACATCCGACCGATCCGGCCGGAGGACCGAGACGTCTTCGTCGACTTCTACAGCCGGGTCTCCGACCAGTCGAAGTACTACCGGTTCTTCTCGCCGATGCCCACGCTCTCCGACCGCGACCTGGACCGGTTCACCCACGTCGACCACGTCGACCGGGTCGCGCTCGTGCTCACCCTCCAGGGAGAGATCATCGCGGTCGGGCGCTACGACGTGATCAAGCCCGGTGACGCCGAGGTCGCGTTCCTGGTCGAGGACCAGCACCAGGGGAGGGGGATCGGGCAGCTCCTGCTCGAGCACCTCGCCCAGGCCGGTCGGGAGCGCGGTGTGGACCGGTTCATCGCCGAGGTGCTGCCCGACAACACCCGGATGATCCAGACGTTCCGGGACGCGGGCTACCGGGTGGTGAGCGAGTACGAGGAGGGCGTGCTCCAGCTGGAGTTCCCGATCGACCCGACCGACACCGCCATCGGCGTGATGATGGGCCGTGAGCACCGGGCCGAGGCCGCGTCGATCGAGAAGTTCTTCAAGCCGCGCTCGGTCGCGGTGATCGGCGCGAGCCGCCGGCAGGAGACGATCGGCCAGGCCCTCGTGCGCAACCTGGTCACCGGAGACTTCACCGGGCGGGTCTACGCCGTCAATCCCAGCGCGAGCGCCGTCAGCGGGCTGCCGACGTACTCGACGGTCGGCGACATCCCCGACGACGTCGACGTCGCGATCGTGGCCGTGCCCGCCGACGCGGTGCAGGACGTCGTCCTGGACTGCGCGGCCAAGGGCGTCCACGGCCTCGTGGTGATCTCCTCCGGCTTCGCCGAGACCGGGGAGGAGGGGCGCGGCCGCCAGCGGCGGCTGGTCGGGCTGTCGCGCTCCTACGGCCTGCGGCTGATCGGTCCGAACGCGCTCGGGATCATCAACACCGACGCGGACGTGTCGCTGAACGCCTCGCTCTCGCCGCTGATGCCGCCCCGCGGCCGGGCCGGCTTCTTCTGCCAGTCCGGCGCGCTCGGCACCGCGATCCTGGAGAAGGTCTACAACCGCGGCCTCGGACTCTCGACGTTCGTCAGTGCCGGCAACCGCGCCGACGTCTCCGGCAACGACCTCCTCCAGTACTGGGAGGAGGACGACTCCACCGAGGTGGTGCTGCTCTACCTGGAGTCGATCGGCAACCCGCGCAAGTTCTCCCGGATCGCCCGGCGGGTCTCGCTGCGCAAGCCGATCATCGCCGTGCGGTCCGGCCGCACCACCCAGGGCGTGCCGATGGGGCACGCGGTGCGCAAGATCGCCGCCCCGCCGGCCGCGGTGGACGCGATGTTCCGCCAGGCGGGCGTGATCCAGGTCGACACGCTCGAGGAGATGTTCGACGTCGCGCAGCTGGTCGCCCACCAGCCGCTCCCGCGCGGGCGCCGCGTCGCGATCGTCGGCAACTCCGACGCACTGGGCCTGCTGGCCGCCGACGCCGCCGCCGCGGTCGGTCTGGTCGTCAACAAGTCGACCGCGCTCGGCGCCGAGGCCAGCGCCGAGGACTTCGAGGATGCCCTCGACGCCGCCATCGACGACCCCGAGGTCGACTCCGTGGTGGCGGTCTACGTGCCACCGATCAACGTCTCCGGCGAGGACGTCGCCAACGTGCTCGCCGCCGTGGGGGAGCAGTCCGACAAGCCGCTGGTCTCCTCGTTCCTCGGCGCGGAGGGCGTCCCGGAGCTGCTCCGGGTCCCCGACGTGGCCGGGTCGACCGCTGGGCGCGGCTCGGTGCCGTCGTACCCGGGCGTGGAGGCGGCGGTGCGGGCGCTCGCCCGGGTCGTCGAGTACGCCGTGTGGCTGCGCACCCCCGACGGCGACCCGGCCGACCCGGCCGAGGTGGACGCGCTGGCCGCGAAGCGCCTGGTCAACCAGGTGCTGTCGGAGAGCCCCGACGGCGCCGAGCTCGACGCCGACCGCGTCACCGAGCTCCTGGCGGCGTACGGCATCGAGGTGTGGCAGACCCGCCCGGTCGCCACGCGCGAGGAGGCGTGCGCGGCCGGCGAGGCACTGGGTTGGGACGTGGTGCTCAAGGCGACCGCCGAGCACCTGCGCGAGCGGCCCGACCTGGCCCACGTGTGGCGCAACATCGACACCCCCGACGAGATGGCCGGTGCCTGGGACACCCTGACCGAGCTGATCAGCGACGCCGACCGGGCCGGCTTCGTCGTGCAGAAGAACGCCCGGCCGGGCGTGCCGGTGGCGATCCGCAGCATCGAGGACCCGCTGTTCGGCCCGGTGGTGTCCTTCGGCATCGCGGGCCCGCTCACCGAGTTGCTCGCCGACAAGTCCTACCGGATCCCGCCCCTCGGTGCGCGGGACGCGGCCTCGATGGTCCGCGAGATCAAGTCCGCGCCGATGCTGTTCGGCTACCGGGGCAGTGAGGTCGTCGACGTCGCCGAGGTGGAGCGGCTGATCCAGCGGGTGGCCCAGCTGCAGAACGACCTGCCGCAGGTCAGCTCCGTGGACCTCTCGCTGGTGCTGGCCGGGGCGGACGGGGCCACGGTGCTGACCGCCGCGGCCCGGGTGGACCCGGTCACCGACCCGCGCTCGGACTGGTTCGTCCGGCGGATGCCGACCCCGGAGGGCGACACCCTGCCCGGTTGAGCGCACCCCGTCGGGGCGGGCTGTGAGGCGGCGCCGAGGGCGGGGGTGCGGCCGTGACAGACTGGCGGCCATGCGGAGCAGGACCCCCCAGCTGAAGGACGCCATCGACCGGACCGGCTACTACCCCGAGGTCGTGGCCGAGGGCGTGGACGCCGCCGTCGCGGGGGAGCAGGTGGTGTCCTTCTTCGTCCACCACGAGCCCACGTTCGACCGCGACGAGGTGCGCCGGCACCTGTCGGTGGTCGTCCTCACCCCGACCCGGCTGATCATCGCCCACACCGACGAGCACGAGGGCGACGACCTCCTGCCGGAGCCCTACACCTCGACCTCGACCGAGGCCGTGCGGCTGTCGTCGGTGAAGTCGGTGGTCGTGACCCGGATGATCGCCAACCCGGCGTCCGGCCCGAGCCGGCCCGCGGAGGCCGTGGTCACCATCGGCTGGGGCGGCGTCAGCCGCGTGGACCTCGAGCCGGCCGGCTGCAGCGACCCCAGTTGCGAGGCCGACCACGGCTACACCGGCGTGGTCGCGTCCGACGACTTCTCCCTGCGGGTCTCCGCCGCGGCCGACGGCACCGAGGCGGTGGACCGGTTGCTGGCGTTCGCCGAGTCGCTGTCCGCCCGCACCGCCTAGGCACCAGCCGGTGGGTGAGTTCGTCGACCCGGCGTACGGCCGGCGCTCGCTCGGCGACGTGGTGCCCGCGGTCGGCGCCGCGCTGGGCGTCCCGCTGCCCGGGGTCACGACGGCGCTGGAGCTGCCGGACGCGCCGGCGTACGTGGTGTTCCTGGTCGACGGCCTCGGGGCGCGGCTGCTGCAGCGCTACGCCCACGCGGCACCGTTCCTGTCCACCCTGCTCGCCGAGCAGCAGCCGGCGACGGCGGGCGTGCCGTCGACGACCGCGACCAGCCTGACGTCGTTCGGCACCGGGCTCGTCCCGGGCGCGCACGGCCTGGTCGGCTTCACCTCGCGCGTCCCCGGCACCGACCGTCTGCTCAACGCGCTGATGTGGGACAAGGACGTCGACCCGCAGGAGTGGCAGCCGCACCCGACCGCGCTGGGCCGGCTGCGCGAGCTCGGCGCGTCGGTGACGGTCGTCAACAAGCGGGAGTTCGCCCGCTCGGGGCTCACGGTGGCCTCGCAGCGCGGTGCCGACTTCGTCGGCGCGGACAAGGTCGGCGAGCGGATCGCGGCCGCCGTCGCGTCCTCGGCCGAGTCGGCGTCGCTCACCTACCTCTACGACGGCGACCTCGACTGGACCGGCCACCGCCACGGCGTCGCGTCGCGGCCCTGGCTGCAGCAGCTCGCGATGGTCGACGCCGAGGCCGAGCAGCTGCGTGAGTCGCTGCCGGCGTCCGTGCGCCTGGTCGTGGTGGCCGACCACGGGATGGTCGACTCACCGCCGGAGTCCCGCGTCGACGTCGACGAGGTCACCGAGCTCCGCTCGGGGGTCGCGCTCCTGGGCGGCGAGGCGCGGTTCCGGCACCTCTACTGCCGGCGCGGTGCGGTCGACGACGTGGTCGCGACCTGGTCGGCGCTGCTCGGCGACCGGGCCGAGGTGCTCACCCGTGCCGACGCGACCGCGCGGGGGTGGTTCGGCCCGGTGTCGTCCGGGGTGCTGCCCCGCCTCGGTGACGTCGTCGTCGCGTGCCACGGTGACACCGCGGTCCTGTCCACCGCGGACTTCCCCTACGAGGCCTCGCTCGTGGGCCTGCACGGCTCGCTGACGCCGGACGAGATGCTGATCCCGCTGGTGGTGTGCTGAGGGGTGTTCGTTTCCCCGGCCGCCCGGGGAAACGTGCAGGACACGCCGATGGCGAACGGCGTGTCGTGCACCTTTCCCCTGACGACCCCCCGGCAGGTCAGTCCTGAGGAGCCGGGGCCGCGTGGCCGATCAGACGTCGTCGGTCGACCGCGGGAACGTCGTCGGGGTGAAGTGCATCGCCCCGGCGGGCAGCATCCAGGGCATCGCGACCAGCCCGAAGACGCCGGCCTGCACGGCGGGGTCCTCGCTCTTCAGTCGGAGTGCCTCGTCGGGCTCGCAGCGCATGATCGACAGCCCGCGGTAGCGGCGCCGGCCGTCCGCGAGGTCTCCGACCGGCCCGGCAGCCAGCAGCACGCCCTCCTCGTGCAGCGCGGCGAGGTGGTCCAGGTGGGCGTCCTGCAGCCGGTCGGCCTCCTCCTCGGTGAGCTCGGGCGGCTGCTCGGGGGTCACCAGCAGCACCACCGTGTAGCGGTCGAGGTCCATGCGGCCGATCGTAGGCCGGGGCGGTGCCGTCGCAGCCTCACCTCAACGACATCCGCGGCTCGCCGTTGACCAGCCCGGTGCCGGCGATCGTGCAGCGACCCCCGCGGGGAGCGCCGTTGTTCCAGGCCTGGCGCACGCAGGACCGGGTCGCCAGCTGGGCCCAGTAGTTCGGGTGCAGCGACTCCTGGACGTAGTAGGGGCTGCTGTTCCCGCAGCACGTCGACACCGTGCGGATCTGGTTGACCCACTCGGTCCGGTCCACCGCCCCGGGCGAGGTCCAGCCGGGGATGCCCGTCTCCTCGTAGAGACCCACGGTGTTCTCACACAGGCGTCGGCCGTTGAAGGCGCCGGCGAGGTCCAGCACCTTGACGTTCGGCAGGCCCGAGTCGGCGGCGGCGCCGGTCACCGCTGCGTTGATCGTCGGCAGCGCACTGTCGTTGGCCCAGTCGGCGTCGCCGTTCCAGAAGCCGCACCCGCCGGTGCTCTGCCGCGTGTAGCCGCTCTCGGGGTAGCGGAAGCCGGAGCCGCGCGGGATCGGGCTCGGGTAGGTCTGCACGAGCAGCGTCCACTGCCCGTCGCCGTAGCCCGCGCCCCGCATCGCCGTCTGGACGTTGCGGAACGCGCCGGCGATCCGGGCGCGTACGGCGGCGACGTTGGCGGCCGTGAAGTTCCTCGTCACCGAGCTGTCGTCGCGGCAGTAGTCCTTCCACCACGTGGGGGAGGCGAGGAAGTCGGTCACGCAGGACTGCACGATGTCGGCGAAGTGGAAGTCGTTGCCGCCGACGCTGACCACGACCATCCCGACGCGGTGGGTGGTGGCGAAGCCCTGCAGCATCGCGGCCTGGCCGCGGTGGCCGGCACCGTCGTCGTAGAAGTCGATGCCCGGCTTGAAGTACGTGCCCGCGCTGGTCGTGGTGGTGGCGCCGGAGCAGGCCAGGTTCAACCCGCTGACGCCGCCGCCGACGTACGCCTCGGCCGCCTTGCTGCGGTGGCACCGGGCGATCTGCTCGCCGGTGCCGGAGGCGTTGTCGTAGTACGCCGTCGGACCGAGCGCGTCGGCCCGGCTCGACGACGCGTTGCTCGAGCCGGCCCACCGCCCGGCCTCGCCGGAGATGTAGGAGTCACCGAGGGTGACGACCCAGGGAGAGCCGCTGCCCGGGCCGTCGGCGTGGGCCGGGGCGACGGGGAGGGCGAGGGCCGCGCCGAGCGCGGTCGTGAGGGTGGCGACGCCGGCCGCGAGGGCCGTGGTGATCCGAGAAGTCAGCACCCGCCGGAATCTAGGCCCGGACCTCAGCCGAAGGGAAGGGGCTCGGGCGCGAGCGACACCGCCTTGGCGCGCGCGGCGGTGAGCCGGCGCCGGTGGTGCTGGCGGCAGAGGACCTCGTAGGCGACGTCCGCGGGCGGCTCGTCGGCGGCCTCGACGTCGCCGACGACGATGACCTCGCCCTCGACGACCATCACGCCGTTCTCGGTCCGTGCGTTGTGGGTGGCGCGCTTGCCGCACCAGCACAGCGCCTCGACCTGGAGCACCATCGTGCGGTCGGCGAGCTCGACCAGGCGGGCGCTGCCCTCGAAGAGCTGGGTGCGGAAGTCGGTGAGGATGCCGAACGCGAAGACGTCGATCTGCAGCTCGTCGACGACCTTGGCCAGCTGGTCGACCTGGGCCCGGGTGTAGAACTGCGCCTCGTCGCACACCAGGTAGTCGATGCGCCCGCCGTGGGTCAGGGTGTCGACGACGTAGCGCCAGAAGTCGAAGCCGGGGTCGACCTCCACCGCCTCGTGGGTGAGACCGAGGCGGCTGGAGAGCGTCGCCGTCCCGGCGCGGTCGTGCGTGGTGAACAGCCGCCCCACCCGGCCACGCGCGGCGTGGTTGTGGTTGGTCTGGAGCGCGAGGGTGCTCTTGCCGGAGTCCATGGTCCCGGTGAAGAAGTGCAGTTCAGCCACGGAGCGGAAGTCTTCCACGAGGTCGTCGGGTCGGTGGGACAGGATGGCCGCATGACCTCCCCCCTTCTCTCGCCCCGGGAGCTACACGAGGCCCTCGGCTCCGTGACGGTGCTCGACGTCCGCTACCGGATCGGCGGACCCGGCGGCCGTGCGGAGCACGAGCGCGGTCACGTGCCCGGGTCGGTGTACGTCGACCTCGACACCGAGCTCGCCGCCCCGCCCGGTCGAGGTGGGCGGCACCCGCTGCCCGACACCGCCGTCTTCGAGGAGGCGATGCGGCGTGCGGGGGTGAGCGACGACCGCCCGGTGGTCGTGTACGACGACTGGTCCGGCCTGGCCGCCGGCCGGGCCTGGTGGCTGCTGCGCTTCCACGGCCACCGCGACGTGCGGCTGCTCGACGGGGCGTGGCCGGCGTGGGTCGCGGACGGGGGAGCGGTGGCGACCGGGGCCACGCTGCCCGGGCGGCGCGGCGACTTCACCGCCCGCCCCGGCCAGCTGCCGGTCGTCGAGGCCGAGGAGGTGCTCGGGGTGCCCGTCCTGGTCGACGCGCGGGCCCCCGAGCGGTTCCGCGGGGAGACCGAGCCGATCGACCCGGTCGCGGGGCACATCCCCGGTGCGGTCAACGTCCCGACCACGACGAACCTGCGCGCCGACGGCCGGTTCCGCTCGCCGGAGGAGCTGCGGGCGCTGTACGCCGCCGCGGGGGTCGACGGCGACGCGGCCGTCGCCGTCTACTGCGGGTCCGGGGTGACCGCCGTGCACGACATCGTCGCGCTGGAGCTGGCCGGGATCCCGGCGGCGCTCTACCCGGGGAGCTGGTCGGGCTGGATCACCGACCCGGACCGCCCGGTCGCCGGTCCTACCAGTGGATCCCCTTGAAGAGCCGGGCCAGCATGATCTGCTCGGACTCGCGGGTGCCACCCTCGGCGGTCTCGCCCTTCGCCGCGGCCGAGTCCGGGAACACCTGGTAGGCCAGGTTCAGCACGCGGAACGCCAGCTTAGGGGTGACCGTGTGGGCGACCGCCCCGGCGTTGCCGAGCATCGTGTTGATCTCGTGGGGCCGGTCGACCATCGCCTCGATGACCAGGTCCGCGGCCTGGGCGGGGGAGATCGTGGGGAACTTGTCGTAGAGCTTGGTCGGCGCGATCATCGGCGTCCGCACCAGCGGCATGTGGATGTTGGTGAACGTGATGCCGTGGCCGACCAGCTCGGAGGACACCACGTTGCTCCACGAGTCCAGTGCCGCCTTCGAGGCGACGTACGCCGAGAATCGCGGCGGGTTCGTCTGCACCCCGATCGAGGAGATGTTGACGATGTGCCCGCGGTGCTGCGCGCGCATGGCGGGCAGCAGTCCCATCACCAGGCGGATCGCGCCGAAGTAGTTCAGCTGCATGGTCCGCTCGAAGTCGTGGAACCGGTCGTGCGAGAGCCGCAGCGAGCGCCGGATCGAGCGCCCGGCGTTGTTGACGACCATGTCGACCGACGGCAGCTCGGCCACGAGCGTCTCGCAGAGGGCGTCGATCGCCTCCAGGTCGGACAGGTCGCACGGCTGGACGATCGCGGCCCCGCCTCGGTCCTCGATGACCGCCCGCAGCTCGTCGAGCTTCTCCTTGCCGCGGGCCACGAGGATCGGCGTGCCGCCGGCCTGGGCGACCTTGAGGGCGGTCACCTTGCCGATCCCCGACGAGGCGCCGGTGATGACGACGTACTTCCCGGTGAGCGCCTCGACCGCGCGAGGGTCCCGGGCGGTGGAGTCGTCGAGGTACTCCTCCCAGTAGCCCCACAGGGACCGGGCGTAGCTCTCGAGCTCCGGCACCCCGATGCCGGAGCCCGCCAGCGCCTGCTCGGTGCGCCGGGAGTCGAAGGTCGGCACGAACGAGGTGTGCGCGACGACCTCGGCCGGGATGCCGACCCGGCTGGTCGCCAGGTCGAGCACCGACTGCACCGCCGGCTGCTTCGCGACCAGGTTGAGCGCACCGGCCGGGGTCAGCGGGCGGGGCAGGAAGCGCATCCGGTCGCGGTCGACCGGAGTGCGGAAGCGCGGTGCACCGGCCGCGGCGCAGAACGCGTTGATCGTGTCGACCACCGGCTGCGGCTCGGGGTTGACCAGGTGGAACGCCTCGCCGTCGCGGTCGGGCAGGTGGGCGATGTGGTCCATCGCGGCGGCGACGTAGTCCACCGGGACCATGTTGGTGTCGCCGAGGTCGACGCCGAGCAGCGGCAGCCAGGAGGGCAGCCGGTCGCGCATCGCCTTGATCGCCCCGAAGAAGTAGTAGGGCCCGTCGATCTTGTCCATCTCGCCGGTCGACGACGCGCCGATCACGATGGCCGGCCGGTAGACCCGCCAGGGGACCGTCGCCTCGGTGCGCACGATCCTCTCGGACTCGAACTTCGTGCGGTGGTACGACGACGGCAGGTGCTGCCCCTCGTCGAACATGGTCTCGTCGAAGCGACCGCGGTGCTCACCGGCGGCGGCCACGGACGAGACCTGGTGGAAGCAGCCGACCTGCAGCGCGTCGGCGAGCGCCAGCGCGTTGCGGGTGCCGCCGACGTTCATCGCCTCGTCGGTCGCGGCGTCCGCGGTCATGTCGTACATCGCCGCGAGGTGGAAGAAGTGGTCGATCCCGCTCCGGTGCTCCTCCACCCACGCCGGGTCGACGCCCAGCGCGTCGGCGCCGAGGTCGCCGACGACCGGCACCACCCGGTCGGTGCCCATCCGCGCGACGAGCGACTCCATCCGCCGCAGCGATGACTCGCGGACGAGCACGAAGATCTCGCCCTCGCGGTGGTCGATCAGCTCGCGGACCAGGTGTCGCCCGATGAACCCCGTGGCGCCCGTGACGAAGTACGACATGGCCGCACGCTACCCACGCGTAAACCTCCGCGGCCAGGGCGAGCCGGGGTCAGGCCTTGTCGCCGCCGCCGAACATGATCTCGTCCCAGCTCGGCACCGACGCCCGGCCCCGGGTCTTCTTGACCGGCCGCCGGGTCGGGGGCTCGTGCTGGTCGTGGTCCGGCTCCTCGTCCCCGGTGTCCTCCGCCGCGGCGTCGGCCGCCTCCTCGCGCAGCTCGGCGGCCTGCTCCTCGACCATGGGCTCGGTGGGGGCCTGGTCGTCGAGGAAGGCCTCGACCGGCTGCTCGGCACCGGTGACCAGGTCGATGGCGTCGTCGCCCAGCTCCTGCCCGCCCACCTCCTGCCCGCCGGGCTCCGGACCACCCCGCTCCGGACCACCCAGCGGCAGCTCCTCCTCCTGCACGGCGGTCAGGCGGCGCTGGCGGGCGTGCCGCAGGTCGTCGTGCGCCGGGGCCGGGGCGGCGACGGCGTCACCGACCAGCCACCGGGCGTCGTCGTTGTCCAGCGTCACGTAGTTGCCGGGGGCGTCGAAGGTCAGCTGGGCGGTGCCGGTGCGGCCCGGGACGGCGTACCCGCCGGTGAGCGACCAGCGGCCGTCCTCGCGGCGCCAGGCGTCCCACTCCACGCCGTCGGGGTCCACGTTGAGGCTGCGCAGGTGGGCGGCGACCGCGTCGCCGAGGGTGCGGACGCCGTGCGCCGGGGCGGCCCCGTCGCCGCGTCGCAGCGACGACCGCTGGGCGCGCTCGGCGACGTGCTGGCGCTCCGCGAGGACCGGCGCGGCGAAGGCCATGATCTTGTCGACCGAGGTCTGGGCCGCCTGGGCCACGGCCTCGGGCGTCTCGCCCGCGCGGATGCGGGCCTGGATGTCGCGGGGGCGCAGGGCGCTGTCCATCGTCTTCTCCAATCGGCGGGAAGGCTCGTCGCGCAGGGCGGACCGCAGGCGGGCATCGATCTCGACGCTGTGCTCGGTGCCGTCCGCCTCGACCAGGAGCAGGCGCTTCCCGTCCTCGCTCACTCCAGCGAGCGTCAGGTGCGCCATCGTGGGTCGTGCTCCTGTCCCATCGTCGTCCTCGGGTGGGCCGAGCCTACGCCAGCGGGTGCCCCGGGGCGGGGAGCCCGACTAGCCTCCCTGCGTGTCGACCTCCGAGCCCACTTCCCTCCTCGTCGCCCTCGACCTCCTGGGCGTGTTCGTGTTCGCCGTCTCCGGTGCGCTGGTCGCCGTCCGCAAGGGGCTGGACGTCTTCGGGGTGCTGGTCCTCGCCGGCGTCACCGGCCTGGGCGGCGGGATCGTGCGCGACCTGCTGATCGGCGCCAGCCCGCCGGCCGCCCTCACCGACTGGCGCTACCTGGTGGCGCCGGTCCTGGCGGGCCTGCTGACCTTCCGGTTCCACCCCGCGGTCGGCCGTCGGGAGCGGTCGGTGAACGTGCTCGACGCCTTCGGCCTCGGGCTCTTCTGCGTCACCGGCGCCCTCAAGGCGCTCGACTACGACCTGGCCGTCCTGGCGGCCGCGCTGATCGGGCTGGTCACCGCGATCGGCGGCGGCATGCTCCGCGACGTGCTGGCGTCCCGGGTTCCCGTCGTCTTCCGCGGCGAGCTCTACGCCATCCCGGCCCTGGCCGGCGCGGCGGTCGTCGTCGCGGGCACCCGCGCGGACCTGCCCACGCTGCTGGTCGCGTTCACCGGCGGCGCGCTGTGCACCGGCTGGCGGCTGCTCGCGATCTGGCGGCACTGGCAGGCCCCGGTCGCCACCGGCCCGGCGAGCGTGTGAGCTGCGCTCGGTCGAGCGCGCGTCGTCGTACCGACTGGAGCGCCGTCCCACCAGCCCCGCGAGTCCCACCGGTCAGGCTCTTCCTGACGTTGTCGGGTGTTGCAACCCCTGACGACGTCAGGTTTCCCCGGCTGACCGGGGATTCATCCACCCCTCAGTCGCCCAGCACCCGGCGCAGGTAGGGGTTGGCGAAGACGCGGTCGGGGTCGAGCCGGTCGCGCAGGGCGAGGAACTCCGCGAAGCGGGGGTACGCCGGCGCGAGGTCGGCCGCGGTGCGGGTGTGGACCTTGCCCCAGTGCGGACGGCCGTCGTGGGCACGCAGGATCGGCTCGAGGAGGGCGAAGTAGGCGCGGTGGTCGGCGTCGCGGTGGGTGTGGAACGCGAGGTAGAAGGAGTCCCGGCCGCTCGAGGTCGACAGGGGGATGTCGTCGGCCGGCGTGGTCCGGATCTCCACCGGGAACGTGACCCGCAGGTCGGAGGCATCGATCGCCGCCCGCGCCTCGCGGAGCGCCGTGAGGCCGGCCTCACGGGGCACGGCGTACTCCATCTCACGGAAGACCACGTCGCGCGGGGACGTGAAGACGCGGTGGGCGACGTCGCTGTAGGTGCGTGCCGACAGCATCCGGCTGGAGAGCCGGTTGAAGCGGGGGATCACCGCGGGGACGGCGTTCGTCACGTGGTTGAGGGCACCGAAGAGCGAGTTGGAGAGGAACTCGTCGTCCCACCAGGCCCGCCACCGCGACAGCGGCGCGACGTCGAGGTCGTCGAGGCGGTCGTTGGTCTTGACCACCAGCCGGTCGGTGTGGGGGAACCAGTAGGTGTCGACGTGGTGGTGGGCCGCCGCGCGCTCGTCGAAGCCGTCGAGCGCCTCGTCCCAGGACATCGGGGTCTCGGTCGCCTCCAGGGCGAACAGCGGCTCCACGCGGAAGGTCAGTGTCGTCAGCACGCCCAGCGCCCCGAGCCCGACCCGCGCGTGCTCGAGCAGCTCGGGGTTCTCGGTCCCGGAGGCCGCGACCACGTCGCCGGTGCCGGTGACCAGCTCCAGCCCGCAGATCTGCGCGGAGAGGGACGCGGCGACGCCGCCGGTGCCGTGGGTGCCGGTCGAGGTGGCCCCCGCGAGGGTCTGCTCGGCGATGTCGCCCATGTTGTGCAGGCTCAGCCCGAGGGCCTCGAGCTGGGCGTTGAGGACCTTCAGCTGGGTGCCGGCCAGGGCGGTCACGGTCATCGCGTCGCGGTCCACGGCGAGGATCCCGCCGAGGTGCGTGGGCCGGAGCATGGTGCCCTCGGGCGCGGAGATCGCGGTGAAGGAGTGGCCGGTCCCGACCATCTTCACCGTGGATCCCTCGTCGCGGGCGCGCTGCACGGCGGCGACGATCGCCCCGGTGCCGGTCGGCTCCTCGACCCGCAGCGGCCGGGCGGACTCCAGCCCGGACCAGTTGGTCCACTCGGTCATGCCGGCGAGCGTACTGGCGCCCCGGCCGATCGCTGCCGGGGGAGTGCGAGTGCGGCGAACGCGGCCACGACGCCGGCGGCGAGCGAGACGAGGTACGCCGACGATGCGCCCGCGTGGTCGACCACGAGGCCGCTGAGCGAGGCACCCGGCGCCACCCCGGCGACCAGGCCGGTCTGCATGATCGCCATGCCCTCGGTCAGCCGGCCGGACGGGACGACCTGCTCGACCAGCGACATGGTCGCGATCATCGTGGGCGCGATGGCGAAGCCCGCGACGAAGAGGGTCAGGCCCATCACCGGGAGCGACCCGACGAAGCTCAGCGGCGCCATCGCGCAGGCCATCGCGAGCGCCCCCCACCGGACCCGCAGCGACGGCCCCCGGCGCCAGCGCACCGCGCCGGTCACGACGCCGGCGGTGAGGCTGCCCAGCGCCCAGAGGGCGAGCAGGGCGCCGGACCAGGCCTTGTGGCCCTGCTCGTCCGCGAACGCCACCGTGGTGACCTCGGCGGCGCCGAAGAGCACGCCCAGGGCCGCGCAGACCACCGCCAGGGGTGCCACCGTCCGCCACGGCATCCGCGGCCGGTCGCCGGCGGCGGCCACCCGCGGGTGCGCGGGCGGCTCGGTCGCGCGCTGGGCGCAGAAGGCCAGCGTCCCCGCGACGCAGGCCACCACGGCCACCGCGATGCCGGCGACCGGGTGCACGGTCGTCGCGAGCACCGTGACGAGGATCGGTCCCAGGATGAAGACGGCCTCGTCGAGCACGGCCTCGAGCGCGTAGGCCGTCTGCACGTCCGCCGGCCGGTCCAGCACGTGCGACCAGCGGGCCCGCACCGCGGAGCCGACCTGCGGCAGGCAGGCCCCGGCGAGGGCCGCCAGCACGTAGGTCGAGGCGATCGGCCACCCCGCCTGCACCGAGACGACCAGGAGGGTGAGCGTCGCGCCGAAGGCGAGGCTGACGGCGGCGAGCACCCGGCCCTGGCCCAACCGGTCCAGCAGGCGGCCCTGGACGATCGCCAGGCCGGCGTTGGCGAGCATGAACGAGGCCGCTACGGCGCCGGCGACCCCGTAGCGCCCGGTCGCCCCGGAGACGAGCAGCACGATCCCGAGCCCGACCATCGACATCGGCAGCCGCGCGACCAGCGCGGTGAGCGAGAAGCGGAGGGCACCCGGATGGGCCAGCACCCGGCGGTACGACGTGAGCATCGTCGCCGAGCGTAGGGCCCCTCGCGAGCCCGGACGAATCCCGGCCCGGACCGGTTGTGGGCGCCTCAATACGATGGCGCCATGACGCCCGACGCCACGCCGTACGACGCGATCCTGCTGGTGTCGTTCGGGGGACCGGAGAAGCCGGAGGACGTGGTGCCGTTCCTGGAGAACGTCACCCGGGGACGGGGCATCCCGCGCGAGCGGCTGGAGGAGGTCGGCGAGCACTACTTCCTCTTCGGGGGCCGGTCGCCGATCAACGACCACAACCGCGAGTTCCTCGCCGCCCTGCGCGAGGACCTCGACGGCGCGGGCATCGACCTGCCGCTCTATTGGGGCAACCGCAACTGGGACCCCTACCTGACCGACACGCTCCGGCAGATGACGGCCGACGGGGTCACCCGGGCCGCGTGCTTCGTGACCAGCGCCTACTCGTCGTACTCCAGCTGCCGGCAGTACCGCGAGAACCTCTTCGACGCCGTCGCCGGGGCGGGGGAGGGCGCGCCGCGGCTGGACAAGCTGCGCCACTACTTCAACCACCCCGGCTTCGTGGAGCCCGTCGTCGACGCGACCCTCGCGGCGCTCGCGGACCTGCCGGAGGAGGTGCGCGAGGGGGCCCACCTGGCGTTCGTCACCCACTCGGTCCCGCTGTCGATGAACGACGGGAGCGGCCCGGACGGCGGCGCCTACGTGCGTCAGCACCGCAGCGTGGCCGACGTGGTGGTCGAGCGGGTGCGCGAGGAGACCGGCCGGCGCCACCCCCACGCGCTGGTCTTCTGCTCGCGGTCGGGCGCGCCCCACGTGCCCTGGCTGGAGCCGGACGTCAACGACCACCTGGCGGACGTGCAGGCGGCCGGCGCCCCGGCGGTGGTGATGGTGCCGATCGGCTTCGTGTCCGACCACATGGAGGTCGTCTACGACCTCGACACCGAGGCGACCGCCACCGCCGAGAAGCTCGGCCTGCCCGTCACCCGGGCCGCCACCGCGGGCGTCGACCCGCGCTTCGTGGCCACGGTGCGCGACCTGCTCCTCGAGCGGGCCGCGGTCGAGCGGGGCGAGGAGGTCGTCCGCGCCGCGGTCGGCAGCGAGCCGGCCTGTTGGGACGTCTGCCCGGTCGGCTGCTGCCCCAACGCGCGCGCCGCCGAGCGGCCCGCGCTCGCGGGCGCCGACTCGTGACGGTGGCCGCGCACCCCTCGAACGGCGACCTCGCCGACCTCGCGCTCCGCATCGCCCGGGAGGCGGCCGCGCTGGTGCGCGAGCGCCGCACCGGCGAGGTGACGGTGGCCGCCACCAAGTCCAGCGACGTCGACGTCGTCACCGAGGCCGACCGGGCCAGCGAGGCGCTGATCCGCGACCGCCTGCTGGCCGAGCGCCCCGACGACGGCGTCCTCGGCGAGGAGGGTGCCGACCGGGCCGGCCGGTCGGGCGTCCGGTGGGTCGTCGACCCGATCGACGGCACCGTCAACTTCCTCTACGGGCTGCCGCAGTACGCCGTCTCGATCGCCGCGGAGCGCGACGGCGTCGTGGTCGCGGGCGTCGTCCTCAACGTCGCGTCGGGAGCCGAGTACGTCGCCCACCTGGCCGACGACCGCGGACCGGCGGTCGCCACCCGCGACGGCGTGCCGCTCGCGGTCCGCGGCCCGGCCCCGCTGCACCTGAGGCTGGTGTCCACCGGCTTCAACTACGACGCGCGGATCCGGCGGCTGCAGGCCGAGGCGCTCGCGCGCCTGATCACCGAGGTCCGCGACGTGCGGCGCCTCGGGTCGTGCGCGCTGGACCTGTGCCAGGTGGCCGAGGGCGTGGTCGACGGGTACTTCGAGGAGGGCGTCAACGCGTGGGACCACGCGGCCGGGGGGCTCGTCGCGCAGGTGGCCGGCGCCCGCCTGGAGGTGCTCGACGGCATCGGCGGGACGGACCTGGTGGTGTGTGCTCCGCCACACGGCTTCGACGACCTCGCGGCGGCGCTGGAACGGGCGGGTTTCACCGCTCCAGCGGGGGAATAGTGGGCTGGTGGCGGGCGTTCCTGATCCGCCACAGGGGACCGGCGTGCAGTCGATCAGTCCGATGGTGCACAATCTGGCGCCGACGCAGGCGCATGAGAAGTACGGGAGTGGAGTGACGGATGGCGACTGACTACGACGCACCGCGCAAGAACGAGGACGAGCAGTCCGAGGAGAGCATCGAGGAGCTCAAGGCGCGTCGCCACGACAAGAACTCCGGCAAGGTCGACGAGGACGAGGCGGAGGCCGCCGAGTCCTTCGAGCTGCCCGGCGCCGATCTCTCGCACGAGGAGCTCGCCGTCGAGGTGAAGCCGACGCAGGAGGACGAGTTCACCTGCATGAGCTGCTTCCTGGTCCACCACCGCAGCCAGCTGGCGGACCCGAAGAAGATGATCTGCCGCGACTGCGCCGCCTGACGGCGCGGCACGAGACGCACCAGAAGGCCGCAGCCCCCACGGGGTGGGGGCGTCTGGTGTCCGGGCTCAGGCCTCCTGGCCGTCGCGCTGGAGCTCGGGCGGGAGGTGGCCCGTGGTGCGCGCGTAGTAGGCGGCCGCCTTGCGCTGCGCGAGCATCCGGGCGATCCCGACCGCGACACCGCTGGCGATCGCCCAGCTGACCGCCTCCCAGATGTCCACGTCGGGGTCCGCGGGGTTCTCGGGCGGCTGCTTGCCGGTGATGACCTTCCACAGCTTGTCGAGCGACTGCTTCGCCAGGGCGGCCGCCCCGAGAGCGGAGACGAGGGAGAAGACGGTCCAGAACTTGGACGAATCCTTGGCCATGGCCGAACAGTACCCAGGCTCAGGGGGTGGGACTCAGGGGGTGCGGGTCAGGGCGGTCAGGGCCTGGGCCAGCTCGTCGGGCCGCCGGGTGCTCACCAGCCAGTACGGCGCCGGGTCGGCCGGGTCGGTGATCTCGACCTTGACCGCACGCTTGAGGTAGGGCCGCAGCAGCAGGTAGGCGCGGGCGTCCGCGTCCACCCCGGCCACCCGGCGCGTCTCCTCGGCGTCCAGGGCCACGGCGCTGCCCAGGTGCTCGGCACCGATGTGCGCCCGTCCCGCGCGGAAGGTCCGGTCGGCGACGACGACCCGCGGCGAGCCGATCAGCAGCAGCGAGAACACCATGACCGCGAGCCCGATCGCGCAGACCACCCAGGCGACCGCGGCCGGTGTCGCGACGGCGACCGACAGCCACAGGACCGCGACCAGCATGGTGCTCTGCACCCACCACCGCAGCGGGACGCCGAGGCGCTCCTCGTAGGCGGGGGCAACGGTCACGGGCGGCATCTTGTCACCCGTCGTGGGGCGGGTAGTGTCCGGGCCCGTGCCGGACCCCCAGCCCCCGCCCGCTGACCGCCCCGCCCCCGGGAGGGACGTCGAGGTGCTCGTGACCCGCCTCGACCCCGACCTGCCGCTGCCGTCGTACGCCCATCCCGGCGACGCCGGCGCCGACCTCGTGACGACCGTCGACGTGACGCTGGCCCCGGGGGAGCGCGCGCTCGTCCCGACCGGGGTCGCGATCGCCCTGCCCGAGGGGTTCGCGGCGTTCGTCCACCCCCGCTCCGGCCTGGCCGCGCGGCACGGGCTCTCGATCGTCAACACCCCGGGCACCGTGGACGCCGGCTACCGCGGCGAGATCAAGGTGGCGCTGGTCAACCACGACCCGCGCGAGGCGATCGAGCTGCGCCGCGGTGACCGGGTCGCCCAGCTCGTCGTCCAGCGGGTCGAGCACGCGCTGTTCACCGAGGTGGGGGAACTGCCCGCGTCGGTCCGAGGGGCCGGGGGCTACGGTTCTACCGGAGGCTTCGGCCGCCCGTCCGTCCCCACCGAGGAGCAGCAGCCGTGAAGTTCCGTCGCAAGTCCGCCGAGGCGTCCGCGGCGCCTGCCGACCCCGAGGTCGAGCAGGACGACGTCGAGGAGACCCCCGCCGTGGCCGGCCCGACGACCGGGCCCTGGGACGTCGACGACCTCCCCGAGGACGACCCGGTGGCACGCGTGGACCTGGGGTCCCTGCTCGTCCCGCCCGCCGAGGGCACCGAGGTGCAGCTGCAGGTGGACGAGCAGACCGAGGCCGTCCAGGCCGTCCTGATCGCGGGGGAGGAGGGCGCGGTCGAGCTGCGTGCGTTCGCCGCGCCGCGCGGTGGCGACCTCTGGGCCGAGGTGCGCCCGCGCATCGCGGCGGACTTCGCGCAGCGTGGCGGCACCGCGGACGAGCGCGAGGGGCGGTTCGGCACCGAGCTCGTCTGCCAGCTGACCGTGCGGATGCCCGACGGGCGCACGGGCACCCAGCCGTCGCGGATCATCGGGGTCAACGGGCCGCGCTGGATGCTCCGCGCGACGCTGCTCGGACGTCCGGCGGTCGAGGTCGACCAGGCCGGCGCCTGGGAGGACCTGGTCGAGCAGGTCGTCGTGCGCCGCGGCAGCCACCCGATGCCCGCCGGCGCCGAGCTCGCCCTCAGCCTCCCGCGCGACGGACAGCTCGTCGAGCGGCCGGACCCCTCGGCCGGGTGACGTGGCCGAGAAGAGCCGGCTGCGCCGCAGCATCAGCCGGTGGGCGAGCAGTCGGGAGCAGCACGCCCGCGACATGCAGCGCGCCTACGCCCCGGACGAGGACCACGACCGGATCGCCGACGCCCCCGACCGCCGGCCGGTGCGGCTGCGCGGCACGCTGCGCTCGGTGACCCTGCGGCCCCGAGGCGGCGTCCCGGCCCTGGAGGCCGAGCTGTACGACGGCACCGGGACGCTCACCGTCATCTGGCTGGGCCGGCGCACGATCGCGGGGGTCAACCCGGGCCGCTCGCTGGAGGTGCAGGGCCGGATCGGCCGCCACGACGGCCAGCGCATCCTCTACAACCCGCGCTACGAGCTGCTGCCATGACCGCTGCGGAGGGCACGGGGTCCGAGGAGATGGGCAGCGAGCACCCGGCCGCGACCGTCGACACCGTCGAGGCCGTGGTCCGCGCGCAGATCAGCCGGGCGCTGGGCGGCCGGCGCGGCATGGTCGAGGCGGCCGTGCCGACCCTGGTCTTCACCATCGTCTGGCTGACCACCAAGGAGCTGCGGTACGCGCTGGTCGCCAGCGTGACGATCGCGGTGGTGATGCTGGGTGTGCGCCTGGCCCAGCGGTCGACCGTGCAGTTCTGCCTCAACGCGCTGTTCGGCATCGGCATCGGCTGGCTGTTCGTGACGATCTCAGCCCGGCAGGGCGGCAGCGCGGACGACCAGGCCCTGGCGTACTTCCTGCCCGGCATCATCTACAACGCCGGCTACACCCTCGTGCTCTCGCTCACCTGCCTGGTGGGCTGGCCGCTGGTCGGCTTCATGGTCGGCAGCGTGACCGGCGACCCGACCGCCTGGCACCGGGACCGCCAGGTGGTGCGGCTGTGCTCCCGCCTGACCTGGCTGCTCGCCGTGCCGTGCCTGCTGCGCGTGCTCGCCCAGGCGCCGATCTGGTTCGCCGGCCGGTCGGGCGCGATGGACCCCGACCGGGCGGTCGCGCTGCTCGGCATCCTCAAGATCGCAATGGGCTGGCCGCTGCAGCTCGCCGCCCTGGCCGCGATGGCCTGGGTGCTCACCCGCAACAAGACCCCGGTCCAGCCGGCGGCGGAGCCGGCCTGACCCCTCGTCGTGCCCCGTCGTGCCGTCAGCTGTGGGCGGAGGGGGCGAGCATCCGCTCGAGGTCCTGCTCCACGTCGGCCGGGACGACGAACAGCAGCTCGTCACCGGCCTCGACGGGCTGCTCGGCGTCGGGGACGTAGACCTGGCCGTCGCGCAGGATGGTGACCAGGGCGCAGTTCTCGGGGAACGGGATGAGCCCGGCCGGCTTGCCGACGTACGGCGAGTCCGCGGGCAGGGTCATCTCGACCAGGTTGGCGTGGCCCTGGCGGAAGGTGAAGAGCCGGACCAGGTCGCCCACGGCGACGGCCTCCTCCACCAGCGCTGACATGATCCGCGGGGTCGAGACGTTGACGTCGACGCCCCACGCCTCGGTGAACAGCCACTCGTTGTTGGGGTGGTTGACCCGACCGACGGTGCGCGGCACCCCGAACTCGGTCTTCGCCAGCAGCGACGTGACCAGGTTGACCTTGTCGTCACCGGTCGCCGCGATGACGACGTCACACTCGTCGAGCCGGGCCTCCTCCAGCGACGACAGCTCGCACGAGTCGGCCAGCAGCCACTCGGCGTCCGGCACGCGCTCGGGCCGGATCGCGGTGGGGCTGCGGTCGATGAGCAGCACGTCGTGCCCGTTCTCGATCAGCTCCCGGGCGATGGAGCGCCCCACGGCGCCGGCGCCGGCGATCGCGACCCGCATGGTGTGCCCTCAGCTCTCTTCCGGTCCGGCGTCGATGACCTCGTAGGCGCGTCCCGCGCCCTCCTCGCGCATCACGACGTGCAGGACGTCGCCCTCCTGGATGACGCTCTCGCGGGAGGGGAGCATGCCCTCGCCGAGCCGGTCGATCCAGGCGATCCGCACGCCGGCCTGCTCCTGGAGGGCGACCGTGCGGTGGCCGATCCACGCCGGGGGAGCGGCGAGGTGGTCGACCCGGATGGTGCCCGACGGGTCGCGGAAGTCCGGCTCGGCACCGGCCGGGAGCAGGCGGCGGAGCACCTGGTCGGCGGTCCACTTCACGGTGGCCACGGTGGTGATGCCCAGGCGCTGGTAGACCTCGGCCCGGCCCGGGTCGTAGATGCGGGCCACGACCTGCTGGATCCCGAAGCTCTCCCGGGCCACCCGCGCGGCGATGATGTTGGAGTTGTCGCCGCTCGACACCGCGGCGAACGCGTCGGCGCGGCGCACCCCGGCCTTCTCGAGGACCTCCTGGTCGAAGCCCTGGCCGGTGACCTTGTCGCCGTTGAAGCCGGGCCCGAGACGGCGGAACGCGTCGGGGTTGGCGTCGATGATCGACACCGTGTGGTTGCGGTCCTCGAGGCTGCGCGCCAGCGTGGAGCCGACCCGTCCGCAGCCCATGATCACGACGTGCACGTCCGAACGCTACAGCAGCCCGGCCCGTGCCTCGGCACGGATGCTCACGGGACCGCCGCCTGGGTCTAGCCTTGCTCGTCGTGGGTGTCGGCGATGTCTCGAAGCGGATCCTGCTGGGACGCAAGCTGCGCAGCTCCCAGCTGGGGGAGACGCTGCTTCCCAAGCGGATCGCGCTGCCCGTCTTCGCCAGCGACGCGCTCTCCTCGGTGGCCTACGCCCCGGACGAGGTCTTCATCATGCTGTCGCTGGCCGGCGCGTCGGCGTACGTCTGGTCCTGGAAGATCGGCATCGCCGTCGCGCTGGTGATGGCGGCGGTCGTCGCGTCGTACCGGCAGACGGTGCACGCCTACCCCAGTGGCGGCGGCGACTACGAGGTCGCGACCGTCAACCTGGGGGCCACCGCCGGCACGACGGTCGCCAGCGCTCTCCTGGTCGACTACGTCCTGACCGTGGCGGTGTCGATCTCCTCGGGAGCCCAGTACGCCGCCTCGGCGGTCGGCGCGTTCAGCGGCCACGAGGCCAACCTCGCGACGCTGATGGTGCTGGTGCTCATGGCGATCAACCTGCGCGGCATCCGGGAGTCCGGCACGTTCTTCGCCATCCCCACCTACGCGTTCATGGTCGCGATCCTCGGCATGTGCGTGATCGGGCTCTTCGAGCTGGCCGCGGGGACCCTGCCGCAGGTGGAGAGCGCCGCCTTCGACATCGAGGCGGCACCCGGCTACGGCGACGCGATGACGACGTTCGCGCTGATGTTCCTGCTGGCCCGCGCGTTCTCGTCGGGCTGTGCCGCGCTCACCGGTGTCGAGGCGATCTCGAACGGGGTGCCGGCCTTCCGCAAGCCCAAGAGCGACAACGCCGCGACCACCCTGCTGCTGCTGGGCGCGATCGCGATCACGATGATGCTGAGCATCATCAACCTCGCCGACCAGATGGGACTGAAGTACGTCGACCCCAACGACCTGGACCGCCTCACCATCGACGGCGAGCCCGTGCCCGCGGACTACGACCAGCACGCGGTCATCGCGCAGATGGCGCGCGCGATCTTCCACGACTACCCGGCCGGGTTCTACTTCGTCGTGACGGTCACCGGGATCATCCTGGTGCTCGCCGCGAACACGGCGTTCAACGGCTTCCCGGTGCTCGGGTCGATCCTCGCTCGCGACGGCTACGCGCCGCGGGCGCTCGGCTCGCGCGGCGACCGGCTGGCCTACAGCAACGGCATCGTCTTCCTGGCCGTCATGGCGATCGTGCTGATCCAGGCCTTCAACGCCGAGACGACGCGCCTGATCCAGCTCTACATCGTCGGCGTCTTCGTGTCCTTCAACCTCAGCCAGCTCGGCATGATCCGGCACTGGACCCGCCACCTGCGCACCGAGACCGACCCTGCCGAACGTCGCCGGATGGTTCGCTCCCGGGTGATCAACGCCATCGGGCTCACCTTCACCGCCGTCGTCCTGGTGATCGTGCTGCTCACCAAGTTCCTCGCCGGTGCCTGGATCACGATCCTGGCGATGGTGGTCTTCTTCGTGATCATGCGGGCGATCCACCGCCACTACGAGAACGTCAACCTCGAGCTGGCCGCGGACGAGGAGGACAAGGTCATGCCGACCCGCGTGCACGCGATCGTGCTGGTGTCGCGGCTGCACAAGCCGACGCTGCGCGCCCTGGCCTTCGCCAAGGCGACGCGGCCCAACGTGCTCGAGGGCGTCTACGTCTCCACCGACCCGGAGGCGACCCAGCGCCTGATGACCGAGTGGGAGGAGCGGCACCTCGACGTCCCGCTCAAGGTGCTGCACTCGCCGTACCGCGAGCTGGTCCGCCCGATCGTGGACTACGCGATGGAGATCAAGAAGGCCAACCCGCGTGGCGTCGTTGCCGTCTACATCCCCGAGTACGTCGTCGGGCGCTGGTGGGAGCAGCTGCTCCACAACCAGACGGCGCTGCGCCTCAAGGGCCGGCTGCTGTTCGCCCCCGGCGTGATGGTCACGTCTGTGCCCTACCAGCTGCGGTCCTCCGAGCTGGTCCGTGAGCGCGAGGAGCGGCTCGGCACCTGGACCCGCCCGACGGAGTACCGGATCGGCGGCGGGCCCACGCGCGGGGACTCGGACCGGCAGATCCAGCCATGAGCTCCCCGAGATGAGCAGGGACCGCCCCCGCAAGCCCGGCCCTCGCGGCCCGCGGCGTCGCAAGCCGCGGGGCGGCTCCCACGTCGGTGAGCGGTTCGAGGCCGTCGTCGGGCCGGTCGCGCACGGCGGGCACTGCGTCGTGCGGCTCGAGGACGCTGCGGTCGGCCCGCTCGAGCGCTCCCGGGTGGTGTTCGTGCGGCACGCGATCCCGGGCGAGCGGGTGGTCGTGGAGATCACCGAGGGCACCGACGGCGACCGGTTCTGGCGCGGTGACGCCGTCGAGGTCCTCGAGGCGTCGGCAGACCGGGTGGCGCCGCCCTGTCCGTACGCCGGGCCGGGCGCGTGCGGCGGGTGCGACTTCCAGCACGTGGCGCTGCCGCGGCAGCGCGAGCTCAAGGCCGCCGTCGTGCGCGAGCAGCTGGCCCGGCTCGCGGCGACCGACGTGCACGTCGAGGTGCAGCCGGTGCCCGGTGACGAGGACGGGCTGCGCTGGCGCACCCGGATCCAGTGGGCCCTCGGCCCCGGCGGCAGGCGCGGACTGCGCAAGCACCGCTCGCGCGAGGTGGTGCCCGTCGACGACTGCCTGATCACCCGCACGGACGCCCGCTCGGTCACCCGGGCCGGCACCTCCCTGGACCGGCACACCGCCGCGCTCTCGACGGTCGTGGGGGAGCGGGTGGTCTCGCCGCGGTACGGCGACCACCTCTTCGCGGTCGAGGCCGACGGGTTCTGGCAGGTCCACCCCGGGGCACCCCGGGCGCTGGTCGAGGCGGTGCTGGACCTGCTCGCGCCGAAGCGGGGGGAGGTCGTGCTCGACCTCTACTCCGGGGTCGGGCTGTTCGCCCGCTTCCTCGCCGACGCCGTGGGGCCAACCGGCCGGGTCCTCTCCGTGGAGGGCGATCGCACCGCGTCGCGCCACGCGCGCACCAACCTCGCCGGGCTGCCCGGGGTGGTCGTCGAGCAGGGCCCGGTCGACCGGGTGCTCGCCTCGCCGCTGCCGTCGGCGTTCGCGCAGGTGGACCTGGTCGTCCTCGACCCGCCGCGCGAGGGCGCCCGGGCGCTGGTCGTCGAGCAGGTGGTCGAGCGGTCGCCGCGAGCGGTGGCCTACGTCGCCTGCGACCCCGCCGCCCTGGCCCGGGACGTCGCCACGTTCCAGAAGTTCGGCTACCGCCTGGTCGGCCTGCGCGGCTTCGACCTGTTCCCCATGACCCACCACGTGGAGTGCGTCGCGCTGCTGACGCGGTGACGTTGGGAGCCGTGGCTAGGTTCGGACGCATGGATCCCAAGACCTGGTTCATCACCGGCGCGTCGCGCGGCTTCGGGCGCGAGTGGACGGTCGCGGCCCTCGAGCGCGGGGACCGGGTGGCCGCCACCGCGCGCGACACCGGCACGCTGGACGACCTCGTGCAGCGGCATGGTGACGCGCTGCTGCCGCTGCGGCTCGACGTGACCGACCGCGCGGCGGACTTCGCGGCCGTCCAGCAGGCGCACGACCACTTCGGGCGTCTCGACGTCGTGGTCAACAACGCCGGCTACGGCCAGTTCGGCCTCATCGAGGAGATCAGCGAGGAGGAGGCGCGCGCCCAGCTGGAGACCAACGTCTTCGGTGCCCTGTGGGTCACCCAGGCGGCCCTGCCCTTGCTGCGCGAGCAGGGGAGCGGGCACCTGCTCCAGGTCTCCTCGATCGGGGGCATCTCGGCCTTCCCCAACATCGGCATCTACAACGCCTCCAAGTGGGCGCTCGAGGGGTTCTCGCAGGCGCTGGCGCAGGAGGTCGCGGACTTCGGGATCAAGGTCACCATCATCGAGCCGGGCGGGTTCGACACCGACTGGGGAGGCGCCTCGGCGAAGCACGCGACGCCGCTGCCGGCGTACGACGCGTTCCGCGAGAAGGCGGCCGAGCAGCGCCGGGCCCGGGTGGCCAGCCCCGGTGACCCGACCGCCTCGGCGGCCGCCGTGCTGGAGGTCGTCGACGCCGAGGAGCCCCCGCTGCGGGTGTTCTTCGGCACGGCGCCTCTCGGGATCGCGCGGGCCGACTACGAGGCGCGGTTGGCCACCTGGGAGCGGTGGCAGCACGTCGCGGAGGTCGCCCAGGGCTGAAACTCGTCTCGGCATCATGTATCTTGATGTCAAGAGATATCGGATCGGGCCTGCCGGGTACGCATGGGGTAGGCACCCCGTCCTTCCTCGGACCGCGGCGCGGCGGCAGGATGGGCACGATCACGACCGGGACGACGACTCAGGAGATGACGGCTGTGGCCAGTCAGGACAGCTTCGGTGCCAAGAGCACATTGGACGTGGACGGGACGACCTACCAGATCTTCCGCCTCGACGCGGTGCAGGGAGAGGGCCTCGACGTCGCGTCGCTGCCGTTCAGCCTCAAGGTGCTGCTGGAGAACCTCCTGCGCACCGAGGACGGCGCCGACATCACCGCCGACGACATCAAGGCACTGGCGGGGTGGGACGAGACCGCCGAGCCCGACAAGGAGATCCAGTTCACGCCGGCGCGCGTGATCATGCAGGACTTCACCGGCGTCCCGTGCGTCGTCGACCTCGCGACCATGCGCGAGGCGATGGCCGACCTCGGCGGTGACCCGTCGAAGATCAACCCGCTCGCCCCGGCCGAGATGGTCATCGACCACTCCGTCATCGCCGACGTCTTCGGCACCCCGGAGGCGTTCGAGCGCAACGTCGAGATCGAGTACGAGCGCAACCGCGAGCGCTACCAGTTCCTGCGCTGGGGCCAGGGCGCGTTCGACGACTTCAAGGTCGTCCCGCCCGGCACCGGCATCGTCCACCAGGTCAACATCGAGCACCTGGCCCGCACCGTCTTCACCCGCGAAGTGGACGGAGAGACGCTGGCCTACCCCGACACCTGTGTCGGCACCGACTCCCACACCACGATGGTCAACGGCATCGGCGTGGTCGGCTGGGGCGTCGGCGGCATCGAGGCCGAGGCGGCCATGCTCGGCCAGCCGGTCTCCATGCTGATCCCGCGCGTGGTGGGCTTCAAGCTCTCGGGCGACCTGCCCGAGGGCTCGACCGCCACCGACCTGGTGCTGACCATCACCGAGATGCTGCGCCAGCACGGCGTGGTCGGGAAGTTCGTGGAGTTCTACGGCCCCGGCGTCTCCGCGCTGCCGCTGGCCAACCGGGCCACGATCGGCAACATGAGCCCCGAGTTCGGCTCGACCATCGCGGTCTTCCCGATCGACGAGGAGACGGTGAAGTACCTCGAGCTCACCGGCCGTCCGGCCGAGCAGCTGGCGCTCGTGGAGGCCTACGCCAAGGCGCAGGGCCTGTGGCACGACACGGACGCCGAGCCGCGCTACAGCGAGAAGCTCGAGCTCGACCTCGCCACCGTCGTCCCGTCGATCGCCGGGCCGAAGCGTCCCCAGGACCGCGTCGAGCTGGCCGAAGCCAAGGCCGGCTTCCGCGCCGCCCTCGCCGACTACGTCGAGGGAGGCGACGAGAACGGGTACGACGAGGCCGTCGCCGAGTCCTTCCCGGCCTCGGACCCGCCGGCCAACGGCCACGGCGAGGCCGCCCCGGTGCACTTCAGCGCCGCGGCGACCGACGGCGGCCGCCCGAGCGACCCGGTCGAGGTCACGCTCGAGGACGGCACAAGGTTCACCCTCGACCACGGCGCGGTGACGATCGCCGCCATCACCTCCTGCACCAACACCTCCAACCCGTCGGTCATGATCGGCGCCGGCCTGCTGGCGAAGAAGGCCGTCGAGAAGGGCCTGCAGCGCAAGCCGTGGGTCAAGACGACGCTCGCGCCCGGCTCCAAGGTGGTCTCGGACTACTACGAGAAGGCCGGCCTGACGGCGTACCTCGACAAGCTCGGCTTCAACCTGGTCGGCTACGGCTGCACCACCTGCATCGGCAACTCCGGCCCGCTCATCCCGGAGGTCTCGGCCGCGGTCAACGAGAAGGACCTCGCGGTGGTCTCGGTGCTGTCGGGCAACCGCAACTTCGAGGGCCGGATCAACCCCGACGTGAAGATGAACTACCTCGCGTCCCCGCCGCTGGTCGTCGCGTACGCGCTGGCCGGCTCGATGGACCTCGACCTGTTCAACGACCCGCTGGGCCAGGACGCCGACGGCAACGACGTCTTCATGAGGGACATCTGGCCGTCGCCGTCCGAGGTGGAGGAGACGATCCGCCAGGCGATCACCTCCGACATGTTCGGCGAGAGCTACCAGGACGTCTTCGCCGGCGACGAGCAGTGGCAGTCGCTCCCGACCCCCGTGGGCAAGACCTTCGAGTGGGACCAGGAGTCGACGTACGTGCGCAAGCCTCCGTACTTCGAGGGCATGCCCGACGAGCCGACCCCGGTGGCCGACATCGAGGGCGCCCGGGTGCTGCTCAAGCTCGGCGACTCGGTCACGACCGACCACATCAGCCCGGCCGGCGCGATCAAGAAGGACTCGCCCGCGGGCCGCTACCTCGCCGAGCACGGCGTCGAGCAGCGCGACTTCAACTCCTACGGCTCGCGCCGCGGCAACCACGAGGTGATGATCCGGGGCACGTTCGCCAACATCCGGCTGCGCAACCAGCTCGCGCCGGGGACCGAGGGCGGCTTCACTCGCGACTTCACCAACGGCGGCGAGGTCACCACGGTGTTCGAGGCGTCGGAGAACTACCTGGCCGCCGGCACGCCGCTGGTCGTGCTCGCCGGCAAGGAGTACGGCTCCGGCTCGTCGCGCGACTGGGCGGCCAAGGGCACCTCGCTGCTGGGCGTCAAGGCGGTCATCGCCGAGTCCTACGAGCGGATCCACCGGTCCAACCTGATCGGCATGGGCGTCATCCCGCTGCAGTTCCCCGCGGGCGAGAGCGCGGAGTCCCTCGGCATCACCGGTGAGGAGGAGTTCTCCATCACCGGCATCACCGAGCTCAACGAGGGCCGCACGACGAAGACGGTGAAGGTGAAGGCTGGCGACGTGGAGTTCGACGCCGTCGTCCGCATCGACACCCCCGGCGAGGCGAACTACTACCGCAACGGCGGGATCATGCAGTACGTCCTGCGCAACCTGCGGCGCGCCTGATCCACCACCGAGCCGGCGCAGCTGTCACCCGACGGCTGCGCCGGCTCGCGCAATTCCCGGGCAACCCGCGGGTGCGCGGGCAGACTGACGAGTCAGGAGGCGCGCATGGGCGACGTGCAACGGCTGCAGGACGAGGTGCGAGCGCGCGGCGGCTCGGTGCCGGCGATGCTGCCCGCGGTGGCCTACACCTCCGAGGAGGTGCTCGCGTGGGAGCGGCGGCACCTCTTCGCGGGTGGCTGGACCTGCCTGGGCCGGCTCGACGAGCTGTTGCCCGACGACCTCGACGGCCGGCCCGCGACCCAGCGCGCGGTGATGGTGGGCGACGTCGCCGCGCTGCTCACCCGGCAGGACGGGCAGGTGCGGATGTTCGCGAACACCTGCCGCCACCGCGGCCACGAGCTGCTGCCCGCCGACGACGCCACGTCGCGCCGCTCGGTCACCTGCCCCTACCACGCCTGGTCCTACGACCTCGCGGGCGACGTCGTGGCCGCACCCGGCTACCGCGGCGTGCCCGGCTTCGACCGGGCGTCGTACTCGTTGGTGCCGCTGCCGGTCGCGGTCTGGGCCGGCTGGGTCTTCGGGCACGCGCTGCACCCGCTCGGCCGCGCCGACGTCGTCTCGTTCGAGGACTGGCTGGGGGACCTCGGCCGGGTCATCGACCCCTACCGCCCGGCGGACCTGCGCCTCGCCGCCCGGCACTCCTACGAGGTCGCCGCGAACTGGAAGATCGTCGCCGAGAACTACCACGAGTGCTACCACTGCCCGCTGATCCACCCCGAGCTTTGCCAGGTCACCCCGCCGACGTCGGGGCACAACTACGACCTCGCCGGCGCCTGGGTCGGCGGCACGATGGACCTGCGCGACGGCGTGGCGACGATGTCGCTGACGGGGGAGTCCGGCGGTCACCCGATCCCCGGGGTCCCGCCGACCACCGTGGAGTACGTCCACCTGCTGCCGAACCTGCTCGTCTCGGCCCACCCCGACTACGTGATGACCCACCGCCTGGTCCCTCTCGGCCCGGGCCGCACCTGGGTCGAGTGCTCCTGGCTCCTCCTCCCCGGCCAGGACGGCAGCGTCCCGGACCCGACGTACGCAGTGGAGTTCTGGGACCTCACCAACCGTCAGGACTGGGCGGCGTGCGAGTCCGTGCAGCGGGGTCTGGCGTCACCCCACTTCGCCCCCGGCCCGTTCTCCCCGGCCGAGGACGCCGTCGAGCGGCTCGTAGGCCTGGTGTCGCGTGCGTACGTCGGCGAGCCGCTGTCCACGTCGCGACGGTCGATCAACCGATCCACGGACGGGTGAACGCCTGCACCCGACCACCGTCGAGGTCGGCGAGCGACACCCCGACGAACCCGACCGCGGCCTCGGACGTCTGCCAGCGGAACCGGTGCTCCTCGGAGGTCACGGCATCGGCGATGGCCCGACCGGCGTCGGCGGCGCTCTGCGCGTTCGCGAACGCACCCGCGGTCCGGTCGACGTAGGCCTGCAGCAGCTCGGCGTACGGGCCCTCGACGGCGGGGCGGTCGACGTTGGCGACGAACTCGCTGGCGACGGCGGCCGGCTCGACCACGCTGACCCGGACGCCGAACCGCTCCGCGACGGCGGCCAGGGACTGCATGAAGCCCTCGACGGCGAATTTGGCGCCGCAGTACGCGTCGGCGAACGGTTGGCCGACGGCTCCGCCGACGCTGGTGACCGTGACGATCCGTCCGCGTCCGGCCTCGCGCATGGCCGGCAGGACCAGCTTGGTCAGCGCCACGGGACCGAGGTAGTTGACGTCGAGCTGCTCCTGGACCTGCTGGAGCGACAGCTGCTCGGCGGTCCCGACCATGCCCCGACCGGCGTTGTTGACCAGGACCGAGATCGGGCCGTGGTCGGCGACGATCCCGGCGACCGCCTCGGCCCGCGCCGGGTCGGTGACGTCGAGCGCTCTCACGTCGAGACTGACTCCGGCATCATCGGCCGCTGCTCGCAGGCGGTCCGCGCGCCGCGGGTCCCTCATGGTGGCCACGACGTCCAGTCCGCGCGCTGCGAGCTCGACGGCGGCGTGCATCCCCATGCCCGACGAGGTCCCGGTGACCAGTGCGACATCCATGGGCGCACTGTAGGACCTGCGCTCCGAGGCGTGGTGTCGTCCGGACCACGCGGCCGTGCCGAGGTCGCACCCCTCCTTCTGCGGGCCCGGTGGCGTGGGAGAGGGTGTGAGCACTGTGCGGGAGGACCGATGACCACGCTCCACGACCGGCTGGCCGACCTGGCCGACGACGCCCCGCCGGGTGGGCCCGCGCCCGACCTGTGGGACCGGGGCATCCGTTTCCGACGGCGCCGTCGGGTCGGGACGGCGGCGATCCTAGCGACCGCGGCCGTGCTGATCGCCGCCGTCGCCGGGGTGGACTGGCACCGGTCGGCTCCCGAGCCGCTGCCGGCCGGCGGTCCGGTCGGGCTGCCCGACCGGGTCTGGACGCCGAGCCCCTGGCTGCCGTCGACGTCGCGGCCGGGTCGGCTGGTCGCGGTGACCACGACGGCACGTGGGACGTGGACCGGGACCGAGCCGGGAGTGGCAGGTGTTTCGGCGACCACCGGCCGGTATGCGTTCGTCGACCTGCCCGACGCCGTGCTCGAGAGCGGCGTCGGCGACGTCGAGCTCTCGCCCGACGGACGGCACCTCGCGTACTGGCTGACCGGCCCGACGACCGGGTCCCCGAACAGCGACTCGGGGCCGATCACGGGCGTCGGCGTCTACGACACCACGTCCGGGGAGCTCACCCGGCACTGGATCACCACGGTGCACGGGCTGGCACCGGACTTCCTCGCCTGGGCGGACGCCGACACGATCGTCTACTCGGCAGGGCAGTTCCGCGGGGGTGACGACGACTCGCTCATGGACCAGTCCTCGTCGTCCCACGGCATCGTGACGGCGTGGGATCCCGGCGGCGAGCCGCAGCCGGTCCTCGGGGTCGAGCCGGGCGCGGACCTGGAGGCCGCCGCGTACGGGCGCATCCTGGTGCAGGACCTCTCGGCCGATCCGCATCGCGACCAGCTGCTGGTGGACCTCCACGAGGCGTCGGCCTCGAGGGTCGTCTCGTTCCCCCGGCCTGGAGGCACGGTCGGTCACCTGCATGCGGTCGCGCTCGACGCGAGCGGTCGTCGGCTCGCCCTGGTCCTGGGCAACCGGAACCCCAACTGGGTGCATGCCGGTCCGTTCGGTGCGCAGCGGAAGGTGCCGACGCAGCAGCGGGCCTTCGGCGTGGTGACCTGGGTCGCTCCGGACAGCATCGTCACCCTCACGAGGCACGGCTGGGAGAACAGTGCGCTCAACCGGGTCGCGGTGACCACCGGTCGGTCGCAGCGCCTGGTCCTGCTGCCCGGCGTGAGCGGCGGCGGCTGGCAGTTCGCCACCGACCTGCTCGGCGCGCCGTCGGTCGAGGCGACCCCGCCCCCGACCCCGATGGATCCACGGCTCACCACCGGCCTGGTCGCCGGGGTCATCGTCGCCGCGGCAGGCGCGCTCGTCGTGTGGAGGCGCCGTGCTCGGCCGTGACCGCGATGACGACGGTGGCCGCCACTCCTTCGAGGAGTACGTCGCCGCGCGGCGGGGCGCGCTGCTGCGCACGGCGTACCTGCTGACCGGTCACCGCGAGGACGCCGAGGACCTGGTCCAGGTGGCGCTGGTCAAGGTGGTGCCCCGCTGGTCCAGGATCGCGAGCGACCCGGAGCCCTACGTCCGCAGGGTGCTCGTCAACGAGAGCATCAGCCGGTGGCGGCGACGTCGGTGGCGCGAGGTGTCCACCGACGACCTCCCCGACGGCCCCGTCGGCGGGCCGGTCGACGGGCCGGGCGCCGACCGGGTGGCGCTGCAGCGGGCCCTGGCCCGCCTCGCGCCGCGGCAGCGGGCGGTGGTGGTGCTGCGCTACTACGAGGACCTCACCGAGGCCGAGACGGCCCGTGTCCTCGGGATCTCGGTCGGCACGGTCAAGTCCCAGGCCCGCGACGCCCTCGCCCGGCTGCGCGCCGACGCGGCGGATACCGTGACCGCATGATCGTCGCGTTCAGCATCTCCCCGACCTCGGCCGACGAGACGGGCTCGGTCTCCGAGGCCGTGGCCGCAGCCGTCCGGGTGGTCCGGGAGTCGGGCCTGCCCCACGAGCTCAACTCGATGTTCACCAACGTCGAGGGGGAGTGGGACGAGGTGATGGCGGTGGTCAAGCGGGCCGTCGACGTCGTCGCCGCGGTGTCGCCGCGGGTCGGACTGGTCCTCAAGGCCGACATCCGTCCGGGCTACGACGGCCAGCTCACCGCGAAGGTGGAGCGGGTCGAACGACTGCTCGAGGACTGACCCCGCGCAGCGAGACGACCGTCGGGACGAGAGCGACCAGGGCGACGGCGAGGAACAGCCACGCGCCGCCCAGCGAGGCGACCGGGGACGCCGGGTCGGCCGCGTGGGCCCACCACTGGTCGACGGCCACGCCGACCGCCTCGACGAGCCACATCACCAGGCCCGCGACGGCGAGCGCGGCGCGCGGACGGTGCCCCTGCCAGGTGCCGAGCCCGAGCCAGGCCATCACCGGCAGCCAGAACGCCAGGTCCTGGACGTAGACGGGGTTGGTGGCCACGCCGGTGCCCTCCAGCAGCGAGCCCGGGTCGTCGCCGACCAGCGCCGGGACGATCCGCCCGAGCCAGGCCAGCGCGTTGAGCACGACCACGACCAGCACGTATCCCGCGACCCACCGTGGCGGGACGCTCATCTCGCGCGCGGCGCGCTGCCAGACCTCGAGCGCCTCGTGGGTGAGGGTGACCACGGCGAGCCCCAGCATCGCGACGTAGAGCAGGAAGAGCCGGTTCAGCGGCGTGGCGACGAGGAACATCACCGCGTTGTAGAGCAGGTACGCCGTCACACCGGTCAGCACCAGCTCGGCGCAGAGGGAGCCGGCGCGGGTCCACACCGCGCTGACGACGTACGCCGGCAGGCCGACCAGCAGCATCACCAGGGCCGTGCCCTGCGCCGACCCGTCCATCGCGTCCGGTCCGCGCAGGACGCCCGGGGCCGCGAGTGTGAGGACCGCGACCGCGAGGGCGACCGCGCCGAGCAGGACGACGAGCGGTCCGGGCAGCCGTGAGCTGGTCACGTCCCGATCGTCGTCGCGTCGGGCCCGCGGCGGCAGAGCCGGGCGGCCCGGCGGTCCCGGACCGAAGTCCCACCGCTTCCGGCCCTCCGTCAGGACGGTCGGCGCTGGGCCTGCAGCTGGGTCTCGGTCCCCTCGAAGCCGACCGAGCGGTAGATCCGGATCGCGAGGTACTCCGGGTCGGCGACCATCACGAGCGTGCGGGCGCCGAGCTCCTCGAAGCCGTAGCGGGCGACCCGGTGGACCAGCGTGCCGGCCAGGCCGCGGCCGCGCGCGTCCGGGTGCGTCTGCACCTGCTGGAACCGGGCCAGCCCCGGGTCGGCCGCCACGAGGCCCATCGACGAGAGCAGCCGGTCACCGAGGAACGCACCCCACCAGGCGCCCTGCCCCGACTCGGTCATCCGCCGCTCGCCCGCGACCTTCGCGCGGACGAAGTCCGGCGTCGCCGCGACATCCTCGCCCGCCGACCAGAGGCCGACCTGCTGCTCCCAGTCCTCGTCGCCGGTGAGCGGGCGGTAGGTCGCCTCGTGGTTCGGTCGCGGCGGCTCGTGCACCGCGGTCGCGGTCATCACGGTCGCCGCCTCGGTCTCCAGCCCGGCGGCGGCGAAGGCGGCCAGGTCGTCTCGCGCGCCGTCGGCGACCGCGACGCCGTAGGCCCGGTGCCGGCAGCGCGGGAAGGTGCGGGTGAAGACCTCCTCCCAGTCCGCCACCTCGTCGGGCGTGGGCGGACGGGGGAGGAACAGGTAGTTGCCCCAGTAGTAGTCCGGGTTGTCGGGGGTCCGGACGACGACGTGGTCGCCGCGGTCCTCGACCTCACTGCCCGCCAGCCGGGCGAGGGAGAGGTCGGTGCGGAACGCGAGCGAGGGGATGTCCACGCCAGGACGGTAACGCGGCGCGTGGCACGATCGGGGCCGTGGACTCCGAGACGCGCACCTACCGCACCGGCGGCTCCGACACCGTGCTGGACCTGACCGGCGACTGCCGCGGCTTCGTCGCCGGGCGGGGCGACGGGTTGCTGCACCTCTTCGTCCCGCACGCGACGGCCGGGATCGCCGTCATCGAGACCGGCGCGGGCAGCGACGACGACCTGTTGGCCGCCCTCGGCGACCTGCTGCCGGCCGACGACCGGTGGCGGCACGCCCACGGCAGCCGCGGTCACGGGCGCTCGCACGTGATGCCGGCGCTGGTGCCGCCGTACGCGACGGTGCCGGTGCTGGACGGCCGGCTGGCCCTCGGCACCTGGCAGAGCATCTGCCTGGTGGACCTCAACGTCGACAACCACGAGCGCGAGGTCCGGCTCAGCTTCCTCGCCGGGTGAGGAGCGGCCGGCCGAGCAGGTCGGACCCCTTGACCAGCCACGACAGGCCGAACGCCCACACCGAGGCCACCTCGCCGGCGTAGAGCGCGGTCAGCCACCCGAGGTCGAGGTCCACGACGAACCCGGCCACGGCCCAGGCGACGGCGACCAGGATGACCACCCCGCAGGCGCGGTGGAGCGCCGGGTGGCCGCCGCCCCACCGGCGGTCCCGGGCGGCGAAGACGAAGCACAGCGCGGCGAGGCTCAGGATGAACACGGCGGCGCACGCGAAGTGCGCGGCGGCCACCGGGTGCTCGCCCCACCGCTGCTGCAGCGGTGTCGGTGGCGTGGTGGAGAACGGCGGCCGCTGCGTCGGCAGGAAGGCGACCCCGAGCACCGCGACGCCGGCGACCGTGCTCAGCCAGTAGTCCCAGGTGCGCCGCTGGGCGGCCAGGTAGGTCAGCAGCAGGCAGCCGACCACGCAGAGCGCGCCGACGAACAGGTCCCGCGCACCGGAGTGGTAGTAGGCGCTCAACGAGCCGCGCAGAGTGATCGAGCCCTGCAGGACCAGGGCGTCGACGAGCCACAGCGCGACGGGCAGGAGGACGCCCACGCCCCCGACCACGAGCCGGATCAGCAGGTAGGTCCGCGCGTAGAGGACCGTCGGGTCGGCCCGGTCGCCGAGCTCGCGCGGGCGCTCGAAGGTGTCGGTGGTCAGTCCCGAGACGGTCCGCATGCTGTCCTCCTGCTCGTCACCATCCTGCCCGCCGGCACCGACAATGTGCTCCCGGCCCGACCGCGGGGAGGACCAAGGCCTCTGGGGTCGGGAGCGACGAGGGGCGAGAGTCGGACCATGAGGCCCGGACCCCGCGCGCTGGTGGCGGCCGCGGTGGTGGCCGCCGGCGCGGTCGTGCACCACCTCGGCCTCAGCTACGGCGCGACCCGGGCCGAGCGGCGCCGGGTCCTGCCCGGTGACGAGGTGGTCATCGCGCCCCAGACCGTCGCGACCCACGCGACCTCGCTGCCGGCCCCGCCCGACGAGGTGTGGCCGTGGCTGGCCCAGGTCGGCTGGCACCGTGGCGGCTGGTACACGCCACGCTGGGTCGACGTGCTCCTCTTCCCCGCCAATGCGCCGAGTGCCGACCGGCTGCTCCCCGGGCACGCTCGGCTGCGCGTCGGGGACTTCGTGCCGGACGGGCCACCCGAGACGGAGTGCGGGTTCGTGGTCCGCGAGGTCGCCGACGGCCGCCTGCTCGTGCTCGAGTCCACCACCCACCTGCCGCTCGGCTGGCGGAGCAGCGGCCGCGCCCGCCTGCACTGGACGTGGACCTTCCTGCTCGAGCCGGTCGACGGGGGCCGCTCGACCCGGCTGCTGTTCCGCTGGCGGGCGCGCACGTCACCGGGGTGGTTGACCGCCGGCACGCACCTGCTCGTCGTCCCCGCCGACCTGCTGATGAGCCGGGGGATGATGCGCGGCCTCCGCGCCCGCACCAGCAGGTAGGGTGCTGCGACGCGCCGGACGGGGGTGCGCGGGAGGTCTCGGTGAGGTGGAGGTACCGGCCGTTCCAGGCCGCGGTCGTCGCGACGCTGGCGGCGCTGGTCACGGCGTGCGCGGTGTTCGCCCCGCTCTACGACCGGGCCATGCAGCAGTCGCTGGTCGACCTGACCCTGGAGCAGGCGCCGCCCGTCACCGACGGGCTCCAGCTCTCGGCGGTGTACGCCGACGCGGTCGGGTTCGGGCGGTCCAGCACGCAACCGCCCCCGCCGCCGGAGACGGTGGTGACAAAGGTGCCCGCGGGGGTGCGGTCGTCGTTCGGCACGCCGGTGCTCGGCTACGCCGCCACCGCCACCCGGCTGCCGGGCGCCTCCCACGACCCGATCGGTGAGCTGCGCTGGCGCAGCGACGTCTGCGACCACCTCACCATCGTCGCCGGGAGCTGTCCGGACGCGGCCGGCGAGGTCGCGGTCAGCGAGGCGGACGTCGACAACTTCGGGCTGCGGCCCGGTGCGTCGTTCCGCATCGCGGCGGTGGGCGCCGGCGACGTGCACGTCCACGGCCGGTCGACCCGCTTGACCGTGAGTGGGGTCTACCGCCAGCGGCCCGACGACTACTGGATGGGCCAGATCCTCACGGGTCGCTCCGGGCTGGTCAGCCCCACCCCGCCCACGCAGGTCCAGCACGACGTCTGGCTGACCGGCCGGGAGACCTTCGACTCCGGCCTGACACTGCCGGGCGCGTCGTCGACCGTCGACCTCGCGGTCGACCCCGACGCCGTCGGCGTCGACGAGCTGCTGCGCCTGGGCTCGGCCGTGCGAACCCTCGCCGACGAGAACCGCCTGACCGAGCAGGGTGCCACCATCAGCGTGCACTCGGGCCTGCCGGCACTGGCCGACCAGGTCCGCGACCAGCGGGCGCAGTCGCGGGTGACCGTCCCCCTGCTGATGGCCCAGCTCGGTCTGCTGACGGTCGTGGTGCTCTGGCTGGTGCTCCTCGCCGTGACCGAGCAGCGGCGCCCCGAGGTGGCGCTCGCGCGGCTGCGCGGACGCGGTCGCCGGGGAGCCCGCGGGCTCCTCCTCGGCGAGCTGCTGCCGGTCGTCTGGGTGGGCGTCGTCCCGGGCGTGCTGCTCGCGGTCGTCGGCTCCTGGGTCGCCCGGACCGCCGTGCTGCCGGGGGACGCGCCGTTCGAGCTGCGGGTGCCCGTCCTGGGCGCCGTGCTGCTCTCGGTCGCGCTGCTGACGGTCGTCACGGTCCTCGCCGTCACCCGGGTCGCCCGCGAGCCGGTCGCGACGTTGCTGCGCCGGGTCCCACCCCGGCGCGCCGGCTGGACGCTGGGCGTGGCCGAGGCGCTCCTGGTCGCCGGCTGTGGCTCCGTCGTGGTCGTCTTCGCGACCGGGGGGCTGGACGGACCGGCGGCACTGGCGGCGCCGGGGCTGCTCGCGGTGGTGGTCGGCGTGGTGCTCGCCCACCTGACCAGCCCGACCGCGGCGGTCGCCGGCGGGCGGCTGCTGCGTCGCGGCCGGGTCCGGGCGGGGGTCAGCGTGCTCGACGCCGCGCGCAGCCCGGCGACCCGGCGGGTGGTGGCCGTCGTGACCCTGGCGACGGCACTCGCGGTGTTCTCCGCCGACGCCCTGCTCGTCGGGGAGCGCAACCGGGCCTCGGCGGCCGAGCAGGAGGCGGGCGCCGCGATGGTCGCGAGCGTCCGTGGCACCGACCTGGCGTCCGTCCGGGCCGCGCTCGCGGAGGTCGACGCGGGCGGGCGCCTGGCGACGCCGGTGCTGCGGGTGGTGCCTCCGAGCAACAGCGCCCGGGAGACGCTCGCCGTGGTCCCCGGCGAGTTCGCCCGCATCGCGCTCTTCCCCGGCGGTGCGCCGCCGAACGCCGCGTGGCAACGCCTCGCGACGCCGGACACGTCGCCGGTCACGGTCGTGGGGACCCGGCTCGCGGTCGACGTCGACCCCAGCACGCTGCGGTCGGTCGGCGTCGGGGGCGACCGGCAGCCGGTGGAGGTGGGCCTCGACCTGGTCACCGACGCCGGTGAGGTGCTGCACGCGACCCTGGGCGACCTGGCTCCGGGCGCTGACCGCGCGCGATTCACCAGCGACCTCAGCTGCCGCGACGGGTGCTACGTCACCCGGATCACGTTCACCAGCCTGCCGGGCGCGAGCATCGACGGGGCGGCCACCTTCTCCCCGCTGCGCACCGACGCCGGGCAGTACCCGCTCGGTCCGGCCGACCAGTGGGTCGACGTGGCGGACGGCGACGGCGAGGTCCGGGCGGCCGGCCGCGGTGACGACCTCACCGTCGTGGTCCGCGGGGCGGGGTCGCAGACCGTCGCGCTCCCGCAGGCCTGGCTCCCCGACGACCTCAGCGCGCTCGTCGCCGGCGACCTGCCGCCGGGGACCGACGGCAACGGGTTCGCGCTGGCCGGTGTCGACGGCCAGGACCAGCCCGCCCGCCGGGTCGCGTCGGTCGTGCGGGTGCCCGCCTCCCCGCCGAACACCTCGGTGGTCAACCTCGACCTCGCCGTGCGCGGGCGACCGGTCGCCGCCAACGACCAGCTCGAGATCTGGTTCGCCGCCGACGACGACGCGTTGCTGGACCGGGTCACTGCCGCGCTGCGCGACCGCGGCGTCGAGCTCGGGGACGTCACCCGCCTGACCGACGTACGACGCTCCTACGACGAGTCGACCGCCGCCTGGAGCCTCCAGCTCGCAGCCCTCGTGGGGGGTGCCGCCGTCCTCATCGCGCTCCTGGTCCTGGTGGTCAGTGCTGCCAGCAGCTGGGCGGTCCGCACGCGCGATCTCGCCGCGTTGCGGATGGCCGGCGTCGGCCGGGGCCCGGTCACGACGATGTCCGTGGCGGCCCAGCTGCCCCCCGTCGTGGTGGGGGTCGTCGCGGGCACGGTCGCCGGGGTGTACGGCGCGTACCTCGCGCTGCCGATCGTGCCGCTCTTCGCGGACGCGCCGCTGGTCTCGACCCTCGACCTCGACATCGCCTGGGGGCCCGTGCTCGGCGCGGCCGCCGCCGCGCTGGTCGTCCTGGGCGCCGGTGCCGTGCGGGTCGGCCGCACGATGGCGCGCCGCGCCGGGCTGCGCAGACTGCGGGAGGGGACAGCATGACGGCGATGACGACATCCGCTCCCGGCCGGGTCCGCACCCAGGGCCTGGTGCACATCTACCGGTCGGAGGGCCACGAGGTCGCGGCGCTGTCGGGCGTCGACCTCGACGTGCCGGCCGGTGGGATGGTGGGGCTCCTCGGGCCGTCGGGTGCCGGCAAGTCGACCCTGCTGCACCTGCTCGCCGGCGTCTTCCGGCCCAGCGCCGGCAAGGTCTTCGTCGACGACCTCGAGCTCTCGGCGGCCTCGGACCGCGAGCTGGACCGGATGCGGGCCGAGCAGGTGTCGCTGATGCTCCAGGGCGCCCAGCGCAACCTGCTGCCCTACCTGACGCCCCACGAGAACGTCCGGTTCGCCCAGCAGGCCGCCCGACGCGCCGGCAAGGACCTGCCCGAGCCCGACGAGGTGCTCGAGCGGGTCGGGCTGGCCGACCACGGGCACGACGCGCTCGGGGCGTTGACGCCCGGCCACCTCCAGCTGGCCGGACTGGCCGTCGCGGTGGCCCCGCGTCCCGCGGTGCTCCTGGCGGACGAGCCGACCAGCCAGCTCGACCACCCGGCCCGCGACCGCGTGCTCGGCGCCCTGGCCGACGCCAACCGCGACCTCGGCACCACCGTCGTGCTGGTCACCCATGACCCCGAGGTCGCGGCGTTCCTCCCGCGCACCATCACCATCCGCGACGGCCGGGTGGGCGGAGAGGGTCGCAGCGGGGAGGAGTACGCCGTCGTCACCCCCGACGGGTTCCTGCCGCTGCCGCTGCACGTGCGCGAGCACCTCCAGCCCGGCACCCTGGTGCGCTTCCACCCGGTCGAGGACGGGCCGGGGGAGTACGTGCTGCTCACCGAGGACGAGTCCGCCACCCGCCCCGAGCCCGACGGCGACGCCGGCTACCACGCCCGCCACCGGGCACCGGGAGGAGACCATGCCTGAGCTGCGTGCCGACGCGGTCCGCGTCACCTACGGCGACCGGGTCGCGGTCCGCGACGTGGACCTGGTCGTCCACCCCGGCCAGCTGGTCGCGGTCACCGGGTCGTCGGGTGCCGGCAAGTCGTCGCTGCTGTGGGCGCTCGCCGGTGCCCTGGCGCCGACGAGCGGCCGGGTGCTCCTGGACGACCGGCCGATGGGTGACCGGCGCGCCGCGGCGGCCCGGGGCGTCGTCCTGGTGCCCCAGGGCAACGGCCTGGCGTCCTCGCTGACCGCGGCGGAGAACGTGCTCGTGCCGCTGCTGGCGACCGGGGTCCCGACCCAGGACGCGCACCGGCGTACCGCCGCCGCGCTGGCCCTGGTCGGCCTGGAGGAGTCCGGCAACCACCTCATCGAGGAGCTGTCGGGAGGCCAGCAGCAGCGCGTCGCGCTGGCTCGCTCCTTCGCGGCCCGGGCGAGCGTGCTGCTCGCCGACGAGCCGACCAGCGACCTGGACGCGGCCAACCGGGAGCGCGCCGTCGCGGCGCTGCGGGCCGAGGCCGACCGCGGGGCCGCCGTCGTGATGGCCACCCACGACCCCGAGGCGGCCGACGAGGCCGACGCCGAGCTGCACCTCGACGAGGGCGTCGGCACCTGGGTCAGGCCACCGGGCTGACGGGGCTGCGCTGAGGAGCGGCTGCGGGCCGTCAGTGCCGGTGCGGGTGACGCAGCGGCAGCTCCTCGCCGTCGCAGGTCATCACCGGCGCGTGCGGGCCCTTGGTGATGACGACGCAGTCGGCGACCTTGTTGTCGACCTCCCACGCCGGGGCGCTCCCGAGCGGGGCACCCCACTCCTGGATCGTGACCGCGTACTTGGCGCGGACCTCGGCCCGCATGCCCGACTCCCACTCGTTGCTGAACTGGGTCATGAAGAGCAGTGAGCAGGTGAACGCGGCGCCGGCGAGCACCAGGAGGACGACGCCGGCTCGCTGACGCTCCAGGAAGAACGCGAAGACCGTCGCCGCCAGCAGCGCGAAGCCGCCGACGATCGACAGGGTCAGGGCGATCTCGGTCTGGGACATCGCGCTCACGATATCCGAGCCGTCCGGGCCTCCTCCAAGTCGGCTCCCAGCCGGTCCCAAGTGGCACCACGCAACCTGCTCCCCAGGACACCCCGCAGACCCCACCCCACACCCAGGAGCAGCACCGTGAACCGCATCCTCCACCGACTCGGCCGCAGCACGGCGGCGCACCCCTGGCGGACGATCTCCGCCTGGCTCGCCGCCCTCGTGGTCGCCCTGGGCCTCGCCGCAGCCTTCGGCGGCACCTTCCACGACGACTACAACGTCCCCGGCGCCCGTGCGCAGACCGGCGTCGACCAGCTCCGCGCCCACGTGCCGGACGGAGGCGGCGCCACTGCGCAGGTGGTCGTCCACGACCGCGACGGCGGTCGCCTCGACCCCGCGGCCCTCGACGCCCTCGTGCAGCGCCTCCACGGGATCGACCACGTCAGCTCGGTCAACCCCCCGCGCCTGTCCCAGGACGGCGACACCGCGCTGGTGACGCTGGGCTACGACGTGCCGTCCACCGACCACGACCTGGTCGGCGCGAGCGGCTACGACCCGCTCGTCGACGCGGTGGCCCCGCTCCGCGACGCCGGCCTGCAGGCCGAGCTCGGGGGCGAGCTCCCCAGCCAGACCGAGTCGACCCTCGAGGGCACCGGCGAGCTCGCCGGCGTCGTCGCCGCGCTCGTCCTGCTCATCGTGGCGTTCGGCTCGGTCATCGCCGCCGGGCTCCCCATCGCCGTCGCCCTCACCGGCCTCGGCGTCGGCTCGGCCGGGGTCGGCCTCCTGGCCGCGACGACCGACGTGAGCACCGCAGCGCCGACGGTCGCCACCATGGTGGGCCTGGGCGTGGGCATCGACTACGCCCTGCTGCTGGTCACCAGGCACGTCGAGTTCCTCGGGCAGGGCCTCCCGAAGCAGGAGGCCGCCGGGCGGGCGATGGCCACCGCCGGCCGGTCCGTCGTCTTCGCCTCGCTGACCGTCCTGATCTCCCTCATGGGCCTGCGCCTGGGCGGCCTGCCGGTCTACTCCACCTTCGGCTACGCGACCGCGATCGCCGTGGTGTCCGTCCTCGCGGCCTCGCTCACGCTCGTCCCCGCGCTGTGCGGCCTGGCCGGCCACCGGCTGCTGCCGCGGCGCACCCGGCGCGGGCGTGACCGCGCCGACCGGGTGCCGCTCACCGCGCGCTGGGCGCGTGGAGTCGTGCGGCGGCCCGTGGCGGCCGCGCTCGCCGCGCTGGTCTTCCTCCTCCTGCTGGCCGCGCCCGTCCTCGGGATGCGGACCTGGCCGCAGGACGGCAGCAGCGCCGGCCTCGAGACGTCCCAGCGCAAGGCCTACGACCTCGTCGACGCCGAGTACGGCGCCGGCGCGAACGGCCCGTTCACGATCGTCGTCGACACCGCGCAGGCCGACCCGCGCGCCGTGGCCGCCACGGTGGCTGCCGAGCCGGGCATCGTCGGCGTCTCCGAGCCGGTCACCACGCCGGACGGCGCGATCGCCGTCCTCGACGCCGAGCCCGCCTTCGGGCCGACCGACGAGCGGATCCCCGGCCTGGTCGCCTCGCTGCGCGGCGACCTCCCCGAGGGGGTCGAGGTGACCGGCATGACGCCGTTCTTCTCCGACATCGTCGACCTGCTCGACGCCCGGCTGTGGCTGGTCGTGGCCTTCGTCGTCGGAGTCTCGGTCCTGCTGCTGGCGATGATGTTCCGCTCGGTGGTGGTGCCGGTCAAGGCGGCGCTCATGAACCTGCTGTCCATCGCGGCGTCGTACGGCGTCCTCGTGATGATCTTCCAGCACGGCTGGGGCGGCAGCCTCGTCGGTGTCGACCACCCGATCCCGGTGTCGAGCTGGATCCCGATCCTCAACTTCGCGATCCTCTTCGGGCTCTCCATGGACTACGAGGTGTTCTTGCTCTCGCGCATCCGCGAGGACTGGCTGCGCACCGGCGAGGCGCGCGGCAGCGTCGAGCGCGGCCTGGCCGCGACCGGCCGGGTCATCTCGTCGGCCGCCGCGATCATGGTGGTCGTCTTCCTCGGGTTCTCCATGGAGGCGGACACGGTCGTGAAGCAGCTCGGGATCGGGATGGCGGTCGCGATCGTCCTGGACGCGACCGTCGTCCGGATGGTCCTGGTGCCGGCGACCATGGCGCTGCTGGGCCGCTGGAACTGGTGGCTGCCGGCCTGGCTGGACCGCCTGCTCCCGAGCATCGAGGTCGAGGGCGACGACGAGACCGCCGACGACGTCTGGACCGAGTTCGACGAGACCGGCTCGGACGACGCCCGACGCGAGAAGGTCGAGGCCTGAGCATGACCACGCACGACACGCACGACGGCCCCCAGTCGCGCGCCTGGCCCCGGCAGCTGCGGCTGCCGGGCCAGGCGGCGGCCCCCGAGGGACCGATCGACATGCAGACGATGTACCTCATGCACCACGGCTTCCGGCGCGATCTCGACGCCTTCGCCGCCGCCGTGCGGGCCACGCCGGCCGACGACCGTCGGGCCTGGCGGGCGCTCGCCGATCGCTGGGAGCTCTTCGCGGCCGTGCTGCACAAGCACCACACGGCCGAGGACGAGCACATCTGGCCGGCGTTGACGGCGCTCGGGGCGCCCGAGGACGTCGCGGTGCTCGAGGCGATGGAGGCCGAGCACGGCGAGATCGACCCGCTCCTGGACTCCTGTGCCGCGGGCCTGCGCCGCCTCGCCGAGCGGACCGACGAGGACGCGCGTGCCGCGCTGGTCGTGCGGGTGTGCGCGGCGCGGGAGTCGCTGCGCCGGCACCTGGCGCACGAGGAGACCGAGGCGATCGCGATCGTCCAGCGGCTGGTGACGGTCGAGCGCTGGCACGAGCTCGAGGCCGAGATCGAGAAGGGCGGCTCCCTCACCGAGGTCGCCCGGATCGTCCCGTGGATCGGCCAAGGCGTGCCCCGCGAGGCGCTCGACCGGGTCTTCGCGAGCGCCCCGGCCCTGCTCAAGGTGATCTGGCTGGTCACGCACCGCCGCTTCGCGCGCCGCGAGGCGCGGACCTTCCGTCACGCCTGAGCCTCCCCGGACACCGAGCGGGCGTCAGTCGCTCCGACTCGGTACCGGGTGGTCGGTGACAGCGCCGACCTGGTCTCACGGGGTGTGTCCCTGTTGCCGGCCCGTAGCGGTGACTCAGCCACCGATCGACTGCGTGAGACGGTGGACAACACACCCCTGGCTCGACCTGCCCTTCTTCTGCCTTGAGGATCCGCAGTCGCAGATGGTGCGCGCTCCTGCCGAGGTGAGGGACCGACATCCGGTGTGCGGGACACTTCACTCATGCCAAGGGACTGTGCCGATGGCTAGACCGACAGCCGGTCAGCGGATCGGCATGTACGTGGTGGTCGTAGCTCTTCTTCCGGTGATCGCGTATGGGCTCGGCACCGGTTATGCCGTGCATACGGACTGTGGCGGCGACGGAGGCGCGGCTGAATGCGACCTGCCTGCGATCGCTGGTCTGGTCTGGGGAGCGATCACATTCGTGGGGACCGTCGGCTTGGTCGTGATGATCGAGTTGGCGCTTGCTTCGTCCCGCCGCCGTCAGTGACGCTCCTGCGCAACCGTGCGCCGGGACGCCCGCACATAGCCGCGAGTCGAACGTCCGGTCATGCTGAGCAGAGGGCAATGCCGCGTACCTTCCTGTCATGCTCTCGGGTAGGCAGAACACGGCGGCGGGCATAGCGCACAATCTTGATCGACCCCCGCGACCGCCAGTTCACGCCGATCTACGCCTCTGGCGCAATGGCCCCGGCGTGCTGACCTTTGTACGTCCAGTTGCCCTGATGGCAGCCGCGGCCCTGGTCGCCGCCTGCCACCACGGCGGCTCGTCGTCTTCGAACGGTCCGGGAGGAGAGCTCGGATGGCTCAACGGGAGGGAGCCGTCGGCAGCCGGCATCGCCCGGGGCAACATCCCGCTGGGCAAGCCGATCGCGTTCTACGCCAGCGCGGTCTGCACCGCGAACGGCAAGCCGGCCCAGATCGAGTCCGTCTCGCTGAAGGATCCCGAGAACGTTGAACTGGTCGACTGGGGCATCAAGCCAGGGGTCGGAGGAAGCGGCATCTGGCCCGGGACGGTGCTCAGCGACGAAGCCTTCAACCAGGGGCCGGTGACGCAAAACTGCAAGGGCAAGAACAGGGCCGTCAGCGAGGTCGCAGTCAGCCTGAAAAGGACAGGCAGTGGCACCGGGATCATGCACGGCTTCTACATGAGGTCCGCCGGAGAGACGCTCTTTGCGCCGGTCAGGCTCGCGCTCTGCCCGAAGGAATGCCCCGACATGACGATGGACGACCTCCCATAACCACTGAGCACGGAACTGGGAACACAACACCCGCTAAGGCTCGGGCTCAGGGTGGTTCCGCCAGCGGGCGGCACGGTGGAGCAGCGCGCCGTCATTCAGCTCTACCGGATCTGCCGCATGGTGTGCGCGGTCGTGCCGATGAGCGGGCGTGTCGACACAGTCCCGAAGTCTCAGTTGAACGTGATCAGACGGTATGACTGATCGGCTGCCTGTGGCCGATTGCGGGCCGGGGCCTCACCACGCAGATTCGTGGGTTACCGAGCAGAGTCCCCTGCTCGGCCTATCCGACATGCGTGGGAGGCCCCGATGTTTCAAGAGCGTACGGGCGTCGGTCTGGATGTGCACGCCAGATCGATCGTTGCTGCCGGTATCGACGCGGTGACCGGCGAGCTTCATCGACGTCGCCTGGTCCCACAACCTGACGTTGTTCTGGACTGGCTCAAGGATCTGCCCGGCCCGGTCGCGGTGTCCTATGAGGCCGGCCCGACCGGGTACGAGCTGTACCGCCGCCTGACCGCGGCCGGCTACCGGTGCGTGATCGCAGCACCATCCAGACTGGTTCGCCCAAGCAGCGACCGGGTCAAGACCGATGCTCGGGATGCGATGCTCCTGGCGCGACTTCTGCGCATGGATGAGCTCGTCGCCGTCCGGGTTCCCACACCCGAGCAGGAGTCCGCTCGTGACCTGGTCCGTGCTCGCGAGGACACCCGCGCAGAGCTGATGGCCGCGCGGCACCGAGTCTCCAAGCTGCTGCTGCGCCACGGTCACCTGTACTCGGGCGGAGCGACCTGGACCGGGAAGCACCACCACTGGCTGGGCACGATCTCCTTCCCAAGCCGCGGCACCCAGGCCGCCTACGAAGCCGCGCGCGAAGAGCTCGACTTCGCGCTGGCCCGACGCAACCGACTCGAGTCGGCCATCATCGAGGTGGCCAACGACTCCGAGTTCTCCTCGACCACCCGCAACCTGGCCTGCCTGCGTGGGATCTCCACCCTGACCGCGTTTGCACTGGCCGTCGAGATCGGCGACTGGGATCGCTTCACCGGCTCCAGCATCGGCGCCTACCTGGGCCTGGTCCCCAGCGAGTACTCCAGCGGAGAGTCACGCCGCCAAGGCGGCATCACCAAGTCCGGCAACACCCACGTCCGCCGCCTGCTGATCGAGTCCGCCTGGCACCACAAGGCCGTCTACCGCGTCGGCACTGTCCTCCAACAGCGGTGGGACCAAGCACCCCCGGCCGCCCGGACGCGCGCGCACCTGGGAAACCAGCGACTCCACCGCCGCTGGAAGAACTTCAGCGCCCGATCCAAGCCCCACAACGTGGCCAATGTCGCGATCGCTCGCGAACTCGCCGGATGGTGCTGGTCGCTGGCCACTCTCGAGACCTAACACCACCACCCTGACCTGCCTCGGGTTCCTGCTTGATGCCCTCACGCGCGCCGGAGAGAACCAGCGACTGTTCTGTGAGCCACCGATCACGTCGATGACGCTCGTGCTCAGACAAGCCGTTTCCTCCCGCCGAACGCCGCCCTGCGGTACCAACCCGCGAATATCAGAATCGACACGCGTCGCACACGCCGACCGGCACCAAGCACCCCGAGACAGCGGAGCGCCGCCAGACCCCAAGGTCCGGCGGCGCTCCAACCTGCCCCTTGACACGGGGCGAGTACATATCAGAACAGCCATGGCTAGCGTGCGCACAGTCCGCCACGCCTCGTGCTGCATGAGCGCCTCACGTGTCCAGAGGGCTGCATTGCCCTCGCCGCTCATCTCATCCAGAGTCTGGTTCACGGCGTTGATGGGCTGCAGCGACTCACGAGGGACCCAACCCGCCTCAACCCATTGGTCCATTAGGAGATAGCCGTCTTCGAACTCCAGCCCGAGTTCGCCGACGTTCCATGAGGCGACGGGTCCGAGCGAGTCGAGCCAGGCTCCTTGTTGTTCAGCCGACGAGGCAAGCACCCCGATGGAGCGCACCCAAGCGACGAGTCGACTCGCGTGTGGAACGTTGTCCATCTGGCGAGCCTAAACGTGCAAGTCTCGGTGCCCGCTCATGCCGCCAGCAGCGCGGTCGCCCAGGGAGGCGAGCGCCAAGCCCCCTCTCGCCTAGGGTGCCGACGTGGACCCACTAGACGATCTTCGCGCCAAGATCGCCGCCTACGGCTGGGCGGTGCGGAACGTCGCAGACTCCGACCCGGCGAAGTGCCTGTCCTACACCGTCGGGTTGACCGCGCACGGTCATCCCGAGGTGGTGATGACCGGCCTTCCACCCGAGGTTGGCACGGCCTTCTTGAACATCGTTGGCGAGATCGTGGTTCGCGAAGGCGGGCGGTTCGCGGCAGGGCAAGAGACAACGGAGTTAGCGGACGGTCCCGCGATGCCAGTGCTGCCAATCACCGACATGACCGACCTGGCCGCAGTGAAGGCGATCTACGGCGATGTCCCGGCACTCCAGATCGTACGGCCGGACTCCGCCGGACGCCTCCCTTGGGAACCTGACTACGCAAACCCGCCCGGTTCCCAGCGACTCCTCGGTCCTCGCTGAACCATCCGCACATGCCGTGGTCCGTGCGCGGTCACACCGATGAGCGATCGCTAGTCACCCAAGACACGAAGGGTCAGCGACTTCTGAGCCTTCACCATCTCCGCCATCACGCGCAGCCGTCGCAGTCCACGAAGTTGGCGTCCTGGCCTCGCCCTAGCAAGTGCGACGTTCACATCTGCGATCAGGTCGTCCATCACCAGGTGGCTGAGCGTGGCGTCACCGTATGGATCCAGTGCTCCAATGAACGGCAGTTCGGGGGAACCGAGCAGCTCGTCGAAGTCGCCAGCCGCAGCGAACGAGCCCCCGTTTGGATCCGGCAGACCTGACAGTCGCTCCCCGTCACGATGGAGCGTGACCTCGATGCCCATGGGCGGCATCGTGCCAAACCCATGCACGCGACCGGGCCGAGGAGTGCGCGCTCATGCCGCGGGTCGGTCGCTGGTTCAGACGGATCGTGTGCCCCACACCTACCTGGAGGCAGGTCTCAGGCACTCGACTCGACACCGGTCCGCGCCGAGCAGGCCTGCGCACGGACCCGCGATCCGTGCGATGCGGCGGTGGCTCCGCCGGTCCACCAGGACAACCTCGAGCCGCTCGGTGACACCCTGCCGGTCAAGGTGCGCCAACACCAGCTCGCTGACCCGGTTCTCGGGGGATGGCGCTGGCACGACCAGCGCGGCCACCGGCAGGCCGGTCACGTCGACGGCTCAGAAGCCGAACCTCTCCCGCTCCCGGCGCACCCAGTCGGCCGCCAGCGGGACCTGCCACTCGGCGCACAGCTCGAGGGCGCGGTCGGCGTGCTTGGTCGCGAGGTCCTCCTCGCCGGTGGCGTGGGCGGCCATCGCCAGGAACATGTCGACCGGGCCGACCGCGGCGCCGGAGCCGGCGCAGGCGGGGCGGCCGGCGAGGTCGGCCAGCTTCTCGTACGCCGTCGCGGCCAGCTCCCGCTCGCCGAGGTGACAGGCGGCCTCGGCGCCCATGCTCCAGGCCATGGGCGAGTACCACGTGTTGCCGTCCATCCCGGCCGCGATCCCGTCGCGGTGGCTGTCGACGTACGCCCGGGCCCGGTCGAGGTGGCCGGCCCGGCACAGTCCGGTCGCGACCGAGGTGGAGATGGGCAGGAAGGTGGTGGGCTCCATCGCGACCATCCCGGCAGACAGCTCCTCGTCGCGCCCCTGCCACAGCAGCTGCATGAGGATCGCGCCGGCGACGGCCTCGTCGTACCCGGTGATGGAGACGGCCGCCCCGATGGACTGCATGTGGTCGATGATCTTCGAGACGTCGTCGAACCGGCCGCGCATCGACGCCCAGGACACCTCGAGCGAGTCCAGGACGAGCTGGGCGTAGATGTGCCGCACCCGGTCGGCCTCGGCACGGGCCAGGGCCAGGGAGTCCTCCAGCACGGCGATCTCGCCCAGCTCCCCGGCGGCGACCGCCCGCATCGTGAGCGAGGCGGCGAGACTGACCCCGTCCCCGAGCTCCCGCGCCAGCGCGACCGCCTCCGTCGTCAGCTCCAGCCGCAGGGCGGCCGTGCCGCCCCGCCAGACCGCGATCGCGGAGTAGAGGCACGCGTCCAGGGTCAGCGCGGGATCTTCGAGGCGACGCGCCATCGCGACCGCCTCGGCGGCCAGCGCCTCGCGCTCTGCGGGCGTCGAGCCGTAGTAGATCTCCCCGGCCAGGGCGAGCAGCACCCGGCACCGCGCCGGGTCGTCGCCGGACGGCAGCCGATCCAGGGCCCGCCGCAGCGCGTCGACGACGAACTCGTCGACCTCGGCGTGCGCCGCCGACTGCCACAGCGCGCCGGTGCTCGTCATCACCGCGGCCACGGCCAGCAGCTCGACGTCGCCGAGGTCGTCGGCGACCTCGACCGCCTCGTGCATGACGCCGCGCAGCTCGATCCAGCGCCCCGCCCGACGGAGCACGTCGGCGAGGTCGGTGAGCAGCTCGAAGCGGGCGTAGTCGTCGGACGCCTGGTCCTCGTCCTGGGCGCGCAGCGCGTGCTCGAGCATCTCCAGCGCCTCGACGTAGGCGAACACCTCGGTCGCGGCCCGGGCGGCCGCCCGCGCCGCGCGCCACGCGTCGCCCGCATGCCGGGGCCCGGCCGCGAGCCAGTGGCGGGCGATCTCCGCCTCGTGCCCGCGCCGCCCGGCCAGCGCTGCCGCCGCGCGCGCGTGCACCCGGGCGCGGCGCGAGGCCGGCAGCCCGGCCAGGACCGTGTCGCGCACCAGCGCGTGGGTGAACCGGAACCGGTCCACCCCGTCCTCGTCGACCAACCCGGCCGCGAGCGCCGGGTCCAGCAGGTCCAGCACCCGGTCCTCGTCGCTGCCGACCGTGTCGGTGAGCGTGCCCAACTCGAAGATGCGCCCCAGGACGCTCGCTGCGTGCAGCAGGTCGCGGGTGTCGCCCTCGAGCTGGGCGAGTCGCCGCGAGAGCACCTCGTGGACCGCCGCCGGCGGCTGGGGCTCGGCCATCAGCTCGCCCAGGTCACCGCGGTCGCGCGCGAGCCGCGCGTACTCCACCAGGAAGAAGGGGTTGCCCTCGGTGCGTCGCCGCAGCGCCGCCACGTCGCCCTCGCTGGGCTCCGCCTCCGAGATCTGCCGGAAGACCTGGGCGGTCGCGTCGGCCGAGATGCCGCGCAGCTGCAGCCGCAGGGCGTGCTTGCGCGCCAGCGCCTCGGCGACCTCGGCCAGCGCGCCCGCGGGCGGCGGGTGCTCGCGCCAGGTCGTGAGCACGAGCAGCCGCGGCACCGGCCCGTCCGCGACCGCCGCCTCGGTGAGCAGCCTCAGCACGCGCAGGCTGGAGGTGTCGGCCCAGTGCAGGTCGTCGATGACCAGCATCAGCGGCCCCGCCGTCGCCGCGTCGAGGACCCGGTCGACCACGGCCTCCCAGGCCCGGAACGCGGCTCCGCTGCCGTCGCTGCTCTCCTGTCCACCACCGCTCGGCAGCTCCGACCCGAGCCGCTCCAGCACGGTCGCCCAAGGCCACAGCGCCGGCGCGCCGTCGTCCTGGGAGCAGCGCCCCCACGCGATCGTGACGCCGTGCTCGGAGGCGTACGTCGCCGCCTCGATCGCCAGGCGGCTCTTGCCGATGCCGGGTTCGCCGGTGAGTGCGACGAACGCCGGGCCGACCTGGGCTCCTGCGACGACGTCGTCGACGAGCGCGGTGACGGCCGCCAGCTCCTCGTCCCGGCCCGCCAGGGACCAGCCCCACAGGGTCGGGAACGGGAGCGCGCCGGGCTCCTGGGTGGACGCCGGTGGCGCCGCGGACGCCGCCGGTGCGGTCGCCCCGGGCGTCACCGTCGGGGCGACGGTCGGGGCCACCGTCGGGGCCTCCTGGCGCAGCACCGCGCCCTGGACCGCGCGGATCTCGGCGCCGGGCTCGAGCCCGAGCTCCTCGTCCAGCACGTCGCGGACCTGCCGCAACACCGCCAGCGCGTCGGCCTGTCGCCCGGAGCCGGCGAGCGCGAGCGCCCGCAGGGCCCAGGCGCGCTCGCGGAGCGGGTGCTGCCTGGTCAACGCGTCCAGCTCGGCCGCCACGGTCGCGTGCAGACCCAGCAGGATCCCGAGGGCCGCCCGGTCCTCCGCTGCCAGCAGGCGCAGCTCCTCCAGCCGGGCGCGCTCGGCGTCCGCGGCCGGGACGTCGCCGAGGTCGGCGTACGCCGACCCGCGCCACAGCACCAACGCCTCGCCGAGGTCGCGGTGGATCGGGTCGAGGGTCGCCGCGTCGCCGGAGCCGGCCGGCAGCGGACGCGCGTGGCACAGTGCCTCGGCGAGCGGGGCGACCGTGGTGTGGGCGGCGGAGACCGCCGCCTCGAACGCGGTGGAGTCCAGGTCGTCGTCCGGCACCCGGAGGGCGTAGCCGGGCTGCTCGGTCACCAGCAGCGTGCCGCCGCCGCGCCCGGTCCGGTCGGGCTCGAGCGCCCGGCGCAGGCCCGCCACGTAGCTCTGGAGGGTCCCGGAGACGCCCGGCGGCGGGCGGCCGTTCCACACGATGTCGGCGAGCGTGTCGGCAGCGACGGCCCGCCCCCGGTGGAGGGCGAGCGCCGCGAGCAGGGCGCGCTGCTTGAGTCCGCCGAGGTTGACCGGCCCGGAGGGGTCCGTGGCCACGGTCGTCCCGAGGACACCGATCCGCATGCGGGAAGGATAGGGACGCCGGGCGCCGCTGTCAGCGAAGCGGGTCCGCCGAGCCGAGCCGCCACACGGCCAGGCCGGCCACGCCCGCCCGGCGCGCGAGGGTGACCCGCAGGTCGTAGGAGCGCCGGTCCGACCACCACAGGACGGTGCCGTCGGACAGGCGGGCGGTCCACTCGCCGACCCCCGGCCTCCAGCGGGCGATCGCCCCGTCGCGCTGCACCAGGGCGCGGGCCTGGCGGACGGTGAGGTCCCGGCCGGTGCCGTGCCGCGGCCAGCTGTAGCCGTAGCCGGCCACGCCGAGCTGGACCTGGTCGGCCGGCACCACGGAGAGGAGCGCGGCGAGCGCGTCGCGCTGCCACCCGAGGGCCCCGATCGGGCCGGGCCCGGACCACCCGGGCCCGTGCTGGTCGTAGGTCATCAGGTCGACGACGTCGACCGCGTCGGCCAGCGCACCGAGCCGGTAGCCGCCCTGGCGGTAGCCGCGCAGCGAGGTCGCGGCGCTGACGTCGACCGAGACGGTGCGCGCCGCGGGCATCCGCTCCTGCAGCGCCGCCGCGAGGTCGACCAGGCCGGGTCCGTCGGCGGCCCGGACCCGCTCGAGGTCGATGTTCACCCCGTCCCAGCCCTCGGTCCGCACCGACGACGCCAACCGGGCGGCGACCCGGGCGATCCGCTGCGGGCTCGAGAGCAGCGCGTGGTTGCGGGCGGGGTCGAAGTCGCCGAGCGCGTCGCTGTAGTTGCTGACCAGCAGCTCGGCCCGCAGCCCGTCGCGGTGGGCCGTCGCGAGCAGCCGGCGGGCACCCGCGCCGGGGGTGCTGACCGAGCCGCCGTCGCGGCGGAGGGTCACCCCGGCGACGCTGACCGTGGTGAGACCCGCCGCGTTCCGGTCGACCACCGCGGGCGGGGAGGACTCGAGCACCCAGCCGGTCACCTCCAGCCCGTCCGGCACGCGCTGCGGCGCCCGGTCCACCGCCCGGGCGGCTGCCGGGACGGGCACGGCGAGGACGGCTGCCAGGGCGAGGGCCGCGAGACGCATGCGTCCACTCTGCCCGCTAGCGTGACCGGCATGCACCGGTTCGCCTCCGTCCTGCTCGTGGACCGGCGCGGGTGGCTGCTGCTCCAGGAGCGCGACGAGCACCCGGTGATCGACCCCGAGAAGTGGGGCCTGGTCGGTGGGCACGTCGAGGCCGACGAGGGCTACGAGTCCGCGGCCTACCGGGAGCTGGCCGAGGAGACCGGTGTCGAGCTGGCGCCGGGCACGCTGCGGCTGTTCCGCGAGATCGAGGTGTTCCACGAGGCCTACGGGACTCTCGACACCGCGCAGGTCTGGTACGCCGGCACCGACCTCGCCGACACGGACGTCCGCGCCGCTGAGGGGCGCCAGATCGTGTTCGTCGAGCCGGGGCGGGCGCGCAGCCTCGACCTGACGGCGTCGGCCACCGTGGTCGTCCCGGCGTTCCTGGGCTCCGAGGAGTACCGGGAGCTGCTGGCGTGACCGGTGGGCTCGCGCCGGGCGTCTTCGCGCTCGTCTTCCTGGCGGTGCTGCTCGGCTCCACGGTCCAGGCGGTGGTCGGCCTGGGCATCGGCCTGGTCGCGGCGCCGGTGATCACGCTGCTCGCCCCGCAGCTGATGCCCGGTGTGCTCATCTGCCTGGCGTTCGTGCTGCCCGTGATCACGCTGGCCGAGGAGCGCCGCGACATCGACTGGCACGGCCTGAACTGGTCGCTGCCGACCCGGGTGCTCGGGACCTTCGCCGGGGTCTGGGTGGTGGGGGCGTTCACCACCGACCAGCTCGGCGTCCTGATCGGACTGATGGTGCTGGTCGCCGTGGCGCTCACCTGGCGCGCCGTCGAGGTGCCGGTCAACCGCGGCACGCTCGGCGTGGCCGGGTTCGTGGGCGGGGTGACGGGCACGGCGACGTCGATCGGTGGGCCGCCGTTCGCCCTGCTCTACCAGCACCGCCCGCCGCGCCAGATCCGGACGACGATGGCGGTGTACTTCCTGGTCGGCGCCGGCATCAGCCTGGTCGGGCTGACGCTGGGTGGTCACCTGACCCGGCACCAGGTCGCCGTCGGTGCGCTCCTGCTGCCCGCCGTCGTCCTCGGCGTCGTCCTCGGCGTGCCGCTGCGGCGGGTGCTGCCGACCCACCGGGTCCGGACGGCGGTGCTGGTCGTCTCCGCGGCCTCGGCGCTGGTGCTGGTGGTGCGCTCCCTGGCGTGACGTCGAGCGCTCAGCCGGGGCGCACCGTGAGGCTCTGGCTGCTGGTGCCGATCGGCCCGGTCCGGTCGTGGAGCACGCTGGAGGTCAGCCCGGTCCCGGTGGCGCCGAAGGTGACCGAGGTGTCGAACCCGACCCACTCGCCCTGCGGCTCGGCGACGAGGTGCGCGGTCAGGTCGACGTTGGGGAAGGCCACGGCCCTCGGGTCCGCCCGCACCGTCATGCCGTTGGCGATGTCGAGGAGCCCGGCGGTCGCCGCGGTGCGGCTGACGTCCCGGCCGGCGACCAGCGGGACCGGCGTACGCACCCAGAACGACGCCCGGCCCGGCGCGATCGGGCGCCGGCGCACCTCGACCGAGGCGATGAACCCGCCCGGCCACACCGTCGTCGGGTCCCACGGCTCGTGCTCGTCCGGTCCGGCGACCGGCTCGAGAGCGCTGCCCTGCAGCGGGGCGGTGTCACGCGGCTGCAGCAGCCACGCCCGCAGCAGCACGACCGCCCGACCGCCGTGCGCGAGGGTCGCCTGCACGAGCTCGATGGTGCGTCCCGCTCGCAGCACCTCGACCGCGACGTCCACCTCGGCCACCGGGACCGTGCCGAGGATGTCGTAGGAGAGCCGGCTGACCACGAGACCGTCCTCGCGGCGAGCGTCCCGGTCCGCCTCGACGGCGTGCACGAGCAGGCCGAGGGCGGGGGCGATGTGCTGGGTGCCGGTGTCCCAGGCGCCGCCGGTGTGCTCGGTGGCGCGGAAGGTGTGGTCGCCGGTCGGTTCGAAGTAGGCCATGGCCCCACCGATGCTGTCACGATGGCCTCATGACGACGCTCACGGTGCACCCCGTCCCCGGCCCCGGCGCGGAGGACGTGGTGGTCGGCGGCCCCGGCCCCGACGAGGGTGCGGTGTTCACCGGCACCGAGGACGGCAGCATCTTCCGGGTCGGCCACGACGGCCGGCGCATCGACCGGGTCGCCCACACCGGCGGTCGCCCGCTCGGGATCGAGATCGACGCCGACGGCAGGCTGCTGGTCTGCGACGCCCACCGGGGCGTCCTGCGCGTCGACCCGCGCACGGGCGGCGTCGAGCCGGTGACCGACCGGCTGGACGGGGCGCCGATGGCCTTCTGCAACAACGCCGCGGTCGCGGCCGACGGCACGGTCTGGTTCAGCGACTCCTCGACGAAGTACGGGATCGAGCAGTGGAAGGACGACTTCGTCCAGGACACCCGCACCGGGCGGCTGGCGCGGATGGGCACCGACGGGTCGACCGAGGTCGTCATCGACGGGCTGGCCTTCGCCAACGGCGTCGCGCTGGCCGCCGACGAGTCGTACGTCGCGGTCGCCGAGACCGGCGCGCGCACCGTCGTGCGGTGGTGGCTGACCGGGCCGAAGGCGGGCACCCGCGACCTGCTGGTCGGCGACCTGCCCGGCTACCCGGACAACATCGCCCGGGGGAGCGACGGGCTCATCTGGGTCTCGATCGCGAGCCCGAAGGACCCCGTGGTCGAGCGGCTGCAGCGGGCGCCGCTGCCGGTCCGCCGGGCGGTCACGAAGATCCCGGAGCGGCTCCAGCCGAAGCCGAAGCGCACCGTGCGCGCCCAGGCGTACGACGACGCCGGCGCGCTGGTGCACGACATCGACCTCCCCAGCGATGGGCCGGGCGGGTCGTACCACATGGTCACCGGGGTCCGGGAGCACGACGGGCGGGTGTGGTTCGGGAGCCTGCACGAGCCGGCGATCGCGGTCGTCTCGCTCTGAGAACGTAGAATCGGTCGCTATGGGCCTCCTCGACTCGATCACGTCGCCGCGTGACCTGCGCGACCTCAGCGACGCCCAGCTGGACGAGCTCGCCAGCGAGATCCGCGACTTCCTGATCGCGACCTGTGCGCGGACCGGGGGTCACATCGGCCCCAACCTGGGCGTGGTCGAGCTGACCATGGCGCTGCACCGGGTGTTCGACTCCCCGCGCGACCGGATCGTCTTCGACACCGGTCACCAGGCCTACGTGCACAAGCTGCTGACCGGCCGCAAGGCGGGCTTCGAGAAGCTGCGCCAGGAGGGCGGGGTCAGCGGCTACCCGAGCCAGGCCGAGTCCGACCACGACATCGTCGAGAACTCCCACGCGTCGACCGCGCTGAGCTATGCCGACGGCCTGGCCAAGGCCTACACGATCCGCGGCGAGGACCGCCACGTCGTCGCCGTCATCGGGGACGGAGCGCTCACCGGCGGCATGGCCTGGGAGGCGCTGAACAACATCGCGGTGGCCGACCGCAGCAAGCTGGTCATCGTCGTCAACGACAACGGGCGCTCCTACACCCCGACCATCGGCGGGCTGGCGAACGCGCTCACCCGGCTGCGCACCAACCCGCGCTATGAGCACGTCCTCGACCTGGTCAAGCGCCGGCTCAACGCCGTCCCCGGCGTCGGGCCGGCGACCTACGACGCCCTCCACGCGATGAAGAAGGGCGTCAAGGACGCGCTGGCGCCCCAGGGGCTCTTCGAGGACCTCGGCCTGAAGTACGTCGGCCCCGTCGACGGGCACGACCGCGCCGCGCTGGAGCAGATGCTCGCGCAGGCCAAGCGATTCGACGGTCCGGTCATCGTGCACGCGATCACCCGCAAGGGCTACGGCTACGACCCGGCCGAGCGGCACGAGGCCGACCAGTTCCACGGTCCCGGGCCGTTCGACGTCCAGACCGGTGCCGAGAAGCCCAAGGGCCGGATCTGGACCGACCACTTCTCCGACACGATGGTCGAGATCGGACAGCGGCGCCCCGACGTGGTCGCGATCACCGCGGCAATGATGCACCCGGTCGGTCTCGACGCGTTCCAGGCGCGGTTCCCCGAGCGCACCTTCGACGTCGGCATCGCCGAGCAGCATGCGACCACCTCGGCGGCGGGTCTGGCGCTCGGCGGCCTGCACCCGGTCTTCGCGGTCTACGCGACGTTCCTCAACCGGGCCTTCGACCAGGTGCTGATGGACGTCGCGCTGCACCGGCTCGGCGTGACGTTCGTGCTCGACCGGTCCGGCGTGACCGGTGACGACGGGGCCAGCCACAACGGCATGTGGGACATGTCGATCCTGCAGGTGGTCCCGGGCCTGCGGCTCGCCGCACCGCGCGACGCCACCCGCCTCCACGAGCTCGTGAACGAGGCGGTCGAGGTCGACGACGCCCCCACCGTCGTCCGCTTCCCGAAGGGACCGCCGCCCGCCGACGTCGATGCGGTCGACCGGGTCGGCGGCGTGGACGTCCTGGTCCGCAACGGCACCAAGGACGTGCTCGTCGTGGCGGTCGGCTCGATGGCCACGACCGCGGTCGACGTCGCCGCCCGCCTGGTCGCCCAGGGCATCGGCGTGACCGTCGTCGACCCGCGGTGGGTCAAGCCGGTCGACCCGGCCGTGGTGTCGCTGGCGCGCGAGCACCGCCTCGTGGTCAGCATCGAGGACAACGGAGAGACCGGCGGCTGCGGCGCCGTGCTGCTGCAGACCCTCAACGCCGCAGGGGTGCACACGCCGTTCCGCCTGCACGGCATCCCGCAGGAGTTCCTGGGCCACGCCAAGCGCGACGCGATCCTCGAGCGGATCGGCCTGACCCCCCAGGCACTCGCCCTCGGCATCGTGGAGGACATGACCTCGCTGGCCGACGGTCGTTCTCCGATCGATGTCGAGCAGACCACGTAGCGGGGCTCTCCTCCTCGCGGCAGCCCTGCTGCTCGCGGGCCTCGTCGGCTGCTCCGGTCCCGACGGGGCGGAGCACGCCACCGCCCCGCCCACCGACCTGGCGCGGTCCGTCTCCAACGCCCTCGACGCCCGCGCCCACGCCGTACGCGCCGGTGACCTGCACGGCTTCGAGCAGCTCCTGGCCCGGCGACCCGCCCTCCGCGAGCGGGAGCGCACCTGGTTCGACAACCTGACCCAGCTGCCGCTCGGCCACCTGGGGTACCGCGTCGAGCCCGGCACCCTGCAGCGCGACGGCGACCGCTACACCGTGACCGCCGAGCTGGTCCTGCGCCTGGAGGGGTACGACGACCGCCCGGTCGTGACGCCGGGCCGGTTCCGCTTCCGTGCTGCCCCGGGGGACCCGGGCCGCCTGCTCCTCACCGGTGCCCGGCTGACCGACCCCCAGCCGTGGGACCTCGGGCCGGTCGAGGTCCGCCAGGGAGCGGGCGTGCTCGGCGTCTTCGACGCCGGCAGCGTGGCCCAGGCACCGGACCTGCTGCGGTCGGTGGAGAGCGGCATCGCGAGCGTCTCGGCGCAGGTGCCCTACGACTGGGACCGCTCGGTCGTCCTCTACGCGCTCGCCGACCCGACGTTCGTCGACGGCCTGCACGACGTCCCCGGCGACGACCCGGAGGACCTCGACGCCGTGGCCTTCCCGGTCGGCCGCTCCACCCGCTTCGCGCTGAACCCCCGGATGCTGGAGGTCGCCGGCGCCGAGCGGGACCGGCTGGTGCGGCACGAGCTGACCCACGTCGCCCTCGGGACCCGCGACGACGACGTCCCCGTGTGGCTCGCCGAGGGGATCGCCGAGTGGGTGTCGGTCGCGCCTCTCGCGCCGCAGCAGCGCCGGATCCCCGAGGCCGCCGTCGCGGCGGCCGAGGCGGGCGACGACGACCTGCCCGACGACGCGACGTTCAACGACGCGGACTCCGAGGCCCACTACGGCCTGGCCTGGTTCGCGGTCGAGGTGCTCGCCGACACCTACGGCCCGGATGAGCCGTGGCAGCTGCTGGACGCGATGGCGCAGCCCGGTGCGGACCCCGACGTCGTGCTGCGCGACCTGCTCGGCACCACCACCGAGCGGCTCGCCCAGGAGGCCGACCGCCTGATCCTGGCGCGCTACGCACCGGGCGCCGGCTGACGTCGGTCAGCGCCGCCGCAGCGCCAGGGCGGCGACGTCGTCGTCGCGGGTGGGGTCACGCACCTCGTCGACCAGGGCGGCGACGAACCGCGGCAGGGGCTCGCGCTCGAGACGCTCGGACGCGGCGACCAGCCGCCCGGTCCCAGTGTCGACGTCCTCGCCCCGCCGCTCGACCAGGCCGTCGGTGAACATCAGCGCGATGTCGCCCGGGCCGAAGGGGAGCACGGTGACGCTGCGAGTGCCGCCGCCGGCGCCGAGCAGCAGTGTCTGCTCGTGCTCGACCACCTCGACGGCCCCGTCGGCGCGGAGCACCAGCGGCGCCGGATGGCCGGCGCTGACGACCGCGAGGGTGCCGGCGCCGGGGTCGGCGACCGCGTAGACGGTCGTGACCAGGTGCTCGAGGCCCAGCCGCTCGAAGACCAGGTCGAGCCCCGAGAGCACCGCGGTCGGGTCGGGGTCCAGGGCGATCAGGGTGCGGATCGCGGACCGCATCTGGGCCATCACCGACGCCGCGTTGACGCCGCGTCCCATCACGTCGCCGACGAAGAGCGCGACCCGGCCGTCGCGCAGGTCCACCACGTCGTAGAAGTCCCCGCCGGCGTCGGTGCGGCCCGACGGCTGGTAGACCACCGCGGTCTCCCAGCCGGCGAGCTCCGGCAGCCGGTCCGGCAGCACGGCGTGCTGCAGCTGGAGCGCCACGTCGCGCACCTCCGAGTGCAGCTGGGCGTTGTCGATGGCGACGGCGGCGCGGCGCGCGAGGTCCTCGCCGAAGGAGCGGTCGTCGTCGTCGAACCGGCGGCTGCCCTCACCCGCCACCCACATGATCGCGCCGAGGACGTGCTCGCCGACGGCGAGCGGGCAGATCAGCATGCTGCGCGGGGCCAGCTCGGTGAGCAGGCGCAGGTGCTCGTCGTCGTACGCACGGAAGGCGAGCATGTCGTCGGTGATCTCCGGGATGAGCACGGACTCCCCGGTGCGCAGCACCTCGTAGGGCCCGGCCATGGCGTCCGGCGCGGGCGGGTAGCGGTGCTGCACCTCCTCGACGAGCGGCGCGACGGCCGGGTCGGAGTGCGCGACGGCGATGGTGCGCAGCCGGTCGTCGTCGGCCAGCGCGATCGCGCACCAGTCCGCGAACCACGGGACCGCGGCCTCGGCGACTGCCGCGAGCGTGGTCTCGTAGTCCAGCTGCCCGGACAGCCCGACGCTCACCTCGGCGAGGAACGTCAGCTTGGACTCGCGGTCGGCGGCGGCCTCCTGGGCCTGGATCCGGTCGATGGCGTGGGCGGCCATGTCGGCCAGCAGGGTGAGGAAGAGCAGCTCGGGCGCGTCGAAGCGCCGGCGCCCTGGGAACGACAGGCCCACCACGCCGAGCGGGCGGTCGCCGACGGCGAGCGGCAGGGCCGCGAGCGACCGCTCGCCCTCGGCGGCCCGCTCGAGGTCGGGGTAGCGGGCGGCGATCTCGTCGCGCCCGACCAGCACGAGGGGCCGGCGCGCGCGCAGCGCGTCGGCGGCCGGCGTGCCGTGGTGCCGCGAGTACGTCGCCCACCGGCTCGCGACGCCCGGCTGCCCGCCCCGGATGCCCACGAGCGCGAGCGTGTCGTCGTCGACGACCAGGGAGATCGACCCGACCGTCGCGCCCGCCGCGTCGGTCATCTGCTCGGTGACGACGGTGGCCACGTCGCCCACGGTCTGGGCGGCGAGCAGGTCGGTGCTGACCCGCGTGAGCCGGTCGAGGCGGCGGGTGAGGATCCGGGCGTGCCGGGTGTCCTCGGCGAGGAGCACGAGGCCGCGGTCCCCGCCCGGTGACCAGGACGTGACCAGCTCGCGGGCGTGCCCGTCGGAGCAGACCAGGCTCAGCTCGCCGGACCACCGGTGGCCGGCCAGCACCCGCGCGGCCACCTCGTCGGCGGCCCCTCGGTCGGGCCCGCTGAAGAGCCGGTCGCGCAGCGGCTCGCCGACCAGGCGCGGGTCGTCGCCGAAGAGGCGTCGCGCCTCGGCGTTGGCGTAGCGGACCACGCCGTCGGCGTCGGCGACCACGGCGGCGACCATGAGGTCGGCCAGGAACGCCGCCGAGTCGTCCGTCATGGGCGCATGCTCGCACGCGCCGGGCACCGGCCGTGGCGCAATCCCGAGGCTCCCACCGGACCTGTGGACAGCTCAGACCACCCGGACCGGGGTCCGGTGCGTCGTGAACGTCCACACCCGGTGCGCGAGCGCCCGGCTCAGCCGGACGCACCCGTGGGAGACGGCCAGGTCGGTGCCCAGGACCCAGTCGGCGTGGATCTGCCGGCCGGTGGCCTTCGAGCGGGGGATCCGGTGGAACCCGATGCCGCAGGGCGCGAACCGCACGAAGTCGTCGAGCCACACGTCGCCGCTGGTGGACTGGTTGCGCTTGATCCGGGCGGCGCGCCCGCAGTAGGAGCCGGTGGCGTAGGACCCCGGCCGCAGGACCGACGGGTTGTCGACCATGCCGCCCTGGGCCAGCACCTGGCCGCGCGGCCCGACCAGCCACACCCAGTCCTGCTGCTGCGACACGACGATGCGCCGGCCGCTGCCGGACCGGGCGGGCACCGGCCGGGCGTCGCACCGGGGCGCGTCGTCGGCCCGCAGGCGCTGCCGGGTGGTCTCGTCGAGGCGCCCCGTCCGGGTGATCCCGACCCGGGACTGGAACCGCAGCACGGCGGACCGCGTGTGCGGACCGATGCGGCCGTCGGCCGGCCCCGCGTCGCAGTGCAAGGCGTTCAGCGCGCGCTGGGCGGTCACCACCCAGTCCTCCGCCGCCACGGCGGAGGACCCGGTGGCGAGTGCCCCGGTGAGCAGCCCGAGGCTGACCAGGGCCGCGGTGAGCAGACGCCTCATGACGGTCAGTCAATCACCCGGTCGGTTGCCCGCTGACCGGGCCTGCTGACGGGGCCCCGCGAGCGTGGTCAGTGGAACGAGCCGAGGCCCTCCCGCTCCAGCAGCATCGTCAGCCCGCCGTTCCAGAACGCGAACCCGGCGCCGGTGATCATCGCCAGGTCGAGGTCCTCGGCCGCGGCGACGACGCCCTCGTCCAGCATCCGGCGCGCCTCGTCGGCGAGCGCGGTGAGGACCCGGGTCCGCACCTCGGCGGCGTCGAGCACGACCGGAGCGGCCGGGGTCTCGAGCATCGCCTCGACCTCGGGGTCGATCGACCCGTCCGGGCCGTAGTACGACGCCTTCCGCGCCGCCACCACGCGCTCGAGCGCGGGGGAGACGTAGAAGCGGTCCGGGTACGCCGCGTGCAGCGTCTCGTTGTTGTGCAGCGCGATCGCCGGGCCGACCAGCGACAGCAGGACGAACGGCGGCATCGGGGCCACGCCCGCGAACGCACCGTCGACCACGGGGACCGGGGTCCCCTCGTCGACGATCCGGCCGACCTCGCCCATGAATCGCCCGAGCAGCCGGTTGACGATGAACGACGGGCTGTCCTGGACCAGGATCGTCGTCTTCTTCAGCGCCTTGCCGGTGGCGAACGCGGTCGCGAGGGTGGCGTCGTCGGTCTGCTCGCCCTTGACGATCTCCAGCAGCGGCATCACGGCGACCGGGTTGAAGAAGTGGAAGCCGACGACCCGCTCGGGGTGCTCGAGGTCGGCCGCCATCTCGGTGATCGAGAGCGACGAGGTGTTCGTGGCGAGCACGCACTCGGGCGAGACGACCGCCTCGACGTCGGCGAAGACCGACTTCTTGATCTTCATCTCCTCGAAGACGGCCTCGATGACGAAGTCGGCGTCCGCGAAGTGGGTCGCCTTGTCGGTCGTGCCGGTGACCAGGCCCTTGTGGCGGTTGGCCTTGTCGGGGCCGATCCGGCCCTTGGCGAGCAGCTTGTCGATCTCGGCGTGCACGTAGGCCACGCCCTTGTCCGCGCGCTCCTGGTCGAGGTCGGTCAGCACGACCGGCACCTCGAGGCGGCGCACGAAGAGCAGCGCGAGCTGGGAGGCCATCAGGCCGGCGCCCACGATGCCCACCTTGGTGACCGGGCGGGCGAGGGAGCGGTCCGGCGCGCCCGCGGGCCGCTTGGCCCGCTTCTGCACCAGGTCGAAGGCGTAGAGCGAGGCGAGCAGCTCGGGCGTGCGCGACATGGCCTCGAGGGCGTCGTCCTCGCGGGCGAAGCCCGCGTCGCGGTCGTGGTCGCGGGCGGCGTCGACGAGCTGCAGCGCCGCCAGCGCGGCCGGGCTGGCCCCGCCGGTGCGGGCCTGCACGATGCCGCGCCCGCGCTCGACCGCGGCGTCCCAGGTCGCCCCCCGGTCGACCGCGGGCCGGTCCACGACGATCTCGCGGCACAGCACGGCGGCCGCCCAGCGCAGCGACTCCTCGAGGAAGTCGGCCCCCGAGAAGACCGCGTCTGCCAGCCCGATCTCGTAGGCCGCCTCGCCGCCCAGCGTCCTGCCGTTGTTGAGCGGGTTCTCCAGCAGCACCGTCACCGCGGCGTCGGGCCCGACGAGGTTCGGCACGAGGAACGCGCCGCCCCAGCCGGGCACCAGGCCGAGCATGACCTCGGGCAGGCCGATCGCCGGCGCGCTGTCCATCACCGTGCGGTAGTGGCAGTGCAGCGCGACCTCGAGGCCGCCGCCGAGGGCCAGGCCGTTGATGAACCCGAACGACGTCTTCCCGCCCGGCTCGCCGAGCTTGCGGAAGACCGCGTGGCCGAGCTCGGCCACGACCCGCACGGCGTCGGGGCCACCGCCCGCGACCGAGGTGAGGTCGGCGCCGGCCGCGAGGATGAACGGCTTGCCGGTCACGCCGATCGAGGTGATCTCGTCGTCGGCGAGTGCCGCGTCGATCGCGGCGTTCAGCTCGAGCAGCGAGCGCGGGCCGAACGTGTTCGGCTTGGTGTGGTCCTCGCCGTTGTCGAGGGTGATCAGGCCCATCACGCCGGCGCTGTGGCCCTCGACGGACGGGAGGGCGACCTTGCGCAGGTGTGCCCTCGTCACGCGCTCGGCGTCGGAGGAGATCGCCTCGGCGCGGGCGAGCAGGTCGGTCAGGTCGCTCATCGGGCGCCTCCCTCGGTCCAGTTCGGGTTCTCCCAGATGACCGTGCCGCCCATGCCGATGCCGATGCACATGGTGGTCAGGCCGTAGCGCACCTCGGGGTGCTCGGCGAACGACGCGGCCAGCTGGGTCATCAGCCGCACCCCGGAGGAGGCGAGGGGGTGGCCCATCGCGATCGCGCCCCCGAAGGGGTTGACCCGCGGGTCGTCGTCGGCGATGCCGTAGTGCTCCAGGAACGCGAGCACCTGCACCGCGAACGCCTCGTTGACCTCGAACAGGCCGATGTCGTCGATGGTGAGCCCGGCCAGCTCCAGCGCCCGCTCGGTCGCCGGGATCGGCCCGGCGCCCATCACCTCGGGCTCGACGCCGACGAAGCCGTAGGACACCAGCCGCATCTTCACCGGCAGGCCGAGCTCGCGAGCGGTCTCCTCGTCGGCGAGCAGCGCCGCGGTGGCTCCGTCGTTGATGCCCGCCGCGTTGCCGGCGGTCACCTTGCCGTGCGCACGGAACGGCGTCTTCAGCGTCGCCAGCGACTCCAGGGTGGTGCCGGGGCGCATCGGCTCGTCGCTGACCGCCAGACCCCAGCCCTCCTCGGCCGAGCGGGTCGCGACCGGCACCAGGTCGGGCTGGATCCGCCCGGCCTCGTAGGCCGCCGCGGTCTTCTGCTGGGAGCGCACGGCGTAGGCGTCGACGCGCTCCTTGGTGATCGTCGGGTAGCGGTCGTGGAGGTTCTCCGCGGTCTTGCCCATCACCAGCGCGTCGGGGTCGACGAGCCGCTCGGAGACGATCCGCGGGTTCGGGTCGACGCCCTCGCCCATCGGGTGGCGGCCCATGTGCTCGACGCCGCCGGCGATCGCGACGTCGTACGCGCCGAAGGCGATGCCGGACGCCGTGGTCGTGACCGCGGTCATCGCGCCCGCGCACATCCGGTCGATCGCGTAGCCCGGGACGCTCTGGGGCAGGCCGGCCAGCAGCGCGGCGGTCCGACCGATGGTCAGGCCCTGGTCGCCGATCTGGGTCGTGGCGGCCACGGCGACCTCGTCGACGCGGTCGGGCGGCAGCTCCGGGTTGCGGCGCAGCAGCTCGCGGATGCACTTGATGACGAGGTCGTCGGCACGGGTCTCGGCGTACTGGCCCTTGGCCTTGCCGAACGGCGTGCGCACGCCGTCGACGAAGACGACCTCACGCAGCTGACGGGACACGGATGTCTCCTTGGGGATCGGGGATGGCGCCACGTTACCCTGCAGTAACTACGGCGTCGCGGGAGCCCGGTGTGACGTCCCCCTCGTCCCGCCCGGCACCGGTCGCGCGGACGGCATCACTACGCTGTGCCGCATGCCCGACCGCCTGGTGCACATCGTCGACGACGTGCCCGAGCTCGACGACCTCTCGTCGCTGACGATGGTCGTGGTGCTCGACGGCTTCCTCGACGCCGGCAACGCGTCGGCCCGGGCCGCCCAGCACCTCGTGGACCTGTCCGAGAGCCGCGTGGTGGCGACCTTCGACGTCGACGAGCTGCACGACTACCGCGCCCGGCGCCCTCCGATGTCGTTCGTGCGCGACCACTACGCGTCGTACGACGCCCCGCGGCTGGTCGTCCGCCTGCTGCACGACACCGGCGGCACGGCGTACCTCCTGCTGCACGGGCCGGAGCCCGACACCCGGTGGGAGGGCTTCTGCGCCGCGGTCCGCGAGGTCGTCGAGCGGTTCGGCGTGACCCGCGTGGTCGGCATGGGGTCGGTGCCGATGGCGGTGCCGCACACGCGGCCGATCGCGATCACCCACCACGCGAACCGGCCCGAGCTGCTCACCGGCGAGAGCCCGTGGCGCGGCGAGCTGCGCATCCCGAGCAGCGCGCAGGCGCTGCTGGAGGTCCGGCTCGGCGAGGCCGGCCACGACGCGATGGGCTTCGTCGCCCACGTGCCGCACTACCTCGCCCAGATGGACTACCCCCGCGCGGCGGCCGCGCTGCTCGAGCAGGTCGAGCTCGCCGGCCGGCTGACCGTGGACCTCTCCGGGCTGCGGGCCGAGGCCGAGGACACCGAGGCGGAGATCGCCCGCTACCTGGCCGCCAACGAGGAGGTCGCCTCGGTGGTCGAGGCGCTGGAGCGGCAGTACGACGCCTTCGAGCGCGCGGAGGAGAGCGGGTCGAGCCTGCTCGCCCAGGAGCAGCGGATCCCGACCGGCGAGGAGCTCGGCAAGGAGTTCGAGCGGTTCCTGGCCGGGCTCGACGGCCCCGAGGACCCCGCCGGTCCGACCGTCGAGGACGACGCCTGATGCCCCGCGACGCCGACGAGCTGGTCGAGCTGCTCGACCTCGAGCGGATCGACGACGACCTCTTCCGCGGCGCCCAGATGCCGACGTCGCGGCCGATCGTCTTCGGCGGCCAGGCCGCCGCCCAGGCGCTGGTCGCCGCGTCCCGGACCGTCGACCCGGCGTACGCCGTGCACTCGCTGCACTCCTACTTCCTCCAGCCCGGCGACCCGTCGACGCCGACCATCTACGACGTGGAGAACCTCCGCGACGGCCGGTCCTTCCTGACCCGGCGGGTGATCGCGCAGCAGCACGGCCGTCCGATCTACGCCCAGACCGCGAGCTTCCACAAGGAGGAGCCCGGCCTGGACCACCAGGAGGAGATGCCCGAGGTCCCCGATCCCGAGGACTGCCGGCCGGTCTCGCGACGCACGCGCGACGAGCTCCACGCCGACCAGTGGGCCGTGGCCGACATCCGGGTGATCGGCTCCTCCGCCGACGACAGCATCGAGCCCGACCCGGCGCGGCCCGGGCGGCAGCGGGTCTGGCTGCGGGTGTCGTCCCGCCTCCCCGACGACCCGTTCTGGCACGCCGCCGCCTTCACCTACCTCTCGGACATGACGCTGGCCGGCGCGACGCTGTCGGCGCACGGGCTGACCTTCGGCTCCGGAAAGGTCTTCTTGGCCTCGCTGGACCACACCGTGTGGTTCCATCGTCCGTTCCGCGCCGACGAGTGGTGGCTCTACGACCAGCACTCCCCGGCCACCGCGAACGGGCGCGGCCTGGTCCTGGCGCGGGTCTTCCAGCCCGGCCGCGGCCTGGTCGCCTCGGTCGCGCAGGAGGCCGTGCTGCGGCCGCGCAAGGACCTGCCGGCGGAGGGGGCGCGGTGAACCCGACCCAGGAGCTGCTCGACCTGCTCGACCTCGAGGCGCTCGACACCGACCTCTACCGCGGCAAGCAGCCGGTCACCGAGCGCGCCCGCGTCTACGGCGGGCAGGTGGCCGCGCAGGCGCTGATGGCCGGGACCCGGACCGTGGACCCGGCGTACGCCGTGCACTCGCTGCACTCCTACTTCCTGCTCGGCGGCGACTACTCGGTCCCGATCGTCTACGACGTCGAGCGGATCCGCGACGGGCGCTCCTTCCTGACCCGCCGCGTGGTCGCGCGTCAGCACGGCCGGCCGATCTACTACCAGACCCTCAACTTCCAGGTCGAGGAGGAGGGCTGGGAGCACCAGGACGCGATGCCCGAGGTCGGTGCCCCCGAGTCCGGGTTCGACCTGGTCGAGGTGATGCGCCGCGGTGGCAACAAGGAGGCCGACGCGCTAGGCAAGGAGTGGGGCGCCCTCGACGTGCGGTGGCTCGGCAACACCCGCTACGGGCTGCCGCCCGACGGTGGGCACGTCTCGCAGGCCCGGATGTGGATCCGGCTGCGCGAGGGGCTCCCCGAGGACCCGGCGGTCCACGCGGCGGCGTTCACCTACGCCAGTGACGTGAGCCTGCTCGGCGCCACCCTGGCCGTGCACGGCGGCAACCCGGCCAAGGTGCAGATGGCCAGCCTCGACCACACGATCTGGTTCCACCGCCCGTTCCGCGCCGACCGCTGGTGGCTCTACGACCAGTGGTCGCCGTCGGCGCAGGGCGCCCGCGGCCTCGCCTTCGGGCGGGTGTTCGCCGAGGACGGCACGCTCGTGGCGACGGTCGCGCAGGAGGGCCTGATCCGTCCCCGCGGCGAGGACTACGAGGGCCCGGGCCAGGCCTGACCCCCGTTGAGTTGGGCCGTGTTGCCGGTTGAGTTGGGCGTCGTTGCCCGTTGAGTTGGGCGTTGTGACCCGTCAGGACGCCGGCGTGAGCGCGACGACCGCGAGCCGGCGACTCACCTTGCGCTGGTAGCTCTCGTAGTCGAAGACCTCGCGGCACAGGCGCCGGTAGGCGTCCTCCCGCTCCGACCCGTCCATCTCGGTGCCGGAGACCGTCGAGCGGACGCCGTCCAGCTCGACCGTCCCGGTGCCGCCGGCGCGGAGGTTGAGCCACCAGCCGGGCTCCCAGTCCGCGCCGCCGTTCGAGGCGACGACCAGCCACCGCTCGCCGTCTGCGAGGTAGAGCAGGGGAGTGGTCCGCTCCTTCCCGCTCTTCCGCCCGGTGGTGGTGAGGATCAGCAGGTCGCCGCCGCGGAACCTCCGCGGCTTCAGGCGCGCCACCACGACGTTCACGGCCCGGTTGAGCAGCACGAAGGCTCGTCTCTTCACCCGGACGACCCTAGGCCAGGCAGGATGTCCGCGTGAGCGACTACAACGCACAGATCATCGCGGAGTTCCGCGCCAACCACGGCAGGGTCGGCGGCAACTTCGAGGGGGCGCCGCTGCTGCTCCTCCACACGACGGGTGCCAAGAGCGGCCAGGAGCGGATCAGCCCGATGATGTACCTGCGTGACGGTGAGCGGTGGCTGGTGTTCGCGTCCAAGGCGGGCGCGCCGACCAACCCGGACTGGTACCACAACCTCACGGCCAACCCGGACGCCACGATCGAGGTCGGAGACGAGACGATCGAGGTGCACGCCGAGGAGCTGCCCCGCGCCGAGCGCGACGAGAAGTACGCCGAGCAGGCCGCTCTCTACCCCGGGTTCGCCGACTACGAGCGCAAGACCGACCGGGTCATCCCGGTCATGGCCCTCACCCGCCGCTGAGGGCGGTCGACCGGCGCGCGGGGGTCCGCTGCCGGTTCATCACGGTATGTAGACGAACCTGCACTTCCCCTGGCGAGCCCACCGTGGGAAGTGCAGGTTGACCTGCATACCGTGATGAAACTCCGGGGCTCGGCGCGCGCTCTCGGTCAGGCCGCGGACGCAACCCCGGCGAGGTGCGGGGCGCCGCTCCGCGGCGAGCTGAGCGAGAAGGCGATGCCGTCGTCGACGGCGCGCGTGCCGAAGGCGACCGTGCCGGGCAGCAGCACCGGCCTCTTGAACGCGACCGCGACGGTGACGGCGTCGGGGAGCCGGTTCTCGAGCGCCGCGACGCAGCGGGCCATCGTCCACATGCCGTGGGCGATCTGGCGCGGGAAGCCGAACGCCTTCGCGGTCAGCGGGTAGAGGTGGATCGGGTTGCGGTCGCCGGAGACGGCGGCGTAGCGCCGTCCGAGGTCACCGGGCAGCGACCAGGTGATGCCGTGCGGCGGCGCCTCGGGGAAGGTCGTGCCGCCCGGCGCGTCGTCGCGACCGGGCCCACGGCGCAGGAACGTCGAGGTCTCCTCCCAGACGAGCTCGCCGCGCGAGTGCACGGTGGTCAGCATGTCGAACACCTGGCCCTTGGGGTGGGCGCGGAGGTGGTCGGGCCGGGCGGTGACCTGCAGCCGCTCGTCGAGGCCGATCGGGCGGTGCTGGGTGATCGAGTTCTCAAGGTGGACCGTCCCGATCGCCGGGAACGGGAACGACCCCGCGGTCATGATCTCCAGGTGCAGCCCGAACGCCAGCAGGTGCGGGTAGGGCAGCGGCAAGGTGTCCTTGCGCGGGAAGCCGCACAGGTCGGCGTACGCCGCCACGTGCCGCGGGTCGACGGGTACGTCGTGCCGGACGCGCGAGAGGTCCGGCAGCTCGCCACCGGTCTTGCGGATCCCGGGCACCAGGTTGAGCCCGGGCACGGCCGGGAGCGCCGCCTTGACCATCGTGGGCACGCCGGCCACGTCAGGCTCCCAGCATCATCTGGCCGCACACCCGCACGACGTTGCCGTTGACGGCGGTGGACCCCGGGCTGGCGTACCAGGCGATCGCCTCGGCGACGTCGACCGGCAGCCCGCCCTGGGCCATCGCGTTGAGCCGCTGACCGACCTCGCGGGTCGCGAACGGCACCGCGGCGGTCATCTGGGTGATGATGAAGCCGGGCGCCACCGCGTTGACCGTGATGCCGCGGTCGAGCTCGTCGGCGAGAGAGTCGACCAGACCGATGACGCCGGCCTTGGAGGCGGCGTAGTTGGTCTGCCCGACGTTGCCGGCGATGCCGGCGATGGACGCGACGCCGATGATCGAGCCGTTGTCGTTGACGACCTTCTCGTCGAGCAGCTGGCGGGTGATCCGCTCCGGGGCGGTGAGGTTGACCGCGATGACCTGGTCCCACCGGTCCTCGGCCATGTTCGCGAGCTTCTTGTCCCGGGTGATGCCGGCGTTGTGGACGACGACGTCGACCCCGCCGTGCTTCTCCTTCAGGTGCCGGGCGATCCGGTGGGGGGCGTCCTTGGCGGTGATGTCGAGCACGAGGTGGTCGCCGTCGATCTCCTTCATCACGGCCTGCAGCTCGCTGGCCGCCTGCGGCACGTCGACCCCGACGACGGTCGCGCCGTCGCGGTGCAGGACCCGGGCGATCTGCTCGCCGATGCCCCGGCTGGCGCCGGTCACCAGGGCGACGCGGCCCTCGAGCGGCCGCAGCCAGTCGCCCACCTCGCCGGCGTCGGTCGCGCCGTGGGCGCCGATCCGGACCACCTGGCCCGACACGTAGGCGGACTTGGGGGAGAGCAGGAAGGCGAGCGTGCTGTGCACCGCGCCCTCCGCGCCCTCGGCGACGTAGACCAGCTGCACCGTCCCGCCGCGGCCGATCTCCTTGCCGAGGCTGCGGGTGAAGCCTTCGAGCGCCCGCTGCGCGACCCGCTCGCCGTCGGCGACCAGCTCGGGCGGCGTGCCGATCACGACCACCCGCGGGCAGGGGTCCAGGCGGCGCATCAGCGGGGTGAAGAAGTCGCGCAGCTCGACCAGCTGCTCCGACGTGGTGAGCCCGGTGGCGTCGAGCACGAGACCCTTGAAGGTCTGGTCGCCCGCGGTGTCGGTGACCGCGGCGATGCCGAGCGAGTCGAGGATCCCGACGAGCGCCTCGGCCAGGCGACCGCGTCCGCCCACGGCCACGGTGCCGTCCACGAGCGGCGCGCCCTCGGCGTACCGCTCGAGCCGGGCCGGCTGGGGCAGGCCCAGCAGCCGGGTGACCTGCTTGCCGATCGCGGAGGAGGTGAAGCCCTGGTAGAGGTCGCTCATGGCCGATATTGCAACTCCTCGTGCAACTCAGTGTCCACTTTTCGTGATCTGCCCCTCACCCGCTTCTCTCGCCGGGGCCTGCGAACGAGGATGTGCCGCATGACCGACCGCACCCGCCGCGTCGCCGTCCTCGGCGGCGACCGCACGCCGTTCGCCCGCTCCAACACCGCGTACGCCGACGCGTCCAACCAGGAGCTGCTCACCGCCGCCATCGACGGGCTGGTGGCCCGGTTCGGGTTGCGCGGCGAGCGGGTCGGCGAGGTGGTCGCCGGCGCGGTGCTCAAGCACGCCCGCGACTTCAACCTGACCCGCGAGGCGGTCCTGGGCTCGCGCCTGGCGCCGGAGACGCCCGCCGTCGACATCCAGCAGGCCTGCGGGACCGGCCTGCAGGCCGCGATCCAGGTGGCGAACAAGATCGCGCTCGGCACCATCGACTCCGGCATCGCCGGTGGCACGGACACGACCTCCGACGCTCCGGTCGCGGTGAGCGACAGGCTGCGGCGCAAGCTGATGAAGGTCAACGCCGCCCGCGACACCGCCGGGCGGGTCAAGGCGCTGGGCGCGATCCGGCCCGGCGACATCGGGCTGGAGATCCCGCAGAACGGCGAGCCGCGGACCAAGCTCTCGATGGGCGAGCACGCCGCGCTGACGGCGCTGGAGTGGGAGATCACCCGCGAGGCCCAGGACGAGCTCGCGGCCGCCTCGCACCAGCACCTCGCGGCGGCGTACGAGCGCGGCTTCCTCGACGACCAGGTCACGCCGTTCCGCGGCCTCGAGCGCGACAACAACCTGCGGCCCGACTCGTCGGTGGAGAAGCTCGCGACGCTCAAGCCGGTCTTCGGCCGCGGCGAGGCGGCGACCATGACGGCCGGCAACTCCACCCCGCTGACCGACGGCGCCTCCGCGGTGCTGCTGTCCTCGGAGGCGTGGGCCGCCGAGCACGGCCTGGAGCCGCTTGCCTTCTTCGTGGACGCCGAGACCGCCGCGGTCGACTACGTGCACGGCAACGAGGGGCTGCTGATGGCCCCGGCGTACGCCGTCCCGCGGCTGCTCGCGCGCCAGGGGCTGACCCTGCAGGACTTCGACTTCTACGAGATCCACGAGGCCTTCGCCTCGCAGGTGCTGGCCACGCTGAAGGCGTGGGAGGACCCGATCTTCTGCAAGGAGCGCCTCGGCCTCGACGCGCCGCTCGGTGCGATCGACCGGGACAGGCTCAACGTCACCGGCTCCTCGCTCGCCGCGGGCCACCCGTTCGCCGCGACCGGTGGGCGGATCGTCAACGTCGCCGCCAAGCTGCTCGCCGAGCGCGGGTCGGGTCGCGCACTGATCTCCATCTGCGCCGCCGGCGGCCAGGGGGTCGTGGCGATCCTCGAGCGCTAGCGGGTACGCGCGAGCGCGACCGCGGAGGCGACCAGGTAGTCGCGCACCTGGTCGGGCGAGATCGAGCCGACCGTGGGGATCCCGGGGGCGGCCTCCTTCACCAGGATGCCGACCCGGGCGAGCTGCAGGGCGCCGAGGCCGCTGGCATAGAGGGTGTTCGCGAGCAGGACCGGGTCGTCGACGGTGAAGGTGTCCGCCGCCACGCCGTCCTCGAGCACCTGGGTGAGCAGCGCCAGGCAGGAGGAGATGCCGCGGCCGAGGCGGAAGAGGGCGCTCTCGGACATCTCGTCGAGCAGGTCGGGGCCGGTGCGCCGCATCAGGGTCTGGGCGCAGTCGACGAACGCCGGGTGCGCGACGCCGTACTCCACGAAGGCGCCGACCAGCGCCGTCAGCTGCCGCTCGGGGTCCTCGGAGGTGGCGACCGCCTCGACGAGGACCGACCGGAGCTCCTCGAGGTAGCCGACCAGCGTCAGCGCGAAGAGCTCCTCCTTGCCGGTGAAGTGCCGGTAGACGATCGCCCGGTTGATGCCGACCGCCCGGGCGATGTCCTCGATCTGGGCGTCCCGCACGCCGCGCTCGTCGAACAGCGCGCGGGTGGCCGCGATGATCTGCTTCTCGCGCGCCCGGCGCCGGACAGCGGCGGCGCTGCGCCGGCCGTCGGTCTCGGTGGTGCTCACGGGCCACATCGTACGAGCGTGCAACTGCCAGTTGCACGGGTGTGACGGGAGTCGCGTCAGCCGGGCAGGTAGGACCGGACCGTATCGATCGTGTCGATCTCGTCGACCGGCTTGTCGTCGCGGTAGCGCACCACCCGCGCGAACCGCAGGGCGACGCCGCCCGGGTAGCGCGTCGAGCGCTGCACGCCGTCGAAGGCGATCTCGACGACCTGCTCGGGCCGCACGTGCACGACGTACGACGACCGGCTCGTCTCCAGCCCGAGGAACCGCTCGGTCTGCCACGCGAGCATCTCGTCGGTCATCCCCTTGAACGTCTTGCCGAGCATCACCAGCCCACCGGTCTCCGGGTCCCTCGCCCCGAGGTGGATGTTCGACAGCCAGCCCTGACGCCGGCCCGAGCCCCACTCGACCGCGAGGACCACCAGGTCCAGGGTGTGCACCGGCTTCACCTTCACCCAGGCGGCGCCGCGACGGCCGGCGTCGTACGGCGCCGCCAGGTCCTTGACCACCACCCCCTCGTGGCCCGAGCCCAGCGTCTGCACGAGGAAGTCCTGCGCCTCGTCGGCCGACGCGGTGACGACCCGCGGGACCCGGTGCTCGACGGGCACCAGCCGCTCCAGCGCCGCGGCCCGCTCGTGGGCGGGTGCGTCGATCAGGTCGGTGCCGTCGAGGTGGAGCACGTCGAAGAAGTACGGCGTCACGGTCACCCCGGCGCCCATGGCGGTGCGTGACGCGGTCTCCTGGAACGGGCGCGGGCGGCCGGACTCGTCGAGGGCGAGCGCCTCGCCGTCGAGCACGAACGTCGTCGCCGGCAGGGAGCGGGCGACCTCGACCACCTCGGGCAGGCGCGCGGTGATGTCCTCCAGCGAGCGGGTCGCCACCACGACCTCGGAGCCGGAGCGGTGCACCTGGATGCGGATGCCGTCGAGCTTCTGGTCCACGGCCACCTCCGCGCCCGCCCCGGCCTTGGCCAGCGCGGCCGGCAGGTCCGGAGCGCTCGAGGCGAGCATCGGCAGCACCGGTCGCAGCACCTCGAGCCGCACCTGCGCCAGCGCGTCGGCGCCGGCGAACGCGGCCCGGACGACGGCGACGGTCGAGCCGCCGAGCATCGCGGCACGCCGGACCGCCGCCAGCGGCACCCCCGCCGCCTGCGCGACGGCCTCCTGCACCAGCGAGTCCAGGGCGCCCTGGCGCACCCCGCCGGTGACCACGCCGCGCAGCCAGGCCTGCTCGTCGGCGGTGGCGCGCCCGAAGAGCGCCTCGACCGCCGCCGAGCGCGCCGCCTGCGACCCGCTGCCCGAGAGCGCCGCGATCCGGTCGAACTCCTCGTGCACCTCCCGCACCGTCAGCCCCGGCCCCGGCGCCGGCGGGGGCAGCGTCGTCAGGCCGCGCCAGCCGAGACCGGTGCGGCGCTGCCGCAGGGTGCCGCCGAGGTAGGCCGTGACGGTCTCGAGCTCGTCGGGCGCCGCCCGCCCGAGCAGGTCTGCCAGCGCCGCCACCTTGGCCTTGCGGGACCGGGTGGCGGCGACGGTCCCCGAGGTGGCGACGACGTCCGCGAGCTGCACCCCGCCATTCAAGACCAGCGCACCGACACCCGGCCGGGCCAGGTCCGTGCTGCCACTAGCGTTCACCCCGTGGGACGCAAGCAGCGGCTGCTCGTGGGCGCCGAGCACACTTGGGACGCGATCCGTCTGCGCCGGCGCTCCCGCAAGCCGCTGCAGCACTTCCGGATCGAGACCTACGGCGGCCACGGGGGTCCCGGTGGGGTCGTGGTGCGCGGCCGGGTGCTCGACAACCCGCCCCTGTCGGAGGCGGTGGCGGGGGAGGGCGTCGGCGCCGCGGTGCGCCGCAGCATGGCGCAGTTCGTGACCGTCGAGCTGCCCGGCGTACGCCTGCGCGTCACGGTCGCCGGCACCACGGTCGAGGCGACCACCGACGGGGACGGCTACTTCCGCGCCGAGCTGCACCCGACCGCCGTGCTCGACACGCCCTGGCAGCGCGGCACGGTCGAGCTGGCCGAGGCCTACCGGGGCGTCGACGGGCTGCACACGACGCCGTTCGCGGTGCGGGTGCCCGACCCGCGGGCGCGGTTCGGCGTCATCTCCGACGTGGACGACACGATCATCGAGACCGGGGTGCAGCGGGCCGGTGAGATGCTGCTGCAGACGTTCACCGGCTCGGAGCTGACCCGCACGCCGTTCCCCGGCGCCCCGGAGCTCTACCGCGACCTCGCCGGGCGGGACAACCCGGTCTTCTACGTGTCGTCGAGCCCGTGGAACCTGCACACCTTCCTGCACGGGTTCCTGCGGCACCGCGACTTCCCCCTCGGCCCGCTGCTGCTGCGGGACCTGGTCGGCACCCGCGACGGTCGCGCCCGCAAGCACGACCGGATCGAGGAGGTGCTCGCACTCCACCCCGACCTGTCGTTCGTGCTGCTCGGCGACTCCGGCGAGAAGGACCCGCAGATCTACGCCGACATCGTGCGCGAGCACCCCGGCCGCGTGCTCGCCGTCTACATCCGCGAGGTCCGGCTGGACCCCGGCGACGGGCGCGTCGAGCAGGTCACGGACGGCTGGTCGGAGGACGTGCCGTTCGTGCTGGCGGCCGACAGCGACGCCGTACGCCGGCACGCCGCGTCGATCGGGCTGCTGTGAGCCGCCTGCTGCTGACGGTCGACGCGCCGTCGCTGCTGCACCGCAACCACCACGCGCGCGCCGAGTCCGGGCTGCGGGACCGGTCCGGTCGCCCGGCCTGGGCGCTGCACGGCATGCTGCGCCAGATCCTGGAGGCGATCGACCAGTTCGCGCCGGACGCCGTGCTGTTCGGGCTCGACGACCGGTCCTCGTCGGTCCGGGAGGAGGCCTACCCGGGCTACAAGGCCGGCCGGGCGGCCAAGGACGCCGACCTCGTCGACCAGCTCGAGCGGGCGGGGGCCCTGCTGGACGCGCTGGGCATGCTCACCGTCACCCCGGCCGGCCTGGAGGCCGACGACGTCAACGCCTCCGCGGCCGCCTGGGCCGAGCGGTCCGGCTGGAGCTGCGTCATCATCACCTCCGACCGCGACTCCTTCGCCCACACCAGCGACCGGACGCAGGTGCTGCGGCTGATCAACGGCGGCATCTCCGCCTCGCCGCTGCTCAACCCCGCACGCCTGCGGGCCCTCTACGGCATCGCCGCCGAGCACTACCTGGAGTACGCCGCCCTGCGTGGCGACGCCAGCGACAACCTGCCGGGGGTGCCTGGCATCGGCGAGAAGCTCGCGCCCGTGCTGCTCTCGCAGATGGGCTCGATGCAGGCGGTCTGGGCCGACATCGACCACTGCGGGGGCGAGACCCTGGTCGCGACCCTCGACTCCTACTGCCAGGAGGTCGGCCGCCCGCGCATCGGTGCGTCGGTGCTCAAGCGGCTGGCGACGCCGGCGGCCCGCGAGCGCTTCGAGTTCAACGTCGCGATGATGTCGGGCCGCACCGACCTCGACCTCGGCCTGAGCCCCGACGTGCCGGGCAGCCCCGGCCTGCTGCCGCTCGAGCCGGACCGGGTGTCGCGGGTGGTCGGCTACCTCGGCGTGCCGTCGACGACCCAGCTCGCGCTCCGGGTGCTGACCGAGCCGCCGGCCAGTTCGCGCGGGCGCGTCTAGACCTGTCGGTCGGTCTCAGCATCGGCCGCTAGCGTTCGGCCCGGCCGGGGCTCGAGGGCGGGTCCCACGACCCTGGGGGGAAGACGATGTCGCGCGTTCACGCGTCGTTGCGGTGGTGTGCAGCGCTGGTCCTGGTGGGGACGGCGGTCGGCGGCCTGCCCGGGTCGGCCGGGGCGGCGCCCGCGAACCCGCTGACGGTCAGGCTGAGCGCTGGCCTGCGCGCGCAGACTCCCGACCTGAAGCAGGTCACGGTGACCGCGCTCCACCCCGGCACCCAGGCGATGGTGCGCGCGGTCGTCACGAACACCGGCGCCGTCCCGCTCGACCGGGCGGACGTCCGCTTCCGCTTCCCCGCCGACGGCACGTTGAGGTTCACCTCCCTGGTCGGAGACCCGGCGGCGGCGACCTGCACGACCCGGTCGGCCACCTCGACGGTCTGCACGGTCACCGGGCTCGCCCCCGGCGAGAAGCGCACCGTCGCCGTGTACGCCCGCGTCAGCGGCCCGACGTCGGGAACCTCCTGTGCCCGCGCCGCCGTCTCGCCCGACCGCACCACGGTCCCCGAGGTCGTCTCCACGACGTCCTGCATCTCCCGGACCGGCTGGCCGAAGACCGACACCGGCACGGGCTTCGCGGTCGGTGACCGCGTGCACGACCTCACGCTGGTCGACGAGCGGGGCAAGGTGGCGCGGCTCTCGGACTACCGCGGCAGCTACCTCCAGCTCGACTTCTCCGGTGCCTGGTGCCCCGCCTCGATGGAGCAGGCGGTCCAGGACAGCGCCGAGATCGCGGCGCTCGGCGACGCACTCGGGGCGCCGGTCCGCCTGCTCACCGTCCTCGTCGACGGGTCGATGTCCCAGCGTCAGAGCACCGCGACCAACGCACAGGCCTGGCGCACCAAGTTCAAGCTGCCCACCCACGTGCTCGCCACGCAGGCCGACAAGCGGCTCGAAGCGCTCCAGCAGCAGCTCGCCTACACCCCGGGGTCCGAGGCCGTCGGCTTCCCGACGAACGTGTTCGTGACCCCGCGCGGCCGGATCTTCCACATCCGCATGGGACGCGGGGAGCCGGGCGACACCACCGCGATCTTCCAGTCGCGCCTGCCCGGACGGGCCTGACCTGGCTCGCGGTCACCACCCCGGCGGGAGGGCGGTGAAGTCCGGCTCGCGGCCCTCGGCGAACGCCGCGAGCGCCTCGAGGTTCGCCGGCCCGCCCATCAGCTCGGCGAACGCGGCGTTCTCGCGCTCCCGCGCGGCGTCGATGCCGGCACGCAGGGGAGCGGTCATGGTGCGCTTGACCGCGACCAGCGAGGAGATCGGCCGGGCGGCGAGCAGCTCGGCGTGCCGCCGGGCCTCGGGCAGCAGGTCGTCGGGCTCGCAGACCCGCCAGACCAGACCCATCTCCAGCGCCTCCTGCGCCGAGATCCACTCCGCCGACAGCAGCACCCAGGCCGCCTGCTGGCGCCCGACCAGCCGGGGGAGCAGGTACGACGACGCCGCCTCGGGCGCCACACCCAGGCTCGTGAACGGGCACTTGAGCCGGGCCGTGGCCGACATGAACGCCAGGTCGGCGAAGCCGAGGATCGTCGTGCCGATCCCCAGCCCCACCCCGTTGACCGCGCAGACCAGCGGCTTCGGGAACGCCGCCAGGGCGTCCACGAGCCCGATGAAACCGTGCCGACCGGGCACGAAGTCGGGGTCGGTCGCGCGGGCGTGCATCTCCAGCAGGTCCGTGCCGGCGCTGAAGGCCCGCCCGTTGCCGGTCAGCAGCACCACCGCGACGTCCGGGTCCGCCGCCGCGGCGTGCAGCGCGTCGGTCGTCGCGTCGTAGAGCGCCTCGTCGAACGCGTTGAGCGCCTCGGGCCGGTCCAGGGTGAGCGTCCGGACCCGGTGGCGGTCCTCGATCAGCAGCGTCATGTCGCCAGACTAGAACGTGTTCTATGTCTGCGGTGCTGTCCGTGCCCCCGGGTAGCCTCGCGGACGTGGAGGCACGGGTGCGGGACTGGCGGCCCGCCTGGCCGTGCCCGGTCGGACCCGTGCTGCGCATCCACAAGCGGGGCGGCGGCGATCCGACGTACCGGATCGAGGGCGACCGGCACTGGCGGGGCATCCGCACCCCCGACGGTCCGACCACGCTGCTGGTCGAGCCGCGGCCGGCCGAGGGCACCGTGCACGCCGAGGCGTGGGGTCCGGGCGCCGGCTGGGTGCTGGACTCGCTCCCGGGGCTGCTCGGCGCCGACGACGACGTCAGCGACTTCGAGCCCGGCCACCACCCGCTCGTCACCGAGGCGTGGCGCCGCTACGGCCACACGCGGATCGGCCGCACCGGGCTGGTGATGGAGGCGCTCACGCCGGCGGTCATCGAGCAGAAGGTGACCGGGCAGGAGGCCTTCGCCGGCTTCCGGATGCTCGTGCACCGCTTCGGCGAGCGCGCACCCGGCCCCGGCCGGGAGCGCCGGCTCTGGGTGCAGCCGGACGCCGCGACGATCCGGCAGGTGCCCTCCTGGGAGTGGCTGCGGATGCACGTCGACCCCGCACGCTCGCGCGCGCTGGTCACCGCCGCCCGGGTGGCAGACGCGCTGGAGCGCACGGTCGGGCTGCCCGGCGAGGAGGTGGAGCGGCGGCTGACCTCGCTGCCCGGCATCGGCGTCTGGACGGCCGCGGAGGTGCGCCAGCGTGCCCACGGCGACGCCGACGCGGTGTCGTTCGGCGACTACCACGTGGCCAAGGACGTCGGCTGGGCGCTGGCCGGCCGGGCCTTCGACGACGCCGAGCTCGCCGAGGCGCTCGAGCCCTGGCGCCCGCACCGCGGCCGGGTGACGATCCTGGTCGGCCTCGCCGGCGGCCGGATGCCGCGCCGCGGCGCTCGGATGGCCCCCCGCACCCACCTGCCCGCGCGGGTCACCCGCACCTGAGGCCCGGGTGAGGTGACTACAGCAGCGGCCGGAGCGGCGCGAGCACCATCTCGGTGAACTTGCGGTGCAGGTCGCGCGCCTCCCACTCGTTGCGGGTCAGCTCCAGGGTGTTGGCCTCGTCGGTGCGGTAGATCTCCTCGAGGGCGGCCGCGAAGTCCTCGTCGATGACCTCGACGTTGATCTCGTAGTTGCCCTGGAGGCTGAGCCGGTCGACGTTGGCCGTCCCGACCGTCGACCAGGTGCCGTCGATGGTGGAGGTCTTCGCGTGCACCATCGCGTCGCGGTAGCGGAAGATCCGCACGCCCGCCTCGAGGAGCTGCTCGAAGTAGCCGCGCGAGATCCAGTCGGCGACGATGTGGTTGGACTTCAGCGGGACGAGCAGCCGCACGTCGACCCCGCGCGAGGCGGCGCCCTTCATCGCGTCGACGAAGTCCTGGTCGGGGCAGAAGTAGGCGTGGGTCATCCACACGTTGCGCGAGGCCCGGTTGATCGCCTCGATGTACATCGAGCGGATGGGGAACATCCACAGCCGCGGCACGTTGCGGTGGAACCGGATCCGCGGCTCCCAGGTCGACGCCGTCTCCAGCAGCAGGGGGCGCTCCGACGTCCCGATCCGGCGGCGCCGGTTGAGGTTCCAGAAGTCGGCGAAGGCGCGCTTGAGGTCCCAGACGCCCGGGCCGGTGATCCGCACGTGGGTGTCGCGCCACTCGGTCGCGTACGCCGACCCGATGTTGTAGCCGCCGACGAACCCGACCGCGTCGTCGACCACCAGGATCTTGCGGTGGTCGCGCCCGTAGCGGCTGAGGTCGAAGAACCGCCAGCCCGCCGGGTAGACCGGGTAGCGCAGCACCTTCATCGTCGGCGGGAACCGCTTGAACCGCGGGGAGACCACCAGGTTGGCGAACCCGTCGTAGATCACGTAGACCTCGACGCCGCGGTCGGCCGCGCGGGCCAGCGCCGCCTTGAACAGCTCGCCGACCTCGTCGCCCTTCCAGATGTAGGTCTCGAACAGGATCTGCCGCTGGGCCTGCTCGATGGCCCTGAGCATCGCGTCGTAGAGGTCCTGGCCGAACGTGTACGTCGTCAGCGTGCCGTCGCCGACCGGCACGGCGTGCGGCCGGGTGACCGGGAACGGCTTGGGCTTCTTGCCGCGGCGCCGGTAGGAGTCGACCAGCGTCATGCCGATCGCGAGCGCGAGCTGGAGCCCGACGACCGTGAGCAGCGTTCGTCGCAGGAGGCGCAGCACGCGCTCCGCGGCCGACTGGTTCCTGCTCACGGACCCAATCTAGCGGCCGTCCCCTCCTGTCCCACCGGTCACTGCGGGGATCACTGTCGGTGGCCCCGTCTACGCTCGATCCCATGCGACCAGTCACCGATCTCGAGCGCCGCGTGGCGCCGTTCCAGGTGGTCTCGGACTACCAGCCGTCCGGTGACCAGCCGGCGGCGATCGAGGAGATCGCGAAGCGGATCGACGCCGGCGTGCAGGACGTCGTCCTGCTGGGCGCCACCGGCACCGGCAAGACGGCGACGGTCGCCTGGGTGGCCGAGCGGCTGCAGCGCCCGATCCTGGTGATGCAGCCCAACAAGACGCTCGCCGCGCAGTTCGCCAACGAGCTGCGCCAGCTCTTCCCCGACAACGCGGTCGAGTACTTCGTCTCGTACTACGACTACTACCAGCCCGAGGCCTACATCCCGCAGACCGACACCTACATCGAGAAGGACTCCTCGATCAACGAGGAGGTCGAGCGGCTGCGGCACTCGGCGACCAACTCGCTGCTCACCCGCCGCGACGTGATCGTGGTCAGCACGGTGTCCTGCATCTACGGCCTGGGCACGCCGCAGGAGTACGTCGACCGGATGATCCGGCTCAAGGTCGGTGAGGAGCACGACCGCGACTCGGTCCTGCGCCGGCTCGTGGAGATCCAGTACACCCGCAACGACATGACCTTCACGCGCGGCACCTTCCGGGTCCGCGGCGACACCCTGGAGATCTTCCCGGTGTACGAGGAGCTGGCGGTCCGGATCGAGTTCTTCGGCGACGAGATCGAGCGGCTGATGACGCTGCACCCGCTGACCGGCGAGGTGGTCACCGAGGACGACGAACTCTACGTCTTCCCGGCCACCCACTACGTCGCCGGCCCGGAGCGGATGGAGCGCGCGATCCGGGGCATCGAGCTGGAGCTGGAGGACCAGCTCGCGACCTTCGAGCGGCAGGGCAAGCTGCTGGAGGCCCAGCGGCTGCGGATGCGCACGACCTACGACGTCGAGATGATGCGCCAGGTCGGCTCGTGCTCGGGCATCGAGAACTACTCGATGCACATCGACGGCCGCAGCCGGGGGTCGGCGCCCAACTGCCTGCTCGACTACTTCCCCGAGGACTTCGTGCTCGTCGTCGACGAGTCCCACGTGTCCGTCCCGCAGATCGGTGGGATGTACGAGGGCGACATGTCCCGCAAGCGCAACCTGGTCGACCACGGGTTCCGGCTGCCGAGCGCGATGGACAACCGGCCGCTGCGGTGGGAGGAGTTCCTCGACCGGATCGGCCAGACCATCTACCTGTCGGCGACGCCGGGCGACTACGAGCTGGACAAGGTGGGGGGTGACACCGTCGAGCAGATCATCCGGCCGACCGGGCTGGTCGACCCGGAGGTCGTCGTCAAGCCGACCAAGGGCCAGATCGACGACCTCATCCACGAGATCAACACGCGGGTGGAGAAGAACGAGCGGGTCCTGGTCACCACGCTGACCAAGAAGATGTCCGAGGACCTCACCGACTACCTGCTCGACGCCGGCGTCCGGACCCGCTACCTGCACTCCGAGGTCGACACCCTCAAGCGGATCGAGCTGCTGCGTGACCTGCGGCTGGGGCAGTACGACGTGCTCGTCGGCATCAACCTGCTCCGCGAGGGCCTCGACCTCCCGGAGGTCTCGCTGGTCGCCATCCTGGACGCGGACAAGGAGGGCTTCCTGCGCTCGGACAAGTCCCTCATCCAGACGATCGGCCGCGCGGCGCGCAACGTGTCGGGCCAGGTGCACATGTACGCCGACAAGATCACGCCCTCGATGGAGTCGGCCATCGACGAGACCAACCGCCGACGGGCCAAGCAGGTCGCCTACAACACCGCCCACGGGATCGACCCGCAGCCGCTGCGCAAGAAGATCGCCGACATCACCGACATGCTCGCCCGCGAGGACGAGAGCACCCAGGCGCTGCTGGAGACCTGGCAGCACCAGGACCCGAAGGCGCGCAAGGCGCCGGTGCCCGGGCTGTCGCGGATCGCCGGCGGTGAGTCCGGGCAGCACGCCAAGGACCTCGCGGGGCTGCCCAGCGCCGAGCTCGCCCAGCTGATCCAGGAGCTCACCGACCAGATGAAGGGTGCCGCCGCCGAGCTGCACTTCGAGGTCGCCGCCCGGCTGCGCGACGAGATCTCCGACCTGAAGAAGGAGCTGCGCCAGATGATGGAGGTGGGTGCGAAGTGACGGCCCGACGGGAGGTCCAGGTCACCTTCGACGCGAACGACCCGGGTGCGCTGAGCCGCTTCTGGGCGGAGGCGATCGGCTACCCGCTCCAGGACCCGCCGCCGCCGTTCGACAGCTGGGACCAGGCGCTGGAGGCCCGGGGTGTCCCGGAGGAGCGCCGCAACGACGCCTCGGCGCTGGTCGACCCGGAGGGGACCGGGCCCCGGCTGTTCTTCCAGAAGGTGCCCGAGCCCAAGGCCGCCAAGAATCGGGTCCACCTCGACGTCCGGGCGGCGCCGGGCCTGCAGGGCGAGGCTCGGATGGCCGCGCTGGAGGCCGAGGCCGAGCGACTGGTCGCGCTCGGAGCGACCCGCGTGCGGCGGTTCGAGCCGACGCCGCCGATGGGAGCCGGACACCTGGTCATGCAGGACCCCGAGGGCAACGAGTTCTGCCTGGACTAGACCCATGGGTCTCTCCGCGGTGACCTGAGTCGTCGTACTCACGCGACCGGCGGCTCCACCGCCCTAGCGTCAGCACCATGAGTCGCTACGCCGACCCCGACCGGTGCCCCGACTGCCGGGCGAGCCTCCCGCCGCGTCCCGCCGGCCGCGCCGCCTGCCCCGCGTGCGGGCTGCCGCTCGAGGGCACCGCCGCGGCCGAGCTCTTCGAGACCCTGCAGCGCGCCGACCATCTCGTCGCCACGCTGCGAGCCATGGCCGCCCCGGCAACCGGGGCGCCGGACTACGGCACCTCGAGCACCTATCCGGTGGCTCCCGTGCCGCCGCTCTCACCACCGCCGGTGCGACCGGTGTCGCCGGGACCGACGACCCGTCGGGGCTGGACCGTCCCGGCGGTCCTGCTCAGCCTGGGCGGCCTGTGCCTGGTCGTGGGCGCGCTCGTCTTCCTCGCCGTCACCTGGTCCGTCCTCGGTGTCGGTGGTCGCACCGCCGTGCTGGTGGGGCTGACCCTCGTGGCCGCCGCGGGCACCTGGCTGAGTGCCCGCCGCGGACTGCGCGGAGCCGCCGAGACGTTCGCGACGGTCGGCGGCGTCTTCCTCGCCCTCGACCTGGCCGGTGCGGGCACCGCGGGGTGGTTCGGCGACGCCGCCACGTCGACCCTGGTGCTCGTCAGCGCAGTGGTGGTGGCGGTGGTCCCGGCGGTGGGCAACGTGCTCCTGGGGCGCTGCCCCACCGGGCGGCTCCTCGCACCGCAGCTGGTCGCGGTCGCGGCCGTCGCGGTGGCCGCCGTCGCGGCGCTGGTGCGCTTCGACGGCCACCCCACGGTGACGGCCACCACCGCTGTCGCGGTCTCCGCCGCCGGCGCGGAGGCCGTACGCCGGTCGGGCCAGCGGGTGCTCGCGGTCGGGACCCTGGTGGTGACGGTCCTGCTCTGGCTCGGGCTGGTCCTCTCCGGCCTCGCCCAGGCGGCCGACGCCTGGTCGGCCGACGGCCGCGGCGCCGCCACCTGGACCGACGTCGAGCCGCTGCTGGTGAGCGCGGTGATCGCCGCCCTGGTCGTCGTCGGCGGCACGGTGCTGCACCGCGCCGAGCTCCTGACCCAGGGCGCCCTGGTCGCCGGCTGCTGGCTGCTGGCGATCGCGGCGGCCGCCGTGCTGGGGGACACCGCGACCGCGGTCCTGCTGGTGGCCGTCGTCGGGGCCGTCGTCGTCGCCGCGTCCGCGCTCGTGGAGGCGCGGACGGCAGCGCTGCACCACCTGGTCCCTGCCACGGGCATCGCCGCCCTCGGCATCGCGGCCGCCGCCGTGCTGGGCGCGGCCACGGTGGTCGCCGTCCTGGCCCAGGGCGTCCTCGAGGCGGTGGCCGACCAGCTCACCGCCGGCCACCACGACCTGCTCGCCCGGGCCGACCTGCGGCCGCTCGACGCGGACGTCGCGGCAGCGTGGACGGTCCCGCTCGCGGCGGTGGCGCTGGTCGCTGCCGTCGTCGTCCTCGCGCCGGTCGTGCGCACCTGGGTGCGCAGCCCTCGCGCCCTCGTCCTCGCCGTCCTCCCGGTCCTGACCGTGACCGCCCTGTGCTACGCGCCGGTGCTGCTGGTCGCCGTGGCCGTCGCCGTGCTGCTGGCGGGCCTGCACCTGGCCCCGCCGCCCGGTCCCTGGCGGCGCGAGGTCGACCTGGTGCTGGCCCTCGGCTGGACGGGGGTCGCGGGGCTGGTGTCGCTCTACGACCCGCTGACGGCGACCGCGGTCGCCGCGCTCGCGACCGCGGTCGTCGCGGTCCACCTGGCCCGCACGGACTCGGCCCTGGCGGGTCTCGCGCTCCCACCGCTGGTCGCGGCCACCGCCGCGTCCGCGAGCTGGCTCCTCGACCTGCCGTGGACGTGGGGCATCGCCGCCGTGGTCGTCGCGGTCGCGGTGACGGCCGTCGCCGCCGGGTCGACCACGACCACGGGCCCGGTGTCCCTGGTGACCTGCCTGCTCGCCACTCCGATCGGTGTGACCGCCGCCTCCGGCGACGGCGACGCCTGGCTGACGGCGTACCTCACGCTGACCGCGGCCGGCGCCGCCGCCCTGGCCATCCGGTCCCGGTCCGAGGCGGCGGCCGTCGTGGGAGCGGCGCTCGGGCTCGCCGCGACCTGGGTGCGGCTGGCCGGGTCGGGCGTCCACACCCCGGAGGCCTACACGCTCCCGCTCGCCGCGGTGCTGCTCGCCTTCGGCGGCTGGTCGTGGTGGCGGCACCACGACCTGGGCAGCATGCGCACGCTGGCGCCCGGCCTGGCCGTCGCGCTGGTGCCGTCGCTCGCCGTCACCGTGCGCGACCCGGTCAGCCTCCGGGCGCTGCTGCTCGCCCTGGCCTGCGCGGCACTCGTCGCCGTGGGTGCGGCGCGGCGGGTCCGAGCGCCGCTGGTCTGCGGCGCCCTGACGGGCGCGGCGCTCGTCGTGGTCGAGCTCGTGCCCTACCACGACGCGGTGCCGCGGTGGGTCCTGCTCACCGCCGCCGGCACCTGCCTGGTGGTCGCCGGGGTCCGCTGGGAGCACCTGGCCGCCCTCGGTCGTCGCGGCTGGGGCCGCCTGCACGAGCTCGCCTGACGGTTGAGTTGAGGGTTGTGACCACTCGAGTTGAGGGTTGTGCCTCCGGCCGTGGTCCGAGAGCCCGACTCAACCGGTCGCACTCCTCAACTCAACCGGTCGCACTCCTCAACTCAACGGGTCACAACCCTCGATTGAACGTGGTGGGACCGGGCGACCTAGCATCGGGGAGTGAGCCGCTCGTTCCGCAACGCCTGGACGGTGTGGGCGGTCGGGCTCCTGGTCTACCTGGTGGCGGTCTTCCACCGGTCGTCGCTGGCGGTGGCCGGGCTCGCGGCGGCGGACCGGTTCGACATCAGCGCGTCGCAGCTGGCGACGTTCACGATGCTCCAGCTGGTCGTGTACGCCGGCATGCAGATCCCGGTGGGGCTCCTGGTCGACCGCTTCGGCTCGCGCAGCGTCCTGCTGTGCGGCACGGTGCTGCTGACCGCGGCCCAGGCGGGCTTCGCGCTGGCCGACACCTACGCCGCGGGGCTGGCCGCGCGCGTGTTCGTCGGCATGGGCGACGCGATGACGTTCATCTGCGTGCTGCGCCTGGTGAGCAGCTGGTTCCCTGCGCACCGGATCCCGCTGGTCACCCAGCTGACCGGCACCCTGGGCCAGCTCGGCGCGGTGCTCGCGGCGGTCCCGATGACCTGGGCGCTGGGCCACCTCGGCTGGACCCGCGCCTACCTGGTCGCGGCCTCGGTCGGGGTCGCCCTCGCGCTCGCGGTGCTGCTGGTCCTCCACGACACCCCTGCCCGGCGCCACCTGCGCGGTCCGGCGATGTCGCTGAGCGCCGTGCGCCACAGCCTCGCGGCGTCGTGGGCGCACCCCGGCACCCGGCTGGGGTTCTGGATGCACTTCTCCACCCAGTTCAGCGCCACCGCACTGAGCCTGCTGTGGGGCTACCCGTTCTTCGTCGAGGGCGAGCACCAGTCGCCGGCCACCGCCGGCGTCCTGCTCACCCTGATGGTCCTCGCGGTCATGGCCTCGGGGCCGGTGCTCGGCTGGCTCGTCGGCAACCACCCCTGGCACCGCTCCACGATGGTGCTCACCATCGTGTCGTCGATCGTGGTCGTGTGGACCGCGGTGCTCGCCTGGCCCGGGCACGCGCCGACCCCGCTGCTCGTCGTCCTGGTGCTGGTCGTCGGGGTCGGCGGTCCGGCCTCGATGATCGGCTTCGACGTGGGCCGCACCTCCAACCCGCCGGAGCGGTTCGCCAGTGCGAGCGGGATCATCAACCAGGGTGGGTTCGTCGCGAGCCTGGTCCTGGTCATCGTCATCGGCGTCGTGCTCGACTGGCGCACGCCGGGAGCGGGCACCGACTACACCCCGTCGGCGTTCCGCTGGGCGATGAGCACCCAGTACCTCATCTGGGCCCTCGGTCTCTCGCAGGTCTACCGCTTCCGCGTCCAGGCCCGCCGCGTCATCGACCGGGGCGCCCTCGAAGCCAGCGCGCGAGCAGCGGCGTGAACGCCAGGATCACCACCAGCCGGAACAGCTGCACGGCCATCACGTAGGTGACGTCCGAGCCGCTGTCGGCGGCGGTGGCGAGCACGGCGAAGAGCCCGCCGGGGGTCGTGGCGAGGTACGCCGTCAGGCCGTCGACCGGCGTCAGCCAGGCCAGCACCGCGCCCATGAGCGCGGTGGCGGCCACCATGGCCACGATGATCAGCAGGACGACCGGCAGCAGCCGGGCGATCGAGGCGAGGCTGGCGCGGGTGAAGCGCAGCCCCACCTGCACCCCGATCAGCCCGTAGGCGAGCCACTGCAGGACGGTCGGCACCATCGGCTCGCCGAACCACCCCGTGGCCCCGAGCGCGACGGCGACGGTGAGGGGGACCAGCAGCGTCGCCGTGCTGAAGCGCACCACCCGCGCGAGCAGCAGTCCGACGACCAGTGCGACGGCCGTGAACGCCAGGTCGGCGCGCCCGGACGCGTCGCCCGCGGTGTAGCGGCCGAGCCCGTGGTCGGGGTGGAACACCGCCGCGGTCACCAGCGGCATCGTGACGAGCACGACGAAGACGCGGAGGTACTGGACCACGGTCACGACCCGGTCGTCCGCACCGAGGTCGCGCGCCACCGCGACCACCCCGGACGCGCCGCCGGCGATCATCGCGAACGCGCCGGTCACCCGGCTCACCTCGCCGTGCAGGGCGAGCAGCCGCCCCGCCACCAGGCTGATCGCGACCGTGCCGAGGGTGACCACGACGATGGGCAGCAGGGCCGGTCCGAGGCTCGCGAGGGTGGCCAGGCTGACCAGCGAGCCGATCGTGATGCCGACCAGGCCCTGCGCGCCGCGGAAGGCCCAGGGCGGCAGCGCGAGCACCCGCGGCGACGTGAGGGCGTGCGCCATGCCGCCCACCAGCGACCCGAAGAGGACCGCGGACGGGACGTGCGCCCAGCTCAGCAGCACCGACAGGACCAGGGTGATCCCGAGCACGAGGACCGCCGCGCGCAGCGGGGTGCGGTCGCGCTCGGTCATCGTGCCTACGCTACGACCATGACGAACATCGATCTCGGGCGCCCGCTGCAGGGCGACGTGGTGGACCTGATCCTCGACGACCATCGGCGGTTCGAGGCGCTGCTGCGCGACCTGCGCGACAGCAGCCAGGACCGCGACGCGGTCCGCCGCGCCTTCGCCACCCTCCACGTCGCCCACGCCGAGGCCGAGGAGCGGCACGTGTACCCGAAGCTCCAGCGCAAGGACGCGGTGGACGAGGACGAGGCCGAGCACGGCGTCCACGAGCACGCGGAGGGCAACGCCGCCCTGCTCGCCGTGCTGGAGTTGTCGGGCACCGACACCCAGGCGTTCGACGACGCCGTCGAGGAGCTCGCCCGCGTCGTCAACCACCACCTCACCGAGGAGGAGCTGACGATCCTCAACCCGGCGCGCGAGGAGGTCGGACCCCGGGTCCGCGCCGACCTCGGCGTGCTGTTCGCCGAGGAGCGCAACGCCCAGGTCGACGATGACTGCGGCCGGGTGGACAACGTGCGCCGCCTCGTGGAGGACGCCCGTCGGCGCGGCCTCCTCGAGGACGACGAGGACTGACCCGGGGAGGGCCGCCGTGGACGTGGAGACGATGCTGGCCCACTGCCTGGCCAAGCCCGGCGCGTGGGCGGACAACCCGTGGGAGCACGAGCACCCGGTGGTCAAGGTCGGCCCGGGGGAGCGCGGCAGGATCTTCGCGTTCCTCTCGGCGGGCGGCGTCGGCGTCAAGGGCGGACCGACCCGTGAGGTGGCCGACGAGTGGCTGCACCGCTTCCCCGGGGACGCCACGGTGATGCGCTACATCGGGCGCAGCGGCTGGAACGACCTCGCGTTCGGCGGCGCGATCCCCGACGAGGAGCTGCTCGAGGCGGTCGACGAGTCCTACCGGCTCGTCGTCGAGAAGCTGCCGCGGCGGCTCAGGCCTCCGGACGGCGACCCAGCACCGTGAGGCCGACCAGGCGGGCGACCACCAGGGCGACGTAGAAGACCCCGGCCACCGCCTCGACCATGACGAAGGACCGGGCGTGCAGCCCCACCGGGACGATGTCGGAGAGGCCCACGCTGGTCAGGGTGGAGAAGGACAGGAACAGCAGCTCGAACCAGGGTCGGTCGCCGGGACCGCCGGTGCCGACGAAGGACCCCGGCCAGAGCACCTGCGAGGCGGCGTAGACGTAGGCGAAGCCCCAGGCCACCACGGTGAACGCCGCCCCGGTCGCGAAGATCTCGTCGCGCGTGACCCGCTCGTCGTGGAACAGGTAGCGGATCATCGCGTAGGACACGTAGAAGTAGAACGGCGCGTGCAGCAGCGCGGAGACCAGGACCACCGTGTCCTGGTGGGGCCACACCGCCTCGAGGATCGTGAAGAGCATCGCCGGGACGCCGAGGAGCACCGCGAACCAGGTGAGCGCCGGCGTGCGACGTACGGCGGCCAGCGCGGCCACCACCACGCAGAGCTGGACCACCCCGAGCACCGAGCGACCCCAGACGGTGTCGCCGAGGAACGGGAAGGCGAGCACGGTGAAGAGCTGGACGACCAGCAGCACCCCCGACGGGTGGTTGCGCACCACGTCGACGGGCGAGCGCGCGGTCACCACCACCACCCGGGCTTGCGCTGCTCCTTGTCCCGCTTGCGCTCGAGCCGGCGCACCTCCGCGTCCACGATGTCGTCCCGGGTGGCGACCGTGCGCACCACGTTGAGCAGGCTGAAGACGATGACGAACGCCGGCCAGAAGAAGTAGGGGTCGAAGCTGCCACCGCCCCAGGAGGTGACGAACCAGATCGCGGTGGTCACCAGGCTCGCTGCGCCGGCCGACATGACCGCCTCGCGGCGCTTGGCGCGCCAGTGCCGCTCGGCGAGCAGCTCGAGGTCGCGGCGCGAGGCGTGCACGAGGCTGCCGCTGGGTGGGCGCACGGCGACCAGGTCACCGAGCAGCGGGTTGACGTCGCCCAGCACGCGCACACCGGCGACCTGGCGGCTGCGCTCGTCGTACTCCTCGCGGTCGAGCCGGCCGTCGGCGTACGCCTCCGCGAGCACCTGCTCGACGAGCAGCCGGTCCTGGTCGGAGGCGCGGATCCCGGTGAACCGGCGGTCGCGCGGGTCGTGCGTGAACGACGACCAGACCTCCTGCTCCACGCCGCCATCGTAGGAGGCGCCGGTCCAGGCGACGCCGGACGGCAGGGTTTCGCCGCCGTCACCCCAGGGGAGGACGGTCGTTGACCTGCCGGGAGGGCAGCGGGCGTCGTTGCTCGAAACGAGAACACGTTCTACTGTGTGCGCGGTCTAGACAGGTTCACGGGAGGTGCGGGATGGCGTTCTCCGCCGTGTCGGTGCTGCGCGGCCCGGGCGAGATCGCCGCCATGGTCGTGGAGGTCACCAAGCGGATCTTCACCACGCCCTTCCAGCTGCGTGAGTTCGTCGAGCAGGCCTGGTTCATCACCAGCGTGACCCTGATGCCGACGATCCTGGTCTCCATCCCGTTCGGCGCGGTCATCTCGCTGCAGGTCGGCAACCTGACCGGCCAGCTCGGCGCGCAGTCCTTCGCCGGCGCGACCGCGGTGCTCGCCGTGGTCCGCGAGGCGGCCCCGATCGCGGCCGCGCTCATCATCGCGGGCGCGGCCGGCTCCGCGATCTGCTCGGACATGGGGGCCCGCAAGATCCGCGAGGAGATCGACGCGATGGAGGTGCTCGGCGTCGACCCGCTGGCCCGGCTCATCGCGCCACGCGTGGTGGCGACCATGTTCGTCGCACTGATGATCAACGGCATCGTGATCGGCGCCGGCATCGGCGGCGGCTACTTCTTCACCGTGATCGTGCAGGGCGGCTCGGCCGGCGCCTTCCTGTCGTCGTTCACCGCGCTGGCCAGCCTCCCCGACCTCTACATCTCGATGGTCAAGGCGGTGGTCTTCGGCTGGCTGGCCGCGATCGTCGGCGCCTACAAGGGCCTGAACGCCGGCGGCGGCCCGAACGGCGTGGGCCGGGCGGTCAACGAGTCGGTGATCGTCGCCTTCATGCTGCTGTTCTTCCTCAACGCGGTGATCACGGCGATCTACTTCCAGATCGTCCCGCCGCCGGGGCTCTGAGACGCCGATGTCCCAGCTCTCCGTCCTCGGCAGCAGCTTCGTCCGCGGCCGCCGCGACTCCCTCGAGGCGTACGGCGACCAGCTGCTCTTCTACGTCAAGGCGCTCGGATGGGTGCCCCGTGCCGTGCGGCGCTACCCGCGCGAGATCCTCAACACCCTCGCCGAGGTGACCTTCGGAGCGGGTGGGCTGAGCCTGATCGCCGGCACCGTCGGGGTCATCGCGTTCCTGGCGTTCTTCGCCGGCACCGAGGTGGGCATCCAGGGCTACGCCTCCCTGAGCCAGATCGGGGTCGCGAAGTTCAGCGCCTTCATCTCGGCCTACTTCAACACCCGCGAGGTCGCGCCCCTGGTCTCCGCGATCGCGCTGGCGGCCACCGTGGGCTGCGGCTACACCGCCCGCCTGGGGGCCATGCGCATCTCGGAGGAGATCGACGCGCTCGAGGTGATGGGCATCCCGTCGCTGCCGTTCCTGGTGACCACCCGGATGGTCGCGGCGTTCGTCGCGGTGATCCCGCTCTACATCGTGGCGCTGAGCGCGTCGTACCTCTCGCCGCGGCTGATCACCACGCTGATCTACGGCCAGTCGCCGGGCACCTACGACCACTACTTCCTGCAGTTCCTGCCACCGATCGACATGCTCTGGTCGTTCTTCAAGCTGCTGTTCCTCGCCGTCGCGGTGATCCTGGTCCACTGCTACTACGGCTACACCGCGTCGGGTGGGCCGGCGGGCGTCGGGATGGCGGTCGGCCGGGCGATCCGCACCAGCATCGTCACGATCGTCGTCGCCGACTTCTTCCTCAGCTTCGCGATCTGGGGCTCCACGACCACCGTGCGGATCACGGGCTGAGGCGCGGGCCGATGCTGGTCAACATCCACCACGACAGCCGCCGGGAGCACCGGCGGCTGCAGGTGGCGGGCGTCGCCTTCCTCACCGGGATCGCCCTGCTCGTGGCGCTCTCGATCGCCATCTACGACAAGGCGTTCGCCGACGTCACGACGGTGACCATCCAGGCCGACCGGGCCGGCCTGCAGCTCGCGAAGTTCGGCGACGTCCGGGTCAACGGCGCGCTGGTCGGGCAGGTGCGGAAGATCTCGCAGAGCGGCGACCACGCCGAGATCACCGTGGCCCTCGACCCCCACGAGGCCGAGCAGATCCCCGACAACGTCACGGTGCAGATCCTCCCGACGACGCTGTTCGGGCAGAAGTTCGTGTCGCTGGTGCTGCCCGACGACCCCTCCGGCACGCCGCTGGCCGACGGCGACGTGATCCCGGCGGACCGGGTCGAGACCAACGTCGAGCTCAACCGGATCCTGGCGCGGCTGTTCCCGCTGCTGCGGTCGGTGCAGCCGGCCGACCTGAACGCGACCCTCAACGCCCTGGCGACCGCCCTCGGCGGCCGCGGGGAGCAGCTCGGCGCGACGATGGACGAGCTCGACCACTACCTCGGGCAGATCTCCGGGCACCTGCCCACGCTGCGCACCGACCTGGTCAAGCTCGCCGACGTCGCCGACACCTACGACGCTGCCGCTCCCGACCTGCTCGGCGTGCTGCGCGACGTCACGGTCACCAGCCGCACCGTGGTGGACAGCAAGCAGCAGCTGCGCACCTTCTTCTCCGACCTCGGCGGCCTGGCCGACACCTCGACCCGGGTGCTGCAGGCCAACGGCGCCAACCTGATCCGGCTGGGCCAGGTCACCGAGCCGGTGCTGCGGCTGCTCGCGGTCTACTCACCCGAGCTGCCCTGCCTGCTCGAGGGCGCCGCCCGCTACGCGCCCCGGCTCGCGCGCACCTTCGAGGGCAACCAGGTCAAGCAGTACCTCGAGTTCGGCACGCCGCAGTACCGCGCCTACGACCAGCGCGACCGCCCGACGTACGGCGAGGTCGGGCACGGTCCGTGGTGCCTCGGGCTGCCGAGCCCGAGGGTGCCCTCGCCGCCGGTCGCGCTGAAGCAGGGCAGCGACATGGACGAGCACCCGCCGACCTCCCCGGTGCCGCCGTACCTCGCGGCTCCCGGAGGCCTGGGCCGCGTCGGCGCCGACTACTCCGGCAGCACCGGCGAGCAGCGGATCCTCAACGCGCTGCTCTCCGCCCGCACCGGTGTCGCCGCCGACTCGTTCGGGTCGCTCGGCTCGCTGATGTACGGCCCGCTCGTGCGCGAGGGGGTGGCCCGGTGACCAGGAACTCCACCACCATCGCGGCCGGGGTCAAGCTCGGCATCTTCACCGTCGTCTCCATCCTGGTCACCGGCCTGCTCGCCGCGATCATGGGCAACGTCGGGTTCGGCAGCGGTACGACGTACCGCGCGGTGTTCAGCAACGCCTCGATGCTCGAGAAGGGCGACGACGTGCGGGTCGCCGGCGTCAGCGTCGGCGAGGTCAAGGACGTCGAGCACTACCAGCGCACCGAGGCGGTCGTGACGTTCCGGGTGAAGTCCGACGTCCCGCTGACGACGGCGTCCCGCGCGGAGATCCGCTTCCTCAACCTCGTCGGCGACCGCTACCTCGCGCTCGAGCAGGGCGCGGACCGCGGCGCGGAGCCGCTGGCCGACGGCGCCACCATCCCGATCGGGCAGACGCAGCCGGCGCTCGACCTGACCGTGCTCTTCAACGGCTTCCAGCCGCTCTTCCAGGCGCTGGACCCGAAGCAGGTCAACGACCTGAGCATGAACCTCGTGCAGGTCCTGCAGGGCGAGGGCGGCACCGTGCAGAGCCTCCTGGCCCACACAGCGTCGCTGACCAACACCCTGGCCGACCGCGACCAGCTGATCGGCCGGGTCGTCGACAACCTGAGCCAGACGCTGACGACGGTCGACAGCCGGCACCAGCAGCTCGACGACCTGGTCGTCGGCCTGAAGAACTGGATGGCCGACCTGGCCCGCGACCGCCACGTCATCGGGGCGTCGATCGGCAACATCTCCGACCTGACGGTCGTCGTCGCCGACCTGCTGCGGCAGGGCCGCCCGCTGGTCAGGTCGGACGTCGCCAAGCTGCGTCGGCTCGCCGCGCTGCTCAACGAGAAGAAGAACAGCGCCAACATCGTCGACCTGCTCGACCGGTTGCCGGAGTCGATGACCGACCAGACCCGGACCGGCACGTACGGGTCCTGGTACAACTACTACGTCTGCGGGTTCAGTGGCCGGATCACGCTGCCGGCGGGCCTCGGCGCGCTGCCGGGTGTGAAGCTGCTGATGGACCGGCTCAACCACCTGGAGTTCCACTCCACCGCGCCGCGCTGCAACGGGGCGACGGCGCCATGACGATCTCGCGGACCTACAGCGACGCCAAGATCCTCCGGCTCGGCGCCATCACCGTCGTGGTGATGCTCCTCGTGGTGGCCGCGGCGTTCAACCTGTCCCAGTTCCCCGGCTTCAAGGGCAGCACCTACCGCGCGGAGTTCAGCGACGCGAGCGGACTGCACCACGGTGCGATGGTCCAGGTCGGCGGCATCCGGGTGGGCCGGGTGCAGGACGTCGCGCTCAAGGACAGCAACACCGTGCTGGTCACCTTCGAGGTCGACAAGGACGTGGACCTCGGCACCGAGAGCCGGGCCTCGATCGAGGTGCTCAACCTGCTCGGCGAGAAGTACCTCGACGTCCAGCCGGCCGGCCCCGGTCAGCTGTCCGCCGACGACGTGATCCCGCGCGACCGCACCGAGTCGGCGTACGACATCGTCGGGGTCTTCGGCGACCTGACCACCACGACCGAGCGGATCGACACCGGGCGGCTGACCCGGGCCCTGGACGTCGTGGCCGACACGACCAACGACGCCGCGCCCGAGATCGAGCAGAGCTTCCGGGGGATCGCGCGACTCTCCCAGTCGGTCGCGTCCCGCGACCAGCAGGTCCAGGCCCTGCTGAAGAGCGCGCAGAGCGTCAGCACCCTGCTCGCCGCGCGCGGCCAGGACCTCGTCGACCTGATGAAGCACAGCGACCTGGTCCTGCGGGAGGTCCAGCGCCGCAAGGAGGCCATCCACCTGCTCCTGGTCAATGCCCGCGACCTCGCCGTGCAGCTGCGCGGTGTGGCCCGCGACAACCAGGCCCAGATGGCGCCGGCCCTCGCGGAGGTCCACGACCTGCTCGCGCTGCTCAACAGCAAGCAGCAGCAGCTCGAGGACACCCTGAAGGCCCTCGGGCCCTACGTATCGATCCTCGGCAACATCATCGGCACCGGACCGTGGTTCGACGCCTACGCCTCCAACCTGCTGGCGATCCCGAGCGGCGAGTTCCAGCCCGGTCAGCTGGGGGGCCAGTGATGGACGCCCTCACCACGGTCAGCAGACGCGCGATCGCCCTCGTGGTCGCGGTGCTCCTCCTCGTCACGGTGTGGTTCGTGTGGCTGCGCGACGACACCGAGACCAAGACGCTGACCGCGCACTTCCCGCGGGCGGTCAGCATCTACGCCGGCAGCGACGTGCGGATCCTCGGGGTCAACGTCGGCCGGGTGACGGCGGTGACCCCCGAGGGCAACTCGGTGCGCGTCGACATGGAGTACGACGCCCAGTACGACGTGCCTGCCGACGCCAAGGCCGTGATCGTCACCCCGACGCTGGTGGCCGACCGCTTCGTCCAGCTGACCCCGGCGTACCAGCCGGGCGACGACCTGATGGCCGACGGCGCCGACATCGCGCTGCCCGACACCGGGGTCCCGGTCGAGCTGGACCGGATCTACGCCAGCCTGCGCGACCTCTCCGAGGCGCTCGGTCCCAACGGCGTCAACAAGGACGGCACGCTCGACCACGTCCTGGCGGCCGGTGCGCAGGCGCTGGGCGGCAAGGGCGCCCTCGGCCACCAGATGCTGACCCGCCTCTCGCAGGCGGCCGAGACGTTCGGGGACGGGTCGGGGCCGCTCTTCGCGACCGTGACCCAGCTCGCCCGGCTGACCACGACCCTGGCGCACAACGACCGCTTCGTGCGGGCGTTCGTGCGCGACCTGGCCGGCGTCTCCGGCCAGCTCGCGCGGGAGCGCACCGAGATCCGCGCGGCGCTCGCGTCGGTCGCGGACGCGGTCGGCACCGTGAAGTCGTTCGTGCACGACAACCGCCAGGCCCTGGTCGACGACCTCGACCAGCTGACCCGGGTCGTGAAGACGATCGGCTCGCAGAAGGACAGCATCGACACCGCGCTGCGCGTGGCGCCCACCGCGATCGGCAACCTCGCGCTGGCGTTCAACAACCGCACCGGCAGCATCGGGTCGCGGATCGGCGTCAGCGGCAACGTGTGGGACGCCGACGGGTTCCTCTGCGCGATCGTGCAGCAGTCCGGGCTGCCCCGGCCCAGCGCGGACCTCGCCTGCAAGCTCTTCAAGCAGCTGCTCGAGCCGGTCGAGGGCCAGGTCCCGACGATCCCGCCCGCCACCCCCGGCAAGGCGTCGACCGGCGCGGGCTACAACCGGGTGCAGCAGTACGCCGCGACCGGGTCCCCCTCGCTGGGCGACCTGATGGGGGGTGGCTCGTGACCCGCGCCCTTCGCTGCGCCGCACTGCTGCTGGCCCTCGCGCTCCTGACGGCCGGCTGCAAGTTCGACGGTGCCTACGACCTGCCGCTGCCCGGCGGCCCCGTCGACGACGACCACTCCTTCGAGGTCACCGCCGAGTTCGCCGACATCCTCAACGTCGTCCCGAAGTCGCCGGTGATGGTCGACGACGTGACCGTCGGCGAGGTCACCGACGTCGAGCGCGTCGGGTGGCACGCCCGGGTCACCCTGCGGATCCGGGACGACGTGGAGCTGCCCGACGACGCGATCGCCGAGATCCGGCAGGTCAGCCTGCTCGGGGAGAAGTACGTCGCTCTCGAGGCGCCGCCCGGCGGCGGCCAGGGGCGGCTGTCCGACGGCGACGACATCGGTCTGGCCGACACCGGGCGCAACCCGGAGGTCGAGGAGGTGCTCGGGGCGCTGTCCTTCCTGCTCAGCGGGGGCGGCGTCGCGCAGCTCGGCACGATCACCCACGAGCTGAACGCCGTCATGGACGGCCGCACCGACCGGCTGCGCCACCTGCTCGGCTCGTTGGACGACGTGGTGGCCACGATCGACGCGCAGAAGGCGGACATCCTGCGTGCCATGGAGTCGGTCGACCACCTCACGTCGACCCTCAACCAGGAGAAGCGCACCATCACCGACGCCCTCGACGCGACCGGCCCGGCGGTGCAGGTGCTCGCCGCGCAGCACGACCAGCTGATCGCGATGCTGCGCTCCCTGGACCGACTCGGGGTCGTCGGCACCCGTGTCATCGGGCAGAGCAAGGACGACCTGCTGGCGTCCCTGCGCCACCTCCAGCCGGTGCTCGAGCGGCTCCACCGGGCCGGCGACGACCTGGCCCCGGGCCTCAACCTGCTGGTCAGCTTCCCGTTCCCCAAGGAGGCCTCGGAGATCGTCAAGGGCGACTACGCCAACACCTCGATCCGGGCCGACATCAACCTCGAGAACGTCATTCCCACCGGCCAGCCCGGCGGCGGGATCCCCGGCGTCGACCCCGGGCACACGCTCAGCCTGGTCGAGAGGTGCCTGCGCAGCGGCGACCTGCAGAGCAAGGCCTGCCAGCGGGTGCTGGCCTCCCTCGAGCTGGTCAAGGCGCTGAAGCGGGCCTGCGCGAAGAAGGAGTACGACGGCAACCCGGTCTGCACGGTGATCGAGGCGCTCCCCGGCAGCGGTGGGGGAGGCGGCGGCCTCGGCGGCCTGCTCGACGGGCTCGGGTCGACCCTCGGGGGTGGCCTCGGCAGCGGCCTGGGCCGGGCCCTGACCGACGGGTCGGCCACCGACGAGCCCAGCCCCACGAGCCTCTACGGAGGTGGGTTGTGACGCGCGGCGTGCGGTTCCGGATCGCGGCGTTCGTGGTGCTCAGCGCCGTCGGCATCGTCTACATGGCGGGCAGCTACCTCGGCCTGGTCGACCGGGTGCTCGGCCGGGGGATCACGGTGCACGCGACGCTGCCGGCGTCCGGCGGACTGTTCGAGGGCAGCGAGGTCACCTACCGGGGCGTCAAGATCGGCAAGGTCGCCGCGATGGACGCGACCCGTGACGGCGTGACGCTCGACCTCGCCCTCGCTGACGGCACCCGGCTGCCGGAGGACTCGCCGATGTACGTGCACAACCTGTCGGCAGTGGGGGAGCAGTACCTCGACTTCGAGCCGCCCGACCAGAAGGGCCCCTACGCCACCTCCGGCTACACCTTCCACGGCTCGGCGGACTCGCTGCCGGTCGACGAGGGCGACCTGCTCGTCGAGCTGGACCGGTTCGTGGAGTCGGTGGACAAGCAGGACCTGCGCACGGTCGTGCACGAGCTCGGCACGATGTTCACCGACACCGGGCGCCCGCTCCAGCGACTGCTCGACAGCGGCAGCACGTTCGTGCGCCAGGCCTCGGCGCACACCGACGACACCATCCGGCTGCTCGACCGGGGCGAGCGGGTGCTCTCGACCCAGCAGGGCCAGAGCGAGAACATCCGCAGCCTGGCCCGCAACCTGCACCTGCTGACCTCGGCGCTGGCCGGGAGCGACCGCGACCTGCGGTCCGTCCTGGCCGACACACCCGGTGCTGCCCGCGAGGTCGACGCCCTGCTGCGCGACCTCGAGCCGACGCTGCCGGTCCTGCTCGGCAACGCGGTCAGCGTCAACCAGGTGGTCGTCTCGCACCTGCACGGCCTCGAGCAGCTGCTGGTCACCTACCCGCGGGTGATCGCGTCCGGGTTCACCGGGACCCCCGGGGACGGCTACGGCCACGTCAACCTGCAGCTGGACTACCGGACCCCGCCGTGCACCGCCGGCTACAAGCCGCGCAGCGAGTGGCGCCCGCCGAGCGACCTGACCGACAGCCCCATCTACCCGGCGCGGTGCACGAGCGGGGCGCCGTACGTGATGCGCGGCCCCACGCACTCGCCGGACGAGTCGGCCACCGGCGGCAGCTCGTCGCCCGGTCGGGTCTACCGCTCGTCCTACGACCCGGCGACGGGTCTCGTCTCGGGAGCAGTCGACGCGCGCGGTCACGCGGTGCGCTTCGACGATCACGCCGACCTGTCGATCCTGGGAGGGGACGCATGGAAGTGGTTGCTGGTGGGCCCGGTGAGCGGCCCGTGAGGCGCGGTGGCGCCGGCCTGACGATCGGCCTCTACGTCCTGGCGCTGGCGCTGGCGTGCGCCTGCGTGTTCGGTGGGGTGCTGGTGTGGCAGCACCACAGCGACGAGCAGCAGACGGCGGCGGAGCAGGAGCGGTACGGCGACGTGCTCGCCGCCGCGCGAGCCGAGGTCGAGGCGTTCGTCAACATCGACTACCGGGACGCGCAGTCGAGCATCGACGCGGTCGCCGCCGGGGCGACCGGTGACTTCGCCAAGCAGTACGACAGCTCCACCGCCGGCGTCGTGAAGCTGCTCCAGCGCGAGAAGTCGGTCATGGACGGCAAGGTGACCTGGGCCGGCGTCGTCGACGTCGACGCCGACAGCGCGACCGTGCTGGCCGCCACGACCGGCACCGTCGCCAACGTCTCCACCAAGGACCAGAAGGTCGCGCGCCTGTTCCGGCTCAAGCTCGACCTCGTCAAGGTCGGCGACCGCTGGCTGACCAGCAACCTGGAGTTCGTCGGATGACCGCCGACACGCCCCGCACGCGGACGTCCCGCACCTCCGTCGGCCGCCCCCGCAAGATCGCCGGGCAGCGCGGCCCGGCCGACCCGGCCCACCCCGCGACCACCGGCGACCCGGTGGTCGAGCAGCGAGGAGCGCCAGCGACGAGCGACCGTCGAGACCCCCCGACCACCGGCGGCCCGCGCCGCCGCACGAACCTCGTCCTCCTCGTGGTCGTGGCCGTCCTGCTCGTCATCGGTGCCGCCGAGACCTGGTACCTCACCCGCGACGACAGCCCGGCTCCGTCGAGCTCCCGCCCGGTGGTGGTGGGCGACGCGACCCGCGGGGAGGCGGTGGAGACCGCGGCCCGCACGACCGAGGACCTGTTCTCCACGACCTACCAGGGCTACGACCAGCAGGTGCGGGAGGCGACCGCGAAGACCACGTCGGCCTTCGCGACGAAGTACCAGAAGACGGCCGACGGCATCCGCGACGCCTTCGTGGCGCGCCGCACCCGGATGCAGACCGAGGTCGTCGGGCAGAGCGTGGTGCAGGCCTCCGCCGAGCAGGTGCAGGCGCTGCTCTTCCTCAACCAGTACGTCCAGAAGGTGGTCGACGGGCAGCCCCGGACCGACTACTCGCAGTACCGCGCGCTGGTCACCGTGGTGCGCACCGAGCACGGCTGGCTGGTGTCCGACATCACGACCAGCTGAGGCACGCCGACCCGGTCCGCCGGCGGCGTACTAGTGGTACGTTCGGATCAACTAGAACACGTTCCACTGCGCGCGGCTCGTTGAGCATCGCCGCCAGAAGGAGAAGGATCGCGGCGTGGCTGACCAGCAACCCCACGAGACCGACCTCCTCGTCATCGGCGCCGGCCCGACCGGGCTCTTCGCCGTCTACTACGCCGGGTTCCGCGGGATGAGCGTCGCGCTCGTCGACTCGCTGCCCGAGCTCGGCGGGCAGATCACCGCGATGTACCCCGAGAAGATGATCCTGGACGTCGCGGGCTTCCCCGGCGTCAAGGGACGCGACCTGGTCGAGGGCCTGGTGACGCAGGCGGCGACCGCGCACCCGGCGTACTTCCTCGAACGGACCGCGAGCACCCTGGTCGAGGACGCGGACGGCGTCACCGTCGGTCTCGACGACGGCACCGAGATCCGGGCGAAGGCGGTGCTGGTCACGGCCGGCATCGGCAAGTTCAGCCCGCGTCCGCTGCCGGTGGGCGGCGACTGGCTGGGTCGTGGGCTGGAGTTCTTCGTGCCGAGCTTCGCTCCGTACGCCGGCAAGGACGTCGTCATCGTCGGCGGCGGTGACTCCGCGTTCGACTGGGCGCTGCACCTCGAGCCGGTGGCCCGGTCGGTCACCCTCGTGCACCGCCGCGACGGCTTCCGCGCCCACGAGCGCACGGTCGAGGCCGTCAAGGCGACGTCGGTCGAGATCGTCACCCGCGCGCAGGTCTCCGCGATCCACGGCAACGGCACGGTCGAGTCGGTCGAGCTCACCGTCGACGGCGAGGTCGTCACCCGGCCCGCGCAGGCGATCGTCGCCGCGCTGGGCTTCGTCGCCGACCTCGGCCCGCTCCAGCACTGGGGGATCGAGGTCGAGAAGCGGCACATCGTGGTCGACTCCTCGATGCGCACCAACCTGGCGCGGGTCTTCGCCGCCGGCGACGTGACCGAGTACCCCGGCAAGGTGCGGCTCATCGCCGTCGGCTTCGGCGAGGCCGCCACCGCCGTCAACAACGCAGCCGTGGTCGTCGACCCGCACGCCCACGTCTTCCCCGGACACTCCTCGGAAGGGAGCTAGCAATGAAGATCAAGGTCGACTTCGACCTCTGCGAGTCCAACGCCCTGTGTGTGGCGATGGCCCCGGACGTCTTCGAGCTCGACGACGACGACTACCTCCAGCTCCTCACCGAGGACACGACGCCGGAGAACATCGACGCCGTGCAGCGCGCCGTCGCGGCCTGCCCGCGCACCGCGCTGTCGCTGGAGGACTGAGCGTGTCGCAGGAGGACCTGTCGCCGGACGCGCTGTCGTTGGAGGGCAAGGTCGCGATCGTCACCGGTGCGGGCGCCGGGCTCGGCCGCGCCGAGGCGCTGGCCCTGGCGGACGCCGGCGCGCGGGTCGTGCTCAACGACCTGCCCGGCGGCGCCGACGGCACCGCCGAGGAGATCCGCTCCCGGGGCGGCGAGGCGGTCGTCGTACCCGGTGACGTGGGGGAGCGGGCCACCGCCGACGCCATGGTGGCCGCGGCGGTCGACGGCCTCGGCCGCCTCGACGTCGTCGTCAACAACGCCGGCGTCACCCGTGACCGGATGCTGTTCAACATGTCCGACGAGGAGTGGGACCAGGTGGTGCACATCCACCTGCGCGGCCACTTCCTGCTCTCGCGCAACGCCGCGGCCTACTGGCGGGCCACGGCCAAGGAGTCCGGCCCGGTCGGCGCTGCGGTCGTCAACACCGCGTCCGAGGCGTTCCTCTCCGGCCCGCCCGGACAGGCCAACTACGCCGCCGCCAAGGCCGGCATCGCCGCGCTCACCGTGTCGACCGCCCGGGCCCTGGGGAGCAGCGGGGTGCGCGCCAACGCGATCTGCCCGCGGGCCCGCACCGCGATGACCGCCCAGGTGTTCGGCGAGGACACCTCGGGCCAGGAGGTCGACCCGTACTCGCCCGAGCACGTCGCCCCCGTCGTCGCCTACCTCGCGTCGCCGGCGGCCGCGAACATCACCGGCCAGGTCTTCGTCGTCTACGGCGGCATGGTCGCCCTGGTCGCGGCACCGGTCGTGGAGCAGCGCTTCGACAAGGCCGGGACGCTGTGGACCCTCGAGGACCTGGACAAGCAGCTGGGCGGCTACTTCGACGGCCGCGACCCGGCGGTCGGCTTCGCGGCCGACTCGATCATGAAGCTCACCGTCTGATGGGCGGCCGGCTGGACGGCAAGGTCGCCATCGTCACCGGTGGCGCCATGGGCCAGGGCGCGGGCATCGTGCGCGCGTTCGTCGCCGAGGGCGCGGCGGTCACCGTCGCCGACGTCGCCGAGGAGCAGGGGACCGCGCTCGCCGAGGAGCTCGGCGCCCACTTCGTGCGCCACGACGTCTCGGACGCCGAGTCGTGGGCGCGGGTCGTCGAGGACACCAACACCCGCTTCGGGCCGGTCAGCGTGCTGGCCAACAACGCCGGCATCCTGCGCTTCGGCGACATCGAGCGGATGCCGGCCGACGAGGTCGAGCTGCTGTGGCGGGTCAACCAGCTCGGCTGCTTCCTCGGCATGCAGGCGGTCACCCGCACCATGCGCAAGAACGGCGGTGGCTCGATCATCAACGCGTCATCGGTCGAGGGCCTCGCGGGGATGCCCGGCTGCACGGCGTACGCCGCCACCAAGTGGGCGATCCGCGGCATGACCAAGTGCGGTGCCATGGAGCTCGGACCCAAGGGCATCCGGGTCAACTCCGTGCACCCCGGCATGATCGACACCCCGATGACCCGGGTGCACGGCGGCGACGCCGCGATGGAGTACGGCGCCTCGAAGGTGCCGCTGCGCCGCGTCGGCCACCCCGAGGACATCGCCCCGCTCTACGTGTTCCTCGCCAGCGACGAGTCGTCGTACATCAATGGCGCCGAGATCTCCATCGACGGCGGGGTCACCGCGACCCATGCGTTCGGGGGCTGACCCGTGGCCAACCAGCGCGCGCAGGTCGTGATGAGCGACGCCGAGATCGCCGAGTTCCTCGAGCAGCAGCGCTCCTCCACGCTGGCGACGTACGGCCCGCAGGGGCAGATCCACCTCGTGGGCATGTGGTACGCCGTGCTCGACGGGGCGATCTGGTTCGAGACCAAGAAGAAGGCGCAGAAGACCGTCAACCTGCGCCGCGACCCGCGCTGCTCCTTCCTCGTCGAGGCCGGCCACACCTACGACCAGCTGCGCGGCGTCGCCATCGAGGGCACCGCCGAGGTGGTCGAGGACGAGTCGGTCGTCTGGGACGTCTGCGTCAACATCTTCGAGCGCTACAACGGCGAGTACTCCGAGGAGATGAAGCCGTTCGTGGAGTTCATGGCCCACAACCGCGCCGCGATCCGCCTGGACCCCCAGCGCACCCGCTCCTGGGACCACCGCAAGCTCGGGCTCCCGGTCATGGAGCTGGGCGGCTCGACCGCGCCGTACGTGGAGTAGCGGTCTGGTCCGCTGGCCCATACCGCCGCGGCGCTCGGAGCCGGGTTCGGCCTGTTCGCCGCCGCCGGTGCGCGACGCGATCTAGTGTCCACGCCAATCTCGGGTCGTCCACCGGTGCCGCCCCATCGGCACCCGCCGAAGGAGGCGCGATGCGCAGAGCACTGGTCGGTCTGGTCGCGGCAGTGGTGGTGCTCGTCGGACTCCTGGCCGCACCCGCGTCGGCCCAGCAGACCAACACCATGGTCCGGCTCGGCCAGCTCGACCCCGACGGCGTGACCGAGTCGACGACCACCTGCCCGACCGGCACGTCGGTGACGGCGGCGGTCGTCGGTCACCTCGACGCGGGCGGCGACTTCGTGCGCGGCCTGCAGCTGACCTGCAGCGACGCGACGACCACGACCCGGGCCGGAGGAACTGCCGAGGACGGCGAGGTGGCGGAGCCCTCGGCCTGCCAGCCCGGTGACCGGGGCACCGGGCTCGGGATCCACTGGGGCGCCGTGATCGACGCGCTCAGCCTCCGGTGCACCGGCACCGGGGACCCCTACGAGGCGGGCTACGTCGGCGGCATGGGCGGTGCCCTGCAGGACAGCGGGGACTGTGCCGCCGGCACCGAGCTGATCGGCCTGTCGGTCTGGACGAAGCCCTTCGAGGGGCACGACGCCGTGGTGAGCGTGAGGGGCGTCTGTGCCGCGCTCTCGGGCCGGATCGGCAACCTGGCGGCAACCGGGACGACGACCTCGACGACCGAGTGCCCGCCCGGCAGGTTCGCGACCGGCATCGTCGTGCACACCCTCACCACCGGCGACTACGTGCGCGGGGTGCAGCTGACGTGCACGGACGGCTCGACCAGTGAGTACGCCGGCGGCTCGGTCAACGACGGGACGACGTCGGCCACGACGTCCTGTGGCCCGACCGACCTGGCGATCGGGATCGGCGGCCGCGCGGGTGAGGTCCTCGACGCCGTGAGCGCCTGGTGCTTCGACGGCGGGCTCGAGACGACGCCGATCGGGTCGAGCGGCGGGGACTATCTCGGCGCGTCGATCTGTCCGGAGGGCACCTTCCTGTCCGGGCTCACGGTCTGGTGGGGCGAGTACCTGGACCAGGACACGGCCACGAGCTTCAACGGTCTGTGCGCCACCCCCGACGTGACCGCGCCGGTGGTCGCGCTCGACCCGGTCCCCGTCGTGACCCTGCAGGGCAGCCAGGGCCTGAGCTGGGCCGGCTCGGACCCGGCTCCCGGGACGGGCATCGACCACTACGAGCTGCGCTACCGTGCCGCCAACCTGCAGGGCACCTTCGGTCCCTGGACCTACCCCGCGGACTGGCAGCACCTGACGGGCACCAGCACCACGGCGACCGGACTGCAGCTCGGCCGCGACTACTGCTACTCGCTGCGGGCCGTCGACCTGGTCGAGAACGCGTCCGCGTGGTCGGCCCCCTCGTGCGTCGCGCGGGCGATGGACGACCGGGCCCTGAGGAGCCTCGGTCCGTGGGTGCGCGCCACGGCGCCGCGCTGGTGGAACAGCACCGCGACCGTGACCCGGAAGCAGGGAGCCACGCTGACCCGACCCGCCGCCCGGACCACCCTCGTCGCGCTGGTCGCGAGTACGTGCCCGACGTGCGGCGCGGTCGACGTGATGCTCGGGAGGACCAAGGTCGGGCACGTCAGCCTGGTCACCAGGACCTCGAGGAGCCGTCAGCTCCTCCTGCTCCCCACCGTGCCGCCGCGCACGGCTCCGCTGACGATCACGGTGACCACCTCCGGGAGGACGGTGCAGATCGACGGGGTGGTCCTCAGCCCGAGGTGACCTGCAGCTCGCCCACCGGCACCACCACGTCCACCCGGTTGCCGACGGGCGCGAGGGGGCACGCCCAGGCGGGGTCGTAGGCGCACGACGGGGCATAGGCGAAGTTGAGGTCGAGGACCAGCCGGCCGCCGTCGCCGCCGAGGTCGGCGCCCTTGACGGTGTCGAGCAGGTAGCGGCCGCCGCCGTAGGCACCGCCGGGCCGGCCGCAGCCGGCATCGCGCAGCGGCACGAACAGTCCGCCGCCGTACGACGTGAGCCGCCAGACGTCGAGGTCACCGACCCCGGGCAGCGACACGGTCCCCAGCCGCTCGAACGGGACCACTCCGTCCGTTCCGGTCTCGACGAGCCACGGCTCCGGGTCGGCGGACCGCACCTCGACCTCGAACCGCCAGGCCGGGTCGTACGCCGCCACGCGGAGCCCCGCGAAGCCGGCCCGCTGCTCGGGCAGCAGCGGGCTCGCCGGGTGCTCGGCGAACAGCCGGTCCCGCTCCCGGCGCCAGAGATCGTGGCCTGCCGCGGGGTCGGGCGACGCGCGGACCGCTGCGTAGAGCGCGAAGACCTGTCGTCGCCAGTCGGCCACGTCGAAAGGGGTCATCGCACCGACCCTACGGGGGCTAGGACACCCGGAAGGAGGCGGACACCGGCCGCCCGAAGCCGGCGCTGTTGTGCGCCAGCACGACAGCGGTGAGGCGGCCGCTCTTCACCGCGGCGCGGTCGAGCACGTAGCGGGTGCCCCGCACGGTCCTGCCGAGGAGCAGCGCCTTGCTCGCCGTCCGCACCTCGAGCCGGTAGGTGACCCGCTGGCCTCCGTCGCTCAGCGGCGCGCTCCAGGTGATGGTGCGCCGTGCGGCGCCCGCCGCTCCGGCGACGACCAGGCGGCGCACCGGCCCGGGCACCGCCGCGAGCATGGTGACGTCCGACGGCGCCGACGAGGTGGCCCGGTAGCTGTCGTCCCCGGCCTTGGTGGCGGTGACGGTGCAGGTGCCGGCCCTGGTGGCGCTGAGCCGGTAGGGCGCGGTCGCGCTGATCCGGCACCCGTACCCGGTGCCGTCGACGGCCTCGAAGGTGACCTCGCCGTCGCCGCTGCCGCCCGAGACGGTCAACAGGAGCGGCTTGCCGATCCGGCCGACGCCGCTGGTGATCGCCAGCGACTCCTGGTCGTCGAGCAGGTGGACCGGGGTCGGCGACGACGTCGCGGCGTCGTACTCGCCCGAGGCCGCCTTGGTCGCGGTGACGATGCACGACCCCGCCGACATGCTGATCAGCGCGTTGCCGATGGCCTGGCATCCCGACGCGGTGCCGTCGACCGCCTCGAAGCTGACCTCGCCGTCACCCGAGCCGCCCGTCGTCTCGAGGGCGAGCACCACCCCGAAGGTCCCCTCGGTGGTGGACACCACGAGCGGCTCCTGTGCGACCTTCCGCCCGGCTGCCGAGGCGGGGCCGGCCCCGCCCGCGGACAGCCCCGTCCCGACGACCAGCGCGAGGGTCACCGCGGTGGCGACGGCGAGGGGTCGGGTCCGACGGGTCACGGGGGTCCTCTGGGTGCGACGACGAACAGGTGCGTCCCGAGAGCGACCCGGCGAGGGCCGACGACGGCGAGGCTACAAGGGAGGATCACCGTCCGCATGGAGAACGGGTCGGCCGGGCACGGAGGTCCATGCGCCCCCTCGCGACCGGTCTGCTGGTCATCTGTGCCGCCCTCTCCCCACTCGCCGCGTCGCCGTCAGGAGCCGAGGCGGCGGCCGGACCGGCGGGTGACCCGGGCGGCTCCACCTGGCAGCTGGCGACCTCGTCCGCGCGGGACGCGGCCGGCGCGCCGGCGTACGTCGGCAACGGCTACGTCGGCACCCGGGTGCCCGCCTCCGGCGCGGGGTACGCCGACGGTCCGGTCGCTACCGAGACCCACGTCGCCGGCGTCTACGCGGACGTCCCCGACACCGTCGCCGGGGGGACGCAGCACCAGGGGTCGGTCAACCTGCCCGGCTGGACCCAGCTCGACGTCGTCGCCGGTGGCCGGACCCTCGACGCGGCGGACGGGACCGGCTATCACCAGGTGCTCGACCTGCGCCGCGGCACGGTGACGACCTCCGCGACCGTGGCCAGCGGCGGCCGCCGGACCGCGCTGCGCTACCAGGTCCTCCTCGACCGGGCCCACCCCCGCACGGGCCTGGTCAGCCTCGTCGTCCGGCCGGGCTGGAGCGGGGTGCTGCGGGTGCGCGACGTGCTCGGCGCCGGAGCCAGGCTGACACCCGGCGCCCTGTCGGCGGTCCGCGCGACCGCGACCCGGTCGCTCTCGGAGCTGACGGTGCGCGCGAAGGGCACGGGCACCCTGGTCTCCGAGGCCGCCCGGCTGCACGCGCCCGCCCGGTCCCGGGTGACCGCCGCCGCGTCCGGGATGACGGTCCGCCGGACCGCGATGCTCCGCGTCCGGGCCGGACACACCTACCGCTTCACCAAGGTCGTCGGGTTCGCCACGTCCGAGGACGCCGGGAGCCCGACGGCCGTCGCCCGGCGCTGGTCGGGGGTCTCGCCGCAGCAGGCGCAGCGCGGCAGTGCGGCCGCCTGGGCGCGGGAGTGGCGCCACGACGTGCTCGTCCCCGGTCAGCCCGAGCTTCAGCGCCGCATCCGGGCGGCCGAGTTCTACCTGCTCGCGAGCGTGCGTCCCGACGTCGACTGGAGCGTCAGCCCGGTCGGCCTCTCGGCGGGCGGCTACAACGACCACGTCTTCTGGGACGCCGAGACCTGGATGTACCCGGCGCTGCTCGCCCAGCACCCCGACGACGCCAGCAGCGTCGTCGACTACCGCTACCGCACCCGGGCGGGCGCAGCCCGCAACGCAGAATCCACCGGGTACGACGGCCTGCGGTTCGCCTGGGAGAGCGCCCGCACCGGCGACGAGGTGACGCCCACCTGGGCCGAGACCGGCCACCTCGAGCAGCACGTGACCGCCGACGTCGCCCTGGCGCAGTGGCAGTACTACCTCGCCACCGGTGACCGGGCGTGGCTGCGCACGCGCGGCTGGCCGGTGCTGCGCGGGGCTGCCGAGTTCTGGGCCAGCCGGGCCGAGCAGGACGGGAGCAGCTACCACATCACCGGCGTCGAGGGCCCCGACGAGGAGAACTGGCCGGTCGACGACGAGGTCTACACCAACGCGACCGCGGCGACCACGCTCCGGCTCGCGACCCGGGCCGCCGGTGTGCTCGGCCGCTCCGCCCCGGCCTCGTGGGCGACGATCGCCGACGGGCTCGTCGTCCAGCCCCCGCAGGCGCTGGGCGGCTACGACCAGGTGCGGCCGGAGTTCCGCGACTACGCCGAGCAGCAGGTCAAGCAGGCCGACGCGGTCCTGCTGACCTACCCCTGGGAGCTCGACCAGCCGGACGCCGTCGACCGTGACGACCTGGACTACTACGCCGAGCACTACGACCCCGACGGCCCGGCGATGACCGACTCGGTCAACAGCATCGTGGCAGCCCAGCTCGGCCAGGGGTGCGCCGACTGGACCTACACCCGGCGCAGCGTCGACCCGTTCGTCAAGGCGCCCTACGAGCAGTTCACCGAGGCGCGCAGCGGCCAGGGGGTGTTCACGTTCCTCACCGGCGAGGGCGGCTTCCTGCAGGAGTTCCTCTACGGCTACTCCGGCCTGCGCTGGCGCGCGGACGGCATCGTCCTGGACCCGACGCTGCCGCCGGCGCTGTCGCGGGGGCTGCGGCTGACCGGGCTGCAGTGGCAGGGCCGCACCGTCGACGTCGACCTCGGGGCGGAGCAGACCGTCGTCACGATGAGCAGTGGCGCGCCGATGCGGGTGCACGCACCCGACGGCACCCGCCGGCTGGCGGTGGGCGCCCCGGTCACCCTGGCGACCCGGCAGCCGCACGTCGGCTCGGCCGACCTCGCGCTGTGCCGGCCGGTCACCGCGCACGTCACCACCGCCGACCCGAGCGCCCCGCCGGAGGCGGCGGTCGACGGGAGCCCCGCGACGGTCTGGGGCCCGGCCTCCGACCCGGCCACGCCGAGCTCGCTCACGGTGGAGCTGGCCGGGCGGCGGTCCGTCTCCCACGCCGTCCTGGTCTGGCGCACCCGGCCCCTGGCGACCTACGCGGTGCAGGTGCACCACGCGGGTGCGTGGCGGACGGTCGCGCACGTCGCGAGCACGGCCTCCGACACCGACGACGTGTCGTTCGCGCCCGTGACGGCCGACGCCGTACGGCTGCGGCTGCCGCCGACACGACGAGGCGGGGACAACCCGCTGCTGGCCGAGCTGCGGGTGACGCGTTAGCGCCTCAGCCGGCGCGGACCGGCAGGCTCAGGGGCGAGCGGACGAGCGTGGAGTTGCCGCGCCGGGTCGCGCCGGCGCGGCGCAGCCCCGGCATCCGCTCGGCCAGGCTGCGCAGGGCGATCGTCGCCTCGAGCTCCGCGAGCGGGCGGCCGATGCAGCGGTGGATGCCGCTGGAGAAGGCCAGGTGCGCGCCGGCGTCGGTCCGCTCGAGGTCGAAGACGGCCGGGTCGGAGAAGACCGCCGGGTCGCGGTTGGCGCCGCCGATGAGCACGTTGACCCACTGCCCGGCCGCGATCGGGCGGCCGGCGATCTCGGTGTCGTCGAAGGACACCCGCCCGGTGCGTTGCACGGGCGGGTCGAACCGGAGCGTCTCCTGCACGACCGCTGCGGCGCGCCCCGGGTCGGCGGTCAGCAGCTCCCACTGGTCGGGCCGGTCCAGCAGCGCGTCGACGGCGTTGCCGAGCACGCCGACCGTGGTCTCGAACCCGGCGATGAGCAGCATCCGGCACAGGGGGACCAGCTCGTCGGCGCGGATCGCCTCGGCGCCGTCGCCCTCGGCCGCGACCAGGTGGCTGATCAGGTCGTCGCCGGGGTCGGCGCGGCGCGCGTCGATCACGTCGGCGAGGGTCCGGTTCAGGCGCTGCGCGGCCACCATGACCTCGCGGGCGTGCCGCATCGAGCGGAAGCCGGGCGCCGCCGTGCCCAGCGTGGCGCCGTACTCCGCCAGCGCGGTCCCCTCCGGCTCCGGAAGGCCGAGCAGGGCGTTGATGACCGCGACCGGCAGCGGCATCCCGAGGGCGTCCATCACGTCGAACGACCCCGCGGACCGGGCCTCGTCGAGCAGCCGGGCCACCGTCTGCTCCACGAGGTCCTCGAAGACGACCAGGCGCTGCGGGCTGAACGCCGGGGCGACCAGCCGGCGCAGCCGGGTGTGGTCGGGCGGGTTGCGGGTGAGGAACGAGCGGTCGAAGGCGTTGTCGACGGGCTTGGCGCCCGGCCGCACGACCCCGAACCTCCGGCTGCGGAAGACCTGCTCGGCGATCGCGTGGTCGGCGGTGGCGAGGTGCCCGTTCGGCGTCTCCACGAACCTGCCCGCGGCGCGGATGGCCTCGTAGACCGGGTAGGGGTCGACCACCGAGCGCAGCCGCGCGAACTCGTTGTGCCGCACGTGCACGTCCACCAGCCCGCGCACCTTGCCGCCGTACAGCTCGGAGGCGAAGCCGAGCGCCCGCCTCGCCTCCCCGAGCCTCATGGTCCGCGACCCTATCCACCGGCGCGGCGATTGAGCAGCGCCGGGGCCCGGTCTGGTGGTAGATGTCTGGTAGATGTCGAGGTGAGCGCCTGCTCGGAGGAGGGATTGCCATGACGGTCCGGAGGTCACGATCGAGGTCACGGCTGCATCGGCTGGTGTGGCTCGTCGGGGTCCTGCTCGTCGCGGTCGCCGCGGCGCCCGCAGCCTCGGCCGCGCCGGCACCCCTGCCGTCGGCGCGGGTGGTCAAGGGGGTGGTCGGCGGCGTCGGGCCGTGGCACGCCTACCCCAGCGACATCACCGCCCTGGGCGCCCGGCCACGCGGCTGCCGGTCCGACCGCCAGCTGCTCGACCCGCAGAGCGTGCGGGCGAAGTCCTACGCCGGCCGTGAGGGTGGTCAGCCGCGGCGGATCTTCTCCAGCGCCGAGATCGTGGTGCTCGGCTACGCGGACGAGGCGGCCGCCCGCGCGGCCTTCGCCAACGTCGCGACCTACCCGAGGCGGTGCCCCAAGGTCGTCGAGTGGGTGTGCACGGAGTGCGACGGCATCTCGACCACCTGGCGCACGCGCGTGCCCGTCGCCCGCGTCCGGGACCAGAGCGTCGCGTGGCGCCTCCGCGACGTCGGCAACCTGCGGTCGAGCGGCTACGCCGTGGTCGCGCGGTACGGCGCCAGCCTGGTGCGCGTGACGGTGACCCGGACCCGCGACATCTTCGGGCCGCACCCTGAGCGCTACCCCCGGCCGATGCCGGAGCGGAAGGCGGTCCGGCTGGCGCGCCTGGCGCTCGGGGGCGCGGTGTAGCCCGTCTGGGGGGTGCCCGAGCGTCCGGCCCAGTCCTTACGATCGCCGCAGGAGCGCCGGTGGGAGGCCGCCGGCCGACGTGCTCGGGAGGTCACGATGATCGCGATGGCGAGGACAGGACGAGCGGCGCTCACGGCCGCGCTGACGGTGGGCGTACTCGTGCTGGCGGGCTCCGCCCCGGCCGGCGCGGAGACGGTGTCACGGTCGGACGCCCGCGGCGACGCCCCGGCGCGCATCGACGTCACGCGGGCGACGTACACGCACTCCGACGACCACGTGTCGGTCGTGGCGCGCATCCCGCGGCTCGGGCGGCAGGGGACGGCGGCGCTGAGCATCAGCAGGTTCGAGATCTTCGAGGCCGGCTACGTCGTGGAGGTCGTCAAGCGCGCCGGACAGCCGGCTCGCGCGAAGCTGCTCTACTACAACCACTTCGACCTGCTGCCGCGCTCCTGCGACGACGTCACCGGCAGCTGGGGCCACCACCGCGTCACGCTCTCGGTCGCCCGGTCGTGCCTGACCGGTCACGCCCGCGACCGGGTCTTCACCCAGTTCGGCATCCAGTCGGGCAGCGACGTGGACCGGGCGCCCGCGGTCAAGCGGCTGCGGCGGTCCTGAGGAGCGCGGGCGTCAGTAGGCGCCCTTGACGACGAAGTAGGAGCCGCGGATCGTGCCGGCGAGCTTGGACCTCTGCCGCACGAACTTGAACCGGTCCGCCAGCTCCGCGGGCACGTCCATGCCGTCGGAGAGCTTGAAGCCGACCGCGCGCTTGCCGCCCTCCTCGAGCGTGTAGAGGACGTTGACCGACAGCCCGGACTCGTAGAAGACGTAGGACCAGCGGACCCCGTCGACCTCGAAGGCCGTGGCCTCCAGCGGCCGCGACGCGATCTCGATGTCGCGCTCCTCCTTGAGGATCCGGTGTACGTACGCGACGACGTCGGCAGCCTCGTCGGCGGGCTCGACGGTGAACGTGTGGTCGAACTTGTTCTTGAAGTAGCGCGCCTCGTTGGCGCGCAGGCCGGCCAGCGCGTCGGCGACGGGGGAGGACTCCAACCCCGTCGTGGAGACGGTGACGAAGTCGACGACGTAGGACATGGGGCACCTCCGAGGCTGGTCCGTGCAGGTCACCGTAACCGGTCGATTTCCGGGACGGCGCCGTCCGAGGTCCCTAGGGTGCGAGCGTGAGCGAGCAGACCCCCGAGCAGCAGGGAGCCCAGGAGCCGGCGGCCGAGCAGCAGGCGGCACCGCCCCGCAAGCGGCACCGGCTGCGCACCACGCTGATCGTGATCGGCACCGTGCTGGTGCTCCTGGTCGGCGGGTCCTATGTCGCCGCCGCCGTCATGCACGTCCCGGCGCCGCACACGCTGGCCCAGCTCGAGGTCGCGCCGCCGTCGATGTGGGGCAAGTACTTCCCCTACCGGACCGTCGAGACCGGCACGACCATTGAGCTCGAGAGCGCACCCGCGACGATGCCGGAGACGGTGCCGTGGCAGGGCGAGCAGATCCCGTTCGACGAGTTCCTGTCGACGACGAGCACGAACTCGTTCGTCGTCCTGCAGGACGGCAAGCTCGCCTACGAGTGGTACGGCGACGGCTACGACGACACGACCCGCCAGTCGTCGTTCTCAATGGCGAAGTCGCTGGTCTCGCTGCTCGTGGGGCAGGCGATCGCGCGCGGCGAGCTGTCGGAGGACGACACCATCGCCGAGGTGCTCCCGGACTACGCGACCGGCACGGCGTACGACGACGTGACCGTCCGCGAGCTGCTCGACATGACTGCCGGCGTCGACGTCTCCGAGGTCTACAACCAGTACTGGCCGTTCACCGGCACCTCGCTGATGTACCTCACGACCGACCTGCCCGGCTTCGTCAAGGACCACCGCACCGTCGACTACGAGCCCGGCACCAAGGGCGTCTACCGCAGCGTCGACACCGAGATCCTGGGCCTGATGCTGGCCCAGGTCACCGGCAAGAACCTCACCGAGCTGCTGACCGAGGGCGTGTGGCAGCCGGTCGGCGCGGAGGAGACCGCGCGCTGGAACCTCGACACCGACGGCGGGGTCGAGAAGGCCTTCGCCGCTGTCAACGCGACCGCGCGCGACTTCGCCCGGGTCGGACAGATGGTGCTCGACGACGGCAAGGTGGGGGACCAGCAGGTCGTCCCGACCGAGTGGATCACGCGGATCAAGACGCCGGCGCCGCTGCCGGTCGACGGCTGGCAGTACTCCGCCCAGTGGTGGCACCCGCCGGGCGGTGACGGCAAGGAGCTGTCGATGCTCGGCGTCTACGGGCAGTACACCTACGTCAACCCCACGACCGGCACCGTCATCGTCAAGCTCAGCGACACCACCGAGGCCGACGAGGACGAGGAGGACGTGTACGGCGTCCTGCGCGCGGTCGCCGCGGACGTCAGCGCGCAGTAGCCACGTCGGTCGCCGCGTCGACGGCGCCGTCCGGCTCGGGCTCCCAACGCAGCAGGTCGCCGGGCTGGCAGTCCAGTACCTCGCAGAGGGCGGCGAGGGTGGTGAACCGGACCGCCTTGGCCCGTCCGTTCTTCAGCACCGCCAGGTTGGCGGGCGTGATGCCGACCCGCTCGGCGAGGGTGCCGACCGCCATCTTGCGACGGGCCAGCATCACGTCGATGTCGACCACGATCGGCATCAGACGACCCCGTCCAGCTCGGCCTGCAGGTGCCGGGTCTCGCGGTCCAGGGACACCGCCTGCACGAGCAGCGCGCGGAGCACGAGGACGACGAGCGCGACGCCCGCGACGACCAGCGCGGCGCCGCAGACCAGACCGACCAGGCCCGGGGCCACCTCGTCGCCCGGCGACGTGCGGTTGCTGTAGGCCGCGACCACCGCGACCCCGAAGGTCAGCACCGACGCGGCCGCGATCGCGCCGATGATGACGTCGACGTGCCGGAACGCGGCGGGGGAGAAGACCGTGCCGCGCCGCACCATCGTCAGCAGCCGCCAGATGCAGATCGCGACCACCTGCAGGGTCAGGATGCCGAGCACCAGGATCGTCACGAACGGCACCCGCACCTGGGTGCGCGCCTCGTCCAGGTCGATCCAGGTGAGCGGCACGAGCACCCCCAGCACGACCAGCGACCCCGCGAGCGCGACGGCGATGACCACCCGCAGCGCCAGGATGGTGAACCTGCCCATGAACGCCTCCTCGATCGACTGACGATGACTATACATCGTTTATCGATAGGCAAGACCTCTGTCGTCGCGCCGTCTCCGGACTTAGAGTCAGGTCATGACGGGGACGCGGATGAGCATGAACACGGTGATCCACGGGGCGTTCCGGCGCGACCTGGACAGGTTCATCGGGGCGCTGGACGCGTTCCCGGTGGGGGACCGGCGGCGAGCCGACGAGCTGGGTCGGGCGTGGGAGAACTTCGACGACCAGCTCACCTACCACCACGAGGGCGAGCACGAGACCGCCTGGCCGGCGCTGCAGCAGGTCGGCGTGAGCGCCGAGCTGCTGGCGGTCATGGACGCGGAGCACGAGACGATGGCGCAGGCGCTCGCGGTCACCCGGTCGGCGATGGCCGACCTCGTGGCGAACCCGGGGCGCGAGCAGGTCGACGCGGCCCGCGCCGCGTTCGTGGAGCTCCGCACCGCGACCGTCGCCCACCTCGACCACGAGGAGGCCGAGCTCGAGCAGGTCTACCTCGACCACGAGGAGGACCCCGCGATCGTGGAGATGGGCAAGAAGTTCGCCAAGGTCAGCCCGTCGCGCGGCGGCCGCTTCTTCGCCTGGCTCCTCGACGGCGCGACGCCCGAGCAGGAGGCCGCCGTCCGCGGCACCGTCCCCGGCCCGGTGTTGACGATCATGACCGCCGTCTTCGGCCGGGGCTACCGCAAGAACGTCGCGCCGGTATGGGGACGCTGAGCGACGCTCAGAGGATCCCGTTGGCAGCTGCCTGCCAGATCGTCGGGACCGAGGGCCGGAACCCCAGCCCGCGCAGGAACGAGGAGTCCATCCGGCCGGCCCAGGGGTTCGTCAGCGGCTCGGCCGAGCCGTCGATCGGTGCACCGGCCAGTGCGGTCATCTCGAGGACCGTGACGGGGGAGTCGTCGGTGACGTTCGCGATGTGACCGTCGAGCGCGCCGGTGAGCACCAGGCGGACGGCAACCGCCACGTCGCGGTGGTGGGCCACGGAGTAGGTGTTCGCGGGGTGGAGGCCGAACCGGCTCGCCAGGGTGGGCATCGCCGCCAGGTGCCCGTCGTGGTCGCCGTAGACGAACGGCAGCCGCAGCACCGACCAGGTCAGGCCGCTGTCGCGAAGCAGCGCCTCGGCGGCCACCTTGCTGGCCGGGTAGGCCATCGTGGGGTGGCAGGGGTCGCTCTCCCGTCCCGGTCGCGCCTGGTCCTGGTCGTAGACGTTGCCGGTGCTGGCCATCACGAACCGGGCGCCGGGAGCGTGAGCGGTGACGACGTCGACGAGGTTGCGCGTGCCGTCGAGGTTGGCCTTCCAGATGGCGTCCTCGTCGTCGGTGCGGAAGAGCGCGGCGAGGTGGACCACCGCGTCGACTCCCTCGACCGCCGGCACGAGGCTCTCCGGATCGGCCAGGTCCCCCCGCACCGCCGTGGCGCCGGCCGGCAGCTCCGTGTCCTTGCGCACCAGGGCGCGGCAGTCGTGCCCGTCCGCGACCAGGCGCGGCAGCAGCCGCGAGCCGACGAGTCCGGTGGTGCCCGTGATCAACACAGTGCTCATGATCGTCCTTACTACTGATTGTCAGGTGAACTGACGATCAGCGTAGCAGTAGGCTCCAGGGGTGGACAGCGACGACGGGCCCGGACCGCAGCTACAGGGCCGGCTGGGGTACCAGCTCAAGCACGCGTTCCTCGAGTTGGAGGAGCTGCACACCGTGCACCTGGCTCGCTGCACCGTGAACGTCCGCGAGCTGTCGGTCCTGCTCCTCCTGGACAGCCGGGAGCCGGAGTCCCAGCAGCAGGCCGCCGGGCGCCTCGGCGTCGACCGCACGACGATGGTCGGGCTCCTGGACGGGCTCGAGGGCAAGGGGTTGCTCGTCCGACAGCCGGATCCCGAGGACCGCCGCCGCAACGTCGTCGTCCTCACCGACGCCGGCCGCCGGGCGCTGAAGGAGGCCAAGGTGGCCAGCGACAAGGCCGAACGCGAACTGCTCGCTGGGCTCTCTCCTTCGGAGCAGCGCCAGCTGCGAGACCTGCTGGCGCGCCTCGTCACCCGGTCCTAGGCGGCATCTACGCGTGCTGAGGGGCGATGGTGATCGCCACCCGGCCGGTCCGGCGCGCATGTTCGCGGCGGATAGACGTACCTCAACCGCGCACGATCAGCGGCAGATCCGTACGTATCCGCCTCTGTCAGTCCCGCGGCCACAGGACCAGGAAGTGCACCTCGGCGGGTTCATCCGGGTTCTGCTGCAGGTACTCGTAGGGCCGGACGTACAGGATCACGTTGTACGTCCCTCCGGTGTCGGTGATTCGTTCGATGTGGTTGTGCTCCAGGCTGGCAACCCATAGGGGCGCGCTGGCTTGCAGCGTGGCCGATGCCTTCCACGTCCAGAAGTCAACCCACAGTCGTGTGTCGGCTCGTAGTCGAAGACAGCCGTGGAGAGGGTCACGCGCTCCCCGTCGTCAATCTGTGCGCCTGCCCCGTGGCAAATCTCGGGGGCCGCAGCCAAGCCCACGTCAGCAGGCATGTCCGGAACAGGAGCCTCCAGGTCGTACGCCTCGGAGACCAGCAAGTACATCCCGTCGGTCGTGCTGATCACTCCGTCCACGGGGCGAGCCCTTCACGCGGCTTCCGGACATCGGCTGCTTGTTCCATTGACCTCAAGATCGGGTCTGGCAAGGGTCGGTCCAGGCGCCCGGGTCGTCGCTCTCACATCGGCTGCCCACGCTGGTCGTGTGGCTCTCATTTGGCCTGCGTGACCCGGGCGTCGTCAGGGCCAGGAGAGGCTCAAGAGCGCCTCTGTGTGTCAAGCGGCCACCAGGGCGGTGCGTTGTTGATCGGCCAGGATCCGGCGATAGATGGCGTTGGTGATGCGGCGTTTCAGGCTGCGGCGGGCTTCCTTGACGGTCTTGTGCTCGGTGAGTTTGCGTCGGTAGTGGTCGCGGCCGGGGCCTGGGTCGCGGGCCTGAGTGACCGCGATGACGTGGATGGCAGCGTTGAGCTGCCGGTTGCCTCGTCTGGATAGGCGGTGGATCTCCTGGTCGCCGCTGGAGACATCGATCGGAGCGGTGCCGGCGTAGCTGGCGTAGTGCTCTTGGTTGGGGAAGCGTCGGATGTCTGCGGTGATGGCCAGGATCTTCGCGGCGGTGAGGAACCCGATCCCCTGGATCTCGGTGAGCGTGGTTCCGCTAGCGGTGACCGCCGCTCGTAGCTGCTTCTCCAGGTCCTTGATCGAAGCCTCTTGTCGCTTGAGGTCCCGCACGATGTCGCGTGCGATCTGTTTGCGTTGACGGTCGGCATCGGTGACGGGGCGGATCTTGGCGAGCAGCTCGGTGGCATCGGCGGTGTCTAGGCGCACCGGAGCCCCGCCGGGATGAAGATCGCGCAGAAGGACGTGGAGCCGGTTGATCCACCGGGTGTGCTCGGCGACGAGGTCTTCTCGCCGCTCGGTGAGCAGCCGCATGACCGTGGTGTGGTCCTCGAGCTGCACGCGGTTCAAGCGTCGGTTGTGCAATGCGACGGCGGCGACCGAGGTCGCGTCAGCGACGTCGGTCTTTCGCGCGTTGCTCGAACCCAGCAGCCGCGCTCGTGCTGCCAGCTTGGCTGGCACATCGAGGACCGTCTCACCAGCAGCAACGAGCTGCTGAGCGATGCTCCGCCCGAGTCCAGACGCTCCCTCGACGGCCCACTGCCGTTGCGGCCACTGAGCCGCCCAGGCGAGCAGGACCGCAGGGGTCGCCTTGTCGACGACGGCGCGGATCGGCGGGTGGACCGCGCCGGTCGGGTTGACCGCAACCGCGGTCAGGGAACTCTTGTGGGGGTCGATGCCGATGGTGATCACCAGTTCGGTGCCTTCCTCGCGATGACAGTAGGAGGGACCGCGGTGGGCAACCTGACTTCTGGATCGTTCACGCCTCTGCTGAGCCACGCCGCGGCGGGTGCCGGCCGGGTACGCACGCTCTTGATGAGCCAGCCCGTGGGCGGCATGGGGACTTGCGAGCCAGCCCGGTCCGACACCCTCGACACCGTAGGGCTGCAGACCCGTGATGTCTGGTGCCAGTGAACAAGTCAGGGGACTGCCCAGCTCGTAGTAGCAATGCCCGCCTCGCATCCGGATTGGTCAACTGACGAGGCTAGGTGATGGGTGTGGCGAAGGTTTTCATCGGGGTTGATCCCCATCGGCTGTCGGCGACGATCGAGGTCGTCGATGGCCGCGAGAGGCTGCTGGCGTCGGGCCGGTTCGGCACCGACAAGGCCGGGTATGCGGCGATGCGACGCCAGGTGGCTGGCTGGCCGCAGCGGGTGTGGGCGGTCGAGGGCAGCAATGGTGTCGGCCGCCCGTTGGCGCAGCGGCTGCTGGCCGACGGTGAGCTGGTGGTAGATGTGCCGGCCAAGCTGTCGGCGCGGGCACGACTGTTCGACACCGGTCACAATCGCAAGACCGACGCCCACGATGCGCATGCGGTGGCGGTGGTCGCGGTCCGCACTCCGACCCTTCGGGTGCTGTCGCACGACGACGAGCTCGAGGCGTTGCGGATGTTGGTCGACCGGCGCGAGGAGCTGACCCGGCAACGGGTCCAGACCGTCAATCGGCTCCAGCGGCTGTTGTCTGAGCTGTTGCCTGGGGAGGCGAAGAAGGACATCACCGCCTTGCAGGTCAAGGCGATGCTCGCCCGAGTCCGGCCACGTGACTTGGCCGGGAAGACGCGCCGCCGACTCGCGGTCGAGCTCTTGGCCGAGCTGGTCGCGGTGGAGAAGAAGATCAAGGCCTCGACCGTCGAGCTGCGGGCGGCGGTCCTGGCTCGCGGATCGACACTGATGGATCTGCACGGCGTGGGTCCGGTGGTCGCGGCCCGGATCCTGGCCGACGTCGGTGACGTGGCCCGGTTCGCCGACCGGAACCGGTTCGCGTCCTGGACGGGCACCGCACCCCTGGACGCCTCCTCGGGTGAGCAGATCCGGCACCGGCTGTCCCGGGCTGGGAACCGGAAGGTCAACCACATGCTCCACATCGCCGCGGCCAGCCAGATCCGACTCGACACCGAAGGCCGCGTCTACTACCGGCGCAAGCTCGCCGCCGGGAAGACCCGCATGGAAGCCATGCGCTGTTTGAAGCGACGGATCTCAGACGCCGTCTACCGCCAACTCCTCGCCGACGCCCGCGCAGCTGAGAAGACCGCGAAGTCCGACAGCGTGAATGCGGATCCGGGAGGGCACTGCGGGGCGTCACTCTGAAGCGCCCCAGGTTTGATGCCGCTCCTGTTTGAGTCCAGGAGGATGAGCAGCATGCCGAAGAAGATCGATCCTGCGGTCAAGGCGCGGTGCGTGCGGCAGGTGCTGGATCACCTGGCCGAGTACCCGTCGTTGACCGC
>NZ_JBGAGJ010000010.1:0-174267 GCF_044226765.1 Nocardioides sp.
GCGCCTGCGCAGAGGACGCCTGGTTCACCGAGGGACCAGTGACACTGCCAAGAGCTGGTGCCGTGCAATTGCCCCCCGATGGCCACCACGGGCTCCAGGTTCAAAATACGTCGTGACTTGATACGCAGGGTGTCCACTAAAACGGATCCTAGCGGTCCCCTGTGCCCCTTGGTCCGGGCCCTCAGTCCGGGAAGGCGACGTGGACGTCGCGGGGCGCCGGTGCGCCGACGCCGGACTCCACCAGCGCCTTGAGGCTCATCAGGTAGGTCGCCCACTTGGTGCTGCAGTGGTGCATGAACTCCACCGGCTCGCGCCAGCCCTCGTGGCGGAACAGCACGATCGTCCAGTCGCCGTCCTGGCGCAGCTCCCAGTCGATCGTCGTGCCGACCCATTCGTCGGGGCCGTCGACGACCCGCCAGGCGACGCGCGAGGACGGGACGGCGTCCACGACCTCCATGTCGAAGCCGCCCGGCGGGAACCGGAACTCGATGACGTCGCCGACGGCTGTCGACCCGGTCGTCGTCTCGGTCCACCAGCCGCTCAGGCCGTGCACGGTCGTGAGTGCCTCGTAGACGCGATCCGGGGTGGCGTGCTCGACGCCGATGCGGTGCAGGATGTCCACCATCGCGAGTGCTCCTCTCAGTTCCCGGCCCGGTCGGCCGACTTCTCGATCGCCTCGGCGATCTGCTTGATCCGCCGCAGCCGGGCGTCCCAGGCGGACCCCACGGACTGCAGCTGCGCGACGGCGGCGCCCAGCCGCTCGTCGTCGACCCGGTAGCGACGCTCGCGTCCCCGCGCGGTCGACCGCACCAGGCCGGCCCGGTCCAGGACGCCGAGGTGCTTGGCCACTGCCTGCCGGGTCACCGGCAGCTGGGCGCTCAGCGAGGTCGCGGTCCCCTCGTCGGCGAGCAGCAGGTCGAGCATCCGGCGGCGCGTCGGATCGCCGATGGCCGACCACAGGGCGTCGTCGACGGCCGTGGCGCTCACCGCCGCACCTCCACCGAGGCGGCGTACGCCGGCAGCCGCGCCAGGAAGTGGTCCCAGCCGGCCACGTGGTCGGCGTGGTGTGCGGCGGCAGTCGCGTCGTCCCACCCGCGCTCGTCGAACCCGGTCTCGGTCATCCGCAGCAGCGACCCGTCCCCGTCGGGCTCGATCTCGAACACGACGAGGAACGAGTTGCCGGGCCCGGCCGCGCTGCCCTCGGGCTGCGTCCACCGGAAGGAGAACAGCCGCCCGGGCTGGGCGTCGACGACCTGGAACCGCTCCCAAATCGTCTCCTCGCCCTGACGGAACCCGATCCGGCCCGCTCCCCCGGGCTCCATCGGGTAGTCGGCCTCGTCCGGCCACCACCGGCGGACGTGCGCGGGGTCGCTGACGACGTCGAAGACGACGGCCGGCGAGGCATCGATGTGGAGCCGGCGTTCGATCGAGGTGTGGGACATGGCACTCCTTCGTGCAACGTTCGGTTGCACGTCACCTTAGAACACCAGGGGCGCACGCGCAACCATTAGTTGCGACTGTGGTCCAGTCCGACCGGCAGGCCGTAGCCCGGTGGCCATCCCTCTCGTTGCCTCGGCACCACAGGTCAGCTCGAGCGGCCCACGAGGCCCGGTGCAAGGCGGTCGACATGTTCTGGATCCAGCGACGCGTCGCTCTCGGCGCGAGCCTCGCCCTCGGCGCGGCACTCCTCCTCGTGCCCGCGGCGGGCACCCACGACGCGGCCCGAGCCGCTGACCCCGGGGAGTCGACGCTCGGCGCTCCCCCGAGCGACTCCGCGACCCCGGTCACGCAGCGGGCGACCTGGACGGGCACGATCGCCGGCACCGGTGCCGTCGACCCGTCGGTGTGCGTCGACGGCGTCACCTGTGACTCCGAGACCCTGCACCTGACGATCCCCGCGGACTTCTGGAAGACCCACAGTGGTTCGCTCGCGGCCAAGATCGCCTGGACCGACGCGACCGCCGACCTCGACCTCTACGTGTACGACGCCGGCGGGGCGCTGGTCGCGCAGTCCGCCACCAGCGGCAGCACGAGCGAGGAGGTGACGCTCGGCCAGCTCGCCCCTGGCGACTACACGGTCACCGCCCTCAGCTTCACGGCACCGCCCGCGACGTCGTACGACGGCTCGGTCTCCCTCACCAGCCAGCAGCTGGTCAAGGCGATGACGCTGCCGGAGGACCGCGACACGCTCATGGACGAGCTGACCGTCCGCTACCCGCTGCGGATCGTCTTCGTCGGCCGCCGGCCGAGCGCCGAGCAGGTCGCCGAGCTGAAGAAGTGGGTGCCGACGCAGTACCAGCCGACGGTCGCCAACGTCGCGGGCGCCCCGAGCCCCGACGGCGTCCTGGGGACCACCTCCGGGCTCCTGAACTGGAACCGCGGCGCGTTCGCTCCCGGGCAGGACCCCGCCTTCCTCGGCACCCGGTTCCGCTACGACGTGCACGTCTACTCCGCCACCAAGGCCTACAGCCAGGCCCTGTTCGCGGTTGCGAAGAGCCACACCGCGCAGGACCAGACCTTCCACGACCCGACCATGACCACCCAGCTGGTCAAGTACGACCAGAGCTTCGGCAAGTACCGCCTCGTCGGCAAGCAGGGCACCGACTACCAGGTCAGCGACCCGAGCAAGGTGGACATGGTCGACGCGTATGCCGTCGAGGACTGGATGTGGCGCTCGCGCACCCAGAAGCAGTGGCGGTGTGCGTTCGTCGACCTCGAGACGAAGAAGTGCGCCAGCGCCCGGATCCTGCAGGACACCCCCGGCTACCACGATCCCTTCTACGACCGGAAGGGGCTGGACCTCGACCGGATGCCCGAGGGCGTCAACAAGGGCACCACCTACCTGTTCCTCGACACCTTCACGCCCGCCTGGACGGCGCAGGACTTCCGGCCGAACGCCTACCACACGTGGACGACCGACAAGGTCGTCAAGGGTCAGATCATCGCCAAGCCGGTCGCCGACGGCGGCTCCTGGAGGGTCACCGACCCCGACACCGGCGACTGGGCCGGTGTCGACTTCGCCCGCACCTGGGGCGGCCGCTACCGCTGGCACTTCTTCGACCTCGGCGCGGCTCCCAACAACTACGAGAGCGCCGCCTGGCTGGGCAAGGGCGTGGACGCGATGTCCAGTGACTTCCCGATGGGCGACCCGCCGGTCTGGCAGTACGACAACGACCCGCAGTGGCAGCAGGACCCGTGCCCCGCGAGCGTCAACAGCTACGTCGGCGACCCGACGCCGTGCACGATGATGCCGCGGCTGGCCCGCGACGTCTCGTACGGCCTGTTCTTCCGGTCCACGGCCGGGTACCTCTACCGCCCGATCCCCCAGGGCGACGTCTACTGGCTCGCCACCACCAACTTCACCGACTTCTACTCCCGCCCGCAGTGGGTGAACGGCGTCCCGGTCTCCGGGCCGTACGGCAGCTGGTGGACCGACCCGTCGAAGCTCTACAAGATCGACTCGGTCAAGGCCAGGACGCACGACGACACGCTGCGCTGGCTCTCCTCGGCGATGCCCTACGTGCGCTGGGTCGGTCGCAAGGGCGAGGTGATCCCGCTCTACGACCCGCGCACCGGCAAGAAGACCGGCACCCTGGACACCTCGCCGAAGTACGCCGACCTCCCCGCACCGGAGTACCACGTCCACCAGGGCGCCGCCGGCGTCGACCTGGTGCCCGAGCCCCTCTACGGCGGCCAGCACGTGATCAAGCACAACGCCGACGGCTCGACGATCGACCTCACCGAGTTCCAGAACCAGATCGAGAAGGCCAAGGCGTCCGGCCTGACCGGCGCGACCTACGACGACTCCGTCAACACCGACATCGTCCGCGACTACATCGACGCCCACCGCAGGGGCATGGCCGACGTCGTGCCCGGCCTGGGCACGGTGCCGTCGCTGAACATGACGTTCGAGAAGGCCTACACCTGGGCGCTGCCCGCGATCGTCGGCGGCATCGCGCTCGCCGGCGCGGACGGCAACGCGTGGGGCGTCTTCAACAACGTCAACGACCGGTTCAAGGCGTGCTCGGCCAACTACCCGGTCTACGACCCGACCAGGAACAAGGACGGCGACAAGGTGTCGCTCCTCCCCTGCACGCCAACCCAGGAGTCCGGCACCGGGTTCAGCTACACGATCGAGCACGAGGCAGCACACAACCTGGGCCTCTCCCACCCGCACGACGGGTCGTACGGCGTCGAGCGCTGCCCCGACGGTGACCCGAACGCGGGCAGGTGGGCCTGCTACTGGGCCGGGCTGGGCTGGGTCATGGACATCTCGGCCGCGCCGACGACGTACGCGATGGACTACCGCCCCTACGAGGTGGAGGACCAGGACCAGCTCCAGCGCGGCCACGTCGCGGAGTACCTGCTCGCCGGCCAGGAGGCCCTGAGCCGGCTGCTGGCCTCGGAGAGCGCCGCCGGCCGCACCACCCCCGACCAGCGGTTCGTCCGCCGCTACGCGGCCTTCAAGGCGGCCAAGGCGGTCGCCGTGCGGCTGTTCCGTCGCGGCGACTACCTCCACGCCGAGTACGCCGCGCGCAACGCCGCCCTCGCCGCCCGCGGCGTCCCGCAGACGGCGGCCACCACGATCAGCCCGCGGCTGGTCCAGGCCGGCCAGGTCTTCTACTGGCGCATCGACCCGCAGTCCACCGCCGGGCTCACCTACGGGCGACGGGATGGGTGACCGGCGCCGGCTCCTCGCGGCGCTGGCCCTCGTGGTCGGGGCCCTGACGGCCCTGGCCCCGTGCGCGCCGGCCGACGCGCACGCCACCGCGGTCGCCGCGTGGCCGGCCCCCGGCCAGGTCCTGACGACGGCACCGGACCGGCTGACCGTCGAGTTCAGCACCGAGGTCGAGCCGCAGCTGCAGCTCGCCGTCGTGGGGCCTGACGGCCGGACCCTGGCGGTCGGGCCGCCGGTCGTCGACGGCCGCTTCGTCACCCAGGAGCTGCGCCCCACCCGCCAGACCGGGGCGTTCGTCGCGGCGGTCCATGCCGTCGGGGTCGACCTGCACCCGGTCATCGCGCGGGTCGACTTCCGCGTGGACCCCGCTGCGACCGCCACCGTCAACCCGGCCGGCGACCCTCCGTCGCTCACCGTCGCCGCCACGCCGCCGGTGGACCGTGACGCCGGCCGCTCCCCCGTCCCGTGGCTCGTCCTGGGCGCCGCGGTGCTCGGCGCCGTCGCCGTGCTGCACCGGGTGGCGGCCCGACACCGGGTCCGGGCCACCGGATTGGGGGGCACGCCCTAGGCTCGGGCGCGTGGCCGCCGAATCCGCCAAGAAGCACCGTCCCTGGTGGCAGGAGACCATCCTGCTCCTGGTCATCGCCGTCGTGCTCGCGGTCGTCATCAAGACCTTCTTCGTGCAGGCGTTCTACATCCCCTCCCCCTCGATGGTCCCCGGGCTGGTGAAGAACGACCGGATCCTGGTCGAGAAGCCGTCCTACTGGTTCGGCGGGTCACCGCAACGCGGCGACGTCGTCGTGTTCTCCGACCCGGGCGGCTGGCTCAGCCCCGAGGAGGACGCGGGCCCCACCAACCCCCTCGCCAAGGTGATGACCCGGATCGGGCTGTACCCCAGCGGCGGCCATCTGGTGAAGCGCGTCATCGGCGTGGCCGGCGACACGATCACCTGCTGTGACAAGCAGGGGCGGATCTCGGTCAACGGCCAGCCGCTGGACGAGGACGAGTACGTCAACGACCCCAAGCGCAACCACTGCCGGGGGCCGATGGGACCCGGCAGGTGCAGCTGGACCGCCGGCCCGGTCCCACCGGGGCACATCTTCGTCATGGGTGACAACCGCACCGAGTCCGCCGACAGCAGCTACCACCTGTGCAACGCCGACGATCCGGGGTGCGACCCGGAGGCGGCGTACGTCGACACCGACCTGGTCGTGGGCCGGGTCTTCGCCGTGGTCTGGCCGCGCGACCACTGGGACCGGCTGCACCGTCCGGCGACCTTCGCCGACGTGCCGGACCCGCAGGGCTGAGCGCTGGCGTAGCGTCACCCCCATGTCCGACCCGCTGCCCGCGCCCACCCCCGACCGGGACCTGGACCGGATCGCCGCCGAGCGCGACCGGATCCGGGCGACGTACCTCTCCCCCACCGCCGAGCGGCCGCCGTCGTCGGCCCGCGGCCTGCACCACGTGGCGATCGTCTGCGCCGATGTCGAGCGGACGGTGCGCTTCTACCAGGAGCTGCTGGAGTTCCCGCTCACCGAGATCGTGGAGAACCGGGACTACGCCGGCTCCAACCACTTCTTCTTCGACATCGGCAACGGCAACCTGATCGCGTTCTTCGACTTCCCCGGGCTGGACGTGGGGCCGTACGCCGAGGTGCTCGGCGGGCTGCACCACCTCGCCATCAGCGTCGCGCCCGAGCGCTGGGAGGCGCTGCGCGCCAAGCTCGACGAGGCGGGGGTGGAGTACCTGCTGGAGAGCGGCACCTCGATCTACCTGCGCGACCCCGACGGCACCCGGGTCGAGCTCATCGCCGACCCGCTCGGGGCGATGTACGGCCTCGAGGTCCTGTAGCCGGCTGCCGAAGTACGACGTTTGGTCACCAACCGCAGGTCTGCGGCCCGAAATCGTGCGGTTGGTGACCAAACCGCGGACCTGTGGGCCCGCGGTCAGCGGCCGGCGATGTACGGCCTCGAGGTCCTGTAGCCGGCTGCCGAAAGTACGACGTTTGGTCACCAACCGCAGGTCTGCGCCCCGAAATCGTGCGGTTTGTGACCAAACCGCGGACCCGTGGGCCCGCGGTCAGCGGCCGGCGAGGTGCGGGACGACGTGGTCGCAGACCTGCTCGGTCCACCCGACCGGGTCGTCGGTGGGCGGCATCAGGGTGACCAGCGAGATCCCCAGGGCGGCGTACTGCTCCATGTCGCGCACGAACCCGTCGGGGTCCGCGGCCGGGTCGGGGCCGTCGACCCCGTTGACCATCGTCTTCTCGATCTCGTCGTAGTCGCGGCCCACCTCGTCGCAGTGCCGGCGCAGCACGTCGAGCTTGTGGCGCACCCCATCGACGTCGCTTCGGAAGATGTTGCAGGCGTCGGCGTACTGCGCGACCAGCCGCAGCGTCTTCCGCTCTCCGCCGCCGCCGATGAGGATCGGCGGGCGCGGCTGCTGCACCGGCGGTGGGACGCAGATGGTCTCGGCGAGCTGGAAGTGCTTGCCCGCGAAGGGCCCCTCGTCGTCGCTCCACATCTGCCGCACGATCTGCAGCGTCTCCTCGAGCCGCTCGAAGCGCTCGGCGGTCGGCGGGAAGGGGACGCCCATGCCGGCGTGCTCGCGGTCGTACCAGGCCGCGCCGATCCCGAGCATCGCGCGCCCGCCGGAGAGCACGTCGAGGGTCGTCACGATCTTGGCCAGCAGCCCCGGCCAGCGGTAGGTCGTGCCGGTGACCAGGAGCCCCAGCCGCATCTTCTCGGTCTGCGCCGCGAGGTAGCCCAGCGTCGTGTAGCCCTCCAGCATCGGCATCGGCGGGCCGCCGATCGCCTCCATCTGGAAGTAGTGGTCCATCACCGTGAACATGGCCGCGCCGCCCTGGTCGGCGACCCGAGCCGTGTCGGTCAGCCGCTCGGTGAGGCGGTGCTCCCAGTCGGGGTGGGTGAAGTTGGCGTAGTGGATGCCGATGCGCACGAGGTGAACCTACGCCCCCAGCCACAGCCAGCGGGCGCCGACGACCAGACAGCCCACGGTCAGCAGGAGGAACAGCAGGACCCACACCAGGCCGGGCAGCCCCGTCAGCCGCGCCAGCGTGTCCGCGTCGGAGTCGCGGGCCCGGCCCCTGCGGCGCAGCGCCTGCAGCTCGAGCACCGGCCGGGGCGCGGCCAGGAGGAGGAACCACACGCCGGCGTACGCCGCCAGCGACTGCACCTGGTCGCTCCCCCACCACGAGACGGCGGCGACCGCGGCCCCGGCGACCAGGACGACGTAGAGCCCGTAGAAGTTGCGGACCAGCAGCAGCAGGAGGCCCAGCAGGAGGACCGCGAGCCAGAGCACCGCGAGGGCGTGCCGCTCACGCAGGAGGAGCGCCCCGGCGAGCCCGAGGAGCGCCGGCCCCGGGTAGCCGGCGGCCGCGGTGAGGACCATGCCGGGGCCGGTCGGGCGGCCCTTCGAGACGGTCAGGCCCGAGGTGTCGGAGTGCAGCCGGATCCCGGAGAGCCGCCGCCCGGCCAGCAGCGCGGCGACGCCGTGGGCGCCCTCGTGGGCGATGGTGACGGCGTGCCGGGCGACCTGCCACGCCCGCGGCACGAGGACCACGGCCAGCGCCAAGAGGGCCGTCAGGAGCACGCCGCGCTCCCCCGGCGGCGCCTGCGCCGCGAGGACGTCACCCCAGATCCGATCCAGCACGTCGCAAGCGTGCCGCACGCGCGTCGTGGGTACGACGCCGCCATGAGCGACGAGAAGATGGACGCGATCCAGGCGGTGGTGGACCGGGTGTCGTCCTGGCAGGACGGCGCCACCGAGAGCACCGTCGAGGGCGAGCTGCGCGACGGGTTCGGCGAGGTCGGCGTGGACGTCTCCGACGACGACGTCCGCAAGCTGGCCGACGCGATCCAGGACGAGCACGGGGCGGTGTCGGCGCGCGAGGTGCTCTCCGCGTGAGCACGACCGACGCCGACGGCCTGCGGGACGGCTTCGACGACGCGAGCGTCGAGGCCGTCGGCAAGCTGTCGGAGGCCTTCGAGGTCATCGAGGACGCCCGCGGCAGCCTCTACCGCTTCCACCGACTCTCCGGCACCGCCGACTTCACCCTCGGCGAGGCGGTCGACCTGCTCCGCGACGCCGGCCACGCCGAGCTCGCCGACCGCGTCGAGCGCGAGCTGCTCGGGCGCAACGTGCTGCCGGGCATGTGGACCTTCCAGGTGGTCGAGCGCTACGACGACGGCTACTACTCGACCTTCCGGCGCCTCGTGACCGAGGCGCGCGAGCGGCTGACCGGGGGCGAGCGGCACACCTACGAGGCCCGTCTCAAGGACCAGCGGCGCACGGACGGCGAGCCCGGCCACGAGGCGACGCCGGCCGACGTCTGACCGTTCCTGGGTACGTTGGCCGCATGGCGGTCCCCACCTACACCCTCAATGACGGCACCTCCCTGCCCGCGGTTGGCTTCGGCACCTACCCGCTGACCGGGCCCGAGGGCACCGAGGCGGTCCGCAGCGCGATCCGGGTCGGCTACCGGCTCATCGACACCGCGGTCAACTACGGCAACGAGACGGAGGTCGGCGAGGCCATCCGCAGCAGCGGCGTGCCGCGTGACGAGCTCTGGGTGACCAGCAAGATCCCGGGCCGCCACCACGCGTACGACGACGCCGTGCGCAGCACGCACGAGTCACTCGAGCGGCTCGGCCTGGACCACCTCGACCTGCACCTCATCCACTGGCCCAACCCGAGCGTCGGCAGGTACGCCGAGGCGTGGCGCGCGCTCGTCGACCTGCGCGAGCAGGGGCTGGTGCGCTCGATCGGCGTCTCGAACTTCACCGAGGAGCACCTGACCCGCATCATCGACGAGACCGGGGTGACGCCGGCGGTCAACCAGGTCGAGCTGCACCCCTACTTCCCGCAGGTGCAGATGCGCGAGGTCCACGAGCGGCTCGGGATCCGCACCGAGTCCTGGAGCCCGCTGGGCAAGCGGCAGGCGCCGTTCCACGAGGCTCCGGTCGCGGACGCGGCGCAGCGGCACGGGGTGTCCCCCGGCCAGGTGATCCTGCGCTGGCAGGTCCAGCTCGGCGCGGTCCCGATCCCCAAGTCGGCGACGCCCGAACGCCAGCGCCAGAACCTCGACCTCTTCGGCTTCGAGCTGGACGACGACGAGGTCGCCGCGATCACGGCGCTCGGCAGGCAGGACGGACGCCTCTTCGGGGGCGACCCGGACACCCACGAGGAGATGTGACGACACCGGGCAGCGTGCCCACGCCGTACCTCCGCGTCGACACCGCCAGGCTGCGGGCCAACGTCGCCCGGGCGGCAGAGCGAGCGGCCGCCGCCAGGGTGGGCCTGCGGCCGCACGCCAAGACGCACAAGTGCGTGGAGGTCGCCCGGCTCCAGCTGGCCGCCGGCGCGGCCGGCCTGACCGTCGCGACCACCGGTGAGGCCGAGGTGTTCGCCGAGCACGGCGTGGAGGACCTTTTCGTCGCCTACCCGCTGTGGCCCGACGCGGGCGTCGCCCGGCGGCTGCGCAACCTCGCCGGCCGGGTCGACCTCGCGGTCGGAGTCGACTCGGTCGAGGGCGCGCATCGCCTCGGGTCCACGCTGGCGGGCGCCGGGCTCGCCGTCCTCGTCGAGGTGGACAGCGGGCAGCACCGCACCGGCGTGCCGCCGGCCGACGCCGGTGCGGTCGCGGCGGCGGCGGCCGAGGCAGGGCTGGCGGTCCGCGGTGTCTTCACCTTCCCCGGGCACGCCTACGCACCGGCGGCCGGCGCCACGGGCGCCGCCGACGAGGCAGCCGCGCTGGCCACGGCGGTCGCGTCCTTCCGCGACGCCGGCCTCGAGCCCGACGTCGTCAGCGGTGGCTCGACGCCGACCCTCGAGTCCAGCCTCGCCGGCCCCGGGGTCCTCACCGAGCTGCGTCCCGGCGTGTACGTCTTCGGCGACGCCCAGCAGTGGGAGCTGGGCTCGACCGGCCCCGAGGACGTCGCGCTCACGTGCCGGTCCACCGTGGTGAGCCACACCGGTGGTCGCGTGGTCCTCGACGCCGGCAGCAAGGTGCTGGGTGCCGATCGGCCGCCGTGGGCCAGCGGCTGGGGGCGGCTGCCGGCGTACCCCGCGGCCCGCGTCGTGCAGCTCGCCGAGCACCACGCCGTGGTCGACCTCGCGGGTGCCCCCCTGCCCCCGCTGGGCGCCCGGGTCGACGTGGTGCCCAACCACGTCTGCGCCGCGGTCAACCTGGCCGACGTGCTGTGGGCCGACGACACCGAGCCGTGGCCGGTGGCGGCCCGCGGACGCAACGGGTGACGCGGCCCCCTACGATCAGCGCCATGCCGCGCCGTGTCGCCCTGCCGCTGCTCCTCGTCCCCGCCGTCGCCCTGCTCGCGTCGTGCGGCAGCGACGGCTCGGACACCGCGACCGACACCGGCCCGTCCACGGGCTCGTCGGTGCGGACCGTGTCGTGCGACTACCCGAGCGGCGGGCAGGCCGCCAAGGACGTCGACCCGCCGTCGGCCGACGCCCCGGCGGAGGGGACCGTCGACGTCACCCTGCAGACCAGCGCCGGTGACATCCCCCTGACCCTCGACGCCGCGGCGACGCCGTGCGCGGTCAACTCCTTCGTCTCGTTGGCCGATCAGGGCTACTTCGACGACACGCAGTGCCACCGCCTCACCACGGCCGGGATCTTCGTGCTGCAGTGCGGCGACCCCACCGGGTCGGGAGCAGGCGGGCCCGGCTACTCCTTCCCCGACGAGCTGACGGGCAAGGAGACCTACCCCGCGGGCACGGTCGCGATGGCCAACGCCGGACCCGACACCAACGGCTCGCAGTTCTTCCTCGTGTACGACGACACCCAGCTCAGCCCCGACTACGACGTGATCGGCCACCTGGACCCCAGCGGCACCGCCGTCGTGAAGGAGGTCGCCGCCGGCGGCACGGACGACGCGAACGGCCCCGGCGACGGCCACCCCACCACCCCGGTCACCATCGACTCGGTCACCGTTTCCTGATGTCCCGCTCGTGATCGCCCCTACGATCGGCGCCATGCTGCGCCGCGCGGTCCTGCTGCTGGTCGCCGGTGCCTTCCTCGGCGCGGCGACCGGGTGCTCGGGCGGCTCGTCGGAGGAGCCGAGCGCCGGATCCAGCACCAGCCCCGGCCTCGCGCCGCCGACGTCGGGGCGCACCGTCCCGTGCGCGTACGCCACCGCCGGTCCGGGGTCCAAACCGGTGGAGCCGCCGCCGTCGCGGGCCCCGGCCCAGGGTGAGGTCACGGTCACCCTGAGCACCAGCGCCGGCGAGGTCCCGATCACCCTCGAGCGCGACCGCACCCCGTGCGCGGTGAACTCCTTCGTCTCCCTGGCCCAGCAGGGCTTCTTCGACGACACGCCCTGCCACCGCCTCACCACCCAGAAGACCTTCTTCCTGCAGTGCGGCGACCCGTGGGGCTCGGGCTTCGGCGGCCCCGGCTACACCTTCCGCGACGAGCTCACCGGCAAGGAGAGCTACCCGGCCGGCACCGTCGCGATGGCCAACAACGGTCCCGACAGCAACGGCTCCCAGTTCTACCTCGTCTACGAGGACTCCCCGCTGCCCGCGGACTACGACGTGATCGGGCACATGGACCGCACCGGCGTCGAGACCGTCATCAAGGTGGCCTCCACCGGCACCGACAACGTCCTGGGGGCCGGCGACGGACACCCCACCACGCCGGTCACCATCGACTCGGTCACGGTCTCCTGACCGCGGCGCCGCTCTGCTAGAGCGGGAAGGACGCCCCGGTCAGCTCCTCCGAGCGCAGCCACAGGGCCTTGGCGAGCTCGGGGTCGGTCGCCTTCTGGCTCCGGCCGACGCCGGTGGGCCAGCCGCGCATCTCCAGGAACCCCCCGGGGCCGATGAAGGTGTTGCCGGGCACGTCCATGGTGGCCGCGTACAGCGTGGTCAGGGCCCCCTGCCACGGCGGCATGCCGAACAACGGGTGGCCCCAGGAGCCGACCCAGGTCTTGACCCGGCTGCCGGTGTTGGCGGTGATCCCGGTCGCGGTCGAGCCCGGGTGGGCCCCGGTCGCCCGCAGCGTCGAGCCGGCCGCGGTGAGCCGGCGCTGCAGCTCGGCCAGGAACAGTAGGTTCGCCAGCTTGGACGCGCCGTAGGCGGCGTACGGCTTGTAGGGCCGCCGCTCCCAGGCGAGGTCGGTGAGGTCGAGGTCCGCGTGCCGGTGTGAGTCGCTCGACACGACCACGACCCGGTCCGTCAGCCGGGGCAGCAGCAGGTTGGTGAGGGCGAAGTGACCCAGGTGGTTCGTCGCGAGGTGGGTCTCGAAGCCGTCGACCGTCAGCGCGCGCGGGACGGCCAGGACGCCGGCGTTGTTCACGAGCACGTCGACCGCACCGACCTCGTCGGCGAACTCCCGCACGCTGGACAGGTCGGCGACGTCGAGCCGCCGGACCTCGACCGGCGCGGACCTCGGGCCCGCGACGGCGGCGGCGGCGGCCGCACCCTTCTCGACGTTGCGGACCGCGAGGACGACCTCGGCCCCCGCCGCGGCCAGCGCCCTGGCGGTCTCGAGCCCGAGACCGCCGCTGGCGCCGGTGACGACGAACCGGCGCCCGTCCTGGCGAGGTACGGCGTCCCAGCGGTCCGGGCGGTGGCGCGGCATCGGCGGCTCAGGCCTCGACGTAGTCGACGGGCGCGCCCAGCTGGACCGTCCGGCCCACGGTGCACAGCCGGTCGCGGGACTGGGCGATCGATCGCGGCAGCGCCTCGCGGGCTCGGTCCCCGTCCTCGCCCTCGGGGAAGCGGACCTCGAAGGTGAGCCGCAGGTCGACGAGGTGGTTGCCGCCCTCGTCGCGCACCTTCTCGCCCTCTGCCACCACCGCGAAGGCCGTCGCCTCGGCTCGCTTGCCGGTGATCAGGTCGACGTCGATCGCGCTGCACCCGGCCAGGGCGGCCAGCAGCAGCTCGACCGGCGTGAAGTCGGGGTCGTCGCCGGAGCCGATCGCCACGACGCCGCCGCGCGCGTTGGTCGCCTTGTAGCGCCCGGCACCGATCTTGGTCAGGTCGATGCGGCGGTGCGCGTGGCCCTCGGCCGATCCGGCGGGCGTGACGGGCAGGTCGGGCGTGGTCATGGGCACAGCGTGCCAGACCCGCGACACGCCCGGGATCGGTGGCGGCCTTGTCTCGTCACCGGTCATCGGCAACGGTGGACAGGGTCCGCAACCGCAACCCGGAAGGCGAGCCATGCTCACCCTCACCGAGAACGCCAGCGCGATCGTCAACGAGATCACCGCCCAGCAAGGACTCGCCGACACGGCGGGCCTGCGCATCACCACCGAGTCCGCCGCGCCCGCCACCACCTCCGCCGGACCGGACGGGACCGCCGCAGCGGAGCCGGCCTTCGCCGTCTCCGCCGCGCTCCAGGGAGAGCCGGGCGACCAGGTCGTCGAGCAGGGTGGTGCGACGGTCTACCTCGACGCCGCGGCCGCGGAGCTGCTCGACGACAAGGTCCTCGACGCCGCCGTGGACCCGTCGGGGAAGGTGGAGTTCGCCCTCGGCCTCCAGGCCTGACCCGAGGGGCCGGCCGGTACCCGGCCGGGCACGGATCTGCCGAAATATCGGACTAGACCGGTCTTGCTGTGTGATCCTGCTCGCATGGCGAGTCCCCCGTTCGTCCCTCGGTCGTCCGTGCCCGGTCGGGTCCCCCACGGCCACGCACCGACGCCACGGGGCTAGCGCCCGATGCGCGCTCCGGTCGCCGTGCTCCTCGCCGTGGCGGCGCTGGTCGTCGCCCCAACCACGCCTGCGTCCGCCGCGGCTCGACCGCACGTGCCGGGCACCGGGGTCGTCGCCCTCGACTGGGGTGACCTGGACAAGACACCCGACGCGGCCGCCGGCGACTACGTCGTCATGCAGTCGTGGGAGTACCCCCGGATCCCGGCGTACCGCGCGGCCCACCCGCACGTCCGGATCCTCATGTACAAGGACGTGTCGGCGACCGTCGACCGGCCGCACGAGACGGGCCTCTACCCGACGGGGGTCTCCTACGCCGACGCCGACCAGCACCACCCGGAGTGGTTCCTCACCGACGCGCACGGGACCCGGCTGGAGTGGGCCGACTACCCCGGCCTCCACCCGATGGACGTCGGCAACCGTGGCTACCAGCGGGCGTGGCTGCGCGGGGTGCTGCGGGAGCTGCGCGCGCACGACTGGGACGGCGTGGTCCTCGACGACACCCTGACGTCGCTGAGCCACCCGGTGGTCGACGACCTGCGGTCCACCCGGATCCCCGACGACGCCACCATGTACCGCGCCACGCAGTCGTTCCTCTCGCGGGTCGGCCCGGGCCTGATGGCGGCCGGCTTCCTGGCCATCTCCAACGTCACCGTCCAGTGGAACACCTGGTCCTCGGTGCTGTCGGCCTGGGCGCCGTACGTCAGCGGCTGGGAGGACGAGTACTTCGTCAAGTGGGGCCAGGACACCGGCAGCCGGTTCGTCGGCGCGGACTGGGAGTGGAAGATGCGGCTCGCGGCCTGGTGTGCCGCGCACCGGGTGCCCCTGCTCGCGGTCACCTACAGCAGCGCGTCGGACGCCGCTGCCCAGACCTACCACCGGGCGACCTGGCTGCTCACGTGGAACGGCAGGACCGGCGCGAGCGTCTTCGTGCCCTCCGAGCTCCGGGCGAGCCACTGGCAGCCGCGGGCCACCGTCGACCTCGGCCGGCCGGCTGGGCCCCGGGTCCGGCACGCCGACGGCACCTGGACCCGCCGGTACGCCGGTGGGCTGGTCGTGGTGAACCCGGGGGCGACCAGCCGGTTGGTGGCCCTGGAGCGCGACTACGCCCGGCTGGACGGCACCCGCGTCCGCGAGCTCCGCCTCGGCCCGGCCTCGGCGGCCCTGCTGCGCCGACTTCCCCGCGCCGGCTGAGTTCACGCTCGCCGGGCGCCGGGCTCAGGGCAGCGTGCCCGGCACGCAGCACGCCGGCAGGTCGAACCAGCGCAGGTGCTCGAAGTCGGCGCTGACGTTGCCCGGGTGGGAGGCCAGGTCGGGTCCGTCGGCCGCCGCGAGGATCGCGGCACCGTCGCGGAGGTGCTCGGCGAGCAGCTCCTCTCCCCCGGTCGCGTCGTTGGCGGGCATCGAGACCCGCCCGCCGGCGTACGACACGTCGCGCAGACTCAGTGGCGGCGTCACCAACCCGTCGCGGTGCCGCCAGCGCCCGGTCGCCGGGTCGAACCGGTAGTCGCCGAGCAGCCGCCAGCCGTCCCGGGCGACGAGGCGGAGGGCCTCCACGAGGTAGTCGACCACCTGGTCGGAGACGAAGTAGTTGACGTTGACCCGCACCCAGCCGGGCTTGATGCCTTCACACCCGCCGGTGATCTCGCGCTCGAACTCGTGCGAGCGCTCGATGTCGATCCCGAGCAGCCGGTGGCCGTACGGCCCGGCGCACGAGCACCCGCCGCGCGACTGGATGCCGAACAGGTCGTTGAGCAGCGCCACGACGTAGTTGTGGTGCAGGTAGCGCCCGGACGGCGAGCGGACCACGAACGAGATGATCGACAGGCGCTGCGCGTCGAGGTTGCCGAGCAGCTCGATCGCCGGCTCCGACTGCCAGGCGCGGACGGCGTGGCGCAGGTGCCGCTCCTCCTGCTCGCGGATGGTGGCGGTGCCCACCGCCTGCTTGAGCTGGAAGACCAGGCCCGCCCGGATCGACTCGATGATCGCCGGGGTGCCACCCTCCTCGCGCTGGGTGGGGTCGGCCAGGTAGGAGTGGTCGTCGTCGTTGACGTAGGCGACGGTCCCGCCGCCGGGCACGTCGGGAACCCGGTTGGCGAACAGCTCGCGGCGCGCGACGAGCAGCCCCGGGGTCGAGGGACCGCCGATGAACTTGTGCGGGGAGATGAAGACCGCGTCCTTGTAGGACAGGGGCCGGCCCTCGAGCGCCGGCATCGTGACGTCGACGTACGGCGCCGCGGCCGCGAAGTCCCAGAAGCTCAGCGCGCCGTGCGCGTGCAGCAGCTCGGCGATCGCCGCGGTGTCGGAGACGATCCCGGTCACGTTCGACGCGGCCGAGAAGGAGCCGATCTTGAGCGGCCGCTCGGCGTGCTTCTCCAGCTGCTCGCGCAGGTCCTCCTGGTCGACGCCACCGTCCGCGTCCTGGCGGATCGTGACGACGTCGGCGACCGACTCGCGCCACGGGATCTCGTTGGAGTGGTGCTCATAGGGGCCGATGAACACCACCGGTCGCTGGACGGCCGGGATGTGCTCGGCAAGCGCGTAGGCATCGTCGAGGACGGACGGGATGCGCAGGCCCAGGACGCCGATCAGCTTCGCGATCGCGCCGGTCGACCCGGACCCGGCGAACAGCACGACCGTCTGGTCGTCGCCACCGACCGCGTCCCGGATGATCGCCCGCGCCTCCTCGCGCAGCCGGGTGGTCTGCAGCCCGGTGCCGCTGGACTCGGTGTGCGTGTTGGCGTAGCCGGGCAGGACCTGGTCGCGGATGAAGTCCTCGATGAACGTCAGGGCGCGGCCCGACGCCGTGTAGTCGGCGTACGTCACCCGGCGCCGCCCGTACGGCGTCACCATGACGTGGTCCTCGCCGATCACGGACGCCCGGATCAGCGCGAGCAGCCGCTGCTTGTCGTCCTCCACGGCCCCACCCTAGGCCCGCGCCGGGCGGGACGCTCGGGCGCGTCACCGCACGACGGCGCTGCCCATCACCCGGCCTCGCACCACGCCGTTGACCGGTCCCACCACGGTCTGGACGGTGCGCGGCACGCCCGCACCGCGACCCACGGCGCCGCCACCGGCGGCCCGGCCCTCCCGCGTGAGGGAGATCTGGAGCTGGTCGTTGCGGACCTGGGCGGCCAGCCACTCCTGCACCCCGGCCACGGTGCGCGGCATCCGGCCCGGGTCGACCTGCCGTCCACCGACCACCATGAGGCCCGCGACCTGGCCCGAGAAGCCGGCCGGCACCGCCAGGTGCGCCCCGACGATCCGGGTGGAGTCCGCGCTGGTGAGGGTCACCCGAGCGGTCAGGTTCGAGCCGGCGCGGGCCACCAGGGAGGACCGTCGCGTCACCTGGACCCAGGCGCCGCCCTGACGGACCTCGACCTTGCTGATGGCGTAGGAGCGCGCCGGGTCGGTCAGCGTGCCGTCGATCGAGATCGAGTCGATCGCGATGCCCGGGACGTGGGCGAGGCCGTAGACCAGGTCCCCGAGCGAGAAGCCCACCTCGCCGGCGAGGTCTGAGGACGTGTAGCGGTTGCCCGAGGAGAGCGTGAACGGCACGTCGTCCCCGTCGGTGCCGGCCACGGACCAGGCGACGACCTCGGTGCCCTTCGCCGCGCCGTCGACCACGGCGACGTGGTCGGCCGCGACGCCGAAGAGCGTGCTGTAGGCCATCGTGTCCGGGCTGCGGTCGGCGATGTGCGTGATGCCTGTGCGGGACCGGGCACCGTGGGTCAGGCCGACCGTCAGCTCAGCCGTGTCGGGAAGCGGACCGAGCGTGCCGGCGATGCCGGCGAGCCGGTCGTCGGTGATGGTGCCCACGGGCGGCGCCAGGTTGGCGACCTTGAACCCGGCGACCATGTCCTCCTGGATGTAGACCGCGTCGGCCGGGTGCAGGCCCAGCGTCGCGTCGCCGCTCCAGTTCATCGGGTGGCCGAAGCCGACGACCCGGTCACCGCAGACCGAGGTGACGGTCCCGATGCCTGCCATCGTCACGTCGCCGTAGGTCATCGAGGCGCCCAGGTTGCCGCCGGCGACGATGTCGGTCTCGTCGGCGACCGCGGCCGAGGCCCGTCCGGCCGCGTGCGCCGAGCGCGTCGCCCACCGGTGGTCGGCGGCGTGCCGGTCCAGCCGCGCCAGCGCGGCCGCGCCGACACCGGCGACGCCCACCGGCATCGGCAGCTCCTCGAAGCCCTGGGCCGCCTGTCGCACCGAGACGTCGCTGTGGCGCGCGATCTGCCGCGCCGCCACGGGCCCGACCGGGACGCGGGGGCGCGCTGCGCCCAGGAGGTCGTCCATCTTCTCGAACGGCGTCACTCCGGCGACCGGCGAGGGCCCGGTGGCCAGCCCGTAGGCGACCGCACCGATCAGCCGACCGTCCTCGGCATACACCGGGGACCCGGACATGCCCTGCCAGATGCCGACCTTGTCGATCTCGTCGGACTTCAGGCGCACCATCACCATGTCGACGTCCGGGGCGATGCCGTCCTCGACGACGCCGAGGACCTTGCCCGTGAACGGCTCGGGGTCGGTGCCGTGGGTGACCGTCGACCCGTGCACGAGGTCGTCGGCGTGCACCTCGGCCACGGGGAAGGCGACCGCGCAGTCGCCGCCGGGGTCGGCGGACGCCGCCGGCGCCGCACCGGTGCCGAGCGTGGCGGCGGCGAGCCCCGCGAGCGTCGTGGCCGCGAGCAGCGCGCGGACGCGCCGACTGGTGGTGACCGACCTGGTCGTGGCTGACATGGAGCTCCCCCGTTCCCGAGTGGGGCGGACCTCGCCCTCAGTCCTGGACGCTAGGACGCCGCACCGACGGTCGTCCTGCGACCCGGCGACCGTTACCGAACCGAGACCCCCAGGGGACCCCGCTCAGCGACATAGGGTGGCCGAGTGACCCATCCCTACCGGAGCCTCCAGCAGGCGGAGGCCGTCGCGCGCGCGGACCTCATCACCGTCGAGGAGTACGACGTCCGGCTCGACCTGGCCGCCGACGAGCGCACGTTCGGCTCGGTGACGACCATCCGGTTCCGCAGCGCGGGCGGACCGACGTTCGTGGACCTCAAGCCGGTCTCGGTCCGATCCATCCGCCTCGACGGTCGGCCCGTCGACCCGGGGCTGCTCGACCGCGGCCGGCTCCCGGTCGACACCGCCGAGGGCGAGCACGAGCTCGTCGTCGACGCCGTCATGCCGTTCCGCAACGACGGCGAGGGCCTGCACCGCAGCGTCGACCCGGCGGACGGGCGGCACTACGTCTACGGCATGAACTTCATGGAGGCCGCCCCCACGGTCTACGCGTGCTTCGACCAGCCGGACCTCAAGGCGCCGTACACCTTCCACGTGACGGCGCCGGCGGACTGGGTCGTCATCGGCAACGCCTCGGCCCGCAACCCCGAGCCCGGCGTGTGGGAGCTCGAGCGCACGAAGCCGCTGTCGACGTACTTCGTCACCCTGGTCGCCGGGCCGTACCACGTGCTCCGCGACGAGCACGACGGCATCCCCCTCGGCCTGTCCGCGCGGGCCAGCCTGGCGGCGGACCTCGACGCCGATGCCGACGAGCTGTTCACCCTCACCCGGCAGTGCTTCGACGAGATGCACCGGCTCTTCGGGATCCGGTACCCGTTCGGGGACTACCACCAGGCGTTCGTCCCGGAGTTCAACGCCGGGGCGATGGAGAACCCGGGCTGCGTGACCTTCCGCGACCCGCTGGTCTTCTCCAGCCGGGTCACCCGGGGCATGCGGATCCAGCGCGCCACCACCCTGGCGCACGAGATGGCGCACCAGTGGTTCGGTGACATCGTCACCCCGCGCTGGTGGGACGACCTGTGGCTCAACGAGTCGTTCGCGGAGTACCTCGGAGTCCGGGTGACCGCGGACGTCACGGAGTACGACGACGCCTGGACCGACAACGCCTACGACCGCCGGATGTGGGGTCTCGCGACCGACCAGGGCCCCAGCACGCACCCGGTCGCGGGCAACGGGGCGGCGAGCGCCGGGGCCGCGTTGCAGGACTTCGACGGCATCTCCTATTCCAAGGGGTCCAGCTGCCTCAAGCAGCTCGCCGCCGCGGTCGGCGACGACGTGTTCTTCGGCGGTGTCGTCGACCACCTGACCCGGCACCGGTTCGGCAACGCCACCATGCACGACCTCTTCGGGTCGTGGGAGCGTGCCGGGGCGGGCGACCTGTCGTCGTTCACGTCCCAGTGGCTGCGCACCGCCGGCGCCGACACGCTCGCGCTCGACCGCGCGGCGGGCGTGGTGCGCCGGAGCGCACCACCGGCCCACCCGGCCGACCGGGCCCATACGTTCCGCGCCGCTCTCGCCGTCGACGGCCGGTGGCTGGACCGGCCGGTCCGGGTCGACGGACCGGCGACGCCGTTCGACGTGCCGCCCGGCGCGGCGGTGGTGCTCGACGCGTACGACGAGTCGTGGGCCGTCGTCCACCCCGACGAGGTGACCGTCGCGGAGCTGCCGGCCCTGCTGCCGGCCGTGACGGACGACCGGTTGCGCGCGGGCATCTGGAACGGCCTGCGCGGCGCGCTGCACGACGCCGCCGTCGACCCCCGCGCGGTCCTCGACGCGGTGGTGGCGAGCCTCCCGGTCGAGGACACCGAGGACACCCGGCGCCGCACCCTGACCTGGGTGCTCGGGACCGTCGTGCCGCTGGCCGGTCCTGGCGCGCTGGACAGGGTCCACGGCGCCGCGCTCGCCAAGCTCGACGCGTTGGGCCCCGGCTCGGAGCGCCAGCTCGCCGCGTTCCGCACCGCGATCAGCTCCGCCTCCGAGCCCGAGCGCCTGCGGGACTGGCTCGTCGCGCCGCCGGACGGGATCGCGGTGGACCTCGACCTGCGCTGGCGGATCCTGGTGCGGCTGGCCACGCTCGGCGCCACCGACGCCGGCGAGCTCCAGGCCGCGCTGGACGCCGAGCCGACCGGCAGCTCGCGCGTCGAGCACACCCGCGCGGTCGCCTCGCTGCCCGACCCGGAGGCCAAGGAGTGGGCGTGGGACCGCTTCACCGGCAAGGCCGACGTCCCCAACTACGAGATCGAGGCCGCCGGGAACGGGATGTGGCGCGGCGGGCAGGACACGCTGACGGCGCCGTACGTCGACCGCTACTTCGCCGACCTCCCGGCGACGGTCTCGGTCCGCTCGGGCTGGGTGCTCGCCGACGCGACCGAGTTCTTCTTCCCGCGGACCTCGCTCACCGACGAGACGCTGCGCCGCACCCGCGAGCTCGCCACCGACGACGACCTCGACCCGGCGGTGCGGCGTCGGCTCGCCGACCAGGCGGACGTGCTGGCCCGCATGCTCGCCGTGCGCGCGAGGTACCCGCAGCCGTGACCCTGCTCCCGCCCGACCGCGCGCGCCGTCCCGGACCGACGGTCCGGACCCGGGTGCACGAGCTCGCCGCCGGCAGCGACCGGCAGCGCGAGGACCGGGTGGTGACCGAGGAGCCGCTGGAGATCCGGCTCGCCTGGCCGGGGGCCCCGGCCCGGCGGGTGTGGGTCACCATGCGGACCCCCGGCCACGACTTCGAGCTCGCGGCGGGCTGGCTCGTCCACGAGGGGCTCGCCGCCCCGGCCTCGGTCCACGGGGTGGCCTACTGCACCGACGCCGCCCTCACGCCAGAGCAGCAGTTCAACGTCGTCACCGTGACCCTGGACCGTCCGCCGCTGCGCGACCCGGGGCACCGGCACGACGGCGCCGGGTCGTCGGCCTGCGGCGTCTGCGGCAAGGACAGCGTCGCGGCCTCCCTCGACGCCCCCCGCGGTCCCCGCTGGGTCGGGCCGCTCCCGGACCCGGAGGTCGTGCGCAGCCTCCCGGGCCTGCTGCGCGCCGAGCAGCCGGTCTTCGCCCGCACCGGCGGCGTGCACGCCGCCGGCCTGGCGACGGCCGACGGCTGCCTCGTGGTCGTGCGCGAGGACGTCGGCCGGCACAACGCCGTCGACAAGGTCACCGGCGCCCGGGTCCTCTCCGGCACCGCACCGGCCGAGGCGTGCCTGGTCGTCAGCGGCCGGGCCGGGTTCGAGCTGGTGCAGAAGGCCGTCGCCGCCGGCACCGGCTCCCTGGTCGCCGTCGGCGCCCCCACCTCGCTCTCCGTCCGGCTGGCCGCCGACGCCGGCCTGGTCCTCTACGGCTTCACCTCGGCCGACCGCTGCGTCCGCTTCGCCTGAACCCGCCGGCTCCGCCAGCCCGCCCGCCGGCGCCGAAAAGTGTGTCGTTTGGTCACCAACCGCAGGTCCCGGGCCCGAAAACCTGCGGATTGTGACCAATCCCCGCACGTTCCGGCCAGCCGCCACCGATCCCCCGACCTGCCAGGCCGAGTGCGGGAGGATCACGTCGATTGGTCACCAACCGCAGGTCCCGGGCCCGAAAACCTGCGGATTGTGACCAATCCCCGCACGTTCCGGCCAGCCGCCGCCGATCCCCCGATCTGCCAGGCCGAGTGCGGGAGAATCACGTCGATTGGTCACCAACCGCAGGTCCCGGGCCCAAAAACATGCGGATTGTGACCAATCCCCGCATGTTCTGGGCCGACCGCGGCCGCTGCTCCGGCGTGCCGGGGCGGCGGTGTCGGTGCGGGCTCCTAGCGTTGCGGTGTGCGCATCCTCCACACCTCCGACTGGCACCTCGGGCGGTCCTTCCACCGCGAGGGCATGCTGGAGCACCAGGCTGCGTACGTCGACCACCTCGTCGAGGTGGTCGACAGCGAGCGGGTCGACCTGGTCGTCGTCGCCGGTGACGTCTACGACCGGGCCCTGCCCCAGGTCGACGCGGTGCGGCTGGCCGACGAGGCGCTCGCCCGTCTAGCCGGGAGCCGGGCCCAGGTGGTCATCACCAGCGGCAACCACGACTCGGCGCAGCGCCTGGGGTTCAGCTCCCGGCTGATCGACGCCGCGGGGGTGTTCATCCGCACCGATGCGGGCGGCGTCGGCACGCCGGTCCTGCTCGACGACGAGCACGGCACGGTGGCCGTCCACGGCCTGCCCTACCTCGACCCCGACGCGGTCCGCGAGCCGTGGGGGCTGCCGGCGCGCTCCCACGAGGCCGCCCTGACCGAGGCGATGCGGCGGGTCCGGGCCGACACCGCGCGGCGCCCCGGCGTGCGGACCGTGGTCCTGGCCCACGCGTTCGTCGCCGGTGCGGAGCCGAGCGACTCCGAGCGTGACATCAGCGTCGGCGGGGTCTCCCGGGTGCCGACCAAGGTCTTCGACGGAGTCGACTACGCGGCGCTGGGCCACCTGCACGGCCGGCAGGTCCTCACCGACACGGTGCGCTACTCCGGCTCGCCGCTCGCCTACTCGTTCTCCGAGGCCGGTCACGTCAAGGGGTCCTGGCTGGTGGAGCTCGGCGCCGACGGGTTCGAGCGTGCCGACTTCGTCGAGGCCCCGGTCCCCCGTCGGCTGGCGCGGATCCGCGGCACGCTCGACGACCTCCTCCACGACCTGACCCTCACCGAGCACGAGGACGCCTGGGTGCAGGCGACGCTCACCGACGCGGTCCGCCCGCTGCAGGCGATGGAGCGGCTGCGCTCGCGCTTCCCCCACACGCTCGTCATCGGGTTCGAGCCGGTCGGGGTCCGGCCCGCCCGCGTGCCGGTCGCTCTCCCGCGGGGCCGCTCCGACCACGCCATCGCGCTCGACTTCGTCGAGGCCATGCGCGGCGCCCCGGCGACCCCGGCGGAGGCGACCCTGCTGCAGACCGCCGTCGACGCCTGCTGCGAGGACCCCGACGTCGACGTCCTGGTGACCCGAGCGGGGGTGACGTGAGGCTCCACCGGCTCCAGATCACCGCCTTCGGGCCCTTCGCCGACACCGTCGAGGTCGACTTCGACGAGCTGTCCGACGCGGGGCTCTTCCTGCTGTCCGGGCCGACCGGGGCGGGCAAGACCAGCGTGCTGGACGCGGTCTGCTTCGCCTTGTACGGCGACGTCCCCGGCGACCGCGGCACCGCCAAGCGGCTCCGCTCCGACCAGGCCGCGCCGGGCACCCGCCCCCGCGTCGAGCTCGAGGCCACGCTGGCCGGCCGCAGGTTCCGGATCGTGCGCTCGCCGTCGTGGTCGCGACCCAAGCGGCGTGGGGACGGCCTGACCACGGAACAGGCGTCAGTGACCGTCGCCGAGCGGGTCGACGGCACCTGGACGACGCTGAGCACCCGCCTGGACGAGACCGGTCACCTGGTGACCCGCCTGGTCGGCATGAACGTCGGCCAGTTCACCCAGGTCGCGATGCTGCCGCAGGGACGGTTCCAGGCGTTTCTGCGGGCCCGGTCCGACGAGCGCCACCACCTCCTCCAGCAGCTGTTCCGCACGGGTCGGTTCGACGCGGTCGAGAAGTGGCTGCGCGACCACCGTCTCGCCCTGCGGCGGCGCTCGGAGGAGGCCGGGGCGGTCGTCGGCGAGCTCGTCAGCCGCATCAGCGAGGCGACCGGCGACCCGGCACCGGCCGACCCGCAGTCCCCCGAGTGCTCCACCTGGGCGCACCGCCACCTCGACCAGGCCACCGCCACGGCCGCGGCGAGCGCCGCGACGACCGCCACGTCCGCCGAGGTGGAGGCAGCGGCCCGCACCAGGCTGGAGGACGGGCGCCGGCTGACCGAGCGGCGAGCCCGCCTGGACGCCGCCGCGGCCGACCACGAGCGACTGCTCGCCGGCGCCGACGAGCACGAGGCCGCCCGCGCCCGCCTCGCCACCGCGCGCCGAGCCGCGGGCGTGGTCCCCCTGCACCGGGTCGCCCTGGCCGCCACGCGGGCGGGTGCCGCTGCCCGGGCGGACGCACCGACCGCCGACCGCGACGTGCTCGAGCAGCGGCTCGCGCACGCCGCCGAGGAGGCCACCCGCCTTCAGGCACTCCAGCCCCGCGCCGAGCGCCGGCGGACGGTGCAGGCGGAGGTCGTCCGCCTGGAACGGCGAGCGGCCGAGCTGTCCGCCGCGACCGACCAGGCCCGGCTGGAGGCTCGCGAGCTCGTCGCCTCGCTGACGGTCCGGCTCGACGACGCCCGCCGGGCGCACGCCGCCGCCCGCCAGCACACGCTCGACCTGCGCGAGCACGCCATCGCCCTGCGGGAGCGGCGGGTGAACGGGATGGCTGCGGAGATCGCGGCGGGTCTGGTCGTCGGCGGGTCCTGCCCCGTCTGCGGATCCTGCGATCACCCGCACCCCGCAGCACCGTCGTCCGACGCCCCGGACGAGGCCGCCGAGCGCGTCGCCCAGCGAGCCGCCGACGACGCCGCGGCGACCGAGTTCCTCCGCCACGCCGAGTCCCGTGACCTCGCGGCCGAGCTCGCGGCGGCGACCGAGCGCGTCGACACCGTGCCCGCACACCTCGCGACCGAGTCCGCCGCGGTGGCGTCCGCCCTGCAGGCGCTCGCAGCCGAGGCGAGCACTCTCGACGACGACCTCGCCGACCACGACGAGGCCAGGCTCGCACCCTGCCGACGGGACGAGCAGGAGGCACGGGCCGGGCTCGCGGCCCTGGACCGGCTCGCGGTCGCCGAGACCACCCTCCGCGACGCCGAACTGGCGCTCGCCACCGCGACCGCCGAGGCCGGGTTCGGCACGCCCGAGGAGGCGGTGGCGGCCGCGCTGGACCAGCAGACGTACGACGACCTGGCCCGCCGCCTCGCCGAGCACGACCGCCTGCTCGCGGTGGTGACGGCGGTGCTGGCCGAGCCCGGGGCCGAGGAGCTCGCGGCTGCCGAGCTGCCGGACCTCGCCGCCCTGGCGGACGACCACCGCGTCGCCCTCGACGCCCTCGGACGGGCCCGTTCCCACGAGACGCACTGGTGCGCCCTCGCCCGGCGGCTCGCTCTGCTCGTGGCCGAGCTCGACACCGCCCTGGCGACCTGGGCACCGCTGCGCGAGGAGCTCGACCTGGCCACGTCGCTCAGCGCCTTCGTCGAGGGCAAGTCCGCCGACAACCGGCTCCAGGTCCGGCTCTCGGCGTACGTCCTGGGCTACCGCCTGGGCCAGGTCGTCGATGCCGCCAACCTCCGGCTGGCCACGATGAGCGACCGGCGCTACTCCCTGGAGCACACGGGCCGGCGCGGCGCGGGCGAGACCCGCGGGGGCCTGAGCCTGCTGGTCCGCGACGACTGGTCGGGTGAGTCCCGCGACCCGGCGACCCTGTCCGGTGGCGAGACGTTCGTGGTCAGCCTCGCTCTCGCGCTGGGGCTGGCCGACGTCGTGACCCAGGAGGCGGGTGGCGCCGACCTGGACACCCTCTTCGTCGACGAGGGGTTCGGGTCCCTCGACGCGGAGACGCTCGACGACGTGATGGACACCCTCGACGCCCTGCGCGACGGCGGCCGGGTGGTCGGCGTGGTGAGCCACGTGGCCGAGATGCGCGACCGGATCCCGACCCGCCTGGTGGTCAGCAAGGACCGGCGCGGCTCGACGCTCGCGATCTGCCGCTGACGCCCAGACCACGCCGCTGCCACCGCCGGGCTCTCAGCCGGTGGCCGCCGCCTCGTAGCGGGGGGTGAGCTCGGTCCAGCGCGCCTTCCAGGCCGGGGCGGGTGCCTGGTCGGACCACCCGTCCGCGTGTGCCGGGCCGTCGACCGCCAGCGATCGCCCGAGGTCCTCCAGGTGCACCTGCCACCCGGCGCCGTGGAAGTGGAGCGCGTCGACCGGCAGGCCGCGCTCCTCCACCACCAGGGTGGTCCGCGCGCCGTCCGCGGTGAGCCAGGCCTCGAGCTGCGACTCGTCCTCGGAGCCCGGCAACGACGTCAGCAGCAGGTGGCGGGGTGCGTCGCAGACCTCGATCCGCACCGGTCCGCTCCAGGTGCTGGTGAACACCGCTTGCACGGTGCCGCCCTCGCGGAGGTCGCCGGAGACCTGCGCGATCCACCGGGCGAGACGCTCCGGCGTGGTGCACGCCTCCCACAGGTCGTCGATGTCAGTGTCATAGGTCTCCTCGACCCGGACAGCGCCGCGGCCGTCGGCCAGCGCTCGCATGGTGCCGGTGATCCTCATCTGGTGCTCCTCTTTCCTCGGGCGACCTCGGTGTGCAGTGCGTCGAGCCGGCCCCGCCACAGCCGGCGGTACCCCTCGAGCCAGTCGTCGACCTCGGCGAGGGGTCCGGGCCGGATGGTGTAGATCCGGCGCTGGGCCTCCTGGCGCACGTCGACGAGCCCGGCTTCCCGCAGCACCCGCAGGTGGCGGGACACGCCGGGCCGAGCGATCGGCAGGGCGTCGGCGAGCTCCCCGGCGGTCGCGGGGTGGTCGCGGAGGATCTCCAGGACCGTCCGACGGCTCCTGTCGGCCAACGCGTGCAGCACCGCATCCATGATCAGAGCGTAACCGATCAGTTACGTAACCACAAGGTTACGCAGTACGAGGCACCAGACGGCTCAGACGTCCACGCGGCCGTGGTCGGAGTCGTAGGTGTCCCCGGTCAGCTTCGCCTTCGCGAAGCTGAGCAGGGTGGCGATCCGGCCACCGGGGCTGTCCCAGTACTCCCCGCTGTGGACGTCGACGCGCAGCAGCACGGCGTTCGGGTCCTCGGGCCCACCCGGCAGCCAGGCCTCCGCGAACGTGTTCCAGAGCTCCGCGAGCCGGTCACCGTCGTCGACCACGGCGGCGGTGCCGTAGACGGCCACCCACGACTCGCGCGAGGAGAAGGTGAGCGACACCCGGGGTTCGGCCTGGACGGCCCGGGTGTGCGCGCTGTCGCGCGTGGTGATGAACCACAGCTCGGCCGTCGGCTCGACCTGCTGGCGGGCCATGGGGATGCTGCGCGGCCCATCGGGCCCGAAGGTCGTCAGCATCCCGATCGGGATGTCCTCCAGCAGCTCGAGGAGCAACTTCTCGTCACCGGTGTCATCAGCCATGGCGGTCGGGTACCCCGATGCCGCACCGACGACTCCCGGTCCTCAGACCTGGCGCGGGACGTGCCCGCTCAGGGCGAACATCGGTCGCATCACCTTGTGCCCGACGTCGGCGGTGGGCCCGAACATGCACGGGCAGCCACCCTCGATGACGGTGATGCCCGCGGCGCGGCCGGCCGCCGCGGCCTCCGGCGAGACGCTGCCCGCGCCGGGACCGCGGTGCATCCACACCTGGGTCACCCCGAGCTCGGCGCACTGCCGCACGGTCTCCGACGCGTGCTCCGGGCTGGTCGCGATCACGACGGCCTCGACCCCGCCCGGCACCGACGCGAGGTCGGGGTAGCAGGGGTCGCCCTCGACCTGCTCGGCGTTCGGGTTGATCGCGACGACCTCGTAGCCCCGGTCCCGCAGCCGCCGGTAGACGGCGTTGCTGCCGTGACCTCCCGGGTTGCGCGACACCCCGGTCACCGCGATCCGCCGGTGCGCCAGGAACTCCGACGCGGCCTGCTTGATGGTGGGCATGGAGGACTCCTCTCGACGGTCCCGTCACCGCCACGCTCGTCCCGCCTCGCGGCGTGCGCCAGGGCCGAACGCCGGGGAGCCGGGGAGTCCAACGACCTCACGGAAACCCAGGCAGGACGACCCGGTGGGGTCGGGTAGGTTCGGCGCATGTCCGGTCCGGCGATCGATGCGACCTTCACCGCACTCCCCTATCGCAGCCTCGGCGACGCCGCCCTCACCCGGGCTGGTCAGCTGGGCGCCAGTCACGCGGACTTCCGCTTCGAGCGGGTGCGCTACCAGGAGCTGACGGCACGCGACGGCGTCCTGCAGGGTGCGACCGACCAGGAGGACCTCGGGTTCTCGGTCCGCGTGATCCACGGCGGTGCCTGGGGGTTCGCCGCCGGCGTCGTGCTCACGACCGACGAGGCGGTGCGGGTCGCCGAGACCGCGGTCGCCGTCGCGCGGGTCGCGGCGGAGATGACCAGCTCCCCCGTCGAGATCGCGCCCGAGCCGGTGCACGAGGACGTCGAGTGGGTCTCGTCGTACCGCCTGGACCCCTTCGAGGTGCCGGTGCCGGAGAAGGCCGCGGTCCTGGTCGAGTGGACCGAGCGGTTGCGTACGGGCGCAGCGGTGGACCACGCGTCGGCCCACCTGCTGCAGGTCCACGAGTGCAAGTACTTCGCCGATCTCGCCGGCACCCGCACCACCCAACAGCGGGTGCGGCTCTTCCCCGGGTTCGAGGCGATGGGGGCCGGAGCCGACACCTTCGACTCGATGGCGAGCATCGCGCCGCCGGTCGGGCGCGGGTGGGAGTACCTCGTCGGTGGCCCCGACGAGGCCTGGGCCTGGGACGACGAGCTCGACGAGGTCCCCGAGCTGCTCGCCGAGAAGCTCAAGGCCCCCAGCGTGGAGGCCGGTGCCCACGACCTGGTCATCCATCCGTCGAACCTCTGGCTCACCATCCACGAGTCGATCGGGCACGCGACCGAGCTCGACCGCGCCCTGGGCTACGAGGCGAACTACGCCGGCACCTCGTTCGCCACCCCCGACCTGCTCGGCAACCTCCAGTACGGCTCCGGCGTCATGAACGTCACCGGCGACCGCACCGTGGAGCACGGGCTCGCGACCATCGGGTACGACGACGAGGGCGTCGCGACCCAGCGGTGGGACATCGTCCGGGACGGGGTGTTCGTCGGCTATCAGCTCGACCGGGCGATGGGGCAGCTGCACCCCGAGCTCAACGGTGGCCGCTCCAACGGCTGCGCCTACGCCGACTCGCCCGGGCACGTGCCCATCCAGCGGATGGCCAACGTCTCGCTCCAGCCGGCCGCCGACGGCCCCTCGACCGAGGAGCTGATCGGGCGGGTCGAGCGCGGCCTCTACGTCGTCGGCGACAAGTCGTGGAGCATCGACATGCAGCGCTTCAACTTCCAGTTCACCGGCCAGCGGTTCTACCGCATCACCGACGGCGAGCTGACCGGCCAGGTGCGTGACGCCGCCTATCAGGCCACCACGACCGACTTCTGGCGGTCGATGGAGGCCGTCGGGGGTCCGCAGACCTGGGTCCTCGGGGGCGCGTTCAACTGCGGCAAGGCCCAGCCGGGCCAGGTCGCGGCCGTGAGCCACGGCTGCCCGACCGCGCTGTTCCGTGGAGTCCGCATCCTCAACACGACCGAGGAGGCCGGTCGCTGATGACCACCGCTCCTGCACCCCGGGCCCAGGACCTCGTCGAGCACGCGCTCGCGTGCTCCACCGCCGACGACTGCGTCGTCGTCGTGCGCGAGACCAGCAGCGCCAACCTGCGCTGGGCCAACAACACGCTGACCACCAACGGGGTGATGACATCGGTCGACGTCACCGCCATCTCCTTCGTCGGGACCGCGACGGCCTCCGCCGCCGGCAGCGCCACCACCGCCCGTGACGTCGCCGAGCTGGTCCGCGTCGCCGACGGTGCCGCCCGCGATGCCGCCGCGGCGGAGGACGCGGCCGAGCTCGTGCGCGACGTCGTCTCGACCGACTGGGACGAACCGACCGTGCCCACCGGCATCTCCGTCTACGACGAGGTCGCGCCGGCACTCGGCGAGGCCTTCGGACGTGCCGGCAAAGCCGGACGGGTCCTCTACGGGTTCGTCAACCACGAGACCACCACGTCGTACCTCGGTTCGTCGACCGGGCTCCGGCTGCGGCACGTCCAGCCGACCGGTCACGTCGGGTGCACCGCCAAGTCGGCCGACCTGACCCGCAGCGCCTGGGTCGGGGCCGCGACGCGCGACTTCACCGACGTGGACCCGCTCGCGATCGACGCCGAGCTGGAACGCCGACTGGCCTGGGCCGAGCGCTCGGTCGACCTGCCCGCCGGCCGCTACGACACGATCCTGCCGCCCACCGCCGTCGCTGACCTGATGATCGACGCCTACTGGTCCGCCGGCGCCCGGGTCGCCCACGAGGGCCAGTCGGTCTACAGCAGCCGGGCCGGTGGGACCCGGATCGGGCAGCGCGTGGCTCGCGAGGGGGTGCACCTCTTCTCCGACCCCGCTCTCCCCGGCAGCGAGTGCCTGCCGTTCGTGCTGGCGACCCGGTCGGGCAACGAGACCTCGGTCTTCGACAACGGGCTCCCCCTGGGCCGCACCGACTGGGTCCGCGACGGGGAGCTGAGCGCCCTGGTGCAGACCCGGCACACCGCCGCGATGACGGCGCAGCCGGTCACGCCGTACGTCGACAACCTCGCCCTGTCGGTCGCGGGCGCCACCGGATCCGTCGACGACCTGGTCACCGGCACCGAGCGCGGCCTGCTGCTCACCTGCCTGTGGTACATCCGCGAGGTCGACCCGCAGACGCTGCTGCTGACCGGCCTGACCCGCGACGGTGTCTACCTCGTCGAGGACGGCGAGATCACCGGTGCGGTCAACAACTTCCGATTCAACGAGAGCCCGGTCGACCTGCTCAACCGGTTCACGCACGCCTCGGCCACGGTGCCGGCGTTCAGCCGGGAGTGGGGCGACGACTACTTCTCCAGGACCGCGATGCCGGCCCTGCGGGTCCCGGACTTCAACATGTCGAGCGTGTCGCAGGCTCGATGAACGCGTCCCACAGCGTGGGCAGGGCCGCGTCGAGGGACTCGGCGCGCTCTTGCTCGCGAGCGTGGAGGCGGCCGTAGGTGAACGTCTGCTCGCCGTCGGCCTCGGCCGCCCGCGCGAGCGCGGCGAGGTGGGCTCGGCTGACGATCGTGTCCTGCCGGTCCCCCAGGTGGCTGGTGAGCGTCTTGGCCGCCGCCACCACGCGCGCCGCGTCCGCACCACCCACCGGCTCCCAGGTCTCCGCGGCGTAGCGCAACCGCTTGGCCGCCTTGCGCAGGTCGTGCATCGCGAGGTCGTGGTCAGGGGCGACCGCGAGCGCGTCGTACCGGTCGTGCACGCGCGCGACCTCCCGCCGCACCCGCGCGCGCGCCACACCGTCCGCCGGCCGGTCCGCGCGTGTGGTCCACGGTGGCCGGTCGACCAGGTCCCCGAGGGCCACGCGCAGTGCCCGCCACCGGTCCGACGCCAACGCCCCGGGGACCTCGGTGGGGGCGAGGTACGTCGCGCGCACCCGGGCCTCGACCGGCCCGGCGACCAGACCCACCGGCTCCTCGGCGAGCAGCTGCAGCAACCGCTGGCCGACCACGTAGCGGTCCCGGGCGTCGCTCAGCGAGAGCCCCAGCCACCGCAGCTCCACGCGCAACGGATCGGTCGTCCGGGCGTGGAGCAGCGATCGGAAGGTGGCCAGCGCCGAGCGCAGCCGGCGACTCGCGATCCGCGCCTGGTGCACGCCCTCGGGATGCCCGGCACGGACGGCGACGAGCTCCCGGTCGAGCGCCTCGAGCTGGGCGGCCAAGCGGGCGTGCAGCAGGTCAGCGGCCGTCGTCGGCGGGGAGCTGCTGGCCATGGTCCTGTGTCTACACCCGGCCCGTGACGCGCGGGTGAACACCCGGAGGAACCGGTGTCGCCACCGGCGCTGCGATTTCCCGGCGATCCGTGCAACCGGGGCCACCGCTGCGGCGTACTCCCCCTGTCATCACACCGACCCACAGGAGAGAACGTCATGCGCAGCACCCAGCTGATCACGGGCGCCCTGGCCGTCGTCGCGACCACCGTCCCCCTCGGGATCGGCGGCGCGGCGCAGGCCGGAGAGCCCTCCGCCACGACCACCACCCACGAGCGCGGCATCGTCGTCGAGTGCACCGGCAGCGTCCGGGGCCGCGACGTCTTCGCGAGCCTCTACGAGAACAACCTGTTCGTGAACGAGATGCAGGTCCTCGTCGGCGACGGCGACCAGCAGGTCGGCGGCAACCGCCGCGACCCCGACGGCTTCCTCGACCGCGGCCGCGTGCGCGCGGCGATGAAGGTCGCCGGGCACCGTGTCGTCATCACCGGGACCGCCCGACGGGTCGGCGACCCGATCCCGGTGCAGGAGGAGCTCGACGACGCCGGCCAGCACGTCACCTCGACCGGCTTCCACCGCAGCCTGGACACCGGCCTGCGGCTCACCTGGCGCAAGCAGACCGTGCCGCTCACCTGCGGCACTGCCTTCGCCTACCGGCTGACCGTCACCAAGGTGCCGATCGCCTGACCGGCGCTCCGACCGGTGCTCGGAAACGGTGCAGGTTTGGTCACCAACCGCAGGTGGGAGCGCTCCCGATCTGCGGTTGGTGACCAAACGTCGCACTTCCCGACCGCTCGCCCGGTTCGGAGGAACCGGCCCGGCAGGTCGCTGGGTGCCCTACGGTGCCACCGTGACCCCTCGGCATCTCGGGCTCTCGGCCCTCCTCGCCACCCTGCTCCTCCTCCCGCTCTCGGTGACCGCACCCGCCGGCGCCCAGGGCTCCGACGACGCCCCCGTGGTGGTCGACGACGCTGTCACCATGTGGCCCGGCGGGGCGGCGACGGTCGACGTCCTGGCGAACGACAGCGACCCCGGCGGCGACGACCTCGCGGTGTGCCGGCTCCCGGTCGCCGACCTCACGTCGCCACGGCAGCCCCCGGTGCGCGTCGTCGACGCGTCGACGTGGGGCGGGCCCGCCGGCCAGCTCGTCGTCCTCACCAGCCTCCGCGCGCACGGCACGTACGTCGTGGACTACTACGTCTGCAACCACACCAGGCTCACCCCGGCCCGGCTGACGATCACCGTCCAGCCGACCGAGCCCGTCGACGTCGTCCCCGACCGTCGGGCAGGTCGGGTGCGGATCACGAACCACAACGACCGGACCATCGAGTTCGTCGCCGTCGCCCCCCGCTCCTGCGAGATCGACGCCGAGCGCAGGGTGGGGGCCGGTGCCACCGTGTCGGCCAAGGTCCACCACCGCTCGATCGAGTGGCTCGCCGTCATCCACGACCGGACGTCGTTCGGGATCGTCGCCCACGGCAAGGTCCAGGGGATCCGGCTCGGCCACCGGCCGCGGCACCACGGCTCGCCGCACCACGGGGACTGCAGCTCCGTCCTGCCGGCCATGTGGCCGAAGGCCGCGTCGACTGTCGGACTGCTTCCTGCTCGCTACACCCGCCTCGCGGCCCTCGCCCGCCGCTAGGAGCCCGGCACCCCGCCCGGGATCGGCGCGTCGGGGTCGTACGGCGTGCGCGTGTAGACGAACGTCGCCACCTCGAGGTGTCCGACCGTGCCGTCGGGGCGACGCACCACGTGCAGCTCCTCGCCCGCGTGGTAGCCGGACCGGCCGACCACGCGACCGGCCTCGGTGACCGCGAAGCGGTAGGCCTCGACCGTGCCACGGCGTGCGACCAGGTCACGGCCCTCGAGCGCGAACACGAACGGCGTGTTGCCCCAGTGCCAGACGCCGGGCACGCCGGCCAGGACCGACGGCACCTCCACCGTCGGCACCCACGCCTCCGGCACGGTGGGCTCGCACGCCTCGAGCTCGTCGAGCAGCTCGGTGGCCAGCGCCACCGGCGAGTAGCCGCTCGTCGCGTTGGCGAGCACGACCGCCCCGGTGCGCCGGGCGCGGTCGAGGAAGCAGGCGGCCAGGAAGCCCGGCATCGACCCGCTGTGGCCGACCAGGGTGCCCGATCCTCCGGCGACGAGCTGGAAGCCCAGGGCGTGCGCGGCACCGAGCCCGTCCTCGGGCGCGCCCGCCTGCGGCCCGAACGCGCGAGCGAGGAGCGAGTCGTCCAGCACGTCGGCGTGCCCGCGGCCGAGGAAGACGGCGTACGTCGCCAGGTCCGCCGCTGTCGACCACACCTGCCCCGCGGGGGCCATCGCCCCCGTGTCGGTCGACGGCTCGTCGGCGAGCGTTCCGTCGTAGGGGTGCACGGACCGGCCCTGGGCCGCGGCGCCCTCGGGCAGGTACGACGTGCGGCCCATGCCGAGCGGCTCGAGCACCCGGGAGCGGACCGCGTCCCACCACGTCGTCCCGTGGAGCCGGGCGACCAGCTCCCCGAGCACGGCGTACCCCAGGTTGGAGTAGTGGAAGCGCTCACCGGGCGCGAACACCGCGCCGGCGCCGTCGTTGGCCGCCAGCAGGTCGGCGAAGCTCACCCCCGCCGTCCGCTCCCACCAGGCGCCCGACGGCTCGGACTGCATGCCCGAGGAGTGGGCGAGCAGCGTCCGGACGGTCCGGTCGGCGTACGCACTGCCGCCCAGGTCGCCGAGCACCACCGACACCGGCTCGTCGAGCGACACCCGGCCGTCGCGCACCAGCTGGAGCACCAGGACCGCGGTCATCGTCTTGGTGATCGAGCCGATCCGGTACTGCACGTCGTGCGGGTCGTGGCCGATCGCCTCCGGGGTGCCCCGGAACCCCGACCACGCCGGCTCGCCGTCGCGGACGACGCGCGCCACCACCGACGGGTAGCGCCCGGTCGCCTGGGCGTGCGCCAGCCGCGCGAGCAGCCGGTGGGCGGTGTGGTCGGAGACCGTCACTCCGCGAATGCTTCCAGAGGCGGGCAGGCGCAGACCAGGTGCCGGTCGCCGTACGCCTGGTCGATCCGCGCCACCGGCGGCCAGTACTTGTCAGGGTCGATCCCGGTCGGGAAGACCGCGAGCTCACGCGAGTAGGACCGGTCCCACTCGCCGACGAGCGCACGCGAGGTGTGGGGGGCACCGCGCAGCGGCGACTCCTCCGGCGTCCACTCCCCCGCACCGACCCGGTCGATCTCGGCCTTGATCGCGATCATCGCGTCCACGAACCGGTCGATCTCGCCGAGGTCCTCGGACTCCGTCGGCTCGACCATCAGCGTGCCCGCGACCGGGAAGGACATGGTCGGCGCGTGGAAGCCGTAGTCGATCAGCCGCTTCGCCACGTCGTCGACGGTCACCCCGGTCTCCTTGGTGATGCCGCGCAGGTCGAGGATGCACTCGTGGGCGACCAGCCCACCGTGCCCGCGGTAGAGCACCGGGAAGTGCTCGCCGAGGCGCGCGGCGACGTAGTTGGCCGACAGCACCGCGGCCGCGGTGGCCCGGGTCAGACCCTCGGCGCCCATCAGCCGGATGTAGGCCCACGAGATCGGCAGGATGCCGGCCGAGCCGTACGGCGCCGCGCTGACCGGGCCGATGCCGGTGCGGCCGGACTCCTCGGGGTGCATCGGGTGCGAGGGCAGGTACGGCGCCAGGTGCTCGCGCACCGCGACCGGCCCGACGCCCGGACCGCCGCCGCCGTGCGGGATGCAGAACGTCTTGTGCAGGTTGAGGTGCGAGACGTCGCCGCCGAACTCACCGGGCCGGGCGTAGCCGAGCAGGGCGTTGAGGTTGGCGCCGTCGACGTACACCTGGCCGCCGTGCTCGTGGACGATCCGGCACAGCTCGGTGATCGAGTCCTCGTAGGCGCCGTGCGTCGAGGGGTAGGTGACCATGATCGCGGCCAGCCGGTCGGCGTGCTCGTCGCAGCGTGCGCGGAGGTCGTCGAGGTCCACCTCGCCACCGCGGCCGGACTTCACGACGACGACCCGCATGCCCGCCATCACCGCGGAGGCGGCATTGGTGCCGTGTGCCGACGACGGGATCAGGCAGACGTCGCGGTCGACGTCGCCACGGGCGTGGTGGTACGCGCGGATCGCCAGCAGGCCCGACAGCTCGCCCTGCGAGCCGGCGTTGGGCTGGATCGAGACCCGGTCGTAGCCGGTCACCTCGGCCAGCCAGCCCTCCAGGTCGGCGACCAGCTGCCGGTAGCCGGTGGCGTCCTCGGCCGGTGCGAACGGGTGCAGGTCGGCGAAGCCGGGCAGCGACACCGGCTCCATCTCGGTCGTCGCGTTGAGCTTCATGGTGCAGGAGCCGAGCGGGATCATCCCCCGGTCCAGGGCGTAGTCGCGCGCCGAGAGCCGGCGCAGGTAGCGCAGCATCTGCGTCTCGCTGCGGTGCTGGTGGAACACCTCGTGGGTGAGGTACGGCGTGCCGCGGCGCAGCGCCGCCGGCAGCGCGTCGGCCGGCTCGGTCTCGGCCGGCACCACCTCGAACGCGGCGTGCAGCGCGCGCAGCGTGTGCGGCCCGCTCACCTCCGAGAACGACAGCCCGACGGTGTCGGCGTCGACCAGCCGCAGCTGCAGCCCCTCCGTCCGGGCCGCGGCGACGATCTTCTCCGCGCGTCCGGGGGCCTGGACGGTGAAGGTGTCGAAGAACGCCGTGGTCGGCACGGTGTAGCCCGCGCGTCGCAACGACGCGGCCGCCCGGGCGGCCAGTGTGTGCGCGTGCGTCGCGATCCCCCGCAGACCCTCGGGCCCGTGGTAGACGGCGTACATGCTCGCCACCACGGCGAGGAGCACCTGCGCGGTGCAGATGTTGGAGGTGGCCTTGTCGCGGCGGATGTGCTGCTCGCGCGTCTGCAGGGCGAGGCGGTACGCCGGGCGGCCCTCCGCGTCGACGGACACGCCGACCAGGCGGCCCGGGAGGTGCCGCTCGAGCCCGGTCTGCACCGACATGTAGCCCGCGTGCGGGCCGCCGTAGAACAGCGGGACCCCGAACCGCTGGGTCGAGCCGACGGCGACGTCGGCACCGAGCTCGCCGGGCGACTCCAGCAGCGTCAGCGCCAGCAGGTCGGCGGCGACCACGGCGAGCGCGTCGCGCTCGTGGGCCTGCTCGATGACCCGGCGCGGGTCCCGCACCTGGCCCGACGCGCCGGGGTACTGCACCAGCACGCCGCACAGGCCCTGCTCGAGGATGGCGTCCGGCAACCCGTCGTCGAGGTCGGCGACGACCACCTCGATGCCGAGGCCCTCGGCGCGGGTGCGCACGACCTCGATGGTCTGGGGCAGCGCGTCGGCGTCGACGACGAAGGGGCCGCTCGCCTTGCCCCCCTTGGATCGGGGGAGCGCACGACGCACGAGCGTCATGGCCTCCGCGGCCGCGGTGCCCTCGTCGAGCAGCGACGCGTTCGCGGTCGGGAGCCCGGTGAGGTCGCCGACGACGGTCTGGAAGTTTAGCAGCGCCTCGAGCCGACCCTGGGAGATCTCGGGCTGGTACGGCGTGTAGGCGGTGTACCAGCTGGGGTCCTCGAGCACGTTGCGCCGGATGACGGGGGGCGTGATCGTCGCGTGGTAGCCCAGGCCGATCATGGCCTCGCCCGACAGGTTGGCCGCGGCCAGCGCCCGCAGCTCGCGGGCGGTCTCCTCCTCGCTCAGCGGCGCCGGGAGGTCGAGCTCGGCGCTCGATCGGATGCCGCCGGGCACCGCGGCCGCCATCAGCGCGTCGAGAGAGTCGAAGCCGAGGCGGTCCAGCATCGTGGCGACGTCGGCGTCGCGCAGTCCGATGTGCCGGTCGACGAACGGCAGGGCGCCGTCCGGTGCTGCCGCGTCGGGGTGGGAGGGGGTCAGGTGCTCGGCCATGCCTGGGGGCTCCTCGGAGTCGTCGGACGACGTACGGGTGCCTCCCCCTCTGTCACGTCCTGTCCTGCTCGCTCCAGAGCTGCCTGACCCACGCGGTCCGGGTGCCTGAGAGGTTCCGGGGAGGAATTGCCCCTTCGGCGTCCCCACCGGGCTCGTGGGGACTCTCCCGCGCGGGATAGTCGGCGCGGCCCAATCTACCCGACCGCGCCCCGGCGCCGAACCTTCAGCCGATCTTGCGGGCGGCGCGCCGCGCGGCGAGCTCGTCGCCGGGCGCCGGCGCCTCGTCGGCCTCGGCGGTGCGCTCGCTGGGCAGCTCGGCGAGGGTGCCCTCGATCTCCTGCCAGACGCCGCCGATCGCGATGCCGAACACGCCCTGGCCGCCCTGCAGGAGGTCGATGATCTCGTCGTTGCTGGTGCACTCGTAGACCGAGATGCCGTCGCTCATCAGCGTGACCCGAGTGAGGTCCTCGGTGCCACGGGCCCGCAGGTGCTGGACGGCGGTGCGGATCTGCTGCAGCGAGATGCCGGCGTCGAGCAGCCGCTTGACGACCTTGAGCAGCAAGATGTCCTGGAACGAGTAGAGCCGCTGCGAGCCCGACCCCTTGGCGCCGCGGACCGTGGGCTCGATCAGCCCGGTGCGCGCCCAGTAGTCGAGCTGGCGGTAGGTGATCCCGGCGGCGTTGCACGCCGTCGGCCCGCGGTAGCCGGTGTCGCTGGGCAGCGGCGAGACGTCGTCGGTGAAGAGCAGTCCCTGCTCCTCGGCCGCAGCGGTGGCCTCGGCGACCTCGGCGTTCTCGGTGTGCTGCTCGTTCTCGTTCACACGGTCCTCCGTGGGCTACTCCGTTGTGCGTAACTGCCGGGGGAAGGTGCCGCGCGACCCGAGACAGCCGGGCACCACAGCGGTGGAGTTACAACAGAGACACTTCAAGGTAGGCGCCGATCCCGGGGCCGTCAAAGAGGAGCCTCGGCGTGTCGCAACCCTCACCCTCAGGTTGAGGGTCAGAGTTCTGGCGTCCGTTTCACCGGTCGACCGGGGAAATGTGCAGACACGCCGAGGCGGCCCCCGGCGTGTCTGCACATTTCCCCTGACGACCCCAGGGCGGGGGTGCGTTCGGCCGGCGCGGAAGCTGGCCCGGACGGGCGGTCAGCGCGACTCGAAGTCCTCCGGCGTGACCTGGTCGAGGAACTCGCGGAACTTCTCGACCTCGTCCTCCTGCTCGGCGGGCACGGCGAGACCGGCCTCGTCGAGCACCTCCTCGGCGCACACGATGCGCGTGCCCGTGCGCAGGGCCAGCGCGATCGAGTCCGAGGGGCGGGCGCTGACCTCGGCGCCGGAGCCGAAGACCAGGGTGGCGAAGAAGACGCCGTCCTTGACCTCGGTGATCTGCACCTCGGCGAGCTCGTTGCCGGTCGCCTCCAGCACGTCCTTGAGCAGGTCGTGGGTCAGCGGGCGCGGTGGGACCACGCCCTGCTGGGCGAACGCGATGGCGGTCGCCTCGACGGCGCCGATCCAGATCGGGAGGTACCGCTCCCCCGCGACCTCGCGCAGCAGCACGATCGGCTGGTTCGAGGGCATCTCGACCCTGACTCCCATGACATCGACTTCGCGCACGTGCCCACAGTACCCCCGGGAGGTGGGCCTCGATCCCTGCCGAGCCGGTCAGGGAGAACCTGACGTTGTCAGGCGTTGCAACCCCCGACAACGTCATGAGAAGCCTGACAACCCCGGATGAATCCCCGGCTGACCGGGGATTCATCCACCCGGTCGATCGAGCTCAGCGGGACCGTAGGCCGATCTTGACCAGGGTGGCGTGCAGGCGCACGGAGAGCGCGGCGATCTCGGAGACGGTCTCCTCCGCGCGGGCGCGGGCAGCGGGGTCGCGGCCGGCCTTCTGGGGGGCGACCACCTGCTCGACGAGCCCGACCTCGCGGTCGGCCGCGGTCTTGAAGGCGCGCAGGTGCCGCGGCTCGAGACCGAAGTCGGCGAGCTCGCGCGCCGTCCGGGCGACGACGAGCGCGTCGCTGTCGAAGTGGCCGGTGCCCGGACGCGCCGAGATCAGCCCGAACCGCTCGAGCTCGCCGAGCAGCTCCTCGGAGATCTCGGCGATCTTCAGCAGCTCGCGACGCGAGATCCGCAGCTGGTCGCGCCGCTGGAAGGACTCGGCGCTCGGCAGCCCGTCGGCCGCCAGGGCCACCTGCGGGACGGTCGGCACGACCGGGTCGATCGGCGGCGGCTCGAGGCCGCGGTCGATGGCGTCGAGGTGCTCGCCGATCACCCGCAGCGGCAGGTAGTGGTCGCGCTGCATGCGGAGCACGTAGCGCAGCCGCTCCACGTCGTCGGCGCTGAACTTGCGGTAGCCGGCCGGGGTGCGCTCCGGCTTGATCAGGCCCTTGTCCTCGAGGAACCGGATCTTGGGGATCGTCACGCCGGGGAAGTCCGGGCGCAGCCGATCGAGCACCTCCCCGATGTTCATCCGGGCCCGGGAGGTCGATGACCCGGACGTGGCGGCGGACGCCGAGGCCTCGGTCATCGGGGGCTCACCCGGCCGCGTGCCCCGAGAAGAACACCAGCCGGTACTTGCCGATCTGCACCTCGTCGCCGTCGACCAGCTGGACCCGGTCGATCCGGTCGCGGTTGACGTAGGTGCCGTTCAGGCTGCCGACGTCGCCGACGGTGAAGGTGTCCCCGGTGCGGTGGAACTCCGCGTGCCGCCGCGACACCGTCACGTCGTCGAGGAAGATCTCGCTGTCGGGGTGGCGGCCCGCCGTCACCACGTCGGCGTCGAGGAGGAAGCGGCTGCCCGACCCCGGGCCGCGCTGGACGATGAGGAGGGCGTGCCCGGTCGGCAGCGCGTCCACCGCTGCGGCGTCGACCGGGTTGAGCTGCCGGTCGGAGGTCTCGACCTTGTCGGCGCTGCCGAGGTTGATCGTCGCGGTGGACTCGTCGGCACCCGGCGCCGGCGGGGTCCCTGCCCCGGCCGCGGAGCCGGAAGCCGACGGCACGAGGCGGGTCCCGCACTGGGAGCAGAACCGCGCGTCGTCGGGGTTCTGCTGGCCACACGCAGTGCAGAACGGCATCGCTTCAGTCCTTCGGTCCGGGCGTCCTGACGCACAACCCTCACGGTGACAACCCTCAACGCGGGGTTGAGGTTGATGGTTCTCCCGAACCTATCAGCCGGGCCGGGCCGATCAAGCCACCCCGCCGGGCGGTCGCGCCAGGTCAGGCGTCGAGCGAGGCCTCGTACGCCGCCGCGTCGAGCAGCGCGTCGAGCTGGCTGCGGTCGCTGGGGACGACCTCGAAGAGCCAGCCGCCGCCGTACGGGTCGTTGTTGACCAGCTCGGGGGTCGCGTCCAGGGTGTCGTTGCGTGCGACGACCTCGCCGGAGACCGGCGCGTAGACGTCGCTCACCGACTTCGTCGACTCCAGCTCGCCGCAGGTGCTGCCGCCCTCGACCGTGTCCCCGACCTCGGGCAGCGAGACGTAGACGATGTCGCCGAGGGCGTCCTGGGCGTAGTGGGTGATCCCGATCCGGACCGATCCGGCCTGCTCACCGGGCTCACGCACCCACTCGTGCTCGGTCGTGTACTTCAGGTCGTCGGGGTACAAGGCGTCTCCTCCGGGACGTGGGCTGACGGGCGTGAGGCTACCGGGCCTGCCGCCGATCCGCCGGACCGGTCACGAGGAGGGGGTGGCGAACTGCTGCTTGGCGGGGTCGACGACGCTCTCGATGTCCAGAGAGGTCAGCTGGTCGACGGTGGTGGAGGCGCCGTCGTCGGCGAACAGGTCCCGCGGACCGCCGGGGAAGTTGACGCCGGACTCGTCGAGGGTGTGCGGGTCGCCGATCGCATCGATGACGTACGGCGAGCTGACCAGCTGCCCCCCGACCAGCAGCCCGCCCGGGGCATCCTCGACGGCGGTGTCGGCCACCACTCGCACCTCGCCGTTGACCTGGATCGCCTCGGCTCCGGCGGTGCGCAGCTCCTGGATGGTGTCGACCATGCTCTGGACGTCGACCGCCCCGGTCTCCTCGGTGACGGTCAGCCGGATGCCGGGCCCGGTGACCGGGACCGTCCCGGCGAGGATCGCCAGACTGTCGGCCTGCTGCTGGGCCTGCGCCAGCGCCGCCTCCCGCGCCCCGGTGTCGGACTGGAGGTCGTCGCGGGTGCGCTGGAGCCGCGCGATCTCCGACTCCGCACGCTGGCTGGTGCCGGCGAGGCCGCTGAGGACCTCGACGAGGTCCTGCTCCCGCAGCCCGGCGTAGGTGTTGTCGACGTGGGTGAACCGCACCTGCGTCACCGCGGCGTAGCCCAGCACGGCCAGCAGCACGGCCACCACCAGCTGGCCCCGGGTGGGCCGCACCAGGGCGGTGCGGAGCCGCTCGCGTCCGGAGGGCTGCTGGCCGGTCGCCGGCTCGGCCGGCACCGGCTGGTCGTGCTGCGGCGCGTCAGGCATGGAACAGGTGGCGGCGGATCGCCGCGACGTTGGAGAAGATCCGGATGCCGAGCACGACGATGACGCCCGTGGAGAGCTGCCCGCCGACACCGAGCTTGTCGCCGAGGAAGACGATCGCCGCCGCGATCACCACGTTGCTGATGAACGAGACGACGAAGACCTTGTCGTCGAAGATCCCGTCGAGGTAGGCGCGCAGGCCGCCGAAGACGGCGTCGAGGGCGGCAACGACGGCGATCGGCAGGTAGGGCTCGAGTCCGAGCGGCACATCGGGCTGGAAGACGACGCCCAGGACGATGCCCACGAGCAGGCCGAGCGCCGCGATCACTGCGGTACCCCCTTCTCACGCTGTTGATCGTGCTGGTTCTGCTCGGCCGTACCCTTCACGGCGAAGCGCAGTCGCGCAACTCGGGCCGGAGCGGCCGGAAGCGTCTGCTGGTCCACATTCTCCATGCTCCAGGGGAATCCGAAGGTGTCGGCCGTGTCGCGGAACCGCAGTCCGGTCGTGGTCTCCATCAGGTCTGCCTGGAGCGTCTGCTCGTCGCCGATCGCCGTCACGACGTACGGCGGCGACAGCGACCGGTTGTTGACCCGGATCGCGTCCCCCGAGTTGCGGATGGCGGACCGCGCGGTGAGCCGCTGGCCGTTGACCGCGATCGCCTCAGCGCCGGCCCGCCAGAGCCCGTTGACCACCAGGCGCAGGTCTCGGTCGCGGACCAGCGTCCCGTCGGCGGCGTCGTCGACGGTGACGCGGACCCCCGGGCCCGAGACCGCACCGAAGCCGGTGGCCGCCCCCGCGCGCTGCAGTCGGGTGGCCGCGGCCTGCTGGTCGCTGGTCACCCGGTCGAGCCTGGTCTGCTGGGCGACGACCGCCTCGCGCAGGCGCACGATGCGCCGCTGCAGGTCGGCGAGCCGGTCCTGGCCGGCGGAGATCTGGGCGACCAGCGTGGTCCGGCTGGCGCTGCGGACGTCCTGCCCGGCCGAGGTCTGGACGGCGGCGATCGCGACCATGAGGCCGAAGACGGCGACGACGACGGCGGCGGTCCAGTGCGGGCGTGGCCGCGTGCTGCCCCGCTGGGCGCGCTCCCGGTGCGGCCGACCGGTGGACTCCCCCGGTGGCGCGGCGGACGCGCGGCGGTCGGCGACGACGCGGTAGTCCTCGTCGAGGGCCTGCTGGGTGATCAGCGTCAGCAGCGGGATGTTCGCCCGGTCGACCGGGGTTGCCGCCGGGACGGTCGGCGCCTCAGGCACCGGAGGCCGCCGGCCGTCGCTCGGTGGTGCGCAGCAGCGTCCGTACCTGCCAGGCGTAGAGGATGCCCGCCCACCAGTAGAGACCGATCCCCCAGATCGCGAAGGCCCAGCCGAACACGTCGGCCAGGGTCGCCAGCGTCCCGTCACCGTCGCCCAGCAGCAGCAGGGGGAAGGCGTAGAGGAGGTTGAAGGTCGCGGCCTTGCCCAGGAAGTGCACGGGCAGCGCGCTGTAGCCGCGCGTGCGCAGGAGTGGCACCAGGCCCCACAGCAGCAGGTCGCGCAGGGGCAGCGAGAGCGCGACCCACCACGGGATCACGTCGCGCAGCGCGAGCCCGACGACCACCGCGAGGATGTAGAGGCGGTCGGCCACCGGGTCCAGCACCTGGCCCAGCGCCGAGGTCTGGTCCAGGCGGCGGGCGAGGTAGCCGTCCAGGAAGTCGGTGACGCCCATGACCGCCAGCAGCACCAGCGCCCAGCCGTCGGCCTCGGGGCCGAGCACCAGCCACAGGAACACCGGCACGCCGGCCAGCCGCAGCATGCTGAGCAGGTTGGGCACCGTCCAGACGCGGCTGTCCCGTCCGCGCGTCGAGTCCTCCGCCACTGCCTGCCCGTCTGCTCTCCCGGCCGGTGCGCCCGGCCTGCCGACGCCACCTTAACGGCGGTCCGGGCCCACCGCGTCCTCGTGGTGGGCCGCGTCGCGGATCTCGCCCACCAGCTCCTCGATCACGTCCTCCAGCGTGGCGAGGCCGAGGGTGTGCCCCTCCTCGTCGACCACGCGGGCCATGTGGGCGCCGCGGCGCTGGAGCGTCTCGAGCACGTCGTGCAGCGGCTCGGCCTCGCCGACCGGTGCGAACGGACGGATCCACTTGTCCTCGACCGGCCGCTCACGGCGAGCGTCGTCGGTCTCGAGCACGTCCTTGATGTGCAGGTAGCCGAGCAGCTCGTCGCCGGCGGCCACCGGGAACCGGCTGAACCCGGTCGCCGCGCAGAGTGCCTCGATCTCGGCGCCCGTCGCGCCGCGCTCGACGGTCGTCAGCGAGGCCGGTGGCATCAGCACCGCGGCCGCGGTCTTCTCGGTGAAGCCGAGCGCCCCGGCCAGCCGGTCGTACTCGTCTGCCGCGAGCAGGCCCTCGCCCCGCGACTCCTCGACGAGGGCGGCCACCTCCTCGCGGGTGTACGTCGACGCCACCTCGTCGGTGAGCCGGGCACCGAGCAGCCGCAGCATGAGCGCGGCGATCGCGTTGATGACGACGACGACCGGGCGCAGCACGGTCACGATCGCCCAGATCGGGGGGCCCAGGACGAGCGCGGCGCGGTCGGGCGCCGCGAGCGCGATGTTCTTGGGGATCATCTCGCCGAGCACCACGTGCAGGTAGACGACCACGGACAGCGCGATCACGAACGAGACCGGGTGGAGCAGTCCCGGAGGCAGGTGGAGCGCGTGCAGCACCGGCTCGACGAGGTGGGCGACCGCCGGCTCGCCGACCGCGCCGAGCACGAGCGAGCACACGGTGATGCCGAGCTGGTTCACCCCGATGACGAGCGCGATGTTCTCCATCGCCTTGATCGTGGTCCGCGCCATCCGCGACCCGGCCTCGGCCCGGGGCTCGATCTGGGTGCGCCGCGCCGACACCAGGGCGAACTCGGCCCCGACGAAGAAGGCGTTGCCGAGCAGCAGCAGCACGGCGACGAGGACGGCGGTCGACGGGCTCACGGGGCACCGCCGTCCGCGTCGGGCACCCGCAGCCTCAGCCGGTCGATCCGCAGGCCGTCCATGCGTTCGACCGTGAGGACCGCGAGGCGCTCGCGGACCTCCTCCGGGTCGGTCCGGTCGGGCACGGCCACCTCGGCTCGGTCGCCGACCTCGGGGACCCGGCCGAGCAGCCGCAGCACCAGGCCCGCGATCGTGTCGTAGTCCTCGTTCTCGGGCAGCTCGACCCCGGTGACGTCGTCCACCTCGTCGGGCCGGAGCAGGCCGGACAGCGACCAGGAGCCGTCGCGGTGCCGGCGCGCGTTCGCACTGAGCCGGTCGTGCTCGTCGGAGATGTCGCCGACGATCTCCTCGACGACGTCCTCCAGGGTCACGATGCCGGCGAACCCGCCGTACTCGTCGAGGACGACCGCGAGCTGGAAGCTCTCGTCGCGCAGCTGGGCCAGCAGCGGGTCGAGTCGCAGGGAGTCCGGGACGACGATCGGCCGCGCGACCAGGTGCTTGACCCGCGTCGTCGCCCGCTCGCCGACCGGCAGCGCGACCGCGTTCTTCACGTGCACCGTGCCGACGACGTTCTCCTCGGCGTCGAGCACAGGGAAGCGCGAGTGACCGGTCTCCCGGGTCAGCTCGATGACCGCGGCGGCCCGGTCGTTGGCGTCCAGGCTGACGGTCCGCACCCGCGGCGTCATGATCTCGCCGGCGGTGCGCGCCCCGAACTCGACCGAGCGCTCCATCAGCTCCGCGGTCTCCGCGTCGAGGGTCCCGAGGTCGGCGGAGCGCTGCACCAGCGACGCCAGCTCGGTGGAGCTGCGCGCCGAGCGCAGCTCCTCCTGCGGCTCGATGCCGAGCCGGCGCACCACCGCGTTCGCCGACCCGTTGAGGACCTTGATCGGCCCGCGGACCGCCGCGGTGAAGGTGCGCTGGAACCGTTGGGTGGCCCGGGCGACCGCCATCGGCTTGGCCAGGGCGAGGTTCTTGGGGACCAGCTCGCCGAAGATCATCGTCAGCACGGTCCCGAGCGTCAGGCCTACGGCGACCGCGATGGGCGTCACCGCGTTCGGCGACACACCGGCGGCGAGCAGCGGCCCGTCGATGAGGTCGGCGATCGCCGGCTCCGCGAGGTAGCCGATGGCCAGGTTGGTGACCGTGATGCCGACCTGCGCCCCGGAGAGCTGGGTCGACAGCGACCGCAGGGCCTGCTGCAGCCCACGGGCACTGCTGTCACCGGAGGCCGCGGCCTGCTCGACCTGGCTGCGGTCGACGGTGACGAAGCTGAACTCGGCCGCGACGAAGACACCGCACGCGGCGATGAGGAGCAGTGCTGCCAGCAGCAGCAGCCAGGCGGTCATCGTGGCTCTCCTCGCCCGTCGGCAGGACGACGGCTGGAGAGCTGGGGACTGTGGGAGCCGTCCATGGGGCGGTCGTGGGGTCCTCACGGTGTGGGGTCGGTCCCCTGATCGTAGCGGTCGGGTGCGTCGGGCGCCCTTCCGGCCGAAACCGCCCGCGGCGCGCCCCACGGACCTAGCCTGGACCGACCGCGGTGTCACCGGCCCGCGGCCGACTCGGGAGCCAGCATGACGATCGCGCCAGCCCGCGACACGACCGTTCCGCTGCTGCCCGCCGCCGCCCGGCACCTGGTCGGCCGGTTCTCCTACGGCATCACCCCGGCGCTCGAGCGCGAGGTCACGGCCGCCGGGGGCGCCGGACCATGGTTCGAGCGCCAGCTGACGCCCGGGTCCATCCCCGATCCAGACGCCGACGCGCTGCGGGCCTGGTGGCCGAGCCTGTCGCGGACGCCCACCGACCTGTGGCAGCGCCAGCGGTCCGGAGTCGAGGGTGGGTGGGAGGTCATGCTCGACTACCAGCGCTGGGTGCTGCTGCGCCGGATGCGCTCCCGGCGACCGGTCCTGGAGATGCTCACCGAGCTGTGGGAGAACCACTTCAACGTCCCGGCGAGCGGCGACGCCCAGTGCTTCTGGCGCGTCGACTTCGGCGACACGGTCCGCGCCGGCGCCCTGGGCAGCTTCGAGGACCTGCTGCAGGCCGTGGTGACCCACCCCGCGATGCTCATCAACCTCGACAACGTGACCTCCGACCGCACCCACCCCAACGAGAACCTCGGCCGCGAGCTGCTCGAGCTGCACACCGTCGGCCGGGGCCACTACGGCGAGGACGACGTCAAGGACTCCGCCCGGATCCTCACCGGCTGGAGCGTCGACATGTGGGACACCTTCCGCCCGGAGTACCGCACCGCGTGGCACTGGCGCGGGCCGGTGCGGGTGATGGGGTTCTCCCACGCCAACGCCGACTCCGACGGCCGCGCGGTCACGGCCTCCTACCTGAGCTACCTGGCCCACCACCCCGCCACGGCCCGCCGGGTCGCCCGCAAGCTCGCGGTCAAGTTCGTCCGCGACGACCCCTCCGACGCCCTGGTCGGTCACCTCGCGGCGGTCTACCTCGCGAACGACACCGCCATCGTCCCGGTGCTGCGCGCCCTGGTCCGGACCGACGAGTTCCGCCGGTCCGTGGGCGCGAAGGTCCGCGACCCCGGCGAGGACCTGGTCGCGACGTACCGGGCCCTGGACCTGCGCGTGGCCGCGCCGCCGCCCACCGCCGCCGGCGAGCGGTACGCCGCCAACCAGCTGCTCTGGCAGGCCTCGAACATCGGGCAGATGCCGTTCGGCTGGCCGCGCCCGGACGGGCAGCCGCTCGACAACCGGTCCTGGGCGTCGCCCTCGCGGATGATGGCGTCGATGGAGACCCACGTCGGGCTCGCCGGCGGATGGTGGCCCGACCGCGGCATCACCTACCACCCCCCGGCGTGGTGGGCCCCGCGCCTGCCGGTGCGCTTCGACGTCCTGGTCGACCACGTGTCCCGCCGGATCCTGCACCGCCCCGCGACCGCCCAGCTGCTGCGCGCCTGCTGCCAGGCCACCGGCGCCGGGCCGCGCGAGCGGATCACCAGCGACCACCCCGTGGTGCGCTGGGACATGTTCCGCGTCCTGTCCACCTGCCTCGACTCCCCCGCCTTCCTGACCCGCTGACCCGTGGACCGACCCATGACTCCCACCACCCCGACGCCCTGCTGTGACGAGATGCTGCGGATCTCCCGCCGGACCCTGCTCGGTGGTGCCGCCGCCCTGGCCGGGGCGACCACCCTGATCGGCACCGCGGCGGTCACGACCTCGGCCGCCTCCCCGACGCCGGCCCCTGCCGTGCTGGTCGTGCTGTCCCTGCGGGGGGCCTGCGACGGGCTGTCCCTGGTGGTCCCCCACGGGGACCCGGTCTACTACTCCGCCCGCCCGACCATCGCCGTCCCGGCCGAGCGGCTCCTGGTCGCCGACGAGATGTTCGGCCTGCATCCCCAGCTCGCACCGCTGGTGCCCCTGTGGCAGGCCGGTCGGCTCGCTGCCGTCCACGCGACCGGGCTGCCCACGCCGAATCGGTCCCACTTCTCGGCGATGGAGGAGGTCGAGGACGCCGACCCGGGATCGACCGTGCGCACCGGCTGGCTCAACCGCCTCATCGGCACCGACGCCAGCAGGTCGCCGCTCCAGGGCTTCAACGTCGGCGGTGGTGTGGTCCCGACGTCCCTCTTCGGTCCGCAGGAGGTCATCTCGGCCTGGGGGGTCGACTCCCTCCAGATCTCCGGCGACGACGACGCGAGCACCACGCAGCGACGGCGCACGTCGCTGCACACCCTGTGGGACGGCGACCGCGGCCCCCTGGGCGACGCGATGCGGTCGCTGTTCGACGCGATCGACGACTTCGCCCCGGCGCGCGCGACCTCCGACCACCGCGACGCCTATCCGGACACCGACCTCGGCCGGGCGCTCTCGGAGGTCGCACGCGTGATCCGCGGCGACGTCGGGGTCGAGGTGATCACCGTCGACCAGGGCGACTGGGACATGCACTCCGACCTCGGCCGCGTCGACCACGGCCGGCTGCACGACAACGCCGGTGACCTGGCCACGTCGCTGGCGGCGTTCTTCGGTGACCTCGGCAGCCAGGCGTCGAAGGTGACCCTGGTGACCATCAGCGAGTTCGGCCGGCGCGTGGTCGAGAACGGCAGCGGTGGGCTCGACCACGGCTACGGCAACGTGATGCTGCTCGCCGGCGCCGGCGTCCGCGGCGGGCGCTACTACGGGAGCTGGGCCGGCCTCAGCGACGACGACGACGCCGACCTCCTGGTCACCACCGACTACCGCAGCGTGCTCTCGGAGGTCGTGACCAGCAGGTTCGACGCATCGACGGCCACCGTGTTCCCGGGCTTCTCCCCCGAGCCGGTCGGCGTGATGGCCTCGCGCTGACCGGCCACCCTGGACGAGAACACGTTCTACCTGGGACAGTGACGCCCGTGCGCGTCATCCAGTGGGCGACCGGCGGGGTCGGCAGGGCCGCGATCGAGGCGGTGCTCCAGCACCCCGAGCTCGAGCTGGTGGGCTGCTGGGTCCACTCCGCGACCAAGGACGGTCTGGACGTCGGCGAGATCATCGGCACCGGACCGCTCGGCGTCCGTGCGACCCAGAGCGTCGAGGACATCGTGGCGCTCGAGGCCGACGCGGTGGTCTACGCACCGCTGATCCCCGACCGGGACGAGGTGGCCGCGCTCCTGCGCTCGGGCAAGAACGTCGTCACGCCGGTCGGCTGGTTCTACCCGACCGAACGTGACGGCGCGCCACTCGCCGCTGCCTGCCTCGAGGGCGGCACCACCCTGCACGGCACGGGGATCAACCCCGGCGGCATCACCGAGCTGCACCCGCTGATGTTCTCCGCGCTCTCCTCGGCCGTGACGTTCGTGCGCGGTGAGGAGTTCTCCGACATCCGCACCTACGATGCCCCCGACGTGGTGCGCCACATCATGATGTTCGGCGGCCTGCCCGAGGACGCGATGGGCGGCCCGATGCTGGGCCTGCTCTCCGGCGGGTTCATCCAGTCCGCCCGGATGTGCGTCGACACACTCGGCTTCGCGGCCGACCCCGAGATCCGCACCTCGCAGGAGGTCGCGGTCGCGACGGCGCCCATCGACACGCCCATCGGCGTCATCGAGCCCGGCCACGTCGCGGCCCAGCGGTTCGTCTGGGAGGCCTACGTCGGCGACGCCTGCGTGGTCCGGATCGCGGTCAACTGGCTGATGGGCGAGGAGCACCTCGACCCGCCGTGGACCTTCGGCCCGGAGGGTGAGCGGTTCGAGGTCGAGGTGCAGGGTGACCCGGACTGCTTCGTCACGATCAAGGGCTGGCAGCCCGAGTCCGTCGAGGCCGGCCTGGCGCGCAACCCCGGCGTGGTCGCCACCGCCGTCCACTGCGTCAACTCGATCCCCTACGTCGTCGCCGCCGACCCGGGGATCAAGACCTACCTGGACCTCCCGCTCGTCGCCGGCCGCGCCCACCCCGACCTGCGTCGCTGACGTCGCGGTCCCCCTGCCGGCCCGGCGGGTCGCCCAGGTAGCCGCCCAGCAGGCGGCGCAGCAGCGCCGACGCCCGCTCCGGGTCGCCGGCGCCACCCGGGCCCTCCACGTGGTCGGCCCCGGTCGCGCGGGAGGCGTGCACGACCATGGCGTCGACCAGGTCGGCCACCGCGCCGGGGTCGGGTTCACCCAGGTCGGCCAGCGCCTCTCGCAGCGGGCCCTGGAGACGGACGTGGAACTCCTGCATCGGTCCCCGCAGGACCTGGGGGTCCACCACCCGGACCAGTGCCTGCGCGACCGCCTGCTCGGAGCCGGCGAAGAGCGCCAGGTTGGCTTCGACGTAGGCCCAGACCCGCTCCGCGGGCTCCTCGGCCGCCTCGACGCGAGCCCGCACCTGGGCAGCCCAGTCGGGGAGGACGTCACCGACGACCACCTCGAGGAGCGCCTCGGGCGAGTCGAAGTACTGGTACACGCTGGTGCGTGCCAGACCGGCGCGGCGCCCCACCGCCGCCATCGACGGAGCGGAACCGGTCTCCGCGAGCAGCGCGCGGGCCGCGTCCAGCAGGGACCGGCGCTGGCGGGCACGGTGCTCGGCGACCGTCGGTGCGTCGATCCGCGGCACCTGGCCTCCTGTCAGCTCGTGGACCCGCGACAGTGTGCCAGTCAGTGCGAGCGGTAGGTGGCTGCCATGTCCAGGTCGCCGTGCCCGTCGTCGACGGCGCGGGCGAAGTGGGCGCGGATGCCGGGCATCAGGGCCAGGTCGACCCCGGCGCCCTCGGCCGCGGCCAGGATCAGGTCGACGTCCTTGAGCGCGGTGGCGAGCGCGAACGCGGCCGGGAGCTCGTCGTCGAGCATCGCGGTGCCCTTGAGCTGGACGTACGGCGCGTCGAGCGCACCGCCGCGGACGACGTCGAGGAAGAGGCGTGGGTCGATCCCGAGGTCGCGCGCCAGCGCCAGTGACTCGGCGACGCCCTCGACGACCGTGAACACCCAGGCGTTCGCGGCGAGCTTGAGCCGGGACCCGGCGCCGGCCGGCCCCAGCCACACGGTCCGGGAGCCGATCGCGTCGAAGACGCCGGCGACCGCGTCCCGCGCGTCGTCGGGCCCGGAGGCGAGCACGAGGAGCGCCCCGTCCTCGGCCGGCTTCCTGGTGCCGAGCACGGGCGCGTCGACGTACACGAGACCGAGCTCGGCCGCGAGGCGTCCGAGCCGGTCGGCGCCGTCGACGCCGACCGTCGTGCTCTGTACCCAGACGACGCCGTCGGTGAGCGAGTCGCGGACGGCCGCCATCGTCTCGGCCACGGAGTCGGCGTCGAACAGCATGGTGACCACGATCCCGGCGCCTGCCACGGCGTCCGCGGCGGCGTCGGCGACGGTCGCCACGTCAGCGAGCGGTGCGGCCTTGTCGGGGGTGCGGTTCCAGACCCGGAGCGGGAGCCCGGCGGCGGCGATGTTGCGCGCCATGCCGGCGCCCATCGTGCCGGTCCCGAGCAGGGCCACGGTCGGTGCGTCGCTCATGCGCCCGACCGTACGTCGGCTCGCAAGCCGTCCCGGTCAGCGACCGGCGTGCTGCGTGGTCCGGGTGCCGTGCGGCGCGTGCGGAGCGCCGCCGGTGTCGCTGCTCACCTGCTGGACGACCGCCCGGTCGTCGTGGCTGATCCGGTCCAGTGCCCGGTTGACGTCGCTGACCTGCACGAGCAGGCACAGACCGGCGACGGCGAGCACCAGCACCATCGCCACGGCGTGCAGGATCTCACGCATCGAAGTTCCCCCCAGAAGCTTCGTCGTGCCGGGAGAAGCCCCCTTCTCCCTGTCTCCAGGCTGGCACACGAGGGGGGCGCGGACGAGGCCGAACCGCCGCCTTGCGCAAGTCTGGAGGAACTCCCTCTTGCGCCCTGTGGGTCAGACGATCCCGTCCAGGCGCGCCACGGCCGCCTCGAACTCCTCGACCAGCGAGGCGACCACGTCGGCGACGGGACGCACCTGGTTCATCCGGCCCACGATCTGGCCGACCGGCATCGAGATGACGTCGGGGTCGCCGGAGGCGTTGATCCGGTTGTGAGCGTCGGCCACCAGCAGGTTCTGCAGCGGCATCGGCAGTGGCGAGGGCGCGCCTTCCTCCGCCCAGGCCTCGGTCCACCTCGTCTTGAGCAGGCGCGCCGGCTTGCCGGTGTAGATGCGGGTGCGCACCGTGTCCGAGGAGGTCGCCCGCGTGAACGCCTCGGTCCAGCCCGCGTTCGACTGGAGGTTCTGGTACTCCTCGGTGCCGAGCCAGATCGATCCGGTCCACACCCCCTGGGCGCCGAGCGCCAGCGACGCGGCGATCTGGCGGCCCGAGCCGATGCCGCCGGCGCCCAGCACCGGGACGTCCGGTCCCACGGCGTCGACGACGTCGGGCTGCAGGACCATGCTCGCGATCTCACCGGTGTGACCGCCGGCCTCGTAGCCCTGGGCCACGATGATGTCGACCCCGTTCTCCACGTGGCGCTGCGCGTGTCCCGCGGTGCCGGCCAGGGCGGCGACCTTGATGCCCGCCGCGTGGCAGGTCTCGATGACGTCGACCGGCGGCGAGCCCAGCGCGTTCACGATGAGCACCGGCCGGTGCTTGAGCGCCACGTCGAGGTGCGAGCGGGCGACCGAGTGCAGCCACCCGAGCACCCCCTCACGCCCCTCGCCCTCGGGCAGCGGCGGCACCCCCAGCTTCTGCAGCGTGCGCTCGACGAAGTCGATGTTCTCCTGCGGGATCAGTGACCTCAGGTCCACCGACGTGCCCTCGGTCGGCATCTTCATCGGCATGACGATGTCGACGCCGTACGGCTTGCCGTCGGTGTTGTCGTCGAGCCAGGCCAGGGTCTCCTCGAGCTCGTCGGGGTCGTTGAAGCGCACGCAGCCGAGCACCCCGAGGCCCCCTGCCCGGGACACCGCGGCGGCGACGTGCTGGGACGGGGTGAACGCGAAGATCGGGAGCTCGATCCCGAACTCGTCGCAGATGGGGGTGCGCATGCGATGGCCTCTGCTTCCCGGGACTGGTGTGGCTGGCTGGTGGCGGTGCGTCAGACGGAGGTGGGGTCGACGGTCGGCGCCTTGGCGGCGAACCCGGCCATGGCGATCTCCTTGGCCGCGGGGTACTGCGCCTTGCCGGTGGCGTTGCGCGGGACCCGGTCGACGATCGTGAGCGAGCGCGGCAGCTTGTAGCCGGACAGGTGGGAGCGCAGGAACGTGCGCAGCTCCTCCAGCTCCAGCGTCTGGCCCTCGCGCAGCTCGACGACGGCCGCGACCGCCTGCCCGTACTTCTCGTCGGGGACGCCGACCACGAGGACGTCGTAGACGGCGTCGTGGTGCTTGATCGCCATCTCGACCTCCTCGGGGTAGACCTTCTCGCCGCCGGTGTTGACGCAGTTCGACCCGCGCCCCAGCAGCGTGACCCGGTTGCCCTCCTCGATGCGGGCGAAGTCCCCCGGCACGGAGTAGCGGGCCCCGTCGATCTCGATGAACGTCGCGGCCGACTTGGCCGGGTCCTTGTAGTAGCCGACCGGCACCGAGCCACCCCGGGCCAGCCGCCCGGTGCGGCCGACGTTGGTCTCCATGTCCAGGATCTTGTTGTCCTCGTCGAGGACCACGCTGCCGGGGCCGAGCCCCACGACCGGTCCGTCGGTCGAGATGTTGTTGGGGTCCTGCATGCCCATGCCGCCGAACCCGGTCTCGGTGGACCCGACCGAGTCGGTGAACACCGCGTTCGGGAACGCTGCCATCCAGCGCGCCTTCACCGGCGGGCTGAAGATGGCCGCGCTGCTGGAGATGGCGAACAGGCTGGAGCCGTCGTACGGCGTGCCGGTCGCGGCCTTCTCCTCGTAGGCATCGATGAGCGGGCGGGCCATCGCGTCGCCGGTCATGAAGATCAGCTGCACCTTCTCGCGCTCGATGATCTCCCAGGTGCGGACCGGGTCGAACTTCGGCTCGAGGATGGTCAGGTGGCCGGCGAACAGGTGCATGAGCAGCCCGGCCTGCGCGCCGCCGTGCATGAGGGGGCTGAGCGGGAAGGTGACCATGCGGGGGTCGTTGGCCTGGCTGGACTGGGTGTACTCCTCCAGCGGCTCGCCGGTGTAGAAGTCGATCCCGCCGCCGAGCACCCGCCAGAAGTCCTCGTGGCGCCACATGACGCCCTTGGGGAAGCCGGTGGTGCCGCCGGTGTAGATGATGTGGATGTCGTCGGGGCTGCGCTCGCCGAAGTCGCGCTCCGGGCTCTGGCCGGCGATCGCGTCGTCGTAGTGCACACCGCCGTAGGAGGAGTAGTCCGACTCGTCGGCGGGGTCGAGCGCGTCGTCGACGACGACCGCGACCCGCAGCTGGGCGTGCTTGGGCCAGCAGGCCGCCACGAGCGGCGCGTAGGAACGCTCGTGGATCAGCGCCACCACGTCGGCGTTCTCGAAGATGTAGTCGAGCTCGCTCTCGACGTAGCGGTAGTTCACGTTGATCGTGGTGGCGCGGATCTTGACGATCGCGAGCGTCGCGACGACGTGCTCGATGCTGTTCTTGGCATAGATCGCGACGTGGTCGCCGGGGCCCACGCCCTGGGACTGCAGGTAGTGCGCCAGCCGGTTGGCGTCGGCCTCCAGCTCGGCGTACGTCACGACGCGGTCCCCGACCTTGACCGCCAGGTTGTCGGGAGCGGCATCGACGGCGTGCTCGAAGAGGTCAGCGATGTTGTGAGCCACGGCGCGAGACTAGAACACGTTCTCGTTCTTGGCTAGCATCCCGACCCATGACCGACGCCCCGCCCGAGCAACCGCCCCACGAGCCGCACTGCCTCGTGGAGCAGGACGGGCACAAGCTCGTCGTCACGATGAACCGACCCGAGTCCCGCAACGCCCTGTCCGGCGAGATGCTCGCGATCATGGAGGACGCCTGGGACCGGGTGAACTCCGACGACGAGATCCGGGTCTGCATCCTCACCGGCGCGGGCGGCTACTTCTGCGCCGGCATGGACCTCAAGGCCGCGACCAAGCGCTCCCCCGACGACAGCTTCAAGGCCGGGTTCGACCCGTCGGTGCTCAAGGGACTGCTCAAGGGGTTCCGTCTCACCAAGCCGCTGATCGCCGCCGTCGAGGGCCCGGCCATCGCCGGCGGCACCGAGATCCTGCAGGGCACCGACATCAGGATCGCGGGCGAGTCGGCGCGCTTCGGCGTCGCGGAGGCCCGGTGGAGCCTCTACCCGATGGGCGGCTCGGCGGTGCGGCTCCCCCGCCAGATCCCCTACACCGTCGCCGTGGAGATGCTGCTCACCGGCCGCCAGGTCAAGGCCCCCGAGGCCAAGGAGATCGGGCTCATCGGCCACGTCGTGCCCGACGGCGAGGCGCTGACCAAGGCGCACGAGATCGCCGACCTGATCTGCGCCAACGGGCCGCTGGCCGTCCAGGCGATCCTGCGGACCGTGCGGGACTCCGAGGGCCGCCACGAGGACGACTGCTGGGCCGACGACGCACGGGTGGGCATGGCCGTGTTCGCCTCCGAGGACGCCAAGGAGGGCCCGCGCGCGTTCGCCGAGAAGCGCGCCCCGCAGTTCAAGGGCCGCTGAGCGGGTTCGGCGCACCGCGGGGCGACCCACCTGGCAGACTCGTCGGTGATGCCGTGGCCGACCTGGGACCAAGCCGCCGTGGCCGCACTGATCAGCATCCTGGTGTGGCTGGGGCTGCGAACCGTGCGCCCGGCCCGGCTCCCCCACCAGCAGTCCCACCTCGAGCCGTTCGCCCTCGAGTTCGCCTTCGTCGCCTCGCTGTACGCCGTGTGGCGGCTGGCCCGGATGCTGCCATTGGCGACCACGACCGGCGCGATGGGCCGAGGACGCGACATCGCGTCGCTCGAGCAGGCGATGCACCTGCCCAGCGAGCTCTCGGTGCAGCAGTTCGTGCTCAGCCGCGACTGGCTGGCGTCGGCGACCAGTTGGTACTACGCCACCGTCCACGTCCCGGCCCTGCTGGTCTTCCTCGCTTGGATGTTCTTCCGGCACCGGGACAAGTACCCCCACTGGCGCAACGGCCTGGTCGTCTGCACCGCCGGGTGCCTGGCGATCCGGTTCGTGCGCGTGGCTCCCCCACGGTTCTTCCCCGACCTGGGCTACGAGGACCTCGCCCAGCACTACGGGATCTCGGTCTACGGCCCCGACGTCCAGCGCGGCGTGTCCGACCAGTTCGCCGCGATGCCCTCGATCCACGTCGGCTGGGCCGCCGTCGTCTCGCTCGGCATCGTCGCGGCGAGCACGAGTATCTGGCGGTGGGTCTTCCTCCCCCACGTCATCCTCACCACGCTCGTCGTCGCCGCCACCGCCAACCACTGGTGGCTCGACGGTGCGGTCGCCGTGGTGCTGCTGCTCGTCGGCCTCGCGGTCGACACCGCCGTGCGCCGCTACCGCGCCGCTCGCCGCGTGGCGGCCGCCGAGGACCCGGTGCCCGCGCCGGTCGCGGCCGCCGAGCCGTCCGGCTAGCGCGGACCCGCTCAGCCGACCGCCCGGTCGCCCGTCCAGAACCGCGCGCGCAGCGCCTTCTTGTCCGGCTTGCCGAGACCGGTCAGCGGCAGCGCGTCGGTGACGATGACCTGCTTGGGCGACTGCACCGACCCCTTCCGCTCCTTCACCATCTCCTGGATCTCGGCGGTCATCCGGGCGATCGACTCCTCGTCGGCCGGTGCGTCCGGCCGCAGCACCACGATCGCGGTCACCGCCTCGCCGAACTTCTCGTGCGGCGTGCCGATCACCCCCACCTGCGCGACCGAGGGGTGCGTCGCGACGACGTCCTCGACCTCGCGGGGGAAGACGTTGAACCCGCCCGTGACGATCATGTCCTTGGTGCGGTCGACGATGTACCAGAAGCCGTGGTCGTCCTCCCGCGCGACGTCCCCGGTGTGCATCCAGCCGTCGCGGAAGGTCTCGGCCGTCTCGTCGGGCAGCTTCCAGTAGCCGCCCGCCAGGAGCGGTCCGGCCACGCAGATCTCCCCGGGCTCCCCGACCGGCACCGGCCGACCGTCCTCCCCGAGGAGCGCGGTCCGCAGGAACGCCGACGGCCGTCCGCAGGACGCGAGCCGGCCGACGTCCCCGCCCTCGGCCACGGCCGCGGCGTGGTCGGCGCGAGACATGTAGCTGATCGTCATCGGCGCCTCGGACTGACCGTAGTACTGGGCGAAGATCGGGCCGAACCGCTCGATCGCCTCCTTCAACCGGACCGGGTTGATCGCGGAGGCGCCGTAGTAGACGGTCTCCAGCGACGACAGGTCGCGGGTGTGCGAGTCGGGGTGGTCCATCAGGGCGTAGAGCATCGACGGGACCAGCATGGTCGCGGTGATCCGCTGCTCCTCGATGGTCCGCAGCACCTCGGCCGGGTCGAACTTGGCCAGGACGTAGAGGCAGCCGCCCTTGAGCACCGTCGGCACGAAGAACGCGGCACCGGCGTGCGACAGCGGGGTGCACATGAGGAACCGCGGCGCCTCCGGCCACTCCCACTCCGCCATCTGGATCTGGGTCATGGTGTTCATCTGGCGCGACAGCCCGATGACGCCCTTGGGCTTGCCCGTCGTGCCCCCGGTGTAGGTGATCGACACGACGTGGTCGGGGTCGAGGGTCACCGCCTCCAGCGGCACCGGCTCGAACGACGCGGCGGTCGCGACCAGGTCCTGCCCGACGTGGGCGAGCTCGTCGGGCACGGGGCCGATCGTGAGCACCTTCTCCAGGCGCGGGCAGCGCTCGAGCAGCCCGAGCACGCGCTCGACGAACATCGGCACCGGGTCGATGGTGATGCTGGTGATCTCGGCGTCGTTGATCACGTAGGCGTGGTCGTCCAGCGAGCCCAGCGGGTGCAGCGACGTGCGCCGCAGGCCCTGGGTCTGCCCCGCACCGAGGATGAAGAGCACCTCGGGGCGGTTGAGCGCCAGCAGGGCTCCCGCCGTCCCGCGCCCGGCGCCGAGCGCCTCGAAGGCCTGGACGTACTGGCTCATCCGCTCGGCGGCCTGGCCGCCGGTGATCGTGGTGTCGCCGAGGTGCATCACCGGCTCGTCGCGGTGCCGCTTGAGCGCGGCGACCATGAGATGGCCGTTGTGGGTCCCGAGGCGCAGGTCGTGGGTGTCGGCGTGCGTCATGGCCCTGAGACTAGAACGTGTTCTAGCCCAGGGCCAGCCCTCCGGCGACGTTCGTCAGGAGGTCAGCGCACGCCGGCGCGGGCCGAGCAGGTCGGCCAGGCGCCCCAGCCCTGCCCGCGGCGGATCCGCTCGGCGACCTTGATCTGCTGGCGCTTGGACGCCTTGCTCGGGAGCGAGGCGAACCGGCCGCCGCCGTACCCGCGCCAGGTGCTCCCGCTGATCTGGAGACCGCCGTAGTAGCCGTTGCCGGTGTTGATGTGCCAGTTCCCGCCGGACTCGCACTGGGCGATCCGGTTCCAGGTCCGCGTGGTCGCGGCGCCGGCCGGGGCGTCGAGCACCACGACGGGCGCGAGGGTGGCGGCAGCGAGGGCGGCCGCGGACGCGAGGGTGCGCATGCGCATGGTGAGGTCCTCCGGGGCGCCTGCGAGGTGAGCTGTCGGGTTCGGGCTGGAGCTGCCCGGCCACCGCCGCTGTCGACGGATGGCTTCACCCCGAGGGCCTGTGCGGCCCGTGGAACCTGTGGGTCCCCCGCTCCTGCCCGGAACGTACGTCGTGGGGCCACCCGCCCGGGCAGGACTCGGCGCTCGGATGGCCGTCCCGCGTGCGCGAGACGTCATCGAGGGTGGCCGATCACGCCCTCCCGCCGCAAACCGACGCGCCTGTGGCGCCGCTCACGCGAGCAGCTCGGCCACCGCCCTGACCTCGCCGGCGGACCGGCAGCTGAGCAGCAGCGTGGTCACACCGGTCTCCTCCCACTGGGCGACCCTCTCCTTGACCTCGCCGGCCGTGCCGATGATGTGCATGTCGTCGACCAGCTCGTCGGGGATCAGGGCCGTGGCCCGGTCCTTCTCGCCCCCCAGGTAGAGCTTCTGCACCTCGGCAGCGAGGTCCTCGTAGCCCATCCGGACGAACACCTGGTTGTGGAAGTTCGCCTCCTTGGCGCCCATCCCGCCCATGTAGAGCGACACGAAGGGGCGCATCGCGTCCAGGACCGCTGCCTTCTCCTCGGGTCCGCTCACGACCTGCAGGTGGCAGGTCGCGGCGATCTCGAAGTCCGCACGCGTGCGCCGCGCGCCGGGACGGGCGAAGCCCTCGTCGAGCCACGGCTGGTACATGCCGGCCGACCTCGGGGTGTAGAAGATCGGGATCCAGCCGTCGGCGATCTCGGCGGTCTGGGCGACGTTCTTGGGCCCCTCCGCCCCCAGCCAGATCGGCACGTCAGCACGCAGCGGGTGCACGATCGGCTTGAGCGGCTTCCCGAGCCCGACCGACCCCTCACCGTGGTAGGGCAGGGGGTAGTGCGGACCGTCGTTGGTGACCGGCGCCTCGCGGGCGAGGACCTTGCGGATGATGTCGACGACCTCGCGGGTGCGGGCCAGCGGCCGGCCGAACGGCTGCCCGTACCAGCCCTCCACGACCTGGGGCCCGCTCACGCCCATGCCGAGCACGACGCGGCCGCCCGAGAGGTGGTCGAGGGTCATCACGTGCATGGCGATCGAGGTCGGGGTGCGCCCCGACATCTGCACGATCGAGGTCCCCAGCCGCAACCGGGAGGTCTCGCGGCCCCACCACGCGAGCGGGGTGAAGGCGTCGCTCCCCCATGCCTCGGCGGTGAAGACGGCGTCGAAGCCGGCCTCCTCGGCCGCCGCCACGAGCTCGCCGACCCCCTGCGGGGGCTGCGCTCCCCAGTAGCCGAGCTGCAGTCCCAGCTTCATGTTGCTCTCCTTGTCCGGTGGCCGTCGGGTCTGTTGCCCGATCCTAGAACGTGTTCTACTTTCGGACCATGACACGAACACTGTCAGCACCGGTCACCGTAGCGTTCGACTACACCCGCTCGACGGGACCGGTCCTCGGCGCCTTCCTCACCGGGCTGCGCGACGGACGGGTCGTCGGCGGCCGGACCTCGGACGGCCGGGTCGTCGTCCCGCCGCCCGAGTTCGACCCGGTCACCCACGAGGCGCTGACCGACCTCGTCGACGTCGGCTCGACCGGGACGGTGACCTCGTGGACCTGGGTGCCCGAGCCCGTCAAGGGCCAGCCCTTCGACCGGCCGTTCGCGTTCGCGCTGGTGACGCTGGACGGCGCCGACGCGCCGTTCCTGCACGCGCTCGACGTGTCGTCGCCGGACGAGGTCAGCACCGGGATGCGGGTGCAGGTGCGCTGGGCGTCCGAGCGGGTCGGCGCGATCACCGACATCGCGTGCTTCGAGATGGCGAGCGCGGATGGCTCCGGGGTCTCGACAAGCTCGACCACCGGCGAGCCGGTCACGGGAGTCGTCGTGCCGGTCTCCCTGGACTACCTGTACGCCGCCTCCCCCGAGGAGAGCGCGTTCTACCGAGGCCTCAACGAGGGCCGGATCGTCGGTCAGCGCTGCCCCACCTGCCAGAAGGTCTACGTCCCGCCGCGCAGCGCCTGCCCGGCCGACGGCACCCCGACCGCGGAGGAGGTCGAGGTCTCGCAGACGGGCACCATCACGACGTTCTGCATCGTGAACGTGCCGTTCCTCGGTCAGAAGATCACCCCGCCGTACGTCTCCGCGTACGTCCTGCTCGACGGCGCCGACATCGCCGTGCTGCACCTCATCCTGGGCGTTCCTGCCGACGAGGTGCGGATGGGGATGCGGGTGAGGGCGGTGTGGAAGCCCCGCGAGGAGTGGACCTACTCGCTGGAGAACATCGACCACTTCGAGCCGACCGGCGACCCCGACGCCGACTACGACACCTACAAGCAGCACCTCTGAGCCAGGAGAGCCAGTCCATGAGAGACGTTGCCGTCGTCGGGTTCGCCCAGCGACAGATGGAGGAGTTCGACGGGTCGCCGACCTGTGTCGAGCTGCTCGTCCCGCTGTTCGCCGAGTGCTACGAGCAGACCGGCTGGACCCGCCACGACGTGGGGTTCTGGTGCTCCGGTTCGTCCGACTACCTGGCGGGCCGGTCGTTCTCCTTCGTCTCGGCGGTCGACGCGATCGGCGTCATGCCACCGGTGAACGAGTCCCACGTGGAGATGGACCTCGCGTGGGCGATGTACGAGGCCTGGATCAAGATCCAGACCGGCGAGGTCGACACCGCGCTGGTCTACGCCTTCGGCAAGAGCTCGGCCGGAGTGCTGCGCCGGACGCTCGCCCTGCAGCTCGAGCCGTACACGATGACGCCGCTGTGGGTGGACACCGTCTCCCTGGCGGGCCTGCAGGCCCGGGCCGGGATCGACGCCGGGACCTGGGACGAGCGGGCGATGGCGGAGGTGGCCAACCGGTCGCTCACGGACGCGGAGAAGAACGAGTACTCGATCCGCAAGGGGGGCTCGTCGGTGGAGGAGCTGCTCGCCCGACCTCTGTACGCCGACCCGCTGCGCAAGCACGACTGCTCCCCCGTGACCGACGGGGCGGCGGCGCTCGTCCTCGCGGCGGGAGACAGGGCCCGCGAGGTGCGGGACCGGCCGGCCTGGATCTCCGGGCTCGCGCACCACATCGACCCGATCAGCATGGGCACGCGCGACCTGACCCGCTCACCCTCCGCGGCGCGCGCTGCGGCCGCCGTCGACCTCGACGGCGTCGAGCTCGCCGAGCTCCATGCCCCCTTCAGCCACCAGGAGCTGATCCTGCGCCGCGAGCTCGGCCTGGCCGACGACGTCCGCATCAACCCGTCCGGCGGGGCGCTGACCAGCAACCCGATGTTCTCCGGCGGCGGCATCCGCGTCGGCGAGGCGGCGTCCCGGATCTGGTCCGGCGACGTGACGAAGGCCGTCGCCCACGCGACGTCCGGTCCGGCCCTGCAGCAGAACCTCCTGTGCGTCCTGGACGCCACTCCCGAAGGGGCGAGCAACTGATGGCCAAGCAGCCGGCAGCCGTGGTCGGGATCGGCCAGACGCACCACCGCGCCAAGCGCGAGGACGTCTCGATGGCCGGGTTGTGCCGCGAGGCGATCGACCGGGCCCTCGCGGACGCGGGGATGACCCTCGACGAGATCGACGCGATCGTCGTCGGCAAGGCACCCGACCTCTTCGAGGGCGTGATGATGCCCGAGCTCTTCCTCGCCGAGGCACTGGGCGCCGCCGGCAAGCCGCTGCTGCGGGTGCACACCGCCGGATCGGTCGGCGGGTCCACGGCGATCGTCGCGTCGTCGCTGGTGCAGGCCGGCGTGCACCGCAAGGTGCTGACCGTCGCCTACGAGAAGCAGTCCGAGTCCAACGCGATGTGGGCGCTCTCGGTGCCGCTTCCGTTCAACATGCCGGTGCACGCGGGCGCCGGGGGCTACTTCGCCCCGCACGTGCGGTCCTACATCCGGCGCTCGAACGCACCGACCCACGTCGGCGCGATCGTGGCCGCCAAGGATCGGCAGAACGCGCTCAAGAACCCCTACGCGCACCTGAAGAACCCGGACACGACGGTCGAGTCGGTGCTCGCCTCGCAGATGCTCTGGGACCCGATCCGCTACGACGAGACCTGCCCGTCGTCGGACGGCGCCTGCGCGCTGGTCATCGTCGACGAGGACACCGCGACGGCCTCGCCGAACCCGGCGTGGATCCACGGCACCGTGATGCGCTCGGAGGCGACCACCGCGGCCGAGCGTGACCAGGTCAACCCGCAGGCGTCCCGCGACGCGGCGGCGGCGCTGTGGAAGCAGGCCGGCATCACCAACCCGATCGAGGAGATCGACGCGGCCGAGATCTACGTGCCGTTCTCCTGGTTCGAGCCGATGTGGCTGGAGTCGCTCGGATTCGCCGAGGAGAACGGCGGCGGCTGGCGACTGAGCGAGTCGGGCGCCACCGCCATGGACGGGAGGATGCCGGTCAACTGCTCGGGCGGCGTGCTCTCGTCCAACCCGATCGGCGCCTCGGGGATGCTGCGGTTCGGCGAGGCGGCGCTGCAGGTGCGCGGCGCGGCCGGTGAGCACCAGGTCGACGGCGTCCGCCGGGCCCTGGGCCACGCCTACGGCGGCGGGTCGCAGTTCTTCGCGATGTGGGTGGTCGGGTCGGAGAAGCCCTCCAACTAGCGGCGCGTGCCTAGGCTGGCCGGGTGGCCGAGCTGATCCGCACCAACGACATCGCCCTGGTCGCCGTGGTCGAGGCACTGCTCCACGGCGAGGAGATCCCGGTGCACGTCGCCGATCGGCACTCGAGCGTGATGGAGGGCTCCTCCCGCTTCATCCAGATGCGGGTGCTGGTCCCCGACGACCGCGCCGCCGAGGCCCGCATCCTGCTCCGCGAGGCCGACCTCGGCGAGTGGCTGCGCGACTGAGGCCGGCCCCACCTGGGATCGGGCGGCTGCGGGTTCACCCGGTCGACGCGTTCGCCCTGAGCGAACCGTCGTCGACGCCGGGCCGACGGCGACCTATCGTCGCGCCATGGGTGACGTCCTGGCCTTCCCGTCCCGACCGGAGTCCCGGCCGGCGCCGGAGCCCCACCAGGCAGCAGAGCCGCTGTGGCGCGAGGCGGTGGGGCGCGAGCTGCGCGAGGAGCGTCGCGCGGCCGAGCGCACGCTGGCCGACGTGGCCGGGCGGGCCGGTGTCTCGACGCAGTACCTCTCCGAGGTGGAGCGTGGCCTGAAGGAGCCGAGCTCGGAGATCCTCGGCGCCGTCGCCGGCGCCCTCGGCCTGCGCCTGGTCGACCTCACCAGCCGCGTGACCAGGCGGCTCGCCCGGATCGCCGGCCCGGTCTGCCTCGCCGCCTGAGGACCCTCAGTAGCCCGGGAACACCGCGCGCAGGTCGTCCAGGCCGACGTTCCCCTCCACGGTGACGGCCTGGTCGTACGGCGCCTTGAGGCGACCGCTCAGCAGCCGGACCACCGACCCGGCGGGCCCGTGCAGCGTCGCCGTCGGGTCGGCGAGCGAGGTGACCACGCCGACCGAGTCCTCGACGACGACACCGCCGCCGGGCACCGCCAGTCGCACCGGCGACGCCACGGCGTCGGCCTTGCCCGAGAACCCGAGCAGGAACCCGATCGGACCCGCGAAGAGCTCGATCAGGACTCCCGCCGACTGCTCGGTGACCTCGGCACCCGGGTCGAGCGCGACGCGCACGTCCCAGGAGTGGTTGGCGACCTCGTTGAGACGCATGGCGAGGGCGACCTGCACGGGCACCGGCTCGGGCAGGAAGCCCAGGTCCACCGTCGTGGCGGCGCGCTGCTCCGGCGTGAGCGACTCGGCCGTCTCCAGGTAGCGCCGGTCGTGCTCGACGAAGCCGGCGACCTGGTCCACCGGCGTCGAGGAGTCCCACCGGGCCCACACGTCCTGGTTGTCCTCGTCGTCGACCGCCTCCCCGACGGCGCGGGCGATCGGCTTGCGGAGGATCTCGGCGGCGCTGCCCAGGTGCGACAGCACCTGGGCGACCGTCCAGCCATCGGCGCCGCTGGGCAGCGTCAGCTGGTCGTCGGCGAGGTTCGGGAGCAGCGTCACGAGCAGGTCGTGCTCGGCGCGGAGGGCCGCGACGGTGCGGTCGACGAGGTCGGTCATGTCGGCCCCAACCGCAGCTGCGCCCCCTTTCATCCCGGACGTCAGCCCGCGTGCGGTCCGAGTGGCCCCTTCCGGCTGTCCAGGATGGCGTCGACCAGGCCGTAGGCCACGGCCTGGTCGGCCGACAGCACCAGGTCGCGGTCGGTGTCGACGCGGACCTGCTCGACCGACCGGCCGGTGTGCAGCGACAGGATCCGCTCCATCTCCGAGCGCAGCCGGACGATCTCCTTGGCCTGCAGGGCGAGGTCGGGCAGCGTGCCCTGACCGCCGCCCGAGGGCTGGTGCAGCACCACCCGCGCATGCGGGAGCACCGTCCGGCTGCCGGGTGCGCCGCTGGCCAGCAGCACCGCCGCCGACGAGGCCGCCTGGCCGACGCAGGTCGTGCCGACCGGCGAGCGGACGAACTGCATCGTGTCGTAGATCGCGAGCATCGCGGTGACCGAGCCACCTGGGGAGTTCAGGTAGAGGTTGATCGGCGTGTCCGGGCTGTCCGACTCCAGGTGCAGCAGCTGGGCGATGACCACGTTCGCGACGCCGTCGTCGATCTCGGTGCCGACGTAGACGATCCGGTCGGTCAGCAGCCGGCTGTAGATGTCGACGGCGCGCTCCCCGCGCACCGTCTTCTCGACCACCGACGGGATCGTGTAGGTGCTCACGCCCGCACCCCGAACGTGACGGCCGGCCGGGCCGGCGTGACGGCGGCGACGTCGGTCAGCACCTGGTCGACGAAGCCGTAGTCCCGGGCCTGCTCGGCGGTGAACCAGCGGTCGCGCAGCGAGTCGCGCTCCACCACCTCCCGGGGCTGTCCCGTGTGCTCGGCGATCAGGGACAGCACGACCTCCTTGACGTGCTCGAGGTTCTCGGCCTGGATCTCGATGTCGACGGCGGTGCCGCCGATTCCGGCGGAGCCCTGGTGCATGAGGATGCGCGCGTGCGGCAGCGCGTAGCGCTTGCCGGGGGTGCCGGCGGAGAGCAGGAACTGGCCCATGCTGGCCGCCAGGCCCAGGGCGAGCGTGCTGACGTCGTTCGGGATCAGGCGCATGGTGTCGTAGATCGCGAGGCCCGCGCTCACCGAGCCGCCGGGCGAGTTGATGTAGAGGCTGATGTCGCGGTGGGGGTCCTCGGCGGAGAGGAGCAGGAGCTCCGCGCAGATCTTGTTGGCGATCTCGTCGTCGACCTCCTGTCCGAGGACGATGATCCGCTGGTGGAGCAGTCGTTCGGCCGCGGAGAGGCCGGGAGTCGGTGTCATGGCTCCAGCGTCGACGCCGGTCCGCCGCGGCTCCAGCCGATCCGCCCCGGGCGGATCCGCCGTCAGCGGATCCCGGCGACCAGGGACGCCGACGCGAGCGCCGAGTCCAGCTGCTCCAGCGAGCTCACGCCGACGATGGGGTGCCACCCCTGCGCGACCATCCAGGCCAGCACCAGCTGCGAGGCCGGCACGTCCCGGTCGTCGGCCTCGGCGCGCAGCGCCGCCAGCCGCTCGGTGGTGCCGGGGTGGTCGTAGGCCTCCGGGAACGGCCGGTCCGCACGGTCGAAGCTGCCCTGCACCAGCGGGCTGTAGACCCACAGGTTCAGCTCCGGGTGCTCTGCCAGGTAGTCCCTGGTCTCCTCGGTGACCCACCCGAAGCGGTGGTCCTTGCCCGGCACCTGGGCGCCCGGCCGCGGCTCGACGTACGACGTCGTCAACTGCAGCGCCGTCCAGGGCTCGATCCCGAGCCCCTGGGCCAGGGCGCGGCCGCGCTCGACCCGCCAGGTGGGGTGGTTGGACACCCCGAGCCGTCGCACCCGGCCCGAGGACACCAGCGCGCCGAACGCCGACACCGTCTCCTCCAGGTCGGTCGCGCGGTCCTCCCCGTGCGCCCAGTAGAGGTCGATGACGTCGGTGCCGAGCCGCTCCATGCTGCGCGCGCACTCCCGCTCGATGACCGCCGCCGAGAGACCCTCGGTGCCGCCGTCGTCGGTGGGCTCGACCCCGACCTTGGTCGCGACGACGAGCTCGTCGCGGAGCCCGGGGTTGGCGGCCAGCCACCGGCCGAGGACCGCCTCGCTCTGGCCACCGTGGCCGGTCGGCGAGGACCAGAAGGAGTAGCAGTTGGCGGTGTCGAGCAGTCGGCCGCCCGCCGCGACGAACCGGTCGAGCAGCGCGAACGACGTCGCCTCGTCGGTGCGTGTGCCGAAGTACATGGTGCCGAGAACGAGGTCCACACCAGCACCCTAGATAGGGTCGCTCTCGTGATCGAGCTCCGCACCCCCACCCAGATCGAGCAGATGCGCCCGGCCGGCCGCTTCGTCGCCGACGTCATCACCGCACTGGCCGCGAAGGCCGACGTGGGGGTGAACCTGCTCGAGCTCGACGAGCTCGCCCACCGGATGATCCGCGACCGCGGTGCGGAGTCCTGCTACATCGACTACCACCCCTCCTTCGGGGCGTCGCCGTTCGGCAAGGTGCTGTGCACCTCGGTCAACGACGCGGTGCTGCACGGACTCCCCCACGACTACGTGCTCGCGGACGGTGACCTGCTGAGCGTGGACTTCGCCGCGAACGTGGACGGCTGGGTCGCCGACTCGGCGCTCAGCGTGGTCGTCGGCACCCCCCGCCCGGAGGACCTGCACCTGATCGAGGTCACCGGCCGCGCCCTCGACGCCGGGATCGAGGCGGCGCGGCCGGGCAACCGCCTCGGCGACATCTCCGCGGCCATCGGCGAGGTCGCCCGGGCCGCCGGCCTCGGCATCAACCTCCAGTTCGGCGGCCACGGTGTCGGCCGCACCATGCACGGCGAGCCGCACGTGCCCAACGACGGTCGCGCCGGGCGCGGCCTGAAGCTGCGCCCGGGCCTCGTGATCGCGATCGAGCCGTGGTTCCTGCACACGACCGACGAGATCTTCACCGACGAGGACGGCTGGACGCTGCGCAGCGCGGACGGCTCCCGCGGCGCGCACATGGAGCACACCGTGGCGATCACGATCGACGGTCCACTGGTCCTGACCGCGCGGGACTGAGCCCCGCCCGGCGTCGACCGGCGTCGACCGGCGCGGACCTGCGTCAGCCGACGTAGCTGACCGGCAGCCTCTTGATGCCGTTGACCCAGGAGTGCCGCAGCCGGGTCGGCTCCTCCAGCTTCGTGATGTCGGGCGCGTGGTCGGCCAGGGCATCGAAGAGCACCCGGATCTCCTGGCGGGCCAGGTTCGCGCCGAGGCAGTAGTGCGCACCGTGGCCGCCGAAGCCGAGCTGCGGGTTGGGGTCGCGCAGGATGTCGAACGTGAAGGGGTCCTCGAAGACCTCGTCGTCGAAGTTCGCGCTGCCGTAGAACAGCGCCGCTCGCTGGCCCTTCTTGAACTCGACCCCGCCGACCTCGACGTCGTTGAGCGCGGTGCGCTGGAAGACGTTGACCGGCGTCGCCCACCGGACCACCTCGTCGACCATCGTCGCCGGCCGGTCCCGCTTCCAGATCTCCCACTGCTCGGGGTTGTCGAGGAACGCGTTCATGCCGTGGGTGATCGCGTTGCGGGTCGTCTCGTTGCCCGCGACGGCCAGCAGGATCACGAAGTAGCCGAACTCGTCGTCGTTGAGGCCGCGCTCGCCCTTGTGCGCGTTGATCAACTTGGTGATCAGGTCGTCACGCGGGTTGGCCTGCCGGTCGGCGGCCATCATCATCGCGTAGCCCAGGATCTCGGCCGCGGCGATGTCGTTGTTGCCGGCGTAGTCGGGGTCCTCCCCGGCGAGCATCTGGTTGGACCAGTCGAACAGCTTGTGCCGGTCCTCCTGCGGAACGCCGATGAGGTCGGCGATCGCCTGCAGCGGCAGCTCGGCCGCGACCTCCTCGACGAAGTCGCCGGTCCCGCGCTCGACCGCGCCCTGCACGATGGTCGCGGCGCGCTGGACCATCATGTCCTCGAGCTCGGCGATCGAGCGCGGGGTGAAGCCGCGGGAGATGATCTGCCGGGTCAGCGTGTGCTCGGGCGGGTCCTGGTTGATCAGGATGACCCGCTGCAGCTCGATCTGCTCGCGCAGCATCTCGTCGGGGAACCGGATGATCGCGCCGTTCTCGTAGGTCGACCAGTTCTTGCTGTCCTTGGAGATCGTGGAGACGTCCGCGTGGCGGGTCACGGCGTAGTAGCCGCTGCCCGACTCCGGCGCGAAGCCGGTGCGCAGCGCGGCGTCCTGCTCGATCCACACGATGGGCGCGTGCTGACGCGCGGCCCGGAACTCCTCGTGCGGGATCCCCGCCTGGATCAGGTCCGGGTCGGTGAAGTCGAAGCCCTCGGGCAGGACGTCGGATGCGGTCACGGTGGCTCCCTTGCACGCGGTGTCTGGAACACGTTCTAGTGACGCAGGATACATACCGGAGGTACGGCGGGGAAGGTTTCGAGACGCCTCGTCCCTCGGCTCCTCAACCCGAGGGTTGTTGCGGATGAGAACGTGTTCTAGTTTTGTCCCATGGGCACTCCCGTCATCATCGAGGCCGTCCGCACTCCCCTCGGCCGCCGCCGGGGCTGGCTGGCGGGCGTCCACCCGGCCGTCCTCCTCGGGTTCGCGCAGGCCGAGGTGCTGCGCCGCGCCGGCGTCGACTCCGAGCTCGTCGACCAGGTGGTCGGTGGGTGCGTGACCCAGGCCGGGGAGCAGTCGAACGGCATGGTGCGCCGGGCGTGGCTCCACGCAGGGCTGGCCCAGCGCACCGGGGCGACCGTCGTCGACGCCCAGTGCGGCTCCGGCCAGCAGTCCGCCCACCTGGTCCACGACATGATCGCGGCTGGCACCATCGACGTCGGGATCGCGTGCGGCGTCGAGTCGATGTCCCGCATCCCGCTGGGCGCCAACGTGCCGGCCGGCACCGGCGACCCCCGGCCGGACGACTGGACCATCGACATGCCCAACCAGTTCGAGGCCGCGGACCGGATCGCCCGCAACCGGGGCCTCACCCGTGCCGACCTCGAGGCGCTCGGCCTCGCCTCCCAGCAGAAGGCCCGGGTGGCGGTCGACGAGGGCCGGTTCAAGCGTGAGATCGCGCCGGTCACCGCTCCTGTGCTCGACCAGGAGGGTGCGCCGACGGGCGAGACGCGCGTCGTCGACACCGACCAGGGCCTGCGGGACACGACCCTGGAGGGACTCGCCGCGCTGAGGCCGGTGCTCCCCGACGGCCTGCACACGGCTGGCACGTCCTCCCAGATCAGCGACGGCGCCTCGGCCGTGCTGCTCATGGACGAGGACAAGGCACGGGCGCTGGGGCTGACGCCGCGTGCCCGGATCGTCTCGCACTGCCTGGTCGGCTCGGACCCCTACTACCACCTCGACGGGCCCATCGAGGCCACCCAGCGGGTCCTGGACCGCACCGGGATGGGCATCGACGACTTCGACCTGTTCGAGGTCAACGAGGCCTTCGCCTCGGTGGTCCTGTCGTGGGCCGGCCAGCACCACGTGGACCTGGACCGGGTCAACGTCAACGGCGGGGCGATCGCCCTGGGCCACCCGGTGGGGTCGACCGGGACCCGGCTGATCACCACTGCCCTGCACGAGCTCGAGCGCCGCGACGGCTCGACGGCGCTGCTCTCCATGTGTGCCGGTGGCGCCATGGCGACCGGGACGGTGCTCGAGCGCGTCTAGGCTGAGTCCGCCCTGAGAAGCGGCCCATTCTTTGCCGACGATCCATGTCTTCAACGGACGCGCCCGTCGGTGACCGCCTAGGTTGTGCGCCATGCTCCGTCGTCGTCGGGGCCGCACCGCCGCGGCCCTCACCTGCGCTGCCCTCGCGGTCGCCGTCGTCCCCCTGACCGTCTCCTCCCCGGCGTCCTCCGCCTCCCCGACCCGGGCCGACGGACCGCTGACCGTCGACGCGGGCGGCGCCCGGGTCGTCGTCGAGCAGGACCCGTTCCGGCTGACCGTGACCGACGGGTCCGGGGCGACCGTGCTGCGGGAGGTCGCCCACCCCGCGACCGACAGCCTGGTCGAGTCCCACACGACGGACCCCGTCATGCCCGGCGCGGACAACCAGGACACCCCGACGCTCTACTCCCCACTGTCGTTCCTCGTCGGCACCGAGACGCTCACGCAGTACCCCGACCAGGAGTGGATCGCCAACCTCAAGTCCGGCACGCGCAGCGGCACGTGGTACTCGGCGCAGGGCGTCGAGTCCGCCGTGCCCGACGGCGACGGCCTCGTGCTGACCCTCACCACCAACGACCCCAGCGGTCGCAAGCTCGTCGTCCACATCGGTCCCGAGGGCACCGACGCGGTCCGGGTCCGTGCCGAGGCGGTGCCCTCCGACGGCGTCGCGATGATCGGCGACTCGTTCACCACTCCCGCCAAGCGAGGCGCGCAGGACGGCTTCTTCGGCTTCGGCGGCCGTCACGACCACCTCGACCAGCGGGGTCGCGTCCTCTCCAGCTTCGTCAACCAGGAGAGCCTGGCCAGCAAGCCGGCCCTGACGCCCGGCGCGCCCGACAGCCTCGAGATGTTCCCCAACGGCTCGTCGGCCGCGTACTACCCCCAGGCGATGTTCTGGACGACCCACTACGGCTTCCTCGTGACGCAGCCGGAGCTGACCCGCTTCAAGCTCGCGGCCGGCCGCGCCGACGCCTGGAACGTCGCCGCCTCCACGTCCCACCTCGACTACGTCGTCGCCCCCGGCGAGCCGCGGCGCTCCGTCCGCACCCTGACCGCGCTCACCGGACGCCACCGGATCCCCCCGAGGTGGGCGCTGGGCCCGATGATGGACCGGCTGGTCAAGAACAGCGGCGAGACCTACGACCACTACCAGGCGATGCTCGTCGCCGACATCAAGAACATCGACCGCTACCAGCTGCCGCTCACCGCGTACCGGATCGAGGGCTGGGGCTTCCCCGGCGACGACAACCACGGGCTGGCGCTGCACTCCTGGGTGCACGCCGACGAGCAGGCCGCGATGATCACCGCCCTGCGCGAGCGCGGCATCCATCCCCTCGCCTACCTGCGGCCGTGGCTCGAGCCGGACTCCGCGCCGGTGGAGGCCGGCTACGCCGTCACCGACGCGGATGGTGACCCCTACTACGTGACCGGGTCGAGCGGGCGCAGGTTCGCGCTCGTCGACTTCACCAACCCCGACGCCGTCACGTGGTGGCGTCAGCAGGTCACCGACGTCCTCGACCTCGGCTTCGACGGGTTCATGCAGGACTACGGCGAGCAGGTGCTCTTCGACATGCACTTCTTCGACGGCACGACCGGCTACACCCGCCACAACGACTACTTCACGCTCTACGCCAAGTCGACCAAGCAGGCGATCAACGCCTACCGCGCCGAGCACCCCGACCGCCGTCCCTGGTACTTCACCCGGGCCGGCTACACCGGCCTGCCCGGGACGGCGAGGTACGAGTACGCGAACTTCCCCGGTGACGAGACCACCGACTGGGGACACGCCTCGGGCCTGCGGTCTCTCACGACCGACATGCTCAGCCGAGCGGTCGGCGGCGCGTACGGCTACGCCACCGACATCGGCGGCTACTTCGACTACAACACGCCCCCGACCTCGCGCGAGCTCTTCCTGCGCTGGGCTGAGTGGGCCGCGCTGAGCCCGGTGTTCCGCCTCCACGGGAGCGGCCACACCGGCACGCACACCCCGTGGGGCTACGACAAGCGGGCGGTCGCGATCTACACGACCTACTCCCGGCTGCACCTGCGGGCGCGGCCGCTGCTCGAGCAGCTCTGGAGGCAGGCCGACCGGACCGGCGCGCCGCCGACCCGGCCGCTGTGGTGGGCCGACCCCTCCGACCGCGCCGGCTGGCACCAGGACCAGGAGTGGCTGCTGGGGCCGGACCTGCTCGTCGCTCCGGTGGTCGAGCAGGGTGCACGGTCGCGCAAGGTCTACCTGCCGCAGGGGTGCTGGCAGCTGCACGGCACCGGCGCCCGTCTCGCCGGGCGGCACACGGTCACGGCCGCCGCTCCCCTGGACTCGCTGCCCTGGTTCAGCCGGTGCGGCACCGAGCCGCTGGGCTGAGCCCGCCGGCCCGGCACTGACCTCGCCCGCGGGCCTCAGGCGCCGTACACCGGCTCGGGGGCGGGGGCGGCGGCGAGCAGGTCGCGCAGGGCCGGCCCGACCTCGGCGGCCTCCCACCGGCGGCCGAGGTCGTGGGCCGGTCCGTGCGCCCAGCCGGTCTCGACGGTGATCGCGCCGCCGTCGATCTCGATCACCCGGCCGGTGACGTCGCCGGACTCCTCCGACGCCAGCCAGGCGACGACCGGCGAGTTGTCCTCGGGCAGCGCCATCGCCGAGGTGTCGAAGGCGCCCTCGGTCATCCGGGTCCGCGCCACCGGCGCGATCGCGTTGACGGTGACGCCGTAGCGGCCCATCTCCTGGGCGGCGACCAGGGTGAGGCCGGCGATGCCGGCCTTGGCCGCGGAGTACGTCGCCTGGCCGACCGAGCCCTGCAGCCCGGCACCGGAGGAGGTGTTGACGACCCGGGCCGCGCGCGTGCGGCCCGCCTTGGCCTCGGCCCGCCAGTAGGCGCCGGCGTGCCGCAGCGGAGCGAAGTGGCCCTTGAGGTGCACCCGGATGACGGCGTCCCACTCCTCCTCGGAGGTGTTGACCAGCATCCGGTCGCGCACGAACCCGGCGTTGTTGACCAGCACGTCGAGGGCGCCGAAGGTGTCGATCGCCTGCTGCACCATCGCGGCCGCCTGGTCGAAGTCGGCGACGTCGGCGGTGTTGACCACGGCTCGCCCGCCGCCGGCCTCGATCTCGGCGACGACCGCCTCGGCGGGGGTCTCGCCCGTGGCCTCGCCGGCCAGGGAGACGCCGACGTCGTTGACGACGACGGCCGCGCCGTGCCGGGCCAGCTCCAGGGCGTGCGCGCGGCCGATGCCGCGGCCCGCGCCGGTGACGATCGCGACGCGACCCTCGAGCAGTGCGCTCATGTCAGTCCCTTCGAGACGAGCAGGAAGGCGGGGGGCTCTCCTCCGCCGTGGCAGGCGACGGTCGCCCCGGAGACGTACGACGCCAGGTCGCTCGCCAGGAACGCGGCGACCGCCCCGACCTCCTCCGGGCGGGCCATCCGGCCCAGCGGGATGGTCCGTTCGATCGCGGCCACCGACGCGTCGTCCCCGTAGTGGTCGTCGGTCTGCTCGGTGCGGCACAGGCCGACGTCGATCGCGTTGACCCGCACCCGGGGCGCCCACTCCATCGCCAGCGACGTGGTCAGCGAGTCCAGGCCGGCCTTGGCGGCGGCGTACGCGGCGATCGTCGGAGCGGGTCGGGCGGCCGAGACCGAGGAGATGTTGACGATCGCGCCGCCGGCATCCTGCTGCTGCATGACGGCGTTGGCCGCCTGGGCGCAGGCGAGCGGCGCGAGCAGGTTCAGCCCGACCACCTTCTCGTGGAACCGCGGCGACGCGGTCGCCGCGTCAGCGGCGGGCGCTCCCCCGGCGTTGTTGACCAGCACGTCGAGGCGACCCCGCTCGTCGACCACCGAGCGCACCAGCGACCCGAACGCCTCCGGGTCGCGTACGTCGCAGACCACATGGCTGGAGCCCGGCACCGCCTCACCGTCGGAGCGCGAGCAGGTGACCACGGCGGCGCCTGCCTCGAGCAGGGCCAGGGTGATGCCGCGACCGATCCCCCGCGTGCCGCCCGTGACGAGGGCGACGCGTCCGGACAGGTCGACCGCGAGCGTCATGCTGCTACCCTACCAAGCACTTGCTTGGTTCGTCCCGAGGAGACCGCGTGTCCATCAGCACCGAGCTGCGCCCCGACGGCATCCGGGTCGTCACCATGGCCCACCCGCCGGTCAACGCGCTGACCGTCCAGGGCTGGTACGACGTCGCCGCCGCCCTCGACGAGGCGCGGCACGACCTGGACACCAAGGTCGTGGTGCTGCGGGCCGAGGGCCGGGGCTTCAACGCGGGCGTGGACATCAAGGAGATGCAGCACACCAGCGGCTTCGAGGCGCTGATCGGCGCCAACAAGGGCTGCTTCGCCGCCTTCAAGGCGGTCTACGAGTGCGCGGTCCCCGTCGTGGCTGCCGTGAACGGCTACTGCCTCGGAGGCGGCGTCGGCCTGGTCGGCAACGCGGACTGCGTCGTGGCCAGCGACGACGCCTACTTCGGCGTCCCGGAGGTCAACCAGGGCGCGCTGGGAGCCGCGACGCACATGGCCCGGCTGGTGCCCCAGCACCTGATGCGCACGCTCTACTTCACCGCCCGGACCGTCCCCGCGTCCCAGCTCGTGCAGTTCGGCTCGGTGCTGGAGGTGGTGCCGCGCGCGGACCTCGACGAGGCCGCCTTGAAAGTCGCCGGTGAGATCGCCACCAAGGACACCCGGGTGATCCGGGCGGCCAAGGAGGCCCTCAACGGCATCGACCCGGTCGACGTCAACAGGAGCTACCGCTTCGAGCAGGGCTTCACCTTCGAGCTCAACCTGGCCGGGGTCAGCGACGAGCTCCGGGACGCCTTCGCCGGCACCGACAAGGCGACGTCACGTGAGGGGGGGCGATGAGGGCCCCGCGCGACAAGCGGATGACCGTCGACGAGGTGGTCGCCGAGCTCGAGGACGGCATGACCATCGGCATCGGCGGCTGGGGACCGCGTCGGAAGCCGATGGCGCTGGTGCGCGGGATCCTGCGCTCGGACCTGCGGGACCTGACGATCGTCAGCTGGGGCGGGGCGGACGTCGGGCTGCTCGCCCGGGCGGGCAAGATCCGCAAGCTGGTGTTCGCGTTCGTGAGCCTCGACTCGGTGCCGCTGGAGCCGAGCTTCCAGCGCGCCCGGCAGCAGGGCACCATCCCCGAGGTCGTCGAGCTCGACGAGGGGATGTTCCAGACCGGGCTGCGCGCCGCCGCGCAGCGGCTGCCGTTCCTCCCGATGCGCGCCGGCCTCGGCTCCGACGTGCTGGTCAACCAGCCGTGGATCCGGACGGTCACCAGCCCGTACGCCGGCCCCGACGGCGTGGCCGAGGAGCTGGTCGCCGTGCCCGCGCTCGACCTCGACGTCGCCCTGGTGCACCTCAACCGCGCCGACCAGCACGGCAACGCGGCGTACCTCGGCCCGGACCCGTACTTCGACGACCTGTTCGCGATGGCTGCCGACCGGTGCTACCTGAGCACCGAGCAGGTGGTCGACACCGCGGGACTGACCGTCGACTCCCCCGTCCAGCGGCTGCTGCTCAGCCGGATGCTGGTCAGCGGCGTGGTCGAGACCCCGAACGGCGCGCACTTCACGACCTGCACGCCCGACTACGAGCGGGACGAGCCCTTCCAGCGTGCGTACGCCGCCGCGGCGTCCGGCAGCGACGAGGACTGGGACGCGTTCCGCGCCCGGTTCCTCGCGGGCGACGAGGAGGCCTACCAGGCAGCGGTCCGGACGTGGCACGAGGAGCGCAGGAGCCGGGAGCAGAGCGGGGAGCGGGCATGACGGACGTGACGAGGGCCGATGTCTGCGCCGCGGCCATCGCGGACGCGTTCAGCGAGGACGGTGAGATCTTCGCCAGCCCGATGGGCCTGCTGCCCACGCTGGGCGTCCGGCTGGCCAAGCTGACCAGCAACCCCGACCTGGTGATCTCCGACGGCGAGTCGCTCTTCCTCGCCGGGGTGCCGCCGCTCTTCGCGAAGGGAGACGTCGTGGAGGGGTGGATCCCGTTCCGCCGGGTCTTCGACGTCGTCGCCCACGGGAGGCGGCACGTGATGATGGGGGCCACCCAGGTCGACCGGCACGGCAACCAGAACATCTCGGCCATCGGTGACTGGCGGCAACCCACGCGGCAGCTGCTCGGGTCCCGGGGCGCGCCGGGCAACACGGTCAACAACCGCACGTCCTACTGGGTGCCCAAGCACTCGACCCGGGTCCTCGTCGAGCAGGTCGACGTCGTCTCCGGGGTCGGTCCCCAGCGGGCGAAGGAGGCCGGACCGGCCGCCGCGCGCTTCAACGACATCCATCGCGTCGTCACCAACCTCGCGGTGCTCGACGTCGGCGGTCCGGGCGACACGCTGCGGCTGCGGAGCGTCCACCCCGGGGTCACGGTCGACCAGGTGCGCGAGGCGACCGGCTTCGACCTCGACGTCCCGACCGACCTCCCGACCACACGCGACCCGAGTGCGGAGGAGCTGATCCTCATCAAAGAGATGCTCGACCCGAAGGGCCTGCGCTTCAAGGAGGTCCCACGAGACGAGGTCGCCCGGTGATCGAGCAGCTGCTGCGGACCCCGTTCACGGACCTCGTCGGGGTGCGCCACCCCGTCGTCCAGACCGGGATGGGCTGGGTGTCGGGACCCCGCCTGGTGACCGGGACGGCGAGCGCCGGTGGCCTCGGCATCCTGGCCAGCGCGACCATGACGTTCGAGGAGCTGGAGCGCGCCATCGTCGAGGTGAAGGGGCGCACCGACCAGCCGTTCGGCGTCAACCTGCGCGCCGACGCTGCCGACGCCCCGGCGCGGTGCGAGCTCCTGATCGAGTACGGGGTCAAGGTGGCCTCGTTCGCGCTCGCCCCCAAGCCCGAGCTGATCGCGCGCCTGAAGGACCACGGCGTCGTCGTGATGCCCTCGATCGGCGCGGCCAAGCACGCGGTGAAGGTGGCGTCCTGGGGCGCCGACGTGGTCATGGTCCAAGGTGGTGAGGGCGGGGGGCACACCGGCCCCGTGCCCACCACGCTGCTGCTCCCCTCGGTCCTCGACGCGTTGGCCGGCGCCGGCAGCGACATCCCCGTCGTCGCGGCGGGCGGCTTCTTCGACGGTCGCGGGCTCGCCGCCGCGCTGTCGTACGGCGCCGCCGGCATCGGCATGGGCACCCGGTTCCTGCTGACCCGGGACTCGGCCGTGCCCGACGCGGTCAAGCAGCTCTACCTCGACCGCGGCCTGACCGACACCGTCGTCACCGCCAAGGTCGACGGGATGCCGCACCGGATGCTACGCACCGAGCTGGTCGAGGAGCTCGAGGACTCCAGCGCGCTGCGGCGGCTGGGGCCCACCGCGCGGCGGACCCTGGAGTTCAAGCGCACCAGCGGGATGTCGTGGCCGGCGCTGCTCAAGGACGGCCGGGCGATGCGCAAGGCGCAGGGTCGCACCCTGGGCCAGATGGCCCTGGCCGCCAACACCCCGATGATGCTCAAGGCGGGCCTCGTCGACGGCGACACCGGCGCCGGCGTCCTCGCCAGCGGCCAGGTCGTCGGCATCATCGACGACCTGCCCAGCTGCGAGGAGCTGCTCGACCGGGTCGTCACCCGCGCCGCCGAGGAGCTGCGGCGAGCCGCGTCGTACACGCTCGGCCCGTCGTAGCGAGCGTCAGATCCGGCGCTGCCAGTGCAGCGCCCGGCCGAGCACCTGGTAGCCCAGCAGCTCGTTGACCCCGACCATGTGGCCGTTGGACTCGGCGTTCCAGGTGTCGATGGTCGAGACCTGAGGCTCGGCCTCGGCCAGCCAGCGCACCATCTCGGTCTTGAGCAGCAGGCCGAGCCGGTGTCCGCGGTGCGCCCGCGCGACCGACGTGTCGTGCTGCTCGGCGATCTCGGGCCGCTCGCCCTCGACCACGACCACGGTCTGCCCGGCCGGCTCGCCGGACGCCCGATGGCGGGCGACCACCCGCAGCAGGCGGTCGCCGCGGTCGAGCCAGGCGCGCTCGTACGCCGCCACCCGCTCGGGCGGGAACGCCTCGTCCTCCATGTCCAGGTCGCCGGCGGGCGCGTCGTTGATCGCGGCGGTCAGCTCGGCCAGGGCGGCCAGGTCGGCCGCGGGGGTGGCCCCGCTGCGCCGCTCCAGGAGGTAGTCGCCCGCGTGCCCGAGGGCGTCCGCGTGCAGCTGCTCGAGGACGCCCGGGTCGACCGCTGCGAGGACCTGGCGCCGGTTGACCTCCACGAGCCCGACCTCGAAACCGTGTGCCGCCGCGAACGCCCGGGCGGGGCCCGAGTCCCAGCTGGTCCCCCCGGCCGACGTCCGGCCCTCCGCGCGAGCACGGTCCAGCAGCGCCTCCACGATCGACGTCCCGTGACCGCGCCGCCGGTGCGCCGGGTGGACCTCGACCGTCAGCCAGGCCAGGTGCCGGTTGTCGTAGGTGGTCACCTCGTACTCGGCCGCGGCGACGTCGACGCCGTCCACGCTCGCCAGGAGCCCCAGCGCCGGCTCGCCGTCCCAGCCGTGGCGCAGCATCGCGGCCGTCCGGCTGGCGAGCACCGGATGGCCCCACGGCTGGTCCGAGGCACGGACGGACTCCCTGACCGCCGCGAACCGTCGCACCCGGTCCTCGTCGGTCCAGGCGACCTCGCTGATCTCCACGCGTCGAGGATGACCCGGCAGGCGCCGCGCCCGCACCCCGGTTTCCCGGCGACCGGCCACCGTGCTGCCCTACGGTTCACGCGTGCACACCCTGGGTCGCGTCACTCTTCTCGCGATGGTCCCCCTCAACGTCGTCCTGGTCCTGTGGGTGTGGATCGGTCGCATCGTCTTCGGGGTCGGCGGCTGGTTCTTCCTGATCTTCCTCGTGTCGGTCGTCCCCGTGCTGCTCGTCGCCCTGACCCTGACCACCGTGCTGGCCTACACCCAGCACGGCCGGCCACGATCCCTGACCGCCGTCCAGACCTGGGCGCAGCTGGCGACCTGGCTGTGCCTGCTGCTGCTCGGCGCGTTCACACCCGACTTCGGGGACGCTCCGGGCAGCGAGACGTCGCTGCTCACCCAGGCCCTCGGCTGGAGCCAGGAGCGCTACGACCTGAGCTTCGACCTGATGGTGGGCTTCGCCGTGGCGTCCTGCGCCGCCTACCTCGTGCTGCTGGTCGCCCTCGTGGTGGGCCGGCGGCCCGCCCCCACCGCGGTCGGAGGCACGCCGGTGTCGGCGCCGCCTCCCTCCTGAGGACAATGGAGGCGTGTCCTCCCCCACGACGCCCCCGTCCGGTGCCCCGCAGAAGAAGCGGCCACGGCACCTGATGGACCCCGCCAACCCGCGGCGCGAGGTGATCTCCACCCGCGACTCCGGCCCGATGCACCTCGAGCCCGTGCAGAAGTGGGTGCTGTCGGTGCTGGCGTTCGTGACGATCATCCACCTGTCGGGCGGCCTGGTGATCGGGGCGCTCTACATCGACGAGGACCGGCCGTCGGCCCGGATCGGGCTCACCGTGATCGCGGCGGCCTTCGGGGTCATCGCGGTGGCGGTGTTCCGCGCGATCCATCAGAAGAAGCTGGCCTCGCCCTGGCTGCTGGTCGGGCTGGTGCCCGCCGTCGTCGGACTCATCCTGGTCCTGCGCTGACGCGCCGGACCGGCGCGAGCCGTGCGGCCCGCGCCGGTCGGTGGTGTGGTCAGCCCGACCCGGTCAGCTCAGCGTGAGCGCCGTGTCGTCCACGACGAAGCTGGTCTGCAGGCTGCTGTCCTCGGTGCCGCTGAAGCTGATGGTGACCGTCTGGCCCGCCAGCGACGACACGTTGAACGACCGCAGGGTGTAGCCCGAGGCCTTGTTCAGGTTGGAGTAGGTCGCCAGCGTGGTCGAGCCCGCCTTCACGGTGAGCTTGTCGTACGCCGTCGACGTGGTCGTCTCCGCGCTGTCGATGTGCAGGTAGAACGACAGCGTGGCGCTGCAGCCGGCCGGGATGGTGACCGACTGGCTCAGCGTGTCGGTGTGCGTCGCGCCGTACCCGTCGAGCCAGGCCTTGTAGCTGCCGGCGTGGGCGGGCTGGCCGCTGTCGGTCGTGATCACCCCGGAGCTCGCGCTCCAGGACGTCGCACCCGACTCGAAGCCCGGGTTGAGCAGCTTCTGTCCCGAGCAGGACCCGCCGCCACCACCGCCGGAGATCGTCCACGTGAAGGTGGCCGAGCCGGTGGCGTTGGTGGTGTCCTTCGCCGTGACGGTCGTGGTGTAGGTGGCCGCCGTCTTCGGGGTGCCGGAGATCAGGCCGGTGGAGGCGTTGATCGAGAGCCCGGCCGGGAGCCCGGTGGCCGAGTAGGTCAGGGTCTGGCCCGAGGCGGAGTCGGAGGCCGAGATCTGCAGGCTCTTGGCGGTGCCGACGGTGCCGGTCTGGCTGCCCGGGTTGGTGACCGTCACCGTGTTGGTGCCGGTCGTCGAGCAGGTCGGGTCGGCGGTCTGTGCCGGCACACTGACGGCGTTCCAGGCGGCCTTCACGGCGTTGAACTCGGTGCAGGAGCCCGGGTAGAGGTTCTTCGCCGCGGTCAGCGTCCAGGTGCGGTACTTCAGGTAGGACGACGACGAGGTCTTCATCAGCATCGCGTTGTACATGATCTTGATGGCCTTCGAGATGCCGAGGCCGGTCAGGCTGGTGCTGTTGCACGTCGGGCTGGTCGGTTGGCCGTCGGACGGGCTGGTGCCCTCGGCGAGCAGGTAGAACCAGTGGTTGCCGGGGCCGGCGGCCGAGTGCACCTCGCTGGTCGGCGTGGACGACGAGTAGCAGTTGGCGTCACCGGCCAGGGACGGGTTGTACATGTAGCGGATCGGCCCGCTGCCGACCAGGTTCACCTGCTCACCGACGGTGTAGTCGGGGCGGTCGACGCCGTTGTTGGCGTACCACTCGGTCGCGGCGCCGAAGGTGTCGGCGACGAACTCCTGGGTGCCCCCACCCGAGATCCCGCCCGGCGTGTGGTCGTCGACGCCGTGGCCGAACTCATGGGCGACCACGTCGATCGAGCCGATCCACTTGCCGCCGGTCTGGGTGTGACCGATCTGCACCTGGGTGCCGTCGTAGTAGGCGTTGACGTCGTTGAGACCGACGCGGATCGGCACCCAGCCGCCCGAGCCGTCCATGCCGCTGCGACCTAGCCAGGTCGACAGCATCTGCCGCTCCTGCTCGGCGGAGTAGAACGCGTCGACGCAGCCGGTCTCGCGGTTCGCGGCGTCGCCGTTGCCCCAGCTGTCGTCGGTGCCGGTGAACGTCGTGTTGCCCGAGGCGTTCTGGCACTTCAGGGTCGGGGCGTTGGCGTTGGTCATCGAGTAGGACGACCTCGAGCCCGTGGTCGGGATCGAGACGGTGCCGGCCCACGCGGAGCTGCCGGTGCCCTCCATCACGTGCTCGCGGGTCGAGAGCACCCGACCGGTGCGGGCGTCCACCTCGACGGTCAGCCGCGAGGGCTCACCGGCGCGGGTGCCGACCACGGTGGTCTCCCACGCCAGCCGCGACGCGCGCTGCTGGAGCACCACCAGGCGGGACGGGCCGTCGTACCGGCCCTGGCGGACCTGTCCGAGGGCGGTACGCCGCGCGGCAGCCTGCGCCACCGTGGGGTGCACCGAGGCCAGGGCGACCGGCCGCGTCTGGGCGACCGTGGTGGTCAGCAGCCGCCCGGCGGCGTCGGTGACCACGACGAAGTCGCCGCCCACGACCGGGAGGCCCCGGTAGGTGCGGTCGTAGGGGACGTACTGCAGGCCGCGGGAGGAGACCACGGCGTGCCGCTGGAAGGCGTCGTGCGCGCTGGCGTGGAGCGCGGCCGGCGGGGTCGCCACCAGCTTGGCGGCCGTGGCGGCCGCCTCCTTCTTGGGCGATCCGTGGCCCGCGACGGGCTTGACGGACGGGGTGGACGGGGCTGCGGCACCGGCGCCGGTGGGCACCGAGACGACGGCCAGCGCCGAGACGAGGGCTGCGGTGAAGCCCCCCGCGACGAGTCGTTTCACTGGTCACTCCTGGGAGGTGGGGCGGTGGGAGGGAGGGCCCCGAGGACAGGAGGGACGAGGTGCGCCCGCCCGAGAAGGGAGCCTCGCGAACTCTCGCCCCGCCGCAAAGATCACGTCAACGGATGTGACCTGCGAAATGGTGCAGTGCGAACTTGTGCAGGAGTCGCACGATCTGCGGACGGGCGGGCCGGTCGCCGGACGTCACCTCGTGAAGACGTGCAGGTCCGACACGTCCCACCGGCCCGGCTCGAACGTGGCGACCCCGAGGTCGAGCGACTGCTGGAAGTCGGTCACCAGCGGGCCGGTGCCGGCGGCGACCAGGCCCTTGATCGAGTCGGCGTCCTGCTGCCACTGCCAGACCTCGTGGTGGTCGAGGAGGGCGGCGACGTCCAGGGTCTGCTCCAGCCCGAGCTCGTGCGCCTTCTGGGCCAGGCACCGGCCGAGCGCGGCGATGCTCTCGGGGTGCAGCCCGGTGAAGCTGCCCGGCGGGGTGAAGGTCGCGACGGCGTCGACCCGGGCCGTGGTCCCGACCGCGGGGTCGCTGGTCGACACCGACGCGGCCACCTCGATCGTGTAGGTCTCCCCCGGCTCGGAGAAGATCGCGAGCTCGCGGGTGGTCGGGTCGGTCGCGCAGGTGACCTGCCGGAGCACGCCGTCGACCGAGGGGACCTGCATGCCGGTCGACCCCACCGGGACGGGGACCCCACCGGCCGTCCAGTCGACCGCCACCACCGGCGCCGTGACGTCGGGCTCGAGGCCGGTCGTGGTGACCCGGCAGGTCCCCTTCGTCCTCGTGTACCAGGTTCCGGTGGTCACCGTGTCGTGGCACGGCGTCTGGCGGCGCGAGGTGATGGTGCCGTGGTCGATGGTGTCCTCGCTCTCGACCGTGACGGTGGCGGTCTGGCTCGTCGACGTCGTCACCGTCAGCTCCACCCAGTGCTCACCGTCCGCACCCCGGTCGCTCACAGTGACCACCAGCGGCCGGGTCGCCAGCCGCAGGTCGGCGTCCGGGTCGCCGTCCGCGATGGACCCGCGGTACCAGGTGCGCGGGCCGACGTTGGGCACGTCCTCGAGCGTGTGCACCACGACGCCGGCGCGGGCAAGGCCGGAGCCCGTCTGGCCGAGGCCGCGGTCCCAGCCGTCCGCGGTGCGGTACTCGACGTACACCCGGCCGGCGCCGGACGCGGCCTCGTCGGCGGGGTGCAGCACCAGCAGCGTATGGCCGGACGTCGACGTGGCCCGGGCGATCCGGTGCACGCTGCTGGTCCCGGGTGCGGGGAACGGCGCGTCGATCGTCGACGCCGCGATCGCGTCGGGCCACCACCGGTGCAGGTTCGCGCGCGAGAGCGCGGGACCCGCCTGGCTCGAGCCGACCCACGACGTGCCGACCGGACCGGCGAACGTCGGGTCGGCCGAGTACGCCGGGCCGCCGCCGACGCCGCTGCGGCTGCCGAACGTCGCCGAGGACATCAGGTCGTACGGCGACCCGTACTCCGGCCCGACGGCGCCGCTGTTGGCGTAGTCGATGCCGCTGCACTCCAGGCCGAACGAGTGGCCGAGCCCCAGCGTGTGCCCCAGCTCGTGGCAGGTGAAGGTGTGGTCGGACGGCATGGTCGGGACCAGCGAGAACGGGAACGAGCCGATCGAGCTCGACCCGCCGTCGAACCCGGTGTTGGTCAGGACCGCCGGCTGCCCGGGCTCGGCAGCGCGCGGGTTCGCCACGTCGCCGCGTCCCGGGTGCAGCAGGACCAGCGCCCCGTCGAAGCCGGCCAACGGGTCCTGGCCCGGGTTGGCAGCACGGACGGCGGCGATCGCGGCACTGGCGGTCGACACGCGGTCGGTGGCGTTCGGCGGCACGGTGATGCTGACCCACGGGAAGACGGCGCTGTCGGCGAAGTCGAGCCAGTCCCCGGTCACGTCGGACCAGTAGGAGAGCACCGACTGGGGGTCGGTCATCACGTAGTCGAGGAAGTCAGTGGGCGACCGGTAGCTGTTGTCGTGCACGGCGCGGAGGACGGCGAGCCGGAAGGGTCTGGTCATCTGTCGAGACTGCGATCCCGTCCCGGCACCCGGCAATGGCCGGTTCGGGCCATGCCAGGGTCAGGTCAGAGCCGCTCGATGATGGTCACGTTGGCCTGGCCCCCGCCCTCGCACATGGTCTGGAGGCCGTACCGTCCGCCGGTCCGCTCGAGCTCGGCGAGCAGGGTCGCCATGATCCGGGTGCCGGTCGCGCCGATCGGGTGACCCAGCGCGATGCCACCACCGTTGACGTTGACCCGGTCGTGGGGCGCGCCGGTCTCCCGCATCCACGCCAGCACGACCGACGCGAACGCCTCATTGCACTCGAAGAGGTCGATGTCGTCGACGGTGAGGCCGGTCCGCTCGAGCGCGTGGTGGGTCGCGCGGATCGGGCCGGTGAGCATCCACACGGGGTCGTCGCCCCGCACCGAGAGGTGGTGCACGCGCGCCCGCGGCGTCAGGCCGTGCGCGGCGACGGCCGCCTCCGAGGCGACCAGCACCGCGGAGGACGCGTCGCAGATCTGCGAGGCGACGGCCGCGGTGATCCGGCCACCGGGCGCCAGCGGCTGCAGGGCGGCCATCTTGTCCAGGCTGGTCTCGCGCGGGCACTGGTCGGTGTCGAGCACCGAGCCGTCCGGCAGGGTGACGGGCTCGATCTCCCCGGCGAACCGTCCCTCGGCGATCGCGGTGCGGGCCCGCTCGTGGGAGGCGAGGGCGAACTGCTCCATCTCCTCGCGGCTGATGTCCCACTTCTCGGCGATCATCTCGGCCGACCGGAACTGGCTGACCTCCTGGTCGCCGTACCTGGCCTGCCAGCCCGGTGACTCCGCGAACGGCGTGGAGAAGCCGTACTGCTGGCCGACCAGCATCGCGGCCGAGATCGGGATGGCGCTCATGTTCTGCACGCCGCCGGCGACCACGAGGTCCTGGGTCCCGGACATGACGCCCTGCGCGGCGAAGTGCACGGCCTGCTGGGACGAGCCGCACTGGCGGTCGATGGTCACGCCCGGCACGTGGTCGGGCAGCCCCGCCACCAGCCACGCGGTGCGCGCGACGTCGCCGGCCTGCGACCCGATCGTGTCGCAGCAGCCCAGGATGACGTCGTCGACGGCACCCGGGTCGACGCCGGTACGCCGGAGCAGCGCGCTGATCGTGTGGGCCGCGAGGTCGGCGGAGTGGACGCCCGCGAGCGCACCACCCCGCTTGCCGACCGGGGTGCGCACGGCGTCGACGAGGTAGGCCTCAGGCATGGTGGATCCCTTCGAGCAGGATGGACAGGTACTGCTGCGCGATCTCGGTCTGCGTGCGGCGGCCGCCGGGGCGGTACCACGCGACCGCGACCCAGACGGTGTCGCGGATGAACCGGTAGGTGAGCTCGAGGTCCAGGTCGTCGCGCAGGACTCCGGCGTCGATGCCGCGCCGCAGCAGGGTGAGCCAGACCTCCCGGGACTGCCGGTTGCGGTAGGCGAGGTAGGAGAACCGGTCGAACGTCAGCAGGTAGGCCGCGTCGTTCTGGAAGATGGCGACCTCGTCGTGGTGCCGGTCGATCGCGTCGAAGGAGACCAGCACCGCCTGCTCGAGCTGGGTGAGCGGGTCGTCGCCGCTCGCGAGGATCTCGTCGTACTGGCCGAAGAGCTCCTCCTGGAAGGTCCGCAGGATCTCGTCGACCATCGACTCCTTCGAGTCGAAGTGGTGGTAGAGGCTGCCCGAGAGGATGCCGGCCGCGTCGGCGATGTCGCGCACGGTCGTGTTCTTGAAGCCCTTGTCCGCGAACAGCCGGGCGGCGATGGCCAGCAGCTCGTCGCGCCTCGATCCCTCGTCAGGCATGCTGGCTGCTCACCGAGACGACCTCGCCGGTGAGGTACGACGAGTAGTCGCTCGCCAGGAACACCATCACGTTCGCGACCTCCCAGGGCTCGGCGGCGCGCTTGAACGCCTCCCTGCTGGTCAGCTCCTCCAGCAGCTCGTCGGAGGTGACCTTGGCCAGGAACGGGTGCATCGCCAGGCTCGGCGACACGGCGTTGACGCGGATCCCGTGCGGGGCCAGGTCCATCGCGGCGGACCGGGTCAGCGCCATCACCCCGGCCTTGGCCGCGGCGTAGTGCGCCTGGCCCTCCTGCGCCCGCCACCCGATGACCGAGGCGTTGTTGACGATCACGCCACCCTTGCCGGCCGCGACCATCCGCTGCCCGGCCGCCCGGATGCACCGGAACGTGCCGGTCAGGGTGATGTCGAGGACCCGGGACCACTGCTCGTCGGTCATGTCCAGGACGCTGGCGGTGCCCCCGAGGCCGGCGTTGTTGACCAGCACGTCCACGCCGCCCAGCTCGTCGGCGGCGTCGAGGAAGCGCTGCACCTGGGACTCGTCGGTCACGTCGCACACGAGCTGGCGGACCCGGTCGGCGCCGAACTCCGCGGCCAGCGTCTCCTCCGCCTCGGCGAGCCGGCGCGCGTGGGTGTCGCTGAACACGACGGCCCGCGCGCCCTCCTCCAGCGCCCGCCGCACGACGGAGGCGCCGATGCCGGCACCGGCGCCGGCGGTCACCGCGACGACCTTGCCGGCCAGCAGGTCGTGCCCGGGGACGTACTCCGGAGCGGTCATGGGCGTGCCTCTCTGCTCATGGGCTTCCCTTCGGTTCGCGGGGAAGGCCGAGCACCCGCTCGGCGAGGATGTTGCGCTGCACCTCGTCGCTGCCGCCGTAGATGGTGTCGGCGCGCGAGAAGAGGAAGAGCCGTTGCCAGCGGTCGAGCTCGTAGGAGCCATCGGCGGACGCGCCGGCGGCCAGCCCGTCGGGGCCGAGCACGTCCATCGCCACCTCGCCGAGCCGCTTGTGCCAGTTCGCCCACACGAGCTTGAAGACCGAGGGGCCGGCGGCGTCCTCGGTCGACAGGCCGCGCAGCGCCTGGAACCGCATCACCTCCAGCTCCACCTTCAGCCCGGCGAGCCGGTCGCGCAGGACCGGGTCGTCGAGGGCGCCGTTCTGCCTCGCGAGGTCGACGACGCCCTCGAGCTCGCGGGTGAAGCCGACCACCTGGGCGAGCACCGACACCCCGCGCTCGAAGCCGAGCAGGGCCATCGCCACCCGCCAGCCGTCCCCCGGCTCGCCGACGACCAGGTCCGCTGAGGTGCGGGCGCCGGTGAGGAACACCTCGTTGAACTCCGACCCACCGGTCAGCTGCTCGATCGGCCGGATCTCCACGCCCTCCTGGTCCAGCGGCATGAGCAGGAAGGACAGGCCGTGGTGGCGCTGCGACCCCGGCTCGCTGCGGCACAGCACGAAGGCCCACTGGCTCAGGTGGGCGTTGGACGTCCACACCTTCTGCCCGTCGACCACCCACTCGTCCGCCTCCCGGCGCGCCTTCGTCTGCACGTTGGCCAGGTCGGAGCCGGCGTCGGGCTCGGAGTAGCCCTGGGCCCACAGCTCCTCGACGGCGACGATGGGCGGCAGGAACCGGGCCTGCTGCTCCGGGGTGCCGAACGCCATCAGGGTCGGCCCGAGCAGCTCCTCGCCCAGGTGGTTGACCCGCACCGGCGCGTCGGCTCGCGCGTACTCCTCGTGGAAGATCACCTGCTGGACCAGGCTCAGCCCACGTCCGCCGTGCTCGACCGGCCAGCCGACGCAGGTCCAGCCGTGCTCGGCCAGCAGCCGGTTCCAGGCCAACCGCTCCTCGTGCGCCTCGTGGTCCCGCCCCGCGCCGCCGAGCCCGCGCAGCGCCGCCCACTCGCCGGTCAGGTGCTCGGCGAGCCACTCCCGGATCTCGGCCCGGAAGGCCTCGTCCTCGGTCGAGTAGCTCAGGTCCACGTGCGCTATGCTACCAAGCAAATGCTTGGTTTGTCCGACACCATCCCCGCCCTGCTCCGCGAGGCCGCGGAGCGCTTCGGCGACCACCCGGCGTACGTCGAGGGCGAGCACACGCTGTCCTACGCCGCACTGCGCATCCGAGTCGAGGCGGTCGCAGCGACGTACGCCGACCTCGGGGTAGCGCCGGGCGGCCGCGTCGTGGTCTGGGGACCCAACAGCATCGACTGGGCCGTCGCCGCGCTCGCGGTGTCCTACGCCGGCGGCGTGCTCGTGCCGGTCAACAGTCGCTACGTCGGGCCCGAGGTCGCCGACGTCGTCGAGCGCACCCGCGCCGCCGTGGTCGTCGTCCACGACGGGTTCCTCGGCCGCGACCAGGTCGGCGAGCTCGCGGCAGCAGGGGTCGCCGCACCCGTCGTCCGCCTGCAGGACCTCGTGACCCGCACGCCGCGCAGCGAGCCGTTCGCCCACGAGGACGTCTCCCCCGACGACGTCGCGGACATCCTGTTCACCTCGGGCACCACCGGCCGGTCGAAGGGCGCGATGTCGGCGCACCGCCAGTCCATCGGCGTGGCCCGCGCCTGGGCGGAGCTGGGCGGGGTCCGCCAGGACGACCGCTACCTGGTGGTCAACCCGTTCTTCCACTCGTTCGGCTACAAGATCGGCATCCTGGTCGGCCTGCTCACCGGCGCCACGCTCTACCCGGTGCCCACCTTCGACCTCGACGAGACGATGCGGATCATCGAGTCCGAGCGGATCACGGTGCTGCCGGGTGCGCCCACCATCTACCAGTCGCTGCTGACCGCGCCCGGCCGAGCCGAGCGCGACCTGTCGTCGCTGCGGCTGGCCGTGACCGGGGCAGCCGTCGTCCCGGTGGTCCTCATCGAGCGGATGCGCGCCCCGGCCCCCGAGGGGCTCGGCATCGACCAGGTCGTCACTGCGTTCGGGATGACCGAGGCGGTGGTGGTGACGATGTGTCGCGAGGGCGACTCCGCCGAGACCGTGGCCACGACCTGTGGCCGCGCGATCCCCGGGATGGAGACGCGGATCGGCGACCCCGACGACACGGGGGCGGGCGAGCTCCTGGTGCGCGGCGAGCACGTGATGCTCGGCTACCTCGACGACCCCGCCGCCACTGCCGAGGCCATCGACGAGGACGGCTGGCTGCACACCGGCGACGTCGGCGTCCTCGACGAGCAGGGCAACCTCTCGATCACCGACCGGCTCAAGGACATGTACATCTCGGGCGGCTTCAACGTCTACCCCGCCGAGGTCGAGCAGGTGCTCGCCCGGATGGACGGCGTGGCCGACGTCGCCGTGGTCGGCGTGCCGGACGAGCGGATGGGCGAGGTCGGCAAGGCGTTCGTCGTCGCCACGGACGAGCACGGCGTGGCCCCCGAGGACGTCATCGCGTTCGCCCGCGAGCGGCTCGCGAACTTCAAGGTGCCCCGGCACGTCGAGGTCGTCAGCGGCCTGCCGCGCAACCTGTCCGGCAAGGTGCTGAAGACCCAGCTGCGTCTCGATACGCCGCCTCGTCCCTCGGCGGCTACTCGACGACCGAACCCGGAGGACTGATGGACCTCGACCTGAGCGAGTCCGAGCTCGCGTTCCGCGACGAGGCGCGGGCCTGGCTGGCCGCCCACGTGCCCGCCGAGCCGCTGCCCTCGATGGACACCGCGGACGGCTTCGTCGCCCACCAGGAGTGGGAGCGCCGGCTGGCCGAGGCGCGCTGGTCGGTCGTCTCGTGGCCGCGTGGCTACCACGGCCGCGAGGCGTCGCTGGTCGAGTGGGTGCTCTTCGAGGAGGAGTACTACCGGGCCGGCGCCCCCGGCCGGGTCAGCCAGAACGGCATCTTCCTGCTCGCCCCGATCATCTTCGACCACGGCACGCCCGAGCAGCAGGACCGCTTCCTGCCGACGATGGCCACCGGCGAGCAGGTGTGGGCGCAGTGCTGGTCCGAGCCGGAGGCGGGGTCCGACCTGGCGTCGCTGCGGTCGACCGCGCGCCGCGACGAGGCTCGGGGCGGCTGGCTCCTCAACGGCCAGAAGACCTGGTCGTCGCGGGCGTCCTTCGCGCACTGGGGCTTCGGGTTGTTCCGGTCCGACCCGGCGGCCGAGCGGCACCACGGCCTGACCTACTTCCTCTTCCCGCTCGACGCCGACGGCGTCAGCGTGCGACCGATCGCCCAGCTCGACGGCGAGGCCGGGTTCGCCGAGATCTTCTTCGAGGACGTCTTCGTGCCCGACCGCGACGTACTCGGCGCCCCGGGCGACGGCTGGCGGGTCGCGATGTCGACGGCGGGCAACGAGCGCGGGCTGTCGCTGCGCTCCCCCGGACGCTTCTGCGCCGCCGCGGACCGGCTCCTCGACCTCTACCGGGCACACCCGGACCCGACGGCGTCGGCCCGCGTCGTCGACGCCTGGACGAAGGCGCAGGCCTACCGGCTCTACACGTGGGGCACCGTGACCCGACTGGCGGCCGGCGGCGACCTGGGCGCGGCGGGGTCGGTCAACAAGGTCTTCTGGTCCGAGCTCGACGTCGCCCTCCACGAGACCGCGCTCGACCTCCTCGGGCCCGATGCCGAGGTCGGCTCCGCCTGGCTGGACGGCTACACCTTCTCCCTCTCGGGCCCCATCTACGCCGGCACCAACGAGATCCAGCGCAACATCGTCGCGGAGCGGATCCTCGGCCTGCCGCGCGAGCCCCGAGGGGAGGTCCGGCGATGAGGTTCGAGCTCGACGCCGACCAGCGCGACCTCGCGGGAGCCCTCGACGCCCTGCTGTCGTCGGCAGGCACCGTGGCGGTCGCCCGCGCGTGGGCGGACGGCGACCACGCCCCGGGCCTGGCACTGTGGTCCCGGCTGACCGACCTCGGCGTCCTCTCCTTGGCCACGGAGGCGACGCCGGTCGAGGTGGTGGTGGCGTTCGAGGCGCTCGGGCGCCACGCGGTCCCCGGCCCGTGGGTCGAGTCGGCGGCCTACCTGCCGCTCGCCCTGGGCCGCGAGGTCACCGGCGTCGCGACGGTCGCGCTGCCGCCCCTGGTGCCCTACGCCCTGGACGCCGACGTCGCCGACGAGGTGTACGTCGGCAGCACGCCGGTCGCCTCGGTCGGCGACCGGGTGGGCTCGGTGGACCGGACCCGGCACCTGTTCCGGATCGGCGACGCAGGCGACGCCGAGGTGCACCCGGAGCTGCCCGGGGAGGCGTTCGACCTGGCGGTGCTCGCGACCGCGGCCCAGCTCCTGGGCGCCGGCGAGCGGATCCTGGCCGACTCGGTGTCCTACGTGAAGCAGCGCCGGCAGTTCGGCCGAGAGATCGGCTCGTACCAGGCGATCAAGCACCACCTCGCCGACGTGCGGATCGCCCTCGACTTCGCTCGGCCGCTCGTGCTCGGTGCGGCCCTGGGTGCGGTTCCCGCATCGGCGGCCAAGGTGGCGGCGGGCGACGCGGCGTACCTCTCCTCCCGCACCGGCCTGCAGGTGCACGGCGCGATCGGCTACACCCAGGAGCTCGACCTCAGCCTCTGGCTCACCAAGGTGCGTGCCCTGGTGACGGCGTGGGGCACGCCGGCGTACCACCGCGCCCGCGTGCTCGAGGGGCTGCTCTGATGGACTTCTCCCTGTCCGAGGAGCAGCAGGAGCTGGTCGCCACCGTCCGCGCGGTGCTGACCCGGCACGGTGACCCGCGCGCCGAGCGGTTCGACGAGACCCTGTGGCGGACGCTCTGCGACCAGGTCGGGGTGGCGGCCCTGGCCGTCCCCGAGGAGAACGACGGGTTCGGCGCCTCCCTGGTCGAGAGCTCGCTGGTGCTGGAGGAGCTCGGCCGGGCGCTGGTGCCCTCGCCGCTGCTGTCGAGCGTGGTGACCGCGGAGGCGCTGCTCGCGGGGGCCGACGAGGACGCCCGGGCGCGGCTGCTCCCCCGCATCGCGGCGGGCGAGGTCGCGGCGTTCGTCGACGGCGCCGGGCCGGTGCTGGACGGCGACCTGGCCGCCATCGTGGTGGTCGCGACCGACGACGGGCTCTTCGAGGTCACCGACACCGAGGCGGTGTGGGTCGCGAGCATGGACCAGACCATCCGCCTGGCGGAGATGACCGCCGACCTGGCGTCGGCCGTCCGGATCGGGGACGGCATCGCGGCCCGGGACCGGGCGCGCCTGGTCGGCGCGGTCGGCTGCGCGGCGCTCGCCACCGGTGGCGCCGCTCGCGCGCTGGAGATGACGGTGGCCTACAGCAAGCAGCGCGTGCAGTTCGGCCGGCCGATCGGCTCCTTCCAGGCGCTCAAGCACCGGATGGCCGACATGCTGGTGCTGGCCGAGATGTCCCGGTCGGCGTCGTGGGCGGCGTCGTACGCCGTCGCCATGGACGCCCCCGACGCAGCGGAGCTCGCCCACGTCGCGGCGTCCTACTGCGGCGAGGCGTTCGCGCGGATCGCCGCCGAGACCGTGCAGCTGCACGGCGGCATCGCGATCACCTGGGAGCACGACGCCCACCTGGTCCTCAAGCGCGCTCACGCGCTGCAGCACCTCTTCGGCTCGCCGCGCGAGCACCGCGCGCTCCTGACGCTCTGACCTGTTCCACTGCGTCCGCGGGCTGTGCCACCCTGGGGACGTGAGCCTGGAGCTGCCCCGCCCGGTCCGGGTCCTCGGACCTGCAGACCTGGTCCCCACCGACCCCACCCCGGGCATGAGCCGCGAGCGCGCCTTCGAGGTGCCGCTGCTGTGGGCCGGCCAGGTGGAGACCGCCCCGGGCGCCGTGTCGGGCTGGCACCACCACGAGCGCAACGAGACCAGCCTCTACGTCGTGCGCGGCGTGCTGCGCCTGGAGTTCGAGGGGTACGACGGGTGGCTCGACGCCGTCGCCGGTGACTTCGTGCACGTGCCGGCGTGGACCGTGCACCGCGAGAGCAACCCGACCGGGCAGCCGTCCCTGGCAGTCATCGCCCGGGCGGGCGGCGGTGTCCCGACGGTCAACGTCTCCCCACCGGGGGACCCGGCGCCGGACGACCGGGCCTAGGCACGTCGCCCGAGCCGTTGCCGAACTATGGACGACTCGTCACCGCGCTGTGGACGTCGTGTGTCCCACGGCCTCCTAGCGTCGTGGACATGACCAGGTTCCCGCCGCCGGTGCCCCGGCGCCCGACGCCGAAGCCGTACGACCCGGCGCGGGATCGCGCCGGCCGGGTCCGGGTCTCCGCGGGCGACCGCCGCCGTGCGCGCGTCGGCGAAGCTGCTGCGCGACCGCGCTGACGCCGCTAGCGTCCCTCCATGCGGGTCCTCATCCTGGGCGCTGGCTTCGGAGGACTGGAGCTGGCCACGGCCCTCGACGACGCGCTCGGGGCAGACGTCGAGGTGACCGTCGTCGACAAGGCGGACGGCTTCGTCTTCGGCTTCTCCAAGCTCGACGTGATGTTCGGGCGGACCACCGCCGACCACGTCGTCCACCGGTACGCCGACGCCGCGCCCTCACGGGTCCGCTTCCTGCAGAGCACCGTGCGCAGCATCGACCCGGTCGCCCGCCGGGTCGAGACCGACGCCGGGCCCGTGGACGGTGACGTGCTGGTCGTCGCGCTCGGCGCCGACCTGCACCCGGACGCGACCCCCGGCCTGGTGGAGGCGGGGCACGAGTTCTACACCGTCGCGGGCGCCTTCGCGCTGCGCGAGGTCCTCGACGCCTTCCCGGGGGGCGACGTCGTCGTGGCAGTGACGTCGACGCCGTTCAAGTGCCCACCCGCGCCGAGCGAGACGGCCCTGCTCGTGCACGACCACCTGCGCGACCGCGGGCTCCTGGACCGGTCGACCGTGTCGCTGGTGATGCCCCTGGGCTCCCCCATCCCGCCGTCGCCCCAGGCGTCCGCCGCGCTGCTGGCCGAGTTCGCCGAGCGGGGCATCGTCTGGCGGCCCGAGTCCCTCGTCCGCTCCCTGGACCCGGAGCGGAAGGTGGCCGCCCTGGCCGACGGGTCCGAGATCCCCTTCGACCTGCTGCTCGCCGTCCCCGTCCACCGGGCGCCGCAGGTCGTGGTGGACTCCGGGCTGACCGAGGACGGCTGGATCCCCGTGGACCCGTTGACCCTGCGCACCCGCTTCGAGGACGTGTACGCCGTCGGCGACGTCACCAGCGTCGGCACCCCCAAGGCCGGCGTCTTCGCCGAGGGCCAGGCCGCCGTCGTCGCCGCCCAGCTGGTCGCCCGCGCGCGCGGGGCGACCACGGCCGTGACCTACGACGGCCGCGGCATCTGCTACCTGGAGTTCGGCGACGGCGAGGTCGGCAAGGTCGACGTCACCTTCCGCAGCGGTCAGGCACCCACCGGCGACCTCGCGGGCCCGAGCCGTCAGCTCGCCGGCGACAAGGCCACGTTCGGCGCCGACCGGGTCGGTCGCTGGTTCGGCCGGGAGTGGACGCCGGTGCCTGAACGGGCCCTGAACGAAGACTGAGACGTCGTTGTCCGGCGCTTGAGGAAGACCTGAGGTTGGCGGTCCAGGCTGGTCACATCAGCCCGGGAGATCCCCGGACCAGCCGCCGAAGAACTTCTGTAGGAGACCGTGATGAACGCCAAGGCCACCGCCCCGAAGCCCGCCGCGACCACCCAGATGGTCGCGAACCCGCGTCGCACCCGGATCTCCTGACCCGCTCCCCCCACCACTCGGGCAGCCACGCTGCACCGACCCGTACCTGTCCTGTGGGGGGACACATCGGGGGAGGACACCGACCCGCCGGCCCGCCGGCGGGTCGGTGTCATTTCTGCAGGTCAGTTCCGCGGGTCCGCTCAGCCCGCACGTCAGCGGGCGTCGGTGGTGCGGTACTCGCCCCGGTAGAACAGCAGCGGGTCCTGGGGACCGTCGTCGCGGGTGATCAGGTCGACCACCCGACCGATCACGACGTAGTGGTCCCCGGCCTCGTGCACCGCGTGGATCGAGCAGTCGATGTGCGCCAGCGCCCCCTCCAGCACCGGCGACCCCGTCACCGGCGACGGGCTCCACTTCACGTCGGCGAACTTGTCGATCCCGCGGCTGGCCATCAGGTTGGACAGGCCGGCCTGGTCGGCGGCCAGGAAGTTGACGCAGAACTTGCCCGAGCGCTGGATCAGCGGCCAGGCGCGCGAGGTCTTCGCGGGGATGAACAGGACCAGCGGCGGGTCCAGCGACACGCTGGAGAAGGACTGGCAGGTCAGGCCCACCGGCTCGTCGTGGCTCGTGCCGGTGACGACGGTGACCCCGGACGCGAAGCGGCCCAGGACGTCGCGGAACCGGCGGGCCGCGGCGACGTGCTCGGGGTCGTCGTGGACCGGCAGGTCCTCCCCCGGCCGCCACTCGAAGTCGATGTCCTGGTCGCCCAGCCAGGAGCTGATCAGCTCCGGGCTCGGCCAGGTCTCCCGGGCGTCCGGGCTCATCCCCTCCGGGATCTCCCGGCTGGGTCCCTCGCCGCGCGGCTCCGAGCTCATGCCGACCAGTTTCCCACCGACGCGCCCGGCAACCGTGTCACCGTCCAGGTCACCGGCCAGGTCACCGGCCGGCAGCGCCGAAGTCGTGGCCCCAGTAGGACACCGCGGTCGACTCCCGGGCCACCCAGCGGGCGTCGTCGACGGTGAGGCCGTCGGTGCCGAACTCGACGTCGAACCCGCCGGGCGAGCGGACGTAGAACGAGATCATCTCGTCGTTCATGTGGCGCCCGAGGGTGGCCGACAGCGGCGCCTGGTGCCTGCGGACCCGCTCCAGCGCCCGGCCGACGTCGTCGAGCCGGTCGACCTCGAGCATGATGTGGACGCACTTGGCCGGGTTCGGCATCGGCAGGAACGCCAGCGAGTGGTGCCGCGGGTTCACCCCGAGGAAGCGCAGCCACACCTTCGAGCCGGGCTCCTTGCCGACGAACTCCCCCGGCATGCTCATCGAGTCCCGCAGCCGGAACCCGAGCACGTCGGCGTAGAAGCGCAGCGCCTCGACGTCGTCGCCCACCGGCACCACCACGTGGCCCATGCCCTGGTCGCCGGTGACGAACCGGGCGCCGTACGGCGGCACGACCGGTCGCGCCTCGTAGGTGATGCCGTGGAAGAGCTCGAAGACGTTGTCCCACGGGTCGCGGAAGCGCACCAGGTCCTGCACCCGGCGCTCGTCGAGCTCCTCGCGGGTGCCATCCTCGACGACGACCCCGGCCTTCTCGAGGTGCTCGCGGGCGTCCTGCAGCGCGCGGTGGTCGGCAACCTCCCACCCCACGCACTCGAGCTGGTCGACGTCGGCGGGCACGACCACGATCCGCGCCGACACCTCGTCGATGCGCCAGTACTGGTGGGTGGGGTCCGGGCCCCTCCCCTCGGCCAGCCCGAGCACCTTCCCGGCGAACGTGCGCCACTGCTCCGGGTCGGTGCTGGCCACGCGGACGTAGCCCATGGACCTGATCTCGATGGTCACGACCGGCTCCTCTCGACGTGGCGGGCCAGGAACGCCGTGGAGATCTCGGCGAACTCGTCGGCCGCCTCGATCTGGGCCCAGTGCCCGCAGTTGGGGAACACGTGCAGCTGGGCCCGCGGGATGAGCTTGAGTGCGGCGAACGCCCCGTCGAGAGGGTTGACCCGGTCCTCGCGACCCCAGGTCAGCAGCGTGTGCTTGCGCAGCCGGTGGGCCTCGCGCCACAGCATCCCGTCCTCGGCGGTCTCGGGGTTCCAGAAGGACATCCCCATCGACCGCATCGCCTCCTGCGCACCCGGTGCCGTCGCGTCGGCGAACCGCTCCTCGACCAGCTCGTCGGTGACCAGGGACTGGTCGACCACCATCGTGGAGATGAAGGCCCGCAGCCGCTCCCGCGTCGGGTCCGCGCCGAAGTCCATCAGCCGCTGCACGCCCTCGGTCGGGTCGGCGTGGAAGAGGTTGAGCGACAGCCCGCCCGGGCCCATCAGGATGAGCCGGCCGACCCGGTCCGGGTGCTCGAGGCTGAGCCGCATCGCCGTACCGCCGCCGAGGCTGTTGCCGAGCAGGTGGATCCGCTCGATGCCGAGGTGGTCGAGCAGTGCGACCACGTGGTCGGTCGCGTGCCGGTAGTAGTTGCCGACCACCGCGGGCTTGTCGGAGCCGCCGAAGCCGGGCTGGTCGACCAGCAGGGTGCGGAACGACGCCGCGAAGTGCGGCAGCGCGCGGCCGAAGTTCGACCACGCCGAGGCACCCGGCCCGCCGCCGTGCAGCATGACCAGCGGCAGCCCGCCGCCGGTCTCACCCGCGGTGCCGGCCTCGTAGTAGTTCAGGGTGGTCTCGCGAGCCCCGACGGCGACAGCGGCCGAGCGCCGGGTGCCCTCCTGCGAGAAGTCCGCCATCGATCAGTACATCCCCGGGTCGACCTTGTGGCCGAACTCGTGGGCACCGAACATCTGCAGGGCCCGCTCCGGGTCGTTGGCGGCGTGCACCCGCCCCGCGTGGGCGTCGCGCCAGGCGCGCTGGAGGTAGGTGCCGGTCGCGAGCGCCCGCCCGCCGGAGGCCTCGAACAGCTCGTCGATCGCGTCGATGGCGCGCTGGGTCCCGAGCACCTGATCGCGCCGCACCTTCAGTCGCAGCTTGAGCGGGATCTTCTCGCCGCGCTCGACGTGCGCCTGCTCCTCGCGGATGTTGTTGACCAGCAGCGCCCAGGCGGCGTCGATCTCCGAGGACGCCCTCGCGATGCGGACGGCGGCGAACGGGTCCAGCGACGCCTTCTCGCCCAGGTACGCCGCGCGCACCCGCTTCTGCTGCATCTCCACGTGCTCGGCGTACGCACCCATCGCCATCCCGATGATCGGCGTGGTGATGGTCCCGGTGAAGATCGAGTGGAACGGCAGCTTGTAGAGGTCGGAGGGGTTCTGCTCCTGGCCCGGCCCGTAGCAGCGGCCGGTGTCGCCCATCGACAGCGTGAACGCCTCGGGGACGAAGACGTCGTCGACCACGATGTCGTTGGAGCCGGTGCCGGACAGGCCCACGACGTTCCAGACGTCGACGATCGTGTAGCTCTCGCGGGGCACCATGAACGTCTTGAAGTCGACGACGTTGCCCTCCTCGTTGAACACCAGGCCGCCGAGCAGCACCCAGCTGCAGTGGTCGCATCCGGAGGAGAAGCTCCACTTGCCCGAGAGCGTGTACCCGCCCTCGGTGACGACGGCCTTGCCGGTCGGTGCGTAGGACGAGCTCAGGCGGGTGTTGGTGTCCGAGCCCCAGACGGCCTGCTGGGCCTCGTCGGGGAAGAGGGCGACCTGCCACGGGTGCACGCCGACGACGCTGGCCACCCAGGCCGTCGAGCCGCACGCGGTGGCCAGGTCGCGCACCGCGGTGTAGAAGTCGACCGGGTCGGCCTCGAAGCCGTCGAAGCGGCGCGGCTGCAGGAGCCGGAAGTAGCCGACCTCCTCCAGCTCCTTGATCGAGGCGTCGGGCACCACTCGCAGGCGCTCGGTCTCGTCGGCCCGCTCCCGGATCCCGGGAAGCAGGTCACGGACGCCCTCGAGAACGGCCTGGGATCCTGCGTTTCCTGTCACGGCATCTCCTGTCACCTGAACCGACCCCGCAATACTAGAACACGTTCTTGTTTTCGACCACAACGAGCCATCGCCGGGTGTCGTGCCGAGGTATTGCCTAGGAAATCCCGCGGCGCTCGGGCATGCTCTCCGACATGCGACTCCGAGTGACGGGCCTGGCCCTCTCCCTCTCGCTGGTCGCCGCGGCGGTGGCGGCGTGCGGCGACTCCGGCAGCGCGGGCGACGGCGGCGACACGACCCTCACCGTCTACGCCGCGTCGTCCCTGACCGCGACGTTCGAGCAGCTCGGCCAGGAGTTCGAGGCGCAGCACGACGGCGTGCAGGTCGAGTTCGCCTTCGGCGGCTCCTCCGACCTGGTCGCGCAGATCCAGCAGGGCGCCCCCGCCGACGTCTTCGCGTCGGCCGACACCGCGAACATGGACAAGCTGACCGCCGACGACCTCCAGGCCGGCGACCCGCGGGACTTCGCCACCAACACCCTCGAGATCGCCACCCCGCCCGACGACCCCGCCGGCATCGCGTCGTTCGCCGACCTGGCGAAGCCCGGCGTGAAGGTGGTCGTCTGCGCGCCGGAGGTGCCGTGCGGCGCCGCGACGGCCCAGATGGAGCAGGTGACCGGCGTGACGCTCGACCCGGTCAGCGAGGAGCAGTCGGTCACCGACGTGCTCGGCAAGGTCATGTCCGGCGAGGCCGACGCCGGCGTCGTCTACGTGACCGACGTCCGGGCCGCGGGCGACAAGGTCGCCGGAGTGCCCATCGCCCAGGCCGACCAGGTCGTGAACACCTACCCGATCGTGGCGGTCAAGGACTCGGAGAACGCCGACCTCGCGCAGGAGTTCGTCGACCTGGTGCTCGGCGCCCAGGGACAGGCGATCCTGGAGGACGCCGGGTTCGGCACACCCTGATCGCGGCTGGGTAGGGTCGCGGCGTGTCGACCGTCCGTACCGCCGGCGTCCCGCGCTGGGCGTACGTACCCGCCCTGCTCGGCGCGAGCTTCATCCTGCTGCCGCTCGTCGCCATCGTGACGCGCGTCGACTGGTCCCACTTCCTCACGCTGATCACCTCGGAGTCGGCGACCGACGCGCTGGTGCTGAGCCTGAAGACGTCGTCGGTCAGCACCCTGCTGTGCGTGCTCCTCGGCGTCCCGATGGCGCTCGTGCTCGCCCGGCGCGACTTCCCGGGGCTCGGGGTGCTCCGGTCGCTGGTGCTCCTGCCCCTCGTCCTCCCGCCGGTCGTCGGTGGCATCGCGCTGCTGTACACGTTCGGGCGTCGCGGCCTCCTCGGCGGCACGCTCGAGGCCGCCGGCATCGAGATCGCGTTCACGACGATCGCGGTGGTGATGGCGCAGACGTTCGTGGCGCTGCCCTTCATGGTCGTCTCGCTCGAGGGTGCCCTGCGCACCGCCGGCCAGCGGTACGACGTCGTCGCGGCGTCGCTCGGCGCCCGTCCGACCACGGTCTTCCGCCGGGTCACGCTGCCGCTGGTGCTGCCCGGGCTCGTCTCCGGCGCCGTCTTGGCCTTCGCCCGCTCGCTCGGCGAGTTCGGCGCCACGATCACCTTCGCCGGCAGCCTGCAGGGGCGCACCAGGACGCTGCCCCTGGAGATCTACCTGCAGCGCGAGACCGACCCCGACGCCGCCGTGGCCCTGGCCCTGGTCCTGGTCGTCGTCGCGGTGCTGGTCATCGGGCTGGCCCGGCAGAGCAGCGCCGCCCGATGACGCTGCAGGTGAGGGCGCGGGTGGACGCGCGCGACGTCGAGGTCTCCTTCGACGTCGCCGACGGCGAGACCCTGGCCCTGCTCGGCCCGAACGGCGCCGGGAAGTCGACCGTGCTCGACGTGGTCGCCGGCCTCCTCGTCCCCGACTCCGGCCGGGTGACCCTGGGCGACCGGGTGCTCACCGACGTCGGCGGCGGGTCGTCGGTGACGGTGGCCCCGCACGACCGACGGACCGCCCTCCTCGGCCAGGAGCCGCTGCTCTTCCCCCACCTCAGCGTCCTGGAGAACGTCGCGTTCGGGCCGCGCAGCCGCGGGGTCTCGCGCACCGACGCCCGGCGCGCCGCCCAGCAGTGGCTGGACGAGGTCGGGATCGGCGAGCTCGCCGCGCGACGCCCCTCGGAGGTGTCCGGAGGTCAGGCCCAGCGGGCTGCGGTGGCCCGGGCGCTCGCCGCCGAGCCCGACCTGCTGCTGCTCGACGAGCCGATGGCCGCCCTCGACGTCGCGGTGCAGCCGGCGCTGCGGCAGGTGCTGCGGCGCGTGCTGGCCGACCGCACCGTCGTGGTCGTCACCCACGACCCCCTCGACGCGCTCCTGCTCGCCGACCGGGTCGTCGTGCTCGAGTCGGGCCGGGTCCAGGAGACCGGTGCGAGCGGCGACGTCCTCGCCCGGCCACGCAGCGCCTTCGCCGCCCGGCTGGCCGGCCTCAACCTGGTCGCCGGCACCTGGCGCGACGGCCACGTCGACTCCCCCGACGGCCGGCGGGTCGCCGGCCAGGTCGAGGGCGAGCCGCCGGCGCCCGGCGCGCCCGTCGTCGCGACCTTCCGCCCGCACTCCGTGGCGGTCTTCCGGCAGCCGGTCGGCGGCAGCCCGCGCAACTCCTTCCAGGTCACGGTGAGCGAGGTCGAGCCGCGCGGCGACCTGGTCCGCGTCCGCGCGGACGAGCTGGCCGCCGACGTGACCGTGCAGGCCGCCGCCGAGCTCGGGCTCGAGGTCGGGCAGCCGGTCACGTTCTCCGTCAAGGCGACCGAGGTCGCGGTCTACGCGCTGTGAGCGCCCCGTGCCGACCGGCCTCTATGCTGGCGCCGTGGCGGAGTACCTGCGCATCGGTGAGGTCGCCCAGGCGCTCGGGGTCAGCGTCGACACGCTGCGCCGGTGGGAGTCCGCCGGCCGGGTCACCTTCGAGCGCCGCGGCAACCAGCGGGTGCTGCCGGCAGCCGACCTGGCGCCTCTGATCGCCTCGCTCGCGGGGCCGGACAAGGTGTCCAGCGCCCGCAACCGGTTCGCCGGCGTGGTCGTCTCCGTCGAGCGCGACGGCGTGATGGCCAAGGTGGAGCTCGCCTGCGGCGACTACCGCGTCGTCTCCCTGATGAGCCGCGAGGCCGCCGACGAGCTCGGCCTCGAGCCCGGCGTGCCGGCGACCGCCGTCGTCAAGGCGACGAACGTGGTCGTCGAGGCGGCCCCCCGGTCGGCGCACGGCTGATCCGCGGCCGCCGGGTCGTCCGGCGCTCAGAAGTCCTGGGGCTGGGTGAAGAACCCGTGCGGGTCGTAGGTGCTGCGTGCCTGCGCCAACCGGTCGGCGTTGGCGCCGAAGTAGGCCGGCAGGTAGTCCGTGATCGTCGGGTCCGCGTAGTTGACGTACGCGTGGCTGCCCCAGTGCGGCGTCATCGCAGCACGGAACCCCCGGACGTAGGCGTCCGCCGCCTTCGCGCTGCCGGGCGGGAACGTCGCGGTGTACTGCACGGTCGCGAGCGCCGTGCGGTGCACGAACGCGGTGTCGCCGGGGGCGAGATCCCGCACGCGCCCGCCGAGGGCGTCGATGGAGATGCCGGCCTCCTTCAGCCCCGAGGACTGCGCCGCCTGGACCTGGTCGACCAGGTCGCCGATGCCCGCGGAGTCCAGCGGGTCGTAGGCGACGTGCGAGGTCGCGCCGAACGCCTCGCGCTGCAGGTCCCCGCCGGGGCCGGTGTGGCACTTGTCGGCCGGGATCGAGGCGCAGCCGGCGTACGACATCATCGCGTCGCGGTAGCCGAGCACCTTCGTCGAGCGCGTCGACGGTGCGGGCACGTGGTCGAGGAGCCCGGCGAGCTGGCCGTCGAGCGCCGAGGACGGACCGGTCCACGTGCCGGAGAGCAGCAGGGTCGGGCCGGACGGGTGGCTCTGGCCGCCGAGCCCCTTGAGCGTCGACCACAGCCGGTGGTCGGCGGACGGTGCCCACCCCTGCCACGCGGCGACCACGTCCGGCGCCGCGTCGAGGGACCACGCGAGGTAGAAGGTGCTGAGCGTGGGTGCCTCCTGGGTGTCGAGCACGAACGACGTGACCACGCCGAGGTGCCCCCCGCCTCCGCCACGCAGGGCCCAGTAGAGGTCCGGCTCCTCGTCGGCGCTGGCGGTCCGGATGGTGCCGTCGGCGGTGACGACCTGCATCGACTGCACGGCGTCACAGGTCAGCCCCATCGCCCGGGTGAGCACGCCGACCCCGCCGCCCAGGGTGAGCCCGGCGATCCCGACCGTCGCGCACGACCCGCCGGCGATCGCGCGGCCGGACCCGCCCACGACGTCGTAGACGTGCGCCAGCGCCGCGCCGGCGCCGACCGTCGCGGTCGACCCGGTGACCTGCACCTGGTCGAGGGGCCGGACGTCGACCACCAGGGCCTTCGGCTTCCCCCCACCCGACCACCCGGGGTAGCTGTGCCCACCCGAGCGGATGGCCACCGGCAGCCCGTGGTCCTGGGCGAACGCGAACCCGGCCGCCACGTCCGCCGCGGACGCGACCGACAGCACGGCGAGCGGGTGCTCGCCGTCGTACCGCGGGTTCTCCAGCAGCCGGACCTGGTCGTAGTCCGGGTCTCCCGGCAGCGTGAGCGTGCCCTGGACGGAGCGCTGCAGCTGGCTCCACGGCGGCTTGCCCGACGGCGTCGGCGAGGTGGTGGCGGACGAGGCCGAGGACGGCGCCGGCGTGGGTGCGGACGACGAGCCGCCGTCGGACGTGCACGCGGTCAGGGCGCCGAGCGCCCCGGCACCCAGGACAGCCCGCCGGCTCCAGCTCGTCACGGGCACACCGTACGACCCCGCACCTCCTCACGTCCGCCGGTGGAAGGTGAGGCGTCCGTCGGCGTGGCGTTGAGTGCGGTAGCGGTGGTCGTGGGCGCGGTGGTGGTGGTGGGCGCAGAGCAGGGCGGCGTCGGTGAGGTCGGTGCGGCCGCCGGCGGCCCAGGGGTCACCGGCGTGGTGGGCCTCGCACCAGGCGGCGGGGATGTCGCAGCCCTCGGCGCGGCAGGTGGGTTGGGTCACGGCCAGCGCCTTGCGTTGGGTGGGTGAGTAGAGGCGGCGGGTCCGGCCCGCGTCGAGGACCACACCGGTCCCGCCGAGGACCACCGGGATGATCCCGGCGGTGCACGCGAGGCGCCGGGCCTCGCCTGCGGAGAGCGGCTGGTCGCCGGTGTGGGCGACCCCCAGGACCTGGCAGAGCTCGGCGAGGGTGACGGTGATGATCACGGTGGTCGCGTCGCCGCCGTGCAGCGGCAGCCGGGCCGGGTCGACGGCCTCGAGGAACGCCGCGAACGCGGCGCCCATCCGCTGGTCGTAGGGTCGCCGGTCTGGTGGCTGCTGCTGGTGGTCGGCGGGCTGGTCCGGTTGGTCTGGTTGGCGGTCAGGGCGGCGGGGGTTGGTGAGGGCTTCGAGGTAGGCCATCAGCCGGTCGCAGACATGGTCGGGGCCGCGGAAGACCAGCTCGCTGATCCCGGGGCCGACCCGGCGGCGGCGCAGGAAGGTGCCGCGGCGGGCGCGGGTCTCCTCGTCGGCCAGCAGCCGGCCCTCGTGGTCCTCGGCGACCTCGGGCGCGACCACCTCCAGCACCCGGCGGCCCAGCACCCGGAGCTGGCGGGGCCCGAACCGGGCCGCCTCGTCGACCAGCCGGTCCTCGGCGGCCGCCCGGACGCCGGCGTCGACCTCGTCCGGCAGGGCGTCGACCGCGGCGGTGAGGACCTCGGCCTGGGCCAGGTTCACCGCACCCGACCGCAGCCCAGCACTCACCTGGGGATGGTCGGCCAGCGCCTGGGCCAGCCGGAGCCGGCGGCGGCACTCGCCCCGGTCCCGGCGGCCGCGGTGCGCCAGCCACGCCGCGGCGTCCCGCGCCCCGTCCCGGTCCGCCACGTCGCCGGACGCGGCCAGGACCCGCACCCGCAGCTCCTCCAACCGGTCGATCCCGCGACTGAGCTCCAGCAGCGCCGCCGCCTTGTCCTCGACAGTCATGAACACCGGGTCCACCCCACCCACCGACGACACCGCCGACGCCACCGCGGCGGCAGCAGCCAGCACCGGGTGCGAGGAGACATCGGGAGCAGCAGACACGGACACACCAGAGGATCGACGGACGCCCGGGGACTGAGAACCACACGGGACTGCACGAACGTCGATGCCAGCGCGTCACCAGACGAGCAACGGATCCACCCACGAGCGGACCGCAGGACTACTGCATCTACGACTATTAGAACACACGTGCGATCCGGGGTCAAGCTTCTCCACACCCACGGCGAGGGCGTCACGGCCGGTGATTCAGCCCTCGACATCCTCGGGCAGCAGGGACTCGCCGGACCGCCATGCCCAGACCTGCCGGACCACGAGCGCCAGGACCTGCCAGGCGAGGTAGCAGGGTGTCCCGACGAGGAACCCGAAGAACACCGCCATCCACGCGGCGGCCGCCCAGCTCTGCCCCGGATCCGGGCTGAGGCCGCTGAGCAGGTCGGACCACAGCAGGCACGCCAGGAGCCACGGCCCCACCCAGGTGGCCAGCTCCTGCCGTCTGGTCAGATTGGCCCTGGCGTACATGAACGCGAAGAACACGCTGACGGCACCGACGTAGGCCGCACCGAGCAGGAACAGGCCCAGGCCGCCGAAGCCGTCCGACCACGGGGGCGTCAGCAGGAGCAACCATGCCGCCCCGGACGCCAGGTTGCTGATGAGGATCCGGCGGTCGAGGCGCCCGGTGCCGGGGTCCACCCTGCGGCCCGAGGGCTCGGCGGAGGGGGCAGGCATGCCGGCATTGTGCCGCATCCGAGCTCGCCACCAGGTCCTGCGCGCCACCCACTGGCAGGTGTCGTCGAAGTTCTGCATCCGCACGCCAATCTCCGGGTGCCAGTCGGCCACGTCTCGCGGATCCGACGTCTCGATCAGCGACCCGAGCTCGACGAAGCCCTGCTCGACGAAGGTGAGCGCCTTGATGGCGTCGGCATCGAGTCCATCCCCGTGCTCGTCACCATCGAGAGAGCCGATCACCCCCGGAGTGTCGCGCAGCCACCGGCCGCCGCCGGAGGCTTGACGACCTCGCGCAGCGTGCCGATCGCCCGGCCGACGGTCTCCCGGGCGGCCTCGAGCCGGGGCAGCAGCCCGGGTCCCGCGCGGAGGAGCACGCGGTCGAGCTCGAGGGAGGCGGCGAAGAGGTCCTGGAGCACCTCGGAGTGCACGGCATCGAGCAGCCGCTCGCGCTCCTCGAGGCGGGCCAGCCGCTCGCTGCGCCGGATGTTGCAGACCTGGGCGCGCACGTCCGGCGTCGTGTAGAGGTCGGTGACCGCCACCTCGACCCGGACCCAGTCGTCGTCATGACGCACCCGGAGGTCGTCGACGCGCTCGGCCCCGGGGGCGTCGTCGTCGACCAGCTCGACGAAGGCGACCCGGTCCTCGGGGTGGATCCGCTCGTCCAGACGCGCTCCGACGAGCTCGGCGACCGGCCAGCCGAAGATCGTGGTGACCGCCGGGCTCGCGTAGCTGACGACGTGGTCTTCGTTGAGCACGACCGCCGCGTCGCTGGAGCGCTCCATGAGGTGTCGCACGGCGGCGCCGAGGTTGAGCGACTCACCGACGATGCCGATCAGGACGCCGTCACGGTAGATACCCGCGTCCGTCACCAGCGCGTGCAGCACCTCCCCGTCGCGCCGCTGCACCGCGAAGCCGCCCGACCACGAGCTGCCGTGCCGCAGCGCGTCCATGATCTCGGCCCCGGCGGTCGCGGACATCTGCGGCACCGTCACCTCGGCGATGTCGCGACCGAGCACCTCCGCCGCCGTCCAGCCGTACATGTCCTCCGCCGCGGCGTTCCAGAACACGATCCGCCCCTCCGGGTCCGTGGCGATCACGGCCTGCCCGAGGCCGTGCAGCAGCTCAGCCTCGGAGGGAGGGGCGGCTGGACTTGGTGAGCCCTGGGTCACGGTCACGTGACCAGCATGGTGCGCAGCGGGCAGGGTCGGAGGAGTCCACGGACCCGAGCACGGGGTGCCGAGGTGCCCGGGTCCTCGCCTAGCATCGCCGGCGAGCACCCACGAGCCCACGGCATGACAACCCCGGAGCACGGTCCGGAGTTCTTCAGGGTGTGACGACACGGAGAGAGCGATGATCCCCGGCCGGGACCGACGGGCGTTCGAGGAGTTCGTCGCCGCCTCGGCTGACCGGCTGGTGCGGTCGGCGTACCTGCTGTGCGGTGACCGCGGTGACGCCGAGGACATCGTGCAGACGGCACTGCTGCGGACGGCGCGCCGGTGGCGGGTCGCCCGCCAAGCGCCCGAGGCCTACGCACGCCGCGTGGTCGTGAACCTGGCCAAGGACCGCTGGCGCAACCTCGCCCGCCGGCCCGTGGTCGCCCCGATCGACGACGTCGACCCGCCGGCGGCGGTCAGCGTCGTGGACGGGGTGCTCGACCGCGACGAGCTGCTCCGGGCCGCGGCCCAGCTCCCGCCGGGGCAGCGGGCGGTGCTCGTGCTGCGCTTCTTCGACGACCTCCCGGTCGACGAGACCGCCGCCGCGCTGGGCTGCTCGCCCGGCACCGTCAAGTCACAGACCTCACGCGCCCTGGAACGTCTCCGGGCCGCGCTCGTCCCCGAGAAGGAGAACGCCGATGTTGACCGATGACGACCTGACCCGCCAGCTGGGCGGCGCCTTCCGCGAGGCCGCCGCGGACCTCGCGTACGCCGGCCGGGTGCCCGCGCCGCGCAGCGCAGCAGCCACGTGGGGCGTGCCCCTCGCCTCGACCGCCGCCGTAGCCACGACCCTGGCGGTCGTGTGGACCGCCTCGACCGCACCGGAGGACGCCGGTGCCCCGCGTGCGGAGTCGCCGGCCACCTCCGCCGCGCCCGTCACCACCCCGCGGGTGGTCACCCGGACCGTCGAGGTCGCCGGCTTCACCTTCAGCTATCGCAGCGGGGCCCGGGCGGCCCACGTCGACGACCTCTACGTCCAGAGCCAGGTCAGTGTGCCGGCGGACGCGACGCGGATCGACTCCCCCGAGGGCACCCGCGCCTGGGTCGGGGTCGACCCGGCGAGCGGCGACCACGCGCTCTACGTGGAGGCGCCCACCCGCAACGACGGCCGGGTCTTCGCCGTGCTCTCGCCGACGTGGACGCGAGACCAGCTGGTCGACCTGTTCCGGCACGGCGACCGGCCGTGAGCGAGGGCGGCCGGCCGGCCGACGGCCGCGCTGGTCGCGGCCGCGACGTGCCCCGCGCTCAGCGGCTCGCGGCCCGCGGTGACGTGCCGGTCCAGGCCCGGTGCGCCCGGTAGAAGGATCCGGGGTCGTCGTACCCGAGGAGGAACGCGATCTCGGCCACCGAGTGCCGACCCTCCCGCAGGTAGTGGGCGGCGAGCTCGGCGCGGGTGCGGTCGAGGACGTCGCCGAAGGTGGTGCTCTCCTCGGCGAGGCGACGCTGGAGGGTGCGCGGACTGGTGCCGAGGCGCCGCGCGACCTCGGCCGTCACGGCCCGACCCGCGGGGAGCAGCTCCATCAGGGCAGCCGCCGTGGCGTCCGACGTCCGCCCACCACCCTGCTCGGCGAGCCTGCGCCGCAGGACGTCGTCGAGGGAGGACCTCAGGGCGTCGTCGGCCGTCACGAAGCGGCGCCGGGCATCGGCACGGGAGAACGTGACCGACGTGGTCGCACCGCGTCGCACCGGGGCGCCGAGCACCTCGACGAGCTCGTGGACGACACCCGCGGGCGGGAGCACCGGCGCAGTGAGCGCGACGGGCACGACCCGGGTGCGCGTGCCGGTCCGCGCCAGGCGCACCCAGAACGCGAGCTCGACGTGCAGCACGACCGGCGGTGGCGTCGGGACGTCGGGGAAGCCGACGGTCAGCCGGAGCCCGCGCTCGTCGTCCTCCACCGCGAGGGTCAGCGGACCGAGCAGGGCCTTGTGCGTCGCGATCCGGTGAGCAGCGGCGACCAGGTCCTCGCTGCACAGCGCGGCCAGCACCGCCGGGTCGACCGACTCCAGGCGCAGCAGCTCGGCGACCCGGACGACCAGGTCCGGACCCGTCTGGTCCTCCAGCGCCTGCCACAGCCGGTAGTAGTCGGCCAGCGGCATCGTCCCCGCCCCGGCCAGCGCCTCCGGTGGGAGACCGGCGCGCCGCAGCAGCACCCGGGGGTCGACTCCGAGGTCGGCCAGGAGTGTCCGGGCCGCCGGACCGACCGCGATCTCACGCACGCCCGGTCCGCTCAGCGGTGCGGTATGACGGCGCCGGGCTCGACCGCCAACCCGGTCTCGCGCTCCGCCACCTCCCACAGGCGCCGGATCGCCTCGGCTGAGCCCGGTCGCACCAGCGGCTTGGCGACCGGGGGGCCGCTGACGGTGAACAGCGGACCGTAGATCACACCCGGTCGCGCGTGCGGGTCGGTCGCGGCGCGCAGCTGGCTCAGGGCGCCCCGGGGGACACTCATCCCGACCAGGTCGGCCAGTCGGTCGTAGAACCGTCCCAGGCGGCCGCCCCCTCCGGCGTGCGCCGTCGTCGACTGCAGGTCGGAGTTCGTGTAGCCGGGGTGTGCCGGCACGGCGAGCGCGTCGATCCCGGCCGCCGCGAACCGTGCCTGGAGCCCCTGCGCGAGGTGCCGCATCGCCAGCTTGGTCGTGCCGTACTGCGTCCAGGGGTCGTAGCGGCCGGCCCGGTGCGGGTCGGCGGGGTCGATGCGACGGCCCTGGTGCTGGGCGATGCTCGAGAGGGTGACGACGCGAGCGCCGGGCGCGGCGACCACCGCCGGCAGCAGCCGCGAGAGCAGCGCCCAGTGCCCCAGCACGTTCACTCCCAGCTGGGTCTCGAAGCCGTCGACGGTGCGGCCCTCCGGCATCGCCATCACGCCGGCGTTGAGCATCAGGACGTCGATGCGGTCGTGGTCGGCCAGGATCACCCGGGCCGCCCCGGCGACCGACTCCAGCGAGCCGAGGTCCAGCGGCACGATCGCCAGGGACGCGCCCGGATGCGTGGCGAGGACGTCTCGCCGCGCCGCCTCGGCCTTCTCCTGGTTGCGCGCCGCCATCACCACGTGCGCCGCGGCGCCGGCCAGGGCCCGGGTGGACTCCAGGCCGAGGCCGCCGTTGGCGCCGGTCACGACCACGGTGCGACCGGTCTGGTCGGGGATGTCGTCGATGGTCCAGGTCACGGTCGGAGCTCCTGTGGGTCGGGGGTTCGTCCCTCGAACCTAACGACCCGCCGGCTCGACCGGTATGGCAGATCGCGCCAGCACAGTGCCGGATCGCGCCACGGCTCAGGCGCCGGCGTTCGCCGCCGCCTTGTCCTGCTCGCGCCTGAGCATCAAGGCGATGTCGATGAGCTGGTCCTCCTGGCCGCCGATCAGCTTGCGCCGGCCGGCCTCGAGCAGGATCGCGGCGCCCGAGACGCCGTAGCGGTCGGCGGCGTTGCCCGCGTGCTTGAGGAAGCTCGAGTAGACGCCGGCGTAGCCCATCATCAACGTCATCCGGTCCAGCTGGCACTCCTCGGGCATGGCGGGCTTGATGACGTCCTCGGAGGCGTCCACCACCTGCAGGAAGTCGACCCCGGTCACCCAGCCGAGCTTGTCGCAGACGCCGATGAAGGCCTCCAGCGGCGTGTTCCCCGCACCCGCGCCGAAGCGGCGCACGGAGCCGTCGATCTGGGTCGCACCGGCGCGAGCGGCGATGACGGTGTTGGCCACGCCGAGGCCGAGGTTCTCGTGGCCGTGGAACCCGACGTCGGCCTGCGACCCGATCTCCGCGACGAGCGCCGACACCCGGTCCGCTGTCTGCTCCATGATCAGGGCGCCGGCCGAGTCCACGACGTACACGCACTGGCAGCCGGCGTCGACCATGATCCGGGCCTGCCTCGCCAGCACCTCGGGCGGCTGCGTGTGGCTCATCATCAAGAACCCGACAGTCTCCAGGCCGAGGTCGCGGGCCAGGCCGAAGTGCTGGACCGACACGTCCGCCTCGGTGCAGTGCGTCGCGATCCGGCAGATCTGGCCGCCGTTGTCCTGCGCGGCACGGATGTCGTCCTTGGTCCCGACGCCCGGGAGCATCAGGAAGGCGATCCTCGCCCGCTTCGCGGTCTCCGCCGCGATCTTGATCAGCTCCTGCTCCCACGTCCTGGAGAACCCGTAGTTGAACGACGAGCCACCGAGCCCGTCGCCGTGGGTCACCTCGATGACGGGGACGCCGGCGCCGTCGAGGGCCTCGACGATGTCGTGGCACTCCTGGGCGGTGAACTGGTGTCGCTTGTGGTGCGACCCGTCGCGCAGGCACGTGTCGGTCAGCCGCAGGTCGAGGTGCCCCCACGGGTCGTCCCCGTGGGCGCCGGACCAGGTGCGGGCGAGCGCATTGATGTCCGTCACGAGAGGCTCCTTGCGATGTTCTCCGCGACCTGCGTGGCGGCGGCGGTCATGATGTCGAGGTTCCCGGAGTACGGCGGCAGGTAGTCGCCCGCGCCCTCGACCTCGACGAACACCGACACCTTGAGCTGCCCGCGGGTGGCCTCGGACGGCTCGTCGAGCTGGGGCTCCTGGAGCAGCCGGTAGCCGGGCACGTACTCCTGCACGGCCTTCTCCATGTCGAAGACCGACCGCACGATGGCGTCCCGGTCGGCGTCGGGCGAGACGGCGCAGAAGATCGTGTCGCGCATGATCATCGGCGGCTCGGCCGGGTTGAGGATGATGATCGCCTTGCCCTGCTCGGCCCCGCCGATCTCCTCGACCCCGCGTGCGGTGGTGCGGGTGAACTCGTCGATGTTGGCGCGCGTCCCGGGCCCCGCCGAGACCGACGAGACCGAGGCGACGATCTCGGCGTACGACACCCCGCCGAACGCAGCGGCGGCCCGCGAGACCGCGGCGACCATCGGGATGGTGGCCTGCCCGCCGCAGGTGATCATGTTGACGTTCATCGCGCCGAGGTGGTCGCGGCCGTTGACCGGCGGGATGACGGCCGGGCCGACCGCCGCGGGCGTGAGGTCGACCGCCCGGATGCCGGCCTCCTCGTAGCGCGGGGCGTACTCGCGGTGCACGTAGGCCGACGTCGCCTCGAAGATCAGGTCGGGCAGCTCGTCCTGCTTGAGCAGCCAGTCGACGCCCTCGTGGCTGGCGACCAGGCCCCGGTCGGCGGCCAGCCGCAGGCCTTCACTGCTCGGGTCGACGCCGATCATCCAGCGCGGCTCGATGCTCCCCCCGTCCTCGGCAGAGCGCAGCAGCTTGTACATCAGGTCGGTCCCGATGTTGCCCGGCCCCACGATGGCCGCGGTCAGCTTGGTCATGCGCTACTCCTCGAACTCGACGGACAGGGGCGCGAACCCGCTGATGGACGCCACGACCCGGTCGCCCGGCGCGAACGGCACGAAGGGTCCGAGCGCACCCGACAGCACGACCTGGCCGGCGCGCAGCGGGTCACCGAAGCGGTGGCACTGCACGGCGAGCCAGCGCAGCGCCTCCAGGGGGTCGCCCAGGCACGCGGCGCCGGTGCCGCTGGAGCGGACCTCGCCGTTGATCGTCAGCGACATCTCGACGTCGACCGGCTCGACCCCGTCCGGGTGCGGGGCCAGGGGACGGCCCTCGGCGCCCACCACGTAGAGGCCGCTCGAGGCGTTGTCGGCGACCGTGTCGGTGAAGGTGATCGCCCACTGGTCGATCCGGGAGTCGACGATCTCGAGCGCCGGCAGCGCCACCTCGACGGCGGCACGGACCGACTCGAGCGTGATGTCGTCCGCCGACGCCGGCGCGACGTCGCGGCCGAGCCGGAAGGCGACCTCCGCCTCGACCCGCGGCTGCAGCAGCCGGGCCATCGACACCGGATGCTGGGCGGAGACGTCCATGTCGTCGAGCAGGTAGCCGAAGTCGGGCTGGTCGACGCCGAGCTGGTCCTGCACGGCCTTCGAGGTGGCGCCGATCTTGCGTCCCACCACGGTCGCCCCGGCCTCGAGCCGGGCCCGGACCAGGCCCTGCTGCACGGCGTACGCCGCCGGGAGGTCCTCGGTGCCGATCAGGTCGCGCACGGGCGCGCACGGGACGCCGGTCGCGGCGGCCTCGGAGAGGCGCGCCACAGCGGCGTGGACGGAGTCGGGTGTGGCCACCGGACCACAGTAGAACCTGTTACAGTTTTGCGCCATGGCGACCCCCCTCCCCGGCCCGCCTCCGGCCGCCCTGCCCGAGAGCGTCGACGTCGTCGTCGTGGGCGCCGGCGGGGCCGGCATGACCGCGGCGCTGGCCGCGGCCGCCCGCGGGCTGGAGACCGTCGTGGTCGAGAAGAGCGCCTACTTCGGCGGCTCGACCGCACGCAGCGGCGGGGGCGTGTGGATCCCCAACAACTACGCGCTCGAGGCGGCGGGGCAGGGCGACGACCCCGCACAGTCGCGCCTCTACCTCGACTCGATCGTCGGCGACGTGGTGCCCAAGGTGCGCCGCGACACCTACCTGGACCGTGGCCCGGAGGTCATGGACTTCATCCGGGCCCGCACGCCGCTGCGGTTCGTCTGGGTGCCGCAGTACGCCGACTACCACCCCGAGGCGCCCGGTGGCCGCACCGCGGGGCGGTCGGCCGAGCCGGTCCCGATGGACGCCCGGTTCCTCGGCGACGAGCTGGCGCGGCTGCACCCGCAGTACACCAAGGCGCCGGCGAACATGATCGTCACCCAGGCCGACTTCCGGAAGATCAGCCTGGGCCTGCGCACGGTCCGCGGCCCGGTCACCATGGCCAAGGTGCTGCTGCGCCGCATCGTCAGCCTGCTGCGCGGCCAGAAGATGTACGCGATGGGCAACGCGATCGCGATCGGGCTGCGCAAGGGGCTGATGGACGCGGGGGTCCCGGTCCACTACGAGACCGAGCTGACCGACCTCGTGATCGAGGACGGCCGCGTGGTCGGCGTCCGGGTGCGGCAGGGCGACGAGGAACGCGTGGTCCGAGCCCGCCGAGGGGTCGTGCTCGGCAGCGGTGGCTTCGAGCGCAACCTGGAGATGCGGGAGAAGTTCCAGCCCCAGCCGACCTCGGTGGACTGGACGACGGGCTCGCAGTTCAACACCGGCGGCGGCATCCTCGCGGGCATCGCGGCCGGCGCCCAGACCGACCTGATGGACGACGCCTGGTGGGGCCCGACGATCCCGCTGCCCTCCGGGCCGTGGTTCTGCCTCGCCGAGCGCAACCTGCCGGGGTCGATCATCGTCAACCAGGCCGGCGAGCGGTTCATGAACGAGGCGCTGCCGTACGTCGAGGCGGTGCACGAGATCTACCGCGGCGAGGCGACCGGCGTCGGCCACGTGCCGGCCTGGATGGTCATCGACCAGCGCTACCGCAACCGCTACCTGTTCGCCGGGCTCTCGCCGCGCCAGCCCTTCCCGGGGCGCTGGTACAAGAACGGCACCGTCGTCAAGGCAGCGACCCTCGAGGAGCTCGCTGCCGAGATCGGCCTGCCGCCCGGAGCCCTGACCGAGACGGTCACGCGCTTCAACGGCTTCGCCCGCAGCGGCGTGGACGAGGACTTCCACCGCGGTGAGAGCGCCTACGACAAGTACTACTCCGACCCGACCGTGAAGCCGAACCCGTCGTTGCACACGATCGACCAGGCGCCGTTCTACGCCGTGAAGATCGTGCCCGGCGACCTCGGCACCAAGGGCGGGCTGGTCACCGACGAGCACGCCCGGGTGCTGCGTCCGGACGGCTCGGTGATCCCCGGCCTCTACGCCGCCGGCAACTGCTCCAGCGCCGTGATGGGCCGCACCTACGCCGGCCCGGGCGCCACGATCGGGCCGGCGCTGACCTTCGGCTACCTCGCGGCCGAGACGATCGCCGGCGAGGCCGCCGCTGCGGACACGAACCGGGAGACCGCCTGATGCCCATCGACCCCGACGTCGCGATCGGCGCCGAGCTCGGCTCGCTGGAGTTCACGTGGACCGAGAGCGACGTCCTGCTCTACCACCTCGCGATCGGCGCCACCGACCTGTCGTACACACTGGAGACCGCCGGCCTGCAGGTGCTGCCGTCGTTCGGCGTGGTCGCGCCGACCTTCCACGCCAGCGACCCGCCGCCGCTGGACCTGCCCGGCTGCGACATCGACCTCGCCCAGGTCGTGCACGGCTCGCAGTCGATCGCGGTCGAGGGCCCGCTCGCCACCTCGGGGTCCGCGACCGTGACGACCCGGATCAGCGAGATCTGGGACAAGGGCAAGGCCGCGGTGATCTGGCAGGAGGGCGTGGCCACCGCACCGGACGGCCGGCGGCTCTGGACCACCCGGTCCTCGATCTTCGTGCGCGGCGAGGGCGGCTGGGGCGGCGACCGTGGCTCGTCGGCGCCGGTGGAGCTGCCCGACCGGGCGCCCGACCTGGACGCGACCTACGACGTGCTGCCCCAGCAGGCGCTGCTCTACCGCCTCTGCGGCGACCGCAACCCGCTGCACGCGGACCCCGAGTTCGCGCGGCGGGCCGGGTTCCCGGCACCGATCCTGCACGGCCTGTGCTCCTACGGCATCGTGCTGCGCACCCTGACCGACGGGGTGCTCGACGGCGACGCCAGCCGGGTCGCCGGCTTCGGCGTGAGGTTCTCCGGCGTCGTCTTCCCCGGCGAGACGATCCGCACCCGCGCCTGGCGGGAGGGCGACCGGATCGTCGCCTCGGCGTCGGTCGCCGGCGGCGAGCGCGACGGGGCGCCGGTGCTCGGGGACGTGGTGCTCACGACGTCAGGCTGAGGACCCGTTAGCAGAGCCGGCAATCTCCAGACATCGCGCGTCCGGTATGGCTAGCATCACGCGACCTCCCGTCCCTAGGAGCCACGAGGAGCAGCCGATGTCCGGTACCGCACGCCTGGCGACCGCCGTCGCCGGCCTCACCGTCGCCATGATCGCGACCCTGGCCCCGGCGACGCCCGCGGTGGCCTCCACGCCGCAGCTCGAGACCCAGGTGTCCTTCCCGACCCGCACCGTCCGCGACGCCGCCGGCAATACGTTGCTCGCCGACTCGTCGGGGCGGGCCCTGCAGCTGCACGGGGCCAACCTGGGGAAGACCGACGACATCACCGAGGACGACGTCGCCGACCTCGGCGCGGCCGGCTTCACGCTGCTCCGGCTCCCGATCCAGTGGAGCAAGCTCGAGCCGGCGCAGGGCTTGTACGACGCGGCGTACCTGCAACACATCGAGGACGTGCTCGCCTGGGCGCACGAGTACGGGCTGCTCGTCCTGGTCGACTGGCACCAGGACGTCTTCGGGCCGGCGTTCCCCGGCTTCGACGGTGCCCCGACGTGGGCGACCCGCACCGACGGGCACGTCTTCACCCCGGACCCCGGCAACTGGTTCATCAACTACTTCGACCCCGCGGTGAAGGCCGCCTTCACCCACCTCTACGGCGATGCCGACCTCCGGCAGGCACAGGTGGACGCCTGGACCTACCTCGCCGACCAGCTGGCCGGCTCGCCGGCGCTGCTCGGCTACGACCTCTTCAACGAGCCGTTCTGGACCTCGCGCACGTTCGAGCAGGACGAGCTCCCGGCGATGTACGACCGACTCGTTGCCGGGATCCGCACCGTCGACCAGCGCTCGTGGCTCTGGATCGAGCCCACGGTCCTGGTCGGCGAGGGCATCTCGCCGGGACTCCCCGGCATCGACGACCCTCGCCACGGAGCCCCGCGCATCGGCTACGCGCCGCACGCGTACTCGACCGCGGTCGAGGGCGGCGACGACTGGGACCCCTCCAGCGGCTGGGTCGGTGCCTACGAGTCGATGATCACCCGCTACCCGCGCCGCCACCACCTCCCGGTGATCATCGGCGAGTGGGGTCCGAGCAACGCCGACGCCGCCCACCCCGGCAACGTCGCGCTCGTGAAGCAGCAGGTGGCCAGCTTCGCGCGGTTCGCCACGGGCTGGGCCATCTGGTACGGCTGCCGGTCGGCCACCGGCTCGGGCTACTGCCTGCTGTCGGACGACCAGGGTCACATCGGGTCCGGGCACGCGGCCGCCGGCCGGCCCTACCCGCTGGTCCTCGGGGGCGCCACGGTGTCCGAGCGCGCGACGCCGGCCGCCTACGACCTGCGCTACCGACCCCGGCGCAACCTCGCGACGCAGGTCGTGGTGCCGACCGGGTTCGGCGACCGGCTCCGGGTCCGCGTCACCGACACCCGGGGGCGGCCGGCCGCGGCCCGCGTCGTGGTGTCGCCACCGTCGCGCACCGGCGCCCGGACGGTGACGGTGACCCCGCGTGCTGCCACCCGGGCCACCTGGGAGCTGCGGATCACCCCCGGCCACCGTTGAGTCGGGAGCTGGGCACCGTCAGGCGGCCACGCCCGCCGCGGTGAAGGCAGCCGCGACGACAAGCGTGACCGGCACGCTGAGGAGCGCTGCTGTGGCAGCGACCGCAGGACGCCGTACCGAGGCGGCCAGCATGAGGACACCCAGCACGGCCAGGCAGGTCGCGATGCCGGGCGTGGCGCCGGGCGGCTGCGCGACCCAGACGTGCACCGCGTCCCCGAGGAGCACCGACACCCCGAGCGCGGTGGCGATCGACGCCGGCAGCCAGCGGCCGCGCACGGCCCACGTCCCGGCGGCCCCCAGCACGCCGCCCACGGCGACCGAGAGCTGCAGCCACGTCTGCGTCGACGCCGACGTGAGGACCGATCGGTCGTCCCCGGACCACCAGATCCCGGCCGCGTAGTACGCCTCGACCGCCACGACGAGCATCGCGGCGCCGGCCACCGCACCCGTGGCCGGACCCGTGCGGAGCACCACCGCGAGCACGGCGCCCAGCACGTAGGCCGCCCCTGCCCAGACCGCGCAGGAGTTGGCCGCGGCGGACCAGGCCGACGGGTCGGACAGGTTCCAGGCCAGGTCCACCACGCCGAGGAGCGCGCCCGTGACGAGCGCGAGGCCCAACGCGAGGGGCAGCGCGAGGGGCAGCGCCGCCCACGGCGGCGTGTCGGCAGGGGCCGACCGTGCAGCCGTGGCCGGCGGAGGAGTGGGGACCGCGGAGATCGTCATGCGTCCAGCCTGTCGCCGGGCCGGCGCGCACACCTCCGCCTGAAGTACCGGCGTGCTGGCGCCAGGTACCGCCCGGTCTCCCCATCTGGCGCGCCCGTGCCTAGCCCGCGAGGAGGCCCCGGACCCACCGGGGCGCGGGGTTGGTGTGGGCCTGCTGGCCGACGAAGACCGTCGGCACGGTCTCGTCGCCGTCGTTGACCGACCGGACGCGAGCAGCTGCGTCGGGGTCCCGGCGGATGTTCACCCACACCGCCCTGCCGCCCGCGGGTCCGAGAGCGAACCGCATGCGGAGGCAGAACACGCACCCGGGTCGCCAGTAGATCAGGGGGACGCCGTGCTCGTCCGCGCGCACTCGGCCGGCAGCGTCGCCGGGGGATCTCGGGAAGGCGACCGGCGTCAGCGTCACCACCAGGTAGAGGCCGGCGATGACGAGCAGGACCGCGGACAGCACGCTCACGCCCGGTGCCCCACCACGTAGAGCCGGTCGCTGACCTCACCGCGGGCACCGAGCCGGCCCCGGAGGTACCACTCGACGTCGACGAGCCCGGCGGCCTCGACCGCGGCGACGACCCGTTCCCGGTCGTGCTGGGCGAAGTCGAGGTCGACGGGGACGTCGAACCAGGTGTCGTGGTGGGCGGCCGGCAGCCCGGCGTGCAGGGCCAGCACCAGCCAGCCGCCGGGCAGCAGCGGCCGGGCGAGGGCGGCGACCGCGTCGGGGAGTTCGGCGGGCGCGAGGTGGATCAGGGAGTACCACGCCAGCACCGCCGACCACCCCGGCGCGCTCGTCGGGCGCATCAGCCGGCGCAGGTCGCCGACCTCGTAGGAGCCGGCGGGGAAGCGGCGCCGCGCCTCGGCCACCATGCCGGGCGACAGGTCGATGCCGGTGGCGTCGGCGCCCGCGTCCGCGAGGTACGCCGTCACGTGGCCGGGGCCGCACCCGACCTCCACGACCGCTCCCCCGCCGGCGTGGGCGGCGACCCGGTCGAGCAGCCACGTCTCGAACGGCAGCCCGTCGAGCTCGGTGAGCAGGCTGTCGGCGTACGCCGGCGCGACCGCGTCGTAGGACGCCCGCACCCGCTCGTCGCGCGCCGCAGCGCCCCCGGCCAGCACGTCGAGCACCGGGGCAGTCTCCGGAGCCGTCGCCTCGCCGGGTGCGTCGCCCAGCAGGTGCACCCAGCGGGCGTCGCGGTCGCCGCCACGTCGGGGCAGCTCGCGCACCAGACCCCGAGCGGCCATCGCCCGCAGCGTCACCTCGACCGCCGTCCGGTCGGCGAACACGTGGAGCCGGTCCGAGCGCGTGCGCAACTCCCCCGGCGCCTGCGGCCCGCGCAGCAGGAGCACGGTCAGCAGCGCCCGCTCGTCGTCGCCGAGCCGGAGCACCTCCCCGAGCGTCTGGTGGTACTTCAGGGTCCGGCGGCCGGAGTCGGACCACACGATCCGCACCAGCCCGCGGTCCTTGAGCCGACGGCCCACCTGCTCGACGGTCTGCTCGTCGTAGTCGGTCACCGGCTCGCGGCTGCTGGTCTGGTTGCAGGCGGCGCGCAGGGCATTCAGCGTCAACGGGTAGCTCGCGGGGACGGTCACCTGCTTCTCGAGCAGGCTGCCGAGCACCCGCCGCTCCTCGGCGTCCAGGGGCGCGTCCAGGGGTGCGTCCAGGGGCGGGTCGAGCGCAGGGAGGTCGGTCACGCTCCGACGGTACCGACCTCCCCGCGCCCCCTGGCCGTGACGCGTCGCTCAGCGGGTGACGCGGAAGGTCCTGCGCAGCGTGGCCGTCGAGTCGTCACCGGCATAGACCTCGATCGTCCCCGGCTCGACGACGAACTTCCCCCGGTTGTCGTAGAAGCCGACGTCACTCGCGTCCAGGGTGAACCGCACGACCTTCGACTCCCCCGGCTGCAGGGCGACCCGCTCGAACCCGCGCAGTCGCCGCACCGGCTGGGAGATGCTGGCGACCGGGTCGTGGAGGTAGAGCTGCGCGACGTCGGCGCCGGCCACGTCACCGGTGTTGGTCACCTTCATCGACGCGACGACGCGGCCCGTGCGCGGCATGGTGGTGCGGCTCAGCCGGAGGTCGGACACCGAGAACGTCGTGTAGCTCAGCCCGAACCCGAAGGGGAACAGCGGGTCGCAGCTGCGCAGGTCGCGGTAGCGCGAGACGTACTTCTGGGTGACGTCGCAGGGCCGGCCGGTCGGCTCGTGGTTGTAGTAGATCGGCACCTGGCCCAGCGTCTGCGGGAACGACACCGGCAGCTTGCCGCTCGGGTTCACCTTCCCGAACACGACGTCGGAGACCGCGTGCCCGGCCTCGGTGCCGGGGAACCAGGCCTCGAGCACCGCCGGTGCCGACGCCACGACGCCGGACAGCGTGAGCGGACGACCGTTGAGCAGCACGACCACCACGGGCTTGCCGGTCGCCGCGACCGCGTCGACCAGGTCCTCCTGCCGGCCGGGCAGGTCCAGGGTGCTCCGCGTGGTCGCCTCACCGCTCATCTCGCGGGTCTCCCCCACGACCAGCACGACCTGGTCGGCCGCCTGCGCCGTCGCCACCGCGTCGGCGAACCCGGAGTCCGAGGCGCAGTCGTCCGCCGGGTCGTACGCCGGCGGCTCCTCGTTGCTCAGGCTGCACCCCTTCGCGTACGTCGTCGTCCCGGTCGATCCGTCACGCACGCCCTGCAGCACGCTGACGGCGTCCTCGTCGCGGCCCTGGCCCCACCAGGGACCGAGGACGTCGTGCTGGTCGTCGGCCAGCGGGCCGATCACGGCGGTGTCGGCGGACGGGTCCAGCGGCAGCGTCGCGTCCTCGTTCTGGAGGAGCACCATCGAGCGCGCCGCCGCGGTGCGCGCCGTCCGCCGGTCGGCGGCGGTCAGGAAGCTCGCCGGGTCGGAGGCCTTGGACTGGTCGACGTACGGGTGCTCGAAGAGCCCGGCCCGGAACTTCACGCGCAGGATGCGACGCACGGCGTCGTCGAGCCGGGACTTCGTGATGCGGTGCTGGGCGAGCAGCTGCTTGCCGTAGTCGCGGATGTAGGTGCTGACCATCTCCGAGTCGGTGCCGGCCATCAGCGCGGCGGCGCCGGCACTCGGCCCGTCGGCCGCGGTCCCGTGGCCGCACGGGCCCTCGTCGGGGGTGCGAGGCGGGCACGCGCGGGTCTCCGCGACGGCGGTGTAGTCGCTCTCGATGAAGCCGTCGAAGCCCCACTGCTTCTTGAGGATCGTCGTCTCGGTGTAAGGGTTCGCGCATCCCGGGACGCCGTTGATCGAGTTGAAGGAGCACATCACGGTGTCCGCGCCGGCGTCGATCGCGGCCTTGAACGGCGGCAGGTAGAGGTTGCGCAGCCGCTGCTCGGACATGTCCGTGGTGTTGTAGTCCCGGCCGCCCTCGGGCTGCCCGTAGCCGACGTAGTGCTTGACGCTGGTGACGACCCGGTCGGGCGCGCGGTAGCTGCGCCCCTGCGCCCCCTTGACCCGGGCGGCGGCCATCACCGAGCCGAGGTAGGGGTCCTCGCCGTTGCCCTCGACGATCCGGCCCCACCGTGGCTCGTGGGAGACGTCGACCATCGGGCTGTAGACCTGCTTGATGCCGACGGTCGCGGACTCGCGGGCCCCGATCCGCGCGTCGGCGCGGGCGACGTCGGGGTCGAACGAGCTGGCGGCGCCCAGCGGCACCGGGAAGATCGTGCGGTAGCCGTGGATCGTGTCGTAGGCGAAGAGGATCGGGATGTGCAGCCTGGACTGCCGGACCGCGATCCGCTGGAGGCGGTTGATCTTGGCGGGGTCCGTCAGGCTGAAGACGCCACCGACGCCGGCCTTGGCGTCGGCGTCGGTGACCTGGCCGTCGGACAGCAGCTGGACCTGCTGCAGCTTCTCCGCCGTGGTCATCTTGCGCAGCAGCTGGTCGATCCGCTGCTCGATGGACCGGTCCGCCGGTCCGCGGGTGGGCGCCAGGGCCGCTTCGTCCGGCGCCCGGCCGGGCGCGAGGACCGTGCTGGCGGTCGCCGTGCCGGTCAGTGTCAGCGCCAGGACCGCGCCCGAGATCGCGAGTCGTCGCATGAGAGCTCCTCCGCGGGCACCGGTCGTGGCCGACCGGCGGGGGTGACGGTCGGGCCCGCGCGGCGACCACGTGCCCGCACCCGCGAGGGCATCACGTCCGTGCCCGCGTGACCGGTGTCACAAACCCCGCCCGGCCCCTCGGGATCGGTCACCACCTCCGGAGACCCAGTACTTCTGCTCGACCCGACCGAACCAGAACACCACCTCAGCGGTCTGGGTGAACGCCATCCGGTCGTAGAGGCGGTACATCCGGTGCCCCGCGGTGCCACCCACCCGGTAGCCGGGGTAGCCGATCACCGCGGCGACCTGGCGTGCCGTCATCCCCCGGTGGATCCGGGCGAACTCGGCCTGCGAGACGGTGCGGCGCGCCGTCTTCTCGGTGACCACCAGCGTCTGCGCCCGCTCGGCGAACGTGCCGGCGCACGCGGCACGGATCGTGCTCCAGTAGCGCCCCGGGTCGACCCGCGGGAAGCGGGTCCGATGGTCCGCCCCGGCCCAGTGCCAGCGGCGGCTGGCGCCGGTCCCGAGGTCGGTCAGCACCCAGGTGGCACTCGGCTGCGTCGAGTAGTCCGAACACGTGACGTACGGCGCGAGGATGCCGCCCTTGCCACCCTGCGGGGCGGCGTACGCCCTGGCCCGGTCGATGGTCGGGTGCACCGCGGCGCTCGCGCTCGGCGCGACCAGCAGGCTGCCGGCGAGGGCCAGAACCAGGGTCGGGCCGGTGAGCAGGGCTCCCAGCTTCGTCCGCACGACTACCCCCCGACGCCCTCGACGACCCACTCCTTGACGGTGACCCGGCCGTCCCGGTACTGGATCTGGCACCACTGCGCGAACGGCATCTTCTCGTAGGTGCGGTAGGTCGTCCCGTCGAAGGTGCCGATCAGGTCACCGCGGTAGCCGACGATGTCCGCGACCCGCGACTCGGTCATGCCCTTCCTGATCCGGTCGAACTCGGCCCGGTTGATCGTGGTGGCGTCCGACTTCTCACGCACGAGGATGGCGTCGGTCCGGGTGTCGGTCGACTCGCCGCACCGCGCCGTCGTCTCGCCGACGTAGCGTCCGGCGGGCACGCGGAGCATGTAGTAGGCACCGCCGGTCCAGTGCTTGCGGATCACGTCGTCCGTGCGCAGGTTGGTGACGCGCCAGGTCACGACCGGGCTCGTCTCCTCGTCGGAGCAGTAGACGTACGGCGAGCCGATGCCGCCCTTCGCGCCAGGCAGGGCCCCGTACACGCTCCCCCGGTGGATGACCGGGTGGACGGCGTCCTGAGCACTCGCCCCCACCGGGGCGAGGGCGAGCACCGTGCCGGCTGCCAGCGCGGACACCGCGATCCAGGTGGCGCTGCGTGGTCTCATGACGACCTCCTCCGTCGAGCCGCCGCGGTCTCGGACGAGAGCCGCGGCCGGGCCGAGGTGGACCGCCGAGCCGGAGCACGACTCGTGCCCCTGTGCCGACCGTAGACCCGGACTCACCGGCGGGCCGTGCGGTCGGGAGTGACGATCGTCACGCGCCAGGTCGCGCCTCGGCGACGACGGTGACCCGGTCCCGGTCGGGGTCCCAGCGACGCAGCGTCGTCAGGGACAGCTCGACGTCGGCGTGGCCCAGGACGTCCACGGCACGCTGCGCGATGGCCCGGTCCAGCCGGCGCGCCAGCGTGAGGTGCGGCAGCCAGCCCACGTGCTGGCGGTCGGGGACGTGCACGCGGACCGCGAGCACCCGGCGTACGACGTCGTCCTCGATGTCGACCGCGCGGGCGACCGTCAGCCGCTCGCCGCCGAGCAGCAACAGGCCGGCGGACCGGGCGCGGACCGGCAGCAGGCTGCCCAGCCGCACCCGCGCGAGGTCGACGACGTCCTCGGGGAGATGGGGTGCGGAGACGACGGTGACGTGCGGGGCGTTCGAGTGGCCGGTGTGGTCCAGCTGCGAGGGCAGCCCGGCGTCGCGCAGCGCCTGCCAGTCCCGGCGTACCGCCTCTTGGCCCTCCAGGTCGGGCACAAGGTCCAGCGCATGCAGCCTCACCACGTGCTTAGGCTGCCTCATGGTCAAGCCGCAGAAGCGCCTGGGGGCGCGTGAGTACGAGGCCGAGCTCTTCCGCCTGCAGGCCGAGCTGGTCAAGGTGCAGGAGTGGGTGCGCGCCAGCGGCACCCGCCTCGTCGTGGTCTTCGAGGGTCGCGACGCCGCCGGCAAGGGCGGCACGATCAAGCGGATCACGCAGTACCTCAACCCGCGCGTCGCGCGGATCGCCGCCCTGCCCCAGCCCAGCGAGCGTGAGCGCGGCCAGTGGTACTTCCAGCGCTACGTGGGCCAGCTGCCCAGCCGCGGCGAGGTCGTGCTCTTCGACCGCTCCTGGTACAACCGGGCCGGCGTCGAGCGGGTGATGGGGTTCTGCACGCCCGAGGAGCACCGGCGGTTCCTGCACCAGTGCCCGATCTTCGAGCGGATGCTGGTCGAGGACGGGATCCTGCTGCGCAAGTACTGGTTCTCGGTCAGCGACGAGGAGCAGCAGCGCCGCTTCCGCGACCGGCTCGACGACCCGATGCGGCGGTGGAAGCTCTCCACCATGGACCTGGAGTCGATCACGCGCTGGGAGGAGTACTCGCGCGCCAAGGACGACATGATGGTGCACACCGACATCCCCGAGGCGCCCTGGTACGTCGTCGAGAGCGACGTGAAGAAGGAGGCCCGGTTGAACATGATGGCCCACCTGCTCTCGACGATCCCCTACACCGACGTCGACGACGAGGCACCGACCTCGATCCCCGAGCGGCCGGCCGCGACCGGCTACCAGCGGCCGCCGCGCGAGCAGCTGACCTACGTCCCCGACCACGTCGCGAGCATGCTGGGCGGCTGACGCGGTCGGTCAGTCGGTGAGCACGATGCGCACGCTGTCCTCGCGGCCGGAGTTCTTGGTGGCGATCTGGAGCCCGCCGGCCCCCCGGGGACGTCATACGAACCGGTCACCCCGGCAGCCACCACGGATGACCTCCCGCCCGCGCCCCCAGGACGTCATACGAACAGGTCGCCCCAGCAGCCACCTCGGATGACCTCCCGGCGGCACGGCGGAGCCGGTCAGGCCAGCCACCCCTGGGCGCGCCGCGTGTGCGCCGCCTTGCGGGCCGGGTCGAGCCCGTCGTACAGACGGGCGACCTGGCGGCTGCGTGGGTTCCCGGCGAAGACGTCGTGGTGGTCGCGGACGAAGGTCCAGTAGAGCGCGTCCCAGTCGTCGCGCCACTCCCCCGGCCCGAAGTCGCTCATCCGGCGCAGGTAGTTGGAGCCGGAGACGTACGGCTTGGCCGTGATCGCGGAGCCGGCGCCGAACTGGCTCATCGCGTGCACGTTGGGCACCATCACCCAGTCGTAGGCGTCGACGAACATCTCCATGAACCACTCGTGCACGGCCTCGGGGTCGGTGCGCAGCAGGCACATCGCGTTGCCGAGCACCATCAGACGCTCGATGTGGTGGGCGTAGCCGGTGCGCAGCACGCGGCCCACGACGGTGTCGACGGGCAGCAGGCCCGTCTCGGCGGTCCACCAGCCGTCGGCCAGCGCCCGGGTGTGGCCGAGGTGGTTGCGCGAGCGCATCCGGCGGCCCCAGCGGACGTACGTCGCCCGCATGTACTCGCGCCAGCCGATCACCTGACGCACGAACCCCTCGAGCGACGCGAGCGGCACGCCGTCGGCGGCCAGCGCCCGGGCGAGCACGTCGCGGGGGTCGATGAGCCCGATGTTGAGCCCCGGCGTCAGCATGGAGTGGAAGAGCGTGCCGTGCGCCACGGAGATCGCGTCCTCGTAGGGTCCGAACTCGGCGAACCGATGGGCGAGGAAGTCGTCGTACGCCGCCGCGGCCTCCTCGTGGCTGGTCGGCCAGGCGAACTCGTCGACCTCCCCGGGGTTGTCGAGGAACGCCTCACGCACCCAGGCGATCGCCTCGTCCACGGCGGGGTGACGGGCGGGTCGCGCCACGGTGGGCACGGGGTGCCCGCGCGGCAGCTTCTTGCGGTTCTCCTCGTCGAACGACCAGCGTCCGCCGACCGGTCCCGCCTCCGGACCCGTCCCGTCGAGCAGGACGCCGAGGCGGCGGCGCTGCCAGGTGTAGAAGTGCTGCATCCGCACCTGCCGGCCGGCACCGGCGAACCAGCCGTCCACCTCGGCCCGGCTGGTGAGGAACCCCGGCGTCTCGAGCCACCGGTCCACCATCGGCAGGTCCCGTTCGAGCCAGTCGTCGACGACGTCGTAGGACTCGATGACCGTGGGGTCGAGGTGGCGCAGGACCCGGTCGAGCTGGTCGCGGGAGGCTCGCCCGGGGTCGGTGCGGACCACCTCGACGGCCCGGCCGGCCGCCCGCAGCCGATCGGCGAAGCGGTCCATCGAGGCGCGGTGCAGGACGAGCTTCTGGCGGTGGAACCGGTAGTGCCGGAAGAGCAGGTCGTGCTCGACCAGCACGAACGCGGTGCCCGCGGGCGCGTCGAGGTGCTCGGCGAAGAGCTGGTGCGGCAGCACCAGCCGGACCCGTCGTTCCCTCATGACCCGATCTGTCCCCGGGACCGGGGTGCGGCACTCCTCGTCCGGTCCACCCCTAGCTCTCCTCGCCGAGCAGCCGGCGCACGCCCGCCCGGGAGAGCAGCAGGCACACGACGAGCGCGGTGACCGAGACGAAGCCGCCGAGGCTGACCCGGTCGCCGAAGACCAGGTCGACCAGCCCCAGCACGACCAGCTTGCTGCCGGCGGCGACGACCCAGAGAGCCAGGAGCGCCAGGACCTTGCCCACGGCGGTCTCCGCGCTCCGGTGGCGGTCCAGCACCGCGGACTTGACCCGCAGCACGACCTCGAGCGCCAGCTTGAGCAGCACCGCGGTGAGCAGCGACAGCGTGAACGTCTCGCTGATGACCGCGGGGAAGTACTCCACCGCGAGGTTGAGCACGACCACGTAGACGAAGACGTCGACGACGTCGCCGGGCCGGGCGGCCAGCCACGCCCACGCCGGACGGCGTCGCCGCTCGCTCTGGGTCACGCCCCCGATGGTCGCGCATCCGCGATACTCGGCGCATGCCACTCCTCGACACCTGGACGCCCGGGCAGCACACGGCCGACGGCGTCACCCACCCGACGTACCGCAAGGGCAGCGGACCGGGCGTCATCGTCATCCACGAGATCCCCGGGCTGACCCCGACGGTGATCGGGTTCGGCGAGGAGGTCGTCGCGGCCGGCCACACTGTCGTGATGCCGCACCTGTTCGGCAAGCCCGAGGCTCCGCCGACCGGCGGCGCGATCGCGAAGGTGCTCCCGCGCGTGTGCATCAGCAAGGAGTTCACCACGATGGCGGTCGGTGAGACCTCGCCGGTCGCGACCTGGCTGCGCAGCCTGGCCCGGAGCCTGCACGACGAGCTCGGCGGCCCCGGTGTCGGCGCGCTCGGGATGTGCTTCACGGGCGGGTTCGCGCTGGCGATGATGGTCGACCCCTCAGTGGCCGCGCCCGTCCTCGCGCAGCCGTCGCTGCCCTTCCCCGTGGGCAAGAAGCGGGCCGCGGACCTCAACCTCTCCCCCGCCGACCTGGCGGCGGTCAAGGAGCGCGCCGCCGCCGGCTGCCAGGTGCTGGGCCTGCGCTACGCGAAGGACGTGGCGGTCGGGACCCGGTTCGAGACCCTCTCCCGCGAGCTCGGCGACGCCTTCCTGCGCGTCGACCTCGACGGCAAGGGACACTCCACGGTCACCGAGCAGCGGTCGCAGGAGGCGGTCGACCGGGTGCTGGCGTTCTTCGACGAGAAGCTGCGGCCGTCCGCGTGACCGCACCGCCCCCGACGTCCCGGCGGGGCCTCTTCGTCGCGCCCTTCGACGCCCTCGCCGACCCGCGCGTCATCGGCGACCTCGCGGCGCGCGCCGAGGACGCCGGGTGGGAGGGGTTCTTCCTCTGGGACCACCTGCAGTACGGCGACCGGGTGGCCGCGATCGCAGACGTGTGGACCTGCTGTGCCGCCGTGGCGATGCGGACGTCGCGGCTGTCCTTCGGCCCGATGGTCACCCCGCTGGCCCGCCGCCGGCCCCAGGTGCTGGCCCGCCAGGCCGCCTCGCTCGCGACGCTCTCGGAGGGGCGGTTCGTGCTCGGGCTGGGCCTCGGCGACGACTGGGTCGGCGAGTTCAGCGCGTTCGGCGACGAGCCCGACCCGAAGGTGCGCGGCGCGATGCTCGACGACGGGCTCGCGGTGCTGACCGGGCTGCTGTCGGGTGAGCGGGTCGACCACGACGGGCCGCACCACGCGGCGCGCGACGTCCGGTTCCTGCCCGCACCGCGGGTGCCGATCTGGCTCGGCGGGCGGTCCGGCAACGCCGCGCCCCTGCGGCGGGCGCTGCGCCACGACGGCTACTTCGTCATCGGCCTCGACGGGCCGGACGACCTGTCCGCGCTGGCCGCGCAGGTCCCCACCTCGGACTTCGACCTCGTCGTCGACCTGCGCGCCGACCAGGACCACGGCCCCTGGCTGGACCGCGGCGCCACCTGGGTGCTGACCCGCGTCGGCCCCTTCGACCTCGACCTCGCCGAGGTCCAGCGCCTCGTCGACCTGGGCCCCAGTCACCCATGAGTCGGGCCGGAATCACCCGCGAGCTGGGCCGTGGTTCGGTGGGTACGGTCGCTGGTGCGGTGTCGTGGTCGCTTCGACCGCGGTACACGTCTGCGAATGCGACCACAGCACCGCAGGGGCACCATGACCACGGCGGGCCGGTGAGCCGCGTCGCGCCATCCCGCGCGGGTCTGCGGGACCGGGTTGACGCGTCGGGGCGGGGGTCGCGCCGGGTGGAGCGAGGTCTACCCGAGCGACGAGCCGAGCGACGCCAGGGCCGCCAGCACCCACACTGACAGGACGACCGTGCTCACCACGAGCGAGAGCAGCACCGCTGCTCCCAGCCCACGCGTACCAGCGAAGAACAGCGGCGCGACTCCGAGGATCGCGGTGACCGCGGCGAGAGAGGCGACGTTCCAGAACGCCTCCTCCAGTCCGCCGAAGGCCAGTCCGTACGCGACCGCGACCTCGGCCGCCGACATGAGGACCACCAACAGCACGAAGTACCAGCGCTGCGCAGGCTCGTCCATGTGCACAGCCTCCCCGATCCACGACCGTCTGTGACGCGAACGAGGGCGGACGCCTCCATCGCCCAACTCGACGGGCAACAAGGCCCGACTCAACCGGCAACAACGCCCAACTCAACCGGCAACCAGGCCCAACTCAACGCGGGCGGGGTCAGCGGGTGACGTCGTGGAGGAAGGCGACGCTGCTGTCCAGGGCGGACCGGGCAGCCGGCAGCGTGAGCTTGAGCTGGTACTCGTGCATCAACGGCGGCTCGTGGTCGGCGGGGTAGAAGACCGGGGTGACCGGCACACCGAGGTCGGCCAGCCGCGTGGCGAAGGCCCGGCCCTGGTCGGTCAGCGGGTCGGCGTTGCCACCGGAGATCCAGGTCGGCGGGAAGCTCCGCGACACCTGGCGCGGCAGGTCGACCTCCTCGAAGACCGGCGCGTCGAAGTCGGTCGTGCCGAGGTAGGACATCGCGATGGTGCGCACCAGCCAGCCGCCGAGACCACGCGCGTCGCGCCCCAGCGACGGGGCATAGATGCCGCAGTGCAGCAGGACCCCGGCCGGACGCCCGGCCTGCGGGGACAGACCGACCCGCGCGGCGTACGCGGGCTCGGTCAGCAGCGTCGCGACCTGCGCGGCCAGGTGCGCCCCCGCCGAGTCGCCGGCCAGCACGTAGGGCCGCCCCGAGCCGGCCAGCACCACCTCGAGGGCCCGGCACACCTGGCGCAGCGCGAGCGGGTAGCGAGCCGCCGGCGACAGCGTGTAGTTGACGACCACCACCTCGAAGCCGCGGTCGGCGAGGATCTTCGCGTACGACGCCAGGTGCGCCTTGTCGCCGCCGATCCACCCGCCGCCGTGCACCCAGAACACGACCGGCCGGTCAGTACCCGAGCGCCAGACGTCGTAGCGCTCGTCCGGCCCGGACCCGTAGGACAGGTCGGTCTCGCCGGTGACGATGTCCGGGACGAGGTCGTGCAGGGCCGCGTCGGTGCGCACGCCGTCGCGGTCGAAGGCCTGCCTGACGAGCCACGCGGCGACGGACACGAGACGATCCTGCCAGCCGGCCCAGCTCGACGGGGGTGACCGTCAGGCCGACAGCACCAGCCCCGAGGTCGGCACCCCGGTGCCGGCGGTGACGAGCACGTGCTCGACGTCGGGGACCGGGTTGACCGACGTGCCGCGGACCTGCCGCACCGCCTCGGCGATGCCGTTCATGCCGTGGATGTACGCCTCGCCGAGCTGGCCGCCGTGGGTGTTCAACGGCAGCCGACCACCGAGCTCGATCGCGCCGTCGGCGACGAACCCCGGCGCCTCCCCGCGACCGCAGAAGCCCAGCTCCTCCAGCTGCATGAGGACGTACGGCGTGAAGTGGTCGTAGAGGATCGCCATCGCCATGTCGTCGGGACCCAGGCCGCTCTGGCGCCACAGCTCGCGCCCGACCACGCCCATCTCGGGGATGCCGATGTCGTCGCGGTAGTAGGACGTCATCACGAACTGGTCGACGCCGCTGCCCTGCGCGGCCGCTGCGACGTACGCCGGCCGCTGCGCCAGGTCGCGCGCCCGCTCGGCCGAGACGATGACGAGCGCGACCGCGCCGTCGCTCTCCTGGCAGCAGTCGAGCAGGTGCAGCGGGTCGACGATCATCCGCGACGCCTGGTGGTCCTCGAGGGTGATCGGCCGCTCGTAGAAGAACGCGTTGGGATTGGTCGCCGCGTGCCGCCGGTCGGCGACCGCGATCCGGCCGAAGTCCTCGGAGGTCGCGCCGTACTCGTGCATGTAGCGGCGCGCCTGCATCGCGACCGTCGCGGCCGGCGTGCCCAGGCCCATCGGGTAGGTCCAGGCGTTGTCGAGGCCATTGGTGTTCACCTGCGTCGCCGCGGCGACCGAGAACTGCCCGAACCGCGACCCCGACCGCTCGTTGAAGCCGCGGTAGGCCACGACGCAGTCGGCCACGCCGGTGGCGACCGCCATCGCGGCCTGCTGGACCGTCGCACAGGCACCGCCGCCGCCGAAGTTGATCCGACTGAAGAAGCGCAGCTCGCCACACCCCAGCTCACGTGCGACCGCGATCTCCGAGGAGGTGTCCATGGTGAAGGTCGTGAAGCCGTCGACGTCGGCGGGCGTCAGTCCGCAGTCGGCCAGCGCGTGCTGCACGGCCTCGACGGAGAGCTGGAGCTCGGACCGACCGGACTCCTTGGAGAACTCGGTCGCCCCGATGCCGGCGATGGCTGCCTTGCCCGACAGGGTCATGCGTCACTCCTGGGGTTTCGAGACGGTTGCTGCGCAACCTCCTCAACCACCGGGGGGGCGACCACCTTCACGGTGCCGGTGACGTGGTCGCCGAGCGACACCCGGCCGACCACCGAGATGGTGGCGATGCCGTCCTCGACCGACTCCACGGTCCCACTGAAGGTCAGCGTGTCGTAGGGGTGCGCGGGGGCGCCGAGCCGGATCGCGATCCCCTTCAGCTCGGTGTCCGGGCCGGCCCAGTCGACGACGTACTTCTCGACCAGCCCGTTGGTGGTCAGGATGTTCATGAAGATGTCCTTGGACCCGGCCGCCTGGGCGACGTCGCGGTCGTGGTGGACGTCCTGCCAGTCGCGCGTCGCGATCGCGGTGCTCACGATCGTGGTCGGCGTCATCGGCAGCGACCACTCCGGGATGGTGTCTCCCGCCTTCATCACACTTCCTTCGGTCGTCGAGTAGCCGAGGTACGAGGCGTATCGAGACGCCAGATGGGCAGGGTCAGCTCGTCGTCGACCCGGTTCCAGTCCACGCGCAACGGCATCCCGATCTCGATCTCGTCGTCTCCGACCCCGACGACCTCGCCGACCATCCGCACGCCCTCGTCGAGGTCGATCAGCGCGATCACGATCGGCAGCTCCTTGCCGGGCACCGGCGGGTGGCGGTGGACGACGTACGAGAAGACGGCGCCGGTGCCGGCGGCCACGACCCAGCCCCGGTCCAGCGCGTGGCAGACCGGGCAGGCCGGCCCGGGCGGGAACCGCAGGTCGCCGCAGGCGTTGCACCGCTGGATGCGCAGCTCCCCGGCCGCGGTGCCGTCCCAGAAGAACTGCGAGTCGCGCCCGATCATCGGGCGGATCACGGTCACGACCGCTCCCCCTCCTTCTGGCGAGGGATGAACTTCAGGACGCGGAACAGCATCGTCGCGACCCGCTCGGCGCGCCCATCGGGGTGGTCGACGTACCAGGTGTTGCGCGAGGTCACGAAGTAGCCCTCCCCCATCGCCGTGCTCTTCGGGCCGGCGACCGAGTCGAGGGCGGTCGTGACCCGCACCCGCTCGCCGACGCGCAGGTAGCGGTCGTAGGTCTGCTCGCAGTTGGTGCCGAGCACGGCGGTGTAGCCCGCCGCGGTCAGCACCTCCATCATCCGGCTCAGGGGGTCGTCCGACGGACGCCGCCGGCCGAGGCCGGGCATCGTCCACACCTGCGCCATCGAGGGCGGCGCCTCGCCGGTGCGGAACCGGTCGTTGTCGTAGCCCATCGCGTCCAGCCAGGTGCCGATGGTCGGCTGGTTCACCTCGTACGGCGCCAGCGACTCCGACGCCTCGCCGAGCGCCTGGATCCGCTCGGCCTCCGCCATGATCTGCTCGTGGGTCATCGCGGCACCCTCGGCAGGCCCATGCCGAACATCGCGATCAGCTCGCGCTGCACCTCCTGGACCCCGCCGCCGAAGGTGAGCACCAGGTTGCGCTTGGCCTGGCCGTCCAGGTAGCGCATCAAGGCGTCGGTCTCGGCGTCGGACGGGTCACCGTAGCGATGCACGATCCCGCCGAGATCGGCGGCGAGGTGCTGCACCTGGTCGGCGGCGAACACCTTGGAGGACGACGCGTCGCCGACCGAGATCTCGCCGACGGCCGCCGCCCGCGCCACCTCCCAGTTGAGGAGCTCGTTGACCCGGAAGGCCGCGGTCACCGCGCCCATCACCCGGCGTACGTCGGGCCGGTCGACCACCCCCGCCTTGGTGGCCCAGTCCGCGACCCGGTCGCGCAGGCCCTCCAGGCGGCCGGCGGGACCGAGCATCACGCGCTCGTGGTTGAGCTGCGTGGTGATCAGCTTCCAGCCCTGGTTCTCCTCGCCGACGAGCATGTCGACCGGGACCCGGACGTCGTTGTAGTAGGTGGCGTTGACGTGGTGGGACCCGTCGGCGGTGATGATCGGCGTGTGGCTGTAGCCCGGGTCCGTGGTGTCGACGATGAGGATCGAGATGCCCCGGTGCTTGGGGGCGTCGGGATCGGTGCGGACGGCCAGCCAGACGTAGTCGGCCTGGTGGCCGCCGGTCGTCCAGAGCTTCTGCCCGTTGACCACGTAGTGGTCGCCGTCGCGGCGCGCGGTGGTGCGCAGCGACGCCAGGTCGGTCCCGGCGTCCGGTTCGCTGTAGCCGATCGCGAAGTGCACCCGTCCCTCGAGGATCGGCTGGAGGAACATGTCCTTCTGCTTCTGGGTGCCGTAGCGGATCAGGGTGGGCCCGACCGTCTGCAGGGTCACCGCCGGCAGGTGCACGTCGGCGCGCTGGGCCTCGTTGGCGAAGATCGTCTGCTCGATCTCGCCGAGCCCGTGGCCGCCGTACTCCTGCGGCCACCCGACGCCCATCCAGCCGTCCTCGCCCATCTGGCGCACGACCCGCTGGTAGGTCTCGCCGTGCCGGTCCACCGCCATGTCGCGGTGCTCGTTGCTGTCCGCGAGGCCGGTGAAGTAGGTGCGCAGCTCGGCCTTGAGCGCCCGCTGCGACTCGGTGAGCTCGAGGTTCTTGGTGGTCGGGTCCTCGATCGCGACCTCCTCGGCCCGCCCGTCGAGAGCGTGCACGATGTCGGTGACCCAGGAGAAGTAGCGCGACATCGGGTAGGTGATGTCGACGCCCATCCCGCCGTGCAGGTGGTGGCAGGTGCGCATCGCGGGCGGCGCCTCGTGGCAGATCCAGTAGGAGGCGACGGCCAGGTCGTCGGTCACGTCCAGGCCGGCGGCGATCCGCCAGGCGGCGTTCTGGGCGGCGAGGTCGACGGTGCGGGAGGTGATGTAGACGTCGGCGATCTGCATGGCGACCGCCTGGAACTCCGCCAGCGCGCGGCCGAACTGCTCGCGCCCCTTGATGTAGGCGGCCGTCAGGTCCCGCGCACCCGCCACCAGCCCCGCCGCGGTCAGGCAGTGGCCGGCGACCGCGAGCTCGTGCAGCACCCGCGCCGCGTCCGGGCCGGGCAGCAGCTCGGCCGGGGCGGCGTCGAGCACCACCGTGTGCTGCACGGGTCCGAGGCTGGACATCGACTCGAGCAGCTCCACGCCGGGTCCCGCCGGGTCCACGAGAGCGACCACCGGCTGCCCGTCGGCCGACGCGGTGACCAGCAGCCGCGCCGCCCGGTCGGCACAGGTGACGCCGATCTTGCGCCCGGTGATCCGGCCGTCGGCGTACGCCGTCGCCGGGCGGTCGGTCAGCCCGGCGCCCACCTCCCGCAGGGCCGGTGAGAGCAGCACGTCGCCGGTCGCCACGCCGGGCAGCAGCGCGCCCTGCTGCTCGGCCGATCCGGCGGCCGCCAGGGTGAGCACGCCGCAGCACAGCGTCTCCCAGACCGGGAGCTGCTGGGCCCGCAGGCCGGTCTCGTGGAGGAGCACCGCGACCTCGGGCAGCCCGAGGCCCTCCCCGCCGTGCGCCTCCGGCACCGGCAGCGCGAGCAGCCCGGCGTCGGCCAGGGCCGCCCAGGTGGCATCCTGGTCGGCGTCGGGGCCACCGGACCGCTCGAGCACCTCGCGCACCACGGAGCGGACGGCCTCGGCCGCCTCGGCGGTCTGGACCTCGTCGATCACCTGCATCTCCCTGCGCCGTTGGGGTACCTGACGTGCGAAACTGTAACCTGTTCTAGTCTGATTGGACACGTCCCTCCGACTCACGGGACGGGAGGGAGCTCCATGCGTCCGGTCTCGCCACGCGCGCTGCTGCGGCAGCGGTTCCAGGTGCCCGACGTCACCATCCCGGCCGGCCGGATGGTGGAGCTGCCGGGCCGCGGCGCGACGTACGTGACCGACTCCCCCGGCCCGACCCCCGACGCACCGACCGTCGTGCTGCTGCACGCGGTCGGCTGCACGGGTCTGCTCACCTGGTTCCCGTCGATCGGGCCGCTGTCACAGCGCTTCCGCGTGGTGACCCTGGACCAGCGGTGGCACGGCCGTGGCATCCAGTCCGCCGAGTTCTCCCTGGCCGACTGCGCCGACGACGTCGCGGCGCTGCTCGACGCGCTGGGGATCGGCGAGGCGATCGTCGCCGGCTACTCGATGGGGTCGATCATCGCTCAGCGGGTCTGGCGCCAGCACCCGGACCGGCTCGCCGGGCTGGTGCTGTGCGCGACGACCGACCGGTTCCGGTCCACCGTCACCGAGCGCGTCTTCCACCAGGGCATGGAGGTCACCATGCTCGGTGCTCGGGAGATCTCACGCTCGCGGACGGCCGCGCGGGCGGCCCGGGCCGCCGGGCGCGCCACGAACGACGCGCTGGACATCGCACCCCGCGACATCCACGACTGGGCCGTCGAGGAGTTCCGCAGCACCTCGCCCTGGGCGGTGGCCCAGGCGGTCGCTGCGCTGGGCCGGCACCACTCCCGGCCCTGGCTGAACCGGATCGACGTCCCGACCGCGGTCGTCGTCACCCTCCGCGACCGGGTGCTGCCTCCCGACAACCAGCTCGCCCTGGCCCGCCGGATCCGCGGCGCCACGACGCACCCGGTCGACGCCGGCCACGCCGCGTGCGTGATGCAGGCCGACCGCTTCGTGCCGGCCTTCCTCGAGGCCGTCGGCACCGTGCACGCCCGGCGCCGCGACTTCCCGCCGCGCGGGCGGCTCAGCGAGCCGCCGAGGTCTTCCTCCGAGACCGCTTGATCGGCGTCGGCTCCTCCTGACCGGAGACGGCCGCCTTCAGCGCCGCGAGCTCGGCCGGGAACCGGCTCACCAGCCCGTGCGCGTCCGGGAGCGACTCGCGGCACGCGATCACGCCGACGTTCACGCGGCCGTTGTTCGACATCACCGTGATGTTGAGCCCCGCACCGTGGAAGACCGGACCGAGCGGGTAGAGCCCGTCGATGCGGGCGTCCATGAAGTAGAGCGGCACCGGCGGGCCCGGGACGTTCGAGATCACCAGGTTGTGCACGACCGGGTGCCGCTCGGGCAGCCGCAGGCCGGCGTACGCCCGCACGGCCAGCCCGAAGGTGCGCGGCGCCGCGAACTCCGCCCAGTCCTGCAGCGAGTCGGCGCTGATCGCCGCGTGGTGCTCCTTGGCGTGCCGGGTGTGCTCGGCCATCTCGTGGAGACGCTGCAGCGGGTCGGCGATGTCGGTGCCCAGCTTGGTGAAGAGCGCCGAGACCTTGTTGGCCCCGTCCGAGCGCTGGGACTTCTCGCGCACCGACACCGGCACGGTGGCCAGCAGCGAGCTCGAGGGCAGCTCCTCGCGCTCCTCGAGGTAGGCGCGCAGCGCGCCCCCGGCGACCGTGAGGACCACGTCGTTGACCGTGGTGCCGGTCGCGTTCTTGACGTGCCGCACGTCCTCGAGGTCCATGTCGGCCAGGGCGATGCTGCGGTGGCTGGTGATGGTGCCGTTGAACGACGTGCGCGGGGCCGAGAACGGCGCGGCCATCGCGGTGCCGGCCCGGGCCCGGCCGATCGTGCGGGTGACCATCTGCACCGACGGCGTCACCAGCCGGACCGCGTTGAGCGGCCGGCGCATCAGGTCGGCGACCGCGCGGCCGAACAGCTCGCCCTGACCGGGCTCGCGGCCCGAGCGCTGCGGGTCGGGCGGCACGATCGGGTCGGCACCGGGCTCCAGCGAGCACAGGTGGGAGATCAGGTTGGCGCCGGACACCCCGTCCACCGTGGCGTGGTGCATCTTGGAGAACACCACGACGCGGTCGCCGTACCCCTCGATCACCCACATCTCCCACAGCGGCCGGGAACGGTCCAGCGGCAGGCCGGCCAGGTGGCTGGTGAGCTCGACCAGCTCCTCGTAGCCCCCCGGCGAGGGCAGCGCGAGCCGGTGCACGTGACGGTCGATGTCGAAGTGCCTGTCCTGCACCCAGATCGGGTGGTCGATGCCCATCGGCACCTTGCGCAGCTTGCGGGTGAACTCGGGGACGTCGCGGACCCGGCGCTCCAGCTCGTCGCGCAGCCCGGAGAACGTGTACCCCTCCGGCATGGTCGACGGGTCGAGCAGGATCACGCCGCAGACGTGCATCAGCTGCGCGGGCGTCTCCAGGTAGAGGAAGCTCGCGTCCAGCCCGGACAGCCGCTCCATCGCCACCCCCTCGCTGTCGCGCTCAGCAAACTGCAACCTGTTGCAGTTCGTCAACGACAGGTCAGGACCAGGGCTACGCGTGACCCGCGTCTCGCCGCACGCCGCCCAGCGCGCGTTCTACATTTGTCATATGGGCCTCCTCCGCCGCCAGCTCGTCACCGCCGCGCTCACCGCCAATGCGATCCGCCCGGTGCCCGGCTTCCGGGCCGGCATCCCGGCGTTCCTCGCCGGCTGGCTGACCACCGAGCTGGCTCCGCACCTGATGGCGCTCACCGCGACCGACGCGACGCTGCATGCGGTGCGTCCTCGCGGCGGGCGGCGCAACCGGGCCGGCCTCGCGCTGGCCGCCGTCAACCTCGCCGGACAGGCCTACCTCGTCGACCAGGCGCGACGGGTGCAGAAGAACGCCGAGGACGCCCTGGTCGAGGGCATCGGCGCCGACTACCTCGAGCAGCTGGACGCGCTGCCGACGCCGGCGGACCTCGCGACGCCGTGGCGCCGGCTGGTCAACCCGTTCCGGATGCGCGACGTGGACGTGGTCGTCGAGCGCAACATCCCCTACGCGCCCGAGCACGGCAAGCGCGGACTGCTCGACGTCTACCGCCCGGCGCATGGCACGGTCCAGGACGCGCCGGTGCTGCTGCAGGTGCACGGCGGCGGCTGGACGATCGGGTCCAAGGACGAGCAGGGCATCCCGCTGATGCAGCACCTCGCCGCGAAGGGCTGGGTCTGCGTCGCGATCAACTACCGGCTGGCCCCGCGCGACCCGTTCCCGGCCCAGATCATCGACGTCAAGCGGGCCATCGCCTGGATCCGTGAGCACGTGGAGGAGTACGGCGGCGACCCGGACTACATCGCGATCACCGGCGGGTCGGCCGGCGGGCACCTGACCGCGCTCGCGGCCGTGACCCCGAACGACCCGGCGTACCAGCCCGGCTTCGAGGACGCCGACACCGGCGTCGCGGTGGCCGTGCCGCACTACGGCGTCTACGACTTCGCCGGGTGCACCGGCCTGCGCAGCGCGGTGCAGATGCGCGACCTCTTCCTCGCGCCGCGGGTGGTGCGCCGGACCTGGGCGGAGGACCCGGAGGTGTTCGAGGCCGGCACGCCGCTGCTGCGGGTCACCGAGGACGCGCCGGACTTCTTCGTGCTCCACGGTGCGCACGACTCGCTGGTCTCGGTCGAGCAGGCGCGCCTGTTCGTCAAGCGCCTGCGCGAGACCTCCGGCGCCACGGTCGTGTACGCCGAGCTGCCCGGCGCCCAGCACGCCTTCGACGTCTTCCCCTCGATCCGCAGCCAGCACGTGGTGCGCGCGATCGACCGCTACCTGCACTGGCACTGGAACGGCTGGCGGCGCGCGCGGGCGGCCGGCGCCGAGCCGGCGAGGGCGGAGACGGCGGAGACGGCAGAGCCGGCCGCTACAGGAACAGGAACGCCGTAGCCGCGACCACCACCAGGCCGCCGAGCTCGACCAGGCCGATCCGGGCGGGGCGCCAGGTCGGGTCGTGCCAGCGGACGGCGCGGGCGGCGAGCAGGACGAACGGCGCGGCGAGCCACGGTGACAGGCCGGTGCCGACGGCGACCAGCGCGACGACCACGGGGCAGGCCAGGGCGAACACCCGCGACCCCGTGGTGTAGGCGGGGTTGGCGCGCTCGCGGATGAGGGACTTCACGTGCAGCGTGGAGCCCACCAGGGTCAGGGCGGTCAGCAGGGCGGCGACGAGCACGTCGGTGCTCGTCATCGCCTGCACCGGCAGGGCGAGGCCGGACGCCCCGTCGACGACCCCGGCGACGACCGGGACGAGCAGCACGCACTCCAGCACCAGGACCAGGTCGTTGGTCAGCGAGCGCTCGCGGCGGCGCCGTGCCTGCACCAGGTTGACCGCGAAGAGCGCGAGGTAGCCGAGCAGCACCCAGGCCAGCCACGGGTGCGTGACGAGCAGCGGCAGGCCGGCGGCCACGCAGACCGGCGACCACACCAGGGCAGCGCGGCGGAACCGGTCGCGCCGACGCGCGGTGAGCAGGCCGGTCAGCGCCCAGCTCGACGGGTAGGCCGCCACCCAGGCGACCGCGAGGACCGCCACCCACCACGACCAGCCGGCCGCGGCCACCCCGAGCAGGAGCGGCAGCGCGAGGAACCCCCAGGCGCCGTGCTGCGGCGGGATCACCGGCGACCGGCGGCCGCGTCGCGCGGGTGGGTCGGGGCGCCCCGGGCGGGGCGGGACGGTCCGGGTGGGCACGTCCTCCAGCCTGCGCGCCGAGGTCCGGGACTCCCCCGGTCCGGCGGCCCGACCTGACGGGACGTTGGTCCCGGCGCGGCCCGGGTCAGCGCCCGGCGTCGTCCCCGTCCTCGACGTAGGCGAGGTCGTTGATCTCCAGCACCTGCGCGACCTCGTCGTCGGCCTCGGGGACGGTGGCGAGGACCGTCACCTCGGTGCCGAGCAGGCCGGCGACCTCCTCGGCGTTCGTCTCGGTCGTGCCGTCGGCGTCGAAGTCCGCCAGCGCGGTCGCCGCGAGGTAGTCCTCGTCACCGAGGTCGACGACCGTGTCGTCGACGCACCAGGCGGGCAGCTCCTCGGTCCCGCACTCCTGCAGCGTCCCGGTCAGCTCCTGGGTCGTCGGCGTCGGCGGGTCGGTCGGGTCGGTCGGGTCCGGTGGCACCGTCGGGTGGGTCGGCTCGTGGGACGGCCCGCTGTTGTGGCCCGAGCCCTCGTGCACCGGCGGCGCCGACGGCTCCGGATGAGCCGGCGGGTGGGTCGGCTGGTGAGCAGGCTGCTGGTGCTGGCCGGGGTGCTGGCCCTGCTGGTGTCCGGCTGCGGGGTCCGGGGAGTGGCTCCCGCCCGAGGAGTGCGGCGACGAGGTCGCGGTCGGCAGCGGGCCGACGGCGCGCACGGTGAGCGGCGTCTCGGGGAGGGCGTCGGGCTCGGCGTAGCGGCCGGAGCTGTACTCGTGCTCGAGGGCGATCACCCGCGCGGCGTACGACGTCGACGGGTTGTAGCGGTGCAGGGCGGCCCGGAGCCCGGTCGGGGTGTCCAGGGTGCCGGGGGCGGCGCACAGGAACACGGCCGCCCCGAGCGCCGCGTCGTCCAGGTCGTCGGCCGACCGGACCCCGTCGCCGTCGGCGTCCACGCCGAGCGTCGCCCACGTCGAGGGCAGGAACTGCATCGGGCCGACCGCGCGGTCCCAGCGCTTGTCGCCGTCGACCTGGCCCGCGTCGGTGTCGGCGACCTTCGCGACCCGGCCGTGCCCGTTCAGCTCGACGCCGCGGATCAGCGGGCGGGACACGCCGTCGGCGCCCAGCACCGACCCGCCGACCCGGCCGTGGTCGGACTCGACCCCGCCGATCGCCGCCAGCAGCGTCCAGGTGAGCCCGCAGTCGCGGTCCACGCGTCCGGCGATCGTGGTGGCTCGCTGGTAGGCCGACAGCGCCGCGATGGGGATGTCGGCGACGTCCGCGGCGGTGGCGGCCTGCCGGAGCGTGCCGCGAGCGGCACTGCCCTGCACCTTCGGCAGCACCGGGACCACCGGGTCGGAGGTGGTCACGATGGTGTCGACCGTCGCGGGCGCGACCTTCTGGATCGGAGCGGGCGTCCGCCAGGGCTGACTGACCACGACGAGGCTCGCGAGAGTCACCGTCGCGGTCAGCGTGAGCCGGAGCGGGCGGACCGTGATCATGGTGCGTCCAGCGTAGCCCCGGAAGGGCCCACCTGGGGGGTGAACTTGCGGAATAGTCGAGTCGTTTACTTCACATTGGGTACGACGTCGTCTCCCGGTCGCCCGGCGGTCACCGGGGCAGCCCCAGGATGCGCTCGCCGGCGACGTTGCGCAGCACCTGGGTGGTGCCTCCGGCGATGGACAGGCACCGGGTGTTGAGCAGCTCCCACAGGTCGCGGCGCACCTCCTCGTCGGTGTCGACGAGGATCCGGTCCCCGTGCAGCTCGGCGACCAGCTCGGCCGCGTCCTGGCGGTTGCGCACGCCCAGGAGCTTGGCCACGCTCGACTCGGCGCCGGGCCCCTGGCCGGCGAGGGAGCGCATCGTCGAGCGGACGCCCAGCAGGCCGCACACCGTGGCCAGCGCGACCGCGTGTCCGACCCGCACCCGCTGGGCCGGGGTGACGCCGCGGGCGGCCAGCTCGACGGCCCGCTCGGTGCTCTGGCTCAGCCGGGACGACCCCATCGCCACCCGCTCGTTGGCCAAGGTCGTGCGCGCCAGCCGCCACCCGTCGTCGATCTGGCCGACCACCATCTCGTCGGGCACGAAGACGTCGTCGAGGAACACCTCGTTGAACAGGGCGTGACCGGTGATCTCGCGCAGCGGGCGGACCTCGATGCCGGGGCTGGTGCGCATGTCGACGAGGAAGTAGGTGATCCCCCGGTGCTTGGGGGCTTCGGGGTTCGTGCGCGCCAGGCAGATGCCCCAGTCGGCGCGCTCGGCGACCGAGTTCCACACCTTCTGCCCGGTCAGCCGCCAGCCGCCGTCGACGCGCACCGCGCGGGTGCGCAGCGAGGCCAGGTCGGAGCCGGCCTCGGGCTCGGAGAAGAGCTGGCACCACACCAGGTCACCGAGCAGGGAGGGCCGCACGAACCGCTCGCGCTGCTCGTCGGTGCCGTGCTCGAGGATGGTCGGCAGCGCCCACCCGGCGATCACGATGTCGGGGCGGGTCAGCCCGGCCGCGGCGAGCTCCTGGTCGATGACGACCTGGGTGACCGCGTCCGCGCCGAGCCCGTAGGGCCGGGGCCAGTGCGGGGTCAGGTAGCCGGTCTCGACGAAGGCCGCCCGCCGCTCCGCCTCGGGGGTGGCCGCGATCCGCGCGACGACCGCGCGCACCTGCTCGCGCACCGCGTCGTCCCGGCCGTCCAGGTCGAGCCGGACGCGTCGCCGTACGCCGGCCACGGTCGTCGCGGTGAGCCGTTCCGCGGCCTCGTCGGCGTCACCGACGAGCGCGCGCAGGGCCAGCGCCCGGCGCAGGTAGAGATGGGCGTCGTGCTCGTAGGTGAAGCCGATCCCACCGAGCACCTGGATGCACGACTTGGCCACCTCGACGGCGCCGTCGAACGCGACGGCGGCGGCCACGTCGGTCGCGAACGCCCACTGCTCCTCGTCACCGGCGTCGGCCGCGACCGCGGCGTCCCAGGCCACCGCGGTGACCGCCTCCGCGGTCTCGAGCATCTCCGCGCACAGGTGCTTGACGGCCTGGAAGCTGCCGATCTTCTGGCCGAACTGCTCGCGGACCTTCGCGTGCCCGACCGCGGTCGCCAGGCACCAGCGCGCGACACCCGCCGCCTCGGCGGCCGCGAGCGTCACCAGCGTGCGCCGGACCCCGGCGGTCGTGGTGTCGACCGGGACCCCGGCCCCGGCGTCGACGTGGTCGAGCCGGCCGTGACGACGGCTCAGGTCCAGGCCGGCGGCCGGCGTGACCCGCACGGACTCCCGGCGCACGAGCTGCCACTCGCCGTGCACGGGGAGCAGGAGGTGGCTGGCCGACGGGCCGTCCCAGACCAGCCCCTCGACACCCTGCGGCGCCAGGCCGACCACCGAGTCTGCCTGGAGGTGGGACCACTGGTCGCCCAGCACGGCCGCGGCCACCGCCGGGCCGAGCAGGGGGCCCGGCACCAGCTCGTGGGCGCAGGCCTCGAGCGCGACGGCGACGTCGAGCAGCGACCCGCCCCCGCCGCCGGACGCCTCGGGCAGCCCGATGGTCGGCACCCCCATCTCGCCGAGGGCCTCCCACGCGGTCGCGAACGTCGCCTCGGGGTCGTCCTCGGCGCTGCGGGCCAGGTCGCGCCCGCCCAGGTCGGCCGCCCACTTGCGCAGGCTGGCCGCGAGCTCGACGTGCTCGTCGGAGATCCCGATCGACATGGCCACTCCTCCACGCTGGTCCAACGCTGGTTGAGGTGCGAGCGAAGCGAGCCTCGAAACCCAGGAACTAGAACGTGTTCCAACCCTACTAGAGTCACGCGGGTGACCGACATGGCAGCCGACCCCGACCGGCCGACCCCCGACTGGCTGCGCCACGCCCTCGACGCCAAGGGCTTCATGCCCGAGGACGAGGGGATGCTCCTCCACCGGTCCGCCCGCGAGCGCCTGCCGCACGGGCCGCTCCTGGAGGTCGGCACCTACTGCGGCAAGTCCGCGATCTACCTCGGCGCGGCGGCTCGCGAGCTCGGCGGGACGGTCTTCACCGTGGACCACCACCGCGGGTCGGAGGAGAACCAGGCCGGCTGGGAGCACCACGACGCGTCGCTCGTCGACGCCGAGTCCGGGCTGATGGACACCCTGCCGGTCTTCCGCCGGACCATCGAGCGCGCCGGCCTCGAGGACCAGGTCGTCGCCGTCGTCGGGCGGAGCACGACGGTCAGCGCGCACTGGCGCACCCCGCTGTCGCTGCTGTTCATCGACGGCGGGCACGCCGAGGAGCACGCCCAGAACGACTACAGCGGTTGGGCGCCGTGGGTGATGCCCGGCGGGCTGCTGGTCATCCACGACGTGTTCCCCGACCCCGCCGACGGCGGGCAGCCGCCGTACCACGTCTTCCTGCGCGCGCTCGAGGGCGGCGCCTTCACCGAGGTGGAGGCGCTGGGGTCGATGCGGGTGCTACGACGGACGGCCGGAGCCGCTGGGGACCCCGTCGGTTGACGCGTGGTCGGCCGACGGGCACCCGCACTCCAGGCCGAGCTCGCTGAAGTGGGGCGCCAGCGAGGTGCCCCGGTAGATCCCCGACCCGGCGGTGCTGTGCCCGGCGACCTCGCCGAGGGCGTCCACGGCCAGGATGACGGCCGCGGCGGTGTACGTCGTGTGCTCCACGGGCCAGAAGACGTTGCGCGGCTCGTCGGTCTGTGTGGGGTCGCCGTAGACCCAGCCGGTCCAGTAGCGGCCGTCGTCCTCGCGCAGGTGCTGCATGTCCGCGATCAGCCGCAGGGCACCCCGGTGGTCGCCGAGCAGGTCGAGCGCCATCGCGAGCTCGCAGGTCTCCGCGCCGGTCACCCACGGGTTGGTGTCGACGCAGTGGATGCCGAGGCCGGGCACCACGAAGTCGTCCCAGCGGGTGTCGAGCAGGTCGCGGGCCGCCTGGCCGCGCACCGCCCCGCCGAGGACCGGGTAGTACCAGTCCATCGAGTAGGTCGACTTGTCCTCGAACAGGTCGCGGTGCTCCCGCACCGCGTGCCCGAGCCGGCCGCCGGCCAGCTCCCAGCCCGGCTGCGGGTCGTCGAGCAGCTCGGCGAGCGCGACGCCCGCGCGCAGCGAGTGGTAGATGCTGGAGTTGCCCGTGAGCAGGCAGAAGTCCTTGGTGGGGGTGTAGTTGATCCCGCCCCACGAGACCTGCTGCGCGACCACCCAGTCGAGGGCGGCGCGCACGGTCGGCCAGAACTCCCGCACGAAGTCGATGTCGCGGCGCACCAGCCAGTGGTGCCACACCCCGACCGCGAGGTAGGCGGTCATGTTGACGTCGCCGCGGTCGTCCTCGGCGACCCCGCCCACGATCTTCATCGGGAACGATCCGTCGTCGTGCTGCATCGTCGGGACCCACGCGTAGGCGCGCTCCGCCGCCTCCACCTCGCCGCCGACGAGCATCGCCATCGCGCCCTCGACGTGGTTCCAGATGTCGACGTGCTCCCCCGTCGTCCACGGGATCGCGCCCCACGGCTCCTGCATCGCCGCGATCGACGCGGCCGTCTCGCGCACCTGCTCGGCGGTGAGGATCCCGTCGACGTACGGGATCCTCGCGAGCGCGGGGCTCATGCGTCGGCGTCCGGCTTGCGGAAGTAGAGGACCATGCTCTTGCCGATGACCGGGTCGATGACCCGGGAGGCGAGCTGGAGCACCCTGGGCTGCTTCATGATCTCCCAGACCAGGAGCTTGTGGTAGGTCCGCGCCAGGAAGTGCTCGTCGTTGCTGACGCCCACCGCGCTCTTGATCCACCAGTAGGGCGCGTGCAGCCCGTGGGCGTGGCTCTTGCCCTCGAAGATCATCGCGTCGCCCGGCCGGCCGTCGTTGGGGCGCCCGGCCTTGGTGACCTTGTCGATCAGCTCGTGGTCGGTGTAGATCCGGACGTGGCCGCCCGGGGCGTTGTGGTAGTCGTCGGAGAGCCGCCAGTTGATGACCTCCGGCAGCCAGCGCGGCACCGAGATCGCCATCGTCCCGCCGGGACGCAGCACCCGGACCAGCTCGCGGATCGCGTCGACGTCGGCGTGGATGTGCTCGAGCACCTCGGCCGCCACGATCCGGTCGAACTCGCCGTCGGCGAACGGGAGCTCGAGGGCGTCGCCCTGCTTGATGTCGGCGTTGGCGCCCTCGGGCACCTCGCCCTGCTCCTTCATCGCCCCGAAGATCTCCAGGACACCGGCGAGCTCGTCCGCGTCCATGTCGAACGCGACCACGTCGGCACCGCGGCGGTACATCTCGAACGCGTGCCGTCCGCCGCCCGCACCCATGTCGAGGACGCGCTCCCCCGGGCGCAGGCCGAGCCGGTCGAAGTCAACGGTGAGCACGCAGGCCCCTCTCGCTCTCGTAGTCGTCGATGACGACCTCGTACGCCGCCGCGACCTTCTGCGCCACGGCACGCCAGCTGAACAGCTCCTCCACGCGGGCGCGGCCGGCGGCGCCGTACCGCGCGCGGCGCTCGGGATCGTCGAGCAGCGCCGCGATCGCCGCCTCCAGCTCACCGACGTCACCGGGCGTCACCAGGTCGGCGCACAGCCCGTCGGGGCCGACGACCTCGGGGATCGCCCCCGCGTCGGAGGCGATCAGCGGGGTCGCGCAGGCCATCAGCTCGGCGGTCGGCAGCGAGAAGCCCTCGTAGAGGGATGGGACGCAGGCCAGCTCGGCGCTGCCCATCAGCTCGACCAGCTCGGCGTCGCTGATGCCGTGGACGAAGTGGACGTGCTCCTCGATCGCCAGCTTCTCGATCAGCCGCTCGGTGCGGCCGCCCGGCTTGGGCTTGGTGACCAGGAAGAGCTCGACGTCGCGCTCGGTGCGCAGCTTGGCGAACGCCTCGAGCAGGGTGGCGATGCCCTTCATCGGGGCGTCGGCGCTCGCCATCGCCATGATCCGGCCCGGGACCCGCGGCGTGGTCGGCGGGACGAACGCGTCGTCGACGCCGAGCAGGATGACCTGCATCTTCGCGGGGTCCACGCCGAAGTCGCGCGCGATGTCGCGCTTGGAGGTCTCCGACGGGGTCATGATCAGGCGCATCTGGCGGGCGACCTTGGCCTGCATCCGCACGAAGCCGTACCACCGGCTGAGCGTGAACTTGCGCCACGGGTTCTTGGTCGCGGCGATGTCGATGCGACGGTCGTAGCTGATCGGGTGGTGCAGCGTGGTGATCAGCGGCAGGCCCAGCTTCTCGATCTCGAGCATGCCGTAGCCGAGCACCTGGTTGTCGTGGACGATGTCGAAGTCGTCGACCCGCTCGGCCAGCGCCCGGACCGCGCGCAGGCTGAAGGTCTTGGGCTCGGGGAAGCCCGCGACGCACATGGTCGCGAACTCCTCGACGTCGATGCGGTCGCGGAACTCCTTGAGCTTGGGGACCCGGAAGGGGTCCGGCTCGCGGTAGAGGTCCAGGCTGGGCAGCTTGGTGAGCTGCACGCCCGGGTCGAGCTCGGGGTAGGGCTGCCCGGAGAACACCTCGACGCTGTGGCCCAGGTTCGTCAGCTCCCGGCTCAGGTGCCGGATGTAGATCCCCTGCCCCCCACAGTGAGGCTTGCTCCGGTAGGACAGCAGAGCGACCCGCATCCTCACCTCTTCTCTTCGCACGACCTGGCCGACGGGTGTGCGGCCGAACTGGAACGTGTTCCTATTCTAGGTCACGCGTTGCTAGCCTAGTGCGCCTTCCCCACCGGACGACGAGGGGTTCCCTAGACTGAGGCGTCCGGAGCTTCGTCCGTACGACGGCGACCGGCCGTCCGAGTCCACCTCATGAAGGGGTCCGTGTGAGCACCGCCAAGGCCAGCCCGGAGCAGGCCAGCTCGCTGGCGGCCGACGACCTCGGCTCCGCCGCCCAGCGCGACCGGCGCAAGCGCATCCTCGACGCGACGATCGCCCTGGCGTCCCAGGGCGGCTTCGACGCCGTGCAGATGCGAGCCGTCGCCGAGCGCGCCGACGTCGCGCTCGGGACGCTCTACCGCTACTTCCCCTCCAAGATCCACCTGCTCGTCTCGGCGCTGAACCGCGAGTTCGAGCGCACCGAGATCGCCCTGCGCGACAAGCCGGTCGAGGGCGACACGACCGCCGACCGCGTCATCAACGTGCTCAAGCGGACCACCCGCGGGATGCAGAGCGACGCCCAGCTCACCGAGGCCCTCACCCGCGCGTTCATGTTCGCCGACGCCTCGGTCAGCGCCGAGATCCACCAGGTCGGCATGCTGCTGACCTCGATGCTGACCCGCGCGATGTACCCCGGCGGCCACGAGGTCACCGAGGAGGACGTCCAGATCGCCCGCGTCATCGGCGACGTGTGGCTCTCCGCCCTCGTCGGGTGGGTCACCGGCCGCAACTCCGCCGCCGAGACCGGCCAGCAGATCGAGGTCGCGGTCCGCCTGCTGCTGCGCGACTGAGGTCACCGCTCGCGCGCGAGCCACTCCTGCGCCGCCCGGTAGGCGTCGAGGCTGGACTCCCCCAGCCTGCTCGTGGCGGGGAAGACCCGCACGTCGCCGGCCTGCTCGACCGTCGCGTTGCGGTGCAGCTGCTCGAGGACCTCGGGCGCGACGCCGCTGAGGTAGAGCCGCCCGCCGACCTCGTCGAGCCGGCGGGCGTAGTCGGAGAGGACGACGTAGGCCGTCGCGCCCAGCATCGCCCGCCCGCGTAGCCGCAGCACGACGGCGGCGCGGTCCGCGTCGGACGGGTCGGGCAGCCGCGCCTGGAGGGTGCGCGCGCCGGCGTAGTAGAGGCTGCCGTAGACGTCGATCATCGTGACCGTCCGCGGCGTCAGCTCGGCGGGAGCCTCGTGCTCCTCGAAGCGTCCGGCCTCGTCGGGGACCAGCACGACGAGGCGCAGGTCGAGGGCCTCCTGGTTGAGCTGCATCATCAGGGAGAGAGCGACGCCGAGACCGACTGCGGCGGCCACGGGCAGCAGCAGGGTGGCCACGAGGGTGGTGATGCACGCGACCTGCGACACCCGCCCGGTGCGCAGGATCGCGCGGAAGGCGCCGGTGCGCAGCGACCCGATGGCGGCGGCGATGAGGACCGCGGCCAGGGTCGGCATCAGGACCTGCCCGACGATGCCGGAGAACGCGACCAGGATGAGCGCGAGCCAGACGCCGGCCGCGACGGCTGCCCACCGGCCCCGGGCGCCGGCGGAGACGCTGATCGCGGTCTGGCCGACCGAGCCGCCGACCGGCTGGCCGCGGAAGAGCCCGGAGAGCACGTTGCCGACGCCCTGGGCGAGGAAGTCGCGGTTGGCGTCGGACCGCCGGCCGTCCGGGTTGGGGGCGGACTCGCTGACCCCGGCGCCCTGGATCAGCACCAGCGCCGCCACCGCCAGCGCACCGGTCACCAGGTCGAGGGAGAGATCCGAGAGGCGCGGGAGGTACGGCGTCGGCAGCCCGGTCGGGATCGGGCCGACGTCGTCGACGGTCTCGATGGACGTGGCGCGCAGCGCCAGGGCCAGGAGGGTCGGGACGACCAGGGCGATCAGCGAGGACCACGCCGACAGGCGGGTCCGGGCCAGCCCGAAGAGGATCGCCAGGGCCAGCAGCCCCGCGGCCAGCGACGCGGGCTCGATGAGGCCGGGGTGCGTGACGAGGTCCCACGCCTTGGCCAGCGCGAACGGGCCGCTCACGTCGGCGCCGGTGAGGTCGCCGAGCTGGCCGAGCACGATGTTGGCCGCGACCCCGGTCAGGAACCCGATCATCACCGAGTGCGGGACGAAGCGCGTGTAACGGCCGAACCGGAGCAGCCCGGCGGCCACCATGACGGCGCCGGCGAGGACGGTCAGCAGGAAGAGCGACTGCGGCCGCTCCTGCGCCGGCACGGACGCCAGCGCCGAGCCCGCGGCGAGCGCCGAGGCGCTCGTGGTCGTGATGACCATCAGCCGGGTGCTGGCGGTGAGGCCGCCGCCGACCGGCCCGAAGATGCTCGCGTAGAGACCGTGCACCGGGTTGACCCCGGCCAGCACGCCGGACGCCATCCCGTCCGGGACGCTGCTGATCGCCCCGGGGACGCCGGCGACCAGGTCGGCCTTGAGCGTGCCCTTCTCCGGGGCGAGGGACCGCAGCGCGCGGCGCACCGAGGCCGTCGCGGACCGGGGGGACGTCACGGGCCCCAGCGTCTCGGCTGCGCAGCCGGCGTACCTCGTCCGAGCCGGGTGAACCGGCGTGGCCGACGTCTCACCCGGGGCGCCGGTCGGCCGACCTAGGCTCGCAGCATGGGCGACCAGACGATGGCGGGCCGGACGGTCCTGGTGACCGGGGCCAGCGACGGGATCGGGGCCGAGGCCGCGAAGGTGCTGGCCGAGCGGGGCGCGAGCGTCCACGTGACCGGCCGGTCGGCCGACAAGCTGCGTCCGGTGGCCGAGGCGGTCGGGACCGAGCCGCTGGTCGCGGACTTCTCCCGGCTCGACGACGTACGCCGGCTCGCCGACCAGGTCCGGGAGCGGGTGCCCCGCCTGGACCTGCTGATGAACAACGCCGGCGGCACGTTCGCGACCTCGCAGCGCACCGCGGACGGGCACGAGCCGAACTTCCAGGTCAACCACCTGGCGCCGTTCCTGCTGACCAACCTGCTGCGGCCACAGCTCGCTGCCGCGGGGGCGTCGCTGGTCGTCAACACGTCCAGCATCGGCAACCTGATGGGCAAGGTCGTGCTCGACGACCTCGACTACGAGCGCCGCCGGGCGATCGAGTTCCTCGCCTACGGCACCGGCAAGCTGATGAACATCTGCTTCACCCGCGGCATCGCGCAGCGCTGGGCCGACGACGGCATCCTCTCGGTCGCCGTCCACCCGGGCCCGGTCGGCAGCTCCTTCGGCCGCGACTCGTGGCTGGTCGGCCTGGCCTACCGCTCCCCGCTGAAGCGGTTCTTCACGATCAGCGTCCCCGACGGCGCCGCTCCCCTCATCGCGCTCGCCGAGCGCGGCCCCGACCCGGAGCTCAACGGGCGCTACTTCAGCCGGTTCAAGATCGACGGGCCGGAGAACAAGCAGGCGCACGACCAGGCGGTCATCGACGGGCTCTGGGAGCGGTCCGCCGAGCTGGTCGGCGTCGGCTGAGCGCATCGGATCGGCGCGGATCGGGACACCGACCGGCGCGTCCGGCGTACCCTTCCTCGTGGTGGGGGCTGATCACGAGGTCGGTCGACAATGGGGAGCAGGGACGAGCGCGGCGTCGTCGCGCGTGGGTGGGAGATCCGAGGTGGGGACCTCGATGACCCCGCGGTCGCGCGAGCCGTCCGCGAGGACGTGGCGCCGCGCGTCGCCGACCACGAGGGCTACCTCGGCGGGCTCATGCTGCTCGACCGCGACCGCCGGATCCTGCGCAGCCTGGTGCTGTGGGACGGGCTCGAGGCTGCTGACGACGCGGCCGGGGACGGGGTGCGGGTCGTGGCGGCGCTGGTGGCGCTGACCAGCGCGCAGGTGACGGCCCGGTGCACGTTCGACGTGCTGCTGACGCGGTTCGACCGGCTGCCACCGATCCTGGCCGGGCCCCAGGAGGGCCGCCGGGTCGTCGTGCGGATGGGACGGCTCGAGGGATCCGGCGTCGCCCACCCGGCGACGACCACGCGGCTCGGAGACCTCCTGGACCAGCAGGTGACCGGGGCTCCGGGCTGCGTCGGCGGGGTCCTGCTCCTCGATCGTGACCGTCCGACGGTCACCGGCGCGTCGTTCTGGGCGGACGCCGCCGCTGCCGCGGCGAGCAGCGAGCTCGGCGAGCGGGCGTTGCAGTCTGTGGCGGACCTCGCCGAGGCGACCTCGGTGGGCGTGGGCGGCTACGAGCTGCTGGTCGCCGACCTGGCTTCCTGGTCCGGGACGGCTGAGACATGACCACCGGGCGCGCGGCCCGAGGCCGGACGCTGCTCCTGGCCGCCCTCGGGGTGTTGGTGGTGGCGCTCCTGCTCGTCGTCGGGTCGCCGCTCGTGGACACGGACGTTGTTGCCGACCGGCAGCAGCAGACCAGTGTGAACCTCGGCCTGCCCCTGCCCTGGGTGCACCAGGACCAGTCCGCCGCAGATCCGCCGCTGCCCACGCAGTCGGGCCTGTCCTCCCCGTGGGAGCACGTCACGTCCATCTCGCCCGGGGCGTTCCTCCTGGACGCGGTGGTGGTCTTCCTGGTCCTGGCGCTGGTGGCCGGGCTCGCGGTGGCGCTGGTTGGTAGGGTCAGGTCCGCGCACCGAGCCTCAGGTCGAGCCGTCGAGGAGGTCCCATGAGCAAGCGATGGACCACGACTGCCGTGGTGGCCGCGACGGTCTGTCTCGCCGTGGTGGGCAGCACCGGGCCTCCCGCCTCCGGCTCAGCCGAGCCACGAAAGCCCGCGTGCGACCGTCATCCCGACGACATCCCACTACCGCCGGGGGCGTTCATCGACTGCACGACGGGCGAGACCGTGGGCGTGATCGTCCACGTGACCCGTCGCGACCTGCGGTCGATGGGCGTCAAGCACTACGCACACCACACAACGACGTCTCGCGGGACGGGATAGCCGGACACGAACTCACGCGGTGCGGTGCCGCGCGACCAGCTCGAGCAGGTGTGCGTGGGTGTCCGGGTCACGCGCCGCGACGATGCCGGGCCCGGTGTGGACGGGGTTGCCATCGAAGTCGGTGATCGGGCACCCGGCCGCCTCGCACAGGGCGATGGGCGCGGTGAAGTGGACGCTGCCGCGGTGTCGTCCGTCGGTGACGTAGCCGAGGCGCTGCCCGCTGCTGACCCACGCGAGGGCCAGGGTCGTCGACTCGACCCGGGGGCTGAAGCGGCGGCGGAGCTCGGGGTCGGCGGCCAGCTGCGCGCCCACGAACGGCTCGTCGAGGGGGCCGTCGGCGTTGATGTCGACCAGCGCGGTCTCGGGAGGCGGGGTGACCTCGTCTCGCCCCAGGATCCCGAACTCGTCGTGGTCGGCCCAGTAGACCTCCCCGCTCGGCGGGTGGCTGACGGCCGCGACAGTGGTCCGGCCGCCGACGGTGAGGGCGACGTTGACCGAGAAGTGCGTGGTCATGGCCGCGAAGTTAATCGTCCCGCAGAGTGGGTCCACGAGCCACACCCTCGCCGAGCCCGCGCCGGTGACGCGTCCCAGCTCCTCGCCGACGAACCCGTCGTCGGGCCGCGCCGACCCGATGACGTCCAGGATCACCCGCTCGGCCGCGAGGTCCGCGGCGGTGGCGAAGTCGGTGGCCGTCTTGGCCTGCCGGTCCAGAGCGGTGCCGTACATCCCACGGAGCACCTCCGCACCGGCACGCGCGGCCGCTATTGCCACCTCGAGGTCAGCCTGGCTCGGCGGCGTCGTCACGGCCGTATCGAACCACGTGGGGATGCACTGGCGACGCTAGGAGAGCTTGTCGACGGCGGTCGTGAGGAAGGTGCCGATGTCCTCGGTCGTGAACGCGGGCTCGACGCCCTCACCCATCACGATGTCGACGACCTGCAGGTCCATCAGGACCGGGCCCTGGCGCACCACGGAGTTGTGCAGGAGCCAGTACGCCCCGCCGCCGGCCTCCTCGATGGTCGTCAGGTCGCCGTACCGGTCGTCGCCGACGTCCGGGATCGTCATCGGCTCCGTCATGCCGGGACCCTCCTCGCCGGCCGGGATCTTGCCCTGGCAGGCGCGCATGCCGTCGCTCAGTGCGTCGAAGGTCTTCTCGATCTCGCCAGGGTCGCCGGACAGGAGGAACTCCTGGACGAAGATCATGTGACCGACCCGGTCACCCGCGGCCATGTCGATGGGGTCGTCCTCGGACTGGTCGAGCTGCCGGAACGCCTGCCACCGAAGCGCTTCGGCGGCAGCACGCGACTCCTCGCTCGCCCGGTCGCAGAGCTCGATCCTGGGCAGCAGCTCCTGCTGCGCCTCGGACAGCACACCAGGAGTCGCGGACGCAGCATCCGGTGGGACGTTCACGGTCCACTCGCCGTCGAAGTCGTCCACCGTCACGAGGTCGGTGGCCAGCTGCTCCGCTGTCGGCACCGCCTGCTGGGAGGACGTGGTCGCGTCGCTCGACGAGGGCGTCGCGGACTCCGACCCGTTCCCGGCGCAGGCGCCCAGGAACAGGATCGTGGAAGCGGTCAGGACCAGGATCGAACGAGCGCCACTCATCGCCATGCCCCTCTTCCGGAGATCGGCTCGCCGAGAGCTCAAGCCTCCCGCGCTCGCCCTCCGGGTCGCTAGAGGCGTACGTCCCCGTATGGACCTATACCGACCTCGGGACGGTGGCTCACAGACTGCTGACGGTGGGGCTGCTCGGAGCCCTGGCGTCGCCGTCTGTGGCGATTACCCCGTGTCCGATCTCAGGGGGACGGTTCCGCCTCGGGCTGGGTAACCGCCATCCACCGCTGTGTGGAGGTCTGGTCGAAACGGACTCTGCTGGCCGGAGGCACCTGCTCTGGCGGGTTCTACAAGTCGCGCTACACGCTTGGCCGGGTTGGCGATCTAGCGCTCCCTGGGTTATCTCTAGAGGCTCTTGACTTATTTCAGAGGCAGAGTAACGTTCACGTTGCCGAAGCAAAGAGTCTCCGGAACCTAACTAAGGAGAACATCCTGACCGACATCACCGTCCCGGTCCCGGACGACCGCACCGCCGAGTTCTACCAGTTCTTCGGCCTCTGGCTCGCCGGCTCGCTCGACATCTCTCAGGGGATCTCTGGAGCCCCCGAGAGCCCCTCCAAGGCCCCGACGATCAACTACGAGGACCTGCCGAAGTGGGGTCACGGCGACGACGACTTCGACATCGCGGTCACGCTGTGGAAGAAGTACTCGCCGAACGCCCGCAAGATGTTCAGCCTCCTGATCGACAACCCCGACAAGGAGTACACCGGGGACGAGATCGCCGAGGCCATCGGGCTGGCGAACGGGGCTCACGGCGTCGCGGGGGTCCTGGCCTGGCCGGGCCGCTACGGCTACAAGGTCGGACGCCGCCTGCCGAACGACTGGCGGGAGGACGCCGACACCCTCCAGAGCTACTACTGGATGCCCGCTGAGCGGGCCGAGATGTTCAAGGAGGTTCGGGCGCAGGTCGAGGGCGCGTGACGCCCTCGGCGGCCCGGCCGCCCCCAACACAACCACCCGCCGTCATTGCGACGGCGGGTGGTCTCGTTTCGTGCTATCCGAATAGCTTGATCAAGCCACCGATGATGCCGAGGACCGGCGAACGCGCCGAGTACTCCCACCTCGAACTGGCTCGCCGCGACCTCGCCTGACCCTGTGAATGTCGGCCCCCGACTGTCGGTGGTCTCGCGTACCGTTTCAGGCGAGAACAAACGTTCGAGGGGGCACCGAATGAAGACGGTCCACGAGGTAGCCGAGCGTTACGGCGTCACTGATGCATTCATGGCGCTCGCGCTGGACAAGATCGGGTTCAGCCACGCCAGGCCAGACACCCCGCTGTCGGCGGCCACGATCCACCGCTTCGAGGCGGAGTGGGGCGACAAGATCCGCGCCAAGCGACCTGCCGCCCAGCCCGGGTTCACAAGCGAGACCGACATAGCGCCGACCGCTGCCCGTGCGGCTCGTCAGCCCAAGCCGCACGTCATGCGGGTTGCCCACTCCAAGGTCACGGCTGGACGAGACGCGTCGGGCCGCGTGGTGAAGCGGCTTCTGGACTATCCCGTCCGCATCCACGCGATTGACGCAGCGGGAACCAACGACGGTGACCCGTGGAACGGGGAGGTTGTGCCCGGTGCGGTGCACTTCTACGACGGGGGGAGTGAGACCGGCCCGCCTGCCGCGTGCGGCTGGGTGAGGGTCCGTGCGGTCCTCGGAGACGAGTTCGTGCCCGCCGACGAGCCAGAGCTCGAGAACCAGTGCAGCCTCTGCGCTCAGATCGTCGCGGCAGGCAAGGGCTTCCGCACGCCGCCGCACGAGCGCTCGTACCGCTCTCCGTTCTGCGAGGACTACCTCCGCGTGCAGATCGACGGCGCGGTTGCCGTCAAGAACTGCAGGCTGCGTGACTTCCACGACGGCCCGCATCGTGCTCACGACGGCAGCGAGTGGTCTATCGGCGTGGACGACTACGTGCCCGCTCCCGACGAGTTGGGCCGCCGCATCACCAAGGCGTCCTAGGAGTCAGTCCGCTCGGCCGCGTTCGCCCTACGCGTCTTGCGGCCCCTGCCCCAGCCGCGGTCCCGAGGTTGACCGACCGTCACAGACCACCCGTGCCCGGCGTCAGGGTCCGCTGACTCCCCCGCTGCCCAAGTTGTTCCCGCCTGGCCGAGTGGTCGAGATGTTGTGCTGCAGTCGGGCCGAGTTGACCCCGTCGCTGTCCATGGCGGCGTTCTGGCCGATGAGCTTGCCGGGCTTGCGCCACGTCCGGACCTCGTGAACCGCGATCACGAGCAGAGTGATGCCGGCGAGGACGACCAGGCTCCAGGTGAACCAGTTCATGGGTGCCCCAACTTCTGTTGAAGTGACCGTCGGTCAGGAAGACAGACGGGCCGACCAGACTTCCCGGCACACCAGTTCGCGCTCTGACCGTCTCACGGCCAGTGCCCCCTGTCGAGCATCCGAGTTCGTCGGCGAGGCGCGCGGCACGAAGAGGTCGACGTCCTCACCCGGACGATCGGCTCGAGCGCCGAACGACGTACCAGACTCTAGGCGTCGTGGAACCCTCGGAAGACCCCGTCGGGATCGGTGTTGTCGGCGAACTCGCCGAAGTCCATGTTCGCGATCGAGAGGTTGGCCTCTATCGAAGCGATCTCTGAGACCGCACACCGGAAGGTGCGTCCGAGGAACGAGTCGAAGAGCTCGGCATCCTCGGGGCTCGAGACCGACAGGTCGACGTAGTCGACGGTGAGCTCGCTGCCGGCGCGCAGTTCCTCCATCGAGCGAGCGTCGGCCAGCAGGACGTAGCCCGCCGTGCCGTCCGTCACGGTGACAGCCTCGCCGAGCGAGGAGCCGGTCACGCCCTCGAAGGTCCGATCATCGATCGCGACCACGTAGAGCGCGTACGCGTCGTCTCCGGGCTCAAGATTGTCCGGGTCATCGAAGTCCACAGGCTTGGAGACTGCCTCGATGACTCTCTGCCACGCGTGATCATCAGCGAAGTCGGTCCTGATCAGCGGCGTGCCTTCATCGGCCATCACCTCAGCCAGGCGCTCTACATCCATGGCGGGAGTCTGCCAGTCAGGCGCCTCCGGGGTTACGACGACAGCAGCTTCCAGCTGCCTTCGGAGACGACCTCGACCGCGCCGTCGGCGACCGTGATGGCGGACTGGTCGTCGAGGGCGTACGCCGGCAGGCCGATGTCGGCCGCCCAGCGTTCCGCCTCGGCCAGGGTGTTCTCCGGGAAGACGTCCAGGTGCGGGAAGATCGCGAAGTCCACGAGCCCGAGCGTGCGGTCGTCCGGCGCCGCCGGCCACTCCACGAAGTCGTCGCCGATGCGCGGGGTCATCACCAGGCTCCCGGCGCTGACCCCGACCCAGACGGTGTCGCTCAGGGAGGGCAGGAGGTCGGCGAGGCCCGACTCCCGCATCCAGTGGCACAGGTAGGTCGCCTCACCGCCGGCGACCAGCAGCACGTCGGCCTCCTGCACCCAGGGCACCCATGCGTCGGCACCGATCGTGGGCAGGGCCGTCAGCTCGACGACGCCCATCGACTTCCACTCCAACGACGTCATCCCGCCCCATGCCCGCCCGCTGACGAAGGAGGGCATCGGGATCGGCCCGGACCGGTAGCCCCACAGCGCAGTGGGGATGCAGAGTGCGGACGCCTCGGCGACCGGTTTGCCCAGGAGGTCGACCAGCGCAGCACTGATGCTCTGGTTCGTGATGCCTCCGGACGTGAGCAACAGCCTCAAGGGTCCTCCAGGGTCGGGCGTCGTCGACGGGTCGGAGGTACCGACCTCGCCCCGCGGCGACACTCATCGGTCCGGAACGCAGGCGACGCGGCCAACCCGAAGGGCCGCGATCAGCGCCGTCGTGACCGGAGGAGGAGGAAGCTGCCCACGGCGACCAGCATCACCATCGGGATGAGGAACACCCCGATCAGGACCACGTACGACGCGGAGGGCACCAAGAAGTTGCTCTCCCAGATCACGATCACGCTGGTGACGATATCGACCGTGCGGTCGCGCGAGGGGCGCGAAGCTCTCGCTTCACGTGCGGCGGCCGCGACGACGCGACACCAGGTGCACGACCCCCCGCCAGCCCAGCATCGTGACGGCCAGGAACACCGCGGCGACGACGAGGAACCCCGGCGCCAGGCCGCGGCCCGAGAGGGCGCGCATCAGCATGCCCAGGACGTACGTCACGGCCAGGACCGTCGCACCCTCCGGCCACACCCGGGTGGCCGGGCGGTCCCGGAAGGCCAACCAGGCGTGAGCCATGCCGGCGGCCACGGCGAACGGCCACACGATGACGAGGACCACCCACTCGGACTCCCCCGGCTCGTGCGAGCTCTTGCCGCCGGCCGCGAGGGCGAGGACGCAGATCAGGTCCGCGAGCAGCGGAGCGAGCCATCGCGAGGTCGTCCGCCGTTCGGTCAGTGCCACGCGCCCAGGATCGCAGGCGCGGGCCGCGGCTGATCAGGCGGCGTACTCGATCGGGAACGGCGCCCGCCACAGCTCCACCATCGGCGCCCGACGTGCGGGCGCGCTCGGGACCCGGCGGGTGCCGGTGTGGTCGACGACGTAGAACGCGCCGTGCGGGTCGCGCCAGACGTAGATGCCGGGGAACGGTTGCTGGACCTGCCATCCGCCGTGGGTCTTGATCCGATGGTGCGGGATCGTCATCGGACCGTAGTTGCCGATGCCGGTGACGCCACCCTCGTCGTAGGGGACGGTGTGGTCGACCTGCATCGACCGTGAGGTCGAGGAGGCGAAGGGGAAGATGTCGGCCGGCGTCATCAGATGCACGGCCCGGCGATGTCGGTCGGGGACCTCGTAGCCGTCGACCGGGGCCTGCCCGGCGAGGTCCATCACCGGCTGGATCGTGAATCTCGCCCGCGGGCCCAGCAGCGACCGGACCCACTCCTCGGTGACCGGTCCGTGGCCCTCGAGCCGCATGACGCCCTCGGCGTCGGGCCCAGCGTAGGTGTGCACGACGAACTCCACGTGGATCACGTCGGCGAGGTCACCGTCCGCGTCGAGCCCGGTCGCGGCCAGCAGGACCGCCCGGACCCGCCGCAGGTCGTCGGTGGCGAGGTCGGGGTCGTCGGGCCGCGACTCCTTCAGGGCATCGGCCTGCCGGGCGAAGCCGGACTCGATCGCCTCGATCGTGGCCACGTCGGCGCGCACCAGGAACGACGCCATCCCGTGCGCCTCGCCGCGCAGCCGCTTGGCGAAGACCGCCTTCTGGGCCCGCTCCTCCTTCTCGCGGGCCCGCTCGGGCGCCGCCTGGGCGACCGCGCCCTCGACGAGCCCCTCGAAGCGCGACCAGGGGATCCGCCCGTCCGCGGACTCCGCGACCCGGGCGTCGACGTACGCCGCCTCGTCCGGCTCGAGCTCGCGCGTCTTGCCGACGACATAGCATGCGTACGACGCCTTCACCTCGCCCGCCTCGACGCGCGCCCAGAGCTGCGGGTGCCGGTGCACCAGGTCCTGCGCGTCGGCGATCAGCATGGCCGCGGAGAAGGTCGAGCGGCCGATCCGCGCGCCCAGCTCGGCCGCGGCGAACTCGGTCACCTCCGGCACCCCGGGCCCGCCGAGCAGCTTCGACCGCTCCCGGCCCGGCAGGTCCCGCTCAGCGGGGTCCAGCCGGTCCGAGGAGTGCAGGACCGCCCACTGGAAAGCCGCGCGCAGCAGGTCGGCCTCGGCCCGCCGCGCGGTGTCGACGCAGTCGCCGGCGAAGCCGAGGACCTCGTCCTCGGTCATCTCCTCCAGCGCCGCCCGATCGACCATGGAGACAGTGAAACAGAGGGCACCGACAGTGCCTCGCTACCGGCGGGGCGGTGCACATCAACCTGTGCAGAAGTCGCGGCAGATCCGGAAGCGTGTGCTCAGATCACGTGTCGTCGGCGCAGGACGTGGAGCACGAGCCACGTGCATCCGGTCAGGACGAGGAAGATCCCGATGGTGCGTCCCGTGCCGTCGTCGTCCACGAGCAGGAGTGCTCCAGCGCACGTGTAGGCGAGGACGATCAGCAGACCCAGAAGGCGCAGCACGTGGACATCTTCCACCCAATCGAGATGCGCAGCCGGAGATCGATACCGACTGCCTTCTGGTCAGCGGCTAGGTGAGTGCGCCACCACTAGGCGTGCACGGGTGTCGAGTCGTGTACCTGAGACCTACCCCTAGGTCGGTGTCAAGCACACGACCCGCCTGAGCGGGTGACCGCTCCGCGGCAGACCTGTATGCCCCCAGACGACTGTGCTCAGCGCGCTCGGCCGGCAACCCTGTCAGGCGAGCCGGTACGTGATGAACGGCTTGTCGTACGGACCCGGCCGCGATGTGGTCGTCGCCGTCCATCCGTGCCGACGGTAGAACTGGATGGCCCGGTGGTTGCCCTCCCAGACCTCGAGAACCCCCACCTCGTCGGCCCTGAGCTCCGACACGAAGACCCGGTGCAACCGGGTGCCGAGCCCCCGCCCGAAGCGGTCCGGCAGCACGTAGAGGGCCAACATCTCCAGAGCGGCCTCGGGACTCCGTCGGCGGCGGGCGGACAGGAAAGCCACGACGACGTGATCGTCCTCGACGACATGAGCCACGACGTCCGGCAGGCCCAGGAGGTGCTCCCACATGGCCTCTCGACCGTCGCTCGCGTCCGGCGCGTCCCCGTAGTACGCCGCCCTCGACTCGCGGTGCACCGCTGCGATCGCAGCCGCGTCCGCGACGACGGCCCGCCTGACGTGCTCCACGCTGTGATTCAAGCAACCAGGTGATCGGTCGTCGCCCGACCTCCGGGCGATTCGCCTCGCGCACAGCGCGGACATCTGTCACTCACTCCTCGGCGCCGGCTTCGACTCCGCCGTCGGCTTGGGCGACCGCCTGACCGTCGCGCGCTTTGTCGCGATCGCTCTCCTCCGACCAGCGGACCAGGTAGACGAACGCCACCAAGGTGGCGGCACCGCACGCGATGCCGAGCAGCCGCACCGCCGCATGGTCGGCTGGAGTCACCGCGTGATCGAGGTAGATGAAGAACGCGATCCAGGCGTAGATCGTGACCGCGCCCCACATGAGGGCGGGGAACCTCGAGGGCCGAGGCGGCCGAGGCGGGTTGCTGGACGGCGCTGGAATGAAGACGGGGCGGGGCTCGGTCATGAGTGCCTCTCCGAGAACGACGGGTGTCCGATCGTACGAAGATGTCCCGGGCTAGAAGTAGTTGTCGTTCATCTGCGCCACCGCACCCCACACCACGAGCACGGACGGGAGGAGGGCCAGCGCGGCGAAGATCCCGACACCACGCGCGACTGCAGCGGCGTCTGCTCGCCATCCTGGAGCGAGAGCGGCCAGGCCGGCCCCCACCAGCATCACGACCGGCACGGCGACCCAGAGCATCACCGCGAAGACCACGAACCACGGCATGACCAGCGACGCGACAGCGAGGATCGCCCAGACGAGTCCACAGAAGACCACCGTGGGCCAGTGGCTGAGACGTCCAGCACGGGTCATGGTCCGATGGTGCCGTTCCCGCCGCCGGCGCGCACGCCCATCCACCGATCCGGTACGCCGGCACGCGGTCCCTGGGCGGCCAGGAGGAGACCCCGTCAGAGAGCGGCGAGCTCCTCGGCGCTGAGCCCGTCGAGACCGAGGCTCGCCAGGGTCCGCGCGCCCTCCGCGCGGAAGTCCCGGTCGAGCACGACCGACGCCATGGTGATGACCGCGTCCATCATCGGCGTCGCGACGCCGAGCCGGCGGGCCAGGTCGGTGAGGAAGACCAGCGAGTAGCCGACGTCCTCGGTCAGGTAGCGGTTGTCCAGCTGGCTCTGCGCGCCGATGCCGAGGAACCCCGGGGCGGTGGAGTAGCCGGTGGAGTAGTTCGCCTCGGTCATGTAGCCCTGCACCACGCCGAGGTCGGGCTCGGAGAGCACCCGTACGCCGAGCGCGTCGGCGATCGCCAGCCGCTCCCGGTCGACCGCCTCGATCGCCCGGCCGACGGACTCGGTCACGCCCTCCTCGTAGAAGAGGAACCCGCCCGTGGTCCGCTCGATCAGACCGGCGTTGAGCAAGGTGACGGCCGGGTGGATGACCGGGTTGCCGTTCTGCAGCGTCGTCTGGAAGACACTGTCGGCGGCGCGGGCGCCCGGGTAGACGTCCTGGATCATCGACAGCAGCCGGCCGGTGCCCGACCGCGGGAGGCCCGCGACCAGCACGCCGTCGGGGAGCTTGTGGAAGACGTTGACGTGGCCGGGTCCGACGATGCGGACGGCGTACGGCAGCGTGCTGGTCTCCCCCACCGTGATCGTCTCGTCGTCGAGCGCCAGCCCGGCGGCGCGCTTGAACGTGATCGCGCCCGCGCACGACGCCGGGCAGATCAGGACGGCCTGGCCGGACGTGAGGTGCGGCGCGACGAGGGCCGCCTGGTGCTCGGTGCTGTACGCGGGGCCCACGAGGACGACCAGCTCGGCCCCGTCGAGGGCCACCGCGGCGTCGTGGCCGGCGTACGCCAGTTCGGCGAAGCCCTCGAGCTCCCCGGTGGCCCGGATCCCGCCGGTCACCGCGGCCTCCTGCACGTGGTCGGGGAAGTGCGGGCTGTCGTAGAGGCGCACGGAGTGCCCGTGGTGCGCGAAGTCGAAGGCGGTGGCGAGACCGCCGTTCCCAGAGCCGACGACGGTGACGTCCATGCCAGCACCGTAGCCTCGCGCCGACCGGCCCCGCAGGGAATGCGGCACCGCTACCTTGTGGCCGTGACCACCACGCTGGCTGCCACCGGCCGCGCCTCCCGCCGGGGTCTCGGGCCGGTCATCGGCGTCCACGCCGGGCTCTTCGTCGGCGGCGCGGTCGCGCTGTCGCTGGACCCGCCCGCCCAGGGGTGGTGCGTGCTCGCGGTCGTGGCGGCGTACGCCGTCGCGCTGCTGTGGGTGTGCCGCGCGACCGGCCGCGCCGACCTGGCCGAGCTGGCCGGGTTCCTCGCGATCGTCTCGGTCTTCCAGGTGCTGCCCGACTGGGTGCTGGTCGACGTGGTCGGCACGCTGCGGTTCCCCGACACGGGCGGGCCGCGGTTCGACGACGCGATCCCGCTCGCGATGGCCGCGATGTGGCTGCCGCCGCTCTTCATCGCCCTCACCCTGGCCGGCGGCCGGCCCGGGCGCGCGGCCCTGCTGTCGGCGCTGGTCTTCCTCGGCGCCGAGATCCTCGCGCCCACGCTGGGCCTCTGGGAGCCGGTCGGCGGCACCCACCGCTGGGCCGGGGTGGCGCTCTACGTCGTGCCGGCCGAGGCCGCGCTGGGGTGGGCCGCTGCGACGGCGTACTCGCTCTCCCGTCGCAGCCCGCTCCTCGCGCGCGTCGGTGCGGCGCTGGCGGTCTCGACCTTCTACCTCGGCGCGCTCGTGATGACGTACTTCGTCATCGACGTCGCGACCTGGCGCCTCACCACCTGACCGCGTCGCTACGACGTGGCGAAGTGGTCGCGGATCCGCGTCAGCATCGCCGTGTGCGCGGCGACCGCCTCGCGGACGGTGATGCCGGCCAGCGGGCGGGGCGCGGTGATCTCGAGCCGCTCGGTGAGCCGGGTGCCGCCGTCGACCGGGGCGAAGGTGACGGTGCCGCGCAGGCGGACGCCGGGCTTCTGGTGCGCCTCGGTGAGCACGTCGCCGGTGACCGGGACCCGCAGTGTGGCGCGGTAGGCGGTCTTGAACGCGACCGGTCCGAGCCGGATCCGGTCGACCACGCGGTAGCTCTGCTCGTAGCCGTCGGCCGTCTCGTGTCGGTCCAGCCGCTCGACCGACACGATCAGCGGGTGCACGACCCGGATGTTGTCGAGGTCGACGTAGAAGTCGCGCACCGTCTCCGGGGGCGCAGGGACGTCGTCGCTCAGCGTCCGCTCGACCCGCACCGTCCACCAGCCCATGGGCTCACCCTGCCGCACGCAGGCGGCGGAGTGGACGTACGACGCGGGACGCGCCGTGCCCGAGCAGTCAGGCCGCGCGCAGTGCCGCCACGTGGGCGGCCAGCTGGCGCAGCGGGTTGCCCCCGCCGGCCGGACGCCGGCTGCCGTCGCGGTCGGCGACCAGGAGCAGGACGTCGCGCTCGTGCTCGGCGGCCATCTCGGTCGCGAGGGCGAGGTCGTCGTGCGCAATTGCGTTGTTGATCGCCTCGACGTACCACTCGTGCAGCGTGTCGAGTTCTTCGTGCAGGCGGTTCATCGTGTTCCTCTCATCGCCGTACCACCAGTATGGCGCCAAAATTGGATCGATCCAACCGTTTGCGGTGTGAGGTCGGCCGCACCCGAACAATCGCCTCCGGATCAGGCTCTCGCCCGCGCCAGCCGGAGCACTCCTCGGGCGAGCAGGTGCGCGCCGAGGGTGGCAGCGACGGCACCGGGTACGGCGGTGCGCAGCTGCGCGACCTGCTCCGAACCGCTCCACTCCCCCGATGTCCGCAGCCGGTGCAGCGCCCACCAGCCGCGCGGCGCCACCACCGCGGCCGCGGTGACCACGCCCGGCGTGTAGCCCCGGACGACCACCGATGCCCCGACATGCCACGCGCTGTGCGCCGCGTGCGCGAGCAGCACCTGCCGAAACAGCCACGACCGCCCGCCGGTCGCCGCCCCTCGCGCCGACGCCGCCGCGACCACCACCCCGACCGCGCCCACCGCGACGGCCAGCTGCTCCGGCGTGACCGGCAGCGGCCGCCCGAACCGCCGCTCGGACGTCTCCGCGAACCCCGCGACGGTCGCCACCTCCTCGATGTCGTGGATCACCCACGACGCGAGGAGCCCCCAGGTCACGGACGCGGGCACGAGCGCGACGGCGGCCGCGGCCCCGCTCCCACGGCCGACATCTCGCACTGTCTCCGCTTGCGCTCCGCTCACAAGCCTCACTGTGCCGCAGAGCCGGCGCCACAACTGGATACCGCCCCTTTGAGCCAGGTGCACAGCGCCCAGATAGACACACTTTCGGCGTCGCCTCGGTCAAGACGAGTGGGCACGACCATCGGCAGATCCAATAACTCGTGAGTACGCCATACGCGGCGGATTCAGCTCTTCCGGCCTCCTTGCCAATGGACCGGCGCGAGGTTCCTCGAACGTTCAGTCTTCGGTCCGGTCGACCATTCGAAGTCGCTCAAGCACCTCAGACTTGGTCAGCCGTTCGATCTGGTCGGTCCGCAGGCTGAGGTCAAGACTGCTCGAGGTGATTCCGCCGATGGCCGTGACGGGCGCGTCGAATACGGCGGGATCCTCCGGAATCTGAAACTGGCAATCAGCAGGGTCATAGCGTTTGGCTGCCGCCGTCTCAAGTCCCGGTGTTTGATGGTCTCCTTATGGACAAGCTGAGGAGGGTGTGGACAGCACTAAGTCGCGGTCTTGATCGGGTCACACCCGCTCGACTCTCGCTCGCCGCGCTCGTTGTCCTGCTGATCGTGTTGCACGGGCTCGCACCGGATGCATTCGTGGTCGATTCGATGAGCATCGCCCTTCTCGCGGTGCTCCTCATTCTCATTCTCGCCCCGATGTTAAAGTCGGCCACCCTCCCTGGCGGGGCGGGATTCAATTTCCGAGATGAACTGAGCCAGCTGGACGCCGAAACGCAGGCCGCGCAGCAAGAGGCTGGAAGCTCAGCCGCGCCACCAGTAGCGCCTCCGCCGGTCCCGAAGGCCAATGGTCCGAACGAGACGACAGCGACGTCTGCGACTGCGGGACCTGGTCCCGAAGATGCGGAGTCTTCAACTGAAGATTTGGTCGATGAGATCCTCGAAGAGGCGAGCCGTGCACCCCGGGTGGCCCTGATCCTGTTGAGCGCCCACCTAGAACGAGCGGTCCGCGAGTTGCTCCTGACCACCGGATGGGGGACCGGGCCGTGGAGAGGGCTGCGAACGGGCGTCGAGCGTCTAGTCGAAGTCGGAGTCATGACCGCAGGCGCGGCGAGCGCGCTGAACAGCTTCGCGCGAGTGAGGAACGGGATCGTTCATGGATTCGCAGGGGCAACGGACGACGAAGTGATCGCCGCGATCGACTCCGGCATCGCCTTGCTGAGGGTGGTTCGAGCCATTCCCCGGGAGCGCCACTTCGTGCAGCACGTGGGTGTGCCCGTGTTCGCAGACGAGAACATGTCGAAAGAGCTTGATGTCAAAGCAGTCATTCTGAAGGCTGTGAGCCCGGGCGCCGCGGCCGTGACTTTCCGCATCTTCCCCACGAGTCGGATGCACTTTGAAATAGGCATGGAGGTTGCCTGGGAGTGGAGTGGTCCCACCCATGGGGAAGCCTGGTACGCCGATCCTGAGGACGGCGGCCATATCAAGCAGGCATGGCTCGGATCCATGGAATTCGTCGGGCGCAACATCGACGACCTCTAGACGGGGCCTTCATCGTTTATGTGACCGAGGCGCGTCAGGATGACGTCGTCGAGACTCGACGGTGTCCACGGAGTCGGCGAGAGCAGGTAGTTGCGCAAAAGGTTGCGCAATAGGAATACGCCCATATGGTTCGTCCAGAACTCAACGTCACCGAACTTGACCTTCGAGTTCTTCAGCGTCGTTCCGTGGACGATCTGCGATCGCTGACCGTAGACCTGCTTGAGAATCCGATAGATCGCGTCAGCGCGGAACTCTCCCGCAAGTGCAGCAGCCGCGCGTTGCGACATTCGGTGCGTCAGTTCGTCTCGGTCCTGGCTGAGGAGAGCCTCGATTCCGATCGTCGCATCAAGAATCTCATCCTCGATGTCGTCACGAAATGTCGAGCGGAAGCATCGTCGCGACGCCAGGCGCACGTTCTTGGGGCTGGCGAGCAGGGCGGGCAGAACGGCGACGATCTCCTCGACTTCTCCGGCAGAAATCGGATCCTTAGGTCGGAGCCAGCCTCGATCGAATGAATCTGGGTACGCCTTCACCGACTGTGCCTTCCATACGTGTGGCAAGTCGGCAATCCAGCCTGACCAGGAGACCCACGAATCTGATCGCACCAGGATCTGGGAGTAACCGGTCTTCTTTCCGGTCACGATGTGAATGCACTCAAGAATCCGGTGAACGGTGTCGAGTTCGAACGGCACCCGATTCGCGCCGGCGACGTACGCATCGCTCCAGACGGTGTTCGGAAAGGTTTGATCCCGCTGGACGATCGCGTGGGTTGCTGCTGCCGCAATCATCGGCGAGACCGCATGGGCTCCGTTGTCGTCGAGTGCACGCGACCGTTGTATTGGCTCCTCCAGTGGCTCCAACCAGAATGAGTCCAGCAACTGCACTGGCGTCGCCGTCTCGAAGGTTGTGAGTACCAGTGGGACGACGATGTCCCCGGTGAGTTCGCTCGAAAAGCGTCCTCGTTCGATCTGCTGGTAGAGGTCGAACAGTGATTCGTCATCCTCAAGTCCGAGGTCTTCGGCTCTCCCGAGGATGTCACCGACGACCGAAAGGAACTCGATCTGCGCGAATAATGTGCGACGCTCTGGATCGGTCATGACCGCATATGTCAGGTCGAGGCCCTCGGCGAAGGTTGAGTCCTGTTCTGCGCGGGCGACGGCTGCATTCATCCCGTCACGGAGCTCCGGAACGTCATCGACCAGAACCTTCGAAAACTGCCCGGCCTTCACCGAAAACAGAGAACGCCATCTGGGGGCGCCTTTCGGGAACAGGCGGCTGCCCGTGACCAGAGGCCACCCTTCGTTGCTCTCCGTGTACTTCCGCTCGTCGGAGCGTTCCACGAACTTGCCGCTTGCGATGTACGCGCGCCCTGCTTCCCGAGCGGGAGCCAGTGTCGGGCGAACAATCTCCCAGAAGTCTGGTCGCAACGGATCAGGCACGGCGGAAACCTACTTGATCGACCCGCCGGGAACGCAACGTTCAAAGGGTTGCCGGAGTCTGGGCTGGTTTGCGATTGCCGTTCGATCCGGACCTGATCCTCGATGATCAGGGCTGCGATCGTGATCGTTCGAAACCACGTCTTATGCCTCCGGATCGAGGACATGACCCGAGCCCGCGGGCAACACGGTGAGCCGCATCATCACGCCGAGAGCGGCCCGCTGGACGTCGAGGGGTGCTGCGTCCCACTTCGACCCAGCTGGTGTCCTCGCCACCACCGACCACATCGGTGAGGAGCCCGCGTCGCCGTCGACTGCGCGCCAGTCGCTGTGTAGACGTACAGCCTCTGCAACAAGTCCGCAGTCGTCCGCGGATGCTTCGTACCTTGGCCACGGCCCAGAGATGCCACGGGCAGGCCATCCCCCAGCAACGCCGTCACTAATGGCGCGTCTATCTGGGCAGAAGGCATTATCCGGATCTGCCGAGGTGAGTGCGATCCGCCGCCCGGTCCCTCCACGCACCCGACGTATCTGTCGCGGTCGCGCCCGGTGCACAGCAGTTGCGTCAGGTGCACGCTGCCGACGGACCTCACGCGGTGGTTCGTATACCTGACAACGCGTCCTTCCACCGCGAGGCGCCCTATCTCGATGCGCCGGGCATCGCGGTTAGAGACTGGTAGGCGGCGAGCCAAGATGGCTTCGACTTGGCGCGTCGGAGACGCACAATGTCTCCGACGACTGGCTCGGCTTGACCGAGGGCGACGGCTCCAGCGAAACCTACCGGGCCGACCCAGTCCAGCGTGATGGCACCGACGACGCTACCGACCAGCAAGCCTCGTAGATGCGTTTTGGCCAAGTCGCGCACGGTCGTCTTCGCCGTCGTTGCCACACTCGCCAGATAGCGCTCGAAGGCGTGGTGGGCGGCCGCTTCCAGATCACCGCCCGCGGCCTCGTCAAGAGCCTGCTGCTCGACCTCACGCAGCACCTCCCGGAAGGCCACCATCCCAGGGTGTCTCCGAAGAGCCGCAATGTCCTCCCAACCGAGTGCCGAGACAGCGGGCACAACGACTGGGAGAACGAATCCCTCTGGGCGCCACTCAGAATCTAGGCGGAATCGCGATTCATAGACCTGTCGATGGAGGGGGTCGAGGGTGACCGCAACGTTGCTTGCCGCAGCCACGACCAGGTCGCGATTTACGTGCTTGACGATCTCTGAGCGGACGATGTGGTTGGGCCACTGTCGGCGGAGCGCTGGGCTCTCCATGTCGTGTCTTGTCCAGTCACTGATGAGTCGGCTCGTGTCCGAGGTCAGGGGCGGAACGGTGGCCCATGACATCCAGTCGCACCCAGCCGGCATCTCTCGGGCGAATGGTGCGAAGGTCGCATCCCACCGATAGGTGGTCTCAGACTCGAAGAGTGGGGTCGTTGACTCGAGACTGACGCCCTGTGGGGTTGTCGGATCGTGCTCACAAAAGCTGATCGAGAAGCGCTCGCCACCCTTGACTGACCGGGCTGCAGGCGTCTGCCATTGCGCCAGCGGATCGTCCGGGATATTGCTAGTGAATCCACCGTGAGGGCCGACGGTAATCCGCACCCGACCGCGCTCCAAGTACACCCGGTCATAGATGAGGGAGGCGGCTTTCAGTCGTCGCCGCATCGCCGCAACCCCAGGGCCTGCGACGAGAGAATACGCATTCGAACGCAAGGGAACGACGAGCACCTTGGTCTCGGGCGACGGCTGAGCCATGGACGGAACCGTACGACCGGCGACGGACAGTTGCGAACGTCACGAGTGGCCGCCACGCGCGCCGGCCGCGGGTCTGCTGCACCGAGGTGACACGCTGCACTTGTCGCGCTCCGCCTGCGAAGCGAAACGGAGCCGCGAAGGCCGGTCGTACGCCTCAGATCAGCGAAGCAAGCGGAATCGCATCCTTGGTCATAGCAGCATGGTGCTCGGGCCCTAGCAGCCAACCGGGCAAGGGCCGCAGGTCTACCCGGAATGGATGTAGGCACTCTCGGAACGCCTTCACCATCTCGTCAGCACGAGCCCGAGATACGGACCCGTCGTCACCATCAAAGTGCCCGACCAAGAAATCAATGTCACTGTCGTCCCGATCCTCACCGCGGGCGACCGAGCCGCAAAGCGCGACGTCACTAGCGCCGCACGTTCTTGCGATCTCGATCAGCTCTGACGCGTGAGCCTTGACGGCCTGCAATCTGGCGCTCTCGCTCCCGGTGAGATTCACGTACCAACACTTTCAAACGTCGTGCGAGCACGATGCGAACCCGCCCCATTCCGCCGCCTGCCGGTGCACGGCCCACGCCGGACAGGTATGCGTTATCCATCCGCCCCGGGCGCTAGTCAGAATGCAGACCATGGTGGAACGCGAGAGCGCCACGGGGACCGCTAGGACGACATGCCGCAGACCGTCGATGAACTCCTGACGGCAGCGGCCGAGGACGAGGTGGAAGCGGTCACGATGCACGAGCTGGGTCGCTGCCACGAGCTCGAAGGACCGTGCATCTATTGCTCCGAGCAGAATCGCTCCTGAAGGGCTCGCGGTGCTCCTGCGCCGCCCAGAGATCGGGTAGATCGACCCGCGTCCTACTGCCGCCTGCCCGTCCCCCGGACCTATTCGCGCGGAACCGTCACCAGTTGGCGGCCGGTCCAACTGGTCGAGGCATGCCAATCAACGGCGAGATGATGTGCCAGGCCTCCTCGGGAATGATGCGGAGGGGCTCGCATGCGTCTCTAGGAGGTCAACACTCACCTGGCCGGCTGTGGCGCTCTTCAGCACGGACCTCGAAGCGACCCAGCAGTCGGGCTCTATGCCGGGAGGGCGCGCGAGAGGAGCGGCGACGTATGCCGCCGGCGGCGCCGGTCGGCGGCGCTGTTCGCACGCGTTCGCGCCGCTGCGCTGCGAAACCGGGAGGCGCTGAGGACTGTCAGGCCGAGGGAGCGCCCCGCGTGATGAACGCCGGTGACTGGGAGGCCGGGAGTCAACGTCTGCCGGACGTGCGGTCCTGGGGCTACTTCAGTCCCAGGAGACTGTCCAGGGCGGTCTCCTCCGGATCGGGGAGGCCAGCGTCAACGCAGCGTTCAAGGATGGCGGCCCTGATCGCAATGGCGCGCGTCGGATCCTGGACAACAGTCCCGAGTGCCTCGATGTTGGTGACCTTGGCTTTGTGTAGCACTTCTAGGACGTCGACGGGATGAGTCGGTACGCATTCGGTCACCCTCGCGGCGAGACGGGCATTGACGAGGAGATGCGTCGCCGTCGTCATGTTCGTGCCGATGAGTCGTTTGAGCCGCCATGGACCCAACTGGGCGATGTCGGCGGCATTCGTCAAAGCGGCAGCCTTCAACTCAGACGCGCGGTTCTTGAAGGGCTCGATCGCCATGATGTCTGTTTGAGGCTTTGCGCCGAACCTGCGACGGAAGGCGGTCGTCCTCCTGAGCTCTTCGAAGGTCTGGTCACCGTCAACCTGTTCTCTTACGTCGGCGTCACCGTGCGCGAACTGGAGGAACCGGAGCGCCTGGTCGTATTTCTCTTCACGTCGTTTAGGGTCGGTCTCCTTTGACGCTTCAACGGCGCTCCAACATGCCCAGGCGTAGGCCATCGTCAGGTCGGTCAAGAGCCATTCGCGTTGGGTTACGCCGCGCCCGAGTGTCCCGCCTGCGGAAGCTGGCTCGTAGTCGCTTGGGAGAGGAATGACCTGGGGCCCCGCGGGGGCAGGTCGCGTGAGCGCCACAGCGGCGATTGAGATGCTTTCACGGAAAGACGAGTCGAGCTTCGCGTCTGCGATGGCGGCGTCCAATTCTTCGCGGATACTGGCCGCGGCGGGCGGCGTTACAGTCTTGGTTGCGTTGGCGCCAGCGGTCCGGGCGACGAAATCGTAGTTCTGCACGGTTGCGTAGCTTGCGAACAGCATCCGAGCCTTCAGTGCCTCATCCCCCTGCCCTTGGACTGCGGCTGCTTCTCGAAGCCAGCTGGCGAGGCTGGCCAGCGTGTCGAGGTCGGTGGAGTTGAACTGCAACTTCATGCGGTAACCCATCCGGGCAGACCAGTTCTGCGGGTCGAGTTCGACGGCCTTGGCGAGGAGAGCGCGTTGCTCAGCGGGAGAGTGCTCGCCGGTCGTCGCTTCGTACTGCAGGCCCACGCTTCGCCAGTTCCGGGCGCCCCCGAGGCCGGCGTAGTCATCCTGAGTTCGAAGGATCGACATCAGTGCCCGCGCTGCGACCATCTTGTAGGGATTTACGCGAGGGCTGGTCGGGGTGTCCAGCCAGGGTCGAATGATTGCACTATCGACGACGCGACCGTGGTGGGACACCATCACGACGGTGACGTCGACCGTCTTCGAATCCGCGCCCACTGACCGGGCAATATCGGTCGAGCTCGACTTCGTCTCTGCCCCAGTTTCGGCCCCGCTGGCAGGAATAGACACGGTGTCGACGAGAATCCGCCAGGGAGTGATGGCCAGCGCGGCTTGGAGCAAACCGACCAGGGTCGCCAGAATGCCCTTGACCGAGGACGTGATGTTCGACCCGGTGAGGGTTTCGGCGTCGGTCCCGAGCGGCGCTTCCAAGCCAGTCGGCGGAGCCGCTCCGAGGTCGCGCAGGTGGGTGACGATCGCCGCTGCACCAGCCTTCGCTGCGGCACCCTTTTCTTGCATGTCGATGCGGACGCGCAGACGGTGGTACAGCCAACTCCATGTGAAGAAGACCGCCGACCCTACGCCCAGAATGACAAGGGCGCTCCATACGATGCCGCATAGATCTAGCTTGCTGACATCGGTGCCTAAGCCTTTGGGAACGAGCCAGACAACTACGGCGACAGCGACCGCATTGGCGATCCCGGCTGCCCAGGGATAGCGCGCCCACTTCGCTGGAGTCCTACGAGGGCGCCCATTCCCTCTCTTGCGCGTAGACGGCGGTACTAGCAACAGCAGCCTTGCCAAGAACAGCGTCGCAGTAAGGGTCGCTATGACGATCGCAGCAAGGGTCGCCAGTTTGGCACCTGAGTCACCCGTTGCGTCGGCCCAGTCCTTCGCTTTGGACTGCAGGGTGGTGCCGATGGTCGCGTGCTCGAGCGCAGTGTCGGCCTTCTCCTTGAGGTCAGTCGCTCGCTGGTTGTCCTGGTCGAGCTCAAGCACCTTCTCGGCGTCAACTTGAACGTCCTGCCACTGCTCGACTTCGGCGTCCGACGTTGGGTCCTTTGGGAGACCGTCGGCACGTTCGTAGGCATGGCTGATGAGCACGTCGACCTCTACGAACCGGGTGCCGACGGCGGCTGCTTCATGCGAACAGGCCGTCGGGTCGTTTGTTTCGATGCGAATCGTGTCTATCAACTCGGCCGCTTGACGCGGTTCGCCCTCGTCGAGGAGTGCCGCCGCCGTCCCGCACCGCGGGCTGCCCCCGGTGAAAGAAGTCCCTGAACTCGGATTGAGTACGATCGACATCGGGGCTGAGTACACAGTTCCGCTGCCGACTGGCGGCGCGGCTAGCGCACGGGTAGTCAGGCATAGAGTCGCCGCACTGAGAGTGACCGCGACCGCGACCACAACGCCTCGCGCAGTCACAGCAAACCTGCGCCGCGGTCTCTCCAGAACGTTGCAGGGCACCCAAGATCCCCCTCTCCTAGTCCAGAAATCGAACACGCGAAGGTGCCATACGTCCATGACTAAAGCGGCCTATTCGCGCGTCAAGCAGCCTTGCAACCGCCCTGCGCAGCCGCTGGCGCCCTGCGGCCGCGCTGCGTCCTTTCGCCGCTTGTCATCGGGCTGCAAGCGAGACCTATGCCGCCGCCGGCTGACCGGGACAAACTCTTTGTCGCCGTGATTGCGACCCGATTGACTGGTGTTGTGACCACAGATCCGCTCGTTCCAAAGGACGCCACTTTCCTGGGTCAACAGGACTTCGGAGTCAGGGTTCTCCCAATCCGGCGCGCGCTGCTGGTACGGGACGGCGATGCTGAGCAGGCACGCCAAGCGTTCAGGGCGGCCGCAGCAGTTTGGGGCGGCGCGCGGTCTCCAGTCCTGCCCGTCAGCGACGATGGCACTGTTCCTGGAGCCTGGGTACAACTGATATGTAGTGGCCGCCTGTCAAGAGCAGGGTGAGGCGCCCGTCCCGATCGTTGCGGGGCGGGCGCCTCGTGCTTCGCCGTCGTGGTTGCTGGTGAGCGTGTCGTTGGCGACGCGCGGTCAGACTGATATGCGCGGGT
>NZ_JBGAGJ010000021.1:0-19067 GCF_044226765.1 Nocardioides sp.
TCATCGAGCGCTCCTTCAACGACCACAAGCAGTGGCGCGGGATCGCGACCCGCTACGACAAGCTCGCCACGGTCTACCGAGGAGCGGTCGTCTTACGTGCCATCACCATCTGGCTCGCGACTTAGGAGACACGCCCTAGGGGCGGAGCGCGGTTAGCGCGGGCTGCTTGACAGCCAGAAGGCCCGCAGGACCGGGTTTCCGTCGAGTTTCCGTCGAGTTCGACGAAGGGGAGCAAAAGCACTCGGGACCCGCCAGCGAGTTTCCGCTGGTCAGGCCCCGGTGGTTTGTGGAGCTGAGGGGATTCGAACCCCTGACCTTCTCCAATGGACGGGACGCTGGAATCGCTCGGACTCCCTCGTCCAATCTTGCGCCAACTCGCTCAATCTTCAAGCCTGCGGACGGATCACGTTGCCGAACACCTTGAATGGTACCTGTTTGCCCGAGACTCTCTCGGCCCTTCTCGGGCTGACTTTCTGCTGACTTTGTGGTGATCACCATCGATGGCGGCCTCGCGTTCGGCGGATCACCGTTTGCCCCGTTGGACTTGGGCTAGTGGAGTCCAGCAGAGTGGTGTACGACGGACCTGAGTGAGCGCGTGCCTCCAACGTAGGCGCGGCCACCGGGTGGATCCTTCGAGTGATCTCTCAAAACCAACTCGAAGAAGGAACACCGCGATGACCGCTGTACCCAGTATCGACCCTGCCCGCTTCCTGAACGAGCAGCTGTCCCAGGCCAGTCCTGACTTGATGCGTGATCTGCTCACCACGTTCGTCAACGCCCTGCTCGGCGCCCAGGCCGACGCCGTGTGTGGCGCCGGGTACGGCGAACGCAGCGAAGAGCGCGTCAACTCCCGCAACGGCTACCGCCACCGCGATCTCGATACCCGCGTGGGCACTCTCGACGTCGCGGTCCCCAAACTCCGCACGGGTTCGCTGTTTCCCGAGTGGCTGCTCGAACGCAGAAAGCGCGCCGAGCAGGCGCTCGTCTCGGTAGTGGCGACCTGCTACCTCCTCGGCGTCTCCACGCGTCGGATGGACAAGCTCGTCCAGACCCTCGGGATCACCGGCCTGTCGAAGTCGCAGGTCTCGGTGATGGCCAAGGAACTCGACGAGCACGTCGAGGAGTTCCGCACCCGCCGGCTCACCGACGCCGGACCGTTCACCTTCGTGGCCGCCGACGCGCTCGTGCTCAAGGTCCGTGAAGGCGGACGCGTCGTGCCGGTCCATGTGCTCGTCGCGACCGGCGTCAACGCCGACGGGCACCGCGAGATCCTCGGCGTCCAGGTCACCTCGTCCGAGGACGGCGCGGGCTGGCTGGCGTTCTTCCGCGACTTGACCGCCCGCGGCCTGTCCGGCGTCAAGCTGGTCACCAGCGACGCCCACGCCGGCCTCACCGCAGCGATCGCCGCGACCATCCCAGGCGCTGGGTGGCAGCGATGCCGCACCCACTACGCCGCGAACCTCATGTCCGCGACCCCGAAGAGCTCGTGGGGTTGGGTCAAAGCCTTGCTCCACTCGATCTACGACCAGCCCGACGCCGAGGCCGTGCACGCCCAGTTCGACCGCGTCGTCGACGCCCTGCACGAGAAGCTCCCCGCCGTGGCCGAGCACCTCGAGAACGCCCGCGCCGACATCCTCGCGTTCACCCCGTTCCCCAAGGAGATCTGGCGACAGATCTGGTCCAACAACCCCCTATCTGTTAACCGGCCCTCGAGCGACACGTTCCCGCTCGCCGCGTGAGGTCCGGGCCGGCGGCGGCCTCGCTGCCGATCCTGGGTGGTAGGCGAAGGGAGATCGGCGATGACCGTGTCCGTGACGAGGGTGGAGGGGACGCACCGGCTGGCCGGTGACTGGCCCGGGACCGAGCGAGCCAACGCGTTCCTGCAGCACCTCGATGCGCGTGCGTTCTCGCCGGCGACGGTGCGCGCCTATGCGTTCGACCTGGTCAACCTGGGCAGGTTCCTTGAGCTTCGGGCGGTCGGGGTCGGCGAGGTCGAGCCGGTCGATGTGTTCGCCTGGGTCGACTGGCAAGGCGTGCGGAAGGGGGACGCCGGCGAGGTGGTTCGGCTGGCCCGGCGAGGGTCGGCTCCCGCCACGGTCAACCGGCGGGTCGCTGCGGCCCGTGCGTTCTTCGAGTTCCTTGTCATGACTGGGGCCCGGGAGTCCAACCCGGTCCCGGCGCCGCGCCGCGGGCAGGGGCTGCGGCCCACCTCGCGGGGGCTGCTGGGCCACCTCGGCCCGGGCCGTGCGCGTGGCGGGGGACGGTTGGTCCGCGAGCCACGACGGCTCCCGGAGTCGTTGGACCTGACCGACGTGCAGGCGTTCTTGGCGGGGCTGCGGACCCACCGCGACCGGGCGATGGTTCTCGCGATGCTGCTGGGCGGGCTCCGCTCGGCCGAGGTCCGCGGCCTGCGGTTCCCCGACGTCGACCAGGGCCGCCGCCGGGTCCGAGTTGTCGGCAAGGGCGGCAAGGAACGCGTCGTGCCCATCGACGCGGCGTTCTTCGCCGAACTGTCCGGCTACCTGCGGTTCGAGCGCCCGCCAGGTGTTGCGACGCCGGAGTGCTTCGTGGTGCTGCGCGGCCCCACCACCGGCGCCCCGGTGACCGAGGCGGGGCTGCGGTCGCTGTTCCGACGACACCGCGAGGCATCCGGCTCGGTCAGGGTCCGGCCGCATCGGCTCCGGCACACCTATGGCACCGAGCTCGCCGCCGCCGGCATCGACCTGCTCGCCCTGCGGGAGCTGATGGGCCACGCCAGCCCGGAGACCACCAGCCGCTACGTCCACCTGACCACCGAGCACCTCGCCGCCGAGTACGCCGCGGCCCGCGCCACCCAAGCGGGTGCGCGATGACCGCCTCGGTCGCACGAGTCGCGACCACCGCCGACCACGACTGGCTGGGCGACTACGTGGAGCACTGCAGGGATCTCGGCTGCAGCGACCGTGCGCTACGGGATCGGCTCCGCGCCGCACGCGCTTTGCTCGCTGACCACCCCGACCTGCACGCGTGGATGGGCGAGCCGGCTGCGGACCGGCTGGTCGAGCTGCGCCGCACCAAGGCCTGGCCGCTGCTGGCCTTCCTGATCGGCACCGGGGTTCTCCGCCTCGACATCGACTTGGCGGTCTCCAAGAACCTGACTGGCCTCGGCGCCATCGTGGAATCCGCGCATCCCCACGAGTTCGCCTCGGCGCGCGCCGCCGGCCTCAAGCTGGGCTGGACCCAGGACTGGGTCGAGACCGTGCTGGGCGAATGCCTCGCGGTGATCCTCGCCTGGCACGGAGGGAGCGTCCGCGACCTGACCCGTGAGGTGACCGATGCCTTCGATGACGCGCTCGCTGGCTCGATGCGCCTGCCGCGCTCCTCGCTCAAGGCCTATCGATGCCGTCTGGCCAGCCTTCGGCAGGTGCTGTTCGAGATCGGCGTCCACGACCAGCCGCCCCGACGACGGCCGTGGTCGCGCACCCTGGAGCAGCGGTTCGCCGAGACGCCGATGGCTGAGCAGATCAGGGTCGTCCTGCTCCGCTACGTCCAGACCCGCGCCAGCGTGCTGCGACCCAAGTCGGTGGAGTCCCTGGTCAACGACCTGCTGCCGTTCGCGGAGTTCCTCACCACCCACCACCCCGAGGTCGCCACCCTCCGGTCTCTGGAGCGCAGCCACGTCGAGGAGTTCCTGGTCTGGAACCGCACCCGCCCCTGGCGCGGCCGCCGCGCCCGCCAGCAGCCGATCGGCGCAGCCGTCGCTCACTCCACCGTCCTGACCATCCGGAACCTACTCGAGGACATCGCGGCCTGGGGCTGGGCCGACGCGCCCGACCGGCGCCTGGTGTTCGCCGCCGACGTCCCCAAGCTCGACCGGCCCCTGCCACGCGCCCTCGCCCCCGACGTCGACCAGCGGCTCATGGCCGCCGTCGACGGGCTGGATGACACCTTCGCCCGCACCGGTCTCAGACTCCTCCGCGGGTGCGGCCTGCGGGTCGGCGAACTGCTCGACCTCGAGCTCGACGCCGTCATCGACTACGGCGCCACCGGGACCTGGCTGCGCGTCCCACTCGGCAAGCTCGCCACCGAGCGCGTCGTCCCCCTCGACGGGGACACCTTGCGAGCGCTGGACGCTTGGACTCAGCAACGCGGAAGCCACCGTCCGATCCCGCACCCACGAACCGGCCGGCCCACCGACTTCGTGTTCACCGAGCGAGGACGACGTCTCGGCGCTACCCGTCTGCGGAACGGGCTCACCGCCGCGACGAGCTCCGCCGGCCTGCTCGACCGAAGCGGTGAGCCGATCACCATCACCCCGCACCAGCTGCGCCACACCTATGCCACTTCCCTGGCGAACGCCGGCATGTCCCTGCAGGCCCTGATGGCGCTTCTCGGGCACGTCACCCCCGAGATGACGCTGCGCTACGCGGCTCTGGCATCGCCGACCCTTCGGGACGCCTACGACCAGGCCATGGGCAAGATGCGTCGCCAGCTCACCCTCACCCCGGTCGGACGGCACATCGTCCCGGACAAGGTGGCCTGGCTGGCCAGCGAGATGCTCAAGACCAGGGTCGCCCACGGCTACTGCTCGCGGCACGAGGCACAGGGCGCCTGCCCCTACGCCAACATCTGCGAGACCTGCGACAACTACACCCCAGCCCCCGAGTTCACCACAGCGCTCACCGACCAACTCGACGACGTCCACGCCCTCCACGTCGACGCCCAAGCCCGCGGGTGGACCAGCGAGGCCGAACGCCACTCCACCGTCGCAGCCGCACTTCAGGGCCACCTCGACCGGCTCCTACATCAGTAGCGCAAGCCACACAGGCTTGCCCCGGCCGCGAGGGCCGGATAAAAGAACGCCTCAACCGAGAGATCCGCCGCCGCACCGACGTCGTCGGGATCTTCCCCAACCGAGCCAGCATCATCCGCCTCGTTGGAGCCGTCCTGGCCGAGCAGCACGACGAATGGGTCGAGGGCCGCCGCTACCTCGGACTCGACGTCCTCGCCCGCGCCCAAGCCGTCGACACGACACCCGTCATCGAGGAGGTGACCGAACCCGAACTCCAGGCCCTCACGGCCTGACCAACACGCCCATCCGAAGGATCAACTTCGTACACCACGCCACGGGACTTGACCCTTGGGCTGGCCTCTCAGAACCATCGCTCCGCTTGCACAGCGCGGCGCGATCTGCCAAGCGCACACCGAGCCGTGGACTTCCTGCAAGGTTCTTCCGCCCGGCTGGCTGGCGGGTCGTCCCGTCGTCGACGTGCTAGACGCTCTCACCGTCGGTCAAGGCGGTCCAGAAGTAGTCCAGCACGTGCCGAAGCGCGCAGAGGCGCTCGCCCGGTTGGAGCCGGATGTCCCGGAACTTGATGTCGTCGTCCTAGAACAAGAGCTGGCTGCCGACGTCGTAGTAGAAAGCGTTGGCGCGGAAGTCGGACACGATCTCCGCGCTCCAGCCCTCGACGTTCTCGGCGATCACGACGCTGGCGAGAGCCGTCGGGCCGGAAGCGTCGCGTCGCGGCCTGGGGTGAGCACGGCCACAACCCTGCCTGGGCCGATGCATCCGGTCCAATACATCTTCCGGCTTCGGCGATAACCCCTTCTTATGGCTTCCCGCGGCTTAACGTCACGCTCCGGCAGCTCGAGTTCGCGGTCGAGATCGCCGAGACGGATCCTTCTCGCGCGCCGCCGAGGCGCAGCGCATCTCCCAGCCGGCGCTGTCCCAGCAAGTCCGCACGATCGAGAGCGAGTTCGGCTCGCCGGTCTTCAAGCGGCTCTCCAACGGCGTTCGGCTCACCCAGGCCGGCGAGGCGACACTCCCCCACGCGCGCGCGGCGATCGCCTCCGCGCGCAGGGGTTTCCGCGCCTTCCACGAGGTCGGCGGTCGGTGCTGGTCCGGCCGGGGAGCTCGAGCTCGCCACCGTGATGTCCATCGCCGTCGGCGTCCTGCAGCCGCTCGCCCGCTGGCACGCCGAGATCCCGCAGATCTCGGTGCGGGTCTCGGAGTTCGCGCACCGCCGGCAGCTCGAGGACTTCACCGCCGCGGGTACCGCCGAACTGGCGGTCGGACCCACGCCGGTCGCGTGTTCCGGCCCAAACTTGCCCATCGGTCAGGAACGCTTCGTGATCGTCACGACTCCCAAGGACCCCCTCGTGCGCGTGATCCGGCCCTACGCCCACGGCGCCCTCGCCGGAGCGCCCCGTTCGGCGGGGACGGCGGGGCTGCACACGCTGGATGGTCGGGGGTGGGTGCTGTTCGATCGATCTCACGGCCTGACCGACCTCATCGAGGCTCACCTGCGGGAAGCGGGGATGGCGCCGCCTCGAGCGACCGTGCGAACGACGCAGTTCCTGACGGCCGCCTCGCTGGCCAGCAGCGGGATGGGCCCCGCCCTGCTCCCCGCGAACGTCGTCCCGGACCACCTCGACGTGGTCCAGCGCGAACCGTGGCCACCACTCCGGCGGTCCGCTCAGCGTGTACAGCCGCTCGGAGCCGTCCGAGCTCGCTTGCCGGTTCGTCGACCTGGTGCGCACCACCGCCCCGATGCTGGAAGGGCCGCAGCCGGGGCAGCGCTCGTCCCGGGCGCGGACGACACGTTCCCGCCATCGCGCGAGTCAGCGTGGTGGGAGGTCTAGGTGCCGCTCCAGGGTGCCGATGACGGTGTCGGCACATACCTGACGGCCGGCTCGCGGCCCCAACGTCTCCTCCAGCCGCGCCGCGAGCGCGGCGAGGTCCGCGGGTCGCTCCAGGCCGCCGACCCAGGGCAGGGTATCGGGATGGACCAGCGCTCCGGAGAGCACGGGATCCACCGCGTCCACGAGGTCGCGCATGAAGTCCAGGCCGAGCGCGACGCGCTCCGACCCGACCAGGGAGACCGCGTGCTGGACGTGGGCGAGGAACGAGTCCACGGTGGGGGCGTCGGACAGGAACGGGCCGAACCCGTTGACGGCGACGAAGCCGCCGCTGTCGGCCACCGCCCGGATCTGCTCGTCGGTGAGGTTGCGCGGATGTGGCTGCAGGGCCCGGCAGGAGGAGTGGCTCGCGACGAAGGGCCTGGTCGCGACCGACGCCAGGTGCCAGAAGCCGGTCTCCGAGAGGTGGCTGACGTCGACAAGCATGCCGAGGCGCTCCATCTCGGCGACCGCCTCGAGGCCGAGGGTCGTCAGTCGGCCGCCGGCGTCCTGCTCACCGACCCCGTCGGCCATCATCGTGCGGCGGTTCCAGGTCATCGAGGCGATCCGGACGCCGAGGCGGTGGAAGGTGTCGAGCAGCTCGAGGGAGTGGCCCACCGGCTCACAGCCCTCGAGGGCGAGGACGAGCGCGATGCGGCCGCTCTCGATCGTGGGCCGGATCTGGTCGCCCCGCTCGCAGATCGCCACGTCGGCGGCGTGCACGTCGGCCAGGCGGCGGGCCTCCTCGAGCACCTGCAGGCTCCGGCGCAGCGCGCCCTCCCCCACGTGCTGCTCCTCGGTGAAGACCGGGAGCACCTGGAGGGCCACGCCGCCGGCCCGCAGCTGTGGTAGCCAGAAGTCCCCGAACGGGTCGGCCAGACCCCGCTCACGCTGGTGCAGGACACCCAGCAGCAGGTCGTTGTGGCAGTCCGCCACCGGCAGCGTCGGCACCGCCATCAGGAGGCGGCGCCCGCGCTGCTCGCCTCGCGGCGGCGAGCCAGCTGGGCCAGGGAGACGGCGATGACCAGCGCGCCGCCGTAGAAGAGCTGCTGCACGAAGCTCTCCGCTCCCAGGAGCTGGAGCCCGGTGATGCCGGTGGCGAGGAAGTAGACGGCGATGAACGCGCCCCAGGCGTTGAAGCGGCCCGGGATCACGGTGGTCGCGCCGAGGAAGACCGCGGCGAACGCCGGCAGGAGGAACGAGGTGCCCGAGCTCGGGTCCGCCGAGCCGGTGGTGCCGGCGTACAGGGTGCCCGCCACGCCGGCCAGGCCGGCCGACGCCACCAGGGCACCCATGCGGACCCGGGGGACCGCGATGCCGCTCAGGCGGGCGACGTCGCGGCCCCGGCCGATGAAGAGCATGCGCATCCCGAGCGCGGTGTGCTGCAGCAAGTACCAGAGCACGACGCAGAGCGCGAGGCCGTAGTAGAACGCCGCCGGGACGCTGAACAGCTTGTAGCCGATGACCAGGTCGACCAGCGAGGTCGAGATGCCGCTGACCGTCGTGGAGTCGCTGATCCAGAGGACCAGGCCCTGGATCACGGTCCCCGTGCCGAGCGTGACGATCAGCGAGTCGACCCCGAAGATCACGATCACGGCGCCGTTCACCAACCCGGCCAGCAGGGCCGCCAGGAGGCCCGCCGCGATGGCGGCGCCGATCGACCATCCGTGGTTGACGTTCAAGATGCCGATCACCATGGCGGTGAGGGTGGCGACGGACGCGACCGACATGTCGTAGTCGCCGCACACCAGCGGCAGCACCAGGCACAGCGTCAGCACCAGCGGGACCGCCTGCGATCCCAGGATGTTCGAGACGCTCGCCGTGCTCAGGAACGTGTCCGGCAGCAGCACGGCGAAGACGACGAAGACGACGAGCCAGGCCACGGGCAGGGCGCCGGCCTCGATGCGTGAGGTCCAGCGACGAGCGCCCGGCCGGGTCGGCGCGACGGCGTCCGTGCCGTTACCGGTAGTTGTACCCACTGACATGTCGACTCTCTTCACGGGCGGTGATGGGGGGGATCAGGCGTCGGAGGCGGCGCGGGGCGACCTGACCACCGCGTCGGCGAACAGCATCTCGGTCAGGCCGGCCTTGGTGACGGCCTCACCGTGCACCTCGTCCGTGACGACACCGCGCCGCATGAGCAGCACGCGGTTGCAGATCTGGGCCAGCTGGTCGAGATCGGAGCTCGAGCACACCACCGCGCAGCCCTGCCGGGCGGCCTCGGCGATGAGGGTGAAGATCTGCTCGCGCGCCCCGACGTCGACACCCTGCGTGGGCTCGCTGAGCAGCAGGACCTTGGGGCCGGTCACCAGCCACTTGGCCATCATCGCCTTCTGCTGGTTGCCGCCGCTGAGGGAGGCGTAGGCGAGCGCCGGCTCGGGCGGACGTACGTCGAGGTCGCGGAGCAGCCGGCCCGCGTGCCGCTCGAGCCTCCGGCCGGTCAGGGCGAAGGGACCGCCACCCTTGCGCAGCGAGAGCAGCGCGACGTTCTCCCCCACGGTCAGGCTCGGGGCACTGCCCTGGACCGCACGGTCACTGGGGAGGTAGGCGACGCCGGCCTTGATCGCCGCGGCCGGCGAGAGCCGGCGCGCCTCGAGCGCGAGGTCGTCGATCGCGACCGACCCGCCGCTCGCCCGCAGCGCCCCGAAGAGCAGCTGGGTCACCTCGTCGAACCCGGACCCGATCACGCCGGTGACGCCGACGACCTCACCCGGGTGCACGCTCAGGTCCAGGTGCTGCACCGCCCCGCCGCGCAGCGCGCTCACCTGGAGCCGCGGCCGCTCCTGACTCGCGCGGACGGGCGCGGAGCCGGCGCTCAACACGGAGACCGCCCGGCCCACGATCAACCGCACGAGATCCCCGCGCGCCAGCGAGGCGGTGTCCTCGCTGCCGACCAGCTGGCCGTCGCGCAGCACGCTGACGCGGTCCGTCACCGTCAGGACCTCGTCGAGGTCGTGCGACACGAACAGGACGCCCGTGCCCTGCGCGGCCACCGCCCGCATCAGCGCGATCAGCTCGCCGACCTCGCTGTGCGGCAGGAAGGCGGTCGGCTCGTCGAGCACCAGCAGCCCCCGACCCGCGCCGGCCACGTCACCGTCATCGTCACCGAGGTGGCTGACGGCGCGGGCGATCGCCAGCTTGGCCCGGTCCAGGCGCGAGATGTCCCGCACGAGCGTGTCCGGGCGCAGCGAGATCCCGAACCGGTCGAACTGCGCGGTGGCGCGAGCGAGCTCGGCGCGCCGCCGCCGGGGCCGGATGCCCGGCCCCGTCGCGACGTCGTCGGCGAGCAGGTTCTCGAGCACCGTCAACGACGGCAGCAGCGCCAGGTCCTGGTGGACGAACCGCAGCCGGTGCTTGCGCCGATCCGTGGCGGACAGCGGCAGGTCGACCGACACGCCGTCGAGCTCGATCGACCCCTCGTCCGGGGTGTGGAACCCGGCGAGGATCTTGATCAGCGTCGACTTGCCCGACCCGTTCTGGCCGAGCAGCCCGTGGACCTCACCGCGGCGCACGGTGAGGTCGACGTCCTGGAGCACCCGGGTGAGGCCGAACGTCTTGCCGACGCCCCTCATCCGGAGGACCGGGCGGGCCGGATCGGTCACCCGAGACCCCAGACCTCGAGGTACTGGGCCTCCAGGTCGTCCCCGTAGCCCTTGTTCACCTCCGGCGGGGTACCGGCCTCGTCGATGTTGGTGGTGTCGAAGATCCGCACCGGCACGATGTCGGCCACCTGCGAGGGCTCCATGCCGGCCATCAGCCGGAAGGCGTTGTCCATCGCGGCGAACCCGGCACCCTCGAGGGACTCCCCGACGTCCATGGTCACGATGTCGCCGTCCTGGATCATCTTGAGCACGGCAGGGGTGCCGTTGAAGGTGACGACCTTGACCTGGCCCTGCTTGCCGGCCGCGGTGATGGCGGCGACGGCGTAGCTGGCCATGTTGTCGTAGAGCGGCACGACGTAGTCGATGTCGGGGTTGCGCACGAGCTCGGACTGCACGGTCGACTGCACCGAGGTCGTCCACTTGCTGATCGGCACGTTGGCGAACGTCGCCTCGCAGGAGGGGCAGGCGGTCGCGATCTCGTCCTTGAAGGCGGCCTCCTGGCCCGGGCTCGGGCCCGCGTCGTTCGACGTCACCACCAGGATCTTCGCGGCACCCTCGGAGTCGACGGCGATCCAGTCGGCGTCCAGGCGCGTGGCGGTCTGGTACGGCGCGGCCACGATGGCGTCCACGCCGTCGACACAGTCCACGCTGAGCCCGGAGCAGTCGGGTGCGAACTGGGCCGAGGTGTCCCAGAACATGCTCACCACGACCTTGATGCCCCGGTCCCGGGCCTCCTTGATCTGCGGCTCCAGCGCGCGGGGGTCGGTGCCGCCGCTGAGGATGATGACGTCGACGCCCTTCGCGATCGCCTGGTTCATGCCGGCGACCCACTGGTTGGGCTGGCCCTCGTTGGTGTAGACCTCGAAGTCGACGTCCGCGAGCTTCGCGACCCGCTCCATCGCCGCGTTGATCTGGATATTGTAGTCGTTGGTCGTCAGCAGCGGGATGACGAAGACGCTCTTGCCGGCCAGGCTCGCGACGTCCACCGCGGGACCCGGCGAGACGAACTCCGGAACCGCCTTGAACTTCTCGACCGTGTCGGTGGCGGCCTGCGAGACCTCGCCCTTCGCGGACTCGCCGCCGCCCGACGCCGGGTCGCCCGGCTTGGAGCAGGCCGCCAGGACGAGGGGCAGCAGGAGCGCGGCGACCGCGAGCCGCCGCGGCCGCACGCCCGGTGCAGACCGGATCTGCTTCTTCATCGTTTGCGTTCCTCCACTGTCATCCGCGGCGACTGCCGGTGGCCGGCACCCCACTGGTGCTGCGACTACCTCATGGTCCCAACGTCGGATCCTCGGACATATGTGCACATCGCTCGGTCGCGCCTCAAGGGCAAGGCCACCTGCACACGGATCGCCCCCCGGACCGGCGGCCGGATGCAATAATGCGGGCATGAGCCCTCCGGCTTCCCGGACCCTGCGCGCGGCCGACCTCGAGGCACTAGCGGTCGGCCTGTGCCTGCTGGGCTCGGGCGGCGCCGGCGACCCGCAGCCCTTCGCCTCCGTGCTGCGCTCGCAGCTCGGGGACGGCGAGCTGGTGCTGCACGCACCCGGCGGCCTCGGGGGCGCGAGCGTCGTGCCGGTGGGGATGGTGGGGGCCACCAGCGTGTTCACCGAGAAGCTCCCCAGCGGCGGTGAGTTCGGCGCGGCCGTCGCCGCGACCGGACGGTGGACCGGCGCGGCCCCGGACGCGGTGATGGGGATCGAGACAGCCGGCCTGAACGGCGTCACCGCGCTGGTGGCCACGCTGCGCCTGGGGCTGCCGTACGTCGACGCGGACCTGGCCGGACGCGGGCTGCCCCGGCTCGACCAGCTGACCTGGGTGACCGCGCAGCTGCCCCTGACCCCGTGCGCCCTCGCGTTCCCGGGCGGTCACACCTTGCTCGTCGACAGCGCCTCCGCCACCGAGGTGGAGAGGACGATCCGGGCCGCGCTGGCGGGAACCGGCGGCTGGGCGGCCCTCGCGCTCCCGCCGAGCCCCGCCGCCCTGCTGGACGAGACGGCCTGCGTGGGAACCCTGGGCCGGGCGCTCGAGCTCGGGCGCGCCCACGGCTCGCTGCGCGTGCTGGCGGACGCCGCGGAGGTCGCGGAGGTGCTGGGGGGCGAGGTCCTCGGTGAGGGCCGCGTGTACGACGTGCTGCGGCACAGCGCGGGCGGCGGGCTGCAACCCGAGTCGTCGGTGACGGTCCTCGACCGGAACGGCCCCGTGCTCCGGATCGAGACGGAGAACGAGTTCTTGATGGTGCTCGTCGACGGCGAGCCCCGGGCCACGGTCCCCGACCTCATCTGCCTGCTGGACCGCCGGACGAACCGGCCACTGGCGGTCGACGCCCTCCGGCGCGGCGACGAGGTGTTCGTGGTGGTCCTGCCGGCTCCCGCGTGGTGGCTCGCACCGGGCCACCTCGACCGGGTGTCCCCGGCCGCGTTCGCCATCGACAGCCCGCCCCTGCTCCTGGGCGGTCGGCCGTGAGCGCCGCCTCGCCCGTCCCGCTCGTCGCCCTGCTGGCCCACGCCGACTGGCGACAGGTGAGCGTGCTCGCGGCACCGCCGGCGCCGACGCTGACGGTCGGCGGGGTCGCGATGGTGGCCGACATCCGCGGTCGGGCGGCCGACCTCGAGGGGAAGCTGCTGACCGTGCTGCAGCCGCCGCTGCGCGACGACTGGCACATCGACGTCCTGATCCAGACGGCCGCCGCCGGCCGTGCCTCGGCCCTGCTGATCGGCGACTCGTCCCCGCTCTCGCAGCCGTCGTCAGCCCTGGCCGCGCGCGTCGGCCTGACCGTGCTCGGGGCGGACGACCCCCTGGCCGCCGCCCTGTCCGCACGGAGGCTGGTCGCCGAGGTAGAGCTGCACGTGTCCGACACCGTGCTGCGGGTGACGGCCGCGGCCGCCCGGTCCGGAGAGGGGGTCGAGGACGTGATGAAGGCCGTCGGCTCGGTCCTGCACCGGCCCCTGGCCCTGCTGGCCCCCGGCGGCGACACCCTCCTGGGCTGCGACGTGGTCGCGGAGGAGGACCGCGAGGCCGTGGCCGGGACGCTCACCGCGGCGGCGGCCCGCTACCGCGTCACCCAGCGGGTCGAGCTCTCCGGCTCGGCGCTGTTGATCGCCCACCCGGTGCCGCCGACGACGGCGCGGGACGCCACGGTGTGGCTGGTCACCCGGCTCCCCCACGACCTGCCCGCCGAGAGCGCCGCCGCGAGTGCGGCCCTCTCCGTGGCCGCGGCGGTGATCGGCCAGCGCGCCAGCCTGCGCCGGCTGGCCGTCGAGCGGGACGCCCGGGCCCGCGCCTCGCTGCTGGGCGAGCTGCTCAATGCCCCCGACGACGTGGCACCCACCACCCGGCGTCGCGCGCTCGAGGCCGGGTGGCGCCTGGACGGCTGGCACCTCGGCATCCGGATCGACACCGGCCCCGAGGTCGACCCCGTGGCCCAGCGTCCCGAGGTGGTCGGCGCGCTCCAGGCGGAGGGGATGGACGCCGTCGTCGTGGAGCAGGGCGACGGGTGGTCGGCCTGGATCACGTTCGAGGACGAGCCGCGCGGCGCCGACGTCGAGGCGCGAGCGGGCCAGATCCGCAGCGCGCAGCGCCGGCTCGCGGCGACCACCGCGACCGCCGTGGGCGTCGGTCGCTACCACGCGGGCCCGCGGGGCGTCGCGCGGACCCTGGGCGAGGCCGGGGAGGCGGCGCGGCTGGCGGCCGGCCGCGTCGCCAGCGGGCGGTTCCTGCACGTGGACCGCCTGGGTCTCGGCCAGACGCTCCTGGCCTGGACCCGGACCGACACCTTCCAGCCAGCGGCCCGGTCCCTCCTCGCGCCGCTGGAGGGACAGCCGGGCGACCTGCTGCACACGCTCACGACGTACCTCGACGAGGAGTCGTCGGTCTCCGAGACCGCCGCGATCCTGGGCATCCACCGCAACACGGTCGCGCAGCGGCTGGCCCGCATCCGGTCCCTGCTCGCCGTCGACCTCGCCGACCCCTCCGAACGGCTGGCGCTGCACCTCGCCTGCCGGACGATCTGGATCCCGCCCTCAGACGTGGGCTAGGAGGACGCCCTCCGAGGGGGTGCCGTCGAACCGGATCGGGTCCACGTCGTAGCCGAAGTAGCGGGGCCCGACCAGCTCGATGCCCGCCGGCGTGTGCCACCGCTCGTCCATCGGAGCGGCGACGACCGCGACCCGGTGGCCGAAGCGCAGGGTCTCGGTCGTGATCGGCTCACCGGTCTCGGCGTCGACGACGACGATGAGGTCCGGCGTCGTGACGAGCACCTCGCCGTCGAGCTCGGCGATGAGGTGCTCGTTCTGGAACTTCAGGACCAGCTGGCTCCCGGCGGCGGCGTCCAGCCCGGTGACGACGGCCTCCCCGCGGGCGAACCCGGCAACGGTACGACGGGTGACGTCGACGACCTTCCCGGTGTGGATCAGCTTCCCGCGCAGGGCGCCGACCAGCGCCTCCACCGGGTCCTGGTTGACCGCCCGCGCGCTCTCGATGGCCGAACCGATCGAGAGGCAGAGGCTGAGCGTGCCGGGCACGAAGCAGTCGCGCACCTCGCTCCCGGACATCGCGTAGAGCGAGACGATCGGGGCGCAGCCCATGTCGATGGTCGCGGACCTGGCCAGTCGCTCGGCCCAGTTGTTGTCGATCGTGTCGAAGACGCCCTTGTTGTTCTTGTCGTCGACGATCGACATCGGGGTCGCCGAGACGCCGGACATGGTGGGCAGCACCATCTGGAGCTCCGGGAAGGCGCGGCCCATGGCGTCGCCGTCGATCAGCGGCAGCCCGAGGCGGGCGGCCGCGACGAACGGCACCATGGAGTTCACCCCGCCCGCCTCCATGCAGGCGACGTGGGTGGGCGTGCGGCCCAGGTAGCGGGCGAGCGTCTCCAGCGCCAGGGAGATCTGGCCGGCCGACGGGATCTTCTCGACCATCACCGTCGGCGCACCCATCATCGCGATGGGCAGCACGCAGGCGGCCGCGGGCACCTCGTCGGGGGAGACGATCTCGACGTCGCCGAGCTCGCGCATGGCGCTCGCGGCGAGCAGCCGCCCGATGTGGGGGTCACCGCCGCCGCCGCCGCCCAGCACGGCCGCGCCGCGGGCCATCGGGATCAGGTCGGTCGGGGTCACGCGCATGCTCATCGCTCCATCCAGAGGTCACCGACCGCCTTGCAGCGGATCCGGGTGGCGTTGCCGGGCAGGTAGGGGATCGGGACCTCGTCGAAGTCGGCGATCGAGACCGTCTCCGGATCGGCGCCGGCCGCGACGGCGCGGTCCGTGGCCTCCTGCCGGGCCTCGTCACAGATCGCGTCGCGCTGCCCGGGCGCGATGGAGTAGATCCGGTCGACCATGCCGCCGACCTGGGCGATCGCGGCCCCGATCGCGTTGGCGACGGAGAAGTGCTCGGGACGGTGGACGTCGCCGCAGCCCTCCAGCTGGTCGGGAAGCAGGATCGAGCCGCCTCCGACGGCGACCACGGGCAGGGCGTCCGCCGAGGTGCGCATCCGCTCGACCGCGTCGGCGACGTCGCTGCCGATCCGGGCGAGCGCCGCCTCGATCGTGGCGCGGTCGAGGTGCGCCACGAGCGAGCGGTCACCGATGTCGGCGCGTCCGGACGCAACCGCGATGTCGGTGGCCGTGAGGGTGCTGCCGCCGAAGACCAGGGACTCCTGGGTCAGGCGGTAGCCCACGGAGTCGGGGCCCACGGTCACGCCGGCCTCGTTGCCGCGCACCAGGCTGCCGCCGCCGATGCCGATGCTCAGCACGTCCGGCATCCGGAAGTTCGTGCGCACCCCCGCCACGGTGACCTCGGTGGTCGCCTCGCGCGGGAAGCCGTTGGTCAGGACCCCGACGTCGCTCGTCGTTCCACCGACGTCGACGACGGCGCAGTCCTTGAGCCCGGAGAGGATGGCGGCGCCGCGCATGGAGTTGGTGGGCCCGGACGCGAAGGTCGCCACCGGGTAGCGGCGGGCGAAGTCCATGTCCATCAGCGTGCCGTCGTTCTGGCTGAGGTAGAGCGGCGAGTCGATGCCGAGGCTCGCGAGCGTGCCGGCGAGCCCGTCCACGATGCCCAGCGCGAGCTCGCGCAGGGCCGCGTTGATGATCGTGGCGTTCTCGCGCTCGAGCAGCCCGACGCGACCGATCTCGTGGGACATCGAGACGGCCATCTCCGGCCCGGCCTCCTCGGCGACGATCTCCGCGGCCCGCAGCTCGAACTCGGAGTTGATCGGGGAGAACACCGACGAGATCGCCAGCGAGCGGATGCCGTGCGCGACCATGTCCTGGACGTGCCGGCGCAGCTCGTCCTCGTCGAGCTCCGCGATGTGCCGCCCGTCGAACTCGTGGCCACCGTGCGCCAGGTACGCGCGCCCGCCGATGGCCTCCACCAGCCGCTCCGGCCAGTCGACCAGCGGCGGCAGCGAGCTGGTCGCGGGCAGCCCCAACCGCAGCACCGCCGTGGGGGCCAGGTGCCGGGCCTCGACGAGCGCGTTGATGAAGTGCGTGGTGCCGATCATCACGGCCCGGATGTCCTCCGGCGCGAACGGACGCTGCTCCCGCAGGCTCTCGAGGGTCGCCTTGATACCCGAGGAGACGTCGGGCTGGGTCGCCGACTTCACCGCCCCCATCACCTGGTGACCGTCCATCAGGACGGCGTCGGTGTTAGTGCCTCCCACATCGATCCCGATGCGCATGTGCTGGTGCCTTCCGAACTCAGAGGATGTGGAGCCGAACGTCGCGAGTGCCGCTGCGGGCGAACTCACATGCGGCGTTCCTTGGGGGGCGGCGGCATGTACGTCGCGCGGCTAGGGCGGACCCCGAGGCGGATCTGCGACTCCAGCCAGAGGATGGCAGCGCCCGTCGGGTCGATGACGGGCACGAACGCCCCGTCGGACTCCAGCCGGGCCTGCACCGCGGCGGCGACACCGATCATCCCGGTGCAGCCCAGCACGATCACGTCCGCCTCGCCGCTGTCCACGACGGAGCGGGCCTCGGTGTAAAGACGCTCCAGCAGGACCTCGTGGGCGTCGAGGGCGAGCACGGGAAGGTCGACGACGCGCACCGAGTTGCACCGGTCGGTCAGCCCGTAGCGGCGCACGAGGCCGCGGATCATGGGCACCACGTTGTCCAGCACGGTGATGACACCGACGGACTCGCCGAGGGACAGGGCATTCAGCATGGCCGGCTCGAAGCCGCCCACCACCGGGACGTCCACGATCTCCCGGGCCGCGTGGACCGCGGGGTCACCGAAGCAGGTGACGAATACGCCCTCCGCGCCCCGCTCGACCGCCCGCTCGACCTGCTCGAGGATTCCCGGGCCGGCCAGCGCCTCGTCGTATTCGGACTCGATGGAGGCGACGCCCCGTTCGACCTTGACGACGTCGATCTCGGTGTCCAGGCCCGCCCACTGGGCGACCTCCTTGCGAACGCCGTCGGCGAATTCCTCGCCGAGCAACGGGCTGACGACAGTGAGCTTCATGGACGCACCTCCCAGGAGTGGTTGCGCCCATCGTGCGCGTCCGACGGTCCGGACGGCCATGTGCAAAGTGCCAACTCTTGAGGCTATGGGGCGGCTCGTTGCACATACGGGCGCCGCCGGACGCTCTTCCTCGGATCGGGCTGGTCCTGGGCCGCACCAGGTAGGTCTGTCGTGGAGCCTCAGGTCGTCCGGGCGCGCGCGCCCGCGAGGCCACGGTCATCGGACTTTCTTCGACCGCGCGTCCCGACCGACAGCCAGCAGAATGAGGCGAGCCGGCCCTGCACTATCTGCTCGTAGGTGGAGTCGAGTCCCAGCAGCGTGAAGCCGTTGTTGATCATCGTCACAAAAGAGCACCCCCAGAGCCGTGCGCCAGATGGCGCCGACGCCCCCCATGATGGTGGTGCCGCCGACCACGATCCCGGCGTGACGATGAAGAGCAGGCCGTCGCCCCCGGAGTCGGACTGTCCCGTGCCCACGCGAGAGGACATGGGCACCCCGGCAAGGCCCGCGGACAGGCCGCTAAGCACGTAGGTGACGGTGCGGACCCGGTGCACCAAGATCCCCGAGAGCCAGGCCGCGTCCTCGTTCCCACCCGTGGCGAGGAGTTGACGGTGTAGGTCGTCCGGTTTAGGAGGAAGGCACAGAAGGCGAGGACGATGACCATGGTGATGACGCCGAGGGTCACCCTGCCGATCTGCTTGCGCCCGTACGCCTGCCACGCGGGATCGCTGGCGACGACGACGTTGCCTCCGGAGGTGATGATGGCCACGACCACGACGGAAAGGCGAACGTCGCGCCGGTCGAGAGGTCAATCCCGCCGCCGATGCGCACGAGGGTGCCTGCGGCCGCCACGATCAGGATGTAGGACTGCTGGTCCAGCAGGTTGAGGAGGTTCGTCGTGCTGAAGAAGGTCTCGTTGCTCACGGCCAGGACAATGAACAGCACCGAGAAGCTGGCCACGATGCCGTAGTCACGCGACACGTTCAGGGCGCGGCCGAGCGAACGAGATGTCCCGGCACGTCGAGATCACCACGGCGATCGGACGAAGGTCTTCTTCTGTGACGCCGCCAGCCCTTGCCAACGGGGCTCGAACGAGAACGCCAAGTCGGATCGGCCCCACTTTCGAGCGACAATGGCGATTGACAGCAGCTACAGAGCGTGCGTTGACCTGCGACGAGCGCGGACTCTCCTCGCTCCGGCCACACCTAGGGCGTGTCTCCTAAGTCGCGAGCCAGATGGTGATGGCACGTAAGACGACCGCTCCTCGGTAGACCGTGGCGAGCTTGTCGTAGCGGGTCGCGATCCCGCGCCACTGCTTGTGGTCGTTGAAGGAGCGCTCGATGA
>NZ_JBGAGJ010000011.1:0-150723 GCF_044226765.1 Nocardioides sp.
CGCGATGCCATCTTCCAGCGCGGCACGGCTGGCTTCGATAGTTGCACCTGATGAGCGCCGAGATCGCTCGACCATTTGCGGCGTCCACGGAAAGCCGATACGCCGGATTTCCTTCTCCGTCAGTTCGCCATATTGCACACGACGCAGATATTCCTCATCGTGTGCTCGCAAAATTTCCTCATCAGTCGCGGCGTGCGGGATGATTAGGTTTTCCGCAGGCACGATCTGTGCTGCAAACACGCGCTCGCGCAGCAGTTGGTACTTGGACATCGGGAAACGATGACCCAACGGCAGCGGCAGCACGTACTGATCTGTGTAGAAGATTTTCAAAGTCGGCTCACTTGCTTGAATAAATCCACAGAGTCTTGCCATCGGTTACCATCTCGATGCTTCCCTGTCGATCCGTGCGGAATAGCGGCAAGTTCCTAAGCAGTGCTAAAACCGAGTCGTCGGGCGAAGCGGCGCGATCTCCAGCATCGGCTGCGATCACGGCAACTTGCGGCACAACCATCGCGGTAAAGGCTGCCAAACTTTTCCTTTCCGCGCCGTTAGAGGGAAGGAGCAGCACCGTCGAACCAAAATAGGACTCGGTGTGTAGCAACTGCTTGATCGCTTCTTCTGACATCTCCGACGTAATCAGAAATGAGGCATCGCCATACTTCAGACGCAGTAGCAATGTACTATCCTGCGGATTAGGAGATGCCACCACGATAGGCGGTGTTAATACCTCAATTGCCACGCCATCATCAGTAGTGAAGATCGAGCCATGTTCCAGCGCGATCCCTTCTTTCTGCTGGCGCTTGATCGCATCACTAACTGCTGGCTCGATCTGCCCATCAGCCTCCAGCGCGTTGAAGAAAACACTTCCTACTTCATAGCGATCTAGTAACGGCGGTATGGCAGCAATGGTGGCGCGCCGCATATCTGTAAGGATCAGTGCATCTAGATAATTCTTGAATGTCGGCAGATGATCGCCAAGTGCAGTTTGCAGGCGCGTGGGATTCTCGCCGCCATCGATCAAGATATGCGCACCGTTCGGCGTCTGGATCAAGACGGCAATGCCTTCGCCAACATCAAGGAAATTAACGTGCAGCTTACCATCGGGACGCGATAACACCACGATCCACAGTAGCGTGGCTACGCCTAGCCCCACGATCGTTAGCAGCGAGAAACTGAACGTACTGCGTAGAGTTTTCCACCACACCTGACGTTGCCCCGGCGGCATTGACGCCACATAAGGGATGCCCAGCGCGAAGGCATAGTAGCCCACTAGTATCGACGGACTCAGATTGAAGATCAAGGTGCCGGCAGTTGCTGCCGCGCTGCGGATCACACTTAGCATGTAGATGAGTGGCAGTTGCACCAGCCAAGCCACGATCTGACCAAGTGGCAGCCAGATCATGCCGAGAAACATCATCACAATACCGAGGATCATGATTGGCGCTTGCACAGCCCTCGGTGTGCGCGGGCCGGAGCCGCTGCGCGCGGCCTTCGACCAGTTCGCGCTCGACTACCAGGTGACCGGCCGGTTCGGGGAGTGCCTCGACCGGCTCAAGGAGCGACTGGCCGACCCGGTCGGCGACCGAGTGGTCGAGGGCCTGCGCATCGCTCGTGAGGTCGGCGGGGGCGAGCTGGGCCGGCTGCTGCGCAACCTGTCGTCGTACCTCCGTGACGATGCCCGGACCCGCTCCGAGCTCGAGGCCCGCCAGGCCTGGACCGTCAACGGTGCCCGCCTCGCGGTCGCCTCGCCCTGGCTGGTGCTGCTGTTCATGTCCTTCCAGTCCGAGGTGATCCACCGCTATGCCTCGCCCGCCGGCGTCGGTGTGCTGGCGTTCGGCGCGGTCGCGTGCGTCGTCGCCTACCGGCTGATGATGCGGATCGGACGGCTCCCGCTCGAACGACGGATCCTGTCGTGACGCCCGCTGTCTGGGGTGCGGTGCTCGGCGGCTCGCTGGCTGCCGGGCTGCTCCTCGTCGTCGCCCGGGTGCGGGTGCTGCGGCGACCCCAGCTCGCCGTGCGCGTGCTGCCGTACCTCCGCGACCTGCCGCACACCGGTGCGCTCCCACGGCCGGCCTCGTCCGGCGACGGGCTCGTCGCGGCGCTGCTGCAGCCGGCCGCCGACACCGTCGAGCGGGTGCTCGGCGGTGCGACCTCGGTCCGTCGTCGCCTCCAGCGCGCCGCCATCGACAAGACCGTCCACGAGTTCCGGATCGAGCAGGTGCTCTGGGGCGTGGTCGCGTTCGCGGTGGCCGCGGCGATCGGGGTGCTGCGGATGCTGACCGCGCCGGGGTCGGCCCTGACCTGGCTGCTGGTGTCGGCCATCGCGTTCGTCTCCGGCGTCCTGGCCCGCGACACCTGGCTCACCAGCCAGGTGCGCAGCCGCGAGCGGCGGATCCTCGCCGAGTTCCCCACGGTCGCCGAGCTGCTCGCGCTCGCCGTGGCCGCGGGTGAGGGCCCCGTCGCGGCGCTGGACCGCGTCGTACGACGCAGCGGCGGTGAGCTGTCCACCGACCTCGCCCGCGTGCTGGCCGACATCCGCACCGGCGAGCCCGTCGGTGCGGCGTTCGACGCGATGGCCGCCTCGACCGGGCTCCCGCTGGTGGCTCGGTTCGCCCAGGGCGTCGCCGTCGCCGTGGAGCGCGGCACCCCGCTGGCCGACGTCCTGCACGCGCAGGCCGCCGACGTCCGCGAGGCCGGTCGTCGCGAGCTCATCGAGACCGCGGCCCGCAAGGAGGTGTTCATGATGGTCCCGGTGGTGTTCCTCGTGCTGCCGGTGCGCATCAGTAACATTCACGTATGACTAAGCGCGCTGTGTTGTACGCACGCCTCAGCGTCACCACAGAAGACTCTGTGAGCATCGCACGCCAACTGGAGGCGGGGCGGGACTACTGCCGTGCCCAGGGCTGGCAGGTGGTGGCTGAGCACGTTGACGACGGCGTGAGTGCATCGGCCAACCGTCCCGAGGACCGGAATGGCTGGCAGGAGGTTCTAGCCCATCCAAGGGGCGCCTATGACGTGGTGCTGGTTTGGAAGGTTGACCGACTGGCCCGTCGGGCCCTCGACTTCCTGAATGCCGACGCCGCTCTACAGGAGCGCGGAGCAGCGGTCGCGGCAGTAGCCGACCCGGTGGACATGACGACCCCGCAAGGTCGGGGCTTCGCAACAATGCTGGCGGTCTTCGCGGAGATGGAGGCAGCGGCGATTAGCGCGCGGGTCGCCGGAGCAAGGCGGTACATCATCCAAGACGGGCGGGTAGCGGGTGGAGCCCCACCCTTCGGGTACATGCATGCTCGGAACCCCAACGGTAAGGGCAAGGTGCTTAGGAAGGACCCAGAGACCATTGGGTTCGTCATTGAGGCTGCTGCGCGAATCTTGCGGGGGGCTTCGGTGCGCAGCGTCTCGGACTATCTCGATGAAGTGGCGCCGAGACAAGGCAGGAAGAACAGTGCCGCGCACTGGACCATCACGGTCACCCGTCGCATGCTGACGAACCCCGTTCTGGCTGGCATGACTTTGAACAACCCTGGCAACAAGGGCAAGGTGCGCGGAAGCGAGGTTCTCCGTGGCAAAGACGGTATGCCTCTCATTCGAAAGGACTTGGCAATCCTGAGCGTCGAAGAACATCGGGACCTCAAGGACCGTCTAAGCAATGCCGAGCCCTATAAGGCGCGCTCCGAGTCATACCTGGCAGGTTTGGTGTGGTGCGGTCACTGCGACAAGAAGATGTATCGCAACGCCAAGAACATCAGTGGCAAACGGGTGCGGGTATTCCAATGTCAGGGCAAAGACGGGTGCGGTCAGCAGGTCACGAACTTGGAGGACATAGTGGAGGATAGGTTCCTAGAGGAATTTGGCAACCACCACTTCATTATTACTCGGGAGATTCCATCAGACTACGACCTCACCGAGATTAATACCCAGATTGCCGATACCGCCGCGCGCATGACAGCAGATGATGCCGACATGGAAGCCTTGATGGAAAGAATGGCTGCATTGAAGGAGACGAAGCGCCGAGCGCCAGAGGTCTCTTACAGTACTGAGGTTTCCCACGAGACGTCGGGTGAGCAATGGCGCAAGGACAGACGGACTGCCCTCCTGAACAGGTGTAGCGGCGTGCGACTGGTCAAAGGCAGGGTAGGCAGGAAGTTCGACCAATCCCGCCTGTCATTCATGGAGTTGACGCCGATGCTCGGTAAGCATGAAGTTGTTCGGGCCATGGGGATTCCATGGGATGAGTCGAACGCGAGAACAGTCCATATACCTGTGGAGCCCGGAGACTTCTGACAATATCTGACACAGAGATAGAGTTAGATTGCGCAGACTTCACCGCCACTCTCAACATAAGTAACGAATCGATAACAATACGCGGCATAATATCTGGACGGTATAATAGAGATAGGTGCGCGAGGCCTGAGAGAACCAGGCTTCGGAATGCGGTTAGTTCCGCACCGCCTTCCCCGGGCAGTTACATCCTTCTTCCTGTCCGGGGACCTATTCAGTGATGCAACATTGGGGACAGGTTGCAGCATGGCGCTTTCTCACTCGTCCCCTGTGGCCGCTCTGTGTTTGTAATCTAGGACGCAGAGCGGCCTTTAAAGCCTATCGCTCGAATATTCGCCTTTGGAAACAATGGTGATATAATAGAAGAGTAAGCGGAACCGGGCAGGAAGGCTTATTCGTAGGAGCACAACAACAGAGTTCGCGAGACTCGCAAACCCCCCTAGGTTGAGGTACTGCCCGGTTCCCTCTCTAGGGGTGTTTTCATTTCTGGATAGAGTCTTACAGCCGAGCATGTTGGGCGGTATAGAAAGAGCCCTTTATGATTCTCACAGCGCGTATGCCGTCCGAGCGGCTAGGAGCAATCCGAAGAGAATCAAGAAGGATAACCCAACGGAGTGGATAACCGGGTTTCGGTCTACTTACCCTAAGCAACCAGAAGGACGCAAGTTCCCTGAGTTGTGAGCGACCATCTCTAGGCTTCAATGATGAGGAACCCTAAGGGTACGTGTATCCAAGTCAATATGCGCAGAGTCAAGAGAAGTAGATGGGTGCAAGATGACTCAAGTCTCTTGCACTACCGGCCCGCTGGGCCGGTCGCCGCGGAGCGGCGATAGTCATAAGAATATCTATTAAGGAGAAAGTGGTATGAGTATAGAAGTAAGTACAGGGCTAGAGGAAGCAATCAGTGAACACACAGCGGCGGTGCGTACGAGCATCCGCCTAACCAATGCGTTGCTACTCGCTCAAAGCATGAATGTCGATATTACGAGGGACTCAGCCAAGGTCCTTCGTCACCTCAGCCTGCTAGAGAGCATTGTGAGCCACGATGACTGAGTTCGTAGAGGTCATCAGGAGTAGCGGGCTGAATGGCGAGCCGGTAGAGGCTCAGTGCCCTAGGGAATTACTAGGACTTGCGTGCATCAACGCTGAGTACGCCTGCCTCTGCGAACTAGTAGAAGGCTGTTCGGTCGAGATGGTGCGACAAGGCGGTATGGCGCCAGTCCTCAACCTGTCAATGAAACTCAGGCAAGGCATCGATGCACAGACAGTCATGACTGGTATCGACCTAACGGGATTAAGAGCAGACTTCAAAGTATCAAGGGAGGCTGTTACAGCCTCGTTCAATATGCGAAGGCCACAGAACACGGAACTAATTAAGTTCGTTCGCGAGACGGGCGTCTGAGGGGTTCTAGAGGCATTGGTCCAGGCAGATTCGAACTGCGCGGTCGCCAGGGTCGAGATGCAGATGCGCGAGGGCGAACTAACGATGTCGCGGCTTGGTGAAGTCAGACAAGGGGCCGAATCAGTACGGGGTGGTGTCGTAGTACTTGTCGCCGGTGAACCTGAGCACCCCGGACTGTCGCTGGTAACCCAATGCGTAATGCCCGGTCCCGCCTTCCTCGCCACAAACCGCGTAGTAGCGGTAGCCGCCCGGGGCGGCAGTTCCGGCCGTGTCGAACAACTGGTGAACCCGCGACTGCTTCCAACCGGTCTGCACGCGGTTGAACTCGCCGTGGGTCACACACCCAGGGGTGTCGGCCGATGCTGGTGCGGCAGCCATCACGAAGGGGCTTGCGACGAGCGCCGTGGCCAACATGAGGTGCCCAGGAGACTTCATGACCTCGATGCTAAGGAGTTGGCAGACAAATCGGAGCGGTTTGGACAAGTCGACACCTGACACACGTGGAGCCCGGCGCACGCAGAGCGGCTCACTCAGTAGGGACTGAAGTAGCCCTTGTCCCCGGTAAACCGAAGGGCACCGTTCCGCCGTTCATAGCCTAGGTAGTAGAGACCCGGACCGTCTGGCTCGGCGCACACCCGGTAGTGCCGGTAACCATTTAAAGCCGCAGTACCGGCCGTGTCGAACAACTGGTGAACCCGCGCTATCGGCCAGCCTGCACGGGGCTTGTTGTACTCGCTCCGTGTCACACATCCCGGCGTGTCTGCCGATGCTGGCGTCGGGATGATTGCGGGGACTCCGCAGAGTAGGACGCCCGTACCCGCGAAGCACAGAATTCTCTTCATGCTGGCGAAGATAGCCGGGAACAGACGTCTGCATACGCGGTCCCGGGGGATAGGGATGGACCGCCGAGTGCTCAGGCCGGAACCCCGCACCGGAGCAACTACGGCCCAATACTCCGCAAGCGGCCCCAAGGCCGGGACGACGTGCCACCATCTCGGGGGGCTAGGTCCCGCGACCCCACCGACCGACAAGGGGAACCCGATGCGAACAGCCCTTCTGGCAGCGTCGACGCTCGCTCTGCTGGCGGCCGCTGCTGGCTGCGGCGCCCAGAGCTCTGACGCAGGCGCGAGCCCTCCTGTCCAGACAGTCACAGTGACGGCGACGCCAACTACGTCTCCGTCTGCAATCGAGAGCATTGAATCCGAAGACCCGCCGGCCCCGCCGTCGTCGTCTTCCACTCCGACGCCTGCTGCGACCCCGTCCCCGACCGCGAATACGTGGGGACCTTTCGTCGCCTCTGCGGCGCCAGGAATCTCCATTGTGGCGTCGGGATACGAGCGCGCAGGGTCCTGGGGTTACCCCGGGGTGGGGGCGGTGGGCTATAACAATGGTCCCGAGCACTTTTCAATCGACGTGACCTTCAAGGCCGTAAAAGACGGGTTTGCTACTCAATCGACCACTGAGACGCTTGCCTACGTCCCAGCCGATTCATTCTTTGCCGTGGGCTCAATGCTTGAGGATTCCTTGGGTCCGGATGAGAAGTTGGAAGTGTCGCTTGAGAATGGCAGCCTGATACATAAGTCGGTTCCTCTGGCGGCCGACGTTGAGACTCTAGTGACGCATGGCAACGTTGCCATCAATGTCACCACTGATAGGAACATCCCGAAGGGTTCACCGGCCTACATTGTCTTCGTTGGAGATGGCGGGAAAATCATAGGCGGGTCTTCCGACTTCACCAATGTCACGATGCGGGCTGGCGCTACAACGAGTGACTCGCTCGACTCTTCTCCACCCAAGGGCACAACTGGTGCGTTCGTCACTATAGATAGACTGTTCATGATGTGATTGAACCGTCCTAGCCAATCGAGCCAGTCAACCCTTCTGGCGGTCCTCGCAGGCGTACGAAGCATCCAAAGAGACCGTTACAGCGTCGTTCAATTCGAGGATTCCGCAGAATCCGGACCTATTCTCGTTCGCCCGTCAGGGAGGCGCCCGACACATCCTGGGGGTGTCAAAAGTCCCCGTGAGCGACGTGTTCGGTCGTAATCGCATAACGAAGCCCGATGTGCCATGCGGAGGTGATGCCGCGTGGGGCGTAACTGCCTTTCAATGACAAGGTGTTCAGAGTCGGTTACACAAAAGGTTCGGATTCTGTACGCTAAAGCCATGAGTAAGAGGAACAAGTCAATGGCAGTCGTTGGCTATCTAAGAGTCTCGACTGAGGAACAGGCCATGAGTGGCCTCGGCTTGGCAGACCAGAGGGCAGCGATTGAGGCCGAGGCTCAGCGCAAGGCTTGGGAATCCGTTGAGTACGTCACTGACGACGGCTACTCAGCCAAGTCGCTTGCCCGCCCTGGCATCACTGAGGCCCTGGACCGTCTCAGGGCTGGCACGGCCGGGGTACTGGTTGTCAGCAAACTCGACAGGCTCAGCCGCTCCCTGCTGGACTTCGCAAGCCTCATGGCGCAGGCGGAGCGTGAAGGCTGGGAACTCGTCGTCTTGGATATGGCGATTGATACGACCACGCCTAGCGGGGCGCTCATGGCAAATGTCATGGCTAGTTTCGCAGAGTACGAGCGTCGCATCATCGGACAGCGCACGAGCGCTGCCATGCAGCAACTCAAGGCGCAAGGGGTCCGGCTGGGTCGTCCCCGCGTCATGGCTGAGCATGTGACAGAGCGCATCGTCAGCGAGAGGGGGAGCGGGAGAACGCTGGCAGCAATCGCAGACGGTCTGAATGCTGACGAAGTGCCTACGGCTCGCGGTGGTCTGAAGTGGTATCCCAGCACAGTGAAGGCGGCACTAGCGTCGGCAGACCTAGACGCTTCGGCCGCGTGAGGATGAGCAGTTATCGAGTCGGAGCCTCACTGGTCTAGATACGGGCGCACTATCTGGCTTCGGAACGACTGCCAGCAACGCGAATCGAGCATCCGGCTGAAATTTATACATTCTGGAGCCGGGAGGGTTGGCAGAATGTTGACCGGTCAGGCCTCCTTGTAGAGCACGAAGACTGGCTCCTTGGTGAAGCCGCCTTGAGCGACGGTGACAATTCGCCAGCCTTCGGTCTTCTCTAAGTGATTGAGACCGGTCTCCCATACTTCAGTGGTCTTAGTGATGCGGATGTCAGGGTCGCTCTTGACTGCCACTAGGTTGAGTTCGCTTGCGTTGATAACTTTGTGTGGCACGATGGGGCTCCTTAGTCGTCGCTCGTCATTCAGAACAGACCTTCGTCCGTGTTCTTGGTCCGTGCTCGCTTGGCCTCGATATATGGCAGAATAGTCAGCGGTACGTTCGGCTTCTCGCCCTTCAGTAACCGGTCAACGGTAATAACCTGGACCTTAGGGAACTTCTGCTCGTTGGCCGGGTGAGTATAGGTTCCAGCGTGATTAACTGCGTCAATGATGCCCCGTGTGGGTTCAGCCATCGTGATGAGGATTCCCATCTCAGCCTTTTGTGTCTCGACCGTGCCGAGTAAATCGCGGACGAACTGGGGACCGATGGACTTGCCGCCTTTGACCGACACAAGGATTGTTCCCAGGTTCTTACCGCTCCCGTCGAGAAGGAAGCGGGCTTTGCCGTCGATGCCCCTGTCCCCAACTTGCTTCTCATTGGGTTGCGCGTTAACGAGGGAGACTGCCCAGCGCTCGAAGTCGAAAGGCGAGTGACTGAACAGAGCAAAGGCTCCCGCTCTGTCGCGAGGGATGCCGAGGACCTCATAGGTACTCTCGATATCGTCGCCATATGTATGGCGTAGACGCTTGCGGATTAAGTCAACCGCGATGTAGGTCACATCGATACCAACCCACTGGCGACCGAGATTCTGAGCCGCGTCCACCGTTGTCCCGCAGCCGCAGAACGGGTCTAAGACCACATCGCCCGCATCGGTAGTGGCCTTGATTATGCGCTCCATAAGCGCAAGAGGCTTTTGAGTTGGGTAGCCAAGACGTTCGGCGGCCTGACTGTTGAGGGGAGCGATATCTGCCCACACATCTCCCAGCGGCTTGCCTCGCTGCTCATCAAGATACTTCTTGGCCCGAGGTACCCGACCAGGAGCCGTTTGGACGATGAGTCCAGCGTCATACGCCGCTTGCATACGTTCCTTGGTCCACCGCCAAACGCGGGTGACGCCCATGAATTCGTACGTCAGGTTCGGTCGGTCGGGGTTTGGATTGGTGATGTCTTTTAGTTCGAAACGTCGGCCGTCATCGTCAAGGTTGGAATACTTCGCGGCGGTCTTTGGGTCCAAATCATTAAGGTCATAGGGGACGAATGTCTCGTCTAGGTTCCATTTCGCAGCGTCCGACTTTTGGTAGGACAAGAGGACGTCATGATTATTGGCAAGACGGCGCGCCATGAGCCCTTTGGAGCCAGTTCGTTGCCATACGACCTCGTTGCGGAAGTTGGCCGCGCCGAATATTGAGTCTAGGAGCACTTTCAAATAGTGGCTCATCGTTGGGTCGCAGTGGAGCCACAGTGACCCTGACTCCTTCAACGTGCGGTGCATTTGGAGCAGACGCGGAGCCATGTTGACTAGGTACGCCATAGCGTCGTTCTCGCCGAGCAAGGTCCGAAACGCGGTTAGCGCGTCGGCCGCACGAGTTGGCAGGCCGCCTTGTATCAATCCGACATACTGCTCGTCGGTGGTAGGAGTCCAGACCCAAGTGTCACCAAATGCCTGAATCTGAGCGGCATCATCGGCGGAGTGTGCCTGATTCCGCCCGAAGATTACGTTGTAATTTCGATTAGAGTTGAACGGGGGGTCTAGATAGACAAGGTCAACTGATTCAGACTTAATGTGCTGTCTCAGCACGTCCAAATTGTCGCCATAGAAGAGTTTGTTGTCTGCCATGAAGCCCCCGCACTCGTGCCTCGTCGATGAACGTGACCCTACCAGCGGGACACTGTGCTTTAATAGTGGAACGCGGGAGAACTAGGGGAGACCGATGGGCATTGAGCAGATTATTACCGACGACTTGACCGGTGAGACCATTGACAGCGACACCAAGCCTCTCAGTGTGCGGGCTGACGGTCAGGACTATGACCTATACCTCAGCGCAGAGAGCAAGGAAACATTCATGGCGCTCCTGAGAGGTGAGGCGCCGCTCTTGAAGAGGGCGAATCGCCCCGCGCCGGTGGCAGGTGTCAAGACGTCCAAGGGGACCAAGACGGAGACCTACGGGTATGACTATGCCGATGTGAAGGCCTGGGCGATTGCCAACGGCGTCAAGGCGGCCAACGGCAATCCGGTCACCGAGAAGACCCCTCGCATCGGTCAGAGCGTTTATGACGCCTACAAGGCTGCGATGGCGAAGTAGCGTGTTCTCGTAGCGGCGTTCGTCCGGCTCGTCTATGTTCGGATACGGAGAGACCCGGGACACTTGCATTGTCCCGGGTCTTCCGTTTCATGACGCTACTTGCGCTTCTTGCCTGCGTCGCTGCGCTTGTCGCGCCACGCGCCGTCCTTGTTGCGGTCGCGCTCCTGCGTACCGCCGCCCTTCTTCGGGACCTGCGGCACCTTGCCTGCGTTGCCTGCCATCGCTCTCACCTCCTTCCCGGGTGTGTCCTGGACCACATTCTACCGGTGAATGACACCGATGTAAGTCGGGTCCGCCGACATGTGATATGGGCAGTAAGAAGGTGCCTGTTTCGAGCGGGTTGTGTGCTGCCGGTGACCGTCCTGTTCGCGTTCTGGCCCGGCGTCATCGGTCTCAGCCTGACCACTCCTTGAGGAGGAAGAGTATGGAACACCTCACGCTGGCGCTGACGAGGTTCTACCTGGCCCTCACCGCGCCCCGGGTCCGCGACGAGCGCGGCGACGTCCCGGGCTGGGTGATGATCACGGTGATGACGGCCGGTCTCGTCGTCGCGATCACCGCCGTCGCCCGGCCGCAGCTGCAGTCGATGCTGAGCTCGGCGCTCGACCAAGTGAAGTAGCCGCCGTGCTCCGCCCGCGCGAGGAGCGCGGCTCGGCGGTCGTCGACTTCGTGCTGGTCCTCGTCGTGCTCGTCCCGGTCGTGCTCGGGGTGCTGCAGGTCGCGCTCGTCATGCACGTGCGCAACACCCTGGCCTCCGCGGCGTCGGAGGGTGCCCGGTACGGCGCCACGCTGGACCGCACCCCGGCCGACGGGGCCGCCCGCACCCGGAGCCAGATCGACGGGGCGATCTCGGGCCGGTTCGCCGACGACGTCGAGGCGCGGTCGGCGACCGTCGACGGTGCGCCGGGCGTCGAGGTCGTGGTGCACGCGACCGTCCCGGCGCTGGGGATCGGCGGACCGGGGATCGCGCTGACCGTCACCGGTCATGCGGTCGAGGAGCAGCGGCCGTGAGGCGGGCCGCGCACGACGAGCGCGGCAGTGCGCTGGTCGAGCTGACCTGGCTCGGCATCCTGCTGCTGATCCCGCTGCTGTGGATCGTGGTCTCGGTCTTCGACGTCCAGCGCGGCGCGTTCGCGGTCAGCGGCGCGGCCCGGGCCGCCGGCCGGGCCTACGCGCTCGCCCCCGACGACGCCGAGGGGCGCCGCCGCGCGGATGCCGCCGCTCGGCAGGCGCTGGCCGACCAGGGCGTGCACGGGGTCCCGCTCTCGGTGCGGATCAGCTGCACGCCGTACCCCGCCGACTGCCACAGCGGCACCTCGGTGATCACCGTCCACATCGCCTCGCGGGTCGACCTGCCGCTGCTGCCGGACGTGCTCGGTGGTGGCGCCCCGAGCTTCGCCCTCGACGCCACGCACACCGTGCCGATCGGGCAGTTCCAGGAGATCGAGCATGCGGGGTGATCGCGACGAGCGCGGCCAGGCGACGGTGATGATCGTCGGGTTCGCGATGGTGCTCGCGATGACGGTCGCGATGGTGGTCGACGCGTCTGCGGCGTACCTCCAGCGGCAGGGCCTCGACACCGTCGCCGACGGCGCCGCGTTGCGTGGCGCGGACCTGGGCGCGACCGGCCGCGAGGTCTACACCGGCGGTGTCCCGCGCGGCCGGCTCGACCTGACCGCAGCGGCGGTGCGGGGCTCGGTCCACGACTACCTCGCCGCGACCGGCGCCTACGCCGCCTATCCCGGGCTGAGGTTCGAGGTCGACGTCGACCCGGCCACCTCGAGCGTCACGGTGCACCTCGAGGCGCCGCTGGACCTGCCGCTCGCCGTCCCCGGGTCGCCGGGCACCGCCACCGTCGGCGCCACCGGCTCCGCGGTCGTCGTCGCGCAGCGCTGAGCCCGGCGGACCAGGCAGCCTGGCGACCGTCCTGCGGATCCGTGAGGTCGACGGATCAGGTCGGCGCCCTGGGCGAACCGGACGACGTCCTGGCACGACCTCGTCCGGTCAGATGGGGTGGACGACCAGGAACGTGGTCCGCAGGTTGAGCTCGGTGTAGAGGTCCGGCGGCAACGGGTCGTCGGTCGGTCCGGTGAGGGCGCTCGGCAGCTCGTCGTACTCGCGGACCACGAGACGGCGGGCGTGCTGGGGGTCGTAGGGGAGCGTGATCGTGTCGAACGCGGACCCGAACTGGGCGGCGTGCCGGCTCTGCACCTGCCAGGTGGCGCCCTCGGCGCCACTGCCCGGCAGCGCGGTGAGCTGGTCTCGGAGCGCCGCCGTCGGGGCGACCTCGACCCGCATCTCGAGGGCCGACGCCGGCGCTCCTGGCCGGCCGTCCACCTGCACGGTGACGTCGTTGTTGCGGGTCCGGATCAGCAGGCTGCGGTGCGGCAGCACCCCGACCGGGTCGGTCGTGACGACCGGGGAGGTGGTCCGGCCGGGCAGGCTGTGCCGCTGGAACCGCACCAGGGCCAGGCGCACCATCGGCTGCGCGGGGTCGTCGGCCAGGGCGCTGAAGCCGATGTCGGCGAACCAGCGGCCGTCCGCAGCGAAGACATCGAACGGCACGACGACGAGCAGCGCACCGGAGTCCTGGTCCTCGACCAGGAGCGGGTCCCCGCCGGCGCGCGAGAGCGTGGTGTGGTCGGGTTGCGGTGGCGGGTCCCCCAGGCGGGCCGGGTCACGGTGCGCCGTCGTGACCAGGTGCGCGAATGCGTTGTCGTGGGAGGCGGTCGTCCGGCCCGTCGGGTCCAGGCCGGGCGCCCGGGCGATGCCGTCGGCCCCGGGACCGGGGGAGACGACCACGCCGAGCTGCTCGCCCTGGCCGGTGCTGAACCACGGGTGGTCCAGCTCGACCCGGAGGATGCCGCCCTCGCGGACGACCTCGTAGTCGATCGCGACGACCGGAGCCGGGGGGACGAGGTCGGCGTGCCCGTCCCCGTCGTAGTCGACCCCGTCCAGGACCCCGTCGCCGTCCTCGTCCACCTCGACACCGAAACCCGTGGTGGTCTCTTGCGGGTGGAACAGCGGTGGCCGCTCGGTGAGGGCGCTCGCCGGGGTGACCGCGAGGACGACCGGCGCCGTCGGTCGCACGGTGCTGTCGACGTGGACGGGCGCCAGCGTCGCTTCGCGGAGGAACGCCGACTCCGGGTCGGTGGCCGGGAAGAACTCCCGGAACCGGCTGTGGGCGGCGAGCCTGTAGGTCACCTCGCGGTGCCGGGTGTCGCCGAAGTGGTGCCGGATCTCCGGGAGCGCCTCGGCCTCCAGGTCCACGGGGAACGAACCGACGGACTGGGTGACCGGCGTCGGCTCGGGAGCATCGGTCCACTCCTGCCAGCTCGCCGCCACGTCGAGCTGGGCGGTGCTGTCCCGGTCCAGGCCGAGCCGCGGTGCCGCGCCGTCCGCCAGGACCGCCCAGGTCCCGCCCTCCTCGCGCCGGGCCTCGAGCACGCCTGCCGGCGGGTCGAGAGGCGCGCGGACGGCGTGGACGACCTCGATGCGGCGAGCCGGGGTCACGACCGGGTGCCGGCCCTCGATCACCAGCTGCCGCGCGGTGCTGCCCAGGGGCGCCACCGCGGAGGCGTCGAAGCGACCGAAGTAGGTCGAGTCGATGGCGGAGGAGACCTCGAGGACCCCGCGGAACGCCGGTGGCAGCTCGACCTCGGCAACGCCGTCCACCCAGGCGACGCGGTACGGCGCGTGGCGCTCGACCGGGACGACGTGCACCCCCTTGGCGTCGTGGTCGGGCCAGGTCGCGGCCGGCCAGCCGTCCAGGGTGGACGGCAGGACGGCCAGGCGCTCGGCCTCCGGCACCAGCCGGGCGGCGGCCGACGTCGCGGCCACGTCCGGCAGCCAGGTGTAGTGGCGGCCGGCCCGCTTCTCGGCGCTCGCCTGCGGCGCGGTGATCGCCCGGCGGGCCAGCCGCCACGCGGTCTCGTCGACGCCGCTCAGCCGGTCCTCCCACTCGCTGAGCTCGAAGTTCGCCGGCGGGGGCAGCAGGGTCCGGCTGTGGTTGGGCGGGAGGCCCGGGTCGTGGCTCGGGTCGGCCCCGCCGGGGTCGCTGCGCACCACCAGTCGCTCGAGGGACCCGCCCGGGCCGAGCAGCGTCGGGTCCACCCGCGGACGGGCCCGCCCGTCCGCGTCGACGACCGTGGTGAGGAGCCCGGCAGGCGGCGGCATCTCCGGGGGCCGCACCGGCTCGTGCCGTGCGTAGGTCTTCAGCGGGGTGGCGCCGTCCTCGCCGAGGTCCTGGCGCGTCGGCAGACCACCGCCCGCGAGGTCGACCGCGCGCAGACGGAGCTGGTAGCCCGAGCTGAAGCGCAGCTCGGGCATCCCCTCCGGCTCCTGCGGGTCGTTCTGGAACTCCCAGGTGAACCGGTACGGCAGCGGCCGCACCACTCGCGCGTCCGGCGGGACCCCGTCGAGCCGTTGCTGCGGCAGCCCGAGCCGGTGGCCGGACCAGCGCGCCACGACGCCGTCGACGAACAGGCGCTCACCGGTGCCCTTGACCGCGGCCGTCGCGACCAGGTGCGCCTCCTCGCGCTGCCAGCCGCCACCGATCACGACCCCGCCGACCTCGTAGCGGGCGTTGCGCCACATGACCGAGTGCCACTCCTGGCCGCCGTAGCGGACGTCGAGGCGGTAGCCGAGGACGAGGTCGTCGGCGGTGAGGACCGGAGGTGCGTCCTGGGTGGCGTTGCGCAGACCCCGGCCGTGGCGGTCGTGGACCCAGGTCTCCCGCTTCCGGTGCACCAGCTGGAGGCCGACGGAACGCAGGGGCGGCATCGCCGCCGGGTCCGGGTCGGTACGGCGACGCCGCCGGTCCTCGGCACGCGCACGCCGGACCGCTGCGCTCGCGTTCTGCAGCTGGCCGACAGCGCCGTCGATGTCGAAGGTGCGCAGCTCCCAGTCCGGACGGTCCGCCCCCGGGGTGGTCCGGGCCAGGTCGACCAGGCCCCCGGTCACGATGTCGTCGGGGCCGGGCGCCGCGAAGAACCCGCGGCGGGTGACCTCGAACTCGGTCTGCGGTGACGGCGGGACGTCGAGGGCGACCGGCGGGTCCGGCCAGCCGACGGAGATCCGCCCGGCGTCGCCGCACCGTCGCAGCAGGTCCCGGGGGAGGCGCACCTCGAGCACCAGGCCCAGGGCCGCCAGCACCGCAGGGTGCTGGCGCATCAGGGCGACGACGCGGTGGAAGTCGGGGTCGCCCCGGTCCACGACGGCGGCGTCGGGGTCCGGGGTCGGTGGCATCGGCCCGAAGCTGAGCCCCTCGAGCTGGTCGGCGACCGTGCTCGGGTCCTCGACCGCGCCCTCGTAGGCCGTCGCGACCGCGTGCGCGTCGTCGGCCGAGGTGGCGACCTGAGGGGTGTCGTACGGCGCCGGCGCGGCGTACGGCGTCACGCCGACGTGGTCGAAGAACCCCGCCCAGACCGCGGGGTCGGCGCGGTGCGTGGGGACGAGGTGGACCGGGTCCAGGTCGGGTCCGCTCCCCGGGCTGAGGCGGACCTCGAGCGAGCCGGGCGCATCCCGCAGCGCGCGTGCCCAGTTCGCCATGCCGTAGTCGGCCAGCGCGGTGCCGTGGCCGAAGAGGCGAGGCACGACGACGACGCGCAGCAGGGCGTCGTGGTCCGTCAGGTCGCCGCCGGGGACCGCGACCAGCAGCAGCTCGCTCATCGGCCGGCTCCGACCGTGCCGGACCGGTAGGCCTGCCACGCAGCGAGCTCGTCGTCGGTGACCGGGGCGTCGACCGCGGCGAACGCCTCGTCCGGATCGAGCAACGACCCTGGTGAGGCGCCCACCGACTCCGGGGCCGCTCCGGCGCTGGTGCCGCCCTGCAGCACCCACTCGCCGCTGTCGATCTCGATCTTGTCCGACCAGAGGGTCAGGTCGATCTCGAGGACCAGGGTGGCCCGGCCCACCAGCCGGTGCCGGTCGAACTGGTAGGCCAGCGCGATGCGCAGCTCGATCGACACCGAGACCAGCTCCAGCACCGACACGCTGCCGCCGATGCGCAGGTAGCCGGAGAGGCTGACCATGGTGCCGTCCTGGACGTACTGCACGCCGCCCAGGGCGTGCACCTCGCCACGGGCCACGACGAAGTCGACCGAGACCTGGGCGCCGAACTCCAGCGCGGCCTCGATCTGGGGCCCGCCGGTGCCGAGACGCACGTCGACGTACCCGCCCCCGGTGAAGGAGAGGACGCTGAGGGAGAACGGCCGGTCGCGGGTGGCGAACCCGATCCCGACCTCCACCGGCCGTCCGTCGAAGGGGATGTCGACCGAGCTGTGGAAGGTCAGGTTGCTCAGCGCGAACGCGCCGCAGCCGACGTCGGGGACGGGCAGGGAGTAGGCCGCCGTGACGCCGCTCGGCCCGGCCTTGATGGTCGGGACCTTGCCGCCGAGGTCCACCGCCTCCTGGAGCTGGGCCAACAGCTCGAGCTCGCGGTAGAAGGTGAGGTGGAACCCGTCCAGGGCGACCTTCGGCGGATGGGTGGCGACGTGCCCGTCGACGTCCAGCGTGGGGTCGACCAGGCCGGCCCCGAGGCCCGCGCCGGGGACCACGTCCACGCCGTAGGTCGTCTGCTGGAGGAACCGCAGCCGCTCGAAGTCCAGGCGGACCAGACGGGTGTCGTCCGTGGCCGGGAACTGCAGCGCGAAGTCCTCGACCCGACAGTCGGTGACGACGCCGTCGGGACGGGCGACCACGTGGATCGTCAGCGCGGTGGGCGCGGCCGGGTCGTGGCTGACGCGGAAGAACTCGACGTCGTTGAGCGGCACCGCCCAGTCCATCGTGACGACCGGGGTGACGCCGTCGACGAGCTCGGAGACGATCCGCGGCGGGTCCGGCGGAGGCGACAGCGTCGCGACCGCGGTCTGGATGAGGTCGCGCAGGCGGAACCCCAGCAGCGTCGCCGCCTCGCCGATGAGGTCCGCCGGCGACGGGTGGGTCAGCAGCCCCGCGAGCGTCGCGGGCCCGTGCTCACGGGAGATCACGTCGGCCGCGACGTCCAGCGCGGCCAGCCCGCCGGAGCGGTCGGCCGCCTTGGTGAAGTCCGCGACGATCCCCGCCGGCGCCTCGAGGAACGCGACCGCCTGCTCGCCCTGGTCGAGGAAGGACTGCGTGAACCCGACGACCGCCTGTGCCGTCGCCCGGGCGCGACCGCCGGCCAGCTGGGTCAGCTCGGGCAGGTCGACGACCATGCCCCACCGGCCGGCCTCGCCGCCGACCCGGCCCAGGCCGACGTCGAAGAGGGTCGCCAGGGACGTGCCGCCGACCAGGTTGAGGGTGCGGACCAGCTGGGAGTCCGCCGCCTTCGGCACGGCGGCGCCGACCAGGTCCAGCAGCACGCCGCCGGTGTCCACCACCGACGGCGGGCTTGCCGGCCGGTCCAGCTCCGGGAGTCCACCGGCCGGTCCGGCCCAGGCCAGGTCCAGCTCGCCGGGCAGGGCCGGGTCCGCCAGCGACCGGTACTCCGGGAGCGAGTACGCCGGCGCGTCGGGCAGCACGACGTCGTACACGAGCAGCATCGGCATCGACACCTCGACGACGCTTCCGCCGCGGACCAGCCGCACGGGGAACCGCAGCCGCTCGCCGGTGCTCGTGACCGGCCACGCGGTGACGGTCGTGGGCACCGACAGCCGGGTCAGGTCGTCGACCTGCTGACGCAGTGCCTCCAGCGCCGGATGGTCGTCCTTCCAGCGAGCGGCCGCGTCCGCGATCCCGGGCGACTCGTCCCCGAGGTTGACGGCGTCGTCGACGGTCCGTGCGGTGTGGCGGGCGTCGACCTCGGGCCGGAGCTGGGCCGCGTGGGCGGCGAGGTCCGCGGCCTCGCGGCGGACCCGCGCGAGATAGCCCTGGTCCACGAAGTACTGCTGTGCCTCGGCCCGGCAGTCGGCCGCGGCCAGCTCCTCCTCGTGGGCCGCGTCGAGCTCGCCCTGGTCGTAGGTGCCGTCGGGGAGCAGCGCCCGTTCGTCGTGCTCCCGGGCCCTGTCGAGGTGTCCCTGCTCCTTGTCGATCCAGTCGTCGTAGGAGCGCTGGGACTCCTCCAGCGTCGCCTTCTCGCTGTTCTTGGCGGCGCTGTCCTGGTCCGCCTGCCACCAGGATCCGTAGACCGGGTCGTTCGCGCGGCGCAGGTCGTCGTCGGTGCGGAGCTGGTCGTCGACGTAGGGCCGCCAGAGCGACTCCTCCGCCGTCACGGTGTCGTCGAGCGCGTCCCGCTGCCGTTCGAGCTCGGCGATGTCGGCCGTCACCCGCTGGGGCTGGTACACCGCCTCGGGGGTGCCGAGCCCGGGGAACACCGCCGCGCCGACCTCGACGCGCTCGAAGGGGAAGGTACGACGAAGGGCGCCGCCGTCAGGGGAGTCGACGACGGCCTGGTTGAGGCGGAGCGTGACGGTCCGGCGCAGCGCGGCCGACCGGCCGACGTCGTGCTGGCGCTCGGTCAGGGTGGTGAGCGTGCCCGACAGGCCGAAGGGATAGAGCAGCACCCGCTCCTCGACCCGGACGTACTGGTCCCGGCCGTGGGTCACCCGGTGGCTCCACCCGAAGCCGTCCCACTCGCCGGTCGCGGTGATGCTTCCGCCCAACGGTGTCAGCTCCCACCGGGTCGCGTGGGCCGGCGAACCGGCCGTCAGGTCGGCGACCTTGGTGCGCTGGTCCGGGCTCAGCGGGGGCGCGATCACGAAGTCCCGGTCGGCGGCGTAGGAGCGGTCCAGCGGCACCACCGGCATCGGTCCGCCGGCACGGCTCAGCAGCCGGGCCAGCCACACCCCGGTGACCCGGCCGGGCGAGGCCAGCGGCGTGGAGGGGTGGTGGCTGGTCCCCGCGCCGGGCGCGAGCGCCAGCCGCCACGGCATCTCGATCCAGGTGTCGATGAGCGCCGGCCCGCCCGCGCGCAGGGCCGTGCAGGCCGCCAGCACGCCCTCCGGGGTGAGCGGCACCGCGGTGCCGGTGGCGACGTCGAAGGCCAGCCGGCTCGGTCCCGACAGGTAGGCCGTCACCGTGAGCGCGGGGTCCGATGCGTCGGCGACGGTGTCCTCGTGGACGTGCTGCGGTGGGAGCACCAGCACGATGACCGCCGGGCCGGTCGCGATCGCCGCCGTGCCACCGTCGTCGGCGCTCAGCTCGAAGCCGTCCAGGTGGACGCCCAGCGCGGCCAGGTCGTCCCCGCGGCTCAACAAGAAGTCCATCGCCCTCAAGCCCCCTCCGGTCGACTCACCGACCCGGGCCTGCCCGCTCGCGCCCCGCTCGCCGACGTGCGGTCGGACCGACCGCCGGCGGGGTGGCCTCACTTCTCGAGCACGGTTCCCGAGATTCCCGACTCGAATCTAGGTCGGTCCGCCGGTGCCGCCTATGACCCGTGCGGGCCATAGGCGGGCCAGAAGCCGCGCGCTGCCGGTCGGCCCCGCGAGCGCGCCGAGCTAGTCGGTGACCCGCCCGACGTAGCCGAGCACGTTCCAGGAGCTGCCCATCATGTTGATCCCGTAGGTCGTCGAGCCGAAGACGATCCCGCCGTTGGCGGCGGTGACCGAGTCGATCTCGTCCTGGTGCCCGCCGGTCGGGTCGGGGAGGACGGCGCCGGTGGCCGTGTCCAGGAACCGGTTGCGCCCGAGGCCGACCCACAGCCGGTCGCCGACGGGAGCGGTGCGCAGCAGCACCCCGTTGGTGTCGAAGTCCTTCGGCTTGAACCGGTAGCGCCAGTTCCCGAAGGCGTCCATCTTCGTGACCTCGGGGTAGAAGGAGAACAGCCCGGTGACGTAGACCGCCTTGCCCGACACCGACGCGTGGTAGGCCGGGCCGTCGAGGGACGAGTCGAAGTCGGTGTTCAGCGCGCCGTTCCTCAGGGAGAGCCGGGCGATGGCGCCGCTGCGCAGGCCCTCGTAGGTCGGGATCCGCTTGAAGCTGCCGATCACGAGCAGGTCGCCGTCCAGGACGGTCAGGTAGGAGATGTAGCCGCCCATCGGCACCGGGAAGCTCCGCTGCTTGCGCCCGTCGGGTCCGTAGACCGTGATCCGGTTGCGCGGGTACTTCACGTCGTCCTGCAGCCGCTGCGCGACCACGAGCCGGTTGCCGACCGTGGTGAAGCCGGTCAGGTCCGTGATCCGGTGGGTCCGCGCGGGGTCAGCGGCGCCGCTGTCGGGGTCGAAGGCGCGGATGGTCTCCGTGGTGTTGTCGTAGTACGGCGCGTGGGAGACGTCGGGGTCGTAGCCGTAGAAGTGCGTCGACGCGACGTAGAGCGCGTTCGGCGCGGCCACCAGGTCGCCGTAGAACGCCGTCTTCGTCACGTGGAAGTCGGCGAGCGGCTCGAGCGTGGTCGCGTCGAGCGCGGCGATGGTCCGGGTGTCCGACGGCTCGTCGAGGAAGAACTTCCCGCCGACGTAGACGCCGGAGCCGGAGACGTCGACGGCGTTGACCGGGTGGTCGAACGACGGCAGGTCGACGTCGAGCGCCGCGCCGGTCCCCTGGTCGACGACCGCCAGGCTGTGGGCGTCCTGCCCGCCGGCCTCGGCGAAGGTGCCGCCCACCCAGAGACGACCACCGGACAGGTCGAGGTCGTAGACACCGGCCGGGGCGCCGGACGAGGGGTCGACCGGACCGGAGACCTGGGGGTCGAACGAGGCGTCGGCGGCACCGGTCGCCGGGTCCAGCGCGACCAGCCGACCGGGCCGGCCGGCGATCGTCCCGGCGTCGCTGCCGACGTAGAGGGTCTCGCCGGTGTCGAGCACGGTGTGCACGTGCCGGCCCTCGGGGCCGGCGACCTCGACGTCGAAGCCCGCGTCCTTGGCGCCGGTCACCGGGTCGAGCGCGACCAGCCCCGTGGTGCCGACGTAGAGCCGGCCGCTGCCGAGGGTCAGCGCGGTCACCTGGCCCTCGACGGGCGAGGTGAAGCCGGGCACCGGGTCGCCGGTCGCGCTGTCGAGCGCCTGGACCTGCCCGGTGCCGACGTAGACCCGGCCGGACCCGGCGGCGAGCTCGGCGACCCGCACCTCCTGGTCGGCGCGGAACGGCAGCAGGTGGCCGTCGTCGGCCGACACCGCGGCCAGCCCCTGGCGGACCGACCCGTCGACGTGGCCGAAGTCGCCGCCGACGTACAGGGTGTCGCCGTCGAGGGCGAGGGCGCTGACCAGGCCGTCGGTGCCGGCGTCGAACGCGGTGTCGACGGAGCCGTCGGCGAGCACGTGCTGGAGTCCGCCCTCGACGTGCTCGTAGCGGTCCTGGCCGAAGTCGCCGCCGACGTACCAGCCGCCGTCGCCGTCGGGGACCGTGACGGACACCTGTCCGTCCGGCAGCACCGGGGCGGGCCGGTCGGCGCCGGTGGTCGCGTCGAGCACGCGGCCCGGCCCGGAGTAGCGGCCGATCTGATCGAAGCCGCCGAGGACGTAGACCCGGTCGCCACTGCGCACGACCTGGTCCACCGACCCGTCCGCGACGACCGAGGTCACGGGGAGGTCGGCGTACGTCGTCGTCCGGGGGCCGACCTCGATGACGCCGGCGGGAGAGCCGGCGGGGGAGTCGGCGGGGGAGTCGGACGGGGTGGCCGCGTGGGGTGCGCCGGCCGCGCCGAGCGCGATCGCGACCGCGGCGGGCAGGGCGCCCGCGAACAGCTGTCGGGGGGACATGTCTCGTCACGGTAGGAGCAGCGGGCAGGGCGCGCGGCCGCTACGGTGGATCGGTCCCGGAGGTCTAGAGCGATCGGGAGGAGCGATGAAGGTCGTCGCGCTCGGGGTGGTGCTCGCAGCGGCCGCGCTGGCCGGGCTGGCGCCCGCGGTCGCCGGCACCTCGACGTCGCCCGGCACCTACCAGCGCCAGATCTTCACGGCGACCAACGACCAGCGGCGCGCCCACGACCTCGACCCCCTGCGGCACCAGGCCTGCGTGCAGCGCTTCGCCGAGCGCCAGGCGAAGCGGATGGCGCTGCAGGAGCGGCTCTTCCACCAGGACCTCGGACGCGTCCTCGACGACTGCGACCTGCACTCGGCCGGCGAGAACGTCGCGTTCGGTTTCGACACCGGTCGCTCGGTCGTCGTCGACGGCTGGATGGAGTCGCCTCCGCACCGGGCGAACATCCTGCACTCGTCGTACCGGCTCCTCGGCTCCGGCGCCCGGCTCGGCGACGACGGCTTCTGGTACGCCGTGCAGGTGTTCGGCCGCGGCTGAGCACCGGCTCCCGGCCGCCTGCGGCCGGCGCTGCACGCAGGTGCCGCGGGTCAGCGACCGGCCGGACCGGACGTCGGCGCGGGGTCCGGCACCGGACGGGAGTCGTGGGCGAGCGCGGCGACCGAGCACAGCGACGCCACGACCATGACGACGGCGGCCGCGACCCCGGCGATGCGGGCCCGGTGCCGGCGCAGCGCGGGGGTGGGACGGACGTCGATGATCACGCTCCCACGGTGCCAGCGATACGGACGCTCCGTGACGGTTCGGTGCCTCATCTTGCTGCGGTGCAAGAACGTGCAGGAGTGGGTAGGTTCCTCTCGTGTCCGGGGGAGGGGAGGGTCGGGAGCCACGCGTCCCGACCATCGTGATCGTCGACGACGCCGCTGAGGTGAGGTCGCTGGTCCGGACCCGCCTGCGCCTGTCCCACAAGCTCGAGGTGGTCGGCGAGGCCGCCGACGGCGCGTCGGCGATCGAGGCCGCCCGGACCCAGCAGCCGGACCTGGTGCTGCTCGACGTCTCGATGCCCGTCATGGACGGGCTGGAGGCGCTGCCGCAGGTGCTCGCGGCCGCCCCGGGCACCCGGGTCGTGATGTACAGCGGCTTCCAGGAGCAGGGGCTGGCGCACCGCGCGCTGGACCTCGGTGCGTCGGTGTTCCTGGAGAAGTCCAGCTCCCTCGACACCCTCGCCGACGACCTGGTCGCCGTGCTCGGGATCCCCGCCGTGCCGGCGCCCCGCGAGCCCGTCGCGGACCCGCCCGAGGACGAGGACTCCGCCGACGCCGCGGTGCTCCGCCAGCACCTGGAGCGGTTCCGCGAGGTCTTCGACGACGCCGCGATCGGCATGGCGACCGTGACCCTCGCCGGGCGTCTGGTGCGCGCGAACGGCGCGCTCGCCGAGCTGCTCGGCCGCTCGACCGACGAGCTGGTCGGCATGCCGTACGCCGACCTGGCCGTCCCGGTCGCCGACCGGGTCGCCGCCGCGATCGACGAGCTGCTCCAGGGCACCAGCCGGGTGGTCCAGGTCGAGCACGAGGTGGACGGGCCGCCCGGTCGGCGTCGGGTGGTCGCCACCCTGGCGCCGGTGCTCGACAGCAGCGGCCGGCCGCTCTACCTCTTCCTCCAGCTCCAGGACGTCAGCGCACAGCGGTCCGCGGAGGAGGAGCTGCGGCTGAGCGAGGCGAAGTTCCGGATGCTCGTCGGGGCCGTCGAGGACTACGCGATCTTCATGCTCTCCCCGGAGGGGCTGGTCGAGAGCTGGAACACCGGCGCCGAGCGGATCAAGGGCTACACCGCGGACGAGATCGTCGGGCAGCACTTCCGGACCTTCTACCCCGCCGCGCAGCAGGAGATCCGCCACCCCGAGCACGAGCTCGAGATCGCGCTGCGCGAGGGCCACTACGAGGAGGAGGGCTGGCGGATCCGGAAGGACGGCACCACGTTCTGGGCGAACGTCCTCATCACCGCCGTCCACGACGCCGACGGCCGCCACGTCGGGTTCGCCAAGGTGACCCGCGACAACTCCGAGCGGCGGGCGATGCTCAAGGAGCGTGAGCGGGCGGCGGCCGCGCTGGCCGAGGCGAACGCCCAGCTCCAGGTGGCCGCGGAGGACCAGGCCCACTTCCTCGCGGTCACGGCCCACGAGCTGCGGACCCCGGTGACGGTGCTCGCCGGCACGGCCGAGATGCTCCAGGAGCACTGGGCGGCGCTCGAGGGCGAGGAGCTCGCGGAGCTGGTCGAGGGCATGGGCAGCAGCGCGACCCGCCTCCGCCGGCTGCTCACCGACCTGCTGACCGCCTCGCGGCTCCAGTCCAGCGCGCTGGACCTCGACCTGGAGGACGTCGATGTCGCTGACGTCGCCGAGCGCGCGGTCGCGACCGCACGCCGGCTGAACCCGGACGCCGACATCGTCCTCGACTGCGAGCGCGGGCTGGTCGTCGCCGCCGACGCCGACCGGATCGCGCAGGCGGTGGACAACCTGGTCGGCAACGCGCTGCGGCACGGCGCCCCGCCGGTGCACGTCGCGGTGCGGCGGGCCGGGGCCGACACGGTCGAGATCGCGGTGGCGGACGCCGGTGCTGGCGTGCCCGAGGAGATGCGGGAGCGGCTCTTCGACCGCTTCGCGACCGGACGCTCCCGCGGCGGCACCGGTCTAGGCCTCTACATCGTGCGCCAGCTGGCCCGCTCCCACGGCGGCGACGCGACCTACCGGCGGCCTGGACCAGGTCAGACGGGCGGCGGCGAGTTCGTGGTGTCGCTGCCTCTCGCACCGCAGACGGCATAGGCTGCGGCCGTGCCGATCCGCGTCCTCCTGGTGGACGACGTCGTCGAGGTACGCCGGCTGGTCCGGACCTCGCTCCGCTTCCGGGGCGGGTTCGAGGTCGTGGGCGAGGCGGCCGACGGTGCAGAAGCCGTCCGGCTGGCCGAGGAGCTGCGACCCGACGTCGTCGTCCTCGACCTCGGCCTGCCCGACATCGCCGGCCGGGAGGTGCTCTCCCGAGTCCGGGAGCACGCCCCGGACTCGAAGGTGGTCGTCTTCTCCGGCCTCGAGACCGCCGACCGCGCCTGGATCCGTGAGCACGCGGAGGGGTTCGTCCTCAAGGACGAGGACCTCGGCTACCTCGTCGACCTGCTCGAGTCCGTGGGCCGCACGTCGGACACCCGGGCCGTGATCGACCTGCCCAACGACCTCAGCAGCGTCGCCGACGCGCGCCGCTTCGTGAAGCAGCACCTACGCGAGTGGGGCATCGAGGAGCCGCTCGACGACGCGCTGCTCGTGGTCAGCGAGCTGGCGGCGAACGCGCTCACGCACGCGCGGTCGTCGTACCGGCTGCGGCTCTCGGCGAGCCGGGCCGCCCTCCGCATCGAGGTCGACGACGCGGGCGCCGGGACGCCGGAGCCGCAGCCGCTCACCGACACCGAGGAGCACGGGCGCGGCCTCCACCTCGTCGACGCGCTGGCCGCCTCGTGGGGCATGGAGGCGGCCGAGACCGGCGGCAAGCGGGTCTGGGCCGAGCTGGCGCTGCCGGCCACCGCCGCTGCGGAGTAGGGCTGCCGAGTAGGCCCTGCTGCATCCGCCCCGTAACCTAGTTCTTTGTGGCAGGTCCGGACTTCGACGTAGAGATCAAGCAGCTCCAGGCGACGATGCGCACCATCGAGCAGGTGCTGGACATCGACGCGATGCGCGCCGAGATCGCCGACCTCGGCGAGCAGGTCGCGGCGCCCGACCTCTGGGACGACCAGGCCAACGCGACTCGCGTCACCGGCCGGCTCTCGGCCCTCCAGGGCGAGGTCGACCGGTTCACGAACCTGCTCGGTCGCGTCGACGACCTCGAGATCATGGTCGAGATGGCCCAGGAGGAGGGCGACGCCGACGCGATCGCCGAGGCCGAGGCCGAGCTGGGCCGGCTGAAGAAGGCGGTCGAGGGCCTCGAGGTCCGCACGCTGCTCTCCGGCGAGTACGACGCCCGCGAGGCGCTGGTGACGATCCGCTCGGGCGCGGGCGGTGTCGACGCGGCCGACTTCGCCGAGATGCTGATGCGGATGTACACGCGCTGGGCCGAGCAGCACAAGTACCCCGTCGAGGTGTTCGACACGTCGTACGCCGAGGAGGCCGGCCTGAAGTCGGCGACCTTCGCCGTGCACGCGCCGTACGCCTACGGCACGCTCTCGGTCGAGGCGGGCACCCACCGGCTGGTCCGGATCTCGCCGTTCGACAACCAGGGCCGCCGGCAGACGTCGTTCGCGGCCGTCGAGGTGGTGCCGGTGCTCGAGCAGACCGACGAGATCGACGTCCCGGACGAGGACATCCGGGTCGACGTCTACCGCTCGGGCGGCCCCGGCGGCCAGTCGGTCAACACCACCGACTCGGCGGTCCGGCTGACCCACATCCCGACCGGCACGGTCGTGAGCTGCCAGAACGAGAAGTCGCAGCTGCAGAACAAGGCCAGCGCCATGGTGGTCCTCAAGGCCAAGCTGCTCGCGCTGAAGAAGGCCGAGGAGAAGGCGCAGCTCGACGAGATGCGTGGCGACGTCCAGGCCTCGTGGGGCGACCAGATGCGCAACTACGTGCTGAACCCGTACCAGATCGTCAAGGACCTGCGCACCGGCTACGAGGTCGGCAACCCGCAGGCGGTCTTCGACGGTGACCTCGACGGCTTCCTCGAGGCCGGCATCCGCTGGCGCCGCGGCGCCGAGCGCGCGGCCGAGAACTAGCGAGGACGCGTCGGCGTCACGGTGGTTTCGAGGCTCGTCGCTGGCGCTCCTCGCACCACCCCACGGACTGCTCTACGGTGTCGCCATGAGGCGCGACCACTGGCGGCGCTACAACGACCGGCTCGACCCGGCGACCGACTTCGTCGACATCTACGCCAAGGTCGTGGCGCACGAGTTCCCGTGGGACATGAACCAGGCGCTCGGGTTCGCGCTGTTCCGCACCTACGCCGTGCCGAGCATCGGCCGGCTGCTCGACGCGACCGGTGAGTTCACCGACCGCACCCAGAAGCGGTACGACGACACGGCGCTGCTCCTCGAGCCGCCGAACCGGCTCGGGTTCGACGAGCCCGAGGCCCGGGCCGCGATCCGGCGGATCAACCAGATGCACCGCGCCTACGACATCCCCGACCACGAGTTCCGCTACGTGCTGAGCACCTTCGTGGTCGTGCCGAAGCGCTGGCTCGACGAGTTCGGCAAGCGCCCGCTGACGCCGACCGAGCTCGAGGCGAGCGTGCAGTACTACCGCACCCTCGGCGCGCACATGAACATCAAGGACGTCCCCGAGACCTACGCCGGCTTCGAGCGCCTGATGGACTCCTACGAGGCCGAGCACTTCGGCTACGACCCGGCCGGGCGGCGGGTGGCCGACGCGACGCTCGCGCTCATGGTCGGCTTCCAGCCCCGCGCCGTGCGCCCGGTGATGGGCGTCTTCAGCCGGTCGCTGATGGACCCGGCGCTCCGCGCGGCGTTCCGGTACGCCGACCCGCCGCCGGCCGTCGAGGCGGTGTCCCGCGGCCTGCTGCGCGCCCGGGGCCGGCTGCTCCGGTTCTTCCCGGCGCGCCGCAACCCGAAGCTGGTCGAGGACCTGCCGCAGATCCGCAGCTACCCGGACGGCTACCGGGTCGAGGAGCTCGGCACCTTCCCGGTCCCCGGGCAGCACGGCTGCCCGCCCGAGGGCGAGCACGGCGACGAGCGCCACGAGGACGGTGGCGATCACGACGAACGGTGCTCGCCGGGGCGGCGCGGCGGTGTGCTGCATGGTGGAGCCTCTTCCGAAGAACGATGAAGTCGATCTGATTAGTACACATTAGCGGACGACCGGTCACCCGGCGAGCGGCCCTCCGGGTCGTGGACGGGACCGGTCAGCTGCCGGCGGCCTGGAGGACCGTCGCGCACCAGCGCCCCGCGCGCTCCACGTCGGTCCCGCCCCCGGCGCCGGCGGCCGGGACCTGCAGCGAGCAGGAGAGCCAGGCGTCGCCGAAGAGCCCGTGGAACGCCGTGGTCCCGTCCTGGCACCGCAGCGCGACCGCATGGGTGCCGAACGGCGGGGCGCCGGGCACCGCGCGGCAGCCCGTGACCTGCGTGGCGGCGCGGCCCAGCTCCTCGGCCCGCCGCGGCGTGATCGGGGGAGCGAAGACCCAGCCGAGCGCCGTCGTACCGTCCGCCGCGCTCCAGCGGCAGCCGAACTCGTGCGCGACGTCGGTGACACCGTCGGCCAGCTCGGCGCGCTCGCCGTTCGCCCACTCCTCCGCGGAGGCGGGCTCGGCGCCGAGCGCGTCCTCGACGGCGGCCGGGGCCACCTGCGCGCAGAAGGAGGCCCGGGCGACCGTCAGGTCGTCGGTGGCCAGGTCTGTCAGCGACGTCGCGGTGGGGCTCGGCGGTGGCGTCGCCGGCTCGTCGCTGCCGCCCGAGCAGGCGGAGGCGCCGAGCAGGAGCACCACGGCGACCGCGACCCCGGCGACCGATGCTGGACGAGCCATGCCCACAACGTAGGGCACTGCTTGAATGCAGCCGATGACTGCGCCCGACCCGACCGCCGACCCGACGTCCGACCCGACGTTCGCCCTGCGCCTCGAGCGCTGGGGCGCCGACCTGCGCGCCGCGGTCGACGAGCTGTACGACGACGGCGACGCGGTCGCGCAGCGGCTGGTCGACGTCGCCGCCCGGCGGTACGCCGAGCGGCCGGCCGACCTGCGCGTCCTCGACGAGCGCCGGCTGCTGGAGCCGGACTGGCTGCAGCAGCCGCGGATGTTCGGCTACGCCTGCTACGCCGACCGGTTCGCGGGCGACCTGGCGGCAGTCGGGCGGAACGTCGACCACCTGACCGACCTCGGGGTCACCTACCTGCACCTGATGCCGCTCCTCGCGACCCGGGAGGGCGACAACGACGGCGGCTACGCGGTCGCGGACTACCGCACCGTGCGACCCGACCTCGGCACCACCGACGACCTGCGCGACCTCGCGACCTCGCTGCGGTCGCGGGGGATCAGCCTCGTGGTCGACCTGGTGCTCAACCACGTCGCCCGCGAGCACCCCTGGGCGGTCCGGGCGCGCGCCGGGGACCCGGCGTACCGCCGCTGGTTCCACGTCTTCCCCGACCGCGAGCAGCCGGACGCCTACGAGCGCACCCTGCCGGAGGTGTTCCCCGACTTCGCGCCCGGGAGCTTCACCTGGGACGACGACCTGGACGGCTGGGTCTGGACGACGTTCAACAGCTGGCAGTGGGACCTGAACTGGGCCGACCCCGACGTGCTCGTCGAGTTCGCCGACATCGTCCTCGACCTCGCCAACCTCGGGGTCGAGATCTTCCGGCTCGACGCGATCGCGTTCCTGTGGAAGCGGCTCGGCACCGACTGCCAGAACCAGCCGGAGGTGCACGCGATCACCCAGGCGCTGCGGGCGGTCGCGCGGATCGCGGCCCCGGCCGTGGCGTTCAAGGCCGAGGCGATCGTCGGTCCGCGCGACCTGGTCCAGTACCTCGGCCTGGGGAAGCGAGCCGGCCGGGTGAGCGACCTGGCCTACCACAACAGCCTGATGGTGCAGGTCTGGTCGATGCTGGCCACGAGCAGCACCACCCTCGCCCGGCGGGCGCTCGGGGCGCTGCCGCCGACCCCGACGACCGCCACCTGGATCGGCTACGTCCGCTGCCACGACGACATCGGCTGGGCGATCGACGACGGGGACGCCGCGGCGGTCGGCCTCGACGGGACGCTGCACCGCCGGTTCCTCTCCGACTGGTACGCCGGGGAGTACCCGGGCTCGTGGGCGCACGGCCTGGTCTTCCAGTCCAACCCCGCCACCGGCGACCGCCGGATCAGCGGTACGGCGGCGTCGCTGGTCGGCCTCGAGGACGACCCCGACGCGGCGCTGGCCCGGCTGCACCTCGCGCACGCGGTCGTCGCCGGGTGGGGCGGCATCCCGGTCGTGTGGAGCGGTGACGAGCTCGCGCAGCCCAACGACCCGGGCTGGGCCGACGAGCCCGGGCACGCCGCGGACAACCGCTGGGCGGGCCGGCCCCGCCTGGACCCGACCCGGGCGGCGCAGCGGCACGACCCGGGCACCGTGCCCGGGCGGGCCTACACGGGCCTGGCCCACCTCGCCCGGGTCCGCGCCGGACTGCCCCAGCTGCACGCGTCGGCGCCGAGCGAGATCCTCGACGGCACCGACGACGGGGTGCTCGCGACCGTGCGCCGCCACGCCAGCGGGCCGATGGTCGGGCTCTACAACGTGACCGCCACGCCGCGGTCCTTCCCGGTGCACCGGCTGCACGAGGCCGGCCTGACGGCGCCGTACGACGCCCTGGGCGGCCGCCCGGTGACGGGTGGTGCTGACGGGGCGTTCGAGCTGGCGCCGTACGCCGCCTGCTGGGTGGTCGACGGCAGGCCCGGGTGAGAGGGGTCCCGCGGGCGCTCAGGTTGCTCGTCTACCCTCGACTTCCGTGATCCGCTTCGAGAAGGTCGTCAAGACCTACCCCGGTCAGGCGCACGCTGCGCTCGACCAGGTGTCGGTCGACATCGAGAAGGGGGAGTTCGTCTTCCTCGTGGGGTCGTCGGGCTCGGGCAAGTCGACGTTCCTCCGCCTGGTGCTGCGGGAGTACCGCGCGACCTCGGGGCGGGTCTACGTCGCCGGCAAGGAGATCAACCGGCTGGCGAGCTGGAAGGTCCCGCGGCTGCGGCGCCAGATCGGCACCGTGTTCCAGGACTTCCGGCTGCTGCCGAACAAGACCGTGAGCGAGAACGTCGCGTTCGCGCTCCAGGTGATCGGCCGGTCCCGCTCGGAGATCAACCAGCTGGTCCCCGAGACGCTCGAGCTGGTCGGCCTCGAGGGCAAGGGCGACCGCCTGCCCGACGAGCTCTCGGGCGGCGAGCAGCAGCGCGTGGCGATCGCGCGCGCGTTCGTGAACCGGCCGATGATCCTCATCGCCGACGAGCCCACCGGCAACCTGGACCCCACTACGTCGGTCGGGATCATGAAGCTGCTGGACCGGATCAACCGGACCGGCACCACCGTCTTGATGGCCACCCACGACGCCGGGATCGTCGACCAGATGCGCAAGCGCGTCATCGAGCTCGACGACGGCCGGGTCGTGCGCGACCAGGCGCAGGGCATCTACGGCTTCCAGCACTGACCGCCGCCGACCGACGACCCACGACTTAGGACACCCCCTCCTCCATGCAGCTTCGTTACGTGTTCTCCGAGCTCGGCCAGGGCCTGCGTCGCAACCTCTCCATGCACGTCGCCGTGGTCCTCACCCTGCTCGTGTCCCTCGCCCTGGTCGGGTTCGGCGTGCTCCTGCGCGAGCAGTCGGTCAAGGCCACCGACCAGTGGGGCTCCGAGCTCCAGATCACCGCGTTCCTCTGCAAGGCCCGTGACGACAACCCGGCCTGCACGAGCGAGGTGACCGACGCCCAGAAGGAGCGGATCGCCAAGGTCGTCGACGACAGCCCCGAGGTCGCCGACTACCGGTTCGAGACCAAGGAGGAGGCCTTCGCGAAGGTCAAGGAGCTCCTCGGCGCGGACAAGTTCGAGGGCCCGAACCCGGCCGCGACCGCCGACGACATGCCCGAGTCGATCTGGATCACGCTCAACGACCCCGACGAGTACCAGGGGATCGAGAGCGCGATCATCGGCCTGGACGGCGTCAGCAGCGTGCGCGACCAGCGCGACGTGGTCGGGCCGATCCTGCGCGGGATGACCGCGATCCGGATCGGGTCCCTCGCCACGGCGATCGTGCTGGTGATCGCGGCGCTGCTCCTGGTGGCGAACACCATCCGGCTGGCGGCGTTCGCCCGGCGCCGCGAGATCGGGATCATGCGGCTCGTCGGCGCCTCCACGCTCTACATCGCGCTGCCGTTCCTGATGGAGGCGCTGGTGACCGCCGCGATCGCCCTGGTCTTCTCGATCGGGGCGCTGGTCGCCTTCATGCACTTCGGCGTGAACGGGTGGCTCAAGGACCAGTTCGGCTTCATCCCGTGGATCGACTGGGCCAACGTCGTGACCCCGGTCGTGGTGATGGCGATCCTCGCGCCGCTGCTGACGCTGCTCCCGACACTCGTGCTGACACGCAAATACCTCAAAGTCTGACCCGCGCGCGTTACGGTCGACGCGTTCACTTCCCCGAACACGAAGGCAGACCGGTGCGTCTCTTCCCCCGTGCCGCACGCCCTCGCCGTGCGGCGGCCGTCGTGGCCTGCTCGCTGGCGCTGGGTGCGCTCGCCGTCCCGCTCGCGAACGCCGACCCGAAGGACCTCAAGCACCGCCAGCACGAGGCGCAGGCCCAGGTCCAGCACGCCCAGCAGGACCTCGACGAGTCCAGCAGCGAGCTGCGCGCGGCGCAGGCCGCCGTCGACACCGCGGTCCGCGAGCTGAGCTCGGCGCGCTCGGAGTACCGCTCCGCCAGCGCCCGGTTCGACGCCGCGCAGATCCGGGACCAGCAGATGCAGGACCGGCTCGAGGCCGCCGAGGCGCGGCTCGAGCAGGCGCAGGCGGACCTGACCCAGGGGCAGGCCGCGCTCGACGACCAGCGCGACGAGCTGACCGACACCGTCACCGACATCTACGAGCAGGGCGACCCCGACCTGCTCGCGTTCGCCAGCCTCCTGCACTCGCAGTCGACGACCGACCTCACCCGCCAGGAGGCCCTCAACGACGTCATCGTCGGCCGGGAGGACCGGGCCTACGACGACCTGCACGCCGCCGAGGTGCTCCTCCAGGTGCGCGAGAACGAGGTGCAGTCCGCCCGGGACGAGGTCGAGGTGCAGCGGCAGGAGGCCGCCGACCACCTGGTCGTGATGCAGCAGCTCCAGCAGGAGACCCGCGACGCGAAGAACAAGGTGCTCGGCCTCGTCGAGACCCGACGCGACGCCCGGGAGACCGCGGCCGCGGCCCGGCAGAAGGACCTGCAGGCGCTCCAGGAGGCCAAGCGCCGCGAGAACCACGTCAAGCAGCTGATCCTCGCGGCGGCGCGCCGCTCCCACGGTGGCTACACCGGCCCCACGAACGGGCTCTTCATCCGGCCCGTGCCCGGCTACGTGACCTCGCCGTTCGGCTACCGGATCCACCCGATCTACCACTACTGGGGACTCCACGACGGCACCGACTTCGGCGTCTCCTGCGGCGAGCCGATGCGCGCCGTCGCCAGCGGCACGGTCATCGCGCGCTACTGGTCCGACGTCTACGGCAACCGGCTCTACCTCAACCTCGGGCAGATCAACGGCACGAACATCACCGCGGTGTACAACCACGCGACGTCGTACCGGGTGAACGTCGGCGACCACGTCGACCAGGGCGAGACCGTGGGCTACGTCGGCTCGACCGGGTGGTCGACCGGCTGCCACCTGCACTTCACGATCCTCGCCAACGGCACCGCGGTCGACCCGATGAAGTGGCTGCCGTGAGGGAAGGTCGAATCGAGACTTCTGACGCCTCAATCGCGAGTTCAGGACATCCAGGTGTCCGGAGGTCCCGGTCCAACGGTCACCAGTCTCGACTCAACCGTCAGACGTCTCGATTCAACCCGGTTGCCCGTCCCTGAGAAGATGGGGGGATGGCCAAGGAAGAGGGGCGCAAGCTCGTCGCGCAGAACCGGAAGGCGCGGCACGACTACCACATCGAGGACACCTTCGAGGCCGGCATGGTCCTCCAGGGCACCGAGGTGAAGTCGCTGCGCATGGGTCGCGCCTCCCTGGTCGACGGGTTCGTGGACATCGAGAACCACGAGGCCTGGCTGCACGGCGTGCACATCCCGGAGTACTCCCAGGGGACCTGGACCAACCACGCGGCCCGGCGCAAGCGGAAGCTGCTGCTCAACCGCGTCGAGATCGACCGGATCGAGCGCCGGGTGAGCGAGAAGGGGCTGACCGTCGTCCCGCTGGCGATCTACTTCAAGGACGGCCGCGCCAAGGTCGAGATCGCGCTCGCCAAGGGCAAGAAGTCGTGGGACAAGCGGCACGCCCTCGCCGAGCGGCAGGCGACCCGCGAGACGCAGCAGGCCGTCGGCCGGCGGCTCAAGGGCATGGGTGACTGAGCCCACCGCGCCGCCCGGACCTCACCCGGACGTCGCCGCGGTCCGGGCGTTCTGGCAGGGTCTCGGCCTCCCCGGACTCGTCGACGCCCACGTCCACTTCCTGCCGCCGCGGATCCAGCGGGCCGTGTACGCCGTCTTCGACTCGGCGGGACCCAAGATCGGCCGCGACTGGCCGATCCGCTACCGCCAGGACCACGCGGAACGCGTGGAGATCCTGCGCGCGATGGGCGTGCGGCGGTTCCCGACGCTGCCCTACGCGCACAAGCCGGGCGTGGCCACCTACCTCAACGAGTGGGCCGCGCTGTTCGCGCGCGAGGTCCCCGAGTCGCTGTGGTCGGCGACGTTCTACCCCGAGGAGCCGGCGGCGGCGTACGTCGAGGAGGCGGTCGCCGACGGCGCCGAGGTGTTCAAGGTGCACCTGCAGGTGGGGGAGTTCCACCTCGACGACCCGCTGCTCGACGGGGTGTGGGGTCTGCTCGAGGACGCGGGGACGCCGGTGGTCGTGCACGCCGGGTCCGGACCGGTCGGCAACGCCTTCACCGGGCCGGCCTCGACCGAGCGGCTGCTGCGCCGGTTCCCGCGGCTGGCGCTGGTGGTCGCGCACCTGGGTGCACCCGAGTGCGCGGAGTTCCTCGCCCTCGCCGAGCGGTTCGAGCAGGTGCGGTTCGACACCACCATGGTGTTCACCGACTTCTTCGGCGTCGAGTACCCGCCCGACCTGCTGCCGCGACTGCGCGACCTCGGGCACAAGGTGCTGCTCGGCACCGACTTCCCGACCATCCCCTACCCCTACGCCCACCAGCTCGAGTCGCTGGCCCGGCTCGACCTCGGCGACGACTGGCTGCGGGCGGTCTGCTGGGAGAACGGCGCCGCCCTGTTCGGGGTGCCGGAGGCCTGACCCGGAGCGCCTCAGCCGACCGGCACCAGGTCGCCCGTCACGGTCGCGGTCTCGACGCTGCTGCCGCCGGGCGTCGGGGTCTCCCGGGTGAAGCCGTAGTCGAAGCTCAGGCCGCGGGTGCTGACGTCCAGGCCGGTGTAGTCGGCCGGGGCGCCGGCCAGGTGGTCGGGCCAGACCAGCCGGTAGAGCAGCCCGTCCGGGTCCACGGTGGACACGCACGCGTCGGTGTCCGGGTCGGTGGAGTACGACGTCTGCTCGCCGGCCGCGTTCGCCCACCAGTCCAGGAGCGGGGTGTCCGTCTTCGTCACCGGGTCGTAGGAGAACAGGTTGAGGACCGCCTTGCCGGTGTCGGGCGCCCCGCTGTGCACGTCGGGGTAGAAGGTCCCGGAGTCCTCCCACTCGGTGGTGGAGAAGTACGGGCAGGGGTCGTCGGGGTAGGTGCTGGTGTCGTACGCGCTGCCGGTCAGCGTCCAGGTGCCGGTGCCGTCGTCGCGCCACTCGGCGCCCTCGAGGCCGGGGACGGTCGGCACCAGGGTCAGGTGCATGACGAAGGTGACGTCCTGGCCACGGTCGTAGTCACCGGTCTGCCGGACCTGGTAGTCGACGGTGATGGTGCCGCTCAGGGTGCGCGGCGCCTGGTCGTCGTCGGTCACGGTGACGGTGACGGTCCGCTTGCCCGGCGTCGTGCCCGGCGCGCTCAGCACGACCTTGAACGTCTCGGTGGGCTCCACCTTCGCGTCGTCGACCAGGTCGACGGTCACCTTGGCGGCGCTCTTGCCCTTCTTGATGGTGACCTTGCCGGACTTCTTCTCGTAGTCGCTGCCGGCCTTCGCGGTGCCGTCGACGGTCTTGTAGGAGACCGTGACCGGCGCCGGCGCCTTCTTCGACAGGGTGACCCGGACGACGACCTGCCCGTCGTCCTCCCACCGCTGGATCGACGCCGGCGCCTGCAGCACGGGTGGACCGGCCGCGGGAGCGGCGTCCGCCACGGAGGTGGCGGGGAGGGTCGTGACGGCGAGGAGCAGGGCCCCGGGGAGGAGGGCGACGACGGCGGGGTACCGAGACATGGCGAACGCCTCACGGACGGGGGACGGGGGATCTTCGACAGTAGGGCCGCGGGTGCGCAGGCGGACATAGGACGAACGGGTCATCCGAGCGGCGGTCGGATGTGCGGAGCGGGCTCCGGGCGGGTGGGCCGCCCGGGACCGACGGCGGCTCCAGCGGGTGACCTTCGCCCCTGCACCCTCGGCATCGACCGAGGTGGACTGGACAGGTGCTCGAGACCGGTGTCCGCCTTGATCGGGCGTCGTCGTACCGCTCCTGGGTGGCCGCCTGTGCGGCCGCGGAGACGGTGGGGATGACGGCTGCGGCAGGGGCGGCGCGGGTCGCGGACGGGCTGCCCGGCCCCGCGGCGTTGAGTGTGGTCATCGCCGGCGGGCTGGTGGAGGGAACCGCGCTGGGCGTCGCCCAGGCGAGCGTCCTGGCCCGCGTGGCCCCGGCCGTGTCCCGAGCGCGCTACCTGGCGGCGACGGTCGTCGTCGCCGGGGTGGGCTGGGCCGCGGCGTCCGCTCCGTCCGTCCTCGGGGACGGGGGCGACGCCGAGCAGCCTCCGCTGCTGCTCGTCGTCCTGGGAGCGGCCGCGCTCGGGCTGGTGATGGGCGCCGTCCTCGGCGCCGCCCAGGCGGCCGTGCTCCGGGGCGCCGTGCGGCACCCGTGGCGATGGGTGGCGGCGAACGCCGCGGCCTGGCCCGTGGCGATGGTCCTGGTCTTCCTCGGGGCCACGCTCCCGGACGCCGGCTGGTCGACGGCCGCCGTCGTGCTGACCGGCGCGGTCACGGGAGCGGTCGCCGGCACGGCGCTCGGCCTGGTGTCCGGGCTGTTCCTGCCGACCCTCTCGGGGGTGTCGGCCTCCGGTCGAGCGGTACTGGCGCTCCTCGCGTCGTCGCGGTCCTCGGGTGTGCAGCGGAGCCTGCTCGGACTGGGCGTGCGCGGAAGGATCTCCGGGCGCCAGTACCGCTTCCCCGTCCAGTACGCCGTCGCGCCGGACGGCCTCGTCGTCGTGCCCGGCCACCCGGAGCGGAAGACGTGGTGGCACAACCTCGACGTGGCGCCGACCCCGGTCGAGGTGCTCCGCGACGGGTCCTGGACCCCGGCGTCGGCACGGCTGCTGGTGCCGACCGACCCGGACTACGACACCGAGCTGGCGGCGTACCTCGAGCGCTGGCCGCGCACGGACGCCACCCCCGACCAGCCCCTGGTGCTCGTGCGGCCGGGTGCGGGGCCGGCCGCCTGAGGGAGACCCTGCGATCCGCTGTAACGCCGTGTTACCGCCTGTTCCCAGGGTGCTCCAGCATGGTGGGAACAGGGAGTGACACGGCGTTACAGCCGCCATACTGCCCCCGTGGACCCCTGGGGCCGGATCGCGGCCGAGCGCCGCTCCCTCGCCGACCTGCTCGACACGCTGACGCCCGAGCAGTGGGCGACGCCGAGCCTGTGCGGCGCGTGGACGGTGAAGGAGGTGGCGGTCCACCTCACCAGCGGCCCCTCCACGTCGCTGCTCACCCTGCTGAAGGCGATGGTCGCCGGACGCGGCAGCTTCGACCGGGCCAACCAGCTGCTCGTCGACTGGCGCTCGGACGTCGAGCCGGCGCAGGTCACCGCCTGGCTGCGCGAGTACGCCGAGCACCGGTTCAGGCCGCCGACCATGGACTGGCACGCGCCGCTGACCGACCTGCGGATCCACACCCAGGACATCGTCGTCCCCCTCGGACTGGACGCCGGCGTCGCGGTCGACGGCTGGCGCGACGTGCTCGACTTCCTGGTGTCGAAGGCTGCAGCTCGGGGGTTCGTCCCGAAGGGCCGGCCCGACCTCGGCTGGACCGCCACCGACCTGGACTGGTCGCATGGGACCGGCCCGGCGGTCGCCGGCCCGGCGGTCGCGGTCGCCACCGTGCTGTGCGGCCGGCCCGCCCTGCTCGACCGGCTCGAGGGCGACGGCGTGCCCGCCCTCCGCGGGTGGGCGTCAGCCGCCTGACACCTACGGCAGGGTTGACGTCGGGTCAACCCCGGTTGGGGTAGGAGAACCTGACCGGGTACGCCGAGACCCAGCGCTGACCGTCGGGGGTCCGGTAGTGGACGTTGATCGCGTCGTTCCGGCTGATCGCGCGACCATGGACCTGGTCGGACGTCGGCGTGGCGAACCGCAGCGCCAGCACCGGGGTGTCCGTGCCGGTCGAGTTGGGGTCGAGGCAGTAGCCGACAGCTCGTGGCCAATGGGCCCCGGGGTGGCTGCGGACGATGTGCTCGACCACGTGTGGGGGAGCGACGAAGGCGGCGAGGAGTCGCAGCGGTGCGGCCCGCGGGTCCCGGACGAAGGCGACCGAGTCGATCAGGACGGAGGTCGTCCCCGGGTTGACGAGAGGGACCAGGGTGGCGTCCCGGACCGAGCCGGGCGGGACGGGTGTCATGCCGAACGTCATGCTGTTCTGCCGCACCTGGAGGGGGCCGCCGGCCTTCTCCAGCAGGCTCCGGCCGTAACCGAGGCAGTCGCCCGTCCCGGTCGTCGCGGAGGGGGTCGCACCGGCGTCGCTCCCGTCGCTGCAGGCTCCGACGAGCACCAGGGTCGCCGCCAGGAATGCCGCGACGGGGCCGCCACCGTTCCCCGAGGTGCCGGACCCGAGATGTCCCATGGGAGCAGTCTGGGTCCCGCGACCCAGCCGGCCAAGCACTCGCAGGGGTGCCCGTGACGGGGTCGCTGGTCCAGGTCACGGGTCGCTGGGCCCGCCCGGGTGCTGCACAATCGCGTCGTGGCGACCACACCCGCCCCGTACGGCGCCGCCGTGTCCGCACGCGAGGCCGAGGTCCTCGCTGCGGTGGCGGACCACCGCACGAACGCCGAGATCGCCGAGCAGCTGTTCATCTCGGTGCGCACGGTGGAGAGCCACGTCTCGTCGCTGCTGCGCAAGTTCCAGGTGGCGGACCGGCGCGAGCTCGCCCTCGCGGCGCCGGCGGCGCTGGTGTCGGCGGCGGCGCCGTGGACCGGGGACCGGCCACCGTCGTCCCTGCCGACACCGCTCACGTCGTTCGTCGGGCGCCACCACGAGGTGGCCGACCTCGCGGCGTCGCTGGCGGAGCACCGGCTGGTCACGGTCGTCGGTCCCGGTGGCATCGGCAAGACGCGGCTCGCCATCCGGGTCGCCCACGAGGTGCGGGACCGGTTCACCGACGGAGTCGTGTTCGTCGACCTGGTGACGGTGGACGAGCCGGCGCTGGTCGCCGCCACGCTCGCGACCACGCTGGGCCTGGGGGAGAGCCAGGAGCGCTCGGTGGAGGAGGTGCTGTCCGGGTGGCTCTCGGCGCGCCGGGTGCTGGTGGTGCTCGACAACTGCGAGCACGTGCTGGACGCCGTGAGCGTCCTCCTGGAGCAGCTGCTGACCCGCTGCCCCGAGCTGCGGGTGCTGGCGACCAGCAGGTCGCGGCTGCTCCTGCCCTTCGAGGCCGCCTACCCGGTGCCCGGCCTCTCGCTCGACGAGGCGGAGGGACGACCCGCCGAGGCGGTGGAGCTGTTCGTCAACCGGGCGGCCGCCGGCGGCTCGGTGGTCCCGCCGGACGACCTCGAGCGGGTCGCCGCGCTCTGCCGCAAGCTGGACGGGATGGCGCTCGCGATCGAGCTGGCGGCGGCCCGGCTGCCGGCCCTGGGCCTCGACGGCCTGGAGGCCGGCCTCGCCGACCGGCTCGAGCTGCTGGCAGGCGGGTCCCGGGTCGACGACCGGCACCGCTCGTTGCGCTCGGCGCTGGACTGGAGCTACGCCCTGCTGGGCGAGCCCGAGCGCGCCCTGCTCCGCCGGATCTCGGTCGTCGCCGGCGCGGTCTCCGCCGCAACGGCCACCGAGATGCTGGGCGACTGGAGCCCGCTGGTCCCCGACCGGGTCCCCGCCCTGCTGGCTCGCCTCGCCGACGAGAGCCTGCTGGTCCCCGTCCCCACCGTCCTCGGCACCCGCTACCGCCTGCTCGAGACGATCCGCCAGTACGGCGCCGCGCTGCTCGCGGACGCCGGCGAGGTCGACGCGGCGCGATCACGGCACCTGCGATGGTGCCTCGCCGCAGCGGAGCGGCTCGAAGAGCCGACCATGGCCGGGTCGGCGGGGGAGGCCTGGCGGGCCGCCTTCGACGAGATCTCGGTCGAGACGCGGCACAGCCTGCCCTGGGCCCACTACCGCCCCGAGGAGCGTCAGCCGGCCTACCAGCTCTCGCTGCTCATGGCCGGGCTCAGCTTCGACCGCGGCCGGCCGGGGGAGTCACAGCGCCGCTACGAGCTCGCCGCCGACCTCGCCCCCGACGACGCGGCGGCCGGCGCCGCCCTGCGGCTCGCTGCGGGCGCGGCGGACGGTCGCCAGTTCGGGAACGAGGCCCTGCGGCTGCGGGAGATGGCGGCGGAGGCGGCGCTGCGGGCCGGCGACCGATCCGGGGCGGCGATCGACCTCGCCCGCGCCGCCGAGCTCGTCGGCCGGGGGCCGGGCATCATGGCGGTCGCCCCGGCGGCCGGCGAGACCGAGCGGCTGTTGGCCCGGGCGAGGCCACTGGCCGACGGGGACCCGGCGGCCGAGAGCCGGATCCTCACGGCCGAGGCCTTTGCGCTCAACACCGAGGACCCGGTGGTGCTTCGGCTCGTCGATCGCGCGATCGCGCTCGCCCGCGAGGCCGGCGACCCGCTCGGGGAGAGCGCCGCCCTCGACATGCTGACCGCGGTGCAGCTGGCGGACGGGCAGCTGGCGGCTGCCCTGGACAGCGCGGTCCGCCGGACCGAGCTGCTCACCCCTCTCCGGGTGACCGCAGACTCGGCGCTGGAGCTCTTCGACGCCTTCCAGATGGCCTCCCTGTGCGCGCTCGCCGCGGGCGACCTCGGCGAGGCCAAGCGGCTCGGTGAGGGCCTCCTCGACCTGCCCTTCTACCGCGAGGAGCACCACCTCGCGACGTCCCGCCTGATCGTCGTCGGGCTGATCGCGGGCGCCTGGGACGATGCGCTGGCGCAGTCCGAGCTGTTCCGTGCCGGGTGGGAGCGAGCGGGGCGGCCCGTGCAGGGCAACCTGCGGGCCGCGCCCTACGCTGCGGCGACCATCCACGGTCTGCGGGGTGACGACGAGGCCCGAGCGGAGTGGATGGAGGTCGTCGGGATCCTGCAGACCCCGGTGTTCGTCGACGAGGTGCAGGACGTCGTGCTGCGCCTGCCCCGAGCCGTGCACTTCGGGAAGTTCTTCGACGGCCTGGTCCTGGTGCACCGCGGCCCTCTCGAGGAGGCCGCCGAGCTGGTCGACGAGCCGCCGGAGGACTTCGTCGGGGACGTCGGGGGGCTCTGGCGACCCTGGTACGCCTCCGTCTGGGCCGAGGCCGCCGTGCTCGCAGGGGACCCCGAGGCGCGGGAACGGGTGCGACGTGCGGAGGTGCTGACGTCGGGCAACCCCATCGCCCGGGCGGTGGTGCAGCGCGCCTCCGGGCTCCTCGACGGCGGGGCCGACGGACCAGGACCGGGCCGCGACGAGATGGTCGCCGCGGCCGCGGCCCTGCGTTCCCTCGGGGCGAGGTACCAGTGGGCCCGCACGCTGGCCCTGCTCGGCGGGGCCGACGCGGAGCGTGGTCTCGCCGAGCTGGCCGCGATGGGTGCTGCGCCTATGGCCGGGCCTCGATGATCAGGTTGAACGGCGTCCGGGCGGCGACCCGGACGCTCGAGAAGCCCGCCGTGCGCAGCACCTGCTCCATCCGGTGCGGGCCGGCCTGGGCGCCGAGCCCGAGACCGACCTCCTGCGCCAGCGACGACGGCGTGCAGATGACCGTCGACAGCCCGTAGTACAGCCGGCCCACCGGGTTGAAGTTGTCGGTGAGACCGTCGCCGGCGGCCGGCTCCACGAGGAGCAGCGTGCCGTCGGGGGCCAGCGCCTCCCGGACGTGGCGGGCCACGCCGACCGGGTCGCCCATGTCGTGCAGGCAGTCGAACATCGTCACCAGGTCGTAGCCACGACCGGGGACCGCCGCCGCCGGCGCGACCTCGAACCGGGTCCGCCGCTCGACCCCGGCCTCGCGGGCAGCGGCGCGTGCGCCCTCGATCGAGGGAGCGTGGCTGTCGACGCCGACGAACGTCGACTGCTCGAACGCCTGGGCCATGATGACCGTCGAGGCGCCGTACCCGCAGCCGATGTCGACCACGCTCGCGCCCGACTGCAGCTTCTCGGCCACGCCGTCGAGGGCCGGCAGCCAGGCCTGCACCAGGTGGGCCTCGTAGCCCGGGCGGAACAGGCGGAGCGCCCCGGTGTAGAGCCGGTCGTCGTGGTCGCCCCAGTCGATGCCCTCACCGGTGGTGAACGCGCGGACGAACGTCTCGTGGTCGGTGTAGCAGGAGGCGACGGTCTCGAACGCCCCGTCGAGGAAGACCGGGCTCTGCTCGTCGGCCAGGACCAGCGCGTGCTCGGGGCTCAGCTCGAAGCGACCGGTCCCGGGGTCGAAGTCGAGGTACCCGCCGGCTGCCTGGTTGGCGAGCCACTCGCGGACGTACTGCTCGTGGGTTCCCGTCCGCTCAGCGAGCTCGGTGGACGTCAGCGGCCCGGCGCCGGCCATCGCACGGTAGAGCCCGAGCCGGTCGCCGAGGTGGACCATCAGCCCTGAGATCGCCGCGGCGAGGTCGCCCACCGCCTGGTGGACGAACTGCTCGAGGGCGGCCTCGTCGAGGCGAGGGGTGTCGATCGTGGTCATGTTTCCTCCTGGGTGAGGTTCGTCCAGGTCCGGACGTCGGATGCCGCCGCTTTCGGCGGCTCGACCCACGGTCGACGCGCAGCCCGGTCGACCACATCCGTGGTGACCACGGACTCCACCACGGAGTCGCGGAACCCGTGGCCGGCACCGATGTGCCGGAGGTGGGTGCGGACCCACCGTTTCCTCCGAGCGGCGACAGCCGCGGATCTGGAGGAAGAACGGTGCTGCACGACTACATCGCGACTGCGCTCGTGAGCCAGCGGAGGCAGGCGCTCGAGGCGAGCGCCGAGCACCGCGGGCACGCTGTGGAGGCACGGGCCGGGCGCGACCGGCGCCCAGCGCAGCGTTCCGGTGCGGCGGCCGTCTTCGCCGCGACCGCGGCGGGCGGGCTGCTCGTGTCGCTCGACGTCTCGATCGCCAACGCGCTGCTGCCCGCGATCAGCGCCGACTTCGGCGGGACGGGGCGAGCCGCCCTTTCCTGGGTGATCACCGGGTACGCCATCGTCTTCGCGGCGGCCCTGGTGCCCGCCGGCCGCGTCGCGGACCGCGTCGGGCGCCGCCGGACGTACGTCGGCGGGCTGCTCGTCTTCGCCGCCGGGTCGCTGGTCTGCGGGGTCGCGCCTGGTCTCGGGGTGCTGCTGCTCGGACGGGTCGTGCAGGGCCTCGGCGCTGCGGCGGCCTCGCCCGCGTCGCTCGGGCTGCTGCTGGCGACCGTCGACGCCCGGCACCGTTCGGTCCAGGCCGCCCGGTGGACGGGGGCCGCGGCGGTCGGGGTCTGCCTGGGTCCGCTCCTCGGCGGTGCGCTGACCAGCCTCGGCGACTGGCGCTGGGCGTTCCTGGTCAACGTCCCGCTCGTGGCCGTGGTCGCGATCGCGGCCCGGCGGATGCTGCCGGAGACCCCGCGCCACCCCGGGCGCGTCCTCCCCGATCCGCTGGGCGCGGCACTGTTCGCCGCCGCGGCGGCCACCGCCAGCCTCGCGCTCGCGCAGAGCGCGACCTGGGGTGCGCTGTCGGTCCGCTCGGTGGCCGTCCTCGCGACCGCGGCGCTCCTGGCCTGGGCCTTCGTGCGGCGGTCCGGTCGGGTCGCCGCCCCGCTGCTCCAGCTGACGCTCCTGCGCAACCGCCGCGTCGCCGCGGCCGCCGTGGTGACCGGCTGCTACGCCGCCGCCTTCTTCGGCTTCCTGCTGACCTTCATGATCTTCGCCGTCGGGCAGTGGCAGCTGAGCCTGGTGGGCGCGGGTGCCTGTGCGCTCGTCCCCGGGTCCGTGGTCGTGCTGCTCACCCTGCACGTGGGGCACCTGGCCGAACGCGTCGGGCACCGGCTCACCCTCGCCGTCGGCGCCGGCCTGATGGCCGCCGCGCTGCTCGCCTGCGCGGCGCTGCTGGGCAGCGACCACCTCCAGGCCCGGTGGCTGGTGATCGGCTCGGTCCTCGGGCTCGGGATCGGCCTCTGCTACCCGGTCCTGGCCGGTGCGGCGGTGCACGGGCTCGACCCTGCCGACCTGGCCGCCGGCAGCGCGCTCAACCAGTGCGCCCGCCAGCTCGGCGCCGCCGTCGGCATCGCCGCCGCGGTCGGCGTCCTCGGCGCGGCTCCCTCGCCGGAGCTGGCCCGCCTGCACGCCGCCTGGGTGCTGGCCGCCGCCTTCTGCCTGGCCGCCGTCGTGGCCGCAGCGCTCATCCCACCCATCGCCCGGGCACTGCCGCCCGTCGTGGCTCCCCGGTCGGCCGCGCCGACCCCGTCCCTGAGGAGGGCAGCATGACCAGCACGACCATCCCCACCGGCCTCGGCAGCGAGGCCGCTGCATCGAGCGGGGTGACCCTGCGGACCCTGGACCGCGGTGAGGCCGCCGTGGTGCTCGCGGTGTTCGCCGGCATGGGCCCGCGGTCGCGGGCGTTGCGCTTCCTGGCCCCGAAGCCTCGGCTCACCGGCGGCGACGTCCGGCGGCTGGCCGCCGTCGACCAGCACGACCACGTCGCGGTCCTGGCCTCGAGCGCCCACGACGGGCTGCCCGTCGGGATCGCTCGTTTCATCCGCGACCGGGACGTCCCCCAGTCCGCGGAGCTCGCCCTGGACGTCGTGGACCAGTGGCAGGGCAGGGGTGTCGGCACCCTGCTCCTGGACGCCATCGTGCGCCGCGCGGTCGCGCTCGGCGTACGACGCGCGACCGTGCTGGTGTCGTCGGACAACGTCGCTGTCCTCCGGCTCCTGGCGCGGTTCCCCGGAGGCGCCGTCTCCAGCGTGGGCGTCGAGCGCGGGGTGGCGGAGTACGCCGTGTCGCTGACGGCGCCGTCGTGGACGGAGGTGTCGACATGAGCACGTACGGCGAGCCGGCGGCCCCTCCGAGCGTGGCGGGGATCGCGACCCTGCTCGGTGTCTGGGCGCACCCCGACGACGAGGCCTACCTCTCCAGCGGACTGATGTCCGTGGTCCGCGACGCGGGCGGCCGGGTCGCCGTGGTGACCGCGACCCGGGGCGAGCAGGGGACCGACGACCCGGAGGCCTGGCCACCCGAGCGGCTGGCGCCGGTCCGGGAGCACGAGCTGCGGGCGAGCCTGGCCGAGGTTGGCGTCCGCGAGCACCACTGGCTGTCCTACCGCGACGGCGAGCTGGCCGGCGTGCCCCTCGAGCGCGGCGCCACGGAGGTGGCCGCGGTCATCGACGTGGTGCGACCCGACGTGGTCGTCACCTTCGGGCCCGACGGGATGACCGGCCACGCGGACCACCGGGCGGTGTCGGCCTGGACCACGGAGGCGTGGCGACGGACCGGTCGGCGCGCCGAGCTCTGGTACGCGACCCTGACGCCCGAGTTCCACCGGGAGTGGGGTGACCTCAACGACCGCGTCGGTCTCTGGATGGACGCACCGCCCGTGACGGCGCGGTCCCAGCTGGTGGCCGAGCTCCGGCTCGTCGGCCGGCGGCTGGTCCGCAAGCACCGCGCCCTGCGCGCCCATGCCTCCCAGACCCGGGTCCTCGAGCAGCTGGTCGGCCCGGCGACGTACCGGAGCTGGTGGTCGACCGAGAGCTTCGTGGCGGCCCCCACGGGGTGAGCGCGGGCCTAGCATGACGAGGGTGACCGAGACGAGGTCCTCCGAGATCGCACTCAACCGGGCGCTCTGGGCGATCATGAACGAGCGCTTCACCGACGCGGCGGCCGACGGCATGTGGGCCCGGCAGCAGGTGGAGTGGGGGCTCTTCGCGGTGCCGGAGCGGTCGCTCGGCGTGCTGGGGGACATCCGCGGTCTCGACGTGGTGGAGCTGGCCTGCGGCACGGCGTACTTCTCCGCCTGGCTCGCCCGGGCCGGCGCCCGCACGGTCGCGCTGGACCTGTCCCACGAGCAGCTGGCGACCGCGCGGCGCCTGCAGCTCCAGGGCGGGCCGGCGTTCCCGCTGCTCCAGGCCGACGCCCAGCGGCTGCCCCTGCCCGACGGCGGCTACGACCTCGTCGTGAGCGAGCACGGGGCCGCGGCGTGGTGCGACCCCGAGCGCTGGTTGCCCGAGGCCGCCCGTCTGCTGCGACCCGGGGGACGGCTGGTGTTCCTCACCAACAGCCTGCTGTCGGCGCTCTGCGTGCCGCTCGAGGAGGGGGTCGCGGGCGACCACCTGCTCCGCGGCCAGCGCGAGGCCTACGAGGTGGTGTGGCCCGGAGGTGGCGTCGAGTTCCACCCGTCGCACGGGGACTGGGTGCGTCACCTGCGCGCTGCCGGTCTCGTCGTCGAGGCCCTGCACGAGATCTATGCGCCGCCCCAGGCCGACGACCACGCCTTCTACGAGATCGTGTCGAAGGACTGGGCGAGCCGGTGGCCCGCCGAGGAGCTCTGGGTGGCCTCGCGCCCGCTCAGGTGAGGAGGAGCTCGGCGTACTTGCTCGGCCGCAGCGGGACGCAGTCGCAGCCGTCGCCGCAGGCGAGGTAGGTGTGCACGGCGTGCCGGCAGCGAGGGCAGGGCATGTCGTGCGTCAGGTGCTCGGTGTTGGTCTGGACGGTGTCCCACATGGCCTTGGCCTCTCTCGGGTGTGTGACCAGCATCACTCGCGACAGGTCCCGTGCGGCAGAGGCGAACGCCGTCAGCCCGCGTAGTACGTCGAGGCCACGCGTCGAGGACGTCCGACCCCCCGAAAACGATGCGACAAGGAACCGGGTGGTGTCGGAGGATCCCTCCCGATGTTCGCCGCGATCCTCCGTCACGCGCGCCCACCGTCTCCTCTCGCGGGCCGCCTTGCCGTGCAGTCACTCCTCTTCGCCCTCGGGGAGGGCACCTTCCTGACCGGGTCGGCGGTGTTCTTCACCCAGATCGTCGGGCTGTCCGCGGCCCAGGTCGGCCTCGGCCTGACCTGCGCCGGCATCGCGTCGTTCCTGGCGGCCTGGCCGATGGGTCGGCTCGTCGACCGGTTCGGGCCGAAGAAGATGTGGGCGGTCAGCGCGACCGGCCAGGCTGCGATGTTCTCGCTGTGGCCGGTCATCGGCGACTTCCAGGGGTACGTCGCGATGGCGGTCGGTATGGAGGTCATCGGCGCCCTCGGCGGTGCCGCGCACGGGGCGTACACGATCGACGTGCTCCCACCGGACGAGCGGGTGCGGTCGCGCGCGTACATGTACTCGGCCCTCAACGTGGGCTTCACCCTGGGCTCCCTCATGGGCGGCATCGCGCTCGCCTTCCAGTCCAACCACCTGCTCCAGTCGCTGCCGTGGTTCACCGCGGCGGTGTTCCTCGTCAACGCCCTGGCGGTCACCCGGCTGCCGAACGCGTCGCACGACGACCGGACGCCCGAGGAACGCAAGGTGAAGGTCCCCGGGCCGGGACCGCTCCGCAACCCCGGCTGGATGCTCACGACGTTCTTCATCGGGGTCTTCTGGACCAACCAGGTGCTCCTCAACGTCGTGATCCCGCTGTGGCTGGTGCAGGAGACGGACGCTCCGCGGGTGCTGCTGGCGTTCCTCTTCGGCACCAACACGGTGATGTGCATCTTCCTGCCGATGGCGGCGGCTCGGGGTGTCCGTGACGTCCCGACCGCGCTGCGGGCGGTGCGGGTGTCGTCGGTCTTCTTCGTGATCTCCTGCTTCATCACGCTGGCGACGCACGACACCGTGGGGTGGACGACGATCGCGCTGGTCTGGCTGGGACACGTGACCGTGACCGGCGCCGAACTCTACCTCTCGGCTGCGAGCTGGTCCTTCGAGGCCGAGCTGATGGACCCACGCCAGCGCGGCGCGTACCAGGGGGCGGCCGGCCTCAGCAGCACTCTCGGCAAGGTGTGGGCGCCGGCGGTCTACACGTTCCTCGCGATGAACTGGGGCGCGGCGGGCTGGCTGACGATCGCAGGCGTCATCGTTGTTGCCACGATCGCGATCCACCCCTCGACCCGTCTCGCGCGCCAGTTCCTCGAGCAGCACGTGCCGGCCGACGTCCTGGCGGACGCGCGAGTCGCCGAGCCGGACCCCGAGGAGGGGCTCGCGGTGGGGCCGCCGTCGCTGATCGACCCCGAGGACCCCGTCCTGGAGCCCAGCCCGGACTTCCAGCGCTGAGAGACCGGTGTCTGGCTAGGCGACGAAGCCGTCGGCGGGCGTCCACACGAGCCGGTCGCCGACCCGCAGCCCGTCGTCGTCTCCTGTCGGTTCGCCGCCGACGCCCCGCAGGTACGCCGCCTCCCAGTGCCGCAGGTCCGGGGAGGCGGCGACCGCGAGGCCGTCGCGGCAGGTCATCACCACGGCGTACCCCTCCGGTCCCGACTCGTAGCCGTCCATCCAGGTGCACCTGCTGCCGGCGGGCGCCGCGTCGAGGACAGCCGGGTCGCTCCAGCGTTCCTCGCCGAGAAGGTGGCTCTGCACCTGGATCCGCTCCCCGTCCGGGGACCCGAACGTCAGGTCGTTCCAGTGCACGAAGCCGATGGTCGACGAGTCGCAGCAGCCGCGCCGTACGTCGACGAGGTCGAGCCCGCTGGCGTCCTCCGTCGTCGCCCGCCAGCTCCCGCCGCTGCCGACGAACCAGAAGCTCGGCACCCGATGGTCCTCGGCGTTCACCTGGAGCCAGTCGTCGCTCCACGTCGCGAGGTAGGTGCGGCAGTCCGAGGGCGACCGTCCGCGGAGCTGCTCGGTGTGCCGGGCGCGCACGGTCAGCTCGGCTGACCCGGGATCGCTGGTGAGGAGGGCGAAGGTGCAGCTGCCGCGCGCCGGCTCGGAGCTGACCACCCGGAGCGACCCGTCCGGCGTGAGCACCGGCTCCGACGGGGAGTCCCGGTGCAGGTCGAAGCCCGGATGGCCACGCCACGGCTCCGCCTCGAACCCTCGGCCGGACGTCCAGAGGAGCACGCCCTCGTGGGTCTGGCCGAGGTACGCCGTGGTGCCGTCGGGCGTGACCTGGGCCTCGGTGCTCAACCCGGCGTGCGCCTCGCAGGTGCGGTCGCGGCAGAGGACCGCCACCTGACGGTTGCCGATGTCGCTGTCGTCGTGGACGTCGTCGGTGTAGGTCTCGACGACGGCGACCGTGCCGCCGCCGTACCGCACGGTGTTCTCGACGGCCACGTTGCGCCGGTCCTCCCAGACCGTCTCGGGCGCGGTCCAGCCGTGCCCGTCGGTGTCGCGCCACTGCACGACCAGGCGGTGCCGGTCGGGGGACCCGAGCGCGAGCTGGGCGTCGCCGTCGGGCAGGTTCACGTAGACGCTCGGCTCACCTGTCCGGTCGTCGTAGCGCTCGAGGGCGTGCCCGTACTCGTCGTCGCGCCACATCGACCAGCCCACGACCACACCGGCTCCGAGGGCCAGGAGGACGAGCACCATGACGAACCAGCCCCGACGCATACCGGCACCCTAGGCAGGCCACCGAAACGTGCCACGACCCCGTAGAGGCGGTCGCCCCGGGTCGAGCACCTGGGAATCTCGAGTGCTCCCGTTGCGTTGCGACCAGTAGAGTGGAACCACAACTCAAGAGGGGCTGATCGGTTTCGACTTGGGACGTTAGTTCCAGGGGAAGCGGGTCGAGAAGCCAGCGTCATCTCGTAAACGATCGCTGGAAACCTATAACTGCCAACACCAATCGCAGTTCCTTCGCTCTCGCTGCCTGAGCAGTGATCGAAGCGTCAGTCCGGGCACCCGTCTCCGTCCCGGATCCTGGCGTCATCTAGGAGACTTGCTGCTCACTCCGCGTCACGGAGGGTGAGCGGGACTCAACCGTGACTGAGCCTGTCGGGGACGTGTCCGTGCGAGCCCCGGGGATGAGAGAACGACATCACGGACTGCACCCGGAGAAGACCTGGCTCGGCGCTCGAGGACCGGGGTTCGATTCCCCGCAGCTCCACGCACGCAACGCAGGGATGTTCGCGGATCTGGCGGCACCCAGTTCGCGAGCTTTCGGCCTCACCCGCGACGCGGGTGGGGCCGGTCTGTTGTTGGTCTGGGCGCGTGCCGTCCGGGGCGTCACCCCGTCCAGCATCATCGAGCTCCGCCGGCGAGGAGCGCCGCGTCGCGTCCGGCGTGTGGGGCGATGGTTCCCGCCGCGGTCAGAGCAATCGTGCCGTGCTTCAGATATGATATCTCTGATCAAAGGGGGTCAGTATGGGTAGTGACCAATTTCGTCCCGGCGGGGGAGCGTTGGCACGCGTGCCGCGGTCGGCGATGAGTTCGGCGGTAGCCGACCACATCCGGCAGCTCATCTTCAACGGCGCGCTCAAGGCCGGCCAGCGCGTGCCGCAGGACGACCTGGCTGCCGACCTAGGCGTGAGCAGGCTCCCGATTCGCGAGGCGCTCATCGCGTTGGAGACCGACGGACTGGTGACGTCCGAGCCTCACCGAGGCACCTACGTGCAGCCGATCAGCCGCAGTGACATCGAGGACCACTACGACATCTACGGAATGATCCAAGGGATGGCGGCTGCCCGGGCGCTGGCCCTGGTCACCGATGACGACATCGCCCAGATGCGTGCTTGGCACGAGCAGATGCGCACCGCGGAGGATCCCCAGCAGACCATCCGCCTCAACTGGGAGTTCCACGCCCTGCTGACCCGGATCGGGGGCAGCATGCGCATCAAGTCGATCTTGCGGCAGATGTCCCATAACCTCCCCCGCGAGCTCTACGAGCTGCAGACCGCCAGCCCCGAGGCCAACCACGGCCACGCGAAGATCCTCGATGCTCTCGTCGCCGGTGACGCAGTGGCCCTCGAAGCCGCGAACCGGGAGCACATGCGGGTGGAAGGCGCCTACGTCCTGACGATCCTGGAGAATCGGAACGTCCTCTCGGGTTGAGCCCGTGAACCGGTGGATGCCGGTCAATCAGGGGCTCGGCTCGTCGGTGAGGAACAGCCGACCTCGCGTGGCGAGCATGAGCGCGGCCGCAGCGGCCGTGGTGACGACGGCGGCGACGATCACCATGGTGTGCTCGGGGCCCACCACCCCCACGTAGGAGTAGCAGGCGTCGAAGGACGCGTGGAAGACTGCGGCCACGACGACGCTGCCCCCGGCGGCGTTGACCAGGCCGGTGACCAGGACGCTGGTAGCGACGATGAGGATCAGGAACGGGCCTACGGGCAGCCCTCGATCGTGCTCGGCCGGGTTGGCCACCAGCGGCAGGTGCCACACGGCCCACAGGACACCGATGATCAGTGACGCGGCCGCGGGCCCGACACCGTGCTGGACACGCGGCAGGAGCGCGCCGCGCCATCCCGCCTCTTCGGTCAGCAGGAACAAGCCGATGCCGAAGCCCAGGTAGGCGAGTGCCCCCGGCAGCGACATCAGCTGCCCCACCGGCACGGTTCCGCCGGCGCTCGCCACCAGCGCTGCGGTGCCAACGGCGATCGACAGGGGTACGACGAGTGCGACCACGTAGGTCCAGGCCGGGGCTCGCCACCGCAGCAGCCGGGAGCCGAGGTCCCGCAGCCCGGACCGCCCGCAGACAGTGATCACGCCCAACAACAGAGCGGGGGTGATGCTCCACAGAGCGAGTCCCTGAGGCAGGTGCCAACCGATCAGCCCGCGATCTTGGGCGATCCGCGACAGCCAGATCACCCAAGGGCCGGCGAAGACAGCGAGACCGAGCCAGACAAGCTGCGACCACCCCGCGGACCGCGGCAGCTCGGCCCCCGGCACCTGCTCGGAAGGCGCGACTTCATGCGGGATCGGACTCATGCCGGCGCCTCGATCGCGGCCGTCATCGCCAGTGAGTCGACGCGGCGGTGAACTCGAGTCGGTCCGGTGGTCAGGACGCCGAGCGCTTCCCCCGTGCCGGCGCCGACGAGGCGGGTTCCAAGATCCGCTGGGTGGCGGGCATGGCGATCCTTCGGGGACAGGCGGCCTCGAGGTGGAGACGGTCGGGGGCGCTTGGCTGGCCGGCCGGGTCGGAGCGGGTGGGTCACGACGAGGCTCCGGTGTCGCCGGCCGACATGATGAGCGTCTCGGGGGCGTCCGAGTGAGCGAGGAGCTGGCGGGCCGCCCGAACGGTGGCGGCGTCGACCATCGCCCCGTCTGCGCCGCAGTACACCCCCGAGCCCTCCCGGGCGGCGCGGTCGAAGGCTTCGACTGCGACCCTGGCCCTCTGCAGCTCATCTGCGGACGGACGGAAGACCGCCGTGGCGGTCAGCACCTGGGCCGGGGTGATACACGCCCGGGAGCCGAAGCCCATTCTGCGCAACTCCCGCGAACTAGTGCGGAAGCCCTCCAGGTCGCGGGTCCGGATCTCGACCGGCGCAACCGGCTTGTCGAGCTGGAATGCCGAGCTGCAGATGACCACCGCGGCGCGGATGGGGTCGAGCAACCGCTCCTCGTGCGGTCCCGCGCGCAGATCAGCGGCCAGGTCCACCTCGCCCAGCTGCAGCACTGAGACCCGATCGAGGGCGGCCAGGGACGGTAGGGTGAGGAGGGCCTTCGCCGACTCAATGATGAGGCCGACACGCACCGTCGCCGGCAGCTCGGCGATGAGGCCGACGATCTCTGCGGGGTCCTCGGCCTTCGCAAACCAGACTCCGTCGATGTGGCGGCAGTCGCCCAGGGCGTCGACATCGAGACGACCCTCCGCTCCTGCGTTGACCCGGACCCAGACGTGCTGCGCGTGCGGCTGTTCCAGGGTGGCGCGCAGGTTCTGCCTGGCCTCCGGACGGCGGCTGGGGGCAACGGAGTCCTCGAGATCGAAGATGAGGGAGCCCGAGACCCGCGCGAGCGCCTTGTCGATCAGATCGGGCTGGTCGGCAGGGACGTAGAGATGGGCGATGCCGTGGCCGGTCGGACCCCTTCCGTGATCAGTCATGGGGCGTCTCCTCCGCGGCGAAGCGGGCGGTAGCCAAGGGGACCGGGTGACCGTGGCGGGTGACCGTGACCTCGTCGGACGACCTGGCGACCACCAGGTGCTGGCCGGCGAACGCGGGCCGGTGTAGGCGATATTCGAACGACCCGGTGAAGGGCAGCTCCTCGGTGCGCCGCCCAAGCTCCAGCATGAGCAGGGCCAGGAGCGGGCCGTGCACCACGAGACCCGGGTATCTCTCGATGGCGGTGGCGTAGGGCAGGTCGTAGTGGATGCGGTGGGCGTTGTGCGTGATCGCGCTGAAGAGGAACAGCTGGAGCGGATCCGGGTGGAAGTCCAGCTGCCCGCGACCGCGGTCCCATCTCAGTGCGCGACTCGGTGCCACCGCGGCCTCGGCGGCTTCGGCGATCTCGGTGGACGCAGGTGTTTCTGCGGTGGGCCCGCCCGCATTAGGCCCGATGGAGGGCAGCACAGTCCGGTAGACGTGGTCTTGTTCCTCGTCGATGACAACGGCGCCGCTCGCGTCGGAGTACGTGTGCCGCACAGTCACGAAGACGAGCGGCCCGCTGTGGCCAGATGTGACACGCACGCCGCATACCTCGGAGCGCCTCGCGATGGCCTCCCCGAACGCGATGTCGCGCCTGACGCGTACCCGGCCACCGGCGAACATGCGGACTCGGGGCGAGAGCGGTGGGTAGAAGGGGGCCGTCACCGGGTGTCCGTCGGGGCCAATGTCTGACAGCGGCCACGCCTCGAGGAAGTAGAACCAGACCCACAACGGCGGGAGTGTCGCCTGGTCATTGAGGCTGACATCGAGCATTGCTGCGAAACGCTCGCCGGGCCCGCGGCCGATGCTGGATCGACTGTCGGCACTGGGCGGCGTCCACGCGGAAAGCCGCGTCCGCAACGCGTCCACGTTGATGGTGGGTGGGTTCTTGCTTTCCTGCGACATATTGATAATGTATCAAAAATCAAAGGAGAGTCCAGATGCGAGCAGTCGTCGTCACCACCGTGGGCGGACCCGAGGTCCTGGAGCTGGTGGCCGTGCCCGATCCCGTCCCGCAGGGTGCCGAGTGCCTGGTGCAGGTGTTCGCGTGCGGGGTGTGCTCGCACGATGTGGCCACCCGCCGGGGCACGCTCAAGCGCGGGATCGAGCTGCCGGTCATCTGCGGCCACGAGATCGCGGGCGAGATCGTCGAGGTCGGGCCCGCGGTGTCCGCCCGCCGGCCGGGGGAGGTGGTGGTCTCCACCCAGCGGCGCCGCGTGTGCGGCTCCTGCCGTTGGTGCCGCACCGGCCGGGAGACGCTGTGCCCGTCGCTGGAGTTCCTCGGCGACGTCGGCCTGAACGGTGGCTACGCCGAGCTCGTCCTCGTCGAGGAGGACAACCTGGTCCCCATCCCCGCGAACCTGAGCCCGGCGGAGGCGTGCATCGTCGCGTGCACGGTGGGCAGCGAGCTCAACGCCATCCGCGACGTCGCGCGGGTCCGGGCCGGTGAGACGGTGCTGGTCACCGGCGCCGGCGGCGGTCTGGGCATCCACGGCATCCAGGTCGCTGCGGCCTGCGGCGCTCGGGTTCTTGCGACCACGACCACCCCCGGCAAGGTCGCCCTGCTGGAGAAGCTCGGCGCGGAGGTCCTCCTGGTCGATCCAGGAGCGGACTTCGCCGAGCGGATCCTCGACCACACCGACGGCCACGGCGTCGACGTCGCGATCGACAACGTCGGCACGCCGGTCTTCCACTCGGTGCGAAGGAGCTTGGCTCGGGCGGCGCGGTGGGTGCTCGTGGGCCAGCTCACCGGCGACTTCGTGAGCCTGAATCCGGCCCAGCTGTTCCTGCGCGGCATCGACCTGCTCTCGGCCATCAGCACCACGCGGCAGCAGGCGATCGACGCCCTCGAGCTCGTCAGCCGCGGGCTCGTGGCGCCGATCATCGAGGAGGTCCGCCCCCTCGAGGAGGCCAGCGACGCCCACCGCCGTGTCGAGTCCGGCACCGTCACCGGCCGACTCGTCCTCACACCCTGAGCCACCCACGCCCCAGATGTCCCCACTTCCCGCCCGAGAAGCAGCAGGAGCACACCATGGCCGCCATTCATGAGGACGAGCTCGAGATGCTCGCCGTCGTCCGCGACTTCGTCGACCGCGAGGTCCGGCCGGTCGTCCACGAGCTCGAGCACGCCAACGAGTACCCCGAGAAGCTCATCGACCAGATGAAGGAGCTCGGCATCTTCGGGCTGGCGATCCCGGAGGAGTACGGCGGTACGCCGGTGAGCATGCCCGCCTACACGCTGATCACCGCTGAGCTGGCCCGCGGCTGGATGTCACTGGCCGGTGCCATGGGTGGCCACACGGTGGTCGCCAAGCTCATCTCGACCTTCGGCACCGACGCCCAGAAGTCGCGGTACCTGCCCCGCATGGCGACCGGCGAGCTGCGCGCGACGATGGCACTCACCGAGCCCGGCGGCGGGTCGGACCTACAGGCCATGACCACGACCGCCCTGGCGACCGAGGACGGCTACGTCGTCAACGGGACCAAGACCTGGATCACCAACTCCCGCCGCTCCGGCCTCATCGCCCTGCTGTGCAAGACCGACCCGCAGGCCCAGCCCCGGCATGCCGGGGTCTCCATCCTCCTGGTCGAGCACGGCCCCGGGCTGGTGGTCAGCAAGGACCTGCCCAAGCTCGGCTACAAGGGAGTCGAGAGCTGCGAGCTGGCCTTCGACGACTACCGCGCCCCGCACACCGCGCTGCTCGGCGGCGTCGAGGGCCGCGGGTTCGCGCAGATGATGAAGGGTCTGGAAACCGGGCGGCTGCAGGTGGCCTCTCGAGCGGTCGGCGTGGCCCAGGCCGCGCTGGACGACTCCATCCGCTTCGCCACCGAACGGGAGTCGTTCGGCAAACCGATCTGGCGGCACCAGTCGGTGGGCAACTATCTGGCCGACATGGCCACCAAGCTCACCGCGGCCAAGCAGCTGGTCCTCTACGCCGCCGAGCGCTACGAGGCCGGCGAGCGCGTCGACATGGAGGCCGGCATGGCGAAGCTCTTCGCCTCCGAGACCGCCATGGAGGTCGCTCTCAACGCTGTCCGCATCCATGGCGGCTACGGCTATTCCACCGAGTTCGACGTCGAGCGCTACTTCCGCGACGCCCCCCTGATGATCGTCGGGGAGGGGACCAACGAGATCCAGCGCAACGTCATCGCCGGCCAGCTGATCGCCCGCGCCGGTCTGGCCTGAGGCCAGCCCCTTCCATCCGAAAGGACCGCACCATGTCCGACTCGCCCGCGGCCCCCGCGGCGACAGACGCACGCCGACCCTTCCGGTCCGATGTGCTCACCGTCGAGCCGTTCGCCCTGCTCGGCACCCGCTGCGCCCAGGAGCACATCACGTTCCCGGCCCGCGACCTGTGCCCGACCTGCCACTGCGCCGACGTCACCACCGTCGCGCTCGCCGGGACCGGCACCCTGCACACCTTCTCGGAGGTCCACCAGGCTCCACCCGGCGTCGACGTGCCCTACCTGCTCGGCTGGGTCGACCTTGTCGAGGGCTGTCGAGTGCTGGCCCGCATCGCGGACGGCGACCACCATCCCCGGATCGGGGATCCGGTCCGGTGCCGCCCCACCATCTTCACAGCGCCCGACGCGACGACCGGCGTGGGATTCGAGTTCGAGGTGATCCGCGATGCCCACCAGTGACACATCAGCCCTCGCCGGCCGTCAGGAGGCGCCGATGACTCTCCCTCCCGCACACGTCGCCGGAGCTGGGATGATCCGGTTTGGCAAGTACCCGGCCGACGTGACCCTCGAGCGACTCGCGGTCGGGGCTGCCCGAGCCGCGATGACCGATGCCGGCGCCGCCCTGCGCCAGATCGATGCCGTCTACGTGGGACACGTGTTCGGCGGCCCCGTTGCCGGGCAGCGCATCGCCGTCCAGCTGGGCCTCGACGGGCTCCCCGTCTCCAACCACGAGAACTACTGCGCCTCCGGTGCCACTGCGATCCGTGAGGCCTGGGTGGCGCTCGCCGCCGGTCTGCACGACGTCGTGCTCGTCATCGGCGTGGAGAAGATGACCGACCGGGTGGCCGGGGGCGTGCGCCCCGACCCCAGCGATCTCGACGCCGCGGTCGGCCTGGTCATGGCCGCCGGGCACGCAATGAGCGCCCGCCGGTACATGCACGACCACGGCGTCACCAGGGAGGCCATCGCCGCGGTCGCGGTGAAGAACCACGCCCACTCCGTCCACAACCCGTTCGCCCAGTACCAGCGGCCGGTCAGCCTGGAGGAGGTCCTGGCGGCCCGCACCATCGCCGACCCGCTCGGCCTGCTCGACTGCAGCCCGATCTCCGACGGCGCCGCAGCGCTGGTCATGTGCACCCCGGCGGGCCTCAGACGACTCGGGCTGAGCGGCGTGACTCCCAGGATCCTGGGCTGTGGCCTGGTCAGCGGCGGTGTCCAGGACGGCTCACGCCCGTTGAACGACGAGGACGTCTCCCGCCGCGCGGGCGAAGCAGCCTGGCAGCTGACCGGGATCACGCCCAGCGACGTCGACATCGTCGAGATGCACGACTGCTTCACCATCGCCGAGATCGTCCGGCTCGAAGGGCTCGGCCTGGTGCCGGTAGGCGAGGGCGCCCACTGGACCGAGCACGGTCACACCTCCATCGGCGGCAAGCTGCCCGTCAACGCCAGCGGCGGGTTGCTCTCCCGCGGGCATCCGGTCGGCGCGACCGGCGTCGCCCAGGCCTGCGAGCTCACCTGGCAGCTGCGCGGCACCGCCGGCGGCCGGCAGGTCGAGGGCGCCCGCACCGGGCTGGCCTACTGCAAGGGCGGCACCGTCAGCGGCACCGACGGCGGCTCCGTGACCACCCTGGTGATGCAGTCATGACCGCCGTGCGACCCACCGAGGCCGACCCGACCGTAGGGCGAGGACCCTCCGTCGTCGGGACCGGGACCATGGCCCTCGACCTCGCCCGAGTGTTCGGTGACCACCCCATCACCGACTCCACGGCGCTGCCACCCGCTCGGAAGCACTACGTGCTCGTCCCGCCCGCGCCCGAATCGCTGAGGCTCACGGCAGCCGGCGACGACGCGCTGGTCACCGAGCTCGGCGACGCTCTGCGCAACTGCGTCTACACACTCCAACGCCTCGCCTCCCTCATCGACTCGGTCGTGGCCCCACACGTCGCCGGTGCCGACCCCGACTACGACGGCCCCATCCAGGACGAAGCCGAGCAAGACAGCGGAAGCATCACGATCGTCCTGCCCGCCGCAGCCACGCTCGGCGAGCCCGGCTACTCAGTGACCAGCGCCTTCTGTGGAGGCGTCCTCAGCCTGGCCCGGACCCTGGCCATCGAGCTCAGACGCCAGCACATCCGCGTCAACACGTTGATGGTCGATCAACAGATGCCCGGCGTCGTGGCCTCCGTCGCCACGCAGGCCACCGCCCTCATGTCCATGCCCACAGTGACCGGCCAGGAGATCTACCTCGCGGACGGCCTCGACTGCGGACGGATCCGACCGTGAGCGCCCCCGCCGGACGCGTTGCCGTCGTCACCGGCGCCGGGGGAGCCATCGGCGCCGCCATCGCCACCCGGCTCGCCGAAGCCGGCCACCTGGTGGTGGCCGCCGACCTGGGCCTCGACGGTGCCGAAGCCACACAGTTCAGCATCACCAGCAACGGCGGACGCGCGGACGCATGGCGCCTGGACGTTGCCGACCCTGACTCGCGTGCCGACCTGGTCGCCGCCGTGCTGGAGCGTCACGGACGCATCGACGTGCTCGTGAACTGCGCCGGGATCCTGCGCGACGCACGGATCGGCGACGTGACAGATCAGACGCTGCTTCCTACCTTGGCCGTCAATCTTCTCGGCCCGCTCTCGCTCGCCCGTCACGTCATCGGCCCGATGACGGCCACTGGCGGTGGCAGCATCATCAACATCGCATCCCGAGCCTGGCTCGGCATCTTCGGGTCCGGGTCGTACTCCATGACCAAGGGGGCGCTGGTCGGTGCTACCCGCTCCCTCGCGCTCGAGCTCGGACCCGCCGGCATCCGCGTGAACGCGATCGCCCCCGGCTACGTGCACACCCCCATGTCGGCCAGCCTGCCGGCGAAGGTGGTGCGTCGCTCCGTCGACGCCACACCGCTGCGCCGGGCCGGGAGTCCCGATGACGTGGCGCGTCTGACCACTGAACTAGCCCACCCACGGTCCTTCGTGACAGGACAGGTCATCGCGGTCTGCGGCGGGCGCACAATTGGACAGCCTGAGATGGCAGAAGGGACCGCTTCATGACCGCCCCCTCCCTCGACCTCGAGCTGGCGACGGCCCAGGACAAGCCTGGGGCTCGGACCGCCAGCGCGCTGATCCGCCAGCTCGCGCACACCCACCCCGACCGGGTCGCTGAGACCTTCGAGGGCAGGCACCGCACGTTCGCCGAGCTCGACGCCGACCTGGCCACCTGGGCGAAGGCGCTCATGGCGGCCGGTGTGCAGCGCGGCGAGGCTGTGTCCATCCTGTCCGGCAACCACCCAAACTTCGTGACCCTCGCCTTCGCGGCAGCACGCGTCGGTGCGTTCCTCGCCCCGCTCAACACCTGGCACACGGCGGCGGAACTGCAGTACACCGCCGGGCACGCACCCTCAGTGCTGCTGTTCACGATCGACACGCTGCGCAAGCAGGACTTCCGCGCCGCCTGGGGACAGGTCCTCCCGGAGCTCGCCGAACGACCCGCGACGCCCCGGCAGCGGCTGCACGCTGCACAGCTGCCCGCGGTGCGGGACGTGATCTCCCTCGACGGCGGACTCCCTGGGGCCACCCCGCTGCACGCGTTCCTGGCAGCCGGAGCCTCGGTCACCGACGAGGACCTCGCCGCCCGCGAGGCGCTCAACCGGCCCGATGACCTGATGTACCTGCTCTTCACCTCGGGGAGCACCTCGAAGCCGAAAGCCGTCAAGCTTCACCAAGGCCACCTCATCGAGAACGCCTGGTGGATCGGTGACCGCCAAGGCATCACCAGCGAGGACCGTGCCTGGATCGCGACCCCCCTCTTCTACGGGGTCTCGGCCATGCAGGGCCTGTTCGGGGCGCTGACCCACGGCGCTCGCATCGTGCTCCAGGAGGCCTTCGATGCCACCGAGGCGGTCAGGCTGCTCGAGGAACAGCGGTGCACGGTCTACTACGGGTTCGGCAACCTCACGCGCAAGCTCCTGGCCGCTCCCGACTTCGACAAGGCCCGCATCGCGTTGTGCAAGGGCATGATCGGGTTCTCCGTCGAGGACCGCCGACTCGCGATCGACGAGCTCGGCGTCACCCACGGCTGCAGCGTCTACGGGATGACCGAGACCTATGGGCTCTTCGCGTTGACCCGCCACGACGACCCCCGGGAGATCGTGCTGACAAGCCAGGGCTTCGCGTTGCCCGGCAACGAGCTGCGCATCGTCGACCCTGCCACCGGCGTCGCGCTGCCCCCGGGACAGGTAGGTGACCTGCAACTACGCGGCCGCATCACCACCGGCTACTTCGGCGACGACGACAGAACCCGCGCATCCTTCACCGACGACGGCTTCTTCCGCACCGGCGACCAGGCATGCGTCGACGAGACCGGCCGACTCGTCTACCACTCCCGCGCCGTGGACACCATGAAGCCCGGCGGCATCAACGTGGCCCCTCAGGAAGTCGAGGCCCTCCTCGACGAGGTCCCGGGCATCGCCCAGGCCCACGTGTGCGCCATCCCCGACCCGGCCGACGGTGAGCGAGTGGTGGCCTTCATCGAGGCAGACCCCGCCGTCACCACCCCGGAGTTCATCGTCAACCACCTGCGCGGTCGCGCTGCCTCGTACAAGGTCCCCCGCCACTTCATCTATCGCCGCGACGCCGACCTGCCGAAGCTGCCCTCGGGCAAGATTCCCCGCCCGATGCTCGTGCACGAGGCCCAGATCGAGCTCGCCCGCGCCCTCGAGGGGACGGCCTCGCCATGAGCAGCACCACCGAAGCCCACCTGGCCCTGCCCAAGTCCGCGACCGTGCTGGCCTCAGGCATCGGGTTCACCGAAGGCCCCATGGTCCTCGACGACCGACATGTGCTGGTCGCCAGCGTCTCCCGCGGCACCGCAGTCCGCCTCCCGCTGGACGGATCCTCGCCCAGGGTGGAGTTCGAGGCCGGTGGAGGGCCGAACGGCCTGGCGCTCGGCCCGGACGGTCTGGTGCTGGTCACCCAGAACGGAGGCTCCGCCATGCCGTCTCGGTCGACGATGCGGGCAGTTCCCTCCATCCAGACCCACCAGTACGGCGTCCTCTCAGCCTTCGCGACCCCGGAGCTCAACTATCCCAGCGACTGTGTCTGGGGACCAGACGGCACCTTGTGGTTCACCGATCCCGCCGATCACAACATCGTTGGCCCGGCAGCTCCGGGCGCGGTGCGCACGTTCGACCTCCGCAGCCGGGAGTTCCGAACCCTCGGCGACGGCTACCAGTTCCCCAACGGGATCGCGTTCGGTGAAGACCCCTCGTCGGTGTACCTGGCCGAGACAGCTGCTGGCGTGGTCACCAGGCACCGCCTCGTCGATGGCCGGCTGGAGCGTGACGGCTGGACCGCGACCCCGTCCCACGGTCGCCCCGACGGCATCGCCTTGGACAGCAAGGGCTGGCTGTGGGTTGCGGGGGCGACGGGCGATGACCTCACGGTCTTCGACAGCAGCGGGCGACAAATCGAGCGCATCGTGTTCGGCCGCGGCGTGCTGGTGACCAGCGTCTGCTTCGCGGGACCGAACCTCAGCACGCTCGTGGTCACCATCGCCAAGGGCGGAACCGTGGTCGCACTCCCAGCACCCCATCCCGGGCTCCCCGTTCCCATCTGGCGCTGAGCCCCTGGGCTAGTCGAGGGTCCCGCTCCGGCGCTGAGGTTCCCGCCGCGGTGTGCGGTGACATGGCTGCCCCGGTGATGCCCAGGTAGCGCTCGCGTCCCCACCGACGGGACACCTTCACGTCCTGGAGCCGGTCACTCCATCCGCCGGTCGTCGACTGGCGAAGGAGGGGCAATGGTCACGGCTACCTCTTGCCCCCGCCCCGTTCGTCCACTACCTTCAGATAACTGATCTTTGATACAAGATCAGATTCACTGACCGGAGGACAGGGGGAGTCCCGGTCCGCACCGAGGAGATGAACCATGAACGACCTGTCCACAATCACCACTGCCGCGACCGCATTCCTCGTCGTCGTCGTCATGACCGGCGCGGTGGCCGCCGGGGCCGTCGTGCACCTGGCCGTCGCGGCCTACGGCTCGGCGCGTTCCCCGAAACCAGTTGCCCGCCGCGTTGGTAGCCGGGTGGTCCCGGCGACCTTCGCCCCTCAGGTGGACGGACAGGAGTGACCCCGATGGCGACCACACGCACCACGCGCGCGGGCCAGGTCACGATGCCGCGCAGCATCCTGGCCGCTACCGTCATCGGCAACTTCACCGAGTGGTTCGACTTCGCCGTCTACGGCTCCGTCGCAGTCACTCTCGGCTTGGCGTTCTTCCCTTCGCACGACCCCGCTGTCTCGCTCTTGTCCTCTCTGGGCGTGTTCGGGATCGCGTTCTTCTTCCGCCCGATCGGCGGTGCCATCCTCGGTGCCATCGGTGACCGCTACGGACGCCGCGCCGCGCTGGCGATCGCGGTCACCGGCATCAGCCTGGCGACCACCTGCATCGGCATCCTGCCCTCCTACGCCGCGATCGGGGTCTGGGCGCCGATCCTGCTGGTGCTCCTGCGCGGCGTTCAGGGCCTGTCCGCCGGCGGGGAGTGGACCAGTGCGTCGGCCTTCCTCGCCGAGTACGCGCCCGCCAAACGGCGCGCGACCTGGGTCAGCCTGGTGTCGGTGTCGGCTGCTCTCGCCATCATCAGCGGCAACCTCCTGGTGCTCGGTCTGGAGGAGCTGTTCGGTAGCGAGGCCATGCAGAGCTGGGGCTGGCGCGTTCCGTTCCTTCTCGCGGCACCGCTGGGCGTGGTCGGGCTGTACATGCGTCTGAAGCTCAACGAGACCCCCGTCTTCCGGGAGATGGCGAAGACCGAGTCCCAGCACAGCACCCCCATCGCGAGCGCCTTCAAGACCCAGAAGGCCAACATGGTGCTCGCCTTCTTCTGCTCCAGCATCATGGGCGTCGGCCTATACTACTTCGCCACCTACTTCGTGAACGCGTTGTCCCTGGCGGGTGCCCTCACCCGGCCGACCATCCTCGCGGTCAGTGCCGCCGCGCTGGTGATCTACGCGGCCCTCTGCCCGGTCGCCGGTCGGATCTCCGACAACATCGGACGCCGGCCGGTGTACCTCGCCGGCTGCGTCGGTCACCTGGTGCTGGCGGTGCCGATCTTCAAGCTCGTGACGTCCGGCCACACCGGTGCCGCGCTGCTCGGCCTGGCGATCTTCGCCATTCCCCAGGCCGCCCTGAACGTGATGGGCTCGATCACGCTCGTCGAGCTCTTCCCGCCCCACAACCGCTCGACCGGAGCCGCGATCGGGTACGGGCTCGGCGTCGGTCCGATCGCCGGCAGTGCCCCGCTGATCGCGACCGCCCTGGTCGAGCACACCGGCAACCCGATGGTGGCCGCCTACTACCTGATGGGGATCGCCCTGGTGGTCACCGTCGTTCTCGTCGCCCGACTGCCCGAGACGTACACCAGGTCGCTGTTCGCGACGACCTCCGCTCCAGTGATCGTCGCCGAGCGCGGCACCGAACCCAGCAGCGACGAGGCGGCGATGGCGTGACCACGGCACTTCACGGCCTGAGGGTACTGGAGTTCGCCGGGCTCGGGGCGGCCCCGTTCGCCGCCTCGCTGCTGGAGGAGGCCGGCGCCGAGGTGATCCGCATCGACCGCCCCCCGGCCAGCCCGCAGAGCGACCGGGCGACGCTCGCCCTCGACCTCAAGGACCTTAGGGACCGTGAAGTGGCGCTCCGGCTGGCCGACCGCGCCGACGTCCTCATCGAGGGCTTCCGGCCAGGGGTGATGGAGCGGCTCGGGCTCGGGCCCGAGGTGCTCCGCCCCCGCAATCCCCGGCTGGTGTACGGGCGGATGACCGGCTGGGGACAAGACGGTCCACGCGCCCACGAGGCCGGGCACGACATCAACTACCTCGCGGCCAACGGGGTCCTGGGCTCCATCGCCAGGAGCGGCGAACGCCCGGTCCCGCCACTGAACCTGATCGGCGACTACGGCGGCGGCGGTCTCCTGCTCGCCTTCGGTCTGCTCCTGGCCGTTGTGGAACGGCAGCGATCCGGACTGGGACAGGTCGTCGACGCCGCGATGATCGACGGGTCCAGCCTGCTGATGACCGGGGTCTGGAAGCGTCGTGCCGCAGGACGCTGGTGTGACGAGCCAGGCACCAATGACATCGACACCGGCTCCCCGTTCTACGACGTCTACGAAGCTCGCGACGGCCGATACCTCGCCGTCGGCAGCATCGAGCCCCAGTTCTACGCACGCCTTCTCGAAACGCTCGAGCTCGATCCGGAGATGGCGAAACGGCAGTGGGACAGGTCCGCGTGGGCCGCCGACAAGCAGACCATCGCCGCCCGCTTCGCCGAACGCGACCAAGCCGACTGGGCGAAGTCCTTCGAGGCGGTCGACGCCTGCGTGACGCCGGTGAACACGTTGGGCGAGGTCACCACTGATCCGCACATTCGAGCCCGCTTAGGACTGATCGAGGTCGACGGAAAGGTGCGACCCGCGCCGGCCCCCCGGCTGAGCCGCACCCCGCTGCTCGCGCTGCCTGCCCGCCCTGCGCTCGACCGCGATCGGGCAGAAGCGTTGTGGCCCCCCCGCGGACCTGGCGGAGATGCGTGGCCTTCCCCAGGCGATGCGCCCGGCGGCTCGGCCCCGGAACGCGGACCAGAGCCTGACGGCCGCCCAGCCGCAGCTTCGCGGCTGGACCCGTAGCGGCCGGATCGTCGGCCTCGGCAACCTACCAGCCTGTGACCAGACCTTCTGGGGGCGGCGCCGGGCGGGAACGCCGGAGCCGTCGTCGAAACTCTCCATGCCCACACCACCCAGATCCACTAGTCGATATGAGAGCTCCCCATGCCACGTCTTGAGGCGATCACCATCCACAGCCGACTGCCGGCCGAGCTCTCGCGCTTCTGGTCCGACGTGCTCGAGCTTCCCGTCGACCCCTCCGACGCAGCGGCGATCGAGCAGGGCAGACTCGGCGCGACCGAGGCGGTCCTGCTCGGGCGCCGTGACTCCCTGCACGTGTGGGTGAGCCCTGCCGAGGACCTCGCGCCCCCGGGCGGTCGAGTCCACCTCGACGTGGTTCTCGACGGCCCTGACGACCTGGACCGCCTGGCTGCGCTGGGCGCCGAGCCGCGGTGGGCCGACCCCGCCGGCCGCTGGCGGGTCTACGCCGACCCCGAGGGCAACGTCTTCTGCGCGGTGACCCCCTGGGATCGCGAGCCGACGTCCTCCTGACAAGGCACCGCTGCTCGAGTTCTGCCCCTTCCCGGCGCCTCCAAACGCCCTCGCCACCACGACACCAGGAGCGGTCATGCAGCTCATGCAGTACGAGATCACCCTGCCCGCCGACTACGACATGGGCATCATCCGCCGCCGCGTCGCCACCCGCGGGTCGAAGACCGACGAGTTCCCGGACCTCGGCTTCAAGGCCTACCTCATCCGTGAACGAGGCCGGCACGGTTCGCCGGTCAACCAGTACGCGCCGTTCTACTCGTGGGCCCGATCGGGCGGGATGAACCAGTTCCTCTTCGGTCCACCCTTCGAAGGGATCCGCGCCGACTTCGGACGCCCGGTCGTGCGGACCTGGCAGACCGTCGGCGCCTTCAACGGGCCAGTGCCCTCCCGGCTGCCGATCGCAGCCACCCGGGACATCGCGGCCATCGATCCCGCGGAGGCGCTCGACGAGGTCGCGTGCCGGCTGATCGACGAGGCGAACGCCCTCGCCGACCAGCCTGACCTCAACGCCGTCTCTGTCGGGATCGACCCGTTCACCTGGCAGCAGGTGCGCTTCGCCCTCTGGAAGGGCGAACCGCCGCACGAAGAGCCTGGCGACCGGTACGACGTCCTGCACCTCTCAGACCCGCTGCGGGGGAGCCTCCCGGAGGGCAGGGCGTGGTGAGTGCGCGCGACCCGGTCGCCGGTGACGGGGCACCGTTGGCGGACAGCTTCCCCGCTCCGAGCGTGAGCGCAGCCTTCTCGCCCCATAGGCTTCTGCGCGAGTACCTCGCTGCCCGGGGGCTCGCGATGCCGGCTGGGGCGAGCGCCCGCAAGGTCGTCGAGGAAGCCCACGAGCTCGCCGCAGAATGCCGCCGCGACACTCCCGAGCCGGCGAAGATCATGCACGAGCTGGCGGACGTCGTCTTCGCAGCGATGGTGGTCGCGGAGCATCACGGGTTCACCGTCGAGGAAGCCATGCGGTCGAAGATCGAGCTCGACACCGGGCGCGAGCGGAGTCATCCGGGCAGCGGTTGCTCCACCTGACACCACGCGGCGGCAGCCAGTCGGGAGCACCGCAGCGAGCGCGGAGATCGAGCTGTGCGGCAAGTGAGCGCAACGGCAGCGGGTCCGTTCCGGGGGAGACGACCGTCGACGAGTCGGGCCCCTCAGCGCTGTGCAGTCGGGCGTCGGAACAACTCGACAGCGGCGATCCCCGCGGTGCAGCAGATGACCAGGACGATCGCGACTGGGAACGCTTCGCGGATCCCGCGGGCGCCCGCGAGGGCACCGAGAACCGCGATCCCCACGCTCTGACCGACCTGCCGGGCGGTGTTGTAGATGCCCGAGGCCAGACCCGCGTCCTTCGCGCCGAGGGCGGTGCTCGCGGTCTTGTTCAGGGCCGTGGAGTAGATGCCGGTCCCCACGCCGATGATGAACTCGGCCGATACCAGCAGCCACGCGCGCTCCACTCCGGTTGCACCCAGCAGAGCGAGCATTCCGGTTGCCGCCACAGCAGTTCCGACGAGGATCATCGAGCGGGTCCCGCTTCGCATCAGGTGTGGGTTCACCACCACGCTGGCCAGCACGGTTCCGATCGCGAAGGAGGCGAGCAGCAGCCCCCCGGCAGAGGCGGAGACGCCCCAGGCGGTCTGGAGGTGGACGGCCAAGAAGAACTGGAGCCCATAGGCACCGAACTGGAAGGCGAACCCACCAGCGACCGCGGCGGAGAATCCGGGGCTGCGAAAGACCTGCAACGGCATCATCGGCGCGTCGGACCTGCGCTCGAGCGAGACGAAGGTTGCGAGCAGGCCGAGGCCCGCACCGAGCAGTACCCAAGCGAGCGGAGAAGCGGTGCCGTTCCCGGTCTCGATGAGGCCGGACACGAGCGCGACCAGGCCGGTTGTGCCCGCGATCTGGCCCGCCACATCGACACGTTGCTTCACCTGTGTCGCTTCCGGGCTGCCGGCCGAGCCCACCAGCCACGCCCCAGCGATCGCGATCGGTGCCGTCAGCCAGAAGACGCCACGCCATCCGATCGAGTCGGTCAGGAGGCCTCCGAACAGCGGGCCCGCCGCCATCGCCGCCCCGCCGAAGAGGGTCAGCAGGTTCACCGCGCCGGAGCGGTGCTGAGGATCGGTGAAGCTCTTACCGACCAGGGCCAGCACCATCGGCAGCAGCAATGCGGCGCACACGCCTTGGGCGCAGCGGCTCGCGATCAGGAGTCCGAGTGAAGGGCTGAGTGCACACGCAACGGAGGCGGCGGCGAAGCCGACGGCGCCGATGCGGAACAGCTTCTCGGCTCCGACTCGGTCGCCCAGGCTTCCTCCCAGCAGGAGCAGGGAGGCCAGCGGGAGCGTGTACGCGTCCACCACCCACGACATCTCGCCGGTCGGTACGTCCAGCTGCCGCGCGATGGTGGGAAGAGCGAGGTTCAGTGCGCTGCCGTCGAGCACGATGGCGATCCATCCGAGATAGATGGCCCATCCGCGCGGCGACCATTCCGTCGTGACCCGAGTGGACGCGTACGGCGGAGCGGCGAGGACGCTCACGCGCGCGCCGCCGTCAGCAGTGCCAGGACACCCTCGATGGCCTCGTCGAAGACGGCGACGTCCTGGGCGGCACGCGTCAGGACGTAGGCGCCTTGCAGCGTTGCCGCGATGGCCGCCGCCGTCGCGGTCGCATCCAGGTCATGCCGGAGCTCGCCCGCGTCGACCCCGGCCGAGATCACCGCCGCCAGCTGCGCGCGAATCCACGCGAACATCTCGTTGACTGAGCGTTGCAGTGCCGGTGAGTCGATCACGTCGGAGTCCTGCGCGAGCCTGCCGAACCGACAGCCCTTGAGCACCTCGCGCTCCCGGCTCAGGTACGCCCGGATGTGCTCGACCGCGCCCGTGCCCGAGGACAGGTCGGCTGCGACCTGGCTCCGCATCTCCGCGGCGTTCCGCTCGATGGCCGCCTGCGCCAGCGCCTCCTTCCCGCGGAAGTGGTGGTACATGCTCCCCTGGCCGGCGCCGGCGGCCTCGAGGATCGCTCGGGGACTCGTCGAGGCGTAGCCCCGCTCCCACAGCAGCTCTCGGGTCGCCTCGATCAGGTCGTCTCGGGTGCTCATGCCGCTACTGTACATACTAGTAGGTACAGAACCGAATCGTGCTGATCTCTGGTGATGCGCCAAGGCCGTGAGGACTACCAGGAAGCGCCGTCGAGCCGGACCCGCAGCCATCGAAGGCAGGCGTCGGCTTGAGCGAGCTGGAACCGTCGGATGGTCGGCATCTCCGGTCGCGCGGGCTGACGGCCCTGCCAGGAGAAGTAGCCGGCCAGGCCGGCCACGGTCGCCGTCATCGCGTCCGGATCAGCGGCGACGAGTCCGGGCGAGCTGTTCAGCTGTGCCTCGGGATCGTGTTCGCCGAAGACCGCCGCGTTGAGCACCAGGGTGAGGCTGTCGACCCATGGCGCACCGAGCGACGCCCACGGCCAGTCCACGACGACGACGCCCTCGTCGGTGAGCAGCAGGTTGTCGGCACGGATGTCGCCGTGCACCAGTGCGACACCGTCCATCGCCTCGAGGCTGTTGCGGCCGAGGTCGGCCAGCTCGGGCAGCCGGTCGACCGCCCAGGGATCGAGGTCGGTCGGCACATCGGCGGCGAGAGCGTCCCAGCGAGTGAAGTCGTCGGCCACGGCGTCGACGAGGCGCGGCAGGTCGGGCAGCGGTGATGGGGAGAGCAGCACGGCCATCTCGCCGAGCGCGATGAGGCAGCGGGTCAGATCCTCGGTCCTCCACGGCATCTGCGGCGAGCGGCCGTCGACGTCCTCGAAGGCGAGCGCGACCCACTGGCCGTCGTCGTATGCCCCGAGCAGGCGCGGGGCGAACCCGGCGTCGGGCAGCGACGTGGTCACGGCGATCTCACGTCTGTGGATCGCGGGGGTGTCCGGGTTCACCTCCGCGCCCACGGCCTTGACGAAGGCGCGTCGCCCGTCGGCGAGCACGACGCGGTCTGCGCTGCCTGGCGAGAATCCACCCGGCTGGCTCTGTGCTGAGATCACCGTCGACCCGAACTGACTTTCGATGGCGGCGCGAACGACGTCGGGGATCTGGCTCCACTGCACGCGCGAACCCCCGCTCGCAGCGGGCGGCGCGCGGACGACGCGAGGGTCGGGCGCCGTGGTCATGAGGGCAGCCTGTAGGACTCGTGCGCGTCGGGCAAGCCGCGACGACCACGTGGGGGCGTCGCCGGAACGGTTGCACCACCAGGTGCTGAGCAGGCGCCGACCCGACAGGCGTCAGGCGAGCAGGTGCTTGTGGGCGAGCGTGAAGTCCAGGAAGCTGCGGGCCGCTGCCGAAGCGTGCCCCTTGCTGGGCCAGGCCACGATCGAGGTGCGTTGCAGCAACGGCTTGAGCTGGACGAGGTGTACCGGCGGCCCAGGGCTGAGGAGAGACGATCGGGGAAGGATGGTCACCCCGAGCCCGGCGGCGACGAATGCTCTCGCGGCGCTCATCTCGCCGGTCTCGAGCGCGATGCGCGGCGCGAAGCCAGCTTCGGCGCAGGCTTGGAGGATCTGGTCGCGGACCGCGGATCCTGGACGGTGCAGGACGAAGGGCTCCTCGGCCAGCTCACTGAGGCGGACATGCCTGCGCTGCGCCAGGCTGTGGCTGCTGGAGACGGCGAGCTCGTACGGCTCGGTGATGAAGGGTTCGTGGTCGAGTCCGGACATGTTGACGTGGGCCCGTTGGACGACCATCGCCAGGTCGAGGGTGCCGGTGCGTACCGACTCGAGCATGCCGTCGGAGACGATCTCGTTGATGGCGACGTCGACGGCCGGGTATGCGCTCCTGAAGGCGGCCAACAACTCGGGGAGCCGAACCTCCATCGACTGCCACGCCCCCAGCCGCACCCGTCCGGTGACCTGACCGACGTAGCTGCGGACCTCGTCGACTGCGACCTCGAGCTCGCGGAGGGTCCGCTCCGCCCCGCGCTCGAGCACCTGTCCGGGCGTGGTGAGGGACACCCCTCGACTGTGCCGCTCGAACAGCTTGACCCCCAGCTCCCGCTCGAGTTGGAGGATGGCCTGACTCAATGCGGGTTGAGCGATGTGCAGGTCCTCCGCGGCGCGGGTGAAGTGCAGACGCCGGGCGACGGCGAGGAAGTACCGCAGCTGTCGAGAGTCGACCATAAGTAGAGCCTATCAATGTCAGCACGAACAAGACTTGGACTCAATGGCTGGTTGGTCTCAGGCTTGCTGCATGACCTCCACGCAAACGCCGCGTGACCCAGGTGGGGACCGCGTGTCGTCCTACGTGCTGATCGTGAGCTACACCGCACCGCTGCGCGCGGTGGACGCCGCGATGCCTGCCCACCGCCGATTTCTCGACGAGCACTTCGCCACCGGCGAGTTCCTCGCTTCCGGGCCCCGCGCGCCCCGCGTCGGAGGCGTCATCCTCGCTCGCTTCGATAGCCGCGCACGGCTGACCTCGGTCATCGCGGCCGACCCGTTCGTGCGCCAGGGGCTGGCCACCTACCAGGTCATCGCCTTCCATCCCACCCGCGGCCCCTTCGCTCTGCCGATGAGTGACCCCACCGCGTCCATCCCGGGCCCCTGACCGACGCGCGACCAGCTCAACCGCGACACCAGGAAGTCCGCCACCATCGCCATCGAGGAGCAAGGAGCACGCGGCATGAAGACGCCGAATCCCGTCCACACCCCGACCGTGACCACCGGGTCGGTCGAACTCGTCACCACCGCCTCCGGTGGGCGCAGGAAGCATCTCGCCCTGGTTGCCATGCTGTTCGCCGTGTCGATGACCTTCATCGACCAGACGATCGTCGCCATCGCGTCGCCGGCCATCCAAGACCAGCTCGACCTCAGTCGGACCGGCTCGCAGTGGGTCGTCAACGCCTACCTGCTGGCGCTCGCCGCGACGTTCGCGCTCGGCGGCCGCATGGCCGACGTGATGGGACCGCGCCGGATGGTCGTCCTCGGGATCACCGGCTTCGCGGTCACCTCGGCCCTGTGCGGAGCCACGCCGCACGGCTCGATGGCCGGGGTGTGGATCATCACCTTCCGGTTGCTGCAGGGCTTCTCAGGCGCTGTCATGATCCCCGCGGCTCTCGCTGTCGTCGTGGCCGCTTTCCCCGTGACGGAGCGCGGACGTGCGCTGGCCGTCTTCTTCGGGGTCAGCGGCGCCCTCACCTCGGTCGGTCCGATCGCCGGCGGCTTCCTGACCCAGTGGACCTGGCGGGGGATCTTCTGGATCAACGTGCCGATCGCGGTTCTCGCGCTGATCATCACGGCGTGTGCTCAGATCCCCAGCACCCGCCGCCCAGAGCGGATCGACGGACGTGGAGCCGCCCTCGTCGCCGTCGGCATGGGGATGTCCGTGATCGGCTTCCAGGAGGCTCAGACGTGGGGCTGGACGAGCCTGGCCACCTGGGGCTGCATCCTGGGCGGCGTCGTCGTGCTCCTCGTGTTCGCGGTGGTCGAGCTGCGGACGGCGTCGCCGCTCATCCAGGTGCGGATCTTCACCGACCGCGAGTTCGTCATCGACAACATCGTCCTGTTCCTCGCCATGGTCGCGTTCGTCCCCGTGTTCTTCTTCGCCAGCCTCTACGCGCAAGCCTCCCTGGGGTACGACGCGAACCAGGCCGGTCTCTACCTCCTCGTGCTCTTCTGCGGCTTCGCTCCCGCCGCGCAGGTCGGCGGCCGGATGCTCGACAGGGACGGCGCCCGGCGTCCGATGATCCTCGGCAGTGCCCTCGCCGCCGCTGGGTTCGCGCTGTGGGCCTCGAGGCTGCACGAGTACTCCCTCGGCGCTCAGTGGCCGTTCATCATGATGGCCGGCGCGGGCATCGGCCTGCTCCTCGGCCCGGCCAGCACCGACGCCGTCAACCGCTCGATCGATGCGTCGTACGGTGAGGTCACCGGCATCACCCAGACCGTCCGTAACTATGCCGCCAGCCTCGGCCTCGCAGTCCTCGGCACCGTGCTCACCACCGTGCTCACCGAGCGTCTGACCGGCTCCCTGATCGACTTCGGTGTGCCGCGGGGGCAGGCCGCCGCCGTTGCGCACGACGCCGCCCGTGGCGGTGTGGACAGCTCCAGCATCCTGTCGCCGACGCTCGCCGAGCATCTCCATGCGGCGGTCGCCCGTGACTTCGCCACGGCGAGTCAAGCCGTCTTCTACGGCATGGCGATCGCACTCGCCGTCTGCTTCGTCGCCGCCCTCAGCTACCCCCGCCGCTCCCTGTGAATCCGCCGACCCGGGAGACCGAACCGAGTCTCTCGTCCCACTTCCCGCCGCACCACCAGCCCTCAGGAAGAGCACTCATGGACAACGACCAGTTTCTTTCCACACCCGATGAGTCGATGACGGTCGGCCGCTCTGCCGACCTGCTCGGGCACCATCAGAGGCACGCCACCTCTCGCGGACCCCGCGGAGCCGCTCAGTTCGCCCGCCTGATGCATCGCGACCCTGACCAGGCGCTCGCCGTCGTCCGCTCGTCATCGCCCCAGATGGGCGAGTGGCTTCTCGGCGGTGCCTTTGCAGGACCACTGTCGGGGTCCGACCTGACCATGGCGCAACGAGAGCTCGCCACGGTCGCGGTCCTTGCCGCCCTTGGCGACACCGGGGCGCAGCTCGCCATGCACGTCGGTGCGGCTCTGGGGCAGGGCATCACCGCGACCGAGCTGCGGGCCGTCGCCGAACATGTGTCGGTCTACGCAGGCTTTCCGCGAGCACTCAACGCGCTCGCCGTCATCGATCGCGTCCTTCGCGAGGCCGGAGCCGATGTTCCGCCGGCGCTACGACAGGTTCTGCTCAGCGACCACGTCACGACCGTGGCGCACGCTGGAACCTCTGGCCCCCCGGTCGTGCTGGTCCACGCCCTCGGGCTCGACTGGCGCATGTGGGAGCCCGTGCTCGCGGACCTCGCAGTCGGGCGCACCGTCTATGCCTACGACCTCCGAGGGCACGGCTCGGCTGCTGAGGCCGCTCCCCCCTCGTCGATGACGGATCTTGCCATCGATCTGTTCGACGTGATGAACGCGCTGGGCCTGGACCGCGCGCACCTCGTCGGCCTCTCCTACGGTGGCGGCATCGTTCAGACCGCCGCCACGATCGACCGGGATCGGTTCGCCTCCATGACCCTCATGGCCACCACCAATGTCGCCTTCGAGGCGTTCGAGGGCCGAGCCCGCTCGATCGAGGACCAGGGGATGGCGGCACAGGTGGCACCTTCGCTGGTGCGCTGGTTCACCGCAGATGCCCTCGCGGTCAACGGCTGGGGCGTCCGATACGCCCGCGACGCAGTGCTACGCCACGATCCGGAGCATGCGGCTGCGGCCTGGCGAGCGTTCAAGACCATCGACGTCAAGGGGCGCAACCGCGGGTTCGGTGCCCCCACCCTCGTCTTGGCGGGTGAGAGCGACGCGTCGACCACCCCGCAAGTGATGTCCGGTATCGCGGCCGACATCGCGGGAGCGCAATACGCAGAGATGCCCGGGACGCCGCACATGCCAACCCTGGAGCGGCCGGAACTGGTGGTGAAGGCGCTCAACGCCTTCTTGCCTCGAGAGTCAGGCGGAGGGATGTCGAGCAACGCCGGCGACTGAACGTCACACCAAGCTGGCGAAGCCGGCCGCTGCGGAGATCGCTCTCGCCGGGCGGCTTTCTCCGCAGCGGCAACGCGCCATGGGGAAGATCAGCTCGCATCAGGGGGTGGTGCCGCTTGAGCGGTGCCAGGTCAACGGGAGGGGCGGTCGCCGGCCACGTATACCCCCTCTGACCTGCGATTCGAAATCGCGCAGATCCCACACAGAGGTCTTCGTACCCTCAACGCGAAGTCCTCGCTGAATCATCGAGGCTGGCCCGGCGGATGGTGGGCCGGCCTCGAAGCGTGCGTCAGGTGAGTCGCTTGCGGAACCACACCTCGGCGTACGGGCCCGCGGAGTGCGGTTCGGACTCCGAGAAGCCCATCGACCGGTAGAGGGCCTGGGACTCCACGAGGTCGTGGCGGGTGTCGAGGCGGAGTTCCTCGAGCCTCCACTCCCGGCCGAGCGACTCGACCGCGAGCAGCAGGGCGCGCCCCAGTCCACGACGCCGGTGGGACGCCACCACGTGAAGACGCTGAACCTCGCCCACGGCTGGCTCGACCACGGCGAGGCCGACGCACCCGACGAGTTCCCCGGAGAGTCGGTCCATCGCCACCAGGAACATGCCGGCCGGCGGCTCGAGCCCCTCGAGCGGGTGCAGGGCGAGCGCGTCGGCCACCTCGCTCTCGGTGGCTGGTCTGCCGTAGTAGCGGCCGGCGACGTCGACCAGGTACGACCGCACGGCGGCGCGCGCCTGCCGGGAGTCCGACCTGACCTGGTGGATCTCGATGTGCGATGTCGGGTAGCTCCTCACGTGCCGACGCCCGACTGTGTGTCGTCGCCAGCCGCTGCCCTGACGCGGATGACGACGGGGAGGCCGTCGGCGTCCTCAGGGATCATCTGGTCAGTCCCTCCTCGGTCGCACGGGTGACGGGTGCAGATTCTGGCCGCCTCGGGTGCAGCTCCGCGAACGAGTTCGCAGAAGAGACGCGAAGCCCTCGCAGACGACGATCCCGTGGGCTGCCCCGACGAACACCAGCCCTCTCGTCGGGATGGTCGGCGGCGGGGCGTTCTCGCCTCGTTGACCAGCTGCCGCCCGGAGCTGGGGGTGGCTGCTGCGCCCCGTGTGCGTGGCACGATCCGCCCCATGGCAGCGGAAGACATCACGACCAGCTCTGGCGACAACGCCCCCCGATACCGTCGCAGCGTGGGCGAGGCTGACGCCCAGCTGGACCAACGGCTGTCCGACGAGCTCGACGTGGTGAACGCGGAGGCGACGCGAGGCACCGCGCCTGCCCGGGAGCTGACCGTGCGGATCCAAGACGGCGCGGGCGAGCTCGCCGCCGGCATGAGCGGGTGGACGTGGGGCGTCGCGGCTGGGATCGGCATGACGTGGGTGCGGGCGGACACGCGCGGTGCGGGGTTGGGCGGCAGGCTGCTCGCCGAGTTCGAGGCCGAGGCCATGACCCGCGGGTGCACCCACGTGTTCGTCACTTCGTTCACGTTCCAGGCCCCGGGCTTCTACGAGCGCCACGGGTACCGCGAGATCTTCCGCTGGGAGGACGTGCCCGTGGTGGGAGCCGCGGACGTGCACTTCCGCAAGGAGCTCTGAGTCCCAGAGCGCTGTGTGTTCGTGCCCAGCACGGGGCTGATCCGGTGCCGACGGGTCCGGGCGTGCGGCCCGGACGTAATCGGCCACCGCCTGCGTCGGTAGCGCATATCTTGTCTGGAGGTCAACGGATCGGGCCACCTGTCCGAACCAGCGACGTCCCAGCGGTTCCGCGCGCACACCCAGGATGCGGACCGCCCGGTCCGTCGCGCAGTCGTCGACGGGGGAGGAACGCATGGGACCTGAGCTCGCGTTGCCTGCGGCCGCGCCGCGAGAGGCGGAGTTCGGGCACGACGCGCTGATCGTGTGCGACAACCTGGTGCGGATCTACCAGACCGAGAGCGTCGAGGTGCAGGCGCTGCAGGGCCTCGACCTGCTGGTGCACGAGGGCGAGATGGTCGCGCTCGTCGGGGCGTCCGGCTCCGGGAAGTCGACGCTGCTGCAGGTGCTCGCCGGCGTCGACGCACCGACGGCCGGCCGGGCCCGGGTGGCTGGGCAGGACCTGGTGGACATGAGCCGCTCCGACCGGGTCCGCTACCGCCGGCACGTGGTGGGGTTCGTGCGCCAGCAGTCGACGCAGAACCTGGTGCCCTACCTGACGGCGCGGCAGATGGTCGACCTGCCGCTGACGATCGCCGGCGTACCCCGCAAGCAGCGGCGCGGCCGCGCCGAGAGCGTCCTCGAGACGCTCGGGGTCGCCGACTGTGCCGACCGCCGGCCCCACCAGATGTCGGGGGGCCAGCAGCAGCGGGTCGCGCTCGCGGTCGCCCTCGCGAACCGGCCGCGCGTGCTCCTCGCCGACGAGCCGACGGGCGAGCTGGACACCGAGACGGCCGCGGAGGTCTTCACGGCCCTGCGTACCGCCAACCGCGAGCTCGGGGCCACGGTCGTGATCGTCACGCACGACACCGGGGTGAGCGGGCAGGTGGCGCGCAGCATCGCGATCCGCGACGGGAGGACGAGCAGCGAGACGCTGCGCGAGGGCGCGACCGAGCACGCCCCGGGCACCGCCGAGGAGTACGCCGTCATGGACCGCGCCGGTCGGGTGCAGGTGCCGCGGGAGTTCCGCGAGGCCCTCGCCCTGTCCCGTCGGGTCCGGCTGGCGCTGACGGCCGACCACGTGGAGATCCGCTCGGACGACCGGGGCGAGGGCGCGTGACCTCTCCCGGGCAGGATCCCGTGGCCGACCCCGTGATCGTGGCGCGGTCGCTGAGCCGCACCTACGGCTCGGGACCCACCACGATCCACGCGCTGCGCGAGGTCTCGTTCGACGTGGGGCCCGGGGAGATGGTCGCGGTGGCGGGCCGGTCTGGCTCGGGCAAGACCACGCTGCTCAACCTGCTGGGCGGCCTGGACCAGCCGGACAGCGGGACGCTGCAGGTGGTGGGCGCGGACCTGACGGCCTTGGACGACGCCGGGCTCAGCCGCCTGCGCCGCGAGCACATCTCCTACGTGTTCCAGACGTTCGGACTGATCCCGGCACTGACGGCGAGCGAGAACGTCGGCGTGCCCCTGCGGATGCGGCGGATGCCGGTGGCCGAGCGCGAGCAGCGCGTCGAGCTGCTGCTGGACCTCGTCGGGCTGCGCGACCACGCCCAGCAGCTGCCCGGCGAGCTCTCCGGCGGCCAGCAGCAGCGGGTCGCGATCGCGCGAGCTCTCGCCGACCGGCCAGCTCGACGCCGAGACCGGCGTGGCCGTGATGGCGCTGCTGCGGGCCATCGTGGACTCCGAGCAGATCACGGCGGTCGTGGCCACCCACGACCCGACGATGATGGCGCTCGCCGACCGCGTCCTCACGATCGCCGACGGCCAGGTCCACGGCTGAGATGACGGGCCCGTGCTGACCCTCGGCCTCCGGCGTGCCCGCGTCCAGGGAGGGATGCTCGCCGCCGTCGTCGGGCTGATCGCCGCCTCCGCGTGCCTCGTGGGGGTCTGCATCCTGCTGGTGAGCGTGACCCAGGCTCGGGCCTTCGACGCCGAGGTCGAGCGCACGCAGCCCGCGGACGTCGACGTCACCGCCTACCTGGTCGACCTCCCCGGCAGCGAGCTCCAGGACGCTCGGACCCTGGCCACGCGCATCGTCACCGACGACCTGGCCGCGCTGCGCCCCACCGTCACCTCCGACGCCGTGGGCCCGATGCGAGAGCTCGGCCACGACCGGGTCGCCCACCTCGCCACCGACGACGACCTCGCCGCCCGAGCGACGCTGGTCTCCGGACGCTGGCCCCGTGGCTCGAGCCCCGCCCGACCCGAGGCGGTGCTGCCGGCCAGCGCCGCCCGGCAGCTCGGCCTGCGCGTGGGCGACACCCTCTCGCTGGGCGACGAGGTCGGGCTGACTGGCGTGACGAGCGCGGCCGAGCCGGTCACCGTCGTGGTCGTGGGCACGTTCCAGCCGCGCCTGGACGGCCAGTGGGGCACCGATCCCCTGCACGGGCAGGGACACTCCGCCGACTGGCCCATCGGATCGCGCCGGCTCCAGGCGTACGGCCCGGTCGTGGTCGGCGACGACGCGTTCCGCGCCAGCGGCTCCTACGTCACCGGCCTCCGGGTCACCGCGAGCCCGACGCTCTCCCTGGCCGACCGCTCCCGGCTGGACGACGCGGTCGGGGGCCTCGGTCGCGCCTCGACCCTCCTGACCGCCGGCGTCGGGGACCGGGTGCGGATCACGCGGGTGGGGTCGGACCTGCCGAGCACGCTCGCCAGGATCGATGCGCAGCAGGACACGACCCGGTCGACCGTGCTCGTGGTCGTGCTGCTCGGCGCGGCTCTCGCCGTCGTGGCCGCGATCCTCGCCGGCTGGCTCGTCGCGTCACGCCGAGACGACGAGCGCGTCCTGCTCGTGGCCCTGGGGCAGAGCCGACGCCAGCAGCTCACGGCCGCCCTCGCGGAGGCCGGTCTGCTCTCGGCCGCTGCCGCGGTGGTGGCCGTCCCTGCCGCGGCCCTCACCCACGCCGCGCTCACGCACCTGCCGGGCATGCGCGCGGCCGGGCTGGCCCAGCACCCGGTGGTCACGGTCCCGCTGGTCGCCGGCGTGCTGGTCACCAGCATCCTGCTCGCCGGCACCCTCGTCGTCACTGCCCTCGACACGGGCACCGCGACGGACCGGCTCAGTCGGCGCCGGGCGGTCAGGGGCGGGCTCGACGCCCTGCTCGTGGCCGTGGCGGTCGCCTGCTGGTGGCAGGTGCGGTCGCAGCCGACCACGAACGCCGACGCCGTCGTGACGGCCGCGCCGGTGCTCTGCCTGGCCGCGGTCACCGTGCTCGCGACCCGCCTGGTGCCGGTCGCCCTCGGCGCCGCCGCCCGGGCCGCGACCCGCTCGCGGGGCCTGGTCGTGCCGCTCGCGGCCCAGCAGGCCGCGCGACGCCCGCACTCGGGCACGGCGATGGTCGCCATCGCGGCGGCCGTCGCAGCCGGGACGTTCGGGATCGGGTTGCGGGCGACCTGGGAGCAGTCCCAGGACGACCAGGCGGCGCTGCTCCTGGGCACCGACCTGTCCATCGTCCCGGCCGCGACCGCCGGCCAGCGCGCGACGACGGCGGTCGAGGCCGCGGTACGGCGGGGTGCGCTGGACGGCACCGTCTCGCCGGTCGTCGACCGCCCGCTGACGCTCGGCACCTTCGTCGGCCAGGGCGGTGACCCTCCGGTGCTGGTGGGCGTGGACGCCACGCACGCCGAGCAGCTGCTGGCCGGGCGGCTCGGCGGCGGGACCACCTGGGGGCAGGTCGGGGACGAGATCGCCCCGTCGGAGCCGGTGCACGGCCTTCCACTGCGCAAGGACGGCGCGGGCGTCGAGGTCGAGGCGACAGCGCCCGCTCGAGCGGACCTCCAGGTCACCGTGACGGCGGTCCTCCAGGACGCGGCCGGCCTCCGCAGCTCCGTGGCCGCTCTCCCGGTGCCCATGGACGGGCGGTCCCACCGGGTGTCGTGGACCGGCGCGATCACCCGGGGACAGGAGCTGGTCGGCGTACGCCTCGGGCTCGACGGCCCCGGCATCCCCGTGACGACGCCGGCGCCCGTGTCGGTGTCGCTCCGGCTCCCCGGCCGGGCGTCCCCGGCCGACACAGCGACGTGGGCCGTGCTCCCGGCGGGGCCCGAGGACAGCGGGCTGCTGTCCCACGCGGACGTCGCGGTCCGGTCCGTCGCCGCGAGCACCATCGTCCGGACCACGGCCCGGGCGAACCTCGCCTACTTCGGCTACTCGACCAACGAGCTCCTCGTGACCGCCATCCCGGCACCGGCCGCCGTGCCGGTGGCCGTCTCCGAGGACCTGGCCGACGCCGTGGGCGCCCCGGTCGGGGGCCGGTTGACCGCGAGCATCGACACCAAGCGGATCCCGCTCGAGGTGGTGGCCGTCGTGCCCGACGTGCCGTCCGCGCCCGGGCGGCTCGCGGTGCTCGCCGACGTCGACCTGCTGAGCCGCGCGCTCGTCGACGCGGGTGACCTCGACCCCGGCATCGACGCGTGGTGGATCGCCGATCCGTCGCCGCGGACGGTGCGAGCGGCCGAGGAGCTCGGGATCGGCGAGGTCACCACCCGCAGCGAGCTGGCCGCCCAGCTCGCCACCGGGCCCCTGCGGATCGCCCTGCCGACCGCACTGCTGACCCTCGTCGTCGCCGCGGCCCTGCTGCTGCTCCTCAGCGCCGGCCTGCTGCTGGCCAGCGATCGGCACCGGCGTACGACGGAGGTGTCCCGCCTGCGAGCACTGGGACTGTCCTCGCGTGAGGCCCGGCGCGTGCTGGTCACCGAGAACGCCGTGTTCCTCCTCCCGGTGGTGCTCGTCGGCGCGCTGGTCGGTCGGGTGACGGCGTGGGCGCTGAGCCCGGAGCTGATCCGCTCGGAACTCGGCGGCGCGCCGGTCCCGCCGGCCGTCGAGGTGTGGCCCTGGCCGGCCGAGCTGCTGCTGGTGGGCGCGGCGGCGGTCGGCGTCCTGGCGATCGCCACCGCCCTCACCGTCGCGCACGTCCGTCGGGCCGACCCGGCGCGGCCGACACCAGGGGACGCGGCATGATCCGGCGGCCACGCCTGCACGGGCCGACGATCGCCGGGCGGCTGCGCAGCGACGTGCGTCTCCTGGTCCTGATGGGACTGGTCGTCGCGGTCACCACCCTCCTGACCGCGTCGGTCGCACCCGTGGGCGACCGTGCGGCCGACCGCGCGGTCGCGACGGCCGTGCAGGACGCCGGCCTGGACGGCGCCGTGGTCGCCACCCCGCCGCGCGATCCCTACGGCTCGGTCGACATCGCCCGGGACCCCGGCGCGCCCGACCGGGTCCGTGAGACCGCGGACCGGGCGCGGGCCGCCCTGCCGGCCGGTCTGGCCGCGATGCTGGATCCCGGGATCGCCACGGTCACGACGCCGCAGATCCACCTGCTGGACCAGGGCCCCGGCCGCTACCTCGTGCTGACCTACCTCGACACCCCGCAGGGCTCGCCCGCCGTGAGGTACCTGGAGGGACGGGCCCCACGGCCAGGCGCCCCGGCGGACAAGGGTCCCGTCGAGGTGGAGCCGGGGGGCCCGCCGTGGCCGGTCGAGGTGGCCGTCTCCCGCCCGGTGGCGCGGGCGCTCGCGATCGGGCCCGGCGACCGCCTGCCGGGCGAGGACGACCAGCACCAGCCGGTCAGGATCCGGGTCAGTGGCGTCTACGCCGCGACCGATCCGGACGCGGCAGCGTGGCGGCTCTCGCCCGAGCTGCTCGACCCGGCGCGTGGCGATCTCCAGGGTGTCGAGCAGGTCACCGGCGGCGCCCTGGTGACGAGGGAGTCGCTGCCGGACCTGCAGCTCGCCGTACCGTCCAACGAGCTCGCCCGGCACGTCACCTTCCCGACCCGGTCGGCCGTGGTGCGTTGGCGCAGCACCGAGGCGATCACGCGCGAGGTCGCGCACCTCCAGGTGTCCGCGGACGCGACGGCGACCGGCCTCACCTGGGACAGCGCGCTCGGCGCCGTGCTCACCGACGCTCGCGACCAGGTCACGGCGGCCCAGGGCCAGGCGCAGGTCGTCCTGGTCGGACTCGTCACCTGCGCCCTGCTGGTGCTCGCGCTGGCGGCGCAGCTGCTGGTCACCCGCCGGCGCGGCCCGATCGTCGTCGCCCGCGAGCGGGGCGCCTCGCTGGGGGAGGTCGCGGGCGAGCTCCTCGTCGAGTCCGTCCTCGTGGCGGCCGTCGGCACCACGCTCGGGCTCGTCGTCGCGGACCTGCTGGCCGGCGGGGCGGGGTGGGTGTGGGCCGTGCCGGTCACCGTCGTCGCCGTCCTCGCGGCACCGGTGTACGGCGGCGTCGTGGCCGCGCGCTCGACGAGCGTCCGCAGGGCGCCGGCGAACCGGTCGGCCCGGCGGGTGCTCGACCGCTCGCGGCGGGCCCGGAGGCTGGCGGTGGAGGTCACCGTGCTGGTCGCGGCGGCGCTGTCCTTCGCCGCCCTGCGACAGCGCGGCGTCGTCGGGCAGAGCGGGTGGGGAGGCCTGACGGGCGCCGCCGCGGCCACGCTGTGCGCGGTCGCCGGCACCGTGGTCGTGGTCCGGCTGCTGGCGCCGGCGGTGCGGGTCGGCCTGCGGGCGGCGCGCCGCTCGGTGGACGGCGTCGGGCTGCTCGTCGCCGCCCGCCTGAGCCAGACGGCCGGGCGGGTGCTCCCGGTGCTCGCGGTCTCGGTGGCCGTCGCGCAGCTCACGTTCGGCGTCGCGCTGGCCGCGACCGAGCACCAGGGTCAGGAGGCTGGGGCCCTGCTCGCCGTCGGCGGTGACGCGCGCCTGAGGCCGGCTCCGCAGGCGGGCCTGCGGTCAGCGGTCCGCCAGGTCGCCCACGCACCCGGGGTGCAGGCCGCCGCCGCGGGGCTCGTCGACGACGGCGCGCGGCTCGTCTCGGACCGCACGGCGGCGCCGGTGCGGCTGGTGGTCGTCGACGCGGCGGCCTACGAACGGCTCCTCGCGAGCAGCCCGCTGCCCGACGCGCCCCAGATGGCCAGGCTCGGCGGCAGCCGTGCGGACCAGGTGCCGGCGCTGCTGCTCGGAGGCTCGGCCGACCTGCGCGAGCACCCGGTCCTGCAGTGGCGGGACAGCTCGGTGCAGCTCGACGTCGTTGGCACGGCTCCCCGCGTGGAGGCCTCGGCCGCCCCGGTGGTGGTCGTGGACGCCGGTGACCTGGGTCGGGCCGGGGTCCTCGCGACACCCGACACCGTGTGGGCGGTCGGGCCGGGTGCGGGCCCGGCGCTCCGGACGATCGGTGTCGGCGGATCGGTCACGACGTACGCCGACGAGCTGGACGCGCGCCGGCACGACCCGCTCGCCTCCTCGGTGGTCGCTCTCGCCGCCGCGGCGTCCGTGCCGCTCCTGGTCTTCGCCGTCCTCGGCGTGGTCCTCGCTGCCGCCGCCGAGGCCCCGGCCCGCCGCCTGTCGCTCGGACGGCTGCGCTCGCTCGGCCTGGCGGACCGCGACCTGCGCCGCGTGCTGTCCGGTGAGCTCCTGACGACGACGGCTGTCGCAGCCCTCACCGGCCTCGCGCTCGGCCTCGTCAGCGTGCTCGCCACCGCCGGCTCCCTGTCGCTGCAACGGATCACCGGTCAGGCGGTGCCGCCGCAGGTGGTCCTGCCGTGGTGGAGCCTGCTCGCGGCCTGCGCCGTGGTGCTCAGCGCGGGCGTCGTCGCGCTGTCGGAGTGGCGGGGCGTGCGCCGACGGGTCCTGGCCGAGCTGCTGCGCAGCTGAGCAGTTCCCGCTGCGTGGGTCAAGCGTGCTCGTGCCGCACCTCGGTGACGGGCACGTGGAGGTGCTCGAGCCGGTGGGCGAGGTCCTGGTGGAGCAGGGAGCTGAGCCGGTGGGTGGGGACGTCGATGAGGATCTCGTCGACCGGCTCGTCGAACGTCGTCTCCTCGATCGCGTCCATCGGGTCATGACGGACCGACACGGACCCGATCACGGGGCCGCCGGCGTCCGCCTCGACGGTGGGGAGGCTGGCCCTCAGGACCTGCTCGGCCTCGTGCGCCTTGTCGTGCCGCTCGGGATGGAGCAGGTGGACCTCGGCGGCGGCGGGGTTGAGGACGACGAGGCGGAACCTCGCGTCGTGGGTCGCTGCCCGCTGCCGGATCGCCTCGCGCAGCGACGGGCTCGGCTCGGCCGCGTCGGTCACGACGAGGACGCGGTGGACCGGGGCGGGCGGGGTCGGCTCGTGCGTGGTCATCAGCTCTCTCCGTTCAGTCCTGGTCGTTCGCGCGCCGGGCGCCGATGGTCTCGGTCCGGTCGACGCCGGTGAGGGTGAGGTAGACGACCACGGCGGCGATGGCGCCCAGGAAGAGCAGGCTGGTCACGAAGGTCCCGAGACCGAGGCCGCCCTCGGACTTCGGGGAGGCGAGGAAGTCGCCGATGTTCGCGCCGAGCGGCCGGGTCAGGATGTAGGCGACCCAGAACGACAGCACCGGACCGGTCCAGCCGAGCCTCCAGGTGAGGAAGATGGTCGCGATCAGCGCCAGGGGCAGGAGCACGGACTGACCCGGGCCCCAGCCGGTGAGCTCGATCGTCCAGTCACCGACCGCCGTGCCGAGGGCGAAGGTGACCAGGACCGCGGTCCAGTACCACGCCTCGCGCTGGGTGGTGACGATCGTGTGGATCGACAGCGTCCGCTCGCGGTAGTACCAGATGCTGAAGACCACGGCGAGCAGCACGGAGAAGAGGGTCGTGGAGAACCACAGCGGCACGCCGTGCCCGTCGGTCAGGTTGTCGGTCACGAGCGTCCCGAAGACGCTGACCAGGACAACCGTGAGCCAGTACACGCCGGGCACGTAGCGGTCGAGCCGGAACTGGAAGAACAGGGTCACGGCGAAGGCGACCCCGAAGAGGACGGTGGTGTTGGTGAGGCCGAACCCGAGCGTCTCGTTGATGTAGTCGGCGAAGCTCTCCCCGACGGTGGTGCACAGGATCTTGATGATCCAGAAGAACACCGTGACTTCGGGGACCTTGTTGAGCATCACGCGGGCGTTCGTCCGCACGGGTGTGGTCGACATGCCGACGAGGGTGACTGCCCGGGCCTGCCACCTACCTGACTGCAGGCCCGCACGTCAGGACGCTGGATCGCAGCACCTCGCCTGGTGAACGGTGACTAGTCCTTCGCCTGGGGTCCCGAGGAAAGGGGACGGAGGACCGAGGTTGGGGTGGCCTTTCGTCCCTGACACCGGCACCGAGGAGTTCACGACCATGCAGGAAGGTCGAGTTTTCTGAGGTGAGGCACGATGGACGCCGACTCTTCCGCTAAAGGACCCAGCCGCTGTCCTCGGTGCGGGCACGGGCTCGCGGCGGACTTCGAGTTCTGTCCGGGCTGTGGGGCCGAGGCGCCTCGGGCGGTGACGCCTGACCCTGACCCGGGCACCGTGACGGTCCTCGGTTTCGACGCGGAGGCGGACGGTGCGACTGCACCGGAGGCTTCGAGCCGCCGCCGAAACCTCGTCGTCGGCTTCGCGATCGGCGCTGTGAGTCTGGTGGTGACGGGACTGCTGGGCTACGTCCTCTGGGAACGCCATCAAGATGCCACGGTCGTGGCGGTCTTCCGGCCTGCGGACGCTGCGTTCGTGAAGGGGTATTCAGCGATGGTGCAGGCCGGGTCGATCGACGACCTCGCTGACGCCGCGAACCTGGTGCAGGAAGCGAAACCTGCTCTGGAGAAGGCCCGCGAGCAGGCGGGGACACGCGACACAGCGACGGCGGACGCGGTCGACAAGGTGGCGGGTGCCGAGATGGAGGTCGTGGACGCCACCGCTCCGTTGGCGGACCTCGGTGATGACGCGTCGCACTGGGGCGACGATCATCAGGCCCTCGACCAGGCCCTGGAGTCCCTCCGGGCAGTCGAGACCGAACGCGCCGACCTCGTGGGTGACGAACACTGGATGGATGCGGCCTCCCTCGAGTCGCATGTCGAGCAGACCGTCGGCGCCGAGATCGCGGACGAGGCCGACCAGATGCTCGCCGTCACCTTCAGCGACATGCAGGCGGCCGGCACGACCTCGGACCTCCGGGCGATCGGCGCCGGGGCGGTCAGCAGCGTCGCCGGTCTGCGCGCTGCCGAGGAGGGATACGACCCCACGTCTCACGAGGCCTCTCGGCTCGAGCGGCTCGCACAACTGGACGAGGCGGTGGCTGGCCTGACCGCCGTCGACGGTGACCACCTCGACGAGTGGACGTCTGCGCGCGCCGACATCTTGCGCGCCGTCTCCGCGCTCGAGACGACTGACGCCGCGCGCGGCGAGGCAACCGAGGCGGTGAAGTCCGTCGACACCCTAGTCGAGCACGCCCGCTCCGCCCTGCGGACCTGGCACCTGCGCTACGAGCGGACGATCGACAACCGAGCGCGGGACCTTCACATCATCACCAGCTACCGCGCGGCCATGAACCGGCTGCTCGGACGGTACGCCGGCCTGCGACAAGACCTCTCGGTCTGGATCGACCGGGTCGAGGACTCCAGCAACTACGTGACGTGGGACGAGGCCTACCGCGTCCTGTCCGATGCTCAGTGGCAGCGCCAGGCCGTCAGGGACGAGATGTCCGGGTTGACGGTCCCAGGTCGACTCGGCTTCGCGCACAATCAGGTCCTCGCGGTCATCGACGACGGGATCGAAGCGGTCGCCTCGGCGTACGAGGGAGTGTCGGATGCGCAGAGCTGCGGCACCTCGTGCTACTACGCGGACACACCTGGGTGGCAGAGGTTCCAGGCCGAATCGGACCGGATCACCGGTGCCTACGAGGATGCCAGGTCGGCGTGGGCACGAGCGATCGCGCGGGCGGTCGCGCTCACTCAGGCGAGGCAGCCACCGCCGAGGCCAGACGTCTGACCTGCGACGCCCGCGGAAGCCAGTGCCGTCGTCAGTGTCAGCGTCGGCGGAGACGGTCCACTGCTGAGAAGTAGAGGTCACGCGCGGCGAAGCCGGCGCGTGGGCGACGTACCGCTGCGGGACCCGATCAGCGTTGCACCCGTGGGTGACCGGCGGGGTCCAACAGCAGCGGCAACTGGAGGGCTGATGCGGTCACCGGAACCAGGCGTCGCTCGACGCGATGCGGGTCAGCTCGGTCAGATCGAACGGGGGCTGGTCGGCGAGCACCGGCCCCTCCTTGGCGGGCCCGTTGTAGGCCATCACCAGCACGTCCCACCCGTCCGGCCGGAACACGGTCGCCGACCGCTCCGTGGTGCCGCCGTCGACGGCCGGGCTGGTGCCCTGCGAGGCGCTGATCACCGTCCCGCCCGGACCCGGCCGGCACCGATCCTGCGACTGCTCCGCGCACCGCGCGGCCGGGTCCCGCACCCGCCGGCCGGAGACGTAGTCGTCGGGGGTGATCCCGACCCGGACGCCGAAGCCGTTCCAGGTGAAGTCGACCACCGGCGCCGAGTCCGGTCCGGACTTGGGCCCCGGCGGACTGACCTCGCCGGGCGCCAGTGATGCGAAGACTCCCGGGACGTCGGCCGTCGTCACAGCCAGGTCGACCCGCGCCACCCGCCGCGGCTCGGGATCCGAGGTCGCCACGCTGGCCGGGGCCGAGGTGGGCGTCGTTCCGGCCGGATCGACCCCCCGGGTCGAGACGTGGTCGGAGACCGCCAGCTGCCAGGCGCCGATGCCGATCGCGGCGGCAGCCGCGCTGGCGCAGAGCGCGGTGGCGGTGCGGCGTCGCCGCTGCCGCCGTCGGCCGCGCTGGAGCCCACCGGCCACCAGCGCCTCCGTGTCGGGTGCGAGGTCCTCGGTGGCCCGCCGCAGGAGGTCGACCATCTCCCTCTCGTTCATCGCAGGCTCCCTTCGCGCACCCGGGCCAGCGCACGCAGGCTCCGGTTCTTCACGGCCCCCGGGGACAGGTCCAACCGGTCCGCGGTCTCCGCGACCGACAGGTCCTCGAGGTAGCGCAGCACCAGCACGGCCCGGTCGAGCTGGGTCAGCTCGGACAGGGCGTCGCGCAGGCTCATCCGCAGGTCGCTCTCGGCGGTCGGGTCGGTCGTGCCGGACGTCTCCGGCATCTCCGCACGGGGCAGCTCGGTGCTGCTGCGCCGACGCCGGGCGCTGAGGTAGGTCCGCAACAGGGTGCGCTGCGAATAGGCGTACGGCGTGTCGATGCGCCGCCACTTGACGAAGACCTTGGCGAGCGTCTCCTGCACCAGGTCCTCGGCGCGGTGCCGATCACCGCACATCGCCCACGCCTGTCGGTAGAGGTCGCCGGAGCGGGCGAGGGCGAACTCCTCGAAGTCCTCGGTCGCGCTGTGGTCCATCTGTCCTCCGTCCTACCCCTCTAGACGCGACGGGAGCCACCGGAGGTCACGCGACGGCGGCTGCGGGTGAGTTGCCCGCAGGTGTGACCTGGTCGGGGCCCGACGTCGTCGTACCCATGACGGGGCTTCGGCCCACCACCACTGGAGGGATGACCTGAATGAAGACGGCTCCACGCATGCTCGTGGTCCTCGCCATCGGCGCAGGGCTCGCCCTGACCCCGGGCACCGCTCACGCGGAACGTGCCCACGTCGCGGACCGGAGCGCCGACTCCGACTCACGCGCGGTCGACATCACCGGACTCACCGTCACGCACGGCCGCCACCGCGTGCGCGCGGTGGTCTCGATCCCGCGGCTGGAGCCAGGGCGGCTCTCCGACACCGAGCTGCAGCTGCGGCCCCGAGGCAAGAAGTGGGTCTACGGCGTGGACGTCCTGCGCGACCGTCGGGGCACGGTGGCCCGGACGAGCCTCACCTGGCATCCCGCGAACGATCCGATCGAGCCCGCGGTCCTGCGCTGCCACGGGATCCGGGCGTCGCTGCACGCGCGGTCGACGGTCGTGTCGCTCCCCACGTCGTGCCTGACCCGGAGCCGGCCGCACGTGGCTCTCCAGGGCCGGGTCCGCACGGTCGACGGCACCATCGACCTCTCCGGTCCCTACTGGGACGACCAGACCCGCTTCACCCGGTTCCTGCGAGCCGGCCAGGGCGGGTCGACCGCCGAGCACCGGGGGCGGGTGACCGCTCGCGGCGGTCTGGTGGTGCGAGGTCTGCCCACGCCGTTCTCGGCGAGGCAGCAGACCCTGCGCCGGGGGGCGGTCGTGCCGCTCGCGTGCCGGGTGGCCGGGTCCGTGGTGTTCCGCAACGACGACGAGGACGCACCCGCCAGCAACGTCTGGTACCGCCTGGCGGGCCGAGGTCACCGCTGGGTCTCCGGGACCTACGTGCGGCCGACCGGGGCGTCGCCTCGCTACTGCGGGACCGGAAGAACCTATCGGGGCCGGGTCACCACAGCACTCCTGGTGGCACGGGAGGCACCCACGATGCGTGCCAACGCCCACGGCGGTCTGCATCGGGGGTCGCGGGTGACCATCCACTGCAAGCTGCACGGGCAGCGGGTCCGCGGCAACGACCTCTGGTACAACCTGGACCACGGCCTGTGGGTGTCTGCGCGGTTCGTCTCCAACGTCGGACCCGCGCCGGGCTACTGCGTCGGCTGACGCTGCGGGACGACGACGTCCACGCGACAGCCGGGTCGGGAGCGGGCCGTTGCGTCCGAGCGCATCGGCGGCCACGTCGCCTAGGCTCGCGCCATGCTCATGCGCACGCTCGGGGCGCTCGCCCTGGCCACGGCGATCGGCTCGGCCCTGGTGACCGCGGTCGACCCGGCTGCGGTGGCCGCGGGTCCGACCGCGGAGCGGGAGGCCACGAGGGCTCCGCTCCCGACCACCAACCACTTCCTGCGGGCGATCGACGCCGGCCACCCGGCGGCGGCGCGGAAGTATGCGACGAGGGCGCTGGTCCACGAGTACCTGGGCTACCACCGCGACGGGTTCCGGTTCCGCCCGGCCGAGCGGTGCGGGCACCGCAAGGTCCCGGGCTATCCCCGCGGCTGGCAGTGCGGACCCGCCGAGATGACCTACCGGGGCTCGGTCTACGCCCGGGTGTACTTCTACCTCTCCGACCGGCACCCGCAGCGGGTCTCCGGGGCCGGTATCGAGGAGTCGTCGCGGCCCGTGGCCCGGCGTTGACTCGGTGTTCCTGTCTGCCGGCCCGGGGCCGCGGGTCGCGGCACCGAATCTGTCGATGGTCGATCACCGGTCCGGACGAGTCGTGTGCTCCACACCGACCTGGAGGTAGTTCTCAGGCACACGACTCGACAGGCGTGCACCGGTCGGCATCGGCGGGACTGCGCTCGGAACCGCTCGTGGTCAGGACCCGGCGTCAGCCGGCCGCTTGACGTACCACTCGGTGAACTCGCGGCACCGGCCCTCGTCGTCGAAGCGCATCACGAAGCAGTTGTCGTAGACGCGGACCACCGGGCCCTCCGGCCGCTCGCGGTAGCTACTGGTCCCGCGGGCGACGACCACGTCGCCGTCGACGGCGACCGGTGCGTACGACGCGTCGAAGGTGCCCGGCTCGTCCCGGGTCGACGCGCCCTCGTCGTCGCTCTCGCCCAGCCAGGAGGCGACCACCGCGTCGCGGCCGACCACCGGCTCGTCGTACGGGTGGTAGCGGTAGGCGACGTCCTCGGCGAAGAGGGCGGCGACGTCGTCGCGGTCGTAGCTGTGCCAGGCCGCGACGTAGTGGTCGAGCCACTGCTGGGCGGTGGTGTGGTCCATCCGGCCACGGTACGTCGCCGAAACCCGCCGGCCGGGGACTCCCGAGGTGCACGATGGGCGGGTGCGGGCGCTGCGGAAGACGAAGGCCGGTCCAGGACTCGAGCTCGTGGAGGTGCCTGAGCCCGTCTGCGGTGACCGGGACGTGAAGGTCCGGGTGCTGCGCGCGGGTCTCTGCGGCACCGACCTCCACCTGGAGTCCTGGGACGACTGGGCGGCGGCGACCGTGTCCGCGCCGATGACGATCGGGCACGAGTTCTTCGGCGAGGTCGTCGAGGTCGGCGCGGACGTGGAGCACGTCGTGGTCGGTGACCGGGTCTCGGGGGAGGGGCACATCGTCTGCGGCACCTGCCGCAGCTGCCGGGCCGGCCGGCGCCAGCTGTGCATCCACACGATCGGGGTCGGGGTCAATCGCGACGGTGCCTTCGCGGACCTCGTCGTCATCCCCGCGACCAACGCCTGGGTCCAGCCGGCCGACCTGGACCCGGACCTCGGCGCCCTCTTCGACCCGCTGGGCAACGCCACCCACACCGCGCTGCAGTGGCCGATGGTGGGGGAGGACGTCGCGATCACCGGCGCCGGCCCGATCGGGGTGATGGCGACCGCGATCGTCCGGCACGCCGGTGCCCGGCGGATCGCCGTCAGCGACGTGCGCCCCGAGCGGCTCGAGCTCGCCGCGCGCGCCGGCGCGGACCTCACCGTCGACGTGTCCGGCGGGCGGGACCTGGCCTGGGCGCAGCACGAGCTCGGGATGCTCGAGGGCTTCGACATCGGCCTGGAGATGTCCGGGGCGCCCGACGCGGTGCGCGACCTGCTGGACAACCTCAACCACGGGGCGCGGGTCGCGATGCTCGGCCTGCCGCGGTCGCCGTACGAGATCGACTGGGGCAAGGTGATCACCCACATGATCACGTTGCGCGGGATCTACGGCCGGGAGATGTTCGAGACGTGGTACCTGATGGGCTCGATGCTGGCGTCCAGCCCGGCGCTGCGTGCGGCCGTGCAGTCGGTGATCACCTGGCGCGGCCCGGCGGAGGACTGGCAGGAGGCCTTCGCGCACACGCGATCCGGCCTCGGCGGCAAGGCCGTCCTGGATTGGAGCTGAGATGTACGGCGACGTGAAGCAGCAGCTGGCCGACACCCTCGCGGAGATCGAGGCGGCCGGCCTCACCAAGCACGAGCGCGAGATCACCACCCCGCAGGCCGCGCACATCGCGACGACCGCGGGGGAGGCGCTGAACTTCTGCGCCAACAACTACCTGGGGTTCTCCGACCACCCCGACGTCGTGGCGGCCGGCAAGGCCGCGCTCGACACCTGGGGGTTCGGGATGAGCTCGGTGCGCTTCATCTGCGGCACCCAGACCCAGCACACCGAGCTGGAGCGGCGGCTGGCGGAGTTCCTGGGCACCGAGGCGGCGATCCTCTACAGCTCCTGCTTCGACGCCAACGGCGGGCTCTTCGAGGTGCTGTGCGGCGAGGAGGACGCGATCGTCTCCGACGAGCTCAACCACGCCTCGATCATCGACGGCGTGCGGCTGAGCAAGGCGGCGCGCTACCGCTACCGCAACGCCGACATGGCCGACCTGCGCCGCCAGCTGGTGGCCGCGCGCGAGGCCGGTGCGCGGCGGGTGCTCGTCGCGACCGACGGCGTCTTCTCCATGGACGGCAGCTTCGCGCCGCTGCCCGAGATCTGCGACCTCGCCGAGGAGTTCTCCGCGCTGGTGATGGTCGACGACTCCCACGCCGTCGGGTTCGTCGGGCCGGGCGGCCGCGGCACGCCGGAGCTCTTCGGGGTGGTCGACCGGATCGACGTGGTCACCGGCACGCTCGGCAAGGCGCTCGGCGGCGCCTCCGGCGGGTACGTCGCCTCGCACCGCGAGGTCGTCGACCTCCTGCGCCAGCGCTCGCGTCCCTACCTCTTCTCCAACGCCGTCGCCCCCAGCGTCGTCGCGGGCTCGCTCAAGGCGCTCGAGCTCGTCACGACCTCCAGCGCGGCGCGCGACGCCCTCGCGGCCAACAGCGCGCTCTTCCGCAGCCTGATGACCGAGGCGGGGTTCACCCTCCTGCCCGGCAGCCACCCGATCACGCCGGTGATGTTCCCCGGGGAGGACGGCGCCCGGCAGGCCGCCGCGATCTCCGACCACATGCTGCGGCAGGGCGTCTACGTGATCGCGTTCTCCTTCCCGGTGGTGCCGCGCGGCCAGGCCCGCATCCGCGTCCAGCTCTCCGCGGCGCACTCCGAGGACGACGTACGCCGGTGCGCGGACGCGTTCGTGGCGGCCCGGGACGCGCTCGCGTGACCCCGGACGTGACCCCGGACGTGACCCCGGAGGTGACGCGGTCGGCCGAGCTCGCGCTCAACCAGGAGCTGTGGGCGATCATGAACGAGCGCTTCACCGACGCCGCCGCCGACCAGATGTGGGCGCGCGACGAGCCGGTGTGGGGGCTCTTCGCGGTGCCCGAGCGCGAGTTGGGCGTCCTCGGCGACGTCCGAGGGCTGGACGTCGTCGAGCTGGCGTGCGGGACGGCGTACTTCTCCGCGTGGCTGGCCCGGGCGGGCGCCCGGCCGGTGGCGGTGGACGTCTCCTACGAGCAGCTGCGGACCGCCCGCCGGCTCCAGGGCCGGGTCGGTCCGGCGTTCCCGCTGCTGCAGGCGAACGGCGAGCAGGTGCCGTTGCCGGGGGACTCCTTCGACCTCGTGGTGAGCGAGCACGGCGCCGGGGTCTGGTGCGACCCGGAGCTCTGGCTGCCGGAGGCGGCCCGGCTGCTGCGGCCGGGCGGCCGGCTGGTCTTCCTCAACAACAGCCTGCTGTCCGCGCTCTGCGTGCCCGCCGAGAACGGTGTCGCGGGCGAGGCGCTGCTGCGCGGCCAGCGCGAGCTGCGCCGCGTCGCCTGGCCCGGCGGCGGCGTGGAGTTCCATCCCTCCCACGGTGACTGGGTGCGGCTGCTGCGCGCGGCCGGGTTCGTCGTCGAGGCGATGCACGAGATCTACGCGCCGCCGGACGCCGACGAGCACGCGTTCTACGAGATCGTCTCCAAGAGGTGGGCGACCCGGTGGCCGGCCGAGGAGCTCTGGGTGGCGTCGCTCCCGGCGTAGGTCACCAGGCCGGCACCGGAGCGCCCTCGGCCAGCCGCTGCGTCGAGCCGTCCGGCCGCTCGAGCCACAGCTCGCTCGGCGGCAGGCACTCCGCGCGGATCCACATCCGACGGACCGCCTCGGCCAGCTGCGCGTGGTCGTCGAGCCGCCGGCTCACGAACGACTGCACCCGTCGACCCGACCCGTCCCCGATGACCCGCAGTCGCAACCTCATGGCGTCGAGCGTGCGCCGAGCAGCCTGCGACGACGAAGGGAAGCCTGTCCTCGCCGGCCGGGCCGGAGGTCGGGACCGGCCTAGTCCGTTCGTGCCGGTCCGGGCCGCCGGCGGAGCACGACCTTGACCAGCTCCTCGACGACCAGCAACGTCGCGGCCAGCCCGATCGCGATGCACCACTCCGTCAGGTCCAGGCCCGTGGTTTCGAAGATGCGCTCGAGGAACCCGAGGGCAGTGATCGCCACGATGGCGAGGAGCGCGACGCCGTACCGGCGGAGCTGGGTGACCGCGGGCAGCGCGTCCCGGTCGAAGATCGTGCCCACCTGGTCCCTGCTCATGAACGCCGCGACCAGGTGGTAGAGCGACAGGGTCGTCAGCAGCATCGTGGACGCCAGGATCGCGTCGCCGCGATGGTCGCCGATCTGGTAGGCGACCAGGGCGCCGATCGTCATCACTGCGCCCTGGCCACAGAGGCGGAACCAGTTGGTGCGCGACAGCACGGGCGCTTCGACCGGCCGAGGGCGCCGCGACATCAGGCCACGGGCGGGCTCGTCGAAGCCGAGCGCGATGGCCAGCGGGATGTCGACGACCATGTTGAGCCAGAGGATCTGCAACGGGTTCAGCGGCGCTCCGGCGGCGATGCCGAGGATCCCTGCCCCGACGAAGATGGCGATGTAGGCCACGAGGGTCGACATCTGGAAGCGCAGGTACTTCAGGAGGTTGTCGTAGAGCGCTCGCCCGTAGGCGACGGCTCCCACGATCGTCGCGAAGTTGTCGTCGGTCAGGATCATCACGGCGGCTTCCTTCGACACCTCTGTGCCCGTGATGCCCATCGCGACGCCGATGTCGGCCGTCTTGAGTGCCGGAGCGTCGTTCACGCCGTCACCGGTCATCGCGACGACGTTGCCCTTCTCCTTGAGGAGCCGGACCAGCCTGACCTTGTCCTCGGGCGCGACCCGCGCGACGACCCCGATCTCGTCGAGCTCGGTGCGCAGCTGGTCGTCGTCCATCGCGGCGAACTCCGCCCCGGTGACGGCCCGGCCCTCGATCCCGAGCTCGGTCGCGATCGCTGCGGCGGTCGTGGCGTGGTCGCCGGTGATCATCCTGACCCGGATGCCGGCGTCGTGGCACTCCGCGATCGCGGCCTTCGCCTCGGGCCGGGGCGGGTCGACGATGCCGACCATGGCGAGCAGCGTCAGCTCCTGGACCACAGCGATCAGCTCGCCACCCGCCGGGAGCGTGCCCGGCTCGAAGTCGCGCTGGGCCACCACCATGACACGCTCGCCGGCCGCGGCGATCCGGTCGTTGGCCTCGAGCGCGAGGTGCCGGTTGTCGTCGGTGATCGGGACGAGCTCGCCCGACGGGGTGCGCAGGGTCGTCGCCCGGGCGATCAGCACGTCGGGTGCGCCCTTGACGTAGCAGCGGACCACCCGCCGGCCGTCGTCGGCGGTCAGCTCGTGGAAGGTGGCCATGAACTTGTAGTCCGAGTCGAACGGCACCTCGGCGACGCGGGGCAGGGCGGCGCGGGTCTCGGTGATGTCGAGCCCGCCCTTGGCGCCCAGCACGATGAGGGCGCCCTCGGTGGGGTCACCGATCAGGGCATCCCCGTCGAGGACGGCGTCGGCACACAGCACCATCGGCAGCAGGTAGGGGTCCAGGTCGAACCGCTCGCCGCCGACGTGCTTGATCTCGCCCTCGGTGCTGTAGCCCTCGCCCGTGACGGTGAACCGGTGCCGGCCGGGGATGACCAGCTGTCGGGCGGTCATCTTGTTGAGGGTCAGCGTCCCGGTCTTGTCCGAGCAGATCGCGGACGTGGAGCCGAGCGTCTCGACGGCGGGCAGCCTCTTGACGATCGCGTTGCGGCGGGCGATCTCGCGAGTGCCCATCGACAGCAGGGCCGTGACGACCGCCGGGAGGCCGGTCGGGATCGCCGCCACGGCGAGGGCCACCCCGGTGACGAACAGCGTGTCGAAGGACTCGCCCTGCGCGAGGCCGAGCAGGACCACCAGGACCAGGGCGATGCCGGCGATCGTGGCGATGATCCGCGAGAGCGAGTCCAGCTGCCGCTGGAGCGGGGTCCGGCTCGACTCCGTGCTTGCCAGCATGTCGGCGATGTGACCGATCTCGGTGTCCATCCCGGTGGCGGTCACGATCAGCTCACCGCGGCCGCGGGTCACCGACGTGTTCATGTACGCCATGCAGGTGCGGTCACCGAGCGGCACCTCGTCGCCCGGCACGGGATCGGTGGACTTGGCCACCGGCAGGCTCTCGCCCGTCAGGGCGGCCTCCTCGATCTCCAGGGTCGCGGCGAGGACCACCCGTCCGTCCGCCGGCACGCGGTTGCCGGCCTCGACCAGGACCACGTCACCCGGCACGAGCTGCTCGGCGTCGATCTCGACGGCCTGGCCGTCGCGGCGCACCCGGGCCACCGTCCGCATCATCTGGGCGAGGGCCTTGACGCTCTCCTCGGCCTTGGCCTCCTGCCGCAGCCCGATCACGGCGTTGAACACGGTGAGCCCGGCCAGCACGATCGTCGTCCCGGTCTCCCCGGTCACGAGCTGGTTGACCGCTGCCGCCACGAGGAGCACGACCTGCATGAAGTCCTCGTACTGGCGCAGGAACGCGCGCCAACCGGGCTCCTTCGACCCGGTGGCCAGCTGGTTCGGGCCGGTGGCGCTGAGGCGAGAGCTCGCCTCGGCCGCGGTCAACCCTCGGGTGGGATCGACGCCCAGCTCCTCGGCGACCTGCGCGACCTCGATCCCGACGGCGTCGACCATGCTCATGGGGCGAATCTGCGGCAGCGCGCGCGGCCTCACATCACCCGCATCGGGTGGTCCATACCGGCGTCCTCCGTCGTCACGAGGTCAGCATCTGCAACGCCGTCCGGGTCTTCGTCTGCTGCGGTGCCGTCAGGTCGACCCCACGCTCGCTGAGGAACGCCTTGGTCTCGGCGGCCGCGGTGAAGGCCTCAGCCGGTGGGCACTTCGCGGAGAGCTCCAGCACCTGGGAGCCGTCCGGGTAGAACCACAGCTCGGCCACCAGCGGTCGGGGGTAGCCGTCCGCCGTGAACTTGAGCTTGAGGATGTTGAGCGGTCCGAGCACGCGTAGGTCGTCGAGCGCCACGTCGTCGGGAGCGCGCGCCGCGAGCAGCGTGCGCTGGCGCTTGGACAGCAGGTCGGCGATCGTCCCCCGACCGAGCAGCACCTCCCGGACCGCGGCGTCCTCAGCGGATGACCGCAGGCTCGCCGAGCAGACGAAGCCGCCCGGCATCGCGTCGACCTCGACCCCGAAGCCCCGCGCGCCACGCAGCTCGGGCCCGAGCGCCGCCGGGACCACCGGGCGGAGCTTGACCACGCAGTCGGCGTTCTTGCCCTGCACCCGCCGGGCCCGCACGACCACGCCGGCCCGGTCGAGCCGGAGGTCGTCGGTGTCGAAGTAGGCGACCTGGCGCAGCTGGGCGCGCATCGGGTCCATCCCGAGACGGTCCATCACGTGCCGTCGGCCGGCCTCGGGCACGGTCACCTTGAGCTCGACCGAGTCCGAGTCGGGCAGCAGGGTCAGGACCTCGCGCAGCTGGTCCGCGTCGAGCGCAGGCCCGGGCGCCGCGGCCCGGCTGGTGTCGTCGTTCGCCGGCTCCATCGTCCCCTGCCTCTCCGCGCCGCCTGATCCTGCAGCGGGACCGTGCCACGTGGGTGGTCGACCCCCTTCACCCGCAGCGGGTGAAGCGTCGTAGCGGGGTGCGGGAGAGGCTCGCCGGACCGGGTGCCGGCGGGGAGGAGGACGAGGTGGGTGAGTCGACCGCGTCGGCACCTGCGACCGGTCCGCGCCGGGTGCCGATCGTCGGACAGCTCCGCTCCTACCGTCGCGAGTGGCTGCGCGGGGACCTCGTCGCCGGTGTCGTCGTGGCCGCACTCATCATCCCGAAGAACCTGGGGTACGCCGGGATCGCCGGCGTCCCGCTCGAGAACGGCCTCTACGCCGCGGCAGCCGGTGCGCTCCTCTACGCCGTGTTCGGCAGCTGCCGTCAGATCTCGACCGGTCCCAGCTCGGGGATCGCGGCGGTCGCCGGGAGCGCGGTGCTCGCGACCGGCCTGACCGACACCGGCGACGTGGCGACCCTGGTCGCCGGCATCACGCTGGTGAGCGGGCTGCTCTTCGGTCTCCTGGCGGTGCTCCGGATGGGATGGCTGTCGCAGTTCCTGTCCAGGGCGGTGGTCACGGGCTTCCTCTTCGGGGCGGCCATCGACGTCGTCATCGGTGAGCTGCCCAAGCTGACCGGCACCGACGCCGAGGGCAGCAACCCGTTGCAGGAGCTCCGGTCGTGGATCTCCACGCTCGGAGACCTCCAGGCGGCCACCGTGGTCGTCGGTGCCGTCGCGCTCCTGGTCGTCTTCGGGCTGCACCGGGTGGCGCCCCAGGTCCCGGGCGCCCTCGTGCTCCTCGTCGGCGGGCTCCTGGCGTCCTGGGCGCTCGACCTGGGTGACCGAGGGGTGGCGCTGGTCGGCGACATCCCGCGGGGGCTGCCGTCCGTCGACGTCCCCGACGTCGGGCTGCTGCTCGACCACGGAGCCACCGTGCTCCTCGCCGCGGTGGCGCTGGTCATGATCGGGTTCTCCCAGACCGCGGGCGATGCCCGGGCCTTCGGTGCCAAGCACCACTACGAGGTCGACATCGACCAGGAGTCGGTGGCCCAGGCGGCCGCCAACATCGGGGCCGGGCTGGTGCACGGCATGCCGGTGTCGACCAGCCTTTCAGCGAGCTCGCTGAACGACCGGTCAGGTGCCCGGACCGGGCTCGCCTCGGTCACCTCCGGCGTCACGGTGCTGCTCGCGCTGGTCGTGCTGGCGCCCCTCTTCTCGGCGCTCCCGAAGCCGGTCCTGGCCGCCCTGATCATCGAGGCCGTCGTGATGGGGATGATGGACGTGACCGAGATGCGCCGTCTGCGCGCGGTCTCCCGGGTCGACTTCTGGGTGGCCGTGTCGGCGATCGTCGGCACGCTGGTCCTCGGGGTGCTGGCAGGCGTCGTGATCGGCATCGCCCTGTCGTTGCTGTGGCTCGTCCACGTCTCGACCCATCCGCGGATCTCGCGGCTCGGCCAGCAGCCGGGGACGTCAGTCTTCCGGGACCTCGACGACCACCCCGACGACGCCACGCACCCAGGCCTCGCGGTGCTCCGGGTCGACGGCGGCGTGTTCTTCGCGACCTGCGACGTGCTGCGTGACCGGGTCGGGAGCGTGCTCCTCGAGGCGCACGTCAGCAGCCTGGTCATCCACATGGCGGGCGTGAACTTCGTCGACTCCCAAGGGGCAGCGACGCTGTCGGAGATCGTGCGGATGGCGCACGACTCCGGGACGGATCTCCGGCTGGCCGCCGTCCGGCCGGCGGTGCGCGACGTGCTGGACCGGGACGGTGTCACGGACCAGCTGGGTCCGGACCGTCTCCACGGGAACCTGTCCGACGCCGTCGCCGCCGCCCTGGCCGCCCAGCCCGGGCGGCGCGACGGCTAGCCGAGACCGGCCTGCTCGGCCTCGGCCGACGGCTCGATGTCGGGCAGACGCATCATCCGCAGCGAGTTCACGAAGCCCAGGGCGCCGGCGAGGAGAGGCACGAGCAGGGCGACCTGCAGGGCGAGGTCCCGGGCGTCGTGGTTGATGGCGACGACCTCGGCCTCGACGTCCGCGGGCTGGCCGGAGATCTGCTCGGCCAGCTGGCTGTCGCTCATCACCTCGGCGTCGTCCTCCAGCGCGGTGGCGATCTGCTGCTGCTGATCGGGAGGGATGACGTCGCTGGACTCCGTCAGGTGGGTGAACCCCGCCGCGAGTGCAGCCAGCATCAGGCCGCCACCCATGGCGAGGCCGAACGAGAGCCCGAACGACCCAGCCGCGGAGTTCACCCCTGCGGCCTCGCTCACCCGCGTCGGCTCGATCGGCGCCAGCGTGTAGTTGTTGAGCTGGGAGACGAGGAGACCCAGGCCGACGCCGGTGACGACCAGGGGGAGGACCAGCCACCACCCGCTGTCGACGTGTGGCACGAGGGGGATGACGGCCCCGACGCCCAGGGTGGCCAGGAGGAAGCCGGCACGGATCACCGCCGCCGGCCGCCTGCGTCCCGCCCGCTTGCCCGCGACCAGGGCCGCGCCGAACATCGACAACGACAGCGGTGCCAGGGCGAGGCCGGCCTGCATGGCGTCGTACTCCAGCGTCATCTGGAAGAACAGCGGCAGCACGATCATCGCCCCGCCCAGCATGATCTGCTGGAGCATCTGGCCCGAGACGCCTGCGGTGAAGTTCGGGTGCCGGAACAGGTCCGGGTCGATCAGCCCCGCCTCCCCACGCCGCTCGCGGCGCAGCAGCCAGCGGGCCAGCCCGACGAGGGTGACTGCTCCGACGGCGATGGTCAGCAGGACGAGCTCGCCACCCTCCTGCCACACGAGGATGCCGAGCACCACCCCGCCCATGCCGACCACCGACAGGACCGCACCGACCACGTCGATCTCTCGGGAGCCCTCGTACGGCACGTCGCGCACGAGCCTGATCTGACTGAGGACGACCACGATGACGAGGAGCTCGAGGCCGAAGCCGACGCGCCACGAGAGGTACGTCGTCAGGAAGCCGCCCAGCAGCGGTCCGACCGCCGCGGCGATGGCCGCCGCGGCACCGACGAGGGCGTACGCCTGACGTTGCGCGGCGCCGGCGAAGTTGCCGTGGATCAGCGACTGCATGGCGGGGAGCAGCAGCGACGCTCCGAGGCCGCCCACGACGGCCCAGAACACCACCACCGCGAAGAGGTTCTGGGCCAGGGTCATGGCTGCCGCGCCGACGGCGTACCCGAGCAGGCCGAGCACGTAGGCGCGCTTCCGGCCGATCAGGTCGCCCACCTTGCTGTTGATCAGGATGAAGGCCGCGGAGACGAGCGCCTCGAGCGCGATCGCCGACTGCACCCCGCTCGCGGTGGTGTCGAGGTCGTCGATCACTGCCGAGATGGAGACGTTCATCAAGGAGGTGTCGACGACGAGCACGAACATCGCCATGGCCAGCAGGACCATCAGTCGCCGGTTGGGTGCCGCCTCGGCGTCGGTCCCCGGCTGCTCGATGGGCATGAGCGCCTCCCGTCCGAGCCGTCAGTCACGCTCGACCGCACCCTACCGACGCTCGCGGGTCAGCGCACCGGGGCGCGGCGGGGTCAGCAGGGACGTGCGCGGTACTCCCAGCCTGCTGGGATGCCGTTGCGGGAGGCTGCTGGTCGCCCCTCGGCGCGCCCGCGGTCGATCGCGCAGCGCAGCGCGGCGTCGACCGCGCCTACGCTCCGCCGGAGCTCGCGGGAGATCACCGACGGACGGACGTAACCGCCGTTCGCCGCTCGGACCCTGTCCCGCTGGAGGTAGCCGACGATCTCGTCGACCAAGGCGTCGCTGACCCGGACTGCCACGTCGGTGTCCTACCTCCCGGCCCGCGGTGGTAAACCCGAGTGCTCTCGCCGGTTCGCGGCCCGCCAAGGCCCAGCGGCTGTCGCGGGCGAGGCCTTTCGGCCCTCGTGGACCCGGCCGGCGCGGTCGCACGATGGCAGGTGGAGCGCACAGCGCGCCCCTGCGGCAAGGGGGTGGACGACATGACGTTCGGAGCGCACTCCGAGGTCGGACGGCTGCGCAAGGTGCTGGTGCACCGGCCGGGGCTCGAGCACACGCGGCTCACGCCGTCGACGGCGCACGAGCTGCTGTTCGACGACGTCTTGTGGGTGAGCCGGGCCAAGGCCGAGCACGACATGTTCTGCGAGGCGATGCGCGACCGCGGGGTCGAGGTGTTCCTGGCCGAGGAGCTGCTCGCCGAGGCGCTCGCGGACCCGCAGGCCCGCGAGTGGGTCGGTGACCACCTGCTCAACGAGCTCGAGGTCGGCGTCACCGCGGCGCCGCGGGCCCGGGAGTGGGTGACGTCCGGTGACGCCGCCGCGGTGGCCGACCTGCTCATCGGCGGGATCACCAAGGCCGACATCGAGCAGAACCTCGGCCTGGTGTGGGAGTCGGCGGACCCGACGACGATGCTCCTGCCCCCGCTGCCCAACTTCATGTTCCAGCGCGACCCGTCGTGCTGGATCTTCGGCGGCGTCACCCTCAACCCGATGACCAAGCCGGCCCGCAAGCCCGAGACGCTGATCATGGAGACGATCTACCGGTTCCACCCGATGTTCGCCTCCGAGACGTTCCCGGTCTGGTTCGGCGGCGCCGACCAGGGCTGGGGCCGCGCCCACGTCGAGGGCGGTGACGTGCAGCCGATCGGCAACAGCACCGTGATGATCGGCATGGGGGAGCGCACCACGCCGCAGGCGGTGCTGTGGATCGCCCGGTCGCTGTTCCGCGCCGGCGCGGCGCGTCAGGTGCTGGCCGTGCTGCTGCCCGCCTCGCGCAGCTACATGCACCTCGACACCGTCATCACCATGTGCGACCGCGACCTCGTGACGCTCTTCCCGAAGGTCGTGTACGGCGCGCGCACCTGGTCGATCCGGCCGGGTGGGTCCGCCGACGACCTGGTGATCGAGGAGCAGGCCGCCGACCTGCCCGACATCATGGCGACGGCCCTCGGTGTCGACCGAATGCGAGTCATCGAGACCGGCGGCGACTCGTTCGCCGCCGAGCGGGAGCAGTGGGACGACGGCAACAACGTGGTCGCGCTGGAGCCCGGCGTCGTCGTCGCCTACGAGCGCAACACCGGCACGAACACCGCGCTGCGCAAGGCCGGCATCGAGGTGATCACCATCGAGGGCTTCGAGCTCGGCCGCGGCCGCGGCGGCTCGCACTGCATGACCTGCCCCATCGAGCGCGACCCCGCGTTCTGAGGCCGGCGTCCACGAGAAGACGATCGGGAGACGACCATGTCCTACAACCTGAAGAACCGCTCCTTCCTCAAGGAGATCGACTTCGAGCCGGCCGAGCTGCGGCACCTGCTGCGGCTCTCCGAGGCGCTCAAGACCGCCAAGTACGCCGGCACCGAGCACCGGCAGCTCGCCGGCAAGGAGATCGCCCTCATCTTCGAGAAGACGTCGACCCGCACCCGGTCGGCCTTCGAGGTGGCGGCGTTCGACCAGGGTGCCCACGTCACCTACCTGGACCCCAGCGGGTCCCAGCTGGGGCACAAGGAGTCGATCGCCGACACCGCCGCCGTTCTCGGGCGGATGTACGACGCGATCGAGTTCCGCGGCAGCAGCCAGGAGGAGGTCGAGACGCTGGCGAAGCACGCCGGGGTGCCCGTCTACAACGGTCTCACCGCCGAGTGGCACCCGACGCAGATGCTCGCGGACTTCCTGACCATGCACGAGGAGAGCGGCAAGCCCTACCACGGCCTGTCCTACGCGTTCCTCGGCGACTGCCGCTTCAACATGGGCCGCTCGCTGCTGGTGACGGGTGCCCTGATGGGCAGCGACGTCCGGCTCGCCGGACCGGTGGGCCTCCAGCCGCCCGAGGACGTGCTGGCACTGGCCCGCGGCATCGCCGCCGGCACCGGCGCGCGGATCACCGTGACCGACGACCCCGCCGCGGCCGTCGACGGGGTCGACTTCGTGCACACCGACGTGTGGGTGTCGATGGGCGAGCCCAAGGAGGTCTGGCACGACCGGGTGGCGCTGCTGACGCCGTACCAGGTCAACAGCGCGCTCCTCGCCGCCTCGGGCAACCGGTCGGTGCGGTTCATGCACTGCCTGCCGGCGTTCCACGACACCAACACCGTCGTCGGCCGGGAGATCATGGAGGAGACCGGGATGACGGGTGGCCTGGAGGTGACCGACGAGGTCTTCGGCTCCGGCGCCAGCATCGTCTTCGACCAGGCCGAGAACCGGCTGCACACGATCAAGGCCGTCCTGGTGGCCACGCTGGCCTGAGCGTCCCGGCGGCCCGGGCCGTTCGCCTCTGGAGGGCCCGGGCCGCGGCTGCGAGGCTCGAGTCAGTCGCTGGTGGCCGGCGACCACCGCTGTGCCCGACCAGTGCGAGAAGGGTTCAGCCATGTCCGCTTCAGTCACGGCCCCTCAGAGCGAGCGCCGCGGAGCGACCGAGCACGGGTTCGGCCTGACCACCGCGATCGCGCTGATCATGGGCAGCATCATCGGGGTCGGCATCTTCAACCTGCCGACCTCCCTGGCGTCGTACGGCCCGATCACCTTGGTGTCGATGGGTCTGACCACGGTGGGCGCGATCGCGCTCGCGCTCCTCTTCGCCGCCCTGTCGCGCCGGATGCCCGCCGACGGTGGGCCCTACGCCTACTCGCGCACCGCCTTCGGCAACCCGCTCGGCTTCGCCAACGCGTGGTCCTACTGGATCACCGCCTGGGCCGGCAACGCCGCGATCGCCGTCGGCTGGGTCCTCTACGTCGAGGAGTTCGTCAACACCGGCCACAACCGGCTCTACTCGGTCATCCTCGTCCTGGTGGGTCTCTGGCTGCCGGCCTTCGTGAACCTCTCCGGCGTGAAGAACATCGGGCTGGTGCAGGTCGTCACCACCGTGCTGAAGTTCGTCGCGCTCGCCTTCATGGCGACCGTCGGGCTGTTCTTCATCAGCACCGCGAACTTCACGCCCTGGAACGTCAGCGGCGAGAGCGCCGTCAGCGCCATCGGCGGCGGCATGGCGATCGCCCTGTTCAGCTACCTCGGCGTCGAGGTCGCGGCCGTGGCCGCCGGCCGGGTGCACGATCCCGACCGCAATATCCCGCGCTCGACCATCCTGGGCACGCTGGCGACCGCCGTGGTCTACCTGCTGTCGCTGACCGCAGTGTTCGGCATCCTGCCGACCTCGGAGCTGGCGAGCTCGACCGCGCCGTTCTCCGACGCGGTCAACCAGATGTTCGGGGGGACCTGGGCCGGGAACGTGATGAGCGTCGTCGTCATCATCTCCGGGCTCGGGGCGCTCAACGGCTGGACGATGATCTGCGCCGAGATGCCCGCGGCGGCCGCGAAGGACGGGCTCTTCCCGGAGCGGTTCGGCCACCTGTCCGACAAGAACATCCCGGCCTTCGGCATCGTCGCCTCGACCACGCTGGCGTCGATCGCGATGATCATCAACTACCTCGGCTCGAACGGTGCGACGGTCTTCACCACGCTGGTCCTGATGACCGGCATCACCGCGGCGATCCCCTACGCCTTCTCGGGCCTCGCGCAGCTGAAGTGGCGCTTCGCCGACCACCGGGCCATGGAGACGCCACGGTTCGTCCGCGACGTCGTCGTCGCCGGCGTCTCGCTGGTCTTCTCGGTGCTGTTCATCTGGTACTCGCGCTACACCGGTGAGAGCTTCTGGATCTACTGGTCGCCGTTCCTGCTCGCGGGTGGGGCCCTGCTGCTCGGGATCCCCGTCTACCGCATGCAGCACGGGAAGATGACCCAGCCCGAGCCCGTGCCCGACTACCGCTAGGACCGGGGAGATGCGTGTCGTCGTCGCCCTGGGGGGCAACGCACTGCTACGGCGTGGCGAGCCGATGACCGCGGAGGCGCAGCGGGCCAACGTCCGGTCCGCTGCGCCGGGGCTCGCTGCCGTGGCGACCGAGCACCAGCTGGTGCTCAGCCACGGCAACGGGCCCCAGGTCGGGCTGCTCGCGCTCCAGGCCGCGGCCTACACCGAGGTGGCGCCGTACCCGCTGGACATGCTGGGTGCCCAATCCGAGGGGATGATCGGCTACGTCCTCGAGCAGGAGCTGGGCAACGTGCTGCCGCAGGAGACGCCGCTGGCCACCATCCTCACCATGGTCGAGGTGGACGGCGACGACCCGGCCTTCGGGGACCCGACGAAGTTCGTCGGACCCGTCTACACCGCCGACGAGGCCGACCGGTTGCGCAGCGACAAGGGCTGGACCTTCAAGCGCGACGGTGACGCCTGGCGCCGGGTGGTGCCCTCGCCGGAGCCCCACCGGATCTTCGAGATCCGGCCGATCCGCTGGCTGCTCGACCAGGGCGTGGTGGTCGTCTGCACGGGTGGCGGAGGCATCCCGACGATGTTCGACCGGCATGCCGAGCGCCGGCTCGTCGGCGTCGAGGCCGTCATCGACAAGGACCTGGCCAGCGGGCTGCTCGCCCGGCAGGTCGACGCCGACCTGCTGGTGATGGTCACCGACGTCGACGGTGTGTACGTCGACTGGGGCACGCCGGCCCAGCGCCGGCTCGACCGGGTCACCCCTGCCGAGCTGCGGGCGACCTCGTTCCCCGCCGGGTCCATGGGGCCCAAGGTCGAGGCCGCTTGCCGCTTCGTCGAGGCCACCGGCGGTCGCGCCGCCATCGGCTCGCTGGCCGACATCCACGCGATCGTCGCGGGCACGGCGGGCACCCAGGTCGCCGTACCTGAACCCTGACCCGGTCCGGACCGGTGCGGGCCGGTCAGCCGTCGGCGGCCAGCGCGAGGTCCAGGGCGGCGAGGGCGTGCAGGCGCGTCGTCGGCAGCACCGGCACCGGGCTGTCGGCGTCGCCGATGAGCAGCTCGATCTCGGTGCAGCCGAGCACCACGGCGTCGACGCCGCGGTCGACGAGCTCGCGGATCACGCCGCGGACCCGCTCGCGGGACGACTCCTCGACGATGCCGCGGCACAGCTCGTCGTAGATGATCCGGTGCACCAGCTCCCGTCCCGGCGCGTCGGGCACGACGACCTCGAGCCCGTGGGAGCGCACGCGGTCGGCGTAGAACGGCTGCTCCATCGTGAACGCCGTCGCGAGCAGCCCGAGCCGCTTCGCACCGGCCCGGTGCGCGGCGTCCGCCGTGACGTCGACGATGTGCACGAGCGGGACGTCGACGGCGTCCTCGACCTGCTCGGCGACCTTGTGCATCGTGTTGGTGCAGAGCACCAGCAGCTCCGCGCCCGCGCCCTCGAGCTCGCGAGCGCGAGCGGCCAGCAGCTCGCCGGCCTCCTCCCACCGGCCGTCGCTCTGCAGGCGCGCGACCGGTGCGAAGTCGACCGACGCGAGCACGCAGTCCGCGGAGTGGAGCCCGCCGAGCCGCGTCGCGACCTCCTCGTTGAGCAGCCGGTAGTACAGCGCGGTGCTCTCCCAGCTCATGCCGCCCAGCAGGCCGATGCGCTTCATGACCCGCAGCGTACGGCGGCTCACCGGCCCGACCGCGCGGCGACCGCACCCAGGGCGGCCGTCGCGACCGCGACGACCGCGGCAGCGCTGAAGGCCGCGGTGAACCCGGACCCGGCCGGTCCGGCCGTGAGCGCCATGGCGGTGAACGTCGCGGTGCCCACGGCGGCACCGACCTGCGTGGCGGTGCTGGCCAGTCCGGAGGCGAGCCCGGTGTGCGACTCGGGTGCTGCGGCGGTGAGGACCATCGTCGTCGGCGTGAAGCTCAGCGCCACCCCGGTCGCCACCAGCAGGAGGCCGGGGAGCACCGACAGCGCGTAGCCGAGGTCGTGGGGTGCCCAGGCCAGCCAGGTCTGCCCGACGGCGAGCACCACGAGACCGGCCACCAGGCTCCAGTGCGGGCCGACGGCGCGCAGGACCCTGGGCAGCAGGGTCAGGGACACCACGAACCCGGTCGCGGAGGTCGGCACCATCGCGAGGCCTGCGTGCTGGGGCGACATCCCGACCGCCTGCTGCAGGTAGAGGGCGACGAGGACGAACGTGGAGGCTCGGGTCGCACCCCCGGTGAGGGCGAGCACGACACCGGTGCCGAGCAGCCGGGAGCGGAACAGGCCGAGCGGGACCAACGGGTCGGAGGCTCGGCGCTCGACGGCGACGAACGCGACCAGGAGCGTGCCGGCCGTCGCGAACGCCAGGAGGCACTCGGGGCTCGACCACCCGGCAGCGGTGGCGGCGAGGGCGCCGTGGACCAGCGCGACCACGGCGCCGGTCACGCTCACCGCGCCCACCACGTCGAAGGGGCGTCGCGGCGCCCGCGGACTCTCGTCCAGGACGTGCCGCGCCACGAGCATCGCCGTGAGCGTCACGGGGACGGTCACGACGAACACCGACGACCAACCGAACGCGCCCACGAGCAGGCCACCGGAGAGCACGCCGGTCGCGCCCCCGACCGCCGAGGCCGCGCCCCACAGGCTCATCGCCCGCGCCCGCCGGGCGCCGGGGAAGGTCAGCACGAGCAGGGACATGGCCGCCGGGCTCAGCGCCGCCGCCCCGGCACCCTGGACGGCCCGGCCGACGAGGAGGGTCCACGGGCCGGGTGCCAGAGCGGCCGCCACCGTCCCGGCGGTGAACATGGCCGAGCCGGCGACGAACATCCGCCGGCGACCGACCAGGTCACCGACCCGGCCGAGGAGCAGCAGGAGGCCACCGAACGCGAGCACGTAGGCGTTGACCACCCAGCTCAGCGCGGAGAGCCCCAGGCCGAGATCCGCCCGGATCGAGGGCAGGGCGACGTTGACGATCGAGGTGTCGAGCATGACCACGAACTGCGCCGACACCAGCAGGGCCAGCGCCGCCGTGCGGCGGCGCCCGCCGCCCGGGTCGCCGGCGGGGTCGCCGGCCGGGTTGACCGCGGTCGGGACGGTCCGGGTGGGTCGGGGAGCGGTGCTGGTCGTCATGGCGGTCACCTGGGTGTGGGAGGGGCTGGCGGACCAGGCCACCGTCGCCCGGGACCGCACCTGCTCACACCGGTGGAACCGCCGGGTTCTGCTCCCGCCGACGTCCGGTCGCGCCCATCGGGCCGTGCGCGATGCCCGGGCGCCGACGGCGGACCTGGTGGTCGCCGGTCGGTCCCGCGCCCGCGTCGGTCCTGCCGAACCCGGTGATTTCGCCGGCGCGACCGGCCCGCGTCGCTCGGCACGCTGCTGCACACCGGCCATCGCACCTCGACGGCCCACCGCACCCACACCGATGACAGGAGCCACGATGTCCACCGAGCTGCACAGCCCGCCCACACCGGGCGGTCACCCCCACGGCCACGGCCACGGCGCCCACGGCCACCCCGCCCCCGACGTACCGGCCGGTGCCGACGCCCCCCGCCGGCCCTGGACGGTCCTGGCCCTCATGCTCGCCGCCCAGGTGATGGTGGTGCTCGACGTGAGCGTCGTGAACGTCGCGCTGCCCAGCATCGGCGCGGACCTGCACCTGTCCTCCGGCGACTACCAGTGGGCGGTGAGCGCCTACGTCCTGCTCAGCGGCGGGTTCCTGCTCCTCGGTGGCCGGATGGCCGACCTGTTCGACCGGCGCCGCATGTTCCTCACCGGCCTGACCGTCTTCACCCTCGGGTCGCTGGTGTCCGGGTTCGCCGGGTCCGCCCTCACGCTCGTCCTGGCGCGCGGCGCCCAGGGCGCCGGCGCCGCGATGCTCACCCCGGCCGCCCTGTCGATCGTGATGAACGCCTACACAGGCCGGCAGCGGGCGACCGCGCTCGCCCTGTGGGGCACGGTCGCCAGCATGGGGATCGCCGCGGGCGTCCTCTTCGGCGGGATCCTGACCACCGCGTTCGACTGGCGTGCGGTCTTCTTCATCAACGTGCCGATCGGCGCGGCCGTCCTGGTCGGCGTGCTGCGCCGGATCCCGGCGATGCCGCCCGCACCGTCGACCGGTGCCGGCACCGCCCGCCGGCTCGACCTCCCCGGCGCGGTCCTGATGGTCACCGGCCTGCTGAGCCTGGTGTACGCCGTCGAGTCCACCACCAGCCACGGCTGGACCGCCACCCACACGGTCGCGGCGGCGGTCGCCGCGGTCGTCCTGCTGGCCGGGTTCCTGCTCAACGAGAGCCGGGCCTCGCACCCGATCGTGCCGCCCGCGACCTGGCGGGTCCGCTCCCTCGTCACCGGCTCGGTCGTGATGGCCGGTGTGACCGGGGCCGTCGTCGGCGCCATCTTCCTCAGCTCGCTCTACCTGCAGCAGGTGCTGGGCTCGTCCGCTCTGGTCGCGGGGCTGCAGTTCCTGCCGCTCGCCGCGTTCATCACCGCCGGAGCCGCGGTCGCATCCAAGCTGCTGCCACACGTCGGCGCCAAGCACCTCGTCCTCGTCGGCCTGGTCGTCGCGGCCGCCGGCGCCTACGTGCTCTCGGCCATCGACGTCGACCCCTCCTACCTCACCGACGTGCTGCCGGGGTTCGCCCTGCTCGGCCTGGGCGTCGGCCCGATGTTCGTCGCGGTCTCGGTCGCGGCCATGGGTGACGTCCCCCAGGACCACGCCGGCCTGGCCTCCGGTCTGCTGATGACCGGCCACGAGATCGGGGCGGCCCTCGGCGTGGCGGCGCTCACTGCGGTCGCCGGCGACCTGACCACCCGCGCCGGCATCGTGGCGGGCACCTCCGACGCGTTCGTCGCGGTCGCCGTCGGCCTGCTGGCCCTGGTGGTCCCGGCCCTGCTGCTGCCGGCCACCGACCCGGCGACGGCCGGTGGGCACGGCCACGGCCACGGCCACGGCCACGGCCACGGGCACGGCCACGGCCACTGACGCGCGGGGCCGGCGCCGCAGCGCGCCGGCCCCGCCCACCCGGATCCAGCACCACACCACCACCCATCGATCACCCAGGAGGACCGGATGAGCACCACCGAGATCACCCCGACCACCCGCACAGCCGTCGACGTCGTCCGCGCCGGCGTCGACGACGCCCGCACCGTCCACACGCTGCTGACCGAGCTCGCCGAGCACGAGGACACGGCGTACGCCGTCGGCTCGACCGTCGCCGACTGGCGCCGGATGCTGGCGCGGCCCGACGTCCTCGTCCTGCTCGCCCGGGTCGACGGGGTGCCGGTCGGCTACCTCAGCGGCGTGCGCCAGCTGAACCTGTGGCTGGGCACCGACCTCTTCGCGATGGACGACCTCTACGTCCGCGACGGTGCGCGCGACCGCGGCGTCGGCAGTCACCTGATGGCCGAGCTCGCCGCGCACGTGGACGGCTGGGGCGGCGACCTCGTCGTCACCTGGGGTGCCCGGGACGACAACGAGGCCGGGCACCGGTTCTACCGGCGCATCGGGGCGACCCTGCGCACGAAGGTGGTCGCGGCCTGGCAGCCCGCTGCCTACCGCGAGCACCTGCGCGCGCAGCGGGCCGGCCGGCCGCCTCGTCGATGATGCGGCAGACCCCGCGCACGTTCGTCGGGTCCGTCGTCCTGCTGCTCGATGGACCGATCGACCCGGTCGCGGCGCGACGCGCCCGCGACCGGGTCGCCGGGCTTCCCGGCGTCCGGTCGTGCGACCTCGACCCGGGCTCGGGCAGCCTGGTCGTCACCGCCGTGCAGCCGGTCGACCGGTCCGACGTCCTGGACGTGGTCGGTGAGTGCGGGTGCCGGGTCCGGGACTGAGAGGCGGGGCCGGGACGTCCGGCCCCGACGCGGACCGTGACAACGGGCCGGCCGGAGGGCCGCCTGCACCTACAGTGGCCGTCGTGCTGCGGGGACGGGAGCAGGAGCTGGGCGTGCTGCGCGACCTGGCCGGGCGGGCCCGGGCCGGGGACGGCGCGGCGCTGGTCCTGCGAGGTGAGCCCGGCGCCGGCAAGTCCGCGCTCCTGCTCGCCCTGGAGTCCGAGGCCGCCGACCTGACTGTGCTGCGTACCCGGGGCGTGGAGTCGGAGGCGCCGCTGCCGTTCGCGGCCCTGCACCGGCTGCTGCGGCCGGTGTTGGGGCTCGTCGACGAGATCCCGGCACCTCAGGCCCGAGCACTGGGCGCCGCCTTCGGCGAGACAGCCGAGGGCGGTGGGGACCGTCACCTGGTCTTCCTCGCCACGGTGAACCTCCTGTCGGAGGCGGCCGACCGACGACCGGTGCTGGCGGTCGTGGACGACGCACAGTGGCTCGACGACGCCTCCGCCGCCGCGTTGCTGTTCGCCGCCCGTCGGCTCGAGGGCGAGCCGGTCGCCCTGGCGCTCGCCGTCCGTGCGGGGGAGGACCGCGGTCTCGACCTCCGCGACCTCCCCGTCCTCGCGGTCGAGGGGGTCGACGAGGAGGCCGCCGGAGCGCTCATCGCCGACCGGGTCGACCACCCCGTCGCGGCGGACGTGCGGGCCGAGCTGCTGGCGGCGACCGGAGGGAACCCGCTCGGTCTCGTCGAGCTGACGCGGGCGCTCACCGCCGACCAGCTGTCCGGCCGCGACCGCCTCCCCGACCGACTCCCTGTGACCGAGAGTGTCGAGCGGGCCTTCCTGGACCGCTACCGGCGGCTCGCCGAGCCGGCGCAGACCGTCGTCCTGGTCGCCGCGGCCGACGACACGGGCAGCACCACCACCGTGGTGCGGGCGGCGACGGCGCTCGGCGCCGACGCCGCGGCGCTCGACGCCGCCGAGGAGTCCGGGCTCGTCTCGGTCGACGGTGCCGTCGTCACGTTGCAACACCCCCTGGTGCGGTCGGCGGTCTACGGCGCCGCGACGAGCAGCCGGCGTCGCCGGGCCCACCGTGCCCTGGCCGACGCCCTCGCCGGCACCGCCCAGGAGGACCGCCGGGCCTGGCACCTGGCGGCCTCGGTGGCCGGGCCGGACGAGCAGGTCGTCGCAGCGCTCGACGAGACCGCCGACCGGGCCCGTCGGCGCGGGGGGCACGAGGCCGCGGCCGCGGCCTGGACCCGCGCCGCGGAGCTCACCGTCGACGCGCAGGCACGGGCCTCGCGCCTGTACGCCGCCGCTGCGTCCAGCCTGGCGGCGGGCCGCCCGGCCGAGACCGAGCGGCTGGTCCGGGCGGCGCTGGTCGACGCGGCCGACCCGCTCGTCCGCGCCGACCTCCTGCAGCTGCAGGGCCAGGTCGAGTGGAACACCCGCTCGGTCGACGACGGCTACCGGGTGGTCGTGGAGGCGGCCGTCACCGCCGCACCGCACGACCCGGCTCGGGCCCGGCTGCTGGCGATGCTCGCCGCCTCGCTCGCGGCCTTCGGAGCCCGGGCGAGCGACGTCCCGGACCCCGCGGACGTCGTCCCTCCGCCACCCGGCGACGCGCCGGCGGCCGACCGGGTGACGGGGTGGCTGCTGGAGGGGTTCAGCGCCGTGCGCGGCGGTGCCTGGGACGCGGCGGCCGACGCCCTGCGCCGGGCCTGGGGCACTCCGGTGGGCACCGGTGCTCCGGCCCTGCTGCAGAACAACCTCGCCATCGCGACCATGCACCTCGGCGACGACGAGCGGGCGATCGAGCTGCACGACCTGCAGCTGCGCGAGGCGCGCGACGCCGGTGCCGTGAACATGGTCGAGCACGCCCTGACCCGCGGCGCCGTGTTCCGGATCGCCACCGGCGCATGGGACGACGCGGTCTCGGCGGCGCAGGAGGCGGTCCTGCTGTGCCGCAACCTCGACCTCGACGAGCTGGTCGCGTTCCCCACGGCCGAGGTGGCCGTGGTCGCCGCGCTGCGCGGGTCCGACGACGCCGCGGCGCGGCTGGAGGAGCTCGAGCAGGTCCTGGCCGACCACCCACCGCGCGGCGTCGTGACCCGGCTGGTGATCGGGCTCGCGCACTGGGCGACCGCCCGGCAGGCCGGGACGCCGGACGCGACCGCGCTGCACCACCTCGAGGAGATCGACCTGCCGGTGCTGCGCGGGATGACCGCGATGGACCGGATCGAGACCGCCGTGCGGCTCGGCCGCGGGGAGGTGGCTGAGGAGTCGCTGGCCGAGCTCCGGCGCTTCGCCGACGGGACCGGCATGGCCTGGGCGCACGCCGTGGTCCACCACGGCCGGGCGGTGCTCGGCGGACCGGACGCCGAGCCGGAGTTCCGGCAGGCGCTCGAGTGGCACGCGCGCTCGCCGCGGCTGCCTGCCCGGGCCCGCACCCAGCTCGCCCTCGGGGAGCACCTGCGCCGGCACCGTCGCCGGGTCGACGCCAGGGTCCCGTTGCGCGAGGCACTCGACGGCTTCGAGGCGCTGGGAGCGGCACCGTGGGCGGAGCGTGCACGACACGAGCTGCGTGCCTCGGGGGAGACCGCGAGGCGGGGCGAGCTCCTCGTCGCCACCGAGCTGACCGCGCAGGAGTCCCAGGTCGCGGCGCTCGTGCGTCAGGGGCTGTCCAACAAGGAGGTCGCCGCCCGGCTGTTCGTCAGCCCGCGGACCGTCGACTTCCACCTGCGCAACGTCTTCGCGAAGCTCGGCATCTCCTCGCGCACCGAGCTCGTGGCGCTCACCCGGGACTGACCCCTCGACTGACCCCTCGACTGACTCCTCGACTGACCGGGGATCGAGAGGACGAAGCCCCGCCCGGGGTCGGGGGATGTGGTCCGGACGGGGTCTCGCCACTCTGTCGCGATGCTCCCCGGGGCCCCGGTCCGGCAAACGTCGCGAGCCGGGGTTCCCGAGCCGGACTAGACCGAGCAATACTGGACGGACGCCGTTCCGCACCCGGACGGCGACCCGCGCCGCCCCCTCACTCGGGACCCGGCCAGCACGAGGGAGGCCTTGCGCAGTGCCGGACTCAGGTGTGCTCATCACGATCGACGCCGACGAGGCGTCGGACAGCTGGGGGTTCGTCGGCACCGTGCAGATCGGGGAGTTCGAGGCCTACCGCACGATCCGGGCGTTCCCGACGCCGGGCGAGGCCCGCGAGGCGGCCCAGCAGCTGCTCGCCGAGGTCCTGGGCTCGCTGATGGCCGGTCAGGAGTGGCGCACCGCGTCGGACGCCTTCGGCCACGCCGCACGCCGGTCCGAGCTGGGCCTGGGCCTGCGCCCCGGCTCTCGGCGGGGCGACACCGGTGGACCGGCCCTCGAGGAGGGACGCGGGGACCCGCGCAGCAACGCTCCCCGGTGACGCCGCCGGGCCGTGGCCGACGGGTGCCCGGGGCGGCGGTCATCGGTGCGACGACGCGCTCGTAGACATACCCCTGGGGGTATGCTTGGATACCCCCAGGGGTATTCAAGTGCGCGCGCCGGATGGCGTCGCGCCGTCCAGCAGAGGAGCTGCTCCGCATGGCTCGTGTCGTCGTCCTCGGTGCCGGGATCTCCGGCCACACCGCCGCCCTCCATCTCCGGCGCAAGCTGGGGAAGGAGCACGAGGTCGTGGTGGTGTCGCCCAACGCCGACTACAACTGGATCCCGTCGAACATCTGGGTGGGTGTCGGGCGGATGACGACCAAGCAGGTCACGTTCCCGCTCGCGCCGGTCTACCGGCGCAAGAAGATCGACTTCCGCCAGGCCAAGGCCGTGGCGATCTGGCCCGAGGGGTCCGGCGACTCCGACCGACCTGCCGTCGAGGTCGAGTACACCCTGGCCGGCCGGGCCGGCGAGACCGAGAAGATCGACTACGACTTCCTGATCAACGCCACCGGCCCGAAGCTCAACTTCGCCGCGACGCCGGGTCTGGGCCCTGACGGCGGCCACTCGCTGTCGGTCTGCACCGCCGACCACGCGCGGGAGACCGCGGCACGGTTCGCCGAGGTGATCGCGAAGCTCGAGGCGGGCCAGCGTCAGCGACTGGTCATCGGCGTGGGCCACGGCATGTGCACCTGCGAGGGGGCGGCGTTCGAGTACGCCTTCAACGTCGAGCACGAGCTGCGCACCCGTGGTCTGCGCGACCGTGCCGAGGTCGTGTACCTGACCAACGAGCACGAGCTCGGGGACTTCGGCGTCGGGGGGATGACCTTCGAGCAGAGCGGCTTCGTCACCAGCAGCCAGCTGTGGACCGAGTCGCTGTTCCGCGAGCCCCAGGTCAAGGCGGTCGTCGGGGCGCACGTGCAGCGGGTCGAGGAGGGCAAGGTCTTCTACGAGACGCTCCAGGGCGAGGAGGGCGTGCTCGAGTTCGACTTCGCCATGCTGCTGCCGCCGTTCAAGGGGCAGGACCTGCGTGCCTTCGACCGTGCGGGGCAGGACATCTCCGACGCCCTGTTCGCCCCCAACGGGTTCCTCAAGGTCGATGCGGACTACACGCCCAAGCCCTACGAGGAGTGGAAGGCCGCCGACTGGCCCAGCACGTACGCGAACCCGTCGTACCCCAACGTCTTCGGCGTCGGCATCGCGTTCGCGCCGCCCCACCAGATCTCCAAGCCGCGCAAGGCGGCGAACGGCACGGTCATCACCCCCGCACCTCCGCGGACCGGCATGCCGTCGGGCCTGATGGGCCGCCAGGTCGCGTTCAGCATCGCCGACATGATCCAGAAGGGCGCCGCGGCGCCGACCCACACCGCGTCGATGAGCTCGATGGGGGCGGCGTGCGTCGCGTCCGCCGGTGCGGGCGTCTTCAAGGGCACCGCCGCCTCGATGACCATGTTCCCGGTCGTCCCCGACAACGAGGCCTACCCCGAGCACGGCCGCAGCCTCAAGGACACCACCGGCGAGATCGGACTGGCCGGTCACTGGGTCAAGCACTTCCTGCACTACATGTTCATCTACAAGGCCAAGGCCCGCCCGGGCTGGTCGCTGATCCCGGAGTGAGGCCCGCCATGTCCCAGAACGACAAGCCCACCGCCGCAGCCGACAGTGCGGTCCTCCCTGGCGAGCTCGGCGACTCCATCGCCCCGGCGCCGACCCGGAGCACCATCCGGATGCGGACCTTCCTGCCGTACCAGGTCTACCGCTTCGCCAGGGTCAACCTCCGGATGGCCAAGATGATCCGGCGCTCCCACGTCCACTGACCTCCCGGCGGTGCCCGCTGCGCGGCTGCGGCCGGCCACCCTGGTCGTCGGCGACATCGAGGCGGCGCGACTGACCTGCACCGCGCTGGAGCTGCACGGCGCGACCGTCGCGCACCTGCTGGCGCCGTCCGACGGCGAGCTGCGGGCGGCCCTGGCTGCCGGCCCGGGCGCCGTCGCGATCCTGGTCCGCAGCGACGTGGTCGCGCTGCGCTACGCGCTCCTCGTGGCACACCTGCGCCCTGGGGTGCGGCTGATGGTGACCATGTTCGACCGGACCCTGGCCGACGAGCTGCAGCGGGCGGTGCGGAGCTGCACGGTCACCTCTCCGGCCGACATCGCCGTCCCGGCGGTCACCGGTGCGTGCCTGGGCGACGGGGTGCTGGCCGTCTCCCGCCAGGGAGACGACCTGCGCGCGGTGCGCGACACCGACGACGGCCCGCGGCTGCAGACGGAGGTCCCCGCCGCCGGGGGAGTGCGGGCGATCCTCGCCCGTGCGCGCTCCCAGCTGCGACCGCACGACGACGCGTCGCGGATCCTGCTCGGAGGTCTCCTCGGGTTGGGGGCGATCCTCGTGACCGACTGGCTGCTCGGGGTGCTGTTCCTGCACGAGGGCCTGGTGGCCTCGTTGTACGGCGCCAGCCGGGTCGTCGCGACGGTCGGGCCGGGCGCCGACCAGGAGACCTCGCCGTCGTGGTACCTCGTCGTGTCGAGCATCCTCATGCTCGGGGCGATCGCCCTGGCCGCGGTGTTCACCGCCGGCGTCGTCAACCGGCTCCTGTCGCGACGCAGCATCGCGCTGGTCGGTCGGCGCACACTGCCGCTGGAGCACCACGTGATCGTGGTCGGCCTGGGGCAGGTCGGCCTGCGCCTGGCCACGACGCTCGCCGCGCTGGGACTCCCGGTGGTCGTCGTCGAGCGCGACCCGCTGCCGGCGAACCTCGCGATCGCCAAGGCCGCCGGTATCCCCGTCCTGGTGGGGCACGCCAACGAGCGGTCGGTGCTGGCCCGGGCCGGCCTGGCCCGCGCGCGGGCTCTGGCCGCCATGGGCTCGCGCGACCTCGACAACGTCGAGGTCGCGATCACGGCCCGGGCGGTCGCGCCGACGATCCCGGTCGTCGTCCGCGCCGGTGAGGACGACGTCATCGCCGAGACCCGCTCGCTCTTCGCGATCGGCGAGGTCCGCGACGTCTCCTCGCTCACCGCCGCCGCGGTGACCCTGGCACTCCTCGGCCACCGGCCCGATGTCGTCTACCCCCGCGGCCCCCATGTCCACGCCTTCGAGGACGGGACCGAGTCGCGTGTCGTCCTCGGCCCGCGCTGCGGGTGCTGACCAGACCTGTCCATCACCAGAGAGGAACCACCATGTCCGACCAGGCCACCGTCCAAGCCCCGGCTGTCTCGCCGATGCCGCGCATCGGCGACCCGGCGCCGTCGTTCACGGCGACCACCACCCAGGGCGAGATCACGTTCCCTGCCGACTACGCGGGCCGGTGGGTGATCTTCTTCAGCCACCCCGCCGACTTCACCCCGGTCTGCACGACGGAGTTCATGACCTTCGCGACGATGCAGGACGACTTCGCGGCGCTCGGCACCGACCTCGTCGGCCTCTCCGTCGACGGTCTCTACAGCCACATCGCCTGGCTGCGCACCATCAAGGAGCGCATCACCTTCCGGGGCATGGCGGACGTCGAGGTCACCTTCCCGCTGATCGACGACGTCGGGATGGACGTGGCGCGCGCCTACGGGATGATCATGCCGGGGGAGGACTCCACCAAGGCGGTGCGTGCGGTGTTCGTCGTCGATCCGGCCGGCGTGATCCGCGCGATCATCTACTACCCGCTGAGCACGGGGCGGAACTTCGACGAGCTCAAGCGCCTGGTGGTCGCGCTCCAGGCGGCCGACGCGCTCGCGATCGCCACCCCGGCGGACTGGCGGCCGGGCGAGCCCGTCATCGTCCCGCCGCCGGGGTCGTGCGGCATGGCCAAGGAACGGCTCGAGGACGAGACCGTGAACGCCGTCGACTGGTTCTTCTCGACCAAGGACGTGACCGAGCAGGCCGTGATGGACGCGATCGCGCCCTGAGCACGCCAGGGCTGCGGCATGCTGGAGGCCATGGTGTTCCTGGTCCCGCGCCAGCTGCGGATGACGGGCATGACCGGCGACGTCCCCTACTACGGCGGACGGATGACACCCGCCCAGGCGTACGCCGCCTCGCACCGCACCCAGCCGCCCCCGCCTCCACCCCCGCCACCAACGGCGCCGCCCGCGCCGCGGCGCGACCCGGTCGAGGCGCTCGATGAGCTGCTGGAGTCCGGGCACCTCACGCAGGAGGAGTACGACGACCTGCGCGCCCGGGTGGAGCGCTCGTGAGCGGGCCGGTGCAGGTGCTGGTCGTCGGCTTCGAGCACCCGTCGTTCTCGGGTGCGGTCCTCGAGGAGCTCGGGCGGCTGCGGGAGGCCGGCGTCGTCCGCCTGGTCGACGTGCTGCTGGTCCACCGTCACGAGGACGGCGCGTTCGAGACCCTGCCGCCACCCGAGGGCTTCGACCCGCAGCTGGGCACCCTCGCCGCCGGGCTGCTCGCCGGGGACGACGACGTCGCCGGTGAGGCCGAGGACGACACCTGGTCGCTGGCCGACGCGGTCCCGCCGGGTTCGATGGCCGCCGTCGCCCTGCTCGAGCACCTGTGGGCCGAGCCGCTGGTCGGTGCCATCCGCGGCGCGGGCGGCCGGACCCTCGCCGAGACCTGGATCGCTCCCGAGGACCTGGTGCGCGTCCCGGACTGACCGGCCGGTTGGTCGGGCGTCAGGGCCGGTGGTCGGGCGTCGGACCGGTGGTCGAGCTTGTCGAGACCGGAGTGGGACGGTGGCACGTGGGTCGGGGTGGCGGGTCGGCTTCGGGGGTCTCGACGGGCGCTCGCTGGCGCTCGCTGCTCGACCACCGGGGGTCGGGGTGGCGGGTCGGCTTCTGGGGTCTCGACGGGCGCTCGCCGGCGCTCGCTGCTCGACCACCGGGGGACCGGCTGCGGCGGACGGAGAAGAGCCCGGGCGGACGCGGTACCACACCCAGATCCGCGTCAACGCCCGGGCACGGGTCCACGATGTCGCACCGGGCACCGGTCGGAGCAGGACCGAACGGTCCGGACTCGAGGGGTATTTGGTCCCGGGACGTCCTAGCCCGTGGTGACCGCGCGGCTCGCGGAGCCCGCAGAGGATCCCTGCGCAGAGGATCCCTGTGCTGCCGCGGGCGCGCGGCGCAGCAGCGTCGTGGCGACCACCGCCAGCCACGCCGTCGTGTAGCAGACGCTGGTCAGCACGTCGGTCACGTGGTGGGCGCCCTGGTAGAGGCGGGCGAGGGCCACGAAGACCGGGACCAGCACCAGCACCCACACCCACGGCCGGGTGCGGGGCGCCAGCCACCAGCACAGGAGCGCGGTGCCGCCGTACACGGCGATCGCGGTCGCGACGTGGCCGGAGGGGAAGCTGTGGTCCGGCACCAGGCCGGGGTCCAGGATCCGCACCGGCGGGCGCTGCCGGCTGATCAGCGTCGTGGTCACCCAGTAGAAGCCGCCGATGCCCGCGACCAGGAGGGCGAAGTACGCCGCCGGCCGCACCGAGCGCTGCCACAGCGATGCCGCGGCGGCGACCACGGCGGCCACCGCCATCCCGACCGGGGTCTCGCCCAGGAACGTGCCCACGTCCGCGACCTCGTTGAGGTCGCCGGTGCGCTCGCCGGCGAACCAGCGCGACGTGTCGTTGTCCCACGGGTCGACGCTCGACGCCAGGGCGTGGGTGATCAGCCAGCCCACGCCCAGCACGACCGCGAGGATGATTGTCCAGGCCACGAGGACGGTCGCCGCGGCGCCGAGCCTCCCTCTCGTCGTTCGCTCCACGCCGGAGTACGTTCCCCGTCGGCGGCGGATCCACGCCCGGATCCGCGCGGTGGGCTCAGGCGGGCACCGCGAAGGTGTCGGTCGACCCGTCCGCCCACACGACCAGGCCACTGCGCCCGCGCCGGGTGCGCAGCCAGTCCAGGGCGTCGCGGCCCATCGCGTACGCCGCCGTGGCGTCGATGTCGGCCCAGGTGAGGTCGTCGCCGACGACCGTCACCGACGCCACGCCCTCGGGCGGCCGGCCCGTGACGGCGTGGACCACGTGGTCGCCGCGATGGGCAGCACCGGAGGTGGCGACGGCGCCGCGACGGATCGGGACGACGGCCAGCACGCGGCGGGGGTCGCGTGGGTCCTCGATGCCCACCCGCCACGGCTCCCCGGCCTCGTCGCGGACGACGCAGACCATGTCGCCGCCGCCGGACAGGCACCCGTCGGTCTCCTCGAGGGCGTCCAGCGCCTGGGCCGCGCGCTGCACGGCCCAGCCCTTGACGACGCCGTCGGTGTCGAGTGGCATCCCGGGCCGGCGTACGTCGAAGGCGCCTCCCGACACCCGGCGCGCCTCCTCGGCCAGCGCGAGCACCTCCGCCACCTCCGGTGGGCAGTCGGCGACGTCGAGCTCGCCACGCCCGAGCCGGGAGATGGGTGAGTCGGGCCGGTAGCGGCTGAACACCCGGTCGGCCTCGTGCAGCACGGAGAGCATCTCCGCCCAGGCGGCGTCCGCCCGGGGACCGGTGGCGTGCCGTCCTCGCAGCGCGAGGCTGATGGGCAGGCCCATCACGATCTCGACCCGGCGGTGGACGGCGGCGTCGGCCGGCGTCGCGGTCACATCCCGGCCTGGTCGAGCGCGCTCTGCAGCGACTGGAGGTAACCGGTGCTGGTGACCGTCGCGCCGCTGACCATGTCGATGTTCGCGCTCTGCTGCTGGAGCGTCTCCTGCACCAGGATCGGCAGCGCGTAGCTGTTGATCGCCTGGTCCTGGCCGTTGCCGTTCGGGTACTGCGGGACACCCACGTCCGTGATCCGTCGGCCGGACACCACGATGGCCACCTGCACCGGCCCCCACTGGGTCTGCGCGACGCCCCCGGTGTAGGTGGTGGGCTTGGCCGCCTCCTGCTGGGCCTGGCCGCCGCCGGACTTCTTCGCCGAGCCGCCCGAGGAGCTCCCGGACGACCCGCCGTGTCCGCCGCCTGAGCCACCGGATGCGCTCTGCCCGGATCCGGAGATCAGCGCCGGTGGGCTGGCGGTCGCGACGGGTCCGGACGTCGAGGTGTGGTAGCCGAAGAGCAGCACCAGCACGGAGACGGTGGACAGGAGCCAGAGGACGATGCGCTGCACGGGGCTCACCAGCTGAAGGTCTCGAGGTGGAGCCGCTCGGGCGGCAGCCCGGCGGCCAGCAGGTCGCGGCGCACGAGGTCGGTCCAGACCTCGGGCCCGCACACGAAGACGTCACGATGGGCGATGTCGGGGACCCAGCCGCGCAGGGCGTCGAGGTCGGAGACCGGGGCGACGCCGTGCGGCAGCCAGGACCAGTCGGCGCGACGGTGGCCGGGCAGCCGCAGGACCTGCAGCCCGCGCTCGCGGCGGAGCTGGTCGATCTCCCGCTCGAAGAGGGGCGACTCGCTGCAACGCTCGACGTAGATCGCGTCGCCCGGGGCGTAGGACATCCCCTCCGCCAGCGCCCGCAGGGGCGCGAGTCCCACGCCGGCGCCGATGAACGCGACCCGCTGCTGGGTGCGGGCCCGGGCGCTGAGGCGTCCGTAGGGCCCCTCGACCACCACCCGGGTCCCCGGGGTGAGCGTCTGCACGTCGCGGCTGCCGTCACCGACGGCCTGCACGGTGATCCGCAGGCTGCGCCCGTCAGGGGCCGCGGAGAGCGAGAAGGGGTTCGCCCGGCTCCAGCCGCGGCGGCCGAGGAACCGCCACGAGAGGAACTGGCCGGCCTCGACCGGCAGGCGGGACAGGCCGCGGCCGCGCATGTAGACCGACGTGATGCCGGGTGCTTCCGAGACCACCGAGGTCACCCGCAGGCCGTAGCGGGCCGAGCGCCACAGCGGCAGCGCGACGCGCCAGACGAGCACGGAGCCGGCGGCGACCGCCCAGGCGGTCCACCAGAAGAGCGTGCGGCCGGGGGAGCCGAGGAACTCCTGGCCGGTCCACAGCTGGTGCGGCAGGGCGAGGCCCACGCCGAGGTAGGCATAGAGGTGGAGCAGGTGCCACGACTCGTAGCGGGTGCGGCGCCGCACGGCCCGCAGGCTGGTGCCGACGACGAGGAACAGGAACGCGGTGCCGGCGACCGCCAGCAGCATCCCGGGGTCGTGCCACATCAGCGTCCAGAACGTCCCGGGCACGGCGGACAGCGAGCCGACGGCGTACCCCCAGGTGATGAGGACGACGTGGGCGACCATCAGGTTGAACCCGGTGAAGCCGACCAGGCGGTGCGTCCGGGCCAGCCGGTCCTGCCCGAAGGCGTGCTCGAGGGTGGGCACCCGCGCCATGAGGACCACCTGCACGAGCAGGAGGACCGACGCGACGAGCCCGGTCAGCCGGCCGGTCGCGATCAGGGCGCCGGCGGTGGTGCCGAGGTCCTGGATCCCGCCGCCCGCGACCCACCAGTAGGTCACGAGCAGGAGCGACACCCACAGCGCGGAGCCGGCGGCGGTCCGGACGGCGGCGTCGACGCGGGCCCTGGTCCCGCTCACGCGGGGTCGCACCGCCGGGCGCGACACCGCGTGAGCAGGCGTCATCGTGGTCACGGTCAGTCCTCGTCCTCGTCGTGGTCGTCGTGGCCGTCGTGGTCGTCGAAGTCGCCGGGCGCGCCGGGCAGCCCGCCCGGGCCCGGGGCCGCGCCCTCGCCGGGGGCGCCCGGGGGCACGCCCTGGTGAGAGAGCTGGTCGCCGCCCGGGAAGCCGGGGTGGTCGTTCCCGGCCGTCGCCTGCCCGACCGCGAACGCGCTCCCGCCGACCAGGACCAGTGCGGCGGCCCCGAGGCCGACCGTCAGGGCGTTGCGTCCCGGTCGCCAGCCGCTCCCCGGCGCGGTGGCGGGGGGTGCGGGCACGGCCGCGGGGAGCGGCTGGTCGGTCGGGGGACCTACGGGTGGCACGACGGCTCCCGGGGTCGGCTCCCAACGGTTGCCGCTCGCCACGGGCTCGGCGGTCCCACCCACGGGGGCGGTGTCGTCCAGCGGGCCGTGCGGCTGCTGCTCGGGCTGGTCAGGGGTCGAGTGCTCGGGCACCGGGTTCTCCTTCTCCTCGGTCGATGCCTCGAGGATGTCCGGCCCGGTTGGGCGCAGGCTGGGCCGATCCTGTCCGCTTCCTGTGAACGCCGGCCGCGGTGCTCAGAGTGTTCGGTTCACCGGCTGACCGGGGAAATGTGCAGGACACGCCGAAGCGCCACGGCGTGTCCTGCACATTTCCCCTGACCACCCCCACCCTCCCCGCCGACCTCGCGGGCTGCCGGTGCCGCGCCCGGGGGTCAGCCGGCGCGCAGGGGGAGGGGGGCGAGCGGCGCGCGGGCGTGCTGGGTGAGCAGGGCTAGCAGGTGGGTGCGGGCGCGCGGGTGCTGCAGGGCGGCGGGGTCGGCGAGCAGCTCGTGGTAGGCGCGGACCACCGCCTCCTGCGCCTCCTCGGCGGTCTCGTGCAGACACCGGGCCAGTCGCCACGCCACCGGAGCGGTGGCGTCGTAGAACTCGTCGACCCTCACGTGCCCGCCTCTCTCGGGGCTCCCCACCCCTGGTGCAACAACGTGTTGAGGTCTACCCTTCTCTACATGAACAAAACGTTCAAGTCTTCCGCAGGCGTGCTCACCATCGGCGACCTCGCCGACCGCACCGGGGTCGCGCCCGCGACGCTGCGGATGTGGGAGCAGCGGCACGGCTTCCCGGTGCCGGAACGGCTGCCGAGCGGCCACCGTCGCTACCGCGATTCCGACGTGTCCGTGGTGAGCGAGGTGGTGCGCCGCCGCGAGGACGGCGTCCGGCTCGACGTCGCGATCGAGCGGGCGATCGCGGAGGTGCGGGCCGCGGCGGTCCCCGGCCCGACCTCCCTCTTCGCCGAACTGCGGCGGACCCACCCGGCCGTCCACCCCTACCGGCTGCGCAAGGACACGCTGCTGGCGCTGTCCTGGGCGATCGAGGACGAGTTCTGTGCGAAGGCGACCCGGCCACACCTGTTCGGCGGCTTCCAGCGCGCGGAGTTCTGGCGGCCGTCGCGGTACCGCTGGCGGGCGCTGTCCCGGGTCGCCCGCTCGACGTACGTCTTCCTCGACCAGCCGGGGGTCGTCGCCAGCACCGGGCCGGTCGAGGTCGTCCTCGAGTCGGGGACGCCGATGCGGGGGGAGTGGTTCGTCGTATGCGACTCACCCGAGCTGCCGGCCGTGCTCAGCGCCTGGGAGCTGCCCGGGCAGGACGACGTGCCCGACCACGCGCGGCTGTTCGAGAGCGTCTGGAGCGTGGAGCCCGCGGTCGTCCGCGACGCCGCCCGGTGCTGCGCATCGGCCGCCGTAGCGGCCGGGGCACCCGGAGCTGCCGAGGTGCTCGAGGAGCTCGTGGGCCCGGCCCCCGGTGGTCGCACCGACCTCGCGACGGTCACGACGCTGTTCAACCGGGTGGTGGCCTACGTCGACGACGCCACGCACAAGGTCCGCGCCTGACCCGCCGGCCTAGGCTGCGTGGATGGACCGCGACCCCGACTGCGTCTTCTGCAGCATCGTCGCCGGCGACCTTCCCGCCGACCTGGTGCTCGACGAGCCGGAGCTGGTCGCCTTCCTCGACCGGCGACCGCTGTTCAAGGGACACGTGCTGCTCGTGCCGCGCCAGCACGTCGGCACGCTCGTCGACCTCCCGGCCGCCCTGCGCGACCCCTTCCTCGCGGCCGGGCAGCGGCTGGCCGCGGCCGTGGTCGACGGCCTCGGTGCCCAGGGCAGCTTCGTGGCGATGAACAACGTGGTCAGCCAGTCCGTCCCGCACCTGCACCTGCACGTCGTCCCCCGCACCAAGGGCGACGGCCTGCGCGGCTTCTTCTGGCCACGCGCGACGTACGCCGAGGGCGAGGGCGCGGAGTACGCCGCACGCCTGCGTGCCGCCCTGCCTCCACGCTGAGGCCGGGCGGCAACCCCTCGGTCGGTCGGCGTCCGGGGTCCCCTAGGGTGGGGTTCCGACGGGTCCGACCCTCGGGCCCGCCGGGACCACGAGGAGCCACTTTCCATGGGTCGTTATGACGGTCGGGTTGTTGTCGTCACCGGCGCCGCGCGCGGCATCGGGTTCGGGACCGCGACGCGGTTCGCCGAGGAGGGCGCGTCGGTCGCGATCCTCGACCTCGACGAGGCCAGCGCCGCCGAGGCCGCGGCGAAGCTGCCGCTGACCGAGGGCGCGAAGGCGGTCGGGATCGGCTGCGACGTCAGCGACGCCGCCTCCGCCGAGGCTGCGGTCGAGCGGGTCGTCGGCGAGCTCGGCGGGATCCACGTGCTGGTCAACAACGCCGGCATCACCCGCGACAACCTGCTGTTCAAGATGAGCGAGGACGACTGGGACCTGGTCATGAACGTCCACCTGCGCGGTGCGTTCCTGATGACCAAGGCCGCCCAGAAGCACTTCGTCGCCCAGAAGTACGGCAAGGTCCTCAACCTCTCGAGCGTCTCCGCGCTCGGCAACCGCGGCCAGGCCAACTACTCCGCGGCCAAGATGGGCATCCAGGGGTTCACCCGGACCCTCGGCATCGAGCTCGGCCCGTTCGGCATCAACGCCAACGCGATCGCGCCGGGCTTCATCGTCACCGAGATGACCGACGCGACGGCGCGCCGGCTCAAGCTCGAGCCCGAGCAGCTGCAGCAGATGAGCGCCGAGGCCAACCCGGTCAAGCGCGTCGGCTACCCCGCCGACATCGCCGCGGCAGCCGCCTTCCTGTGCAGCGACGAGGCGTCGTACATCACCGGCCAGACGCTCTACGTCGACGGCGGCGCGAAGCTCGGATAGCACGTCCCACCATGCGGGCGCGCCTCCCCACGGGCGCGGGCGTCAGCCTGCACACTGAAGTCGACCAGAACGCTTGAGAATCCAGAAACGGAGCGATCCCGTGCGCCGTGCCCGCCTGTCCCACCCCCGGTCCCTCGCCGTCGTCCTCGTGGCCGCCGGCCTCGCGCTCGCCGGCTGCGGCGGCGGCAGCGACTCCGGGAGCGACGGACCGGACGCCCAGCAGGTGGCCGGTGCCGGTGAGGTCTCCTCGACCTGGCCGCTCACCGGGCTGCCCGTCAGCGGCGACGAGGAGGCGGCGCAGGACCACCCGGTGATCGTCGCCAAGATGGACAACACCGAGGCCAGCTCGCCGCAGATCGGGCTGGGGTCGGCGGACCTGGTCGTGGAGGAGCTGGTCGAGGGTGGCCTGACCCGGCTGGCGGCGTTCTACTACTCCGACCTCCCGGACCGGGTCGGTCCGGTGCGCTCGATGCGGGCCAGCGACATCGGCATCGTCTCGCCGGTCGACGCCACCATCGCGACCAGCGGCGCGGCCGCCGTGACGCTGAAGCGGATCAAGGACGCCGGCATCGACTACTACACCGAGGGCTCGAAGGGGTTCGCCCGCGACAGCTCGCGCGCGGCGCCGTACAACCTGTTCGCCAACCTGCAGGACGTCGGCGAGGAGGCCAAGCTCGACGAGCCGACCCGGCCCGACGACTACCTGCCGTGGGGCAGTGAGGACGACTTCCCGGCCGGCCAGGCGGCCAAGCACATCGACGTCGCGTTCGGCGGCGGGCACACGACGAGCTGGAAGTACGACGGCAAGGGCTACGTCAACCAGAACACGTACGCCGCGCAGGGTGACACGTTCCCGGCCGACTCGGTCGTCGTGCTGCGGGTGCAGGTCGGCGACGCCGGCTACCTCGACCCGGCCGGCAACCCGGTGCCGGAGACCAAGTTCACCGGCAAGGGCCAGGCGATGATCTTCCACGGCGGGCACCTCGTCCGCGGCACCTGGGCGAAGAAGGACCTCGGCTCCCCGGTCACGCTCTCGACCAAGGCGGGCGACCTGACCGTGCCCGCCGGCCACACCTGGATCGAGCTGGTGCCGGCCGCCAACGGCAACGTCACGTTCCAGAAGTAGGAACGCTCCCGGAGGACAGCTCGACGCCGCTGTCGGCGAGGGCGCGGAAGCCCGCGAGGATGAACCCGATCGCGGTCTCGACGTCGGCCGCGGCGGCCTCGGGGTCCTCGGCGCTGGAGACCGACTCGCCGGCCGACGACATCGCGCCGAAGAAGATCCGGGCGAAGGTCTGCTGCAGGTTCTCGTCGAGGTCCCACGTGCCGGCCGCGAGCACCGAGCGGACGATCTCGAGGACGTTCGCGAACGTCGAGCGCTCCTCCTGCTCGCGGAACCGCTCGTAGCCGAGGACCGACGGGCCCTCCTGGATCACGATGCGCCGGTAGCGCGGCTCGCGCACCACCTCGAGGAACGCCCGCAGCCCGGCCGTGGCCTTCTCCCACGGGTCGCGGTGCCCCTTGAGCGCGCGCTGGATCGCCCGGGCGGCGTCGTCCTCGACCCGCTCGAAGACGGCCTCGAAGAGCGCCTGCTTGCCGCTGAAGTGGTGGTAGAGCGCTCCCTTGGTGACCCGGGCGCCGGCCACGATCGCGTCCAGCGAGGTGGCGGCGTACCCGCTCTCGGTGAACAGCTCCTCGGCCACGTCCACCAGCGCCCGCTTGGTCGACGCCGAGTACTGCTGACGACGGCTCGAGCCGGGGACCAGGGGGGCGAGCTTGCTGACCGAGGACTTGCTCATAGTCCACGGAGCCTAGTACCGACCGTCGGTATGCCGTGATCGGGATCACGACGTCGGGCTTGCATACCGAGAGTATGTGGTCATACCGTGGGTACGTACTTTCAGTATGTACCTCCCCGAAGGAGCACACCCCCATGACCTGGAAGTCGTTCCACTCGCGCGGTGAGACCCTCCGCGCCGTGATCGCCGCCGCCGACGACCGTCGCGACGGCACGCTCCCGCTGGACGTCGACGGCGTCGCGGAGTCCTTCGCCGACGAGCTCGACCTGCTCGGCGCGCTCCAGCTGCGGTGGCACACCCGGCTGGCCGGCCACGTCGAGCGCGAGCTCTCCCGCCAGCCCTTCGATCTCGAGGACGCGGTGGTCGCCGCCTGGCACGCCACCGCCGACGAGCTCCCCGGCGTGCTGGCCGTGCTGGACCACCACCGCGCCGCACCGCCGGACCGTCCGACCGCCGAGGCGATGGCCCGCGCGACCGCCAAGCAGCACGCGCTGCTGGCGATGAGCGCCGGTCGGGCCAGCGCCGCCGACGAGGTCGCCGTGCGGGTCGGTGCCGCGATCGAGAGCCGCGCGCGCGCCACGCACCGCCCGGTGCGGGCGGCCGCGGACCCCCGGCCGCCGCGGCTGCTGAACCGGCTCCGGGCTGCGCTGGCCGCAGCCTGAGACCCCGGCCGTCGCCGGTGGTCCGTCCTCGGGACGGGCCACCGGCGATGGGTCATGATGGACGCATGACCGAGGTGCGGGCCGGCATGCTGCTGGTCGCCACTCCTGCCCTCCTCGATCCGAACTTCGCCGACACGGTCGTGCTGCTGCTCGACGTCGACGACCAGGGCGCCCTCGGCGTCGTCCTCAACCGCCCGTCCGGCGTCCCCGTCGCCGAGGTCCTCGACGACGGCTGGGGGGACCTCGTGGCCGAGCCCGAGGTGTTCTTCCAGGGTGGCCCGGTCAGCGTCCAGGGCGCGCTCGCCGTCGCCACCCTGCGCGCCGACGACGACGTCCCCGTCGGGTTCCGGCCCGTCGAGGGCCGGCTCGGCCTGGTGGACCTCGACACCCCGCTGGAGCTGCTCGAGGGCAGCCTGGACGGGCTGCGGATCTTCGCCGGGTACGCCGGCTGGGGCGCCGAGCAGCTCGATGCCGAGATCGACGAGGGCAGCTGGTACGTCGTCCCCGGCGAGGCGGCCGACGTGTTCCGCCTCGACGCCGGAGAGCTGTGGCGCGACGTGCTGCGCCGCCAGCCCGGCGAGCTCGCGTGGCACTCCACCCGTCCGGTGGACCCGGAGCTCAACTAGCGCTGGTCCTTGGGGGTCTCGGGGGTCTCGCGTCGGCTGCCCGGGGCGTGCCGTTTCACCATGGTCTGTTGGTGAACCTGCACTTCCCATGGCGGGCACGCCGTGGGAGGTGCAGGTTCACCTGCATACCGTGATGAACCCGGGACCGCTGACCGGCCGCCGCACCAGCGACACGCGCTCAGGCGCGCACCAGGTGGTCGCGGGCGAGGAAGTCGCGGCGCAGGTCGGGTGGGAGCCCCTCGTAGGGGGAGGTCTGCGAGGCGTGCAGCGCGATCGCCTGCTCGCGCACCGCCAGGTGCTCGGAGCTGTCCAGCACCACCGTCACCTCCTCGTCCGGCGTGCCGAGCTCGGCGTACTGCAGGTGCGCCATCTCTGGCCGGGCGGTGACCATGTGCGCGACCCAGCGGTCCATCAGGCTGCGCGGCAGGGCCTGGAGGTACGCCGGCACGCCGCGCTCGGTCGCGACGGCGACCGCCGCGTCGCGCATCCGGGCGTGGTCGCGGTGGCCGTCGGCGGCGTCGAGGGTCAGCACCACGTCGGGGTCGACATCCTCGGCGACCGTCCGCACCGCGTCGGTCACCGCGAGCGGGTCGGCCGCGCAGAGGGTGCCGGGCACCGGGTCGCCGTCCATGCCGGAGTCGAGGAAGTCCAGCAGCGCCAGCCGGGTGACCCCGAGCAGGGCGGCAGCTGCCCACAGCTCACGCTCGCGGTGCTCGGCCAGGGGCCGGCCGGCGAGGTCGAAGCCGGGCGCCGGCTCCCCGGCCTCACCGCGGGTCGCGCAGAGCACCGTGGTCTCCCAGCCCAGGCTCGACGCGTGGGCGAGGACGGACCCGCAGCCGAAGGTCTCGTCGTCGGGGTGGGCGACGGCCAGCAGCAGCCGGGGCGGGTCGTGGCGGGGGTTCAGGTCGGGGAGCACGCACGGGAGTCAACATCCCACCGGACCGGCCTGTCGAGAGGACGCGGTGTCGTACCCTGGGGCGCGTGACCACCATCGGCTTCTCGACCGACACCGACGTCCGCGAGGACCGGCGGACCGTCCCGACCGACGAGGGTGACCACGAGCGCTTCTCCCACTACGTGGAGAAGGACAAGCTGACCGAGGCGATGGTGATGGGGACCCCCGTCGTCGCCCTGTGCGGCAAGGTCTGGGTGCCCAGCCGCGCGCCCGAGAAGTTCCCGGTCTGCCCGGAGTGCAAGGAAGTCTGGGAGTCCCTCAAGGACGACGCCGGCGGGTCCGGCGAGTGACGGATCGGCCCCCGGCCGACCCCCGCCCGCACGCGCTCACGCCGGCCTGGCCGGAGCGCGCCGCCTGGGGGACGGCGACCTCCCTGCGTGCGTGGCAGACGGCCGCGATGGAGCAGTACCTGCGCACCCAGCCGCGCGACTTCCTCGCGGTGGCGACGCCCGGCGCCGGGAAGACGACGTTCGCGCTCACGGTCGCCGCCGAGCTGCTCGAACGCCGGATCGTCGACCGGGTCACGATCGTCGCCCCCACGGAGCACCTGAAGAGCCAGTGGGCCGAGGCCGCCGCTCGCGCGGGCATGCCGATCGACCCGACGTACGCGGCCGGCAAGGGCAAGACCTCCCAGGACTACGTCGGCGTCGCCGTGACGTACGCCGGCGTGGCGGTCAACCCGCTCGCGATGCGGATCCGCACCGAGCGGTTCAAGACCCTGGTCATCCTCGACGAGGTGCACCACGCCGGTGACGCGCTGTCGTGGGGCGAGGGCGTGCGGGAGGCGTTCGAGCCCGCGACCCGGCGGCTCGCGCTGACGGGCACGCCGTTCCGGTCCGACGTCAACCCGATCCCCTTCGTCACCTACGCGCCCGGCGACGACGGCGTGCCGCGGTCCGTCGCCGACTTCACCTACGGCTACGCGCACGCGCTCGCCGACCACGTGGTGCGTCCCGTGCTCTTCCTCGCCTACTCCGGCGAGATGCAGTGGCGGACCCGGGCCGGCGACGAGGTGGCGGCCCGGCTGGGGGAGCCGCTCACCAAGGACCTGACCGCACAGGCGCTGCGCACCGCGCTGGACCCCGGCGGCTCCTGGATGCCGTCGGTGCTCGCCGCCGCCGACAAGCGCCTGTCGGAGGTACGCCGGCACGTGCCCGACGCCGGCGGCCTCGTGATCGCCAGCGACCAGGACTCCGCGCGGGCCTACGCCAAGCTGCTCAAGCAGGTGTCGGGGGAGCCGGCGACCGTCGTCCTGTCCGACGAGAAGCTGGCGTCCAAGCGGATCAGCGAGTTCAGCGCCAACGACAAGCGGTGGATGGTCGCGGTGCGAATGGTGTCCGAGGGCGTCGACGTGCCGCGGCTCGCCGTGGGCGTCTACGCGACGACCACCTCGACGCCGCTGTTCTTCGCCCAGGCCGTCGGCCGGTTCGTGCGCGCCCGGACCCGCGGCGAGACCGCGTCGGTGTTCCTCCCGTCCGTGCCGTCGCTGCTCGGGTTCGCCTCGGAGATGGAGGTCGAGCGCGACCACGTGCTGGGCCGGCGGATCGCCGACGAGGACGACATCTTCGCCGCAGAGCAGGACCTGCTGGCCCAGGCGAACGCGGGCGAGAGCGCGAGCGCCGAGCTCGAGATGTCGTTCGAGGCGCTGGGGTCGGAGGCCCGGTTCGACCGGGTCCTCTACGACGGCGGCGAGTTCGGCCACGCCGGCGAGGTCCACGTCGGCTCGGAGGAGGAGATGGACTTCCTCGGCATCCCCGGCCTCCTCGAGCCCGACCAGATGCGCGAACTGCTCCACCACCGCCAGAGCGAGCGGGCCCGCAAGCAGAAGGCGGCGCGGGGGCCCGAGCCGGACACCGTGGCCGAGGTGACCACCCACGAGCAGCTGGCGGTGCTGCGACGCGAGCTCAACGGGCTGGTCGCGGCGTGGCACCACCGCACCGGACAGGCGCACGGGATCACCCACGCCGCCCTGCGCAAGGAGTGCGGGGGGCCCGCCGCCGCCGTCGCCACCGCCGACCAGCTGGCGGCGCGGATCGACCGGATCCGCGAGTGGGCGCTACGCCGCAGCTCCTGAGTCCCCCCGACGGCCGCTTCCCTAGACTCAGGCGGGTGCCGGCCGAGACCTCGCAGACGCTCGACCGCGGGCTGCGCGTGCTCGCCGCGCTCGCGGGGGGCGGTGACGGCCTGACCGTCACCGAGCTCGCCGCACGGCTCGACGTGAACCGCACCGTCGTGCACCGCCTCGTCGCCACGCTCGAGCAGCACGCGCTGGTGCGCCGGGATGCACGCGGTCGCCTGCACCTCGGGCTCGGTGTGCTGCCCCTGGCGGCCGCCGTCCAGCCGGTGCTGCGCGACCTCGCGGTGCCGGTGCTCCGCGAGCTCGCCGAGTCCGTCGGCTGCACCGCCCACCTGACGGTGGCCGACGGCGGCGAGGCGCTCGCGCTGGCCGTCGTCGAGCCGACGTGGACCGACTTCCACGTCGGCTACCGGATCGGCTCGCGCCACCGGCTCGACCGCGGTGCCGCCGGGCGGGCCATCCTGCTCGGCCGGGAGCCGGGCGACGACGCGTTCGCCGTCACCGAGGGTGAGCTCCAGCCCGGCGCCCGGGGCCTGGCCGTGCCGGTGCGGGGGGTCGACGGGCTCGAGGCCAGCGTCGGCATCGTGACGATGGGCGAGATCGACGTCGACACGGTCGCCCCGCTCGTCCGCCGGGCGGCCGGCGCGATCGCTGCCCGCCTGTCCTGACTCAGGAGTCCCGGCGCCCGCGGGAGGCATGGTCACGGGCGTGCGCGATCGCGTCGGGCGTGGTGGCGAACAGGTGGCGCGCGTCGGCGAGCTGGTCGTGGACCCCCAGCTCGCGCAGGACCCGCTCATGCTCGGGGCGCACCCCCGAGAGCAGCACCGTGATGCCGCGACCCTCGAGCCGGCTGATGGTGTCGGCGAGCACGTGCGCGCCGGTCGCGTCCAGCGTCGTCACGTGGGACATCCGGAGGATGACGACGCGGACATCGCTGACGTCCGAGAGCTCGAGCAGGAAGTCGTGCGCGGCCCCGAAGAAGAGCGGTCCCTCGAGCCGGTACGCGACCACGTGGTCATCGAGCAGTGCGCGCTCCTCGGCGGAGTGGTGGCCGTGGTCGGCCTCGTCGAAGGGGGTCTCCTGGAGCCGTGCGGTCTGCGCCGTCTGGCGGATGGCGACGAAGCCGGCGACCACGAGCCCGAGGATGACGGCGGTGACGAGGTCGAACACGAGGGTCGCGGTCGCGGTCACGACCAGGATCACGGCATCGCCGCGGGTCGACCGCACGAGCGCGGACAGGCTCGAGACCCGCACCATCTGCACCGCGGTGGCGATGAGGACCCCGGCGAGCGCGGCGAGCGGGATCTCGGCCACCCACCGTGCCGCCACCAGCACGACGACCAGCAGGAAGACCGCGTGGGTCAGGGAGGCGAGCCGGGACACGGCTCCCGCCCGGACGTTGACGGCGGTGCGGGCGATCGCCGCCGTCGCGGGGAGGCCGCCGAACAGCGGCGAGGCGAGGTTGGCGATGCCCTGGCCGACCAGCTCCCGGTCCGGATCGTGGCGCTCGCCGACCGCCATCCCGTCGGCGACGGTGGCCGACAGCAGGCTCTCCAGAGCAGCGAGTGCGGCGACGGCGATGGCCGGGAGCAGCAGCGACTGGAGGTCCGAGACGGGGACCGTGGGGAGGCTCGGCGCGGGCAGCCCGGACGGGAGGGCGCCGATCGTCGCGGCACCGAGCGCGAGCACGCTGTTGGCGACCGTCGCGGCCACGACGACCACCAGCGCACCCGGCCAGGTGGGCCGGAGCCGGGCGACGGCGAGGACGGCCACGACCACCGCCGTGGTGAGCGCGACCGCCACCCAGTGGGGGTCCCGGACGAACCCCTCGACCGAGCGCGCGGCCAGGCCGAGCACGTGGTCGGACCGCACGTCGACGCCGAGCGCGGTCGGGAGCTGCTGCAGCGCGATGATCGCGGCGATGCCGATGGTGAACCCCTCGACGACGGGCACCGGCACGTAGCGGATGACGCGGCCCGCGCCGGCGTACCCCAGGCCGACCAGGAGGAGACCCGCCATCAGGCCGACGACCAGGACGCCGTCGGTGCCGTGGGCCGCGACGATCGGGACCAGGACGACCGTCATCGCGCCGGTCGGGCCGCTGACCTGCACCCGGCTGCCGCCGAAGACCGCGGCCAGCGCCCCGGCGACGACGGCGGTGGTCAGCCCCGCCGCGGCGCCGAGACCGGAGCTGACGCCGAAGCCCAGGGCGAGCGGCAGGGCGACCAGGCCGACCATGACACCGGCCGTCGGGTCGCGACGCGGGTCGGCGCGCGTCCAGTCCGACCGTCGGGGCAGCAGGGCCCCCGCGCGTGCTGCGACCCTCACGGACGGATCGACGTCGGTTCCGGATCGACGTGCACGAGGCCCGCCAGGATGCTGCGCGCCGCCAGGAGGAGGTCGCGGACCTCCGGTGCGCTCAAGGAGTAGGTGACCTCGCCGCCCTGGCGCCGCGAGACCACCAGCGACGTGCGTCGCAGCACCGCGAGCTGCTGGGACAGGTTGCTCGGCTCGATCTCGATCGCCTCGAGGAGCTCGTGCACGGCATGGTCGCGCTCGGCGAGCAGCTCGAGGATCCGGATGCGGGCCGGGTGCCCGAGCGTCCGGAAGAACTCGGCCTTGGCCTGATAGAGCGGCACCGTCACAACATGAAGGCTACAGCACTTGAAGATGTCTTCATATTCGCGAACAGTCGTGCACCCGCGCCGTCGGGGTGGGTCAGCCGACGGCGGTCACCGAGCGAGCGAGTGGGAGCACCCGGTAGGGCACCTGGGTCGCCAGCGCGATCACCGTCGACGAGCGGACGATCGCCGGGTGCTCGAGCACCCGGTCGATCACGCGCTGCAGGTCCGCGTTCGACCGGGCGACGACCCGCGCCCACAGGTCGCCGGCGCCGGTGATGGTGTGCACCTCGAGCACCTCGGGGATCTCGGAGAGGTGGGCGCCGACCACGTCGTGGCCGCCCCGGCTGGTCTCTTGCCGGATCTCCAGGGTGAGGAACGCCGTCACCGGGAACCCCAGCGCCCCGGGGTCCAGGTCGGGACCCCAGCCGGTGATCACGCCCGAGGCCGCCAGCTTGTCGAGGCGGGCCTGCACCGTGCCCCGGGCGACGCCGAGCCGCCGGGACGCCTCCAGCACGCCGATACGGGGCTCGGCGGCCAGCAGCTCGATCATTCTGCGGTCCAAGTCGTCCATATCCGCCCCTCCCACTGGACAACCTGTCCAGCGTGTCGAGCGAGTGTTGCACAGGATGCCCGATCCCACGGACGCTGCGCCCATGACTCTCACACCCGATGAGCTCAAGGCTGACCTGACCCTCGACCAGCTCAAGGAGCTGGTCGGCCTGGTGGAGTACGACGCCGCGAGCGACCCGTTCCCGGTCACCGCGATGGACGCGGTCGGCTTCGTCGTCGGCAACGCGACCCAGACCGCGGCGTTCTACCAGCTCGCCCTCGGCATGGAGCTCGAGGCCTACCGCGGCCCCGAGAACGGCGTCCGCGACTCCAAGTCCTACGTGCTGCGCTCGGGCAGCGCCCGCTTCGTGTTCACCGGCGGGGTCAGCCCCGACAGCCCGCTCCTGGACCACCACCGCACGCACGGCGACGGCGTGGTCGACCTGGCGCTGGAGGTGCCCGACGTCGACCGGTGCATCGAGCACGCCCGGGCGATGGGGGCCACGATCCTGGTCGAGCCCCACGACGAGTCCGACGAGCACGGGACCGTGCGGATCGCCGCGATCGCGACGTACGGCGAGACCCGGCACACCCTGGTCGACCGGTCCCGCTACTCGGGCCCCTACCTGCCCGGGTACGTCGCCGCGAGGACGACCGTGGCGAGACGGGAGGGCCACCCCAAGCGCCTCTTCCAGGCCGTCGACCACTGCGTGGGCAACGTCGAGCTGGGCCGGATGGACGAGTGGGTCGAGTTCTACAACAAGGTCCTCGGCTTCACGAACATGGCCGAGTTCATCGGCGACGACATCGCCACCGACTACTCGGCCCTGATGTCCAAGGTCGTGGCCAGCGGCAACCACCGGGTGAAGTTCCCGCTCAACGAGCCGGCGGTGGCGAAGAGGAAGTCGCAGATCGACGAGTACCTCGAGTTCTACGCCGGCGCCGGCTGCCAGCACATCGCGCTGGCGACGGGCGACATCCTGCGCAGCGTCGACATCCTGCGCGACAACGGCATCGAGTTCCTCGACACCCCGGACTCCTACTACGACGACCCCGAGCTGCGCGCCCGGATCGGCGAGGTGCGGGTGCCGATCGAGGAGCTGAAGAGGCGCGGGATCCTGGTCGACCGCGACGAGGACGGCTACCTGCTGCAGATCTTCACCAAGCCGGTGGGCGACCGGCCCACGGTGTTCTACGAGCTCATCGAGCGGCACGGCTCGCTCGGCTTCGGCAAGGGCAACTTCAAGGCGCTCTTCGAGGCGATCGAGCGCGAGCAGGAGCTGCGCGGCAACCTCTGAGCGCCGGGCGGGGTACCGTCGGAGCAGGGCGGGCCCACGAACTCCCTGGGAGGGAGCGACGCCCCGGCCGCCTCCGGCTGCCGGGGCGTTGATGGCCCGGTCCCGTTGCCCTCGCGGGCGGGTCAGCCCGGCGGCAGGGCCTGCACCAGGCGCAGCCGCGCCAGGGCCGGGTGCTCGTCGAGCAGCTTCGCGCCGTTCGCGAGCGACCGCAGCGCGGCCGTCTCGGCACGCGCGACCTCCAGCTGCGCCTGGCCCCGGGCCTTGGCCGAGACGAGCTCGGCGTACGCCGCGCGCAGCTCGTGGGGGAGGATCACGTCCTTCACCACGGTGCCGTGCACGACGATGCCGACCGGCTCGGCAGCCACCCGGGCCGCCTCGGTGATCGCCTCGCCGAGCGTGCGGCGCGCACGCCGCGCCACGTCGTCGGCGGTCAGGTCGACCAGCGCGTCGCGCAGGGCGACCTGCACGGCGAGGTAGACGAACGCCATCGGCTCGACGGTGGTCTCGACGAAGCGCTGCGCGTCGGCGACCGCCCAGCGGACCGCCACCGTGACGCGCACGCTCACGCCGTCCGCCGTCGGCACCTCCTGCGGCGCGGTGGTGTCGACGCGCTCGAGCACGAGGACGCGGCGGACCACGGCCCGGCGGGCCAGCCGGTGGCGTCCGGGCTCGAGGACGCGCCGGCAGGTGCCGTCGACGTACTCGAGGGCGCGCTCACCGGCGCTGACGGTGATGGTGGGAAACAGGGACATGGCTGGCCTCCTCTCGTGTCGTGGTGCCGTGTCCGTCTTCGGTTGTCGTGCGCGAGGGAGGACGGGCGGGCGCACGTCCCGCTGCGGGGCACCTGACGTCGTGCTGACCGGCAGGGCCGCTGGCGGCGCGACGCTCGCGCGCCCGCCCGTCCGCCCGAGGAGGGGGAGTCGAACCCCCGCGCTCATCGCGCGTGTGCCAGGAGGCGCCTGTACAGGGCGACCGGCCGGGGTACGACGCGCAGGACCGCCCCCGGCACACCGGGTGGGCTGCTGATCCACGACCGGCCCCCGACGGTACGCGTCGGGGTCGGGCGGCGCCACGGGTTTACGCCGGTGCCGGTCCTCAGGTCAGGTCGCCGACCAGCTCGGCCTCGGCCTCGGCGGGCGTGTGGCGGCCCGGGGCGTCGCCGAGCGCGCGACGGATCGTCGGCGCGCCCAGCGCGACGATGACCACGCCGACCGCGACCGCGGCCGCACCGAACCAGAACGGTGCGTGCACGCCGGCCCGCTCGGCCAGCTTGAGGGCGACGAAGGGGCCCAGCGCGCCGCCGGTGAACCGGACGAACGAGTACGCCGCCGAGGCGACCGGGCGCTCGACGGGGGCGGCACCCATGACGGCCTCGGTGACCAGCGTGTTGTTGATGCCGATGAACGCTCCCGCCACGATGATCCCGGCCGTCACGACCGGCTCGTGCTCGGCGTAGACCGCCATGACCGCGAGGTCGAGCGCGAAGAGCGCGAGGACGGCGGTGAGGGTCAGCATCGTGCCGAAGCGGCGCTGGAGCACCGGCGCCGCCCAGACCGAGGTGACCGCGAGCAGGATGCCCCAGCCGAAGAACGTCCAGCCGATCTGCATGATGCCGTAGGTAGGCAGCGCGAACGGACCCGCGGCCAGCAGCGTGAAGAAGCCCAGGTTGTAGAAGATCGCGACCAGTGCCAGCAGCAGGAGCGCGGGGTGGCGCAGCGCGCGGAACGGGTCCGCCAACGACGTACGGCGTCCTGCGGGCGGCGTCGCGGGCAGGAACACGGCGGTCGCGACCAGCGCGACCGTCATCAGCACCGAGACCCCGAAGAACGGGCCGCGCCAGGACTGCTCGCCGAGCAGCCCGCCGATCAGCGGGCCGGACGCGATGCCGAGGCCGAGCGCGGCCTCGAAGAGGATGATCGCCTCGGCGACCGAGCCCTTGGACGCGCTGACGATCGTGGAGAGCGCGGTGGCGATGAAGAGCGCGTTGCCCAGGCCCCAGCCGGCGCGGAAGCCGATGACGGCGCCGACGCTGCCGGACATCCCGGCCAGCCCGGCGAAGACGATGATGAGCACCAGGCCGGAGAGCAGCGTCCGCTTGGGGCCGATCCGGCTCGACACGACGCCGGTGACCAGCATCGAGACACCCATCACCGCCATGTAGCTGGTGAACAGCAGTGACACCTGGCTCGGGGTCGCGTCGAGCTGGACCGCGATCTCCTTGAGGATCGGGTCGACCAGACCGATGCCCATGAACGCGATGACGCACGCGAAGGCCACGGCCCAGACGGCGCGGGGCTGCTTGAGGAACGAGCTCACGAGGTGCCTTTCTCGAGACTGGTGCTGACGAGGGCCTCCAGCACGGCGACGGCCGTGCCGAGGTCCTCGGTGGTCAGGCGGGGGTGGTCGGCGACGAGGGCGGCGACGTGATCGCCGATGCTGCGCCGGATGCGCCGCAGCCCGGTGCGGCCGACGTCGGTCAGAGCGACCAGGGCGCCACGTGCGTCGGCGGGGTTGGGCGACTTGGTCACCCAGCCCAGCTCGACCAGCTGCGCGACCGCGCCGGACATCGTCGGCTGCGACGAGCGGTCCAGGTCGGCGAGCGTGGTCACGCCCAGGGGCCCGTGCTCGTCGAGCAGCGAGAGGATCCGGGTGCCGGCGGGCAGCTCGAGGTCCCGTCGCACGGCGCGCACCAGCCGTGCGGCGTGCACGACCAGGTCGCCGGCGAGGTCTGCTTCGGTCACCCCCGCATAATGCATCGGAAACCTATGTAATTCCCAGTCGCCGTGTCGCGGTGCGTCAGGATGTGGCCATGGCCACGTACATCGGGTTCCTGCGTGCGATCAACCTCGGGGCGAGGCGGAAGTTCCCGAAGGCGGACATCCTCGCCGCCGTCGAGGCGGCAGGCTTCAGCGACGTCGAGACCTACATCAACACCGGCAACATCCGGTTCGACACGAGGATGCGCTCCCGGGCGCGGATCGAGTCGGCGCTGGAGGAGGCGTTCGAGGCCGACCGTGGCTTCGCGGTCCCCACCATCGTGTTCACCCAGCGTGAGCTGCTCGCCGTCGCGGCGGACGCCGCGCGGTTCGCCGACGGCCACGAGGGCCGGCACTACGTCTCGCTGCTCAAGGAGGAGCCGACCGCGGCCCAGGTGCGCGCCGTCGAGGCCGCCGGGACCGCCGGCGAGGTGGCCAAGGTGGGCGGGCGTGCGGTCCACCTGCTGCTCGGGCCGAACTACCACGAGGCGAAGCTGACCAACGCCGCGATCGAGAAGCACCTCGGCGTGGCGACGAACCGCAACCTGACCGTCATCGAGGAGCTGGCCTCCCGTTGGGGCGGATGACACCTCGGAGGTGGTAGAACTGCCTCCTCGTCGTCCGTTCTCGGGAGGAACCGTCGTGTCCGAAGCCCTGCCCTCGCGCCGTGCCGTCGTCGCCGGAGGTCTCACCGGGGGAGCCGCCCTGGCTGCCGCCGGGTTCACCACGCCGTCGTACGCCGGCCCGTCGTCCCACACCGAGTTCGACCCGCGCCGGCCGGGCAACCAGGTGCGGCTGACCGTGCTCGGCACCACCGACCTGCACGGCAACGTCTTCAACTGGGACTACTACAAAAACCAGGAGTTCGACGACCACAACGCGAACCGTCCGGTCTCGGACGCGATCGGGCTGGCACGCGCCGCCACCTTGATCAAGGCGATGCGGCGCGAGCGCCGCGGCGAGCCGATCCTGACCCTCGACGCCGGCGACACCATCCAGGGCACCCCGCTGGCGTACTACTACGCCAAGATCGACCCGATCGACAAGGACACCGTGCACCCGATGGCGCGCGCGATGAACCTGGTCCGGTACGACGCCGCCGCGCTCGGCAACCACGAGTTCAACTACGGCCTGCGCACGCTGCGCACCTTCGAGCGGCAGCTGGACTTCCCGCTCCTCGGCGCGAACGCCGTCGACCCGGCCACCAAGCGCCCGGCGTTCAAGCCCTACGTGATCAAGACGTTCAACGTCGGGCGCGGGCGGCGGCTGCGGGTCGGCGTGCTCGGGCTCACCAACCCCGGCATCGCGATCTGGGACAAGGCGAACGTCGAGGGGCGGATGGAGTTCCCCGGGCTGGTCGAGCAGGCCAAGAAGTTCGTGCCCGAGATGAAGAAGAAGGGCTGCGACCTGGTGGTCGTGGCGGCCCACTCGGGCGCGACCACGTCGTCGTCGTACGGGGACGCCCTGCCCTACCCCGAGAACGCCTCCTCGCTGCTCGCCCAGAAGGTGCCGCACATCGACGCGATCCTGGTCGGCCACGCGCACCTCGAGATCCCCCAGCAGTTCGTCCGCAACGCATGGACCGGTCAGCAGGTGCTGCTGTGCGAGCCGGCGTACTGGGGCATGCGGGTCGCCCTGATGGACCTGGTCGTCCGCGAGTCCTACACGCGCAGCGGCAAGCTGAAGTGGGTGCTCGTGGGCGCGGGCTCCCAGGTGCTGAACTCCAACACCGTCGACCCGGACCCGGCCGTCGCGGCCGCGGTCCAGGCCCAGCACGACACCGTCGTGTCGTACGTGAACTCCCCGGTCGGCACCTCGACCGCCGCGATGTCGGCCGCGCGCGCCGTCGTCGAGGACGTGCCGATCATCGACTTCGTCAACCACGTGCAGGCCGACGCGGTCAAGGCGGGTCTGAGCGGGTCCGCGGCGTCGCTGCCGGTGCTGTCGATCGCCGCGCCGTTCAACCGGCAGGCGTCGTTCCCGTCGGGCCAGGTGACGGTCCGTGACGTCGCCGGCCTGTACATCTACGACAACACGCTGCTCGGCGTGCAGGTGTCGGGCGCCGACGTGCGCGCCTACCTGGAGTGGTCCGCGCGGTACTTCAAGCAGGTGACCGGCCCGGGCCCGTTCACGATGGCGCAGGTGACCAACGCGGTCACCGCCACCGCACCCAACGGGACCCCGGACTACAACTTCGACTCCGTCGCCGGCCTGGACGCGCCGCTGACCTACGACATCGACATCGCCGCCGACCCCGGCTCGCGGATCAAGCGGCTCGCGTACGACGGCGCCCCGGTCGCCGACGGCGACCAGTTCGTCATGGCGGTCAACAACTACCGCCAGTCCGGTGGCGGCGGCTTCCCGGCAGTCTCCACGGCGCCCGTCGTCTACAACCGGCAGAACGAGATCCGCCAGCTGCTCATCGACTGGGTCACCGCCCACGGCACCATCGACCCGGCCACCTTCGCCTCCGTCGACTGGCGGCTCGTCTCCGGCGACGACCCGGTGACGATCATGGGCTGAGCCGGGAAGCCGCAGGCCGGTCGGAGCTGAGCGCTGCTGGTTGGCTGTAACGCGGGGTTACTGTCGCCGTACGTGCCGCATGCAGCGTGTGCAGCGTCCATATCCCCGCGTTACAGCCAGCCGGCGGCGCGGAGAGGGGCCAGGGTCACTCCCCGCGGAACACCGGCCGGCGGCCCTCGGCGAAGGCGTCGAGGCCCTCGGTGAAGTCGGCGGTGGTGAAGAGCGCGCGCTGACCGGAGTGCTCGCGGTCGAGTGCGCCCTCCAGCTGCGGGAGGGTCGCGGCGTTGATCGCCTTCTTGATGCCGGCCAGGGCGATCGGGGGACCGGCCGCGAGCCGGCGGGCGAGCGTGGCGACCAGGTCGCGGAACTCATCGTCCGGGGCGACGTGGGTGACCAGCCCGGCGGCCAGCGCCTCGGCGGCCGGGAGCGGCTCACCGAGCAGCGCCATCCGCATCGCCCGGGCCCGCCCGATCGAGGCGGCCACGGTCGCCGAGGAGCCGCCGTCGGTCATCAGCCCGATCCGCGAGAACGGCAGCAGGAACGCCGCGGACTCCGCCGCCACGATGATGTCGGACACCAGCGCGGCCGAGCAGGCCACACCGGCCGCGACGCCGTTCACCGCGGCCAGGACCGGCAGCGGGCACCCGACCACCGCGCGGATCACCCGGTTGGCCGCGTCCATGGTCTCGACCGGGTGGTCGGGCGCGAGCCGCAGGCCGGCGAGGTCCGCGCCGGCGCTGAAGCCGGCTCCGGTGCCGGTGACCACCACGACCCGCACGTCCTCCCGTGCCCCCGCCCCCTCGAGCTCCTCGGCGAGCAGCGTCATCATCGGACCGGTCACCGCGTTCAGCGCCTCCGGCCGGTTGAAGGTCAGCGTCAGCACGCCGTCGGCCAGCGACGTCAGCAGGTCAGGCAACGGTCACTCCCGCCGTCCGCATCTCCGCGACCGCCGCGGTGGACGAGGCGGGCGCCACCCCGGCGCACAGCTCGAGCAGCAGCCGCGTCGGGAAGCCGGCGCCCACGGCGTCGAGCGCCGTCGCCCGCACGCAGTAGTCAGTCGCGATCCCGCAGACGTCGACCGCGTCCACCTCGTGCGCGCGCAGCCACTCCGCGAGCGGCACCCCCTCGATCGAGCGGCCCTCGAAGCCGGAGTACGCCGCCGCGTGCTCGCCCTTGAGGAAGATCGCGTCGAAGGGCTGCGGGTCCAGGTTGGGATGGAACGCCTCGCCCGCGGTGCCCACCTGGCAGTGCACGGGCCACGAGTCGACGAAGTCCGGCTCGGGCGCCCAGTGGTCGCCCGGCGCCACGTGGTGGTCCTTGGTCGCCACGACGTGGGAGTACGACGGCGCGTCGGGCCCGCGGGCCGACCAGCGCTGCAGCAGCGCCCCGATGTCCGCCGCCACCCGCGCGCCGCCGGCCACCGGCAGCGACCCGCCCTCGCAGAAGTCGACCTGGACGTCGGTCACGATCAACGCGCGCGTCATGGCCCGACCCTAGCGGGCACCCGCGCCCGGACTTGTCGGCCAAAACCATCGCTTGTCGGCGAAAACTTCGGCCGACAAGCGATGGTTTACCCGGTCGACCGGGTAAACCTGCAGCCCGCAGTCACAACTGCAGAGTCGGGAGCACCGGCTCCCCGCGGGACATCTGCTGGATCGCCACGGGCAGCTCGGCGCGGGCGGCGAGGTGCCGCTCGCGGGCGGCGTCGAGGGGCTCCCGGCCGACGACCTCCCCGGCCGCGACCAGCGGCACCAGCAGCGGCCGGTCGTCACCGTCGTCGACCGGAGGCACGCCGACGCCGACCACCTCCGCCTCGGCGACCCCGGCGGCCGAACGGCGCCGCAGCGCGTACTTGCGGCCGCCCACCGAGATCTTGTCGACGCTGCGCTTGGCGACCGACACCATCTCGCCGGACGCGCCCTCCCGGGCGACCAGCTTGTAGACGAACCCGCAGGTCGGGTGGCCGCTCCCGGTGACGAGCTGGGTGCCGACGCCGTACCCGTCGACGGGCGCCGCCGCCAGCGAGGCGATCGCGAACTCGTCGAGGTCGCTGGTCACGATGATCCGCGTCGACGTCGCCCCGAGGACGTCCAGCTGCGCGCGCACCTCGACGGCCTGGACGGCCAGGTCGCCCGAGTCGAGCCGCACCGCACCCAGCGACGGCCCGGCGACCTCGATTGCGACCCGCACCGCCTCGGCGACGTCGTAGGTGTCGACCAGCAGGGTCGTCCCGGTGCCGAGCGAGGTGACCTGGGCGCGGAACGCGTCCTCCTCGCTGTCGTGCAGCAGCGTGAACGAGTGGGCGCTCGTGCCGGCCGTCGGGACGCCGTACCGCTGCCGGGCGGCCAGGTTGGAGCTCGTCGCGAACCCGGCGACGTACGCCGCTCGCGCGGCCGCCACCGCCGCCTCCTCGTGGGTGCGGCGCGAGCCCATCTCGATGCACGGGCGGTCGCCGGCGACCAGCGTCATCCGTGACGCCGCCGAGGCGATCGCCGAGTCGTGGTTGTAGACCGACAGCAGCAGCGTCTCCAGCAGCACGGCCTCGGCGAACGTCGCCTCCACCACGAGCAGCGGCGAGTAGGGGAAGTAGGCCTCGCCCTCGGCGTAGCCCCACACGTCGCCGCCGAAGCGGTACGACGCCAGCCAGTCGAGCGTCACCGCGTCCACGACGTCCTCCAGGACCCCGAGTGCGGCGTCGTCGAACCGGAACGCCTCGATCGCGTCCAGCGCCCGCCCGACACCGGCCACGACGCCGTACCGGCGCCCCTCGGGCAGGCGCCGCGGGAAGAGCTCGAAGACCGACCGCCGGTGCGCGGTGCCCGAGGCGAGCGCCGCTTGCAGCATGGTCAGCTCGTAGTGGTCGGTGAGCAGCGCGGACGACGGGGCGGTGGAGGGAGGCACGGGGGTCAGTGTGCCAACATGGGGCTCGTGACCGCGCCCGTCGAGGTCGAGCCGACCACCACCGCCGACGAGCTCGTGCAGACCGCCAAGCCGTGGGTGACGATCGTGTGGAACGACCCGGTCAACCTGATGTCCTACGTGACCTACGTCTTCCAGAAGTACTTCGGCTACTCGAAGAAGAAGGCGGAGAAGCTGATGCTCGAGGTCCACGAGGACGGCAAGTCGGTCGTGAGCTCGGGCACCCGAGAGGAGATGGAGCGCGACGTGCAGGCGATGCACGAGTACGGCCTCTGGGCGACGATGGACAAGCAGGACTGAGCGACCACAGATGAGTGCCTTCCACCGGCACCGGCGGAGCAAGCGGATCATCGCGACCTTCACCGGCTTCGAGGCCGACCTGCTCCGCTCGCTGGCCGGCCAGCTCGTCGAGCTGCTGCGCAACGAGGCGGCGGTCCCGCGCGACACCGACGACCCGCTCGAGGCGATGCTCGACTTCTCCGGGCCCACGCAGGAGCCGGAGGACCCGGTGCTCGCCCGGCTGTTCCCGACGGCGTACCCGCAGGACGAGGAGGCGGCCGCGGAGTTCCGCCGGTTCACCGAGGGGTCGCTGCGCGACGGCAAGGCGGCCGCCGCGATCGCGATCATCGACGGGCTGGAGGAGGCCGGGCTGCCGCCCGAGCTGACCGAGGACGGGCTGATGATCGACGTCGAGCTCGACCAGCAGGCCGCCGAGACCTGGATGCGCTCGTTCACCGACCTGCGCCTGGCGCTCGCCACCCGGCTCGGGGTGGAGGAGGGGGACGAGGCCTACTGGGCGTCGCTGCCCGACGAGGACCCGCGCACGCAGGCCCACGACATCTACGAGTGGGTCGGCTACCTGCAGGAGACCCTGGTCGCCGCCCTCAGCAAGGGAGGCGTCTGATGCCGATCCCGCCGTTCGTCGCCGAGCTCCGCGCGCTCGTCGGCACCACCGAGCTCTGGCTGCCGGCCGTGACCGCCGTGGTGCGGCGCGACACCGGCCCGCAGCACGAGATCCTGCTCACGCTCCGCGCCGACAACGGCCAGTGGGCGCCGGTGACCGGCATCCTCGACCCGGGCGAGGAGCCGGCCCTCGGCGCCGCCCGGGAGGCGCTGGAGGAGACGGGGGTCGTCGTCACCGTCGACCGGCTCGCGTCGGTCAGCGCCAGCCCGCAGGTGACCCACGGGAACGGCGACCTCGGCGTCTACCTCGACCTGACCTTCGACTGCACCTGGGTCAGCGGCGAGGCCCGGGTCGCCGACGACGAGAACGTGGACGTCCGCTGGTGGCCGGCCGACGCGCTGCCGCCGATGAGCGACTGGCTGCGCCAGCGCATCGACGACGTCCTCGCAGGTGAGACGGCCGCGAGGTTCCGGCAGCCGCCCTCCTAGGCTGGTCCGGTGCTGACCATCGACCAGGCGACGTACGACGCCATCGTCGCGCACGCCAAGCGGGACCACCCCGACGAGGCGTGCGGCATCGTCGCGGGTCCCGAGGGCAGCGACCGCCCGGAGCGCTTCGTCGAGATGGTGAACGCGGCCGGCTCGCCGACGTTCTACGAGTTCGACTCCACCGACCTGCTGCGCCTCTACCGCGAGATGGACGAGCGCGACGAGGAGCCGGTCGTGATCTACCACTCGCACACCGCCACCGAGGCCTACCCGAGCCGCACCGACATCGGTCTGGCGATGGAGCCGAACGCCCACTACGTGCTGGTCAGCACGCGCCTCCACGGGAATAACGAGGGTCCCGTGGAGTTCAGGTCGTACAGGATCGTCGACGGCGAGGTGACCGAGGAAGAGGTCACCGTGGTCGACGCCCTGCCCGCACGCAACTGAGGAGTCACCCCACCATGGCCATCGAGGTCCGGATCCCGACCATCCTGCGCACCTACACCGGCGGCGAGAAGGCCGTCAGCGCCGACGGCGCCAGCCTGGGCGCGCTCATCGACGACCTGGAGGCCAGCCACCCGGGCATCAAGGACCGGCTGATCGAGAACGGTGACCTCCGCCGCTTCGTCAACGTCTACATCAACGACGAGGACGTGCGGTTCATCGGCGGCCTCGAGGCCGAGCTCAGCGACGGCGACCAGGTCGTCGTGCTCCCCGCCGTCGCCGGCGGCTCCCGGTAGGCATGACCCGCTTCGACAACCTCCTGGCCTCGGTCGGCGGCACGCCGCTGGTCGGGCTGCCGAGGCTGTCGCCGTCGGCGGACGTCCGGCTCTGGGCCAAGCTCGAGGACCGCAACCCGACCGGCTCCATCAAGGACCGGCCGGCGCTGCGGATGATCGAGGAGGCGGAGAAGGACGGCACCCTCCGGCCCGGCTGCACGATCCTCGAGCCGACGTCGGGCAACACCGGCATCTCGCTGGCGATGGCGGCCAAGCTCAAGGGCTACCGGATCGTCTGCGTGATGCCGGAGAACACCTCCGAGGAGCGGCGCCAGCTGCTGCGCATGTGGGGTGCCGAGATCGTGTCCTCCCCGGCGGCGGGCGGCTCCAACGAGGCGGTCCGCGTCGCGAAGACGATCGCCGCCGAGCACCCCGACTGGGTGATGCTCTACCAGTACGGCAACGAGGCGAACGCCCTGGCGCACGAGGAGGGCACCGGCCCGGAGCTGCTCGCCGACCTGCCCTCGATCACCCACTTCGTCGCGGGCCTGGGCACCACCGGCACGCTGATGGGGGTGAGCCGGTTCTTCCGCACGCACAAGCCCGACGTGCGGATCGTCGCCGCCGAGCCGCGCTACGGCGAGCTCGTCTACGGGCTGCGCAACCTCGACGAGGGCTTCGTCCCCGAGCTGTACGACGCCTCGCTGATCGACTCGCGGTTCTCGGTCGGCCCGCGCGACGCCGTACGCCGGGTGCGCGAGCTGCTGGAGCTGGAGGGGATCTTCGCCGGCGTCTCGACCGGCGCCATCCTCCACGCCGCGCTCGGCCAGGCCGCCAAGGCGGTCAAGGCCGGCGTGCCCGCCGACATCGCCTTCGTGGTCTGCGACGGCGGCTGGAAGTACCTGTCCACCGGCGCCTACGAGGGCACCGTCGACGACGCCGAGGACCGCCTCGAGGGCCAGCTCTGGGCGTAGCGAGCCCGTGGATGAATCCCCGGTCAGCCGGGGAAACCTGACGTTGTCAGGGGTTGCAACGCCTGACAACGTCATGAAGAGGCCGACAACCCCGGATGAATCCCCGGTCAGCCGGGGATTCATCCACCGTCATCAGTCCAGCGAGGCCGGCTCCGACCGCACCAGGTCGCCCTCGCCGAGCTCGCCGGAGGAGATCTCCTCCAGCGTGTCGCCCATCATCGACCGGGCCGAGCGCAGTGTGCCCTCGAGGTAGCCCCGGCAGCTCTCCGCGTCGCCGAGCTCGAGCGCGTAGACCGCGGCGGTCAGGCCCTGCACGATGTTGTCGTTGATCTCCACGGCCTGACGCCGGCGCAGGCGGCCCTCGTTGAGCCGGACCGCGGCCGCCTCGCGCTCCCGCTCGGCGAGGACCTGGTCGGTGACGTCGATGCAGGTGCCGCGCATCCGCTCGGGGGAGCCGTCGGCGCCCATCACCACCTGCCCGTTGGAGTGCAGGTAGCGCACCTCTCCGTCGGGCCGGACGATCCGCTCGATCATCTCGTAGGGCTCGCCGGTCGCGTAGGAGTGCTGGTGCAGGGCCTGGATCCGGTCCCGGTCGTCGGGGTGGATCATCGACAGGAACCGCTCGTAGGACGCGTTGAACGACTGCGGCTCGTAGCCGTAGATGCGGTAGAGCTGGTCGGACCACCGGTTGGTGTCCGTGGGGATGTGCCAGTCGTAGTCGCCCATGTTGGCCAGCTGCTGCGCGTTGTCCATGCGCTGGCGGAGCTGGGCGAGCTCCTCCTCGGCGTCCATGCCCGAGATTGTCACCCGCCGAGCGCGGTCTGGCCACCACCGATCGGGCACGCGTGACGGCCGTCTCGGGTGACGTGCGTCGCGTGACCTGCGAGATGGGGGTGTGACGTCCTAGCCTTCTGGCTGTGCACCCCCCGACGACCACCGACCTGCGAGACGCCCCCATCGGCATCTTCGACTCCGGATTCGGCGGTCTCACGGTGGCCCGGTCGGTGATCGACCAGCTGCCGCACGAGTCGATCGTGTACGTCGGCGACACGGCCCGCCAGCCCTACGGGCCCAAGCCGATCGGGGAGGTCCGCGAGTACGCGCTGGAGTGCCTGGACCACCTGGTCGCCCTCGGCGTCAAGGCGCTGGTCATCGCGTGCAACTCCGCGAGCGCGGCGATGCTGCGCGACGCCCGGGAGCGCTACGACGTGCCGGTGGTCGAGGTGATCCTCCCGGCCACGCGGCGGGCGGTGGCCGCGAGCCGCACCGGGCGGATCGGGGTGATCTGCACGCGGGCGACCGCGGAGTCCCTTGCCTACGAGGACGCGTTCGCCGCGGCCCCGCACGTGCGGCTGTCGACCCGCGCCTGCCCGCGCTTCGTCGACTTCGTCGAGGCCGGGGTCACCGGGGGCGAGGAGCTGATCCGGGTGGCGCACGACTATCTCGACCCGCTGACGAGCGAGGGCGTGGACACGGTGATCCTGGGCTGCACCCACTACCCGCTGCTCACCGGCGTGATCTCCTACGTCATGGGTGACAACGTCACGCTGGTCAGCAGCGCCGAGGAGTGCGCCAAGGACGTCTACAAGATGCTGGTGCGCACCGACCTGATGCGCCCGGGGGGCGTGCCGTCGTACACGTTCCTCACGACCGGGTCGCCGGCCGAGTTCGAGACGATCGGTCACCGGTTCCTCGGCCCCGAGCTCACCGGGGCGTCGCAGTTCGTCGGTGGGCTGGTCTGATGAGGCTCACCGTCGTGGGCTGCTCCGGCTCCTACCCCGGGCCCGAGTCGCCGGCGAGCTGCTACCTGCTGGAGGCCGACGACGCCTCCGGACGCCGGTGGCGGGTGCTGCTCGACCTCGGCAACGGCTCGCTCGGGGCGCTGCAGCGGTACGCCGACCCGCTCACCGTCGACGCGGTGCTGCTCAGCCACCTGCACGCCGACCACTGCCTGGACCTCGCCGGCTACTACGTGCTGCGCAAGTACCACCCGACCGGACCACAGCCCCGGATCCCGGTCTGGGGGCCGGCCGGGACGGCGGACCGGATGGCGCGCGCCTACGACCTGCCGGCCGACCCGGGCATGCACCACGAGTTCGAGTTCCACGAGTGGGACGGCCCGGTCGACGTCGGTCCCTTCCGGGTGACGCCGGTCCGGGTCGCGCACCCGGTTCCGGCGTTCGGGCTGCGTGTCGCGGCCGACGGCCGCACGCTGGCCTACACCGGGGACACCGGTCCCACCCCCGCGCTCGACGACCTGTCTCGCGACGCCGACCTGCTCCTCGCCGAGGCGTCCTTCCGGGAGGTCGACGACAACCCGCCCGACCTCCACCTGACCGGCGCCGACGTGGGCGCGGTCGCCGCGCGCGCCGGCGTACGCCGGCTCGTGCTCACCCACGTGCCGCCGTGGCACGACCCCGAGGACGCGTTCGCCGAGGCGGTCGCCGTGTACGACGGCCCGACAGAGCTCGCGCGCGGCGGCGCCGTCTACGACGTCTGAGCCGTGCCCCGCGAGGGCGGTCGGCTCACGGGGTCTCGACAAGCTCGACCACCGGTGGTC
>NZ_JBGAGJ010000012.1:0-149416 GCF_044226765.1 Nocardioides sp.
CTAGCTGGCTGTAGGTCGCGTCAAGTCTCTGGTCGGGCGCGCTTCGTTAACTCCGCGCTGGGAGCTGGTGGCGGGCGTGTTGTCGGCGTGCCTGGCTGTGGGGTGCCGGGGCGCCCACGCTGACGTATTCGACCTCGCTGGGGAGCGGGTCGTCTGGCTTCGTTCGGGCTGCCGTGATGGCGAAGGACCCGGGCGCCAAGCTAGATGCGGCATGACGTCTTGCGGCGTCTGCCATAGCCCGGGCGGCGTCTGGTCCGGGTCCTTCGTGCCCTCGAGCCTGGCACTACCGACCGTGGTTGTGAAGGGGTCGCTCAGTCCTCCTGGGTCCACCGGTCTGGGTCGTAGCTGGCTTGGTCGCGCACCAGTGCGAAGGCGATGCGGTTGGCGCGGTTCGCCATCGCACAGGCGATGACCAGGCCCTTCTTGCCGCGGGCACGTAGCTGGGCGCCGTAGACCTTGGCGGCGGGATCGTTGAGCCATAGCCCGACCCCAAGGTCGATCAGAGCGCGACGCAGCTCCACGCTGCCCTCACGACTGATTGCGCTGTCACGTCGCTTGCCGGCCGACTCGTATTGGATCGGGTTGAGCCCCGCGGTCCGGTAGATCTGACGGTGGTTGTCGAACCGGGCCGGGTCACCCAGAGCGCCGCCATAGTTCCCGGCCCGGACCACACCCCATCCCGGGACCGTTAACAGCGGCGCGAACGGGGTCCGCGGCAGCAGTCGCGCCAGCTGGTCGGTGGCCGTGTCGACCTGGGCATCGAGGTCCGCCAGGAGCGCAAGGTCAGCGGCCAGAACCGCCCGCGCGACGGCGGCATCGGCGGTGGGCAGTGCTTCACGAGCGGCTTGGACGAGCCGGTCTGCTACGGGCTTACGGATCTGCAGTCCGCGAGTCGCGCCGAACCGGATGAACCGGGCGGTGCCCAGGGCCGCAAGCCTGGCCGGATCGGGGAACTCGGCTGCGACCAGCCGGCCCACCCTGGTGGCCAGCACGTCCGGCAGCGCCAGGGTCAGACCGGGGAAGGTCCGATCCAGATGGCCAAGCAGCTGGTTCTTGGTGGCCGTGCGCACCACCACCCGGCTGGCCCGGTGCGCCGACCACGCCGTGAGCTCACCCAGCACCAGCGAGCGGTCCCGGACCGGCTGCCCGCGACCGGCCAGCAGCAACTCGGTCATGGCCTGCAAGTCGATCACGTCGGTCTTGACCGTGCGCTTGCCCAGCACCCGGCGCTGCTCGGTGACATGAGCGGGGTTGAGCTCGAGGACCTCCCAGCCGATCGGCCACGCCGCGTTCAGCAACGGCCGATGGTAGTGGCCGGCTGCTTCGATGCCGACCTTGACCACGGCATCGACCGGGAGCACCTCGACGATGTCGGCAACGACCTGCGCCAGAGACGACCCGGTCATCGGGCACCCGGTCCGGGGCCTGAGCAGGGACGTACGCGTCACATCAGTCGCAGAGAACGCGAATTCGATCTTGCCAACATCGACCGCGACAACGACCGTCGAGGACGTAACGCGAGCAGCTTGAACAACCACGGAACTCACCTCCGGGGGCGCCAGAAGACCACGGCGCAGCAACGCCAGACCTTCAGATGAACAGAACCTGTCGGTCCCTTCCAAGCACCTCCGGAGGTGTCCGTGAAGGACTAACCCGACCTATATCAGCCCGAGACGTCCTCAGGAGCCAGCGAGCTGGCGGCGCACCTCCGCGGCGACGGCGGCACCGTCGGCGCGGCCCTTGACCTGCGGCTGCACCATGCCCATGACCTTGCCCATGGCCCGCATCCCCTCGGCAGCAGCCCCGGTCTGGGCGATCGCCGAGGTGATGATGTCCGCGACCTCCTCGTCGGTCAGCTGGGCCGGGAGGTAGTCGGCGATGACCTCCGCCTCGGCCGCCTCCTTCGCCGCCATCTCGGCACGCCCGCCGTCGGTGAACGCGGCCGCCGCCTCACGACGCTTCTTCGCCTCGCTGGCCAGCACGCCGACGACGTCGTCGTCGGTCAGCTCGCGCGCCTGCTTGCCGGCGACCTCGGCGTTGGTGATCGCGGTCAGCACCATCCGCAGCGTCGAGGAGCGCACCTCGTCCCGGGCCTTCATCGAGGCGGTGAGGTCGGCGCGCAGACGGTCCTTGAGGTCGCTCATGAGGTCCATTCTGCTCCCCCGTGGGGTGGCCGGGCGTTGGGTGCGGTGTGGCAGCCTTGCGCGGGTGACCACCCTTGCCCTCGCCCGCCGCCTGGCGGTCGGCGCCGTCGTCGCCGGGGCCGGCCTCACGGCGTACGCGATGGCCGAGGCACGCGCCTACACGCTGCGCCGGGTGACGGTCCCGGTGCTGCCGGCCGGCAGCCCGGACGTGCGGGTGCTGCACCTCAGCGACGTGCACATGACGCCCGGGCAGCACCGCAAGCAGGAGTGGCTGCGTGGCCTCGCGGGCCTGCGGCCCGACCTCGTCGTCGACACCGGCGACAACCTCGCCCACATGCGCGCGGTCCCGGCCGTGCTCGACGCGTACGGCGAGCTCCTCGACGCCCCCGGCGTGTACGTCTTCGGGTCGAACGACTACTTCTCGCCCACCCTGCGCAACCCGGTGCGCTACCTGCTGCCCGACGACGGCGTGCGTCGCACCGACGCGCCGCAGCTCCCGTGGCGCGAGCTCGGCGCGGCGCTCACCGAGGCCGGCTGGACCGACCTGACGAACACCCGCGCGTCGCTGGAGGTGCGCGGCCTGCGGATCGCGTTCGCCGGCGTCGACGACCCGCACCTGCGCTACGACCGGCTCGACGAGGTGGCCGGACCGGCCGACCCGGACGCCGACCTGCGGCTCGGCGTCACGCACGCGCCGTACCTGCGGGTGCTCGACCAGTTCGCCGCGGACGGGTACGACGCCGTCATCGCCGGCCACACCCACGGCGGCCAGGTGTGCCTGCCGGGGGTCGGCGCCCTGACCACCAACTGCGACCTCGAGCCGGCCCGCGCGAAGGGCCTGCACCGCCACCCAGCCGACTCGCGGCCCGGTGACCCGGGGTCCGCGTGGCTGCACGTGTCGGCCGGGCTCGGCACCAGCCCCTACGCGCGGATCCGGGTGGCGTGCCGGCCCGAGGCGACGCTGCTGACCCTCGTCCCCGCCAGGGGGTGAACCGATTTCAGGGGGCCCGACCCGACCGGGTATGGTTTCCCCCGGCCCGCTGGCGCGGGCCGATCGGGCTGTGGCGCAGCTTGGTAGCGCGCCTCGTTCGGGACGAGGAGGCCGCAGGTTCAAATCCTGTCAGCCCGACCCTGTGGGGCCCGGATCCGCGTGCGGGTCCGGGCCCTTCCTCGTTCACCGGACCGTTTCCGCGGCGGCCGGCGGTGGCAGACTCACCGACATGGCCGAACCGGACAAGGAGCACCCGTCGCTGGAGCTGCCCAAGCTCCGCCTGCGACGTCGGTCCGCCCCCCGCCAGCGGGCCGCGGCGGCCACGCCCGAGGAGCCGGCAGCGGTCGGGCAGGTCGCTCCCGAGCCGGTCGTCGTCGAGCCGGTCGTCGTCGAGCCGGTCCCGGCACCGGTCGACGCGGTCCCCACACCCCCGGGCCCGACCGGGACCGCACTCCTCGAGCCCGAGCCGACGGCGCCCACGTCCGCGCGCCGCGCGCGGCGTGAGTGGCACCCGCCGGGCATGGCGGCAGCGGTCGTCAGCGGGGCCGTGGTGGGCCTGGGGACGGTCGGGCTGACCTGGGCGGCGCTGCGCTCGTGCGAGGGCGTGCTGGGCACCTCCTCGTGCGGCGGGGTCGGCTACCCGCTGCTCGGGCTGATCCTGGTCGTCATGGTGCTGGTCGGCGCGCTGCTGCTGCGCCTGGCGAGGGTGACCGATCCGGGCACGACCAGCTTCCTCGGGGTCGGCCTCGCCGTCGTCGTCGCCCTCCTCGTCCTGGTCGACCACCTGCTCGACCCCTCGATGGTCGTGGTGGTGCCGGTCATCACCGCCGCCACCTTCGCGCTGGCCCACTGGGTGACCCGCACCTTCATCGAGCCCGCCCGCGACTGAGTGGTCAGGGGAAATGTGCAGACACGCCGGTGGTGCTCGGCGTGTCGTGCGCGTTTCCCCGGTCGACCGGCGAAACGAACGCCTCAGCGACCGAGCAGCAGCTCGGCGATCTGGACCGTGTTGAGCGCGGCGCCCTTGCGGAGGTTGTCACCTGAGACGAAGAGCGCGAGGCCGCGGTCGCCGTCGACGCCGGGGTCGCGGCGGATCCGGCCGACGTAGGACGGGTCCTTGCCGGCGGCCTGCAGGGGCGTCGGGATGTCGGAGATCTCCACCCCCGGTGCCGCGACGAGCAGCTCGGTGGCCCGCTCGGGGGTCAGCGCCCGCTCGAACTCGGCGTTGATCGCGAGCGAGTGACCGGTGAAGACCGGGACGCGGACGCAGATGCCGGAGACCCGCAGGTCGGGGATGCCGAGGATCTTGCGCGACTCGTGGCGCAGCTTCTGCTCCTCGTCGGTCTCGTTCAGGCCGTCGTCGACGACCGAGCCGGCCATCGGCAGCACGTTGTAGGCGATCGTCCGGGCGTACTTCACCGGCTCGGGGAACGCGACCGCCTCGCCGTCGTACGCCAGCTCCCGCGCCTTGTCACCGGCCGCCGTCACCTGGGTGGCGAGCTCCTCCACGCCGGCGATGCCCGAGCCGGACACCGCCTGGTACGTCGACGCGATGAGCCGCACCAGTCCGGCCTCGTCGTGCAGCGGCTTGAGCACGGGCATCGCGGCCATCGTCGTGCAGTTGGGGTTGGCGATGATGCCACGGCCGGCCGCGATCACACCTGCGGCCGCCTCCGGGTTGACCTCGGAGACGACCAACGGGATCTCGGGGTCCCTGCGGAACGCGCTGGAGTTGTCGACGACGATCACCCCGGCGTCGACGAACCGCGGGGCGACGGCCCGCGAGGTGGTCGCACCGGCGGAGAACAGGGCGACGTCGAGGCCGGTCGGGTCCGCCGTCGCGGCGTCCTCGACCACGATCTCGCGCCCGGCGAACGGCAGCACGGTGCCCGCCGAACGCGAGGATGCGAAGAACCGGACCTGGTCGACGGGGAGGGCCCGCTCCTCCAGGATCTGCCGCATCGCGACACCGACCTGCCCCGTGGCGCCGACGACGCCGACGTTCAGGCCGCTCATCGTCCGGTGCCTCCGTAGACGACCGCCTCGACCTCGGTGGCGTCGAGGTCGAACGCGGTGTGCGTGGCGCGGACGGCGTCGTCGACCTGCGTCTCGTCGACGATGACGGAGATCCGGATCTCGGAGGTCGAGATCATCTCGATGTTCACGCCCGCCGACGCGAGCGCGGCGAAGAACGTCGCCGTGATGCCCGGGTGGGACCGCATGCCGGCGCCGATCAGCGAGACCTTGCCGATCTGGTCGTTGTAGAGCAGCTGGTCGTAGCCCACCTCGTCCTGGATCCGCGCCAGCGCCCCCATCGCGGTCTGGCCGTCGGTGCGCGGCAGGGTGAAGGAGATGTCGGTCAGGCCGGTCTTCGCCGCGGAGACGTTCTGCACGACCATGTCGATGTTGATCTCGGTGGCGGCCAGCGCCTCGAAGATCCGGGCCGCCTCGCCCACCTTGTCGGGCACTCCGACCACGGTGATCTTGGCCTCGCTCCGGTCGTGCGCGACGCCGGCGATGATCGCCTGCTCCATGTCCTCGTCTCCTGCCTGGCTGTCCGGGATGACCCAGGTGCCCTCCTTCTGGGAGAAGGAGGAGCGCACGTGGATCGGGATGTCGTAGCGGCGGGCGTACTCCACGCACCGCAGGTGCAGGATCTTGGCTCCCGAGGCCGCCATCTCCAGCATCTCCTCGGTGCCGACCCGGTCGAGCTTGCGCGCGGCCGGCACGATGCGGGGGTCGGCGCTGAAGACGCCGTCGACGTCGGTGTAGATCTCGCAGACCTCAGCACCGAGCGCAGCCGCGAGCGCGACGGCGGTCGTGTCCGTGCCGCCCCGCCCCAGCGTGGTGATCTCCTTGGTGTCCTGGGAGACGCCCTGGAAGCCGGCGACGATCACGATGTGCCCGTCGGCGATGGCCGACTCGATGCGCCCCGGAGTGACGTCGATGATCTTGGCCTTGCCGTGCACCGAGTCGGTGATCACGCCGGCCTGGGAGCCGGTGAAGGAGCGCACGCTGAACCCGAGGTCGGCGATCGCCATCGCGACCAGCGCCATCGAGATCCGCTCACCCGCGGTGAGCAGCATGTCGAGTTCACGGGCCGGCGGCGCCGGGCTGACCGCCTGCGCCTTGTCGATCAGCTCGTCGGTCGTGTCCCCCATGGCCGAGACCGCGACCACGACGTCGTTGCCGGCCTTCTTGGCCTCCACGATCCGTCGCGCGACGCGCTTGATCGCCGTCGGATCGGCGACCGACGATCCGCCGTACTTCTGCACGACAATGCCCACGGTGTGTCCCTACCAGCTCGACGAGTTCGCAGTGGTCGAGTCTAGTGGCCGTCAGCAGCGGCTCCCCGCACGTCCCGCACCCCGGGCAGTCCGGCGCTGCGGCCTAGCGGGCGGCGGGGTCGGCCCCGTCGAGCAGCTCCTCGGCGGCGGCCAGCTGCTCCTCCTCGCCGGCGACCTCCGCGTCGAGCCGGTCGTGAGCGACCACCGAGAGCAGCGCGTTGAGCGAGACGCCCGCGAGGTTGCCCCACGAGGAGACGTAGGAGAACTGCCACCACCACAGCGCCTCGTGCACGTTACCCAGGCGGTAGTGGCGCAGCCCGTTCTCGAGGTCGGTGGCGATGCTGGTCAGGTCGTCGGAGAGCTGGCTCTCGACGGTGCCCGGCACGTAGGGGTCGAACACGTAGCTGTAGGTGTCGACCTGGCCCAGCATGTCGGCCAGCCGCAGCCGCATCTCGTCGAGGTCGGGCTCGGGACCGACGTCGGGCTGGTACTCCACCGCCGGGGTGAAGTCGCGCTGGGCGCCCAGCCGGGCGCCCGCGAGGAGCACCTGGCTGATCTCGAGGAGCAGCAGCGAGATCGCCCGGCCGCCGTCACCCTCCGCGGCGATCGCGCGCAGCGCGATCAGGAAGCTCTCGACCTGGTCGGCGATCTGCTCGGCGAACTCCTCGGTCTCCGGGTCGAGCGGGGTGTGGGGTGTCACGTCAGTCATCAGCCGATCGCCTTCCTGCGAACGCTCGACCCAGGGTCACCTCGTCGGCGTACTCCAGGTCTCCACCTACGGGCAGTCCACTCGCCAGCCGGGTCACCCGCAACCCCATCGGCCGCAGCATCCGGGTGAGGTACGTCGCCGTCGCCTCGCCCTCCAGGTTGGGGTCGGTCGCGAGGATCACCTCGGTGATGGCCCCGTCGCCGAGACGGACCATCAGCTCACGGATCCGCAGCTGGTCCGGCCCCACGCCGTCGATCGGCGAGATCGCTCCACCCAGCACGTGGTAGCGGCCCCGGAACTCCCGGGTCCGCTCGATCGCGACGACGTCCTTGTACTCCTCCACGACGCACAGCACGCCGGGGTCGCGACGCGGGTCGCGGCAGATCCGGCACTGCTCGTCCTCGGACACGTTGAAGCACGTGCTGCAGAACTTCACCTTGGCCTTCACCTCGACCAGCACGTCGGCGAGCCGGCGCACGTCGACGGGGTCGGCCTGGAGCAGGTGGAACGCGATCCGCTGAGCGCTCTTGGGACCGACGCCGGGCAGCCGCCCGAGCTCGTCGATGAGGTCCTGCACGACTCCTTCGTACAAGGGACTAGAACCCCAGCTTGCCGGGCGGCTCGGCGCCGGGGAGGCCGCCGGCCAGCGGCCCGAGCGCCTCGCCGGCGAGGGCGTCGGCCTGGGCCTTGGCGTCGCGGTAGGCCGCCACGATCATGTCGCCGAGGTCGGACAGGTCGTCGGGGTCGCTGCCGTCGAACCCACCGGCCTTGATCTCCACGCCGACCAGCTCGCCGACGCCGTTGACCTGGACGGTGACCGCCCCACCGGCGACGGTGCCGTCGACAACGGTGTCGGCCAGCCGCTCCTGGGCGCTGGCGAGCTGCTCCTGCATCTGCTGGGCCTGCTGGAGCAGGGCGTTCATGTCGAAGCCTCCGCCGCCGAGGGCATCGAACGGGTTCTGGGTCATCGTGGGCCTTCCGTCGTCGGGGTCACTGGTGGCGGATCTCCTCGATCATCTGGGCGCCGAGCTCACGCTGGAGCAGCTCGGCGCTGCTGAGGCCCTGGTGGTCGGCGTCGACGTCGTCAGGGTCGGCCTCGGCGTCGGCCGCCGCCCAGTCCGGCCCGGTCGCCGGGGGTGGGTCGTCGGCTGACCGGGTCTGCGCGATCGCGTCGCGCGCGGCACGCACCGACCCCGGCTCCACCTTCGGCGCGGGCGGCTCCGCCGCGGGCGGCGGCTCCGGTGGAGCCGTGGCGGCGCGCACGACGGTCGGGGTGCCCTCGGCCTGCGCGCTCGGGTCGACGATGGTCTCGATCTTCCAGTCCGCGCCGACCACGTCGACCGCGGCCTGGCGCAGCACGTCGTCACAGCCACCGGTGACGAAGGAGTCACGGGCGCCGGCGTTGGCGAACCCGAGGGTGAGCGTGGTGGCGTCGACCGACACGACCTGGCAGTTCTGGGTCAGGTGCATCCAGGCCAGCCGGCGGCGGGACTTGGTCGCGTCGACGATGTCGGGCCACAGCCGCCGCACCTCGACCAGGCTGAGACCGGCGCCCGCAGCGGCAGCGGGTGCTGGCGTCTGCTCCGCGACCGGCGCCGGCTCCGGGTCCGCGGGCCGCTCGGCGACCGGCTCGGGCACCGGGCTCGGCTCGGCGGCCGGCGGCTCGGGTGCGGCCGGCGCCCGCACGACGGGCTCCGGGTCGGGCTCGGGGGCGGGGGGGCGCGCGGGTGCCGGCTCGGGGCGGTCCTGGCCGGGCGGAGTTGCAGCGGACGCGGCGGCCGGAGCGACCGGCGCGGCCGGCGCGGCCGCCGTACCGGTGATCGTCAACCGCTTCTCGAGCCGGTCGAGGCGGGCCATGACGCCCTCGGTGCCGTGGTCGGCACCGGGCAGCAGCACCCGGGCGCACAGGAGCTCCAGCAGCATCCGGGGCGCGGTGGCGCCACGCATCTCGGTGAGCCCGGCGGCGGTGATGTCGGCCGCCCGGCTGAGCTCGGCGGCCCCGAAGCGGGCGGCCTGGGCGACCAGCCGCTCCCCCTGGTCCTCCGAGACGTCGATCAGACCGGTCGCCGGGGCGTCCGGGACGGCGGCGACGATGACGAGGTCGCGCAGGCGGCGCAGCAGGTCCTCGGTGAACCGGCGCGGGTCCTGACCGGTCTCGATGACCTTGTCGACGACCCCGAAGACCGCCGCCCCGTCCCCGGCCGCGAAGGCGTCGACGACCTCGTCCAGCAGGGTGTCGGGGGTGTACCCGAGCAGCCCGGTCGCGAGACCGTGGGTGACCCCCTCGGGCCCGGCCCCGCCGAGCAGCTGGTCGAGCACGGAGAGCGTGTCACGCGCGGAGCCGGCGCCGGCCCGGACCACGAGCGGCAGCGCGGCCGGCTCGATGCGGACGCCCTCCTTGTCGCACAGCTCGCCGAGGTACTGCGAGAGCAGCCGCGGCGGGATCAGCCGGAACGGGTAGTGGTGGGTGCGCGAGCGGATCGTCGGCAGCACCTTCTCCGGCTCGGTGGTGGCGAAGATGAAGCGCAGATGGGGCGGCGGCTCCTCGACGAGCTTGAGCAGGGCGTTGAAGCCCTGCGTGGTCACCATGTGGGCCTCGTCGATGATGTAGACCTTGTACTTGCTGCGCACCGGCGCGAAGAACGCCTTCTCCCGCAGGTCGCGCGCGTCGTCGACGCCGCCGTGGGAGGCCGCGTCGATCTCGATGACGTCGATCGACCCCGGACCGCCCCGGGCCAGGTCGCGACAGCTCTCGCACTCCCCGCACGGGTCCGCGACCGGCGCCTGCTCGCAGTTGAGCGCGCGGGCCAGGATCCGGGCGCTGGTGGTCTTGCCGCAGCCGCGCGGGCCGGAGAAGAGATAGGCGTGGTTGACCCGGTTGTTCGCGAGCGCGGCTCGCAGCGGCGCCGTGACGTGGTCCTGGCCGATGACCTCGGCGAACGTCTCGGGCCGGTAGCGGCGGTACAGCGCCAGCGGTGACTCCACGCCTAGACCCTAACCAGCCGGTCCGACAGGGGGTAGGCGGGCGGCGGCGCCACGAGCTGTACCGCCGGGTTACTGCTCAAAGGCCGGCCGGCGAGGCGTACGAAAAGGCCCCCCGCGTACCCGACAGAGCTCGCTTGCCCTTGCTGCCTTCCGGCCCTGGGGGAGTTGGGCGAGATGCCGCCACACGGGGGGTTGGCGACGAGTGTAGGTGAGGGCACCGCGGCCCTCCAAAGCGAGCCCGAGGCGATTTCGCCGGGCCCGATCCGGACCGGTACCCTCCTCGGCGGAGGTATCGCCTAGTGGCCTATGGCGCTCGCTTGGAAAGCGGGTTGGGTTAACGCCCTCGGGGGTTCGAATCCCCCTACCTCCGCCAGTCACACCGAACGGCGTCGCACCCACCGTGCGGCGCCGTTCGTGGGTCAGGTGCGGGGCGGCCGGCGCAGTTTCACCATGGTCTGTAGGTGAAGCTGCACTTCCCACGGCGAGCCCACCACGGGAAGTGCAGGTTCACCCACATCCCTTGATGAAACCGTGACAGGTGCGGAAGCCAGGACGCCGAGCCCACGACCGACCACTCCTCTCACTGCTGCCACAAGTTCACCACGGTCTGCAGGCGAACCCCCACCTCCCACGGCGAGCCCACCACGGGAAGTGCAGGTTCAACCACATCCCTTGATGAAACCGCGACAGGTGCGGTGGCCAAGACATCGGGGCCCGGAGCGGGATCAGCCCCGCGCCCGGCGCCGGGCGAGCACGGGGCGCACGAGGAGCGCGACGACGAGCACACCGCCACCGAGCAGACCCCACCACACCGCGTCTCCGCGGACGCCGGCGAGGACGTCGTCGGGTGGCTCGGGGGCGCGCGCGGTCGGCGACGGGTGCGGTGCGGCGACGGCCCGCTCGACCGCGCCGGAGCGGGCCGGGTCGAGCTGACGGGTCAGCGCCTCCACCGGTTGCACCACCCCGGCGCCGACCAGCGGGGAGCGGGTGTCGGGCCGCCCGTTGGCGGTGTGCACCAGGCGAGCCACCACCTGGGCCGCGACCTCGTCGGGGAACCGCTGGCAGACCAGGGCCAGCACCCCGCTCACCTCCGCGGCCGCCCACGACGTCGCGAGCGGCTCCAGCACGCACGGGCGGCCGTCGAGCCCGTAGGACACCGCGTCGAACGTCGGCGCGGCGACCGTGGTGCGGCTGTTGGGGACGACGTACTGCGTCACGTCCGCGACGCCGGAGCCGTCGGCGGTCGAGGAGACGGTCACGACCCCGGGATAGCCGGCCGGGAAGAGGATGCCGGCCGCGTCCTCCCCCGGGGCCGCGCTGCCGTCGGCGAAGTCGTCGTCGAACGGCTCGCCCTCCTGCGGCCGGTTGCCGGCCGCGGCGACCACCACCACCCCCGCCCGCTGGACCGCCCGGACGGCGGCCGCGAGGCGGGGGGAAGGGTCGACCGCGAGGGAGACGTTCGCGACCCGCACGTGCAGGTCGGCCGCGTGCGCCGCCACCCACTCCAGTCCGGCGGCCAGCCGGTCCGGGGTCAGGGTCGCGCCGTCCTGCTCGTCGACGCCGTCGTAGACGCGGACGTCGACGACCTGGGCCGCCGGGGCAAGACCGACGCCGGTGCCGTCGTCGCGCGGCTGGCCGGCCACCAGCCCGGCGACGGCGGTGCCGTGGAAGTACGCCGGCGGGCCGCTGCCGGCCACCGAGTGGCTGGCCACGACCGGCACGTGGGCGTCGTCGACCCCGGAGTCGAGGACAGCGACGCGCACCGGCGGACCGGCCGGTGCGGAGCGGTCGACCAGCTGCTGGGCCGCCGCGACGTCGAGCTGCGCGAGCGGGCCGGCACCGAGGGTGACGGCGTCCGGGGCGGAGTCCGCGGAGACGCTGCTGCACAGCGGGTTCTCCGCCGCCGCGGGCGGAGCCGCCGACCACACCACGCCGGCGGCGACCAGGCCGACGACGGCGGCGGCCGCCGTCAGCCGCACGACGGACCCGTCGGCTCGGTGGGGGGCTGGAGCGACGCCTCCTGCGACAGCGTCACGCCGCACCGGAACAGCTCGACCCAGCTGTCCGGCACCACCGGCGCCGGCACGTCGGCGTAGCCGAGGAGGGCCGCTGCGTCCGCGCCGGCCAGCGGGTCGGCGCGGCCCTTCGCGTCCACGAGGTACGGCGCCGCGCCGGCCGTCGACCCCGACCACCCCCCGGAGAGCACCAGCGCGCCACGGCCCGGGTCGACGACCGGGTCGATGCGGTCCGCGGGCAGGCTGCCGGCGGCGGAGGCGTCCCCCGGCGCCGCGAGCTCGGCGGTGGGCGCCTCGCCGCGCTCGGCGGTCAGTCGGGCGCACGGGTCGGCGCCGAGCGGTTCGGGGCGGACGGCCGGCCAGCGGGTGTCGGTGAGGAAGGAGTCGTCACCCCGGCGGACGCTCGGCGGCGCCGACACCCGCAGCGGGCGCGCGACCGTGCCGTCGGGGCGGACCACATCGAGGTAGACCTGGGCGGCGAAGTCCGACAGCTGCACCGGCCCCGTGCGGGTGACGAGGAGGTAGGTGCCGTCGTCGGTCTCGAGCACGTCGCCGATCCTCGCCCGCGCCGCGTCGCCGGTGAGCGCCTCGGGCGGCCGCTGCCCGAACCCGTCGAGGTCGAAGGCGCTCCAGTCGAGGGGCGCCGCCACGGGGAACAGCTCGAGCCACGCGCGCGGCACCCGCACCGCGCTGCCGGTGGGCGGGAGCCCGACCTGCTGGAGCAGGTTGTCGGTCTGGTCGACGCCGGGTGCGGTCTGCGGCGGCACGGGGTAGACGTAGGAGCCACCGGCACCGGGCCCGGACGGGTCGGACCGGGCGACGACGTAGTAGTGGCCGTCGTTCACGACCGTCACCCCGCTGCCGGCGGCGACGTCGACGTCGGGGGCCGGTGTCACCCGGACCCGGATCCCGCGCTGGTCGCCCGTGCACGCGGTCCATCCGGAGCCGATGAGCAGCGACGCCGTCGGCACGCTCGCGGGCGCGCCGAAGATGCCGATGTCGTCGCCGATCTGCTGGTCGTCGATGGTGTCCTGGGAGATCAGGGTCGGCTCGGCGTCGTCGCCGAGGATGAGCTTCGCGGAGGTCGTGTTGATGACCGGACGCAGCTCGCCCTGACCGGAGTCGAGGATGACGTACGCCGCCCCTGTCTCCTTCGAGATCACCAGGCCCGGCTGGTCCCAGTCCTCGGGGGTCCGGGGTGCGAAGACGCCGGCGATGGCGGCACCCGCCGCGAGCAGCACGGCGAGGGCGACGCCGCCGACGATCGTGCGGCCGGGGCGAGCCGGCTCCACCTCACGCCCACCCGGGGCGCCGGAGACGAACGCGGTGACCAGCCGGCGCCGGTTGAACGAGTAGGCCTCGACGAGGTCCTTCTTGGTGGCCATCCGCGGCCGCTCAGCCCCGGATGGCGGCGAAGACGCCGACGGCCAGCACGAGCAGCGGCAGCAGGGCGAGCAGGGCGACCGACTCGGCGACGTCGCCGAGCCGGCCGCGCCGCACCGACGGGCTGCCGGGGACCATCGTCACGGCGAGCACGACGGCCCCGGTGGCCGCCAGCACCACCGCGACCGCGGGCCGCCAGTCCGGGTGCAGCCAGAGGGTCGCTGCGCCGGTCGAGGCGAGACCGAGCACCCCGGACACCAACCCGACCAGGACCTCCGAGCGGGTGCGGTACTGGCGGGTGCGGAGCACGACGACCGCGCAGCAGGTGACCGCCAGCAGGGTGCCGGCGAGGCCGAGCGAGACGGCAAGGGGGGCGACGAGCACGAGCAGCAGGCCGACGGTCGCGGAGACCGCGACCAGGATGTCGTGGGCGAGCCGGGCGTCGGCGGCGACGCGTGCGGCGTCGACCGGTCGGGGCTCGGCGGTGATGTCGGCGGTGCTGTAGAGCTGGTCGACCGACGTGGACGTCGTCCCGAGCGCCAGCCACGGCAGGACGCTGCCGCCGAGGACCACCAGCACCAGCGCGATCGTGAGGACGACCGCGGGGTCGAAGGTCGCCGCCTGCAGCACCAGACCGGTGGCGAGGAAGACGGCGCCGACCACGACCGGCGGGATGACCAGGGCGCGGCCCTCGCCGATCCCGACCAGGCAGGCCAGCCCGGCGGCCGCCGCTCCGGCACCCGCGGCCGCGACCGGCGCAGCGAGGAACGGTCCGTCGGGGACCAGCAGCAGGCCGGCCGCGCCGGCGTACAGGGCGGCGGTCCAGGCGACGACGACGGCGGCGTCGGTCTCGTCCTGCGCCCGGGACAGCACGACGGCGGCCGCGACCAGCGCGACGGCGACGACCGCCGCGGCGACCCCGGCCAGCAGGGCGCCGCGCTGCAGCAGCAGCGCGACGGCACCGAGCACGAGCAGCAGCCCGGCCGCCCAGAGCGCCGTGCGGCGCCCGGCGGCCGGCTCCCACGGGGTGAGGTCGCGCTCGACGACGTCGGTCATCGCCTCGACGACGTCGTCGTAGACCCGCGGCGGCCGCTCGTCGGCACCGGCCGCCACCGTGAGCAGGCCGCCGTCCTCGACGCCCTGCGAGACCAGGCCCGCGTCGGTCGCGAGGAGCCGGCCGTCGGCGGCCACCACCCGGTAGCCGCCGTAGACCGTGGCGGGGTCGAGCAGGCCGACGCTGCGCGCCAGCTCGGGCAGCAGCTCGGCGACGGCGACGGCACCCGGGAGGACCAGGTCGACGCGCCGGGTGCCGGACGCCACGGTCACCCGCACCAGCCCGGAGTGCACCGGCGCGTGGCTCATGCTGCCTCCCCTGCCTCGATGGAAGTGGGTCGATGGAAGTGGGTCGATGGAAGTGGGTCCATGGACCTGGGTCCATGGAGCTGGGTCCACGAAGGGGCCGGCGCCGGGCGCCGGCCCCCGCGATCGCTGGTGCGCGTGCGGTGTCGGGTCAGATGTCGAACGACGCCGCGCCGCGCTGGTCGGCGGCCATGTACTCCTGGTTCGACTGGCTGACCGTGGTGCCGGTCTCCGCCAGCAGGGCCTTCATCTCCTGCATCGCCGCGTCCCACTTGGCCTTCGCGGTCTGGTAGGCCTGCTGGGCGCTGCCGGTCCAGTCGCTGCGCAGCGGCGCCAGCTCCGACTCCAGCCGGTTGAGCCGGTCGTCGATCTGCTTCACGGTGCGGCCGAGGTCCTCCGCCGCGGTGTCGAGACCTGCGTGGTTGACACGAAGTCCGTCGAGGCTCATCTCTGTCACTCCTGTTCCCGAGTCGTGTCCGCCGTCAGCCGAGCCGGCCGGCGAAGCGGTTGTAGCTGGAGGACTGCGCCTCGTCGGTGCTCATGTTGTCGCGCTCGGTCGACGTCAGCGACGCCTCGAACTCGTTGAGCGCGTTGGTGATGACCGCCTGCTTCTGGGTCCAGGCCTGGTGGAGCGCGAAGAACGCGCTGCCGCCCGCACCTGCCCACTTGCCCTGCAGCCCGGCGATCTGGCCGTCGAGCGTGCGGCTCATCGAGTCGAAGTCGGCCTTCGCGTCGGCCACGAGTCCTGCTGCGCGGGTGAGGGTGCGCTCACCCTGCCCCATCTCCGGTGCGCCTGCCCCCGATGAACTCTGCGACATGTCGCCATCTCCTTCCCCCGTCACGGCCCCAGCCGCCCGAGAATCGCGTCTGTTGTATGGCGATCCGACGCGGTCTCGTCCCGAGCCGGACCCTGGGCGATTACCCGGGCCCTTCCCCACTAAACCTCAGGAACCGAGTTCCCACAGGCTGGCCAGCTCCCACAGCTCCCGGAACCAGCCGGCGGCCACCACGAGCGACGCGACGGCCAGTGCGCCGCACAGTCCCTCGGCGACCTCGGCCCGTCTCGACCACCACGCGGAGCGCCAGCCACGACCGGCCGCGACCCCCACGACCACGAGGACCGCACCGAGGCCGAGGGCCAGCACGACGAGCCACCGGGTCCCCCGGTCGCCGACCGACCCGAGCACCGCTACCGAGAGAGCGAGCCAGCAGACCAGACCGGCGGCGCGCAGCAGCAACCGCGCCGGGAGGTGCCGGTGGCTGCGCCCGGTGAGCAGCAGCGCGGCACCGGCGAAGAAAGTGAGGCAGCGCGCGCCGGTCCGGTCGATCGGCAGCGTCGCGGTGGCCAGCAGCATCGGCGCCGCGACCGCGGTCAGGACCAGGACGGCCGCGCTGGCGGCGACCACCAGCCGGGTGCCGCGGGCGGCCACCGCACCGACACCGTCCACGGGCACGACCGAGCGGCCGCGCTTGCCGGGCGGCCGGCTGCGAGCCGACCAGGCCGTGACGGCGAGCCGCTCGAGGTCGAGCAGGTACTGGTCCGGCACGTCGATCGCCATCGCCGGGACGAAGCGCGCCGCCAGCACCGCGCCGGTCAGCAGCACCGCCCAGGTGGCGCGCGGGGGCGCGCCGACGAGGGTCGCGAGGCCGGTCAGGGCGAACAGCCCGGCACCGGCGAGCACCCAGACCCGCAGCGCCTCCTCGCACCGTTCCTCCAGCGCCCGGCCCACGCCCGCGACCACGGCCGCGGCGAGCCCGGCGGCCCCGAGGACCAGGGGGATCCGCTCGGCGTGCGCGTCCCAGGCCAGAGCCAGCGCGACCGCCGCTCCGAACGCCGGGGCGACCACAAGACGCCCGGCGGCGAACCTGCCGACCGGCAGCACGGCCAGCACGGCCCCGAGCACCAGCAGCGCCAACGCCGCGCCGCGAGCCGGCCCCTCCGCCGTCGCCGCGCACCAGCCGGCGAGCAGCGCCGCCAGGCCGACCGCGCCGAACCCGAGGACCGCAGCACCCGGCGCCGGCTCGGGCCCGGCCGCGCGCGACTCCGCCGCCGGCGTACGGCGACCCGCCGGTGCCGGTGCGCCGGTGGTCGCCACCAGCAGCGCGCCCGGGGTGACGCCGGCGCGCTCCAGCGGGGCCTCGGCGTCGATCGGGACACCGGCACGGGTCCACAGCTCGGGGACCACGGCGGCCCCGGTGCGCCGCGCGTACTCGTCGGCCACGTCGCCGGCGCTCGCCCCGGCCGGCACGACCAGGTCGAGCACACCGGCGGCGCCGTGCACGCTCAACGCCAGCACACCGGGGCCGGCCGGGGCAGGGCGGGCTTCAGCGACGGTGTCGACCACGTCGTCACCCTCCCCGCATCGGGCAGGCGTCAACCCCGCCGCGCGAGGGTAGGGACAGCAGGTGACCACGACGCTCCGCGGCACCCGCCTCGACGCGCCCGAGGTGCCGACCGGCCAGATCGTGCTGCAGGCGCCGCCGCAGCTCGAGCCCATCGAGGGCGCCAGCGGCGTGCTGATGAACGCGATCCCGATGCTCGGCAGCCTCGGCTCGATCGTGCTGGTCGCCACCATGGGGCGGTCCACCGGCGGCCGCGGCTTCATCGCCGCCGGGATGTTCCTGTTCGCGACGCTCGGCTTCATCGTGGTCCAGATCGACCGGCAGCGGAAGCAGCGCGCGCAGCAGGTCACCGGCTCGCGCACCGAGTACCTGCGCTACCTGGCCACCGTCCGCTCGGTCGCCCGCGAGGCCGCCGACCAGCAGCGCCGGGCGCTGACCTGGCACCACCCGGACCCGGGCTCGCTGCCGGCCCTGGCCGACGAGCGGTCGCGGGTGTGGGAGCACGGGCCCTCGGACCCGGAGTTCCTCCACGTCCGCTACGGGGTCTGCCCGCAGCCGCTGTCGCTGGAGCTGGTCCCCCCCGAGAGCACCCCGATCGACCAGGTCGACCCGGCGGCCGCGTCCGCCCTCCACCGGCTCCTCGTCGTCCACCGGCTCCAGCCCGACCTCCCCGCCTCGATCGACCTGCGGGCCTTCGACCGGGTGGAGGTGTGCGGCCCCGAGGAGCCGGCGCGCGCCCTGGCCCGGTCGCTGATCTGCTCGGCCACCGCGTTCCACTCCCCCGACCAGCTCGTCGTGGCCGTCCTCTCCTCCGACCGGCACCTGGCGCACTGGGACTGGGTCAAGTGGCTGCCGCACGCGCTGAGCAGCGAGCAGGCGGACGCTGTCGGGCCGATGCGGATGGTGTCCACCTCGCTCACCGACCTGGCCCGGCTGCTGCCCGCCGACCTGGGCGACCGGCCGCGGTTCGGCGCTGACGAGCGGCCGGCGACCCCCCACCTGCTGCTGGTGGTCGACGGCGCGGAGCTGCCGCCCGGCAACCACGTCGTACCCCCCGACGGGCTGCACGGGGTCACCGTGCTCGACCTGCCCGAGCGCTGGGACGAGCTGGAGGACGCGACCCGGCTGCGGATCCAGGTCGGCGGCGAGGCCACGGCGGGTGGGGTGCCGGTGCTCGCGCTCCGGCTGCGCGAGGAGCCGGTGCGGGCGACCGCCGACCAGTGCTCGCTCGCGACGGCCGAGGCGTTCGCCCGTCGACTCGCGCCGCTGCGCCCGGCCACCACCGGCACCGTCGAGCCGGCCACCGGGGAGATCACCGGCCCCTCGGACTTCATGGAGCTCCTGGGGCTGGGTGACGTGCGCTCGCTCGACGTCGGCACGGCCTGGCGACCGCGCCCGGCGCGCGACCGCCTCCGCGTGCCGATCGGGCTCGGCGAGGGGGGCCAGGTCGTCCACCTCGACATCAAGGAGTCCGCCCAGCAGGGCATGGGACCGCACGGCCTGGTGATCGGCGCGACCGGCTCGGGCAAGTCGGAGTTCCTGCGCACGCTGGTGCTGGGCCTCGCGCTCACCCACTCCCCCGAGCAGCTCAACATGGTGCTCGTCGACTTCAAGGGCGGCGCCACCTTTGCGGGCATGACCGAGCTGCCGCACGTGTCCGCGGTGATCACGAACCTGGCCCAGGAGCTGACCCTGGTCGACCGGATGCAGGACGCCCTGTCGGGCGAGATGGTGCGCCGCCAGGAGCTCCTGCGCGAGGCCGGCAACTTCGCGTCGGTCCGCGACTACGAGAAGGCCCGCGCCGCCGGCGAGGACCTGGCGCCGCTGCCGTCGCTGTTCGTCGTCGTCGACGAGTTCTCCGAGATGCTCTCGGCGAAGCCGGAGTTCATCGACCTGTTCGTGGCGATCGGCCGACTCGGCCGCTCGCTCGGCCTGCACCTGCTGCTGGCCTCGCAGCGCCTGGAGGAGGGCCGGCTGCGCGGCCTCGAGTCGCACCTGTCCTACCGCGTCGGTCTGCGCACGTTCAGCGCGGCGGAGTCTCGCACGGTGCTCGGCGTGCCCGACGCCTACGAGCTCCCGGCGGACCCGGGCCTGGGCTACCTCAAGCCGGACCCGACCACGATGCTGCGGTTCAAGGCGGCGTACGTCTCCGGCCCGCCGGCCGGCCGCGCGCGCGTGCGGCGCGACGAGGGCGGGCACGTGCAGGGGATCTTGCCGTTCACCATCTCCGAGGTGCAGCAGCTCGACCCGGCGGAGGTGCCGGAGCCCGAGCCGGTGGTCGCGGAGCCCGCCGGCGAGCAGGGCACCGTGCTCGAGCTCGCCGTGGGCCAGATGGCCGGCCGGGGCCCGGCGGCACACCAGGTGTGGCTGCCGCCGCTGGACGTCCCGGACACCCTGGACTCGTTGATGCCCGACCTCGAGGAGCACCCCGAGCTCGGCCTGGTGTCGCCGCGCTGGCGGCGCGGCGGCGGGCTGGTCGTGCCGCTCGGGACCGTGGACCGCCCGCGCGAGCAGCGGCGCGACACCCTCACCGTGGACCTCGGTGGCGCGGGTGGGCACGTCGCGGTCGTGGGCGGGCCGCGCAGCGGCAAGAGCACGCTGCTGCGCACGCTGGTCACCAGCCTCGCGCTGACGACGACGCCGCGGGAGTCGCAGTTCTACGTCCTCGACTTCGGTGGCGGCAGCTTCGCCCCGTTCACCGGGCTGCCGCACGTCGCCGGGGTCGGCACCCGCAGCGAGCCCGACGTCGTACGCCGGATCGTGGCGGAGGTCCGCACGGTCGTCGACCGTCGCGAGGCGTGGTTCCGCGCCCAGGGCATCGACTCCATCGAGACCTACCGCTCACGCCGGCGCGAGGGGCGCGCCGACGACGGGTACGGCGACGTGTTCCTCGTCGTCGACGGCTGGTCGACCCTGCGGTCGGACTTCGACGACCTCGAGGCCGAGATCCAGCAGCTCGCCACCCGCGGACTCACCTTCGGCCTCCACGTGGTGGTCGGCGCCGCCCGCTGGGCGGACTTCCGGGCCGCGATGCGCGACCTGCTCGGCACCCGGATCGAGCTGCGCCTCGGCGACCCGATGGACTCCGAGATCGACCGCAAGGTCGCGGCCCTCGTGCCTGCCGGACGGCCGGGCCGCGGGCTGGTGCCGGGCCGGGTGCACGTGCTGGCCGCCCTGCCGCGCATCGACGGCACGCCGGACTCCGAGAGCCTCGGCGAGGGCGTGGAGGACGTCGTCAAGCGGGTCGCCGCGGCGTGGCCGGGGCCGGTCGGTCCGAAGCTGCGGCTGCTGCCCGAGCGGATCTCGCTGGACGATGTACGGGCCATGGCACCGGCGGACGACCGCCGGCTCCTGCTCGCGGTCGACGAGCGCGAGCTCGCGGCGGTCGGGCTCAACCCGGACGCCGACCCGCACCTGCTGCTCTTCGGCGACGGTCGGTCGGGCAAGAGCGCGGTCCTGCGGGCGGTCGCGCACGAGGTGATGCGGTCGCGGACGCCGCAGGAGGCCCAGCTCGTCGTCGTCGACTACCGCCGGTCGCTGCTCGGCGAGGTGCCGGAGGAGTACCTGGTCGACTACCTCACCTCGAGCGCCCAGGCCCAGCCGGCGCTGCGCGACCTGGCGTCCTACCTCGAGGGCCGCATCCCCGGGCCCGACGTCACCCCGGACCAGCTGCGGACCCGGTCGTGGTGGAGCGGGGCGGACGTGTTCGTGCTCGTCGACGACTACGACCTGGTCGCGACCCAGCAGGGCTCGCCGGTGGCCGTGCTGCAGCCGCTGCTCGCCCAGTCCCGCGACGTCGGCCTGCACCTGGTGGTGGCGCGCCGCTCCGGCGGCGCCTCGCGCGCCCTCTACGAGCCCGTGGTGCAGTCGCTTCGCGACCTGGCGGCGCCGGGCCTGCTGCTGTCCGGCAGTCCCGACGAGGGTCCCCTGCTCGGCGCCGTCAAGCCGCAGCCGGCCCCGCCGGGCCGCGGGCGGCTGGTCACCCGCGACCGCGGGGTCGAGGTCGTGCAGATGGCGTGGTGCGAGCCGAGTCTCTGACTGCTCAGCCCGCCGGACTTGTCGGCCAGAACCATTGCTTGTCGGACGAAGCTTTGGCCGACAAGCGAGGGTTTACCCGGTCGACCGGGTAAACCGGCACCCCTCACACGTGCGTGTGCTCGCCCGGACCCTTCACCTTCGTGCCGGGCAGGTCCTTGAGGTCGTAGGTGATCTCGAAGGTGCGTCGGTAGCCGGTGTGGGCGACCCGCCAGCCGTCCGGGGTGCGCACGTAGCGGTCGTCGTAGAACGCCGCGCCCTCGAGCATGAAGGAGAACGCCGGGACGATCACCTTGTCCTGCAGGTACCAGCGGGCCCGGGCGGTGTCGCCCTCCACCGTGATCTCGGGGTGGTGGACCTGGTGCATCGTCAGCAGCCCCTCGCCCAGGTTGGTCCGCATGTAGGTGACCAGGGCGGCGCGGTCCTCGAAGACCAGGCCGTTGTAGTCACCGGTCGCCTCGGGCACGAAGCAGTCCTCGAACTCCTCCCAGGCCTTGGTGTCCAGGGAGCGCAGGTAGCGGTACTTCAGCTGGCTGATCGCGGTGAGGTCGTCCACGAGACGCAAACGTAGGCCACCCGGTGAGCCAGGTCACGCACTTCCGCGGCTGTCGTTGACCTGCTCGTAACGCCGGGTCAACCTCGTGGCGATCTCGCTTCGGCACGCTGAGGACCGAAGTCCGCCCCACCCGAGCGGACCCGAGCCAGGAGGCCTGCGATGGACGACCCCACCCCGGACGTGCGCACCACCGACAGCACGAACCCCGACACCCTGGACCGGCTGCGCGAGCAGCGGACGCAGCTGCGGCTGCGGCACGCCCAGGCGCTGGCCTCCCTCATGGAGGAGCGCACCGACCTGCGCGGCGTGCACGCCCTCGCGGACCACTTCGACGACGCGGTGCGCTGGACCGCGTGAGCCCCGGGCGGGTGTCCCGCGGCCGGGCGGGCACCCGCCAGGGGTGAGCCCGGCCCACCCCGCCCTCGTTACACTCGCCGCGTGATCTTCAAGCGCGTGGGCGTGGGCCGTCCCTACCCCGACCACGGGCTGTCGTCGCGCGAGTGGGCGGCCGTGCCGCCGCGCCAGGTCCGCCTCGACCAGCTGGTCACGACCAAGGACACCCTCCAGCTCAACGCCCTCCTCGACGAGGACTCCACGTTCTACGGCGATCTGTTCGCCCACGTCGTGGAGTGGGACGGTGACCTCTACCTCGAGGACGGACTGCACCGGGCGCTCCGCGCCGCCCTCCAGCAGCGCAGCGTGCTGCACGCCCGCGTCCACACCCTGGAGGGCTGATGTCGGCCAGCGCCCGGTCCGCCGTCACGCTGTCGGTGCTCGGGGTGCTCGTGGTGGTCGCGGCCCTGTGGGGCTGGGCCGCCGCCACCCAGCCGTTGCCGGGCAAGGTCGACACCCCGGTGTGCGTCACCCGGGCGGTGTCCGCCGGCGACAAGGTCTACCCGCAGGACGTCACCGTCAGCGTCTACAACGCCGGCACCCGCGACGGTCTCGCGGGCCGGGTGAAGCAGCAGCTGTCCGACATCGGCTTCAGCAAGGGCACCGACGCCAACGCCCCCTCCGACGCGAAGGTGTCGACGGTCCAGATCTGGACGACCCAGCCCACCAGCCCGGCGGTGCTCCTCGTGGCGAGCTGGCTCGGGAAGTCCGTCGACATCGAGCGGCGCGAGGGCATCGGCCCCGGCGTCACGGTCGTCGTCGGCGACAAGTTCACCCAGGTCTCGGGCGGTCGCCGGGGGGTCGTCGCCAAGGCCGACGCCTTCATCTGCAGCCCGCCGGTCGGCTGAGGCGGCGCCTAGCCCGTACGCCGGGAGCGCCGGCCGCCCAGCCACTGCGCGAGGCGCCCGTGCTCGCTGACCTGGCGCAGCCGCTCCTCGGTCCGCCACCGCAGCCGGCGGGGCGTGACGACCAGCAGGTCGTCGCCGTGCCGGAGCACCGTGCGCCACTCGGGCACGATCGTCTCGCCGTCGCGGACCACCATCGAGACCGCGGCCCCCTGGGGCAGCCGCAGCTCGCCCACCTCGACGCCGTGCATCTTCGACACCGGGCTGATCGTCACCTGCAACAGGTCGGCGGCGACCCGCTCGAGCGGCGCCGCCTCGACCTCGAGCCCGCGCGGCTCCGACCGCCGGACGACCTTCAGCACCCGCGCCACCCTCGGCAGGGTCGGACCGGTGAGGAGGGTGTAGATCACGACCATCACGAACACCAGGTCGAAGAGCTCGGTCGCGTCCGTGACCCCCTCGGCCAGCGGGATCGTCGTGAGCACGATCGGGACCGCGCCCCGAAGCCCCGCCCACGAGATGAACCCCAGCTCCCGCCACGGCATCGGCTGGACGACCGCGCTGACCAGCACCGACAGCGGCCGGGCCACGAAGGTCAGGATCAGCCCCGCGCCGACCGCATAGCCCACGATCTGCAGGTCGATGCGGCCCGGCGAGAGCAGCAGTCCGAGCATGACGAACAGCCCGATCTGGGCCAGCCAGGCCAGGCCCTCGGCGAAGGACCGGGTGGCGGTGCGGTGGGGGAGGTCGGCGTTGCCGAGCACGAGCGCGGCGACGTACACGGCGGCGAAGCCGGACGCGTGGGCGGCCGACGCGGCGCCGTACCCCAGGAACGCGAGGGTGAGCACCGCGAGCGGGTAGAGGCCGGACGACGGGAGCGCCGCGCGGCGCATGATCCACGCCCCGCCGAACCCGGCGGCAAGGCCGAGCAGGGTGCCGGCGACCAGCTCGTAGCCGATGATGCCGAGCATGGCCAGGAGCCCGTGGTCGGCCGCGGCCCCGGTCGACACCAGGGTCACCAGCACGACGGTCGGGGCGTCGTTGAGCCCCGACTCCGCCTCCAGGGCGCCGGTCAGCCGCTTGGGCAGCGGCACCACGCGGAGCACCGAGAACACCGCGGCGGCGTCGGTCGGGGAGGTGACCGCGCCGAGCAGCACCGACAGCTCCCACGGCAGCCCCAGCACGAAGTGCGCGCCGAGGGCGACGACGAGCACCGAGATGGCGACGCCCACGGTCGCGAGCGAGACGCCGAGCCGGATCGAGGGCCGCATCTGCCGCCAGCTCGTGGTCAGGCCGCCCTCCGCCAGGATCACGGCGAGCGCCGCGAAACCCAGCGCGTGCGCCAGCTCGGCGTCCTCGAACTGGATGCCGATGCCGGACTCGCCGAGCGCGACGCCCATCAGCAGGTAGATCAGCAGGCTGGGCAGGCCCGCGCGGGTGGACACCCGCACGGCGAGGATCGCGAGCAGGGTGACTGCAGAGCCCACCAGCACGAACGTGTCGAGCTGGTGCACGTCGAGCACGGGTCACCTCGGCGTTCGTCGGGGCGGCGGAGCCACACTCTAGCGAGGGCCGGGTGGTCGCACGGAACTGGAACATGTTCTAGATTTCGCCCATGAGCTCCGCCGGCACCGCCGTCCCCCCGGTCCTCGACGCCTCCGTGCTCGGCACCGACCCCGAGCGGTACGACGTCGTGGTCGTCGGCTTCGGCATCGCTGGTGGGTGCGCGGCGCTGGAGGCCGCCCGCGCCGGCGCCCGTGTCCTCGTGCTCGAGCGGGCGGCCATCCACGGCGGGACGTCCTCGATGTCCGGCGGCCACTTCTACCTCGGCGGTGGGACCGCAGTGCAGGAGGCGACGGGTTGGGAGGACACCCCCGACGACATGTTCGCCTACCTCGTGGCGGTCTCCAAGGAGCCCGAGCACGACAAGATCCGCGCCTACTGCGACGGCTCCGTCGAGCACTTCGAGTGGCTCGAGGCGCTCGGCTTCGAGTTCGAGCGCTCCTTCTACCCCGAGAAGGCGGTCATCCAGCCGGGGACCCAGGGGCTGATGTTCACCGGCAACGAGAAGGTCTGGCCGTTCCGCGAGCTGGCGCGGCCCGCCCCGCGCGGACACAAGGTGCCGGTGCCCGGCGACACCGAGGGCACCCGGATCGTCCTGGACCTCCTGCGCGACCGGCTGGAGGAGGCCGGGGTGGAGGTCCGCTACGAGACCGGCGCGACCAACCTGGTCGCCGACGACGCCGGGACGGTGGTCGGAGTGGCCTGGCGCCGCTTCGAGGAGACCGGGGTGATCGCCGCTTCGGGCGTGGTGCTGGCGGCCGGCGGCTTCGTGATGAACCCGGACATGGTCGCCGAGTACACCCCGGCCCTGGGCTCCAAGCTGTTCACGCTCGGGTCGACGTACGACGACGGCCTCGGCATCCGCCTGGGCCGCTCGGCCGGCGCCGAGCTCAAGCACATGGAGGAGCCGTTCATCACCGCGCCGTTCTACCCGCCGTCGATCCTGCTGACCGGGCTGATCGTCAACGAGGACGGCCGGCGCTTCGTCGCCGAGGACAGCTACCACTCGCGCACCTCGCAGTTCGTCATGGAGCAGCGCGACTCGGCGGCGTACCTCATCGTCGACAGCGAGCACGGCGAGCTCGCGAGCTACTCGATGCTGGTGCCGATGATCGACGCCTACGACACGATCGCCGAGCTCGAGACCGCGCTCGGGCTGCCGGAGGGGTCGGTCGCCGACACGCTCGAGCGCTACAACGCGATGGCCGCGGCGGGTGAGGACCTCGACCTCCACAAGGCCCCGGAGTGGCTGGCGCCGCAGGACACCGGCCCGTGGGCGGTCTTCGACCTCCGGCTCGGGCACGCGATGTACGCCGGCTTCACCCTCGGCGGCATCCGCGTCACCGTGGACGGCCAGGCGCAGCGCCCCGACGGCTCGGTCATCCCGGGCCTCTACGCCGCCGGCGCCTGCGCCTCCAACATCGCCCAGGACGGCAAGGGCTACTGCTCGGGCACCCAGCTCGGCGAGGGCTCCTTCTTCGGCCGCCGGGCCGGTCGGGCCGCGGCCGGTGGATGAATCCCCGGTCAGCCGGGGATTCATGACGTTGTCGGGTGTTGCAACCCCTGACAACGTCAGGTTTCCCCGGTCAGCCGGGGATCCATCCACCCCCTAGGCTCGCCCCATGAGCAGGTGGGAGGTCGCCAGCCGGGCGAACGTGCCGCCGTTCCACGTCATGGACCTGCTCGCGGCGGCGAGCGCGCGCCAGCGCAGCCACGGCGACCTGCTCAACCTGCTCGCCGGCCAGCCGAGCACGGGCGCCCCGGCGCCGGTCCGGGAGGCGGCCAAGCGGCTGCTGGACTCCGGTGACCCGCTGGGCTACACCCCCGCCGCCGGGATCCTGGAGCTGCGCGAGGCGATCGCCGGCCACCACCGCCGGGCGCACGGCATCGACGTGCACCCCGACGAGGTCGTGGTGACCACGGGCAGCAGCGGCGGGTTCCTGCTGGCCTTCCTCGCGGCATTCGAGGTCGGGGACCGGGTGGCGATGGCCCGGCCCGGCTACCCCTGCTACCGCAACGTCCTCGCGGCCCTCGGCTGCGAGGTCGTCGAGGTGCCGACCGGGCCCGACACGCGGTTCCAGCCGACCGTCGAGCAGGTCGCCGCCCTTCACGAGTCCGCGCCGCTCGCGGGGCTGGTGGTCGCGAGCCCCGCCAACCCGACCGGCACGATGCTGCTGCCCAGCGAGCTCGCGGCGCTCGCGGCGTACTGCGAGGCCGAGCGGATCCAGCTGATCAGCGACGAGATCTACCACGGCATCGAGTACGCCCCGCTCGCCGGCGGCGACCGGCTGGCGCGCAGCGCCTGGGAGACCAGCCGCGAGGCCGTGGTGTTCTCCAGCTTCTCCAAGTACTTCTCGATGACGGGCTGGCGGATCGGCTGGATGCTGGTCCCCGACCGGTTGCGGCGCGCGACCGACGTCCTGACCGGCAACTTCACGATCTGCCCGCCGGTGCTCGCCCAGCACGCGTGCCTCGCCGCGTTCGACGACGCGTCGTACGCCGAGCTCGACGGGCACGTCCGCCGGTACGCCGACAACCGGGCGCTGCTCCTGGACGGGCTGCCCCGGCTCGGGATCACCCGGCTCGCGCCGGCCGACGGTGCGTTCTACGTCTACGCAGACGTCGGTCACCTGACCGACGACACGATGGCGTTCTGCCACGAGGTGCTCGCCCGCACGGGTGTCGCGATGGCGCCCGGGGTGGACTTCGACACCGTCGACGGCGGCCGGTCCGTGCGGCTGAGCTTCGCCGGGCAGGGCGCCGACATCGAGGCGGCGCTCGACCGCCTGACCGCTGTCGTCGGGTCCGCCGCGCTCTGATCCACAGGTCGACCCACCGGGCGTTGCCCCGCGCGACGGGGCGGGCGACCCTGCCGCCATGTTCGCCGACACGAGCGTGATCCGGGCCCTGGCCGGCCACCTGCGCGAGCGGGCCGAGGAGATCCGCGACCTCGCACCCCGCCTCTGGTCCAGCGCCCGCGAGGTGCCCTGGCAGGGCGTCGCCGCTGACGCGATGCGCCGCCACGTGGAGGACCGCGTGGCCGCCCTGCTGCGGTGCGCCGCCCTCCACGACGACGCCGCCGACGCCCTGGAGGAGCACGCCCGGCGGGTGGATCTCGCCGTCGACCTGCTCGCGGCACCGATCCACGCCGTCGAGGAGCTGCTGTGAGCGGGCCCGACGTCGTCATCACCCACGTGGCCGGCGGCGCCGGCGGACCGGCCGTGGTGTACGCCGCCGCGCGGGCCCTGGCCGCGGCCTGCGACCTCGCCGGGGACGAGCTGCGCGCCTGCGGCACCGCGGACCTCCGCACCGCGGCCGAGCCGGACCTGGCGAGCTCGGCACCCCTGTCGCCACCGACCTTCGCGGCCGCCGAGCTGGCGCTGGCGGTGGCGACCGGCGGACCGGACGGTGCCCTGACGGCGTCGGTCCGGTGGGAGGAGACGGCGGTGCTGGTCCGCGAGGCGGTCGGGCTCCTCGAGGCCGGCGACCAGGAGGTCCGGTCCTGGCTGCAGCGCCTCGATGCCGCCGTCGTCGAGCACGCCGTCGGCATCACCCGGCCGCCGCGGAACGCCGGGCTCCTCGCGCTGCTCTACGGGTCGGACGGGCACCCCGTGGTGCGCCCCACCGACGACCGGGTGCCGGGGTCCACCACCGCCCCGCGTGAGCTCGACGACCTGGTCGGCCACCTGCAGCAGGTGGCTGCCCTCTCCGACGGGCCGGAATCGCCGCACAACGGGACGATCGCGGTGCAGACCCTGGCCGACGGCACCGGGCCGCCGCGGCACATCGTCTACCTGCCCGGCACCGACGACATCGCGACGCTGCCCTGGCGCCAGGACGACGACGTCCGCGACCTCGGCACCGACCTGCGGACGATGGGCGGGCAGCCCACCAGCTACCAGCGGGGCGTGCTCGCGGCGATGGCGGACGCCGGGATCGGGCGGCGCGACCCGGTGCTGCTCGTCGGACACTCGCTCGGCGGCATGACCGCGGCGGCGATCCTGTCGCAGGGCAGCCGGTTCCACGTGACCCACGTCGTCACCGCCGGATCGCCGACCGCGCAGGTCGCTGGGTTCCCCGCGGGCACGCACGTGCTGTCGCTGGAGCACGAGGGCGACGTGGTGCCGCTGGTGGACGGGGCCCCCAACGCCGCATCGGTGGAGCAGGTGACGGTCACCTTCGCCGACCACGGCGGTGCGGACGGGGTCGTCGGGGAGCACGACTACTGGCACTACCTCAACGGCGCCGCCGCGGTCGACGCGTCCGGCGACCCGGCGGTCGTCGAGCAGCTGCAGAGCCTGCGCGACGCCGGCTTCCTCGCCGGCGACGGACCGGTGCCCGCGAGGGTCAGCAGCCAGGTGTTCCAGGTGGTGCGGGCGCCGTGAGCAGCCCTCCGCCTCGGCGGCCACCCACTCGAAGCGCACGGGTGCAGCACGCACGGCCGTCTCCACATGTCCGGCTTCGTCCGGCGTCGCCCGGTGTCGCCCGGTGTCGGGTCGTGTGCTCGAGACCTACCCCTGGGTCGGTGTGAGGCACACGACCGGTCCGAACCGTCCTGCCCTCAGAGGATGTCGTGCACGAACTCCCCGAGCTGCACCAGGTTGCGGCACTCGACCATCGGCACGACGGCGCCGTAGCGGGAGGCGGCGGAGTCGCCGGTGTCCCAGTGCCGCCGGTGCTCGGGGTTGAGCCACCACGCGTGCCGTGCGGAGTCGGTCAGCCGACGCAGCACGTCGAGGTGCAGGTCGCTGTAGTTGGAGCGCGCGTCGCCGAGCACCAGCAGGGAGGACTTCGGGCCGAGCGCGTCGGCGTGCTTCTCCTCGAACTTCGCGAACGCGCGGCCGTAGTTGGTCCGGCCCCACAGCGCGGCGTGCGCGGTGCTGGCGGCGAGGTCGGCCAGCACGTCGGCCGGGTCGGCACCGGGCCGGAAGTGCTCGGTCACCTCATGGACGTGGTCGATGAAGGTGAAGGCCCGCACCTTCTCGAACTGGTCGCGCAGGGCGTAGACCAGCAGGAGGGTGAACTGCGCGAAGCTCGCGACCGACCCGCTGACGTCGCACAGCACGACGAGCTCGGTGCGGTGCGGCCGTTTCGGCTTGTGGTGGGTGACCAGGGGGACCCCACCGGTCGAGATGGAGGCCCGGACGGTGCGCCGGAAGTCCAGCGGCCCGCGACGGCGGGCATGGTGCTCCTGGGTCAGCCGGGTGGCCAGCCGACGCGCCAGGGGGTAGATCTCGCGCCGCATCTGCTCGAGGTCGGCCCGCCGCGCGGCGGTGAAGTCGAGCCGCTCGATCGACGGCCGCACCGCGACGTTCGCGACGTGGTCGGGCCCCTTCTCCTCCGCGATCCGCCGGCGGGCGTCGGACTCGACCATCGCCGTGAAGGCACCGATCCGGCGGCTCGCCTCCCGGCGCGCCTGGTCCGGCGTGCGGCCGTCGTCGAGCAGCGCCTGCACGATCCGGTCGACGAGCTCGCCCGGAGCGACCCGCTGCAGGGCGGTGTAGGCCGACCACGACGACAGGCCCGGTCCCCGCCCGGGCATCGCGCCGAACCGCGCGACCATCTCGGCCGCGAGGTCCCGCAGCGCCTGCTCGTCGGCTCCGGAGTCGGTCAGGTCGTCGAGGAGGGCATCGAGCAGCTCGGCGCGGAAGTCGCGCAACGCGTCGGCGTTGTCGGCGACCGGCCCGTCGTCCTCCCTGCTCTCGGCCGCCACGCCGTCGCCGACCCGGCCCGGGAAGTAGAGGTCGAAGAGGGCGTCGAAGGTGGGGCGCTGGGTCTGCCGCTTCACCAGGGTGGCGGCGTACGCCGCGCGGACCACCTCCCGCCGGTCCCAGGGCAGGGCGCTGAGCGCGGCGACGGCGTCGAGGTCCTCGGCGAGCGACACCGACAGCCCGGCGGCCCGCAGCGCCTCCAGGAAGGAGATATGGCGGTGGACGAGACTCATCGTTGGTGACGGCTGTGGTTACGGCTGGCGCGCCGACGTCAATGCTCGTACGGCCTTGTCGTGGTCGGAGGCGTGCTTGAGGATGACGCCGAGCGTGTCGTTGACGACCTTCGGGTCGAGCTCGCTGATCTCCAGCGCCACCAGGGTCCGGGCCCAGTCGACCGATTCGGCGATCGAGGGCGCCTTCTTCAGCTCCAGCTCGCGGAGCCGGTGCACGACGTCGACCAGCGCGTGCGTGACCCGGTCCTCGAGGTCGGGCACCTGGCTGGTGACGATCTGCCGCTCCCGCTCGGCGTCGGGGTAGTCCAGGTGCAGGTAGAGGCAGCGCCGCTTCACGGCCTCGGAGAGCTCGCGGGTCGCGTTCGAGGTGAGCACGACGAACGGCCGGCGTACCGCCGCCACCGTGCCGAGCTCGGGGATCGTCACCTGGAAGTCCGAGAGCACCTCGAGCAGCAGGCCCTCCACCTCGACGTCGGTCTTGTCCACCTCGTCGACGAGGAGCACCGTCGGCTCGTCGCGACGGATCGCGGTGAGCAGCGGGCGGGTGAGCAGGAACTCGTCGGTGAAGATGTCGTCGTGGGTCTCCTCCCACGACTGGTCACCGCTGGACTGGATGCGGAGGAGCTGCTTCTTGTAGTTCCACTCGTAGAGCGCCCGGGCCTCGTCGAGCCCCTCGTAGCACTGCAGCCGCACGAGCTCGGCGCCGGTGACCCGGGCCACCGCCTTGGCGAGCTCGGTCTTGCCGACCCCGGCCGGTCCCTCGACCAGCAACGGCTTCTCCAGGGCCCCGGCCAGGTACGCCGTCGTGGCGGTCGCCGGGTCGGCGAGGTAGCCGTGGGCGGCGAGACGGGTGGCGGCGTCGTCCGGCGAGCCGAACCAGGAGCTGGGCAGGGGCATGCCGTCATCTTCCACCACCCGACCCCGTCACCTCCGCGCGTCCCACGTCGTTGGCACTGCGGGAGAGGGAGCACGCCGACCGGTTCAGGAGGACACATGCCAGCGCACCGTCTCCCGACCCGCCTGCGCGCGCCGCGCCCGGTCCGCCTCGCCGTCCGCCTCGCCATGCTCGGGGTGCTGGTCACCGCCGCGGCCGTCGTCTGGGTGGCGATGCCGGTGCCCGCCGGTCCACAGGCCGGGTACGCCGGCCCGACGGCCGGACCCACGCGCTCCCTCGTGCAGCGGATGCTCGACGCCCACGACTGCTCCGTGACCGGATTCCCCGAGGACGTGGTCCCCGGCTCGGCGGTGGTGCGCAGCGCGACCGGCCGGCTGCACCACGTCAGCTTCGAGACCGGGTGGCGGGTCTACACCCGGCACGGTGCGGCGCAGCTCGTGGCCGTGTGCCGCGACCAGCCACCCACCGCCCGAGGCTGACAGTCCCTGCGGGCTCAGGAGCGGCCGTGCCGCCCCTCGCCGGCCGCGAAGCGCTGCGCCCCCTCGACCGCACCCGCGGCGAGGGAGACCATCCCGTGGCGCAGCTCGTTGGCCAGCGCGTCCTGCTCGGAGAGGCCCTCCTGCTCCAGCAGGGAGAGCCGGTCCTGGCGCAGGCACTCCTGCGGGAGGGCGGCGAGCTGGTGGGCGAGGGCCTCGGCCTCCGCGCGGGCCTGGCCGACCGGGACCACGCGGTTGACCAGACCCATCCGCTCGGCGTCCCAGGCGTCGACGGGCCGGCCGGTGAGCACCAGGTCCAGCGCCCGGCTGGTGCCGATCAGGCGCGGCAGCCGGACCGTCCCGCCGTCGATCAGCGGCACCCCGAAGCGCCGGCAGAAGACGCCCAGCACCGCGTCGCCCGACGCCACCCGGAGGTCGCACCAAAGAGCCAGCTCGAGACCACCGGCGACGGCGTACCCCTCGATGGCGGCGATCACCGGCTTCGACAGCCGCATCCTGGTCGGGCCCATCGGCCCGTCACCGCCCTCGGTGACCTGGTTGCCGCGCTCGGTGCCGATCGCCTTGAGGTCGGCCCCGGCGCAGAACGTGCCGCCGGCCCCGTGGAGGACGGCCACGCTCTGGGCGGAGTCGGCATCGAAGGCCCCGAACGCCTCGGCGAGGGCCGCCGCGGTCGGCCCGTCGACGGCGTTGCGCGCCTCGGGCCGGTCCAGGACGACGGTCGTGACGGGTCCCTCGATCTCCACGCGGACGCTCATGGCGGCCATTCTGCTCCGCCACCCGGCCGCCGGTGGTCGAGGTCGGCGGCCGACCTCCGGGGTCCCGAAGGAGCGCAGCGACGACCGCCCGTCGAGACCCCCGCACCCGCCCACCGCTCCGACCACCGCATGCGGACGCCCGCCACCTGGTCTGGTGACGGGCGTCCGGGAGTAGCGGTCAGCGGCTCACGAGGTCCGCAGGATCACCCCCGACAGGGCGGGCACGGTGATGCTGGTGACCAGCCGGCCGTTGAGCTTGCGGTAGTGGTGGCGCAGCGCCAGGGTGCGCGACTGCGTCGTGGGGTTCACCAGCACGGTGCCGCCGGTGTAGTTGCGCCGCCAGACACCGGTGCTGCCGACCACGTGCCGGGTCTCGGTCGGGTTGCCGATCTCGATGGTGGAGCGAGCGGTCCAGTGGTCGACGTTCGCCTCGTAGGGCACGAAGATGCTGGCGCCGGTGTGGCCGTTCCAGGTCAGCAGCCAGGTCGCCCGGTGGTAGGTCTGGATCGAGACGTCGTCGCGGTTGCTGTAGGTGATCGCCAGCAGTGGGACGTTGCGGTCGGCGCACCAGGCCGCCATGTCCATCTTCCACTTCCAGTCGGGGCCCACGAAGCGGGCGCCGTTGCGGTCCAGGCCCCACTTGACGAAGTACTCGTTCTCCCAGCCGGAGACGTAGCGGGTCCAGTCCTGCATGACCGACAGCCAGGTGTTCCACTCGACGGTCACGTTGGGCACGGCCATGAACCCGGCCGCCTTGATCCGCCCGCCGACCGTGTCGAGGAACGACCCCATCGAGCGGTACATCGCGGCGTCGGTCGGGATCTGGGTCGAGGTGCGACCCCCGACCGTCGGGTGGCTGAGATAGGTCAGCGTGTCGTCCATCATCACGCCGTCCCAGTGGTACTTCCTCAGCTCGCCGATCACGTTGTCGGCCCAGGCCTGCTGGTAGCCGCCGTTCCCGACGTCGGCCGGGTAGACGTTGGTCCAGTCCGACCACTCGAGCACCCGGCCGCCGGAGTCGGTCAGCAGCCAGTCGTGGGCGGCTGCCTGCTGGTAGGTGACGCCGGTCGAGGCGAGGCCGGTCGCCCAGTCGACGTCCTTGCGGGTGGCCGAGGCGTCCTTGTACATCAGGATCTTCAGGTTCGGGTTCTGCGCCTTCAGCGCCGGGATCCGCGCGTACTCCCACGGCTGCAGCACCAGGTAGCTGCCCTTGTAGGCGTCCGGGGTGGCGGCGATGTCACCCGGGTCGAGGGTGAGGATGCCGGCGGAGCTCGGCGGCACCGACCGTCGTCCGCGGTCCGCGGAGTCGGCCTGGCTGGCCGGGAGCGACAGGCCCGCGGTGACCACGAAGGTCGCCGTCGCCAGGGCCAGGAGGAACGACGTGGTCCGGAGCAGGGCACGCCAAGCAGCACGAGTCATGAGACACCTCCGAGAGGAGGGCCGCGCTCGCCGGCGTCGGCCCGTTCGTCACGGCAGTCGAGGACTCGTCGTCTCGTGTCCTGCCGTCATCTGATGTCCCTGACGCTATGAAGAACAGGGGGTCCCGCCGCAGGGCCGCTCGGGCCCTCACGGCCCGCCGGAGGCCCCCACCGGAGCGGTCGTCGTGGCGACCTCGCGAGGGTCCACCGGCCCACCCTGCTCGGGACCTTCGGGGTCCGGCCTAGGACGTCCGGATCAAGGTCGCGGGTCGGTGGCCCAGGCGGCGATGCCGGGGGTGGGGTACCTCCTCGGCACCCCAGAAGTGGGGGGGGGGGGGGGGGGGGGGGGGGGGGGGGGGGGCGCCCCGCCCGGCACGGCCGGTCGAAGACCTGGCCCCAGGAGAGCCGGATGGTCACGGCCGCCTCGCGGGCGACCGCATCGAGGTCGCGGTCCAGGTCGCGGTCGCGCTGATGGGTCGAGGCGTGGAAGAGCTCACCGTCGAGCTCGACGATGAGGACCTGTCCGTCGTACCGCACGTCCCGGAACGCCCTGCGGGTCCCGTGCCGATGACTGGCCTGCCGACGCCCGGTCGGCAGCCCGTGTGCACGCTCGACCCGCGTCAGGTAGCCGTGCTCGAGCACCGAGCACGTGCCGGCGACCACGTCGTCGAGGACCGAGCGCAACCACCCGCGTCGCACGTGCCGGGGCCGCGACGCGAGCGTCTCCAGCAGTCGCACCGCCGTCGAGCGCCGGGAGCCACACGCATCGGCCAGCACCGCGATCGCCTCGAGGTCCGACGAGCTCGACTCGGCCACGTCGAGGACGGCGTGCTCGTAGCGGATCCGGGGTGGCCCCAGGTTCCACAGCGTCCGGTCGGCGAGGTGGGCCGAACGGTGCACCCGGACGCCGTCCGGAGTGACGAGGTGGCGGTGGCGCTCGACGGCGACATGGATCACGGTGTCGTCCCGGGATCGGCGCCCGGGTCCTTCCGCGGCCCGGAGGGCGGACTCGTGGGTGAGTGCCGCCGGCCAGCAGCACAGCACGGCCGCCCAGGCTCGCTCGATCCAGCTGAGCGGGCCCGTGTGGTCGACGAAGACCCCGGGGTGCACACGCGTGAGCTCTCGTCGCCGGACGAGGCGCGCGACGTCGGACGGGCCGAGGCCGCACTCCAGGAGCTGCCGGCGCGCGACGACGCCGTGCTGCTCCGCAAGGATCCGGGCGACCTCGTCCATGTCGGCAGCGTCCACCGGTGCGACCGGCGCCAAACGCGGCGCCCGCCCGCCTGTGGACGGACGCCTGCGCTCAGTCCTCCCGGGGCGGCGCCAGTCGGAGCAGGCACGCGCCGGGCTCGACGAACGCGTGCAGCTCGATGCCGTCCGCGCCGGCGCCGTACTCCTCGAGCGCGCCGCGGGCCACGCCGAGGTGGACCGCGCAGATCACGCCGGGCTGCTCGTGGGCGGCCTGGAGGAGCGGGCAGCGGGTCAGCCGGACGTCGCGCCCGTCCTCGTCCGGCTCGGGGGCGAAGCCCATGTCGTCGAAGAGCGTCGTCACCTTCTCGCGTGCGGCGAGGTCATCGGGGCGAGCCGGTCGTCCCGCCTCCCTGGCGAGCCGACGACCCCACTCCTCCCCTGCTTCACGAGCCGCGTCCTCGGGATGCGGGCTGGTGCGGACGAGCACGGCGGCCAGGGTGGCGGCCAGGCCCGCGTACTGGGCTCCCTCGTCCCAACGCGGGTGGACCGCGCTGTAGAGCCATCCCGGGCGCCCACGGCCCGTCGGCGGTGCGAACTCGCGGGTGACGAGACCAGCCCGCTGCAGCCCGTCGAGGTGCTCGCGCAACGTGTTGGCGTGCAGGCCCGTCATCGAGATCAGCGCGGGTATCCCGGTGGGCTGCGACTGCGCCTGCAGCGCCTCGAGGAGAGCAGCGCGGGTCGGTGACAGCCGCCGCCCGCTCGGCGTGCGTGCCGGCCGCGGGCCCCGCGGCTGCTCCTGGCCCGGGTGATTTTCCACGGCTCCATCGTGACGAATTACGCCGGTCCTTGTCATCTGGCCCGTCGGCGTGCGGCCGGACCCTGGCGGCCGGACGGGCCATTGTGCCGCGCGGCCGATCACGATTGGGTGAGGATCCTCACAGGAGGTGGGGCCATGGAGCCGGCCGGGGGAGGTCCAGCGGACGCGATCGTCCTGATGGAGGCGCGCACGCCCTTCGAGCGCCGCGCGGTGCAGGAGTGGGCGGCCCGGACGCACCCCGGCGTGCCCGTGTGCGATCTGCGGGACGCCGACGTCGCCGGCCTGTCTCCGACCACGGCGCTGGTCCCCGCGCGGGTCGTGTGGCTGCCGGCGGTCCGCGGGGGCGAGCGCCGGGTGACGATGGCCGACCTGCTCGTGCTGACGAACCCGCACCGCCCGCGCGCCGCGGCCCAGGCTCGGATCGGCGCCAAGTCGCCCGACCGGGTGCGCGTCGTCGCCGGCGAGTCCGCCACGATCGCGGAGCTGCGCGACCGCTACGACCAGGCCGTCCACGACGACGTCCCGTTCGCGGACTGGGTGGGTGTCCAGGCGACCCTGGCGGCCGAGCGGGCCGAGCGCCAGGTGATCGGCGACCGCTACAAGGTGCCGCGGCTGGTCGCCGAGCAGATCTCCTCCAGCGCCCGGTTCCGGGCGGGCGCCGCGGCGCTCGCCGAGTCGCTCGGCCGGCCCGAGCCCCAGGTCGTGCAGGAGGCCACCGACAAGCTGTCCACGTTCGTGGCGACGCAGAGCCGGCTCATGGCCGACCTCTTCTCCTCGATGCTCAGCCTCATGCACGAGCGGACCTGGACGGTCTCGGTCGACCTGGCCACGCTCGACGGGCTGCGTCAGCTCAACAAGAGCGCAGCGCTCATCTTCCTGCCCTCACACCGCTCGTACGTCGACCCGCTGGTGCTGGCCGACGTCCTGCGCAAGCACGACTTCCCGCCCAACCACGTGCTCGGCGGCGCCAACCTCCGGATCTGGCCGCTCAGCACGATCGCGCGCCGCTCCGGCACGATCTTCATCCGCCGCAAGTTCGGCGACGACCCGGTCTACAAGTTCGCGATGCGCTCCTACCTCGCCCACCTGGTCGAGAAGCGCTTCAACCTCGAGTGGTACATCGAGGGCGGCCGGAGCCGCACCGGCAAGCTGCGCAAGCCGATGCTCGGGCTGCTGTCCTACGTCGTCGACGCCACCGAGCAGATCCCCGACGCCGTCGTGATGGTCGTCCCGACCTCGATCGTGTACGACCAGCTCAACGAGGTCGGGGCGATGGCGCAGGAGGTCGCCGGCGGCGCGAAGAAGGCCGAGGGGCTCGGCTGGCTGCTGTCCTACGTCAACGCGCAGCGCAAGCTGAGCCTCGGGACCGCGCGCGTGCGCTTCGGTGAGCCGTTCTCGCTGCGCGAGGCGCTCGCCGAGGCCGGCGAGGGCCCTGCCCGGCTGGAGAAGGTCGCCTTCCGCGTGATGGACAGCATCAACGCCGCCACCCCGATCTCCGCGACGTCGCTGGCGACCTTCGCGCTGCTCGGGGCCGAGGAGCGCGCCTTCACCGAGAGCGAGATCGAGGAGATCGTCACCCCGCTGCTCGACTACATCGACCGCCGGCACCTGCCCGGGCCCGACCCAGCCCTGCTGCACGGTCTCGGGCTGCGCCGTACCCTCGGCGAGCTGACCGCGGCCGGCGTCCTCGACCTCTACGACGGCGGGACCGACCCCGTCTGGTCCGTCGCGGCCGGCAACCACGTGGTCGCGGCCTACTACCGCAACGGCGCCCTCCACCACCTGGTCAACAGGGCGATCGTGGAGCTGGCGATGCTGGCCGCGTCGAGCGGCGAGCTGGCGCCGGTCACGGTGGTGGACGGCACCAGCCGTGACTCCATGCTGGCGGCGTCGCAGGCCGAGGCGCTGCGGATCCGCGACCTGCTGAAGTTCGAGTTCTTCTTCCCGCCCAAGGAGCCGTTCCTGTCGCTGCTCGGCGCCGAGCTCGACCTCATCGCCCCGGAGTGGCGCACGGTCGAGCCGACCATCGAGTGGGTGCGCACGACGCTGCTCGGGCACGCCGGCGAGCTGATGGCGCGCCGGACGCTCCAGCCCTTCTTCGACGCCCAGCTGGTCGTCGCCGAGCAGCTCGTCGCCCTGGGTGAGGAGCCGGCGGAGAAGGACGCGTTCCTCGACACCTGCCTGGGCTACGGGCACCAGCTCGCCCTGCAGGGCCGGGTCAAGGCCCGCGACTCGGTGTCCAAGGAGCTCTACGCCGCGGCGTTCGAGCTGGCCGGCAACCGCGACCTCGTCGACGCCCGGCCCACGGACCTGCTCGCCGACCGCCAGGTGTTCCTGGCCGAGGTGGTGGAGCTGCGGAGCCGCCTCGACCTGCTCGCCGCGATCGAGGAGGAGGCCCACGCATGAACCCGCTCGCAGCCCGCCTGGCCGAGATCCAGGCCGCGCCCGACGGCGACAAGGTGGCGGCGTTCTTCGACTACGACGGCACCCTGATCGAGGGCTTCTCGGTCTCCGCGATCTACCGCGACCGGATCCGCCGCCTCGACGTCGGCCTGGCCGAGCTCCTGCAGACGATGCTCATCGCGCTGCGCGGCGTCGAGAACGAGCAGGACTACGCCGCCGTCCTCGAGGTCACCCGGCCGGCTCTCGCCGGCCAGACGTACGACGAGATGCTCGCCGCCGGTGAGCGACTCTTCAAGGAGCAGACGTCGGCACTGCTGCGTCCGCAGATGTGGCAGATCCTGCGCGCCCACAAGGAGAAGGGGCACCGCATCGTCATCGCCTCCAGCGCCACCCGGTTCCAGATCGAGCCGATCGCCCGCGAGATCGAGGCCGACCACGCGCTGTGCACGGAGGCCGAGGTGGTCGACGGGGTGCTGACCGGCAACTACAGCGGACGGCCGCTGTGGGGGCCGGGCAAGGCGGCGGCGGTGCGGGCGCTGGCCCGCGAGCACGGGATCGACCTCGACGCGTCGTTCGCCTACTCCGACGGCAGCGAGGACGTGCCCTACCTGGAGGCCGTCGGCCACCCGGCCGCGGTGTCGCCACGGCACGGGATGCGGGCCGAGGCCGAGAGCCGCGGCTGGCCGGTGCTCGACCTGAGCAACCCCACCCACTCCCGCCCGCTGATGCTGGCCCGGACCGGCGCCTTCTACGCCACCTTCGTGGCCGCCGCCGCGGTCGGGATCGCGGGCAGCCTGGTCCGCCGTGACCCGGCCGTCCTCATCGAGAAGGCGCTGCCGCAGGGCAACGAGATCGGCATGGCGCTGGGCGGCGTGCGGGTCCGGGTGGTGTCCGGCCGCGAGCACCTCGAGGACCACCGACCCTGCGTCTTCGTCTTCAACCACCAGTCCAAGCTGGACGTCCCGGTCCTGATCCACCTGCTCAAGCACGACTTCACCGGCGTCGCCAAGAAGGAGGTGCGCACGGTGCCGGTCATGGGCCAGATCTTCGACGTCGCCGGCATGGTCTTCATCGACCGCGGCGACTCGGCCAAGGCGCGTCAGCAGCTCGAGCCGGCCGTGCGCAAGCTGCGCGAGGAGGGCGTCTCGCTGGTCCTGGCGCCCGAGGGCACGCGGTCGTCGACGCCGCGGCTGGGTCCCTTCAAGAAGGGCGCCTTCCACATCGCGATGCAGGCGGGCGTGCCGATGGTGCCGATCGTGCTGCGCAACACCGGTGAGCTGATGTGGCGCGGGGCGCAGCTCATCGCGCCCGGCACCGTGGAGGTCCAGGTGCTGCCGCCGGTCGACACCTCCACGTGGACCGCGGCCACCGTCGACGACCATGTGGCGCAGGTGCGCCAGCAGTTCCTGACCACGCTCGCCGAGTGGCCCGACTCCGAGGAGGACCGATGACCGACGAGCCGCTCGACCAGCCCCTCGACCAGCCGCTCGACCAGCCGCTCGACTGGGCGAACGAGCCGACGATGTCGCCGGTGGACGCGGTCATGTGGCGCGGCAACGCCGACCGCCGCCTGCGCGCGACGATCAGCATGCTCGAGATCTGGGACCGGATGCCCGACTGGGACCGCCTCGTGGCCGCCCACGAGTGGGGCAGCCGGATGGCGCCCCGGTTCCGGCAGCGGGTCGTCGACTCGCCGTTCGGGACCGGCACGCCGACCTGGGCGGTCGACCCCGACTTCGACCTCGACTACCACCTGCGGCGCCTGCGGATCGCCGGCGACGGGTCGTGGGCCGAGCTGCTCAAGACCTGCGCCCAGCTGGCCATGACGCCGCTGGACCCGGCCCGCCCGCCGTGGGAGGGCTACCTGATCGAGGGGCTACCCGACGGCCGCACGGCGTACTTCCTCAAGGCCCACCACGCGATGACCGATGGTCTGGGCGCCATCATCGGGCTGGCGCAGCTGCACTCGCGGACGCGCGAGCCGAGCCCCACCAAGCCCCAGCCTCCGGCGCCCGCACCCGACCTGGTCACCGGCCTCGACGTCGTACGCCGCCAGGTCGGCGAGGAGGTGCGCCGGCTGCCGGCCCGCCTCGACGCCGCGACGGGCGTGGCCCGCGCGCTCACCCGGCCGCGGGACGCACTGCGCAAGACCCTGCGCTACGGACGGTCGGTGCCCCGGGTCGCGGGGCTGGCCGGGCCGGCGGGCTCGCCGCTGCTCGCGCACCGCAGCGTGTCCTGGCGGTTCAGCGCCTTCGACGTGGCGTTCGCGGACCTGCGGGCGGCCGCCAAGGCGGCCCGGGCGTCGGTGAACGACGCCTACCTCGCCGGCCTGGTCGGCGGGTTCCGGATCTATCACGAGAAGCTCGGCGCCGAGGTGACGACGATGCCGGTCGCGATCCCGATCTCGGTGCGGACCTCCGACGACATGGCCGGCGGCAACCGGATCGCGGTCGGCCGCCTGGCCGCGCCCGTCTCGATGGAGGACCCCTTCGAGCGGGTGCTGACCATGCGCGAGCAGGTCCGCCTCGCGCGGCACGAGCCGGCCCTCGACCTGTTCAACACCCTCGGCCCCACGCTGGCCTGGCTGCCCGCCGGGATCCTGGCCCAGTTCGGCGGCACGAGCGCGATGAACGACCTGCAGGCCAGCAACGTGCCGGGCATCCCGTTCGACGTCTACGTCGCGGGTGCCAAGGTGGAGCGGATGTACCCCTTCGGCCCGCTCCCCGGCTGCGCCGTGATGGCGACGATGATCACCCACGGGCCGACCGCCTGCCTGGGCATCAACGCCGACGCGGCCGCGGTCACCGAGCCCGACCTCTTCGCCGACAGCCTCGTCGCCGGCTTCGCCGAGGTGCTCTCGCTCGCACCCGGCACCGGCGGGCTCACCCGGCTCGTCTGATCAGTCCAGCGCGGGGACCTCGGGCTCGGGGTCGGCCTCGTGGTCGGCCTCTTGGTGGTGGGCCCGCTCGTGGGCACCCTCCTCGTCGGAGTGGGTGAGCGCGACGTACCCGACGAGGACGGCGAAGAGCGCCAGGCCGGCGGCGGTGACCGGACCGGTCCCCCAGCCCAGGCCGCCGTGGGCCGGCGGCGAGGCCAGGTAGTCGGCGACGCTCGCGCCGAGCGGGCGGGTCAGGGCGTAGGAGCCCCAGAAGCAGGCGATCACGGGAGCACCGAGGCGCCACAGCCCGAGGGGGACGAGGATCGCGACACCGAACAGCAGGATCGACCACGCGAAGCCGAGCCCGGCGTTGATCGCGGCGGCGTCGCCCAGCGCGGTGCCCAGGCCGAAGGTCAGCAGCACCGTGCCCCAGTAGAACCGCTCACGACGCGCGGTCACGATCGAGTGCACCGACAGCGTGCCCTCACTGCGCTGCCACCACGCGAGGAGCGCGCAGAGCAGGACGAAGTAGACGATGGCGTCGAACCAGTACGGCGTGCCCAGCGCCACATGCGGCCCGTCGGCGATCATCGTGCCGAACACGGCGACCATCAGCACGGTCACCCAGTAGCGGACCGAGTGGTAGGTGTCGGCCCGCAGCTGCCACCACATCGCCGCGAAGAAGCCGCCCACGCCGACGATCCCGGCCACCGGGATGCTGTGGGTGCCCATGAAGTCGGCACCGGTCTCACCGATCCCGGTCGTGAGCAGCTTGATGACCCAGAAGGTCCAGAACACCTCGGGGACCTTGGGGGCGCGGAACGCGCGATTCTCCATGCCGACGATCGTGCGTCGCCCGACCTGCGCCGAACCTGACCGTGTGGTGGTGCCCGGCGACCGGGCCCGGACATGGGTGACCCCGGTGGCGTCTCGGGTCACCACCGGGGTCGTCCACGACACTAGAGCGCGGGGTCGGCCGCCGCCAGGGACCTGGCGCGACCTTGACCGAACCTTGAAGTGACGTGACCCCGCTCGGGTCACACCCGAGCGGGGTCACGGCAGGCTGGCGGTGGCGGAGGGATTTGAACCCTCGGTGGGCTTGCACCCACAAACGCTTTCGAGGCGTTCTCCTTAGGCCGCTCGGACACGCCACCGCCGGAGAGGCTACCGGAGCGTCCGGGGCCGGGCGAAATCGATCGGCCGCCCGCCGATCGACGGGATGCAACGTTGTTGCAACCTCCAGATGTCCACCATGCCCTGACGCGCGCTGCGACGACTGTCACACTCGCATTCCGTGGAGGACGCCATGACCACTGAGCTGCTGCCGATGCCCGGCATGCGGTCCGAGGTCGCCGACTCGTGGCGCCGTTCTGCTGCCGCCGGAGTCGCCCCCGACCGGGTCGAGGCGCCCGTGACCGTCGTCGAGAGCGACCTCGCCGCGCTGCGCGAGGCGCATCCGTTGTCACGCGTCTTCCCGCTGCTCGACGACGTGCTGGGCCAGGCGGTCCGTGAGTGCGACGCCGTGATGGCGATCGGCGACGCGGACGGTCAGCTGCTCTGGGTCTGCGGCTCGTCCGCCGTGCTGCGCGAGGCCGAGAAGATCGGCTTCGTCGCCGGCAGCAACTGGGACGAGCGGCTCGCCGGGACGAACGCGCCCGGGCTGGCGCTGGCGACGGGTCAGCCGTCGACGATCACCCGCGCCGAGCACTTCCGCAGCAGCGTCCGGCGGTGGAGTTGCGCAGCCATGCCGATCCACGACCCGTCGACCACCCAGCTGCTCGGGGTGCTCGACGTGACCGGCGGCGACCAGGTCGCCGTACCCCAGACCCTGGCGATGCTGCGCACCGCCGCGCGGCTGGCCGAGGCCGAGCTCGCCCGCGAGCGGGTGCTGCCCACCCTGCCGGAGCGGACCGGCGCCGGGCTCCGGATGCACATCGAGGCATTGGGGCGCTCCGACGCCCTGGTGACCGTCGACGACGGCCGTGGGCGGCCGAAGACGGTCCGGCTGAGCCCGCGGCACAGCGAGATCCTCGTCCTGCTCGCGTCGGCCCCTGCCGGCCTGACCGGCGACGAGCTGTCGATCCTTCTCTACGACCAGGACGAGCCCGCATCGTCGACGCTTCGGGCCGAGCTGAACCGGCTGCGCAGCCTGCTCGGGGACCAGCTGCTCGCGTCGCGTCCCTACCGCCTCACCGGCTCGGTCACGGCCGACTGGGTCGCCGCCGACGCGCAGCTCGCGGCCGGCGACGTGCGCGGCGCCGTGCGCTGCTACCGCGGGCCGGTTCTCCCCCGGTCGACCGCTCCGGGGGTCGAGCGGATCCGCGGCGACCTCGCCGCGGGGCTGCGGCAGGCCCTGGTCCACTCCGGCCAGGCCGACCTGATGGCCGCCTGGACGCGATCGGCGTGGGGTCGCGACGACTACGAGATGTGGGACGCTCAACGCCGCGCCATCGGTACGAGCTCCCCCCTGCTGCCGCTGATCGACGGCCAGCTCGCCCGGCTCGACGCCGAGCTCGCCTGAGCTCGCCTGAGCCGCCCGATCCTGCCGCACGGCGGTCGGGCCGACGCGTGCCCTGGCGGTGGGCCGGTCAGGCTCAACCTGTCGTTGTCAGGGGTTGCAACCCCCGACAACGTCAGGCAACCCCTGACAACCCCGGATGAATCCCCGGCTGACCGGGGATTCATCCACCTCCCCGCCGGCCATCAACGCTGCAACGTCGCCGCAACGTGCCGGCTGGTCTCCTGTGAGCGCAGTCACAGGCGAACCCGCCTCCGCACGAGCACGACACAGGAGCACCGATGACCATCTACGCAGCGCCCGGACAGCCGGACTCGCTCGTCACCGTCAAGTCCCGCTACGGCCACTACATCGGTGGTGAGTGGGTCGAGCCCGTCAAGGGCGAGTACTTCGAGAACATCTCCCCCGTCAACGGCAAGCCGTTCACCGAGGTGGGCCGCGGCACCGCCGAGGACATCGAGGCCGCGCTCGACGCCGCGCACGCGGCCGCGGAGAAGTGGGGGCGTACGGCGCCGACCGAGCGCTCCAACATCCTGCTCAAGATCGCGGACCTGATGGAGGAGAACCTCCCGTCGCTCGCGGTCGCCGAGACGTGGGAGAACGGCAAGCCGGTCCGCGAGACCCTCGCCGCCGACCTGCCGCTGGCGGTCGACCACTTCCGGTACTTCGCCGGCGTGCTCCGCGCCCAGGAGGGCACCATCGGCGAGGTCGACGAGAACACCATGGCCTACCACTTCCACGAGCCGCTGGGCGTCGTCGGCCAGATCATCCCGTGGAACTTCCCGCTGCTGATGGCGGTCTGGAAGCTGGCCCCCGCCCTGGCCGCCGGCAACTGCGTCGTCCTGAAGCCGGCCGAGCAGACCCCCTGGTCGATCCTCAAGCTCGTCGAGCTGATCGGCGACCTGCTGCCCGCCGGCGTACTCAACGTCGTCAACGGGTTCGGTGTCGAGGCCGGCAAGCCGCTCGCCTCGAGCCCGCGGATCGCCAAGGTCGCGTTCACCGGCGAGACCACGACCGGCCGGCTGATCATGCAGTACGCCAGCCAGAACCTGATCCCGGTCACCCTCGAGCTCGGCGGCAAGAGCCCCAACATCTTCTTCGAGTCGGTGGCCAGCAGCCGCGACGCCTTCTACGACAAGGCGCTCGAGGGCTTCGCGATGTTCGCCCTCAACCAGGGCGAGGTCTGCACCTGCCCGTCGCGCGCCCTCGTGCAGCGCTCCATCTACTCCGAGTTCGTCGGCGACGCGATCAAGCGCGTCGAGGCGATCACGCAGGGCAACCCGCTCGACGACACCACGATGATCGGTGCGCAGGCCTCCAACGACCAGCTCGAGAAGATCCTGTCCTACATCGACATCGGCAAGCAGGAGGGGGCGAAGGTCCTCACCGGTGGCGAGCGCAACGTGCTCGAGGGCGACCTGGCCGAGGGCTACTACGTGACCCCGACGGTGTTCGAGGGCCACAACGCCATGCGGATCTTCCAGGAGGAGATCTTCGGCCCGGTCGTGGCGCTCACGTCGTTCGACGACGAGGCCGACGCCCTCAAGATCGCCAACGACACCCTCTACGGCCTCGGCGCCGGCGTGTGGTCGCGCGACGGGTCGCAGGCCTTCCGGGCCGGCAAGGAGATCAAGGCCGGCCGGGTCTGGACGAACTGCTACCACGCCTACCCGGCCCACGCCGCGTTCGGCGGCTACAAGCAGTCCGGCATCGGTCGCGAGACCCACAAGATGATGCTCGACCACTACCAGCAGACCAAGAACCTGCTGGTGTCCTACGACCCGAACCCGCTCGGGTTCTTCTGACCGGGGCTCCCTCCCATGCCTCGGTCGACGTCCCCGGTGGACGTCACCGGTGAGGCGGCGGACCTGGTCCAACGGTCCCGTCATGTTCCACCAGTCCGGCGGGTGCTGCGACGGGTCGGCGCCCATGTGCTACCCCGACGGCGACTTCATCACCGGCGACGCCGACGTCCACCTCGGCGACCTCGACGTCGGGCTGGACCGGCCGGTTCCGGTGTGGATGTCCGCCTCGCAGTACGAGTACTGGAAGCACACCCACCTCACCATCGACGTGGTACCCGGCCGCGGCGCCGGTTTCTCGCTGGAGTCGCCGTACGGCGTCCGCTTCCTCGTGCGGTCCCGCCTGATGACCGACGAGGAGCTGGCTCAGGCCTCGGGCGGCGTCCAGCCGGGCTGACGGCCCGGTCGCCCCCGCGAGCCGGTCCAGCGCGGAGGCGGACAGGTGGGCGCCGTCGACCCGGCGGACTCATCGGTGGCGCGCCGCCGCGGGGACGGTGAGCACCGACGGCCACCGCGGGCCGGTGCGCACCGTGAGCGGCGCGAGCGCCGTGGGCAGGTCGGGCGCCGTCGGCGCGAGGTGGGGTACGTCGAAGGCCTGGATGGCGATGCGCAGCCGGTGCCCGGGGGCGATCCTGGCGGCCGTCGGGAACACCTCGACGTCCACGGGTGCGACCTGGCCGGCGGCGAGCGGCTTCCTCGACGCCTTCGTGAACGGGTGGTACGGCTGCACGAGCCGGCCGTCGAGGAAGCGGCTGCGGGAGCGGTCCAGGGCGCGCAGCGAGAGCACCTGCCAGCCCCCGGTCAGCCGCGAGACGCTCCCGTCCGGCGCGACGTCGGAGACCGACACCGAGAGCATCCCGTCGCCGGTCGGGCTCGAGGTGTAGAGCCGCGCGTTGATCGGGCCGCGCAGCCGCAGCGCGGAGGTGAGCGGGGCGGTCTGGAAGACCACCCCGGACTTGTCGTTGGGTGCGTTGTCGCGCCAGCACGGCAGGTCAGCCAGGGCGGCGCTCGGCAGGCCCGCGGTCCACTGGTCGGCCGAGCGCGTGCAGAGGCCCGACACCGGCACCGGCGGGACGACCGCACGTCCGTCGACCGTGGCACGGCGGGTCAGCACACCGATCCCGCCGCCCGCCGCCGCGGAGCCCGAGAGCCGGTAGGTCGCGGCGTGCTGGTCGGTGATCCACCCCGACGCGTGGGTCCACCGGCCGCTGCCCTGCTCGTAGTAGGTCAAAGAGGGGATGTCTCGGTCGAGGGTCGGGTCGGCCTTGCCGCGCACGTAGCGGTCGAACCACCGCAGCTGCAGCTCGGCCAGGCTGCCGTAGCCGGCGCCCTCGATGCCGTCACCGGCTGACGCCTGCAGGTGGTTCCACGGACCGGTGACCAGCCGCGTCGGCACCCCCCGGGACCGCAGGTCCTCGTAGAGCAGCGGCGTCCCGCGCTGGAACAGGTCGTACTCCCCCGACACCAGGAAGGTCGGGACGCGGACCCGGTCGATCACCTCGATCGGCGAGCGCTCGCGGTAGAACGGCCCGTCGTATGCCGAGTCCCCGCCCGTCACCGCGTCGAGCAGCAGCGGCAGCGTGAACGTCGCGGCGCCGACGAGGTGGTCGGCGAACGCCGTGAACCCCGACTGCGGATCACTCTGCGTCACCGCCGGCGGCACGACACCGGCGCCGGTGACGAGGCCCAGCCACAGCGGGATGAACCCCACGTCGAGCTGGCCGCCGGAGGCGACGACGTCGCGGTAGACGTCACCGGCCGGGACCTGCGGGAAGATCGCCTTGAGGCCGGCCGGGTGCCGGGCCGCGGCGAAGATCTGGTTGATGCCCATGTACGACGGCCCGGCCATGCCCACCCGGCCGTTGCTCCAGGGGCGCTTCGACGAGTGAGCCCACTCGACCACCTCGGCGGAGTCCTCGTCCTCGCGGTGGCCGAACGCCGACCAGGTGCCCTCGGAGCTCCCCGTGCCCCGTGCGTCGACGGTCAGCTGCGCGTAACCGCGCCGCACCAGGTACGACGGCGGCGCGCCCGCCAGCCCACCGGCGTTCGCTTGGACGGACTTGTTGTAGGCGGTGATGGTGACGATGACCGGGAACCGTCCCGCGACCGCCTGGCCGTCGGCGTCGGCGGGCAGCACCAGGTCGCCGCGCAGCACGGTGCCGTCCGACATCGGGATCGCGAGGTCCGTGCGGGTGACCGTGCCGGGGTAGATCGCCGGCCGCGGGGTCCAGCCGGAGCGGGCCGCGGCGTGCGGGGCCGCAGCGGGCGCCGCGACGGCAGCGCTCGGGGCGACGAGGACGCCGAGCACGACGAGCAGGGCGGTGAGGGAGCGACGCATGACACCTCAACGACCGGGTGTCACACGGAGTTACAGCCGGTCGCTACCACCGGCGGGGCTCCAGCCGCACGAGCTGGGTGACGTGGTCGGGTTCGAGCTCGTCGAGGGTGCGTACGCCGAGCAGCCGCATGGTGCGTTCGACCTGGCTGCGGAGGATCTCGATGGTCCGGTCGACGCCGTCGCGGCCGCCGGCCATCAGGCCGTAGAGGTAGGCGCGTCCGATGAGGGTGAAGTGGGCGCCGTGGGCGAGGGCGGCGACGATGTCCTGGCCGGACGTGATGCCGGTGTCCAGGTGGACCTCGACGTCGGGGTGGTGGGCGCCGACGGCGTCGACGACGTCGGGGAGCAGGTGGAACGGGACCGGTGCCCGGTCGAGCTGGCGGCCTCCGTGGTTGGACAGCAGGACCGCGTCGATCCCGGCGTCAGCGAGCCGGCGGGCGTCGTCGACGGTCTGGACGCCCTTGACCACGACCTTGCCGGGCCACTGGTCGCGGATCCAGGCCAGGTCGTCGTAGGTGACGGTCGGGTCGAACATGGTGTCCAGCAGGTCCGCGACCGTGCCGGACCAGGAGTCCAGGGAGGCGAACGCCAGCGGCTCGGTGGTGAGGAAGTCGAACCACCACGCCGGCCGGGGCAGCGCGTCCAGCACCGTACGCAGGGTCAGGGTCGGGGGGATGGTCATCCCGTTGCGCACGTCGCGCAGCCGTGCCCCGGCGACCGGCACGTCGACGGTGACCAGCAGCGTGTCGTACCCGGCTCGCGCGGCCCGGTCGACCAGCGCCATCGACCGGTCGCGGTCCTTCCACATGTACAGCTGGAACCAGCGGCGCCCACCGGGTGCGGCCGCGGCGACGTCCTCGATCGAGGTCGTGCCCATCGTGGACAACGCGAACGGGATGCCCGCCGCCGCGGCGGCCTGCGCGCCGGCGATCTCGCCCTCGGTCTGCATCATCCGGGTGAACCCGGTCGGTGCGATCCCGAAGGGCAGCGCGACCCGCTGGCCCAGCACCACCCGCGAGGTGTCGACCGTCGAGACGTCGCGCAGGATCCGCGGCCGGAACTCCACGTCACCGAACGCCTGCCGGGCGCGGGCCAGCGACACCTCCTGGTCGGCCGCACCGTCGGTGTAGTCGAACGCGGCCCGCGGCGTACGCCGCCTCGCGATCCGCCGCAGGTCCTCGATCGTCAACGCCGCAGCCAGCCGCCGCTCCCGCGGCGACACGATCGGCCTCCTGAACCTCAGCAGCGGCGCGAGGTCGTGGCGCTTCGGCACGTGCCGCTTCACAGGTGCCACTTCACAGGGGGATCTCCTCGGCGGGTCGGCTGGTGGGCGGTCGCAGGGTGCGGTCCCTCGAGGGTGCCCGACACCGCCCCGGATGCGCGAGCCGACGCTCCCGGTCAGTCCTGGTCGCTCAGTCATCCTCGGGCAGGCGGGGCATCCGCACCGTCTCGGCGTCCGGACCTGCCTCGGGGAAGGTCGGCGTCCGGGAGCGGACGAGGTGGGGCCGCAGGGGGACGGGCCGGTGCCCCGCCGGGCGGCGCAGCTGGAGCTGTCGCCGCACCCGCTCGGCGAGGTCGAGCTCGCGCTCGACGCGCTTGACCGTCGCGAGCGCGCTCGCCTGCATCTCGCCCAGGTCGGGGTCCGTGACGACCGTCCCGAGCTCCTCGAGGCGGGCCCGCGCCTCGGGCAGGCCGGTGATGGCCGTCCGCAGCGACTCGAAGTCCGCCGACCGCACCTGGCCGGCCGGAGCGGCCTCCAGCCGCACCAGCTCGCCGAAGGCGTCGACGGCCGCAGCCAGGTCCCAGAATGTCTCGGCCAGGCCGAGCAGCACGTCGGCGCCCGACTCGTCGGTGAGCCAGGCCGGCCTGCCCGCGGTCGTGTCGGCGAGGGTGCGGTACATCGAGCGCACCGCGAGCGCGGTGTGCTCGAGGGACTCCAGCCCCTGCCGCAGCCCGGGCCCGAGGTCCGGCGTACCGACCGCACGGACGTTGAGCCGGCGGCCCTGCTCGGCCTGGAGCAGGGCGGCACCCACCCGGGGCACGTCGTGGTGGGTGATCCGGCGGGCGTCCCCGAGCCACGCGACTGCGGCGGAGAAGACCGACTCGGGCTCGTCGGCGAGCTCACGAAGGGCGTCGGCGGACCGGCGCAGGAGGTCGCTGACCGCGTCGGCCAGCCCCTCGATCTCCCGGCCGGCGTCGGACGTCGGCACCCGGGGCGGGAAGAGCAGGTTGGCGGCGATCCCGACGGCGGCGCCGACGAGCGTCTCGGCGATCCGCTGGCCGGCGGCGGCCCCGGCGCCGAGAGCCCCGACGCCGAGCACGAGCATGCCGCTGATCGCGACCTCGATCAGGTTCGCGCGCAGGCGAAGGGCCTGCCCCAGGGTGATGGACACGAAGATCAGGACGCCGAGGCTCCACCACTCCAGGGGTACGACGGTGGCGAACCCGACCGCGAGGGAGACCCCGAGCACCACGGCGACGACCCGGTCGACGCCGCTGGCGAGCAGCGACACCGGGGTGACCTGGACGACGAGCATCGCGGTGAGCGGAGCCAGCAACGGCTGGGTGCCGGGGAAGATCAGCAGGGCGGCGACGTAGCTCGCGACCGCGGCGACCGTGATGCGCAGCGACCAGAGCACGGCGCCGCGCCAGCCGCGCCGCAGCCGCTTCGCCTCCCGCCGGAGGCGACCTCGCCACTGATCGAGCACGCACCTCATCATGACCGCCGCACGGGCGGCCGAAACGGCCGGCGGGCGGCGTCACCCGCGTCGGCGGTGCCCGGCGAAGAACTCCTCGAGCAGCGCGGCGCACTCCTCGGCGAGCACGCCGGCCACCACCTCGGGCCGGTGGTTGAGCCGCCGGTCCCGGACCACGTCCCAGAGGCTCCCGACCGCGCCGGCCTTGGGGTCCCAGGCACCGAGGACGACCCGCTCGACCCGGCTGAGCACGGCGGCACCCGCGCACATCGTGCAGGGCTCGAGCGTGACGACCAGGGTGTGGCCGTCCAGCCGCCAGGAGCCGCGGGCCGCCGCCGCGGCGCGCAGCGCGACCACCTCGGCATGACCGGTCGGGTCGGACTCCGCCTCCCGCACGTTGCGGCCGCGGGCGACGACGACACCACCGGGGTCGAGCACGACCGCACCGATCGGCACGTCGCCGGTCACGAGCGCCGACCGCGCCTCGTCGAGGGCGGCCCGCATCGCGGGCACCCAGGCCTCGCCGGTCATCGGCGGCGCGTCACGCGGACGTCAGGCCGACGATGTCGTCGAAGACCTCGCCGAAACCGAGGCGGCGCGCGACGTCGGAGAGCATCTCGTCGGGGTAGAGCTCGGGGTCGTCGAGCAGCACGCCCATGTCCATGGCGTGCATGCCCAGGTCGCCGAGCAGGTCGAGGTCGCCGGCCGGCACCTGCTCCTCGATCTCCTCGACCTCCGGCTGCGGGAGCCCGAGGAAGTCGACGGCGGAGCTGGCCAGCTCCCACTCGTCGGCCGCCGTGATGTCGGAGAGCAGCACCCGCGTGGTGGCGCCGGCGACCCGCACGATGAGGAAGAAGTCCTCGTCGACCGCGACCAGGCCGACCGCACCGCCGGGGAACCGGCGCAGCGCGTGCACCAGGTGCTCCACGTCGTCGAGCACGTCGAAGACGAGCTCCTCCACCGTCCAGTCGCCGTCCTCGCGGAAGGCTGCCAGGGCGAAGTCCACTCCGTCGGTCTGGTCGGCCACGGCACACCTCCGCTCCGTCGACTGGCTGGGCGCACCGCTCGGCCGCGGCGCGCCTTCCAGAGTGGCAGACCGGCGCGGAGCGGCCAACCCCCTTTCGTCCCCCGACGCCCGGGCCGATGTGCCCGGCGTGCCCTAGGGTTTCGGGCATGCGCACGCACGTCGTCGACCACCCGCTCGTCGCCCACAAGCTGACCCACCTGCGCGACGAGCGCACCGACTCCCCGACGTTCCGCCGCCTGGCCGACGAGCTCGTCACCCTGCTGGCCTACGAGGCCACCCGCGACGTCCGGGTCGCGCCGCTCGACATCGTCACGCCGGTCTCCCCGACCACCGGCGTCTCGCTCGCCTCGCCCAAGCCGCTGGTCGTGCCGATCCTGCGCGCCGGCCTCGGCATGCTGGACGGGATGATGCGGCTGCTCCCGACCGCGGAGGTCGGGTTCCTGGGCATGATCCGCAACGAGGAGACGCTCGAGGCGTCGACCTACGCCGAGCGGCTGCCCGAGGACCTCTCCGGCCGTCAGTGCTACGTGCTCGACCCGATGCTGGCGACCGGGGGCACCCTCGCCGCCGCCATCCGCTTCCTCACCGACCGCGGCGCCGACGACATCACCGCCATCTGCCTGCTCGCCGCACCCGAGGGCTGCGCGCGCCTCGAGCGCGAGCTCGACGGCCTCGCGGTCCCCGTCACGGTCGTCACCGCCGCGATGGACGAGAAGCTCAACGAGAAGGGCTACATCGTCCCCGGTCTCGGTGACGCCGGCGACCGGTTGTACGGCGTGGTGGGCTGAGGCCGGGAGGTGGATGAATCCCCGGCTGACCGGGGATTCATCCACGTTGTCAGGGAGTTCATGACGTTGTCAGGGGTTGCAACGCCTGACAACGTCAGGTTTCCCCGGCTGACCGGGGATTCATCCAGGCTGCGCAACCGCGCCCGGGCCGGTCAGCCCGGGAAGATCCGCACGGTCCCGGTGGCGACCAGCACCAGCAGGACCAGCACCAGCAGCCCCAGGACGGCGTACGCCCACTCCTTGGAGATGCGGGAGTCGTCGGACTCGGGCGCGTCGTAGCGGTGCCCGTCGGGGCGGGCCAGGCGCTCGTCGTCGTCGTCGGTCATGCCCGGTCAACGACGCAGCGGCCCGGACGTGCCGGACCCGTCCGGCGTGACGTCGGCCTCAGTCGGGGGCGGCGGCGCCGAGGGGGAGCTCGTCGACGACCTCGTGGCGCGGCCGGCCGCGCGGCCCCTCCCCGAGGTACGACGCCACCAGCGTGACCCGGTCGGCGACCCACCGCGGCCCGGCGTAGCCGTCCAGCAGCCGCACCCAGTCCGAGACCTCGGCGGGGTGGCCGAGCCGCGCGACGGTCAGGTGCGGGCGGAGGCGCTGGCCGTCGACGGCGATCCCGGCCCGGTTCGCGGCGGCCCGGCACCCGGTGGCCAGCCGGTCCAGCTCGGTGCGGCCGGGGTCGTCGAGGTCGAGACCGGCCCACAGCACCCGCGCCCGCGCCGCGCTCGGGAAGGCCCCGCCGCCCGCGACGGCGGTGCCGAAGGCGGTGCGCCGTGAGGCCGCCCGGCCCAGCCGCTCGACCAGGTCGTCGAGGCGGTGCTCCTCGACCTCGGCGAGGAAGGCCAGGGTGACGTGGACCTGGTCGGCGGCGGTCCACCGGAACGGCGCCGCCGCCCGGCGGACGTCGAGGAAGGCGTCGAGGTGCTCGACGGCCTCGGCCGGCGGCACCAGCGCCGCGAACATCCGCAGCGCCGAGGTCATCCGATCTGGGTGCCGAGCAGCGACCCGATGCCGTAGGTGACGGCCATCGCGAAGAGACCGCCGAGGACGTTGCGCAGCACCGCGCGACCCGGTCGCGCGAAGCCCAGCCGGGCGCTGACGAAGCCGGTCACCGCCAGGGCGACGACGACGGTCGCGACGGTGAGCCAGAGCCGCAGCCCGGGGCTGCCGAGCGTCATCGTCAGCAGCGGCAGCAACGCCCCCGCGGTGAAGGCGAGCATCGACGCCCAGGCCGCGTGCCACGGGCTGGAGATGTCGTCGGGGTCGATCCCGAGCTCGGCCTCGGCGTGGGCCCCGAGGGCGTCGTGCGCGGTGAGCGCCTTCGCGACCTCGAGGGCGAGCTCCTCGTCGAGCCCCTTCTCGACGTACAGGCCGGCGAGCTCGGCGAGCTCCTCGTCCGGCTCGTCGCGCAGCTCGCGCCGCTCCTTGGCCAGCAGCGCCAGCTCGGAGTCCCGCTGGGTGCTGACCGAGACGTACTCGCCCGCGCCCATGCTCATCGCACCTGCCGCCAGGCCGGCGACGCCCGCGATCACGATCGCGTTGCGGTCGCTGGTGGCGCCCGCGGCGCCGATTACGATGCCGGCGGTCGACACGATGCCGTCGTTGGCCCCCAGCACGGCGGCACGCAGCCAGTTCAGCCGGTTGTTCAGGCCGCTCTGGTGCGGCTCGTCGCTGTGCGGACCGACCAGGTCCTCGGTGTCGCTCGCGGTCATGGACGCATCCAAACCCGGCGCCGGGTCGCCTGCAAGCAAGGGTTGCCTGCGCTCACCACGCTCACGCCGGCGCCGGCTCCTCGGCCGGCTCCTGGATGCGGCGCGGCATCAGGGCACCGACCCCGAGCAGCGCGACCGCGGCCACCGCCGACGCGACGAACACCTGGTGGATCGCGGGGTCCAGCACCGCGGGGGTCAGCGTCGAGACGTCCGGGACGCCACGGCCGAGCCGGCTCGCGACCTGGTGGTTGACCAGCGCACCGAAGACCGCGACCCCCACCGCGCTGCCGACGGACCGGGTGAAGAGGGTCGCGCCGGTCGCGACGCCGCGGTCGCGCCAGGTCACCGACGACTGGGCGGCGATGACCGAGGGGCTGACGACCAGGCCGAAGCCGATCCCGAGCACGAAGCAGGGCAGCGCGAGCACCAGCAGCGAGCTGTGCGGCCCGATGAGGAGCAGCAGCGCGGCACCCACGACACCGACGGCCCCGCCGATCAGCATCGTCGCCCGGAAGCCGAGGGTCAGGTAGAGGCGGCCGGCGTTGGAGGCCGCGATCGGCCAGCCGAGCGTCATCGCGGCGAGGGCGAACCCGGCCGCGACAGCGCCGTACCCGAGGACGCCCTGCGCATAGAGGGGGATGTACGACGTCAGGCCCATCATCAGCACGCCGACCACCAGGGACGCCGCCATCGCGGCGACCAGGACGCGGTGGTGCATCAGCCACAGCGGCAGCACCGGCTCGGCGGCCCGCCGCTCGACCAGCACGAAGCCGACCAGCAGCACCGCGGCGAGGGCGAACAGGACGAGGCTGGTCGGGGACGACCAGGCCCAGCGCACCCCGCCCTCGAGGAGCGCGAGCAGCAGCAGCACCCCGCCGGCGGTGAGCAGCAGCGAGCCGGCGTAGTCGATGCGGTGCGGGCGGCGCTCCACCTGCTCGTGCAGGTTGCGCCACATCATCACGCCGGCGACCAGGCCGAGCGGGAGGTTGATGAAGAAGATCCACCGCCAGGAGGCGTAGTCGGCGAACACGCCGCCGAGCGTCGGGCCGACGACCGAGGCGACCGCCCACACGCCGGCGACGTAGCCCTGCACCTTGGCGCGCTCCTCGAGCGTGTAGATGTCACCGACGATCGTCATGCTGACCGGCTGCACGGCGCCCGCGCCGAGACCCTGGACGGCCCGGAACGCGATCAGGGCGCCCATCCCCCAGGCCACCCCGCACAGCAGCGAGCCGAGCAGGAACAGCCCGATGCCGACCATCATCACCGGCTTGCGGCCGAACTGGTCGGCGAGCTTGGAGTAGACCGGGACGGTGACCGCCTGGGCGAGGAGGTAGATCGAGAACAGCCACGGGAACTGGGTGAAGCCGCCGAGGTCGTCGACCACCGCCGGCACGGCGGTGGCCAGGATCGTCGAGTCGATCGCGACCAGGCCGACGCTCAGCATCACCGCCAGCAGGATCGGTCCTCGCTCGCTGCGCAGGCCGACGCTCGCCCGGGACACCTCGTTGACCGTCACGAGAGCCGCAACCCGGTCGGCGCCCCGGATTGTTCCCGATGTTCGCGACGCCGGGGAACGGGTACACATGTGCTTTGATCGATCAAACCCGATCGGTCGGACCGGGAGCGTGGCGTGGAGCTGGAGGGTGTCGTGGAGAGCTGGCCGGGGCAGGCGTACCCGTTGGGGGCGACCTTCGACGGGAGCGGCACCAACTTCGCGATCTTCAGCGAGGTCGCCGAGCGCGTGGAGCTGTGCCTCTTCGACAACGACGGCGCCGAGACGCGGGTCGAGCTGACCGAGGTCGACGCCTACGTGTGGCACTGCTACCTGCCGACCGTCCAGCCGGGCCAGCGGTACGGCTATCGCGTGCACGGGCCGTGGGCCCCCGAGCGGGGCCTGCGCTGCAACCCCAACAAGCTGCTCCTGGACCCCTACGCCAAGGCGACCGCCGGCGAGATCGACTGGGACCAGGCGCTGTTCTCCTACACGTTCGGCGACGAGGACTCGCGCAACGACGACGACTCCGCGCCGCACATGACGCACGGGGTGGTCATCAACCCGTTCTTCGACTGGGAGGGCGACCGCCGACCCAACCGGCCCTACAACGAGAGCATCATCTACGAGGCCCACGTCAAGGGACTCACCCAGCTGCACCCCGACGTGCCGGAGGCGCTGCGCGGCACGTACGCCGGACTGGCGCACCCCGCCACGATCGAGCACCTCACCAAGCTCGGGATCACGACGCTCGAGCTGATGCCGGTCCACCAGTTCGTGCAGGACAGCACGCTGCTCGACAAGGGGCTGCGCAACTACTGGGGCTACAACACGCTGGGCTTCTTCGCCCCGCACGCCGACTACTCCTCCGCCGCCCGCGACGACGACGTCGCCCTGGGCCAGCAGGTGCAGGAGTTCAAGGCGATGGTCAAGGCGATGCACGAGGCCGACATCGAGGTGATCCTCGACGTGGTCTACAACCACACCGCGGAGGGCAACCACCTCGGGCCGACGCTGAGCTTCAAGGGCATCGACAACGCCGCGTACTACCGGCTGGTCGAGGACGACAAGCGCTACTACATGGACTACACGGGCACCGGCAACAGCCTGAACGTCCGCCACCCGCACTCGCTGCAGCTGCTCATGGACTCGTTGCGCTACTGGGTCACCGAGATGCACGTCGACGGCTTCCGCTTCGACCTCGCCTCCACGCTCGCGCGGGAGTTCTACGACGTCGACCGGCTGTCGACGTTCTTCGAGCTCGTGCAGCAGGACCCGGTGGTCAGCCAGGTCAAGCTGATCGCCGAGCCGTGGGACATCGGTCCGGGCGGCTACCAGGTCGGTGGCTTCCCGCCCCAGTGGACCGAGTGGAACGGCAAGTACCGCGACACCGTCCGCGACTTCTGGCGCGGCGAGCCGTCGCTGGGCGAGTTCGCCTCGCGGCTGTCCGGCTCCGCCGACCTCTACGAGCACACCGGCCGGCGCCCGGTCGCGAGCATCAACTTCGTCACCGCCCACGACGGCTTCACCCTGCGCGACCTGGTCTCCTACGACCAGAAGCACAACGAGGCCAACGGCGAGGACAACAACGACGGCGAGAGCCACAACCGCTCGTGGAACCACGGCGCGGAGGGTCCGACCGACGACCCCGAGATCCTCGCGGCCCGGGCCAGGTCGCAGCGCAACTTCCTCGCGACGCTGCTGCTGAGCCAGGGCGTCCCGATGCTGCTGCACGGCGACGAGCTGGGACGCACCCAGCAGGGCAACAACAACACCTACGCCCAGGACTCCGAGCTCAGCTGGGTGCACTGGGACCAGGTGGACCGGCCGCTGGTCGAGTTCACCGCCGCCGTGTCCCGGCTGCGGCGCGACCACCCGACCTTCCGGCGCAAGCGGTTCTTCACCGGCGACACCGTCCGGGTGCCAGACCCGGCCGACGGCGGACCCGAGGGCGGCGGGCGCCTCAACGACATCGTGTGGCTGCACCTCGACGGCCGCCCGATGGAGGACGGCGACTGGACTCAGTCGGACTCTGGGGCTGGCTCCCAGGCACTGGGGATGTACCTCAACGGCCACGGCATCGCCGGGGTCGACGACCGCGGCCAGGCGATCGTCGACGACCACTTCCTGCTCTACTTCAACGCCGACGGCGACGCGACCGCGACGCTGCCGCCCGAGGAGTACGCCAGCGCCTGGGACGTCGTCATCGACACCGGCGGCGCCGCCGACGAGAACCGCGAGGTGAAGGCCGGCGACACGCTCCCGATCCACTCACGCAGCGTCGTGGTGCTGCGCGAGCACCTCGCTCCCGAGGAGGAGCCGGACCACTCGGTCGCCGCGTCCGTGGCGGCAGCCACGCAGGGGCAGCGCCGGTGAGCGAGCCGCGCCTGCCCGCCTCGACGTACCGCCTGCAGGTCACCGCCGACTTCGACCTGTTCGAGGCCGCGCGCCGGCTGCCCTACCTGCACGACCTGGGCGTCGACTGGGTCTACCTGTCCCCGATCCTGGAGGCCGAGCCGGGCAGCCGGCACGGGTACGACGTGGTGCGGTTCGACCGGGTCGACCCGGCGCGCGGCGGAGCCGAGGGCCTCGCGGCGGTGGCCGCCGAGGCCCGCCGCCTCGGGATGGGCGTGCTCGTCGACATCGTCCCCAACCACGTCGGCGTCGCCACCCCGGTCGAGAACCCGTGGTGGTGGGACGTGCTGCGGCTAGGCCGCGACTCCGAGCACGCCACGGCCTTCGACGTCGACTGGGCGGCCGGCGACGGCCGGATCCTGGTGCCCGTCGTCGGAGACGGCGACGAGGACGCGGTCCGCGTCGTGGCCGGACCCGACGGCCCGGAGGTCCGCTACCACGACCACCGCTTCCCGATGGCCCCCGGCACGACCACGCTCGAGGAGCAGCACTACGAGCTGGTCGGCTGGCGCCGCGCGGACACCGACCTCAACTACCGCCGCTTCTTCGCGATCAACACCCTGGCCGCCGTCCGCGTGGAGGACCCGGAGGTCTTCGCGGACTCCCACGTGGAGATCCGGCGCTGGTTCGACGAGGGCCTGGTCGACGGGCTGCGCGTGGACCATCCCGACGGCCTGAGGTTCCCCGGGCGCTACCTCGACGACCTCGCCGACCTGACCGGTGGCGCCTACGTGCTGGTCGAGAAGATCCTCGAGCCCGGCGAGGACCTCCCCCGCGAGTGGGCGACCCACGGCACGACCGGCTACGACGCGCTCGCGCTGGTCGACCGGGTCCTGACCGACCCCACCGGGCAGAAGCCGCTCGACGAGCTCGAGGGTCGGCTGCGCGGGGCCCCGGTCGACTGGGCGGAGCTCGTCCGCGGCACCAAGCGCGCGGTCGCCGACGGCATCCTGCAGTCCGAGGTCCGCCGCATCGTGCGCGAGCTGGGGACCGACGACCCCGCGCCCGCTCGCGACGCGGTGGCCGAGCTGCTCGCCTGCTTCCCGGTCTACCGGTCCTACCTGCCCGCCGGGCGCACGCACCTCGACGAGGCGTTCGAGAGCGCCCGCCGGCACCGGCCGGACCTGGCCGCGACCTTCGACGCGCTGCTGCCCGCGCTCCGCGACCCGTGGTCGCGCGCCGCGCGGCGGTTCCAGCAGACCAGCGGGATGGTGATGGCCAAGGGCGTCGAGGACTGCGGCTTCTACCGCTGGTCGCGCCTGACCTCGCTCAACGAGGTCGGCGGCGACCCGTCGGTGTTCAGCCTGGACGTCGACGACTTCCACCACGCGATGACCGTGCGGCAGCGCGACTGGCCGCATGCGATGACGACGCTGTCGACCCACGACACCAAGCGTGGTGAGGACGTCCGGGCGCGGATCACGGTCCTCGCCGAGGTCCCCGACGTGTGGGAGGCGGCGCTGGCCGAGCTGCTGCGCCTGGTCCCGCTGCCGGACCCGGGATTCGGCTCGCTGTTGTGGCAGGCCGTCCTCGGCGCCTGGCCCGCGTCGGCCGAGCGGCTGCACGGGTACGCCGAGAAGGCGATGCGCGAGGCCGGCGACCGGACCACGTGGACCGAGCCGGACGAGGCCTACGAGGCGGCGGTGCACGCCGCCGTCGACGCCGTCTTCACCTCGGCTGAGGTGCAGCGGGTGCTCACCGACCTCGCCGCCCGGGTCGACACGGCCGGGCGCTCCAACTCGCTGGCGGCCAAGCTCGTCGCCCTGACGATGCCCGGGGTCCCCGACGTCTACCAGGGCAGCGAGCTCTGGGAGACCTCGCTGGTCGACCCCGACAACCGCCGCCCGGTCGACTTCGACCACCGGGCCGCCGTGCTGGCCGGGACCGAGGACGACGACGCGGCCGACAAGCTCCGGCTCACCCGGGCCGCGCTGACGCTGCGCCGCGACCGGCCCGGGCTGTTCACGTCGTACGCCCCGGTGCTCGCCGAGGGTCCCGCGGCGCGCCACGTGCTCGCCTTCGACCGCGGCGGCGCGGTGACGGTCGCGACCCGGCTGCCGGTCGGGCTGGCGGACCGCGGCGGCTGGAGCGACACGACCCTCGTGCTCCCGCCCGGGACCTGGCGCGACGTCCTCACGGACCAGCCGGCCTCGGACCGCCTCGCCGACCTGCTCCGCGACCTGCCGGTCGCCCTGCTCGTGCGGGACGACGCGTGAAGCCGGGACGCGGGACCTTCGACGTCTGGGCGCCGACGGCGTCCCGGCTGCGGCTCTCGCTGGCCGGCGAGACGCTCGAGATGGCGGCGGGCGACGACGGCTGGTGGGCACCGACCGAGCCCGTCCCCGACGTCGCGGGCAGCGGGGTCGACTACGGCTACCTGATCGACGACGACCCGGACCCCCGCCCCGACCCGCGGTCCCGCCGTCAGCCCCACGGGGTCCACGACCTCTCCCGCACCTACGACCCGGCGTCGTACACGTGGAACGACGCGACCTGGACCGGCCGCCAGCTCGCCGGCTCGGTCGTCTACGAGCTGCACGTCGGCACGTTCACGCCCGAGGGCACGTTCGACGCGGCGTTGGGCAAGCTCGGCCATCTCCGCGAGATCGGGGTGGACCTCGTCGAGCTGATGCCGGTCAACGCGTTCAACGGCACCTACAACTGGGGCTACGACGGCGTCGCGTGGTTCAGCGTCCACGAGGCGTACGGCGGACCGGAGGGCTACCAGCGCTTCGTCGACGGCTGCCACGCGGCCGGGCTCGGCGTGATCCAGGACGTGGTCTACAACCACCTCGGCCCGTCGGGCAACTACCTGCCGCTGTTCGGCCCCTACCTGAAGGAGGGCGCCAACACCTGGGGTGACTTCCTCAACCTCGACGGCCCCGGCTCGGTGCAGGTGCGGCGCTACATCCTCGACAACGTGCGGATGTGGCTCGAGGACTACCACGTGGACGGTCTCCGGCTCGACGCCGTGCACGCGCTGAACGACGCCGGCCACCAGCACCTGCTGGAGGAGATGGCGGTCGAGGTCGCGGCGATGTCCGCGCACCAGCGCCGCCCGCTGACGCTGATCGCCGAGTCCGACCTCAACGACACCCGGCTGGTGCGGCCCCGGGAGGCCGGGGGCTACGGGATCGACGCGCAGTGGAGCGACGACTTCCACCACGCGCTGCACGTGGCGCTGACCGGTGAGACGACCGGCTACTACGCCGACTTCGCGCCGCTGTCGGCGCTGGCGAAGGTCTGCGAGCGCGGGTTCTTCCACGACGGCACCTGGTCCTCCTTCCGGGGCCGCAACCACGGCTTCCCGGTCGACCTGCGGGCGATGCCGACGTGGCGCCTGGTGGTGTGCAGCCAGAACCACGACCAGGTCGGCAACCGGGCCCGGGGCGACCGGATCGCCGAGGCGCTCGACGAGCACCAGCTCGCCAGCGCCGCCCTGGTGACGCTGTGCTCGCCGTTCACCCCGATGCTCTTCATGGGTGAGGAGTGGGCCGCCTCGACGCCGTTCCAGTTCTTCACCTCCCATCCCGAGGAGGAGCTGGGCCGCGCGACCGCTGAGGGCCGCATCGCCGAGTTCGAGCAGATGGGCTGGGACCCGGCGGTCGTCCCCGACCCGCAGGACCCGGAGACCTTCGAGCGCTCGAACCTCGACTGGTCCGAGGCCGCGGGCGGCCGGCACGCGCGGATCCTCGAGGTCTACCGACGGCTGGCCCGCCTCCGTCGCGAGCGGCCGGAGCTCACCGACCCCTCGTTCGCAGCTGTCTCCTGCACCGCGGACGAGGAGCGACGGGTGTTCACGATGCGCCGCGGCGCGCTGCTGGTCGCGGTGAACTTCGGCGACGCCGAGGTCTCTGTGCCGACCGGCGACGGGGTCCTGCTGTTCGCGACCGGTGACGACGTGTCGCTCCGCGCCGGCGAGCTGGTGCTGCGGGCCCACGCCGGCGCGCTCGTGGGTCCCGCGCGCTGACCCGGCCGGGCACAGCCCCGCAGGCACCGGCTCCCGGGTTGAACACACGTGTATTCAACCCGGGAGCACCCTGTGCTGGGCCAGGTGAGAGGTCCGGGGCGGCTAGCCGGAGAGGTTGTTGAGGTCGACGACGTCGCTGTCGGCCGGCGCCTCGACGTCGACCTTCTCGTCGAAGTCGGAGAACGTGACCGAGCCGGTGTCCTCCCCCTCGGTCTTCTCGATCTTGACCAGGTAGTGCGGGTCGTCGACCAGCACGTAGCCGGTGGACGTGCTGCCGTCCTTGTCCTTGTTGTCGATCTTCACGACGTCGTCGCCGTCGACCGACCCGGTCCCCGCCTTGGAGTAGGTCGAGCTGTCGTCGTCCTTGAGCATCTGCTCGAGCAGGCTGTCGATGTCGCAGAACTGGTCGAGCGAGTCCTGGCCCTGGGGGACGACGACCCACTTGTCGCCGACCAGCGAGATCACCTGGTCGGCGCTGGTGCCGGCGAAGGTCTTCCAGAAGGACTCGTCCGGCTTCATCCAGACGTCACCGCCGACGCCCAGCAGGTCGGCGGAACCCGACCCCAGACCGATGGTCCCGGTGCAGTTGCCGTCCTTGTCCGTCTGGAGGTCGATGTTGATGTCCTGACCGCCTGAGCTGATCTCACCGGACACCGTCACCGAGGTCAGGTCCCCCATCGCCGACTTCGCGCTCTTCGCAATGTCGTCGGCCGATCCGTCGGCGAAGTCGCTGCCTCCACACGCGGTGAGCACGGCCGCGGCCCCGAGACCCGCCACCGCCATTCCGATCCGTGCCACGGGTCCTCCTCGGCTCGGGTCGGCTCGCTGCCGACCGGTAGCCGCACGCTACCCCGGCCAGCCGCCGCACGCCCCGCCCGTACGGACCGCTCCGACCACCCGGTCGTGCTACCCGCCGCGCCGGACCCCCTGCCCACCCAGGAGCTCGTCCACCCAGGCCGGCACCAGCTCGGTGGCCGGACCGTGGCGGGCGTCGTCGAAGAGGCAGGTGCCGTTGCTGCGGGCCAGGTTGAGCTCGAGCGTGGTGGCCCCGTGCCGCAGCGCGTGCTGGACGAACCCGGCCGCGGGGTAGACCGCACCCGACGTGCCGATCGACACGAAGAGGTCGGTGCCGGCGATCGCGGTGGCGATGCGGTCCATGCCGTAGGGGATCTCACCGAACCAGACCACGTCGGGCCGCAGCTCGACCGCGCCGCACCGCGGACACGGCGGCCGGTGGCCCAGGTCGTCGTGCCAGCGGTTGCGGGCGCCGCACGCCTCGCACCGCGCCGAGCGCAGCTCGCCGTGCATGTGCAGCACCCGGGTGGACCCGGCCCGCTCGTGGAGATCGTCGACGTTCTGGGTGACCACGAGCAGGTCGTCGCCGATCGCCTCCTCCAGCCGGGCGAGCGCGTGGTGCGCCGGGTTGGGGTGCACCGTCGCCAGCGCGGCGCGACGGGCGTCGTAGAACCGGTGCACGACGTCGGGCCGCGCGGCGTAGGCCTCGGGCGTGGCGACCTCCTCGACGTCGTGCCCCTCCCACAGGCCGTCGGCGTCGCGGAAGGTCGGCACCCCGCTCTCGGCCGAGATGCCCGCGCCGGTCAGGACCGTGACCTTCACCGGTCCGGCCTCGCGTGGACGGTGACGACGTAGCCGCCGTCGTGGTCGAACGGGTCACCGGACCACGTGCCGTGGCGCGCCACCGGTTCCAGGCCGGCGCCGGCCATCGCCGCATCCACCTCGGCCAGCGGCGTGACCGGGCAGCCCGCCGGCAGGTGGTCCGCGTCGAGCCCGAAGCCGCACACGACCCGGCCGCCGGGCCGGGCGTGGGCGGCCAGTCGCTCGCACGCCGCGCCGAGCGTGCCGTCCTCCAGCAGCGGCAGGGTGTTGCCGGCCACGACCACGGCGTCGAAGGTCTCACCGAGGTCGAACGACGCCAGGTCGGCCAGCCACCAGTCCAGGTGCGGCGCCTCCTCGCGGGCGACGGCGAGCATGGCCTCGTCGACGTCGACGCCCGCCACGTCGTAGCCCAGCTCGTGGAGGCGGACGGCGACCCGGCCGGTCCCGCACCCCGCGTCCAGGACCCGCGCGGGCCGCGGCAGCAGCCCCGCCACGAAGGCGGCCTCCCCGTGCACCTCGGCCCCCCGGGCACCCAGCCGTCGGAAGCGCTCGGCGTAGACGGCGGCGTACTCCTCGCCGGCCCCGGCGCGGGCGATGCGCTGCCACCGGGTGCTCATGACGGCAGCTTCCTCCTGCTCGCCGAGACCTTGAACTCGTCGAGGAAGAGCTTGTGGATCTTCTCGCTGTCCAGGGCGCCGCCGACCATGCGCAGCTCGCCACGGGCCAGCCGCTCGCACACCCGCAGCCAGGCGTGCCCCATGGCGTAGGTGAAGGTGCCCGCCACGGTCGCGTTGATCGTCCCGGCCACCGCGGTGCCGGCGCCGGGGACGAACTTGATCAGGTTCCCCACGAGCGACCGGCCGGCCGTGGTGGCGGCCGCGGTCGCGGCGATCGAGGCAGCGGTGGAGCGCTCGATCGGGATCCCGTAGGTCACCGCGATCGAGGCCATCATGGTCAGCTGGATGGGGACGAGGATGGCGGCGTCGGAGAAGGGGATCGGGGAGGCCCCGGCGGTCGTCGCCGCCCCCGTGGCAGCCTTGATCGCAGTCTCCGCGCGGTCGCGCTTGCGGACGAAATCGATCTGTTGAGCAGCCGTGATCGCATGGGCCACGCCCGAGGGCGCGCCGCGAAAGGTGGCATCGAGGAGCTCCTGCAGCCCGTAGGCCGTCTGCCCGGTGAACTCGTCCCCGCGCGCCATCGTGTAGTGGATCAGCCCGCCCTCGATCGGCAGGTCCATCGCGGCGATGCTGGCCGCGAGCGCCTCGGCGTCGGGGTGGACGCGGACCCCGGCGCGCGGCACCTGGGTCAGCACCAGGATCACCGGCAGCCCGAGGTCGTGCAGCGCGCGGATGAACTCGCCCTCGGTCGGCTCGAAGCGGCGGTCGCCGGAGCGCACGCAGTACCACGCCACGTGGATCTGCTCGGCCAACGGCTTGCGCCGCATCCCGTGCAGGTAGTCGTTGAGCTCGTTGATCAGCTTCGCGTTGTCGCGGCCCACCTCGAGCCCGCGGGTGTCGAGCACCCCGAGCGTGCCGCTGCGGTGCAGGTAGAGGTGCTCGGCGCGGGTGACCGGCTCACCGATACCCGTCGCCGCGATCTCCTCGCCGAAGATCGCGTTGACCAGGGTGCTCTTGCCCACGCCGGTCTTGCCGAAGATGGCCAGGTTGAAGCGCCCGATCTCCTCGGCCTTGTCCTTCCAGGCCTTGGAGAACGCCTTGCCGAACCAGTCGTCCGCCGGTGGTGCCATGGCACCAGATTGTCACCTCTGCGCAACGGGGGCTGCGGAACCGGTGGGGTCAACGCACGTGCTTGACGGCGTCGAGGTACCGCACGACGGTCTCGAGCTCGGCGACGGTGAAGCCCGCGTTGACCTCCTCCATCTGCCGCAGGATCGAGGCGTACGCGGCCCCGGCCCCGGGGTGGTCGAAGGGCACCGCGTGCACCCAGGTCTTGCGCCGGTCGTCGGGGTCCGGCTCGCGACGCACCATGCCCTTGGCCTCGAGCCGGTCGAGGACCCTGGTGGTGGTGCTGGAGGGCAGCTCGGTGATCTGCGCCAGCTGCCCGGGGGTCATCGGCCCGCCGTGGCGGACCAGCACGCCGTAGGTCTGGAAGTCCACGACGTTGAGCCCCACCGAGCGAGCGATCCGCTCGTTGGTGAGCACCGCGGCCGCGATGAGCTCCTGCATGACGTCGGCGATCTGCTCCCCGACGCGCTTCCGGCTGGACACGGCCGACCCGCCTCGCTATTCTCTCCATATCGGAATTATTCCGAATCGGAATTATCCCGTATCGGGACCTCTTCCCTCGTCCCAGACTACGCCACGTCGAACCACCCGGAGGACCGATGGAGCACCTGCGCGGCCGCGCCATGGGCGTGCTGATCTTCGCGTCCTTCATGGACCTGATGGACGCCACCATCGTCAACGTCGCACTCCCGTCGATCCGCACCAGCCTGGACGCCACCGGCGAGCAGCTGGAGTGGGTCGTCAGCAGCTATCTGCTGGCCTTCGCCGTCTTGATGATCACCGGCGGCAGGCTCGGCGACATGGTCGGGCGACGCCGGATGTTCGTCATCGGCGTGCTCGCGTTCACGGCCGGGTCCGCGCTCGCCTGCGCGGCTCCGACGATCGGCGTGCTGCTGGTCGCCCGCGTGGTGCAGGGCGCGGGGGCCGCGATGATGGTCCCGCAGGTCCTCTCGTCCCTGCAGGCGCTCTACTCTCCCCGCGAGCGGGCGCCGATCTACGGCGTCATCGGCGCAGTCTCCGGGATGTCGGCCGTCCTCGGACCCGTGCTCGGTGGCTGGCTGGTCAGCAGCGACGCGTTCGGCATCGGGTGGCGCAGCATCTTCCTGATCAACCTGCCGATCGGGATCGCGCTGGTCGTCCTGGCGCTGCGCTGGGTCCCCGAGACCCGGTCGGAGCACCCGTTGCGCCTCGACCCGGTGGGCGTGCTGTTGGCGACGACCGGGCTGCTCGGGGTGGTCTACGCGCTGGTCGAGGGCCGTCAGGTCGACTGGGCGCCATGGATCCTCGCCGTCGGAGCCGCCGGCCTGGTCCTGCTGGCCGTCTTCGTCTCGCAGCAACGCCGCCGGGACCGTCGTACCGGCTCGGCGCTGCTGCCCATGCGGTTGTTCTCCGACCGCGGATTCTCCGCCGGCCTGGTCACCCAGGGGGCGTTCCAGGGCGCCTTGGCCGGCTTCGGGCTCACGTTCACGATCTACGTGCAGACCGGGCTCGGCTGGTCGGCGATCCACGCCGGCGCCACGATGCTGCCCTTCAGCCTCGGGGCCTTCGTGGGGACCGCGGTCGCCGTCCCCCTGGGCACCCGGTTGGGCAAGGTCGTGGTCGTCGGTGGAGCACTCGTGCAGGCGGTGGCGACCGTGTGGGTGCTGGCCACGGTCAGCGAGCAGGGTGACTCGCTCTCGACGTGGAGCCTGGTCCCGCCCCTCGTGGTCTGCGGGATCGGCCTCGGCCTGCTCGTGGTGCCGCTCGTCGACGTCGCGCTCGCGACCGTCCCGACCTCCGAGGCCGGCGCCTCCTCCGGGACCTACGGCACCATCCAGCAGGTCGGCGCGGCGCTCGGCGTCGCGGTGGCGGGCACGGTCTTCTTCCACGTCGTGGGCACGTCGTACGACGCCGCGTCGCTGCGCGACGGCCTGGTCGCCGCCTGCTGGGTGGCCGCCGCCGGCTACGCGCTCGCCGGGGTGGCCAGCCTCCTGCTGCCCTCACGCGGCCAGGTGCGGGCCCACCACGAGGCCCTCGAGCACGCGCTCGCCGCCGACCGCCCCGTCGCCACCTGACCGCTGGCGCTGGTGCCGCGACCCGACGTCAGCGCGACGCCCCGGCGGGGAGGTCGGCGAGCTCGCGGACGATGTCCTCGACGCGTTGCTTGGCGTCGCCGAAGAGCATGCTGGTGTTGTCCTTGAAGAACAGCGGGTTCTGGACACCGGCGTACCCCACGGCCATGGACCGCTTGAAGACGATGACGTGGCGGGCCTCCCACACGTGGAGCACCGGCATGCCCGCGATCGGGCTGCCGGGCTCCTCCAGGGCGGCCGGGTTGACCGTGTCGTTGGCGCCGATGACCAGGACGACGTCGGTGCTGGGGAAGTCGTCGTTGATCTCGTCCATCTCCAGGACGATGTCGTAGGGCACCTTGGCCTCGGCGAGCAGCACGTTCATGTGGCCGGGCAGCCGGCCGGCGACGGGGTGGATGCCGAACCGGACGTCGACGCCCCGCGCACGCAGCTTCGAGGTGAGCTCGGCGACCGGGTACTGCGCCTGGGCGACCGCCATGCCGTAGCCCGGGGTGATGATCACGCTGGAGGCGTCGGCCAGGAGCTCGGCCACGGCGTCGGCGGTGATCTCGTGGTGCTCGCCGTAGTCACGGTCGGGGTCGGGGGCGGCCTCGATGCCGAAGCCGCCGGCGATGACCGAGATGAACGACCGGTTCATCGCCTCGCACATGATGTAGGACAGGTAGGCACCGGACGACCCGACCAGCGCACCGGTCACGATCAGCAGGTTGTTGTCCAGCAGGAACCCCGACGCCGCGGCCGCCCAGCCGGAGTAGCTGTTCAGCATCGACACCACGACCGGCATGTCACCGCCGCCGATGGAGGCGACCAGGTGCCAGCCCAGGGCCAGCGCGAGGACGGTGACCGCGACCAGCAGCCCGAGGTTCGGGGTGGCCACGAACCACACGGTCAGCACCGCGAACGCCACCAGCGCCCCGAGGTTGAGGACGTTCTTGCCCGGCAGCACCATGGGCGCGGACTTGATCCGCGCGGACAGCTTGAGGTTCGCCACGATCGATCCGGTGAAGGTGACCGCACCGATGAACACGCCGATCACGATCTCGGCGTTGTGGATCTGCTCCAGCGACCCGGTCAGCCCCTCGTCGTACAGGTAGCCGTTCCAGCCCACCAGGACCGCGGCCAGACCCACGAACGAGTGCAGCAGCGCGATCAGCTCGGGCATCCCGGTCATCGCGACCACCCGGGCCCGCCACAGCCCGATGGTGGCGCCGACCGCGACCGCGACGACCAGCAGCACCAGCGGCAGCGTCTCGTCGGTGTCGTGGACCAGCAGCCCGACCGTGGCGACCAGCGCGAACGCCATGCCCGCGATGCCGTAGGAGACGCCGTTGCGGGCGCTCTCGTGCCGCGACAGCCCCGCGAGGCTGAGGATGAACAGCAGGGAGGCGACCAGATAGGCGCCGACCGCGATCGAGACCGCATCCATCACTGGTCCGCCTTCCGGAACATGCCGAGCATCCGTCGAGTCACCGCGAACCCGCCGAACACGTTGATGCTGGCCAGGAGCACCGCCACGAACGCCAGGACGCGCACGGCGGTGTCGTCGACACCCAGCTGCAGCATCGCGCCCACCACGATGATCCCGGAGATCGCGTTCGTGACGCTCATCAACGGGGTGTGCAGGGCGTGGTGGACGTTGCCGATCACGTAGTAGCCGATCACGATCGCCAGCGTCAGCACGAAGAAGTGCTCCGGCAGCGGGTCCGGGGCGGTCGAGGCCACCACGAACAGCAGCACCGACACCGCCGCGAACACCGGCCACATCGGCCGCCGCCTCTTCGGCGGGGCCGGTTCCGGCGGCGCAGCCGGAGCGACGGCCTTCGGGGCCGCGGACACCTGCACCGGCGGTGGCGGCCACATCGACGCACCCTCGTGGGCCACGGTGATGCCCCGCACGACGACGTCGTCGAGGTCCAGCACCAGGACGCCGTCCTTGCCCGGCGTCATCAGCGTCAGCAGGTTGACGATGTTCGTGCCGTACAGCTGGGAGGTCTGCGCCGGCAGCCGCCCCGCCAGGTCGGTCCACCCCAGCACGTGCACCCCGTGGTCGGTGACGACCTCCTGGTCGGCCACCGTGACCGCGACGTTGCCGCCGTTGGCCGCCGCCATGTCCACGATCACGCTGCCCGGCCGCATCCCGGCCACCGTCTCCTCGGTGATCAGCCGCGGCGCCGGACGGCCCGGGATCAACGCGGTGGTGATCACGATGTCGGCCGCACGCGCCTCCTCGTCGTACATGGCAGCCGTCGCCTGCTCCTGCTCGGCGGTCATCTCCTTGGCGTAGCCGTCCGAGCTGACCTCGCTGACCATGTCGACGGTGACGAACTCCGCCCCCATCGACTCGACCTGCTCGGCCACCTCGGGCCGCACGTCGAAGGCCCGCACGATCGCGCCCATCGACCCCGCCGCACCGATCGCCGCCAGGCCCGCCACGCCCGCGCCGACCACGAACACCCGCGCCGGCGGGATCTTGCCGGCCGCCGTCACCTGGCCGGTGAACTGCCGGCCGAACGCGTGCGCCGCCTCCACGACCGCGCGGTAGCCCGCCACGTTCGCCATCGACGACAGCACGTCCATCGACTGCGCCCGCGAGATGCGCGGCACCGCGTCCATCGCCAGGGCGGTCACCCCCGCCGACGCCAGGCGCTCCACCAGCTCCGGCGACCGGGCCGGCGCCATCAACGACACCACCGTGGCCCCGCGACGCAACCGCGCGGACTCCTCCTCGGTCGGCGCCTCGACCTTGACCACGATGTCGCTGGACCACACGTCCTCGGCCGACCCCACCGTGACGCCGGCGTCGGCGTACATCACGTCCGGCTGGCTGGCGGCCACACCCGCACCGGACTCGACCACCACGTCGTACCCCAGCTTGACCAGACGGCCGGCGGTCTGCGCGGTCGCAGCCACCAACGTCTCGCCCGCACGCGACTCACGGGGAACACCGATACGCACGAGGACCTCCTGGGACGACGACGACCGGTGACACCTCACCAGTCCGCCTCGCCCCCTGTCAGTGACCGGAGTCACGTCAGTCGCGTCGGTCCACCTCGTGGACCGGCCGGGCGCGAGGCACGCTACCCGGCCGTGGTCCTCAGAAGTAGGGCCTGAAGTCCGCAGGACCCCTCCGCCGACGCCACCCGGCGCCTCCCGGCAGCTGACGCCCGTCAGTCCCATGAAGTCGGGCCTTCCGCCCATCGCGACGACGCCGGCACGCCCCTACGGTCGAGGTGTCGACGACGTCGGACGAGAGACGGAGTGCACTGCCATGGACACGTTGCTGATGACCGGCTTCCCGGGGTTCCTGGGCTCGGCCCTGCTGCCGCGGCTGCTGGCGCGGCGAGACGGCTCCCGCGCCGTGTGCCTGGTGCAGGCCCAGCACCTCGCGACCGCGCAGGAGCGGGTCGCCGAGCTGGAGCGCGACCACCCGCACGTCCGCGACCGGGTCGACCTGGTCGTCGGCGACATCACCACGGCCGACCTCGGGCTCGACGAGGCGGCGCGGGCCGCCCTCGACGACGTGACCGAGCTGTGGCACCTGGCCGCCGTCTACGACCTCGCGGTGCCGCCCGAGGTCGCGCACCGGGTCAACGTCGACGGCACCGCGCACGTCCTCGACTTCTGCCAGGCCCTCCCCCGGCTGGACCGGCTGCAGTACGTCAGCACCTGCTACGTCAGCGGACGCTACGACGGCGAGTTCGGCGAGGACGTGCTCGATCAGGGCCAGCCGTTCCGCAACCACTACGAGTCGACCAAGTTCGTCGCCGAGCAGCTGGTCCGCGACGCGATGGCCGGCGGCCTGCGCGCCACGATCTACCGGCCCGGCATCGTCGTGGGCGACTCGGCCACGGGCGCGACCCAGAAGTTCGACGGCCCCTACTTCATCGCGGGCTTCCTCAAGCGCCAGCCCGGTCCGGTCGCCGTCGTGCCCCGGGTCGGGGATCCCGACGCCGTCCGCGTGTGCCTGGTCCCGCGCGACTTCGTGGTCGACGCCATGGACGTGCTCTCCGTCCAGGACCGGTCCGTCGGCCGGACCTACGCGCTCACCGACCCGAACCCGCCGACCGCGCGCCAGGTCGTTGGAGCCTTCGCCCACCGGCTCGGCAAGCGCGTGGTGTGGATCCCGGCGCCACTGAGCCCGACCCACGCCCTCATCGACAAGGTCCCCGGCATGGAGCACCTCCTCGGCCTGCCGGCCGAGGCGGTGGACTACTTCGCCTCGCCGACGACGTACTCGACGAAGCAGACGACCAACGACCTCGCCGGCACCGGCGTGGCCTGCCCACCGTTCGAGGAGTACGCCGACCGCCTGGTCGACTTCATGCTCGCGCACGCCGAGATCACCTCGAAGGCGATGGTCTGAGTGCCCACGCCCGAGCTCACCGTCGTCAACATCAGCCTCACCGGGCCCGATCGCGACCACGACACGACGGTCAGCTTCTTGGACCACACCTTCCGGCTGGTGCGGACGGGGACGTCGGGCGACGTCGACGCGGCGCGCCGACTGGTCGCGTCGTGGGCGGCGGAGGCGGACGCGGTGGCCGTCACGGGCGTGCGCGAGGCCCGCGCCGTGGGTCTCTACGACGGCGAGCTCGACGCCATCGACTCCATCAAGCAGACGACCACCGGCGTGCCGGTGAGCGACGGGCACGCCCTGGGCGACGTGCTGCAGGAGTGGGCGATCCGGTACCTCCAGGCCGAGATGCCGGGCTACCTCTCGAACGCGCGGACGGTCGTGCTGGGCGGTCTCAACCACGCGCGGACGACGCGGCTGCTGCGGGAGTTCACCGACAACATCGAGTTCGCCGACCCGCTGCTCCGCTTCGACCTGCCCGCCAAGGTGGTCGCCAACCCGATCCTGGGGCTGGCCGTGCACACGGCGTTGCGGCCGGTGCACCTGCTCCCGAGCACGGTGAAGTCGAAGATCCAGGCGCCCGGCACCGGGCTCAGCACCGCGCTCGCGCGCCGGGCGGCGCGGGACGCCGACGTCGTCGTGGCGACGTACGACGAGCTGGTCGGCTTCGGCCTGGAGGACCTGGCCGGCAAGACGCTGATCAGCGCGGCCGTCTCCGACGAGCGGCTCGCCGACCTCGGTGACCGCGGCGTCGACCTGGTGCTCGACAGCGTGCCGCAGCCCTTCGACGTGACGGTCAATGCGGCCGTCCTGGAGGCGATGATGCAGGCGCTGGTCGGCGGCGGGCCGCTCACCAACGACGACATGCTGGACATGATCGTCGAGTCCGGGCTCGAGCCGCGGCTGCTCTACCCCAACGGCTGGCGGCGCAAGAGCCGGTTCGCCTTCGTCATCCACCCGCTGTCGCAGTCGTTCTTCGACAAGGTGGAGCCACTCGGCACGATCACCCGACTCTCGCCCGGCGTGGTCAACGACGCCATCGAGAAGGCGCTGGCCTACGCCCCGCCCTTCACCTACAGCCACGTCACCGGCATCACCTCCCCGACCGGCGCCGAGGCCGAGGGCTGGCTGATCACCGTGGGTGGCACCCCGAAGGAGCTGATGGCGCACAGCCCGGAGTTCACCTACGCACGCCTGCTCCAGGCCGCGGACATCGCCCGCAAGCTGGGCGCCCAGGTCATGGGGCTGGGCGCCTTCACCAAGGTCGTCGGCGACGCCGGGGTCACGGTGGCCAAGAAGGCGTCGCTGCCGGTCACGACCGGCAACAGCTACAGCGCCTCCGGGGCGCTCTGGGCCGCGCACGACGCGCTCCTCCAGCTCGGTATCGCCGAGGTCGACGAGCACGGGGTCCTGCACGGGAGGACGATGGTCGTCGGCGCGACCGGGGCGATCGGCTCGGTCTGCGCGCGGCTGCTCGCCCTGGCCAGCGACGAGCTCTGGCTGGTCTCCCCGGAGACCGCCAAGCTGCTGACGCTCAAGCAGGAGATCGAGCGGGAGCACCCGCGGGCGACGGTCCACGTCGCCGCCACCCCCGACGAGCACCTCCCCGACATGGACCTGATCGTCACCGCGACGTCGGGTGCCGGCAAGCGGGTGCTCGACATCATGGCGGTCAAGCCCGGGTGCGTGATCACCGACGTCGCCCGGCCGCTGGACCTCTCGGCCGAGGACGTCGCCAAGCGGCCCGACGTGCTGGTCGTCGAGTCCGGCGAGATCGAGTTGCCCGGCGACGTACGGATGAAGAACATCGGGCTGCCGCCTGGTGTCGTCTACGCGTGCCTGGCCGAGACCGTCGTCCTCGCGCTCGAGGGTCGCTACGAGACGTTCACCGTCGGGCGCAACATCGAGTGGGAGAAGGTCAAGGAGATCTACCGCCTCGGCCTCAAGCACGGCATGAAGCTCGCCGCGATCTCGGGGGTCAACGGGGTGTTCACCCCGGAGCAGATCGCGGACATCCGCGAGCGGGCGCTCGCCGCGCGCGCGGTGGCCGCGACCGGCTGAGCGCCGACGGGGCCCGCGCGAGACGTCATCCGAGGTGGCTGCCCCAGCGACCGGACCGCATGACCTCCCCGAGGCCCGCGCAGGACGTCATCCGAGCCGGCCGCCCCAGCAACCAAACCGCATGACCTCCCCGAGGCCCGCGCAGGACGTCATCCGAACCGGCCGCCCGGGCGACCAGACCGGATGACGTCCCCGGGCGGCGACCGGCAGGGTCAGGTGATCGGCTCGAACGACGCCGTGAAGTGCCGTAGCGCCCGCGGCTCGTCGACGATCCGGTATCCCGGCAGGGAGTCGACGCGTTCGGCGAGTGCCTCGCACACCTCGATGACGTAGTCGACGTGGCTCTGGGTGTAGGTCCGCCGCGGGATCGCCAGCCGCACCAGGTCCATGGCGGCCGGCACCTCGGTGCCGTCGGGGCGGCGACCGAACATGACCGTGCCGATCTCGCAGGAGCGGATGCCGCCCAGCTCGTAGAGGGCGACCGCGACCGACTGGCCCGGGTACTCCAGCGGGTCCAGGTGCGGCGCCAGCCGCCGGGCGTCGATGTAGACCGCGTGCCCACCGATCGGGCTCAGCACCGGGATGCCGCGGTCCCGCAACGCCTCGCCGAGGTAGGCCGTCGACCGGATCCGGTACCGGAGGTAGTCGTGCTGCACCACCTCCTTCAGCCCCTGGGCGAGCGCCTCCAGGTCGCGGCCGGCGAGGCCGCCGTACGTCGGGAAGCCCTCGGTCAGGATCAGCGTGTTGCGGCAGGCCGTCGCCAGGTCGTCGTCGTCCAGGGCGAGCCAGCCGCCGATGTTGCCCATCGGGTCCTTCTTGGCGCTCATCGTCATCCCGTCCGCGAGCGCGGCGATCTCGCGGACGATGTCGGCGACGTCCCGGTCGCCCTGCCCCTCCTCACGCTCCCGGATGAACCAGGCGTTCTCGGCGAAACGGCAGGCGTCCAGGTAGAGCGGCTTGCCGAACCGCGTGCAGACCTCGCGGACGCCGCGCAGGTTGGCCAGCGACACCGGCTGCCCGCCGCCGCTGTTGTTGGTGATCGTCACGAAGACGCACGGGACGTCGTCGCCGCGGGTCGTCAGCACCTCCTCGAGGCGCGCCAGGTCCATGTTGCCCTTGAAAGGGTGGTCCGACGTCGGATCGAGGCCCTCCGGGATGACCAGGTCGAGCGCCTCCGCCCCGGTCGCCTCGACGTTGGCCCGGGTGGTGTCGAAGTGCGTGTTGTTCGGCACCACCCGACCCGGGCCGCCGATGACGGAGAACAGGATCTTCTCGGCCGCGCGGCCCTGGTGGACCGGGATCACGTGCTCGAACGGGAAGAGCTCGCGGACCGCGTCGGCGAAGACGAAGTACGACGGTGAGCCGGCGTAGGACTCGTCGCCGTGCTGGATCGCGGCCCACTGGTCCCGGCTCATCGCGCCCGTACCCGAGTCGGTCAGCAGGTCGACGAGGACGTGCTCGGCACGCACCTGGAAGAGGTTGTAGGCGGCCGTGCGCAGGTGCTCGCGCCGCTCGGCGCGCGTGGTCAGCCGCAGCGGTTCCACGGAGTGGATCCGGAACGGCTCGAAGATGGTGCGGAAGCCCGGCTCGTCCATGCCGGCCATGGTGGTCTCCGACCACCCTGGGAGGTACGGCCGAAAGACCTCAGTGCGTCAGGCCCGCGCGGCCGCGAGCGCCCGACCGGAGTGCTCCAGGGCGCGCGCCATGTCCAGGACCCGCCGCTCCCGCCCCTCGGGCCCGTCGATCTGGGCGGCGAGGAAGTAGCCGTCGAAGAGCGCGACCCCGAGCCCGGCCAGGCGCTCGCCGATCTCGGCGGCCACCTCCGGTCCCTCCGCCTCGAACGCCACGGTGATGAACTCGCGCATCCGCTCCAGGGCCTCGCTGCGGACCCGGTCGAGCACGTCGGCGACGCCGGGATCGCGGTTGGTCAGGACGAGGGTCAGGAAGAGCCGGAGGAACTCCTGGTGCTCGTCGAGGTTCGCGGCGATGGCTCGCAGGAACGATCGCAGCCGGGTGCCGGCGTCACCCCGCGCCCGGCGCAGCGGGGTCGCGTCGAAGAAGCGGCGCGCGCCGCGCTCCATGACCGCGGCGGCGATGGCGGCCTTGGAGTCGAACTGCCAGTAGATCGAGCTCTTCTGGATGCCGGACGCCTTGATGATCGCCGAGATGCTCGCGCCGTCGTAGCCGTACTCCGACATCAGCCGCGAGGCGGTGTCGAGGATCTCCTCGCGCACGCGCTGGCCCTGGGCGTTGCGTCGCACGCCGTCGCTCCCCGCCGAGACCGTCATGACCCGATCGTAGTGACGCGGAGTGCTTGACAGATCGGTGGACATGCCCGCATCCTACCAAAACTGACTGGACCGGTCGGTTCAGTAATGGCATCTCGGTCATGGCAGGGAGGTGGCGCGATGGACGCCGGGGGATTCGACGCGGACGTCGCCGTGGTGGGCTACGGGCCGAGCGGCGCGATCGCCGCCAGCCTCCTCGCCCGGGCCGGCGTCCGGACGGTGGTCCTGGAGAAGGACAAGGACCTCTACGCCCGCGCCCGCGCCGTCACGGTCAACGACTGGACGCTGCGGATCCTCCAGGAGCTCGACGTCGCCGAGCGGGCCAAGCAGGACATGGACGTGATGCCCGCGGTGAGCTGGAAGACCTACCGCCAGAAGCTGGTCTTCCGCCTGGTGCAGAAGCCCGACGTGCTCGGCCACCCGACCGCGATGATGATCTACCAGCCCAAGATGGAGGCCGTGGTCCGCGAGGCCGCGTCGAGGTACGACGACCTCGACGTGCGCTTCGGCCACTCCTTCACCGGGGTGGAGCAGGACCGGGTCGGCGTCACGGTCTGCGCGACCGACCACCGGGGACGCCCGTACTCCCTGCGGGTGCGTTACCTGGTCGGCGCGGACGGCGGCTCGAGTCCGGTGCGCGAGTCCCTCGGCCTGTCGATGGTGGGCACGACCCGGCCGCGTCGCTGGGTCGTCATCGACGGCGAGGTCCTCGATCCGTGGCCGGGCAGCGACGAGCTCGTCTTCTGGTCCGACCCGGTCCGGCCGGTGGTCGACATCCCGCTCGCGAAGGGCAACCACCGGTGGGAGATCCCCCTCGCGCCGGGTGAGACGGACGCCGACTACGACACCGAGGACAAGGTCTGGCGACGGCTGCGAGCACTCGGCATGGACGAGTCCCGGGTCCGGATCAAGGGCTACGCCTTCTACAGCCACCACCTGCGCCACCTCGAGGGCTGGCGACGCGACCGGGTCGTGCTCATCGGCGACGCCGCGCACCTGATGCCGCCGTGGGCGGGCCAGGGCATGCAGTCGGGGATCCGCGACGCCCACAACGTTGCCTGGAAGCTCGCCGCGGTGTGCCGCGGCGAGCTCGACGACGCGGTGCTGAACACGGTCGAGGCGGAGCGGTGGCCGCACGTGCGCCTGCTCACCGAGATGTCGGTGCGCCTGGGCATGTTCATCGAGGCCGACAACCGGGCGCTGGTCGCGGTGCGCAACACCGTGGGCCCGTGGGCCCGACACCTCCCCTTCTGGAACCGGGTCCTCCAGCCGAGCAACGCCACGAACCGGTTCACCGACGGCTGGGTCACCGGCCGGCCGCGACGTCGCAACGCCCTGGGCCGGATGATCCCGCAGCCGTCCGTCTTCGACCGCCAGGGCCGCGAGCACCTGCTCGACGACCTGGTCGGCGACGGCTTCGTGGTCCTGGGCGCGGGCGTCGACCCCCGCGACGCGATGACCGCTGACCAGGTGGCGGCGTGGACACGCCTGGGCGCGCGTTTCCGGACGGTGCGGGTGGGCTTCGCCACCACCGACGGTCCCGAGGACGTCATCGACCACACCGGCGTGCTCACCGGCTGGATGCGGCGCCACCGGGCCGCGGTCGTCGTCGTGCGCCCCGACCGCTTCGTCGCCGCGACCGACACCACGGGCCTCGACGTCCCGGCCGCGCGCAGCACCGCCACCGCCGTACGCCGCCCCGAGCCCGCCCCCGCCCTGTCGTGACGAGGAGAGACCCCATGGACCTGACGACCACCGACGTCCCGGTGGGTGAGTGGACGATCCACACCCACCAGGCCGGCGACCCGGCCGACCCGACGATCCTGTGGCTGCACGGGTCGGGGCCCGGTGTGAGCGCCCTGTCGAACTGGGCGGCCCTCATCACGACGATGCCCGGCTACCACCACGTCGCACCCGACCTGCTCGGCTTCGGCGACTCCTCGCACCCCGAGGACCTACCGCTGGGCGTGGCCGGCTCGGCGGCAGCGCGGGCCGAGGCGATGCTCGGGCTGCTCGACGCGCTCGGGGTCGGCCGCGCCCATGTCGTCGGCAACTCGATGGGCGGCATGATCGCGCTGCTGCTCGTGCAACGCGCGCCCGAGCGGTTCGACCGCGTCGTGCTGATGGGCAGCGCCGGCGCACCGATCGAGCCCACCGCCGACCTGATCAAGATGATCACCTACTACGACGACCCGTCCCCCGAGGCGATGCTCGACCTGATGGGACGGTTCCTCCACGACACCGGCCTGTACGGCGACCAGATCGACCAGGTTGCCGCCGACCGCGCCGAGGTGGCCGCCCGCGAGGACGTCCGCCGGTCGCACCTGCGCACCTTCAGCCCGGACGGACCGCTCCTCGTCTTCCCGGTCGAGGACCTCGTCGCCATCGAGCACGAGGTGCTGCTGGTCCACGGGCGGGAGGACCGGATCATCCGCAAGGAGTCGTCCTACTACCTCGCCGAGCTGCTCCCCCACGCCCAGCTCCACGTCCTGCCCGACGCCGGCCACTGGGTCCAGATCGAGCAGGTCGACCGGTTCCGGTCCCTGGCCACCCTCTTCCTCGGAGAGGACGCGGCATGAACGACGTCTTCGGCAATGTCCACCTCGGCTACCTCGTGGTCGAGACCCAGCGGCTGACGGACTGGCGCCGGTTCGGGGCCGACGCGGTCGGTCTCCACGTCGACGAGATCGCGCCGGGCACGACCCGCTTCCGCCTCGACGACCGCGCGTGCCGCTTCCTCCTGCAGCGCGGCCCGGCCGAGGACGTCACGGCGCTCGGCTGGCAGGTGGACGACCACGAGACCTTCGACGTGATCCTCGGTCGGGTCACCTCGCGGGGTCTGCCGGTCCAGGAGGGGACCGCGGACGAGTGCGCCCTGCGTGGCGTGGAGCGCCTGTGGCGGTTCCCCGGCCCGAAGGGTGCGGCGACCGAGATCTTCACGACGCCCGTCACCACCCCGGACCCGCTGGCCATGCGCAACGCGGCGTTCGTCACCGGCGAGAGCGGCATGGGCCACGTCGCGATCACGTCGAAGGACGTCCTGGGCCTGCACAGCTACTACGGCACCCTCTTCGACGCCCGCCTGTCCGACTTCATCCTCGAGCGGATCGGACCCGTGGACCTGCGCATCCGCTTCCTGCGGGTCAACGAGCGGCATCACTCGGTCGCCGTGGCCGGCGTGCAGCGGTTCGCGGTCGACCCGATCCGCACCGTCATCCAGCACGTCAACGTGCAGGTCGCCGAGCTCGACGACATGGTCGCCGCGCACGAGCGGGTCAAGGCCGAGGGCTTCACGATGATGTGGTCGGTCGGCCAGCACCCCAACGACCGCTCGATCTCCTTCTACTGCCAGACCCCGTCGGGCTTCGAGCTCGAGGTCGGCTGGAGCCCGCTGGTCGTGACCGAGGAGCTCGAGTCGACCTGGGAGCCGACCACCTACCAGGGCATCTCGCTGTGGGGGCACACCCCGGTCGGCGAGGACATCATCCACAAGATGGGGATGGTCCGGCAGGCCCTGCGCTCGGCCCGCCGGGCCGAGGCCGCCGTACCCGAGCTGCGCGACCCGGCGTCGGTGCCGGCCTGACCGGGGCTCGCAGGACTGGTCAGTAGTACCAGGGGAAGGGCGACCAGTCGGGCTCGCGCTTCTCCAGGAACTGGTCGCGGCCCTCCTGGGCCTCGTCGGTCATGTAGGCCAGCCGGGTCGTCTCGCCGGCGAAGAGCTGCTGGCCGACCAGGCCGTCGTCGATGAGGTTGAAGGAGTACTTCAGCATCCGCTGCGCCGTCGGCGACTTGCCGTTGACCAGCCGGCCCCACTCCAGCGCGACCCGCTCCAGCTCCGCGTGCGGCACCGCCCTGTTGACGGTGCCCATCCGGACGCCGTCCTCGGCGGAGTACTCCTGGCCGAGGAAGAAGATCTCGCGGGCCAGCTTCTGGCCGACCTGGCGGGCGAGGTACGCCGACCCGAAGCCGCCGTCGAACGACCCGACGTCGGCGTCGGTCTGCTTGAAGCGGGCCTCCTCCGCGCTGGCCAGGGTGAGGTCGCAGACCACGTGGAGGCTGTGGCCGCCGCCGGCAGTCCAGCCGGGGACGACGCAGATGACGACCTTGGGCATGAACCGGATCAGCCGCTGGACCTCGAGGATGTGCAACCGCCCGAGGCGGGCCTTGTCGACGGTCGTCTCCGCCGTCTCACCCTCCGCGCGGTGCTCATCTTGATACATATAGCCCGCGCGCCCGCGGATCCGCTGGTCACCGCCGGTGCAGAACGCCCACTTGCCGTGCTTGGCGCTGGGGCCGTTGCCGGTCAGGATCACGCAGCCCACGTCGCTCGACGTCCGCGCGTGCTCGAGGACCCGGAGCAGCTCGTCCACGGTGTGCGGCCGGAACGCGTTGAGCACGTCGGGACGGTCGAAGGCGACCCGGACGGTGCCGTGCGCCCTGGCGCGGTGGTAGGTCAGGTCGGTCAGGTCCTCGAAGCCCGGGACGGCGTCCCAGGCGTCGGCGTCGAAGATCTCCGACACCCCGTCGATGGCGCTCATGGGGGCGAGGCTATCGCCGGGGAATGCCGGTGGCCGTGCCGGGCATTGTCCGGTCATGACACTTGTTGGCGAGTACGAGCCCAGCCCGGAGAAGTGGGTGCGCGACCAGGTCGAGGAGTTCGAGGCCTCGGACGGCCAGCGCGCCAACATCTTGATGGGCAAGCCGGAGTGGCCGATCGTGGTGATCACCTCGAAGGGCGCCAGGTCCGGCAAGCTGCGCAAGAACCCGGTCATGCGGGTGGAGCACGACGGTGTGTACGCCGCGGTCGCGTCCAAGGGCGGCGCACCCGAGCACCCGACCTGGTACTTCAACTTCGTCGAGCACCCCGAGGTCGACCTCCAGGACGGGGCCGAGAAGCACACCTACCGCGCCCGCATCGCCGAGGGCGCCGAGCGCGCCGAGTGGTGGGAGCGCGCGGTCGCGCAGTACGCGCCGTACGCGGAGTACCAGGAGAAGACCGACCGGGAGATCCCGGTCTTCCTGCTCGAGCGCGTCTGAGACGTTCGTGCAGGGCGCGGCCGGGGCGGTCGTCTGCGCGCAATTGAACGATGAGACACCGGCTACCCGTCGGTAACCGCTCCTCACCGTTCAATTGAACGAATACCGACCGCCTCCGGGCCGACGTGCGCCACCATGCGCGGGTGACCACCGACATCCCGGCCCGTCGATCGGCGCTGGCCGAGCCGACCGAGGACCCGCCCGCCCGGTGGGTCGCGTTCCTGACCCTGGCCAGCATCGGCCTGTGGGCGGGGTTCTTCGGACCGATCCAGGTGCTGCTCGCCCAGCAGGCCGAGGCGATCGACGCGAGTGCGAAGAAGGAGATCCTCGCCGTCGTGCTCGGGCTCGGCGCGCTGACCTCCGTGATCTGCAACCCCGTCTTCGGTGCGTTCTCGGACCGCACCACGCTGCGCCTGGGCCGTCGGCTGCCGTGGGTGGTCGGTGGCGCGGTCGGCGGCGCCGCCTCGCTCCTCGTGCTCTCGGCGGCCGGCAACGCCGTCGTCATGGCGCTCGGGTGGTGCGGCGTGCAGGCGTCGCTCAACGCCATGCTCGCCGCGGTCACGGCGACCGTCCCGGACCAGGTGCCCGTGCACACGCGGGGGCGCGTCGGCGGCATCCTCGCCGTCGCCCAGACCCTCGGGGTCGTCGGGGGCACCGGGGTCGCCTCGGCGACCGGGAGCATCGCCGCCGGGTACGTCGTCATCGCGGTCGTGGTGCTGGTCCTGACCGTCCCCTACGCCCTGGACTCCCGCGACCTGGCGCTGACGCCCGAGGAGCGGCCCGCACCCTTCGACTGGGTCGGGTTCGCCAAGGGGTTCTGGATCTCCCCGCGCCAGCACCCGGACTTCGCCTGGGCGTGGATCACCCGCTTCCTGGTCAACCTCGGGAACGCGCTGGGTCTGCTCTACCTCCTCTACTACCTGCAGGACGCGGTCGGCGTCTCCAAGGACGACGCGCCCGACCGGGTGTTCGTGCTGACGGTCATCTACGGCGTGATCCTGATGGCCACCGCGATCGGCTTCGGCGTGTGGAGCGACCGGATCGGGCGCCGCAAGGTGTTCGTGATCTGGTCCGGCGTCGTGGGGGCCATCGCGTCGCTGATGCTCGCCCTGGTGCAGAGCTGGCCCGCCGCGGTCGCGGCAGCCGTGCTCATGGGCATCGGCTACGGGATCTACACCGCCGTCGACTTCGCGCTGATCACCCAGGTGCTGCCGGGCGCCGAGGACCGGGCCAAGGACCTCGGCGTCATCAACATCGCCAACGCGCTGCCCCAGGTCTTCGCGCCGATCATCGCCGGGCTGCTGCTCATCCTCGTCGAGGCCCTCGGGGGCGCGACGGAGACCAAGGGTGCGTCGTTCTCGGTCGGCTACTTCGTGGTGTACGCGAGCGCCTTCGTCGCGGCGATCCTCGGGTCGGTCTTCGTGACCCGGATCAGGTCGGTGTCCTGACTCCCGACGGCGCCGGCCCGGCCGTCAGCCGAGCGCTGCCTTCGCCGCCGCCCGCGAGATCGACATCGCCAGCCCGACCAGGTGGCCGAGCCGGGCGACCTCGGAGTCGAGGAACTCCGGCCCGCCCCGGCGGCCGATGACCACCACGTCGGTCTTGTTCAGCCGCGCGACGCAGCGCACGGCGTTCGCGTCCTCCGACACCACCGTCGCCGCCCGGTCCACCCGCACCCACTCCAGGTCGCGGGGCGCCGCGTCGGTGGCGTGCACGACACCGTCGTTCTTCGAGACCCGGGCGGCCCAGTCGGCCCGGAACGTCACGGGCAGCAGGTCGATGAGGCGGTCCAGGGCGATGTCCGGCTCGGACGTGAGCTCCTCGACGGCCTCGAGGTCGAGGAACAGGTTGCCGCCGGCGCCGTAGCGGCTGATCCAGACGACCTCCACGCCCTCGAGGGCGTTGCACGCGGACACGATGGAGTCGGGCATCGCGCCGGGCGCGGTCTCCAGCAGCACGTCGTCGACCGCGACCCCGTCGTGCCGCTTCTCGACGATCTCGATCGCCTCGATGTCGCCACCCGCCATGCCGATCGCCGTCGCGACGCGACCCAACGACCCAGGGACGTCGGGCAGCTCCACGCGCAGGAGGTACGGCATGGCCTCGACCCTAGCCCGACCGCGTTGCGGGGGCGTTTCCGACGTTTCACTCCCCGGATGGCCCCGGGGAGCCTGCCTCGGACCTGCCCTCCGACAGCCGCCGCCGCAGGCCGGTGGCCCGCTGGGCCCGGGTCTCGACCGCCGCACGGACAGCGGCCTCGGAGCCGACGACCCGCACGTGGTGCCGGGCGCGGGTGACCGCGGTGTAGAAGAGCTCGCGGGTCAGCAGTCGGGAGCCCTCGTCGGGCAGCAGCACGGTCACCCGGTCGGCCTGGCTGCCCTGGCTCTTGTGGATCGTCATCGCATGCATGGTCTCGACGGCGTCGAGCCGGCCGGGCGCGAACTCCTTGAGCCGGTCGGTGCCCGCGACGAACGCCCGGGGCCGCCCGCCGTGCCGGACGACGACGCCGGTCTCGCCGTTGTAGACGTCGAGGGTGTAGTCGTTGCTGGTGACCAGGAGCGGGCGGCCGACATACCAGGCGCCGCCGCCGGGACCGAACAGGTCGACGTCGGGCTCCTCGGCCAGCCAGCGCTCGACGAGGTGGTTCCAGCGGCGTACGCCGAACGGCCCCTCGCGGTGGGCGCAGAGCAGCCGGTAGCGGTCGAGCTCGGCCAGCGCGCGCGCCGGGTCCTCGTCGACGGCCGCCCGCCAGACCGCGCGGGCCGCGCCGACCGAGTCGGGACGCAGGGCCTCCTCGATCCCGGCCTCGTCGGTGGCCTCGACGAACTCCACCTGGTCCGACGGTGCCCGGAGCACGGCGAGGACCTCGTCGGCGTCGCCGTCGCGCAAGGCGGCGGCGAGCGCCTTGATGTCCTCCTCGGAGCGGAAGTTCTCGGTCAGCGCCGCGACCGGCGAGTCGGGCCGGCCGGCGTAGCCCGCGACCAGGTCGCTCAGCACCGCGCCCGCGCCGACGGAGGTGAGCTGGCGCGGGTCGCCGACCAGCACCAGGCGGCTCTCGGGCCGCAGCGCCTCCAGCAGCCGGCCCATCATCGTGAGCTCGACCATCGAGGACTCGTCGACCACGACGACGTCGTGCTTGAGCCGGTTGGCGCGGTCGTGGCGGAACCGGGTCGCGTTGTCGGGCCGCCAGCCGAGCAGCCGGTGGAGGGTCAGCCCGTCGAGCCGGCCGACCAGGTCGCGGGCCGCGGGCCACGTCCGTGCGACCACCTCGAGCTCGGTGGTCACCGCCTCCTGCAGGCGGGTCGCGGCCTTGCCGGTCGGCGCGGCGAGCGCGATCGACAGGCCGCCGCCGGCCTGGTCGGCGAGCAGCGCCAGCAGCCGGGCGACCGTGGTGGTCTTGCCGGTGCCGGGTCCGCCGGTCAGGATCGTCGTCCGCCGGCGCACGGCCGCGACGACCGCCCGCTCCTGCTCGGCACTGAAGTGGCCGGCGCGGACCTTGGCCAGCGCGAGCTCCAACCGCGCCTCGTCGACCGCTGGGGCGTCCAGGGCGAGCCGCGCCTCGAGATCGTCGTGCACCTGGGTCTCGAGCCGGTGGTAGCGGTCGAGGTAGAGCAGGCCGAGATCCCAGCGCAGCGCCCCGACTTCGACGAGGGGGGACGCGGCGAGCACCGCCTCCCAGTCCTCGGGCCAGGCGAGGTCCGCGGGCAGGTCGGCGGTGTCGCGCACCGCCGTGAGGTCGAGGCAGACCGAGCCGCGGCGCACCGCCCGGACCGCCAGCGCCACCGCGAGCAGGACCCGCTCGTCGGCCTCCTGGCCGAGCACGCCGAGGCGGGTCGCGACGTGGACGTCGGAGGAGGTCAGCACACCGGCGGCGTTGAACGCCGCGAGCAGCCCGGTCGCGGTCGTCGCGATCCGCCAGTCGTGCTCCCCGACGGGCTCGAAGACCTCGGTCACGGCGCACCATCGTCCAGCAGGTCGGAGAGCTCCTCGACCAGCGCGACCGGGGGTCGCCAGGAGAAGACGCCGCACGGTGCACCGTCGACCAGGGGGGTCGTCGGGCCGCACATGCCGCGCAGGTAGAGGTAGAGCACGCCGCCGAGGTGCCGCTCGGGGTCGTAGCCGGGCTGGCGCCAGCGCAGGAACCGGTGCAGCACCGCGGCGTAGAGCAGCGCCTGCAGCGGGTAGTCGGAGTGCCCCATCGCAGCGTCGAGCGCCTCGGGTCGGTAGCTGTGGGCGGTGAGTGGCTCGTCGATCGGACCGAGCCAGTTGGTCTTGTAGTCGACGACGAGGTAGCGCGGGCCGTCGGGCGTGTGCAGCCGCAGCGCCACGTCGATGGAGCCGGTGAGGTAGCCGCGCAGGGTCTGTTCGCCCAGCGGGCCCGCCAGCCGGCCGGCGTAGGCCCGCACCGGGTCGCCGGGCGGCAGGTGGCGCTCCAGCAGCGGTCCGAGGTCGGCCAGGGCGCGGCCGCCCAGCGGGAGCTCGAAGTCGAGCTCGCGCAGCCGGTCGCCCAGTGGCACCTGCCGCAGGGTGGTGCCCGCGAGCGGCCCGAGCGGGGAGTCGCAGACGGCGACCAGCGCCTCCGCGAGCTCCTCACGGTCGAGGTCGACGGGCCACCAGCCGAGCTGGTCGTCGATGTGACCGAGCAGCTCCTCGCGCAGGTCGGGGGCGTCGGGGTCCGTGTGCTCGAGGACGGCGTGGACCAGCGAGCCGAAGGTCGCTCCGACCGGCAGACCGGCCATCGGCGACGGCACGTCGTCGGGCAGCGGTGCTGCCACGACGGTCTCGTCCGGGCCGAGCAGCTCGTCGTCCTTGGGATCGATCTCCGGCTCGCTGACGACCGTGCCGGCTGGACCGGTGGGCGCGACCTCCAGCCGGCTGAGCGAGGAGTACGACGCCCGGCGCCACTCGGTGTCGACCTCGCGCGTGAAGTGGCGCGCGGCGAGCCCGGGTGGGTCCGGGCGCGGCGGGTCCGCGCCGGGATCGGCGTGGACGGCCGGCTCCGGGGTCGGTCCGCCCCGGTCGCGCCACTGCGCGAACAGCGCCACGACCTGGTCGTCGTCGGGGACGGGCGGCGTCGCGGGGACCTCGCTGGTGGCGGGGTCGCGCATCAGCAGGCGGTGGAGCGGCGACGCCACGGCGTTCTTGGTCGGCGCCCACCAGGCGACCACCTGCGACTGGGCACGGGTCATCGCGACGTAGAGCAGCCGCAGCCACTCGCCGGCCTCCTCATCGGCCCAGCGCCGGCAGTGGTCGGCCCAGTCGGCGCCACCGCCGCCGACGTCGAGGCAGCGCCGCCCCCCGTCGTCGTGGAAGAGCGGCCGGGTCGGCTTGGGCACGAAGCGGTCGCCCAGGGCGGGCACGTAGACGACGGGGTACTCCAGCCCCTTGCTGGCGTGGATGGTCACGAGCTGCACGGCCGCCGCGTCGGAGTCGAGCCGGCGGGTGCGCTCGACGCCGCGCCCGGCGCGGCCCTCGGCGACCTGCTCGCGCAGCCACGTGAGCAGCGAGACCAGGCCGTGGCGTTCGGTGAGCGTGACCTCGTGGAGCGCCTCGCCGATGTGGCGCAGGTCGGTGAGCCGGCGGTCACCGCCCACCTCGGCCAGCACGCGCGCCGGCAGGCCGGCACGCCCCCCGACTCCCATGGTCGCCGCCTCCAGCACCGCCGCGACGCCGCGGCGGGTGAACAGCTCGACCCAGCCGCGCAGCGTGTCGGCCACCTCGTCGGTCAGGTCGTCGCCGCGGGCGTCGAGGTCGGCAGCGGTGTGGCCGAGGAAGCAGGTGAGCGCGGCCGACCGCACCCGACCGCTGCGGTGGGGCTGCTCCAGCGCCTCGAGCAGGGTCAGCCACTCGACCGCGGCCGGCGTCGCGAAGACGCTGCCGCCGCCGGCGATCACCGCCGGGACGCCCTGCGCCAGCAGCGCCTCGCGCACCTCGGCGAGGTCGGCGTGGCGGTAGCTGATGACGGCCACGTCGCGCGGGCGCAGCGGCTCGCCGCAGAAGGTCGCGCCCGAGGCGAGCAGGCGGCGTACGTCGAGGGCGAGGTCCTGCGCGACGTGGGGCCGCACCTGCGCGACCGTCAGCATCGCGCTGCCGCTGCGCCGGAAGGCGTCGCGGCGCACGACCCGGATCCGGAACGGCGCCGGCGACGGCAGCCCCGCCAGCCGGCTCTCGGGGTGGTGGGCCTCGACGTCGCGCACGACGATGCGCGGATCACCGAGCTCGGCCCCCGCCACCAGCCGCTGGAACGAGTCGAGCAGCGGCTTGTCGCTGCGCCGGTTGACCGAGAGCGTCTGCTGCGTCGTGGCCGTCGCGGCCGCCGCGAGGTAGGTGGCGACGTCGCCGCCGCGGAACGCGTAGATCGCCTGCTTCGGGTCGCCGATCAGCACCATCGTCGCGTGCCCCGAGAACGCCCGCCGCAGCACCTCCCACTGCACCGGGTCGGTGTCCTGGAACTCGTCGACCAGCACGATGCTCCACCGAGCCCGCATCCGCTGCGCGGCCGCGCCGTCCGGGTCGGCCAGGGCGTCGCGCAGCTGGGAGAGGAGGTCGTCGTAGGACAGGATCCCGAGCCGGCGCTTGCGCCGGTCGAGCTGCGTGCGCACCGCCTCGGCGAAGCTGACCCGGCGCCCGGCCGGGGTGGCACGGTCCTCCCCCGCCGGCTCGAGCCGGGCCTGGGGGTCGCCCACCGCGGCGCGGGCGATCGCGAGCGCGTCGGCGTGGCTGAACACCGGTGGGTCGGCGTCGAAGGCGAAGGCGCGCAGGTAGAGGTCGTCGACGGTCTCCTTGACCAGGTCGTCGAGGTCCTCGACCAGCCGCGCGCGGGAGTCGCTGTCGCCCGCCACCCCGAGCGAGTCCAGCACCAGCGAGCAGAACTGGTGGGTCGTCGCGATCGTCGCGGCGTCGAACCCGGCCAACGCCTCGGCCACCCGCCGGTGACCGGCGCGGCGCTGCTCGGGCCCCCACGACCGCAGCATCTCGACGAGCTCGGAGTCGCCGACCGCCGCGCCGACGGGATCGTCGGACAGCACCCGCTCGGCCTCGACGAGCTGGGCGCGGACCCGCTCGCGCAGCTCCTGGCTGGCGGCGCGGCCGAAGGTGACGACCAGCATCTGCTCCAGCCGAGCGTGGCCCTCGGCGACGTAGCGCGTCACCAGTGCCCCGATGGTCCAGGTCTTGCCGGTGCCGGCGCTGGCCTCGAGGAGCACGGTCCCCGACGGCAGGGGGTCGCGGATGTCGAACGGCACGGGTGCGGGGGACGCCTTGCTCACAGCGGGCCCACCCTCTCCCCGCCGGTGAGCAGCGGCTCCCAGATCCGCCACGCGTGCTCGGCGATGCCCGCGGCCACCAGCACGTCGAGCGGCGCACCCGGGCCCCAGACCCGCTGGTGCCGCGGGTCGGCGTCCTCGCCCTCGATGCCGAAGGCGTTGTAGGGGTCGGTCTCCCACTCGCGTCGAGCCGCGTCGTACGGCGACGTGTCCTGCCCCATCAGCGTCCGCGCGTGCGCCTCCGCCCAGGCGGCTGCCGTCTTCACCGGCGCCGGCAGCGGCTCGCACAGGCCCTGGTCGCGGAGCTCGACCAGGTCACGCAGCCAGTCGACGGCCCGGTGGTCCAGCGGCCCGGACAGCGCGCGCTTGGGCCCCGCCCGCTCGCGTCCGACGGCGTGCGCGGTCCAGTGCTCGTCGGGGTGGGAGGCGCTCAGCGCGAGGAGGTCGACCCACGTCAGGAGCCGCTGCCGGGGGTTGAGGCGGGAGTACCTGAGAGACACGAGCCGGTGGCCGTAGACACCCGGCACGGTGCCGGTCAGCCGCCGGCCGTCGCCGAGGTCCACGTCGACGTCGACCGAGCGGCGCTCGCCGTCGCGCAGGTCGGCCGTGCGCGTCCAGAGCCGCTCGCACTCGCGGGTGACCTCCCGGTAGGCGTCGTCACCCAGCCGCCCCGGCGGCAGCGTCCCGCTCAGGAGCTCGGCGAGCATGACCGGACCCGGCTCGTGACCGGTGAGCAGCTCCCGGAGCAGCCGGTCCCCGATCTCCCACTGCTGCAGGTTGTCGAGCGTGACCGGGATGGCGTCGGCGAGGTCGTCGGGCTCGAACGGCGTCGCGACGTCGAGCCGGTCGCGCAGGAACGCGCGGACCGGATGCGCGAGGAAGGCCTCGAGGTCGGCCAGCGACACGTCGCCCCGCGGCCGTGGCGGCAGCGCGCCGGCCAGCAACGGAGGCGGCGCGTGCCGCTCCCCCCAGGCCGACCGGGCACCGGCCAGCGCGGCCAGGTCGAAGCTGAAGGGCCGCACGGGGTCGAAGTTGCGGGCGTCGTAGGGCTGCAACGGGTGCTGCGTCAGCACCCGTTCGCGCACCGGTGCGGCTGTCGTGCGGTCCGCTGCGTCGAGGATCTCCCCGAGGGGGACGGCGGGCGGGCGGCGCGCCCCCGACTGCTCGTCGGCACCGGTGTAGGTGATGACGAGGTGCTCGGTCGCGGCCATGACCGCGTCGAGGAGCAGCTGGCGGTCCTCGCTGCGGGGATCGCGCTCGCCGGTGAGGGGTCGGCGCGCGAGCACGTCGTCGCCGTCGACCGCGCCCGCGCGGGGGAACACGCCGTCGTCGAGCCCGACGAGGCAGACCACGCGGTGAGGCACCGACCGCATCGGCACCATCGTGCAGACGGTGAGGGTGCCGGTGCGGAAGTTGGCGCGGGTCGGCCGGCCCGCCAGCCGCGACTGGAGCAACGCGCGCACGTCGGAGAGCCGCAGTTCGATCCCGCCCTCCTGGCCGCTGCCGGCGGCGCGGGCGAGCTCCCGCTCGAGCTGAGGCAGCTGCCAGGCGTCGTCCGCGTCGACGTCGGTGAGCGAGCGCACGCCCTCGCGCAGGCGGTCGGTCCAGTCGGCGACGGTGCGCGCGGCGGCCAGCCCGTCGAGGCAGGTCTCGAGGCGCGCCAGGAGCTCGGCCAGCCGCCCGGCGAGGTCGATCTCGTTGCTGCCGACGTCGTCGAGCGGCAGCCCGCGGCCGAGATGCCGGTGGTCGTCGCCGCTCATCGCGACCCCGAGCAGCACCCGGTCGAGGCCCGCACGCCAGGTGTTGTGGGCGAATCGCTCCATCTGGAACGGCGCGCGCGACTGCTCGTCCAGGCCCCACCGCACGCCGGAGCGTGCCACCCAGCGGCCGAGGCGGTCGAGGTCGTCGTCGGTGAAGCCGAAGCGCCGCCGGCACGGCTCGGTCGACGCGAGGTCGAGCACCTCGGAGGCGGTCACCCGTCCTCCCGACAGCTCCAGCAACGAGCTGGCGACCGCGAGCAGCGGGTTGGTGCTGGTGAGCGCCCGATCGGCGAGCTTGACCCGCAGGAGGTGGGCGGGGTGGCCGACCCCCGGCGCCTGGGGCTGGGCGAGCCCGAACCCGGCCGAGACCAGTGGTGCGTAGGTCTCGATGTCGGGGCACATCACGAGGATGTCGCGCGGCTCGAGGGTCGGGTCGTCCTCGAGCATCCCGACCAGCACCTCACGCAGCACGTCGACCTGGCGGGCGGGTCCGTGACAGGCGTGCACCTGCAGCGTGCGGTCGCCGTCGGCGAGGTGGCGGCCGGCGCGCTCGGCGTGCGTGGGGGCGTGGTTGGCGCGCAGGTCGACCTGGAGCCACCCCAGCAGGGTCTCGGCCGGCGCCAGCTCGACCGGCACCAGGTCGGAGGGGATGCCGTCGAGGGTGCGCCGCAGCTCGCGGGCGTCGCGGCCGAGGGAGGCGAGCAGCGGGTGGCCGACCCGCTCGGCGGAGGGGTCGTCGTCGCGCGCCACCACGCCGCCGAGGCCGGCGAGCGCGTCCCAGAGGTCCGGGGAGGGCTGCGGGAGGAAGAGGTGGACGTCGCGGTGGGCGCCCAGGGCGGTGAGCAGCTCGACCTCGGTCGCCGGGATGCGGGTGTGGCCGAACAGCGACAGGCGGCCGGGCAGCGGCAGCTCCGCGCCGCCCGCGGCCAGGGCCCGGCAGGTCTCGGCGTGTCGCAGGTCCGGCGGCGGAGCGTCGACCCGCGGCAGCAGCCGGCGCCAGAGCTCGGCCTGCCAGCGCAGGTCGGGCGCGAGGTCGCCGTCGTCGCCCTCGCGCCAGGCGGTGACGAGCGCCGGCCGCTGCCGGGCGTACGACGCGAACAGGCCGGCCAGCCGCAGCGCGACCGAGTAGCGGCGGTTGCGCCGCACCTCGGCGTCCGCGGCGGACGCGCCGTGGCCGAGGTGGGTCGCCAGCGTCGCGCACCAGGGCTCGCCGAGGCTGTCGTCGATCGTGGCGAGCAGCGGCCAGACCAGCCGCTCGGGGTCCCAGGGGTCGTCGCGCTCGCGGCCGAGCAGCAGCGACACCAACGACGGCGGGCTCAGGAACCGCACGCCCGCGCAGACGCCGTCACCGCCGCGAGGACCGGCGCCGAGCCGGTGGCTCAGACGCTGGGTCACCCAGCGCTCCACGCCCCGCGCGGGCACCACCACGACCTCCTCCGCGAAGGGGTCCCCCGCCGCACCGGCGGTGGCGGCGAGCAGATCACCCAACCGGTCCACGAGCGCGTCGGTGCGCGCTGCGCGGTGGAGGTGCAGGGTCACGGCCGCACCCTACGGGCCGCCGGGGACACCGTGGGCGGGGATCAACCGCGGTCGAGCAGGCCCTGCTTGATCGCGATCGAGAGCACCTCGAGACGCGAGTGGGCGCCGAGCTTCGCGGACAGGTTGGCCAGGTGGTTGCGCACCGTGTGCACGCTGACGCCCATCGCCTCCGCGATGGCGGCGTTCGACATGCCCTCCGCGAGGTGCCGGAGCACCTCCGCCTCGCGGGCGGTCAGCTCGGCGCCCGTGTCGGGCTCGGCCTCCTGCCGCAGCCGCGGGAGCAGCCGGACCAGGAGCTCCGGCGAGACCACGGACTCCCCCTGGCCCGCGGACCGCACGGCCGACGTCACCTCACCGACGCCGTGCGTCTTGGAGATGAAGCCGGCGGCGCCGTTCTCGATCGCGGTGATGAGCACCGTGTCGGCGGTCATCGCGGTCAGGATCACGATGGCCGCGTGCGGCTGCAGCGCCCGCAGCTCCGGGATCGCCGCGACACCCTCCCCGTCGGGGAGCCGGTGGTCGAGCAGCACCACGTCGACCTCGGTGTCCGCGAGCAGGGCACGGGCGTCGGCCAGGGTGTGCGCCGCGCCCACGACCCGGAGGTCGGGTTCGGCGTCGAGCACCTGCGTCAACGCGTCCGCCAGCACCTCGTGGTCGTCGACGACCACGACGCGCACCATCCCAGACGAGTCCCCGTCACCCATCCGAACCGACCTTCCCGAGCGCAGCCGACGTCCCCCGACGTCCCCCGTGGGGGTCAACCTACCCCTGACACGGGGTCCTCGCAGGGCGTCTCGACGCAGGAGTGCCCCGGAGCACGACGACACCGGAAGGTCGTCACCACCTCGGGGGGAGCCACCGCGCTGAGTACCCTCGAGTGTCCAGCACGACCCCGGGAGGCCTGAGTGTCGTCGTCCGACCTCTTCGGCAGCGACGCCGTCGCCGCTGTCCTCGACAGCTCCGCCTCCCCCCTGCTCGCGATCTCGCCGGACGACCGCATCTGCTATGCCAACCCGGCGGCCCTCGCGGAGTTGGGCTACCCCGCCGAGGAGCTGGTCGGCCAGGACGTCTCGCTGCTCTACCCGCCGGACCAGGTCGACGAGCTGGCCGAGCTGCGCGCCGACTGGGCCGAGCCGCTGCCGCGCCCACATGGGGAGGGACGGAACCTGCGGGTGCGTCGCAAGGACGGGTCCACGTTCCCCGTCGAGGTGTCCGTGACCCCGGTCGCCACCTCCCTGGGCACCATCGGGCTGCTCGGACTCGTCGACATCACCGCGCGTCTCCACACCGAGCACGACACCGTGAACCTCGCCCGCGCGCACCTCGCGATGGCCGACCTCAACGACGCCGTGGTGCGCAGCACCGACGCCGACGAGCTCCTCGAGGCGGGCGTCGCGGCGTTCGCGCGGGTCGATCAGCACGGTGCCGTCACGCTCGTCCGCGGCCGGCAGAGCCACGCGACGCGCGTCGAGGGCGCCCTCGCACGGGCCGGCGACCCCACGACGCCGTACGTCGGCCCCGACGAGGACGGCTCCGGCCGCGTCGCGGTGCTCCCCGTGCTGCGCGGTGGCGAGGTGATGGCCCGCGTCGTCCTGTGGTCGCCGGGCTCGTTGCTCGACGACCCGTCGGTGCGGGCGGTGCTGACGACGATGGCGGCCAACCTCTCCGGAGGTCTCGACCGCATCGTGCAGCGCGATCGCCTCCAGCGGGCCGACGCCCAGCGGCTCGACCTGTTCCGGCGCCTGCTCGATGCCCAGGACGAGGAGCGACGGCGGATCGCGGCGGACGTCCACGACGACTCGATCCAGGCGCTGGCCGCGCTCCAGCTGCACGTGGGCCTGCTCGCCCACCGGCTCGCCGGCGAGGGCCGCGACGTCGTCGAGAGCTGCAACCACATCCAGGCGGAGGTGGCGCGGGTGATGGCCGGGCTGCGGACCCTGCTCTTCGAGCTCGAGCCGGTGAGCACGGCGACCGCCCTGGTCGACGTCGTGAGCGAGGTCCTCGACGGGGGGCTGGTCGACGCCGCCGAGGTGCGACCGGTCGAGGTCGACTGGTCGGCCTACGGACCGGACGAGCGCGACCCGAGCGCGGTGGACCTGCCACCCGAGCTGCGCGGCCAGGCTGCTCGGATCCTCAAGGAGGCGCTGCGCAACGTCGCGCGGCACGCCCGTGCCAGCTGGGTGCGGGTGGTGCTGCGGCCCGACCCCGACGGGGTCGAGATCGCGGTCGTCGACGACGGCCTCGGCTTCCCGACCGGCTCCGGCGTGATCGCGTCGGCCCCGGCTCACCGCGGGGTCGCGGGCATGCTCGACCGGGCCGCGCTCTGCGGCGGGTGGTGCCGGCTGGAGCGCGACGGCGGCCTGACCAGGCTGCGGTTCTGGCTGCCCCGCTCGGGGCCGGCAACCGATCCGTTCGGCGCCGGCGAGTAGCGCGGACGTACTACCCGACGTCGACACCTTCGCCTCTGCCGGTCGGGACGGGCCGTGGGTCACGCTGGAGCCATGTTCATCGGAGTCGTCGTCGTGGTGGCGGTGGTGCTGCTCGCCAGCATCGCGGCCGGCCCGTTCCGCGACAACGACCCCGCGACCCGCCTGCGCCGCCGCCGCCGCTACCTGAGCCGGCACGAGGAGCGGGCCACCCTGGCCGACCTCGAGCTCCTCCTGTCCGACGTGCTGCCTCGTCCGCTCGTGCGCCCCCTCGCGAACCGGATCCGTCGGGACCGTCTCGAGCCGCCCGCCCTGTGGCACTGGGCGGAGGCGAACGGCGCGACGGCGCTCGCGCTCGCCCTGTGCGCCGGCTTCGACGCGAGCGGCTACGCCGCCGTGGCGCGCGACGGTTTCGACGCCCCGTCGCTGCGCCTGCACGCCGAGCTGAGCGGCGACGGCCTGGGCGCCCTCGTACTGGCCACCCTCGACGCGGTGCCGGCACCTCGGGAGAGGGCGGCCTGAGCCATGTTCGGGCTGCCCCGGCACCGAGCCGCGACCATGGATCCCGGCGCGGCGGCCTCCGGCGCGTTCGCGCAGGGTCTGCTGGCCACTGTCCTGGACGCCGAGAGCGGCCTGGCGATCCTCAGCACTGACGGCGCGGGCACCATCACCTTCGTGAGCCCTGGCGCGGAGCGGCTGCTCAGCGCGCCGGCCGCGAGCCTGGTCGGCCGCGACTGCACCTGCCTGCACGAGCCCGAACGGCTCGGCGAGCTGGCCCGGGCGCTCGACACCGATCCGCGCGAGGTGCTCCTGGGCGCCGTCCGCCACGGGGTCCCCCGGCAGCGGCGCGACTGGACGCTGGTGCGCGGTGACGGCTCGGTCATCACCGCCGCCATGACGGTGAGCGCGATGCGTGACGACGCGGGCCTCCTGACCGGCTTCCTGGTCCTGGTGCAGAACGTGACCGACGAGCGCGAGGCGCACCTGCACCTCACGGCCGCCCTGGAGGCCGAGCGCGAGGCGGTCGACCGGCTCGAGGCGCTCGACGAGACGCGCAACGACTTCGTCGCGACCGTCAGCCACGAGCTGCGCACGCCGCTGACCAACATCGTCGGCTACACCGACGTGCTCCTCGAGGACGAGGTCGGCCCGTTGAGCCCGGCCCAGCGCAGCATGGTCGAGCGCGTGGACCGCAACGCTCGTCGACTCCGCCGCCAGGTCGAGGACCTGCTCCTGCTCGGCCAGGTCGATGCCGGGACCTTCCACGCCGACCGCGCCCCCGTCTCACTCGGGGACGTCGTGGACTCCGCCGTCGCCGCATTGGACACCGAGACCCGCGACCGGGTCGAGCTGGAGGTGAGTGGCGACGACACCACCGTGCTGGGCGACGGTCCCCGGCTGGTCGGCGTGGTCCGCGGCCTGGTCGACAACGCGCTCAAGTTCTCGCCGGGGGGCGAGCCGGTGCACGTGCACCTGCGCCGCGAGGGCGACGACCAGGTGCTCGAGGTGGTCGACGCCGGACCGGGCATCGCGCCGGACGACCAGGAGCATCTCTGCCAGCGCTTCTTCCGGACCGGGTCGGCGCGCGCCCTCGCCGTACAGGGGCTCGGACTGGGCCTGGCCGTCGCCACGGCCGTGGTGACCGCCCACGAGGGGGCGGTCGACATCTCGTCGGACCAGGGGCACGGCACGACCGTCCTCGTCCGGCTGCCCGCGGAGACCACCTCGGCCATCAGCCCCCCGAGGACGCCGGCGAGGCCCTAGTCTGCCGAGGCATGAAGCGCCTCGTGCTGCCCGTCGCCGGGCTCGCCCTCCTCGCCGGTGGCTTCGGTGCCGGCATCGCCGCCTCCGCCCACGCGTCCGACGACGCCCCCGTCACCGTCACCCGCCAGTCCTGGGCCGAGACCCGGTCCCCCACCGGGGCCCCGGGTCGCACCCTGGGGCTGAGCCGCGTCGTGGTGATGCCCGGGGCGGTGCTCGCGTCCCACCACCACCCGGGCACCCAGCTGGGCTACGTCGCCGAGGGCGTGCTCACCTACACGGTCGAGACCAAGTCCGCGAAGCTGATGAAGGGACCGGGCGACGACCCCACGCTGGTGCGGACGGTCCGCGCCGGGCAGACCGTCAAGGTCCGACCGGGACAGTGGCTGGTCGAGCAGCAGGGCGAGGTGCACCACGCCGCGAACGCCGGTGACGTGCCGGTCGTCATCTACCTCTCGACGCTGTTCCGCACCGGCTCGCCGGCCGCCATCTCGGACTGAACCGCCGGCGGTGCGGGTACCCGCACCCCATGACCGAGACGCCCGACCCCACCGCCGCGCCGGACAGCTCGGCGGCGCCGGCGGCGGACCCGCTGCGCCGCTCGCGCACGAGCGGCGCCTGGGTCGCGGTGGTCGCCGCCGCCGCGCTGCTCCTGCTCCTGGTCGTGTTCATCGCGCAGAACACCCAGGCGGTCGACATCTCGTTCCTGTGGTGGAGCGGCCAGGCACCGCTGTCGGTCGCGCTCCTCGTCGCGGCGGCGACCGGGATCGCGCTGGCCGCCGTGGTCGGCACGATGCGGATCTGGCAGCTGCGGCGCCGGGTGCGCCGCGAGCGCGCCTGAGCCGGACCAGACGCGCCGGTCTCCGAGGAGCCGGACGTCGTCAACGACCGTGACCGCCCCGCGTTACTGCCGGCGGCGACCGGTCCAGACGCCAGGGTTGAGCACGCCGCGGGGCGGGAACCCCACCTCCACCACCGTCCGGGCACGCCCCGGGCACACCCTGGAGGTCCTCATGGTCAAGAACGCAGCGAGGCTCGTCCTCGCCGGGTGGGTCGCGGTCGCGCTCACCCTCGCCGGAGGCAGCGCGATCGCCGCGAAGCCCTCGGCACCGTCCACGGCATCACCGACGTCGGCCGCCACCAAGTCCGCGGCGAAGTCGTGTGCCGCGGAGAAGTCGCGGGTCGCGCACGCCCGCAACGCCGTCCGCAAGGCCAACCAGCAGGTGGCCAAGGCCGAGAAGGCCAAGAAGCACGCGCACGGCAAGAAGCAGAAGAAGGCCGCGGCGAAGAAGCTCGCGAAGGCCAAGAAGAAGCAGCGCGCGGCCAAGGCGCAGCTCACGAGGGCGCAGGCCGCACTGAAGAAGTGCCGGTCCCACCACCACGGTGGTGACGGCGGTGCCGCCAACCCGCTGCAGCCGTTCTGCGACGCGGGTCTGCCGCAGCCGATCTGCGACGCCTTCGCGACCCTGCCGACCCCGCCGTCCGGCGGCGCCAGCCCGATCCAGCCGCTCTGCGACGCCGGTCTGCCGCAGCCGATCTGCGACGCCGCGAAGAACCCGCCCGGTCCGGGTGGTGCGAGCCCGATCCAGCCGCTGTGCGACGCCGGCCTCCCGCAGGACATCTGCGACGCCGCCAGCGGGGGCTCGACCCCTCCTGACCCGCTGACGATCCTGCAGCAGGTGTGCGACCTGGGGCTCCCGCTCCCGATCTGCGACCTCCCGCTCCGGGCGCCACTGCGGCACCAGATGATCGCCTGACGCGTCCCGGGAGGGAGGTCGCCGCACCTCCCTCCCGGCCGACTCAGCCCAGGTCGCGCAGCGTCCGGGACTCGATGTCGCGCAGCACCTCGTCGGCACTGGCCGCCGAGACCCTTCCCGCCCGTCGGTCGGCCAGGACGACGCTGCGCTCGACGTCGGTCGCCCGCCTCAGCACGTCGTCGAGCTCGGCGGCCGCCTCTCCCGCGTCACCGTCCAGGCGCCTGGCTCGCGCCATCGCCTGCTGAGCCTCGAGGTAGCCGGTGTACTGCAGCACGGCCGCCCGTCGGACCTCGTCACGTCCTCCCGACGCGCCGCGCACGAAGTCCAGCGCCGCCTGGGCGGCGCGCGCGCGCAGCTGCTCGACCTCGTCGGCGCCGTCGACCTCGGACGCGACGCCGAGGCGCTGGGTCAAGGGCGCGAGCGTCAGCCCCTGGACGACCAGGGTCACCAGCACGCAGGCGAGAGCGCTCACGACCAGCAGGTCGCGGTCAGGGAACGGACCGCCGCCGTCCACGGCGCGCGGCAGGGCCAGGGCCGTGGCGACGGTCACCACTCCTCGCATGCCGGACCAGGCGACGACGGTCGTCTCGCGCCACCCGGCCGGCATCAGCCCACCCTCGCGCAGGAAGCGGGTCAGCCACGCGACGGGGAAGATCCAGGCGATGCGGAACAGGATGACGGTGACGGTCACCGCCGCCGCGACGACGACGATCTCCTCGGTGAGGTCCACGGTCCGCGTCACGGCCGACAGCTCGAACCCCAAGACGGCGAAGCACAGGCTGGTGATGAGGAAGTCGGCGTACGACCAGACCGACCGGCCCAGCAACCAGCCGTGGGAGGTCGTCGCCTCGTGCGCGACGTTGCGCAGGTAGAGCCCGAGCACCAGGACCGCCAGCACACCGCTCCCGTCGAGGCGCTCGGCTCCCACGTAGGCCAGGAAGGGGACGACGACGGTGATGGTCGTCTCCGTGTACGCCTCCTCGATGTGGTCGAGCAGCCAGGTGGTCACCCATCCCAGCAGGAGCCCCACCGCCATGCCCACGCCGACCGCCAACGCGAACTCACCGAGGGCCTGTCCCGCTGAGAACGCCCCGGCGACCGCGGCGGCCAGGGCGACCTTGTAGACGACCAACGCCGTCGCATCGTTGAACATCCCCTCACCCTCGAGGACGGTCACCAGCCGGTGGGGCAGCCGGAGCCGACGGGCGACCGCCGTGGCGGCGACCGGGTCTGGCGGCGACACGATGGCGCCGAGCACCCACGCCGCCGACCAGGCGAGCCCGACGCCGTGGGCGACGACGGCCACCACCGCGGCCGTCGAGATGGTGAGCCCGACCGCGAGGGCGAGCACCGGGCCGGCCTGGGCGCGGAACTCGGTCGCGGTGGTGCGCTGGGTCGCTGCGAAGAGCAGCGGAGGGAGGACGACCGGCAGGATCAGACCAGGGTCGATGTCGAGCGGTGCGGCGGCCGGGAGCAGCCCGAGTGCGATGCCGGCGAGCGTGAGGAGCACCGGTTGCGGGATCCGCACGCGGTCAGCGGCGGGAGTCAGCACGACGACCGCGGCCAGCAGGACCACCATCACCCAGGGCTCGGTCACCTGACCTCCTCCTCGGTCGGGCTCAGTCGGGCGGGGACTGCCCCTGGACACGGTAGCGGCGGAAGCTCCAGGCGATCAGGCCCAGCGCGATGAAGGCCGAGGCCACCTGCGTCACGCCCGTGGGCGGACCGCCGGGGAGCCAGAGCCAGTCCGGCAGCGGCCACCAGCCGGGCTCGGGCGGGTTCACGATCCACAGCACGCCGCAGGCCATCAGGCCGAGGGCGAAGACGACCGACAGAGTCACGCGCAGGTTGGTCTCCACGCCCTCGGCCGCGCCGCGCAGTGCCCGCCGCTTGATCGGCTCCACCCGTCGCTCGGCCCACTCGTACTCCTGGGACAGGATCACCAGGCCGGCCGCGATCATCAGCAGCCCCGGCCCCGGCAGGATCAGCGCCGCGATCCCGGCCACCACCAGGACCCATCCGACGGTCTCCAGCACGATCCGCTTCGCCGCCGCGCCTCCCGGGAATGCCATGCCCGAAGACTGTCAGACCCGGTCAAGCGGGATAGTCCCTGACGTTCGAGTGGTCGGAACGGCCGTCGGACCACTCGTTGGTCAGGGACTATCCCGCCGAACCACTCGGAGGCGCGATCAGGCGGCCAGGCTCAGCTCGTCGCGGGTGACCTCGGGGTCGATGCCGTCGGGCAGCGGGACGAGGCGGGCGTGCACGTGGGGCGGGATGCTGACCCGCAGCAGGATCGCCAGCGACCCGGTCGTGGCCACCGCCGCGTAGATCAGGTTCGCGTCGACATCGGCCAGGACGCCGTACGCACCGGCGAGGAGCGCGTCGACGATCATCAGCGCCCACGCCGACGCGGCGATGGCGGTGACGTCGTGGCTGCGCCACGCGGTCAGGGCGGCGGGGGTCACCAGCAGGGCGACCGAGCAGCCCAGGACGACCGTCGCCGGACCCGAGCCCACCCAGAACGCCGACAGGCCCGCCGCCGACACGACGGCGAGCCACACCGCGGGCAGCCACAGCCGCTCGCGGGAGCCGCCGCGGAACCAGGCCAGGACCACCGCACCCGCCGTCGCGGGCACGGCGACGGCGGCGGGCAGGGCCACCCACAGGTCGCGCTCGACCACCCCGAAGACCGTCCACGCGACGCCGCTGATCGTCGAGCTGGCCAGCGCGGCGACGCTGACGCCGTGCGCGGTGGTCATCCGACGCAGCTTGCGGAACTGCGGGACGGTGTAGCCGGCTGCCAGCAGGGTGCCGGCGAGGCCCACGAGGGTGGCGGGAGTGAGGGTCACTTCTTCCTGTGCTTTCCAGCGCGCAGGCGCGCGGACGTGCGTCACGGCCGCCGCACCGGGTGCGACGACCGTGACGAGGACGGGCGATTGAGGATGTCGGAGCAGACTGCCTCCGACCGAAAAGATTACCCTCAGAACCCGCGCGGTCCGAATTTTATTGCGCGTTGGAGCGATCCAGGCAGGGTGATGTCCCGCACACCAGGTCAGGCGACCCTCAGACGTCCGTGATGCGGATGCCGGCGTGGCACTTGTACCGGCGGTTGGTGGAGATGAGGTTCGCGGTGAGCGCCTCGACCTGGTGGGCGTTGCGCAGCCGGCCGCCGTACACGCCCCGCACCCCGGGGATGACGCCCGCCAGGTCCTGCACCAGGTCGGTCGCCTCGCGCACGTCGCCGAGCACGAGGACGTCGGTGTCGACCGACGCGACGTCGGGGTCCTCGAGCAGCACCGCGCTCACGTTGTGGAAGGCACCGACGACCGTGGAGTCGACCAGGATCGCCTGCGCCTGCTGCGCCGCCGACCCCTCGTCCACGGTCAGCGCGTACGCCCCCTGCTTGTCGAAGCCGAGCGGGTTCACGCAGTCGACGACGACCTTGCCGGCCAGGAACGGGAGCAGCCCAGAGAGGAGCTCGCCGTGACCCTCCCACGGCACGGCGACCACGACGATGTCACCGGCGGAGGCGGCACCCTCGTTGTCGGCGCCGGTGACCTGAGCGCCGGTCGCCCGGGCCAGCTCCGCGGCGGCCTCCTCACCGCGCACGTGGCTGCGGCTGCCGATGACGACCGGCAACCCGGCCAGGGCGAACCGGCGGGCGAGACCACGGCCCTGGGGTCCGGTGCCGCCGAGGACGGCGACGGTCAGGCCGGCAAGGGACTCGGGGAGCGCGCTCATGAGGACACTGTCCCAGCCGGGTCCCAGCCGCGGCACCGCCGGCCCATCTCGTGGACCGGCGGCGCCGCGGGTGAGCCCTCAGCCGGCGGGTGGCGCGGGCACGAACGACAGGTCCATCTCGTCGTTGTAGACACCCACCTCCACCGGCCCGTGGCCGACCGTCGCGCTCGGTCCGACCCGCCAGCCCACGTCCTTGAGGCCGCCGGACTTGGTGTCCATCGTCAGGTAGAGCCCGGACTTGAAGCCGGCCTCGACGACGTCGCCGACCTTGCCACCGCCCTTGCCACCGGCGACCACGGTCAGGGTGCCGGCCCGGAAGTCGTAGGTGACCTCCACGAACGCGCTCACCAGCGGCAGCACCTCGGTCGACAGCTCCTGCTGGACCTGCTCGCAGTTCACCTTGAGCGAGGTCGGACCGGCACTGAGGACGAAGCTCCCCGCCTTGAGGGCGGCGGGACAGTTGCCGTCGGTGCCCGCCTCCGCGGCCGCCGGCGGGTCCAGCGCCTCCGCGTCGAGGGGGGTCACGCACTCGTCGGCGTAGAGGTTCTCCAGGTGCGTCCAGGCCTGCATCGAGTTCACGAGGTGGGCGTAGAGGGCCGACTCCTCCTCCTCGACGGTCAGCAGCCCGAGCCGGTTCGCCTCCTCGTCGAGCAGGTTGGCGGCGTAGCCGCTGGCCCGCTTCGAGTAGGTCGCGAAGTAGCCGTCGAGGGTGCCCTGCAGCTGGCTGACCCGGGACACCAGCTCCTGGTGGGCGCTGGTCAGCGCTGGGCGGCAGGTCTGGTTCATCGTCTTGATCCAGCAGTGCGGGTCGTCCGAGCCCGCGCAGGCGTCCCACGCGTCGTCGGCCAGCGTCCCGTAGGTGTACGGCGCCTCGCCGGTGCCGCCGCCGAAGAAGGCCTCACGCTGCTCGGTGATCGCGTCGACCTGGTCCATGGCCTTGCGCCAGGTGGCCTCGAGGTCGGGAGCCTCGTGCACGTCGTAGATCGCGACCAGGATCGAGTCCCGGCGCTCCTTCTCGGCGTCCGTGCGCGCGTCGTCGGTGGCCCGCAGGTGGGCCTGCAGCGCCGTCTCCTCGGCGACGTGAGCGGTCACCTCACCCGAGATCGTGTGCTGGATGGACTTGTAGACGTCGTTCATCGTCACGCCCTGGGCGGGCGTCGCGGCGAGCGGCAGCTGACGCAGCGGCGTCGAGACGCCCTGGGAGACGTCGATCACCGGGTCGGGCCGGTCCTCGGGACCGGTCGGCGGGGTGGGGTCCGGCTCCTGGCTGCGCTGCCGGCTGGCCCGCACGTAGCGCGCGGTCATCGGCTTGTCCCCGGTGCAGGCCTTCACGTTGGCCAGTCCGGCGTCGGCCTCCGACAGCATCGGCTCACGCGCCTTCGCGGCCGTGAACATCGCGGCCGCGGCGGACGTGCGCCCGGTCATCAGGAGCGCCTGGCCGCGGACGGTCATCGCGATCGCCTGCTGGGAGATCCCGAGCGCCGGGCGCGCGTAGGGCCGCACCGCAGCTGCGTCGAGGAAGGCGATCGCCTCGTTGGGCAGGCCGATCGAGGTCGCCAGCGCCGCCGCGTTGACGAGGTTGCCCGCGTCCTGCGGGCGCAGCCGGTGCGCCCGCAGGAGCGCTGCCATCGCGAGGCCCGGTGACTCCTTGATGACGGCCGCTGCCGCAAGCTGCTGCGCACCGACCGAGGTCTGCGCGAGCGGCGACGAGTCGACCATCGCCACGGCGTCGGCACCCGCGGTGGACGACAGTCGCTTCCGCGCGCTGGTCAGCGCCTGGGAGAGGCTCATCGGCGTCACCGGGTAGTTGCTCTGGCAGAAGATCGACATCCAGCCGACGGCGTCGTCCTCGTCGTCGGGCCACCGGTAGGTCTCGGCGAAGCTCTGCAGGCGCAGGTCGGACGAGCCAGGTGCGGCCTGCACGCTCACCGGCTTCGCCGCCGGTGCGCAGTTGTCCGCCTCGTCGGACTCGGTGACGGCGCCCGTGTCGTCGGAGCAGACCAGCACCGTGTACCGCCCAGCGGGCGTGCCGACCGGGACGGTGACCTTCGTCGTCTGGAGGGCCGAGGTGCGGCCCGCGCCGACCGCGGGGACGGCTCGGGCACCGGTCAGCAGGACGTCGCGCACGGAGGTGCGCGGGTTGGTACGACTCTGCCTGCGGTCGGCGAGGCTCCGCGCGAGGTCGGTGGACAGGTAGAACCGCGTGGTGGTGGCGCGGGCGGCGACCCTGCCCTGGTTGCGCACCGCGTGGCGCACGGTCAGCCGGGCACCCTCGGCCACCGTGGTCGCGGTCGTGCTCGCCTGCACGACGACCAGGTCGGGGCGCTTCGGCGCCGCCGCATCGGCGGTCGGCACGACGGCGGCGAGCGGGACGGTCAGGGCGGCCGCCAGGGCGGCGGTCCAGGCGGCGGCCAGGGTGGTGACCCTGGAGGTGGCCTTGCTGCGGGTGCCGGGTGGGACGGGCATGGATTCCTCTCCTGCCGGCGGTCGCCGGCGACGTGCACACCATCACCGGCCGCACTTGGCTCCCACTGGGAGGTGACTTGGGGTGACGCCCGCGACCCGGCCCCGGCCGCGGCGGTGGCAGGCTGAGCCCATGCCTGCGACCCGTCTGCTGCCGTCCGAGGAAGCCGTCGACCTGATCGGCCTGGTGCGCGACCTGGCCACCGCCGAGCTCGCGCCCCTGGTGGCCGAGGCCGAGCGGACCGAGTCGTTCCCGCGGGAGGTCTTCCGCACCCTGGGCCGGGCCGGCCTGCTGGGCCTGCCCTACCCCGAGGAGTACGGCGGCGGCGGGCTGCCCTACGAGGTCTACCTCCAGGTCCTGGAGGAGATCGGCTCGGTGTGGGCGAGCGTGGGGGTCGGGGTGTCGGTGCACGCGCTGTCCTGCTTCGGCCTGGCCACCGCCGGCTCCGAGGAGCAGCGGCAGCGCTGGCTGCCCGAGATGCTCTCCGGGGAGCTGCTCGGCGCCTACTGCCTCTCCGAGCCGCACGCCGGGTCCGACCCGGCCGCGATGCGCACCCGCGCGCGCCGTTCCCGGGGGGCGGACGGCGACGAGTGGGTCATCGACGGCGCCAAGGCCTGGACCACCCACGGCGGCCATGCCGACTTCTACAAGGTGATGGCGCGCACGGGCGACGGTCGAGGAGACATCTCGTGCTTCCTCGTCCCCGGCGACACCCCCGGCCTGTCCGCCGACCCGCCCGAGCACAAGATGGGCCTGACCGGGTCGGCCACCACCACGATGCGGTTCGACGGCGTCCGGGTCCCCGCCGACCGACTGCTGGGCGAGGAGGGCGCCGGGCTCAAGATCGCGCTGGCGGGCCTGGACGCCGGCCGGCTCGGCATCGCCGCCGTCGCGACCGGGCTCGCCCAGGGCGCGCTGGACCACGCGGTCGCCTACGCCAAGGAGCGCGAGACCTTCGGGACCCGGATCATCGACCACCAGGGCCTGGCCTTCGTGCTCGCCGACATGGAGGCAGCCGTCGAGTCCGCACGCGCCACGACCCTCCACGCCGCCCGCCTCAAGGACGCCGGTCTCCCCTACGGACGCGAGGCGTCGGTCGCCAAGCTGGTCGCCACCGACAACGCCATGAAGGTCACCACCGACGCGGTCCAGGTGCTCGGCGGCTACGGCTACACCCGCGACTTCCCCGTCGAGCGCTACATGCGCGAGGCCAAGGTCATGCAGATCTTCGAGGGCACCAACCAGATCCAGCGGATGGTCATCGGCCGGTCGCTGGACCGGGCGCCCGGCGGCGCGCTGCACCGCGTTCGCTGACACCACGGCGGCGTGAGGAGCGCACGACGACCTCCTCCTCGGGGACGTCGTGCCCCGCGGCGCACCGAAGCGCGGGTGCCACGGCAGCGCCGCAGCCGTCGTGGCTCAGGCGCACGGTGGACGGCGAGGTGGGCAGATGCCGGTCACCCCAGGCCAGCAGGCCGAGCACGACCGGCAGCAGCTCGTGGCCGGCCTCGGTGAGCACGTACTCGTGCCGGGTGCGCTGGCCGGGCTCTCTGTAGGGGACCTTCTCGAGCACGCCGACCGCGACCAGCTCCTTGAGCCGCTGCGCCGCGACCGCATCGGTGATCCCCACTCCGCGGGCCAGGTCGTCGAAACGACGGGCGCCGTAGAACGCCTCCCGCAGCAGCAGCAGGGCCGGGCGCGAGCCGATCACCTGGATGGTCCGGTCCATCGGGCAGTGGTCGCCGATCGGCTCGTGCTCGCGCCCGGCCAGTCCGCCGGCCAGCTGGAGAGGTGCCATGGCGTGCACTCTACCGCCTGACTTGTCCGTTCCATAGCCAGCCACTAGGGTGCTGACTATGTCTCTCAAGAGCCAGGTGCCGCGGGCCGCCCTGGTCACCACGGTGCTCGTCGGCGCCACCTTCCTGGTCTCCCTCGACCTCTTCATCGTCAACGTCGCCTTCGACGAGATCGGCCGTGACCTGGCCGCCGGCGGAGCGTCGCTGGCCGACCTGAGCTGGGTGCTCACGGCGTACGCCGTGGTGTTCGCGGCCCTCCTGGTGCCGATGGGCCGGCTCACCGACCGCTACGGACGCAAGAGCGGGTTCGTCGCCGGGCTCGCGGTGTTCACGGTCGCGAGCGTGGCGTGCGGCTTCTCCGGCTCCGTGTGGCAGCTGGTCGGCTTCCGTGCGCTGCAGGCCGTCGGGGCGGCTGCGCTGACCCCGGCGAGCCTCGGCCTCCTGCTCGCCGCGCTGCCGGAGGCTCGGCGTGCACCGGCCGCCCGCCTCTGGGCGCTCTCGGGGGCGGTCGCGGCGGCCCTCGGGCCGGCCGCAGGCGGCGCGCTCGTGCAGGCGTCGTGGCAGTGGGCGTTCTGGATCAACGTGCCCGTCGGCCTGGTCCTGGCCGTGGGTGCAGCCCTGCTCGTCCCCGACGTCCGACACAACGCCGGCGCTCCGCGGCCGGACCTGGCGGGAGCAGCACTGGTCGCGATCGGCATCGGCGCGGTCGTGCTGGCCATCGTCGAGGGCAACGGCTGGGGGTGGACCAGCGCCCGGGTGCTCACGTCCTTCGCCGTCGCCGCGGTCGCCCTGGTCGCGTTCGCCTGGCGGACGACGCACCACCCGGCGCCGGTGATCGACCCGGCCCTGCTGCGGGTCCGGTCGTTCCGGTGGGCCAACGCGGCGACCGTGCTCTTCAACGTCGGGTTCGGTGCCAGCCTGCTCGCCGGGATCTTGTGGATGCAGCAGGTGTGGGGGTACTCGGCCCTGCGCACCGGCCTGGCGGTCGCGCTCGGTCCGGTCCTCGTCCCGGTCACGGCGGTCCTGGCCGCCCGGTTGCTGCCCCGCGCACGGCCGGGCCGCCTGGTGGCGGCGGGCTCGGTCGTCACCGCACTCGGCGGCGTGGTCATGGCGGCCCGGCTGGCCGAGACGCCGTCGTACTGGACGACCGTCGCGCCGGCCTGGTGCCTCATCGGTGTCGGCGTCGGACTGGTGATGCCGAACCTGGTCGCGGCGGCCACCACGACCCTCCCCGTGCACCAGGTGTCGACGGGGAGCGGCGTCGTCACCATGTCGCGACAGGTCGGTCAGGTCCTCGGGGTGAGCCTGCTGGTCTGCGTGCTCGGCGCGACCACGGACGTCCACGCTGCCTTCACGCGCGCATGGGCGCTCGTGGTCGGCTCCGCGGTCCTCGCGGCATTGGCCGCCACGGCCATGGAGGCACGTCGCCGCGGCCCGACCGGCAGCACGGCCCGCAGGGAGCCGGCCCGCACCGCCCCCGCCCACAGCCCGGCGCCGTAGGCGAGGTCGTCGAGGCGGCGTCCGGCGAACCCGACCACGGGGCCCAGGTCCGGGCGCTCGGTGCGCGCGACGACCACGTCGACGAGCGCGGCCGTGACCAGGGCTCGGCGTACCGGACGAGAGCACACGGCCGCCACCGCGACGGGCGGCCACCAGTGCCGCAGCAGGAGCTGGGACTCCTGGCGCACCGACCACCACAGGCCGCGACCGGCGAGGTCGAGCGCGAGCCGGTCGCGGCCCGGGACGTCGGGAAGGGTGCGGCGCAGCACCTGGACGCCGCGCGCCGTGCAGACGGCCGCCACGGGCACCGACCACCACCGGCGCTGGAGCAGCGCGGCCGCGCCGAGCGCCATGGCCGGGGACAGGACGGCGGTGGCCACCTTGGCGCCGTGGCGTGCGGCCAGCGGGGCGCCCCCGGTGCCGTAGACGAACTTGCGGCCGAGCCAGCCACGCAGCGTCGGCCGGGCGTCGTGGTGCGCCACCTCGGTCGGGTCGTAGCGCACCGTCTCGCCCGCGTCGACCAGCCGCCACACCAGGTCGACGTCCTCACCGACCCGCATCGTCGCGTCGAAGCCGGCACCCAGCCGCTCGGTGCGTGCGACCAGGCAGGCGCTGGGCAGCCAGGCGACCGCCGCGCCCGGCCGCACCGAGCACCCGGTCTCGCCCAGGCCGAGCGACGACGCCGCCTCGTCGTACCGCTCGAACCAGCGCGGTCGCGCGGACCGCGCGAGCCCCTCGATCCGGGGCGCGACCAGCGCCACTGCGGGGTCGGCGAGGTGACGCCCCAGCCGCAGCAGGGTCGCGGCGTCGACGGTGACGTCGCTGTCGACGAAGGCGACGTACGGCGTGCCGACCTTCGCCAGACCCGCGTTGCGCGCCCCGGCCGGACCGACGTTGACGTCGAGCCGCAGCACCTCGGCGTGCGGAGCCTGCGGGTCGAGCGGGACCGGCGAGGCGTCGTCGACCACCAGGCAGCGCAGGGGACGCAGGGCGTCCAGGGCGCGCTCGAGCTGGTCGGGACGGCCGTGCACGGGGAGCACCACGGTCAGGTCGGCGGCGTCGAGGGGCGCGACGTCCTCGAGCACCGGGTCGGCGACGTTCGCGTCCAGCAGCCGCCGCGCCAGCGGGCCGTCGGCGACCAGGTCGCCGTCGAGCGCGGCGAGCGCCACCGGCCTGAGCCGGATGACGCGCATCGGCGACCCCCCGACGAGCAGGTCACCCCGGCGCACGCCGGGACGGATCCGTGCCCTCACGGGCGGAAGCCGCCGTCGGCGTGCACGACGCTGCCGTTGAGCAGGCCGCCCTCGGTCGAGCAGCAGAAGGCGATGGTGGCCGCGACCTCGGCCGGCTCGAGCAGCCGGCGCAGCTGGTTGGTGGCCAGCAGGTCGGGGTCGGACAGGCCGTAGAGCTCGGCGGTCGCGTCGAGCATGTCGGTGCGGGTGGCGCCCGGCGACACCGCGACCGCGGTCACCCCGGTGGCGACCAGGTCCGCGGCGAGCCCCTTCACGAGCCCGACGACCGCGTGCTTGGCGGCGGAGTAGCCCGCCAGGTGGAAGAGCCCGTGCGTCCCGGCGGCCGAGGCGACCGCGACGAACCGGCAGCCGCCGGGCTCCGGTCCGGCGAGCATGGCCGGGACCGCGGCGGCCGCGGTGTTCCACACGCCGCGGACGTCGACGTCGAGCAGCTCGGTCAGCTCGTGCTCGGGCGTCTCCCACAGCGGGCGGCCCCCGGCGATCACGGCCGCGGCTGCCACCGCCGCGTCGACCCGGCCCCACCGCTCGACCGCCAGCGCCACGGCGCGGTCGAGCACGGCACGGTCGCGGACGTCGCCGACGACGTGGTCCACCCGGTCGTCGGTGGGTGCCTCGCGCAGGTCGACGCCCACGACGGCGTACCCCTGCCGGACCAGTGCGACCAGGGTCGCCGACCCGATGCCACCGGCCGCCCCGGTGACCAGGGCGACCCGGGTCACGACAGCACCTCGACGACCTCGGCGACCATCGCCCTGAGCGCCCGGGCACCCTCGTCGGCGGTCGCGCCGGCCGGGTCACCGAGGACGCCGTTGGCCGAGACCGCCGCGACCCCGCCGGCCACCATCGCGGGCAGGATCTCGCTCAACGGCTGCGTGTTGCCCGCCTCAGCGAGGTCGAGGCGCACCGCGCGGGGGCGCAGATGGAGCATCAGCGAGGTCTCGGTGACGCCGGCGTGCAGGTCGACGGACTCGGTGCGGCACGGCACCCACTCCACCTCTTCGGAGGCGCCGAGGGCGGCGACGTTGCCTCCGTGGGCGTTGACGAAGACCACGCGGTCGGCCCAGGTGCGCATCGACCGGGTCAGCTCGACGAGGAGGTGGGCGAGCGCCTCGGTGCCGGCCGAGCTGGTGCCGGCGTACGACTGGTGCTCGCCGCTGGAGCCGTAGGAGATCGCCGGCGCGACCCAGGCGCCGGGCAGCTGTCGCGCCACGCCCTCGGCGACGGCGGTCGCGATGACCGTGTCGGTGTCGAGCGGCAGGTGCGGGCCGTGCTGCTCGATGCTGCCGAGGGGCACGAGCACGAGCCGCGCGCCGGTCGCCTCGGCGCTCGTCGCCTCGGCCAGCACGCTCATGACACGTGGAACCCGTCGGGGACGAGGAGCGTCTCGGGGGTGAGCTCGTCGATCGAGGCCAGCCCCAGGCCCAGGAGGGCGGAGTCGATGCCGCCGCGAAGGATGTCGAGGACGTTCTCCACGCCGGCCTGGCCGTTGGCGGCCAGGCCCCACAGGTACGCCCGCCCGATGAGCACCGACCGCGCTCCGAGCGCGAGCGCCTTGACCACGTCGGACCCGCGGCGGACCCCGCCGTCCATCAGCACCTCGACCTGGTCACCGACCGCGGTCGCGATCGGGTGCAGCAGCCGGATCGCGGCCGGGGTGCCGTCCAGGTTGTTGCCGCCGTGGTTGGACACCGAGATCGCGTCGACCCCGGCGTCGACGGCGCGGCGGGCGTCGTCGACACGAGCGACACCCTTGAGCACGAACGGGGTCCCGGAGAGGTCGGCCCAGGTCTGCCGCATCCACGCCACGTCCTCCCACGACGGCGGCGGGGTGGTCATCCACTCGTAGTAGGCACCGAAGAACGTCGGCGCCGACCCGCCTCCGGGCGGCGTCAGGTTCGGGGCCGTCAGGTCCGGCAGGTGCCGCGGCCCGAACTGCCGCAGCCACCGCGGCTTGGTCACGACGCTCGGCGCGAGCCGGACCATCGCCTTGAGGTCGATCTGCTCGGGGATCTCCGGGGAGCCCCAGTCCCGGCCCATCGAGAACGACCAGTCCAGCGTGGCGATCAGCCCGATCGCCCCGGCCTTCTGCGCCCGTTCCATCCGGTGCACCATCACGTCCCGATCGCCGGTCCAGTACATCTGGAACAGCGTCCGCGGACAGGCCTCGACGACCTCCTCGACCGGCTTGGACGCGAAGTTGCTCAACCCCATCAAGGTGCCGCGCGCGTTCGCGGCCCGGGCGACCGCGACCTCGCCGTCGGGGTGCACCGCCTGCACCCCGGTCGGGCTGATCAGCACCGGCAGCGAGACCTCCTGGCCCAGCACCGTACGGCTCATCGACCGGTCTGCGTGCGCTCCCGCCACGTGCGGCAGCAGGCCCAGCTGCGCGAACGCCGCCTGGTTGTCCGCGACCGTCTGGCCCCGCTCGGAGCCCGCCACCAGTGCGCCGTACAGCGGCTTGGGCAGCCGCTTCTGGGCCCGCCGCTGCGCCACCGCCACCGACTCGAACCACGGGTTCTGCTTCCAGGGATTCTCGAGCTTCATGGCGTCCATCCAGCGAGGGGGTCTTCGGCGCAGTCGTTGACGGGCGGCCGTGTCAGCAGCTTGAGGAGCACGGGCTGGTTGCGCGTCGGTACGGCGCGGGAGTGGTCCTGGCTGGCCGCCGGGATCGCGCGCGCCCCCGCGAGCGCGAGCTCCTGCAGTGCGTGCTCGCCGTAGCCCTGCACGCACTCGGGGTCCGGCCCGTCCAGCGGCAGGCCGGTGAAGAACTTCGCGGCCATGCAGCCACCGCGGCAGGAGTCGTAGTGGGCGCACTTCGTGCATGCCCCGCCGGTCTGCGGCGACCGCAGCTCGGTGAACAGCGGGGACGTCCGCCACACCCGGCCGAACCCGCCGTCGGTCAGCAGGTTGCCGGCGAGGAACTCGTCGTGGATCGCGAACGGGCAGGCGTAGACGTCGCCGACCGGGTCGATGAGGCACACGACGCGCCCGGCACCGCACAGGTTCAGGCCCGGAAGCGCACCACTGCCGTCGGCGGGTCCGAAGGCGGCGAGGTGGAAGAACGAGTCGCCGGTCAGCACGCCGTCGCCGTGCGCGACCAGCCAGTCGTAGAGCTCGCGCTGCTGCTCCGGCAACGGGTGCAGGTCGTCCCAGACGTCCGCCCCGCGACCCGAGGGGCGCAGCCGGGTCAGCCGCAGCGTGGCGCCGTACTCCTCGGCGAGCGCCGCGAACGCGTCCAGCTGGCCGATGTTCTCCCGGGTGCAGACCACGCTGATCTTGGCGTCGGAGAACCCGGCGTCGCGCAGGTTGGCCAGCGCCCGGACCGCGGTGTCGTAGGAGCCCGGCCCGCGGACCCGGTCGTTGACCTCGGCGGTCGCACCGTCCAGGGAGACCTGCACGTCCACGTACCCACCGCACGCCGGGGACGCGAGGAAGGCGGCCCGCTCGGGGGTGATCCGCACGCCGTTGGTGGAGAACTTCACGCCGACGTGGTGGTTCACGGCGTACTCGAGCAGGTGCCAGAAGTCGGGGCGGATCGTCGGTTCGCCGCCGCCGATGTTGACGTAGAAGACCTGCATCCGCTGGAGCTCGTCGATCACCGCCTCGCACTGCTCGGTCGTGAGCTCGCGCGGGTCGCGGCGGCCCGACGACGACAGGCAGTGCGCGCACTCGAGGTTGCACGCGTAGGTGAGCTCCCAGGTCAGGCAGATCGGCGCGTCCAGGCCGGACTCGAAGTGCTCGACGAGCCTCATGCGGCAGCCTCCTCGTCTCGTCGGCGGAGCATGTCGGAGGCGGCCAGACCCTCCAGGGCGGCCAGGTACGCCGGCCAGCCGGCCTCAGGCACCCCGGCCGCGACCAGCGCGGACCGCACGTCGTCGGCGTCACCGAGACGGCGGACCACGGCGACCAGCTCCGGTCGCTTGAGGAAGATCAGCTTCCGGTTGCCGAAGTGGTAGGCCAGCGCCCCGAACGGCTCCGGCCGCAGCGCCACCGAGGGCGCGAGCGCCCAGCGCTCGTCGAGCTCCACCGCCACGGGCCTCAGTAGACGCCGCACATGCCGTCGATCGAGACCTCCTCGATCAGGTCCTCCGTCACGACCTGGTCGGCCTGGGCGTCGGTCGTCGCGTTCTCGGGGTTCATGGTGTGCCTCCTCGGGTCGGCTGTGGTCCGGCACACACTAATGGCACTCAGCGCCACAAAGATAGGGTTCGGCCATGACCAGTCGTGGGAGCAGTCGCGGCCGGCCGGGAGCGACCAGCCACGCCGCGATCGAGCGGGCGGCGTTCCACCTCTTCGCCGAACGCGGCTTCGACGACGTGACGATGGGCGACATCGCCGCGGAGGTGGGCGTCGGCCGGCGCACGCTGTTCCGCTACTTCGAGTCCAAGAACGACATCCCGTGGGGGCAGTTCGACCGCACCCTGCACGGGTTCCGGCAGATCCTCGCCGAGATGCCGGCGGACCTGCCCCTCCACGAGGCCGTGCACCGCGGCGTGCAGCGCTTCAACGAGTTCCCGCCCGACGCCCGGCCGACCCACCGGGACCGGATGCGCCTCATCCTCGGGACACCGGCACTCCAGGCGCACTCCGCCCTGAGGTACGCCGCGTGGCGCGGCGTGATCGCCGACCACGTCGCCGCGCGGCTGGGCCTCGACCCCGACGACCTCCTGCCGCGCACCATCGGCCACGTCTGCCTGGCGATGGCGGTGTCGGCGTACGAGGCCTGGCTCGCGGACCCGGACACCGAGCTGCCCGCCCTGCTGGACGAGGCGATGTCCGGGCTCCGCGACTACCTGCGCTGACCCTGGCGGACGATCAGCCGCCGTCGGTCAGCGGTGCTCAGCTGTCGGTCGAGCCGGCCTCGCACTTGTCCAGACGAGCCTGGGCGCGGGCGACCCGCTGGGCCTGCGCCTTCTTGGCCTTCTTGTTCTTCGTCGTCGGGTGCGCGGCGAACTTCTCCTGGAGCTCGGCGTACTTGGCCTGGGCGCGGTCGAGCTGCGCCTGCTGCGTGCCGCAGGTGTCGGTGGAGGCGTCGTCGGCCTGGGCGGCGGGAGCCGCGGTCAGCGCGACGGCACTGAAGGCGGCGGCCGAGAAGATCGCGGCGACGGTGGTCCTGGTGCGGTTCATGGTGCTACCTCCGAGGGTTGCGTGGTTCGGACGACCGCTACCTGTCACGACCGCCAGGCTGCGTTACGCCGCTCGGCGGGTTCGACCCTCCCCCCGCGGGCCGAACGGCGGTAGGTTGCAGGCTCGCTGTGACCACGGCGACATCGGGTCCACGTTCTCGGGAGGGACGTCATGCGTCTTCGACTTGCCGCACCCCTGGTGGCTGCGGCCGCCATCGCACTCACGGTCTCGGCCGTCCCGGCCCAGGCCGCGGACGGCGGCTCCGGCGCCGCCTGGGCCCGCCACGCGCCACGCCCGGGCCTGACGGACCAGGACTTCTACTTCGTCATGGGCGACCGGTTCGCCAACGGCGACCCGGACAACGACCGCGGCGGACTCACCGGCGACCGCAACACCACCGGCTTCGACCCAGCCAGCAAGGCGTTCTACAACGGCGGTGACCTGGTGGGCCTGCGAGACCACCTGGACTACATCGAGGGTCTCGGCACGGACGCGATCTGGCTGACGCCGATCTTCAAGAACAAGGCCGTCCAGATGGAGGACGGACCCTCCGCCGGCTACCACGGCTACTGGATCACCGACTTCACGCAGGTCGACCCGCACCTGGGCACGAACCAGGACCTCACCGACCTGGTCAGCGCCGCCCACGACCGCGGCATCAAGGTCTTCTTCGACATCATCACCAACCACACCGCCGACGTGATCGGCTACACCGCGGGTGACCGCACGGCGTACATCTCCAAGGACGCGGTGCCCTACCAGGACGCCGCGGGCAACGCCTTCGACGACCGCGACTTCGCCGGCACCGACGACTTCCCGACGCTCGACCCGGCTACGTCGTTCCCCTACACGCCCGTCCTGCAGCCCGGCGAGGAGGACCTCAAGGTCCCCGCGTGGCTCAACGACGTCACGAACTACCACAACAGGGGCAACACGACGTTCACCGGCGAGGACAGCCAGTACGGCGACTTCTTCGGTCTCGACGACCTCTTCACCGAGAAGCCCGAGGTGGTCGAGGGGATGACGAAGATCTACCAGACCTGGGTCGACGACTTCGGCATCGACGGGTTCCGCATCGACACGATGAAGCACGTCAACGACGAGTTCTGGCAGTCCTTCGGGCCGGCCCTGCAGCGGACCGCGGCGGCCGACGGCAACCCCGACTTCTTCATGTTCGGCGAGGTCGCGCTCGACGGCAGCGACGCCGGCACCAAGGCGTTCACCTCGCACTACACGACCCACGACAAGATGCAGGCCATCCTCGACTTCCCCTTCCAGGCGGCCGCCCGCGGCTTCGCGAGCAAGGGCACGGGCAACAAGGACCTCGCGACCTTCTTCGAGAACGACGACTGGTACACCGACCGCGACTCGAACGTCTACGAACTGCCCACCTTCCTCGGCAACCACGACATGGGCCGGATCGGCTCCTTCCTGAAGGCCGACAACCCGGGCGCGGACGACGACGAGCTGCTCGCCCGCGACGAGCTCGCGCACACCCTGCTCTACCTCTCGCGCGGCCAGCCGGTCGTCTACTACGGCGACGAGCAGGGCTTCACGGGCGCCGGCGGTGACCAGCTGGCCCGGCAGACGATGTTCGCCAGCCAGGTGCCCGAGTACCAGGCCGACGACCAGATCGGCACCGACCGCACCGGCGCCGACGACAACTTCGTCACCAGCCACCCGCTCTACCGCACGATCGGGCGCCTCGCGGCGCTCACGACGAGGAACCCGGCGCTGCGCGATGGCGCCGAGCAGGTCCGCTTCGCTTCCAAGGGCCCCGGCGTGTTCGCCTTCTCCCGCATCGACCGCGAGCGCCACCGCGAGTACGTCGTGGCGCTCAACAACAGCGAGCAGGCGGCGTCGGCCAGCGTGCCGACGTACGTCGAGCGGGGCTCGTTCCGGCGGATCTGGGGCACCGGGCCGGACGTGCGCCGGACCGGCGCCGACCGGCGCCTCGACGTCCGGGTCCCCGGTCTCGGCGCGGTCGTCTACCGCTCGACCGGGCGGATGACGCCCACCCGGCACGCTCCGGCCATCCGGTTGCTGGACCCGCGACCCGCCACCGTCTCCCACGGCCGCATGCACGTGCAGGCGCAGGTCGGCGGGCGGTCGTTCGCGGAGGTCACCTTCCAACGCCGGTCCGACGGTGGGGCGTGGCGCACGATCGGCGTGGACGACTCGCGGCCCTACCAGGTCTTCGACGACACGACGAGCGACGGCCTGCACCCCGGGTCGCGGGTCTCCTACCGCGCGGCGGTCCTGGACGACTCCGGGCACCGGCGCGCGTCCGGGGTGCGGACGACCTCCGTGCCGCTGGACCGCGTGGAGATCACCTCACCGACGACCGTGAGCGACGTCTACCCCGTCACGGTGACCGCGACGGTGGACCCGGAGCGCCCGCTGCAGCAGGTGACGTTCCAGCGCCGGGTCGGCGACGGGCGGTGGCAGGAGCTGGGCACGGACCGCTCCGCGCCGGTCTACACCCTGACCGACGACGTCTCCGACCTCGAGCGCGGCACCCCGGTCTCCTACCGCGCGATCCTGCAGGAGCCGGGTGCCCCGCGCAGCGTCGTCAGCGACGCGGTCACCCGGACCGTGGCCGCCCCGCAGCCGACGGTCGACTCGGTGACCGTCGCCGGCAACCTGCAGTCCGAGCTCGGGTGCCCCGACGACTGGATGCCCGGATGCGCCGCGACGCACCTGACCTTCGACACCGGGGACGGCCTGTGGCACGGCACCTTCGCGGTGCCGGCGGGGACCTACCAGTGGAAGGTCGCGATCGACGACTCGTGGGCGGTCAACTACGGCGCCGGCGGCGCTCCAGGTGCCGACGGAGCCACGCTCACCGTGCCGGACGGCGGCCGGAGCTACGTCTTCACCTGGGACCCGATCACGCACGTGCCCTCGGTCGCCCCGGTGGGCTGCGGCCGTGGGGGTCGCTGCTGAGACCGGCCGCCTGCCGGTTTACCCGGTCGACCGGGTAAACCATCGCTTGTCGGCCAAAGCTTCGGCCGACAAGCGATGGCTTACGCCGACAAGTCCCGCGCGCTCCCGGTACTTGACCGGTACAGACATGAGGCGTACTGTACCGGTCAAGTACCCACCCTCAGGAGACCCGATGTCCTACGACCCCGTCGCCGCCGTCCTCGCCGTCGGCGCCGCCCGCGCCACCGCGGGCAGTGCCCGGCCCGACGCACCCGTCGTCCCCGACCCCGCGCCGCGCGCTCCGCGCCTGGCAGTGACTCGGGAGCGCTCGGCCGCCGCCCTCCACGCCGTCGCGCGGTGGCTCGAGCCGCGCCCCGCCCGGACGCCGCACCGCGCCTGACCGCGCCCCCGCGTGATCACCGAGGTCGCGGGCCCGGGACCGGCCTATCCTGGGCTACCCATGGCCAAGGTGACCCTCCAGTCGATCGCGGACCGCGTCGGCGTCAGCCGGATGACGGTGTCCAACGCCTTCTCGCGACCCGACCAGCTCTCTGCCGAGCTCCGCGAGCGGATCCTCTCGACCGCCGACGAGCTCGGGTACGTCGGACCCGACCCCGCGGCCCGGGCGCTCGCCCGGGGTCGCACCGGCTCCGTCGGGCTGCTCATCAAGGGCAGCCTCAGCGAGGCGTTCGAGGACGCCGTCTCGGCCGCCTTCTTGGCGTCGGTGTCCGACGCACTCGCCGAGCGCGGCCTGGCGCTCACCCTGCTGCCGGCCGCCTCGGACGAACGGTTCGTGCCCGCGCGCGACGTCGCGGTCGACGGCGCGCTGGTCTACGTCTGCGACCCGACCTCGCCCGACATCGCCTGGCTCGAGCGGCGCCGGGTCCCGCTGGTGGTGGTGGACCACAACGCCATCGACGGCGTCGCGTCGGTCAACGTCGACGACCGTGGCGGTGCCCGGCTGGCCGCGCAGCACCTCGTGGACCTCGGCCACCGGCGCGTCGGGATCGTGACGCTGGACGCCGACCCCGACCAGGGCAACTACCCGGCCCGCGAGCGGATGCTCGGCTGGCGCGACGCCCTCGAGCCCGCGGGCATCGACCCGCTCGTGGTCGCGACGCCCTACAGCCCGCCCGAGGCGGCGTACGACGTCGCCCGCTCGTTGCTCGACCGGCCCGACCGGCCGACCGGCGTCGTCTGCTTCTCCGACGCGTTCGCGCTGGCCACCGTGCGTGCCGCCGAGTCGCTCGGCCTGGGAGTGCCCGAGGATCTCTCGGTGGTCGGCTTCGACGACAGCGTCCTGGCCGCCGGCAGCCGGCCGCCCCTGACGACCGTCCACCAGGACGTCGGCGCCAAGGGCCGGGCCGCGGTCGCCGCGATCACCGAGGTGCTCGCCGACGCCCACCCGGGGCCGGTGCTGCTCGAGACCTCGCTGGTCGTCCGGGCCAGCACCGCGGCACCGCCTGCCTGACCGGACCGACGACACGGGCGGCGCGCGACGTCCCCCACCTCCGGCCTGCCCACCGCCACACTGAGTCGTGGGTCGGCCGACCGGGCCGCGGAACACAGGAGGTACAGGCATGGCTGCCACTCCCCCCACCAGCAAGAGACTCGCCGCCGAGTTCCTCGGCACGTTCGTGCTCGTCTTCGGCGGGTGCGGAACGGCGGTGATGGCGACCGCGAACTCGGACTCGGTCGGCGTCGGCTGGCTCGGCGTCGCCCTGGCCTTCGGCCTGACCGTGCTCGTGATGGCCTACGCCGTGGGTCACATCTCCGGCGGACACTTCAACCCGGCCGTGACGCTGGGCGCCGCCGCCTGCGGACGGTTCGCCTGGAAGGACACCCCGGCGTACATCGTCACCCAGCTCGTCGCCGCGATCGGCGCGGGCGCCGTGCTCCTGCTGGTGGCCAACGGGCTGGAGGGGTTCTCGGCCGTCGACAGCGGCTTCGCCTCCAACGGGTACGGCGACCGCTCACCGATGGGCTACAGCCTGCTCGCCTGCCTGGTGATCGAGGTGCTGCTCACCGCGGTCTTCCTCTGGGTCATCCTCGGGGCGACCGACAGCCGGGCGCCCAAGGGCCTCGCGCCGCTGGCCATCGGCCTCTCCCTCACCCTGATCCACCTGATCAGCATCCCGGTCACCAACACCTCGGTGAACCCGGCCCGCTCGATCGGCGTGGGGCTGTTCGCCGGGTCGGACGCGATCGCGCAGCTGTGGCTGTTCATCCTGGCGCCGGTCGTCGGCGGCCTGGTCGCGGGCTTCAGCTACGCCTTCCTGCTCGGCGAGGAGCCGGGCGCGGTCAGCCTGCCGGAGGCCATGGAGACCTGACACCTTCGTCGTCGAGACACCCGAAACGGCCCCCGAGCGCGCCGCTCAGGGGCCGTTTGTCGTGGCTCGACGTCCCGGCCGCGGCCGGTCAGGTGGCGATGAAGAGGATCTGGTCGCGGCCGTACTCCATCCCCGGGTGCTCGGCGGCGAGGTGCGCCTGGGTCAGCTCGACGAGCTCGTCCTCGTCCTGCGCGCGGATCACCTCGCCGCACGGGCAGGTCAGCCTGGTCTTCATGCGGCCCAGCCTAGGCGCACCGGAGTCGCGGGCGAGCCGAACGCTGTAACGCGGGGTTATGGTCGCTGCACACGCCGCATCCGGCACGTCCAGCGACCATAACCCCGCGTTACAGCGACAAAGGCGGCCTCAGGCCTCCTCGGCCTCCAGGGCCTCGGCGACCCGGCGGTGCGCCTCCCAGATCTCCTCGGGGAGCCGGTCGAACTGCTTGAGGTGCGCCTCGCGGAAGCCCATCTCCTGGCGCCAGCGCTCGACGTCGATGGTGAGCAGCACGTCGAGGTCCTCGTCGCTGATCTCGAGGCCCTCCAGGTGCAGCTCGTCCCGGGTGGGCAGGATGCCGACCGGCGTCTCGCGGCCGGAGACCTTGCCGTTCTTCAGGTCGATCAGCCACAGCAGCGCCCGCAGGTTCTCGCGGTAGCCGGGCCAGCGGAAGTGGCCGTCGTCGGGGTCGCGCTGGAACCAGTTGACGTGCGCGAAGATCGGCTGCTCGGTCGCGGCGCCGATGACGTCGATCCAGTGACGGGCGTAGTCGCCCTCGCCGTACGCCATGAACGGCCGCATCGACATCGGGTCGTAGCGCAGCTGCCCGTCGACGCCCTCGGCGGCGAAGGTCGCCTCGGCGCCGAGCGTGAGACCGTCGTAGACGCCCTCGGCCAGGTCCTTGATCCCGCGGACCAGCGGCTCGCGGTCGCTGGTGCGGCCGCCGAAGATGATCGCGTCGATCCGCACGCCCGCCGGGTCCTCGAAGTCCTTCGCCACGTTGGGGACGTTGGCCAGGGTCGTCGTGAAGCGGCTGTTCGGGTGCGCCCACGGGGAGTCGTCGCCGGGCTCGCGCTCGGAGATCAGGTTGCCCTTCCAGTCCCGCCAGCCGGTGACGTCGGCCGGGGGCTCCTTGGTCTTGCCCTCCCACCAGACCTCGTGGGTGTCGGCGTTGTAGGCGACGTTGGTGAACAGCGCGCCGCTGCCGGGCTGGATCGCGTCGAGCGCGGTCGGGTTGGTCTTCTCGTTGGTGTCCTTGGCGACGCCGAACACCCCGAACTCGGGGTTCATCCCGTAGACCTTGCCGTCGTCGGGATTGACCCACAGCCAGGCGATGTCGTCACCGTAGAACTCGACCACGTAGCGGTCGCCGAGGGCGTCCGGCGCGAGCGTCATCGCGAGGTTGGTCTTGCCCGAGGCGCTCGGGAAGCCGCCGCAGATGTTGTACTTCTCGCCCGTCACCTTGTCGGTGATGCCGAGCAGCATGAACTGCTCGGCCAGGAACGCCTTGGAGGCCCAGCCGTCGTAGCAGGCCTGGCGCAGGCCGTGGGCGATCTTGCCGAGGAGGGCGTTGCCGCCGTAGGACGAGCCGAAGTGCAGGATCGTGCGCTCGTCGGCGACGGTCACGAAGTAGCGCTGGTCGTCCGGGGTGCCCTGGCCGAGGTTCTCGAGGTCGCCGGTCACGTGGACGGCGCGCACGAAGTGGTTGGGGTCGGCCAGGTTGTCGACGTACTGGGCGCCGACGCGGGCCATCCGGATCATGTGCAGCACGACGGTGCGGCTGTCGGTCAGCTCCACGCCGGCGGCGTACGCCTCGAGCGGCGAGCCGGGAGGCGACATGAGGTAGGGGATGACGTACATCGTCTTCCCCTTGCTGGCGCCGGTCATCCGCTCGACGAGCATCGGCTTCATCTCCGACGCCGGACGCCAGTTGTTGTAGACGCCCTTGTCGGCCGGGTTGTTCGTGGCCACGATGGTGCGCTCCTCCGAGCGCGCCGTGTCCTTGTAGTAGCTGCGGGAGTAGTAGAGGCCGTCGCCGGCAGGCTCGAGCTCGCCCGCGTCGACCGCCTCCTTCAGCAGCCGTGCGTCGTCGGCGGCACTGACGACCTCGACCCGGTCTGCACCGGTGATCTCGGCCCAGTGAGCGACGTACTCGCGCACGAACTCGTTCTTCAGCCCTGCTTCGTCGAGGACCTTCTCCACGTCGACCATGAACGGCACATCCTTTGCTCCGCTAGACCGGTGTTGGCACCGTACCCAAGATCGCAGCGATCAGAAGCGCTGGGGTAGGGACTGAAGTCCCGCCGGAGGGTGTGCGAGGTCACGCCGGGACCGGCACACCGGTCGGATCGCAGGGCAGGGGCGCCGCAGGTGCGTCGATCTCGGCGAGGGTCGCGCGCATGGCCGACGGCTCGAGGGCCACGAAGCCGGAGAACGGCGTGTCGAGCTCACGAACGCCGACCACGACCATCACCACGAGCACCACGACGGTGCCGACCAGGATGCCGCGCACGAGGGGCCGCAGGTGCCAGGTGAAGACGCCCATCAGCACCAGCGCCGAGAGCGCGGTCAGCTCGATCAGCCAGCTGAGCGCTCCCGGGACGGCCGGCTCCACCTCGGCGATCCGCTCCCGCCGGCTGGTCGACCGCGCGGCCTCCAGGTCGACCAGGCCGGACACGCTCAGGCGGGCCGTGTCCTGGTCCGCGGCGGCCGCGAGCTGGGCGCGCACCTGCTCCTCCCAGTACGTCGTCGACTCGTCGGACCCACCGTCGGCCATCGCCGGCCACTCGAGGGCGACGACCGCGCGGGCGTAGCAGACCAGGTCGCCGCGGACCGCGCTGCGCTGGGGCTCGGCGAGCAGGTCGGTCGACTGGTGCTCGGTGAGCACGGTCGCCGCCTCGGTCGCCGCGTGCTCCTCCGCCCGCTGGAAGGACGAGTACGTCTGCACGAGCATGAAGGCCAGCAGCAGCGCCGCGAGGGTGATCGCCGGACCGGTGACGTCCTCGACGTTGATCCACTCCCGGCCCGCACCGTCGACCGGGCCCATCCGGTTCTGCCGACGCACGACCCGGCCCAGCACCAGCCCGAGCAGGACGGCGAGCAGGGCGACGCCCACGAAGACCACGACCACCGGCATCCCCCTCCGAGACTCCCGACCCGATGCCGCCGCACGCGGGCGGAGGACCGCCGCGCCGGACGACGGTCCTACCCCTGGCTGACCCCGACGCCGTCGACGGTGACGGGCTTGGCGGAGGTCGTGACGATGCGCAGCGTCCCGCTCACCGGGCTCGACAGCGGCACCGTCAGCAGGACCGCCGGGCGGGTCGCCGAGGACACCAGCGAGACGGTGCGCAGCTTGCGGCTGCCGAGGTAGACGGTCACCGAGCCGCAGGTGCGGCACGTGGTGGCTCGCAGGGCGAGCGCGCTCTCGTGCACGTTGCCGAGGGTCAGGCTGCGGCTGCGCTGGGTGGTCGTCGAGGCGCTGCCGCCGTCGTACGCCTTGCCCCGGACGGTCCGCCACCCGCTCGACCGCTTCAGCGAGGTGTCGTCGACCAGCCGGGAGGTGCAGCGCTGCGCGGACGCGACGCCGGTGTTGCCGGCGACGTCGGTGGCGACGACGCGGAAGCAGGCGGTGGTGCCGCGGGCCAGGCCGGCGGTGTACGACGGCGTGGCGGTCGTCGCGACGTCGGTCCAGTCGACCGGGAGACCGGCCGCGGTCCACGTGGCCTGACGTTGCTGGACGGCGTAGGTCGCGACCCCCGAGCCGGCGTCGGTCGCGGAGAAGTGGACGACCATGCTCGGGGCCGCGGTGAACCGGGGCAGGGCGGTGACGGTCGGCTGGTCGGGCGCCTCGAAGTCGGACTCGTCGGACTCGACGACGCCCGAGAAGTCGTCACTGTCGCGGGCGGGCGCGACCGCCCCGTTGCCGGCGCCCCGCTTGGCGAAGGCGCTCGCGAACAGCTCGAAGTCGGTGTGGTCGGAGGCCGCGGCGACCATGAGCAGGGCGTCGCGCGCCTCCAGGTAGGTCGGGTCGGCCGGGGTCGCCCTCAGGGCGGCGACGAGGTACTCCTTCATCCGGGTCTGCGCCTGCTCGAAGCTGAGCCGGGGCGCGTCCCCGGTGGCGTCGCCGAGCAGCGCCGCGTAGCACTCCCACAGCATGGTCGCCCAGATCTCGCCGGCGTTGTGGACCTCGGAGTTGGCGCCGCCGTTGACGTTCATCGGGACGTCCGGGAGCGCCTGGCCGTCGGTGATGTCGCGGAACGTGAAGGCGTCCTTGGCGAGGTCCGTGGAGTAGGGCACCCGGCGGATGCCGAAGTAGTACTCGTCAGGATGGCTGAACAGCGCCGACGCGAAGGCCCCGGTGGGGAACGCCCCGTCGAGGTGGGCGAGGTCCTCGGGCTGGACCATGAGCAGCAGCGAGACGAAGTCGCCCCAGCCCTCGCTGAGGGCGGCCGGCTGCGGGAGGCTGATCGCGGGCACCAGGCGGAAGCTGAGGTAGTGCCCCCACTCGTGGGAGACGACGGTCGCGTCCAGCGCTCCGTCGCGGGCCGTCGCCGTGACCCGCACCAGGTGCCCGGTCACGGTCTTCGAGCCGAGGTCCGACCGGAGCGCCGCCCCGTCTGCCTGCGAGATCGACACGGTCCCGATCGTGAGCGAACCCGGGCACGCACCCGAGCACCCCATCGCGTTCGGACCGCCCGACACGGAGTTGATGACCACCAGGCCAACCGCGCCGGCGGCCTGGGCGTTCACCGACTTGGTCTGGAAGGAGCAGTTGCCGCGGTCGACGACCGCGATCTTGTTGCCCACGTCGGTGACCGCGGACTCGCACCCGTCGGTCGCACTGGTGCCCCCGAGGTCGGTGAGGGCGACGAGCGGCGCGGTGACGTCGAACGACTGGGCGCCGAAGTCGGCCAGGCCGACCGTCCGGGCACCGCCAGGCGTCAGCGTCAGGCCGGCGTTCGACGGCCCGGACCAGCGGTACATCTGCATCCGGGGGCTCTCGCCGTCGGGAGGCGTGTACATATTCGCGTTGTTCACACCGGAGTAGTCCTGGTCCTCGGCGTCGATCGGGTCACCGCCGAGGCCGCCGCGCCCGTAGTTCGACTCCTGCGCGTTGCCCGCCGCCTCGTCGAACCCGGCTCCGTAGAACCAGTCGTGCAGGTAGTTGACGTCGTAGAAGAGCTGGGTGACCGCCGCCTGGGCCTGGGCGTTGCTCGCCTGGGGGTCCTGGCCCAGGTCGTAGACCCGGTCGAAGGAGCCCGCCGACGTCATCGAGGCGCGGGTGTCGGAGCTCGCCGGGGTGAAGCCGTCGGGCTGGCTCACGTCGGTGTAGGCGTCGACGTTGTTGCCCTGCGACGTCGAGGCGTCGGACGCGAGCCACGGATCCCCGGTCACCGGCCCGTGGACCAGCGACGGCGACCCGAAGTCGGGCTGCTGGCCGTCCGGCTGACCGCTCGGGTCGGGCACCCACGTCGGGCCCTGCGGCGGGTAGGGCCGCCCGTCGCTCCCCGCGGTCCAGACCCGGTAGGTGACGTCGGTGTTGTCCTCGGCCACCAGGTCCGCCCGCTGGAGCACCCGGCCGTCGGCGGCGCCGACGACGTAGCGGTACCCGAGGTCCTCGCCGCCCGACCGGGCCCGGACGACGACGTCGTAGGCGCTGACGAGGCCGGCCGGGAGGCGGTAGAGCACCGGGCGGGCCAGCGCGGGTGCGGTCAGGCCGGGCCCGACGAAGCGGTCGTGGCCCGCCAGGCCGGCGACCGGCCGCGGGGCGGTCGTCCGTCCGGTCAGGTCGCGGTACGCCGCCGCGACCGCGTCGGCTGCCCCGAGCGACCGTCTGCCGACCACGACGTGCGGCGGCACCAGGTAGCCGGTCAGCCCGACCAGGCGCAGGGACTGCGTCATCACGACGGCGAGCCGCTCACCGATCACCGGCACGCCGTCGACCTGCTGCCCCAGCTGCACGACCACCGGGCCGTGCCCGAGGTCGTGCACACCCAGCACCGGGGTGCGCGCGATGTCGGAGCGGGAGAGGCCGTAGACGTCGGCCAGCCGGGCCAGGTGGAGACGCGCCGCCTCGGCGGGCGTGCTGCCCGAGGGCACCGGACCGGAGCGGCGGGCGAAGAGGGTGGTCGGCACCCCGAGCTGCGCCTGGACCTGGGGGGTCGTGCCGGGCCGGGTGGCGGCGCGCAACGCGGCCCGCTGGGCCGGCGTCGACGGTCGGCGGGCCGGGGCGGCCGCCAGGGCGTCGTACCCGTCCGGCGCCCGACGCGCCGCGGAACCACCCCGGTCCCCGGGCCTCGCTCCGGCCGGACCACCGGTCGTCACGAGACCTGCCACCGTCGTGGCGAGGACCGCCAGCACCGCCGCCGCTCGTCGCATCAGCCCGCCCTTCCCGGGCGTGCCCCGCGGGCCCCACCCCCCGAGGCAGCATGGCGAGCCCGCGATCGCCGGGCAATAGGCCGATCGGGCTATCGGCACTCGCCTGCCGACGGCGCCCGGGAACCGGCACGATGGCCGCCATGAAGGAGTACGCCGACTTCCTCGGCAGCCAGCCGCCGTACGACTCCCTGGGGTCCGACGACCTGCGGCGGCTGGTCGAGGCCCTGGAGGTCGAGTACTTCGCGGCCGGCTCGACGATCGTGCAGGCCGACCAGGCGCCGCTGGACCACATGTGGGTGGTGCGCAGCGGTGCCGTCGAGGTGATCGACCGCGGCCGGGTCGTCGACCACCTCGGTCCCGGCGACACGTTCGGCCACATCTCGGTGCTGACCGGGCTGGCGCCCGCGCTCTCGGTCCGCGCGCTCGAGGACTGCCTGTGCCTGCGTCTGCCGGACCCGCGGCAGGTCGTCGAGGAGCCCGGCCGGCTGCACTTCTCCCACTACGGCACGATGATCAGCCGCCAGCGGCTCGCCGGCAGCGGCGCCCTGGACGAGGCACCCCGGTCGGCACGGTCGCTGATGCGGCCGGTCGTGTGGGCGGCGTACGACGAGCCGGTCGCCGTCGTGGCGCAGCGGATCACCGACGCGGGCCACTCGGGGGCGCTGGTGCGCCGGGGCGACGGCTGGGGGATCGTGACCGACCACGACTTCCGCCGGCGGGTGGCGACCGGTGAGGTGTCTCCCGCCGATCCGGTCGCGGAGCTGGCGACCTTCCCGGCACTCACGGTCAGCGAGGAGTTCTCCCAGGCCGCGGCGTTCTCGCGGATGATCGACCGCGGGGTCCACCACCTCGTGGTCCTCGACCGCGACGGCACGCCTGCCGGGATCCTGCGCGCGGTCGACTTCGCGTCCGCCGACATCCGCAACCCGCTGCTCGTCCGCTCCCAGATCGAGGCAGCCGGGGACATCGAGGAGCTGCGGGCGGCGACGGCGCTGGTGCGACCCACGCTGGTCGAGCTCGGCGCCAACGGAGTCCCGGCACTGCAGGTCGGCGGCCTGCAGGCCGCGATCGTGGACAGCATCCTGCGCAAGCTCGTCTCGCTGCACGGCCTCGACGAGGTCGCGCGGCCCCCGTCGCTGATCGTGCTGGGGTCGCTCGCGCGCCGCGAGCCGCTCCCGACCTCGGACGTCGACACCGCGCTGGTCTGGCCCGACGACCTCGACGACGCCGACGAGGCGGCGTACCTCGAGCGGGCCGAGGCTCTGCTCGCCGACCTGGAGTCGTGCGGCTTCGCCCGCTGTCCCAACGGCGCCAACGCCGTCAACCCGCTCTTCGCCCGCTCCCGCGAGCGATGGTCCGCAGCGGTGTCGCGGTGGCTGGGCGACCCGACGGCCAACCAGGCGCTGCTGCTGGCCTCGATCGTCATCGACAGCCGTCCGCTCACCGAGGTGGCCCTGGGCCGGACCGTCACCGACGCACTACGGGTGCGTCGACGCACGCGCGACTTCCTGAGTCTCTACGTCCGCGAGTCGACCGCCGTGAAGCCGCCCAGCGGGTTCGTCCGCGACTTCGTCGTCGACCACCGCGGCCGGCACCGGGGCGAGCTCGACCTCAAGCGCGGGGGGCTGCTGCCGGTCGCCGCGATCGGGCGCTGGGTCGCCGTCGTCACCGGTGACACGCGTGGGGGCACGGTCGACCGTCTGAGGCGAGGTGAGGCGGCCGGCCTCCTCTCACGCGACGAGGCGGAGACGCTGACGGCGGCGTTCGAGCAGACCTACGAGCTGCTGCTCGAGCGCGACCTCGCCGCGATCGCGGCCGGGACCACGGCCTCGACGTACGTCAACCCGCGCGAGCTCGACACCCTCACCCGCCGGCACCTGCGCGAGACGTTCCGCACCATCGCCGCCGTCCAGGAGGACCTCGCCGGCTCCTGGTCCGACCGGCTGGCACCGTGACCGCGTTCGTGCGACCGCCGCTCCGCGTGCCCGACCTCGACGTCCCGTGGCGCGACGTCGACTACTGCGTGGTCGACGTCGAGACGACGGGTCTCGACCTGCGCCGCGACACCCTCGTCTCCTTCGGCAGCGTGGTCGTGCGCGCCGGTCGCCTCGTGTTCGGCAGCCGGGTCACCGTCGACGTCCGGCCGGACCGGCGGATCGGTGTCGACGCGATGACCGTGCACGGCCTCCGCCACGAGGACCTCGAGGCGGCACCGCCGCTCGCCGACGTCGCCGACCGGATCGTGTCCGAGCTCGATGGTCGCGTGCTCGTCGCCCACGCCGCCTGGATCGAGCGCGCCATCCTCCGCGAGCCGGTGCGCCTGGCGGGCCGCCGGTGGCGGCCGGCGGTCGTCGACACGGCCGCGCTGCTCCGGGCGACCGGGGTCGCACCCAGCGGCACGGGGCACGAGCCCGACCTCGAGTGGTCGGCCGAGGTGCTCCACGTCTGCCCCCACAGCACCCACCACGCGCTCGGCGACGCACTCACGACCGCCGAGGTCCTCCTCGCCCTCGCGTCCCGGCTCGAGCAGGAGCGACCGGGGCTGACCGCCCGGTCGTTGGTCAAGATCTCCCGCGCGCACACCCTGACGTGACATCCGCCCTCGGCGCCCCACCGGTCCTGCCGCTGTCGCCGTCGCCGATGCTGTCGCGGTCGCCGGCGCCGGCGCCGTCGCCTCAACCGTCACAGGTTCACCACGGTCTGTCGGTGAGACCGCACCTCCCACGTCCTGCCCACCGTGGGAAGTGCAGGTTCACCTGCATCCCGTGATGAAGCTGCGACCAGCGAGGCGACCCCCGCACGACCGTTCCGCCGCGTTCCGCCTCCAGGACCCGACCGAGTCACTAGGTTTCCTCGTCATGAGCAAGGCGGCGTCCCTCGCCCACATCTGCCTGGCGTACGCCGTCGCCCTGGCCGTCGCGGCCGCCTGGCTGCTGTGGGGACCCGACCTCGCCCTGTGGCTCGACGCGCTCGTGGCCGACCTGCTGGCGACGCTGGTGGTCTTCGGGTTCAGCCGCTACCACCACAACTCGAGCTTCTACGACGCCTACTGGAGCGTCGTGCCCCCGCTCCTCGCGGTCTACTGGTGGGCCGCCGGTCCGCTCGGTGCCGACGACGTCCGGCCCTGGCTGGTGACGACGGTGGTCGTGGTCTGGGCGGTACGCCTGACCGCCAACTGGGTGCACGGCTGGCCCGGGCTGGCGCACGAGGACTGGCGCTACCCGATCCTCCGCGAGAAGGCCGGCCGCGCGGAGCTGCTCGCGGACCTCTTCGGCATCCACCTCTTCCCGACCCTGCAGGTCTTCCTGGGGATGCTGCCCGTGTACGTCGCCGTCACCGTCGCCGGTCGCGACCTCGGCTGGCTCGACGTGGTGGCGTTCGCCCTGGGCATCGGTGCGGTGACCCTCGAGCTCGTCGCCGACACGCAGATGCACCGGTTCGTGCGGGACCGGCAGCCCGGGCAGGTCATGGACCAGGGGCTGTGGGGCTGGTCGCGACACCCCAACTACCTCGGCGAGATCGGCTTCTGGCTCGCGCTCGCGCTCTTCGGGGTGTCCACCGTCCCGACGGATGCCTGGTGGCTGTTCGTCGGGGTGGTCTGCATGGTCGCGATGTTCCTGGGCGCGAGCATCCCGATGATGGAGGAGCGCAGCCTCGAGCGGCGGCCGGGCTACCAGGACGTGATCGACCGGGTCCCGCGCCTGCTCCCCCGGCCCCCGCGGCGGAGGGCCGCGTGAGCGGGAGCCGGGCCCGCGTCGTCGTCGCGGGGCTCGGCGACACCGGGCTGCTCACCGCGCTGCACCTCGCGCCGCACCTCGAGGTCGTCGGCATCTCCACCAAGCCGGCGCTGGTCAGCGGCCAGGAGCTCGGCCTGCGGCTGACCCGCCCCGAGACCTGGGCCCGCGACTACCGGGTGGGTTTCGAGCGCTACCGCCGGCTGGCCCGCGCGCGGGTCGTGCACGGCACCCTCACCGGTGCCGACCTGCACGACCGGGTGGTGCACGTGACGCTCGCCGACGGCACACCGACGCAGGAGCCGTACGACGTGCTCGTCATCTCCACCGGCGTGACCAACGGCTTCTGGCGCCGGCCCGACCTGCAGTCCGCCGCGGAGGTCGACGCCGAGATCCGGGCCGCCCACGAACGGCTCGCCGCCTCCGGCTCGGTCACCGTCGTCGGCGGTGGCGCGGCGGCGGTCAACACCGCGGCCAACCTGGCCTCCACGTGGCCCGACAAGCGGGTCGACCTCTACTACCCCGGCGAGCGACCGCTGCCGCAGCACCACCGGGGCATCTGGCGCCGCGTCGAGCAGCGGCTGCGTGAGCGCGGCGTCGGCCTGCACCCCGGCCACCGGGCCGAGGTGCCCGACGGCTTCGACTGCGACCGGATCACCGACGGCCCGGTCCTGTGGACGACCGGGCAACCACCGGCGGAGGCCGACGCGACGGTCTGGGCGATCGGCCGGGTCCGGCCCAACACCGGCTGGCTGCCCGTCGACCTGCTCGACGAGCGCGGCTTCGTACGGGTCGGTCCCGACCTCCGGGTGACCGGGCAGCACGGGGTGTTCGCGATCGGGGACGTCGCCGCCACCGACCCGCTCCGCTCGTCGGCCCGCAACCGCGCCGACAAGCTCCTGGCCCGCAACGTCCGGGCCCACCTGGCCGGCCGGCCGCTGCGGTCGTTCCGGCCGGCGCGGCGCCGGTGGGGCTCGGTGCTGGGCTTCCAGCCCAACGGCCTGGAGGTCTTCACGCCGCGAGGTGGCGTCTTCCGCTTCCCCGCATGGTCGGTCGACACCGTCCTGCTGCCGTGGATCGTGCGTCGCGGGATCTACGGCGGGATCCGGCCCGACCGGCCGTGAGCCGTGCTCCCGCCGCGGGTCAGCGCGGATCGGCGAGCACGTCGCGCCACGAGTGCTGCGGCTCGAAGCCCACCAGCCGGCGCGCCTTGTCGATGGCGTAGAACGTCTCGTCACGGCCCATCTCCCGACGCACCTCGACCCCGGGGTAGAAGCGGTCGCGGACCTCCTCGGTGGTCGCGGCGACGGACATGTCGGCGTTGGCCACGTTGAGGACCTCGAACCCGAGCCCGTCGGTCTCCAGGCAGCACTGCACCATCCGGCCGAGGTCGCGCACGTCGATGTAGGCGAACAGGTTGCGCCGCCGCAACGCCGGGTCGGCGAGGAACGGCGGGAACAGCTCGGCGTACTCGTGCGGCTCGATGACGTTGTTGATGCGCAGGCCGTAGACGTCCGCACCGGTCCGGGCCTGGAACGAGCGCGCGGTCACCTCGCCCGCGACCTTCGACATCGCGTAGGAGTCCTCGGGGACGGTGGGGTGCTCCTCGTCGACCGGCACGTAGAGGGGTCGTCGCTCGCCTTGGGCGAAGCAGACGCCGTACGTCGTCTCCGAGGAGGCGAACACGATCTTGCGCACCCCCAGCCTGGTCGCCGCCTCGAGCACGTTGTAGGTGCTCAGCACGTTCGTCGCGTACGTCGTGGCGTCCGAGGTGAGCAGGATCGCCGGCACAGCTGCGAAGTGCACCACCGCGTCGTACGCCGGCTTCTCGGCCAGGTCGAGCTCGTCGAAGGTCGCCAGCCCGGCGAGCGCCGAGTAGGTGTCCCCGGCGTCGGTGAGGTCGACCCGCAGGTCGGCGACCGCGGGATGCCCCAACGGACGCAGGTCGGCGTTGGTGACCTGGTGGCCCAGCTCGGCGAGGTACGGCGCGACGTGCTTGCCGGCCTTGCCGCTGCCACCGGTGAAGAAGATCCGCATGCCGGGCCGGTACCCGCCCCACCGGCCGTCCAGGCCCTGGGAACGACGGAGCCGCAGGTCGATCGACGACCTGCGGCTCACGCTGCGCGCCTGTAGGGATTCGAACCCCAAACCTTCTGATCCGTAGTTAGCCTCGCGCCGTCTGGCTGCGTTCACAACCGTCCACGGGGGACCCCGACTACCGAGCAAGTCTGCTCTTTTGGCTCATAGGAGTTCGTTGGAGTCCACACGAATCCACACACTCCGGTTAGCAACTCGTTAGCACGAGTTCTGAGGCGGCGCAGGCGACCGGTCGTCATATCGGTTGGGCACCGGCGCAGCGCCCTCAGCATGTGGCCCCTGGTGTCTCGCCACTCGGCGGCGCCCCGCTGAGTGGTGGGCTTTGAGGTGATCCTCGGTGCCTACTCGCCGCTGTCGATCGCGGCGATGGGTCCAGTATCGCTGTCGGGGTAGAGCAGCGCCATGGATCCTTCGGAGAGATAGCGGCGATCGCCGGATAGCGGCGATCGCCGGCTTGCCACTCGTCGTGCATGTCGGCCAGGACAGCCCCGACGAGCCGGATCACGGCGGCGGGGTTGGGGAAGATCCCGACCACCCGTGAGCGGCGCTTGATCTCCTTGTTGACCCGCTCGAGGGGGTTGGTCGACCAGATCTTCTGCCAGTGCGCCCGCGGGAACGCGGTGAAGGCGGTGACCTCGGCCTTCGCGTCGTCCATCAGCGGTCCGATCTTGGGGAAGCTCTTGGCGAGCTGGTCGCGGACCTCGTCCCAGGTCGCACTGACCGCGGCGGCGTCGGGTTGGGCGAAGATCGTGCGGAACACCGCGGCGACCATGTCGCCGTGCGACTTGGGGACGTGGGCGAGGAGGTTGCGGGCGAAGTGCACCCGGCAGCGCTGGTGCCCGGCGCCCTGGAAGGACCGCTTCAATGCCTTGACGAGGCCGGCGTGCTGATCGCTGATGACCAGTCGCACCCCGTGCAGGCCGCGCTGCTTCAGAGCGGTGAGGAAGCCGCGCCAGAACGTCTCGTCCTCGCTGTCGCCGACGTCGACGCCGAGGACCTCCCGGGAGCCGTCCGCGGCGATCCCGGTCGCCACGACCACGGCCATCGAGGTCACCTGGCCGGTGGCGTTGCGGACGTTGAGGTAGGTCGCGTCGAGGTAGACGTAGGGGAACTCGGTGTGCTCCAGGGTCCGGGTGCGGAACGCACCAACCTGCTCGTCGAGCGCGGCGCAGATCCGGGAGACCTCGGACTTGGAGATCCCGGCATCGGCGCCCATCGCCTCGACCAGATCATCGACCGAGCGAGTGCTGACGCCGTGGACGTAGGCCTCCATCACCACCGCGTACAGCGCCTGGTCGATGCGGCGGCGGGGTTCGAGGATGACCGGGAAGAACGAGCCCTTGCGGAGCTTGGGGATCCTCAGCTCGACATCACCGGCCTTCGTCGTGAGCAGCCGGGGACGGTGCCCGTTGCGCTCGGCGGCACGCTCCGGGGTGCGCTCATACGGTGCGGCGCCGATCCGCTCGGTGGCTTCGAGCTCGATCATCTCCTGCAACGCGACGCGGACCGAGTCACGGATCAGATCCACGCCATCACCGGCACGGAACGCCTCGAGCAACTCAGACAGGGCAGACTGGGGTAGGGCCATCGGTGGACTCCTCTTCGATGTGTGCTTGGCCGTTCACACCGAAGATCTCGCCGATGGCCCCTCTACTCCCGGAGCCCCGCCGATCCACCCCAAACCCCACCACACCACGGGACGCTCACCGCCACTCGCCGGGTCTACCGAACCGGTAGCCGACATGGCCCGTCCTGCAGGCACCGATTTCTGCAGCCGGACTTGGCCCCATTTCTGGATGCAGGATCAGGCACATATCCGTGCCGCCAGGCTTGCGTGACTTCTTGAAGCTCAGTAGGCGCGTCCTGGGTTGAGGATGCCCTCGGGATCGAACGCCTGCTTGATCTTGTGCATGATCGCCACCTCAACCCCGCCAGCCTGCAGGGCAACCAATCCTGTCTTCAGACTCCCTATCCCGTGCTCACCGGAGATCGAACCGTCGAGCGCGAGAGCAGCGTCCAGGATCAGGTGGAACGCCTCGATGGCACTCTCCTTGGCACCTGTCGCCTGCGGGTCATACACGATCGTTGGGTGGAGGTTTCCGTCGGCGAGATGGCCGAAAGTTCCAATGGTCGTAGCGGTCTCGCTCGCGATCTCGTGGATCGCCTCTAGTAGGTCAGGCAGTCGGTGGGTCGCAACGGTGACGTCATCGAGCAACGTCGTTCCGAGCGCCTCGAGGGCGGGGTAGGCCGCTCGACGCGCAGCCATCATTGCTTCGCCGTCATCCGCGTCGTCGGTCGAGTAGGTCTCAGCGCCGTGCTCGATCGCGATCGACTCACAAAGCTCCGCTGTGCGGGTCGCGTCCGGGTCGTCGAACTGAGCCAGGACGACTGCGCCGGCCGACTCGTCCAGCTGCATGCGCTTCATCTGGTTGACCGCTCGGACCGTCGTGCTGTCCATCAGCTCCACAGCGGCGGGAATGGCGACTTCCGTCCAAGCGGCGACCGCGTCGACGGCCGAGCGGGTGTCGGCGAAGTTCGCGGCGAGGGTAGCGACGGTAGAGGGAATCGGGTGAAGCCGAACGAGTGCCTCGACGAAGACCGCAAGCGTCCCCTCAGAACCCACCAACAGTCGGGTGAGGTCGAGGCCTACTACGTTCTTCCGCGTTGTCCCACCGGTCCGAATGCTCTCGCCACCACCTGTGACGGCGGTGACACTCATGACGTGGTCTCCGGTGACGCCGTACTTCGCGCAGCACATGCCCCCAGCGTTGGTCGCAAGGTTCCCGCCGATGGAGCTGATCGCGCGACTTCCTGGATCGGGCACGTAACGCAGACCGTGTCGTCGCGCGGCGCGATCGAGGTCACCGTTGATGACGCCCGGCTCGACGCTAGCGGTCCTCGCGACCGGGTCGATGTCGAGGATTCGATTCATCCGACTGAGGTCGAGGAGGATGCAGCCCTCGATGGCATTGGCCCCACCTGCGAGACCGGTCCCCGCACCGCGAGTGACGACCGGAACACGGTGACGGGCTGCGAAGTTGATGGTCGCCATCACCTCGTCGGCCGAGCGGGCAAGAACTACCACGGCAGGGTTGCCGAAGTCAGCGGTCAGGCAATGGTCATGCGCGTACGCGTCCATGGCGCCGACGCTGTCTATGACGGTCGAGGCATTGGCGCGGAGTTCCTCCAGAGGCAGCGTGGCCACAATTTGGTCCTCGCGATCTGAGATTCCGGCAGACCGTCTTCCCTGAACAGGGCGTTCGGTGAGCCGATGTGCCGTTACGAAAGCAAGCGGGTGGCCGATCTCGATGCTGGTGAGGAGGGGCCCATCGTGAGCTCCTACATCGACCGGTTCCCGCCTGCCCGCGACCGGGTCGCCGCCGATCGTTGATGGCTGGACCTCAGCTTGCCTGTCTCCACCACCTGGCCCTTGGCGCAGTAGGGGACCTAAGGCTTCAGCCGAGTTTGTCCACCAGATGATCAAGCGCCCGGTGCGAAACTTGTGGCGGCATCAGATGCCGTTCGGCGAGGAGGACGCGGATGCACTCCCCACATGGTTGAGCTCGCGAATCGGAGAGGTCGAGGGTCCAGAAGATCCGCCAGTTGACCGCGGATCTACCACATGCGGCCTGCAGCGACCCGACTCGTCGAGCATGCCACGCACCGAACGGCACCTCTGGATACCTGGCGCCGTCCACCACGACTCCATGTGGGGCGGAGACCAGGTACGAGGGCCACGCTTGCGTCCGACCTGACCGACCCTCAAGGGTCCTGGTAGAGGGGTCGGTCTGCTGAGCAATCATCGGCTTCCCTTCACTCGATCAGACGATGACATGACTGTGTCGGTCAATCGACCAACGGTCCACCTCGCCAACGCGGCCTACCCGCGGCCGGGCGAGCTGGCGACGCTCGAGCCGGCTAGAGCTCCTGGGCCAGATGCGGCGACAACTGTGTTGCTGAGGCGACCTAGACCATCCACCTCCACCTCGACGACGTCCCCGATCGAGAGGTACTTGGGTGGGTCGAAGCCCATACCGACTCCGCCAGGAGTTCCCGTGAGGATCAGATCACCTGTGTTGAGGGTGAAGTACCGAGAGATGTAGCTGATCAACCGGGGTACGTCGAAGATCAAGTGCCTGGTGTTGGACTCCTGCCTCAGCTCTCCGTTCACCCAACTGCGAACCCCGAGTTCGCCCAGATCGGGCTCATCGCCTGTGACGGTCAGCCAGGGCCCGAACGGGGCGAAGGAGTCGAGGGACTTGCCGCGCACCCACTGTCCGTCCGCGAACTGAGCATCTCGCGCGGATACGTCGTTGGCCGCCACGGCTCCGAGCACGTGCTCGAGAGCGTCACGCTCGGTGATGTCCCTACCGGGCCGTCCGATGACGATCCCGAGCTCAGCCTCGTAATCGAGCTGGGTCGTCTCCGGCAGCACGAGAATGGGTGCGCGGGGCCCGGTGACAGCCGAGGGGAACTTGGCGAAGAGCAGCGGACGTTCGGGAATGTCCAGGCCGGTCTCCTCTGCGTGATCTCGATAGTTGAGGCCAACGCAGATGATCTTTCCAGGGGCGACCGGGGCCAGGAGGTCCACCGAGCCCAGCGCGTGAGTATGGCCGGGGTCTTGGGCGGTGACCCCTGGGCTGCAGATCGCCCTCACGAGTTCTGGCAGGTCGTCGTCGCCGGGCTCGTGCAACATCTCACCTTCAACGATGCCGAGGCGGACGTGCTGGTCCGAGGTTCGGAAGACCGCGACCTGTGGACTCCGCGCTGCATGGTTCATGCGGTGACCTGCTTTCGTGGGATGGACGTAGGGGTGCAGCGAATCGCGCTGCCAAGCCATCTGGCGTGACCAGTAGAAGCGGGTCGACTCACCTGCGCCGACAACGTCGCTTCACCACAGTTAGGACGATGACCAGGGCGAGGACCGGAACCACGCGCCTGGCCAGTGGCATCAGCGTCATCGGGCCGAGATCGAGGGGTTCCGATGCGCGATGCGGCTCTGTGATGCCGCCACGAGCTCGCGAGCTTGAGTCAGTTGTGCCCTGGAGACTCTCGGGAACCGTCGATCCCGAAACGCCATTGATCGGCTGCTCCTGGAGGGAGGCAGCCAAGTTGGTAGCGAACTGGGCGAGGATGCGCGAAGAGACGTCTGACATGACTCCTCGTCCGAACTGGGCAGCCTTTCCGGTGACATCGAGGTCGGTGTCGACGTCGACGCGCGTACTGGCCCCGAGGTCGGTGAGCTGGGCTCGGATCGCGACGGTCGCTCCACCCCCTCCCCTCACATCCTTGGCCCGTCCCTGCATGACCATGGCCTTGCTCTCAGGATCGAGCTGGACCTCGGCCACACCCCGGAAGGTCATGGCGACGGGTCCTAATTTGACCTTGACCGACCCCTTCACTTCGTCCGCGGTGAACGAGTCGAGGCTTGCCCCGGGCAATGCGTCGGCGACGGTGGGGAAGTCGGACAGGCGAGCCCAGGCGCTGTCGATGTCGGTCGGGACCTCGAAGCTGTTTCGGAGCTTCACGAGTCACCCACAGAATTCGAAGGCGCGGTACTCACAGGAGCACCTCCGGCTCGGACTTGATCATCTGACGCGCCATGCCGGCGAAGTAGACATCGGACCCGCGCTCCAACAAGGAGGTCTTGATCCCAGCAACGAGGCCGGCGGCCATCGGCAGAACGTCGGCCTGCAGCAGGCTGACATGCACCGCCATGCGGCACGCACGTTCGATGCTTGCCGCCCGGTAGGTCGCCTCCTCGAGCGTCTCTCCCGTGATGAGGATGCCGTGACTGGCCAGGAAGGTCACCTTGGAGTCCCCGATCGCCTCGGCGACTTCGGCACCGAGCTCGGCGCTGTCGACCTCGCCGCCGTACTCCTGGACGAACTTGAGGTCACCGTCGAACATGCTCGACGTCTGGTGGATGAGGCCAGGCAGGCGCCCAACTGACGCCAAGAGGCTTACCCAGTACGGGTGGTTGTGGATGACGACGCGCGCGTCGGGGCGGCGGCGGTGGAGCTCGGTGTGGATGTGGATCGCGGGTGTCACGTCCCACTTGCCTCGGACGACATTGGCATTCTCGTCGATCTCGCAGATGTCAGAGGACTTGATCTCATGCCACCACAAGCCCCACGGGTTCACGAGCATGGTGGAGTCGCCAGGCCGCTGCCAGGTGATGTGACCGATCAGGTTTTCGGCGAAATCTTCGCGAGCCAACCACCGGAAGACGATGGCAAGCTTCTGGTCGTCATCGAGCTCCACCCCGATCGGTGGGACTACGCGGGGACTCCACACCTCATACCCGCCCTTGCGGGTTTCAACCTCAGCCGTGGTCTCATCCATGGTCGTCATGACAATTCCCTTTCATCGCTGTGAGGGTCGGAATGGCGGCGGTCGGACTGCGGGCCGGTCGGCGACGCTTCCCGTGCGGCCTGAATCGCTGTCCACACCCGGAGAGGGGTGAGCGGCATGTCGATGTGCGTCACGCCTAGGGGGGCCAGGGCGTCTATGACCGCGTTGTGCACCGCAGGCGTCGCGCCGATCGTCCCGGACTCCCCGATCCCCTTGGCACCTAGGGGATTGCGAGGGCTCGGCGTGACAGTGTTGCTCACCGAGAAGGCAGGAAGATCAGCAGCCGACGGAATCCCGTAGTCCATGAGATTCCCACTCAGCGGGTTGCCCACCGCGTCGTAGGTCACTTCTTCGAACAGAGCCTGCGCAACACCCTGGGCGATTCCACCCATTTGCTGCCCGGCGACGATCAGGGGATTCGCGATGATGCCGCAGTCGTCCACGGCAAAGTGGCGTACCAGGTCCACCTTCCCGGTCTCCAAGTCGACTTCGACGACGGCCACGTGGCTGCCAAAGGGGTAGGTCGACTCGGTGCCGTCGAAGTCGACTTCACACGAGAGCCGCCCACTCGATCCGAAGGCTTCGGCCACATCGGACCAGCTCCAGACGTCATTCTGTCCAGCGATGTGAAAGGAGTCGCCCCGAAGCTCAACCACAGCGCGATCGACATGACACTTCTCAGAGATCAGCTCTCTAGCAACCTCGACGAGCTGGTGACTGGCCAGGTACAGCGCTGAGCCCGCTGTCTGCAGCGAACGAGACCCAAACGTGCCCACGCCTCTGGGGACGTGGCGAGTGTCCGACTGGAGCAACCGGACACCTTCCGGCGCCACCCCGAGAACGGACGCAATGATGCCGCCGAAGACGGTCCAATGTCCCTGTCCGTGCGCGGAGGTGCCGACCGTTGCTTCCACCACGCCGTCGGAGCAGATGCGAAGGGCGCCGTACTCCCGGTGATTGCCATCGGGAGCTGTCACCTCGACATACGAGGCGATACCGACTCCCATCGCTCGTGTGGTTGTCTGCGCTCGCATCGACTCCTGCGTTCGACGCAGGTCGTCGTAGTCGGCGAGGGTTAGCACCTGGTCGAGCGCCTCTTCATAAGCCCCGGAGTCGTAGTCGGCGCCCGTACGCGTCACCACCGGGAAGTCGGACGCCCGCAAGAAGTTGAGGCGGCGCAGCTCGGCGGGGTCCACTCCCAGTTCCTGGGCAGTCAGGTCGACCAGTCGCTCGAGGAGCTGGGCCGCCTCGGGTCGGCCAGCCCCGCGATATGGCCCGGTCGGGGTGGTGTTCGTGGCGACAGACCGACCCCGCACCCGAATTCGAGGGATTGCGTAGACGCCTTGCATCATCTGCGCCGTCATCTTCAGCAAGTAGGCGCCGAGCGCCGGATATGCACCGGCATTGGTGGTGATGTCGACGTCCAAGCCCTGCATTCTGCCGTCGTGGGTGATCCCGAGCCGTCCGCTGAGCAGGACGTCACGTCCCTGAGTCAGGGACAGCATGTTCTCGCTGCGGGTCTCGGTCCACTTGATCGGCTGGCCCAGCCGCCGGCACACCTCCAGGGCGATGGCGTACTCCGGGTAGCTGTGTGACTTGGGCCCGAACCCTCCGCCCACATGAGGGGCAGCCACGTCCAGACGGCTCAGCTCGAGGTTCGTTGCTCGTGCCAGCTCGTTCTGGACGACGAGCGGGTTCTGGCTGGGTATCTGGATATCGAACCGGCCACCATCCGCCGGACGGACCAGGATGCCGTTGCACTCCATCGGGACGCCCGCGAGCCGTTGGCTCCTCATCGACAGCTCGATCACTCGGTCAGCCGACGCGACCGGGTCGTCGTCACCGATGGACACCTCATAGCAGGTGTTCCCGCCCGCGTCCGGGAACAGGTGGGGCGCGTCCGGCCTCAGCGCATCGAGGACGTCGACCACCACGTCTAGATCCTCGAGGTCGTAGTCGACCACTTCTGCTGCGTCAACTGCGGCCGACCTCGTTCTGGCTACGACGACCGCGATGATGTCCCCGACGAAGCGGACCCGATCGACTGCCACCGGGGGCCGCGCGAAGAGGTTCGAGGTCTTCGTCCAGGTCTGGAAGGGAGGTAGGTCCAGGTCAGAAGCCCGGTAAGCAACGACCACGTCGGTCATGGACCGTGCCGCGGAAACGTCGACGTGCTGGACGAGGGCATGGGCAACTGGAGACCGCACGAAGTGCAGGTACAACACACCCGGCACGACGAGGTCGTCGAAGAACTGCCCAGTGCCGTCGACCAGAGGGCCGTCCTCCAGGCGCAGTCCGCTGGACCAAGGGGGCCGCGCGCCATCAGGTGATGGAATTCCCACGACGGTCAGGCCTCGCGGTAGATCGGACCGCGCTCGAGGACTGGATCCAGGAGGCCCTCTTCCACGTAGCCCAGGTAGTCGTTGGGATTGACCGGCCGCGCCACCTGCCCGTGATAGCCGATCAGATCGGCGACACGTCTGTCCATGAGATACCCGCCTCCAACGAAGAGCCGCAGGAGGTACGACCCATCCGGATCGGTGACGGGCAGGTCACGGACGAACTGCTCGGGGTCGGCGTCCGCGGCGCGAGCGAGAAGGTCGCGCAGTGCCTGGACAGCGTCCGGCCGAGATCGGAGGACGCGGTCGATGAGATCCCGATGAATGCCTACGTCAGATGCGCTCGGCATCTCGTCCGACCGGGGTATCAGTTGATCCGCGATCTGTGCAAGCACCTCTCGTTCCTGTGGGTCCAGTGCATCGCTTGTGGTCACCGTGCCTCCTTGACGAATCTGCCGACGTAGGCATCAGCCGCTCGGAGTGCGTTCGCCGCGATCGTGGCCGTCGGGTTGACCCCGGACGAGGTCGGGAACGAGCTGCCGTCGAAGACGAACAGGCCGGGCACGTCGTGGCTCTCGCAGTCCGAGTTCAGTACTGAGGTTCGGGGGTCGTCTCCCATCCTGGTTGTGCCGAGCAGATGCCATCCGGAGTAGCTGGTCGGGGCCGACACGACCTCGTAAGCACCCATCTCCTTCATGAACTCGATGGACTTCTCCGTCTGGAACGCGATCATTCGCTGCGAGTTCTCGGAGGTGCGGTATTCGATGCGGGCCGCTGGCAGGCCGCTGGAATCGGTCGCGGTCCTGGAGAGCACCACCCGGTTCGACTCCTCGGGGAGGTCTTCACAGACGATCCCCAGCCACGCCGACCGTGCGAACCTCGCACGTAGGGTCTGATGGAACTTGGATCCCCACACATCCTCGTCGTCCCACAGCCCAGGCATCATCACCGACAGCGGCGAGGCAGTGGGCATCAAGCCCCACTTGGCGCCGCGAACGAACCCTCGGGACGGGTCGGTCTCGTAGAACTCCATGACGTGGGCGTGCTGGCCGTAGACGCCTCGCCAGCTCTCGAGATCCTCTTCGAAGAGGCCGACCGTGCGGATGAACGGATGCATCATCAGCCGACGGCCCACCAAGCCGGATGAGTTGGCGAGCCCGTCCGGGTTCTTGTCGTCGGCCGACATCAGGAGAAGGCGCGGTGTGCCGATCCCGTTGGCACACAACACCGTCGCGTCTGCGTGCTGAATGCGTTCGGTTCCCGTTCGGTCGATCCAGATGACGCCAGCGGCCCGCCCTGACTGATCGGTCAAGACGCGCTTGACGCGGGCCTCTGTCTCAAGGCGCACTCCCGATCGCAACAGTTCGGGCCAGTGGGTGCGGTCAGTGCTTCCCTTGGCGCCGGTCGGACAACCATGAATGCATGCGGTCCGCTGTGCGCAGGCGTGCAGTGGACCGTGCTCGACCGTGGCGATGGCGTTGGAGCCCGGCCACCAGTGCCATCCGAGTCGGTTGGCCGCTTCCGCGGCCCGTCGCCCGATGCGGTTGAGTGGGACCGGTGGCATTGGCGGAGAGTTGCCATCGGGGTAGCACGGATCGCCCTCGAGGCCGCTCACCCCGAAGTCGTTTTCGACAACGTCGTAGTAGGGCGCCAGCGCGTGATAGTCGAACGGCCAGTCGTCGGCTACCCCGTCGAGGGTGCGGACGCGGAAGTCCGAGGGCAGGAAGCGTTCCCAGTGACCCGCGTAGACGACGCTGCTTCCGCCGACGCCGTTGTACATCAGGGCGGTGATGTCACTGTCACGGTCATCGATCGGGTAGTCAGCGGCCGCGCGGCGGGAGTTTGGGTCCCAGCTCCAGTCGCGGTCCGCGGTGATCTCGTAGTCGGGCTCGCCTGCCCTCGCCTTCGAGTAGTCCGGCCACGTGCCTTGTTCGAGCACCACCACGGACATCCCGGCTTGGCTGAAGCGCTTCGCAGCGACCGCTCCAGACGGGCCGGCGCCGACGATAACGGCGTCGACCACCTCACCGGTCATGAACTGACACCTGCATGACCGAACTTGGACTGGAGGGCTCGCAGGCCGACGGCGAAGACCCCGTTGCTGAAGTGGTCGACCCAATGAGCTGCGATCGACGGATCACACTCGAAATCCGTGTGCCAGGTGATGAAGCATTCGTTCGACGCCGTGACAGGGAAACAGGTGAGGCGCGCGACGTAGTCGGTCACGGGGAACGGGGCCAGATCGATCCTGTAGCAGAAGCTGCGGTCGACGTCCGACAAGTCGAGAAGCGTCTCGCGAACTTCGGTCCCGTCATCGAGGTAGAAGTGGCGAGTAGCACCGACCTGGTCCGATGCCAGACCGGCCTCGATCTCACTGGACGCGACACCTGGGAACCAGGTGGTCAGGCCGTTGAAGTCCCTGATGAGGTTCCATACGGCGTCAGCCGGCGCTGGGATGACGGCACTGGAGTGAGCTCGGGGCATTTTGGATCCTTCGCGTTTGTGTCCGGGTCGGGGTGACTCTCATCGATGGTCGGCATCACGAGCCGTGCCCGGTCCGGGTCGAGGCGGACCGGGCACGGCCGTGGGTCAGGAGACGGCCTTGATCACCTGCTCGTCGGAGAGCAGCGACGAGAAGATGGCGCTCGGCGGGGCGTCCGGGTGGCACTGGGGCTGCATCTTCGGGTTGGTCGAGTCCTCAAAGGTGCTAAGCAGCCAGTCTGACGGTTCATCGTCCGTCAGGCCTTCGGCTGCAGCCACAGCCTTATGCAGGGCAACACGGACGACCCAGGTTCGGGCGGACACCGTGAGCATCTGGAAGTTGGGGTTGTCAGGCTTGAGGTCGCCGAACGTGCACGAGAGCTCGTTGACATCGTCAGACACCCACGGGACGAGCGGCCGACCGGCTTCGACGAACGCCTTCCAACCGCCAGGTGCGCACGTGCCGCACTCGTTGTAGACGCCGTCGATCTGGGGGTACTTCACGAGGGCACCGGCAACGGCCTTCTGCTCGTCTGCGGGGTTCCAGTCGCTGGTGAGCGGCTCGTCATTGAGCAGCTTGCAGTCAGGGTGCTCCTTCATTGCGGCCTGGATCCCCGTCGTGACGGCTGCACTAAGGGGGTTACCAGCAGAGCCGCCGACGTGGAGGATGTTGCACGTGTCGCCTGCCGCGTTCTTGATCAGCCACTCGGTCTGCACTCGGGCGACAAGCGCGTCGTCAGCGTTGACCGTGTCCGTGTAGTCCTTGCCCTTGGTGCCGGCCGGGTGAGGGTAGTTGATGAGCGTGACGGGGATTCCCGCCTGCATCGCCTGCCGGATCGCAGGCATCGTCGGGTCTCCGAAGTCGGTCAGGACGACGAGAGCGCCAACGCCTTGAGCCACGAGTCCCTGGATGTCGGAGATCGTCTTCTCCAGGCTTCCCTGACCGTCGGTGGTGATGACGTCAGTGATGTTCGGACACTTGGCCGCCTCGTCCATGAGCTCGGCCTTGGTGATCTTCCGCCATGAGTTGACGCCGGCGTTGCTGTCGACGTAGCCGACCGTGATCTGCTTGTCTCCGCAGAAGTCCTCCATCGGCTTCATGTCGTCCTCTTGGATGCCGACGTTGCCGGGAATCTCGACACCGTTGACGACACGGGAAGGGGCGGCGCTCGCGCTTTCGGACGGGACGCTCGAAGTGTCAGCTGCGGCATCACCTGAACTGTTGTCGGCGGTGCTGCAGCCAGCCAACAGAAGCGCACCAGCCGCACAAGCCATCGCGACGATGCGTGCCCGCTTCTTGATAGGCCGAGAAGGGTTGGTCGTCATTTCTGGTTTCTCCTGCTCTACGCGGGTTGCGATGGAACGTGACGTCCGTCACCGTAAAGTGTATGCAGTCTGCATGTCAATCTGCATACAGCCGTTCTAGACAGACTTTGCCGCACTGTTCCAGGCTCGGCGCACCAGGACGGCAGCCAAATGCCTTCTATACGTGCTCGTTGCCACCTGGTCATCCAAGGGCTCGATCTCTTCATCGAGCGCTGCACGGACCTGCTCGTCTCCAGGCCATGCGGACGAGAGGACGTTTTCTGTATGCAGTGCCCGTAGCGCCACTGGTCCCATGCTTGACAGTGCAAGCCGGGTGGAGTCTGAGGTTCGAACCAGTGCCGCGGCGCCGATTGCCCAGTCCTCGGCCCGGCGGTGGACCGATTGGTACGACCAGGCGACGTCGGGGTCGGCTGCGCATCGGATCTCGACAACCCACTCGCCAACATCGAGGACCGTCTCAAGGAAGCCCGTGGCGAAGCCCAGAAGTGGTCGTTCGCGTCGCACACCGTTGCGGAGAGTGACCACTGTGGCATCGAGCGCGAGCAGAGCGGTCGCCATGTCCGATGCCGGATCCGAGTGTGCGATTGACCCGCCGATCGTTCCGCGGTGCTGTACCTGGAGGTCACCGATCAGGGTGGCGACGTGAGCCATCAGCGCTGCGTCGCGTTGCACGACTGGCGACTGGGCTATGTGGGCGTAGGTGGTCATCGCGCCGATGCAGAGTTGATCGCCGTCGCGCCGCACGTACGCCAGGCCGTCGACCGTCGAGAGGTCGAGTAGGTGGGCCGGAGCTGCGAACCGGAACCGCATGAGCGGGATCAGTGACTGACCGCCGGCCAGAAGCTTGGCGTCCTCACCGAACTGCTGGAGGAGAGCCTCCACCTCCGCGATCGTTCGCGGGCGATGTGCGACGAACCTTGCCGGAATCATGTGTCGTCTCGATCGACTGACATGATGGCTTCCACGATGCCCTGATAGCCGGTGCAACGACACAGATTGCCCTTCAGCGCTCTGCGAACGCCTTCGTCGGTGAGCGTCGGCTTCTCGGCGATGATCGACGCTGCGGCCATGAGCACTCCAGATGTGCAGAAGCCGCACTGCAATGCGTGGTGCTCGTGCAAAGCGCGCTGCAGCGGGTGATCTCCGCCCTCGATGCGAAGTCCCTCGACGGTCGTCACCTCGTGCTCTTGCGCCTGGAACGCGAAGACGGTGCACGACTTGACGGATTGCCCGTCTATCAAGACGGTGCAGGCTCCACAGGTCGATGTGTCGCAGCCGATCCGCGTCCCGGTGAGGCCCAGGTTGTCGCGTAGACAGTGGACCAGCAGAGTTCTGCTCTCGACTTCGACGTCGCTCGCCTTGCCGTTCACAGACAAACTGACCTGCATGGCTTCAGGCCTCCTCTCGCGTCCGTGCGCCTGCTGAGTAGAGAGCCGCAGCGGCGAGGACCACGGCGCCGACGAACCAGTACTGCCATTCGGAGCCAAGCCGGAGGAATGTTGTCGATGTCGTCATCATCTGGAGCAGGAGGGCAGCCGCGACCACGCTGATGAATGAGCCGCGACCACCCATCACCGAGACGCCGCCGAGAACCACGACGGCGACGGTCGACAAGGTGTAGCTGATGCCGGCCTTGGGGTCGCCGACCTGGATCAGGGTGACGAAGTAGAGCGCCGCTAGTCCGGTGAGGAGGCTGCTGGCTACGTAGGCTCCGATGAGGGTGCGCCTAACGTTCACGCCCAGTCGGTGGGCGTTCGCACTGTTCGACCCTACCGCGCGGAGCCCCACGCCTTGGACACTGAAGCGAAGGCAGAGCTCCAAGGTGACGGCCAGGACTACCAATACGCAGAGGGACACCGGCACGGGTCCGTATTGGGTTGCCAGGGGCGTCGAGAACGTCTCCGAAATGGTTCCGCCGGGCGTCAGACGCAGCAGCAGGCTGAGACCTTGCAGTGCGAAGAAGGTGATCAGGGTTGCGATGACAGGAGTGATCTGCATGTAGGTGACCAACACGGCGTTGACGACGCCAACCATCAAGGCCACGAGCATCACCAGGGCTGTACCTGCCAACAGGCTCGAGATCTGGTCTAACGCGAGCTGATAGCTAGCCACCACGGTGGTGAGGCCCATGAGTGGGCCGACCGACAAGTCGATTCCACCCGTGAGGACTACGACGGTCTGGGCGAGTGAGGCCAGTCCGAGGATTGCGGCCAGCGTCAGGTAGTTGCTGATCGTGAACGAAGTGAGGAATCCATCGTTCTTGGTGCTCACGTAGGCGGTCAGGATTGCCAGGAGCACGAGGCTGAGCGCTCCGCTGGCGTAGTCCCCTCGTGCGAGGTGGCCCAACCTGGTCCGCAGGCTGGGTGCGCGATGGTCGGTGTCCTCAGCCCGTCGGGTTGTCGTGGCGGTGATAGCGGCGTGCGTGATAGTCGATTCCGTCATGTTGTCGCCGGCAACGGTCCGAACGACGTGGCCACGTGAGAAGACCAGGACGCGATCACACAGGCCGCGCAGCTCAGTCACATCTGTGGACTTGACGATCACCGCACATCCGTTGTCCGCGGCCGACCGGAGGGCACGGTAGAGGTTCAGCCTCGCTCCCGCGTCTACGCCCTGAGTAGGCTCGTCGGCCAGCAGAACGCGCGGATTAGCGAGCAGCGCTCGGGCGAACAGCACCTTCTGCTGGTTGCCACCGGAAAGGGATTCAACCTCGGTATCGGGGCCGTCCATACGAATCTCAAGATCCTGCTGCTGGTGGGCGACCGCTGATAGGACCGCACTTCGGCGGAGCAGCCCGAACCTACGAAAGCTGGAAAGTGACTGCAGGGTCATGTTGTCTGCGATGGACGTCCGAGGCACGAGACCCTCAGCTTGACGGTCTCCAGGAATCAGGACGATCCCATGACTGAGTGCCTCTCCGGGCGAGCGGACGCGTGCGGCTGATCCCGCCACGGTGAGTGATCCCGAGGATGCCGGATTCTCGCCCGAGAGTGCACGCAGGAACTCATGTTGACCGTTGCCCTCGATACCCGCCAGCCCCACGATCTCACCGGCTCGTACTTCGAGGTCGACTGCGGCGAAACCTCGTCCGGTGAGTTCGGTAGCACTCATTACGACAGTCCGGTCATGCACTGTCGATTTGTCGGGGAATGCAGAGTCAACCTTTCGTCCGACGATCAGGGCCAAGATCTCGTCATCGCCTAGGTCGCCAACATCATGGGTGCCGAAACTGCGCCCGTCCCGCAATATCGTCATCCGGTCCGCAATCCGGCGCACGTCTGGCAGCCGGTGGGAGATGTATGCGACGGCCGCTCCTGAGTCGACCGCGCGGCGAACTTGGTTGAAGAGCCACTCCGACTGCGACACCGAGAGCGCTTCGGTGGGTTCGTCGAGGATCAGGACCCGGCACTGGGAGGCCAGGGCCTTAACGATCTCGATCATCTGTCGAGTAGCCAGGTCCAGATCGCCGAGTCGAGCCCGTGGGTTGACGTCAAGTCCTGCAGCCTCGAGTTGCCTACTTGCCCAGGAACGCGCCCGTCGCAGCGGTGGCCGGACCGACTTGGGGAGACCTAGGACCATGTTCTCAGCCACTGTCAGGTCGTCGAGTTGTGCTGGATGCTGGTAAACGATCGCCAGACCGCGATCTCGCATCTGTTGCGGCCCGTGGCCAGTAACGTCTTCGTTCTCTAAGATCACCTGCCCACGGTCGGGAGCGAAGACTCCTGCGGTGATTGCCATGAGTGTCGACTTACCGGCGCCGTTTTCACCCAGCAGTGCGTGTACCTCACCGGGGCGAAGCTCGAAGGAGACGTCCTGCAATGCGACGACTGAACCGTAGGTCTTCGTAATGCCCTCGAGGCGGAGTGCCTCGATGCTGGCAACGTCAGGGTTGGGTACAGCAGTGGTGGTCATACCGACTCCTTCTCCTTCACGGGCTCCACGCCTCGGTCAGAGGTCGGGTCGTTGCCGAGCCCGACCTCGCGGAGGGAGGCAGCCGCTTGCCGCCGCTGGCTGAGGACCGACGTGATGGTCCGCGTACCCATGCTCACCGCGATCACTGCTCCTTGAGCAACGAAGATCACGGCAGTGCTGAATCCGGCGCCCAGGAGGAGTTGCTCGAGTTGGACCAAGAACAAGGACCCGATGAGCGCACCTGGAATGCTGCCCGTTCCTCCGGCAAGGGAAGTGCCGCCGAGGACGGCTGCAGCGATGGATGCAAGCAAGTACGGGGTGCCGCCGTCGAGTTGCGGCGCACTGACCGTTCCCGCCAGCGTCACGCCGGCCAGTCCGTAGAGGAGGCTGGCTGCGACATATGCAACGAAGATCTGCCTGAGGACCGGCACACCGGCAACGTGTGCGGACCGTGGCGCGGCCCCGGCAGCTCGGAACCGATGCCCCGCTGCCGTGCGACTCATGATCAGAGCTCCGACGACCGCGAGCGCGCAGAGTATCCAGCCGGGGTACGCAATCCCGAAGACCTCTCCGTGAACCGCGCTCTGAAGCCATGGCGGACTTGGAGGAACTGACCTCGCCCCGCTGTAACGCTGGATCACTCCCAGCACGAGCGTGTTCACCCCGAGGGTCGCGATGACCGGTGTCAAGTGAAGGAGACCGATCAACACGGCGTTCGCCAGACCTACGGCGATGGCCACGGCCAGCGCTATCGCTACTGCGGTGGTGAGGCGGTCATCGGCCTGATCGGCGACTTTCACTGTGATGACTGACGTCAGTGACACCGTGGCGGCCACTGAGAAATCGACGCCCCGCTGCTGGATCACCAAGGTCTGTCCGAACGCCGTAAGGGCCAGCACGCACGTGAATGGAATGACCGTGGCCAGTGGGCCTCTGCCCAGCGACCCACTGACCAGGATCGGGCTGAGGGCGAACAGCGCGACCGTAGCCACCGTGATGGGAAGCGCCGGGCTTCCCCTAAGACCAGCAACTACCGGCGGGACAGACATCCCTGCCTCCTCGCGGGACCATAGCGATATGGACTGTATGCAGACAGCGCACCCGGTGCGCCCAGTCTTTCCGCAATGTCAGTCACAGAACGTCGATGGGGAACGGGTACGCGGAGGCCGCAATATCGTGGAACTGTATACAGTTGAATGAACCGCGCGCAAGTGCCATCCGGCTCAGCCGTCTAGATTGGGGGCGGGAATGCGGCGGAGCAAGCCACTGCGCGTGAACCGACCTCTGGGCCAGGACGTAGGCGTTGTGTATGCAGTAGCGGCCAATAGAGTTATGTGAGACCGCGCCCTGGCGCCCATTGAACTGGCCTTCATCGGAGCACCTACTGTGCACATTTGCGTGCTACTGTTCGGTAGTGCGCGCATCAAAAAGGTCTTCCCCGTGACGTCGGCCCGCCAGACTGCGGTCAGTTCTCCCGGCGCTGGCCAGACAACACAGGACGTGTATGCAAGCGTGAAGAACGCGATCCTCTCTGGTCAGTTGGCTGTCGGAGAGACCGTTTCGCAAGTGAAGTTGGCAGAGCGGCTGGGTGTCTCGCGCACGCCGCTTCGTGAGGCGCTACGGTTGCTGGAGCGTGAAGGACTGATCGAGGCCAGTCCCAACAAGCGATCTCGCATGAGCAATGATCAGAACCTGTGGATGGCCCTCGGCGGGGTGACGTGAAGCGGGCGCACCTCCCGAGCAAGATCGAAGCCCATAACAGTTCTGATCAGGGTCGGCGTTGGCGCGCCGGCTCGGGAAGGTGCACCCATGCTC
>NZ_JBGAGJ010000013.1:0-138020 GCF_044226765.1 Nocardioides sp.
GCAAGCGCCGCGTTCTCGGTCGACAACCCGGCAGCGATCTGCTTCCAGAACTCCCTCTGCTTCTCACGCGGCCAAGGAGGACGACCCATCAAGAACACCTCGATCAGATCAAGGCGTTGCACTCCCGCCTGAGCTCAAGGCGCAACCTCCTCAACCATCGGGACCCCGCCGACGGGCGCGACTCGACGATGCCGTCGGAGTCGCGCCCGGTCGGACGCTGCGCGACCTGCGGGGTCCTGCCACCGACGTCGCCACGATCGGTGAGAATGGACCGGGTGGGGACACAGTCGGGGGGCGCACGGGCGGGATCCAGGCGCGGGCCGCGCCGCAAGGCGACCTTCCGGCCGGCGCTGCTGCTCCTCGCGCTCGCGATCACCGCGTGTGTCGTGGCGTGGGGCTACCTGGTCTACGCCGCGATCGACTTCGGGTCCCAGGCGCGCGGCGGTGACCAGACGGCGTGGTGGTTCCTCGCGGTGGCCTCGGTCGGAGCGGTCGCGTGCCTGTTCGTCGGCCTGATGCTCGTCGCCCTGCTGCTGCGTCGCCTCGGGATCACCCGGGCACCGGAGCCGCAGGGAGCCCCGGAGGAGCCGGAGGCGCCCCGCCCGATCGGCGGCCGGCGCGCGGCACGCTGAGCGACCGGCCCCTGCCTACCGGTCGGTGAGCCGGCGGACGAACTTCAGCCCCGACCAGGTGTCGTCGATCGCGGCGATCTTGACGTCCACGAAGCCCTCGCGCAGACCGGTCGCCCGGACGGCCGCCTCGTCGAGGTCGCCGGCGATGCCGCGCGCCTTGCGGGCCGCCCGCTTGGGCCAGCAGACCCAGACCATGCCGGCCGTGCTGGTGCGCTCGAACAGCCGGGGCAGGCGGGCCTCGAGCCCGCGGGTCGTGGTGTGGAAGGTCAGCGTCACGTCGACCGACGCCGGAAGCCGGCGTACGACGTGCAGGCCGGTCGTGTCGAGGACCAGGTCGTCGGGGGCACCGTCGAGCAGCAGGACCCGCCCCGGCGCGAGACCGAGCTTGCGCTCCAGCGGGGTGCCTGAGTAGCCGGCCACGACCGCACCCTAGACGCCGCGAGGGGCGGGACCGTGGTGGTCCCGCCCCTCGTCTTCCCCGGTCCTCGCCGGCCGGGGTCGAAGCGGCCGGCGAAGTCTGTGTGGTCTCAGTCCAGCGGGACGACCAGCTTCTGCCCGGCGACGACCATGCCGGAGTCCAGGGCGTTGAGGTCCTGGATCCGGTCGACCATCGCGCGCACGTCGCCGTCGTCGGCGATGCCGGCGGCGATGTCCCACAGCGTGTCGCCGGCGCCGACCTGCACGACACGGGTCGGCTCGGGGGTGCCGGGCTGGTCGGTGGCGACCGAGCCGGAGGCGAAGAAGAAGCCGATCGCGAGCACCGCGAGCACGGCCGCCACGAGCACGACCAGCCGGCCGCGGCGGGTGAGCCGCACGCTGCCCGGGCTGCCCGGGCGGGCCGGGCGCGACTGGTGCCGCAGGGTGTGGGTGGCTGCCATGGTGCTCATGTCGGGCTCCTGGGGAAGTAGGTGGCCGGTGTCGGTCGAGACCTGTTCTAGAGGCGGCCACCGACAGTCACTGGCGGACCGGTCTGGACCTGGCTCTCGATCAGGTGTTCGATCGAACGTGTGTACGACGTTAGAGCAGGTGTTCGAACGCTTCAAGCACCGACACGAACATTTGTTCGAAGTGTCGCGGACCACAGTCGGGCGCCCCGAGACGTCGACACGCCGTTCGAACAGATGTTTGAAACCGGGCCGCTCGCCGGGCTACCGTCAGTCCATGGCTCCTCGAACCGGCCCCCGCAGCAGCACCCCGGCCCCGCCCAGCCGCAAGGTCGCCGAGCTCCCGGACGGCCCCGCCGACGCGACCGGGCTGACGCCCCGCCAGCAGCGGGTGCTCGCGCATATCAAGGAGTCGCTGGAGACCCGCGGCTACCCGCCGTCGATGCGCGAGATCGGCGAGGCGGTCGGGCTGACCAGCTCCTCGAGCGTGGCCCACCAGCTCAAGGTCCTGGAGGAGAAGGGCTACCTCAAGCGCGACCCCAACCGGCCCCGCGCCCTCCAGGTCTTCCTGCCCGAGGCCGCGGCGGCCCGCCGCGCGGTCTCCTCCGCCGACGAGAGCGCCGTCGACGAGACCGGCGTCGGCGACGCGGTGCCCGCTGCGGCGTACGTGCCTGTCGTCGGCCGGATCGCGGCCGGCGGCCCGATCCTCGCCGAGGAGCGGGTGGAGGACGTCTTCCCGCTGCCCAAGCAGCTGGTCGGCGACGGCCAGCTGTTCCTGTTGGAGGTCCGGGGCGACTCGATGGTCGACGCGGCGATCTGCGACGGCGACTACGTCGTGATCCGGCAGCAGCCCACCGCCGAGAACGGCGAGATCGTGGCCGCGATGATCGACGGCGAGGCCACCGTCAAGACGTTCCAGCGCAAGGCCGGAAATGTGTGGCTCCTGCCCCACAACGCCGCCTACGATCCGATCGACGGCACGCATGCCACGATTCTCGGTAAAGTGACAGCAGTACTGCGCCGGGTCTGATCGCCCCCGAGACCTCGGGGAAGAACCTGAGCAGACCCTGGTGTTAAGTCCGGGTGGGTCCCGGATGCCTCAGGGAGGGCAGATGAACAACGCTGGTGCTGTGAGGACGGCACCCGCGTACGCCCGCCGCAAGGTGCACCCCGCGCTGCGCGCGCTCCTCGAGGTCCTGCTGATCCTCGGGCTCTGGGTGCTCTACAGCCTGGCCCGGCTGCTGGCCGACACCAGCATGCAGCCGGCGCTGCACCGCGCCCGCGAGCTCCTGCACGTCGAGGGGCTGCTCGGGATCCAGTGGGAGGTGCCGCTCAACCAGCTGTTCACCGACCACAAGTTCCTCGGCCTCGCCGGCAGCTACTGGTACGCCAGCCTGCACTACATCGTGACCGCCGCCGTGCTGGTCTGGCTGTGGCGGCTCGGCGCGGACCGCTACGGCCCCGCGCGCCGGGCGCTGGTGATCGGCACGCTGCTCGGGCTGCTGGCCTACCTGTGGCTGCCGACCGCGCCGCCGCGGTTCCTGGTCGGGTACGTCGACGTGCTCAGCCTGCACTCCGCCGACGGCTGGTGGGGCGGCGACGCGTCCGCACCGCGCGGGCTCGGCGGACTGACCAACGAGCTCGCGGCGTTCCCGTCGCTGCACGCGGGCTGGTCGTTGTGGGTGGCCCTGGCGCTGCAGATCTACGCCACCCGGCGCTGGGTCAGGGTGCTGGGCTGGCTCTACGCCCTGGGCACCGCGATCGTCATCGTCGGCACCGGCAACCACTGGGTCATCGACGCCGTCGTCGGCTGGATGGTCGTCCTGATCGGCTGGGGGCTGGCCGAGGCGATCACGCACATCCCGCCCCCCTGGTGGCTGCGCCGACGAGACCCGGCTCCGGCCCCCGCGGTCGAGGCCGATACGACGACGACCGCGCCCGACCTGGTGCCCGGCCAGCCGAAGGTGCGTTGACCTCACCCCTTCGGGCGCCTGGTTGGCCTGTTCTCAGGGTCATTTGATTGCATGGGCGGGTGCTCCGTCGTCCCCTCGCCGCCCTGACCGCCCTGGCCGCGATCGCGGTCCCGCTGATCGGGGTGCCCGCGCACGCGGCGGACCCCGACCCGGGCAGCACCGAGCAGCCGCCCACCAGCACCCCGGTCACCAGCACCCCCGCCGCGGCCGAGGCGCTCGCCGCCGCCGAGGAGCTCACCACCCCGGCCGCTCCGCCGGCCAGCCCCGACGCCCCCGGCGGCCGCGACGCGACCATGGTCCTGCGCGACCTGCGGATGCAGCGCGATCACCTCGGCACCGCCGACCGGGCCCGCGCCCGAGCGGTCCTGCAGCGCCCGGCCACCACCCAGAAGCAGTGCTTCACGACGTTCTGCATCCACTGGTCCACCACCGGTGACGACCGCGCCACCGCCGACTACGTCGCCCAGGTCGCCGACGTGGTGAGCCACGTGCTCTCGACCTACCGCGCCGCCGGCTACCGCTCGCCGGAGCCCGACGGCACCCGCGGTGGGAACAACAAGCTCGACATCTACCTGCAGGACCTCGGCTCCCAGGGTCTCTACGGCTACTGCGACAGCGACGACCCGCCGACCGGCACCGGACCTTTCGACGCGCCGGCCTACTGCGCGTTCGACAACAACTACACCGAGTTCCCGACCAACACACCGCTGGAGAACCTCCAGGTGACCGCGGCGCACGAGCTCTTCCACGCCGTGCAGTTCGCCTACGACTACTACGAGGACTCCTGGTTCATGGAGGCCACCGCGACCTGGGCCGAGGACGAGGTCTACACCGACGTCAACGACAACCTGCAGTACCTCTCCGAGAGCCCGCTGGCCCAGCCCGGCCGGTCGATGGACCACTTCGAGCAGCAGGGCTTCCGCCAGTACGGCGACTGGATCTTCTTCCGCTGGCTCACCGAGCGGGACCCGCGCAGGACCGGGGCGCTGCCCAACCTCATCCGCGGCATCTGGCAGCGCGCGGACGGCTCCGCCGGTGCCCCCGACAACTACTCGATCCAGGCCGTCGACCGCACCCTGCGAGCGCGCGGGAGCAGTCTGCGCCGCGAGTGGATGCTCTTCACCTCCGCCAACCGCCGGCCCGCGGCCTCCTACGACGAGGGTCGTGCCAACCACTACCCGGTCGCCCCCCTGTCGGGCCGGGTCACCCTCACCGGGCGGCACCGCGACTCCCAGGTGAGCCGCAGCATCGACCACCTGGCCGCCAGCACCGTCCGCTTCCAGCGAGGCTCCGGGCTCGCCGCCCGGTCCCTGCGACTCACCTTCGACCTGCCGCCCACCGGGCGTGGGATGGGTGCGGTGCTCACGACCTACTTCACCTCCGGCAGGGTGTCGCGGTCACTGGTCTCGCTGCCCGGCACCGGGAACGGCGCCGTCCGCCGCGGGTTCGGCCCCGGCGTCAAGGCGATCGAGGTGACCCTGAGCAACGCGGGCATCCGCTACACCCACTGCTACCGCGGCACGGCCTGGTCGTGCCAGGGCACGCCGCTGGACAACGACCTGCCGTTCAAGGTGCGGGCGACCGCGCTGCGGTAGACCACCGCGAACCGCTCGAACGGGTCATGCGCGTGGCCGCCACGTGCGGTTGGCTGGTGCCCGTGTCGAATCGAGCCTCTCGCGGCCGCACGCTGGTCGCCGCCCTCCTTGCCCCGCTGATGGTCGCCGCCTGCCTGGCGGCGACGGCGAGCCCTGCCTCCTCCGCCCCCGGCCACCACCCACCGGGGCAGGGCTCCCGCGCCGAGGCGCGCGCGGCGCTGGCCGACGCCCAGTCCGCTCTCGCCGGGCACGGCGCCGGTCCCTCGCGCGACGCCACGATGGCGCTGCTCGACCTGGTCCGGCTGCGCGGCTCGCTCACCGGCGCCGACCGGGCGGCTGCCGCGCGGGCTCTGGCCCGTCCGACGACGACCCAGTCCACCTGCACCGCGGACAACTGCTACCACTGGAACATCGCCGGCGCCGACGCCGTCCCGACGGCCGACACCAACACCAACGGCGTGCCCGACTACGTCGACACCGTGATCGCCACCGTCGACGGCGTCCGCGACACCTACGTCGGCGCCGGCTACCGCGCGCCGGAGGCGGACGGTGCGCTCGGTGGCAACGCCAAGACCGACATCTACCTCGCCGACGTCGGCAGCAAGAGCCTCTACGGCTACTGCACCACCGACAAGACCTTCCCGGCCCAACCGACGACCTTCGACGCGTGGGCCTACTGCGTGCTGGACAACGACTACGCGCCCGACCAGTTCCCCACGAACACGCCGCTGGAGAACCTGCAGGTGACGGCCGCCCACGAGTACTTCCACGCGGTCCAGTTCGCCTACGACGCGTGGGAGGACAGCTGGTTCATGGAGGCCACCGCCACCTGGGCCGAGGACGAGCTGTACGACGACGTGAACGACAACCTGCAGTACCTCGTCGAGAGCCCGCTCAGCAAGCCCGGACGTCCCCTGGACACCTTCACCAACGGCGCCGGGCCGCAGTACGGCGACTGGATCTTCTTCCGGTTCCTGACCGAGCACCTGCCGACCGCCGCCGGAGGCATGCCGACGCTGGTGCGTGACATGTGGCGACGCGCGGACGGCGCGAGCGGCGGTCCCGACGACTACTCGATGCAGGCGGTCGCCCACGTCCTCGCCGCACGCGGCGCCAACCTCACCGGCGCCTTCACGTCCTTCGCCGCCGCCAACCGGATGCCGACCCGCTCCTACGCCGAGGGTGCGGCCAACCACTACCCCGTGGCTGCGCCCGGCGGTGCCTTCAAGCTCTCCACGAGCAAGAAGGACAGCGGCTGGAAGGTCGCCACGGTGGCCCACCTCGCCTCCGCGACCGCCCGCTTCGTGCCCGGCACCGGCCTGGCCGCGAGCAGCCGGAGGCTCAAGGTGACCGTCGACCTGCCGCCGAGGAGCACCGCCACGACCGCCGTCGTGACCGTCGCCAAGCGGTCCGGCGCGCCGCAGGTGGTCCGCGTCCCGCTCACGTCCACGGGGGCGGGCACCACGAAGGTGGCCTTCGGCTCCTCGGTGGTGAAGTACGTCGAGGTCACCCTGGTCAACGCGGGCGCTCGCTACTCGTGCTGGACCGGCGGCGCGTACTCGTGCCGAGGCACCTCCAAGGACGACGGTCGCAAGCTCTACGTCCGCGCCCAGGTCACGACCTAGCGCGACCGTCCGGGCTCGCCGTCAGCCCGCGGAGAGCCGGGCGAGCGCCTGCCGCGCCACCGCGGGGTCGGTGGTGGTCCACATCGGCGGCAGGCTGGCGCGCAGGAAGCCGGCGTACCGCGCGGTCGCCAGGCGCGGGTCGATGACCGCGACCACGCCCCGGTCGGTGGCGGTGCGGATCAGGCGCCCGGCCCCCTGGGCGAGCAGCAGCGCGGCGTGCGTGGCCGCGACCTGCATGAAGCCGTTGCCGCCCGCCTCGTCGGCCGCCTTCTGGCGTGCCGAGAGCAGCGGATCGTCGGGACGGGGGAACGGGATCCGGTCGATGAGGACGAGCTGGCAGGTGTCGCCCGGGACGTCGAGGCCCTGCCAGAGGCTGAGCGTGCCGAACAGACACGTGTGCGGGTCGCCGACGAACTGCGCGGCGAGCTCGGGCAGCTGGGCGTCGCCCTGCGCGAGCGTGGTCAGGTGCGGCAGCCGCTCGCGGACCACCTCGGCCGCGGCCTCCGCGGCCCGGCGGCTGGAGAACAGGCCGAGGGTGCGCCCGTTCGCGGCGTCGACGAGGTCGACGATCTCGTCGAGCTGCGCGGCGACGAGGCCATCGCGGCCCGGCGGCGGGAGGTGCCGCGCGACGTACAGGATCGCCTGACGGCCGTAGTCGAACGGGCTCCCGACGTCGAGACCGCGCCAGGGCATCTCGTCGTCGTCCGGCTTCAGCCCCAGGCTGGTGGCCACGGTGCGGAAGTCACCGCCGAGCTTGAGCGTGGCGGAGGTGAACACGACGGTCTTCTCGGCCAGCAGCTTCTCGCGCATCGGCCCCCACACCTGGAGCGGGGCCACGCACAGCCGCGGCGGCATCCGCTCGGTGCCCTCGGCCAGCCAGAGCACGTCGGAGGCGAGGTCGGCCGCCATCCGCTCGGCGGTCGCGAACACCTCCTGCACGGACGCCTTCGCCTGCTGCAGGCCCGCGTCGGCGCCGTCACCGTCGCTGGCCTTGGGGTACGCCGAGACACAGGCTCGTGCCGCGTCCCGCACGAGCACGAGGGCGTCGGCGAGGTCCTGCGGGACCCGGTCGAACCGGCCCGGTCGCGCGTCGTTGATCGCCTCGCGCAACGCGTCGGCGGCGTCGGCGAGGTCGTCGGCCTGATCACCCTCGACGTGCCGCTGGCTGCGCTTGGCGGCGCGCTCGACCTCGGCGGCCCACAGCTCGTCGGTGGCCGCCTGGGTCACCCGGGTGGTGAGCTCGTGCGCCTCGTCGATCACGACCACGTCGTAGTCCGGGATCATCGGGACGCCCTCGATCGCGTCGATCGCGAGCAGGCTGTGGTTGGTGACGACCAGGTGCGAGCGGTGCGCCTTCTCCCGCGCGAGCTCGGCGAAGCACTCCTGCCCGAACGGGCACTTCGCGGCCCCGAGGCACTCGCGGTGGTTGACGCTGACCTGGCGCCACTCCTTGTCGGTGTGGCGGGGGGCGTGGTCGCGCTCGCCGGTGCCGCCGTCCTCGGACTCGCCCTCGGCCCAGGCGCGCAGCTCGAGCACCTTCTTGCCCAGCGACCCCTCCGGCAGTTCGACCAGGGCGCCCTGGTCGTCGGGGACGCCCTCGCGGATGCGGTGCAGGCAGGCGTAGTTGGACCGGCCCTTGAGGACCGCGTGACTGGTGTCGAGGTCGACGCCCGCGTCGGCCAGTGGCTTGAGCGCCTCGACCAGTCGGGGCAGGTCGCGCTCGACCAGCTGGTGCTGCAGGGCCAGCGTCGCGGTGGCGACGACGACCCGGTCGCGGTGCAGCAGGCTCGGCACCAGGTAGGCCAGCGACTTGCCGGTGCCGGTGCCCGCCTGGACCAGCAGGTGCTCCTGCTCCTCCATCGCGCGGGTGACCGCCTCGGCCATCGCCACCTGACCCGGGCGCTCCTCGCCGCCCAGCGCGGCGACGGCCGTGCCGAGCAGCTCGCGGACGGAGGGGGACTCGGGCACCCGAGCACCCTAACGGCGCCTGCGGACAGGCCGCGGACGCCGTCCCCAGGTCCGGCCCCGGCGCCGCAGCGGTCAGTCGTCGCCGCGGGTGACCGAGAACGACGGCGAGCCACCCACACACCGCGCGGACACGATCGTCTGCCCCTCGTGGCCGTCGGTCGTGCCCTCGAACTGGATCAGCAGCCGGGCCGGGCCGCGCTCCTCGACCTCCACCTGGTAGCCGTTGGAGGGCTGCGCGGCCACCAGGGAGACGGCCGCGGACCGGCACTCGGCGGTGACGAGCCCGGGGGCACCGGACCAGGTCCGCCGCTGGGCCGGGGGCGGAGCCGTCCCGCCGGTCGTCCCGCCGGTCGAGCCGCCGGTCGTCCCACCGCTCGAACCTGCGGGGGCGGACGTCGAGGCGTGGCCGGACGGGTGCCGGGAGGGGCCGGCGTGGCCGGTGGCGGAGGGGGGCGCCGTCGTCGTCGCCCCGGTCGGGACCGACGACGGCACCGCGCTCGTCGGGACGGAGGTGGGCGAGGCATGCCCGGGACGCTGCGTGGGTCGGTGGGTGGGCTGGTGTTGCGGGCGACCGGTGCCGCTCGCCGTCGGCTCGACGACCGCGACCGGGCTGTCGGCCGCGCCGACCAGCGGCTCCTCGGACGCCTCGAGGTGCTGCCCGACCCGGCTCACGACGGCCCAGACCAGCACCGAGCCCACGGTGACCACCGCCAGCCAGGCGGCCAGGCCCACCACGAAGACCCGGCGCGAGCTCACGGGACCATCCTCACAGGACCATTCTCACAGCGACCATCGTCTCGGACTCGACCACGTCGCCGCACCCGCGGCACTAGGTTCGAGCCATGACCAGGATCCTGGTCGTCGAGGACGACGACGCGATCCGGTCGGCCGTCGTGCGCGGACTGCGCGACCGCGGCGACGCGGTGGCGACCGCGGCGACCGGGCTCGGCGGGCTCGAGCAGGTGCTCAAGGAGCAGCCCGAGGTGGTGCTGCTCGACCTCGGCCTGCCCGACATCGACGGGCTGACGCTGATCTCGATGATCCGGGCGGCGAGCCAGGTCCCGATCATCGTCATCACCGCCCAGGACGACGACCCCACGATGGTCAGGGCGCTGGACAGCGGCGCGGACGACTACGTCGTCAAGCCGTTCGGCACCGACCAGGTGGCCGCCCGCGTGCGGGCGGTGCTGCGCCGTGGCGGACGCGCGACCAGCGCGGCGGCACCGGTGCTGCGCGTCGGGGGACTCACCATCGACGAGCGCGCCCGGGTCGCGACGCTCGACGGCCGGCCCCTCGAGCTGACCCGCAAGGAGTTCGACCTGCTGCTCGCGCTGGCCTCGCGGCCCGGCGAGGTCGTCAGCAAGCGCGACCTGCTCGCCGAGGTGTGGCAGCAGGCGTACGGCGGCTCGGACCGCACCGTCGACGTGCACCTGTCGTGGCTGCGGCGCAAGCTCGGAGAGTCGGCCGCGGCACCTCGCTACCTCCTCAGCGTGCGGGGCGTCGGCGTACGCCTGGTCGACCCCGACGAGCCGGCCGGCTGATGCGCCGGCGCATCTCGCTGCTCGTCGTGGTGACCACGTCGACCGTCGTCGTCTCATTCGTGGTCCCCCTCTGCCTGCTGGTGCGCACGCTCGCCGAGAACCGGGCGATCGCCGCAGCCGACCAGGAGGCCCGCAACGTCGCCATCCTGGTCGCCGGTGTCGGCGACGACCCGCAGCTGCCCGACCTCGTCGCCGCGGTGGACCGCCGCGGCACCCCGACGACCGACGTGCTGACCGCGGACGGCACCCAGATCGGGGACGGACCGCCGATGCGCTCGGACCCCGACGTCGCCCGGGCGCTCGACGGCGAGGGGTTCACCGAGATCGACAGCGACGGCGGCGAGGTGCTCATCCCGGTCATCGGCCCGGCCGGGACGACCGTGGTGCGCACGACGGTGACCGCCGACCAGCTGCACACCGGCGTGCTCGGGTCCTGGGCCGGCATCGTCGGCCTCGGCCTGGTCCTGCTCGCGGGTGGGGTGGCCATCGCGTGGCGGCTCGGACGCCGGATCAGCGAGCCGCTCCTGGAGGTCGCCGGCACCGCGCACCGGTTGCGGGAGGGCGACCTGACGGCGCGGGCCGAGGTCCGCGGGACCGAGGAGACCAGGGAGCTGGCCCGGGCGCTCAACGGTCTGGCCGAGCGCACCGAGGAGCTGCTCGCGACCGAGCGCGCCGCCGTCGGTGACCTGTCCCACCGGCTCCGCACGCCGGTGACCGCGCTCCGCCTGGATGCCGAGACGGTCGACGACGCCGATGTCGCCGAGCGGCTGCAGGAGCACATCGCGGTGCTGCAGCGCACCATCGACGCGATCGTGAAGGAGGCGCGCCGGCCGGTGCGCGGCGACCTCGCCGCCCGCTGCGACGCGGCGACCACGGTCGCCACGCGGGTGGCCTTCTGGCGCGCGCTCGCCGAGGACCAGGACCGGCCGCTGGAGACCCGGCTCGCCGCGGGGCCGCTGCAGGTCGGGCTCGCCGAGGACGACCTGACCGACGTGGTGGACGTGCTGGTGGACAACGTCTTCGCCCACACCCCGGTCGGCACTCCATTCCGCGTGCTGCTCGCCCACGTCGACGACGCCTGCCGGCTGGTGGTCTCCGACGACGGCCCGGGGCTGCCGCGCCAGCGGCAGCGCGACCGTCCGGGCACCAGCGGGCTGGGCCTGGACATCGTGCGCCGGGCGGCCACGGCCGCCGGGGGCACGGCCACGGTCGGTCGCAGCGCGGCCGGCGGGGTCGAGGTGACCGTGCAGCTCCCCCTGCGGGAGTGACCCGGGCAGCGGCTCAGTCGTCCCAGCCGCCGTCGTTCCCGCCGTCGTCCCCGTGGTCCTCACCGCCGTTGTGACCGCCGTTGTCACCGCCGTTGTTCCCGCCGTCCTCGCCGGCGTGGTCCCCGCCGTGGTCGTCGCCCTGGTCGTCACCGGGCTCGCCGGCGTGATCCCCGCCGTGCTCGTCCCCGGGCTCGGCGCCGGCGCCACCTTCGCCGGGCTCACCGGCCGCCTGCTGCTGACCCGCGCCGGCGCCGTGGGACTCGTGCTCGGCGTGCGAGGAGTGGGCCGCCGGAGCGTGGGGCGCGGGTGCGGTCTGCGCAGCCGGCGCGGCGGACGCGCTACCGGGCGCGACCACGGTGACGGTGTGCACCTCGACCCGCACGCACTTGCCGTGCGCGAGGTGGGTGACCTCGGGGCACGGCGCCCAGCGCACCTTGCGCACCGGAGCGCTGCGGTGCACCCGCTGGGTGGCTGCCGGGCGGGCGGCCGCGGCGGGGACCGGGGTGCTGGAGCTGGTGGTGGTGGAACCCGCGGCCGAGGGCCCGGCGGCGAGTCCGTAGGAGAGGGCGAACGCGCTGCCGCCCGCGACGAGGGCGGCAGTGGCGGCGCCCAGCACGACCTTGAGGTTCATGGCAGCCACCGTCGCCCGAGCCGCCTCAGGCGCGTGTCGGGGGAACGTCAAGTCCACGTCAAGATCCACCATGACGTGGACTTGACGGTGCGATGAGGCGCCGTTGCCGTGCGGCGCCCCACGGTGGACCCATGGCATACACCTCCCGCACCCGTGACCGCTTCCGGGCCACTGTCGTCACGGTCACCGGTCTGACCACCGTGGGCGTCCTGGGGGCCACCGGGGTCGCCGCCGGGCTGGCGGCCCGGCAGTACGGCGACCAGCAGGCGGCCGACCAGGCGACCGACGGCGCCGCGGCGCGGGCCGCCGCAGCCCGGGCCGCTCGCGCCCAGGCGGCGTACGAGGCCAAGGTCGCCCGCTACCGGGCCCGGCTGGCCCGCAGCGCCGCGCACCCGGTCGTCCGGCACCGCCCCGTGGTGACCCAGGTGGTCACCCGCTACGTGACGGTGGCGCCGGCGTCCGGCGGGTCGGTGTCCAGCAGCGGCTCGACGGCGTCGTCCACCGGCTGGTCGGGCTCCTCCGCCGGGTCCTCGTCCTCGGGTGGCTCCTCCGGTGGCTCCTCCGGTGGCAGCAGCGCCGGGCACTCCTCGAGCGGTGGCGGCGGCACGGTCGCTCCCCCGCCGCCGCCTCCCCCGCCCCCGCCACCGCCGGCCCCCTCGTCCGGGTCGTGAGCACCACCGTGTCCGAGGCCACGACGACGGGTGGTCGCACCTGGACCACCTTCCCGACGCTCGGCACCCGGGCGTTCGTGGCCGTGCGCGAGCCCCGGGACCTGCGCCTGGCGGAGGCCTCGGCGCGCGCCCTGCTGGAGATGGTCGACGAGAGCTGCAGCCGGTTCCGCTGGGACTCGGGCCTCAGCGAGGTCAACCGGCACGCCGGGCGCTGGGTGCGGGCCGACGACGTCCTGCTCGCCGCCGTCACGGTCGCCCGCGACGCCGCCGCCCACACCGACGGCCTGGTCGACCCGCTGTTGGGTCGCACCCTGGTCTCGCTGGGCTACGACCGCGACTTCGGCGACCTGCGCACGCTGCCCGACCGGCCCGACCTCGCGCCGGCGCCCGTGCTGCCGCCCGCCGGGGCGTGGCGCGACATCGCGATCGACCCGGCCGGGGCGATCCGCATCCCGGCCGGCACCGCGCTCGACCTCGGCGCCACCGGCAAGGCCTGGGCCGCCGACGTCATCGCCGAGGCCTGGGCTGGCGAGCTGCGCGGGTCGGCCCTGGTCAGCCTGGGCGGCGACCTGCGCATCGCCTCGCCGGACGGCGAGCCGTGGCCGGTCGCGGTCAGCGAGCGACCCGGCGCCGCGCCGGAGGCCCTGGTCGACCTCGACGCCGGGGGGCTCGCGACCTCGAGCACCCAGGTGCGTCGCTGGTCGCGCGCCGGCGTACGCCGCCACCACCTGCTCGACCCGCGCACCGGCCGCCCCGCCGACGAGGTGTGGCGCACCGTGAGCGCCACCGGTCCGACCTGCTCGGCGGCCAACACCGCCACGACCGCCGCCGTCGTCCTCGGCGAGGACGCCCCCGCCTGGCTGGCCGCCCGTGGCGTCGACGCCCGCCTGGTCGCCGCCGACGGCACCGTCGTCACCGTCGGGTCCTGGCCGGCCGATCCCACCGCCTCCCCCGCCACCCCCTCCCCGCCCATCTCGTCCGAAGAGCAGGAGCTCGTGCGATGACCGACGGACCCGTCCTCTGGTTCCTCAACCGCGGCACCGGCATCAGCCTGCTGGTGCTGCTCACCGTGACCGTGGTGCTGGGACTGCTGTCCCGGCCCGCCCGTGCCGGCCGCACGGTGCCCGCGTTCGTGCCGCAGCACCTGCACCGCAACCTCGCGCTGCTCTCCGTCGTCGCGCTCGGGGTGCACGTGACGACCGCGGTGGTCGACAGCTACGTCGACATCCGCTGGTGGCAGGCGCTGGTGCCGGTCGGTGCGACCTACGAGCCGCTGTGGCTCGGCCTCGGCACCGTGTCGCTCGACCTGATCGCGATCACCGTGGTCACCAGCCTGCTGCGCGGCCGGATCGGGCTGCGGTCGTGGCGGGTGCTGCACCTGCTCACCTGGCCGGCCTGGGCGATGGCCGTGGTGCACGGGGTCGGCATCGGGACCGACCTCCGCGACGGCGCCGCGTGGGCGGTGTGGCCGACCGTCGCCTGCTGCGCGGCCGTGGCGGCCGCCCTCGTCGTCCGGCTCGCGGCCGGATCCCCCGCCGCGGTCGGGAGCCGGCCATGACGACGTTGGAGGTGCGGCCGGGCCCCGCCGTCCTGGCGGGCATCGAGCGCGGCCCGTCGCTGGCGGCCCACCGCGCGCAGTACGGCGACCTGCCCCGGCCCGGCCTCGACGAGCTCCTGGCGCTCGTGGAGTCCGCGGCGGTGCGCGGGCGCGGTGGCGCGGCGTTCCCGTTCGCCACCAAGCTGCGCACTGCGGCCCGGGGCCGCCGCCGGCCGGTCGTCGTCGTCAACCTCGCCGAGGGCGAACCGGCCAGCAGCAAGGACACCGCCCTCGCCCTGACCCGCCCGCACCTGGTGATCGACGGCGCGGTCGTGACCGCTCGGGCGCTCGGGGCCCGGGAGGTGCACGTGGTGCTGCCCGGCGAGCGGCCCCAGGTCGTCGCCGCCGTCACCCGCGCGCTGGCCGAGCGGGACGACCGGGTGCGCACGTCCACCCACGTCACGAGCGGCCGGTTCGTGGCCGGGCAGGCCCGGGCCGTGGTCGAGCTGGTCTCGGGCCGCGACGGCCTGCCGGTGACCGCCTGGGTCCCCGAGCCGGTCAGCGGGGTCGGCGGTCGCCCGACGCTGCTGTCCAACGCCGAGACCTGGGCCCACGTGGCGCGCTGGGTGCTGCTCGGGCAACGCGGGTACGCCGGCCTCGGGACCGCGAGCGAGCCCGGCACGACGCTGCTCACCTGGAGCCTGGACGGCACCGGCGGCACGCAGCCGACCACGGTGCTGGAGGTGCCGTTCGGCAGCAGGTTCCGCGACGTGCTGCCAGCGGCGGCCGCCGACCGGCCGGTGCTGGTGGGCGGCTACCACGGCGCCTGGGCCACCTGGGACACCTTGGCGAGCGCCCGGGTCTCCGTGCCGCAGCTGCGGCTGCTGTGCGTGCCCCTCGGGGCGGGCGTGGTGCTGTCGGCCGACGGCTGCCCGGTCGACGCGTCGCTGCGGATCGTGTCCTGGCTGGCCGACCAGAGCGCGGGCCGGTGCGGACCGTGCACCCGCGGCCTGCCCGCCCTGGCCGCCGAGCTGACCGCCGCCGCGGACGGCACCGGCGACCTGGACCGGGTGCGGGAGCTGGCCGGCCTGGTGACCGGCCGGGGGGCCTGCGCGCACCCGGACGGCACCGCCCGGCTGGTCCGGTCGGTCCTCACCGCGTGGCCCGACGAGCTGGCCGAGCACGCGCGCGGCGGCTGCACCATGTCCGGCGCCGGGACCTGCCAGGAGCTGGCGTCGTGAGCGGCGTGCTCCGAGTCGACTGGCCGGCCTGTCGGGCCCGCGGCGTGTGCCACGAGCTGCTGCCCGAGGTCGTCGACCTCGACGAGTGGGGCTACCCGCTGGTCCGCGACGACGTCCCCGACGAGCTGGTGACCGCCGCACGCACGGCGGTCACCAGCTGCCCGCAGCTGGCGCTGCGGCTGGTCGCCCGGGAGTAGCTCTCCTCAGGGAGCGCAGCGCCTCCCGGGCGGAGATGTCGTCAGTCCTTCGTCGCGAACGCCGCGTCGAAGGCCGCCTCCGGTGCGTCGAAGGCGAGCCTGCGGACGAACTCCAGGGCCTCGGGGGCGCCGACCAGGCGGTCCATGCCGGCGTCCTCCCACTCGACCGAGATGGGGCCGTCGTACCCGATGGTGTTGAGCATCCGGAAGCACTGCTCCCACGGCACGTCGCCGTGGCCGGTGGACACGAAGTCCCAGCCGCGGCGCGGATCGGCCCACGGCAGGTGGGACCCGAGCCGCCCGTTGCGGCCGTTGCCGGTCAGCCGCTTCGCGTCCTTGCAGTCGACGTGGTAGATCCGGTCGCGGAAGTCCCAGAGGAACCCGACCGGGTCGAGGTCCTGCCACACGAAGTGGGACGGGTCCCAGTTGAGCCCGAACGCCTCGCGGTGGCCGATGGCCTCCATCGCCGCGACCGTGGTCCAGTAGTCGTAGGCGATCTCGGAGGGGTGCACCTCGTGGGCGAACCGGACCCCGCACTCGTCGAAGACGTCGAGGATCGGGTTCCAGCGGTCGGCGAAGTCGTGGTAGCCGGCGGCCACCATCTCCTCGCTGGCCGGCGGGAACATCGCGACGTACTTCCAGATCGAGGAGCCGGTGAAGCCGATGACGGTCTTCACGCCGAGCCGCTGCGCCGTGCGCGCGGTCAGCTTCATCTCCTCGGCCGCGCGCTGCCGCACCCCCTCGGGGTCGCCGTCGCCCCACACCTGGGCCGGCAGGATCGCCTCATGGCGGGCGTCGATCGGGTCGTCGCAGACGGCCTGGCCCTTGAGGTGGTTGGAGATCGCGAACACCTGGAGCCCGTACTTCTCCAGCAGGTCGAGCTTGCCCTGGACATAGGCGTCGTCCTCCGCGGCCCGCCAGGGGTCGAGGTGGTCGCCCCAGCAGGCGATCTCGAGGCCGTCGTAGCCCCACTCGGAGGCGAGCCGGGCGACCTCCTCGAACGGCAGGTCGGCCCACTGCCCGGTGAACAGGGTGATCGGTCGTGGCATGTCAGATCCTTTCCTTCCGTACGTCGACGGCGTCAGCGCACGCCGAGCAGGTGCTCCATCGCGAGCTGGTCGAGGGCCTCCATGGCGACGCTGCGGTCCCGCAGCGCGTCCAGGTCGTACGTAGCGCCGCGGACGTCGTCGAGCGACTCGCCCTCGGCGAGGGTCGGCACCTCGAGCTCGCCGACACCGGCCGCCTCGAGTGCCGCCGCGACCTCGGGGTCGGCGCGGAACGCCTCGACCTTCTCGCGCAGGATCAGGTAGTTGCGCATGCAGGCGCGGGCGGACTCCCACACCCCGTCGATCGCCTCGGCCCGCGGCGGCTTGTAGTCGAAGTGGACGTAGCCGTCGTAGCGCAGGTCGGTGCCGGCACCGAGCATCGCGTCGACGGTCCAGAACGCCCCGCGCAGGTTGCCGGCACCGAAGCGCAGGTCCTGGTCGAAGCGCGGGCCGTGCTGGCCGTTGAGGTCGATGTGGAAGAGCTTGCCGTGCCACAGCGCCTGGGTGATGCCCTGCGCGAAGTTGAGCCCCGCCATCTCCTCGTGACCGACCTCGGGGTTGAGGCCGACCATCTCGGGGTGGTCGAGCTCGGAGATGAACGCGATCGCGTGCCCGATGCTCGGCAGCAGGATGTCGCCGCGCGGCTCGTTGGGCTTGGGCTCCAGGGCGAACCGCAGGTCGTAGCCGCGGTCCCGCACGTAGCCGCAGAGGGTGTTCAGCGCGTCGCGGTAGCGGTCGAGTGCCGCGCCGACGTTCTTGCTCGCGCCGTGCTCGGCGCCCTCGCGGCCGCCCCACATCACGAAGGTGTCCGCGCCCAGCTCCGCGGCCAGGTCGATGTTGCGCAGTGCCTTGGCCAGGGCGTAGCGGCGTACCTCCCGACTGTTGGCGGTGACCGCTCCCTCCTTGAAGACCGGGTCGGAGAAGAGGTTCGTGGTCACCATCTCGACCCGCAGGCCGGTGTCGGCCAGGGCCTTCTGGAAGCGCTCGAGCGTCGCGTCACGGCTGGCGTCGTCGGGGAGCAGGTCGTCGTCGTGGAAGGTCACGGCCGCCGCGCCGAGCTCGGCGAGACGGTAGGTCGCCTCGACCGGGTCCAGCAGCGGACGGGACGCCGGCCCGAAGACGTCGACGCCCTGCCAGCCGACGGTCCAGAGGCCGAAGCTGAACTTGTCGTCGGGGGTGGGGGTGAGGTTCGCTGCGCTCATCGGGGCGGGATCTCCTGCCAGGTGCGGGTGTCGGAGCTGGTCTCGACCGCGGCCAGCACGCGCTGGACCTGCAGGCCGTCGGCGAACGACGGCGCGGGGTCCCCGCCCGCCGCGATCGCCTCCACCAGGTCGACGACCTGGTGGGTGAAGCCGTGCTCGTAGCCGAGGCCGTGGCCGGGGGGCCACCACGCGGCGACGTAGGGGTGTCCGGGCTCGGTGGCGAGGATCCGGCGGAACCCGGCGACCTCGGCGTCGTCGCGGGCGTCGAAGTACTCCAGGACGTTCATGTCCTCGAAGTCGAAGGCCAGGCTGCCGAGCGAGCCGTTGACCTCGATGCGGATCGCGTTCTTGCGGCCGGTGGCGAACCGGGTCGCCTCGAAGACGCCCATCGCCCCGGAGGAGAACGTCGCGAGGAACGACGCCGCGTCGTCGACGGTGACCGGGCCGAGCTCGCCGGTCGAGCCGCCGCCGCCGAGGCTGCCCGCGGTCTCACCGGCGGGGTAGGGCCGCTCCTTGACGAACGTCTCGAGGCGGCCGCTGACCTCGGCGATCCGGTCGCCGGTGAGGTACTGCGTCAGGTCGATGACGTGCGCCCCGATGTCGCCGAGGGCGCCCGAGCCCGCCCGCGACTTGTCCAGGCGCCACGAGAGCGGCGCGTCGGGGTCGGCGATCCAGTCCTGGAGGTACTGCGCGCGCACGTGGCGGACCTGGCCCACCCGGCCCTCCTCGACCATCCGGCGCGCGAGCGCGATCGCGGGCGCGCGGCGGTAGGTGAAGCCGACCATGGTCCGCACGCCGTGCGCGTGCGCCTCCTCGGCCGCCGCAGCCATCTGCTCGGCCTCGGCGACGGTGTTGGCGAGCGGCTTCTCGCACAGCACGTGCTTGCCGGCGCGCAGCGCGGCGATCGCGATCTCGGCGTGGGTGTCGCCGGGGGTGCAGATGTCGACGAGGTCGATGTCGTCGCGGGCGACGACCTCGCGCCAGTCCGCGGAGCTCTCCGCCCAGCCGAGCCGGGTCGCGGCCGCGGCCGCGCGGTCGGCGTCGTGGCCGACCACGACCGCCATCTCGGGCCGCAGCGGCAGGTCGAAGAAGTGCGGCGCGGTGCGCCACGCCTGCGAGTGGGTGTTGCCCATGAACGCGTGCCCGACCATGGCGACGCGGAGGGGTCGTGCGGGGGTCTGGCTCATGACTGCTCCCGGGTGGTGGCGCGCCCGCCCCTCCCCGAAGGGAAGGGAAGGGCGGGCGCGCTCGGTGGTGGTCCTGGTGCCGGGCTGGCGGTCAGGACTCGAACGCGGAACCGATGTACTGGTCGACGTTCTCCTTGGTGACCACCGGAGCGTAGAGCTGGACGGTGCGCGGGACCTCCACCTCGACCAGGTCGGACATCGACTTGCCCTGGACGAGGAGGCGGGCCAGCTTGATGCCGTCGGCGGCCTGGGTCGACGGGTAGATGACCGTCGCCTTGAGGACGCTGTCACCGGACTTGATGAGCTCCATCGCGTTCTTCGAGCCGGCGCCCCCGATCATCGTGAACTCGTCGCGGCCGGCGTTGTCGATCGCGGCCAGGACGCCGACACCCTGGTCGTCGTCGTGGTTCCAGAGGTAGTCGATCTTCGGCGCGGCCTGGAGCAGCTGCTCCGCCGCGTCCGAGCCGCCCTCGACGGTGAAGTCCGCGGCGACGCGGTTGTCGACGTCGAGACCGCACTCGGCGAGCGCGTCCTTGAAGCCGCGGCTGCGGTCCTGGGTCAGCGGCAGCGAGTCGATGCCGGCGATCTCGGCGACGATGGCGTCCTTGTTGCCGTCGGCCTGGTCGCAGACGTAGGCGCCGGCGGAGACGCCCATGCCGTAGTTGTCGCCCAGGACAGTGACGCGGGCGGCGTTCGGGTCGTCGAACTCGCGGTCCACATTGATGACCGGGATCCCGGCCGCCATCGCCTTCAGCGCGACCGGCGTCATCGCAGCGCCGTCGAAGGGCAGCAGCACGATCGCGTCGACCTTGTCGTTGATGAAGGTCTCGATCTGGCTGGTCTGGACGCTGACGTCGTTGGTGCCCTCGGCGACCTTGAGCTCGACGTCGTCGTACTTCGCCGCCTCCTTCTTGGCGGACTCGGTGATCGACCCCATCCAGCCGTGGTCGGCCGCGGGGGCGGAGAAGCCGATGACGACCTTGTCGCCGGACTCGTCGTTCGAGCCGGCGGCCGCGGCGGAGCTCCCGCCGCTGGTGTCGTCGCCCGAGTCGTCGCTGCTGTTGCTGGTGCAGCCGGCGAGCACCAGCACGGCGACGCCGGCGATCAGGCCGGTAGCGATCTTCCGGGACGTGCGAGTGGTGGACGACAGGGACATGATCGTGCTCCTTGGTTGGCTCATCTCGTTGGTGCTGCGAGGTGCTGCGGGGTGCTGCTGAGGTGGTGCAGAGGTGCTGCAGGGTGGTGCGTCCAGCTAGGCGCTGCTCCGAGACGCCAACCGCTGCTGCAGGAGCACGGCGGCGACGATGATGGCTCCCTTGAAGAGCGACTGCTCGGAGAAGGAGCGGTTGTTGAGGATGAAGATGTTCGTGAGCGTCGAGAAGATCAGGACGCCGAGCACGGTGCCGACGATCGTCCCGCGGCCCCCGGTGAGGAGGGTGCCGCCGATGACGACGGCAGCGATCGCGTCGAGCTCGTAGAGCGTGCCGTGCGTCGAGCTGCCGGTGTAGGTCTTCGCCACCAGCATCACGGCGGCGATGCCGCAGCAGACGCCGATGAGCACGTAGAGGTAGACGGTGTGCCGCTTGACGTCGATGCCGGCCAGCCGGGCGGCCTCCGGGTTGCCGCCGACCGCGACCGTGCGGCGGCCGAAGGTGGTGCGGTTGAGCAGGACCCACCCCGCGACGGCGACCAGGGCGAACAGCCAGATCTGCACGTCGATCCCGAGGAAGTCCCGGTTGAAGAAGACCTTGAACCCGCTCACGCCGGAGCCGACGATCTGGGTCTTCTTGTCGCTGATGATCTCGGCGAGCCCGCGCGCGCTGGCCAGCATGGCCAGCGTCATGATGAACGGCACGATGTTGCCGTAGGCGATCAGCAGGCCGTTGACCAGGCCGCACCCGGCGCCGACCAGCAGCGCGACGCCGACCATGACGACCCAGTGGGTGTCCTCGGCCATGGTCTGGGTGGCGACGGTGGTGCACCAGACCGACGACAGCGCGACGATCGCGCCGACGGAGAGGTCGATCCCCCCACCGATGATCACGAAAGTCATCCCGATGCTGACCACGCCGATCGTCGCGGCGAGCCGCAGGATCGTGAGCGCGTTGTCGGAGGACGAGAACCGGTCGCCCGCCGTGATCGCGCCGACGACGCAGATCAACAACAGGGCGACGACCAGCCCCGCGTTGCGGCCGACACTGGAGCGCAGCATCGCGAGGACCGGGCTGGGCTCGCCCTCGGTCTCGAGCGCGGCGCGCTCGACCCGGGCACTGTCCTGGCTCATGCGGGGTCCCCGGGGAGTCGGGGGCTGGAGGAGCGAAGCGGGGGAAGCCCCCGAGTTCCTGGGGTGTTCATGCGGAGACCCTTCCTTCCATGACGAGGTCGAGGACCCCTGCCTCGTCGATCGCGGCGGCGTCGGCTTCGTGGACGACCTCGCCCTCCCGGACGACGAGGACCCGGTCCGCCAGGCCGAGCACCTCCTCGATCTCGCTGGACACGACCACGACGGCGACGCCGCGGTCGGCGAGCGACCGGATCAGCTGGTAGATCTCGGACCGGGCGCCGACGTCGACACCCCGGGTCGGCTCGTCGAGCAGCAGCACCCGGCAGTCGCGGAGAAGCCAGCGGGCCAGCACGATCTTCTGCTGGTTGCCACCCGACAGCGTGCGGGCGGCGCGGGTCACGCCGGCGGGGCGTACGTCGAGGCTCTCGGTGAGCTCGGTCGCCCGGCGGCGCTCCTCGGCGCGGTCGAGGAAGCCGAGGCGGGCGAAGCGGCGCATCGAGGAGACGGTGATGTTCTTGAAGACCGCCTCGTCGAGCAGCAGGCCCTGGCTCTTGCGCTCCTCCGGCGCGAGGCCGACGCCGGCTCGCACCGATCGCAGCACGGAGCCGCGGCGCAGGATCCTCCCGTCGACGGCCACGGTGCCAGACGTCGCCCGACGGGCGCCGTACACGGTCTCGATGATCTCCGAGCGGCCGGCCCCGACGAGGCCGGCCAGACCGATGATCTCGCCGGCGTGCACCGTGAGGTCGACGTCCCGGAACACGCCGGCGAGGCTCAGGCCGCGCACCTCGAGCACCGGGTCGCCGGTGGTGGGTGCCTGCGGGCGGGCAGGGAAGACGTACTCGATCGAGCGGCCGGTCATCAGCCGGATCACCTCGGCGGTCGGGGTGTCCTCGACGGCCAGGCCGGTGGCGACGGTGCGGCCGTCCTTGAGCACCGTGATCCGGTCGCCGATCTCACGGATCTCCTCCAGCCGGTGGGAGATGTAGACCACGGCCACACCGTCCGCGGTCAGGCCGTGGATCACCCGGAAGAGGTTGCCGACCTCCTCCTGGTCGAGGACCGCCGACGGCTCGTCGAGCACGAGCAGCCGCGTCTCGCGCGACAGCGCGCGGGCCATGCTGACGATCTGCTGCTTGGCCGGTGAGAGCTCCCCGACGATCCGGGTCGGGGCGATCTCGGGGTGCCCCAGCCGGGCGAGCAGGTCGCGGGCCTCCCGATGCGCCCGGCCGCGCTGGGTGAGCCCGGCGCGGGCCACCTCGTGGCCGAGGAAGATGTTCTCGGCCACGTCGAGGTGGGGCACCAGGTCGAGCTCCTGGTAGATGGTCGCGACACCGCGGCCGATCGCCTTGGCGGGCGTCGACAACGAGGTCTCCTCGCCCTCCCAGGCGATGGTGCCGGCGTCGGGCTGGTGGAAGCCGGACAGCACCTTGATCAGGGTCGACTTGCCCGCGCCGTTCTGGCCGATCAGGCAGTGCACCTCGCCGGCCCGGACGTCCAGGTCGACCCCGTCGAGGGCCCGGACCCCCGGGAACTCCTTGACGATCCCCGTCATCTGGAGCAGAGGCGTGGCCTCGAGGGCGGTCATCGGGTCCCTCCCGTGAGTGCGTCGGACCGTGGGGCCACCACGGTCGGGTCGTCGAAGACGGCGTCCAGCGCGACCGTGGCGCCGCCCCGGACCGCGGCGGTGAAGCCGAGCGTCGAGAACTCCACGCGCGTGCCACCGGCCCGCGGAGCGAGGACGCCGGCGACCAGGTGCTCGGAGATGGTGGGACGCAGGTGGTGGCCGATGACCGCGAAGTAGCCGCTGAGCACGATGGCCGCAGGGTTGAGGACGTTGGTCAGCATCGCGACGCCCGTGCCGACCGCCGCCCCGACCTGGTCGAGGGCCGCGAGCGTGCGCATGTCACCCAGGTCGGCGCGCCGGTTGATCTCGGCCAGCCGCCCGTCGAGCGACAGCCGCGGGTCGCGCACCGGGTCGTCGGGGTCGGCGGCAGCGTCGAGCAGCGCCCGCATCCCGGCCACGGTCTCCCAGCAGCCGACCCGGCCGCAGCCGCACCGGCGGCCACCCGGCTCGACGATCATGTGGCCGAACTCGCCGGCGTACCCCTGGTGGCCGCGCAGCAGCCGGCCGCCCGCGACGATCCCGCCGCCGACGCCCACCTCGCCGAAGATGACCAGGACGTCCTGGCGGGCCGGGTCACCCGGGACGGACTCGGCGATCGCGGCGAGGTTGCCCTCGTTCTCGATCGCGACCGGGTACCCGGCCCCGAGCCGGCCGCGGAGCACGGCTCCGACCGGCACGTCGTGCCAGCGCAGGTTCGGCCCGACCGTGAGCACCTCGTGGGTGTGGTCGAGCAGGCCGGCGACCCCGACGACGCACCCGGCGACCTGACGGCCGGCCGCCCGCGCGTCCGTGTCGGTGCGCTCCACGAGCGCTCCGAGCCGGTCCAGGACCTCGGTGGCGGGGAGCGCGTGGGCGTCCAGGGCGACCCGGTGCTCGGCGACGACCTCGCCGGTGAGGTCGAGGGCGATGGTGGCGATGTGGTTGACGTTGATCTCGGCGCCGATGCCGCAGACCGTCCGCCCGTCCAGCTCCACGGCGGTCCCGGGTCGCCCGACGTGACCGCGTTCGACGCCGGCCGCACGGACCACGCCGAGCTCCTCGAGCTCGGCCACCACGGCGGAGACCGCCGAGCGGGTCAGGCCGAGCTCGGCAGCCAGCCTGGCGCGGGAGCGGGGGCCGTGGTCGCGCAGGTGCCGCAGCACGAGGGAGAGCTTGGTGCCGCGCACCTGGCCACCCCCTTGCTGTGACGACCGTCACCGACTTTGTTGGATCTTGGAACAAAGTAGGACCGCGTCAACGGTGTTTGCAAGAGGTTCAGGGCAAAGATTCGTGTTGTGTGCGCGAACTTTCGAAACTTAATGTCGAAAGTCTGGACCAGTCGAGCTCTACGGCGAGTACACCGCCTCGCTGATCAGGCGAGCGGCGCCGACGACCCCACCACCGTCCCCGAGCTCGGACAGCACGATCGGCAGGTTGCCGGTCGCCAGCGGCAGCGACCGGCGGTAGGTCACGCCACGGATCTCGGCCAGCAGGGCGTGGCCCAGCCCGGTGACCCGGCCCCCGATGACGATCAGGCCGGGGTTGAAGAACGAGACCAGACCGGCGAGCACCTGGCCCACGTGGCGACCGCTGTCACGGATCAGCTGCACCGCCTGGGCGTCGCCCTGGGCGACGGCCAGGCCGACGTCGGCGGCGGTGAGCTCACCCTTCTCCAGCAGCAGGGCGGCCAGAGCCGGTGACCGGCCCGCGCGTGCAGCGGCGGTGGCGTCCCGCGCCAGCGCGGCGCCACCGGAGAACGCCTCCAGGCACCCGGTGTTGCCGCAGGCGCACGTCGGCCCGAACTCCTCCACGCGGATGTGGCCGATGTCGCCGGCGCACCCGTTCACCCCTCGGTAGAGGTCACCGTCGATGACGATGCCGCACCCGATGCCGGTGCCGATCTTGACGAAGAGGAAGTCGCGCGCACCCTTGGCGACCCCGGCGTGCTGCTCGCCCACGGCCAGCAGGTTGACGTCGTTGTCCAGCACGACCGGGCAGCCCAGCTCCCGGGAGACCGCGTCACGCACGGGGTAGCCGTCCCAGCCCGGCATGATCGGGGGTGACACCGGCACGCCGCGGTGGAAGTCCACCGGTCCCGGGACGCCGACCCCCGCGCCCATCGGCCGGTCGACCCCGACCTCGGCGAGCACCTCGCGCACCAGGTCGAGGGCCACGGCGAGCACGGCCTCCGGACCCTGCCGGATGTCGCACGCCGTCCCGCGCGTGGCGAGCACGGTCAGGCGTCCATCGGTGACCCCGACGGAGAGCCCGGTCGCGCCGATCGAGATGCCCACGAACCGGATGTCCGAGGAGAGGTCGACCATCGTCGAGCGGCGGCCGCCCCGGGAGGCGGCCGGGCCGGCCTCCGCCGCGAGGCCGAGCTCGGCGAGCCGGCCGACCTCCGCCGCGATCGTGGTCCGCGAGACCTGGAGCTGGTCGGCGAGCTGGGCCTTGGAGAGCGGGCCCTCGTCACGCAGCTGGGCGAGGATGCGGGCCTGCATCGCGTTCTCCGCGCGGCCCGCGAGGGAATGGCGCACGGCGCGATCCTAGGGGGCGGGCGGCGAGCCCTCCGGCTCACGAGCCGAGCGCAGCGATCCGGGCGGCGACGTCGTCGCCGAACGCCTGGTGGCCCGCGGGCGTGAGGTGCAGCCCGTCGTCGAGGTAGGGCAGGTCCAGCCCGGAGGTGCGCACGTAGCCGACGCCGTACGCCGCGGCGAGGTCGGCCAGCAGGTCGTCGACGCGCGGCACCTCGGCGGCGCGGGAGGGGGCGGTCGCCGGGCCGACCACGACGACGTCGTACCCGCGCAGCTCGGCCATCAGCCGGCGGAAGCCCGCTCGGACGTCGGCCGAGGCGACGTCGTAGTCGTTGAGACCGCCCTCGACGACGACGAGGTCGGCGCCCCCGCGCAGCGCGGCCGGGGCCCGGTCGGCGAAGGAGACCCGGCCGCACGGGCTGGCCTGCTCGCTGAACCCGGAGCCCGAGAAGCCGGCGACGTGCACCGACCCCGGCAGCCGCGACGGCCACGAGCCGGCGACCCGGTCCAGGCCGAGGCCGGCCGACCAGGAGTCACCGATGACGACGACGCGCTCACCGGTCCCGGTCACCTGGGCGGCCCGGGCGCGGGAGTCCGCGGCGAAGCGGGTGCACCGGTCGACGTCGGCCCCGCGGGCGCGCACGCCCAGGACGGCCACGACCGTCGCGACCAGCACCACGACCAGGACGGCTGCCACCGCCGGTCGGCGCATCCACCACGCCACGCCTGCCACCCCCCGAGAACCCACGACACCTTGCTCGACACCATGTCAGCGTCCGGACGCCGCAGATGTTCCGGAATGACGCAGAAAGTGCGGCTCCGCTACCGAATCGTGATCTGCTGGCCCGGTGAGCGACCTCCTCCACGTCCCGGGACCCGACGGCCGCACCATCGAGGTGCTCGACGGGGGTGACCCGGAGGGCTTCGGGCTGCTCTTCCACGGCGGCTCCCCGTCGGCCGTGGCCGGCTTCGCGCTGCTCGACGACACGGCGCGCCGGCTCGGCCTGCGGTTCGTCACCTACTCCCGGCCCGGGTACGGCGCCTCGACCCCGCGGCCGGCCGCCGGTGCGTACGCCGACGACGTCGTCGAGTCGGTGGCCGTGCTCGACCACCTCGGCATCGCTGACTTCGTGACGGCGGGCTGGTCCGGCGGCGGGCCGCGGGCGCTGGCGTGCGCGGCACTCCTCCCGGAGCGGTGCCGGGCCGCGGCCTCGATCGCCGGCGTCGCGCCGTACGACGCGGCCGGACTGGACTGGTTCGACGGCATGGCCGAGGAGAACCACGCGGAGTACCACGCCGCCGAGCAGGGCGCCGACGCCTACGCGGCGTACCTCGAGGCGGAGTTCACGCCGATGCTGCGGGCCTCCGCGGCCGAGGTCGCCGAGGCGATGGGCGGGCTGGTGACGCCCGTCGACAAGGCGGCCATGACCGGCGACCTCGCCGACTGGATCGCGCGCACGTTCCACCGCGCGGGCGCTCAGGGGGTCGTCGGCGTGCGCGACGACGGCCTCGCCGCCGTCCGCCCGTGGGGCTTCGACCTGGACGACATCCGGGTGCCGGTCGCCGTCTGGCAGGGCCGCGAGGACGCGATGGTGCCGTTCGCGCACGGCGAGTGGCTCGCCGCCGCCGTGCCCGGGGCCGAGGCGCACCTGTTCGACGCCGAGGGCCACCTGTCGATCGTGGTCCGACAGCTGGCGACGATCCTCACCGACCTAGGGCGGCTTGCCGGGATCTGAACCCGCCGTTCATCCGGGATCACTAGCGTACGGAGCATGCGGAAGGACCTGCGCAAGTACATCGACCAGCTCCAGATCGAGGGCCACACGATCGGCGACGACCACGACGACGACCCGATCCTGATCGACCCGCAGGGCCGGGCCGTCGACACGTGGCGGGAGAACTACCCGTACGACGAGCGGATGGACCGCCACGAGTACGACGAGCTGAAGTACCAGCTGCAGGTCGAGCTGCTGAAGTTCCAGACCTGGGCCTTCGAGACCCAGACGCGGCACGTGCTGATCTTCGAGGGCCGCGACGCGGCCGGGAAGGGCGGCACGATCAAGCGGTTCATGGAGCACCTCAACCCGCGCTACGCCCGCACCGTCGCCCTGACCAAGCCCAGCGACCGCGAGCAGAGCCAGTGGTACTACCAGCGCTACGTGCGGCACCTGCCGGCCGCCGGCGAGATGGTCCTCTTCGACCGGTCCTGGTACAACCGCGCCGGGGTCGAGCGGGTGATGGGCTTCGCGTCCGAGCCCGAGTACGAGCAGTTCATGGCGCAGACCCCGCTCTTCGAGCGGATGATCGTCGACAGCGGCATCTCGCTGACCAAGTTCTGGTTCTCGGTCACCCAGGGCGAGCAGCGCACCCGGTTCATCATCCGCCAGGTCGACCCGGTGCGGCAGTGGAAGCTCTCCCCCATCGACCTGGAGTCGCTGGGCAAGTGGGACGACTACACCGCGGCCAAGGAGGCGATGTTCCAGCGCACCGACAGCAAGTGGGCGCACTGGACGACGATCAAGAGCAACGACAAGAAGCGGGCCCGGGTCAACGCGATGCGCGCCTTCCTCACCCGCTTCGACTACGACGGCAAGGACGAGGGCGTCGTCGGCACCCCGGACCCCCTCATCGTCCAGCGCGGCAAGAAGGCCGTCGGCGACTGACCGCCGAGTCGGCGCCAATGCAGGTCCCACCCCCGCCGAGTCGGCGCCAATGCGGATTCAGGCGCGGCAGTAGCGCCGAGTCGGCGGGTCAGGCCGAGTACGCCGCGAGCTCGCCGGCGAGGTCCTCGTGGGCGCGGCCGACGACCAGCGTGCCGTCGCCGGTGTGCTCCATCGAGGTGATCTCCCCGTGCTGGTGGAGCCGGTTGATCAGGTCGCCGCGCTCGTAGGGCACCAGGGCCGTGAACTCCACGGCGGGGCGGGGCAGCTCGCCCTCGATGACCTGCAGCGCCTCGGCGATCCCCTCGCCCGTCCGGGCAGAGACCACGACCGAGTGCGGCTCGCGCTGGCGCAGCCGGGCGACCACCATCGGGTCGGCGGCGTCGGACTTGTTGATCACGATCAGCTCGGGCACCTCGGAGGCGCCGATCTCGGCGAACACCTCGCGCACCGCGGCGATCTGCCCCTCGGGGTCGGGGTGCGAGCCGTCAACCACGTGGAGGACCAGGTCGGAGTCGGCGACCTCCTCCAACGTGCTGCGGAACGCCTCCACCAGCTGGTGCGGCAGGTGCCGCACGAAGCCGACGGTGTCGCTCATCGTGTAGATCCGCCCGTCCGCGGTGGTGGTGCGCCGCGTCGTCGGGTCCAGGGTCGCGAACAGGGCGTCCTCGACCAGCACGCCGGCGTTGGTGAGCCGGTTGAGCAGCGAGGACTTGCCCGCGTTGGTGTAGCCCGCGATCGAGACGCTGGGGACCTGGTGGCGACGCCGCTCCTGGCGCTTGGTGTCACGGGTGCCCTTCATCTCGCGCAGGTCGCGACGCAGCTTGGCGATCTTGGTGTTGATCCGGCGGCGGTCGGTCTCGATCTTGGTCTCACCGGGGCCACGACCGCCGATGCCCGCGCCGGCCGCGACCCGGCCGCCGGCCTGGCGCGACAGGTTGCCGCCCCAGCCGCGCAGCCGCTGCTTCATGTAGTTGAGCTGGGCGAGCTCGACCTGCGCCTGGCCCTCGCGCGACTTCGCGTGCTGGGCGAAGATGTCGAGGATCAGCGCGGTGCGGTCGACGACCTTGACGCCGAGCCGGTCCTCGAGGTTGCGCAGCTGGCTGGGCGCCAGCTCGCCGTCGCACACGACCGTGTCGGCGCCGGTGGCCTGCACGATCTCCTTCAGGCCGTCGACCTTGCCGCGGCCGACGTACGTCGCCGGGTCGGGTGACTGGCGCCGCTGGTAGATCGCGTCGAGCACCTCCGAGCCGGCCGTCTCGGCCAGCAGCGCGAGCTCGGCGATCGAGTTCTCGGCGTCCTCGACCGAGCCCTCGGTCCAGACGCCGACGAGCACGACCCGCTCCAGGCGGAGCTGGCGGTACTCGACCTCGGTGATGTCCTCGAGCTCGGTGCGCAGGCTCGCGACGCGGCGCAGCTGGTGGCGCTCGGCGAGGTCGAGGTCGCCGGTGGTCGGGTCGTCGGCTCCGGCCTCGGGATCGGGCTCGTCGAGGTAGCCGCTCTGGAAGTCGTCGTCCTCCCAGGCGTCGGTGGCCTCGAGCTCCTCGTCGAGACTGAAGTCCGGTGCGTTCGTCATATGCGGGGCAGCGTACGTGTCGTTCATCTGCCCTGCACAACGCTTAACCTGGCCCGCGTGATTCCCCCGATCCCGCCCGGGACCCGGCTGCTCGGCATCACCGGCGCACCCGGCGCGGGCAAGTCGACGCTCGCCGCCGCGCTGCACGACCGCCTGGGTCTGCCGGTCGTCCCGATGGACGGATTCCACTACGCCGACGTCGAGCTCGAGCGCCGCGGGCTGCGCGACCGCAAGGGAGCGCCGGAGACCTTCGACGCACCGGGGTACGCCGCCCTCCTGCGCCGGGTGCGCGCCGGGGAGGACGACCTCGTCGCGCCGGCCTTCGAGCGCGACCTCGAGCAGCCGCTCGCCGGTGCGCTGTGGGTGCCGCCGACCGGGACGGTCGTCACCGAGGGCAACTACCTGCTGCTCGACGAGCCGCGCTGGCGGGCCGTCCGGGCGGAGCTGGACCTGGTGTGGCACCTGGTCACCGACGACGCGGTACGCCGGGAGCGGCTGGTCGCCCGGCACGTCGAGTTCGGCAAGACCCGGGACGAGGCTCGGGCCTGGGTGGCGCGGGTCGACGACGCCAACGCGGCGCTGGTGGAGGCGGCCGCACCGCGCGCGGACCTCGTCATCGACCTGGGCAGCGTCGACCTGGGCAGCGTCGACCTGGGCAGCGTCGACCTGGGCAGCGTCGACCTGGGCAGCGTCGACCTGGGCAGCGTCGACCTGGGCGGCTGATCCTCACGGCCGCGGCTCGGCGGCGAACTCCCCCGGCGTGAGCCCGGTGACCGCCCGGAAGTCCCGGCTGAAGTGCGCCTGGTCGGCGTACCCGAGCTCGGCCGCGACCCGCGCCAGGTCGGGACGCTCCTGCCTGCGCAGGCGCTGGGCCGCCTCGTGCAGCCGGCGGCGCTGGACCAGCCACTTCGGGCTGAGCCCGATCCGCCGCGCGGTGAGCCGCTGCAGGGTGCGCTCGGTGAGGGCGAACTTCTCGCACACCTGGCTCACCCGCTGGACGTCGGGGTCGGCCTCGACGAACTCCACGATCGCGTTGACCAGGAGCCCCTCCTCGTCGACCGGCAGCAGCCGCACCAGCGCCTCCTCGACCAGCGCGACCGCCGCCTGCTGGCGAGCGGGGTCCTCGGGCTGATCGCCGACGGCGGCCCGGATCCCGACGACCAGCGCCTCGTCGGCGAGCGGGACCGCCCGGTCGGTCAGCGCCGTGACGGGTCCGCCGGCCAGCGCGGTGCCGGCGGCCGGCTGGAGCATGGTGCCCAGCGCCCACCCCGACCCACGGAGCTCCTGGGTGGACAGCCCGCTGGCGGGGCCGACGAGCAGCGCGTACTCGTGGGAGACGACGAGCAGGCAGACCGGGTACTGCAGCACCCGCTGCACGGACGCCTGGCCGTCCGGCAGCGACCAGACCGGCATCCAGTAGCGGCGCACCAGGGGCGCGAGCTCCGGCGACGGCGCGAACCGGTGGATCGGCGGTGTGTAGCCGGAGGCGTCGAGCAGGTGCGCCCGCTCGATCGGGTCGACGCGGCGGGCACCGGGCCGAGACGTCGTCATGTGTCGGATTCTTGCAAGAGTCACGGACGGTCCCCGCCGATGCTGGCTGCATGACCTTCTTCCTCCAGGCAGCAGACCGCTTCTCCGCCACCGTCGAGGCGACCACCGACTGGTCGGCACCGAGTCCGTGCGCGGGCTGGACCGCCGCCGACGTCGTCGACCACGTCGTCGACACCGAGCGGCAGTTCCTCGCCGGGCACGACGTCGAGCTCGGCGACCGGCCGGGCGGGACACCGGCCGAGCTCTGGGCGGCCCACCTGGTCGCCGTACGCCCTCGGCTGACCCCCGACCTGCTGGCCCGCGAGTACGACGGCTTCCTCGGCCGTACCACGATCGGCGCGACCCTCGACCACTTCTACGGGTTCGACCTGGTGGTGCACGGCTGGGACCTCGGCAGCTCCAACGGCCGGCCGACGACCTTCACCGACGACGAGCTCGACGCGGTCGAGGGAGCGTTCGAGGCGTTCGGCGACCACGCCTACGACGACGGCGTCTTCACCGGCCCCATCGACGCGCCCGAGGACGCCTCGCGCCAGGCGCGGCTGCTGGCGCGGACGGGCCGCCGGGCCTGAGCCGCGCCCGCCGCGAGCAGGCAGGCCCCGGCGCAGAGCACGAACGCCAGTCGCGGTCCTCCGAGCCCGACCAGGGCCGGGGCCACCAGCGACCCGAGCAGCGCGCCCAGCACCATCACGCTGTCGCCGACGCCGAGCGCGCCGGCGCGGTGCTCGTCGGGCACCTCGACCTGGACGGTCTGGGTCACCGAGCTCTCGACGACGACGGCCACCGCACCGGCGAGCGCCAGGACCGGTAGGGCGATGCCCGGCACCGGCGTCAGGCCGGCCACGACGGTCGCGCCGCCCAGCACGAGGAGGCCGGTGGCCCGCCGTCCGGTGAGCCACCACAGCAACGGGGCGGCGAGCGCGCCGAACCCGAGCCACGCGGTCGCGACCCCGTAGCCGGCGTCCCCCTGGTCCCACGCCTCCCGGGTCAGCGGCAGCAGCGCGAGCGCCGTCGCCGACGCCACGAGGTTGACCAGCCCGGCGGTCGCCAGCGCGAGCAGCGCGGGCCGGTTGCCGGCGAGCGACCGCAGCATCGGCCCGAGACCCCCGTCCACGCGCCGCTCCTGCGGGGGGCTGGGCAGCCGGACGCCGGCGACCGCCACCACGGCCGCGGCGACCAGCGCGACGGCCAGGCCCGGCACCCAGGCCCGGGTGGCCGGGAGCAGCAGCAGGCCGCCGACGGCCGGCCCGACGACCCACGCCGACACCTCGATGGTGACCAGCGCGTCGGTGGCGCGAGCACGCCGGTCACCCGCGAGGACCGGCACCGCCGCGCCGATCGCGGGGTACGCCGGCAGCCCGCTCGCGACGGCCAGACCGGCCAGCAGCACCGCGGTGAGCAACGACCCGGCCGCGAGCGCGACCGCCGTACCGGCGAGGAGGACCAGGCGCAGCAGCAGGGTCGCGAGCACGAGCCGGTCGCGACGGACCCGGTCGCCGAGGGTCCCCACCGCCCAGGACAGCAGCACGTAGGGCGCCATCCGGGCCGCGGCGACCAGCCCGGCGGCGGCCCCGCCCCACTCGTCCCAGGCGAGGACGAGCAGCAGCGGCCAGGGCAGCGCGGTGGCGAGCGACGCGGCGGCGTACCCACCGAGCGTGCGCAGCAGGGGGGCGTTCACGGCAGTCAGCCGCGGCGCACGGTCGTCAGCGGCGGGAAGCCGTTGAAGCCGACGGTGGAGTAGCAGGTGGTGTACGCCCCGGCCGACTCCAGCCACACCCGGTCGCCCTCGACGAGGTCCAGCGGCAGGTCCACCATGGTCTGCTCGTAGAGCACGTCGGCGCTGTCGCACGTCGGCCCCGCGAGCACGCACGGTCCGGTGGGGCCGCCGTCGCGCTCGGTGCGCAGCGGGTAGCGGATCGCCTCGTCGAGCGTCTCCACCAGGCCCGTGAAGACACCGGCGTCGAGGAAGACCCACCGGGTGCCGCCGCGCACGAGGGTGGCGACGACCCGGCAGTGCAGCACACCCGCCTCCGCGACCACGGCGCGACCCGGCTCGACGAGGGTCTGCGGGCGGTCGGCGCCGAACGCCCGGGTCAGGTGCCGGTCGATCGCCTCGCCGTACGCCGCCAGCGGCGGGCACCGGTCCGCGCCGTCGTCGGCCAGCCGGGCCGGGAACCCGCCCCCGAGGTCGAGCAGCCACGGCGCGAGGCCGTCCGCACGCAGCGCGGCGAAGACCCGGGCGGCAGCGGCGATGGGCGGGCCCCACGCCTCGGGGTCGCGCTGCTGGGAGCCGACGTGGAAGGACACCCCCGCCGGCTGCAGCCCGAGCGCCGCAGCCGCCGAGAGGATGTGGACCGCTTCGCCGGTGGAGCAGCCGTACTTGCGCGAGAGCGGCCAGTCCGACCCCTCCCCGGACGTCACCAGCCGGCAGAGCACCGCGGCACCGGGCGCCGCCGCGGCGACCTTCACCGTCTCCTCGGGGCTGTCGACGACGAAGACCCGGACGCCGAGGGCGGCGGCGTACGCGACGTCGGCGCGCCGCTTCACCGGGTTGGAGTAGACGAGGTCCTCGGGGCGGGCGCCGGCCTCGATGGCCGCGACGACCTCGGCAGGGCTGGCGACGTCGAAGCGGCTGCCCGCGGCGTGCAGCGCGCGGAGCAGCACCGGGTCGGGGTTGGCCTTGACCGCGTAGTGGATCGCGGTGCCGGGCAGCGCGGCGACCAGCGCGCGGAGCCGGCGTACCGCCGTCGGGACCGACAGCTCGAGGTAGGGCTCGACCGGGGTGAGCCGGGCGGGGGCGACGGCGACAGGTGCGAGGACGCTCATGCCCCTGCAGGAGCAGGGCCGCGGCCGTCAGATACGACGGCGGCGGCCCGGGTTGCTGCGACTGGTCACCGAGGTCTCGATACGCCCGTCGCGACCTCCTTCGTCGGTCGCGGGGCTACTCGACCTGGCTGCCAACCCCTGGCCCTCGCGAGCTCGGGCCAGGGCAGCTCACTTCGGAGGCATCCGGATGCCGCCGTCGACGCGGATCACCTCGGCGTTCATGTAGCTGTTGGTGATGCACTCGACGACCATGCTGGCCAGCTCGTCCGGGACGCCGAGGCGCTTGGGGAAGAGCACGTTCTGGCCGAGGTTGGCCTTGAACGCCTCCGACGCCTCGCCCTCGCCGTAGATCGGGGTGTCGATCAGGCCGGGGGCGATCGTGTTGAGGCGGATGCCCGCGGCCGACAGGTCGCGCGCCACCGGGAGGGTCATGCCGACGACGCCGCCCTTGGACGCGGAGTACGACGCCTGCCCGATCTGGCCGTCGAAGGCGGCCACGCTCGCGAGGTTGACGATCGCGCCGCGGCAGCCGTCCTCGTCGGGCTCGTTGCGGCTCATCGCGGTCGCGGCGAGCCGGGTCATGTCGAAGGTGCCGATCAGGTTGATCGCGATGACCTTGCGGAACGCCTCGAGGTCGTGGGCGGAGTCGAACTCCCCGTCGCGGCCGATGGTGCGCTGCGCCCAGCCGATGCCGGCGGAGTTGACGCACGCGCGCAGCGGCGCGATCTCGGCGGCGGCGTCGACCGCGGCCTTGATCTGGTCGGTGTTCGTGACGTCGACCTGGGCGAAGACGCCGCCGATCTCCTGGGCGAGCGCCTCACCCTTGTCGGCCTGCAGGTCCGCGACCACCACGACCGCGCCCCTCGCGGCCAGCTGCCGCGCCGCCGCCGCGCCGATCCCCGACGCGCCGCCGGTGACGATCGCACTTGCTCCCTTGATGTCCATGGCCCGGAGCATAGCCACCGCGACAGCGCCACTGTCACGGTCGGTTCGCGGGTTTCGGCGGCGCTGCGGGTGGATCTCCTCAGCCGATCGCAGGAGCTCGCCCGAGGGGGGTCGTCAGGGGAAACGTGCAGACACGCCGAGAGCGCNNNGTTTCGCCGGTCGACCGGTGAAACGAACGCCCTACAGCGCCGTCCGGCCCCGGGCGACGACGACGGCGGGGCCGGTGAGGAGGACCCGGTCGTCGGGGGTCCAGGTGACGGTGAGGGTGCCGCCGGGCACGTCCACGCGGTAGGACACCGGCTGGTCGGCCGGCCGGGCCCCGTCGGCGACGGCGGCGGCCACCATGACCGCGCAGGCCCCGGTGCCGCAGGAGCGGGTCTCCCCCGAGCCCCGCTCGTGGACGCGCATCGCGACGTGCCGCTCGCCGCGGCGGACGACGAACTCGACGTTGACCCCGGCGGGGTACGTCGCGGGGTCGTGCTCGGGGGCGTCGGTGAGCGGACCCGCGTCGGACAGCGCGTCGACGAAGGCGACGGCGTGGGGGTTGCCCATGTCGACGTGCCGGGCGACCCAGGCGTGGCCGGGCACCGACACCTTGGTCTCGCCGAGGAGCCGGGGCCGGCCCATGTCGGCGGTCACCTGCTCGCCGGACACCGTCACCAGCTTGACCCCGTCGCGGGTCCCGACGGGGATCGGCTCGGCCGGGTCGGCGAGACCCTCGTCGACCAGGTGCCGGGCGAAGACCCGGATCCCGTTGCCGCACATCTCCGACAGCGACCCGTCGGCGTTGCGGTAGTCCATGAACCACCGGCCGTCCTCCTGCACGACCCGCAGCACCCCGTCGCCGCCGATCCCGGCGCGTCGGTCGCACAGCGCTCGCACCCGGTCGGCCATCGCGGCCTCGGACAGCCCGCCGTGCACGCTGCCGTCGTGGTCGGGCAGCAGCACGAAGTCGTTCTCGGTGCCGTGGCCCTTGAGGAAGTCGTACTCAGCCATAGAGTCCCCGGCTGTAGTTCTCCGGCTTGTAGTAGTCGTCGAGCTGCTCGACGGTCATCCCGCTCGGCTCGACCTCCCGGGCGATGACCGCCCGCCGCGGCACCCGGCCCTCGGGGTCCCACGTCTCCGGCTGCCAGATCCCCGAGCGCAGGAACGCCTTCGCACAGTGGAAGAACAGCTCGTCGATGTCGACCACCACCGCCAGCACCGGCCGGTGGCCCTTGACGACCATCTCGTCGAAGAACGGCGCGTCGCTCACGAGCCGCGCCCGTCCGTTGATCCGCAGGGTGTCGCCGCGCCCGGGGATGAGGAAGTTCAGCCCGACGTGCGGATTGTCCAGGATGTTCTTGTAGCCGTCGGCCCGCTTGTTGCCGGGCCGCTCGGCCAGCGCGATCGTGTGCTCGTCGATGACGTGCACGAGCTGGCCGGCGGGGTCGCCCTTGGGCGAGGCGTCGCACTCACCGGTCGCCGACGCCGTCGCCATCACGCAGAACGGCGACGCCGCGAGCCAGTCCCGGTCGACCTCGAGCAGCGCCGGCCGGGCCTTGTCCCGCGCACGCGGGTGCGGCTCGCCGAGCAGGTCGACGAGCTCGTCGACGGTGGTGATCTCGGTCCAGCCGGCCGACCGGGCGGGTGTGGTCGTCACCCCACCACGGTACCGGCGGAGCGACCGGGCCGCTCAGCGCCGCGGGTGCACCACCAGCGCCGACCCCCCGCCGCGCCGCGTCGGCTCCGCGGCAGCGGTCAGCCGGCGGCCGGGCCCGAAGTCGATCCCGGTCGCCGCCCCGATCTCGTGGGTGCCGGTGAACACGTCGTCGTAGACCTGCACGTCGTGGCCCAGCGCGCGGAGCGCGTCGCCGTACCGCTGGACGAAGCCCGGCTCCGCGAGGTCCTGCGGGGTGTTGCGCTGCGTCGCCCGCGGCGCCGCGATCGCCTGCGGCAGCGACATGCCGAGATCGATGCGGTCGACGAGGACCTGCAGGACGGTGGTGATGATCGTCGACCCGCCGGGCGAGCCCACCGCGAGGTAGGGCCGGCCGTGGCGCAGCAGGATCGTCGGCGACATCGACGACCGCGGCCGCTTGAGCGGCTCGATGCGGTTGGGGTCGGCCTTGTCGTAGACCGCGGTGAAGTCGGTCAGCTCGTTGTTGAGCAGGAACCCGCGACCGGGCACCACGATCCCGGACCCGCCGGTCTGCTCGATGGTCAGCGTGTACTCCACGACGTTGCCCCAGCGGTCCGCGACGGTGAGGTTGGTCGTCTGGGTGTTCTCGGTGTCGTTCGTGGTGGTCGCGGTGGACCGCCCGGCCGGGCAGCGCCCGTCGTACGACGTCACGTCGCCGGCCTCGACGGGCTTCTCCATCGCCTGGTCGGGGTCGATGGCGCAGGCGCGCTCGGCGGCGAACCGGTCGGAGAGCAGGTCGCGCAGCGGGACCCGGACGAACGCCGGGTCACCGACGTAGGCGCCCCGGTCGGCGAACGCAAGCGCGCTGGCCTCGAGGTAGCGGTGCAGGGCCTGGACCCTGGACATCCGGGACAGGTCGCCGCGCTCGAGGATGTCGAGCGCCTCGCCGACCGTCGAGCCGCCCGACGAGGAGGGCGCCATCCCGTAGACGTCGAGCCCGCGGTAGTCGCTGTGCGTGGGCCGCCGGTCCAGCGCCCGGTACCGCGCCAGGTCCCGACGCACCATCGAGCCCCGCGGCACCGGCAGCGTCGTGTTCCTGGTCGTGGGTGGCCGGCGGACCGCACGGACGACCTCGCGGCCGAGGGCGCCGCGGTAGAACGGGCGGGTGCCCTTGCGCATCAGCAGCCGGTAGGTGTCGGCGAGGTCGGGGTTGCGGAACGTGCTGCCGACCCGCGGTGCGTGGCCGTCGCGCCAGTAGAGCGCGCGGGAGGGGACGAAGGCCTTGAACCGGCGCTCGTTCTGCACCACCTGGTCGTGGAAGGTCCGGTCCACCACGAAGCCGCGGTCGGCCAGCCGCGCGGCGGGGCGGAGCGACTGAGCCAGCGACCGGCTCCCCCAGCGCTGCAGGGCGCGCTCCCACGTGGCGAGGGTCCCGGGCACCCCGACGGACACCCCGCTGGTCACCAGCTCGGGGGAGAAGTTGTACGGCTCACCGGTCGAGGGATCGATGAAGGCGTCGTGGCGCATCGCGGCCGGCGCGGTCTCGCGCCCGTCGATGGTGCGGACGGTGCCGGACCGGGCGTCGTGGTAGACGAAGTAGCCGCCACCGCCGATGCCCGAGCTGAACGGCTCGGTGACCCCGAGCGCGGCGGCCGTGGCCACGGCCGCGTCGACGGCGTTGCCGCCGTGCCGCAGCACCCGCAGGCCGACCCGCGATGCGTAGGGGTCCACGGACGTGACCGCGCCGCCGGTGCCCACGGCGGTGGCGCGCCGGGGCGGACCGTCACCGCTCATGGCGGAGGCCGGTGCCGCCGGGGCGAGAGCGACGGAGGCGAGGGCAGCGGACAGCACGACGATCCCGAGACGCATGCACCCCCGTGCCCGGTCAGAACGGGCCCGAAACGGTGTACCGCGCGCACAGGAAGTCCCGGTTGCGCGCCTGCTCCTCCAGCCTCAGGTCGAGCCGACGCGGCAGCAGCGGCGCGCCGCCGCCGAGCGTCACCGGTGCGTACTGCACCCACACCTCGTCGAGCAGGCCCGCGTCGGCGAACTGGCCGACCAGGTCGCCGCCGCCCATCACCCACAGGTCCTGGCCGGCGGCAGCCTCGGTCATGGCGGCGTGGACCGATCGCACGTCGTCGGTCGTGAAGGTGACGCCCTCCTGCGCGGGGAAGTCCCGGTGGGTGAAGACCCAGGTGGGCAGGGTGTACTCCCAGCCGCCCGGCTCGCCCAGGACGAACTGGTAGGTCGAGGCACCGAGCGCGAGGGCGCCGATGGCGGCCCGGAAGCCGCCGTAGCTCATCGGCCCGTCCGGGTCGATGTCCTGGCGGAACAGCCACGACAGGGAGTGGTCGGGGTCGGCGATGAACCCGTCGAGCGAGCAGGCGGTGTAGTAGATGGTCGTCACCGCTCGCCTCCCTCGCCGCCGTCGTCACGATCGGCCGCGCGTCGTCGCAGCCAGGTGATGGGGTCCCCGTCGTCCATGTCGACCTCGACACCGAGGTCGACGAGCATGGCGCGGGCGCCCAGGCGGCGCTGCGCGGACCACAACAGCACGTGGGCGAGGACGCTGCCGAGCACGAAGCTCTCGGGCGGGTCGCAGAGCGCGTCGACGATGCGGTCGTCCCAGGCCCGGCGCCGCTCGATGTCGCGCACGGTCTCCAGCCACCGCGGCGCGACGGCGTCGTGTCGACGCACCAGTGCCGCCGGGTCGTCGGCCCGGTCGGCCGGGAGGTCGTCACCGCGGATCGCGGCCAGCCACACCTCCTTGGTGTAGACGTGCCGCTCGAGCACCTGGGCCAGCGTCGCCTCCTCGCCCTCCCAGGTGAGGAGCGGACGCAGCTCGCGGCGGTAGTCCTCCTCCGGCACCTGCTTCGCGAGGTCCAGCAGCGTCCGGGTGTCGTCGAGGTCGTGGTGGACCATCAGGTCCGTGGGTCGGTCCATGGCGTGCTCCCGGGCGTGGACCCACAGCGAGGTGGGCGAGTGGAAGTGGATGCCGTTCGGCGCCGGCAGCCAGTGCGAGCCGGCGACCGGCTGCGACGGTGGGTGGCCGTAGGCGCGCGCGAACGCCCGGCTGAACCCCTCGACGGACTCGTAGCCCGCCTCGAACGCCACGTCCGTCACCGAGGCGCCCGCGCGCAGCCGCCAGGCGGACCGTTCGAGCATCACCCGGCGGCGCATCGCGACCGGCGGCTCGCCGGCGGCCGCGGACAGCTGGCGGGTGAAGTGGTACGGCGACGCGAAGGCCCCGCCGGCCATCTCCCCGAGCGTGCGGTGCTCCTCGTCCAGCACCGCGTCGAGCAGCTCGCGCAGCCGGTCTCGTCCCGTCGTGGCCATGGGCTCAGTCTGGCCGGGACCCGCCGTCCACCGCTTGACCGATCTTGCTCGAGATCACTCCGAGCGCCTTCTCGACCAGGTCCCAGTCGTCGTGGCGGATCCAGGTGATCCGCGGGTCCTTGCGGAACCACGCGTCCTGCCGCCGCGAGAACCGCCGGGTCGCGACCACCGTCCTCTCCCGGGCCTCGTCGAGGCCGATCTCCCCGGCGAGGTACGCCGCCACCTCGCGGTAGCCGATCGCGCGGGACGCCGTGCGCCCCTCCGCCAGTCCCTCGGCCAGCAGGCGCTCGACCTCGGCGACGAGCCCGGCCTCGAACATCGCGTTCACGCGCTGCTCGATCCGCCGGTCCAGGGTCGGCCGGTCGATGTCCACGCCGACCTGGACGGTGGCGGGGTCGACGTACTCCAGGCGCGGCAGCGAGGCGGTGAACGGCCGGCCGGTGATCTCGACGACCTCGAGGGCGCGCACGGTGCGACGACCGTTCTTGACCAGGATCCGGTCGGCCGCCTCCGGGTCGACGGCCCGCAGCCGCTCGTGCAGCGCCGCGGGGCCCAGCTCCGCGAGCTCGAGCTCGAGCCGGGCGCGGACCACCTCGTCGGTGCCGGGGAACTCGAACCGGTCCAGGACGGCGCGCGTGTAGAGCGCCGACCCACCCACCAGCACCGGCGTGGCGCCCCGGCCCCGGATGTCGGCGATCGCGGCGCGCGCCCAGCCCTGGAACTCGGCCACCGTCGCGGGGTCGCGCACCCCGAGGGTGTCGAGCAGGTGGTGCGGGATGCCGCGCCGCTGGTCGACCGGGAGCTTCGCCGTCCCGATGTCCATGCCGCGGTAGACCTGCATCGCGTCGGTGTTGACGACCTCCCCGTCCAGCCGCTCGGCGAGGTCGAGGGAGAGACCGGTCTTGCCCGACGCGGTCGCGCCCACCACGGCCACGACGGCGTGAGGGGTGGGCGTCGGCACGTGGCTAGTGTGGCAGCCATGACCGCCCCGATCCCCGAGGAGCAGGACCAGCCACCGCTGCCCACCGGCACCCCGCCCGGCGAGCACGGCAGCGAGCTGGTCGACCCCGCCGATGCCGGTGCGCGCGGGGCCGAGCAGGAGGAGACTCAGGAGCAGAACGCGGAGACGTCGCTCGACGAGCCGTCGGACGACGCGGGAGGGCAGTGATGAGCGAGTTCGACATGACCGAGGACGTCGCGCCCGACGAGCGGCCCGACGAGGAGGAGTACGAGGCCGACGAGCGAGAGGTGGTGTCGGGCGACACCGGCACCCACTACGACCCGCTCGGGGAGCCCGAGGCGACGCCGCAGGACCTGGAACCGGCGACCGAGGCCGAGGAGTGATCGACGGCCGCTTCGTGGTCGTCCCGGCCGCCTACGTCTTCCTGCTGCGCGGGACGGGCGAGGCGACGCAGGTGCTGCTGCAGCTGCGCCAGAACACCGGCTTCATGGACGAGCACTGGGCGGCCGCGGCCGCGGGGCACGTCGAGCGGGGCGAGACGGCGTACGACGCCGCGCGCCGCGAGGCGCTGGAGGAGATCGGTGTCACCGAGGTGGCGCTGGAGTTCGTCACCGCGATGCAGCGCACCCGCGGCGGCGAGCCGATCGACGAGCGCATCGACTTCTTCTTCACCTCCCGGTCGTGGTCGGGCGAGCCGCGGATCCTCGAGCCCACCAAGGCGGCCGCGCTGCGCTGGTGCCGCCTCGACGACCTCCCCGAGCCGGTCGTGCCGCACGAGCGCGCCGTGTTGGACGCCGTCCGATCGGGTACGACGGCGGCGTACTCGACGTTCGGCTTCTGATCCAGGGAGGGAGACCCATGGCGGATCTCGGGCCACAGCCCACGCCCACCATCGAGCCCGGCGAGCCCAACCCCGGCGGTGTGGACGCGCTGCCGGAGAACGAGGACCACACCGTCCCCGACCTCGCACCGGAGGACAACCCCTCGCTGGACGGGTCCGTCCCCGACCCGCTCAAGGAGTCGGTCGCCGAGGGGGAGGACACCTCCACCGAGGCGACCCGCAGCGAGGACGGCGAGCACGACGAGCCGGAGCGGGAGTCGCCCGCATGACCGGCCGCGACGACTCCCGGGAGGACCTGCAGTCCTCCACCCCCGGTTCGACCGGGCCGGAGCGCGCTGCCGGCGAGATGGGTGTCAGCAGCGAGCGGACCGGCCACACCGGCCCCGGGCAGGACGCCACCGACGGCCTGCGCGACGTCTCGCGCCAGGAGCGCTCTCCGGATGAGGAGACGCTGCCCGAGCAGTCCACCGGCAACCCGGAGGACAACCCCATGGGCCTGCCACCCAGGGCCGGCTACTCCGACGCCGACCCGCGCGCGGACGACGAGGTCTAGGTCGAGGTCTACGGACAGCTCACGGCGGCCACGTCGAGCTCCAGCAGGGTCTCGCCGGCCGCGGTGACCCGCACGTGGGTCCACCGACCGGGCGGGACCGGCAGGTAGTCGTTGGTCGACGACGCCGGCGCCACGGTGAACGCCGCCGTCGAGGCGCCGTAGGACGACGCGACCCGGTAGACGACGTCGTCGTCGGTGGTCGACCGGTTGTCGAGCACGACCTGGGCGACCGAGTCGGCGCCGTGGCAGGCCACGCCGCCGAGTGAGGCCCGCGGGTCGACGACGGGCACGTAGCACGAGGCGAGCGCCGCGACCGTCGCCGAGAGGCGCAGCTCCTGACGGCCCATCTCCGGCACCCGGACCCGCACCGACACGGTGCTGCGCTGCCGGACCGACACGGTGACCGTCTTCCGCTTGCCGGCCGGGACCCAGCTGTAGACGACCGGGTCGGCGAAGCGGTCGCCGTCGCGGACCACCTTGAACTGGGCGCGCTTGCGCGAGCGGGAGTTGTCCAGGACCAGCGTGCGCCGCGTGACGCCCTCGGTCGCGCGCTCGGTGCAGGTGCGATGACCGGAGAGGCTCGCCCGGGCCTCGTAGCCGGGGGCCGCCGAACCGGCTCCGGCGCCGGCGAGCGTGGTGGCGAGCAGGCCGAGCACGGCGGCCGCGATCGTGGTGGTGCGCATGAGGGTGGGTTCCTTTCCCGAGACCGAGGAGACGTGCGCCAGCCTCCGCGACCGGACCCCCGGTCGGCGACAGCCACGGCCCGCGCCTGTGGACGACGGCGCTGCTGACGGCCCCTGTGGACGACTACCGGGCCGTCCCGGCCCCTCAGCGGCAGGCGGGCGCGTCCGGCAGCGGCGCGGGCGCGCCGACGGCGGGCATGCCCAGCGACACCCCCGCGGCGGCGGGGCTCGAGGTGCGCGCCTGCCAGGCGTCGCCGGAGCGGGTGCGGCGCACCGCGACCAGCCGGTCGGCGACCAGGTGGTGCGGCGCGGCGTAGGTGACCTCGACCGTCACCAGGTCACCCGGGCGCACCTCGGTGCCCGGCTCCACCGCGAAGTGGACCAGCCGGTTGTCCGGGCCGCGCCCCGACATCCGGTGCGTCGCGGCGTCCTTGCGGCCCTCCCCCTCGGCGACCATCAGCTCGACGGTGCGGCCGACCAGGCGCTGGTTCTCCGCCCAGGCGATCTCGTCGACCAGGGCGACCAGGCGCTGGTAGCGGTCCTTGACGACGTCGGGCGGCACCTGGTCGGGCATCGTGGCCGCCGGCGTGCCCGGTCGCGGGGAGTACTGGAAGGTGAACGCACCAGAGAACCGCGCCTCGCGCACGACGTGCAGGGTCTCCTGGAAGTCCTCCTCGGTCTCACCGGGGAAGCCGACGATGATGTCGGTGGTGATCGCCGCGTCGGGCATCGCCGCCCGCACCCGCTCGATGATCCCGAGGAACTTCTGCTGCCGGTAGGAGCGCCGCATGTCGCGCAGGACCTTGTCGGAGCCCGACTGCAGCGGCATGTGCAGCTGCGGCATCACGTTCGGGGTCTCGGCCATCGCCTCGATGACGTCGTCGGTGAACTCCGCCGGGTGGGGGCTGGTGAACCGCACCCGCTCCAGCCCGTCGATCGAGCCGCACGCGCGCAGCAGCTTGGAGAACGCCTGGCGGTCGCCGAACTCGACGCCGTAGGCGTTGACGTTCTGGCCGAGCAGCGTGATCTCCGAGACGCCCTCGGCGACCAGGGCCTCGACCTCGGCGAGGACCTCACCGGGCCGGCGGTCCTTCTCCTTGCCGCGCAGCGACGGGACGATGCAGAAGGTGCAGGTGTTGTTGCAGCCCACCGACACCGACACCCAGGCGGCGTACGCCGACTCGCGCCGGGTCGGCAGCGTCGACGGGAAGACCTCGAGCGACTCGAGGATCTCGACCTGCGCCTCGTCCTGCACCCGGGCGCGCTCCAGCAGCGCGGGGAGCGAGCCGATGTTGTGGGTGCCGAAGACGACGTCGACCCAGGGTGCCCGCTGCGTGATCGTCGCGCGGTCCTTCTGGGCCAGGCAGCCGCCGACGGCGATCTGCATCCCCGGCCGGGCCGCCTTCACGGGGGCGAGGTGGCCGAGGTTGCCGTAGAGCTTGTTGTCGGCGTTCTCCCGCACCGCGCAGGTGTTGAACACCACCACGTCGGCCTGCTCGCCGGCCGCGACCCGGGCGTACCCCGCGTCCTCGAGCAGGCCGGAGAGGCGCTCGGAGTCGTGGACGTTCATCTGGCACCCGTAGGTGCGGACCTCGTAGGTGCGTCCGGTGGCGGTGGCAGGCATGACAGTCGACAAGAGTACGGCGACCGCCCGCGCCACCCGAAAAGCGCGGCTAGAGTCCGACCGTGCTGTCCTGGCGTTCCCACAACTCGATCCTGTCGATCTGCTCCGAGGGGTCGATCCTCTCGATCGGCAGCATCGGCTCCTTCGCCTCCGTCGGGAGCATCGGCTCGGCGCTGTCGGCCTTCTCGGTCGGGTCGTTCCTGTCCGTCGGCTCGCTGCTCTCCTCCCAGAGCACCCGCTCGATCATGAGCCACCAGAGCAACCGCTCGATCATGTCGACCCAGAGCCACCACGGCCGGCTGGACCGCCGAACCGCGAGGTCGCCTCGATGACGGGCCTGCACCTGGACCGCCGCGCCCTCCTGCTGGGCGGGGTCGGCGTCGCGTCCACCGCGGCGGCCCTCACGTTCGACCCGGCCGAGGCCGGCTCGACGGTCACCAAGCGGTTCAAGGGCGCGTTCACCGCAGCCACCAAGGCGGACTGGTACTACCTCCCCTTCGACGTGCCGCGCGGGGTGCGCGAGATCCGGGTCCGCTACACCTACCCCGACCCGCTCCCCGGACCGGGCTACAGCAAGAACGTGATCGACATCGGGATCTTCGACCCCTCCGGGGCCGGCCTCGGCAACGCGGCCGGCTTCCGCGGCTGGTCGGGCGGCGCGCGGACGTCGTTCCGGATCAGCCGCGGGTCGGCGACGCCCGGCTACCTCGCGGGCTCGATCACCCCCGGCCGCTGGCGGGTCGCGCTCGGGCCGTACCAGATCGTCTCCCGGGTCCCCTACGAGGTGACGGTCACGCTGCTCTTCGGCCGGCAGGACCCCCGTTTCCAGCCGGACCCGGCCCCCACCGCCGTGCCCGACACCGGTGCGGGGTGGTACCGCGGCGACCTGCACGTGCACACCGTCCACTCCGACGGCTCCCAGACCCAGCCCGAGGTGCTCAGGTACGCCCGGGCGGCGGGCCTGGACTTCCTCGGCACCGCGGAGCACAACACGAGCTCGGCGACCCGCACCTGGGGCAGGTACGTCCCGGACGACTTCCTGGTCATCGACGGTGAGGAGGTGACCACGCGGGCCGGGCACTGGCTCGCGACCGGCATCCCGGCCGCCACCTGGATCGACTGGCGCTACCGGCCCGAGGACCACCGGCTCGCCCGGTTCACCCAGCAGGTCCGCGACCTCGGCGGCCTGTCCGTCGCGGCCCACCCGAGCATCGCGGTGCCGTCGATCCGGTGGGACTTCGGCGCGGACTTCGCCGAGATGGACGCCGTCGAGGTCTGGAACGCGTCCTGGGACTACTTCGACAACCTCACCGTCAAGAGCTGGCACGCGCTGCTCAGCGCGGGCACCTTCAAGCCCGCCCTGGGCAACTCCGACACCCACAAGCAGAGCCAGACCGTGGGGCTCCCACACAACGTGGTGCGGGCCGAGACCCTGTCCACGGCCGCGGTCATCGGCGCGCTGCGGGGCGGTCACTCGTGGATCGCCGAGTCCTCGGCGGTGGACCTGGCCTTCACCGCCACCCTCGGCGACGTCACCGGTGAGTGCGGCGACCACGTGCCGAGCGGAGACGGCGACGAGGTCGCCGTCCACCTGCACGTGAGCGGCGTGCCGGGCTGCACCGCGACCCTGATCGGCCCCGGCGACGCGGTGACCTACGGGTCGGCGTCCGCGCTCGAGGACGGCACCATCACCCTGGACGCCACCGTGCCGGGCGGCACCGCGTTCGTGCGCGCCGAGGTACGCCGCAACGGCGGGCCGCCCGCGAACCTGACGATGGTGGCGATGACCAACCCGATCTTCTTGACCTGAGGGGGGTCAGACCAGCCCTGCGTCCCGGGCGGCGACGACGGCCTGGGCTCGGTCGCGCAGGTCGAGCTTGGCGAAGATGTGCCGCACGTGGGTCTTGACCGTGGCCATGCTGATCACCAGCTCGGCCGCGATCTCGGCGTTCGAGCGGCCGGCGCCGACCAGGGCCAGCACCTCCCGCTCCCGCTCGCTCAGGTCGGCGAAGCCGCGCGGCGGTACGCCGGCGGGCGGCCGCGCCGCGAAGCCGGCCATCAGGCGCGCGAGGACGGCCGGTGCGACCACCGGTTCGCCGCCGGCGGCACGGCGTACCGCTGCGACCAGGTCGTCCGCGGTGACGTCCTTGAGGAGGAACCCCACCGCGCCTGCCCGCAGGGCGTCGACGACGTGCTCGTCGAGGTCGAACGTGGTCAGGGCGACCACCCGGGACTCGGCTCCGGACGCGACGATCCGACGGGTCGCCTCGATGCCGTCCATGCCGGGCATCCGCAGGTCCATGAGCACCACGTCGGGGCGGTGCGCGGCGACCGCGGCGACCGCCTCGGCACCGTCACGGGCCTCCGCCACCACCTCGAGGCCGGCGAGCTCGAGGATCAGCCGGAGCCCCTGGCGCACCAGGTCCTGGTCGTCGACCAGCAGCACGCGGGTCACGACGGGGCCTCCGCCCGCGGCAGCTCGAGCCGGACGGTGAACCGCCCGTCGCGTACGGCGACCTCGAGCTCGCCGCGCAGCAGCTCGGCGCGGTGCCGCATCCCGGCGAGCCCGCGGCCCGGAGCGGGAACGGCTCCCAGGGCGGTGTCGTTGACCGCCTGGACCCGGACGCGGTCGGGCGTCCAGGCGACGTCGATGGCGACCGGCGTGCCCGGGGCGTGGCGGCCGGCGTTGGTGAGGCACTCGCGCACCACCCGGTTGACCGCGAGCCGGGCCTGCTCGTCCCGGGGCTCCGGGGCGCCCGCGACGGACAGGGTGTTCGGGATCCCGGCCCGGGCGGCACGGCGCGCGACCTCGGCGAGGTCGTCGGTCGCGCCGCGCACGCCGTCCTCGGCCGAGAGCACGTCGAGGACCCCGCGCATCTCCGCGAGCGTCCGGTGGGCGGTCTCCCGGATGGCCTCGACGGGCTCGACGGCCCGCTCCGGCGCGAGCCGGAGCGCCACGGCGGCGGCCTCGGCCTGCACCGAGATCAGGGTCACCTCGTGACCGACGACGTCGTGCAGCTCCTGGGCGATGCGGGCTCGCTCGAGCTCGACGGCCGTCTCCTCGGCCCGCTCCCGCTCCTCCCGCAGCCGGGCCGCGAGCCGGTCGAGCTCGGCGTTCTGCGCGCGCAGGTGGGACACGAGGCGGCCGGCGAGCACGGGGCCGGCGACGGCGAGGGCGGCGCCGATCGCGGCGACGGGCGGCTCGGGGCCCAGCAGGGTCCCGACGACCGTCGCGACCACCGCCCAGCCGCTCGCGGCGACCAGGGCCCGGTCGGGCCGGCCCCAGCTGCCGAGGGCGAAGAACTGGAGCACGACCACGACGAACCCCAGCAGCGGGTAGCCGTCGGTCGGCACGAACCACGGGAGCGTGGAGACGACCGAGGAGGCGACCGGCCGGGTCCGACGCCAGGCCAGCGGGGCGGTCGTCGCGACGACGTACGCCGGCCCGACCAGCGGGTGCCCGATCGGCCAGATGACGACCTGCGCCAGCCCGGCGGCGCCGATGACGGCCGCGAGCAGGGCGTCGGCGCGGTTCGCGCCCAGGCGGCCGGCGGTGGGGGTCACGCGGGCAGCGTAAGTGCCCCGACGGCCTCGCGGCGTCAGCCCAGGGGCTGATCGGTGGACCCGCCCAGTGGTCGATGTGGCGGCCGGGCCGGCCTTCGTACGGTCCTCCGCATGACTGTTCTCGACACCTCCACCACCACCTCCCCCACCTCCTCACCCGCCCGCGCGGCGGGTCCCGACGTGGTCCGCGTCAGCACCTGGTTCGGACTCGCCTTCACCGTCTGCCAGCTCACCGTCATGGTCGGCATGAGCATCTTCGTGCTGCCGAGGGCGGGGCGGCCGGGCGGCGACCCGCTCGTGTGGGGCCAGCACGTCCTGGACGCTGCCGACGCCTACCGGGTCGGCAACTACGTCTTCATGGTCGCCGGCGTGCTGCTGCTGGGCTTCCTCGGAGCCGTGCACGCGCGGCTGCGGCGCGCCGACTCGACCGGCGCCCTGGCGACCGTCGCCCTGGCCGCGGGCACCCTGCTCTCGCTCGTCTGGCCCTACGCCGCCGTGCTCCACGATGTCGCCCTCGAGACGGCGGACCAGGGCACCGACCCGCGACTGCTCGCGGGCTGGGACGCGGTCGCGCCGTACTCCCTGGCCTTCTCCGCGCTCCCCCGGATCTTCCTGGTGCTCGCGATCGTGCTGGCCCTGCGGATGGTCGGAGAGGCCACGTGGCTGCAGCGCACCGGCACCGCGATCGCCGTGGTCAGCCTCGTGGGCACCGCGACGCTGGTCAGCGGCAGCGTCTTCCCGCTGCTGGCGCTGAGCAGCCTGGCCTACGAGCTCTGGATCGGCGCGCTGGCGTGGCACTGGCTGCGGCGACCGCTCGACCTCACCGCCGCGGCGTGACCCACAGCCGGATGACGCCCTCGACGACGACCGTGCCGTCGGCCAGCTCCCCGCGGACCCGGACCGGCAGGTCGCCCTCGCCGGCCCACTGCTCCGGGTCGGTCTCGGCGATGCAGGTGACGTCGCCGGCCGCCTTGGCGGTGTAGGCGACCTCCATCCCCTTCGGGATCCACCGCTTGTCCGCGGGGACGCTCGCCTCGGCCAACGCGCCCATCGCTCCCTCGAGGCCGTTGCACAGCGCGATCGCGTGCACGGTCCCGAGGTGGTTGTGCACCCCGCGCCGGTCGGGGATGACCAGCTCGGCGTGGTTCGGCTCCACGACGGTGAAGCGCGGCCGGATGGAGGCGAAGTACGGCGCCTTGAGCGTGAACAGCCGGGAGAAGAGCCGCTCGCCCAGCGGGATGCGGTGAGTGGTGTTCCAGAGGCTGAGGACCTGGCTCATGCCGCCCGACCCTACCCGTCGGTAACTTGTCGCGCCAGGGCGGCGGGGTGGATGAATCCCCGGTCAGCCGGGGATTCATCCGGGGTTGTCAGGCTCTGCATGACGTTGTCAGGGGTTGCAACGGCCGACAACGTCCAGAAGAGCCTGACCGGGTGGAGCCGCTACGGTTCGTCCCCGTGAGGGAGAACACGTTCTACCAGCCTGCCCGGCGGGCGGCCCGGCGATGAGGATCGATGCCATCACCCCGGCCTGGCTGTCGGAGGCGCTGGGGACCGAGGTCCGTAAGGTCAGCGCCGAGCGGGTCGGCACCGGCCAGATCGGCACCTGCTTCCGGCTCCGGATGGACGGTGACCGCTCGGTGCTGGCCAAGCTCCCCGCCGAGGACCCCGCGGCGCGCGACCTGATGGCGGGGGTCTACCGCGCCGAGGTCCGGTTCTACCGGGAGCTGGCCGCGACGGTCGCCAGCCGGGTACCTGTGTGCCATCACGCGGAGATGGCGACCGACTCCGGCGACTTCGTGCTGCTCCTGGAGGACCTCGCGGCGCACCGCCCCGGTGACCAGCTGGCCGGGTGCACGGCAGCTCAGGCCCGGGACGCGGTGACCAACCTGGCCGGGCTGCACGGGCCACGCTGGAGCGACCCGACCCTGCTCGAGGTCGACGGACTCTCCCTCAACGGGCCCGAGGACGCCGCCCTGCTGGCCGAGCTCTACGGCCCGGCCACCGAGCAGTTCATCGACATCCTCGGCGACCTCGTCAGCGCCGAGGACGCGGCGACGCTGCGCGCCTGCGTGGCGGTGTGCGAGCGGTGGGCCCTCGCCCGCTCCGAGCGGTTCGCGCTCGTCCACGGCGACTACCGGCTGGACAACCTGATGTTCCCGGCCGACGGCACCGAGGGCGTCGTCGCCGTGGACTTCCAGACGCTCAGCCTGGCGTTGCCGGCCCGCGACCTGGCGTTCTTCCTCGGGACCGGCCTCGAGCCCGCTGACCGGCGTGCGCACGAGCGCGACCTCGTGGCGGCGTACCACCAGGCGCTCACGGCGTACGGCGTCACCGGCTACGACCTCGACCAGGCCTTCGACGACTACGTCTTCGCGATGTTGCAGGGCCCGCTCGTGGCGGTCTTCGGGTGCGCGTACGGCGCCCGGACCGAGCGCGGCGACCGGATGTTCGCGGCGATGGTGAGGCGCGCGTGCACCGCGATCAGGGAGCTGGGCACGCTCCGGCTCGTGGATGACGACTTGTCATGACGGCCCCGCCTTTGTCAGGGTGACCCTGACGGCGGCTCGGCGCGGCGGGCACGGGGGTACGCCGCGACCGGGCCGCCGTGTCACCCGGCACGCCTCAGCCGGTGAACCGCTCCCACGCGGCCTGGCGCGAGACCCCGAGCGCCCGGCCGATCTCGGCCCAGGAGATCTCGCGGGTGCGCAGCATCGCGACCCAGTCGGCCAGGAAGCGGTCGACCTGGGCGCCGGTCTGCGCGATCAGCGGCAGCTTCCCCAGCAGGTCGGCGTCCGACATGGTGTGCCAGGGCGGCGGGACCTCGACCCCGGTCGCGCGGTAGTCCGCGACCACGCCCGCGTAGTAGTCCAGGCAGCTGCCGCACATGAAGGCGCCCAGACCGCCGACCATCGCCTGGTCGCGCCGGCCCGCCTCCCCGCAGAACGAGCAGGTCTGCTGGGCTGAGTCGGCGTCCACTCCGTCAGCGTGTCACACCCCGAGCAGCTCGACCCGGTTGCCGTGGGCGTCGAAGGCGTGGCAGCGCTCCCACCCCGGAAATGTGTGCCGGTCGGTCCAGTCCACCTCGAAGCCGAGCGCGGCCAGCCGCGACCCGACGGTGTCGAGGTCGTCCACCACCAGCGCTGGATGGGCCTTGCGCGCCGGGGCGAACGGCTCCTCGACCCCGACGTGCACCTCGGCCGCTCCCCGGCGGAACCAGGCGCCGCCGCGACCGCGCAGGGCGGCCGGCTTCTCGACCTCGGTCATGCCGAGCCCGTCGACCCAGAACCTGCGGGCGGCGTCCTCGCCGCCGCGCGGGCAGGCGACCTGGACGTGGTGGAGCCTCATGCGACGGCCTCGGGCACCCGGGCGACCACGAAGACCCGGCGGAACGGCAGCACCACGCCGGACGGGCGCTCGGGGTACGCCGCCGCGAGCCGCCGGCGCAGCTCCCGCTCGAACCCCGGGCGCAGGTCGTCGGGCAGCGCCTGCAGGGTCGGTCGCGCGCCGGTGCCGGTGACCCAGGTGAAGACGGGGTCCGGGCCGGTGAGGACGTGCAGGTACGTCGTCTCCCACGCGTCCACCTCGCACCCGAGCCCCGCGAGCGCGTCGAGGTAGTCGGCCGGGTCGTGGCTGGCCGGCACGGCGACACCCCGGGTGTGCTCGGCGTACGGCTCCTCGGCGGCCAGCGCCGCGCGGAGCGTGTGGCTCGGCTGGTCGAAGTTGCCCGGCACCTGGAACGCGAACCACCCACCGGGGGCGACGTGCCCGACCAGGCGCGGCAGCAGCTCGAGGTGGCCGGGCACCCACTGCAACGTCGCGTTGGAGACCAGCACGTCGACCGGTGCCGGGGGCGTCCAGTCCCGCAGGTCCGCGACCTCGAAGGCGGCCCGCGCCCCGGCCGCACGCGCGGACGCGATCATCTCGGGGCTGGAGTCCAGACCCACGACGCCGGCCGCCGGCCACCGGTCCGCGAGCAGCGCGGTCAGGTTGCCCGGACCACAGCCCAGGTCGACGACCGTCCGCGGGGAGGTCGCACCGACCCGGGCGACCAGCTCGACGAACGGCCGGCCGCGCTGGTCGGCGAAGGCCAGGTAGTGGTCGGGATCCCAGGTGTGCGCCATGGCGCCATCGTGCGTCGCATTTATCTTGATGTCAAGATTCTCGACGGGTCGGTTATGCTGGTCCCATGCGGGACGAGGTCGACGAGCTGGTCGACGCCTGGGCGCGCGAGCGCCCCGACCTCGACCTCGCGCCGGTCGAGGTCTTCAGCCGGATCAGCAGGCTCTCCCGACACCTCGACCTGGCCCGCCGCGACGCCTTCACGGCCGCCCAGGTGGAGTCGTGGGAGTTCGACGTGCTGGCCGCGCTGCGACGGGCCGGGTCGCCGTACGAGCTCTCCCCCGGCCGGCTGCTGCGCGAGACGCTGGTGACGAGCGGGACGATGACCAACCGGGTCGACCGGCTCGCCGCGCGGGGGCTGGTGGAGCGGCTGCCCGACCCGCGCGACCGGCGCGGGGTGCTCGTGCGGCTCACCCCGGAGGGCAAGGCCGCGGTCGACACCGCCTTCGGTGCGCTGCTCGAGGCCGAGCAGACCTTCCTCGCCGGGCTGCCCGACCGCGACCGCACCCGGCTCGCGGGCCTGCTGCGCACCCTGCTCGCCCCGTTCGCGGACTGAGCGCCTACTCCAGCACCTCGGCGGCCTCCAGCCACTCCAGCTCGAGCTCGTCCTTCTCGGCCGCGAGCTCGCTCAGCCGGGCCGAGAGCTCGGCGAGCCGCTCGTAGTCCTGGGCGTGCTCGAGCACCTCGGCGTTGAGCGCGGCCTCCTGCTCGGCGATCCGTTCGAGCTGCTTGTCGAGGCGGGCCAGGGTCTTGCGTGCCGTCCGCTCCTCCGCGCTCCCCGCCTTGGCCTTGGGCGTCGTCTCCGGCGCAATTGAACGCTCAGGCACCGGAACCGGCTCCGCGGCGGGTGCTGGGCGTTCAATTGAACGGGAACGCCACTCCAGGTACTCGTCGACGCCCCGCGGCAGCATCGAGATCTGCCCGTCGCCGAGCAGCGCCCAGACCGAGTCGGTGACCCGCTCGAGGAAGTAGCGGTCGTGGGAGACGACGACCAGGGTGCCGGGCCAGCCGTCGAGGAAGTCCTCCAGGACGGTGAGGGTCTCGATGTCGAGGTCGTTGGTCGGCTCGTCGAGGAGCAGCACGTTGGGCTCGGTGAGCAGCAGCCGCAGCAGCTGGAAGCGGCGCCGCTCGCCGCCGGAGAGGTCGGCGATCCGGGCGGTCAGCCGGTCGCCGGTGAAGCCGAACCGTTCGAGCATCGCGGTCGCGGTGATCTCGCCGTCGACGGTCCGGGTCACCCGGCGGATCGACTCGACGGTCGGCAGCACCCGGGCCTCGGGGTCTCCCTGGCCCAGCGACACGGGGTCGAGCTGCTGGGTGAGGTGCTCCAGCGCCACGGTGCGACCCAGGCGCACCCGCCCGGCGGTCGGCGCGAGGTCGCCGGACAGCATCGCCAGCACCGAGGTCTTGCCGGCGCCGTTGACACCGACGATCCCGACCCGGTCGCCGGGCCCCAGCCGCCAGGTCGCGTGCGTGAGCAGCCTCCGGTCGCCGCGCACCAGGTCGACGTCCTCGACATCGATGACGTCCTTGCCCAGCCGCTGCGTCGCGAAGCGCTGCAGCTCCATCCGGTCCCGTGGCGGCGGCACGTCCTCGATGAGCGCGGTAGCGGCGTCGATGCGGAACTTGGGCTTCGACGTGCGGGCCGGCGCCCCGCGCCGCAACCAGGCCAGCTCCTTGCGGACCAGGTTCTGCCGGCGTACCTCCGAGGCGGCGGCCTGGCGCTGGCGCTCCGCCTTGGCCAGCACGAACGCCGCGTAGCCGCCCTCGTAGGCGTCGACCACCCCGTCGTGCACCTCCCACGTCCACTGGCAGACCGCGTCGAGGAACCAGCGGTCGTGGGTGACCACGACCAGCGCGGACGGCCGGCTCGCGAGGTGCGCGGCGAGCCAGGCGACCGCCTCGACGTCGAGGTGGTTGGTGGGCTCGTCGAGCACGACCAGGTCGTGGTCGTCGAGCAGGAGCGCGGCCAGGGCGCACCGCCGGCGCTCGCCTCCCGAGAGACCGAGGACGGCGCGGTCGAGCTCGACGTCGGCGAGCAGCTCCTCGACCACCTCGCGGGTGCGGGGGTCGGCGGCCCACTCGTGGTCCGACCGACCGCCGAGCACGGCCTCGCGCACGGAGTGGGTGTCCTCGAGCCGGTCGCCCTGGTGGAGGTAGCCGACCAGCAGGCCGCGCTGGCGCGAGACCCGTCCGGAGTCCGGCTCCTGCAGCCCCGTCATCACCTCCAGCAACGTGGTCTTGCCGTCGCCGTTGCGGCCGACGATGCCGATCCGCTCGCCGGCGCCGATGCCGAGGGAGACATCGGTCAGCAGCGGGCGGATGCCGAACGACTTCGACACCCGCTCGAGGTTGACCAGGTTCGGGCGGACCTCAGGCATAGGAGACCAGATGGGCGCCCGCGACAGGGCCGTTGGCGGCGAGCACGACCGGGTGCGCCGGGTCGGTCAGGTCGGCGGCGAGCGCACGGGCGTGGTCGGCCGACCCGCAGAGGAAGACGCAGGTCGGACCGGAGCCGGAGACGATGCCGCGCAGCGCACCGGCCGCCTCGCCGCGCTCGATGAGCTCGCCCAGCTCCGGGCGCAGGTCGACGGCGGGCGCCTCGAGGTCGTTGTGCAGGGCGTCGGCCAGCGCCCAGGGGTCGCCCTCGGCGAGCGCGCGCAGCAGAGCGTCGGCCGGCACCGGCTCCGCCGGCGCGTCCGGGAACATCTCGTCGAAGTGCCGGTAGACCGACGGCGTCGACAGCCCGGTCTCGGCCGGGACGACCACCCACCACCAGGTGCCGCGGTCGGTGACCGGCTCGACCAGCTCGCCGCGCCCGGTGCCGAGCGCCGTGCCGCCGAGCAGCGCGAACGGCACGTCGCTGCCGAGCTGCGCGGCCAGCGCCAGCATCTCGTCGTCGGGCGTGTGGAGTCCCCACAGCCGGTCGAGCGCCACGAGGGCCGCGGCGGCGTCGGCCGACCCACCGGCCATCCCGCCGGCAACCGGGATGGCCTTGGCGACGTGCACCTCACCGGACCGCACGACGCCATGGTGCTCGGCGAGCAGCGCGGCCGCGCGGTCGACGATGTTGGCGCCCCCGGTGGGTACGACGCCCGCCGGCATCCAGTCCGGCAGGTCGACGCCGAGCGCCCAGCCGGGCGCGGCGCGGACGGTCAGGTCGTCGTACAGGCCGACGGCCTGGTAGACGGTCACCAGCGGGTGGAAGCCGTCCGGGCGCGGAGCACCGACACCGAGGTGGAGGTTGATCTTCGCAGGAGCGCGGACGGTGAGCTCCGTCGTCACCACGGCAGCCCCTCCGCGATCCGCACGAAGTCCTCGATCGCGAGCGACTCCCCCCGTGCGAGCGGGTCCACGCCCGCGGCGGCGAGGGCGGCGTCGACGGCGTCGCCCGGGGCGAGGACCCGCAGGGCGCCGCGCAAGGCCTTGCGACGGTGGGCGAACGCCGCGTCGACGACCGCGAACACCTGCTGTCGGCTGGCAGCCGTGGCCGGGGGCTCGCGCCGGGTCCAGGCCACCAGGCCCGAGTCGACGTTGGGCGCCGGCCAGAAGACGTTGCGGCCGATGGCGCCGGCCCGGCGAACGTCGGCGTACCAGGCGGCCTTGACCGACGGGACGCCGTACACCTTGGAGCCGGGCACGGCGGCGAGCCGGTCGGCCACCTCCGCCTGGACCATCACCAGCCCGCGCTCCAGCGAAGGCAGCAGGGCGAGCAGGTGCAGCAGCACCGGCACCGACACGTTGTAGGGCAGGTTGGCGACCAGGGCGGTCGGCGGCGGTCCGGGCAGCTCCTCGACGCGCATCGCGTCGGCGAGGACGACCTCGAACCGGTCGGCCTGGGCGGGGGCGTGCTCGGCGATGGTGGCCGGCAGCAGCCCGGCGAGCTTGTCGTCGACCTCGATCGCGACCACCCGCCCCGCGACCTCGAGGAGCGCGAGCGTCAGCGAGCCCAGGCCGGGCCCGACCTCGACGACGACGTCCTGCGGCCCCACACCCGACTCGCGGACGATCCGGCGGACCGTGTTGGCGTCGATGACGAAGTTCTGGCCGCGCTGCTTGGTCGGGCGCAGGTCCAGCTCCGCCGCCAGACGACGGACGTCCGCGGGCCCCAGGAGGCGGGGACCCGCGGACGTCGACATGACGCTCAACCTATCGAGGCAGCCCCAGCGACGCCGCACAGGCGGGCCAGGCGCCGTAGCCGCCGGACGCGTCGCGGATCTTCGTCGCGATGGCGATCTGGGTCTCCCGGCTCGCGTTGCTCGGCAGGCCGCTGCCGCCGTACGCCTGCCAGGTGCCCAGGCTGAACTGGAGGCCGCCGTAGTAGCCGTTGCCGGTGTTGGTGGCCCAGTTGCCGCCGGACTCGCAGCCGGCCAGGGCGTCCCACACGGTGCTGCCGCCGGCGAAGTTGCTCGCCGGCGCCTGGGTGCCGACCTTGACGATCTCGGAGACGGGGGCGCGCAGGACCTCCTGGTGCAGCACCTTGCGGACGCTGACCTGGCCGTTGCGGTAGACGATCCGGTAGGTGACGTCCCGCAGGCCGGTGCGGCCCTCGCGGACCACGCTCGTCTCACCCTCGGTCATCGAGTCGTCGTCCTGCTCCTGCGTCGCGTAGTCCACGACCTCGCGCGGGACGCGCTTGGTGACCACCCGGACGTCGGTGAACACCAGCCGTTCACCGTCCTCCAGCACGTGCTTGCGTCCCGGCTTGGTCTGGTCGTCCTGGTCGACGCGCACGCCGAGCTCGCGCAGCGCGTCCTCGGCGGTCAGCGCGGTCACGGTCTTCGTGACCGGCTTGTGCCCGGCGATCACCACGTGCAGCGTCTTGGGGGTGACGACCTTCAGGGTCATGCCCTCACGGTCGATGCTGCCGCCGCGGCTGGCCGAGAGCTCGGCGCCGCGGTAGGTGTCACCGATCGACTCGAGCGCGCGGGAGACGGTCGTCGCGGTGACCCAGTAGGTCTGGCTGCGGCCGTCGACGTCCAGGGTCAGCGGGCGGGCGAAGCGCACCGCGATCTTCGTGCCGTCCTCGACCGGCGTGGCCAGCGTGGGGGCGACCACGTCACGCGACGTCACCTCGACGCCCTGCGCCTCGAGCACGTCGCCGACGGTGCCGCCGAACGCGGTCACCTCCTGCGGCTTGCCGTCCAGCGAGAGGGTGACGGTCTTGCTCAGCGCGCTGTAGCCCCAGGTGCTCCCGGCGACCGCCAGGACGACCACGCCCGCGAGGGCGATCATCAACGGGCGGCTGCGCAGCGCGCGGGCGAGGCGGCCCGGCTCGGCCTGCGGGGGGCCGTCGACCGGCGGCAGCTGCTGCGTGTGGTCAGGGCTGAGCTGGTGGTGCTCCTGCGTGTGCTCGAGGTCGGGCACGATTCTCCGAACGTCGTTCTCCCCGGGCCTCGGGAGCCAGCGCGCCCCGACGCGCGCGGCTGTCACGCTTCGTGCGGGGGATGTCCTGCGGGGCCCAGCGGGCCACCAGCACTGGCGGAATCAGTCCCGATCCCGGCCGTCAAGTCCTTCCAGGGCACCAGCCTTCCCTCTCGATTGCAAACCGAACCTGCCACATCGACCGCCTCCGTGAGCAGGATCTCGTCGGTAAAGTCGCCGCGTGACCGCACCCCGTCGCGCCGACTTCTCCGCTCTGACCTGCGGAAACGGGGTCTCCCTGATGGCGGCCGTGCCCGGTCCAGACCTCGCCGCCCGCGGCTACCTCGAGGAGGAGCTGCGCGCGACCGGCCGCGCCACGGCGTACGACGGCAGCGGGGACGCGCCGTACGCGACCCGGGTCGTCGTGCGCCGCCCGGCCGACGGGGGCAGCGGCACCCTGGTCGTGGAGTGGCTCAACGTGAGCAGCGGCCAGGACGCCGCCCCCGACTGGACCTACCTGGCCGAGGAGGTCGTGCGGCGCGGGCACGCGTGGGCCGGCGTCTCCGCCCAGCGGGTCGGGGTCGAGGGTGGCACACCCCGGGTCGAGACCGGCGTCGCGCTGCAGGGTCTCCGAGCGATCGACCCGGAGCGGTACGGCGACCTGGCCCACCCCGGTGACGCCTGGTGCTTCGACATCTACACGCAGGTCGCGCGCGGGCTGGCCGTCGATCTGGGCGCGACGTGCGTACTGGCGATCGGCGAGTCGCAGTCGGCGTACGCGCTCACGACGTACCTGGACCTGGTGCAGGAGGAGGCGGGGCTCTTCGACGGGTTCCTCGTGCACAGCCGGGGTGGTGGCGCCCTGCACACCGACCGGCCGACGACGATCCGCGACGTCGGCGTGCCGGTCGTCGTGGTGCAGACCGAGGGCGACCTGTTCGGCCGGCTCGCGTTCCTGCCGGCCCGTCAGCCCGACACCGACCTCCTCCGGGTGTGGGAGGTGGCGGGGTCCGCGCACGCGGACCTCTTCCAGATCGGTGCCTTCGAGTCGTTCCTCGGCTGCCCCGACCCGGTCAACCGCGGCCAGCAGGCCTACGTCGTGCGCGCCGCCCTGCGGTGGCTGGAGTCCTGGGCGCGCGGCGGCCCGGCCGCCCCGTCCGCGGCGCGGCTGGAGGTCGACGGCGACCGGTTCGTGCTCGACGAGCACGGCAACGTCCGCGGCGGCGTGCGCACCCCTGTCGTGGACGCGCCCGCCGACGTGCTGTCGGGGTACGCCGCCGCCGGCGCCTCGCCGATCTGCGAGCTCTTCGGCCGGACACTGCCGCTGGCCCGGCCGTGGTGGTCGTCGCCGGAGGAGTACCTCGCGGCGTACGAGCACGCCACCGACGCCGCGATCGCCGCCGGGTTCGTGCTCGCCGAGGACCGGGCCGCGGTGCTGGCGGAGGCGCGGCCGGTGGCGCCCTGACTTGTCGGCCAAAACCGTTGCTTGTCGGCCGAAACTTTGGCCGACAAGCAACGGCTTACCCGGTCGACCGGGTAAACCGACAGCGCCGACCTACCAGCGCCCGCCGAAGGCGACGTCGGTGTTGGCGTCGATCGCCGCGCAGAGCTCACCGAGGTCGTCGCCGCGGACCTCGGCCATCGCGCGGACGGTGAGCGGGACGAGGTAGGACGCGTTCGTCCGGCCGCGGTGCGGCACCGGGGTGAGGTACGGCGCGTCGGTCTCGACCAGCACCCGGTCGCGGGGGGTGAGGGCCAGCGCCTCGCGCAGCGGCGCCGCGTTCTTGAAGGTGACGGTGCCGGCGAACGACAGGTGGGCGCCCCGGTCCAGGCAGCGGCGGCCGAACTCGGCGTCGCCGGAGAAGCAGTGCATGACCCAACGCTCGGGCGCGCCCTCCTCGTCGAGCACGGCCAGCACCGCGTCGTGCGCGTCGCGGTCGTGGATGACCAGCGTGCGGTCCAGCCGCTTGGCCAGGTCGATGTGCCGGCGGAACGACTCGACCTGCACCGCGCGACCCTCCTCGCCCGTGCGGAAGTGGTCGAGCCCGGTCTCCCCCACCGCGCGCACCCGGTCGTGGGCGGCCAGCCGCTCGATCTCGGACATCGCGTCGTCCAGCGACGCCAGCCGGGGCGCCTCGTTGGGGTGCAGCGCGACCCCGGCGACCAGCGCGTCGTGCGCCTGCGCCGCCTCGACCGCCCACCGCGCGCCGGGCAGGTCGCAGCCGATCTGCACGATCCGGGTCACCCCGACCGCGGCGGCCGCGGCGACCGCCTCGTCCACGGCGACCGGGTCGTCGTCGCCGTGGCGCACCACGTCGAGGTGGCAGTGGTTGTCGACGACCGGGTGCGGCAGCGGCTCGGGGGCCGGCGGGCGGGTCATCCGCGCACGCGCGCCAGGATCGCGGCGGACAGCTCCTCGGGCGCCTGGGTGGGGATCCAGTGGCTCACGCCCTCGAGCACGACGAGCTCGTACGGCGCCGACACCCACTGCTCGGTGCCGTCGACCCCCTCGCGGGTGATGGCGATGTCCCGGGTGCTCCACACCATCGTGGTGGGCACCGTCACCTGGAAGTCGGTGCCGCCCCGGCCCGACAGCGGAAGGGCGCGGTACCAGCCCAGGGCGTGTCGCAGCGCGCCGTACTCGACGATCTCGCGACGGAACCGGGCGACGTCGTCCTCGGTCATGCCGGCCTTGAGCATGCTCGTGTCGAACCGGCCGCCGCGGCGGCGGGCGGTGAGCTCCGGCACGAACGGGACGTTGAAGAAGGCCATGTAGCGCGACTTGTGTCGCTGCGCCGGGTTCTTCAGCGCGCGGGCGAACGCGGCGGGGTGCGGCACCGAGACCGCCGTCCAGGTCCGGACCCGGTCGGGGAAGTGCCCCGTCACGGCCCAGCCGACCGCCGAGCCCCAGTCGTGGCCGACCAGGTGTACCGGCCCGCCCACCGCGTCGATCAGCGCGACGACGTCGCCCGCCAGGTGGTGCATCCGGTACGCCGACCGGCCGCGCGGCCGCGCGCCGGGTGAGTAGCCGCGCTGGTCGAGCGCGAGGGTGCGCAGCCCGGCCTGGTGCAGCACCGGGGCGACGTGCCGCCAGGTGGTGTTGCGCTCGGGGAACCCGTGCAGCAGCACCACCGGGTCACCGTCGATCGGCCCCTCGTCGAGCACGTCGAACGTGAGGCCCTCGTTGCGGACGGTGGTGATGCGGTCGGTCATCGGGCTCCTTCAGGAGATCAGGTCGCGGAGTCAGGTTGCGTGGATGAGGTGGTAGACGTCGCGCTTCGGTACCCCCGCGAGCCGGGCGACCTCGGCGATGGCGTCCTTGCGGGTGCTGCCGGTCGCCTCGAGGTCGGCGACCGCCGCGCGCAGGCTGTCGGGGTCGTCGTCGATCGCCGCCCGGGGCTCCGCGCCCTGGACCACGATCGTCACCTCGCCACGCACCCCGTCGGCCGCCCAGGCGACCAGCTCGGCGAGCGGCCCCCGGCGTACCTCCTCGTGGGTCTTGGTGAGCTCGCGGCACACCGCCGCCGGCCGGTCGGCGCCGAACACCTCGGCCATCGCGGCGAGCGCCGCCTCGGTGCGGTGGGGTGCCTCGAAGAAGACCAGCGTGCGCGGGTCAGCGGCGACGTCGGCGAGCCGGCGGGCTCGCTCGCCGGCCTTGCGCGGCAGGAAGCCCTCGAAGCAGAACCGGTCGACGGGCAGGCCGCTGACCGCCAGCGCGGTGAGCACCGCCGACGGGCCCGGGACGGCGGTCACGACGACGTCGTGCTCGACCGCGGCGGCCACGAGGCGATAGCCCGGGTCCGAGACGCTGGGCATGCCCGCGTCGGTCACGAGCAGCACCCGCTCGCCGGCCAGCAGCGCCTCGAGCAGCACCGGGGTGCGCGCCGACTCGTTGCCCTCGAAGTAGGAGACCACCCGGCCGGTGACCGTCACGCCGAGGTCGGAGGTGAGCCGCTTGAGGCGGCGGGTGTCCTCCGCAGCGACCAGGTCGGCGGTCGCAAGCTCCTCGGCGAGCCGGGGCGGCGCGTCCGCGACACGCCCGATGGGGGTCGCGGCGAGGACGAGGACGCCGGTGCGGGAGGCCACGACCGTAGAGTCTCCCATCGTGACGACCGCCGCGCCGCTCGAGGCTCCGTCCCCGGCCCCGCCCGAGCGCGTCGGACTCTCCCGCACGGCCACGGGGCGGCCGGTGCCGTCGGCGTGGGACCGGGCCCGCGCGCGGATGCGGCTCGAGGACCCGGTCGTCGGCTGGACGGCCTGCATCGCGGTCGCGCTGCTGGCGCTCGGGCTGCGGTTGTGGCACCTCGGGACGCCGCACGTCTTCGAGTTCGACGAGACCTACTACGCCAAGGACGCCTGGTCGCTGCTCAACTTCGGCTACGAGCGCGACGGCACCGCCGACGCCAACAAGCTGATCCTGGACGGCACCACGCTGCACGGCGTCTTCAAGGACAGCCCGGAGATGATCGTCCACCCGGAGGTCGGCAAGTGGCTGATCGCGCTGGGGATCAAGGCCTTCGGCATGGACCCCTTCGGCTGGCGGGTGTCGGCCGCGGTGGTGGGGTCGCTGATGGTCCTGGTGATGTGCCGGTTCGCGCGCCGGATCACCGGGTCGACGATGCTCGGCGTGGTCGCCGGCCTGCTGCTGGCCTTCGACGGCCTCCAGTTCGTGCTGTCTCGCCTGGCCCTGCTCGACATCTTCGTCGCGTTCTTCGTGCTCTGCGGCGTGCACTGCATCGTCGCCGACCGCGACTGGCACCGCGGTCGGCTGGCCCGGCTCACCCCGACCCAGGTGAGCCACGGCTGGGGGCCGGTCCGCGGGCTGCTGTTCCGGCCGTGGCTGCTGGCCGGGGGCGTCTGCTGGGGGCTCGCGCTCGGCACCAAGTGGGAGGCGATCTATCCCCTCGGGGCCTTCGGTCTCCTCTGCTGGGTCTGGTCGGCCGGTGCCCGGCGCTCGTTCGGGGTGCGGTGGGCGCTGCCCAAGGCGGTGCTGACCGACGGCGTACCGGCGTTCGTGCACCTGGTGCTGGTGGCGGGCGTCGTCTACACCGCCACCTGGACGGGCTGGCTGATGCACGCGAACCAGTACGAGGAGCACCTCTCGGCCACGCAGTACACCCACTACCAGGGCGGCAAGGACTGGCCGACGCGCACGGAGCCGGACGCCTCCGGGCTGGGCGAGGTCACCCAGTCGCTGCGGTCGCTCTGGTACTACCACCAGGACGTCTACACCTTCCACACGCACTTCCTGAACGGGTCGACGCACACCTACGCCTCGAAGCCCTCGGGCTGGATGTTCCTCAACCGGCCGGTCGGGGTCGCGGCCGACACCGGCATCAAGCCGGGCACGCGCGGCTGCGGGGCGCCGGCCGGCAGCGACTGCCTGCGGCAGGTGCTGCTGCTGGGCAACCCGACGATCTGGTGGGGCGGCTGCGTGGCCCTGCTGCTGGCCTGCGCCATGTGGGTCGGCGCGCGGGACTGGCGCTGGGGGGTCGCCGTGGTCGGCGTCGCCTCGACCTGGCTGCCCTGGCTGCAGTACGACGACCGGCCGATCTTCAGCTACTACATGATCGTGGCGCTGCCGTTCGTCGTGCTGGCGCTGGTGCTCGCGATGGGGACGCTGATCGGCTCGGGGCGCGGCCCGTCGTTCCGCCGTACGGTCGGGGTCGTGGTCTCCGGCGCCTTCTTCGTGCTGGCCCTGGCCAACTTCGCGTGGTTCTGGCCGATCTGGACCAACCAGCTGCTGACCCACGGCGAGTGGCTCGACCGGATCTGGTTCTCCCGCTGGATCTGAGCGCCGTCCTGCCTGAGCCTGCGAAGGCAGGGATCCCGGTGCCAGGTCGAGTAGCCGCGCGGCCGAGGAAGCGAGCCCGCGACCGGGGTATCGAGACCGCGGTCAGGCGCGCGTGGGCGTTCAATTGTCGGCAGAAGTCCCCGGCGGACGCGCGATCAGGGGACTTCTCCCAACAATTGAACGGAATCGGCACCTCGACCGGTCGTCGTCCCAGGAGTCACCGGTGGGACCAGCGACCGTCAGATCTCCGTCTGCGCGACCACCCACGCCCACAGCCGCTGCCGCTCGGCGTCGCCGGTGCGGGTCCGCGGCAGCAGGTGCGTCGGCCGCGGGCGGCGGTCGTGCCAGAGCCGGCCGCCCTCTGGCGGCGGCTGGGTGGCCGCCAGCCAGACGGTCGTGTCCGCGCCGCCGGCGGCGTCGCGCAGCAGCGGCCCGGTGACCCGGCGGAAGGTCGGGAGGGAGTCGGCGACGCCGGGGGTGTCCGCCCACCCCGGGTGCGTCGCGTGCACGGTCACACCGCGGGCACCCCAGCGCCGCTGGAGGATCGGCAGCAGCTCGACCTGGGCGCGCTTGCTGCGGGCGTAGGCGGTGGTCGGCGAGTAGTCCCCGACGAGGTACTCCGGGTCGTCGTCGCGCAGCCGCTGGGCGTGCATCCCGCCCGAGGTCACCAGCACGACGCGCCCGTCGTCCAGGTGCGGCGCGAGCAGCTCGGTCATCAGGACCGGCCCGAGCACGTGCAGCGCCATCGTCATCTCGTGCCCCTGCGGCGACTCGGTGCGCTCGGGCGGCATCGCCCCGGCGTTGTGCACGAGCACGTCGACGTGCTCGTCGACGGTCGCCGCGAAGCGCCGTACGTCGTCGAGGTCGGCCACGTCGCAGCGCGCGACGTCGAGGCGGGCCAGCGGGTTGCGCCCCTGCAGCTGCCGCACGACCCTGGCCGCCTTGTCGGTGTCGCGCACGACGAGCACCACCTCGGCACCCAGCGCCGCCAGCCCCTCGGCGGTCGCCACGCCGAGGCCGCTGCTCGCTCCGGTCACCAGCACCCGCGCGCCCGCCAGCGCCTCCGGCGGCGGGTCGGCCGGCCAGGTCGGCAGGTGCCGGCGCACGGCCGGACCGATGCGGGTGTAGCCCGGCACGACGGTGCGGTCCATGACGGTGTCGACCGCGGAGCCGACGGCGGATCCCAGCGACGCGAGGAGCGGCATGTCTCCGACGCTACCGCTCCCGTGCCAGCATGGTGCCCGTGACCTCGTGGCGACCGGGCTGGGGCGAGTTTCCCCAGGCCCTGCTGGACTTCTGGACCGAGCGGCGGCTGTGCACGCTCACCACGCTGCGCGCCGACGGCAGCCCGCACGTCGTGCCCGTCGGGGTCGTGCTCGACCACGAGGAGCACTGCGCTTGGGTGATCACGTCGCGCGGCTCGCAGAAGGCGCGCGACCTCGGCCGCGACACCCGGGTCGCCGCCTGCCAGGTCGAGGGTCGGCACTGGTCGACCCTGGAGGGCCGCGCGACCGTGCTGGCGGACGCGGGGTCCGTGCGCCGGGCCGAGGAGCAGTACGCGCTGCGCTACAAGCAGCCGCGTCCGAACCCCGAGCGCGTGGCGCTGCGGATCGAGGTGGACCGGTTCCTGACGTCCAGCGGCCTCGTGTGAGGATCGTCCCCGTGCCCGACGACGAGCTGTCCGACCTCGACCGCGAGATCCTCGCGTTCGAGCAGGAGTGGGTCACCCACGTCGGCGCGAAGGACTCCGCGGTCCGCGAGCTCTTCGACCTGACCCCGTCGGACTACCACCGCCACCTCAGCCGGCTCATCGACGAGCCGGCGGCCGAGGAGCACGCGCCACGCCTGGTCCGCCGGTTGCGCCGGCAGCGCGCTGCACGAACCCAGGGGCGCAGCGAGCGCCGCAGCAACGCCTCCTGACTCAGTCACCCACGAGCACCCGGTCCACCACGTGCTCGGCGATCGCGAGGCTCGAGGTGGCCGCCGGTGACGGGGCGTTGCGGACGCTGGTGACGCCGTCGAGCTGGTCGATCACGAAGTCGTCGACCAGCGAGCCGTCCCGCGCCATCGCCTGGGCGCGCAGGCCGAGCCCGCGGCGGCGTACGTCGGCGAGCCCGATGCCGGGCACGTAGCGCTGCGCCGAGCGCAGGTAGGCCGGCACGGACAGCACCCCGCGCAGCTCGTCGAGACCGGTGCGCCAGTGCCGGGCCGAGAACCGCCAGAACCCGGGCCACGCCAGGGTCTCCGCGACGTCGCGCGGCCGCACCGACGCCCGGCCGTAGGACCGGCGGCTGAGCGCCAGGAAGGCGTTGGGGCCGATCTCGAGGGACCCGTCGACGCGTCGGGTGAAGTGCACGCCGAGGAACGGGTAGCGCGGGTCCGGCACCGGGTAGACCATCCCCCGCACCCAGTCCGCCTTCTCGGGTACGACGGCGAGGTACTCGCCGCGGAACGGCACGATCCGGGGCGCCGGGGTGCCGCCGGCCAGCACGCCGAGCCGGTCGGACTCCAGGCCGCCGCAGAGCACGAGGCGGTCGACCCGGTGCCGGGTCGCCCCCGAGACGACGTCGATGCCCGACGCGCGCCGCTCGACCCCGGTGACCGGTGTCGACAGCAGCACGCTGCCGCCGGCGTCGCGCACGTCCTGGGCGAGCCGCTCGGCGACCGCGACGTAGTCGGTGATCGCGGTGTGCGGCGAGTGCAACGCGGCCACGCCGACCGCGTGCGGCTCGATCGCGGCGATGTCAGTGCCCTCGACGCGGCGCAGCCCCGGGACGCCGTTCTCGCGGGCGGTCGCCTCGAGCGCGTCGAAGCGTCCGAGCTCGTCGTGGCCGACGGCGACGACGAGCTTGCCGCACTCGTCGTACGGCAGGGCGTGCTCGGCGCAGTAGTCGCGCAGCAACCCGCGGCCGCGCGTGCACAGCTGCGCCTTGAGGCTGCCCGGGCGGTAGTAGATGCCGGCGTGGACCACCCCGGAGTTGTGGCCGGTCTGGTGCGCGGCCACCCGGTCCTCCCGCTCGAGGACGAGCACCCGGGTGCCCGGCCGCCGCCGGGTCAGCTCGCGGGCGACGGCGAGCCCGACGATCCCGCCGCCGACGACGCCGACCGTCTCCTCGCCCACACCGCCGATCCTGCCAGGTGGGCGACGTGCCCGGCTCGGCCTAGCCCGCTGCCTCGTTCAGCTCGTCGAGCCGCCCGCAGGCCTCCAGGTACTCGCGCACCCAGCGCTCGATGACGGTCGACGTCTTCTCGACCTTGGTGAGCTGGCCGACCACCTGGCCGACCGGGTTGAAGGCGACGTCGACGGTCTGGTCGGGGTACTTGCTGGTGGCGGCCACGGCCATGCCGGAGACCATGTACTGCAGTGGCATGCCGAGCGGCTCGGGGTTGCCGGGCGTCTCCCAGGCCTCGGTCCAGTCGTTGCGCAGCATCCGGGCCGGCTTGCCCGTGAAGGAGCGGCTGCGCACGGTGTCGCGGCTGGTCGCGTCGGCGTAGGCCTGCTGCTGGACCGGGGTGTTGCTCGACTCCTCGACCATCAACCACTGCGAGCCGGTCCAGGCGCCCTGGCAGCCCAGGGCGAGCGCGGCCGCGATCTGCTGGCCGCTGCCGATCCCGCCCGCGGCGAGCACCGGCACCGGCGCGACCTCCGTGACGACCTGGGGCCACAGCACGATCGACCCGACCTCGCCGCAGTGCCCGCCCCCCTCACCGCCCTGCGCGATGACGATGTCCACACCGGCGTCGACGTGCTTGCGGGCCTGGTACGGCGACCCGCACAGCGCGGCCACCTTGAGCCCGGCCTCGTGGATGCGGTCGATCATGTCGGCCGGCGGGGTGCCCAGCGCGTTGGCGATCATGGTGACCTTCGGGTGCCGGAGCGCCACGTCGACCTGGGGTGTCGCGGTCGCCTCGGTCCAGCCGAGCAGCTGCAGCGCGTTGTCGTCGCCCTCCTCGACCGGGACGCCGTGGTCGACGAGCAGCTTGCGCCCGAACTCCAGGTGCTCCTTCGGCACCATCGAGCGGAGCATCTCGGCGAGCTCCTCGCCCGACATGTTCGCGTCCATGCCCTCGTACTTGTTGGGGATGACGATGTCGACGCCGTACGGGTGGTCCCCGATGTGCTCGTCGATCCACTGCAGCTCGATCTCGAGCTGCTCGGGCGTGAACCCGACCGCCCCGAGCACGCCGTAGCCGCCCGCCTTGCTCACGGCGACGACGACGTCGCGGCAGTGGGTGAACGCGAAGATCGGGAACTCGATCCCGAGCTCGTCACAGATAGCGGTGCGCATGGCGGATGTCCTCACGGAGACGGCGGAGTTAGAACCTGTTCTACTTCATCGGGACAGGTCACGCCAGCGTGGCCCACGACCCGGGCCGACCGCGTGGACCACGCCGCACCCGGTGGTGGACCCGGCTTGCGACCGTGACCGGGACCCGACCGTCGCCTCCGTCGCCGATGGGACCATGGGAGACTCCGGGCGTGGAGAAGCGCGTGGACCCGTGGCTGCTGTGGCCGCGCGCGCTCTTCGCGGGCGGCCTCGCCTTCGGGTTCGGCGTCGTCGGCCACGTCACGGCCGACGGGCTCCTCCCGGGCCGGTGGCTGCTGCTCGCGCTCCTCGGAATGTCGGTGATCCTCTCCGCCTCCGTCCTCAACCGTCCGGCCGGTCGCGTACGCCTGGTCGCGCTGCTGGTCAGCGGACAGACCGCCATCCACCTCGCGCTCACGGTCACCGCCGGACACCGCGGCGACCCTGGCCTCGGTACGACGAGCACCCCACCTCTGGCGCCCGCCACCGGACCGCGCGCACTCCCCGTCGTGGACGGGCACCGCGTCGGCTCCCTGCAGGACGCCTACCAGGGGATGTCGGGTCACGCGACGGGCTCGGCGGCCGTGACCCTGCCCGTGGGGCACCTGATCAACGACATGTCGGCCCACGCGCCGATGATGGCCGCCCACCTCCTGGCCGCCGCACTCGTCGGCCTCTGGCTCGCGCACGGTGAGCGATGCCTGTGGGAGCTCCTCGCCCTGACGGGCAGTCGCGTCCTCGCGGCGACGTGGGCTCTCGCGCCGGTCCCGGTGGCCACGACGGTCGCCGCTCCGGCCCCCGTCGCTCGCGCTTTCGTGCCGGTCGCGCTGCGGCAGAGCCGTCCGGCCGCCCGTCGCGGTCCTCCGGCGCTCGCCGCCTGACCGCACCAGTCCCCCGTCCCGCCGTCGTCCGACGTCGCGGGTGATCGGTGGTGCGGTCGACCGCTCCGCGGGCACCTGCCCGACCACCGACACCCAGACAGGACTTCAGCATGCTCATCTCACGACTCTCCGCAGCCGCGGGAGCCGCGCTCCTCGCCGCCACCCTCGGCGCGTGTGGGGCATCCGACTCCGCCGGCGGGACCGCGACGGACGCCGCGCCGACCAGCTCGGCCAGCACCCAGGCGACCTCCCTGACCATCACCGACCCGTGGGTCATGGCCGCACCCAGCGGCATGACGGCTGCCTTCGGGACCCTGGTCAACGCGAGCGACCAGGACGTCACCGTGGTGTCCGCGACCAGCGACATCACCGACACCATGGAGCTGCACGAGACCGTGCAGAACTCCGACGGCACCATGGCGATGCAGCCCAAGAAGGACGGCTTCGTGGTGCCGGCCGGTGGCGAGCACGAGCTCGCACCCGGCGGTGACCACCTGATGGTGATGAAGCTCGACCATGCCCTGGAGCCGGGCCAGGAGGCGACGTTCACCCTCACCTTGGACGACGGCAGCACCATGACCTTCACCGCGGTGGCGAAGAAGTTCACCGGCGCCGACGAGAAGTACCAGCACGGCGACGACACCGGCGGCGACATGGGCGGCATGGACATGGGCTCGAGCGAGAGCCCGTCGGGAGGCATGTGATGCCGGACGCCCCCCGTCGTTGGGGTCGGCGTCAGCTGCTCCAGACCGGCGCCGTCGCCCTCGGGGGCGCCGGCGTCGGCTGGACGGCGGCCACCGTCGTCCAGCCGACCGCCGACGCGAGTCCACCGGCGTCGGCCGGCGTCGGCGTGCCGCCGGGGAACCAGACGGTCCCCTTCCACGGACTCCACCAGGCCGGCGTGACCACCCCGCCGCAGGCCCACCTCAGCCTGCTCGGCATCGACCTCTCCCCCGCGACCGGGACCGAGGCCGTGGGGCGGCTGATGAGCCTGATCAGCGACGACGCCGCTCGACTGACACGAGCGGCGCCGGCCCTGGCGGACACCGAGCCCGAGCTGGCGGCCCACCCGGCACGCCTGACCGTGACGTTCGGGTTCGGGCCTCGCCTGCTGCCCGACCACGTCGCCCCACTACCGGCGTTCAGCACCGACGCGCTCGAGCCGGCCTGGGGTCAGACCGATCTCGCCGTGCAGGTCTGCTCCGACGACCCGCTGGCCGTCGCCCACGCCCGACGGATGATCTCCAAGGACCTGGCCGGCTTCGGGCGGGTCCGGTGGATCCAGGACGGCTTCCGGTACGCGCGCGGGACCGTGCCCGACGGCACCTCGACCCGCAACGTGCTGGGCCAGGTCGACGGGACGGCCAACCCCCAGGAGACCGACGCGGACTTCGACGGCCTCATCTGGTCGGACCGACCCGGCTTCGAGGGCGGCACCGTCATGGTCGTGCGCCGGATCCGCGCCCGGATGGCGGCCTGGGACAGGGTCGACCGTAGCGGGCGGGAGGCGGTGATCGGACGTCGCCTGGACAACGGTGCACCACTGACCGGGAACGCCGAGCACGACCAGCCCGACTTCGCCGCGAAGGACCCGCTGGGCTTCCCGGTGATCGACCCGGCCAGCCACGTCGCCCGGGCCCACTCACGCGACTCGCGTGAGCGGTTCCTGCGCCGGCCGTACAACTACACCGTGCCCGACCCGACCCAGCCCACCGGCGAGGACAGCGGGCTCGTCTTCATCGCGTTCGCCGCCGACGTCGACCGTCAGTTCGTCCCGGTCCAGCGGCGGCTCGCCGAGCTGGACCGGCTCAACCAGTGGGTCACGACCATCGGCTCGGCGGTCTACGCCGTGCCCCCCGGCGCTGCCGAGGGCAAGTACGTCGGCCAACGACTGCTCGGCAGCTGACGTGCGCAGGAAGGAGCACAGATGGCCACGAAGGACGGGAGCGACGCCGGCGTGACCGGTCTGCCGCGACGCGTCGCCACCGCACTCACCGCACTCACCGCGCTCGCCGCGCTCGTGCTGATCGGGCTCCCGGCGCCGGCGTCCGCCCACGCCACCCTGGTCGGGTCCACCCCCACCCAGGGCCAGCACCTCGACGCCCTCCCCGACGAGGTGAGCTTCGAGTTCAACCAGGACATGGCGTCGCCGGCGTACGTCATCGTGACCGCACCCGACGGGTCCTCGGTCGCCGACGGCCCGCCGCAGGTCGATGGTGCGGTGGTCCGTCAGGCCGTCACCGACGGGCCCGAGGGCACCTACACGATGGCCTACCGCGCCGTGTCCGAGGACGGTCACCCGGTGACCGGCGAGATCACCTTCTCGATCGGCGCCGCCGGGACGGCGGCGCCCTCGGCCTCGACCGGTCGGCCGACCTCGCCGAGCAGCACCGCGACCTCCACGCCCGACCCGGCCGCGGCGGCGGACGGCGACGGCCCGGGTCGCCGGGTCGGCCTCCTGGTGGGTCTCGGGATCTTCGCCGCCGCAGGGCTGCTGCTGCTGCTGAGCCGCCGAGCGGGACCGTGACCACCCGGGCGGCACGACTGACGCAGCTGGGGGCCGTCGGCGCGGCCGGGGTCGCAGCCCTGTGGCTGATGCTCGTCCTCGGCGGTGGCGCGCCACAGTCCGAGCCGGCCGGACTGCCGGACCCCGGTCCCGTCACCGGCTGGGGTCTGCCGGCCGTGCAGTACGCCGGCCTGGCGCTCGGCATCGCCGTCGTCGGTGCCCTGCTCGTCCCGCTCCTGACCGGGACCGGCCCGGCCGCCGAGCTCTCGGGTCGGTCCTTCCGCGCCGTCCGCTCCGTCGGCCCGCTGTCAACGGGTTGGCTGCTCCTCGCCCTGGTCACGCTCGCGCTGACCTACTCCGACCAGTTCGCCGTGCCGCTGCGGCACCTGGACGCCGCCGGGCTGTGGGGATTCGCGCGCACGGTCGACCAGGGTCAGGCGCTCGTCGTCCAGGGCGTCCTGATCCTGCTCCTCGCGACAGTCAGCCGCCTCGTCCTCACCCAGCGCGAGTCGTCGTGGCTGCTGGCGCTGGCCGTCGCCGCCCTGCTGCCACCGGTCTTCACCGGGCACTCGGCCGCGGCCGGCAGCCACGACACGGCCGTCGTCAGCCTCCTGCTCCACGTGGTCGCGGTCGCGCTGTGGGTCGGGGGCGTGGTCGCGCTGTGGTGGTTCCTGCGCGAGACCCCGGCGACACGGGCACGGGCGGCGCACCGGTTCACGACCCTGGCGCTGTGGTGCTTCGGCGTCACCGCCGCCTCCGGTGTGGTCAACGCGCTGGTCCGGCTCGGATCGCCGACGGCGTTCCTGACCAGCGACTACGGCCGTGGGGCCCTGGTGAAGATCGGGATCCTGGCGCTCCTGGGCGTCATCGCCGCCCGGACCCGACGGACGTCGCTCGGACGGCTCGACTCCGGTCGCCCAGCATGGGCCGACCTCGCCGTCCTCACGGGGATCGAGGTCCTCCTCATGTCGGCGGCCGTCGGGCTGGGGGTGGGGCTCAGCAGGACGCCCCCACCGGTCGGTCCGATCTACACCTCGGTCGCCGAGAGCCTGCTCGGCGGCCCCCTCCCCCCGCCACCGACGGTCCACGCCTTCCTGACCGAGCTCACGCCGTCGGGGGTCGGGCTCGCCATCGTCGGGCTCGGCGGCGCGGCGTACGCCGTCGGGGTGATCGAGCTGCGTCGCCACGGCTCGGCCTGGCCCGTCGGCCGGACCCTGTCGTGGGCTGCCGGACTGCTGCTGGTCGGCTACGCGACGGTCGGCGGGCTCGGCGCCTACGCCAACGTGATGTTCAGCGCCCACATGACCGCACACATGGTCCTGTCGATGGTCGCACCCATCCTGCTGGTCCTCGGGGCACCGGTGACGCTCGCGCTCCGGGCGCTCCCCGGAGCCGACGTGCCCGGAGGACGCGGACCCAAGCACTGGCTCGCCGGGGTCCTCCGGTCACGCCCGGCGCGGTTCTTCACCCACCCCGTGGTCGCCGCCGTCCTCTTCGTCGCCAGCCTCTATGCCATCTACTTCTCCGGCCTCTTCGACGCGCTCATGCAGAACCACCTCGGGCACGCCTTCATGGAGCTGCACTTCCTCATCGTCGGCGTCCTCTTCCTCGAGGTGCTGGTCGGCGAGGCCCCGGTCCCGCGGCGGCCCTCCCACCTGGCGCGGCTCGCCCTGCTCCTGCTGGTGATGCCGTTCCACGCGTTCTTCGCGATCGCCGTGATGAACGACTCGACGATCATCGGCGGGCCCTACTACGCCCTGCTCGACCGGCCGTACGCCACGGACCTGCACGCCGACCAGTACCTCGGCGGCTCCCTCACCTGGGCGCTCGGCGAGGTCCCGATGGTGATCGTCCTGGTCGTGCTGGTGGCCCAGTGGTACCGCAGCGACACCCGCGAGGCCCGACGTCACGACCGCAAGGCGGCCCGCGAGGGGGACGCCGAGCTGGCGGCGTACAACCGGATGCTGGCGCGGATCGCGGACGCCGACGACGGCAGGTCGGGACGCCCCTGATGCGGGCGCAGTCCCACGACCAGGCCGGCCGGTCGCCGCCTCATCGGTGTGCGACCACCCGCTCGTGACGCCCCCACCCCATCGAACCCAGGAGACCGGTCATGTCCACACCTGCCACCCGCACCACCCCTCCCGCATCCCGTCCCGCCGGCCGCGCGGCCAGGCGCACCCTGGCGGCCGTCGCCGTCGCCGTCGTGACCGTCCTCGGCTCGGCCGGGTGCGGCTCGAGCTCCGGCGGCAGCTCCGACAGCAGCTCGTCCTCGGCGACGAAGGTCATCGACGTCACCATCTCCGGGGACTCCGTCACCCCGAACGGCGACCGCGTCGACGTGGCGGTCGGCCAGCCGATCACGCTGCACATCACCGCCGACGCGCCGGGGGAGATCCACGTCCACTCCAGTCCCGAGCAGGAGCTGGAGTACGACCAGGGCACCACCGACGTGCAGCTGACCCCGATCACGACGCCAGGCACCGTCGACGTCGAGTCGCACGCCCTGGAGAAGGTCATCGTCCAGCTCGAGGTCAGCTGAGGGGCGCAGGAGCGACCGGCTGCGGCGTCCTGCTCAGGGGGACCAACCGGGGGTTGGGTCTGCCGATCCCGAAGAGTCCGCCAGGACGGCCGAAGGCTCGCCCCGTGTGTGTCCGCGGGACGAGCCTTCCTGGTCGGTCGGTGGAGCTGAGGGGATTCGAACCCCTGACCTTCTCATTGCGAACGAGACGCGCTACCAACTGCGCCACAGCCCCAGGATCTTGCAGCCGCGCCTTGCGGCGCGGTGGGAAACGTTAGCACCAGGCCGAGGCGCAGATCGAATCGACCCGAGGGCCCGGTTTCAGGGCACCAGGACCCGCTCCAGCTCCTCGAGGGCCTGGCGCGCGTAGCCGCGCCACATCCGCGCGAACAGCGGCATCGCCGCCCGGCCGAGGGCGCCGCGCGGCTCCACCGTCCAGCCCCAGAGGACCCGGGTGCCGTCACCGGCCGGCTCGAAGAGCCACCGCCCCTCCACCCCGGTCACCAGCGGCTTCATCGGCCCACTGATCTCGCTGAGCCGGTAGCGGAACGCGCGTGGTCGGTCGACCACCGTCAGCGTCTCGCGGATGCTGCCGCCGTCGGCCAGCCGGACCGTGCGCGTCTGCCCGACCGTGCCCCAGGGGCCCTGCTGGTCGCGGACCTCGCGGACGGCCGGGATCGCGGCGTACCGCCGGGAGAAGAGCTGTGGCAGCGGCGTCGGCAGCACCACGTCGAAGGCGCGCTCGACGGCGATCGGGTAGGTGCGGGAGGAGGCGAGCTCGACAGCCATGCACCGAGCCTAGGTGCCGGGCGGGCGGTCAGGAACCGGTGGCGCGCTTGCCCTCGGTGCGCGCCTGGCGCGCGACCTTCTCGGCCTCGTCGGCCTCGCGGGCGATCTGGCTGTCGGACTCGCTGCGGCCCGAGGTCCACACGCCGGTGCCCTCGAGGTCGATCGTGCGGACCGTGCGGCGGGTGGCGGCCGGCTTGCCGACGTACGTCGGCAGGGTGACCGGGACCGGGTCCCACAAGGCCGGGTCGACGACCGCCGCGAGGCCGGCGGAGGTGTCGGCCATCGGGTCGTCGCCCTCGGCTGCCTCGGCCGCCTGGTCCTCGGGAGCCTCGACCGGCTCCTCCTCGATCGGGTCGACCGGGAGCCGACGGGTCGGCTCGAGCCCGCGGCGCTCGCCCTTGACCATGATCCGGCAGGTCGCCAGCCAGGCGACGAGCAGCGTGGCCGGGATCGCGGTGTACCACCAGCTGACGACCGAGAACGCGGCCAGGCCGACGACGACGAGGTTGACGAGGAGCACGAGGGCGAGGACGTTGCGCCGGCGCTTGGTCGCGCGCTTGGCCGCTGCGCGTCGCGCCCGGACCTGGGCCGGCGTGGGAGGAGCCTGCTCTGCCACCTGCTGGACGGTCTGCTCGGCGGCTTGCCGGGCCGGGACCGGGGTCTCGACCGGCTGGTGCCGGGGCTTGGTCACCACCCGCGACTCCGACGCGGGCCGCCCCGGGGTGACCACGAGGCGCGCACTCTTGCGGTTGACCGGCTCGCGGCGGGCCAGCACCCGCATCGTGTGCGAGAACCGCTCGACCGACCGGCTGCGGGCGACGTCGTCGTGGTGACGGAGCGCCTTCGGGACGAGGTAGACGGCCCACGCCACAGCGAGGGCGACGAAGATCAGTGCGCTCAGGTCCACGAGTCAGAGGTTAGGAGCGCTATCGCACTCCACCTCGGATGTCCACAGGTGTGTCGCAAAATCACTCGTGTGGCTGCTGGGACTCCAGCCGCTCGAGCAGGCCGCCCGGGCACTCCTCCACCGTCACGCCGTAGAGCCGGTGGTCGCGCCAGTCACCGTCGATGTGCAGGTACTTCGGGGCGTAGCCGACCTCGCGCAGGCCGAGCTTCTCCACCACCCGCAGGGAGTTGGAGTTCTCCGGCCGGATCGCGATCTCGATCCGGTGCAGCCCTGCGGTCGTGAAGCAGTGGTCGATCACGAGCGCCACGGCACGCGGCATCACCCCGCGGCCGGCGTACCGCTGGTCGAGCCAGTAGCCGATCGACGCGAACTGCGCCGAGCCGCGCACGACGTTGTTGACCGTGACCTGGCCGGCGAACCGGCCGCCGACGTCGACGGCGAAGGGGTACGTCGTCCCGGCGCGGGCCTGGCGGTGCAGCCGCCACACCAGCGATCGGAACGACGAGGGCCGGGTGTCCGACCCGGGCGGCACGGTCGCGTCCCAGGGCCGCAGCCACGCCGCGTTGCGTCGCCGCGCGTCGCGCCAGGGGCCGGCGTCGGAGTAGGTGAGCGGGCGGACGGTGATGTCACCGGCCGTGAGACGGACCGGCCACCCCCTCAACGGTCGCCCCCGACGCTCCGCCTCAATGGTCGCTCCCCACGACCTGCTCCACCGCGTGCACGAGCACCGGGCGCAGCACGGCCAGCCCGTCCTTCACGCCGCCGCGCGAGCCGGGCAGGTTGACGACGAGGCACGACCCGACCACGCCCGCCAGGCCTCGGGAGAGCACCGCGGTCGGCACACCCTGCGCGACGCCGTACGCGCGGATCGCCTCGGCGATGCCGGGCACCTCGCGGTCGAGCAGCGGCCGGGTCACCTCGGGCGTGCTGTCCGTGGGGGTCAGGCCGGTGCCGCCGGTCGTGAGCACGACCCGCGCACCACCCTCGACCGCGGCGGCGATCGCCGCGCCGACCGGCTCGCCGTCGGGTACGACGACGGGCGGGTCGACCGCGAAGCCGAGCTCCTGGAGGAAGTCGACGATGAGCGGGCCGGTGGTGTCCTCGTAGACCCCGGCCGCGGCCCGGTTGGAGGCGACGACGACCTCGGCGCGCAGGCTCATGCCCGGCTCCAGTCGCCGGACTTCCCGCCGGTCTTGGTCTCCACGCGGACGTCGGTGATGACCGCGCCCTTGTCGACGGCCTTGACCATGTCGACGACGGTGAGGGCGGCGACCGAGACGGCGGTGAGCGCCTCCATCTCGACGCCGGTGCGATCGGTGGTCCGGACGGTCGCGACGATCTCGACGCAGGGTGCGGGCTCGTCGGCGAGCGTGAGGTCGACGGTCACGCCCGAGATCGCGAGCGGGTGGCACAGCGGCACCAGGGACGGGGTCTGCTTGGCGGCCATGATCCCCGCGACCCGCGCGACGCCGAGGGCGTCGCCCTTCGGCACGCCCTCGCCCCGCAGCAGCGCGACCACCTCGGGCGCGACCAGCACCCGCCCCGACGCGGTCGCCGTGCGCGCCGTCACGTCCTTGCCCGAGACGTCGACCATCCGCGCGGCGCCGGACTCGTCCACGTGGGTGAGCCGGGCGGGCGGTTCCGACATCAGAACTCCTCGTCGAGCCTCAGGACCTGGACCTGCTCGCCGGCCGCCACCGACGAGACGCCCTCCGGCACGACGACCAGCGCGTCGGACTGTGCCAGATCGCCGATCAGGTGGGAACCGTGCCCGCCCACCGGCGTCACCGCCGGACCGGCCGCGTCGACGGCGTACTGCGCCCGCGCGAGCTGGCGACGCCCGTCGGGCGAGCGGAGCTCGTGGGTGAGCCGGGCCGTCGTGGCCGGGCGGGAGTACGGCGTCAGGCCCATCATCTTGCGCAGCGCCGGGAGCACGAACATCTCGAAGGACACGTACGACGACACCGGGTTGCCCGGCAGCGTGAAGATCGGCGTCTCGTCCTCGCCGAGCCGGCCGAAGCCCTGCGGCTTCCCCGGCTGCATCGCGACGCCCCCGAACCAGACCGTGCCCAGCGGGGCGAGCGCCTCCTTGACCACGTCGTAGTCGCCCTGCGACACCCCACCGCTGGTGACGACGACGTCGGCGCGCACCAGCTGGTCCTCGAGCGCGTCGAGGAAGGCGCGCGGCTCGTCCGGCACGATGCCGACGCGGTAGGCGATGGCCCCGGCGCGGCGCGCGGCCGCGGCCAGCAGGAACGAGTTGCCGTCGAAGATCGAGTCGTGGCCCAGCGAGGTGCCGGGCTCGCGCAGCTCGGAGCCGGTGGAGATGACGACGACCCGGGGCCGCGGACGCGACAGCACGCTCGCGCGGCCGACGGCGGCGAGCAGCCCGAGGTGCCGCGGCCCGAGCACGGTGCCCTCGGAGACCAGCACGTCGCCGACCTGGACGTCGCCGCCGGCGGTCCGCACGTGCTGCCCGAAGGTCGGCGTGCGCGCGATCCGCACCTGGGCGACCCCGCGGTCGGTCCACTCGTAGGGGACGACGGTGTCCGCCCCGGCCGGCATCGGCGCACCGGTCATGATCTTGACGGCCGTGCCCGGCGACAGGGCGAGCAGCTGCGCCTGGCCGGCGCCGATCTCGCCCACCACGGGCAGGTGCACCGGGGCCTCGTCGCTCGCCGTCGCGACGTCGGTGTGCCGGACGGCGTACCCGTCCATCGCCGAGTTGTCGAAGGAGGGCAGGTCGATCGAGGCGACGACGTCCTCGGCGGCTGCGAGCCCGAGGGTCTCCATCAGCGGCTGGGGGTACGCCGGCAGCGGCTCGATCGCCGCGAGGATCCGGGCCAGGTGGTTCTCGACCGAGACCAGGCCGTCCGTGCGGCCCTCAGCCATCAGAGGAGAGGACGGTGTCGCCGGCGACGCGCTGGGCGGCCCTGGCCTGGAGGTCGACGTCGCCGACCACCTGCACGCCGTGGCCGAAGGTCCAGTCGCCGGAGACCTTGAAGGACGAGGCCTTGCGCAGGGAGGGCGCACCGTCGGGGAACCGCTTGTCGAAGTCGCCGACCAGCTTGTAGTAGTCGGAGTCGAGGTCGACGAACGGGACCTCGACCGCCGCCTGGTCGAGCACGAAGTCCTGGCCGATGTCGTAGACGTCGGAGCGCAGCACGAGCAGGTCGTTGGTGGTCTTCACCGGCACGAACCGGTCACGCCCGACCTCGATCAGCCGGGACGCCTCGAAGACCTCGACGGCCGCACCCATCGCGGTCTCGACCTGGACCACCTCCGGCGAGGACTTGTCGCCGGGGTCGACGTTCTTCACGTTGCGGATCAGCGGCAGGCCGAGGATGCCCTGGCGGACGTCGAGCGCGTGCTTCATCGCGGCGAGGTCGAACCAGATGTTGTTGGTCGAGCAGTAGCGGTGCCGCTCGAGGTCGGCGAGCGCCGCCTGGTCGGCGTCCGGGGTCTGCGCGGTCTCGCGCAGCACGATCCGGCCGTCGGTCCGCCGGCGTGCGAAGTGGCCCCCCTTGCGGTCCGAGGGCGTCCGGCGGACGGCCTCGATCGCGAACGGGGCGCCGCTGGTGGCGAACCAGCCGGCGAGCCGCGGGTCGGGCACCGCGCCGAGGTTGTCGGAGTTGGACACGAAGACCCGCTCGTAGCCGGCCTCGATGAGGCGGTCGAGCAGGCCGGTGCCGCGCAGCGCGGTGTAGATGTCGCCGTGGCCGGGCGGGCACCACTCGAGGTCGGGGTCCTTGGGCCAGCTCACCGGGGAGAGGTCCTTGGTGAGGAGCTTGGGCTCCCTGTTCTGCAGGAACTCCAGCGGCAGGCCCTCGACCGGGAGGTCCTCGTAGCGCGCCAGGGCCGCGGAGGTGTCCGCCGAGGTGCGGAAGCTGTTCATGAAGATGATGGGCAAGGTGGCGTCGTACTGCGTGCGCAGGTGCAGCACCTGGCGCGCGATGATGTCGAGGAAGGAGAGGCCGCGGCGCACGCAGAGCAGCGACTTGGCGCGGTCCATGCCCATCGAGGTGCCCAGGCCGCCGTTGAGCTTGATGACGGCGGTGCTGCGGATCGCGGCGGCGGCGTCCTCGTCGGAGACCTCCACGTCGGCCAGCGACTCCATGTCGACCGGGTCGATCGTGGACTCCGGGATCATCCCGGTCTCGCCGTGCTCGAGCAGTCGGTAGTAGTGGGCGAAGGTCTCGATCGCCACCTCGTCCACCCCGGCGGCCGCCATCTTGTCGCGTGCCTTCATCAGGCCAGCACTACCCATGGTCACGATCGTAGGCTTCCCCCGTGACGGCCATGCAATCGCCCGCGAAGATCGCGGTGCGCGACCGCCTGCTGACCTCCCGGAACCGGCGCTCCGTCGCCGAGATCGGGACGGCGGCCCGGGCCGTCGCCGAGCACCTGCTCGCGACCGTCGACGTGCGCCGGGCGGCCACCGTGGCGGCGTACGTCTCGATGAACGGCGAGCCCGGCACCGGGCCGCTGCTCGACGGGCTGCGTGCCGCCGGCAAGCGGGTGATCCTCCCGGTCCTGCTGCCCGACGGCGACCTGGACTGGGCGGTGTACCGCTCGCCCGACGACCTGGTCCGCGCCCGGCTCGGGCTGCTCGAGCCGGTCGGCGAGCGGCTCAGCCCGGACGCGATCGCGACCGCCGACGTCGTGCTGGTGCCGGCGCTGGCGGTGTCCGCGACCGGGATGCGGCTCGGCCGCGGCGGCGGCTCCTACGACCGGGCGCTGGGGCGGGTGCCGGTCGGCACCTTCACCTGCGCCCTGCTCTACGACGAGGAGGTCGGCGTCGACGTCCCCGTCGAGCCGCACGACCGCCCGGTGGGCTGGGCCGCCACCCCGTCCGGCGTCCGCCGCCTGGGGTGAGTGCCCGGCGGTCGAGGTGCGAAGGCGCCCCGGCGCCTGAGCCTCGAGACCACCACTCGGTCGCACGGTGGTGTCGAGGCTCGCTCCGCTCGCACCTCAACCCCCGTTCTGGGCGGGGGCGGGCTCCAGGGTGAGGACGTCGTCACCGGCCGCCTCGACGGCGCCGGAGGTGTAGGGCCACGGGAGGGTCTCGCCGCGGACGTAGAGCTCGGTCTGGTCGGTGTAGTGGTCGTCGAAGGGGTGCCCGGAGACCCCGGTGAGGTTGATCCAGCGCGAGTCGTCCCAGTCGGCCAGCGAGACGACCATCCGCATCGAGGGCGCGCTGACGACGTCGTACCCCGCGGCCGCGTCCCAGCCCGCCGCGTCGACCGCCGACGACCCGCCGCCGACCTCCCAGCCGTCGCGGTTGACCAGCCACTCGACCGGCCCGATGCCGGACTCCCCCAGCGTCGGGTCGTGCAGGTCCAGCCGGTGCAGGTGCCCCCACGTCCAGTCGTCGCTGTCGAGGGCCTGGCGGTGGGTGAGCTCGTCGCGGGCGTCGAGCATCGCCTGGCGCAGCACGTCGTCGCGGGTCTCGTCGACGTCGGTGGTGAGCTTGTCGTCCCACCACGCGCTGTCGGGCTCGCGCAGCAGGCGCGACACCACCGCGAACCACCGGTCGCCGCCGTCGGGCCAGATCTCCTCGGGCAGGTCGTCGTGGAAGGTCAGTGCGAGCAGGTTGCGCCAGACCGCGTTGAAGTACGCCGCGCCGGCGCTGTCGGCGTCCTGGTGGAAGTCCCAGCCGCGCAGCTGCCGCTGGCCGGCGGAGTAGTAGCCGCGCGGCAGGTCGACGTCGAGCAGGTACGGCGTCAGGTCGGCCGCCTCCGGGTTCAGGTCGTCGAGCTGCAGGTCGAGCATGTCGTCGACCGAGACCCGCCCACCGCCGTCGAGCCGCTGCTCGAGCAGGTCGGTGATCCGCTGCGAGCGGTAGCCGTGGTCCCAGTCGTCGGTGAGGAAGTAGGGGTAGTCCGGCCCGGTGACCGCCTGGTTGGCGGTGACGAGGAACCCGCGGTCGGGGTCGAGCACGTCCGGCAGCCCGTCGAAGGGGACGAACTGCCCGCTCCAGTCGTTCTCGGGCCGCCAGCCGGCGCTGGGCAGCAGCCCGTCGTTCCCGGACTTGCGGATCGGCACCAGGCCGGGCGCCTGGTAGCCGATGTGGCCCTGCCGGTCGGCGTACACCAGGTTCTGGGCCGGGACGTCGAACGAGCGCGCCGCCTCGCGGAACTCGTCCCAGTCGCTCGCGGCGTCGATGCCGAGGATCGCGTCCGCGGTGGCGGTCGGCCGGAGGCCGGTCCACTGCAGCGCCACGGCGTACTCCCCGTCCGGGACGCCCGGCGGGTCCTCGCCGGCGTCGGCGACGTCGTCGGAGACGTCGGAGAGCAGCGGCCCGTGCACGGTGGAGCGGACCGTGATCGTGCGGTCGGGACCACCGTCGACCTCGATGGTCTCGGTCCGGGTCCGCAGCGGGCGCCAGCGGCCGTCGTAGAGCCAGCGGTCGCCGCGCACCTTCTCGAGGTAGAGGTCGCTGACGTCCGGGCCGAGGTTGGTGAACCCCCAGGCGATGTCGGCGTTGTGCCCGATCACCACCCCGGGCACCCCGGAGAAGGTGAAACCGGCGACGTCGAGCGGGCAGTCCTCGTCGACCGTGCGGCAGTGCAGCCCCATCTGCATCCACACCCCCGGCATCGAGACGCCGAGGTGCGGGTCGTTGGCGAGCAGCGGGGCGCCGGTGTCGGTGTGGTCGCCGTCGACCACCCAGCTGTTGCTCCCGAGGCCGTCGCCGTGGCCGAGCAGCGCCGGCATCCGCTCCACCCCGGCACGCAGCCGGGCGAGCGCGGCCCGCATGCCCGCGTCGTACGTCGGCGGCCGGGTCGGGTTGCGCGTGCCGGGCGCCGTCGCGTCCTGCTCGAAGACCCCGTCGACCACCGCGCCCTGGCCGACGATCGGCTCGTGAGCCGCGTAGTCGTAGCGCGGGTAGAGGTCGGACACCTCGCGGGCGGTGTGCCCGGCCAGCGCGAGCACCCGGTCGATCTCGTCGGTCATGTTGCCGCGCAGGTCCCAGGCCATCGCCGTGAGCCAGGCGAGCGAGTCGACCGGCGTCCACGCCTCCGGCTCGTAGTCCAGCCCGCCGGCGTTGAGCACGGTGTACTCGACCGCCACCTGGCTCGGCGTGTGCGTGTCGAGGTAGGCGTTGACCCCGTCGGCGTACGCCTCCAACGCCGCCCGAGTCGAGGGCGAGACGATCGCGAGCGCCCGCTCGGCGACGCGGCGCCAGCCCATCGTCCGCACCATCTCGTCGCTCTCCAGGCCGGCCTCGCCGAACATCTCCGCGAGCCGCCCCGCGGTCGCGTGCCGCCGCACGTCCATCTCGAAGAAGCGCTCCTGGGCGTGCACGTAGCCCTGCGCCCGCATCAGGTCCTCGACGGAGTCGCCGTAGAGCTGCGGGATGCCGGCGTCGTCGCGCACGACCTGCACGGAGTGGTCCAGCCCCGGCAGGTCGAGCCGGCCGGTCGTCTGGGGGAACGGCTCGCGCACCAGGTGCACGACGGTCAGCCCGGTCGCGACCAGGAGGACGACCAGCCCGGCGGCGACGTACGTCGCCCACCGCGCGGCCCGCGGCCACCTCCGGAACCCGAAACCGCCAGACATGTCGCCGGCCATTGTGCCGTGTCGTACCATTGGCACTCGTCAGGGGCGAGTGCCAGACGAGTCACGAAGGAGAACCGTGCCCACCTACCAGTACGCCTGCACCGAGTGCGGCCACGCCTTCGAGCAGGTGCAGAGCTTCTCCGACGACGCGCTGACCGTGTGCCCGGAGTGCACGGGCCGGCTGCGCAAGGTCTTCAACGCCGTGGGCGTCGTGTTCAAGGGCTCGGGCTTCTACCGCACCGACAGCCGCTCGGGCTCGTCGGCGACGGACACCCCGGCCAAGGCCACGAGCGACACCAAGGCCGACACCAAGGCCGACACGAAGACCGAGACCAAGACCGACTCGAAGCCGGCCCCGGCGGCCGCCGCGTCGAGCTCCTCGGACTGACCTGACACGGTCGCGCCGACCGACCCCTGTGGAGGGCCGGCGCGCGGGCCGCTGATCCGGCCTAGCGTCACGGCATGCGCCGTCTCGCCGCCCTCCTGCGTCCCGTACGACGTGCCGTGCTCGCCCGGCGCCGGGTCCTGGCAGCCCTCCTGGCTGCCCTCGCCGTCGCGTCCGGCGTGCACGCCGCGACCGCGGCTCCCCCGGCGACCGTGCCGGTCCTCGTCGCGGCGCGCGACCTCCCGTCGGGCGCGGTGCTGACGGTGGACGACCTGCGCACGGTCGGGTTCGCTCCGGGGTCCCTGCCCTCGGGCGCGGTCGCCGACCCGGTCGGCCGGACGCTGGCGGCCCCGTTGCGGGCGGGCGAGCCGCTGACCGACGTACGCCTGGTCGGACCGGCGCTGACCGACGGCTACCCGGGGCTGGTCGCGGTCCCGGTCCGGCTGCCCGACGCGGGGGTCGCGGCGCTGCTGGCGGTCGGCGACGAGGTCGACCTGGTCTCCGCCGACCCGGAGGGCGGCGCCGCCGTCGTCGTGGCCGCGGACGTGCCGGTGCTGGCGCTGCCCCGCGAGGACCCCGCGAGCAGCGGCCTGTCCGCCACCGGGCTCGGCGGCCGGTTGGTCGTGGTCGGCGCGCTGCCGACCGAGGCCGCCCGGATCGCGGACGCCTCGGTCCGCACGTTCCTCACCGTGACGTTCGGCGACTAGCGTGCCGGTATGACGGGATTCAAGAACTTCATCCTCCGCGGCAACCTGGTCGAGCTGGCGGTCGCGCTGATCATGGCGCTCGCGTTCACGGCGGTCGTGACCGCCACGGTCGACCTCATCATGGGCCTGATCGGGAAGGTCGGCGGTCAGCCGGACTTCTCGGCCTGGACTCCGGGCGGGCTGCTCGTCGGCGCGTGGATCACGGCGGTGATCAGCTTCGTCATTATCGCGGCCGTCGTCTACTTCCTCATCGTGAAGCCGTACACCGTGGCCAAGGAGCGCTACTTCCCCAGCCCCGAGCCGGGGACCCCGGAGGACGTCCAGCTGCTCGAGGAGATCCGCGACCTGCTCGCCGCGCAGCAGGGCAGGACCCCGCCGACGGTCTGAGCGACACGCTCAGGAACCGTGGTGCGGGGGCACCTGCTCCTGCAGCCACTTCTCCTGGGCGGAGCGGTCGGCGGCCGGGGCGGTCTCGGGGTCGCGCTCGTCCCGGGTCGTCTCGGGCAGGGCGTCGCCGAACACCTCGGCGAGCCGCTTCCGCCGCTCCCAGTCGGTCTCGGGTCGCTCGCTCACGTGCACAGCCCGGCGTCCTCCAGGGCCTGCTTGTCGGCCTCGGAGGAGCTGCCCTTGCCGCCGTTGCCCGACGACGAGGAGGAGCCCGACCCCGGCAGGTTGCCGGCGCTGATCACGTCGTCGCTGAGCTGCTTGGTCAGCGGCTCGTCGTTGGCGATCTTCTCCCACACCTGCTTGGCCTGCGGCTGCTTCCACACCAGGCGGTTCGGGTCGGCGGGGTCGGGGATGTTCGGGATGGTGATGAACTGGATGTTGTCCAGCCCGATGTCCTTGAACTGGATGCCGAGCTGGGCGATCTTCACGACGTTCTCGAGGCCGTTGTCGACGGTGAGCGACTTGGTCGCGGAGTCGAGGAAGCGGACCAGGTGGTCGGGCCGGGCGAGGGTGCCGGCAGTGACGACCTGGTGGGCCATCGAGGCGATGAAGGCCTGCTGGCGCTTCATCCGGCCGATGTCGGAGCCGTTGCCGACGACGTACCGCTCGCGGACGTAGTTGAGGGCTTCCTTGCCCTTGATCTTGCGGGTGCCGGCCTCGATGTTGATGCCGTGGGCCGGGTCGACGATCGGCTCGGGGATGCACACCTCGACGCCACCGATCGCGTCGACCATCCCCTGGAAGCCCTCGAAGTTGACGACCACGAAGTGGTCGAGCCGGATGCCGGTGAGCTGCTCGAACTGCTGGATCGTGCACGCCGGACCGCCGACGCTGAACGCCTCGTTCCACATCACACCGTCCCCGCCGGGGATCGTGGAGCCGTCCTTGGCTTTGCAGTCGGGCCGGTTGACGATCAGGTCGCGCGGGACGCTGATGCCGTAGGCGCGCTTCCGGTCCGCCGAGAGGTGGAACAGGATCGTGGTGTCGGAGCGCTGGCCGCCGCCGGTGAGGTTGTCGATGTTGCAGCCGGCGCAGTCGCGGCTGTCCGAGCCCATCACCAGCACGTTCAGCGGCTCCTGGGGGCCGGCCACGTCCACCTTGTCCGGGCGGTTCTCGAGCTGGCTGGTCACGTCGAGCACGTTGAGGTTGCCGTTGAGGTGGCGGTAGAGCCAGATCGTGCCGAGGCCGCTGACCATCGCGATCACCAGGACGCTGGCGAGCAGCACCTTGCCGACGGTGTGCCGCTTGCGGACCTTGCCCCGCCGCTTGGGCGCGCTCGAGTCGCGCTCGTCGCGCTCAGGCGCAGCGTCGGACATCGACGAACCTCGGGATCGGGGGTCAGGGGCGCGGCCGAGGGTACGGCTCGAACCTTAAGTGTCCCTGTGACCAGCGCGGATAAACAAAACGCCGGTATGGAGGGGGCCGGTGCGCGCGGACCCCGTCCGCCCCTCGTGACACACTGTGCGCCGACGTCCCACGGGCGTCCCCGCCCCAGTAGCTCAGTGGATAGAGCAGCCGCCTCCTAAGCGAAAGGTCGCCAGTTCGACTCTGGCCTGGGGCACCCACGACCCCGCTCGAGGAGCGGGCGACGCTCCCCACCTCGGTGGCTGCACGAATGCCGATTGCGGTCGATCGCCGACCACAGAGCGATCGCGAAGTTACGATCGCCTGCATGCGACGTGTCTCTCTCGGGAAGTCAACCGCGGCCGGACTGGCGACACTGGCGGTCCTGGCCGTCCCGGCGGCCGCCGCCGCCGCGACCATCACCGGCGACAACGGCGCCAACAACCTGCACGGCACGGCCCAGGCCGACACCATCGACGCGCGGGGCGGCAACGACCGTGTCGCCGCCCGCGGCGGGGACGACAAGGTGATCGGCGGAGGCGGGGACGACCAGGTGGTCGGCGGTAGCGGGAGCGACGACCTGAACCTCGGTCCCGGGAACGACCAAGGGTCGGGCGGCGAGGGTGACGACAGCGTCATCGGCGGCGGCGGCAACGACGTGGTGGACATGGGCGCCGGCGCCAACGACGCGAACCTCGGCCCCGGCAACGACCAGGCGACCGGGGGCGAAGGCAACGACGAGGTCCTCGGCGGAGGCGGGAACGACGTGGTCGACGCGGGCGCGGGCACCAACTTCCTGATGTTGGGCCCGGGTGACGACACGGGTACCGGCGGCCCGGGCACCGACGAGGTGATGGGGGCGGCCGGCGACGACGAGCTGACCGGCGGCGAGGGCGACGACCACGTCTCCGGCTCGGACGGCACCGACCAGGTGTACGGCGACGCCGGCGACGACGAGCTCGACGGCGGCGACGGCGACGACGTCCTCGACGCCGGGCCGGGCGACGACCAGGTCACCGGCGACCCCGGGGACGACACGATCTACCCGGGCGACGGGGCCGACCGCGTCTACGCGGAGGAGGGCGACAACCACGTGATCGCCTACGACGACGGCGTGAAGGACAAGATCTACTGCTCGCTCGACGACGGCCAGCAGGCTCCGGGCCTGCTCACCTACATCAACCAGGTCGACCCGCTCGACTTCGTCCGCGACTGCGTCGTCGAGGTCGTCCAGCAGCCCCGCTGGGCCGCCTTCCGGGCCGTCCGGTAGCTAGACACCGCGGGCTCGGAGATTGGCCTCCTCGGCCGGGCCCCCCTAGTGTCGAGCCCGATTGTCGTCACCTGGAGGGACCTCCCTGATGCGCCTGTTCGGCATCGTCACCACGCTTTTCCTCGTCCTCGTCGGCGGCCTCACGGTCGCCGCGGGCCCGGCCGTGGCCGGTCACCCGCCGCTGATGCTCGGACCCGGCGACGCCGGCGTCTCCGGCATCGGGCACGAGGCGATCATCCGGAAGTCGAAGTACGGCTACGTGTACATCTCGGGCAAGCACTCCAGCCACCTGCGGATCAAGTACGTCGAGCGCCTCGACGCGCTGCGCTACCGCGACACCCGCACGTCCAAGGTCCGGCTCCCCGAGCACAGCTGCCGGCGTGAGCAGGTCAAGACCGGGATCTCGGCGGTGTGCACCATCCCCAAGGCCTTCCACCACAAGCAGATGTTCGTGCAGGTCTGGCCGCGCCTCGGCAACGACTACACCGACGGCAGCACCCTGCCGCACCGCTTCCGCCTCTGGGTGCTCACCGACGCCGGCAACGACGTCGTGCTCGGCGGCGCCGGCGCCGACTTCGTGAACGGCGCCAAGGGCAACGACCGGATGTGGGGCGGCCCCGGCAACGACTGGCTGCGCGGTGGCCCCGGCTACGACGCCATCCACGCGGGCAAGGGCCACGACCGGGTCGCCCAGGGCTGAGCCCCTCACGTACGCCGGCCCGCGGGCCGCGTCGCTCCGGCCTAGCCGGTCCGGCGCGGCTCGGGCACGGCGACCAGGCTGCCGCGCAGTCGGCCGATCTCGGCGTCGGTGACGGCAGCGGCCGGGACCAGCGGGTCGAGGCCCGCCTCGGCGAGCACGTCCTCGACGGCGCTGCGCGGGATGCCGACCACGTCCACCAGCGCGTCGGCCACCGGTCCCCGGCGGACCTCGAAGAGGTCCCGCAGGCGGTGGACGTCGGGCACGGTGGTCATTCCTCTCCGTGACCGAGGCCGAACGACGACAAACTCACCCGAAGGGGTCGTTCGGGGTCCCCGTCTACCCCGACGTCGGGTGCGGGTGTCCGAGGTAGGGGAACACCTCGAGGGTGTCCTGGTGGGGCGCCAGACCCGGTGGCGGGACGTCACCCTTGGACAGGAACTGCAGCCGGTGGTCGATGACGTCGTCGGTGAAGACCCGGCCGTTCGGGTAGCGAGCCGGCCTCGTGGGGTCGAAGGTCAGCACGTCGGGGAGCAGGCCCTCGGCCTCGATGGCGGCGACCGCCTCCTCGCGGGTGTAGCCGCCGGTGTGCCCCATCAGGTGGACGAAGAGGTCGGTCCACCGCTCGCGGTCGTGCACCGGCTCGCTCGCGTTGTACTCCTCCTTGGTCTCGTCGGTGTTGAAGAAGCTGCTCACCGAGGGGTGCCCGGCCCGGTCGACGTGGACCAGGCGCCCGTCGCGTCGCACGCTGCACCGTCCCCAGACGTGCAGCTCGCGGCCACCGCCGAGCAGTGCTTCCGTGGGGGCCTCGACCGCCATCGAGAACACGTTGGCCTCCGCGTTGGAGTCGATGCCGGTCCACGGCGCCTCGCCGCCGAACCGGGGAGCGGTGAAGTTCCGGTTGCCCCGGATGTCGAAGAGGTTCTTGATCCCGTCGAAGTCGAAGAAGAACGCGTCGCTGCGGGCGCCCGCGGAGAACGTCCAGCCGTCGGCGCTGACGATCTCGGGCTCCGGGCCGAACGAGGCCCGGGCTCCGGCGACGACCTTCGTGCCGACGGGCTCGGCGGAGCGCGCCTCGGCCCCCGTGGCGACGTGGACGTCGTAGGACTGGGCGCCGTCGACCGGCGGCGCGAACACGAAGCTGATCGCGACGTCGTCGAGGAGGTCGCCGTCGTTGTCGATCCCCAGGCGGTAGACGGCGTCCGGGTGGAGCGCGTCCGCCTGGGGGTTCGCGTTCAGGATGAGCACGGTCCGGGTCGGGTCGCCGGGCGCCTGGAAGGCGTACAGGTCGCACAGGTCCAGGCGCTGGTCGCCCAGTGGTGGTCCGAGACTCAGCCCGGTGAAGTGGTTCGACATCGCGGCACTCCCTCCGTCCCGACGACGGTAGCGGCTCCGCGGCCCGGTCGACGAGCCCTCTAGTCGACGACCTCGAACCGGATCCCGGCGGCCTGCAGCCGGGCGATCAGGTTGTCCCCCATCGCCTGGGCGGTGGTGACCTGGCCGGCCGACGGCGGGTTGTCGTCGAGCGCCAGGCTCAGCGCGGACTCGGCCAGCATCTTCGCGGTCTCGTCGTAGCCGGGGTCACCGCCGCTGACCCGGGTGTGCACGGTGCGGCCGTCGCCCTCCCCGATGAAGTCCACGTGGAACCACGACTTCGACCGGCGCCGCTCGTCGGGCCCCTCGCCCTGCGGCACCTTGCGGAGCAGGAAGCTGCGCAGCGGCGGCACCTGGGCGGCGCCGAAGACCAGACCGGCCCCGACGACCCCGCCCACGGCGTACCGGAGCGTCTTGGTGCCGGCGTAGTGGGAGTAGCCGAAGTCCGGCCCGTACGACGCCAGCGCGGCGCCGCTGCGCGCGACGACGAACGGGTCGATCGTGGGCAGCGGCACCAGCCAGTAGCCGAGGACGTCGTCGCGGTGCGGCTTGCCGCCGATGGCCCGGGACCGCCGGCCCTCCGGGCGTGGCTCGACCCGGCGCCGCTCCTGCATCGCGGCCCGCATCTGCCGGGCCCGCGAGAACTGGCCGAGGGCGGAGTGGAAGGTGCCGCCCGAGAACGTGCCGCCGGAGCGCACGACGCCACGGACCCGCACCGGACCGGAGGCGGCCAGCTGCTGCACGGTGTAGAGCGCACCGAGGTCGTGCGGGATGGAGTCGAACCCGCACGCGTGCACGATCCGGGCGCCGGTGCGCTCGGCGGTGGCGTGGTGCGCGAGGTACATCCGGTCGACGAACTCCGGCTCGCCGGTGAGGTCGACGTAGTCGGTGCCGGCCTCGGCGCAGGCCGCGACGAGCGGCTCCCCGTGCTCGAGGTAGGGCCCGACCGTGGTGATCACGACGCGGGTCGACGCGGCGACGTCGGCCAGCGAGGCGGCGTCGGTGGCGTCGGCGTGCAGCAGCGGCAGGTCGGCCGCCGCCGGGTCGATCGCGGCCAGCCGGCTGCGCACGGCCTCGAGCTTCTCGGCGTTGCGTCCGGCCAGCGCCCACCGCAGCCCCGCGGGCCCGTGACGCAGGAGGTACTCGGCGGTCAGGCCGCCGGTGAACCCGGTCGCGCCGAAGAGGACGATGTCGTGGTCGCGCTGGCCGCTGGGCCGGCCGCTGGGCTGGTGGCTGGGCATGAGCCCATGCTGGCAGGTCGCTCCACGACGTACGCTCGGGGGCATGTGCCGGAACATCCGCCCGCTCAACAACTTCGAGCCGCCGGCCACCAGCGACGAGGTCGCGGCGGCCGCCCTCCAGTACGTCCGCAAGGTGAGCGGCACGACGAAGCCCAGCCAGGCCAACCAGGAGGCGTTCGACCGCGCGGTGCGCGAGGTCGCGCACATCACCCAGCACCTTCTCGAGGACCTGGTCACCACGGCCCCGCCGAAGAACCGCGACGTCGAGGCCGCCAAGGCCCGCGCCCGGGCCGAGCTGCGGTACGCCCGTTGACCGAGCCGCTCGGCCTGCTGGCCGGTCGGCCGCTGGTCGTGCTCACCGGGGCCGGCCTGTCGACCGACTCCGGGATCCCCGACTACCGCGGGCCGGGCTCGCCGGCCCGGACGCCGATGACCTACCAGGAGTTCGTGTCCGGACCGGCCGCCCAGCAGCGCTACTGGGCGCGCAGCCACCTCGGCTGGGGCCGGATGCGGCACGCCGAGCCGAACCCGGGCCACCTCGCGCTCGCCGAGCTCGACCCCGAGCTGCTCATCACCCAGAACGTCGACGGCCTGCACGAGCGCGCCGGCTCCGCACGGGTCGTCGCCCTGCACGGCCGGATCGCCGACGTCGTCTGCCTCGCCTGCCGGGCCACCTCCTCGCGCGCCGCGCTCCAGGCCCGGCTGAGCGCCGCCAACCCCGGCTTCGCCGAGCGGTACGCCGACGTGGCGGTGCGCCCCGACGGCGACGTCGACCTCGACGAGACCGCCGGGTTCGTCGTGCCCGGCTGCGAGGACTGCGGCGGGGTGCTGAAGCCGGACGTCGTGTTCTTCGGCGAGAACGTCCCCGCGCCTCGGGTCGAGCGTTGCTACGCCGCCGTCGACGCCCTCGCCGGCGACGGTGGCGCGCTGCTGGTCGCGGGGTCGAGCCTGACCGTGATGTCGGGGTTCCGGTTCGTGCGCCGGGCGGCGCGCGAGGGGGTCCCGGTCGTCATCGTCAACCGGGGTCCGACGCGGGGCGACGAGCTGGCGACGTACAAGCTCGAGACCGGCTGCTCCGAGTTCCTCGGCGCGCTCGTGGCGGCGCGGCGGGGCGCTAGAGCCTCTTGACGAAGATGTGGTCGGCCGCCTCGGGGAAGATCTCGGCGGTCTCCCCGGCGGAGCCGACCAGGACGCCCGCCTGCGTGGTGACGACCGTGATCGTCTTGTCGGGCAGGGCGCCGACCCGGCGCAGGGCGCTCATCAGGGCCTCGTCCTTCTGCATCTCCTCGGAGATCCGGCGCACCAGGACCCGGCCCTCGTCGGCGCCGGCGGCGCTCGAGAGCGGCTCGACCCCCTCCATGAACTGCTCGCCGACCTCGACCTCGCCGAGCTCGTCGAGCCCCGGGATCGGGTTGCCGTAGGGCGACTCGGTCGGGTGGTCGAGCAGCTGGAGCAGCCGGCGCTCGACGGTCTCCGACATCACGTGCTCCCAGCGGCAGGCCTCGTCGTGCACGAGCTCCCAGTCCAGGCCGATGACGTCGGTGAGCAGCCGCTCGGCCAGCCGGTGCTTGCGCATCACCCGGGTGGCCAGGCGCAGGCCGTCGTCGGTCAGCTCGAGGTGCCGGTCGCCCTGGACGGTGAGCAGCCCGTCGCGCTCCATCCGGGCGACGGTCTGGGACACCGTCGGCCCGCTCTGGTGCAGCCGCTCCGCGATCCGCGCGCGCAGCGGCACGATGCCCTCCTCGACCAGCTCGTAGATGGTCCGGAGGTACATCTCGGTCGTGTCGATCAGGTCGCTCACGTCGGCCATTCTGTCCCATCGACCTCCGGGGTGGCAGGCTGGCAGAGATGGCTCGGACAACGACGCAGCAGACGACGCCCGGCACGCCCTCCGTCCTGTGGTTCCGGCGCGACCTGCGGCTGGGCGACAACCCCGCCCTGCTCGAGGCGGCGGCCGACGGGCCGGTCCTGCCCCTCTTCGTGCTCGACCCCGCGCTGTGGGGGCCCGCGGGCCCGGCCCGGCGCGCCTACCTCGGCGCCTCGCTCCGCGCGCTGGACGGCTCGCTGCGCGAGCACGGCGGGCGGCTCTCGGTGGTGCGCGGCGACCCGGTACGCCGGGTGGTGCTGGCCGCGCGGGAGGTCGGTGCCGAGCGGGTCCACGTCGCGGCCGACTACGCGCCGTACGGCCACCGGCGCGACCAGGCGGTCGAGGAGGCGCTCGCCGAGCACGGGATCGAGCTGGTGCGCACCGGGTCGCCGTACGCCGTCGCCCCGGGCCGGGTGACCAACGGCAGCGGTGCCCCCTACAAGGTCTACTCGCCGTTCCAGCGCGCGTGGGCCGAGCACGGCTGGCGGGGGCCGGCCGACGACCCGCGTGACGTCGACTGGCTGCACCTGGACCGGGACACCACCGACGTCCCGGACCCGAGGCTGCCGGCCGATCTCGAGCTGCCCGAGGCGGGCGAGGCGGTCGCCCGGCGCCGGTGGGCGGAGTTCCTGGACCGGGTGGGCGACTACGACGGCGAGCGCGACCGCCCCGACCTCGACACCACCTCGCGGATGTCGGTGCACCTCAAGTGGGGCGAGATCCACCCGCGCACCCTGCTCGCGGACCTGGCCCGGCTGCGCAGCGACGGCGCCGCGACCTACCGCAAGGAGCTGGCCTGGCGCGAGTTCTTCGCCGACGTGCTCTTCGCGCGACCGGAGACGGCGCGGGAGTACCTCCGGCCCGAGTACGCGAGGATGCGCTACGACGAGCCCGACGACCGGCTCGAGGCCTGGCGGGAGGGCCGCACCGGGTTCCCGGTCGTCGACGCCGGGATGCGCCAGCTGCGTGGTGAGGGCTGGATGCACAACCGGGTCCGGATGGTCGTGGCCAGCTTCCTGGTCAAGGACCTGCACCTGGAGTGGCAGCACGGTGCCCGGCACTTCATGCACTGGCTGGCGGACGCCGACCTCGCCTCCAACCAGCAGAACTGGCAGTGGGCGGCCGGCAGCGGCGTCGACGCCGCGCCGTACTTCCGGGTCTTCAACCCGACCAGCCAGGGGCGCAAGTTCGACCCGCGCGGGACCTACGTGCGCCGCTGGGTGCCCGAGCTGGCCGACGTCGCCGACCCGCACGACCCCAGCCCCGAGGACCGGGAGGCGGCCGGCTACCCGGCACCGATGGTCGACCACGCCGCCGAGCGTCGCGAGGCGCTGGACCGCTGGGAGCAGATCCGCTGACTTTGGTAGGGCCCGGTCCCTACCCCGGTCCGTTCCGCGGGCGCGGACCGGTCCCTAGCGTCGAGGGGTGCGCACCGCCTGGTGGCCCGCCCTCGGGCTCTTCGTCCTGGCGCCGGTCTGCGCGGAGTACCTCTGGGGGTACGACGACAGCACCGGCCACCCCGCCACGCTCGTCGGCAACCTGGTCGTGTTCTCCCCGCTGTACGGCGCGCCGGCGCTGCTCGTCCGCGAGGCGGCCCGCCGCCTCGGGCTGGGGTGGCCCGGGATCGTGCTGATGGCGGCGGCGTTCGGCGTGGTCGAGGCCGGGTTCGTGGACCAGTCGATGTGGAGCACCGACTACCGCGACATCCCCTACTGGCAGGACATGTCGGTGCCCACCTTCGTGGCGCCGATCGGGTTGAGCATCTACCTCGCGGTGCTGTTCGTGGGCAACCACGTCATGCTCAGCATCTGCTCCCCCGTGGCCGTCGTGGAGACCCTGGCCCCGCGCCGCCGGACCGAGCCGTGGCTCGGTCCGGTCACGGTGGTGGTCGTCGCCCTGCTCTATCTCGCGGCCAGCGCCCTGGTGATGTGGGACGCCTATGACACCGGCGAGGCCACCGCCACCTGGGGCCAGCTGCTCGGCTCGGCGGTCGCGGCGCTCGCCCTGGTGGTGGCGGCGGTGGTCGTCGGGCGGCGACCGGCGCTCATCGTGCCGGGGGCGGTCCCCCGACCGCTCGTCGTCACCGTGGCGTCGTACCTCGCCGTGGTGGCCTGGGGGACGATCCCGCCGAGCCGGCTCGGCACCACGCTCGTCGTCCTGCTGGCCGCGGGTGCCGTGGTCACCGTCTGGAGGCTGTCGCACCGGGGCGACTGGGGCCAGGCGCACGTGCTGGCCCTGGCCACCGGCGCCCTCCTCGCGGGAGCGACCTCCGGCTTCCTCGCCACGCCCATCGGCGAGGTGAGCACGGCCGAGAAGTACGGGCACAACGTGGTCCTGCTCCTGCTGGTCGCCGCGCTCGGTGCCTGGGGTGCGCACCGCGCCGCGCCGGGGTGGACCTGAGCCGGTCCGCGTGCCAGCGTGAGGCCTTCACACCCGAGGAGACGTCGCCGATGACCGAGCTGTTCGTGCCGCACCGGTTCTGCGGCCCGCCCTCCAGCGGCAACGGCGGCTGGACGGCCGGAGCGCTGGCCGCGCTCCTGGCGCTGGCCTCCGACCACGCCGAGCCCTGGCCCGCGGTCACGGTCTCGCTGCTGCGTCCTCCGCCGCTCGACGTCGCGATGCCGGTGGTGCCGTCCGACGACTCGCTGCAGGCGATGGACGGCGAGGAGGCGGTCGCGACGGCCCACGTCAACGCCGAGGAGGTGGCGGTCGTCGAGCCCGTCCCGGCGGAGGAGGCCCGGGCGGCGGAGGCGTCGTACGCCGGGCACCTGTTCCACCCGTTCCCGACCTGCTTCGCCTGCGGCACCGGCCGCGAGCCCGGCGACGGGCTGCGGATCTTCCCGGGCCGGGTGACCGACCAGGACGGCGCGGCCCGGACCGCGGCGACCTGGACCCCCGACCCGAGCGTCGCCGAGGGCTACCGCGACACCGAGGGCACCCAGCGCGCGACTGTCCCCGTCACCTGGGCCGCCCTCGACTGCGTCGGCGGGTGGGCGGGCGACCTCGACGAGCGGCTGATGGTGCTCGCCCGGATGACCGCCCAGATCGACGCCCTCCCGGCGGTCGGCGAGGAGCACGTCGTGGTCGGGCTGGCCCGCGGCAGCGAGGGCCGCAAGACCCGGACGGCGTCGGCGATCTACGACCCCGACGGCCGCGTCGTCGCCCGCGCCGAGCACCTGTGGGTCGCCGTGAACCCGGCCGACTTCGCCTGACCCGCGCTCGACCTTAGGATGTCCCCCATGGTTTTGAACGATCCAATCCACGTCCACGGCCAGGAGTGGTGGCGCCACGCGGTGACCTACCAGATCTACCCGCGCAGCTTCGCCGACGGCAACGGCGACGGGGTCGGGGACGTGCCCGGCATCACCTCGCGGCTGCCCTACCTGCGCGACCTCGGCGTCGACGCGGTCTGGATCTCGCCCTCCTACACCTCCCCGCAGAAGGACCACGGCTACGACGTCGCCGACTACTTCGACATCGACCCGCTGTTCGGCACCCTGGGCGACGCGGACGAGCTGCTGGAGCGCGCGCACGAGCTCGGGCTCAAGGTGATCGTCGACCTCGTCCCCAACCACACCTCGAGCGACCACGCCTGGTTCCAGGCGGCGCTCGCCGCCGGTCCCGGCAGCCCGGAGCGCGCCCGCTACCTCTTCCGCGACAGCGAGGACGGCCCGCCCAACAACTGGATGTCGGTCTTCGGCGGCCCTGCGTGGACGCAGGTCGAGGACGGCCAGTGGTACCTCCACCTCTTCGACTCCAGCCAGCCCGACCTCGACTGGCGCAACCCGGAGGTCGGCGACATGTTCGTCGACGTGCTCCGGTTCTGGCTCGACCGCGGTGCCGACGGCTTCCGGGTCGACGTCGCCCACGGCCTGCTCAAGGAGGAGTCCCTGCGGGACCAGGTCGTCGAGCACGGGAAGACCGCCAGCAGCGACGCGCGTGACCTCGCCGACGTCCCGCTGGTCGAGCGCACCGAGCGTGACGAGCCGATGTGGGACCAGCCCGAGGTCCACGACGTCTACCGCCGCTGGCACGAGGTGCTGAGCAAGTACGACGGCGACCGGATGCTGGTCGCGGAGGCCTGGACGCAGTCCCCGGAGTCGATGGCCCGCTACATCCGCGAGGACGAGATGAGCCAGGCGTTCAACTTCGCGTGGCTGCTCGCGCCGTGGTCGGCCTCGGAGTTCACCGAGGTGATCACCGGGACGCTCGCGGCCACCGAGGCCGTCCACGGGTCGCCCACCTGGGTGCTCTCCAACCACGACGTCGACCGGCACGTGTCCCGCTACGGCGGTGGCGCGACCGGGCTGGCGCGGGCCAAGGCGGCCACCCTGGTGATGCTGGCCCTGCCCGGCTCGGCGTACCTCTACCAGGGCGAGGAGCTCGGCCTGGAGCAGGTCGACGTCGCGCCCGAGTTCCGCCAGGACCCGTTCTGGCTGCGCACCGGTGAGCCCGGCCGCGACGGCTGCCGGGTGCCGATCCCGTGGAGCGGGGACGAGCCGCCGTTCGGCTTCGGACCCACCGCCGGTCAGCCGTGGATCCCGCAGCCGACCGAGTGGGCCGCGCTCACCGTGGCGGCCCAGGAGGGCGACCCCGGGTCGACGCTGAGCTTCTACCGCGCGGCCCTGGCGGCCCGGCGCACCTTCGCGACCACCTCGGGCGACGAGATCGAGATGCTCGACCTCGGTGCCGACGTCGTGGCGTTCCGGCGCGACGCGGTCACCGTGGTGCTGAACTGCGGCGCCGAGCCGGTCGACCTGCCCGCGGGCGAGGTGCTGATGGCGAGCGGCGCGGTGGGGGCGACCCTGCCCGCCGACACCGCGGTCTGGCTGCAGTAGCCGCTCAGGCGCGCTCGTCGAGCGCAGCGTTGTAGCGGCCCAGGAGCTCGACGACCGCCGTCAGGTCCTCCTCGGACCAGTCCCGCAGGCGGTCGTCGAGCCAGCGCCGCCGCTCGCCGGCCACCGCGGCCATCCGGGCCGACGCCTGCTCGCTGACCGACACCAGCGTCGCCCGACCGTCCGCGGGGTCCGGCGCCCGGTCGACCAGGCCGAGGTCGACCAGGTGCTGCACCTGCCGGCTGATCGCGCCCTTGTCGATGCTGAACGCGTCGGCCATCGCCGACGCGCGCTGCGGGCCGTGCTGGTCCAGCCAGGTCAGCATCAGGTACGACGAGGACTGCAGCTCGGGGTGCACGGCGTGCGCACGCTCGGCGATCACCCGGCGGATGCGCCGGATCATCACGCCGACCTCCTGCTCGAGACCGCCCAGCAGCTCGTCGCGGGGGATGCGCGTCCGCGTGCTCATCTCAGCGCTCGCTCGTCACGATCGCGTGGTGCAGCTCGGCGGCGACCTCCGGCGAGGCCTCGGCCTCGGCCTCGAGGTTCGTCGTCCGCAGCGGGACCTCGTGGATGAGCATCACGCAGACCAGGGCCACCAGGGCGAAGGGCACCGCGACCAGGAAGATGTGGCCGAAGGACTCACCGAACGCCGCCTCCCAGACCGCCCGCTCCCAGCCGGGCAGCGCCGGCACGTCCGGCACGGCGTGGCTGTCGGCCGAGAACGTCGGCGGACGGCCCGCGGCGACGTACCCGGTGGTGACCCGCTGGGCGACCTGGTGGCTGAGCAGGGCGCCCAGGACGGACACGCCGATCGAGCCGCCGAGGGTGCGGAAGAACGCGACCACGGAGCTGGCGGAACCCATGTCGGACATGGTGACGTTGTTCTGCACCGAGAGCACGAGGTTCTGCATGGTTGCTCCGAGGCCGACGCCCAGGATCGCCATGAACGCGCCGATGACGGCCAGGTTCGTGGTCTCGTCGATCGTGCCGAGCAGCGTCAGGCCGACCACGACGAGCACCATGCCGCCGACGAGGAAGCGCTTCCACCGGCCGGTGTCGCTGATGATCCGACCGGTCAGGAGGCTGGAGAGGAACAGACCGCCGACCATCGCGATCGACATCAGCCCGGCCTCGGTCGGGGTCATGCCGCGCGCGGTCTGGAAGTACTGGCTGAGGTAGACCGTCGAGCCGAACATGGCCACGCCGATCATCACCGAGGCGATGGTCGCGAGGGTCATGGTGCGGTCCTTGAACAGGCGCAGCGGGATGACCGGCTCGGTCGCGACCCGGGCCTCGACGTAGACGGCCGCGGCGAGCAGGACGGTCCCGAGGACGACCAGGCCGGCGGTGGTGGTGGAGGCCCAGGCGAACTGGTTGCCGGCCAGGCTGACCCAGATGAGCAGGGTGGAGACGCCAGCGACCAGCAGGGTGGCGCCGAGGTAGTCGATGTGCACCGGGCGCTTGACCACCGGCAGGTGCAGGGTCTTCTGGAGCAGCACGAACGCGACGAGCGCGAACGGCAGGCCGATGAAGAAGCAGCCGCGCCAGCCGAGCGCGGAGTCGACGACGACGCCACCGATCAGCGGTCCGCTCACCGTGGCGAGCGCGAAGGTCGCCCCGAGGTAGCCGGAGTAGCGCCCGCGCTCACGCGGGGCGATCATCGTCGCGATCACGACCTGGACCAGCGCCGTGAGGCCGCCGACCCCGATGCCCTGCACGACGCGGGCCCCGATCAGGACCTCCATCGAGGGCGCGAAGGCCGCGATCAGCGAGCCGCCGATGTAGACGACCAGCGCGAGCTGCACCAGCAGCTTCTTGCTGAACAGGTCCGAAAGCTTGCCCCAGATCGGGGTCGTCACGGTCATCGCGAGCATGGTCGCGACGACGACCCAGGTGTAGCCGGTCTGGCTGCCGTGGAGATCGCTGACGATGCGCGGGAGGGCGTTGGTGACGACGGTGCTCGACAGCATCGCGACGAACATCGCCAGCAGCAGCCCGCTGAGGGCCTCCATGATCTGGCGGTGCGTCATCGGTGCGGCCTCCTCGGTGGGAGGGGCCGGGGGCGCCTGGGTCACGAGAGCTCGATTCACGACGGGTACAAGGTTGACGACGACAACTTTATTCCGAACTGGTTGCCGAGGGCAACCGATGCGACGTACCTCACCCGGACATGGGACGACCCGCAGGCGTGGACTCCGGACGGAGCCCGCTCCGGGGGACGTGGTCCCGGATCGCCTGCGGGTCGGGTGACTGCCTGGGATTCACCAGCAGCCGTCCCGGAGTGGTTCCACCCCGGGTGATGCCAGTGGGCTGCTAGCGAGCAGCCACCTCACGCGTCCATGAAGAAATCATTCCTCGGACCACCTCCTTTCCCGTGTGCGAACACGCTAGGTCGGCACGCCGGGGCGTTCAAGGGATTAAACGAGGTCCCGGAGGGACGGTCGCGGCCCGACCCGGGAGGGCGGGCCAACCTAAAGCCAACGGGGCAGGGCGGACGGTGGCGTGACGGAGGTCACCCGTTCGTTCTCGAGGAGGAACCATGCACACACGCGGCGCGGTCATCAAGCAGGCACCCGGCACCTACGAGGTGGTCGACCTCGAGGTCGACGACCCGCGGCAGGGAGAGCTGCAGGTCCAGATGACGGCCTCCGGGCTCTGCCACTCCGACGACCACATCGCGACCGGCGACATCCCGGTCGGCGTCTACCCGTTCTGCGGCGGGCACGAGGGCGCCGGCGTCGTCACCGCCGTCGGGCCGCACACGCCGGGCTGGTCGGAGGGTGACCACGTGGTGTTCTCCTTCCTGCCCTCCTGCGGGCGGTGCACCTGGTGCTCGCGCGGCATGCAGAACCTCTGCGACCTCGGCGCGACCCTCCTCAACGGCTCGCGGTGGGACGACGCGACCAGCTTCCGGCTCACCCACGAGGGCCAGCCGGTCGGCCAGATGTGCGGCATCTCCACCTTCGCCGAGGTCACCACGGTGGCCGTCGACTCGGCGGTGAAGGTGCCGGACGAGGTGCCGCTGGACAAGGCGTGCCTCGTCGGCTGCGGCGTCGGCACCGGCTGGGGCTCGGCGATCAACTCCGCCGACGTACGCCCCGGCGACGTCGTCGTGGTCATGGGCGTCGGCGGCATCGGCATCAACGCGGTCCAGGGGGCGGCGTTCGCCGGCGCCTCGATGGTGATCGCCGTCGACCCGGTGGAGTTCAAGCGCACCAAGGCGCTGGAGCTCGGCGCCACCCACGCCGTCGCCTCGATCGAGGAGGCGACCGAGCTCGCCCAGTCGGTCACGAACGGCCAGGGCGCGGACTCGGCGATCGTCACCGTCGGGGTCACCAAGGGCGAGCACCTCGGCCAGGCGATGGGCGCGATCCGCAAGGCGGGCACCGTCGTCGTCACCGGCCTCGGCAACATCGCCGACGTCGGCGCCCCGATCTCGCTCGCCGACATCACGTTGTTCCAGAAGCGGATCCAGGGCTCGCTGTTCGGGGCGTCGAACCCCAAGACCGACATCCTCACGCTGCTGCGCCTCTACGCCGAGGGCCACCTCAAGCTCGACGAGCTGGTCACCCGAACCTACAAGCTCGACGAGGTGGCGCTGGGCTACGAGGACATGCACGCCGGCACCAACCTGCGCGGGGTGATCGTCTACTGACGCCCGCCCCTGCAGGTTCACCATGGTCTGCAGCCGAACCTGCACTTCCCACGGCGAGCACATCGGGGGAAGTGCGGGTTCGCCCAGGTCCCATGGTGAACCTGCGGCGGCGCGCACACCCCCGGGGCTAGGCGACGTCCTCGACCGGGGCGGTGAACTGCGAGCGGTAGAGCCGGGCGTAGGCGCCGTCCCGGTCGATCAGCGCGTCGTGGGTGCCCTGCTCGACGATCGCCCCGTCCTCCATCACCAGGATCAGATCCGCGTCACGGATGGTGGAGAGCCGGTGGGCGATGACGAACGAGGTGCGGTCGGTCCGCAGCGCCGCCATCGCGTGCTGGACGAGCAGCTCGGTGCGGGTGTCGACCGAGGACGTCGCCTCGTCGAGGATCAGCAGCGCCGGGTCGGTGAGGAACGCGCGGGCGATCGTCACCAGCTGACGCTCACCGGCTGACAGGTTCGACCCCTCCTCGTCGATCACGGTGTCGTAGCCGTCCGGCAGCGAGTGCACGAACCGGTCGACGAACGTCGCCCGCGCGGCCTCGAGGACCTGCTCCTCGCTCGCGTCGGGGCGGCCGTAGGCGATGTTGTCGCGGATGGTCCCCGAGAAGAGCCAGGTGTCCTGGAGGACCATCCCGATCTGCCCGCGGAGCGCGGCCCGGGGCATCCCGACGATGTCGACCCCGTCGAGGGTGATCCGCCCGGCGTCCACGTCGTAGAACCGCATCACCAGGTTGACCAGCGTGGTCTTGCCCGCGCCGGTCGGGCCGACGATCGCCACCGTCTGGCCGGGTCGCGCCACGAGGGACAGGTCGGTGATGAGCGGCCGGTCCTCGTCGTACCGGAACGACACGTGCTCGAAGGCGACCTCGCCGCGCCGCTCGGCCGGCTGCTCCAGCGCCGGCGCGTCGACCGGCTCCTCGTGCGCGTCGAGCAGCTCGAAGACCCGCTCGGCCGACGCGACGCCGGACTGCAGCAGGTTGGCCATCGACGCGACCGTGGTCAGCGGCTGGGTGAACTGCCGGCTGTACTGGATGAAGGCCTGCACGTCGCCCAGCGACAGCTGGCCGCTCGCGACGCGGAGGCCGCCGATGACCGCGACCAGCACGTAGTTCAGGTTCCCGATGAACATCATCGACGGCATGATCAGGCCGCTCACGAACTGCGCGCCGAAGCTGACCTTCAGCAGCTCGTCGTTCTCCTCGGCGAAGACCCGCTCGACCTCGGCCTGGCGGCCGAAGACCTTGACCAGCGCGTGCCCGGAGTAGGCCTCCTCGACCTGCGCGTTGAGGGCACCGGTACGACGCCACTGCGCGACGAACTGGCCCTGCGACCGCTTCATGATCTGCGCGGTGACGACCAGCGAGAACGGGATCGTCACCAGGGCCACGAGCGCGAGCAGCGGCGAGATCCAGATCATCATCGCCAGCACGGCGATCACGGTCATCACCGACGTGAGCAGCTGGCTCATCGTCTGCTGGAGGGTCTGGCTGACGTTGTCGATGTCGTTGGTGACCCGGGACAGCAGCTCGCCACGGGGCGAGCGGTCGAAGTAGCCCAACGGGAGCCGGTTGATCTTCGTCTCGACGTCCTCGCGCAGCTGACGGACGGTGTTCTGGACGACGGTGTTCAGCACGAAGCCCTGGAGCCAGCCGAGCAGCGACGCGGCCGTGTAGATCGCGAGGACGAGCAGCAGCACGTGCGCCACGGCGGTGAAGTCGACACCCTGCCCGGGCACGACGTCCATGTCCTGCACCGCCGCCGGCCACAGCGCCCGCGGCGTGCCCGGCGGGATCTTGGAGCCGATGAATCCGTTGAACACCAGGTCGGTCGCGTGGCCCAGGATGCGGGGTCCGATCGACATCAGCAGGACGCTGGCGACGCCGAGCACGACGACCGCGATCGCCTTGCCGCGGTCCGGCCGCATCCGGCCGACCAGGCGTCGTGCGGACGGCCCGAAGTCCATCGCCTTCTGCCCGACCATGCCGCCGCCCATCGGGCCGCGGCCGGGGCCGCCCATCGGCGCCTCGATGCGCTCGGTCTCGGCGAAGGCCTTGCCCTTGCTGCCCTTGCTGCCCGGGCCCGGGCTGCCCGGGCCGCTCGCGCCGCCGGCGGTCTGGGTGGCGCTCATGCCGCCTCCTCCGCCGTCATCTGCGAGGTCACGATCTCCTGGTACGTCGGGTTGCCGGCGAGCAGCTCGTGGTGGGTGCCGCGGCCGACGATCCGGCCGTCCTCGAGCACCAGGATCAGGTCGGCGTCCTTGATGGTGCTGACCCGCTGCGCCACGATCACCACCGTCGCGTCACGGGTCTCGGGACGCAGCGCCGCGCGGAGCCGGGCGTCGGTGGCCAGGTCGAGCGCGGAGAAGGAGTCGTCGAAGAGGTAGATGCCCGGCTTGCGCACCAGCGCCCGGGCGATCGCGAGCCGCTGCCGCTGGCCACCGGAGAAGTTGGTGCCACCCTGGCTGACCTTGGTGTCCAGCCCGTCGGGCAGCTCCTCGACGAAGTCGCGGCCCTGCGCGACCTCGAGCGCCGCCCACATCTCCTCGTCGGTGGCGTCCGCCTTGCCGTACTGCAGGTTGCTGCGCACCGTCCCGCTGAAGAGGTAGGCCTTCTGCGGGACCAGCCCGAGCTGGGCCCAGAGCAGGTCGGGGTCGAGGTCGCGGACGTCCTGCCCGGCGACCCGGACGGTCCCCGAGGTGGCGTCGAACAGCCGCGGCACCAGGTTCACCAGGGTGCTCTTGCCGGAGCCGGTCGAGCCGATCACGGCGACGGTCTGGCCCGGCCGGGCCTCGAACGAGACCTCCGACAGCACCGGCTCCTCCGCGCCGGGGTAGGAGAAGGTGACCCCCTCGAGCTCGAGGTGGCCGCGCCGCTCCGGGTCGGGCGCGACGGGCTCGCCCGACGGTACGACGGACGAGTCGGTGTCGAGGACCTCGGCGATGCGGTCGCCGCACACCGAGGCGCGCGGGATCATCATCAGCATGAACGTCGCCATCATCACCGACATCAGGATCTGCATCAGGTAGGTGAGGAAGGCCGTCATCGCGCCCGGCAGCATCTCGCCGTCGTTGATGCGGTGACCGCCGAACCAGATCACGGCGACGCTGGAGACGTTCACGACGAGCATCACGATCGGGAACATGGTGGCCATCCACCGACCCGCGCGGACCGCGACCTCCGTGAGGTCGTCGTTCGCCTCGCCGAAGCGGGCCGCCTCGTGCGGCTCGCGCACGAACGCCCGGACGACGCGGATGCCGGTGATCTGCTCGCGCAGCACCCGGTTGACCTCGTCGATGCGGGCCTGCATCGCGCGGAAGCTCGGGACCATCCGGCTGACGACGAAGCCGACGCTGAGGAACAGCGCGGGGACGACGACGGCGAGGATCCAGCCCAGGCCCATGTCCTCGCGGAGCGCCATGAACACACCGCCGACCATCATGATCGGGGACGAGACGGCGATGGTGCAGGCCATCAGCACCAGCATCTGCACCTGCTGGACGTCGTTCGTGCTCCGGGTGATCAGCGACGGGGCGCCGAAGTCCTGCACCTCCCGGGTCGAGAACGTGCCGACCCGGGCGAACAGCGCGGCGCGGAGGTCGCGACCGAGCGACATCGCCGTGCGGGCGCCGAACCAGACGGCGGTGACCGAGCAGACGATCTGGACCACCGAGATGGCGAGCATCTCGCCACCGGTGCGCAGGATGTAGCCCGTGTCACCGGTGACCACGCCGTAGTCGATGATGTCGGCGTTCAGGCTCGGCAGGTAGAGCATCGCCACGACGCCGACGAACTGGAACAGCACGACGAGCGCGAGCGGGCGGCGGTACGGCGCGAGTCGCTCGCGCAGCAGGCGCAGGAGCATCAGGGGTTCTCCTTCAGGAGTCCGTGCAGCAGGGTGTCGACAATCTGCTCGGGCGTGAGCAGCCGACCGTCGGCGATGTGCTGGTGGCTGCCGGCGAAGGTCAGCAGCCGCAGGACGTGGACGAAGTGGTCGGGCGGGACCGCCAGCTGGTCGGCGTCGGGGCCGACGACGGCGGCGAGCAGGCTTCCCAGGCGCGCCCGCCAGGCGTCGGCGGCCGCGCTGTCGTGCAGGTGCCGCGGCGGGCCCACCAGGCCGACCTTCTGCATCAGCTGGAAGGTCGCGCGGAAGCGCTGCTGGAGGATCGAGACCAGCTGGACCAGGCGGTCGCGCAGCGGCAGGGTCGGGTCGATCTCCTCGATGCGGCGCTCGAGGTCGCCGGGCTCGAAGGCCCGCTCGATCGCGGCGTCGACGAGCTCCTCCTTGGACTCGAAGACCCGGAAGATCGTGCCTTCGGCGACGCCGGCCGCCTCGGCGATCTGCCGGGTCGTGACCGCGCGCCCGTGCTCGTGGAGCAGGGGGCGCGTCGCCGCGATGAGCGCGTCGCGGCGCTCCTCCGGCGACATCGGTCGCGCGCGTTCCCGTCGGGTGTCCATGACGGACGAGAATAAGTGAGTGAGCACTCACTCACAAATGCTTTCCGACGAGCCGACAAGCTACGGGGCCAGGCGCTCGGTGACCCACCCGTCGGTCACGTGCCGGTACACGAGCCGGTCGTGCATCCGCCCGGGTCGGCCCTGCCAGAACTCGACGACGTGCGGTCGTACGACGTACCCGCCCCACTGCTCCGGGACGGGCACCTCGTCGGGATACCGGATCTCGGCCTCCTCGTAGGCGCCGGCCAGCTCCTCCTTGGTGGTCACCCGGGACTGCGGCGACGCCCAGGCACCGAGCCTCGACCCGCGCGGCCGCTTCGCGAAGTAGGCCTCGACGTCCGGGCGGGGCAGCGGCGTCGCCACGCCCTCGACGCGCACCTGGCGCTCGAGCGGGTGCCAGGGGAAGAGCAGGGCGCACCGCGGGTTCGCGGCCAGCTCCTCCCCCTTCCGTGACCCGGTGTTGGTGAAGAACACGAAGCCGTCGTGGCCGACGCCCTTGAGCAGCACCATCCGCGACGACGGCGCCCCGTCGGCAGCGACGGTCGCGAGCACCATGGCGTTCGGGTCGTGCAGGCCGGCGTCGAGCGCGTCGCGCATCCACCGCTCGAACATGCTCACCGGGTCGGGCGCGAGATCGGTCTCGTCGAGCCCGGCCCGGCCGTACTCCTGACGCAGCGCTGCGAGGTCAACCGTGCGGTCCATGCTCCCGACCCTAGCCACCGGTCGTGCGCCGGCGGCCGTGCGCCGGCGGCCGCGCCCCGGCGACGAGAAACCGGCCGCGGCGCCGCCGCGGGGAGTCGCGACCCTAGACTGCGCTCCGTGACTGACGTACACCACGGATTGGAAGGCGTCGTCGCCTTCGAGACGGAGATCGCCGAGCCGGACAAGGAGGGGTCGGCACTGCGGTACCGCGGCGTCGACATCGAGGAGATCGTCGGCCGGGTCCCGTTCGAGAACGTGTGGGGCCTGCTCATCGACGGCAGCTACACCCCGGGCCTGGCGCCGGCCGAGCCGTACAACCTGCCCGTGCACACCGGCGACGTCCGCGTGGACGTGCAGGCGGCGGTGGCGATGCTGGCCCCGGCGTTCGGGTTCGGGCAGACCTACGACATCAGCGACGAGCAGGCCCGCGACGACATCGGGCGGCTGGCCGTCATGGTGCTCTCGTACGCCGCGCAGTCGGCCCGCGGCCTGCAGCAGGCCGTGGTCCCGCAGCGGGTCGTCGACGAGGGCAAGACGCTCGCCGAGAAGTTCCTCATCCGGTGGAAGGGCGAGGCCGACCCCAAGCACGCGCACGCGATCGACGCCTACTGGTCGTCCGCCGCGGAGCACGGCATGAACGCCTCCACGTTCACCGCCCGCGTGATCACCTCGACCGGCGCCGACGTCGCCGCCGCGTTCTCCGGCGCGATCGGCGCGATGAGCGGTCCGCTGCACGGCGGGGCGCCCTCGCGGGTGCTGGGCATGATCGAGGAGGTCGAGCGGCGAGACGGCGACGCGTCGTCCTACGTCAAGGAGCTGCTCGACAAGGGCGAGCGGCTGATGGGCTTCGGGCACCGCGTCTACCGCGCGGAGGACCCGCGCGCCCGGGTGCTGCGTCGTACGGCGCGCGAGCTGGACGCACCGCGCTACGAGGTCGCCGAGGCGCTCGAGCAGGCGGCGCTGGCCGAGCTGCGCGAGCGCCGGCCGGACCGCGTGCTCGAGACGAACGTCGAGTTCTGGGCCGCGATCGTCCTGGACTTCGCCGAGGTCCCGGCGAACATGTTCACCTCGATGTTCACCTGCGCCCGCACCGGCGGCTGGTCGGCACACATCCTCGAGCAGAAGCGCACGGGTCGCCTGATCCGGCCCTCCGCCGTCTACACGGGCCCGTCCTCGCGGCCGGCCTCCGATGTCGACGGCTGGCGCACCGAGTGGGCCGGGTGAGGGCGGAGCCCTTCCTCGGGGAGCACTTCAGCGGCCGGTCCGCCATCGTCACCGGGGGCGGCTCGGGCATCGGCGCCGCACTGACGCGCGCCCTGGTGGCCGCGGGCGCCCGCGTCGTGTGCGCCGACCTCGACGAGGCGGCCGCGCAGCGCGTCGCCGAGCCGATCGGGGCCCGGGCGGTGGCCCTCGACGTGACCGATGCGGCAGCGGTGCGGTCGCTCGTCGACGAGGTCGACCCCGACCTGATGTTCAACAACGCCGGCATCACGTTCGGCGGCGAGACCGAGGACCTCACCCTCGAGCAGTGGGACGCGATCATCGACGTCAACATCCGCGGCGTGGTGCACGGGGTCGCCGCGGCGTACCCACGCATGGTCGCCCGAGGATCCGGCCAGATCGTCAACACCGCCTCGATGGGCGGGTTGATGGCGGCCGGCCTGATCACGTCCTACGTGATGACCAAGCACGCCGTCGTCGGGCTCTCGCTGGCGCTGCGGTCGGAGGCCGCCGCCAAGGGCGTCGGGGTGACCGTCGTGTGCCCGTCGGCCGTGGACACCCCGATCCTGGACAAGGGCCACCTGGGCCGGTTCCACGGCCGCGACTACTACCTCAAGGGCCAGGGCGTGCGACACCCGCTCGACCCCGACGTGTTCGCCACGCAGGTGCTGGAGGCGGTGGCCGAGGACCGGGCGATGCTGGTGACGCCCCGGACGGCGCGCGTGGCGTGGCGGCTCGGTCGGTGGTTCCCGGGCTTCGTCCAGCGCTCGTCGATCCGGTTCATCGAGAAGCAGCGTCGGCTGCAGGACCGGCGGGCGTCCGCGTCCGCCGCCCGCTGAGGCGCTCGTGGAGTTCCTCTGCTACCACCGCGACCGACCAGGGTCGACGCCGCTGCGGGCCGAGATGGTCGAGGACCACTGGTCCTACATGGACCGGTACGGCGCCGCGCTGGTCGCGCGCGGCCCGACCTTCCTGGACGACGGGACGCTGACCGGGAGCCTGCACGTGGTCGACCTCGCAGATCCCGCGGCGGCCCGGGCGTTCGCCTTCGACGAACCCTGCTACCAGGCGGGCGCCTACCGCGACGTGCTGGTCCGCCGGACGCAGTGGCAGCGCCCGACCGGCACGGGCACCGCCGGCGTCCTCGCGCTCGGGTTCGCCGACCCCACGCCGTACGCCGCGTTGCCGGCGCCCCGGGCGGACCTGCTGGGCTTCGGCCCGCTGCTCTCCGACGACGGCACGCGGCTGCTCGGCGCGGCGGTGCTGGCGCCCTCCGACGCCGCCGCCCGCGAGTGCCTCACCGGGTTCCCGGCGGTCGAGGTGCACCGCTGGGAGCAGGGCGGACGACGCTAGGGCCGGCGGTCGTACCAGCTGGTGAGGCCCTTCGCGCCCCGCCGGCTCAGCGACACGTGGACGTGGTCGCGGTGCCGCAGCGTCGCCGAGCACCTCTTGCGCGTCGGGCAGGACGAGGACAGGTAGGGCTCCGGGTCGAACCGGGTCCAGGCCGGGTACATCCGGTCGTTCCAGATCACGTACATGACGCCCATGCGTCGCGCCCACGCGTCGCGGTGGCCACGGGCGTCGGTCGCGAGGATCCGGTCCAGGAAGGCCTGCGCCCGCTTCCGGTCGGCGCGCTTGCGCGCGTCGAGCGACCAGTCGAAGGCGCGCCCGGTCTGGTGCTCCGACGTCGGGTCGCGGTGACAGGGCCGGGACGTCCCGCCCGGGCTGCCGCCGTAGCGGCGGACCACGAAGCGGTAGAGCTCGACGGTCCCGGGCCGCGGCTGCACGTGGCACCTCGCCGACGGGTCGTACGACGCGTAGCCCTCGATCTGCGCCTGCGCCGACGCCGGCGTGACGACCACGACGAGGCCGGCGAGCAGCCCGGTGACGAGGGCAACGACGAGGGCAGCGGTCCCGAGGCGCATGGTCGACCCTACGTCCGGCCGGTGCGCTGCAGGTAGGCCAGGCCGCGCGGGGAGACCTCGTAGCCGACCTCGAAGCTCCGGGTGAGCCCGAGGTTCTTCAGCTTGCGGACGTCGATCTTGAACGGGTCCCGCTCGCGGCCGAGCTCGGCGGCGAGGTCGGGCGCGCGGGTGTGCGGGCGGCGGCGGATCAGCTCCAGGGTCGCCATCGTCCAGGGCCCGTGCGAGCTCGCCCGGTCGAGCCGGTCGAGCCGCGCGTCGATCGCGGCCACGTCGGCATCGCTGAGGTCGGCCTGCTCCCGGAGCGCGACCCGCGGGTCCGGGCCGGCCCACGCCAGCACCACGCGGTACGTCGGGAGGCTGGCGTCGACCTTGTCCAGCTGCCGGAGCAGCCGACCGGCGTCGGGCCAGCCGGCGGCCCGTGCCTCCTCGTCGCCGATGGAGCCGGGGTCGACCACCGCGACCTCCTCGACCCGCACCACCCCGGCCGCGGTCGTGAACGTCGAGCCGGGCCGGACGTCCGGCGTGCGCCAGCGCCGGAAGGCCAGGGTCACCGACCCGGCGGCGACCCCGTGGGCGACCTTGGGTGGGAGCAGCACGCCGCTCAGCCTAGAGTCAGCAGGTGACAACTTCTCGGGAGCAATGGGACGCCGAAGCCGAGTCCTTCGACGCCGAACCCGACCACGGACTCCACGACCCCGTCGTCCGCGACGCCTGGCAGAGCCTGCTGCGGTCGATGGTCCCGCCGATCCCGTCGCGGATCGCGGACCTCGGGTGCGGGACCGGGACGCTCTCGCTCCTGCTGGCCGAGGACGGCCACGAGGTCGACGGCATCGACTTCTCCCCGGAGATGATCCGGCGCGCCACCGCGAAGGCCGGCACGTTCCCCGGCACCACGTTCGCGGTCGGCGACGCCTCCGCACCCGACCTCGCCCCGGCGACGTACGACGTGGTCCTGTGCCGCCACGTCCTGTGGGCGCTGCCCGACCCGGCAGCGGCCCTGACGCGGTGGGTGGAGCTCCTCGCACCCGAGGGCAGGGTGGTCCTGGTCGAGGGCAGCTGGTCGACCGGCGCCGGCCTCACCTCGGAGCAGACCGTCGAGCTGGTCGAGGGTGCCGGGCTCTCGGCGACCCTGCGGCCACTACCGGACGAGGCCTACTGGGGCGGTCGGATCGACGACGAGCGCTACGCCGTCCTCGGCAGGCGCCGCGCGTAGCACCGCGAGAGCGGGGCGTCCCGGTAGTACCCGAAGGCCGGGACCGGCGTGTACCCGCTGGACTCGTAGAGCGTGATCGCCTCCGGCTGGGCGAGCCCGGTCTCGAGCACGACGACCTCGGCGCCGTGCGCGGCCGCGTCCGTCTCGAGGTGGGCGAGCATCCGCCGCGCGAGGCCGATTCCGCGCGCCGCCGGCGCGACGTACATGCGCTTGACCTCCGCGGTCCGCGTCGAGCCGAGCGCCTCGACCGTGGAGCGCCGCCAGGCGCCGGTGGCGACCGGCCGGCCGTCGAGGTAGCCCACGAAGAAGCTGCCGGACGGGGGCTCGAACACCATCGGGTCGAGCGGGGTCTCGTCGCGTCCGCCGTAGCGGCGGACGTACTCGGCCTGGACCTCCTCGACGAGCAGCAGCGCGTCGGGGTGGCCGTAGCCGACACGGGCGATGACGACCTCAGCCAACGGCGGCACCGCAGGACTCGCAGAACCGCGCCGACGACGTCGTGGCGCGCCCGCAGCCGGAGCAGGACCGGCTGCCGGGCGCGCTCCCCTGCTCGATGGTGACGCGGGTGTAGGCGCCGTTGCGGGTCAGGACGGAGGCACGCGTGAAGGCGACGATGCCGAAGCCGACGACGGCCGCGAACGCGCCGCCCGCGAACAGCAGCATCGAGCTGCCGCCGTCGCTCGCGGGGTCGGCGCTCGCGAAGTCGGCGAACCCGACCGCCACGCAGCCGAGGCCGCCGAGGAGCACGAGGACGCCGATGACGAGCAGCAGGGTCTGGGCCGGTGTGCGGTTGCTCATGTGGTGTCTCCCCCGAGATGGATGGCCGGTGCGGGTGCCACAATAGAGGTGCTGACAGCGTCGTCAGGTGCACCGCTCTCCTACGGAAGGTTGTCATGACCGACGCCCTGCAGATCCCCCGCGACCTCCTCCCCGCCGACGGCCGCTTCGGCGCCGGTCCGTCGAAGATCCAGACCTCCCACCTCGACGCGCTCGCCGCGACGGGCACGTCGCTGATGGGGACCTCGCACCGGCAGGCGCCGGTGCGCGACCTGGTGGGGCGGGTCCGCTCGGGCCTCGCCGAGCTGTTCTCGCTGCCCGAGGGCTACGAGGTGGTGCTGGGCAACGGCGGCGCGACGGCGTTCTGGGACGTGGCCACCTTCGGCCTGGTCCGGGAGAAGAGCCAGCACCTGTCGTTCGGTGAGTTCTCCTCGAAGTTCGCCCAGGCCGCGGCGGCCGCGCCCTGGCTCGCCGACCCGTCGGTCATCACCGCCGACCCGGGCTCGGCCCCCGTCGCCGTCGCGGAGGACGGCGTCGACGTCTACGCCTGGGCGCACAACGAGACCTCGACCGCCGTGATGGCCCCCGTCGTGCGGCCCACCGGTGCTGCCGAGGACGCGCTCGTGCTCGTCGACGCGACCTCCGGCGCCGGCGGCCTGCCCGTCGACGTGCGCGAGGCGGACGTCTACTACTTCGCGCCGCAGAAGTGCTTCGCCTCGGACGGCGGCCTGTGGATCGGACTCTTCTCCCCCGCCGCGCTGGAGCGGGCCGCGTCGGTCGCGGCGTCCGGCCGGCACGTCCCGGCCTTCTTCGACCTGCCGACCGCGATCGACAACTCGTCGAAGAACCAGACCTACAACACGCCCGCGATCGCGACGCTGTTCCTGATGGCCGAGCAGCTGGACTGGATGAACGCGTCCGGCGGACTCACCGGGATGGTCGCCCGGACCACCGAGTCCTCGGACACCCTCTACACCTGGGCCGAGAAGTCGCCGTACGCCTTCCCGTACGTCGCCGACCCGTCGCACCGCTCGCTCGTGATCGGCACCATCGACTTCGAGGAGCCGGTGGACGCGGCCCGGATCGCCGCGGTCCTGCGCGCCAACGGCGTCGTCGACACCGAGCCCTACCGCAAGCTCGGTCGCAACCAGCTCCGGATCGCGATGTACCCCGCCGTCGACCCTGCCGACATCGAGGCGCTCACGCACTGCATCGACTGGGTGGTCGACCACCTCTGACGACCGTGGTCCGCGACCGAGCGGGCCGGCACGACCTCAGGCGGGCACCCAGACGACCTCCAGCACGCCGACGCCGAGCGCGGTGAGCCGGCCCAGCGTGTCGCCGAGCTCCTCGGGATCCTCCACCCGACCGGTGAGGACCGTCGTCGGTGCGTCGGTCCGCACGGCCAGGTGGGCGAACCGGTCGGCGAGCGCCTCCTCGACCTGCGCGGCGACCGAGCCGTCGACCCGGATCAGCGTCCGTGGCACGACCGCCTCCTACGCGGTCGCCTGGGCGTGCTCGGCCCAGTAGCGGACGTGCGGCAGGTCGTCGTCGAGCCAGTAGGCGGTGTCGTCGGTGACGACGAGGAGCTCCTCGAACTTGACGCCGATGTCGCCCTTGCCGATGTGCGGCTCGATGGCCCACAGCCCGGGCTCGCAGGGCCGGTCGGACTCGTGGTTCCAGATCGGGGTGGCGTGGCTCCCGGGCCGCACCACGGACTCGAGCACCTCCCACGAGAGGTAGCCGATCGCCTGCGGGCTGAAGCCCTTGAGGCGGAAGGTCGGCAGGCGCAGCCCGGGCACCCGACCCACCCGGTGGGCCATGACCGCACCGGGGTAGTAGCTGTGGATGTTCTCGTAGCCCTGGTCGGCGATGATCTCGTCGATGCGGCGGTAGATCGCCCCCTGGGTCGCGCCGGCCCGCACCATCTCGAGGATCACGCGACGGTACGGCTCGAGGGCCATCCGGGCCTCGTGGAACTCCGGGGTGGGCTCGCCGAGCGTGCAGGAGTAACCCATGTCCGAGGGGGCCCGCCCGGCGATCGGCCCGACGTCGAGGATGACGGCGTCCCCCTCGCGCAGCGGCCGGTCGGTGGGCAGGAACTGCTTGCCGAAGTGGGCCATCTTCGGGTTGAGGATGTCGTTGAGCGGGTTGTTCGACGGGCGCACGTGCCCGCGGAAGCGGGTCCGGTCACCGAACCAGGCGAACCCGTAGTGGAAGAACCGCCGCACGCCGCGCTCGCGCAGCCAGTCCTCCAGCATGGCGGCGGCCTGCTTCTCGGTGATGCCCTCGTGGAGCCGCGCCTCGATCGCCGCGGTGGCGTCGTACGCCAGGCGCTGGGCCGTCTTGAACTCCTGGAGCTCGGCGGTGCTGAACAGCTGGCGGGTCATCGGCCTGCCCTTTCGACGGTACGCCGGAGTCGGCGCGCTCGGGTGTTGGCGTCACCTTGCCGGGAGTGGTCTCACGCGGTCTTGACCGCGGACGACAACTTCTTGACGCTGGGCGACATGTCGTCGATCCGCGGGTCCTCCCTCCAGGGGTTCAGCGAGCTGGTCGACGACCTCGGCGCGGACCCCTGGGAGCTGCTCGGCGACGCCGGGATCGACCCGGCCGCGGTCGGCGACCCCGAGAGCCTGATCACGGCGCGGAGCGTGCTGAGCGTCATGGAGAACGCTGCCCGCGCCACCGGCACGCCGGACTTCGGCCGTCGCCTGGCGCAGCGCCAGGGCATCGAGATCCTCGGCGTGCTCGGGATCGCGGCCCGCTCGTCGTCGACCGTGGGGGACGCGCTCGTCGCGGTCGACGAGCACATGGCCACCTACTCCACCGAGCTCCTCGCCCGGGTCGACCCGCAGCCGGAGGAGCGCCTCGCCTGCTTCGAGTGGCGCCTGCGCACGCTGGACGCCGTGCCCCACCAGCAGAGCGCGGAGCTCGCGCTCGGGGTGGCGCTGCGCATCTTCCGCGTCCTGGCCGGCGACACCTTCACCCCGGACGTGGTGCTGCTGCGCCACCCGCCGCTGGGGGACCCCGCGGGCTACGCCGAGCACTTCGGCTGCCCGGTGCGCTTCGAGACCGACCGCCACGGCTTCCTGTTCCGCCGTGATCTCCTCCACCGGCCGCTCTCGGACGACGTCGCCGTGCACCAGCTGGCGCTGCGCTACCTCGCCGACCAGGCCATCCCCGCCGACGTCGACGACCGGACGCCGGCGGCCGAGGTCATCCGCCGGATGCTCCCCACGGGCGCCCTGAGCCTGGAGCAGGTCGCCGCCCAGCTCGCCGTCCACCCGCGCAGCCTCCAGCGGCAGCTGGCCGTCCAGGAGACCACCTACCAGCAGCTGGTGGACGACACCCGGCGCGACGAGGCCGCGCGGCTGCTGCGCGACACCGACCTCCCCCTGGCCCAGATCGCGCACCTGCTCGGCTACACCGAGCAGAGCGTCTTCTCCCGCAGCTGCACCCGCTGGTTCGGGACCAGCCCCGGTCGGACCCGTGGCGTCCTCCGGGAGCCGCAGCCGTCGTGACCCTCGGCCGCGGTCTCCCCGAGCAGCCGCGCGGTGTACCAGCCAGAGGTGCCGAACGGCCCTGGTCGTGCGACCCGGGTCAGGCCACCATCGCGGGATGAACCAGGGCGTCCTCAACTCCATGACCGCGTCGGAACGACTGCTCGTCGCCGACACCGAACCCGCGGCGATCGCCGACCTCGACGAGGACGAGCTCCTCGAGCTGCACACCCGGATCCGCCGGGCGCGCAAGAAGTACGTGACCAACTACCGCCGCGCCGCTGCCGGTTCGGTGGCCCGGCGCGGAGGGCGCGGCCACGGCTTCCCGACCAACCAGCGTGACCGCGACAAGGCCGAGGTCTTCGAGCTGGCGCTGGCCCGGGTCAGCCGTCAGGTCGCGGTCCGCGCGAAGGAGGCCGCCGCCGAGCTGAAGGCCGAGCGACTCGCCGCGGCCCGGGCCGGCGACACCGGTCCGGACGCGGGTGCGAGCACCACGTCGGGCGCCGCACCGAGCGGGCGCACCCGGACCACCCGCAAGACGACCGGCGGGGTCAAGAAGGACGCCTCGACCCGCGCGGCCGGTGCTCGACGGCAGGCGAAGCGGGACGCCCGCGGCTGACCACGACCGCGCGGCCTCAGCCGCGCTGCTCCGCGACGCTGTTGCCCCCGTCGACGACGAGGCACTGCCCGGTGACGGAGGACGCGCCGGGCGAGCAGAGGAACGCGACCGCCGCGGCGACCTCGTCGGGGCTGGCACTGCGGCCGAGGGGCGTACGACGGCCCTGCTCGGACTCGTCGGCCGTCTGGCTGCCGGTCGCGATCCAGCCCGGGGCGACCGCGTTCGCGGTGATGCCGTCGCCGGCGTGGTCGACGGCGACCGAGCGGGCCAGGCCGACCATGCCGGCCTTGGCCGCGGCGTAGGCCGCCTCGCCGCGCATCGCCATCACCGGGCCGGTGACGGAGGCGACCATGACCACGCGCCCCCACCCGTCGGCAGCCATGGCGGGCAGGACGGCGCGGGTCGCGAGGAACGCCGTGTCCAGGTCGCGCGCGATCGAGCGCCGCCACTCGTCGTACCCGAGCTCAACGACCGACCCGGCCGTCGCGGTGGCGCCGACGCTCGTCATCCCGGCGTTGTTGACCAGGACAGCGGGCGGCCCGAGCCCGGCGCGCACGGCGGCCACCGCGGCGGCCACCTCGTCGGGCACCGTGAGGTCAGCGACCACGCCGAGCGCCTCGACGCCGGCCGCGGCGAGCTCGGTGGCGCGGTCGTGCGCGCGCCCGGTCGTGGCGGCGACCGCGACCCGCGCGCCGAGGGCGCCGAGCAGCCACGCACACGCCATGCCGATCCCGTCAGGAGAGCCGGCGCCGGTGACGAGGGCGACCCGTCCGGTGAGGTCGTACGCCGCCGGCAGGTCGCTCACGCGCGCCCCGCCAGCGCGGCGCGGACCTGCTCGTGGGTCGTCGCGTCGAAGGCGACGATGCGAGCCTCGGTGACCGCGGTCCGGGCGGACGCGAACACCTCCAGCGGGGCCGCGACGGCGTCGTCCTTGGGCCAGCCGTAGACGCCGGCCGACACGAGCGGGAAGGCGACCGTCGTCGCGCCCAGCTCGTCCGCGACCGCCAGCGCGCGCTCGTAGCAGGAGAGCAGCAGGGACCGGTCGCGCTCGCCGCGCGCGTAGTTCGGGCCGACCACGTGGATCACCCACCGCGCCGGCATCGCACCGGCCGTGGTCCAGCCGGCCTCACCGGTGGCGAGTCCGGTCGGGAACCGCGCGCGGCAGTCCTCCAGCACGGCCGGTCCCCCGGCCCGGTGGATCGCACCGTCGACCCCGCCGCCGCCCCGCATCCCGCGGTTGGCGGCGTTGACCACCGCGTCGACCCGCTGCCGGGTGATGTCTCCCTGCACGACCGTGACGTCCACGGGTCAACTGTCGCGGATCAGCTTGAGCGTCGCACGCTCCAGCGCGGCCTGCCGCTCGTCGGGGTTGGCGTAGGTGCGCCGCGTCGTCCGCTCGATCGTCCGCCCCTCGGTGTAGGCGTCGACGACCCGCGGGTCGACGTACGCCGACCGGGCCAGGGTCGGCGTGTTGCCGAGGAACGACGCGACCTCCTTCATCGCGCCGGCCACCGCGCGCTTGCGCGACGCCGCGGTGTGCCCCGGCTCCGGCGTCTCGGCGAGGGCGGCGGCGGCCAGCACCGTGGCGTGCCAGGTGCGGAAGTCCTTGGCGGTGGCCTCCAGCCCGGTGGACGAGCGCACGTACTCGTTGACCAGGTCGGGCAGGATCGAGCGCCAGGACCGACCCTCCTTGTAGGCGAGCAGCCGCAGGTCCTCGCCGCGGCGCCGGCGCATGATCTCGATCGCCTCCACGACGGTGACGTCGTCGATCTCGATCCGGTGCTCGACACCCGACTTGCCGACGAACGCGAACACCAGCCGGTCCTGGTGCCGGCGCACGTGCCGCCGCTCGAGGGTGGTGAGGCCGAACGACCCGTTCTCGTCGGCGTACACGTCGTTGCCGATCCGGAAGTAGCCGAGGTCGAGCAGGCGCACCGCCGCCGCACACGCCCGCTCCAGCGGCATCCCCTCACGGCCGAGGTCGGCGACGACGAGCTCGCGCGCCTTGGTCAGCGCACGGCCGAACATCAGCATCCGGTCGAACTTCTCCGCGTCCCGGCGGGTGCGCCACTCCGGGTGGTAGAGGTACTGCCGCCGACCGGCGTCGTCGGTGCCGACCGCCTGCAGGTGGCCGTTGGGGTAGGGCGTGACCCAGACGTCCTTCCAGGCCGGCGGGATGACCAGCGCGCGGATCCGCTCGGCGTCCTCCTCGGGGAGCCGGTCGCCGTGCGTGTCGAGGTAGACGAAGCCGCGCCCGGCCCGCCGCCGGGTCCAGCCCGGCTGGTCGGGCGACGTCCTACGGAGCCGAACCATGGCCGAGGAGTAGCCGCAGCGCACGGTCGACAAACCCGACCGCGTCGTCCAGCCAGCCCCACACCGAGACCGCGACGGCCCGCAGCACCGGCGTGTGCTCGCCCTCGCTGCTCACGTGGACCCAGCCGTCCTCGCCGACGGCGATCGCCTCGCCCTGCCGCTGCGCCGGCAGCGGGAGCTGCGCCACCTCGCGGAACCCCGGGTAGGTGGAGACAGCGGCGCTGCCGTAGCCGCGCACCACGACGTGCCGCCCGTCGGGGAGGAACGCCCCGTCGGTCGCGAACGGCAGCGCCGCTGCGACCGGCTCGAGGCGGTTCGGGTGGTCGCTGGACAGCTGCTGCGGCGCCGCGTACACCGTGCCGCCGGCGAGGTCCTTGGTGACGATGTAGAGCCGGCCGTCCGGGGCGGCCAGCAGCGTCTCGGCGTCGTGGGCGCCGTCGGGGTAGACCAGCGCGTACGACGGCGGCGTGACCGTGCGGTCGCCGGGTCCGGTCGGCACCCGGAGCACGGACACCGAGGCCCGCGAGGCGGTGTTGTCGCCGATGTCGCCGACCCAGACCTCTCCGGGGCCTGCCGGGGCCAGCGCCTCGACGTCGACGGGGGCCGGCGACCAAGAGGTCACCCCGACCGTCGCGCCGGACCCGTCGACGGTGAAGACCCGGCCCCGGTCCCCGGAGTCGTTGACGGTCACGAACAGGTCGCCGTCGACGACCAGCCCGCTCGACTCCACGATCGCCGGGTCCTGGAAGACGAAGTCGACCGGCGGGGCGGGCAGCATCAGCCCTGCTGACCGGCCAGCAGCTCCGCCAGCCTCGGCCGCAGGCTCCACGTGGCGACCAGGTCGTCGTACTCCTTGCGCACCGAGCCGCCCTTCACCGGCGCACCGGTGCGGACCGCGCGCAGCATCGTGTTGCGCGGCGTGTGCTGGCTCTCGACGAACTGCACGACGTCGACCCGGTAGCCCTGCTGGCGCATCAGCGAGGCGCGCAGCGCGTCGGTGAGCGTGTCGGCCAGCCGCTCGCGGAGGATGCCGTGCCGGGTGAGCATGGCGTACGGCGCCGGGGTCGGTGCCTTGCGGAGCTGCGCGGCCACGTCGTGGTGGCAGCACGGTGCGGCCAGCACGAGCTGGGCCCCCCAGCGCACGGCCTGGGCGAGCGCCTCGTCGGTCGCGGTGTCGCAGGCGTGCAGCGCCAGCACCAACTCCGGCGCGGGGTCCAGCGCGACCCCGCCGATGGTGCCGACCACGAACTCGGCGGCCACCCCCAGGTCGGCGGCGACCGCGCTGTTGTGGTCGCGCGACTGCTCCTTGACGTCGACACCGACCAGGCGCACGGGGAGCCCGCGCACGGAGGTCAGGTAGCGGTCGGCGGCGAAGGTCAGGTAGGCGTTGCCGCAGCCGAGGTCGGCGATCCGCAACGGGTCCTCCGCCGTGGGACGGCGCAGGTGGCCCTTCTCGAGCGCGTCGGTGATCGAGGAGTCGAGCAGCCGGAGGAACTCCTCGACCTGGCGGTACTTGGCCTGGCGGCTCGGCTTCAGGCGTCCGTCCTTGTCGGAGATGCCCAGCGCGACGAACACCGGGTCGTCCTCGGGCAGAAGCCGCGCCTTGTCCCGGTCGTGGCCGCGGTCGGCCTCTACCGGGGCCGCGCGGTCGGTGGTGTGGACGACAGCCTCGAGCTTCTTGGTCACCCGGACCTGGTGGCTCTGGCTCGTGGTGTCGACGTGCCAGTTGCCGAACGGCTCGTCGAGCAGCGCGTCCACGGCGTCCCGTGCGGCATCGCCGACGGCATGGTTGGCGGTGTGCGCCTGGGTGTCGTCGTAGGTCGTGACCTGGAGGTGCCGCCCGGCCTTGAGGTCGACGTAGCGCAGCTCGGCACGACGCCAGGTCGGCCGCTCGCCCTTCTGCCGCCCGGAGGCGACGGCCTTCACGAGCACGTCGGGGTCGAGGATGAGCCCCCGCATCCGGTTCAGGGCCCGCAGCAGCGGCTCGTTCACTTGAGGACCGCCGCGACGACGACGATGAGCAGCAGCGCCCCCAGCGCGATCGGGATCACGAGGCGGCGGTGGCGGGGGTTCACCGGTCCACTCTAGAAGCGAGGAGCTCGGCGAGGTGCATCGTGGGGACGCCGGCGAGGTCGTCGAGCTGGACCCGGCAGGACATGCCGTCGGCGAGGACCACGGCGCTCGGGTTCGCGCGCACTGCGGGGAGCAGGTGGGTCTCCGCGATCGCGACGGACACGTCGTAGTGCCCCTTCTCCATGCCGAAGTTGCCGGCGAGGCCGCAGCAGCCGGCGACCTGGGTGACCGTGGCGCCCGCCCGCTCGAGGAGCCGCCGGTCGGCCGCCCAGCCGAGGACCGAGGCGTGGTGGCAGTGCGGCTGCGCCACCACCTCGACGCCGGCCAGCGACGGCAGCGGCAGGTCGAGCCGCTCCAGCAGCTCGGCGAAGGTGAGCACGCCGACGCTCGACCCGGTCAGCTCCTCGGCGTCGCTGCGCAGCGTCGCCAGGCAGGACGGCTCGAGCCCGACGACCGGGACACCGGACTCGACGTACGGCGTGAGCGTGCGGACGGTGCGCTGCAGGATCGACCGGGCCTCGTCGAGCTGTCCGGTGGTGATCCAGGTCAGCCCGCAGCAGGCGTCGTCGGCGATGACCCGGGCGGTGACGCCGACCGAGTCCAGGAACCGGATGGCCGCGAGCGCGCTGGACGGGAAGAAGTGGTCGGTGAAGGAGTCCGCCCAGATCCAGACGTCCGGGATCCGCTCGGCGACGCCCGCCGTCCTCCGCAGCGTCCGCGGCGCGAACGCGGGGATGGACCTGCGCTGGTCGATGCCGGCGGTCGCCTTCGCCAGCCGCGCGACCGGCCCGAGCCGCATCATCCGGTTCGCCACCGGCGCCACCGGCGCGGTCAGCCGGGCCCACCTCGGCAGCCGGCCGAGGAGCACGTGGCTGCGCGGCCGCCGCGCGCTGCCGGGCCCGGAGTAGGTCGCGTGCAGCGCCTCGGCCTTGTAGGTCGCCATGTCCACCCCGGTCGGGCAGTCCGACGCGCAGCCCTTGCACGCCAGGCACAGGTCGAGCGCCTCGTGCACGGCCGGGTCGGCGAGTCCGTGCACGAGCTCGCCGTCCAGCGCCTCCTGCAGCACCCGAGACCGGCCCCGGGTGGAGTCCTTCTCATCCCGCGTGGCGAGGTAGGAGGGGCACATCACGCCGGTGGTCCGCGGTGCGACGCACTTGCCGACGCCGGTGCAGTGGTGGACGGCGTCCGCGAGCGGGATCGCCGGCCGGGGCCGCGCCGGCCGCAGGTCGGCGTCGAGCGGTCGCGGGTCGACGATGTTGCCGGGGTTGAGCAGGCCGCGCGGGTCGCAGATCGCCTTGACGGCGCCGAAGAGGGCGATCGACTCCTCGTCGTACATCAGCGACAGCAGCTCCGAGCGGGCCCGGCCGTCGCCGTGCTCGCCGGAGAGCGAGCCGCCGTGCTCGCGCAGCTTCCGTGCGCACGCGGTGAGGAAATCGCGGAACGAGGTCCCCCCGTCCGCGAAGGTGAAGTCGATGCGCACGTGCACGCAGCCGTCACCGAAGTGGCCGTAGGGAACCCCGTCCAGCCCGTGCTCGCGGAGCAGCTCGTCGAAGTCCCGCAGCCACGCGCCCAGCCGCTCGGGCGGCACCGCCGCGTCCTCCCAGCCGGAGTACGCCGGCCGCGACAGCGACCGGGCCGCGAGGCCGGCCCCGTCCTCCCGGATCCGCCACAGCGCGGCGGCCTCCGGGCCCTCGGCGACGACGCGGTGCCCGAGGGCCCCGGACTCCGCGACCACGCGCGCTACCAGCCCGGCGTCCACGACCTCGACGAAGAGCCACCCGGCCCCGCGCGGCAGCTCGGGCACCGACCCGCCGCGGGTCCGTACCAGGTCGACGATCCGGGCGTCGAGCCCCTCACAGGCGACCATCCCGCCGGACGTCGCCGCGAGCAGCGCGGGTACGGCGTCCGCGGCGTCGACCATCGAGGGGTAGCCGAGCACCACCAGCTGCCGCTCGACCCGGTCGTCGACGAGCCGCACGGTCGCCTCGCGCACCAGCGCGAGCGTGCCCTCGGAGCCGACGAGGAAGCGGTCCAGCGACCGGCCGTTCTCGGGCAGCAGGTGCTCGAGGGAGTAGCCGCTGACCTGTCGCGAGAACCGGCCGAAGGAGGTGCGGACGTGGGCGAGGTGGCCGTCGACGAGGGCACCCAGCCGGGCGGCGACGTCGGTCGCGCCGGGCCCGTGGGCGACGTCGAGGGCGACCACGTTGTCGACGGTGCGGCCGTAGCCGAGCGCCCGCGACCCGCAGGCGTTGTTGCCGATCATCCCGCCGATCGTGCAGCGGGTGTGGGTCGAGGGGTCCGGCCCGAAGCGCAGGCCGTGCGGTGCGGCCGCGCGCTGGAGGTCGGCGTGCACGACGCCGGGCTGGACGACCGCCGTGCGCGCCTCGGGATCGACGGAGACGACCCGGTTCAGGTGCCGGAGGGTGTCGACGACGATGCCGGTGCCGACCGCGTTGCCGGCGATGGAGGTGCCGGCGCCGCGCATGGTGACCGGCGTCCCGGCGTCCGCGGCCACGTCGAGGACGGCGTCGAGCTCGTCGGCGTGCCGGGGCCGGACGACCACCTGCGGGACGACCCGGTAGAGCGAGGCGTCGGAGGAGTAGAGCGCCCGGGTCAGGGTCGAGTCGTCGACGTCGGTGACGCCCCGACGGCGCAGCGCCGCCACCAGGTCGGCCGGAGCGAGGTCCGGCACGGCCGCGTCCGGAGCGTCGTTCAGCACGTCACCAGTGTTCCATCGAGTCCCGGAAGACCGCCGCGAGGTCCTCGTCCGTGGGACTGCGCGGCGCCGTCGCCAGCAGCCGCTGCTGCTGGAGGGCGCCGGCCACGAGATCGTCGACGTCGGCGTCGCCGTACCCGACCTCCGCGAGCCCGTTGGGCAGCCCGATGTCGCGCATCAGCGCGGTCAGCACGCTCGGCAGGGCGTCCGGGCCGGGCGCGACGTCGGGGTCGAGGAGCCGGGCGGCGTGCACGTGCCGCTCGGGGTCGGCCTCGTAGGTGAAGCGGAACGCCGCCGGCGCGGTCAGTGCCACCGCCATCCCGTGCGGCACCATCACGTCCGGGTAGCCGTCGGGCCGGAAGTCGCGCACCCGGCCGGCGACCGGGTAGGCATTGGCGTGCGGGATGTGCACGCCGGCGTTCCCGAACCCGAGCCCGGCGAAGGTGGCCGCCATCGCCATCCGCTCGCGGGCGACGAGGTCGGAGCCGTCCCGGACCGCGTCGCGGAACACGCCCGCGAGCAGGGTGAGGGCGCGTTCGGCCCACAGGTCCGCGATCGGGTTCGCGCCGCAGTAGGGCACCCGCTGCTCGGGCCGCTTCGCCGGGAGGTCGGCGTACCAGCGCGCCGTCCAGCTCTCGAGGGCGTGGCAGACGATGTCCATGCCCGCCGCAGCCGTCACCAGGGCCGGCTGGCTGACCGTGAGCGTCGGGTCGACCACGGCGAGCGTCGGGCGCAGCGCCGGGTGGCTGATGCCGGTCTTGACGTGCAGCGACAGCACGTCGAGCACGCAGATGGTCGTGCTCTCCGAGCCGGTGCCGGTCGTCGTCGGCACCGCGACGAGCGGCAGCAGGGGCTCGGTCGGCGCCTGTCCCCCGCCGACCGGGGCGTTGACGTAGTCCATCAGCTCACCGGGGTTCGTGGTCAGCAGGTTCACCGCCTTCGCGGTGTCGATCGAGGAGCCCCCACCGACCGCGAGGATCGCGTCGAACGGGCCGGCGTCGCGGGCGAACGCCACCGCGGCGCGCAGCGAGTCGTCGGTCGGCTCGACGCGCGCGGCGTCGTACGTCGTCACGTCGATCCCGTGCGCCGCGACCTGCTCGGCGATCCGCGCGGGGTGCCCGGTGGCGGCCACTCCCGGGTCGGTGACGAGCAGCACCCGGCGGGCGCCGTACGCCGCCAGGTCGTGGCCGACCTCGGCGCTGGCGCCGGCGCCGAACTTGAGGGCGGGCGCGGCGTAGGTGAAGACGGTCTCGCTCACTCCGCCAACCTAACCGCCACGCACCTTGTACCCTGAGCGCAGCGGGGAAGGGGGGCTTCCGATGCGCCGTGTGTGGCGCCATGCGCGCTGGGTCGTGCTCGGCCTGGCCGTCGTGCTCGTGGCCGGTGGTGTGCTGTACACCCAGCTGCGCTCCCCCATCGCCTCGTTCGGCTCGCCCGACACCGGAGCGCCGCACCCCGTCGTCGACGGCAACCGGATCGTCGACGAGCGCAACGGCCTCGCGTTCGTGCCGCGCGGGGTGAACTGGAGCAGCTTCGAGTACGCGTGCGCCCAGGGTTGGGGCTACTCGGCGCTCGACAACATCGTCGCCCGCGACCCCTACGCCACCGAGGCGAAGATGATCGCGAAGTGGGGCACCAACACCGTCCGGCTCCCGCTCAACCAGGACTGCTGGCTCGGCACCCGCGGCGCCCCGGTGAGCGACCAGTACGAGGAGCGCACGGTCGCGGGCTACCGCGACGAGGTGCGGAAGTTCGTCGCGGCGCTCAACGACGAGGGCCTGGTGGTGATCCTCGACCTGCACAGCCGCAAGCGGATCGGACAGCCGGAGTTCGGCAACCTCGCGATGCCGGACTCGGAGTCCATCGCGTTCTGGAACTCGGTCGCCACTGCGTACGCCGGCAACCCGTCGGTGATGTTCGACGCCTTCAACGAGCCCTACTCGCGCTACAACGCCAGCGGTACCACGTTCCTGTTCGACCTGACCTGGAAGTGCTGGCGCGACGGCGGCTGCCAGGCCCCGGCGGAGGACGACCAGACGGCCACGCTCGGACGGGTGACCTACACCGTCCAGGGCATGGCGGCGGTCCTCAGTGCGATCCGGAGCGCGGGAGCCGAGCAGCCGGTCCTGCTGGGCGGCCTGGACTACGCCAACGACCTCAGCCACTGGGCCGAGTTCGCCCCGGACGACGACCAGATCGTCGCCGCGGTCCACTCCTACGACTTCAAGGACTGCGACGACGAGCAGTGCTGGAACGACGTGCTCGGCAACCTCGCCGACCGCGTCCCGGTCATCACCTCGGAGCTCGGGGCCGAGCACCCCGAGGACGGGTACGTCGACCGCTACCTCGCGTGGGCCGACGAGCACGAGATCGGCGTGCTGTTCTGGGTGTGGGCCGACCACCCCGCCGACCCGATGGCCCTGGTGACCGACGAGCGCGGCCACCCCACGGCGTACGGCCTCACGGCCCGGAAGTGGCTCACCGGGCACGCTCAGAGCACCCCCTGAGGGGCCCGAAAGCAACAGCCGATCCACGCCCGGTCAACGATCCGGCAACAGGCCATCAACGGTGGACCAGACCGCCCCTGGATGTGCCTGAAACGGCACTACCGTGACAGAGATCGAGTCCACCATGGGGGTGGTTGGATCGACGTTCTCGGTGTTGGGGGATGCCGAGCAGGGGGGAAGAGAACATGACCGTGCAGGCAAGCCCGTCACGGCCGGCGACCAAGTCGGTCGGCGCTGCCGTCCTCGGCATCCTGCTGACGCTGGCGATCTTCGCCACCGTCATGCTCAGCTTCCTCATCGCCCCCCTCGTGGTGCTGCTCGGGGCGTACTTCGTCTACGCGATGTTCCGCGGCCGGAAGAAGAAGTCGGACGCACCGCCCGCCGGGGCGGCCCAGCCCGGCCAGCCCGGCACCCACCCGGGCACCGAGTCGGCCCCGCGGTCGAGCCACGGCTTCGGAGCGGGGACCTCATGACCAGCACCACCTCCTCCTCGACGTCCGCCGACGTCCGCCGCAGTCCGCGGCTGACCGACGGCGTCGACCAGGACCTGCGCTACCTGATCCCGGAGGGCATCTGCCGCACCTTCCGGGTGATGCCGTACGCGTCGCTCGACGGCGTCGTGCTCGTCGCGGCCGCGGACGCCGACGACGGCATCACCGCCCAGGTCGTGGCCGAGCGGATCGACCGCCCGGTCCGGCTGGTCCGGCACACGGTCAACGAGATCACCGCCGCCATCGACTCGGTCTACCCGCCGCAGGGCACCGAGATGGAGACGCCCGAGGCGCGCCGCGCCCGGATGCAGATGGCGCAGATGCTCACCCGCAGCGGGCTGATCACCGACGAGCAGCTCCAGCGGGCGATGCTCGAGTACTCCCGGACCGGCGACCCGCTCGGCGACATCCTGGTCTCGCACGAGGCGATCAGCGAGGACGTGCTCGTCGCGGCGCTGTCCGAGATGTACCAGATGCAGCGTGTCGGTCTCTCCGAGTTCGCCCCGGACATGGAGGTCGCCCGCCGGCTCCCGGAGCCGCTCGCGCTCGCCTTCCAGGCCGTGCCCGTCGCCGCGACCGAGGACCTGGTCCTGCTCGCCGTCGCCCGGCCGCTGGACGCGGACCGCGCCGCGCAGGTGGAGGAGGCGCTCGGCTCGCCGTTCCGCCAGCTGCTGGCCAACCGCAGCGAGCTCGACCAGCTGATCCAGCGGGTCCACTCCCGGCACTACGCCGAGGTCTCGACCCGGCTGCTGATGGAGACCCGGCCCGAGGAGTCCGCCCACATCGTCATCTCGGGCGGCCAGAAGGCCGGGCTGGTGATCTTCGCGATCATCGTCGTGGTCTGCGGGGTCATCTGGCCCTGGCCGACCGCGATCGGCCTGGTCGGACTGTGCAGCGCGCTCTACCTCGTGGTGACGGTCTACAAGGTCCGGCTGACCATGCAGGCCCTGGGCACGCACCTGGAGACCGACGTCACCGACGAGGAGATCGCGGCGCTCGACGAGCGGTACCTCCCGATGTACACGATCCTCGTGCCCCTCTACAAGGAGGCGGCGATCGTGCCGCGCCTGGTGCGCGACATCAACGCGCTGGACTACCCACGGACCCGTCTCGACGTGAAGCTGCTCTGCGAGGAGGACGACCAGGAGACGGTCACCAGGATCCGGGAGATGCAGCTGCCGCCGCACTTCCACCTGGTCGTCGTCCCCGACAGCCAGCCGAAGACGAAGCCGAAGGCCTGCAACTACGGGCTCCAGCTCGCCACCGGCGACTTCTGCGTGATCTACGACGCCGAGGACCGACCCGACCCGGACCAGCTGAAGAAGGCCTTCATCGCGTTCAGCCGGGTCGCGAGCAACGTCGTGTGCGTCCAGGCGAAGCTGAACCACTTCAACCAGGACCAGAACATCCTGACCGCCTGGTTCGCCAACGAGTACTCGATGCACTTCGAGCTGATCCTGCCCGCGATGGGTGCCGCCGAGGCGCCGATCCCGCTGGGCGGCACCTCCAACCACTTCATCACCTCCAAGCTGCGCGACCTCGGCGCCTGGGACCCCTTCAACGTGACCGAGGACGCCGACCTCGGCATCCGCCTGCACCGCGAGGGCTACCGGACCGCGATGATCGACTCGACGACGCTCGAGGAGGCCAACTCCCAGGTCCCGAACTGGATCCGCCAGCGCAGCCGCTGGAACAAGGGCTACATCCAGACCTGGCTCGTGCACATGCGGCACCCGATGTCGCTGCTCCGTGCGACCGGCATGCGCGGCTTCCTCAGCTTCAACCTGACGATGCTGACGGCCTTCGTGCTGCTGCTCAACCCGATCTTCTGGGGCCTCACGACGCTCTACGTCTTCACCCAGGCCGGCTTCATCGAGCAGCTCTTCCCGGGCATCATCTTCTACGTCGCCAGCGGGCTGCTCTTCATCGGCAACTTCATCTTCGTCTACCTCAGCGTGGCCGGGAGCCTCCAGCGCGGTGAGTTCTCCCTGACCCGGACGGCGCTCATCTCGCCGCTCTACTGGGGCCTGATGAGCTGGGCGGCCTGGAAGGGCTTCATCCAGCTCTTCACCAACCCGTTCTACTGGGAGAAGACCACCCACGGCCTCGACGACGGATCGGCAGGTTCGTGATGAGCACCCCGACCGTCCTGCACACCAAGGAACGCCTCAGCGGCGTCGTCCAGCTCGTCGGCCGCAAGCCGAACGACGTGCCGAAGCGTCGCTGGGAGAGCATCCTGGTCTTCCTCTTCTTCGCCGTCGGCTACAGCTGGTTCGGCTACTGGGTCGTCGTCGACCTGCACGTGGTCGGCTTCGAGACCCTCGACCGCCTCAACCGGGCACTCATGGTGTGGCACAACGACCCGGCGAAGCTGTCGGCCATCGGCTTCGACTACCCGCCGCTCTCGACCCTGCTGATCACGCCGCTGGCGGTCTTCCGCGGCTTCGTGACCTCGATGGCCGCCGTACCGGTCGCCTCGGCGATCTTCGCCGCGTTCACCATGGTCGCCTTCAACACGATGATGCGCCGCGCGCTGATCGCCGGCCCCCTGCGCTATGCCCTGCTGCTCTCGCTCGGCGCGAACCCGCTGGTGCTCCTGTACGCCACCACCGGCACCCGGCACTTCATGTGGATCGCGTTCGTGGTGACCGCGCTCGGCTCGCTGATGGCGTGGTACATCACGGCGGACGTCCGCTGGGTGATGCTGGCCGCCATCTCGTACTCGGTGGCCGCCCTGGCCGGCTACTCCTCGCTGACCCTCTTCGTGCTCAGCGCCATCATGGTCGGCGCGATCCTGGCGCGGCTCGGCGCGGACGGCACCGAGGTCGAGGGGACCGTGGTCGGGTTCACCGCGCCCACGGTCTACGTCGTGGCGCTGTGGACGGTCTTCAACTTCATCCTGCTCTACAACCCGTTCAACTGGGTCACCCAGAGCAGCGACTCCGCAGCGTCGGGCGGCCTGGACATGTTCTCGGCGGTCGACCTGATGAAGGCCACCGGGGAGCTGGTCCTCTACGGCGCACCGCTGGCCATCTTGGTCCTGCCGATGCTGATCTTCTCCGGCTTCGCGCGCAGCAACCCGTTCGCGCTCTGGCTCGGCGTGCTGCTCGCGGCAGCGATCCTCACCCCGGCGCTGGCGGTCGCCTTCCGGCTCACCGACTCCCCGATGCTCATGCGCAACGCCCTGCCGATCCTGCTCATCTCGGTGATCGGGGCGGTCTGGCTGGCGCGGTCCGCCGACGAGGGCAGCACCTTGGTGGCCGGGCTGGTCGTCGTGGCCCTGCTCGTCAGCATCCCGTGGACGCTGAACGCGATGAAGACCTACCGCTACCAGAACCTCGAGGCTCCGTTCGCCGCCGCGATCACCACCGGTGAGTCGCAGGAGGGCGCGGAGACCCTGAACGGTGACAAGGTCGGCATCGTCTCCGAGCAGGCGATGGCGGAGTACATCCGCAACAACGTCACCACGGGCAACTCGATCCTGACCGACAACGCCCAGACCTACGCCGTGATGATGCTGACCGGCCACCCGGAGTACTTCTTCGACCGGGTGGACAAGAGCGACGGCCCCTGGAAGGAGGTCGCCCGCGACCCCGCCGGCGAGGTCGACTACATGCTCCTCGACGTCGCCGACAACGGCGACCTGCTCACCAAGCTCTACCCGGACGCCGCCGCCGGCAACGACCCGCAGCTGCAGGTCGTCTACAGCACGCCGCGCTACGTCCTGGTGAGCGTGCCGGCCGGCTACTCGCCGGACCAGGCCACCGATCAGCAGCTGCAGGGAGGTTCGTGATGGCCGACCAGCGCCAGTCACCCATCGCCCCGCCGCCCTCGGTCGACGACGTGCTCTCCTCGCTCACCGACGACAGCCGGATCGGTCAGGTCGACTTCTCCGCCACGCTCGCGGCCGCGGAGCAGCCGACCCCCGGGTCGGCCGCGGCCCGGGCCGCCCGCCCCGACACGGTGCGGGCGCGGCGCGAGGCCGAGCGCCGGGCCCAGTCCGCGGACGCCGAGCCGGTCGCCGAGCCGGCAGCCGAGTCCGAGCCGGTCGCCGAGGTCGCCCCGGAACCCGAGCCGACCCCGGAGCCCGAGCCCGTCGTCGAGCCCGTCGTCGAGGCCGTCGCCGAGCCCGCACCCGAGCCCGTCGCCGACGTCGTCCCGGAGCCCGAGCCCGAGCCGACCGCCACCCGGGTGATGGAGCCCGCCCTGGCGCCGCCCCGGCCGAAGAAGGTCCGGCGGCCGAAGAAGCAGGCCACCGCCAAGCCCGAGCCGGCCGCCGCGCCCGTCGCACCACCGGTCGCCGAGCCGGTCGTCTCGCAGGCCCCGGTGCCCGCACCGGCGGTCGAGCCGCCCCCGGTGCCCGTCGTCGCCCAGGCTCCCGCCGAGCGGCGCGTGGTCGACGCCGCGCGCGCGGTCGACGAGATCGCGGTCGAGGTGATCGCCCGGATGCGCGCCGCCGAGCAGGCCACGCTGCGCCACCTCGAGGCGATGGAGCTCGAGGCGACCCGCCGCTACGAGCTGGTCACCTCCCAGGCCGAGCTGGACGCGGAGCTGATCCGCCTCCAGTCGCGCCGCGAGGCGCACGCCATCGTGAGCGCGGCCCGGCTGCGCGCCGGCGACCTCGCCGAGGAGCACGCCGACCCGGAGGACCAGGGCCACCACCTCGCGATCTTCAGCGACTCGGTCTCCCGGGTCGCGGACGCCACCGACGCCGCCTTGAGCCGGCGTCGCGGGGGCGGGGCGTGACGACCATGACGACCACCACCAGCACCGTGAAGAGCAGGGCCATGCACCGCCGCACCTCCGTCCTCCTCGCGCTCGTCACCGGCAGCGCGCTCGCGCTCGCCGGCTGCGGCGGGAGCGACGACAGCACCGACAGCACCAAGGGCGGCAACGTGGTCGTCACCGTCGACCCGAACGAGGCGAACAGCGTCGTCGTGCCCGAGCGCCGGTTCTTCAGCGACACCTCGCCCTGGAACCGCCGCATCGACACCGTGCGCGTCGACGTCCACTCCGACCGGATGATCCGCTTCGCCCAGGAACGGGTCGGCGTCACGGAGGTGCCGGGCTCCAACCTCATCACCCAGCGGCGCGACCTGGTCGACAGCGGCCTCTACATCAACACCTACCGCTGGACCGTCCCGGTCGTCGCGGGCGGTCGTCCCACCCAGCTCGTCTGCCGCCAGCTGGTCTGCGGCGACGGCTCGAACACGACCACGCTGAACATCCCCGACGACGTCGACCCGGACCCGCGGTACGACGGCTGGTACACGGTGTTCGACACCTCGGCCTCGGTGGCCTACGACCTGTGGCGCGCCCGCCGCGAGGACGACGACACGATCTCCTACAACTTCATGCGCAAGTGGGACCTGAACGGTCCTGGTTACAGCGTGCCGTGGACCGAGGCCGCCCGCGGCTCGGGGCTGCCGCTGTTCGCCGGCCTGATCCGGCCGGGCGAGCTCGAGTCCGGTGAGATCCAGCACGCACTGGCGATCAGCGTCCCGGGCCCGGCGACCGGCATCTTCGTGCAGCCGGCATCCTCGACCGACGGGAACGGCCGGCCGTCCTCTGTCCCCGAGGGCGCCCGCATCCGGCTCAAGCGTGACGTCGTGCTGCCGAAGCCGCGGGACCCGATCACGGGCAAGCTGATCAAGCTGACCAAGCAGCAGCAGCGGATGGCCGACGCGATCGTCGCCTGCCTGCGCACGTACGGCGCGATCGTGGTGGACCGGGCCGCGGTCCCGACGCTGTACGCCCAGCGCACCGTGACCGACAACCTGATCCAGGGCAACGAGCTGCAGGGCCTGACCCTCGACGACTTCGAGGTGCTGCCGATCGGGCAGACCTACCACTACCCGCCCGAGGAGGACGAGGTCACGCTGGTGACCCCCTCCGCCTCGCCGAGCGGGCTGCCCTCGTCGAGCAGCTCGCCGTCGGCGACGAGCTCGCCGACCGGCGCCGTGACCGTGGAGGTGAGTCCGTGATGACCAGGAACCCGCGTCGGACCCGCCTGGCCGGGTCGCTGGCGGTGGCCGCGGTCTCGCTCTCCCTGCTGGTCGCGTGCTCCGACCCGTCCCAGGAGGCGACCGACACCGTCAGCGAGGGCCAGGCCAACGACTTCCAGGCCCAGCAGGCGCAGATCAAGGACATCGACCGCGCCTACGCCCAGCTGCCGGCACGCCCGTCCGGCCAGGTCGACATCGACGGGTCCACCGGCGGGTCGCTGACCCCGCGCGAGGTGGCGGCCTACGAGGCCACCCCGAACGCTGCGGAGGTCAACTTCGCCGACAACGGCGAGGACCAGGCCTTCCAGGAGCTCTGCGCGGGCCAGATCGACCTCGTCGACTCCGCGCGTCCGATCAGCCGCGCCGAGTGGGAGGCCTGCCAGGCCGTCGGCCTCGACGTCGTCCAGTTCCAGGTCGCGGCCGAGGCCGTCGTCGTGGCGATCAAGTCCGAGACCGACGTGGGCGCCGACTGCCTGAGCACCGACCAGGTCCGCGACATCTGGCGGGCGGGCTCGCCCCTGACCAACTGGAGCCAGGAGCCGCTGGGCTACGACGACGTCCCGTTGCGGGTCGGCGGCCCCAACCCGGACAACGAGGGCTTCGGCTTCTTCGGCCGCTACGTCCTCGGCGCCCCCGAGCCGTCCCGCGTGGACCTGCGCTCGGACTACTTCCTCGCGGACTCCGACGAGGCGGCCCGCCTGTTCGTGGTCGGCAAGCCGTGGATGCAGGAGCGGGCCGCCCGCTTCGACGACGCGTCGCGGCTGCGGGCCCAGGCGAACCAGATGGTCCAGGACGCGCGGCAGGAGCTGCAGGCGGCCCGCGAGGAGCTGGCGGTCGCGCTGGCGGAGCGGGCCAAGGGGATCCGGGACGAGCGGAGCCCCGCGGACAAGGCCAAGGACCAGGCCCGGGTCGACGCGGCCTTCGTGCGCCGCGCCAAGGCGATCAACCGCTACAACGCTGCGCTCGTGCACTACCGCAAGGTGAACGCCCGGTTCGTCGACGTCAACCACGCCCGGGAGCTCTACAACCGCTACCGCGGGCACGTCGCCTACTTCCGGTTCAGCTACTACGAGCTGTTCGAGGACCAGCTCCGGCCGTTCGAGATCACCGACCCCGACGGTCGCGAGAACTGCATCTTCCCCAGCCAGCGCACGATCACCTCGGGTGAGTACCCGCTGGCCCGCCAGCTGCTGATCACCACCACGACGCGGTCGCTCGCGCGGGCCGAGGTGCGCGACTTCATGCAGCACTACCTGCGCTCGGCGCAGTCCCTGGCCGCCGACAACCGGCTGGTCGCCCTCTCCAACGACACGGTGCGGCTGGAGCAGCAGTGGCTGACCGGGGAGAAGGACCCGTTGCTCTACGCGCCCGAGGACCAGACCTCGACGGCCACCCCCGAACCCGTGCAGAGCGAGAACCCTGCTCGATGACCCGTCACCGCCCCCTCCTGCTCGTCCTGCTCCTCGCCCTGGTGCTGGCGACGGTCGGCGTCGCACCGACGTACGCCGGCGGGTCGGCCGCGCAGCGGGCGGTCCAGCAATCACGCAAGATCGTCGTCCAGTGGCAGGGCTACCAGAAGCACCCGAAGTACCAGAAGTCCGCCGACGTGCCCGGGATCGGCCAGGTGGACCTGGTCTGCCGCCCCAACAGCACGATGATCCGCATGCACGCCAACAACCGTCGCGCCGAGTCCCAGATGTGGCTGGCGAAGTTCGAGACCAAGGGCGGCCGGGACGTCGTCGCGGTCAAGAACGTGCGGATCTACACCTACGACACCGCCACCGACGACGGCACCGGCGGCACCGGGCCGCAGGCGCACGAGGGCCTGAACCAGCAGACCCCGATCGAGGACTTCGAACGGGGGACTGCGTACGGCGTCATCAGCCAGCGTCCCGGGCGCAACCAGCCGGGCGGCGGCGCCCTGGCCGTGCCGGCGACCGCGTTCAAGCTGACCTGGTACTGGGAGCGGTTCGCCTACCCCGGCAGCCAGTACTGCAGGATGACCCTGGACCTGAACACCGACACCGACCAGCAGTTCGGACTGAGCTGGCACGGCGACGACGACGCCGCGTCCCACACGACCAGCGCGACGGCGATCCCCGGCTTCGGGACCGCGCAGCTGACGTGCGAGACCGGGCGCAACGGTGAGCGGTCGGTCGCGCTGGCGACCGACGACCCCACCTCCTACATGGACTACGAGTACATCACCCAGGAAGGACTCGTCGACGACCACGTCGAGCACTACGACGACCTGCCGTGGGACCCGGTGACCGGGCTCCTCGGGCCCGTGCGCGTCCCCGGCAACGGGATGATGCGCATCTGGTGGTCGGTCGGCGGCGTCAAGCAGCAGTGGGTGCTGTCCTCCTACGTGAAGTCGAACAGCGCCACGAAGCCCGACCTCAACGTCTGCGAGATCGCGGCCGCTCCCCTGCCCTGAGGCCCGCGGCCCGGAGCGCCTCGGTGACGACGTCGAGGACCGGCTGGTCGCCGGCCTCGACCGCCTCGACCGGGACCCACGCGACGGCGTCCGTGGTGCCGCCCTGCTCGACCACGCGGGGCTCGGCGTCCTCGGCGACGGTGGCCCGGAAGATCAGGTGCACGCCGTGGAAGTCCTCGCGACGTCCGGTCGGCGCGGTGCCCTCGAAGTGCACGTCGTGGACCTCGAGCAGCTCGCCCACGCCACACTCGATGCCGCACTCCTCGCGGACCTCCCGCACGACGGCGGTGCGCGGGGTCTCCCCGTGCTCGACCCCGCCGCCGGGCAGGGTCCACGACCCGCTGTGGTGCCCGGTCGACGAGATCCGGGTGAGCAGGAGGTCCGTGCCCCGGGTGATGAACGCGTACGCGGCGAGGCGCTGCCGCTGGGCGGGCCGGTGGTCCGCCAGCGCCTCGAGCACCATCGGCGCGACCGGCACGGTCTGGTCGAGCACGTCGGCGACGCGCTTCCACGCCGCCTCGACCGTGGACCCACCGACCTCGAGGACCCGGGGGGCGGGCGCATCGACCGGCACCCACCCGTCGTACACGATGCGCAGCGCGTGCGCGTCGACGCGACGTCCTTCGCGCCAGGCTCCGGGCAGGTGCGCGGAGTAGACCCGGGCGGTCTCCCCCACGGTCGCCTCGAGCCCGGTCTCCTCACGGATCTCCCGGACGACCGCGTCGCGGGGGTCCTCGCCGTGGTCGAGACCGCCACCGGGCAGGGTCCACAGCTCCTCGGGCGTCACCGACGCCGCCAGCCGGCTGAGCAGGATCTGGTCGTCGCGGAGGATCACGGCGTACGCCGCGACCCGCTGGCGCTTCGGAAGGCCGGTCATCCGCTCGGTCACGTGAACGGAGGCCGGTGGTCGCGGGCGATCGACCTCCGGCCGGCCCAGCGCCACACCCGGGCGGCCCGGTCGCGATCCTCGTCGGTCACCAGGTTGCCCATCCAGCGCAGCGCCAGGGTCATCAGCCAGTCCGAGCGCATCCCGGCCGGCCCCAGCGTCGGCAGCAGGCGCGGGACCGTCACCAGCCCGGCCAACCGGCGGGCGATCGAGAACGACTCGCCGTAGTGCTCGCGCAGCAGTGCCGGCCAGACGACGCCCAGGTCGGCACCGGGCTGCTCCTCCAGGAGCTCGGCGAGCAGACGCCCGGTCTCGAGGCCGTAGTCGATCCCCTCACCGTTGAGCGGGTTCACGCACGCCGCGGCGTCGCCGATCAGGGCCCAGTTGGGGCCGGCGACGTTCGAGACCGCGCCGCCCATCGGCAGGAGCGCCGACGTCGGCATCCGCAGCTCGTCGCCGAGCTCGAACTCCGCGCGCCGCTCGTCGGCGTAGAAGGACATGAGCGGCTTGATCGCGACCTCGGCCGGCCGCTTGGCGGTGGCGAGGGTACCGACACCGACGTTCACCTCGCCGGTCCCGAGCGGGAAGATCCAGCCGTACCCCGACAGGATCTCGCCGTCGCGGCCGCGCAGCTCGAGGTGGGAGCTGATCCAGGGGTCGTCGGACCGACCGGAGGTCACGTAGCAGCGGCCGGCGACGCCGTACACGGTCTCCCGGTGCCACTCGCGTCCGAGCACCTTGCCCAGCGGCGAGCGCACGCCGTCGGCGACGACCAGCCGGCGGCAGCGGATCTCGACCGGTCCGTCGGCGGTCCGGAAGACGACGGCGGCCACCCGGCCGCCCTCCATCCGGACGTCGACCGCGCGGTGTCCGTCGACCGCGACCGCACCGGCCTTGATGGCCGTCGTCCGCAGGTGGTCGTCGAGCTCGGTCCGGGCCACGGCCGAGCCCCAGTCGGGCAGCGAGCCGCCCGGCCACGGCAGCAGCAGGGCCTGCCCGAAACCGTGCGCGCGCAGCCCCTGGTTGACGGTGTGGGCGCGCAGCCAGTCCTCGAGCCCGAGCCGCTGCAGCTCACCGATCGCGCGCGGCGTCAGCCCGTCGCCGCAGGTCTTGTCGCGGGGGAACGTCGCGGAGTCGGCGATCACCACGTCCAGACCGGCGCGTGCCGCCCACGCCGCGGCCGCCGACCCGGCCGGGCCGGCGCCCACCACGAGGAGGTCGGTCTGCGCGGGGCTGCTCACCCGCCGATTGTCTCAGGCGAGCGCACCCCGCCGGGAATCAGGCTCCCTGCTCGCCCATCGGCGGGAACCGCTCCTCGGCCTCCTCGTAGCCCTCGGAGTCGGTGAACATCCCCTTCTCCTCGTCGAACTCGCGGTCGGTGTTGTCGACCTCGGCCTGCTCGGGCCGGTTGTCGGGGTCGAGCCGCTCGCGGCGTTCCTGCTCGACCTCCTCGTCCGTCTGCCCCTCGGCGCGTTCGTCGGTCTGCTGGTCGGTCTGCTGGTCCGGGTCCTGCTCCGCCTGCTCGTCGGTCTTCTCGACCTGCTCGACGGCCCCATGCTGCGAATCGGTCATGGTCGACGGTAAGCCTTGTGGCTCAGCAAGTGAACCCGTTCGTTGCGGCAGCCGGTGGTCGGGTGCGCGACGTACTGCGAGTGCGTCTCGTCCGGCACGTAGACCCGGAACCCGTCGACGTGCGCCGGCCGGCACCGGTGCCGCGGGTAGGCGCTCGCCACCGCCGCCGAGACGACGCTGACCACCTTCTGCCCCGGTCGCACCACGATCGTGCGCACCCGGCTCGGGTCCCGGTCGGCCGGCGCCCCGATCTGGGTCCCGTCCCCGCCGCCGACGTACGACAGCCCGCCGTACCCGCGGATGCTGCACGGGTGGTCGGACCCGTTGCGCAGCACGATCCGGCCGTACCGGTGGCTCGTCGCAGCCCCCGTGGCGTGGTACGACGCCGCCAGCTCGGTGTTGGTGCACTCGACCACCCCGCGCGCCGTCGCACCCCCCGCCGCCCCGGGCACGCCGATCATCATCAGCGCCGTCACCACGACGACGCCCCAGCTGCTCTTCCTCATGACGCTCCTCCTCCACCCCGGACCCCGCGGCCCGACACCGGTGAGATGCCCCGCGAGCCCGCTCGGTTGCCGCTCCCCACGATGCACCCGCCACCCGTCCCCCACCACCCCCGGGCGCGGGCGCGGGCCGGGAGTTTCATCGGCCGGCCGACGAAACTCACGGCTGGACGACGAAGCTTCATCGTCCAGCCGTGAGTTCCATCGTCCAGGCACCCCCACCCCGAGCACGACCGAGGAGGCAGCGAGCCGGGCGGCGGCCGGAGGCCGCCAGGTCGGCGGAGGAGCATCGAACCGAGGCGTGGCGCCGGCGCGGCGCCCTAGCACCGCCCACGCCACCGGCGACGCGGCAAGGTAGCGACGAGCCGACCAGGCGGACCGCAGGCCGCCGCACCCAGCACGAACAACGAGGAGGGCGACCCACCCACCAACCCAGCACGACCGAGAAGCCGACGAGCAAGCCGGCCGCCGGAGCCCCGTGGCGCCGGCGGAGGAGCGTCACGCCGAGGCGTGGCGCCGCGACGGCGCGCAACCCCGAGCGACGCCCTCGGCGACACGGCGAGGCAGCGACGAGGCGGCGACACGACAGGGCGCAGGCGGACGGCCCAGCACGCCGCACGACGAGGAAGCACACACCGACCCCGCGCCGCGCCATCGGCGCGGAAATGGCCGAAGGCCCCGTCCCCCACGAGGAGCGACGAGGCCTTCGGACGAGCGATCAGCTCAGTTCTGGTACGACCCGAAGTCGAAGTCGTCCAGGGCGACAGCCTGACCCGAGCCGTTGCCGAACTCGTAGTCGTAGGAGTCGTAGCCGGTGACGGAGTACGCCGCGGCACGCGCCTCCTCGGTGGGCTCCACCCGGATGTTGCGGTACCGCTCGAGGCCGGTACCCGCCGGGATCAGCTTGCCGATGATGACGTTCTCCTTCAGACCGCGCAGCGAGTCCGAGCGGCCGTGGATCGCTGCGTCGGTGAGGACGCGGGTGGTCTCCTGGAAGGAGGCCGCCGAGAGCCACGACTCGGTCGCCAGCGAGGCCTTGGTGATGCCCATGAGGACCGGGCGACCCGAGGCCGGCTTGCCGCCCTCGGAGACCACGCGCCGGTTCTCCTCCTCGAACCGCACCCGGTCGACCAGGTCGGACGGGAGCAGGTTGGTGTCACCGGACTCGAT
>NZ_JBGAGJ010000002.1:0-582642 GCF_044226765.1 Nocardioides sp.
AACCTCCAGACCATCGCCGAAAGCCTCAACACCAAGTGCGGCGGCCGGGCCTGGGTCTTCGTGACCTCCCAGGAGGACATGGACAAGGTCGTCGGTGACCGCACCAAGCAGCAGGGCAATGACTTCTCCAAGATCCAGGCACGGTTCAAGACCCGCGTCCACCTCACCAGCGCCGACGTCGAGGAAGTCATCCGCAAGCGCCTGCTTGAGAAGAACGACGACGGAGCCGCCGCGCTCCGAGAGATCTACGCCTTCGAGTCGGCCAACTTCAAGACACTGTTCGATTTCGTCGACGGCGCGAAGAAGTACCGCAACTACACCGACGAAGAGCACTTCGTCGGCACCTACCCATTCGTCAGCTACCAGTTCCCACTCTTCCAGGCCGCGATTATCGGGATCTCCGACCACAACGCCTTCGAAGGCCGCAACAGCTCCGTCGGTGAGCGGTCCATGCTCGGCGTCGTCCAGGACGTCGCCAAGGTCGTCGGCACCGGCGAGCTCGGAACGCTGGCCACCTTTGACCGCATGTTCGAAGGCATCCGCGCCTCGCTCAAGGCACAGGCCCAGCAGCAAATCCTCGTCGCCGAGCGCAACCTCGACAACGAGCTGGCCATCCGGCTCCTCAAGGCACTCTTCCTCGTCAAGTACGTCGAGAGCTTCCAAGCCACCGCCCGCAACCTCACCGTGCTCGTCTACGACCGCTTCGGGCTCGATCTGCCGGCGCTAGCCGAGGACGTCAAGGAAGCGCTCGCCGAGCTGGAGCGGCAGACCTACATCCAGCGCAACGGCCAGGTCTACGAGTACCTCACCAACGAAGAGCAGGTCATCGAGGAGGAAATCAAGAACGTCGACATCGACGCCTCCGAGGTCAGCTCCCAGCTGTTCAAGGTGCTCTCGGTCGAAGTCATCAGGACCAACAAGATCCGCTACGCCAAGAACGGCCAGGACTTCCCGTTCGGGTTCAAGCTCGACGACCAGGTCCACGGACAGCAGAAGGAACTCTCCGCCCACTTCATCACCCCGGACTACCCCTACACCGCGGACGAGACCCGGATGCACAGCGCCGGCAAGGACGAGCTGCGGGTGGTGCTTGACCCCGACGAGCGCGTGCTGACCGACCTGCGGCTGCTTCTCAAGACGGACAAGTACATCAAGCGCAAGCGCACCAGCTCACTCTCAGCGATCGAAGAGCAGATCCTCCAAACCAAGGCGACCCTCAACCGTGAACGCGAGAAGGAACTCGCCCAGCGCATCCAGACCGCCGTCGGCAAGGCAGGGCTGATCATCAACGCAGCCGACGTCCCCGCCAGCTCGACCGACGCACTCGGACGAGTGACAGAGGGCTTCCAGGAACTCATCAGCCGCACCTACACCCAGCTCAAGCTGCTCGGCGGCATCACCTACAGCGAGCAGCAGGTGGCGGGCGCCGCGAACCCCGACAGCGGCCTTTTCGACGCCGACGCACTGATGAAGATCGACCAGGCCGCCCAAGAGGTCCTCTCGACGATCCTGCGCAAGACCGGCCAAGGCGAACAGGTAACGATGAAGACGATCGTCGACACCTTCCAGGCCAAGCCCTACGGATGGGACCTCGCCTCGATCGAGGTCATCGTGGCCTCCTTGGTCGGCGCCTCGAAGGTAACGCTGACGATGGATGGCAACGTCCTCAAGCGGACCGAAATCGCAACCGCGCTGCGAAACACGCAGAAGCACGGCCACCAGGTCATCGCGGCGCAGAAGACGTTCGACGAGCGCAAGGTCGCAACCTTCCGCAAGTTCTGCATCGACTTCTTCGACGAGCCCAGCGCTCCCAAGGACCCACTCGAGCTGGCCCGCCATGGCGGCGACAAGCTCAAGGGCAAGCTCGACGAGATGCGGGCCGCCTTGAACGTCTCGCGCTACCCGTTCGTCCAGCAGCTCGGCGGCCCGATCGACCTGCTGGAACAGGCGGTCGGCAAGAGCGACGACTGGTACCTCAACGACTTCGACCTCGGCGACGACCTCCTCGAAGCCAAGGACCACGTGATCGACCCGATCCAGTCCTTCGTCAACGGACCACAGCGGACGATCTACGACGACGCCGCAGCTCTCCTCACCACCCACGCCAGCAATCTCAACTACCTGCCCTCGGGCAGCGATGAGGCCATCAAGACTGCGCTCGCCGACCCCAACGCCTTCCGTGGCAGCAAGATGGCCCAGCTCAAGCAAGCAACTGACGCCTTGCGAGGCCAGATCGACAGTGTTGTTGCGGACAGTCGGGCGGCGGTCGCCAGCACCGTGGAGCGCCGCCGCAGCGAGCTCACCGACACCGCGTATTACGCGGCCGCCACATCGGAGGCCCAGCAGCGCGCCGTCCAGCGGATCGACCAGACGCTCGCCCGGATCGCCACCGAGAACCAGGTCGCGCTCATCCAGCAGATCGGCTCGAACTTCGAGTCCAGCGAGTACCCGGGGCTACTCGACCTACTCGCATCGTCGCCGGCGACCCCGAGCCCCGATCCAGAGCCGGTCAAGCAGACCGTCTCTGTGAAGACCGTCCTGGTGCCAGGTGCGTCTGGAGTCCTCGAGACCGAGGCAGACGTCGACAACTACCTGACCGCCCTGCGCAGCGCGCTCATTGAGACCTTGAACGACGGAAAGCGAATCACCCTCTGATGGAAACCGCACCGCTGAAGAACTTCGCGACCTGGGCACGTACCGCGCTCATCCGCGAGGTCACCGCCCGCGTCGCTGCCGTGCTCGCCCCAGGCTCATCGGAGCGCGTCGAGCAGGCCAAGGCGGTCTATGCCCTGGAGAGGGCCGTCACCGCTGCCGGCGGCGGCGATGAGGGTCGCTCGGCCGTCGCAGACAAGGTCGCCTACACCTGGTTCAACCGGATCGTCGCGCTTCGCTTCATGGATGCCAACGGCTACACCGGCATCGGCGTCGTCTCTCCCCAGGCCGGCGTCGAGGTCGGCCAACCCGAGATCCTCGCCGAAGCCAAGCGCGGAGTTATCGACACCGAGGTCGCGAGTCAAAAGACCTGTACGGCGGTCGCCGCGCTTCTTGACGGCACGCGCGCAAGCGCCAGCCCCCAGGGCGAGGCATATGCACTCCTGCTGGCCGACTACTGCCGACACTGGAACCGCGCCATGCCTTTCATGTTCGAGCGCGAGGGCGACTACACCGAGCTGCTCATCCCGGCCAACCTGCTCGCCGACGACTCAGTCCTTAACCGCTCGGTCAAGGTACTTACCGAAGAGGTCTGCAGGGACGTCGAGGTTATTGGCTGGCTCTACCAGTTCTACATTGCCGAGCGGAAGGACGAGGTATTCGCCGGGTTCAAGAAGAGTAAGAAGGCGGGCGCCGGAGAGATCCCCGCCGCCACCCAGCTTTTCACCCCGCATTGGATCGTCCGCTACCTCGTGGAGAACTCCCTAGGCCGACTCTGGCTGCTCAACCGACCGTCGTCTGGCCTGGTTGACCAAATGGAGTACTACCTTGCACCTGTCGAGGAGGTGACAGACTTCCTCAGGATCGCCAAGCCCGAGGACCTCAAGGTCATCGACCCAGCCTGCGGCTCGGGCCACATGCTCACCTACGCGTTCGACCTCCTGTACTCGATCTACGAGGAGGAGGGATACGGCCCCGCCGAGATTCCTAGCCTCATCCTCACCAACAACCTCTACGGCACAGAGATCGACCCGCGCGCAGGGGCCCTCGCCGCGTTCGCGCTCACGATGAAGGCCCGCGCCAGACAGCGGACGTTCTTCACCAAGCAGGTCGAGCCGAACATCTGCGTGCTGGAGCCCATCTCGTTCAGTCCAGACGAACTCGACTTCCTCCGCACTAAGGATGGGGATCGCCACGCTGAAGAAGCCTTCTGGAATCAGCTTGCCGAGGCGGACACCTTCGGCTCATTGATCCAGCCTGACCCCGACATCACGTCGCAGTTGGCCGCCCATCTGGCGACCTTCGACCACGGGGATGAGTTGCTGAGGGCTGAGACCATCGAGCGGGCACACCGGCTGGTTTACCAAGCAGAGTTCCTCCTTCCTCGGTACGGCGTTGTCGTCGCGAACCCGCCTTACATGGGCAGCAGCAACATGGGTCCGCTCCTCGCGGGCTTCGCCAGGGAGAAGTATCCGGCCGCGAAGTCGGACCTCATGACGATGTTCATCGAGCGCGCGGCGTCACTGGTGCCTGAAGGCGGCGTGTTCGCGATGATCACGCTCGCCAGCTGGATGTTCAATCAAGATGCGGCGAACTTTCGCAAGGACCTCCTGGGTCGTTCGACAATCTCGTCCCTCCTGCACCTAGGGCGAGGAATCTTCGGCGTCGACTATGGAACGGTCGCCTTTGCCGCCACCCGCGGTCACGACGACCGGTCCGTCGGCGTCTACCGCAAGCTGTACGACGTCTTCTCCAGTGTCAGGACGCCCGAGGAGATCAGGGACCTATTCCTGGATCACTCACATGCTTCATACCTTGTTGCGCAGCATGCGATCGAGTCCCTGCCAGGGAAGGCGTTCGCATACTGGGTCGACCGCGAGGTCGCCGACGCCTTCAGCCGCTGCGGTCCGATTGGAAAGCGCTTCTCCTCAGGGAATGGCATCACGACGTCCGACAACGGACGCTTTCTCCGGTACTGGTGGGAGGTCGGCGCCCGCGACGTTCGCACAGAGGATTCCAATGGGCCGTGGGTGCCGATCAACAAGGGAGGTCCGTACCGGAAGTGGTCGGGCAACAGAGAGTTCGTTCTTGACTGGCGCCACGACGGCAAAGAGCTTTTCGACCTGCGGCCTACAGCGACGATGCGGAACGTAGACAAGTTCTTTGCCCCATCCGTCAGTTGGTCGGATGTGTCTATCGGGTCCGTGGTTGGGCGAGCATACGGAGCCGAGTACGCGTTCGACGCCTCTGCAAATTCGGTGTTCCCCCAGAAGCTCGAGGACCGCCATGCGCTTCTCGCGTTCTTGAACACCCGGGCAGTTGCAGAGATCTCCCTACTCCTCAACCCGGGTACTCATTTCAAGATCGGCAACTTCGAGGCGCTCCCCGCCATGCTGCGTTCGGATCCAGATCTGGTCGGAGACGTCGAGGAACTGATCGGCATTTCAGACGAAGATCTCAGAACTACCGAACTTGATCGAACCTTCGAGCGGGATCAAGTAGCCCACTACGGGGTGAGTGTCGAGGCGTCAATCGAGAGGGTGCGTGGCGACTGGGAGAAGCGCATCTCACGCATGACCGAGCTAGAGGAACGAAACAACAGGCTCGTTGCTTCGGCAGAGTCGCTCCCGGCACGAATGGCTGAAGCACCTACACCTGAAGATGTCACCCTACGGAACAACCCAGAGTTTGAGTTTCGCAAGTTTGAACGCGGGACCAGGATTGAACTCGATACGAGGGCCAAGATCGACAACCTCGTGTCGTACGCGGTCGGATGCATGTTTGGGCGCTACAGCCTGGACGAGCCCGGGCTGATCCTCGCTGACCAGGGCGCGACGTTGCAGGACTACCTCGCAAAGGTCCCGTCGCCCACGTTCATGCCCGATACCGACAACGTGATTCCGATCGTGGATGGCGAGTGGTTCGAGGACGACATCGTGGAGAGGTTCCGGACGTTTCTTCGCGCGGCGTTCGGCCAACAGCACTTCGAGGAGAACTTGCGGTTCGTCACTGAGTCTCTTGGCTCGAAGAACCTGCGCGACTACTTCGTAAAGTCCTTCTACAAGGATCACGTCCAGCGGTACAAGAAGCGGCCGATCTATTGGTTGTTCTCTAGTCCCAAGGGCTCGTTCAACGCGCTCATCTATATGCACCGCTACTCGCCATCGACTGTGTCGACGGTGCTCAATGAGTACCTACGAGAGTTGCAGGCCAAGCTGAAGGCGAGCCTGGAGCACGCCGACCGCTCCAGCAATGCGAAGGAGGCCGACCGGCTGCGCAAGGTCTTGCTGGAGCTCGATGAGTACGAGCACGACGTGCTCTACCCCCTCGCCTCGCGGAACGTCGCCATCAACCTCGACGAGGGAGTGAAGACGAACTACCCCAAGCTCGGAAGCGCATTGAAGAAGATCGCCGGCTTGGAGGCGAGCGAATGAGTGACGTCGCCAACATCAAGCCGCACCTGGAGCGCCGCTTCGTTGACCGCCGAGTCGTGTTCTGGCACGACCCGCAGGGTCAATACGCCTCCGTCGTCGACAGCCTTGGCCTGCCGGGTGTCACGACGCTACGCGTCGCAAACGACGAGTACGCCGTCAAGTACCGACTGCTGCACGAGCAGCCCGCTGACAAGTTCTTGATCTACCGATCGGGCCCGCTGCCAGCGGGCGTCGGGAACTGGCTCTTGGATCTCGAACTCGCGTACGGCGTCTTCACCGCAGACCGGAGCTCCTTGGTCTCGGAAGAGCTCGGTCTGACCGCCGAAGGCATCGACGCGGTCGTGGCGCGGCACGAGAAGTTCTTCAACGCGGGGAAGCGCGTCGAGACCCTCAAGGGTCTGCTCACGGCCGACGATGACGTGGCCCGCCTTCGCGCCAAGATGTCCGCGGTGGTGCTCGGGCAGAAGGAGCACAGCCTCCTTGAGATCATGCGGACGCTCTTGGTTGAGAAATCCAAGGGCCAGCACTCCAAGTACAACGCCCTCGGCGATCTCGAGCTCGCGGACTTTCTCTGGCTCGGTGCGGCTTCGATCTACGGCTACGAGTCGACCGCACCGAGTGTCGATGACTTCGTCTTGTGGATGTTCCGCGCGGCTCTCGGAGGCTTCAAGTCCGACCGCCCTGGGGGGCTGCAGAACATTCAGCTCGACTTCGCCAGCTTCCGCAACGATCGCCGCAGCCAAGCCGCGATGTCGATCCTCGCCAAGCAGGCATCGGCAGACCTCGACTACACGGCGAGCATCGAGAACGCGACGTTCCGAGATCTCGTCGCGGATGACCTGTTCGAGGAGACCGACCGCAAGATCATTGCGGACCTTGCTCGAGCGGTCACGGAACAGACTGTCACCGCTCGTGAGGTGGCCGATGTCGTCCGGGCCCGCCAGAGCAGCGTGTGGATCGATGGTTACCGCCAGCTGTATGCGGCGATCGACGCGGCCGCCGACCTGCTGTCGCGGCTGAGCACGATCGATTTCACGATCTCGGCCTTCGACGAGGGACTTGAGCGCTACCGGAGCGACTGGTTCCGCATCGACCAGCTCTACCGCCAGTTCACCTACGCGCGCCGCTCCTTCGAGGGACCGAACCCACTCGACGCGTTGCGAGACCTCGTCGAGAAGACGTACACCAACAAGTTCGTCTACGAGCTCGGCAACGCCTGGCAGAAGCAGGTCGACGCAGCAACCAGCTGGCAGTCGGTCGTCCTGCGCTCCCAGCGGTTGTTCTACGGCGACTACGTCGAACAACTGCTCCGCGAGGACAAGAAGGCCGTGGTCATCGTCTCCGACGCCCTCCGATACGAGGTCGCCGACGAGCTACGCTCCCGCATCCGCCAGGAGGACCGGTTCAACGCCGACCTCGAGGCCGTCCTCGGCGTCCTGCCGAGCTACACCCAGCTCGGCATGGCCGCGCTCCTGCCGCACCGCACTCTGAAACACTCCGTTGACGGCAAGACGGTGCTCGCCGACGGCCTGCCCACCAACGGGGTGGGCCCTCGCTCGAAGGTGCTCGAGGCCGTGGGCGGCAGTGCCATCCAGGCTGAGACCTTCCGAGCCCTGACCGCCGACGAGCGGCGGGACATGTTCAAGAACAACCGGGTTCTGTACATCTTCCACGACGTCATCGACGCGATCGGCGACAAGCCGGGCACCGAGCGCCGGGTGTTCGAAGCCGCCGAGCTGGCGCTGGCCGAGCTGGTGGACCTGGTCAAGAAGACCGCCAACGCCAACGCCACCAACATCTTCGTAACTGCCGACCACGGCTTCCTCTTCCAAGACGAGGCACTGCCCGAGCAGTTCTTCCTCTCCGAGAAGGCACACGGCGACAAGATTCTCGTCGCCAACAAGCGCTATGTGCTCGGTCACGGGCTGAAGGTCGACGACGCCTTCGCCACGTTCACCGCTGAGCAACTCAATCTCGACGGCGACATCGAGGTCCAGATTCCCAAGTCGATCCACCGCCTCAAGCTCGCTGGCGGGGGAACACGATTCGTCCACGGCGGTGCGACTCTGCAGGAGATCGTCGTACCGGTGCTCGTGATCAACAAGAAGCGCAAGAGCGACACCCGCCTGGTCAACGTGAAGGTTCTCCCGGACACCGACAAGATCACCACCGGCCAGCTGGTCGTGAAGCTATTCCAGGCGGAGCCCGTCAGCGACAAGGTGCAGGCCCGCGTGCTGCGCGCGGGGCTGTACGTGGGGGAGACGCTGATCTCCAACGACCCGCCGCCGGTGCTGACCTTCGACTCCTCCTCTCCCGAGCAGCGGGACCGTTACCAGAGCGTCCAACTGCTGCTCAACCAGGACGCCAACGACTACAACAACCGCGCCGTCGAGCTCCGCCTCGAGGAGCTCATTCCCAACACGAACCAATGGCGTGTGTACGAGAAGGCGATGTTCACCCTCAAGCGCTCCTTCACCTCGGACTTCGACTTCTAAGGGCGGCCGACATGACTGAAGAGACCGATCTCGACGTGATCGCCGCCGACCTCCTCCTCGACGGCAACATCGAGGGGCAGACGGAAGATCAGACCCCCGAGCAGACGGCGCTCGACAAGAAGATCAACCAGCACTTTGCCGGCCTCGTGGTCCGCAAGGACCTCGTCAAGGCCGTCAAGGGCAACGCGATCGTGCCCTCCTACGTCCTGGAGTACCTCCTTGGCCAGTACGCAGCCTCGGACGACGAAGCCACCATCCAGGCTGGCATCGACTCGGTGCGCAAGATCCTCGCCGACCACTACGTCCAACGGAACCAGTCCGAGCTGGTGAAGTCGACGATCAAGGAACGCGGGCGCTACAAGATCATCGACAAGGTCTCTGTCTCTCTCAACGACAAGGACGATCGGTACGAGGCAGAGTTCTCGAACCTCGGCATCAAGGGAGTAGTCGTGGAGTCGGCCACGATCAACGCTCACCCCAAGCTCCTCGTCGGCGGCGTCTGGTGCATCTGCGACATCGACTACTTCCATTTCGACGACGCCCGCGTCGTGCCCTGGCAACTCGGGTCGCTGAAGCCGATTCAGCTCTCGAACTTCGACTTCGACAGCTACACCACCTCGCGCCGTGAGTTCACCACCGACGAGTGGATCGACCTGCTGATCCAGTCGATCGGTTTCAACCCTGCCCTGTTCGGACGTCGCGCCAAGCTCATCCAGCTCGTTCGCCTGATCCCGTTCGTCGAGCGCAACTACAACCTCGTCGAGCTCGGCCCCAAGGGCACCGGCAAGTCACACATCTTCTCGGAGTTCTCACCCCACGGCATGCTGATCTCCGGGGGAGAGGTAACCGTCCCCAAGCTCTTCGTGAACAACTCCAACGGTCGCATCGGCCTGGTCGGATACTGGGACGTCGTCGCATTCGACGAGTTCGCAGGCAGGAAGAAGCGCACCGACAAGGCGCTCGTCGACATCATGAAGAACTACATGGCGAACAAGTCGTTCTCGCGCGGTGTGGAGACGCTCGGCGCAGAAGCGTCGATGGTCTTCGTCGGCAACACGTCCCACAATGTGCCGTACATGCTGAAGCACTCCGACCTGTTCGACGAGTTGCCCGAGAGCTATCACGACGCGGCGTACCTCGACCGCCTCCACCACTTCATCCCGGGCTGGGAAGTCGACACCATCCGCGGAGAGATGTTCTCCGAGGGCTACGGCTTCGTCGTCGACTACATTGCCGAAGTCCTCAAGTCGATGCGCAACGCGGACTACTCCGACCGCTACCAGCAGCACTTCACGCTGGGTTCGGACATCTCGACCCGCGACCGGGACGGCATCCACAAGACCTTTTCCGGACTGATGAAGATCCTCTACCCCCACGGGGAAGCGACCCAGGAGGAGATCGAGGAGACCCTGCGGTTCGCCATCGAGGGCCGCAAGCGCGTCAAGGACCAGATCCTCCGAATCGACGCCACCATGGCCGAGGTCAAGTTCGGCTACCTCGACAACGACGGCGGCTGGCACCCTGTCACCACCCTCGAAGAAGACGAGTACCCCACGCACTATCACCGCACCCGCCACGCCGAGGGCGCCGACGCCACCGACTCAACCGGCGAGGAGGGGAGCGGCGCCACCGCCAGCGCGGCCGACGGGGTTGCGGGCACTCCCGTTAAGCCGGAGCTGTACGCCGGGCACCGCGAATACCAGGAGAACCAGCGCGGCGTCTCCTACGCCACCGTGCTGATCCCGTATCTGCGGGGGGCTACCGAGATCACCCTCACCGACCCCTACATCCGCCAGTTCCACCAGGCGCGCAATCTGATGGAGTTCGTGGAAGCGCTAGCCGCGGTCAAGGACCCGGCCGACGAGGTCGAGCTCAAGCTCATAACCACCGAGTCCTCCGACGGCCCCGAGAAGGTCCAGAAGCAACTGGAGTTCCTGCTACGCGTCAAGCAGGCCGCAGCCGTCGCGGGCATCACCCTCGACGTCGAGCTCAGCGACACCATCCACGACCGGTCGATCCGCGCCAACTCCGGCTGGCGCATCAATCTCGGCCGCGGCCTCGATATCTTCCAATTCGTCTCTAACGACACCTTCGACATCGCCGCCAAGATTCAGCAGTACCGTCAAGTCAAGGCCTTCGGCATTACCTACATCAAGGAGCCGACGACCCAGCCGATCGACTAACTCCTCCTGGGTGAGCATGATCGGCTGGCTTCACGCGCACCAATGTGGCCGCGGCGGCTCCCGTCTCATTCGATCTCACGCAACTGGCACGGACGGGAGTTGATGAGACGGGAGTAGCCGGCCGCTGGCGTCCTAGTGTGGGCGCATGACCGACGACGGGCTCTCCTCGGCTGACGACCTTCTCCCAGAGGACCCAGCTGAGATGCTCTTGGGCGCGGTCGGCTTCGACGCACTCAGCCCGACCGACTTCGAAGAGTTCTGCTTCGACCTGATGTCAGAGACGGGTTTCGTGAACGTCGACTGGCGGAAGGGGACGCCCAAGGAATCCTCGCCGGCCGATCGCGGGCGCGACATCGTGGCTCAGCTCGAACGCCGCGACGTTGACGGGCACCAGTATCACGAGACGTGGTTCGTCGACTGCAAGCACTACACACGTGGAGTGCCGCCCGAAGCGTTACAAGGGACGATCGCCTGGGCCACGGCCGAGCGGCCGGACACGGTGCTGTTTGTTGCCTCAGGATTCTTCACCAACGGAGCGAAGGACTGGATCTCGAGCTTCAACCAGACGAGGCCGGCGTTCCGCGTGAGAACGTGGGAAATGCCGCAACTGCGGAGGCTGCTGGCTGACCGGATGGATCTCGCGTTCAGGCATCAGGTTGAGACGTCTGCGCTGCGTCGTGTCTCCGAAATCATGGCGGTCGAACACGAGCTGTTCGATCGGCTCTGGTACGGGCGCTCGGAGGCTTCGATTGGTGACGAGCGCCCCGAGGGCTATTCGGCGGAGATCTGGGCGACAGCACAGGCGGCCGCCCGCCGAATTGAGGAACAGTACGGAGTCGACCTGCTCCGCAAGGACACCGAGACTCAGTTCGACTGGGGGATGCTCTCCGGGAAGATCTCTGCGATCCGCTGGGTTCTCGGGGCCGAATGGGACTTCCTCGACAGCTAGTGACGGCGTTCGACCGTGCCAAGACCTCCTAGTGTTAGACATCGAGAGGGCCCGTTCCCGGAGACCATGAGCGGGTCGACCTCTGTCGCTGCGGTAGTCAGTCAACTTGCGTTGCTGGACTGGCGCCCGCTAGCCCCGAGAGGGTTGCTCGAGTTCTGTGTCAGCCTCTTTGCCCGCGTGGCGCCCGGCTGCAAAGGCCGCATCCACTGCTGCACGGGTTCGCTCCGTGCTGCTGGGCATGAGATGGGTGTAGGTGCGCAAGGTGAACCCGGGGTCGCTGTGGCCGAGGTATTCGGACACGGCGCGAATCGATTCGCCGGCGTCTAGCAGCACGGAGGCGTACCAGTGGCGTAGAGCGTGCATGCCGTTGTCACGCGATTGCTCGATGCCCACATGGGCTTGGCCGGGCTTCCAGAGCCGTGTGTTGAAGTAGTTGCGATTGAGGGCAGAACGCTCGCGTGTGGTGAGTATGAGCCCTGCGCTCGACTTCTTGTCCGCCTGGGGCGTTTGAAGCGCCCCAGGTTTGATGCCGCTCCTGTTTGAGTCCAGGAGGATGAGCAGCATGCCGAAGAAGATCGATCCTGCGGTCAAGGCGCGGTGCGTGCGGCAGGTGCTGGATCACCTGGCCGAGTACCCGTCGTTGACCGCGGCTGCTGAGGCCGTCGCGCGACGCGAAGGGCTGGGCAAGGAGACCGTTCGTCGGTGGGCGGTCCAGGCCCAGGTCGACGGCGGTCAGCGTCAGGGCGCCACCAGCGAGGAGCTGGCTGAGATCCGCGAGCTGAAGGCGAAGGTGCGCCGGCTCGAGGAGGACAACGAGATCCTTCGCCGGGCCTCAATTTTCTTCGCGGGGGAACTCGACCCCCGCAATCGCTGATCGTCGCCTTCATCGACGAGCTGCGTACCGAGGGCCACGCGGTCGAGTCGATCTGTCGGGTCCTGCGCGAGCAGGGCTGCCAGGTCGCCGCGAGGTCCTACCGGCAATGGGCACGCACCAACCGCCGGCCCGCAGCGCGCACCATCAGCGACGCGATGGTCATCAACCTGGTGCGCGACATCGTGTGGCAGGTCGACCACCAAGGCGTGCGCAGGATGACCCCTGAGGGGCTCTACGGGCGCCGGAAGATGACCGCCACGGTGCGCCGACAGTCGCCTTGGGTCTCACCTGGGTCGGTGGATCGGGCGATGCGATCCCTAGGCCTGCAAGGGGTTCGACGCTCCAAAGGCATCCGGACCACGATCCCGGGCAAGGACGGCAACCGTGCCGGTGACCTGCTGGACCGCGACTTCACCGCCGTGGCTCCGAACCGGACCTGGGTCATGGACTTCACCTATGTCCGCACCTGGGCCGGGTTCGTCTACGTCGCCTTCATCCTCGACGTCTTCGCCCAACGGATCGTGGCGTGGAACATCGCCTCGACCAAGGCCGTCGAACTCGTCGACGTGCCCCTGAGGATAGCGCTGTGGCAGCGCGGCCGCGAGGGCCACCCCGTCGTGCCAGGTGAACTCATCGGTCACGCGGATGCCGGGTCTCAGTACACCGCGATCGCGTTCACCGAGCACCTGGCCGAGGAAGGGATCCGACCCTCGATCGGGTCAGTGGCAGATGCCTACGACAACGCTCTGATGGAGTGCGTCATCGGGCTCTACAAGACCGAGTGCATCCGCACCACGATCTTCCACGCCGGCCCCTACCGCACCCTCGGCGACGTCGAGTACGCCACCGCCGGCTGGGTTGACTGGTACAACAACAGGCGCCTGCACTCGACCCTTGGGATGATGACCCCCGTGGAGTTCGAGCAGGCCCACTACGCGACTTTCAACCGAGAGCCGCAACCCGTATAGGACCGGCAGAGAACCTGGGGCGCTTCAGTTCCCCACGGAAGCGTAATGCTCCGTCGCGGGTAGGTAGCGAGGTGGTTGCTGAGTTCCGTCGCGACGCTCTCGGGCAAGGGGACGGTTCGGGTCTTGTCGCCCTTCGGCAGGCCAAAGACCAGGCGGTTGCCTCCGAACACCTTGACTTGCCGCCTGACCTCCACAACTCCGCGGAGGAAGTCGACATCCTCGACCGCGAGCCCAAATACCTCGCCTTGGCGTAGTCCCAACCCCGATCCCAACGTGACTGCGATCCTGTACTGCGGCGGAAGCGCGTCGTGCATGGAGGAGACCCACGCGGTCGGCCAAGGCACCACCTTGCGGCGCGACGTTGCGGGCCTTGTCACTGAACTCGCTTTGCACGGATTCTTGGCAATCATGTCGTCGTCGACCGCAGCCGAGAAGATGGCAGACACGTTAGAGAAGATGACGCGCCGGTAGGTCTCGGCCATCTCCATCGACCGTAGGAGCTTCTGGATGGTCGACGGCTTGATCTGTCGCAGCTCGAGGTGTCCTAGCGTCGGGAACACATGGAGCCTGAGTCGCAATTCGGTCGCCTCGTAGGTCAGCGGACTGAAGGTCCGACTGTCGAGCCACTCCTCGGCATAGGCGCGAAATGAGATCCTGCCTGCGTCGACATCAAGGTAGGTTCCACGAAGTTTGTCCGCCTCGACCGTGTTGCGGAACGCAACCGCCTCGGCCTTGCGTCGGAAGGTCTTACGACGCTGCCGCCCCTCGGGATCTCGGTAGTTGACGACGTAGCGAGGGCTGCCGTCGTCGGATGGTCTCCCAGAGCTAATGCTTGCCATGGCAGCCCTCGGCAGCGTCGGACCGGGTGACCAAACATGCTGATGAGCATCTGCTCGCTGGTGGCGATGGAGTCGATTCCGGGTCAGGCTGATGGCCTGTCGGTATCACTGATTCTCCTCGAGTCGCACCGTCCAATTGATCACGGTTGCTGCCCGCCAGCGCAGGTGCTTGCCGACACGGAAGCCGGCCGGGCCGTAACCTGTCGTCCGCCAGGAGTAGATGGTCTGCTTTGTCACGCCAAGATAGGAAGCGACATCGTCGATGTCCCACAGTTCTTGGGCCTCGACCAGCCTGGGTGCCCGGCTTCCGCGGTCTCCGCGCCGCCGCGGCCCAAAGATTCCCGGTTCCATAGCCGGCACGTTCGAGTTCGTTGCCATCATCCAGCCCCTCCTCGCGGCGTTGACGGACAGTTGGTCTACGGGCACCTATGTCCGACGGCGGCATGGGAGCGATCACGTCGGCGGAAACGATGTGGCAGCAAGATGACTCGGGCATCGCGGCGGTGGTTGCCCAACTGTGCGATGCCAGGCTGGTGGCTCGGGCAACCGACCCGTGCCGCGACCTACCCGAAGAGTCCCCTGAGGACCGTGTGGCAGGAGATGGCGCTACCCAAATTTGTACCGGATTTGTAACAGACGAGCGGCTACCAACAGCAAACGCCGCCGAACGACCAAAAGGTCGCTCGGCGGCGTTTGTGCAGGTCAGCGGCTGTTCTTTGCGGTCGTTCGGCGTTGCTGAATGACCGCAGCCGGAGGCCCGGTTAGATGTCGTAGTAGAGCTCGAACTCGTGCGGGTGCGGGCGCAGCTGCACGGGGGCGATCTCGTTGGTGCGCTTGTAGTCGATCCACGTCTCGATCAGGTCGGGCGTGAAGACGTTGCCGACGGTGAGGAAGTCGTGGTCGGCCTCGAGGGCGTCGAGCACGGCGCCGAGGGAGGTCGGGACCTGGTCGATCTCGGCCATCTCGTCCGGCGGGAGCTCGTAGATGTCCTTGTCGATCGGGGCCGGCGGCTCGACCTTGTTCTTGATGCCGTCGACACCGGCGAGCATCAGCGCCGAGAACGCGAGGTAGGGGTTCGCCGACGGGTCGGGGAAGCGGCACTCGACGCGCTTGGCCTTCGGGTTCGAGCCCGTGATCGGGATGCGGACCGAGGCGGAGCGGTTGCGCGAGGAGTAGACGAGCGAGATCGGGGCCTCGAAGCCGGGCACCAGGCGGTGGTAGGAGTTCACCGACGGGTTGGTGAACGCCAGCAGCGACGGGGCGTGCTTGAGGATGCCGCCGATGTACCAGCGGGCGACGTCCGACAGACCGCCGTACCCGGTCTCGTCGTAGAACAGCGGCTCGCCGTCCTTCCAGAGCGACTGGTGCACGTGCATGCCCGAGCCGTTGTCGCCGAAGATCGGCTTCGGCATGAAGGTGACCGACTTGCCGGCCTCCCACGCCGTGTTCTTGATGAGGTACTTGAACTTCATCACGTCGTCGGCGGCCTTGAGCAGCGTGTCGAACTTGTAGTTGATCTCGGCCTGGCCGGCGGTGCCGACCTCGTGGTGGGAGCGCTCGACGAGCAGTCCGCAGGCCTCGAGGTTCTTCACCATGTCGTCGCGCAGGTCGCCGTAGTGGTCGTACGGCGCCACCGGGAAGTAGCCGCCCTTGAACCGGGTCTTGTACCCGCGGTTCTCGCCCTCCTTGCCCGAGTTCCACCAGCCCTCGACCGAGTCGATGTGGTAGTAGCCCTCGTTGGCGGTGGTGGAGTAGCGGACGCTGTCGAAGATGTAGAACTCCGCCTCGGGGGCGAAGAAGGCGGTGTCGGCGATGCCCGTGGTCGAGAGGTACGCCAGCGCCTTGCGCGCGATGTTGCGCGGGTCGCGCGAGTAGGCCTCGCCAGTGATCGGGTCGTGGATGAAGAAGCTGAGGTTCAGCGTCTTGGCGGCCCGGAACGGGTCGACGAACGCCGTCGTCGGGTCCGGGAACAGCGCCATGTCCGACTCGTTGATCGCCTGGAAGCCCCGGATGGAGGAACCGTCGAAGGCGAGACCGCTGTCGAAGACCGACTGGTCGAACGACGAGACCGGGACGGTGAAGTGCTGCTCGATGCCGGGCAGGTCGACGAAACGGACGTCGACCATCTCGACGCCTTCGTCCTTGATGAACTTGAGCAGCTCGTCGCTGTTCTGGAACATTCGGTCCTCCTTGGCTGCACGCTCGGGTCAGCCCTGATGTTGCCTTCGTACGGAAGGGGCCGGGGCGACGCTGCTCCGACGGTGCTCGCAACGTATGCACGGGCAGTTTCTCGACCGTATCCGGTTTGTTTCCGCGATGTAACAGGTGCCCGGCCTCCGGTCGTGTGACGTTGCCGCCTACGCTTGCGGGCGTGCCGACGTTCGCCACGCTGCCCTACGACACCGCGTCCTGGGGACGCCGCGTCCTGGCGCTGGTGGTCGACTGGCTGGCGTGTCTGGCGGTCGTGCTGCTGTTCGTCGGGCCGGCGTCGTACTTCGCCACCGGCAGCCCGGACCAGTGGTTCACGCTGCTGCTCTTCGTGCTTGAGTCGGCGCTGCTGACCTCCACGGTCGGGGGCTCCTTCGGCAAGCTGGCGACCCGCCTGCGGGTCGTCCGGGTCGAGGACGGCGGCCGGGTGGACCCCCTGCGCGCGCTCGCGCGGGCGGTGCTGGTCGCCCTGGTGATCCCGCCGCTGGTCTTCCGCCCCGACCGGCGGGGCCTCCACGACACCGTGGCCGGCTCGGCGACGGTCACGCTCGACGTGCTGAGGTCCCGGGACCAAGTGCCCTCGTGATGGTCCCTTCGGGCCACGGCGCGCCGCCGTCCGGCGCCCTAGCCTGAGGGCATGCGCTCCCTTCCGGTACGCCGGACCGCGGCCGTGGCCGCCGTCCTGGTCGCCCTCGCCGGGCTGACCTCCTGCAGCAGCAGCGACGACTCGACCGCGACGGACTCGTCCGGTGGGTCCTCCACCTCGTCCAGCGGGTCGCCGTCGGCCGACGCCTCCTCACCCACCGCGGGGGAGACCCTCGACCCCGCGACCTTCGTCGACGACGTGCTCGGGAGCGTCGAGGACGCGACGACCGCCCACCTGACGATGACGACCACGGGCGGGTCCGACGCGATGACGATGGAGGGCGACGTCGACTACAGCGCCAACCCGCCCGAGATGTCGGTGACCATGACGAGCTCGGCGGACAGCAGCCAGCAGATCGGGCTGCGCATCGTCGACGGCGTCATGTACATGCAGATGGCCCAGCTCGGCAACGGCAAGTGGCTGAAGATGGACCTCAACGGCAAGAACTCGCCGCTGAGCGGCGGCCTGATGGACCAGCTGGACCCCGGGGCCGGTCTGGACGCGATGAAGGACTCCATCGACGACGTCACCTACGTCGGCGAGGAGGACGTGAACGGCGAGACGCTGCAGCACTACACGATGAAGGTGCGCAGCAAGGCGTTCATGGACCTCCAGAACGGCTCGTCCGCCGGGTCGCAGCTGCCCAGCCTGGTCACCTACGACGTGTGGACCGACAGCGACGGCATGCTGCGCCAGACCCAGATCGACATGGGCAAGCTGGGCTCGGTGACCGTGGCCATGTCGGACTGGGGCGAGCCCGTCGACATCTCCGCGCCGCCCGAGTCGGACATCATGCAGATGCCCGACGGCATGTCGATGGACGGGCTGACCGGCCAGAGCTGACGGCCGGCTGGGCACGGCGAGGTAGCGTGCGTGCATGACGCGAACTCTCGGTGCTCGCCGTGCCCTCGCCGCGCTCGCCGCGGCGCCCCTGCTCGTCGCCGGACTGGCCGCGTGCGGCTCCGAGGGCGGTTCTGGCTCGCAGGCCGAGGAGCCCGCTCCGGCGGCAGCCGCGGTCCTGACCGGCCTGCACGAGGGTGACCAGGTCGACCCGCAGGAGTTCGTCGCGACGGTGAAGGACGGCCTGGACGCCAGCACCACCGCTCACACGCAGATGACGATGGACCTCGGGTCCAGCGGCGCCATGACCATGCAGGGCGACGTCGACTACACCTCGACGCCGCCGAGCATGGCGATGACGATGAAGCTGCCAGCAGGCGCGGGCGTCGCCGGCTCCATGGACGTGCGGTTCGTCGACGGGATCTTCTACATGTCGATGGGCGAGCTGACCCAGGGCAAGTTCTGGAAGATAGACCCCTCCGACCCGAAGGGCCCGTTCGCCGCGATGGGTCTCGGCACGATGATGGACCAGCTCGACCCCGCGAAGGCGATGACGGCCATGGAGGACGGCGTCTCCTCGGTCGTCTACGTCGGCGACGAGGACGGCCTGGGTCACTACCGGATGACGGTCGACCTCCAGAAGGGCATGCAGGCTCTGGGGAGCCAGCTGCCGAAGGAGCTGACCTCGCAGATGCCCAAGACGCTGTCGTACGACGTGTGGCTGGACGACCAGGGCCGCTTCTCCAAGATGCGCATGGACGACCTGCCCGTCGGTCCCGGGGCGAAGGGCTCGATGGAGATGACGCTGACCGGCTGGGGCGAGGACGTCGACATCGAGGCGCCGCCGGCCGACCAGGTCACGACGATGCCGGACTTCGGTTCGATGGGGGCATCCACCCCGAGCGCCTGAAGCCGCTGGTCGAGCTCGTCGAGACCCGCGTACCGGTCTGGGGCGGTGACCGTCGGGGCTGAGGCCGTGGGTCCGTCACGGGGTCTCGACGGGCGCTCGCTGGCGCTCGCTGCTCGACCACCGGGGGGCGTACCCCCGCGGGGGTCTCGACGAGCTCGACCACCGGGGGGCGTGCCCCCGCACCGGTCGCAGGTGGTCAGCGACCCCGCATGTTCTGGCGCATGCCCTTCATGCTGGTCGGCACCGGACCCTTGGGCAGCGGGATGTTGGAGCGGTTCGCGTCCAGCGCCTTGAGCCGGTTGAGGATGTCGGTCATCTCGGCGGGCTTGACGGCCTTGCCGAGCTTCTGGATGTGCTTGACCAGCTTGGGCAGCGGGACCTGGCCCTCACCGTTGCCGCACACCACCTCGTGGATCGGGACGTCGGCGACGACGCGCTCGTGCTTGCGGTGCTCGTTGGTCATCAGCTGGCGCAGCCGGTTGGGGTTGCCCTCGCCGACCAGCACGATCCCGGGCGGTCCCACGACCCGGTGCACGATGTCCTGCTGCTTGTTGAACGCCACGACCGGGTCGGTCTTCCACCCGCGCCGCAGCATCCGCAGCGCTGCCGCGGCCGCACCGGGCTGGCCCTCCATCTGGGCGTAGGCCGCCTTCTGGGCCCGCTGGCCGAACACGATCATCGCCAGCAGGATGCCGAGCAGCAGCGCGCTGACGACGGTCACGATGACGCCGATGACCCCGTCGGTGGGCAGCAGGAGCCAGAAGACCGCGAAGCCGGCCGCCGCGCCCAGCAGGAACGAGCCGAGCAGCCACGGCACCAGGCGCGAGTCGGTGCGCCGGGCCATCTTGAAGGTCTCGACGAACTGCGCGGTCCGGCTCATCTTGTCCGGGTCGACGGGCTTGGGGTCCTTCGCCATGGTCTGCTGCTGCCTCGTTCTGCTCGTGTGGGTCTGTGCTCGCGGGTCAGGAGCTCTCGACGAGCCCGACCGCCGGGCCGACGCCCGCGCGGGCGTCCACGGCCTGACGGTACAGCCGTCCGGCGCGGTACGACGAACGCACGAGCGGGCCGGACAGCACGCCCGCGAACCCGATCTCCTCGGCCTCGGCCGCGAGCTCGACGAACTCCTCGGGCTTGACCCACCGCTCGACCGGGTGGTGGCGCACCGAGGGCCGCAGGTACTGGGTGATGGTGACCAGCTCACACCCCGCGTCGTGCAGGTCGCGCAGCGCCTGGGAGACCTCCTCACGGGTCTCGCCCATGCCCAGGATCAGGTTCGACTTGGTGACCAGCCCGAAGTCCCGCGCCGCGGTCAGCACCCCCAGCGACCGGTCGTAGCGGAACGCCGGCCGGATCCGCTTGAAGATCCGCGGCACCGTCTCCACGTTGTGAGCCAGCACCTCCGGACGCGACTCGAACACCTCGGCCAGCAGGTCCGGCTTGCCGTTGAAGTCCGGGATCAGGTTCTCCACCCCCGTCCCCGGGTTGAGCTCGTGGATCGCGCGCACCGTCTCGGCGTACAGCCACGCCCCACCGTCGGGCAGGTCGTCACGGGCCACGCCGGTGATGGTGGCGTAGCGCAGCCCCATCGTCTGCACCGACTCCGCGACCCGCCGCGGCTCGTCACGATCCAGCGGCTGCGGCTTGCCGGTGTCGATCTGGCAGAAGTCGCACCGCCGCGTGCACTGGTCACCACCGATGAGGAACGTCGCCTCCCGGTCCTCCCAGCACTCGAAGATGTTGGGACAGCCCGCCTCCTGGCACACCGTGTGCAGCCCCTCGGACTTCACCAGGCCCTGCAGGTGCTTGTACTCCGGGCCCATCTTGGCCCGGGTCTTGATCCACTCCGGCTTGCGCTCGATCGGAGTCTCGGCGTTGCGGACCTCGAGCCGGAGCAGCTTGCGTCCATCGGAGGAGGGGGCTTGCGTCACGTGGACCGAGTCTACGCGGCGGGGCCAGCCCGGCTCAGGGCACGTCCCGCCGCCGGAAGGACGCCACCGACGCTGCTGCTGCGGCCACGAGCGCGACCCCGTAGTACCCCATCCCGTGCCACAGCGACAGGTCGTGCACCGGGCGGCAGTCGACGCCGTCCGGGACGACCCCGCCGTTGCAGGCGGCCGGCGGCTCGACCCAGTAGGTCGTGCCGTTCTTGACGATCGCGGACACGTTCTTCTGCGGCTGCCACTGCTCGCCGAGGGAGACGGCGGCGATGACGATGCCGCCGGCCACGGCGACTCCGAAGAGCACGCCGACGGTCGCGACGGTGCTGCGCAGCAGCATGGTCAGGGCGTAGCCGCCGAGGGCTGCGGCGGTCGCGAACGCCGCCCCGCGCCACCCGTAGGCCAGGGCGTCACCGAGAGCCCCGGGACGCAGCGGCAGGTCGCGGGAGCGGACGACGGCCCACAGGGTCAGCCAGTACGCCGCGCTGACGACTGCCGAGACCACGAGGCTCACCAGCGTCACCGCGACCGCCTTGGCGACCCAGATCCGCGTCCGCCGGCTCTCGAAGAGCAGCTGGTTGCTCATCGACCCGCTCGCCCAGTCGTGCCCCACGAACGTCGTCGCGGCGAGCACCAGCAGCGCGGTCAGGACGGCCACCACGCCCATGCCCGAGCCGCCGCTGCGCTCGCCGGCGAGGGTCAGCTGCTCCCGACCGGTGTACCAGCCGACGATCCGGTCGGTGCACTGCTGCTCACCGGCGCGGGCGGGCAGGCCGAACCGGCGCGGGTGCTCGGCGCACTGCGCGATCTCGTGCGCGTTGTCGTGGGCGACCTGCGCGACCTCGGACTCGCTCACCGGCCGGGTGGCCCACACCCGGGACGCGGCGATGAGGGCGGGCACTGCCACCGCGAGCAGGAGGAGCACCAGGACGGCGCGGCGCCACCGCAGCCGGGTCAGCTCGACCCCGACCAGCCGGATCACCGGTCGGCTCCCAGCTCGGTGCCCGCGGTCAGCTCCAGGAACACCGACTCCAGGTCCCGGCGCAGCGGCGTCAGCTCGGTGAGCCAGATGCCGGCGGCACCGAGGGCCTGGGTGACCGCCGCAGGGGTGTCGGTCTCGACGACCAGCCCGTCACCGACCTCGAAGCCCGCCTCGGTGAGCACCCGCCGGGCCGCCGCGGCGTCGGGGGCGCCGACGCGGTACGCCGTGCTCCGCCCGACCAGCTCGTCGACCGGTCCGGACGCCAGCAGCCGGCCCTGGCCGATGATCGTGGCGGAGGTGCACACCTGCTGGACCTCGGCCAGGATGTGGGAGCTGAGCAGCACGGTCACCCCGGACTCGCCGAGCCCGCGGACGGTCTCGCGGATCTCGCGGATGCCGGCCGGGTCCAGGCCGTTGGTCGGCTCGTCGAGGATGAGCAGCTCGGGCTCCTTCAGCAGGGTCGCCGCGATCGCGAGGCGCTGCTTCATGCCCAGCGAGTAGGCCTTGTAGCGGTCGCGGTCGCGCCCGGTGAGGCCGACGGTCTCCACCGCGGCGTCGACCCGGGACGCCGGCACGCCGATGGACCGGGAGAGCAGCAGGAGGTTCTGGCGGCCGGTGAAGTTCGGGGAGAACTTCGGGCTCTCCACGACCGCACCGATCCGGTCGAGGACGGCCGGGAGCCGGGCGGGCACGGGCTCACCGAAGAGCCGCATCTCCCCGGCGGTCGCCCGGGCCAGCCCGAGGAGCATCCGGATCGTCGTGGTCTTGCCCGAACCGTTGGGCCCGAGGAAGCCGTGGACGCCGCCGGCGGGCACCGCGAGGTCGAGCCGGTCGACCGCGACCCGGCGTCCGCGGCGACTGCTGAACTCCTTGCGAAGCCCCGAGGTCTCGATGACGAGCTCAGTCACCGGCGAGAGGCTACGGCGTGAGGAGCTCGATCCGGGGATGGCGCGCGGGGTCGGGGCGCGGGTCGTAGTCGGGGGTCGCGTCGTAGGGGGTCCAGTCGAGGTAGCGGCGCAGCTGCTCCTCGACGTACGGCGTCGCCTCGGCCACGGTGACGTCGCGGCCGAGCTCGCGGCTCAGGGACGTGACGCCCGCGTCGGCGATGCCGCAGGGGACGAACCGGTCGTACCAGGCGAGGTCCACGTCGCAGTTGAGCGCGAAGCCGTGCATGGTGACGCCCCGGCTGACCCGGATGCCGAGGGCGGCGATCTTGCGCTCGGGGCCGTGGTCGTCGGCGCGCAGCCACACGCCGCTGCGACCCGGCACCCGGGCGGTGACGACGCCGAGGTCGGCGCACGCGCGGATCAGCGCCTCCTCGACCCGGCGCACGTAGTCGACGACCTTGACGTGGTCGGGCAGCGTGAGGATCGGGTAGCCGACCAGCTGCCCGGGGCCGTGGAAGGTGATCTTGCCGCCCCTGTCGACGTCGATGACCTCCGCGCCGCCGGGGTCGGCCGGGCGCTCGTGCGGCTCGGTGCGCTTGCCCGCGGTGAAGACCGCCGGGTGCTCGAGCAGCAGCACCGTGTCGGGGCGCTCGCCGGCGACGACCTGGGCGTGCACGTCGCGCTGCAGGTCCCACGCGGCGCGGTAGTCGACCAGACCGGCGTCCTCGAACCTCACGACCCCGAGCCTACGTGGCGGCCGAGGAACGCGAGCTGCGCAGCCAGCATGCGGCGCCAGTACGCCGGGTCGTGCGCGCCCGGCTCGAACGTGCTCGTGACGTCGACGCCGGTGTCCTCCAGCGAGCGGACGTAGTCCTGGACGTCGCGGTAGAACGGGTCGCCGGTCCCGATGTCGACGCGCACCGGGATGCCGACGAGGTCGTCCTCGTGGCCGACGACGCGGTAGCGCTCGTACTCCTCCGGCCCGGAGAAGCCCGAGCGCGACGCGTCGGCCGGGTCGCTCCAGATCGCTGGGCTCGAGGCCACGACCGCGGGGACGCGCGCCGGGCCGAGGAGTCCGGCGAGCCGCAGCGCGCCGTACCCGCCCATCGACCAGCCGATCAGCCCGACCCGCCGGGTGTCGACGCCACGCTGCTGCAGGAGGGGGAGCAGCTCGTCGGTGACCATCGCCGAGGCGTCCTCGCCGTCGGGTCGCGGGTGCCAGTAGGACCTGCCGCCGTCGGCCGCCGCGATCAGGAACGGCGGGACGCCGTCCCGGACCGCCGCGGCGAGGAACCGGTCCAGCCCGAAGGACGGGCCGAGCAGCGAGGTGTGGTCCTCGCCGAGGCCGTGGAGGGCGACGACCAGCGGCAGGTCGCGCACGGCGTGGTCGCCGGGCGGGTGGATCAGGCACCACCCGGTCTCCGCGCCGAGCCGCGCGGTCGAGACGAAGCTGCCCGAGTCGACCCGTCCGGGGACGACGTCGGGGACCTGTCCCGCGGCGCCGTTGAGGTGCAGGGTCGACTGGAGCCAGGGCCGGCCGGGCAGTGCACCCTGCTCGACGCCGTACGCGGCGCCGGCGACGACCGCGGCACCGGCGGCGGTGCCCCCGAGGAGGAGCGCGCGGCGGCTCAGCACCCGGTCAGTCTCCCAGGCCTGTGGACGACCGGCGGGACGACCCGCGGAACGGGGTACGAGGTGGGGGTGGTCCTCCTCCCGCTGCTGCTGCCCACTGCGCTCGCCCTCACCCCGGTCGAGGTGCTCGACGCCTGGGACGAGCAGCGAGCGGCCGCGTGGTCGGCCGGTGACGTCGCCGGGCTGCGGTCGCTCTACACGCCCGGCTCGGCGGCCGGCCGCGCGGACGTCACACGCCGGCGCGGCTGGTGCTCGACGTGACCGACCGTCTCGTCGGCGGCGTCACCGTGCCGGGCCGGGTGGCCCTGCCGGTCGACCGGCCGAGCCGGCACCGCGTCGTGCTGCGGCGGACCGCGGGGGAGTGGCGGGTGGTCAGCTCAACGCCGCCCTGACCACCTCGTGCACGGTGGCGTCGCGGAAGGTATAGCCGGCTCCCTCGAGCACGGCGGGCCGGGCGTTGACCGAGCCCAGCACCTCCGAGGAGAGCTCGCCGGCGCCGGTGCGGACCGCGAAGGCGGGCGCGGCGAGGAACGCCTTGCGGCCGACCGCGCGGGCCAGCGCCGCGGTGAACTCGGCGTTCGTCGGGGTCTCGGGGCAGCACAGGTTGACCGGGCCGCTCACGTCGTCGTGCTCGGCGAGGTGGACGACGCCGCCGACCCAGTCGTGCAGCGAGATCATCGGCATGAACTGTCGACCGTCACCCAGCCGCGTCCCGAGGCCGAGCCGGAACAGCAGCCGCAGCTGCTTGAGCGGCGCGGCGCGGCGGTCCATCACCGGCGCGGTGCGCAGGAACGCCACCCGGGCGCCCGCGTCGACGGCCGCCGTAGCCGCGTCCTGCCACTCGTGGGAGACGTCGGTGAGCAGGCCACCGTCACCGGCGGCCGAGTCCTCGGTCAGGACCTCGGCGCCGCGGTCGCCGTACCAGGAGATGCCGTTGCCGGCGAGGTAGGCCGGCGTCCGCTCGGCGTCCGCGATCGCCTGGGCGAGCACCCGGGTGGTGGTGACCCGGCTCTCGCGCAGCTCCCGGGCCCACTTCCCGGAGTGTGGGTTGCCGGCCGTCGGCGCGCCCGCCAGGTTGACCACCACGTCGGCGGCCCCGACGACCTCACGGTCGTAGACCCCGGCGTAGGGGTCCCAGCTGGACTCCCCGGCGCCGGCGGCCGGTCGGCGTACCAGCGCCACCACGGTGTGGCCGCGCCGGCGCAGCTCCTCGGACAGGTGGGTCCCCAGGAACCCGGACGCCCCGGCGATCACGACGTTCAGCGGCATGGGCCCAGCCTCTCAGACCGACCCCAGCCGACCGCCTCCTCGGGGTGCCTGCTCTGGGGACGTCATACGGGGTGGCTGTCTGGGCGACCAGGTCGGATGACTGTGAGGATTCCGTTGGCAGCCTGATGGTGCTGGGCTGTGGGTCGAGGGCTGCGGGTGTGACCCGTCGGATGACTGGCTTCGTGCCCTTGGGGCGACTTGTCCGCTCGTGGTCCTCGGCCCCGGCCCGGGTCGGAGTAGCTGGCCTGATCAGGAGCTTGACCGTCGGGTGTTGACCCACCCGTCGTGTCTCATCACAGTCCTGCCGATTTCTCCGCCCGGACCGGATCCACATCCACTCCCAGGCAAGGAGGAACGCATGACCAGTCTGACCGATCTAAGTGATCTGGTCGACGTCGTGATCGGCGTCGACACCCACGTCGACACCCACGCCGCGGCCGCCATCGACGTCCGCACCGGTGGGGTGCTCGACGAGATCACCGTCGAAGCCAACGCCGAGGGCTACGCCCAGCTGGTGGAGTTCGCTGACCAACACGCGGTGCTGCGCGCCTGGGCGATCGAGGGCACCGGCTGTCACGGCGCGGGCCTGGCCCACCACCTGGCTCGCGGTGAGGAGCTGGTCATCGAGCTCGACCGTCCCGAGCGGGCCCAACGCCGCAACGGGGAGAAGTCCGACCCCCTCGACGCGGTCCGTGCTGCCCGCGAGGCGCTCGCGCGACCCCGGTGGGGCACCCCGCGCCAGGGCGGGGAACGCCAAGCCCTATCGGTGCTGCTGGCTGCACGACGCTCCGCGGTCCAGGCCGGCACCGACGCACAGCGGCAGGTGTTCAGCCTGGTCATCGCTGCCCCCGAGCAGATCCGTGACCGGTTCCGTGGCCAACAGCTGCCCGCGATGATCAAGACTGCCGCTGCCCTGCGAACCCACGCCTCCTGGGACACCGAGACCACCACCACGGTCACCGCCCTGCGGTCCCTGGCCCGCCGCGCCCAGGCCCTCGCCCAGGAGGCCGCCGACCATCAGAAGGCGATCAAGACCATCGTCGGCCGGTGGCGACCCGACCTGCTCGCGCAGCCCGGCATCGGACCCATCGTGGCCGCGACCGTCCTGTGCGCCTGGTCCCACCCCGGTCGCATCCACTCCGAAGCCGCGTTCGCCAAGCTCGCCGGCGTCGCCCCCATCAAGGCCAACAGCGGCAAGATCACCACCCGACACCGGCTCAACCGCTACGGCGACCGCCAACTCAACAGGGCCCTGCACACCATCGCGCTCTCACGCATCCGCTACGACCAGGACACCCGCGACTACGTCGCTCGCCGCACCACCGAAGGCAAGACACCACGAGAGATCAAACGATGCCTCAAGCGCTACATCGCCAGAGACCTCTACCGCCTACTCGAAAACCGCCCCATCACCACTTGACGAACCATAGGAGCGTCGTCCCGCGCCGGCCCGGGGGACGTCATGCGGGGTGGCTGTCTGGGCGGCCGGGTCGGATGACGTCCCGCGCCGGCCCCCGGGACGTCATACGGGGTGGCTGTCTGGGCGACCAGGTCGTATGACGTCCCGCGGACTCGCGACGGCTCAGACCTCGAACTGGCCGGACTCCAGGCGCTGCTTGACGTCGCGCAGGAACCGGCCGGCGTCGGCGCCGTCGACCAGCTGGTGGTCGTAGGTCAGCGACAGGTAGACCATGTAGCGCACCGCGATCGTCTCGCCGAGGTTCGGGTCGTCGATGACGACCGGGCGCTTGACGACCGCGCCCGGGCCGAGGATCGCGACCTGCGGCTTGTTGATGATCGGGGTGTCGAACAGGGCGCCGAAGCTGCCGAGGTTCGTGATCGTGAAGGTGCCGCCGGACAGCTCGTCGGGGCCGATCTTGTTCGTGCGGGTGCGACCGGCCACGTCGGCGATCTTCTTCGCCAGCCCGGCCACCGAGAGGTCGCCCGCGTCCTTGATGACCGGCGTGAGCAGGCCCTTCTCGGTGTCCACGGCGATCGCGAGGTGCTCGCGGTCGAAGTAGGTGACCTCGCCCGCCTCGGTGTCGATCGTCGCGTTGAGCGACGGGTGCACCTTGAGCGCGTCGATGGCGGCCTTGGCGAAGAACGGCAGGTACGTCAGCTTCACGCCCTCACGCGCCAGGAACTCGTCCTTGGCGGCCTCGCGCAGGCGGGCGATGTTGGTGACGTCGACCTCCATCACCTGCGTGAGCTGCGCCGAGGTCTGCAGCGACTCGACCATCCGGGTCGCGATGATCTTGCGCAGCCGCGACAGCTTCTCGGTCTGGCCGCGCAGCGGCGACGGCGTCGCGGCGGGAGCCGGCGCCGAGGCCGCGGGCGCGCCCGCGGCCGGCTGGGCGGCCGGCTGCTGGGCCTGCTGGGCCTTGGCCGCGGCGTCGAGCACGTCCTGCTTGCGGATCCGACCGCCGACGCCGGTGCCGGTGACCGTGGCCAGGTCGACCCCGTGCTGGGCGGCCATCTTGCGCACCAGCGGGGTGACGTAGCCCGGGCCGTCCTCGCCACCACCGGCCGGGGCGGCAGCAGCCGACGAGGTCTCGGCGGCCGGGGTCACCGGCGCCGCCTCGGGCGCCGACGCCGGGGGCGGCGTCGACTCCTGCTTCGCGGGCTCCGGCTCCGGCTCGGGCTCCGGCTCGGGCTCTGGCTCCGGCTCCGGCTCCGGCTGCTTCTCCTCCGCTGCCGGGGCCGCCGGGGCGGCGTCGCCGGAGCCGATCACGGCCAGCTCGGCGCCGACCTCGACGGTCTCGTCCTCCTGGACCTTGATCTCCAGCAGCGTGCCGGCGACCGGCGAGGGGATCTCGGTGTCGACCTTGTCGGTGGAGACCTCCAGCAGCGGCTCGTCGACCGCGACGTCGTCACCGACCTGCTTGAGCCAGCGCGTCACGGTGCCCTCGGTGACCGACTCGCCCAGCGCGGGCAGCGTCACCGCGGTGCCGTCGCCCGCCGCGGGCTTGGCCTCAGCGGCCGGCTTCTCGGCCTCCTCGGCGGCAGGAGCGGGTTCCTCGGCGGCCGCGGGCTCCTGGGCCTGCTGCTCCTCGGGCTCCGGCTCGGCTTCCGGCTCCGGCTCGGCCTCCGGCTCGGGCTCCGGCTCCGACTGCTCCTGCGCGCCGTCACCACCGGTGGACTCGCCCTCGTCGCCGATCACGGCGAGCACCGCGCCGACCTCGACCGTGTCGTCCTCGTTGGCCTTGATCTCCAGCAGCGTGCCGGCGACGGGCGACGGGATCTCGGTGTCGACCTTGTCGGTGGAGACCTCCAGCAGCGGCTCGTCGACGGCCACGGAGTCGCCGACCTGCTTGAGCCAGCGGGTGACGGTGCCCTCGGTGACGGACTCGCCGAGCGCCGGGAGGTTGACTTCGGTGGCCATGGACTTCCTTCGTTAGTGGGGTGGAGCGTCGTTCAGGAGTGAGCGTGCAACGGCTTGCCGGCGAGCGCGAGGTGCGCCTCGCCGAGGGCCTCGTTCTGGGTGGGATGGGCGTGGACCAACGGTGCCACGTCCTCGGGGTACCCCTCCCAGTTGTAGATCAGCTGCGCCTCGCCGATGAGCTCCCCGACGCGGTCGCCCACCAGGTGGACACCGACGACGGGGCCGTCCTTGCGACGGACCAGCTTCACGAAGCCCTGGGTCTTGAGGATCTGGCTCTTGCCGTTGCCGCCGAGGTCGTAGGTGACGGTCTCGATGCCGTCGGCGCCGTACGTCGACGCGGCGGTCGCCTCGTCGAGGCCGACCGAGGCGACCTCCGGGTGGGAGTAGGTGACGCGCGGGATGCCGGCCTCGTCGACCGGCGTCGGGTCGAGCCCGGCGATGTCCTCGGCGACGAAGATGCCCTGCTGGAACCCGCGGTGGGCCAGCTGCAGGCCCGGGACGATGTCGCCGACGGCGTAGACGCCCTTGACGCTCGTGCGGCAGCGGTCGTCGGCGAGCACGAACCCGCGCTCCATGGCGACGCCCTGCTCGTCGTACCCGAGGCCCTCGGTGACCGGCCCGCGCCCGACCGCGACGAGGAGCAGCTCGGCCTCGAGCACGTCACCGCCCTCGACGGTGACGGCGACGCCGGTGTCCGTGGACTTCACGCTCTGGAAGGGCGTGCCGGTGCGGAATGCGATCTTGCGCTTGCGGAACGCCCGCTCCAGCGCCTTGGACGACGCCTCGTCCTCGGCGGCGACCAGGCGGGGGAGCGCCTCGACGATGGTGACCTCGGCGCCGAAGGATCGCCACACGCTGGCGAACTCGCAGCCGATCACGCCGCCGCCGAGCACGATCACCGAGGCGGGCACTCGGTCGAGCCGCAGCGCGTGCTCGGAGGTGATCACCCGCTCGCCGTCGACCTCGAGACCGGGGAGCGTCCGCGCGTAGGAGCCGGTGGCCAGCACGACATGGCGCCCGGTCCAGGCCCGGCCGTCGACGGTGACCTCACGAGGACCGGTCAGCCTCCCGGCCCCCTCGACCACCGTGATGCCGCGGCCCTTCACCAGGCCCGTGAGCCCCTTGAACAGGCGCGAGACGACCCCGTCCTTGTAGGCGTTGACGCCGGCCATGTCGATGCCCTCGAGGCTGGCCCGGACGCCGAACTGCTCGGAGTCGCGCGTCTGGTCGGCAACCTCGGCGGCATGCAGCAGTGCCTTGGTCGGGATGCACCCGACGTGGAGGCAGGTGCCCCCCAGGTTGCCCTTCTCGACCAGCCCGACCGACAGGCCCAGCTGGGCCGCGCGGAGCGCGCATGCGTAGCCGCCTGAGCCCGCACCGAGGATGAGCACGTCGAAGTCGGGTTCGGCCACGGGGCCATCCTTGCACTTCTGCTCAACGTGTCCACGGCACGGGTTCGGTACCTGCGAGTAGCAGGACTTGGCACACTGGAGCCATGGGATGGATGGACCGGTTCCGCGGTGGGCCGAAGATGCGCAAGCCGTCGGGTGACGGCTATCGGACCGGCTCGACCAGCGTGCGCGCCTCCGACGCGACCGACGTCGAGCACCTGCAGAGCTGGCTCGCCGCCCGCGCCGGGGTCGAGGGGTTCGTCGAGCCGCGCACCGCGGTCAGCGACGTGACGCTGCTGCTCGTCGCCCACGACGGGGAGTGGACCCGGCGACGGGTGCCGTCGGTGAAGTGGGCGCACGACTTCTGCAACCGCAGCTCGGTGCCGTCGTACGACGCCGCCGTCGTCGGCATCCCGCAGCGGATGCGCGACTACAACCGCCGCAAGAAGCTGATGGGCGACGCCTGACCGGACTCGCGCCGTCGGGTCGCGGTCAGCGGGCCGCGAGGGCGCGGGCGTGGTCGACCAGGGTGGCGACAGCCACCCCGGTGCCACCGGCCGTGACGTGTCCCCAGGCGCCGCCGGAGTTGAACGACGGCCCGGCGATGTCCAGGTGGGCCCAGGGGATGCCGGCGGTGAACTCGCGCAGGAACGCCGCGGCGTAGAGCCCGCCGCCCCAGCGGATCCAGTCGTGCTGGGCGAGGTCGGCCACCTTGCTGGAGGTGATCCGCTCGCGCATCACCTCGGGGATCGGCATCGGCCACATCTCCTCGCCGGCGGTCGCGGCGGCGGCGAGCACCTCGGCGACCACGTCCTCGGAGCCCATCACGCCGGACACCCGGTCGCCGAGCGCGACGACCATGTGGCCGGTCAGCGTCGCGACGTCGACGATCGTGTCCGGGCCCGCCTCGGTGGCGCGGACCAGCGCGTCGGCCAGGACCAGCCGCCCCTCGGCGTCGGTGTTGAGCACCTCGACCGTGCGGCCGCCGTACATCGTCAGCACGTCACCGGGCCGGGTCGCCGACCCCGAGATCATGTTCTCGGCCATGGGCGCGTAGGTGCTGACCCGGACGGGCAGCCCGAGCTCGGCGATCGCGAACGTCGCCTGCACGACGGCGGCGGCGCCGGCCATGTCCGACTTCATCTCGTTCATGCTCGCCGCCGGCTTGATCGTGAGGCCGCCGGAGTCGAAGGTGATGCCCTTGCCGACCAGGGCGAGGTGGTGCTTCGCGCCCCGGGGGGAGTAGCTGAGCTCGACCAGCCGCGGCGGTGCGCTGGAGCCGGCCCCGACGCCGAGGATGCCGCCGCACCCGAGGTCCGCGAGCTCCTTCTCGTCCAGCACGCGGAGCTTCACCTTCGGCGCACCGCGGCCCGAGGTGAGCGCTCGGTGGGCCGTGACGACCGCGTCGGCGAACAGCGGGGGCGTGAGGTCGCCGGGAGGCGTGTTGACCCAGTCGCGGGTGGCAGCGACCGCGCGCGACACGACCCGCGCCTCCTCGAACGCGGTCAGGGTCTCCTTGCGCCGGGCACCCGGGCTGAGCACGACGACGTCGGCGGGTGCGGTGTCCTTGCTCGGCTTCTTGTACGTCGTGAACGTGTACGCACCCAGCTCGTAGCCCTCGGTCACCGCGCGGACCAGCTCGGGGCCGTCGGCGGGCAGCGCCAGCGCCACCGACGCCGCGTTGGTCACCGAGCGCGCGGCGACGCCGGCCGCCCGGCGTACCGCGGCCGCGTCCGCCATCCTGCCCAGGCCGACCAGCACGAGCAGGGGAGTGGCCAGGGTGTCGCCGGTCGGGACCTTCGCGACCTCGCCGGTCTTGCCGGTCACGCCGAGGGTGGCCAGGAGCGGGCGCAGCCTGCGTCCGTAGGCCTTGGCGACGTCGGCGCCGCCGTCGGCGAGCTCGGCGCCCTTCGCACCCTGGACGACACCGACCACCACCGCGTCGCACCGGGTCTTGGCAGGACTGGCGCTGCGCAGCGTGTACGACGTCACGGGGGCAGGATAGAAGGTCTGCGGCTGCGATAGGTTCGCGCACATGGCCGAGCTCCTCCAATCACCCCTCCACGACCGGCACGAGGCCCTCGGCGCCAAGCTCGCCGAGTTCGGCGGCTGGGCGATGCCGATCGAGTACCCCACGGGCGTGGTCAAGGAGCACACCGCGGTCCGCGAGTCGGTCGGCGTCTTCGACGTCAGCCACCTCGGCAAGGCCACGGTGGAGGGCCCCGGCGCGGCCGACTTCGTCAACCGCACGCTGACCAACGACCTGCGCCGGATCGGCCCCGGCCAGGCGCAGTACACCCTGTGCTGCGACGACGCCACGGGCGGTGTCGTCGACGACCTGATCGCCTACCTGTACGACGACGACCGGGTGCTGCTGGTGCCGAACGCCGCCAACACCGCCGAGGTCGTGCGCCGGCTGCAGGTCGAGGCCCCCGACGGGGTGGTCGTGACCGACCGGCACCGCGACTACGCGGTGCTGGCGGTCCAGGGCACCCGGTCCGACGAGGTCCTCACGGCACTCGGGCTGCCGGTCGGTCACGACTACATGTCGTTCGAGGAGGCGTCCTTCGAGGGAGAGACCGTCGTGGTGTGTCGCACCGGCTACACCGGTGAGCGCGGCTACGAGCTGGTCGCGCCGAACGCCGTCGCCGGGTCGCTGTGGGACGCGATCCTCGCCGCGGGGGAGCCCTTCGGGATCCTGCCGTGCGGCCTGGGGGCGCGCGACACGCTGCGCACGGAGATGGGCTACCCGCTGCACGGCCAGGACATCTCGCTCGACGTCACCCCCAACGAGGCCCGCCTGGGCTGGGCGGTCGGCTGGACCAAGGACGCCTTCTGGGGACGCGACGTGCTCACCGCCGAGCGCGCGGAGGGACCGAAGCGGGTGCTGCGCGGGCTGGTCGCCACCGGGCGGGGCATCCCGCGTCCCCACATGAGCGTCAGCCTCACCCCCGACGTGCTGCTCGGCGAGGTGACCTCGGGCACCTTCTCGCCGACGCTGCGCAAGGGCATCGGGCTGGCCCTGGTGCCGTCCTTCGTCGCGCCCGACGCCGAGGTCGGCGTCGACGTCCGCGGTCGCCGCGAGGTGTTCCAGCTGACCAAGCCCCCGTTCCTCGACCCGTCCGTCCGGGAGTCCTGAGATGAACCTGCCCGAGCACCCGCCGACGTTCCGGCAGCCGACGGCCGTCGACCGCCCGTGGTGGTGGCGGCTCGAGGACGGCACCGGCGCCGAGGTGACCGTGACCGGTGACCTCGCGGACCAACGCTTCGCCTCCCAGGCGGACGCCGAGTCCTGGGTGGGCGAGATCTGGTCGGACCTGGCCACCGAGGGCGTGGACGCCGTGACGCTCTTCGAGCACGACCGACAGGTCTACGGCCCGATGTCGCTGCACGCCTGACGCTCCGGGTCGAGGATGTCCTCATGTCAGGGCAGGACGCCGACTTCACCGCCTACCTGGCGGCGCGGTGGGCGCCCCTGGTGCGCACGCTGGTGCTCCTCGGCCTGCCGCAGCCGGTCGCGGAGGACGCCTGCCTGACCGGGCTCGCCCGCTGCCGGGAGGCGTGGCGAGACCTGCGCGAGCTCGAGGACGTCGACGTGGAGGTCCACCGCGCGGTCCTCGACGCCCGCCCGCGCGGCGAGGTGGGGCCGGTGGTGCTGCCCGTGCCCGAGGAGCCGACCGAGGCGGAGCGGCTGCGCGAGCTGCTGCAGCGGCAGCTGTCCGGTCTCACGGCCGAGGTGCGCGAGGCGATCGTGCTCGACCGGGCCGCCGGCCTCGACCGCGTGCAGGTCGCCGACGTGCTCGACGTGCCGCTCGGCACGGTCGACCGCCGCGTCGCCGACGCCCTGGCCGAGCTGGACCCGCGACTGCGTGCCGAGGACTCCGTCCACGCGGCGGCCGCGACCATCGACGTGCGGCCGCCGCCGTACGACGAGGTGGAGGCGCGGGTGGGCGAGCGGCGTCGGCGCCGCTGGCGGGTGGGGCTCACCGTGACCACCGCGCTGGTCGTCGTGGCCGGGATCGGCGTCTGGGCCAGCACCCGGAGCGCGGCTCCGCCGACCCCGCCGCTGCACGTCGTCGCCGAGCGCAACCCGGTGGGCACGGCCTGGTACGCCGCCGGCCGGCTGCACCTGCGCGCGGTGGTCGTCGACCTGCCCGATGTCACCGATGCCGCGGCCGTCGGGGAGAGCGTCGCCTATGTGGACCAGGACGGCACCGTGGGGATCGTCGACGGCACCGGCGAGCGCGCGGTCGTCGGGTCGGCGGTGCCCGGATCCACGGTGCTCGGGTCGGGTGGTGACGGGTGGGTGGTCTGGCTGCACCCGGAGCCGACCGGGGTGCGCATCGTGGTCTGGTCGACGATCACCGACGCCGTCGTCGCGACCCGCGTCGTCTCCGCGGGCACCGAGCTGGTCGCCATCGACCAGAGCCGCGTGTTCACGCAGTCCGGCCCGGACGTCCAGGTCTGGCTGCCGACCGAGCGCGGGGCCGGAGTGACTCGACTCGGTGGCCGCGACCTCCTGGCGGTCGGCTACGACACGGAGGTCTACCAGCACGGACGTCGGATCCGGGTCGTCCGCTCCTACGCCTCCCTCGCGTTCGGCCGACCGGGCGTCGGCGCGATCCTCTCGGGGGACGCCTTCCAGCTCCTCACGCGCCGCCCCGGCTCGACCGGGCCCGGGACGGCGTACACCCCGCTGCTCTACGACGTCGGTGACGGCGAGCCGCACCCGACCGGGATCGCCCCCGACGAGCGGGTGCTCGACGCGGCCTTCGAGGCCGGTGACGGCGTCGACTACTTCGTCGTGAAGGCGGCCGACCAGGGTGCGGCGATCGGCGGCGGCCCGGGCACCCTGCCGATCCTGCGCCAATGCAGCCCGAGCCGGGACCACCTGGAGCCGGTGGTCTGCCACGACGTCGCGCCGGTCCCGGCCCGGGGCGGCACGCCGTTCTTCGCGGACTGACCTCGCCACCCGACCTCGCCACCCGACCTCGCTACCGTCGACCCCATGCGCTTCAGCCAGGTCGACGTCTTCTCCTCCGAACCGCTGCGTGGCAACCCGGTCGCCGTGGTGCACGACGCCGCAGGCGTCACCGACGAGCAGATGGCGGCGTTCGCCCGCTGGACCAACCTGTCCGAGACCACCTTCCTCCTCCCGCCGACCACGCCGGACGCCGACTACCGGCTGCGGATCTGGACCCCGGGGGGAGAGCTCCCGTTCGCCGGGCACCCCACGCTCGGCAGCGCGCACGCGTGGCTGGGAGCCGGAGGCGTGCCGGCCGCCGGCGCCGAGGACGTGGTCGTGCAGGAGTGCGGCGCCGGGCTGGTGCGGCTGCGGCGGCAGGACGGCCGGCTCTCCTTCCTCGCCCCGCCGCTGGTGCGCTCCGGCCCGGTCGACGACGCCGACCTGCGGGCGATCGCCCGGGCGCTCGGGATCGACCGGGCCGACATCGTCGACAGCGCCTGGGTCGACAACGGACCCGGGTGGGTCGGGGTGCTGCTGGCCGACGCCGACGCCGTGCTGGCGCTGCAGCCCGACTGGGCGGCGTTCGGCGGCCTCGACATCGGCGTCGTCGGCCCGCACGCCGCCGGCGGCCCGGCCGACGTCGAGGTGCGGGCGTTCTGCCCCGGCCTCGGCATCACCGAGGACCCGGTGACCGGATCGCTCAACGCCGGGCTCGGTCAGTGGCTCGCGGGCGACCGGCTGCCGTCGTCGTACGTCGCCGCCCAGGGCACGGCCCTGCAGCGGTCCGGCCGGGTGCACGTGAGCCTGGTGGGGCCTCGTGGGACGGGTGAGGTGTGGGTGGGGGGCGACACCCGCACCACGGTGTCCGGGACTGTCGACCTCTGACGACTAGGGTCGACCTCGTGCAGCAGTACCTCGAGCTCCTCCAGCGCGTCCTCGACGAGGGCGTGGAGAAGAGCGACCGCACCGGCACCGGCACGCGGTCGGTCTTCGGCCACCAGATGCGCTTCGACCTGGACCCCTCGACCGGCGGAGGCTTCCCGCTCGTCACCACCAAGAAGGTCCACACCCGCTCGGTCTTCGGCGAGCTGCTGTGGTTCCTGCGCGGCGACACCAACGTGAAGTGGCTGCAGGACCGCGGCATCACGATCTGGGACGAGTGGGCCGACGACGACGGCGACCTCGGACCCGTCTACGGCTACCAGTGGCGGTCGTGGCCGACCCCCGACGGCCGACACGTCGACCAGATCGTACAGGTGGTCGACCAGATCCGCGTCAACCCGGACTCGCGGCGCCACATCGTGTCGGCCTGGAACGTCGCCGACATCCCGGACATGGCGCTGGCGCCGTGCCACACGATGTTCCAGTTCTACGTCGCGCCCCAGGAGTCCGGCCCCGGCCGGCTCTCCTGCCAGCTCTACCAGCGCTCGGCCGACGTCTTCCTCGGCGTGCCGTTCAACATCGCCTCCTACGCCCTGCTCACCCACATGGTCGCGCAGGTGACCGGCCTCGAGGTCGGCGACTTCGTGCACACCCTGGGCGACGCCCACCTCTACCTCAACCACCTCGACCAGGCGCGCCTCCAGCTGACCCGCGAGCCGCGGCCGCTGCCGCGCCTGGTGCTCGACCCGTCGGTGACCGAGCTCGACGCCTTCGACCTCGAGCACATCGCGGTCGAGGGCTACGACCCGCACCCGGGCATCAAGGCGCCGATCGCGGTATGACCTCGGCAAGGTCCGCGGAGTGAGCAAGCGCGTCGTCATGGTCGCGGCCGTCGCCCGCAACCGGGTGATCGGCAACGGCCCGGACATCCCGTGGCGGGTGCCGGGCGAGCAGGCGGAGTTCAAGCGCCTGACGATGGGCGAGATCCTCGTGATGGGGAGGACGACGTACGAGTCGATCGGCCGGCCGCTGCCCGGCCGCACCACGATCGTGCTCACCCGCGACCGGGAGTGGTCGGCCGAGGGGGTCCTGGTCGCCCACTCGTTCCTCGACGCCCTCGCCCGCGCGGCGCTGCTGCCCGGCGAGGTGATCGTCGTCGGGGGCGCGCAGGTCTACGCCGAGGCGATGCCCCTGGCGAGCGAGCAGATCATCAGCGAGATCCCGCTGGAGCCCGAGGGTGACGCCTTCTACCCCGAGATCGACCCCGCGCAGTGGGAGGTCGTCGACCGGGAGCCGTTCGAGGGCTACGAGCGGGTGACCTGGCTGCGGCGCTCGCGGCTGTGACAGCGAGCGGTCGCCCGCTCCGGGGGATCCGCCGGGGCGGCAGGAGTCGTATCGTGGCCCGATGATCGAGATCATCGAGGACATGCCGGCCGGCACGATCGGCTTCCGCGCGAGCGGCAAGGTCACCGACGAGGACTACCAGGCCGTCCTCGTGCCGGCGGTGAGGACGGCGCTCGAGGCCGGTGAGGTGCGGCTGCTCTACGTGCTGCCCGAGGGGACGTCGTACTCGCCGGGCGCCATGTGGGCGGACACGAAGCTCTGGGCCGGCAACCTGCGCGGGTGGAAGCGCTGCGCGATCGTCACCGACGAGGACTGGCTCGAGAACGCGGTCAAGGCGTTCGGCTGGATGATGCCGGGCAAGGTCAGGGTCTTCGACGACGACGTGGACGACGCCAAGGAGTGGCTGGTCGAGGAGGACGACGACTGACCGCTGCGGCCGACCACGTAGCGTGAGGCGCATGGAGCTGCGCGTCTTCACCGAACCCCAGCAGGGAGCCACCTACGACGACCTGGTCGCCGTGGCGCAGGAGGCCGAGGCGCTCGGCTTCGGGGCGTTCTTCCGCTCCGACCACTACCTCGGCATGGGGACCGAGGGGCTGCCCGGCCCGAGCGACGCCTGGGTCACGCTGGCCGGGATCGCCCGCGAGACCAGGGCGATCCGGCTCGGCACGCTGATGACCAGCGCGACGTTCCGGCTCCCCGGCCCGCTGGCGATCAGCGTCGCGAACGTCGACCAGATGAGCGGCGGCCGGGTCGAGCTCGGCCTCGGCGCCGGCTGGTTCACCCAGGAGCACAGCGCCTACGGCATCCCGTTCCCGGACGCCGGTGAGCGCTTCGACCGGCTCGAGGAGCAGCTCGCGATCGTCACCGGGCTCTGGTCGACCCCGCCGGGGAAGCGGTTCACCCACGAGGGCGCCCACTACACCGTCACCGACAGCCCGGCCCTGCCCAAGCCCACCCAGGAGCGGATCCCGGTCCTGGTCGGCGGGCACGGCAAGCGGCGTACGCCGGAGCTCGCCGCCCGCTTCGCCGACGAGTTCAACATGCCGTTCTCCAGCGTGGAGGACACCCGGGTGCAGTTCGCCCGGGTCCGCGAGGCCTGCGAGCGGAGCGGTCGTGAGCCGGGCTCGATGGCCTGGTCCAACGCGCTGGTCGTCTGCGTCGGCGCGGACGAGGCGGAGGTCGGACGCCGGGCGGCGGCGATCGGCCGGGAGAAGGACGAGCTGCGCGAGAACGGCGTCGCCGGCACGCCCGAGGAGGCCGTCGAGAAGATCCGGCGGTACGGCGACCTCGGGGCCGAGCGGATCTACCTCCAGGTCCTCGACCTCGCCGACCTCGACCACCTCCGGCTCATCGCCCGTGACGTGATGCCACACCTGTGAGCGATAGCCTGGGCACATGACGTCCGCGCCCGCCGCTCCGTTCGGCCACGTCCTGACGGCGATGGCCACCGCGTTCCACGACGACGGCTCGGTCGACCTCGAGGGCACCGCCCGGATCGCCACCCACCTCGTGGAGCACGGCCACGACGGCGTCGTGGTGTCGGGCACCACCGGGGAGTCGCCGACGACCACGACCGAGGAGGACGGCGCGATCCTCGCCGCCGTCAAGGACGCGGTCGGCGACCGCGCGTCGATCGTCGCCGGGGTCGGGACCAACTCCACGGCCCACTCCGTCGAGCTCGCCGAGCAGGCCGCGAAGATCGGCGTCGACGGGCTGCTGCTCGTCACGCCCTACTACAACAAGCCCGGGCAGGCCGGCGTCCTCCACCACTTCCGCTCGGTCGTCGAGGCCACCGACGTCCCCGTGATGCTGTACGACGTCCCCGGCCGCACCGGTACGCAGATCGCGATGGAGACCTACGAGCAGGCGATCGGCTGGGAGCCGGTGGTCGCCGTCAAGGACGCGGTCGGCGACTTCGCGCGCGGCGTCGAGCTCACCCGGCTGGGCTACGCCGTCTACTCCGGCGACGACGCCAGCAACCTCGGGTGGCTGGCCCACGGCGCCGTCGGGTTCGTCTCCGTCGTCGGCCACGCCGCAGGGGACCAGACCCGGGCGATGGCCGAGGCCTTCTGGGCCGGCGACCACGTGCGCGCCCTGGAGATCTTCGGCAGCCTGCTGCCCGCCATCCACGCCGTGATGGGCGTGCCCAACTACGGCGCCACCACCGCCAAGGCAGCACTCCAGCTGCTCGGCGTGCTCGACAACCGCAACGTGCGCGGCCCACTCGTGCCGCTGACCGATGACGAGGTGGCAGCCCTGCGTGAGGGGCTCGCTGCCTCCGGCCTCCTGTAAGGAGCTAGATGAGCCACCCACACCCCGAGCTCTCCGCACCGGCAGACCTGCCGGAGGGAGGGCTCCGAGTCATCCCCTTCGGCGGCCTCGGCGAGGTCGGCCGCAACATGACCGCCTTCGAGCACGCCGGCCGGTTGCTGCTGGTCGACTGCGGGGTGCTGTTCCCCGAGGACCACCACCCCGGCGTCGACCTGATCCTCCCGGACTGGTCCTCCATCCGCGACCGCCTCGACGACATCGAGGCGCTGGTGCTGACCCACGGGCACGAGGACCACATCGGCGCGACGCCGTACCTCCTGCGCGAGCGGCAGGACATCCCCCTCGTCGGCTCCAAGCTGACGCTGGCCCTGCTCGGCAGCAAGCTGCGCGAGCACCGGCTCAAGGAGACCGTCCACCACGAGGTCAAGGAGGGCGACCGGATCCGGTTCGGCCCGTTCGACCTCGAGTTCGTCGCGGTCAACCACTCCATCCCCGACGCGCTGGCCGTCGCGATCCGCACCGGCGCCGGGATGGTGCTGCACACCGGCGACTTCAAGATGGACCAGCTGCCGCTGGACCGCCGCATCACCGACCTGCGCGCGTTCGCCCGGCTGGGGGAGGAGGGGGTCGACCTCTTCCTCACCGACTCCACCAACGCCGAGACGCCGGGCTTCACGCCGGCGGAGAAGTCGATCACGCCGGTCATCGACCAGGTCTTCCGCGACTCCGAGCGCCGGATCATCGTCGCCTGCTTCGCGTCGCACGTGCACCGAGTGCAGCAGGTGCTCGACGCGGCGTACGCCCACGAGCGCCAGGTGGCGTACGTCGGCCGCTCGATGGTCCGCAACATGGGCATCGCCCGCGACCTCGGCTACCTGCGGGTCCCGCCCGGCGTCCTGGTCGACGCCAAGGACCTCGCGGACCTGCCCGTCGACCGCCAGGTGCTGATCTCGACCGGGTCGCAGGGCGAGCCGATGAGCGCGCTGTCGCGGATCGCGCAGCGCAACCACAACTTCGTGCACATCGAGTCCGGCGACACCGTGCTGCTCGCCTCGAGCCTGATCCCGGGCAACGAGAACGCGGTCTACCGGGTCATCAACGGCCTGGCGCGCTGGGGTGCCCGCGTGGTCCACAAGGGCAACGCGCTCGTGCACGTCTCCGGCCACGCCAGCGCCGGCGAGCTCCTCTACTGCTACAACGTCGTGCAGCCGCGCAACGTCCTGCCGGTGCACGGCGAGATGCGGCACATGCTCGCCAACGGCGAGCTGGCGCGGGCCACCGGGGTCGAGAACGTCGTCGTCGCCGAGGACGGCGTGGTGGTCGACCTGGTGGACGGCGTCGCGTCGATCGCCGGCAAGGTCGACTGCGGCTACGTCTTCGTCGACGGCTCCTCGGTCGGCGACATCACCGAGTCCGACCTCAAGGACCGCCGCATCCTCGGCGAGGAGGGCTTCATCTCGGTGATCGTGGTCGTCGACTCGGTCAGCGGCAAGGTGTCGGCCGGTCCCGAGATCCACGCCCGCGGGTTCGCCGAGGACGACTCGGTCTTCGACGAGCTGAAGGACCCGATCTGCGACGCCCTCGACGCGCTGATCGCGGAGGGCAGCACCGACAGCTACCAGCTGCAGCAGGCGGTGCGCCGGATCGTCGGCCGCTGGGTCAGCAACACCCACCGCCGCCGCCCGATGATCATCCCGGTGGTCATCGAGGCGTGACGGCTGGGGCGTGGGATGAATCCCCGGTCAGCCGGGGATTCATCCACCCGGTCAGGGAGTTCATGACGTTGTCAGGGGTTGCAACCCCCGACAACGTCAGGTCTCCCCGGTCAGCCGGGGATTCATCCACCCGGCCCCGACACGCACCCCTGTGATGCGTGTGACGGGAGTGGCTGCTGCGTAGGGTGGTACGCATGGCGACCCGTACGTCTTCCCCGCCGGGGTCGCGGAGCAGGAGCACGTCCTCGACCAGGACCGCGACGACGTCGCGGAGCACCGGCCGAGGGGGCACCAGCACCCGATCCCGGAGTACCAGCCCGAAGCGCAAGCCTGCCCCGAAGAAGAAGCCGGCCCGCAAGCCAGCGTCGCGCCGTCCGGCGCCGCGGGCGGTGCGCAACGGCCCGGGGCCGGTGTCGCGGTTCTTCGCGATGCTGTTCCGCGGGGTCGCCGCCGTCTGGCTCGCCGTCGCGCACGGCGTGGGAGCGGTCGCCCGCAGCATCGGGCACACCGCCCGCGACCTGGAGCCCGAGCACCGTCGTGATGGCATCGGACTCGCCCTCTTCGGCTCCGCGGTCGTCGTCGCCGCGGCCGTGTGGTGGCAGCTGCCCGGGTCGGTCATGGACGCGACCCGCACCATCGTCGAGGGGTCGGTCGGCAAGGTCGGCTTCCTCGTCCCCCTCGTGCTGCTGTTCATCGGCTGGCGCACCATGCGCGACCCCTCGCAGCACGGTCCGGTCGGCCGCCAGGTCGTCGGCTGGTCGCTGCTCGGCTTCGGCCTCCTCGGCATCGTCCAGATCGCGGCCGGCAACCCGCAGCCCGACATCGGCGACACCTCCGACCTGCGCACCGCCGGCGGGGCCGTGGGGTACGTCGTCGCCAGCCTGCTGCTCGACCTGCTCCGCTCCGAGTACGTCGTCGTGCCGCTGCTCGCGCTGCTGGCGTTCTTCGGCGTCCTGATCATCACCGCGACGCCGCTCTACCAGGTGCCGGTCAAGCTGGCCCACGCCCGCGACCGGCTGCTCGGCCGCGCCCCCGTCGAGCAGGGGGACCCCGATGCCACCCAGGCGATGGCGGCGACCCGCCCGCGCCGCCGGCGCGGCGCCGCGGCCGACGAGGTCGACCCCGACATGGGCAACCCGGCGTACGACAGCCCGGTCCTCTCCGACCGTGAGCTGCGCAAGCGCAAGAAGAACCTGGAGACCACCGACGACGGGCTCGACATCTTCGCGCCCGACCCGGTCGAGGCCGTCGCCCCGGACGCCGTGGAGACCGGTCTCGACAAGGTCGACCACCGCGAGCTCGAGCCGCCTCCGCACAGCCCGCTGCCGCCGCGGGTGGAGCAGCTGGCGCTCTCCGGCGACATCGCCTACTCGCTGCCGGCCAACGAGGTGCTCAAGCCCGGCTCGCCGCACAAGCCGCGCTCCAAGGCCAGCGACGCGGTCGTGGACCGGCTCACCCAGGTGATGGAGGAGTTCGGCATCGACGCGCAGGTCACCGGCTACACCCGGGGCCCGACCGTCACCCGCTACGAGGTGGAGCTCGGCCCCGCCGTGAAGGTGGAGAAGGTCACCGCGCTGTCGAAGAACATCGCGTACGCCGTCGCCAGCGCCGACGTGCGCATCCTCAGCCCGATCCCGGGCAAGTCCGCGATCGGCATCGAGATCCCCAACACCGACAAGGAGATCGTCTCCCTCGGCGACGTGCTCCGGTCGGGGACGGCCCGCGCCGACCACCACCCGATGGTGGCCGGGCTCGGCAAGGACGTCGAGGGCGGGTTCGTGGTCGCCAACCTCGCCAAGATGCCGCACCTGCTGGTCGCCGGCGCCACCGGCTCGGGCAAGTCGTCGTTCATCAACTCGATGATCATCTCGATCCTGATGCGCTCCACGCCCGACGAGGTGCGGATGATCATGGTCGACCCCAAGCGGGTCGAGCTGAACGCCTACGAGGGCGTCCCGCACCTGATCACGCCGATCATCACCAACCCCAAGAAGGCCGCCGAGGCGCTGGCGTGGGTCGTGCGCGAGATGGACATGCGCTACGACGACCTGGCCAACTTCGGCTTCCGTCACATCGACGACTTCAACAAGGCGGTGCGGGCCGGCAAGGTCACCGTGCCGCCGGGCAGCGAGCGCGAGCTCACGCCGTACCCCTACCTGCTGGTCGTCGTCGACGAGCTCGCCGACCTGATGATGGTCGCCCCGCGCGACGTCGAGGACGCCGTCGTCCGGATCACCCAGCTCGCGCGGGCGGCGGGCATCCACCTGGTGCTCGCGACGCAGCGGCCGTCGGTCGACGTCGTGACCGGTCTGATCAAGGCCAACGTGCCGTCGCGGCTGGCGTTCGCGACCTCGAGCCTCGCCGACAGCCGGGTCATCCTCGACCAGCCCGGCGCCGAGAAGCTGGTCGGGCAGGGTGACGGTCTGTTCCTGCCGATGGGCGCCTCGAAGCCGGTGCGCGTGCAGGGATCCTGGGTGACCGAGGCCGAGATCCACCAGGTCGTCAACCACTGCAAGACCCAGCTCGAGCCGTCCTACCGCGAGGACGTCACCGCCCCGGCCCAGAGCAAGCGCGAGCTCGACGACGACATCGGCGACGACATGGACCTGGTGGTCCAGGCGATCGAGCTGGTCGTGTCGACGCAGTTCGGCTCCACCTCGATGCTGCAGCGCAAGCTCCGCGTCGGCTTCGCCAAGGCGGGCCGGCTGATGGACATCCTCGAGAGCCGGGGCGTCGTCGGTCCCAGCGAGGGGTCCAAGGCGCGCGACGTGCTCATCAAGCCCGATGAGATCGATGCCGTGATCGCGACCCTCCAGGGGGAGATGTGAGCAGCTACAGCACGGACCTGCAGGAGCGCACCGAGACGGCGGTCGAGGTCCGCGGCGACACCCGCGTCACCGCGGTCGTCGGCGCCCTCGCCTCGGTCGTGGCGATCGCCTACCTGGCGCGCGTCGTCGGCGGTGGCGGATGGCTCGACTGGGCCCTGATGCTGGTCGTCGGCGCGGTCGCCGTCGCCCACCTCCAGGCGCTGGTCGACGCGCGCGTGCCGCTGCTGGTGGTCGACGCCCAGGGCGTCCGGCTGCGCCGGGGCCGCACCTGGCACGGCCTGCCGTGGAGCGACATCGAGTGCCTCGAGCACGAGCCGCGTCGCGGGCTGCTCCACGACGGCCGGGTGGTGCTGGTGCCCCGCGACCCCGACGCGGCGCCGCTCGCGGTGCGGCTGACACTGTCGACCCGGGTGGTCGGCGCCGACGGCGACCTGACCGCCGCGGTCGGGCGCCTCGCCGCGGACCCCGCCCAGGTCGTGGAGATCGTGGACGCGCAGCCCGACGAGGCACCGGAGGTCGTCGCGGACCTCGACGAGCACCCCCTCCCGCTGGACGAGCCGGTGGACGTCGCCGCGGAGCTCGACCACGACCACGGCGACGACCACGACGACGACCACGACGACGAGCGCCCGTCTCGGCTGCGCGACCCGCGCCCGGCGATCGCCCGGGGGATCGGGTACGTCGCCGAGCACCTGCGGCTGCGGCTGCCCCCCGTGGAGGAGCCGTCCGAGCCCGAGCCGGCCGTCGACGTACCGCCCCTGGTCGCCGGCAGCGCGCCGCTGCCGCTGCGCGACCCGGTCGGCGGCGTGCGCGCCGAGATCCGCTCCGACGTGCGCTTCGAGGGCGCCGCGGCGCTCCAGACCGACCCCGCCGACGACGAGGACGAGACCACCCGGGCCCTGCCCGAGGCGGTCGTGCTGCGGCGGGGTGCGGAGGACCCGGAGCGGGACCTGGGGGAGAAGACCGTCGTCTGGGACCACCGGGTCACCCCGATCGCGACGCCCGGCCCGTCGGTCGAGCCGCTGGTGATCGACGACCTGGCGCCGGCGCCGGCCCCCGACCCGGTGGTCGGGCCCGAGATCGCGGCGGCCCGCACCCGGCTGTCGTTGACCGTCGACGACCTCGCCACCCGCACCCGGATCCGTCCGCACGTGATCGAGTCCATCGAGGTCGACGACTTCGCGCCCTGCGGCGGCGACTTCTACGCCCGCGGCCACCTGCGCACGCTGGCGCGGGTCCTCGGGATCGACGCGGCCCCGCTGCTGGCGGCCTACGACGAGCGGTACGCCGACGCGCCCATCGACGCCCGCCGGGTCTTCGAGGCCGAGCTCGCCACCGGGGAGGGTGGTCCGATCCGCGGCACCCGCGGCGGCCCGAACTGGTCGGTGCTGGTCGCCGCGGTGATGGCGGTCGTGCTGGCCTGGTCGATCGTGCGGCTGCTCACCGACAGCCCCGTGGAGCTGCACTCCACCCCGGTGCTCAACGGCTCGCCGTCGGGGTCCTCCAAGCTCGCCCCGGCCGTCCCCGTGGTGCTCGACGCCGCGGCCGGTGGCGCCCACGTGGTCGTGCGCGACGGCGCCGGCCAGATCGTCTTCAACGGCGACCTGGCCTTCGGCGACAGCCGCACGGTCAAGGCCGCACCGCCGGTGCGCGTCCAGTCCTCCGACGGCGGCCTGAAGGTCACCGTGGACGGACAGGACCGCGGGCCGCTCGGTGCCGACGGCCAGCCGGCCCAGAACACCTTCGCCGCCGCCCAGTAGGTGACCCCGTCGACGCGACCCGGTCGTTCGCCGAGTAGGAGCCCGCGCCCCGGGTTGCGATACTCGGGGGATCATGACGACTGACGCGCCGGCCCTCCTCTCCGTGGCGATGGTGACCCTCGGGTGCGCCCGCAACGAGGTGGACTCCGAGGAGCTGGCCGGCCGGCTCGAGGCCGACGGGTTCCGGCTGGTCGACGACCCGGCACAGGCCGACACCGTCGTGGTCAACACCTGCGGGTTCGTCGAGCAGGCCAAGAAGGACTCGGTCGACACCCTCCTGGAGGCCGCCGACCTCAAGGGCACCGGCCGCACCCAGGCCGTGGTGGCCGTCGGCTGCCTGGCCGAGCGCTACGGCAAGGAGCTGGCCGACTCCCTGCCCGAGGCCGACGCCGTGCTCGGCTTCGACGACTACCCCGAGATCGCCGACCGGCTGCGCGCGATCGTGGCGGGGGAGACCCACGCCGCGCACACCCCGCAGGACCGCCGGCTGCTGCTGCCGATCACCCCGGTGGAGCGGTCGCTGTCCACGACGCCGGTGCCCGGGCACGCCTCCGGACCCGCGTCGGTGCGCCGGCGGCTCGACCCGGGTCCGACCGCGGCCCTCAAGCTGGCCAGCGGGTGCGACCGGCGGTGCTCCTTCTGCGCCATCCCCGCCTTCCGCGGCTCGTTCGTGAGCCGGCGGCCCTCCGACGTCCTGCAGGAGGCGCGCTGGCTGGCCGGCGAGGGCGCCCGCGAGCTGTTCCTGGTCAGCGAGAACTCCACCTCCTACGGCAAGGACCTCGGCGACCTGCGCCTGCTCGAGACGCTGCTGCCCGAGCTGGCCGCGGTCGACGGTGTCGACCGGGTCCGCGTCTCCTACCTGCAGCCGGCCGAGACCCGGCCCGGGCTGGTCGAGGCGATCGCGACGACACCGGGCGTCGCGCCGTACTTCGACCTGTCCTTCCAGCACGCCAGCGCCGGCGTGCTGCGGCGGATGCGCCGCTTCGGCGACCCCGAGAGCTTCCTCGGGCTGCTCGAGCAGGTCCGGGCGCTGGCGCCCGAGGCGGGCGTGCGCAGCAACGTGATCGTCGGCTTCCCCGGCGAGAGCGAGGACGACCTCGAGACGCTGTGCGACTTCCTGGTCGCGGCCCGGCTCGACGTCACCGGCGTGTTCGGCTACTCCGACGAGGACGGCACCGAGGCGGCGTCGTACGACGGCAAGCTGGACGCCGACGAGGTCCGGGCGCGCACCGAGCACGTGAGCGCCCTGGTCGAGGAGCTGACCGCGCAGCGCGCCGCGGAGCGGGTGGGCGAGACGGTCGAGGTGCTCGTCGAGCAGGTCGACGGTGGGACCGTGGAGGGCCGGGCGGCCCACCAGGGACCCGAGGTGGACGGCTCGACCTACCTGGCGGGCGGCGCCGACCTGAAGACCGGCGACCTGGTTCGGGCCGTTGTCACCGGCTCGGAGGGCGTGGACCTCTACGCTGAGGTCCTGTGACCGAGGCGACGCGGGCCCAGCCGAGCAACTGGAACGTCCCGAACGTCCTCACGACCCTGCGGATCGTGATGGTCCCGTTCTTCGGGTGGGCGCTGTTGGTCGACGGCGGCGACTCGATCACGTGGCGCTGCGTGGCCAGCGTGCTGTTCGTCCTGGCGATGGTCACCGACAAGATCGACGGCGACCTGGCGCGCAAGCACGACCTGGTCACGAACTTCGGCAAGATCGCCGACCCGATCGCGGACAAGGCGATCACGGGCATGGCGTTCATCGGGTTGTCGATCGTGGGTGACATCTGGTGGTGGGTCACGATCATCGTGCTGCTGCGCGAGTGGAGCGTGACCCTGCTGCGCCTCTCGGTGCTCAAGAAGGTCGTGATCGCGGCCGCCGACCTCGGGAAGATCAAGACGACCTTCCAGGCGGTCGCGCTGGGCTTCCTCTGCCTGCCGCTGCGCGACCCCGACCTGCCCTCGGGCCTGCAGGTGCCGTGCGAGGTGCTGTTCTACGCCGCGCAGGTGTGCCTGGCGGTCGCGGTGGCGCTGACGATGTGGTCGGGGTGGGAGTTCTACCGCGACGTGTGGAAACAACGGGCAAATCTTCGCTCCACCTGATCGTCAGGGGTGGATTTTCGGTCGCCCGATGAGGTTGGGTAGCGCCGTCACACCACATCAGGACGATCATCAGGACGAAAGGTCCGCCACCGTGCCCTCCACTTCTCGGGCGCGACGGGGCATCCGTGCCCTCGTCGCCACCTCCGGGCTCGCCCTCACGGCGACGTCGCTCGCTCTCGTCGGCCCACCCGCTCAGGCCGCCGCCACCCCCAACGTCTACGTCAACGTGGTCGCCACCAACGACTTCCACGGTCGCATCCGCTCCAACGGCGTCGAGGCCGGGGCGGCGGTGCTGGCCGGCGCTGTCGACCAGATGCGCGAGACCTGGCCCAACACGGTCTTCGCCGCTGCCGGCGACCTGATCGGCGCCTCGACCTTCGAGTCGTTCATCGCCCACGACAAGCCCACCATCGACGCGCTCAACGCGGCGGGGCTGGACGTCTCGGCGGCGGGCAACCACGAGTTCGACCAGGGCGTGGACGACCTGGTCGACCGGGTGATGGCGCCCTACGACGCCGATACCAACCCCTACGGCGGCGCGGAGTGGAAGTACCTCGCCGCCAACGTGATGGTCAAGGACACCGGCGACCCGCTGCTCGACCCGTCGTTCATCAAGGTGTTCAACGCAGGGGCCGGCAACGAGGTCAAGGTCGGCTTCGTCGGCGCCGTCACCGAGCACCTGCCCGAGCTCGTCTCGCCGGCGGGGATCGCGGACCTCGACGTCACCGACATCGTCGACTCGGTCAACGCCGAGGCCGACCGGCTCAAGTCCGAGGACCACGTCGACGCGGTCGTGATGCTGGTCCACGAGGGCGCCGGTTCGACCGACTGCGCGACCATGGACGACGACCCGACCTCCGACTTCGGCAGCATCGTCACCGGCGTCGACCCCAACGTCGACGCGATCGTCTCGGGGCACACCCACCTGGCCTACAACTGCAAGTTCCCGGTCGCGGCCTGGCAGGCCGACGCCAACCACCCGGTCAAGGAGCGCCCGGTCGTCTCGGCGGGCCAGTACGGCTACAACCTGAACCGGCTCGGGTTCAGCATCTCGCCGGACGACAACAAGATCATGGCGATCAGTCAGTACCTCATCCCGCTGACCGAGTGCGTCAGCGCGTGCGGCACCTCCGGCGCCGCGTTCGCGCCGGTCTACCCGGCGGACCCCGACGTCAAGAGCATCGTCGACGCGGCCGTGGCCGACGCCGACGTGAAGGGAGCGGTCAAGCTCGGCGAGATCGCCGACGGGTTCAGCCGTGCGTACCGACCCAAGAGCGGCGGCGGCACCGAGGAGAACCGCGGCGGCGAGTCCACCCTGGGCAACCTCGTCGCCGAGGTGCAGCGCTGGGCGACCCAGTCCGACACCTTCGGCGGTGCCCAGATCGCGTTCATGAACCCCGGTGGGCTGCGCAAGGACATGGTGGGCACCGGGAGCTACCCCTCGCCGGTCACCTACAAGCAGGCCGCCGACGTCCAGCCGTTCGCCAACACGCTGGTCAACATGACGCTGACCGGTGCGCAGATCAAGACGGTGCTCGAGCAGCAGTGGCAGCCGGCCGGTGCGTCGCGCCCGTTCCTGCGCCTGGGCACCTCGCAGGGCTTCCGCTACACCTATGACCCAGCGGCCCAGACGGTCACCGGGATGTGGCTGGACGGCGACCCGATCGACCCTGCAGCCGACTACTCGGTCACCGCGAACTCGTTCCTGGCCGCGGGCGGTGACAACTTCACCGAGTTCGCCAACGGGACCGGCCGGCGCGACACCGGCCAGGTCGACCTGCAGGCGATGGTCGACTACCTCGAGGAGTTCGGCACCGACGCCGACCCGCTGCCGGTCGACTTCAGCCAGCACGCCGTGGGTGTCGACTTCCCGGCCGATGCGCCGGCGGCGTACGCCCCGGGTGACCAGGTCACCTTCACGGTGTCATCCCTGGCGATGTCCGGTGCCGGCGACGAGCAGGACGGTCAGCTGGGCGTCCAGCTCGACAGGGTGGACGCCGGGACGGTCCCGGTCGACAACTCGGTCGCCGAGGGCACGCCGTACGACGAGTCCGGCACCGCGGCCGTGACGGTCGACCTGCCCGCGGACGCCGTCACGGGTCCGCACGTCGTCACGCTCACCGGCGCGACCACCGGCACGACCGTGACGGTGCCGCTGACCGTGGCCACCGCACCTCCGCCGCCGCCGGCGACCAAGATCGACTCCACCACCACGGCGTCGTCGACCCCGGCGGTGGTCGTCCGCCGCAAGACCAGGCCGATCATCCGGGTCTCGGTCTCCACCGAGGAGGGTCGGGCCAGGGGCACCGTCCGGGTCACCGTGGCGGGCCGGGACTTCCGGCTGGCCCTGGTCAACGGCCGGGCCTCGGTCCGTCTCCGGCCGTTCGCGAAGGTCGGCCGCAAGGAGGTCAGGGCCACCTACCTCGGCAACAGCACGACCAAGCGGTCGACGACTCCCGCGTCGGGGCCGGCCCACGGTCGGCCCCGACGCGTCTCCCCCCACAGCTGAATTCTCGGAAGGTTCTCCATGTCCCAGACGTCTCGGGCGTCGCGGCGGGTGCTGGCGGCTGCCGCCGGCCTCGCGGCGGCGGTCACCGGCACCGCCCTGCTCCCGTCCGCCCCCGCCAACGCTGCCAGCACCGGTCTGGTGATCAGCGAGGCCTACGTCAACGGCGGTTCGACCGGCGCGGCCTACACCAACAAGTACGTCGAGCTCTTCAACCCCACGGGCACTGCGATCAGCCTGAGCGGGCTCTCGGTCCAGTACCGCGCCCCGGGCAGCAGCGGTGCCTCGACCACGACCGTGCCGCTGTCCGGGACGGTCGCCCCGGGCGGCTACTTCACGCTCCAGGGCGGCAGCAACGGCACCAACGGCAGCGCCGTTCCCGGCGTCGACCAGACCTCCTCGCTGAACCCGGGGGCCGGCGGCGGGACGATCACCCTGGCGAGCGTCACCACGGCCGTCGACCCGTCGACCTCGTCGAGCGTCGTCGACAAGCTGGGCTGGGGGACGAGCAACACGCCGGAGGGCACGGCGGCGACGGGCAACAGCGTCACGCTGAGCCTGCAGCGGTCGGCCTCCGGCGCCGACACCGACGTCAACAGCGCCGACTTCCAGGCCGCAGCACCGACGCCCGACGCGGTCAACGCGGGTGGGACCCCGCCGTCGACAGACCCGACCGACGTCACCATCGCGCAGGTGCAGGGCACCGGTGCCACCTCGCCGCTGGTGGGCCGGCAGGTGGTCACGCGAGGGGTCGTCACGGCGGCGTACCCGACCGGTGGCCTCAACGGGTTCTTCCTGCAGACCGGGGGCACCGGCGGGGACCCCGACGCGACCCCAGGTGCCTCGGACGCCGTATTCGTCTTCGGCTCGACCGCGGCCGGCCAGGTCTCGGTCGGCGAGTCCGTCGAGGTCGCCGGCACGGTGAGCGAGTTCGCCGGCCTCACCGAGATCGGCTCGCCGACCGTCACCCAGCTCGCCACGCCGCTGCCGGCGGTCCACCCCCGGGCCACGAGCGTGCCGGCGGCGGCAGACCGGGAGGCGCACGAGGGTGAGCTGTTCGCCCCGACCGGGCGGTTCACGGTGACCGACACCTACTCGACCAACCAGTACGCCGAGATCGGGCTCGCCGCCGGCGACCACCCGCTCGTGCAGCCCACCGAGGTGGCCGACGCCCAGGACAAGCCTGCGATCGCGGCGATCGTGGCGGACAACGCCGACCGCGGCGTCGTGCTCGACGACGGATCCAGCATCAACTTCCTGCCGTTCGACGGCGGTCCCGCGCAGGACATCCCGCTGCCCTGGCTGACGCCGGAGCGGTCCATCCGTGTCGGCGCGGCCGCCGAGTTCACCGGTCCGGTGGTCCTCGACTACCGCAACGGCACCTGGAAGTTCCAGCCGACCCACCAGGTCACCGGCACCGGGACCGACGTGGCCACCTTCGAGGACACGCGACCGCAGAACCAGGCGCCCGGCGACGTCGGCGGCGACGTCCGGCTGGCGACGTTCAACGTGCTGAACTACTTCAACACCACGGGCACGGCGTACGAGGCGACCCACCCGGGGGCGTGCGACTTCTACGTGGACCGCGACGACGACCCCGTGACCGTCGACGACTGCGGCCCGACCGGCCCGCGCGGTGCGGCCCAGGATGACGACCTGGCTCGGCAGCAGACCAAGATCGTGACGGCCATCAACAAGCTCGGCGCCGGCATCGTGTCGCTGGAGGAGATCGAGAACTCGGTCGCCCTCGGCGAGGCGGACCGCGACGACGCCCTCGCCTCGCTGGTCGACGCCCTCAACGCGGCCGCCGGCGCCGGCACCTGGGCGTTCGTGCCCTCGCCCCCGGCGTCCGAGCTGCCGCCCCTGGCCGAGCAGGACGTGATCCGCACGGCCTTCATCTACCAGCCGGCGACCGTGACCCCGGTCGGTCCGTCGCAGGTCCTGGTCGGCAGCACGGCGTTCAGCAACGCGCGTGAGCCGCTGGCCCAGGCGTTCAAGCGCCGTGGGGCCCCGGACAGCGACGCGTTCGCGGTCGTGGTCAACCACTTCAAGTCCAAGGGCTCCGGGACGCCCGACCCCGACGGCCAGGGCAACGCCACTGCAGACCGGGTGGCGCAGGCCGAGGCGCTGTGGCCGTTCGCGCAGCAGTTCGCGGCCTCGCGGGGCACCGACAAGGTGTTCCTCACCGGCGACTTCAACTCCTACACGCAGGAGGACCCGCTGCAGGTCCTCTACGCGCACGGGTACACGAACCTCGGCTCGACCACGAGTCCGGGGGAGACGACGTACTCCTTCGACGGGCTGTCCGGCTCGCTGGACCACGTGCTCGCCAACGACGCCGCCCGCGCCTGGGTGACCGGCGTGGACGTGTGGCAGATCAACGCGGAGGAGCCGGTCGCCTACGAGTACAGCCGCGACAACTACAACGCGACCGACTTCTACCGGCCCGACCAGTTCCGCGCCTCCGACCACGACCCGGAGGTCGTCGGGCTGGACCTGCCCGAGGTGGGTCCGGTCGCGTCCACCGTGACCGCGCCGGACGTCACCGCGGTGTACAGCAAGGAGCCCGTGCGGATCCCGGTCGAGGTCAGCGCGGACGGCGTCGTGCCGACCGGCACCGTGACCGTGTCGAAGCGTCACCGGGTGCTCGGCACGGCGACGCTGGAGGACGGGTCAGCCGTCGTGCGGCTGCCCTCCAAGTGCCTCAAGCGCGGCACCTACACCCTCACGGTGTCCTACTCCGGTGACGAGGACGTGCTGGCGGGCTCGACGGAGGTGACGGTCCGGGTCACCAACCCGGCCGGTCACTGAGGGTGGGACAGCAGGAGCAGGTGGATACCGTGGTCGGGTGACCGACCTCGAGAAGCGTGTGCACCTGCTCCTGCGCGCCGCCGGCACGACCGTGGCGACCGCCGAGTCCCTGACCGGCGGCCGCCTCGCGGTGGCGATGACCGACACCCCGGGCGCCTCGGAGACGTTCCTCGGCGGCGTGGTCACCTACGCGACCGAGCTCAAGGCGTCCGTGCTCGAGGTCGACCAGCAGGTCATCGAGGACAAGGGGGTCGTGTCGCCCGAGTGCGCGAAGGCGATGGCCTCCGGCGTCCGGGCGCTGACCGGGGCGACGTACGGGCTCGCCACCACCGGCGTCGCCGGGCCCACCGAGCAGGAGGGCAAGCCGCCGGGCACCGTGTTCGTCGGCATCGCCGGGCCCGGGCTGGTCGAGGCCGTGGCGCTCGAGCTGTCCGGCAAGCGGGCGCAGATCCAGGAGCGCACCGTCCGCGAGGCGCTGACGGCGTTCGAGGCCGTCCTGCGACGGGAAGATCCGCCCCTCGGGTAGCGTTGCTGCTACGTACCTGAAGGGAGACGTGCATGGTGCTGTTCCGTCGGCTTCTCGGCGACGTGCTCCGCGACCTGCGGATGCAGCGTGGACTGACCCTGCGCGAGGTGTCGGCGGAGGCCCGGGTCAGCCTGGGCTACATCTCCGAGATCGAGCGGGGACAGAAGGAGGCCTCCTCGGAGCTGCTCGCCTCGCTGTGCGCCGCCCTCGACGTCCCGCTCTCCGACGTGCTGCGCGACGTCTCCGACCTCGTGGCGCTCGAGGAGGCCGCGGCCGGCCTGCTCCGCATCCCCGTCGCCGCGCCCCGGGCCGGCGAGGTCGTCACCTCCGCCGCCTGACGCCCTCCGTCCTCGTCCCCGGTCGCCGTCTGTCGCTCCGGGACGTCATGCGAGGTGGTTGTCGGGGCTACCACTACGTATGACGTCCCGGGAGGACCGGCGAGTCAGCTCGGACGTCAGCGCGGCGGCTGGCAGGAGGGGCACCAGTACCCGACCCGGCGCTGCTCGCCGAGCTCGGCCCGCTCGATCGGCGTGCCGCAGCGCAGGCAGCGCTCGGTGCCCCGACCGTAGACCCAGAGGCTGTGCCCGCGGCGCTTGTCGCCGGTGGTGCAGATCTGGGGGAGCTGCTTGTTCTGCACCAGCACCCGGTGGGCCAGCCGGACCAACCGCTGCGGGTCGGCGACCACGCGCACCGGGGAGCGGGGGTCGTAGCCGGTCAGGAAGCACAGCTCGCTGCGGTAGATGGTGCCGATCCCGGCCAGGTTGCGCTGGTCGAGCAGGGCCTCGCCGAGCGGGCGGTCGGGGTCGGCGGTGAGCCGGCGGACCGCCTCGTGGTCGTCCCAGTCCGGGCCCAGCAGATCGGGCCCGAGGTGACCCACGACGTCGTCCTCGCACTCGCGCGGCAGCAGCTCGACGATCCCGAGCTGGAAGCCGACCGCACTGCGGTCACCGGCGTCGAGCACCACCCGGGCGAGGTGCGCCGGCTTCGACCAGCGCTCGCCGCGGCGGTAGGTCCGCCACGAGCCCTCCATCTTCAGGTGGGTGTGTAGCGTCCAGTCGCGGTCGTGGCTGATCCGGGTGAGCAGGTGCTTGCCCCGCGACACGGTCTCGACGACGGTGCCGCCCGCGAGGTCGGCGGTCGCGTGCTGGGGCACCCGGAAGTCGGTGCGCGTCAGGGTGCGGCCGTCCAGCGCCTGCGCGAGCCGCTGGGCGGTGCGCCAGACCGCGTCGCCCTCAGGCACCGGCCGACCTCAGCCGCAGCCCCTTCGGCGTCGCGACGAACCCGGCCGACTGCAGCGCCTCGCGCAGCGGCGTGGACCCGCTGCCGAGCAGCTGCTCGCCGTCGGCCTTCTCGACGGTCATCCGGCCCAGCGAGCCGCGCCGGGCCGCCTCCGCCAGCGACGCGGCGGCCGGTCCGAGCACGTCGGGCTCCTCGGACCAGGTGAGCAGGGTCCGACCACCGCGCTCGACGTACATCGCGAGCCGGCCGTCGACGAGCACGACGATGGCGCCCGCCTTGCGACCGGGCCGGTGGCCCGTCCCGGCGGTCGAGCCGGTCGAGACCGGCCACCCGAGTGCGGCGCCGTACGGGTTGGCGGGGTCGGTGGCGGCCAGCGCGACGGCGGTGGGCTTGGCGTCGTCGGGCACCTCGGAGAAGGTGCGCAGCCGGTCGACCGCTCCGGCGGTGCCGAACTGGGCGGCGCCGAGGCCGGCGACGAAGTAGCCGCGGCGGCAGCGGCCGGAGTCCTCGAACGCCGAGAGCACCTGGTAGACCCCGGCGAAGCCACCGGGTACCCGTTCGCTGACGACCGCGCCCCGGGTCACGACACCGTGTCGCTCCAGCAGCCGCTCCGCGGTCGCGGTGGAGCGGCGGGTGGCATCCGTCTCGACCGCAGGCAGCAGCGCCCACCGGCCTGCGGTCTCCGGCGGGCCGGTGCGCGCGGGTCCGGCACCGGGGCGGCGTCCGAGCCGGGGCGGCGGCCGGCGCGAGCGGTGGCTCGGTGTGCCGCTGCGGGTCAGCGCACGCAGCGGGGTGAGCGTGTCGTTGCTGATCCGCCCCGCCCACACCAGGTCCCACAGCGCCGTGGACAGCGCGGCGTCGCTCGTCGCCCCCACCTGGCCGGCGAGCTGGCGGAAGAACCAGGCACCGCCGGGCGCGAGCGCCTCGAGGACCGCCTCGTGGAGCTCGCTGTGCTCGAAGGGCGAGGGCTGGGGCAGCGTCAACGGCGCCTGGTCGGCGAGGTGGAGCGACACCCAGCCGTCGGAGCCGGGGAGGGCGGCGTGCCCGGCCCAGAGCACCTCGCCGGAGGCGGTGAGCTCGTCGAGGTACGACGGCTCGTAGTCGCGCACCCGCGCGGCCAGCACCAGCGGCTCGAGCGCGGAGGCCGGCACCGGGCAGCCGGCGAGCTGGTCGACCACGGCGAGCACGCCGTCGACGCCGCGGTGCCCCCGCGTGCTGGAGCCGGGGACGGCGACGTGCTGCCACGCGGTCAGGAAGCGGCCGAGGGTCTCCGGCTCGACCGGCTCGATCTCCTGGCGCAGTCGGGCCAGGGACCGGCGGCGGAGCCGTCGCAGCACCTCGGCGTCGCACCACTCCGTGCCGCTGCCCGAGGGTCGGAACTCGCCGTCGAGCACGCGGCCGTGCGCAGCCAGCCGCTGCAGGGTCAGCCGGACGACTGCGCTGCCGAGGCCGAGCCGGCCGGCGACGTCGTCGACGGTGAACGGTCCGTGCGTGCGGGCGTAGCGCCCCACCAGGTCGCCGAGCGGGTCGTCGACGGGGTCCGCGAACACGTCCGGCGTGCCCGGTGGCACCGGGACGCCCAGACCGTCGCGCAGCCGGCCGACGTCCTCGATCGCTGCCCAGCGCTCCTCGCCGGCCATCCGCACCTCGACGACCCGGCGGGTGTCGGCCAGCGTGCGCACCCACTCGTCGACCGGTGCACCCGGGACGCTGCGGGCGGCGACCTCGGTGGTGCTCAGCGGACCGAGCAGGCGGACCAGGTCGGCGACGCCCTCGGCGTCGCGGGCACGACGGTCATCGGCCGTGCGTTGCAGCTCCGCCTCGACCTCGGCGAGCACCTCGGGGTCGAGCAGCTCGCGCAGCTCGGCGCGGCCGAGCAGCTCGGCGAGCAGGCCCTGGTCGAGGGAGAGCGCGGCCGCCCGGCGCTCGGCGATCGGGGAGTCGCCCTCGTACATGAACTGGGCGACGTAGCCGAAGAGCAGGCTGCGGGCGAACGGCGAGGGCTGGGTGGTCGACACGTCGACCACCTGCACCTCACGCCGGTCGACGCCGCGCATCAGGGCGACCAGCGACGGCAGGTCGTAGACGTCCTGGAGGCACTCGCGGACGGCCTCGAGCACGATCGGGAAGGACGGGTACTTCGACGCGACCTCGAGCAGCACCGCCGAGCGCTGCCGCTGCTGCCACAGCGGCGACCGGCGGCCGGGGTCGCGGCGCGGGAGCAGCAGCGCGCGCGCCGCGCACTCACGGAACCGGCTCGCGAACAGTGCGGAGCCGCCGACCTCCTCGGTCACGATCGTCTCGATCTCGTCGGGCTCGAACACCACCACGTCACCGGTGGGCGGCTCGGCGTCGGTGTCGGGGATGCGTACCACGATGCCGTCGTCGGAGGCGACCGCCTGGCCGTCGACGCCGTACCGCTCGCGGAGCCGGGCGTTGATCGCCAGCGCCCAGGGTGCGTGGACGGGCGTGCCGTACGGCGAGTGCACGACCAGCCGCCAGTCGCCGAGCTCGTCGCGGAACCGCTCGACCAGGACGGTCTGGTCGCTGGGCAGCAGGTTGGTGGCGTCGAGCTGCTCGTGGAGGTAGGTCACCAGGTTGCCGGCGGCGTACTCGTCGAGGCCGTCCTCGCGGGCCCGCGCCTCGGCGCGCTCTCGCGGGAGCGCGCCGAGCTCGCGGGTGAAGGCGCCGATCGCGGCGCCGAGCTCGGCGGGACGGCCGAGGGCGTCGCCCTTCCAGAAGGGCAGCCGCCCCGGGATGCCCGGGGCGGGGGTGACCAGCACCCGGTCGTGGGTGATGTCCTCGATCCGCCAGCTGGTGGCGCCGAGGGCGAAGACATCGCCGACCCGGGACTCGTAGACCATCTCCTCGTCGAGCTCGCCGACCCGCCGGCCCGTTCCTTCGCCGACCAGGAACACGCCGAAGAGGCCCCGGTCGGGGATGGTGCCGCCGCTGGTGACCGCGAGCCGTTGGGCGCCCGGTCGGCCGGTGAGGGTGCCGGTCACCCGGTCCCAGACGATCCGCGGGCGGAGCTCGGCGAACTCGTCGGAGGGGTAGCGGCCGCTGAGCAGGTCGAGGGTGGCGTCGTAGGCGCTGCGCGGCAGCTGGGTGAACGGCGCGCTGCGGCGGACCAGGTCGAAGAGGTCGTCGACCGACCAGGCGTCGAGCGCGGTCGCCGCGACGACCTGCTGGGCGAGCACGTCGAGGGGGTTGGCCGGCACCCGCATCGACTCGATGGCGCCGGTGCGCATCCGCCCGACCGCGACGGCGGTCTGGGCGAGGTCGCCGCGGTGCTTGGGGAACAGCACCCCGCGCGAGACCTCACCCACCTGGTGGCCGGCACGCCCCACGCGCTGCAGGGCGCTCGCGACGCTCGGCGGGCTCTCGATCTGCACGACCAGGTCGACCGCGCCCATGTCGATGCCGAGCTCGAGGCTGCTGGTCGCGACCACGCAGGGCAGCCGCCCGCGCTTGAGGTCGTCCTCGATCAGCGCCCGCTGCTCCTTCGACACCGACCCGTGGTGCGCCTTGGCGATCACCTGCTCCGCCCCGTGGCTCTGGCCCGACTGCGCCATCACCTGTGCCGGGCTCTGCCCGTCCTGCTCGACCGCGCCGCCGGCTCGCTCGGTCGCGATCTCGTTGAGCCGGGCGGTCAGCCGCTCCGCGAGCCGCCGGGAGTTGGCGAAGACGATCGTCGAGCGGTGCTGCTCGACGAGGTCGACCACCCGCTCCTCCACGTGCGGCCAGATGCTCTGGGCGCGCTGTGGCTCGTCGGCGTCCTCGTCGTACTCCTCCGGGGCGGTCATGTCCTCGACCGGGACCACGACCTGCAGGTCCCACTCCTTCTCGGAGGGGGGCGCGACGATGTCGACCGGTGCGCTGCCGCCGAGGAACCGCGCCACCTCCTCCAGCGGTCGTACCGTCGCCGACAGCCCGATCCGCTGGGCCGGCCGGTCCAGCAGCGCGTCGAGACGCTCGAGGCTGACGGCGAGGTGGGCGCCACGCTTGGTGCCGGCGACCGCGTGCACCTCGTCGAGGATGACGGTCTCGACGCCGCGCAGCGACTCGCGTGCCTGGCTGGTCAGCATCAGGAAGAGCGACTCGGGCGTCGTGATCAGGACGTCCGGGGGACTGGTGCTCAGCCTGCGCCGGTCGGCCGCGGGGGTGTCGCCGGAGCGTACGCCGACGGCCACTTCGGGCACCGGCGACCCCAGCCGCTCAGCGGTGTGGCGGATGCCGGTCAGCGGTGCGCGCAGGTTGCGCTCCACGTCGACGCCGAGCGCCTTGAGCGGTGAGATGTAGAGGACCCGGCAGCGCCGCTGCCGGTCGTCGGGCCGTGGCTCGGTCAGCAGCCGGTCGATGCTCCACAGGAACGCGCTGAGCGTCTTGCCCGACCCCGTCGGTGCCACCACCAGCGCGTGCCGGCCGGCCGCGATGGCCTCCCACGCGCCCGTCTGGGCAGGCGTCGGCTCGGCGAACGCGGCACCGAACCAGGTGCGCGTCGCCTCGCTGAACATCTCGAGCGGTCCCGGCACCCGACCATCTTCGCTCACGGCACCGACAGTGGACCGGTGGACGGTCGGCCGGCGCGGACGTCGGCCCGTGCGGACGTCTCTTCGGTGGAGTCCTTGCGCCACGAGCCGGGCGGGCACGTAGATTGTCCCGCGGCGCCGCCCGGGCGCCCCCCGACCTCATCGGAGGCTCCATGGACCACCGGCGTCTGCTCGCCATCGCCACCGCCGTCGCTGCCCTTGGCGGCCTCACCTACGTCGCGGCCCCATCGGTCGCCGCGCACGGCAGCTCGGGACCGACCGGTGGGCGATCCGCCACCGGCGCGCAGTCGACCGAGCGGTACGTCGACTCGCCCCTCGGCAACGGCCTGGCCCGTCTGGTCGCCGAGAAGACCGCCGGCACCAGCGCGCTGAGCGGCTCCGGAGGCCTGCGCATCGACCAGTCCTCGACGGTCGTGCGCGACGCGCAGGGCCGCGTGCTGGTCGACCTGACCCCGCGGGCCGGCGCCGACCGGGCCGCCCTGCGCCGCAGCGCGGTCGCGCTCGGCATGGTCGTCACCGCGACCGACCCCGGTCTGGGCGTCCTGGAGGGCTTCGTCCCGGTGTCGGCGGTGCCGAGCCTGTCCGTGCTGCCGGGCACCGGCACCCTCGCCCAGGTGCTGCGCCCGCAGACCCACGCCGGCTCGACGACGACGCAGGGCGTGAACTTCCAGCGGGTGAACAAGGTGCTCGCCCAGGGGATCAGGGGTGCCGGCATGACGATCGGCGTGCTCTCGGACTCCTACGACACGGCCACCGAGGACGTGTTCGGCGACCCGCTGACCGACCACGCCGCCCAGGACGTCGCGTCGGGCGACCTGCCGGGTGTCGGCAACCCGCAGAACTCCCAGCCCGTCGTCGTGGTGGACGAGGGCCCGCCCGATGCCACCGACGAGGGCCGCGCGATGCTCCAGATCGTCCACGACATCGCACCGGACGCGAAGCTGTGCTTCGCCCAGGCCGGCGAGGGCCAGGTCGGGTTCGCGAACAACATCCGCGCGCTGGCCGACAAGAGCGGCGACTGCGGCGCCGACGTGATCGTCGACGACGTGGGCTACGGCGACGAGACGCCCTACGCCGACAACCTGATCAGCGACGCGATCAACGACGTGACGGCCGACGGCGTCACCTACTTCTCCGCGGCCGGCAACGGCGGTGACCACCAGGCGTGGAGCGCCCCGATCCACCTGGTCAGCAAGAAGGCCGGCGCCCGCGGCACCAACCTGGACTTCTCCGCCGTCGACCCGGCGCTGTACGCCGGGGGGCTCGAGGACATGGACCCGGGCGCGGGCACCGACGTCGGGCAGACGATCAACCTGGACCCGAACGCGGGCGCCCAGATCCTGCTGTCCTGGAACGACCCGGTCGACCTGAACGGCGCGAGCGTCGGTGCTCCCTTCCTGAGCGACAGCGGCACCCTGACCGACGCGAACACCGCCGACGGGGTCACCTTCGAGTTCACGCCGACGCCCGAGCAGCAGGGCAAGGAGGTGCTGGTCACCACCGACGGCGTGCCGTCCGGGGGCGTCGACCTGATCCTCGACCTGAAGAAGCCCGACGGCACCGAGGTCGGGCCGGTGGACACCGGCAGTTCGCCGGAGCGCCTCGCGACCACGCTCGACCAGTCGGGCACCTACACGATCACGGTGAGCGGCTACGACGGTGCGACCGGCGACTTCACCGTCGACATGAGCCCGGTCGTGGCGCCGTCGAAGGTGACCACGGACTTCAACCTGCTGATCTTCGACTCGCAGGGCCACTACCTGGGCGTCGCCGGTGACGACAACACGCTGTCGGGCCGCCCGCAGGAGGTGCTGCCGATCGGTGGCCTCTCGAGCTTCCAGATGGTCGTCGCCCGCGCCACGACCGGCAGGACGGACGTCTCGCGGATGTCATACCAGATCTGGGGCGAGGGCTACGTGGGTGAGCACTACAGCCCGACCGCCGTGTCGATCGTGGGTCACCCCGCGGCCGCCGGCGCGGTCGCGGTCGCGGCGTATGACCCGTTCAAGTCCTTCCTGCCGGAGTCCTACACGTCATACGGCGGCCGGATGCCGGTCTACTTCGACTCCGCCGGCAACGCCTACGCGAAGCCGCAGGTGCGCCAGAAGCCGGACGTCGCCTCGACCGACCGGGGCAACACCACGTTCTTCGTCGCCGACGACACGCGGGACCCCGACTCGTTCCCGAACTTCGGCGGCACGAGCGCGGCCGCACCGCACGCGGCGGCCATCGCCGCGCTGGTGCTGGAGAAGGCCGGCGGTCCGGGGTCGCTGACGCCGGCCCAGGTCCGCAACCGGCTCGAGCGGAGCGCGTTCGCCCACGACCTCGACCCCTTCCGCGCCCACGGGTCCACGAGGGGCCTGACGATCACCGCGGTCGGCGACCAGAGCGACGAGCGCAACCTGACGCCGGGGTCGTTGGCGGACCGGTCGTTCTTCCGGGTGAAGTACACCGGCGCCAAGCCGTTGCGGTCGATCGTCCTCGACGCCCGGACCGCGAGCCCGACGTCGCTGCGCGGCCTGGTCTTCGACACCCGCAGGCTCGCCCAGCGAGGGGACTACCGCTCCGGAGGCTTCCCCTTCGCGGTCGGCACCGCCCACGGCATCCGCAAGGGCCAGATCCACGCCAGCTTCTCCGGCCATCCGAAGGCGCTGCCGAAGGGCGTCTACACCACGCTGCGGCTCTCCTTCACCAAGCCGTTGCACCGTGGCCAGGCGTTCACGTTCGGCGTCGACCGCGACGCGGCCGAGTGGTCGCCCTCGCTCCTGTCGATCGAGGGCAACGGCGCCGACGAGCTCGGCGGGGCGGTCGCGATGCCGAGCGGTCAGCGGCTGACCCAGGGCATGCGGTTCACCGCGACGACGACCTCCGGCAAGAAGTGGGCCGGTCGCTTCGTCAACCGACTCGGACGCGGCTGGACCGGGGTCGACGGCTACGGCGTGGTGAACGCCGAGCAGGCGGTCCTCGGCAACTAGCCGCCTCGCGAGCACCGGGAGGACGGGAGCAGGCGGGCGGCGCCCGCCCGCTCCCGTCCGCGCCCGGCTGCTGCGTCGTCCGTTCACCCCACCCGGGGTGACCGGCCGGCACTACGGTGAGGCCATGCAGACCCGGGCGAGGGGATGGGACGCCGACGTCCTCGTGGTGGGCAGCGGGTTCGGGGGTGCGGTCACCGCGCTGCGCCTGGCCGAGGCCGGGCACCGGGTGACGGTGCTGGAGAAGGGCCGACGGCTCACCGCGGACGACCTGCTCCGGGCCCGGCGGGACCCGCGCGCGTACCTGTGGCAGCCCGGCGCCGGCCTTCGCGGCTTCTTCTGGCAGCGCATCTTCCGTCACGTCGCGATCATCGGCGGCACCGCCGTGGGCGGTGGCTCGATCGTCTGGGCGGGAGTCCTGCTCGAGCCCGGTGACGACTTCTACGACGCCCCGGCGCTGCGCCGGCTGGGCATCGACCGCGCCGGGCTCGCCCCCCACCTCGCCGAGGCCGCCCGGATGCTCGGCCGGGTCGACTGCCCGCACCACGGCAGGATGGACACGTACCTGGAGCTGGCCGCCCAGACGGTCGGCGCGGGCTCGACCTTCGGACCGGTGCCGAGCGCGATCCACTTCGGCGAGCCCGGGGTGACCGAGCCGGACCCGTTCTTCGGCGGTGAGGGTCCGGAGCGCACCGGGTGTCGGTTGTGCGGCGAGTGCCTGCTCGGCTGCCCGTACGGCGCCAAGAACGACCTGACCCGCAACTACCTCCACCTGGCCGAGCGGCGCGGGGCCACGATCAGGGCCGAGTCCGAGGTCACCTCGCTGCGCCCGTGGCGCGGCGGCTACCAGGTCGAGACCCGGCACCCGTGGCGGCGGGGAGGGCACACCACCCTGACGGCGCCTCGGGTGGTGCTCGCCGGCGGGGTGCTGGGGACCGTCGAGCTGCTGCACCGGTGCCGCGACGAGCTCGGCACCCTCCCACACGTGTCGGACGAGCTCGGCCGGCACGTGCGCACCAACTCCGAGGCGCTGACCGCGGTGCTGCAGCCACCCGGCGAGGACCTCTCGCGCGGCCCCACGATCTCCAGCCACTTCCACCCCGACCCGCGCACCCACGTCACCCAGAACCGCTACATCGGTGGCTGGCACATGCGGGCCCAGCTGGGCCCGATGGTCGACGACGACGACCGGGGGCGCCGGGCCAGGCGGGTGCTGGGCGCGCTCGCGCGGCACCCGGTGGCCCAGGCCCGGCTGGTCGGGGCGCGCGACTTCCTGAGGCGGCTGACCGTCCTCACCACCATGCAGCGCCACGACAGCGAGCTGGCCCTCGACCTGCGCCGGTCGCCGTGGCAGCCGTGGCGCCGGGTACTGCGCTCACGGGTGACCGACGGCGTACGCCCGCCGAGCAACCTCCCCGTCGCCAACGCCGTCACCCGGGCCTTCGCCGACGCGTCCGGCGGTCGCCCGCTCAACCTGGTCGGCGAGTCGGTGGGCGGCCTCTCGGTGACGGCCCACGTCCTCGGCGGCGCGGTGATGGGCACGAGCGCCGCCGACGGAGTGGTCGACGCCAGGCACGAGGTGTTCGGCCACCCCGGTCTCTACGTCGCCGACGCCAGCGTCATCCCCGCCAACGTGGGCGTGAACCCGTCGCTGACGATCACCGCCCTGGCCGAGCGGTTCGCGACCACCTTCCCCGCGCCGGACGCTGCCTTGCCCGGTCCGACGGAGGTCGGTCCACCGGCCCGGGCGAGCGTCCGCTCCCTCGCGCGCCTGTGGCCGACGCTGCCCGCCGTGGAGACCGATGCGGTCCTGCACGACGCCGCCGGGGACCTCGAGGCCTCCTTCGTCGCCCCGCTCACCCGCGTCGCGCCGCCCGGACTCGGCGTGCTCGGCCTCCGGCGCTGGCACGGGAAGCGGTTCCGCCGGACCGCCGCGGGCGACGTCACGGGCATGAACCTCGTGCGCCGCGGCAGCGGCCTCGCCGAGGTCCTCCCGATGACCCTCGCGCCGGGCACCTCCCTGGCCGACGGCCGGCCGGCGCTGGTCGTCTCGTACGCCGCCGACGCCCCGTTGCCGTGGCGCTGGGTGCGCGACGAGCTGCGCGCCGGGCCGGACGGGGTGGTCGTGGCGATGACCTTCGTCGACCTGCCAGGCCTGCGCCGGCTCGGCGGCACGCCGTTCCTCCTGACGCCACGTAGCGTCGGGCCGTGCCCCGACTGATCCACCTCAACGGTCCGTCACGGGTCGGGAAGTCCACGCTGGCGCGTCGGTACGCCGACGACCACCCGGGCACCCTCGTGCTGGACCTCGACGTGCTCGCCGGACTGGTCGGCGGCTGGCGGCAGGACTTCTCGGCCGCGCTGGAGACGGCCCGAGGGCACGGACGCGACCTCCTCCTGCGGCACCTGCGCTCGGGACACGACGTGGTGCTCCCGCAGCTGGTGACCGTCCACGACCGCGACCCGGACCCGGCCTTCGAGGCGGCGGCGGCGTCGGTCGGCGCGGCGTACGTGCAGGTCGCCCTGCTGGCCGACGACGACGAGCACCTCCGACGCCTGCGCGGCAAGCGGCCGGCCTCGGAGGTCGAGGCCCTGGTCCAGGTTGCCCTCGACGATCCCGCATCCGACCTGGTCGGCCGGATCCGGCGTCATCTCGCCGACTACCTGGCGCATCGCCCGGACGTCATCCGCATCGACACGACGGAACTCGGCGAGGACGCGACCTACGGGCGTCTCCTCGACGCGCTCGCGCTGGGCAACGGAGGTGGCGGGTCGTGTGCCTGACTCGGCGTCGCTGTCGGCGCGCCAGTCACCGCCAACGACCGGATCAGGCGAGATCCGGGCTTCCGGGCCTGCAGCGGTGACTCAGCCACCGATCGGCTGCACGAAACGGTGGCCGACACACCGCTGGCCCGACCGTCTCGACACCGGCGACGGCCCATGACCCCGTCGAACAGGAGGATGCCGGCGAGGACCGGCAGTAGCCAGCGCCAGGCGAGGGGAGCCAGCTGCTCTCACGCGCGCCGCACCCACCGGGTCCAGGTCCAGCTGCCGTCCGGCCGGTTGGGGGCCAGGTCGGCGTCGCTCCCGATCTCGGTGATCACCCGGGCCCGGAGCGCGCCATAGCCGCCGTGGCGGAGGCACCGCGAGGGGATCGAGATCCGGATCCGGTGGTGGTCGGCGTCCCACCTCACGACCAACCCGCCGCAGCGTCGCCGGTGGGGCAGGCCCAGGAAGCGGTTCCTGTCACCGCTCGCTAGGTGGTAGCTCAGCACCGCGGCGACGGTTCGGGCCTGCCCGCCATGCCTCTCCTGCAGGAGCAGGCCGAGATCGCCGTGCGCGACGCGCAGGACGGAGATGGTGGCCTCGAGGGCGCGGTGGCGGTTCGCGAGCTTCACGTCCGTGATGTCGAGCGCGCGCCCCTTCAGGCCGTCGCCCGCCGGGTCAGGTGTGTGCTGCGTCTGCGCGTGCGCCGTTGCCGGGAGCAGGAGCATCCACGCCAGGAAGAGGGCAGCGGCGACCTTGCGCATGCGCCCAGTATGGGCCGGCGGACCCGGGGCGTCTCGGACGACCACGCCGTCCCTGTCGCACCACCAGCGAAAGTGATTGGGTCGTGTGCCCGACAACTACCCAGGGGTCGGTGTGAAGCACACGACCCCTCGCCCCGGCGACCGCCCGCGGCGCCCGATGGGACGATCGCAGCATGGACGTGACCCACCTGACCACCGACGAGCTGCTGACGACCACCCGCGCGGTGCGCAGGCGGCTCGACCTGGACCGGCCCGTCCCGCTGGAGCTCGTCAAGGAGTGCCTCGAGCTCGCGCTCCAGGCTCCCTCGGGCTCCAACCGCCAGTCGTGGGAGTGGGTCGTGGTGACCGACCCGGAGCAGCGGGAGCGCCTGGGGGCGTTGTACCGGCGGGCGCTCGAGTCCTACCTGACCTCGGCGCACTCCGCGGCGCAGCTGTTCGCGGACGACCCGGAGCGTGCTCCGGTCCAGCGGCGGGTCGGGGACAGCGTCGCCTGGCTGGGGGAGCGGATCGGACAGGTGCCGGTGCTCGTCGTGCCCTGCCTGCGGTCGACGACCGGAAGCCTCCCGCCGGGCAACCAGGCGGGGTTCTGGGGCTCCCTCCTACCGGCCGTCTGGAGCTACATGCTGGCCGCCCGGAGTCGCGGGTTGGGGACCGCGTGGACCACCCTCCACCTGGCGTACGAGGACGAGGCCCGCACGATCCTCGACCTGCCGGACGACGTGCACCAGGCCGCGCTCATCCCCACCGCCTACTACACGGGCAGCTCGTTCCACCCGGCTGCCCGCCAGGGCCTCGAGAGCGTTCTCCACCTCGACCGGTGGTGACCGCGCTCGCATCGCACCGGGACTACTGACGGCGCCCGGTCGGGCTATGGCTCGCGGCGCCGGTGCGGGGTTACGTTCCCGAGATGATCGGCCGGCGCCGCGCGGCGCTCCTCGGGTGGACCCTCGCCGGCGCGCTCGGCGCCGTGACCCTGGTGGCCGTGCCACCGGCCGATGCGAGCACGACCCTGAACAGCTGCGACGAGACGAAGCTCCGCGACGCGGTCGCGGCCGGAGGCACGATCACCTTCGGGGTCACCTGCTCGCCGATGCTGATCACGGCCGCGATGACCGTCCCGTCCGGCCGGACGGTGACGATCGAGGGCAACGGTTCGACGCTGGACGCCCAGTCGACGAGCCGCTTCTTCACCGTCACCGGCGGCACGCTGACCCTGCACCAGCTCACGCTGAGGAACGGAGCGGTCGTCGGTGCGAGCGGCACCACGGGTGCGGCCGGCGCGGCCGGAGCGCCGGGCGCCAACGGCGCGGCCGGCTCGGACGGCGACGTCGGCACCTGCAGCGGCTCCACCGGAGAGGCCGGCGGGGCGGGCGCTCCGGGCAAGGCGGGAGCACCCGGCGGAGCCGGGAAGCCCGGCACCGCCGGCGCGAGCGCCGAGGGCGGTTCGATCCGGATCACCGCCGGCGTCGTCACCCTCGACCACGTGACGATCCGCGACAGCTCGGCCGTGGGCGGCAACGGCGGGAGCGGAGGACGCGGCGGCGACGGCGGCACCGGCGGCCGGGGTGGTGACGGCGGGGACGGTGCCGAAGGGTCGAACATCGCCCAGAAGTGCATCACCGGCGGCCCCGGCGGCAAGGGTGGCAAGGGTGCGAAGGGCGGGGCGGGCGGCCCCGGCGGAGCGGCGGCTGCCGGCGGCCTCGCCCGCGGCGGCGCGATCAGCAACGCCGGCACCCTCACCCTGGTCGCGACCACGCTCACGTCCAACGAGGTGATCTCCGGCTCCGGTGGCAACGGAGGTGGCGGGGGCAACGGTGGCACCGGCGGACCGGGCGGCGACGGCGGCTTCGGTGGCGCGGGGGCCAGCGGCGACGGTGGCGACGGTGGCACCGGAGGGGCGGGCGGGGGCAGCGGCACCAGCGGCGCCGGTGGTGAGGGCGGCCCGTCCGCGCCGGGCGCGCCGGCCGCGGGAGGCGACATCTACAACACCGGCACGCTCGTGATCAGCGGCGGCTGCCAGCTCACCTCGGGCTCGGTGCACACCGGGAGCGGTGGGTACGGCGGCGGCGGTGGTGCCGGCCAGACGACAGTGCCCGCCCGCGGCGGCGACGGTGGTGGCGGCGGGGTCGGCGTTGTCGGCTCCAAGGGTGACCCCTACCCGGGCGGCGAGGCCGGTCCAGGAGGAGCGGGCGTCGACGGCGGCGCCGGCGGCCTGCCCGCACCTGGCTCAAAGGGTGGCTCGGCCGAGGGCGGCAGCATCGACAACCGCGGCTCGCTGCGCGTCGAGGACTCCAGCGTCCAGGGCACGGTCACGGCCGGCACGGGCGGTGGGGGCGGCCAGGCCGGCGCGGCCGGTGCCGGCGGGTTCGGCGGGTCCGGTGGCGACGGCGGTGGGGGATCGGTCAACGGTGGGTCGGGTGCCGCCGGCGGGGCCGCGGGTCCCAGCGGTGCCACCGGCGCGACCCTGCCCGGTGCCGCGCCCGGCGCAGGCGGCGACGCGGCCGGCGGTGCCGTGGCCAACCGCGGGACGGCGGAGGTCCGGTCGACCCCGGCGGGCCGGGCCGGCCTCAACGGTGCCGCCTACGGCGGTGGCGGCGGCCCGGGCGGTCCGGGCAGCAGTGCCGTGCTCTCGTCGGGCACGATCGAGCGGCAGCCCGGCGCCGGCGGCGCCCCGACCCCCGGTGGTGCCGGTGGCGACGGCGGCAGCGGCGGCGCCGGTGGCGGCGGCGGCCCCGCCGGGCCGCTGTCCGGCGGAGGAGCGGGTGTGTCCGGCGGCGCAGGTGGTGCGGGTCGCGGCGGAGGGCTCGCCGGCTTCGAGCCTGGCAGCGTGACGGTCTTCGACGCGTTCCTCTCCGGCTCGGCCTCCGGCGGCGCCGGAGGCTCGGGCGGGAGCGGCGGCAGCGGTGCCGGCGGCTGGGACGACAACGGCGACGGCGGCTACGCCGGGCCGTCGAGCGCGGGAGCCCCACCTGGTCCGGCCGACGACATGGGCGACGTCGGCGGGTGGGGTGCCGGGCCCGACGGCACGGACGGTGCCTCGGGCTCGGCCGGTGGGGCAGGCGGCCAGGGCGGCACCGGCGGGCCGGGTGGCGTCGGCCAGGGCGGTGCCCTCTACAACACCGGCAGCCTGCTTGCCCGGTCCAGGGACGACATCGCCTACTCCGACCGCCTCGTCGTCCAGGGCGCGTACGCCGTCGGCGGTGACGGCGGCGCGGGCGGCGCGGGCGGGGCCGGCGGCCAGGGTGGTTACGGCGGCGCGGCCGGGAACGGGGTCGGCGGCGGGAGCGCCGGAGCCCCTGGCGGCGCCGGGTCCGGCGGCTGGGGCGGCCACGGCGGCAAGGGCGGCACCGGCGGGGCCGGTGGTCCGGCCGCGGGCGGCGGGATCTACAACTCCTCGGCGGACTGGTCGCTGCACGCCGGCTGGATCTACGGCAACGTCGCGAACGGTGGCCACGGCGGCGCTGCAGGTGCCGGCGGCAGCGGCGGCTACGGCGGCGACGGCGGCCTCGGTGGCTCGGGGGGCCAACCGCTGGATGCGGGGTCGGCCGGGATCGACGGCTCGGCCGGTGGCGCCGGCGGCAGGGGTGGCGACGGTGGCGACACCGGCCCCGGCGGCCCGGGCGGTTCGGCCGCGGGCGGCGGGACCTTCACTACGCAGCCGGCCGTGGACTACGTGTTCAACGACTACGCCGGCGACGCGGTCGTCGGCGGCGCTGGAGGCTTCGGCAGGGCCGGCGGCACGGGCGGCCTCGGCGGCAAGGGTGGCAGCGGCGGAGGCGGCAGCGACGGGACCGAGCCGCCGAACGGTGACGAACAGCACCCCGGACACGGCGACCCGGGCGCCAACGGGGTGAACGGCGCCAACGGTGCGCCGGGGGGCGACGGCCCGGCGGGTGCGCCCGGGACCGCCGACCCGGCCGGCAAGCTCTGCGCCGGACCGTGCGTCCAGGCGCCACCGCTGACCACCGCGATCCCCACGGTCGCCGGTCGCGCGCGGGTCGGATCGACGCTGACCGCCAAGCCCGGAGGGTGGGGCCCCGACCCGGTGACGTTCACCTACCAGTGGGTCGCGGGGGAGACGCCCATCACCGGAGCGACCGGCCCGACGCTGCTGCTGCGCGCCGCCCAGCTGGGTGCCCGCATCACGGTGACGGTCAAGGGCAGCAAGGACGGCTACGCCCCAGCGTCGCGCACGTCGGCGCCGACCGCGAAGGTCGCTCGTGGCCTGATCACCCCCGCAACCCCCCGGACCACCGGCACGCCGAAGGTCGGTAGCACCCTGAAGGCGCTGCCCGGCACCTGGCGGCCCCCGGGGGTGACCCTGCGCTACCAGTGGTACGCCGGCAGCACGGCGATCCGGCACCAGACGACCCGCTCCCTACGACTGACCGCAGCACTGATCGGCAAGCGGATCGTGGTGCGGGTGACCGGGAGCAAGGCCAGCTACACGACGGTCTCGCGGTCCTCCCGCCCCACGGCAGCGGTCACCCGCTGAGCCGCCACGCCGTTCGGGTCAGACCTGCCCGCGCCGGAGCGGTCGCTCAGCCCGGGGCTCGCGCCGCCCGGCGGCGCTGCACCGCCGCGCCGGCCGCCAGCCCGGCGACCGCGGTGAGCCACCCGGCGACCACGTCGACGACGTAGTGCTCGCCGGTGTAGACGAGGGTGAGCGCCATCAGCACGACGTAGAGCGCGAGCGCGGCCCGCCACCACCGGCCGACCAGCGGCCCCAGGAAGCCGGCGACCAACAGCGCCGCCCCCGCGTGCAGCGACGGCATCGCGGCGACCGGGTTGCTCTCGCCCTGGCCCAGCGCGCTCACCCGGGCGATCGGGTCGAGCTGCAGGACGTGCCAGCCGAACCGGGAGATCCGGTCCACCGGGCCGATCTCGCCCTGCGCTGAGGCCAGCCACGGGGGAGCGGCGGGGTAGAGCAGGTAGCCGGCGACCCCGACGACGGTGAAGGTCAGCAGGGCCGTCAGCCAGGGGGTGAACCGGTCGCGCGCCCGGAACCAGACGTAGGCCGTCAGCAGCGGGATCGAGACGAAGTGGGTCACGTAGACCAGGGCCGCGACCGCGTCGTACCAGTGCGTCGACCCGTCGACCAGGTGCTCCTGGAGCCACACCGACGGCACGACGCCGAGGACCGCACGGTCCACCGACGCAGGCCCGGAGACGTGCAGCCCGATGCCCAGCCGGTTCGTGCCGCCCAGGCCGCCCTCGGTGAGCGGGCCGCTGACCCACTGCGCGAGGGCGTAGGCGAGCAGGATGACGCTGAGCGGCGACCAGGCGATGAGGAGCTGCGCGACCGGGCCGTGGCGCGAGGATCCGCCGCCGACCTCCACCTCCCGAGCGGTGTCGTGGGCCGTCATCTCCGCAGGCGCCCCCGGAGAGCCTCGATCCGAGCCCGGTTGTAGCGCTGGATGACGATGAACGGCAGGTTGACCAGCACGCCGTAGGTGATCAGCAGCGTCGCCGGCAGCGGCGGGTTCCACAGCACGAAGAGCGGCCCGCAGGCCATCGCCCACCAGTGCGCGAGCTCGGCCCGCCGCGTCTCGCGCGCGAAGAGCTCGAGGCCGGCGGCGTCGTACGCCGGCAGCGCGCGCTTGCTGTGTCCGCCACGGAACAGGTCGCCCGCCTCCGGGAGCCGGTCCTTCCAGCGGTGGATGCGCAGCCGGCGGCGGTAGAACCGCCCGCCCTGCTCGAAGGGCCGCAGCCGCAGCAGCCAGCCGTCGTGCTCGAGCCGGCGGTCGGGCCGCCGGTGCGCGGCGTAGCCGGTGGCGGTGTGGAAGAAGCCCCAGGCGGCGACGTCGACGACGATCGTCAGCGGCACCGGCATCACGAAGTCGAGCATCAGGCGCCCTCCCCGGCCGACCCGCGGCCGAGCCGCACCTCCCGGCCGCGCCACCGCACCGACCGGCGCACGCCGGTGCGCACCAGCGACCGGACGAAGACCAGGTCGAAGAAGACCAGCGGGACGGGGAAGAGCGCCCAGGTCCACCACCGGAACGAGCCGAGCCGGTGCAGCAGCCAGCCGAGCTGCCCGGCCACGACGACCCAGCCGACCGCCCAGAGCAGGTGGCTCCCGTCGCCCAGCGGCAGCTCGCTGCCGGTGGCGACCTCGGCCAGGGCGAGCGGCCCGCCGAGCGCGACGGCGTGCTGCAGGAGCACCCACGCGACCGTCGCGATGCCCGGCCCGAGCGTCATCGCGGACGCGCCCGAGGCGAAGTTCTTGGTGAACCCGTCCACGAGCTGGTGCAGGCCGCCCGGGTAGCTGCGCATCCGGACCGACGCGCCACCGACGGCGCCCCGGACCGGTAGTCCGGCCCGGTGGTAGGCCGCCGCGAGCTCGGCGTCGTCGAGCACCTCGGCGCGCACCGCCGCGTGGCCGCCGGCGTGCTCGTAGGCGGCGCGGGCGGTGAGCAGGCAGGGGCCGAACGCCATCGGCCGGCCGGTGGGGCGCCGGCGGAACGCGCCGCTGGCGAGCACCGAGACGGCGTTGAAGTAGGAGGCCAGCTGCTCGTAGGGCCGCACCGCGGTGTGGAAGGGCTGCACGGTCACCAGGCCCGGGTACCCGTCGTGGATCTGGAGCAGGCCGGCGAGCGCGTCGGGGGCGAGCGTCGTGTCGGCGTCGAGGAAGAGCAGCAGGTCACCGGTCGCCGCGGCCGCCCCGACGTGGCAGGCCCACGCCTTGCCGGTCCAGCCCGGCGGCGGGTCGCCCGCGGGCAGCACCGTCGCGCCGGCGGCGCGCGCCACTGCGGCCGTCCGGTCACGGGACCCGTCGTCGACGACCACCACCTCGCGCACCGCGACGGTCAGCGCGCGCACCGACGCCAGCAGCGCGGGGAGCGACGCCTCCTCGTCGCGCGCCGGCACGACGACCGACACCCGCCCCGCCGCGTCGCTGCGCCCCGCACCCCGCGGGGGCGTCCGCAGGTCGGCGACCAGCCACCACCCGGCCAGGACCCCGGCCAGCAGCAGGAGGGCGCGGAGCAGGTCGCTCACATCCGGGCCTGGTCCAGTGCGGTCACGACCAGCGGCATGCCTCCGCGCGGGTGCACCGCGACCCGCGCCTCGGGCTCCGGGCGGGTCCAGCCGGCCGGCACGTCGAGGCGGTACGCCGTCAGCAGCCGCGCCAGCACGATCACCATCTCCCCGAGCGCGAACTCCCGGCCGATGCACAGCCGCGGGCCCTGCCCGAACGGGAGGTACGCCGGCGGCGGGCCGCTGAGGCCCAGGAACCGCTCGGGCCGGAACGCGAGCGGGTCGGGCCAGGCGTCGGCCCGGCGGTGCACCAGCCAGGGGCTCACGATCGCGAGCGTGCCCGCCGGCACGGCGCGGCCGCCGACGACGTCCTCGCCCAGCGAGCGCCGCGAGACCACCCAGGCCGGCGGGTAGAGACGCAGCGCCTCGTCGACCACGGCGCGGGTGAAGGGCAGCGTGTCGCGGTGGCCCAGCAGCGAGACCGGGCCCGGATGCGCGGCGAGCTCGCGGCGCACCCGCTCCTGGGCGGGCTGGTCCTCGGCGAGCAGCATCAGCGTCCAGGCCATCGCGGCGGCCACGGTCTCGTGGCCGGCGATCACCATGGTGACCAGCTCGTCGCGGATCTCGGCGTCGGTGAGGCCGCTCTCGAGCAGGAGCCCGAGCAGGTCGTCGCCGTAGGTGCCGTGCTCCGAGCGTCCGCGGTCGCGGCGCTGGGCGATGAGGTCGGCCGAGATCGCGTCGAGGCGCCGGCGGGTGGTGCGCAGCCGCAGGTTGGTGCGGGTCGGTGCCCAGGCCGCGGTCGGCAGGACCGACCGGCCCAGCCGCACCACGATGTCGGCCGCCTCCGAGGTCGCGTCGAGGAGCCGCTGGGCGTGGCCGGACAGGTCGGTGGAGAAGAGTGCCCGGCCGACGGCGTCCAGGCCGATCCGGTGGGTGAGCGCGGCCACGTCGACGGCCCCGGTCGCCGGACCGCCGAGCCGCGCGCCGATCGCGGCGTCCGCGGCCGCACGCACCTGGTCGCTGACCGCCTCCAGCCGCTGGTGGTGGAACGCCGGGGCGGCCAGTCGCCGGTTCTCGATCCAGGTCGGCTCGGCCGAGGCCAGCAGGCCCGGTCCGGTGACCCGGCCGAGCGCGGCGTACTGCACGGTCTGCTTGCCCCAGCTGCGCGCGGAGGTCTGCAGCACGTGCCGGACGTCGGCGGGGTCGTTGACCAGCAGCGCGGGCGGCCCGGGGACCGGGAAGGCCACCAGGTCGCCGTACTCCTGCTGGACCCGGCCGAGGAAGGTCAGCGGGTCGGCGCGCACCGACCGGAACGCCCTGGCCATGTCGACGGGGGTCGGCCCGGCCACGCCGATGTCGGTCGGGCGGGCGGCCTGCAGGCGCTCGGAGAGCGTCATGCGCCGGTCCCACTGCCGGGCTCCCGGAGCCGGGGGTCCTGGCGACGGCCCAGCCACACCCACGCCACGCAGGTGGTGAGCACGAGCGCGAACCCGAACGCGAGGTCCTCGACCGGCGCATACACCAGTCGACCGTCGCCGACGGGCACGATGTGGCCGCTGCCGAGGATCGCGTCGGGGTCGTAGCGCACGATGCCCCGGCCGGTGAGCCAGCCGTTGGTGAGGAGCTGGAAGACCACGATGATCGCGTACGCCGACCACCAGGTCGCCGTGCTCGTCAGCCTCGTGCGGGCGACCCACCGGTCGAGCACCAGCGCCGCGACGACGGCCACGGCCGCGAGGGCGGTGTAGGTCATCGCGCCCCCTGCCGTCTCGCGCGGACCACCCGGACCGACTCGTAGGTGAGGATCGAGACGAACGGGATCACCACGAAGAACGAGATCTCCTCCAGCGGCAGGCCGCCGACGCGCCAGCGCAGCGTCTGGGCGGCGTCGAACCACCAGTGCCCCGTGTCGGTCGCCCACAGGTCCCACACCAGGAAGGGCAGCCCGCCGGCCAGGATCGCGAGCACCAGCCGCAGCGGCTGCTGCAGCACCCGCAGCCGGAACACCACGATCAGCGGCAACGTGCCGACCAGGCAGAACGCCAGCATGCCGACGTAGGACCACTGCTCCATGCGACCCGCTCAGCCGCCCACCGGCAGCGCCGAGCGGTCCCCGGTGAGCCGCTTGAGCACCAGCTCCGCGCTGATCAGGCACATCGGCAGCCCGACGCCCGGCACGGTGGTGGCGCCGGCGTAGAACAGCCCGTCGACCTTGGACGACACGTTGCCGGGACGGAAGAAGGCGCTCTGCCGCAGCGTGTGCTCGAGCCCGAGCGCGCCGCCCTGCCAGGAGTTGTAGCGCCGTGCGAAGTCGTCGGGACCGACCGTGTAGCGCACCCGGATCCGCTCACGGAGGTCGTCGATGCCGGCCCAGGCGGCGACCTGGTCGATCGCCGCGTCCGCGGTGCGCTCGACCAGCTCCGAGCCGGTGCCGTCGAACCCGCCCGACCCGATCGACACGTCGGCGGGCACGGGGACGAGCACGAAGAGGTTCTCGCAGCCCTCGGGCGCCACGGTCGGGTCGGTCTCCGACGGCTTGCAGACGTAGACCGACGCGGGGTCGGGCACCCGGCTCTCCGTGCCGAAGATGTCGCCGAAGTTCTGCTCCCAGTCCGCGGTGAAGAACAGCGAGTGGTGCGGCAGCTGCGGCAGCCGGCCCTCGACGCCGAGCATCGCCAGGACCGCGCCGGGCCCGGGGGAGCGGCGGCGCCAGCCCTCCTCGGGGTGGGTCTGCAGGTCGCGGGGCAGCAGGGCGGTCTCCAGGTGGTGCAGGTCGGCGGCGCCGACGACGACGTCGGCAGGGATCGTACGGCGGGTGCCGTCGCCGCCGTCCACCTCGACCCCCGTCACCCGGGGCCGGCGACCGCCGGGGTCGGGCTCGGTGCGGATCGCCGTCACCGGGGAGCCGGTGTGGAGCCGGGCGCCGTGGCGCTCGGCCAGCGCGGCGATCACCTCGATCAGGCGGGTGAAGCCGCCCTGCGGGTAGAGCACCCGGTCGCCGAGGTCGAGGTGGCTCATCAGGTGGTACATGCTCGGCGCCCGGCTCGGCGACGAGCCGAGGAACACCGCGGGGTAGCCGAGCACCTGGCGCAGCCGCCGGTCGGCGAACCGCGACGCGACGTGGCTGCCGAGGGAGCGGGTGAGCAGCCGGGCGAGCCGCGGGCTGCGGCGGACGACCTCGCTGTTCAGCAGCGACGACGGGGCGTCGAAGTTGTTGTAGAGGAACCGCCGCAGGGCGATGTCGTAGGTGTCCTTCGCCGAGCGCAGGTAGGCGTCGAAGCGGGCCCCGGCGCCGGGCTCGATCGACTCGAAGAGCGCCCGGTTGTGCGCGACGTCGGGCCGCACGTCGACGGACCGGTCGTGCCCCTCGAAGAACACGCGGTAGCTCGGGTCGAGCACGGTCAGGTCGAGCTCCGCCTCGGCGGTGGTGCCGAGCAGCTCGAAGAAGTGCTCGAACACCTCGGGCATGAGGTACCACGACGCACCGGTGTCGAAGCGGTAGCCGTCGCGCTCGACGCTGCCGACCCGCCCGCCCAGCTCGTCGTTCTTCTCCAGCAGGTCGACGCTGTGGCCGCGGGAGGCCAGCAGCGCGGCGGTGGCCAGGCCGGCGATGCCGCCGCCGACGACGACGACGCGCCGGGCGCCGGGGGCGCCGGAGGTCGCAGGGACGGGGGACCCGCCGTGGACCGAGACGCTCATCCGCGGCCTCCGTAGAACGCGCCGGCGACCAGGCGCAGCTTGACCGGGTCGGGCACCCGCACGCGGGCACGCCGGATCTCGGCAGCAGGAGTGCTGCGCAGGCGGGCGGAGAGCTCGGCGAACACCGCGTGCGCGACGTGCACGGCCCGGCGGCTGCTGGCCGGCAGGTCGGGGATCACCGCTGCCGCGGCGGCGAGGTCGGCGTCGATGTCGTCGAGGATCCGGTCGCGGTCGGCGTCGGTGAACCGCTCGACGTCCAGGCCCGGGAAGTAGCAGCGGTGCAGGGTGTCGTGGTCCTCGGCCAGGTCGCGCAGGAAGTTCACCTTCTGGAAGGCCGCGCCGAGCCGCTGGGCGCCGGGGGCGAGGCGGGCGTAATCGCGGTCGCGGACCGCGGCCGGCCGCTCGAGCAGGAACGCGCGCAGGCACATCAGGCCGACGACCTCCGCGGAGCCGTAGACGTAGGTGTCGAAGCTGGCGCGGTCGTGGACGGTCGTGGTCAGATCCATCCGCATCGAGGTGAAGAACGGGTCGACCAGGTCGGTGCCGATCCCGGCCGCGATGGCGGTGCGCGCGAAGGCGTGCACGACCAGGTTGGCGCTGTAGCCGCTGACCAGCGCCTGGTGGACGTCCTCCTGCAGGGTGGTGAGCATCCGGTCGCGCTGGTCGTGGGTCAGCGCCGGGTCGGGGTTGTCGACGATCTCGTCGGCGACCCGCACGAGCGCGTAGACGTTGCAGACCTGGGTACGGACCGGCTTGGCCAGCAGTCGCGACGCGAGCCCGAAGGAGCTGGAGTAGCGGCGGATGACGACCGCGGCGCTGCCCTCGGACACCTCGTCGTAGAGAGAGGCGGCGGGCCGGCGACTCGCCAGGATCGGGCTCATGCCGCGACCTCCTTCGCAGCGGGTCCGGCCGGAGCGGCGGGCGAGGCGTCGTCAAGGTCGGCGAGGCACGCCGCGAGGGCGGGTACGGCGTCGACCGGCACGCCGAGCTCGGCGAGGACCTCGCGGGCGCCGACGAGATGGGCCTCGACGAGCTCCTCGACGAACCGTCGCGAGCCGGAGGCGGTCAGGAGCAGCCGGGCCTCGGCCAGCTCGTCGTCGGTGAGCTCGCGGCCGACGTACGCCTGGAGGGCGGGCCACTCGGGGGTGGTCGTCGCGTGCACCAGCAGGGGCGTCTGCTTGCGGGCGCGCAGGTCGCTGGTGGCGCTCTTGCCGGTGCGCGCAGGGTCGCCGAAGACGCCGAGCAGGTCGTCGACGAGCTGGAACGCGACGCCGAGCATCCGGCCCGCCTCGCCGAGCCGCGCCACCACCGCCTCCGGAGCGCCGGCGAGCACGGCGCCGGCCTGCAGCGGGAGCGCGAAGGAGTAGGCGCTGGTCTTCTGCTCCTCCATCGCCAGGCTCTGGGGCACGGTGGCGGTGTCGAGGTGGAGCGAGAGCCGCACGTCGGTGAGCTCACCGGCGGCGGTCGTGTGCAGGGCGGCGTCGAAGAGGTCGAGGAGCCGACCGACGACCTCGGCCGGCGCGCCGCAGGTGGCGACGGCGCGGATCGTGGCGGCGAGCGCCAGGTCACCGGCGAGGATCCCGGCGGCGTGCCCGAGCGCGGTGGCGTCGGCGGAGGAGGCGCCCGCGGCGAGCGCCTGCGTGGCGAAGGTGCCGCTCACGTTGAGCCGACCCCGGCGCACCTGGTCGCCGTCGATCACGTCGTCGTGGATGACGAACGCGGTGTGGAGCAGCTCGACCGCGGCTCCGACCTCCGCGGCGGCGGCCGGGCTGGTGCCGCCCAGGGCGTCGTGGGCCGCGGTCACGAGCGCGGGGCGGAAGCGCTTGCCGCCCTCGGTCGCCGCCGCGACGGTCTCCCACAGCCGGCCGTGGTCGGGGTCGGTCGCCGTGGCCCGGGCGCGGCTCTGCGCGAGCAGCCGCTCCAGCGCCTCGTCGGTCGGGCTCATCGGGCACCTCCGGGCCAGCTCTCGACGCCGTGCAGCTGCGCGTGCTGCTCGAGCAGCCACGGACTGAGGGTCCACGGCGCCGCCGTCACGGCGGCCTCGAGCTCGGCGGGGGTGATCCACCGCCATTCGGCGACCTCGTCGGGGTTCGGGGCCAGCGACCGGGCGTCCTCGCAGGTCGCCATGAAGACCGGGCAGACCTCGTTCTCGACGACGCCGCTGGCATCGACGGCGTGGTAGCGGAAGTCCGGGAGCAGCGGCGTCAGGTCGCGGACGGTCGTCCCGAGCTCGTGGGCCGCGTGCCGGCCTACGGCGTCCGCCATCGACTCACCCGGTCGCGGGTGGCCGCAGAAGGAGTTGGTCCACACGCCCGGCCAGGTGCGCTTGGTCACCGCGCGGCGGGTCATCAGCAGCCGGCCCTCGCCGTCGAAGAGGTAGCAGGAGAAGGCCAGGTGCAACGGCGTGTCCGCGCTGTGCACCTCGGCCCGAGCGGCTGTCCCGACGGGTCCCCCGTCCTCGTCCAGCAGCACCACGACGTCGACTGATGGGTCCACGTGGCCACCTCCCGCTATGATCGCTAGACAATCTAGCGAATGACCATGAGGGTACCCACATGCGTCCAACCGGATCCTTTCCGGGCTCCACCCCGTACGCCGCGGGGGAGCGGGAGCTGCTGCACGCCGTGAGCGAGCTGGTGCGCGTCGACCGCGAGATGCGGCGCGACCTGGGCCGGCGGATGACGCTGGGGGAGACCGACCTGCGGGCGGTGCGCTACGTGATGGCCGCGACCCGGGCCCAGCGGTCGGCCACGCCGCACGAGCTCGCCGAGCACCTCGGCATCTCGACGGCGGCGACCACGACCCTCCTGGACCGGCTCAGCGCCGCGGGGCACCTCGAGCGGGTGCCGCACCCGACCGACCGGCGCTCCAAGGTGGTCGTGGCCACGCCGCACGCCTACCAGGAGGTCGGCAGCCACCTCGGCGCGACCCATGACCGGATGCGCGCCGCCGCGGCGCGGGTGCCGGAGTCGGCGCGGCCCGCCCTGCTCGCCTTCCTCGCCGACATCACCGCCGCGATGCGCGAGGAGCCGGACGGGTCCTGACCTCGCGTCCTAGGCTGGGTGCATGCCCGACGACCCGATCGCCTACACCGCGCTCCAGCCCGGCACGCCGGTGGAGACCGCGGACGGCCAGCAGTTCGCCACGGTGCGCACGGTCCTGGTCGACGAGAAGGTCGCCGTCTTCGACGGCATCGTGGTCGAGACGGCGCAGGGCGCCCGGTTCGTCGACGCCGACCAGGTCGGCCGCATCTACACCGGCCGCGTCTGCACGACGCTGACGGCGGACCAGGCGGCCGGCCTGCCGGCCCCCGACGGCTCGAACCTGATCGACATCACACCGGGCCGGTCGGTGCTGGGCCGGATGTTCGGCCGCCGCCGCTAGCCGTCTCGGCAGCCGTCTCGGCAGCCGTCTGTGCCGAGAGCAGCAGCAGCCGGTTGAGCAGGTCCGCGGAACGGGCCACCTGCTCGCGATCGCCGGTGACCAGCAGGTCGAGCAGGAGGCCGCGGGCGGCGCCGAGCGCCAGCCGTGCGTGGGTCTCGGCCTGGTCCTCGGGGATGCCGATCGCGCGGCAGAGCTCGACGACGGGCGGCAGCCAGCTCGCGATCAGCTCCTCGCGCAGCGCCGCCGCGTGCTCCCTGCCCTGCATCGCGTGCGCGGCGAGCTCGAAGAAGAGCGGGCCGTAGCGCAGCGTCGCCTCGACGGTCTCCTCCCAGTAGGCCGCCGCCGCCGCCAGCGGCGGCAGCTCCTGGTCGTAGGTCGCCGTCATCACCGCGCGCTGCCGGGCCTCGACCTCGCGGGTCACCTCGGCGAGCAGGCCGTCGCGCGAGCCGAAGTGGTAGATGAGCATCCGGTGGCTGGTGCCGATCGCGTCGGCGATGCCGCGCAGGCTGGTGTCGCCGATGCCGTGGCGGCCGAAGTGCTCGATCGCGGCGTCGAGGAGGCGGTCGCGGGACGTGGTGTGCTGGGAGCCGGCAGGGGTCATGCGGCCGGCGCGCCGGTGACGCGGGCGGCGAGGCTCGCGGCCTCGAGCTCGATGTAGCGCTGGGTCAGGCCGCGCCAGAGGAGGGCCGCGACCGCCCCTGCCGGCCCGTGCTGCTCGATGCTGAGCGTGACCGTCGATCCGGCGCCGTCCGGGACCACCTCGTGCCGGCCGGTCGTGGTGATCCCCGGCCCGGTCGAGCGCCACGTGAAGAGGCGACCCTCGACGAGCTCGACGACCTCCCAGTCGGCCCGGGGCAGCCGGGGCTGGCGCACCCGCGCCCGCGAGCCGAGGGTGAAGGGTCCGTCGTCGAGGCGCTCGACGCTGTCGACGGTCGGCAGCCAGTCGGGCCAGTGGTCGACGTCGGCCAGCACCTCCCACACGAGGTCGGTGGGGGCGTCGATGTGGCGACTGGTGACGAAGAGCCGGCTCATGTACCAGATGGTACATCGATCGTCAGGTCGCGGCGAGGAGCAGCACGACGTCGGTGAGGGCGATCAGCACCGCCGCGACGAAGGGCACCCGGCCGCGGCCGAGGAGGACCGCCGCGGTGAGGACCACGACGACCGCCAGGCCGACGAGGGACGCCGGGTGCCCGATGCCGGCGCCCAGGGCGAGCAGCAGGGTCGCGGCGAGGAGCACCGCGGCCGCGACCCGGGGGATCAGCCGGGCGCCGAGGCGGTGCGGCAGGCCGCGGACACCGGTCCGCTCGTCGTCGTCGAGGTCGGGAAGGACGTTGAGCAGGTGCGCCGCCACGCCGAGCAGCGCGCCCACGACCGGCAGCCACCACGGCGGCCACTGCGGCGGCGAGTCGGCCAGCGAGACGAAGACGACCAGGCCCCCGAAGGAGAACGCGTAGGGCGCCCACGACCACACGGTCGACTTCACCCCGAGGTTGTAGCCCCACGCCGAGGCGACCGCGGCCAGGTGGACGGCCCCCGCGGCCCAGCCGCAGGCGAAGGAGAGCGCCACGACCGCGACGACAGCGAGCACGCAGGCGACCAGGACGGTACGACGCGCGACGGCGTCGCTCGCGAGTGGCTTGTCCGACCGCCCGACCGCCCGGTCGCGCGCCTCGTCGAGCAGGTCGTTGGACCAGCCGACCGAGAGCTGGCCGGCGAGGACCGCCAGCGCGACCAGCAGCACCCGCTGCGCCGGGAGCCCGTCGGCGATCGCGAGCAGGGTGGCCAGCGCGACGACGGCCAGGCTGGGGCCGATGTGGGCCGCGCGGACCAGCTGCCTCATGCGGGCCGGGCCAGCTGGTCGACCGCCGCGGCGAACACGCCGGGCAGCCGCGCCGCCGCGGGCACCAGCCGCTCGCGGACCGCGGTCGAGCGAGTGGCCGTCACCAGGCCCTGGGTCAGCAGCTCGTGGCGCCAGCCGAGCCGGCGTGCGGTGAGCTCGTAGCCCGCCGGCCGGTCCGCCCGGACCGCGGCGACCGCCGCGGCGGCCTGGGCGAGACCGAGCGCGATGCCCTCGCCGGTCAGCGCGTCGACGTACCCGGCGGCGTCACCGACCAGCAGCACCCGGCCGGCCACCCGGCGGCGGGAGCGCTGGCGCAGCGGACCCGCGCCACGGACGTCGGAGACCGCCGGCCCGTCGAGCCGGTCGACCAGCGCCGGGAACGACTCCAGCAGCGCCGACCACGGCCGGCGCTCGCGGGTCAGGATCGCCACGCCGACCTCGCCGGACGACACCGGCGTCACGTAGGCCTCGCCGACCCGGGACCAGTGCACCTCGACGAACGAGGTCCACGGCGCGACCGCGAGGTGCCGGCGCTGCCCGTAGCGGCGGCTCCGGACGGCCGGCCGGTCCAGCCCGAGCAGCCGCCGGACGGGGGAGTGCAGGCCGTCGGCGGCGACCAGGTAGCGCGCGGGCTCGCCGTCGACGACCACCCGGTCGCCGATGTCGCGTACCGAGGAGACGGCGCGGTGGAGGACCGGCACGCCGGCCGCGTCGACGGCCGCGGCGAGGGCCGCGTGGAGCGTCGTACGCCGGACGCCGAGGCCGCTCCCGCGCCGGAACGGCGCCTCGGCGGACCGGCCGCCGCGGGCGTCGACGTAGCGGATCCCGGAGATCGGGTGCCCCTGCGGGCGCACCCCGAGGTCCGCGAGCGCGGCGGTGGCACCCGGCATCAGGCCCTCGCCGCACGCCTTGTCGAGGACGCCGGTCCGCGGCTCGAGCACCGCGACGTCGAGCCCGGCGCGCGCGGCGTGCAGCGCGGTGGCCAGGCCCACCGGTCCGCCGCCGGCGACCAGCAGGTCACGCATCGACCGGACCGGCGACCGGGGCCGGCAGCGTGGCCAGCGCGGCGTCCTCGACGCGGATGCGGACCGAGAGCAGCACGGCGTTGGCGACCGTGAAGACCACCGCGGTGATCCACGCGAGGTGCACCATCGGCAGGGCGACGCCCTCGACGACGACCGCGACGTAGTTGGGGTGCGGCAGGAACCGGTAGGGGCCACCGGTGACCGGGGGCAGGCCGGGCACGACGATCACCCGGGTGTTCCAGCGGCGGCCCAGGGTCGCGATGCACCACCAGCGCAGCGCCTGGGCCGCCACGACGAGCGCGAGCATCGACCAGGCCAGCGCCGCGGGCACGTCGGGCCGCACCACCCAGGCCTCCACCAGCATCGCCACCAGGAAGCCGGTGTGCAGCACCACCATGACGGGGTAGTGCCCCCGGCCGGTCTCGCGGCCGCCGTGCGCCATGCTCCAGGCGGCGTTGCGCTTCGACACGACCAGCTCGGCCACCCGCTCCAGCCCGACCAGCAGGACCAGGACGGTGAACGCCGTCAGGCCGGTCATGCGGCCGCCGTGTCGTCCGCGGCGGGGTCGGCGGGGTCGGCCGCGCGGACCAGCACCAGCTCGGAGCAGAAGCCCGGTCCCAAGGCCATCACCAGGCCCCACGACCCGGGCCGGGGCGGCCGGTCGCGCAGGGTGTCCTCGAGGACGTGGAGGACCGAGGCCGAGGAGAGGTTTCCGATGCGGGCCAGGGAGTCCCAGGTCAGCTGCACCGCCTCCCGGGGGACGTCGAGGGCCTCCTGAAGCGCCTCGATCACCTTGGGGCCACCGGGGTGGCAGACCCACCACTCGACGTCGGCGCGGGTCAGCCCGTGGTCGCCGAGGAAGCCGTCGACGTCGTCGCGGATGTAGTGGCTCACCACCGTGGGCACCTGAGCGTCGAGCACGATCCGCAGGCCGGTGCTGGTCACGTCGAACCCCATCGTGCGTGCGGAGTCGGGGTAGAGCCGGCTGCGGGTGTCGACGACGTCGATCCCGGCCCCCGGTCCGGGACGGCCGCGGCCCACGACCGCCGCGGCACCGTCGCCGAAGAGCCCGCTCGCGACCAGGTTGGGCACCGACATGTCGTCGCGCTGCACGGTCAGCGAGCAGAGCTCGACCGCGACCAGGACGGCGACGTCGTCGGGGTGGCCGGCCAGGTAGTCGTGGAGGCGGGCGAGCCCGGCTGCGCCTGCCACGCAGCCGAGCCCGACCAGGGGCATGCGCTTCACGTCGGGGCGCATGCCGATCTGGGAGGCGATCCGCGCCTCGAGCGTCGGGACCGCCAGGCCCGTCACCGTCGCGCAGATCACCAGGTCGACGTCGGTGGGCGTCAGGTCGGCGGCCTTGAGCGCGTCGACGACGGCGCGCGAGCCGAGGGCCACCGCGTGCTCGATGAACAGGTCGTTGGCCTGGGTGAAGTCACCGAGGCCGGCGTACTCCGGCAGCGGCAGGGCCAGGCTGCGCTGCTCGACGCCCGCGTTGCGGTGGAAGCGGCGCAGCACCCGCTCGTCGAGCCCGCCGCCCTGCGCGATCACGTCGACGAACGCGTCGGTGATCTCCTCCTGGGGGTAGCGGTGCTCCGGCAGCACGCCGGCCACGGACACGATCTGCAACGGGTCACGCCCTTCCGGTGGTGGCGAGGGCGCGGGCCAGGGAGGTCGCGAGCCGCGGCGTGATCCGCCCGTCGCCCAGGCCGAGCTCGACGAGGTCGTCGAACGCGCCGCGGTCCCGGGCGGCCGCCCGGATCCCGGCGTGGACGATCGCGGGCCGGCGGGTCAGCCGGGACGCGGTCCACGTGTGCTTGAGGTGCCGGCCGAGGGTGTGGCGGACGTCGGCGCGGTAGCCGGCCGCCGCCTGCCGCGGGGCGCCGGCCGCGACCGCTCCGGCCGCGGCCCGGCCGGCGAGGAGCCCGGTCGCGACGGCGTAGTAGATGCCCTCGCCGGTCATCGGGTTGACCAGGCCGGCCGCGTCGCCGGCCAGGAGCACCGGGCCGTCGGGCTGGTCCCAGCGCCAGCCGGAGAGCGGCAGGTGGTGGCCCCGCCAGGCGGTGCCGTCCGCGACGTAGCCGGGCAGCAGCTCGTCGAGCTGCTCGAGCAGGAGCGCCCGGGTCGGTCGCTCGTGGGCGTCGCGGTCCACGAGCTCGCCGTACCCGACGTTGGACCATCCGTCACCCCGGTCGAAGGCCCAGGCGTACGCCGGCTGCCGCCGCTCGCAGTACCGGATCACCTGGCGACCGCTGCCCGGACCGGGTGTCGGCGCGTAGCCGCGGATCGCCAGCGCGCGCAGGCCCTGCTTGGCTCCGCTCACCGAGGACCGGACCACCGACTCGGCGCCGTCGGCGCCGACGACGACGCGGGCCCGCAGGTCGTCGTCGAGGACGACCCCGCCGCTCGTCGTGCGGACCCTGGTGACGCGACGGCGTCGCAGCACCGCCCCGGCGGCGACCGCCTTCTCGACCAGGCGGGCGTCGAAGACCTCGCGCGGGATCACCCACACCGAGCGCGCCATCGTGCCCTCGACCGCGTGGTCGCCGCGGGAGAGCTCGAGCCGGTCGACCGGCGTCCAGCCGTCGGTGACGTCCTCGGCGCCGACCTGGCGCAGCACGTCGGCGACGTGGGGCGCGATCCCGTCACCGCAGCACTTGTCCCGCGGGAAGCCGGCCCGGTCCAGCAGCAGCACCCGCAACGTCGGCTCGGTCCGCAGCGCCGCCAGCGCGGCCACGCTCCCGGCAGGTCCCGCGCCGACGACGACGAGGTCCCACGGGTCGTCGGATCCCTCCGCCCGGGTCATGGCGCCACGGTAACCAGCCGCCGCAACCGGTAGTCGGGTGCGGGTTCGTGCCGGGGAGTGGATGAATCCCCGGTCAGCCGGGGATTCATCCGGGGTTGTCAGGGAGTTCATGACGTTGTCGGGGGTTGCAACGGCCGACAACGTCATGAACTCCCTGACCGGCTCGGTCCGGGCGGGCCGCCGGGCCGCCTGGCACCATCGCGGCATGCGGTTCTGCCTGCTGCCCAGCCCGCTGACCGTCCCGGCGGTCGCGGAGCCGCTCGCGGAGCGGCTGCGCAGCCGCGGCCATGAGGCGGTGGTCGCGCCGGGCGGAGCGACGGACGTGGCCGAGGTGCTGGCGGGCTTCGTCGCCGCGGCTCGGGGTGCCGACGTGGTGGTGCCGCACTCCAACGCGGGCCGGTTCGGCCCGGCCGTCGCCGACGCGGTCGGGGCGACGCTGGTCTGCCTCGACGCGCTCCTGCCGGGCCCGGAGCCGCACCCGGACTGGGTCGAGGTGCTCAGCTCGCACGAGCAGCCGGACGGGCTCCTCGCCCCCTGGTCGACCTGGTGGCCGCGCGCCGACCTCGAGGCCGTGGTGGGGGACCACAAGGACCTGCTCACCACCGACGAGCCCCGCGTGCCCCTGCGCCTGCTCCTCGAGCAGCCACCCGCGCCGCCCGGCTGGCTCGGCCGACGCTCGGGGTACGTCGCCTTCGGCCCGGCGTACGCCGACCAGGCCGCGACCGCCGAGACGCACGGCTGGGAGGTGCGCCGCCTCGACGGCGAGCACCTCCACCTGCTCACCGCTCCCGACGAGGTCGCCGACGCGATCCTGGACGTGCTCGACGGCCTCAGGGACACGCACGTGACCGAGCTGGTGGGCGTCTACGACGCCGACGGCGGCCTGCTCGGCGAGGCGGCCTACCTGTGGGGCCGGATCCGCGGGTCACGGCACTGCTCCCTGTGCGACATCACCCACTCGCCGTGGCGCCGCAAGCCGGCGTGGGACGCGATGGTCGCTGAGCTGGAGGTTCCGGTCCGGCTGCTGCACCTCAACGAGCTCGACGACGAGCTGGCCGGGGTCGTGGGCCGCGTCGGTGCGCCGGTGGTGCTCGGCCGGGCGGGCGACCGCTGGAGCGTCGTCGCGAGTGGCGAGGAGCTCGACGCGATGGGCGGCTCGGTCGACCGGCTGGGTGCGCTGCTGCGCGAGCGGTGGGGGCAGGGTGCCGGCGCGGACCCGACCTGACGGGGTGTCGTGCCCGGCCGGGTCCGTTCGTGGCATGGGTGAGGACCACCCGTCAGAGAGGACCTGACCATGCCGCACCCCATGCCGCACCCCACGCCGCTCGCCCGCCGGATGTACGACCTCACGGAGCCGATCTCGCTGGTCAACTTCTTCTCGCCCGAGCCGAACGAGGCGATGGCCGAGCTCGGGCTCCGGGGCTACTGGGACGGCTACTTCGCCGGCCGGGCGGCCCCGCTGGGCCGGGCGCCGGCCGCCGTGGTGCACGCGGCCTTCTACAACTTCGCCGACGGTGAGGTCGCCCGCCACATCCCACGGGTCTGGGACATCACGACACCCGAGGCGGCGCACGCCGCCCGCCAGCGGGGCTGCGAGGCCGCGCTGCGGCACATCCTCGGCGACCTGGCCGAGACCCCAGGGCTGGTGCGCGCCGCCGACCTCCTCACCGTCGCGGCGGCGGGCGCGCCGACCGAGGGCCGGGTCATGTACGCCGCCCTCCGCGCGCTCCCGGTGCCCGAGGAGCCCGTCGCCCGCCTCTGGCACGCCGCCAACACGCTGCGGGAGCACCGCGGCGACGGCCACATCGCCGCCCTGCTGTCCGACGGCATCGGCGGGACCGAGTGCCACGTGCTCGGCGCGCTCGACGCCGGGGTCCACCCGGCCGAGTCCTTCGGTCGCATCCACCACCTCCCGCCGGCCCGGCTGGCGCAGGTGATGGACGGCCTGCGCGACCGTGGCCTCCTCGACGCCGCCGGCCGGTTCACCGACGCAGGCCGCGCGACCAAGGACCGGATCGAGGCGCTGACCGACGCGCTCGCCGAGCCGCCGTACGAGTGCCTGACGACCAGCGAGGTCGAGGAGCTGCTCGCCGCGCTCGAGCCACTCTCCGCGAGGCTGCGGGAGACCGGGTCGAGCTCGGAGGCGGTGTGAGCGTCGAGGACGGCCGCTGAAAAAGTCCGGGTCGGGATGTCGAAACCTGGGGACGCCGCTCGACGTCCGTGCGCAACCCACCACACCAGCAACCAGGAGGAGTGATCCAGATGCCGCGTTTCATGGGATTCGTGAGGATGGAGGAGGGCATCGGCACGCCCCCGCAGGAGCTGTTCGACGCGATGGACACCTACATCGGCGAGCAGGCCGCCAAGGGCGTGTTCCTCGACGGCGGCGGGCTCTACGGCACCGAGGACGCCGTGAACTTCGTGGTCCGCCAGGGCGAGGTGACCCGGGTCGACGGTCCGTACGCCGAGGGCAAGGAGGTCGTCGGCGGCTGGGCGATCATGGAGTACCCCTCGTTGGAGGACGCCGTCGCCGACCAGCGGGACTTCGCCGAGCTGCACGCGAAGTACTGGCCCGAGGTCACCGTGATCTCGACCCTGCGCCAGATCTCCGACGGCCCGGACGCGCCCGGCGACTGAGCGTCACCCGCAGCCGGGCTCACTACGCTGGCCCGGTGCCGGCAGAGCCCAGGACGGACCCCACGGAGGCGGTCCTCGCCGCGTGGCGGGCCGAGTCGGCCCGCCTCGTCGGCGCCCTCACGCGGATGACCCGCGACGTCGACCTCGCCGAGGACCTCGCGCAGGACGCGCTGGTGGCCGCGCTCGAGCAGTGGCCGGCCACCGGCGTGCCCGACAACCCCGGCGCGTGGCTGATGACCACCGCCAAGCGCCGCGGCGTCGACCACTTCCGGCGCGCCGACACGCTGCGCCGCAAGGTCGCCGAGCTCGCGCACGACCACGGGGGAGAGGAGGACGCGGTGCCCGACCTCGACGCCCAGGTCGACCACATCGAGGACGACGTCCTGCGGCTGGTCTTCCTGACCTGCCACCCCTCCCTGACCCCGGAGTCCCGCGCCGCGCTGACCCTGCGCCTGGTCGGAGGACTCACCACGGCGGAGATCGCCCGCGGCTTCCTGGTCAGCGAGTCGACGATGGGCCAGCGCATCTCGCGGGCCAAGAGGACGTTGGCCACGGCGCACGCCGAGTTCGAGCTGCCCGCGGGGGAGGAGCGGGTCGACCGTCTCGACGACGTGATGGCCGTGATCTACCTGGTCTTCAACGAGGGCTACAGCGCCACCGCCGGGGACGACTGGATGCGCCCCGACCTGGTGCACGAGGCGATCCGCCTCGCCCGGATGCTCTCCGACCTCGCGCCCGAGGAGCCCGAGGTGCTCGGGCTGCAGGCGCTGCTGGAGATCCAGGGCTCGCGGACCGCCGCGCGGCTCGACGAGCACGGCGCACCGGTCCTGCTCGAGGCCCAGGACCGCAGCCGGTGGGACCAGCTGATGATCCGGCGCGGGCTGGGCGCCCTGCAGCGAGCCGAGCAGCGCGCGGCGCGCGGACACCCGGTCGGTCGGTACTTCCTCCAGGCGTCGATCGCCGCCGAGCACGCCCGGGCCGCTCGGGCCGAGGACACGGACTGGCGCCGGATCGCGACGCTGTACGACGTCCTCGCGACCGCTGCCCCTGGTCCCGTCGTCGAGGTCAACCGGGCGGTGGCCCACGGTCGTGCCTTCGGACCCAACGCCGGCTTGGCGGTGCTCGACGCGGTCGACCCCGCTGCGCTCGGTGACTCACCCCTCGTCGCGAGCGTGCGCGGCGACCTGCTGGAGCGGGCCGGGCTCCACGCGGAGGCGAGCAGGTCGTTCGCGCAGGCAGCCGCGCTCACCCGCAACGAGGGTGAGCGCGGCGTGCTGCGCCGGCGGGCCGACCTCAACGACGCGGCATCGCCGCCGGGCTGAGGTCGGGCTCGTCCGACTCCTCCGTCGCCCGCTTCTCGATCGAGAGGTGGGGCAGCACCCGGTCGAGCCAGGCCGGCAGCCACCAGTTCGCGCGGCCGAGCAGGGCCATCGTCGCGGGGACGAGGACCATGCGCACCACCGTGGCGTCGACCGCGACGGCCACCGCGAGCCCCAGGCCGAGCATCTTCAGCGACGGGACCGGGCTGGCCACGAAGCTGAGGAACACGGCGACCATGATGAGGGCGGCCGAGGTGACGATCCGGCCGGTGCCGGCCAGGCCGCGCGCGACGGACTCGGTGTTGTCGCCGGTCCGGTCGTACTCCTCCTTGATCCGTGAGAGCAGGAACACCTCGTAGTCCATCGAGAGCCCGAAGAGGATCGGGAACATGATCACGACGATGATCGAGGTGATCGGGGTCGGGCCGTCGAGACCGAGCAGCTCCGCGCCCCAGCCCCACTGGAACACCGCGACGAGGACGCCGTAGGCGGCGCCGATCGACAGCAGGTTCATCACCGCGGCCTTGAGCGGCACGGCGATCGACCGGAAGACCATCATCAGCAGCAGGAACGACACGGCGATGACGGCGCCGATGAACAGCGGCAGCGTCCGGCTGAGCTGGGCGTTGAGGTCGTCGGTGGTGGCGGTGATGCCGGTGACGTACACGCCCGCCGGGATCGCGTCCCGGACGTGCTCGATCGTGGTGGAGGTGTCCGGGTCGGCGGGGCCGGTCGTCGGGGTGGCGGTGAGGACCACCGTGTCACCGTCGGCGGACGTCAGGGGCGCGCCCACGGCGCTGATCCCCGGGACCGCGGCGACGTCGCGGACGACGGCCGCCGTGTCGGTGGCGTCGACGCCGGTGCCGCCGAGATCCATGACGATCGTCAGGGGTGCGTTGATGCCCTCGCCGAAGCCCTCGGTCAGGAGGTCGTAGGCCTGCCGGTGGGTGGTCTCCTCGGGGGCGTCGCCGGCGGCCGGGAAGGCGGTCTGCATGGCCAGTGCCGGCGCGGCGACGGCCAGGAGGGCCACGACGGCGGCGACCAGGTAGGGCCACGGGCGGGCCGAGACGCGGTGCCCGAACCGCCACCAGACCGTCTCCTCCACCGGGGCGACGGTGCGGTGCCGACGGCCGATGCGGCCCTTGTCGATGCGGTCGCCGAGGAGGCTGAGCAGCGCCGGGAGCAGGGTGGTCGCGGCGGCGACCGCGGAAGCCACCATCAGCGCGGTGGCCAGCCCGATCGAGGTCAGGACGCCGACGCCGGTGATCGCCAGAGCGGTGGTGGCGACGACCACGGTGCCGCCGGCGAACACGACGGCGGCGCCGGACGTGCTCATCGCGGCGCCGAGCGCCGTGCGGTTGTCCTGCCCGGCCGCCCGGTTCTCGCGGTAGCGAGCGACCACGAACAGGGCGTAGTCGATGCCGACGCCGAGACCGACCAGCCCGGCGACCGGGATGGCGGAGACCGACACGGTCATCGGTCCGGCGAGCAGGGTGATCGCCCCGATCGCGGCGCCCACCGAGACCAGGGAGAGCCCGATCGGGAGGACGGCCGCGACGGCGGTGCCGAAGACGACCAGGAGCACGACGAGGGCGACGAGGAGGCCGATGCCGACGTGCCCGCTGGTGCTGTCCTCGGAGTTGAGGAACACGGCGTCGCCGCCCAGCTCGACGCGCACGTCGGGCGCGTCGAGGCCGGACACGGCGTTCGAGAGGACGGTGAACGCGGGCTTGCCCATCTCGCGCTCCGGCACGTCGAGGGTCAGCTCGGCGTACGCGATCCTGCCGTCGGCGGAGATGGTTCCGGCGGCGTACGGGTCGGCGACCGACTCGACGTGCTCCAGGGCGGCGACCTGGCTCAGCACGGCGGCGACGCCGGCCCGGTCCTCGGCGATCGTGGTGCCGTCCTCGGCCTCGAGGACGACGACGGCCTTGCCCTTGGCGGCCTCCGGGAAGTGCTCGTCGAGCAGGGCTATCGCCCGGGCGCTCTGGCTGCCGGGGGCGGAGAAGTCGTCGGCGAAGGTGCCGCCTGCCGTGGCAGCGAGAGCGAGCAGCGCGGCCAGGGCGACCACCCAGCCGGCGACCGTCCGCCAGGGGTGTCGCGCGCTGGCCATGGCGACGGCGTGTGTGAATCGGTCCATGATCGTGCCTTTCGGGTGCTGACTGTCGTGGGTGCGGTGCCGCCGGGTCCTGCGGTGCGAGAGCTCGGTGCGGCCCGGTGCGGCCCGGTGCGTCGACGGGGAAGCTAGGTGGCGAGGTGGTGAGCGGTCGTCACCACACGTGGTGAGCAGGGTGGTGATTCGCTGCCCGGCTGGAGTGCAACCCCTGGGGACGCCGAACGCCCCGGCCCCCATCGGGGGCCGGGGCGTGCCCGGGGTGGGTCAGGGCGCCGGGTCAGGACGCCGTGCGTCGGGTCAGGAGGCGGACCCGGACGCGGTGCAGTCGCGGCATGATCGCGTAGATCACGATCGGGACGGCGATCGTGGCGAGGACAAAGGTGCGCAGGACCGGGTTGGTGTCCTTCAGGGCGGGGCCGATCGTCAGGTTGATCAGGGTCAGCGTCGGGAAGACCGCGATCCAGATCATCAGGGCGAGCTGGTGCTTGGTCGGCGGTCCGATGGGGTTGAGCGGGATCTCGTGGTGGCTGGTCGGTGGGGTGGACATGGCAGTGCTCCTGTACGGGTGTGGTGGATCTGCTTCGTGGGGGGAGAGCGCCTGGTGCGCTCCGGCGGCTCAGACCGGGAGGCCGAGCCGGAAGTTCGCGACGGCGATCGGGAGGTCCTCCTCGACGAGGTCGTTGTTCACGGCGATCGCGGCGGCCGACCCCTCGCCGGCCGCCGTGACGACCTGCGCTCGCGCGTTGACGGCGTTGCCGGCGGCCCAGACCCCGACGACGCTGGTGGCGCCGGTCGCGTCGACGGCGACGCCACCGTCGTCTCGGGTGGCACAGCCGAGGTCGGTGAGCAGCGCGTCGTGGGCGGCGAACCGGGGCCGGACGAAGACGGCCGACCGGGCGACGACCTGGCCGGTGGACAGCCGGACGCCGACGAGACGGTCGTCCTCGACGACGAGGTCGGCGACGGGTGTGTCGACGACCCCGATGGCACGGGCGACCAGCTGTTCGCGCTGCTCGACGCTGAGCGTGTCGCCGTGGGTGAACAGGACGACGTCGTCGGACCACTGCCGCACGAGGTGCGCGTGGGCGAGGGTCTGCTGGAGGGTGGCCGGTCCGCCGGCCAGCACGCCCAGGGGCTGGTCGCGGACCTCGTAGCCGTGGCAGTAGGGGCAGTGGAGCACGTCGCGGCCCCAGCGCTCGCGCAGGCCCGGCACGTCGGGGACCTCGTCGCCCAGTCCGGTCGTGACGATCACCCGGCGCGTGAGGAGGGTCGAGCCGTCCGCGAGGCCGACCTCGAACCGGCGGCGGTCCAGCCGGCCGACCGGGACGGGGGTGATCCGCGTGACGGTGCCCGGGACCAGGCGGACGCCGTACCCGGCGACCTCGCGGCGTCCGCGGGCGAGCAGCTCGGCGGGCGGGAGCCCGTCGGACCCGAGGAAGCCCTGCATGTGTGCGGCCGGTGCGTTGCGCGGCTCGCCGGCGTCGACGACCGCGACCCGCCGCCGGGCGCGGCCCAGGACGAGGGCGGCGGAGAGCCCCGCCGCGCCCCCGCCGACGACGACCACGTCGTGCTCGATGGTCGCGCCGGTCGGGTCGGTGCGCTCGGTGCCGTCGGACGGGGTCTGGGTGTGGGCCATGTCAGGAAGGGTGGCGGCACCCGGCCTCCGCCATCAACGGTTGTTGCCGTTTCCGGGAACGGCGCGGTGCAATGGGCTCGTGGAGACGCAGGTGGGCCCGGTCGCGGCGGCCCTGGAGACGGTCGGTCCCCGGCTGAGGCGGGTCCGCGAGCAGCGCGGCCTCACCCTCACCGAGGTGGCCCAGACCACAGGCATCTCCAAGAGCACGCTCTCCCGGCTCGAGAACGGGCAGCGGCGACCGAGCCTGGAGCTGCTCCTGCCGCTCGCAACGACCTACCGGGTGCCCCTGGACGACCTGGTCGGTGCGCCCGAGGTCGGCGACCCGCGGATCCGGCTGAAGCCCCGGCGGGTCAACGGGCGCACGGTGCTGCCGCTGACGGGTCCGGGTGGCATCCAGGCGTGGAAGATCGTGATTCCCCGGGGCCTGTCCGACCCCGAGCCGCGGGCCCACGACGGCTTCGAGTGGCTCTACGTGCTCTCGGGCCGGATGCGCCTGGTGCTCGGCTCCCAGGACCTGGTGCTGGGCGTCGGGGAGGCCGCCGAGTTCGACACCCAGGTGCCGCACTGGTTCGGCAGCACGGGCGAGGGCCCGGTCGAGGTGCTGAGCATCTTCGGGCGCCCCGGCGAACGGATGCACCTGCACGCCGAGCACGACATGATGGACTCCGCGCACTGACCTGGACCCTGGACGGAGTCCCGTGGCCGACCCCGTGGTGGAGACCAAGCTGGTCCCGCCGCGCCCACGCCGGGACGCGGTCGCCCGCCCCCGGCTGGCCGCCTCGCTCGCGCGGGCCGAGGACTCCGCCGTCACCCTCGTCTCGGCGCCGGCCGGGTTCGGGAAGACCACGCTGCTGGCCGGGTGGCTGGCCGCCGTCGACCACCCGGTCGCCTGGGTCTCCCTGGACGAGCGGGACCGACGGCCGTCGTCGTTCTGGACCTACGTGCTGACCGCTCTCGACCGGGCGGTCCCGGGCTCGGCCGCCGCGGCGCTCACGCTCCTGGGCTCGGGTCGCTCGGACATCGAGGTCGTGCTCGCCGGCGTGGTCAACGAGCTCAGCGTCGACGCCGCGGAGGTCACCCTCGTCCTCGACGACTACCACCTGGCCGACGGTCCGGACGTGGCCGACGGCATGGGCTTCCTGGTCGACCACCTGCCGCCCCAGCTGCGGCTGGTCGTCAGCACCCGGGTCGACCCCGCGCTGCCGCTGCCGCGGCTGCGGGCGCGGGGCGAGCTGACCGAGATCCGGGCGAACGACCTGCGCTTCGACACCGACGAGGCCGCGGCGTACCTCAACGGGGCCAACGGCCTGGGCCTGCCGCCCGAGGCGCTCGCCACGCTCGAGGCGCGCACCGAGGGGTGGGCAGCCGCCCTCCAGCTCGCCGCTCTCTCCCTGCGCGACCGCGACCGCGCCGACGCGGCCGGCTTCATCGACCGCTTCGCCGGGGACGACCGGTTCGTCGTCGACTACCTCGTCGACGAGGTCCTGGACCGCCAGCCCGAGGACGTGCGCGGCTTCCTCCTCGACACCGCCGTCCTCGACCGGCTGACCGCGGGCCTGTGCGACGCGGTCCACGCCGGCGTGCCGGGCGGCGCGCGGCAGATGCTGGACGCCCTGGAGCGGCAGAACCTCTTCCTCGTGCCGCTGGACGACCACCGCACCTGGTACCGCTACCACCACCTCTTCGCCGACGTCCTGCGCGCCCACCTCGCCCAGACGCGACCCGGCGTCGCGGCCGAGCTGCACCGCCGGGCGAGCCGCTGGTTCGCCGAGCACGGCGACCTGGAGGAGGCCGTCCGGCACGCCCTGCGCGCGGGTGACTCCGCGACGGCCGCGGAGCTGGCCGAGGTCGCGATCCCGACCCTGAGTCGGGAGCGGCGCGAGGACGTGATCCGCGCCTGGGTGGACGAGCTGCCCGACGAGGTCGTCGGCGACCGGCCGGTGCTCGCGATCGGACTGGTCGGCGGGCTGATGTCCAGCAACGACTTCCCGCGGGTGGAGGGGCGCCTCCAGGAGCTCGAGCGGATGCTCGCCCGGCCGCGCGCCGAGCTGGTGGTCGTCGACCGGTCGCAGCTCCCCTCGATCCCGGCCAGGATCGAGATGTACCGGGCGGCTCTTGCGCTGGTCGCCGGCGACCCCGGCGCGACGATCGAGCGCGCCGGTCGGGCCGTGGCCGCCGCCCCGGAGGGTGACGACCTCACCCGCGCGGCCGCGTCGGCGCTCTCGGGCCTCGCGTCGTGGACGACCGGGGACGTCGTCGCCGCCCACGACGCGTACGTCGCCAGCGCGACCGGCCTCGAGCACGCCGGACACGTCGCCGACGTGCTCGGCTGCGCCCTCACCATCGCCGACATGGAGCTGGAGCTCGGCCGCCTGCGGGCCGCCGAGACGACGCTCCGCGACGCCCTCGCGCTCGCCGAGGCGCACCCGCCGGGCGATGCCGGGCGCGGGGGTGCTGCCCGGGTGCTGCGGGGCACCGCGGACATGCTCGTCGGGCTCAGTCGCGCCGCCTGGCACCGCGACGACCTGGCGGCGGCCGCCGACCTGCTCCGCCGCGCCGACGCACTCGGCGAGTCGGCCGGGCTGCCGCAGCACCCCTACCGCTGGCGGGTCGCGCTCGCCCGGCTCCGGGCCGCCGAGCACGACTGGGCGGTGGCTCTCGCCCTCCTCGACGATGCCGAGCGCGTGTACGTCGGCGACTTCTCCCCACCCGTCCACCCGATCCACGCCACCCGAGCGCGGGTGCTGGCCGCCTCGGGCGACGTCGACGCCGCGCTGGCCTGGGCGCGCGACCACGGGCTCGGTGTCCACGACGACCTCACCTACCTCGACGAGTACGCACACCTCACCCTGGCCAAGGTGCTGCTGGCCCAGCACCGGGCCACCCGCGGGTCGGCGCCGCTGCGGGACGCGGCGACACTGCTCGACCGGCTGCTCGCGGCGGCCGAGGCCGGGTCGCGCGACGGGGCGGTCATCGAGATCGAGGTGGTGCGGGCACTGACGCTGCAGGCCGGTGGCTCGGAGGAGCAGGCGCTCGCGGCGCTCGAGCACGCCGTGGAGCTCGCCGAGCCGGAGGGATGGAGCAGGTTCCTGGTCGACGCGGGCCCGGGGCTGGGCCGGGTCGTGGCCACCCTGGCCCGGCGACGGCCGTCGTCGGGCTACCTGCGGGACCTGGTGGCCCGCACGGCCGAGCCGGCCCGTACGCCGGCCGCGCCGACCGCCCCCGAGCCGACCGGCCTGCTGGACCCGCTCAGCGAGCGGGAGCTCGACGTCCTGCGGCTCCTCGGCTCAGACCTCGACGGTCCCGCCATCGCCCGCGAGCTGGTCGTCTCGCTCAACACGGTGCGCACCCACACCAAGCACATCTACACCAAGCTCGGCGTCAACAACCGGCGTGCCGCGATCGGTCGCGCCCTCCAACTCGGGCTGCTGACCGGCGGCAGCCGGGGCTGACGCGAAGATCACCACCCGGGTCACCACATGATGTGACGACTGCTCACCAGGCCCGTTCCTACCGTGCGGAGCACCGAGCCGAGCACGAGGAGCAGCGCCGTGGACACCCCGCACGCACCGACCAGCTACGAGATCCGCCTCCAGGGGCGTCTCGACGAGCGCTGGGCCGCGTGGTTCGACGGCATGACCGTCAGCCACGAGCCCGGCGGCGTCACCGTGCTGGCGGGTCCGGTCGCCGACCAGGCGGCCCTGCACGGCCTGCTCGCCCGGCTCCGCGACCTCGGGCTGCCCCTGGTGTCGGTGACCCCGGTGGGTCCGGCCGGCAGCGACGAGGGGCCGGGCCGATGAGCCGGGCGGCCGCCCTGGTCCCGGTGCCCCTGCTCGCGCTCAGCGTCGTCCCGCTGACGGCCGGGACGCTGCGGTTGGTCCAGCTGGCCGGCGGTCCGCAGGTGATGCCTGCCGACGACCGCTTCACCGGGTTCCCGGTGGCGCTGGTCGCGCACATCCTCGGCGCCGCGGTGTTCGCCGTCCTCGGGGCGTTCCAGCTCGTGCCGGGGTTCCGGCGCCGGCACCTGACGTGGCACCGTCGAGCCGGACGCGTCGTCGCGGTCGCCGGGCTGGTCGTCGCCGGCTCCGCGCTGTGGCTGACCGTCGGCTACGCCCCGGAGCCCGGGACCGGTGAGCTGCTGTTCGTGCTGAGGCTGGTGTTCGCGACCCTGATGGTCGTCGCGGTCGTCCTCGGCGTCCGCGCCGTCCGGGCGCACGACCTGGCCGCGCATCGGGCCTGGATGATCCGGGCCTACGCGATCGGCCTCGCCGCCGGCACCCAGGTCTTCACCGAGGGGGTCGGCGGAGCGGTCCTCGGCACCGGCGAGCTGGCCGGCGACCTCGCCAAGGGCGCCGGGTGGGCCCTCAACCTGGCCGTCGCCGAGTGGGTCGTCCGGCGACACCCGGCACCCCGGCCCGGTCAGGCGCGGCGGCCCGCCGTACCTGGGCCGGAACCGTCCCGAGCGCCTAGCCTGTCTCGGTGAGCGACGTGCTGGACGAGGGACCGTTCTTCCACGGGACGAAGGCCGACCTGCAGGTGGGGGAGCTCCTCACCGCGGGCTTCCGGTCGAACTACCGCCCCTCGATCGTGATGAACCACATCTACTTCACGGCGCTGGTCCGCGGCGCCGGCCTCGCCGCGGAGCTCGCGGCGGGGCAGGCGGAGCCGCGGGTCTACCTCGTCGAGCCGACCGGGGAGTTCGAGAACGACCCGAACGTCACGGACAAGAAGTTCCCCGGCAACCCGACCCGGTCCTATCGCAGCCGGGAGCCGATCCGGGTCGTCGGCGAGGTGACCGACTGGCCGCGCCTCACCCCCGAGGAGCTCCAGGCCTGGCGGGACCGGCTGGCGGTCATCGAGGAGCAGCGCGGCGAGATCATCAACTGACCCCGCGTCACCGGAGCGCCTGGGCGAGCATGACGATGATCCCGCTCGGCCCGCGCACGTAGGTCAGCCGGTAGACGTCCTCGTAGGTCGCGACGCCCCGCAGCGGGTGGCATCCGTGCCGTGCGGCGATCTCGAGCGCCTCGTCGAGGTCGTCGACCGAGAACGCCACGCGGTGCATCCCGATCTCGTTGGGCTGCGTGGGCTCGGTCTCGATCGCCTCGGGGTGGAGGTACTCGAAGAGCTCGAGGCGCCCCTGGCCGTCCGGTGTCTGCAGCATCGCGATCTTCGCGTGGTTGCCGTCGAGCCCCACCGCCGTGTCGGTCCACTCCCCACTGACCTCGTCCCGCCCGAGGACGGTGAGGCCGAGGTCGGTGAAGAAGGCGATGGTGGCCTCGAGGTCACGGACGGCGATGGCGACGTTCTCCAGCTTGATCGGCATCGCACGACGTTAACCCGTGTGCACCGATGAGGAGAGTCGTCGAGAGTGGTCTGAGCACACGTCAGGTGGACCAGGCTCTGCACACCGAGGGAGATCATCCGGGATGAGACCGCTGCGGTACTCGATCAACGTCACGCTCGACGGCTGCTGCCACCACGAGGCCGGGCCACCTCCCGACGAGGAGTCGATGCGCTACTGGACCGAGGCGATGCAGCGCGTCGATGGCCTGATCTTCGGGCGGGTGACCTACGAGCTGATGGAGTCCGCGTGGCGGCGGCCGGCCTCCGGGACCTGGCCCGACTGGATGGACGAGTCGGAGGTCCCGTTCGCCGAGACGATGGACCCCCTGAGGAAGGTCGTCGTGTCGAGCACGCTCGACGGCGTCGACTGGAACGCCGAGCTCCTCACCGGCGACCTCGGCCAGGCGGTCCAGGCGCTCAAGGACGAGCCGGGCGAGGGGCTCTTCGTCGGCGGTGTGACGCTGCCCCTGGCGCTGGCCGACCTGGGCCTGATCGACGAGTACGAGTTCCTCGTGCTGCCGACGCTGGCCGGCCACGGCCCCACGCTGCTGTCGGGCCTGCGTGAGCGGATCAGCCTCGAGCTCGTCGGCCGGCACGAGTTCCGCTCGGGGGCGGTGGCCCTGCGGTATCGCCCCGCGCAGCCGACGGCCTGACCGACTCCGTCCAACACCTCGGGCGCGGGGTCGTCCGTCACGAAGGCCGGGATCCGCGGCCGGTGCTCTACAGTGGTCGTGTTGAAGGGACGGCCTGCGAGTCGTCCTGGCCGCGCACGTAGTCGCGGCTCGTATCCCGTACTCCTGGTTTTCGGTTCGCTGGACATCAGCACGCATGGATGTCTTCAGCGGCTCGAGGGCATGCCGCTCTCAGCACCGAACAAAGGGAACAGATCATGGCTCAGGGCACCGTCAAGTGGTTCAACGCCGACAAGGGCTTCGGCTTCATCGCGCAGGACGGCGGCGGCGAGGACGTGTTCGTGCACTTCTCCGCCATCCAGTCCAGCGGCTACAAGTCGCTCGAGGACAACCAGAAGGTCGAGTTCGACCTCGCCCAGGGCCCCAAGGGTCCCCAGGCGGAGAACGTCCGCATCGCCTGACCTCAGACGAACGGCCCCGACCGCTGTGCGGTCGGGGCCGTTCGCGTCTGCGGTCCAGACCCCTCCGGCCGGTTCGGTCGACGGGTGGCGACGCCCGATCTGCAGCGGCTGCGGCAGGTAGCCCCGCGGTCCCGTCACCTGGAGGCCTTTCGTCCCTGGGGTGCACGGCCTCCTGGTGGTGTGCTCGACGGTATGAGGACGAGTCGATGGCTTCCGGCGGTCGTCGTGCTGGTCGGCGGGCTGCTGACGGGATGCGCCGCGGGCGCGAACCCGATGATGGCTCCGCAGCCCGGACCCGCTGCGGGTGCCGGCGCACACCGGATGATGGGTCACGCGGCCGGGCACGGCCCGATGGGCATGATGGGCTCGCGGGGCGTGGGCTGGAGAGCCAGCGGGCGGTTCACCTGCCAGCCTCCGGCAGACCTCCCGGGCACCGTCGTGCACGTCATGGTCGGCGACATGGGTGGCCGGCACTCGGGCGGCATGATGGGCCGGCAGCACCGCGGCTGGCCCATGATGGGTGCCGCGATGATGGGCGGGCACATGATGCTCCACGCCTTTCCCGCCACCGTCCCGGCCGGCCAGGTCAGCTTCGTGGTGGCCAACATGGGGACCAGGACGCACGAGATGGTCGTCCTGCCGCTCGCCAGGGGCCAGCAGGTCGGTGACCGGGCCGTGGGTGCCGACAGGCGTGTCGACGAGGCCGGGAGCCTGGGCGAGGCGTCCGCGAGCTGCGCTGCGGGCGAGGGCGAGGGCATCGAGCCCCGCGCCGTCGGCTGGGTCACCCTCGACCTCGCCCCCGGGCGGTACGAGGTCGTCTGCAACCTCCCCGGGCACTACGCCTCGGGCATGCGGCAGCTGCTGACGGTCTCCTAGCGGTCCCGCCGGTCCGTTGCGCCCGGTCGTCTGCGCAGGCGCTGCACCGCCACTAGGGTGACCGCCGTGGACCTCGAGGTGAGCCGGGCCGACGTACGCGAGACGCGGCTGGTGGACCAGCCCGTCCCCGAGCCGGCGGAGGGGCAGGCGCTGCTGCGGGTGGAGTCGTTCGGGCTGACCTCCAACAACATCACGTACGCCGTGTTCGGCGAGGCGATGCGCTACTGGGACTTCTTCCCCGCGTCCGACCCGGCCTGGGGGCGGGTGCCGGTGTGGGGGCACGCGCACGTGGTGCGGTCGCATCACCCCGACCTCGCGGAGGGGGCGCGGTTCTACGGCTACCTGCCGGCCGGCACCGACCTCCTGGTCACGCCGTCGCGGGTCACCGACCGGGGCTTCGTGGACGCATCGCCCCACCGCGCCGACCTGCCGGCGGCGTACCAGGCCTACCGGGACGTGCGGACCGACCCGATCCACGCGGACGACCTCGAGGCCGTGCAGGAGCTGTTCTTCCCGCTGTTCATCACCTCGTTCATCACCTCGTTCCTCGCCGACGACTTCCTCGCCGACGAGGGGCTGCTCGACGTCGACGCGGTGGTGCTGTCCAGCGCGTCGTCGAAGACCGCGCTCATCGCCGCCTACCTGCTGCCGCAGCGCGACGGGGTCCACGTCGTCGGCCTGACGTCGGGTGGCAACCGCGACTTCGTGACGGGCCTCGGCGTCTACGACACGGTGCTCGACTACGCCGAGACCGCGCAGCTGCCGGGGGAGCGCGCCGTCTACGTCGACTTCTCGGGGAGCGGGGAGGTCCGCCGCGACGTGCACACCCGGTACGGCGACGGCCTGGTCTTCAGCTCCGTCGTCGGCGCGACCCACTGGACCGAGATGGCGGCCGGGGGCGAGCGGCTCCCGGGCGCCCGGCCGACGTTCTTCTTCGCGCCCGACCGGGTCGTCAAGCGGACCGCGGACTGGGGGAGCGCGGCGCTCGACCAGACGGTCGCCGACTCCTGGCACCCGTTCGCCCGCTGGGCCTCGGAGTGGGTGCAGGTCGACCCGGTCTCGACGCCGGAGGGGCTGCGGACGGCGTACGTCGACCTGGTCGATGGTCGGATCGACCCGGCCGGAGGCACGATCGTCACCCTCTGAGGGGTCGGCCGGGACGGTCCGGACCCGCCCGCCCGATCCGTCGAGGTGCTGGTCCGCAGGCTCCACGGCGAGTGGCGTAGGACACGAGCACGAATCCGTGCCGACTGGTGACGATCGGCACTTCGACGCACGGGCCGGATCGGTCAGTCTGGAGACACAGGACGAGGCAGTGGGGGGAGGTACCCCGTGGCAGCCGTTGAGACCATCTCGTTGCGGCACTCCGTCGCCGTGTCGAACCTGTTCGTGCTCCTGCTGGGCGTCTCGCTCCTCGCGCCGCTGCTCAGGCTGCCCCAGCTCGTCACCGGGTCGATCGTCAACGCGGCCCTCCTGGTCGCTGCGGTGGTCCTGGGCCCACGTGCCGCGATCAGCATCGGCCTGCTGCCCAGTCTCTTCGCAGCCGTGTCCGGCCAGCTGCCCCCTCCGCTGGTGCCGTTGGTGCCGCTGATCGTCGTCGGCAATGCCCTCTTCGTGATGGTGTTCCACCTGGTCCGCCGGCGCGGCTGGTGGCTGGCGGTGGCGGCGGCCTCGGTCGTGAAGTCCGGCTGGCTGCTCGGGGCGACGACCCTGCTGATCATCACCACCGGTCTGCTCGCCGGACCCGCGGCTGGTGTCGCGCTCGGCGTGATGGGCTGGCCCCAGCTGGTCACCGCGATCTGCGGAGGGACGATCGCCTTCGCGGTCCTCAGGTCTTCGAGGCAGCGGTGAGCATCGAGGTCACGCTGGTCCGCGACGAGCGTGTGCCGGCCGGCCGGGTGACCGTCACGATTCCTGAGGGCGCAACGATCAAGCAGGCCGCAGACCTGGCCGGCGTCGACTGTCCGACCTTCTGCGCGCTGCGCGAGGTCCCCCCGGGCAGTGACCGGGCGCCGTGCTCGTCCGGCAGCTGTGGCCTGTGCCAGGTCGAGGTCCGGCGTGCCTCCGGCGAGACCGTCAGCGCGTACGCGTGCCGCTACCCGCTCACGGCGGATGAGGACGGTGCCGTGATCACGGTGCACAGCGCACGCCTGGACCGGGGCCGGGATGCGGCCGCGGCTTTCATCGCCCTGCAGCACCGGGCCTTCTGCGTCACCTGCCCCCTGGGGGCCGAGCAGTGCGAGCTGCGCGCGATGCTGGCCGGCCACGACCTGCGCCTCGATCGGTTCCCGCGCCCGGACCGCCGGCCCGAGCCACCGGACGAGAGCCACCCCGTGCTCGTCCTCCGGCCGGACAACTGCGTGCTCTGCCGCCGCTGCGAGACCATCTGCCCCGTCGGCGCGATCCAGTTCAGCGGGCGCGGTCACGACACCCGGGTCCTGATCGACCCCGATCGCTGCGTCAGCTGCGGGCAGTGCACCCAGGTGTGCCCGGCAGCGGCGATCGTCGAGAAGCCCGCGATCGAGCAGGTGCACCGGGCCCTCGCGGACCCGGACACGTTCGTCACCGTGCAGGTCGCCCCCGCGGTCCGGGTCGCCGTCGGGGAGGCCTTCGGCGTCGCGCCGGGCACCAACCTGATCGGGAACCTCTACGGCGCCCTCCGGCTCCTGGGCTTCGACGCCGTGTTCGACACCGACTTCTCGGCCGACCTGACCGTCGTCGAGGAGGCAGCCGAGCTGGTGGGCCGGCTCGACGGCCACGGTGCGCTGCCGATGATCACCAGCTGCTGCCCCGGCTGGGTCCGGTACGTCGAGATCTTCTGGCCGGACCTCCTCCCACACCTGTCCACCTGCAGGTCGCCGCAACAGATGCTCGGTGCGGTCACCAAGAGGTGGTGGGCCCACCAGGCCGGCCTGGACCCGTCGACCGTGGTGAGCGTGTCCGTGATGCCGTGCACCGCGAAGAAGCTCGAGGCCGGACGCGAGGAGATGGCCGACGGTGGGCTCCGCCACGTGGACCACGTGCTGACGACCCGCGAGCTGATCCGGATGCTGAAGGCCGCCGGTCTGCGCCTGCCCGACGTGCCCGAGGGCGCACCGACCCCGATGCTGTCCGAGAGCACCGGCGCCGGGGTGATCTTCGGGGCCACCGGGGGAGTGCTCGAGGCGACACTGCGCACCGTCCACGCCATGGTGACCGGCACCGAGCTGTCCGACCCCGAGGTGCGTGCCGTGCGCGGGACGGCCGGGATCCGCAGTGCCACCGTGGACCTCGCCGGACGGTCGATCGAGGTCGCCGCCGTCCATGGGCTGCACAACCTCCCACCCCTGCTGCAGCAGATCCGCGACGGGTCGACGCCGTACACCTTCATCGAGGTCATGGCCTGCCCGGGCGGGTGCGTCGGCGGCGGTGGGCAACCCCATGGCTTCGACATGACGGTCCGTCGAGAGCGGGCGGCCGGCCTGTTCACCACCGATGCCGACCTGCCCGTCCGGCGCTCCCACCAGAACACCGAGGTCGCCGCACTTCGCGCCGCGCTCACCGACGACGAACGGCGGCGGCTGCTGCACACCCGTTACCGCCCGCCCCATCGGTGTCGATGATCCGGGCCGCTCGCCAGCGCCAGCATCTAGGCTCGGTGGCAAGGACCTGACCGCTCCGTCATCGCCTGCCGGCGAAGGCGGTCGGGCCCACGGACCACGGGGGGACGCGGTGACAGCTATCCAGGCACGACCGAGACGACGGCACGCCCCGAGCGCGGCGCTGGCGACCGCCGCATGCGCGCTGCTGGTGGGTGGTCTGACCGGTGCGGGCACCGCATCGGCAGAAGCGAGACCTCACACCACCCTGGGGAGGTCCGACTTCCCGACCATCGGCGCCGTGGCCAAGCAGTACCCGCACTTCCGCGGCGGCAGCGTCGACCTGTTCCGGTCCAGCCGGCAGGCCACCGACCTCCCGTCGGCCGACTGCACCGGCTACGACACCTCCAGCGTGCGGGTGCAGCGCTCCCGGATCGCCGACTACCTCATGCGTGGCGGCGAGACCGCCTACTTCCACGGGCTCGCCGACCCGACCGTTGCGGTCTACCTGTATGCCACGCCTGCTGGCGCAGCGGGTGCCCTCACCGAGCTGCGTCACGAGCTCGGGCGCTGCTGGGGCACCCACGGTGACAGCAGCTACGCGGTCACCTACCAGTCGCGACCGATGCCGAAGCTCGGCGCCGACCGGCTGGCCTACCGCCGCACGACCCAGCAGGCCGGCATGGGCAAGGACTACGCCGCCGAGACCTGGGTGCGCGACGGGCGGTTCCTCGTCAACACGAGGGTCCAGCTCGACCCTGCCCCGCCTCGACTCCAGCCGTTGTACGGCCTGTCCCGTGCCGCGGTCGCCGCAGCCGGTCGCTGATTGACGGATCGGGCACGCACTCGCAGGGCAGGGGCGGGCCAGCGGTGTGTTGGCCACCGTTTCGTGCAGCCGATCGGTGGCTGAGTCACCGCTACGGGGCCAGCCGCCCGGATCTCGGCGGATCCGCCAGCTCGAGCGCCTGCTTCACCTAGGCGTGTGTCATGACGTCGTCGGCCACGAGGACGGCTTGGACGAGCTCGGTGAAGGCCCCGGTCGGGATCCCGAGCTCGTTCTCGACGACCGGTCCGACGATGGTCGCGAGCTCGTCTCGTCCGATCAGGTCGAGGATGTGCATCATCGCGACCATGCCGTCGAGCACGAGGATGATCCGCCATGCCGTGGCACGCGGGTCAGGGCAGGTGAACTGCTCCTGCTCGACACCCGCGCGGACGAGACCCTCGACGTGGGCGAGGTAGTCCTCGCTGAGCGCCTTGGCGCGCTCCCGCAGCTGCGAGTAGCGCCAGGCCGTGCTGAGCGCGTCGTTCCAGATGCGCTGGTCGGGCGAGAGGTTGGCGACGGTCAGGGCCAGGGCGACCTTGGGCGTGGCTCCGTCCGAGATCTCCTGCAGCTGCTTGAGCGAGGAGTCCGCCCACGAGCCGAAGGACTCGGCGAGGAGCTCGTCCATGCTGGGGAAGTAGTGGTGGATGAGCCCGGGCGCGACGCCGGCCTGCTCCGCCACGTCCCGGACGCTGATGGCGTCGAGCCCCTTGTCGGACCCGATGGCGATGACGGCATCGAGGATCTCGCGGCGACGGACGTCGGGCGACTTGCGCTTCTGAGCACCTGTCACGACTGATCCCTTCGTGCTGGTTGATCGTCCAACAACACTACTGCCTACGCGGAACACGGCCGGGGACTGACTTTCGGCGAACCGCTTGACACCCCGGTTCTCGTTCAGCACCATGACCATACCTGATATTGGTCGACCGTCCAATAAGGAGTCGTCGTGCGCAAGGTCCTGACGCGGAAGCGTGTTCTGGCAGCCCTGGTGGCCGTGGTGGCGACCACTGTCGTGGCCGGGTGCGGCGGCACCGCCGCGGATGCCCCGTCGTCCAGCGACGCCACCCCGACCGCCGGGGGAGACCTCGTGATCGTGCAGGGCAAGGGCACCAAGACCCTCGACCCGGTGGCAGCGGTCTCGCCGGAGGACATCGCACCGATGTACCAGCTCTACGACACGCTCTACCGCCTCTCCGCCGACGGTCAGGACCTGGAGCCGTCACTCGCGACCGCGGCGCCCACGACGTCTGCCGACGGCACCGAGCTGACGATCCAGCTGCGTGACGGCGCCACCTTCTCCGACGGCTCGCCGGTCACCGCCCAGGACGTGAAGTTCTCCCTCGACCGGGCCCGGAACGCGGACGGGGCCTTCTCCTTCCTCCTCGGCGCCATCACCAAGGTGGCCGCCCCGGACGACCGGACGGTGGTGATCACCACCAGCGAGCCGAGCGCGACGCTCGTCCCGGCCCTGGGCTCGTGGATCGCGTCGGTCCTGCCGGCCGACCTCGACGGCAAGACGGACAAGGACTTCTTCGCCGACCCGGTCGGGAGTGGTGCGTTCGGCCTCGACGAGTGGGACCGCGGTCAGTCGCTGCGGCTGACGAAGAACGACGACTACTGGCAGCCGGGCAAGCCGCTGCTCGACTCGGTCCAGTGGACGACCGTGCCCGACGCCAACACGCGGGTCTCCCAGGTCCAGAGCGGCCAGGCGGACGTCGCCAGCGACGTGCCCTTCTCCCAGGTCTCGTCCCTGCAGTCGGCTGCGGACGTCACCGCCGGCACCTTCCCGGCGGCCTACACGACGATGCTGATCTTCAACCAGGAGTACGGCCCGTTCGCCGACGTCCACGTCAGGAAGGCCATCGCCCAGGCCATCGACCGTGACGCGATCACGGAGAGCACGCTCTTCGGGGCAGGCGTCGCCGCGTGCTCGCTGGTCCCGCCGGCCATGCGGTTCGCGTCCGAGCCCGACTGCCCGACCTACGACGTCGACGCGGCCAAGGCCGAGCTCGCGAAGTCGGCCTACCCCGACGGCTTCGACGTCGAGCTCACGATCGACAACCTGCCGGAGTCCTCGACCGTGGCCCAGGCGGTCCAGTCCCAGCTCGCCGAGCTCGGGATCGACGTCAAGATCAAGGTCGTCGACTCCGGTGAGCTGTACACGGTCTACGGCCAGGAGGCCTACCAGATGGGTCTCGCCGCCTGGGCATCGGACATCGCCGACCCGGACGAGCAGCTCTCCTACATGCTCGATCCGGCCGCCGGTGGCAACGCCTACTACACGGGCTTCGACGACTCCGAGGTCAACCGGCTGATCCAGCAGGGCCGCACCACCCTCGACGACAGCGCCCGGGCGAAGGACTACGCCCAGGTGCAGCAGATCGTCGCCGACCAGGTCCCGCAGCTGCCCATCTCCCACCGCGAGAACGCCTACGTGTGGAACCGCGACCTCGCCCAGTTCGAGGTGAACCCCATGGGGATGATCGACCTGGCCAGCGTCGGGTACGCGCAGCAGTAGCCGACCATGGGCAGTCCGACATCGATCCACCGGTTGCTCCGTGCGCTGGTCGCGATCCTGCTGGTGGTCGTGGTGACGTTCCTGTTCGTCCACATCGTCCCGGGCGACCCGGCGCGAGCGATCCTCGGCCCCCAGGCCTCACCGGCCTCGGTCGCCGCGCTGCAGGACAAGCTGGGCCTCCACGACTCGCTGCCGACCCAGTTCGCCGACTACGTGTCCGGACTCGTCCGCGGTGACCTCGGGACCTCGGTCGCCCAGGACGTGCCGGTCACCACGCTGATGGCCGATCGCACGGCCCCGACGGTGGCGCTCATCGCGTATGCCGCGCTGCTGACCGTGCTCCTCACCGTCCCCGCCGCGGCCCTCGCGGCGCGCCGACCCGGGTCGGCCGTCGACCACGCGGTCCGCACCGTGCCGCTGCTCGGCCTCGGGCTGCCCGCGTTCTGGTTCGCGCTGGTGCTCATCCAGTTCTTCGCCGTCCGGCTCGGCTGGTTCCCGGCCGGCGGGTACGGCGACACCCCGCTCGAGCACCTCCACGCCCTGACCCTGCCGGCGCTGGTGACCGCGGTGTCGATCCTGCCGTTCACGATCCAGAGCCTCCGCGTCGCGATGATCGAGGCCCACGACGCCGACTACGTCGCCGCCGCCCGGGCACGGGGCGTGCCCTCGCGCCGGATCTTCACGCGCTACGTGTTCCGCAACGCCTGCATCCCGGCGGTGGTGGTCCTCGGCCTCAACATGGGCTGGCTGATCGGCAACACCCTGATCGTGGAGAAGGTCTTCGCGATCCCGGGCATCGGGTCGCTGCTCGTGGACTCGACCCTGTCGCGGGACTTCCCGGTCGTCCAGGGGCTCGCGCTGGTCATCGCCCTCCTGGTCATCGGGACCAACCTGCTCACCGAGGTCGCCCGGATCGGCCTCGACCCGCGACTGCGGATCGCGAAGGAGGCGATCCGATGAGCGCCGGCGTGGTGGCGGTCGCGCCGTACGAGCGGCGGCGGGGCTCCCGGCTCAACGCGACCCTCGTCGCTGCGCTCGTGCTCCTGGGGGTCATCGGGGTCGCGGTGCTCGTCGTCCCCTTCTTCCTGCCCTCGCCCACCCAGCAGGACCTCGCCGACATCCTGGCGCCTCCGTCGCGCGGGGCGCCGCTGGGCACCGACCAGCTCGGGCGCGACGTCCTGGCCCGGGTGCTGGCCGCGATGCGGCTCGACATCGCGATCGGTGTGGCCGCGCTCGTGGTGCCCTTCCTCCTGGGGTCCGTGCTCGGTGCGCTGGCCGCGTGGCGGCGCGGCTGGCTCGACGAGGTGGTGGGCGTCGTCGGTGACGTCGTCCAGGCGTTCCCCTACTACCTGTTCATCCTGGTCCTCGCGTTCTTCCTCGGGGCGGGCGTGCCGAGCATCTTCGTCGCCGTCGCCGCCATCGCCTGGGTGTCCTACATGCGCATCGTCCGGGCCGAGGTGCAGTCGGCGATGCGGCAGGACTACGTGCAGGCCGCCGTCGGCGCCGGCTACTCCGAGCGCCGCGTGCTCCTGCGGCACGTGCTCCCGAACGTCTTCCGCCAGCCCCTGACCTACGCCGTCACCGACGTGGTCGTGGTGATCGTCAGCACGGCCACGTTGAGCTACCTCGGGGTCGGCGTGACCCCGCCGACGCCCGAGCTCGGCGCGATGGTCGCCGACGGCCAGCAGTTCGCGACCGTCCGCCCGCTCCTGACCCTGGCCCCCGGGTTCGCCATCGTGGTCATCGGGGCCGCGCTGGCGCTGCTGGGCAACGGTCTCTCGCGACAGCTGGACGAGTCATGACCGCGCCGGCGCCGCTGCTCGAGGTCACCGGTCTCACCGTCGAGATCGACGGTCCGGACGGGCCGACCTACCCGGTGCAGGACGTCTCGGTGCGCGTCGGGCAGGGGGAGGTCGTCGGGGTCGTCGGCGAGTCGGGTTGCGGCAAGAGCACCTTGCTCCGCGCGATCGCCGGCGTGCTGCCGCGTGGCCTCACGCCGGTCGCCGGCGAGATCAGGCTGGACGGTCGCTCCATCGACCGCCGGTCCGGTGCGGTCGCCATGATCTTCCAGGACCCGATGACAGGACTGAACCCGGTGATGACGGTCGGCGCCCACGTCACCGAGGTGCCCCGACGACGCGACGGCCTCGGCAAGGCGGAGGCGCGCGACCTCGCGGTCCACCTGCTGCGCGAGGTCGGGATCGAGGACGCCGAGGACCGCCTCGGGGCGTACCCCCACCAGCTCTCCGGTGGCCTGCGGCAGCGGGTGCTCATCGCTGCGGCCCTGTCGGGCGACCCCGAGCTCCTGATCTGCGACGAGCCGACGACGGCGCTCGACGTCACGGTCCAGGCGCGGTTCATCGCCCTCCTGCGCCGCATCGTCGCCGACCGCGGCATCGGCATCCTCTACGTCACCCACGACCTCCCGCTCCTGGGCACGATGTGCGACCGCATCAACGTCATGTACGCCGGCCAGGTGGTCGAGCGCGGCGCCACCGCGGACGTGCTGCAGAGCCCGACCCATCCCTACACCGCGGCGCTGCTCGCGGCGGCACCGCGCCTGGACGCCCGTGCGCACGCGCTGGCGAGCATCGCCGGCCACCCACCGCGGCTGACGGCCGACCTCAGCGGCTGCCGGTTCGCCCCCCGGTGCGCCTACGCCGCCGATGGCTGCTCGAGCGCCCGCGGGCTTGGCGCCGAGACCCTTGGGCACCAGTCGGCCTGCGTGCGAGCCACGGAGCTCGTCCCGCTGACGGACCGGGGTGCGTCATGAGCGTGGTGGAGGTGCGGGGACTCCGGGTCGAGTACGACCAGGGCGGGCGCCGGCGCGGCTCGTCCCCGTCGTCCCGACTGGCGGTGCAGGACGTCGACCTCACGCTCGATCGCGGGGAGATCCTGGGGATCGTCGGCGAGTCCGGCTCGGGCAAGACCTCGATCGCCCGCTGCGTCGCGGGCTACCAGACCGCGACCTCCGGGACCGTCTCGGTCGACGGGCAGGTGTTGACCGCGCGCCGCGACCAGCGCGACCGGCGGCGGGTGCAGATGATCTTCCAGGATCCCTACTCCTCGCTGAACCCCGCGATGACCCTGCGCCAGGCGCTGCGCGAGCCCATCGCCGTGCACGCCCTGCGACCCGGGCCGGAGGTCGACCAGCGGGTCGAGGAGCTGATGACCCTCGTCGGGCTGGACCTGGTGCACCTCGACGCGAAGCCGCGCCGCCTCTCCGGCGGCCAGCGCCAGCGGGCCAGCATCGCCCGGGCCTTGGCGTTGGAGCCGGAGGTGCTGGTCGCCGACGAGCCCGTCTCCGCCCTGGACGTGTCGGTGCAGGCCGTGATCCTCAACCTGCTCGCCGACCTGCGCTCGACCCTCGACATGTCGATCCTCTTCATCTCCCACGACATGTCGGTCGTCGCACACCTCTGCGACCGGGTCGCGGTGATGACCAGCGGCCGCATCGTCGAGACCGGTCCGGTCGACGACGTCTTCCGCTCCCCCCAGCACCCCTACACCCAGGAGCTCCTGGCCGCGGTCCCTCCACACCCGTGGAGCGCGGCCGGTGGAGCCGACACACCCATGCCCACCTCCACGTCCGACCACTGAAAGGGACGCCCCCATGCGAGTCGCCATCGACGCCGGTGGCACGTTCACCGATGTCGCGATCATCGACGATGCCGGCCACCTCTCCTCCCACAAGGTGCTCAGCCACCCGGAGGACCCCGCGATGGGCATGCTCCACGCCCTCGACGAGAGCGTGCGGGTCGAGGACGCCTCGGCCGTCGTCAACGGCACGACGGCCGGGCTCAACGCGGTGCTCGCGCGCACCGGCGCCCGGGTCCTGGTGGTCACCACGGCCGGCTTCACCGACGTGGTCAGCATCGGGCGGGCCCACCGGGTCGACGTCTGGGAGCTGCGCTACCCGCACCCCGAGCACCTGGTCACCCCCGACGACATCTGCGCGGTCGACGAGCGGGTGCTGGCCGACGGCACGGTCGAGCGCCCCCTGTCGGTCGAGGACCTGCAGGTGGTCTCGGCGCGGATCGCCGCCGAGGGGATCCGGTCGGTGGCCGTCTGCCTCATCCACGCCACCAGCAACCCGGCCCACGAGCGCGCGGTGCGTGACTTCCTCACCGCCGAGCACCCCGGGCTGAAGATCTCGGTGTCGCACGAGGTCGCCCCCGAGGTGGGCGAGTTCGAGCGGTTCTCCAGCACCATCGTGAACGCGTACGTCGCCACCACCGTCGGCGAGTACCTCTCCCGGGTCACCGAGGGTCTGACCTCCCGTGGCTACGACCGGCCGCTCCTCGTGATGCGCTCGAGCGGCGGCGTGACCTCCGCCGAGAGCGCCCAGCGCCGACCGATGCAGACGCTGCTGTCGGGCCCGGCGGGCGGGGTGATCGGCGCCCAGGCGATCGCCCGCCACCTGGGCCGCTCCCACCTGCTGGCCCTGGACATGGGTGGCACCTCGCTGGACGCGAGCGTGATCGTCGACCAGCGCCTCGGCGTACGCGCGGACCTCGACATCGCCGGGATCCCCGTGCTGATGCCGGTGGTCGACCTGGTCACCGTGTCGGCGGGTGGGGGATCCATCGCCTGGGCGCAGCACGGCGCGCTGCACGTCGGACCCCAGAGTGCCGGGGGCTCGCCGGGACCGGCCTGCTACGGCCTGGGCGGCACGCAACCGACGGTCACCGACGCCAACGTCGTCCTCGGTCGGCTCGGCCACTCCGCCCTCGCCAACGACGCGATCTCCCTGGACCGGCACGCGGCCGTCGAGGCCCTGGGCCCGTTGGCCGCCGAGCTCGGGCTCACGGTCGAGGCGCTGGCGCAGGCCATCGTCGACATCACGGACGCGCGGATGTCCGACGCGCTGCGCACGCTGACCGTGCGCCGCGGCCACGACCCGCGCGACTTCGCGATCCTCGCCTTCGGTGGCGCCGGCCCGCTGCACGCGGCCGCGCTGGCCGACGAGCTGGGGATCACGTCGGTCGTCGTCCCGCCGGCCGCCGGCGTCTTCTCCGCCTGGGGCATGCTGCACGCCCCGGTGCGCCACGACCTCTCCGAGCCGCTGCTGGTCGCGACGGGCGATCTCGCCGACGCCGACCTCGAGGAGGTGCACGCCCGCCTGGTCGCCACCGCGCGCGACCTGGTCGCCACCGACGGCGTCGACCCGGACGCCGCGGACTACATCGCCTCCGTGGACATGCGCTACGCCGGGCAGCAGTTCAGCATCGGTGTCGAGCTGCCGGTGGGGTCGCCCGTCGGGGCGTGGGACAAGCTCTTCCGCGAGCGCTACGAGAGGACCCACGGGACGGTGGCGGGCCACCCGGCCACGGAGTTCGTCAATGCTCGGCTGACGGCCGTGGGCCCCGACGTCGGTGGGTACGCCGCCGCCGAGCAGCTCCCCGAGAGCGTCGCGACGACCGGCACGGTCATCCACGACGGCCACCCGGTCGAGGCGGTCCTCTGCAACCGCGGCCTCCTCGGCGAGCGCAGCGACGGTCCCGCCGTGGTGAGCGACCCCGGCTCGACCATCTACGTCCCCCCCGGGTGGTCGGCGGCCGCCGGCCCGATGGGCACCGTGCTGCTGAGCAGGATCGAGGAGCGACCGTGACCAAGCCGGACCCCGCCACCCTGGAGATCATCCGCAACCGGCTGCTGGCGGCCGCCGAGGACATGCGCGTGACGCTGGTGCGCTCGGCGTACACGCCGACCATCTACGAGAGCGAGGACTGCGCGATCGGCCTCCTGGACCGCAACGCCGAGGTGATCGCCCTCTCGACGGGACTGCCCATCTTCCTCGGCAACCTCGGGCAGGCCGTGGTCGAGTCGGTCAAGCTGCGCGGTGGCCCCCAGTCGATGCGCCCGGGCGACGTCTACCTGCTCAACGACGCCTACCTGCAGGGCGCCCACATGCAGGACTGCACGTCGTTCGCCCCGATCTTCGCCGGCACCGAGCTCATCGGGTACGCCGTCGCGCGGGCCCACATGGTCGACCTCGGCAGCAACGAGCCCGGTGGTGGCATGGCGTCCACGAGCATCTTCCACGAGGGCCTGCGTCTGGGTCCCGTGCGGATCTTCGCCGACGACCAGCCGTGCGAGGACATGTTCGACGTGCTGCGCCGCAACACCCGCAGCAAGGACGAGCTCGTCGGCGACGTGCTCGCCATGGCCGCCGCCGTCCGTGCGGGGTCGTCGCGGCTGGGGGAGATCGTCGAGCGCTGGGGCATGGAGACCTTCGACGCGGCGTGCGCCGCGATCTTCGAGTACAGCGAGCAGGAGACGCGGGCGGCGATCCGGGCCATCCCGGACGGCACGTACCTCGCCTCGGGGGCCATGGACGACGACGGGATCGACGTCGGGGTGCCCGTCGTCATCTCGGTCGCCGTCACGGTCGCGGGCGATGAGATCAGTGTGGACCTGGCCGGGACCGGCCCGATCGTGCGGGGTGCGATCAACTGCGGGGTCGCGCAGACGGTCTCGTCGGTCCGGGTGGCGCTGCGGCTCCTCATCGGGGGGAGCCGGCCGCCCGACGGCGGGACCTTCCGGCCGGTGTCGGTGACCGTGCCGCGGGGTTGCTTCCTCTACGCCGAGGAGCCGGCCGCGTGCGGCAACTACGCAGCGTCGGCCGTGCTGCTGATGGACCTGGTGATGCGGGCGCTCGCCGACGCGGTGCCGGAGCGCGCCTGTGCCGGACAGTACGGCGACACGATCAGCGAGATGGTGTGGACCGACTCCTCGGGCAAGCACCTGATGCTCGGTGAGGCGCATGCCGGCGGGTGGGGCGCGGGGGAGGGCTACCACGGTGCCGACGCGACGATCGACCTGACGAACGGTCAGTTCCGCAACTTCTCCGTCGAGCTCCTGGAGTCGCGCTACCCGGTGGTGATCGAGGAGTACGGCTACCGCGAGGGCTCGGCCGGCGCGGGTCGCTTCCGCGGCGGCCGCGGCATCGTCCGCCGCTACCGGCTCGAGGAGCCGGCGCTCCTCTATCTGTGGATGGACCGCGTGCACACGCCGCCGTGGGGCCTGGACGGCGGGCAGGACGGCGCGACGGCGTTCGCCCGGCTGCGCACGGCGGACGGGGTCGAGGACGTCCTCAAGTGCGAGGGGCGCCAGCTGCAGGCCGGCGACGAGGTGACGATCTACACCGCGGGTGGCGGCGGGTACGGCGCACCGGTCGCAGAGCCCACGGTGGCGGCGACGGGCTCGGCCCGATGACGACCACGACCCTGCTGGCGAACGCTCAGGTGATCACGGGTCTCGACGACGACCCGGTCCCCTCCGGCTCGGTGCTCGTGCAGGACGGGCTGGTGCGCGCCGTCGGGCCCGGGGTCGAGGCGCCGGGCGACGCGGTGGTCATCGACTGCACCGGCAAGACCGTCCTTCCCGGGCTGGTCGACTGCCACGAGCACCTCCTGGGTCGGAGCCGGTACGCCGAGGGGACCGGTGACGTCGACGAGCCGGACGCGACCTGGGCCGTGGTGGTCGCGCACCACGCCCGGCGCTGCCTGGACCAGGGCATCACCACGGTGCGGGTGCCGGGCTCGCGTCACGCCATCGACCTCGCCGTACGCCGTGCGGTGGACGAGGGCTTCCTGGTCGCACCCCGGATGATCTGCGCCGGGGAGGCGATCACGATGACCGGCGGCCACGGGACGGGCGCGGGTGTCGAGGCCGACGGTCCGGCCGAGTGCTCGAAGGCGGCTCGTGCCCAGCTGGCGAAGGGCGCGGACTTCATCAAGGTGATGGCGAGCGGCGGGGTGGGGACCGTCCGGGTCGGCGAGGACCCGACCCATCCCGAGCTGGACGTCGAGGAGATGGCGGCCGTCGTCGCGGTGGCGCGCGCCGCCCGGAAGTACGTGACGGCCCATGCCGACGGGGTGGAAGGCATCGAGAACGCGCTTCGTGCCGGGGTCACCTGCATCGAGCACGGGATCTACCTGACCGCCGAGCAGGCCGCCGACATGGCGGACCGCGACGTCCGCCTGGTCCCCACCCTCTCCACGATGGTCAACATCGCTCGCCGCGGACCGGAGTGGGGGCTCCCGCCCGAGTGGTCGCGCATCGCCGAGGGCATCCTCGAGGTCCACCGCGACTCCTTCCAGCACGCTCTCGACGCGGGGGTCGTGTTCGGCACCGGCACGGACGGCTACGGCGACATGGTCGACGAGATCATCGAGTTCACGACGTACGGCCTCTCGCCGATGCGCGCGTTGCAGGCGGCCACCCGGGACGCCGCCCGGATCGCCATGCCGGGCGCGGACTTCGGGGTCCTGGCGGTCGATCGTCCGGCCGACATCCTCGTGGTGAACGGCGACCCGCTCGCGGACCTGGCACATCTGCGGGAGGTGGCGCTGGTCATGACCGCTGGGCGCCTGGTGCGGGTGGGATGAGTTGCCAGCCGGCCCGCCGCCGTGCAGGAGGCCGGAACATCGCCTGGCCGGGGTTCGTCGGCTTGTTCTCGTTCGACGCCCCTAGGCCTGGCGTCGGTGTCGCTGTCACGATGCGGTGGTGGACGACGTGGCCGAGGAGGTGCGCCGGGGCCGACCGTTCCGTGCCGCGGGCGTCGGGAGCTTCGTGCGCGAAGGCGGCGCGGGCGATCCCGTCGTCCTGATGCACGGGTTGCCGTCGTCGTCCTTCCTCTACCGCAAGGTGATCGACCATCTGGCCGCGCACGGTCTGCGTGGTGTGGCCTTCGACCTGCCGGGCCTCGGGCTGGCCGAGCGGCCCGGGGACTTCGACTACACCTTCGCCGGGCTCGGCCGATGGGCGGCCGCGGCGCTCGATCAGCTCGGGCTGGACCGCTTCCACCTCGTCGTCCACGACGCGGGCGGGCCGGTGGGCTTCGAGATGGTGACGGGGCAGGCCGACCGGGTCCGCTCGCTGACGCTGCTCAACACGGTCGTCGCGATGGACAGTGTCGTTCCCGATGGAGGTCTACGCGCGCTACGCCTCGCGACGAGGCTGGCCGGCGCTGCCACCACCCGCACCGTTCCGCCGCGCTTTCCGCGCCATCGCCCTTGGTGACCCGTCGGCGATGAGCGATGCCGAGGTCGACGCCTACCGGGACCTCGTGCTCCGCGAGGACGCGGGGGCCGCGTACCTGCGGATCATGCAGAACCTGCGTCGCGGGGAGGCCGACTACGCCGCGGTCATCGACTCGCGGCGTACGCCGTACCCGGTGCAGGTGATCTGGGGGGCGCGAGACCCCGCGCTGCGCATGAACCGCTTCGGCTGGCGTGCCCGCGAGGCGACCGGGGTCGCGGTGGTGCAGACCGTGCCAGGCAAGCACTTCCCGCAGGAGGACTTCGCTCCCGAACTGGCCGGAGTCATCGCCGCCTTCGCAGCCGGGGCCGGCCGGTGACGGCTCAGGAGTAGCTGCCACCGGTCGAGGCGATGTACTGCTTCAGGTCGGAGAGGCAGGCACCGCCGAGGAACGCCTGGACGTTGCTGCAGTTGACCCCTTGGGGAGCGGCGCCGCCGATGCTCGCGGCGGTCGCGACGTACTTCTGGCCGGTGACGGTGGACCAGGTCGTGTCCTTCTGGTGGTCGTCGAAGTAGCACGGGACACCGGCACGGTCGGGCGTGGGCGTGAACCCGCCCTGGTACGACGGGGAGGTCCCCTTCATCCGCAGGAACAGGTTCGCCGTCGCCTCCGGCCCTGCCTCGCCGCCCTGCATGAGCACCCAGCCCTGCTGGCGGGCCAGGTCGAAGACCTGCTGACGCTGCTGGGCCGTGAGCGAGCGGGGCCAGATGACGATCGTCGAGCCGCCGTCGGCGTCGACCTGGAACTCGTCGTTGGCGATGCTGGCCGTGGCCGGCCGTCCGGGGGCGTAGGTCGAGACCGAGGCGCCGTACTGCGTCAGCGAGACGTAGGTCGCCTGCTCCTGGACGAACGTGCTGTCTGGTCCGAGGTTCTTCGTGTCGAACCAGTGCGGGACCTTCGGGATACGGATCAGACCGATGCGGTCGGGACTGATGGCTGCGCCGAGGTAGCCGGCGCAGCTGTCAGGCGGCGGAACGGAGGACACGTCGGCGCCCGGCAGGAGCGGCGGTCGGGTGAACTCGATGCGGTCGGGGTCGTACGGCGGGGCGTACTCCATGCCGGTCCCTTTCGATCCGGTGCTCCCCGGTCCCGGACCGAAGCGGGATCCGTCGGCGAGGGTGAGCACGCGGCCTGGCTTGGCCTGCGGGGTCGGCATCTCGCTGGGCGGCGCGGAGACGCCGGGCGGCGCGACCGTCAGCCGGGAGCAGTCGACGCCCTCGCCGGTGGTCAGGTCGACGGCGCGGACCACGGGGAAGGCCGTATCGGTCGGTCCAGCGGCCCCGCCCAGGTTGTAGCCGGGGAAGGCGTTGTAGACGCGGTTGGCGATGACGAAGGTCTTGCCGTTGCCGTCAGTGGGGCTGGGCATGATGTTGTCGGCCGGGACGTCGGCGAGGTCGCCCGGGAGACTCGAGGTGTCGGTGCCATTCGGCACGACCAGGAGCCGGAACGCCCGGTCGGGCGCCAGCACCTTGGTCCCGGCGGTGAAGGTGTTGACGCTGCCCTGCTCGGGGGTGATCGCGTTGCCCTCGATGGACGCGAAGGGCTTCGCGGCGTCGCCCAGGCCGGTGTAGACCATCCACTCCGTCCAGGCCGCGTAGGGCAGGTCACCGGTGACCTCGAACCCGATCGCCCGGTCGGTGACCAGCGGCAGGACGTAGGAGTAGGCCGCGTGCGGGTCGGGCTGGAGCGGGAACCGGAACGTCGTCAGCCACTCGTACACGTAGTCGCACGTCGAGCTGTCTGAGGTCGCCGTCGGGGATGTTCCGGCGGTCGGGCTCGTGGATGTGACCGACGTCGTCGGGGCGGCACCCGGTGCGTCGGTCTGGCTGTCGCACGCGCCCGTGACGAGGGCGATGCTCAGCGCTGCGGCTGCAACGAGGGGACGGCGGACGTGCAATGCCTGCTCCTGGGTCCGGGGGTGGCCGCAAGGTACCGCTGAGCGGGAGGGTCCGCCCGCGAAACCAGCGGCCCGGCCACCGACCTCGGGACTGGTCCTGACCACCGATCGGCCGGCTCCAGGGGGCGCCTGTGTCGCGACCACACCGCGCCACCTGGTGAAGACAACCTCTCGGCAGCAGGCGCTCCCAGCCGCCGCATGAGGTGCCCTGGCTCGCCTCACCGGGCAGTTCCGGAGTCGGATCAGCGTCGGAAGCCGCCCTCGGAGTTGAGCACCTGACCGGCCATCCATTCGCCGTCGTCGCTGACGAGCCAGGCGATCAAGCGTGCCGGATCGTCGGGTTCGCCGATCCGCTGTTGCGGGAACCGTTCGAGGACGGGCGCCGGCGCCTCATCGAGGTAGCCGGTGTTGACCGACCCGGGGTTGATCGTGTTCAGCAAGACGCCCTGATCGAGAAGGCGGTCGGCGACCGACCAGGTGGCTCCGGCCAGGGCGGCCTTGGAGACGGCGTAGGCAAGGTTGTCGGTCATAGGTCCAAGCGTCTGGCCGGAGGTCATCCAGATCACCCGGCCGCCCTTGCGTCCGTCGTGCTGGGCGGCGAAGGCTTTGGTGAGAAGCAGGGTTGCCCGTGTGTTCACAGCCCAGTGGCGGTCCAAGGAGGCAGCCGTCAGATCAGCGAGGCCGACAGCGTCCCCGCCGTGAGCGTGGTTGCAGACCAGGATGTCCAGGTGCCCCACCACGTCACTCACTCGAGGAATGAGTGCTTCGGCGGTCGCTGCATCGTTGAGGTCCTGTGATGACTGCGGTTCTCCCGGCCAACGGCAGCGACATGGGCCAGACCGTACCGGCGCACCCGGACATGTCCGCTGATCGGATGCGTCCGGCGAGGAGTCGCTTCCAGCTTCCGGGGTCAGATGGGACACACCCAGTAAGAGCGCGGCTCACACCTGTGCTTGCGAGGACAGGCGGCTATGACGCAGGCCCGGCGTGGGCGTTCAGCCAGGCAGCGATCTCTGAGACGTCGATCTCGCCGGCGGCGGCAGCGAGCATCAGCGTCTCAGCCGCGTCGACGGTGTAGGCCAGGTCCCGACCGTTGATCAAGAAGAAGACGCGGGTGGCGGACCAGGCCAGCCGCTTGTTGCCGTCCACGAGGGAGTGGTTGCGGACCAGGGAGTGGAGCAGCGCGGCTGCCTTCTCCGCGAAGCTCGGGTAGGCGTCGTCTCCGAAGACCGACATCATCGGCCGTGCGGCCGCGGCGGCGAGGAGGCCCAGATCGCGGACCGCGACGCGGTCCATGACACCGGCGGCGATCTCGAGCAGGTCCTCGACCGTGAGGTAGTCGATCCGCGCGGCGGTCACCTGCTCAGGCGGTCGAGGAGCTCGGCGTCCTCGGTACGCACTCGACCGATCGCTGCGGCCAGTCGGGCAGGTCGGTCGGACACGTACTGCGCGATCGCCGTTCGAGCGACCTCCTGCATCGAGCGACCCTCCTGCTCCGCTCTCGCGCGCAACGCGTCGCTCTCGGCGTCGGTGAGTCGAAGATTCATGGCCACCCAGTCAAGGTACCACTGTGGTACCGCTGTCCCTGGTTGCTGGGCAGTCGCCGTGGTTTTCGCGGCGGTAGGACGCACCTGCTGGAGCGATCGGCAACGCTTCCCGCTGCCGCACGGCCGACCGGGACCTAGCGGTCCTCGGCTCCGGGTCTGATGCCGCCACGAGGCCGGGACCGGACCGGTTCGGGCCGCGTCGAGCGCTTCGGCGTGTCGGTCAGGTGCGTGAACTGGTCGCCATGACGGAGATGAGCTCGTAGGTGGCGTGGCTCGCTGCGATCCCGGTGATCTCTGCGTGGTCGTAGGGCGGTGAGACCTCGACGATGTCGGCTCCCACGATGTCGGTCCCGGCGAGTCCTCGCAGGATGGCGAGCAGCTCTCGGCTCTGTAGGCCGCCTGCCTCGGGGGTGCCGGTGCCGGGGGCGAACGCCGGGTCGAGTACGTCGATGTCGATCGGGACGTAGACGGGGCGGTCCTGCACCCGGGCCCTGATCCGCTCGACGTCAACTCGTCGGGCATGGACTAGCCCGCTCCAGCACGTGCCGGGTGACCGGGCAGCAGCCCCACGGGGCCCCTGGTGCCTGTTACCCACCCCACGTGGGGCAACAAGGCCCCTGGGCCGTGCGTCCCAAAGGTCGTGGAGAAGCTGCGGTGGGTCGTCGTCGCATCCGTGGCATCGGTCGTCCTGGCCTCCGGGTGCGCAGGCGGCAGCGCTCCGACCCCGCCCTCTGCGCCGGCCAGGTCGACTGGGCCGTCGGTGGCAGCCGCCGACGACGGTGCGACGGCGAAGGTGCACCGGCCGCAGGACGTCATCGACTCCCCGCGGGCTCACGTCATCGTGTGGGGCATCGACAAGACCGGCGCACGGGTCGCGTTGTGGCAGCGCGGGTGGCCGGAGCGCCCTCGCCTGGCACTGGCCGTTCGTGACCGTGACGGCACGAACTGGGTCAGGTGGGCACCACCGGGTGCCGGCGTGCACCTGGGTGCGCAGCTGCGCCGCGGGTGGCTCGTCGAGGTGGGACGACTACGCCACCGTCGCGTTGAACGTCTCGACACCCATGCGCGGCTGCATCCGGTTCCCAGGTCGACCCGGACGGTCACGCCGGCGGCCGGTGACGTGCCGTTCGTTGGCGGAGGTGGCCGGGTGTCGGTGTACCGCGATGGGCGGCTGCTCGCGGTGCCGCGACTTCCGATGCGGTTGATCCAGTCGGCGTACGTCACGCCGACCGGTGCTCTTGTCGTGGTGGGCGGCAACAGCGACACCGTCCGTCGCTGGTGCCGCATGGCGGGCTGGGTGACCACCTGTGGTGGTTGGCCGGGTTCTGAGTACGCATCTCCGGTCGCTGGGCACGGCGACCACGTCGCGTTCGCACTGGCGCGCGTTCCCGACGGCGAGGTTGATGCGACGCCGCTGGCTGGCCTGGCTGTCTCGGACGACGGCGGGAACACCTGGCGGCCCGTCACCGTCCCGAACGGCCTGGTCGAGACGCTGAGCCTGGCCGTGACCCGCGACGGGACCGTGTACGCCACCACCGGAGGCGGCCCCACCATCCGGGTTCGTCCCGGCGCGGACCGTGCCTCGCTGGTGCGCTCGGCGACCCCGATCGTTCTCGATGCGGACGGACGGCAGCTGCACGCCCTGGACGCACCCGGCCGGCACTGGAACCGGGCTCGAGGAGTGGTGAGCAGCGACGGCGGCCGTCACTGGACTGTGGAGCCGCTTCCCGGGCGGTGACCGCGGCCCTCACCGGTACAGGCGGCCCGCAGTCACGACCGTGACGTTCGGCCGTGCCGTGGACCTGTCAGAACCTTGTGACCAGGAGGAACACCACGACCAGTGCCACCGCGACGGAGCCGAGAACCACTGCGATGACGCCACCGGCGGTGGCCAGTGCGGGCCGCCTGTCGCGAAGCGCGCGTGCAGCCAGCGCCACGATGGCGCCAGCGAAGGCCAGAACCACGAGGCTCGCGGCGATGAACCCTCCCGGATGGCCGAACTCGGTCGGCGGTTCGCCCAGCTGGCTGACGTGCAGAACCAGGGCGACCGCGACGCCGGCAATACCCAGGTAGAGCCCCACGATCGGGGTGCGGTCTGTTGAGACGCCCGCCATGATTCTACACCCCGCCTGGTCCGGCAGCCGGTGACGTTGTCGTCGGCTGGTCGCCGCGATACCCGGCCGCGAAGTTCTCGGCCAGCTTCACCAGCCACGGGAACAAGTACAGGCCCAGCACGAAGGCACCCACGATGACGCTGACGGTCAACGAGTTCGTCACGAGGAAGTGCTGCAGCAGCACCGACGCGACCCACAACACCAGGAGCGCCACCCAGCCGGGCGGCCGTACCCGCTCCGCCCATCGTGCTGCATGCACCAGCACTGCAGCGACGGCCTTCACGCTCGGCATCGTCCCACAGCCCTGGCGCTGGCTGGGACCTTCTTCGCACCCGTGGCCCCGATGTGGAAGGTCAAGCAGCAACAGCTGCTCACCGCAGGGGGTCCTACCAGTGAGGCCGAGCGATCGCGAGGCGGTCGGGCCGCGGCGTGATCGGGCCGGGTGGCACACGCCCGAGTCCGGAGCTCGCGTCCACTACGCTTCGGGTCCTCACCCCAGGGGACACCGAAAAGGCAAAACGGGCCCTCCAGGTGGCGCTGCAGGCCCTGCGAGCGGTTCTGCGTGATCGACCCGAGCTGCTGGATGAGCCGAATAGCGGCGCGCGCAGCAAGCGCATCATGCTAGGCGACTGATCACTAGTCGTCTGTCTGTCCTGCACCCTCATCGGCACGAGCACGCGCTGATGAGCGGATGCTCGGATCCGACAGCGGCTACTAAGAGACTTCACGCAGGATCGATGTCTGGCCAGACTCGGTCCAGATCCGGATCCTACTTGGTGAAGGTCCTCACTCGTCGCGACCGTAGGTCAGCGCACTCGTCCGGAACCAACCGCCCTCGGCGGCCCGCATTAGGTCCTCGACCGTCAACGCGATACCAGTGACTATCTCGGCCATCGCGAGGCCGACCGCGATCGGGTCGTGTTCGCCGTCGAACTCGTCGCCGTCGAGGTCGTCGTAGACGAGGTCGAACAGGTGCCGCAGCTCGGTGGGGAATGTGTCAGGGTCGTCGATGTAGGTGTACTCGTCGTCGTCGAAAACCAGCTCGCCGTCGATCGCGTACCCGAACCTGTTGTGACCCTGGATGTTCGACCGGACCACCGCCGCCACCCGCCCACCTTCGGACAGCGTGGCCAAGACCGTATTCGACGAGTCGGCGTACCCAGTACCCTCGAACGCGACCACGGCGCCGCCACCGACAGCAGCCAACGCGTACGCGGAGTAGTCGACGTCGTCGATGTAGCCCTCCTCGACGCTGTCGGCCAGGTCGACTCCGACGGTGGCGGCAACCTGCTCGGGGGTCGTGCCGGTGACGATCAGGTACGTCACGGACTCCCAGTCCAAGGGCGCCTGCTCAAGCAGGGCCAGGTAGTACTCGGGGGTCGCAGTCATGGGCGCAGCCTAGGGGCGTCAGAGGTCGCTGCGGTGCCGAACTCACGCGCTTACGCTCGGGGTGTGGCCGCACCGCAGGAGACGGCCGGGGTCCGCACGCGTGGGCAGGGAGGCAGTCGGCATCAGGACACCCGCCCACCGGCATGTGAGTGCGTTACGAGCCTCACCGACTGGCGGCGGGGTGGGCGACCCCTCACCGGGCGGTGATGAGCCGATTTCCGCGCACAGTCGGCCGTTGCAACACCCCACTTCACAGGCGCCGCCGTCGGACCGGCGGGAGGTCGGTGGGGGCGGGTTGACTGGGTCCATGGTTGATCTCGGGGTGCTGGAGGAGATGTCGGAGCATGAGCTCCTCGACGTCGCCGGGGATTGTGCGCAGACGGCGTGGCGGGCGGAGGTCGACCTGTTGCGGGTGGCCTACCAGTGGGCGGTGCTTCACGCGCCCGAGCGGCTGGACCCGGCCCGGAGCGTGCGGCCGGGCAGGGAGAAGGCGTGCCAGCTCGGTGGGCACGGGGTGCCGAGGGTGACCGAGTTCGCGGCGGCGGAGCTGGCGGTGCGGATCGGCAGGTCGCCCTACGCGGCGGCCCAGCTGATCGCCGACGCCCTCGACCTGTGCTACCGGCACCCGCAGCTGTGGGCGCGGGTGCAGGCGGGGGAGGTGCGAGCGTCCTACGCCCGCTATGTGACGACCAAGACCCGCGACCTGCAGCCGGACGAGGCGGCGTTCGTCGATGCCGGGGTCGCGGAGTCCGCGGACGGGCGGATCCCGTGGTCGCGCTTCGAGGCGCTGGTCGCCGGCAAGGTCGCCCAGGCCGCGCCGGGGCTGGCGCGGCAGAAGGAGGAGCGCGCCGCCCGAGCGACCTTCGCCAGGAAGCTGCGGCGCGTCCCGGGCGAGCAGGCGGCCGGGATGGCGTCGTTCCTCATCCGCGCCGACGCGGCGACCATCGAGGCGATCGACGCCGCGGTCACGGCCAGGGCGGTCCGGATCGCCCAGCGGTTCCCCGACGACCCCGACCTGCAGACCGACGACCAGCGTCGGGTGCGCGCGGTCACGCTGTTGATCACCGGTGACGATGACGGCGCCGACCTCGCCGACGTGTTGCCCGCGGTGCAGCTGATCGTGCACGCCTATGTCGGCAGCGACCGCGAGCCGGTCATGCGCGTCGAAGGGCACGGGCCCGTGACGGAGTCGTGGGTGCGCGACGTGCTCGGACCCCGCGTCCGGTTCACGATCCAGCCGGTCTTCGACCTGGCCGGCCAGGCGCCGGTCGACGCCTACGAGATCCCCGACCGACATCGCCAGGCCGTGCACCTGATGACGCCGGCCGACACCTTCCCCTACGCCTCCTGCACCTCACGACGGATGCAGGTCGACCACACCGTGCCCTACGACGAGGGCGGGGAGTCGGGCATCGGCAACTACGGCCCCATGGTCACCCGGCACCACCGGATCAAGACCCACGGCCACTTCGAGGTACGCCAACCCTTCCCGGGCATCTACGTGTGGCGCGACCCCCACGGCGGCTTCCACGTCGTCGACCACACCGGGACGCGGCGGCTCCCCGAGGCGGCGTGAGAGGGAGGGACTGAGGGAGCGCTACCCCGCGACCGCGGCGGTGACCCGCTCGATCATGTCCTTCTCGCGCTGGCTGACCAGCTCGGCGCCGAAGCCCATGAAGCCGCCCTCCTTGGCGGCCTCGGCCGCGGCCTGCGCCGAGGCGACCAGCCACGCCCCGAACGCGGTGGCCTCCTCGGGCGTCGCCTTCTCCCGCACGATCGCCTGCACCTCGCGCAGCTCGTCGAGCACCTGGTCGCCCGGCGGCCGGCCCGACTCGGGCTTGAAGCCCTTCAGCGGGTTGTCGTGCGCCTGGATCCGCGCCTGCACGTCGAGGGCCACCTCCGTGAGGAGCTGCTCCCGGGTCGGCGGGTTCGTGGCCGACTTCATCGTCGCCATCGTCTCCTTGCCGGCCTCGATCGGCCCGCCCGGGTCCGCCAGCGAGATCGCCATCCCCGCCACGAAGGGCGCGCGCGTGATGCGGGCCCACTCCTGCTCGTCGAAGTCACTCTTCGTCGTCACGATCCACCTCCGTCGCCAACCTACTCCGGGGCCACCTCCCGGGGTGGCGGGGTCATCCGATGACGGCGTCGAGCTCCACCTCGACCCGCCAGCGCGGGTCCAGCAGCGCGGCGACGACCACCATCGTGCTGGCCGGTCGGACGTCGCCGAACACCTCGCCGTGCACCGCGCCCACCGCGTCGGCATCGGCCGCGTCGACGAGCAGCTGCCGGGTCCGGACCACGTCGGCCGGCGTACCGCCGAGCTCCGCCAGCGCACCCAGCGCGATCTCCCAGCAGCGGCGCGCCTGGCCCGCGGGGTCGGGGTCCACCTCGCCGTCGGGCCAGACCGGGGCGGTGCCGCTGACCGCGACGACGTCTCCGACGCGGACCGCGCGGGAGAAGCCGATGGTGTCCTCGTACGGCGAGCCGCTGCGGGCATGACGTCGTTCCACGCCGGGAGGTTATCGGGGCGCGCGCTGTCGGCGCCGGACCGTAGGGTCGGGGACGTGGACCACGCAGCCGACCCAGACTCCATGATCTACGCCTCCGGGCTGCGCAAGTCGTTCGGCAGCTTCGAGGCGGTCCGCGGCATCGACGTGGACGTCCGCCGCGGCGAGTCCTTCGGCTTCCTCGGCCCGAACGGCGCCGGCAAGTCGAGCACCATGCGGATGGTCGCCGCCGTGTCGCCGGTCTCCGGCGGGACGCTGCGCATCCTCGGCATGGACCCCGCGACCGACGGGCCGAAGATCCGCGCGCGGATCGGCGTGTGCCCGCAGGAGGACACCCTCGACACCGAGATCACCGTGCGGGAGAACCTCTTCGTCTACGGCCGCTACTTCGGCCTGCCGCGCAAGGAGGTCCGCGAGCGCGTCGACGAGCTGCTCGAGTTCGTGCAGCTCACCGAGCGGGCCGGCGCCATGGTCGAGGACCTCTCCGGCGGCATGAAGCGCCGGCTGACCATCGCGCGCAGCCTGATCAGCCGGCCCGACGTGCTGCTGCTCGACGAGCCGACCACCGGGCTCGACCCGCAGGCGCGCCACGTGGTGTGGGACCGGCTCTTCCGGCTCAAGCAGCGCGGCGTGACGATCGTGCTCACCACCCACTACATGGACGAGGCCGAGCAGCTGACCGACCGGCTCGTGGTGATGGACAAGGGCCTGATCGTCGCCGAGGGGTCCCCGCTGGACCTGATCGCCGAGCACTCCACCCGCGAGGTCGCCGAGCTGCGCTTCGGCGTCGCGGGGGAGGGCGACAGCCACGAGGCGCTGGCCGGCAAGGTCGAGGACCTCGCCGACCGGGTCGAGGTGCTGCCCGACCGGCTGCTGCTCTACACCGAGGACGGCGACGAGACCGTCGCCAAGGTCCACGAGCGCGGCCTGCGGCCGGCGGCGACGCTCGTGCGCCGCTCGACCCTGGAGGACGTGTTCCTCCGCCTCACCGGCCGGACGCTGGTGGACTGATGACCGACAGCACCGCACCCGACCACGTCTTCTCCGGGGCCGCGCGCCTGACGGACTACTGGGCGACCGTCTACCGCCGGACCTGGAAGGGCTCGGCGATCACCTCGTTCGTCAACCCGCTCTTCTACGTCCTGGCGATGGGCGTCCTGCTCGGCGACTACGTCTCCGCCGGGTCCGACCAGCTGGACGGTGCGCCGACGTACCTCGCGTTCATCGCGCCCGGCCTGCTCGCGGCGCAGTCGATGCAGACGGTGTTCGGCGAGACCACCTATCCGGTGATGGGCATGATCAAGTGGCAGAAGACCTACTTCGGGATGACGTCGACGCCGCTGTCGGTGCGCGAGGTGATCCTCGGCCAGCTCGGGTTCGTGCTCTTCCGGGTCGGGCTCACCTGCGGGGTCTTCACGCTGGTGATGGCGCCGTTCGGCGTCTACGCGACCTGGTGGGGCGCCGTGCTCGCCTTCCTCGTGCAGTTCCTGGTCGGTCTCGCCTTCGCGACGCCGCTCTTCGCGTTCTCGGCGGGCCTGAAGTCGGAGGCGCCGTTCGCGCTGGTGTTCCGGCTCGGGATGATCCCGCTCTTCCTCTTCTCCGGCGCGTTCTTCCCGATCACCAACCTCGACCCGTGGATGGAGACCCTCGCGCGGGTCACGCCGCTGTGGCACGGGGTCGACCTGACCCGGATGCTCACCCTCGACACCATCGACCCCGGCCTCGCACTCGTGCACGTCGTCTACCTGACGACGCTCGCGGTGGTCGGCTGGTTCTGGGCGGTCCGCCGGCTCGGGCGAAGGTTGAGCGTCTGATGTCGGTCACCGCGACCAGCGCGCTGCGCAGCGCCGCCCGCCCGCTCGGGGCGAGCGAGGCCACCGGGCTCCTCGTCTACCGCAACTACCTGGCCTACCGCCGCGCCTGGTACATCTTCCTCAGCGGCTTCCTCGAGCCGGTCTTCTACCTCTTCTCGATCGGCGTCGGCGTCGGCCAGCTGGTCACCGGGTTCGAGTTCAACGGCCAGGACATCCCGTACGCCGAGTTCGTCGCGCCCGGGATGCTCGCGGCCTCGGCCATGAACGGCTCCCTGCTCGACTCGACGTTCAACTTCTTCTTCAAGCTGAAGTACAATAAGCTCTTCGACCAGATGCTGGCCACGCCGCTGACCACGATGGACATCGCCCGCGGCGAGCTGAGCTGGTCGCTGCTGCGCGGCGGCACCTACTCCGCGGCGTTCCTGCTCGTGATGGTCGCGATGGACCTGGTCAGCTCGTGGTGGGCGGTGCTGGCCGTCCCGGCCGCGCTGCTCATCGGGCTCGCGTTCGGTGGCATCTGCATGGCGCTGACGACCTGGATGCGCTCGTGGCAGGACTTCGAGTGGATCACGCTCGCGACCATCCCGATGTTCCTCTTCTCCGCGACCTTCTTCCCGGTCGAGGCGTACCCCACCGCGATCCGGTGGGTGGTCGAGGTGACGCCGCTCTACCGTGGGGTCGTGCTCTGCCGCGAGCTGACGACCGGCGCCCTGACCTGGGCCGCGCTGGTCAGCGTCGTCTACCTGGCCGTGATGGGCCTGGTCGGGCTGGCGATCGTGCGGCGCCGCCTGGAGAAGCTGCTGCTGGCATGAGCGCCCACGCGATGCCGCGACCCAACCCGTTCATGCGGGTGCTCTTCGCCGTGCTGCTCGTCCGGCCGCGGGTCGAGGTCACCGACGAGGCGCTGGTGGTCACCCTCGGCTGGGGCTTCTCGGCGACGGTGCCGCGCAGCTCGGTCGTCGACGTCGTCGACGAGCCCGGCCGCCGCCTCAGCATCGGCGCGCACGGCTGGCGCGGCCGCTGGCTGGTCAACACCGCCGGTGCGCCGCTGGTGAGCGTGACCCTCGACCCGGTCGCGCGCGGCCGCACGCTCGGGTTCCCGGTGACGGTGCGCGAGCTGGTGCTGAGCGTCGCCGACCGCGACGCCTTCCGCGCCGACCTGCTGCGCACGGACGCTCCCGGCTAGAGCCGCAGCTCCCACAGCTCGGTGTCGATCCACCGGTCGAACTTGCGGCCGACCTCGTGCAGCGTCCCGACGTGCTCGAAGCCGTGCGCCGCGTGCAGGGCCCGGCTGCCCGGGTTCGGCACCGCGATCACCGCGACCACCAGGTGCATCCCGTCGGCGCGCAGCCGGGGGAGCAGGTCGGCGTACAGCGCCCGGCCGACGCCGGTGCCCCGGGCGTCCCGTCCGACGTAGACCGACGCCTCCCGGGTGCCGCCGTAGGCCCCGCGCGGGCGGTAGTCGCCTGAGAAGGCGTAGCCGACGACCGCGCCGTCGCGCTCCGCGACCCGGAGGTGGTCGCCCGGTCGGGTGAGCGCGAGCCGCGGGCGCCAGTGCTCGATCCCCGGCGGGTCGGTCGCGAACGTCGAGGTCCCGTGGAGGACCTGCTCGTCGTAGATGGCGGCGAGGGCCGCGAGGTCGGCTTCGCGGACGTCCCGGACGAGCACCATGTGCCCATCCTGTCGGACCGGCCCTGTAGACATGGCTGCGTGAGCGAGATCGTGCCCGACACCAAGGACTGGACCTGGGTGCTCGACCGCCCGTGCCCCGACTGCGGCTTCGACGCGGCGGCCGTCACCGTCGACCGGCTGGCCGAGGTGGTCCGCGACAACGCGACCACCTGGGAGGCCGTGCTGACCCTGGCCGACGCGGGGGAGCGGCCCGCGACCGACACCTGGTCGCCGCTGGAGTACGCCTGCCACATCCGCGACGTGCACCGGGTCTTCGACGGGCGGCTCGCGCTGATGCTCGCCGAAAACGAGCCGCGGTTCCCCAACTGGGACCAGGACGAGACCGCGCTCGAGGGTCGCTACGGCGAGCAGGATCCCGGCGTCGTCTCGGCCGAGCTGCTCGAGGCGGCCGAGGCCATCGCCGAGCGCTACGAGTCGGTGCCGCCGGACGCGTGGGACCGGCGCGGGCTGCGCAGCAACGGCAGCGTCTTCACCGTCGCCAGCCTGGGCCGCTATCACCTCCACGACGTGGTCCACCACGCCTGGGACGTGCGCGCGGCCGCCGCGCGCGCCACCGTCGAGGCGTACGACGCCTCCGCGGCCGCCTACCGCGACGGCACCCGGGCGGTCTCGGAGGAGGACCTGGCGGCCGTCGCCGCCTTCGCCGCCGACCTCGGACCCGGCGCGCGGGTGCTGGAGGTCGGGTCGGCGGGCGGCCGCGACGCGGGGCTGCTCGAGGACGCCGGGCTCAGCGTGCGCCGCACCGACGTGTCGCCGGGCTTCGTGGCGCTGATGCGCGCCGACGGCCAGGACGCCGACCTGCTCGACCCGCTCACCGACGACCTCGACGACCCGGCGCGCCCCGGCACGCCGTACGACGGCGTGTGGGCCAGCGCCAGCCTGCTCCACGTCGACCGCCACGACCTGCCCACGGTGCTCGCCCGGCTCGCCGGCGCCACCCGGCCCGGCGGCCTGCTGCGGCTGTGGCTCAAGGAGGGCGACGGCGCCGCCTGGTCCCGCCATGGGCACGTGGCCGGCGTCCGCCGGTTCACGTTCTGGCGGCCCGAGCCGCTCGCCGAGGTGCTCGCCGACGCCGGCTGGGAGGTCATCGACCTGCGCCACGTCGACAGCACCGTCTCCGCCGAGCCCTGGCTCGACGTCACCGCGCGGCGGCCCGCGTGAGGCACACCGAGTTCTGGGTCCGGATGGACGACGCGCTCGGGGCGTCCTACGCCCGCTCGTGGGCCGACATGTTCGTGATCGGCGACCTCGGCGGTCGCACCGTCAACGAGGCGCTGGCCGCCGGCGTCCCGCCGAAGCAGGTGTGGGCCGCGGTCTGGCGGGTGCTCGAGCTGCCGACCAGCAAGCAGTGACGCCAGCCGGGCACCTGGCAGTCTTCTCGCATGACGACCGCCGGCACCGCTGCTGACGTCGCCGTGATCGGCGGCACCGGGTTCTACTCCTTCCTCGACGACGCCGAGGAGGTCAGCGTCCCCACGCCGTACGGCGACCCGTCGGCGCCGGTCGCCGTGGGGTCGGTCGCGGGCCGCCGGGTGGCGTTCCTGCCGCGGCACGGGCGCCGCCACGAGCACCCGCCGCACGCGATCCCCTACCGCGCCAACCTCTGGGCGCTGCGGTCGCTGGGGGTGCGCCAGGTGCTGGCGCCGTGCGCCGTCGGCGGGCTCAGCGACGCGGTGGCGCCCGGCGACCTCGTGGTGCCCGACCAGCTGGTCGACCGGACCTGGCGGCGGGTGCCGTCCTTCGTCGAGGAGGGCGCGGTGCACCTGCCGTTCGCCGACCCCTACTGCCCGGGGGTGTCGCAGGCGCTGGCCGGCGCGGCGCCCGACGTGCAGCGCGGGGGAGCGATGGTCGTCATCGAGGGCCCTCGGTTCTCCACCCGCGCCGAGTCGCGGCTGCACGCCGCCGGCGGCGCGACGCTGATCAACATGACCGGGGCGCCCGAGGCGGCACTCGCCCGTGAGCTGCGGATGTGCTACGCCACGATCGCGCTGGTCACCGACATGGACGCCGGCGCCGAGCACGGCGAGGGCGTGGGCCAGGAGGAGATCTTCGCGCTCTTCCGGGCCAACCTCGAGCGGCTGACCGGGCTGCTCACCGCCGCGGTCTCGGCGCTCCCGGACCCCGACTGCTGCACCTGCTCGACGTGGGCCGACGGCATCGAGCTGACCTACGAGGTCCCCGGATGAGGGTCCTGGTCACCGGCGCCGCCGGGTTCATCGGCGGCGCCGTGGTGCGCACCCTCGAGGACGCCGGCCACGAGGTCGTGCTCGTCGACGTGATGCTGCCGGCCGCGCACGGCGCGACCGACGCGCCGCCGGGCGTCCACCGCCTCGACGTGCGCGACGCCGAGCGGTGGGGCGACCTGCTCGCCGGGATCGACGTCGTGTGCCACCAGGCCGCGATGGTCGGGGCCGGGGTCACGGTCGGCGACCTGCCGGCGTACGCGGGCCACAACGACCTGGGCACCGCCGCCCTGCTCGCCGCGATGCACCGCGCGGGCGTGGCCCGGCTGGTCCTCGCGTCGTCGATGGTCGTCTACGGCGAGGGCCGCTACACCTGTCCCGTGCATGGGGACCAGGTGCCGCCGCCGCGCCGTCGCGAGGCGCTCGAGGCCGGCGACGTCGAGGCGCACTGCCCACGGTGCGGTGCCGTGCTCGCCTGGGCGCTGGTCGACGAGGACGCCCGGCTGGCGCCGCGGTCGTCGTACGCCGCCAGCAAGGTCGCCCAGGAGCACTACACCGCCGCGTGGGTCCGCCAGGCGGGCGCGGCCGCGGTGGCGCTGCGCTACCACAACGTCTACGGCCCCGGGATGCCGCGGGACACGCCCTACTCCGGCGTGGCGGCGATGTTCCGCTCCTCGCTCGAGCGCGGCGAGCGACCGCAGGTCTTCGAGGACGGCGGCCAGGTGCGCGACTTCGTGCACGTCGACGACGTGGCGCGCGCCAACCTGCTCGCCCTGGAGTCGGTGGCGGCCGGTCCGGCGGAGCGGTACGACGCCTTCAACGTGTGCTCCGGCGAGCCGGTGACCATCCTGGACGTGGCCCGGCTCGTGGCCGGCGGCACCGGCACCGATCTCGAGCCCGAGGTCACCGGCGGCTACCGGCTCGGCGACGTCCGGCACGTGGTCGCCTCGCCCGAGCGGGCGCGGGCCGAGCTCGGGTTCGCGGCGCAGGTGCGGCCCGCCGAGGGTCTGCGCGCCTTCGCCACCGCGCCGCTGCGGGCCTGATCCCGCCCGGCCTACCAGGAGGTGTAGAGCAGCTGCTGGACCAGCAGCGCCCAGACCACCTGCACCAGCAGGCCCCAGCGCCGCCAGCGCTCCGGCAGCAGCGCGGTCGTCAGCAGCAGCCACGAGACGAACGGCAGCCAGATCCGCTCGACCTCCGCGCGGCTCATCTGGGACAGGTCGGCGAGCACGATGCAGGCCGCGGCCGACCCGGCCAGCCACAGCACGACCCGGTCGGAGCCGCGGCGCAGCATCGCCACGGCGGCGCCGAGGAGCGGGCCCGCGCAGACGACCAGGGCCGCGAGGTTCGCCCAGGTCCAGTAGGCGCCGGGGCGGTCGGCGGCGATGCCGTCCCAGTAGCGCTCGCGCAGCACCGGGAACGCCTCCCACCACGCGAACCCGCCCGCGGCGAAGGCCAGCACCACGGCGAGCGCGGTCAGGGCGGCGATCGGCAGCGGCCACCAGGACCGGGCCAGGACGAGCACCGCGAGCGCGACCAGGCCGAGCAGCGGCAGGCCGTAGGACGACATCACGGTCCAGCCCAGCAGCAGCCCCGCCAGCACCGACCACGCCACGAGCCGGGCGCCCCGGCTGGTCGCAGCGAGCGCGAGGCAGGCCAGCCCCCACGCGGCGACCGCCGCGAAGACGGCATCGGCCGAGACGGCGAGGAACACCGCGGCCGGGGTGAGCACCAGGAACGGCGCCGCCCGCCGGGCCGCGTCCTCCGCGCCCAGCGCCCGCACCGTCACCAGCACCGCGAGGGCGATGCTCGCGGCGACCACCGTCACCACGACGCCGGCGACGACCGCGTTGCCGAGCCCGAGCCGCACCAGCAGCACGAAGAAGAGCAGCGCGCCGGGCGGGTGGCCGGCCGGATGGGTCGGCCAGGCGTGCGCGCTGTCGAGGGGGATGCGGTCGACGTACGCCTGCAGCAGCGCGTGGACGTCGGTGACATCTCGGGCGGCGGGCAGGTACTCGTAGTCGCTGCCGATCGCGCGGGACAGCCCGTCCGGTCCGTCGACCAGGGCCAGCGACAGCAGCCAGGCCAGCCCGACGGCGTACGACGTCGCCAGCAGCCGCCCCCACGAGAGTCGTTCGGCCAGCCGGGGCCCGTACCACCAGCCCAGCAGGCCGAGCAGCACCGCGGGCACGGTGCCCGGTCTGAGCAGCTTGGGGTCCCACCACCCGTGCAGCGGTGGCACCTCGTGGGGGACCACGCTGCGCGGGGCCCGCGACCACACCTCCCAACCCGTCAGCGGCGGCACGGCGAACGCGAGGGCGACAAGCACGAGCGCCACGGTGAGCCCGACCCAGGGCGCGCGGGCTCGCGTCGACGACATGCCCCGACCCTAGGGCGCGGGTGCGCACCCACCGGTCCCCGAGCGGTCGCCGACGGCATCCGTCACCAGCCCGTAAGGCTTCGCGTGGTTTGTCGGGGGTCGCTCCTGCCTACTGTCGGGCCATGGGCCCCGTCTGCGACCTCGTGCTGCCGTGTCGCGACGAGGCCGCCGCGCTGTCCGGGCTGCTGCCGCGGGTCCCCGAGGCGTTCTCGGTGATCGTCGTCGACAACGGCTCGCGCGACGCCACCGCGGAGGTGGCCCGCCGGCTCGGCGCCCGGGTGGTCGCCGAGCAGCGGCCCGGGTACGGCGCCGCGGTGCACGCCGGCCTCGTGGCCGCGGAGCGCGACCTGGTCGCCTTCATGGACGGCGACGGCTCGTTCGACCCCGAGGAGCTGTTGCCGCTGGTCGAGGAGGTCCGCGCCGGGCGCGCCGACCTCGCGGTCGGTCGCCGGCGCCCGGTCTCCCGCGGCACCTGGCCCTGGCACGCCCGCGCCGGCAACGCACTGGTCGTGTGGTGGCTGCGCCGCCGGATCGGGATGGCCGCCCACGACATCGCGGCCGTGCGGGTCTGCCGGCGCGCGGACCTCCTGGCGCTCGACGTGCGCGACCGGCGGTTCGGCTACCCCGTCGAGCTCCTGCAGCGCGCGACCGACGCCGGGTGGCGGGTGGTCGAGCGCGACGTCGGCTACCACCCCCGCGCGGCCGGCACCCGGTCGAAGGTGTCGGGGTCCGTCGTCGGCACGGTCCGCACCGCACGCGACTTCTGGCGGGTGCTGGCGTGAGCGCCACCGATCAGGCCCGGGTGCTCGTGGTGGCCAAGGCCCCGGTGGCCGGCCGGGTGAAGACCCGGCTCGGTGCGACCGTCGGCGACGCGACCGCCGCCGACCTCGCCGCGGCGGCGCTGCTCGACACCATCGCGGCCTGCCGGGAGGCGTTCCCTCCCGAGCACTGCCTGCTCGCCCTGGCCGGCGACCTCGCCGACGCCGTGCGCGGTGACGAGATCATCCACGCGCTCGACGGGTGGGGCATCGCCCGTCAGCGCGGCGGCACGTTCGCCGAGCGGCTCGTCAACGCCCACCTCGACGTGCCGCCCGGGGGGCCCGTCGTCCAGGTCGGCATGGACACGCCCCAGGTCAGCGGCGAGCTGCTCCACGAGGCGGCCGCCGGCCTCGACGGGCACGACGCGGTGCTCGGCCCGGCCGACGACGGCGGCTGGTGGGTGCTCGGTCTGCGGCGCCCCGCGGGGGCGACCGCCCTGCATGACGTCGCGATGTCCACCGAGAGCACGTACGCCGACACCCGTGCCGCCCTCGCGCGGGCCGGCCTCGACGTGGGGTCGACGACGGTCCTGCGTGACGTCGATGACGCCGACGACGCCGACGTGGTGGCCGCGCAGGCGCCGGCCGGTGAGTTCGCCCGCGCCTGGCGGCAGGTGCGGCCGTGAGCCCGGTAGTGCTCGACCTCGACCATTGGGACCGGCCGGAGGACGAGCACGACCTCGCGCTGCTCGACCTGTGCCTCGGCCCCACCCTCGACGTCGGCTGCGGGCCCGGCCGGCTCGCGGCCGCCCTTGCCCGACGCGGCCAGGTCGTCCTCGGCATCGACGTGCTCGCGCACGCGGTCGGCACCGCCGTACGCCGTGGTGCGTCCGCGCTGTGCCGGGACGTCTTCGACACGCTGCCCGCCGAGGGCCGGTGGGGGACGGCGCTGCTGGCCGACGGCAACGTGGGCATCGGCGGTGACCCCGTGGCGCTGCTGCGCCGGCTGGCCGAGGTGCTCGCGCCCGACGGCCGGGTCGTGGCCGAGGTGGCCCCGCCGGGCACCCCGCTCGACTGCGGCTGGGCGACCGTGCGCACCGAGGTCGAGACGTCGGCGCCGTTCCGCTGGTCCGTGGTCGGCGTCGACGACATCGACCGGCTCGCGAGCGACGCCGGGTTCCGCGTCGACGACGTACGCCGTCTCGGCAGTCGCTGGGGCGCGGTGCTGGAGGCGGCATGAGGCTCCCCACCGAGGACGACTTCCCCTCCCGGCTGCGCAGCGCGGCGGTGACCGCGCGCGTCGGGCTGTGGCTCGGCGTGTGCTTCGCCGTCTGCTTCGTCACCGGGCTGGTCAGCCACTACGCCCAGGCGCCCGACCACCCGGTCCCGTTCCCGGCGAGCCCGGTGTGGGGCTACCGGGTCACCCAGGGCCTGCACGTCGTGACCGGGACGGCGGCGGTGCCGCTGCTGCTGGTGAAGCTCTGGACCGTCTACCCCCGGCTGTTCCGCCGGCCTGAGCGCGGCTGGCGCCCGCTGGTGCTCGACCTGCTCGAGCGGGGGTCCGTCCTCATCCTCGTTGCCGCGGCGGTCTTCCAGCTCGCATCCGGCCTGGCGAACTCGGCGCAGTGGTACCCCTGGTCGTTCTCGTTCCGCACCACCCACTACGCCGTCGCCTGGGTGGCGATCGGGTCGGTCCTCCTGCACGTCGCCGTGAAGCTCCCGGTGATCCGCGCGGCACTGGGCGCCGACGTCGACGACCCGGCGCTCGACCGGCCCGCCGCGACCCGGCCGGGGGTGCTGACCCGGCGCGGACTCCTGCGCACCACGTGGCTGGCCGCCGGCGTCGCCGTGCTCGCCACGGCCGGCAGCACCGTGCCCCTGCTGCGGCGGGTCTCGGTGCTGGCCGTCCGGTCCGGCGACGGCCCCCAGGACGTCCCGGTCAACAAGTCCGCGTCGGCCGCCCGGGTCACCGCGAGCGCGACCAGCGGCGCCTACCGGCTGGTGGTCGCCAACGGCGACCGGAGCATCGAGCTCAGCCGGTCCGACCTCCTCGCGATGCCGCAGTCCACCCACGACCTGCCGATCGCGTGCGTCGAGGGCTGGAGCGCGAACGGCACCTGGACCGGGGTCCCGGTGCGCCACCTGCTCGACCAGGTCGGCGCGCCCCGGGGCAGCGACGTGCTGGTGACGTCGCTGCAGGAGTCCGGCCCGTTCACGACGACGGTGCTCCACGCGAGCTTCGCCGACGACGACCGCACCCTGCTCGCCCTGGCGCTCGGCGGCGAGCCACTGTCGCTCGACCACGGCTTCCCGGCCCGGGTGATCGCCCCCGACCGTCCCGGGGTGCTGCAGACCAAGTGGGTCGCCCGGATCGAGGTGCGGACGTGAGGTGGGTTCTCGGAGCGGCCGGTGTCCTCCTGGTCCTGTACGGCGGCTGGCTGCTCGTCAGCCGCGAGGACGACCTGCTCGGGGTCGCGGTGTGGCTCGCCGCCGGGGTGCTGCTCCACGACGCCGTGCTCGCGGGCGTCACCATCGTCCTGGGCGCGCTCGCGGTCCGGCTCGCGCCCGAGCCGGCGCGGGCACCGCTGGTCGTCGGGCTCGTCGTCCTCGGCACGGCCACGCTGCTCGCCGTACCGGTGCTCGGGCGCTTCGGGGCACGGGCGGACAACCCGACCCTCCTCGACCGCGACTACACGGCCGGCTGGCTGGTCCTCGCCGCGCTCACGGCGGTCGCCGTCGTGGGGGCCGCCCTCGTACGCTCTCGGCGGAGGTGACGATGGCGCGCGTGCTCGTGGTCGACGACGACCGCACCGTCCGGGAGGTGGTGGTGTCCTACCTGCGCGCCCACGACCACGACGTGGTGGAGGCGGCCGACGGCGAGGCGGCGCTGCGCGCCATGCACGAGCGGCCGGCCGACCTCGTGGTGCTCGACCTGATGCTGCCCGGCATCGACGGCATCGAGGTGTGCCGCCGGCTGCGGGCCAGCGGCGACGTGCCGGTCGTGATGCTCACCGCGCTCGGGGAGGAGACCGACCGGGTGGTGGGGCTCGAGGTCGGTGCGGACGACTACGTCACCAAGCCCTTCAGCCCGCGGGAGCTGGCGCTGCGCGTCGACTCGGTGCTGCGCCGCACCCACGTGCCGGCCGCCCCGCGTCGGCTGGTCGACGGCGACCTGGTCGTCGACGAGGCCGCCCACACGGCGTACCGGTCCGGCGCGCCGCTGGCGCTGACCGGCCGCGAGTTCGACCTCCTGCGGTTCCTGCTCGCCCACCCCGGCACGGCGTACTCCCGCGACGAGCTGCTGCGCCAGGTCTGGGGCTGGTCGATCGGGGACCACTCGACCGTCACGGTGCACGTGCGGCGGCTGCGGGAGAAGGTGGAGCCCGACCCGCGGCGGCCGGCACGGCTGGTGACGGTCTGGGGCGTCGGCTACCGGTGGGAGGCCGCGGATGACGCGTGACCAGCAGCAGATCGTGCTCGTGGCCGCGGGGTGCGCGGCCTGCGTGGGCCTGGTCGGGCTCGGGGCGGCGTGGCTGCTGCGGCACCGGTCGATCCGCTGGCAGCTCGGCCTGATCGTCCTGGTGTCGATCGGGTCGGTCCTCGCCGGCGTGGTCGCGGTCTCGCGGCTGATGTTCATCTCCGCCCACGACTGGGCCGTCGTCAGCCTGGTGGCGGGCGTGTCGGCGGTGGTGGCGCTGGTGGTCGCGCTCGCGCTGGGCGCGGCGATCTCGCGCTGGTCCGAGGCGCTGCGCCGCAGCGCGCGGACCCTGGACTCGCACGGGTCGTACGTCGCCGACCCCCGCGGCCCCAGCGAGCTGCAGGCGCTCTCGGAGGAGCTGGCGCGCACCAGCGCGCGGCTGGAGGAGTCGCGGCTGCGCGAGGCCCGGCTCGAGGAGTCGCGCCGCGAGCTGGTCTCCTGGGTCTCGCACGACCTGCGCACCCCGCTGGCCGGGATGCGGGCGATGACCGAGGCGCTGGAGGACGGCATCGCCACCGACCCCGACCGCTACCACCGCCAGATCCGCGCGGAGGTCGACCGGATGGTGCGGATGGTCGACGACCTCTTCGAGCTCTCCCGGATCCACGCCGGGGTGCTGCAGATCAGCCCGCAGCCGCTGGCGCTGGGCGACCTCGTGAGCGAGGCGATCGCCGGTGCCGACCCGGTGGCGCGGGCACGCAGCGTGCGGCTCGGCGGCAGCGTCGACGACGGCGTCGAGGTGACCGCCGACCCTGCGGGCCTGTCGCGGGTGATGACGAACCTGATCATGAACGCGATCCGGCACACCCCGGCCGACGGGACCGTCGAGATCCGCGGCCGCCAGGTCCCCGAGGGCGTCGAGCTGAGCGTGCGCGACCAGTGCGGCGGGCTGAGCGTCGAGGAGATGGACCGGGTCTTCGACGTCGCCTGGCGCGGGGGAGCGGCGCGCACCCCGGTGGCCGGCGGCGCCGACGGTCACGCACCCGGTGGCGCCGGCCTCGGCCTGGCGATCGTCAAGGGCATCGTGGAGGCGCACCACGGGGTGGTCGAGGTGGAGAACGTCGACCTCGACGGTGGCCTGGACGGTGGCCTGGACGGTGACCGGGTGCCGGCCGGCTGCCGGTTCCGGGTGCTGCTGCCGGCCTGACCGGCTCGGCGCGACCGGGGTCGACACGCCCGCGCGCCGCTCCCGAACATCTGTTCGATCGTGGGCTACTTTGTGTCCACAGGCACGACGTGGGACGAGGTCGTCCACAGCGGTCGACGGTGCTGATCAGGCGCTGTCGGTGGCTCGTCCTAACGTCGCCGATGTGCCTGGACCACGACGACAGACAAGGAAGCAGACCATGGCTGGTGGAGGAGACCGCGACAAGGCGTTGGACGCCGCGCTCGCGAACATCGAGCGGCAGTTCGGCAAGGGCTCCGTGATGCGCCTGGGCGACGAGACCCGCGCCCCCCTCGAGGTGATCCCGACCGGGTCGATCGCCCTGGACGTCGCGCTGGGCCTCGGTGGCCTGCCGCGCGGTCGCGTCGTGGAGATCTACGGGCCGGAGTCCTCCGGCAAGACCACGGTCGCCCTGCACGCGGTGGCCAGCGCCCAGCGGGCCGGCGGCATCGTGGCGTTCATCGACGCCGAGCACGCGCTCGACCCGGAGTACGCCAAGAACCTCGGCGTCGACACCGACGCGCTCCTGGTGTCCCAGCCGGACTCCGGCGAGCAGGCGCTGGAGATCGCCGACATGCTGGTGCGCTCCGGCGCGCTGGACCTGATCGTCATCGACTCGGTGGCCGCGCTCGTGCCCCGCGCCGAGATCGAGGGGGAGATGGGCGACAGCCACGTCGGCCTGCAGGCGCGGCTGATGAGCCAGGCGCTGCGCAAGATGACCGGTGCGCTCAACAACTCCGGGACCACCGCGATCTTCATCAACCAGCTGCGCGAGAAGATCGGCGTGATGTTCGGCTCGCCCGAGACCACGACGGGTGGCCGGGCGCTGAAGTTCTACTCCTCGGTCCGCCTCGACGTGCGCCGCATCGAGACGCTCAAGGACGGCACCGACATGGTCGGCAACCGGACCCGGGTCAAGGTCGTGAAGAACAAGGTCGCCCCGCCGTTCAAGCAGGCCGAGTTCGACATCATGTACGGCAAGGGCATCAGCCGCGAGGGCGGCCTGATCGACGTCGGCGTCGAGGCCGGCCTGGTCCGCAAGGCCGGCGCTTGGTACACCTACGAGGGCGACCAGCTCGGCCAGGGCAAGGAGAACGCCCGGGCGTTCCTGCGCGACAACCCCGACCTCGCCAACGAGCTGGAGAAGAAGATCCTCGAGAAGCTCGGCGTCGGCCCGACCGTCGACAACGAGGTCGCGCTGCCCGACGAGCCGATCGGCGTCGACTCGTTCTGAGCCCGTGACTCTCGACGAGGATCGGCCCGCGCCGGACTGGCTCGGCGACGTCTCGGACGGCGTGGACGCGTGGACCAGGCGCGCGTCCACGCCGCCGCCCCCCGACGACCCGGTCGCCCAGGGCCCGGACGCCGACCCCGAGTCGGTGGCCCGCACGATCCTGCTCGACCAGCTCACCGGGCGGGCGCGCAGCCGGCAGGAGCTCAGCGACAAGCTGGCCGCCAAGCATGTGCCGGCCGACGTGGCGACCCGACTGCTCGACCGGTTCGAGGAGGTGGGGCTGGTCGACGACGAGGCGTTCGCCCGGGCCTGGATCTCCGGGCGTCAGGGCGGCCGCGGGCTGGCCCGGCGGGCGATCGCCCAGGAGCTGCGCCGCAAGGGCGTGCCCGACGAGGTCGCCCGTACGGCGCTCGACGAGATCGACCCCGCCGACGAGGAGGCGGCCGCCCGCGCCCTGGTCCGCAAGAAGCTGCGCAGCCTGGCCCGGGTCGACGACACCACCGCCACCCGCCGGTTGGTCGGCATGCTCGCCCGCAAGGGATACGGCTCGGGGCTCGCGTTCGCGGTTGTCAGGGACGAGCTGGCCTCGGCTGGGCGAGAATGCCCCGGTGACGACTGACCGGGAGATCCTGACCTACGAGATGTTCGGCACCGCGGTGCGCGACCTGGCCCAGCAGGTGGTCGACAGCGGCTACCGCCCCGACCTGGTGCTGTCGGTGGCCCGCGGCGGGCTCGGTCTCGGCATGGGGCTGGGCTACGCCCTGGACGTCAAGAACCTCTCGGCGGTCAACGTCGAGTTCTACACCGGCGTCGACGAGCGCCTGGAGATGCCGATCATGCTGCCCCCAACCCCGGCGGCGGTGGAGCTGGCCGGGCTGAAGGTGCTGATCGCCGACGACGTCGCGGACACCGGCAAGACCCTGGAGATCGTGCGGGACTTCTGCGCCGGCCACGTCGCCGAGGCCCGCACCGCGGTGATCTACGAGAAGCCGGGCACCGTCGTGCTCCCCGACTACGTGTGGCGGCGCACCGACCGGTGGATCGACTTCCCGTGGTCCGCCGAGCCGCCGCTGGTGAGCCGGGGCGCCTGATGCGGCGATGACCCAGCCATGAACCAGCTGCGGCTGGTCGTCCACGACCGCGGGCGCGAGCTGGCCGGCGTCGTGCACGAGGGCGAGTCCTGGGCCGCCGCGGCCCGGCGTACCGTCGCGAGCCTCCACGTCGACCCGGTGCCGGTCGACCTGTCGGGCGAGGTCAAGGAGTTCGTCGTCGACCACGACCTCGTCGTCGGGGTCCGCGCGATGGGCCGCGGCGACCTTCCCGACGTGACCCGGTGGCGGCAGAGCGACCACCTGCACCGCTGGTGGGCCGCGGACGGCGAGCCCACCACCGAGCGCGTGGCCGCCCAGTACGGCCCCAGCATCGACGGGATGACGCCGACCCGGATGTGGGTGGCCGAGGTCAACGGACGCTCCGTCGGGTTCCTCCAGGACTACCGGATCGGTGACTACCCCGAGTACGCCGTGCTCGGGCCGGACCCGGCGGCGATCGGGGTCGACTACGCGCTGAGCGAGGAGTGGAGCGGACGCGGGCTCGGCGTGCGGGTGCTGTGGGCGTGGATGGCCCGGGCCCGGCGCCGGTTCCCCGACGCGACCGCCTTCTTCGCGGCACCCGACCACCGCAACGCCGCGTCGCTGCGGGTGCTCGCGAAGGCCGGGTTCACCCCGGGGCTCTGGTTCGACGAGCCGCAGGAGGACGGATCGGTCGACACCGTGGTCGGCTGCACCCTCGACGTGCGCCGCGTCCTGGGCTGAGGTCCTGGGCTGAGGTCCTGCCATGATGTCGCGGTGACCGCCCACCCGCTGCGCCTCCCGTCCGGACCCGTCGACCTCGACCAGATCCCCAGCGGGGCCACGCCCGGCTTCGACGGCGGCAAGAAGAAGGCGAAGGCCGCACTGTTCGCGATGGGCGACGACCTGGCCGACCTGCAGGAGCGGCTGTTCGCCGAGGGCCGGACGACCGGCTCGCACCGCCGGGTGCTGCTGGTGCTCCAGGGCATGGACACCTCGGGCAAGGGCGGGGTCCTCAAGCACACCGTCGGCCTGGTCGACCCGCAGGGCGTCCGGATCACCTCGTTCAAGGCACCCACCGAGGAGGAGCTGGCCCACGACTTCCTGTGGCGGATCCGCAAGGGCGTGCCGCAGCCCGGGTACGTCGGGGTGTTCGACCGCTCGCACTACGAGGACGTGCTCATCGGGCGGGTCAACGGTCTTGCTGACGCCGCGGAGCTCGAGCGCCGCTACGACGCCATCAACGAGTTCGAGCAGGAGCTCGTCGACGACGGCTGCGTGGTCCTCAAGTGCATGCTCCACATCTCCAAGGACACCCAGAAGGACCGGCTGCTGCGGCGGCTGGACCGCCCCGACAAGCACTGGAAGTACAACCCGGGCGACCTCAGCGCCCGCGCGAAGTGGGACGCCTACCGCGAGGCGTACGCGATCGCGCTGGAGCGCACCCACACCGACCACGCCCCGTGGTACGTCGTCCCCAGCGACCACAAGTGGTTCCGCAACCTGGCGATCGGGCAGCTGCTCCTGGCCGCGCTGCGCGGCATGGACCTGCACTGGCCGCCGGCGGACTTCGACGTCGACGCCGAGCGGGCCGCGCTGCTCGCGGAGGACGACGGGTCGTGATCGCGTCGGTGGCGGTCACCCGCTACGTCACGCCGCTGCGCGAGGGCGGCAGCCTTCCCGGCATCGTCGAGGGCGACGACCTGGGCACGTACGTGTGCAAGTTCCGCGGGGCCGGGCAGGGGGTGCGGGTGCTCGTGGCCGAGGTGGTGGTCGGCGAGCTGGCGCGGCGGATCGGCCTGCGCACGCCGCAGCTGGTCGCCCTCGAGCTCGACCCCGAGATCGCCCGCTACGAGGCGGACGAGGAGGTCCAGGACCTGCTCAACGCCAGCACCGGCCTCAACCTGGGCGTGGACTTCCTCCCGGGCGCGTTCGGGTTCGACGGGGAGCTCACAGCGGGCGAGGGGGTGGCCGAGCGGGTGCTGTGGCTGGACGCCTTCACCGCGAACGTGGACCGTTCCTGGCGCAACCCCAACCTGCTGTTCTGGCACGGCGACCTGTGGGTCATCGACCACGGCGCGTGCCTCTACTTCCACCACGCCTGGCCGGGCGGGGCGCTGTCACGGGAGGGCGGACCCGGCCGGTTCGCGGCCCAGCCCTGGTCGGCCGACGACCACGTCTTCGCGGCGTCCGTCGACGCCCTCGGCCCCGTCGACGAGGAGCTCCGCGCGGTGCTGGACCACGAGGTGTTCGCCGACGTGCTGGCGCAGGTGCCGGACGCCTGGCTCGAGCCGGTGCCCGGTGCGGAGACCCCGGACGCGCTGCGGGCGGCGTACGTCGACTTCCTCGACGCGCGGCTCGGCAGCCGGCAGTGGCTGCCGCTCGACCCGGCGGGGGTCGCCCGGTGAACGGCCCGGTGACTCCGCTGGCCTACCAGTACGTCGTGCTGCGCTGCGTGCCCCGCGTGGACCGCGAGGAGTTCGTGAACGTCGGGGTGGTGCTCTACTGCCAGGCATCGGACTTCCTGGACGTCGCGTGGCGCGTCGACCGGGACCGGCTGGCCGCCTTCGACCCCCGGCTGGACCTGGACCAGGTCTGCGAGGCGCTGGGGTTCGTCGAGGGCGTGTGTGCCGGCGACGAGCGCGGCGGCGCGGCCGGCCAGGAGCCGCTCGGGCAGCGGTTCGGGTTCCTCAAGGCGCCGCGCAGCACCGTGATCCAGCCCGGCCCGGTGCACGGCGGCGTCACCCGCGACCCGGCCCGCCAGCTCGAGCACCTGCTGGAGAAGCTGGTCGGCTGACCCGGCTCCCAGCTAGGGCGCCACCAGCCCGTGCTCGTGGGCGAACACCACGATCTGCACGCGGTCACGCAGGCCGAGCTTGCGCAGGATCGCCCCGACATGGGTCTTGACGGTCGACTCGCTGGCGAAGACCCGGCCGGCGATCTCGGTGTTCGACAGGCCCCGGGCCACGGCGTCGAACACCTCGCGCTCCTTCTCGGTCAGCGTCTGGTACGCCGGCGGCGCGGGCGTACGCGCCCGGAACTGGCCCTCCAGCAGCGTCGCGAGGTCGGCGGGGGCGAGCACCGCGTTGCCCGCGTGCACGGTCCGGATGGCGTCGCGCAGCATCACCGGGGTGGTGCCCTTGAGCAGGAACCCGCTGGCGCCGTAGCGGATCGCGGTGGCGGCCCGGTCGTCGAGGTTGAAGGTGGTCAGCACGATGACGCGCACCGGCTTCTCCCGCCGGGCGGCGCGGTCGGGCGAGAAGATCTGCCGGGTCGCCTCGACCCCGTCCATCTCGGGCATCCGGACGTCCATCAGCACGACGTCGGGAGCGAGGTCGTCGACCAGCCGGACCGCCTCGGCCCCGTCGGCGGCGTCCCCGACGACGACCATGCCCTCCTGGGCGTCGACGATGACCCGCACGCCCTCGCGGAAGAGGTCCTGGTCGTCGACGAGCAGGACCCGGATCGGCTCGGGACCCGTCATCGCGGTCGCACCGGCACCCACGCGGTCGCGGTGAACGTCGGCGGCTCGGCGCGGCGGCGCACGTCGAGGCGACCGCCCACCGCCTCGAGGCGGCGACGCATGCCGTCCAGCCCCTGACCGCCGGGCTCGGGCGGCTCGGTCATCAGCGCGATCGGCCGGGTCTCGTCCGACGTCGCGTCCGCTCCCGGGTCGATCGCGTTCTGCACCTCGATCCGCAGGTCGCCCTCCCAGTGCCGCTCGACCAGCACCGGCAGGTCGCGCCGGCCGTGCTTGATCGCGTTGGTCAGCATCTCCTGGAGCACCCGGAACGCGACGACCTCCAGCTCCGGTGGCATCGGCTGCGGCGACCCGACCTCGGTCGAGCGGATCTCCTGGCCGCTGGCGCGGGCTCCTTCGACCAGGCTCTCGAGGTCGACCTCGTGGGTCCGGGCCGACGCGTCGCCCGTCGAGCTGAGCACCTGGCGGACGTCGTCGAGCGAGGACCGGGCCGAGGTCGCGATGTTGGACATCGTGCGCTTGAGGCCCTGGGTGTCCACGTCGTCGAGATACTGGGCCGACTCCGCCTGCGCGAGGATCACCGCCAGGGAGTGCCCGACGACGTCGTGGACGTCCCGGGCGAGCTGGGCCTGCTGCTCGCGCAGCCGGGCGATCTCCTCCGCCTGGTCGCGCGCGGCCTCGGCGGTCACCTGCGACTCCTGTGACCGCCGGGCCCGGTCGGAGAAGCGCAGCGCGAGGCCGGCGAGCCAGGGCACGCCGAGCACCGTCACCCCGAGCAGAGCCGCCGTCACCTGCCAGCTGTCGCTGAGCCGCGACGACTCGATCACCAGCGTCCGGAAGCCGACCTGGTCGAGGGCGGCGTAGTAGATGTCGGTGTCGATGTAGAGCACCCCGACGAGCGCGGCCACGGGGATCGACAGGGCGCTGGCCCAGACCGTCGCGGTCGACCCCCACCGCGCGACCCCGAACGCGACGGCCCCGACGGCGACCTCGACCAGGAGCAGCTGGGTGCCGGTCATCACCTGCGCGACGCCGAGCACCCACACCAGGCCGAAGGCGCCGGCGGGCAGGTGCCGGCACAGCGCGGCGGCGACGGCGACGGCGACCGTCACGACCACGGCCGCCGGCCGCGGGTCGTCGCCGTAGTAGTGGGGCAGGTTCGCCACCTCGAGCAGGCCGACCAGGAGCACGAGCAGGCCGACGCCGACGTCCGGCACCCAGGCGCGCCAGCCGGTCATCCGGGGCTCCTGTCGTGGTCGGTGGGCGGTCGGTGGGGAATCGGTGGAGGGTCCAGCGGCAAGCGAACCACACTCAGCGGTGCGCGCCGCGCACGAGCTCGTCGAGCAGGTCAGGGTAGGCCAGGCCCGCGGCGGCGAACATCCGAGGGACCTGCGAGTGCTCGGTCAGGCCGGGGATCGTGTTGACCTCGTTGAGCACCGGCCCGGCGTCGGTGAGGAAGAAGTCGACCCGCGCGACGCCCGAACAGCCGAGGGCGCCGTACGCCGCCAGCGCGGCGTCCTCGAGCGCCTTGGCGTCGACCTCGTCGAGCCGGGCGGGGACCCGGAGGTCCGCGTGCCCGCCGTACTTGGTGTGGAGGTCGAAGACCCCGTCGACCACGACCTCGAGCGGCGGCGACGCCACCACGCGGCCGTCGGCGCGCCGCAGCACCGCGACGTCGATCTCGCGCCCGGTGACCACGTCCTCGACCAGCGCCCGGCGGTCCAGCGCCAGCGCGGCGTCGAGAGCGGGGCGGAGGTCGTCCGGGCGCTCGACCAGCGTGACGCCGTGGCTGGAGCCGGCGGCGACCGGCTTGACGACGACGGGGTGCGTCCAGTGCTCGTGGGCAGCCGTGGCCGTGTCGACGAGGTGCCCGGGCGCGGTGGCGAGCCCGATGGCGCCGGCGACGAGCTTGGTGACCCACTTGTCCATCGCGACGGCCCCGGCGGTGACGCCGGAGCCGACGTAGGGCAGGCCCGCGAGCTCGCACAGCGCCGCCACGGTGCCGTCCTCGCCGTGCGGTCCGTGCACGACCGGGAAGACCACGTCGCAGCCGCGCAGCACCTGGGCCGCACCGCTGAGCCCGATCGGGCGCATCCCACGGTCGTGCCAGGTGCCGTCGCGACCGATGGTGAGCGGCACCACGTCGTAGGTGGTCGGGTCGAGGCCCGACGCCACCGACGCGGCCGAGGCGAGCGAGACGTCGTGCTCGCAGCTGCGGCCGCCGCCCACGACGGCGACCCGGGTGCGCGCGGTCACGACAGGCTCCGCAGGTGGGGGACCGCCGTCGTGCGCCGGGCGAGCCGGGCGCCGAGGCCGGTGACGACCTCGTGCTCGATGGTGCCGGCCCACCGGGCCCAGTGCGCGACGGTCGGCTCGCCCCGGTCGCCGGGGCCGAAGAGGGTCACGGTCTCGCCGGCCTCGACCGCGCTCTCGCCGAGGTCGACGACGAGCTGGTCCATCGAGATGGTGCCCACGACCGGCCGCCGCACGCCACGCACCAGCACCTCGGCCCGGTCGCTGGCGAGCCGCGGCAGCCCGTCGGCGTACCCGAGCGGCACCAGGCCGAGCCGGGTCGCCGAGCGGGTGCGGTGCTCGTGGCCGTAGCCGACCGGCGTGCCGCCGCGCACCCGCCGCACCCCGACCAGGGGAGCGGTCAGCGTCATCGCCGGCCGCAGCGCGGTGGTGCGGGAGGGGTCGATGCCGACGAGGCCGGCTCCGACGCGGCTCAGGGTGTGGTGGGTCCGGGGGTCGGTCAGCGTGGCGGCCGTGGCCGCGAGGTGCCGGTCGCGGGGTCGTAGACCGGCCGCGCGGGCGGTCTCCAGCGCCCAGGCGAAGCGGGTGCGCGCCAGCGCGTTGCAGCCGTCGCCGGGGTCGTCGGCGCAGCCGAGGTGACCCATCACGCCCACGACCTCGACCTCGCCGCGCAGCTCGGCACGGCGGGCCGCCCGGCACAGGGCCGCCCACGCCGAGGGCTCGGCCCCGTCGCGCGCCATTCCGGCGTCGACGTGCAGGTGCACTCGCGCTCGGCCCGGCACGGCCGCGATCGCCGCCAGGTGCTGGGCGCTGGGCACCGCGAGGTCGACACCGCGGGCGACGGCCGTCGCGAAGTCGGCGTCGACGGGGTTCAGCCAGCTGAGCAGCGGTGCGCCGAGACCGGCGTCGCGCAGCGGCCACGCCTCCTCCAGCGAGGTCACGCCGAGCCGGGTGGCGCCGTGCGCCAGCGCGGTGCGGGCGACGTCCAGCGCACCGTGCCCGAAGCCGTCGGCCTTGACCACCGCCATCAGCTCGCCGCCGGCCCGGCCGGCGAGCAGCCGGGTGTTGTCGGCGACGGAGCGCAGGTCCACCTCGAGCAGCGGGTGGGCGGCGCCGTGGTCGCGGGCGGCGACGGCCAGCCCGCTCACGCCGCCACCTCCTGGCGGACCGGGCCGTAGATCGCGTGGCGGGCGCCGGTGACCAGCGCCCAGTAGCGGTCGCCGTGGCTCCAGTGCCACCACTCGGTCGGGTAGTTCACCAGCCCCTGGGAGCGGAGGACGCCGGCCAGCACGCGCCGGTGCGCCCGCGCGTCGGCGCCGATCCCGGCTGCCGCGAACCAGCAGCGACCGTCGCTCTGCTCCGGGGTGGCGTCGATCGCCGTGCCGAGGTCGAGCTCGTCGCCGCAGACGTCGACGAGGGTCAGGTCGACCGCCGCGCCGCCCACGTGCGGTGCGACGTCGAGGGGTGCGACGAACCGGCTGGTCAGCCGCTCCAGGTCGGTGTCGTCGATGCCGGGGTGCAGGGCGCGCAGCTCGGCGGCGTACGACGCGATGATCGCCTGCTGCTGCGCGAGCGGCCGGTGCCCCTCGACGACCCGCAGCCGCACCCCGCGCGGGAGCAGGCGGTCGGCCGCGACCAGGCGGTCGGCGAGGTCGGCTCGGACCGTCGCACCGGCGGGGGAGAGGTCGTCGGGGAGCCGCACCAGCGGCGCCCCGCACTCGACCACGGGCACGGCCCGCACCCGCGGGTCCGAGAGGAGGATCGTCATGCCGGTGACGCTAGGGACCGACCCGCCTCCCGCACCTCCACCTCAGGTGCCGGTCGCCTGTCCCCAGGTGCCGACCGGCTCGTCCCGAGCCGCGGGCCTTCCTGGTGCGGTGTTGTGGTCGCTTCCACCGCCGTATACGTCTGCGAATGCGTCCACAGCACCGCAGGGGTGAGCCAGCGTGAGCGAGCGACTACGTCTCGACGTGCCGCCGTCGCCAGGAACGCATGCCCAGAGATCCCACACTCCACAGCAGCTCCCCGGCCAGGACCGCCGCCGCGAGGCGCAGCCCGAGGTCTGGACTACCGAGGGCCGTGGCCACGACGAAGGCCACCAGCGCCAGCCCAGCCACCTGCAACCCGCGGATGGGCCTCCGCGTGCTGGTCTCCATCGTGCCTCCCTGCGGTCGCCGAGCCGATGTCACGAGTATCGGGCATCGTCGCGCCGCATCCGGGCAAGAAGGGAACACCCGGTCAGACGCGCGCCTCAGACGGGGACCAGCTCGACGGCACCCACGGCGTAGCGGGCCAGGATCGCGCGAGCGAGCTCCGGGTGGGCGCCCAACGGCTCGGACACCGCCACCGCGCCGGCCTCCAGCGCCAGCTCCGCCGCCCGGTCGGGCAGCAGGCCCGGGGCGAGGAAGAGCGAGGCGACGGCGATGTGCCGCTTGCCCTGCGCGCGGAACGCCCGGACCGCCTCACCGGTCGCCGGCGGCGCCGACGACGCGAACGCGGCGGTGACCGGCAGCCGGTGCCGCGAGCCCCAGACCCGGGCCAGGCGCGCCACGGCCTGGTTGGCGAGCGGGTCGCTGGAGCCGGCGGCGGCCAGCACCAGGGCGTCGAGCTCGCGCACCCGGCCGGCGCGCAGCGACTCGCGCATCCGCACGTCGAGCACCTCGAGGAACTGGGTCTCGAGACCGAGGATCCGGGTCGCGCGGATGCCGAGGCCCTCGTGGCGGGCCTGGGCCTCGGCGATCGCGCTGGGGACGTCGACCTTGGCGTGGTAGGCCTCGGTGAGCAGGAGCGGCACGACGACGATCTCGTCGTGGCCGGCCTTCACGAGCCGGTCGACGACCGTCGTGAACGACGGCTTGGCCAGCTCGAGGAAGGCCTGCTCGATCCGGAGGTCGGGGCGCATCGCCCGGACCTCGTCGACGAGGGCCTTGATCGTGGCGGCGGACCGAGGGTCACGGCTTCCGTGAGCCAGGGCCACCAGGGCAGGAGCAGCCATCACACTGCCTCCTTCGTGCTACGAAGTGGTGCGGAGGAGCGGGCACCGGCGGCGCTGCCGGTGCCGCGGGTGCGGGTCGTGAGCGCGCTCACGAGTGGATCCCGCACTCGGTCTTGTTGGTGCCGGCCCAGCGGCCGCTGCGCGGGTCCTCGCCGGGAGCCACGCGGCGCGTGCAGGGCCAGCAACCGATGGAGGGGTAGCCGTCGTAGACCAGGGGGTTGACGAGCACGCCGTGGTCGGCGATGTAGCGCTCGACCTGCTCGTCGGACCACCGGGCCAGCGGCGAGACCTTGACCTTGCCCTTCTTGGCGTCCCAGCCGATGACCGGCGCGATCACCCGGTGGTGGGTCTCGGCGCGGCGCAGGCCGGTCGCCCAGGCGTCGTACGACGCCAGGGAGTCGGCCAGCGGCTGGACCTTGCGCAGCTTGCAGCACAGGTCGGGGTCGGTCTTGTAGAGGTCCTTGCCGTAGGTCGCGTCCTGCTCCGCGACTGACTGCACGGGCGTGATCGTGAGCAGGTTGACCGGGAGGGTCGCCTGGACGGCGTCGCGGGTGCCGATCGTCTCGACGAAGTGGTAGCCGGTGTCGAGGAAGACCACGTCGACGCCCGGTGCGACCTTCGAGGCGATGTCGGCGAGCACCGCGTCGCCCATCGAGGAGGTGACGCAGAAGCGGGCGCCGAAGGTGGCCACGGCCCACTCGATGATGTCCTCGGCCGGCGCGAGCTCGAGCTCGGCGCCCCAGTGGGACACCAGCTCGCGCAGCTCCTCCGGGGAGCGGCCGTCGGTCGCGGTGCCGCGGTTGTTGCGCGCGGTGATGGTGGTCGCTGCGGTCATGACGTGGCTCCCGAAGGTCGGACGAGGCCGAGCATCCTCAGTGAGAACGAGCGCAGGCAGCCGCGGCAGTCCCAGGTGCCGTGCGGCGAGGTCACCTCGCCGGTCTCCGAGACGACCTCGTGCGGGCGCAGGTCGGTCTCGCCGCAGAACGGGCAGTGGAAGGGGATCGCGCGCTCGCTCACGAGACCGCTCCTTCCAGCACCTGGTCGCCGCGCAGCAGGTCCTCGTCGGCCCGCGCCACCCACTCGGTGAACGTCTCGCCCTCGGTGCGGTCGGCCAGGTAGTTGGTCACGACGGCGGTGACGTAGTCGTCGAGGCCGGCGCTGGTCACCTTGTGGGCGCGCAGCTTGCGGCCGAAGTTGGCCTGCAGGCCGGTGGCGCCGCCGAGGTGCACCTGGAAGCCCTCGACCTGCCGGCCCTCGTGCATGACCAGCTGGCCCTTGAGCCCGATGTCGGCGACCTGGGTGCGCGCGCAGGCGTTGGGGCAGCCGTTGACGTTGACCGTGATGGCCGCATCGAGGTCGGGGAACCGCCTCTCGAGCTCGGCGACCAGGTCGCGGGCGCGGTTCTTGGTGTCGACGATGGCGAGCTTGCAGAACTCGATGCCGGTGCAGGCCATCGTGTTGCGCCGCCAGCCCGACGGCCGTCCCGACAGGCCGATGGCGTCCAGGTCGTCGAGCAGCGCGTCGACGACGGCCGGCTCGACGCCGATCAGCACGATCTTCTGGTACGGCGTCAGCCGGGCGCCCTGCACGCCGTGGCGCTCCATCAGGTCGGCGAGCGCCACCAGGACCGTGCCCGAGACGCGGCCGGCGGTCGGGGCGACCCCGACGTACACCTTGCCGTCCTTCTGCTCGTGGACGCCGATGTGGTCGCGGTGCCCCACCGGCGACTCCGGCGAGGGGTTGGAGACCAGCGGGCGGCCGAGGTACTCGTTCTCGACGACCTCGCGGAACTTCTCGATGCCCCAGTCCGCGACGAGGAACTTCAGCCGCGCCCTCGAGCGGAGCCGGCGGTAGCCGTAGTCGCGGAACACCGAGGCGACCGCCTCCCACGCGTCGGGGACCTCCTCGAGGGGGATCCAGACGCCCATCCGCTGCGCGAGCATCGGGTTGGTGGAGAGCCCGCCGCCGACCCACAGGTCGAACCCGGGGCCGTGCTCGGGGTGCACGGTGCCGACGAAGGAGACGTCGTTGGTCTCGGGGGAGACGTCGTGCGAGGGGTGGCCGGTCAGCGCGGTCTTGAACTTGCGCGGGAAGTTCGAGAACTCCGGGTTGCCGATGTAGCGGCGGTAGATCTCGTCGAGTGCCGAGGAGCCGTCGATGATCTCGTCCTTGGCGACGCCCGCGACCGGCGAGCCGAGGAACGGGCGCGGCGAGTCGCCGCACGCCTCCAGGCTGGAGAGACCGTTGTCGTCGAGGCGCTGCCAGATCGCGGGCACGTCCTCGATCCGGATCCAGTGGTACTGGATGTTCTCGCGGTCGGTGACGTCTGCGGTGTCGCGGGCGAAGTCGGTGCCGATGGTGCCGAGGGCCCGGACGGTCGCGGGGGAGAGAAGCTTGCCGTCGGAGCGCACCCGGAGCATGAAGTAGCGGTCGTCGAGCTCCTCCTCCTCGAGCACCGCGGTCCTACCGCCGTCGATCCCCGGCTTGCGCTGGGTGTAGAGGCCCATCCAGCGGAACCGGCCGCGCAGGTCGGCCGGGTCGATGGAGTCGAAGCCGCGCCGGGAGTAGACGTGGAGGATCCGGTCGCGGACGTTGAGCGGGTCGTCGTCCTTCTTAGACTGCTCGTTCTTGTTCAGCGGCTCGGTGAAGCCGAGCGCCCACTGACCCTCGCCGCGCTTGGGGCGGGGGATCTCGGTGCGCTCGGCGCGCTTGGCGGTGAAGCGGGGGTCGGACATGGGGGTGTGGTCCTCGGCGGGAGGGGCGCCTCCTCGACCGGCGACGCTGCCGGGAGGTCGGGGCCCGAGCGGAGTGGTCTGGCTCGGTTCGTCAGGAGGGCCGACACATCATGCTGCGCGTGCGTCCGAGGTCCACGTGGCGTCGAGCCACGAGGTACGCATGGGTCGCAGCGGAGATCATGTCAAGCAGTCTCAGGGAGCGGACGGCCGTTCCACAAACGCCAATCTCGTGATGTGAGATAGACTGCCAGGATGTGAGACACACACCTCATCGCCCGCGGGGGAGCGGGGCTCCGGCCGGCGCGGCACTAGGCTGCAGCGCATGAGCGACCGGATCGATTCCCTCACCAGCAGCGCGTACCAGCAGGCCCTCGAGGTGATCGCCTCGGTCGAGCCGCGGATCGCCGACGCCACCCGCCAGGAGCTCGCCGACCAGCGCGGGTCGCTGAAGCTGATCGCCAGCGAGAACTACGCCTCGCCCGCCGTGCTGCTGACCATGGGCACCTGGTTCAGCGACAAGTACGCCGAGGGCACCGTCGGTCACCGCTTCTACGCCGGCTGCCAGAACGTCGACACCGTCGAGGCGCTGGCGGCCGAGCACGCCCGCGAGCTGTTCGGGGCGGCCTACGCCTACGCCCAGCCGCACTCGGGCATCGACGCCAACCTCGTCGCCTACTGGGCGATCCTCGCGCACCGGGTCGAGACCCCGGGCCTGGCGCGGCTCGGCGCGAAGAACGTCAACGAGCTGACGGAGCAGGACTGGGAGTCGCTGCGCCAGGAGCTGGGCAACCAGCGGCTGCTCGGCATGTCGCTGGACGCCGGCGGCCACCTCACCCACGGCTTCCGCCCCAACATCTCGGGCAAGATGTTCCACCAGCAGCAGTACGGCACGGACCCGGAGACCGGGCTGCTGGACTACGACGCCCTCGCGGCGAAGGCCCGCGAGTTCAAGCCGCTGATCCTGGTGGCCGGCTACTCGGCGTACCCGCGGCGGGTGGACTTCGCGAAGATGCGCGAGATCGCCGACGAGGTCGGCGCGACGCTGATGGTCGACATGGCCCACTTCGCCGGGCTGGTGGCCGGCAAGGTGTTCACCGGGAACGAGGACCCGGTCCCGCACGCCCATGTCGTCACCACCACGACCCACAAGTCGCTGCGCGGTCCGCGCGGCGGCCTCGTGCTGGCCACCGAGGAGTACGCACCCGAGGTCGACCGCGGCTGCCCGATGGTGCTCGGCGGACCCCTCTCGCACGTGATGGCGGCCAAGGCGGTCGCCCTCGCCGAGGCCCGGCAGCCCTCGTTCCAGGCCTACGCCCAGCAGGTCGCCGACAACGCGAAGTCGCTCGCGGACGGCTTCCTCTCCCGCGGCGCCACGCTGGTGACCGGCGGCACCGACAACCACCTGGTGCTGCTCGACGTCTCGTCGTTCGGCCTGACCGGGCGGCAGGCGGAGTCCGCGCTGCTCGACGCCGGCGTGGTCACCAACCGCAACTCGGTGCCGCGCGACCCGAACGGTGCCTGGTACACCTCCGGCATCCGGCTCGGCACCCCGGCGCTCACGACCCGCGGCTTCGGTCACGACGAGTTCGACCGGGTCGCGGAGCTGATCGTGCACGTCCTGCAGAACACCGAGGCGGGCACGACGAAGGACGGCCGCGCGTCGAAGGCGTCGTACGTGCTCGGGGACGGGGTGGCGGACAAGGTCCGCGACGCCTCGGCCGAGATGCTCGACAAGCACCCGCTCTACCCGGGCATCGACCTGTCCTGAGGCCGGCTCACCGCTCGTGGCGCTGCCGGTTCATCAAGGGATGCAGACGAACCGACACTTCCCTCGGTGTGCCCGCCGTAGGAAGTGCAGGTTCACCGACAGACCATGGTGAAACTGCGACCGCAGCGGTGAGCAGGGCCCGCGGCCGGCGGGGACGGCTGCCGCCCGGATGGCCGTCAGACGCCGGGCGTCGCGCGATCCACGATCGCCCGCAGGCCACCGCCCTCGAGGGCGTCGACGGTGCCGTCGTACGACGTGCCGAGGCGCGAGGCGCAGAAGACGTCGGCGACCTCGGCGGGGGCGTGGCGCACGAGCAGAGAGCCCTGGAGGACCGCGGCCATCCGGCCGGCGAGTCGCCGGGCCGAGACCTCGAGGCGGTCCGGCTCGCCGATGAGCGAGCCGGTCGGGCACGTCCGCCGCTCCGAGGGCCTCGCGCCCACCCATCGACGCACCGTACGACGGTTCATGGTCGGTGTGGCCGGGTACGCACCGACCATGGCTGAGACTCGGGAAGCCCGCACTACCCCACGCAACCGCACGCACTGGCTCTACGCGGCGGTGGTGCTCGCCGTGGCCTTGGGCGTCGCGGTGGGCCTGCTCTTCCCGGACTTCGCGGTGCGGCTCAAGCCGCTGGGAGACGGGTTCGTCGGCCTGATCACGATGATGATCCAGCCGGTCATCTTCTGCACGATCGTGCTCGGCGTCGGGTCGGTCGCCAGCGCCGCCCGGGTCGGCAAGGTGGGCCTGCTGGCGATCGGCTACTTCCTGGTGATGTCGACCTTCGCGCTCGCGATCGGGCTCGTGGTCGGCAACCTGCTGCACCCCGGGGAGGGGCTGCAGCTGACCGACGAGGTCACCGCCGCGGGCGCCGCCCAGGCTGAGGAGGGCCACGGCAGCACCACCGACTTCCTGCTCGGGATCATCCCCGACTCGCTCTTCTCCTCGCTGACCTCCGGCGACGTGCTGCAGACGTTGCTCGTCGCGCTGCTGATCGGCTTCGCCCTGCAGCAGATGGGCTCGGCGGGCCGGCCGATCCTCACGGTCGTGGAGTACGCCCAGCGGCTGGTCTTCCGCGTCCTGGCGATGATCATGTGGGCCGCGCCGGTGGGCGCCTTCGGCGCGATCGCGGCCGTGGTCGGCGAGACCGGCTTCGACGCGCTGACCAGCCTGGCCATGCTGATGGCGGGGTTCTACCTGACCTGCGTGCTGTTCGTCTTCGTCGTGCTCGGCCTGGTGCTGCGCACGGTCGCCGGCGTCAACATCCTCTCGCTGTTCCGCTACCTCGGCCGCGAGTTCCTGCTGATCCTGGCCACCTCGTCCTCGGAGTCGGCGCTGCCGCGGCTGATCGCCAAGATGGAGCACGCGGGCGTGGAGCGGACGACGGTCGGGATCGTGGTGCCGACCGGCTACTCCTTCAACCTCGACGGCACGGCCATCTACCTGACCATGGCGACGCTGTTCATCGCCGATGCCATGGGCGACCCGCTGAGCATCGGGGAGCAGATCTCGCTGCTGGTGTTCATGATCATCGCCTCCAAGGGTGCGGCCGGGGTCACCGGTGCCGGGCTCGCCACCCTCGCCGGCGGCCTGCAGTCCCACCGCCCCGACCTGGTCGGGGGCGTCGGCCTCATCGTCGGCATCGACCGCTTCATGTCCGAGGCCCGCGCGCTCACCAACTTCGCCGGCAACTCGGTCGCCACCGTGCTCATCGGCACCTGGACCGGCGGGGTCGACCGCGACCGGCTCGACCGGGTCCTCGCCGGCGAGCTGCCCTTCGACGAGCAGACGATGCTCGACGACGAGCCGGCCGACGAGCCCACAACCCCGGCCCCCGAGCCGGTCCCCGCCCGCCCCTGACGGCGGTCCGGGTACCACCGCCGCCCCGGCAGGGGCGCCCGGCTCACAGCACCGGCGTCGCGCGCTCCACGATCGCCCGCAGGTCGCCGCCGTCGAGGGCGCCGAAGGTGCCGTCGTACGACGAGCCGAGGCGTGAGGCGCAGAAGACGTCGGCGACCTCGGCGGGGGCGTGCCGCACCAGCAGGGAGCCCTGCAGGACCGCGGCCATCCGGCCGGCGAGCCGGCGGGCGCTGACCTCGAGGCGCTCCGGCTCGCCCATCAGCGAGCCGAGCAGCGCGAGCGTGTCGTCGATCGCGCGGTCCAGGCGGGCGTCGCCGCCACGCGCCCGGCCCACCTCGGTGATCCAGGCGTCGAGCACCTCGGGCTCGCGCCCGAGCGCCCGCAGCACGTCGAGGGCGTTGACGTTGCCCGAGCCCTCCCACACCGAGTTCAGCGGCGCCTCGCGGTAGAGCAGCGGCAGCCCCGACTCCTCGACGTAGCCGTTGCCACCCAGGCACTCCAGCGCCTCGGCGACGACGGCCGGGGTGCGCTTGCAGACCCAGAACTTCGACAACGGGAGCGCGATCCGGCGCAGCGCGGCCTCGTGCGGGTCGTCGACACCGTCGACCGCCGCGGCCAGTCGCATGGCCAGCGCGGTGGCCGCCTCGGTCTCGACGGCCAGGTCGGCGAGCACGTTCTGCATCAGTGGCTTCTCGGCCAGCAGCGACCCGAACGCCGTGCGGTGCGCGGCGTGCCAGGTCGCCTCGTTCACCGCTCGCCGCATCAGCGACGTCGAGCCGAGCACGCAGTCCAGCCGGGTCGCGGCGACCATCTCGATGATGGTCCGCACGCCGCGGCCCTCGTCACCGAGGCGCTGGGCGACGGTGCCGTCGAGCTCGAGCTCCGAGGACGCGTTGGACCGGTTGCCCAGCTTGTCCTTGAGCCGGACGACGTCGAGCTGGTTGCGGGTCCCGTCGGGCAGCACCCGGGCGACCACGAAGCAGGTCAGCCCGCCGGGCGCCTGCGCCAGCACGAGGAAGACGTCGTTCATGGGCGCCGAGGTGAACCACTTGTGCCCGTGCAGGGTGTACTCCCCGTCCACGGCGGTCGGACGCGCCTGCGTCACGTTGAGGCGCACGTCGGAGCCGCCCTGCTTCTCCGTCATCCCCATCCCGGCGAGCGCGCCGCGCTTGGCGGACACCGGCCGCACGCCGGGGTCGTAGGCCGTCGACGCCAGCAGCGGCGTCCACTCCTTGGCGATCGCCTCGTCGGCCCGCAGCGCGGGGACGGCGGCGTAGGTCATCGAGATCGGGCAGCCGTGGCCGGGCTCGGTGTGCGACCAGGCCATGAACCCGGCCGCGCGCCGCACGTGGGCGTACGGCGACCCCGCCTCCTGCTGCTCCCACGGCCGGGCCGCGAGCCCGTGCCCGACGGCCCGCTCCATCAGCCAGTGGTACGACGGGTGGAACCGCACCTCGTCGAGGCGGTTGCCGAACCGGTCGACCGTCACGACCTCGGGGCCGTAGCGGTTGGCGAGCAGCCCGTGCTCGCGCGCCTCAGGCGTCCCGGCCTCGGCCCCGACCGCGGCGAGGTCCTCGACCACCTCCGCGGACGCGTAGTGGGTGACCGCCTCGACGAGCGCCCGGTCGGCCGTGACGGTGTTGTGACCTTCCAGCGGCGGCACCTGGTTCGTGGCTACCCGGATCTCGGTACGCATGTGACTACGTTAGGTCCATGACCGGGGTCGAGGGCGTGGACAGCCGCGACTCCCCGCTCGTGGCCCGGCTCCACCGGCTGCGCGAGACGGTCTGGCGCCTCGTGGTCACCACGGTGCGGTCGTGCCTGCAGTACCGCGTCACGGGCCTCGCCGCCGAGGCGGCGTTCTTCGCCGTCCTGTCCGTGCCGCCGCTGATCTTCGCGCTCGCGGGCTCGATCGGGTTCGTCACCGCGCAGTTCACCCCCGCCCAGGTCGGCGACGTGCGCGCGGCGATCATCGACCTCTCCGAGCGAGCGCTCACCGAGAACGCCGTCAGCCGGATCATCACGCCGACCATCGACGACGTGCTCCACGGTGGGCGGTTCGACGTGATCTCGCTCGGCTTCGTGCTCGCCCTGTGGTCGGGCTCGCGGGCGCTGCACGTCTTCATCGACACCATCACGATCATGCACGGCCTCGGCGGGCACCGGGGGATCGTCAAGACGCGGGCGCTGTCGTTCGCGCTCTACCTCCTCGCGATGGTGACCGGCGTCCTGTGCCTGCCGCTGGTCGTCGCCGGCCCGGACCTGGTCGCTCAGTGGCTGCCGGAGCGGCTGGACTTCCTCATCGGGTTCTACTGGCCGGTCGTCGTCGCCCTCTGCATCTGCTTCCTCGCCACGCTCTACCACGTGTCGGTCCCGGTCCGGACCAACTGGAGCTTCAACCTGCCCGGCGCGACGTTCTCGCTCTTCTGCTGGATCGTCGGCTCCTACCTGCTGCGGACCTTCCTCACCGCCACCGCCGCGGACTCCAAGTCGATCTACGGGCCGCTCGCCGCGCCGATCGCGGTGCTGCTCTGGCTCTACCTGGTCTCCGTGGCGGTGCTCGTCGGTGCCGCGGTCAACGCGGCGTTCGACGAGGTCTTCCCGCAGAAGGCGACGGCGCGGGCCCGGCACGAGCTGGTCCAGCGGCTGCGCCGGCTCGCGACGCGTGAGGGCGTCGAGCAGCGGGGCGACGCCGCGGAGGGCCCCGTCGAGGGATAGATTGCGGCCCGTGCCGGACGACTCCAGCGACCTCACGCAGGGCCGGGCCAGGGGTGGCGTCGCGCTCCCCGACTCGACCCGGTCGCCGTGGTGGCGCCTGGGCGTCCGGCTGCTGCTGGCGGTCGGGATCTTCGTGGTCACCGTCCTCATCGTGTACGTCGACCGCGGTGCCTACCGCGACGCGAACGACCCGCCGTTCTTCGGCGTCAACCTGGTCGACGCCGTCTACTACGCGACCGTCACGCTCAGCACCACCGGCTACGGCGACATCGCACCGGTCTCGGCGCACGCCCGGCTGGTCAACGCCTTCGTCGTCACCCCGCTGCGCATCGCGTTCCTGGTGCTGCTGATCGGGACCACCCTCGAGGTGCTCGCCTCGCAGGGCCGCGAGATGTACCGAGTCGCCCGCTGGAGGAAGAAGATGACGCAGCACGTCGTCGTGATCGGCTACGGCACCAAGGGCCGGGCGGCCGTCGACACCCTGGTCAACAACGGCCACGACCGCGAGGCGATCGTGGTCGTCGACCCGGGCGGCGCCGCCCTGCAGGAGGCGCACGCCGACGGCCTCGCGGTCGTCACGGGGGACGCCACCCGCCAGGACGTGCTGCGCCGGGCGGGGGTCGGCAACGCCAGCCAGGTCATCATCACCACCGACCGCGACGACTCCAACGTGCTGGCGACGCTCACCGTGCGCCAGCTCAACCCCGAGGTGTGGATCGTCGCCTCGGCCCGCGAGCAGGAGAACGTCGCGCTGATGCGCCAGTCCGGCGCCGACTCGGTCATCACGTCCTCCGATGCCGTCGGCCGGCTCCTCGGCCTGTCGTCGCTCTCGCCGACCCTGGGCCAGGTGATGGAGGACCTGCTGACCTACGGCGAGGGCCTCGAGGTGGCCGAGCGGGAGCTCCTGGTCTCGGAGGTCGGCCGGCCACCGCAGTCGCTGCCCGACCAGGTCATCGCCGTCGTGCGCGACGAGAAGGTCTACCGCTACTTCGACCCCGTGGTGACCCTGCTCGCCCGCGGCGACCGGCTGATCGTCGTACGCCCCGCCAAGGAGCTGCCGTGGGCGCCGCGGCCGGGCACCCACGACGAGGAGCTCGCCGCGGAGGAGTGACCCCCGCCGGGCCGGCCCGCGACACCCCGAGGGGCGTTTCGCCGCTGTTGCCGGCCCCTCACCCCTTTGGGGGTCTAGCCTGCAGTCACCAGGTGGGGGCCTAGGGGGAGTGGCGATGCCGGGAGACCGGAAGGCGACGCACGCGATCGTGGGTCCTGGCGTGACCGTGGGGTGCGCCGCGCTCATCGTCGTGCTCGCGCTCGGGATCCACCGGGCCGACGCGGTCGGGCCGGGCTACGCCAGCGCGATGCCGATCGGCGGCCTGGCGGTGCTGTGGTTCCTCGTGCGCGGCGCCCGGGTGCTGAGCCCGGAGACGGTCGTGCTGGCCGCGGCGGTGTTCGTCGGCGACCTGGTGCTGGGCTCCGAGCCGGCGCTGGCCGCGGTGATGTCCCTGGCGGTCGTGGTGCAGACGCTGCTCACCGTGGTGCTGCTGCGCCGCTGGTGCCCCGGGCTCTGGGGCTGCGGCGGTGACCGGCCCCTGGACCGCCCTCGGGTGCTGGCCCGCTTCGGGGCGGCCCTGGTCCTGGGCATGGCCGTCGGCGCGGCGCTGGCCACCCTCGGCTGGGTCTCGGTCACCGGCGAGCACGTGCAGCTCGGTGGGGTCCTGTGGTTCGGCCGCACCCTGTGCAGCTCGCTGCTCGTCGTCACCCTGGGGCTGCTGGTCGGCGAGCGGCTGACCTCGGCACGGCCGCGGCCACCGCTGCTGAGCGGGGCCCGCTGGTACGAGCTGGTCGCGGCGATCGCCTTCACGCTCGGGATGTACGTGCTCGCGTTCTGGTTCGAGCAGCTCCCGCTGGCGTTCCCGCTGCTGGCGGCCACCGTCTGGTTCGGGCTGCGGTTCTCCACGCTGCTCAGCGCCGCGCACTCCATGGTGACCGGCGTCGTGACGCTCGGCCTGACGATGGCCGACATCGGGCCGTTCGCCGCGACGGAGCGGGAGGACCTGGGCTACCTCCTTGCCGGGTTCTACGTCGCCACGCTGGTCGTCACCGGCCTCGGCATCTCCACCGGTCGCGACGAGCGTGAGGCGCTCGCCGCCGAGCTGCGGCGCACCCAGGAGGAGGCGGAGTACCAGGCGAGCGTCCGGCAGGCCGTCATCGGCTCGATGAACGAGGGTCTGTTCGTGCTCGACGACAGCGGCGAGGTGCTGCTGCACAACCCGGCCGCGGCCGAGATCTTCGGGCTGTCGGAGGACGACCTGACCCGGGAGGTGCTGGCATCGCGCTCGGACCGCTGGGCCGACGGCACGCCGATGCCGCCCGAGGAGCGCCCGTCGGTGCGGGCCCTGCTCGGCGAGGTGGTGCGGGACGTCGAGATCCTGGTCAGCGCGGACGGCGTCCCCGACCGGGTGATGTCGGTCTCGGCCATGCCACTGCCGCGGGACGCCGCCCGGCGCCGCGCCCGCGCGCTGGTGCTCTTCCGCGACGCGACCGCCGAGCACGCCCGCCGCGAGGAGCTCGCCGCGTTCGCTGGCGTCGTGGCGCACGACCTGCGCAACCCGCTGGCGGCGATCGACGGCTGGACGGAGATGATCGCCGACGAGCTCGACGCCGGCGCCCTGGACGCCCAGCTCGCGCGCGAGTTCGTCTCCCGGGTGCGGTCGTCGTCGCGCCGGATGCGGGAGCTCATCCGCGACCTCCTCGCCCACGCCACCAGCCGGGCCCGAGACCTCGACGTCAGCCGGGTCGACGTCACCACGCTGGTCCGTGAGATCGCGGCCGCCCGGCACGCCGAGAAGCAGGTGACCTGCGAGCCGGTGCCCCCGGTCCTCGCCGACCCGGTGCTGATCCGCCAGGTGCTCGACAACCTGGTCGGCAACGCGCTCAAGTACGTCGCCCCGGGGACCGAGCCCCGGATCGTGGTCCGCGGCTGCGCCCACCCGCCCGGCTTCGTCACCATCCTCGTCGTCGACAACGGCATCGGGATCCCCGAGGGCGAGGAGGAGCAGATCTTCGACGAGTTCCACCGCGCCCACTACCGCGACTACGAGGGCAGCGGCCTGGGCCTGTCGATCGTGCGCAGGATCGTCACCCGCCATGACGGCACGGTGACCGCCCGACGCAACCCCGACGGTCCGGGGTCGACCTTCGAGGTCGTGCTGCCGGCCTACGACGGCTGAGCCGGGGGCCGACGCCGCCCGCACGGCGCGGACTCGCGGGTGGTCGGTCCGCTGACGTCATCCGGGTTGGTCGCTCTGGCGGCCGGGTCGTATGACGTCCCGCCCCGCCGTCCGCGCGCCCGGGTCGTTCACCCCGCGGGGTGAACCGCTGTCCGGGGAGCGTCGCCGATCCTGTGGAACGTGGCGCGCCCGTCGGTCCGGTCACGGGGGTCTGGGCGGACGGGCCCGCCACGCCAACGCCACGCGGCCCCGGTCGCCACCCCGGTCGCCACCCCGGTCGTCAGTTCAGGTCGAAGACCTCGTCCAGCCCGGTGAGCGCGCACAGCCGGCGGAACGGCGGGCTGGTCGCGACGAAGTCCATCGAGCCGTCGTTCTCGGCGAGCTGGTGCCGCGTCCGGGCGAAGACGCCGAGCGCGGACGCGTCGCAGAAGGTGACCCCGCCGAGGTCGACGAGCACCCGCAGGCAGCCCGCATTCATCGCATCGAGCAGGCGCTGCGAGACCTCACGGGCGGTGAAGATGTCCAGCTCACCGTTCGCGGTCACGACGGCGGTGGGCGGGTCGAGGGTCATGGTCATCGAGAAGTCCATGGGGGTGTCCCTGGTTCGCATCGGGCATGAAACCGGGAACGGCGGCGCGGGGCGCGGAGCTCGAGAAGCTCTCGGTCACCTCGACCCTACTCCGGGGTGCGCGGCGGGCCCACACCCTTCGGGGTGCCGGGGAGCGGGCAGGGGAGGGAGCAGGACGACCGGGCAGGGGCTCTGGTGCAGGACGGTGCGGGCGGTGCGGCCCAGCCGGGTGCCGCCGCGCCGGTCCGCGGGGTTGCGGCCCAGGACGAGCACCCGGGAGCAGGCCGCCGCCTCCAGCAGCGCCGCACCTGCCCGCTGGTGCGCCGCGTGAACGCTGCGCAGCGGGCCCGCGCCGCACACGTCGAGGGCGGACTGGAGCAGGACGGTGGCGGCGGCCGGGTCCTCCACGCCCACCGTCACCGGGCGCTCGTCGTCGCTGCGCGAGGTCCAGCCGGGCGGAACGCACGCGACGGGCGGGTCGGCCCAGGTCGTGGGCAGGACGCCGTCGGGGTCGGTCAGGGCTCGGACGAGGTGGAGCAGGTCGCGCCGGCGGACCACGACCAGGCGCGCGTCGGCGCTCGCGTCCAGCACCGCGCGGACCGGTGTCCCGGTCACCAGCCGGCCCTCGCCCGGCACGCCGCCGACCCGGTCCAGCACGCGCTCCAGCACGCCCTCGTCGTACGCGACGACCCGCAGCGGACACCCCTGCCGGCGCGCCTCGTCGAGCGCGAAGGAGAGCGCGGCCGACACGTCGTCGTCGAGCGCGGCCAGGACGACCGGCGACCGGGGCTGGGCTTGCGTGCGCTCCACTGCGTCCTCCCTACGGCGACCTGCCCGGTACCCCGTCGGCGTGCGGGGACACCGGCGGCGCCGTCACGTGTCCTCCGCCTCGGTGTTGAACTGGTGGGTCTCCGCCGTCTCGGTGCTCGCGAGCACCGAGACCAGGTCGTGGCGGCTGACGATGCCGACCACCACGCCGTTGTCGACGACCGGCAGGCTGGGCAGGGCGTTGTTGACGAGCAGGTCCGCCGCCACCGGCAGCTCGACGTCGGGGAGCACCGCGACCGGGTGGAAGCTCATCACGTCACGCACGGACGCGGGGTGCGGACCGCCGGCGGACGGGTGCAGCTCGCGCTCCCACGGGTTGCGCGGCACGGCGTCGCGCACCACGTCGGTCTCGGTGACCATGCCCAGCACGTGCCCGTGGTCGTCGACCACGGGCAACGCGGTCACCCCGTGGCGGTCGAGCAGCCGGGCGGCCGTCGCCAGGTCGTCGGTCGCGGCCACGGTCACCACCGGGGCCGTCATCACGTCACGCACGCGCAGCACGGGGAGCCTCCTCACGAGTCCGGAGCACGAACCAGAGTGCGACGCCGGCCAGGCCGGCGACCACGAGCCCGGCGACCAGCAGGGCGGACGCGAGGCGGTGCAGGACCGGCAGCTCGGCACCGAGGGTGACGTCGGCGACGACCGGCCGGGTGCCGTCGGCGGTCGTCACGACCAGCGCCCAGGAGCCCGGCTCGGGGTCCCAGGTGATCGTGCGCGCGCCCGTCCCGCCGGCCGAGGCCACCCAGATCCCGGCCCGGTCGGGCCGGGTCGGGAGCGCGCCGCCGACGGCGTACGACGGGGTGGCGGACCCGCCGTCGCCGAACGGCTCGGTGACCGTCGACTGCGCCACCCCCTGCAGGAAGGCGTCGACGTCCCCGGCGCGGGCGATGCCGACGAACAGGCCGGTCGAGTCCTGCGGGTCGACGGTCACGCGGACCGTGCCGATCATCCCGCGTGGGACATCGAGTCCCAGCAGGCCCCGGTCGAGCACGACGTCCTCGGTCCGGACGGCGTAGCCCGGTGAGCTCCACCGCGTCGTCGAGCCGCTGACGAAGCCCGCGTCGTCGCGCATGGTGGCGTCCGCGAGCCGCACCACGCCCGCGGTGAGGGCCGAGCCCACCCCGGCCGCGAGGAGCACCGTCGCGGCGACGGCCGCCACCACCCGGCCCACGCCCCAGCGTCGCGACCCCGTGGGCGGCGGCTCGGGCGGGGAGGGTGCGGACGGGGCGAGGGTGACCGTCACGGGGGACCACGACCTTTCTCGGTCCAGCGTCCCTCCGGTGCGCGGCGTCCTGGGAGTGCCCAACGTCCCGGCGCCGGGGGCCTTCGGCCCGCGCCGGCCCGGTCAGTCGCGGGCCAGGACCGCCCGGGCCGCCTCCCACCGGGCCACCGGGACGCGGAAGGGGGAGCAGGACACGTAGTCGATCCCGGCCTCGGCGAAGAACCGGATCGACTCCGGGTCGCCGCCGTGCTCGCCACAGACACCGACGTGCAGCCCCGGCTTGGTCTCCCGGCCCAGCCGCGACCCGATCTCGACGAGCTTGCCCACGCCGTCGACGTCGATCGACTCGAACGGCGAGACGGGGAAGACGCCGCGGTCGCGGTAGGCCGGCAGGAAGGCCGCCTCCACGTCGTCGCGGGAGAAGCCCCAGACCGTCTGGGTCAGGTCGTTGGTGCCGAAGGAGAAGAAGTCGGCGGTCGCGGCGATGCGGTCGGCGAGCAGCGCCGCCCGGGGAAGCTCGATCATCGTGCCGATCGGGATATGCAGGTCGAGGCCGCGGTCGGCCGACACCTCGCCGATCACCTTCTCGAGCTCCCCGCGCACCAGCGTCAGCTCACGCTCGTGGACGACCAGCGGCACCATGATCTCCGGGCGCGGGTCGCCGCCGGCCTCGATCCGGTCCGCCATGGCGGACGCGATCGCCCGGGCCTGCATGTGGAACAGGCCGGGGATGACGATGCCCAGGCGGACCCCGCGCAGCCCCAGCATCGGGTTGTGCTCGTGCAGGCGGCGCACGTGCTCGAGCAGCACGTGGTCGCGGCGATCCTCCTCGTGCCGCTCGTCCTCGAGCGCGACCCGGACCTCGAGGTCGGTGAGGTCCGGCAGGAACTCGTGGAGGGGCGGGTCGATCAGCCGCACCGTGACCGGCAGCCCGTCCATGGCCTCGAGGATCTCCCCGAAGTCCTGGCGCTGGAGCGGCTCCAGCTTCTCCAGGGCCTCCTGGCGCTCGGCCTCGTCGTCGGCGACGATCAGCCGCTCGATGAGGTGCCGACGCTCGCCGAGGAACATGTGCTCGGTCCGGCACAGCCCGATGCCCTCGGCGCCGAACCGCCGCGCCCGCCGGGCGTCCTCGGGGGTGTCGGCGTTCGCGCGGACGCCGAGCCGTCGGATGCCGTCGGCGTGGCCGAGGAGCCGCGCGACCGAGACGGCGACCGGGTCGTCCACCTCCTCGCCCTCCAGCCGCCGGACCACGTCGGGGTCGCTGACCGGCACGGCGCCGAGGAAGACCTCTCCGGTGGTGCCGTCGATGGAGATCATGTCGCCCTCCTCGACGACCGGTCCGCCGCGCACCTGGAACCGCCGGTTGACGAGGTCGATCTCGATCGCCTCGGCGCCGCACACGCACGTGCGACCCATGCCGCGCGCGACGACCGCCGCGTGGGACGTCTTGCCGCCGCGGCTGGTGAGCACCCCCTGCGCGGCGAGCATGCCGGCGAGGTCGTCGGGGTTGGTCTCCTTGCGGACCAGGATCACGGCCTCGCCGCGCTCGGCCCAGGCGACCGCGGTCTCGGTGTCGAGGACCGCCCGGCCGACGGCGGCACCGGGCGACGCGTTCATGCCGGTCGCGACCGGGTGCCGGTCCGGGTCGGGGGCGAAGCGCGGGAACATCAGGGCGATCAGCTGGTGCCCGCTGACGCGCAGCAGGGCGTCGTCGCGGTCGATGTAGTCCTCCGCCACCATCTCGCAGGCGATGCGGACCGCCGCCTCCGCGGTCCGCTTCCCGACCCGCGTCTGCAGCATCCAGAGCCTGCCCTCCTCGATGGTGAACTCGATGTCGCACATGTCGAGGTAGTGGCGCTCGAGCTGCTCCATGATCGCGAGGAGCGAGTCGTAGGACGCCCGGTCCAGCCGGGCCAGCTCGGCCAGCGGGATGGTGTTGCGGATGCCCGCGACCACGTCCTCGCCCTGGGCGTTGGGCAGGTAGTCGCCGTACACCCCGGGCTCGCCGGTCGCCGGGTCCCGGGTGAAGCAGACCCCGGAGCCGGACGTCTCGCCGCGGTTGCCGAACACCATGGCCTGCACGTTGACGGCGGTGCCGAGGTCGTCGGGGATCCGCTCCTGGCGGCGGTAGAGCGCAGCACGGGGCGTGTTCCAGGACTCGAAGACCGAGCGGATCGCACGACGCAGCTGCTCGCGCGGGTCCTGCGGGAAGTCCGCGCCGGTGTGCTCGCGGATGATGACCTTGAAGTCCTCGACGAGCCCGCGCAGGTCCTCGGCCGTCAGCTCGGCGTCCGAGGCCACGCCGCGTGCGGCCTTCAGCTCGTCCAGCCGGTCGCCGAACGCCTCGCTGTCCACCCCGAGGACGGTGCTGCCGAACATCTGCAGGAGCCGGCGGTAGGAGTCGGTGGCGAACCGCTCGTCGCCGTTGCGGGTGGCGAGCCCTACGACGGACTCGTCGTTCAGCCCGACGTTGAGCACCGTCTCCATCATCCCCGGCATCGAGAACTTGGCACCGGAGCGCACCGACACCAGCAGCGGGTCGGCGGCGTCGCCGAGACGGCGCCCCATCCGCGCCTCGAGCGCCCGCAGCTGGGCGTCGACCTCCTCCTCGAGCCCGTCGGGCTCCGTGCCGGCCGCGAGGAACGCGCGGCAGGCGTCGGTGGAGATGGTGAAGCCGGGGGGCACCGGCAGGCCGAGGTTGGTCATCTCGGCGAGGTTGGCCCCCTTCCCGCCCAGGAGATCCTTCTGGTCCTTGTTCCCCTGCGTGAAGTCGTAGACGTAGGCCATGAGGTGAGCCTGCACCCGTGGGCCGGTCCAGGGCGAGGGTCGCGGGGCCGACGATGACCGGGGACCCCACGAATGGGGCCGATGGTCCCTGTGCTCGCGCGAGCGTGCGGCGGACGGTGGGAGCGACCCCAGGGAGGCTGTCATGGACACCACGCCCGGCGCCGTCGTCGTCGCGGTCGGCGGCCACGGGACGGACGCCGCCATCGAGTTCGGCGCGGGCGAGGCGCTGCGCCGGCACCGCACCCTGCACCTCGTGCACGCGGTCGACCCGCACGACCCGCAGGCTGCCGTCGACGGGAGCGACCTGCTCGCGACCGCCGTCCGCACCGCGTCGGCCCGGCTCGGCGAGCTCGGGCTGGTGACCTCGGGCCTGGTGCCCGGAGCGCCGGTGGCGGTCGTCACCGAGGCCTCCCGCGGCGCCGACCTCGTCGTCGTCGGTCGCTGCCCCGAGTCGCGGCGCACCCACCCCTACGTCCGCTCGGTCACCGGCGGCATCGGCGCACGCGTGGACACGCCCGTCGTCTCGGTCCCCGAGGGCTGGCAGGCCCCCGCGGGCGGCCAGGCCACCGTCGTCGCGGGCGTCGACGAGCCCGAGAAGCGGACCGACGTGCTCGAGGCCGCGTTCGCCGCGGCCCGCGACCGCCAGGCCCGGCTGCTGGTGCTGTGCACCTCGTGGCACCCGCCGCAGACCCACGTGACCGACCCCTCCTGGGCCCAGCGGGTCGAGGAGGACCTCCAGCGTGTGCTCGAGCAGGTCGGTGCGGCGTACCAGGACGTCGCCGTGGAGGTGCACGTCCGCAACGCCCAGGCGGGGGAGGCCCTGATCGACGCCTCGCACCGAGCCGACCTCGTCGTCGTCGGGCGGCACAACAGCCTGCTGCCCTCGGGGTCCCACCTGGGCCCGATCGCCCGTGCCGTGCTGCGCGAGGCGGACTGCCCGGTGCTGCTGGCCACCCCGCGGTCCCTCCACCGCGTACGGGTCACCGCGGCTCGGAGGCTCTCCTCCGCGCCCTGAGCCGATCGGGCACGATGTCCCGCGTGAGACGTCGGGTGGTGGTGCTGGACGGCGGCCTGTCGACCGCGCTCGAGGAGCAGGGTGCGGACCTGTCCGGGTCGCTGTGGACCGCCCGCCTGCTGGCCGACGAGCCGGAGCGGGTGGTGGCCGCCCACCGCGCCTTCTACCGCGCCGGTGCTCAGGTCGCCACGACCGCGAGCTACCAGGCCAGCGTGGAGGGCTTCACGGCGGCCGGCATCGACCCCGCCGACGCCGCCCGACTCGTGGCGCGCAGCGTCTCGCTGGCCCGGCAGGCCCGTGACGAGGTGTCGGGCGAGGTGTCGGGCGAGGTGGTGGGCGAGGTGGCCGACGAGCGGCCCGGCCTGCGGGTGGCGGCCTCGGTGGGGCCGTACGGCGCCTTCCTGGCCGACGGGTCGGAGTACCGCGGCCGCTACGGGGTGCCGGCCCGCAGGTTGCGCGACTTCCACCGCCGCCGCCTGGAGCTGCTCGCCGCGGCCGGCCCCGACCTGCTGGCGGTCGAGACGATCCCGGACCTCGACGAGGCGGCGGTCCTGGTGCCGCTGCTGGAGGAGGTCGGCCTGCCGGCGTGGTTCAGCTACTCGGTGCGGGGGAGCGCCACGTGCGCGGGCCAGCCGGTCGCCGAGGCCTACGCGGTGCTCGGCGGCTGCCGGGTGCTGGTCGCGGCGGGCGTCAACTGCTCGGCGCAGGAGGACGTGCTCGGTGCGGTCCGGTCGGCGGTCGCCGCGACCGGGCTGCCGGCCGTGGCCTACCCGAACCGGGGCGGTCACTGGGACGCGTCCGCGAAGCGGTGGGAGTACGCCGACGCCGTGGACCTCGCGCTCGTGGACGAGTGGGTCTCGGCGGGCGCCGAGCTCGTCGGCGGGTGCTGCGGCACGGGCCCCGCCGACATCGCGGCGCTGGCCCGGCGGGTGGCCGGCCCCCGCTAACGGCGCGTGGCGGTCGCTGCGGGTCCCCTCACTCCACCCGCACCTCGACGACGCCGGGGACCGTGCGGGCGACGACGTGGGCCAGGGAGTGCTCCGCCGGGCCGCTCGGCCCGGAGACGGACACGACGCCGTCGTCGACCTCGACCAGCCAGTCGGTGTGCCCGAGGGAGGCGAGGACCTCGTCGATGTCGGCGGCGATGACCTCGTCCGCGCGGGCGAGGGCCTGCACGACGTCGCTGCGGCTGAGCACCCCGACCAGCCGACCACGGACGTCGACGACCGGGAGGCTCTTGGCCGACAGGGCGGTCATCGTCTCCACGGCGGTCGCCACGTCGTCGTCGATGCGCACCGAGGCCGCCGACCGGGTGTAGACCTCGTCCACGGTGTGCGGCGCGTAGAGGGGCTCGACCTCGACCGGGCGCTCCTGCGCCCGGGGGTCGCGCGCGACGAGGTCGCGGATCAGGTCGGCCTCGCTGACGATCCCGCACAGGTGGTGGTGCTCGTCGACGACCGGCATCGAGGTGATGCCCAGGCGCGCCAGCTGCGAGAGGGCCTCCTTCACGGTGGCCTCCGCGGTGACGGTCACCGGGTCGGGCGTCATCAGGTCACGGACGAGCATCACGAACCTCCAGCGGTCGGGCGGTCGGGCGGTCGGACAGGGCAGGGGTCGACGCGTCGGTCGTGCCGGAGCCCCACAGCCGCCGACCGGTCAGCCGCTCCGCGTCGACCCGCACGAACACGCTGTCGGTGCCGGCCGGCCACACGGTCATCTCGACGAGCATGTCGGGCGCGTCGAGGACGTCGACGAGCTCAGCGGTGCCGCGGACGACGACGCTCCACCCGTCCCGGGTGACGGGGTCGACCTGGTCGACCTCGACGACGACCGGGCGCCCCGCGGTGCCTCGGGCCAGCGCGGTCCCCGGATCGGTCCGGAACCACAGACCGCCGTCGGCGACCGTGTAGTTGACGGGCACGAGCTGGATCTCGTCACCGGCCTGCCACGCGACGCGCGCGATGTCGGCCCCCTCGAGGAGCGCCCAGCAGTCGTACGCCACCAGGGTGGCGACCTTGTCGGTGCTCATGTCCACACCGTGTCCTGCGGCCCCGGAGCCGCACAGAGAGTCAGGTCCTCCCCGGCCGTGACCAAGGTCCCGGGTCCCGCGGGCGGGCGGCCCTGACGGGGGTGACACCCCGGTCCGAGCATGGAGGTGGAGGAAGGAGCTCACCATGACAACACGTCCCCACGAGTCCGACCTCGTCGTCCTCGGCGTCGACGGATCCGCGGCCAACCTGGGTGCCCTGCGCTTCGCGGTGGCCGAGGCCCGGCGCCTCGGCACCGGGCTGAAGCTGGTCCATGTCGTCCCCGACTACCTCAGCATCGCCCCGATGGTCCCGCTCACCGCGGCCGAGTTCACCGAGACCGGCACCGAGATCCTGCGGTCCGCCGAGGCCATCGCCCGGGAGCTCGCCCCCGACCTGGAGGTCGACGGCTGGCTGCACCACGGCAACCGCCCGGCCGAGCTGCTCCGCGCCGCACAGGGTGCCCGCGTGCTCGTGGTCGGCCGGGACGGCCGGCCGCTGCCGCAGCGCCTCCTGCACGGCGACACCGCCGCCGGCGTGGCCGCCCGCGCGCAGCTTCCCGTCGTCGAGGTCCCCGCGGAGTGGCAGCCGCGTCCTGACGACGCCGAACCGGTCGTCGTGGTCGGTGTGAAGGCGTCGGCGCACGCGTCGGAGCTGCTCGACGACGCGTTCGCCGTCGCGGCCGAGCGGCAGGCCGCGCTGGTCGTGCTGCACGCCTGGAAGCTGCCGACCGCCTACGACGACATCGTCGAGTCCCGGGTGGCGGTCGACCAGTGGCGCCAGGAGGCCACCGTCGAGATGGAGGGCCTGCTGCGTCCGCACCGGGAGGCACACCCCGACGTCAAGGTCGAGGTGCGGATCGTCCACGACCGTCCCGGCCACGCGCTCGCCGAGGCCTCCCACGAGGCGGACCTCGTCGTGGTGGTGCGCCGCGCCCACGGCGTACCGCCCTCGATCCACCTCGGCAGCACCGCGCGCACCGTCCTGCGCACGGCGGCGTGCCCGGTGCGGGTGGTCGCGCCCGTGACGGCCCCGCGCGAGAAGCATCCGGCGACGCCGACCGAGGGGGAGTGACGACATGACCGACACCGAGTACGGCGTCCTCGTCGCGGTCGGTCCGGACGGGGCACACGACGGCGCTCTCGACCTCGCCGCCTGCGAGGCGGTCCGCCGGCGCACCGGCGTCCTGCTCCTGCACGTGGTGCACTCGATCCGCTCCGCGCCGTCGGCCGTGCAGCAGGTCGACTCCCTGGACCGGACCCTGACCCGGGTCGGGACCGACGTGCTGCGAGACGCCGCCGAGCGGCTGCGGACCCGGCTGGACGGCCGGGCGCCGATGACCACGGAGCTCGCCACCGGCCCGGTGGCCGGCACCATCGCCGTCCGGGCCGCGGACTGCGAGCTGCTGATCATGGAGCGGCGCGACACCGGCTGGGCCGAGCGGCTGCTGACCATGTCGGTGACGACGAGGGTGGCCACGCACACCGCGACGCCGGTCATCGTCGTGCCGGAGGGCTGGCGGCACAAGTACGACGAGGCGGCGCTCCCGGTCACCGTCGGCGTGGACCGTCCGCTCGACGCGCAGGACCAGGTCGAGACGGCGCTGGTCTACGCCCGCGACGCCGGCCGGCGGCTGGTCGTCCTGCACGCCGCGTGGCTCGCGGAGCAGTACCAGGACCTGGGCTTCAGCAACAGCACCCGCGACCACTGGCGTCACGAGGCGCAGCGCGAGCTCGAGCTCGCCCTCTCCAAGGTCCCGGATCTCTACACGGTGGACGTGACGGTGGACGTGCCGTGGCGCCGGCCGGCCGACGCGCTCGTCGGTGCGACCAAGACGTCGTACCTGCTGGTGCTCAACCGTCGCGACGAGCACCCGCTCGGCGCCCATCTCGGACCGATGACCCGAGCCGTCCTCCGCCACGCGGAGGGCCCGGTCATGATCGTCGGCCGCACCTGAGGAGGATGAAGTGACCGAAGACCAGCTGACCGAGTGGCCCGACGCCGACCGACCGGTCGTCGAGCTGTCCGACGAGGAGTGCTGGGCGCGGCTCGGCGAGGAGCGCGTCGGTCGGCTCGGCTACCAGCTGGTCGACGAGATCCACGTGATCCCGATCAACTACGCCGTGGTCGAGGGCAGCCTGGTCTTCCGCACGGCCGCCGGCGGGAAGCTGCTGGCCGCCGAGCTGCACTCCGAGGTCGCGCTCGAGATCGACCGCTTCAACGAGACCGACGCCTGGTCGGTGCTCGTGCGCGGCCGGCTGCGCCACCTCGAGGAGGACGAGGCCGAGCGGCTGGCCGACGTCGGCGACTGGACCTGGGTCCCGACGCTCAAGTACGACCTCATCGAGGTCGTGCCGACGGCGGTGACGGGGCGCCACTTCTTCCTCCGGGGGGACCGTCCAGCCTGACGGCCCCGTCGGCGCCCCGGGTGACCAGCTCCGGCACCGGCCGGAGCTGGTCGTCGCGCAACCAGCCCTGGTGCGCCTCGACCTCGTGGTGGCCGCCGCCGGACGCCCAGACCACCCACGCCAGCCACTGGGCGCCGTCGACCGCCGGCACGCCCCACCAGAAGAGCAGCAGCCCCGGGTGGACGTCGAGCGAGTCGGGGCCCAGCCGGACCAGCACGTGCCGCGGGCCCGGGGGGCGGGCGGCGGGCCGCCGGGGGTGAGGTGCTCCGCGCGGGTCCAGCCCTCGCGCACCCGGAGGGTGCCGCTGGGTCGTTCGACCGTCGCCGACACCGTCCACGACTCGCGCCGCGACCCCCGCGGCCCCGGGACCTCACGTGTGGTGAGCTCCAGCCCCGGCTGTGCCCACCGTGGGTCGGACGTCACGTTGACCCACACGTGCCGCGGCGTGCCGGGGGTCCACCTCACCCCACCAGGTTAGAACACCTGTTCGATTGGTGTCCCTCCGACCGGAAGGCCGTCACTCCTCGACGGGGTGCAGCGGCGGCATCGTCCAGCGCCCGTCCCGGATCTCCGGTCGTGGCCGGTAGAAGCGCAGCAGGTAGTTCCAGCCCTCGGGGGTCGGCAGCCGGTTGGGCAGGTCCGGCGGGCCGCCGAACCGCACGGTCACCGCGCCGTCGTCGTCGCGCTGTGCGGTGATGTTGTTGACGCTCACCCGGTCGCCGGCGTCGGTCGGGAAGTAGCCGTCGGCGTCGTAGAGGGAGATCGACCAGAACCCGTCGACGGGGACGTCGGCCGGGACGGTGAGCTCGTAGGCGCCCGGGGGCAGGCCGGGCGAGACGTTGAGGTAGTAGGCCTCGTCCTCGGGGAGACCGCCCCAGCCGGCCGCGGTCGCGACCAGGTGGCGGACCGGGTCCACGTCCTCACGCCGGCCGAAGGAGCGGCTGAAGCCGGAGAGTCCGGACGCGAGGGTCAGCAGGGCGGTGCGGGTGCGCTGGTGGCTCTCCAGGTCGTGGTCCGGTGCGACGAACGGTGTCGCCGACCCCGCCTCGAGACCGACCGCGTCCTGCAGCCGGGTGACCGCGGCGACGTCGTCGGGGTCGTCGGGGTCGACCAGGATCCGCAGGGCGACGCACACGTACGGCGTCTGGTGCTCGGCCACCGTCAGCCGGTGCTCCCCGGGCTCGTGGAGCACCGCGTTGATGTAGTGGTCCTGGTTGACCACCATCGCGGACAGGTAGCGGCCACCGCTGTCGGGCAGGGTCAGGGTGGCGCCGCCGGTCAGGTCGACCACCGCGGTGCTGTAGAGGGTGTCCCGGTTCTGCCGGATGACCGGCTGGTCGTCCAGCGGGGTCGGCTGCCGGTTGTGCGTCCACCGGTTGACGCCTCCGGCCCGGGCGACCAGCGCCGCCAGCATGGTGTCGGTCTCGGCGCGGACGAAGTTCTCCACGTTCACCTGCGTGCTCATGGCGTCAGCCTGCCGTGTCCCGTGCCGCCGCGCCCACCCCACCCTCCAGATTCGCTCAAGGGGGCCGCGCGACCCTCGGTTCGGGCCCGCCACCGGGCTAGAGTCGACCTCGACCCCGGTGGTGACCCGAGACGCCACCGGGGTCACCCATGTCCGGACCTGCTCGCGAGGGTGCCCGTCGAGGCGCCGGCTCTGCCAGAATCCCGGCGTGGACGACCAGGGCGTGGACGAGCTGCGGGTGGGCGTGTCGGGGCACCGGCTGCTGGCCGACCCCGCGGCCGTCGCCGCGGCCGTCGACCTGGTGCTGGACCGACTGTGCTCCGGCGGACCGACGCCGGTCGCGGTGTCCAGCCTGGCCGAGGGCGCCGACCGGATCGTGGCGTCTCGGGTGCTGGCGCGCGGCGGCCGGCTCGAGGCGGTCCTGCCGCTGCCTGCGGACGACTACGCGACCGACTTCCGCGACCCGGGGTCCCGCGCCGAGTTCGCCGCCCTGCTCGCGGCCGCGGACCCGGTGACCGTGGTGCCGGGCGACGCCACCGACCCGTCGCGCGAGGCGTCGTACGCCCGCGCGGGCTCTGCCGTGCTGGACCGGTGCGACGTCCTGCTCGCGCTCTGGGACGGAGCACCGGCACGGGGGCGGGGCGGCACCGCCGAGGTGGTCGCCGCGGCGCGGGCCGCCGGCCGGCGGGTCGAGGTCGTCACGGTGGAGCGGGCCTCGTGATCGCGTTCCTGCGCACCCAGCGCGGCCGGTGGTTCGTCCTCGCCGGGCTCTGGGTCGTGGTGATCGTCCTGGGGATCGGCGGGTTCCTCCAGCAGGCTCGGGAGTCCGGTGAGCCGCGGTCCACCCTCGACACCGTCTACCTCACCCTGCAGCTCGCGACCCTCGACTACAGCGGCAGCTCCGGCGACATGAACTGGCGGCTCCAGGTCGGCCGCTTCGTCGTGCCGCTGATGGCCTTCAGCACGGTGCTCATCACCGCCTCGGTCGTCTTCGCCGGTGAGCTCAACCGGCTGCGGATCGGCCGGTCGTCGGGCCACACCGTCGTCGCCGGCCTCGATGACGTCGGCAAGCGGCTGGCGATCGCGTTCGCGGACGCGGGGGAGCGGGTGGTGGTCGTCGACCCCGACCAGTCCCTGGTCTCCGCGGCGACCAGCGCCGACGGCCGGCTGCACGGCCTGGTCGGCGACCCGACGGACCCAGGCACGCTGGCCCGCGTGCGGGTCGACCGGGCGCGCCGTCTGGTGGTGGCCGGGCCCGAGGACGCCCGCAACGTGCGGGTCGCCTCCGCCGCGGCGTCCGTGGCGGCGGCCCCGACCCGCGGCCGTCCGGCGCTGCGCTGCGCCGCGCAGCTCACCGACTCCGAGCTGGCCGCCCTCATGCGGGCCACCGACCTCGACGCCGCGGGAGGGATGCGGCTGAGCTACTTCAGCCTCCACGAGCGCGCGGCCCGGTCGCTGCTCTCGGAGCACCCGCCCTTCACCGGCGTCGACGACCACGTCATGGTCATCGGGCTCGGCCGCCTCGGACGGAGCCTCGTCGTCGCTCTCGGGCAGCAGTGGGCGCACCTGCACCGTCACCGGCGGGCCGCGCTCACCCTGGTCGACGCGCACGCCGACGGCCGCTGGGCGGAGCTGACCCGGCGGCACCCGGCCGTCGCCGACGTGTTCGACACGGAGGTGGTCGACGTCGACCTCGCCCACCCCTCGGCGGCCGGGGTCGAGACGCTCGCCGGCCTGCTCGCCGAGCGCCCGCCGACCTGGGTGGCCATCGTCGTCGACGACGAGCCGCTGGCCCTGGCCAACGCGGTCTTCCTGCAGCAGTGGCTCCCGCCGGGACAGGCGCGGGTCGTCGTCCGGATGGGCTCGGCCGCAGGCCTGGGCACGCTGCTGGAGTCAGTCGGGGGCGGGACGGCCCGGGCGTTCCCGGGGGTCTCGGTCTTCCCCTTCCTCGACCGCACCTGCACCGTCGAATCCGTGGACGGTGGCATCCGCGAGCAGCTCGCCGAGGCGGTGCACGAGGACTACCTGGCCGGGCTGCCGGACGGCGGCTCCGGCACCGGCCTGCAGCGGCCCTGGGCCGACCTGGGCGACGACGAGCGCGACCTGAGCCGGCGGCGGGTCGACGGCATCGTCGGCGACCTGGCCGCCCTCGGCTGCGAGCTCGCCCCGTTGCGCCGCTGGGGCGTGCCGGCGGTCACCCTGTCCGACGCCGAGGTCGCGCAGCTGGCCGAGCGCGAGCACCGGCGGTGGTACGACGACCGCACCGCGGCCGGCTGGACGTACGCCGAGACCCGCGACGACGCCGCGCGGACGAACCCGCTGCTCGTGGCGTGGTCCGACCTCCCGCAGGCGGCGCGGGAGGCCAACCTCGACGCCGCCGGGGCGCTGCAGCCGATGCTGGCCCGCGCCGGCTACGAGGTCGTGCGGACGGTCGCGGCGAGCAGCTAGCCGAGCCGGGCGCGGAGAGCGGCGATCATCTGGTCGAGCTGCTGGACCATCGGGGCGAGGCCCCACTGGGCCGCCATCGCCCGCGCCTCGCCGAGGGCGTCGAGGCCCTCCTGGACCCGACCGAGGTTGCCGAGCACCTCCCCGCGGTTGGCGGTGGCGACCAGCACGCCCTGCGCGTTGTTGCTCGCCCGGGCCAGCGCGAGCTGCTCGTCGAGCCGGGCGAGCGCCCCGGCGAGGTCGCCTCGCTGCTGGAGCACGATGGCCTGGTTGCCGACGCAGGCGGCCAGCCCGACCTGGTCACCGGTGCGCCGGCAGATCTCCTCCTGGGCGGCCAGCAGCCGGGCTGCCTCGTCCCGGTCGCCCCGCGCCAGCACGAGCATCGCCCGCTCGCCGAGGGCCCGCTGCAGGCCGGCGTCGTCCTCGACGCGCGCGCACGCCTCGGCCAGCGCGGTCCACACGGGCTCCGTCTCCGCCTGCCGACCGGTCTGGTACATCAGCTCGACCGCCTTGGTCAGCACCTGGACCCGCTGCTGGTCGGCGCCCGAGACGGCGCACTGGGCGCCGCAGTCCACGAGGTCCGCGATCGCCGCCGCGTGGTCCCCGAGGACGGAGTGGACCTGCCAGCGGTTGTTGAGCAGGGGGACCAGCGCCATGGCCAGCCCCCGGGCGCGGAGCACGGGCTCCGCCTCGGCGTACTTCTGCAGGGCCGCCTGGAGGTCGTTGCCCGCGATGTCGACCGCGGCGAGGTTGACCAGCGCGGTGGCGGCCGCGGCCTCGTCGCCGGCTCGCCGGGCGACCGCCAGCTCCTCGGTGTGGGCGTCCCGGGAGCCGGCCAGGTCGCCGAGCTCACGCAGCGCCATGCCGAGCGACCCGAGCGCGAACCCGAGCGGTGCCCGCACCGCGCCGGAGCGCGCGGTGAGGACGGCCTCGGACGCCAGCCGGCGCGCGTCCTCCCACCGGCCCTCGTCGATCGCGGCGCGCGCTCGCACATCCAGCACGCGGGCCAGGAGCTCCTCGTCGGAGAGCCGTCGCGCGATCGCCTCGGCGGCCTCCGCGCGCTGGGCAGACTCGGGGAACCGACCGAGCTGGCGCAGGGTGCTGGACTCGCTCACCAGCGCCTCGACCTGACCGGTGAGGTCGCCCCGCTCCTCGGCCGTCGCGCGCCACGCCTCGAGGTCGGCCAGCGCCGCGAGCGGGTCGCCGAGGTCGGCGTGCACGCTGGCCTTGCCGGCCCGGGCCAGACCGGTCCCGACCGCGTCGCCGACCGAGCGGCACAGCTCCTCCTGCTCCTCGAGCAGCGCGAGCGCGCCGGCACTGTCGCCGGCCGACCGCCGGGCGCCGGCCAGGTTGCCCAGCGCGGCGGCGAGATCGCTGGCGTCCCCCGACGCCCGGGCCAGCGCCAGCGCCTCCTCGCCCAGCGGCAGCGCACCGGCCAGGTCGCCGAGAGCGATGCGGACCCGGGCGAGGTTGCCGACGGCGTACTGCAGGACCCGCTCGTCGCCCGCGGCCCGGCTCAGGGTCACCGCCTCCTCGAGGGCCGCCGCCGCGTCCTGCAGCTCGCCCTGGCCCTGGAGGGCCGCGCCCAGGTTGAGCAGCGCGCCCCGCAGCCGCGGAGCGGGACCGGCCCGGTAGACCTCGACCAGGTGGCGGTGGATGCCGAGGGCCTCGGTCGGGTGGCCCGCGTCGGTCACCAGCCGGGCCACCGCCCAGGCCTGGTCGGGGTGGGAGGCGGGGTCGTCGAGCACGGCGCGATAGCCGTCGGCGGCGGAGAAGCCGCGCTCCTCCGCGCGGGCCCAGAGCTGCCGCAGGTCCGCCGGCGCCTGCGGGTAGGCGACCTCGAGGTAGCCCAGGTCGGAGATCGTCGCGACCAGCCCCTCCACGTCGTCGGCGCCGAGCTGCTGCCAGGCCAGCTCCTCGACCACCCGGGGGCCGAGCGGCTGGCGGGAGAAGTACGCCGCCAGCGCGGCGTGGGCGGCACGGCGCTCCTCCGGGGTCGCGAGGTAGCGGTCCTCCACGGCCTTGCGGTGCGCGTCGGTCGCGAAGTCGAGCAGGCCCGAGCGGGTCACCAGCCCGGCCTCGGCGGCGAGCACCAGCGGCGACCAGACCGCGTGCGACAGCGGCTCGGCCCCGCCGAGGAGGTCGAGCAGCTCCGGCTCGGTGAGGCCCCGCCGGGCGGCCCAGATGGCTCGGAACGCGTCTCCGACCAGGCCGGGCCGGTCGGTCTCGAAGTCCCGCTCGTAGCGGGCGAGGACCTGCTCGAGCAGGTCGTCCAGCGTCGCGGCGCCCAGGTACCCGGCGATCACGTCGCCGAGGGTGAAGTGGTCGCCGTGCTGGCGGAGCTCGTCGAGGACCGTGCGCAGGTAGAGCGCGTCGCCGGTGTGCGGCGACGCGGCGAGGGTGTCGACGTGCACCGGGTCCAGCGCCTTCGACCAGCGCCCGAGGAAGGTGGCGACGTACGCCGCCCGCTCGGCCGCGTCCAGCGGCGGCACCTCGACCACCGGCCAGCCGTGCCGCAGGGCCGCGTCCACCGGACGGGGACCGGCGGTGGTGACGACGACCCGCACGGCGGGCGGCAGCTCCGGCGGCAGCCAGGTGAGGTCGGGTGCGCCGTCGACGTCGGTCAGGAGGTCGGCGCCGTCGACCAGGACCACGGTGGGTCGGTCGGCGCGCGCCAGGGCGGCGAAGAGCGCGGCGCGCAGGGGTGCGGCGCCCGTGGGCAGGGGCGGCCCGTCGTGGTCCTGCCGGCCGCGCAGGGCGGTGACGAGCCGGGCGGCCAGGTCCTTCCAGTCCGCCGAGTCGGTGGTGGCGCCGACGTGGTGCTCGACGACGAGGTGGTCGGGGTGCTCGGTGCGCCAGCGCTCCAGCCAGGTCGCGACGAGGGGAGTCAGGTCGGCACCCGCGCCACCGGACACGACCAGGGGCGGCTCGGAGCCGGACGCGAACGCGTCGAGCCGCGTGAGGAGCGCCGGCCGCTCGATGCTGCCGGCCGCCCGGGCCAGGCCGAACGCCCGGTGGGCAGCCGCCTCCCGGTCCACGGCGTCCGGCACCTCGTCCGCCGGGAACAGGCGCTCCACCAGCGCGGTGAGCTCGGCCAGCACCTGGCGGCCGAGGTCGGCCGGGTCGGCGTACGACGCGCACGGGTGCCCCGAGTCCTGGACGCGCCGCCGGAGCTCGGCCAGCCGCTGCCGGCGTACGGCGGCAGCGGCCTCGGCGTCCGCGGACCCGAGCGCGGCCACCTCGTCCGCGGAGGGATGCTCGCCGAGGATCAGCTGCTCGTCCGGCGGCCGGGTGTCGACCCAGGCGGGGTCCCGCAGGTGGAAGAACGCGTGGCCCTGCGACTCGGGGTCGTTGAGCACCCCGTGCAGGAACTCCAGCTCGGTGACCGACGTGCCGGGCAGCGTGCCGAGCCAGGGGAGCTGGTCGGTCAGGTGCTCCGGCAGCTCCTCGGGCACCCAGCCGTAGCGCTGGCCGAGCAGGCCCAGGAAGTAGGGCCGGCTCCGGTCGATCTCGGCCAGGCAGATCGGCAGGACCGCGCCCTCGGCCTTCTGCTCGTCGGTGACGCCCCAGCGCAGGTCGACCTCCGACCACGCCACTCCGCGTTCCTCGCACAGCCGGCGGACCTGGGGGAAGACCCGCTTGACGAGCTCCTCCCGCTCGGCCTGCATGTCGCGGAACGTGGACGAGACGAACACCCGGATCGCGCGGTCGGGACCGGCACCGGTCGGTGCGACTCCAGCCATCCGCGCATCATGGCAGCACCTGGCGGTGCGGAACGTGATAGTTGTCTGATCCACCACCCGGCCGGACCGACCGGCCGGTGCTCACTCGTCGGGAGACCCATGCCTGCCGGACCCGGACCATCGCCTCGACGCGGCCTCTCCGAGCGCGCCCGCCGACAGCTCGGCCGGGTCGCCCGCCGCGTCGGCGTGCAGCGCATCCCACCCGCAGAGCCGGCGCCGGTCGTGCGGACCGGCATGGTCGAGCGGTTCAAGTCGCCCTGGGTCGAGGGCTGGGTGGCGGTCGCCCAGGGTGCACCCGCGGTGCCGGTCACGCTGCGGGTCAACAGGACCGACGTGCTCACGACCCTGGTGGCGGACCCGGCCGACCGCCGCGTGCCGGGTGCCGAGGCCCGACGGTTCCGGTTCGTCGTCAACGACCTGTGGGACTACGTGGGCACCCGCGACCGGATCACGGTCGTCGCCGACGGACGGCCGTTGCCGATCTCCGGGCACGGCATGGTCTACCGACCCACCCAGGACGGTCCCCACGGGCTGGCCGACCTGTCCGAGAAGCTCGCCGCCGGCTGGGTGTTCTCCCGCACCGGCTGGCTCCAGCTCTCCAAGAGCCTCGACACCGACTGGCAGCGGCGCACCATGACGCAGGCGGGCCGGGTGCGTGAGTTCGTGTCCACGCGGTTCGGCTACGACGCCTTCCTGATCTACGGGACCCTGCTCGGCGCGGTCCGCGAGGGCGGGGTGATCGGCCACGACTCGGACATCGACCTGTCCTACGTGTCCACGCACACCGAGGGCCCCCAGGTCGCCCGCGAGCTCCGCGAGATCGCCTTCGCGCTGATCGAGGGTGGGTTCCGGGTGCGGGCCTACGCCACGCACCTGCGGATCCACAACGAGATCGAGGGTGACCCCGACGCCCACGTCGACCTGTTCCCGACGTTCTTCGACGACCAGGACGTCCTGCGGTTCCCGTACGGCGTGGCCGGCGTCGTCGACGTGACCCGCGCCGACTGGACGGGGCTGCACGAGATCGACTTCGCCGGCAGCAGGGCGCTGCTGCCGGACTGCGCGGAGCTGGTGGCCGAGGCGCTGTACGGGACGGGGTGGCGAGAGCCGCAGCCGGGGTTCAGCTGGCAGCGGGACCGCCGCACCCGGGCCGCCGACGCGCACCTGCCGCAGGCGTGGACCCAGGAGGTCTACTGGGCCGACTTCTACGAGCACACCGAGTACACCAGCGGCTCCACCTTCTTCGACCACGTCGACGCCCGCGCGGACCTGCCGCGGACCGTCGTCGACCTCGGCTGCGGCGAGGGGCGCGACTCCTTCGCGCACGCCACCGCCGGCCGCCGCGTCTTCGGGATCGACCGCTCCATCGTGGGCGTGGCGCACGCCGAGGCGAAGGCGGCGAAGCTCGGGCTCGAGGGCCAGGTCACCTTCCACGAGTGCGACGTCTCCGACGCCGCCGCGCTGACCGAGACGCTCGGCACGGTGCGTGCCGAGGCCGGCGCGGACCCCGTCCTGCTCTACCTGCGCTTCTTCCTGCACTCGATCGACGAGCAGACCCAGGACACGCTGCTCGCGGTCATCGACGAGTGGGCGCGGCCCGGTGACGTGCTCGCGGCCGAGTTCCGCAGCGAGCAGGACCGCCAGATGGAGAAGGTGCACCGCGGCCACTACCGCCGCTACCAGGACGGCCCCGCGTTCGGCGCGATGCTGGCCCACCGGTTCGGCTTCGAGGTCCTCGAGGAGCAGGAGGGCACCGGGCTGTCGCCGTACCAGGGGGAGGACCCGCACCTCTACCGGGTCGTGGCCCGCCGCCGCTGACCACGCGGGCCCCGCCGTTTCACCCTGACGGGTGAGGGGAAGAACACCACGGTGATGGGGGATCCGAGGGGGGACTTCGCCCGCGTCGTCGAGGAGCTCGAGACGCTGGTCGACGAGGGCGCCGACGACGCCGCGGTCGAGGCGAAGATGCGCGAGGCGTCCGCGGCGCTCCAGCGGTTCGTCGCCGACGACCAGGCTGCCTTGCAGGTCCCCGAGCCGCGGCAGGGCGACTGAGATCGCGCGTCAGCAGCGGCAGGCGGCCGTCTCTGCGCGGACCTGCCGCGCTGCGGGTGGCCGCGGGACGTCATGCGACGTGGCAGTTCCGGCGGCCGGACCGGATGACGTCCCGCGCAACGTCATCAGCAGTGGTCGTGCTGACGACCGAGGCGTATGACGCTCGGTGGGCCCTCTGCGCAGCAGGGTGCAGAAAGGCCCCGACCTGCGTCGCCGCGGGCCGGGGCCTGGTGCTGCTGGTGGGCGATACTGGGTTTGAATTGTTGAGAGACGGGTCTTTGCGGCTCTCGCTGATGACGCCTGATCTAGCGTAAACTCGCAGTTCAAAGGCGGTTTTCGGGGTCTGACAGACGTGGTCAGACGGGGTCGTGTTTGGACGTCGATATTCCCCGAGATCCCCCTCTTGTTCCCCGAAAGGCGATACTGGGAGGACACAAGATGTCTCGGGCGAAGGTGCGCACCCGGCGAGGTTTCGGGCGCATCGAGAGGCGTGACAACGGCCGCTACCGGGCGGCCTACACGGGTCCCGACGGGCGCCTCTATCGAGCACCGGTGACCTTCGACGCGAAGGACGACGCCGTCGCCTGGCTGTCTGCCCGGCGGGCCGAGATCCAGATGGAGGTCTGGGCACCTGAGGTCGCGGCGCGGGGCGCCCGGAAGCGTGACGTGCCGACATTCCGTGCCTACGCCGATCTCTGGCTCGAGACCCGCAAGACCAAAGGCCGCGAGCTGCGACCGACGACTCGTCGGCAGTACCGCATGCTCCTCGACAAGTTCATCCTGCCGACCTTCGGCGACGAACCCATCGACCGGATCTCGAACGAAGCGGTCAACGCCTAGTACGACGGCCTCGCGCCGGGCCGCGAGACCATCCGAGCCCAGTCCTACAGCCTGCTGCGCACCATCTTCGCCAGCGCGGCCTCGGAGCGGCCGCACCCGTGGATCCCGTACAACCCGGCGCACATCCGCGGCGCCGGGAGCACGAAGCGCGCCCACCAGGTGCAGCCGGCGAGTCTGGACGAGCTCAGGGTCATCGTCGAGGAGTTGCCGGACCGCTACAAGCTGATGGCGCTACTGGCGGCCTGGTGCGCGATGCGGTTCGGCGAGCTGGCCGAGCTGCGCCGCGGTGACATCGACCTGCGGACCAGCCGCGTGAAGATCCGCAGGGGAGTGGTGCGCGTCGACGGCAAGTTCATCGTCGGGCCGCCGAAGAGCGACGCGGGGAGCCGCGACGTGGCGATCCCGCCGCACCTGGTGCCGCTGGTCAAGGACCACCTGAAGACATTCACCGCACCCGGCCGGGACGCGTTGCTCTTCCCGGCGTCTGCGGACGAGAACCTGCACATGGCTCCCTCGACGCTCTACAAGGTCTACTACCCGGCCCGGAAGGCCGCCGGCCGCGAGGACCTCCGCTGGCACGACCTCCGCCACACCGGCGCCGTCCTCGCCGCCCAGACAGGCGCAACGCTGGCCGAGCTGATGGGTCGGCTCGGGCACTCGACCCCGGGCGCGGCGATGCGCTACCAGCACGCGGCCGCCGACCGGGATGCCGAGATCGCCCGGCGGCTCTCCGCGTTGGTGTCGGAGGCTCCAGACAGGATTGAGGACAAATGAGCCCCGACCCACGCGATCGCAGGAAGCGCACGAAGCCGCAGCCGAAGCCTCCTGCTGTGCGCACTGGTCCTTCGCCGGACGATCCGCATGAGGTGGTGTTCTTCAAGCGACACTCCTCGGACGACGCCGCCGAAACGGAGCCTGGACGCTTGGCTCTCAACTCCTATCCGGCCAAAGTGCGGGCAACGATGCGGGCGGCGCTGGTCGCTGTGGCGTCCGCGCCTCCGAAGCGCTTCGCTGGTGGTGGCTACTGGGAAGCGATGAAGGGCGACATGACAGGGTGGTTCGAGCTTCGGGTCGACGGGCCTGGTCGCCACCACTACAGGCTGTTCTGTCTACTCGACTACGAGGCGGAGGGCGTTGACAAGCCACTGCTGGTCGTTATCGATGGCCGGGACAAGCCGTTCAGGACGACTTTGTCGGAGGCGGACTATGCCGCCGTCCGTCGGCTGGGTGACGAGTACCGAGGTCGAAACCCACGTTCACTGACCTGACGTCAGGCCAGAACCTTCGCCTTGGAGGTTCGCATCTTGTCCAGATGCCGGGCGAGCTTCTTCGGATCTGCCGCGCGGCCCTCAAGCAGGGGCTGAGTGATCTGCCCGCGCTCTGCCTTCGGGATCGGTTCGACGGTGATCCGCAGGCCGAGGGCTGCTGCGACCTCCGCCAAGGTGCCGAGTGTCGGGTTGGAGTTGTCGGACGACAGAAGTCGTCGGATCGTGGCCGGCTCCTTCTGGATCGCCCGAGCCAGCTCGGCCTTCGAGAGTCCCGCAGCCTCGCGGGCGTCGTCGATGGCGTTCACGACCTGGTCGATCGTGGCGATGCGCATGGACTCGACGACGTACTCGCGCAGGAACTCGGGATCCTCGAGGTCACGGGCCAGGTCGTCCCAGAACGCAGTCTGCTTCGTCATCAGTCTTCAACTCCTCGCCGAGAGCGTAGCATAAATGTTACGCGTCTGGGAGCGCCGCGATGGCGAGTTGAGGCAGTGGCCTTGTTTCCGGGTTGCCGGATGGGCTGCGTGGGACGAGTCGGCTCTGGTCGGGCGAGCGCCGGCCAACACCGCCCGACGCCGCCCGACGCCGCCCGTCATATCCGCAGGTCTGGTCGGGCTCTGTCGCCAGAGGCCCTGACTAGACAAGATCCTGGCGCCCCGGCACCGACGCGCGTAGATTTCACAAGTAGATTTGACTTTGTACCCGACGGGGGTTCGCATGCCGACTATCAGGTATCGCTGCAAGTGCCAGGACTGCAAGCACGAGTGGACGAGCCATCGAGACACTGGCACGCCGAACTACTGCCCTCAGTGCCGTTCGAAGATGATCTCGATGTCGCCACTCGTCGGCAGCAAGTAGTCCAGAAAGGGGACGTGCGGTGTTCGGTGAACTCTTTGAGGACGTCAAGGCGATGGATCAGGTTTCTAGGTCGCTCGCACTTGCGGATCCTCAGACCATCGGGGAGGTCGCCGCGATGGAGCGCGGACGCAGGGAGCATCCGGACGGCGTCGTCGAGGAGTACCAGAGGCTAGAGTTCCGGCCCAAGGGCTAGCGGCGACGTTTCGGACTTCGCCGCATCGCGCGATGCTCCGTCGGTTGAGACGGTGATTCTGGAGCGTGGGCGAGTGCGGGGGACGTGTGCGTGCTGACGACTCACGACGCGATTATTCCGGGGGTTTAGATGAGCGCAGCGCTCTCCTTGGTGACATTCGAGGAGCTGGTTGAGAAGATCACCGAGTTCCATGACAGGGCACGCGCAGGCGAGTCGCGCGACGGGTGGAAGAAGCTCCTTGACGTAGCCATCGGCCTCGCGGGCGGCACCAGCGTGGAGGATGATCCGTCGGCTAGCGGCGCTTGGTACCTGACACGGATTCGAGTCAAGGGTTATCAGGGTATTGGCGACGGCCCGTTCCTAGAGATCGAGCTTGATCCGGCACCGGGAATCACCGTCATCCACGGTGCGAACGGTTCAGGTAAGTCCAGCATCGCGGACGCGATCGAGACTGCGCTGCAAGGCCGGATACGGGAGCCAGCCCTGGACGGCCGCGGCGGCAATGAACCTATATGGGAGCGCGAGCACTGTGGCCGAGATGCGCAAGAAGCGATCGTCGAACTGACCCTGCGGTCGGGGACTGAAACCCTCGAAATCCAGTGCCGCCTTGATCAGTCGGGACAGACAACCCGGTGGACGGCCCGGCGGATCGCTGGCGGCAGGGAACTGGACGTTGACCTTTCAGAAACTGGGTGGATGTCCGCTGTAAGCGGATACCGGCCCGTCTTCTCCTATGCCGTGGTGGAGCGCGAGGTGCAGTTGGCCCGCAATCTGCAGCAGTTTCTCGAGAGGCTGCTTGCTTTCGGGTCTTGTTTAGACGCGTTGAGCCAGGAGATCGAGCAGAGGAGCAAGTCGGCCGTCGAAGCGCGCGAGCGATGGGACTCGGCATTACGCTCTGCGAAGGTCCACGTCGAGCAGGTCGATGGAGGTCGGGCACGGGAGGGTCGAACTCAACTCCCGGCGGTGGACTGGCCGGCGGTCTCCGAGGACCCCGACGACTGGCTGCGTCGGTCGGACTTAACAGAAACGGGCGTCACGCTTCCAGAAGTAAGCACATCGGCTCTCGATGAACTCCGCGAGTTCGCCGCCGCGGCCGACCGCGAACTGGCCCAGTTGCGTGAGTCGGAGACCTCTCTTCACGCCCAGCTTGCCGGGCCATTGAAGGATCTCCACGCTGAGGCTGCCGTACTCGACGACGCCGGCGAAGTCTGTCCGGTCTGCGCTACCGCAGACGTCGCGTGGCTTGAGCGCCTCACCGATTCAGTGAATGACCTCGTGGAGATCCAGGCGATTCAAGACCGTTGCAGGGGTGCGATCGGCAATCTCCGTACCTCGGCGAACAATCTATTGGGAAATGTTGCCGGCGTGCTCGCCGCGCGACATGACGAGAAGGACTTGCCTGATTGGTGGCAAACGACAATTGTCCGCTTCCTCGACGAGGCAGAACAGGCGGGCGGGCGGATCACCGCGGACCTGCGATCCTCCGTCAGCGCGGCGTCAACATGGATCGTGTCTTCGGATTGTGAGCAGGCCGTCCGGGCCGCTGCTGCCGAGAGCGACCACCTTCGTCAGTGGCGCCATGCACGACGAGATGCCATCAATGACTTCATCTCTGAGTGGCGATCGACCGCCGCTGAAGCTTCTCAGGCGTCGACGTGGTCTTCTGCGAACTCTCAGCTCGTGAAGCTGCGAAATCGCCTGCGAACGGAGCGCGCGAACGTGCTGGGTGCGCAGACCAATTTGAAGGTTCAGTCCCTGCTTGCCGACGTGGGCATCACCCTGAAATCGATCAGGGTTCAGGGTCGGCAAGCATCTCTGAGGGTGGTCGACCAGCAGGACAGGGATCTCGAACTATCGATGCTGAGCGCCGGACAACGCAATGCTCTCCTTCTCGCTCCGATGCTCGCAGTGTCCGACGGTGGGCCATTCAGATTCCTTGTGCTCGACGACCCGGTCCACGCCTTCGACCAAGTTCGGGTCGATCGCCTAGCTGCGACCATTTCGGAAGTGGCGCAATCTCGCCGCGTTGTCGTACTGACTCACGATGAACGCCTCAAAGAACATCTCATTGCGCGGGATCCTCATTGCGATGTGCGGGGCGTTGCGAGGGATGCGAGTACTGGTGCAGTGACCTCGGTTGTACAGGGTGAGATGTGGGAGGTGCTGCTCGAGGACGCGTTGGGTGTGCTTGACACCGTCGAGACGCAGCCCAAGGGCGTGACCAGACTGCCGCACGACATCGTCCGAGGACTTTGCCGCCAAGCGTTCGACAACGCGCTGCGTTCATTAGTCCTCCGCTCGGCAGTGCGCCAGTCTCGAGACCCTGATCAAGACCTGCGCGAGCTGGATAACGAGGACCGCACACGGGCTCGCATCGAGCGTGCTCGTCAGCTTGTTGCGCCGATCCCGTCTGCCAGCACCGCGCTGGACGATGCTGAGCAGCTCATAGCGAGCTTCCTAGCTGGCTGGAACCGCGCGTCCCATGGGAATCCACCAGTCGGCGCCCACGACATCCATTCGCTACGAGCCGAGATTCGAGCGGCCCGTCAGGCGTGCGAGAGGATTACAGCGATCTGACATGACGCTGGCACTTGGCTCGCAGCTGCGAATAGAGATCATGGAGCTCCGGATCCGCCTCGAGCTCTTGGGGGCACGTGCATTCGACGAGGTCTGTCGGCCGAGCGTGCGCGGTAGGCAGTCGCGTGCGAAGCATCGATTGCTTTTTCTCCTTGACGCTGTGTCCGACGACGAGAGCGTAGAGGCGTACAAGCTCCTTCGACTGGGCGCGTACGTGATGGATCAGAGCTCGAACATCCTCCACGGACGTAGCGGGCTTGTCGATCTTCCGCGTGTGATCGTCGAGGAGTGGCGAAGCATCGTCGAACGGCTTGAGGTGTTCGCCCCGGTCTCGCAGCCTGAGGAAGAGGCGTCCGGAGCACTTCGGTCGACGGATGACATCGACCGCTGACTTCGGCGATCGCGTCTGCGTTTCCAGCTCACAGCATCTCGACCAAGGTTGACGTCCGCGTATGCGGTGTGCCCGTAATGCCGATCGTCGGTTGCCGCCGGGCGGTACGGTCTCGGTGTGGGCCTGGCACTCGAGAACCTGGATGACACGACGCGACGGTGCATGCTCGATGAGTTCGAACGAGATGTGGCGGACGAGTGCTTGTACTACAGCAAATGGTTCACCGAACGGGGTAAGCGGGAGTATCCCGAGCTTTGCCGCAGCGCGATCACGACTGGGTCAGACGATTCGCTGGCCGCGGGGCTGGGGGCGCCCGGGCTTTTCGTAGACCGATACGAGAAGAAGACCCCGCGTGGCGGCATCACTGTCGCCGCCGTGCCTCACACCGCACCGAATACGTTTGCTGAAGGCGAGTTCAACCGGTACTACCTCCGAGGCCTCTGTGCCCGACTCATTGCCGAAGGCAGCGGACAGATCGAGATCTATCGGGCACGAAGCTCAGCGCAAGCAAGGACTGCGTCCGAGGCAATGATTGGCGCGATCCTTGACCCTGCAGCACTCTTGGCGGATCTGCGGGCCAACATGGGCGTAGACACGGCTCTGGGCCTTCCACCTGGTCCAAACTCCGGGCTGAGCGGACGAATCGCCTCAGGCCCACGGCCGTGAAACTCGCCCGACCGCTGATCGTCGGTGCGGAGCTGGAAACAGCGCCGAAGAGGGCCAACGCGTCCGCCATGGCGTGACGACACGGCGAGTCTTCAAACGTGGGCGCACGCATCTGGTCGCGTCGCAGTCCCATCTCTCAGCTGGCCGGACGGACGCCACGAGCCAACGACGATGACTCTAGCTTTGCTCTCGATGGCGAAGCGTGCGCCTGATTTCGTCAACCGTGAGTCCCCGGCTGGCCATCTGGCGGATGGCGCGTTCTCGGGCACGACCGCCGACCGACCTGCTGTGCTTGTTCTGTCTTTCCGCTCGCGCGTCGGCGAGCCAGCCCATGCCGGCGGTGAGCACTAGGGGCTGCCATTCGTTGCGTAGCTCCGCGGGGAGCCGTGGGGCGAGGTCGGGCCAGGCGTCGACGAGGAGGGCGCCGTCGAGATGGTTGAAGAGCTGCTCCCCGTCGCCGTGGGTGAGCAGCCACGCGTAAGCATCGATGCGGCCATCGCGGTTCAGCAGGTCGGACGTGCGCAGGCTTCGATCGGCGTCGCGCACGTCGATCGGGGCGAAGCAGGCGGGTGGGTCGACGCGCCAGAGTTGGTCGGGCACGAGGTAGGTCCCGCCGCGTCCGCCGTGGACCTCGCGGAAGGTCACCCGCGGCTGGAGGCCGAGGTCGAATCCGAGGGAGTGGAGGATGCGCTCGGCCACGGCGAGCGTCGGTGACTTCGTGCCTCGCTCATACGCCGAGAGCGTGGGCTGGGACGTCCCGGACCGGCGCGCGACGGCCTCCTGGGTCAGCCCGCGGGCGACACGGGCGGCCTCCAGCAGCGAGCGGCGGTCCACGACCAGAAGATATCCAAAAGGATCTGGCACGCCCATAAGGCGACGATGGCCCGCACACCTGTCCTCCAAAGGCACCAGCTGACCTGAAGGAGTGCGAGATGAGCGTGGCTGACTACTTCGGACTCGACGACCCGGAGTCCCTACTGATGAACGACGCGCGGGCCGGGTGGCTCCGGTGGTGCGCCGAGGACCCCGACCTCGCGGTCGTCGACGACCTGACCGACCTCCGGGCCTGGACCTGGCGAGCGGAGAGCGAGGCGAAGGGGCGCGTCTTCGGTCGCCTGGCCGAGGTCGCGCAGACCGAGGACGCAGCGCGAGCTGCGCTGGTCTGGCTGCTCCTGCCCGGCGCGATCAACCTGGCCGACGGATTGCGCGACCTGACCGCGGACATCGACGGGCTGGTCGCCGGCCAGCTCTGGATTGAGGTTGCCCGCAGCCACCTGCACTCGCCGTACGGGCTGGCGAAGGCCGTCCTCAACAGCACCCGACGTGCGGTGCTGGCCGAGCTGGGAGTCGGCAGCCATGGAAGGCAACGTGATCGGGCGTGGAGCCAGACAGTCCTGCTGGACCGGTTCGAGGATCAGGCGGTGCAGCTCGAGCCCGAGCGCGTCGACCCGTACGACGAGCTGGTCGAGGTGCTCGACGCCGCGCTGCGCGACAACGCCGTCGGGTGCATCGACATCTGGCTCCTGCACGAGCTGGCGGTCGCGGCACAGGACGCGGACGCGCCGATGCGCAGAGGCCGGTGCGGGCTCACGTCGCCGGCTTTGGTCGACCAGATCGCCCGCCGGCGTCCGGAGGCCGCGCGCACGCTGCGGCGTTGGCTCGGCAGCGCGGTCGACCAGCTCGCGGCGTACGTCGACTGCTGGCAGGACGACGCCCGGCTCGGCCAGTGGCGCGCCGACCATCCGCACCGGCTGCCCACCGAGAAGGAGCTGCTCGAGACCGAGCGGGTCTACGACGAGTTGCTCACAAGTCGTGGCCAGGGCCCTGGCTGGGAGCCGATCGGGACGGACGGGGTTCCGCTGGTGCTGCGCGCCTCGGCGTGAGCTGGGTGCGGATCCGGTACGCCAACGCGGCTGTCGGGTGGTCGTCGGGCAGCGGCTTGCGGGAGGCGGCGCGGGCAAGCAGCCGCTCGGCGTCGTGCCCGGTCCGCTGCAGGCGGTCGAGCTCGCGCGCCAGCTGCAGGGTCTGGTCGTCGCTGCGGCCGACGTACCCGACGATCTTCGCCTCCCAGGCGCGGACGATGTCGGTGTAGCGCTGGTCGATCCGGGTGGTGAGGGTGCGGTGGTACGCCGCAGCCGCGTCTGCGTCCGGTGGCGGGCCGGCGAGTCGGCGGTCGTCGTCCGGGACGCCCTGAGCCGCCCGCCACAGAGCGACCTCGCCGTAGAGCGGGCCGTCGAGGACGTCGGCATACCGCTCGGCCCACGTCGGCAGCGTGTCCCGCGGCTGGGGGCGGACACCGTCGACCAGGGTGCGCACCCGCTGGGCACGGGCCTCGAGGTACGGGCCCCAGGTCTCGTGACGCGTGAGGTCGGCCGGGATGCCGGGTAGCCAGGGGAGTGGGCCGGCGCCCGCGGCATCCAGCTCGACCTCCCAGCCCGAGCCGAGCACGCGCCGGGCGCCAAGGGCGACCGCGTCGGCGTACCGGACGACCGCCTCGTGCAGCTGTGCCTCCACACGTGCGGCCGAGGCGGCCCTGGTGGTGGCGGAGACGGCGGCGCCGTCGCGGGCGAGGATGCCTTCGAGCATCTCGGTGGCAGTGAGCTGGTCGCCCAGGCCGGGCAGGGCGAGCTGGTGCGGGTCGGTGGGGGCGGCGAGCACGACGTGGGCGTGGTTCTCGCTGCGGCCGCGGGTGAGCATCGTGTAGAGCAGCTGCCGGGACTCCTCGCCAGTGACGATGCCGTGCATCGCGTCCGCGGTGAGGCCCTGGGCGGTGTGCACGGTGCTGGAGTAGCCGAGGTCGACGTGCGCGGCGACGTACTCCGCGGGCAGGATCGTCGTCAGCCCGGAGCCGGTGTGCCGCACCGTCAGGGCGCCGGCGCGAAGGCTGGTGACGTTCCAGCGGTCTCCGTTCTTGACCCAGTCGGTGCCGCTGACGCCGAGGCGGCGGTCGTTGTGGCGGGTGATGATCGTGTCGCCGACCGACGCGTGGTTGCCGTCGCGTAGCGGCACCTCGGTGTGTGGGTTCGCCCCGTTGAGGCGTACGGCGCGGGCGCGTGCGTTGAGCTCGGCGACGAGCTCGCGGGTGGGGGCGAGCATCAGGCAGTCGCGGCCGTCGGCGGTCTCGCGGATCCAGGAGTCGAAGACGGCCGCGACGCAGGTCTCGGTGTCGCCGACGTGGACGCGGTCATGGTCGAGGTAGTACCCGAGCGCGGCGGGGTCGCCCTCGCGCAGGTCGAGGGAGGCGGCTGCCTCGGCGGGATCGGCGAACCGGACGACCTCGTCGAGCCGGTCGGCGCCGTGCCGGTGGGCGATGTCGCGGAGGACGCCGCCGGCGCGGATCGCGGCGAGCTGCTGGTCGTCGCCGATCAGCCGGACGGTGGCGCCGCGACCCAGGCAGAAGCCGACGACCCGGTCGAGGGTGAGGGTGTCGGCCATGCCGGCCTCGTCGATGACGATCAGGCTCTGCGGCCCGATGTCGGCGGCCCAGCTCTCGAACCGGCCGGTGCTGATCTGGTGGTCGAGCTTGGCCAGGGTCTCGCTGAAGATCTCGGCGGCGTCGGTGAGCACGGCGGCCGCAGCGGCCGAGGGGGTGAGCCCGATCGCGTCGTACCCGCGGTCGGTCCACACCTGCGTCAGCACTTTCATCGCGGTGGTCTTGCCCGACCCCGCGGGCGCGAGCGCGAGCCGGACCTGGCGGTCGCTGCTAGCCATCGCCAGCACCAGGTCACGCTGGCCGCTGTTGAGCCGGTCACCGGCGACCGCGGCGGCGCGGATGGTGATCTCGACCTCCTCGGGGTCGAACGAGAACGCGCCGTTCATCCCCGCTGCCGCGACCAGTCGCTCCTCGGCGTCGAGGACGTGGGCGCTGGTGAAGGGGTCCCGGCCGGTGTGGCGGTAGACGCTGGTGCCGTCCGAGCGCCGCAGCGCATCGGGCTCGGCGATCGGGTCGCGGTCGGGGGTCAGGTTGACGAACAGCTGCTCGGTGGCGTCGACGACCCACTGCACGACCTCGCTAACGCGATCGGCAGGTACGGCGACGTCGCGCACCTGGCGCTGCGCCTCGGCGTACACGTGCCAGGACTGCCAGGTCGCCTGATGCGACTCGAGCTCACTCAGCACGCGTTGCGCCGTCGCGTTCACCCAGTCCGCCGACACCTGCTGCGGCTCGGGAGCGCTCGGGTGCAGCGCGGTGCGAATCATCGCGTCGAGCCTCGCCGAGCCGAGGAGGTCCCTGGCCTGCCGCAGCCACGCGTCGCGCTGCTCGGTCTCCGATCGGGGCTCGTGCTTGGCCTGGCGAGTCTCCAGGTTCGCCTGTTGCGCCAGCGCGACGGCCTCGACCGGCGTCGGTGGCCGCCCCTGCGCGCGGGTGAAGTCGCGTGCCAGCTCGCGCTGGCGCTTGGTGATGTCGGATCGACGTGTCGACCAGAGCCGACACAGGCTCGGGTCGACCCCGACGATCTCGCGCACCGGCCGCTTGCCGCCCGGCAGGGCCGGTCGAGCGTCGAAGCGGACGCCGAGGAGCGCGTGCAGGTGGTGCTCCAGCGCGGTGTTGTAGGTCTCCGAGGCGGCTACGACGTGCTGGTGGAGCACCCGGCCGTAGATCGAGAGCCACTTGCCCTCGCGGGTCTGCACCTTGTTGGCGACGGCGACGTGGGTGTGCAGGTCGGGGTCGCCGGCGCGGGAGTCGCGGTGGGTGAAGGCGGTCGCGATCAGCCCGCGGGTCTCGACCTGCCGAGCGCCGTTCGCGCCCTCGCGGGTGAAGATGACCTCGCGCTCGAGGTAGGCGAGGGCGTCGGCGACCGCAGCGCCGTGAGCCTGCTCGATCAGCTTGGCGACCTCGGGCGGGGCGACCGCCCAGAGCGTCGAGACCGACTTCACCGGGCTGAACGTCAGGTCGTACCCGGCGACCGCGGTCTGCCGTGGCCGTGAGTAGCGAGCCAGCGCAGCCGACAGCTCCCGCTCCGAGGCCGGCTCGCGATCGTGCTCCCGGACGAACCACTCCCGTGCGACCTCCGACCTGATCCGGGCGACGAGGTCGTCAGGCGGACGACCGGCCGCGGAGGTTGACCTTCTCGAAACCCGCCGCTGCACCTCGGCGTTGAACCCGTCGACGCCCTCGGTCCCGTAGACCTTGTACGCCGACCCGAGCGGCTCACCCGTCAGCGGATGCGAACCGGAGCCGAACAGGTGCTTCATCTGCTCGGCTGTGACTCCGTCCCCGGCCTCGAGTCCGTTGACCCCTTCGAACCCCGAGCCGACCCAGCGACCTGGCGCCTCGCCCCCCGCTGCGTAGTAGTCGGCCAGGGGAGTGGCGCCCTTCTCCGTCGAGTCGAGCGCCGCGACCTGGTCGGTCAGGTACTCGTAGCCCGACCCGGCCGACAGCTTGTGCAGCGTCATCACATGCCCCAGGGCCACCAGCACGCCGTGAGTGGCCAGGACGGACGGACCAATGAAAGAGGTGTGTGGGAGAAGGGGAGAGGGAGGGAGAAGAAGGAGGGGCGAGAGAAGGGAAGGGACAGGAATGGAAGGAGGGGGCAGGCGACGGATGCGGGGAACGGGGGAGGAGACTCGGCGAAGCGGGTCAGTTCCTGTTGCTGTCGTCCCTGAGCTTTCGGCCGACGTGACCCACGACAAGCTTCCGGCTCTCGTCGTCCTTGTACCAGTAGATCCGGAGGATCGTCGGCGGTGCCCCGACTCCGCGCCGCAGATGGGGGCCGAGCATGGCCTTCTGGCCTTTGTACGTGATGGCGTAGTCGGACTCGTAGGTTGAAAGGGCCGTTTGGGAGACACCGGGTCGGTACGTCACCGGACGCGAATCGAACTCCGCCCTGAAGTCCCCTGTCATCGAATCGGTTGCCCAACGATGCGCAACCTCCTGAAGGACGCGGAGGTCAGCGAGAACTTGCTCGGGACTGCTGTAGAGGCTCTCGCTTGCACTCTCATAGGCCGACTGCGTGAAGAACAGGTCAGGGCAGCTGGGCGCCGCGATCTCGACTGCCTCGCGAACTGTGGTCGGGATCCGGTCCTCAGCTGCTGCGACGACTACCTCGTCCGAGTGATCCTGAGCGAGCGCTGCCCACGCCTTACGCTGGGCAACGTTTGCCTCCCGCTCCTCTTCGAGCTCCCGTTCAAGCTCGATCATGCGGTCGTCGGCGATGCGCTTTGCCTCCGCGAGCTCGTCAAACTCCTTACTGAATGCCTCGAACTCGTCGGCGGTGAGGCCGCCGCGAGCCTCCTTCGCAGCGGATTGCTGTGCCTCTCGGCGTGCGCGTGCCTCGGCGGCTACGCGGACGGCGGCCTCGCGACGGAGGGCGGTCTCCAACTTAGGAGGTCCGAAGGCGGATCCAGCTGCTTTCCCAAGGCGCACAGACAGGTTGTCGACGAATGCTTCGATTCCGCCGCGTTGGCCGGGATACATGAACAATGGGTGACGGTAGGGATGCGCGTCGCGGTTGAAGCCCGGCCAGTACAACCTGATGGCACCGCCAAACACGCTCCTGGTCGGGGTGATCAGGTCCGACACGTCGTAGGTCGTCGGAGGCTCGACAGCGACGACGTGTGCGATCCCGGAGAGGCGACGTGCGAGGATCTGCGGAACGATGGGTGGGTTCCCTCCGCTCGGTCGCGTAACCGCGACAACCGGCAGATGGCGCGTCGACGACTCCAAGAAGTCCACGTAGCGTGCGGCTTCTACGGGTGACACCGTCCAGACTTGCTCGACTGGATGACCGTCGACCTCCATCCGGTAGTGGTCCGCGAGGCTGTTGAGAAATCGGGGCGCCCCGACGCTCACGCTCGGGTCGATCACGACACCCTCATCCCGAGGCTCGAGACCGATTCGGAGTCGAATCCAAGCGCCGTCATCGTCCCGCCCAATCCAGATGGTCGTCTGCCAAGACCATGGGCCCGACGGGTCTTGCTGTGTCACCGCAAGTCGTGAGAGTCGACCATGGTCTCCAGCGATCGTCGCCCATCGTGCCGTTGTGGCGCCGAGCAGATCCGAGCCGTCACTCCAGTCGCTGATGCCAATGCCTACGCGTTCCTTTGCCCACGTGGCGATGATCTTCTTCACGCCTTCTTCAGGGGGCATCGGCGACGGCACCAGAGGGTGGAGTGGCACGTGCGTTGCGTAGACGTACTGCATGGCGCTCTGTCTATGCCTACTCGGCCGTGTGCTCGGTCCAGGCTTGCCCGTCCCAATACCGAAGTCGGGCGACGCCGTGGGGATCTGCATACCAATCGGCGGGAGGCAAGGGCGGAGGTGCCGCGGGTGATGCGTCCTCCGCTTGGGCGGACGCGCCGCCGTCGTCGGCGGCTTCTGGCGAAGGTCTACCGGTGGTTTGCGGCAGGGAATCGAACCATGCCTGGTCTAGCTCGTGAGCGCGCTTTGTGTAGAGCACGACCTCTGCCTTCAGTTGGTTACCTTTGACGATCGCTCGCACAGCGCACGCGTGGCCTCGTTCGCGGAGGAATCGGATGGCCGGCTCTAGATCGCCCGACATCTTGGGCGTGAGCCGACCCACCGTCTGGTCATCGATCTTGACCTCGACAAATGGCTTGGGCGTTCTTCCGGATTCGTCGACGGCTTCGTGCAGCGTCGCGTGCACCCAGCACTCGCCGTGGGGGGTCAAGTATCTCGACGTTGCTTCGCGGTAGTTCTCTTCGCCCGTGACTTGGATCGCTGATCCCATTGGGAGAAGCTGGTGAGGAACGTCCGGCGCCTGGTTGACGGGTCGAAGAAGATGAGGCTCCGGGAGATCGATCCGCACCGAGCCGAAGAACTTCTTTCCGCGAGAGTCCCAGTCCTCGCGATTCATGCCCCACACGCGGGCCATGGTCGCGGCATTCAAGCCCTCCGCTTGGATCGCGTCGAGGGCCGGAGCGTAGCGCTTCGCGTCTTCACGGGCAAGGAAGCCGATCACTCCGCTCGACGCTCGAATCTCGACCGCGTTCGAGTCGTGCTTGTTCGAGGGGTCGTGAACGACAGTCACCGGCACCAGCGCCTCTGCCCCGTCAGGAGGGAGGGGGTTTGGCAGGAGCGCCTGAAGCTCCCGGGTGTAGTGGGACTCTCCGACGACGTCGACACCGGCCCAACCTCGTTGACCCCAAACCTCCAAGGTCGACCCTGCGCTCGTACGCCGCGCGTTGAAGAGACCCATCCCGAAATTCCCCGCATGTTGTTCCTGCACTCAGGGATGTCACGCTAGTCGGTTCTCCGGTTTGAGTCGGGGGGTTCGCCTAGATTGCCTTGCATGGCTGATATCGACTCCATGGAGCAAGGCGGCGTCGGACGGGTTCTCGGGACGCAGCCGGCCTCCCCGCTCACGTTCTGGACGGCGCTGCTGCCTGATAAATGGCTCCAGCTCGACGACGTCGTCGTTACTCGGCGCGAGGTACCTGGGCGTGGCGAGGTGACGACATCGGGGGTCGTAACGCAAGTGCAGGCCCGACACGAAGGTGCGAGCTTCGAGTCCGATGTGCACCTAATTGCTGAAGGCGCCCTACCGGGCGAGGTTGTGGAGTCCGCTGAAGTGACTGTGACCCGGGTCGAGCCGGAAGTCTTCGTACCGCCGACGCCGGGCGCGTCCGTTCGGCGCGCCGATGGCAAGGAGCGTGACGTCGCTCTCTACTTCGACTCCATGGAACGACGCCTCCCGATAGGCATCGGCCGGGACGGCCTCCCCCTCTACGCGAACTTCGACTTCGTAGACGGCACTAAGGGCGCGCACGTCTCGATCTCCGGCATCTCCGGTGTTGCCACAAAGACCAGCTACGCGCTCTTCCTGCTGCACTCGGTCTTCACATCCAAGGTCCTCGGCGCTAAGGCCGTCAACACCAAGGCGCTGGTCTATTGCGTCAAGGGTGAGGACCTCCTCTATCTCGACTATCCGAACACCATGCTCACGTCGGAAGCGGCCGCAAAGTACGCCGACTTGGGGCTTCCTGCGGAGCCATTCAGATCCGTCCACGTCTTCGCTCCTCCGCGGCCAGGTGACCCAGCCGGAACTCCCAACGTCAGCGGACGTGCGGGAGGAGCAGTGTCAGCGATGTTCTGGACACTGCAGGAGTTCTGTCGTGATGAGTTGCTGCCGTTCTGCTTTGCCGACGCCGAAGACGACCGGGCGCAGTACACCCTCCTAATCGGGCAGGTGGCGGCACGCCTGAGGCGTGACGCTGCCTCGGTGGGTGACTCGGGTGCGGTGAGCATCGACGGCACCATCGTGCGCGACTGGGCCGCATTGGTGGATCTGCTCGACACTGAGCTCACAGACGACGTTGCACGGGTCAATTGGGTGCCCGCGTCGACGGCACTCGGCTCGGTCAACGCATTCCTCCGACGTCTGCACTCTTCGGTGCGCCCATTGGGTCCACTAATCCGGGGAGATCTGGACCTCCGCGGTCGCACTCAGGTGACAACGTCAGAGGCCCAGGTGACTGTTGTGGACCTGCACGCATTGCCTGACCGGGCCCAGAGGTTCGTCGTCGGAACTACGCTCCGGCGCGAGTTGTCGTCGAAAGAGGCGAGTGGGTCAGCTGATCCACTGACCTTCATCGTGCTGGACGAGCTGAACAAGTACGCGCCGAGAGAGGGCTCACACCCGATCAAGGAGATCCTGCTTGACGTGGCCGAGCGTGGACGCTCGCTCGGGGTGATCCTCATCGGCGCGCAGCAGACCGCCTCCGAGGTCGAGCGTCGGATCGTGTCCAACTGCGCACTACGAGTAGCAGGGCGTCTCGACTCCGCTGAGGCGGGTCGCCCAGAGTATGGCTTCTTGCCCACGGCCTTCCGTCAGCGTGCCGTCCTTGCGAAGCCAGGCTCGATGTTCGTGTCTCAGCCCGACATTCCGGTTCCGTTGAGCGTGGAGTTCCCGTTTCCTGCTTGGGCTACTCGCGTGGCCGAGGCGGGCGAGCCTCCATCCGTCGGGAGGGCCGTATCCGCCGATCCGTTCGCCCGGGTTGCCGCTCCAAGTCCCGACGACGAGCCAGCTCCGTTCTGAGCATGCGAGGGGACTCCGATGCGTATCCTCCACACCGCTGACTGGCACGTGGGCAAGGTCCTCAAGGGCCGCCCGCGCCTTGAAGAGCACGATGCAGTGCTACGCGACCTCATCCGTGTCGCTCGTGAGGAGGACGTCGACCTCGTCGTCGTGGCCGGTGACGTCTTCGACACATCGACCCCGACCCCAGACGCGCAGACCCTCGTGATCCGCACTCTTCTCGGCATGCGGGAGGACGGCCGGCACGTCATCGTTGAAGCCGGCAACCATGACAATCCCCGTCAGCTCGACGTCTTCCGGCCGATCCTCGGCGAGCTCGGCATCACCGTTGTCGGTCAGCCGCGCCGACCGTCGGACGGCGGCCGACTGGAGCTTACGACTCGTTCGGGCGAACGGGCGCGCGTGGCGGTGCTCCCGTTCATTTCGCAACGCAACGCGATCAGCGCGAGCCAGACGATGACGCAGACCGAGGCGGACAACAACCGTGTCTACGCCGACAACCTGAAGGCGATGATCGACGCCCTCACGGAAGGCTTCGACGCAGCCGGTGCCGTCAACCTGTTGATGACGCACGCCACCCTCGTTGGAGGCGCCCGTGGTGGCGGAGAGCGCGAGTCGCAGACCGTGTTCGAGTACGCCCTCCCGGCGACCCTCTTTCCCAGCCACCTTCACTACGCCGCTCTTGGCCACCTACACCGTCGCCAGACAATCCCCGGGCCGGCCCCGCTGCACTACTCCGGTTCGCCGCTGCAGATCGACTTCGGCGAAGGCGACAACCTCTCCCTCGTCGTGATCGTCGACGTCACCGCGGATACACCGGCCCGAACGCGGGACGTCGCGGTCACCGGAGGACGCCGGCTCCGGACCGTATGGGGCACGCTCGACGACCTTGCGACGCTCGACGTCTCGCCTGAGGACTGGCTGCGCGTGGTCGTGAGCGAGAAGCCGCGGGCCGGTTTGGCGGACGACGTACGCGACCTGCTCCCAGGCACGCTCGAGGTCCGGATCGACCCGGAGTTCGACCGACCAACGGCAACGACGACGATGACCCGGACCGCCGGTCGCAGCCCGGTCGAGCTCTTCGGTGATTACCTCACCTCCCAGAATCGAGGCGACACGGAAGTGCTCACGAAGCGGTTCGCGGAGCTCCTCGATGAGGTCCAAGGGGTGAGTACCTGATGCGCCCGCTGCGTCTCGACATCGAGGGCTTCGGCACGTTCCGTGATCCGGTGACCCTCGACTTTTCCGACACCGACTTCTTCGCTCTGGTCGGTCCTACCGGCTCTGGGAAGACCACCGTCATCGACGCGATCTGCTTTGCGCTCTACGGCTCCGCTCCGCGCTGGCCACGCAAGAACCAGGTTTCACTCGCCCTCGCGCCATCCACGAGCCATGCCCGCGTTGCGCTGGTCTTTGTGGTCGCCGGGAAGACGTACGCCGCGGTGCGCGTCCTCGCTCGCGCTGCTCGCGGCCAGGTGTCGACCAAGCAGAGCCGACTCATCTCGCTCCCGGCCGACATCTCCCTCGAGGGGAACCTGGGCGACCTCCTCAGCGAGGAGCTCGAGTCCTTTGCCGACTCCCCGGCGACAATGGACGAGGCGGTCGCGAGAATCCTCGGACTGACCTTCGAGCACTTCACACAGAGCGTCGTTCTCCCGCAGGGCGGCTTCGCGAAGTTTCTGCACGCGGAGAAGCGGGAGCGGCAGGACATGCTCGTTTCGCTGCTCGGCCTCAGTGTCTACGAGAAGGTCGCGCAACGCGCCAACCAGCTCGCTAAGGACGCAGGCATCCGAGCCGGCACCCTGACCGAGGAACTCCGGACGTACGCCGACGCGACCGAGGCCGCTGAGCAGGCGGCCGCCGACAGGCATAGGGAGCTCACGACGCTGGAGGAGGGGCTCGAAGCCATGCTGAAGCCGTGGCACGACGCCGACGCTTCCCGAGCCAAGACCAAGGAGGCGGCGGCGGCCCACGAAGCGAGCCTGACGGCACTGAGCACGGTAGTGGCTCCTGCCGGGCTCACCGCCCTTGCCGACGACCGGGCCGCTGCCACCGCGGGTCTCACCTCTGCCGAGAAGGCCGAGAGCGTGGCCGACGCCAGCGTCGAGGCGGCCGAGGCGACAGCAGCTGAGGCAGGGGACGTGGGGACCTGGAAGCAACTCATTGACGCTCACGCCCAGTTCGGGGACCTGACGGCGAGGGAGGCTGGGGCCGCCGGCGAGGCCGCGGCTACGGCCTCGGCCCTCGAGCAGGCGCGCTCGACCGCGCAGGCGGCCGACGGAGACCTCGAGGCGGCTCGTGCTCTCCGGGAGAAGGTGCGCATCGCCCATCAGGCGGATGACCTCGCCGCGACTCTCGTCCCCGGGGAGCCGTGCCCGGTGTGCCTGCAGACCGTCGCGACCCTGCCTGACCGGTTCGCCCACGAGGGCCTTGCCGAGGCAGATGTGAGAGTCGCCGCGACCGAGACAGCCCGGAAAGTGGCACACACTGCGCTGAGCGACGCCCAGCTCGCCAACCAACGCGCGTTGGACGCGTTGGCGCACCTCGGCGACGACCTCGCCGCGCTCGGCCCTACTCTGGACGGTCAGCCAGATGCGGCGGCGGCCCAGACCTCGTACGCCGCGGCGGTCGAGGCCACTGGCGCGCTCACGACCGCCACGCAGGTCGCCCGCACAGCGCGCGAGGCGGCACGGAAGGCACGAGAGGCGCTCAAAGCGCTCGATGACAGGTGGGCCGACGCCGGGCGCCTGCTTGGCCAGACCCGCGACCGGGTGGCCCAGCTCGCCCCGCCAGAAGCCACGGGCGACCACATTGCCGACTGGGAGACCTTGACCACCTGGGCGCGGGCCAAGGCTGACGAGGTGGCCGTTCTGAGCGCCGAGCTCGACAAGCAGCGACTGCTCGCCGAGCAGGAGGAGGCGCGGCAGCGAGCCTCCGTCCTCAAGGTGCTGCAGCGCGCGGGAGTGGATGCACCGGAACGCTTCACCGAAGTGACCGTCCATTCGGCCGTGGCGAAGGCCGTCTCCGACGCCGCCGCCGCGGTGACCCGGGTCAAGGAGCGACGGGCGGGTGCGAAACGCCTGGAGAAGGAGATCGAGAAGCAGCGGGCCTCGGAGGTTCTCCACAAGGAGCTTGGCAACCTACTCAACGCCCGCAACTTCGAGCGCTGGATGGTCGAAGAGGCGCTTCAGGCGATGATGGTCGAGGCATCTGCCAACCTCAGCCAGCTCTCCGGCGGACAGTTCGAGCTGGTCATTGACGACAAGCAGGACATCCTGGTTGTCGACCACAACGACGCGAGCAGCCTGCGCCCCGTGCAGACTCTGTCCGGTGGTGAGACGTTTCAGGCCTCGCTCGCTCTCGCGCTTGCGCTTAGCTCGCAGATCGCTGCCCTCTCGCCCCACACCGGCCAGCTCGACACGATCCTGCTCGACGAGGGTTTCGGCACCCTCGACCCCTCGACACTCGACGTCGTTGCCAGCACCCTTGAGCAGCTGGCAGGTGGCGGCGAGCGCACGGTTGGCCTCGTTACCCATGTCGCGGCGCTTGCCGAGCGAGTTCCGGTGCAGTTCAAGGTCAAACGCGAAGGCTCTCGCTCCAGTATCGAAAAGGTCTGGGCGTGACCATTCGCGTTGCTGTAGATCCGTGGGATCCGTCATACGGTTCTGCCTTGAGCGAGTCGGCGCTTGATGACTCGACGGCGACGCTGACACTCGACTTGGAGACACCTCCGGAGTCGTGGGCGCCGGTCTCGGTGGCGAGCGGCGTCTGGCGCCCAACAGAGGTGCTGATTGTTGACGGCGTGCGCCGCATCGATGCGCGAGTGTGGTTCACCCCTCCGGGCGAACCGGTGCCCGTGATGGGCATCGCAGCGAGCTATGCCGCTGGCGTGGTGCGCATCGATGGCCGCGCACGCGTTGAGGCGATTACCCAGTCGCGCGGGGTCTACACGAGTTGCCCCCAGGCGGAAGACCTTGTATCGCCACTCGCGACCTACCCAGTAAGGCACACAGCCGGAGGTGAGTACGACGACCTCATCCTCGCGGTGCAAGGCCACATGCGCGACCTCGAGCTGCAGGCGGCACTGTCGACCCGCACCAGCGAGGATGACCTTCTCGTTGTCGACGGTCCTCTTCGCGGCCGCACGACCATCCCGCGGACGATCGGCTACATCAAGACCCACCAAGCCGCGTACCTGCCGGTGGAGCTGAATGCCGTGGTCGCGGCTCTAGCGCCTGGTGAACGAACCCCAGCGTTCTCAATTGGTACGACTTGGTCCCGGCACACCTGGTATCTCAAACTCCCGGTCGCGTCAGCTTGTCCGTGGGCCGGCATTGTCCGATGCGAGGTATCGGACTCGTTGACAAGAGCCGAGGTGGTCGCTCTCGCCGATGCGTCGACCCAGGTGCTGCCGCCACTCGCCTCGCAAGCGCATAAGGACCCGCGCGCCCCGCAGAACCTCATTCCTATCGGGGGCTTGGAGAAGACGCTCCGCCATCGACTGGGCGACGCCGTGAAGCTCCATCGTTGTCTGAGCCAATATGCCGCGACGACCTGAGTGCGTAGACCAGATCAGGTCCGCGGGCGTGGATGAGGTCAAGGTGGGCGCATGATCGTCCACGGAGCTCCGGAGTCGGATCGAGCGATCGGTTGACCGCCATCTCCGAACTCGACCGCCAGAGGTTCTCGCACACGGTCAACTTGGTCGCATCTGTCGCGCCGAGTCCGACGCGCCAGGCCGAGACAGCCGGGCGGGCGGAGTGGCCACTGGGGGCCAGATCCTGACCTTGGGGTATGCAGGCGGCCACCGGGGCCGCCCACCTACCGAGGGGATATTCATGCCTGCCACGATCACTCGACGCCTCGTCTCACTCGCCGACGCGGCCGATGCGCTCGCCGTGTCGACGCGGACGGTCCGCCGTTACATCGCAGACGGGCAGCTCGACGCCGTACGGCTCGGCCGCAAGACGCTGCGTATCAAGGTCGACTCGATCGAGAGGTTCATCGACGCCAGGCCGGTCGGCAACTGGCGCTGATCAGCGATTCCGCTCCTTGCGGGGGACTGGCTCGCTACGGTCGAACGACTTGAGTGAGAGGGCATGAATGGAGCCGGCTGAGACTACGAACGAGAGGCGGATGAAACTCTGCTATCCGGGCGTCTGTCGTATTTGCGGTGCTGAGCTGGTCGCACGCCAGGAGGCCATCTACGAGCGCGCCTCCAAGACGGTCCGGTGCGCGGAGTGCCCGACCGAGCCTGAAGTCGCAGAGGAGGCGCTGGGCGAGCTCGGGGTAGAGCCGAAGTCGGCCTCCCAGGAGAGTGGGGCTGCCGGCGCCTCGGCGCTGCGAGAGTACGAGCGGCGCAAGACGAGGCGCGAAGAGCAGATCCGGACCAAACATCCGAGGCTCGGAGGTCTGATTCTTGCGGTGTCCGACGATCCGCAGAGCACGAAGGCGTGGGCGTCGGGCGCCAAGGGAGAGGCCGCGCTGGGCGCAAGGCTCGACAAGCACACGTTGGACTCGATCGCAGTCCTGCACGATCGGTGCATCCCTAGGACGAGGGCCAACATCGACCATATCGTCGTGACGCGTGCCGGGGTGTTTGTGGTCGACGCGAAGCGCTACGTCGACAAGCGACCTGAGTCGCGAGTCGAGGGCGGCATCCTGCGGCCGCGAGTGGAGAAACTGACGGTCGGGGGGAGAGATCGCACCACGCTGGTCGACGGTGTGCTCGGCCAGGTCGAGCACGTGCGTGCCGCGCTTGCCGACGAGACCATCGATGTGTCTGGCGTGCTCTGCTTCATCGATGCGGACTGGCCCCTGGTCGGGGGAGCATTCTCCGTCCGCGGCGTACGGGTCGTCTGGCCCAAGAGGCTGAGCAAGATCCTCGACGAAGCGACCGGAGAGGTCGACGTCACCGCCGTCCGCGACCGGATTGCTGCGGCCTTCCCACCGGCCTGACTGTCGTGTTTCGAGGCTCGCTTCTCTCGCACCTCAACCACCAGGGAGCGGTCAGACCCGGTCAGAAGGGCCGGTTCGTTGTTCCCCGAATGTTCCCCGAATTGGAAAGAGACCCTCGAAAGGGCCTCTGACCTGCGGTTATCTGGTGGGCGATACTGGGTTTGAACCAGTACGCCAGTGATCCGGCGAAACTGGGTTTGACCAGCCGAAATGGCTCTCTACCTGCGCTTTCGTCGCACAGTAGCGTGTTGGATAGGTGGACACAAGCGACCACGCCTAGACTTTCATCCGACACGTAGACGACACGACAGGCGGACGCGCGGCATGGCGAAGGCCCCAGGACGACGCAGCTTCGGGCAGATCACGAAACTTCCGAGCGGGCGATTCCGGGCGCGCTACACCGGGCCCGATGGGGATCTGCACAACGGTCCGACGACGTTCGAGACCCGGCAGGACGCCGAGGCGTGGCTGACCGACGAACGGCGCTTGATCTCGGCCGGCTCCTGGTCGCCGCCCCTGGCGCGGCGCGACGCGGGCCGCAACCGACTGACTTTCGGCACCTATGCCGAGGCGTGGCTTCGAGACCGTGATCTTCGGCCGCGGACGCGGGAGCACTACCGCAGTCTGCTCGATCGGATCCTCTATCCGACCTTCGAGGCCGTGCCCCTGGTCGACATCACGCCGGAGGGCGTACGCGCCTGGCACGCGCTGACCGGACCGTCGAAGCCGACCCTTCGGGCGCACGCCTACGGGCTTCTGCGGACGATCCTAGGAACGGCCACGGACGACGGTCTGATCCCGAGCAACCCCTGCCACATACGCGCCGGGGGTTCGGCCAAGCGGGTGCACAAGGTCAAACCGCTGACCCTCGACGAGTTAGCGACCCTCGTCTCTGCGATGCCCGAGCGTCACCGCATGATGACCCTGCTCGCGGCATGGTGCGCCCTGCGCTTCGGGGAGCTCGCCGAGCTGCGGCGCCGGGACGTCGACCTCAGGTCCGGCGTTATCCACGTCCGCCGTGGTGTCGCTCGAGTCGACGGCGGCACGATCGTCGGGAAGCCGAAGACCGACGCCGGGATTCGCGACGTCGCCATCCCGCCCCACCTGATCGCCCCGCTCAAAGCGCACATCGCCGATCACGTCGAGTTCGGCAAAGAGGCGCTCCTCTTCCCAGGGATCGATGGGGGACACCTCGCACCCTCGACGCTCTACGGCAAGGCACCGACCAAGACCCGCGCCGGATATGGGTTCTACGCCGCCAGGGTCGTCGCGGGCCGGCCGGACCTGAGGTGGCACGACCTCAGGCACACCGGGGCAGTTCTGGCAGCCCAGACCGGCGCCACGCTTGCGGAGCTCATGGGCCGGCTGGGTCATTCCACACCGGGCGCCGCCATGCGGTATCAGCACGCTGCGCAGGAACGTGACCGCGAGATCGCCAGGCGTCTCTCTGAGCTTGTCGAGCCGTCGCTTGAGGTGTGACTACGCTCCGGTCGGAGCCGTGATCTTCTTCCCGCCGAGATCGATGAACTTGTGCTGTACCAACGCAAGGCTGATGCTGATGGCGGGGCCCGTTTCTGGTTCGTCGCCGGCAGGAGAGATCCATGCGGCCTGGAGCCGCTCGATGATCCGATCGAGATCCAAGACCTCGTCGTTGTCCCATGACTCACGGATCCTGCTGGCCGCGTAGCCGGCCACGAATCTGCCTTCAGTGGGCTCGCGTCGGTTCTGCCAGCGAACAATCTCGCGGTAGGTGACCACCTCCACTGAAGGAGGATCGCCGAGCGCTCGCGCACCCGCAGGCACCGGCCAGCCCTGCCACCAACTTGACCGCCGCCGGAAACGCTTCCCGGCCACACCGACCGAGGCGCGAAGGCGCTTCGGCTTACCGGCGCCGTGTGGGCCCTCAGATTGGATAGCCGGTTCCGCATCAAGGATGAATGTCCTGAAGTCGAACGGGTCGATTCGAACTGTCGACTCAAGTTCGGAGTCCTTGAACTTGAGCGCAATCGGTGCCACCGTCCAGCGTCCGAACCGCATGCGTTTCCAGTTCCACCGACCCCCTAGGTCGAAGGATGGGTCGAACACGGTCACCGCTGTTCGCCCGAGGTTTTCGACTCTGACAACGCCCACCTCGAGGTGCTTGGGTGACGGCACGCGCAGGCCCTTCGAAGGACCGTTCTTGCTAAGGCGATACGGGGTACTGAACAGCGCCACGTCATCCAGATAGCCGCGCTCTAGTCGGACGCGAACGCGACCGCCGTCCAGCACGTACTTGAGCACGTTCCAACCTGCGACCGCAGCCGAGACGGTCAGAGCGATGATCGACACGATCAACGAGGCAGTGAATGGGCTTGAACCGCCCGCGGCCCCTGCGTCAGCCAGCATGCACGACACCGTATGGGTGCACACTCCTAACTGTGGACAACACCGACCCTGGAGGAAGGCCAACTGCGTGCCCCGCTGCCTCTCGCGCGACGGCCGACACGCCGACCCGACTTTGATCCTGAGTCCCCGTCGGTCCGGCTATAGTCACTCTTGACCAACAAGCTGAAGAACTCCGACGCTAGCCAGAGAACCGCGAAGACTGCGCTACGGATCCGGTGGCGGTCTATCTAGACCGACCTGACAAAGGGCACCGCCAGATCGACGGCGAACGGCAGGAACCGACAAGGCCCGCCGAGCACGCGATTGCACCTCCCGACCGAGGTGTTACGCGCTGCTCGGCGTTCGTGTTCCTGAGGGAGTTCACGTATGGCCGTCACAAGCAGTCGCCGCCGGCTGTCGACCATCGCGGCTGCGGCCGAGTACGCCTCCTGCTCGCCAAAGACGATCCGACGGCGGATCTCCGATGGCAGCCTGACTGGCTACCGCATGGGCTCGCGACTCATCCGCATCGACCTCGACGAGCTTGACCAGTTGCTGCGCCCGATCCCGACGGGGGGTGCCGCCGGTGGAAGGGGCTGCTGACAAGTATCGGTGGCCGCGCGATGGCTTCCGGTCGGCAGTCTGGGAAAGCGAGCTTCGCCCGCTCGAGCGGCTCATCGCTCTGGCGTACGCCGAGCATGCCGCTGACCGTGACTACGCGTGGGTGACTTATCCGCGGCTTCAGGACTGCACTGGCCTCTCGCGGGACGCGATCGCGCGTGCGATCGACGGGCTGAGGTCCGCTGGCTGGCTCGAGCTCAAGGAAGCGACTCGGCAGCAGCGGTCGCCGAGGTATTGGCTGCGCATCCCGACCGCACAGCAGTCCGTGTCGCGGACGGCTGAGAGTGTTCTGCCCCCCGGGAGGCAGGGGGCAGGTTATCCACATCCGTCCGTCTCGCAGACTGCTGAGGCACTCAGCCCCCTGTCTGCCGGACTGCAGGGCGAGGTCAGCAGTCCGTCTCCCGACACCAGCCCCCTGCCTCCCGACACCAGCAGTCCGCGAGGCAGGGCAGATCAGTCCTCTCATCCCTCAACAGATCAGTCGACCCGCGCGAGCGTTCTGCCGGCCGACCAGCAGCGGGCAGTCTTCGAGCTCGCGGCACGCGGGATCGACGAGTCCGCAGCCGCGCAGTGTGTGGCAGTTGTTGCCGCGACGAAGCATCCCGACGACCTATCGCGCTACGTATCTCGCTTCACCGTTGAGGACGTCGACCGCTGGGCCGGGCGGCGCGAGGCTCGCAGGCTGACGAAGCCTAAGCGTCGGCGTTGCGATCACGGCGTCTTGATCGCCAGCGACGGGACGTGCTGTGAGGCATGCGCCGCTGGCACGGGGGAGGCGACGGCGTGAGGGAGTTCGTTCACAACGATGCAGCCGAGGAAGACCTCTGGATCCCGCCGGAGACGTTCCGCGATGGTCTCGCTGATGCTGAGCGCGTTGCCTCACTCCTCGTTGCGACGCTCGCCGACGAGGGAGCCTTACTGATCCCCGTCGAGCGCGTGCAGTTCCTCGCGCGCCGCCTATACCGACTGACCGCCGACGCGCATGCGGCCCTGCCGCCGAACGTGGGGTGACACCAGTGCGAACAATCCCAACCGACTCGACCGACGCCCGCGAGCTGCGTGAGGCCGAGGCTGCACACGCAGAAGCGGAGGCAGCCGCGGCCGCCCGACGCGCCCAGGTCGCCGCCGCTGCTGACCGCGCTCACGTCGACAGTTGCCGCAGCGGCTGGCTGGGGCTGGACCGTGATGAACGACCGATCCCTTGCCCGCGCTGCCGGCCGCACCTGGTTCACGTCGCGTGCCGCACCTGCAGCGCCCCCTGGCAGTCCTGCGCCCAGCTAACCGCGATCAACCGCGGTCCCTGCTGCGAAGCGTGCGACCACAACCCACCGACCTCCCGAGACGGCGACGGAACCGCGGCGACGACAAGCCAGCCGACACCCCGACGTCTCGGGAGCACCACCGAAGGGACCGCCTGACCCATGCCACGACGAAACAACCGCCGAGTTCGGCAGGCAGCGGCGTTCACAGCTCGTGCACCGTCGACGAGCGTCGACGAATTCGAGGAGTACGCCCGAGCGCTCGTGATCGCTGGCATCCGGTCCAGCATCATCCTGGACCGGCCGCTCCGGGATGGGCGGGGGACGCGATGACTGAGGTTCTGCCTACTCGCATCCCCGGTATCGAGAGGCTCGACCGCCGCGACTGGCTGGTGCTCGTCACTGATCCCGACGTGGGCTGCATCGCTGTGCGCTGGTGCCCGGAGCGCCCCGCGCGCTGGCGCTGCAAGGCGTGCGGACCGATGGACACCACCGACTGCCTGCACACGTTCGCCGCCGGCGTGCGGCTCGCCGAGCACTTGTTCGGGCTCACCACGACCTGCACCACGACTGAAACGACCGCGACATGAGCGGGACCCCGCGACCACGAACGGAGCCGACCATGACCACATTCGCCGAGCGCTACCCGCGCGGCGTCGACGCCACGATCCGCGAGACCACACCGGGCTACCGGGACGCCTGCCGTGCGGTCGAGAGGCTAGCCGGGCTACAGCCTCCGGATGTCGGGTTCACCGCACAGCACGCCGAGCTCGAGCTGGCGAACCGGCTGGTCGAACGCGCGATGATCGGAGCCGTCAGTCCCGAAGAGACGCTAGACCTCGCTCGGGAAGTGCAGACGGACCTAGCTGCGTTCACCGTGGCCGCGAACGGCATCCGTCACGCGCAGAGCCGAGCAAAGCAACAGCGCGACAGTCTCATCAGCGACACGACGTTCATCGAGGGATACGCCGAGGCGCTGAATCTGCTCCTCACCGAGGTGCAAGACCTAGAGCCGCTCCACGAGCTCTCCGACGCTGCATCGGCGCTCAGTTCGAAGCGAGCCGACGATTACGAGCACTTCGGTGCTCTCGCATCCGCGTACCAACAGATGCGACGCCGACACTTCAAGATGCTCCGCGACAGCACCAATCACATCCAGTTCAGTGAAGCTGCCGTGTTCGCTGACCCGGTCAACGAGTTCTTCGAAGACTGGCCCGCCTGGCGCAGTCACGGCTATCTGGTCGACCGCCGCACCGGTCTGAACTCGCGCCCGATCCGGCCGCCGTGGCCGTCCAACTCCGATCGGGACTCGCGCCAGGAGTTCGAACAGGTGGCCGGCTCGGCTGAGTTCCTCGCGTGGGCCGTCAGCACTGGTGTACGGCTGTGGATGCCGACCGCAGCCGAGTTCGAGAAGGCGCAAGCGAGACTTCGAGCGGCGCGCGCTCTCGAGCAGCGGCCGAACGACGGGCGGAGCGAGTGGATGGATCCTCACGTTCGGAGCGCCAACCTCAGGCCCCGAAGCCGCGCGGCCGCTGAGGGGCTCGAGTGAGTGGGAAGCGCCGCACGGTGGCGGCAACCATCGCAGCGCGACAGACCGCACGAGACGACGCGCGCACCGGTGGCCGTGGCCTGTACGCCGCGGCTACCGAGATGCAACGCGTCAGGCTGCGTCAGATGGCCGCTCGCGGGGATGAGAAGGCGGCGGCGGCGCTGCGCGCGGCTGCCGATGCGAACGGCCGGGAGAGCGAGTCGTGACGGCTCCAGCTGCCTCCCCGCGGGTGGGGGACCACCCCCCTCCCGGGGTCCAAGACCATGACCGATGGACGCTGCAAAAACAGTTCTGTACGGTTCCCCCACTTTCGCCCAGGGCGCCGCGCAGGCCCTCCGCCTCCGCCCCGACCATCCCCTCGAGGGCGAGGCCGGCACCTCCCCGGCCAGCCTCAGCGCGAAAGGACCACAGCCATGCCCACTAAGTCCGTCCTGGTCCGTCTCCGAGGTGACAACGGCGACCTGAACCGGGCCCTCCTCGGGTCCGCGGCCGCGGCCAAGACGCTCGGGCACAACCTCGACGACGCCGACGACTCGTCCCGTCGGCTGTCGTCGTCGCTCGAGACGAGCAACGACCGGACCACCATGCTGATCCAGTCGGCGCTCGCGATTGGGCCGGCGCTCGTGCCGCTCGGCGCGCAGGCGATCCCCGTGGTGGCCGGCCTCACCGCCGAGCTCGGTGCCGCCGCGGCCGCCGCTGGCGTCACCGCGCTCGCGTTCTGGGGGGTCGGGGACGCCGTCAAGGCCGTCCGCGACTACCAGCTGCAGCCCACCGAGGCGCACCTGCAGAAGATGCAGGAGACGCTCGACGCGCTCGGCCCGGCCGGCCGGGACTTCGTGCACTACATCTCCGAGTTGCGCCCCCAGCTTCAAGGGCTGCAGGACGTCGCCCAGGCCGGGATGCTGCCCGGGGTCGAGGACGGCATCAACATGATGCTGACCCGGCTCCCCGATGTGGAGCGGGTCATCGCGACGATCTCGTCGACCCTGGGGCAGCTGTCCCGGGAAGCCGGCCAGTCGCTCGGCGGGCCCGAGTGGGACGCGTTCTTCTCCTACATCGAGTCCGACGCGCGGCCGCTGCTGCTCGACCTGTCGCGGACCATGGGCAACGTCGTTCTCGGGATCGCGAACATGATGCAGGCGTTCGGGCCCATGTCGCTCGGGTTCTCCGACGGGCTGCTTGCGATGAGCCGCGACTTCGCCGCCTGGTCGGCCACCCTCGAGTCGAGCCAGGGGTTCCAGCACTTCGCGGCCTACGTGGAGGAGACCGGCCCGAAGGTGTGGGACACCCTCGGTGCGCTCGCCCAGGCGATGCTTGCCATCGTGGAGGCAGCCGCCCCCGTCGGTGAGGTCAGCCTCCCCATCATCACGGCGCTCGCGAACGTGATCGCTGCGATCGCTTCGTCACCGATCGGGCCGGTGCTGATCGGAGCCGCTGCCGGGTTCTCCGCCATCGCCCGCGCGGTCGCTCTGTTCGAGGCCGCGAACGGGTCGGCGCTGCTGTCCTTCATGCGCGGCGCCGACGGGGGCCCGCTCGCCAAGGTCGGGTCGACCGCGAAGCGCAGCGCCGGCGGGGTCCGGCAGCTCACCGCCGACTTGAGCATCATGGCGACCACCGCGACGACCGCTGGTGCCCGCACCGAGCGGGAGCTCGCGCGGACTGCGGCCGCCGGGGAGCGGGTCAAGGCGACCCTTGCGCCCATCGGGAAGGGCGCCGCCGTCGTCGGCGGTCTCGCGCTCGCCACCTCTGGACTCAGCGACCAGATGGGACTAGCGAACACCACATCGCTCGCCCTCATGGGCACCCTCGCCGGGCCATGGGGCGCCGCAGTCGGCGCAGGCGTCGGCCTCACCATGGATCTCGCGGCCGCGAACAACAACCTCGAGGACGCCGTCGCCGGCGCAAACCGGGCCATGGGGTCGACCAACGTCGACCAGATGCGAGCCCAGCTCGACGCCCTCGACACCCAGATCGCGGCTACGAAGGACAAGCTCACCGTTCACTTCTCGGCCAACCCTTTCAGCAACTTCGCGGAGAACTCATCCGCGCTGATTGCTGGCACCAACGAACTCGCCACCGGCTCGCTCAGCAAGGCCGAGGCCGCCCGCGCCGCACTGGCGAAGCAGATCGACTCCACCACCATGGCGGCCGCCCGCGCGGTCGATACCTATACAGGAGCGGTCGGCCGAGCCGGGATCGCGGCCGGGCTCACCACCTCCGAGGTCAACGGGCTCGTCGCCGCGATGAACGAACAGCGAGACGCCGCCCTCTCTGCCTTCGATGCCGAGACGCGATACCGCAGCGCGCTCAAGTCCGCACGGGCGCAGGCAGGCAAGAACGATGCCGGAATCCGTGGTAGCAGCGACGCAGCCATCCAGAACAGGCAGGCCCTCTCCGAGCTCGCAGCGGCGTGGAACAACCAGTCGGCAGCAGTGCAGAACAACACCGCGAAGTTCCGGGCCGCCCGCTCCGCCTATATCGACACCGCGGTCGCCATGGGCGTACCGATCGACCGAGCTCGCGAACTGGCCCACTCGATCTACGACATCCCGCGCCAACGCGTTGTGCAGATCGCGATGACCGGAGGAGACGCCGCTCTCGCGGAGCTGAAGCGGATCAAGCAGGAGGTCACCTCCATCCCACGGCAGTGGTCGACCACGTACTACGTCACCCAGGTCAACCGGATCAGCAAGCCAGCCGCGCTCCCTGGCAACCCCGATGGGCAGGGCGCCGACGGCACGTTCGTGCCGAAAACCGGCCTCCCGTACGCCGACCGCTGGCACTACCTCCTCGCCGACGGCGAGGGCGTCACAACGAACCGGCACGGTGAGACCGACATGTTCCGCGACGTCATCGCCGCCATCAACGCCGGCTACGACCGGGCCGCCGTGAAGGGAATGCTCGCCAACGGCGGGTTCGCCGGCCACCCCCGCTACGTCCCTCCCCCGCAGCCCAGTACGTCGCACGGATCGGTCACGGTCGACATCGACGCGCTCCGCATCACCGGAACGCTCAAGACGAGCTTCGGGCCCGCAGACGTCGAAGGCATCGCCACCGTTGCAGCAAGGAACGAGATCGCCGCCGATCGCAGGTTCCAGCGAGTCCGCCACGGTCGTTAGCCAAGATCGGTTCCCTACGGTTCCTCAACTTGGGGCCCCTACGGTTCCCCGATTTCAGATCACCGACAGGCACACTGGCTTGACGGCGATGCAACGCTCAGAACATGAGCAACCACCCACTGCGAGACCTAGCCACCGCTCTCCGCCAGCTGGACCACCTGGTGACTCAGGGAGCTGAGGAGCCGATGATCCGAGCCAAGGAGGCGGAAGCAGCGGACGCTTTCCGCCGTGCCTTGAGCACTCGTGGGGAACCGGCCGGAGGCGGCAACGGACCCACGCTGCTCACGTAGCGTCCGCTACACGAAACGCGCGGGCGGCGCGGCCAACTGCACGATGTCGCGCCGCCGAAACCTCTCGCCTCCCTTGACCACTAGGACCTCGAGTTCACCCACTAGCCGGGCTCGGGGGAGAGGGGCCACCCCTCGCCCTGGGGGGCTGGGCGGACATAGGAGCGCACACTTGCGGCCTTCGCCGCGCACGGTTCCCCCCTGCGCGGGAGAGGTCAGGCCTTGATGGCGCGCAGCAGGGTCCCCCCGTGGCCTTGGACCTCGGGGCCAAGCACGCCGGTCATCCAAGCGCGCGCGTGCAGGTTCCACCAACGACGGAAGCTGTCGCCGATGAGTTCGTTCACCTTCGCGCGTGTCTCGTCGTACGCGGCCGGGTCGCCGAGCCGGCGGAGTAGCTCGGGTGCATCGCTGAGGACGTCGGTCTCCATCTCGTCCCACAGCGCCTGCGGAGACTCCTCCGGCTGGGGACTGCCGGCGAGCTCGTCCAGGCGATGGAACCTGGCCTGTAACCCCCAGGCGGTCAGGATCTCGAGCAAGGCCCTGAGGGTGCGATCGTCGGCGCACTGGTCGAGCAGCTCGCGGATGTACCCGGGCGCGGTGCTGCGGTCGATCTGCCGCTCGTATCGCGCCCGGGCAAGGCCGTCGAGCTCCCCGATGTTGTGGCCCCAACGCTTCATCTGGGCCGTGGCGGGCCACGGGTGCCCATCGTCCAGCTCGGCGAGACCCAGCGCCATCTTGAGCATCTTCTCGGAGCCGATCGACAGGAGCGTGAGAACCGCGGCTGCCTCCTCTGAGACATGGTGCAGGTCCCGGAGGTTGCGTAGCCCGACCGACGTGATCGCCGTCGCCTCGTCGAGCTCGAGGAGCAGCACCACGCTTCGGAGATGGTTAAGTCCCGAGATCGCCATAGCCAGGCAACCTAGCGGGCGGAACCCTCGGCTCGGGTTCGGCGGCGCCACCATCGCGCGCGGGACGGCTCCGACACGAGGCGCAGGCGTCCATCCGAGTCGCGCTCCCACCGCTGATCATGTAGGTCCGTGAATCTCACGTGGGTAGTCGTCGTCCAGTCCGGCGCTGCAGTGGAACCCACCGGTTCGCCGACGAGGTTGAACGTGTGATGGAACGACTCATGATGATCTGCACCGATCAGGGGCCACGACTCGGTCACGGAGGACTGCTCCCCGTCCGCGAGCACCGCGTGAGCGTTGATCTTGACGGCATGGGTCATATCGACGTCGAAGATCGGTTCATCCGAACCGTTCTCCACCACCCACCGCTCATGCACGAGGACGCCCTCGCGGAAGGCCCCAGCGACTCGTACCTCGCTCACCTCGTGGTGCCATCGGAGCCGCACACGGCGAGCCTGCTCACGCTGAGCCGCTCGATCCCGCCGCCTCCGGTCGCCGGTCTCTCGCCAGAGGACCATGACGGCCACCGCCAGCGTGCCAACGGTTCCAACGGCAGCGAACCAGTCAGGCCAGGTCCCGGCCCCAACGTCGTCGAACCAGTCAGGCATGACCTGCAACGTACGCGAGTCTGAGAGTGTGAGCAGTGTGACCAGCGCGATCTCGCTTGCCGCCGCCGTGGCCGCAGTGGTGTCTGCCCTCTTCGTGCTACTCCAGGTCCGCGAGATGAAGCGCCAGACGGACCTGCAGCGCGAGATCGCAGAGGCGGCCGCTCAGCCCTACGTGTGGGCCGGTGTCCGCGTACAGCCGGGCGGTGGGCTCATCCTCGAGCTCGTCATCGGCAACGCGGGCCCGACGGTCGCCACCAATGTCAGAGTCACGGTCGATCCACCGCTCGTCGATCCGCGCGACATCATGCGTATCGGGCCGGCTCAACGGCGACTCCGTGACGGTCTCGCGTCGATCGCACCCGGGCACGAGCTGCGCTGGGAGATCGGCGTTGGCCCTGCACTCATCGAAGCCGAGAGCGAGCCTCACCACGTTCGGATTGAGTGCGATGGGCCTCACGGCCCTGTGCGGCCAAACGAGTACGAGATCGATCTCCGAAACCTCGAGGAGGTCGCAATCCGGGAGCGTGGCTCACTCAGCGACGTGGCCAGGGAGCTCGGGAACGTGACCCGAGCGATCACCGCCGGACGTCGCCCGGGCCGGTTGGCGGGGCCGTAACGGCGCGGTGCGCCTCGACACCCTGGGCGAGGGTCGCCCAGCCGCAGTCTGACAACCACGGCGGCCGGACAACGCGCAGGGCGTCGCCCTCGTCGAGCAAGTGCTAGTTGGCTCCCCGCGCCTCTTTCACGGCCGCGAGGATGGCGTGGGCAAGCTGCTCGGCCTCAGTGAGCGTCAGGTCCTTCGTCCATCCATCGCAATACACCTGCCCGGGCTCAGGGCCGGGGGAGCCATCGGTATAGGTCATGCTCGAGTGCTCGACTCCTCCGCTCGAGGAGCTCCAATGGATGGCGTACCCCTCCAGGTTCGCGAGTTCTGCGATGTGGTCTTCGGTCGAGACAGTGCACCATGACGGGCAGACGATCTCGGGCCGCACGTTCCTTGGAAGGATGACTGTGGTCACGGTCGGTTCCTCTCGGTAGAGGGAGCCGTCCGACACGTAGCCGACACGCGACGCCAAAACCAAACGGCCCCTGACTTGCGTTTCCGCAGGTGAGGGGCCGTTTTCGATCTGGTGGGCGATACTGGGTTTGAACCAGTGACCTCTTCCGTGTCAAGGAAGCGCGCTACCACTGCGCCAATCGCCCGGGTCTGGAGTTAGGTGGAGAGCTGGTTGGAGGTGGGTACGGGATTTGAACCCGTGTACACGGATTTGCAGTCCGTTGCCTCGCCTCTCGGCCAACCCACCGCGGAGGCACTCCCCGAAGGAAGTTTCGGCATGGAGACCTCTCCGAGCGGACGACGAGGCTCGAACTCGCGACCTCAACCTTGGCAAGGTTGCGCTCTACCAACTGAGCTACGTCCGCTTGCGCTCCGACCGGTCTCCCGGGCGGCGTGCGTGAGAACAGTAGCCGATGCCCCAGGGCGCGCAAAATCCGCCTCTGCCTGGCGTGTTGGTGCCCTCCTGCCCGCCTGCTGAGGTGCACCACGGCCCTAGGGTGAGGCCCATGCGTGCGTGGATCGACGGTGCCCTGCTGGCCGACGCCGGCGCCCCCGCGGTGCCCGTCAGCGACCACGGGCTGACCGTCGGTGACGGCGTCTTCGAGGCCGTCAAGATCGTCGACGGGCTCCCGTTCGCGCTGGACCGCCACCTGGAGCGGCTGCAGCGATCCGCTCAGGGGCTGGGCCTCCCGGCGGTCGACGAGGCAGCGGTGCGACGCGGCATCACCGCCGTGCTCGACGGGCAGGACCTGCCGCTGGGCCGGCTGCGGATCACCGTCACCGGCGGCCCTGCCCCCCTGGGCTCGGGCCGGGGCGACGCCGGCCCGACGCTGATCGTCGTGGCCGACGCGATGACCCCGTGGCCGGACACGACGACCGTCGCCACCGTGCCGTGGCCGCGCAACGAGCGCGGGGCGCTGGCCGGCCTGAAGACCACGTCGTACGCCGAGAACGTCGTGGCGCTCGCCCGGGCCCGGGAGCACGGGGCCACCGAGGCGGTCTTCGCCAACCTGGCCGGGCACCTGTGCGAGGGCACCGGGTCGAACGTCTTCTACGTCGTCGACGGCGAGCTGCGCACCCCGACGCTGGCCAGCGGCTGCCTGGCCGGCGTGACGCGCGCGCTGATCCTGGAGTGGTACGGCGGTCGCGAGGTCGACGAGCCGATCGAGGTTGTCCACGAGGCGAGCGAGGTGTTCCTGGCCTCCACGACCCGCGACGCCCAGGCGGTGTCCCGCTGGGACGACCGCGAGCTCGAAGCCCCGGGGCCCGTGACGACGGCGGTCCGCGAGATGTGGATCCGGCGCGAGAAGGAGCTGCTCGGCTGGTAGGCCGTCAGGCGTCGGTCCCGCCGACGAGTGCGTCGACCAGCAGGTCGAGGTCCATCACCTCGGCGCCCAGGGGCACCAGGGCGATCGAGCGCGCCAGGAAGCGGTAGAGGTCGGCCGACCGCAGCTGCGTGACCAGCCGGCCGCCCGGAGAGGACAGCTCCATCACCACCGCCGCCCGGCAGGCCTCGTCGACGCTGGGGAACAGCTGGACGTCACCCTCGCCGGCCGGCTCCGTGAGGCCTCGCAGCAGCAGGTCGCGGCCGACGGTCCACACCACCGGCTCGCCGGCACCGGAGGAGCTGAACGTCACGGTGACCGCCCACGGGTCGGCCGCGTCGTAGGCGAGCCGCGTCGGCAGGTCCACGGCGCGTCCCCAGGCGTCGAGCACCTGGAGGGCCACGTCCTGGGACACCACCCGGGAGGCTGGCTGCTGGCTCACGCCGAGGAGACGGTGCCGGCCGGCCCCCATGACGCCGACTCGTTTGTGAAACCGCCCGGTCGTTAGGCTAGGGTCTGCGACGCACCTGGGCGATTGGCGCAGTGGTAGCGCGCTTCGTTCACACCGAAGAGGTCACTGGTTCGAACCCAGTATCGCCCACCCAGAAGTGCAGTCGAGGGTCGTACGCCGAGCGTGCGGCCCTCAGTCGTTCCCCTCCACATCCTCCGCGTCGTCGTCGACGTGCGGGGTCGTCAGGTCCACCACCACGTCGAGCCGGTTGATCCCCGCCGGGGTGGTGGTGGTGCGGCCGAGGCGGCGCAGCATCGCCAGCGACGCCTCGTTGTCCGCGGTGATGGTCGTGGCCAGCTCGGTCACACCGAGTGGCCGCTGCCGCATCAGCTCGTCGAGCACGGCGGTGGCCACTCCGCGGCCGTGCCACTCGTCGAGCACCGTGACCGCGACGTCGGCGGACGTGGGCCGGTCGCGGTAGCGGATCGTCCGCGCGACGCCGACCGGGACGCCCAGGTGGTCCTCGTCGATCACCACGAGCGCCAGCGCCACGTGGTCGACCCCGTCGACCTCGCCCACCAGATGGTCCAGGAAGGTGTCGCTCAGGTGCGGCACGTTGGCGAGGAACCGGTGGTAGCGAGCGTCGGGGGAGAGGTGCTCGAACCCCTCGCGCACCGCCTCGCGGTCCTGCGGGCCCAGCGGCCAGATCAGCGCGGGGGTGCCGTCGGAGAGCCGCGCCTCGGCGATCACCGCCCACCTCCCACGGCGTCCAGCCGTCCTGCCGGGCCGGACGGCCGGGCACCGGCGATCCTCCCACGCCTTCCGGGCACACCGCCCCCGGAATGGACCCGCCGGTCCGGCCGTTGGCCCGGACATGACCACCATCGGACTCATCGGAAGCGGCCACATCGGCAGCACCGTCGCCCGGCTCGCGGTAGCTGCGGGCCACGACGTCGTCCTCAGCAACAGCAGGGGCCCCGAGACCCTCGCCGGCCTCGTCGCGGAGCTCGGCGACCACGCCCGGGCCGCGACGGCGGAGGAGGCGGCGGCCGCCGGCGACCTGGTCGTCGTGACGATCCCACTGAGGAACGTCGAGGACGTCCCGGTCGCGCCGCTGCGCGGCAAGGTCGTCATCGACACCTGCAACTACTACCCCCAGCGCGACGGGACGATCCAGGCTCTGGAGGACGAGACGACCACCACGTCCGAGCTGGTCGCCGCCCACTTGCCGCAGTCGCACGTGGTGAAGGCCTTCAACAACATCTACTTCCAGTTCCTGCTCGACCTGGCCCGTCCGGCCGGCGACCCGGAGCGCAGCGTCCTGGCGATCGCCGGTGACGACGCCGGCGCCAAGGCCACGGTCGCGTCGTTCCTCGACGAGATCGGCTACGACGCCTACGACGTGGGCCCGCTCGCCGAGGGCTGGCGCTTCCAGCGCGACACCGCTGCGTACGCCGGCCTCTACGTCGACGGTGACGCCGGGACCTGGCCCCCCGAGCGCGCGCGCCGGGTGGACGCCGGGCTGCTGCGGGAGAAGCTCGACCAGGCGAAGCGCTACCGCGACATGTGACGCCCGAGGGGCAGCACCCCAGGGCTGACCCTGCCCTGTTCGGGCCATCTCGGGGTGCTCGCGGGTCTACGCTGAGCCGCACCCGACACGTCCCAGAACCGGTGGTCGCCATGCGTCGTCTCCTCGCCTGCCTCTCCGTCCTCGCGCTGGCCGCGGGGCTCACCACGCTCGCCGGCGGCCCGGCCGCCCAGGCGATCTCGCCGGTGACCGGCAAGATCGTTGACATCACCGGGGCGAAGCCGCCGGTGGTGGGAGCGACCGTCCGCCTGCGTGCCCTGACCGACTCCGGCGGACCGGGCGCGATCGTCGCGTCCGACACCACCGACTCCAGCGGCAAGTTCGCGCTCGACGCCGGGCCGTCGCCGGACGACGAGTACTACGTCCAGGTCGTGGCCGGCGAGTACCAGGGTGGCTTCGTCGGCGGTGACCCGCTCTTCGTGCAGCCGTCGGTCGGCTACGCCGCGACCTACGGGCCACACGCGAGCCTCGGCAAGATCTGGGCCAACCCGGCCTTCATCCGCGGCACGATCGTCGACTCGGTGACGAAGAAGCCGCTGCGTGGCATCAAGGTGGCCGCGCGCAGCTACAACGACGGCTGGCAGACCGAGGGCGTCGACTACACCAACCGGGCGGGTGCCTTCTCGATCAACGGCATCGAGTGCGAGGACGACTGCTACCTGCGGGTCGACGGGTCCGCCAAGGGCTACGAGGTCGGCTACCGCGGCTGCTACGGCGGCGTCGTCCCCACCTGGGGTGACGCGTGCGCCTCGCCGATCGGGCGGATCGGCAAGGTCCGGCTCGACAAGGACTAGGCGCACCGAAACCGGGGCGCGGGGCCGGACGGCCCCTCGATACGATCGACGGGTCCGTCCACCGCACCACCCGAGGAGACGCTGTGTCCGACCTGAAGATCGCCGTTGCCCGCGCCGATGCGCGTGAGGAGCGGACGGTCACGGTGGGCACCAAGGCGTGGGAGCTGTTCGCCGACGACCCGTCGGTGATCGCCGCCCGCGTCGACGGTCAGCTCAAGGATCTCGCCTACGAGCTCGGCGACGGTGACGAGGTCGAGGGCGTGGCGATCGACAGCAAGGACGGCCGCGACATCCTGCGCCATTCCACCGCGCACGTGATGGCCCAGGCGGTCCAGCAGATCTGGCCGGAGGCGAAGCTCGGCATCGGTCCCCCGGTCGAGAACGGCTTCTACTACGACTTCGACGTCGAGACGCCGTTCGTCCCAGACGACCTCGCCAAGATCGAGACCGTGATGCGCAAGATCATCAAGGAGGGCCAGCGCTTCGAGCGCCGGGTCACCACCGACGCCGACGCGATCGCCGAGCTGGCGGACGAGCCCTACAAGATCGAGCTGATCGGCCTCAAGGGCTCCGGGAAGTCTGACGACGCCGCCGAAGGGGCCAGCGTCGAGGTCGGCGCCGGTGAGCTCACCATCTACGACAACGTCCGCCGCAACGGCGACGTCGCGTGGAGCGACCTGTGCCGCGGCCCGCACCTGCCCACGACCAAGCGGATCCCGGCCTTCAAGCTGATGCGGTCGGCCGCGGCGTACTGGCGCGGCGACGAGAAGAACAAGCAGCTCCAGCGCATCTACGGCACCGCGTGGGAGTCCAAGGAGGCGCTCGAGGACCACCTGCACCGCCTCGAGGAGGCCGAACGGCGCGACCACCGCAAGCTCGGCCGCGACCTCGACCTCTTCAGCTTCCCCGACGAGATCGGCTCGGGCCTGGTGGTCTTCCACCCCAAGGGCGGGGTCGTCAAGCGCGAGATGGAGGACTACGTCCGCCAGCGCCACATCGAGGAGGGCTTCCAGTACGTCGGCACGCCCCACATCAGCAAGGAGGGGCTGTTCCACACCTCCGGTCACCTGCCGTACTACGCCGACACCATGTTCCCGCCGATGGAGTTCGAGGGCGCGAACTACTACCTCAAGGCGATGAACTGCCCGATGCACAACCTGATCTTCAGGTCGCGCGGGCGGTCCTACCGCGAGCTGCCGCTGCGGCTCTTCGAGTTCGGCTCGGTCTACCGCTACGAGAAGTCCGGCGTCGTGCACGGCCTGACCCGGGTGCGAGGTCTCACCCAGGACGACTCCCACTCCTACGTCACCCCCGAGCAGGCGCCCGCCGAGATCAAGCACCTGCTGGGCTTCGTGCTGAGCCTGCTGCGCGACTTCGGGCTCGACGACTACTACCTCGAGCTGTCCACCCGGGACGACTCCAAGCCGGACAAGTTCGTGGGCACCGACGAGGACTGGGCGGTCGCCACCCAGGTCCTCGAGGACGTCGCGAAGGAGACCGGCCTGGAGCTGGTGGCCGACCCCGGCGGTGCCGCGTTCTACGGGCCGAAGATCTCCGTCCAGGCGCGCGACGCGATCGGCCGCACCTGGCAGATGTCGACGATCCAGTACGACTTCAACCAGCCGAAGGGCTTCGGCCTGGAGTTCCAGGCCGCCGACGGCACGCGGCAGCAGCCGGTGATGATCCACTCGGCGAAGTTCGGCTCGATCGAGCGCTTCTTCGGCGTGCTGGTGGAGCACTACGCCGGCGCCTTCCCTCCGTGGCTCGCCCCGGTGCAGGTGCAAGCCATCCCGATCGCCGAGCGGCACAACGACTACCTCGCCGGCGTCGCGCAGCAGATGCGCGCGCAGGGCCTGCGGGTCGAGGTCGACGACTCCGACGACCGGATGCAGAAGAAGATCCGCAACGCCCAGCTGCAGAAGGTGCCGTTCATGGTCATCGCCGGCGACGACGACATGGCCGCGGGCGCGGTGTCCTTCCGCTACCGCGACGGCCGGCAGGACAACGGCGTGCCGGTCGAGGAGGCGATCGCCCGCGTCGCCGACGCGGTCGCCGGCCGCGTGCAGGTCTGAGGGTGCGCCGGCGGGCGGGGATCCTCACGCTCCTCGCCGCCGGAGTGCTCGCGGCGTGCTCCTCGCCAGACGCGCCGGGAGCGGACCCGACCCCGTCCGGGGCGCCGACGCCGCGTCCCACGACGGTCGTCGAGCCCACCCAGGACCCGGAGACCGCGCGCCTGGCGGCGCTCGCCCGGCTGGCCGAGCAGGCGGCGGCCGACGTGCCGCAGCGCCGCGCCGCTCGGCCGCGGTCGGGCGAGGTCCTCGGCGCGGACGTCAGCTGGCCCCAGTGCCCGCCCGGGATGGGCATCCCGGAGCGGCGGACGTTGGGCCGGCCGATGCCGTTGCCGGAGGCCGAGTTCGTGGTGCTCGGGCTGACGAACGGCCCAGGACACACGGCCAACCCGTGCCTCGCCGACCAGGTGCGCTGGGTCCGTGACCGGCACCTGCTGGCCGCGGCGTACGCCGTCGTCAGCCTGCCCGACCGGACGGCCGTCGCCGCGGACGGGTCGTCGGGGCCGTACGACGGCAGCACCCGGCTGGGCGCCCTCGCCAACGCCGGCTACCAACAGGCGCTCGCCAACGTGGTCACGATGCGGCGGGCCGGGCTCGCGACGCCCGTCGTCTGGGTGGACGTCGAGCCGGTGCCGGACTTCGACTGGAGCCCCGACGCCGAGGCCAACGGCGCCGTGGTCGAGGGCGCGGTGCGCGGCTACCGGTACGCCGGCTACCGGGTGGGGGTGTACTCCACCCCGGCCCTGTGGGCCGGTGTCCTCGGGGACCTCGCCCTCGGCCTGCCGGAGTGGCGCGCCGCCGGGCAGACCTCTCGCGACGAGGCCCGTCGCCGCTGCGCCGCCGACTGGTCGATCCAGGGCGGTGCCGGGGTGCTCGGTCAGTGGGTCGAGGCCGAGCGCGACCAGGACCTCACCTGTCCGGGGACGTCGGCCCGGATGGGGCACTGGTTCCAGCAGTACTGACCCGCTTCTCGTAGCGACGGCACGGGGAGACGAACCGCTCTCCGAGCGCCGTGACCTCGTAGGGCAGGTCGCCGGCATCGCGCCAGCCGCGTTTCTCGTAGAACCAGCGGGCCCGGGCGTTGCCGGTGACGACCGCGAGCCACGCGACGTCGTGCCCGGCCGCGGCCACCTGTTGCTCGGCGTGCCGGAGCAGCTCGGCGGCCAGCCCGCTGCCGTGGAGGTCCGGGTCGAGGAAGACCTGCTCGACCTCGTCGCCCACGACCATGGTGAAGCCGACCACCCGCCCGTCGACCTCGGCGACGGTGGTGTCGGCGACGCGGGCGGGCGTCCACTCGTGGAACGCCGCGAGGGTCCGGCCCGCGGTGAGCCCGTCGGGGACGTGACCGGGGTGGGACACGTGCCACCCGCGGTGCCAGATCTCGGCGACCGTCGCCATGTCGCCGGGGACGGCTGGTCGCAGGGCCATGCCACCACCCTAGGGTTGAGCCATGACCGACCCCGCGGGACGTGAGCGCGACGGCTTCGAGGGCTTCGACCGCCTGTGGACCCCGCACCGGATGGCGTACGTCGCCCCGGTGGCTCCGCTCGCGGACCAGGGCTGTCCCTTCTGCGCGATGGCGACGGTGCCGGTCGAGCAGAGCCTGGTCGTGCACCGCGGTGACACCTGCTTCGCGGTCCTCAACCTGCACCCCTACAACCCGGGCCACCTGATGGTGCTGCCGCACCGGCACGTCGCCGACCTCGAGGACCTCACCGACGCCGAGGCGGCCGAGCTGATGGCCACGACGCAGCAGGCCGTGCGGGTGCTGCGACGGGTCAGCGGGCCGCACGCCTTCAACGTGGGCCTGAACCTCGGTGGGGTCGCGGGCGGCTCGCTCTCCGAGCACCTGCACCAGCACGTCGTGCCCCGCTGGTCGGGGGACGCCAACTTCATCACCGTCCTCGGCGGCACCAAGACGCTGCCGCAGCTGCTCGCCGACACCCGCGCGCTGCTCGCGGAGGCCTGGGCGTGAGCGCCCGTGCGGGCGACGTCGAGCTGGCGACCCGGCTCGTCCGCGACGCCGGCACGCTCGCGCACCGGATGCGCACCGAGGGCCTGACGGCGCTCACCAAGACGTCGGTCTCGGACGTGGTGACGGCCGCCGACCACGCCGCCGAGCAGCTCGTCCTGGAGACCCTCGCCACCGAGCGTCCCGGCGACGGGGTGCTGGGGGAGGAGGGGGCCGCGCGCCCGAGCCGCTCCGGCCGGACCTGGGTCGTCGACCCCGTCGACGGCACCTACAACTTCGTGGCCGGCCTGGACTGGTGGTGCTCGGCGCTCGCGCTCACCGACGGTGACGACCTGGTCCTCGGCGCCGTCCACCATCCCGCGACCGGTCAGACCTTCGTCGGCGGGCCGGGCGTCCCGACGACGGTCGACGGCGTCGCGCTGCCACCGTTGGCGGACCGGCCGCTCGCGCAGGCCTGCGTCACCACCTACCTCCACCCGCCGTCGTACGGCGGCCCGGTCGGTGCCGCCTTCGACCGGATGGTCGGCGGCGCGGCGACGCTCCGGATGCTCGGCTCCGCGTCGATGGACGGCGCGGCGATCGCGCAGGGCCGCCTGCACGTGCGCTGCCAGCACTCGCTCCCGCCGTGGGACGAGCTCCCCTCGGCCGCGCTGATCCTCGGGGTCGGCGGCGCCGTGCGTCGCGTGGACGCCGCCGGTGTCACCTGGTCCGCCGCCGGTGCCCCGACCGCCGTCGCCGAGATCGAGGCCGCCCTGACGGGGGATAGTCCCTGACGTTCGAGTGGTCGCGCCGGCCGTTCGAGGACTCGAACGTCAGGGACTATCGCTCAGCGCACGCCGTACAGGTGCTCCAGCGCGAGCTGGTCGAGCCGCTCGAACCCCATGCCGCGGCGACCGGCCTCGTCGGGGTCGAAGGACTCCGCCCGCAGGTCGGCGAGAGACTCGCCGGGCGCCACGGTCGGCACCGCGAGCTGGTCGACCCGGGCGTCCCTGAGCGCCTGCTGGACCTCGGGGTCGGCGCGGAACGCCTGGACCTTGTCGCGCAGGATGAGGTAGTTGCGCATGCACGCGCGCGCCGACTCCCAGACTCCGTCGAGGTCCTCGGTGCGCGGCGGCTTGTAGTCGAAGTGCCGGGGCCCGTCGTAGCCGCCGTTCTCGACGATGTCGACGGTCCAGAAGGCTCCGCGCGCGTTGCCGGCGCCGAACCGGAGGTCCTGGTCGTAACGCGGCCCGGTCTGGCCGTTGAGGTCGATGTGGAACAGCTTGCCGTGCCACAGCGCCTGCGCGAGCCCGTGGGCGTAGTTGAGGGAGGCCATCTCCTCGTGGCCGACCTCGGGGTTGAGCCCGACGAGCTCGGAGTGCTCGAGCTCGTTGATGAACGCCAGCGCGTGGCCGACCGTCGGCAGCAGGATGTCGCCGCGCGGCTCGTTCGGCTTGGGCTCGATCGCGAACCGCAGGTCGTAGCCCTGCTCGACGACGTAGGACCCGAGCAGGTCGAAGGCCTCCTTGTAGCGCGACAGCGCCGTCTTCACGTCCTTGGCGGCCCCCGACTCCGCACCCTCCCGTCCGCCCCAGGCGACGAAGACCTGGGCGCCCAGCTCGGCCGCCAGGTCGACCTGGTCGGCCGCCTTGCGGATGGCGAACCGGCGCACGTCGCGGTCGTTGTTGGTGAAGCCGCCGTCGCGGAAGACCGGGTGGGAGAAGAGGTTGGTCGTCACCATCGGCACGACCAGGCCGGTCTCCTCGAGCGCCTTGCGGAGGGAGGCGAGGCGCTGCTCCTTCTCCGCGGCGCTGGCCTCGAAGGGGAACACGTCGTTGTCGTGGAACGTGATGCCGTAGGCACCGAGCTCGCTGAGCCGGTGGATCGCCTCTGCCGGGTCCAGCGGCGGGCGGATCGCGCCGCCGAAGACGTCCACGCCCTGCCACCCGACGGTCCACAGACCGAAGGAGAAGCGGTCGTCGCGGGTGGGGGAGTAGCTCGATGTCTCGGTCATCACACGTGCGCCTTCCGGAAGGAGTTCGTTCTCACATGCAACAAAACACGGGTCCATTGGCCCTTGCTAGGGCCAGGGGTCCTGAGTATGTTGTCGCCCACAACATACCCGGTGACGGTCGTCACAGACAGCGGTCGCTGCCGGTTCAAGCCATGGAGGTCGAGGAATGGTCAGCAAGAGGGGGATGCGACTCGCATCCTTGGTGGCGGCGGGCGCGCTGGCGTTCGGTGCCCTGGCTGCCTGTGGCAGCAGCGACAGCGGCGGCGGCAGCGAAGGCAGTAGCGGCAGCAGCAGCAGCGGCTCGGCGACGGGCAAGGTCGGCGTGATCCTGCCCGACTCGAAGTCGTCGGTCCGGTGGGAGACGCAGGACCGTCCGAACCTCCAGAAGGCGTTCGACGCGGCCGGCCTGGAGTCGATCATCCAGAACGCCGAGGGTTCTCCGGACACCTACGGTCAGCTCTGTGACCAGATGATCAGCGAGGGCGTCAAGGTCCTGATCGCCACCGACCTCGACCCGGACTCGGGCAAGGCCTGCATCGACAAGGCCAAGGCCGCCGGTGTGGCCGTCATCGACTACGACCGCCTCACGCTCGGCGGCGGCGCTGACTACTACGTGTCGTTCGACAACGTGAAGGTCGGCGAGCTGCAGGGCCAGGGCCTCATCGACTGCCTGCAGGGTCGGGGCGTCAAGAGCGGCAACATCGCCTTCATCGACGGTGCTGCGACCGACAACAACGCCACGCTGTTCAAGCAGGGCTACGAGCAGGTCATCAAGGACGACGGCAGCTACGACGTCGTCGCGGACCAGACCGGTAACTGGGACCCGGACACCGCGGGCAAGGTCTTCGACCAGATGTACGCCGCGCACCCGGACCTCGTCGGTCTCGTCACGGCGAACGACGGCATGGCCGGCGGCGTCATCGCCCGGCAGAAGGTCGCCGGCGTCGAGGGCAAGATCCCGGTGACCGGCCAGGACGCCACGGCCGAGGGCCTCGCCAACGTCCTGCAGGGCTACCAGTGCGGCACCGTCTTCAAGGACACCTCGCTCGAGGCGAAGGCGGCCTCCGACCTGGCGATCGCGATCATCAACGGTGACGACACCGCGGCGATCGCGACCGCGACGGTCAACGACTCCGAGCTCGGCAAGGACGTCCCGTCGGTGCTCGCCACCCCGGTGTGGGTCACGGCGGACCAGGTCCAGACCGTGGTCGACGCGGGCCAGGCCAACGCCGCGGACATCTGCAAGGGTATCGAGCAGCTGTGCAAGAAGTACGGAGTGAGCTGACCGCCTAGCGGTTGAGTGACACCACTCTGAATGCGGGGGCCCGTCCTGATGGGCGGGCCCCCGCTTCGCATCCGGACCCCTGGAAGGCAAGCACATGTCGTCTCAAGAGCCGCTGCTGGAGCTGCGCGGCGTCCACAAGGCATTCGGTCCCGTCGAGGTGCTCCGCGGCGTCGACCTGACCGTCCGGCCCGGCCGCGTGACCGCCCTGGTCGGCGACAACGGTGCCGGCAAGAGCACCCTGATCAAGGGGATCGCCGGCATCTACCCGTTCGACGAGGGCGAGTACACGTTCGAGGGCACTCCTGTGAACGTCAAGAACCCGCGCGACGCCAACGCACTCGGGATCGAGGTCGTCTACCAGGACCTCGCGCTGTGCGACAACCTCGACGTCGTCCACAACATGTACCTGGGCCGCGAGCTCACCAAGCGCGGCATGGTCGACCAGGACTCCATGGAGGCCCGCGCGCGGGAGACCCTCAATGGCCTGTCGGTGCGCACGCTGCAGTCGGTGCGGACGCACGTCGCCGCGCTCTCGGGTGGCCAGCGCCAGACGGTCGCCATCGCACGCGCCGTGCTGTGGAACTCCAAGGTCGTCATCCTCGACGAACCGACCGCCGCGCTCGGCGTGGCCCAGACCGAGCAGGTCCTGCTGCTCGTGCGCCGACTGGCCGACCGCGGTCTCGGCGTGATCCTGATCAGTCACAACCTGAACGACGTCTTCCAGGTCGCCGACGACATCGCCGTGCTCTACCTCGGCTCGATGGTCGCCACCGTGGACCGTGCGGACGTGACCCAGGGCCAGGTCGTCCAGCTGATCACCACCGGCACCTACGAGGGCCGCGAGGCGGCCGCCACGAACGGGGAGATCCGATGAGCACCACCACCGCGCCCGCCCCGGCGCCCGAGCACGAGGACCGGGCGACCCTGGGCAGCATCACCCGCGACTACCTCACCAAGGTCCGCGGCGGCGACGTCGGCTCGCTGCCGGCCATCCTCGGCCTGGTCGCACTCGTCGTCGCGTTCTCGATCCTCAAGCCCGAGACGTTCACCAAGGCGTTCAACTTCGGCAACCTGATCCAGCAGTCGTCCGGTGTCACCATCATCGCGATGGGACTGGTCTTCGTCCTCCTGCTGGGTGAGATCGACCTCTCGGCGGGCTACACCGCCGGAGCGGCCGCGGCCGTGGCATCGGTCCTCCTCACCAACCACGGCTGGCCGACCGCTGCGGCGGTCGTGGCCGGCCTCCTGACCGGCACGGTGATCGGCATGTTCATCGGGTCGCTCGTCTCGCGGCTCGGCATCCCGTCGTTCGTCGTGACGCTCGCGCTGTTCCTCGCCCTGCAGGGCGTGGTGCTGTCGCTCATCGGCGAGAAGGGGTCCGTCGACTCGGGTGACTGGATCGCGAAGCTCAACGCCGACAACCTCCCGGTCTGGCTGGGCTGGGTCCTCGCCGTCGTGCTGGTGGCGAGCTACGCCGGGTCGACGTTCGTCAGCAATCGGCGTCGGCGGGCCAACGGCCTGACCAGCCAGCCGACGCTGCTGTGGGCGATCAAGTCCGGCGGACTCGCGATCCTCACCTTCCTCGTCGTCTACTACCTGTCGATCGAGCGCAGCCCCAACCCGACGATCAAGTCGATCTCGGGCATCCCGATCGCGCTCGTCATGATCATCGGCCTCGCGCTGGTGCTGAGCGCGCTGCTGAGCCGGACCCGTTGGGGAGGTCACGTCTACGCGGTCGGCGGCAACGCCGAGGCGGCGCGACGAGCCGGCATCAACGTCAAGCTGGTGCAGCTGAGCTGCTTCATGATGTGCTCCACGGTCGCGGCGGTCGGCGGCCTGATGCTGGCGAGCTTCAGCGGCGGCGTGAACAACGTGACCGGCGGCAACCAGACGCTGCTGTTCGCCGTGGGTGCGGCCGTCATCGGAGGCACCAGCCTCTTCGGCGGCAAGGGACGCATCCTCGACGCCATCATCGGTGGCACGGTCGTGGCGACGATCCAGAACGGCATGGGCCTGCTCAACCAGCCCGCCAGCCGGCAGTACATCGTCACCGGCCTGGTGCTGCTCGTGGCGGCCAGCGTCGACGCCATCAGCCGCCGCAGGGCTGCCTCCACCGGACGAGTCTGACGGAGGCGGTCGTGCCCACCCCGACCGGCGTCGGCACCGAGGAGCTGCGCCGTGCGAACCTGCGCGCCATCCTCCAGACGGTGCACACGCACGGGCCGACGACGCGGGCCGAGCTCACCAAGCAGCTCGGGCTCAACCGCAGCACGATCGGTGCGCTCACCGCCGAGCTGCAGAGCCTGGGCCTGGTGTCGGAGGAGACCGCCTCGGTGGGCGGGCGCTCCGGGTCCGGGCGCCCGTCCCACCTCGTCGTCCCTCGCGAGGACAACGTCGTGGCGGCCGTCGACGTCGGCGTCGACCGGATCGCCGTGGCCCTGGTCGGGTTCGGCGGCGCGGTCCTCGAGCGGCGTACCCGCACCCACCAGCGCGGCGAGCACGACGTCGACCACGTGGTCGACGTGGTCGCGCAGATGGTCGAGGACGTCCTCGGCGCCCAGGACGGCCAGCGGTGCCTCGGGGTCGGGGTGTCGGTCCCCGGCGCCATCCGGGCCAAGGACGGCATGGTGCGCTTCGCGCCGAACCTGGGCTGGGTCGAGGAGCCGTTCACCGCGCTCCTGGAGAAGCAGCTCGGCCGGCCGGTGTCGACCGGCAACGACGCGAACCTCGGGGTGCTGGCCGAGCACCTCCGTGGCGCCGCCGTGGGGTACGCCGACGCGGTCTACCTCAGCGCCAGCGTCGGCATCGGTGGCGGCTTCCTGGTCGGGGGCCGGCCGCTCACCGGCGCGACCGGGTACGCCGGCGAGGTCGGCCACCTGCAGGTGGACAGCGTCGGGCCGGTCTGCCGGTGCGGCGCCGTCGGCTGCTGGGAGACCAAGGTCGGCGAGAACGTCCTGCTCCGTGCGGCCGGCCGCCTCTCCGGCGGCGGCCCGGACGCGGTCGCGGAGGTCATCGCGGCCGCGGCCGCGGGGGAGGAGCGGGCCGCGACCGCCGTCGCGGAGGTCGCCGACTGGTGCGGGGTCGGCATCCGGGCGATCATCAACCTCTTCAACCCGCAGGTCGTGGTCCTGGGCGGGTGCCTCGCCCAGGTGTGGCAGGCCTGCGGGCCCGAGGTGGACGCGGCGATGAGCCGCAGCACGATGATGACGCCGCGCGAGGACGTCGTCATCCGCTCGTCCGCGCTCGAGGGCGACTCACAGCTGCTGGGGGCCGCCGAGCTCGCGTTCGCCCCGGTCCTGGAGAACCCGCAGGCGGCGCTGCAGTAGCCTGCTGCCCGCCATGCTCGAACCACTGCGCGCCTTCTTCACCAAGGTCATCTCGCCGATCGCCAACCTGCTGATCCGGCTGGGGGTGAGCCCCGACGCCGTGACGCTGGTGGGCACCATCGGCGTGTGCGCCGGTGCCCTCGTGTTCTTCCCCCAGGGCAAGCTGCTGGTGGGGGCGCTGGTGATCACGGCGTTCGTCTTCAGCGACCTCATCGACGGGCACATGGCCCGCACGATCGGACGCACCGACAAGTTCGGCGCGTTCTGGGACTCCACGCTGGACCGGATCGCGGACGGCGCGATCTTCATCGGCCTCGCGCTCTACTTCGCGTGGGAGGACCCGGACAAGGTCGACCTGGTGCTCTGCCTGGTGTGCCTGCTCATGGGTGGGGTGACGTCGTACGCGCGTTCACGCGGCGAGACCCTGGGCTACTCGGTCAAGGTCGGCATCGCCGAGCGGGCCGACCGGCTCGTGCTGATCCTCGTCGCCGCCGGATTCAGCGAGATCTTCGACGCGCCGATCCTGCTGCCGATCGGCCTGTGGGCCCTCGCGATCGCCTCCACGATCACGGTGGTGCAGCGCGTGTGGGTGGTCCGGAAGCAGGCGATGGCCGAGGCCCGCACTACGATCTGAACCATGGCTGACAGCACCACACCCGAGGTCCCCACCACCCCCGCGACGACCGGCACGACCCGCGTGAAGCGGGGGATGGCCGAGATGCTCAAGGGGGGCGTGATCATGGACGTGGTCACGCCCGAGCAGGCGAAGATCGCCGAGGACGCCGGGGCGGTGGCCGTGATGGCCCTCGAGCGGGTCCCGGCCGACATCCGGGCCCAGGGCGGGGTGTCGCGGATGAGCGACCCGGACATGATCGACGGGATCATCGAGGCGGTCTCGATCCCGGTGATGGCCAAGGCCAGGATCGGGCACTTCGCCGAGGCGCAGGTGCTGCAGTCGCTCGGCGTGGACTACATCGACGAGTCCGAGGTGCTGACCCCGGCCGACTACGCCAACCACATCGACAAGTGGGCGTTCACGGTGCCGTTCGTGTGCGGTGCGACCAACCTGGGCGAGGCGCTGCGCCGGATCACCGAGGGCGCGGCGATGATCCGCTCCAAGGGCGAGGCCGGCACCGGCGACGTGTCCAACGCGGTCACCCACATGCGCACGATCCGCCAGGAGATCCGCCGGCTCGGGTCGCTGCCCGAGGACGAGCTGTTCGTCGCGGCGAAGGAGCTGGCGGCGCCGTACGACCTGGTCAAGGAGGTCGCCGAGCGCGGCAAGCTGCCGGTGGTGCTGTTCACCGCCGGTGGGATCGCGACCCCGGCGGACGCGGCGATGATGATGCAGCTGGGTGCCGAGGGCGTGTTCGTGGGCTCGGGCATCTTCAAGTCCGGCAACCCCGCCCAGCGTGCCGAGGCGATCGTCAAGGCGACCACGTTCTTCGACGACCCCGACGTGGTCGCCAAGGTCTCCCGCGGCCTGGGCGAGGCGATGGTCGGCATCAACGTCGAGGAGATCCCGCATCCGCACCGGCTCGCCGAGCGCGGCTGGTGACGATCAGCGGCGCAGCGCCCAGGTGACGACCCGGGCCGCGTCGTCGAAGCCGTAGGAGCTGCCGGCCGAGGCGGGGCCGAGGCGGACCACGATCGTCCGCGAGCCCGGGTCGACCATCCCGATCTGCCCGGCGAACCCGATGGCCGAGTAGAGCGTGCGCGGCGCACCGGGGACGAGCTGGCCGCGGTGCACCTCGAGCGGCTGGCCCTGCCGGTCGACGGCGTCGGTCGGACCGCGCAGGACGCCGGGCCGGTTGAGCCACCACAAGAAGCCGTACGCCGCGTTGAGCTTCGTCGACGACCGCCCGACCGACGCCCGGACGAAGGCCGGGTCGAGCAGCCGCTCGCCGTCGGGAGTGACGCCCCCGAGCAGGTAGAGCTGGTCGAAGCGGGCCAGGTCCAGGCAGGTGCTCTGGGCGTTGACGTAGGTGTTGGTCGAGAGACCGCTGGGGTCGCGCGTCATCCGGGTGTGGGTCATCCCCAGCGGGGCGAAGAGCCGGTCGGCCGCGAGCTGGTCGGTCGGCACGCCGGTCGCGGTGCTGATCACCCGGTCGAGGACCTGGATGGCGGCGTTGTTGTAGGCCCAGGCGCGACCGGGCCGGAACTGCTGGCGCAGGCCGACGGCGTACGACGAGCGGTCCCGCGCCTTGCTGAGCCGCACGTAGTCCGACGTCATCGACCAGTAGCGGCCGCTGTCGTTGCTGAGCAGGTCGCGCACGGTCACGCCGGCCGAGGGAGTGCCCCGCCACTGCGGCACGTAGCGCGAGACCCGGTCGTCCAGGCCCAGGTCGCCGTCGCGGACGGCGATGCCCACCAGGGCGCTGGTGAACGACTTGGTGACCGAGAACACCTCTCGCGGCGTGGTGCGCGGGGTGGCCCAGCTCCAGTCACCGACCAGCTTCCCGTCGCGGACCACGGCGAAGCACGAGCTGCCGTCCAGACGCGCGCCGTTGGCCAGGCGACGCAGCCGGTGCTCGTCGAAGCCGGCCGCGGCAGGCGTCGTGGTGGTCCAGCCGTCGACGGTCGTCGGCGGGTCTGCGGGGTCGGCGGACGCGGCTCTCGCGCCGGCCGAGGGCGTGGCGACGGTGACGCCCAGGGCCACGCAGGTCACCACGCTGGTCAGCACGGTCGTCAGGGCTCGGCGCACATTGAAGAGGATAGGTCGGTGCGGCCTAGGATGCCGCTTCGTGAGCACCACCATCGGCGTCCTCGCCGTCCAGGGCGACGTCCGGGAGCACCTGCGGGTCCTCGGCGGCCTCGGCGTGCGGGCGACCACCGTGCGGCGGCCGTCGGAGGTCGAGGCCTGCGACGGCCTGGTGGTCCCCGGTGGCGAGTCGACCACGATGGCGAAGCTGGCGCGGGCGTTCGACCTGCTCGAGCCGCTGCGCCAGCGGGTCAAGGAGGGGCTGCCCGTGTTCGGCACGTGCGCGGGCATGATCATGCTGGCCGACCGGGTCGAGGACGGCACCGCCGACCAGGAGACCATCGGCGGGCTCGACATCACCGTCCGGCGCAACGCCTTCGGCCGCCAGGTGGACTCGTTCGAGGAGGACCTCTCCTTCGAGGGTCTGGCCGAGCCCGTGCACGCCGTGTTCATCCGCGCCCCGTGGGTGGAGGCGGTGGGGTCGGAGGTCGAGGTGCTCGCCCGCGTCAACAGCGGTCCGGCCGCGGGTAGGATCGTGGCGGTCCGTCAGGGTCCGCTGATGGCGACGTCGTTCCATCCCGAGGTGGGCGGCGACCCCCGGGTCCACCGGCGGTTCGTGGACCTGGTCGAGGGTTCCTGACCCGATCGACCACCGAGGTGAATGAAGGAGACGCATGTCCGGCCACTCCAAGTGGGCGACCACCAAGCACAAGAAGGCCGTGATCGATGCCAAGCGCGGCAAGCTGTTCGCCAAGCTGATCAAGAACATCGAGATCGCGGCCAAGATGGGCGGCCCCGACCCGGCCGGCAACCCGACGCTCTACGACGCCATCCAGAAGGCGAAGAAGCAGTCGGTGCCCAACAAGAACATCGACTCGGCCGTCAAGCGTGGCGGCGGGCTCGACGGTGGCGGTGTCGACTACGAGACGATCATGTACGAGGCCTACGGCCCGCAGGGCGTCGCGCTGCTGGTGGAGTGCCTCACCGACAACCGCAACCGCGCCGCGATGGAGGTCCGCACCGCCGTGACCCGCAACGGCGGCACGATGGCCGACCCCGGCTCGGTCTCCCGGCTCTTCACCCGCAAGGGCGTCGTGGTCGTCGGGAAGAGCCAGGAGCGTGGCGGCAAGCCGTGGGAGGTCACCGAGGACGACGTCCTCGAGGCCACCCTCGACGCGGGCGCCGAGGACGTGACCGACCTCGGTGACAGCTTCGAGGTTCAGTCCGAGGCGTCCGACGTGGTCGCGGTCCGCACGGCCCTCCAGGCCGCCGGCATCGACTACGACTCCGCCGAGGTCCAGTTCGTCGCGACCATGGACATCCCGGTCGCCGAGGTGGACGTGGCCGGCAAGGTCTTCCGCCTCGTCGACGCCGTCGACGACCTCGACGACGTGCAGAACGTCTTCAGCAACGCCGACATCCCCGACGACGTCCTCGACTCCATCGACGCCTAGCGTGCGGCGGCGCCTCCGTCGGTCCCTAGCCGCCGCCGCAGCTTCATCATGGTCTGGTGGTGAACCTGCACTTCCCATGGCGGGCAGGCCGTGGGAAGTGCAGGTTCGCCTGCAGCCCGCGATGAACTTGCGACTGGTGCGGCGGGTCGCCCGGAGGCCCCCACCGGCGGCGGCCGGCGCGACGAAGGCGTGTCGCGCCGACGCACGGCCCACCGGGGCGGCTAGCGTGTCGTTACGAACACCTGTTCGGACGGAGGACTGCATGCGCGTGCTCGGGATCGACCCCGGCCTGACCCGGTGCGGCCTGGGCGTGGTCGAGGGCTCGGTCGGCCGGCCGCTGCACCTGGTCGACGTCAACGTGCTGCGCACGTCGTCCCACCTGCCCGTCCCGGAGCGCCTGGTGACGATCGAGCGCGGGATCGACGCATGGCTTGACGACTACCGTCCGGACGCGGTCGCGGTCGAGCGGGTCTTCGCCCGGTCCGACGTCAGCACCGTGATGGGCACCGCCCAGGCCAGCGGCATCGCGATGGTCTGTGCTGCGCGGCGCGGGCTCCCGATCGCCCTGCACACCCCGAGCGAGGTGAAGGCCGCGGTCTCCGGCAACGGGCGGGCGCAGAAGGCGCAGGTCGGTGCCATGGTGACGCGGATCCTGCGGCTCGACGCGGCACCGAAGCCGGCCGACGCCGCCGACGCGCTGGCCCTGGCCATCACCCACATCTGGCGCGGTGGCGCCCAGGCCCGCATCGACGCCGCGCTGGCGGCAGCGAGGAGCCCCCGATGATCGCGTTCGTCCGTGGCCGGGTCGCGGCCGTCACCTTGTCCAGCGCCGTGGTCGAGGTCGGCGGCGTCGGCCTCGAGGTGATGTGCACCCCCGGGACCCTCGCCACGCTGCGCACCGGCCGGGAGGCGACCCTGCCGACCAGCATGGTGGTCCGCGAGGACTCCCTGACGCTGTTCGGCTTCGCCGACGAGGACGAGAAGCAGACCTTCGAGCTGCTGCAGACCGCGTCCGGTGTGGGACCGAAGCTGGCCCAGGCGATGCTCGCCGTCCTCCCGCCCGACGACCTGCGACGCACGATCGCCGCCGACGACGTCAAGACGCTCACGCGGGTGCCCGGCATCGGCCAGAAGGGCGCCCAGCGGATCATCCTCGAGCTCAAGGACCGGGTCGGCGCCCCGGTCGGCGGTCGTACGCCGGCACCGGCCGCCGTCGCGCCCTGGCGCGACCAGGTCCACCAGGGCCTGGTCGGCCTGGGCTGGCCCGCCCGCGACGCCGACCGGGCAGTCGAGGCGGTCGCCGACCAGGCCGTCGGGGTCGAGCAGCCCGACGTCGCCGCGCTCCTGCGCGCGGCGCTGCGCACGCTGAGCAAGGCCTGATCGTGACGTTCCACGAGGAGGAGCTCGAGGAGGCCGAGGCGACCCACCTCCGCTCGATCACCGCCGCCGAGGCGGAGGGCGACGAGCGGGCGGTCGAGGCCGCGCTGCGGCCCCGGACCCTCGACGAGGTCGTCGGTCAGGTGCGCGTCCGCGACCAGCTGGGCCTGGTGCTCGAAGCGGCCCGCCGGCGCGGGCGGTCGCCCGACCACGTGCTGCTCTCCGGCCCGCCGGGCCTCGGCAAGACCACCCTGGCGATGATCATCGCCCAGGAGATGGGTGCGCCGCTGCGCCTGACCAGTGGGCCGGCGATCACCCACGCCGGCGACCTGGCCGCGATCCTGTCGGGGATGAACGAGGGCGACGTCCTCTTCGTCGACGAGATCCACCGGATGTCGCGGCCGGCCGAGGAGATGCTCTACATGGCGATGGAGGACTTCCGCGTCGACGTCGTCATCGGCAAGGGCCCCGGGGCGACCGCGATCCCGCTGGAGATCCCGCCGTTCACCCTCGTCGGGGCCACCACCCGCTCGGGCCTCCTCCCGGGCCCGCTGCGCGACCGCTTCGGCTTCACCGCGCACCTGGAGTTCTACGAGCCCGGTGAGCTCGACCTGATCGTGCAGCGGTCGGCCCGCCTGCTCGACGTGGACGTGCGTGCCGACGGCACGGCCGAGATCGCCTCCCGCTCCCGTGGCACCCCCCGCATCGCGAACCGGCTGCTGCGCCGGGTTCGCGACTACGCCCAGGTGCGCGCCGACGGCATCGTCACGCTCCCGGTCGCGCGCGCCGCGCTGGACCTCTACGAGGTCGACCAGCTCGGGCTCGATCGCCTCGACCGCGCGGTGATCGACGTGCTCTGCCGCCGCTTCGGGGGTGGCCCGGTGGGGCTGTCCACGCTGGCCGTGGCGGTCGGGGAGGAGCGGGAGACGGTGGAGGAGGTCGCCGAGCCGTTCCTGGTGCGCAACGGCTTCCTGGCCCGCACGCCGCGCGGTCGCGTCGCCACCGCGGCGGCATGGCAACACCTGCAGCTGGATCCGCCGGCGCTGCCCCTCCTGCCGGAGGGTGAGGCGACGCTCTTCGGCGAGTGACCCGGGCCACCCCGGATTCGCGGCCAGCGACACCCCCACGGTTAGACTGACCCGTCGACCGGTCCGCTCTGGACCGCACCATCCCGTCTGCTCGTGAGGTTGTTTCGTGCTTAGGTTGCTGCCGCTCGTCGGCATCGCCCTGCTCTTCTGGCTCTTCATCATCCGGCCGACGAGTCGGCGGCAGAGGGAACTGCGTGGCATGCAGGACTCGTTGTCGGTGCAGGACGGGGTCGTCCTCACCTCCGGGGTCTACGGAACCGTGACGGACCTGGCGGACGACCACCTCCTGCTGCGGATCGCCGACGGGGTCGAGATCAAGGTCGCCCGGGGCGCGATCGGCAGCGTGGTGAAGCCTGTCGACGAGCCGGACCCTGAGCTCGCGACGAACGACGAGCCCGGCACGCTCGCCGGCCCTGAGGAGAACTGAGATGGCACGCAAGACCGCCCGCCCGGGGCGCACCCTCGTGGTGTTCTTCGCGGTGGTGGCGCTCTCCTACGTCCTGGTTGCGGTCGGCGGCACCTGGAAGCCGGCGCTCGGCCTGGACCTCAAGGGCGGCACGCGGATCACCATGATCGCCTCGGGCAACCCGACGTCGGAGCAGCTCAACGAGGCCGCCAGCATCATCGACCAGCGCGTCAACGGCACCGGGGTCAGCGAGGCGGAGGTGACCACCCAGGGCAACAAGTACATCGTGGTCGAGATCCCCGGCGACACCTCCAACTCCCTGGTGGACACCGTGACCCGGGTCGCCCAGATGCGGTTCCGCACGGTCGCGTGCTCGAGCCTGAACCCGGGCGCCTGCGGCACGTCGGCGCCCACCCAGCTGCCCAGCGGCACCCCGTCGGGCAGCCCCGCGGCGCAGCCGTCGAGCAGCCCGTCGGCCCAGCCGTCCGCCAAGCCGTCCGCGAAGCCCTCGGGCAAGCAGTCCGGCAGCCCCAAGGGACGCCCGGCCTTCGCCGCGGCGCCGGCGGCGAAGCCGACGCCGACCCCGTCGGCCAAGCCGACGCCCACCCCCTCGCCGAGCACCTCCCCGTCCGCGTCGCCCTCGTCGTCCGGCTCCTCGGGCTCCTCCTCGAGCCAGGACCCGGCGAAGGCGGCGCTGGCCTTCGCGTCGAACCCTCCGCAGGAGGCGATCGACGCGTTCAACGCGTACACCTGCCCCGCGGACAAGCCGGTCACCGACGACGCCTCCACGTGGCTGGTGACCTGCGGCACCGGAGACGACGCCGCCACCAAGTACCTCCTCTCGCCCGCCGCGATCAAGGGCACCGACCTCGACAGCGCGAGCGCCGGCACCCCGTCCCAGACCTCGGTGCAGTGGATCGTGCAGCTCAAGATCGGCGGCGAGGGCAAGAAGGTCTTCGCCGACCTCTCCCAGGCGATGGTCGGGACGAACCAGCAGTTCGCGATCGTGCTGGACGGCCTGGTGATCTCCGCGCCGACGTTCGACGGGGTGATCACCAACGGTGACGCCCAGATCAGCGGCAACTTCACCGAGACCACGGCCAAGAGCCTCGCGACCAGCCTCAAGTACGGCGCCTTGCCGATCGCCTTCGAGAAGGGCGGCATCTCCGTCGAGCAGATCGGCGCCTCGCTCGCGGGCGACCAGCTCACCGCCGGGATCACCGCGGGCCTGCTCGGCCTGCTGCTGGTGATGATCTACTGCCTGCTCTACTACCGCGGTCTCGGCGTCGTCGTGGTCGCCTCGCTCGTCGTCGCCGGCGCGGTCACGTACTCGCTGGTGCTCCTGCTGGGTCACACGGCCGGCTTCACGCTCACCCTGCCCGGGATCGCGGGCCTGATCGTCGCGGTCGGCATCACGGCCGACTCCTTCATCGTCTACTTCGAGCGCATTCGTGACGAGATGCGCGACGGCAAGTCGATGCGGGTGGCGGTGCAGGCCGGCTGGAAGCGGGCACGGAACACCTGTCTGGCCGCGGACACCGTCTCGCTGCTCGCCGCCGTCGTCCTCTACATCTTCGCCGCCGGCGTGGTGAAGGGCTTCGCCTTCGCGCTGGGTCTGTCGACGCTGATCGACCTCGCGATCTTCTTCTGGTTCACCCACCCGATGGTCGGGCTGCTCTCGCGGTACCACTTCTTCAACAGCGGCCACAAGCTCTCGGGCCTCAGCGCCGAGACGCTGGGCGTGGACCGCATCGCCACCGCAGGAGGTCGCAGCTGATGGGCAAGTTCTCACGACTCGGCAACGACCTCTACACGGGTCGCAAGTCGATCGACTTCGTCGGGCGCAAGTGGCTCTGGTACGCCATCTCCGGCGTCATCGTCCTGCTCGCCGTCCTGGGCCTGTCGGTCAAGGGCCTCGACATGGGCATCGAGTTCGTCGGCGGTGCCGAGTACAAGGTCCGGGTGGCTCCCGGCGAGGCGACCCAGGACCTCGCCGACCAGGTACGCAGCAGCGTCGCGGACACCGGCATCCCAGCCGCCCAGCAGCCGATCGTCACGACCAGCGGCAGCGGCTCGTCGAACTCGATCATCGTCCAGGTCAAGCCGGTCACGACCGCCGAGAGCAAGCAGATCATCGGCGTCATCACTGACGAGACCGGCACGACCCAGGCGGACATCCAGACGACCGACATCGGGCCGAGCTGGGGCAAGGAGATCGCCAAGCGGTCGGCCATCGGCCTCGTGGTCTTCCTGGTCCTGGTCGTGCTCTTCATCTGGGCGTACTTCCGCGAGTGGAAGATGTCGGTCGCGGCACTCGTCGCGCTCGCTCACGACATCGTCATCACGATCGGCGTCTACGCGCTCTCCGGCTTCGAGGTCACCCCTGCGACGGTCACCGGCCTGCTCACCATCCTGGGCTTCTCGCTCTACGACACCGTCGTCGTCTTCGACAAGGTCCGTGAGAACACCAAGAACCTGCGCGAGAGCCGGCTCTCCTACAGCGAGGCCGCGAACCTCGCGGTCAACCAGACCCTGGTGCGCTCGATCAACACCTCGATCGTCGCGCTGATCCCGGTCGCCGCGATCCTCTACGTCGGCGCCGTGCAGCTCGGCGCGAGCACGCTGAAGGACCTCGCGCTCGCGCTGTTCGTCGGCATGATCGCCGGCGTCTACTCCTCGATCTTCATCGCGACCCCGCTGGTGGTGCAGCTCAAGGCCAACGAGACCGCCGTGCAGCAGGCCGAGCGCCGGGCGGTCCAGCGCCGCAAGCAGCTCGAGGCCGACCGGTACGCCGCGGTCCCGGTGTTCTCCGACGACATGCCGGTCCAGGACGAGCCCGGTGAGGACGACGACCTCGAGGACGCGCCGGTGTCCGGCGGCCCGGCCGTGGTGCGAGAGCCACGGCCGACCGAGGCGATGGGCCGCGGAAGGATCGCGCCGACGCCGACCCGGCCGGTGCAGGAGAGCCCCTCCGCAGGACGCCAGCAGCCGACCCGGCAGCCGAAGTCCAAGCGGGGCAGGAAGTGACTCCCGGCGATGACTCCCGGCGATGACTGAGCCCGGGCCGGGGCTGGACGGCGCGCTCGCCCTCATCGCCGACGTCCCCGACTTCCCGGAGCCCGGGATCCTCTTCAAGGACATCACTCCGCTGCTCGCCGACCACGGGGCGCTGCACGAGGTGGTGCTCGCCCTGGCGGCGCCGGCCCGGGGGGCCGACGGGGCCCCGATCGTCGACAAGGTCCTCGGCATGGAGTCGCGCGGCTTCATCCTCGGCGCACCGGTCGCGCTGGCCCTCGGTGTCGGGTTCGTGCCCGTCCGCAAGGCCGGCAAGCTCCCGCGCGAGACCTTCGCGGTCTCCTACGAGCTGGAGTACGGCGAGGCCACCCTCGAGCTGCACCGCGACTCGGTCCGGCCGGGTGAGCGGGTGCTGCTGGTCGACGACGTCCTCGCCACCGGTGGCACCGCCCGTGCCACGGTCGACCTGGTGGAGCGGTGTGGAGCCTCGGTCCACGGGGTGGCGGTGCTGATGGAGCTCGGCTTCCTGCCGGGTCGTGAGGCGCTGGGCGACGTGCCCGTCACCACCCTGCTGACCGTGTGACCCGGTCGCGGACCCGGCCGTAGACTGGGTGACGTGACCGAGGAGCGCACCGCCCCGCCAGACGAGCGGGAGCGCCGCGCCTCGGAGTCCCCGCCGTCGACCCGCAGCATGCGGGCCCGTCTGGCCCGGATGGGCACCCGCAGCCAGACGGCGAACCCGGTGCTCGAGCCGCTGTTCCGGTCGGTGCGCAACAGCCACCCCAAGGCCGACCTCGCGCTGCTGGAGCGCGCCTACCTCACCGCCGAGCGGATGCACGGCACCCAGACCCGCAAGAGCGGCGACCCGTACATCACCCACCCGCTCGCGGTCACCACGATCCTCGCCGACATCGGCATGACCGAGCCGACGCTGGCTGCGGCGCTGCTGCACGACACGGTCGAGGACACGCCGTACACCCTCGAGCAGGTCCGCCAGGACTTCGGCGACGAGATCGCCCGGTTGGTCGACGGCGTCACCAAGCTCGACAAGGTCAAGTACGGCGACTCGGCGCAGGCCGAGACGATCCGCAAGATGATCGTCGCGATGTCGCGCGACATCCGGGTGCTGGTGATCAAGCTCGCCGACCGCCTGCACAACATGCGGACGCTGCGCTACGTCCGCCCCGAGACCCAGGAGCGGGTCGCCCGGGAGACCCTCGACATCTACGCGCCGCTGGCCCACCGACTCGGCATGAACACGATCAAGTGGGAGCTGGAGGACCTGGCGTTCGCCACCCTGCACCCCAAGATCTACGACGAGATCGTCCGGATGGTCGCCGAGCGCGCGCCCTCGCGCGACCAGTTCCTGGCCGAGGTGATCGACCAGGTCGAGGCGGACCTGCGCGAGGCGAAGCTCAAGGCGAAGGTGACCGGTCGCCCGAAGCACTACTACTCGATCTACCAGAAGATGATCGTCGGCGGCCGCGACTTCTCCGACATCTACGACCTGGTCGGCATCCGGGTCCTGGTCGAGAACGACCGTGACTGCTACACCGTCCTCGGCATCCTGCACGCGCGGTGGAACCCGGTGCTCGGCCGGTTCAAGGACTACATCGCGATGCCGAAGTTCAACATGTACCAGTCGTTGCACACCACGGTGATCGGCCCGCAGGGCAAGCCGGTGGAGCTGCAGATCCGCACCTTCGCCCAGCACCGGCGGGCGGAGTACGGCGTCGCCGCGCACTGGAAGTACAAGGAGGACGGCCGTGCCGGTGTCGACACCGACCGGCCCGGCGACCTCGACGACATGACCTGGGTGCGGCAGCTCCTCGACTGGCAGAACGAGGTCGAGGACCCGGGGGAGTTCCTGGAGTCGCTGCGCTTCGAGATCAACCGCGCCGAGGTCTACGTGTTCACCCCGCGGGGCGACGTCATCGCGCTGCCCACGGGTGCGACGCCGGTCGACTTCGCGTACGCGGTCCACACCGAGGTCGGCCACCACACCATCGGCGCCCGGGTGAACGGCCGCCTGGTGCCGCTGGAGTCGGCGCTGGAGAACGGCGACGTGGTCGAGGTCTTCACCTCCAAGTCGCCGACCGCCGGCCCGTCACGCGACTGGCTGGCCTTCGTGAAGTCGCCGCGCGCGCGATCCAAGATCCGTCAGTGGTTCACCAAGGAGCGGCGCGAGGAGGCGATCGAGCAGGGCAAGGAGCAGATCGCCAAGCTGATGCGCAAGGAGGGGCTCCCGCTCAAGCGGGTGATGTCCCACGAGTCGCTGATGCTCGTCGCGGTGCACTTCAAGCTCGCCGACGTGTCCGCGCTCTATGCCGCCGTCGGCGAGGGCAACCTGTCCGCGCAGGCCGTCGTGCGGCGGGTCATCGACCTCCACGGCGGAGACGACGGGGCGCAGGAGGACCTCGCCGAGGCGGTCACGATCACCGGCCGCCGCAACCGGTCGAAGGTGCAGCCGGGCGGCGACGCCGGCGTCATCGTCAAGGGCGCGCCCGACGTGTGGGTCAAGCTCGCCAAGTGCTGCACGCCGGTGCCTCCGGACCCGATCCTCGGGTTCGTCACCAAGGGCGGCGGGGTGTCGGTGCACCGCAGGAACTGCACCAACGCCGCGAGCCTCGAGTCGCATCCCGAGCGCCTGATCGACGTCGAGTGGGCGCCGACCGGCCAGTCCAGCTTCCTGGTCAACATCCAGGTGGAGGCGCTCGACCGCGCCCGGCTCCTCTCCGACATCACGATGGCGCTCTCCGACGCCCACGTCGACATCCTCAGCGCCAACCTGTCGACCACCCGCGACCGGGTCGCCAAGAGTCGCTTCACCTTCGAGATGGCCGAGGCCAAGCACCTCGACACCGTCCTCAAGGCGGTCCGCTCGGTCCCCGGCGTCTTCGACGCCTACCGCGTCACCCAGTAGGGGCCGAGTCGGCGCCAGTGCAGACGCTGGGGGCGCCGAGTCGGCGCTTGTGCAGGGGTCGGTGTCCGGTCGCCCGCCGAGCAGTTGGTACGGCGCGGCAGTAGCGCCGACTCGCGTCCCTACGGCGCGGCCGTAGCGCCGACTCGGCCCGTCAGGAGTAGTCAGCGGCGGCGCGCTTGGCCATGTCGAGGAAGGAGCGGCGGGACTCGAGGTTCTCCTCGAGCTCGCGGACCTTCTTGTCGTTGCCGGCGCCGCGCGCCTGCTCCAGGTCGGTCTCGACCTGGGCGATGGCGGCCTCGAGCTTGCTGACCATGTCGTCCGCGCGGGCCGACTTCTCAGGGTCGGAGCGGCGCCACTGCTCCTCCTCGACACCCCGGATCTCCTGCTCGACCCGGCGCATCCGGCCCTCGAGGTCGCGCATCCGGTCCCGCGGGACCTTGCCGGCCGCGTCCCAGCGGTCGGCGATGTCGCGGAACGCCCGCTTGGTGGCCTCGAGGTCCTGCACCGGGAGCAGCGCCTCCGCCTCGACGAGGAGCTGCTCCTTGACCACGGCGTTGGCCGCGAACTCCTGGTCCTGCTCGGCGGCGGCCGCGTCGCGGGCACCGAAGAACGCGTCCTGGGCGCCGCGGAACCGCTTCCAGAGGGCGTCGTCGACGTCTCGCGGGGCGGGGCCGGCCGCCTTCCACTGCCGCATCAGGTCGCGGTACCGCCCCGCGGTCGGGCCCCAGTCGGTCGAGGTCGCGAGCGCCTCGGCCTCCGTGGCCAGCCGCTCCTTGACGGCGCGCGCCTGGTCGCGCTTCTCGTGCTGCTCGGCGAAGTGCGCCTTGCGGCGTCGGGTGTACGCCGTGCGCGCGCTCGAGAAGCGACGCCACAAGGCGTCGTCGGAGGCGCGGTCGATGCGGGGGAGCGCCTTCCACTCGTCGAGCAGCTCGCGCATCCGGTTGGCGCCGTTGCGCCAGTCGTTGCCCTCGGCGAGCGCCTCGGCCTCGGCGACCAGCTTCTCCTTGCCGGCACGCGCCTCCTCGGAGCGACGGGCGCGCTCGGCCTTGCGCTCCTCCCGCTGGGCGTCGAGGAGAGGGGTCAGCGCGTCCAGCCGGGTGGCGAGCGAGGCGAGGTCGCCGACCGCGTTGGCGTCGACCACCTGACCGCGGACGGTGCGCACCGACACGGCGGCCTCCTCGGGCGACATCACCCCCGAGCGGACCCGCCGCTCCAGCAGCTCGACCTCGAAGGCGAGGGCGTCGTACCGCTCGGTGAAGAACCTCAGCGCCTCCTCGGGGGTTCCCTCGGGGTACTGCCCGACGGAGCGCTCCCCGTCCGCGGTCTTCACGTAGACGGTGCCGTCGTCGTCGACGCGGCCCCAATCGTGGCTCGTCACTGCTTCGCTCCGCTCGCTCCAGGTCGTGGCACGCCCATGCTAGTCAGGCGGAGCCGGCCGGCTGTCGGGGCGACCGCACCCGGTGGGCCGCCCGGGTCCCGGGCCATCACCGGCTCGGGACCACAGACCCTGCCTGGGCACGCCTCGCGGCTCTAGGTTCGAAAGTGAGGACATCTCTGCGGCAGAGGGGGTCGTCATGCGCGATCGTCGTCGCAGCGCAGCCGTGGTCCTGGCTGCACTGGCGCTCATCGGGTGGACCGTCCTGGGTGCCGGAGGGGCCCGCGCCGACGGCTCGGCGTCGCCGGAGACTCCGCTGGAGCGCGTCAACGCACTGGTCCAGCCGAGCATCGTCTACCTCCAGCAGGACTGGGCGGCCTACGTCTACGACAAGGCCAACAAGCAGTACCTCAACGGCGGACAGCAGTTCCAGCTGTCCTTCCAGTGCACCGGATTCGTCGTCAACCCCGAGGGCTACATCGCCACGGCAGGACACTGCGTCGACCTCGACGAGGTCGCGCCCGCGTTCTTCCGGGCCGCGGCACAGTGGGCGATCGCGAACGACTACTACGTCGCGGACTCGCTCACCGTCGCCCAGATCCTCGCCTTCCAGGACTACCGCGTCGAGACCTACGACAAGGTCAACCGGGCCGACCTGACCATCCAGGTCGGCTGGGGTGCGGCGGCGTCGGGCATCCAGACAGCCGAGGTGCGCCGCGCCCGCGTGGTCGACAAGCTCGGCCCCGGCGAGGGCGACGTCGCCCTGCTCAAGGTGGAGGCCTCCGGGCTCAACGCCCTGCCCCTCTCGGACGAGGGGGCCGAGGTCGGCACCGACATCGTCTCGGTGGGCTACCCCGCCTCGGTCGACTCGGTGACCGATCCCGACCTCACCCCGAGCTTCAAGGACGGGTCGATCAGCTCGGTCAAGACCGTGCAGGGCGGCCTGCTCACCGTCTACGAGATCTCGGCCGCCGTGTCCGGTGGCATGAGCGGTGGCCCGACGGTCGACCTGGACGGACAGGTCATCGGGGTCAACAGCTTCGGGATCTCCGGTGAGCCGCAGCCGTTCAACTTCGTGCGCCCCGCCGACCAGCTCGCCGAGCTGTTGGCCGATGCCGGCGTCGACAACGAGGTGAGCGACACGACCACCGCGTACCGCGACGGCCTCCAGGCCTACTGGGACGGTGACAAGCAGGTCGCGGTCGACAAGTTGACGACCGTCGTCGGCGACCAGCCGAGCAACCAGCTGGCGACCGAGTACCTGCACAAGGCCCAGGCGCTCCCCGAGCCGGCCGAGGACTCGGGACCCGGTGTGCTGGTGCTGCTCCTCGTCATCGGTGGCGCGGTGGTCGTGGTGCTGGCCGCGGCCGGCGTGCTGACCCTGCTGCTGGTTCGTCGGCGTCGTCCGGGGACCCCGGTCCCGCCGCCGGTCCCGCCGATGGCGGAGCCCGGGTCCGTGGCGGTCGCGCCGCCGGCACCGGTGCCGGCCGGTCGGGGCGCCGCGCCCGCGCCCACCGTCCCGGCACCCACCGTCACCGCACCGCCCACGGCGCCGGCGCCGGCTGCACCCGCGCCCGCACCGCACGAGCACCACTTCTGCGCGCACTGCGGTGAGCCGATCGAGCACGACGCCCAGTTCTGCACCAACTGCGGGACCCACGTGGAGTAGCCGCCCGAGCACGGCGGCCCGGCGCAGCGGCGCCGCACGCACCCGTGCGACGCCGCCGCGTCGTGCTGGGTAGGCTGCCCGGGTGCTGATCGCCGGATTCCCCGCGGGGCCGTGGGGCACCAACTGCTACGTCGCCGCCACCGGTGCGGGCAGCGAGTGCGTGGTCCTCGACCCCGGCAAGGACGCGGCTGCAGGGGTGGCCGAGGTGGTCCGCGAGCACCGGCTCAAGCCGGTCGCCGTCCTCGTCACCCACGGCCACGTCGACCACATGTGGTGCGTTGCGCCGGTCGCCGGCACGTACGACGCCACGGCCTGGATCCACCCCGCCGACCGGCACCTCCTGGCGGACCCGATGTCCGGCCTGTCGCCCGAGACGAGCGCGATGCTGCTGGGCGGGCGCTACGAGTTCGCCGAGCCCGACGACGTGCGCGAGCTCGCCGACGGCCAGGAGCTCGAGGTCGCGGGCCTCCGCTTCGTCGTCGACCACGCGCCCGGGCACACGGCGGGGTCGGTGACCTTCCGGTCGCCGTACGAGCGCGAGGACGTGTCGGAGGTGATGTTCTCCGGCGACCTGCTCTTCGCGGGATCGATCGGCCGCACCGACCTGCCCGGCGGGGACCATCCGACGATGCTGCGCAGCCTGCGCGACAAGGTGCTGACCCTGCCCGACGACGTCGTGGTGCTGCCCGGTCACGGCGAGCAGACCTCGATCGGCCGCGAGCGCGCGACCAACCCGTTCCTGCTCGACCTGCAGTCCGCCGACCCGTCAGCGGGCGACGCGGGCCGCGTCACCCGAGGTCTGTGACTCCATGAGTGCCAAGCCCACCCCGCTCAGCGGGTTCCCCGAGCTGCTGCCTGCCGCCCGCGTCGTGGAGCGCGAGGTCGTCGCCTCGCTCTCGCGCACCTTCGAGCTGCACGGCTTCGCCAACATCGAGACGCGCGTCGTCGAGCCGCTGGACCGGCTCGCGAAGGGCGGCGAGATCGACAAGGAGATCTACGTCCTGCGGAGGCTGCAGGCCGGCGACGAGGAGGGCGACGCGGGCCTCGGCCTGCACTTCGACCTGACCGTCCCGTTCGCCCGCTACGTCCTTGAGCACGCCGGGCACCTGGAGTTCCCGTTCCGGCGCTTCCAGATCCAGCCGGCGTGGCGGGGGGAGCGGCCCCAGGAGGGCCGCTACCGGCAGTTCACCCAGGCCGACGTCGACATCGTCGGCAAGGACGTCCTGCCGTTCCACCACGACGTGGAGGTGATGCGGGTGATGGTCGAGGCGCTCGACGCGCTGCCGATCCCGCCGGTGAGCTTCCAGTTCAACAACCGCAAGCTGATCCAGGGCTTCTACCGCGGGCTCGGGCTCCCCGACCTGACCGCCGCCATCCGCACCATCGACAAGCTCGACAAGCTGGGCGACCGGGTCGCCGAGCTGCTGGTCGAGGACGCCGGGGCCACTCCCGAGCAGGCGCGGCGCTGCCTCGAGCTCGCGACGATCCGGGTGGCCGACACCTCCTTCGTGGAGCGGGTGCGCGCGCTCGGGGTCGAGGACGACCTGCTGGACGAGGGGCTCGCCGAGCTCGCCGCCGTCGTCGAGGGCTGCGCCGCCGGCGACCACCGGCACGTGACCGTCGAGGCCAACCTGCGCATCGCGCGGGGGCTCGACTACTACACCGGCACCGTCGTCGAGATCTTCATGGCGGGGTACGAGCGCCTGAAGTCGGTCGGCGGCGGTGGCCGGTACGACGCGCTGGCGAGCGACGGGCGCTCGACCTACCCCGGCGTCGGTGTCTCCTTCGGCGTGTCCCGGACGCTGATCCCGCTGCTGGCCGACGGCGTGCTCGCGGGCAGCCGACCGGTGCCCAGCGCGGTCCTGGTCGCCGTCACCGACGAGGAGAGCCGGTCGGCGAGCACGGCTGTGGCCGACGCCCTCCGAGCGCGCGGGATCCCGACCGAGGTGGCCGCCTCCGCTCAGAAGTTCGGCAAGCAGATCCGCTACGCCGAGCGGCGAGGCATCCCCTTCGTCTGGTTCCCCGGTCGCGACGGGGCCCAGGACGAGGTCAAGGACATCCGGTCCGGTGAGCAGGTCGCGGCCGATCCCGCTGCCTGGACGCCACCCGAGGAGGACCTGCGACCGCAGGTCCGCACGAGCCATGTCGTCGACGACGAGGAGCAGCACCCGTGATCCGCACCCACGACGCCGGCGCCCTGCGTGCCGAGCACGCCGGCCAGACCGTCACCCTCGCCGGGTGGGTCGCCAACCGGCGCGACCACGGCGGGGTCGCCTTCATCGACCTCCGCGAGGCCAGCGGCGTCGTCCAGGTGGTCATCCGCGACGAGCAGGTCGCCCACCACCTGCGGGCCGAGTACTGCCTCCGGGTGACCGGTGAGGTCACCCGGCGCAAGGAGGGCAACGAGAACCCGAACCTGGCCACCGGTGAGGTCGAGGTCGTCGCCAGCGAGGTCGAGGTGCTCAGTGCGGCCGCCCCGCTGCCGTTCCCCATCAGCGATCACGTGGACGTGGGGGAGGAGGCGCGGCTGCGCCACCGCTACCTCGACCTGCGCCGGTCGGGTCCCAACCGGGCGCTGCGGCTGCGCAGCAAGGTCAACAAGGCCGCGCGCGACGTGCTCGACGGGCACGGCTTCGTCGAGATCGAGACGCCGACGCTCACCCGGTCCACGCCCGAGGGTGCCCGCGACTTCCTGGTCCCTGCGCGCCTGCAGCCAGGGAGCTGGTACGCGCTCCCGCAGAGTCCCCAGCTGTTCAAGCAGCTGCTGATGGTCGCGGGCATGGAGCGGTACTTCCAGATCGCGCGCTGCTACCGCGACGAGGACTTCCGAGCCGACCGTCAGCCGGAGTTCACCCAGCTCGACATCGAGATGAGCTTCGTGGAGCAGGACGACGTCATCGCGGTGGCGGAGGAGGTCCTGGTCGCGCTGTGGCGCCTGATCGGCCACGAGATCGCCACGCCGCTGCCGCGGATGACCTACGCCGAGGCGATGGCCCGCTTCGGCTCCGACAAGCCCGACCTGCGGATGGGTCAGGAGCTGGTCGACTGCACGGAGTTCTTCGCCGAGACGCCGTTCCGGGTCTTCCAGGCGCCGTACGTCGGCGCCGTCGTCATGCCTGGGGGAGCGGGCCAGCCGCGCAAGCAGCTCGACGCGTGGCAGGAGTGGGCCAAGCAGCGGGGCGCCCGCGGCCTGGCCTACGCGCTGGTCCAGCCGGACGGTGAGCTGACCGGGCCGGTCGCCAAGAACATCTCCGACGCCGAGCGCGCCGGCCTGGCGGCCCACGTCGGCGCCGAGCCGGGGGACTGCATCTTCTTCGCCGCCGGGCCAGTCAAGACCAGCCGCGCGCTCCTCGGCGCTGCGCGGCTGGAGATCGGTCGCCGGTGCGGACTCCTCGACGAGTCCGCCTGGGCGTTCACCTGGATCGTCGACGCACCGCTGTTCGAGCCCGCGGACGAGGCCACCGCGGCCGGCGACGTGGCCGTCGGGAGCGGTGCGTGGACCGCGGTGCACCACGCGTTCACCTCCCCCCAGGACCTCGACACCTTCGACTCCGACCCGGGCAGCGCCGTGGCGTGGGCCTACGACATCGTCTGCAACGGCAACGAGATCGGGGGCGGGTCGATCCGTATCCACCGCGAGGACGTGCAGAAGCGGGTCTTCGAGGTGATGGGCATCGGCGAGGCCGAGGCGGAGGAGAAGTTCGGCTTCCTGCTGGAGGCGTTCAAGTACGGCGCACCGCCCCACGGCGGCATCGCGTTCGGCTGGGACCGGATCGTCGCGCTGCTGTCCGGCAGCGACTCGATCCGGGACGTCATCGCGTTCCCGAAGTCAGGTGGGGGCTTCGATCCGCTCACTGCGGCACCTGCGCCGATCACGCCCGAGCAGCGGAAGGAAGCCGGGGTGGACGCCGCTCCGGAGAAGGACGTCCCGTCGCAGGCCTGATCGCCCGGACGGTGGTTGCGGCACGATGACCCCCGGATAACAAGAAGATCTCGAGACCAGATCGTTACACGCAGATGACCCGATGAGGTGTGGGCGTCACATAGAGTCGCAGCGGTCGCCGGCCTTCCGGCAGCCGTGATCCGGCTCCCGCACGACCGACGGCCAAGCTCATCCGACACGACAGAGGTGCCATGTCTCTTCAGGCTTCGAACCTGGAAGTTGAACAGCTCCCGCCCGGGACGGACGCCACCGTCGCGGACCCCAGCAAGATCGCTGGACGGTCGCCGACGAAGCTCGCGATCGCCCGGTTCCGGCAGGACCGGCTCTCGATGGTGTCGTTCTGGATCGTCGTGGTCTACCTCCTCATCGGCATCTCGGCGCCGATCCTGGTCAAGACCGGCGTGCTCGACCCGTTCACGCTCCACCAGGAGCTGCTGAACTCCGACACCCTCCCCAAGGGCAGCTTCGGCGGCGTCAGCTGGTCCCACCCCCTCGGCGTGGAGCCGGGCACCGGCCGCGACGTGCTGTCCCGCCTCGTCTACGGGGTCACGTTCTCGCTGGCGATCGCGCTGGCGTCCACGATCATCGCCATCGGCCTCGGCACCGCGCTCGGCATCATCTCGGGCTTCAGCGGTGGCTGGACCGACTCGATCATCGGCCGGGCTGTCGACCTGACGCTGTCCTTCCCTCAGACCCTGATGCTGCTGGCCCTGTCCAGCCTGGGCGTCGCGTTCGTCGCCAAGTACCTGCCCGGCAACGACTCGGCCGCCCTGCCGAACGCGGTGTACGTGATCCTCGTGCTCGGCCTGTTCGGCTGGCCCGGCATCACCCGCATCATGCGTGGCCAGGTGCTCTCGATCCGCGAGCGCGAGTTCGTGGACGCGGCCGTCCTGGTCGGCGCGTCGCGCCGGCGGATCTACTTCAAGGAGATCCTCCCGAACCTGTGGGCCCCGCTGCTGGTCACGTTCACGCTCACCATGCCGCTCTACATCTCGGCCGAGGCGGCCCTGAGCTACCTCAGCGTCGGCATCAAGCCGCCGACCCCGACCCTCGGCAACATCCTCAAGGGCTCGGTCAACTACTCGCAGGCCGACTTCGGGTTCTTCTTCGGCCCGGCCTTCCTGATCATGCTGATCGTCGTCAGCTTCAACCTGCTCGGCGACGGGATCCGCGACGCCCTCGACCCCAAGTCGGCCCAGTAGCGCAGACCACGGTCGGATGCTCGTCCCCGTCCCCACCCCGATTTTCGGCGATACGGAGTCGCCGGAGGTGCCGCCGCTCCAGGCGCGACACACACTGAAGGAGAAGTAATGTTCAAGTATCGAAAGCGGTTGCTCGCCGGCACCGCCGCGATCGCGTTGGCGGCCGGGCTCGCCGCGTGCGGGGGGTCGGGGTCTGACTCCAACAGCCCCTCGGATGGCGAGTCGGCCGGCAAGGCCGGCGGCACGCTGCTGTACTACATCTACGCGCCGTACGAGCACGTGGACCCGCAGCGGACCTACGTCGGTGTCGAGCTGACCAACTTCCGCCGGACCGTGTACCGCAGCCTGGTCGCCTTCCCGATCTCCACCGACGTGGAGAAGGCGAACACGCCGGTCCCGGACCTCGCGACCGACACCGGCACCTCCTCCGAGGGCGGCAAGGTCTGGAAGTTCACGGTCAAGGACGGCGTGAAGTGGGAGGACGGCAAGCCCGTCACCTGTGAGGACTTCAAGTACGGCGCCTCGCGTGTCTTCGCGACCGACGTGATCACCGGTGGTCCGAACTACATCCTGACCTACCTGGACATCCCGACGGACAAGAAGACCGGCCTGCCGATCTACACCGGTCCGTACAACCACACCGACGCGGGCCAGGCCGCCTTCGACAAGGCGATCACCTGCGACGGCAACACCATCACGTACAACTTCAAGAAGCCGTGGCCGGACTTCCCGCTCGCCGTGGCCAGCCTGACGATGATGGACCCGTACCGCCAGGACAAGGACCAGGGCGCGAAGTCCAACTACCAGATCTTCTCCAACGGCCCCTACATGATCAAGGGCAACCAGTGGAACAAGAACAAGGGCGCGGCCTTCGTCCGTAACCCCAACTACGACGCGTCGACCGACTCGACCGACATCCGCATGGCGCTGCCGGACGAGATCGACTTCAACGTGGGTCAGACCACCGAGACGATCTACGACCGCCTGATCGCCGACAGCGGTGACGACCAGTACGCCGTCACCAGCCAGCGCGTCCCGCCGGCCTACTACAGCCAGATCACCGGCCCGGTCGCCGACCGCTCCGTGCTCGTGGCCTCGCCGTACGTCGACTACCTGGTGCCGAACTTCCGCCGGCTCACCGACCCGGCCGTCCGGCAGGCGCTCGCGATGGCAACGAACAAGACCGGGTGGATCACCGCGGGTGGTGGCGAGAAGGCCTACACCCCGGCCGACTCGATCGTGAACCCGCAGGTCGTCGGCTACAAGCCGAACCCGTCGTTCGCCGACATCCCGGAGGCCGGCGACGCTGCGGCCGCCAAGAAGATCCTCACCGACGCCGGCGTGAAGCTGCCGGTGCCGCTGAAGTTCACCTACCCGCAGTCCGACACCGCTGACAAGCAGGCCTCCGCGCTGAAGGAGACCTGGACCGACGCGGGCTTCGACGTCTCGCTCGACCCGCTGGGCGACACCTACTACGACGTCGTGCAGCAGCCCGACAAGGACAGCGACGTCATGTGGGCCGGCTGGGGTGCTGACTGGCCGTCGGCGATCACCGTGACCCCGCCGCTGTTCGACAGCCGCCCGAACCTGACCGCGGCCTCCGACGGCCAGGACTACGGCGCCTACAAGAGCGACGAGTTCAACGGTCTGGTGGACGAGGCCCAGTCGGCCAGCACGCTGGACGACCAGACCGCGGCCCTGCAGCAGGGTGACGAGGTGCTCGGCAAGGACACCGCGTACATCCCGCTGGAGATCGCGCAGTTCTACTTCCTCCGTGGCTCCAAGGTGACGGGTTACACCAACACCCCGGCCTCCTCGATGTACCCGGACCTCGGTCCGATCGGCGTCGAGAACTGACGGTGGACCAGAACCGCTAGACCTGGTCACAGCAACACTGCAGCACAGCAACACCCGCCGGGCGGTCGCTCACCGCGGCCGCCCGGCGACCGGGGGGGGGGGGGGGCCCCCTGCGGCCCTGCACTCCCATCCGACCCTCGAGGTGGTCCCGATGTTCGCCTACGTCGTGCGCCGGTTGTTCATCGGTGTGATCTTGCTGATGGTGATGTCCCTGGTGACGTTCATGCTCTTCTTCGCCTCACCGGTGGACCCGGCGCGGTACGCGTGCGGCAAGAACTGCTCGCCCGCGCTGAAGGAGCAGACCCGCAAGGCGCTGGGCTACGACCAGCCCGTGGTCACCCAGTGGACCAACTTCATGAAGGGCGTGGCCGCGGGTCGCCAGTACCCCGACGACCCGGAGATCGCCAAGAAGGCGCCCGAGCTGGTCGTCGACTGCACCGCACCCTGCTTCGGCTACTCCGTGGTCAACCAGCAGACCGTGGCGGAGGAGATGAAGGAGGCCTTCCCGGTCTCCTTGTCGCTCGCGCTGGTCGCGCTGGTGCTGTGGCTGACCGGAGGGGTGGTCTTCGGCGTCATCGCCGCGGTCAGAAAAGGCTCGTTCATGGATCGAGGTATCGTCGGCGCCTCATTGGTGTTCTATGCCTTCCCCACCTTCTTCATCGGCCTGTTCCTGCTGAAGTTCGTCGCCATCCAGTGGCAGTGGGTCCAAGTGCCGAGCTACACCCCGATCGCCGAGGGCGGCGTCGGCCCGTGGCTCTCGAACCTGTTCCTGCCCGCCCTGACGCTGGCGCTGGTCTACATGGCCGGCTACGTGCGGATGACCCGCGCCTTCGTGCTGGAGTCGATGAGCGAGGACTACGTGCGCACGGCGCGGGCCAAGGGCCTCAAGAGCCGTCGCGTGCTGGTCAAGCACAGCATGCGCGCCGCGCTCACCCCGCTCGTCACCCTCGTGGGCCTGGACTTCGCGGGCCTGATGGGCGGCGCGATCATCACCGAGACGGTCTTCAACTTCAACGGTCTGGGCAAGCTCGCCGTCGACGCCAACGCTGCCTACGACCTGCCGACGATCATCGGCCTGGTGCTCCTGCTGGGCGCCTTCGTGATCGTCGCCAACATCATCGTCGACGTCCTGTACGCCGTCATCGACCCGCGCGTACGCGTCGGCTGAGGAGGATAGTTGTCCAGCTTCCTGTCCGTCCGCGACCTGAAGGTCCACTTCCCGACGGCCGACGGCGTCGTGAAGGCGACCGACGGGCTCTCCTTCGACCTGGAGAAGGGCAAGACCCTCGGCATCGTGGGTGAGTCCGGCTCCGGCAAGTCGGTGTCGAGCTCGGCGATCCTCGGGCTGCACCGACGCACCAACGCGATCGTCAGCGGCGAGATCCTGCTCGACGGCGTCGACCTGCTCAAGGTCAGCGACGAGGAGATGCGCCGCCGCCGGGGCAAGGAGGTCTCCATGATCTTCCAGGACCCCCTCTCGGCGATGCACCCCTACTACACCGTCGGCAACCAGATCGGTGAGGCCTACCGGGTCCACCACGACGTGAGCAAGAAGGTCGCCAAGGCGCGTGCGGTCGAGATGCTCGACCGGGTCGGCATCCCGCAGCCCGACCGCCGGGTCGACGACTACCCGCACCAGTTCTCCGGTGGCATGCGTCAGCGCGCGATGATCGCGATGGGGCTGATCAACAACCCCAGCCTGCTGATCGCCGACGAGCCGACGACGGCCCTCGACGTGACCGTCCAGGCGCAGATCCTGGACCTGCTCGGCGACCTGCAGCGCGAGTTCCAGTCCGCGGTCATCATCATCACCCATGACCTCGGCGTCGTGGCGGAGATGGCCGACGACGTCCTGGTGATGTACGCCGGCCGCGCGGTCGAGTACGGCACCACCAAGGAGATCCTGACGCGCCCGGAGATGCCCTACACGTGGGGGCTGCTCTCCAGCGTGCCGGACGTGTCGGCCGACATCAACGCCGCACTGATCCCGATCCCGGGCAACCCGCCGAGCCTGCTGAGCCCGCCCACCGGCTGCCCGTTCCACCCCCGCTGCCAGTACCAGGACAAGGTCGACGGCGACCTGTGCAGCACCGTGCTGCCCGAGCTGCTGCCGGGGGCCCATCGGGAGGGGCACCTGAGCCGGTGCCACATCAAGGACCCCGATGCCGTGTTCATGAGAGAGGTCCTGCCGGAGATCGCGCCGGACCTGGTGGAGGAGCGATGAGCGACCACAACCCCGTCGGCTTCGGCGACCCCAACGAGGTGGGAGCACCCCGCTTCACCGGCGCGACCGGTGACCAGCTGGACCTCGCGAACGAGTTCCCGACCGACGACGCGGCGACCTACGTCGAGCCGGAGCACGCCAGTCCGGCCCTGGACGCGCCGGAGGACGGCAAGCCGATCCTGGAGGTCCGCGACCTGCGGATGTACTTCCCGGTGAAGTCGGCCGGGATCATCCGACGGACCGTCGGCCATGTGCAGGCCGTGGACGGGATATCGTTCCAGCTCCCCGCCGGTGGCTCGCTCGGGCTGGTCGGCGAGTCCGGGTGCGGCAAGTCGACCACGGGTCGCCTGATCACCCGGCTCTACCAGCCGACCGGCGGCTCGATCATGTTCGACGGCCACGACATCTCCAAGACCTCCGCGCGGGGGCTCAAGGGCCTGCGGCGCGAGATCCAGATGATCTTCCAGGACCCCTACACCTCGCTGAACCCGCGGCACACGGTGGGCGCGATCGTGGGCGCCCCGCTGCTCATCCACGGCGTCGTGCCCAAGGACAAGGTGCTGCCCCGGGTCCAGGAGCTGCTCGAGATCGTGGGTCTCAACCCCGAGCACTACAACCGCTACCCGCACGAGTTCTCCGGCGGTCAGCGCCAACGCATCGGCATCGCCCGGGCGCTGACCCTGCAGCCGAAGGTGCTGGTCGCCGACGAGCCGGTCTCGGCGCTGGACGTGTCGATCCAGGCCCAGGTCATCAACCTGCTCAAGGACGTGCAGAAGGAGTTCGGGATCGCCTTCTTGTTCGTCGCGCACGACCTGGCCGTGGTGCGGCACTTCTGCCCCGAGGTCGCGGTGATGTACCTCGGCAAGATCGTCGAGATCGGCGACCGGGAGACGCTCTACAACCGGCCCAACCACCCCTACACCCAGGCGCTGCTGTCCGCGGTGCCCGACGTCAAGCAGGCCGCCATCGGCGGTCGGCGCGAGCGGATCCGCCTGGAGGGCGACGTCCCCAGCCCGATCAACCCGCCGTCGGGCTGCCGGTTCCGCACGCGGTGCCCGTTGGCCCAGGAGATCTGCGCCCGGGTGGAGCCGCCGCTGCTGCAGATCGGCAAGCGGCACAAGGTCGCCTGCCACTTCGCCGGTGAGCTGGGTCGCCACCCGGACCGTCCGGTGACCGCATCGCTGCTCGGCGTCGACGACAGCGGGACGCCGAACCCCGGCGCGACGCCCAGCGAGTCCGTCGGCAACGAGCCCGGGTTCGCCGACACCTGGTTCGACCTCGAGCGCAAGACGATGGCGAGCGCGTAGGGGGCTGCTCCTACGCTGTGGGCGTGGACGAAGGACTCTTCGACGCCCCCGGTCCGGGCCCGGCTGGTCGGGCGCGGACCGGGGGCGGTTCGTTGACCGCCAACACGCATGCGTCCGCACCCCTGGCCGTGCGGATGCGGCCGCGGACGCTCGACGAGCTCGCCGGGCAGGAGCAGCTCCGGTCGCCGGGGTCGCCGCTGCGTCGGCTGGTCGAGGGTGACCAGCCGATGTCGCTGCTGCTCTGGGGGCCACCGGGGACCGGGAAGACGACGATCGCGTCGATCGTCAGCGGCCAGACCGACCGTCGCTTCGTCGAGGTGTCGGCGGTGTCGGCCGGGGTGAAGGAGGTGCGTGCCGCCATCGACGCGGCCCGCGCCGAGCTGGTCGGCAGCGGTCGGGAGACGGTGCTGTTCGTCGACGAGGTGCACCGCTTCAGCAAGGCCCAGCAGGACGCGCTGCTGCCCGGGGTCGAGAACCGGTGGGTCACCCTGATCGCGGCGACGACCGAGAACCCGTTCTTCAGCGTGATCTCGCCGCTGCTGTCGCGCAGCCTGCTGCTGCGCCTGGAGTCCCTCTCCGACGACGACGTGCGCGCGGTGCTCGACCAGGCGCTGGTCGACGAGCGCGGCCTCGGGGGCGCCGTCACCGTCGACGAGGAGGCGCTCGAGCACCTGGTCCGCCTCGCCGGCGGCGACGCGCGCCGGGGGCTGACCTACCTGGAGGCGGCCGCGGGAGCGGCGACGGCACAGGGCCTGGACGTCGTCGACCTCGCCACCGCCGAGACCGCCGTCGACCGGGCCGCCGTGCGCTACGACCGCCAGGGCGACCAGCACTACGACGTCGTGAGCGCGTTCATCAAGTCCGTCCGTGGCTCCGACGCCGACGCCGCCCTGCACTACCTGGCCCGGATGATCGAGGCGGGGGAGGACCCCCGCTTCATCGCGCGGCGGCTGATGATCCTGGCGTCGGAGGACGTCGGGCTGGCCGACCCGACGGCCCTCACGACGGCGGTCGCGGCCGCGCAGACCGTGCAGCTGATCGGGATGCCGGAGGCCCAGCTCACGCTCGCCCACGCCACCATCGCGCTGGCCGTCGCCCCGAAGTCGAACGCGGTCACCACGGCGATCGGCGCCGCGCTCACCGACGTCCGGGCCGGCCGGATCGGCCAGGTCCCGCCGCACCTGCGCGACGCCCACTACGCCGGGGCGAAGAAGGTCGGCCACGGCACCAGCTACACCTACAGCCACGACGAGCCGTTCGGCATCGCCGAGCAGCAGTACGCCCCCGACGTGGTGCTGGACCGGGAGTACTACCAGCCCACCACGCTCGGGGCGGAGGCCGCGATCAAGGAGCGCTGGGAGCGGGTGCGCCGGATCATCCGGGGCGGGTGAGCCGGGCGGGGTCTCCGCGCAACTGAACGCCCAGGTACCCGCTACCGGCGGGTAGGTAGTCGTCAGCGCGCAATTGCGCTCCCACGACGACCCCCGGCGGCGGCGCCCCCGCATCGGGGCCCGCGATAGGGTCGGGGACCATGCAGGACTGGACCGTGCCCGTGCTCGTCACCGCGCTCCCGGTGGCCGTGCTGGTGCTGGTCGTGGCCGCCGCGCGCTCGCGGTCGCGCACCCGGCGGGAGGTCGAGGCGGCCCGTGCAGAGACGGCCGCCCTGCAGGCCCAGCTCGACGAGCTCGAGCGTCGCGTGGGCCGCTCGGAGGAGCGGCGCGCCGCGGAGGCCGGCGACCCCGAGTTCCTCATCACCGACCTCGGTCGTGAGCCCGAGGAGGCCGCGCCGACGCCGCAGATCGGCGGGGCCCTGTTCACCGACATCGTGCTGCGCGAGACGGTGGTCAAGACGGCGTCGCTCGCCCACGGCGTACGCCGGGCGCTGGACCCCGAGACCCGCAACCGGATCCGCTTCGAGATGAGGCGCGAGGTCCGGCGGGCCCGCAAGCAGCGCCGCGTCGACACGCGGCAGGCGGTCCGCGAGTGGGAGGCCCGCCAGCGGGCCGGCCTCGACGAGGAGGGCTCGGCCGCATGAAGCGCGGGCTCTGGTTCGTCGCCGGGGCCGGGACCGCCGTCTACGTGATGGTCCGCGGCCGGCGCGCGGCGGAGGCGCTCACCGCCGACGGGCTCAAGGACCGGCTCGGCGCCCTCGAGGTCGGCGCCCGGATGTTCCGCGACGAGGTGGCCGCCGGGCGCGCCGAGAAGGAATCGGAGTTGCGCGAGAGGCTCGGGCTCGTGCCTCATGGGACACCGGAGCTGACCGGCGGCCGGCACCGTGCCGTCGGCCCCGCCGACACCACGCAGGACACCACGCAGGACACCACCCAGGACACCACCCAGGACGAGGAAGGCAGCATCTGATGGACACCGCGGAGATCCGCCGCCGGTTCGTGGCTCACTTCGAGTCGCACGGCCACACGGCGGTGCCCTCGGCCTCGCTGCTCCTCGACGACCCGAACCTGCTGTTCGTCAACGCCGGCATGGTGCCCTTCAAGCCCTACTTCCTGGGTCAGGAGGCCCCGCCGTACCTGCGGGCGACGAGCGTGCAGAAGTGCGTGCGCACCCCCGACATCGAGGACGTCGGCAAGACCACCCGGCACGGGACGTTCTTCGAGATGTGCGGCAACTTCTCCTTCGGCGACTACTTCAAGGAAGGCGCGATCCAGTACGCGTGGGAGCTGGTCACCAAGCCGGTCGTCGACGGCGGCTGGGGCCTGGAGGAGAGCCGGCTCTGGCCCAGCGTGTACGACGAGGACCCGGAGGCGGTCGCGCTCTGGAAGAAGGTCACCGGGCTGCCCGACGAGCGGATCCTGCGGCTGGGCAAGAAGGAGAACTACTGGTCCATGGGCGTGCCCGGTCCGGGTGGACCGTGCTCGGAGATCCTCTACGACCGCGGCCAGGCGTACGGTCCGGACTTCGACCCCGCGAGCCTCGGCCCCGACATGCCGGTCGAGCTCGAGGACCGGCTCCTGGAGATCTGGAACCTGGTCTTCATGCAGGACGAGCTGTCCGCGGTGCGGTCCAAGGCCGACTTCGACATCGCCGGCTCGCTGCCGAAGAAGAACATCGACACCGGCATGGGCCTGGAGCGGGTGGCGTTCCTGCTCCAGGGCGTCGAGAACATGTACGAGATCGACGTGATGTTCCCGGTCATCCAGCGCGCCGAGGCGCTCACCGGCCGCCGCTACGGTGCCGGCGGCGCGCAGGGCCACGAGGACGACGTGCGCTTCCGCGTGGTCGCCGACCACGTGCGCAGCTCGATGATGCTGATCGGGGACGGCGTCACGCCCGGCAACGAGGGCCGCGGCTACGTGCTGCGCCGCCTGCTGCGCCGCGCGGTGCGGTCGATGCGGCTGCTGGGGTACGACGACCCGGCGCTGCCCGAGCTGATGCCGATCAGCCGCGACAAGATGGGCGAGACCTATACCTCGCTGGTCACCGACTGGGAGCGCATCTCGACCGTCGCCTACGCCGAGGAGCACGCGTTCCGGCAGACCCTGCGGGCCGGCACGACCATCTTCGACCAGGCGACGTCGGAGGTGAAGCGCACCGGTGGCACCACGCTGTCGGGCGACAAGGCGTTCGCGCTGCACGACACCTACGGGTTCCCGATCGACCTGACCCTGGAGATGGCCGCCGAGCAGGGTCTGGTCGTGGACGAGGCGGGCTTCCGCCGGCTGATGGGCGAGCAGCGCCAGCGCGCGAAGGACGACGCCCGGGCGAAGAAGGGCCAGCACCGCGACGCGTCGGCCTACCGGCAGGTCGCGGACTCCCTGGGCCGCCCGGTCGAGTTCACCGGCTACGAGGTGACCGCCGACGAGGGCACGGTCCGCGGCCTCGTCGCGGCCGGGGGAGTCGTGCCGTCGGCCGGGCCCGGTGACGAGGTGGAGCTCGTGCTGGACCGGACCCCGTTCTACGCCGAGGGCGGTGGCCAGCTCGCGGACGAGGGCGTCATCGAGCTCGAGAACGGCGCCCGCCTGCAGGTCCACGACGTGCAGTCGCCGGTGTCGGGGCTGATCGTCCACCAGGCGACGGTGCTCGACGGCGAGGTCACGCCCGGTCTGGGCGCGCACGCGTCGGTCGACCTCGAACGACGCCGTTCGATCTCGCGTGCGCACACCGCGACCCACATGGTGCACAAGGCGTTCCGCGAGGCCCTCGGCGAGACCGCCACGCAGGCGGGCTCGGAGAACGCGCCGGGACGGTTCCGCTTCGACTTCTCCGCGACCGGGGCGGTCCCGGCGTCGGTGATGGCCGACGTCGAGGCGCGCGTCAACGACGTCGTCCTCGACGACCTCGCCGTCCATGCCGAGGTGATGAGCCAGCGCGAGGCGGTGGCGTCGGGCGCGATGGCGCTGTTCGGCGAGAAGTACGGCGACCGCGTGCGGGTCGTCTCGGTGGGCGACTGGGCTCGCGAGCTGTGCGGTGGCACCCACGCGGGCAGCTCGGGCAAGCTCGGCGTGATCAAGCTGCTCGGTGAGTCGTCGATCGGGTCCGGCGTCCGCCGGGTCGAGGCGCTGGTCGGCAGCGACGCGTACCGCTTCCTGGCGCGTGAGCACGTGCTGGTCAACCAGCTCTCCGACACCCTCAAGGTGCGGCCGGAGCAGCTGCCCGAGCGGGTGGGCGACATCCTCGAGAAGCTGCGCGCCGCCGAGAAGGAGATCGAGAAGGTCCGGGTGCAGCAGCTGCTCGCCGCGGCCGGTGAGCTGGCGGCCGGTGCGACCAAGGTGGGCCCGGTCAACCTGGTGGCGCACCGTGCGGACGGCGCCGGGGGCGGCGACGTCCGCACCCTCGCGCTCGACGTGCGCGGCCGGCTGCCCCAGGGCGAGCCCGGTGTCGCGGTGGTGATCGGCGCGGCCGACGGCAAGGTCTCGGTCGTGGCCGCGCTGAACGACGAGGCGCGGGCCCGGGGCCTGAGCGCGAACGAGCTGGTCCGCGCCGTCGGGCCGCTCGTGGGCGGCAAGGGCGGGGGCAAGGACGACGTCGCCCAGGGCGGCGGCACCGACGCCAGCCGGATCGACGAGGCGCTCGCCCTGGTCACCGCCGAGGTCGGCCGAGTGGGGGCCTGAGCGGCTTGCGTCCCGGCGTACGGCTGGGCATCGACCCCGGCGACGCCCGGATCGGCGTCGCCCGGAGCGACCCGACCGGCTTCCTCGCGACCCCGGTCGAGACGGTGCGCCGGGGCCGGGGTGACCTGGCTCGGATCGCGGCGATCGCGGTCGAGGAGGAGGCGGTCGAGCTGGTCGTCGGCCTCCCGCGCTCCCTCTCGGGCCGCGAGGGGCCGGCCGCCGCCAAGGCGCGCGAGTTCGCCGCCGCCCTGGCCCGCCGGGTCGCGCCGGTGCCGGTGCGGCTGGTCGACGAGCGCATGACCACGGTGTCGGCGGAGGCTATGCTGCGCGACCGGGGCCGCTCGGGGGCCAAGCGGCGGGCCGTCGTCGACCAGGCAGCGGCCGTCCTCATCCTCCAGCACGCGCTGGACGCAGAGCGCACCACGGGGAACCCACCGGGCGAGATCGTGGAGGAGACCACATGACCCAGGGCGAGTACGACCACCCGGTGCTCGGCCCCGACGACACCGACGAGTCCGCCTACGGGACCGAGCCGGATCCGGCGTACGAGCCTGGGCGCCGTCGCGGCCGCAAGCGCCGCAGCGTGCCGGGGTGCCTGGCCGCGCTCGTCGCGCTCGCCGTGATCGTCGGCGGCTTCTACTTCGCCGTGACCTGGGGGATCGGCAAGATCGGCGACCAGTTCTCCTCCGCGGCCGACTACGACGGGCCCGGCCAGGGCAAGGTCACCTTCCAGGTGCACTCGGGCGACACCGCCACCGAGATCGGCCGCAACCTGAAGGCCGCGGGCGTGGTGGCCTCGGTCGACGCGTTCATCGACGCCGCCAACGCCAACCCGGAGTCGTCGAGCATCCAGGCCGGCTACTTCCCGCTGAAGAAGCAGATGAAGGCCTCCGACGTCGTCGACGTCCTGGTGGACCCGTCGAACATGGTCAAGGACACCGTCACCGTGCCCGAGGGCCTGCGGGTCGTGGACATCGTGAAGATCCTCGCCGCGAAGACGAAGTACTCCCAGGCGGACTTCGAGAAGGTGCTGAAGAAGCCGCAGCAGCTCGGGCTGCCGGAGTACGCCGGCGGCAACCCCGAGGGCTACCTGTTCCCGGCCACCTACGACTTCGGGCCGGACGCGACGCCGGCATCGATGCTCACCGACATGGTCGACCGCTGGCGGCAGGCCGCGGAGGACGCGGACCTCGAGCAGGCCGCGGCCGACCTGGGCTACACGCCGCAGGAGCTGATGACCGTCGCCAGCCTGGTGCAGGCGGAGGGCCGCGGCGACGACATGCCGAAGATCGCCCGGGTCATCTACAACCGGCTCGAGATCGACCCCAACCCGAGCGCGGGGTTCCTGCAGGTGGACGCGACGGTCAACTACGCCCTCGACCGTCCGACCGTGGCCGTGCTGACCCAGGACGAGATCGACTCGGTGGCGGACTCGCCGTACAACACCTACAAGCAGAAGGGTCTGCCCCCGACCCCGATCGAGGCGCCGGGCGACGAGGCCATCCAGGCGGCCGCTCACCCGGCGGACGGGCCGTGGTTCTTCTACGTCACGACGAACCTGCGCACGGGCGAGACGAAGTTCACCGACTCCTACGACGAGTTCCTGACGTTCAAGGACGAGCTGAAGCAGTACTGCGAGACGCAGTCCGACCGCTGCTGACCCGACCGTCCGATGCGCTGCGCCGTCCTGGGCGACCCGATCGCCCACTCGCTCTCGCCCGTCCTGCACCGGGCCGGCTACGCCGCGCTCGGCCTGGACTGGACCTATGACGCCCTCCGCGTCGGCGAGGACGCCCTCGCCGAGGTGGTGGCCGGGCTCGGGGCCGAGTGGCGCGGGCTGTCGCTGACCATGCCGCTCAAGCGTCGGGCCCTCGCGCTGGCGCCCACCGTGTCCGACCGGGCTCGGCTCACCGGGGCCGCCAACACGCTGCTGCTCGAGGGCGGCTCGGCGGTGCTCGCCGACAACACCGACCTGCCGGGCGCGGTCGCGGCGGTGCGGGAGCGGTACGACGGTCCGGTGCGCGCCGGGACGGTGCTCGGGGGTGGGGCGACCGCCGCGTCGACGGGCCTCGCGCTCTGCGACCTGGGCGCGACGTCGGTGCGGCTGCTGGCGCGCGCCCCCGAGCGGGCCGCGGACACCGTCGCCGCGATCGCCGCCCACCCCTCCCGCCCGCGGGTCGAGGTGCTGCCCCTGGACGCCGAGGTCGTGGGGGAGGTCGTGGTCTCCACCGTCCCGGCCGCCGCCCAGGACGAGCGGCTGGTCGCCCGGTGCGCGGACGTTCCGGTGGTCTTCGAGGTGCGCTACGAGCCGTGGCCGACGCCGCTGGCCGCCTCGGTCGGGTCCGACCGGGTCCTGGTCGGCGGCCTGGACCTGCTCGTCCACCAGGCGGTGCTCCAGTTCGAGCTGTTCACCGGCGCCGTTGCGCCGCTGGCGGCGATGCGCGCGGCCGGCGAGAGCGAGCTCGCGCGGCGGCGGGCGACCGGGTGAGCGTCGACCCGGCCGCGGTCGCGCTGGGCGCGGTCGCCTGCGGCGCGGCCGGGCTGCTCGTGCCGGCCCTGGTCCGCCGGATCCCCGAGCACGCATCCGGTGGCAAGGACGACTCCGTGCCGTCGTACGCCGCTGTCGCGGCCGAGCCCCGGCTGCCGGTCGTGGCGGGGGTGACGAGCGCGACCGCCGGGGCGCTGGTCGGCGCCGGCGTCGGCCTCGCCTGGCCGCTGCTCTACCTGCTGCCCCTGGTGCCGCTGGGGGTGGCGCTCGCGGTCGTCGACCTGCGCACCCGGCTGCTGCCGACGGCGGTGGTCTGGCCGACCTTCGCGATGGTCGCGGTGCTCACCGCCGCCACCGCCTGGCTGGCCGGCGACGCGGACGCGTTGCTGCGCGGGTGGGCCGGCGCCGCGCTCGTCTTCGCCGTCTTCTACGCCCTGTGGTGGATCCACCCGCCGGGGATGGGGTTCGGCGACGTCCGGCTGTCGGCCGTCCTCGGCCTGGCGCTGGGCTACCTGGGCTGGCCCGAGCTGCTGGTGGGTGTCTACGGCGCGTTCCTCGCCTTCGCCCTGCCCGGGCTGGTCGTGGCGCTCCTCCGGCGCGACCGGACGGTCCTGCGGGTGGCCTACCCGTTCGGGCCGTTCCTGCTCGCCGGGGCGCTGGCGGGGGTCGTCGTCGGCGAGCCCGTCTGGTCGCGTCTCGTCGGGGGGTGAGGGTGCGAGCGGTCCGCAGGCCGCATGGAACACTGACGCCATGCTGCGCTGGCTGACCGCGGGTGAGTCCCACGGCCCCTCCCTGGTCGCGATCCTTGAGGGCCTCCCGGCCCACGTGCGGGTCACGACCGACGACATCTCCGACGCGCTGGCACGGCGCCGGCTGGGCTACGGCCGTGGCGCCCGGATGAAGTTCGAGCAGGACGAGGTCACCCTCGTCGGCGGCGTGCGCCACGGCGAGACCCAGGGCGGGCCGGTCGCCATCGAGGTCGCCAACACCGAGTGGCCCAAGTGGGAGACGGTGATGGCCGCCGACCCGGTCGACCCGGCAGAGCTCGCGTCGCAGGCGCGCAACGCGCCGCTGACCCGGCCGCGCCCCGGGCACGCCGACCTGGTCGGCATGCAGAAGTACGACTTCGACGAGGCCCGGCCGGTGCTCGAGCGCGCCTCGGCCCGCGAGACCGCGGCCCGCGTCGCCCTCGGGCGGGTCGCCTCCAACTTCCTCGAGCAGGCCGTCGGCGCCCGCGTCGTCTCCCACGTCATCGAGCTCGGCGGCGTACGGGCCCCTGCCGGCGTGTGGCCGCAGCCCGAGGACGTGGCCCGGCTCGACGAGGACCCGGTGCGCTGCCTGGACGCCGACACCAGCACGCTCATGGTCGAGCGCATCGACCAGGCCCACCGCGACGGCGACACCCTCGGCGGCGTCGTCGAGGTCGTCGTCCACGGCCTGCCGCCGGGCCTGGGCTCCCACGTGCACTGGGACCGCCGCATCGACGCGCGGCTCGCCGGCGCCCTGATGGGCATCCAGGCGATCAAGGGCGTGGAGGTCGGCGACGGGTTCGAGACCGCGGCGACCCCCGGCTCTCGCGCGCACGACGAGATCGTGCCGACCGAGGACGGTCTCCGGCGTACCAGCGGGCGGTCCGGCGGGACCGAGGGCGGGATGACCACCGGCGAGGTCCTGCGCGTCCGCGCGGCGATGAAGCCGATCGCCACCGTGCCGCGGGCCCTGCGCACCGTCGACGTGACCACCGGTGAGGAGGCGGTCGCCCACCACCAGCGCTCGGACGTGTGCGCCGTGCCGGCCGCGGGCATCGTGGCCGAGGCGATGGTGGCCCTGGTCCTCGCGGACGCCGTGCTGGAGAAGTTCGGCGGCGACTCGGTCGGCGAGACCCGCCGCAACGCCGAGGCCTACCTCGGATCGCTGCGCTACCGATGATCGTGCTCATCGGCCCGATGGGCGCGGGCAAGACCACGGTCGGCGGCCTGGTCGCCGCGCGCCTCGGCACCTCGGTCCGCGACACCGACCAGGACGTCGAGGCCGCGCAGGGACGCACGATCTCCGAGATCTTCGTCGACGACGGCGAGGAGACCTTCCGCGCGCTGGAGCGGGCGGCCGTCGCCGAGGCGCTGGCCACCCACGACGGCGTCCTGTCGCTCGGCGGGGGAGCGGTGCTCGACCCCGGCACCCGCGACCTGCTGGCGGGCCACGACGTCGTGTTCCTGCGGGTCGGCCTCTCCGACGCCGTCAAGCGGGTCGGCCTCGGCTCGGCGCGCCCGCTGCTGCTCGGGAACGTACGCGGCCGGATCAAGGCCCTGCTCGACGAGCGCACCCCGGTCTACGAGTCGGTCGCCACGCTGGTCGTGGACACCGACGGCCGCACCCCGGAGGATGTCGCCGAGGAGATCGTCTCGGCCCTGGCGAGGAAGGACGGATCGTGACCGCGAGGAGGGCGAGGGAGACGGTCCTGCGGGTCGAGGGGGCGTCGCCGTACGACGTCGTGGTCGGTCACGACCTCGCCGACCGGCTCCCGCAGCTGCTCGGTGTCGGCGTGCAGCGCGTCGCCGTGGTCTTCTCCGACGAGCTCGCCGAGCTGGTCAACCCCGTGCTCGACTCGCTGGCGGCCGCCTACGACGTGATGGTGCTGCCCGTGCCCGACGGCGAGCGGGCGAAGAAGGCGGCCGTCGCGGCCTCGTGCTGGGAGGCCCTCGGGGAGGCCGGGTTCACCCGGTCCGACGCCATCGTCACCTTCGGCGGTGGCGCGACCACCGACCTGGGCGGCTTCGTCGCGGCGACCTGGCTGCGCGGCGTCAAGGTCGTGCACGTCCCGACCACCCTCCTGGCGATGGTGGACGCGGCGGTGGGCGGCAAGACGGGCATCAACACCCGCAGCGGCAAGAACCTGGTCGGCTCGTTCCACGAGCCCGCCGGAGTCGTCTGCGACCTGACGCTGCTGGACTCGCTGCCGCGCGCCGAGCTGGTCGCGGGCCTGGGCGAGGTCCTCAAGTGCGGCTTCATCGCCGACCCGGCGATCCTCGACCTGGTCGAGAGCCACGACGCCGCCGCGATCACCCCCGACTCCTCGGTGCTGCGCCAGCTCGTCGAGCGGGCCGTGCGCGTCAAGGTCGAGGTGGTCGCCGCCGACCTGCGCGAGACCGGGGGCGTCGAGGGCCACCCGGGCCGGGAGGTCCTCAACTACGGGCACACGCTCGCGCACGCGATCGAGCGCACCGAGGACTACCGCATCCGGCACGGCGAGGCCGTCGCGATCGGGTGCGTCTACGTCGCCGAGCTCGCCGCCCGGGCCGGGACGCTGGGCCCCGACGTGGTGGCGCGCCACCACGAGGCGTTCGCGCGGGTCGGGCTGCCCACGTCGTACGACCGGGCGAGCTTCGACCAGCTGCACGCCGCGATGCGGATCGACAAGAAGGCCCGGGGATCCCAGCTGCGCTTCGTCGTGCTGGCCGACCTGGCGGTGCCCACCGTCCTCGCCGGCCCCTCGGAGGTCGACCTGCGCGACGCCTACGCCGCGATCGGCGGTCCGCGGTGACGGGGGCGACCCGGGTCCTGGTCCTCAACGGTCCGAACCTGGGACGGCTCGGCCGGCGCCAGCCCGAGATCTACGGGCACACGACCCACGCCGAGCTCGTCGAGCTGTGCCGGGCCTGGGGCGCCGAGCTCGGCCTGGAGGTCGAGGTGCGGCAGACCAACCACGAGGGCGAGCTGCTCGACTGGCTGAACGCGGCCGCGGACGACGGCGACCCGGTCGTGCTCAACGCCGCCGCCTGGACGCACTACTCGTGGGCGGTCTTCGACGCGTGCGCCCAGCTGACGGCCCCGCTGGTCGAGGTCCACCTCTCCGACCCCAGCCAGCGGCCCGAGGAGTTCCGGCACACCTCGGTCGTCACCCCCCACGCCGTGGAGGTCATCGCCGGCCACGGCGTCGACGGCTACCGCCTCGCCCTGGAGACCCTCGCCCGCCACCCCCGTTGAGTTGAGGGTTCTGACCACTCGAGTCGAGGGTTCTGACCCACCGGTCGGCGACAACCCTCAACTCAACGGGTGCCAACCCTCAACTCAACGGGTGCCAACCCTCAACTCGACGGAACCGGGGGAGCGGCGGAGCCGTCCGAGTCCCCATGAACGGGAACGTGACCCTCAGCGTCCGCAGCCTGCTCCTCGCCGCGCTGGTCGCGCTGGCGCTGGTGGTGGCCTACCTGCTCGGCGGCGACGGCGGCGGTACGCCGGCACAGGCGGCCGGTCCGGGCGAGCCCGGCGACGCTGCGCAGATCCGCCAGCTGACGATGACCGGCACCGGCGAGGCAACGGCCGTGCCCGACCAGATGTCCTTCTCCGTCGCAGTGACGCAGACCCGGCCTGACCTCGGCGCGGCGATGGACGCCGCCAGCGCCTCGATGGGCACGGTCCTGGCCGCGCTGGCCGCGCACGACGTCGCCCGGTCGGACGTGCAGACGACCGGGCTCTCCATGACGCCGGTCTACGACTACCACCCCTACGACCCGCCGACGATCACCGGCTACCGGGTCACCCAGCGCGCGAGCGTGCTGGTGCGTGACCTGCGCAGCGGCGGGCGGGCCGTGGCCGCGGTCGTCGCGGCCGGCGGCGACGCCGCCCGGGTGTCCGGTCTGCGGCTGCTCGTCGGCGACCCGGACGCCGCGACGGCCCGGGCGCGGGACGCGGCGGTCGCCGAGGCCACGGCCAAGGCGAAGCAGTACGCCGAGGCAGCGGGTCAGTCGCTCGGCGACGTGCTGCTGGTCCGCGAGGTGCACGCCCGCCCACTGCCGACGCCGGCCTACCCCCAGGCCGCCGGCCGGGTCGCGGAGGACGCCGCGCTCGCCGCCCTGCCGGTCCGCGCCGGCAAGGAGCAGACCTCGGTGACCGTGCAGATCGAGTGGGCGCTGCAGTAGACCTGGACCGGGTGGTGCGGGACCAGTGATTCGGGACCAGTGATTCGGGACCAGCGGCGGCCGCCCGATAGACTCGCGCGCTGGCGCCCGGAGCCCGGACGCCCACCGACCCCACCGACGTACGAAGGCTGACACGCGCGCATGGCAACGACGAACGACCTCAAGAACGGCATGGTCCTCAACATCGACGGTCAGCTCTGGGCCGTGGTGGAGTTCCAGCACGTCAAGCCCGGCAAGGGCCCGGCCTTCGTGCGGACCAAGCTGAAGAACGTCGAGTCCAACAAGACCGTCGACAAGACCTTCAACGCCGGCACCAAGGTCGAGACCGCCACGGTCGACCGCCGCACCATGCAGTACCTCTACAACGACGGCAGCTCCTACGTCTTCATGGACGTCCAGAGCTACGAGCAGCTCGAGGTCGCCCCCGAGATCGTCGGCAACGCCCGCAACTTCCTGCTGGAGAACCAGGACGTCATCGTCGCCACCAACGAGGGCCGGGTGCTCTTCATCGAGCTGCCCGCCTCCGTCGAGCTGCAGATCACCTTCACCGAGCCCGGGCTCGCCGGTGACAGCGCCACCGGCCGCACCAAGCCGGCCACGCTGGAGACCGGACACGAGATCCAGGTCCCGCTGTTCATCAACCAGGGCGAGAAGGTCAAGGTCGACACCCGCGACTCGTCCTACCTCGGCCGCGTGAAGTCCTGATCGCCTGATGGCCGCTCGTTCCAAGGCCCGCAAGCGGGCGCTGGACATCCTCTACGCCTCCGAGCTGCGCGGTGAGTCGCCGGTCGAGGCGCTCGACCGGGCGATCGCGGACGGCGAGGGCCCGACCAACGACTACACCGCGGTGCTGGTGCGGGGGGTCGCGGAGCACCGCGACCGCATCGACGAGGTGCTGACGACGTACGCCGAGGGCTGGACGCTGCAGCGGATGCCGGCCGTCGACCGCAACGTGCTGCGCCTCGGCGTCTGGGAGTTGCTCTACGCCACCGACGTGCCCGGCCCGGTCGCGGTCTCCGAGGCGATGGCACTGGTGACCGAGCTCTCGACCGACGAGTCGCCGCAGTTCGTCAACGGGGTGCTCGGCAGTGTCCTGCGCAACAAGGCGTCGCTGGTCTGAACGGCGAGCCGGCCGCGCCCCACCCGGCCCGGGTGGCGCTGGACGACGTCCGGGAGGCGGCGGACCGGGTGCGCGGCTGGGTCCGCCGGACGCCGCTGATGGACCTGGCCCCCGGCGACGACCGGCTCCCCGGGGTCGCCGTGCTCAAGCTCGAGACCACCCAGCACACCGGCAGCTTCAAGGCCCGCGGCGCGTTCAACCGGATCCTGGCCGCGCGGGCCCGCGGCGAGCTCGATCCCGCCGTCGGGGTCGTCGCCGCCTCGGGCGGCAACGCCGGCCTGGCCCACGCGTACGCCGCCGCCCGGCTCGGCGTCCCGGCCACCGTCTTCGTGCCGCGGACCGCTCCGCGCACCAAGGTCGCTCGCCTCGAGTCGTACGGCGCCTCGGTGATCGCCGTCGGCACCGAGTACGCCGAGGCGTACGACGCGGCGGTCGCGCACGTCGAGCGCACGACGGCGGTCTTCTGCCACGCCTACGACCAGCCCGAGGTCGTGGCCGGGGCCGGGACCCTGGGCCTGGAGCTCCTCGACCAGTGCGAGACGGTCGGCCCGGTCGACACCGTGGTCGTCGCGGTCGGCGGCGGTGGGCTCGTCGGCGGCGTCGCGGCCGCCCTGGAGGGCCGGGCGTCGGTCGTCGGGGTCGAGCCGGTCGGGGCAGCGACCCTGCACACGGCGCTGGCCCGGGGCGCACCCGTCGACGTGCCGGTCGCAGGCGTCGCCGCCGACTCGCTCGGGGCGCGCCGGGTCGGTGCGATCGCGTGGGAGGTCGTGCGGCGCACGGGCGTGCGCAGCGTGCTGGTCGACGACGCCGACATCGTCGCGGCGCGCCGCGAGCTGTGGCAGCGCTACCGCCTGGTCGTCGAGCACGGCGCCGCCGCGGCGGTGGCCGCCCTCACCAGCGGGACCTACCGGCCCGAGCCCGGCGAGCGGGTGGCCCTGGTCCTCTGCGGGGCCAACACCGACGTCGCGGACCTGGCCGCGCCCGCCCCGGGCACCGACCCGCCGTCCTGACGTCCGCGGCGGGGCTCCCGGTTGCGCGAGTCGGTCATGCTGTCGGACATGACAGCGGACATGACAGCGCGCGAGGTGGACCTGGTCGTCATCGGCACCGGACCCGGCGGCGAGGCGCTCGCCACCGGCGCGGCGAAGGCCGGGCTGGAGGTGGTGGCCGTCGACAAGCACCTGGTCGGGGGCGAGTGTCCCTATTACGGCTGCATCCCCACCAAGATGATGGTCCGCGGCAGCGACGTCGTCGCCGAGGTACGTCGGGCGGGCGCGGTCGCCGGCGAGGCGACGATCGCGCCGACCTGGTCGGTGGTCGCGCAGCGGGTCGACGAGCAGGCGACCGCCGGCTGGGACGACACGGTCGCCGTCGACCGGCTGCGGGACGCCGGGGCGACCGTGCACCACGGGGTCGGCCGGCTGGCCGGCCCCGGACGGGTCACGGTCGAGACCGCCGAGGGGGAGACGGTGACCTACACCGCCCGGCGCGGGGTGGTGGTCAACCCCGGCACCCGGCCGGCCGTCCCGCCGGTCGAGGGGCTGGCGGACACGCCGTACTGGACCAACCGCGACGCCGTCCGTGTCACCGACCTGCCGGCGTCGCTGGTCGTCCTGGGCGGCGGCCCGATCGGCTGCGAGCTCGCGCAGGTCTTCTCGCGGTTCGGGGTGCGGGTGACGGTCGTCGAGCACGCCGACCGGCTCGCGGCGGTCGACGAGCCCGAGGCGTCGGCGCTGCTGGCGGAGGTGTTCGCCCATGAGGGGATCCGGGTCCTGACCGGGGTCGGCCTCCAGCGGGCGGCGTACGCCGACGGCGCCTTCACCCTCGGCCTGGACACCGGCGAGGAGCTGGTGGCCGACAAGCTGCTGGTCGCGACCGGGCGGGTCCCCAACCTCGACGACCTCGGCCTGGAGACCGTCGGGCTCGACCCGACCGCCCGCACGATCGCCGTCGACGAGCACCTCCGGGCGGGCGAGCGGCTCTGGGCGATCGGCGACGTCACCGGCCACGGGGCGTTCACGCACGTGTCGATGTACCAGTCGGCGGTGGCGCTGCGCGACGTGCTCGGCCAGGACGGCGCCCCGGCGCAGTACCACGCGGTGCCCCACGTGACCTTCACCGATCCCGAGATCGGCGGGGTCGGCCTCACCGAGCGGCAGGCGCGCGACGCGGGCCTGCGGGTGCGGGTCGGGCTGACCCGGCTCGAGGAGTCGTCGCGTGGTTTCACCCACGGTGCGGGTGGGCATGGACTGATCAAGGTCGTCGAGGACGCCGACCGCGGTGTGCTGGTGGGTGCATCAGCCGTGGGGCCCGCGGGCGGGGAGATCCTCGGCTTCCTGGCCGTCGCGGTCCACGCGGAGGTCCCGGTCCAGACCCTGAAGACGATGATCTTCGCCTACCCCACCTTCCACCGCGCCATCGAGACGGCGTTGGGAGACCTCGAATCGAGCTGACATGACGACCAGCCCAGGCAATCTCACCGACCAGGCCCGCCAGGCGGGCGAGCAGGCACACCACAGCACCTGGATGGACCGGGCCGCCCGCATCGGGCTGGTCGCCTACGCGGTCATCTACCTCCTGGTCGGCTGGCTGTGCGTCCAGCTGGCGTTCGGCGACCACGAGGGTCGTCCGTCGAGCCAGGGTGCGATGCGCGAGCTGCTGCAGCAGCCCTTCGGGGAGGTGCTCGTGTGGGTCGTCGTGGTCGGCATGGTCTTCCTGGTCGTCTGGAAGGGCCTGGAGGCCGCCGTCGGCCACCGCGACGAGCGCGACGACGGCAAGCGCACCCGCAAGCGGGTGATGTCGGCCTTCAAGGCGGTGCTGTACGCCGCGGTCGCCATCAGCGGGTTCGGCATCGTCACGCACTCCAGCGGGAGCGGCGGCAAGGGCGGCAGCTCGACGACCACCTGGACCGCCACGGTGATGGGCTGGCCCGGCGGCCAGCTGCTCATCGGGGCGGTCGGCCTGGCGATCATCGGCTACGGCGGCTTCCAGGTCTGGACGGCCTGGACCGAGAAGTTCGCCGAGAAGCTGGACGCCGAGGGCCGCAGCGGCCGGAGCGGCCGCGCCTACCTCGCCTTCGGCAAGGCCGGCTACACCGCCAAGGGCATCGCCATCGGGCTGGTCGGCGCGCTGTTCGTCTACGCGGCGGTCACCCACGACGCCAAGAAGAGCGGCGGCCTCGACGAGGCACTGCTGACCGTCCTGCAGCAGCCGTTCGGTCCGGTGCTGCTCGGCCTGATCGGTGCCGGGCTGGCCTGCTACGGGCTGTTCACACTCGCCCGGGCCCGCCACCTGTCGCAGTGACCGCATCGGGCCGTCCGCCGGTGCCGGGTCCGGCGGGGTGGATGAATCCCCGGCTGACCGGGGATTCATCCGGGGTTGTCAGGCTCTGCCTGACGTTGTCAGGGGTTGCAACGGCCGACAACGTCCAGAAGAGCCTGACCGGGTGCGGCCGTTGGTGATCGAGACCGACGTCGTCGTCCTGGGCCTCGGGGCCGGTGGCGAGCACGCCGCCCACCGGCTCGCCGAGGCCGGGGTGGACGTGGTCGGCGTCGAGCGGGAGCTGGTGGGCGGCGAGTGCCCGTTCTGGGGCTGCACGCCCTCCAAGCTGCTCGTGCACGCCGCGCAGACGGGCCAGGGCTGGGCGCGCGCGGCGGAGCGGATCCGCGAGGCCAACCACGGCTGGAGCGACCACACCCACGCGGGGCCGCTCGAGGAGGCCGGCGTGCGGCTGCTGAGGGGCCACGGCCGGCTGCTCGGTCCCGGTCGGGTGGAGGTCGCCACCGACGCCGGCGACGTGAGCGTCGCCGCGCGCCGCGGCATCCTGCTCGGCACCGGCACCGCGCCCGCGGTGCCGGTGGTCGAGGGGCTGGCCGGCACGCCGTACTGGACCAACCGCGACGTGGTCCGCCAGCGCGAGGCGCCCGCGTCGCTGCTCGTCCTCGGCGGTGGGGCGATCGGCTGTGAGCTCGCCCAGGCGGCGGCCCGGCTGGGCAGCCGGGTGACCCTGGTCGAGGTCTCCGACCGGTTGCTCGCGGCCGAGGAGCCGGAGGCGAGCGAGGTCGTCGCCGAGGCGCTCGCGGCCGCCGGCGTCGCGGTGCACGTGGGGGCGGAGGTCGCCCGGGTCACCCACGACGGCCGCTTCACGCTCGCGGTCGGCGAGGAGCGGCTCGAGGCCGACCACCTGCTGGTCGCGACCGGCCGCCGGTCGAACCTGTCCGGGCTCGGCCTCGAATCGGTCGGGATCGACCCCGACGCCGACCACGTGCCGACCGACGAACGGATGCGCGCCGCCGAGCGGCTCTGGGCCGTCGGCGACATCACCGGGCACGGCGACTACACCCACCTCGCGCTGTCGCAGGCGAAGGTCGCGGTCCGCGACCTGCTCGGTCGCGACGGGCCGTGGGCCGACCACCACGCCGTCAGCCGGGTGACGTTCACCGACCCCGAGGTCGGCGCCGTCGGCCGCACCGAGCAGCAGGCCCGGGCCGCCGGGGTGCACGTCGCCGTCGGTCGCGCCGACGTCCCCCGCTCGAGTCGCGGCTGGATCGCCGAGGCCGCGGGGGTGGTCAAGCTGGTCGCCGACGCCGACCGGCAGGTGCTCGTGGGTGGGACCGTCGTGGCGCCGTACGGCGGGGAGGTCGTCGGCCTGCTCGCGCTGGCCGTGCACGCCGAGGTCCCGCTCGCGACCCTGCGCGGGATGCACTTCGCCTACCCCACGTTCCACCGGGCGGTGGCGGCCGCGCTCGACGACCTCGCCCGCGGGTGAGCGGCGTGTGAGTCCCGGGCGATCGGGGAAGGACCTGCTGAGCACACGACGGACTTCTCGAGGGAGACATCGATGTCGCACGACGCATGGAGCTCGGCCGGCTCACGGCACGACGGTGAGGACGTCGACGACACCAGCAGCCGGCTCTACGAGCCGGAGGACCTGACGGCGTACGCCGCCCGACGCGACGCCCGGTCCGTGGGCGGCTCCGGCGCCCGTCCCGACCCGCTGACGGACCCGCTGGGCGGCCCACCCGCCGAGCCGGCCCCGGCCGCGCCGACTCCCGAGCCCGCGAGGCCACCTGCGCCCGGTGACATCGGCCTCGGGCCGATGCCGACGCAGCCCCCGCCGGCGTACCGCCCGGCTGCCCCCGACCCGGCCGCCGCTCCCGCGCCCGTCGCGCCCCCGGCGGCGCCGGCGGGCCGCGAGCAGCCGGAGGAGCAGCCGGCGGCCCCGGCCGAGGGCGAGGTGCGCCGCTTCATGACGGCGACCGACTTCCTCGACCGACGCGACGCCGAGCAGGGCCACGGCCCCGCCACGTGGGGCTGGCGGGGTGCGGTCCGCCGGTGGACCGGGGGCCTGGTCAACCCGTCGATGGGCCCGGCGGAGCGTGCCCACGAGGACGACCGCCGGGCGATCCAGCGGGACTTCGACGGCCCCCGCACGATCGCCTTCATCAACCCCAAGGGCGGCGCGGCGAAGACCACCGGTGTGCTCGCGGCCGGCTACACGTTCGGCACGGTCCGCGGCGGCGGTGTGGTCGCCTGGGACAACAACGAGACGCGGGGCACGCTGGGCATCCGCGGCACCCGGAGCACCCACCGCAACACCACGCGCGAGCTGCTGGAGGACCTCGGCCGGTTCAGCGACGTCTACCAGTCGCGGATCGGCGACCTGGGCGCCTTCGTGCGCTCGCAGGGCGACGCGCACTTCGACGTCCTGGCCTCCGACGAGCGCCCGGACGTGACGGGCACCATCCGGGCCGAGGACTTCGACGCCGTCCACAAGCTGCTCGAGCGTTTCTACCGGATCATCCTGGTCGACACCGGTAACAACATGCGGGCCGAGAACTGGCTGGCCGCGGCCGGCGCCGCCGACCTGCTCGTGGTCACGTCGACGGTGCGCGAGGACACCGGCTACAGCGGGCTGTGGATGCTTGACGCCCTGCAGGACGCGGGCTACCAGAACCTGAAGTACAAGGCCGTCACCGTGCTCTCCGACCCCTCGGCGCAGGTCGACGACAAGCTCGCCGCCGACCTGGTCGAGGTCTACCAGCAGCGCACCCGGGCGGTGTACCGCGTGCCCTACGACCCGGCCCTGGTGGCCGGCTCGGTCGTCCCCTACGCCCAGCTCTCCCAGGACACCCGCCGCCAGTGGCTCACCGCCTGCGCTGGCATGGCGGCGGCGCTGTAGGCGCGGCGCCGTCCCCTGGGCTGCGCCGGGACGTCATCCGGTCTGGTTGCCGGTGCGACCACGTCGGATGACGTCTGGGGGGCTGCGTGGGGAGGTCATCCGGTCTGGCTGCCGGTGCGACCACCTCGTATGACGTCCCCGGGCGGGCGGCGCGAGGGTCAGCGCTTCGCGGTGCCCCAGCCGTGCCAGCGGTCGACGGCCATCCAGGCAGAGACCCGAGCGCTGTCGCGGACCGGGTAGGGCTGGTCGCGGTAGTGCTGGCTGAGCCGGTCGATGTCGGCGAGCCCCTCGTCGTCGTACATCTCCTCGACCTGCCCGACGAGCGAGACGTGGGTGTACCAGCCGGCCTCGTCGAGCACGGTCAGCGAGACGCGCGGGTCGCGGCGCAGGTGCCGGAGCCGGACCCGGCTGTGGTCCATGTTGAGCAGCACCCGGTCGCCCTCGAGCAGGTACCAGGTCGCGACCGACACCGGTGCACCGTCGGAGCGCAGGGTCGTGACCACCGCCGGGTTGGGCTTGGCCAGCAGGTCACGCACGTGGTCGGGGAACGGGAGCGTGGGCATGGAACCTCCTGTGCGACGGTTACCCCGAACCTAGCCGTTGCACCGGACACCGAGCCCTGAGGAGATCACCCGTGCGCGCAGTCGTCTACCGCGAGACCGGACCGTCGTCGGTGCTGGAGGTGGTCGACCGCGACCTCCCCGAGCCGGGGCCGGGGGAGGTGCGGGTGCGGCTGGTCCGCGCCGGGGTCAACCCGACCGACTGGAAGTTCCGCGCCGGGATGATGAGCGGGCACGACGAGGTCACGCCCGGCCAGGACGGCGCCGGGTACGTCGACGCGGTCGGTCCGGAGGTCGACGGGTTCGCCGTCGGTGACCGGGTGTGGCTGGTGCTCGCCCAGCACGGGCGGCCCCACGGCACCGCCGCCGAGCAGACCGTTCAGCCGGTCGAGAAGGTCGTCCACCTGCCCGACGGCGCCGGCTTCGACCTCGGGGCGAGCGCCGGGGTGCCCGCGGTGACCGCCCACCGGGCGCTCACCGCGTCCGAGCAGGGGCCGGTCCGGCTCGGGCCCGGCGCCCTCGCCGGCCGCACCGTGCTCGTCGCGGGCGGAGCGGGCGCGGTGGGCAACGCCGCGATCCAGCTGGCCCGCTGGTCGGGCGCGACCGTGATCAGCACCGTGAGCAGCCCCGAGAAGGCAGCGCTCGCCGCCGCCGCCGGTGCCCACCACACGATCGACTACCGCTCGGCCGACGTCGTCGCCGAGGTGAGGGCGCTGTGCCCCGGGGGCGTCGACATCGCAGTCGAGGTGGCGCCGGCGGACAACATCGGCATCGACCTCGAGGTCGTGAAGGTGCACGGCCTGGTGTCGATCTACGCCAACAACGGCGGGGACGAGATGTCGGTGCCGCTGCGGGCGGCGTTCTCCAAGAACCTGCGCTTCCAGTTCCTCATCCTCTACACCCTCGACCCCGCGCTGGTCCGTGCCGCGACCGAGGACGTCAGCGCGGCGATGGCCGCGGGTGCCCTGCGGGTCGGGGAGGACGCGGGCCTGCCGCTGCATCACTTCGCGCTGGAGCAGACCGCGGCGGCCCACGACGCGGTGGAGGCCGGCGCGGTCGGCAAGGTGCTGCTGGACATCGCCGACGCCTGACGGTGGGTCGCGCGGCCGGCTGAGGTAGGGTCGCCCACGAACCGACATCCTTTAACGAGCCGTCCTGTGAGGCGGAGAAGGAGGTCCGAGACACGTGCCTGCGCACCCTCTCGACACCGAACGCGTCGTCCTCGACGAGCGCGACATCTCCCGGGCACTGACCCGCATCTCGCACGAGATCCTCGAGCGCAACAAGGGCGCCGCCGATCTCGTCCTCCTCGGCATCCCCAGCCGTGGCGTGCCGCTGGCACGACGGATCGCCGAGCGGATCGCCGCCGTCGAGGGTGACGACGTGCCCGTCGGCTCGCTCGACGTGACGATGTACCGCGACGACCTGCGCCTCAAGCCAGCCCGGGCGCTGCTGCCCACCGAGATCCCGCCGAGCGGCATCGACGGCCGCACCGTCGTCCTGGTCGACGACGTGCTCTTCTCGGGCCGGACGATCCGGGCGGCCCTGGACGCTCTCAACGACATCGGCCGGCCGCAGGCCGTGCAGCTGGCGGTGCTGGTGGACCGCGGCCACCGCGAGCTGCCGATCCGCGCCGACTTCGTCGGCAAGAACCTGCCCACCTCGCTGGTCGAGCGGGTGCGGGTGACCCTGGCCGGCATCGACGACCACGACGCCGTGACGATCCAGGGCGTCGGGGACGGAGGAGACCGGTGAAGCGGCACCTGCTCAGCGCGGCCGACCTGAGCCGCGAGGACGCCGAGCTCGTCCTCACCACCGCCGCGGAGCTGCGCGAGCTCGCCGACCGGCCGATCAAGAAGCTGCCGGCGCTCCGTGGCCGCACCGTGGTGAACCTGTTCTTCGAGGACTCCACCCGCACCCGGATCTCGTTCGAGGCGGCGGCCAAGCGGCTGAGCGCGGACGTCATCAACTTCGCGGCCAAGGGCTCGAGCCTGTCCAAGGGCGAGAGCCTCAAGGACACCGCCCTGACCCTCGAGGCGATGGGGGCCGACGCCGTCGTGGTGCGCCACGGCGCCAGCGGCGCCCCGCACCGGCTGGCCAACTCCGGCTGGGTGCGCTCCAGCGTCGTCAACGCCGGGGACGGCACCCACGAGCACCCGACCCAGGCGCTCCTCGACGCGTTCACCATGACCCGCCACCTCAGCCCGGACGGCAAGCCCTCCCTGGAGGGCCGCAAGGTCGCGATCGTCGGCGACGTCCTGCACAGCCGGGTGGCCAGGTCCAACGCCCTGCTGCTGGGCACTCTCGGTGCCGAGGTCACGCTCGTCGCCCCACCGACCCTGCTGCCGGTCGGTGTCGAGACGTGGCCGGTCGAGACGTCGTACGACCTCGACAGCGTCCTGCCGAAGGTCGACGCGGTGATGATGCTGCGGGTCCAGCGCGAGCGGATGAACGGCGGGTTCTTCCCCACGGCGCGGGAGTACTCCCGCCGCTACGGCCTGGACGGGCGGCGGATGGCGACCCTGCAGGACCACACGATCGTCATGCACCCCGGGCCGATGGTCCGGGGGATGGAGATCACCGCGGACGTCGCCGACAGCGACCGCTCCGTGATCGTCGAGCAGGTCACCAACGGCGTCGCCGTGCGGATGGCCGTCCTGTACCTGCTGCTGGGCGGCTCCGCCCCGGCCGTCGGAGGAGAAGAGTGAGCGCATATCTCGTCAAGAACGTCTCGGTGCTCGGCGGTACGCCGACCGACCTGCTCATCCGCGACGGCGTCATCGCCGAGGGGAGCAGCGACGGAGCCGAGGTCGTGGACGCGACCGGGCTGGTCGCGCTGCCGGGCCTGGTCGACCTGCACACCCACCTGCGCGAGCCCGGCCGTGAGGACGCCGAGACCGTCGAGACCGGCACCCGCGCCGCCGCGATGGGTGGCTTCACCGCAGTGCACGCGATGGCGAACACCGAGCCGGTCGCCGACACCGCCGGCGTCGTCGAGCAGGTCTGGCGGCTCGGGCGCGAGGCCGGCCACTGCGACGTGTTCCCGGTCGGTGCGGTCACGGTCGGCCTGCAGGGCGAGCGCCTGGCCGAGCTCGGGGCGATGGCCGACTCCGCGGCCCGGGTGCGGGTCTTCTCCGACGACGGCAAGTGCGTGAGCGACGCGGTGCTGATGCGTCGCGCGCTGGAGTACGTCAAGGCGTTCGACGGCGTCGTCGCCCAGCACGCGCAGGAGCCGCGGCTGACCGAGGGCGCCCAGATGAACGAGGGCGAGCTCTCCGGTCGGCTCGGCCTGGCGGGCTGGCCGGCGGTGGCGGAGGAGGCGATCATCGCCCGCGACGTGCTGCTCGCCGAGCACGTCGGGTCCCGGCTGCACGTGTGCCACGTGTCCACGGCGGGGTCGGTCGAGCTGATCCGCTGGGCGAAGAGCAAGGCCAGGAAGGACGGGACCTGGGACGTGACGGCCGAGGCCTGCCCGCACCACCTGCTGCTGACCGACGACCTGGCAGCGACCTACGACCCGATCTACAAGGTGAACCCGCCGCTACGCACCGCAGCCGACGCCGCGGCGCTGCGCGCGGGCCTCGCCGACGGCACCATCGACGTCGTCGCCACCGACCACGCCCCGCACCCCCACGAGGACAAGGACTGCGAGTGGGCAGCCGCCGCGTTCGGGATGCTCGGCCTGGAGACGGCGCTGTCGATCGTGCAGGAGACGATGGTCGACACCGGCCTGCTGGACTGGGCGGGGGTCGCCGACCGGATGTCCCACGCGCCGGCGCGCATCGGCCGGGTCTCGGACCAGCACGGGCGCCCGATCGAGGTCGGCGAACCGGCCAACATCGTGCTCTACGACCCGTCCGTGCGGCGCACCGTCGACCCGGCGGCGTCGGCCAGCCTGAGCCGCAACACGCCGTACCGAGGGATGGAGCTGCCCGGCCGGGTGGTCGCCACGTTCCTGCGCGGGCGACCCACCGTCCTGGACGGCGCGCTGCAGGAGGTCGGCCGGTGAGTGACGCGATCCTGGTCCTCGAGGACGGGCGCACCTTCCACGGCGAGTCCTACGGCGCCGAGGGCGAGACCTTCGGCGAGGCGGTCTTCAACACCGGGATGACCGGCTACCAGGAGACGCTGACCGACCCGTCGTACCACCGGCAGGTCGTCGTGATGACCGCGCCGCACGTCGGCAACACCGGCATGAACGACGAGGACCCGGAGTCGCGTCGGATCTGGGTCGCCGGCTACGTCGTCCGGGACCCCGCCCGGCGCGCGTCCAGCTGGCGCTCGCGGCGCTCGCTCGACGACGAGCTGCGGACCCAGGGCGTGGTCGGCATCTCCGGGATCGACACCCGGGCCCTGACCCGGCACCTGCGCGAGCGCGGGGCGATGCGGGTCGGCATCTCCTCGGTCGAGACCGACCCGGCGGCGCTGCTGGAGCGGGTGCAGGCGTCCGGCGAGATGGCCGGCGCCGAGCTCGCCTCGGAGGTGTCGACGGACGAGGCCTACGTCGTCCCCGCGATCGGCGAGCGGAGGTTCACCGTGGCCGCGCTCGACCTCGGCATCAAGGGGATGACTCCGCACCGGATGGCCGAGCGCGGCATCGAGGTGCACGTCCTGCCCGCGACCGCGACGCTCGAGGACGTCCTCGCCGTTCAGCCCGACGGGCTCTTCTACTCCAACGGCCCGGGCGACCCGGCCGCGACGACCCACCAGGTCGAGGTGCTCCAGGGGGCGCTCGCCGAGGGGCTCGCGTACTTCGGCATCTGCTTCGGCAACCAGCTCTTCGGACGGGCGCTCGGCTTCGGCACCTACAAGCTCACGTACGGCCACCGCGGCATCAACCAGCCGGTGATGGACCGCACGACGGGCAAGACCGAGGTCACCGCCCACAACCACGGGTTCGCCGTCGACGCGCCGCTCGACCGCAGCACCACGACGCCGTACGGCGAGGCCAGCGTCAGCCACGTCTGTCTCAACGACGAGGTCGTGGAGGGCCTCGAGCTGCGTGACGCCGAGGGCCGCCTGAAGGGGTTCTCGGTGCAGTACCACCCCGAGGCCGCCGCCGGCCCGCACGACGCCGCCTACCTCTTCGACCGGTTCGTCGAGCTGATGGCGGGTGGTGCCGATTCCGCGCAATTGCTGGCAGATGTACCGGGATCGGAGGCGGAACCGGACATCTCCCAGCAATTGAACGACGACAGCACCCCAGAAGGGACCGCCTGATGCCCAAGCGCGACGACATCCAGAGCGTGCTGGTGATCGGCTCGGGTCCGATCATCATCGGCCAGGCGTGCGAGTTCGACTACTCCGGCACCCAGGCCTGCCGGGTGCTCAAGGCCGAGGGCCTGCGCGTCGTCCTGGTCAACTCCAACCCGGCGACGATCATGACCGACCCGGAGTTCGCCGACGCGACGTACGTCGAGCCGATCACACCGGAGTTCGTGGAGAAGGTCATCGCCAAGGAGCGCCCGGACGCGCTGCTGCCGACGCTCGGCGGGCAGACCGCGCTCAACGCGGCGATCGCCCTGCACGAGCGCGGGATCCTGGAGAAGTACGGCGTCGAGATGATCGGCGCCAGCTTCGAGGCGATCCACCGCGGTGAGAACCGCGAGCTGTTCAACGGCATCGTCGAGAAGGTCGGGGGAGAGGTCGCCCGCAGCTTCATCTGCCACACCCTCGACGACTGCGAGAAGGCCGTGGCCGAGCTCGGCTACCCGGTCGTCGTGCGGCCGTCGTTCACCATGGGCGGCACCGGCTCCGGCATCGCCTACGACGAGTCGGACCTGGCGCGCATCGCCGGCGCCGGGCTGGCCGCCAGCCCGACCACCGAGGTCCTCCTCGAGGAGTCGATCATCGGGTGGAAGGAGTACGAGCTGGAGGTGATGCGCGACAAGGCCGACAACGTCGTCATCGTCTGCTCGATCGAGAACTTCGACCCGATGGGCGTGCACACCGGCGACTCGATCACCGTCGCCCCGGCCATGACCCTGACCGACCGCGAGTACCAGCACCTGCGGGACCTGGCGATCGACATCATCCGCGAGGTCGGCGTCGACACGGGCGGCTGCAACATCCAGTACGCCGTCAACCCGGCCGACGGCCGCGTCATCGTGATCGAGATGAACCCGCGGGTGTCGCGCAGCTCCGCGCTCGCCTCCAAGGCCACCGGCTTCCCGATCGCGAAGATCGCCGCGAAGGTCGCGATCGGCTACACGCTCGACGAGATCCCCAACGACATCACGACGCGACCGGACGGCCAGAGCACGCCGGCCGCGTTCGAGCCGACGCTCGACTACGTCGTGGTCAAGGTGCCGCGGTTCGCCTTCGAGAAGTTCCCGGCCGCCGACCCCACGCTGACCACGCACATGAAGTCGGTCGGCGAGGCGATGGCGATCGGCCGCAACTTCACCGAGGCGCTCCAGAAGGCGCTGCGGTCGCTGGAGAAGAAGGACGCGGTCTTCGACTGGGAGAAGGAGTGGGTCGACCTCGACAAGGAGGCCCTGCTCGAGGAGGTCCGTCGCCCCCACGACGGCCGCCTGAAGAAGGTGATGGACGCGATCCGGGCCGGCGCGACCCCGGAGGAGGTCTTCGACGCCACCGGGATCGACCCGTGGTTCGTCGACCAGCTGATGCTGATCAACGAGGTCGCGGCCGAGGTGACCGCCGCTCCCGAGCTGACCCCCGCCCTGCTGCGCAAGGCCAAGCGGCACGGGTTCTCCGACGCCCAGATCGGCAAGATCCGCGGCATGACCGCAGACGTCGTCCGCGGGGTTCGGCACGCGCTGGGGATCCGGCCGGTCTACAAGACCGTCGACACGTGCGCGGCGGAGTTCGCGGCGGCCACGCCGTACCACTACTCGACCTACGACGAGGAGACGGAGGTCGAGCCACGGGAGCGGCCCGCGGTCCTCATCCTGGGCTCCGGTCCCAACCGGATCGGCCAGGGCATCGAGTTCGACTACTCCTGCGTCCACGCCAGCCTCGCGCTCTCCGCGTCGAAGGGTGGGGCCGGCTACGAGACCGTGATGGTCAACTGCAACCCCGAGACGGTGTCGACCGACTACGACACCTCCGACCGCCTGTACTTCGAGCCGTTGACGCTCGAGGACGTGCTGGAGGTGGTGCACGCCGAGCAGCAGGCGGGCCCGGTCGCCGGCGTCATCTGCCAGCTCGGTGGCCAGACGCCGCTCGGGCTCGCCCAGGCGCTGAAGGACAACGGCGTGACGATCGTCGGGACGTCGCCGGAGGCGATCCACCTCGCCGAGGAGCGCGGCGCCTTCGGCCGGGTGCTGCACGAGGCGGGGCTGCCCGCGCCCAAGCACGGCACCGCGACGTCGTTCGCGGACGCCAAGGAGATCGCCGACGAGATCGGCTACCCGGTGCTGGTGCGGCCGTCCTACGTCCTGGGCGGCCGCGGCATGGAGATCGTCTACGACGAGGAGTCGCTGCGCGGCTACATCGAGCGCGCCACCGAGATCAGCCCGGAGCACCCGGTGCTGGTCGACCGGTTCATCGACGACGCGGTCGAGATCGACGTCGACGCGCTGTACGACGGCGAGGAGCTCTTCCTCGGCGGCGTGATGGAGCACATCGAGGAGGCCGGCATCCACTCCGGTGACTCCTCGTGCGCGCTGCCGCCGATCACCCTCGGTGACGCCGAGATCCAGCGGATCCGCGAGGCCACGGAGGCGATCGCCCGCGGGGTCGGTGTGCGCGGGCTGCTCAACATCCAGTTCGCGCTCGGCTCCGACGTGCTCTACGTGCTCGAGGCCAACCCGCGGGCCAGCCGCACCGTCCCGTTCGTCTCCAAGGCGACCGCGACACCGCTGGCCAAGGCCGCGGCGCGGCTGATGATGGGGGAGTCGATCGCGGCGCTGCGCTCCGCCGGCGCGCTCCCGGCGGAGGGCGACGGGGGCACGCTGCCCCCGGACCAGCCGATCGCGGTCAAGGAGGCCGTGATGCCGTTCAACCGGTTCCGCACCCCCGACGGCCGCCAGGTCGACACGGTGCTCGGGCCGGAGATGAAGTCCACCGGCGAGGTGATGGGGCTCGACGCCGACTTCGGCCGTGCCTTCGCCAAGGCGCAGGCCGGCGCGTTCGGGCCGCTGCCCAGGCCCCGCTCGGACAAGGGCGCCGGCAAGGTGTTCGTGTCCATGGCCAACCGGGACAAGCGCACGATGATCTTCCCGATCAAGGTGCTCGCCGACCGGGGCTTCGAGATCCTCGCGACCCAGGGCACCGCTGAGGTGCTGCGCCGCAACGGCGTCCGCGCCACCGTGGTGCGCAAGCACTGGGAGGGCGAGGGCCCGCACGGCGAGAAGACGACCGTGCAGCTGATCCTGGACGGCGAGATCGACCTGGTCATCAACACTCCGCACGGCTCCGGGTCGGGCAGCTCGGTCCGCATCGACGGCTACGAGATCCGCACCGCCGCGGTGATGGCCAACATCCCCTGCATCACCACGGTCCAGGGTCTCGGGGCCGCCGTCCAGGGGATCGAGGCCCTCGAGGCCGGCGACATCGGGGTGTGCTCGCTGCAGGACTGGGCGCGGAGGTCGTGATCTACCAGGCGCTCTTCGACCACGTCCTGACCCGCTCCGACGCCGAGCGCGCCCACCACGCGGGCTTCCGGGCGATCCGGGCGGCGCGACCGGTCACGCGCTGGCGCCGTACGCCGGGGGAGCCGGTCCAGGCGCTCGGGCTGACCTTCCCCAACGTGCTGGGCCTCGCGGCCGGCTTCGACAAGAACGCGGTCGGCGTCGACGCGCTCGCCGCGCTCGGGTTCGGCCACGTCGAGGTGGGCACGGTCACCGGCGAGCCACAGCCGGGCAACGACCGGCCTCGGCTCTTCCGGCTGACCGCCGACCGGGCCGTCGTCAACCGGATGGGGTTCAACAACGACGGCGCCGAGGTGGTCGCCCGGCGGCTCGCCGCCCGCAGCCGTCGCCGATCGGCCGGCACTCGGGGACGACCGGTCCTGGGCGTCAACATCGGCAAGTCCAAGGTGGTGCCCGAGGACGAGGCGGTCCGCGACTACGAGAAGTCCGCACGGCTGCTCGCGCCGCACGCCGACTACCTCGTCGTGAACGTGAGCTCGCCGAACACCCCCGGCCTGCGCAACCTCCAGGCCGTCGAGAAGCTCGAGCCCATCCTGACCGCGGTGCAGCGCATCGCCGCACTCGACGACCGGCGCGTCCCGCTGCTGGTCAAGATCGCTCCCGACCTCGCCGACGACGACGTCCTCGGCGTCGCGGACCTCGCGCTCGCGATCGGCCTGGACGGCATCATCGCGACCAACACCACGATCTCCCGCGACGGTCTCCGCACGGCTCCCGCAGAGGTCGAGCGGGTCGGCGCGGGCGGCCTGTCCGGACCCCCGTTGACGGCCCGCGCGCTGGAGGTGATGCGGCTGCTCCGGGACCGTGTCGGGCCCGGGCCCACCCTGGTCGGGGTCGGCGGCATCACCACGCCCGCCGACGCGCGTGCCCGGCTCGACGCGGGCGCCACCCTGCTGCAGGGTTACACCGGGTTCATCTACGGCGGCCCGCTGTGGCCCCGACGGATCGTGCAGGGAGTCTCATGACCACGTTCGGCAGCCGGCTGCACGCCGCGATCGCGGACCGCGGCTCGTTCTGCGTGGGGATCGACCCGCACGCGGGGCTGCTGCGGGAGTGGGGGCTCGGCGACGACGTCGCCGGGCTCGAGCGGTTCGCCCTGACCACGGTCGAGGCGGTGGCGCCCCACGCGGCGGTCGTGAAGCCGCAGTCGGCGTTCTACGAGCGGTTCGGCAGCCGCGGCATCGCCGTCCTCGAGCGCGTCGTCGCGGAGTCCCGTGCGGCGGGGGCCCTGGTCCTCCTCGACGTCAAGCGGGGTGACATCGGATCGACCAGCCAGGCGTACGCCGACGCCTACCTCGACCCGGCCTCGCCGCTGGCCTGTGACGCCGTGACGGTGAGCCCGTTCCTCGGCTTCGGCTCGCTGGACCCCTTCGTCGACACCGCCCGCCGACACGACGCCGGCCTCTTCGTGCTCGCCCTCACCTCCAACAAGGAGGGTCCCGAGGTGCAGCACGCCCGCACCGACGAGGGCGGCACCGTGGCCGGGCGGATGCTCGACCACCTCCGCCGGCTCAACGCCGATGCGACACCGCTGGGGTCCTTCGGCGCGGTCGTCGGCGCGACCATCGGGTCCACCGACGAGGACCTGGCGTTCAACGGGCCCGTGCTCGCGCCCGGCTTCGGTGCGCAGGGCGGGACGCTCGCCGACGTACGCCGGCTCTTCGGCTCCGCGGCGGCGGTGCTGCCCAGCTCCTCGCGCGAGGTCCTGCGCCTCGGGCCGGACGTGGCGGCGATGCGCGAGGCCGTGCTGCGCACCAACGCGGAGCTGCGGGCGTGACGAGGGCCGCCGTGCTGGTCCCGGCCCTCCTGCTGGTGGTGTCCGCGGTGACCGGGTGCGGCGGGTCGGAGCAGGACGACTACTGCGCGGCGGTGAAGGAGCACCAGCAGGAGCTCAGCGACATCGTGGGCAGCGGCGACCCCGACGCCCTGCTCCGGGCCCTCGGCACGTTCCGGGACCTGCAGGGCCGGGCCCCCGGTGACATCACCGACGAGTGGCAGCAGGTGGTGACCAGCCTCGAGGCGCTCCAGCAGGCCCTCGAGGACGCCGGCGTGGACCCGGCGACCTACGACCGGGCACACCCGCCCGCCGGCCTGACGCCGGCCGAGAAGGCGCGCATCGACGCCGCCGCCGCCCAGCTCGGCAGCGGCACCACGCTGCGCGCCCTGCAGGACCTCGACCAGCAGGCCCGCGACGTCTGCAAGACCCCACTGACGCTGTGAGAGCCGGCGCGCCGAGCTGCGGGCGGCGTGCGCGTCCAGGGTGTCCCAGTTTCACCATGGTCTGTTGGTGAACCGGCACATCCCATGGTGGGCAGGCCGTGGGAAGTGCAGGTTCGCCTGCATACCGTGATGAACCTGCGGCTGCAGTGGCTGGCGGACCGGGTGGTCGCTTCCAGCGCAGTTTCACCATGGTCTGTTGGTGAACCGGCACATCCCATGGTGGGCAGGCCGTGGGAAGTGCAGGTTCGCCTGCATACCGTGATGAACCTGGGGCAGCAGTGACCCCCGGCCACCCAGCCGCACCGACCTCGATTGCTGCCCTCCGGCGGTTCTGACTAGATTGACCTCGCACCGGCCGGACCCGGCCGGGTGACCCCGCAGCCCGTCGACAAGGACCCGCCCGTGGCTCTGCCCCCGCTCACCCCCGAACAGCGCCAGGCGGCACTCGAGAAGGCCGCCGCCTCCCGGCGGGAGCGGGCCGAGGTGAAGAACCGCCTCAAGAACTCCGGGGCGTCGATCGTCGACGTCCTGCACGAGGGTCAGCACAACGAGGTCATCGGGAAGATGCGGGTCGTCGACCTGCTGCAGTCCATGCCCGGGCTCGGCAAGGTCCGCGCCCGGCAGCTGATGGAGAGGCTCGGGATCGCCGAGAGCCGCCGCGTCCGGGGGCTGGGCGCCAAGCAGGTCGCGGCGCTCGAGAAGGAGTTCGCCGGGCGTGAGTGAGCCGGCCGTCCCCGGGCGCCGGTCCCGTCTGGTCGTGCTCGCCGGCCCCACCGCGGTCGGCAAGGGCACCGTGGCCGCCGAGGTGCGCCGCACCCACCCCGAGGTCTGGATCTCGGTGTCCGCGACGACGCGTCCGCCGCGCCCCGGCGAGCAGGACGGCGTCCACTACTGGTTCGTCTCCGACGACGAGTTCGACACGATGGTCGACCAGGGCGAGCTGCTGGAGTGGGCGGTCGTCCACCGGGCGGCCCGCTACGGCACGCCGCGCCGCCCGGTCGAGCTCGCCCTGGCCACCGGCCGGCCGGCGCTGCTCGAGATCGACCTCCAGGGTGCGCGCCAGGTGCGCGCGACGATGCCCGAGGCGCTCTTCGTCTTCCTCAAGCCGCCGTCCTGGGAGGAGCTGGTCCGACGACTGGTCGGGCGGGGCACCGAGAGCGAGGAGGAGCGCGAGCGCCGGCTCGGGACCGCCCGCGACGAGCTGGCCGCCGAGGACGAGTTCGACGTCACCATCGTCAACCACGAAGTTCACGATGCAGCGGAGCAGTTGGTAGCCTTGATGACGCCATCCCCGACTGATCTGTGAGGCAACCCGCGTGTCCGGACCGACCATCGCCGCCGAGGGCGTCACCAACCCCTCGATCGACGACCTGCTGACGAAGACCGACAGCAAGTACAAGCTGGTCCTCTACAGCGCCAAGCGAGCCCGGCAGATCAACGCCTACTACTCCCAGCTCGGCGAGGGCCTGCTGGAGTACGTCGGCCCGCTCGTCGACACGCACGTCCAGGAGAAGCCGCTCTCGATCGCGCTCCGCGAGATCAACGAGGACCTGCTCACCTGTGAGGACATCGACCCCGCCGAGCTCGCCGCCGAGGAGGCCGCCGCGCAGGCGGCCGCCGCGGACGCGGGCGACGCCTGAGCCAAGGCCGCACCCTGACCAGGGTCGTCCTCGGCGTCTCGGGCGGCATCGCGGCGTACAAGGCCTGTGAGCTGCTGCGGCTGTTCACCGAGTCCGGGCACGACGTGACCGTGGTGCCGACGGCCGCGGCCCTCGAGTTCGTCGGTGCCCCGACCTGGGCGGCACTGTCCGGCAAGCCGGTGGCCACCGACGTCTGGAGCGACGTCCACGAGGTGCCGCACGTCCGGATCGGCCAGGAGGCCGACCTGGTCGTGGTCGCTCCTGCGACGGCCGACCTGCTCGCCAAGGCGACCCACGGGCTCGCGGACGACCTGCTCACCTCGACCCTGCTCACCGCCCGCTGCCCGGTGGTCTTCGCCCCGGCGATGCACACCGAGATGTGGGAGCACCCCGCCACCCGGGCCAACGTGTCGACCCTGCGCGACCGTGGCTCGCTGGTCATCGAGCCGGCCGAGGGCCGGCTCACGGGCAAGGACACCGGCAAGGGCCGGCTCCCCGAGCCTCGCGAGGTCTTCGAGCTCTGCCGCGAGGTGCTCGCGCGGGGCACGACCGGTGCGCCGGACCTCACCGGCCGGCACGTGGTGGTCTCCGCCGGCGGGACCCGGGAGTACCTCGACCCGGTGCGCTTCCTCGGCAACCGCTCCTCCGGCCTGCAGGGCTACGCCCTGGCCCGTGCCGCCGCGGCCCGGGGGGCCGAGGTCACGCTCGTGGCGGCCAACACCAGCCTGTCCGACCCGGCCGGCGTCAAGGTCGTGCGCGTGGAGACCACCGCACAGCTGCGGCAGGAGGTGGTGTCGGCCGCCGGCTCCGCCGACGCCGTCGTCATGGCCGCCGCGCCGGCGGACTTCCGGCCGGTCGCGCCCAGCGGGAGCAAGATCAAGAAGCCGACCGACGGCTCGGCCCCCGCGATCGAGCTCACCCAGAACCCCGACATCCTGCACGAGCTGAGTGCGGACCGGCTCCGGCCGGGGCAGGTCGTCGTCGGCTTCGCAGCCGAGACCGGGGACGCCACCGGCTCGGTCCTCGACCTGGCCCGCGCCAAGCTCGCCCGCAAGGGCTGTGACCTCCTGGTGGTCAACGACGTCAGCGGGGGAGCGGTCTTCGGCAGCGCGGAGAACGAGGCCGTGGTGCTGGCCGCCGACGGTGCGTCTGTCGACGTGCCCCGCGGCTCCAAGGCGGCCCTGGCCCACGTCATCTGGGACGAAGTCACGAAGCGGCTGCCCTCCCGTTAGGGTGTGCGCCATGACCGGACGCCTGTTCACCTCGGAGTCTGTGACCGAGGGCCACCCCGACAAGATCGCCGACCAGATCAGCGACTCCGTGCTCGACGCGATGCTCGAGCTCGACCCCTACAGCCGGGTCGCCGTGGAGACGCTGCTGACCACCGGGCTGGTGGTCGTGGCCGGGGAGGTCACGACGACGGGCTACGTCGACGTCAAGGACGTCGTCCGCAAGCGGATCGTCGACATCGGCTACGACTCCTCGGTCAAGGGCTTCGACGGACACTCCTGCGGCGTCATGGTGGCCATCGGCGGCCAGTCGGGCGACATCGCCCAGGGCGTCGACACCGGCCACGAGAGCCGCACCGGCTCCGTGGACGCGATGGACAAGCAGGGCGCGGGCGACCAGGGCCTGATGTTCGGCTACGCCTGCGACGACACCGACGTGCTGATGCCGCTGCCGATCGTGATCGCCCAGCGCCTCGCCGAGCAGCTCACCGCGGTGCGCAAGGACGGCACGCTGCCCTACCTGCGTCCCGACGGCAAGACCCAGGTCACCATCGAGTACGACGACGAGAACCGCCCGGTCCGCGTGGACACCGTGGTGCTCTCCTCCCAGCACGACGAGGACACCGAGCTCGACACCCTCGAGGCCGACGTCAAGAAGCACGTCATCGACCCGGTGCTCGCCACCTTCTCGATCCCCTCCGACGGCTACCGCCTGCTGGTCAACCCGACCGGCCGCTTCGTGGTGGGTGGGCCGATGGGCGACGCGGGCCTCACCGGCCGCAAGATCATCGTCGACACCTACGGCGGCATGGCCCGCCACGGCGGCGGCGCCTTCTCGGGCAAGGACCCGTCCAAGGTCGACCGCTCGGCCGCCTACGCGATGCGCTGGGTCGCCAAGAACGTGGTGGCGGCCGGCCTGGCCCGGCGCTGCGAGGCCCAGGTCGCCTATGCGATCGGCAAGGCCCAGCCCGTGGGCGTGTTCGTCGAGACCTTCGGCACCGGCGTCGTCAGCGACGAGAAGATCCAGGAGGCGGTGCTCGCGGTCTTCGACCTGCGGCCGGCCGCCATCATCGGCGAGCTCGACCTGCTGCGCCCCATCTACGCCAAGACCGCGGCGTACGGTCACTTCGGCCGCGAGCTGCCGGAGTTCACCTGGGAGCGCACCGACCGCGCGGATGCACTACGCGCCGCCGCGGGTCTCTGACCCGGAGGTGCCAGCCGGCTGGTCCTGACGGGCCATGTCCCTGACCGAGGAGCATTCCTAGGATCGGAGGGCATGAAGCCTGGACGTGCCCTGGTCGGACTCGGATCGGTCGCAGTGCTGGTCGCTGCGGGCCTGGTGGTGGTGACCTCCCCGTTCGCGGAGGCCGGCCCCGGCCGAGCGCCGGACGGCGCCCGAGCGTCGTTGCGCGCCGATGCCCAGGGGTCACTGACGCTGCGCCCCGGCTTCGTCGGGGTCCCGGCGGCGAGCTCGGTCGACAACCCGGCCGTCACGCCGGCGACGTCGCCGGCCGCGGCCGCTCGGGCCCACCTGCGGCGCTACGGCGGCGCGATCGGCGTCGCGCCGGACGGCCTGGTCCTGCGTTCGGTGACCCGCACCGTGGCCGGTCAGGACTCCGTGCGCTTCGCCCAGCAGGTCGACGGCGTCCCGGTCGTCGGCGGCGAGGTCGTCGTCGGTCTGCGAGACGACCGCGAGCTCGGCTCCGCGCTGGCGACGGTCTCGCACCAGGAGCAGGCCGCGGCCCCGGTCGTGTCCGAGCGGGCTGCGTCCGCCACGGCCCGCGCTCTCACCGCCCGGGCCTCGGGCGTCCCGGCCCGCGACCTCGCCGTCCGGACCGCCGGCCGCTGGCTGCTCGACCCGCGGGTCCTGGGGGCGCCGGCCCGCCTCGGCACGCACACCGTGTGGCGCTTCGACGTCGGCGACGGTGCGGGCGTCCGCCGCCTGGTGATGGTCGACGTCGTGACCGGCGCCGTGGTGATGAACCTGGACGCCATCGAGGGCATCGACCGGGTCATCTGCGACAACAACAACGTCGCGGTCGCGAGCGCGTCCCCCTGCACCTCGGGCTTCGCCCGGACCGAGGGAAGTGGCGCCAGCGGCGTCACGGACGTCAACAGGGCCTTCGAGTACGCCGGCGCGGTCTCGACCTTCTACGACCAGATCGGCGGCATCGACCTCACCGACACCCTGGGCATCACGATCAGCGGGGTCAAGAAGCTCGCCTCGACGGTCCGCTTCTGCTACACCGGCAAGACCTGCCCGTACGCCAACGCCTTCTGGAACGGGCAGCAGATGTACTACGGCGACACCTACGCCAGCGCCGACGACGTGGTCGGGCACGAGATGACCCACGGCATCGTCGACCACAGCTCCGAGCTCTTCTACTGGGGCCAGTCGGGTGCGATCAACGAGTCGATGGCCGACATCATGGGCGAGATCGTGGACCACCGGTACGCCACGGCGGGCGACTCGGCGAACGACTGGCGGCTCGGCGAGGACCTGCCGATCGGGGCGATCCGCGACCTGCAGGACCCCACCCTGCACGGCCAGCCGGACAAGATGACGAGCGCGAGCTACACCGCGAACCTCTCGTACAGCGACAACGCCGGCGTCCACACCAACAGCGGGGTGGGCAACAAGACGGCGTACCTCATCTCCCAGGGCGGCACCTTCAACGGGCAGACGGTCACCGGCATCGACGGCGCCGACGCCGGCCTGACGAAGACCGCGACGCTCTACCTCGACGCGATCGAGTCGCTCACGTCCGGGAGCGACTACGCCGACCTCGCGGCGGTGCTCGACCAGAGCTGCCAGGACCTCGTGGGGACCCACGGCTTCACGCAGGCGAACTGCACCAACGTGCACGCGGCGGGTCTCGCGACCGAGCTGACCACCTCCCCGCCGAACGCGCCCCAGCCGGCCGACGCCCCCGCGACCTGCCCGACGGGCAAGGCCAAGCGGGTGCTCTTCGACAGCGAGACCGGCAGCCCGTCGACCAAGTTCGCCGCCGGGTCGACCTGGACCCGGGACCCGGTCCCGGGCTGGGGCAGCAACGCGACCTCGGCGCCGGCGTCCTGGTTCTCCTACGAGCCCTCGAGCGTCGCTTCGAGCTCCCTGACGGCGGCCACACCCATCAAGCTGCCGTCCGGTCAGTCCAGCTACCTGTGGTTCCAGCACTGGCGGGTGCTCGACTTCGACGGCTCCGGGTTCTACGACGGCGGCCGGGTCGAGGTCAACGGGTCGAGCGTGAGCGGCTTGCCGTGGGTGAACGGGCCGTCCGAGACGATCTCGAGCAGCTTCGGCAACCCGATCGGCGGGCAGCTGGCGTTCGGCGGCGACAGCCACGGCTTCGTCGCGAGCCGCGTCGACCTCTCGTCCTTCGCCGGGCAGTCGGTCACCCCGCGGTTCACCATGTACACCGACTCGTCGGTCTCCTACTTCGGCTGGTTCGTCGACGACGTGCGGGTCTACACCTGCGACGTCATCAAGAACGTCACCAAGCCGTCGATCAGCGGCACGGCGAGGGTCGGCAAGAGACTGACGGCGAAGCCGGGCACCTGGACGCCGCCGGGTGTGAAGCTCACCTACCGGTGGTTGCGCAACGGCGCGGCGATCCGCGGCGCCACGGCGAGGACCTACCAGCCCGTCCGGGCCGACACGGGCAAGAGGATCGCGGTCAAGGTGACCGCCTCGAAGACCGGGACGCGGTCGGTGTCGGCGACGTCGAGGGCGGTGGGTCCGGTGCGGGCCTGACGGCCACCCCGAGCGGGGGAGGGCGCTGGTAGAACTGCGCCCATGAGCCCGCCCCGTCCCGAGCCGCAGCCCGAGCTGCTGCCGGGGCTGGTCCGGGCCGAGGTGCGCCGGTCCCGGGCCCGCACGGCGGCTGCCCGCGCCCAGCGTGCGGCCGCCGCCGAGCCGGCCGCGGTCGACCCGGTCGCCCGGGTGCTCGTCGACGTGCCGCTGGCCCACCTCGACAGCCCGTTCGACTATGCCGTGCCGGCCACCATGGCCGACACGGCCCGGCCGGGGGCCCGCGTCAAGGTCCGGTTCGCCGGGCAGGACGTCGACGGGTTCGTCGTCGCCCGGGCAGCCGCCAGCGACCACTCCGGCCGGCTCACGCCGTTGCGCCGCGTGGTGAGTGCCGAACCCGTCCTCGCCCCCCAGGTCGCCGCCCTCGCCGGCGAGCTGGCCGCGCGCTACGCCGGCACCCGGTCCGACGTGCTCCGCCTGGCCGTCCCGGCCCGGCACGCGGCGACCGAGAAGCAGCCGTCCCCGCCGGCGCCCGACCTGCCGGCGTACGACGAGGCCGCCGCCGTGGCCGCCTGGACCGACCACGAGCCGGCGGCCGCCTACCTGCGCCACCTCGCCGACGGCGGCAGCCCCCGGGCGGTGTGGGCCGCGGCCCCGGCGACGGACTGGCCGCTGCTGGTGGCCCACGCCGCGGCCGCGACCCGCGCCTCGGGCCGTGGCGTGCTCGTGTGCGTGCCGGACGGCAAGGACGTGGCCCGGGTCGGCGCGGCCCTGACCGCGGTGCTCGGCCCCGACCAGCACGTCGCCCTCACCGCGGACGCCGGTCCGGCGCGCCGCTACCGGGACTTCCTGGCCGTCAGCCGCGGCGCGCGCCGGGTGGTGGTCGGCACCCGGGCCGCGGCCTTCGCGCCGGTCGCGGACCTCGGGCTCGTCGTCTGCTGGGACGACGGCGACGACCTGCACGCCGAGCCGCGTGCGCCCTACCCCCACACCCGGGAGACGCTGCTGCTGCGCGCGGAGCGCGAGGGCGCGGGCGCGCTGGTCGGCGGCTTCGTGCGCACCGTGGAGGGCGACTACCTCCTGCGCACCGGGTGGGCCCAGGAGCTCGGCGCGACCCGGGAGGCGCGCCGTCGGGTCACGGTGGCGGTCGTGGGCGAGCCCGACGCCCGCTCCCGCGGGGGCCGGGTTCCGCACGAGGTGCACGCCGCGGTCAAGCAGGCCCTGCCGTCGGGCCCGGTGCTCGTGCAGACCCCGCGCCTGGGCTACGTCACCGCGCTGGCGTGTGCCCGCTGCCGCACGCCGGCGCGCTGCCTCGCCTGCCGGGGGCCACTCGCCCTCGGCAGCCCCACCGACCCACCCTCGTGCCGGTGGTGCGGGACGGCCGCGCCGTCCTGGGCGTGCCCCGAGTGCGGGCACCGCGGCCTGCGGGCCCCGGTCCTGGGCGACGCCCGCACCGCCGAGGAGCTCGGTCGCGCCTTCCCCGGCACGACGGTGCGCACCAGCTCGGGCGACCGCGTGCTGGCGACCCTCTCGAGTGCCTCGGAGATCGTGGTCGCGACCCCGGGCGCCGAGCCGGTGGCAGCAGAGGGGTACGCCGCCGTGGTGCTGCTCGACACCTGGCTGCTGCTCTCCCGGGTGGACCTGCGTGCGCAGGAGGAGGCGTTGCGCCGGTGGGCGAACGCCGCCGCGCTCGTCCGGCCGGGCGGCCGGGTGGTCGCCGTCGGTGACCCGGGGGAGCCGGCCCTGCAGGCCCTGGTGCGGTGGGACCCGGCCGGGTTCGCCGCCCGCGAGGCGGCCGAGCGCGGTGAGGCCCACCTGCCTCCGGCCAGCCGGCTCGCGACGATCACCGGGGAGCCGGGTGCGGTCGACGACGCGCTCACCCTGCTGGTCCCGCCGGACGGCGCCGAGGTGCTCGGTCCGGTCGACCTCGCCGACGGTGAGTGCCGCGCGGTCGTCCGGGTCCCGCGCGCCCGGGGCGCTGCGCTGTCCGCGGCGCTCGGGGAGCTCCAGCGCGTGCGGTCGGCTCGCAAGCTGGACGCCGTGCGGGTGCAGGTCGACCCGCAGACGCTGTGAGGCGCCCTCCTAGGATGTCCGCGTGGCCGTTTCCCCGATCCGCCTCTTCGGTGACCCGATCCTGCGCAAGCCGGCGCTCGAGGTCGTCGACTTCGACAAGGAGCTGCGGCGCCTGGTCGAGGACCTGACCGACACCATGCTGGACGCCCCGGGCGCCGGCCTGGCCGCACCCCAGATCGGGGTCGGGCTGCGAGTGTTCACCTGGAACGTCGAGGGCGAGGTGGGCCACCTGGTGAACCCGCGCCTCGAGCTCTCCCCGGAGGTCCAGGACGGCCCGGAGGGCTGCCTGTCGATCCCGGACCTCACCTTCGACTGCCGCCGGGCGCTCTCGGTCGTGGCACACGGCTTCGACCAGCACGGCGAGCCGGTCGTCATCTCCGGCTCCGAGCTGCTCGCCCGGGCCATCCAGCACGAGACCGACCACCTCGACGGGGTCTTGTTCATCGACCGCCTCGACACCGAGGCCCGCAAGGCGGCGATGCGGGCGATCCGCGAGTCCGAGTGGTTCGGGCTGGAGCAGCCGACGGTCAAGGTGTCCCCGCACGCGACCCGCGGCCTGGGGTTCTGACGCCCGTGCGCGTGGTCTTCGCGGGCACCCCCGAGGTCGCCCTCCCGTCGCTGGACGCCATCGTCGCGTCGCGCCACGAGCTCGTCGGTGTGGTGACCCGCCCCGACGCGCCCACCGGCCGGGGCCGCCGGCTCACCCCCAGCCCGGTCGCCGAGCGAGCCGCGGAGCTCGGCGTCCCGGTCCTCACCCCCGAGCATCCCCGCGACCCCGACTTCCAGGCCGCGCTCCGCGACCTCGCGCCGGCGTGCTGCCCGGTCGTCGCCTACGGCGCCCTGCTCCCGCAGTCGGCCCTCGACATCCCCCCGCTGGGGTGGGTCAACCTGCACTTCTCCGCCCTGCCGGCCTGGCGCGGGGCCGCCCCCGTCCAGCACGCGATCTGGGCCGGCGACGAGGTCACCGGCGCCACGACGTTCCGGATCGTCAAGGAGCTCGACGCCGGACCGACCTTCGGCGTGATGACCGAGCGGATCCGCCCCGACGACACCGCCGGCGACCTGCTGGCCCGGCTCGCCGAGGGCGGGGCCGGGCTCCTGCTGGCGACGCTGGACGGGCTCGAGGACGGCTCCGTGGAGGCTCGGCCGCAGCAGGTCGACGGGGTCTCCTACGCCCCCAAGATCGAGACCGCGCACGCGCGGGTCGACTGGAGTGACCCGGCGGTCGCGATCGACCGGCAGGTGCGCGCCTGCACCCCCGCACCCGGCGCCTGGACGACGTACGACGGCCAGCGGCTCGGGCTCGGGCCGGTGACGCTCACCGACGCCGACCTCGGGCCCGGCGAGCTCGCGGTGACCAAGCGCGAGGTGCTCGTCGGCACCGGCACGTCGGCGGTCCGGCTCGGCGACGTGCGGCCCGTCGGCAAGCGCCAGATGCCTGCCGCCGACTGGGCGCGAGGCGTCCGGGTGGCGTCCGGCACGCGGATGGAAGCGGGTTCGGTGTGAAAGCCGTGGGGGCTGTCGATACGGTCACCCCATGAGCGGGCCGTCCATCTCTCGGGAGTCGTGGAAGCCTGCCTCGGATGGCTGACCGCCCGAGCCGGCGCTCGGGGAGCCGACCCGGCGCCGCGGGGACCGGCCACGGTGCCGCTGGTGCGGCGCCCCTGCGCCGCGGCGTGGACCCGCTGCGCCTGGCCGCCTACGAGGTGCTCAAGGCGGTCCGCGTGGACGGCGCCTACACCAACCTGGTGCTGCCGTCGGTGCTGCGGCAGTTCGACCTGCACGGCCGCGACGCCGCGTTCGTCACCGAGCTCGCGTCGTCGACGATCCGCCTCCAGGGCGCCTACGACGCGATCCTCGCCACCTGCGTCGACCGGCCGCTGAGCAAGGTCGAGGCCAAGGTGCTCGACGCCCTGCGGCTGGGCTGCCACCAGCTGCTGTCGATGCGGGTGCCGCCACACGCCGCGATCAGCACGACCGTCGACCTGGTCCGGGCGAAGGCCACCTCGGGGGCCGGGGGCTTCGCCAACGCGGTGCTGCGCCGCGTCGCCCGGCAGGACCTCGCGGCCTGGCTCGCCGAGGTCGCGCCCGACCCGCGGCGCGCCGAGACCCGGCACCACTCGATCGTCTACAGCCACCCGCGCTGGGTGGTCGAGGAGCTGGCAGCGGCCGTGCGGCCCGGCGAGCTGGAGGCGCTGCTGGCCGCCGACAACGTGCCGCCCCGGGTCACGCTGGTCGCGCGTCCGGGACGGGCCGCGCGTGACGAGCTTCCGGGCGAGCCGACGCCGTTCTCGCCGTACGGCGTGGTGCTGGCCGGCGGGGATCCGGGGGACGTCCCGGCGGTCGTCGAGGGCCGTGCCGGGGTGCAGGACGAGGGTTCCCAGCTGGTCGCGATCGCGGCGGCGGCCGCCCCGCTCGAGGGCCGCGACGAGCACTGGCTCGACCTGTGTGCCGGCCCCGGCGGCAAGGCCGCGCTGCTCGCGGCACTCGCCGCCGAGCGCGGTGCGCGGATCGTCGCCAGCGAGCGCCAGGAGCACCGCGCGGTCCTGGTCCAGCGGGCGGTGCGCGGCGCCGACGGGGTCGCCGCGGTCGTCACCGCGGACGGTACGGCGCCGCCGTACCGCCACGGCGTCTTCGACCGGGTGCTCGTCGACGCCCCGTGCACCGGGCTCGGGGCGCTGCGGCGGCGTCCCGAGGCCCGCTGGCGCCGGCGCGCCGACGACCTGCTGACGCTGGTGCTGCTGCAGCGCCGGCTGGTGTCCTCCGCCCTGGACCTGGTGCGTCCGGGCGGTGTCGTGCTCTACGCGACCTGCTCGCCGGTCCTCTCCGAGACCGCCGGCGTGGTCCGGTCGGTCCTGGAGGCGCGCAGCGACGCCCGGCTGGAGGACGCCACCGGCCTGCTGGGCGTGCCGGACTGTGCCGGACCGGTGCCCGGCACGCTGCAGCTGTGGCCGCACCGGCACGGCACGGACGCGATGTTCATCGCGCTGCTGCGCAAGGTCGGGCCGGCCGGCTCCCAGCTCGGCTGACCCAGGTCGGGGCTAGTCGAGCACGTGCCGCAGGTAGCGGCCCGGGGCGTCGAGGTAGGCCTTCCAGTGCCGGACGAGCTCGAGCTCGTCCCACCTGGTCTCGCGCAGGCCCCACTCACCGACCTCGAGGATCGTCGCCCCGGGCATCGCGGCGAGCACGGGCGAGTGGGTGGCGCAGAGCACCTGGCCGCCGTCCTCGACCACGGCACCGAGCGTCGAGATCAGACCGAGGGTGGAGGAGAAGGACAGGGCCGCCTCCGGCTCGTCGAGGCAGTAGAAGCCCGAGGAGTCGAAGCGCGTCCGGAGCACCTCGAGGAACGACTCGCCGTGGCTCATCTCGTGGAACTGCGGGTCGCGGCGGCCGGCGTCCTGGGGCCCGGGGTTGTCCTCGAGGTAGCTGTAGAAGCCGTGCATCGTCTCGGCCCGCAGGAAGAACCCCCACCGCCCGGCGCCCAGGCCCCGCTGCAGCCGCAGGGTGCGACCCAGCGGCGACTCCGACGCCCGGGTCGCGTGCCGGCTGCCGGTGGAGCCGCCCTCCGCCCCGAGGCCGTAGGCCATGGCGATCGCCTCGACGAGGGTCGACTTGCCCGAGCCGTTCTCACCGACCAGGAAGGTGACGAACGGCGAGAGGTCGAGTCCCTCGCGGGCGAGCTGGGCGACGGCCGGGATCGTCATCGGCCAGGCGCCGGGGTCCAGGGGGCGCTCGGGGTCCACCTCCACGCGCACGACGGGCGGCTGGTCGAAGTCCACGTCCGCACCGTACGGCGCACCACCCCCTAGATTGGCGACCATGGCCTCGAAGGCGCCCTCGGTGGAGATCGAGGTCGACGACCGCGTGGTGCGGGTGTCCAACCCCGACCGCGTCTACTTCCCGGCGTCCGGCGCGACCAAGCTGGACCTGGTCGAGTACTACCTCGCCGTCGGGCCGGGCATCGTCAACGCTCTCTACGAGCGGCCGTGCATGCTGCACCGGTTCCCGAAGGGGCTCGCGGGCGACAAGGTCCACCAGAAGCGGCTGCCCGCCGGCGCGCCACCGTGGGTGGAGACCGTCCGGCTGTACTTCCCGCGCTGGGGCCGCACCGCCGACGAGCTCTGCGTCACCGAGCTCGGCTCGGTCATCTGGGCGGTGCAGATGTCGACGGTGGAGTTCCACCCGTGGAACAGCCGGCGCCCCGACACCGAGCAGCCCGACGAGTGGCGCATCGACCTCGACCCCGGGCCGCTCTGCGACTTCGACACCGTCCGCCGCGTCGCGCACGTCGCGCACGAGGTGCTCGACGAGCTCGGCGCGGTGGGCTACCCCAAGACGAGCGGCAGCAAGGGCATGCACGTCTACGTGCGGATCGCGCCCGACCACGGCTTCCAGGACGTCCGTCGGGCCGCGCTGGCCTTCGCCCGCGAGGTCGAGCGCCGCGCGCCCGAGGACGTCACGACCACGTGGTGGAAGAAGGACCGCGACCCCCACCAGCTCTTCGTCGACTACAACCAGAACACCCGCGACCACACCATCGCGGCGGCGTACTCGGTCCGTGGCCTGCCCGACGCCCGCGTGTCGACCCCGATCCGCTGGGACGAGGTCGACGACGTCGACCCGCGCGACCTCACGATCTTCACGGTGCCGGACCGGTTCGCCGAGATCGGCGACCTGCACGCCGACATCGACGACCACGTCTTCGACATCGCACCGCTGCTGGAGTGGGCCGAGCGCGACGAGGCCGCCGGGGTCGCGACCCCGGCCGATCCCGAGGAGGACTGATGCGCACCCCGTCCAGGATGCTGGTGGCCGACGAGCCGCTCGCGTGCGTCGTGTGCCGCGGCGACCTGTTCACCCGGCGCTCGATCACGCTGACGACCGCCGGGTTCGCGAACACCGGGTTCAACAAGGAGGTCGACGCGGTCACCTGCGGCCGGTGCGGCTACATCCACCAGTTCGTGGTCGGCTGCGTCCTTGAGGTGCCGCCCGAGGAGTGAGGGGGCAGCTCGCCGAGGGCGTGCTGCTGGACCGCCTAGACTGACCGGCCGTGGGCATCCAGATCACCCCGAGCATCCTCAACGCCGACTTCGCCCGGCTGGGGGAGGAGGTCGCGCGGATCGGGAGCGCCGACTGGGTGCACGTCGACGTCATGGACAACCACTTCGTCCCGAACCTCACCTTCGGCCCCGCGATGGTCGAGGCGCTCGCACGCAGCACCGACGTCCCGCTCGACGCCCACCTCATGATCGAGGACGCCGACCGCAACGCGCTCGCGTACGTCGAGGCCGGCTGCGGTTCGGTGACCTTCCATGTCGAGGCGGCGAAGGCACCGGTCCGCCTGGCCCGCGAGATCCGCAGCCACGGTGCGCGGGCGGCGATGGCGCTGAAGCCGGCCACGCCCGTCGACCCCTACGAGGACCTCCTGCCCGAGCTCGACATGCTCTTGGTGATGACGGTCGAGCCCGGCTTCGGCGGGCAGACGTTCCTGGACCTGTGCCTGCCGAAGATCCGCCGCGCGCGGGAGCTGATGGACAAGCACGGCGTCGAGACCTGGCTGCAGGTCGACGGCGGCGTCTCGCTGGAGACGATCGAGCGCTGCGCCGAGGCGGGCGCGGACGTCTTCGTCGCCGGCTCGGCCGTCTACTCCGCCGACGACCCCGACGCGATGGTTGCCGCCCTGCGCGCCCGCGCCGAGGCCGCCGCCGACTGACGCTCGCAGGCGCCGGCCCGGACGCGGCCTCCCACCTGGTTGCCCGTGACGTCATGCGGTGTGGCTCTCGGGGCGACCGGCTCGTATGACGTCCCGGGGGGGGCGGGCCGGGGATGTCATGCGGTGTGGTGGTGGGGGCGACCGGCTCGTATGACGTCCGGCGGGCGGGCCGGGGACGTCATGCGGTGTGGCTGTCGGGGCGACCGGCTCGTATGACGTCCGGGGGGCGGGCCGGGGATGTCATGCGGTGTGGCTGCCGGGGCGGCCGGCTCGTATGACGTCCGGGGGGCGGGCCGGCGGCCGCGGACCGGGCAGCCGACCCTCGGTGTGACCCGTCCCACGCCGACCGGCGCTGCGGGCTGTGGCACACTCGACCCGACGAGTGAACACACTCGCGTGCTCTGGGGTCGGTGAAATCCCGAACCGGCGGTGATAGTCCGCGACCCGGTCACAGCCAGTGACCGGTTGACCAGGTGGAACTCCTGGACCGACGGTCAAAGTCCGGATGGGAAGCGCACGCTGGGTGGTCACGCGGGCACGCGCCCGCGGTCGACCGTCCGTCCGCCCCGGAGTCCGCGACCGGACCCGGAGGACGTGAGATGGGCACCAGCCCCGCCGAGCAGGACGCGATGCGTCGCGCGCTCGCGCTGGCGGCCACGCCCGGCGTCCCGACCGGCCCCAACCCGCGCGTCGGCTGCGTGCTCCTCGACGACGCCGGCGGCACCGTCGCGGAGGGCTTCCACCGCGGGGCGGGCACCCCGCACGCCGAGGCCGACGCCCTGGCCCGCGCCGGCCACCGGGCCCGGGGGACGACCGCGGTGGTCACGCTCGAGCCCTGCAACCACCACGGGCGCACCGGGCCGTGCGCCCGGGCGCTGGTCGACGCCGGCGTACGTCGGGTGGTCTTCGCCCAGGCCGACCCGAACCCGGTGGCCGCCGGCGGTGCCGCGACGCTGCGGGCGGCGGGCGTCGAGGTCGAGGCCGGGCTGCTGGCCGACGAGGCACGGACGCTGAACGAGGTCTGGACCTTCGCGGTCGAGCACCGGCGCCCGTTCGTCACCTGGAAGCTCGCGACCACCCTCGACGGCCGCAGCGCCGCCGCCGACGGCACCAGCCGCTGGGTGAGCTCGGTGGCCGCCCGCCGCGACACCCACCGGTTGCGGGCACAGTGCGACGTGATGCTGGTCGGCACCACCACCGTCGAGGTCGACGACCCGCTGCTCACCGTCCGCGACGCCGACGACCGGCCGCTCCCGCACCAGCCGCTGCGCGTCGTGATGGGGGAGCGCGACCTCGACCCCGGACACCGCATCTTCGCTCCGGTGCCAGGGGTCGACGCCGAGTCCCTCCACCTGCGCACCCGCGACCCGCACGCGGCGCTGGCCGACCTGTTCGCGCGCGACCGCCAGCACGTGTTCCTCGAGGGCGGCCCGACCCTGGCCGCGGCCTTCCTGCGCGCGGGCCTGGTCGACGAGGTCGTCGCGTACGTCGCGCCGATGTTCCTGGGCGCCGGCCGGTCGTCGGTCGGCGACCTCGGAATCACCACGATCGGCGACGCGTTCCGCCCCCGGGTCACCGACATCACGGTGCTCGACGCCGCCGAGGGCGACGAGCCCAACGTGCGCCTCACCCTCGCCCCTACGCGCCCGTCCGCGGGCCCGGTCACCCCCAGGGAGGACTGACATGTTCACCGGCATCGTCGAGGAGCTCGGCACCGTCGCCGCCGTCGAGGACCAGGGCGACGCGATCCGCCTCACCGTCCGCGCGGCCACCGTGCTCGAGGACGTCGCCCTGGGCGACTCCATCGCGGTCAACGGCTGCTGCCTCACGGTCGCGACGCTCGGCGACGGCACCTGGACCGCCGACGTCATGCAGGAGACGCTCGACAAGACCAGCCTGCACGGCGTCCGTCCGGGCGACCCCGTCAACCTCGAGCGCGCCGTGACCGCCGCCACGCGGCTCGGCGGGCACATCGTGCAAGGTCACGTCGACGGCGTCGGCACGGTCGTGAGCCGCACGCCCAGCGAGCACTGGGAGGTCGTGGAGGTCGCCCTGCCGCACCCCGCCGAGCGGGGGAGCCTGGCGCGCTACCTGGTGGACAAGGGCTCGATCACGGTCGACGGTGTGAGCCTGACCGTCGTGACGGCCGGCGACGACCGCTTCACGGTCAGCCTGATCCCCGAGACGCTCGCGCGGACCACCCTCGGCACCCGGCAGCCCGGCGACCGGGTGAACCTCGAGGTCGACGTCATCGCCAAGCACGTCGAGCGGCTGCTCGCCTTCCGGGAGGCCTCGGCATGAGCCTGACCGCCCTGTACGACGCCCACCTGACCGTCGCCGGCCACCCGATCACCTGGCGCGAGATCGTCGGCAACGCCTTCGGCTTCGCGTCGGCGGTCGGCGGCCTGCGGCGGCGCGTGTGGGCCTGGTCGGTCGGGATCGTCGGCAACGTGCTCCTGTTCACCGTGTTCGTGGCCGCGACCTTCGACGCGCAGGCCCAGCAGCCGCTCTTCGGCCAGGCCGGCCGGCAGGTCTTCTTCATCATCACCAGCGTCTACGGCTGGCACCGGTGGCGGGCGCAGCAGCGCCTGCACGGCGGCGGGGACGCCCCCGCCATCGACCCCCGCTGGGCGACCGCTCGGGAGCGGCTGCGCTACCTGGTGGCGGGCCTGGTCGGCGTGGTCGTCTGCCAGTGGGCGTTCGCGCTGGTCGGCGCCGGCTGGCCGGCGCCGCGCTGGTACTACTGGTGCGACGCCTGGATCTTCGTCGGCTCGATCCTGGCGACCTACGCGATGGCCCGTGGCTGGAACGACTTCTGGCTGATGTGGCTCGCCGTCGACGCGGTCGGGGTGCCGCTGCTGTGGCACTCCGGCTACTACCCCTCGGCGGTCCTCTACGTCTTCTACGGCGCCCTGTGCGTCGCCGGGTTCGTCACCTGGTGGCGGGCGACCCGGGCGACCTCGCCCACGGGGGATCCCCTCGAGTCCCAGGAGGTGGCTGCATGAGCCAGCACGACAAGATCCGCCTCGACAGCGTCGAGCGGGCGATCGCCGACATCGCCGCCGGCAAGGCGGTCGTCGTCGTCGACGACGAGGAGCGCGAGAACGAGGGCGACATCATCTTCGCCGCCAGCAAGGCGACCCCGGAGCTGATGGCCTTCACGATCCGCTACAGCAGCGGCGTCATCTGCGTCCCCATGCCCGCCGACATGCTCGACCGGCTCGAGATCCCGCTGATGACGCCGCACAACAAGGACAAGCTGCGCACGGCGTACACGATCTCGGTCGACGCCCGCGACGGCGTCACGACCGGGATCTCCGCCGCCGACCGGGCGCACACCGTGCGGGTGCTGGCCGACTCGGCGACGGAGCCGTGGGAGATCACCCGGCCCGGACACGTCTTCCCCCTCCGCTACCGCGAGGGCGGCGTGCTCGTGCGACGCGGGCACACCGAGGCGGCCGTCGACCTCGCGACGCTCGCGGGCCTGACCCCTGCCGGCGTCCTGGTGGAGGTCGTGAACGACGACGGGACCATGAAGCGCGCACCGGAGCTGCGTGCCTTCGCCGACGAGCACGGCCTCGCGATGATCTCGATCGACGACCTGGTCCGCTACCGGCGCCGTCACGAGAACCTGGTCGAGCGCGTCGCCGAGACGCGCCTGCCCACGCGGCACGGGGACTTCACGGCCTACGGCTACCGGATCACCGTCGACGACTCCGAGCACATCGCCCTCGTGCACGGCGACATCTCCGGGCCGGCGCCGGTCCTCACCCGGGTGCACTCGGAGTGTCTGACCGGTGACGTCTTCGGCAGCCACCGGTGCGACTGCGGCCCGCAGCTCGAGGAGGCCCTGGCCCGGGTCGTCGAGGAGGGTCGCGGCGTGGTCGTCTACCTGCGTGGGCACGAGGGCCGCGGTATCGGCCTGGTCGCCAAGCTGCAGGCCTACCAGCTCCAGGACGGCGGCCGCGACACCGTCGACGCCAACCTCGACCTCGGTCTCCCGGCCGATGCCCGCCACTACGGCACCGCGACGCAGGTGCTCCGCGACCTCGGAGTCACCAGCGTGCGGCTGATGACCAACAACCCCGACAAGGTCGAGAACCTCGAGGACTTCGGCGTCCACGTCGCCGCGCGGGTCCCGCTGACACCGCACCCCAACGACCACAACATCGCCTACCTGCTCACCAAGCGGGACCGGATGGGTCACGACCTGCCCCACCTGACCGACGACCTGACCGACGACCTCACCCAGGACGGAGCCTGAGATGGCCGGACACGGCGCCCCCGACGCGGAGACCTTCGACGCGAGCGGCCTGCGGGTCGCGGTCGTCGCGGCGAGCTGGCACACCGAGGTCATGGACGGCCTGATCGCGGGCTCCCTGCGGGCGCTGCGGGACTTCGACGCCCGCGCGCGCGTGGTCCGGGTGCCCGGCACGTTCGAGCTGCCCGTCGTCGCCGGCGCGCTCGCCGCGCAGGGGTACGACGCGGTCGTGGCCCTCGGCGTGGTCGTGCGAGGTGGCACGCCCCACTTCGAGTACGTCTGCAGCGCCGCGACCGACGGCCTCACCCGCGTCGCGCTCGACCACTCCGTCGCCGTCGGGTTCGGCGTGCTCACCTGCGACACGGACGAGCAGGCACTGGACCGCGCCGGTCTCGAGGGGTCCCGCGAGGACAAGGGCTACGAGGCCACGGCGGCCGCCCTGCTCACCGCCCGGACCCTCGCGGAGCTGGCGGCCGGCACGCCGTAGGGTGGTCGGCTGTGAAGACGTTCGACGAGCTCTGGGCCGAGCTGAGCGACAAGGCGCGGTCCCGCCCCGAGGGGTCCGGCACGGTGCGTCAGCTCGACGCCGGTGTCCATGCCTGCGGGAAGAAGCTGGTCGAGGAGGCCGCGGAGTCCTGGATGGCCGCCGAGCACGAGGGACGCGACCGTGCCGCCGAGGAGATCAGCCAGCTGCTCTACCACGCCCAGGTGCTGATGCTCGCCACCGGCATCGAGCTCGACGACGTCTACGCCCACCTCTAGAGGAAGCCCCGATGGCCCTGCTCCGCATCGCGGTCCCCAACAAGGGGTCGCTCTCCGTCGCCGCGTCCGAGATCCTGCGCGAGTCCGGCTACCGCCAGCGCGAGGACGCCAAGCAGCTCACCCTGACCGACGCCGAGAACGACGTCGAGTTCTTCTACCTGCGCCCGCGCGACATCGCGCTCTACGTGGGGGAGGGCACCCTCGACGTCGGCATCACCGGCCGCGACCTGCTCCGTGACTCCGGCGCCAAGGCGGAGGAGGTGATCGGCCTCGGCTTCGGCCGCAGCCGGTTCCGCTTCGCCGGTCCGGCCGGCGTGTTCACCGACCTGAGCCAGCTCGCGGGGCAGCGGATCGCGACGTCGTACGTCGGCGTGGTGCGGTCGTTCCTCGAGGAGCACGGCATCGAGGCGACCGTGACCCGGCTGGACGGCGCCGTCGAGACTAGCATCCAGCTCGGGGTCGCCGACGTCATCGCGGACGTCGTGGAGACGGGCAGCACGCTGCGGCAGGCCGGCCTGGAGACGTTCGGGGAGACGATTCTGGAGTCCGAGGCTGTGCTCGTCACCCGCAGTGGCGCGGTGCCCGACGGCTTCGAGGTGTTCAAGCGACGCATCGAGGGCGTCCTGGTCGCCCGCAGCTACGTGATGATGGACTACGACATCCCCAGCGACCGGGTGACCGAGGCGGTCCGCCTGACGCCGGGCATCGAGAGCCCGACCGTCGCGCCGCTGCACCGCGAGGGCTGGTCGGCCGTGCGCGCCATGGTCCCGCGCGACGGCGCCCAGCGGCTGATGGACGAGCTCTTCGAGATCGGCGCCCGTGGCATCCTCCTCACCGACATCCATGCCTGCCGCCTCTGAGCCCCTGACCCTGCCGCGCAGCTGGCGCCCGTACGGCGTCCGGCTGGCCGGCGCCGTCCTCGGCGGGGGGCTGCTGATGATCTGCGCGGTCACGTGGTTCACCTTCGACCAGGAGACCCGCGACAAGTTCACGATCTTCCAGAAGCTGACGCTCATCGCGATCGGCATCGGGATCTTCCTGCTCTTCCACGCCCTGGTGCGCTCCCGCGTGCTCGCCACCGAGGACCGGCTCGTCGTCGTCAACGGCTACCGCCGCCACGACTACGAGTGGGCGCAGGTGGTCGCGGTGCGGTTCCCCGCCGGCGCCCCGTGGGTCACCCTCGACCTCGCCGACGGCACCACCGCGGCCGCCATGGGCATCCAGGGCTCCGACGGCACCCGGGCCCGCCGCGCCGCCAGGGAGCTGCGCGGGGTCCTCGAGGAGCGCACCCACCCCTGACCCCGCTGGGCCGGCCTGGCGGGGTGAGGCGGTCAGGGATTTCCTGACGTTGTCAGGGGTTGCAACCACTGACAACGTCATGAACCCCCTGACAACCCCGGATGAATCCCCGGCTGACCGGGGATTCATCCACCCGGTCCGACAGTCTCAGAGCGCCCGGATCCCCCAGGACACGGAGACGTCCTCGCCCGGGGCGAGCACGATGAGGTCCTCGCCGCTGCGGAACGCGTCGGCGCGGGCGGTGAGCGGCTCGACGGCCAGGGACCGGCGCTCGCGCCCGGGGACGTCGTCGGCGGTGAAGGCCTGGGCCCAGCGGTGCCGCTCGTCCATCCACAGGGCCACGCCCCGCCCGCTGCGGGGGTCGGTGAGCACCACGGTCGCCGTGCCGTCCTCGCCGCGGGCCAGGTCGGTGAAGGCGTCGTCGAGAGCCAGGTCGCGCAGCGGTCGGGCGATGCGGAAGTCGTACGGCGTCGCGTCGACGGGCTCGACCCCGACCGGCAGCAGCCGGTCGTCGACCAGCGACCGGGTCGCGGCGGGGAGGGTGAGCTCCCACCCGTCCACCGGTCCGGGGCCGACGGTCAGGTAGGGGTGCGCGCCGCTCGCGTACGGCGCCGGCTCGCCGGCCAGGTTCGTGGCCGACTGCGTGACCGTCAGCCCGTCGGCGGACAGGTCGTAGACCACGCGCAGGTCCAGCGTCCACGGATAGCCGCTCTGCGCCATCAGCCGGTAGGTCAGGGAGACCGAGCGGGTGGTGTGCTCCTCGAGCGACCAGGCCGTCCAGCGCACCAGGCCGTGGGACGCGTTGTGCCGTGCCGGCTCGCTGAGGGGCAGCCGGAGGTCGCGGCCGCCGAACGCGTACTCCCCGTCGCGGATGCGGTTGGGCCAGGGCACGAGGAGCTGGCCGCACCCCGAGGTCGCCATCTGGTCGGCCGCGAAGCCGTCGACCAGCGCCTGCCCGTCGTGCTCGAGCACCCGCAGCCCGCCACCGCACTCGGTGACGACCGCGCGGTAGCCTCCGGCGACGATCTCGAACTGGTCACCACTGGGCGCGAGCATGGGCCGAAGCCTAGGAGACGACGAGGTCGGCCCGCTCCCGCGCCCCGGTGTGGGCGAAGTGGGCATCCTCGGCCGCCGCCCAGGTCCGCAGCCTCTCCTCCATGGCGGCCCCGTCGCGGGCGACGGCGCGGGCCAGGCGGAGGTCGGTCGGCGCCTCGACCCACACCAGGACCGTCGTGAGCTCGCCGAGCGCGGGGCACCAGGCGCCGACACCCTCCACGACGAGCACCGGCCGCGGCGCCACGACCACCTCGCCGGCGTACCGTCCGGCCTGCCAGTCGTAGCGGCGGTAGCGGCCCGGGCGCCCGACGGTCAGCGGCTCCAGCAGCCCGCGGAGCGCGACGTCGATGCGCGGCAGGCCGTCCCAGCCGTCGTACATCGCGTCGAGGTGCACGACGCGCACGTCGGGCGACAGCCGCGCGAGCGCGGTGGCCAGCGTGGTCTTGCCGGAGCCCGAGGGACCGTCGATGCTGACCAGGCGGCCGGGTCCGAGCGTCGGGGGGCGCGAGAGCGCGAGCCGCAGCACCTGCTCCGCAGCCGCGCCCGCGTCAGAAGACCTGGCCACACCCGCGGTAGGTCGGCACGGCGTCGACCAGCTCGTCCCCGGCGAGCAGGTGGACGATCGTCGCGTGCTCGAAGACCTCGCCGGACTTCGCGTGGCGGAACCAGACGAGGTCGCCGATCCGCAGCGCGGCCGCGGACGGCCCGGTCAGCGGTGTCTGGACCTCGCCGGCACCCTCGAGGCCCGTGAGCCGCAGCCCGGCCGGCGCCCAGGGGGTCGGCAGCCGGTCGGCCCCGGCGGCACCGGATGCGGACAGGCCGCCCCCGTGCACCGTCGCCACGTCTCGCGCCGGCTTGCGGGTGACCGGGAGGCCGAAGTACGACGCCGGCCGCGGCTCGAAGGAGCGGTAGTGGTCGAACAGCGTCGGCACGAGCAGGCCCGACCCCGCGGCGACCTCGGTGACGACCGGGTCCGCGGCGGTCTCCTCGACCGACCCCGAGCCGCCGCCGTTCCAGAACTCCAGGTCCGTGAGCGTCGCGAGGGCGTCGGCGACCTCCCGGCGCCGCACCGCCAGCTGGCCGATCGAGAGGGCCTTGATGCGCCGGATCATCGCCGAGCGCGTCCGCGCCTGCGGCACGGCGTCCTGCACCCCGGCGACCTGTCCCTCGTAGGTCATCGCCCCGACCAGCCGGAAGCCGCTGCGGCCCACGACCTCGCGCGCCAGCGCGACCACCGACGACACGTCGGTCAGGGGCGAGCGCTTCGGCCCCACGTGCTGCCCGGCGACCTGCAGGCCGGCGTCGACGTCCAGGGCGACGCGGACCGGCACGGTGGGGGAGAAGCGCACCGAGTCGACGACGTCGAGGTGGGCGACGTCGTCGACCATCAGCGTGATCGCGGCCGCGGCCGAGGGAGAGGCGACCAGCTCGGCGAGGGCCCCCCGGTCGACGGTGGGGTAGGCGACGACCACGTCGTCGCTGATGCCCTGCTCGTGCAGCCAGAGCGCCTCGCGCAGGCTGTAGGCCAGCACGCCCTGGAAGCCCTCGTGCGCCAGCGCCCGCTCGATCAGGGCGGGGACCCGCAGCGACTTCGACGCCACGCGCACCGGCTTGCCGTGGGCGCGTCGGACGAGGTCGTCGGCGTTGGCGTCGAACGCGTCGGTGTCGACGACGAAGACGGGGGTCGGCAGCGGCACCCCCTGCTTGGCGACCGCGTCGTCGAGGCGCGACCAGAGCAGGTTGCGGTCGACGGCGGTCGGCCCGTGCAGGGTGCCCATCAGGTGATGCCTCGCTTGCGGAGGATGGCCTCGATCTCGGCCATCTCGGGGTCGGTGTCGGTGACCGCGCTCCTGCGGGAGCCGCGGTCGCGGGTGTCTGCGGACGGCAGCGCGGGGGTGGCGTCGTCTCCCGTCCCGAGCCGGCGTGAGCGCATCATGCCCGACCCGACGATCAGCGCGACGCCGATTCCGCCGATCACGACGCCGAGCCAGACGGTCGGGCTCAGCACCAGGTGCGTCGCCCAGCTGGTGACCGCGTCGACGATGCGGGTGAACATCTGCAAGGTGTCGGTCAGGTAGGCAGCGAGCGGCAGGAGCGTGAACCCGAGTGCCCGCAGGCCCGCTGTCGCCCCGTGCCGCCGGAAGGCGGACCAGGTCCAGATCCCTCCGAGCACCGTCAGGCTCAGCGTCAGTGCTGCCCAGGCTGCGTCGTCCACGTCGTCCAGCGTCGCACACGACCCACGAGACCTCGGCCCGGAGCGGCCCGAGTCGTCGCCGGCGGCGCGGTCCCGGCACACTGGTCCGGTGACCGAGCCCGGCGCGGAGCCCCGCGCGATCCCCGACCCTGGCTTCGCCGAGGACGACGGCTCGGCCCCGCCGGAGGTGTCCCGGGCACTTGCTGGGTGGGTGGCCGGGTCCACGACGTACGCCGGGGCGCTCGGCACGCTGCAGCGCTCCCGGGTGCTGGTGCCCGTCGTCGCCGTCCTGGGCGAGCTGGAGGAGGGCGGCCCCGGGCCGGCCCGGGAGAAGACGAGCGAGATGGTGACGCCGCTGCTGCACGGCGCGGACGGCCGCCAGGCGCTGCTGGCCTTCACCAGCACCCAGGCCCTGTCGGTGTGGAACCCCGAGGCCCGACCGGTCCCGGTGGCCACCCCCGAGGCGGCCCGGTCCGCGCTCGAGGCCGGGGCCGCCGCCCTGGTGGTCGACATCGCCGGGCCGGTGCGGTTCGTCGTGGAGGGCGAGGACCTGCTCGGCCTCGCCGAAGGGTGGAGCCTGGCTCGGGTGGGCGGGCAGAGCGCCTGGATTCGGCCGATGGCGGAGTGATCGAGTAGCATCGTCGTTCGACCGATCGGGATCGTCGCGTGCGGCGGCTCCGATCCACAAGCGGAGGCTTGCACGATCGCCTCCCACCCGCACCGACCGCCGTTGCAGCAGGCAGGCAGCACAGGTCGTCGGGTCCGGTCCGGCAGGGGCCTCGGCCTCTCCTGGTGGCGTGCCCCGTGTGGGGAGCGTCGGACTGGCTTCCGCTTGCTGACAGCGGGAGCCTTTCGTCCTCTTCACCCCCTCGGGGGCGGTGGGAGGGCGGGGTGACCGACCGTATGGCCACAGGAGGACACATCAGCACCGAGCTGCGTATCAACGACCGGATCCGGGTTCCCGAGGTCCGTCTCGTTGGACCCAACGGGGAGACCGTGGGCATCGTCCCCACGGACCAGGCGCTCAAGCTCGCCCAGGAGGCGGACCTCGACCTCGTCGAGATCGCCCCGCAGGGCAAGCCGCCCGTCTGCAAGCTCATGGACTACGGCAAGTTCAAGTACGAGAACGCGCAGAAGGCCCGTGAGGCACGCCGCAACCAGACGAACGTGATCATCAAGGAGATGAAGCTTCGTCCCAAGATCGACTCGCACGACTACGAGACCAAGAAGGGTCACGTCGTGCGGTTCCTCAAGGCCGGCGACAAGGTCAAGATCACGATCATGTTCCGCGGTCGTGAGCAGCACCGACCCGAGCTGGGCTTCCGGCTGCTCCAGCGGCTCGCGGAGGACGTCACCGACCTCGGCTTCGTCGAGTCCGCGCCCAAGCAGGACGGTCGCAACATGGTCATGGTGCTCGGGCCGCACAAGAAGAAGGCCGACGCCAAGGTCGAGATGCAGGCCGCGAAGGAGTCCCGCGCCGCCGAGCGCGCCGCCGACCAGGCGGCCGAGCGGGCCGAGCGCGACGCCGCGCACGCCGCCGGTCCGGTGGCGGCGAAGAAGGAGCGCCGACGCTCGGAGAACCTCGACCCCGAGATCGACGCCTGAGACCACACCGGCCACACACCGGCCACACACGGTACGGACGAGAAGAGAGAGACAGATGCCGAAGAACAAGTCGCACTCCGGTGCGAGCAAGCGCTTCCGCGTGACGGGGTCGGGCAAGATCCTGCGGGAGAAGACCGGCAAGCGGCACAACCTGGAGAAGAAGCCCAGCAAGGTCACCCGTCGCATGAGCGGCACGACCGAGGTCGCCAAGGCCGACGTCCCGCGCGCGAAGAAGATGCTGGGGCTCTGACCCTCGCCCGCACCCACCCGGACGTCGCGCCCGTCGCGGCACCGGACCCCGAACTGAGCACCAAGGAGTAACTCAAGTGGCACGCGTCAAGCGGGCAGTGAACGCCCAGAAGAAGCGCCGGGTCGTCCTGGAGCGCGCCAGCGGCTACCGCGGCCAGCGCTCGCGGCTCTACCGCAAGGCCAAGGAGCAGGTCACCCACTCGCTGGTCTACAGCTACAACGACCGGCGCAAGAACAAGGGCAACTTCCGTCGCCTGTGGATCCAGCGCATCAACGCCGCCGCGCGTGCGCAGGGCCTGACCTACAACCGGTTCATCCAGGGCCTGAACCTGGCCGGTGTCGAGGTCGACCGCAAGATCCTCGCCGACCTCGCCGTCAACGACGTCGCCGCGTTCAACGCGCTCGTCGAGACCGCGAAGGCCGCCCTGCCCGAGGACGTCAACGCGCCCAAGGTCTCCGCCTGAGCGCCACCCCGCTGAGCGCGGGCAACGCCCGCATCAAGCAGCTGCGTCGGTTGAGCCGCCGCTCGGAACGCTCCGAGCGGCGGCTCTTCCTCGCCGAGGGTCGCCATGCGGTAGAGGCCGCGCTGGAGGCCGGCGCGGTCGTCGAGGTCTTCGCCCGCCCCGACACCGACGACCTGCGTCCCGAGCTCCCCGACGGCGTGTCGCTGACCTGGGTCGACGAGCGGGCTCTCAAGGCACTCACCGAATCGGTGACCCCCGCCGGTGTGGTGGCGCTGTGCCGGTTCGTCGACGTACCGCTCGAGGAGGCGCTCGTCGGCGGGTACGTCGCGATCTGTGCTGACGTCAACGACCCGGGCAACGCCGGCACGGTGATCCGCTGTGCCGACGCCGCAGGCGCCGGCGGCGTGGTGCTGGCCGGCCGGTCCGTGGACCTCTACAACGGCAAGACCGTGCGTGCCACCGCGGGCAGCGCGTTCCACGTGCCGGTCACGACCGGTGTCGGGGCGACGGACGCCGTTCGAGCCGCCCAGGCGGCCGGGTACGCCGTCCTCGCCACCGAGGCCCGCGGCGAGGTCGACCTCCTCGACGCCGCCGAGCTCCTCGCCCGGCCGACGGCGTGGCTGTTCGGCAACGAGGCACACGGTCTGCCGCCTGACCTGGCGGCGGCGGCCGACCACCGGGTCCGCATCCCGATCCTGGGCCGCGCCGAGAGCCTCAACCTGTCGACGGCCGCGGCGGTGTGCCTCTACGCCTCGGCGGCGGCGCAGCGCGCCTCTGGCTAGGGTCGTCCCATGGTCGACGTCCTGGACGCGCTCGCGGACGGCGTCGTGCTGGCCGGTGCCGACGGCGTGGTGACCACGGTCAACACGGTGGCCGGCCGCTACCTCGGGGTCGACCCCGAGGCCGCCGTCGGCCGCTCGCTGGCCGAGGTGCTGGCGCTGCGCGACCACGACGGCCGGGACTGGTGCTCGGTCAACCAGCCGTACGACGGCCTCGGCACCCGCACCGCCGTGCCCGAGCAGTCGTGGCTCCTGCCCGACGGCACCGAGGCCCTCGTCGTCGCCCGGCTCCACCGCGACGCGCGCGACCGGCCCGTCGAGCTGGTCGCGGTCAGCCTGCGCTCGGGTCGCGGCCGGGCCCGGCTGGACCGCGAGCGCTCGGACCTCGTCGCGACGCTCGCCCACGAGCTCCGGTCGCCGCTGACCGGCGTCAAGGGGTTCGTGCAGGCCCTGCTCAACCGGTGGGACCGGCTCAACGACGACCAGAAGAAGCTGATGCTCACGACCGTGAGCGCCGACGCGGACCGGCTCAGCCGGCTGATCACCGAGCTGCTCGACGTGGCTCGCATCGACACCGGGCGGCTCCAGCTGCACCCCCGCCCGGTCGACCTCGCGGAGCTGGTCCGCCGCGTGGTCGACTCGGTGAGCGCCAGCACCAGCCGGCCGGTGCTCCTCGAGGCGGAGGCGGACCTGCCGGAGCTCACCGTCGACCCCGACAAGTTCGTGCAGGTCGTCACCAACCTGGTCGAGAACGGTGTCCGTCACGGCGAGGGCGCGGTCCGGGTCGTGCTGGCCGCCGAGGGGGCCCCGGCCACCGCCGTCCGGCTCGTCGTCACCGACGAGGGGGACGGCATCGACCCCGAGCTGCGCCGCCGGGTCTTCACGAAGTTCTGGACCTCCGGCCGCAGCGGGGGATCCGGCCTGGGCCTCTACCTGGTGCACGGCCTGGTCGAGGCGCACGGGGGGACGGTGACGATCGGCGACGCGGAGGGCGGCGGGGCGCGGCTGACGGTCACGCTCCCGGTCCCGTCCGAGGCCGGGCCGCGGGAGGGCTCAGTCCCCGTCCGGTAGCCGCCGCTCCAGGGCCTCGACGCGCTGCGAGATCTCCTCCAGCCGCGCGAGGATCTCGCGCTCGAGGTCGGTCGTCAGGCGCTGCACGGGCCGCTCCTCGTTGCGGATGAAGAGTGCGGCCAACGTGGCGCTGAGCAGGGAGAGCAGCAGGAACCCGGCGACGATCAGGACCGCGGAGACGATGGTCGCCGTGGTCGAGGCCGGCGGGCCGTACACGTAGCCGACCGTCGTCATCAGGCACAGCGCCCACCACAGGCCGCCCCAGAAGCTGCCGACGGTGTCGGACTCGAACGCCGCCGCCGCGCCGGCGCCGCCGAGCAGGCAGACCAGGCCGATGACCAGGGCGGGGAGCAGGACGGTGCGCTCGATCTGGGGCAGGCTCACGCTGTCGATTCTGGCGCGGCGGGTCCGCGCGTGGAACCGGTTCGCCGCCGGAGGCTGCCGGTTCCTAGACTCGTCCCCGTGTCAGGCCCCAACACCGACTACGACCCCGTGGAGGTCACCGCCTTGAAGCCCGAGGAGGTCGAGGCCGCGCGCGACGCTGCCCTCGCCGCGATCGCGGCCGCCGCCGACCTCGCGGCGCTCAAGCAGGTGCGCATCGACCACGCCGGCGACCGCTCGCCACTCGCCCTCGCCAACCGCGAGATCGGGGCGCTCCCGCCCGCGGCGCGCAAGGAGGCGGGCCAGCGGATCGGTCAGGCCCGCGGCGCGGTCAACCAGGCCCTCGCGGCCCGGCAGCAGGTGCTCGAGGCCGAGCACGAGGAGCGGATGCTGGTCGAGGACACCGTCGACGTCACGCTGGCCACCGACCGGGTACCGGTCGGCGCCCGTCACCCCCTGACCACCGGCGCCGAGCTGATCGCGGACATCTTCGTGGCGATGGGCTGGGAGGTCGCCGAGGGGCCGGTCATCGAGGCCGAGTGGCTCAACTTCGACGCCCTCAACCTCGGGCCCGACCACCCGGCCCGCACCATGCAGGACACGTTCTGGACCGACCCCGCCGAGGACCACCTGGTGCTGCGCACCCACACCTCGCCGGTCCAGGCCCGCACCATGCTCTCGCGGACCCCACCGATCTATGTCGTCTGCCCGGGCCGGGTCTTCCGCACCGACGAGTACGACGCCACGCACAGCCCGGTCTTCCACCAGGTCGAGGGCCTGGCCGTCGACGAGGGCATCACGATGGCCCACCTCAAGGGGACCCTCGACCACTTCGCGGCCCAGATGTTCGGCGAGGGCATCAGCACGCGCTTCCGCCCGTCGTACTTCCCCTTCACCGAGCCCAGCGCCGAGGTCGACCTGGTCTGCTTCGTCTGCCGCGGCGCCGGCACCCTCGACGGCGCGCCGTGCCGCACCTGCCGCGGCGAGGGCTGGATCGAGTGGGGCGGCTGCGGCGTGGTCAACCCGCGCGTGCTGACCGCCTGCGGGGTCGACGCCGAGCGCTACACCGGCTTCGCGTTCGGCATGGGCATCGACCGGACGCTGATGTTCCGCCACGGCATCGAGGACCTGCGCGAGCTCTTCGAGGGCGACGTCCGCTTCACCACCGCCTTCGGAACGGAGCTGTAGACCGATGAAGGCAGCCGCCTCCTGGATCCGCGAGTACGTCGACCTGCCGGCCGACGTCACGACCGACGACCTCACCCACCGGCTCACGGGCCTCGGGCTCAAGCTCGAGGCGATCGAGAGCGCCGGCGCCGGCATCTCCGGACCGCTCGTCGTCGGCCGCGTGCTGACGATGGCGCCCGAGCCGCAGAAGAACGGCAAGACCATCAACTGGTGCACCGTCGACGTGGGTGACGCGAACGGCACCGGCGAGCCCCAGGGCATCGTCTGCGGGGCCCACAACTTCGCCCCGGGCGACCTGGTCGTCGTCGTGCTCCCCGGCGGCGTGCTGCCCGGTGGGTTCGAGATCTCGGCGCGCAAGACCTACGGCCACGTCTCGGCCGGCATGATCTGCTCGGCCCGCGAGCTGGGCCTCGGCGAGGACCACGACGGCATCATCGTGCTGCCCGCGGACGCCGGCGAGCCCGGCGACGACGCGTTCGACGTGCTCGGCCTGCGCGAGGAGGTCATCGAGTTCGAGATCAACCCCGACCGCGCCTACGCCCTGTCGCTGCGCGGCATCGCCCGCGAGGCGGCGCTCGCGTACGACGCGCCGTACCGCGACCCGGCCGACCGGGTCGTGCCGGAGCCGAACGACGCCGGCTACCCGGTCGAGATCGACGACCCCGCCGGCTGCGCGCTGTTCGTCGCGCGCCGGGTGACCGGCTTCGACCCGGCCGCGCCGACCCCGGACTGGATGGCCCGGCGCCTCCAGCAGGCCGGCATGCGCCCGATCTCGCTGGCCGTCGACGTCACCAACTACGTCATGCTCGAGACCGGACGGCCGATCCACGGCTACGACGCCGCGAAGCTGCAGGGGACCATCCGGGTGCGCCGGGCTCGTGAGGGCGAGCGCCTGACGACGCTCGACGGCGTCGACCGAGCGCTCTCGCCCGAGGACCTCGTGGTCACCGACGACTCCGGCCTGATCGGCCTCGGCGGGGTCATGGGTGGCGAGACGACCGAGATGTCGGGGTCGACCACCGACATCCTGGTCGAGGCGGCGCACTGGGACGCGGTCTCGATGTTCCGCACCGGCAAGCGGCACAAGATCGCCTCCGAGGCCGGCAAGCGCAACGAGCGCGGCGTCGACCCGGTCATCACCCCGGCGGCGGCCGACCGCGTCGTCGAGCTGCTGACGACGTACGGCGGCGGCTCGGTCGACCCCGGCGTCACGGTCGTCGGCACCCCTCCGACGGCGTCGCCCATCACCATCACGCCCGACCTGCCCGCCCGGGTGACCGGCATCGCGATCGACGAGGCGACCACGGTCGCCAACCTCGAGGCGGTCGGCTGCGCCGTCGAGCGGGGCGACGGCACCCTCACCGCGACGCCGCCTCCGTGGCGTCCAGACCTCACCGACCCCTTCGACCTGGTCGAGGAGGTCGCGCGGATCGTCGGCTACGACCAGGTGCCCTCGGTGCTGCCGCGCGAGGCGGCCGGTCGCGGGCTGAGCCGTGAGCAGCGGCTGCGCCGCCGGGTCGGCCGCACCCTCGCCGGCGCCGGCTGCGTCGAGGTGATCAGCTTCCCGTTCGTGGGCGACGCCGCCCTCGACGCGCTCGGCCTGCCCGCCGACGACCCGCTGCGCCGCACGGTGCGGCTGGCGAACCCGCTGTCGAGCGAGGAGCCGTCGTACACCACCACCCTGCTGCCCGGGCTGCTCAAGGCCGCGGCCCGCAACCTCGGGCGGGGCGCGTCCGGTGTCGCGCTCTTCGAGACCGGCACGGTCGCGTTCCCCGTGGACCGCGGTCCCGCGCCGATCTACGGGGTCGACTGGCGGCCCAGCAGCGACGAGCTGGCCAAGCTCCTCGACGCCATCCCCGAGCAGCCACTGCACCTCGCGGTCGTGCTCGCCGGCGAGCGGGAGCGCGCGGGCTGGTGGGGCGCCGGTCGCGAGGCCGGCTGGGCCGACGCGGTCGCGATCGTCCGACGGTTGGCGGCGGAGCTGGGCGTGGACGTCCAGGTCGCCCAGGGCAACCGGCCGCCCTGGCACCCCGGCCGCTGCGCCGAGCTGACCGTCGCCGGCTCGCACCTGGGCCACGCGGGCGAGCTGCACCCCAAGGTCGCGCAGGCCTTCGGGCTGCCGGCCCGGTCCGCGGCGGTCGAGCTCGACCTCGACCTCCTCATGCGGCACGCGCGGGACGTGACCCCGGGCCCGGTGTTCTCGACCTACCCGGTGGCCAAGGAGGACGTCGCGCTCGTCGTCGACGCGCGGGTGACGGCCGCGGAGGTGGAGGCGGCGCTGCGCGAGGGCGCCGGGCCGCTGCTGGAGTCGATCCGGCTCTTCGACGTCTACACCGGCGACCAGGTGGAGCCGGGACGCAAGTCGCTCGCCTTCGCCCTGCGGTTCCGTGCGCCCGACCGGACGCTGACCGAGGAGGAGACCGGCGCGGCGCGCGACGCGGCCGTCACGCTGGCCGCCGAGCGGACCGGTGCCGTCCAGCGCAGCTGACGGGCCGCAGGCTCCCCGGCTCGCGGTCCTCGACGACGTCAGGTGGGACGGGGAGCCCGTCCCCGGGGAGCGCACCCACGCGCTGCTGCGGGCCCTGGCCGACGCCGGCGCCCGCGGTCTGAGCGAGGCCGGGCTGGTCGAGGAGGTGTGGGGCGACGACGTCCCGGCCAACCCGACCAAGGCGCTGCAGGTCGTGGTGTCCCGGGCCCGCTCGGCCACCGCGCCCGAGGTCATCGAGCGCACCGGGCACGGCTACCGGCTGGCCCTCGCGGAACGCGACGTGGACGCCTGGGCGCTGCGGCCCGAGGGGCTGCGGCTCGCCGCGGCGGGGGAGTACGACGCGGCGTTGCCGCTGCTGGAGCGCGCGGCACCCGACGACGAGGTGGTCGCCGCCCTGCTCCGCGCGGTCGCCGGGGTGCGTGGGGTGCCGGCCGCGCTCGAGCGCTACGAGACGTACCGCGCGGGGCTCGCCGACCGCCTCGGCATCGACCCCGGCCCGGAGCTCCGGGCGCTGCACGCCGAGCTCCTCGCGCGCGACCGGCCGGTCCGCGAGGGCCTGCTCTACGAGTCCTCGCCGCTGATCGGCCGGGACCACGACGTCGCAGCGCTGGCGGCGATGGTGCGCGCCTCCCGCGTCACCTCGATCGTCGGGGCCGGGGGGCTGGGGAAGACCCGCCTCGCCCACCTGATGGGCCGGCTCGCGGAGCAGCCGGTCGTGCACTTCGTGGCCCTCGCCGGCGTGACGTCGCCCGAGGGGGTCGCCGTCGAGGTCGGCGACGTGCTGGGCGTCCGCGACTCGGTCGCCGGCGGCCTCGTCTCGGTCGCAGCGCGCAGCACCGACCTCGTCGGGCGCATCGTCGACCAGGTCGGCACCGCGCCGGCGCTGTTGATCCTCGACAACTGCGAGCACCTCGTCGACGCCGTCGCCGACCTCGTGCAGGTGCTGGTGACCCGCACGCCGGCCCTGCGGGTCCTGACCACCAGCCGCGCACCGCTCGGCATCGCTGCGGAGCGCGTCTACCTGCTGCCGCAGCTGACCCTGGACGACGCCGTCGAGCTGTTCCTCGAGCGCGCCACGGCCGCCCGTCCGGGCGCCCGCCTCGTGGATACCGAGGTTCGGTCGCTGGTCGGCCGGCTGGACGGCCTGCCGCTCGCGGTCGAGCTGGCGGCGGCCAAGGTGCGCGTCATGTCGGTGGCGGAGATCGAGCGCCGGCTCGCCGACCGGTTCGCGCTCCTGCGCGGTGGTGCGCGTGAGGCACCGGAGCGGCACCAGACCCTGCTCGCGGTCATCGACTGGAGCTGGAACCTCCTCGACGGCGAGCAGCAGTCGGCACTGCGCCGGCTCTCGGTGTTCCGGGACGGCTTCTCGCTCGCCGGCGCCGACGCGGTGGTGGGCGGCGACGCGCTCGTCCCGCTCTCGGCGCTGGTCGACCAGTCCCTCGTCACGGTGGTCGAGGGAGCCGGCGGGCTGCGCTACCGGATGCTGGAGACGGTGCGCGAGTTCGGCCAGCTGCAGCTCGCGCAGACCGGGGACGAGACGCAGTCCCACGCCCGGATGCGGGAGTGGCTCGTGGACCTCGCCCTCGCGTCCGGACGTCGGCTCTTCGGTGCCGGGCAGGTCGAGACCATGACGTCGATCCGCGCGGAGGAGGGCAACCTCGTCGACGTGCTGCGCCGTGCCCTGGAGGACGCGGACGTGCCCACCGTCGTCGCGACGATGGCCTGCCTGGCGGACTTCTGGACGATCGAGGGCAGCCACCTCAAGGTCGTCAACCTGTCCCACGAGGTCGAGGACCTGCTCGTCGAGGCGGAGGTGGCCCCGGAGCTCGAGGAGGCCCTCCGCACGACGCTCGTGGCGATCGCGTTCAACACGATGATCTTCTCCGACACGCTCGAGGGTCGGTCCTTCGACCGGCTCGAGCGGCTCGGCGCCGGGAAGCGGACGACCCGCGGCGAGATCACCGCCGAGGTGCTGCTGAGCTGGCGCCGCAGCATCGCGGCGGGCTCGGTCGACGGGCTCGAGGAGCTGTGCGCCGACCCCGACCCGGCCATCGCCCAGATCGCCCTGCAGTGGTCGAGCCAGTTCCACGAGAACCAGGGCGAGGTGCAGCTGGCCCGCGCCCGGGCCCTCGAGGCGCTGCGCCTGGCCGACGACGACACCGGGCCGTGGACCGCGGCGCTGGTCCGCGCCCAGCTCGCCGGCCTCACCATGCAGGTGGGGGACATGGCCGAGGCGATCGAGCACACGGTCGCGGCCATCCCGGTGCTCGACGCGCTCGGCGCCCACGAGGACGTCGCCCAGCTCAAGGCGGTGCTCGCCGTCGGCGCGATGGAGGCCGGTCGGCTCGACGAGGCGGCGCGGCTCTTCGACGACATCGAGACCGACGAGGCGGGGACCGGGATCTTCGGTGGGGCGATCATCCTGCTCTGCGGCCGCGCCGAGCTCGCGCTCGCGCTGGGCCGCACCGACGAGGGCCTGCTGCGCTACCGCGACGCCGTCACGACCTTGAAGGCCCGGACCTTCCCCGCCCTCGGCGCCGTGGTCGGGTACGAGCCCTGGGTCCTCTACGCCGCCTCGGCGGCCGTCGCCGCCCACGTGCGCCACGGGCGCCAGGCGGACGTGGCGGACCTGCGCGACGAGCTGCAGCGCAAGGTGCCGGTGCTGCTGGATGGTGCGGTCGGGTTCCTGGACTTCCCGGTCTGCGGCACGATGCTCTTCGCGCTCGCCGTCTGGGAGCTCGCCTCCGACCCGGACCCGGCGCGCGCCCGGTCCGGTGCGCAGCTGCTCGCCCACGCCGACCGGTTCGGCTACAACCGCCAGATGCCGAGCCTCGCCTGGGCGCCGGCCCTCGCCCTCGCCGAGGCAGCCCTCCCGGGCGAGGTGGCGCGGTGCGCCGCCGCCCTCGCGGACCGCCGGCCCACCGACCTGCGCGACGACGCCAAGCACCTCCTCGCGGGCCTCTCCTGACCGACTGCGCCGCTGGGGGAGGCCGGGTCCCTGTCGGCGGCGGTTTCATCATGGTCTGTCGGTGAACCTGCACTTCCCATGGTGGGCATGCCGTGGGAAGTGCAGGTTCGCCTGCATACCGTGATGAACCGGCGACAGGTGGGGTCGGCGCATGCGCGAGCAGACCTGCCCTCGGCTCACCGGGTTTCGACGCGCCCGTCGCGGGCGCTCGCACGCTCGCACCCGCGTCGCTCGCTCAACCTGGCCGGCCGACGCCGTGCGCGAGCGAGCTCGCGCACGGCTGGCCGTCTCACATCTTGCGGTTGTAGGAGCGGACCGAGAGGGGGAGGAAGACCGCGACCACGACCGCGCAGCCGAGCAGTGCCCAGCCGACGTTCGCCGTGACCTGGCCGTCGTTCATCAGGTCGCGCAGCGCGTCGATCACCAGCGTCACGGGGTTGACGGCCACGAAGTGCTGGAGCCAGCCGGGCAGCGTGCTGACCGGGACGAACGCGTCGGAGAGGAACGTCAGCGGGAACATGATCATCATCGAGATGCCCTGCACCGCCTGGGCGCTGCGGGCCTTGGTGCCGAGGAACGTGAAGATCCAGGCCAGCGACCAGCCGGCGACGATCGTCAGCAGCCACCCGCCGACCACCCCGGGCACGCCGCCGCCGGGGCGGTAGCCCATGACCAGGCCGGTGAGGATGGTCAGCGTCGCGGCGGTGCCGTAGCGGACCAGGTCTGCGATCGCGGGCCCGACGAGAGGGGCGATGCGGGCGATCGGCAGCGACTTGAACCGGTCGAAGACGCCCTTGTCCATGTCCTCGCGCAGCTGGATGCCGGTCGCCATGCACGCCGTCAGCGCGGTCTGGGCGAGGATGCCCGTGATCAGGATCGGCAGGTAGTCCTGGACGCTGCCCGAGATCGCGCCGCCGAAGATGTAGGCGAACATCGCCGTGAACAGCAGCGGCTGGACCGTGACGTCGAACCACTGCTCGGGGTTGCGGCGCATCTTCTTCAGCGCCCGCCAGGCCATCGCCAGGCTCTGGTCGACGGTGTCGCGCAGCGACGGTCGAATGGCCACGGGGCGGTCGAGCACCTCGGTGGTCTCGTGCTCGGCGAGCAGGGTCGTGGTCATCGGACTGCCTCCATCTCCGGGGTCGGGTGCTCGTGGGTCTCGTCCTCGGCGCCGTGGCCGGTGATGGCCATGAACACCTCGTCGAGGGTCGGCTTCTGGACGGTCGCGCTCGCGATCGACAGGCCCGACTGGCGCAGGGCGATCAGCACGTCGGCCGCCCGGTTGGCATCGGTCAGGGCGGCGTTCATGCCGCCGGCCTCGGGGGTCAGGACCGGCTCCTCGCCGAGCACCCGGCGTACGACAGCGACGGCGTCGCCCGTCTCCGACGGCTCGGCCATCCGCAGCTGCAGCGTGGAGCTGCCGACGGAGGTCTTGAGCTCGTCGGGCGTGCCCTCGGCGACCTTCCGACCCCGGTCGATGACGGCGATCCGCCCGGCCAGCTGGTCGGCCTCGTCGAGGTACTGGGTGGTGAGCAGGACCGTGCAGCCGTCGCGTACCAGCTCGCGGATGGTCTCCCACATCTGGCCCCGCGTGCGCGGGTCGAGGCCGGTGGTCGGCTCGTCCAGGAAGATCAGCGGGGGCCGACTGATCAGGCTGGCGGCCAGGTCCAGGCGCCGGCGCATGCCCCCGGAGAACGCGCTGATCTGCTTGTCCCGCGCCTCCGCCAGCCCGAACCGGTCGAGCAGCTCGGTCGCGGTAGCGCGGGCCCGGGCGCTCGAGAGCCCCTGGAGCCGCCCGAAGAGCCAGAGGTTCTCCGCGCCGGTCAGGTTCTCGTCGACCGAGGCGTACTGTCCGGTGACGCCCACCAGCTGCCGCACCATGTGCGGGTGCCGCCGGACGTCGACCCCGAAGATGCTGGCGTCGCCGCCGTCGACGGGGAGCAGGGTGGCGAGCATCTTCAGGGTCGTGGTCTTGCCCGCGCCGTTGGGGCCGAGCACGCCGAAGACCTCGCCACGCCGGACCTCGAGGTGGATCCCGTCGACGGCCCGGAAGTCGCCGAAGGTCTTGACCAGCCCGGTGGCCGAGACGGCCAGGTCGGTGTCAGTCACTCGTGTCATGGCGACACCGTGCACCCGGCCGGTTTCAGTGCGCCTTCACGCCGGTTTCAGTTGATCGGGTGGCTCACGCACGCGAGGAACCGGTCGTGGACCTGCCGGTCCCCGGCGACCGAGATCTCGTCGTCGCCGCCGCGACGCCACAGCCACGCGTCCAGCGCGCCGGACGGGCCGTCGACGACGGTGTCCGGCTCGCGACGGGGATCGGCGACGACGGCGATGTCGTCGACGTCGTGGGTCGTCCCCTCGGGGTCGGTGCCGACGAAGCGGCCGAGCTGCACCCACACCGAGTCACCGGTGTCGGTGAGGTCGACGCGGACGACCTCCTCCGACGGCGTGAACGAGCCCCACGGGGGCTTGCCCCCGAACATCACGTCGAGCGCCTCCTGGACGCCGTCGGCGGCGAGCCTGGGGTCGAGTGGGGTGGGCGTGCCGGCCGTCAGCTCGGCGTCGAGCCGGTGGATCAGCGCCTCGTGCGCCTGGCGGCGGAGGATGAAGCCCGCGGTGTGGTCGGCCGACCACGTCCACGTCTCGGCGGTGGGGTCGACGCCGTCGAGCTGCGCCGCGAGCAGCGCCGCGCCCTCGTCGAAGTAGGCGAGGAGGCCGGCATGGGTCTCGGGCCGTGGCGCGTGGCTGTAGTCGTCCGGTCCGGCCGGCCGCTGGCGCAGCATCGTCGCCCAGAAGTGCTGCACCTCACCGAGGTGCCACAGGAGGTCGTCGGCGTCCCAGTCCGGGCAGCTCGGCACCCGGGCCTGCGGGTCGCACGCGGCGAGGACGTCGCGGAAGCGCGCCGACTCGTGCTCGATGTGGTGGCGGTAGTCGTCGTCGGACAGTCGCGTCATGCCGCGAACCTAGGTCCTCGCGCCGACCCGGTGCACCCGGGTTACATCCCCCGCTTCATGAACATGCAGTCTCATGTATAGTCATGCACATGTCGACCAGGATCGCCGTCGCCGGGGCCAGCGGGTACGCCGGGGGCGAGCTGCTGCGCCTGCTCCTCGGCCACCCGGACGTCGAGATCGGCGCACTCACCGGTGCGTCGAACGCCGGCCAGGCCCTCGGCGCCCTGCAGCCGCACCTCGTGCCCCTGGCCGACAGGGTGCTCGAGCAGACCACCGTCGAAACCCTCCGCGGCCACGACGTGGTGTTCCTCGCCCTCCCGCACGGGGAGTCCGGCGCCGTGGCCGCGCAGCTCGGCGCCGACACGGTCGTGATCGACTGCGGCGCGGACTTCCGCCTCGCCGACAGCGCGGCCTGGGAGAAGTTCTACGGGAGCAGCCACGCAGGCACCTGGCCCTACGGGCTGCCCGAGCTGCCCGGTCAGCGCGACGTCCTGCGCAGGGCCACCCGGATCGCCGTCCCGGGCTGCTACCCGACCGTCTCGACCCTCACCCTCGCGCCGGCCGTGGCCGCAGGCATCGTCGAGCCCGACGTCACCATCGTCGCCGCCTCGGGCACCAGCGGCGCGGGCAAGGCCGCCAAGCCGCACCTGCTCGGCAGCGAGGTGATGGGCAACGCCAGCGCTTACGGCGTCGGGGGAGTGCACCGGCACACGCCGGAGATCACCCAGAACCTCTCGGGCCTGGTCGAGGGCACCGTCCGCGTGAGCTTCACCCCGCTCCTCGTGCCGATGTCCCGCGGCATCCTGGCCACCTGCTCGGCCCCGCTAACGGCCGACGTCACCGCGGACGAGGCGCACGCCGTCTACGCGAAGGCCTACGCCGACGAGCGCTTCGTGCACCTGCTGCCGCCGGGACAGTGGCCACAGACCCAGTCGGTGACCGGCTCCAACGCCGTCCACCTCCAGGTCACCGTCGACCCCGACGCACACCGCCTGGTCGCCGTCGGCGCCGTCGACAACCTCGCCAAGGGCACGGCCGGCGCCGCCGTCCAGTGCATGAACCTGGCCCTCGGCCTCGACGAGGGCCTCGGCCTCACCACCGTAGGAGTGGCTCCCTGATGAGTGTCACCGCCCCCCACGGCTTCCGGGCCGCCGGCGTCGCCGCCGGCCTGAAGTCCACCGGTGCCAAGGACGTAGCGCTCGTCGTCAACGACGGGCCCACCTTCGACTCCGCGAGCGTGTTCACGTCCAACCGCTGCAAGGCCAACCCGGTGCTGTGGAGCCAGGAAGTCGTCAAGGACGGCGTCGTCCGGGCGGTGTTCCTCAACTCCGGTGGCGCCAACTGCTACACCGGCCCCGAGGGCTTCCAGACCACGCACGCGGTCGCCGAGGAGGTCGCGGGACGGCTCGGCATCGGTCCGGTCGACGTGGTCGTCTGCTCGACCGGGCTCATCGGGCTGACCAACGACCGCGACCAGGTGCTGGCCGGCGCCGCCGCGGCGTACGACGCCCTCGCGGCCGACGGGGGAGACGACGCCGCCCACGCGATCATGACCACCGACTCGGTCAGCAAGCAGGTCGTCGTCGAGGGAGCCGGCTGGAGCATCGGCGGGATGGCCAAGGGCGCCGGCATGCTCGCCCCGCAGCTCGCGACGATGCTCGTCGTCCTCACCACCGACGCCGTCGTCCCGGCGGCGGACCTGGACACCGCACTCCGCGTCGCCACGCGGGTCAGCTTCGACCGGCTCGACTCCGACGGCTGCATGTCGACCAACGACACCGTCACCGTGCTGGCCAGCGGTGCCAACGGCATCACTCCCAGCCTCGACGACTTCACGGCTGCGCTCACCCGTGCCTGCACGGACCTCGCGATGCAGCTGCTCGCCGACGCGGAGGGGGCCGACCACGAGATAGCGATCACCGTGCTCAACGCGGCGACCGAGGACGAGGCCGTCGAGGTCGGGCGCAGTGTCGCGCGCTCCAACCTCTTCAAGGCCGCCGTCTTCGGCAAGGACCCCAACTGGGGCCGGGTGCTCGCCAGCATCGGCACCACGGACGCGCGGTTCGACCCGGCAGACCTCGACGTCGCGATGAACGGCGTCTGGGTGTGCCGGCGGTCCACGCCCCACGCCGACCCCGCCGGCGTCGACCTCGAGCCCCGCGAGGTCAGCGTGACCGTCGACCTCAAGGCCGGGCCGGCGCGGGCGACCGTCTGGACCAACGACCTCACCCACGCCTACGTCCACGAGAACAGCGCGTACTCCTCATGAGCATCGACCACGTCCCCCACGACCCGAGCAAGCCGGATCCGGCGAAGGCCCGCACCCTCGCGGCGGCCCTGCCCTGGCTCAAGCGCTACCACGGCAAGATCGTCGTGGTGAAGTACGGCGGCAACGCGATGACCGACGACACGCTCAAACGCGCGTTCGCCGAGGACGTCGCGTTCCTGCGGTTCGCCGGGTTCAAGCCCGTCGTCGTGCACGGCGGGGGCCCGCAGATCTCCACGATGCTCGACCGGCTCGGCATCGAGTCGGAGTTCCGGGGCGGGCTGCGCGTCACCACGCCCGAGGCCATGGACGTGGTCCGGATGGTGCTCGTCGGCCAGGTCCAGCGCGAGCTGGTCGGACTGATCAACGAGCACGGTCCGCTCGCGGTCGGCTGCTCCGGCGAGGACGCGGGGCTGTTCACCGCGACCACGACCGGCACGGTGGTCGATGGCGAGGAGGTCGACCTCGGCCTGGTGGGCGAGGTCACCGAGGTGCGTCCGGAGTCCGTCCTCGACCTCATCGAGGCGGGGCGCATCCCGGTCGTCTCGAGCGTCGCGCCCGACGTGGCCGGCCAGGTGCACAACGTCAACGCCGACTCCGCGGCGGCGGCGCTCGCGGTCGCCCTGGGTGCCGAGAAGCTGCTCGTCCTCACCGACGTCGAGGGCCTCTACCTCGACTGGCCGGACTCCGACGACGTCATCGGCGAGATCAGCCCCGAGGCGCTCGCCGAGATCCTGCCGACGCTGGCCTCGGGCATGATCCCCAAGATGGGAGCGTGCCTGCAGGCCGTCCAGAACGGCGTCCCGCGGGCCACCGTCGTGGACGGGCGCGAGCCGCACGCCGTCCTGCTCGAGCTGTTCACCGACGAGGGCGTCGGCACGCAGGTCCTGCCCGGCGTGGAGACGAAGACCCGGAAGGCCAGGGACTCCCAGTGACGGTCCAGGAGCGCTACGCCGCCAGCCTGATGAACACCTTCGGCCCACCGAGGCTCGTCCTGGTGCGCGGCGAGGGCGCCCACGTCTGGGACGCCGACGGCACCGAGTACGTCGACCTCCTCGGCGGCATCGCGGTCAACGCCCTCGGCCACGCCCACCCCGCCCTGGTCGAGGCGGTCACGACCCAGCTGCGGACGCTGGGGCACGTCTCCAACTTCTTCACCTCCGAGCCGCAGGTCGAGCTCGCGGAGAAGCTGCTCGAGCTCCTCGGCCTCGGCGCCGGCGGCGGCAAGGTGTTCTTCACGAACTCGGGGACCGAGGCCAACGAGGCCGCGTTCAAGCTGACCCGACGCACCGGTCGCACCCACGTCGTCGCGGCCGAGGGCTCCTTCCACGGGCGCACGATGGGCGCGCTCGCGCTGACGTCGAAGGAGGCCTACCGGTCCCCGTTCGAGCCGCTGCCGGGCGACGTCACCTTCGTCCCGTACGGCGACGCCGACGCGCTCGCCGCCGCGGTGACCGACGAGACCGCGGCCGTGCTGCTCGAGCCCCTCCAGGGCGAGGCGGGCGTCGTCGTACCGCCCGAGGGGTACCTCGCCGCGGCCCGGGCGGTCGCCGCCCGGCACGGCGCCCTGCTCTGGTTCGACGAGGTGCAGACCGGCATGGGCAGGACCGGCCGCTGGTTCGCCCACGGCGACGTGGTGCCCGACGTGGTGACGGTCGCGAAGGGCCTCGGCGGTGGGCTCCCGATCGGCGCCTGCATCGGCATCGGTGCCGCCGGCGACCTGCTCCAGCCGGGCAACCACGGCACGACCTTCGGCGGCAACCCCGTCGCCTGCGCCGCCGCGCTCGCGGTGATCCGGACGATCGCGGACGAGGGCCTGCTGGAGCACGCCACGGTGCTCGGCGCGGAGCTGCGCGACGGCCTCGCCGCCGACCCGCGAGTGGCCGAGGTGCGCGGGGCGGGCCTGCTGATCGGGCTCGACCTGGTCGCCGACGCGTCCGCCGATGTGGTCGCGGCCGCCCAGCGTGCCGGGTTCATCCTCAACAACCCGACGCCACGCCGGATCCGGCTCGCACCTCCGCTGGTGCTGACGGAGGAGGATGCCCACGCGTTCCTGGCCGCCTGGCCGGGGATCCTGGACGAGGCCGTCGGCCCGATCGCGGCCCGGGGGAAGGTGGAGACCGCATGAGGCACTTCCTGGCTGACGACGACCTGACCCCCGACGAGCAGGCGCAGGTGCTCGACCTCGCGCTCGAGCTGAAGCAGGCGCCGTACGACGCCAAGCCGCTGGCCGGCCCGCGGACCGTGGCGATGATCTTCGACAAGCAGACGCTGCGCACGCAGGCGTCGTTCGCCGCCGGCATCGCCGAGCTCGGCGGCTTCCCGATGACGGTCGACGGCGCCCTGGCCGGCATCGGGGTGCGCGAGTCGGTGCACGACGTCGCCCGCGTGCTGGGACGACAGGCGTCGATGATCGTGTGGCGCACCTACGCACAGAGCCGGCTGGAGGAGATGGCCGAGCACGCCGGGGTGCCCGTGGTCAACGCCCTCACCGACGACTTCCACCCCTGCCAGCTGCTGGCCGACCTGCTCACCGTCCGCGAGCACAAGGGCCGGCTCGCCGGGCTCGTCGTGGCGTTCGTGGGCGACGGCGCGTGCAACATGGGCAACTCGTGGCTGCTGGCCGGCGCGACCGCCGGCATGCACGTGCGGATCAGCGCCCCCGACGGCTACGCGCCTGCCGAGGAGATGTTCGACCGGGCCCGCGCGATCGCCGCCACCACCGGCGGCTCCAGCGTGCTGGAGCCCGACCCGGTCGCCGCCGTCAGCGGTGCCGACGTCGTGGTGACCGACACCTGGATCTCGATGGGCAAGGAGGACGAGGCGGCGGCGCGGGCGGCGGTCTTCGCGCCGTACTCGGTCACCGCCGAGCTGCTCGCGCAGGCCGAGCCCGACGCCATCGTCATGCACTGCCTGCCGGCCTACCGGGGCAAGGAGATCGACGCCGAGGTCATCGACGGGCCGCAGAGCGTCGTGTGGGACGAGGCGGAGAACCGCCGTCACGCCCAGAAGGCGGTCCTCAGCTTCCTGCTGGAGCAGGCGACATGAGCACCGCCCTGAGGCCGACGACCAAGAACGCGCGGCACCAGCGCATCGTCGAGCTGGTGACCCACCAGGAGGTGCGCTCGCAGAGCGAGCTCGCCGACCTGCTCGCCGAGAGCGGCCTGCGGGTCACCCAGGCGACCTTGTCCCGCGACCTGGTCGAGCTGGACGCGATCAAGGTGCGCGCGCCGTCCGGTGCCCTGGTCTACGCGGTGCCCGCCGAGGGCGGCGACCGGCGCCCGGCGGCACCGGTGGAGACGGCGGCCGCCGGCCAGCGTCTCGCCCGGCTGTGCGGCGAGCTCCTCGTGAGCGCGGAGGCCAGCGCCAACCTCGTCGTGCTCCGCACGCCGCCCGGCGCCGCCCAGTTCCTCGCGTCGGCCTTCGACCGTGCCGAGTTCCCCGAGGTCCTCGGCACCATCGCCGGCGACGACACCGTCCTGGTGATCGGCCGCGAGCCCGACGGTGGCGACGCCCTCGCCCACCGCTTCCTGGCCCTGGCCGACTCCCACGCGCAGTCCTGAACCGTCCCAGCAACCCGAAGGAATCGAAGTTGAGCAAGGTCCTCACGTCCCTCCCGGTCGGCGAGCGCGTCGGCATCGCCTTCTCCGGTGGGCTGGACACCTCGGTCGCGGTGGCCTGGATGCGCAGCAAGGGCGCGATCCCGTGCACCTACACCGCCGACATCGGGCAGTACGACGAGCCGGACATCTCCGGGGTCCCCGGCCGGGCCTTCCAGTACGGCGCGGAGATCGCGCGAGCGGTCGACTGCCGGCGCCAGCTCGTCGAGGAGGGTCTCGCCGCGATGGCCTGCGGGGCGTTCCACATCCGCTCCGGCGGGCGCGCCTACTTCAACACCACCCCGCTCGGCCGCGCGGTCACCGGGACGATGCTGGTGCGCGCGATGCACGAGGACGGCGTCGACATCTGGGGCGACGGGTCGACGTTCAAGGGCAACGACATCGAGCGCTTCTACCGCTACGGGCTGCTCGCCAACCCCGACCTGCGCATCTACAAGCCGTGGCTCGACCACGACTTCGTCACCGAGCTGGGCGGCCGCACGGAGATGAGCCAGTGGCTCACCGAGCGCGACCTGCCCTACCGGGACTCGCAGGAGAAGGCGTACTCCACCGACGCCAACATCTGGGGCGCCACCCACGAGGCGAAGACGCTGGAGCACCTCGACGTGTCCCTGGAGACCGTCGAGCCGATCATGGGCGTGAAGTTCTGGGACAGCGCGGTCGAGATCGCGCCCGAGGACGTGACGATCGCCTTCCGTGAGGGTCGTCCCGTGGCGATCAACGGCACGTCGTACGACGACGCGGTGGCGCTCGTGCACGAGGCCAACACGATCGGTGGCCGGCACGGGCTGGGCATGTCCGACCAGATCGAGAACCGGATCATCGAGGCGAAGTCCCGCGGTGTCTACGAGGCGCCCGGCATGGCGCTGCTGTGGATCGCCTACGAGCGCCTGCTGAACGCGATCCACAACGAGGACACGATCGCCAGCTACCACCTCGAGGGCCGGCGGCTCGGCGTCCTGCTCTACCAGGGTCGGTGGCTGGACCCCCAGGCGCTGATGCTGCGCGAGTCCATCCAGCGGTGGATCGCCTCCCTGGTCACGGGGGAGGTCACGCTGCGCCTGCGGCGCGGCGAGGACTACACGATCCTGCGCACCGAGGGCCCGGCCTTCTCCTACCACCCCGACAAGCTCTCGATGGAGCGCACCGAGAACGCCGCGTTCGGCCCCCTGGACCGGATCGGCCAGCTCACCCTGCGCAACCTCGACATCGCCGACTCCCGGGCCAAGCTCGAGCAGTACGCCGCGCAGCCGCTCGACCAGGGTCAGGTGCTGGTCGAGAACGGCACCCTCTACGGCGCGATCGAGGCTGGGGGAGCCGAGCGGATCGCGGCCAACCCCGCAGCGAAGGACGAGGCCGACGAGGCCGCGCTCGACCACGCCGCGATGGAGTCGGGGACCGACTGATGACCGACGTGTCTGCGGACGAGGGCCGCGCCAAGGACCCGGGCACCAACACCGGCAAGCTGTGGGGCGGTCGGTTCGCCGGCGGCCCGTCGCCCGAGCTCGAGGCGCTGTCCCGCTCGACGCACTTCGACTGGCGGCTGACGCCCTACGACCTCGCGGGCTCGCGGGCCCACGCCAACGCGCTCCACCGGGCCGGCCTGCTCACCGACGCCGACCACCGCGAGCTGCTGCGCGGCCTGGACGTGCTGGGGGAGCGGTACGCCGCTGGCGAGCTGCGGCCGGACCCGTCCGACGAGGACGTCCACGGCGCCCTGGAGCGGCTGCTGGTCGACGAGGTCGGCGCCGACGTCGGCGGCCGGATCCGGGCGGGCCGGTCGCGCAACGACCAGATCGCGACCCTGTTCAAGGTGTTCCTGCGCGACCACGCCCGGATCGTCTCCGGCCAGGTCCTCGACCTGGTCGACGCGCTCGCCGGGCAGGCGCGCGGGCACCTCGAGCCCGGTGCGGAGACCGTGATGCCGGGCCGCACGCACCTGCAGCACGCGCAGCCGGTGCTGCTGGCCCACCACCTGCTCGCCCACGCGTGGGCGCTGCTGCGCGACGTCGACCGGCTGCGCGACTGGGACGCGCGGGTGGCGGGCGACTCGCCGTACGGGTCCGGCGCGCTCGCCGGGTCCAGCCTCGGGCTCGACCCCGAGGGCGTGGCGGCCGAGCTGGGCTTCACCGGGTCGAGCGCCAACTCGATCGACGGCACGGCCTCGCGCGACTTCGTGGCCGAGCTCGCCTTCGTGGCCGCCCAGCTCGGTGTGGACGTCAGCCGGATCGCCGAGGAGGTGATCCTCTGGTCGACGCGTGAGTTCGCGTTCGTCACGCTCGACGACTCGTGGTCGACCGGCTCGAGCATCATGCCCCAGAAGAAGAACCCGGACATCGCCGAGCTCGCGCGGGGGAAGGCGGGTCGCCTGGTCGGCAACCTGGCCGGCCTGATGGCGACCCTGAAGGCGCTCCCGCTCGCCTACAACCGCGACCTGCAGGAGGACAAGGAGCCGGTCTTCGACTCCGTGGACACCCTCGAGGTCCTGCTCCCGGCGTTCACCGGGATGGTCGCCACGCTGACCTTCGACGCCGGCCGGCTCGCGGAGCTGGCCCCCCAGGGCTTCTCGCTCGCGACCGACGTCGCGGAGTGGCTGGTGCGCGAGGGCGTCCCGTTCCGGGTCGCCCACGAGGTCGCCGGCGCGTGCGTCCGGCGCTGCGAGGAGCTCGGCGTGGAGCTCGACGAGCTCACCGACGACCAGCTCTGCGAGATCTCGCCCGCACTGACCCCGGCCGTCCGCGACGTGCTCACCGTGTCGGGGTCGATCGGCTCGCGGGACGGGCGCGGGGGGACCGCACCGGTGCGCGTGCGCGAGCAGCTGGTGGAGCTCACGGCCGTCGTGCAGGCCCACCGTGAGCGGCTGGCCTGACCTCGCCGGGCCGGTCCTCGAGACGGCGCCCCGGCTGCTGGGCGCGGTGCTGCGCCACGGCGACGTGGCCGTCCGCGTCACCGAGGTGGAGGCGTACGCGGGAGAGGCCGACCCGGGCTCCCACGCCTACCGCGGACGCACCCGGCGCAACGCCACGATGTTCGGCCCGCCCGGGCACCTCTACTGCTACTTCACCTACGGGATGCACGTGTGCTGCAACGTGGTGTGCGGGCCGGAGGGTGCCGCGAGCGCCGTGCTCCTGCGCGCGGGGGAGGTGGTCGACGGGATCGGGCTGGCCCGCGAGCGCCGCCCGCGGGCCTCGGACCGCGACCTCGCGCGCGGGCCGGCGCGGCTGTGCAACGCGCTGGGGATCACGCTCGAGCACGACGGCACCGACCTCACCGTGGGACCGGTGACGCTCACGGCCGGCTCAGCACCCGAGCACGTCTCGTCCGGCCCCCGGGTGGGCCTGCGGGCGGCCGCCGACCGGCCGTGGCGGTTCTGGGCCACGGGGGAGCCGACGGTGTCCGCCTACCGCCCGGCGTCGCCGCTGCGACCCCGCCGGGGACCCGATTTGGGCTCCTGACCCGGGCGCTGCTACCGTTCTTCTCGTCGCGGTGAGCGACTCCCGTCGGGCCGCGAGGCCATCCGATCGGAGTCGGCACGCCCGGCCTCCGCGAGGATCGGCCCCCGAGTTGACGGGGTGGATCGCAGCGGGTAAGTTTTTGCAGGTTGCCCCGCCGCCGGGCCCGCAAGGGTCAGGGACGGGAGCGTCTGATTCTTGAGAACTCAACAGTGTGTCATAGTCGACGAATTAGTTTGTAATGCCCCGTTGACTGATCCTCATCTTTGGTGGGGTGATGTTTTCGGATTTCTTTGACAATGATTCTGACAATTGTCAGTGTCTCCTGTCAGGCATCTCTTTTTCTGATCATGGCTGTCTGTCCCTTGTGTGGGTGGGTGGTTGTGGTTGGGTGTTGTTTTCAACGGAGAGTTTGATCCTGGCTCAGGACGAACGCTGGCGGCGTGCTTAACACATGCAAGTCGAGCGGAAAGGCCCTTTCGGGGGTACTCGAGCGGCGAACGGGTGAGTAACACGTGAGTAATCTGCCCTTGGCTTCGGGATAACTACCGGAAACGGTGGCTAATACCGGATATGACACCTTCTGGCATCGGGGGGTGTGGAAAGTTTTTTCGGCCAGGGATGTGCTCGCGGCCTATCAGCTTGTTGGTGGGGTAATGGCCTACCAAGGCTTCGACGGGTAGCCGGCCTGAGAGGGTGACCGGCCACACTGGGACTGAGACACGGCCCAGACTCCTACGGGAGGCAGCAGTGGGGAATATTGGACAATGGGCGGAAGCCTGATCCAGCAACGCCGCGTGAGGGATGACGGCCTTCGGGTTGTAAACCTCTTTCAGTACCGACGAAGCGCCGATGATGGTGGTGACGGTAGGTACAGAAGAAGCACCGGCCAACTACGTGCCAGCAGCCGCGGTAATACGTAGGGTGCGAGCGTTGTCCGGAATTATTGGGCGTAAAGGGCTCGTAGGCGGTTTGTCGCGTCGGGAGTGAAAACACTGGGCTTAACTCAGTGCTTGCTTTCGATACGGGCAGACTAGAGGCATGCAGGGGAGAACGGAATTCCTGGTGTAGCGGTGAAATGCGCAGATATCAGGAGGAACACCGGTGGCGAAGGCGGTTCTCTGGGCATGTCCTGACGCTGAGGAGCGAAAGTGTGGGGAGCGAACAGGATTAGATACCCTGGTAGTCCACACCGTAAACGTTGGGCGCTAGGTGTGGGATCCATTCCACGGGTTCCGTGCCGCAGCTAACGCATTAAGCGCCCCGCCTGGGGAGTACGGCCGCAAGGCTAAAACTCAAAGGAATTGACGGGGGCCCGCACAAGCGGCGGAGCATGCGGATTAATTCGATGCAACGCGAAGAACCTTACCTGGGTTTGACATACGCCGGAAACATCCAGAGATGGGTGCCCTTTTAGTCGGTGTACAGGTGGTGCATGGCTGTCGTCAGCTCGTGTCGTGAGATGTTGGGTTAAGTCCCGCAACGAGCGCAACCCTCGTCCTATGTTGCCAGCAAGCCCTTGTGGTGTTGGGGACTCATAGGAGACTGCCGGGGTCAACTCGGAGGAAGGTGGGGATGACGTCAAGTCATCATGCCCCTTATGTCCAGGGCTTCACGCATGCTACAATGGCCGGTACAAAGGGCTGCGATGCTGCAAGGCGGAGCGAATCCCAAAAAGCCGGTCTCAGTTCGGATTGGGGTCTGCAACTCGACCCCATGAAGTCGGAGTCGCTAGTAATCGCAGATCAGCAACGCTGCGGTGAATACGTTCCCGGGCCTTGTACACACCGCCCGTCACGTCACGAAAGTCGGTAACACCCAGCCGGTGGCCCAACTCCTTGTGGAGGGAGCCGTCGAAGGTGGGGCTGGCGATTGGGACGAAGTCAACAGCGTAGCCGTACCGGAAGGTGCGGCTGGATCACTTCCTTTTCTAAGGAGCACACACCCCGCACGCCCAGCAACTGTCTGGGCGGCACCGGTGGTGTTCACTAGTGGAATCGTCGACGAATGGCGCGACCGCACGTGTGCGGTCGGTCCCAGTACTGTCGTGCTCCGTCATGGAGCCGGCGTGGAACCGCGCCGGTCGTGAGCGGGCGAGAGCGTCGAGACACACTGTTGGGCCCTGAGGAATCAGCCGACAGGCGACACCTCCGGCTCTCCCGGACCGACACCGCGAGGTGGCGGCCGCGACGAGCACGCACCTTCAGAACTCGATAGTGGACGCGAGCATCTTGCGACCGCGCTTCACCAGGCGTGGTCGCTTTATTGACGGCAGTAGAAGTACTGCCGTCGTCTAGTCTTTGCAGTTTCTGTTGAGTGTTTGTGAGACAAGCTGTGAAGGGCACATGGTGGATGCCTTGGCATCGAGAGCCGATGAAGGACGTTGGAGCCTGCGATAAGCCCTGGGGAGTTGGCAACCGAGCTGTGATCCGGGGGTGTCCGAATGGGGGAACCTGGCACGAGTCATGTCGTGTCACCCGCGCCTGAATGAAATAGGGTGTGTGGAGGGAACTCGGGGAAGTGAAACATCTCAGTACCCGGAGGAAGAGAAAACAATAGTGATTCCGAGAGTAGTGGCGAGCGAAATCGGAGGAGGCTAAACCCCATGCGTGTGATACCCGGCAGGGGTTGCGTATGGGGGTTGGGGTAGCATCTGATCACATCTGCCGGTGTGGTGAGCAGTGAGAAATCGCGTGTGAAGTTGAAGTCCGTTGGAAAGCGGCGCCGGAGAGGGTGAGAGCCCCGTAGGTGTAAGTGCGTGACTGTTGTGTTTTCCAAGTAACACGGAACTCCTGAAATTCCGTGTGAATCTGGCGGGACCACCCGTTAAGCCTAAATACTACTCGATGACTGATAGCGGACTAGTACCAGGAGGGAAAGAAAAGTACCCCTGGCGGGGAGTGAAATAGTACCTGAAACCGTGTGCCTACAATCCGTCGGAGCTCGGCCGCCCACTGTCGTGGTGGGTGTGGGGGTGACGGCGTGCCTTTGAAGAATGAGCCTGCGAGTTTGTGTTGTGTTGCGAGGTTAACTCGTGTGGGGGAGCCGTAGCGAAAGCGAGTCCGAACAGGGCGGTTCAGTAGCACGATCAAGACCCGAAGCGGAGTGATCTATCCATGGGCAGGTTGAAGCGCGGGTAAGACCGCGTGAGGACCGAACCCACTTAGGTTGAAAACTGAGGGGATGACCTGTGGATAGGGGGTGAAAGGCCAATCAAACTCCGTGATAGCTGGTTCTCCCCGGAAATGCATTCGTAGGTGCAGCGTTGTGTGTTTCTTGCCGGAGGTAGAGCACTGGAGGATTGATGGGCCTGACCAGGTTACTGACGTTAGCCAAACTCCGAATGCCGGTAAGTGAGAGCGCAGCAGTGAGATCGGGGGATAAGCTCCGTAGTCGAGAGGGAAACAGCCCAGACCATCAGCTAAGGCCCCTAAGCGGTGACTAAGTGGAAAAGGATGTGGAGTCGCAGTGACAACCAGGAGGTTGGCTTGGAAGCAGCCACCCTTGAAAGAGTGCGTAATAGCTCACTGGTCAAGTGATTCCGCGCCGACAATGTAGCGGGGCTCAAGTCATCCGCCGAAGCTATGGCATTCATGCGCACCCTGCGGGGTGGAACCTAGCCACTGGGTGGTTCAGGTGTGTGGATGGGTAGGGGAGCGTCGTGTCGCGTGTGAAGCCTCGGAGTGATCCAGGGGTGGATGCGACACGAGTGAGAATGCAGGCATGAGTAGCGAATCACGGGTGAGAAACCCGTGCGCCGAATGATCAAGGGTTCCAGGGTCAAGCTAATCTGCCCTGGGTAAGTCGGGACCTAAGGCGAGGCCGACAGGCGTAGTCGATGGACAACGGGTTGATATTCCCGTACCGGCAACGTAGCGCCCATGACGAACCTGGTGATGCTAACCATCCGAAGCCGCGCATGACCGATCCCTTCGGGGTGAGGCGGCGTGGTGGAGCGTGGGACCCGAGCTGGTAGTAGTCAAGCGATGGGGTGACGCAGGAAGGTAGCCCAACCGTGGCGATGGTTGTCCACGGGTAAGCAGGTAGGGGAGACGATAGGCAAATCCGTCGTCTTGTGTTTGATCACGACCCTGAGATGTGATGCCGAGCCCGTATGGGCGAAGTGGGTGATCCTATGCTGTCGAGAAAAACCTCTAGCGAGCTATGCGCCGCCCGTACCCCAAACCGACTCAGGTGATCAGGTAGAGAATACCAAGGCGATCGAGCGAACCATGGTTAAGGAACTCGGCAAAATGCCCCCGTAACTTCGGGAGAAGGGGGGCCGGATCCGTGACCGAACTTGCTTCGGGAAGCGGTGATGGCCGCAGAGACCAGGCCCAAGCGACTGTTTACTAAAAACACAGGTCCGTGCGAAGTTGTAAGACGATGTATACGGACTGACTCCTGCCCGGTGCTGGAAGGTTAAGGGGACCGGTTAGACACGTGAGTGTCGAAGCTGAGAACTTAAGCCCCAGTAAACGGCGGTGGTAACTATAACCATCCTAAGGTAGCGAAATTCCTTGTCGGGTAAGTTCCGACCTGCACGAATGGAGTAACGACTTGGGCGCTGTCTCAACCGTGGAAAATTGCAGTACGAGTAAAGATGCTCGTTACGCGCGGCAGGACGGAAAGACCCCGGGACCTTTACTATAGTTTGGTATTGGTGTTTGGTTCGGCTTGTGTAGGATAGGTGGGAGACTGTGAAACCTTCACGCCAGTGAGGGTGGAGTCATCGTTGAAATACCACTCTGGTCGTACTAGATGTCTAACCTAGGGCCATGATCTGGTTCAGGGACAGTGCCTGATGGGTAGTTTAACTGGGGCGGTTGCCTCCTAAAATGTAACGGAGGCGCTCAAAGGTTCCCTCAGCCTGGTTGGCAATCAGGTGGCGAGTGTAAGTGCACAAGGGAGCTTGACTGTGAGACAGACATGTCGAGCAGGGACGAAAGTCGGAACTAGTGATCCGGCCACGGCATGTGGAAGCGTGGTCGCTCAACGGATAAAAGGTACCCCGGGGATAACAGGCTGATCTTCCCCAAGAGTCCATATCGACGGGATGGTTTGGCACCTCGATGTCGGCTCGTCGCATCCTGGGGCTGGAGTAGGTCCCAAGGGTTGGGCTGTTCGCCCATTAAAGCGGCACGCGAGCTGGGTTTAGAACGTCGTGAGACAGTTCGGTCCCTATCCGCCGCGCGCGTAGGAAACTTGAGAAAGGCTGTCCCTAGTACGAGAGGACCGGGATGGACGAACCCCTGGTGCCAGTTGTCCGCCAGGGCACGGCTGGTTAGCTACGTTCGGAAGTGATAACCGCTGAACGCATCTAAGCGGGAAGCACGTTTCAAGATGAGGTTTCCCACCCCCTCGAGGGGGTAAGGCCCCCAGCAGAACACTGGGTTGATAGGCCGGAGGTGTACAGCAGCAATGCCCAGCCGACCGGTACTAATAGGCCGAGGGCTTGTCCCACAAACCCTCAACTGAACCTGCACAAGACAAGTTCTGATCCTCGCGTCCACTAACGATCTGCACCAGATCATCTGAATACCCAGATCAACTGAATACTTGGTGCCACCCACGTGTGTTGTCCGTGGGGGTGCGCCGCAAGAGTTACGGCGGCCATGGCGAGAGGGAAACACCCGGTCCCATCCCGAACCCGGAAGTTAAGCCTCTCAGCGCCGATGGTACTGCGACCGGGAGGTCGTGGGAGAGTAGGACGCCGCCGGACATCCTTTCTGAGCAGGGCCATCCAGTCATGGGTGGCCCTGCTCGGCATTTCGGGTCGGTCTCGTCCGGCTCCGCGGTGGTGGCCCGCCGGACGTCCACAGGTCCGCCACCGGACGGGCTCGTGCACAGGCGACGAGAGGTCGGGCCGGCGCCGTCGGTGCCGGCCCTCAGCGTGGTCGGCGGAGGTGATGTGCGATGTCCGCACCGAAGACGAGGGCGACCGCCGAGGTCGCGATGTGCAACGAGGTCCGGCTCGTGGGCCGGGTGTCCCGGGCACCCGAGGAGCGGGTGCTGCCCAGCGGTGACGCGGTCTGGACGTTCCGGGTGGTCGTCCCCCGGGCGCCGGGCCGCTCGCGTCAGGCGGTCGATGCGATCGAGTGCGCCGCCTGGTCGGCGCGGGCACGCCGGTCCGTGAGCGGCTGGTCGGCCGGCGACGTCGTGGAGGTGAGAGGGGCGCTGCAGCGTCGCTTCTTCCGCGCCGGGGGCGCGGTGGCCTCGCGGGTCGAGGTGGAGATGTCCGCCGGTCGGGTCATCCGTCGCGCAACGAGCGGATGAGGACGCCGACGTGTGGCTTGGGCTGGAAGGAGGTCGCCTTCTCCGGCAGCAGGCGGTCGGCCGCACAGATCTCGAGCACCCGGCCGAAGTCGGGCGCCGGCATCAGGACGGCGGTGCCGCCGCGCCCGGCGACGGCAGCCAGCGCCTCGTCGGTCGAGTGGTGGTAGTCCACCAGGGGAGCAGGTCGCAGCGACGCGAGGATCCGGTCGTGGAGGACCTGCACCGCGAGCTCCTCCGGCGGCAGGGGCAACCGCAGGGTGATCCAGCGGCGGCCGTCGGTGGCCACCAACGTGTCGGGCCGCAGGGCGCTGATCGCCGCTCCCGCGTCGCTCTCCCGGACCTCGACGCCGACCCGCACCGCCGTGGCGCGGAGCGCCTGGAGGTCCGTCCCGGCGAGGTGCCGGTGGATCGGGCCCAGGTGGAGCGGGGTCGCGTCCTGGTCCACGAGCATCGCCAACCCTGCGCGGGCCGCTGGCCGCGGGTCGCGCGCCTGCAGCTGCAGGTAGGCCGCGTACCGGTGGTGTCCGTCGGCGATGAGGGCTCGTCGCGCCGCCAGCTCCTCCTGGACGCCGGCGACGATCTCGCGGTCGCGCAGTGCCCAGAGGCGGTGCCGCTGCCCGCCGCGGTCGACCAGCTCCCGCGACGGCGGCGTGCGCTGCACGTCGTCGAGCAGGGCCCGTCCGGCCGTGGACCCCCGGTAGACCAGCAGGATCGGCGCCGGGTTGACCTGCAGCTGCTCCATCCGGGTGGCGAGGTCGTCGACCTGCCGGGGATGGACACCCTCGTGCGGCAGTACCGCGACCTCGGCGCGTGACCTGGCCCGCCGGGACAGGTCGAGCGCCCCGGTGAGGCCCCGGACGGTCAATCCCTCGCTCGTGTACTCGTGGAGGTAGATAGCCGGCACCGGGTCCCGGTGCACCAGTCCGCGCCGCTCCCAGCGGTCCAGCCGCTCGGCGGCTCGTCGGTAGGGCCGGCCGAACAGGCGCATCGAGGACGGCACCCCGATCCGTGCCGGGTCGACGGTCAGCCCACGGAAGGGCAGGAGCCGCAGCGGCTGCGCCACGTGGGGTGGCGGAACCACAGCACGCGCGTCCACGAGGAGCATCGTAGGGTGCGGGCACGCATCGACCATCGAGGAGGCATGCGTGCTCGGCTCGTCGACGCAGCTGCTGTGCGAGGCACACGACCTGGCCATGCTCGACCTCGACGGCGTCGTCTACGTCGGCGGAGAGGCTGTGCCCGGTGCGCCCGAGCACCTCGCCGCCGCCCGCGCGGCCGGGATGCGGCTGGCATTCGTCACCAACAACGCGTCCAGACCGCCCACCGAGGTGGCGAGCCATCTCCAGCGGCTCGGCGTCGCCGCCGCTGCCGAGGACGTCGTCACCTCCGCACAGGCCGCGGCCCACCTGGTCGCCGACCGGTGGGGTGCGGGTGCGCGGGTCGTCTGCCTGGGCGCCGCGGGGCTGCGCGAGGCGCTGGAGGGACAGGGGCTTCGTCCGGTCACCGCGGCCGACGAGGCGGTCGCCGTCGTCACCGGCTACGGTCCGGACGTCGTCTGGTCGGAGATCATGCGTGCCGCGGTCCGGATCCGCGACGGCCTGCCGTGGGTGGCCAGCAACACCGACGCGACCTTTCCGGCGCCCTACGGCGTCGCTCCGGGACACGGCGTCCAGGTCGACATGCTGCGGCGCTTCGCCGGCGTCGAGCCGGTGGTGGCCGGCAAGCCCGAGCGCCCGCTGCTCGACGAGACCGTGCGCCGGGTGGGCGGTCGGCGACCGCTGATGGTCGGCGACCGGTTGGACACCGACATCGAGGGCGCCCACCGGGCCGGCGTGCCGTCGCTCCTGGTGCTGACCGGAGTGACCGGCCTCGCCGACCTGGTGACGGCGCGGGACGAGCAGCGGCCGACCTACCTCTCGCCCGACCTCGCCGGCCTGCTGTCCGCGCACGCCGCACCCGCCCACGAGGAGGACGGCGGCTTCCTCCTGGGCGGGTGGACGGCGCGGGTGGTCGACAGCCGCCTCGCGGTCGACGGTGACGGCGACGGCGCCGACTGGTGGCGGGTCGCGGCCGTAGCCGCGTGGGCCCACCTGGATGCCACCGGGGAGCCCGCGGACGTGACGGGCGTCGCCGGGCCCCGCGATAGCCTCGACCCATGAGCGAGCAGTCCGACCGGCCCGACCCCTCCAGCGGCCCGGAGCAGGTCCGCACCGGGCTCCCGTCGGTCGACGAGGTGATCGCGGCGGTCGAGGAGCTCGAGGACCGGCCCGTCGAGGAGCACGTCGGCGTGTTCGAGACCGCGCACGACCAGCTGCGGCGGGCGCTCGACCCGGTCGACGACGACCCAGCCTGACGTGCCGCCGCGACGCCTGCGCCTGGACGCCGAGCTGGTCCGCCGCGGCCTGGCCCGGTCCCGCGAGCACGCCAGCGACCTGATCGCCCAGCGTCGGGTCACGGTCTCCGGAGCGGTCGCGACCAAGCCCGCGACCGGCGTCACGACCGACGTCGCGATCGTCGTGGTCGCCGGCTCCGACGGGCCCGACTACGTCTCGCGGGGTGGTCACAAGCTGGCTGGGGCGCTGGCGGCCTTCGAGCCGTCGGGATTCGTGGTGTCGGGACGCCGGTGCCTCGACGCCGGTGCCTCCACCGGCGGTTTCACCGACGTGCTGCTGCGCCACGGCGCCCGGGAGGTGGTCGCCGTCGACGTGGGCTACGGACAGCTGGCCTGGAGCCTCCAGCAGGACGCCCGCGTGCTGGTGCGGGACCGGGTCAACGTCCGGGAGCTGACCCTGGAGATCACCGACGGGACGGTCGACGTCGTCGTCGGCGACCTCTCCTTCATCTCCCTGCAGCTGGTGCTCGACGCGCTCCTGGGCGTCACCGCGGAGGACGGCGACCTCGCGCTCATGGTCAAGCCGCAGTTCGAGGTCGGCAGGGAGCGGGTCGGCAAGGGGGGCGTGGTCCGCGACCCCGCACTGCGGGCCGAGGCGGTGGTCGGGGTCGCCGACGCGGCCGCCGCACGCGGCTGGGGCGTCCGCGCGGTCGCCACCAGCCCGCTGCCGGGCCCGTCGGGCAACGTCGAGTTCTTCGTGTGGCTGCGCCGGGGTCCCGCGCAGCTGGACGCGGACGCGATCCACGCCGTGGTGCGTGCCGCCGCACCGGCGGGGACGGCGGGTGAGAGGGTGGGGTCGTGACCTCACCTGACCCGGGAACCGCGGACGGCGGCGCCCGGCGCGTGCTCCTGGTGGCCCACACCGGGCGCGACGACGCGCGCGAGGTCGCCCGGGGCTTCGCCAAGGCGCTCACGGCGCACGGGCTGCTGGTCCGGCTGCGCGAGTCCGAGGCGGTCGACCTCGACCTCTCCGCCGACACCGACGGGGTGGAGGTGGTCGCCAGCTCCCGGCCGCCCAGCGCCGACTGCGAGCTGGTCGTCGTGATCGGCGGCGACGGGACGATCCTGCGTGCTGCGGAGCTGACCCACGACTCCGGCACCCCCCTGCTCGGCGTCAACCTCGGCCACGTCGGCTTCCTCGCCGAGGCCGAGTACGAGGACCTCGAGTCCACCATCGAGGCGATCGTGGCACGGCGGTACAGCATCGAGGACCGGCTCACCCTCGACGTGACGGTGCACCGCGACGGCGAGGTCGTCGGACGCACCTGGGCGCTCAACGAGGCGAGCGTCGAGAAGGCCGCGCGCGAGCGGATGATCGAGGTCGTCGTCGAGGTGGACGGGCGACCGCTCTCGCGGTGGGGGTGCGACGGCGTGGTCTGTGCGACCCCGACGGGGTCGACCGCCTACAACTTCAGCGCCGGAGGGCCGGTCGTGTGGCCGGGCGTCGAGGCCCTGCTCCTGGTGCCGATCAGCGCCCACGCACTCTTCGCGCGCCCGCTCGTGGTCGCGCCGAGCTCGGTGCTCGCCGTCGAGGTGCTCGCGCGCACGGACGGCGCCGGGGTGCTGTGGGCCGACGGCCGGCGCACCGTGGAGCTGCCGCCGGGGGCTCGCATCGAGGTGCGTCGCGGGGCGGTGCCGGTGCGCCTGGTCCGCCTGCACGAGGCGCCGTTCACGGACCGGCTCGTCGCGAAGTTCGGCCTGCCGGTCGAGGGTTGGCGGGGGTCCACCGAGCGGCGTCGCCGGATCGGGGACGGCGCGGAGATCGCGGATGCTTGAGGAGATCCGGATCGCCTCGCTCGGGGTGATCGAGTCCTCGACGCTGGAGCTCGGGCCCGGGCTCACCGTCATCACCGGTGAGACCGGCGCCGGCAAGACCATGGTCGTCACCGCACTGGGGCTGCTCCTGGGCGGCCGTGCCGACAGCGGTGCGGTCCGCACCGGTGCCCGCTCCGCCCGGGTGGAGGGCGTCGTGCGGGTCGGCGAGCTGGCGGCCTTCACGGCGGCGGTCGAGGAGGTCGGTGGCGAGGTGGAGGACGGCGTCGTCGTGCTCGCCCGCAACGTGTCGGCCGAGGGCCGGTCCCGCGCGTTCGTCGGCGGGGCGTCGGTGCCGGTGTCCTCGCTGGCCGAGGTGGCCGAGCCCCTGGTGGCGGTGCACGGCCAGTCCGACCAGCACCGGTTGCTGCGGGCGCGCGCCCAGCGCGACGCGCTGGACCGCTTCGGCGGGGACGAGGTCGCCGGGCTGCTCGCGGCGTACGCCGACGTCCACCACCGGCTGGTGGCGGTGGAGGAGGAGCTCGAGGAGGTCGTCGCCCACGCCCGGGAGCGAGCCCAGGAGGCCGACCTGCTGCGGTTCGGGCTCGGCGACGTCGAGGGCGTCGCGCCGGTGCCCGGCGAGGACGTCGCCCTGGCAGCGGAGGAGGCCCGGCTGGGCTTCGCCGACACCCTGCGCACAGCTGCCGAGCAGGCCCGCGAGGCACTGTCGAGCGAGCAGGGCCATCCGGACGCGCTGGCCACCACGGCGGCGGCCCGCGCCCTGCTCGACGGGGTCCGGGAGCACGACGCCGAGGCCGGGGAGCTCGCGGACCGGATCGCCGAGATCACCTACCTGCTCTCCGACCTCGCCGCCGACGTGGCGTCGTACGCCGCCCGGGTCGAGACCGACCCGGCCCGGTTGGCGGCGGTCTCGGAGCGCCGGGCGGCGCTGACCGCCCTGACCCGGAAGTACGGCGACACCATCGACGAGGTCCTCTCCTGGGCCGAGCGGTCGGCGACCCGGCTGCTCGACCTGGACCACACCGACGAACGGATCGCGGAGCTGCGCGCGGAGCAGGAGCTGCTGCGGCACGACCGGGCCCGGGCCGCGGCCGCGCTCACCGCGGCCCGCACGGAGGCCGCGGCGCGGCTCGCCGACCAGGTCACCGCGGAGCTCGGCCTGCTCGCGATGCCGCACGCCCGCCTGAGCGTCGAGGTCCGTCCGCTGGAGCGGTTCACGTCCTCCGGTGCCGACGAGGTCGAGCTGATGCTGGCGGCCAACACCGGCTCCGACCCGCGGCCGCTGGGCAAGGGCGCATCGGGTGGCGAGCTCTCCCGCGTCATGCTCGCCCTCGAGGTGGCGCTGGCCGGCACGAGCCCGGTGCCGACGTTCGTCTTCGACGAGGTGGACGCCGGCGTCGGCGGAGCGGCCGCCGTCGAGGTGGGCCGTCGCCTCGCCGAGCTGGCGACCAGCGCCCAGGTGCTCGTCGTGACGCACCTGCCCCAGGTGGCCGCCTACGCCGACCGGCACGTCGTGGTCGAGAAGGCGTCGGACGGCACCGTGACGAGCTCGGGCCTGACCGTCCTGGACGACGCCCAGCGCGAACAGGAGCTCTCCCGGATGCTGGCCGGCCTCGCGGGCTCCGACACGGCCCTGGCACACGCCCGGGAGCTCCTCGAGGTGGCGCAGGAGACCCGCGCCAGCCACTGAGGAAGCCGCAGGACCCGTGACGCGCCCGGTGCCTGGAGGTCCGAGGATCTCCGCAACCTGCCTGACAGCATGGAACGGCCATGAGGATCTCCGTTCGCCCACGTCCTGCCGTCGGCCTTCCCGGGCTCGTCGGCACCGCTCGCGTCGACCGCCGCACCACCGCGCTCCTACCCCGCCTGCGACCCGGTGACGTCGCGGTCGTCGACCAGGTCGACCTGGACCGCGCGACCGCCCAGGCGCTCGTGGACGCCGGGGTGGCCGCGGTCGTCAACGCGGCCCCGATGATCTCGGGCCGGTTCCCCAACCTGGGGCCGCGGGTCCTCGTCGACGCCGGGATCACCGTGGTGGACCGGGTCGGTGCGGCCGGGTTGGCCGCGGTCGCCGACGGCCGCACGGTGCGGGTCCACGAGGGGACGGTGTACGCCGGGGAGGACCCCCTCGCGCGGGGTCGCGCGGTCGACGCCGCGACCGTGGAGTCCGAGCTCGAGGAGGCGCGCACCGGCCTGGTCACCCAGCTCGAGACCTTCACCTACAACAGCGCGGAGCTGCTGCGCCGCGAGCAGGACCTGCTGCTGCACGGGCTGGGGCTGCCGCGGCTGCGCACCCGGATCGCCGGGCGGCCCGTCGTGGTCGTCGTCCGCGGCCACGACCACGAGCGCGAGCTGGACCTCGTGCGACCGTTCCTGAGCGAGCAGCAGCCGGTCCTGGTCGGGGTCGGGGCGGGCGCGGACGTGCTGCGTGCCGCGGGCCACCGTCCTGATGTCGTCGTCCTCGACCCGCTCGCGGACGAGTCCGAGATGCCGTCGGCGAAGGTCCTCAAGGCGGCGCGCGACGTCGTGGTCCGCTCGGACCGCGGTGCCGGCCGGGTCACCGTCGACCAGTTGGAGCGGCTGGGGGTGCGCCCGCTCGCGTTCGAGTCGACCGCGACGCCCGAGGACGCCGCCCTGCTGCTGGCCGACGCGGGCGACGCCGCGGTGATCGTCGGAGTCGGGATGCACGCGACGCTCGACGACTTCCTCGACCGCCAGCGGGCCGGGCTCGCCAGCACCTTCCTCACCCGTCTCAAGGTCGGCCCGCGACTGGTCGACGCCACCGCCGTGCCGTCCCTCTACTCCGGCCGGGTGCGACCGTGGCACCTCCTGGTGGTGATGCTCGCCGGTCTGGTCGCGGTGGCCGCGGCGATCGCCGTCACCCCGGTGGGCCAGGAGTGGGCCCACCAGCTGACCGCCTGGCTGACCGACACCCTGCAAGGACTTCTCTCGTGATCTCCTACCGTCACCACATCGTCTCCCTGGTCGCCGTCTTCCTGGCGCTCGCCGCCGGGATCGCGCTCGGGGGCGGCCCGCTCAGCGACCTGGGCCGCGACGACCAGCCGGCCGCGGCGAGCACCCGGGCGGACCGGGCGACCGAGCAGCGCGCGTCGTACGGCGACCAGTTCGCCACCGCGTCGGCCGGCGCGCTGTACGCCGGTGGGCTCAAGGACCACCCCGTCGCGGTCGTGACCCTGCCCGGTGCCGACGCCGACGCCGCAGGGGGCCTCGGGGTCCAGGTGCGGGCCGCGGGCGGCACCGTGGCTGGGACCTACGCCGTCCAGCGCGCGCTGACCGACGCCTCCGAGAAGTCGCTCGTCGACACGCTCGGCAGCCAGCTGACCCAGCAGCTGGGGGCGGGCGCGGTGAGCCCCGACTCGTCGACCTACGTGCGGATCGGGCAGCTGCTCGGGCTCGCGGTCGCCACCTCCGACCTGTCCACCGCCGACGTCGCGGCCGTCCGCGAGAGCCTGGCCGGCGCCGACCTGGCGACCGCACCGGACGCGGCACCGCGCGCGCCGCTCGTACTGCTGGTGCTCGGCCGGCACACCGACCCGGCGATCCTCGCGGGGGTCGTCACCGGGCTGGCGGACAAGGCCACCGGGGTGGTGGTCGCCGGCACCACGGCCGCGGCCGCCGCGGCCGGCGACCTCGGCGTGCTGCGCAGCGACCCGGCGGCCCACCAGGTCGCGACCGTGGACGGGGTCGAGACGCCGCTGGGCCAGGTGACCGCCGTGCTCGCGCTGATCCGCTCGCTGACGACCCCGGGCGGGTCCTACGGCGTGGCGGGGGCCGACGGCGCGGTACCCGTGCGTTGAGCCGCGACGGCTCGGTGCGTCGGGCACCCGGGTCGCGGCGGGCCTGACGTAGGATGGAGTCCCGTGAGTAGCCGGACGCCGACGAAGCACGTGTTCGTGACCGGAGGCGTCGCCTCCTCGCTCGGGAAGGGGCTCACCGCCTCCAGCCTGGGCAGCCTGCTCAAGGCGCGCGGTCTCCGCGTGACCATGCAGAAGCTGGACCCCTACCTCAACGTGGACCCCGGGACGATGAACCCGTTCCAGCACGGCGAGGTGTTCGTGACCAACGACGGGGCGGAGACCGACCTCGACATCGGCCACTACGAGCGGTTCCTCGACACCGACCTCAGCCAGATCGCGAACGTCACCACCGGGCAGGTCTACTCCAGCGTGATCGCCAAGGAGCGCCGCGGCGACTACCTCGGTGACACCGTCCAGGTGATCCCGCACATCACCAACGAGATCAAGGACCGGATCCTCGCGATGGGCGAGACCCAGGTGAACGGCGAGACGGTCGACGTCGTCATCACCGAGGTGGGCGGCACCGTCGGTGACATCGAGTCGCTGCCGTTCCTCGAGGCCGCCCGGCAGACCCGGCACGAGATCGGTCGGGAGAACTGCTTCTTCCTCCACGTCTCCCTGGTGCCCTACATCGGCCCGTCCGGGGAGCTGAAGACCAAGCCCACCCAGCACTCCGTCGCCGCGCTGCGCCAGGTCGGCATCCAGCCCGACGCGATCGTGTGCCGGGCCGACCGCGAGCTCCCGCCGGGCATCAAGAAGAAGATCTCGCTGATGTGCGACGTCGACCAGGAGGCGGTGGTCACCGCCGCGGACGCACCGTCGATCTACGACATCCCCAAGGTGCTGCACCGCGAGGGCCTCGACGCCTACCTGGTGCGCCGTCTCGACCTGCCGTTCCGCGACGTCGACTGGACCGCCTGGGACGACCTGCTGCGCCGCGTCCACCACCCGGTCGAGGAGGTGACCGTCGCACTGGTCGGCAAGTACGTCGACCTCCCCGACGCCTACCTCTCGGTCGCCGAGGCGCTGCGCGCCGGCGGCTTCGCCCATGAGGCCAAGGTCAACCTGCGCTGGGTCGCGTCCGACGAGTGCCAGACCCCGGCCGGGGCCGCCAAGCAGCTGCAGGACGTCGACGCGGTCTGCGTGCCCGGCGGGTTCGGGGTGCGTGGGATCGAGGGCAAGCTCGGCGCGCTGACCTACGCCCGCACGCACGGGATCCCGACGCTGGGGCTGTGCCTGGGCCTGCAGTGCATGGTCATCGAGTACTCCCGGTCGGTCCTCGGCCTGCAGAAGGCGGGCTCGACGGAGTTCGACCCCGACACCCCCGAGCCCGTCATCGCGACGATGGCCGAGCAGCTCGCCTTCGTCGAGGGCGCCGGTGACCTCGGCGGCACCATGCGCCTGGGGCTCTACCCGGCCGCGCTGAAGCCGGGGAGCATCGCCCGCGAGATCTACGGCGAGGCGCAGATCGACGAGCGGCACCGCCACCGCTACGAGGTCAACAACGCCTACCGCGAGCAGCTCGAGGAGGCTGGCCTGGTCTTCTCCGGCACCTCGCCGGACGACACGCTCGTGGAGTTCGTGGAGCTGCCGCGCGAGAGCCACCCCTACTACATCGCCACCCAGGCCCACCCCGAGCTCCGCTCGCGCCCGACGCGGCCGCACCCGCTCTTCAAGGGCCTGGTCGGTGCCGCCATCGACCGGCAACGCGAGCTGCGGTTCCCGATCGACGAGAGCGTGCTGCGCCGAGAGTTCGACGACGCCGACGACTCGATGGACGCCTGAGGCCGGTGCCGCCCGAGCTCGACGACACCCCGGAGGAGTGGCCCGTCTCCGACAGCCAGGTCGTGTACGACGGCGGCTGGGTGGTCCGGGTGCGCGAGGACCAGGTGCGCCGTCCCGGGCACCCCGAGGAGGAGCCGTTCACCCGCCTGGTCGTGGAGCACTCCGGTGCGGTGGTCGTGCTCGCCCTCGACGACGAGGACCGGGTGCTGTGCCTGTGGCAGTACCGCCACGCGATCGGCCGGCGGCTGGTCCAGCTGCCGGCGGGGCTGCTCGACGTGCCGGGGGAGGACCCGCTGGTGGCCGCCCGCCGCGAGCTGTGGGAGGAGGCCGGGCTCGAGGCGAGCCAGTGGACGCACCTCACCTCGACGTACTCCTCGCCCGGCTTCACCGCCGAGCTCTCGCACTACTACCTGGCTCGCGGGGTGACCGCCGTCGACCGGGGCGACTTCGAGCCCCAGCACGAGGAGGCCGAGATGCAGGCGGCCTGGGTGCCCTTCGGCGAGCTGCACGACGCCGTGGCCCAGGGGCGCCTCTCGGACGCCCACCTCGCCATCGCGGTGCTGACCGCCGGGAGTAGGCTCGCGCCGGCGCCACGACGAGGTGGCGCAGATCACCGAAGGAGCATCGCGTGAAGGTCGGCGTCCCGAAGGAAGTCAAGAACCACGAGTACCGGGTGGCGATCACGCCGATCGGTGTGCACGAGCTGACGGCTCATGGTCACGAGGTGGTCATCGAGCGGGGCGCGGGTGTCGGTTCGCAGATCACCGACGAGGAGTTCGTGGGCGCGGGTGCGCGGATCGTGGCCACGGCCGAGGAGGCGTGGGGCACCGACGGTGGTGTGGACATGGTGCTGAAGGTCAAGGAGCCGGTGGCCGAGGAGTACCACCGGATGCGTGAGGGCCTGACGCTGTTCACCTATCTGCACCTGGCGGCGGACAAGCCGCTGACCGAGGAGCTGATGGCGCGCAAGGTGACCGGGATCGCCTACGAGACGGTGCAGCTGCCCTCGGGTGGTCTGCCGCTGCTCTACCCGATGTCGGAGGTCGCGGGCTGCCTGGCGCCGCAGGTGGGTGCCTACAGCCTGATGAAGGCCCAGGGTGGCCGCGGGGTGCTGATGGGCGGCGTCGGTGGGGTGGCGAACGCGAAGGTCGTGATCATCGGCGCGGGTGTGTCGGGTCAGAACGCGGCGAACATCGCGTTGGGGATGGGCGCGGACGTGACGCTGCTGGACACCGACCTGGACAAGCTGCGGATGTCGTTCTGGCGCTACAACAACCGGGTGCACGGGCTGGCGTCGTCGAAGCTGGCGATCGAGCAGCAGGTGATGGAGGCCGACATGGTGATCGGTGCGGTGCTGATCCCGGGTGCGGCGGCGCCGAAGCTGGTGTCCAACGAGCTGGTGTCGCGGATGAAGCCGGGCTCGGTGCTGGTCGACATCGCGATCGACCAGGGCGGCTGCTTCGAGGACTCCCACGCGACCACGCACGCGGACCCGACCTACCCGGTCCACGACTCGACGTTCTACTGCGTGGCGAACATGCCCGGCGCGGTCCCGAACACCTCGACCTACGCGCTGACCAACGCCACGTTGCCGTACGCCGTCGCGCTGGCCGACAAGGGCTGGCAGCAGGCGCTGCGCGACGACCGGTCGCTGGCACTGGGTCTCAACACCCACGACGGGCAGCTCACCAACGCGCCGGTCGGCGAGGCGGTCGGCATCGACGCCGTCGAGCTCGAGGGCGTGCTCGCCTGACGGTGAGCGACGGGGGAGACGTCCAGCGGGCGGTCCGCACCTACCTCGACCACCTGTCGGTGGAGCGGGGGCTCGCGGCGAACACCCTGTCGTCGTACCGGCGCGACCTGCGCAGGTACCAGGAGTTCCTCGCGCAGCAGGGCGTCGACCGGCTCGCCGACGTCACCGAGGCGACGGTCGCCGACTTCCTGGTGCGGCTGCGCGAGGGGGACGAGGTGCATCCCGCCCTCGGCTCGAGCTCGGCCGCGCGGACGGTCGTCGCCGTGCGGGGCTTCCACCGGTTCGCGGTGGCCGACGGGCTGTCGGCCACCGACCCGGCGAGCGGGGTGAAGCCGCCGACACCGGCCAAGCGGCTGCCCAAGGCGCTGCCGCTGGCCGACGTGGAGGCGATCCTCGACGCCGCCGGTGCGCCGGGCACCACCCTGGCGCTGCGCGACCGCGCGCTGCTCGAGGTGCTCTACGGCACCGGTGCGCGGATCTCCGAGGCGGTCGGGCTGGACGTCGACGACCTCGACCTGGTCGACGGAACCGTGCTGCTGCGGGGCAAGGGCAGCAAGGAGCGGCTGGTGCCCGTGGGGTCCTTCGCCCGCGCGGCCGTGGAGGCCTACCTGGTGCGGGGCCGCCCCGAGCTGGTCGCGGCCGGGCGAGGCGGTCCGGCGCTCTTCCTCAACGCCCGCGGCGGCCGGCTGTCGCGCCAGTCGGCCTGGTCGGTGCTGGTCAAGGCGGCCGACCGGGCCGGCGTCACCAGGGACGTCTCGCCGCACACGCTGCGGCACTCGTTCGCCACCCACCTGCTCGACGGCGGTGCCGACGTGCGGGTGGTGCAGGAGCTGCTCGGCCACGCGTCGGTGACGACCACGCAGGTGTACACGCTGGTGACGGTGGACAACCTCCGAGAGGTGTTCGCGACCGCCCACCCCCGAGCCCGCGACTGAGCGCCTGGTGACCGACCTCCTCGACCAGATCACTGCCGTCGTCGCCGGCCGCGGCCTCGACCTCTACCCGCACCAGGAGGAGGCGATCCTCGCCCTGCTCGCCGGGGACAACGTCGTGCTCGCGACGCCCACCGGCTCCGGCAAGTCGCTGGTGGCCGAGGCTGCCCACCGGGCCGCCCTGGCCGAGGGCCGGGTGTCGTTCTACACCGCGCCGATCAAGGCCCTGGTGAGCGAGAAGTTCTTCGCGCTGGTCGCCGAGCTCGGCGCCGCCGACGTGGGGATGCTCACCGGCGATGCCTCGGTCAACCCGGACGCCCCCGTCATCTGCTGCACCGCCGAGGTGCTGGCCAACATCGCGCTGCGGGAGGGGGCCGGCGCCGACGTCGGGCTGGTCGTCATGGACGAGTTCCACTTCTACGCCGAGCCCGACCGCGGCTGGGCCTGGCAGGTGCCGCTCCTCGAGCTGCCCCAGGCGCAGTTCCTGCTGATGTCGGCGACGCTGGGCGACGTCAGCGACCTCGCCGCCGACCTGACCCGGCGCAACGGGCGCCCGACGACGGTCGTCGCGGACGCCGTACGACCGGTGCCGCTCACCTTCTCCTGGTCGACCACGGCGCTGGCCGAGACCCTCGAGGAGCTCGTGACGACCGGTCAGGGGCCGGTCTACGTCGTGCACTTCACCCAGAAGGACGCCGTCGAGCAGGCGACCTCGCTGCTCAAGGCCGGCTGGGTGCCCAAGCCCGAGCTCGGCGACCGGCTGGACCACGTCCGCTTCGGCGCCGGGTTCGGCAAGACCCTCTCGAGGCTGCTGCGGCGCGGCATCGGCGTGCACCATGCCGGCATGCTGCCGCGCTACCGGCGCCTGGTGGAGCAGCTGGCCCAGGCCGGGCTGCTCGCCGTCATCTGCGGCACCGACACGCTCGGGGTCGGCATCAACGTGCCGATCCGCACGGTGCTCTTCAGCGGGCTCGCCAAGTTCGACGGCAGCCGGCAGCGGATCCTGCGGACCCGGGAGTTCCTGCAGATCGCCGGCCGTGCGGGCCGGGCCGGCTTCGACACCGCCGGCTACGTCGTCGTCCAGGCGCCCGAGCACGTCATCGAGAACGAGAAGGCCAAGGCGAAGGCGGAGGAGCGCCGCGCCGCGGGCCGCAAGGCGTCCAAGGCGCAGCTGAAGAAGCCCCCCGAGGGCACCGTGGTGTGGTCCGAGCAGACCTTCGACAAGCTGGTGTCCGGCACGCCGGAGCCACTGGTCTCCCGGATGCGGGTCGACAACGCGATGCTGGTCAACGTCCTCGCCCGCGAGGAGGACGCCTTCCCGGTCCTGCGGCGACTGCTCACCGACAACCACGAGGACCGGCGCCAGCAGCTGCGGCTGGCCCGGCGTGCGCTGCGACTGGGCCGCTCGCTCGTGCGCTCCGGCGTGGTGACCCGCCTCGACGAGCCGGACCGCTTCGGCCGGCGCTACGTCCTGACCGTCGACCTCCCCGCCGACTTCGCGCTCAACCAGCCACTGGCGCACTTCGCGCTCGCCGCGCTCGACGTGCTCGACCCGGACGCGCCCGAGCACACGCTGGACGTCGTGTCGGTCGTCGAGGCGGTCCTCGAGGGGCCGCGCCAGGTCCTGCTCCAGCAGCAGTTCGTCGCCCGGGGTGAGGCGGTCGCGGAGATGAAGGCCGACGGCCTGGAGTACGACGAGCGGATGGCGCTGCTGGAGGACGTGACCTGGCCGCGGCCGCTCGCCGGGCTGCTGGAGGCGACCTACGAGATCTACCGCCAGACGCATCCCTGGCTCCCCGAGGACGCCCTGCAGCCCAAGTCGGTCGTGCGGGAGATGTACGAGCAGGGGATGGGCTTCACCGACGTGATCTCGCGCTACCAGCTCGCGCGCTCCGAGGGTCTGGTGCTGCGCTACCTGACCGATGCGTACCGCACCCTGCGGCAGACGGTCCCCGAGCAGCACCGCACCCCGGAGCTGGACGACCTGGTCGAGTGGCTGGGGGAGACGATCCGCCAGACCGACTCCTCGCTCCTCGACGAGTGGGAGGCGCTGGCGGACCCGTCGCACGTCCGCTCGGACGTGGCGCACCACGAGCCGCCGCCTCCGCCCCGGCCGGTGTCGCAGCAGGCCCGCGCCTTCGCGGTGATGATCCGCAACGCGATGTTCCGCCGGGTCGAGCTCGTCGCCCGCGACGACCTGGACGCTCTGATGGCCCTGGAACGCGCCGCTGCCGACCGGACGGACCCGCCGGCCGAGGTGGTGATGACGCGCTCGCGCTGGGACGAGGCGATCGAGGCGTACTACGAGGAGCACGACCGGGTGCTGCTCGACGCCGACGCCCGGGGCCCGGCGCTGCTGTCGGTCGTGCGCGAGGGCCCGCTCTGGGCGGTGACCCAGACCGTCCACGACCCGGAGGGCCACCACGACTGGGTGGTCGAGGCCGAGGTCGACGTCGCCGCGTCCGACGAGGCCGGCGAGCTGGTGCTGCGCACCACCGCGATGCGGCGGCTGGGCGGCTGATTCTCCCGGCCGGCGCAGCGGGGAACGGTCAGAACAGGCTGCAGAAGCCCTGGGGGCAGGAGTCGAGCCACGCCTTGCCCCAGCTCCCGTTCGGCCCGAGGGACGAGATCTGCTTCTTGCCCGACCCGTCGTCGAACCAGAGCATCGACCACAACGGCTTCGAGGACTGGGCGCGGGCAGCCGCGGTGATGACCTCGGGGTTCCAGCGCCCCGTCGTCGAGTTGTAGGGCCCGGCCTCGGTGATGGTCATCCGGGTCACCAGGGCCGCCACCGCGGCGTAGCCGGTCATCGGCAGGGTGGCCGGCTGCTTCGCGGTCGCTGGGGAGCCGTAGGAGTCGATCCCGGCCAGGTCGACCCGGCTGACCGGTGGCAGCAGGCTGACCGGCTTGACGGTCCGGGGACCGGTGTCGGCATTGAAGCTGTAGGCCCACAAGACGTTGTGGACGCCGTCGACCGCAGCCCGCTCCTGCATTGCCTTCCAGACCTTGCGGAAGGTGGTCGGATCGGGCCGGCCCCACCAGAACCAGTCCCCGTTGACCTCGTGGAAGGGCCGGAAGACGACGGCGACGCCGTACTGGTCCTGGAGCTGCTTCAGCAGCGCCATCTTGGCGTCGAAGTCGACCCAGAAGGTCGAGTACTCCGGCGTGCTCGGGTCGAGCAGCGGGCCGAGGTCGTGCCACGGGTCGTCCTGGAAGCTGTTCGCGACGCCGTTGCGAGGGTTGTGAGCGTGCCACGTCGCGCTCAGCACCGCGCCCTGCTGGGCGAGCTGGCCGAGCGCGTCGAGCGGAGCGGTCGGGAACTGGTAGGTCTGGCCGTCGGCGAGCTCCTGCAGGTCGAAGCCGACCACCGACACCCGCCGTCCGCCGAGGGTGTCCAGGGGCTGACGGTAGGAGATGTTGGAGACGTTGAGCTGCTGGCCGACACCCATGACACCCGCCTTGCGCCAGCGGTCCAGGCGCGCGGCCAGGCACCGGGCGGCGGGCGTCGCCTGGTCGTCGACCAGCGGCGTGGTGGGAGCGCACGCAGACCCGGCCGGTGCGACGGTGACCGCGAACGTCGGGGAGGCCGCGCGACCGGTGGTCCGAAGGGTGATCGCCCGGTACGTGTGCACCCCGGCGGTGGCAGGGCTCAGCCGCGCGACGGCAGCGCCGCGCGAGGAGGTCACGGCGCTGGTCCGGGCGACCCACCGGCCAGCGACACGCTCCTGGACCTGTAGCCGCGTGACGGCCGCGGGCCGCAGCTGCAGCCGGACCGAGGTCGGGTCACCGGCGGTCACCGCCGCCGTCGCGGGCCGGGCGGCGAGCGTCGCGCGGGCCGCGCGCGTGCGCGCGTGCGCAGGGGTCGTCGCGGCGACGATCAGTCCCCCCGTGATCAACCCCGCCAGCACGGCCTTCGCGGCCACCCGTGGGTGCACCCCGCCATTCTAGGGCCGGACTAGGGTCGACCCCATGACCGACGTGGAGACTTCACACAACCTTGAGGCTGCCCGCTACGAGGCCCGGATCGACGGCGAGCTCGCCGGGTTCGCCCAGTACCAGCTCACCGACGAGCTCGTGGTCTTCACCCACACCGAGGTCGACGAGCGGTTCGAGGGCCGCGGTGTCGGGTCCGCGATCGCCCGGTACGCCCTCGACGACGTGCGCCGCGGCGGGTCGCGACGGGTGCTCCCGCTGTGCCCGTTCATCAAGGCCTGGATCGGCAAGCACCCCGACTACGCCGACCTCTTGTACGGCGCCCCGGCGACCACCGCGCGGGACTGACTCGTCCACAGCCCTGTGCACAGGCACCGGGTCGGCTGTGCACCTGAGGCGGCGCTCGTGCACAGGCTGTCAACAGATCGGGCCCGGGCCTGGGGGTTTCGGCGTACCGGGTTGTTCCCCGTCGGAGCGCGCACCTAGAGTCGCCCGCGAACCAGGCCACAAGTCGTCGTGTCGACATGTGGCCGCCGCACCCAGAGGAGCGTGGCATGAGCGCAGGCGGCACCATCGGCGGCGGACCCACCGGCGGCGCGGCTGCGAGCTCGATGCCACCCCTGGTCCGCACCCCCGCACCGCCCGCCGACACCCAGCCCCCCGCAGCACCCATCCCTGAAGCCGGAGACTCCGTGGCCGACCCCGTCGCCGACGCCCTGCCCTTCGAGCGACCCGCGAGCGAGACGAAGCTCGGACCGACCGGCCGACCGATGCCGGACCTTCCCGAGCCGCGACCCCTCACCGAGCACGGGCCCGCCCGGGTGATCTCGATGTGCAACCAGAAGGGCGGGGTCGGCAAGACCACCACCACGATCAACCTCGGCGCCGCGCTCGCGGAGTACGGCCGCAAGGTCCTCCTGGTCGACTTCGACCCCCAGGGCTCGCTGTCGGTGGGCCTCGGCCTGAACCCGCACGAGATGGACCAGACGGTCTACAACCTGCTGATGCAGCGCGACGTGACCCTCGAGGACGTCGTGGTGCCCAGCGGGGTGCCCGGGATGGACCTGCTGCCCTCCAACATCGACCTCTCGGCCGCCGAGGTCCAGCTGGTGCACGAGGTGGCCCGCGAGCAGACCCTGCAGCGGGTGCTCGCGCCGGCCGTCGAGCACTACGACGTCATCCTCATCGACTGCCAGCCCTCGCTCGGCCTGCTGACGGTCAACGCGCTCACGGCCAGCGACGGCGTGATCGTCCCGCTCGAGTGCGAGTACTTCGCGCTTCGCGGGGTGGCGCTGCTCAAGACGACCATCGACAAGGTGCGCGAGCGGCTCAACCCCAAGCTGGAGATCGACGGCGTGCTCGGCACCATGTACGACGGCCGGACGCTGCACAGCCGGGAGGTGATGGAGCGCCTGGTGCAGGCGTGGGGCGACCAGGTCTTCCACACCGTCATCCGGCGCACCGTGAAGTTCTCCGACTCGACGGTCGCGGGGGAGCCGATCACGACGTACGCGTCGACGTCGGCGGGTGCCGACGCCTACCGGCAGCTGGCCAAGGAGGTGCTGGCTCGTTGTCTCGACGGGTGAGCCTCCCCGCGGCCGACGACCTGTTCCGCCCCACCGCGCCGGCCGGTGACCAGTCCGGCCCCCAGCCCGGGCAGGAGCCGGACCAGCAGCCGGCGGACGAGCCGGCCGAGGACCGGTCCGGGCCGAGGCGGCCGAGCGGCCGGGTCCGGCACGACGAGAAGATGACGGTCTACGTCACCTCCGACGAGCTGCTCGACCTCGAGCACGCCCGGCTGCTGCTGCGCCGGTCGCACGGGCTCGCCGTCGACCGCGGCCGGCTGGTCCGCGAGGCGGTCGCGATGGTCCTCGCCGACTTCGAGGCGCACGGCGCGGACAGCGCGCTCGTGCGGCGGTTGACCGAGGGATGACCGCGCGACCGCAGGCCCGGGCCGACGTCGAGCCGGCCGCCGACGCGGCGCCCGGGTTCGAGGTGCGCCTGGACAACTTCGAGGGCCCGTTCGACCTGCTGCTCAGCCTGATCGCCAAGCACAAGCTGGACATCACCGAGGTGTCGCTCTCCCGGGTCACCGACGAGTTCATCGCCCACGTCAAGGCCGGTGGGGCCCTCTGGGACCTGGAGCAGACGACGTCGTTCCTGCTCGTCGCGTCCACCCTCCTCGACCTCAAGGCGGCCCGGCTGCTCCCGCAGGGGGACGTCGAGGACGAGGAGGACCTCGCGCTGCTCGAGGCCCGCGACCTGCTCTTCGCGCGGCTGTTGCAGTACAAGGCGTTCAAGCAGGTCGCCGCCGTGATCGAGCAGCGGCTGGCGACCGAGTCGCGCCGGCACCCGCGGGCGGTCGGCCTGGAGGAGCGGTACGCCGGCCTGCTGCCCGAGGTGCTGATCGGCATCGGGCTCGAGCAGTTCGCCCAGCTCGCGGCCCGGGCGATGGAGCCCAAGCCGGTCCTCGAGCTCTCGCTCCACCACATCCACGCCGCGAAGGTGAGCGTGCGGGAGCAGGCGGCCCTGGTCGTCGAGCGGCTGCGCCGACAGGGGACGATGACCTTCCGGGCCCTCTGCGGGGACTCCCCGGACCGACTGACGACGGTGGCGCGCTTCTTGTCGCTGCTCGAGCTGTTCCGCGAGGGGGCGGTCGCGTTCGACCAGGTGACGCCGCTCGGCGAGCTCACCGTGCGCTGGACCGGCGACGACGACGCCGACGTGGACGAGCTGATCACCGACGAGTTCGAGGGCGCGCCGCCCGAGGAGGCGCAGCCGGAGGGAGATCCCGATGACCCAGCAGACGTCTGAGCAGCCCGACGCCCAGGAGCAGGAGACGCTCGCGGTCCCGGTGGCCGCGCTGCGGCCCTCGCTCGAGGCGGTGCTGATGGTCGCCGACCAGCCGCTGGAGCCGGTGACGCTGGCGACCGCCGTGGGCTACCCGGTCGCCGAGGTCGTCGAGGCGCTGGAGGACCTGGCCGGCGAGTACGCCGAGCAGGAGCGGGGCTTCGAGCTGCGCCACGTGGGCGGCGGCTGGCGCTACTACACGCGCGACGAGTACGCGGCGGTGGTCGAGGGGTTCGTGCTCGACGGTCAGCAGGCCCGGCTGACCCAGGCATCGCTGGAGACGCTGGCCGTGGTCGCCTACAAGCAGCCGGTGTCGCGGGCCCGGGTGTCTGCCATCCGCGGCGTCAACGTCGACGGGGTGATGCGCACGCTCGTGACGCGCGGGCTGGTCGAGGAGTGCGGTCACGACCACGAGACCGGGGCGAACCTCTACCGCACGACCGGCTACTTCCTGGAGCGGATCGGCATCACCTCGCTCGACGAGCTGCCCGAGCTGGCGCCGTACCTGCCCGACATGGACGACCTCGAGGACGAGCTCGCCGAGATGGTGGCCGCGCCGGTCGCCAGCGAGACCGCGCCGGAGCCGAGCCACGACGACCCCCACCCCCCGTCGCCGCACGCCTCGCCCCACAGCGGGGACGGCACCGAGCCCGACGGGGGGACCGAGCCGACGTGAGCGGTCCCGAGATCGAGACCGACGAGGAGGGGCGGGTCCGGCTGCAGAAGCTGCTCGCGCAGTCGGGTGTGGCCTCTCGTCGCAAGTGCGAGGAGCTGATGCTGGGCGGGCACGTCGTCGTCGACGGCGAGGTGGTCACCCGGCTCGGGACCAAGGTGGACCCGCGGACCGCGGTGATCCGGGTCGACGGCAAGCGGCTGCCGCCGGTCTCGGAGAAGGTGTACCTGGTCCTCAACAAGCCGCGGGGCGTGGTGTCGACGATGTCGGACCCCGAGGGCCGCCGCACGCTGGGCGACCTGGTCGCGGACCGGCCCGAGCGGCTGTTCCACGTCGGCCGGCTCGACACCGACACCTCCGGCCTGATCCTGCTCACCAACGACGGCGACTTCGCGCAGCGGATGGCGCACCCCTCCTACGAGGTCGACAAGACCTACGTCGCCGAGGTGCAGGGCGAGGTCTACCCGCGGATCGTCAAGCAGCTCCTCGAGGGGGTGACCCTCGAGGACGGACCGGTGACGGTGCGCCGGGCCCGGGTGGTCGAGGCGACCGAGGCCAAGTCGATCGTCGAGCTGGTGATCCACGAGGGCCGCAACCGGATCGTGCGCCGGCTGCTCGACCACGTCGGTTACCCGGTGCGCCGGCTGACCCGCACCGCCATCGGGCCGGTGCGTCTGCGGCGGCTCCCCGTGGGGGAGATGCGCGACCTGACCCGCGACGAGCTCGGCGAGCTGCTCGAGGCGGCCAGGCTGTAGCCGCGTTCCGCCCTCCCGGCCGATCGGTCGGCGCTAGCGTGCCCTCATGAGCCTCTCCGAGGACCTGGGCTACGTGTTCCGCCGCCCCAATGCGGTGCAGCGGTCGATGCAGGCCCTCGGCTCCAGCCGCCCCGGCGCCTGGACGTTCGCCAAGATCCTGCCGCCGATCGACACCGTGGTCGAGCGGCTGACCCACGACCGGCACAGCCTGCCGAGCCTCCTGGCCGGCCTGCCGGTCCTCGACGTCACCACGACAGGTCGCAAGTCCGGGCTGCCCCGGACCGCCCACCTGATCGCAGTGCCGCACGACGGCTCGCTCGCGCTGCTCGGGACCAACTTCGGCCAGACCTCGACACCCACGTGGGTGCTCAACCTCGAGGCCGACCCGCACGCCCAGGTGCGCTACCGCGGGACGACCGTCGACGTGGTGGCGCGGCCGGTCACCGGTGCGGAGTTCGAGCAGGTGCTGGCTCGCGCCGAGTCGCTGTACGCCGGCTACCGCAAGTACCAGACCCGGATCACCGGTCGCCGGCTGCGGATCTTCGCCCTGGAGACCGTCACGGCCTGACGGCGTACCGTCGTCGCGTGCACCCAGCGCTGGCGCCGTACGTCGCCTCCGCGGTCGCCTACGACGTCGACCTCGGAGGCGCGGGCGTGCACCGCGGCCTGCCGTCCACGACCCTCACCCTCGTGCTGCCGGTCGGCGAGCCACTCGAGGTCGGCTGGTCGGGCCTCCCCGGGACCCGGGCGCGACGGTGGTCGACGGTGTCCGGGCTGCACGCCCACCCGGCCGAGATCCACCACGCGGGCCACCAGCGCGGCGTCCAGCTGGCGCTCACGCCCGCGGCCGCTCCGGCGCTCCTCGGCGTGCCCTCGGCGGCCCTGGCCGGCGAGCTCCTCGAGGTCGGCGACGTCGCCCCCGCCCTGGGCGACCTGCCCGGACGCCTCCAGGAGACGCCGTCCGAGCGATGGCTGGCGCTGGTCGAGCGCGCCCTGCTGGAGCGGCTCTCCGCGTCCGGGTGGGGCCTCGGCGCGGTCGCCCCCCGCGCGGAGGTGGGGCACGCCCTGGCCAGGCTGACCCGGGGCGCCTCGGTCGCCGCGGTGGCCACCGATGTCGGCTTCAGCCGCCGCCACCTCGCCAGCCTGGTGCGGGCGGAGGTCGGCGTCACGCCCAAGCAGGTGCAGCGCCTGGGCCGGTTCGAGGCGTCGCGGGCGCTGGTCGGTCGGCTGCCGCTGGCCGAGGTGGCCGGACGGTGCGGCTTCGCCGACCAGGCGCACCTGACCCGCGAGTGGGTCGCGCTCGCGGGCTGCCCGCCGACCACGTGGCTGCGCGAGGAGTTCCCGTTCCTCCAAGACATCGGGCCCGGGCCCGGGGAAGGCTTGCGCCCATGAGCAACGCAGCAGACATCCGACTCTGGCACACGATGTCCTTCCGGGACGCCGACGCGATGATCACGTGGCTGTCGGCCACCGGGTTCGTCGAGCACGCGACCTACCGCGACGAGTCCGACCCCTCGGTGGTGGTGCACGCCGAGTGGCTGTGGCCCGGGGGCGGCGGGATCATGTTCGGGAGCCTGCGCGCCGACGGGGTGGTCACCAACGTGGGCGGCTCGTCGGCGTACCTGGTGACCGACGAGCCCGACGAGGTCTTCCGACGGGCGGTCGAGGCCGGCGCCACCGTGGTGCAGGACATGGTCGACCAGGACTACGGTGGCCGCGGCGGCACCGTCACCGACCCGGAGGGCAACCAGTGGTCGGTCGGGAGCTACCAGCCTTCGTGAGACCGCGCCCGGCCGGCGCCCGGGCACCACTAGCCTGGGGACCGTGGCAGTCAGGGCAGTGCGAGGGGCGACCCAGCTCGACGTCGACGCGCGCGACCACATGCTCGAGCGGGTCGCCGAGATGGTCAGCGGGGTGATGGTCGCCAACGGCCTCGAGGTCGACGACTTCATCTCGGTAATCTTCACCGCGACCTCCGACCTGCACTCCGAGTTCCCGGCGTACGCCGCCCGCCGGCTCGGCTTCGGCGACGTGCCCCTCATCTGCGCCCGCGAGCTGGAGATCGAGGGCTCGATGCCGCGGGTGGTGCGGATGATGGCGCACGTCGAGACCGACCTGCCCCGCTCGGACATCACCCACGTCTACCTCCACGGCGCGGCCGCCCTGCGGCGCGACCTGACGCGGGTCCAGGCGCTCCCCGACGATGAGTGACACCCGGTCGACGCTCGTGGGACCGGTCGAGGTCGTCGGCACCGGTCTGCTGGGCACGTCGATCGGGCTCGCCTGCCGTCGGGCCGGCGTCGAGGTGCTTCTCACCGACACCTCGCCCGAGCACGTCCGGACCGCCTCCGGCCTCGGCGCCGGCCGCCCGCGCCGGCCCCAGGACCGGCCGCGCCTGGTCGTGGTCGCCGTCCCGCCCGACCACCTGGGGGCGGAGATCGTGCGGGCTCTGGAGGACACCGACGCCGTCGTGACCGACGTCGGGAGCGTGAAGACGGGTCCGCTGGCGTCGGTGACCGGCCGCCCCGGTGCCGAGCGGTACGTCGGCGGTCACCCGATGGCGGGCAGCGAGCGATCCGGGCCGCTGGCGGCCAGCGCGGCGCTGTTCGACGGCCGCCCGTGGGCCGTCACCCCCCACAGCGGTTCGGACCCCGACGCGGTCGCCCAGGTGGAGGCCCTGGTCGCGGCGTGCGGGGCCGTCGCCGTCCGGCTGACGCCGGAGGAGCACGACCGCGCCGTCGCCCGGACCTCCCACGTGCCGCACCTCCTGGCGGCCCTGGTGGCGGCCCGGCTGGCCGACGGCCCGGCGGAGCACCTGGCGCTCACCGGCCAGGGCGTGCGGGACGTGACCCGGGTTGCCGCCGGCGACCCGGCCCTCTACGGGCAGATCGTCACCGCGAACGCCGAGGCCGTCCTGGCCCTGCTCGGCGAGGTGCGCGCCCAGCTGGACTCGCTCATCGACGCCGTGGGCACCGCCGACCGGGGCGGTCTGGAGGCCGTGCTGCGCGAGGGCGTGGCCGGCACCCGTGCCATCCCCGGCAAGCACGGTGCTCCGGTGCGACCGATGCGCTCGGTCTTCGTGTCGGTGCCCGACCACCCCGGGGAGCTGGCCCGGCTGTTCGCCGACGCGGGGGAGAGCGAGGTCAACATCGAGGACGTCCACATCGACCACGACCCCGGCCGACCGGTGGGCCTGGTCGAGCTGCTGGTCGAGGAGGCCCGTGCGGAGCACCTGCTCGGGTCGCTGGAGTCCCGGGGATGGGTGACACACCGGTAGGCTGCCGCCCCGTGAGCAGCTCCGCCCCGACCCCGGTGCCCAGTCTCGTCATCGCCGTCGACGGCACGTCGGGATCCGGCAAGTCGAGCACGTCGCGCGGCGTCGCCGAGCGGCTGGGCCTGCGCTACCTCGACACCGGGGCGATGTTCCGCGCGATCACCTGGTGGATGCTGCAGCACGGTGTGGACGTGCACGACGCCGCCGCCGTCGCCGAGCGGGTGGACGAGGCGGTCATCGTGTCCGGCACGGATCCCGCGTCGCCGACGATCACCGTGGACGGCACGGACGTCGCGGTGTCCATCCGCCGCGACGACGTGAACGCGGCGGTCTCCCCGGTCAGCGCGGTGCCCGAGGTGCGCACCCGGCTGCTCCGGCTCCAGCGGGAGGTCATCGCCGCGGCGGCGACCGGCATCGTCGTCGAGGGCCGCGACATCGGCTCCGTGGTGGTCCCCGACGCCCCGGTGAAGGTCTACCTGAGCGCCGACCCGGCCGCCCGCGCCGCTCGCCGGACCGCCGAGGAGGGCAGCGCGGACGTCGAGGCGACCCGCGCGTCGCTGCTGGCCCGCGACCGGATCGACTCCGGACGAGCCACCGCGCCGCTCACCCGGGCCGACGGGGCCGTGCACATCGACACCACCGACCACACGCTGGCCGAGGTGATCGAGATGGTGGTCGCTCTCGTCGAGGACGCCGGGGCACGCACGTGACCCGGTCACCGGCGCACCTGGACCCGCCGCGCAGCGACCGGGTCACGGCCGCTCCGCGCTACCTGCTGCACCCGCTGCGCCCGATCGCGCGGTTCCTCTTCCGTCGCCGCTGGGACGTCCGGGTCCACGACGTGCACGAGGTGCCGACGACCGGCGGGGTGATCTTCGCCTCCAACCACGTCGGCGTGATCGACGGGCCGCTCCTGGCGATCTTCGCCCCGCGGCCGGTGCACGCGCTGACGAAGGTCGAGATGTTCAAGGGCTTGCTCGGCCGCTTCCTCTGGCACTCCGGCCAGATCCCGCTCGACCGCTACCACGCCGATCCCGCCGCAGTGCGCACCTGCCTGCGGGCGCTGCGCGACGGGCGCGCCGTCGGCATCTACCCCGAGGGACACCGCGGCGCCGGCGACCTCGAACGGTTCCACCGCGGGGCGGCCTACCTGGCGCTGGTGTCCGGCGCCGCCGTCGTACCCGTGACGATGTTCGGCAGCCGCGAGCCCGGAGGCACCAGCGGGTCGCTGCCGCGGCGCGGCGCGCGGATCGACCTGGTCTTCGGGGAGGTCTGGCGCACCGAGCCGGTGCCCTGGCCGCGGACGCGGGAACAAGTGGAGAAGTCCTCGTTGTTGCTGCGAGAGCACATGCTGGTCCAGCTGGACCGGGCGCGCGCGTCGACCGGGAGGGAGCTCCCAGGTCCGCTGCCGCCGACCGACGTAGACCCCGACCCCGACACCGGGGTGACCGATGAAGGAGCACCATGACCGAGCTCGAGCCTGCCGACACGGAGGCGCTCGGCCCGCTGCCCATCCTGGCCGTCGTCGGGCGGCCGAACGTCGGGAAGTCGACGCTGGTCAACCGGTTCATCGGCCGGCGTGAGGCCGTCGTCGAGGACGTGCCGGGCGTCACCAGGGACCGCGTCTCGTACGACGCGCTGTGGAACGGCCGGTCGTTCACGGTCGTCGACACCGGTGGCTGGGACCCCGACGCCCGGGGCCTGGCCGAGCGGATCGCCGGCCAGGCGGAGGTGGCGGTCGGGCTCGCGGACGCGGTCCTCTTCGTCGTCGACGCGACCGTCGGCATCACCGACGCCGACGAGGCGGTCGTGCGGATCCTGCGCAGGTCCGGCAAGCCCGTGGTGCTCGCCGCCAACAAGGTCGACGACCAGCGCACCGAGGCGGAGGCGCACGCGCTGTGGAACCTCGGGCTGGGAGAGCCCTACCCCGTCTCCGCGCTGCACGGACGCGGCTCGGGGGACCTGCTCGACGCCGTCCTGGCGGCGCTCCCGGAGCCGCCGCCGGAGCGCGAGCCCGAGGTCGGCGGACCGCGCCGGGTCGCGATCGTGGGCAAGCCGAACGTCGGCAAGTCGTCGCTGCTGAACAAGCTCGCCGGCGAGGACCGCGTCGTCGTGGACAACGTCGCCGGCACCACCGTGGACCCGGTCGACGAGCTCGTCGAGCTGGGCGGCCGGACCTGGCGGTTCATCGACACCGCCGGCATCCGCAAGCGGGTCAAGGAGGCCTCCGGCCACGAGTATTACGCCTCGCTGCGGACCTCGACGGCCATCGACCGGGCCGAGGTGGCCGTGCTGGTCGTGGACGCCGACCAGAGCATCTCCGAGCAGGACGTGCGGATCATCCAGACCGTCCGCGACGCCGGCCGCGCGCTGGTGATCGCGTTCAACAAGTGGGACCTGGTCGACGAGGAGCGCCGGCACTACCTCGAGCGGGAGATCGAGCGCGAGCTCGTGCAGGTCCAGTGGGCGCCGCGGATCAACATCACCGCTCGCACCGGCTGGCACGTCGACCGCCTGGTCCCTGCCCTGGACCGGGCCCTGGAGGGTTGGGAGACCCGGGTGTCGACCGGTGCTCTCAACGGGTTCCTCGGCCGTCTCGTGGCCGAGCACCCCCACCCGGTGCGTGGCGGGAAGCAGCCCAAGATCCTCTTCGGCACGCAGGCGACGACCGCGCCGCCGACGTTCATCCTGTTCACCAGCGGCAAGCTGGACGCGTCGTACGAGCGGTTCATCGAGCGTCGGCTGCGCGAGGAGTTCGGGTTCGTCGGCACACCGATCGTGCTCCAGCAGCGGCCTCGGGAGAAGCGCAAGCGGTAGTACCGTCGGGCCATGAGGCGTCTCCTGGTCCTCGTCGCCGCGGTCCCGCTCGGCCTCACCTCCGTCGGGTGTGCGTCCGCGACCGTCCCGGCGGTCGGGAGACCGGTGGCCGGCACCACGTGCGAGACCTTCCCGGCGGACAGCTGGTGGCACGCCGACGTCAGCCGGCTGCCGGTCCACCCCCGCAGCCGGCAGTGGCTCTCGCACATGTCGACCGGTGTCGACCTGCACCCCGACTTCGGACCGTCCTACGGTGACGGGCCCGACTACGGCATCCCGGTGACCGTCGTGGGGCCCGGGCACGCGAAGGTGCCGGTGCGTTTCGACTACGCGTCGGAGAGCGACCGGGTGCGCTACCCGCTCGGGCGCGACACCCGGATCGAGGGTGGCCGCGGATCGGCGGGGGACAAGCACGCGATCGTGGTCGACAAGGGCACCTGCCGGCTCTACGAGACGTGGAACACCCGGGTCAGCCACGGCCGCTGGGTCGCCGGCTCGGGGGCCGTCTGGTCGCTGCGGTCCAACGCGCTGCGCCCGGACGGCTGGACCTCGGCCGACGCGGCCGGCCTCCCGATCCTCCCTGGCCTGTTGCGGTGGAACGAGGTGCGGGCCCGCGACGTCGACCACGCCATCCGGTTCACCACCGACGTCACGAGCCGGCACCACCTCTGGCCCGCCCGGCACGACGCCGGGTCGCGCTCGTCGCTGGCCTACCCGCCGATGGGTGCGCGGTTCCGGCTGCGCGCCGGCTTCCCGACCACCGGCTTCTCGGCGTACGCCGTCGCGGTCATCGAGGCGATGAAGAGGTACGGCCTCGTGCTCGCCGACAACGGGTCGCCCTGGTACTTCCAGGGCGAGCAGGACGCCCGCTGGCCCGACCGTCTGGTCGAGGAGCTCAAGCGGATCCCGGCGTCGGCGTTCGTCGCCGTGGACACCTCCTCGCTGAAGGTCTCCGACGACTCGGGCCAGGTGTCGGTGCGCGCGTCTACGGTCGGTCCATGAGCGAACGCGACGATCTCCTGGACCTCCTGCACAAGCACCGCGACCTGTTCCGAGTCACCGTTCGCGGCCTGTCGGACGACGATGCCCGCTCCCGACCCACCGTCAGCGAGCTGTCGCTCGGCGGGCTGGTCAAGCATGTGGCGGAGGTGGAACGCACCTGGGCCCGCTTCGTCGTCGAGGGCCCTGCGCCCGAGCCCGACATCGACTGGGCGAACGTCGACTGGAGCAACCCACCGGAGCGGGTGAAGGCCTACCAGGACGGGTTCCGGATGCTCGGCGACGAGACGCTGGCCGGCCTCCTGGCCACGTACGACGAGGTGGCGGCCGCCACCGACGAGCTGGTCCGCACCGTCGACCTGGACGCCCGCCAGCCGCTGCCGGCAGCTCCGTGGTTCGAGCCCGGCGCCACCTGGTCCGCACGCCGGGTCTTCACCCACATCGTCGCCGAGACGGCTCAGCACGCCGGCCACGCCGACATCCTCCGCGAGACCATCGACGGTCAGAAGTCGATGGGCTGAGCCTGAGTCGTGGATCCGGTCGTCGGCTGTCCCTGGTCGAGCCGGTAGTCCTCGTCGGCACCGACGTGGATGGCCTGGAGGCCGCCGACCACCGAAGCGGGGATGAGATAGGGACGCAGGTCCCCCGTTGACGACTGCGAACGCATCGATGTCGTCCGGGTCGTACGGGCGCTGCGCGTCGCTGGACCTGGTGAGCCGCACGACCCACGTGCGTCCGGCACGGAGGTCGTCGTCTTCACCTGCACCCGCAGCAGCCTCCGGCCGGCCACCAGGTCGTAGACCGCGGGCTCCAGCGGCCAGGAGATCTCGTACCCGCACAGCGCCAGCCATCCCGCCGCCAGCAACGACCCGGCGCGGGGGAGCCGGTCGAGCCGGGGCCCCGGAACGGAGAACGGGTCCGGCCGGGTCGGAGTCCTGGACAGGTGGCCGGTGTCCAGGCCGAGCCGTGCGGCGTGCCCCGTCAACGCGGTGGTGTGCGATCGCCCGACGCCGCCACGCTCGGCCACTTCCGACGACTGGGTGGAGCGATGCACCGCTGGCGCCGCGAGCTGGCGGCACTGGCAGGCCCCGGTCGCCACCGGCCTGGCGAGGGTGTGACCGGTGCTCGGGTCGGGCTCGCGCCGTCGTACCGACCCGAGCGCCAGCCCCACCAGACCCGCCAGTCCCACCGGTCAGGCTCTTCCTGACGTTGTCGGGTGTTGCAACCCCTGACAACGTCAGGAATCCCCGGCTGACCGGGGATTCATCCACCCTCCCGGGTCGCTATCGGGCCAGGTCTGCGCCGACCACCGGCGCGTGCCGGTGACGTGTCGGTGATCGATGCCGAGCTCATCGGCGCGAGCCCGCACCGCAGTCCCAGACGTGGCGGTCAGGGCGAGGGCTCGTAGCACGCCACGCCAGGAGCGAGAAGTGGCGACGACCCGAGCGAGGCCCTGGTCGTCGTAGGCGCGTCGGCGGCCCATGGCCGCACGCTGGGTGGCAGCACCGACAGGGGGAGCGATTCCGGGGCGGGCCTCCCGGTGCGGTAGGGTTTCCCGCGGTCCGACAGGGCCACTCGGGCTGTAGCGCAGCTTGGTAGCGCACTTGACTGGGGGTCAAGGGGTCGCAGGTTCAAATCCTGTCAGCCCGACCGAGTTCCAGCAGGTCAGAGGCGGTCTTCCCGGTCCGGGGAGCCCGCCTCGACCTGTCTCCCGGGGTCTCCCGCCCGGCCCGCCCGCCAACCGTCCCGGCGGACGTGACGTTCGCCCCTGCCCGCGCCGTCGCGCTGCCGACAGGATCGGCACATGAGCACGACGACGGATCCCCGGGTCGACGGCAGCGGACGGCGGCAGCGGCTGGGTGGCCAGGACGCGCTGTGGCTGGAGATGGACACCCCGGGCAACCTGATGGTGGTCGACAGCCTCTTCTGGACCGAGGAGCCGATCGACTGGGACCGCTACCTCGACACGATGCGCGAGCGGCTGTGGGACCGCTACCCGGTGTTCCGCAGCGTCGCCGTCCGCGGCGACGACGGCGGCTGGTGGTGGGAGGAGCAGCTCGGCGCCGAGGTCGAGTCGCGCTACGAGCATGTGGTGCTGCCGGACCCGGGCGGTGAGGCCGAGCTGCAGGCCCTGGTGGCCGAGCAGCGGGTCGTGCAGCTCGATCCCGACGAGCCGCTGTGGCGCTCGTTCCTCATCGACAACTACCGGGGTGGCAGCGCGGTGCTGTTCCGCGCGCACCACGCGATCGCCGACGGCATCCGGATGGTCCAGCTGACGCTCAGCATCTTCGACGCCGATCCCGATGGCACGCCCGCCGTCCCGGTGCCCGAGGGCGTCGCCCACGAGCCCGCGGTCGAGGCCGCCGATCAGACTCCGCCGGGTGTCCTCGGGCTCGCGTCCGCAGCGGTGGGCGGGTCCGTGCAGCTGGCCCGGACGGCGGTGACGAACCCGCTCGGTGCCGCCCATACCGCCCTGTCACTGGGCGGTGCCGCCGCCGGTGCCCTCACCAGCCGGACCGCGGCCGCCCTCCCGGGGGACCTCGACACCGTCCGCAAGCTCGTGCTCGGCACGCGCAACGACAACGCGGCCTGGACCGGACACGTGGGCGACCGCAAGACGATCACCTGGACCGAGCCGCTGTCCCTGGCGGAGACCAAGCGGGTGGCGCACGCCCACGGCGCGACCGTCAACGACGTGCTCGTCACGTGCGTGGCGGACGCCCTGCGCACCTACCTCGAGACCCAGGGCACGGTGTGCCACAGCGTCACCTGGGACGTCCCGGTCAACCTCCAGCCCTTCGACCCCGACCTGCCGATCGTCCTCGGCAACGGCTTCGCGCTCGTGCAGCTGGAGCTCCCGACGCATACCCACGAGATCGAGGACACCCTCCGGGTGGTACAGGACCGGATGGGCCGCATCAAGCGCGGCCACGAGGCCGTCGTGGACTTCGGCATCCAGGCCCTCATCGCCCGGATGAGCAAGGGGCTCTACCGAGCGGCGATCGACCTGCTCGCGAACCGGGCGGTCGGCGTGCTCACCAACGTCCCCGGACCTCAGGTCCCGCTCTACGCCGCCGGCCAGCGGGTCGTGGCGATGATGGGCTGGGCGCCCACCGCTGCCGACCAGGCGATGAGCATGACGATCTACAGCTACGACGGCAAGGTGTTCGTCGGGCTGGCCGCCGACGCCGGCCTGGTGCCCGACGCCGAGTCGGTCATGAGCGGCTTCGTCGCGGCGTTCGAGCGACTCTCCGCCAGCGCCTGATCAGGCAGGTCCGATCAGGCAGGTCCGATCAGGCAGGTCCGATCAGGCAGGGTCGATTAGGCAGGGTGCGCGGCGAGGTGGTCGCGCACCTGCGCCTGGATGCCGGGCGCCTCCGGTCCGATCCATGCGGACAGGTGCGTGCCGACGTCGACGGTCACCAGGCGAGCGTCCGGCAGGTGCTCGTGGGCGTGGAGGCTCTGGTCGTAGCCCACGTCGGCGTCGGTGCGCGCGTGGACGAGCAGGACCGGCGCCCGGACGTCGGCCAGCGGCAGGTCGAGCGCGGCGTACTGGTGGATGTCGTTGGTGAAGCCGTGCCGTCGCGGTCCCGTGATCGTGTCGAAGAGCTCGAGCGCGAACGACCGCTGCTCGTCGTCGGCCAGGATCTCGGCCGCGAGCTCCTTGGCCTGGGCGCGGGACAGGTCGCCCTCCTCGCCGAGGAGACCCTTCACGGTCGTGGCCGGCGCGTGGTCGGCGACCTTGCCGGTGAGCCAGCGGCCGAATCGGTTCATCAGCAGCTTCTCCTCGGCCAGTCCCACCCGCCGGCGCAGGTCGGGGCGGAAGGAGGTGCTCACGGCGGCCAGTGCCACCACCGACGTGACCCGGTCGGGGTGCCGGGCGGCGAGCGAGTACGACGACGGCCCGCCGCCCGACCAGCAGACGACGCCGAACCGGTCGATGTCCAGGGCGTCCATCAGCGCGATCTCCAGGCCGGCCTGCTGCTCGGGCGTGCGGTTGTCCTCCATCAGCGGCGTCGCGCGGAAGCCGGGACGGGAGAGCGCCACGACCCGGTGCCGGTCGGTGAGGAACCGGGTCATCAGCGCGCCCTGGTCGCACCCGCCGGGCGAGCCGTGGACGAACAGCACCGGGGGTCCCGCACCGACGTCGACGTGCTCGACGGTGCCGGCGGCGGTGGGGGTCAGGATCGGGTCCGGAGCGGTCATGGCACGTCCTCCTCGTGGTCGGCCGGTCGTCCCCGAGGAGCCGGTCGAGGGTGTGGGTCCGAGTCTGACCCACGCAATCGGTGACAGGCGTCACCCGACGCGCTACCGTCTGCACAAGAACGTGTTCTACTTCTGCCGAGGGAGACCCATGAAGACTCGCGCCGCCATCCTGTGGGAGCCGCACACCGACTGGAGCGTGGAGGACATCGAGCTGGACCCGCCCAAGAAGGGCGAGATCCTGGTCAAGCTCGCGGCCTCCGGTCTCTGCCACTCCGACGAGCACCTGGTGACCGGCGACATGGTCCTCGACCCCGAGCTCGCCGAGGCCTTCGGGCTCAAGCAGTTCCCGATCATCGGAGGCCACGAGGGCGCCGGCGTGGTCCAGGAGGTGGGCCCGGACACGGCCGGCTTCGAGGTCGGCGACCACGTCGTCTTCAGCTTCATCCCGTCCTGCGGCAAGTGCCCCTCCTGCTCCACCGGGCACCAGCACCTGTGCGACCTCGGCGCCTTCCTGCTCAGCGGCCTGCAGCTCAGCGACTTCTCCTACCGCCACCACGCCAAGGACGGTCGCGACCTCGGCATCATGGTCGGGCTCGGCACGTTCTCGCCCTACACCGTCGTCAACGTCGACAGCGCCGTGAAGATCCGCCCGGACGTCCCGCTCGAGCGCGCCGCGCTGGTCGGCTGCGGCGTCACCACCGGCTGGGGCTCGGCGACCTACGCCGCGGACGTGCAGTCCGGCGAGACGGTCGCCGTGATGGGCCTCGGCGGCATCGGCATGAGCGCCGTCCAGGGCGCCGCGATGGCCGGGGCGCGGTTCGTCGTCGCCGTCGACCCGGTCGACTGGAAGCGCGAGAAGGCGCTGACGCTGGGCGCGACGCACACCGCGGCGTCCATGGCCGACGCGCAGGCCGTGATCAGCGAGCTGACCGCCGGCATGATGGCCGACAAGGCGATCCTGGCCGTCGGACTCGCCGAGGGGGAGCTGATCGCTCCGATGATGAGCCTGGTGAAGAAGGCCGGCCGCGGCGTCGTCACGTCGGTGGCGAACATGATGGCCGACGACGTGAAGCTCAACCTCTTCGAGATGTCGATGATGCGCAAGGAGCTGGTCGGCTGCATCTTCGGCAACGCCAACCCGCGCTACGACATCCCGCGCCTGCTCGACCTCTACATGGACGGCAAGCTCAAGCTCGACGAGATGGTGACCACCGAGTACACCCTCGACGAGATCAACCAGGGCTACCAGGACATGCGCGACGGCAAGAACATCCGCGGCGTCATCCGCTACGAGTGACCTAGCGCCCCCGGGAAGGGGGCCGTGCGGCACTGACCGGAGACCCCCCTCCGGTCCGACGCTGGGTGCATGGACGCCGAGGTCTGGCGTGCAGCGGGAGAGTCGCTGGCGATCGGGCTGCTCGTCGGCGCCGAGCGTGAGCGCTCGAAGGCGGAGGCGGGCAGTGCCGGTGTGCGCACGTTCGCGATCGTCGGGCTGCTGGGCTGTGTCGCGTCGCTGCTCGGCGCCGCCCTGGGCGCCCTGCTGCTCGCGGGTGTGGCCACGCTGGTCGCCATCTCCTACGTCGACTCGCGGCGCACCGACCCGGGCGTCACCAGCGAGGTCGCGCTGCTGGCGACGTTCGCGCTGGGCGCGCTGACCCGCAGCCAGCCGGCGTTCGCCGCCGGTGCGGCGGTGGCGATGACCGTCGTCCTGGTGTCGAAGGACACGCTGCACCACTTCGTCCGCGACACGATCACCGACCTCGAGCGCACTGACGCGCTGCGGTTCTTCGTGGCGGCGTTCATCGTGCTGCCGCTGCTGCCGTCGGGGTCGGTCGGCCCGTACGGCGTCCTGGTGCCGCAGCGGATCTGGTTGCTGGTCGTGCTGATCTGCGCGATCGGGTGGGTGGGGTACGCCGCGACGCGGGCACTCGGCGCGAGCCGCGGGCTGCTGGTGGCCGGACTGGCCGGGGGGTTCGTGTCCGGCACCGCCACGATCGGTGCGATGGGGCTGCGCGTGCGCCGGTCCGACGCACCCGTGCCGGCCGCCCTCGGCGGTGCACTGACGGCGAGCGTCGCCACGCTCGTCGAGGTCGGGGTGCTGACCACGATCGCCGACACCGACGTCGCCGTCCGTCTGTACCCGGCGCTGGCGGCCGGGATCGCGGTGCTCGTGCTGGAGGCGCTGGCGCTCGGTCGTCGAGCGGGGACGACCGGGCCGGACGCCGAGATCGGCCGCCCGTTCGCGCTCCTCCCCGCGGTCGTGATCGCCGGCGTGATCTCGGGCGTCCTGCTCCTGGCGACCTGGCTCGACCACCGGTACGGCGCCTCGGGGGCGACCCTGGCTGCGGCCATCGGGAGCCTGGCCGACACCCATGCCTCCGCCGTCGCCGTCGCCACGCTCGCGCACCGGGGTGAGCTCGCCGTGTCGACGGCCGTCGTCGCGGTCGGCATCGGGCTGGCCACGAACACGGTGAGCAAGCTCGTCGCGGCGCTGGCGGGTGGCGGGCTCCGCTTCGGCGTCGCCACGCTGCTCTGGCACCTGCCGGCCGTCGCGGTGGTGGCGCTCGGGATCCTCCTCCTCAGCTGACCCAGTCGGCCCTCCGCAGCCACCGCAGCGCCCAGGCGCCGTACACGTCCGGGCCGTACGAGGTCGCGATCCGCTGGGTGACGGCGATCGCGAACGCCGGCCCGCTCGGGACGCCCACGGCGACGAGCCCAGCGGTGAGGGCGGCCTCGGCGACGCCGACGTTGCCCGGCACGGGAATGAGGGCCGAGAAGAGTGCGGCCGCGGCGACCACGAACACGCAGTCGGCGAAGCCCGGACCCGGGTAGAGCCCCTGCACCATGAGGGTGAGGCAGAGTCCGGTGATCAGCAGCGAGACCAGGTTGCTGCCGAACATGAGCAGCGCGCGGGTGGGGCTCGCGGTGACGATGCGCAGGGAGGCCCACTGGGCGCGCCCCGCCTCGACGACCTTGGCGCGCAGCGGCCGGACGAGCACCAGGACCAGGACCGAGACGACGAGCACGACGACCAGCAGCAGGGCGAGCTGGTCGAGGTCGTCGGGTCCGCTGAGGGAGACGCTCGGGACCCGGTTGACGAAGATCAGCCCGAGCACCACCACGATGGCGTTGCACACCGACGCTGCGAAGGCGTCGAGGGCCGCGGCGCTCACGGCGACGGTGGGCGGCTCGCCGAACCGGCGGAGGAACGAGGTGGTCAGGGCGACGCGCCCGACCGTCGCGGAGATCGCCAGGCCGACGGTCTTCACGGCGTACTGGATCTGCACCAGCGGCCACAGCGGCAGCCGGCTCGGGACCGCCGACATCGTCGAGACCGAGTCGGCGACCGACGTCGCCTGGGCCACGACCAGGCCGGCGGCGACCCAGCCCCAGGCGGCGTTCTGCCAGGTGTTCACCACCGTGTTCCAGTCGATGCCCACCAGGGTCGACAGCAGGGCGTACGCCGCGAACAGGATGAGTCCGGTCTGCAGCAGGTCGCGCAGCTTGACCCGGACGATCGGTGCGGGCGCCGGCGGCTCGACCCCGGTGCGTTCGGTGATGACGGCGACCAGCGCGGGCAGCGCCGCCTTCACCCCGTCCGTGGCCCGCAGCGAGCGAGGGAGAGCGGCTCGCTGCAGGTAGGGCAGGGATGCCGCGACAGCGTCGGCGCCCAGGCCCGCGATGGCGGCACCTGCCGCCCGCTCCGGGCCGACCAGGAGGGCCTGCGCGGTCAGCTGCGTGGCGACCTCACGGCCCTTGTCGGCCACCGACGCGGCGACCCGTCCCTCGGCGAAGTCGGAGATCACCACGGCCCCGTCGGCCGCCTGGCCGACGCGCTCCAGGGTGAGCCGGGTGTGGGCGAGACCGGCCCGGTGGAGCCGCCGGACGGCGGCCCAGACCGCGTCGAGTGTCGCGTCGTCGAGGTCGTCACGCTCCGCGAGCGGGGGTGGCGGCGCGGTGAGGGCGAGCACGGCGTCGCCCTGGTCCGCTCCGGCCGCGACGACCTCGGGCACGGCGACGCCGGCCTTGCCGGCCAGCAGCGTCACGAGCGCCTCGTGCTCGACCAGCTGGAGCCGCGTGGCGTCCGGTGCCGACTGGTCGCGGTAGGCCAGCGACCGCCCCCATCGGGCGGCTCGGTGCGCATCGCTCGCGTCCCGTCCGTAGATCTTCACGACCAGCGGGCCGAGCGTCGGCGACACCGCGGTCAGCTCGCGCACCCCCCATGGCTGGTGCTCGGCGAACTCCAGGTGGTCTGCCTCGACCCCGAGCTCGTCGAGGGCGCGGGCCACCTGGGCGAGGTCGGGGTAGCCGGCGGGGGAGCCGAAGACCACCAGCGCGATCCCGGCGGCGGCCAGACCGACGCCGAGGGCGCCGGCCACGTCGGTCGGGCCGCCGATGCCGATCATCCAGGCGGCCAGGCACTGGATGACCACGATGGTCATGCTCAGCCGCCGGTAGGCCAGCACCAGCCACGGGCGCAGCACGAGCAGCACGGCGGCCGACACGGCGATCCGGACGACGGGGAAGGTCGACTCGCTCGCGCCGTACGCCGGCGCGGGGTCGAGGTCCGGCCAGCCCTCACCAGCCAGGAACGACGCGACGAGCACGCCGGCGATCGCGACCGCTGCGGCGAGGAGGAGGGTGAGGGGCAGGCGACCCCGGCGCGTGAAGGTCAGCAGGGTCAGCACCGCCGCGGCCGCGGCATACACGAAGCCGAGGAAGTAGGCCGCCTCGAAGACGCCGACCAGCCACCGCGGCAGGTCGTCCGCGAGGTGGCGCACCGCGGCGTCGAGGTCGCCGGCGCCGGTGGCGACCTCGCGGGTGCTGACCGCGACGACGAGTACGCCGAGGACGCCGATGGCGAGGTCGACCGGCCGGCGGGAGAAGCCGCCGCCCTGGACGAAGAACCGGCGCGTGCGCCGGTCCGCGTCGCTCACGCCGCGCCCTCGGGCGCCTCGGTGGGAAGGTCCCGGCGGTGCCCGCAGCCCTCCAGCCAGCCGACGAGGACCCGGTGCAGGGCGTCGGCGCCGATGACCATGTCGGTCGGCATCGGGAGGTCGACGGGGTGGACGACCATGCCACGGTCCTGCCAGCCGCCGAGCCCGCCGTGGCACGCGACGAGCCCCTCGAACGCCGCGACCTCGTCGAGGTCGTCGACCAGGCTGTTGACGTAGACGTCCGGCGCCTCGGCCATCGTGGCTGCGCGCAGGACGAACTCCGGGGCGTGCTCGCCGTACGGCGCCAGCGGGTCGACCCCGACGACGACCCGGTCGCGGACCCGGTGCTCGCCGTCGGCGCCGTAGGCGACCGGACCGTGCTCGACCGTGTCCACGACGACGAAGCCGACGCCCGGGTGCGCGACGAGCCCGGGGAGCAGCGCGGGGAAGCGCTGGTCGAGCTCGGTCCGGGTCAGCCGGTGGTCCTGGCCCGCGACGTAGACGAGGCCCAGGTTGCCCGAGCCGAAGACGACGAATCGCTCCTCGTCGGGCCGGGCGCTCTCCGCCTCGAGGGAGTCCTCGGTGATCCGGTCGGACGCCCGGCCGAATGCCCGGCCCACCACCGAGTCCTGGTCGGCGCTGCCGGCCATCATCGAGTTCAGCGAGCCGCTCGCCTCGTTGTTGTCCACCGCGCCGAGCGCCGGCGCGTCGGCGAGCCGGGAGACGAGCGTCGCCAGGTCCTCGCCGTAGCGGTCCACGAAGATCGCGCCCTGGGACTGGCCGTGGTCGGAGAGCACGACCAGGTGGTACCTGCGCGGCGCGACCGCGGCGATCGCCTCGAGCTGGGCGAGCACCGCGTCGATGCCCGCCAGGGCGTCGAGCGACTCGGGCTGCAGGATGCCGCAGTGGTGGGCGACCGCGTCGTAGTCGACGTAGTCCACGTAGATGCTGCGGCGGCCCTTGAGCATCGCGTCCGCGACCAGGGTGGTGTTGAGGTCGCGGACGACGCCGGTCAGGGCGGCGCGCTCCATCGTGAAGCCCCAGCCCCGGTGCACGCGCGGCCGGATGTCGCGCCGGATCGCCCGGCGGGCTTGGAACCGCTCCCGGACGATCTCGCTCAGGGCACGCGTCATGCTGCGCGCGAAGCCCGCGGGCCGTCCGAGGAACTCCGAGATCGTGCGCCGCGACTCGCGGGTCTCCTGGCTGCGGCCGACCGCGCTCATCGTGACGTACGCCGTGGGCGCGTCGCCGGTGAACAGGTTGCTCACCGAGACCCCGTCGTCGACCAGGAGCCCGCGGCCGTCGGAGTGCATCGCCTCGATCGCTGCCGCGTCGCCGGGCCGGTTGGCGACGTAGACCTTGCCGGTCGGCCGGTCGACCCAGCGGAACGCCGGGATGCCGTCGATGGTGCCGTGCAGGATGCCCATCTGGCTGGCCGGCGTCGTCGCGGGCAGCTTGGGCCGCCACTCGACCGCCCGGTGGGACCCGTCGCGGATCCAGCGTGACAGGGTCGGCAGTGTCCCCGCTCGGACGCACCAGTCCAGGACGGGGTAGGGGACCCCGTCGGCCTGGACGAAGACGATGCCGGGCACGTCGGGGTCGGGGATGCTCGCCTGCTTGCGCCGCGCGCGGCGCAGGAGCGTGGCGGTCACCGCGTCGTCGGTGCCCGCGGTGCCGACCCAGACGAACAACGTGGAGGTGATCGCGACGATCCAGGAGGCGAGCACGGCCGTCACCAGGTCGGCGGCGGACAGCCCGTACGGCGCGTAGAAGACCACCCACACCGCGACCGCCTGCCCCAGCAGGCCGAGCAGGATCGCACCCACCCAGCCCAGCAGGACCGCCGCCTCGACGAGGAAGACGCGGAGCACGGCCCCGATGACCGCGACCAGGATCGCGGCGAGGAACGCCTGGGCGACGCTGGTGACCTGGAAGTCCGGGAGCAGCCAGGAGGTCAGCAGGAAGCCGACGGTGGCGCCCAGGAGCCCGAGGAAGGCGCGCCCGACGTCGCCTCGCCGCAACCGCCGACGGTGGCGCGTGCCGTCCGGGGTCCCGACCATGGCGGCGACGCTAGTGGTCCGGGCCTGCCCGGCGTTGGCCCGTTGCGGGTGACTTTCGCCCTCAGGCGACCGGCTCGACGTCGGCGTCCATCTGCGCCACGAAGTCGCGCTTCACCCGGCGCCACGCCTCGTCGGTCATGGTGCGCCGCCAGTAGGGCGAGCAGGACATGTCGGCGCGGGTCAGCCCGCGCTCGACGAGCAGGTGCCGGCGTACGCCGCGGATCTCGTCGGCCTCGCCGTGCACGAACGCCTGCACCCCGGACGCGGGGAGGTCGAGGTCCTCGACCGCGCGCAGGAGCAGCTCGGCGTCTCCGGAGCCGGTGCGGTGCAGCCACCGGAGGTCCAGCTCGCCGGGGCAGGAGAGGTCGACCTCGTGCTCGGGTCCGTCGCAGACGATCCGTGCGACCGCCCGCTGGCCGGCGGGCACCGCCTCGAGCGAGGCCGCGACCGCGGGCAGGGCCGACTCGTCGCCGGCCAGGAGGTGGCAGGCCGCCGCCGGGTCGGGCCGGTAGCTGCCCCCGGGGCCTTCCATGACGAGGACGTCCCCGGGCGCGGCCGAGGCCGCCCAGGGCCCGCCGACGCCGTCGTCGCCGTGGACGACGAAGTCCAGCGTCAGGCTCTCGGTCGCGGGCTCCCACCGCCGGACCGTGTAGCGGCGGCGCGCGGGCCACAGCTCGGCCGGATAGTGCTCGCGCACCTCGGCGGGGGCGAACACCGGCCCGTACGGCGCGTCGGCGGGCGGGAAGGCGAGGTTGACGTAGGTGTCGGTGGCGTCGGGCGTCGCGAAGCCCGACAGGCCGTCACCCCGCAGCACCACCCGGACCAGCGCCGGCGTGAGCCAGCTCGCGCTCCGCACCGTCGCGTGCCACACCGCCATCCAGGGCTCCCTCCACCGGTTCCGGTGAGGCAACCCTAACCTCGGCGTCCGCGCGCGTCGTCTCGCAGGCCCGGTAGGTCGCCCACAGGTAGAGCGCGAGCAGCGCGACCGTGAGGAGGATGACGATGCTGATGAAGACGACCCACCACATCACGTTCGTCTGGGTCATGACGTAGTTGTTGCCGTCGTACTGAGCGGGCATGGGCTCCTCCGTCGCCAGGGTCGCTGGGTCCTCGCCGGGTGGCGGTCCACGGCCACGGTCGCAGCGCGGCGGGCCCGGTCGGCAGGGTCGGCGGTCCCGAGCGCCGGAGGACCAGTCCCGGGGACCGGAGGACCAAGGGCCCGGACTCTTGGCCCGACTCCGGTCCGCCGCGCCCGCGGGTCTGGCACCCTGCACGCGTGAGGGTCGACGCGTGAGGGTCCTGGTCACCGGCGGCGTGCGGTCGGGACGGTCGCACCGTGCCGAGGAGCTGCTCGCTCACCATCCCGACGTGACCTACGTCCGGCCACGGCCGCTGCACGACGACCCGGCCTGGGCGGCCCGGCTGGGCGTCCTGCGGCAGCGGCACCCCGGGACCACCTGGTCGGTCTCCGAGACCGGCGACCTGGCGGAGGCGCTGTGGACGCCCGGCCCGGTGCTGGTCGACTCCGTCGGCTCCTGGCTCACCCGCCTGCTCGACGACGCCGGGATCTGGGACGCCCGCGCCGAGGACGTGACGGCGTACGTCGACGAGGAGCTGGACGCCGCCCTCGCGGCCCTGGTGGGCACCGACCACGACCGGGTCCTGGTCACCAACGAGGTCGGCCTCGGCGTCGTCCCGGAGCACCGCACCGGCCGGCTCTACCGCGAGCTCCTCGGCGAGGTGAACCAGCGGATCGCCGCCGTGTCGGACCAGGTCCACCTGATGGTGGCCGGCCGGGTCCTGCTGCTGTGAGGCCGGCGGGAGACCTGGTCGGCGACCGGCTCCCACGGGTCGTGTGCCTCACACCTACCCCACGGTCGGTCTCAGGCACACGACCCGACACCGGCGTTCGCCACGTCGGGCTGCTCGGTGGGGGTCAGGGCGGACCGGCGAGCGGTGCGACGACGTCGCGGAGCCAGCGCTCGACGTCGCGCCGGCGGCGCAGGCGCACGACCGGGAGGTCGGGATGGGCGGCGCGGACGGCGGGGATGCGCTGGTCGTAGAGGTTGCGGGTGCTGATCGCCCACCGCACGATGTGCTCGCGGTCGGTGAGGAAGGTGTGCAGCGGACCCTCCTGGTTGCCGTTCCACAGCTCCTCGCGGCGCCACCGCCGGCGTACCGTCCGTCGGACGACCCGGCTGAAGGTGACCGGGAAGGGCAGGTCGAGCCACACGAGGAGGTCGGCGCGGGCGGCGAGCAGCGGCCGGGCGTGGTCGTACTGCCACTCGGTCACCCACCGGTCCGTCGCGACGAACGCGTCGACGTCGGCCTCGAACTCCGGCCGCTTCGTCCAGCCCGGTCCGTGGAAGAAGGCGTCCAGCTCGTGGTGCGGCAGGTCGAGGACCTCGGCCAGCCGGCGGGCCAGGGTGCTCTTGCCCGATCCCGAGACGCCCGCGATCGCCACCCGCTGCGGCCGGCGGGGGAGCGGGTCGTCCGCGTGGAGCATCCCGGACGCTGGCACCCCGGACATCGGCACCGCGGCATCGTACGGTGCGGGGGTGCCAGACCCTCAGATCGTGCCGGGTGACCGGCCGGGGACGGTGGTGCTCCGGATGGCCGGGATGCAGCAGTCCCACGTCGACCTCGACGACCCGCGCCGGATCGAGTTCGCCTACGTGCGCCGGATCGCCGACGTCGTCGACGCCTGCGGTGCCCCCGGTGAACCGGTGCGGGTGGTACACGTCGGCGGCGGGGCGCTGACGCTGCCCCGGTACGTCGCCGCGACCCGTCCCCGCTCGGCCCAGGTCGTCCTCGAGCCCGTGGCGGCGATGACCGACCTGGTCCGGTCCGAGGCGCCCCTCCCGCCGCGCAGCGGCATCAAGGTCCGGCCCGTCGACGGGCGGACCGGGACCGCCGAGCTGCGCGACGGGCAGGCGGACCTGCTGGTCGTCGACGCGTTCGACGACGCCCGGGTGCCCGCCGACCTGGTGACGTCCGAGTACCTCGTCGACGCCGCCCGGGTCCTCGACGCGCACGGGCTGCTGGTGCTCAACCTCACCGACCGGGCGCCCTTCGGCTGGACCCGGCGCGTGGTGGCCGGTGTCCGGGCGGTGTTCGCCGACGTGCTGCTCACGGCCGAGCCGGCGACGCTGCGGGCCCGCCGGCTGGGCAACCTGGTCGTCGTCGCCTCGCGCGGCCCGGTGCCGCTGGACCCGCTCCGCGCCCGGGCGGCGAGCTCTGCGGCGCCGTACCGGGTGCTCGAAGCACGCCAGGTCAGCGACTCCTTCGGCGGCGGCACGCCCTTCACCGACGCCGACAGCGAGCCGTCGCCCGCGCCGGGCTGATCAGGAGTACGACGTGCCGCGCTCGGCCCGGGTCCACAGGAGCCCGTCGCCCGCGACCGCGCCCTCCGCGGCGAGGGCCCGCTTGAGCACCTTGTTGGTGGCCGTCCGCGGGAGCGACTCGACGACCCGCACGAAGCGGGGCCAGGCCTTGGCGGAGAGGTCCGGCTGCTCGGCGAGGAACTCCTCCCACCCGGTCGGGTCGAGCGGGCCGGACACGACCAGCGCCGCCACGACCTGGTCGCCGACGTCGGGGTCGGGCACCGCGTAGACCGCGGCCTCGACGACCGACGGGTGCCGCAGCAGGATCCGCTCGACCGGGGCCGCGGCGAGGTTCTCGCCGTCGACGCGCAGCCAGTCCGCCGTGCGGCCCGCGAAGTACACGAACCCGTCGGCGTCGCGGTAGGCGAGATCGCCGGACCAGTACATGCCCCCGCGCATCCGCTCGGCCTCGGCGCCCGGGTCGCGGTAGTAGCCGGCGAACGCGCCGGACCCCAGGGTGTTGACCAGCTCCCCGGTCGCCTCGTCGGGGTTGAGCAGCACGCCGTGCTGGTCGAAGACGGCGTCCGGCGTCTCCCGGGTCGTCACCGGGTCGAGCACCTTGACGCCGTCCACGGGCCGGCCCAGGCTGCCGGCGGGCATCCCCGGCACCCGCTGCACCACGACGGCGTTCTCGGTGGAGGAGTAGGAGTCGACGACGAGGCAGCCGAACCTGCGCGCGAAGCCCTCGATGTCGCGGTCGTTGGCCTCGTTGCCGAAGACCAGGCGCAGGGGGTTGTCCGCGTCGTCGGGCCGCTCGGGAGTCGCCATGACGTAGGTCAGCGGCTTGCCGACGTAGTTGGCGTACGTCGCGCCGAACCGACGTACGTCGGGCAGGAAGCCCGACGCGGAGAAGCGGCGCGCCAGCGCGACCGTCGCCCCGGCCGCCAGCGCGGGACCCCAGCCGGCCATCACCGCGTTGGAGTGGAACAGCGGCATCGACAGGTAGGCGGTGTCGGCGGGGGAGAGGCCGAACCGCTCGGCGAGGAACCGGCCGGGGTGGGCGACCTTCGCCTGGGTCACGTTGACCGCCTTGGGGTCACCGGAGGTGCCGGACGTGAAGATCAGCATCATCACGTCGTCCGGCCCGATCGCGACCGGCGGCACCTCGGCGTCGGCGTGCACCTCCAGCAGGGCCGCCCAGTCGGGGGAGTCCAGGGGCAGGACCGGCACGTCGACGTCCGCGAGCAGGTCGGCGTGCGCCGCGTCGGTCACCACGGCCTGGACGTCGGCGCGGGCCACGTCGGCCGCGAGGGCGGGACCGCGCCGGGTCGGGTTGAGCCCGACGACGACCTGGCCGCCCAGCGCGGCGCCGCCGAGCAGGAACAAGAACTCGGGGACGTTCTCCAGCAGCACACCGACGTGCCGCGGCCGGCCGGGGTCGAGCAGCGCGTCGAGGACCCCGCTGCGCACGCACGACTCGCGCACGACCTGGGCCCAGGACCAGGAGTCGTCCTCGAAGAGCAGGCCGGGGCGCTCGTCGTCCGCCCGGGCGAGCAGCTGCTCGCGGACGGTCGGCAGCGTCACGCGGGCTCGGCGGCCAGGGCCCGTCCGACGGTGAGCGCCTGCTCGGTCGCCCCGCCGTGGAGGAGCTCGAAGCGCTTGGCGCTGGTGAAGTAGCGGTGCGCCTCGCCGTCCAGGTCGATGCCGACGCCACCGTGGACGTGCACGGTCGTGTGCGCCAGGCGGTGGCCCGCGTCGGCCGCCCACAGCTTCGCGATGGCGACCTCGGTGTCGGCGGGCAGGCCCTCGTCCAGGCGCCAGGCGGCCTGCCACAGCGTGAGCCGCTGGCCGAGCACGTCGATGTAGCCGTCGGCGAGCCGCTGCGACACCGCCTGGAACGTCCCGATCGGGCGGCCGAACTGCTCGCGGGTGCCGGCGTACGCCGCCGTGAGGCGCAGCGCCCCCTCGGTCACCCCCACCTGCTCCGCCGCGCCGGCGAGGACCCCGAGCTGGCGCAGCCGGTGCGCGGCGACGCCGTCGGCAGCGCCCACGAGACGGTCGGGACCCAGCGTCACGCCCTCCAGGTCGAGCCGGGCGACCGCGTCGCCGTCGGAGACGTGCTGGGTGACGACGGTGACGCCGGGGTCGCCCGGCTCCACCAGGAACACGGCAACCCCGGACGACGTCTCGGCGGGCACGAGGAAGGCGTCGGCGTACGGCCCGGCGGGCACGACGGCCTTGCTGCCGGTGACCCGGTGGCCGTCACCGTCGGGGGTCGCCGTCGTGGCCGGGCGGTCGGGCGCCCAGGTCAGGTCCTCGGCCAGCGCCAGTGTGAGGACCGTCGTGCCGGCCGCGGCACCGGGCAGCCAGCGCTGCTGCTGCGCCTCGGAGCCGTGCTCGGCGAGCAGGCGGGACGCCGGGCCGTGTGCCACCAGCGGGACGGGGGCGACGGTGCGACCGACCTCGACCAGCACGCGGCACAGCTCGACCAGGCCGAGCCCGGCGCCGTCGTACGCCTCGGGCAGGGCCAGGCCGAGCAGGCCCGCCTCCCCGAGCTCGGCCCACAGCTCGCGGTCGAAGCGGTCGCCGCCGGCCTCGACGGCCTTGAGCCGCTCGGTGCCGGTGCGGTCGCGCAGGATGCTCGCGGCCAGCTCTGCGGCCTCGTCCTGCTCCTGGGTGAACCGGAAGTCCATCGGGTGCCTTTCGTCGTGCGGGGTCTCGACAAGCTCGACCAGCGGAAGGGTCAGGATCGCTTCGGGGCGGGCAGGCCGAGTCCGACGTAGCCGATGATGTCGCGCTGGATCTCGTTGGTGCCGCCGCCGAAGGTCATCACCAGGGCCGAGCGGTGGAACCGCTCGAGCCGGCCCTGCAGGACCGCGCCGTCGGAGTCGGCGGTGAGGCCGGCGTTCGGACCCACGATCTCCATGAGCGACCGGTAGACCTCGGTGGCGAGCTCGGAGCCGTAGATCTTGGTCGCGGAGGCCTCGGCCGGCGAGAGGTCGACGCCCGCGTCGGCGTCGGCTGCCAGCTTCCAGTTGATCAGCCGCAGCGCCTCGGTCCGGGCGTGCGCCCGTCCGAGCGCGACCTGCACCCACTCCGCGTCGATCACCCGGTCACCGCGCGGGCCCTTGGTCTCCTGCGCCCAGCGCCGCACCAGGTCGATCGACTGGGTCAGCGGCGCGGCCGAGGTGAGCGCGACCCGCTCGTGGTTGAGCTGGTTGGTCATCAGCGACCAGCCGCCGTTGAGCTCGCCGACCAGGTTGCCCACCGGGACGCGGACGTCCTCGTAGTAGGTCGCGCTGGTCGTGACGCCCGCGACCGTGTGCACCGGCGTATAGGAGAACCCCGGCGCGTCGGCCGGCACCAGGATCATCGACAGGCCCTTGTGCCGGGGCAGGTCGGGGTCGGTGCGGCAGGCGAGCCAGATCCAGTCGGCGTACTGGATCAGCGAGGTCCACATCTTCTGCCCGTTGATGACCCACTCGTCGCCCTCCTGCACGGCGCGGGTCTTCAGCGAGGCCAGGTCCGTGCCCGAGCCGGGCTCGGAGTAGCCGATGGAGAAGTGCAGCTCGCCGCGCAGGATCCGGGGCAGGAAGTGCTCCTTCTGCGCGTCGGTGCCGTAGCGCATGATCGTCGGGCCGACGGTGTTGAGCGTCAGGTAGGGGATCGGCACGCCGGCCACCGCAGCGGCGTCGGTGAAGATCAGCTGGTCGGTCATCGACCGGGCCTGCCCGCCGTACTCCGCCGGCCAGCCGATGCCGAGCCAGCCGTCGGTGCCGAGCTGCCGGATGACGTCCTTGTAGACCTGCTCGTCCCCGAACTCGCCGGAGGAGGGCGACAGTCCCGCCCGGACCTCGGGCGTGACCAGGGCGGCGAAGTACTCGCGCAGCTCCTCGCGGAGCCGCTCCTGCTCCGGCGTCAGGGCGATGTGCATGCGACTCTGCTTTCTCGAGAGGAGGTTGCCGGGGTGTCCCCGGGTGGAATCACAGCCGGGAAAACTATAACCTGTTCTAAGTTTCGGTCCACAGGTCTGGAGGCACGCCCATGACGGACACACGGAGCGTCAGGACCCTCGACCCGGGGACACCACCCGAGCGCTTCGCACGCGGGTGGCACTGCCTCGGGCTGGTCGACGCCTTCCGCGACGGCACCCCCCACGCGGTCGAGGCCTTCGGCGGCAAGCTCGTCGTCTGGGCCGACTCCCAGGGGGAGATCCAGGTGCTCGACGGCTACTGCCGGCACATGGGCGGCGACCTGACCCAGGGCACCGTCAAGGGCGACGAGATCGCCTGTCCCTTCCACGACTGGCGGTGGGGCGGCGACGGCCGGTGCAAGCAGATCCCGTACGCCCGGCGGGTCCCGCTGCGCGCCCGCACGCACCGCTACCCGGTCGTGGTGCGCAACGGCCAGGTCCTGGTCTGGCACGACGCCGAGGGCAGCGAGGCCGACCTGGACGTGCTGCCCCCGGAGCTGCCGGGCGTGGGCACCGACGCCTACACCGACTGGACGTGGGAGGTGCTCGACGTCCCGACCGCGCACTGCCGCGAGATCATCGACAACGTCGTGGACATGGCGCACTTCTTCTACATCCACTTCGCCTTCCCGACCTCGTTCCGCAACGTCTTCGAGGGCCACACGGCGACCCAGTTCATGGAGTCGCGCGGACGGCCCGATGTCGGCGGGAGCGGGTACGGCGACGCGAACCTGGTGCTGAAGTCCGAGGCGACCTACTACGGGCCGTCGTACATGATCAACTGGCTCCACGTGGACTACAAGGGCTTCGAGACCGAGGTCATCCTCATCAACTGCCACGTGCCGACGAGCCAGAGCTCGTTCAAGCTGCAGTACGGCGTGTGCGTGAAGAAGCCCGAGGGTGTCGACGAGGAGACGGCGCAGTACATCGGCCGGCGCTACTCCGAGACCTTCAAGGAGGGCTTCGAGCAGGACGTCCACATCTGGCTGAACAAGGCGCCGGTGCAGAACCCGCTGCTCTGCGAGGAGGACGGGCCGGTCTACCAGCTGCGCCGGTGGTACGAGCAGTTCTACGTCGACAGGGCCGACGTGACGCCGGAGATGACCGACCGCTTCGAGTTCGAGGTCGACACGACCAAGGCCAACGAGTTCTGGCAGGAGGAGGTCGCCGAGAACCTGCGCCGTCGCGAGGCGGAGGGCGGCCCGGCGGACCCCTCGTCGCAGCAGATCATGACGGGGACCTGAGCCGATGGCGTCGTTCGTGCCGCAGAGCCCGGAGACCCTCGAGGACCAGCGCCTCTACACCTCCGCCCGGCTGGTGGAGGTCGCCTGCCTCGACTGCCTGGCCACGGTCGGGGTGAAGAAGAACAGCGAGCACCACACCTCCATCCAGTGGACGGCGGACGCGCGCGACCAGTGCCCGGAGCTGTCCCGGCGGCACGGGCTGCGTGCGTCGCACCCCGCGTGCCCGCGGATGATGGCGAGCATCGAGGCCGCCGTCCGGGAGGGTCGCGTCACCATCGGCGCCGAGGACGGTTACTGATCGCATGGCAGAGGAGTCCTTCGAGCTCGAGGTCGTGGACGTCGTCGAGGAGACCGACGACGCCCGCTCGATCTCCTTCGGCGTCCCCGCGGGGGCCGAGGAGCAGTTCCGCTACCGGCCCGGGCAGTTCCTGACCCTCGCGGTCCCGAGCGACCTCACCGGTGTGGCCGCGCGGTGCTACTCGCTGTCGAGCAGCCCGTTGGGCGCCGGCCCCCTCACGATCACCGTCAAGCGCACCGTCGACGGCTACGCGTCGAACTGGGTGTGCGACCACCTGCGCGTGGGCGACACCATCCGGGTGCTGCCGCCGAGCGGCATCTTCACGCCGGCCTCGCTCGACGCCGACCTGCTGCTGCTGGCCGGGGGGAGCGGCATCACCCCCGTCATGTCGATCACCCGCACCGCGCTCGCCGAGGGTTCGGGCCGGATCGTGCTGTTCTACGCCAACCGGGACGAGCGATCGGTCATCTTCGCCGAGGAGCTGACCCGGCTCTCCGCCGAGCACCCGCAGCGGCTGCAGGTCGTGCACTGGCTGGAGTCCGTGCAGGGGCTGCCCAGCCAGGACCAGGTGCGCGCGTTCGCGTCGGCGTTCACGTCGTACGACGCGTTCGTGTGCGGCCCGGCACCGTTCATGAAGCTGGCGGTCGCGGCGCTGCGCGAGCTGGAGTTCCCGCGCGAGCGGCGGCACCAGGAGAAGTTCGTGTCGCTCGGCGGCAACCCCTTCGGCGACCTGCACGAGCGGGAGGTCGCGGAGCACGAGATCGAGGACGCGGAGCGCGACGAGGCGGACCCGGGCGAGGCCGTCGACGCGCCGGACGTCCCGCAGGCCCCGGTCCGGCTCGAGGCCGAGCTCGACGGCGAGGTGCACCGCTTCGACGACTGGGCGCCCGGCACCACGCTGCTGGAGCACCTCGAGGCCAAGGGAGTGAAGGCGCCGTACTCGTGCCGCGAGGGGGAGTGCTCGGCATGCGCCGTGCGGTTGCTCGAGGGCGAGGTCAAGATGCTCCACAACGACGTCCTGGACGAGGAGGACATCGCCGACGGCATCCGCCTGGGGTGCCAGTCGCTGCCCGTCACCGACGTCGTCCGGGTGACCTACCACTGACGGGCGCGCGACCACTGGTCCATGCCACTGGTCCAGTCGTGCGGGCGACCCAGGCGTAGGTGAGGCGGGGCCGGGGAAGGGTGCCGCCAAGCCAACAATGGACACCCCCGGTCCGGTACGGCGCCTCGACCTCGTCGTCCCGTCCCCAGGGGCCGGCAGTGAGGACGAGCCATGATTCTCGGACTGTGCTTGATCGCGGTGACCCTGCTCGGGTGGACGGTGGTGGGCGTGGCGACACGCCCGGCCGGCCGGGGACGGGTCCGCCGGCGCGAGGCGGAGCGCCGGTCGCACCAGCTCCACGTCAACCCCGACCGGGTCTCGCGCTTCGACGTCGAGAACCTGCTGCTGGCGGAGTCGGTCCCGCTCAGCGCGGTCGCCCGGGTGATGGACCGGTCGGCGGCACGACGGATGTCGGCGCGCACCATGTGGCGGTGGGCCAGGGTCCACGGCAGCGCCCAGCTGGTCGCGGTGGTCGACGCCGGGCTGGCCGAGGACATGCTGCTCGACCACCTCGACGCGGGGACCGCGCCGGACCCCGCGAGCCTCGAGGTCTTCGCCCGGCTGGCCCGGGACACGGTGCCGGTGCTGCCGGCGGTCCCGTCCGCGCCCGACGTCGCCGGCCTGATGTCGGACCCGGAGCCGATCTCGCTGGACGGGGCGCCCTGGCCCGTGGACCCCGTCCTCGTCGCTGGCCTGGAGGGCCTGGTGGACTGGGGGAGCCGGTCGGCCGACCCGGTGGAGCTCCAGATGTTCGACCGCCTGCCGCCGATCGCCGAGCCGGGCCTCACGCCGCGGCGCGGCCTGGACGGCGGGTGGCCCGCCTTCGGCTGAGATGCCCGCCCGGTCAGCGCGGCCGCGTCACCAACCCCGCTCGCGCCACTGCGGCAGCGCGGGCCGCTCGACGCCGAGGGTGGAGTCGCCGCCGTGCCCCGGGTAGAACCAGGTGTCGTCCGGCAGCCGCCCGAAGACCTTGGTCTCCACCTCGTCGATCAGCTGGGTGAACGCGGCGGCGTCGCCGAAGGTGTTGCCGACGCCGCCGGGGAAGAGCGTAGAGTCTGAAAGGTGAACATAGACGCGGGTGTGCAGGTCGTCCTCTACGCCCGGATCAGCGAGGACACCACCGGAGAGGCCTCCGGCGTTCGCCGCCAGCTCGAGGAGTGCCGCGCCCTCGCTGTGGGCCGCGGCTGGGACATCGTTGACGAGATCACCGACAACGACCTGTCGGCCGCCAAGGGCGGGCACCGGCCCGGCTACGCGAAGGTCCTCGACCTGGTGCGGTCCGGCGCCGTGTCCCACGTCGTGGTCTGGCAGACGTCGCGCCTCGTCCGCAACCGACGCGAGCGCGCGGACGCCATCGAGCTCTTCGGCCGTCAACGGGTCGGGATCATCGCGGTGCGCGGCGTCAGCTTCGACCTGTCGACCGCGTACGGCCGCGGGCAGGCCGGGCTCCTCGGAGAGTTCGACAGCATGGAGAGCGAGGTCAAGGCCGAACGCGTCGCCGCCGCCGCCGCGGATCGCGCGAGGTGCGGTCGCCCCAACGGCGGTCTGGGCTACGGCTGGACGAAGGTCGGAGCCGGATCGTCAGCGACGTACGCCGTCGACCCGGAGCAGGCCGCGATCGTCCAGGAGATCACTCGCCGGCTCCTCTCGGGCGAGTCCCTCCTGAGCCTTACCAACGATCTGAACGTCCGCGGCGTGCCGGCTCCGGCCGGGGACCGGTGGGGCAAGACCTCGGTGAAGAAGATCGCGACCCGGCCGGCGAACGTCGCGCTGCGCGTGCACCACCGTGGGCGCTCCACAGAGACGGTGTACGAGGGCGCGTGGCCACCGTTGGTCGACCGTGCCGACTGGGAGCGCCTCACGGCCGTTCTGGCGGCCCCTGAGCGGCGCCAGAACAGCGTGGCGCGGCCCGGGGCCCGTCGGCACCTGCTGACCTGGGGGATCGGCTCCTGCGGGGTCTGTGGCGGCTTCCTGCGTGTCGGCACAAAGGGCAACAGCAGGTACGGCGTGCACCGTCCGCTGTACCTGTGCGCCGAGAAGGGTTGCGTCGGACGCTCCCAGGCTGCCGTCGACGAACTCGTCGGGAAGGTCGTGATCGCTCGCCTGTCTCGTGATGACGCCCTTGCGTGGCTGCTTGGCGACGACGACGAGGCCCGCCGCCAGGCCGAGGTGGCCGAAGATCTACGCCGACGCCTCGACGCCGCTGCGGACCAGTACGCCGACGGCAAGATCACCGACCGCCAGCTCGGCCGGATCACAGCTCGGCTCCAGCCGCGGATTGACGACGCAGAACGGGCACGCCGCTCGGCAACCCGGATGCTTGACCTTGACACGCTCCGTGCGCTGGCCGGCCCGACTGCTGTCGAGCGCTGGGAGGGCATGACGGTCACCCAGCGCCGGGCCGTCCTGGAGACCATCGGCATGGAAGTTGCGATCGACCGGGTCACCCGGCGCGGGCCCGGTTTCGACCCGCAGTCGGTCCGAATCGGATGGAAGGGCGCATCCTCGTGAAAGACCCCGAAGAGATCTTCCAGTCCCAGGTTCAGGACCTCCGGCTGGTGATCGGATTGGGCCACATGGCTCGCGGCTTCGCACAGAGCGCCGAGCGATCGACATCGGTGAAGCCGCGCGTTGTCGTGCGCTGTCCTCACCCGCACGGCCGCGAGGTTGCAAGGGTCTTCGAGACGCCCGAAGGGCCGTTGTACTTCGCGATGATCCCTGCTGTGTCGGCGGACCGTCGTGGCCCGGACCGGCCTCTCTGGGAGCAGCTCGACCGTCTGCTTCGGCTCCCGCCCGAGGTCGTCGACGACGACCTGTCCCTCTTCGAGGCCTTCAACTCAACCCGAGTGAAGAAGAACCCGCCGGTGATGGTCAATGACCCAGCTCCGCGGCTCCCGAAACCGGTCGCGTACTCGGTCCTGATGAAGCCAAACGCGCTCACGCGCCTGTGGTGGCGATGTAGCGATCACTGGACGCCCGAGCAGCCGTACGCTTCCCTTGACCCGGCTGCGCTCGGGGCAGTCTTCGACCGGGCTGTGACCGACGATCGATGGCGGCGCGTGTTCCTGCCGCCTGCGTCGGATGGGGTCGTCTAGGATCGGCCACAGCCCCGCGGAAGCCGCGGAACCCCGTCTTGGAATGGGCCCCATGACGATCACCCACATGGGAGTTCGTCATGCCTACCCAGGCTTCACAGGGACTCGACGAGTACGTCGAACACGTCGCCGCGAGCGCTCCGCCGCTCACCTCGGAGCAGCTTGACCGTCTGACCGCGCTTCTCGCCGTCGACCATTCACGTGTACGCACAAGCGCACCGGGGGAGGTCGCATGAAGATCATCCGCCAGCGCCGACCCGACCGATTCACAGTCCTCGACAACCAGCTGATCGAGAACGCCGACCTCTCCTTTCGCGCGCTCGGCGTCCTCGCCTATCTCCTCTCGCGGCCCGACGGGTGGGAGACCGACAGCACCCGACTCGCGCGCAACCGACCTGAGGGTCGGGATGCCGTCCGGACGGCGCTGAAGGAGCTCGAGCGCGCCGGATACCTGATGCGGCGGCACGTCCAGGACAACACGACCGGGCGGTGGTCGACGGTCACAGAGGTGCTCGATTCACCGGAGACGGATTCCCAGGCGTCGGGTATCCAGGCGTCGGTTTCCCAGTCGTCGGATATCCAGTCGTCGGATTCCCAGGCGCTTCTAGAAAGCACTGACACCGAGCACGGAGACCTAGAACTGCCGCTAAAGAACCAAGACCAAGCGCCGACCGCCGCTGACGCGTCGGGTGTCGGCGCAACTACGGGGTCGGCGGCGGACCACGGCATCCCGCTCGGCCGCCTCGCCGCGCTCTCCAGCCGCCTCATCGCCGTCGAGCACCAGACCCTCGACCCCGCCGTCGTCTGGTTCGACATGAAGGCCGACGGCATCCGCCACCCCGACGTCTGGGCCACCAAGCTCGACGACGTCGAACTCGCAGGTTGGCTGTACTCGCACACGTTGAAGGCCGAGGCGATCGCATGACCGGCCTGTTCCAGACCCCTGACATCAACCAGCACTCGACTGCCACTCCCAGGCAGCAGACGAAGGTCGTACGCCTCAACGCAGCCGACGACTCCGAGATCGTCCACATCACACGCGCCAAGCTGTCGCAGATCGCCAAGGGCTACCTCGGCAAGGGCCGACGCCGCGGCCGTGACGAACTCGCAACCGAGCTCGGGTTCCGCACACCACGCGACCTCGCCACGTTCGTGGCCGCAGCCCGAGGGCAGAAGCCATGACGGCCGGCCCCGTCGAGGACGTGTGGGTGTCGCGCTACCGCGACCGACGCCAACGACTCTGGCTCCGCGTGGCGTCGTACGCCGAAGCCCACGCGCGCCCCAGCGGCCACGCTCCACTCACCGCAGGCGAACTGACCAAGGTCCTCGACCAGGGCGGACCAGCGGTCAGCCGAGCCATCGCCACCGCCGTCCGCGAAGGCTGGCTCCACCCCGCGTCCTCGGCCCGGTGCCTGGTCCTCCCACGCTGCGACCCCAACGCACCATGCCCCGCAATCCACCGGGACGGACGTTGACCGCCACCTGGTCGGGTCGCAAGGTACAAGCCGCACGAGCGATCGTCGCGACATGGCTACCCATGAAGTGCGGACGCTGCGACCAGGTTGTTGACGGACGCACCCCGTGGGTGGTCGGTCACAAGATCAGCCGCACCCTTCGACCCGACCTGACCTGGGACGTAGCCAACTGGCAACCCGAACACCGAGCCTGCTCCGACGCCTCCGCCCAGGCCGCCGTCATCGAGAAAGCCCGAGCCGAAGGCGCCCGAGAAGCCATCAACGGCTCTTTTCCCCACCACGATCACGACGGACAACCCCCGCGCCTTCCGGCACACACACACGGGACCAACGAAGACCCCGTGGAGGCCCGGGCGGGCCTGTCGTGGACCGATCTCTGCCGAGATCCGCCTGATTGGCTCACGCCGTACCTGGAGGTTCCGGAGGACGCGGCCCCGCCGCTGTGGGTGTCGAGCGTTCACCCCGATGCGGTGGGCACTTTCGGGCCCGAGGCGATCGAGTGGATGGAGTCCAACATCGTCGAGCGGGGGCGACCGCTGCGGTTGCGATGGTGGCAGAAGCTCGCGATCGTCCTGCAGCTCCAGCACCGTGAAGACGGCACCCTGTGTTGGCGGGTTGTCCTTGAGTCCGGGCCCCGGCGGATCGGGAAGTCAGTTCGGCTGCGGGGAATGGCGTTGTGGCGCCTCGCGAACGGACCGGACATGTTCGAACCGGAGCAGCTGGTCCTCCACACCGGCAAGGACTTGGCGATTGTTCGCGAGGTGATGCGCAAGGCGTGGGCGTGGGCTGCTCCACGCGACGAGTGGGACATCAAGCGGGGGATGACGGAGCCGGAGGTGTCGTACCGCGGTGTCAACCGCTGGGTGGCCCGCAGCAAGGACTCGACGACCGGGTACGACGCCTGCCTCGCTCTGTGCGACGAGGCGTGGGACGTACCCCCGGCGAGCATCGACGACGACCTGGAACCGACCATGCTCGAACGCGAGAGCCCGCAGCTAGTACTGACCTCGACCGCGCACCGGCGCGCGACCTCGCTGATGCGTGGCCGGATCACCGAGGCGTTGGCCGTCGACGACGGCGAGACGCTGGTGCTGATCTGGTCGATGCCGCCCGGCTCGGATGCGGGCGACGAGACCGCGTGGCGTGCCGCGTCGCCGCACTGGTCCGAGGACCGCCGGCGGATGATTGCCAGCAAGTTCGCCAAGGCGCTGGCAGGGGAGTCCGACCCCGAAGCCGACGACCCCGACCCAATGCAGGGCTTCCTCGCCCAGTACGGCAACGTGTGGCGGCTGCGCGAGCGTCGAGCCCTTCGGGGTCAGGGCGTTGTCGATTCGGAAGCGTGGAACACCCTCGCCGCCGAGGTCCCGTTCATCCGGCCTGACGCGGCCGCGATCGAGTCGTGGTACGCCGAGGGTGTCAGCCTCGCGCTCGCATGGAAGGACGCCGGTCGGTCGATCGTCAGCGTCTCGGACCACCCCGACATGGAGTCCGCGGTGGCCGCCCTCAAGGAATCGGGGTGCCGCGCCGTCGTCACAGTCGGCGCCGGCCTCATGGATCACGTGGCGCTGAAGGGTGTGCGGAAGCGGAAGGGTGAGGCGCGGGTGATCGGCGCCGTCCAGGTCCTCAGTCGGCTCATCTCCGAGGGTGTCCTACGACACGACGGTGGTCAGCACCTCGGTGGGCAGGTCCTCACGCTTCGCACCCTGCCTGGAGCTGACGGCCCACGCATGGCGTCCACCGGCCGAGCCGATGCGGTCAAGGCGGCGGTTTGGGCTATAGAGAGAAGCCGCTTGGCACGTTCACGCAAGCCAGGTGTCGTTCTCCCGACAGCGGCCACCGCCTGACACCGTCCGTTCCTACGTTCGCCGCGTGGGTGTGCTCAGGTCGCTGCTGACGGGTCATCGGGACCCTGTCGTCGCGGCTGCCCTGGAGACCGACTCGGCGGACGTGACCTTCGCAGTGGACGCCGAGTCGGTCCCACCCGAAGTCTTCGGACTCACGTCGTACGCCTCCCCGGTGTCGCCGGCGCCGCGGGTCTCGCGGCGCGAGGCCACCCAGGTCCCGGCCGTGAAGCGGTCCCGTGACCTGATCGCCGGGTCACTGGGCACGCTCCCGCTGAACGTGGTGAAGCCCGACCTCACGATCGAGGCGACGTCGTGGCTGCAGCAGCCCGAGCGCGACGTGCCGCGATCGGTAACCATGACGCGGCTCGCCGAGGACCTGCTCTACGAGGGCATCGCGTGGTGGAAGATCGTCGGCTTCGACTGGCGCGGTTTCCCCGCCCAGGTGATCCGCCTCGACCCCCGCTCCGTGGACGTGCAGAAGGATGGCCGGGTCCACGTGACCCTCGACGGCCACCGCGGCATCGCCGACGAGTGGCCCAAGGACACCGAGCTGATCCGGTTCGACTCCCCGAACGACCCACTGCTGGTCGCCGGCGCACGAGCGATCCGTCAGTGCCTCATCCTCGACAAGGCCGCCCAGCGGTACGCCGAAGGCGCGCCTCCCGGCGACTTCTTCACGCCCGTCGATGAAGTGGACCCGTTCGAGGACGAGCAGGAGCTCCGCGAGAAGCTTCTGGACCCGTGGGCTACGGCTCGCCAAGCGCGCTCGACGGCGTACATCCCCGCCGCGGTCAAGTACAACGCCGCGGCCTTCAACCCCGAGCAGCTGGAACTCGCGGACCAGCGTCAGCACGCCGTGCTGGAGATCGCTCGAATCGCCGGTGTCGACCCTGAAGAGCTCGGCGTCTCGACCACCTCGCGGACCTACGCCAACCAGTACGACCGCCGCAAGGCGTTCATCGACTTCACCCTGGGCGGCTACCGCGCCGCGATCGAGGATCGGCTCTCGATGGGCGACGTGACCCCGCGCGGCTCGGTTGTCCGGTTCGACCTCGACGCGTTCCTCCGCACTGACGCGCTCAGCCGCTACCAGGCCTACAAGGCCGGGATCGAGGTCGGCGCCATCGACGGAGCCGACGAGGTCCGAAAGCTCGAGGGCAAGCCCGCCCTGTCCACCAAGCCCGACAGCACGACGACAGCCAAGGAGACCAACGTGACCCCGTCACTCGCGGCGCCCGAGCCGATCCACATCACCTTCGACGCCGGCCCGAGTCTCGTGCTCGACGCCCCGCCGGCCGCCGACGAGTTCTCGGTCGACACCGAGAAGCGCGTCATCCGCGGCCTGGCCGTGCCCTACGGCAAGGTCGGCGTCAGCAATGGCCAGAAGTTCACTTTCTCCAAGGGGTCGCTGAAGTTCGCCGACCCGAAGCGGGTGAAGCTGTGGGTGCAGCACGACAAGAACCAGGCCATCGGGTTCGCCACCCAACTCGACGACCGCGAGGACGGGCTCTACGCCGAGTTCCAGGTTGCCCGCGGCGCCGAGGGTGACCGGATCCTGTCCCTGGCCGAGGACGGCGTCCTCGACGGCCTCTCGATCGGTCTTGGCCGCGGCGGCCGGTTCCAGACCCGCGACGGGATTCAGTTCGCCGTCGACGTCCCGCTGATGGAGATCTCGTTGACGCCGGCGCCCTCGTTCGACGACGCCCGCACCGGCACCTTCGAGGGCGAGAGCGGCGAGCTGAAGTTCGACGCCACCCACCTCGCCACCGAGATCCGCAAGGCGATGTTCCAGGGGTTCTCGGACCTGGCCCGCCCGCAGGGCGAGCGCGAGGTCGTCTCGGCCGGCGGGACCCAGTTCGAGGTCACCGAGCCGTCGCCGTACCGCTTCGACGGCGTCAAGGCCGAGCACTCGTTCGTCGCGGATATGCGGTCGGCGCAGCAGGGCGACAGCGAGGCGCGGCAGCGGCTCGAGGAGTTCGGCGAGGAGTTCGCAGCGTTCGCGGTCACCACCTCGAACGTGAGCTCGCTCAACCCGACCCGCAACCGCCCCGACCTGTATGTGCCGAACCTGCAGTACTCCCGTCCGCTGTGGGAGTCGGTGTCGACCGGAGTCGTCGACGACGTCACCCCGTTCACGGTGCCGAAGTTCTCGTCGGCCTCCGGCCTGGTCGGCGCGCACACCCAGGGGACCGAGCCGACCCCGGGCTCGTTCTCGGCGACGATCCAGACGATCACCCCGACGCCCACCTCGGGCAAGATCGAGATCAACCGCGAGGTCCTCGACCAGGGCGGGTCGCCGCAGGCGGACCAGATCATCTGGGCCGAGATGCTGAACGCCTACTACGAGGCGATCGAGGCGAAGATCGCGACGCTTCTCAACGGCATCGCGACGGCCGAGCTGAACTTGGCCAGTGCCGTCGACTCGGCACTCGTCGATGCCCTCACGGCGTACTTCGCCGGCCTGCAGTTCGTCCGCGGCGGGAACCGGTTCACCGGCTTCGTCGCCGATGGCAACTTGTTCCCGGCGCTGGTCGCCGCGAAGGACTCGGCCGGCCGGAAGCTGCTCCCGATCCTGGGTCCCACCAACGCGCAGGGCACCGTCTCGGGCGGCTTCGACCGGGTGCAGCTGGGCAACCAGAACATCCGCGCCGCCTGGGCCCTCGGCACCGGCAACGACAAGAAGTCGTACAACTTCGTGCCGTCCTCTGTGTGGGCCTGGGCCTCGACGCCGAAGAAGTTCGTGTTCGAGTACCAGGTCAAGTCGGTCGACATGGCCATCTGGGGCTACTCGGCGACCGCGTGCCTGCGTGACTCCGACGTGAAGCCGATCGACTACACGACGGCGGACAGCTGATGGCCCGCCGGCAGCGCCGGGCCGTCGTGGACGGAGACAGCCGGCAGGTGCCCTCCGCTGAGGAGCGGAAGGGCAAGCGCGCCCACGACGACCAGGGCAACGTCCGGCCGGCCGACGGTCGCTGGGACCTGCACGAGCCCAAGGACGAGAGCAAGTACGTCCGCACGAGCAAGGAGACCTGATGGCGCAGCGCGAAACGACCGCGAAGAAGGCCACCGCGAAGAAGGCCAGCCAGCCCAAGCCGCGGCCCGCGCCGAACCTCACCGCCGCAGTCGGGACCACGGTCGAGCTGGAGGTCGACGAAGACGCCCGCGAAGTCGCTGTCGAGCTTCCCGACGGCACCAAGCGGACCGTCTACGCGGCCGGTGGCCGGGCGCTCTACGTGCTCGACCGGCCCGGGATCCACATCGCCGGCGGGCTCGTGGTTGCGGCGACTCCATGACCAGCCCCGCCCGCGTCGTCACCGGCGCCAACGTAAGCCGTCGACAGGTCCGCCTGGACCCGTGGCCGTGCCGACGTTGCGGGATCGACCTGGGGCGGAAGGTCCAGCACGACACCTGCCGCGACTGCCGCTCCGTTGAGCGGGCAATCGCACTGCTTGAGCTGGAGGAGTTCTTCCAGCAGCGCCACCCGTTCACCACGACCAGCTGAAACACCGGAGAGGAGGACCTCGTCATGGCCACACTTGAAGCGCTGACCCCGCTGGACGTCACGATGTCCTTCGAGGACCCGTGGGAGTTCGGCTTCCGCGTGATCGGTGACCTTGATGACCTCGTCGGTGACATCACGTTGGAGGTCACCTGGCCACGCGGTGAACCGACCACCACACAGATCCAGATCCCGTCGCATGGTCTCGACGGTGACCAGGAGATGTACCTGACTCAGCCGTTCACGCGAGGGAGTGGCACCTACTCCATCAGCGCTTCGATACTGGGGCCCGAAGAGGACGTGCTGGTCTTCACGTGCACGGTGCCTGGCGTAAACCAGGGCGTGACAGTGACAGACGTCCGGAACTACCTCGGTGCCAGCGTCGCCGCGTGGTCTGACGAGGACCTGGAACTGGCTCTGCGGGCCGAGGGCGCCGCTCAAGACGCCCGATGCCGGTATCCCACCGAGGAGCCCGCGTACGACCTCCGCGAAGCGCTCTGCCGGCGGGTCGCGGTCAACCTGGCCCGCCGCGGCCTTCCCCTCGGGATGCAGGCAACCGAGGTCGGCGCCGCCCGCCTATCCACGACAGACCCCGAGATCCGTCGTCTCGAACAGCCCTACCGCAAGGTGCTGGTCGGATGAGCGCCGAAGTCCGAGCCGAGCTCGCGACCGCGGCCTCTGGGGTCGAGGGCATCTCGTGCAGCCCGACGTACGTACAGCTCACGTCCATCGGGCAGGCGTGCGTCCGACTGGAGCGCCAGGAGTTCCCGGATCGGTTTGGCGCCGTCGTCCACTGGAACGTCGTCGTCTGCCTCGGCCAGGACATGGCGACGGCTGAAGCCTTCTTCGAGCAGAAGGTTCCGGCTCTCGTTGCGGCCCTTCGGCCGCTCATGGCGATCCGCTCAGCAACACCTCAACAGCTTCACCTTGTCGACGGCACGACCGTGCTGGCGGCGTTCATCAACGGGTTCCGGGAGGAATGACATGACCGCATTGGGCACCCGCCAGCTCGTGCTGACGATCGGTGGCACCGACTACACGGCGCAGGTCAGCAACTGCGAGATCACCTCGCAGGCTGCTGAGTCTGACGTCACCACGTTCGCCGAGGCCGCCGCCGGCGGCGCGCGCGAGTACAGGCTGAAGTTCACCGGCCTGCAGGACCTCACCACCGGGACGATCTGGGACAAGGTCTGGTCGGCGGCAGGCAGCTCGGTCGCCGCGCTCGTGAAGCCGTACGGCAACTCCACCGCCTCTCCGACGCAGCCGCACTACTCCGGCAACGTCACGATCACCGAGCCCGACGGCACGCTGATCGGTGGAGACGCCGACGCCTCGACCACCTCGCGGTGGACCTTCGAGTGCGAGTGGGTCTTCTCGGCCAAGCCCACGAAGGTGACCAGCTGATGGCGACCCAGCGGACCATCCTCACGGGCCTCGTCCAGACCCCGGTCGCTGCGGCCGCGGACGCGACCGGCGACTACTGCGTCCCCACGGACTCCCGCCAGCGGCTCGCGATCCGAGTCAAGAACGGCGGCGGGTCGGCGATCACGGTCACCCTCGACGACGTCAACAGCGTTGGCCCTGACCAGGCGCAGTCCTTCAACGCCGACGTCCAGGTATCGGTACCGGCCGGCGCCGAGCGGGTCCTGGCCATCACCGACACGACCAGGTTCCTCAGCCTCACCACCGGCCGGGTGTCCTGGACCTACTCCGCTGTCACGTCGGTCACCGTCGACGTCTTCGGGGTCTAGAGGACCCCATGGACGGGCTGTCGATCGAGGTCGACAACCTCGCAGACGTCACCCGGGCGCTCCGCGAGGTCGGGGTCTACGTCGACGAGCCGAAGGACGCCCTGGAGGAGATCGCAGAGCGCGGTGCGCGGGCCGTCGAGAGGCACACACCTCGACGGTCCGGGCGCCTCGCCGGCCGAGTGTCCGGCCGGCAGTCCCGCAAGGCCGCGGTCGTCACCGCGAGCACCGACTACGCCGGCGTCATCAACTACGGCTGGCCCGCTCGGAACATCGCACCCGCTCAGTACATGCAGGAAGGCGAAGCCGACGTCCTGCCCGACGCCGTCTCGATCTTCGAGGACGCCATCAACGACCAGATCAAGGAGCACCACTTCCGATGAGCACCAGCCCCATGACCGCCGAGGAGATGGCCGAGAGCCTCACCGGCTTCGACGAGATCGCGATCGAGAAGCACTTCGGGATCGACATCTACACCGACTCCGAGACCAAGGGCGTCAAGGCCCTCCGGGCGCTCGTGTTCGTCGACCTCCGCCGCGGCGGCAAGAGCGACGACCAGGCCAAGCAGGCCGCCATGGAGATGGCCCTGCGCGACGCCAACACCTACTTCGCCGACGACGAGCCCGAGCTGGACCCCGAGCACCCGGAGACCCCGTCGGGAAACGACTCCGCGCCCTCCGACTGAGGGCGTACGACCTCGGCCTCTGGTGCTTCATGACCGGCCAGACCCCCGAGGTCTACCGGTCGCTCACGCGACTGGAACGAGAGCAGTTCAGCAAGGCCGCGACGGACGCGAAGAAGAAGGGATGGTGACCGGTGGCAGGCCCGATCCGGATCTCCATCCTGGCGGACGCGTCCAATGCCAACCGGGCCATCACCTCGGTCTCGGCCAACGCCGCCGGCATGGGCGTGCGGGTCCGCAAGGCCGGCCGGGTCGCCGGAGTCGCGCTCGCCGCAGGCCTCGGCGTCGCGACCGTCGCAGCGGTCCGGTTCGGCAAGGCGTCGATCTCGGCGGCCTCCGACGCCCAGCAGTCCCTCGGTGCGTCTCAGGCCATCTTCGGCCGCTGGTCACGCAAGGTCATCCGCACCTCCCGTGATGCGGCCACCAAGTTCGGTCTGTCGGCCAACACCTACCGAGAGAACTCCAACCTCCTCGGCGCCCTGTTCAAGAACCAGGGCGTCGCCATGGACCAACTGGCGCCGAAGACCCGCCGCATGGTCAAGCTCGGCGCCGACCTGTCCGCGATGTACGGCGGCACCGCCACCCAGGCCGTCGAGGCCCTCACCTCGGCGTACAAGGGCGAGTTCGACCCCTTGGAGCAGTACGGCATATCGCTGAAGCAGTCGACGATCAACGTCGAGGCGCAGCGCGTCGCGCACGTGAAGTCGACCACAGAGTTCAACAAGCTCACGATCGCCCAGCAGCGCCAGGCCCAGCAGCAGGCCACCACCAACCTGCTGATGAAGCAGTCCAAGGACGCACAGGGCCAGTTCGCCAAGCAGACCGGCACCCTCGCAGAGCAGCAGCAGATCCTCGGCGCCGGGTGGGAGAACATCAAGGTCAAGATCGGCCGCGCCCTGCTGCCGGCCATGACCCAGCTGGTCGCCGTCGGCAACAAGCAGGTGCTGCCGTTCATCTCGACCCTGGCCGACAAGTACGCGCCGAAGCTCTCCCGGGCCCTCGCCGGGCTGCCGGCGGCCCTGAGCAACCTGACCTCGAGCAAGGGCGGCGGCACCGGCTCCCAGTACGCCGAGATCGCCAAGAACCTCGCCAAGGTCGGCCCGGCCGTCAAGCAGGCCTCGCAGTCGCTGCCGTCGTTCACCGACCTCCTCAGCGTCACCTCGGTCGTCATCGGGTTCGCCGCCGACCACATCGACCTGCTGACCAAGGCGCTGCCGTTCCTGGCCGCCGGGTTCGTCGCCGTCAAGGCCGCCCAGGTCGCCGCCAACGCGGCCGCGGTCCTCTCGGTGCCGACCAAGATCGCCGAGGTCGTCGTCAACCGCCAGCTGGTCGCGTCCAACAAGGCGCTGATCGCCACCCGGGCCGAGCTGACCGGTGCGACCATCAGCACCACGGCCGCCGAGAACGTCGGGGTCGCCACCCGCGCCCGGTCCGTTGTCGGCCTGGTCGCCCAGCGCGTAGCCACCGTGGCCATGGGCGCAGCGACCAAGGCGGCTGCGGTCGGCCAGTGGGCTCTCAACGTGGCCATGACCGCCAACCCCATCGGCCTGGTAGTCGTCGCGATCGCCGCCCTGGTCGCCGCGTTCGTCATCGCCTACAAGAAGTCCGACACCTTCCGCGCCATCGTCGACAAGACCTTCAGCGTCATCAAGAAGGTCGTCTCCGCCGCCGTCTCGTTCGTGGTCGACTTCATCAAGAGTCACTGGAAGCTGATCATCGTCCTGATCGGCGGACCCCTCGCAGCCGTCGCCCTCCTGGCCGCCAAGCACTGGAACAAGGTCAAGGCGGTCACCTCGGCCGTCTGGTCGGCCGTCAAGGCGGTCGTCTCCACCTACATCGGCGCGGTCAAGGCAGTCGTCTCCACCGGCATCCGAGCCGTGGCCGCCTACTTCAACACCATCGCCGCCATCGTCGGGAAGGTCCGCGGATGGTTCGGGCAGATCGAGTCCGCGGTCCGATCGAAGCTCGAGGCGGCGGTCTCGGTCGTGCGGTCCATCCCGGGCAAGATCAAGTCCGCACTGGGCTCGCTGGGCTCCCTGCTCTACAGCGCTGGGGCCGAGCTGATCCAGGGGTTCATCAACGGCATCACCTCGAAGTTCTCGGCTGTCCAGGGCAAGCTCGGAGAACTCACCGGCAAGCTGACCTCCTGGAAGGGCCCGCCGAAGAAGGACAAGATCCTCCTGCGTCCGGCCGGCCGCTCGATCATCACCGGCCTGATCGCCGGGTTCACCGACGGCGAGGACGGCGTCAAGAAGTCCCTGGGCAAGATCACCGCCCTGATCAAGAAGCGGATCAACCTCAAGGACGCCAAGAAGGAGGCGGCCCGCGAGAAGGCGGTGCTCGCCCACCTGCGCGGCCAGTACGCCGCGCTGGTCAAGAACGGCAAGGCCCAGGACCGGGTCAACGACGCCCTGGACAAGGCCAAGGACAAGCTCAAGGAGATCAAGAAGGCCGCCGCCGACTACGCCGCATCGGTGGCATCGACGGTCACCGGCACCGGGTCGCTGTCCACCCTGGGGCAGGGGGCCGGGTTCGGGTCGGTCGACCAGCTCATCCAGCAGCGCGGCGGCGCCGTCGCCACAGCGAAGAAGTGGGCGGCCGCCATCAAGCGGCTGGCGAAGATGGGGCTCAACGCCACCGACCTGCGCGACCTGATCTCCCAGGGACCGGCGTCGCTGCCGCAGGTCCAGGCGATCCTGGCGGCTGGCAAGGGCTCGATCAAGGTCCTGAACTCCCAGCAGGCCGAGCTGGCCAAGATCGGGAAGGACCTCGGCAAGTACGCCGGGCAGCACTTCTACGGCGCCGGCATCGCAGCCGCTGATGGTCTCGTGCGTGGGCTGGAGGCTCAGGCCAGGCGGCTCGACCGGGCCGCGGTGCGGCTGGCCAACGCGCTCGTCGCAGCGGTCAAGAAGGCGCTAGGGATCAAGTCGCCGTCGCGGGTGTTCGCCCGCATCGGCCTCGACACCGTCAGGGGACTGGACCTCGGTCTCGATGACATCTACGTGCGCCGCTCCGGCGCCGTCCTCGCCGCGTCGCTGCAGAAGGGATTCGGACGCCCCGGCCTCGACGCGTTCGTGGCCTCCGGCGCCGGCAGCAGCGGCCGAACCATGACGCTGCGCCTCACCGCCGAGCAGGTCGACCAACTGCGCCGGGGCCGGGAGATCCAGGCCGACCTCGACGCCTGGCACGGAACCGGAGCCCGCTGAACATGCCCACCCAGAGCTTCTCCACCGTCGACGTGCTCCGCCTGGAGGTCGAGACCGACCCCACCGGGCTCTACAACCTGGTCGCCAACCCCATGGGCGAGCTCGGCGGCTGGGGCTGGATCACCCCGGTCGCCGGCACGACGATGACCAAGTCCAAGGTCACCTCCGGCTGGCGACTGCGGTACAACCACACGATCGGTGCGAACTACTTCTACACCGAGCCGATGCCGGTCACGGCCGGCGAGTACGTCGCGGCCTACGCCGAGGGCGGCTCGGGCGGCACCGGCTACGTCCGACTCCGGTTCGAGTGGCTGAACTCGGCTGGCGCAGTGATCACCGCGTCGACCCAATCCGGCTACTACTTCGTCAACGGCACCGTCATGAGCGTCGGCGCCGTGCAGGCACCGACCGGAACCGTCTACGCCCGACTCCGGTTCGACCAGTACCTAAACACCTCCGGCGCCAACATGGTCAGCGGCGGATACATCACCTTCACCAAGGTCACCGTCGCCAAGTCCGCGACGCTCGGGGCACTGACCGGGCTGGGCTACCTCGACCCCATCCCGTACCAGAACATCCTCGGCCCGACCCACGACCTGTCGATCAACCGCGACGAGCTGAACGTGGGACTGCTCACCGCCAGCGTCCTCGACGCCTCCCTCGACCCGGCCGTAGCCACCCTGCTCCGCCCCGGCCGCAAGGCGCGAGTGATGACCCTCGACGGGACCACCTGGACTCCGATCTTCTGGGGCGCCATCCGCAACGCCGCGGTCACCTACGACTACGCCCGCACCGACGCAAAGCGCGCCCGAATCACCCTGACCGCCGTCGACAACGTCTCCAGGCTCGCCTCCATCCCCGCCACAGACGGCGTCGCCCAGATCAGCGAACTGCCCTGGATCTTGGAGGGCGCCGGGGTGCCCTGGTCGTGCAACGGCTCAGGTAGCCAGGTCGCCAGCGCCACCGTCGTCGCGCACAACGAGAACGCCTCCGTGCTCGACCAGATCGCCATCACCCGCGACACCATCAGCGGGTACGCCTGGGTCGACCGGTTCGGCGTGATGCAGGCCTGGGACGCCTCCCAGATCCCCACCACAGTCGCGGCCACCCTCGACGAGGACGACTACTCCTCGCTGGTCGTCGACTACGACACCGACCGGTGCATCAACACCGTCACCATCAAGTACCTGCGGATCAACCTCGCGACCGGCGAGACCGTCGAAATCCCCTACGGTCCCTACACCGACGCCACCTCCGTGGCCACCTGGGGACCGCACGCCGCCGAGTTCACCGTCCAGGGCGGCACCGAGTCCAGCGCAGCCATGGCCGCATACGGCGCCGCGGTCCTCGCAGCCAACGCCACCCCGGTGATCCGCGTGCAGTCGACCACGCTCCCGATCGCCGGAGTGGGAGACCTCCCCAAGGCGCTGCTAGACCTCTACGACCTGGTCACGGTCAACAACACCAACGGCGGCCTCTCGGACTCCCTGCGGGTCACTAGCATCCAGCACACCATCACCTCCGAGAAGTGGCTCACCACCCTCGGATTCGCTGTCGACGGCGGTGTGGCGCCACCGGTCAACACCCCGAGCCCAGGCAACGGCGCCGTGGCCCCAGGCATCCAGCACGGCTCGACCACGATGTCCGGCAGCAGCATCGCCGCAGGTGCATCGGTGACCGCCACCGTCTCGTTCACCGTCCCCTACAGCGCCACCCCGGCCGCGGTCTACGCCCAGGTCGCAGGCTTCGTCTCCGGCGCCGGCCTCATCGCCATTCGCCAGGTCGACCAGATCACCGCCACCGACTTCCGGATCGTCCTGGTCAACCTCGGCTCCGGCGCCGCCACGTTCACCAACTTGCCTATCCGATGGACGGCGTTCTCGTGAGGCGAATCACGTGTAGGCACAATTCGAATATCCGAATTGATCGCGTGTAGAGACAATTCCATTGTTTATGTTCTGCCTTGACTAACTAATTCGAATGGTGCTCCGATAACTACATGGAACTCAATTTGAAGCGAATTCGAAAACTGGCCGCCAAGATGGAGAACGACCCGACGATCCCGGATATGACGTTGACCCAAGCCCGTGCGGTCCTCACCCTCATGGGTACGCCAACGCGCGACGCTGAGGACGCGAGCTGGGGTGAGCCGTCATGGCACTGAACCTTGACCGCATCGTCCGCCTCGCCCAGGAATTCGATGACGACCCCGAGATCCCGCCGATGACGCCCAAGCAAGCCCGTATCCTCCTGCGGGTGCTGAAGCAGGCCCCCGGCAGGCAGATCCACGACGACGGCCTCCCGATCTAGCAAGACGTTGGGGACGTCGACTGCTCCCTCTACTCACCAACCGCGCGAGCGCCACTCCGCAAGGGACGGGCGCTCGACGCCGAGGGTGGAGTCGTTGCCGTGACCGGGGTAGAACCAGGTGTCATCGGGTAGCCGCCCGAACACCTTGGACTCTAGGTCGTCCATGAGGCTGGTGAAGTCCTCCGGGCGTGTTGTCCTTCCAGGACCCCCGGGGAAGAGCGAGTCGCCGGTGAACAGGTGCGGCGACCCGGCCGGGTCCTCGTAGAGCAGGGCGACCGAGCCCGGGGTGTGGCCGGCCAGGGCGATGACCGACAGCGTGCACGAGCCGACCGCCACCGTGTCCCCCTGGGCCAGCTCCCGGTCGACCGGCACGCCCGTCTGCTCGGTGATCGCCGCCGCGTCCGGTGCCCCGGCGAGGACCTGGGCGCCGGTGGCGGCCACGACGTCGGCGAGCGCCCGGTGGTGGTCCCAGTGCTGGTGGGTGGTCACCACGGTGGTCAGGCCGGCGTCGCCGACCAGCGACAGCAGGGTGGGGGCGTCCGAGGCGGCGTCGACCAGCACCTGGTCGCCCGTCTCCCGGCACCGCAGCAGGTAGCAGTTGTTCGACATCTGCTCGTCGACGGCCAGCTTGGTGATGGTGAGGTGCTCGAGCTCCCGGACGTCGGGGGCGCCGCCCGGGGTCACGTCTCCGGTGTAGGTCATCATGCTCCGATCCGCGGCAGGGCGCCGCTGTCGCTCGTCAGGTCACTGCCGTCACCGCGCCCGCTGAGCCACCAGCCCAGGTCCGCGGCGGTGCCGGAGACGGTGGGGCCGCCCTCGCCGGTGGACCAGGTGCGGTCCAGGTCCACCGCGCGGAGGGTCAGCGCGGGCTCGGGCCGGTCGAGCATCGAGGCGACCAGGCGGAGCGCGAACTCGGCCGGCCACTCGGTGCGGTCGTAGCCGCAGTGGAGGTCGGCGTGGTGGATCTCCACCTCGCGCAGCCGCATCCAGGTCACGTCGTCCGCGGTGAACGTCGCCCCGCCCGGCACCCGCTCGACGACCGTCCCGGCCCGGTCCTGCGGCACCGCGGCGACGGCGTCGTGCAGGTCGGTGGCGGCGCCGAGCAGCCGGCTCCGGATCGCCGAGGGGTGCTTGGCCGCCAGCGACGCGATGTCGGCGTCGCGCCGCTCCTGGCTGGCGTACATCGGGGTCGGACGTCCCTCGACGATGCCGCGCAGCGCCCCGGCCAGCCCCTCGGCGTTCAGGGCGAGGTGGGCGAGCACGTGGGCACGGGTCCAGCCCGTGCACTCGGTGGGCGCACCGTAGTCGGCGTCGGCGAGGCCGTCGGCGGTGCGGATCAGGCGGCGGGTCGCCGCGGCGAGGTCGGTCGGGTCCTCCATGGGCCCATCCTGCCGGACCGAGCTGCCGGGCGGGGTGGCTGTCGGTCCCCCGTGAGATCGTGGGGAACACCGGCGCGCCTCGCGGGGTTGTCGTGTGCTCAGGCCGGTTAGGATGACGAACAGGTGTTCGAAACGAGGGGACAAGCAGTGGTCGACCAGCTCATCGTCCGGGGTGCCCGGGAGCACAACCTCAAGGACGTCTCGATCGACCTGCCGCGCGACTCGCTCATCGTCTTCACCGGGCTGTCCGGGTCGGGAAAGTCCTCGCTGGCCTTCGACACCATCTTCGCCGAGGGGCAGCGGCGCTACGTCGAGTCGCTGTCGGCGTACGCCCGGCAGTTCCTCGGCCAGATGGACAAGCCGGACGTCGACTTCATCGAGGGTCTCTCGCCGGCGGTCTCGATCGACCAGAAGTCGACGTCGAAGAACCCACGCTCGACCGTCGGCACCATCACCGAGGTCTACGACTACCTGCGCCTGCTCTACGCGCGGGCGGGGCGGCCGCACTGCCCGGTGTGCGGTGCCCCGATCGAGCGGCAGACCCCGCAGCAGATCGTCGACCGGGTGCTCGCGATGGAGGAGGGCCGGCGCTTCCAGGTGCTCGCACCGGTGATCCGCGGGCGCAAGGGGGAGTACGTCGAGCTGTTCAAGCAGCTGCAGACCCAGGGATTCTCGCGCGTGCGCGTGAACGGCGAGACCCACCCGCTGGACGACCCACCGAAGCTCGACAAGCAGAAGAAGCACACCATCGAGGTGGTGGTCGACCGGCTCGCCGTCAAGGACTCCGCGAAGCGCCGCCTCACCGACTCGGTCGAGACGGCGCTGCAGCTGGCCTCCGGCCTGGTGGTCCTCGACTTCGTCGACCTCGACCCCCAGGACCCGCACCGCGAGGCCCGGTTCAGCGAGAAGATGTCGTGCCCCAACGACCACCCGCTGGACACCGACGAGCTCGAGCCGCGATCGTTCTCCTTCAACTCCCCGTTCGGCGCCTGCCCCAGCTGTCACGGCCTGGGCACCCGGATGGAGGTCGATCCCGAGCTGGTCGTCCCGGACGGGCGGGCGACGCTCGGCGAGGGCGCGATCCAGCCCTGGAGCCAGGCCCACGTCGCCGACTACTTCCTGCGGCTGCTCGGTGCGCTGGGCGAGGAGCTCGGCTTCGACCTGAACACCCCGTGGGACGACCTGCCGGCGAAGGCCCGTCGGTCGGTGCTCGACGGGCACCCGACCAAGGTGCACGTGGTCACCCGCAACCGCTACGGACGCCAGCGCGCCTACTACGCCGAGTTCGAGGGCGTGCGCGCCTACATCGAGCGCCGCCACCGCGAGGCCGAGTCCGACGTCAGCCGCGAGCGCTTCGAGGGCTTCATGCGGGAGGTGCCGTGCCCGGTGTGCGCCGGCAGCCGCCTCAAGCCGGTCTCGATGGCGGTCACCCTCGGCGCGCGCGAGCGGGGCGGCAAGAACATCGCGGAGGTCTGCGCCCTGCCCATCAACGAGGCGGCCGACTACCTGCGCAACCTCGACCTGTCCGCGCGGGAGCGGCAGATCGGCGAGCGGGTGCTCAAGGAGATCCAGGAGCGCCTCAACTTCCTGCTCGACGTCGGCCTCGACTACCTCTCGCTGGACCGACCCTCCGGGTCGCTGTCCGGGGGCGAGGCGCAGCGGATCCGGCTGGCCACGCAGATCGGCGCCGGGCTGGTCGGGGTGCTCTACGTGCTCGACGAGCCGTCCATCGGCCTGCACCAGCGTGACAACCACCGGCTGATCGAGACCCTGGTGCGGCTCAAGGACCTCGGCAACACCCTGATCGTGGTCGAGCACGACGAGGACACCATCCGGGTCGCCGACTGGGTCGTCGACATCGGCCCGGGCGCCGGCGAGCACGGCGGCCAGGTCGTCCACAGCGGCAGCGTCGCCGACCTGCTCGACCACCCCGACTCCATGACCGGGCAGTACCTCTCCGGCCGGCGGGAGATCCCGGTCCCGGAGGTGCGCCGGCCGCGCACGAAGGGCCGGGAGCTGACCGTCGTCGGCGCCCGCGAGCACAACCTGCGCAACGTCGACGTCTCGTTCCCGCTGGGGCTGTTCGTGGCGGTCACCGGCGTCAGCGGCTCGGGCAAGTCCACCCTGGTCAACGACATCCTCTACACGTCGCTGGCCAAGCAGATCTACAACGCCCGCGCGGTGCCCGGGCGGCACCAGCGGATCACCGGCCTCGACCACGTCGACAAGGTCATCCACGTCGACCAGTCGCCCATCGGGCGCACCCCGCGCTCCAACCCGGCGACCTACACCGGGGTCTTCGACCACATCCGCAAGCTGTTCGCCTCGACGCCCGAGGCCAAGATGCGGGGCTACCTGCAGGGTCGGTTCTCGTTCAACGTCAAGGGCGGGCGCTGCGAGGCGTGCGCGGGCGACGGCACGATCAAGATCGAGATGAACTTCCTCCCCGACGTCTACGTGCCGTGCGAGGTGTGCCACGGCGCGCGCTACAACCGCGAGACGCTCGAGGTGCACTACAAGGGCAAGACCATCGCCGAGGTCCTCGACATGCCGATCGAGGAGGCGGCGGAGTTCTTCGCCGCGGTGCCGGCGATCGCGCGGCACATGAAGACGCTGGTCGAGGTCGGCCTCGGCTACGTGCGGCTGGGGCAGCCGGCCACGACGCTGTCCGGCGGCGAGGCGCAGCGGGTCAAGCTCTCCTCCGAGCTGCAGAAGCGGTCGACCGGACGCACGGTCTACGTGCTCGACGAGCCGACCACCGGCCTGCACTTCGAGGACATCCGCAAGCTGCTGCTCGTGCTCGGCCGCCTGGTGGACGCCGGAAACACGGTTCTGGTCATCGAGCACAACCTGGACGTGATCAAGACCGCGGACTGGCTGGTGGACATGGGCCCCGAGGGCGGGTCGCGCGGCGGCATGGTCGTGGCCGAGGGCACACCGGAGGCGGTGGCGGCGAACCCGGCCAGCTACACCGGCCAGTTCCTCCGACCGCTGCTCGACGGCCGCGAGGCGGTCCAGCCGGCGGCGCCGCGGCGGGCCACGAAGCAGGCACCCGCGACGAAGGCAGCGGCGACGAAGGCAGCGGCGACGAAGGCAGCGGCGAAGAAGGCAGCGGCGAAGAAGGCAGCGGCCAAGAAGTCGACCGCGCGGACCCGCAAGGCCAGCTGAGGCGAGATTCACAGGGACCTCACAGGGGTCTGAACCACGGGCCCGCCCCGTCCGTGCCTACTGTGAAGATTCAACGAGTCGCTCGCCCGAGAGGACCAGGATGTCGCTCACCCGCCGCAACACCTTGACCGGAGCCGCCGCGATCGGGGTCGGTGTGCCGATCCTCGCCGCCTGCGGGGCCAGCGACTCCGGGTCGACCGGGTCGGCGCCGACCGCGGCGGCCGGCGAGAAGCTCGGACCGGCGTCCGACGTGCCGGTCGGAGGCGGCACGATCTACGCCGACCAGAAGGTGGTCGTCACCCAGCCCAGCCAAGGCGACTTCAAGGGCTTCTCGGCCGTGTGCACCCACCAGGGCTGCCTGGTCTCGAACGTCGAGGGCGGCACCATCAACTGCACCTGCCACGGCAGCAAGTTCTCCATCGACGACGGCTCGGTCGTCAACGGGCCGGCGACGTCCGGGCTCCCGGCGGTCGGTGTCGCCGACCAGGGCGGTCAGATCACGACGGCGTGACGGTCGCCCCCGCGGCACGCGTCACGCCATCGCTCGTCGCGGGGTGAGCGGCGCCGGTCGAGACGGGCGTCGAGCAGCACCCGCGCCTCGTCGGTCCGGTCCGCGCGGAGGAGCGAGGCGATCCGGGCCTCCTCGACGACCTCGCGCTGCGCGTCCGAGCCGCCGAGCCGGGGCACCGACGGGGCGAGGCGTGCGAGCGCGTCGGCAGCGGCCGAACAGCTCCCGGAGGCCAGCTGCGCCAGGGCTGCCGCGAGCGGGCTGACGACGTCGCGCTGCGTCGGGTGCTCGTGGCGGGCGGCCCAGTCCTGCAGGCGACGCAGGCCGGCGCGGTCGTCGGTGGCGAGCAGCACCACGGCGGTGTGGAGCGCCAGGAACGGGGTGCTCGGGCGTTCCAGGACGTCCCGGCCGGCCGCGTCGGCGACCGCAGTGATGTCGGGGACCCCGGTGGCGCCGGGGGTCAGCGCCCAGCGGAACAGCAGCGACCCGCTGTCGACCACCGCGCGGCACCCGAGCCCGCGCTCGGGGCGCAGCTGGGCGTCGTACCGGCGGCGGACGGCGTCCTGGTCGCCGAGAGAGAGCTCGTGCAGCGCCGCGTGCCAGGAGAAGTGGCTCAGGCTGTCGGTCGCCGCGCCGTCGCCGGTGACCCAGGCATCCATCCAGGCGAGGCCGGCCTCGTGGTCGCCGGTCTCGTAGTGCGCGTGCGCGCGGGCGTGTGCGGAGTGCCCGGCACCCGGCTCGACCGCGAGCGAGACGACGGCCAGGTCCATCGCCTCGTCGAAGCGCCGCTGCTCCTGGCGGACGAACGCGAGCAGCCCGAGGAACCACCAGTCGTCGCCGTAGGCCGGGATCGCCGCCTCGACCAGCGCCCACGCCTCCTCGGGGACCTCGGTGACACCGGCGAACGCGATGGTCGGCACGGCCGTCGACAGCAGGACCGCGTCGCGGGGGTAGGCCCGCAGGTGCCGCACCAGTGGCCGGGAGTCACCGCGCAGGTGGGCGGCGACCGCGTGCACGTGACTGCGCTCCCGCACCGTCGCCTGGGACGCGTGACGCAGCGCGTCGGTCATCCGCGCCGCGATGTCGACGGGCGCGCACAGCTCGTGGCCGAGCAGCGCGACCGTGGCGTGGCCGAGCGCGAAGGTGGGGTCCAGGACCACGGAGCTGGCAACGGCCCCCACCGCACCCGACCGGAGCCGCAGCAGGTCGAGGACGCCTCGGCCGTACGCCCTGCCCGCCTCGTCGGTGCACGTCAGTGCGTAGCCGTAGGTATCCAGACATGCCATGTAAGTAGACTAAGACACTCGACATCGGGATCGGGGGAACCCGGTGTCGGACCCCCACCGTAGGGTTGCCACGTGTCACGAGCCCTGTCCTACCGGCCGGCGCCCGGGTCGATCCCGACCCAGCCCGGGGTCTACCGGTTCCGGGACCCGAGGGGCCGGGTCGTCTACGTGGGCAAGGCCAAGAACCTGCGCGCGCGGCTGTCGTCGTACTTCCAGGACGTCGGCCACCTGCACCCCCGCACCGCGACGATGGTGACGACCGCGGCCAGCGTCGAGTGGACGGTCGTGAAGACCGAGGTCGAGGCCCTCCAGCTCGAGTACTCCTGGATCAAGGAGTTCGACCCGCGCTTCAACGTCAAGTACCGCGACGACAAGTCCTACCCCTGGCTTGCGGTGACCGTCGGTGAGGAGTTCCCCCGAGTCATGGTGGGCCGAGGCGCCAAGCGCAAGGGCACCCGCTACTTCGGCCCCTACAGCCACGCCTGGGCGATCCGGGAGACCGTCGACCTGCTGCTGCGGGTCTTCCCGATGCGCTCGTGCAGCAATGGCGTGTTCAAGCGCTCGGGCCAGATCGGGCGGCCGTGCCTGCTCGGCTACATCGACAAGTGCGCCGCCCCGTGCGTCGGCAACGTCACCGCCGAAGAGCACCGGGCGATCGTCGACGACTTCTGTGACTTCATGGCGGGCCAGACGAGCGCGTTCGTCCGGCGGATCGAGCGGGAGATGTACGCGGCGGCGGAGGCGCTGGACTTCGAGAAGGCAGCGCGGCTGCGCGACGACCTCGGTGCGCTGAACAAGGCCCTGGAGAAGCAGGCCGTCGTGCTCGGCGACGGCACGGACGCCGACGTCATCGCCCTCGCGGAGGACCCGCTCGAGGTCGCGGTCCAGATCTTCTACGTGCGCGGCGGCCGGATCCGCGGGCAGCGCGGCTGGGTGGCCGACCGCGTCGACGAGGGCGGCACCGCCGAGCTGGTCGACGACTTCCTCCTGCAGCTGTACGCCGGCGGCGACCCGGACTCGATCCCCCGCGAGATCCTGGTGCCGGCGCTGCCGCCCGACCACACGACGTACGAGCAGCTCCTCGGCGACCTGCGCGGCTCGCGGGTCGCGATCCGCGTCCCCCAGCGCGGCGACAAGAGGGCGCTGCAGGAGACGGTCGCGCAGAACGCCGCCCAGGCGCTCGCACTGCACAAGACCAAGCGGGCCAGCGACCTGACGACGCGCAACCGGGCCCTGGAGGAGATCCAGCAGTCGCTGGGGCTCGACGAGGCGCCGCTGCGCATCGAGTGCTACGACGTCTCCAACCTGCAGGGCACCGAGGTGGTGGCCTCGATGGTGGTCTTCGAGGACGGGCTGGCGCGCAAGAGCGAGTACCGCCGGTTCGTCATCCGGGGCGTCGACGGGCAGAACGACGTCGCGTCCATGCACGAGGTGATCACCCGTCGGTTCCGCCGCCTGCTCGACGAGCAGGCCAGCTCGACGGAGCGGATCACCGAGGACGGCCCGATGCTGGTGGACCCCGAGACCGGCCGACCGAGGAAGTTCGCCTACGCACCCGGCCTGGTCGTCGTCGACGGCGGTCCGCCGCAGGTGGCGGCGGCGCAGCGCGCCCTGGAGGAGCTCGGGGTGGTCGACATCCCGGTCTGCGGCCTGGCCAAGCGTCTGGAGGAGGTCTGGCTACCCGACCAGGAGGACCCGGTCATCCTGCCGCGCACCAGCGAGGGGCTCTACCTGCTGCAGCGGATCCGGGACGAGGCCCACCGCTTCGCGATCACCCACCACCGCTCCCGGCGCTCGAAGTCGATGGTCGAGAGCGTGCTCGACGACGTGCCGGGCCTGGGGGAGGTGCGGCGCAAGACGCTGCTGAAGCACTTCGGGTCGCTGAAGAAGCTCCGGGCGGCCACGGTCGCGGAGATCGCGGACGTGCCGGGCATCGGTCCGCGGACCGCGGAGGCGATCAAGGGTGCGGTCGCCCAGGCGAGCGGCCAGAATCGTCCGGTCAGCGTGAACACCGCGACCGGCGAGATCGAGGAGGGCTAGTGGCTGAGCACGGCACGGACCACCACGGCGAGCTGGTGGTGGTGACCGGCATGACCGGAGCCGGCCGCAGCACCGCGGCCAAGGAGCTCGAGGATCTGGGCTACTACGTCGTGGACAACATGCCGCCGAGCCTCCTGCGCGAGGTCGTCCGGCTCGTCGACGAGAGCCGTGGGGTGGAGCAGCCGATCGCGGTGGTCGTCGACGTCCGCTCCGGCTCGTTCTTCGAGTCCGTCCAGGCCAACCTCGCCCAGGGGGCCACCGGGCGGCACGCCACCTTGGTGTTCCTCGAGGCGACCGACGACGTCCTCGTGCGCCGGCAGGAGGCCGCCCGCCGGCCGCATCCCCTGCAGGGCGGTGGCCGCCTGCTGGACGGCCTGCAGCGCGAGCGCGAGGTGCTCGGCGACCTGCGCAGCGACGCCGACCTGGTGATCGACACCACCTCGCTCAACGTGCACCAGCTCACCGACCGGATCGCCGAGGCGTTCGGCACCGCCGACAACATCCGGCTGAAGGTGACCGTGACCAGCTTCGGCTTCAAGTACGGCATCCCGGTGGACGCCGACTTCGTGGCGGACATGCGGTTCCTGCCCAACCCCCACTGGGTGCCCGAGCTGCGCGCCAGCACCGGACGTGACCGCGAGGTGGCCGACTACGTCCTGGGCCAGCCCGGCGCCGCGGAGTTCCTCGACGGCTACGTGCCGGTGCTGGAGAGCGTGGCGGCTGGCTACCTGCGCGAGGGCAAGCGCTTCATGACGGTGGCCATCGGCTGCACCGGCGGCAAGCACCGCAGCGTCGCGATGAGCGAGGAGATCGCCAGCCGGCTCGTCGCGGCCGGCTTCGAGGCGCGCGTGAGCCACCGGGACCTGGGGCGCGAATGACCGCGTCCTCCGGCGCCCAGCGGGCGCAGTCCGTCGTCGCGTTCGGCGGTGGTCACGGCCTGGCCGCCACCCTGCGCGCGCTCCGTCTGCTCGTCGACGACCTCGTGGTCGACGACCTGACGGCTGTCGTGACCGTCGCCGACAACGGCGGGTCGTCCGGGCGGCTGCGGTCGGAGTTCGGGGTGCTGCCCCCCGGCGACCTCCGGATGGCACTGGCGGCGCTGTGCGCCTCCGACCGGTGGGGCGACACCTGGGCGCAGGTGTTGCAGCACCGGTTCGCCGGCCAGGGCGAGATGCGCGGGCACGTGATCGGCAACCTCCTCATCGTCGGGCTCTGGGAGCAGCTCGGCGACCCGGTCGCCGCCCTGGACTGGGTCGGCAAGCTCCTGGGGACCTCCGGCCGGGTGCTGCCGATGGCGCTCACCCCGTTGGACATCACCGCCGACGTCCGCGGCCTCCACGCGGACGACCCCGACCGGCTGACGCCCGTGCGCGGTCAGGTCGAGGTCGCGACGACCGACGGCGTGATCTCCTCGATCGCCCTCGACCCGCCGGACCCCGCCCCCTGCCCGGAGGCGATCGCCGCCGTGGGCGCCGCGGACTGGCTGGTCCTGGGGCCGGGGTCCTGGTTCACCTCGGTGCTCCCGCACCTGATGGTCCCGGCGCTGCACGAGGCGATGGTGGGCTCGCAGGCCCGGGTCCTGGTGACGCTCAACCTGACCGAGCAGGAGGGGGAGACCCACGGGTTCGCGGCGGCCGACCACCTCGCGGTGCTCGTCGAGCACGCACCGGACCTGCGCGTCGACACCGTCCTGGTCGACCGGTGCCACGTCCGCGACGGCCTGGCCGACCTCGAGCACCTGGTGCAGGCGGCCGGTGCGCGGCTCGTGGTCGACGACATCGCCGCCGGCGAGGGATCGGCCCGCCACGACCCGGCGAAGCTGGCGGCGGCGTACGCCCGGATCATGGCGGACCGACCGCACCCCCGGTGAGCGCCCGCTTTTCCGACAGCGCCCGTACGGCGTGTTGACGATCGTGCGAGGATCGGGCCCATGGCGATGACGGCTCAGGTGAAGGCGGAGCTCGCGAGCACGCAGATCACGAAGACGTGCTGCCGCAAGGCCGAGGTCGCCTCGATGCTCCGCTTCGCCGGCGGCCTCCACATCGTCAGCGGCCGGATCGTCGTGGAGGCGGAGTTCGACACCGGCGCCGCCGCCCGGCGCCTGCGCACCAACATCATGGAGGTCTACGGCCACCAGTCCGAGGTGGTGATGGTGCAGGGCAACGGGATCCGCAAGGGCAGCCGCTACATCGTCCGGGTGGTCAAGGACGGCGAGGCCCTCGCCCGCCAGACCGGGCTGCTGGACCAGCGCGGCCGTCCCGTGCGCGGGCTGCCGCCGGCCGTGGTCTCGGGCGGCGGGTGTGACGCGGTCGCGGCCTGGCGGGGAGCGTTCCTCGCCCACGGGTCCCTGACCGAGCCCGGCCGGTCGTCGGCCCTCGAGGTCACCTGCCCCGGCCCGGAGGCCGCGCTGGCCCTCGTGGGCGTGGCCCGCCGGCTCGGGATCCACGCGAAGGCCCGCGAGGTCCGCGGCGTCGACCGGGTGGTGATCCGCGACGGCGACGCCATCGGCCAGCTGCTGACCCGGCTCGGTGCGCACGAGTCGCTCATGGCGTGGGAGGAGCGCCGGATGCGCCGCGAGGTGCGGGCGACCGCCAACCGGCTCGCGAACTTCGACGACGCCAACCTGCGCCGCTCCGCGCGCGCCGCGGTCGCTGCCGGCGCCCGCGTCGGCCGCGCGATGGAGATCCTCGGCGACGACGTCCCCGACCACCTCCGGATGGCAGGCGAGCTGCGCCTCGAGCACAAGCAGGCGTCGCTGGAGGAGCTGGGCCAGCTACACGACCCGGTGCTGACGAAGGACGCCATCGCCGGTCGGATCCGCCGCCTCCTGGCGATGGCCGACAAGCGCGCCGAGGAGCTCGGCATCCCCGACACCGAGGCGTCGCTCACCCCCGAGATGCTGGCCGAGGACGCCTGACTTCGGTTCTTGGGAGGCCGAAGGGCCCGGGGTGGGGGACCTTCGGTCGTTACCCGTACGTAGGGCGGGACGCGAGGCTGGGGTCGGTGGACCGGACGATAGGGTCGAGATCGACGCGGGTCCGCCGTGAGCAACCCTCACACGCACCACGGAACCCCACCAGCTACCGCTACAGAGGAGCCCTGCAGTGACCGTTCGAGTAGGCATCAACGGGTTCGGCCGGATCGGCCGCAACTACTTCCGCGCCGCCGTTGCCGCCGGCGCCGACGTCGAGATCGTCGCCGTCAACGACCTGACCGACAACACGACGCTCGCGACGCTGCTGAAGTACGACTCCATCCTCGGCCGCCTCGACGGCGACGTGTCGCACACCGACACCGACATCACCGCCGCGGGCCACACCTTCAAGGTCTTCGAGGAGCGCGACCCGGCCGCGCTGCCGTGGGGCGACCTCGGCGTCGACGTCGTGATCGAGTCGACCGGCTTCTTCACCGACGCCACCAAGGCCAAGGCCCACGTCGACGGCGGTGCCAAGAAGGTCATCATCTCCGCCCCGGCGAAGAACGAGGACGTCACGATCGTCATGGGCGTCAACGAGGGTGACTACGACCCGGCGTCCCACACGATCATCTCGAACGCCTCCTGCACCACCAACTGCCTGGCGCCGATGGCGAAGGCGCTCCACGACGAGTTCGGCATCGTCAAGGGCCTGATGACCACCATCCACGCCTACACCGGTGACCAGAACCTGCTCGACGGTCCGCACCGCGACCTGCGCCGCGCCCGGGCCGCGGCGCTCAACATCGTCCCCACCTCGACCGGCGCCGCGAAGGCGATCGGCCTGGTCATGCCCGACCTCAAGGGCAAGCTCGACGGCTACGCGCTGCGCGTGCCCGTGCCGACCGGCTCGGCCACCGACCTCACCTTCGAGGCCGGGCGCGAGACCACCGTCGAGGAGGTCAACGCCGCGGTGCGCGCGGCGGCGGACGGCCGGATCCTGCGCTACAACGAGGACCCGATCGTGTCGACCGACATCATGACCGACCCCGCGTCCTGCATCTTCGACGCGCCGCTGACCAAGGTCATCGGCAACCAGGTCAAGGTCGTCGGCTGGTACGACAACGAGTGGGGCTACTCCAACCGGCTCGTCGACCTGGTCGACTACGTCGGTCAGACGCTCTGACGATGGCGGAGTACTCCACCCTCGGCGACGTGCAGGGCAAGCGGGTCCTGGTCCGCTCCGACCTCAACGTCCCGCTGGACGGTCACACGATCACCGACGACGGCCGGGTCCGGGCCAGCGTCCCGACGATCAGGGCGCTCGCCGACGCGGGCGCCCGGGTCGTCGTGGTCGCCCACCTCGGACGCCCGAAGGGCGAGCCGGACGAGCGCTACACGCTGCGTCCGGTGGCCGCCCGGCTGGGCGAGCTGCTCGGCAAGGACGTCGCGTTCGCGAACGACACGGTCGGCGAGAGCGCGCAGGAGACCGTTGCCGGCCTGTCGGACGGGCAGGTCGCCGTCCTGGAGAACGTCCGGTTCAACCCCGGTGAGACGAGCAAGGACGAGGCGGAGCGGGGCGTCTTCGCGGACCAGCTGGCGGCGCTGGCGGACGCCTTCGTGTCCGACGGCTTCGGGGTGGTGCACCGCAAGCAGGCCTCCGTCTACGACGTCGCCCAGCGGCTGCCGCACGCGATGGGACAGCTGGTGGCCACGGAGGTGGAGGTGCTGCGGCGCCTGACCGAGGACCCGGAGCGGCCCTACGCGGTCGTCCTGGGCGGCTCCAAGGTGTCCGACAAGCTCGGTGTCATCGACAACCTGCTCGGCAAGGCCGACCGGCTGCTGATCGGTGGCGGCATGGTCTTCACGTTCCTCAAGGCCCAGGGCCACGAGGTCGGGAAGAGCCTGTTGGAGGAGGACCAGGTCGAGACCTGCCGCGGCTACCTCGAGCGCGCCGCCGACACCGGCGTGCAGATCCTCCTGCCGACCGACGTCGTGGTCGACACCGCGTTCCCCTCGGGCGACCGGGAGCCGCAGCCGCAGGTCGTCGCCGCGGACGCCATCCCGTCGGACGCGCTCGGGCTGGACATCGGACCGGAGTCGGGTCGGGCCTTCGCGGCCGCCCTGGCCGACGCCCGCACCGTGTTCTGGAACGGCCCGATGGGTGTCTTCGAGACTCCGGCGTTCGCCGACGGCACCCGGGCGGTCGCGCAGGCGCTGACCGGCATCGACGGCCTCTCCGTGGTCGGCGGCGGTGACTCGGCGGCCGCCGTACGCACGCTCGGCTTCGACGAGGCCGCGTTCGGCCACATCTCGACCGGCGGCGGCGCCAGCCTGGAGTACCTCGAGGGCAAGACGCTGCCGGGCATCCAGGTCCTGGAGGACTGATGACACAGAGCCGATCCGCGAGCCGCACCCCGCTGATGGCGGGGAACTGGAAGATGAACCTCAACCACCAGGAGGCGGTGGTCCTGGTCCAGAAGCTGGCCTGGACCCTCGCCGACAAGAAGCACGACTTCGGCCGGGTCGAGGTGGTCGTCGTGCCGCCCTTCACGGACCTGCGCTCCGTGCAGACCCTGGTCGACGGGGACCGGCTGCTCGTCGAGTACGGCGCGCAGGACGTGTCGCAGCACGAGTCCGGTGCCTACACCGGCGAGATCTCGGCGGGCATGCTGGCCAAGCTGGGTTGCTCCTACGTCGTCGTCGGCCACAGCGAGCGCCGGGAGTACCACGGCGAGAGCGACGAGCTGGTCAGCGCCAAGGCGCACCGGGCGCTCGACGCCGGCATGACCCCGATCGTGTGCGTCGGCGAGGGACTCGAGGTGCGCCAGGCCGGTGAGCACGTCCCGCACGTGCTGGCCCAGGTCGACGGCTCGCTCGCGGGGTTCAGCGCCGAGCAGGTCGCCGGCCTCGTGGTCGCCTACGAGCCGGTCTGGGCCATCGGCACCGGTGAGGTCGCGACCCCCGAGGACGCGCAGGAGGTCTGCGCGGCGATCCGGTCGCGGGTCCGCGAGGTGCACGGCGACGCGGCGGCCGACGGCGTCCGGGTGCTGTACGGCGGCTCGGTCAAGGCCGCGAACGTCGGCGGCATCATGGCGCAGACCGACGTGGACGGCTGCCTGGTGGGCGGCGCGAGCCTCCAGGTGGACGAGTTCGGCGGCATCTGCCGCTACTACGACATGCCGATCATCTGATCGTCGGACGACTGACGTAGGATCGCGGCCGTGGAACTGCTCTTCACCATCGTCCTCCTCATCACCAGCGGCCTGCTGATCCTGCTCGTGCTCCTGCACAAGGGTCGCGGTGGCGGGCTCTCGGACATGTTCGGTGGTGGCGTCTCCAGCTCTCTCGGCGGCTCGTCCGTGGCGGAGCGCAACCTCGACCGGCTCACGGTCGGGATCGGCGTCATCTGGTTTGCCTGCGTGGTGGCCCTCGGGCTGCTGCTGGCGTACTCATAGAACGAAAGGGAGCCAACTCCGTGGCTGGTGGAGGAAACGCTATTCGCGGAAGTCGAGTCGGGGCCGGCCCGATGGGTGAGGCCGAGCGGGGCGAGGCAGCCCCGCGCCAGGCCGTCACGTACTTCTGTGCGCACGAGCACCGCTCCGTGGTGACGTTCTCGATCGAGGCGCAGGTCCCGGAGACCTGGGACTGCCCCAAGTGTGGTCTCCCGGCCAGCCTCGACTCCGAGAACCCGCCGCCGGCACCGAAGATCGAGCCGTACAAGACCCACCTGGCCTACGTGAAGGAGCGGCGCTCGGACAAGGAGGCCGCCGACATCCTCGACGAGGCCCTCGAGCTGCTCCGCTCCCGCCGCAAGTCCGGCGACATCGTCTTCTAGCCCGCTACCCGGGCCGACTCGGCGCTACTGCCGCGTCTCGGGCCCGGTCACCACGCGCGCGAGTGCCTCGCGGGCCGCGGCCCGGGACAGGGGTCGCAGGTGGAGGTGCTCGCCGGGTCCAAGGATCATCTCGGCACCCAGCGACCACCCGGCGAGCCGATCGACGACCACGTAGTCGTCGGGCACGACGAGTCACCAGCAGGCTGCCCGCCGCGCCAGCGAGCTCGAGGCGGCAGGAGCGCCGACTCGGCGAGCTACAGCTGGCTGGCCGCGGGTCGGTCGAGGAACCAGATGGTCTCGTCGTGGCCGGTGACGCCGGCGGCGGGGATGTCGTGTCGGTCGGCGCCGCCGAGCGCGCGGGCGACGGCGCCGGCCTTGCCGTCCCCGCTGACCAGGAACCAGACCGACCGGGCCCGGTTGAGGCTGGCGTTGGTCAGGCTGATCCGCTCCGGAGGGGGCTTGGGCGAGCCGGTCACGCCGACGGCGACCCCGTCGGCGTCGAGCTGGGGGAAGCCCGGGAACAGCGATGCGACGTGGCCGTCGGGGCCGATGCCGAGCATCACCACGTCGAACTCGCCCGCCCCGTGGTCGCGCACCGTCTCGGCGTACGCCGCCGCCCCGGCGTCGACGTCGGCCGCGTCGGCCGTCGACGGCATCGGGTGCACCTTGGCCGGGTCGGCACCGACGGCGTCGAGGAAGGCCGCCTGTGCCTGACCGGCGTTGCGGTCGGGGGAGTCCGGTGCGACGAAGCGCTCGTCGCCCCACCAGAGGACCACCTGGGACCAGTCGACCTCCGAGCCCGGTGAGAGGCGGGCGATCTCGCGGTGGATGTCGTCGGCGATGGTGCCACCGGTCAGCACCACCTGGGGCACGCCGCCGGCCGCCTGCGCGTCGGCGAGCCGGCTCAGCAGCTCGCCGGCGACGGCGGTCGCCAGGGCCGCCGCGTCGGGGTGGACCTCCACCCGGGGCGCGGCGCTCACGCGGACTCCATCTTCAGCAGCTTGCGGGCGGTCTCGGCGTACACGTCGTCCTCGTCGAGGCGCCGCAGCTCCTCGGCGAGCAGCTCGGGCAGGTCGCGTCGCTTGAGCGCGACCGGCCGGTCCGGTCGGTCGGGGGAGGAGAAGGTCGCCAGCTTGCCGTCGGCCCGCGAGATCGAGATCGGGCCGTCCTTGGACTCCAGCACCACCTCGGTGATCCCCGGCCCGGACGAGTTCTTGCGTCCGATCGGCACCTTGAGCCGGTCGGAGAGCCAGGCGACCAGCAGGTCGGCGCTGGGGCTGATCCGCTCGGCGGTGACCGAGCCGCCGGTCACTTTGACCGGCTGCTGGTCCAGCGCGGCCGCCAGGAGCGCTCGCCACGAGGTGATCCGGGTCCAGGCGAGGTCGGTGTTGCCGACGGTGTAGGCCTCGCACTGCCGGTGGATCGCCCGCGTCTTGTTGCGCGACGCCGCGGCCGCGTCGGTGATCCGGCGCTGCCCGAGGCGACCGATCGGGTCCTGGGACGGGTCGTCGGGCGGGTGGTTCGGCCACCAGACGGCGACCGGCGAGTCGGGCAGCAGCAGGGGCAGCACGACCGACTCGGGGTGCTTGACCACCTCGCCGTGCAGCCGGATCAGCGCGGTCTCGCCGGTCCAGCCGGACCCGATGCCGACCTGGGCGTTGACCTGGGCGGCGCCGCGGGCGCTGCCCAGGATCACGCCGAGCACCCGCGACGGGTGCTCGTGTGAGGCAGCACGAGCGGCCGCCATGGCCGACTCGGCGTCGTCGTCGTCGACGACGATGACCAGCGTCATCACCATGCCCATCGCGGGGCTGCCGGCCCGGCTGCGGGCGCGGAGGAACTCGGCGGCGATCTCTGACGAATTCGTGTCCAGGAGCTCGATCATCGTCAGGGCCTCCTCCAGACGCGGCCGTCGCGCGCGAGCATCGCGTCGGCGGACTCGGGCCCCCAGGTGCCGGAGGCGTACTGCTCGGGCTTGCTCTTGCCGGCCGCGTCCTGCTTGGCCCAGTGCTCGAGGATCGGGTCGAGGATCTTCCAGGAGAGCTCGACCTCCTCGTGCCGCGGGAAGAGCGGCGGATCGCCGAGCAGGACGTCGAGGATCAGCCGCTCGTAGGCCTCGGGCGAGGACTCGGTGAAGGCGCCGCCGTACACGAAGTCCATGTTCACGTCGCGGATCTCCATGTGGGTGCCGGGCACCTTGGAGCCGAACCGCAGGGTCACGCCCTCGTCGGGCTGCACGCGGATCACCAGCGCGTTCTGGGTCAGCTCCTCGGTCGCGGACGCGGCGAAGGGGAGGTGCGGCGCCCGCTTGAAGACGATCGCGACCTCGGTGACGCGACGGCCCAGACGCTTGCCGGTGCGCAGGTAGAACGGCACGCCGGCCCACCGTCGGGTCTCGACGTTGAGCGTGACGGCGGCGAAGGTCTCGGTCGTCGACGACCTCTTGATGCCCTCCTCCTCCAGGAAGCCCGGCACCTTCTCGCCCCCTGCCCATCCCGGGGCGTACTGCCCGCGCGCGGTCGTGAGGTCGAGGCGGCGGGGCAGGGTGACGCTGGAGAGCACCTTCTGCTTCTCGATCCGCAGGCTGTCGGCGTCGAACGACGTCGGCTCCTCCATCGCGACCAGGCACATCAGCTGCAGCAGGTGGTTCTGGATGACGTCGCGCGCGGCGCCGATGCCGTCGTAGTAGCCGGCTCGTCCGCCGATGCCGACGTCCTCGGCCATCGTGATCTGCACGTGGTCGACGTAGTTGGAGTTCCAGATCGGCTCGAACATCTCGTTGGCGAACCGCATCGCCAAGATGTTCTGCACCGTCTCCTTGCCGAGGTAGTGGTCGATCCGGAAGATCGAGCCCGACGGGAAGACGTCACCGAGCACCGCCTGCAGCTCCCGCGCCGACTCCAGGTCGTGGCCGAACGGCTTCTCGATGACCACGCGGCGCCACGAGCCCGGCTGCGCCTCGGCGAGCCCGTGCTCCTTGAGCTGGCTCACCACGGCGCCGAAGAACCCGGGCGGGATGGCCAGGTAGAACGCGTGGTTGCCACCGGTGCCCCGCAGCTCGTCGAGCTCCTCGATGGTGCGGCGCAGCCGCTCGAACGCGTGGTCGTCGTCGAAGTTGCCGGGGACGAAGCGGAAGCCCTCGGCGAGCTGCTGCCAGACCTCCTCCCGGAACTCGGTCCGGGCGTGCTCCTTGACCGAGTCGTGGACGATCTGGGCGAAGTCCTGGTCCGCCCAGTCGCGGCGGGCGAAGCCGGTCAGGCTGAAGCCGGGCGGCAGCAGGCCACGGTTCGCGAGGTCGTAGATCGCCGGCATGATCTTCTTGCGGGACAGGTCGCCGGTGACGCCGAAGAGGACCATCCCGCTCGGCCCCGCGATGCGGGGCAGGCGGCGGTCGCGCGGATCGCGCAGGGGGTTGGCCGGGAAGCCGGTCACGAGCGGTGCCTCCGGTAGTAGGCGATGAGGGCGCGGGTCGAGGGGTCCTGCCGGGCCGCGACCTCGGTGTCACCCGAGACCGCCGGGCTGAGCTGCTGGGCGAGCTGCTTGCCGAGCTCGACGCCCCACTGGTCGAACGAGTCGATGCCCCAGACCACGCCCTGGGTGAACGTGATGTGCTCGTAGAGCGCGATCAACTGCCCGAGCACCGACGGCGTCAGCCGCGGGGCCATGATGGACGCGGTCGGCCGGTTGCCGGTGAACACCCGGGCCGGGACGATCGCCTCGGCGGTGCCCTCCGCCCGGACCTCGTCGGCGGTCTTGCCGAACGCCAGCGCCTGGGTCTGGGCGAAGAAGTTGGCGAGGAACAGCTCGTGGACGTCGGTCGTGCCGTCGCGCAGCGGATACGCCGGCTCCGCGAACGCGATGAAGTCGGCCGGCACCAGCCGGGTGCCCTGGTGGATCAGCTGGTAGAACGCGTGCTGGCCGTTGGTGCCCGGCTCGCCCCAGAACACCTCCCCGGTGTCGGTCGTGACCGGCGTGCCGTCCCAGCGCACGCCCTTGCCGTTGGACTCCATCGTCAGCTGCTGGAGGTACGCCGGGAACCGGTGCAGCAGCTGGGAGTAGGGGAGCACGGCGTGCGTCTGGGCACCGAGGAAGTTGGCGTACCAGACGTTGAGCAGCCCCATGAGGACCGGGACGTTCCGGTCCAGGGGCGTCGTGCGGAAGTGCTCGTCCATCGCGTGCATGCCCGCCAGCAGGTCGGAGAAGGCCTCCGGGCCGATCGCGACGACCAGGGAGGTGCCGATGGCCGAGTCGACCGAGTAGCGGCCGCCGACCCAGTCCCAGAAGCCGAACGCGTTCTGCGGGTCGATGCCGAAGTCGGCCACCTTGTCCAGGGCGGTCGACACGGCGACGAAGTGGCGCGCGACCGCACTCTGCTGATCCAGGTGCGGGTCCCCGTCGGCGAGCCCGTCCAGCAGCCAGGCCTTGCACAGGCGCGCGTTGGTCAGCGTCTCGAGCGTGCCGAAGGTCTTGCTGGAGACGATGAACAGCGTGGTCGCGGGGTCCAGCCCCGCCAGCTTCGTGGCGGCGTCGGTCGGGTCGATGTTGCTGATGAACCGGCACTCCAGGCCAGCCTGGCGGTAGGGGCGCAGCGCCTCGTATGCCATCACCGGGCCGAGATCGGAGCCACCGATGCCGATGTTGACGACCGTGCGGATGCGCTTCCCGGTCACCCCGGTCCACGCGCCGGACCGGACCCGGTCGGCGAACTCGTAGACGCGACGCAGCACCTCGTGCACCTCGGCCGCCACGTCCTGCCCGTCCACCTGCAGGCGGGCGTCGGGCGGCAGGCGGAGGGCGGTGTGCAGGACGGCCCGGTCCTCGGTCACGTTGATGTGCTCGCCTCGGAACATCGCGTCCCGCCGGTCGGCGAGGCCGACCTGGTCGGCGAGTTCGAGGAGTGCGGGCAGCACCTCCCCGTCGATCAGGCCCTTGGAGAGGTCGACATGCAGGTCGGCCGCCGAGAAGGTCAGCCGGTCGGCCCGCCCCGGGTCCTCGTCGAACCACCGGCGCAGGTCCGGGGCGAACCCCTCGGCGAGCGACGTGAGCCGGCCCCAGGCCGGGCTGTTGGTCGCGTCGACCGGCGCCCCGCTCACGCCCGGGCCTTCTCCATCTGGCCCGAGACGGTCTCGACCAGCTCGGTCCACGACTTCTTGAACTTGTCGACGCCCTCGGTCTCCAGGACCAGGAGGACGTCCTCGAAGTCGATCCCGACCTCCGTGAGCCGGTCGAGCAGCGCCTGCCCCTCGCCCGCCTTGCCGGTGACGACGTCGCCGAGCAGCTCTCCGTGGTCGGCGAAGGCGTCCATCGTCTTCTCCGGCATCGTGTTGACGGTCTCGGCGACGACGAGGTCGCGGACGTACATGGTGTCGTCGTAGTCCGGGTTCTTGACCCCGGTCGAGGCCCACAGCGGACGCTGCCGGTTGGCCCCGGCCGCCTCGAGGTCACGCCACCGGTCGGAGCCGAAGACCTCCTCGAACGCGCCGTAGGCCACCAGCGCGTTGGCCACGGCGGCCTTGCCACGCAGCGCGAGGGCGACGTCGGAGCCGACCGCCTCGAGCCGCTTGTCGACCTCGGTGTCGACGCGGGAGACGAAGAACGACGCCACCGAGTGGATCGTGGACAGGTCGCGCCCGGCGTCGCGGGCCTGCTCGAGACCGGTGAGGTAGGCGTCCATGACCTCGCGGTAGCGGAGCTCACCGAAGATCAGGGTGACGTTGACGCTGATCCCCTCGGAGATCGCCGTGGTGATCGCCGGCAGCCCCTCGAGCGTCGCGGGGATCTTGATGAGCGCGTTGGGACGGTCGACCGCCGACCACAGCGCCCGGGCCGACGCGATCGTGCCCTCGGTGTCGTTGGCGAGGTCGGGCTCCACCTCGATCGAGACGCGCCCGTCGTACGGCGTCGCCTCGTGCACCGGCGCCATGATGTCGCAGGCGTTGCGCACGTCCTCGGTCGTCAGCTCGAAGACCACCTTGTCGACCGGCTCGCCCTTGTCGACGAGCTGGGCGACCTGCTCGTCGTAGCGCTCGCCGTCGGCGATCGCCGCCGCGAAGATGGTCGGGTTGGTCGTCACGCCGACGACGTGCTTCTCCCGCACCAGGTCGGCGAGGTTGCCGGTCTCGATGCGCTCGCGCGACAGGTCGTCGAGCCAGATCGACACCCCCGCATCGGACAAGTCCTTCAGACGGTCGGTCATGCTGTTCTCCCTTGCAGACGGTGGGTGTGGACGGTCCGGTCAGGCGGTGACCGCCGCGACGGAGTCGAGCGCGGCGGCGACGACGGCGTCGCTGGTGATGCCGAACTCCTGGTAGATCCGCGCGTAGTCCGCCGACGCGCCGTAGTGGTCGATCGAGATGATCCGGCCGTGGTCGCCGACGTACTCGCGCCAGCCCTGCTTCACGCCGGCCTCGACCGAGACCCGGGCACGGACGGTCGGCGGCAGCACGGTGTCGCGGTAGGACTGGTCCTGGGCCTCGAACCACTCCTGGCACGGCATCGACACCACGCGGGCGCCGACGCCGGCGGCGGCCAGCTGCTCGCGAGCCTCGACCGCGATCTGGACCTCCGAGCCGGTGCCGATCAGGACGACGTCGGGAAGGCCCGCCTTGCCGTCGATCTCCGGCGCGTCGAGCAGGACGTAGGCGCCCTTGGCGACCCCGTCGGTGTCCGCCCAGCGCTCACCGGTGTCCGCATCGGTGCCCCGAGGGAACACCGGCACGTTCTGCCGGGTCAGGGCGAGGGCCGCCGGCCGGTCGCTGTGGCCGAGGATGGCGAGCCAGGCCGCAGCCGTCTCGTTGGCGTCCGCGGGACGGACGACGTCGAGCCCCGGCATCGCGCGCAGCGCGGCGAGGTGCTCGATGGGCTGGTGGGTCGGGCCGTCCTCGCCGAGACCGATCGAGTCGTGCGTCCAGACGTACGTCACCGGCAGCTGGCTGAGGGCGGCCACCCGCACCGCGCCGCGCATGTAGTCGGAGAAGGTGAGGAACGTGCCCCCGAACACGCGGGTGAGCGAGTCGGCCGCGATGCCGTTCATGATCGCGCCCATGCCGTGCTCGCGGATCCCGAAGTGGAGCACCCGGCCCTGGTAGGGGTCGGCCTGCCACTCCTTCACGGACCGGCTCTCCGGCAGGAAGGACGGCGCGCCCTTGATCGTGGTGTTGTTGGAGCCGGCCAGGTCGGCCGAGCCGCCCCACAGCTCCGGCATCACCGGGGCGACAGCGTTGATCACGTCGCTCGACGCGACCCGGGTCGCGACGCCCTTCTCGCTGGGCTCGAAGGTCGGCAGCGCGTCCGCGAGCCCGTCGGGGAGCTCGCGCGCCTTGAGCCGGTGCAGCAGCGCGGCCTTGTCGGGGTTCGCCTCGGACCACGCGGTGTACCTCTCGTCCCACTCCGCGCCGAGGGCGGCGCCCCGCTCGCTCAGCGACCGGGTGTGGGCCAGGACGTCGGCAGGGACCTCGAAGGTCTGGTCGGGGTCCCACCCGAGCACCTTCTTGGTGGCGGCCACCTCGTCGGCGCCGAGGGCGCTGCCGTGGGCCTTCTCGGTCCCCTGCGCGTTCGGCGCGGGCCAGGCGATGATGGTGTCGAGGACGATCAGCGACGGCTTGTCGGTGACCTCGCCGGCGGCGACGATCGCGGCGTGGAGGGCGGCCACGTCCTCGACGTACTCCGTGCCGCCGTTGGTCCAGTCGACGACCTGCACGTGCCAGCCGTAGGCCCCGTAGCGCGCCGCCACGTCCTCGGTGAAGGCGATGTCCGTGTTGCCCTCGATCGAGATCTTGTTGCGGTCGTAGATCAGCGTCAGGTTGCCCAGCTCCTGGGTCCCGGCGATCGAGCTCGCCTCGCCGCTGACGCCCTCCTCGAGGTCGCCGTCGGAGCACAGCGCGTAGACGTGGTGGTCGAAGAGACTCTCACCGGGAGCGGCGTCCGGGTCCAGCAGCCCGTGCACCCGGCGAGCAGACATCGCCATCCCGACCGCGTTTGCGACGCCCTGGCCCAGCGGGCCGGTCGTGACCTCGACCCCCGCGGTGTGGTGGAGCTCGGGGTGGCCCGGCGTCTTCGAGCCCCAGGTGCGCAGCGCCTTGAGGTCGTCGAGCTCGAGACCGAAGCCGCCGAGGTAGAGCTGGGTGTAGAGCGTGATGCTCGAGTGTCCGCACGACAGGACGAACCGGTCGCGGGCGATCCACCGCGGGTCGGCGGGGTCGTGGCGCATCACCTTCTGGAAGAGCAGGTAGGCGGCCGGCGCCAGGCTCATGGCCGTCCCCGGGTGCCCGTTGCCGACCTTCTGGACGGCGTCCATCGCCAGCACCCGGGCTGTGTCCACCGCCTTGTCGTCGACGTCGGTCCAGTCCAGTCGAGCGGTTCCGGTCACAGGATTCCTTTCGGGTGGGTCAGCCAGGCCCGAGCCTACTCATGACGGGGGTTAGACTCCCACCCGTCCAATGCCGTGTTCAGGTACCCGCATTCCCTCCCCGAGGAACCCCGTGACGTACGTCGGCCACCCGGCCGCTGCTGCCCAGCAGCCAGCGGCTGAGCGCGCGACCGTCAGGGACGTCGTCGCGGCGTACGTCGGCCTCACCAAGCCGCGGGTCATCGAGCTGTTGCTGCTGACGACGGTGCCGGTGATGTTCTTCGCCGCGCGGGGGGTGCCGCCCCTCGGGCTGGTGGTGGCGACCGTGGTCGGCGGCACGTTCTCGGCCGGCTCCGCGTCGGTGTTCAACTGCGTCTACGACCGTGACATCGACGAGCAGATGCGCAGGACCCGGCGCCGCGCGCTCCCGCGGCACATCGTGTCGCCGGCCGCCGCCCTGGTCTTCGGCTCGGTGCTCGGCGTGCTGTCGACGGTGATCCTCTACGTCTGGGTCAACCCGCTCTCCGCGCTCCTGTCGGTGCTCGCCAACGCGTTCTACGTGCTCGGCTACACGATGCTGCTCAAGCGACGGACGACCCAGAACATCGTCTGGGGCGGCATCGCGGGATGCTTCCCGACGCTGATCGGCTGGACCGCGGTGACCGGCGAGCTGTCCTGGACCCCGGTCGTGCTGTTCCTCGTCGTCTTCTTCTGGACCCCGCCGCACACCTGGGCGCTCGCGCTCCGCTACCGCGAGGACTACGCGAACGTCGACGTGCCGATGCTTCCGGTCGTGATGCCGGCCCGTCAGGTGGGCCTGCGGATCGTGGTCTACAGCTGGCTGATGGTGGCGACGTCGCTGCTGCTCTGGCCGGTCGCCGGCACCGGCCTGTTCTACCCGCTCGCCGCGGGTGTCCTGGGGGCGGTCTTCCTGGTCGAGGCCCACCGGATGTGGGGCCGCTGCCGCGACACCGAGAGCCTCGCCGTGATCCAGCCGATGCGGCTGTTCCACACCTCGAACCTCTACCTCTCGCTGCTGTTCGTGGCGGTCGCGCTCAGCCCGCTCGTCACCCGCTGACCCGCACCCGCCGGGGCCGGGCGAGGATCCGTCGCAGAAATCTGCGGTGGTGAGGCAACCGATCCGGCTGCCGCCGCGTCAGAGGGGTTGACGGCGGCCGGCCCGGTCACGGGGGAGCGGGAGGCCGCCGTCATCTCCCCTGTGGTGGTGAGCAGCCCGGCTGTCGGCCGTGGCCCCCGAGCGCCGGGCGTCAGCCCTCGCCCAGCCCGCCGGGGGACTCCTCCTCGGTCCCCTCGGTGTCGGGGCGGTGCTCGAACGTCTCGCCGGTCAGCGGGTCGACCGCGACCTGGCCGGGCGGCAGGTTGGACAGGTCCGGCGCGATGACGGTGGGCATCACGCCGCTGTCGGGGAGCGTGCGGACGGCGGTCGCGTCGGCGACGTCGGGCACATCGGGGGTGAGGAGCACCAGCTCGGTGGAGTCGCGGCGCGGCAGCGTCTCGCCCCGGAAGTAGGCCGGGGACACCGCCTGCCGGATCACCATGAGCACGACCCCGATCACCAGGGAGCCGACGCCGAGCAGGAAGACGCCGCCGACGTTCGCGATGCTGGTGTAGCCGTAGTTCGGGTCGGCGTAGGTCTTCGAGGCCCAGACGAAGGCGCCCAGCAGCATCGTGCCGCCGAGGAAGGGCAGGAGCCCCTGCATGACGAGGTCGCGCGGGCGGTACCAGAAGGTCCTGCGGTAGAACCACACGCACGCGTAGCCGGTCAGGCCGTAGTAGAACGCGATCATCAGGCCGACGGCGGCGATCGTGTCGGCCAGGATGTTGGCGCTGAGCAGGGTGAGCCCGACGTAGAAGGCGATCGACACGACGCCCATCCACACGGTGGAGTCGGTCGGTGTCAGGTAGCGCGGGTGGATCCGGTCGAATCGCTCGGGGATCGCCTTGAACGCCGCCATCGAGAGTGCCGTGCGCGCCGTCGGCAGGATGGTCGTCTGCGTGCTCGCGGACGCCGAGGTCAGGATCGAGATCGAGAGCAGGTGGATCATGACCCAGCCGAACGCTCCCGAGCCGAAGACCGCGCTGCCCATGGCGGCGAACACGTCGTCCGCGTTCGCCTCGTTGCCCAGCCCGATCCCGGTGGTGCCGACGCCGGCATAGGCGATCGTGGCGACCGACACCAGCGCGTAGGTCAGCAGCAGGAGGACCGTGGAGAGCACCGCGGCGCGGCCCGGTGTCGTCGCGGGGTCGTCGGCCTCCTCGTTGGTCGCGACGGCGGTGTCCCAGCCCCAGTAGATGAAGACGGCGATCAGGCTGGCCGTGACCAGACCGGTGCCCGTGATGCCGGACAGGGAGAACCAGGACAGGCTCGGGGTGATGGCTGTCGGGACGTCACCCCACGTCGCCTTCGCCAAGGCGACCACGGCGAAGACGATGAGGACCAGGACCTCCATGCCCAGCAGGGCGTACTGCAGCCGCACCGAGACCTCGATGCCGCGGTAGCAGATGTAGGTCATCACCGCGATCCAGACGACGCCGGCGACCGTCGACCACAGCGTGCTGGCGGCGAGCGAGTCGAGGCCGAAGAACGTGAAGGTGTAGGAGCCGGCGATCTGGGCGAGGTTCGCCATCACGATGATGTCGGCGACGATGATGCCCCAGCCGCCCATCCACCCGACCCGGGTGCCGAAGGCCCGCGCGGCCCAGGTGAAGGTGGTGCCGCAGTCGGGCTCGGCGCGGTTGAGCTCGGCGTACGCGACGGCGATGAAGTACATCGGGACGAACGCCAGCACCATGATGAGCGGCGCCTTGACGCCGATGATCCCCGATCCGTTCTGGGTGATCACGACGTAGCCCAGGCTGGCCGCGAGGCTGTACGCCGGCGCGGTCGACGCGATGCCGACGACGATGCTCCCGATCAGCCCGATCGCACCCGGCTTGAGGCCTTTCCCGACGCTCTCTGCTGCTGGGGTGTCGGTCTGCGTCACGGCGGCCTGCCTCGTGTCGGAGTGGGACGGCGACGTGACCCTAGCGGCGCCCGCGCGCGCCCGAGGCAACTCGGCGGGTGGTCTAGGCCCGCCGCTCGGACGCGGGCTCGCGCACCTGGATGAGCGCCCACGTGACGGTCGCGGAGATCACAGCGGCGCCGAGCATGTGGAAGGCGACCAGGACGACGGGCAGGTGGGTGAAGTACTGCACGAAGCCGATCGCGCCCTGCCCGACGGACACGACCAGCAGCCACACGACCGCGCTCCGCGTCGTCCGCGGAAAGCCGCCCGCCACCACCGCGAACAGCAGGCCGAGCGAGAGACCGAGGAAGAGGAACACCAGGTCGGCGTGGAGCTGGCTGACCTGCAGCGGGCTGAAGCCGTTGCGCGCCGACCCCGCGTCCCCGGCGTGCGGGCCGGCGCCGGTGACCACGGTGCCGACGTAGAGGACCGCCCACGCGGACGCGAACGTCGCCCAGGCCAGGCCGACGACCGGGCCGCGCGGGCGGACGCCTGGGGCCGGCCGCGAGACCCGCTGCAGGAACAGCACGGCGACGTCGATGATCAGCAGCGAGCACAGCAGGTGGAGCGAGACGATCCAGGGGTTGAGGTCGGTGAGCACCGCGATGCCCCCGATCACCGCCTGCGCGGGGATGCCGAGGGCCATCACCAGCGCGAGCCGGCGCAGGTCGCGGCGTCCGGACTGCCAGGCGGCCACGAAGGTCCCGACCGCCACGGCGACCAGCACGTAGGTCAGCAGGCGGTTGCCGAACTCGATGGCCTGGTGGATGTCGTAGGCGCCGTGGGGGGTGAACGACTCCTCGGTGCACCGTGGCCAGGTCGGGCAGCCCAGGCCCGAGCCGGTCAGCCGCACCACGCCGCCGGTCACCACGATCACGCAGTTGGCGACGATCGACGCCCAGGCCCAGCCGGGCAGCCACTCGTCGAGCCGCCGGAGCCGCCCGGGTCGTGCCGGCGTCACGTCCTGCGTCTGGGTCACTCCCACTTGAAGGTCCTCGCAGTCAGGGTCGTTCCGACAGCGGCCCAGAGCACCAGGACCCCGAGGTCCCGCCAGGACGTGGTGCCGTCGATGAGCGCAGCGCGCATCGCGCTGCCGAGCGCCCCCGAGGGCAGCCACCGCACCACGCCGCCGAACGCGCCGTAGGCCGAGATCGGCAGCACGACGGCGCCACCGGCGAGCAGCAGCAGGTAGATCAGGTTCGCCGCCGCCAGGGTGGCCTCGGCGCGCAGCACGCCCGCGACGAAGAGGCCGAGCGAGGCGAAGGCCGCGGTCCCGAGCGCGACGGCGAGCACGAAGCCGAGCACGTCCGGCGTCGGGTCCCAGTCGAGGGCGAGCGCGACCCCGCCGATGATCACGACCTGCAGCACCTCGACCAGCAGCAACGCGCCGACCTTGCCCAGCAGCAGGCCCGAGCGGGGCAGCGGCGAGGCGCCGAGCCGCTTGATGACGCCGTAGCGGCGCTCGAACCCGGTCGCGATGGCGAGGGAGGTGAACGCCGTCGACATGATCGCCAGCGCCAGGACGCCCGGGGCGAAGACGTCGACGGGGTCGTGGTCGAGGGAGAGCCCGAGGTGCTCGGACCCGGTGACGCCGCCGACGAGCACGATCACCGGGATCACGACGGCCAGGAGCAGCTGCTCGCCGTTGCGCACCATCAGGCGCGCCTCCATGCGGGCCTGGGCGAGCACCTGCCGTGACAGGGGCGCGGCGCCCGGCCGGGGCGTGAAGGTGCCGACGCTGCCGATGGTGGTCACGGCGTCAGCCCCCGTCCGGTGAGCTGCAGGAAGACGTCCTCGAGGTTGCGCTGCCCCAGCGTCAGCGACTCCGGCAGCACGCCGAACTCCTCGCACCACCGCGAGACGCGCGCGAGGGTCGAGGGGTCGGCCGGACCGGTCACCAACAGGCTGACCTCGTCGAGCTGGGCGACCTCGGTCCCCGCGCCGAGCGCGGCCGCGAGGGAGCCGGGAGCACCCGCCGGGAACGGCCGCGTCACGACCAGCCGGATGGTCGCGTGCGTGCCGCCGCGGGTCAGCTCCAGGGGCGAGCCGGAGGCGATCAGCCGACCGTGGTCGATGATGTGGATGTGGTCGGCGAGCCGCTCGGCCTCGTCCATGTAGTGCGTGGTGAGCACGACCGTCACGCCGTCGCCGCGCAGCTCCTCGAGCAGCTGCCACGTGGTGCGGCGGGCCTGCGGGTCCATCCCCGCGGTCGGCTCGTCCACGAAGACCAGGTCCGGCCGGCCGACGACCGCCATCGCCAGGCCGAGCCGCTGTTGCTGGCCACCGCTCAGCCGCCGGTACGGCGTGCGACCGCACTCGCCCAGCCCGAGCCGCTCGGCCAGCATCCCCGTGTCGAGCGGGTGTGCGTGGAGCCGGGCGACGTGCTCGAGCATCTCCATCGCCCGCACGCCGCTCCAGGCGCCACCGCCCTGCAGCATCACCCCGATGCGGGGGAGCAGGTCGCGACGGTCCCGCACCGGGTCCAGCCCCAGGACGCGCACGGAGCCCTGCTGCGGCTTGCGGTAGCCCTCGCAGGTCTCCAGCGTGGTGGTCTTGCCGGCTCCGTTGGGACCGAGCACCGCGGTGATCGAGTCGCGCTCGACGGTCAGCGACAACTCGTCGACGGCGACCTTGTCGCCGTAGCGCATCACCAGGCCGTCGACGACGACGGCAGGGTCGGGTCCACCGGGCACGCACCGAGTCTAGGAACGAGGGCTGGGTCACACCGCCCCGGGCCTGCGTCCGACGACCTCACGCAGGATCGCCGGCTCGTCGCTGATGATGCCGTTCGCGCCCAGGTCGAGGACCGTCTCGAGCCGGTCGAGGTCGTTGACCGGCCACGTCATGACGACCTCGACGTGACGGCGCAGCAGCTCGACGAGCGCGGGGTCGAGCAGCGAGCAGTGGACGGACACCCCGTACGGCGCGGTCCGGCGTGCGTCCGCGACCCGGGACACCAGCGCCGACAGCTCACCCCTGGTCCGGGCCGACAGCACGGGGTCGACGTACGTCAGCCGGTCGGCGACGTGCTCGACCACCGGCCAGTGCCGTCCGCACACCAGGACCCGGTGCCCGGGTGCGCGCTCGTGCAGCAGCCGCGCGACGGCGCGACCGGTCGACTCGCGGCGCCCCTTGAGGTCCAGCATGAAGACCGCTCCGCGGCGGTCCGCCTCGAGCAGCTCGTCGAGCCCGAGCCGGGGCGCCCAGGCGGGGGCGAGCGTCCAGGTGTCCCAGAGGAACGGGAGCGGGCCCGCGGTCTTGAGGTGCCGCACCTCGAGCCGGCCGCGGAAGGCATGGACGTCGCACTCCACGACGTCGACACCGAGCTGGTTGGCCGCGTGCAGCCCGGTGAGGGAGTTGCCGGCCCGGTGGGCGATGGCGAGGAGGCTCATGGCGCTGCCGCCCGGTGGTCACGGCGCCGCTCGAGGAGGAGGGCGGCGGCGTACCCGACGAGGGCGAGCGCGAGTCCCGCCACGACGTCGACCACGTAGTGGTTGCCGGTGGCCACGACGGCCACGGACATGAGGACCGGGAGCACCCAGCCGATCGCGCGGACCGCGACCCAGGCGGCAGCCGTCGCGATCGAGATGCCGACGAGCAGGTCCCAGCCGGCGTGCAGGCTCGGCATGGCGGCGTACTGGTTGACGAAGTTCGGCGGCTGCAGCACCCGGTAGGCCCTCGACGAGGCCGTGACGGTATCCATGAGCTCGCCGTCGGCGAGCCGGGGCGGTGCGACCGGGAATCCGACGAAGACGACCAGGCCCAGGGCGCCCGACACGAGCATCGCGTCGCGCAGCCGGAGGAAGTGTCGGCGGTGGCGCCACGCCAGCCACGCCATGGTGACGATGATGACCGGCCAGTGCCCCCAGATGTAGATCCAGTTGACCACCGTCTGGCCCGCCGCCGTCGCGATGAACGGCGCCTGGACGGTGGCCTCGAGGTCGAGGTGGACGTGGCGCTCGAGGTCCGCCACCGCACGGGCGTGTGCAAAGGCGCTCGCCGGAGCGGCCGCCGTCAGCCCGCGCACCTGGAAGTAGCAGAACACGCCCGCCGCGACGACGGCGACCTGCCCGAGGAACCAGCGCAGGCGGGCGCGCGCAAGCATGCGATCCGGCATCAGCATGGCCGACCCTCCGTGGACCTCACCACCGATGATGCCGCGGCGTCACCGGCCGGGCCGGAGGCGAAGGTCCCGCGGGCGCACCGGAGTTCGTCCCGGGCTCCGGGACCGGTCGGCCGGGTCCCGCGCCGGTCAGGCGGGGGTCAGGCGGGGGTCAGCGCCGTGCGACGGTGGTGGAGCAGGCTGGTGCCCCCGAGCACGAGCCCGGGGAGCCAGGCGATGGCGGCCTTGATCGACACCGCCGCGACCGCGGCCGCCCAGGGGACGCCCGCGGCGACGAGCCCGATCACGAGGGCACCGTCGCGGGGACTGGCACCGTTCGGGCCCGGCACCGCGCCGGCCAGCTGGCTGGCACCGAAGGCGCCGAGGACGGCGAGAGGTGAGACGGTGTGCCCGGTCGCGCCGACCGCCCCGAGCAGCAGGGCCGCGATCGAGAGCTGGTAGCCGGCCGACAGCAGCAGGCCGTGAGCGAGGGCACGCGGCGGGGGGAGCGGCCGGCTGGGCAACAGCCCCGGCCGGACCCGGCGGAGCACGAGCACGGTGACGATCGCCGCCAGCGAGACCCCGGCCACCCCGAGCAGCATTCGCACCGGCAGCGCGGTCCCGGCGAAGGCGACGAACGCGGCCAGCCCGAGCGCGCCGACGAGGCGGTCGGAGCCGACGCTCACGACGGCGTCGCCGCGACCCAGACCGGCACCGGTGAGTCGCTTGAGCCGCCACAGGTCGGCGCCGACGTGCCCCGGCGTCAGCAGCCCGAGCAGCTCGGACTCGGCGTAGGCCCGCAGGTACCAGCGGCGGCTGAGGTCGGCGTCGGTGAGAGCGCGCCATCGCAGCGGGCAGAGGAGGTACTTGCCGACCACCCAGGGTGCGAGCCCGGCCAGCACCGGCCAGACGGTCACGTGCGGCAGGCGAGGCAGCGTGATCACGGGGACGAGCAGGCTCACCGCCACCCCCACCGCCAAGACGGTGCGGGAATGGAGGACGGCGCGCAGGCGATCGATCATGCTGCTGCGAGTGTGGCAGGACCGTCCGAAAATGCCGAACCGGAGCGGGGAAGACCTTAGGTGAACCTTACTTGAACGGCTCCGGGCAATAAGAGCACACTGGCGTTGTGGAATTCGAGGAGGCGCGCGCGACGGTCCCGCAGGGGACGTCGGCACCGGGCCACGACCAGCCGACGCGCGAGCGCGTGGCCCGGTCGATCCTCGTCAACGGCCCCTCGACGGCCGCCGCCCTCGCGGAGCGGCTGGACCTGACGCCGGCCGCCGTGCGCCGGCACCTCGACCAGCTCCTCGAGGAGGGCGCGGTCGAGGCCCGCGAGCCGCGGAGCACCGCGGTGCGCGGCCGGGGCCGGCCCGCCAAGGTGTTCGCGCTGACCGAGGCCGGCCGCGACCTGTTCGACCAGCAGTACGACGACCTCGCCGTCCAGGCCCTGCGCTTCCTGCGCGAGACCGGCGGTGACACCGCGGTGCGGGAGTTCGCCACGCGTCGAGCGGCGTTCATCTCCGAGCGGTTCGAGGGCGTTCGCGCGGAGCACCCGGAGCTCGGGTCCGCCGAGGTGCTGGCGAAGGTCTTCACCGACGAGGGGTACGCCGCCGCGGTGCGCGACGTGCCCGTGGGAGAGCAGCTGTGCCAGCAGCACTGCCCGGTCTCCCACGTCGCCCACGAGTTCCCGCAGCTGTGCGAGGCCGAGACGCAGGCGATCAGCCTGGTGCTCGGCCGACATGTGCAGCGCCTGGCCACGATCGCCCACGGCGACGGGGTCTGCACCACCTGCATCCCCGACATCCCGACCACCGACACGAAGGAGCGGGTCAGCTGATGACCTCCATCGAGGAGCTCAACCCCGAGCTCAAGGGCATCGGACGCTACGAGTTCGGCTGGGCCGACCCGGACGTCGCCGGCGCAGCCGCCCAGCGCGGTCTCACCGAGGCCGTCGTCCGCGACATCTCGTCGAAGAAGGACGAGCCGCAGTGGATGCTCGACCTGCGCCTGAAGGGCCTCAAGCTCTTCGGCCGCAAGCCGATGCCGACCTGGGGCTCCGACCTCAGCGCGATCGACTTCGACAACATCAAGTACTTCGTCCGCTCCAGCGAGAAGCAGGCCGCCTCGTGGGAGGACCTGCCCGAGGACATCAAGAACACCTACGACAAGCTCGGCATCCCGGAGGCGGAGAAGCAGCGCCTGGTCGCCGGCGTCGCCGCCCAGTACGAGTCCGAGGTGGTCTACCACTCGATCCGCGAGGACCTCGAGGAGAAGGGCGTCCTCTTCCTCGACACCGACACCGCGCTCAAGGAGCAGCCGGAGCTGTTCCAGGAGTACTTCGGCACGGTCATCCCCGTCGGTGACAACAAGTTCGCTGCGCTCAACACCGCGGTGTGGTCGGGCGGTTCGTTCATCTACGTGCCCAAGGGCGTGCACGTCGACATCCCGCTGCAGGCCTACTTCCGGATCAACACCGAGAACATGGGCCAGTTCGAGCGGACCCTGATCATCGTCGACGAGGACGCCTACGTGCACTACGTCGAGGGCTGCACCGCGCCGATCTACAGCTCGGACTCGCTGCACTCGGCCGTCGTCGAGATCATCGTGAAGAAGGGCGGCCGCTGCCGCTACACCACGATCCAGAACTGGTCGAACAACGTCTACAACCTCGTCACCAAGCGCGCGACCTGCGAGGCCGGCGCCACGATGGAGTGGGTCGACGGCAACATCGGCTCCAAGGTCACGATGAAGTACCCGGCCGTCTACCTGATGGGCGAGCACGCCAAGGGTGAGACGCTGTCGATCGCGTTCGCGGGCGAGGGTCAGCACCAGGACGCCGGCGCGAAGATGGTGCACGCGGCGCCGCACACCTCGTCGTCCATCCTGTCGAAGTCCGTGGCGCGCGGCGGCGGGCGGACGTCGTACCGCGGCCTGATCCAGGTCAACGAGGGCGCGCACGGCTCGAAGTCCAACGTGCTGTGCGACGCGCTGCTGGTCGACCAGATCAGCCGCAGTGACACCTACCCCTACGTGGACATCCGCGAGGACGACGTCTCCATGGGCCACGAGGCCAGCGTCTCCAAGGTGTCCGACGACCAGCTCTTCTACCTCATGTCGCGCGGCATGGAGGAGGACGAGGCGATGGCGATGATCGTGCGCGGCTTCGTCGAGCCGATCGCCAAGGAGCTCCCGATGGAGTACGCGCTGGAGCTGAACCGCCTGATCGAGCTCCAGATGGAGGGTGCGGTCGGCTGAGAGCCGACCCCCTCGTTGGTCGAGGAACGAGCGCCAGCGAGCGTATCGAGACCCCTGAACGTAGAAAGCAGATGGAGTGACTGTCACTGACACGGCACGCGAGAGCGTGTCGGCCGCCCTGGAGCAGGAGCGGGTGGAGAGCCACCTCAACCCGCCCGCGTCGTACGACCTGGTCGACCACCCGGTGCCGACCGGCCGCGAGGAGATCTGGCGCTTCACGCCGCTCAAGCGGCTGCGCGGCGTCCTCGACGGCGAGGCGTCGGATGCCGGCCTGACCTGGGAGACCGCGCTGCCCGCCGGGGTCACGCTGACCGAGATCGGCGACGCCGAGGCCCGTGAGATCGGCGAGCTCCCCCCCAACGACCGGCCGTCGGCCCTGGCCGCCGCGAACGCGCGGGGGGCGCTGCTGCTCGACGTGCCGGCCGAGGCCGAGGTGGCCGAGCCGATCGTGCTGCGCCTGCACGGTGAGTCGGTCGACGACCTGGTCTGGGGCCGGCTCCTGGTCCGGGTCGGCCGGCACGCCCAGGCGACGGTCGTGATCGTGCACACCGGGTCCGCCCGTTACGCGGCGATCACCACCGTGCTGGTCGGCGACGGCGCGTCGGCGAACGTCCTGTCCCTGCAGGATTGGGACGACGACGCGGTCCACCTGGGCCGCGACGCGATCCGGGTCGGCCGAGACGCCACCGTCAAGCACACCTCGATCTCCTTCGGCGGCGACGTGGTGCGGATGCACGCCAACGTCGAGTACGCCGGGCCCGGCGGCGACGCCGAGCTGCTCGGCCTCTACTTCGCCGACGAGGGCCAGCACCTCGAGCACCGGCTCTTCGCCGACCACAACGCGCCGCGCACCAAGAGCCACGTCGTCTACAAGGGCGCGCTGCAGGGGCAGGGCGCGCACACCGTGTGGATCGGCAACGTGCTGATCCGCAAGGTCGCCGAGGGCATCGAGACCTACGAGGAGAACCGCAACCTGGTCCTCTCCGACGGCTGCCAGGCCGACTCGGTGCCCAACCTCGAGATCGAGACGGGCGAGATCGAGGGTGCGGGCCACGCGTCCGCCACGGCCCGCTTCGACGACGAGCAGCTGTTCTACCTGCGCTCGCGCGGGGTCTCCGAGCAGGAGGCCCACCGCCTGGTCGTGCACGGCTTCTTCAACGACCTGATCCGCAAGGTCGGCATCCCGATGATCGAGGAGCAGCTGCTCTCGACCGTCGAGGCCGAGCTGGCCAAGAACCTGCTGCGCGAGGACGCCTGATGTCCTTCGAGCGGGCGTGTGCGCTGGCCGACGTCCCTGCCGACGAGGCCCTCGGCGTCACGGTCGGGGCGTACGACGTCGCGGTCGCGCGCGACGGTGACGAGGTGTTCGCGATCCAGGACCTCTGCTCCCACGCCGCCGTCGCGCTGAGCGAGGGCGAGGTGGCCGACTGCACCGTGGAGTGCTGGTTGCACGGCTCCCGCTTCGACCTCCGCACCGGCAAGCCCACCGGCCTGCCCGCGACCGAACCGGTCGCCACCTTCCCCGTGGACGTCCGCGACGGCGACGTCTACGTCGACACCACCACCACCCTGAACGGAGTGACCCCCTCATGAGCAAGCTGGAGATCAAGGACCTGCAGGTGTCGGTCGACACCGAGGACGGGCCCAAGGAGATCCTCAAGGGCGTCACGCTGACCATCGGTGACGGCGAGACGCACGCGATCATGGGGCCGAACGGCTCCGGCAAGTCGACGCTGGCCTACTCGATCGCCGGCCACCCGAAGTACACCGTCACCGGTGGCTCGGTCACCCTCGACGGCCAGGACGTCCTCGCGATGTCGGTCGACGAGCGGGCCCGTGCCGGCCTGTTCCTGGCGATGCAGTACCCCGTCGAGGTGCCCGGCGTGTCCGTGGCGAACTTCCTGCGCACCGCCAAGACCGCGATCGACGGTGAGGCGCCGAAGCTGCGCACCTGGGTCAAGGACGTCAACACCGCGCTCGGCAACCTCGACCTGGACCCGACCTTCTCCCAGCGCTCGGTCAACGAGGGCTTCTCCGGTGGTGAGAAGAAGCGCCACGAGATCGCGCAGCTGGAGCTGCTCGACCCGAAGGTCGCGATCCTCGACGAGACCGACTCCGGCCTCGACATCGACGCGCTCAAGGTCGTGTCCGAGGGGGTCAACCGGTTCCGGGCCCAGGAGGGCAAGGGCGTCCTGCTCATCACCCACTACACCCGGATCCTGCGCTACATCCAGCCCGACCACGTGCACGTGTTCGTCAACGGCAAGGTCGCCGAGTCCGGCGGTGCTGAGCTGGCCGACCAGCTCGAGGCCGAGGGGTACGACAAGTACGTCAAGGCCGGCGTCTGACATGACCACCGTGCAGCTGCCCGGACTCCTCCCCGAGCTGGAGGTGATCCGCGCCGACTTCCCGATCCTGTCGCGGACCCTCGCCGGTGGGCAGCCGCTGGTCTACCTCGACAGCGCCAACACCTCGCAGAAGCCCCAGGTCGTCATCGACACGATGGTCGACCACCTCGAGCGGCACAACGCGAACGTCGCCCGCGCGATGCACCAGCTCGGTGCGGAGTCCTCGGAGGCGTTCGAGGCGGCGCGCGACAAGGTGGCGGCGTTCATCGGCGCACCCAGCCGTGACGAGGTGATCTTCACCAAGAACGCCTCCGAGGCGCTCAACCTCGCCGCCAACACGCTGGCCTGGGCCACGGGCGACCTGGCGGTCGGCCCGGGGGACGAGGTCGTCATCACCGAGATGGAGCACCACTCCAACATCGTGCCGTGGCAGCTGCTGACCGAGCGGCGCGGAGCCACGCTGCGCTGGTTCGGGCTCACCGACGACGGCCGGCTCGACCTCTCCGACATCGACACGCTGATCACCGAGCGGACCAAGGTCGTCGCGCTGACCTGGGTGTCGAACATGCTCGGCACGATCAACCCGGTCGCCGAGATCGCCCGGCGCGCCCAAGAGGTCGGCGCGATCGTCGTCGTCGACGCGTCGCAGGCCGCCCCGCAGCTGCCGGTCGACGTGGTCGCCTCCGGGGCGGACCTGCTGGCCTTCACCGGCCACAAGGTGGTCGGACCGACGGGCATCGGCGTGCTCTGGGGGCGCCGCGAGGTGCTCGACCAGCTGCCGCCGTTCCTCGGCGGCGGCGAGATGATCGAGACCGTGCGCATGGAGCGGTCGACGTACGCGCCGATCCCGCACAAGTTCGAGGCCGGCACCCCGCCGATCGCGGAGGCCGTCGGCCTGGGCGCGGCGGTCGACTACCTGTCGCACATCGGGATGGACGCGATCCACCGCCACGAGCAGACGATCACGGCCTACGCCCTGGAGGGACTCGCCACCGTCCCCGGCCTGACCGTGCTCGGCCCGCTCGACGCGGCCGACCGCGGCGGCGCGATCTCGTTCGAGATCGACGGCGTGCACCCGCACGACGTCGCCCAGGTCCTCGACTCCCGCGGCGTCGCGGTGCGTGCGGGCCACCACTGCGCGAAGCCGGCCCACGCGCGGTTCGGCGTGCAGAGCTCGACCCGGATGTCGTCGTACCTCTACACGACGCCGGCCGAGATCGACGCCCTGGTCGACGCCCTGGAATACACCCGCTCCTACTTCAAGTTGGGCTGAGGCGATGACCCAGGACCTCGACAGCCTCTACCAGGAGATCATCCTGGACCACTACAAGCACCCCCACCACGCGGGCCTGCGGGAGCCCTTCGAGGCGGAGGTGCACCACGTCAACCCCACGTGCGGCGACGAGGTGACGCTGCGCGTGCACGTCGCCGACGGCCTGGTCGCGGACGTGTCGTACGACGCCGTCGGGTGCTCGATCTCGCAGGCGTCCGCCTCCGTGCTGACCGACCTGGTGATCGGCAAGCCCGTGGACGAGGCGATGTCGATCCACGAGACGTTCCTGACCCTGATGCAGGGCAAGGGCACCGTCGAGCCGGACGAGGACGTGCTGGAGGACGGCATCGCGTTCGCCGGTGTCGCGAAGTTCCCCGCACGCGTGAAGTGCGCGCTGCTGTCGTGGATGGCCTGGAAGGACGCCACGGCCCGATCCCTGGAGGAGACCCATGGCTGACACCCACCCGATCGACCACGGTGACCTGCCGGAGGTGCCGCAGGCGGCCGGTGGCGTGTCCACGGTCTCCGTCGACGACGTCACCGAGGCCATGAAGGACGTGGTCGACCCCGAGCTCGGCATCAACGTCGTCGACCTGGGACTCGTCTACGGCGTGCACCTCGACGAGAGCACCAACGTCGTCATCGACATGACCCTCACGTCCGCGGCCTGCCCGCTCACCGACGTGATCCAGGACCAGACCAACACCGCCCTCGAGGGCCTGGTCAACGACGTGGCCATCAACTGGGTCTGGATGCCTCCGTGGGGCCCGGACAAGATCACCGACGACGGCCGCGACCAGCTCCGGGCCCTGGGCTTCAACGTCTGAGCCGTCGTCCGCAGCGGAGCTGCGGTCATCCGGGGTTGTCAGGGGATTCATGACGTTGTCAGGGGTTGCAACACCCGACAACGTCCGGAAGAGCCTGACAACCTCCCCGCCGCAGCCTGACAGGATGCCCGCATGCCGACGGTCCTGGTGCCCGCCGACCGGATCGAGCGGTGGGTGGAGAACTTCCGCACGAGCCACGGTGGGGCCAGGCTCTCGGTGCAGGACGGGGCCCTGACCGGTCAGGCGGCGGACGGCAGCACGTTCTCGGCCCGCCTGCCGTTCGACCAGGAGTACGCCGGCGCCGCCGACCCCGCCGCGTTCGCCGGTGCCGTGACGGTCCCGGGGGACTGGGGCCTGCTGCTGGTGCGCAAGGGCGGCTTCGCGGTCGCCCGGCTGCACGGCACGACCGTGGTGGGGAGCAAGGTCGGTCAGCGGCACGTGCAGGGGCGCACGAAGGCGGGCGGCCAGAGCCAGCAGCGGTTCGCGCGGCGCCGCGCCAACCAGGCGCGGCAGGCCTACGAGGCGGCAGCCGAGCACGCGGCGAGGATCCTCGACGGCCTCCGAGGACCCGTCGTCACCGGCGGTGACCGCGCTGCGGTCGACGAGGTGCTGGCCGACCCGCGGCTACGGTCGCTCAGGGTGACCGGGCCCTGGCTCGCCGTACCGGACCCGCGCCGGAGCGTGCTGGACCGGGCCGTCCTCGCCGCGGGCTCGGCCCGCGTCGAGCTCGACAACGCCGGACCGGCCTAGCCGCAGTAGGTGGCGTCCTGGGTGCCGGAGATGCCGTGCCACGCGGGCTGCATCGGCGTCTCCCACGCCTGGGTGGTCGAGGTGAACGCCCGCGGTGTCCGGATCGGGTCACCGGGCGGGTTCGTGGAGCGCGCGTGGACGACCGTGATCCGCAACGTGGCGGAGTCCTGCTCGGTCCCGGCCCAGCAGGCGGAGGCCCTCCGCATGGTCTTCGCCACCCTGTTGGTGACCACGTCGCCGACGTGCTCACCGGCGTAGCGGAACACGACGGTCGGGACGTAGCCGGCGCCACCGTCCCACGGTGCCAGCACCGTGATGCTGAGGCCATGGGTCCGGCTGGTCGGGATCGACCAGGAGGCCCGCCCGTGCCGGACCGTGCGACCCGACGCCTGCCACACGTGGCGGCGACCGTCGAGGGCCTGCGTGAGCCCGATGTGGCACCCGTCGCAGCCGGTGAACCGCAGCGTGAGGTGCGTACGCGGCTGGGCGGCCCGAGCTGTGGGGCCCGTCCCGTCCGAGGCGCTGGCCGAGGTGGTGAGCCCGGTCAGGGCACCCGCCGAGAGTCCAGCGGCGAGGCCTGCGGTGAGCACGGCCGTCAGTACCCGAGAAGTCATGTCCCGTCCTTCGTGGTCGGCCCGGCCGGTCCGGGCGTCACCGGGGGAGACGCGGCGACCGGGACGTTTGGTTGCGGGCGACCACGCCCACGTTCGTGGCGTGACGTCTCCGCTGCTCCGTGCCGACGCCTCCGACGTCGCCCACCGTCGACAGCCGTCTGCACCTAGCCTGACCGCGGTGGTCGAGGACAGGGACCTCCGGCACGTGGTGCTGCACCGATCGCCACTGCCCGGCTGCGGTCCGCCGGGGTTACCGTCGAAGGCGTGACCGGCGATGTCATCGAGATCCGCGGCCTGGTGAAGACGTTCGGCGCGGTGCGCGCCCTCGACGGACTGGACCTCACAGCCAGCTCCGGCGAGGTGCACGGGTTCCTCGGCCCGAACGGCGCGGGCAAGTCGACCACCATCCGCGTGCTGCTCGGGCTCCTGCGCAAGGACGCCGGGCAGGTACGGCTCTTCGGCGGTGACCCGTGGACGGACGCGGCCCAGCTGCACCGTCGGTTGGCGTACGTCCCGGGGGAGGTCAACCTCTGGCCGAACCTGACCGGTGGCGAGGTCATCGACCTGCTCGGCCGCCTGCGCGGCGGCATCGACCAGCGGCGCAGGACCGCGCTGCTCGAGCGGTTCGAGCTGGACCCGACCAAGAAGGGACGCAGCTACTCCAAGGGCAACCGGCAGAAGGTGGCGCTGGTCGCCGCCCTCGCGTCCGACGTCGAGCTGCTGGTGCTCGACGAGCCGACCTCGGGGCTCGACCCGCTGATGGAGGCCACGTTCCGCACGTGCGTCGAGGAGTTCCGCGACGAGGGCCACACGGTGCTGCTGTCCAGCCACATCCTTGCCGAGGTCGAGCACCTCTGTGACCGGGTCAGCATCATGCGGGCCGGCTCGGTCGTCGAGTCGGGAACCCTCGCCGAGCTGCGACACCTGACCCGGACCTCGATCTCCGCCGAGCTCGAGCGTCCCGCGGCGCGGCTCGCCGACCTGCCGGGAGTCCATGACCTCGACGTCGACGGCCACCGGGTCCACCTCGAGGTGGACACCCCGGCCATCGACGCCGTCCTGGACGCGCTGCAGGAAGCGGGTGTGCGCTCGCTCACGACGCAACCGCCCACCCTGGAGGACCTCTTCCTGCGCCACTACGGCGACCGCGCCGAGCCGGGTGCCGCGAGCGGACCCGGAGCGTCCCGGTGACCGGGACGCTCACCTTCCTCCGCGTCTTCCTCCGGCGCGATCGCTGGATCTACCTGGCGTTCGGGATCGGCACCGCCATCTTGTACGTGAGTCAGGGCTGGAGCGTCGACGGGCTCTACGCGACCCAGGCCGAGTTCGACCGGGCGGCCGCCGGGATGGAGAGCAACGCCGCCTTCATCGCCATGGCGGGCCCGGCACGCGCCCTCAACACCACGGGAGGCCAGGTCGCGTGGCAGGCGACGGCGTTCGGCGCGATCGTCGTCGGCCTGATGGCGATGCTCATCGTCGGCCGGCACACCAGGACCGAGGAGGAGACCGGGCGTGACGAGCTGCTGCGCGCCGCGCCCGTCGGGCGCTACGCGACGACCACGGCGGCCCTGGCCGACGCGGCCCTGGCCAGCCTCGTCGTGGGTGCGTTGGTCGCGGCCAGCCTGGTCGGCTACGGGTTGGCGGTGGCCGACTCGGTCGGCTTGGGCGTCGGGGCCGCCCTGTCCGGGTGGTTCTTCGCCGGCACGACGCTGGTGGCGGCCCAGCTGACCAGCAGTGCGCGCGGGACCTACGGCCTCACCGGGGCGGTGATCGGGCTGTCGTACGGGCTGCGCGCCATCGGAGACGTCAGCGCGCCGGCCCTGAGCTGGGTGTCGCCGATCGGCTGGTACCAGGGCATGCACGCGTTCTCGGGACTGCGGTGGTGGCCGGCCCTGCTGCTGGCGCTGGGCGCCGTCGCCCTGGCGGCTGCGGGGTACGCCGTCTTCGACCGGCGCGACTTCGGCGCGGGGGTGCTCGCTGCACGTCCCGGTCCCGTGCACGCCGGGCGAGGGCTGCGCAGCGGGATCGGGCTCGCCTGGCGACTCCAGCGGCCGGCGTTCCTGGGCTGGGCGTTCGGCCTGGCGGTCGCGGGGCTGTCCTTCGGTGTGATGGGGAACGACGTCGACGCGCTCGTCGGTGACTCGAACCTCAGCGACGAGATGATCCGATCGCTCGGCGGCAGCGTGGTGGACGCGTTCTACGCGATGCTGATCGCGATGCTCGCCGCCCTGGCGGGTGGATACGCCATCTCCTCGGCGCTGCGCCCCGCCGGCGAGGAGGACGCGGGCCGGGTCGAGCCGCTGCTGGCCACCGCCCTGCCCCGCTCCCGGTGGTTGGGCGGGCACGTGGTGATCACCGTCGCGGGCACCGTGGTCGTGCTGCTCCTGGCCGGGCTGGGCCTGGGCGTGAGCTACGCCCTGGTCACCGGCGACGGAGGCGCCGTGGGCCGGATGGTCCTCGACATGGCGTCGTACCTGCCTGCGGTCCTCGTCCTCAGCGCACTCGCCCGGCTGCTGCACGGCCTGGTGCCTCGGGCGGCGCGGGCGGCCTGGGTCGGGCTGCTGCTGGTGTGGGTGGTGATGATGTTCGGTGAGGTGCTGCGGCTGCCGCGGTGGCTCCGGGACCTGTCGCCGTTCGAGCACCTCGCCAAGGTGCCGGCCGAGAGCTTCGCGTGGGCGCCGTTCGTCGCGCTGAGCGTGCTCGCGGTCCTCCTGAGTGTCGCGGGTCAGGTCGCGTTCCGGAGGCGCGACGTGCACTAGCGTCTGCCCCATGTGGCAGCCCCAGCCCGGCTGGCACCTGCTCGCACGCGGGTCCGGCGGGTCCACGGTCGGTGTCTGGCGCACCGTGCTCGGCGACCAGGCCGTGGTCGTCAAGCGGATCGCCGCACCGGTCGAGGGCGATCCCGCCGAGCTGTCCGAACCCCGCCACTTCGCCTACTGGCGCCGACCCGCCGACGTGGTGACCGCCGGCGTCGTGGTCGCCACGCCCGGCCTCCGCGCGCCCGGGATGGCCGCCGTCGAGGAGGACGACGAAGGCATCACGATCACCGAGGAGTGGGTGGAGGACGCCGCGACGAGCGGGTTGTTCGTCGCGCACGCCCTGGGCCGGTTCGGCGGCTGCCACCTGGCGCCCGCCCCGTGGCTCGCACGCAACCACCTGCGCGACCGGGTCGCGCGGGTCGAGCGGCACGGCGGCTGGAAGACCCTGGCGCGGACCACCGTCGCCGACGTCGCCGACGTGCTCTGGGCGCGCCGCGCCGAGCTGCTCTCCGCCGCCGACGCCCTGGTGCAGGTGCCGGTGCACGGCGATGCCGTGCCGGCCAACCTTCCCGGACGCGACGCCGACGAGGTGGTCGCTGTCGACTGGGCGATGCTGGGCACCGGACCGGTCGGCTCCGACCTCGGCTTCTTCGCCCTCGCGGCCCGCGAGGAGCTGGAACCGCTCGTCGACGCCTACCTGATGGGTCTGCCCGACGGCCTGGCCACCCGCGCGGAGGTCACCCTCGGCGCCCGCGTGACCGCGGTCTACACGGTGCTCAACCGTGCCGAGTGGGCGCTGGCCCGGGTCGCCGGCGGCGAGGGCGCCCTGGCCGGCAAGTACCGCCACCCCTCCGTCGCCCCCCACCTCCGCGCCCTCCAGCGGCAGTTCCCGCACATCGAGGCCCTGGTCGACAGCTGACCTCCCCGGCGCGGACGTGTCCCCAGGGGTTCTGGGTGTCGTCCACAGGCAGGTTTGGTCACCAACCGCATGCTGATGGCCTGAAATCGTGCGGTTGGTGACCAATCGTGGGGATGACCCCCAGCGGCCGGAAGCTGTGGACGGGAGGTGGGCCGCCCGAACCACTCGAGGGGTCCTCGGCGTCGTCCACATGCAGGTTTGGTCACCAACCGCATGCTGTGGGCCCGAAATCGTGCGGTTGGTGACCAAACGTGGGGATGACCCCCGCCGGCCGGAAGCTGGGGACGGGAGGTGGGCCGCGGGGCGTGGCGCCGGGCCGGGCGGGGGTCAGACGGCGCCGGGGGCGAAGGTGTCGCAGTCGGCGAGGGAGCCGGCGCGGTAGCCGGTGAGGAACCAGGCGACCCGCTCCTTCGACGACCCGTGCGTCCACGAGTCGGGGTTCACCCCGCCGCCGGACTGCTGCTGGATCCGGTCGTCGCCGACCGCGGTGGCGGCGTCGATGGCCTGCTGGACGTCCTGCTTGGTCAGGTCGGAGATGAGCACGACGCCCTGGGCGTCCTTCGTCGTGGTGGCCGAGCGCGCCCACATGCCGGCGTAGCAGTCGGCCTGCAGCTCCAGCTTGACGCTGTCGCTGTGCGGGCCCTGCTGCGTCTTGACCCGGCCCATGGTGCCGAGCAGGTTCTGGATGTGGTGCCCGAACTCGTGGGCCAGCACGTACGGCTCGACGAAGGCACCGCTGGGTCCGCGGAGCTGGCCCTGCAGCACGTCCTGGAAGAAGGTCGTGTCCAGGTAGATCGTCTGGTCGGTCGGGCAGTAGAACGGGCCGACGTCGGAGGAGGCCTGGCCGCAGCCGGTCGAGATGCCGCCGGTGAAGGTCTCGACCTTCTGCTCGGGGCGGAACGTCGCGTCCGACTGGTCCGGCAGCGTCGCCGACCAGTAGTCGACCAGCGAGTTCTCGACGGCGACCCGCGCACAGTCGGGAGACGAGTTGGCGTCAGCGCCGGTCTGGCAGCTGTCGTAGCGCCCGGTGTCCGACATCCGGCTGGAGTCGTAGCCGTCGCTGGAGGACCCGCCCGGCAGGCCGCCGCCGAGCCACATGGTGAGGCCGACGATGATCACCAGGACGATCAGCCCGCCGATGCCGCCCCCGGCGAGCCCGCCCGGGATGGGGAGGCCGCCGCCACCACCCATCCGCGCCCCCGAGCGCCCGGCGTCGCCCATCCGGCCCGTGTCGAGCCGCGCCCTGGGGTTGAACCGCATGCCTTCTCCTGGAGGTCGCCGCCGATGTCAGTCAGGACCGTACCCACATCTAGACTTACTGCCCTCATGATCACCACCCACCAGCTCGAGGTCCGGGCCGGTGCGCGTCTGCTCATGGAGGACGTCAGCTTCCGCGTCGGCCCCGGCGACAAGGTGGGTCTGGTCGGCCGCAACGGCGCCGGCAAGACCACCCTCACCAAGATCCTGGCCGGCGAGGCGCTGCCCGCCTCCGGCACCGTGCACGCCACCGGCGACGTCGGCTACCTGCCGCAGGACCCGCGCACGGGCGACCCCGAGGTCCTCGCCCGCGACCGGATCCTGTCCGCGCGCGGACTCGACGACGCCGTACGCCGGCTGCGGCGCGCCGAGGTGGACATGGCCAGCGAGGACCCGACCGAGCGGGAGCGGGCGATGCGGCGCTACGAGCGGGCCGACGCGGAGCTGCACGCCGGGGGCGGCTACGCGGCCGAGGCCGAGGCGGCGCAGATCGCCCAGAGCCTGGGCATCGAGGAGCGCATCCTCCACCAGCCCCTGAAGACGCTCTCCGGAGGCCAGCGACGGCGCGTGGAGCTCGCCCGGATCCTCTTCTCCGGGGCCGACACGCTGCTCCTCGACGAGCCCACCAACCATCTCGACGCGGACTCGATCGTGTGGCTGCGCGAGTTCCTCAAGGCGCACAAGGGTGGCCTGATCGTGATCAGCCACGACACCGGGCTGCTGGAGGCGACCGTCAACAAGGTCCTCCACCTGGACGCCAACCGGGCCGAGATCGACGTCTACAACATGGGCTGGACGGCGTACCTGCGCCAGCGCGAGACCGACGAGAAGCGCCGCAAGCGCGAGCGCATGAACGCCGAGAACAAGGCGAGGACGCTCACCGACCAGGCCAACAAGATGCGCGCCAAGGCCAGCAAGGCGCAGGCGGCGCAGTCGATGCTGAAGCGGGCCGAGAAGCTCCTCGCCGGTGTCGAGGGCGAGCGGCAGGCCGACCGGGTGGCCAAGATCGCGTTCCCGAAGCCGGCGCCCTGCGGCAAGACCCCGCTCACGGCGTACGAGCTGTCGAAGTCCTACGGCTCCTTGGAGGTCTTCACCGACGTCGACCTGGCGATCGACAAGGGCTCGCGGGTGGTCATCCTCGGGCTCAACGGTGCCGGCAAGACCACCCTGCTGCGGATCCTCGCCGGGCTCGACCGGCCCGACACCGGCCGCGTCGAGCCGGGCCACGGCCTCAAGCTCGGCTACTACGCCCAGGAGCACGAGACGCTCGACGTCGAGCGGACGGTGTTGGAGAACATGCAGAGCGCCGCGCCGCAGCTGACCGACACGGAGGCGCGCTCGGTGCTCGGGTCGTTCCTCTTCTCCGGCGAGGACGCCCACAAGCCGGCCAAGGTCCTCTCCGGCGGTGAGAAGACGCGGCTGGCGCTGGCCAGCCTGGTCGTCTCGAGCGCGAACGTCCTGCTCCTCGACGAGCCCACCAACAACCTCGACCCGGCCTCGCGGGAGGAGGTGCTCGCCGCGATCCGCACCTACGAGGGCGCGATCGTGCTGGTCACCCACGACGAGGGCGCCGTCCTGGCGCTCGAGCCCGACCGCGTGCTGATCCTCCCGGACGGCGTCGAGGACCTCTGGAACCCCGAGTACGCCGACCTCGTGTCCCTCGCCTGAGCGGCCCCTCTACCCTGCGGACATGGACGCAGAGACCCTGGAGCAGGCCGGGCTGAGGTACGCCGTGGACGGGCCGGTGGCCACGATCACGCTGCACCGGCCCGAGGTACGCAACGCACAGACACCCACGATGTGGCGGGCACTGGCCGCACTCGGGGCGGAGATCCCGGGCGATGTCCGGGTCGTCGTGGTGCAGGGATCCGGGCACTCCTTCTCCGCCGGGCTCGACCGCTCCATGCTCGATCCGACCAACACGTCGGGGGAGGAGTCGGTCGCGGGTCTGCTGTCGCTGTCCGACGAGGAGCTGTCCACGACCATCGACGCCTACCAGCGCGGCTTCACCTTCCTGCGCGACCCGCGGTTCGTGTCGATCGCGGCCGTGCAGGGTTACGCGATCGGCGCCGGCTTCCAGCTCGCCCTGTCCTGCGACCTGCGGGTGGCGGCCGAGGACGCGCAGTTCTGCATGAAGGAGTCCGCCCTCGGGCTCGTGCCGGACCTGACGGGAACAAAGCCGCTGGTCGAGTGCGTTGGCTACGCCAGGGCGTTGGAGATCTGCGCGACCGCCCGCATGGTGGGCGCCGCGGAGGCCGTCGACATCGGGCTCGCGCTGGCCGCCGTACCGGCCGACCAGCTCGGGGCGGCGGTCGCGGACCTCACCGCCGCCCTCACCGCACCGATGGCCGGGGCGGTGCGCGAGACCAAGGAGCTGCTCCAAGGCGCCGCCGACCGCAGCCTGGACGACCAGCGGCGCCTGGAGCGTGAGGCCCAGACGCGGCGGTTCCGGGAGCTGGCGGCGCTGATGCAGGGCTGACGACGCGGGGCTGATGACGCGGGGCTGAGGGGCTCGGGCCCCGGACGAGGAGGACCAGTGGCGCACACGGGGATGGGCATCGGACCGGCGTTCCGCTCGCTGCGCACCGACCGCAGCGCCGCTCAGCAGAAGCTCGCGCGCGGCACGCTGCGCCGCGTGATCGCCTACGCCTCCCCGCACCGGATGCTGATCGCGCTGTTCCTCGCGTTCACCGTGGTGGACGCCGGCCTCGTGGTCGTGTCGCCGTTGCTGGTCAAGAACATGGTCGACAACGGCATCCTGGCGGGCAACGCGCAGCTTGTGACCGAGCTGGCGCTGCTGATGGCGGCGGTCGCGATCTTCGACGCGCTGCTGTCGGTGCTCACGGGCTACCTCTCGTCCCGCATCGGTGAGGGCCTGATCTACGACCTGCGGACCGAGGTCTTCGGTCACGTCCAGCGTCAGTCGCTCGCGTTCTTCACCCGCACCCAGACCGGTGCGCTCGTCTCCCGACTCAACAACGACGTGATCGGGGCGCAGCGCGCCTTCACCACCACCTTGTCGGGCACGGTGTCCAACGCGATCTCGGTCGTGGTCGTCGGTATCGCGATGCTGGTGCTGAGCTGGCAGATCACCCTGCTGTGCCTGCTGCTCTTCCCGATCCTCTACCTCTGCTCGCGCTGGGTCGGCAACCGGCTGGCCGGGCTGACGCGCGACCAGATGAACGGCAACGCCGACATGGGCAACACCATGACCGAGCGCTTCAACGTCGGTGGGGCGATGCTGCTCAAGCTCTTCGGTCGTCGCGACGAGGAGGACCGGGTCTTCGCCTCGAAGGCGTCGGTGGTCCGCGACCTCGGCGTCCGCATCTCGCTCGTGCAGCGGGTGTTCATGGCGGCCATGCTCGTGGTGCCGGCACTGGCGACCGCGGTCGTGTACGGCGTCGGCGGCCACCTCGTGATCAGCGGGGCACTGGAGCTCGGCACGGTGCTGGCGCTCGCGACGCTGCTCGTGCGCCTGCTCGGCCCGCTGCAGGGCCTCTCGAACGTGCGCATCGACGTGATGACCGCCCTCGTCAGCTTCGAGCGGGTCTTCGAGGTGCTCGACCTGCCGTCGCTGATCGTCGAGAGGCCCGACGCCGTCGCGTTGCCGCCGACCGCGTCGCGGCTGGAGTTCGACCACGTCGCGTTCGGCTACCCGCGGGCCGACGAGATCTCCCTCGCGTCACTGGAGTCGATCGCCCGCACCGAGAGCCGCGACTCGGGCCAGGTGCTGGCCGACATCACCTTCACCGCCGAGCCCGGGCAGATGGTCGCGCTGGTCGGTCCGTCGGGCGCGGGGAAGACCACGGTCACCCACCTGGTCGCCCGGTTGTACGACGTGGGCGCCGGTGCGGTGCGCGTCGGCGGCCACGACGTCCGCGACGTGACGCTGCAGTCGCTGGAGGACGTGGTCGGCTACGTCACCCAGGACGCCCACATGTTCCACGACACCATCCGCGGCAACCTGCTCTACGCCCGGCCCGGGGCCTCGGACGACGAGGTCTGGGCGGCGCTCGACGCGGCGCAGATCGCCGGTCTGGTCCGCAGCCTGCCCGACGGCCTGGACACGGTCGTCGGCGACCGGGGCTACCGGCTCTCCGGCGGTGAGCGGCAGCGTCTGGCGATCGCCCGGCTGCTGCTGAAGGCGCCGGCGATCGTCGTGCTCGACGAGGCCACCGCCCACCTCGACAGCGAGTCGGAGGTCGCCGTGCAGCGAGCGCTGGACAACGCGCTCGCCGGACGGACGTCGCTGGTCATCGCGCACCGGTTGTCCACGGTGCGCGAGGCCGACCAGATCCTCGTGGTCGACCAGGGACGGGTCGTCCAGCGGGGGACCCACCTCGAGCTGCTGGCCCAGGGTGGGCTCTACGCCGACCTCTACCGCACGCAGTTCCAGGAGACCGGCAGCCCCGGCGAACGCACCCCCGTCTGACCCGGCGGTGGCGCGAGCGCTCGGACCCGTGGGAGCGGCTCAGGAGCTGCTGCGCTCGTCCTGTCGTTCCTCGCGCTCGCGCCGCTCCGCCTCGTAGGCGCGCTGGTAGGCCGCCCGCACGGCCTGCTTCTTCGCGTTCTTCGCGGCCCGCTTGCGCTTGCGATCCGCGAGGACCTCCTCCCGGGTCGAGTCGGCGCCGGTCGCGCGGCTGCGCCACTCGTCGAAGGCCAGGTAGCAGAACCCGACCACGGCGAGGACCCCGAAGAACCACCACTGGATCCCGTAGAAGAAGTGGGGTCCGTTGTCGAGCTCGGGCAGCTCGACCGGCTCCAGCCCGTCGGCCGGCCGACCGTCCTCGGCCTTGAGCTCGACGAACCCGCCGAAGACCGGCCGGCCCAGGGCCGGACCGATCGTGGCGCTCGAGATCGCCCGGGTGGAGCCGTCGCTGACCGCGGTGCTGTCGCCGGTCGCGTCCGCACGGACCCAGCCCTCCACCGTGACCTCGCCGCCGGGTGGGGACGGCACGTCGCCGGCATCGGCGCCCTGGTTGTCGGTGGCCAGCCAGCCGCGATCGACCAGGAGCGCCGTCCCGTCGGCGGTGACCAGGGGCACGACCGCGTCGACCCCGGACCGGCCGTCGCGGGTGCGGTAGCGCACGATCACGGTGTCGTCGGCGGCGTACGCCCCGGTGGCGGTGACCAGGCGCCACTCGTCCGAGGCCGCCACACCTTCACCGCGGGCGAGCACCTCGGTGACCGGGGTGGGGGCTCGGTCCTCGTTGGTGCGCACGACCGCGTTGCTGGCCTTGCGGTCAGCGAGCCGGTGGAACTGCCACTGGCCCAGCCACCAGGTCGCGTAGCAGAGCAGGACGACGACGAGCGCGAAGAGCACCCACCGTCGGCTCAGCAGGAAGGCCCACGACCGCACCCCACGAGGCTAACCGGCCGCCCGGCAGCGACCTACACTGCATGGATGCAGACGAGGATGCTCGCCGACCGCTACGGCCGGGTCGCCACCGACCTCCGGGTGTCGCTGACCGACCGGTGCAACCTGCGGTGCACCTACTGCATGCCGGCCGAGGGGCTGGACTGGCTGCCGTCGAAGAGCACGCTGACCGACGATGAGGTGGTCCGGCTCGTCCGGATCGGGGTCGAGCTGCTCGGGGTGCGCGAGGTGCGCTTCACCGGTGGGGAGCCGCTGCTGCGCCGCGGGCTCACCGACATCGTGCGGCGTACCAAGGCCGTCGACCCGGCGGTGGAGGTGTCGATCACCACCAACGCGCTCGGACTGGCCCGCACCGCCCACGCCCTCGCCGCGGCGGGTCTCGACCGGGTCAACGTCAGCCTCGACACCGTCCGCCGTGACACCTTCACCCAGATCACCCGCCGCGACCGGCTCGCCGACGTGCTCGGGGGTCTGGCGGCCGCCGAGGAGGCCGGGGTCGCCCCGGTCAAGGTCAACGCGGTCCTCATGCGCGGCGTGAACGACGACCAGGCCCCCGAGCTGCTGCAGTGGGCCGTGGCGGAGGGGTACGCGCTGCGGTTCATCGAGCAGATGCCGCTGGACGCCCAGCACGGGTGGAGCCGCGCGGACATGGTGACCGCCGACGAGATCGTGGAGCGACTGTCGGCGCAGTTCACGCTCACCCCCGCGGCCGAGCCCCGCGGCAGCGCCCCTGCGGAGCTCTTCCTCGTCGACGGGGGACCGGCGACCGTCGGGATCATCGCCAGCGTCACGCGTCCCTTCTGCGGCGACTGCGACCGGGTGCGGCTGACGGCCGACGGTCAGGTGCGCAACTGCCTGTTCGCCCGCGACGAGTCCGACCTGCGGGCCGCGCTGCGTGCGGGCGCCACCGACGCGGAGATCGCCGACCGGTGGGTGGTCGCGATGAGCGGCAAGCTGCCCGGCCACGGCATCGACGACCCGACCTTCCTCCAGCCGGACCGGCCGATGTCGGCCATCGGCGGCTGACGGCGGCTGACGGCGGCTGACGGCGACCGCGGCGACCCGTCCGGCGCTGTTTCATCAGGGGATGCAGGTGAGCCGGCACTTCCCACGGTGTGCCCAGGGTGGGAGGTGCGGGTTCACCAACAGACCATGGTGAACCTGTGACGGCGACTACCGGGGGCAGCGACCCCGCACCGGGTCGGGTCGTCACCGGCCCCCAGGCCGCACTCAGTGCGCGACGACGTCCTTGAGGAACTGCCGGGCCGCGAGGAAGTCGGAGAGCTGCTGGCGGTGCTCGTCGCACGCGAGCCAGGTCTTGCGGCGCTCGGGGGTGTGCAGCCGCGGGTTGTTCCACAGCAGCTCCCAGGCCGCCGGCCGCCGGCACCCCTTCGCCGAGCACTCGTCGACGGTGTCGACCTCGTCGCCGGGGCTCATCGAGCACCTCCTGGCCGGGCCGGTCGGGTGCGGACGGGACGAGAGGAGCGGTGCCGGACAGCCACGGGGGAAGCCGTCCGGCACCGCGGCGAACCGGGACGGGGGAGACCCGGCTCGCGCGGCGATTGTGTCATGCGGACGGGATCAGTCCAAGGGTGGGTCGGACACAAATCGACCCGAATTCTGCGCCGACCCGAGCTCGCGCTGGCTGTGCTGGGCGTCCACCAGGTCGAACCCGTCGGACTGGGAGGCGACGGCGTTGGCCATGACGACCGCGACGTAGGGCAGCACGAGCGCGCCCGCGATGAGGATGGGCCACAGCCAGCCGATCCCGGCCAGGGCGGCGACGATCGCACCGACGAAGCAGACCGATCGCAGCGTCATCGAGATCAGGTAGCGACGCTGGCGTCCCGCGATCTCGTCCCGACGGTTCGCCGGGGCGGTGGTGATGCGGATCGCCTCGTCGGACCCCTGCCGGGCCCCCGTGCGTCGAACCTCCCGGGCCATTGCTCCATCGTACGACGGGGCACCCAACGCCCCAGGTCCGGGACGGCCACTAGTCTCGGCCCATGACGAACCGCACCTACCGCGTCACCGAGATCGTCGGCACGTCCCCCGAGGGCATCGACGCCGCCGTCCGCAACGGGATCGAGCGCGCCTCGCGCACGCTGCGCCACCTCGACTGGTTCGAGGTCACCCAGGTGCGCGGCCAGATCAAGGACGGGACCGTCGAGCACTTCCAGGTCGGCATGAAGGTGGGCTTCCGGCTCGAGGACGACTAGGTGCCGTCTTGCGTGCTCGCCCGTTCGGTCTACCCGCCGGTAGTCGCTAGCGTCGCGTGACGTGAGCGCAGCAGTGGAGACCGAGCAGCAGTCCGGGCCCGAGCCGAGATCGGTCCTGGTGACCGGCGGCAACCGCGGCATCGGCCGCGCCATCGCCGAGGCGTTCGTCCGCAACGGCGACCGGGTGGCGGTGACCACCCGCGGCGGCGGTGCCCCGATGGGCGCCCTGGACGTGCGGTGCGACATCACCGACCCCGCGCAGGTGGAGGCCGCGTTCGCCACCATCGAGGAGGCGCACGGGCCCGTGGAGGTGCTCGTCGCGAACGCCGGCGTCACCGCCGACACGCTCCTGCTGCGCATGTCGGAGGACGACTGGTCGAGCGTCCTCGACACGAACCTGACCGGCTCCTTCCGGCTGGCCAAGCGGGCGGCCAAGGGGATGCTCCGCATGCGCCGCGGCCGGATCGTGCTGATCTCCTCGGTGGTCGGCCTCCTCGGCTCCGCCGGCCAGGTCAACTACGCCGCCTCCAAGGCGGGCCTGGTGGGCCTGGCCCGCTCGATCGCTCGTGAGCTCGGCTCGCGCTCGATCACCGCGAACGTCGTCGCCCCGGGCTTCATCGAGACCGACATGACCGGGGTCCTCAGCGACGAGCAGAAGGCGGCGATCCTGGCTCAGGTGCCGCTGGGCCGCTACGGGCAGCCCGACGAGATCGCCGAGACGGTGCTGTGGCTGACCGGGCCCGGCGCGGCGTACGTGACCGGGGCCGTCATCCCGGTCGACGGTGGACTGGGAATGGGGCACTGAGATGGCAGGCATCCTCGAGGGCAAGCGGATCCTGGTGGCCGGGGTCACCATGGACTCCTCGATCGGCTTCGCGACGGCGAAGGTCGCCCAGGAACAGGGCGCGACCGTGCTGATCTCGAACTTCGGACGGGCACTGGGGATCACCCGGCGGATCGCGAAGCGGCTCCCGGTGGAGCCGCCCGTGCTCGAGCTCGACGTCACCGACGACGACCACCTCGCCGGGCTGGAGGCGGCGGTGCGCGAGCACGTCGACGGGCTGGACGGCGTCGTGCACTCGATCGCCTTCGGCAACCCCGAGACGCTGCTGGGCGGCAAGTTCCTCACCGGACCGTGGCCCGACGTCGCCCAGGCGGTGCAGGTGTCGGCGTACTCCCTGATGTCGCTGACCCAGGCCGCCCGCCCGCTGATGACCGACGGCGGCTCCGTGGTCGGGCTCACCTTCGACGCGTCGGTCGCCTGGCCGGCGTACGACTGGATGGGCGTGGCCAAGGCCGGACTGGAGTCCTGCGCGCGCTACCTGGCCCGCGACCTGGGGCCCGAGGGCATCCGCGTCAACCTCGTCTCGGCGGGCCCGCTGAAGACGCTCGCGGCCAAGGCGATCCCCGGCTTCGAGGATCTCGAAGCGCTGTGGAGCACCCGGGCCCCGCTGGGCTGGGACAACACCGACCAGGAACCGACCGCGAAGGCGGTGTGCGCGCTGCTCTCCGACTTCTTCCCGGCGACGAGCGGCGAGATCGTGCACGTCGACGGCGGGTTCCACGCGATGGGCGCCTGACCTCCGCACCACCGATGCCGGTGGGCGTGCCAGAGTGGACGGGTGGACCTGGCTGAGCACCCCACCCGCCTGATCGTCGTGATGCGGCACGCCAAGGCCGAGCAGGTCGGACCGACCGACTTCGAGCGGGCCCTGGCCGACCGCGGGCACGCCGACGCCGCCGAGGCCGGCGCCTGGCTCGCGGCACGCGGCTTCGTGCCCGACCACGCCCTGGTGTCGGCGGCGCGCAGGACCCAGGAGACCTGGGCCTCCCTGGTCGCCGGGGGCGGCTGGGACCTCGACCCCGAGCTCGACCGGGGTCTCTACGCGGCCGAGCCCGAGACGGCCCTGGCCCTGGTGCGGCGCAGCGACCCGCAGAGCCGCCGGCTGGTCCTGGTCGGGCACAACCCGACGATGGCCTACCTGGCTCAGCTGCTCGGCGACGGGGGTGCGCCCGACGGCCTGGAGCGCGAGCTGATGACCGGCTTCCCGACCAGCGCCCTCGCGGTGTTCGCCCACGACGGCGAGTGGCCCGACCTCGTCGACGGGTCCGCCCGGCTGCTCGCCTACCACGTCGGCCGCGGCTGACCCGGGCCGCGAGACGACGTCAGACCGGGGGAGCCGGCGTGACGATGCCGACCTCGGCGTCCGCTGCCTCGATCTCCTCCCGGGAGATGCCGAGCAGGTAGACGATCGTGTCGAGGTAGGGGACGTTGACGGCGGTGTCGGCGGCGTCCTGCAGGATGGGCTTGGCGTTGTACGCGATGCCCAGGCCGGCCGCGTTGAGCATGTCGAGGTCGTTGGCGCCGTCGCCGATCGCGATCACGGCCGCCTCCGGGACCCCGATCTCGGCGGCGAACTCCCGCAGGGCGGCGGCCTTCCCGGCCCGGTCGACGACCGCTCCCACGATCCGACCGGTGAGCCGCCCGTCGGCGACCTCGAGCTCGTTGGCGCGGGAGAAGTGGATGCCGAGGTCCGACGCGAGACGGTCGGTGATCTGGGTGAAGCCTCCGGAGACGATCGCGAACCGGTAGCCCAGCCGGCGCAGCGTGCGGACCATGGTGCGCGCACCGGGGGCGAGCACGATGTCGGCGTACACCTCGTCCAGCGCTGACTCGGGCACGCCCGCCAGGAGTGCCACCCGCTCGCGCAGCGACTCCTCGAAGTCCAGCTCGCCGCGCATCGCCCGCTCCGTCACGGCCGCGACCTCGGCCTCGCAGCCCGCGTGGGCGGCCAGCATCTCGATGACCTCGCCCTGGATCAGCGTCGAGTCCACGTCCATGACGATCAGTCGGGTGCCCCGGCGCAGCAGGTTGGCCGGCTGCACGGCGATGTCGATGGACTGACGGCTGGCCTCGGCGGCCAGCACCGTGCGCAGTGTCTCGGTGTCGACGCCGCTCACGTGCAGGTCGATCGCGGTGACGGGGTAGCGCGCCATCCGCTCGATCCGGTCGATGTTGGCGCCGGCGTCCGCGATGCGACCCGCCACGGCGCTCATGGCGGCGGCCCGCAGCGGCGCCCCGATGACGGTCACGTGGGAGCGCCCCGACGCCCGGGCCCTGTTGTCGCCCGCGCCGGTCTCCAGGTCCACGCTCATGCCGAGCTCGGCCGCCGTCGTCTGCACCGCCTCGGTCACGCGGCGCAGGTTGCGGGGCGCGGTCACCAGGACGCCCAGGATCAACCGGCCGCGCAGCACGATCTGCTCGATGTCGAGCACCTCGACGCCGGCGCCGGAGAGCGCCCCGAAGACCGACGAGGTCACGCCCGGCCGGTCGCGGCCGGTGAGGGTGATGAGGAGCGTCTCGGGCTTGGGTGGAGTCATGACACCCGGGAGGCTATCCCGCCCGTGGGATGCGCTCAGTCCGGCGGCCACACCTCGGGCGAGCAGGCCGCGGTCAGGGCGGCACGGCCGGCGCGGTCGAGTGGGACCAGCGCGGCGCGGCGCTCCTGCATCTGTGCTGCCGACACGGCCGCGCCGTCGTCCTCCAGCGCGAGCGCCACGACCTCGACCGCCTGCAGCCCGCGGGCGGCCAGGTCGACGCAGCGGGCCGGCACGCCGTCCGGCGCGGCGAGCGGCTCGCGGTGACGCAGGTCCATCAGCCGGTCGGCGACCTCGGGCCGCCACCGCGCGACGTCGAGGTCCGCGAGTGCCTGTGCGGACTGCACCAGCGCGACGCGCAACGCCCGGTCCGCCTCGCCGACGTCGGGGAGCTGCCGACGCTCGGCCGGCGTCGCCACCCAGGCCACGGCTGCGCCGGTCCGGGCCGGCACCAGGCCGATCCCGGCGCCGATCGCGACCACGGCCTCCCCGGCCCCGAGCGCCTCGGTGTTGAAGTCCCGCGGGCCACCCAGGCCCACAGGATCCCCCTCGGCGGGGAAGGCGGCGCCCACGCCCGTGGCGCCCCGGCGACGCAGCTGGGCCAGGCCCTCGACCAGGCCGACGGTCCCGGTCACGCCGGGGAGCCCGGCGACGACGTGGGTGGCGTCGTCGCCGACCACCGCGTCGACGACGAGGTCGGTGACGACATCACCGCGCAGCCACGCCGTGCCCCACCACGCGAGCCGTGCGGCGGGCGGCAGGTGGGTCGTCACGGCCGTCGAGGATACGCGGTGAGCACCGGTCGGGAGGTCAGGCACCTCTCGCTAGGGTGACGCCATGACCGCCGTGCTGGACTTCGCCGAGGTGACCGTCCGGCGCGGCGAGGCGACGCTCCTCGACCGCGTCTCGTGGCGCGTGGAGGAGGACGACCGCTGGGTGGTGCTGGGTCCCAACGGGGCGGGCAAGACGACGCTGCTGCAGGTCGCCTCGGCGCAGATCCATCCCACGGCGGGGGTGGCCGGCATCCTCGACGAGGTCCTCGGGACGGTCGACGTCTTCGAGCTGCGTCCGCGGATCGGCCTGACCAGCGCGGCCCTGGCCGAGCGGATCCCGCGCGGTGAGCGGGTGCACGACGTGGTGGTGTCGGCGTCGTACGCCGTCGTCGGCCGCTGGCGGGAGGCGTACGACGGGCTCGACCACGACCGCGCGAGCCAGCTGCTCACCGAGGTCGGTGCCGCCCACCTCGCGGACCGCACCTTCGGCACCCTCAGCGAGGGCGAGCGCAAGCGGGTGCAGATCGCCCGGGCGCTGATGGCCGACCCCGAGCTGCTGCTGCTCGACGAGCCCGCCGCGGGCCTGGACCTCGGCGGCCGGGAGGACCTGGTGTCGACCCTGTCGGTGCTGGCGGCGGACCCGGGCTCCCCGGCGACCGTCCTGGTCTCCCACCACGTCGAGGAGATCCCGCCCGGCTTCACCCATGCGCTGCTGCTGCGGTCGGGACAGGTGGTGGCAGCCGGACCGGTCGGCGAGGTGCTGACCGAGGACCACCTGGCGGCGACGTTCGGGATGCCGTTGCTGCTGGGCCACGAGGACGGTCGCTGGAGCGCGCGGCGGCGCACCCGGCACCGCTGACCGGTCGGCTGCGGAGCAGCGGCTAGGGTCGATCCATGGATTGGCTGAGCGAGAACGCCTGGGCCGCATGGCTCGGCCTCGCCGCCGTGCTCGGCGCCGCCGAGCTGGTCAGCCTCGACCTCGTGCTCATCATGCTCGCGGTCGGCGCGCTGGCGGGCGGCCTGACCGCCGCGCTGGGTGCCGCGGTGGTCGCCCAGGTGCTGGTCGCCGGCATCGCCTCGATCGCGATGCTGGCCCTGGTCCGCCCCAGCCTGATCGCCAAGCTCCACCAGGGTCCCGAGCTCAGGCTCGGCCACAGCAAGCTCATCGGCCAGCGGGCCGTGGTGACGCGGCGGATCACCGGCCTCGAGGTCGGGCAGGTCCAGCTCGCGGGGGAGACCTGGTCCGCCGCGCCGTACGACGAGCACGTCACGATCGAGCCCGGGACGACCGTGGAGGTCTTCGAGATCCGCGGCGCCACGGCGTACGTCCACCCGGTCCCCGAGCTCGGCGGGGACTGACTCGGAAATGGTGAGGTGAATGGAGAGTTCCGTGCCCCTGGCGATCCTGATCGTCCTGCTGCTCCTGCTGATCTTCGTGATCGTGCTGCTGGCCAAGACCGTGCGGATCATCCCGCAGGCCCGCGCCGGCGTGGTGGAGCGCTTCGGCAAGTACCTCAAGACCCTGCCCGCCGGGCTCAACATCGTGGTGCCCTTCGTGGACCGGGTGCGCTACATCATCGACCTGCGCGAGCAGGTCGTGAGCTTCCCGCCGCAGCCGGTGATCACCGAGGACAACCTGGTGGTGTCGATCGACACCGTCATCTACTTCCAGGTCACCGACCCGATCGCCGCGACCTACGAGATCGCCAACTACATCCAGGCGATCGAGCAGCTCACGATGACCACCCTGCGCAACATCGTCGGCGGCATGGACCTGGAGGAGACGCTGACCAGCCGCGACCAGATCAACTCCGGCCTGCGCGGCGTCCTCGACGAGGCCACCGGCAAGTGGGGGATCCGGGTCAACCGGGTCGAGCTCAAGGGCATCGACCCGCCGCCGTCGATCAAGGACTCGATGGAGAAGCAGATGCGCGCGGACCGCGAGAAGCGCGCCGTCATCCTCACCGCCGAGGGCTCTCGCCAGGCCGCGATCCTGACCGCCGAGGGTGCCAAGCAGTCGTCGATCCTCAACGCTGAGGGTGACCGGGAGTCGCAGATCCTGCGCGCCCAGGCCGACCGGGAGTCGCAGATCCTGCGCGCCCAGGGCGAGGGCCAGGCGATCCAGACCGTCTTCCAGGCCATCCACGACGGCCAGCCCGACCAGTCCCTGCTGGCCTACCAGTACCTCCAGATGATGCCGAAGATCGCGGAGGGCGACGCCAACAAGGTCTGGATCGTCCCGAGCGAGATCGGGAAGGCGCTCGAGGGCCTCGGCTCGACGATGAACAGCCTGCAGGGGATCCCGCAGGAGGTCGCCGGGCCCCTCAAGCGGGTCGACATGGGCCCCTCCGAGCCGGCGGCACCCAAGTCCGACGCCACCTTGACCGAGACGAACGCCGCGGTCGAGGCGGCGATCAAGGAGGCGGAGAACGCCGCCAACCCGGGTCGCAGCAGTCGCGCGTCGCAGGCCGTGGAGGCCATGGGATCGACGCCGCCCGACGACACCGACCCGTCCGTCGACCCGGGTGAGGTGCCGCCCGCCACGTGAGCCCGCTCGAGGTCGTGGCGATCCTGCTCGCCGGGGTCGCGGCCGGGACCATCAACACCGTCGTGGGGTCGGGAACGCTGATCACGTTCCCGACCCTGCTGGCGTTCGGCATCCCCCCGGTGACGGCCAACGTCTCGAACACGATCGGGCTGGTGCCGGGCTCGGTCTCCGGGGCCGTGGGCTACCGCCGCGAGCTGTCCGGCCAGCGCTCCCGGGTGCTGCGGCTCGGCGTGGCGTCGCTGGTCGGCGGCACGGTCGGCGCGGTGCTGCTCCTCGTCCTGCCGGCGGGCGCCTTCGAGGCGATCGTGCCCGTCCTCATCGTGCTCGGCCTGGTCCTCGTCGTGCTCCAGCCCCGGATCTCGGCCTGGGTCGCGCGGCGGCACGAGGCGCTGGGGGGCATGCCGCACCACGGCACCTGGTGGGTGTGGCCCGGCGTGCTGCTGACCGGCGTGTACGGCGGCTACTTCGGCGCTGCGCAGGGGGTCCTGCTGATGGCCGTGATGGGGACCGGCCTGGACGAGCCGCTGCAGCGCCTCAATGCGGTCAAGAACGTGCTGGCCGCCCTCGTCAACGCCGTCGCCGGGCTGATCTTCGCGCTCGTCGCGGACGTCGACTGGTGGGTGGTGCTGATGATCGGCATCGGCTCCGTCATCGGCGGGCAGCTCGGCGCCACGGTCGGCCGCCGGCTGCCCGGCACCGCCCTGCGGGTCACGATCGTCGTCGTGGGGCTGGTCGCCCTCGTGGCGTTCCTGCTGGGCAGCTGACGGGCGTGGCGACGCGGGTCAGCGGCGGCGGACCAGCGCGACGAGCCCGGCGGCGATCGCACCACCGGCGGGGCCGATCAGGGTCATCGCGGTCTTCCGGCTGACGGTGCCGTCCTGCATCGCGAGGTAGCCGGTGCCGGCGTCCGCGGCGTCGACCAGGATGCCCAGCCCGATCAGGCCCTTCTGGGCCCGGCCCCGGGAGACGAGGGTGACCAGCCCGAGGGCGACCTCGCGCGAACCGAAGAGCCGGGCGACGTACGACACCTGGGGGTTGGCCGCGGTGTCGAGCTGGAACATGCGGGCGGCGGTCTCGGGGCTGGCCAGGGCGACCGCCCCGACCGCGATCCGGCCGAGGGACAGTCCGATCACAGGGTTCATGGCGAGCAACCTAGAGCACGACGCAGGTCCACGTGACAGGCTCGGCCACATGGAGCTGTACGACGTCATGCGGACCACGCCCGCGGTCCGGGAGTTCACCGACGACCCGCTGCCGGACGAGACGCTGCACCGGATCCTCGAGAACGCGCGGTTCGCCCCGAGCGGCGGCAACCGGCAGGGCACCCGCGTGGTGGTCGTGCGCGACCAGGCGACCCGCGAGCGGCTGGCCGAGCTGAACGAGCCGGCGGTGCGCCGCTACGTCGCGCAGATCAGGGCCGGGCAGAGCCCGTGGAACCCGCTCGAGCCCCCGGTGCCGTCGCCGGAGGAGATCGCGGCGACCGACGTGCCCGAGCAGTTCACGCGACCGGTGCTGACCGCGGCGGCCGTGCTGGTCTTCTGCGTCGACCTCGGCGTCGTGGCGGCGATGGACCAGGACCTGGACCGGATCGGGCTGGTGTCCGGCGCCTCGGTCTATCCGCTGGTCTGGAACGTGCTGCTGGCCGCTCGCAACGAGGGCTTCGGCGGCACGATCACCACCATGGCGGTCGCCGAGGAGCCCGCCGTGCGCGAGCTGCTCGGCGTCCCGGAGCAGTACGCCGTCGCGGCGGTGGTCCCCCTCGGTCGCCCGGTCCGGCAGCTGACGAAGCTGCGGCGGGTGCCGGTCGCCGAGCTGGCTCGGCGGGAGCGGTTCGACGGCGAGCCGTTCTGAGGGTCGGCGCCGACCACTCCTGTCTCGTGAACCTCAGGTTCATCACGGTCTGCAGGTGAAACCGCACCTCCCGTGGTGAGCCCACCGTGGGAAGTGCAGGTTCACCTGCAGACCATGGTGGAACCGCACCAGCTCGTCGCGCACACCGCTGGCGGCGCGCTGACCCCCCACGTTTGGTCACCAAACCGCACGTTCTGCGCTCGAAAACCTGCGGTTGGTGACCAAACGTCGCAACTTTCCGCCACCGGCGCGCGGGGCGGGCAGGTCAGGAGGTGGGGAGGACCAGACCGGCGGGAGACTGCAGGAGCGTGCGCCGGACGACCGGACCGCGGAGCGTCCGTGAGGTGTCACGCGTGTCGCCTCGACCGGTCCGCACCCGGGCGCCGTAGATCAGCGTGTTGGGATCCACCACGAGGTCGCTTGTGCCCCAGGTGTCGACGGCCACCACGACCTCGTCGATGAGGCCCGACTCGGCCGCTCCGAAGCGGACCCAGGTCGGGGAGCCGAGGCAGGTGCGCGGCAGCGCAACGGTGAGCAGCGGACCGGCTACGGTGACCGCGGACTGGGGGCAGGTCCGCTCGGCCATGACGGCTGACCAGCCGTGGCAGTCGGGCGTCCCGTCCCCGTCCTCGTCGAAGTCCATGGGTGACCAGTCGGGCTCGTCCCCGAGGAACACGTGCCACCGGCCGTGGGGCCGGAGCCGGGAGACGTCCACCAACAGCTCCCGACGAGGCGTCAGCACGTGCAGCGTGAGGTACCTGCCGTCCGTGGCGTCGGCGCCGACGTGACGCAGCCGGACCATCACCACGTGGGGACGGTGCTGCACGGTCATCCGGGTGATGTCGACGCTGGTGGCCGCCTCGGCCTCGACGGGGGTGGCGGCGCACAGGCGTCCGGCCTCCATCCGGGCCGCCTGCACGTCCCCGGCAACGTCGTCACCGGACCACGGTGCGGCTCCTGCGGGAGCCGGCAGGACGAGCACCAGGAGGGCGAGGACGAGGACCCCGAGGGCACGTGACATGCGCGCATCCTGCCCCAGCCAGCACGGGCGGGGAGGACGAACGGGTCAACCGACGTACGTCGCGTGCCAGCGGTCCATCTCGGCGTACGCCGTGGCGCGCGGCGCCGCGCGGGACAGGATGACGTCGTGGCGGGCGCCCTCGATGGCGATGTAGGTGACGTGGCTGCCGAGCGCGGTGGCCCACCTCCGGATCTGGGGCACCTCGAGCACGATGTCGTAGTCGTGCACGTCGTCCCCCATCTCCTTGGGCCAGCGGGTGCCGGCCGAGGAGAGCACCAGCACGGGGCAGCCGACCTCCAGGCCGCTCTGGACCTGGTCGTGGCCCAGGCGGATCGCGCGCAGCCACCCGAAGGTGACCGGGAAGGAGTCCAGCGGCTTCCAGTCGGTGTTGAAGGTCCACTCGCCGTGGTGGTCGGCGTGCAGGCTGCGGCCGTAGTGGCCACCGACGGTCCGCGGGATGGTCAGCGTGGGCTGGCGGGCGCCGACCTGCTTGATGACCGAGGTGCCCACGCCTCGCACGAGCGGGCCGCCCTGCATGTCCAGCCAGGGCGAGTTGAGCACCATCCCGGCGAGCCCGGGCCGCCGGTCGTCGGCCCACAGGGACGCGATCAGGCCACCCGTCGAGTGCGCGCTGAGCACGACGTGGTCGTGGCCGTCGCGCTCGACGACCCGGTGCAGGGCGGCGTCGATGTCGGGGAAGTGCTGGCGCAGGTCGGTGACGAAGTTGGGCGTCTGGTGCGGCCGCAGCGACCGGCCGTACTTGCGCAGGTCGACGGCGTAGAAGTCGTAGCCCCGGGCGTTCCACCACTCGGCGAAGTCGGTGTGGAAGAAGTAGTCGCAGAAGCCGTGGACGTGCAGCACCGCGCGGCGGGTGGGCTCCGGCGCGCGGCGTACGACGAGGGTGACGACGACCGGGCCCTCCTCGTCGGGAGGGAGGTGGATCGTCTCGGCCAGGTAGGGCTCGCCCAGCACGTCGGGGACGAGCTCGTCGAAGGCGCCCGTGCTCATGCGGAGATCCTGCCAGCGCGCAGGTCGAGGGCGACGGCCGGCTCGTTGGACGTCACCAGCCAGGCCCGGCCCGGCCGCATCCAGTAGGCAAGCGACCGAGGGGTGTCGACGGTCCACACGAGCAGCGGCAGCCCCTGTCGACGGGCGAAGCGCGCCACCCGCAGCCGGGCGAGCCAGTGGTGCGCGACCACGACGTTGGCGCGCGAGTGGCCGTAGCGAACCTCGGGCCACAGCTCGGAGACCCGGACCGTGACCATCTGCCAGAGGGCGAAGCCCGGCACGCCACGCCCCAGCGACAGGCCCACCATCAGGTCGTGCCCGGTGGCGTCGGCCCAGTCCCGGACCCTGCGGACGCCCTCGTCGTGCCCGGTCGTCACCAGCAGCCGGTCGGTGCCGAGGCGCTCCACGGCGCGGGCGACCGCGGCCACCTCGTCGCCGTGGAACTTCAGGTCCAGGTGCGCGCGGGCGCGGCCCGCGAGCAGTCCCAGCGCCTCCTCGTAGCGCAGCAGCTCGGGCGCGGCGACGTCCAGCGGGTCGTGGTGGAGCACGAGCTCGCCGTCGGCGCAGCGCTGGACGTCGATCTCGACGTAGTCCGCACCGAGCGCGATGGCGGCCTCGATGGCGTCGCGGGTCAGGCAGCGGTGGGCGCTGACCAGGGGTGGTGGTGGCGTCATCGGGAGGCAGCGTACGACGCGGCCGCGCGGACCAGCCCCGCCAGCAGCCCGACGTCCGCCGCGGTCTCGGGGTGCCACTGCACGCCGAGGCAGAACCGCTCCCCGGGGAGCTCCATGGCCTCGAGCGTCCCGTCCGCCGCGTGCGCGACCTCGTCGTAGCCCGGATGCGTGGCGACCGACTGGTGGTGGTGGCAGTTCACCGACAGCCGGTCACCGACCAGGCCGGCCAGTCGCGAGCCGGTCACGGTGGTCACCGCGATCACCCCGAACTCGTCGCCGCCGGGGGAGTGCTGCTCGTGGTCGACGACGTCGGGGACGTGCTGCTCGAGCGCGCCCCCGCTGTGCACGGCCATCACCTGCATGCCGCGACACACGCCCAGGACCGGCAGGCCGGTCGCGTCCGCGGCGTCCAGCAGGGCGAGCTCCCACCGGTCGCGGTCGGGCCGCCAGCCCGCCGTGCGCGGGTGCGCCTCGGCGCCGTACGACGCCGGGTCGACGTCCGCGCCCCCGCAGACCACCAGCCCGTCCAGCCGGGCGACGACGGTGTCAGCCGCGCCGGGCTCGGCGACAGGAGGCAGCAGGACCGGCACACCGCCGCACGCGACCACGGCCTCGGCGTACTGCGTGGGCAGCAGGTCGGCGCGCTGGTGCCACACCCCCCAGGCCGCGTCCTCGCGGTAGGTGGTGAGACCGATGAGGGGAGCCGTCATGCTCGCAGCTGGTTCTCAGAGCGGAGTGACGTACGCCCCGGAGATGCCGCCGTCGACCAGGAAGGTGTTGGCGGTCATGAACGAGGAGTCGTCGGAGGCGAGGAACAGCACGGCCGCCGCCATCTCCTCCGGCTCGCCGAAGCGGCCCATCGGCACGTGCACCAGCCGCCGGGCGGCGCGCTCGGCGTCCTTGGCGAACAGCTCCTTGAGCAGCGGCGTGTTGACCGGACCGGGGCACAGCGCGTTGACCCGGACGCCGTCGCGGGCGAACTGCACGCCGAGCTCGCGGGTCATCGACAGCACGCCGCCCTTGGAGGCGGAGTAGGAGATCTGGGACGTCGCCGCACCCATCACCGCGACGAACGACGCCGTGTTGATGATCGAACCCTTGCCCTGCTCGAGCATGTAGGGCAGCGCCGCCTTGCAGCACAGGTAGACGCTGGTCAGGTTGACCTCCTGCACCTTGCGCCACGCATCGAGGTCGGTGTCGAGGATCGAGTCGTCCTCCGGCGGGCTGATGCCGGCGTTGTTGAAGGCGATGTCGACCGACCCGTAGGTGTCCTTCGCGGTCTGGAAGAGGGCGTCGACCTGCTCCTTGGAGGTGACGTCGACGTGCACGTACGTCGCCACGCTCTCGCCGCCCAGCTCGGCCACGATCTCGGCGCCACGGGCGTCGTTCAGGTCGCCGATGACCACCTTCGCGCCCTCGGCGACGAAGCGCTGGACCGTCGCGAGACCGATGCCCGAGCAGCCTCCGGTGACGACCGCGACCCGGTCCTGGATGCGTCCTGCCACGTGCGTTCCTTTCAAGTGACGGGGGTCTCGAGACGGTTGCTGCGCAACCTCCTCGACCACCGTGGGTCAGTGGGCGATGAAGACGTTCTTCTCCTCGGTGAACGCCATCGGCGCGTCCGGGCCGAGCTCGCGGCCGAGGCCGGACTGCTTATAGCCGCCGAACGGCGTCCAGTAGCGGACCGAGGAGTGCGAGTTGACGCTGAGGTTGCCGGACTCGACGGCCCGCGCCACGCGCAGGCCGCGGCCGAGGTCGGTGGTGAAGATCGAGCCGGACAGGCCGTACTCGGTGTCGTTGGCCTTGGCCACGGCGTCCGCCTCGTCGTCGAAGGGCATCACCGCGACGACCGGTCCGAAGACCTCCTCGCGCCAGATCCGGGTCGCGGGGTCGTCCACGGTGACCACCGACGGCGGGAGCCAGAAGCCCGGGCCGCCGGGGGACGAGCCGGCGAAGGCCACCTCCACCTCGTCGAGGTAGCCGGCCACCGAGTCGCGCTGCTGGGCGGAGATGAGCGGCCCCATCTCGCTGGACTCGTCGCTGGGGTCGAGGACGCGCAGGCCCTCCACTGCCGGCTGCAGCTTGGAGAGGAACTCGTCGTACGCCGAGCGCTCCACCAGGATGCGGGAGCGGGCGCAGCAGTCCTGGCCGGCGTTGTCGAAGACGGCGTACGGCGCGCTCGCGGCCGCCGCGTCGATGTCGGCGTCGGCGAAGACGATGTTGGAGCTCTTGCCACCCAGCTCGAGCGTCACCTTCTTCACCTGGTCGGCGCAGCCGGCCATGATCCGCTTGCCGACCTCGGTGGAGCCGGTGAAGCAGACCTTCTGCACCAGCGGGTGGGTCACGAACCGCTCGCCGACCACCGAGCCCTTGCCGGCGACGATCGTCAGCACGTGCTCGGGCAGGCCGGCCTCGAGGGCGAGCTCGCCCAGCCGCAGGGCGGTGAGAGGGGTCAGCTCGGCCGGCTTGAGGACCACGGTGTTGCCCGCGGCCAGGGCCGGCGCGAACCCCCAGCCGGCGATGGGCATCGGGAAGTTCCACGGCACGATCACGCCCACGACGCCGAGCGGCTCGTGGAAGGTGACGTCGACGCCGCCGGGCACGGGGATCTGACGGCCGAAGAGCCGCTCGGGGGCACCCGCGTAGTAGTTCAGGCAGTCCCGGACGTTGCCGGCCTCCCAGCGCGCGTTGCCCCACGTGTGGCCGGCGTTGCGCACCTCCAGCTCGGCGAGCTCGTCGACGTGCGCGTCGACCACCGCGGCGAACCGCCGCAGCAGCGCGGCCCGCTCACCGGGCGGCATCGCCCGCCAGGCCGGGAAGGCGGCGTGGGCGGCCTCGATCGCCGCGTCGGCGTCCGCCAGGGACGCCAGGGGCAGCTCGACGACCGGCGTCGCGGTCGCCGGGTTGATCACCACGTGTGTCGCAGTCACTGCTTCGGTCACCTACAGCCTCTCGAACCCTCGGAACCGCTCCCAGTCGGTCACGGTCGCGTCGTACGCCGCCAGCTCGACGGCGGCCATGTTGGCGTAGTGGTCGACGACCTCGTCGCCCAGGGCCGCCCGCGTCACCTCGGAGGAGACGAACGCCTCACGGGCGGCGCCCATCGTGTGGGGGACGTGCGGCTTGTCGGAGTGGTAGGCGTTGCCCTCGAGCGCCGGCTCGAGCGGGAGCTCGTGCTCGATACCGTGCAGCCCGCCCGCCAGCATCGCGGCCAGCGCCAGGTAGGGGTTCACGTCCGCGCCCGGGATCCGGTTCTCCAGCCGCGCGCTCGGGCCGCGGCCGACCAGGCGGACGGCGCACGTGCGGTTGTCCAGGCCCCAGGCGATCGCGGTCGGCGCGAACGAGCCGTCGGCGAACCGCTTGTAGGAGTTGATGTTGGGCGCGTACAGCAGCGTGAAGTCGGCGGCGGTCGCGAGGATCCCGGCGACGAAGTGGTCGTAGAGCGGGCTGCGCTCGCCGCGGTCGGCGTCCCAGAACACCAGCGAGCCGTCCTGGCCGCGCAGCGACATGTGGATGTGGCAGGAGCTGCCCTCGCGCTGGTCGTACTTCGCCATGAACGTGATCGCCTTGCCCTGCTGGGCGGCGATCTCCTTGGCGACGGTCTTGTAGACCGCATGGTTGTCGGCGGTGGTCAGCGCGTCGGCGTAGAGGAACCCGATCTCGTGCTGCCCGAAGTTGCACTCGCCCTTGGCGGCCTCGACGTCGAGCCCCGCGTCATACATCGTGTTGCGGATCGCGCGCAGCAACGGCTCGGCGCGGGTGGTGCCGAGGATCGAGTAGTCGACGTTGTACTGGTTCACCGGGGTCAGGTCGCAGTAGTGCTGGGCGTGCGCCTGCTCGTAGGAGGTGTCGAAGGCGATGAACTCCAGCTCGGTTCCGGCAAGCGCCTCCCAGCCCCGCTCGGCCACGCGGTCGAGCTGGCGCTGGAGGATCCCGCGGGGCGACGGGAGCACCGGCCGGTGGTCGGGCCACACCCAGTCGGCCTGCACCATCGCGGTCGCCGGCAGGTGGGTCAGCACCCGGATCGTCCGCTCGTCGAGCACGAACTCCATGTCGCCGTAGCCGCTCTCCCACGAGGTCATCGCGTAGCCGTCGACGGTGTTCATGTCGACGTCGACCGCGAGCAGGTAGTTGCAGCCCTCGGTGCCGTGGGGCACGACCACGTCGGCGAAGTAGCGGGCGTGCATGCGCTTGCCCTGGAGGCGTCCCTGCATGTCGGTGGCGGCCACGACGACCGTGTCGATCTTGCCGGTCTCGATGCGCTGGAGCAGCTGTGCCATCGACAGGTGCCGGTCGTTGCGCAGCTGCCCTCGGGCATGGTCGGTCATCGGGTCTCCTTTATCCCAGCAGCCCGCGCAGCAGCGCGGCCGTGTCGTCGCAGTGCTCCTCCATGACCGCGCGTGCCCGGGCGGCCTCGCCGGCCAGGACCGCCCGCACCAGCGCGGCGTGCTGGCGGTCGGAGTGGCCGATGTTGGTGCCCAGCACGGGGATGGCGAGCAGCATCTCGTGGAGCGTCGCCTGGACCGAGGTGACGGCCTCGATGACCCGGGGCGAGTCGGCCAGCGAGGCGATGGTCAGGTGGAAGCGGGAGTCGGCCTGGCGGTGGTCGGCCGGCCGCCGCGCCGCGACGACGTCGGCATGCGCGCGCTCGAGCTCCTCCCGGCGTACGCCGGTGAGGTCGGCGTTCGCGGCCAGCCAGGCGGCACCGGGCTCGACGACCCGCCGGAACTCCAGGGCATCGAGCCAGTCGCGCCGCCGCTCGGGGGAGATCCGCGCTGCGGCCCGGGCGCTGGGCGTGCGCGGCTTGAGGATCACCACGGTGCCGCCGCCCCGGCCGCGCCGGGTCTCGACCAGGCCGGCCTCGCGGAGCGCGGCCATCGCCTCGCGAAGCGTCGCCCGCGACACGGCCAGGCGCGCCGCGAGCTCCCGCTCGCTGGGCAGCGTGCTGCCCAGCGGGTAGACCCCGAGCCGGATCGCGGTGCCCAGCTGCTCCACGCAGGCCTCGAACGCGTGGTGGCCGCGGACCGGTCGCAGCACCGCCTCGGGCAGGCGCTGGTCGGGCGAGGCGGTCACGGGCTCAACCTTCGGGTCGCGGTCTGAGGGTGTCAATGGCCAAGTGGTCTGAGTTCATACCATTTTTACGGAGATGTCTTTACACCCGGATCGGCCCGGGTCTAGCGTCCGCCTCACATTCGCACTCACGCCACCCGGAAGGTGTGTCGCATGCCCGAAGCGTACGAGCCGGCCTCGGCTCCTCACCCCCACCTCAGCGAGGACGAGAAGCACCTCGCCCGTCTCGGGTACAAGCAGGAGCTGAGCAGGACCTGGTCCGGCTTCTCCAACTTCGCCATCTCCTTCTCGATCATCTCGATCCTCGCCGGCTGCCTGACGACCTACGGCGCCGGCATCGCCAACGGCGGACCGGTCTCGATCTCGTGGTCGTGGCCGATCATCTCGGTCTTCATCCTGATCATCGGCTTCACGATGTCGGAGCTGGTCTCGTCGATGCCGACCTCCGGCGGCATCTACTACTGGTCGTCCAAGCTCGGTGGACCCAGGGCCGGCTTCTTCACCGGGTGGCTGAACCTGATCGGCCTGATCGCGGTGACGGCGTCGGTGGCCTACGGCTGCGCGACCTTCTTCGAGCTGACGTTCCTCGAGTGGGGCTGGTACGACACCTTCTCGCTCAACCGGATCTTCGTCTTCTTCGTGGTGATCCTGGCGCTGATCACCGTGATCAACATCTTCTCCAGCCACCTGCTGGCGCTGCTCAACAACATCTCCGTGTGGTGGCACGTCGTCGGGGCGGCCGTGCTGATCGGCGTCCTGCTCATCGTGCCGGACCAGCACCTGAGCGTCTCCCAGGTGTTCACCGACACCTACAACGGCTCTGGGTGGGACGGTGGATCGACCAGCTCCCTGGCGTTCTTCTTCGTGATCATCCCGTTCGGGTTCATCCTGACCCAGTACACGATCACCGGGTTCGACGCCTCGGTGCACCTCTCGGAGGAGACGCAGGGAGCCGCGAAGTCGGCGGCCCAGGGCATCTGGCGGTCGATCTTCTACTCGGCCGTCGGTGGCTACCTGCTGCTCCTCGCCGTCACCTTCGCGATCCCGCAGGTGGACGGCCAGCCCGACTACGCCAGCATCCCTGCCGGCGGCGTCGCGTACGTGTTCGACGCCTCGCTCGGTGCGAACTGGGCCGGCACGCTGCTCTTCATCTCGGCAGCCGCCCAGCTCTTCTGCGCCACGGCCTGCCTGACGTCCACCTCGCGGATGATGTTCGCCTTCAGCCGCGACCGCGCGGTCCCGGGCTCGCGACTCTGGTCGAAGGTCAACCACAGCAAGACCCCGGTCAACGCGGTCCTCTGCGCAGCCGTCATCGGCGGACTCATCACGCTCCCGGCGCTGAAGTCCGTGAACGGCATCCCGACCGCGTTCTACGCCGTCGTCTCGGTCTCCGTGATCGGTCTGTACTTCTCGTTCGCGATCCCGATCTTCCTGCGCTGGCGACACGGCGACAAGTTCCAGGTCGGCAGCTGGAACAACGGCAGCAAGTACAAGTGGATGAACCCGCTGGCCGTGATCGAGATCCTCTTCGTCGGCATCATGCTGATGCTCCCGACGTCGCCCTATGGCGCGCCCTGGACCGACGAGTTCACCTGGGCCAGCGTCAACTACGCGCCGATCATGACGGTGGGCGTGCTCATCGTGCTGTGGATCTGGTGGGAGGCGTCGGCCAAGAAGTGGTTCACCGGCCCGGTCCAGACGATCGACCAGGCCGTCGTCGACGCCTTCGACGACTGACGGGTGGACTCACTGCCGCTGGACCGCCTCGCCTGCCTGGCGGGGCGGTCCTGGCGCGTCTCGGAGCTCCCGGGCGGGCTCACCAACCGCAACTACCGGGTGGTCACCGACGATGCGGATGTGCCTCTCGACCTGGTGGTCCGCTGGTCGGCGGGTGACGCCGGGCTGCTCGGCATCGACCGGGACGCCGAGGCCGCCAACACGGCTGCGGCAGCGGAGGCAGGTGTCGGTGCTCAGGTCGTGGAGTACCGTCCCGACCTGTCCTTGCTGGTGATCACCTTCCTCCCCGGACGTGGTCTGGACGACGCCTCCTTCGCCGACCCCGCGGTCCTGGCGCGCGCGGCCGACGCGTGTCGGCGCCTGCACGCGGGTCCGCGGTTCACCGGCGACTTCGACATGTTCAGCCGCCAGGCGACGTACCTGCGCACGGTCCGCGAGCAGGGCTTCGCCCTGCCGGCGGGGTACGACGACCACGCGGCCGCCTGGGACGACGTGCGGAGGGCGCTGGCGGTCGCGCCCCGGCCGACCGTGCCGTGCAACAACGACCTGCTCGCCGGCAACTTCATCGACGACGGCGAGCAGGTGTGGCTCATCGACTACGAGTACTCCGGCAACAACGACGCCTGCTTCGAGCTCGGCAACACCGCGACGGAGTGCGGGTTCACGCCCGAGCAGGTCGAGGCGTACGTCGAGTGCTACTTCGGCGCGCCGACGCGGGCCGACCTCGCGCGGGTGCGCGTGCAGATGCTGTGCAGCGAGTACGGCTGGTCGCTCTGGGGGTTCATCCAGGCGGCCGCGAGCCCGATCGACTACGACTTCCACGGGTGGGGCATGGAGCGCTACGAGAAGGCGGCCGCGACGTTCCGCGGTCCGGACCTGCGACGGCTGCTCGAGGAGGTGGCCGCAGGTGCCTGACCTCCCCTCGCGGGCGCAGGTCGTGGTGATCGGCGGCGGGATCATCGGCACGTCGGTGGCGTACCACCTGACCAAGCTCGGCTGGACGGACGTGGTCCTGCTCGAGCAGGGCACCCTCTCGTGCGGCACCACGTGGCACGCGGCCGGCCTGGTCGGGCCGCTGCGCGCCTCGGAGAGCGGCACCCGGCTGGTGCAGTACTCCGCGGAGCTCTACGAGTCGCTCGAGGCCGAGACCGGGCTCGCGACCGGCTACCGCAACGTCGGCGGCGTGGTCGTGGCCCGCACCGAGGACCGGCTGGTGCAGCTGCGGCGCACCGCGGCCAACGCGGTGGCCTACGACCTGCCCTGCGAGCTCGTGTCGCCCGAGCGCGCCCAGGAGCTCTGGCCGCCGATGCGGGTCGACGACCTGCTCGGCGCGATCTGGCTGCCCGGCGACGGCAAGGTCAACCCCACCGACGTCACCCAGTCGCTGGCCAAGGGCGCCCGGCAGCGCGGTGCCCGGGTCGTCGAGCGGGTGCGGGTCACCGACGTGGACGTGGTCGACGGGCGAGTGACGGGCGTGCGGACCGACCAGGGGACGGTGGAGACCGAGGTCGTGGTCAACTGTGCCGGGCAATGGGCCAAGGCGCTCGGCGACCTCTCCGGCGTGACCGTGCCCCTGCACTCGGCGGAGCACTTCTACGTCGTGACCGAGGCGGTGCCCGGCGTCCACCCGGACCTGCCGATCATGCGCGACCCCGACGGCTGGACCTACTTCAAGGAGGAGGTGGGCGGCCTCGTGGTCGGCGGGTTCGAGCCGGAGGCGAAGCCGTGGCGGTCGCCGGACGACCTGCCGTACCCCTTCGAGTTCCAGCTCCTCGAGGAGGACTGGGAGCACTTCTCGATCCTCATGGACGAGGCGCTGCGGCGGATCCCGGCCCTGGAGGAGACCGGCATCCGCAAGTTCTACAACGGGCCGGAGTCGTTCACCCCCGACAACCAGTTCCTGCTGGGGGAGGCGCCCGGGCTGCGTGGCTACTTCGTGGGTGCGGGCTTCAACTCCGTCGGCATCGCCTCGGCAGGCGGCGCCGGGCGGGCGCTGGCCGAGTGGGTCGTCTCGGGGGAGCCGCAGGACGACCTGGTGGCGGTCGACGTACGCCGGTTCGCCCCGTTCCACGGGGACAACGCCTGGCTGCGGTCGCGGGTGTCGGAGGTCCTGGGGCTGCACTACGCGGTCCCGTGGCCGAACCGGGAGATGGAGTCCGCCCGACCCCAGCGCACCTCACCGCTGCACGAGCGGCTCACCGCCGCCGGCGCGCTGTTCGGCACCCGGATGGGCTGGGAGCGGCCCAACGTCTTCGCGCCGTCGCTGGACTACTCCTGGGACCGCCCGAGCTGGCTCCCGTCCTCGGTCGAGGAGCAGCTGGCCACCCGCACCGACCTGGCGGTCTTCGACCAGACCTCGTTCTCCAAGTACGTCGTCACCGGTCCCGACGCGCTGGCCGGGCTGCAGTGGGTGTGCGCGGCCGACGTGGACGTCGAGGTCGGGCAGTGCGTCTACACGCCGTTCCTCAACGCGCGCGGGACCTACGAGGCGGACCTCACCGTCACCCGGACCGCCGCGGACGAGTTCCTGCTCGTCTCGAGCTCCGCGACGACGGTCCGTGACCTGGACTGGCTCGAGCGGCACGGCGTCCCGGCCCGTGACGTCACCGAGCAGCACGCCGTCCTCGGTGTCATGGGGCCGCGGTCGCGGGACGTGCTCTCGTCCCTGTCCGACGACGACTGGTCGGAGGACGGGTTCGCGTTCGCGACGTCGCGCGAGGTCACGGTCGCCGGCGTCCGGCTGCGGGCCACCCGGATGACCTACGTCGGAGAGCTCGGCTGGGAGCTGATGGTGCCGGTCGACGGCGCCGTCGCCGTCTACGACGCCGTCCGCGGGGCCGGCGCGCGAGACGCGGGCTACTGGACGATCGAGTCGTTGCGCCTGGAGAAGGGCTACCGCGCCTTCGGTCGCGAGCTCACCCCGGACTACCGCCCCGTCGAGGCGGGCCTGGTCTTCGCGACCGCGCTGTCGGGGACCAAGGACTTCCTCGGCCGGTCCGCGCTGACCGCGCACCGCGACCGGCTGCGCCAGGGGGGACCGCGTCGCCGGCTCGTCTCGTTCGTCGTCGACCCGCCCGAGCCCATGCTCTGGGGCGGCGAGCTGGTGCTGCGCGACGGAGCACCGGCCGGCCAGGTGACCAGTGCCGCCTGGGGGGCCACGGTCGGGTCCTGCGTCGGCCTGGCCTACCTGCGTCACGACGAGGCCGTGACCGCCGACTGGCTCGCCGGCAGCGCGTTCGAGGTGGACGTCGCAGGCGTGCTGCACCCGATCCGCTGCACCCTCAAGGCGCCGCTGCCCTGACGCGCGCATCGGCCGGCCGCCTGCTGGGTAACTCCCCTCCAAGGGGACGCCGCCGCGCCGGCGGCATGAGCAGGAGATCGTCGATGTCACACTCTCGGACCGCACGCGCACGCGTGCTGGTCGCAGCGGCCGTGCTGGCGGCGCCGTCGTGGGCCCTGGCCGGGCCCGCCGCGGCCGGCCCACCTCCGGACGGACCCGGTCACGGTCATGGTCATGGTCATGGGGGTCCGCCTCCGGGTCACGAGGGCCCGCCGCACGGTTATGGGGGCCCGCCGCACGGTCACGAGGGTCCGCTTCCGGGTCACGGGGGCCCGCCGCACGGTTATGGGGGTCCGCCTCCGGGTCATGGGGGCCCGCCTCCGGGCCACGACGGCCCGCCGCACGGTCACGAGGGGCCGCCTCCGGGTCATGGGGGCCCGCCGCACGGTCACGAGGGGCCGCCTCCGGGCCATGGGGGCCCGCCCCCGGGCCACGACGGCCCGCCGCACGGTCACGAGGGGCCGCCTCCGGGTCATGGGGGCCCGCCGCACGGTCACGAGGGGCCGCCTCCGGGCCATGGGGGCCCGCCCCCGGGTCATGGGGGCCCGCCTCCGGGCCATGACGGCCCGCCTCCGGGTCAGGCTGCCGGGGGAGCGCCGAGCCACGCGCACCCGCCGGTCCAGCCGCAGCACGCCCTGGGTCACCCGCAGCACGGGCAGCACCCGCAGCAGGGGCAGCACGGGCAGCACGGCTCCCGTGCGCACCAGGCTCAGGCCGAGCAGCGCCCGCACCAGGGTGGGCACCACCGTGCGCTCCACGCGGGTCGCCCCGCAGCCGTTCGACCCCCGGATCCGGCCGTGACCGCGAGGGTGCCCACCGCCCGCGAGATCGTCCTGGACCTGGCGCCGCTCGCCACGCCGCTGGACGACGGCAGCGGCCCGGCCACGCTGTCGGTGGGCAAGGGCGCCCTGCAGATGCTGTCGACCCAGGGGCCGGCGACGATCCTGGGCGGCCGGCCCGACTCGGGGCCGCTGGGCTCGTCGTGGCTGCTGGTGCTGGTCCTCGACGGGTTCGTGCTGCTCGGTGCCGCCGCCCTGCCCTACCGCAACCAGGTGCGCGCGGCCCGGTCTCGGCCCGCGGCGGGCGGCTCGCTCACCGTCGAGGAGCTGCTGGCGCGCGGTCAGCGTCGCTGACCGGTCGATGTCGGGTCGACGTCAGGTCGTACGACGTCGGCCGGTCGACGCCACCAGGAGCCCTGCGCAGAGTGCGCCCAGGGTGCCGAGCACCTCGTCACCCAGGGTGTCCTCGTAGGCGGTGTCGAGCTCGGTGCCGTGCCGGATGAAGGTCCACCACTCACCGACCTCCCAGCCGATCGCGAGGATCGCCCCCAGCCCGCACACCGTGACGACGACGGCCCAGGGTGGCCGGACGGACCCACACAGGAGCAGTCCGAGCCCGGTCAGCAGGAGGAACCAGTTGACGAAGTGGTTGGCGTCGTCCCACCACCCGACGCGGTCATAGAGGTCCAGGCTGTTGCCGGTCACGTCGACGAGGAACGGCAGCATGACGAGCGTGAACGCGCCGTACGGAGGGGCGGGACGTGGGTCCCGGCGCCGGGTGGCCCACCACCACACGGCGGGCGCCACCAGCATCAGCAGGGGGTAGGCGAGCAGCCGCGCGCCGAAGGCCTTGTCGGCGAACCGGTCGATCCCCGGCCACCACTCGGCGACGGCGAGCTGACCGACGGTGAGGAGCAGGACGAGGACCGGCACCCACCACGGGCAACGACCTCGGGCGGAGGGGGTGGACGAGGAGGGGGGCACGTCGAGATGGTGGCAGGAATACGTGGCGTGCCGCTCCGGTTAGAGGCATAGTTCGCTATTCAACTACCACACCCGAGGACAGTGAGCCCCATGCAGATCGGAATCTTCTCCGTCGGCGACGTCACGGTGGACCCGACGACCGGTCGTGCCCCGACCGAGCACGAGCGGATCAAGGCGACGGTCGCGATCGCGAAGAAGGCCGAGGAGGTCGGTCTCGACGTCTTCGCGACGGGCGAGCACCACAACCCGCCGTTCATCTCCTCCAACCCGACCGCGACGCTGGCCTACATCGGCGCCCAGACCGACGACATCATCCTGTCGACGGCGACCACGCTGATCACCACGACCGACCCGGTGCTGATCGCGGAGGACTACGCCAAGATCCAGCACCTGACCGACGGGCGCGTCGACCTGATGATGGGCCGGGGCAACACCGGTCCGGTCTACCCCTGGTTCGGCAAGGACATCCGGCAGGGCATCAACCTGGCGGTCGAGAACTACGCGCTGCTGCACCGGCTGTGGCGCGAGGACGTCGTCGACTGGGAGGGGCGCTTCCGCACCCCGCTGCAGGGCTACACCTCGACGCCGCGGCCGCTGGACGGAGTGCCGCCGTTCGTGTGGCACGGCTCGATCCGCAGCCCCGAGATCGCCGAGCAGGCCGCGTACTACGGCGACGGGTTCTTCCACAACCACATCTTCTGGCCGGCCGGCCACACCCAGCAGATGGTGGACCTCTATCGGCGCCGCTGGGAGCACTACGGGCACGGTCCGGCCGACACGGCGATCGTCGGCCTCGGCGGGCAGTTCTTCATGCGCAGGAACAGCCAGGACGCCTGGGACGAGTTCCGCCCGTACTTCGACAACGCCCCCGTCTACGGTCACGGGCCCTCGTTGGAGGACTTCACCGAGGCCACGCCGTTGACCGTCGGCTCGCCGCAGCAGGTGCTCGAGCGCACCCTCGGCTTCCGCGACTACGTGGGCCACTACCAGCGCCAGCTGTTCCTGGTCGACCACGCCGGCCTGCCGCTCAAGACGGTCCTGGAGCAGCTCGACCTGCTCGGCGAGATCCTGCCGGAGATGCGCAAGGGCTTCGCCGAGGGCCGACCCGCCCACGTCCCCGACGCGCCGACCCACGCCTCACTCGTGGCCGCCGCCGGCGGACCCCACGACGCGACCGTCTACGCCCCGGCCGACGACGTCACCGGCAGCTCGGACCGCGAGCCGGTGCGAGCATGAGCACCCTCGTCGTCGTCTCCGCGGGCCTCTCGACGCCCTCCTCGACCCGGCTGCTGGCCGATCGGCTCGCCGACGCGACCGTCGAGGCGCTCGGCGGGGCCGACGTCACGTACGTCGAGCTGCGGGACCTCGCGCACGAGCTGACCGACCAGCTGCTGACCGGGTTCCCCGGCCCCGCGCTGGCGGCCGCGGTCGAGGCCGTGCGGGACGCGGACGGACTGGTCGTCGTGACGCCGGTCTTCGCGGCGTCCTACTCGGGCCTGTTCAAGACCTTCTTCGACGTGCTGGAGCCCGGCCTGCTGGAGGGGAAGCCCGTGCTGCTCGCCGCCACGGCGGGCACCGCGCGGCACTCGCTGGTGATCGAGCACGCGCTGCGCCCGCTGTTCGCCTACCTGCGCGCGGTCCCTGTCCCCACCGGGGTGTTCGCCGCGACCGACGACTTCGGCGACCGGGGCCTGCAGCAGCGGGTCGAGCGGGCCGCCGGCGAGCTGGCCGTGCTGATGGGCAAGGTCGACCCGGCCGGCGTGTCCCGCCGGCGCCGGACGGTCGAGGACGAGCTGGCCGACCCGACGCCGTTCGAGCAGCTGCTGCGCGAGGCGTCCGAGGGCTGATCCCAGCGGGCTCCCCAGGAGGGAGCCCGCTGAGTCGTGGGCCGTGCTGGGGTGGTCGGTGCAGCCCGTCGAACACGACGCACTCGACATGTGTCTCGACGGAGTGGGGCTCATTGACGGAGCCTCACCGCTCCGATGGGCTGGGTCGGGGCGGTGAGCTGGCCACCGTCTCATGCGGCCGATCGGTGGCTGACCCACCGCTGCGCGGCACACGACCGTCGGGACGCACCTGGTCACAGCCGGTAGACGCGCCGAGCGTTCTGCGACGAGACCAGGTCGACCACCCGCAGCGCGTCGTCCTCTGACCAGTCCCCACGCCCCACGAATGCGCCGAGCACCTCGGTCATGGCCCGGCGCCACAGGACAGCACCGAGGTAGTGCAGCTCGGGCAGCCCGTAGGCGTCGGAGGAGTAGAGCAGCTTGCCGAACGGCGCGAGCTCCATCGCCTCGGCCACCAGCGCAGACGATCGGGCGCCGAGGTGGCTGACCGCGAGACCCACGTCGAGGAACACGTGCTCGAACGCCTGGGCGAGGTAGCCGGCGTGCCGGTGGTAGGGGTAGCAGTGCAGCAGCAGCACCGGCGACTCGACCGCCCGCAGCAGCGGCAGCAGGTGGAGGGGGTCCGCGCGACGCAGGTCCAGGTCGCGGTCCCCGAAGCCGGTATGCACCTGCAGCGGCAGTCCGCGGGCCGCGGCCTCGTGGACGCCGAAGGCGACCAGCACCGGGTCGACCAGGCGGGGGCCGGACGCGTGCGCGTGCCGGGCCGCGGTGGTGTCGTCCGGGCGGCCCCAGTCGATGTCGAGCCCGCAGCGGTAGGCGGCGATCGACTTGGCCCCTACGACGGTCGGGTCGTCGACCACGGCGTCCAGGCGCGCCCGGAAGACCGCGAGCGGGTCGTCCGTGGCGAGGGCCTGCTCCATCAGGAGCTCGAGCCGCACGACCTCCGACCGGGGTGTGGGCTCGGTGACGAGGTCGGGTGTGAGCCCGGTGTCGACCACCCAGTGGGAGACGCCCGCGGCGTCGAGGAAGGAGCGGACCACCTCCTCGTACGGCGTCGCCGAGCGCGCCTCCCAGTAGTCGTCGGCCGACGCGAGGGCGGGCAGGCCGAGCAGCGGCGCGCACCAGCGGCGCACCGCGACGCCGACCGGCAGGTCGAAGCCCGAGGTGACCGGGCCGGGGGAGCCCTCGTTGAGGGCCGCCTCGAAGGCGGCGCGGTCACCCGGCTCGCTGAACCAGCCGTGGACGTGGTGGTCGACGAGGGGGACCTCGCGCAGGTGTCCCTCCAGCCGGCCCCCGGCCGGGTCGGTCAGCAGCTCCATGCCAGCCGCAGCGCCTCGGCGGTCTCGGCGATCGGCAGGCCGGAGTAGGAGCGCACCTCGTGGCGGCGAACCGCCAGAAGCCCTTCGACGACCGGAGCTCCGAGCAGCTCCCGGGCCACCGCGGAGGACTCGAGCGCGTTCAGCGCCGCGGCCTGGTGGGGTGGGAGGACGAGCAGCTCGCGGCCCGAGTCGGCGGGGTTCTCGGCGACCTCCGGGGGCAGTGTGAGGTCGCGCTCGACGCCGAGACAGGCGCTGCCGAGGAAGGCGGCGACCGCGAGGTAGGGGTTGGCGCTCGGGTCGACGACCTTGAGCTCGATGTTGGCGCCGTGCGCGCTGCCCGGGCCGGCGGCGACCAGCCGGACCGCGGCCTCGCGGTTCTCCAGCCCCCAGCACAAGGAGGCGCCCGCCCAGTTGCCGGGCACCAGGCGCCGGGCCGACAGCGTCGAGCCGGCGTACGCGGCGACCAGCTCCGGGAGGGTGTCGAGGACGCCGGCGATGGCGGCCCCGCCGATCGGGGTGAGGCCGCGTGGGCCGTCGCCGCCGGAGAAGACCGGCACGCCGTCGCGCTCCAGCGACAGGTGGAGGTGCGCGCCGTTCCCGGCGTCGCCGGCGAACGGCACGGGGGAGAAGGACACCCGCATGCCGTGCCGCTCCGCGGTCCGGCCGACCACCACGCGCGCCAGGATGACGTCGTCCGCCGCCGAGAGGGGGTCGGCCGGCGACAGCGAGAGCTCGAGCTGGTCGTGCCCGTACTCCACGTGCAGCTGCTCGACGCCGAGGCCGGCCCGCTCCGCCGACTCCACCAGGTCGACGAGGAACGCCGAGCGCTCGAGCGAGCTGCGGACGCCGTACGGCGCCCAGGCTCCGGCCGTGGCGTGTCCGCCGTCGGGGGCCAGCAGGGTGCACTCCAGCTCCGCGCCGACCTGGGCGCGCAGCCCGGCCTGCTCCGCACCGGCCACGACCCGGCGCAGCAGTGCCCGTCCGCACATCGGCGACGGCGAGCCGTCCTGCTGGCAGAGGTCGCCGGGGGCGAGCGCGACGCCGTCGGCGACCGGCCGGAGGTCGTCGGCATCGATCCGGATGCGCAGGTCACCCACCACCCCCAGCTCGGGGGTGAAGGCGATGGCGCCGTCCGCGGTGAAGACGCTCCACGACGGCGAGGCACCCATCCCGACCTTCTCGAACGCGTCGAGCCTCGCCGCCGGCACGTACTTGGCGCGCGCGACGCCCGCCATGTCGACGACGAAGCCCCCGACGAGGACCGCCCCCGTCGTACCCTCCCCGGCCATCGTCAGTGCTGGTAGGTGCCGTGCAGGATGGCCCGTCCCGCGGTCTTGAAGGCCAGGTTGAACGACACCACGGCGGGCGAGGCGTCCGAGTCGACCCCGAGCGTCTCCTCCTTCACCGCGTGCACGACGAAGTAGTAGCGGTGCACCTGGTCCCCCTCCGGTGGGGCCGCACCCATGAAGGACTTGGGTCCGCCGTCGTTGCGGCACATGAAGGCGTTGCCCGGCAGCGCGGCCCCCTCCGCCCCGGCGCCGGTGTCCAGCGAGGTGACGTCGGCGGGGAGGTCGACCAGCACCCAGTGCCAGAAGCCGCTCGGAGTGGGTGCGTCGGGGTCGAAGCAGGTGACCGTGTAGCTCTTCGTGCCCTCCGGGGCGCCCTCCCACGACAGCTGCGGCGAGGTGTTGCCGGCCGCCGCGACCTGGTCGTCCTTCAGCGGCTGGCCGTCGGTGACGTCCGCACTGGTGACGGTGAACGACGGCACGGCGGGCAGCAGGTCGTAGGGGTCCGGGGCGACCGGGCGGTCGAGGCTCATGGCTCTCCTGTCGGCTGGATCGGTGCCCCCTAACCCGGGGGGCGCGTCACGATCAACGTAGTCCGGTGGGTGAACGCGCGCCACGGTCGTGCGGACCGGGACAGGTGATGATGAGCCGGTGGACGACTTCCCGACCTACCCCTCCGGCCTGCGCCTGGCCGGCCGCCGGGTGCTCGTGGTCGGCGGTGGGCACGTCGCACAGCGCCGGGTCCCGCAGCTGCTCGCGGTCGGCGCGGACGTCCACCTCGTCTCCCCCCAGGTGACCCCGGCCATCGAGGGCATGGTCGGGTCGGGCGAGATCAGCTGGCACCCTCGCCGCTTCGCCCCCGAGGACGTCGACGAGACCTGGTACGTGATCGCCGCGACCGACGACCGCGCCGTCAACCAGCAGGTGTCCGACGCCGCGGAGGCACGGCGGGTCTTCTGCGTCCGTGCCGACGACGGCACCCGGGCGACGGCGTGGACGCCCGCGGTGGGCCGGCACGACGGCGTCACCGTCGCGGTGCTCTGCAACCGCGAGCCGCAGCGCTCCGCGCGCATCCGCGACGAGATCGTCGAGGAGATGCGCGAGGGCACGATCGCGGCGCGCAAGCAGCGCGACTACGCGCCCGGGGTGGTCCTGGTCGGAGGAGGCCCGGGAGACCCGGAGCTGATCACCGTCGCGGGCCGCAAGGCGCTGATGGAGGCCGACGTGGTGGTCGCGGACCGGCTCGCGCCGCGCGAGCTGCTGGGGGAGCTGCCGGCCGACGTGGAGCTGGTCGACGTCACCAAGCTGCCCCGCGGCCGGTCGGCCCAGCAGGAGGAGATCAACCGGGTGATCGTGGAGCGAGCCCTCGCCGGCAAGCGGGTGGTGCGCTTCAAGGGTGGCGACAGCTTCGTCTTCGGCCGCGGCTACGAGGAGGTGCTGGCCTGCCGGGAGGCGGGGGTCCCGGTCACCGTCGTGCCGGGGTTGAGCAGCCCGGTCGCCGTACCCGCCGTGGCCGGCATCCCGGTCACCCACCGCGGGGTCGCGCACGAGTTCACCGTGGTCTCGGGCCACCTGCCGCCGGACCATCCCGAGTCGCTGGTGAGCTGGGCCGGCGTCGCCGCGATGTCGGGCACGGTCGTGCTGCTGATGGCGGTGGAGAACGCCCCGGCGATCGCCGCCGCGCTGGTCGCCGGGGGCCGGCCGCCCGGGACGCCGGTCGCCGTGGTCTGCGAGGGGTCGATGCCGGGGGAGCGGACCGTGCTCGCCACGCTCGGCACCCTCGAGGCCCGGCTCGCCGAGGAGACCGTCCGGCCGCCCGCGATCATCGTCGTCGGCGAGGTCGTGCGGGTCGCCCACCCGGACGGCTTCGGGGCCTGATGGCGACCGTCGTCGAGGTCAGCGACCCCGCGGACCCGCGGCTTGCCGACTACCGCGACCTGCGCGACGTCGAGCTGCGCAAGCACCTCGAGGCCGAGCACGGGCTCTTCCTCGCCGAGGGGGAGAAGGTGGTGCGGCGCGCGGTCGCCGCCGGCTACCGGCCCCGGTCCTTCCTGATGGCGCCGCGGTGGCTGGACGGGCTGGCGGACTCGCTGCGCACCACCGACGCGCCGTGCTACGTCATGCCGGTGGCGCTCGTCGAGCAGGTCACCGGATTCCACGTGCACCGAGGTGCGCTGGCGTCCCTCGAGCGGCGGCCCCTACCGTCGGTGGAGTCGGTGCTGGCCGGTGCCCGCTCGGTGCTGGTGCTCGAGGACGTCGTCGACCACACCAACGTCGGCGCGATCTTCCGGTCCGGCGCCGCGCTCGGCTTCGACGCCGCCCTGCTCGCCCCGCGCTGCGCGGACCCGCTCTACCGCCGGGCGATCAAGGTCGCGATGGGCGCGGTGTTCACCCTGCCCTGGACCCGGCTCACGGACTGGCACGACGCCCTCCCCTCGCTGCACGCCGCCGGGTTCACGACCGTCGCGCTCACGCTGGCCCCCGACGCCGTACCCCTCGAGGAGGCGGTCGCGGGCCTGGACCGCGTCGCCCTCGTCCTCGGCTCGGAGGGCCACGGCCTCTCGCCGCGTTGGGAGCGCTCCGCCGACCGGCGCGCCACCATCCCGATGGCCGCCGGCATCGACTCCCTCAACGTCGCCGCCGCCACCGCCGTCGCCTGCTACGTCACCGCCCGGCGGTGAGGTCCGACAGGCGCGACGTTTGGTCACAATCCGCAGGTTTCTCGACCTCGAACCTGCGGTTGGTGACCAATCGACGGGGATCGTCGCCGGAGTCGGGTCGGTCTGCAGGGTCGTCAGCTCGGCGCCGATCGGCGGTCCGGGAGATGCGACGTTTGGTCACAATCCGCAGGTTTCTCGACCTCGAACCTGCGGTTGGTGACCAATCGACGGGGATCGCCGCCGGGGTCGGGTCGGTCTGCGGGGTCGTCAGCTCGGCGCCGATCGGCGGTTCGGGCGATGCGACGTTTGGTCACAATCCGCAGGTTTTCGGGCCTCAGACTTGCGGATTGTGACCAAACGACGTCCATCTGGGCCGCCGGGTTGGGAACCGGGCCCCGGCGCGCTCAGATCCAGCGGCGCAGCTTGAAGACCGCCCACAGGGTGCAGCTGACCAGCGCCATCAGCACCAGCGCGAACGGGTAGCCGCCGACCCAGTGCAGCTCGGGCATGTGGTCGAAGTTCATGCCGTAGATGGTGCCGATGAGGGTGGGGGCGAAGAGGATCGCGGCCCAGGCGGAGATCTTCTTGACGTCCTCGTTCTGGTCGATGCTGGCCTCGGACAGGGCGCGCATCTCCTCGTTCTGGCGCTGGGCGACCAGGGTGGCGTTCACCGTCAGGATGTCGCGCAGCAGGTGGCGGAAGCCGGAGACCTGCTCGATGACCTGGGTGAGGTGGTCCTCGACGTCGCGCAGGTAGCGCTGGAGCTCCTCGTCGGTGCCGTACTTGTCGAACCCGGCGGTGAGTGCCGCCAGCACCGCCTCGAGCGGCCGGGTGGCGCGCTGGAACTCGATGACCTCGCGGGAGAGCTCGTAGATGCGCCGCGAGACGCCCGGGTCGCTGCCGAAGACCTCGGTCTCGATCTCGTCGATGTCGTTGCCGAGCCCGGCGACGACCGGGAGGTAGCCGTCGACGACGCGGTCGAGGATGGCGTAGAGGATCGCCTCGGGGCCCAGGGCCAGCAGGTCGGGGTTGCTCTCCAGTCGCCGGCGCACCGCGGACAGGTCGGGTGACTCCGAGTGCCGCACCGTGAGGACGAAGTCCGGGCCCACGAAGACGTGCACCTCGCCGAACTGCACCTCCTCGGCCGCGTCGTCGTAGTGGGCGGCCCGCAGGACGACGAACAGCGTGTCGTCGTAGCGCTCGAGCTTGGGCCGCTGGTGGGCGACGATCGCGTCCTCGACCGCGAGCTCGTGGAGGTCGAACTCTCCGGCCAGCGAGGCGAGCTCGTGCTGGTCGGGGCGGTAGAGCCCGATCCACGCGACGGCGCCCTCGTGCTCGCGCAGCGACCGGTAGGTGTCACCGAGCGTGGTCGGTGACGCGACCCGGTCGCCGTCGACGTAGACGGCGCTGTCGATGATGCTGACCCGGTCGCCGATGCGCTCGACGGCGAGCGACGCGCTCGGGGCGGACGGCGGACGGCGGCGGACCCGCCCGGTCAGCGAGCGGATCGGCTTGAAGCTGCGTTCGGACATGAAGGCACCTCGTGGTGGGAAGGAACGTGGCGGCAACTGTCGCTATGCATCTCCACCACCTCCTCGGGGCCGTCCGGTACGCCGTCGAGAAGGGTACGCCCGGGGCTATCCGGCGGGCCACTCCGCAGGCCAGTGGGCGGGGAAGTCGGCGACCGACCGGTCGTGCGCCTTCTGCAGCTTCTTGCGCTGCCGGGTCGAGAGCCGGTCACCGAACACCGTCCCCAGGGTGTGGTCGGTCTCGTGCTGCAGGCACCGCGCGAGCATCCCGTCGCCGCTGAACTCCACCGGCTGCCCGTCCAGCCCCGTGCCGGTGACCGACGCGACGTCGGGCCGGGCGCACTCCACGAACGCGCCCGGGAACGACAGGCACCCCTCCTCGCTGTCGTCGAGGCGGCGGTCGCGACCCTCGGGGAGGGTCAGCACCGGGTTGCACACGACCCCGACGGTGCGACGACCGGCCTCGTCGGGGCAGTCGAAGACGAACATGGCGACGTCCGCGCCGATCTGGCAGGCGGCCAGACCCACGCCGTCGGCGGCGTACATGGTCGCGACCATGTCGGCGGCGAGCGCACGCAGGTCGTCGTCGTACGTCGTCACCGGCTGCTGTGGCCGGTGCATCACCGGCGTCCCCCAGCGGGTGATCGGGCGGGCGGTGCCTCCCTCGGGCAGCGGACCGTGCGGGGTGAGCGGCTCGTCGGGCATGGGCGGGAGCGTATCCAGCGTGTGACGGGTCGCACGAGCGCGGCTGTAGCCGTCGTTGTAACTCAGAGTTACATTGGTGCGCATGTCGTTGACCAACAGCCTGCGGCCCGGCGGCAAGCACGGGCTCGCCACCACCGAGCGGCGGGACCCGATCGGGTACGCCGTCGCCGCCCTCAGCCGCCTCGCCCAGAGCGAGCTGCTGGACCGTGTCGGGCTGCGCCGGCAGGCCGAGCAGGCCGTCCACGTCGCCACCCGCAGCGGGTTCCGCACCCTGACCGCCGCCAGCCGGACCTTCACCCGGGCCGGCGCCTCCTCGCGAGCGGGCGTCCGGCCGGCGAGCGCGCCTCGCACCGGCGTCTTCGACCTCACCCCGACCGAGGACGAGCAGCTGCTGGTCGACGTGGTGACCGAGCTCGCCGACGAGGTCCTGCGACCGGCCGCGGCCGCGGCGGACGAGGCCTGCGCCGCCCCGGAGGAGGTGCTGCGCGCCGGCCTCGAGGTCGGGCTGCCCGTCCTGGGCGTCCCCGAGGCCCTCGGAGGCGTCTCGGAGGAGCGCTCGGCGGTCGCCGGGGTGCTGGTCGCCGAGGCCCTCGCCCGCGGCGACCTCGGGCTCGCGGTCGCCTCGCTGGCGCCGGGAGCCGTCGCGACCGCACTCGGCCTGTGGGGCACCGAGGAGCAGCAGCAGACCTACCTGCCGGCGTTCACGGGCGAGGACGTCCCGGCCGCGGCCCTGGCGCTCGCCGAGCCGACCGTCCTGTTCGACGCCCTCGAGCCGGCCACCACCGCGACGCGCACGGACGACGGCTACCTGCTGACCGGCGTGAAGTCGGCGGTCCCGCGTGCTGCCGAGGCCGAGCTCTTCGTCGTCGGCGCGATGCTCGAAGGCAGCCCGGCGCTGTTCCTGGTCGAGTCGTCGACCCCGGGGCTGACCGTGGTCGCCGACCCCGGCATGGGCGTGCGGGCCGCCGGGCTCTGCCGTCTCGAGGTGCACGATGTCCGGCTGCCGGGCACGGCCCTGCTGGGGGAGACCGACGGCTCGACGTACGCCGAGTGCGTGCGCCTCTCCCGCCTCGCGTGGTGCGCCCTGGCCGTCGGCACGGGGCAGGCCGTGCTCGACTACGTCACGCCGTACGTGAAGGAGCGCGAGGCGTTCGGTGAGCCGATCGCCCACCGTCAGTCGGTCGCGTTCATGGTCGCCGACATGGCGATCGAGCTGCAGGCGATGCGGCTGCTCACCTGGAAGGCCGCCTCCCGGGCGGCCGCGGGCAAGGACGTGGCCCGCGAGGTCGGGCTGGCCCGCCACCTGTGCGCGGAGAAGGCCATGCGGATCGGTCTGGACGGCGTGCAGCTGCTCGGCGGCCACGGGTTCGTCAAGGAGCATCCGGTGGAGCGGTGGTACCGCGACCTCCGGGCGATCGGCGTGATGGAAGGCGGTGTCCTCGTATGAGCATCTCGCTCGACGACCCCAGGAAGTTCCGGCCGCTGGTCGGGCAGGCGCACCAGGTCGCGATGAACATGCTGCGGCCGATCTCTCGCAGGTACGACAAGGCGGAGCACGCCTACCCCAAGGAGCTCGACATGCTCGCCGCGATGATCGACGGGCTCTCGGAGTCCGGGGCGAGCGAGGGCGCTGGTGCGGCCGGTGTCCGGCGGGACGAGTCCGCCGACGACGGCAGCGTGCGCAACGGCACCAACCTGGCCTCGGTGCTGTCGATCGCCGAGATGTGCTGGGGCGACGTGGGCCTGCTGCTCTCGATGCCGCGACAGGGTCTCGGCAACTCCGCCATCGCCTCGGTGGCCGACGACGAGCAGCAGGAGCGGTTCGCCGGCATGTGGGCCGCGATGGCGATCACCGAGCCCGGCGCCGGGTCGGACTCCGCGAGCATCCGCACCACCGCGGTCCTCCACGGCGACGAGTACGTCATCAACGGCGAGAAGATCTACGTCACCTCCGGCGAGCGCGCCGACGCCGTCGTCGTGTGGGCGACGCTGGACCGGTCGCTGGGACGGGCCGCGATCAAGTCCTTCGTGGTCCCGAAGGGCACCCCGGGCATGCGGGTCGAGCGGCTCGAGCACAAGCTGGGCATCAAGGCCTCCGACACCGCCGCGATCGTCTTCGAGGACTGCCGCGTGCCCCGGGCGAACCTGCTCGGGTCGCCCGAGGTGGACACCAAGCAGGGCTTCGCCGGCGCGATGGCGACCTTCGACAACACCCGCCCGCTGGTCGCGTCCATGGCGGTCGGCTGCGCCCGCGCCGCGCTCGACCTCACGCGCGAGCTGCTGGAGAACGCCGGGGTGGTGGTCGACCACGACCGGCCGGCCCAGGTGCAGCACGCCGCGGCGGCCAAGCTGCTGCAGATGGAGGCCGACTGGGAGGCCGCGTACCTGCTGATGCTCCAGGCCGCGTGGATGGCCGACAACCACCGGCCGAACTCGCTGGAGGCGTCGATGGCCAAGGCGAAGGCGGGCCGGGTCGGCTCCGACATCACGCTCTCGTGCGTAGAGCTGGCCGGGACGGTCGGCTACAGCGAGGCCGAGCTGCTGGAGAAGTGGGCGCGGGACTCCAAGATCCTCGACATCTTCGAGGGCACCCAGCAGATCCAGCAGCTGATCGTCGCGCGCCGGGTGCTCGGCCTGAGCAGCGCCGAGCTGAGGTAGCCCGCTCAGACCGGCTCAGACCAGGAGGGGAGCGAGCCGCTCCACGTCGTCGGGTCCCTCGAGGTCCCCGACGGCGAGGAACACGGTGTCGACACCCCGGTCGGCCAGCGCGCCGTAGCGGTCGCGCTGCTCGGCCGGGGTGCCGGCGTGCGTGCGCTCGGCGTACGCCGCCGCGGCGGTGCTGCCGCGCAGCCGCTCGACGCGCGCCCAGGTGTCATCCCGGTCGCGGCCGACGACGGGGAGGTCGAGGACCGTGACCCGCGCCTCGGTGCCGGCGACGGCGTCGAGCGCGCGCCCGACGTGCTCGGTGCGGACGTTGACCGCGTCCGCGCGGCGGGCGGCCAGGCGCAGGATCCGCTCGCTGCTGCCGCCCACGACCACCGGGATGTCGTGCACGGGGCGCGGGTAGCAGGTCGTCTCGGGCAGCGCGACGCGCTCGCCGGCGTACGCCTTGGTGCCGGGCGCCCACAGCGCCCGCATGGTCTCGATCGCGGCCTCGACCGCATCCACGCGCTCGCGAGGTGGCGGGAACGGCAGCCCGTACGCCGCGTGCTCCCGCGCCCACCAGCCGGCCCCGAGCCCGACGAAGGCCCGGCCGCCGCTGAGGACGTCGAGGGTGGCCGCGGCCTTCGCGACGACGCCGGCGGGCCGGAACGTCACCGGGGTCACCAGGGTGCCGAGCTCGAGCCCGGTGTCGAGACCGGCGAGCAGCCCCAGGGTGACCCACGGCTCTGGGATCGGTTCCCACGCCCGACCGACCTGGGGGATCTGCACGAGGTGGTCCATCAGGGCGAGTCCTGCGAAGCCCGCCCCGTCGGCCGCACGGGCGACGCCGGCCAGCCACTCCGCGGGCCGCTCGCCCCAGGGGAACCGGCTCACCTGCAGCACGAACCGCAGCCCCTGCGAGCTGCGACGGTCCCCGCCCGCTCGGGTCGTGTGCCTGAGACCGACCGTGGGGTCGGTGTTGTGTCTCATGACATCGCGGACACTTATGTCTCAGGACTTCGGGGACACTTTTGTAGTCGATGGGTTGGCTGACTGGTAGCCGGCTCGGGAGATCAGGTCGAATTCGACGATGAGGGTGTTGTTGTCGAAGACGGTGACGCGGTCGGCTCGGCGGAACAGGGTCACGGTCTTGCCGGCGTGGGTGCGCCCGATCCCGACCCGGGTGCGGTGGATCGTGACGGTGCCGTTTGCGGCGACCTTCCCGTGGGTGACGTGCAGTGGCTGGTCACCGGCGCCGGCGGGGGCGGCCTTCTCGCCTAGCGCGTAGCGCTGGGCGGGGGTGAGTCCGTTCAGATGGGTCTTGCGTCGCTCATGGTTGAACCGGTGCCGGTAGGTGTCCAGCGCGGCCTGGAGGTCCTCGACGGTGTCATGAGGGCCGTGGGCGGCCAGCCACTGCTGCACGGGCTGGTGGGCACGTTCGACCTTCCCGCAGGTCTGGGGGTGCGCGACACGGCTGGTGAAGTGGGCGACTCCCAACGTGGCCATGTTCGCTTCCAACGGGCTGGTCCAGCCCCGGCGGCGACCTGAGAACGCGGTGCCGTTGTCGGTGAGCAGCTGGGCTGGCAGCCCGTGTCGCTGCGTGGCCGCGACCACGGCCTGCCAGACCTCGGCGGCGTTCTCGCTGGACATGACCTGCAACGCGATCTCGAACCGGGAACAGTCGTCGATGATGTGCAAGACCACCACCCGCTGCCGGTCGGTCAGGCGCCACTCGAAGCCGTCCATCTGCCACCGCTGATTGGGCTGGGCGGCCTCGAACCGACGTGTCGCTGCCCGGGGCCGCCGCTGGGGAACCTTGACCAGCTGCCCACGACGTTCCAGGACCCGGTTGATCGTGGCCCGAGAAGGCACCGCCTGACTGGCCGGCCAGGAGCAGACGCCCGCATCGATCTGAGCGGTCAACCAGAACCGGATCTGCTCCGCACCGGCATCCCACCCCTGGTCCAGCAGCTCCTTGCGCACGCGCACCAGCTCGTCCTCACACCCAGCCGAGAGCCGCCCGGGACTGCCCAGCGGGCGACGCGAACGAGGAAAGAAGCCATCGACACCCTCGGCCCGGAACCGCTCGACGTACTTGTAGAACGACGACTTCGACACCCCCAGCGCGGCGCACTCGGCCCGCACGTTCACCCTGGCTGAAGACCCAGACACCGACTCCAACGACTCCACGTACCGCGCCACCAATGCCGCAAGCTGCGGACTCACCGCGACTCCATCTCTGGCCACGACCCACCCTGTCCTGCAGACAGGCCACAACCCGGTCAGGTGTCCGCGATGTCCTGAGACATATTCCGTCCGCGATGTCCTGAGCCTTCACACCGACCGTGGGGTCGGGCTCACGCACACGACCCGTCGCCGCCGTCTCCGTGACCCGGTGGACCACGTCCCACCCGGTCAGGTCGAGCTCACGGGCGCGGCGCAGCTGGCCGGCGAGCGCGGCCGCGGGCACCGGCCGGTCCCGCTCCCGGTTGCGCGCCCGGCAGACCTCCGCGGGGTGTCCAGGACGACCACGACCGCCGGGAGCCCGGCCGCCCGGGCGGCGGCGAGCCACCGCGTGCGTCGTACGTCGTCGAGGCCGAGCGTGTCGACCACAGTGGTCAGACCACGGCCCAACCGGGCGTCGACGACGCGCTCCAGCACCGCGAACGCGTCCTCCGAGGCGTCCAGGTCGTGGCGGCCGCTGCCGACGACCTCTCGCAGGTCGTCGGACGAGACGATCTCCGCGCGGCGGTAGCGGGCCCGCGCCCAGGTCGACTTGCCGGACCCCGAGGCACCGACCAGGACGACCAGGGCCGGGTCGGGCAGCCGGTCGTCCGTGCTCAGCCCTTCTCGGGGTCGGCCCCGCGGGCACCCACAGCGGCCTCGCTGGCGACCGCCTTGACGGTCGCGGGGTCGACCAGCGGCTCGGTCCCGGGCTGCTGCAGGTCGGTCTCCGCCGTGGAGGGGTTGGTGGCGACGTCGGCTCCGGTCGTGCCGACCGGGGTCTGCACCGAGGTGTCCTCGACGACCTCTGCAGCCGACTTCGCAGCCGGCCGCTTCCGGGCGGGCAGCTTCGCGCTGGGCGTGGAGGTGGTGGCCTTCTTCGCCGGTGCCTTCTTCGCGGGTGCCTTCTTCGCGGGTGCCTTCTTCGCGACACTCTTCGCGGCGGGCGCCTTCTTCGCGACCTTCTTGGCGACGTCGGCCGGGGTGGCGTCCACGTGCGCCGGGTCGGCTGCCGCGTCGATCGGGCTCTGCGGGGCCTCCTCGGGCGCGGGGACCGGCTGGTGGGCGGCCTGCTCCTTGACCATCTCGGTGGCGACGTCGGTGACCGGCGGCCGGACCGCGGTCTGGGTCGCCGGTGCCTGCTTGGCCGGTGCCTTCTTCGCGGGTGCCTTCTTCGCGGGCACCTCGACCGGGGCGGGCGCGGCGGGCTCGGACCGCTGCACGGGCGCCGGGGATGCGGTACCGCCGTGGTGGCCCGGCAGCCGGCTGGTGACCGCGCCGGCGGCGCCCTTGGCGACCTGGCCGGCGACCGCACGCCCGAGCGTGAGCGCACCCCGGGCCTGCCCGATCGCCTTCTCGGCGGTGCCGACAGGGTGGGCGATCGCCTCCTTGACGCCGCCGACGAGCGTCTCCGGGAGGTGGGAGAGAGGGGACTTGGTGGGCACGGGGGCTTCCCTTCGGTCGCGAACGCGGGGTCCTTCCTGGATTGAAGCATGTACCCGATGCGCCGGGGCATGCTGCGTGTCATGGGCCACTCCGCAGCCGGTGACCGGACCGACCGCATCGTCGCGGTCCTCGACGACGCGTTCGCCCCGCTGATGGAGGCCGACCCCGCCGCCTTCCGCCACAAGTACCGCACCATGGCGTCGGACCCGCACGCCTTCTACCGCGGCACCGCCTGCCTGTTCTACGCCGACGTCACCGCCGAGGACGACCCCTTCTGCGACGAGCGGAGCGGTCGGATCTGGGTGCACGGCGACCTGCACGTCGAGAACTTCGGCACCTACCTCAACTCCGACGGCCGGTTGGTCTTCGACATCAACGACTTCGACGAGGCCTACCTCGGCCGATTCACGTGGGACCTGCAGCGGTTCGCGGCGTCGCTCGCGCTCGTGGGCTGGCAGAAGGCGCTGCCGGAGGACGACGTACGCCGCCTGGTCGGGCGCTACCTGCGCGCCTACCTCGCCCAGGTGGATGCCTACCGCGACTCCGAGGACGACGACTTCTCCCTCCACCTCGACAACACCGACGGTCCGGTGCACCAGGCGCTGGTGGCGGCCCGCCAGGAGCGCCGGGCCGACCTGCTGGACGGCTTGACGGTGATCGAGGACGGCACCCGCGGCTTCCGTGACGGCGCGACGGTGCGACGGTTGGGCAAGCGCGAGCGGTCGGCGGTCGTCGCGGCCTTCGAGCGCTACCTCGACACGATCCCGCAGACCAAGCGGTTCGACCGGGCGCTCTTCTACGAGCTGCGCGACGTGGTCGGCAAGAGCGGGTTCGGGATCGGCAGCGCCGGCCTGCTGGCGTACAACCTGCTCGTCGAGGGGTTCAGCCAGGCCCTCGACAATGACGTCGTGCTGTCGATGAAGCAGGCGAACGTGCCCGCGGTGAGCCGGTTCGTCGACACCGGTGCCGTCGAGAGGTACTTCGAGCACGAGGGCCACCGGACCGTCGTGAGCCAGCGCGCGCTGCAGGTGCACACCGATCCGCTGCTCGGCCACACCGACCTGGACGGTGTGGGGTACGTGGTGTCCGAGCTGTCGCCCTACGAGGTGGACCTCGACTGGAGCGAGCTGACCGAGCCCGACCAGATCGCGTCCGTGGTCGACCCGCTCGGCCGGGCGACGGCGAAGATCCACTGTGCCTCGGACGAGGACAGCGACCAGGACCTGGTGGACTTCCAGGTCGAGGACGCGATCGCCGAGTGCGTCCACCGACGCCGCAAGGAGCTGGTCGCCTGGGTCACCGACTTCGCGATGACCTACGCCGAGCAGGTCCGCACCGACCATGCGCTCTTCGTCGAGGCCTTCCGGGGCGGCCGGATCGGCGTGTCGGCGACCTGAGCCCGCCCACCGCTGGCGCCCGGCTCGGATCGGTGAGATGCGACGTTTGGTCACCAACCGCAGATCGGGAGCGCTCCCACCTGCGGTTGGTGACCAAACGACGGGTGGAACGCGACAACGGGTGCTACAGAACGGCGGCGGCCGGGCCGGGGTCGGCCAGGAGGTGTTGGGGCGGGGCGAAGCCCGCGGCGGCGAAGGCGGCGTCGACGGCCCGGACGACGGCATCCACGCGCGGCGTCGGGACGAGCGCGATGGAGGAGCCGCCGAAGCCGCCACCCGTCATCCGGGCACCGACGGCACCGGCCTCGACCGCGGTGTCGACCGCCAGGTCCAGCTCGGGGCAGGAGATCTCGAAGTCGTCGCGCATGGAGACGTGGGACTCCGCGAACCGGGCACCCACCGCGGCCCAGTCCTGCGCACCCAGGGCCGCCACGACTGCGCGGACCCGCTCCACCTCGGTGACCACGTGCCGGGCGCGGCGGCGCACCCGCTGGTCGGGTATCTCCTCCACGGCTGCGAGTGTCGCCTGGCGCAGGGACGGCACCCCGAGCAGCGCCGCCGCCGCCTCGCAGTCGGCCCGCCGCTCGCCGTAGCCGCCGTCCACCAGCGCGTGCGAGACGCGGGTGTCGGTCACCACCAGCGCGAGGCCCGCGGGCCCCAGCGGCAGGGGGACCGGCGCCGTGGTGCCCGCGTCGAAGTCGATGAGCAGCGCCGCGCCGGCCTCGGCGAGCATCGAGACGGTCTGGTCCATGCCGCCGGTCGGCGCTCCGGCGACCTCGGTCTCGGCGCGGATGCAGGCGTCGACGACCAGCGACCGGTCCAGGTCGACCCCGACCGCGGCGCACGCGGCCACGGCGACGCTGCACTCGAGCGCTGCCGAGCTCGACAGGCCCGCGCCGAGCGGCACCGTGCCGTGGACGAGGACGTCCGCGCCGGACAGTGGCACCCCGGCCTCGCGCAGCGCCCACAGCACCCCGGCGGCGTACGCCGCCCAGCCCGGTGCGTCGGCCGCGTCCTCGAGCGACCCCGACCACGGCTCGTCGTGCTCGGCGCTGCGGACCCGGACCAACCCGTCGGACCGCGGCGACGCCGCCGCGAAGGTGGCGTGGGGGAGCGCCACCGGCAGGACGAGCCCACGGTTGTAGTCGGTGTGCTCGCCGATGAGGTTGACCCGTCCCGGAGCGCGCGCCACGACCGCGGGCGCGCCCGCATAGGTGGTGGCGAATGCGTCGGCGAGCTGTGACGCGACGATGGACGGGTCCCCGGGAGCGACGAACGGCACCGGTCCAACCTAGACTGGTCCGACGTGCAGTTCCTCGACGCGGCCACGCCGCCCCACGACCTGACCTACGACGACGTCTTCATGGTGCCTCGGCACTCCGGCGTCGCGAGCCGGTACGACGTCGACCTGGCCACCAGCGACGGCACCGGCGCCACGCTCCCGCTGGTCGTGGCCAACATGACCGCCATCGCCGGCAAGCGGATGGCCGAGACGATCGCCCGGCGCGGGGGGCTGGCGGTGATCCCGCAGGACATCCCGGCCGCCGTGGTCGCCGACGTCGTGCGCTTCGTGAAGTCGCGTCACCTCGTCTTCGACACCCCGATCGAGCTGGCGCCCCACCAGACCGTCGCGGAGGCGCTCGCGCTGATCCCGAAGCGGGCCCACCGGGCCGCCGTCGTCGTCGCCGACGGCAAGCCCCTCGGCGTCGTCTCGGAGGCCGACTGCGCCGAGGTCGACCGGTTCGCCCAGGTGCGGCACGTGATGCAGCCGGTCGCGGTCCGGCTCAGCGCCGATGCCGACCCACGCGACGCGTTCGACCGCCTCGACGCCGCGCACGCGGCGGTCGCGGTCGCGGTCGACGACGCCGGCCGGCTCCTCGGGGTGCTCACCCGCACCGGTGCACTGCGGGCCACTCTCTACGACCCGGCCGTCGACGGGACCGGCCGGCTCCGCGTCGCGGCCGCGGTCGGCGTCAACGGCGAGGTGGCCCAGCGGGCCGAGGAGCTGCTCGCCGCGGGCGTCGACTGCCTGGTCGTCGACACCGCGCACGGTCACCAGGACCGGATGCTCGAGGCACTGGCCGCCGTGCGCGCCCTCGGCCCCGAGGTGCCCGTCGCGGCCGGCAACGTCGTCTCGGCCGAGGGGACCCGCGCGCTGGTCGAGGCCGGGGCCGACATCGTCAAGGTCGGCGTCGGACCGGGCGCGATGTGCACCACCCGGATGATGACCGGCGTCGGCCGGCCGCAGTTCTCCGCGGTGCTGGAGTGTGCCGCCGCCGCCCGCGAGCTGGGCCGCCACGTGTGGGCCGACGGGGGAGTCCGGCATCCACGCGACGTCGCGCTCGCGCTGGCGGCCGGGGCGTCCTCGGTGATGATCGGGTCCTGGTTCGCGGGCACCCACGAGTCTCCCGACGACCTGATGCACGACTCCGACGGCCGGGCCTTCAAGGTGTCCTTCGGCATGGCCTCGGCCCGCGCGGTCGCCAACCGCACGGTCGCCGAGTCGGCGTTCGACCGGGCCCGCAAGGGGCTCTACGAGGAGGGGATCTCGTCCTCGCGGATGTACCTCGACCCGGTCCGTCCGGGTGTGGAGGACCTGGTCGACCAGATCTGCTCCGGCGTCCGCTCCGCGTGCACGTACGCCGGAGCGTCGACCCTCACCGAGCTCCACGAGCGCGCGGTGGTGGGCGTCCAGTCTGCGGCCGGGTTCCACGAGGGCCGCCCGCTCGACACCAGCTGGTAGCGCCGGGCGCGCCGGCGGACCCGCGGTCGAGGCACGAGGTCGCGGCCGGCGTGTCGAGACCCAGCGAGCCGGGCAGCAGCGTTGGTCCCGGCCTCAGGCCTCCGGGTCGCGGTCGACGGCGAGGACGAAGTCGTCGCCGTGCTCGGTGACGCCGGCGATGACCGCGGCCTCGACGGCCTCCGCGGCGTACCGGCGCCGCACCGTCAGCGGGTCGCTGCGCAGGTCCTTCACCAGCGAGACCGCGAGGCCGATCATCACCAGCACGAACGGCAGCGCCGCCACGATGGTGATCGTCTGCAGGCCGGTGAGGGCGTCGGTGCCGCCGACCAGGAGCATCACCGCGGCCACGGCGCCGGTCGCGACGCCCCAGAAGACCACGGTACGGCGGCTCGGCTCCTGCGTCCCGCGCTCGGACAGCGTGCCCATCACGATCGAGGCGGCGTCGGCGCCGGAGACGAAGAAGATCGCCACCAGCACCATCACCACCACGCTCGCGGCGGTGGCGAACGGGTAGGCCGCCAGAGTGCTGAAGAGCTGGGACTCGATGCCACCGGCGCCGGCGATGTCGGTCCCGGACTGCTGCTGGTCGATGGCGGCGCCGCCGAAGATGCAGAACCAGACGAGGCTGACCAGGCTCGGCACCAGCAGCACGCCGGTCACGAACTGCCGGATCGTGCGCCCGCGGGAGATGCGGGCGATGAACATGCCCACGAACGGGGTCCACGAGATCCACCAGGCCCAGTAGAACACGGTCCAGGACTGCAGCCAGCTGCTCGTCTCGCTGCCCTCCGCACCGGTGCGGGCCGACATCATCGCCAGGTCCTGCAGGTAGCTGCCGATGGACGTCGGCACCAGGTCGAGGATGAACACGGTCGGACCGACGAGGAAGACGAAGAGGGCGAGCGCGACCGCCAGCACCATGTTGATGTTGGAGAGCCACTGGATGCCCTTGGCGACGCCGGACACCGCAGAGAGGATGAAGGCGACGGTGAGCACGGCGATGATGGCGACCAGCACGCCGTTGCCGACCCGTCCGATCCCGGCGACGATCTCCAGGCCGCTCTGGATCTGCAGCGCACCCAGGCCCAGTGACGCGGCGGAGCCGAAGAGCGTCGCGAAGATCGCGAGCATGTCGATGACCTTGCCCCACGCGCCCCGGGCGTGGCGGCCCAGCAGCGGCTCGAACGCGGCGGAGACCAGCTGCAGGCGTCCCTTGCGGTAGACGCCGTACGCGATGGCCAGGCCGACGACGGCGTAGATGGCCCAGGGGTGCAGCGTCCAGTGGAAGAGGGTGGTCGCCAGGGCGTGCTGCGTGGCGGCGGCGTTGCCGGGCTCACCGGTGCCCGGCGGCGGCGTGGCGAAGTGCGTGATCGGCTCGCTGACGCCGTAGAACATCAGGCCGATGCCCATGCCGGCGCTGAACATCATCGCCACCCAGGAGACGGTCCGGAACTCCGGCTCCTCGTCGTCGCGGCCCAGCGGGATGTCCCCGAACCGGCTCGCGGCCAGCCAGATGACGAACACGACGAAGGCGCTCGCGGTGGTGACGAACAGCCAGCCGACGTCCCGCATCACCCAGGACAGGGCGCTTCCGGACGCGCTGGCCAGCGAGTCGGTGCTGACGAACCCCCACGCCAGGAACGCCACCGCGACCGCGGCGGTCACGCCGAAGACGACCTTGTCCAGGCCGGGAGGTGGCGCCGCGTCGGAGACCGGCTGGTCCAGCGCGGGGTGGGCGCCGGAGTGGGCGCCGGGGTGGGAGAGGACGTCGACGGGTGTCCTGACGGAGTCCGAGACCCGGTGCGTGCGGGGGTACTGGTCAGTAGTCACGTCCGGACGGGTACCACCCACCCCTGGGGGTGAAACCCCGACGTGAGGACGCTCACCCGCGCGAGCTGCGCTCCGTGCGGCCGCGCACGATGCCGATGAATCGCTGCACCCACGGGTCCTCGTTGTCGACCAGCCACGCCAGGCCGACGGTGGTCGCAGGGAGGTCCGCCACCACCCGGTAGGTCACGTCCCGCCGGTGGTGGAGCCGCGCGACCGACATCGGTACGACGGCCACACCGGTGCCGCTCGCGACGACCTCGACGGCCTCGGCGACGCTCATCGGCGGCCAGGCGAGCTGCTCGGCGGACGGCCGCCAGCCGGACCGCTCGGGCAGCACCAGCTGCTCGTCGGCGAGGTCGGCCGTGGTCACCTCCTCGGTGAGCGTCAGCAGGTGCTCGACGCCCATCACGGCGACGGGCAGCTCCTCGTAGAGGGGGATCAGGTGGAGGCCCTGCCGGTCGACGGGCAGGCGCACCAGGGCCATGTCGAGCGTGCCGGCGCGGACCCGGTCCTCCTGCTCGGCCTCGGTCAGGGGCACCAGCTCGAGCGGATCGCGTGCGTACCGCTGCTGCCAGGTGCGCGCCCACTTGTCGGGCGTCGCGCCGGTGACGAACCCGACGCGGAAGTGGCCGAAGGCCTCGCTCACGCGCCGGCGTCCGTCAGGCCGCCTCGGAGCGGTTCGCCAGCCAGCGCCACAGCGCGGTGACGATGAGCGCGCCGATGATGGAGCCGATGATCCCGCTCGGCCGGAAGGCGAGCCCGTCGCCGGCCAGCAGGCTCAGGAGGAGACCGCCGACGAACGAGCCGACGATGCCGGCGACGATCGCCCGCGTCCAGTCGATCCTGCCGCCCTCGCGGCCGAGGATGAACTGGGCGATGGCGCCGACCACCATGCCGAAGAGGATCAGGCCGAGGATGAGGTACATGGCCGAGATCCTAGGGTGCGAGGCGGCCCGGGCCGTTCACCCGGTTTCACCGAACTGCTCGACCCGGATCGTGTCCGCGGGGACACCAACCCCCTCGAGCAGCCTGGTGGCGAAGGAGGCGAAGCCCACCGAGCCGCAGACGTACGCGCGCCCGGCGCCCGCCGCCAGGGGCGCGACCTCCTCCGGGTACGGCGGTGCCGCGACCCGGTCACCGAGGTTCTCCCGGGTCAGCGCGAGGAGGGCGCCGTACCGCCGCAGCTCGGCGGCGTAGGGCAGCTCGTCCCAGGTGCGCGCGACCACGACGACCCGGAGCCGGTCCTGCAGGCCGAGGCGTCGGGCGACGCGGGTCATCGCGACCACCGGCACCACGCCGGAGCCGCCGGCGACGCAGATCGCGGGCACGTCGTCCTCCCACACGAACCAGCCACCGATCGGGCCGCGCAGCTCCAGGACGTCACCGACCTCGGCGACGTCGTGGAGGAAGCCGGACACCTCGCCCCCGGGCAGGCACTCGACCATCAGCTCCAGCAGCGGGTCGTCCGGGTCCGACGCCACCGAGTAGGACCGCTGCGCGGTGTAGCCGTCCGGTGCGCGCAGCCGCACCACGTAGTGCTGACCGGCGAGGTGGTCGACCCGGGCGTCGACGTGCAACCGCAGCCGCACGAGCCGGTCGGTGGGGTGGTCGAGCTCGATGATCGTGCCGGTCGTCCACCCGCCGGCCGGTGCGGACACTAGGGATCGCCCTGGTAGCGCTGCTCGAGCCAGGGGTCGCCGCGGTCGTGGTAGCCGTTCTGCTCCCAGAAGCCCGGCCGGTCGCGCTCCATCAGCTCCAGCCGGGTGACCCACTTCGCGGACTTCCAGAAGTACAGATGGGGGACCAGCAGGCGCACCGGGCCGCCGTGGCCGGCGGGCAGCGGCTTGCCGTCGACCTCCCAGACCACCCAGGCCTTCCCGCCAGTGACGTCGGCGAGCGGCAGGTTGGTCGTGTAGCCGGTCGTGGAGTGGGCCATCACGAAGCCGGCCTCCGGCAGCGGCATCGCGACGTCGAGCAGCGTGTCGACGCTGATGCCCCGGAAGGTCATGTCGAACTTCGACCAGGTCGTGACGCAGTGGATGTCGCCGACGTAGGAGGAGACCGGGAGCGCCTGCACGTCGGCCCAGGACCACGTGTGCGGCCGCCCGACCAGGCCGTCGACCGTCATCGTCCAGCTCGCCGGGTCGATGCGCGGGGTCGCCTCGGCGGTCAGGGTGGGCCAGGAGCTGCCCGTGTCGTACTGGACGGGTGGAAGCCGGTCGGGCCGCTCGGGTCGACGCTTGCCGGTGAAGCCTCGGGTGACAGGCACGGGACCCAGTATCCCCCACCTCGCCCGCGCGCCCGGCCCGCCGGCGGAGCCAAGACACCCCGCGTTTGGTCACCAACCGCACGTTTTCGGCGCTCCGATCTGCGGTTGGTGACCAAACGTGGTCATTTTCGGCGCCGCGACCGGAACTAGAACGCGTTGCAGAATGGCCGGCGGTCGCCTACGTTGACACGCGTCAACCGAGGGGTTCCGGGGCTGTGGTCCGGGGGAGGAGACCGCATGGCCGAGACGATCCAGCAGCTGCTGCGCGAGCGGGCGGACGACGACGGCACCGCGGTGCGGCACGGCGACGACACCTGGACGTGGCGCGAGCACGTGGCCGAGGCGAGCCAGGTGGCGGCGGCGCTCATCGGCGCGGCCGACCCGGACCGACCGATGCACGTGGGCACCCTGCTCGGGAACACCCCCGACATGCTGCGGATGATGGCCGCGGCGGGACTCGGCGGCTTCACCCTGTGCGGCATCAACAACACCCGCCGGGGCGAGGGGCTGGTCAAGGACGTCCGGCGCGCCGAGTGCCAGCTGCTGGTGACCGACGCCGAGCACCGCCCGCTCCTCGACGGGCTCGACCTCGCCGGCGTCCGGGTGCTCGAGACGGGCACACCGGAGTGGTTCGACCTGGTGGGGGCGGCCGGGCCGCTGACGCCGTACCGGGAGGTCGAGGCCACCGACACGTTCATGATGATCTTCACCTCCGGCACGAGCGGCGACCCCAAGGCCGTGCAGGTCAGCCACCTGATGGTGCTCTTCTCCGGGCTCAACCTGCAGGGCCGTTTCGAGCTCGGCCCCGACGATGTCTGCTACGTCGCGATGCCGCTGTTCCACTCCAACGCGGTGGTGGCCGGGTGGAGCCCGGCCGTCTGCGCGGGCGCGACGATCGTGCCGGCCAGGTTCAGCGCATCCAGGTTCCTCGACGACGTGCGCCGCTACGGGGTCACCTACATGAACTACGTCGGCAAGCCGCTGGCCTATGTGCTCGCGACGCCCGAGCGGCCCGACGATCGCCACAACACGCTGCGCGTCGCCTTCGGCAACGAGGCGAGCGACCGCGACATCGAGGAGTTCGCGCGGCGGTTCGGCTGCGACGTGTGGGACGGGTTCGGGTCCACCGAGCTGGCCGTGATCATCACCCGCGAGCCGGGCACCCCGCCCGGCTCGATCGGCAAGGGGTTCGACGGGGTGGCGATCTACAGCTCGACGACGCTCACCGAGTGCGCGGTCGCCGAGTTCGATGCCGACGGCAAGCTGCTCAACGCGGACGCCGCGGTGGGGGAGCTGGTCAACACGACCGGCGGCGGCTACTTCGGCGGCTACTACAACGACCCGGACGCGAACGCCGACCGGATGCGGCACGGCATGTACTGGTCCGGCGACCTCGCCTACCGGGACGCGGACGGGTGGATCTACCTCGCCGGGCGCACGGCCGACTGGATGCGGGTGGACGGCGAGAACCTCGCCGCCGCACCGATCGAGCGGGTCCTGCAGCGCCTGCCGGCCGTCAACCGGGTCGCGGTCTACGCGGTGCCCGACGAGCACGTCGGCGACCAGGTGATGGCCGCCCTCGTCCTGCAGGACGACGCGACGCTCGCGCCGGCCGAGCTCGAGGAGTTCCTCGCCGCCCAGCCGGACCTGTCGGCCAAGGCGTGGCCGCGCTTCGTGCGGATCGCCCCGGACCTGCCGAGCACGGCGACCAACAAGGTGCTCAAGCGCGAGCTGGCCGCCCAGGGCCCGACGGCCGGCAATGGCGTGCTGTGGGTCCGCGAGGAGCGAGGCAGGTCGTACGCCGAACCGACCGCTGGGCCTGCCTGACGCTCCCGTGCCGGAGGCCCGGTGCGCGCCGGCGTCGAGCGTGAGCGGACCCGCGTGCACGGCGGTCGACCGCGGCGCGCCCGTGGACCCGGGTCGGGTCAGTTTCACCGACGAGGGCTGAGCCCGGCAGGTACCCTCCGGCGAGGAACCGGTCGGGAGAGGGTGCGCGATGTCGACGTCGGGGGGTGCTGAGGCGTCCCCGGCACGCCCGCGGCACCGGGCCATCCGGCGCCGCCCCTTCCGCCGGGCTCGCACCCTCGCCGGCGCGCTCGGGGTCACGGTCCTGGGCGCCGTCCTGCCGGGGACGGGCTACGTGTGGACCGGCCGGCGGCTCGGCTATGCCGTGCTGGGCGGCTTCCTCGCGCTCCTCGGTGTCGTCGGGTACTTCGTCCAGGACTGGCACCGGGCACTCGACCTGGCGTTCGAGCCGGTGCAGCTGCGGGTGCTGGCGGTGGTGCTCGGCGTCGTCTTCGTGGCCTGGGCGTTCACCGTGGTGACGACCTACGTGATGGCGCGACCAGCCGCGATGAGCCGCCTCGAGAGCGCTCTGGGGGCCGTCGTCGTCACCCTGCTGTGCGTGCTGGTCGCCATCCCGGCGGTGCAGAGCGCCCGGCTGGCCACCACCCAGGCCCATCTGGTCGCCACCGTCTTCGACGACGAGCAGACCGCGACGACGCCGACCGACACCACCGCCGCCGACCCGTGGGGCGGCCGCGACCGCGTCAACGTGCTGCTGCTCGGCGGGGACGGCGGGGTGGGCCGCACCGGCATCCGCACGGACTCGGTGATCCTGCTCAGCATGGACACGCACACCGGCAGGTCGGTCATGTTCAGCCTCCCGCGCAACATGATGAACGCCCAGTTCCCCGCCGACAGCCCGCTGCACGGGGCCTTCCCCGACGGCTTCCGCAGCACCGACCCGGCCGCCGACGCCGGCAACTGGATGCTCAACGCCGTGTACAGCCAGGTGCCCGCGCTCTACCCCCACATCCTGGGGAAGTCGGAGAACGAGGGCGCCGACGCGGTCAAGCAGGCCGTGGCCGGCAGCCTCGGGGTCCACGTCGACTACTACCTGCTGATCAACCTGCTGGGCTTCCAGCAGCTCGTCGACGCCATCGGCGGGGTCACGGTGAACGTCAACGAGCCGATCGCGATCAACGGCAACACCGACGCGGGGATCCCGCCGACCGGCTACCTCCAGCCCGGCCCGGACCAGCACCTCGACGGGTTCCACGCGCTGTGGTACTCCCGCGGCCGGTGGGGGTCCGACGACTACCAGCGGATGCTGCGGCAGCGCTGCATGGTCAACGCGATCATCGAGGAGGCCGACCCGGTCAACGTCCTGCGCCGCTACCAGGCGCTCGCCAAGACGGGGGAGAAGATCCTGCGCACCGACGTGCCCCGCGAGCTGATGCCGGCCTTCGTCGACCTGGCCCTCAAGGTCAAGGAGACCAAGGTCCGCTCCATCGCCTTCATCTCCTCCGACCGGTTCTCCTCCGCTGACCCCGACTTCGCCTGGATGCAGACCGTCGTCGCCAACGCGCTCGAGCCCCACCGCCGGCACGCGCCGAAGGACGACCCCGGCAAGGCGGTCCGCACCGACGACGTCTGCGGCTACCACCCGGTCGCGGCGGCGACCCCGTAGCCTCGCGGCCGGGCGTCAGGGCAGACGGACCGGCCGGCTGACCCGGATCCAGTGGACGGTGTCGCTGCCGGCGTACCGGACCCAGAGCGTGCGCTCTCCGCTGCGGATGTCGGTGATGCGCAGTGTGGCGGCTCCGTTGCGCAGGGGGACGGTGGCTGCCTTGCCACCGATCCGCGCCACGACGTTCCCGGTGACGACGTCGACGCCGGGCGCGGAGACCGTCACCAGGACCCGCACGGAGCTGCGCCCCTTCTCGACCCGGAAGTGCATCTCCGGGTCGGACTTCACCTGGATCGTGGGGGCCGAGTCGACCACCCGGGTCGTGTAGCCCGCCCGGGTCAGCGTGACCCGCACGGAGAGGCGACTGCCGAGGTCGACGTTCTGGATCTGGTACGTGGCGGCGGTCGCGCCCTCGATCGGCTGACCGTTGCGCAGCCACTGCACGGCGACGCCGGAGGCCGCGGGCTGGTAGGAGCCGAGGTCGACGGTCAGGGTCTGGCCGAAGGTGACGGTGCCCTGCACGGACGGGGGATCGGTGACGGCGAACGTCCCCGGCGCGACGGGCGTCGTCGCCGGAGCCGCGACAGTCACCGGCGCGTAGCCCGAGCGGGTGGCGGTCACGGTGGCCGAGATCGCGGTGCCGACCAGGTCCGGGGTCAGGGGCAGGCTGGTGCCACCGGTCGCGCCCTCGATGGGCTGGCCGTCGGCGAGCCACCGCACGGTCAGCCCGTCCGGGGTCGGGTTCCACGTGCCGGTGTCGAGGGTCAGCACGGAGTCGACCCGCGGCTCCCCGCTGATCTGCGGGGTCGTGACCGCCTGCAGGGTGCCGGGGAGGACGGCGGCCGTCGGCGCCGATCGCGCTGTCCGGGTCGGGTAGCCGAGCTTGGACGCGGTGGTCGTGACCGTGACGACCTGGCCGAGGCGGGCGGTCGTGAGCCGCAGGCCGGTGTGCGTGGCGCCGGAGATCCTGCGGCCGTTCGCCCACCACTGGTAGGCCACCGTGACGTCGGTCGGCGCCCAGGACCCTGAGGTCGCCCGCAGCAGGGACCCGACCTTCGCGACCCCGGTGATGACCGGTGCAGACCGGTTGGTGAGCGGGCGGTCGTTGAAGTGGATGAAACCGCTGGGCCAGTTGCCGCTCGCGCGGGTGATGACCGCCCAGGAGAAGTCGCCGCCCCAGCTGTCCTGGGAGATGATCACCTCGTCGGCGGAGACGACCTTCTCGACGTATGCGACGTGCCCGACCGAGCCCGCCGGGCCGGCGTTCGCCTTCCACCAGGCGACGGCGCCCACCCGAGGCGTGCCGTTGGTGATGTCGGGCATCGAGGTGCCCCAATACATCGCGTTGCCGCCACCGGACCAGGGCCGCACGTTCGGCATCCCGCTGCGCACCATCCGGTAGGCGGCGTAGTTGGTGCAGTTGTGACCGCTGTACATCCGCCAGTACATCTTGTCGTTCGCCGCGGCGTAGCCGTCGTTGCCCATGCCCTTGTTGCGGCAGTCGACGTAGCCGTAGCACAGGTAGGAGCTTCGCTTGAAGACCGCGCTCGGCCCGTGCCCGGGGACCTCGCGCGGCGACCCGCCGTCGGCCCGGGCCGGCGCCGGTGCGAGCAGGGCGAGGCTCGCGACCAGGCACGCCACCAGGGCGGCGGCGCAGGAGCGCGCGGGGGTCGCGAGCAGTGCGGTCCGTCTCGACACGGATGGGAGTCTAGAGACTGATGTGGTCTGCTGGGAACGGTGTGACGCAAATTGTCAAGGATTTCGCTCGGCATGTCGGGTAAAACTACATCCTTGTCATTCGGGAGTCAGGTACGCCGTTTGGTCACCAACCGCATGATTTCCGCCCGCAGACCTGCGGTTGGTGACCAATCGACGCCCTCGCGCGGTCGGGACAGGGAGACGAACGGGGGCCCGGTCGCCGCAGCGACCGGGCCCCGCGATGCGGCGCCTCAGGCGAGGTCGAAGCGATCCAGCTCCATCACCTTGACCCAGGCGGCCACGAAGTCGCGCGCGAACTTCTCGGTCGCGTCGGCGCTCGCGTAGACCTCGGCGAGGGCCCGCAGCTGCGAGTTCGAGCCGAACACCAGGTCGACCGCGGTGGCGGTGTGCCGCACGTCTCCGGTCGCCAGGTCGCGGATCTCGTAGACGTGCTCCTCGGACTCCGACGCCTTCCACTGCGTCCCGGCCGCCAGCAGCTGGGTGAAGAAGTCGTTGCTGAGCACGCCCGGGCGGTCCGTGAGCACGCCGTGCGACGAGCCCGCGGTGTTCGCGCCGAGCGCGCGAAGGCCACCGACGAGCACGGTCATCTCCGGCGCCGTCAGGCCGAGCATGTACGCGCGGTCCACCAGCAGCGTCTCGGGCTGCAGCTTCTCGCCGGGCTGCAGGTAGTTGCGGAAGCCGTCGGCCCGCGGCTCGAGCACCGAGAACGACTCGACGTCGGTCTGCTCCTGCGTCGCGTCGGTGCGGCCGGGGTGGAACGGCACGGTCAGCTCGACGCCACCGTCCCGTGCGGCCTTCTCGACCGCCGCGGAGCCGGCCAGCACGATCAGGTCCGCCAGGGAGATCGAGGCGCCACCGGCGCCGTTGAACTCGGTGCGGATGCCGTCGAGCGTGTCCAGCACCCGAGCCAGCTGCTCGGGCTGGTTGACCGCCCAGCTGCGCTGCGGCTCCAGCCGGATGCGGGCGCCGTTCGCACCACCTCGCTTGTCGGTGGAGCGGAACGACGAGGCCGACGCCCAGGCGGTGGCGACCAGCTCGGACACCGTCAACCCCGAGTCCAGCACCTTCGCCTTGAGCGCTGCCACATCGGCGTCCCCGACGAGCTCGCCCTCCACGGACGGGACGGGGTCCTGCCACAGCTGCGGCTCGGGCACCCAGGGGCCGAGGTACCGCTGCACGGGGCCCATGTCGCGGTGGAGGAGCTTGTACCAGGCCTTGGCGAAGGCGAGCGCGAACTCGTTGGGGTTCTCCAGGAACCTGCGCGAGATCTTCTCGTACGCCGGGTCGAAGCGCAGCGCGAGGTCGCTGGTCAGCATGGTCGGCTTGCGCTTGGGGGAGTCCGCCGTCGGGCCGGGGATGATGTCGTCGGCGTCCTTGGCGACCCACTGCTTGGCACCGGCCGGGCTCTCGGTGAGCTCCCACTCGTAGCCGAAGAGGATCTTGAAGAAGTCGTTGCTCCAACGGGTCGGCGTGGTCGTCCAGGTGACCTCCAGGCCGGACGTGATCGCGTCCGCACCCTTGCCCGACCCGAACGCGCTGCGCCAGCCCAGGCCCTGCTCCTCCAGCGGGGCCGCCTCGGGCTCGGGGCCGACCAGGTCGGCGTCACCGGCACCGTGGGTCTTGCCGAACGTGTGGCCGCCGGCGATCAGGGCGACCGTCTCCTCGTCGTTCATCGCCATCCGGGCGAAGGTCTCGCGGATGTCGCGCGCCGAGGCGACCGGGTCCGGGTTGCCGTTGGGTCCCTCGGGGTTGACGTAGATCAGGCCCATCTGGACCGCGCCCAGCGGATTGGACAGGTCACGCTCGCCGCTGTAGCGCTCGTCGCCCAGCCAGGTGTCCTCCGGCCCCCAGTAGATCTCCTCCGGCTCCCAGACGTCCGGGCGGCCGAAGCCGAAGCCGAAGGTGGCGAACCCCATGTCCTCCAGCGCCACGTTGCCGGCGTACACCAGGAGGTCGGCCCAGGAGATCTTCTGGCCGTGCTTCTGCTTGACCGGCCACAGCAGCCGGCGGGCCTTGTCCAGGTTGACGTTGTCGGGCCAGCTGTTGAGCGGGGCGAAGCGCTGCGCACCGTCGCCCGCGCCGCCGCGGCCGTCGAAGGTCCGGTAGGTGCCGGCGGCGTGCCAGCTCATCCGGATGAACAGGCCGCCGTAGTGTCCGAAGTCGGCCGGCCACCAGTCCTGGGAGGTGTTGAGCACCTCGACGATGTCGCGGCGCAGCTCGGCGAGGTCGAGCTTGGCGAACTCGGCGGAGTAGTCGAAGTCGGGGCCCAGCGGGTCGCTCTTCGGCGAGTGTGCGTTCAGCACGGACAGGTCGAGCTGGTTGGGCCACCAGTCCTTGTTGCTGTGCGGACGGCCGTCGGTGCGGGGGGTCGGCGAGTCGATGACCGGGTTCTCGCTCTCGCTGCCCTGGGCGGTCGCGGAGTCGGGGGCGACGGGGCACCCCGCCGCGTCCTTGCGGTCGACACCCTGCGGGCTCGCAGGCGTGGCGGTGGGGTCCTGGCTGTCGGTCATGGTCAACCTTTCCTGGCGGTCACTGACGGACTTCATCAAGGGGATGGGCGGTGGAGCAGGCGGGGCAGGTGCCCCAGTAGACGACCTCGGCCTCGTCGATGGTGAAGCCGTGGTCGTCGGAGGCGGTCAGGCACGGGACCTCACCGACTGCGCAGTCGACGTCGGCGATCGCGCCGCACGACCGGCACACGACGTGGTGGTGGTTGTCGCCGACCCGGGCCTCGTAGCGGGCCAGCGCCCCGGACGGCTGGATGCGCCGCACCAGACGAGCCGCGGTGAGGGCCCGCAGGACGTCGTACACCGCCTGGTGCGAGACGTCGCCGAGAGCCTCCCTGGCCGCCTCGATGACGGTCTCGGTGTCGGCGTGCGGATGCCGGTGGACCGCGTCGAGGACCGCGACCCGCGGCCGGGTCACCCGCAGGTCGGACCGGCGCAGCATCTGCTCGTAGTCCGGCGACGGGTGCATGCCCGCACTCTCGCGCACTTTCTTGAATCATTCAAGAACTGTTCCCTCAGGAGGAACGCCGGGACGCGAGCGGCCCCACCGCGCGGGGCGAATGGGGCCGGTGCGAGAGACCGGTGCGAGGAACCGGTGGATGGACCGATGGTGTCCGAGGGGGGACTTGAACCCCCACGCCCTAATACGGGCACTAGCACCTCAAGCTAGCGCGTCTGCCAATTCCGCCACCCGGACGAGTGCGGGTGGAACAGTAGCAAAGCCGGGGTCGAAGGCCCGCATCGCCACCGACGCCCTTGCGGGGGACCGTCCCGGTGACATGCTGGGGCCATGACGGACGCCCCCGCGGACCCGGCCGACGAGGTCGTCGACCTGTGTCGCGACCTGATCCGGATCGACACCTCCAACTACGGGGACGAGGACGGTCCGGGGGAGCGCAAGGCCGCCGAGCACGTCGCGACACTGCTCGACGAGGTCGGGATCGAGTCGCGGCTCTACGAGTCCGAGCCCGGCCGCACCTCGGTGGTCGCCCAGTGGGGCGGGACGCCCGGGGGCTCCCGTGACGGGGGCCTCCTGCTGCACGGGCACCTCGACGTCGTACCGGCCCGGGCCGAGGACTGGCAGGTGGACCCGTTCTCCGGGGAGGTCCGCGACGGCTACCTGTGGGGCCGGGGCGCGGTCGACATGAAGGACTTCGACGCGATGCTCCTGGCCGTCGTCCGAGCGCGGCAGCGGAGCGGACGCGTGCCGGACCGGCCGATCACCCTCTGCTTCACCGCCGACGAGGAGGCCGGCGGCCACAAGGGCGCCCAGGTGCTCGTCGAGCAGCACGCCGACGAGCTCGAGGGCTGCACCGAGGCCGTCGGGGAGGTCGGCGGCTTCAGTGCCACCGTGCGCGGGCGGCGGATCTACCTGGTGGAGGCCGCTGAGAAGGGCATGGCGTGGTTGCGGCTGACCGCCCGCGGCCGGGCCGGCCACGGCTCCATGGTCAACCGTGACAACGCGGTCAGCACGCTGGCGGCCGCGGTCGCGCGGATCGGGGCGCACGAGTGGCCGGTGCGGCTCACCCCGGCGATGCGGACCCTGCTCGCCGCGGTCGGTGACCTGGCCGGCGAGGAGGCGACGCCGGAGAACGCCGAAGCGCTGGTCGAGGAGTTCGGCGGCGCGGCACGGATGCTCGGCGCGGTCATCCGCAACACCTGCAACCCCACCATGCTCGACGCCGGCTACAAGGTGAACGTGATCCCCTCTGAGGCGACCGCCCACGTCGACGGACGGTTCCTGCCCGGCCACGAGGACGAGTTCTTCGCGACCCTGGCCACCCTGGTCGGCGACGGGATCGAGATCGAGGCGGTCTCGCACCAGCAGCCGTGGGAGACGCCGTACGACGGCCGGCTGGCCGACGCGATGACCCGATCGCTGCTCGCCGAGGACCCCGACGCCATCGTCGCGCCCTACCTGATGAGCGGCGGCACCGACGCCAAGCACTTCCGCAAGCTCGGCATGGCCTCCTTCGGCTTCGCGCCCCTGCGGCTCCCCGCCGACCTGGACTTCACCGCGCTCTTCCACGGCGTCGACGAGCGGGTCCCCGTCGACGCCCTGGAGTTCGGTGCCCGGGTGTTCGACCGGTTCCTCGACGAGGTCTGACCCCGTCTTCATCGGCGCTGTGCCGGACGACCGAAAAAGGGCGTCGTGTGGTCACCAACCGCAGATCCGGCGGCCGAAAACCTGCGGATGGTGACCAAACGACGTCAGTTACCGCGCAGTAGCTCGGCGGGTCTCGGCGGGTCTCGGCGGGTCTCGGCGGGTCAGGCGGTGCGGACGGCGCGGATGATCTTGCGGCGCAGCACCACCCGGCGGGTGCCGTCGGCGGTGATCCGGACCCGGTCGAGCTCCCAGCCGCCGTGCTCGGCGCGCTCGACGAGCAGCTTGGTCACGACGTTGCGCGGGAACTCCCGGGAGAAGGTCACCTTGTCGAACTCCCACTCCACCCCACGGGCGGGTGGGCGCCGCAACGCACGGGTCATGCTGCTCCCTCTCCGGTCGGCGTCCGTCGTCGGTGCTCAGTCTGCCGAAACGTCGTCGAGGGCGTGAACGATCTCGTCGGGGAGCGCGAGCTCCTCCACACCGAGCGCACCGCGCAGCTGGGCGGCGGTGCGGGCGCCGACGATGGGTGCGGTCACGCCGGGACGGTCGCGGACCCAGACGAGGGCGACCTCCAACGGCGACCAGCCCAACCCGTCGGCAGCGCGGGCGACTGCCTCCACGACGCCCGCGGACCGCTCGTCGAGGTAGGCCTCCACGAACCCCGCGAAGTGCGCCGACGCTGCCCGGGAGTCCGAGGGCGTCCCGGAGCGGTACTTCCCGGTGAGGACACCTCGACCCAGCGGTGACCAGGGCAGGACGCCGAGGCCGAGAGCGGTCGCGGCCGGCAGGACCTCGTGCTCGACGGCCCGGTTGAGCAACGAGTACTCCACCTGCGTGGAGGCGAGCGGCGTACGTCCCGGGACCGCGCGCTGCCAGGTGGCCGCCTGGGCGGTCTGCCAGCCGGAGTAGTTCGAGACGCCGACGTACGCCGCCCGGCCGCTGCTCACCGCGGTGTCGAGGGCAGCCAGGGTCTCCTCCAGCGGGGTCTCGTCGGACCAGATGTGCACCTGCCAGAGGTCGACCCGGTCGGTGCCGAGCCGGCGCAGCGAGGCGTCGAGCGTCGCGAGCAGGTGCCCACGGGAGGTGTTGTACTCGCGTCCGCCGCGCCGCGCGCTGATCCCGGCCTTGGTCGCGAGAACGACGTCGTCGCGGGGCACCACGTCGCCGAGGAGCCGCCCCACCAGCTCCTCGGATGCGCCGTTCCCATACCCGGCCGCGGTGTCGAGCAGGGTCCCGCCGGCCTCGGTGAAGGCGACCAGCTGGTCGCGGGCCTCGTGCTCGTCGGTGTCGCGTCCCCAGGTCATGGTGCCCAGGCCGAGCCGGGAGACCCGGAGCCCGGTTTCGCCGACACGCCGCTGCTGCATGGGGAAGAAGGTAGCCGTGCGCCCGCTGCACCACGGCCCCGGCTCGCCGTTCACGTTCGGGACAGGTAGCACCCCGTAGGCTGACGCAGCCCTCCCCGCACCGACCTCGAAAGCGAGTCGATGAACTACTTCGACGCCGTCGTCCTCGGCATCGTCGAGGGGCTCACCGAGTTCCTCCCCATCTCCAGCACCGGCCACCTCACGATCGCCGAGAAGGCGTTGGGGCTGGACCTCGCCGACGAGTCGGTGACGGCGTACACGGCGGTCATCCAGATGGGCGCCATCGCGGCCGTGGTCGTCTACTTCTTCCGCGACATCCTGCGCATAGCCAAGGCGTGGGCCCTCGGGCTGGTCAAGCCGGAGTACCGCGGGCAGCTCGACCACCGGATGGGGTGGTACGTCATCGTCGGCACCATCCCGGTCGGGATCGCCGGCCTCCTCCTCAAGGACGTCATCACCGGGCCTCTGCGGTCCCTCTGGGTCGTCGCGATCGCCCTGATCGCCTGGAGCGCGGTGATGTGGGCGGCCGAGCGGGTTGGCCGCCAGGACCGCTCCGAGCGGGACCTGCGGATGCGCGACGCCGTGCTGATCGGACTGATCCAGGTCGCCGCCCTGGTCCCGGGCGTCTCGCGCTCGGGGGCCACGATCTCCGGGGGCCTGTTCCTCGGCCTGGACCGGGTGACCGCGACGCGAGTGAGCTTCTTCCTGTCCATCCCGGCGCTGGTCGCCGCCGGCCTCTTCGAGCTGCCGGACGCCATGAGCGGCGACATCGCCGTCGGCGTGATGGTGGTCGGTGTCGTGGTCGCCTTCGTGGTCGCCTACGCCACGATCGCCTGGTTGCTGCGGTTCGTCGCAGGGCACCCGATCACGTGGTTCATCCCGTACCGCGTGGGGCTCGGCGTGCTGCTGCTCGGGCTGCTGGTCTCGGGCGTGATGTCGGCGACCTGAGTGGCTACAGCCACCCGGACCGCTTGAAGAGCCCCCACAGTCCGAGCACGACCAGACCCATCACCGCGAGCGCCATCGGGTAGCCGTAGCGCCAGTCCAGCTCGGGCATGTGCTTGAAGTTCATCCCGTAGATCCCGGCGATCAACGTCGGTACGACGACCAGCGCCGCGCCCGCCGAGATCTTGCGCATGTCGTTGTTCTGCTGGACCGAGATCTGTGCGACGTGGGCCTCGAACGCCGTCGACAGCAGGCCGTCGAGGGAGTCGGCGGTCTCAGCGACGCGTGCCAGGTGGTCGGAGACGTCGCGGAAGAACGGTGCCGCCTTCTCCGGAACCCCCTCGACCACCCCGTCGGCGAGCCGGGCGAGCGGCTCCCGCAGCGGCAGCACCGCCCGGCGTACCTCGGCCAGCTCCCGCTTGAGCACGTAGATGCGCTCGGAGTCGTTGGTGCGCTCGGTGGAGAACACCGAGCTCTCGATCTCGTCGACGTCGACGGTCAGGGAGTCGACGACGTCGAGGTACTCGTCGACGACCCGGTCGACCACGGCGTACAGCACCGCGCCGGCGCCGTGGCGCAGCACCCGCTGGCGGTGCTCGAGGTCGGTGCGGGCGGAGTGCAGCTCGTTGCCCTTGCCGTGACGCACCGTCACGACGAAGTCGTGGCCGATGAACATCGCGATCTCGCCGGTCTCCACGGCGTCCTGCTCGTCGACGTACCAGAGCGTCTTGAGCACGACGAAGACCAGGTCGTCGTAGCGCTCGAGCTTCGGGCGCTGGTGGGCCACGACGGCGTCCTCGACGGCGAGCGGGTGCAGGCAGAACTCCTCGGCCACGTCCGCGATCTCGTCGTGGGTGGGCTCGAACATCCCGATCCAGACGAAGTCACCCTGCTGGTGGACCTGGGTGCGCAGCGCCCGCCAGTCCTCGCCGCCCTCCACGCGAGCCCCGTCGCGGTAGAGCGCGCAGTCCACGATCACGGAGCAACCGTAGCCGCACTACAGTCGCCGCCATGGCAACCGTGATCCTCGTGCGCCACGGGCGGACGACGGCCAACGCCTCGGGGACCCTCGCCGGCCGGCTGCCGGGCGTGCGGCTCGACGAGACCGGGACCGCGCAGGCGGCGCGCACCGGGGAGCGGCTGGCGGTCGTGCCGCTGGTCGGAGTGGTCACCAGCCCGCTCGAGCGCTGTCGCCAGACCGCCCGTGCCGTCGTGACGGCGCAGGCGTCGCCGCCGCCCCTGACGAGCGATCGCGGGATCACCGAGTGCGACTACGGCGAGTGGGCCGGCCGGCCGATCAAGGAGCTGGCCAAGGAGAAGCTCTGGTCGCTGGTGCAGACGCAGCCGTCGGCCGCGGCCTTCCCCGGCGGTGAGGCGATGACCGCCATGCAGGCGCGCGCGGTCGCCGCCGTACGCCGGCTCGACGCGGCGTTCGAGGCCGAGCACGGTGCGGGTGCGGTCTGGGTCGCCGTGAGCCACGGCGACGTCATCAAGTCCCTGCTGGCCGACGCGCTCGGGATGCACCTGGACCTGTTCCAGCGGCTGCACGTCGACCCGGCGTCGGTCTCGATCGTGCGCTACACCCCCACCCGCCCCTACGTGCTGGCCACGAACACCCACGCAGGCGACCTGGCCTGGCTGGCCCCGCCACCCGCCAGGCGCGGCCGTCGCTCGGCGCGCCGGACCGACGCGGTGGTCGGCGGGGGCGCGGGCCCTTCCGGGACGGCCTAGGGTGAACGACATGCCTCCCCTCGTCCACGGGTTCGACCCGCCCGAGCGGTTCGTCGCCGGCACGGTCGGCCCGCCCGGACAGCGCACGTTCTTCCTGCAGGCCAGGTCCGGGGCCCGGATCGTGAGCGTCGCCCTGGAGAAGCAGCAGGTGCAGGCGCTCGCCGAGCGCATCGACGAGCTGCTCGACGAGGTGATGTCCAGCGAGCGCAACCAGGCGCTGATCCCGGCGGTCGCGCCGATCGGGCTCGAGGACGCCGACCCACTCGAGCAGCCGATCGAGGAGGAGTTCCGGGCGGGCACCATGACGCTGTCGTGGGATCCCGACGACCAGCGAGTCGTGATCGAGGTGTTCCCGTTCACCGAGGCCGCCGTCGTCTCGCCCGACCAGCTCGACGAGGACCTCGAGGAGCCCGAGCCCGACGAGATCTTCCTGGTGCGGCTCGAGCCCGGGCCGGCGCGGGCGTTCGTCAAGCGTGCCGAGCAGGTCATCGAGGCCGGTCGGCCCAGCTGCCCCTTCTGCGGCAACCCGATCGACCCCGAGGGCCACCTGTGTGTCCGGGCCAACGGCTTCCGGCGACGGGACCCGTGACGGACCTCGTCGACGGCGACCTCGACCTCCACGGGCGGGTGATGCCGGCATCGAACGCGACGTTCGTCGGGCAGATCGGTGACGTCAAGGTCGTCTACAAGCCCGTCGCCGGGGAGCGGCCGCTCTGGGACTTCCCGGACGGCACGCTGGCGGACCGGGAGCGCGCGGCGTACCTGGTGTCCGAGACGTTCGGGTGGGACGTCGTGCCCGAGACGTGGCTGCGCGACGGCCCGCACGGCCGCGGGATGGTCCAGCGGTGGCAGGAGCCGGACGAGGCACAGGTCGCCGTGACGCTGGTGCCCGAGGGACGGGTCCCCGAGGGCTGGCGGCACGTGTTCGACGGCCTGGACGGTCACGACCGACCGATCTCGCTGATCCACGAGGACACCGCTGCGCTGCGGCGGATGGCCGTGTTCGACGTCGCGGTCAACAACGCCGACCGCAAGGGCGGACACGTGCTGGAGATGACCGACGGGCACCGCTACGGCGTCGACCACGGCGTCACCTTCCACGTCGAGCCGAAGCTCCGCACGGTCCTGTGGGGGTGGCTCGGCGAGCCCCTCACCGCCGACGAGGTGGCCACCGTGCGCCGCGTGGCGGTCGAGGCCCGCGGTCGGCTCGGCGATGTGCTCGCCGACCACCTCACCGACCTGGAGATCGAGGCGCTCGCCCGCCGCTGCGAGCGGCTCGCCGACCGGGGCGTCATGCCGGCTCCGCGCGGCGAGTGGCCCGCGATCCCGTGGCCACCTTTCTGAACCCACTGGATAGTCTTCGCCCCATGCGCGCCTGGCCGTCCCCGGACATCCCGACCCTGTCCGTCGCCGGACCCGCGGTCACGCTCCACGACACCGCGTCACGGGGTCCGGTCACCACCTCACCCGAGGGCTCGGCACGGCTCTACGTCTGCGGGATCACGCCGTACGACGCCACCCACCTGGGCCACGCGGCGACGTACGTCGCCTTCGACCTGCTCAACCGCGCCTGGCGCAGCGCCGGGCACGACGTCGTCTACGTCCAGAACGTCACCGACGTGGACGACCCGCTGCTCGAGCGGGCGGCGAAGGTGAAGGTCGACTGGGTCGAGCTGGCCGAGCGCGAGACCGAGCTCTTCCGGCAGGACATGACGGCGCTGCGGGTCCTGCCTCCCGCACACTACGTGGGGGCCGTCGAGTCGATCCCGCTGGTCATCGACCTGATCGGGCGCCTGGACGAGCTGGGTGCGATCTACCGCGTCGAGGACGACCTCTACTACTCGGTGTCCGCCGACCCCGCGTTCGGGGCCGAGTCCGGGTGGACGCGCGAGCGGATGCTCGAGATCTATCCCGAGCGCGGCGGCGACCCGGAGCGCCCCGGCAAGAAGGACCCGCTGGACTGCGTCGTGTGGCGTGGCCGCCGCGAGGGGGAGCCCTCGTGGGAGAGCCCGTGGGGCCCGGGGCGCCCCGGCTGGCACGTGGAGTGCACCGCGATCGCGCAGGAGCACCTCGGCGGCGCCTTCGACGTGCAGGGTGGGGGCAGCGACCTGGTGTTCCCGCACCACGAGATGTGCGCCGGCCACGCCCAGGTCGCCGTGCCCGGCACCCCGTTCGCGCAGGTCTACAGCCACGGCGGGATGGTCGGCTACGACGGCGAGAAGATGTCGAAGTCGCGGGGGAACCTGGTCTTCGTCTCGGCGCTGCGCAACAGCGACGTCGACCCGATGGCGATCCGGCTGGCCCTCATGCGCCACCACTACCGCGCCGACTGGGAGTGGGTCGACGAGGAGCTCTGGACCGCCGTCGACGACCTCGCTCGCTGGCGACGCGCCCTGGCGCTCGGCGCCGGCGCCCCGGCCGCTCCCGTCGTCGAGGAGGTCCTCACGGCCCTGGCCGACGATCTCGATGCGCCGCGGGCGCTCGCCGCCGTCGACTCGTGGGTGGACGCCACGCTCGGGACCGACGGCCTCGCCGACACCAGCGACCCCGATGCCGCCGTACAGCTCCTCGGGGTCATCGACGCTGCGCTCGGACTCCTCGTCTGACCCTCGCCTCGCGGGTCCTGCTCATGCGGTTGGTGACCAATCGTCGCCATTTCGGGCCGCGGACCTGCGGTTGGTGACCAATCGGCGCACTTCCCGGCCGCTGACGACGGTGTCGGTACAGGGGCTCAGGACTCGCCGTCGCGGCGCTTGAGGTAGCGCTCGAACTCCCGGGCGATCGCCTCGCCGGACGCCTCGGGGAGGTCGGTGGTGTCGCGGGTCTCCTCGAGGGCACGGACGTAGTCGGCGACGTCCTCGTCCTCCTCGGCGAGCTCGTCGACGCCGCGCTCCCAGGCGCGGGCGTCCTCAGGCAGCTCGCCGAGCGGGATCGACGCCTCCAGCAGGTCCTCGAGCTGGCCGAGCAGCGCCAGGGTGGCCTTGGGGCAGGGCGGCTGGGCGACGTAGTGCGGGACGGCCGCCCAGTAGGACACCGCCGGCATGTCGACGCGCACGCAGGCGTCCTGGAAGACCCCGACGATCCCGGTGGGGCCCTCGTAGGTCGACTGCTCGAGCTTGAGGCGGTCGACCAGGTCGGGCTCGGTGGCAGTGCCGGTCACCGGGATCGGGCGCGTGTGCGGGGTGTCCGCGAGCAGCGCCCCGAGGGTGACGACCAGGGCGCCGCCCAGCTCGTCGCAGGCCGCGAGCAGCTCGGCACAGAACTGGCGCCAGCGCATGTTCGGCTCGATGCCGCGGATCAGCACGATGTCGCGGTCCAGCTCCGGGGGAGAGGCGATCGAGATGCTGGTCGTCGGCCAGGTGATCCGCCGGTGACCGATCTCGTCGGTGCCGACGACGGGCCGGTTGACCTGGAAGTCGTAGAAGTCCTCGGGGTCCACCGCGCCGATGGTCCGCGCCCGCCACACCAGCGCCAGGTGGTCGACGACCGCCGACGCGGCGTCCGCCGCGTCGTTCCAACCCTCGAACGCGGCGATGACGATCGGGTCCACCAGGTCGGGGACGTCCTCGAGCTCGATCACCTCACCAAGCCTAGGCCCCGGCCGGAAGCGACCGCCGGGATTTCGGCCGGGGGGTCCCGCGGTGTCAGGATTTGGGAATCCTGTCCACCCTGCGGACCCGGTTCCTACGCTGGAGCTGCCGAGAGGAGCCCCGTGTCCCACACCCCAGCGCCCGCGGCCTGGCGTCCCGACGCCACCGACGAGCTCGCCCGCGCCCTGCAGGAGCGGATCCTGGTCATCGACGGTGCCATGGGCACCGCGATCCAGCGCGACCGCCCCGACGAGGCGGGCTACCGGGGTGACCGGTTCGCCGACTGGCCCCACGACGTGGTGGGCAACAACGACCTGCTCACGTTGACCCAGCCCGACATCATCGCGTCGATCCACCGCGAGTACCTCGAGGCGGGCGCCGACCTCCTCGAGACCAACACGTTCAACGCCAACGCGATCTCCCTGTCCGACTACGGCATGGAGGACCTCGCCTACGAGCTGAACCTGGAGGCCGCCCGCCTCGCGCGGCGCGAGGCCGACGCCGTCGGGTCGCCCGACAAGCCGCGGTACGTCGCCGGCGCCCTCGGGCCGACCACGAGGACCGCCTCGATCTCGCCGGACGTCAACGACCCCGGTGCACGCAACGTGTCCTTCGAGCAGCTGGTCGCGGCGTACCACGAGGCGGCGCGCGGCCTCGTCGACGGCGGCGCGGACCTGCTCATCGTCGAGACGGTCTTCGACACCCTCAACGCCAAGGCCGCGATCTTCGCCCTGGAGCAGCTGTTCGAGGAGTCCGGCCGCCGCTGGCCGGTCATCGTCTCCGGCACCATCACCGACGCGTCGGGGCGCACCCTGTCCGGGCAGACCACCGAGGCGTTCTGGAACTCGGTCCGCCACGTGCGACCGCTCGCGGTCGGGCTGAACTGCGCCCTCGGTGCGAAGGAGATGCGGCCCTACATCGCGGAGATGTCGCGGGTCGCCGACACGTTCGTCTCGTGCTACCCCAACGCCGGGCTGCCCAACGCCTTCGGCGAGTACGACGAAGTCGCCGAGGAGACGGCCGCCGTCGTCGGCGAGTTCGCCCGCAGCGGGTTCGTCAACCTCGTCGGCGGGTGCTGCGGCACCACGCCCGCGCACATCGCGGCCATCGCACGCACGGTCGCCGACCTCGCTCCGCGCCCGGTGCCCGAGGCCGCCCCGGCCATGCGGCTGTCCGGTCTCGAGCCGTTCACGATCGACGACGCGAGCCTCTTCGTGAACGTCGGCGAGCGCACCAACATCACCGGCTCCGCCCGGTTCCGCAACCTGATCAAGGCAGGCGACTACGACACCGCGCTCGCCGTCGCCGCCCAGCAGGTCGAGAGCGGCGCGCAGGTCATCGACGTCAACATGGACGAGGGGATGATCGACGGCGTCGCCGCGATGGACCGGTTCCTCAAGCTGGTCGCGAGCGAGCCCGACATCAGCCGGGTCCCGGTGATGGTGGACTCCTCGAAGTGGGAGGTCATCGAGGCCGGCCTCCGCACGATCCAGGGCAAGCCGATCGTCAACTCGATCTCGATGAAGGAGGGCGAGGAGAAGTTCGTCGAGCAGGCGCGACTGTGCCGGCGGTACGGCGCCGCCGCGGTCGTCATGGCCTTCGACGAGGACGGGCAGGCGGACAACCTGGAGCGCCGGATCGCCATCTGCGAGCGCGCGTACCGGATCCTGGTCGACGAGGTCGGTTTCCCTGCCGAGGACATCATCTTCGACCCCAACGTCTTCGCGGTCGCGACCGGCATCGAGGAGCACGCGTCGTACGGCCTGGACTTCATCGAGGCCACCCGCTGGATCAAGCAGAACCTGCCCGGGGCGAAGGTCTCGGGCGGGATCTCGAACGTCAGCTTCTCCTTCCGTGGCAACAACCCGGTGCGCGAGGCGATCCACGCCGTGTTCCTCTACCACGCGATCGGCGCCGGCCTGGACATGGGCATCGTCAACGCCGGAGCACTCGCGGTGTACGACGAGGTGGAGCCCGAGCTGCGTGAGCGGATCGAGGACGTGGTGCTCAACCGCCGTCCCGACGCCGCCGAGCGGCTCCTCGAGATCGCCGAGAGCCACAACCGCACCGGCGAGGAGGCAGAGGCGGCGGCGGAGGAGTGGCGCTCCCTGCCGGTGGGCGAGCGGATCACGCACGCCCTGGTCAAGGGCATCGACGCCCACGTGGAGGCCGACACCGAGGAGCTGCGCCAGGAGATCGCCGACCGTGGCGGCCGCCCCATCGAGGTCATCGAGGGGCCGCTGATGGACGGCATGAACGTCGTCGGCGACCTCTTCGGCGCCGGGAAGATGTTCCTGCCGCAGGTCGTGAAGTCCGCGCGGGTGATGAAGAAGGCCGTGGCGTACCTGATCCCGTTCATCGAGCAGGAGAAGGTCGACAACCCCGAGTACGCCACCGCGAAGGACACCAACGGCACGATCGTGATGGCGACCGTCAAGGGCGACGTCCACGACATCGGCAAGAACATCGTCGGGGTCGTCCTCCAGTGCAACAACTTCGAGGTCGTCGACCTCGGGGTGATGGTGCCGGCGCAGAAGATCCTCGACACCGCGGCCGAGATCGGCGCCGACGCGATCGGGCTCTCCGGCCTGATCACCCCGTCCCTCGACGAGATGGTCAACGTGGCCTCCGAGATGCAGCGCCAGGGGATGGACATCCCGCTGCTGATCGGTGGGGCGACGACCTCGCGCGCCCACACCGCCGTCAAGGTGGACCAGCGCTACGACGGCCCTGTCGTCTGGGTCAAGGACGCCTCCCGCTCCGTCCCGACCCTCGCGCACCTGCTGAACGACGCCCAGCGGCCGCGGCTGATGGCCGAGGTCCAGGCCGACTACGACGCGCTGCGAGTGCGGCACGCGGCCAAGCACGACCGGCCGATGCTGACGGTCGAGCAGGCGCGGGCCAACCGCACCCCAATCGAGTGGGACTGCTACGCACCGCCCGCGCCGCGCGCGCCGGGCATCCACCACCTGCGCGAGTACGACCTGGCTGAGCTGCGCGGCTACATCGACTGGCAGCCGTTCTTCAACGCATGGGAGATGAAGGGCAGGTTCCCCGACATCCTCAACAACCCGGCCACGGGCGCCGCGGCGCGGTCGCTCTACGACGACGCGCAGCGGATGCTGGACCGGATCGTCGAGGAGAGATGGCTGGTCGCCAACGGGGTCTTCGGCTTCTTCCCCGCCCACGCGGTCGGCGACGACATCGTGCTCTACACCGACGACACCCGCACCGAGGTGCTGACGACCTTGCACCACCTGCGCCAGCAGGGCGAGCACCGCGACGGGGTGCCCAACCGGGCGCTGAGCGACTTCGTGGCACCCCAGGAGTCCGGTCTGCCCGACCACGTGGGCGCCTTCGCGGTGACGGCGGGGCTCGGCCTTCAGGAGCGCATCCTCGCCCTCAAGGCAGAGCACGACGACTACTCGGCGATCCTGCTGGAGTCCCTGGCCGACCGGCTCGCCGAGGCCTTCGCCGAGCGGCTCCACCAGCGGGTGCGCACCGAGTTCTGGGCGCACGCCCCGGATGAGCGACTCGACAACGAGTCGCTCATCGCCGAGCGCTACCGCGGGATCCGGCCGGCACCGGGCTACCCCGCCTGCCCCGAGCACACCGAGAAGCTGACGCTCTGGAGCCTGCTCGACGTCGAGGCCTCCACCGGCATCGAGCTCACCGAGAGCATGGCGATGTGGCCGGGCGCGGCGGTCTCTGGCTGGTACTTCTCCCACCCGCAGTCGCAGTACTTCGTCGTCGGCCGGCTCGGCCGGGACCAGGTCGCCGACTACGCCGAGCGGAAGGGCTGGACCCTCGCCGAGGCCGAGATGTGGCTGTCGCCCAACCTCGGCTACGACCCGGATGACTGACCCCGCAGGCGGCGGTGACCCCCGTGGTTTGGTCACCAACCGCAGATCGGGAGCGCTCCCACCTGCGGTTGGTGACCAAACGTCGCACCTCTCAGGACCCGCGGCGGTCCTGTGGGACATGGACGGGACGCTGGTCGACACCGAGCCGTACTGGATCGCCACCGAGTACGAGATGGCCGAGCGGTACGGCGGGCGGTGGACCGACGCGGACGCCCTGAACCTGGTCGGCAACGACCTGCGCACCTCCGGCGCCTACATTCGCGAGCACATGGGGATCGACCGCGACGTCGACGACATCGTCGAGGAGCTGCTCGACGGGGTGGTGCGCCGGGTGCGCGAGGCCGTGCCCTGGCGGCCGGGTGCGGTCGAGCTCCTCGCTCGGTTGCGCGCCGACGGCGTGCCGTGTGCGCTCGTGACCATGTCCTACGACCGGTTCGTCGCCCCGATCCTCGACCAGCTGCCGCCCGAGACGTTCCGGGTGGTCGTCACCGGGGACCGCGTGGACCGGGGCAAGCCGCACCCGGAGCCGTACCTCACGGCGGCCGCGGCCCTCGGGCTGCACCCCGAGGACTGCCTCGCGATCGAGGACTCGAACACCGGCGCCAAGTCCGCCGAGGCGGCCGGCTGCCTGGTGCTCGTGGTGGAGAACCACGTGCCGGTGCTACCCGGCGACCGCCGGGTCTTCGCCGCGAGCCTCGAGGCGGTCGACCTCGCCGAGGTCTGGTCGCTGCGGTAGCGGCGGGGGAGTGCCGCCGAACGCGGGGCAGAGCGCCTGGTGGGCGCACCAGTCGCACAGCCGGCCCGGGCTGGGCCGCCAGTCGCCGTCCGCCTCCGCCCGGCGGATCGCCTCCCAGATGGCGACGACCTTGCGCTCGGTGGCCAGCAGGTCAGCCTCGTCGGGCACGTAGCGCAGCATCTCCCCGTTGCCGAGGTAGACCAGCTGCAGCATCGCCGGGACCACGCCGCGAGTGCGCCAGATGACCAGGGCGTAGAACTTCATCTGGAACAGCGCGCGCGCCTCGAACATCTCGGCCGGGCTCCGCCCCGACTTGTAGTCCACGACGCGGATGGCGCCGTCCGGGGCGATGTCGACGCGGTCGACGAAGCCGCGCAGCAGGAGCTTGGAGTCCAGGAGCGTCTCGACGTACAGCTCCCGCTCAGCCGGCTCGAGACGGGTTGGGTCCTCGAGGGTGAAGTACCGCTCGAGCACGTCGTGGCAGGACGCGAGCCAGTCGGCGTCCGGCCCGTCCGGCCCGAACATCGCGCCGAGCTCGGGGTCCTGCTCGGCCAGGGCCGCCCAGGTCGGCTCGAGCATGGCGGACGCCTGGTCCGGCGTACGGCGGGGCGCGGGCAGGTCGAACAGGTCCTCGAGGATCTTGTGCACCAGGGTGCCGCGCACAGCGTCCGGCGAGAACGGCTCGGGGAGCTTGTCCACGGTGCGGAACCGGTAGAGCAGCGGGCAGCTCATGAAGTCGCCCGCGCGGCTCGGGGAGAGCGCGCCCAGCACCTCCACCCCGTCCACGGGCGTGCCCAGCCGGGCCGCCGGCGACTCCTGCTCCACGCTCACACCGGCACCCTAGGGGAGGGCTCCGACATCGCGGCGGCGGTCCGCCGCCACGGCCGGTCGGCTAGCCTCGTGGCGTGGCCGACACCCAGCCCCGCCCGTCGCGGCCACCCTCCCGTCCGCCCGGCACCTTCAAGATCGGCACGATCGCGGGCAGCGACGTGCTGGTCTCCTCGTCGTGGTTCCTCATCGCTGGGCTGATCGCGATCATGGTCGCGCCGGTGGCCGAGATCGCCCAGCCGGGGCTGGGCCCGTGGAAGTACGTCGCCGGCCTGGCGTTCGCGGTGATCCTCTACCTGTCGGTGCTCCTGCACGAGGCGTCGCACGCGATCGTCGCGCGGCGTCTCGGGTTCCCGGTCAGCTCGATCACGCTGCACTTCCTCGGCGGCATGACCGCCATCGAGGGGGAGTCGCGCACGCCGCGCCAGGAGTTCCTCATCGCCGTGGTCGGACCACTGACGTCGCTCGCGGTCGGCGCGGTCGCGTTCGTGCTGCGGCCGGTCACGCCCGACGGCCTGCTCGGGATGGCCGTCGGGGGACTCGCCGGCGCCAACCTGCTGGTCGGCTTCCTCAACCTGGTCCCGGGCCTGCCGCTCGACGGCGGTCGGGTCCTGAAGTCGCTGGTCTGGCGGCTCACCGGTGACGTCCACCGCGCGACGATCGTGGCCGGCTGGGGTGGACGCCTCGCGGCGGTCGCCGTGCTCCTCTGGCCGCTGATCCAGGAGGCGCTGCTCGGCACCAGGCCCGAGATCGTCGACTTCGTGCTGGCGGCCGTCGTGGCGGCGTTCTTGTTGTCGGGCTCGACGGCAGCGATGTCCGCAGCACGGATCCGGCGCCGGCTCCCGCACCTCGTGGCGCGCGAGCTCGCCCGCCGTACCCTCGCCGTGCCGGGCGACCTGCCGCTGGCCGAGGCGGTACGACGGGCCCGCGACGCCGAGGCGGGCGGGATCCTGACCGTCACCTCCTCCGGCGTGCCCGTCGGGATCGTGAGCGAGGCCGCCCTGGAGGCCACGCCCGAGGACCGCCGTCCGTGGGTCGCGACCTCCACCGTCGCCCGGACCCTCGACCCGGGGCTGCAGCTGCCGGCCGACCTGAGCGGGGAGGACCTGGTCACGGCGATCACCCGCACCCCTGCCCCGGAGTACCTGCTGGTGGAGCCCGACGGTGTCGTGGTCGGCGTCCTGTCGACCGCCGACGTCGACCGCGCGTTCCGCCAGGCCGCGCGGTGATGCCCACCTTCCGATGCCCTAGGCTCTGCCGCCGTGCCCGACCCTGACCACGCCAGTCCCGACGTCCCGCCCGAGGCCTGGTCGGGTGTCCACCGCGGACCGCTCCGTCCCGGCGAGTGGGTGCGGCTGGTCGACAGCAAGGGCCGTCGCCACAACATCTGCCTCGAGCCGGGCAAGCGCTTCTTCTCCAACCGAGGGCACTTCGACCACGACGAGCTCATCGGTCGGGAGGAGGGCTTCACCGTCACCTCGTCGGCCGGCGGCGAGTACCTGGTGTTCCGGCCGCTGCTCTCGGAGTTCGTGGTCTCGATGCCCCGCGGAGCCGCCGTCGTCTACCCCAAGGACGCCGCACAGATCGTCGCGCTCGCCGACATCTTCCCCGGCGCGCACGTGGTCGAGGCCGGCGTGGGCTCCGGGGCGTTGACGTGCTCACTGCTGCGCGCGGTGGGTCCGTTCGGCCGGGTGTCGTCGTACGAGCGCCGGGAGGAGTTCGCGGAGGTCGCCCGGCGCAACGTCGACCAGTTCTTTGGGGCCCCCGACGGCCAGAGTCACCCGGCCTGGCGGCTCACCCTCGGTGACCTGGCCGAGGCGCTGCCCGCCTCCGGGGAGCGGGCGGACCGGGTGATCCTCGACATGCTCGCGCCCTGGGACTGCCTGGACGCGACGGCCGACGCGCTGCGGCCTGGTGGGATCGTGTGCGCCTACGTCGCCACGACGACCCAGCTCTCGCGGTTCGTCGAGACCGTGCGGGTGCACGGCGGCTTCACCGAGCCCCAGGCCTGGGAGTCCCTGGTGCGCGACTGGCACGTGGAGGGCCTGGCCGTGCGACCCGGGCACAAGATGATCGGCCACACCGCATTCCTGGTGACGGCCCGCCGGATGGCACCGGGGGAGCGAGCGCCGCTGAAGAAGCGGCGCCCGGCGCCCGGCGCCTACGGCCCCGACTACGCCGGGCCACGGCCGCCGGGGGTCCCCGCCGACTGACGGCGGGGCCGGTCGCGCCCGGACCTGGCGCCCCGACAGGACCGGGATTGGTCACCAACCGCAGGTTTTCGGGCCGATCATCTGCGGTTGGTGACCAATCGACGTACCTGAGCGCCGCCAAATCGTGACCGACACCCTGAGATCAGGCCTTCCGTCCCCGACGCTCGCGGGTAGGGTCGACGACACGAGGAGGTGGCGCGGATGTCGACATCAGAAGGCAGTCCCATGGGTGGCCGCAGCCCGGAGGAGCTCGAGGACCAGGTCCGGTTCCTGGAGTCGGAGGTGACCGACCTGCGTCGTCGGCTGGCCGACGGACCGGGGAGCTCCCGCACGCTCGAGCTGCGTCTCGCCGACGCACAGCGCAGCCTGGCCGGCCTGACCTCGCAGAACGAGCGGCTGGCCCAGACGCTGCGCGAGGCCCGCGACCAGATCATGAAGCTCAAGGAGGAGGTCGACCGGCTGGCCCAGCCCCCGGCCGGGTTCGGGACCTTCCTCCACCGCAACGAGGACGACTCGATCGACGTGTTCACCGGGGGCCGCAAGCTCCGGGTCAACGTCAGTCCGAGCGTCGACCTCGACGCGCTGCGCCGTGGCCAGGAGGTCATGCTCAACGAGGCGCTCAACGTCGTCGCGGCCCTCGAGTTCGAGCAGGTCGGCGAGGTCGTGATGTTCAAGGAGCTGCTGGCCGACGGCGACCGGGCCCTGGTCATCGCGAACGCCGACGAGGAGCGGGTCGTGCGCATCGCCGACCCGCTGCGCGACGAGACGATCCGCGCCGGTGACTCCCTGCTGCTGGACTCCCGCGCCGGCTACGTCTACGAGAAGGTCCCGAAGTCCGAGGTCGAGGAGCTGGTCCTCGAGGAGGTCCCGGACATCGCCTACGAGTCCATCGGTGGACTGGGCGCTCAGATCGAGGCCATCCGCGACGCTGTGGAGCTGCCCTACCTCCACCCCGAGCTGTTCCAGGAGCACCAGCTCAAGCCGCCCAAGGGCGTGCTGCTGTACGGCCCGCCGGGGTGCGGCAAGACCCTGATCGCCAAGGCCGTGGCCAACAGCCTGGCCAAGAAGGTCGCCGCCAAGACCGGGCAGGAGGGCAAGTCCTACTTCCTGAACATCAAGGGACCAGAGCTGCTCAACAAGTACGTCGGCGAGACCGAGCGGCACATCCGCCTGGTCTTCCAGCGTGCCCGCGAGAAGGCGAGCGGCGGTACGCCGGTCATCGTGTTCTTCGACGAGATGGACTCGCTCTTCCGCACGCGCGGGTCGGGGGTGTCCTCCGACGTCGAGAACACCATCGTGCCCCAGCTGCTCAGCGAGATCGACGGTGTCGAGCTGCTGGAGAACGTGCTGGTGATCGGTGCCTCGAACCGCGAGGACATGATCGACCCCGCGATCCTGCGACCGGGCCGGCTGGACGTGAAGATCAAGATCGAGCGGCCCGACGCGGAGTCTGCGCGCGACATCTTCAGCAAGTACCTGCTCACCAGCCTCCCGCTGCACGCCGACGACCTCGCCGAGTTCGGGGGCGACCGCGACGCCTGCGTCGCGGGGATGATCCGGGCGACCGTCGAGCGCATGTACACCGAGACCGAGGAGAACCGGTTCCTCGAGGTGACCTACGCCAACGGCGACAAGGAGGTCCTGTACTTCAAGGACTTCAACTCCGGCGCGATGATCCAGAACATCGTCGACCGCGCGAAGAAGATGGCGATCAAGGACTTCCTCGAGCACGACCAGCACGGGCTGCGGGTCTCGCACCTGCTCCAGGCCTGCGTGGACGAGTTCAAGGAGAACGAGGACCTCCCCAACACCACCAACCCCGACGACTGGGCCCGCATCTCCGGCAAGAAGGGGGAGCGCATCGTGTTCATCCGCACCCTCATCACCGGCAAGCAGGGCACCGAGCCGGGCCGCTCGATCGACACGGTGTCCAACACGGGGCAGTACCTCTAGGACGCTCCGCTGCACCTTCGGGCCGTGGTCACGGCGTACGACGCGACCACGGCCCGCTCGGTCGCGCCATGACCCGAACGGGTGGTCGCGGATGGCGCGGCCTGGTCAGGCAGCGGGCTAGGGACTGCCGTGCAATGGAGGGCATCCAACATCTCGGACTCGGGAGGTCCCCATGCAGAACCCCACCCCCACCAGGACCCGCAGCACCGTGCGCACCGCCGCTCTCGTCGCGGTCGCGGCGCTCGGCCTCGCTACCGCGGCGAACACCGCGTCGTACGCCGCCGGCGGCCCCAGCGTCGGCCTCGGACGGGCCAACCACAGCGCGCACACCACGTCCATATCCTCGACGCACGGGCCGGCCCTGTCGCTGCGCAGCCGGCCGAGCAGCCCCTCGCTCGCCGTGTCGAGCACCAAGCAGGTCGCCCGCCTGAACGCCTCGATGGTGGGTGGCAAGACGGCCGCCGCTCTCGAGCCGACCACCAAGGTCTACTCCCTGGGGACCACCGGGGGCGCCCTGCCCAACTACACCACCGACCAGCTCACGGTGGCGCCGGGCCTCTACCGGGTCGGCGTCACGGTCATCAACTCCGGAGGTGGGACCTACAACTGCTACGCCTTCCCGTTCGAGGAGGTGTTCGCCGGCAACTACGCCAACCTCATCGGCGGCCAGTCGACCTTCATCATGTCGTTCCAGGGGGTCGTCAAGATGTCCGCGGGCCAGCACCTGGCAGTCGGCTGCGAGGGCAGCGGGACACTCCAGGCCCCGGCCCGCGTGACCGTGCAGAAGCTCTCCGCTGCATCGACCACCACGTTCCCGACCCGCTCGGCACCCAAGGCCGGACGTCACCTGCACATCGGGCAGTGACCCCGGGTCCGCTACCCGAACAGGTAGCACGGGCATAGCCCGGTCGGGCCATGCCGATTGGTTCGAAGGAGTCAGGCGTCAGCCTGGGGAAACCACGTGGAGTAGGGGCGTCCCGTCCCTCTCGGACCACGGAGGTCCTCATGCCCCGCACCCGCTCCCTCCGCTCCACCCTCACGGTGCTCGCCGCTGCCGCGCTCATCGCGACGGCGGCGAACACCGTGTCGTACGCCGCAGGCGGACCCAGTGTCCTGCTCGGCAAGTCCAACACCGCCTCGAAGACCACCACGATCACCGCGAAGAACGGACCGGCCGTCTCCTTGAGGAGCAAGCCCTCGGTCCCGTCGCTCGCCGTCTCGAGCAAGCGCCTGGTGCCGCGGCTGAACGCCGACATGCTCGACGGAGCGCACCTCGCCCAGATCTCGCCGACGACCTACCGCCAGACGCTGAACCTCCCCGTCGGCTCGGCTTCCGTGCCGGACGGCACGATGGCGTACCGCGCGACGACCCGACTCCCGGCCGGCACCTACCGGGTGCGGATGACCGGCATCATGGAGCCGGGCGCCGGAGCGAACTACACGTGCCTGGCCGTCGACTACACCAAGCTCGTGGTCTCCGACCTCACCGCCTACTTCACGGTCGCGAGCGTCTCCGACACAAGCGACCGGATCGACCTGACGCAGGACAACCTGGTGCGGATCGTCGGTGGCCACAAGATCGTCTTCGGCTGCGCGTTCAACGGAGGCGCGACCACGGTTGCCGTTCCCCCGACGTTCACCTTCCAGAAGGCGACGGCCACCCGGCCCGTCCCCGGAGCTGCCGTCTTCAACCCGCCGCCCCGCGCCGGCCACCGGCTGTCGGGCGGGCTCGACTGACGCGAGACACCGCAACCCCGCTCGACGATGCTCAGGTGGCCGGCACGGTGACGTCGGCCACCTGGGCATCGAGGGCCGCGACCAGCGCGGTCGCGTCGACGGTCAGACCGACACCGGGGGCGCCACCGCCGATGCTGACAATGCCGGCGACCGACGAGTCCACGACGACCGGCAGGGCAGTCGCGCTCCCGAGCGGCGTGATCGTGCCGCGCACGTAGCCGGTGACCTCGTACGCCGACTCGGCCGTCGCCAAGGAGAGCCTGTTGACCCCGAGCAGTGCGCGCAGGCGCGGCCAGGCGATCTCGCGGTCGCCCGGCACCAGGACGAAGCGGTGGTCGTCCGCGGCCACCCGCACGACCATCGTCTTGAGCAGCTGGTGCGGCTCGATGCCCCGCGCGGCGGCGGCCTCCGCGAGCGACCCGACCGGACCGTGCCGGGTCACCGTGACGGTCAGGCCCAGCGTGGCGGCCGCCGCGACCGCTCGGTCGACCCCGTCGGCACTCATCCGGCCCGGCCGCGCGAGACCCAGGTCCACGGCCGGCCGGCACCCGGTCCGGGGAGGTAGGCCGACTCCAGCTCGAGGACGTCGAAGCCGGCCGCCCGGACGAGGGTGGGCACGTCGCGGCTGAGCTCGCACCCGCCGGCGACGAGGCGCTGGAGTGGATCGAGGCGACGCTGCCACCGGCCGACGCCGGGGTCGGGGGAGAGCCCGTGCTCGAGGAAGTGCAACGCCCCGCCCGGTCGCAGCACCCGCCGGACCTCCCCGAGCGCCCGAGTGGCGTCGGGGATGGTGCAGAGCGTGAACGTCGACAGCACCGCGTCGTACGTCTGGTCCTGCGCAGCCAGCCGCTGACCGTCCAGGCCGACCCGCTCGACCGGCACCGTCGCGGCCGCACGGCGTGCCTCCGACATCTCCCACCCGACGTCGGAGGGCTCGACGGCGTCCACCTGGTCGACCTCGGGCGGGTAGAGGCCGGCGTTCAGCCCGCTGCCGAAGCCGATCTCGAGCACCCGGCCACCCAGGCCGGCGACGGCGCCCCTGCGCAGCCGCATCACCGGTCGGGTCGACAGGGAGCGGTCCGCGAGCCGTGGCACGACGCGGTCGGTCCAGATGCCCATGGGACCGAGGGTAGGACAGGCGCGGCCGGCGTACCTGCAACGCGTAGGCTCGGACCATGAGCGTGCGCCGGGTCATGGGGACGGAGGTCGAGTACGGCATCGCGGTCCAGGGGCAGCCGCTGGCCAACCCGATGGTCGCCTCCTCCCAGGTCGTGAACGCCTACGCCTCCGCCACCGTCAAGGCACGCCGCGCGCGGTGGGACTTCGAGGAGGAGTCCCCGTTGCGCGACGCACGTGGCTTCGACATGTCCCGGCAGGTCGCCGACCCCAGCCAGCTGACCGACGAGGACCTGGGCCTGGCCAACGTCATCCTGACCAACGGCGCTCGGCTGTACGTCGACCACGCGCACCCCGAGTACTCCACCCCCGAGGTGACGACCCCGCTGGACATCGTGCGCTGGGACAAGGCGGGGGAGCAGGTCATGCTCGACGCCTCCCGCCGCGCCGGCCAGCTCCCGGGCGGGGCGCCGATCGTGCTCTACAAGAACAACACCGACAACAAGGGCGCCTCCTACGGTGCCCATGAGAACTACCTGATGCGGCGGTCGACACCGTTCGGCGACATCGTGCGCCACCTGACGCCGTTCTTCGTCAGCCGCCAGGTCGTGTGTGGGGCCGGCCGGGTCGGCAAGGGGCAGGACGGGCGTGAGCATGGCTTCCAGCTGAGCCAGCGAGCCGACTTCTTCGAGGTCGAGGTGGGCCTCGAGACGACGCTCAAGCGCCCGATCATCAACACCCGCGACGAGCCGCACGCCGACCCGGAGAAGTACCGCCGGCTGCACGTGATCATCGGCGACGCCAACCTGGCCGAGGTGTCGACGTACCTCAAGGTCGGCACGACCGCGCTGGTGCTGGCGATGATCGAGGACCGCTTCATCACCGTCGACCTGACCGTCGACGGCCCGGTGTCGGGGCTGCGGGCCATCTCCCACGACCCGACCCTGCGGCAGACGGTGACGCTGACCGACGGGCGCCGGCTGACCGGGGTGCAGCTCCAGCTGGAGTACCTCGACCTCGCCCGGAAGTACGTCGAGGACCGCTATGGCGCCGACGCCGACCAGCAGACCGTCGACGTGCTGCAGCGCTGGGAGTCGGTCCTCGACCGGCTCGAGCGCGACCCGATGCTGTGCGCGGCCGAGCTGGACTGGGTGGCGAAGCTGAGGCTGCTCGAGCAGTACCGGCAGCGCGACGGACTCGCCTGGGACGACGCCAAGCTGCAGCTCATCGACTACCAGTACTCCGACATCCGGCCCGAGAAGGGTCTCTACCACCGGCTCGTGGCCGGCGGCCGCATCGAGCGCCTCCTCGACGACGTCGCCGTGGAGTCCGCGATGCACGACCCGCCCGAGGACACCCGGGCCTACTTCCGCGGGCGGTGCCTGGAGAAGTACGCCGACCACGTGGCGGCCGCCTCCTGGGACTCGGTCATCTTCGACCTCCCCGGGCGCGAGTCCCTCCAGCGCGTCCCCACGATCGACCCCCTGCGCGGCAGCAAGGCCCACGTCGGCGACCTGCTCGACCGCAGCGCCACCGCCGAGGCGCTGTTCACCGCCCTCACCTCCTGAGGCGCGGACCGACCGGTCGACGCGCGGCACTCGGGGTGCGAGAGGTGCGTGGATTGGTCACCAACCGCACGTCTTGGCGGCCGCGGCATACGGTTGGTGACCAATCCACGTCCATGCGACCCCTGCGTGTCGACCCGAGTGGATAGGGTCTCGGTATGGCACAGGAGCAGAAGCAACCGCGGAAGTCCTCGGACTCCGACGAGGCCGTCCAGTCGGCCCCGGAGAGCGACGTCGCCGAGCGCAAGGAGTCCCTGGACGCCGACGTCGACGACATCCTCGACGAGATCGACGACGTGCTCGAGACGAACGCCGAGGACTTCGTGAAGTCGTTCATCCAGAAGGGCGGCCAGTGACAGACCCCCGACTCCCGGCTGCGTTCCTGCGACCGGGCACCTCGTCGTTCAGCGACTTCCTCGCCGAGCAGGCACCGGAGCTACTGCCGGCCCGCCGCGCCATGCCCCAGGGGCACGCGGGCGACCTCGCGCCGCACGGCACCACGATCGTGGCTGCCACCTTCCCCGGCGGCGTCGTGATGGCCGGCGACCGACGCGCCACGATGGGCAACATCATCGCCCAGCGCGACATCGAGAAGGTCTTCCCGGCCGATGAGTTCTCCGCGGTCGGGATAGCCGGCTCAGCCGGAATCGCGGTAGAGATGGTGCGCCTGTTCCAGACCGAGCTCGAGCACTACGAGAAGATCGAGGGCACCACCCTCTCGATGGACGGCAAGGCCAACCGACTCGCCGCCCTAATCCGCTCGAATCTGGCCATGGCGATGCAGGGGCTGGCCGTCGTACCGCTCTTCGCCGGGTACGACCTGGTGGCCGAGCAGGGAAGGATCTTCAGCTATGACGTGACAGGTGGTCGCTACGAGGAGACCGCCTTCCACTCGGTCGGCTCGGGCTCGATGTTCGCCCGCGGAGCGCTGAAGAAGCTCTACCGCGAGGACCTCGACGAGACCGGCTGCGTCACGGCCGTCGTGCAGGCCCTGTACGACGCCGCCGACGACGACTCTGCGACCGGTGGTCCCGACCTGACCCGACGCATCTTCCCGGTCGTGCAGGTCATCACCGCGGACGGTGGGCGACGCCTCGCCGACACGGAGGTCGCGGCGATCGCCGACGAGGTGATCGCCGGTCGGATGTCGCGCCCCGACGGCCCGTCCGCCCCGCTGACCTCCGGAGGTGACGTGCGATGAGCATGCCGTTCTACGTCTCGCCCGAGCAGCTGATGAAGGACCGCGCCGACTTCGCCCGCAAGGGCATCGGTCGAGGCCGCTCGGTGGTCGCGGTCCAGTACGCCGACGGCGTGCTGTTCGCCTCGGAGAACCCCTCCCAGGCGCTGCACAAGGTCTCGGAGATCTACGACCGGATCGCCTTTGCCGCGGTCGGGCGCTACAACGAGTTCGAGAACCTCCGGATCGCCGGGGTGCGCCTCGCCGACATGCGCGGCTACGCCTACGACCGGCGCGACGTCACCGGCCGCGGGCTGGCGAACGCCTACGCGCAGACGCTCGGCACGATCTTCTCCTCCGGTGGAGAGAAGCCCTACGAGGTCGAGCTGTTCGTCGCGGAGATCGGTGACGTCGCCGAGGACGACCAGCTCTACCGCCTCACCTACGACGGCCAGGTCGCCGACGAGCACGGGTACGCCGTGATGGGCGGTGCGGCCGACGTCGTCGCCACGTACCTCGCCGAGCGGTACCAGCCCGGGCAGCCCCTTGCCGAGTCGCTTCGGCTCGCGGTCGCCGCGCTCGGCCATGCCGAGAGCGAGGACCGGGTCATCCCCGCAGAGGACCTCGAGGTGGCGGTGCTGGATCGGTCGCGCAGCCAGCCACGCAAGTTCGCCCGGATCCGCGGGTCACGCCTCGAGCAGCTGCTCGGGGCGCGCGGCCCGGCCACTCCGGCCGAGCACGCGGAGCACGCCGAGTACCCCGGCCCGGACGCCGACGAACCGCCGGTCGCTCCACCGGGCTGACCCTCCCTCCGCCTCGTGGCCATGCAGGCCACCGGTCCGTGAGGTACCGGGATTGGTCACCAACCGCGCATTCTGGGCTCATTCTCGCGGGTTTGGTGACCAATCCCCGTCCACAACCGCCCGCGCGGCAGGTGTCATCCACAGCAGCGTGCACAGTCGGGTGCGCTGCGGGGCCGTCGCGGGGACCGTGGGTCCATGGATGACGTCCCTTTTCGCGGCGAGATCAGGTTGGCCGGTCACCGACGCGTCAGTCACGGCCTGGGGCTGGTGCGTCGCGACGGGCTCAGCGAGTGGGAGGAGTTCCTCCGAGAGCTTGAAGCCTGGCGGCTGGTGCTGCCGTCCGCGGCGGTCTTCACCCACCTCACGGGGGCGCGGCTGCTCGGCTGGCAGCTGCCGCACCTCCCTGAGCAGGTGCCCGTCTTCGCCGCCGTCGACCTACAAGACCCGCGTCCGCGACGGCCGGGGCTGGTCTGTTCGCGATTGGTACGCGAGCGACGGCCGATCCATCGGTACGGGTTGCCGATCGACGCGCCGGAGGAGATCCTCCTGCGAGCAGCGCGGGACCTGGGTCTGCTCGACCTGGTCATCATGATCGACTCCGCACTTCGGCTGAACCATCTCGACCGCGAGCGGATGGAGCAGCTGCTGGCGAGTGGTCGGCCGGGGGTCCGGATGCTCCGGGAGGCGTGGAACCGCGCCACCGGCAAAGCGGACTCTGCCGGCGAGTCGGTCCTCCAGCAGTTCCACGTCGTGCTGGGTGTCCCGTTCGAGGCACAGGTCGATATCACCGATGACGAGGGGCGGCTCCTGGGCCGGGTCGACCTGTTCATCACCGGCACCACCTCCCTCCACGAGTACGACGGCGAGCACCACCGCGACAAGCGCCAGCACCGCACCGACCTCCGCCGGGAGCGTGGCATCGCCGGGACGTCGTACGTGCGACGCGGCTTCGTGCTCGACGACCTCCTCAACCATCCGGCCGCTGTGATGCACGAGATCGACCGAGCCCTGGGCCGGCCCCACCGGAGCAGCAGGCTGCGATCTTGGCGCCGACTGGTGGAGAACTCGATGTACTCCGAGAGTGGTCGTTCTCGCTTGGTGAACCGGTGGCGAAGACAGACCGGCCTCGCCGACTGGTCGAAGACCGGGTGAGGCGCGGCGGACCTAGGGCCCGACCCTGGCCCGCCGCGGTGGGCACGACCCCACCGGTGCGACCTGTCCGAGCCGCACCGGCGTGACCGACACCGCCGACGACCCCGGGACGATCCCCGGTCCGGCCTCTCCTACCGGCGCAGTCAGCCGGCGATGCGGCGCATCGGGATGCGGCACGACGGCAGCGACCAGCGACGGTCATCGCGGCAGACGCGACCCACGACACGGCTCGGTCGAGCTCGCCGATCCGCTACCCACCACGTCGCGGCCGAGGACGCCCTCGGCGAGGTCGCCGTCGGGTCCACGTCGAGGACGGTCGCGCTGCGCGCCACCTGACCCTGCGGCGACCGTGCGGCGACTACGCTGCATCCATGGACCGGCGGATCTTCGGGATCGAGAACGAGTACGGCGTCACGTGCACGTTCAAGGGCCAGCGCCGGCTCAGCCCCGACGAGGTGGCACGGTACCTGTTCCGCAAGGTCGTCAGCTGGGGACGCAGCAGCAACGTGTTCCTGCGCAACGGGGCCCGGCTCTACCTCGACGTCGGCAGCCACCCGGAGTACGCGACGCCGGAGTGCGACGACATCGTCGAGCTCGTGACCCACGACAAGGCGGGCGAGCGGGTCCTCGAGGGTCTCCTGCTCGACGCCGAACAGCGGCTGCACGACGAGGGCATCGCCGGCGAGATCTACCTGTTCAAGAACAACACCGACTCCGCGGGCAACTCCTACGGCTGCCACGAGAACTACCTGGTCAGCCGCGCGGGGGAGTTCTCCCGGCTGGCAGACGTGCTGATCCCGTTCCTGGTGACCCGGCAGATCATCGTGGGCGCGGGCAAGATCACTCAGACGCCTCGCGGGGCGTCGTACAGCGTCTCCCAGCGCGCCGAGCACATCTGGGAGGGCGTCAGCAGCGCGACCACCCGCTCGCGGCCGATCATCAACACCCGCGACGAGCCGCACGCCGACGCCGAGAAGTACCGGCGGCTGCACGTCATCGTCGGTGACAGCAACATGAGCGAGACGACCACCATGCTGAAGGTGGCCAGCTGCGACCTCGTGCTGCGGATGATCGAGGAGGGCGTGGTGATGCGCGACCTCACCATGGAGAACCCCATCCGAGCGATCCGTGAGATCTCGCACGACGTCACCGGCCGGCGCAAGATCCGACTCGCGAACGGGCGTGAGGCGAGTGCCCTCGACATCCAGCAGGAGTACCTCGCCAAGGCGCGCGACTTCGTGGACCGCCGGGAGATCAGCACCCCGGTCATCGAGCAGGCGCTCGATCTGTGGGAGCGGGGGCTCAAGGCGATCGAGTCCGACGACCTCGGGCTGGTCGACCGGGAGATCGACTGGGTGATCAAGTGGAAGCTCATCGAGCGCTACCGGGCCCGCCACGGCCTCCCGCTGGGACACCCTCGCATCGCCCAGCTCGACCTGGCCTACCACGACATCCACCGCGGCCGCGGGCTGTACTACCTACTGGAGAAGCGTGGCGCCGTTGCCCGAGTCACCAGTGACCTGCGGATCTTCGAGGCCAAGTCGGTGCCCCCGCAGACCACCCGCGCCCGGTTGCGTGGGGAGTTCATCCGGCGCGCACAGGAGCGCCGCCGGGACTTCACCGTCGACTGGGTGCATCTCAAGCTCAACGACCAGGCCCAACGAACCGTGCTGTGCAAGGACCCGTTCCGTGCCTACGACGAGCGTGTCCAGCGGCTGATCGACGGCATGTAGTCCGTTCGCCGGCCGGGCGCCGTGACCGCGATGAGGTCTGCGGTTGGTGACCAATCGTCGCCGGTTCCGGTCGAAAACCTGCGGTTGGTGACCAAACCCGGGGTCGAAGGACCCGCCGATCAGGGTTCCCTCAGGGGCGCCGGATAGGCTCGCCGACGCTCGACCGACCCCGACGAACAGGTGTGCTTCTCGTGTCCCGACGTCTCCGACGCCTTCCGATCCTGCTCCTCCCACTCGTGCTGGCGACGACGCTGGCGGCGTGCGGCAGCGACGGCGGCTCCTCGAGCGATGCCAGTGGTGACAGCGATGCCCTGCACGGCATCACGATCAGCGGCGACGTGGGCAAGGAGCCCCAGGTCGACTGGAACGGCAAGCTCGACGTCGACAAGACCGAGACGACCGTCGTCGACGAGGGTGACGGGGCCGAGGTCAAGAGTGGCGACCAGGTCCAGGCCTACCTGTGGATCGGCAACGGCTTCACCCAGAAGAAGGCCTACAGCGACTTCGACGGCGGGCAGCCCGAGGCGGTCACCGCCGACGACAACCTCGCGCCGGTCTTCAAGGACGCGGTCCTCGGTCAGAAGCTCGGCTCCCGGGTTGCGGTCACGACGACCGCCAAGGAGGCGTTCGGCGACGCCGGCAACACCCAGCTCGGCATCAGCAACACCGACACGGTGCTGATCATCGTCGACCTGATGGGGCCCTACGAGGCACCGAAGCCGAAGGAGGTCCCGGCCTCCCAGATGCCGACCATCGTCGAGAAGGGTGGCGAGCCGGTCAGCCTCGACTTCAAGGGGGTGCCGAAGCCGCAGGCCGACGGCGACCTGCAGCGCACGATCGTCAAGGAGGGCAGCGGCGAGACCGTGACCTCGGACATGACCCTCACGGTCAACTACCTCGGCCAGGTCTACGACGGCGCCAAGCCGTTCGACGAGAGCTACTCCAAGCAGCCGGCGACGTTCTCACTCCAGCAGGTCGTCAAGGGCTGGACCTACGGGCTGACCGGCGTCAAGGTCGGCAGCCGGGTGCTGCTCGCGATCCCGCCGGAGCTCGGCTACGGCTCGTCGGCCCAGCCGGGCATCCCGGCCAACAGCACCCTCTACTTCGTCGTCGACGTCCTCAAGGCCCAGAAGTAGGACCAGGCGCCGGACTAGGTACCCTGCGGGCTCGGGACCCACAGGAGGCGGGATGGCGGCGCGGAAGAGCGAGCGGCTCCTCAACCTGCTCATCATGCTGCTCGTGCAGCGGTACTACGTGCCCAAGGAGCGGATCCGCGAGATCCTCTACCCGGGCGCGAGCACCGAGGCGTTCGAGAAGATGTTCGAGCGCGACAAGGAGGAGCTGCGCAGCCTCGGCGTCCCCATCGAGGTCGGCAGCATGGACGCCTACTTCGACGACGAGCCGGGCTACCGGGTCCGGCCCGACGAGCTGGCCCTGCCCGACATCTCGCTGAGCGCCGACGAGGCCGCGGTGATCGGCCTGGCGACCCGGGTGTGGGAGCACGCCCGGCTCGCCGACGCCACCACGGAGGCGGTCCGCAAGCTGACGGCGCTCGGCGTGCCGACCGACGTCGGCGCCCTGGACATCGCGCAGCCCCGGCTGAGCGCCGACGAGCCGTCGTTCGACGTCTTCTGGGAGGCCGTGCAGGAGCGCACTCCGGTCGAGTTCGGCTACCGCCGGTCCGGCGCCACGACGACCACGACCCGGCATCTCCAGCCGTGGGGTGTGGTGCGCTACTCCGGGCGCTGGTACGTCGTGGGCTTCGACACCGACCGTGAGGAGGAGCGGGTGTTCCGGCTGTCCCGGGTCCAGGGCGAGGCGCGCAAGGCCGGCCGTCCGGGCTCGTTCGAGGTCCCGCCCGGCACGGACGTGCGGGCCACGACGCGCCGCCTGGCGCCGGCGCCGACGCCCACGCGCGTCGTCCTGCTGGTCCGCGAGGACACGGGCCTGGCGCTGCGCCGCGACGCGGTGTCGGTGGAGACCGGCGTGCCCGGACCCGACGACCGGACCGGGTGGGACCGCGTCGTGCTGGACCGGCCGGGGGAGGGGGCGGCCGACGAGGTCCTCGGCTACGCCGCCGACGTGTACGTCGAGGAGCCCCCCGCGCTGCGCGACGAGGTCGTGCGCCGGCTCACCGCCGTGACGGAGCTCTCCGCATGAGCACCCCGCAGCCCTCGGGGGCCTCGGGGGCCAAGGACCAGGTGGCGCGCCTGCTCACCCTGGTGCCCTACCTCCATGCCCGGGGCGGCGCGGACGGGCAGGTGCGTCTCGACGAGGCGGCCCGGGTCCTCGGGGTCACCCCGGAGCAGCTGCTCGGTGACCTCAAGGTGCTGCTGATGTGCGGCCTGCCCGGCGGCTACCCCGACGACCTGATCGACGTCGACCTCGACGCCCTCGAGGGGCCCGAGGCGGACGGGGTGATCCGGGTCTCCAACGCCGACTACCTCGCCCGCCCGCTGCGACTCACGCCCACCGAGGCGACGGCGATCATCGTCGCCCTCCGCGCCCTGCGGGCCGGTGCCGGAGCAGAGACCCGCGAGGTGGTCGACCGCGCGCTCGCCAAGCTCGAGGCCGCCGCCGCGGAGGGCTCGGCAGCGCCGCAGATCGACCCGGGGGAGGAGCCGGCCCGCCGGGTCGACACGACCCGGCTCGAACGGGAGCTCACCGAGGCCGCCGCGGCGCGACGCCAGGTGCGTCTCACCTACTTCGCCCCTTCGCGAGACCAGGTCTCCGAGCGGACGGTCGACCCGCGCGGGGTCGTCACCGCCCACGGGTTCCGCTACCTCGACGCCTGGTGCCACACCGCGCGTGCGCCTCGCCTCTTCCGGGTCGACCGCATCCAGTCCGCCGAGGTCCTCCAGCAGCCGATCACCACCGACCCCGAGCCACCGCGCGACCTCGCGGCCGGACTGTTCACCGCCGGGGCGACGACGCCGGTGACGTTGCACCTGGAGCCCGAGGCGCGCTGGATCGTCGAGTACTACCCGGTGGAGGCGGTCCGGCAACGGCCTCGCGGCGCGCTGGAGGTCGACCTGCTCATCGCCGACGAGCGCTGGCTGCAGCGGCTGCTGCTGCGCCTGGCGCCCCACGCACGTGTGGTGACCCCGCCCGGCGTCGAGGAGACCGTGGTGGCCCAGGCCAGTGCCGCCCTCGACCTCTACCGCTGACGCCCGCCGATCCCCGGGGCGTACCATGAACATCTCCGACCGCGTACGTGAGGAACACCATGCTCCCTCTCATCGGCAGCCTCGGCACCCCTGAGCTGCTCCTGATCTTCCTCGTCGTCATCCTGCTCTTCGGTGCGACGAAGCTCCCCGACCTCGCGCGCGGGAGCGGTCGGGCCCTGCGCATCTTCAAGGCCGAGACGAAGGGCCTGATGGACGACGACGACGACGCACCCGCGGAGTCGACCACGACCGCCCAGCAGCTGACCCCGGAGGAGACCGCACGGCAGCGCGAGCTGGAGTCGCGGCAGGCCGAGCTCGACCGTCGCCAGGCCGAGATCGACGCCGAGCGTGACCGCCTGAACCACCCCGACAGCGGCGTCTGACCCCCAGCGCCGCTCGCCGCCCACCGTGTCCGTCAGCGGAGTCTTCGACTACTTCTCCGGCCGCCCCCGGCACCCGGTCGGGCCCGACGGCAGGATGGCGCTCTCCGACCATGCCCGAGAGCTGCGCGCCCGGCTGCTGCGCTCGGCGTTCGCGCTCGTCCTCGCGTTCTGCCTGGCGCTGTTCTTCTACGACGACCTGCTCCGCCTGATCGAGGCGCCGTACAAGGAGGCGCTGCCCCGGCTGCAGCCCGGCACCAAGTCCGAGATCGTCCTGAACGGCGTCACGGCCGGCCTGATGCTCCAGCTGAAGCTCTGCGGAGTGGCCGCGATCGTGGTCGCGAGCCCGTACTGGCTCTACCAGATCTGGGCGTTCATCATGCCCGGCCTGCACCCGAGCGAGAAGAAGTGGACCCGCACCTTCGTCGCCATCGCCGGTCCGCTGTTCCTCCTCGGCGTCGCCACGGGGTACTACGTGCTGCCGACCGGGATCGCGGTGCTGCTGCAGTTCGCCCCGGACACCGCGACCACCCTGGTCGAGTTCACCCAGTACTTCTCCTTCATCACGCGGATGCTGCTCGTCTTCGGCATCGCGTTCGAGATCCCGCTGTTCGTCATCATGCTCAACCTCGCCGGCGTCGTGTCGGGGCGGGCGCTGGGCAAGTACCGACCCTGGATCATCCTGGGCGTGTTCGTGTTCGCCGCGGTGGCGACCCCGTCGACCGACCCGTTCTCGATGCTGATGCTAGGCATCCCGATGCTCGTGCTCTTCCTCGTGGCGGAGGTCATCGCGCGACTGGTCGACCGCTCCCGCGGCCGTGGCCGGGACAGCACCGCCCAGTGGGACGACGACGAGGTCTCGCCCCTGTGACGCGCGATCTCGGGAGGAGTGGCCGGTGAGGCGGGTCGACCCGTTCGACCTGCCCGACTGGCTCGGCGAGGAGGAGGTCACCTGGTCCGCCGATGCCGGCCTGCGGACCGGGCACGCCGTCCCCGGCCGGCTGTCCGGCAGCGGCCACCAGCCCGTGCCCTGCGACCTGCTCGCGGTCGACGTGGCGTACCCGCGCCCGGTGGCGGACCAGGACGTCCGTCACGACGCCCACCAGGCCTGGCGGCACGGCCAGGTCCTGCTCGTCCGACCGTCGGACCGGCTCACCCTCGCGGTCCCCGGCACCCGGTTCACCGCGGACCTGGCCCTGGACGCCCTGGCCCGGCTGGCCAAGGCGGTCGGCGCCTCGCCCGACCGCTACAGCGTCCTGCTCCGGATCGGCGCGGACGGGGCCAGGTTGCCCTAATCTCACGGCGTGACCCTGCGTGAGATCGCGATGCTGACCAACCCGACCGCCGGGAAGGGGCGAGGCGCGCGCTTCCGGGACGCCGCGACCGAGCGGCTGCGAGCAGCCGGTGTCGCGGTCCGCGCGCTGCAGGGCCGCGACGCCGACGAGGCGCTCGACCTGGCCCGGGAGGCCGTCTCGGCAGGCACCGAGGCGCTGGTCGTGGTCGGCGGCGACGGCATGGTCCACATCGGTGTGCAGGCCGTGGCGGGCACCGGCACCCCGCTGGGCCTGGTGGCCGCCGGCACCGGCAACGACGTGGCCCGCTACTTCGACCTGCCGCGCAAGGACCCGGTCGCGGCGGCCGAGCGCCTGCTGCCCGGCACCACCCGCACGGTCGACCTCGCCCGGAGCGGCACCCAGCACTTCGTGACGGTCCTGGCCGCCGGGTTCGACGCCATCGTCAACGAGCGCGCCAACAAGATGACCTGGCCCAAGGGGCAGATGCGCTACAACATCGCCACGCTCGCCGAGCTGCGCACCTTCGAGCCGATCCCGTACACGCTCGAGCTCGACGGCGTCACCCACACCCTGGAGGCGATGCTGGTCGCGGTCGGCAACGGCCCGTCCTTCGGCGGCGGCCTGCGGATCACCGAGGGCGCGGTCCTCGACGACGGGATGCTCGACGTGGTGATCATCAAGCCGATGTCCAAGCCCGGGCTGATCCGGACCTACCCGAAGCTGTTCAAGGGCACCCACACGACGCATCCGGCCTACGAGCACCACCTGGTCCGCAGCGTGACGGTGGCGGCGCCGGGCATCGTCTCCTACGCCGACGGCGAGCGGTTCGGGCCGCTGCCGCTGACCGTCGAGTGCGCCCCGGGAGCGTTGACGGTGCTCGCGTAGGTTGGAGGGCATGAGCACGGCGGACGACCTCAGCCCGTCCGAGCGGTACGCCGACTACCGCCGGCACCGCCAGCACCCGGTGCTCCGCGACTTCCAGGCGCTCTACGACTTCGCGCTCGACGAGTTCCAGCTGGAGGGCTGCCGGGCCATCGAGGACGGTCGAGGCGTGCTCGTCGCTGCCCCGACCGGCTCCGGCAAAACGATCGTCGGGGAGTTCGCGGTCCACCTGGCGATGCAGACCGGGCGCAAGTGCTTCTACACCACGCCGATCAAGGCGCTGTCGAACCAGAAGTTCAACGACCTGGTCGCCCGCTACGGCCCCGACCAGGTCGGGCTGCTCACCGGCGACAACGTCGTCAACGGCGAGGCGCCGATCGTGGTGATGACCACCGAGGTGCTGCGCAACATGCTGTACGCCGGCTCCCGCACGCTGCTGGGTCTCGGCTTCGTGGTGATGGACGAGGTCCACTACCTCGCCGACCGCTCCCGGGGGGCGGTGTGGGAGGAGGTGATCATCCACCTGCCCGAGTCCGTCGCGCTCGTCTCCTTGTCGGCGACCGTGTCCAACGCCGAGGAGTTCGGCGAGTGGCTGCAGACGGTGCGCGGCGACACGCAGACGATCGTGGAGGAGCGCCGCCCCGTCCCGCTCTACCAGCACGTGATGGTGGGACGCCGGGTGCTCGACCTGTTCGCCTCCTCCGACGTCGACGCTGCCGCCGGTTTCGTCAAGGAGGGAGCACCGGTCAACGACGAGCTCCTCAAGGTCGCCCGGGACGACTGGGCGAGCACGCGGGTCAGGGACCGGCGCTCCCCGCGCGACCGCAACCGGCGGGGGACCAGCAAGCACGCTCCGGGCCGTCAGGTGGGCAACGGACGCCGGGTCTGGATCCCGAGCCGACCGGACGCGATCGAGCAGCTCGACCGCCTGGCGCTGCTGCCCGCCATCGTCTTCATCTTCAGCCGCGTGGGCTGCGACGCCGCGGTCACCCAGTGCCTGTCGGCCGGCGTCCGCCTCACCACCCCGGCAGAGCGCGACGCGATCTACGAGCACGTCGAGGCCGCGTGCGCCCACCTGCCGTCCGAGGACCTCCAGGTGCTCGGCTACCACGACTTCCTCGACGGGCTGACCCGCGGCGTCGCGGCCCACCACGCGGGGATGCTGCCGGCCTTCAAGCAGGTCGTCGAGGAGCTGTTCGTCCGCGGCCTCTGCAAGGTGGTCTTCGCGACCGAGACGCTGGCGCTGGGCATCAACATGCCCGCCCGCACCGTGGTGATCGAGAAGCTGTCGAAGTGGAACGGCGAGAGCCACGCCGACATCACGCCGGGTCAGTACACCCAGCTCACCGGTCGCGCCGGGCGGCGCGGCCTGGACACCGAGGGGCACGCGGTCGTGCTCTGGCAGCCGGGGATGGATCCGCGCCAGGTCGCCGGCCTCGCGTCGACCCGCACCTACCCGCTGCGGTCGTCGTTCCGGCCGTCGTACAACATGGCGGTCAACCTGGTGCACCAGTTCGGACGGTCCCGCTCGCGAGAGCTCCTCGAGCAGTCCTTCGCCCAGTTCCAGGCCGACAAGGCCGTCGTCGGCCTGGCCCGCCAGCTGCGCAAGGCGGAGGACGCGCTCGCCGGCTACCGGGAGGCGGCGACCTGCGACCGTGGCGACTTCATGGAGTACGCCGATCTGCGTCGCCGGATCAACGAGGCCGAGAAGGGCGCCAGCCGCGCTCGCAAGGCCGACCGGCGCGAGGAGGCGGTGGAGTCCCTGCGCGCCCTCAGGCCCGGTGACGTCATCTCGGTGCCCACCGGCAAGTTCGCCGGCTGGGCAGTGGTCGTCGACCCGGGATGGTCCCCCGAGGGGCCCCGGCCGTACGTCGTGACCGCGGACCGGCAGGCGCGCCGGCTCGCGCTCATCGACTTCCCGACACCGGTCGTGGCGCAGGCCCGGCTCCGGATCCCGAAGACCTTCAACGGCCGCAACCCGCAGATGCGCCGCGACCTGGCGTCCGCCCTGCGGGAGCGCACCCGTGACCTCGACCCGGCGCTGCCCCGCCGGGCCGGCGACCGGGCCGACCGCTCGCGCAGCCACGTCGACGACGAGATCGCGGCGCTGCGGTCCCAGCTGCGTGCGCACCCCTGCCACGACTGCCCGGAGCGCGAGGACCACGCCCGGTGGGCGGAGCGCTACCTCAAGCTCGAGCGGGACGCCCGCACGCTCCAGCGTCGCGTCGAGCAGCGCACCAACACGGTGGCCCGGCAGTTCGACCGGGTCTGCGAGGTCCTCACGGCACTGGGCTACCTCGACGGGGAGCAGGTCACCGACCAGGGTCGGCACCTGATGCGGATCTACTCCGAGCTCGACCTGGTCGCCGCCGAGTGCCTGCGCACGGGGTTGTGGGACGACCTCGACCCGTCGGGTCTCGCGGCCGCCCTCTCCGTCCTGGTGTTCGAGGCACGGCGGCCCGACGACGCCTCGGCACCGCGCATCCCCGGCGGCGGCGTCCGCGAGGTGATCGGCGAGATGGTCCACCTGTGGGGGACGCTGGACGCCCTCGAGCGCGACCACCGCCTGGACTTCCTGCGCCAGCCCGACCTCGGCTTCTCCTGGGTCGCCTACCGCTGGGCGGAGGGCGACGAGCTCGACGACGTGCTGCTGGTCAGCGACCTCGCGGCCGGCGACTTCGTGCGGTGGATGAAGCAGCTGGTCGACCTCGCCGGGCAGGTCGCGGACGCGGCCGGCCCCGGTCGGGTGCGCGAGACCGCCCGCGAGGTCGTGCGCCGCCTCCGGCGAGGGGTGGTCGCCTACTCCTCGCTGGCCGACGACGAGGAGTGAACGGCGACCTCGATCGGCACGTCGCCGTTGACGAGGTTCCACTGCTTCCCGACGGTGTCGGGAGCGTCGAGGACGGCGGCGAGCACGGCGGCGACGTCCGCACGCGTCACCTCGCCGCGGGCGACATCCGGCCCCAGCGCGACCCGGCCGGTGCCCGGGTCGTCGGTCAGCCGACCGGGACGGATGATCGTCCAGGCCAGGTTGCTGGCGCGCAGCGCAGCGTCCGCGTCGCGCTTCGCCTCGACGTACGCCCGCCACACGTCGCCGGTGTCCGCCGGCAGCGGGTCGTCGACCCCGATGGCCGAGACCTGGACGAACCGGTCGATCCCCGCCAGCCGGGCGCCGTCGGCGGACTTCAGCGACCCCTCGAGGTCGACGGTGCGCTTGCGCTCGATGTTGCCGTCGGGGCCACCGCCGGCCGCGAACACGACGGCACCGCAGCCGGCGAACGCCGTCGCGAAGTCTGCGGCGTCCTGCCGTTCGATGTCGAGCAGCCGCACCTGCGCGCCCCGTCCCTCGAGCTCGGAGCGGTGCTCCTCGCGGCGCACGAGCGCGACCACGTCGTGGTCGGCCCGGCGCAGGACGTGGACGAGCTGGCGGGCCACCTGGCCGTGGCCACCGACGATCGCGACACGAGTCATGTCAACCACCGTACGGACGCCCGGGTGACGGCGTACCGTGCCCGCCATGGCGGACACCCGCTCGGACCTGCTCGTCGTCGGTGCCGGCCCCTACGCGTACTCGGTCGCGGCGCGAGCCGGCGACCGCGGCATCGCGACGACCGTCGTCGGTCGGCCCCTCTCGTTCTGGCGCGACAAGATGCCGACGGACATGTTCCTGCGCTCGGGGACCGACTGGCACCTCGACGCCGCCGGCGAGCTCACCTTCGAGGCGTTCGTGGAGGACCGGGGCCTCGACCGGGCCGACCTCGACCCGATCCCGATCGCGGTCTTCCTCGACCACGCGGACTGGTTCGCGGCCGGCAAGGGCGTGGTCCCGGACCCCCGGATGGTGGCCGACCTGACCAAGCCCGGTGACACCTTCGTCGCGACGATGGAGGACGGCACGGTCATCGAGGCGGACCGGGTCGTGGTCGCACCCGGTGTCGGGTACTTCGCGCAGCTGCCCGACTGGCACGCGCAGGTGCCGCCGGAGCGCCGGTCGCACACGCTTGACCGGGTCACCTTCGACGACCTCGCCGGGGCGCGGGTCGCGGTGATCGGCGGCCGGCAGAGCGCCTACGAGTGGGCGGCGCTGCTGTGCGACCACGGCGCCGAGCGAGTGGACGTGGTGCACCGGCACCCCACGCCGGCGTTCGAGCGGGTCAGCTGGCGGTTCGTCGACCCGTACGTCGACCAGACCCTCGCCGTGCGTGGGTGGTGGCGGCAGCTGACCGCCGACCAGCGCGCCGCGATCGGCCAGGAGTTCTGGGCGGTCGGTCGGCTCACGCTCGAGCACTGGCTGGTCCCGCGGCTCCGTCCCGAGGTCGTCCACCGGCACCCCGAGTGCGAGGTGACGGCCGTCGCGGGGGAGGGGCCGGTGTCCCTCACGCTCTCCGACGGCGACGTGCTCGACGTCGACCACGTGGTGTTCGCCTCGGGCTACCGACCCGACGTCGCGCGGGTGCCGTACCTGGCCGGGGTGCTCGACCACGTGGACTCGACCGACGGGTTCCCGGACCTCTCCGAGGGGTTCGAGACCAGCCTGGCGGGCCTGTACGCCGTCGGCTTCCTCGCCACCCGCGACTTCGGCCCGTTCTACGGGTTCACCAAGGGCTGCCCGTCGGCGGCCTCGCTGGTCGTCGACGAGATGCTGCGCTAGAGGGCGCAGAGGACGTCGGTGAGCCGCTGGACCGGCGACTCGATGCCCCACCGCTGGCCGAGCTCCGCGACGCGCGGCAGGTCCTTCGGCTCGGGCGGCAGGGAGGTGTCGGGGGAGCCGAGGTCGATGTCGCGGGCGACCGCCACGACCTGCGGGGCGACCTCGAGGTACGCCGCGGCGGCCTTGACCTTCCCACGCGGGCCCGGCCCCATGTCCGCGTCCGGGTCCAGCGCTGCCGCCACGATCCCGTCCATGTCCCCGAACCGGCCGAGCAGCGTTGCGGCCGTCTTCTCGCCGATCCCCGCCACGCCGGGGAGGCCGTCGGAGGCGTCGCCGCGCAGGGTGGCGAAGTCGGCGTACTGGTGGGCGTCGATGCCGTACTTGCCGCGCACCCACTCGTTGGTCACCCGCTCGTGGTTGCCGACGCCGCGCGCGATGTAGAGCACGCGGACGTCGCGGTCGTCGTCGACGAGCTGGAAGAGGTCGCGGTCGCCGGTCACGATGTCGACGGGCTGACGCGCCTGCGCTGCGAACGACCCGATCACGTCGTCGGCCTCGTAGCCGGCCGCGCCGACCACGCAGATGCCGAAGGCGTCGAGGACCTCGCGGATGATCGGCACCTGGACCTCGAGCGGGTCCGGCACCTCCTCAACGTCCGGAGCGCCGGTGCGCTCGGCCGCGACCCGGTGGGCCTTGTAGGTCGGCAGCAGGTCGACGCGCCACTGCGGCCGCCAGTCGTCGTCCCAGCAGCAGACCAGATCGCTGGGCCGGTAGTCGCCCACGAGCCTGGAGATGAAGTCCAGGAGCCCGCGCACGGCGTTGACCGGCGTCCCGTCCGGGGCAGTGATCTCGGGGACCCCGAAGAAGGCGCGGAAGTAGAGCGACGCGGTGTCGAGGAGCATCAGTCGACCGGGCTGGACAGTCACGTCCGCATCCTGCCACGCGCCGCTACCCTGTCCGCGTGACCCAGTCAGAGCTCGAAGGCACCGATCAGAAGATCATCGAGCTGCTCGTCCAGGACGGTCGGATGTCGTTCACCGACCTCGGCCGGGCCACGGGCCTCTCCACCTCGGCGGTCCACCAGCGGGTCAAGCGGCTGGAGTCGCGCGGCCTGATCACCGGGTACACCGCGACGGTCGACCACGAGCAGCTCGGCCTGCCGCTCACGGCCTTCATCTCGATCCGGCCGATCGACCCCTCCCAGCCCGACGACTCTCCCGAGCGGGTGCGCGGCATCCCCGAGATCGAGTCGTGCTGGTCGGTCGCGGGCGACGAGTCGTACATCCTCAAGGTGCGCGTCGCCAGCCCGACCGCCCTGGAGGACCTGCTCGCCCGCATCCGCGCCGCCGCCAACGTCTCCACGCGGACCACCATCGTGCTCTCCACCCCGTACGAGGGCCGCCCGGTCAGTTGACACCCGCGCCACGCCGGGGCGCGGCGGCGCGCAGGAATGCGCACGTTTGGTCACCAACCGCAGATCGGGAGCGCTCCCACCTGCGGTTGGTGACCAAACGCGGCAATTCCCGGCCGCGCGACTACCAGGCCTGGAGGGCGGCGGTGCGGCGCGAGGCCTCGGCGACCTCGGCGGCCTTGAGCGCCGAGGTGTCGAGGTCGGAGTGCTGGGCCCACCACTCCTGCCCGGCGACCGGGAGGGTGTGGATCGGGTCGTAGTACTCGTAGGTGCGGGTCAGCGCCTCGGCGTCGGCCGCCTCGATCGAGGTGCGGTAGTTCTTCGTCCAGTAGGAGATGCCGCGCTCGGTGTCGTACGACGCGAGCTGGTGCACCCAGCGCTTCCCGACGAACGGCACGTCGCAGACGATGCGCGGGGTGGCGAAGCCGGGCAGGTAGCCCATGATGTGGTGCTGGAGGCGCTGGGCGTCGGCGACCGAGACCCGCCAGTGCTCCGAGAACGGGATCATGTCGCACATGTAGAAGTAGTAGGGCATGATCTGCGCGCCGTCGAGGAGGCGGAAGCACAGGTCGAGCAGGGCGTGCGGCTCGGCGTTCACGCCGGCCAGCAGGACCCCCTGGTTGCGCACGTCGCGGACGCCGGCCTCGAGCATCGCGCGCGAGGCGCGGGCCACCAGCGGGGTGATCGAGCTGGCGTGGTTGGCGTGGGTGTGGATGGCGATCGACACCCCGCGGGAGCGCGCCGTCCCGGAGACCCGCTCCATGCCGGCCCGGACGTCGTCTTGCAGCCAGTGCTGCGGCAGTCCCACCAGCGCCTTGGTGGCCAGGCGGACGTCGCGGATGTTCTCGATCTCCAGCAGCTGGGTGAGGAAGTCCTCCAACCGGGGCCACGGCATGTTCGCCACGTCGCCGCCGGACACCACCACGTCGCGGACCTGCGGGGTACGGCGCAGGTAGTCGAGCATCGCGCCGAGCCGGTCGGCCGGCTTGCCGACGAGCTTGAGCTTGTCGATCGTCGGGGTGGAGTTGCCGACCAGGTCCATCCGGGTGCAGTGGCCGCAGTACTGCGGGCAGGTCGGCAGCAGCTCGGCCAGCACCTTGGTGGGGTAGCGGTGGGTCAGGCCCTCGGTGACCCACATGTCGTGCTCGTGCAGCGAGTCGCGGGTCGCGTGCGGGTGCGACGGCCAGTCGGTGCGCCGGTCGGAGAAGACGGGGATCATGTAGCGGCGCACCGGGTCGGCGTAGAAGGCCTCGGTCAGCGAGCCCGGTCCCGCCGGGTCGACGTCGGGGACCATCGTGTTCATCATCTGCGGCGGCACCAGCATCGACATCGTGGCCCGCTCGGCCTGGTCGCGCTCGAGGTCGGCGTAGAACCGCTCGTCGAGCAGGTCACCCATCAGCTCGCGCAGCTGCCGCACGTTCTTGACGCAGTGCGCGCGCTGCCACTGCACGGACTCCCACTCGGCGGCCGTGACGGCCGCCCACCCCGGGAACCGGGTCCAGTCCGGCTCGAGCAGCTCGGTGCGCCGGTACGGGTAGGGCTGACCGGTGTCGGCCTCGACGGGCGGGGCGAACGAGGTCGAGATGCTCATGGGTGTGTCCTCCTCGGGCGGGTCGTTTGTGTGGGCCACGCCACCTCTGCCAGAGTAGGAGAAGATCATCCGGCATGTCGAATACCGCGCCGCATGTTTTCCTGCACAACACCCGTTTTCGAGAAGGACGACTCGTGACGACCAGCGACCCCACCGGACTGCACCGGGTGCTCGACGACACCGTCCGGCTGCCCCAGGCCGCCGAGCGGCTCGACACCCGTCGCGAGCTGTGGCCCGACGAGGTGCGGGTGCGCGTCGAGCGGCTCAACCTCGACGCCGCGTCGTTCCGCCAGCTCGAGCGCAAGCACGCGGGGGACGGGTCGGCCGTGCGGGCCGAGGTGCTGGACATCGTGCGCACCCGCGGCAAGATGCAGAACCCCGAGACCGGGTCCGGCGGGATGCTGGTCGGCACCGTCGAGGAGGTCGGCCCGGCGTCGCCGCTCGGCCTCGCCGTGGGCGACCGGGTCGCCACCCTGGTCTCGCTCACCCTGACGCCGCTGGTGATCGAGGACGACCTGGCCCGCTGGGACGGGCTGGGGGAGCAGGTGCCCTGCGACGGGTACGCCGTGCTGTTCGGCCGGTCGGTGGCCGCGGTCCTCCCCGACGACCTGCCCGCGGAGCTGAGCCTGGCCGTCATGGACGTGTGCGGCGCTCCTGCGCTCACCGCCCGGGTCGTCGACGGCTACGCCCGGGCCGGGTCGGCCCCGGTCGTCGCCGTCGTCGGCGGCGCCGGCAAGTCCGGCTCGCTGAGCCTGGCCGCCGCCCGGAGGGCCGGGGCGCGGCGCACGATCGGGGTGGTGCCGCACGACGCCGAGGCCGACCTGCTGCGCGGGTCCGGCCTGGCCGACGAGGTGGTCGTGGCCGACGCCCGCGACCCGATCGCGCTGCGCGACGCCGTCACCGCGGCCGGGGGACCGGCCGACGTCACGGTCGTGTGCGTCGACGTCCCGGGCTGCGAGGGCGGCGCGATCCTGGCCACGGCGGACCGCGGGACGGTCGTGTTCTTCTCCATGGCCACGTCCTTCTCGGCTGCCGCCCTGGGCGCCGAGGGACTCGCAGCCGACGTGACGATGCTGGTCGGCAACGGCTACGCGCCGGGCCACGCGGCGTACGCCCTGGAGCTGCTGCGGGAGACTCCGGGGGTCCGCACGCTCTTCGATCGGAGGCTGTAGATGGCTCGCACCCGAGGCAAGCTCGACCTCGACCCGGTCACCGTCCGCAAGGCCAGGTCGCTGGCCCGCCGGGCGGGCCGGCCGATCGTCACGATGGCCAGGAAGCACACCACCGTCTCGGTGGAGCGCGCGACGCTGCGCCTGGCCGGCCTCGAGGGCGCCGATCCCGAGGGCACGCCGTGGGTCAACCGCCTGGTGGACGTGGTCCGCGCCGACCTGGCCGCCGACGGCGGTCTGGCCCACGGGGTCGCGCTGCCCGTCTGGGACGCGCTGGTGCGCGGGGAGGCCGACGACCTGGCCACGCTCGCCCAGAAGGCCTCAGCCGGGTCGGTGACCTTCCGTCTGCCCACCGGCAAGGACGCCGAGCGGGCCGCGCGCGCCTCGCGGCAGGCGGTGGGCCGCGGCATCAGGCGGATCGATGCGCGCCGCGCGGAGCGGGAGCGCCTGGTCCGCCGCATCGGGGACGCGCCGAGCAAGCCGTGGATCTACCTGATCGTCGCGACCGGCGACATCTACGAGGACATCCCGCAGGCCCAGGCCGCGGCCCGCGAGGGCGCCGACGTGATCGCGGTGATCCGCTCCACCGGGCAGAGCCTGCTGGACTTCGTGCCGGAGGGCGCGACCCGTGAGGGCTTCGCGGGGACCTACGCGACCCAGGAGAACTTCCGGCTGATGCGGGCCGCGCTCGACGAGACCAGCAAGGAGCTGGGTCGCTACGTCCGACTGACGAACTACGCGTCCGGGCTGTGCATGCCGGAGATCGCGACGCTGGCCGGTCTCGAGCGGCTGGACATGATGCTCAACGACTCGATGTACGGGATCCTGTTCCGCGATATCAACCCGATCCGCACCTTCGTCGACCAGCGGTTCAGCCGCCAGGTGCATGCCCGGGCCGGGATCATCATCAACACCGGCGAGGACAACTACCTCACCACCGCCGACGCGATCGAGGCCGCTCACACCGTCACCACCAGCCAGCTCCTCAACGAGTACTTCGCCAAGGAGGCCGGCCTCGAGGACTGGCAGCTCGGGCTCGGCCACGCCTTCGAGATCGACCCCGACGTCCCGGACTCCTTCCGTCTCGAGCTGGCACACGCGCTGCTCGCGCGCGAGCTGTTCCCCGACGCGCCGCTGAAGTGGATGCCGCCGACCCGGCACATGACCGGCGACGTCTTCCGCGGCTACCTGCTCGACGGGTTCTTCAACCTGGTCGGTGGGCTCACCGGTCAGGGCATCCTCCTGGTCGGCATGATGACGGAGGCGGTCGTCACCCCGTGGCTCTCCGACCGTGACCTCGCCCTGCAGAACGTGCGCTACGTGCTCAACGCCGCGGGCAACCTGCACGAGGACTTCCGCCCCGCCCACGACGGATTCATCGTCCAGCGGGCGCGCCAGGTGCTCGCCGAGACCATCGACCTGCTCGAGGACATCGTCCACGACTCCGACGAGGCGGGGGACCCGCCGCTGCTGGCGGCCATCGCCGACGGCACGTTCGGCCTGATGAAGCGGCCGCCCGGCGGGGGCAAGGGGCTCGACGGCGTGGCGCGCAAGTCGCGTGCGTACTACAACCCGGCCACCGAGATCCTGGAGGCGAGGTCGTGAGCTCCGTCGTCCGCCCGTACGGCGACACCACCGGCGACGGCATGGTGCAGGTGAGCTTCACGCTCCCGGTGCCGCACTCCAAGGTCGCCGAGGGCGGCGCGGCGCAGCTGGCCAAGAAGATGGGGATCGACCCCGCGCTGGTGGTGCACGCCAAGCCGATGGGGCCCGACTTCACCTTCTTCGTGGTCTACGGCCGGGTCAACCACCTCGTCGAGCTCGACAAGGTCGAGGTCGTCGAGCGGGACTACCCGCTGCTGACCCCCAAGGAGGTCAACGCCGCGGTCAAGCGCTCGATGCGTCGCCGGCTGGTCGTCGTCGGCGGCTGCATCGGCACCGACGCGCACACCGTGGGCATCGACGCCATCCTCAACGTCAAGGGGTTCGCCGGCGAGAAGGGCCTGGAGTACTACCGCGAGCTCAAGGTCGTGAACCTCGGAGCGCAGGTGTCGGTCCCGCAGCTGGTCGAGCGGGCCCGGGAGGAGAGGGCCGATGCCGTGCTCGTCTCCCAGGTCGTCACCCAGCGCGACGCCCACCTGCTCAACACGCGCGAGATGTCGGCGGCGTTCCGGGAGGCCTATCCGACCGACCGCCGCCCCCTGCTCGTCGTCGGCGGGCCGCGCTTCGACGAGACGATGGCGGCCGAGCTCGGGGTCGACCGGGTCTTCACCCGCGGCACCACGCCCGGCGAGGTGGCGTCCTACCTCGTGCACCGGCTCGTGACCTTGAAGGGGACGGCATGACCCAGGAGCAGACACCCACCGCCGGCACGACCGTGGTGCACCGCCGCTACGTGCCCTACTCGCACGCCCACTACGCCGGCAACCTGGTCGACGGCGCCTACAGCCTGGGCCTGTTCGGTGACGTGGCGACCGAGATGTGCATCCGGACCGACGGCGACGAGGGGTTGTTCGCGTCGTACTCCGACGTGCAGTTCCGGGCACCGGTGCGCGCCGGCGACGTCGTCGAGGTGACCTGCGAGCTCGTCCGGGTCGGTCGCCGGTCCCGGGTGATGGAGTTCGAGGTCCGGGTCGTCGCGCGCGGAGAGGCGTCGGCCGAGCGGCCCGGCGCGGCTCGGATGCTGGCGGAGCCCGTCGTGGCGACCACCGCCACCGGCACCGTCGTCGTCCCGGGCTGACCGCCGGACCCGCCGTGGCCCCGGCGCGTCGCGCCCGACACGCCGGGCAAGGCAGGAAATCGACGGGATTTTGCCGTTCCGCGACCCCGGCCCTGACCTGCGCCTTCGCGCATCTGCGCAGGTCAGCCAGGGCTTGACGACGGGGCGCGCACCGACCAAGGTGGCCGCCGTTCGCCCATGCAGATCGTGGCCGGCGGACCGACGTCCGAGTGGCCGTGTCGGAGGGTGGGAGTGCCAGCCATCCGTCCGACCTGGTTCGCGGAGGTCGGTCCGCCCCCGAGGGCGGGCTCGGGAGGGAACTGCGTCCCCTAGACAACAGCCCGGTCCTGGTAGCCGGCTGGGGGAGGGCTGGTCCGAAGGGTGCGGTTCCCTCCCGAACTCGTGCACTCGCCGTACGGTTCGGGGGACGGCCAGGTATTTTCGTCTCGTGCTGCTGCGGGTCGTGTTCGCCGTCGTCTCCGGCGTGGCGCTGTCCCTGGCGTTCGAGCCCGTCGCGGCGCCGATCCTCATCCCGTTCGCGGTCGCCGGGTTCGTCCTCTCCTGCCGGGGCCTGCGCCTGCGGTCAGGGTGGGTCCCCGGCCTCGCCTTCGGGATCGGCTTCCAGTTCGTCCTCATCGTCTGGATGCGAGCGGTCGGCACCGACGCCTGGCTCGCGCTGGCGACCGCCGAGGCGGCGTTCCTGGGCGTCCTGGGGTCGCTCACCGCGGTGCTGACCCGGCACCGGCTGTGGCCGCTGTGGGTCGCCGCCGCGTGGACGGCCGTCGAGGTGTGGCGCAGTGGCTGGCCGTTCAGCGGCATGCCTTGGGGGCGCCTGGCGTTCGCCGTCATCGACACCCCGGTCGCCCGTGCCCTGCCCTGGATCGGGGGCGTCGGAGTGAGCTTCGTGCTCGCCCTCAGCGGGACGCTGCTGGCCTGGCTGGTCGTCTCCCGTGGCCGGGAGCGGCTGCTGGCCGGCGGCCTGCTCGCGGCCCTCGTCCTCGTGGCGCTGGTGCCGGTCGCCGCGCCGTGGCGCGCCACCCCGGAGTCGTCCATCACCGTCGCGGCGATCCAGGGTGACGTGCCCGGTGACGGCGACGACATCCTCTACGACTTCCGCCAGGTCACCCAGAACCAGGTCGACGTCACCAGCCAGCTGGCCGCGGAGGTCGCCGCCGGGACCCGGCCCGAGCCGGACTTCGTGCTGTGGCCGGAGAACTCCACGGCGATCGACCCGTTCCGCGACGCCCAGACCAACAGTGCGATCTGGGCTGCCAGCCAGGCGATCGGCGTGCCGATCGTCGTCGGGGCCATCGTCGACGCGGGTCCCGACCACGTGCTCAACCAGGGGATCGTGTGGGATCCGGTGACGGGTGCGGGTGAGCGCTACACCAAGCGGCACCCGGTGCCCTTCGGGGAGTACATCCCCGCCCGCGAGTTCTTCAGCCGCCAGTTCGGACGGCTCGCGATCGTCGCCCGCGACATGGAGAGCGGCACCCGCCGGACGCCGTTGCAGGTCGCGGGCGTGCCGGTCGCCGACGCCATCTGCTTCGACATCGCCTACGACGACGTCCTCTACGACCAGGTCAAACGCGGTGCCCAGCTGGTGACGGTGCAGACCAGCAACGCGACGTTCATCCACACCGACCAGATCGAGCAGCAGTTCGCGATCACGCGCGTGCGGGCGATGGAGACCGGCCGCACGGTGGTCGTCGCGTCGACCAACGGCGTGTCCGGCGTCATCGCACCCGACGGCTCGGTGGTGGCGAGCGCCGCGCCCCGCACCCAGGCGGCCCTCGTCGCGACCGTCGGCCTGGACTCCAGCATCACCCCGGCCGTGCGGATCGGGCCCTGGACCGGTCGGCTGATGCTCGCCCTGACCGTCGTGGGGCTCGTCCTCAGCATCCGTTCATCCCGGGTGTCGTACGGTGCGGGCCGACGGCAGGCCGCGGGAGACCGCGCAGGTGCCAGCCTCGCCGTCGCGGCAAGCCCGGCCGGCGTCGAACCGCTGGGTGACGAAGCGGCACCCGGAGAGGAGCGACCTCGGTGAGCGAGGACCGGCGAGACGAGCGCAGCGTGGACGGTCTCGGCCGCGTCGTGATGGTCATCCCGACGTACAACGAGGCGGTCAACCTGGCCTGGATCGTCGGGCGGCTGCGCGCCGCCCAGCCCGACCTCGACGTGCTCGTCGTCGACGACGGCTCACCCGACGGCACCGGCGCGGTCGCGGACGAGCTGGCCGCGGCCGACCCGGCCGTCTCGGTGCTCCACCGCACCCGGAAGGAGGGCCTGGGAGCGGCGTACCTGCACGGATTCCGGGTCGCGCTGGCCGCGGGCTACGACGTGGTCGGGGAGATGGACGCCGACGGCTCCCACCAGCCCGAGCAGCTCGGCCGGCTGCTCGCCGCGCTGCGCGACGCCGACCTCGTGATCGGCTCGCGGTGGGTGCCGGGCGGCTCGGTGGTCAACTGGCCGGTACGCCGTGAGCTGCTCTCGCGCGGCGGCAACCTCTACGTCCGGATGCTGCTGGGCATCTCGGTGCGTGACGCGACCGCCGGCTACCGGCTGTTCCGCCGCACGACGCTGGAGAAGATCGACCTGGACTCCGTCCACTCGACCGGCTACGTGTTCCAGACCGACATGGTCGCCCGCACCCTCGCCGCCGGGCTGACGGTGCGCGAGGTCCCGATCGAGTTCGTCGAGCGGGTGCGTGGGGACTCCAAGATGAGCGGCGCGGTCGCGTCCGAGTCGCTACGCCGGATCACCGCCTGGGGCATGCGCGAGCGGCGCGACCAACTGCGTCGGGCCTGGCGGCGGTGAGCTCTCGATGAGCCCGCGTCGTCGTCGGCGGCTCCTCCCGCTCGCCATGGTGACGGCCTTCGTCCTGGTGCCCCTGCTGGAGATCTACGTCATCGTGCAGGTCGGCCAGGTGATCGGCGCCTGGTGGACGATCCTGCTCCTGGTCGCCGACAGCCTGCTCGGGGCGTGGCTGCTGCGGCACGAGGGCGGCCGGGCGTGGCGCAACCTGCGCGACTCGGTGCAGGAGGGCCGGTTGCCGTCCACCGAGATCGCGGACGGCGGGCTGATCCTGGTGGGTGGGACGCTGATGCTGGCGCCGGGGTTCGTCACCGACGTCCTCGGCATCCTCCTGGTGCTGCCGTTCACGCGGCCGCTGTTCCGGGGGATCCTGGCCAGCGCCGTCGCGCGGCGACTGGTCCTGGACGTGACCGGCCCCGGACCCGAGCCGCAGGGGCCCGTGGTCCGGGGCGAGGTCGTCGACGACTGAGGCGTCGCCGGGCCGGAGCCTCAGGCCGAGGCGCGGCTCTTCTTCTGGTTGACGCGGTGCAGGTGGGCCGGCCCGATCTCACCGTCGCGGAGCAGCTGCAGCCGCTCCTTGAGGATGTCCTCGAGCTCCTTCTCCGACCGGCGCTCCAGCAGCATGTCCCAGTGGGTGCGCGCCGGCTTCTCGGCCTTCGCCTCCGGCTGGATGCCCGAGACGCTCAGCGCCTCGGCACCGCAGCGCGGGCACTCCCAGACCGCCGGCACGTCGGCCTCGACCGACATGGTGATCTCGAACTCGTGCCCCTGGGGGCACCGGTATCCCACCTGCTGACGAGCCGCGAACTCGATCCCGCGCTCGTCCTCGAAGCTCTGGCCTCCCAGCCGGGCTCCGCGCAGCGTCCGCTCCGCCATGAGCCACCTCCCGATCTTGTCGTCCCCCGTGTGCATGTCCGAGACGGACAGGTGCGGCGATCGTGACGGCACGTGGCACGACGACGACGCAGCAGGTCCCAGGTCGGGTGGTACCCGGTTTCGGTCCGTCTCAACCACCAACGGTCGGGACGCAGGGAAGATTCCGGAGCCGGTCACCGGCTCGACCTTCATAGCACCTTCTCAGGGAGTACGGGTGCGCCGCCCGGTCGGTTCAGACCACCTGGGGGAGCGGGTTGCCCGCCTCCTGGATGCCGCGGCGCGGATCCACCCGCATGAGGAAGACGATGCCGACCGCGAAGAGCAGCACGAGGGCGAGCAGCGCGGGCCGGTAGGAGTCGGTCCACTGGTGGACCACCCCGAAGACCAGGGTCCCGATCCAGCTCGTGCCGCGCTCGCACGCCTGGTACAGGGAGAAGTACTCCGCCTCCCGCCCGCGCGGGATCAGCTGGCTGTAGAACGACCGGGACAGGGCCTGGGTCCCGCCGAGCACGACCCCGATCCCGATCGCCAGGGCGAGGAAGAGCGGGAAGTTGCCGTCCGGTGTGAGCCAGCCGGCCACGACGACCGCCAGCCACACGAACAGACCGACCAGGATGACGCGGTACGCGCCGCGCTTCCGGGCGATCCGGCCGAAGCCGAGGGCGCCGCCGATGCCCACGAACTGCACCACCAGGAAGGCCAGCAGCACGGTGCTCTTCTCGAAGCCCAGCTGCTTCTCGCCGTACACGGAGGCGGCGTAGATCACGGTCTGGATGCCGTCGTTGTAGAACAGGTAGGCGACCAGGAAGGTCAAGGTGACCGGGTAGCGCCGCAGGTCGCGCAGGGTGTGCCACAGCTGCCCGAAGCTGGCCTGCAGGAGCCCGCCGCGCTCGGCGTCGGGGTTGACCGGCGGTCTCGAGCGGACACCCCGCACCGGGATGATCGTGAAGGCCGCCCACCACACGCCCGCGCTGAGCAGGCTGATCCGCACCGCCATCTCGGTGTCGCTCATCACCGAGAGCAGCACGAAGTTGACCGCGAGCAGCAGGCCGCCGCCCAGGTAGCCCAGCGCCCAGCCGCGGGAGGACACCCGGTCCCGGTCGTCCGGCTCGGCGATGTCGACCAGCATCGAGTCGTAGACCACCAGGCTGGCGCCCAGGAAGAGCGTGGCGACCAGCAGCAGCACGGCGCCGAGCTGCCACTGCGACCCGGTCACGAAGAACATCAGCATGGCCGTCAGCGAGCCGGCCCAGGCGAAGCCCCCGAGGAGCCGCGGCTTGCTCGAGCTGCGGTCGGCGATCGCGCCGACGACCGGCAGGATCACCGCCGAGAGGATGGTGCTGATCGTGACGATGTAGAAGACCAGCGAGCCCGCCGAGATGCCGATGCCGAGGACGTGGAGGTCGGTGGTGCACTTGTAGCCCGCGTCCTCGTCGGTCGCCCGGCCGCAGGCGGCCTTCTCGGCGACGGAGGTGAGGTACGGCGAGAACAGCACCGCCGCGGTGGTGGTGACGAAGGCACTGTTGGCCCAGTCGTACCAGTACCAGGCCTTCTGCTCCCGCGCGCGCTGGAGCGGGCCCAGGTCGGCGATGCCCTCGACGCTCATGTCACGTCCCTCCACTGGTCGTCCACTGGCCGCGCTCGGTCAAGACGTCCCTGAGTATGTCGGTGCGGTCGGTGAAGATGCCGTCGACGCCCCGGTCGAGCAGGGCACGCATCTCGTCGGCGTCGTCGATCGTCCAGACGTGCACGTGCCGGCCGGCGGCGTGCGCGCGGCGCACGAAGCCGGGCGTGACGATGCGCAGGCGGGACCGGTGGTGGGGCACCTGGAACGCCGCGAACCGGCGCCGGGTCACCCAGGCCGCGAGCCGGGCGCTGGGCAGCAGCCGGAACGCGACGATCTCCAGCGGCGTCGCGGAGGTCGGCACCCGGCCCCCGGTGAGCGCACGGAACCGTCCCGTGCGCGCCCGGGAGAACGAGCCGACGAGCACCCGGTCCCAGGCCCCCCGCGCCGCCACGAACTCGGCCAGCGCCGCGACCGCACCCTCGGACTTGAGGTCGATGTTGAAGCGGGCGGCGGGGAAGGCGTCGAACAGCTCGGCCAGGGTCGGCACCGCCTCGCGCCCGGCCACCAGCGCCTCGCGGACCTGCGCCAACGTGAGCGCGGCGATCTCACCGCGCCGGTCGGTGACCCGGTCGAGCACGGAGTCGTGGAAGGCCAGCAGCACCCCGTCGCTGGTCACGTGCACGTCGGTCTCGAGGTAGCCGTAGCCGAGCGCCACGGCGTGCCGGAACGCCGCCAGGGTGTTCTCCAGACCCTCGATCTCGGGGTGGTAGGCGCCGCCGCGGTGGGCGAAGGCGAGGACCGTCCCCGGCTCGTCGAGGTAGGCGAACCCCGTGTGCGGCGTGACCACGGGTGAAGTATCGCCGCCGGGGCTGCGTGCCGTGGCACCGGCCGGGCGGTAGCGTCGGGGCATGGAGACTCTGACCTGTCCTCGCTGCGGCTCCGAGATGGTCTCCCGGGCACTCAGCGCCTCGCTCGGTGACGGCGAGATCAGCCTCTGCCCGGACGGCCACGGGGTGTTCCTCGCCCGCGCCGACCTCGGCGCCCTCGTCGAGTCGGAGATCGACTGGCACCGCCACGCCGGGCAGCACACCGCCCCGATGCCCCGCATCACCGCCGACATGGCCGCCCCGCCGGCCAGCAAGGCGCCCGCCCGCGCCTGGGTGGAGACCCTGTTTGAATGACCCGAGCCTGAGCCTGCGAAGGCTCGGACGCAGTCGTCAGGTCGAGTAGCCGCGCGACCGACGAAGGAGGTCGCGACCGGCGTATCGAGACAGCAGGCGGGTCGATCTCGATTCGTCGCGAGCGCCAGCGACTGAGATCTCGGTACGCCCGTCGCAGCCTCGTACCTCGGCCGCGGGGCTACTCGATCTGGCGCGGACCCCGCGCCCTCGCGAGCTCGGGCGCGGCGCGCTCAGATGTCCCGGAAGGTCTCGATGCTCGCGCCGAGGTGGTTGAGGCGCTCGGCGAGGTCCTCGTAGCCGCGGTGGATGACGTACGTCGACCGCAGCACCGAGGTGCCCTTCGAGGCCAGCATCGCCAGCAGGATGACCACGGCCGGACGCAGCGCCGGGGGACAGACCAGCTCGGTGCCGGTGAAGCTGGTCGGACCCTCGATCATCACCCGGTGCGGGTCGAGGAGCTTGACCTTCGCGCCGAGCTTGTTGAGGTCGGTCAGGTAGATCGCGCGGTTCTCGTAGACCCAGTCGTGCAGGAGCGTCTGCCCCTCGGCGACGGCCGCGATGACCGCGAAGAACGGCAGGTTGTCGATGTTGAGGCCGGGGAACGGCATCGGGTGGATCTTGTCCAGCGGCGCGTGCAGGTGCGACGGCTTGGTGACGATGTCGACCAGCCGCGTGTGGCCGTTGCTGGCGACGTACTCGTCCGAGCGGTCGTAGCGGAAGCCCATCTCCTCCAGCAGCGCGAGCTCGATCTCGAGGAACTCGATCGGCACCCGCCGGATCGTGATCGACGACTGGGTCACGATCGCGGCCGCGAGCAGCGACATCGCCTCGATCGGGTCCTCGCTCGGGGCGTAGTCGACGTCGACGTCGATGTCGGCCAGACCCGTGACCGTGAGGGTCGTCGTGCCGACGCCGTCGACCCGGACACCGAGGCGCTGCAGATAGAAGCAGAGGTCCTGGACCATGTAGTTCGACGACGCGTTGCGGATCACCGTGGTCCCGGGGTGGAGCGCCGCGGCCATCAGGGCGTTCTCGGTCACGGTGTCGCCGCGCTCGGTGAGCACGATCGGACGACCCGGCTCGATCGCGCGGTTGACCTCGGCGTGGTAGTTGCCGTCGGTCGCCTTGACCTCGAGGCCGAAGGGCCGCAGCGCGGCCATGTGCGGCTCGACCGTGCGGGTGCCGAGGTCGCAGCCGCCGGCGTACGGCAGCTGGAAGGTGTCCGCGCGGTGCAGCAGCGGGCCGAGGAACATGATGATCGAGCGGGTCCGGCGGGCGGCCTCGGCGTCGACGTGGTCGAGGTCGAGCTCGCGCGGCGGGACGACCTCGAGGTCGTTGTCGTCGTTGAGCCAGCGGCACTGCACGCCCAGGCTGGTCAGCACCTCGATGAGGCGGTTGACCTCCTCGATCCGGGCCACCTTGCGCAGGGTGGTGCGCCCCCGGTTGAGCAGCGTCGCGCACAGCAGCGCGACGCCGGCGTTCTTGGAGGTCTTGACGTCGATCTCGCCCGACAGGGTCGTCGGACCGGTGATGCGCAGGTGGGTGGGTCCGGCTCCGAGCGCGACGATCTCGGAGTCCAGGGCGGCTCCGATGCGGGCCAGCATCTCCAGGGACAGGTTCTGGTGCCCCTTCTCGATGCGGTTGATCGCACTCTGGCTGGTCCCGAGGAGGTCGGCGAGCTGGTGCTGGGTCAGCCCGCGGTGCTTGCGGGCGTCGCGGATCAGGTTGCCGATCCGGTTCTTGTATCCCTCGCTCATGTCCGCCACGGTAACTCATATATGAGATAAAGCAACTCAGGCGGGGCCGGCGAGTTCGGGGCCCGGGCGGACACCCGGGGGAGGGCGCTGGCGGCGGCTGGAAGGATGGCCACCATGCGAGCCACGACGATCCACGGTACCCGCGACATCCGCGTCAGCGAAGTTCCCGACCCCACCATCGAGGAGCCCACCGACGCGGTCGTCCGGGTCGTCGCGGGGTGCATCTGCGGGTCCGACCTGTGGCCCTACCGCGGCGACAACCCGGTCACGCCGGGCGACACGATCGGCCACGAGTGCGTCGGCATCGTGGAGGAGGTGGGCCCCGAGGTGCGGTCCTTCCGCTCCGGCGACTTCGTGGTCGTGCCGTTCGACCACTGCGACAACACCTGCCCGCACTGCCTGGCCGGAGCGCAGAACGCCTGCACCAACATCGGCTACACCAGCAGCGGCCAGGCCGAGTACGCCCGCGTGACCCAGGCCGAGGGCAGCCTGGTCAAGACCGGCGGCGTGCCGGACGCCGACCTGCTGCCGTCGGTCCTCACCATCTCCGACGTGATGCCCACCGGCTGGCACGCGGCGGTCTCGGCCGGCGTGCGCGAGGGCGGTACGGCGGTCGTGGTCGGCGACGGAGCGGTCGGCCTCTGCGGCGTGCTGGCCGCCCGGGTGCTGGGCGCCGAGACGATCGTCGCGATGTCACGCCACGAGCCGCGCCAGGAGATCGCCCGGGCCTTCGGGGCCACCCACGTGGTGGCCGAGCGCGGCAAGGAGGGCGTCGCGGCCGTCCTGGACATCACCGGGGGAGTGGGCGCCGACGCGGTGCTCGAGTGCGTCGGCACGAACCAGTCCATCGACACCGCGTTCCGCATCGCGCGGCCCGGCTCGAGGGTCGGCTTCGTCGGCGCGCCCCACGGGGTCGAGCTGCCGGTGCGCCGGATGTTCACCCACAACATCGGCCTCGCGGGCGGCATGGCGCCCACCCGGCGCTACATGCCCGAGCTGCTGGCCCTGGTCCTGGACGGGACGATCGAGCCGGGCCGGGTCTTCGACGCGACGATGGGGCTCGACGACGTCGCCGAGGGCTACCGTGCGATGGACGAGCGCCGGGCGATCAAGGTGCTCATCGAGCCCTGACCGGTCACCGCCCCAGCGGCCCCTCGAGCCACGGGTGGGCGGGATCGAGCGCCCGGAGGGCGTCGCGCAGCCACGTACGGCGCCGCTCGGGCAGCGTGGGCAGCACCGCGTCCAGGTCGAGCCGGTCCTTGGGGCGGCGCAGCCGCGCCTTGTAGAGCAGCACCAGCTCGGGATGCAGGTAGCGGATGCCGTCCTCGGCGACCCACGTGACGTCCTCGACCCGCTCGGTGCGGTCCGGGACCAGCTTGTGGGTCCAGAGCCCGTCCACATCGGGGGTCAGCGGGACGTCCAGGACCCACGGGGACGTCGCGTCCGCGCGCAGCCACAGCTGGCTGGCGGGGTCCTCCACGGTCGTCCAGCGCCCGCCCAGCGGGCGGAGCACACCGCCGACGTTGTTCCAGACGTGCCATCGTCCGCGCACGTGCTCGACCAGTGCGGGCACGTCGCGGGCGAGGATCGAGATGTCGGTGTCCTCGTGCTCGCGACGCAGGTCGGTGGCCGCCTCGACGGCCCAGCCGCCCACCACCCACCACGGCCGGTCGAAGCCGGCCAGCTGGTGGGCGACCGCGGCCGGCTCCAACGGCTCCCAGGCGCCGTACAGGGCGAGGAACGCGGCGTCCTCGTCACGCTCGCCGGGCGTGCGCTCGAGCGGGAGGCGCTGGGAACGGTCCGGCACCGCCGGAGGCGTCAGGCGCGGCTGCGGTCGCCCGCGCCGTAGAGGAGCGCGCCGGCGATCAGGACCGCGCCGCCGACCAGCTCGGTGACGAAGATCGTGGTCGGGTCGTCGAGGAAGACGGCGAACAGCACGAGCAGCGCGCCGCAGAGGGCGATGATGCCGAGGAACGGCTTCTTCGGCAGCGTGGTGTTCAACGCCAGCGCGCACACGAAGGCGACGGCGGCGGTGAAGCCGGCCCGGTAGCCGGCCCACATGCCGGCGGCGTCGATGGGGAACAGCACCCAGGTGGAGATGATGACCCCGAGGGACGCGGCGACGATGAGCACCCACCCGAGGGGGGCGACGACGGGCACCGGCTCGAGCGGCGTGGCGGGCGCGACCGGGGCCGCGGGAGTGGCGTCGGGGCGCTGCACGGGAGTCGACATGGGAGAAGAGTATTAGGTTCTCCGCATGTTGTTGCTCGGGCCACTGCTCCGGTACGTCGACGCCACGTCCGCCACGATCTGGGTCGAGACCGCGGGGCCGGCGACGGTCACGGTCACGGCCGGCGAACGCTCCGCCTCGGCGCCCACCTTCGGGGCCCACGGGCACCACTACGCGCTCGTCGAGGTGACCGGTCTCGAGCCCGGCACGAAGACGCCGTACACGGTGGCGGTCGACGGCCGGGGGGTCTGGCCGTCCGACGACCCCGAGCTCGCGCCGTTCCCGCCGTCGGTCATCCCGACGCTCGAGCCGGGCAAGCCGTTCCGGCTGGCCTTCGGCTCCTGCCGGGTGAGCGTCACCCACGACGAAGAGGGCACCGCGCAGTTCGGCGTGGACGCGCTGCGTGCCTACGCCCTCTTCATGGCCGGCCTCACCGAGACGACGTCCGACGACGACGAGCGCTGGCCAGACCTGGTCCTCTTCCTCGGTGACCAGGTGTACGCCGACGAGACGAGCGACGAGATGCGCGCGTTCATCGAGCAGCGGCGTGACCCCGAGCAGGCGCCGTGGTACGAGCTGAAGGACTTCGAGGAGTACGCCCACCTCTACTCGCTGGCCTGGTGCGACCCGGCGAACCGGTGGCTGCTGTCGACGCTGCCGAGCGCCATGATCTTCGACGACCACGACATCCGTGACGACTGGAACACCAGCTGGACCTGGAAGCAGCGCATGGACGCCACCGACTGGTGGCACGACCGCGTGGTCGGCGGCCTCGGCTCCTACTGGGTGTACCAGCACCTGGGCAACCTCGGCGCGCAGGAGCGCGCCGACGACGCGCTGTGGCAGCAGATCTCCTCCCACGACGGACCGGGTGAGCTGGACGTCACCGCCGAGCTCGACCAGCTCGCCGCCCGGGCCGACGCGGAGCCGGACTCCTACCGCTGGAGCTTCGCGCGCGACGTCGACGACCAGGCCCGGCTGGTGGTGATCGACTCACGGGCCGCCCGCGTGCTCACTCCCGAGCGCCGCTCGATGCTGGACGACGAGGAGCTGGCCTGGGTCGACGAGCACCTGCTCGGCGACGTCGACCACCTGATCATCGGCACCTCGCTGCCGTTCCTGCTCGCCCCCGGCCTGCACCACCTGGAGTCCTTCAGCGAGGCCATCGCCGAGGGCGCCTGGGGGCGGCCCGGCAAGTGGCTGGGGGAGCGCGCCCGTCAGGCCGCGGACCTCGAGCACTGGGCGGCGTTCCAGCAGGGCTTCCGCGACGTCGCCGGGATGGTCCTGGAGGTCGCGTCGGGCAAGCGGGGCCGCGCACCCCGCACGATCTCGTTCCTGTCCGGCGACGTGCACCACAGCTACGTCGCCGAGGCGTGGCCACGCGACGGGGTGGTGGCCAGCCGGATCGTGCAGGCCGTCTGCTCGCCGATCCGCAACCCGCTGCCGGGGGTCATGCAGGGCTTCATGTCGACCGTGGCGCGGCGGGCCGCCGGGGCGGCCGGCCGGGTGCTGTCGCGCTCCGGGCGGGTGCCGCTGGAGCCGCTGCGCTGGGCGGTCACCGAGGGACCCTGGTACGACAACAACCTCGCGGTCCTCGAGCTCGACCCCGAGGGGATGCGAATGTGGTGGACCGCCGGTGCGGTGGACGGTCCGCCCGAGCGGCCCGAGCGGCCCGAGCGGCCCGCGCTGCGACGCGTGGCGACGGTCGGCCCGATCGGCTGAGCCGCGGGAAGGGACCGTGCGCTAGGCGGTGGCGATCTGCGCCAGCTTGCTGGGCCGCACCGGCACGCAGTCGCACCCGTCCCCGCAGTCGAGGTAGACGTGCAGGGCGTGGCCGCAGTGCGGGCACGGCATGTCGTGGGTCAGGTGCTCCCCGCCGGTCTGGACGGTGTCCCACATGGTGCTGCCTCCTCTCGAGCCCCGACGACCTGCCCACCGGGCGGCTCCGGGTGCTGCTCCTGGGAGGAGCGCGGTCCGGGGCCGCCGGATACATCCACGGGATCCATCGTTGCCTGACGCTAGGAATCGGTCGGGGTGCACACGCCGCGTTCCCGCGAACATCCCCCGGACATTGACCCGATCGGGCGGGGTGTCGCTGGTCCGGACGGGCCACGGGACCACGCCGGCTGGCTACGATCCCGGCGTGGACCACCCTGTCGCTCCCGAGCCGGACCCGCGGATCGCGGACCTGGCGCGGCTGCGCCGGGTCCGGGACCGGATCGACCGGGAGTACGCCCAGCCCCTGGACGTCGAGGCGCTCGCGCGAGGCGTCCACCTGTCGGCCGGGCACCTGAGCCGCCAGTTCAAGGCGGCGTACGGCGAGTCGCCGTACGGCTACCTGATGACCCGGCGCGTCGAGCGCGCGATGGCGCTGCTACGGCGCGGCGACCTCAGCGTGACGCAGGTGTGCCTCGAGGTCGGCTGCCAGTCCCTGGGCACGTTCACCACCCGGTTCACCGAGCTGGTCGGCATGCCGCCGACGGCGTACCGGCGGGAGGCCATGCGGGACGCCCCGGGGCTGCCGCAGTGCGTGGCCAAGCAGGTGACGCGGCCGGTGCGGTCGACATCGGTCAGGAATCGAGAAGCGCAGCCTCCCGACCCGCGCCTAGCGTGAGCGGCATGGGAATCACCATCCACACCACCGTCCTGCCGCACCTCGACCCGGAGGCGTCGCTGGCCTTCTACCGCGACACGTTGGGGTTCGAGGTCCGCACCGACGTCGGCCGGGGCTCGATGCGCTGGATCACCGTCGGTCCCGTCGACCAGCCCGAGACCTGCATCCTGCTCGGCCCACCCGTTCCCGACCCCGGGGTCACCGACGCCGAGCGCAGCACGATCACCGAGATGATGGCCAAGGGCACGTACGGCTGGATCATGCTCGCCAGCGACGACCTGGACGCGACCTTCGACCGGGTCCAGGCCACCGACGCCGAGGTCGTGCAGGAGCCGACGGAGCAGCCGTACGGCATCCGCGACTGCGCCTTCCGCGACCCCGCCGGCAACCTGGTGCGGATCCAGGAGGTGCGCTGAGATGCGGACGATGACCTGCCGCCAGCTGGGCGGCGCCTGCGACCTCGCGCTGCGCGGCGAGAGCGCCGACGACGTCATCAAGGCCCAGGACCAGCACCTGCGCTCTGCCGTGGCCGCCGGGGACACCGCGCACGAGCCGGCGCTGACGGACATGAAGGGGCGCTGGAAGCACCCGATCCGGGGCATGGGCTGGTACAAGGACACCAAGAAGGCCTTCGCCGCCCTGCCCGACGACTGAGCCCACCTCCGGGCCACACCCACGACCGAGGGAGCCAGCACCCGATGCACGCAGCCGACCGCCACGACCTGATCCGGGTGCAGGGCGCACGCGTCAACAACCTCAAGGACGTCAGCGTCGACATCCCCAAGCGCCGGCTCACGGCCTTCACCGGCGTGTCGGGCAGCGGCAAGAGCTCGCTGGTCTTCGACACCGTCGCCGCGGAGTCGCAGCGGATGATCAACGAGACCTACAGCGCGTTCGTCCAGGGGTTCATGCCGAGCCTGGCCCGGCCCGAGGTGGACCACCTCGAGGGCCTGACGACCGCGATCATCGTCGACCAGGAGCGGATGGGCGCCAACCCCCGGTCGACGGTGGGCACCGCGACCGACGCCAACGCGATGCTGCGCATCCTCTTCAGCCGGATCGGGGAGCCGCACATCGGATCGCCCCAGGCGTTCTCCTTCAACGTCCCGACGCGGATCGCGAGCGGGATGATGAAGACCCAGGCGGGCGCCGGGAAGACCCAGGTCGTCAAGCAGCAGGTCTACCAGGGCGGGATGTGCCCGCGGTGCGAGGGCATGGGGTCGCTCAACGACTTCGACCTGACCGCCATCTACGACGAGAGCCTGTCCCTCGCCGAGGGTGCCCTGCTCGTCCCGGGCTACTCGATGGACGGCTGGTACGGCCGGATCTTCAGCGGCGCCGGCTTCGACATGGACAAGCCGCTGGGGAAGTACACCCAGAAGGAGATGCGCAAGCTGCTCCACGGCGAGCCCGAGAAGATCAGGGTCGACGGGGTCAACCTCACCTTCGAGGGCGTCCTGACCAAGGTGCAGAAGTCGATGCTCTCCAAGGACGTCGAGGCGATGCAGCCGCACGTGCGGCGCTTCGTGGAGCGGGCGGTGACGTTCACGACCTGCCCGGAGTGCGCGGGCACCCGGCTCAGCGCGGAGGCGCGCTCGGTCACGGTCGCCGGGGCGAACATCGCCGAGCTGTGCGCGATGCAGATCAGCGACCTCGCGGCCTGGCTGCCGCGGGTGACCGAGCCGGGCGTGGCGCCCCTGGTGGCCGGCCTGCAGCACCTCCTGGACGCGTTCACCGAGATCGGCCTGGGCTACCTCTCCCTCGACCGGCCCGCCGGGACGCTCAGCGGGGGAGAGGCCCAGCGCACCAAGATGATCCGGCACCTCGGGTCGGCCCTGACGGATGTCACCTACGTCTTCGACGAGCCCACGATCGGGCTGCACCCGCACGACATCGAGCGGATGAACGAGCTGCTGCTGCGGCTGCGCGACAAGGGCAACACCGTGCTGGTGGTCGAGCACAAGCCGGAGGCGATCCGCATCGCCGACCACGTCGTCGACCTCGGCCCCGGTGCCGGCAGCGCCGGCGGCGAGATCGTCTTCGAGGGCTCGTACGACGACCTGCGCGCGAGCGACACGGTGACCGGGCGTCACCTCGACGACCGCGCGCGCCTCAAGGATGCCGTCCGCGCGCCCACGGGTGCGCTGGAGGTGCGCGGCGCGTCGACCCACAACCTCCGGGACGTGGACGTCGACGTCCCGACCGGCGTGCTGTGCGTCCTGACCGGGGTGGCCGGGTCGGGGAAGAGCTCGCTGGTGCAGGGCTCGATCGCCGGCCGCGACGGAGTCGTGGTGGTCGACCAGGGGGCGATCAAGGGCTCGCGGCGCAGCAACCCGGCGACGTACACCGGGCTCCTCGAGCCGATCCGCAAGGCGTTCGCGAAGGCCAACGGCGTCAAGCCGGCCCTGTTCAGCGCGAACTCCGAGGGCGCCTGCCCGGCCTGCAACGGTGCCGGCGTCATCGTCACCGAGCTGGGGATCATGGCGACCGTCGAGTCGACGTGCGAGGAGTGTGAGGGCAAGGGGTTCCAGGCAGCGGTCCTCGAGCACCTGCTCGGTGGGCGCAACATCAGCGAGGTGCTCGCGATGCCGGTGGCCGAGGCGGTGGGGTTCTTCGGTCCCGACGGGCCGGCCACCGTGCCGGCCGCGCACAAGGTGCTGGTGCGCCTCGCGGACGTGGGCCTGAGTTATGTCAGCCTCGGCCAGCCGCTGACCACGCTGTCGGGCGGGGAGCGCCAGCGGTTGAAGCTGGCGGCCCAGATGGCCGAGAAGGGCGACGTCTACGTGCTGGACGAGCCGACCACCGGCCTGCACCTCGCCGACGTCGAGCAGCTGCTGGGCCTGCTGGACCGGCTGGTCGACTCCGGACGGTCGGTCGTCGTCCTCGAGCACCACCAGGCCGTGATGGCCCACGCCGACTGGATCATCGACCTCGGGCCCGGCGCCGGCCACGACGGCGGCCGGGTCGTCTTCGAGGGCACGCCCGCCGAGCTGGTCGCCGAGGCCTCGACGCTCACCGGCCAGCACCTGGCGGCGTACGTCGCCGGCTGACCGCGCCGCGGCTCCAGCATCCGGCTGCCGGCTCCAGAAGTGCGACGTTTGGTCACCAACCGCAGATGAATCGCTCGACAACCTGCGGTTGGTGACCAAACGTCGACCCCGACCGGCACCGTGACCACATCGCCGATAACTGACATTATGTCAGGATGTAGCCTGCGTATTGCATCAGATGAATCAGTCACGCAGCCTCCTGTCCACTACCCCGCCGACAGCGACAAATGTGCCGTTGACCTGCGGAAACGGCACGGCGGCACAGCGTCTCGCGGACACCGACAGCGGCGTGCGGTGCCGACATCAGCGCGCAGGACGGTCTCGGCGACACGCCGCTGACCTGCACAAACACCTTTCACGTCTCATCAGATGCATCATTGAATCACTGGACGTAACCGGTCTTGCGGGAGTTTCGATGCAGATTGACGGCTCAGGACGAGTCCACCTGGTGCAGTCGATGCCAGTCCTCCGGCCCGACGAGCAGGTGCTTCAGATGATGCTCGACGGCTGGCGCAACCAGCAGCTGTCGCGCAACCTCCAGTTCGCCACGATCGAGCAGCGGCTGCGCTGCGTGCAGCGGTTCATGCAGCACGTCAACGAGGACCCCTGGAACTGGACGCCGGCGATGGTCGAGGAGTTCTCCGCCGACCTGCGCACGGTCAAGCACGTCTCCCACTCGACGCTCCGCGGCTACCACTCCGCGCTCCGCTCGTTCACCAGCTACATCAGCAACCCCGACTACGGCTGGGACCGAATCTGCGAGAAGTACTTCGGCACGCACCCCGCCCAGGTCTTCTTCGACTGGAACACCGCTCCCCACGTCCAGGAGTACGACGGACGCCCCAGCAAACGGCCCTACACACGCGAGGAACTCGTGGCGCTCTTTGATCACGCCGATGACGAGGTCGAACGCATCGGCGCGTCCGGGCGCAAGGGCTGGCAGGCCGCCTACCGCGACGCGGTAATGATGAAGATCGCCTACGGCTACGGACTGCGCTTCAACGAAGTTCGGCGTCTTCAGACAGTCGACCTCGCGCGCAACCCTCACGCCCGCGAGTTCGGCGCGTTCGGCGTCTGCAAGGTCCGGTTCGGCAAGGCGAAGCGCGCCTCCCCGCCCAAGCCCCGCAGCGTTCTGACCGTGTGGCACTGGACGCCAGGCATCTTCGAGGACTGGCTCGCAAACGGCCGCGGAGCACCTGACTCCCTCGACTTGTTCACGACCGAGCGGGGCTACCTGGTGGGCGAGTCGACGATGAATCGCCGCCTCACCCGTTACTGCAAGGAGCTCGGCTTCCCCGACGGTCTCGACTTCCATTCGTTCCGACGCTCGTACGCCACCCACCTCCTCGAGGATGGCTGGGATCCGCGATTCGTTCAGTACCAGATGGGCCACGAGCACGCGGCGACCACAGGGATCTACCAGTTCGTCTCCGACGACTTCCGACGCTCCACGCTCAGAAGCGCCCTGGACCGTACGGTGAAGGAAGCCATACAACGCAGGACCGAGGACGGCACATCATGAAGCGCAAGGTCGACTACACCTGGCGGCTGGCCGAGCTGATGGCGGCGCGAGGCCTGCACAACACGACAGACCTCATTCCCCTCCTGGCTGAACGCGACATCACCCTGTCCCGACCGCAGGTCTACCGCCTAGTCAACCAACGCCCGGAGCGGATGTCGCTCCAGGTCGTCGCTGCCCTCTGCGACATCTTCGAGTGCACGCCCGCGGACCTACTGACCACCACCGCGGCTGACGTCCGTGCCCGCAAGACCGGCACCGCTGCCCCACCGAACGTCGTCTCGCTCGACCGCAGCGTCCGGCCGCGCCGCGCGAACATCCTCGACGAGTAGCGATCGGGAGTAACGATGGATCCGAAGCCGGCTGGCCTCCGCCCTCGCTCCACCGTGCGCGGGCGACCGCGAACGACGAGCACCCGCGACGACCCCTGCGCGCGCTGCGGTCGAGACATCCCCCGACTCGCGGCCACGTGGCCCGAAGGCCGACTCTGCAACATCTGCTACTTCGGCGCCATCCACACCCGCGGCACCTGCCCCGAATGCCTCCAAGACCGGCTGTTACCGGGCCCACCCAACGCCGACGGCCTTCCCATCTGCTCGACTTGCGCCGATATCTCCTACGACTT
>NZ_JBGAGJ010000014.1:0-113515 GCF_044226765.1 Nocardioides sp.
GAGGTCGGTCTCAGGCACACGACCCGACCGACGGATACGGCGCGTCAGGGGACCAGGATGTGCTCGAGCTCCTCGAGCGCCTGGCGGGCGTAGCCGCGCCACATCCGGGCGAAGACGGGCATCGCCGCGCGGCCGAGCGGGCCGCGCGGCTGGACGGTCCAGGCCCAGGTGACGCGGGCCCCGTCGCCGGCCGGCTCAAAGAGCCAGCGGCCCTCGACGCCGGTCACGAGGGGCTTCATCGGGCCGGAGATGTCGGACAGACGGTAGGCGAAGCGGTCGGGCCGGTCCACGGCGGTCAGGGTCTCGCGGATGCTGCCGCCGTCGGCCAGCCGGATCGTGCGGGTCTGGCCGGCCGTCGCCCACTCCCCCGCCTGGTCACGGACCTCGCGGATCGCCGGGATGGCGGCGTACCGCCGGGAGAAGAGGTCGGTCAGCGGGGTGGGGAGGGTGACGTCGAAGGCACGCTCGACGGTGACCGGGTAGGTGCGGGAGGCGGCGAGCTCGGGGGCCATGCCACCGAGCCTAGGCCGGATGCGGAGCAGCCGTCAGGAGCCGGTGGCGCGCTCGGCGTCGGTGCGGGCCTGGCGGGCCGCCTTCTGTGCCTCGTCGGCCTCCCGAGCGAGCTGGGCGTCGGACTCGGTGCGGCCCGAGGTCCACACGCCGGTGCCCTCGAGGTCGATGGTGCGAACGGTGCGGCGGGCGGCGGGCGGCTTGCCGACGTACGTCGGCAGGGTGACCGGCACCGGGTCCCACAGCGCCGGGTCCACGACCGCCGCCATGCCAGCAGACGTGTCGGCCATCGGGTCGTCGGCGACCTCCTCCTCGACCAGCACGCGGTCCTCGGGAGCCTCCACGACCTCCTCCTCGACGGGGTCGACCGGCATCCGTCGGGTCGGCTGCAGCGCCCGGCGCTCGCCCTTGACCATGATCCGGCAGGTCACCAGCCAGGCGACCAGCAGGCCGGCGGGGATGGCGACGTACCACCAGCTGATCAGGCCGAAGGCGGCCACGCCGACGACCGCGAGGTTGGCGAGCAGCACGATCGCGAGCACGGTGCGCCGCCGCTTGGTCGCCCGCTTGGCGGCCGCACGCCGCGCCCGCACCTGAGCGTGAGTCAGCTCGACCGGCTCCTCGGTGGCGGCCTCCGTGGCGGCCTCCTTGGCGGCCGGCCGGGACCGGTTGACCACCAGCCGGGCGCTCTTGGCCGAGACCGGCTCGCGCCGGGCCAGCACGCGCATCGTGTGCGAGAAGCGGTCGACCGACCTGCTGCGGGCGCCGTCCTCGTGGTGTCGGAGCGCCTTGGGGACGAGGTAGACGGCCCACGCCACGGCAAGGGCGACGAAGATCAGAGCGCTCAGGTCCACGAGTCAGAGGTTAGGAGCGCTACCGCACTCCACCTCGGATGTCCACAGGTGTGTCGCAAAATCACTCCTGTGACTGCTGGGACTCCAGACGCCGCAGCATGCCCTCCGGGCACTCCTCGGCGGTGACCGCGTAGATCCGGTGGTCGCGCCACTCGCCGTCGATGTGCAGGAACTTCGGGGCGTAGCCCACCTCGCGCAGACCGAGCTTCTCCACCACGCGCAGGGAGTTGGAGTTCTCCGGACGGATGGCGACCTCGATGCGGTGCAGGCCGGCGGTCGCGAAGCAGTGGTCGATCACCAGGGCCACGGCGCGCGGCATCACGCCGCGGCCGGCGTACTGCTGGTCGAGCCAGTAGCCGACCGACGCGAACTGCGCGGACCCCCGCACGATGTTGTTGACCGTCACCTGCCCGGCGAACCGGCCGTCGACCTCGATCGCGAACGGGTACGTCGCGTCCGCGCGGGCCTGGCGGTGCAGCCGCCGGACGAGGGCGCGGAACGACGCCGGCCGGGCCGCCGCCCCGGGCGGGACCGTCGCGTCCCACGGCCGCAGCCACGCGACGTTGCGCCGCCGCGCGTCCCGCCAGGCGGCGGCGTCGCCGTACGACAGCGGCCGCACGGTGACGTCACCGGCGCTGAGTCGGGCCGGCCACCCCCGCTGGCTCAATGGTCGCTTCCCACGCTCTGCTCGACGGCGTGCAGCAGCACCGGCCGCAGCACCTCGAGGCCGTCCTTCACCCCACCGCGCGAGCCGGGCAGGTTGACCACGAGGCACGAGCCGACCAGGCCGGCGAGGCCCCGGGAGAGCACCGCCGTCGGCACGCCCTTGGCCACACCGTGGGCGCGGATCGCCTCGGCGAGGCCCGGGACCTCGCGGTCCAGCAGCGCGCGGGTGACCTCCGGCGTGCGGTCGGTCGGGGTGAGGCCGGTGCCCCCGGTGGTGAGCACGACCCGGGCGCCACCGGCCGCGGCCGCCGCGATCGCCTCGCCCACCGGCTCCCCATCGGGGACGACGACCGGGGCGGAGACCACGAAGCCGAGCTCCTGCAGGAACGCGACGAGCAGCGGGCCCGTGGTGTCCTCGTAGACCCCGGCGGCGGCGCGGTTCGACGCGACGACCACCTCGGCACGCAGGCTCATCCGCGGCTCCAGTCGCCCGACTTCCCACCGGTCTTCGTCTCGACCCGGACGTCGGTGATCACCGCCGCCTTGTCGACGGCCTTGACCATGTCGACGACCGTCAGCGCCGCGACCGAGACGGCGGTCAGCGCCTCCATCTCCACCCCGGTGCGGTCGGTGGTGCGCACCGTCGCCCGGATGTCGACCCCGTCGTCGGCGACGTCGAGGTCGACGGTCACCCCGGAGATCGCCAGCGGGTGGCACAGCGGCACCAGCGTGGGCGTCTGCTTGGCGGCCAGGATGCCGGCGACGCGGGCCACCCCGAGCGCGTCGCCCTTCGGCACGCCCTCACCGCGCAGCAGGGTGACCACCTCGGCCGACACGAGCACCCGGCCCGACGCGGTCGCCGTCCGCGCGGTGACGTCCTTGCCCGAGACGTCGACCATCCGTGCGGCCCCGGACTCGTCCACGTGGGTGAGCCGCGGTTCCGACATCAGAACTCCTCGTCGAGCCTCAGGACCTGGACCTGCTCGCCGGCAGCGACCGAGCCGACCCCCTCGGGCACCACGACCAGCGCGTCGGACTGTGCCAGATCGCCGATCAGGTGGGAACCGTGTCCACCGACCGGCGTGACCGCGGGACCGGCGGCGTCGACCGACCACTGCGCCCGGGCGAGCTGCCGGCGGCCGTCGTGCGACCGGAGGTCGTGGGTCAGCCGGGCCGTGGTCGTCGGGCGCGCGTAGGGCGTGCGCCCCATCAGCTTGCGCAGCGCGGGCAGCACGAACATCTCGAAGGAGATGTACGACGAGACCGGGTTGCCCGGCAGCGTGAAGACCGGGGTGTCGTCCTCGCCGAGCCGGCCGAAGCCCTGCGGCTTGCCCGGCTGCATCGCCACGCCACCGAACCAGACGGTGCCGAGCGGCGCGAGCGCCTCCTTCACCACGTCGAAGTCGCCCTGCGAGACCCCGCCGCTGGTGACCACGACGTCGGCGCGGACGAGCTGGTCGTTGAGCGCGTCGAGGAACGCCCGCGGCTCGTCGGGCACGATCCCGACGCGATAGGCGATCGCACCCACGCGACGGGCCGCGGCAGCGAGCAGGAACGAGTTGCCGTCGTAGATGGAGTCGTGGCCCAGGGATGCACCCGGTTCGCGCAGCTCGGAGCCGGTCGAGATGACCACCACGCGGGGCCGCGGCCGGGACAGCACCGTGGCGCGGCCGACCGCCGCGAGCAGCCCGAGGTGGCGCGGGCCGAGGACGGTGCCCTCGGAGACCACCACGTCGCCGGCCTCGACGTCACCGCCCGCGGGCCGCACGTGCTGGGCGTACGACGGCGACCGCTCGATGCGCACCTGCGCGACCCCGCGGTCCGTCCACTCGTAGGGCACCACCGTGTCCGCGCCCGCGGGCACCGGTGCGCCGGTCATGATCTTGGCCGCCGTGCCGGGCGACAGCGCCAGCAGCTGCGCCTGCCCGGCCCCGATCTCGCCCACCACCGGCAGGTGCACCGGCGACTCCGGGGACGCGGTGACGACGTCGGTGTGGCGCACGGCGTAGCCGTCCATCGCCGAGTTGTCGAAGGACGGCAGCGAGATCGGCGCGACGACGTCCTCGGCCACCGCCAGCCCGAGGGTCTCCATCAGCGGCTGCGGGAACGCCGGCAGCGGCTCGATCGCCGCCAGGATCCGCTCGAGGTGCTCGTCGACGGAGACGAGCCGGTCGGTCGTCGGCTGCTCACTCATGCGAGAGGACGGTGCCACCGTCGACGCGCTGCGCGGACTTCGCGGCCAGGTCGACCTCGCCGACCACCTCGACCCCGCGCCCGAAGGTCCAGTCGCCGTGCACGGTGAAGGACGAGGCCTTCCGCAGCGAGGGGGCGCCCTCGGGGAACCGCTTGTCGAAGTCACCGACCAGCTTGTAGAAGTCGCCGTCGAGGTCCACGAAGGGCAGGGCGTCGGAGGCCTGGTCGAGCACGAAGTCCGAGCCGAGGTCGTAGACGTCCGAGCGCAGCACCAGCAGGTCGTTGGTCGTCTTCACCGGCACGAACCGGTCGCGGCCGACCTCGATCAGCCGCGAGCCCTCGAACACCTCCACGGCGGCGCCCATCGCGGTCTCGACCTGGATCACCTCGGGGCTGGACTTGTCGCCCGGGTCGACGTTCTTGACGTTGCGGATCAGCGGCAGGCCGAGGATCCCCTGGCGCACGTCGAGCGCGTGCTTCATCGCGGCGAGGTCGAACCAGATGTTGTTGGTCGAGCAGTAGCGGTGCCGGTCGAGGTCGGCCAGCGCCGCCTGGTCGGCGTCCGGGGTCTGCGCGGTCTCGCGCAGCACGATGCGCCCGTCGGTCCGGCGCCGGGCGAAGTGTCCGCCCTTGCGGTCCGACGGGGTACGACGGACCGCCTCGATCGCGAACGGCGCACCGCTCTCGGCGAACCAGCCGGCGATCCGCGGGTCGGGGACCGCACCCAGGTTGTCGGAGTTGGAGACGAAGACCCGCTCGTAGCCGGCGGCGATCAGCCGGTCGAGCAGCCCGGTCCCGCGCAGCGCCGTGTAGATGTCGCCGTGGCCCGGCGGGCACCACTCCAGGTCGGGCTCCTTGGGCCAGCTGACCGGGGTGAGGTCCTTCACGAGCAGCTTGGGCTCCTTGTTCTGCAGGAACTCCAGCGGCAGCCCGTCGACCGGGAGGTCGTCGTACCGCGCCAGCGCGGCGAGGGTGTCGCCGGAGGTGCGGAAGCTGTTCATGAAGATGATCGGCAGCGTGGCGTCGTGCTGGGTGCGCAGGTGCAGCACCTGGCGGGCGATGATGTCGAGGAAGGACAGCCCGCGGCGCACGCAGAGCAGCGACTTGGCCCGGTCCATCCCCATCGACGTGCCGAGGCCGCCGTTGAGCTTGATCACCGCGGTGCCGCGCAGCGCCTGCGCGGCCTGCTCGTCGGCCACGTGCACGTCGGCCAGCGACTCGATGTCGACGGGGTCGATGGTGGACTCGGGGATCATCCCCGTCTCACCGTGCTCGAGCAGCCGGTAGTAGTGGGCGAAGGTGTCGATGGCCACCTCGTCCACGCCGGCGGCGGCCATCTTGTCGCGAGCCCTCATCAGACCAGCACTACCCATGGTCCGATCGTAGGCTTCCGGTGTGACGGCCATGCAATCGCCCGCGAAGATCGCGGTGCGCGACCGCCTGCTCACCGACCGGCACCGCCGCCCGCTCGCCGAGGTGGGGCTCGCGGCCCGTGCCCTCGCCGAGCACCTGCTCGGCACGGTCGACGTGCGCCGGGCGGCCACCGTGGCGGCGTACGTCTCGATGAACGGCGAGCCCGGGACCGGTCCCCTGCTCGACGGGCTCCGCGCGGCCGGCAAGCGGGTGATCCTCCCGGTGCTGCTGCCCGACGACGACCTGGACTGGGCCGTCTACCGCTCGCCCGACGACCTGGTGCGGGCCCGGCTGGGGCTGCTCGAGCCGGTGGGCGAGCGGCTCGGGGTCGACGCGATCGCGACCGCCGACGTGGTGCTGGTGCCCGCGCTCGCCGTGTCGTCGACGGGGATGCGCCTGGGGCGCGGGGGCGGCTCCTACGACCGGGCGCTGGGCCGGGTGCCGGTGGGCACCTTCACCTGCGCGCTGCTCTACGACGGCGAGGTCGGCGTCGACGTCCCCGTCGAGCCCCACGATCGCCCGGTCCGCTACGCCGCCACCCCGACCGGTGTTCGCCGCCTTCGTTGACGCCCGCGTCGGTCGAGGTGCGAGGCGCGCCAGCGCCGAGCCTCGAGACCCGGTGAGCCGAGCGGCGACGGTGGTTTCGAGGCTCGCTGCGCTCGCACCTCAACCGCCGTGCGCCCCATCGGCGGCGGGCTCGAGGGTGAGCACGTCCTCGGCGGCCCGCTCGACGGCGTCGGGCGTGAACGTCCACGGGAGGGTCTCGCCCCGGACCCAGCGGTCGGTCTGGTCGGTGTAGTGGGGGTCGAAGGGGTGGCCCGAGACGCCGGTCAGGTTGATCCACCGTGAGGCGTCCCAGTCCGCCGGCGACACGACCATCCGCATCGACGGCGCGCTGACGACGCCGTACCCCTGCGCGGCGTCCCACGCCGCCGCGTCGACGGCCGAGGACCCGCCGCCGACCTCCCATCCGTCGCGGTTGACCAGCCGCTCGACCAGCCCGATCCCCGACTCCCCCAGCGTCGGACTGTGCAGGTCGAGGCGGTGCAGGTGTCCCCAGGTCCAGTCGTCGCTGTCGAGCGCCTGGCGCCGGGTGAGCTCGTCGCGGGCGTCCTCCATCGCCTGCCGCAGCACGTCGTCGCGGGTCTCGCGGACGTCGGTGGTCCGGTCGTCCCACCACGGGCTGTCCGGCTGCCGCAGCAGCCGGGTGACGACCGCGAACCACCGGTCCCCACCGTCGGGCCAGGCGTCCTCGGGCAGCTCGTCGTGGAAGGTGAGCGCGAGCAGGTTGCGCCACACCACGTTGAAGTACGCCGCGCCCGGGCTGTCCGCGTCCTGGTGGAAGTCCCACCGGCGCAGCTGCCACTGGCCGGCCGCGTAGTAGCCGCGCGGCAGGTCCACCGTCAGCAGGTACGGCACCAGCTCGGCCGCCAGGGGGTTCAGGTCGTCGAGCTGGATCGCGAGCATGTCGTCCGCCGAGACCGACCCATCGCCGTCGAGCTGCTGCTGCAGGAGGTCGGTGATGCGTTGCGAGCGGTAGCCCTGGTCCCAGTCGCCGGTGAGGTGGACGGGGTACCCGGGCCCGGTCAACGCCTGGTTGGCCGTGACCACGAAGCCGCGCTCGGGGTCCAGGACGCTCGGCAGCGCGTCGAACGGGACGAACCGCCCGGTCCAGTCGTCCTCGGGACGCCAGCCCGCCGACGGCATCGTCCCGTCGTTGCCCCGGCGCCGGATCGGCACCAGGCCGGGCGCCTGGTAGCCGATGTGACCGGCGCGGTCGGCGTACACGAGGTTCTGCGCCGGAACGGCGAACGAGCGGGCGGCCCGGCGGAACTCCGCCCAGCTGCCCGCGGAGTCGATGCCGAGCAGGGCGTCCGCGGTCCGCGACGGCCGCAGCGCGGTCCAGGCCAGCGAGACGGCGTACCGGCCCGGCCTGACGCCCGGCGGCGAGTCGCCCAGGTCGGCATAGTCGTCGGCGACGTCGGAGAGCAGCGGCCCGTGAGCCGTGGACCGGACCGTGATGGTGCGGTCCTCGCCGTCGGCCACCTCGATCGTCTCGCGGTGCGTGCGCAGCGGCCGCCACCGGCCGTCGTAGCGCCACCGGTCACCCTCCACCTTCTCCAGGTAGAGGTCGCTGACGTCGGGGCCCAGGTTCGTGAACCCCCAGGCGATGTCGGCGTTGTGGCCGATGATCACGCCCGGCACGCCGGAGAAGGTGAAGCCGGCCACGTCCAGCGGGCAGTCGTCGGTCACCGTGCGGCAGTGCAGGCCCATCTGCATCCAGACGCCCGGCAGCGAGGTGCCCAGGTGCGGGTCGTTGGCCAGCAGCGGGCCGCCGGAGTCGGTGTGGTCGCCGTCGACCACCCAGCTGTTGCTGCCCAGCCCGTCGCCGTGGCCGACCAGCGCCGGCATCCTGGCGATGCTGTCGCGCAGGCCGGCGAGCGCGCCGCGGGCGGCGGCGGGGTACGCCGGCCGCGCGGCCGCCGCGGGGGCCTGCTGCTGGAACGTGCCACCCACGACGGCCCCGCCCGCGACGATCGGGGCGTGGTCCGCGTAGTCGTACGGCGGGTAGAGCTGCGCCACCTCGCGGGCCGTGTGGCCGGCCCGCGCCAGGACGCGGTCGATCTCGTCGGTCATGTTGCCGCGCAGGTCCCAGGCCATGGCCTTGAGCCAGGCCAGGGAGTCGACCGGGGTCCACTGCTCGGGGGTGTAGTCCAGGCCACCGGCGTTGAGGACGGTGTACTCCACCGCGATCTCGCTGGGGGTGTGGCTGTCCAGGTAGGCGTTGACGCCGTCGGCGTACGCCTGCAGGGCCGCCCGGGTGGCCGGCGACACCAGGGCGAGCTCGCGGGAGGCGACCCGGCGCCACCCCATCGTGCGCACCAGCTCGTCGCTCGCCACGGCGTCCTCGCCGAACATCTCGGCCAGCCGCCCCGCCGTCGCGTGCCGGCGCACGTCCATCTCGAAGAACCGCTCCTGGGCGTGGACGTAGCCCTGCGCCCGCATCAGGTCGTCGAGCGAGTCGCCGTAGAGCTGCGAGATGCCCGCGTCGTCGCGTACGACCCGCACCGGGTCCTCGAGGCCCGGGAGGTCCAGCTCGCCCGTCGTCTGCGGGAGGGGGGCGCGGACGAAGTGCACCACGGCCAGCACCACGGCGACGAGCAGGACCGCGAGCCCGGCAGCGACGTAGGACGCGAGCCGCAGGACGCGCGGCCACCTCCAGAACCCGAGTCCGCCAGCCATGACCCGGGACATTGTGCCGTGCCATAGTATTGGCACTCGCCGGGGCCGAGTGCCAGGCGCCGGCCCGAGTGGCCACGACGCGAAGGAGAACCGTGCCGACCTACCAGTACGCCTGCACCGAGTGCGGCCACGCCTTCGAGCAGGTGCAGAGCTTCTCCGACGACGCGCTGACCGAGTGCCCCGAGTGCCAGGGCCGACTGCGCAAGCTCTTCAACGCCGTGGGCGTGGTCTTCAAGGGCTCCGGCTTCTACCGCACCGACAGCCGGTCCGCGGACTCCTCCTCGGCCTCGTCGAGCAGCCCGACGTCGACCACCTCGACCGCGAACGGGGCGTCGGGCGAGAAGAAGACCGAGACGAAGACCGAGAGCAAGCCCGCCGCCTCGGCGGCCGCGTCGTCCTCGTCCTGACCCCTGTGGAGAGCCGGCGCGCGTCCGGCCCGCGCTGACCTAGCGTCGCGGCATGCGCCGCCTCGCCGCCCTGCTGCGACCCGTACGCCGAGCCGTCCTCGCCCGGCGCCGCCTGATCGCCGCCGTGCTGGCTGCGGCCGCGGTCGCCGCCGGGCTGCACGCGGCGACCGCCCCTCCGCCCGCCACCGTGCCGGTCGTGGTCGCGGTGCGAGACCTGCCGTCGGGCACCGTGGTCGGCAGTGGCGACGTCCGCACCGTGGGGTTCGCACCCGGCTCCGTGCCCGCGGGGGACGTCACGGACCCGGTCGGCCGGACGCTCGCGGCGCCGCTGAGGGAGGGCGAGCCGCTGACCGACGTACGCCTGGTCGGCCCGTCGCTCACCGACGGCTACCCCGGCCTGGTCGCCGTGCCGGTGCGGCTGCCCGACGCCGGCGTGGCCGGTCTGCTGACGGTCGGCGACCGGGTCGACCTGGTCGCCGCCGAGCCCCGCGGCGAGAGCGCGAGGGTCGTCGGGTCCGGCGTGACCGTGCTGGCGCTGCCGCGCGACGACGCGGGCGCCGGGTCCGGGCCGGGGGGCGCCCTCGGCGGCCGGCTCGTGGTCGTCGGCGTCGCCCCGGGCGACGCCGCCCGGATCGCGGACGCCTCGGTGCGGGCGTACCTCACCGTCACGTTCGGCGGTTAGGTTGCCGTCATGACGGGATTCAAGAACTTCATCCTCCGGGGCAACCTCGTCGAGCTGGCGGTCGCGTTCATCATGGCCGCGGCGTTCGCCAAGGTGGTGACCGCGACGGTCGACCTGATCCTCGGCCTCATCGGCAAGATCGGCGGCGAGCCGGACTTCTCCGCCTGGACGCCATGGGGCCTGCTGGTGGGCGCCTGGGTCACGGCGGTGGTCTCGTTCGTGATCATGGCCGCGGTCGTGTACTTCCTGATCGTCAAGCCCTACACGGTCGCCAAGGAGCGGTACTTCCCCAGCCCCGCCCCTGGCACGCCGGAGGACGTCAAGCTGCTCACCGAGATCCGCGACGCGCTCGTCGCCCAGCGCGGCACCCCGCCGACGGCGTAGCGGAGCACCTCCGGGCCGGACTTGTCGGCTTCTCCCCTCGCTTGTCGGCCGAAGTTTTCGCCGACAAGCGAGGGTTTACCCGGTCGACCGGGTAAACCTGCAGCCGGATCCGCCTCAGGAACCGTGGTGCGGGGGCACCTGCTCCCGCAGCCACCGGTCCTGGCCGTCCTCGCCAGATCGCGTCGCGCCCTGGTCGTCCCGCTCGTCGGAGGTGGTCTCCGGCAGGGTGTCGCCGAAGACCTCGGCCAGCCGCCGCCGGCGCTCCCAGTCGGACTCGCGCTTGCCGGGCTCGCCCTTCCCGGGGTCGTGCTCCCCGGTCATGTGCACCCCGTCATGTGCAGAGCCCGGCGTCCTCGAGCGCCTGCTTGCTCGCGTCGTTCGAGGCCGACCCGGACGGCGAGCTCGACGGCGACCCTGACCCGGTCGGAGAGCCGGACGGGCTCGGCGAGGAGCTGCTGCCCGGCACGTTGCCGGCGCTGATCACATCGGGGGTGAGCCGCTTGGTGAGCGGCTCGTCCTCGGCGATCTTCTGCCACACCCGCTTGGCGTCCGGCTGCTTCCAGACCAGGCGGTTCGGGTCCGCGGGGTCCGGGATGTTCGGGATGGTGATGAACTGGATGTTGTCCAGGCCGATGCCCTTGAACTGGATCCCGAGCTCGGCGATCTTCGCGACGTTCGACAGGCCCGGGTCCACCGTCAGCGACTTGGTCGCCGAGTCCAGGAACCGGATCAGCCGGTCCGGGCGCGCCAGCGTGCCGGCAGTCACCACCTGGTGGGCCATCGACGCGATGAACGCCTGCTGCCGCTTCATCCGGCCGATGTCGGAGCCATTGCCGACGACGTACCGCTCCCGCACGTAGTTCAGCGCCTCGTAGCCCTTGATCTTGCGGGTGCCGGCCTCGATGTTGATCCCGTGCGCGGGGTCCACGATCGGCTCGGGGATGCAGACCTCCACCCCGCCGATCGCGTCCACCATCCCGCGGAAGCCCTCGAAGTCGACCACGACGAAGTGGTCGAGGTGGATGCCGGTGAGCTGCTCGAACTGCTGCATGGTGCACGCCGGCCCGCCGAGCGAGAAGGCCTCGTTCCACATCGACCCGCTGCCGCCGGGGATGGTGTCGCCCGACTTCGTCCTGCACTCGGGCCGGTCGACGAGCAGGTCGCGCGGGATGCTGATCCCGTAGGCGCGGGTCCGGTCCGCCGAGAGGTGCAGCAGGATCGTGGTGTCCGACCGCTGCCCGCCGCCGGTCAGGTTGTCGATGTTGCAACCCTTGCAGTCACGGCTGTCCGACCCCATCACGAGCACGTTGAGCGGCTCGTGCGGACCCTCGACCTTCACCTTCGCCGGCCGGTTCGACATCTGCGCGGTCGGGTCGTAGACGTTGAGGTTGCTGTTGAGGTGGCGGTAGAGCCAGATCGTGCCGAGGCCGGTGACCATGACCAGCACCAGCACGGTGGCCAGCAGCACCTTGCCGACCGTGTGCCGCTTGCGGACCTTGCCCCGCCGCTTGGCCCGCCCCTGGGGCGCGGTCGTGTCGCGGTCCACGCGCTCGGGCGCAGGGTCGGACATCGACGAACCTCGGGTCTTCGGGACAGGGGCGCGGGCGACGGTACGGCCCGAACCTTAAGTGTCCCTGTGACCAGCGCAGATCGACAAACCAGCGTACGTCGCCGCCGGCCCGGCGCCGCGGCGGCCCCCGTCCCCGGGTCACCCCTCACGTGACACACTGACCGCCGACGTCACCGCGCGTCACGCCCCAGTAGCTCAGTGGATAGAGCAGCCGCCTCCTAAGCGAAAGGTCGTAGGTTCGACTCCTACCTGGGGCACCTTCGGGCACCGCTCGTGCTCGACGAGCCTGCCCGGCCGGCCCCAGGTTCACCACGGGATGCAGGTGGACCGACACTTCCCACGGCGTGCCCACCATGGGAGGTGCTGGTTCACCGACAGACCATGATGAAACGGCGACGCGGGCGACGGAGGCGGCGCCCTGGACGACTCAGGACGCCCGGCGCGGGTCCGGGACCGCGGCGAGGGCACGTCGGACCCGGCCGACCTCGGCGTCGGTGACGGCGGCGGCGGGCGTGAGCGGGTCCAGGCCGACGTCCTCCAGGACGTCGCGGGCCGTCGAGCGCGGGATGCCGACGGCGTCCACGAGCGCGTCTGCCACCGGGCCGCGGCGGACCTCGAGGAGGTCGCGCAGGCGGCCGGCGTCCGGGAGGTCGGTCATGACGACTCGTGCCCGGTCCGGCCACCGGCCGAACTCACCCCAAGGGGTTACTCCACCACCTCGAAGCGCATCCCGGCCGCCTGCAGGCGGGCGAGCAGGTGGTCGCCCATCGCCTGGGCGGTGGTCACCTGGCCCGCGGTCACCGGGTTGTCGTCGAGCGCGAGGCACAGCGCCGACTCCGCGAGCATCTTGGCCGTCTCGTCGTAGCCGGGGTCGCCGCCGCTGACCCGGGTGTGCACGGTGCGGCCGCCGCTCTCTCCCACGAAGTCGACGGTGAACCACGACCGCGCCCGGCGCTCGGGGTCCGGCCCCTCACCCTGCGGCACCTTGGTGAGCAGGAACCTCCGCAGCGGCGGCACCTGCGCCGCGCCGAAGATCCCGGCGACGCCGGCCGCACCGCCGACGGCGTACCGCAGCGTCTTGGTGCCGGCGTAGTGGGAGTAGGAGAAGTCCGGGCCGTACGCCGGCAGCGCGGCCGCGCTCCGGGCGACGATGAACGGGTCGATGGTGGGCATCGGCAGCAGCCAGTAGCCCAGGACGTCGTCGCGGTGCGGCTTGCCGCCGACGGCCCGCACCCGGCGGCCCTCCGGCCGCGGCTCGACGCGGCGGCGCTCCTGCATGGCGCTGCGCATCTGGCGGGCCCGGGAGAACTGGCCGAGCGCGGAGTGGAAGGTGCCGCCGGAGAAGGTCCCCGCGGAGCGGACCACCCCCCGCAGCCGCACCGGTCCCGAGGCGTCGAGCTGCTGGACCGTGAACAGGGCACCCAGGTCGTGCGGGATCGAGTCGAAGCCGCACGCGTGCACGATCCGCGCCCCGGTGCGCTCCGCGGTGGCGTGGTGCGCCAGGTACATCCGGTCCACGAACTCGGGCTCCCCGGTGAGATCGACGTAGTCGGTGCCGGCCTCGGCGCAGGCGGCGACAAGCGGCTCGCCGTGCTCGAGGTAGGGGCCGACCGTCGTGATGACGACCTTCGTCGACGCCGCGACGTCGGCCAGCGAGGCCGGGTCCGCCGAGTCGGCGTGCAGCAGCGGCAGTTCCGCTGTCGCCGGGTCGATCTCGGCCAGCCGGTCGCGCACGGCCTCGAGCTTGGCGGTGTTGCGGCCGGCCAGGGCCCACCGCAGCCCCGCCGGTGCGTGGCGCACCAGGTACTCGGCGGTCAGGCCACCGGTGAAGCCGGTCGCGCCGAGGAGGACGATGTCGTGCTCGCGGGGGTCGCCTGCAGTCATGCAGGCCATGCTGGCAGGTCGGCGGTCGACGTACGCTCGGGGGCATGTGCCGCAACATCCGCCCGCTGAACAACTTCGAGCCGCCGGCCACCCGTGACGAGGTCGCCGCAGCCGCCCTGCAGTACGTCCGCAAGGTCAGCGGCACGACGAAGCCGAGCCAGGCCAACCAGGAGGCGTTCGACCGCGCGGTGCGGGAGATCGCCCACATCACCGAGCACCTCCTCGACGAGCTGGTCACCACCGCGCCGCCGAAGAACCGCGAGGTCGAGGCCGCCAAGGCGCGCGCCCGTGCCGAGCTGCGCTACGCCCGCTGACCGGCCGCCCGTGACCGACGCCCTCGCCCTGCTGGCCGGTCGGCCGCTGGTGGTGCTCACCGGGGCCGGCCTCTCGACCGACTCCGGCATCCCGGACTACCGCGGGCCCGGCTCCCCCGCCCGGACGCCGATGACCTACCAGGAGTTCGTCTCCGGACCGGCGGCACGGCAGCGCTACTGGGCGCGCAGCCACCTCGGCTGGGGCCGGATGCGGCACGCCGAGCCGAACGCCGGCCACCTCGCCCTGGCGCGGGTCGCACCGGACCTGCTGATCACCCAGAACGTCGACGGGCTGCACGAGCGGGCCGGCTCGCCGCGGCTGGTCGCCCTGCACGGGCGGATCGCCGACGTCGTCTGCCTGGACTGCCGGGCCACGTCGTCGCGCGCGGCCCTCCAGGCCCGGCTGGCCGACGCGAACCCCGGCTTCGCCGAGCGGTACGCCGACGCAGCGGTGCGCCCGGACGGTGACGTCGACCTCGACGACACCGCCGGCTTCGTCGTCCCCGGCTGCGCGGAGTGCGGCGACGGCGTGCTCAAGCCGGACGTCGTGTTCTTCGGCGAGAACGTCCCGCCCGCCCGGGTGGAGCGCTGCTACGCCGCCGTCGACGCGCTCGCGGACGAGGGCGGAGCGCTGCTGGTCGCCGGGTCGAGCCTGACGGTGATGTCCGGGTTCCGGTTCGTGCGGCGCGCGGCGAAGGCCGGCACGCCGGTCGTCATCGTCAACCGGGGCCCGACCCGGGGCGACGAGCTGGCGACGTACAAGCTCGACATGGGCTGCAGCGCGTTCCTCACCGAGCTGGCCCGGGCACGGGAACCGCTCTCGCTGGTCGAGTAGCCGCCCCCGTTCGCTGGTCGAGTAGCCGCCCCCTTGGCTGGTCGAGTAGCGAGCGCCAGCGAGCGTATCGAGACCCGACCGAGGTCTCGATACGCCGGTCGCGACCTCCTCCGTCGGTCGCGCGCCTACTCGACCTGGCTCCCGGCTCCTGGCCCGAGCAAGCTCGGCCCAGGGGAGCTCACAGCTTCTTGACGAAGATGTGGTCGGCGGCGTCGAGGTCGATCTCGGCGGTCTCCCCGGCCGACCCCACCAGCACGCCCTCGCCGGTGGCGACCACCGTGATGGTCTTGTCGGGCAGCGCGCCGACCCGGCGCAGCGCGCTCATCAGCGGCTCGTCCTTCTGCATCTCCTCGGAGATCCGGCGCACCAGGACCCGACCCTCGGCGGCGCCGGCCACGGCCGCGAGCGGCTGGACACCCTCCATGAACTGCTCGGGCGCCTCGGAGTCGCCGAGCTCGTCGAGGCCCGGGATCGGGTTGCCGTAGGGCGACTCGGTGGGGTGGTCGAGCAGCTCGAGGAGCCGGCGCTCGACGGTCTCGGAGATCACGTGCTCCCACCGGCAGGCCTCGTCGTGGACCAGCTCCCAGTCCAGCCCGATCACGTCGGTCAGCAGCCGCTCGGCGAGCCGGTGCTTGCGCATCACCCGGGTGGCCAGCCGCATGCCCTCGTCGGTGAGCTCGAGGTGGCGGTCCCCCTCGACGGTGAGCAGACCGTCGCGCTCCATCCGCGCCACGGTCTGGGAGACCGTGGGGCCGCTCTGGTGCAGGCGCTCCGCGATCCGCGCCCGCAGCGGCACGATGCCCTCCTCGACCAGCTCGTAGATGGTCCGCAGGTACATCTCGGTCGTGTCGATCAGGTCGCTCACGCGGGTCATTGTGTCCCATCCGTGGCGGGCCCTCCATCCGCGCCGCCTTTCGGGAGGGTGGCAGGCTGGCGGGGATGACCGAGTCCGACACCCCCAGCGTCATGTGGTTCCGCCGCGACCTGCGCCTGGCGGACAACCCCGCGCTCCTGGAGGCCCTGGCCGACGGCCCCGTGCTGCCGCTGTTCGTCCTGGACCCGGCCCTGTGGGGGCCGTCCGGGCCGACCCGTCGGGCCTACCTGGGTGCGTCGCTGCGCGCCCTGGACGAGTCGTTGCGGCCCCTCGGCGGGCGGCTGTCGGTGGGGCGCGGCACTCCGGTGCGCCGCGTGGTGCTCGCCGCCCGCGCCGTCGGGGCGACCCGCGTGCACATCGCGGCCGACTTCGGCCCGTACGGCCACCGCCGCGACCGCGAGGTCGAGGAGGCGCTCGCCGAGCACGGGGTCGAGCTGGTGCGCACCGGGTCGCCGTACGCCGTCGCGCCCGGTCGGGTGACAAACGGCAGCGGCGAACCCTACCGCGTCTACACCCCGTTCTCGCGGGCGTGGGCCGAGCACGGCTGGCGCGGGCCGGTCGACGCGCCGACCGACGGCCGCTGGGTCCGGCTCGACGAGGGCACGACCGAGATCCCCGACCCGCCGCACCCGAGCGGCCTCGACCTGCCCGAGGCCGGGGAGGATGCCGCCCGGCGCCGGTGGCAGGAGTTCCTCGACCGGGTCGCCGACTACGACGACGAGCGGAACCGGCCCGACCTCGACACCACCTCGCGGATGTCGGTGCACCTGAAGTGGGGGGAGATCCACCCGCGGACGATGCTGGCCGACCTCGCCCGGCTGCGCAGCGCGGGCGCGGCGACCTATCGCAAGGAGCTGGCCTGGCGCGAGTTCTTCGCCGACGTGCTCTTCGCCCGCCCGGAGACCGCCCGGGAGTACCTCCGGCCCGAGTACGCCCGGATGCGGTACGACGAGCCGGACGACCGGCTCGAGGCCTGGCAGGAGGGCCGCACCGGCTACCCGGTGGTCGACGCCGGGATGCGCCAGCTGCGGGCCCAGGGCTGGATGCACAACCGGGTGCGGATGATCGTGGCCAGCTTCCTGGTCAAGGACCTGCACCTGGAGTGGCAGCACGGCGCCCGGCACTTCATGCGCTGGCTGGCCGACGCCGACCTCGCCTCCAACCAGCAGAACTGGCAGTGGGCGGCCGGCAGCGGCGTCGACGCGGCGCCGTACTTCCGGGTCTTCAACCCGACATCGCAGGGCCGAAAGTTCGACCCGCAGGGGCACTACGTCCGCCGGTGGGTGCCCGAGCTCACCGAGGTCGCCGACCCGCACGAGCCGAGCGCGGACGACCGCGACCTGGCCGGCTACCCGGCCCCGGTCGTCGACCACGCCGCCGAGCGGCGCGAGGCGCTGGACCGCTGGGAGCAGATCCGCTGACTTAGGTAGGGCCCGGTCCCTACCGCGGTCCGTTCCGGACGGCCGACCCCACGCCTAGCGTCGCTGCATGCGCACGGTCTGGCTCCCCGCACTCGGACTCCTCGTCCTGGCCCCGGTGTGCGCCGAGTACCTCTGGGGCTACGACGACAGCACCGGCCACCCCGCCACGCTGGTCGGCAACCTCGTCGTCTTCTCCCCGCTCTACGGCGCGCCGGCCCTGCTCATCCGCGAGGCCGCCCGCCGCCTCGCGCTCGGCTGGCCCGGGATCCTGCTCATGGCAGCCGCGTTCGGTGTCGTGCAGGCCGGCATCGTCGACCAGTCGATGTGGAGCACCGACTACCGCGACATCCCCTACTGGCAGGACATGGCGGCGCCGACCTACATCGGGCCGATCGGGCTGAGCGTCTACCTCGCCGTCCTGTTCGTCGGCAACCACGTGATGCTCAGCATCGGCTCGCCGATCGCGGTCGTGGAGACGATCAGCCGACGGCACCGCGACCAGCCGTGGCTGGGCCCCGTGGTGATCGTCGTCGTCGCGCTGCTCTACCTGGCCGCGAGCGCGCTGGTGATGTGGGATGCCTACGAGACCGGCGAGGCGACCGCGACCTGGGGTCAGCTCGTGGCGTCGGCCGTCGTCGCGACCGGACTGGTCGTGGCCGCCGTCGTGGTGGGACGCCGCCCCGCGCTCATCGTGCCGGGGGTGGTCCCGCGCCCGCTGGTGGTCGCCGCGGCGGCGTACGTCGCGACGCTGGCCTTCGGGTCGATCCCGGCGACCCGGATCGGCACGACCGTCGTGGTGCTGGTCGCCGTCGCCGCGGTGGTCGTGGTGTGGCGGCTCTCCCACCGAGGCGACTGGGGGCAGCGGCACGTGCTCGCGCTGGCCGCCGGAGCGCTGCTGGCCGCCGGAACCTCCGGCTTCCTCGCCACTCCCATCGGCCAGGTGAGCACGCTGGAGAAGTACGCGCACAACGTCGTGCTGCTCGGGCTCGTGACCGCGCTGGTCTGCTGGGGCGCGTGGCGCTCCGGGCCCGTCCGGACGGCCCGCGGTTCGACCTCCTGACCTAGGATCGCCCGCATGGGTTTGAACGATCAAAGGGACGTGTCCGGCCAGGAGTGGTGGCGCCACGCGGTGACCTACCAGGTCTACCCGCGCAGCTTCGCGGACGCGAACGGTGACGGCATCGGCGACCTCGCCGGCATCACCTCGCGGCTGCCCTACCTGCGCGACCTGGGCGTCGACGCGGTCTGGATCTCGCCGTTCTACACCTCGCCCCAGCGCGACCACGGCTACGACGTCGCCGACTACCACGACGTCGACCCGCTCTTCGGCACCCTGGCCGACGCCGACGAGCTGCTGGCCCGCGCCCACGAGCTCGGCCTGAAGGTGATCGTGGACCTGGTGCCCAACCACACCTCGAGCGACCACGCCTGGTTCCAGGCCGCGCTCGCCGCCGGCCCGGGGAGTCCCGAGCGCGCGCGCTACCTCTTCCGCGACGCCGCCCCGGACGGGTCGCGGCCCAACAACTGGATGTCGGTCTTCGGCGGGCCCGCGTGGAGCAAGGCGCCCGACGGCACCGGCGACGACGCGCAGTGGTACCTCCACCTCTTCGACGAGAGCCAGCCCGACCTCGACTGGCGCAACCCCGAGGTCGGCGACATGTTCGTCGAGGTGCTCCGGTTCTGGCTCGACCGCGGCGCCGACGGGTTCCGCGTCGACGTCGCCCACGGCCTGCTCAAGGAGGAGAGCCTGCGTGACCAGGTCCTCCCCGGCGGCCTCGACCTCTCGCGCGGCCTGCCCGCCACCGAGGCGATGGTCGAGCGTGCCGGCGTCGACGAGCCGATGTGGGACCAGCCCGAGGTCCACGACGTCTACCGCCGCTGGCACGAGGTGCTCGCCGAGTACGACGGCGACCGGATGCTCGTCGCCGAGGCGTGGACCCAGACCCCGGAGTCGATGGCCCGCTACATCCGCGAGGACGAGATGAGCCAGGCCTTCAACTTCGCCTGGCTGCTGGCCCCGTGGTCGGCGAGCCAGTTCGCCGACGTCATCACCGGCACCCTCGAGGCGGTCGCCGACGTGCACGGGTCGCCGACGTGGGTGCTGTCCAACCACGACGTCGCCCGCCACGTCACCCGGTACGGCGGTGGCGAGCTGGGCCTGGCCCGGGCGCGCGCAGCGACGCTGACGATGCTCGCGCTGCCGGGCTCGGCGTACCTCTACCAGGGCGAGGAGCTCGGCCTGCCCGAGGTCGACGTCGCGCCGGAGCACAAGCAGGACCCGTTCTTCCTGCGCACCGGCGTGGGCGGCCGCGACGGCTGCCGGGTGCCGCTGCCGTGGAGCGGTGACGCCCCGCCGTTCGGGTTCGGGCCCGGCGACGGCCAGCCCTGGATCCCGCAGCCGGACGCATGGGCGGCGCTCACGGTCGACAAGCAGGAGGCCGACCCGGGCTCGACGCTCGGCTTCTACCGCGCGGCGCTGGCGGCCCGGCGCACGTTCGCCCACACCGCGGGCGACGACGTCGAGATGCTCGACCTGGGCGCCGACGTCCTCGCGTTCCGGCGCGGGCCGGTGACGGTCGTGCTCAACTGCGGCGACCAGCCGGTCGGGCTCCCCGCCGGCGACGTGCTGATGGCCAGCGGACCGGTCGCCGACACGCTGCCGGCCGACACCGCCGTCTGGCTCGGCGAGGCCCCTGCCTGACCTGGATCAGTCGAGGGCGGCGTTGTAGCGGCCGAGCAGCGCGACGATCGCCTCGAGGTCCGCGTCGGTCCAGTCGCGCAGCCGGTCGTCGAGCCACCGGCGCCGCTCGCCGGCGACGGCCTCCATCCGGGCGGCCGCGTCGGCGCTCACCGACACCAGCGTCGCCCGGCCGTCCGCCGGGTCGGGCGAGCGGTCGACGAGGCCGAGATCGACCAGGTGCTGGACCTGGCGGCTGATGGCCCCCTTGTCGATGCTGAACGCGTCTGCCATCGCCGACGCGCGTTGCGGGCCCTGCCGGACCAGCCACGACAGCATCAGGTACGACGAGGACTGCAGCTCCGGGTGCACGGCGTGCGCCCGCTCGGCGATGACCCGGCGGATCCGCCGGATCATCACGCCCACCTCCTGCTCCAGGCCCGCGAGCAGGTCGGCTCGCGCCAGGGTGGTCTCTGTGGTCCGGGTCGTCACGTCAGGCCTCGCTCCTCACGACCGCGTGGTGCAGCTCGGCGGCGACCTCGGGCGAGGCCTCGCACTCCGCCTCCAGGTTCGAGGTGCGCAGGGGCACCTCACGGATCAGCATGACGCAGATGAGCGCGACCACGGCGAAGGGTGTCGCCACCAGGAAGATGTGTCCGAAGGACTCGCCGAACGCGGCCTCCCAGATCGCCTGCTCCCAGCCGGGCAGCGCCGCCACGTCCGGCACCGCGTGGCTGCCGGCGTCGAAGGTCGGGGGACGCTGCGCGGCGACGTACCCGGCGGCCACCTGCTGGGCCACCTGGTGGCTGAGCAGGGCCCCGAGGACGGACACCCCGATCGAGCCGCCCATGGTGCGGAAGAACGCGACGACGGAGCTCGCGGCGCCCATGTCAGCCATCGTGACGTTGTTCTGCACCGAGAGCACCAGGTTCTGCATGGTCGCACCCAGGCCGACACCCAGGACGGCCATGAAGACCCCGATGACGACCAGGCTGGTGGTCTCGTCGATGGTGCTCAGCAGGCCGAGGCCGACGACGACCAGCACCATGCCGCCGACCAGGAACCGCTTCCAGCGGCCCGAGTCGCTGATGATCCGGCCCGAGACCAGGCTGGAGACGAAGAGCCCGCCGACCATCGCGATCGACATCAGCCCCGCCTCGGTGGGCGTCATGCCGCGGGCGGTCTGGAAGTACTGGCTCAGATAGACCGTCGAGCCGAACATGGCCACGCCGACCATGGCCGACGCGATCGTGGCCAGGGTCATCGTCCGGTCACGGAAGAGCCGGAGCGGGATGATCGGCTCGGGGGCGACCCGCGCCTCGACGTACACGGCGGCGGCCACCAGCACGGCGCCGAGCGCCACCAGGGCGGCGGAGACCGGCGAGAGCCAGTCGTAGTCGTTGCCGGCCAGGCTGACCCACACCAGCAGGGTGGAGACGCCACCGACCAGCAGGGTCGCGCCGAGGTAGTCGATGCGGACCGGGCGGGTGACGACCGGCAGGTGCAGGGTCTTCTGCAGCAGCACGAAAGCGGCCAGGGCGAACGGCAGGCCGACGAAGAAGCACCCGCGCCAGCCGAACGGCGAGTCCACGATCAGGCCGCCGATGAGCGGGCCGCTGACGGTCGCCAGGGCGAAAGTGGCGCCGAGATAGCCCGAGTAGCGCCCCCGTTCGCGCGGGGAGATCATCGTGGCGATCACGACCTGCACCAGAGCGGTGAGGCCGCCGACGCCGAGGCCCTGCACGACGCGGGCCGAGATCAGGATGCCCATCGAGGGGGCGAACGCCGCGATCAGGGAGCCACCGATGTAGATGACCAGCGCGAGCTGGACCAGCATCTTCTTGCTGAACAGGTCCGAGAGCTTGCCCCAGATCGGCGTGGTCGCCGTCATCGCCAGCATCGTGGCGACCACGACCCAGGTGTAGCCGGTCTGGCTGCCGTGCAGGTCGCTGACGATGGTCGGCAGGGCGTTGGTGACCACGGTGCTGGAGAGCATCGCGACGAACATCGCGAGCAGCAGGCCGCTGAGGGCCTCCAGGATCTGGCGGTGGCTCATCTCACCGGGCTCCTCGACGAGCCGGGGGGTGGGCGGTGCCTGGGTCACGGATGCTCGATTCACGCGGAGTACAAGGTTGACGTGGACAACTATATTCCCGGTCGTTGCCTCCGACAACTTTCCGTCCGTGGATGGGGAGCCCGGCTGCGCCGGGGGCGGGCCGGTCTGGACCGGTGCCGATCCGTCGGCCCGTGGCCGTATCCCGGACGCCGTCGGCGGCGATCCCCCGGTGACGGACCACCCCGAGACCCTGGAGCCCACCATGACCGACTCACCCGCCTTCCACGTCCCTGCGCGCCGCACCGTCGGCGCCGTCGCCGCCGGCCTGGCCGCCATGGCCGTGCCGCTCTCGCTGGGACTCACGCTGTCCCCGGCCTCGGCGAGCCGTGCCGACTGGGACCGCGACGGGATGCCGAACCGCTGGGAGGTCCGCCACCACCTCGACGCGCACCGGGCCAACGCCCGCGGGGACGCCGACCGGGACGGGCTGCGCAACATCGGGGAGTTCCGGCACCACACCGACCCGCGCAGCCAGGACACCGACGGCGACGGCGACGACGACGGGGACGAGGTCTCCGACGGAGATCCCAGCACGGACCCGACCGACGCCGACACCGACGACGACGGCGTGCCGGACGGTGACGAGGACTCCGACCACGACGGTGTCGACAACGAGGACGAGGACGACGCCGACGAGGCCTGCGTCGCCGACGACGAGGACTCCGACCAGGACGGCGTCGACGACGAGGACGAGGACGACCAGGGCGCGGACCAGTCGGGAGGCTCGAACCAGGACGCGTGCGAGGACGACGGTGGCGACGGGAACGATGAGAACTCCGGCAGCGGGCACGGCGGTGGCGGGGACCACGGCGGGCGTCAGCTGGTCTGGTACGCCGTTTCATGAGAGTCGTCGCGAACGACTGACGGCACGCCGCCCGGGGGACCACGATCCGGTCCGTGGAGCCGTCGAGCTTCGAGGAGCTGCTGGCAGGAGCCCGGCGGGGCGAGGGAGACGCCCTTGCCGGGCTCTGGCACCGGCACGCCCGCGACGTGGCAGCCTTCGTCCGGGCGCGCGGCGCCGAGGATCCCGATGCCGTCACCAGCGACGTCTTCCTCGGCGCCTTCGGTGGGCTCGCCTCCTTCCAGGGCGACGAGACGGCGTTCCGGGCGCTGCTGTTCACGATCGCGCGGCGCCGCGTGGCCGACGACCTGCGACGGCGCTCCCGCCGGGTGCCCGTGACGTCGTGGGACGACCGGCTGGACCGGCGGACCGTGGCGTCGGTCGAGGAGGTCGTCGTGGCCCAGCAGGGTGCGGCCACGCTCGTCGAGGCGATCGGGCGCCTGTCACCTGGGCAGCGCGACGTCCTCCTCATGCGGCTGGTCGCCGACCTACCCATCGAGGCGGTCGCGGCGGCGCTCGGCAAGTCACCGGGCACGGTCAAGTCCCTCCAGCGGCGCGGCCTGGACGCCCTTCGACGCACGGTGGTGCGAGACCCCGGCGCGGAGCCCGGCGATGCTGAGCGGACCGGGAGCGTGAGCCGATGACGACCGATCACGCCACCGAGCTGCTGCTCACGGCCGCCCGCGGGTACGCCGCCGACTTGGACGTCGACGTCACGTCGCTCGACAGCGAGCAGGTCGCCCTGGCCCGCGCCCTCGGCGCGCTGACCGCGGAGCTGCGCGACGCTCCCGCGCCGGAGCCGAGCGTCGCACTCGCGTCGGTGCTGACCGGCCTCGCCCCGCTGCCCGCCGTCCGGGCCCCCGCGTGGTGGCGCCGGGTGCTCACGGCGCTCGCGGGCCTCAGCCTGGCTGCCAAGCTGGGTCTCGCCGGAGCCGCGATCGCGGCGGTCGGCGTCGCCCACCACGAGGACCTCCTGCCCGCGCCGCTCGAGGACCTCCTCGGCGGCTCCCGCTCCAGCCAGGACCGGCCGGTCCACCACCGTCCGGACAGCCCGGCTCCCGGCGACCGGCCCGAACGGCCTGCCCCGGTCCCGGACCCGACCCCGGCCTCCCACACCGGCGGGGCGTCGGCCGGCACCGACGGCTCCTCGTCCGGGCACGGGTCGCAGGACGGCTCCACACGGGGCGGCGGATCGGACCAGTCCGGATCGGGTCACTCGAGCTCGGACCCGGGGTCGGACTCGAGCTCGGACCCGGGGTCGGACTCGGGCTCGGACAACTCGGGGTCGGGTCACTCGGGCTCGGACAACTCGGGGTCGGGTCACTCGGGCTCGGACAACTCGGGCTCGGGCGACTCCGGCTCGGGTCACTCCGGCTCGGGTCACTCCGGCTCGGGTCACTCCGGCTCGGGTCACTCCGGGTCGGGTCACTCCGGGTCGGGTCACTCCGGGTCGGGCGACTCCGGGTCGGACGGCGGGAGCGGGTCCGGCGACGGCGGCTCGGGCGACGGCGGCTCGGGCGACGGCGGCTCGGGCGACGGCGGCTCGGGCGACGGCGGCTCGGGCGACGGCAGTTCCGGCGACGGCGGTTCCGGCGGCGGCTCGAGCGACAGTGGCTCAGACGGCGGCGGCGGGTCGGACGATGGCTCTGGCTCCGACGACGGAGGCTGAGCCCGGACACAGGACGACCCGCAGGCGTGGACCCCTGGTCGGGGCCCGCTCCGGGGGACGTGATCCCGGATCGCCTGCGGGTCGGGTGACTGCTTCGGATTCACCAGCAGCCGTCCCGGGGTGCTTCCACCCCAGGTGTTGCTAGTGGGCTGCTAGCGGGCAGCCACCTCACGCGTCCTTGAAGAACTCATTCCTCGGACCACCTCCTTTCCCGTGTGCGCTCACGCTAGGTCGGCGCCCGGCGCCGTTCAAGGGATTAACCGGAACGCCGCCGGCGGCCAACCGATTGCCAACTCACCTCGGCGCACGGTGGGACCCCGCCGGTCACCGGCACCGGTTTCGTTCTCGAGGAGGAACCCATGCACACACGCGGCGCCGTCATCAAGCAGGCCCCCGGCACCTACGAGGTCGTCGACCTCGAGGTCGACGACCCCCGCCAGGGCGAGCTCCAGGTGCAGATGACCGCCTCGGGCCTGTGCCACTCCGACGACCACGTCGCGACCGGCGACATCCCCGTCGGCGTCTACCCGTTCTGCGGCGGTCACGAGGGTGCCGGCGTCGTCACCGCGGTCGGTCCGCACACGCCCGGGTGGCAGGAGGGCGACCACGTGGTCTTCTCCTTCCTGCCCTCCTGCGGCCGGTGCACGTGGTGCTCGCGCGGCATGCAGAACCTGTGCGACCTCGGCGCCACCCTCCTCAACGGGTCCCGGTGGGACGACCCGACCAGCTTCCGCCTGACCCACGAGGGACAGCCGGTCGGGCAGATGTGCGGCATCTCGACCTTCGCCGAGGTGACGACGGTCGCGGTCGACTCCGCCATCAAGGTGACCGACGACGTGCCGCTCGACAAGGCGTGCCTGGTCGGCTGCGGCGTGGGCACCGGCTGGGGATCGGCGGTCAACTCCGCCGACGTACGGCCCGGGGACGTCGTGGTCGTCATGGGCGTCGGCGGCATCGGCATCAACGCCGTGCAGGCGGCAGCGTTCGCCGGCGCGTCGATGGTCATCGCCGTCGACCCGGTCGAGCTCAAGCGCACCAAGGCCCTCGAGCTCGGCGCCACCCACGCGGTCGCCACGATGGAGGAGGCCACCGAGCTCGCCCAGTCGGTCACCAACGGTCAGGGCGCCGACTCGGCCATCGTCACGGTCGGGGTCACCACCGGGGAGCACCTCGGTCAGGCGATGGCCGCGATCCGCAAGGCGGGCACCGTGGTCGTGACCGGTCTCGGCAACATCGCCGAGGTGGGAGCGCCGATCTCGCTCGCCGACATCACGCTGTTCCAGAAGCGGATCCAGGGCTCGCTGTTCGGGGCCTCCAACCCCAAGACCGACATCCCGACCCTGCTGCGCCTGTACGCCGAGGGCCACCTCAAGCTCGACGAGCTGGTCACCCGCACCTACAAGCTCGACGAGATCGCCCAGGGCTATGAGGACATGCACGCCGGCCGCAACCTGCGGGGCGTCGTCGTGTACTGACCGGTCGACGCTCGAGGCACGACGTCGGCGTCACCCCACCGCGTCGACGGCGGTGAAGCGCTCCTGGAGGTCGGCGTAGGAGATCGCGCCGTCGAGGAAGCCGAGGGTGCCGGTCTCGAGCAGCTCGCGACCCGCACGGTCCACCAGGCTGAGCGCTGCGCGCGCCAGGCTGCCGCCGACGCTGACCCGCTTGACCCCGAGCGAGAACAGGGTGCGGGCGTCGGTCGTGCTCCCCAGCCCGGCGACCACGTTGAGCGGGGCCGGCACGGCCGCGGCGAGGCGGCGGATCGTGTCGTCGTCGACGACGCCCGGGACGAAGACGCAGTCCGCCCCCGCCTCGACGTAGCGGGTCGCCCGCTCGACCGTCTCCGCGAACACGTCACCCGACGTGCCGGCGAAGTAGGTGTCGGTGCGGGCGTTGAGCACGAACGTCCCGCGCGGCGCCGCCGACCGCGCCGCCCTGACCCGCTCGACCGACTCCTCCAGCGGGAGCAGCGCCCCATGGCGCGCGTCCTCCAGGTTGGCGCCGACCACACCGACCTCCAGCGCCCGCCCCACCGAGGCGGCGACGCCGTCCACGGTGTCGGCGTACCCGGCCTCGAGGTCGGCGGTCACCGGCACCCCCACCGCGGCCACGATCCGGCCGACGTGCTCGAGCATGCGGTCGAGGTCGAGCGTCTCGCCGTCGGGCAGCCCGCACGACCAGGCGATGCCGGCGCTGGTCGTGGCGACGGCGGGGAAGCCGGCCTGCGCCAGGATCCGTGCGGAGCCGCCGTCCCAGGCGTTCGGGAGCACGAAGCCGGGTCCGTCGTGCAGGGCCAGCAGGGCGGCAGCGGCGGCGGGGCGGTCCGGTGCGGGTGTGGGCATCTGCCGATCATCGGTGATGCGGGAGCCCTCGGGACAGCCCCGAGACAGCCCCGGTTCGACCTGGCCCGACCTGGTCCGACGACGGCGCAGGTTCACCACGGGATGCAGGTGAACCCTCACCTCACACGATGTGCCCGCCATGGGAAGTGCCGGTTCACCGACACACCATGGTGAAGCTGCGGCAGCCAGGGCGAGGCAGCGACGGGGACAGCCGACCGGGCGCCACCGACGCCGCTACGCCACCTCGCCCGCCGCGGCCGTGAACTGCGCCTGGTAGAGCCGGGCGTAGGCACCGTCGCGGTGCACCAGCTCGTCGTGGGTGCCCTGCTCGACGATCGCTCCGTCCTCCATGACCAGGATCAGGTCGGCGTCGCGGATCGTGGAGAGCCGGTGGGCGATGACGAACGAGGTACGGTCCGAGCGCAGCGCCGCCATCGCGTGCTGCACGAGGAGCTCGGTGCGGGTGTCCACCGACGAGGTCGCCTCGTCGAGGATCAGCAGCGCCGGGTCGGTGAGGAACGCCCGGGCGATGGTGACCAGCTGCCGCTCGCCGGCCGACAGGTTGGAGCCCTCCTCGTCGATGACGGTGTCGTACCCGTCGGGCAGCGAGTGCACGAACCGGTCCACGAACGTCGCCCGCGCCGCCTCGAGCACCTGCTCGTCGGTCGCGTCCGGCCGCCCGTAGGCGATGTTGTCGCGGATGGTCCCCTCGAACAGCCAGGTGTCCTGCAGCACCATGCCGACCTGGCCGCGCAGGGCCGCGCGCGGCATCGAGGAGATGTCCACCCCGTCCAGCGTGATGCGGCCCGCGTCGATGTCGTAGAAGCGCATGACCAGGTTGACCAGCGTGGTCTTGCCGGCGCCGGTCGGGCCGACGATCGCCACGGTCTCGCCGGGCCGGGCGACCAGCGACAGGTCGTCGATGAGCGGCCGGTCCTCGTCGTAGCGGAACGAGACGTGGTCGAACGCGACCTCTCCCCGGCGCCGGGCCGGCTCGACCAGACCCGGGGCGTCGACCGGCTCCTCGTCGGCGTCGAGCAGCTCGAAGACCCGCTCGGCGGATGCGACCCCCGACTGCAGCAGGTTGGCCATCGAGGCGACCGTCGTGAGCGGCTGGGTGAACTGACGGCTGTACTGGATGAACGCCTGGACGTCGCCGAGGGACAGCTGTCCGTGCGCGACGCGCAGCCCGCCGATGACCGCGACCAGGACGTAGTTGAGGTTCCCGATGAACATCATCGACGGCATGATCAGCCCGCTGACGAACTGGGCACGGAAGCTGACCAGGCCGAGCTCGTCGTTCTCCTCGGCGAAGATCCGCTCGACCTCCTGCTGGCGGCCGAAGACCTTGACGAGCGAGTGGCCGGAGTAGGCCTCCTCGACCTGGGCGTTGAGGGCGCCGGTACGCCGCCACTGCGCCACGAACTGACCCTGTGACCGCTTCATGATCTGGGCGGTCACGATGAGCGACAACGGCACCGTCACCAGCGCCACGAGCGCCAGCAGCGGCGAGATCCAGACCATCATCGCCAGCACCGCGACCACGGTCATCACCGAGGTGAGCAGCTGGCTCATCGTCTGCTGCAGCGTCTGGCTGACGTTGTCGATGTCGTTGGTGACGCGCGAGAGCAGCTCGCCACGCGGCGAGCGGTCGAAGTAGCCCAGCGGCAGCCGGTTGATCTTGGTCTCGACGTCCTCACGCAGCTGGCGGACCGTGTTCTGCACGACCGTGTTGAGCACGAAGCCCTGCAGCCAGCTGAGCAGCGACGCGGCGACGTAGATGGCGAGCACGAGGAGCAGCACGTCCGCGACGGCAGCGAAGTCGACGCCCTGGCCGGGGACGATGTCCATGTCCTGGGTGGCCTCGGGCCACATCGACCGCGGCGTGCCCGGCGGGATCTTGGAGCCGATGAAGCCGTTGAAGACCAGGTCCGTCGCGTGCCCGAGGATCCGCGGGCCCACCGACATCAGCGCGACGCTGGCGACGCCGAGCACGACGACCAGGACCGCCTTGCCGCGGTCGGGGCGCATCCGGGCGACCAGCCGCTTGGCGGACGGCCCGAAGTCCATCGCCTTCTGGCCGACCATGCCGCCGCCCATCGGGCCGCGGCCGGGTCCGCCCATCGGCGCCTCGATGCGCTCGGTCTTCGCGAAGCCGCGACCCTTGCTCGTCGCGGGTCCGGACGTCGTCGGGGCGCTCATGCCGCCTCCTCCGCCGTCATCTGGGAGGTGACGATCTCCTGGTAGGTCGGGTTCCCGGCGAGCAGCTCGTGGTGGGTGCCGCGGCCGACGACCCGGCCGTCCTCGAGCACGAGGATCAGGTCGGCGTCCTTGATGGTGCTGACCCGCTGGGCGACGATCACCACCGTCGCGTCCCGGGTCTCAGGACGCAGTGCCGCACGCAGGCGCGCGTCCGTCGCGAGGTCGAGCGCGGAGAACGAGTCGTCGAAGAGGTAGATGCCGGGCTTGCGGACCAGCACCCGGGCGATCGCCAGTCGTTGGCGCTGACCGCCGGAGAAGTTGGTCCCGCCCTGGCTGACCGGCGCGTCGAGCCCCTCGGGAAGCGCCTCGACGAAGTCGCGCCCCTGCGCGACCTCGAGCGCGGCCCACATCTCCTCGTCCGTGGCGTCCGCCTTGCCGTACTGGAGGTTGCTGCGGATCGTGCCACTGAACAGGTAGGCCTTCTGCGGCACCAGGCCGAGCTGGGCCCACAGCAGGTCGGGGTCGAGGTCGCGGACGTCGCGACCACCGACCCGCACGACACCCGAGGTCGCGTCGAAGAGCCGCGGCACGAGGTTGACCAGGGTGCTCTTGCCGGCGCCGGTCGACCCGATGACCGCCACGGTCTGGCCGGGGCCGGCCTCGAAGGAGACCTCCGACAGGACCGGCGCCTCGGCGCCCGGGTAGGCGAACGTGACGTCCTCGAGCGCGAGGTGACCGCGCAGTGCCGGGTCCGGCGCCACCGGGTCGACCGGCGGCCGGACCGAGGTGTCGGTGTCGAGGACCTCCATGATCCGGTCGCCGCACACGGACGCGCGCGGGATCATCATCAGCATGAACGTCGCCATCATGATCGACATGAGGATCTGCATCAGGTAGGAGAGGAACGCCGTCATCGCGCCGGGCAACATCTCGCCGTCGTTGATGCGGTGGCCGCCGAACCAGATGACCGCGACGCTCGAGACGTTCACGACCAGGATCACGAGCGGGAACATCGTCGCCATCCAGCGACCCGCCCGCACGGCGACCTCGGTGAGGTCGTCGTTGGCCTTGCCGAACCGCTGGGACTCGTAGGGCTCCCGCACGAACGCCCGGACCACCCGGATGCCGGTGATCTGCTCGCGGAGCACCCGGTTGACCTCGTCGATGCGCGACTGCATGGCCCGGAAGCTCGGCACCATCCGGCTGACCACGAAGGCGACGCTCAAGAACAGCGCCGGCACGGCGACCGCCAGGATCCACGCCAGCCCGAGGTCCTCGCGCAGCGCCATGAACACGCCGCCGACCAGCATGATCGGCGAGGAAACCGCGATGGTGCAGGCCATCAGCACCATCATCTGGACCTGCTGGACGTCGTTGGTGCTGCGGGTGATCAGCGACGGTGCGCCGAAGTCCTGCACCTCGCGGGCGGAGAACTCGCCCACCCGCCCGAAGAGGTCGCGGCGCACGTCCCGGCCGAAGGACATCGCGGTGCGCGCGCCGAACCAGACGGCGAGCACGGAGCAGACGATCTGGACCAGCGAGATCGCCAGCATCTCCCCGCCGGTGCGCAGGATGTAGCCCGTGTCACCGGTGACGACGCCGTAGTCGATGATGTCGGCGTTCAGGCTCGGCAGGTAGAGCATCGCCACCACGCCGATGAACTGGAACAGCACGACGAGCGCGAGCCAGGTCCTGTACGGTGCGAGCCGCTCGCGGAGCAGACGGAGGAGCATCAGGGGTTCTCCTTGAGGAGACCGTGCAGGACGGTGTCGACGATCTGGTCGGGGGTCAGCAGGCGCCCGTCGGCGATGTGCTGGTGGCTGCCGGCGAAGGTGAGCAGGCGCAGCACGTGGACGAGGTGCTCCGGCGGCACCGACAGCTGGTCGGCGTCCGGCCCGACCACGCCGACCATCAGGCCGCCGAGCCGGGCCCGCCACATCTCGTGTGCGGCGTGGTCGCGCAGGTGCTGGGGCGGACCGACCAGGCCCACCTTCTGCATCAGGGTGAAGGTCGCGAGGAACCGCTGCTGGAGGATCGACGCCAGGCGGAGCAGGCGGTCGCGCAACGGCTGGTCGGGGTCGATCTCCTGGATCCGGCGCTCGAGGTCACCGGGCGCGAACGCGCTCTCGATGGCCGCGTCGACGAGCTCCTCCTTGGAGTCGAAGACCCGGAAGATCGTCCCCTCGGCCACCCCGGCGGCCTCCGCGATCTGCCTGCTGGTGACGGCCCGCCCGTGCTCGTAGAGCAGCGGCCGGGTCGCGGCGACCAGCGCCTCGCGCCGCTCGTCGGGCGACAGCGGCCGCGCGCGCTCCCTCTTGGTGTCCACGAGACCGAGCATAAGTGAGTGAGCACTCACTCACAACTGGGTTTCCGTCCTGCTGTCCCCGCGGGTGGTGTCGAGCCCTACGGCGCGAGGCGCTCGGTCGCCCAGCCGCCGTCCGGGTCGCGGCGGTAGACGAGGCGGTCGTGCATCCGGCCGGGGCGACCCTGCCAGAACTCGACGACCTCGGGCGCCACGGCGTACCCACCCCAGGCGTCGGGGACCGGGACCTCGTCGGGGTAGCGCGCCTCGGCGGCGGCGTAGGCCTCGGCCAGCTCCTCCCGGGTCGTGACCTGGGACTGGGGCGACGCCCAGGCACCGAGCCGCGAGCCGCGCGGACGGGAGGCGAAGTAGGCCTCGACCTGCGGACGCGGCAGCGGTGTCGCGACCCCCTCCACCCGGACCTGCCGCTCCAGCGGGTGCCACGGGAAGAGCAGCGCGCAGCGCGGGTTCCCGGCCAGCTCCGCGCCCTTGCGCGAGGCGGTGTTGGTGAAGAACACGAAGCCGGTCTCCCCGACGCCCTTGAGCAGCACCATCCGCGACGAGGGTGCGCCGGCCCCGTCCACGGTCGAGACGACCATCGCGTTCGGGTCGTGCAGCCCGGCGTCCACCGCCTCCGCCATCCACCGCTCGAACATCGTGATCGGGTCGGGCGCCAGGTCCGCCTCGTCGAGCCCGGCCCGTTCGTACTCCTGACGCAGTGCTGCGAGGTCCATGACCTCGACCCTAGACCCGCGCCTAGACTGCGCACCGTGACTGAGGTACACCACGGGTTGGAAGGCGTCGTCGCCTTCGAGACGGAGATCGCCGAGCCGGACAAGGAGGGCTCGGCCCTGCGCTACCGGGGCGTCGACATCGAGGAGATCGTCGGCCGCGTCCCCTTCGAGAACGTCTGGGGCCTGCTCGTCGACGGGTCCTACTCCCCCGGCCTGCCGCCGGCGGAGCCCTACAACATCGCCATCCACACCGGCGACGTGCGCGCGGACGTCCAGGCGTCGGTCGCGATGCTCGCGCCGATGCTCGGCATGGGCCAGACCTACGACATCAGCGACGAGCAGGCCCGCCTGGACCTGTCGCGCGTCGCCGTCATGATCTTGTCGTACGCCGCCCAGTCGGCTCGCGGCCTGGGGACGCACGTCGTGCCGCAGAGCGAGGTCGACAAGGGCGCGACGCTCGCCGAGAAGTTCCTGATCCGCTGGCGCGGCGAGGCCGATCCGCTGCACGTCAAGGCGATCGACGCCTACTGGAGCTCCGCGGCCGAGCACGGCATGAACGCCTCGACGTTCACCGCCCGGGTGATCACCTCGACCGGCGCGGACGTCGCGGCGGCGTTCTCCGGGGCGATCGGTGCGATGAGCGGGCCGCTGCACGGCGGTGCCCCCTCGCGGGTGCTCGGCATGATCGAGGAGGTCGAGAAGCGGGGCGACGCGGCGCCGTACGTCAAGGAGCTGCTCGACAACGGCGAGCGGCTGATGGGCTTCGGGCACCGGGTCTACCGGGCCGAGGACCCGCGCGCCCGGGTGCTGCGCCGCACCGCGCGCGAGCTGGACGCGCCGCGCTACGAGGTCGCCGAGGCGCTGGAGAAGGCAGCGCTCGCCGAGCTCCGCGAGCGGCGGCCGGACCGGGTCCTGGAGACGAACGTCGAGTTCTGGGCCGCGATCGTGCTGGACTTCGCCGACGTGCCGGCGAACATGTTCACCTCGATGTTCACCTGTGCCCGCACCGGCGGCTGGTCGGCCCACATCCTGGAGCAGAAGCGCACCGGCCGGCTGATCCGGCCCTCCGCGGTCTACACGGGCCCGTCCACGCGGCCGGCCTCGGCCGTCGAGGGCTGGCGCGACGAGTGGGCCGGGTGACCCGAGCCGATCTCGGGTCGCACTTCCGCGACAAGCGGGCGATCGTCACCGGCGCCGGTTCCGGCATCGGGGCGTCGCTCTCGCGCGCCCTCGCCGCCGCCGGGGCCGAGGTGGTCTGCGCCGACCTCGACGGCGCCGCCGCCGCCCGGGTCGCCGACCCGATCGGCGCGCGGGCGGTCACCCTCGACGTCACCGACGCCGACGCCGTCCGGGAGCTGGTCGACGAGGTCGACCCCGACCTGATGTTCAACAACGCCGGCATCACCTTCGGCGCGGAGACCGAGGACCTCACCCTCGACCAGTGGAACGCGATCATCGACGTCAACATCCGCGGCGTGGTGCACGGCGTCGCGGCGGCGTACCCCCGGATGGTCGCTCGCCGCGGCACCGGCGTCTCGGGGGGTCAGATCGTCAACACCGCCTCGATGGGCGGGCTGATGGCGGCCGGCCTGATCACGTCCTACGTGATGACCAAGCACGCCGTCGTGGGCCTCTCGCTCGCGCTGCGCTCGGAGGCCGCCGCGAAGGGCGTCGGGGTGACGGTCGTGTGTCCCTCCGCGGTGGACACCCCGATCCTGGACAAGGGGCACGTCGGGAGGTTCCACGGCCGCGACTACTACCTGAAGGGCCAGGGCGTGCGGCACCCGCTGGACCCGGACGTCTTCGCGGCCCAGGTGCTCGACGCGGTCGCCGACGACCGGGCGATGCTGGTGACGCCACGCACCGCGCGGGTCGCGTGGCGTCTCGGGCGGTTCTTCCCGGGCTTCGTGCAACGGTCCTCCATCCGCTTCGTCGCCAAGCAGCGGCGGCTGCAGGACAGGCGGGCCCGCCGGACCGCCCGCGCCGCCTGACCGCACGACCGGGGTCAGGTCAGGAGGTCGACCCACATCGGGGCCGGAGCACCGGCCGGCTGGACCAGCCCGAACCAGAAGTGCTCGGTCGGGAGGCCCGACCAGGTCAGGTGGAGCATCGAGGTCCGCCCCGTGCGCAGCGGCACGGGGTTCGGCGACACCGCGAGGTCGCCCCACCCGGCACCCGCCTCGACGTCGATGAGCTGGAGGATCCCGGTCACGTCGCTCCCGGTGCCCGTGTCGTCGGCCCGCACCTCGACGATGTAGGCACCCGGGTCCGGCCTCAGCATCACCACCCGCTCGGTGCTCCGCGTCCGGTGGCTCGAGGCGACGAGCAGCCCTCGCGTGCCCGGGTCGCAGTTCGTGGCCGCGTACACGAAGAGGTCGAGGTCGGCGGTCGGGTCGCTCGCGGAGAGGTCGACGCGCAGGGCCCGGGTCGCCGGACCGGCCGGCAGGCAGCGGAAGTGCGAGGCGCCCGCGGTGAGCACCGGGAAGAACGTCCAGGGCTGGACCAGCCCGGAGACCGACACCGGCACGGTCCGGTCGACGCCACCGCGGACCGGGAACGTCTCGTCGCCCGAGGTGCCCACCAGCCGGTCGACCGTGGGCACGAGGGCGCCCACGGGCCGCAGCGCGACCCGGGCGCGCAGGGAGCTCGACCCCTCGAACCGCACCAGACCGCGGCTCCACGCACCGAGGCGTGCCGTACGACGCACGAAGACGAGCTGGAGCCGGACCCGCTGACCGCTGTGCGTGCTGGTGAGCGTCCGCGGCCGCACGGTCGTGCGGAAGCCGGGGACGGCGGCGGCCACCTGCCACCGGCCGGCACCGGTCGCGACGTAGGTGCGCCGCACCGTGGCCACCCCGACCACCTGGCCGACCCTGATCGGGGTCAACCACGCGACCCCGCGGCTGTGCACCACCGGCTGCGGCGGCACCGCTCGGGCGCCGGCCGGCACCGCGCTCACCGGCAGGAGCAGCGCGGCGATCGCCGCACCCAGCAGGGACCTGCGTGACATCGGGTGCCCCCTTGCACGAGGGCCGCCCCCGGGAACGCCGCAGCCGCGACTGCGGCGACGGGCGCTGATGGTCCTTCCAGGCTAGGACCGGGTGGGGCCGGGCGACAGGGTCGCCGGTCCCGGCCGGGGCCGGGACGACCGGCCCGGGTACCAGCTGGTGAGGCCTCGGGCGCCACGCCTGCTCAGCGACACGTGCACGTGGTCGCGGTGGCGGAGGGTGGCCGAGCAGCGCCGGCGCGTCGGGCAGCTGGAGGCGAGGTAGGGCTCGGGCTCGAAGTGGGTCCAGGCCGGGTACATCCGGTCGTTCCAGATCACGTACATGACTCCGGCCCGGCGCGCCCACGCGTCGGCGTTGCCGGCCGCGTCGGTCGCGAACAGCCGGTCGAGCAGCGCCTGGACCCGCTCGCGGTCGGCCGGCCGGCGCACGTCGGCGCCCCAGTCGAAGGCGCGGCCCGTCTGGTGCTCCGAGGTCGGGTGGCGCCGGCAGGCCCGGGACGTCGCGACCAGGGCGCCGCCGTACCGGTGCACCACCGCTCGGGCCAGGAGCACGGTGCCCGGGAGGGGCCGCGGGTGGCACCTGGTCCCGGGGTCGTACGACGCGTACCCCTCGATCGGGGTCTGGGCGGACGCGGCGGCCGGCCCGAGGAGGAGCGTGGCCAGGAGGACGGCGATCCCGAGTCGCATGGCCGTCGAGCCTACGCCGGGTGCGACCCGCGCGTGGTCCGTTCGAGGTAGGCACGACCGCGCGGGGAGAGGTCGTAGCCGACGTCGAAGCTCTGGGTGAGGCCGAGGTTCTTCAGCTTGCGGACGTCGATCTTGAACGGGTCGCGCTCCCGGCCGAGCTCCGCGGCGAGGTCCGGTGCCCGGGTGTGCGGCCGGCGCCGGATCACGTCGAGGGTGGCGGTCGTCCAGGGACCGTGGCTGCTCGCCCGGTCCAGCCGCTCGAGCCGGGCATCGATCGCCGCGACGTCCGCGTCGGAGAGGTCGGCGTCCTCCCGCAGGGCGACCCGGGGGTCGGGCCCGGCCCAGGACAGGGCGACACGGTAGGTCGGCAAGCCCTCGCCGACCTTGTCGAGCTGTCGCAGCAGCCGGGCCGCGTCGGGCCAGCCGGCGCGGCGGGCGTCGTCGTCGGTGACCTGCTCGACCACCTCGACGCCGTCGACCCGGACCACGCCGGCGACGGTGCGGAACTGCGACCCCACCCGGACGTCGGGACGGCGCCAGCGCCGGAACGCGAGCGTCACCGAACCGTCGGCGACGCCGTGGGCGACCTTCGGAGGCAGCAGCACCGTCCCACCGTACGGGCCCAGGACGTAGGGTCGGCACGTGTCATCTCGGGACAGTGAGCTGTGGGACGTCGAGGCGGAGACCTTCGACCAGGAGCCCGACCACGGTCTCCACGACCCGGTGGTCCGGGCCGCGTGGCAGAGCCTGCTGCGCTCGTTGGTGCCGCCGATCCCCTCCCGCATCGCCGACCTGGGCTGCGGCACCGGCACGCTCGCGCTGCTCCTCGCCGAGGACGCCCACGAGGTCGACGGCGTCGACTTCTCCCCCGAGATGGTCCGCCGGGCCTGCGCCAAGGCGGGGACCTTCCCCGGCGTCACCTTCACCGTGGGCGACGCCGCGGACCCGCCGCTGCCGGCGGCGTCGTACGACGTGGTGCTGTGCCGCCACGTGCTCTGGGCCCTCCCCGACCCGGCGGGCGTCCTGGCGCGGTGGGTCGACCTGCTCGTCCCCGACGGCCGGGTGGTGCTCATCGAGGGTGACTGGTCGACCGGCGCGGGCCTGACCGCCGACCGGACGGTCGCGCTCGTCGAGGGGGCCGGGCTGGACGCGACGGTGACCCCGCTGCCCGACGAGGGCTACTGGGGCGGGCGGATCGACGACGAGCGCTACGCCGTGCTCGCCAGGCGTCGGGCGTAGGGCTCAGTCGACCGAGGGGCCGGCCGGCGGCTCGTCGGGTCGGCGGCCGTGCTCGACGGTGATCCGGGTGTAGCCACCGTCACCCATCAGGATCGAGGCGCGGGTGAACGCGATGATGCCGAAGCCGACCACGGCGGCGAGACCGCCGCCGGCGAAGAGGAAGATCGGCGTGTTGTCGTCCATCCCCGGGTCGGCGTTCGCGAAGCCGGCGAAGCCGACGACGACGCAGGCGAGGCCGGCGAGGAGCAGCAGGACCCCCACGACGAGCAGGAGCGTCTGGGCGGGTGTGCGGTTGCTCATGATCTGTTCGTCTCCCGAGAGTGTGGATGTGCGGCTGCCAGAATAGGGACCGTGACCGACGCGCCGAAGATCCCCCACGACCTCCTCCCCGCCGACGGGAGGTTCGGGGCCGGTCCGTCCAAGATCCAGACCTCCCACCTCGACGCCCTGGCCGCCACCGGCACGACGCTCATGGGCACCTCGCACCGCCAGGCCCCGGTCCGGGACCTGGTGGGACGGGTGCGGTCGGGGCTGACCGCGCTGTTCTCGCTCCCGGACGGCTACGAGGTGGTCCTCGGCAACGGGGGCGCGACGGCGTTCTGGGACGTCGCCACCTTCGGACTGATCCGCGAGAGGAGCCAGCACCTGTCCTTCGGTGAGTTCTCCTCGAAGTTCGCCGCGGCCGCCGCGGCGGCGCCGTGGCTCGCCGACCCCTCGGTGATCACGAGCGAGCCGGGGTCGGCGCCGGTCGCGGTCGCCGAGGACGGCGTGGACGTCTACGCGTGGGCGCACAACGAGACGTCCACGGCCGTGATGGCGCCGGTGGTGCGGCCCGAGGGCGCGGCATCGGACGCGCTCGTGCTGGTCGACGCCACCTCCGGCGCGGGCGGCCTGCCGGTCGACGTGCGCGAGGCCGACGTCTACTACTTCGCGCCGCAGAAGTGCTTCGCCTCCGACGGCGGACTGTGGATCGGGCTCTTCTCGCCGGCCGCCCTCGAGCGCGCGGCGTCGATCGCGGGCTCGGGTCGGCACGTCCCGGCGTTCTTCGACCTGCCGACCGCGATCGACAACTCGCAGAAGAACCAGACCTACAACACCCCGTCGATCGCCACGCTGTTCCTCATGGCCGAGCAGCTGGACTGGATGAACGCCGCCGGCGGGCTCGACGCGATGGTCGCCCGCACCACGGCCTCCTCCGACATGCTCTACACGTGGGCGGAGAAGTCGCCGTACGCCTTCCCGTACGTCGAGGACCCCGCCCACCGCTCGCTGGTGATCGGCACCGTCGACTTCGAGGACTCCGTCGACGCTTCCCGCGTCGCCGCCGTCCTCCGCGCGAACGGCGTCGTCGACACCGAGCCCTACCGCAAGCTGGGCCGCAACCAGCTGCGGATCGCCATGTACCCCGCCGTCGACCCCGCCGACGTCGAGGCGCTCACGCACTGCATCGACTGGGTCGTCGACCACCTCTGAGCCCCCGGGCGTCAGCCGGTGCTGGTTTACCCGGTCGACCGGGTAAACCATCGCTTGTCGTCGAATACTTCGGCCGACAAGCGATGGTTTACGTCGACAAGTTCGGCGACACCCGGGCTGCTGCACCGCGACCGGCGTGGCCGGCCCTCACGGTCGACCTCCGGGGCAGACCAGGGCTGACCCCGATGGCGCGAGGGCTGGGGCGGGTCCACGCTCTGGGCATGCGGAGGTCCGCGGGGCCGGGAGCCCGGCCGTCGCTGGACGGCGTCGAGCTCCCTCGTCGCCCGGTGCTGCTCTTCTGGGCGCTGGCCGTCACGCTGGAGGTGCTGCTGGGGGTCGCGTTCCTGCTGACCGGGGCGGACGCGGCGATCGAGACCGGCCTGGACCGCGCGGGCCTCGACTTCGGCTCCGACCTCGTCACCGCGGCTCGCGTCGTGGTCGCCTACCCGGCGGCCCTCGTCGGGGTGCTGCTCGCGCTCGCCCAGGTGGCCGCGCCGGACCTCGCCGTCCTCCTCGTCGCCGGCGTCCGCGGCGGACGCCGCCTCGTGCGGGTCGTGGGGCGTCGGTTCCGGCCGTGGTCGCCGGAGGTGGGCGCCCGCACCGGCCTGCGGATCTGGCTGGTGGTCGTGGTCGTCTTCACCGCCTGCAACCTCGCCAGCGGCCTGCTGCACCGGGCCTTCGTGCCCGACGACCTCACCTGGCGCCTCTCGGGGAGCATGCTCGCGCTGCTACCGGTCGCCATGTTCCTCGACGCCGGAGCACTCCTCGAGGAGAACGGGTGGCGCGGGTTCGCGCTCCCGGTCCTGCTGCGCTCCCACGGCCCGGTCGCGGCGTCGGTGCTGGTGGGCCTGGCCTGGGCGACCTGGCACTTCCCGGTCAAGTACGACGCCTTCGTCGACTACGGGCTCGGCGGAGGGCTGGCCTACCTGGGTGCGTTCACCGTCAAGCTGGTCGCGATCTCGGTCGTGATGACCTTCTTCTGGGCGCGCGCCGGCCAGGCGACCCTGCTGGCGGTGGCCATGCACGGCCTGTCCAACGACGTCGCGCGCATCGGCGGCCTCGCCGACGGGATCACCTGGCAGTCGTCGGCCATCAGCGAACTCGACCTCGCGCTGCCGTTCGTCGTCGTGGCCCTGGCGCTCATCCCCTATGCCAACCGCACCGGCTGGGGCCGCCTGCGGTCATGACCTCTGCACGGCGGTCACTACTCGCTGAGGTCCGGATCGGGATCGGCGCCCGGCTCGGCGTCCGGTCCCAGCTGCTTCTGGTCCGGCTCCTCGCCGTCCGGGGTGGGCGGGTCGGAGTCCTGGTCGTGCTCGAGAGGTTCGCTGGTCATGGCTGGGCGGTACCCACCCCGGCGCCGACTACGTCTGCGGACCCCGTCCGGCGACCCAGACGACCTGGTGGACTCCCACGCCGAGCGTCCGCAGCCGGTCGAGGACCGCGGCGAGCTCGGCCGCGCCGTGGAGGTCACCGGTGATCGTCGTCGCGGGCTCCTCGGTCCGGACGGTCAACGCGACTCCTCGGCTCGCCAGCTCGCGCTCGAGCTGCGCGGCGACCGCGCCGTCGACGCGGATCATCGTGCGTGGCACAGCGACTCCTCCCGGCCGTCATCCTCACCAGGCCGGACGGGCGCGGTCTTGACCTCAGGCGACAGGTTCTTGACGCTGTGCGACATGTCCACCGTGCGCGGGTCCTCCCTGCAGGGCTTCAGCGAGCTCGTCGAGGAGCTGGGCTCCGACCCGTGGGGATTGCTGGGAGAGGCCGGCATCGACCCGGCCGCGGTCGGCGACGGTGACAGCCTGATCGAGACCCGGCGGGTGCTGGTGCTGATGGAGAGTGCCGCACGGGCGACCGGCGCCCCCGAGTTCGGGCGCCGTCTCGCGCTGCGGCAGGGCATCGAGATCCTCGGGGCGCTCGGCATCGCCGCTCGCTCGTCGTCCACCGTCGGTGCCGCGTTGGGCGCCATCGACCAGCACATGGCCAGCTACTCCCCTGAGCTCCTCGCCCGCGTGGACCCCCGACCCGAGGAGCGCCTCGCGAGCTTCGAGTGGGCGCTGCGGACCCAGCACACCCTTCCGCACGCCCAGACCGCCGAGCTCGGCCTCGGGGTGTCCCTGCGCGTGTTCCGCGCCCTGGCCGGCGAGTCCTTCACCCCGACCGCGGTGCTCCTGCGCCACGGGCCCGTGGGCGACCCGGCGGCGTACGCCGACTACTTCGGCTGCCCCGTGCGCTTCAACGCCGACGACCACGGCTTCCTGCTCCGCCGCGAGGTCCTCGACCTGCCGGTGTCCGACGACGTCGCGGTGCACCAGCTGGCCCTGCGCTACCTCGCCGGGCACACGATCCCGGTGGACCCGGGCGACCAGACCCCCGTGACCACGACGATCCGACGACTGCTCCCGACCGGGGGCCTCAGCCTCGAGCAGGTGGCCGTCCAGCTCGCCGTCCACCCGCGCAGCCTCCAGCGCCAGCTCGCCGTCCAGGGGACGACCTACCAGCAGCTGGTCGACGACACCCGGCGCGAGGAGGCCGTCCACCTGCTGCGCGACACCGACCTGCCACTGACCCACATCGCCCACCTCCTCGGCTACACCGAGCAGAGCGTCTTCTCGCGCAGCTGCACCCGCTGGTTCGGCACCAGTCCCAGCCGGGCCCGGGGCGTCCTCCGGGAGCCGCAGCCGACATGACCCCGCGCGACGGTCAGCCGCGCTCCTCGGCGACGCTGTTGCCGCCGTCGACGACCAGGCACTGACCGGTGACGTAGGAGGCACCCGGCGAGCAGAGGAAGCCGACAGCCGCAGCCACCTCCTCGGGCGTGGCGCTGCGCCCCGTCGGCACCACGGTGCCCTGGCGGGCCTCGTCCTCGGTCTGGCTGCCGGTGGCGATCCAGCCGGGCGCGACGGCGTTGGCGGTGACGCCGTCGCCCGCGTGGTCGACGGCGACCGACCGGGCCAGCCCGACCAGGCCCGCCTTCGCCGCGGCGTACGCCGCCTCGCCGCGCATCGCCATCACCGGTCCGGTCACGGACGCGACCATGACCACCCGGCCCCAGCGTGCGGCCACCAGGCCGGGGAGCACGGCCCGGGTCACCAGGTAGGCGGTGTCCAGGTTGCGCGCGATCGAGGCGCGCCACTCGTGGTACCCCACGTCGGAGAGGCGGCCGGACGTGCCCGGGGACGAAACGCTGGTCATGCCGGCGTTGTTGACCAACACCGTCGGCGCGCCGAGCGCCGCGGTGACCTCCGCGACCGCGCGCTCGACCTCGCGCGGGTCGGTCAGGTCCGCGACCACGCCGACCGAGCCCACGCCGACCGCCTCCAGCTCGGCCGCCCGCTCCGCGACCCGGCCCGTCGTGGCGGCCACCGCCACCGAGGCGCCCAGCGAGCCCAGCAGCCGCGCGCACGCGGCGCCGATGCCGTCGGGGGCGCCCGCCCCGGTGACCAGGACGACGCGACCGGTCAGGTCGTACGCCGCCGGCAGCGTCGTCACCGCGGGCCCTCGGCAGCCGCACGCACCTGCTCGTAGGTCGCCTGGTCGTAGGCGACGATCCGGGCTTCGGTGACCGACGTCGCGACCGACCCGAAGACCTCGAGCGGGGCGGCGATCGCGTCCTCGCGCAGCCAGCCGTAGATGCCGGCGGAGACGAGCGGGAAGGCCACCGTCGACGCACCCAGCGAGTCGGCGACCTCGAGCGCGCCGGCGTAGCACGACAGCAGCAGCGAGCGGTCCCGCTCGCCCGCGGTCCAGTTCGGCCCGACGACGTGGATCACCCACCGCGCGGCCATCGCACCGGCCGTGGTCCAGCCGGCGGCGCCGGTCGCGAGCCCGTGCGGGAAGCGGGCGACGCAGTCCTCGAGCACCGCCGGGCCGCCGGCCTGGTGGATCGCCCCGTCGACCCCTCCACCGCCGCGCATCGCCCGGTTGGCGGCGTTGACGACGGCGTCCACCCGCTGCTGCGTGATGTCGCCCTGCACGACCGTGACGTCCACGGGTCAACTCTCGCGGATCAGCGTGAGCGTCGCACGCTCCAGCGCGGCCTGCCGCTCGTCGGGGTTCGCGTAGCGGCGGGAGGTGGCCCGCGAGATCGTGCGTCCCGCCTCGTAGGCCTCGATGACCCGAGGGTCCACGTAGGACGAGCGGGCCAGGGTCGGGGTGTTGCCGAGGAAGGACGCGACCTCCTTCATCGCCCCGGAGACCGCCCGCTTGCGCGACGCCTTCGTGTGGCCGGGCTCCGGCGTCTCGGCCAGCGCCGCGGCGGCGAGCACGGTGGCGTGCCAGGTGCGGAAGTCCTTGGCCGTGGCCTCCAGCCCCGTCGACGAGCGGACGTACTCGTTGACCAGGTCGGGCAGCACCGACCGCCACGACCGCCCCTGCTTGTAGGCGAGCAGGCGCAGGTCCTCACCCCGTCGCCGCCTCATGATCTCGATGGCCTCGACCACGGTCACGTCGTCGATCTCGATCCGGTGGTCGACGCCCGACTTGCCGACGAAGGTGAACACGAGGCGGTCCTGCTGGCGGCGCACGTGCCGCCGCTCCAGCGTGGTGAGCCCGAACGACCCGTTCTCGTCGGCGTACACGTCGTTGCCGATGCGGAAGTAGCCGAGGTCCAGCAGGCGTACGGCGGCCGCGCAGGCGCGCTCGAGCGGCATCCCCTCCCGACCGAGGTCGGTGAGCACGAGCTCGCGGGCCTTGGTCAGCGCCCGGCCGAACATCAGCATCCGGGCGAACTTCTCCGCGTCGCGCCGGGTCCGCCACTCCGGGTGGTAGAGGTACTGCCGCCGTCCCGCGTCGTCGGTGCCGACGGCCTGCAGGTGACCGTTCGGGTAGGGCGTGATCCAGACGTCCTTCCACGCCGGCGGGATCACCAGCGCGCGGATCCGCTCCACGTCCTCGGGAGGCAGCCGGTCGCCGTGGCGGTCGAGGTAGACGAAGCCGCGACCGGCCCGCCGCCGGGTCCACCCCGGCTGGTCGGGAGAGGTCCTACGCAGCCGCACCATGGCCGAGGAGTAGCCGCAGCGCCCGCCCGACAAACCCGGCCGAGCGCTCCAGCCAGCCCCAGGCGGAGACCGGCACCACCCGCAGCACCCGGCTGTGCTCCCCCTCGCTGCTGACGTGCACCCACCCGTCCTCGTCGACCGCGATGCCCTCCCCCTGCGGTTGCGCGGGCAGGTCGAAGGTCGCCACCTCGCGCAGGCCCGGGTAGGTGTAGGCGGCGGCGCCCGCGTAGCCGCGGACCAGGTAGTGCCGGCCGTCGGGGAAGAACGACCCGTCCGTGGCGAACGGCAGCGCGTCGGCGACCGGCCGCAGCCGGTTGGGCTGCTGCGGCGACAGCCGCCTCGGCGCGGCGTAGACCGTGCCGCCGCGCAGGTCCTTGGTGACGACGAGGAGCCGGCCGTCCGGGGCGGCGAGCAGCGTCTCGGCGTCGTGGGCCCCGTCGGGGTAGACGAGCGTGTACGCCGGCGGCGTCACCGTCCGGTCACCTGGACCGACGGGGACCCGGAGCACGGTCACCGACGACCGCGACGCGGTGTTGTCGCCGATGTCTCCCACCCACACCTCGCCCGGACCGGCCGGCGCGAGGGCCTCGACGTCGACCGGGGCCGGCGACCACGAGGTCGTGCCGACCGTCGCGCCGGAGCCGTCGACGGTGAAGACGCGGCCGCGGTCGCCGGAGTCGTTGACCGTCACGAACAGCCCGTCCCGGACGACCAGCCCGCTGGACTCGACGATCGCCGGGTCGGAGAAGGCGAAGTCGACGAGCAGCATCAGCCCAGGAGCTCGGCCAGCCGCGGGTGCAGACCCCAGGTCGTGACGAGCTCGTCGTACTCCTTGCGCACCGAGCCGCCCTTCACCGGCGCACCGGTGCGCACCGCACGCAGCATCGTGTTGCGCGGCGTGTGCTGGCTCTCGACGAACTGCACCACGTCGACCCGGTAGCCCTGCTGCCGCATCAGCGACGCCCGCAGCGCGTCGGTGAGCGTGTCGGCCAGCCGCTCGCGCAGGATGCCGTGCCGCGTCACCATCGCGTACGGCGAGGGGGTCGGCGCCTTGCGCAGCTGGGCGGCCACGTCGTGGTGGCAGCAGGGCGCGGCGAGCACGAGTCTGGCGCCCCAGCCGACCGCCTGGGCCAGGGCCTCGTCGGTCGCCGTGTCGCAGGCGTGCAGCGCCAGCACGACCTCGGGCACCGGGTCGAGCTCGACCCCGCCGATCGTCCCGACCACGAACTCGGCGGCCACCCCGAGGTCGGCGGCCACCGCGCTGTTGTGGTCGCGCGACTGCTCCTTGACGTCGACGCCGACCAAGCGGACCGGCAGCCCACGCACCGACGTGAGGTAGCGGTCGGCGGCGAAGGTCAGGTAGGCGTTGCCGCAGCCGAGGTCGGCGATGCGCAGCGGGTCGTCGGCGGTCGGGCGCCGCAGGCGTCCCTTGTCGAACGCGTCGGTGATCGAGCTGTCCAGCAGGCGCAGGAACTCCTCGACCTGGCGGTACTTCGCCTGCCGGCTCGGCTTGAGCCGGCCCTCCTGGTCGGAGATCCCGAGCGCCACGAAGACCGGGTCGTCCTCGGGCAGCAGCCGGGACTTGTCGCGGTCGTGGGCGCGCTCGGCCTCGACGGGCGCCGCGCGGTCGGTCGTGTGCACGACCGCCTCGAGCTTCTTGGTGACCCGCAGCTGGTGGGTCTGCGTCGTGGTCTCGACGTGCCAGCTCGCGAAGGGCTGGTCGAGCAGCTCGTCGACCGCGTCCCGGGCTGCGGTCGACCCGTCGGACGGGGCGACGTGGTTGGACGTGAAGGCCTGCGTGGCGTCGTAGGTGACGACCTGCAGGTGCCGGCCGGCCTTGAGGTCGACGTAGCGCAGCTCTGCCCGCCGCCAGGTCGGCTGCTCGCCCTTCTGCCGGCCCGACGCGACCGCCTTGACCAGGACGTCGGGGTCCAGGATCAGGCTGCGCATCCGGTTCAGCGCCCGCAGGAGCGGCTCGCTCACCGCCACACGCTCGCGATCACCACGATGAGCAGGATGCCCGCGAGCGCGACCGGGATGACGAGGTTGCGGTGGCGGGGCTTCACGCCTCCAGCCTAGATTCCAGGAGCTCGGCGAGGTGCATCGTGGGGACACCGGCCAGGTCGTCGAGCTGCACCCGGCAGGACATCCCGTCGGCGAGCACGACGGCGTCCGGGTGGGACCGGACCGCGGGCAGGAGGTGGGTCTCCGCGATCGCGACCGACACGTCGTAGTGGCCCTTCTCCATCCCGAAGTTGCCGGCCAGCCCGCAGCAGCCCGCGACCTGGGTGACGGTGGCCCCGGCCCGCTCCAGCAGCCGGCGGTCCGCGGCCCAGCCCAGCACCGACGCGTGGTGGCAGTGCGGCTGCGCGACCACCTCGACGCCCGCGAGCGACGGGATCGGCACGTCGAGCCGCTCGAGCAGCTCGGCGAACGTGAGCACCCCGACCGCGGAGCCGGTCAGCTCCTCGGCGTCGCTGCGCAGGGTCGCCAGGCAGGAGGGCTCCAGGCCGACGACCGGCACGCCGGACTCGACGTACGGCGTGAGCGTGCGGACCGTCCGCTCCAGGATGGTCCGGGCCTGGTCGAGCTGACCGGTGGTGATCCAGGTCAGGCCGCAGCAGGCGTCGTCGGCGATGACCCGCGCGGTCACGCCCACCGACTCCAGGAAGCGGATCGCGGCCAGCGCGTTCGCCGGGAAGAAGTGGTCGGTGAAGGAGTCGGCCCAGATCCACACGTCCGGCACCCGGTCGGGGACGCCCACCGTGCGGCGCAGCGTGCGCGGGGCGAACGCCGGGATCGAGCGCCGGTGGTCGATCCCCGCGGTCGCCTTCGCCAGCCGGGCGACCGGCCCGAGCCGCATCATCCGGTTCGCGACCGGCGCCATCGGCGCCGCCAGCCGTGCCCACCGGGGCAGCCGGCCGAGCAGGTAGTGGCTGCGCGGCCGGCGCGCGCTGCCCGGCCCGTCGTAGGTCGCGTGCAGCGCCTCGGCCTTGTAGGTCGCCATGTCCACCCCGGTCGGGCAGTCCGACGCGCAGCCCTTGCAGGCCAGGCAGAGGTCGAGCGCCTCGTGCACGGCAGGGTCGGCCAGGCCCTGGACGAGCGTGCCGTCCAGCGCCTCCTGGAGCACCCGGGAGCGGCCCCGGGTGGAGTCCTTCTCCTCCCCGGTGGCCAGGTAGGACGGGCACATCACCCCGCCGGTGCGCGGCGCCACGCACTTGCCGACGCCCGTGCAGCGGTGCACGGAGTCGGCGAGCGGGATCGCCGGCCGGGGCCGCGCCGGTCGGAGGTCGGCGTCGAGCGGGCGTGGGTCGACGATGTTGCCCGGGTTGAGCAGGTTCCGGGGGTCGCAGATCGCCTTGACCGCGCCGAAGAGGGCGATCGACTGCTCGTCGTACATCAGCGGCAGCAGCTCCGAGCGCGCCCGGCCGTCGCCGTGCTCGCCGGACAGGGACCCGCCGTGGTCGCGCAGCTTGAGGGCGCAGGCGGTGAGGAACTCGCGGAACGACGCGCGAGCGTCGTCGCCCGGCCGGACCTGGAAGGGGAAGTCGATGCGCACGTGCACGCAGCCGTCGCCGAAGTGGCCGTAGGGCACGCCGTCGAGGTCGTGGTCGCGCAGCAGCTCGTCGAAGTCCCGCAGCCAGGCGCCGAGCCGCTCCGGCGGCACGGCCGCGTCCTCCCAACCCGAGTACGCCGGCCGGGACAGCGACCGCGCCGCGAGGCCGGCCCCGTCCTCGCGGATCCGCCACAGCGCTGCCGACTCCGCGCCCTCGGTGACCACCCGGTGCCCGAGGGCCCCGGCCTCCTCGACCACGCGCGCGACCAACCCGGCGTCGACCACCTCGACGAAGAGCCAGCCCGCCCCCGGGGGCAGCTCCGGCACCGACCCGCCCCGTGCCCGCACCAGGTCGACGATGCGCGCGTCGAGGCCCTCGCACGCCACCATCGCGCCCCCGGTCGCCGCGAGGAGGGCCGGTACGGCGTCGGCCGCCTCGATCATCGACGGGTAGCCGAGCACCACCAGCTGCCGCTCGACGGTGTCGTCGACCAGCCGCACGGTGGCCTGGCGGACCACGGCGAGGGTGCCCTCCGAGCCGGCGAGGAACCGGTCGACGGAGCGGCCGTGCTCGGGCAGCAGGTGCTCCAGCGAGTAGCCGCTGACCTGTCTCGAGAACCGTCCGAAGCCGGTGCGGACGTGGGCGAGGTGCTCGTCGACCAGCACGCCCAGCCGGGCGGCGACGTCGGTGGCACCCGGGCCGTAGGCGACGTCGAGGGACACCATGTTGTCCACGGTGCGGCCGTAGCCGAGGGCCCGCGAGCCGCAGGCGTTGTTGCCGATCATCCCGCCGATCGTGCAGCGGGTGTGGGTCGAGGGGTCGGGGCCGAAGCGCAGCCCGTGCGGGGCGGCGGCCCGCTGCAGGTCGGCGTGCACGACCCCCGGCTGGACCACGGCGGTGCGCGCCTCGGGGTCGATCGACACGACCCGGTCGAGGTGCCGGCGGGTGTCGACGACGATCCCGGTGCCCACGGCGTTGCCGGCGATCGACGTCCCGGCGCCGCGCATCGTCACCGGCGCCCCGGTCTCCGCGGACGCGTCGAGGACCGCGTCGAGCTCGTCGGCGTGGCGCGGCCGCACGACCACCTGCGGGACGACCCGGTAGAGCGACGCGTCGGAGGAGTAGAGCGCCCGCGCCAGCACCGAGTCGTCGACGTCGGTGACCCCGCGGACACGCAGCGCACCGACGAGATCGGGGGTGGACGTCACGTCACCAGTGTTCCATCGAGCGCCGGAAGACCGAGGCCAGGTCCTCGTCGGTGGGACGGCGCGGGGCGGTCGCGAGCAACCGCTCCTGCTGGAGGGCGCCGGCCACGAGGTCGTCGACGTCGGCGTCGCCGTAGCCGACCTCGGCGAGCCCGTTCGGCAGCCCGATGTCGCGCATCAGCGCCGTGAGCACCGTGGGCAGGGCGTCGGGTCCGGGCTCGACCGAGGGGTCGAGCAGCCGGGCCGCCCGGACGTGCCGCTCGGGCGCCGCCTCGAAGGTGAACCGGAACGCCTCCGGCGCCGTGAGCGAGACCGCCATCCCGTGCGGCACCATCACCTCCGGGTAGCCCTCGGGCCGGTAGTCCCGCACCCGCCCCGCGATCGGGTACGCGTTGGCGTGCGGGAGGTGCACGCCGGCGTTCCCGAAGCCCAGGCCGGCGAAGGTGGCCGCCATCGCCATCTGCTCGCGCGCGGCCAGGTCCGAGCCGTCGCGGACCGCGTCGCGGAAGACGCCGGCCAGCAGGGTGAGCGCCCGCTCGGACCACAGGTCGGCGATCGGGTTGGCCCCGCAGTAGGGCACCCGGTCCTCGGGCCGCTTGGCGTCGAAGTCGGCGTACCACCGTGCGGTCCAGCTCTCGAGCGCGTGGCAGAGGATGTCCATGCCGGCGGCCGCGGTCACCTGCGTCGGCTGGGTGAGCGTGAGCCGGGGGTCGACGACCGCGAGGGTCGGCCGCAGCGCGGGGTGGCTGATGCCGGTCTTGACGTGCAGCGACAGCACGTCGAGCACGCAGATCGTGGTGCTCTCCGAGCCGGTGCCGGTGGTCGTCGGGACGGCGACCAGGGGCAGCAGCGGCTCCGACGGGGCCCGCCCGCGACCGACCGGGAGGTTCACGTAGTCCATCAGGTCGCCGGGGTTGGTCGTGAGCAGGTCGACCGCCTTCGCGGTGTCGATCGACGAGCCGCCGCCGACGGCGAGGATCGCGTCGAACGGCCCCGCGTCGCGGGCGAACGCCACGGCGTCGCGCAGCGAGTCGTCGGTCGGCTCGACGTGCACGCCGTCGTACGTCGTCACCTCGATGCCGCGGGTGGCGACCTGCTCGGCGATCCGAGCGGGGTGACCGGTCGCCGCGACGCCCGGATCGGTGACGAGCAGCACCCGGCGGGCGCCGTACGCCGCGAGGTCGTGGCCGACCTCGGCACTCGCCCCGCTGCCGAACTTCAAGGCCGGCGCAGCATAGGTGAATACCGTCTCGCTCACGTCGCCAACCTATTACGCTGAACCGGACGGAAGAGGGGGGCTCGATGCGTCACGTGTGGCGCCATGCGCGCTGGGTCGTGCTGGCCGTCGTCGTCCTCCTCGTCGCCGGCGGCGTCGCCTGGACCCAGCTGCGCAGCCCGATCGCCACCTTCGGCGCGCCCGACACGGGCGCTCCCCACCCGGTCGTCGACGGCAACCGCCTCGTCGACTCCCGCACCGACCGGCAGTTCGTGCCGCGCGGGGTGAACTGGAGCAGCTTCGAGTACGCCTGCGCGCAGGGCTGGGGCTACTCCGCCCTGGACAACATCACGGCCGCCGACCCCTATGCCACCGAGGCACGCACGATCGCCTCGTGGGGCGCCAACACCGTCCGGCTGCCGCTCAACCAGGACTGCTGGCTCGGGACCCGCGGCGCGCCCGTGAGCGACCAGTACGAGGAGCGCACGGTCAGCGGCTACCGCTCCGAGGTGGCCAAGTTCGTGTCCGCGCTCAACGACCGCGGTCTGGTGGTCATCCTCGACCTGCACAGCCGCAAGCGGATCGGGCAGCCCGAGTTCGGCAACCTGGCGATGCCCGACTCCGAGTCGCTCGCCTTCTGGAACTCCGTCGCCACCCAGTACGCCGACAACCCGTCGGTGATGTTCGACGCGTTCAACGAGCCCTACTCGCGCTACAACGCCAGCGGCACCCGCTACCTGTTCGACCTGACCTGGCGCTGCTGGCGCGACGGCGGCTGCCGGGCGCCCGCCGAGGACGACCAGACCGCCAGCTACGGCCGGGTCACCTACGTCGTGCAGGGCATGGCGTCGGTCGTGAGCACGATCCGGCAGGCCGGCGCCGAGCAGCCGATCCTGCTCGGCGGCCTCGACTACGCCAACGACCTGAGCCAGTGGCGCGACTTCGCACCCGACGACGACCAGCTCGTCGCGGCCGTGCACTCCTATGACTTCAAGGCGTGCGCCGACGAGACGTGCTGGGACGACGTGCTGGGCGACCTGGCGGACACGGTCCCCGTCGTGACGTCCGAGCTCGGCGCGGAGCACCCCGAGGACGGGTACGTCGAGCGCTACCTGACCTGGGCCGACCGGCACGGGATCGGGGTGCTGTTCTGGGTCTGGGCCGACCATCCGTCCGACCCGATGGCGCTGGTCAGCAGCGAGCGCGGCCGCCCGACGTCGTACGGCCTGCTCGCGCGCCGCTGGCTGCAGGGCCACGCCGCGGACGAGGGCCGGACCACCCCGGCCCCGACCCGGAAGGCCTCCCCCAGCACGCAGGGTGGCTCCCCGTCCTGACCTGCAGGAACGCCGCTGCGACCGCCCGAAATCCACGGGCGATCCACGGCTCGTCAACGAGTCGTCCACAGGGCGTCAACGGGTGGACCAGACCTCTTCAGAACGTTGCCCGTTCCGCACTACCGTGACAGGGATCGAACGCTCGTGGATGCCACCATGGGAGAGCGATCGAGTCAAGGCATCGGCGTTGGGGGACGTCGAGCAGGGGGGGGAGATCATGACCGTGCAGGCAAGCCCTACGCGGCCGGCATCGAAGTCAGTCGGCGCTGCGTTCGTCGGCATCCTGCTGACCCTCGGCATCTTCGCCGTCGTCATGCTCAGCTTCCTCATCGCGCCGCTGGTGGTGCTGCTGGGTGCCTACCTGGTCTTCTTGATGTTCCGGTCGCGGAAGAAGTCGTCGCCGGCCGCGCCGGCTGACGGCGCGGTCCACCCCGGTGGCCAGCCGGCGACCCGCCCGACCCACGGATTCGGTGCGGGGGCCTCGTCATGACCAGCACACCGACTACGTCCTCGACCGGCGCTGCGGCCCCCATCCGGCGTAGCCAGCGGCTGACCGACGGCGTCGACCAGGACCTGCGGTACCTGATCCCCGAGGGCATCTGCCGCACCTTCCGGGTGATGCCCTACGCCACGATCGACGGGACCGTCCTGGTGGCCGCCGCCGACGCGGACGACAGCATCACCGCGCACGTCGTGGCCGAGCGGATCGACCGGCCCGTGCAGCTCGTGCGGCACACGGTCAACGAGATCACCGCCGCCATCGACTCGGTCTACCCGCACCACGGCACCGAGGTCGAGTCTCCCGAGGCCCGGCGCTCCCGCATGCAGATGGCCCAGATGCTCACCCGCAGCGGGCTCATCACCGACGAGCAGCTCCAGCGCGCGATGCTCGAGTACTCCCGCACCGGCGACCCGCTCGGCGACATCCTGGTCTCGCACGAGGCGATCACCGAGGACACCCTGGTGGCGGCGCTCTCGGAGATGTACCAGATGCAGCGCGTGGGCCTGTCGGAGTTCACCCCCGACATGGAGGTGGCACGCCGGCTGCCCGAGCCGATCGCGCTGGCCTACCAGGCCGTGCCCGTCGCGGCGACCGAGGAGCTGGTCCTCCTCGCCGTCGCCCGCCCGCTGGACGCCGAGCGGGCCGCCGAGGTCGAGGCCGCTCTCGGGTCGCCGTTCCGCCAGCTGCTGGCCAACCGGACGGAGCTGGACCAGCTGATCCAGCGGGTCCACGCGCGTCACTACGCCGAGGTGTCGACCCGGCTGATGATGGAGACCCGACCCGAGGAGTCGGCGCACATCGTCATCTCCGGCGGCCAGAAGGCCGGCCTGGTCATCTTCGCGATCATCGTCGTCGTGTGCGGGGTCATCTGGCCCTGGCCGACGGCGATCGGCCTGGTCGGGCTGTGCAGCCTGCTCTACCTGGTGGTGACCGTCTACAAGGTCCGGCTGACGATGCAGGCGCTGGGCACGCACCTCGAGACCGACGTCACCGACGAGGAGATCGCGGCGCTCGACGAGCGGTACCTGCCGATGTACACGATCCTGGTCCCGCTCTACAAGGAGGCGGCGATCGTCCCGCGCCTCGTGCGCGACATCAACGCGCTGGACTACCCGCGCACCCGTCTGGACGTGAAGCTCCTCTGCGAGGAGGACGACGAGGAGACGGTCGAGAAGATCCGGGCGATGCAGCTGCCGCCGCACTTCCACCTCGTGGTCGTCCCCGACAGCCAGCCGAAGACCAAGCCGAAGGCGTGCAACTACGGCCTCCAGCTGGCCACCGGGGCGCTCTGCGTGATCTTCGACGCCGAGGACCGTCCCGACCCCGACCAGCTCAAGAAGGCCGTCATCGCCTTCGGCCGCGTCGCCAGCAACGTCGTGTGCGTCCAGGCGAAGCTGAACCACTTCAACCAGGACCAGAACATCCTGACCGCGTGGTTCGCCAACGAGTACTCGATGCACTTCGAGCTGATCCTGCCCGCCATGGGAGCCGCCGAGGCGCCGATCCCGCTGGGCGGCACCTCCAACCACTTCATCACCTCCAAGCTGCGCGACCTCGGCGCCTGGGACCCGTTCAACGTCACCGAGGACGCCGACCTCGGCATCCGGCTGCACCGCGAGGGCTACCGGACCGCGATGATCGACTCGACGACGCTGGAGGAGGCCAACTCCCAGGTCCCGAACTGGATCCGTCAACGCAGCCGCTGGAACAAGGGCTACATCCAGACCTGGCTGGTGCACATGCGGCACCCGATGGCGCTGCTCAAGGCCACCGGGGTGCGCGGCTTCATGAGCTTCAACTTCACGATGCTGACCGCGTTCGTGCTGCTGCTGAACCCGATCTTCTGGGGCCTGACCACCCTGTACGTCTTCACCCAGGCCGGCTTCATCGAGCAGCTGTTCCCGGGCATCATCTTCTACGTCGCCAGCGCGCTGCTGTTCATCGGCAACTTCATCTTCGTCTACCTCAGCGTGGCCGGCAGCCTCCAGCGGGGCGAGTTCTCGCTGACCCGCACCGCACTGATCTCCCCGCTCTACTGGGGCCTGATGAGCTGGGCGGCCTGGAAGGGCTTCATCCAGCTGTTCACGAACCCCTTCTACTGGGAGAAGACGACGCACGGGCTCGACGACGGATCGGCTCACGCGTCATGACCACCGCACCCATCATCCACACCAAGGACCGCCGTGCCGGCGTCGTCCAACTCGTCGGTCGTCGCCCCGACGACGTGCCGAAGCGGCGCTGGGAGAGCCTGCTGGTCTTCCTGCTCTTCGCCGTCGGCTACAGCTGGTTCGGCTACTGGGTCGTCGTGGACCTCCACGTCGTGGGCTTCGAGACCCTCGACCGGCTCAACCGCGGGCTCATGGTGTGGCACAACGACCCGGCGAAGCTGTCGGCGATCGGGTTCGACTACCCGCCGCTGTCGACGCTGCTCATCGCCCCGCTGGCCATCTGGCGCTCCTTCGTCACCTCGATGGCCGCCGTACCCGTGGCGTCGGCGATCTTCGCCGCGATCACCATGGTCGCCTTCAACACCATGATGCGCCGCGCCCTCGTGGCCGGGCCGCTGCGCTACGCGGCGCTGCTGGCGCTCGGCGCCAACCCGCTGGTCCTGCTCTACGCGACGACCGGTGCCCGCCCGTTCATCTGGATCGCCTTCGTCGTGACCGGCCTCGGCTCGCTCTTCGCGTGGTACATCACCGCGGACGTGCGCTGGGTGATGCTCGCCGGCCTGTCCTACTCGGTCGCCGCGCTCGCCGGCTACTCGTCGCTGACGCTCTTCGTCCTCAGCGCGATCATGGTCGGCGCCATCCTGGCGCGACTCGGTGCCGACGGCACGGAGGTCGAGGGCACGGTAGTCGGGTTCTCCGCCCCGACGATCTACGTCGTCGCGCTGTGGGCCGTCTTCAACTTCATCCTGCTCTACAACCCGTTCGCGTGGATCACCAGCAGCAGCGACTCGGCCGCCTCCGGTGGGCTGCAGATGTTCTCCGCGGTCGACCTCATGCGCGCGACAGGAGAGCTGGTGCTCTACGGCGCGCCGCTGGCGATCATCGTGCTGCCGATGCTCGTCTTCTCCGGCTTCGCCCGCGGCAACCCCTTCGCGCTCTGGCTCGGGGTCCTGCTCGGCGCCTCGATCCTGACCCCGGCGCTGGCGGTCGCCCTCCGGCTGACCGACTCGCCGATGCTCATGCGCAACGCGCTCCCGATCCTGCTGATCTCGGTGATCGGCGCGATCTGGCTGGCCCGCTCGGCCGAGGAGGGCAGCTCCCTGGTGGCCGGCATCCTCATCGTGGCCCTGCTGGTCAGCATCCCGTGGACCCTCAACGCGATGAAGACCTACCGCTACCAGAACCTCGAGGCGCCGTTCGCCGCCGCGATCACCACCGGTGAGTCGCAGGAGGGCGCCGAGACGCTCAACGGCGACCAGGTCGGCATCGTCTCGGAGCAGGCGATGGCCAACTACATCGACAACAACGTCACCGCGAACAACTCGATCCTGACCGACAACGCGCAGACCTACGCCGTGATGATGCTGACCGGCCGGCCCGAGATCTTCTACGACCGCGTCGACAAGAGCGACGGGCCGTGGAAGGAGACGGCTCGCGACCCCGCCGGCGCGGTCAACTACATGCTGCTCTCGACCGCGGACAACGGCGACCTGCTGACCAAGCTCTACCCGGACGCCGCGAACGGGACCGACCCGCAGCTCCAGGTCGTCTACAAGACGCCGCGCTACGTCCTGGTCAACGTGCCCGCCGGCTACTCCCCCGACGGCACGACGACGACCGACGTCCAGACCGGGGGCGGTTCGTGATGGCCGAGGACCGCAAGCCCCAGGTCACCCCGCCACCGTCGGTCGACGACGTGCTCTCGGCGCTCTCCGACGACAGCCGGATCGGTCAGGTCGACTTCACCACCGCGCTCGCCGGTGGTGCCGGCGGCGGCTCCGCCACGACCGCGACCCGTCCCGACGTGGTCCGGGCCCGCCGGGAGGCCGAGCGCCGCGCCGCCGACGCCGCGGCCGCGCGCTCGGTGGCACCGGCCGTCACCACGCCTCCAGTGATCGACCCGCCGTCGGCTCCGCCGGTCACCGCACCGGTCAACGCACCCGACACCGCACCGGCCACCGAGTCGGCGCCGGAGCCCGCTCCCGAGCCCGCCCCTGCCCCTGCCCCTGCCCCTGCGCCGGTGCTCGAGGCCGAGCCGGAGCCGGCTCCGACGGTGCGCAAGGCCGCCGCTCGCAAGACCACCACCCGCAAGGCGCCGGCGACCCGCACCGCGAGGACGGCCAAGACCGCCGCCAAGACCGCCGCCAAGACGCCCGCCAAGGCCGCCGCGAAGCCGGCCACCAAGGCAGCGGCCAAGGCGACGACGAAGGCACCCGAGACCGCTCCGGCTCCGGCAGCGCCCGAGGTCGAGGTGCCCCAGGTCCAGGCGCCGCAGGTCGACCTGCTCGACGTCGAGGCCGCCGAGGCCCGGACCCAGGTCCTGGAGGTCGCCGTGGCGCCGCCGCCCGTGGCGGCCGCGCCGCCCCCGCCTGTGACCCCGTTCGTCGCGGCCGACGGGTCGGGCGTAGAGGTGCACCGCGACGTCGCGCAGATCGAGGCCGAGGTGATCGCGCGGCTGCGCGCCGCGGAGGAGGCCACGCTGCGCCACCTCGAGGCGATGGAGCTGGAGGCCACCCGGCGCTACGAGCTCGTCACCGCGCAGGCCGAGCTCGACGCCGAGCTGATCCGCCTGCACTCGCGCCGGGAGGCGCACGCGATCGTGAGCGCCGCCCGGCTGCGCGCCGGTGAGGTCGACGACGACCAGCTCGACCCGCGGGACGAGGGCCACCGGCTCGCGATCCTCAGCGACGCGGTGTCCCGCGTCGCCGACGCGGCAGACGCCACGCTCGGTCGCGGCAACGGAAGCAGGGCGTGAGGACGATGCTGCGAAGACTCCGCCGTACCCACGTGCTCGCCGCCCTGGCCGTGAGCTCGGCCCTCGTGCTCGCCGGCTGCGGCGGCAGCGACGACAGCAGCAGCAGCAAGGGCGGCAACGTCGTGGTCAACGTCGACGCGAAGGACACCAAGAGCGTCGTTGTCCCCGAGGGCCGCTTCTTCAGCGACAACTCGCCATGGAACCGCCGCATCGACGCGGCGCGCCCGGACCCGAACTCGGACCGGATGATCCACTTCGCCCAGGAGCGCGTGGGCGTTACCGAGGTGCCCGGCTCCGACGTGATCACCCAGCGCCGCGACCTGGTCGACAGCGGCCTCTACATCAACACCTACCGCTGGACGGTCCCGGTCGTCGCGGGCGGCACCCCGACCAAGCTCGTGTGCCGCCAGATCGTCTGCGGTGACGGCTCCAACACGACGACGCTCAGGGTGCCCGACGACATCGACCCGGACCCGCGGTACGACGGCTGGTACACCGTCTTCGACACCTCGGCCTCGGTCGCCTACGACTTCTGGCGGGCTCGTCGAGAGGCCGACAACACCATCTCCTACAACTTCATGCGCAAGTGGGACCTCAACGGCCCGGGCTACAGCCCGCCGTACACCGAGGCCGCTCGCGGGTCCGGCCTGCCGCTGTTCGCCGGCCTGATCCGTCCCGGCGAGCTGCAGTCCGGCGAGATCCGGCACGCATTGGCGATCAGCGTGCCCGGTCCGGCGACCGGAGTCTTCGTGCAGCCGGCGTCGTCGACCGACGGCAACGGCCGCACCACCTCGCTGCCCGAGGGCGCTCGGATCCGTCTCAAGCGCGACGTCGTGCTGCCCGCCCCGCGCGACCCGATCACCAAGAAGCTGATCCGGCTGACCGCCGCGCAGCGCCGGATGGCCGACGCCGTCACCGCCTGCCTGCGCACCTACGGCGCGATCGTCGTCGACCGCGCCGCCGTCCCGACGCTCTACGCCCAGCGCAACGTCACCAACACCCTGCTCAAGGGCAACGAGCTGCAGGGCCTCACCCTCGACGACTTCGAGGTGATGACGTTGGGCAAGGCGTACCGCTACCCGCCGGAGTCCGGTGACGTCGTCGTGGTGAACCCGAGCGGCTCGCCCAGCGCCACCAGCTCGCCGTCGAGCTCGCCGAGCAGCACCCTGACCCTGGAGGGGGGCCAGTGATGACGACCTTCCCGCGCCGCACCCGACTGGTCGGGTCGCTGGCCGCCGCGGCGGTGAGCCTGGCCCTGCTGTCCGCCTGCTCCGACCCGTCCCAGCAGGCGACCGACACCGTCGACCAGGGGCAGGCCGAGAACTTCCAGCAGGAGCAGGCCCGACTCAAGGACATCGACCGTGCCTACGCGCAGCTGCCGACCCGGCCCTCGGGTGTCGTCGACATCGACGGCTCGACCGCCGGCTCGCTGACCCAGCGCGAGGTCAACGTCTACGAGACCACCGCCAACGCGGCGGAGGTCAACATCGCCAACAACGGCGAGGACCAGGCGTTCCAAGAGCTCTGCGCCGGCCGGGTCGACCTGGTCGACTCGGCGAGGCCGATCAGCCGCGCCGAATGGGACGCGTGCCAGGCTGTCGGCCTCGACGTCGTCCAGTTCCAGGTCGCCGCGGAGGCCGTGGTCGTCGCGATCAAGTCCGAGAGCGACGTCGGCGCCGACTGCCTCACCGTCGACCAGGTCCGTGACATCTGGCGCGCCGGGTCGCCGCTGACCAACTGGAGCCAGGCGCCCCTGGGCTACGACAACGTCCCGCTGCGGGTCGGCGGCCCCGGCCCCGCCAGCGACGGGTTCAGCTTCTTCGGCCGCTACGTCCTCGACGCCCCCGAGCCGGCCCGCGTCGACCTGCGCTCGGACTACTACCTGGCCGACTCCGACGAGGCGGCCCGCATGTTCGTGGTCGGCACGCCGGCGCAGGCACGTCTCGCAGCGACCTACGACGACGTCTCCCGCACGCGCGCGCAGGCCTATCAGGCCCTCCAGGACGCCCGCCAGGAGCTCCAGGCGGCCAACCAGGAGCTCAAGACCGCGCTCTACGAGCGCAAGAAGGGCATCCGAGACCAGCGCAGCGCCAAGGACAAGGCGAAGGACCAGGCCCGGGTGGACGCGGCGTACAAGCGCCAGTCCAAGGCCGTCGTGCGCTACAACGCGGCCAGGGTGGACTACGTCAAGGCGAACCGGGCGTTCCTGCTCGTGAACAAGGCCCGCGCCCGGTACAACGGCTACCGCGGCCACGTGGCCTACTTCCGGTACAGCTACTACGAGCTGTTCGAGGACCAGCTGCGCCCCTTCGAGATCACCGACTCGCGCAACCCGGAGAACTGCATCTTCCCGAGCCAGCGCACGATCACCGACGGTGAGTACCCGCTGGCCCGGCAGCTGCTCATCACGACCACCACCCGGTCGCTCGCCCGGCCGGAGGTGCGCGACTTCATGACTCACTACCTGCGGTCGGCCCAGCAGCTGGCGGCCGACAACCGCCTGGTGGCGCTGTCCAACGACGTGGTGGCGCTGGAGGAGAAGTGGCTGTCCGGCGAGCTGGACCCCGAGCTCTACGCGCCGGAGGTCCAGGCCACGCCGTCCGCTACTCCCCTGCCGAGCGAGAACCCCGCCAAATGACCCGTCGTCCCTGGCTGCTCCTCGCCGCGTCCCTGGCGCTGGTGCTGGCGTCGCTCGGTGCGGTGCCGTCGTACGCCGGCGGCAGCGCCGCGAAGCGCGCCGTCCAGCAGTCGAAGCGGATCGTCGTGCAGTGGCAGGGCTACCAGCGCAACCCCGTCTACCAGCGCACCGCGAACGTGCCCGGCATCGGCGCGGTCGACCTGGTGTGCCGCCCCAACAGCACGATGATCCGGCTGCGCACGGCCAACCGGCGCTCCGAGAACCAGATGTGGCTGGCGAAGTTCGAGACCAAGAACGGCACCGACCGGGTCGCGGTCAAGAACGTGCGGGTCTACACCTACGCCACCGCGGCCGACAACGGCCGGGGCGGCACCGGCCCGCAGGCCCACGAGGGGCTCAACCAGCGGTGGCCGATCGAGGACTTCGAGAAGGGCACGGCGTACGGCGTCATCAGCTCCCGCCCGGGCCGCAACCGTCCCGGCGGCGGCACGATGACGGTGCCGGCGACGGCGTTCCGGCTGACGTGGTACTGGGAGCGGTTCGCCTACCCCGGCAGCCAGTACTGCAAGATGACGCTCGCCCTGCGCACCGACACCACCCAGCAGTTCGGCCTGAGCTGGCACGGTGACGCGGAGGCTGCGACCAAGGACTTCACCACCGTCGACCTCGGCAGCATCGGCCAGGCGCAGCTGCGCTGCGAGACCGGGCGCACCGGGGACCAGACGGTCGCTTTGAAGACCGACGACCCCAATGCCTACATGGACTACGAGTACATCCGCGGCGAGGGGCTGGCGAGCGACCGCGTCGACCACTATTCCGACCTCGACCGCGACCCGGTGACCGGCCTGCTGGGCCCGGTCGACCTGCCCACCAACGGGATGATGCGCATCTGGTGGTCGGTCAACGGGGTCAAGCGGATGTGGGTGCTGTCGTCCTACATGGTCGTCAACAACGCCAAGCACCCCGAGCTCAACGTGTGCGAGGTCGCCGCCGCTCGGCTGCCCTGAGCGCCTCGGTCACCACCTCGAGCACCGGATGCTCACCGGACTCGATCGCCGCCAGCGGCACCCACGCGACGGCGTCGGTGGTGCCGCCCTCCTCGACGACGTAGGGCTCGGCGTCCGCGGCCACGTCCGCGTCGAAGACCAGGTGCACCCCGTGGAAGTCCTCGCGGCGTCCCGACGGCGCCGTGCCCTCGAAGTGGACGTCGTGGACGTCGATCAGCTCGCCGACGCCGCACTCGACGCCGCACTCCTCGCGCACCTCACGCACGAGGGCGGAGCGCGGGGTCTCGCCGTGCTCCACCCCGCCACCCGGCAGGGTCCAGGACCCGCTGTGGTGGCCGCGCGCCGAGATCCGGGTCAGCAGGACCTGGTCGTCGCGGGTGACCAGGGCGTACGCCGCCAGCCGCTGCATCCGGACGGGCCGGTGGTCGGCGAGCGCCTCCAGCACCATCGGCACGACCGGGACGGACCCGTCCAGGACGTCGGCCACCGGCCGCCACGCGGCCTCGGCGGTGGAGCCGTCGACCTCGAGGACCCGGGGGGCCGGCGCGTCGACGGGGACCCAGCCGTCGTACACGATCCGGAGCGCGTGGGCGTCCACCCGGCGCCCCTCCCGCCAGACCCCGGGCAGGTGGGCGGAGTAGACGCGCGCGGTCTCACCGACCGTGGCCGCCAGCCCGGTCTCCTCGTGGATCTCGCGCACCACGGCGTCGCGCGGGTCCTCGCCGTGGTCGAGGCCGCCGCCGGGCAGGGTCCACAGCTCGTCGGGCGTGACCGAGGCCGACAAGCGGCTGAGCAGGATGTGGTCGTCGCGCAGGATCACGGCGTAGGCCGCCACCCGCTGGCGCTGGGGGAGACCCGACATCAGGTGAACGGCGGACGGTGGTCGCGGGCGATCGAGCGGCGCCCCGCCCAGCGCCACACCCGGGCGGCCCGGTCGCGGTCCTCGTCGGTCACCAGGTTGCCCATCCAGCGCAGCGCGAGCGTCATCAGCCAGTCGGAGCGCATCCCGGCCGGTCCCAGCGTCGGCAGCAGCCGGGGCACCGTCACCAGGCCGGCGAGCCGGCGCGCGATGGAGAACGACTCGCCGTAGTGGTCGCGGAGCAGCGCCGGCCAGGTCGTCGACAGGTCGCCGGCCCCGCTCCCCTGCTCCGCCAGCACCTCGGCGACCAGGCGGCCGGTCTCGAGGCCGTAGTCGATGCCCTCGCCGTTGAGCGGGTTGACACACCCCGCGGCATCGCCGATGAGCGCCCAGTTGGCGCCGGCGACCTGGGAGACGGCACCGCCCATCGGCAGCAGCGCGGACGTCGGCATCCGCAGCTCGTCGCCCAGCCCGAACTCGGCGCGCCGCTGGTCGGCGTAGTGGGCCATCAGGGGCTTGATCGCGAGGTCGGCCGGCCGCTTGGCCGTGGCCAGCGTCCCCACGCCGAGGTTCACCTCGCCGGTGCCCAGCGGGAAGATCCAGCCGTAGCCCGACAGGATGGCGCCGTCCTGACCACGCAGCTCCAGGTGCGAGCTGATCCAGGGGTCGTCGGAGCGGGTGGAGGTCACGTAGGAGCGGCCGGCGACGCCGTACACGGTCTCGCGGTGCCACTCGCGGCCGAGCACCTTGCCCAGCGGCGACCGGACACCGTCGGCGACGACCAGCCGTCGGCAGCCGATCTCGACCGGCCCGTCGGCGGTCCTGAAGACGACCGCCTCGACCCGGCCGCCGGCCATCCGCACGTCGACGGCGCGGTGGCCGTCCAGCGCCACGGCCCCCGACTTGATCGCCGTCGTCCGCAGGTGGTCGTCGAGCTCGGTGCGTGCCACGGCGGAGCCCCAGTCAGGGAGCGACCCTCCGGGCCACGGCAGCAGCAGGGTCTGCCCGAAGCCGTGGGCGCGCAGCCCCCGGTTGACCGTGTGGGCGCGCAGCCAGTCCTCGAGACCGAGCTGCTGCAGCTCCCCGACGGCCCGGGGCGTCAGCCCGTCACCGCAGGTCTTGTCGCGCGGGAACGTCGCCGAGTCGGCGATCACCACGTCGAGCCCGGAGCGCGCAGCCCACGCTGCGGCGGCCGACCCGGCGGGGCCGGCGCCGACCACCAGGACGTCGGTCCGCTCGGGCGTGCTCACGCCACGATTGTCTCAGGCCGACGCCCCCGAGCGGGAATCAGGCTCCCTGCTCCCCCATCGGCGGGAAGCGTTCGTCGGCCTCCTCGTAGCCCTCGGAGTCGGTGAACATCCCCTTCTCCTCGTCGAACTCCCGGTCGGTGTTGTCGACCTCGGCCTGGTCCGGCCGGTTCTCGGGGTCCAGGCGCTCCTGACGCTCCTGCTCGACGTCCTCGTCGGTCTCGCCCGATCGGTCCTGCGATTCGGTCATGGACGACGGTAAGCCTTGTGGGCCAGGAGGTGAACCCTCGGGTTCGTGCAGCCGGTGGTCGGGTGCTTCACGTACTGCGACCGGGTCTCGTCGGGCAGGTACACCCGGAACCCGTCGACGTGCGCCCGGTGGCACCGGCCGGCGTACGGCGCCCACGAGGTCTCGACGACCTGGCTGGCGACCTTCTTGCCCGGCGCCACGACGATCGTGCGGACCCGGCTGGGGGTCCGGTCGGCGGCCGCACCGATCTGCGTGCCGTTGCCGCCACCGACGTACGACAGCCCGCCGTACCCCCGGATGCTGCAGGCCTGCGCGGACGTGTTGCGCAGCACGATCCGCCCGTACTGATGGCTCGTCGCCGCGCCACCCTGGTGGTACGACGCGACCAGGTTGGCGTTGGTGCACTCCGGCACCCCGCGCACCCCGGACGCCGCCGCAGGCAGCCCGGCCACCACCATCGCCACCATCCCGGCAGCCGCCACCACGGCACCCCACCTGAACGACCTCATGATCCCGCCCTCCTCGCCGCGAGCACCACGCCCGACACTCCTTCAGATGCAACTCCTCCCCACCCGGTTGCCGCAAGACCCGACCGGGCTGGACCAGGAGGAGCACCACCCGGTGGTCGAGCAGCGAGCGCTCGTCGAGACCCCGGAAGCCGAGGAGCGACCGCCATCAGCGTGGGCGCATCGGCGCAGTCTCGACAAGCTCGACCACCGAGACCACCCCCACCCAGGAGGCACGACCGAGGAGCGCGCGAGCACGGCCGGCCGCCGAAGCCCCGTGCCACCGCCGAAGGAGCGTCAGACCGAGGCGTGGCGCCGGGGCGGACCGCAACCACCCGGGACGCCACCGGCGACACGGCGAGGTAGCGACGAGGCGATGGCACGACCGGGGGCCGGCGGCCGGACCCAGCACGCGCCAGACGACGAGGAAGACAACGACCAGCGCGCCACCGCGCGCCAGAAGGCCCCACCACCCACGAGGGGTGATGGGGCCTTCCGGAGAGCGATCGACTCAGTTCTGGTACGACCCGAAGTCGAAGTCGTCCAGGGCGACTGCCTGGCCGGTGCTGCCGAACTCGTAGTCGTAGGAGTCGTAGCCGGTGACGGAGTACGCCGCGGCGCGGGCCTCCTCGGTGGGCTCCACCCGAATGTTGCGGTACCGCTCGAGGCCGGTGCCCGCCGGGATCAGCTTGCCGATGATCACGTTCTCCTTCAGACCGCGCAGCGAGTCCGAGCGGCCGTGGATCGCCGCGTCGGTGAGGACGCGGGTGGTCTCCTGGAAGGAGGCCGCCGAGAGCCACGACTCGGTCGCCAGCGAGGCCTTGGTGATGCCCATGAGCACCGGACGACCCGAGGCCGGCTTGCCGCCCTCGGAGACCACGCGCCGGTTCTCCTCCTCGAACCGCACCCGGTCGACCAGGTCGGACGGGAGCAGGTTGGTGTCACCGGACTCGATTACCGTGATCCGGCGCAGCATCTGCCGCACGATGATCTCGATGTGCTTGTCGTGGATCGACACGCCCTGCGAGCGGTACACGTTCTGGACCTCGTCCACCAGGTGCTCCTGCGCCTTGCGCACACCGAGGATCCGCAGGACGTCCTGCGGGTCCGGCGTGCCGACCGTGAGCATCTGGCCGACCTCGATGTGGTCGCCGTCGGCGACCAGCAGGCGCGACCGCTTGGAGACCGGGTACTCCTGGACCTCCGAGCCGTCGTCGGGCGTGATGAGCACCTTGCGCGCCTTGTCGGTCTCCTCGATCTGCACGCGGCCGGAGGCCTCGGCGATCGGGGAACGACCCTTCGGGGAACGGGCCTCGAAGAGCTCGACCACACGCGGGAGACCCTGCGTGATGTCGTCGGCCGACGCCACACCACCGGTGTGGAAGGTACGCATCGTCAGCTGCGTGCCGGGCTCACCGATCGACTGGGCGGCGATGATGCCGACCGCCTCGCCGATGTCGACGAGCTTGCCGGTGGCCAGCGAGCGGCCGTAGCACTTCGCGCAGGTGCCGGTCTTGGCGTCGCAGGTCAGCACGGAGCGGACCTTGACCTCCTCGACGCCGGCCGCGACGAGCTCGCCGATCTTGACGTCGCCGAGGTCCTCGCCCGCGGTGGCCAGCACCTCGCCGGTCTCCGGGTGGAGCACGTCGACCGCCGCGGTCCGGGCGTACGCCGCGGTCTCGGCGTTCTCCGCCTTGACCACGGACCCGTCCGGGCGGCGCTCGCCGATCCGCTTGGGCAGACCGCGCTCGGTGCCGCAGTCGTCCTCGCGGATGATGACGTCCTGCGAGACGTCCACCAGACGACGGGTCAGGTAGCCCGAGTCGGCGGTCCGCAGCGCGGTGTCCGCCAGACCCTTGCGGGCGCCGTGCGTGGCGATGAAGTACTCCAGGACGGTCAGGCCCTCGCGGAAGTTGGACTTGATCGGCCGCGGGATGATCTCGCCCTTCGGGTTGGCCACCAGGCCACGCATGGCCGCCACCTGCCGGATCTGGTTCATGTTTCCGGAGGCACCCGACTCGACCATCATGTAGATGGGGTTGGCGCGGTCGAAGGTGGTCTCCATCGCCTTGCCGACCTCGTTGGCCGCCTGGGTCCAGATCTCGATGAGCTCCTGGCGGCGCTCCTCGTCGGTGACCAGGCCGCGCTCGAACTGCTTCTGGACCTTGGCCGCCTGGGTCTCGTAGCCCTCCAGGATCTGGGCCTTCTCGCCGGGGGTCGTCACGTCGTCGATGGAGACGGTGACGCCCGAGCGGGTGGCCCAGTGGAACCCGGTGTCCTTCAGCGCGTCGAGGGACGCGGCGACCTCCACCTTGGAGTAGCGCTCGGCGAGGTCGTTGACGATCGCGCCGAGGGCCTTCTTGCCGACCTCGTAGTTCACGTAGGGGTAGTCGGCCGGCAGGGTCTCGTTGAACAGCGCACGACCCAGCGTGGTGTCGAGCGTGAGGGTCTGGCCCTCCTCGTCTACCTCCTCGGCCCGGGCGAGCTCTTCCAGCGGCGGCACGACGTCGTCGAACCGGATCTTGATCCGGCTCTGCAGCGAGATCTCACCGCGGTCGAAGGCCATGATCGCCTCGCCGACCGAGGCGAACGCCCGGCCCTCGCCGGGCTGGTCGTCGCGGTCGGTGGTGAGGAAGAACAGACCGATGATCATGTCCTGGGTGGGCATGGTCACGGGCCGGCCGTCGGACGGCTTGAGGATGTTGTTCGTCGACAGCATCAGGATCCGCGCCTCGGCCTGGGCCTCGGCCGACAGCGGCAGGTGCACCGCCATCTGGTCGCCGTCGAAGTCGGCGTTGAACGCCGAGCAGACCAGCGGGTGGATCTGGATGGCCTTGCCCTCGATCAGCTGCGGCTCGAAGGCCTGGATGCCGAGGCGGTGCAGCGTCGGCGCCCGGTTCAGCAGGACCGGGTGCTCGGCGATGACCTCCTCCAGCACGTCCCAGACCATCGCGTAGCGGCTGGAGCCGGAGGTGGCGCGCTCGACCATCCGCTTGGCGGACTTGATGTTCTGCGCGTGCGAGAGGTCGACGAGGCGCTTCATCACGAACGGCTTGAAGAGCTCCAGCGCCATCATCTTGGGCAGACCGCACTGGTGCAGCTTCAGCTGCGGACCGGAGACGATCACCGAGCGGCCGGAGTAGTCGACGCGCTTGCCGAGCAGGTTCTGGCGGAACCGGCCCTGCTTGCCCTTGAGCATGTCGGAGAGCGACTTCAGCGGCCGGTTGCCCGGCCCGGTGACCGGACGGCCACGGCGGCCGTTGTCGAACAGCGAGTCGACGGCCTCCTGGAGCATCCGCTTCTCGTTGTTGACGATGATCTCGGGCGCGCCGAGGTCCAGCAGCCGCTTGAGGCGGTTGTTGCGGTTGATGACGCGGCGGTACAGGTCGTTGAGGTCCGAGGTCGCGAACCGGCCACCGTCGAGCTGCACCATCGGGCGCAGGTCCGGCGGGATGACCGGGACGGCGTCGAGCACCATGCCCTGCGGCTTGTTGCCGGTCTTGCGGAACGCGTCGACGACCTTGAGGCGCTTGAGGGCGCGGACCTTGCGCTGGCCCTTGCCGTTGGCGATGGTGTCGCGCAGCGACTCCACCTCGGCCTCGATGTCGAAGGACTCCAGGCGCTTCTGGATCGCCGTGGCGCCCATGTAGCCCTCGAAGTACTTGCCGAACCAGTTCTTCATCTCGCGGTAGAGCATCTCGTCGCCCATGAGGTCTTGGACCTTGAGCGACTTGAAGGTGTTCCACACCTCGTCGAGGCGGTCGATCTCGCGCTGGGAGCGGTCGCGGAGCTGCTTCATCTCGCGCTCGGCGCCGTCCTTGACCTTGCGGCGCTGGTCTGCCTTGGCACCCTCGGCCTCGAGGGCCGCGAGGTCCTCCTCCAGCTTCTTGGCCCGGTCCTCGACGGCCTGGTCACGGCGCTTCTCTAGACGCTCGCGCTCGAGGCCGACCTTGCCCTCGAGCGAGGACAGGTCGCGGTGCCGCGCGTCCTCGTCGACGGAGGTGATCATGTAGGCCGCGAAGTAGATGACCTTCTCGAGGTCCTTCGGGGCCAGGTCGAGCAGGTAGCCGAGCCGGCTGGGCACACCCTTGAAGTACCAGATGTGGGTGACCGGCGCGGCGAGCTCGATGTGGCCCATCCGCTCGCGGCGCACCTTGGACCGGGTCACCTCGACGCCGCAGCGCTCGCAGATGATGCCCTTGAAGCGCACGCGCTTGTACTTGCCGCAGTAGCACTCCCAGTCCCGGGTGGGACCGAAGATCTTCTCGCAGAAGAGGCCGTCACGCTCGGGCTTGAGCGTGCGGTAGTTGATGGTCTCCGGCTTCTTGACCTCGCCNAGAGGTCCGAGGTCGCGAACCGGCCACCGTCGAGCTGCACCATCGGGCGCAGGTCCGGCGGGATGACCGGGACGGCGTCGAGCACCATGCCCTGCGGCTTGTTGCCGGTCTTGCGGAACGCGTCGACGACCTTGAGCCGCTTGAGGGCCCGGACCTTGCGCTGGCCCTTGCCGTTGGCGATGGTGTCGCGCAGCGACTCGACCTCGGCCTCGATGTCGAAGGACTCCAGGCGCTTCTGGATCGCCGTGGCGCCCATGTGGCCCTCGAAGTACTTGCCGAACCAGTTCTTCATCTCGCGGTAGAGCATCTCGTCGCCCATCAGGTCTTGGACCTTGAGGGACTTGAAGGTGTTCCACACCTCGTCGAGCCGGTCGAGCTCGCGCTGCGCGCGATCGCGCAGCTGCTTCATCTCGCGCTCGGCACCGTCCTTGACCTTGCGGCGCTGGTCGGCCTTGGCACCCTCGGCCTCGAGGGCCGCGAGGTCCTCCTCGAGCTTCTTGGCCCGGTCCTCGACCGACTGGTCGCGACGGCGCTCGAGGCGCTCGCGCTCGAGCTGGACCTTGCCCTCGAGCGAGGACAGGTCGCGGTGCCGCGCGTCCTCGTCGACGGCGGTGATCATGTACGCCGCGAAGTAGATGACCTTCTCGAGGTCCTTCGGGGCGAGGTCGAGCAGGTAGCCGAGCCGGCTGGGGACACCCTTGAAGTACCAGATGTGGGTGACCGGCGCGGCGAGCTCGATGTGGCCCATCCGCTCACGGCGGACCTTGGAGCGGGTCACCTCGACGCCGCAGCGCTCGCAGATGATGCCCTTGAAGCGCACGCGCTTGTACTTGCCGCAGTAGCACTCCCAGTCCCGGGTGGGACCGAAGATCTTCTCGCAGAAGAGACCGTCACGCTCGGGCTTGAGCGTGCGGTAGTTGATCGTCTCCGGCTTCTTGACCTCGCCGTGGCTCCACGTGCGGATGTCCTCCGCGGTGGCCAGGCCGATCCGAAGCTGGTCGAAGAAGTTCACGTCGAGCACGGTGGCTGCAACCCTTCGGTAGTTCTAGAAAAGTGAAGTAGGGGGCGGAGGCGGGCCGGCGCGGGATCCGCGCCGGCCGCGGCCTCACACCTCTTCGACCGAGCTGGGCTCGCGGCGGGACAGGTCGATGCCGAGCTCCTCGGCGGCGCGGAAGACGTCCTCCTCCGCGTCGCGCATCTCGATGGTGGAGCCGTCCTGCGACAGCACCTCCACGTTGAGGCAGAGCGACTGCATCTCCTTGACGAGCACCTTGAACGACTCCGGGATGCCGGAGTCGGGGATGTTCTCGCCCTTGACGATGGCCTCGTAGACCTTGACGCGACCGGGCACGTCGTCGGACTTGATCGTGAGCAGCTCCTGGAGGGCGTAGGCGGCGCCGTACGCCTCCATCGCCCAGACCTCCATCTCGCCGAACCGCTGTCCGCCGAACTGGGCCTTTCCACCGAGGGGCTGCTGGGTGATCATCGAGTACGGCCCCGTGCTGCGCGCGTGGATCTTGTCGTCCACGAGGTGGTGCAGCTTGAGGATGTACATGTAGCCGACCGAGACCGGGTCCGGGAACGGCTCGCCGGAGCGGCCGTCGAACAGGCTGGCCTTGCCGGTCGCGTCGATCATCCGCACGCCGTCGCGGTTCGGGGTGGTGGCCCCGAGCAGACCGGTGATCTCGTCCTCGCGGGCGCCGTCGAACACCGGCGTCGCCACCTTGGTGCCGGGGGCGGCCTTGTCCGCGTGGATCTTGATGATCCGCTGCTTCCAGTCGGCGTCCTTCTTGTCCTCGGACAGGTCGAGGTCCCAGCCCTGCTTGGCCAGCCAGCCGAGGTGGAGCTCGAGGATCTGGCCGATGTTCATCCGGCGCGGGACACCGAGCGGGTTGAGGATCACGTCGACCGGGGTGCCGTCCTCCATGAACGGCATGTCCTCGACCGGCAGGATCTTCGCGATGACGCCCTTGTTGCCGTGGCGTCCGGCGAGCTTGTCACCGACGGAGATCTTGCGCTTCTGGGCGACGTAGACCCGCACCAGCTGGTTGACGCCCGGCGGCAGCTCGTCGCCGTCCTCGCGGTCGAACACGCGGACGCCGATGACGGTGCCGGACTCACCGTGCGGGACCTTCATCGAGGTGTCGCGCACCTCGCGCGCCTTCTCGCCGAAGATCGCGCGCAGCAGGCGCTCCTCCGGGGTCAGCTCGGTCTCGCCCTTGGGGGTCACCTTGCCGACCAGCACGTCACCGGTCGTGACCTCGGCGCCGATGCGGATGATGCCGCGCTCGTCGAGGTCGGCCAGCATCTCCTCGGAGACGTTCGGGATGTCCCGGGTGATCTCCTCGGGGCCGAGCTTGGTGTCGCGGGCGTCGACCTCGTGCTCCTCGATGTGGATCGAGGTGAGGATGTCCTCCTGCACCAGGCGCTGGCTGAGGATGATCGCGTCCTCGTAGTTGTGGCCCTGCCACGGCATGAACGCCACCAGCAGGTTGGTGCCGAGCGCCATCTCGGCGTCGTCGGTGCACGGACCGTCGGCGATCGGCGAGCCGACCTCGACCCGGTCGCCCTCGGCGACCAGCGGCCGCTGGTTGATGCAGGTGCCCTGGTTGGACCGGCGGAACTTGGCCAGCTTGTAGGTCGAGTAGGTGCCGTCGTCGTTCATCGTCTCGACGACCTCGGCGGACACCTCCTTGACCACGCCGGCGGCCGTGGCGACCACGACGTCCCCGGCGTCGACAGCGGCGCGGTACTCGATGCCGGTGCCGACCAGCGGCGCGTCGCTCTTGATGAGCGGCACGGCCTGGCGCTGCATGTTCGCACCCATGAGTGCACGGTTGGCGTCGTCGTGCTCGAGGAACGGGATCAGGGCCGTCGCGACCGACACCATCTGGCGCGGCGAGACGTCCATGTAGTCGACCTCGTCGGCCAGGATCTCGGAGACCTCACCGTCGCGCTGGCGGACCAGCACCCGCTCCTCGACGAACCGGCCCTTGTCGTCGAGCGGCGCGTTGGCCTGCGCGATGACGAAGCGGTCCTCGTCGTCCGCGGTGAGGTAGTCGACCTGGTCGGTGACCCGGCCCTTCTCCACGCGGCGGTACGGCGTCTCGACGAAGCCGAACGGGTTGATCCGCCCGAACGACGCGAGCGAGCCGATCAGGCCGATGTTCGGGCCTTCCGGCGTCTCGATCGGGCACATTCGGCCGTAGTGCGACGGGTGGACGTCGCGGACCTCCATGCCGGCGCGGTCGCGGGACAGACCGCCGGGACCGAGTGCGGACAGGCGACGCTTGTGCGTCAGGCCCGCGATCGGGTTGGTCTGGTCCATGAACTGCGAGAGCTGCGAGGTGCCGAAGAACTCCTTCAGCGCCGCGACGACGGGGCGGATGTTGATCAGCGACTGCGGCGTGATCGCCTCGACGTCCTGGGTCGTCATCCGCTCGCGGACGACGCGCTCCATGCGGGCCAGACCGGTGCGCAGCTGGTTCTGGATCAGCTCGCCCACGGTCCGCATCCGGCGGTTGCCGAAGTGGTCGATGTCGTCGGCCGAGATCTCCAGGGTGCCCTGCGGCGCCTCGACATCGGTGCGGCCGTCGTGCAGCGCGACGATGTACTTGATCGCGGCGACGACGTCGTCGATGGTCAGCGTCTGCTGGTCGAAGGCCTCGACCAGGCCGAGCTTCTTGTTGATCTTGTAGCGACCGACCTTGGCCAGGTCGTAGCGCTTGGGGTTGAAGTAGTAGTTGTTCAGCAGCGTCTGCGCGGCCTCGCGCGTCGGCGGCTCGCCCGGCCGCAGCTTGCGGTAGATGTCGAGCAGCGCCTCGTCCTGGTTCTGGGTGTGGTCCTTCTCCAGGGTGAGCATCATCGACTCGAACTCGCCGAACTCCTCGCGGATCTGTTCGTTGGTCCAGCCGAGGGCCTTGAGCAGCACGGTGACGTTCTGCTTGCGCTTGCGGTCGAGACGGACGCCGACCATGTCGCGCTTGTCGATCTCGAACTCCAGCCACGCACCGCGGCTCGGGATCAGCTTCGCCGTGTAGATGTCCTTGTCGGACGTCTTGTCGGCGGTGCGCTCGAAGTAGACACCGGGCGAGCGGACGAGCTGGGAGACGACCACGCGCTCGGTGCCGTTGATGATGAAGGTGCCCTTGTCGGTCATCAGGGGGAAGTCGCCCATGAAGACCGTCTGGCCCTTGATCTCACCGGTGTCGTTGTTGGTGAACTCCGCGGACACGTAGAGCGGGGCGGAGTAGGTGAAGTCCTTCTCCTTGCACTCGTCCACGGTGTACTTGGGGTCGTAGAACACCGGGTTCTCGAACGAGAGCGACATCGTCTCGGAGAAGTCCTCGATCGGGGAGATCTCCTCGAAGATCTCCTGGAGACCGGACTTGGAGGAGACGTCCTCGCCCTCGGCGCGGCGGCGCTCGACGGCGGCCTGCCACTTCTCGTTGCCGACCAGCCAGTCGAAGCTGTCGGTCTGGAGCGAGAGGAGCTGCGGGAGCTCGAGAGGTTCGGTGATCTTTGCGAAAGAGATGCGACGGTTGCCCTGAGAAGTGGCAGGTCCAGCGGTGCTGCGCGCGGCCAAGAGGTGTCCTTCGACGATTCGCTCTTCGAACAGCGCCCACCCACCACATCGTCCGCCACCGGGCAGGCAGACGCGCATCTGAGGGCAGACGCAAGTTCTCACCCTACCGCACGAGGGCGCGCTTCACAACACCCGACGATCCGGGTTGCCGACGATCATGAACGTCGAACCGGCCCGGGTCAAGCAGCGCGGCCGTGACCTGGGGACGACGACCGCCGGACCAGCCCGCCTCGAGCCCGCGATCAGGTGTCCATGCCGGCGACCAGCCAGTCGTCGCCGACCTTCTCCATGGTCATCGTGACCCAGTTCTTGTAGATCGTCGGCTGGTCGTCGGCGGCGTTGGTGCGGGTCTGGTTGACCAGGAGGAAGACCTGCACGCGGTCGTCCCCGGAGCGCACGATGCCGGAGCGGACCAGCTGGGCGGTGACCACCGTCTTGGTCGACGGCGCGTTCTGACGGATCACGCCCTCGAAGAGCTTGTCGTACTCCGACCGGTAGTCCCCGGTGAGGTACTGCTCGGCGGCGGCCTTCGACTGGTCCAGGCTCGTCGCGTCGTAGGACAGGATCGGGACCACCGCCCGCTCGGCGGCCGACTGCGCCGCGGAGGTCGCGTCCTCGACCGAGCGGTCCGACGGCGTCGTGACGTCGAGCCACGCGCCGACGCCGGCGACGACCAGGACCGCGACGGCCAGCCCGACCAGGAGCCAGGCGGGGACGCCACGCCGGCCGGCACGGTCGGTCTCGGGCTCCGGCGTGGCCGCGACGTGGTCGGGCTCCGCGAGGTCGGCCTCGGCCGTGGGGCCGGCGAGGGCCGCCGCGGCGGCGAGCTCGGCGTCGTACGCCGCCCGCCGCTGCGGGTCCAGCAGCACCTGCGCGGCCTGGTTGAGCGCCGCGAAACGCCGGTCGGTCGGGTCGAGGTCGGCGATCGCGGTCCGCCACGCACCGCGCACCTCCTCCGCCGACGCGTCGGGAGCGACGCCCAGCAGGTCGTACCAGCTGGGGCTCACCGGGGCCGTCACTGGCCCGCTCCCGTCACCGGCGCGTAGTCGTCGACCAGCCAGGCCCCGCCCGTCTTGACCAGGTCGACCTCCCACCGGAGCACGTCCTCCTGTCCGGCGACCCGCTTCGAGGCGTCGTCGGGGTGCCGGCGGTCGGGGTAGCTGCCGGTCAGGCCGCCGGCGACGATGGCGACCGCGGAGTCGCTGTCGATCGACTGGACCCCGACCCCGAAGACCTCCGCGGTGCGGCCGTAGCCGGCCTGCTTCACCGTCTGCTCGGCGATCGGGAGGCCGGTGGACTCGAAGTCGCTGGCGAACTTGGGGGTGATCACCTCGTCGACCCGCTGCTGGTAGCCGGTCAGGTGGCCCTGGTCGTCGAGGTCGTCGGGTCCGTAGGTGTTGAGCCGCAGCACGAACTGCTCGGTCTGGGACATCACGGCCTCGCGCTGGGTCTGCAGGTCGTCGGCCTCACCGCGGCGGTCGGCGAGCAGCCAGACCAGGACGCCCGCGGACCCGAGGAGCAGCACGACGAGGACCACGAGCAGGACGAGCCGGAACCCGGCCGACCGCGGTGCTGGGTCGGTCCGGTCGACGCGGCCGGTCTCGGCCGCGTCCGTGCTCACGTCCACGTTCACCGTGTCAACGGCTGGAGCAGCAGCCATGTCCACGACTCCTTTCCGAAGGCCTGCGGGGCCGGGCGGCCGGGCTGGGCGAGGGCTGGGTCCACCCGAGAGCCCCAGTGCAGGCGGTGCTGCTCCGGGTCGTAGGAGGCGACCGGGGCGCGGTACGCCGCGCCGGGCCGGTCGAGGTTCTGCGGGCCGCGGGCGTTGCTCTCGGTGATCGGCTCGCGGCAACCGGCAGCGGTGTTCATCGGCCGGTTCGAGCCGTCCTGCGGGGGACGTGTGTCGGTGCCCTCGTAGCCGTGGTGGCAGACCGGGTTGGTGGTGAGGATCAGCCCGAAGTGGGCGTCGTAGAGGTGGGTGTCGGGAGACTTCGAGACGACGGTGAAGCCGCCCTCGACGACGTAGGGGTAGATCACCAGGATCTGCGCGATGCCCGGCAGGTGCTTGACGATCACGTCGCCGGTCGTGACCGCGTTGTTGATCAGGTCGGCGAGGTCGACCCGGTTCTCCTCCAGGAAGGTCCGCAGCTGGGTGGCGGTCGCCGACCCGTCGTCGATCACCCGGCGCAGCGCCGCGTCGGAGCCCGCCAGGGTGCCGGTGAACAACCGCAGGTCGCGCGCGAAGGTTCGGATCGCGTCCGCGGAGTCCACCTGTCCGCGCAGCACGGTGTTGCCGTCGCGGATCAGCGCCGTGGTGGTGTCGAAGTTGGCGTTGGCCTCCTCGATGAAGGAGTTGCCGGTGTCGATGATCCGCTGCAGGTCCCTTCCGGTGCCGGCGAAGGCCGTCCCGAGCTCGTCGACGGTGGTGCTCAGGGCCTGTTTGTCGACCGAGTCGACCGTGTCGGAGATGTCGGCGAGGAGCTTCTGCGTCGGGATCGGCGTGCGGGTGTCGTCACGCGCGATCTGCGAGCCGTCGTGGAGGTACGGCGCCCCGTCGGTCTGCGGCTGCAGGTCGACGTACTGCTCCCCGACCGCGGAGCGGTTGCCGACCACAGCGAGGGTGTCGGCCGGGATGTCGTCGTAGCCCTTGTCGATGTCGAGCACCACGTCGACGCCCTCGTCGGTCAGCCGCATGTCACCGACCGATCCGATCTGGACGCCCCGGTAGGACACCTCGCCGCCGGTGAAGATGCCGCCGGAGTCGGCGAAGTGCGCCACGACGGAGTAGTCGTCGTCGTAGACGAGCCGGTCCAGCCGGGCGTACTTCGCGCCGACGTAGCTGACGCCGAGCAGGGTGATGACGACGAACACGATCAGCTGGATGCGGGTGCGGCGGGTGATCATCGCGTCACCATCCCGGGCACGAGGAGGCGGACGAGGGCCGGGTCGAAGAGTCGGGTGAGCTGACCCATCGTCGGACCGTGCCCGGTCGGACCGCGCACCGACCGACCCGGACCCACGGCGGTGCGGCCGAGACCGAGCCCGTCGGGCAGGAGCGAGCCGAGCGCCGACGGCAGCGCGGTGGGCGCAGCGGGCAGGCCTGGGACCTGGTTGAGCGCGCGGCACACGACGGTCTTCTCGTTCTTCTTCTTCAAGCACGCCTGCTTCAGCTTCGAGAGGCCTTCGACGGTGCCGAGCAGCTTCGTGCAGGCCTTGCTCGTCAGGGAGCCGCTGCGGATGCAGCGGGTGACCAGGTCCAGCACCACCGTGGGGTCGACCTCGCTGGGCAGCAGGGTCGGCAGCTGCGTGGGCAGGCCGGACACTCCCCCGGACAGGTCCAGGTTCAGACGGATCGACAGGTTCGTGTAGTCGCCCATGTGCAGGTTGCGCGCGACCTGGGGGTCCCGGCCGACCACCTCGTCGACGAAGGGGTAGGTCAAGAAGACGTTGAACGACTTCACGAATGCGCTGCCGGAGTTGCCGAGCTCGGTGAGCACCGGGTTGAGCTGGCGCAGGGTCTCGATGGTCCCCGCCTTGGACGCCTGGATCACCCGGACGCCGACCGCGCCGAGGTGGTCCAGTGACCGGAGCATCTTGACCAGGTCGGCCCGCTGCTGGTCCAGCGACGTCAGCGCGCTGGGCAGCTGCTCGAGCGCGGCGTCGATGGAGCCCTCCTGCCGGCGCACCGACACGGCGAGGCCGTTCAGGGAGTCGATGGCCCGGACGATCTGCGCCTTGTTCTCGTCGAGCTGGCCCACGAAGGTTCTGATCTGGTCGAGCACGTCACGGGCGACGTCCTCGCGACCGCCGAGCGCCTGGTTCAGCTCGGTCGAGATCGTCTTGAGCTGCGCGACGCCGCCGCCGTTGAGCAGCAGGCTCAGCGCACCCAGGACCTCCTCGACCTCCGGGTTGCGCCCGGTGTGGTCGAGGTCGATCACGTCACCGTCGCCCAGCGGCTCGGCGGAGGGGTCCTTCGCCGGCGGGCTGAGCGACACGAACTTCTCGCCGAGCAGGCTGGTCTGACGGATCTGGGCGATGGCGTTGTCGGGCAGCTCGGTGTCGCGCGGGATCTGCATGGTGACCTCGGCGTGCCGCCCGACGAGGTCGACGTCGGTCACCTTGCCGACGCTGACGTCGTTGATCTTGACCGTCGACTTGGGCACCAGGTCCAGGACGTCGGCGAACTCCGCCTTGACCGTGATCGGGTCGTCGACGCTCGTGCCACCCGGCAGCGGCAGCTTGTAGACGTCGAAGTCGCAGCCGGTCAGCAGCACGGCGCCGGCGAGCACGGCGACCAGCGGCCGCGCCAGGCGCACCCAGGCACTCATCGGTCCTCCTCCGTCGTCGTGGCCGGCAGGAGCCCACCCAGCGTGCGGTCGTAGCGGTCGGCCGAGGTGCGGGCCGCGCCCGCTCCGCCGGTGCCCGGTCGGCCCAGCGCCTGCTGCGCGAGGTCGCACAGCGCCCCGGAGCTGTCCGCCTGGCCCAGGAAGCCGCACAGGAGCGTGGCCGGGTCGGACTGCACCTGGTTGACCAGCTCGCCGAGGTTGGCGTTGGTGTCCAGCGTGCCGGCCTCGGGGTTGTACGTCAGGGCGAGGTTGTTGAGGGCCAGCGGGGCGTCGCTGAGGATCTCGTCGAGCTGGTCGCGCCGCTGGACCAGCACCTTCGAGACCCGGTCGAGGCCGTGGATGTTGCGGCCGAGGGCGTCGCGGTTCTCCTTCACGAAGGAACCGACCTGGCCGAGCGCGGTCGCCAGGTTGCGCAGGGCCGCCGCGAGCTCCTGCCGCTCCCCCGCGAGCATCGACGACGCCGACGAGAGCGACTGGTTGAACCGGCGGACCGTGGAGTCGTTGGTGGCCAGGGTGTGGATGAAGCCCTCGAGCTTGCGGGCGGAGCCGAACAGCTCCTCCTTGTTGTCGTCGAGGGTGGCGCTCAACCGGCTGAAGTCGGAGATCGTCTGGTGGAACTTCGCCCCCTGACCGCCGAAGTTCGCGGCCGTCGTCTCGAGCAGGTCGCTCAGAGCGCCGTCCTTGTTCGCACCGTTGGGGCCGAGCGCGACGGTCAGGTCGTCCAGGCTGCTGTAGATCTGGTCGAGCTCGAGCGGCACCGCGGTGCGGTCGTCCTGCAGCACCGCCCCGTCGGCGAGGACGTCACCGCCGCGGTAGACCGGGGTCAGCTGGACGAACCGGTCGCCGACGATCGACGGCGCGATGATAACCGCCTTGGCGTCGGCCGGGACCTTGACGTCGGCGTCGTAGGACATGGTGACGACCACGTCGGTGCCGTCCGGGGTGACCGAGTCGACCTTGCCGACCGGCACGCCGAGGACCCGGACGTCGCTGCCCTCGTAGACCGAGATCGTGCGCGGGAAGTGCGCGACCAGCGTCTTGGTGGCGTCGGGGCGGAACATCACCACGGCCGCCGCCACGAGCAGCGCCACGATGATGGCGGGAACGACCGCCCGCTTCGCGAGACTCATCGGGCCGCACCTCCGAGTCCGGAGAGGGACGGGGCCGGCGGCATGTTCTGGATGTAGGTGTCGAACCACGGACCGTTGCCGAGCGTGCTGGCGAAGACCCGGTAGAACGGCGCCATCAGGCGCAGGCTGTTGTCGAGGTTGTCCTCGTTCTTGTTGAGCACCGCCACGACGTTCTGGAGGTGGTCCAGGGCCGGGGCGAGGTCGGCGCGCGACTGGCGCACCAGCGCGGTCAGCTCGGTGGAGAGCCGACTGGTGGAGACCAGCAGGTCGTGGACGGCCTGGCGGCGCGCGACGAGGGCGCGGAAGAGCACGTCGGAGTCCTTCATCAGCGCGACGATGTCCTGGTCGCGGGCGTCGAGCACCGTGGTGACCCGGTCGAGGTTGCCGAGCAGCGTGTTGATCTGCGCGTCCCGGGCCGCGATGTTCGACGACAGCGCCGAGACGCCCTGCAGGGCGCCGCGGAACTCCTCGGGGGTGTTGCGGGTCAGGTCGGCCAGGGTGGTCAGCGACGTGGCCAGCCGGTCGGTGTCGATCCGCTCGGACGTCTTCGCCAGGCCCGAGAACGCCTGGACGACGTCGTAGGGCGAGCTGGTGCGGTCGACCGGGATCTCCGACCCCTCCGCGAGCTGGCCGTCGCCGGCCGGCTCGAGAGCGAGGTACATCGCCCCGAGCAGGGTCTTGACCTTGATCGCGGCCCGGGTGTCCTGCCCGAACTCGGACGGGGTGTCGACCCGGAAGGTGACCTTGACGTGGTCCCCCTCGAGCTCGACGCTCTCGACCTTGCCGACCCGGACCCCGGCGATGCGGACCTCGTCCTCGGCCTTGAGGCCGCCGGACTCGGAGAACGCCGCGTAGTAGGTGTCGCCGCCACCGATCAGCGGCAGGTCCTGGGCCCGGAAGGCCATCAGCACCAGCAACGCGACGACGGCGAGGCTGACCGCCCCGACCACGACCGGGTTGCGCTCACGGAAGGGGGTGCTCATCGGGATCCCCTCGGAGTTGTCCGGGGGAGCGGAGCGGAGGAGGAGAAGTTCGTGGGGTACCTCATCCCAGGTCGCACCTCGGGGCGACGGTGGTGCCGGCGGGCGGATAGTCGACCTTGACCGGGTTCTTGAGCCCGGGCAGCTGGACGTCGCCTTGGAAGTGGCACAGGTAGAAGTTGAACCAGGAGCCGTACGTCGCCGTGCGGCCGACCTTGTTGAGCTTGATCGGCAGCACCTGGAGGGCGCGATCGAGCTCGGCCTTGCCGGCGTCGAGGTTGCCGGCGACGCGCCGCAGCTGCTTCACGTCGTCGACGAAGGGCCGCCGGATGCCCGAGACGAGGTCCGCGGTCTGCACCGACAGCGCCGAGATCTGGTCGAGCGACCCGAGGATCGCCTGACGGTCGTCCGCGAGCCCGCCGACGAAGGTCCGGAAAGTGGTGATCAGCCGGTTCAGCTGCTGGTCGCGGTCGCCGACATGGTCGAGCACCTGGTTGAGGTTGTCGATGAGGCTGCCGATCACCTGGTCACGGCTGGCCAGGGTCGTGGTCACCGAGGCGGTGTGGGCCAGCAGGTTCTCCAGGTTTCCTCCCTCACCCTGGAACACCTGGACGATCTCGGCGGACAGCTGGTTCACGTCGGCCGGTGAGAGCGCCTGGAAGAGCGGCTTGAACCCGTTGAACAACACGGTGAGGTCGAGGGCCGGCGTCGTCTGCGAGACCGGGATGGTGTCGCCGGCCTCGAGCCGGTCGGCGGCGTCACCGATCGAGTCCTCCAGCGCGAGGTAGCGCTGGCCGACCAGGTTGCGGTAGCGGATCGTGGCGTGCGTCGCCTTGCTCAGGTGGGTGCTGTCGTCGACCGAGAAGGTCACCAGCGCCCGCGTCCGGTCCACGATCTCCACGCCCTTGACGGTGCCGACCTTGACCCCGGCGATCCGCACGTCGTCGCCCTTGACGACGCCGGTCGCGTCGACGAACTCGGCCTTGTACTCGGTGGTCGGAGTGAAGGAGATGTTGCCGATCGTCATCACCAGGACCGAGGTCGCGAGGGTGGTGACCACGATGAAGATCAAGAGCTTGACCAGGTCGCCGGTGGTGCGCTTGTCGAGGACCTTCATCGCAGCGACACCTCCGCCCCTCGCGCCATCGGACCGACGAGCAGGAGCCCCAGGTCGGGCACGTCGTCCGCGGGGACCCCGAGCGCGGGGCCGAGGACGGAGCGCAGCAGGTCGCTCTCCTGGGTGGTCCCGGCCGACGTGCGGAGGAACTGCGCGGGCGCCACGCGGGACGTGCCCTTGCCGGTGGGCTCGTCGACGCCGTCGTCGAAGTTCGGCTGGTGGCGCACCGGGTTGGACTGGGACCAGGGAGCGTTCGGCAGGTGCAGGCAGTTCGGACCGCGGTCCTCGCCGAAGTGCGGCTTGTCCTGGGGGCCGTAGGGCCGCGGCTGGTTCGGCAGGGTCTCCAGGACGATGTGCAGGGTGAAGTCCCGGAAGGCCTGGGCCTGGAGCACGCCGGCCTTGACGATGCCCCGGGTGAGGCAGGAGAACTCCGGTGCGTACTTCGCGAACACCCGGAACTGGTCCGCCCCGACGTGGCTGAGGCGGATCAGGTTGTCGCCGTTCTGGTCGACGAAGTCGGCCGCGGTGTCGGAGAAGGCGGCGACGTCGTCGAAGAGGGCGTGCAGGCGGGCCTCGCGGTCCTCCAGGGTGCCGGTCGTCCGCACCGTGTTGTCGAGGATGTCGGCGACCTCGGGCATCACCTGCGCGTAGGTGTCGGAGACCTGGGCGGTCATCGCGAGGTCGTCGACGAGCTGGGGGATCTGCGGGTTGATGCGGGTGAGGTAGCTGTCGACGGTCTCGAGGTTCTGCCCGATCTGGTCACCGCGGCCCTCGAGGGCGGTCGCGATGGCGTTCAGCGTCATGTTGAGGTCGGCCGGCTGGACCGTGCGCAGCAGCGGGTAGAGGTCGGAGAGCACCTTCTCGACCTCCGTGGACACCTGCGTCCGCGGGATGGTCTGCCCCGCCTCGAGGTGGCCCGAGGCCGGGTCGTCCGGGACGACGAGCGAGACGTACTTCTCCCCGAACAGCGTCTTGGGGACGATCGACCCGGTCACGTTGGCCGGGATCGTGCCGATCTTGCCGGGGTAGAGGCCGAGGGTGAGCAGCGCGCCGTCCGCGTCGGCCTGGAAGTCGATGACCTCACCCACGATCACGCCGCGTACCTTGACGTCGGCACGGTCCGGCAGCTGCAGACCGATGGTCGAGGTCTGCAGCTTGACCTCGTCGTAGTCCGCGAACTTCTTGGTGAACACCGCGTAGGTCAGGTACGCCGCGGCGACCAGGGCGAGGACGAAGACCACGCCGAGGACCTTGTGGAACGAGCTCACGCGCACGGTGCGCTCACCCCGCCAGCCTGACCGTCGTGGTGGCACCCCAGATCGCCATCGAGAGGAACAGGTCGATCACGTTGATCGCGACGATGCTGGTGCGCACGGCCCGGCCCACCGCGACGCCGACGCCGGCCGGCCCGCCCGAGGCGTTGTAGCCGTGGTAGCAGTGGATCAGGATCACCGTCACCGCGAAGACCAGCACCTTGCCGAACGACCACATCACGTCGTCCGGCGGCAGGAAGGTCGTGAAGTAGTGGTCGTAGGTCCCCGTCGTCTGGCCGAAGAACTTCGTGACGGTGAGCCGGGTGGCGAAGTACGACGCCAGCAGCCCGACGACGTAGAGCGGGACGATCGCGATGAGGCCGCCGATGATGCGGGTGGTCACCAGGAACGGCAGTGACGGGATCGCCATGACCTCGAGCGCGTCGACCTCCTCGGAGATCCGCATCGCCCCGAGCTGCGCGGTGAAGCCGCAGCCGACCGTCGCGGCCAGCGCGATCCCGGCGACCAGGGGGGCGATCTCGCGGGTGTTGAAGTAGGCGGAGACGAAGCCGGAGAACGCCGCGGTGCCCAGCTGGTTGAGTGCGGCGTACCCCTGCAGGCCGACCTCCGTGCCGGTGAAGAAGCACATCGCGGTGATGACGCCCACGGTGCCGCCGATCACGGCCAGCGCACCGGAGCCGAGGGTGACCTCCGCGAGGATCCGGAGGATCTCCTTCTTGTAGCGGCGCAGGGTGCGCGGCGTCCAGGCCAGCGCCTTGATGTAGAACGCGAGCTCGGCACCGAGGCCGTCCAGGGTCCTCAGCGGCTTGTCGTAGACCGCTCGGATGCTTGCCACGGCGCTATCCCGTCTTGGGTGGGACGAGCTGGAAGTAGATCGCGCTCATCACGAAGTTGACGACGAACAGGAGCATGAAGGTGATGACGACGGACTCGTTGACGGCGTCGCCCACCCCCTTGGGGCCACCCGCCGCGTTCATCCCCTTGTAGGAGGCGACGATGGCGGCGATGAGACCGAAGACCAGCGCCTTGACCATGCCCTGCCACAGGTCCGGCAGCTGGGCGAGCGCTGTGAAGCTCGAGAGATAGGCACCTGGTGTCCCGTCCTGCAGCACCACGTTGAAGACGTAGCCACCGGCGACGCCGACGACGCTCACCAGGCCGTTGAGGAAGACCGCCACCAGCATGCAGGCGAGGACCCGAGGCACGACCAGGCGCTGGATCGGGTCGATCCCCAGCACCATCATCGCGTCGAGCTCCTCGCGGATCTTGCGGGCGCCGAGGTCGGCGGCGATCGCCGATCCGCCCGCGCCGGCGATCAGCAGCGAGGTGGCGATCGGCCCGGCCTCGCGCACCACCGCGAGGACGGCCGCCGACCCGGTGAACGACTGGGCACCGAACTGCTTGATCAGGCCGCCGACCTGCAGCGCGATGACGGCGCCGAAGGGGATGGCCACCAACGCGGTCGGGATGATCGTCACCGAGGCGATGAACCAGGCCTGCTGGATGAACTCACGCAGCTGGAACGGGCGACGGAACAGCCCACGGCCGACGTCGAGGCCGAAGGCGAAGAGCTTGCCCGCGGTCCCGACCGGGGCGAGCACCCTGCTCGCGGTGATGCTGGACATCGGCCCCCCTAGCCCGTCGCCAACGACATGTTCTGCTCGAACGAGCCGGGCGGGGGCGTCACGCCGTTCTCCTTGCACCAGTCACCGGGCGGGCGCTGACTGCGCCGCGGGATGCCGTTGGAGGGCTCGAGCTGCATCGGGATCGGCGGCAGCGGCGGGAGCTCCTGGTCCTTCTCGGCCTCCAGCTCGTCGGCGTCCTTCTCCTCCGACATCCCGATCGGACCCACGCGCTGGGCGTTGAGGAACTGGCGCACCACCGGCTCCTCCGAGGACAGCAGCATCTCGCGGGGGCCGAACATCGCCAGGTGCCGGTGGTAGAGCAGCCCGATGTTGTCCGGCACGGTGCGTGCGGTGTTGATGTCGTGGGTGACGATGAGGAAGGTGGCGTCGATCTGGGCGTTCAGGTCGACGATGAGCTGGTTGAGGAACGCCGTGCGGACCGGGTCGAGGCCGGAGTCCGGCTCGTCGAAGAGCACGATCTCGGGGTCCAGCACCAGCGCCCGGGCGAGGCCGGCTCGCTTGCGCATGCCGCCGGAGATCTCACCGGGAAGCTTGTCCTCGGCACCGACGAGCCCGACGAGGTCCATCTTCTCCATGACGATGTCGCGGATCTCGGACTCGGACTTCTTGGTGTGCTCGCGCAGCGGGAAGGCGACGTTGTCGTAGAGGTTCATCGAGCCGAACATCGCGCCGTCCTGGAACAGCACCCCGAACAGCTTGCGGATCTCGTAGAGCTCCTTCTCCGAGCAGGTCGCGATGTCGGTGCCTTCGATGACGATCGAGCCCTGGTCGGGCTTGAGCAGCCCGATGAGGGTCTTGAGGAACACCGACTTGCCGGTGCCGGAGGGGCCGAGCATGACGCAGATCTCGCCGGCCGGGACGGTCAGGGTCACGTCGCCCCAGATCAGCTGCTTGCCGAACGACTTGGTGAGGTGCTCGACCTTGATCTCAACGCCCATGTCAGCCTTTGTCCCTCCATCGCCTGCGCGCGACCCGTCCGGCTCCCGGGCGCACCTGGACCGCTCCCCCATCTCCCACTGACCGGTAACAACGCGACGACCGTCACGAAGTTACGCGCCGGTTTCCTTCCCCAGCGGTCCGCGGCGTACACCTGTGCACCTCGCCGATCTGGACCGTTGACGCGGGGACCAGGAGCACCCGGAGACGGCACGAGGGGCGGCCCACCCGGCTGGGTGGACCGCCCCTCGTGGCGGTGGTGCGTCGAGCTGCGTCAGGCAGTCGTCACTTGAGGGTGACGGTGGCGCCGGCGCCCTCGAGGGCCTCCTTGGCCTTCTCGGCGGCCTCCTTGGGAGCCTTCTCGAGGACGGCCTTGGGGGCCGACTCGACGAGCTCCTTGGCCTCCTTGAGGCCGAGGGAGGTCAGCGCGCGGACCTCCTTGATGACGTTGATCTTCTTGTCGCCGGCCGACTCGAGGACGACGTCGAACTCATCCTGCTCGGCAGCGGCCTCGCCGCCGCCGGCAGCGGCGCCGCCGGCGGCCGGGGCCGCGGCAACGGCGACCGGAGCGGCCGCGGTGACGCCGAAGGTCTCCTCGAACTGCTTCACGAACTCGCTGAGCTCGATCAGCGTCATCTCCTTGAACGCGTCGAGGAGCTCGTCGGTGCTGAGCTTCGCCATGGTGGCGGTTCCTTCCATTCGGGTGGTCCGGCCGCGGTGGCGGCTGGACCGGGTTTCAGGTGGTGTAACGCCTCGGCCCGGTCAGGCCTCGGCGGTCTCCTCGTCAGAGGCGGCCTCGGCGACGGGCTCCTCGGTGGGAGCCGCCTCCTCGGCGGATGCCTCGTCAGCGGCGACCGGCTCGGCCGAGGCCTGGCCAGCACCACCTGCGAGGATCGTGGGGTCCTGCTCGGCCTTCGCCTGCAGCGCGCCCGTGAGACGGGCGGCCTGGGCGAGGGGGGCGTTGAGCAGGTAGACGGCCTGGCTGAGCGACGCGAGCATCGCGCCGGCCAGCTTGCCCAGGAGCACCTCGCGGGACTCGAGGTCGGCCAGCTTGGCCACCTCAGCCGCGTCGAGAGGCTTGCCGTCCAGGACGCCGCCCTTGATGACAAGGGCGGGGTTCGCCTTGGCAAAGTCACGCAGACCCTTGGCCGCCTCGACGACGTCGCCGTTGATGAAGGCGATGGCGGTCGGGCCGGTCAGCAGGTCGTCGAAGCCGGAGATGCCCACCTCGGTGGCGGCGATCTTGGCCAGCGTGTTCTTGACCACGGCGTAGTTGGCGTTCTCGCCGAGTGAGCGCCGCAGGTCCTGCAGCTGCTTCACGGTGAGACCGCGGTACTCGGTCAGCACTCAACGATCTCCGCGACGGCCGCCTGCTTGTCTGCCCGCGCCATGGGTCTCCTTCCGGTGGTCGACCGCCGCGTCGGGCCCCGGAGAAAGACGAACGCCCCGAGCACAGGCTCAGGGCGTGGATGGTCCCGGCTGCTCGCCGGTCCCGCTCTGTCACCTGCGCTGGCCGTCCGCTTCCGCGGAACCTTCGGTCCGGCTGCTGGCGCAGCCCGACCACCGGCGGTCTCTGGTTACGGGGAGAAGACTACGACCCGGATGCGCCCGGGTCCAATTCGGCGCCTCCCGTGCCGAGTCGGCGCCACTGCAGACCGCCAGGGTGTCGAGTCGGCGTCACTGCAGACCGAAGACCTGCATTCGCGCCGACTCGGCGTCACTGGAGCGTGCATTCACGCCGACTCGGCCCGGAAGACGACACCGACCCGCCCGGATCGCTCCGGACGGGTCGGGTGGCGTGCTCGGTGCGGTCGGCCGGCGGGCACGACCTGCTCCTCGGCTGCGATCAGGCGCTGGCGGCCTCGTCCTCGACCGCGACGTTGCGCGTGCGGTTCGGGTCGACCTGGATGCCCGGGCCCATGGTCGTGGAGACGGTGACCTTCTTGATGTAGCGACCCTTGGAGCTGGCCGGCTTGAGCCGCAGCACCTCCTCGAGCGCCGCGGCGTAGTTCTCCGCGAGCTGGACCTCGGAGAAGGAGGCCTTGCCGATGATGAAGTGCAGGTTGGCGTGCCGGTCGACGCGGAACTCGATCTTGCCGCCCTTGATGTCGGACACGGCCTTGGCCACGTCCGGCGTCACGGTGCCGGTCTTCGGGTTCGGCATCAGGCCACGGGGGCCGAGCACGCGGCCGAGGCGGCCGACCTTGCCCATCATGTCCGGGGTCGCGACCACGGCGTCGAAGTCGAGCCAGCCGCCGGCGACCTTCTCGATCAGCTCGTCGCCACCGACGACGTCGGCGCCCGCCTCACGGGCGGCCTCGGCCTTGTCGGCGTTCGCGAACACCAGGACCTTGGCGGTCTTGCCGGTGCCGTGCGGGAGGTTGACGGTGCCGCGGACCATCTGGTCGGCCTTGCGGGGGTCGACACCGAGACGCATCACGACGTCGACGGTCTCGTCGAACTTCTTCTTCGAGGTGGTCTTCGCGATCTTGATCGCGGTCAGCGGCGCGTAGAGCTCGTCCTTGTCGAACTGCTCCGCCGCGGCGCGGTAGGTCTTGCTGCGCTGCATGATGTTCCTTCTTCCAGGAGATGTGGTCAGCGAGCCAGCGCGGCTCTCCCACGATTGGTCAGTCGGTCGTGACGCCCATCGAGCGGGCGGTGCCCTCCACGATCTTCATCGCGGCCTCGATGTCGTTGGCGTTGAGGTCGGGCAGCTTGGTCTGGGCGATCTCGCGCACCTGGTCCTTGGTCAGCTTGCCGACCTTCTCCTTGTGCGGGACGCCGGAGCCCTTCTGCAGGCCGGCGGCCTTCTTGATCAGCTCGGCGGCCGGCGGGGTCTTCGTGATGAAGGTGAAGGACCGGTCCTCGTAGATGGTGATCTCGACCGGGATCACGTTGCCGCGCATGGACTCGGTCTGGGCGTTGTACGCCTTGCAGAACTCCATGATGTTCACGCCGTGCGGACCGAGCGCGGTGCCGACCGGCGGTGCCGGCGTCGCGGCACCGGCCTGGAGCTGCACCTTGACCAGTGCGGCGATCTTCTTCTTCGGAGGCATGCTGCTTCTCTTTCTGTCTCGTGGTCATGACGAGGCGTTCGTCGTCCGCCTCTGCCACCTGCTGCTGGTCGCCCGGGGGCAACCGGACAATTGTGCTGCGGTCCCGCCCGAATGGGAAATCGGGCGGGTCCGGCTCAGACCCGCTGGATCTGGCTGAACGAGAGCTCGACCGGGGTCTCGCGGCCGAAGATCTCGACCAGGGCCTTGACCCGCTGCGACTCGGCGTTGATCTCGGTGATCGTGGCGTGCAGCGTGGCGAACGGGCCGTCGACGACCATGACCGAGTCGGAGACCTCGAAGTCGGCGACCTCGACGACCGGCTTCTTCGCGGCGCCGCCCGAGGCTGCCGGGGTGCCGGCGGCCAGGGCCTCGGCCTCGGCGCGGGCGACGACGGCCGGGGCGAGCATGTTCTCGACCTCGCTCATCGACAGCGGGACCGGCTGGTGGCTGTGGCCGACGAACCCGGTCACCGACGGGGTGTGCCGCACGGCCGCCCACGACTCATCGGTGAGGTCCATGCGGACCAGCACGTAACCGGGGAGGACGGTACGACGCACCATCTTGCGCTGGCCGTTCTTGATCTCCGCGACCTCCTCGGTGGGGACCACGATCTCGTGGATGTAGTCCTCCATGTTGAGGGAGATGATGCGGTTCTCCAGGTTGGACTTCACCCGGTTCTCCATGCCGGAGTAGGTGTGCACGACGAACCAGTCGCCGGGCTTCGCCCACAGCTCGCGCCGGAACGCCTCGAGCGGGTCGTTCTCGTCGACCTCGTCCTCGCCGTCGACGGCCGGCCCCTCGTCGCCCTCGACCTCCGACAGGTCGAGGCTGGTGACGCCACCGTCCTCGGTGTCGTCCAGGCCCATGGCGGCGTCGCTGTCCTCGTCGGTCACCTCGGCGTCGAGCCGCGGGTCCTCCTCGACCTCGGGGCCGTCGTTCGGCTCGCCGTACCGGTCCTCGAGGGTCGGGTCGATCCCGTCGGTCGCCTCGGGCTCCACGGCGTCGTACTCCTGCTCAGACACGTACTGCTCCATCAACTACTCGCGAGTGGGGGGCTTCAGCCGCCGAAGACCTTGAAGACCAGCTTGCCGAAGCCCAGGTCGAGCGCGGACACGAACGCCATCATGACGACGACGAACACCATGACCACGATGAAGTAGGTGACCAGCTGATCCTGGGTCGGGTAGACGACCTTCCGGAGCTCCGCGATCACCTGCCGGTAGAAGGTGGGGATGCTGGTGCGCTTGTGGGTGGACCCACCGCGCGATCCACGGACCGCCTTGCTGTCCGTCAACGTCCTCCGCCTCTCATCGTCGTGACGACCGGTTGGTCGACCTTGCAGGGCACGAGGGACTTGAACCCCCAACCTTCGGTTTTGGAGACCGATGCTCTGCCAGTTGAGCTAGTGCCCTTGGCCGGGGCTCTCCAGGGCAGGACTGATCCTGTGGGAGAACCACCGCACGCCACTCTACGTGGTCGGGCGAGGCCGCGTCCAAACCGGCTTCGGCCGGCCCGTGCGACCGCCCTACGATGGTGTCATGGCCACCCCCGAGTCCTCACCACGCTCCCGGCGCATCTCCCAGCGGATCGGCGCGATCGCCGAGTCGGCGACGCTGAAGGTCGATGCGAAGGCGAAGGCGCTGAAGGCGGAGGGGCGGCCGGTGATCGGCTTCGGGGCGGGCGAGCCGGACTTCCCGACGCCCGACTACGTGGTCGAGGCGGCCGTCGACGCGGCCCGCGACCCGCGCAACCACCGCTACACCCCGGCCGGCGGCCTGCCGGAGCTGAAGAAGGCGATCGTCGCCAAGACCGCGCGCGACAGCGGCCTGCAGGTCGAGCCCGCGCAGGTCCTGGTCACCAACGGTGGCAAGCAGGCGATCTACGCGGCCTTCGCCACGATGCTCGACCCCGGCGACGAGGTGATCGTGCCCGCGCCGTACTGGACGACCTACCCCGAGGCGATCCAGCTCGCCGGCGGTGTCGCCGTCGAGGTCCTGGCCGACGAGACCCAGGACTACAAGGTCACCGTCGAGCAGCTCGAGGCAGCACGCACCGACCGCACCAAGGTGCTGCTGTTCGTCTCACCGTCGAACCCCACGGGCGCGGTCTACACGCCGGACGAGATCCGCGCGATCGGCGCGTGGGTCGAGGAGCACCAGCTGTGGGTGCTGACCGACGAGATCTACGAGCACCTGGTGTACGACGGCGCGACGGCCGGGTCGCTGCCCGTCGTGTGCCCCGAGCTCGCCGACCACACCGTCGTGGTGAACGGCGTGGCGAAGACCTACGCGATGACAGGCTGGCGGGTCGGCTGGATGATCGGGCCGGCCGACCTGGTCAAGGCCGCCACCAACCTGCAGTCGCACGCGACCTCCAACGTCGCCAACGTCGCCCAGCGCGCGGCGCTCGCCGCACTCGAGGGTGACCTCACCGCGGTCGAGGAGATGAAGGTCGCGTTCGACCGGCGCCGGCGCACGATCGTGTCGATGCTCAACGAGATCGACGGCGTGTACTGCCCGATGCCGGGCGGCGCGTTCTACGCCTACCCGTCGGTGAAGGGGCTGCTGGGCAAGGAGTACGGCGGTCGCCGCATCGACACCTCCGCCGACCTCGCCGAGTACATCCTCGACCAGGCCGAGGTCGCCGTCGTCCCGGGCGAGGCGTTCGGCTCGCCCGGCTACCTGCGGCTCTCCTACGCCCTCGGTGACGACGACCTCGTCGAGGGCGTGACGAGGCTGCAGAAGCTGTTCTCTTGACGGCTCGGTGGTCGAGCAGCGAGCACGGCGAACGCACCGATCCCCGCGACCTCCACGCGCTGCCGAAGGCGCACCTGCACCTGCACTTCACCGGGTCCATGCGGCACGCCACGCTGCTCGAGCTGGCCGCCCGCGACGGTGTCGCGCTGCCCGACCAGCTCGTCGAGGACTGGCCGCCGCAGCTCTCGGCCGCTGACGAGAAGGGCTGGTTCCGCTTCCAGCGGCTCTACGACGTCGCGCGGTCGGTGCTGCGCACCGAGGACGACGTACGCCGGCTGGTCCGGGAGGCGGCCGAGGACGACGTCCGCGACGGGGGCAGGTGGCTGGAGATCCAGGTCGACCCCAGCGGCTACGGCGCCCGGTTCGGCGGCATCACGGCGTTCACCGACCTGGTGCTCGACGCGGTGCGGGAGGCGTCGGCCGCGACCGGCCTCGGGATCGCGGTGGTCGTCGCCGCCAACCGGACCCGGCACCCGCTGGACGCCCGCACCCTGGCCCGCCTCGCCGGGCAGTACGCCGGCCGCGGCGTGGTCGGCTTCGGGCTCTCCAACGACGAGCGCCGCGGGCGTACCGCGGACTTCGCGGCCGCCTTCCGGATCGCCGACCGCGCCGGGCTCCTGCTGGCGCCGCACGGCGGGGAGCTGCGCGGACCCGAGCACATCCGGACCTGCCTCGACGAGCTCGGCGCCCAGCGCCTCGGGCACGGCGTGCGCGCAGCGGAGGACGCCGCACTGCTCGAGCGGATCGTGGCCGCGGGGGTGGCGCTCGAGGTGTGCCCGGTGTCGAACGTGGCCCTCGGCGTCTACTCCGACCTGACGTCGGTGCCGCTGCCGACCCTGCTGGAGGCCGGGGCACAGGTGGCGCTCGGCGCCGACGACCCGCTGCTCTTCGGCTCCCGGCTGGCGGGTCAGTACGCCACGATGCGCGCGGCCCACGACCTCGACGACGAGACCCTGGCCGAGCTGGCGCGCATGTCCGTGCGGGCCTCGCGTGCACCGGACGACGTCCGGGCCGCGATCCTGGCCGACATCGACGCCTGGCTGGCCACGGACCCCGCCGATCCTGACAGGATGGGTCCATGAGCGACCAGCCCGAGCCCCCGGGCCCCAACCCGTACCAGCAGGACAACCCGTACCAGCCGCAGGAGCAGGCGCCGGACCAGCCCGCCCCGCCGCCGTACGGCACGCCCCAGTACGGCGCACCCCAGTACGGCACGCCCCAGTACGGGACCCCGCCGCCGTACGGCCAGCCGCAGTACGAGCAGCCCCAGTACGAGCAGCCGGCCTACGGGCAGCAGTACCAGCAGCAGTACCAGCAGCCCTACCAGCAGCCCTACCAGCAGCCGGGCCAGTACCCGCAGCCCGGATACTCCTACGCCGCGCCGGTCCCCAACCACCCGTCGGCGAACACCGCGATGGTCCTGGGCATCGTCGCGCTGGCCGGCATCGTCGCGTGCGGAGGCATCACGCTGGTGCTCTCGCCGTTCGCCTGGATCATCGGCGCCAAGGCCGTCCGGGAGATCGACGCCAGCCCCAGCACGTACGGCGGCCGCGGATCGGCCCAGGCGGGCAAGATCATGGGGATCATCGGGACCGTGCTGCTGATCCTGGGCGTGCTCTTCTTCGCCTTCATCATCGGGCTCGCCGTGGTCTCCGACGGCACCTCGTCGTCGGTCACCTACGACTCCACGTCGTAGGTCCCGCGGGGGCTCAGAGCGAGCAGCCGACCAGCACCGGCTCGTTGACCAGCCGGATGCCGAAGCGCGCCTCGACGCCGTCGCGCACCTCGCGGGCCAGCGCGAGGAGCTCCTCCGTGGTCGCTCCTCCGCGGTTGGTGAGCGCCAGCGTGTGCTTGCCCGAGAGCGCCGCCCGGTCGGTGCCGTGGCCCTTGGCGAACCCGGCGTGCTCGATCAGCCAGGCCGCGCTGGTCTTGACCTGGCCGTCGGGCTGCGGCCACGCGGGCGCCCCGGTCGGCACGGCCTCCGGCGCGACGACCGGGTTGGTGAAGAACGAGCCGGCGCTCCACGTGTCGTGGTCGTCGGCGTCGAGCACCATGCCCTTGCCGCGGCGCAGCCCGAGCACCGCGCGGCGCACCTCGGCCGCCGGGGCGCGTTGCCCGACCTCGACGCCGAGCGCGCGGGCGAGCTCGGCGTAGGCCACCGGGGCACCGAGCGACCCCTGCCGCAGCTGGAAGGTGACCGACAGCACGACGTGCCGCCCGAGATCGGCCTTGAACCGCGAGGTGCGGTAGCCGAAGCGGCAGTCGGCGTTGGCGAACGTGCGGACGCCGCGCAGGGTGCGGTCCCAGACCCGCACCGAGGCGACGGTCTGGCTGACCTCCTGGCCGTAGGCGCCCACGTTCTGGATGGGCGTCGCGCCAACCGAACCCGGGATGCCGGACAGCGCTTCGACGCCCGACCACTCCCGCTGGACCGCCAGGTCGACGAGGTCGTCCCAGGTCTCACCGGCCGCGACCGTCACCGTGGCGCCGCCGCAGGCGGCCTCGTCGGTGGCGTCGGTGGCGACCCCCTGCGTCGCGACCTCGACCACGGTCCCCCGGAACCCGTCGTCGGCGACGACCAGGTTGCTGCCACCGCCGAGGACGAGGACCGGCTCACCGGCCGCGTCGGCGGTCCGCACCGCGTCGACGAGCTCTGCCTCGGTGGTGGCCCGGACCCAGCGGTCGGCGGGACCGCCCAGCCGCAGCGTCGTGTGGGCGGCGAGCCGGTCAGGCACGGTCGGCGGCCTCCCGGACGACCGCACGCGGCATCCCGAGCACCTTCTGGCCACCGCTGGTGACGGTGAGCGCGACGGTGGTCAGCCCGTCGGCGGCGTCCTTGACCTCGCCGGCGACCTCGACGTCGACGCCGCCCTCGGCGGGCACGACGACGGGGTGGGTGAACTTGCACCCCAGGCTCACCACCTCGGCGCCGGGGAACCACGTCGTCACGGCCCGGGCGGCCAGCGCCATCGTGTACATCCCGTGCGCGATCACGCCGGGCAGTCCCACGGCCTCGGCGACCGCCTGGTCCTGGTGGATCGGGTTGTGGTCGCCGCTGGCCTCGGCGTAGCGGACCAGGTCGGCGCGGGTGACCGTGAAGGTCCGGGTCGGGAGCGTCATGCCGCACCCCGGTGCACCAGGGTCGCGCTGGTCGAGCAGACCAGCGCGCCGGAGGCGTCGGTGATCTGGCTGGTGGTGCCGATGATGTCGTTGCCGCCGATCTGGCGCAGGCTGGCGACGGTGAGGGTGGCCGTGAGCTCGTCGCCGGGGACGACCGGGCGCTCGTAGGCGAACCGCTGCTCGCCGTGGACGATGCGGTGCAGCTCGAGCGACTCCGCCTCGAGGAACGCGTTCATGGCCTCGAAGGCCAGCACGATCGGGTACGTCGCGGGCGCCGGTCCGCCGTCGTACTCACCGCCGGTCGCGGCGACGAAGGCAGCGACGTGGTCCGCGGTCACCGGGTGCGCTCGCGTGGGGGGGAAGACCCTGCCGACGAGGGACTGGTCGACTGGCATGGCACCACCCTAATGGGGCTGCACCGGTCGGGTTTCGGCCAGAGTGGTGTCCGAGTCCGCCGGTGGGTGAGCACTGTTCCACCCAGGCCCGGGAGGTCTAGCTCTAGATCGTGCCCCCGCCGGTGACGAGGAGGCGTTGATGGCTGCTGGGATGACGAGCCCCGCTGTGTGCGGTGAGCACTGAACCATTAGGTCGCCTGCGAGCCTCTTCTGGACGATCCGTTCGCGACTGAGGAGAGATCGGGTGCTGTTCCTGGGTGATGACTGGGCCGAGTCCCATCACGACATCGAGCTCCAAGACGAGCGTGGCCGGGTGCTGAAACGGTGTCGGCTGCCCGAGGGGGTGACCGGGCTGGGCCAGCTCCATGCGCTGATCGCCGATCACCTCGCCGACCACGATGAGCCGGAGTCGGTCCTGGTGGGGATCGAGACCGACCGCGGCGGCTGGGTCCACGCGCTGGTCGCGGCCGGCTACACGGTCTATGCGATCAACCCGAAACAGGCCTCCCGCTACCGCGAACGGCTCACCACCTCCGGCGCCAAGAGCGACCCCGGTGACGCGCACGTGCTGGCCCAGATCGTCCGCCTGGACCGTGAGCACCACCGGGTCATCGCCGGGGACAGCGAGCAGGCCGAGGTCGTCAAGACCGTGGCCCGCACCCACCAGACGATGATCTGGACCCGGCAGCGGCAGGCCAACCAGCTGCGCTCGATGCTGCGAGAGTTCTACCCCGCCGCCCTCGAGGCGTTCGGCGAGGACCTGGCCAGCCGCGACGCGCTCGCCGTGCTCGCGGTCGCTGCGACACCGGCCGCTGGGCGGGCACTCTCCACGGCACGGCTGGTCAGTGTGCTGCGCAAGGCCGGAAGACAGCGCAACCTGCAGGCCCGGGCCCAGGAGATCTCCACCGCCCTGCGCGCCGAGCACCTCGGGCTGTCCGACGCGCTCACCGAGGCCTACGGCGTCAGCGTGACCTCGCTGGTGGCGGTACTGACCACGATGGTCGCCCAGGCGGCTGCCCTCGAGGGCGAGGTGGAGCGGTGTTTTGGCCAGCACCCGGACGCTGAGATCATCACCAGCCAGCCCGGCCTCGGTGTGGTCCTCGGTGCCCGGGTGCTTGCCGAGTTCGGTGACGACAAGGACCGCTACGCCGACGCCAAGGCCCGCCGCAACTACGCCGGGACCAGCCCCATCACCAAGACCTCGGGCAAAAGCAAGGTCGTCCTCGCCCGCTACGCCCGTAACAAACGACTGGCCGACGCGCTGCACCAGCAGGCCTTCTCCGCCCTCAGCGCCTCACCTGGCGCACGGGCCTTCTACGACCATCACCGAGCCCGCGGCGCCACCCACCACCAAGCACTCCGCGCCCTGTCCAACCGCCTCGTCGGCATCCTCGACGGCTGCCTACGCAACCAGACGACCTACGACGAGACCACCGCCTGGGCACACCGCCAACCCGCAGCCGCTTGACGCCCTGCACCCCTGGGATATCTAGGGCCTGGGAAATGGCGTCGACCCGCCCGGAGGACCGGACGGGTCGACGAGGGTCTGGCTGCGGTCAGCGCGTCTCGCGGTGCGGCTGGTGCTTGCGGCAGCGGGGGCAGAACTTCGCCAGCTCGAGCCGGTCGGGGTCGTTGCGGCGGTTCTTCTTGGTGATGTAGTTGCGCTCCTTGCACTCGACGCAGGCGAGCGTGATCTTGGGGCGAACGTCGGAGCTCTTGCTGGCCACGGGAAGTCCTTTGCGCGGGTTGGAACGGGTGTCGCTCGATCTGTGAGTAGCGGGGGCGGGACTCGAACCCGCGACACCACGATTATGAGCCGTGTGCTCTAACCACCTGAGCTACCCCGCCACGAGGGCACGGCTGCACGAACCAGCGTAACCGGCTCGTCCAATGTGCCTGCCCCGAGCCCCTTTACGGAATCGAACCGTAGACCTTCTCCTTACCATGGAGACGCTCTGCCGACTGAGCTAAAGGGGCAACGACGGAGAACGATACACAGGGCCCCCGGCGATCGAGAAATCGGCTGGATCCACGCTCAGGAACCCCCGATCCGGCGCTCTCCGAGGCCGCCGATACCGGCGCGTTGACCGGCCCCGGGAGCCGGTTGCTCCGGGGCCGGGAGCAACTCGCCGTTCCCCTCGGGACGCACACCTCACTACCGTCGGAGCGTGTCCGACGTCGTCCTCCCGCTGGTGGGTCCGCGCGAGGCCGGGGAGCGCCCGGTGCTGGGGTTCACGTGCTACCCCGAGCTGCGGCCCTTCTCGACCGGGACCGGTGACCTGAACCTGGTGTGCGGCGGGTGCCGCTTCGTGCTGGTCGCCGGGTCGACCGGGTCCGCCGAGCGCCCGGCCATGCTCATCCGATGCCCGTCGTGCGGCTGCTACAACGACCCGGTGCCCGCAGCGTCGTAGGCGTCGCACCGGCACCGCGTCAGCACCGCGTCAGCGCAGCCGGCGTCGGTCGTCCGCGAGCCGCACGGTGCGTCCGGTGGCGTCCAGGTGCGCGAGCAGCGGGAGCACCACCCGTCGGCTGGTGTGCAGCGCCTGCCGGGCGGCGCTCGTCGTGAACGGCTGCGGGAGGTCGGCAAGCACCTCCACGGCCCGGTCGTCGGAGCCCGGGAGCAGGACGACCCGGTCGGCCACCCGCAGCAGCAGCCCCGCGCGGTGCAACGTGGCCAGCGCGCGGGTGTCGAGCCCGAGCTCGTCGAGCCGGCCCGCCTCGGGGGCGGCGAAGCCCGCGAGCTCGCCACGCACGGTGGCGGCGGCCTCGACCAGGGCCGCCGGCAGGGCCGCGGGACCGGCGATGCGACCGTCCTCCAGCCGCAGCGGCGGCGCGACCAGCGGGACCACCAGCGCCGGGTCGGGCAGCCCGAGCTCGCGGGCCGCCTCCGCCGGCGCGACCGCTCGGTCTCGGGCCAGCTCCTCGAGCCGGGTGCGGAGCCCCGGCACCTGCTCGGCCGGCACCAGCCAGTCCCCCGCGGCGACCGTGCCCGCGGGCAGTGGCTCGACCGGGACTCCGGCTCGCCGCAGCACCGACCGGCGGGCGACACCCCGCAGCCGCAGCTCGGCCGCGGGCGTCCCGTCGTGCGAGGCGAGGTCGCGCCGGTGCCGCGGCGGCACCGGGTCGAGCACCCGCACGCCCCACACCTGACGGCTCCCGGGGTCGCGGAGCACGGCGCGGTCGGCGTACCGCAGGGGCAGCGGCCGCTCGAGGCGGAGGCGGGCGACGCCGGGGGCGAGCAGGTGCGCGCGGGTGCCGACGTGCGCGGACCCGACGTGGAGGACCGGCCGCTCGGGGACTCGCTCCGGTCCGGTCACGCGGACGTCGACGACGCCCGACGCGAGGAACGCCCCCGGCGTCGTGAGGGCGCGACCTCGGGCCACCCCGTCGGGCGGGTGACCGCCCAGGTCGAGGGCGACCCGGGCCGGTCCGCCGACGCGCTCGCGAGGCCGGCCGAGCGCCTCGACCCCACGGACCCGCACCTTCTCGCCCTCGACCTCCAGCACGTCGCCGACGGCGACACTGCCGGCAGGCAGGGTGCCGGTGACGACCGTCCCGGCCCCGCGGACGTGGAAGCGCCGGTCGACCCAGAGCCGTACGTCGGCCGCCGGGTCCGTCGCGGGCAGCGTGTCGAGCACCGTCGCGAGCACGCTCCGGAGCTCGCCGAGGCCCGCTCCGGTCCGCCCGCTCACGACGACGTCCGGGACACCGGCCATCGAGGTGCCCGCCAGCTCCGCCCGGGCCCGGGCGAGCGCCGGGGCGGGGTCGGCGAGGTCCGCCCGGGTGACGACGAGCACGCCGTGCTCCACACCCAGCGCGTCGAGCGCGGCGAGGTGCTCGGCTGCCTGCGGCATCCAGGGGTCGTCGGCCGCGACGACGAGCATGGCCACGGGCACGGGACCGACGCCCGACAGCATCGTCGTGACGAAGCGTTCGTGGCCCGGGACGTCGACGAACGCCACCTCGCCCACCGGGTCCAGCGTCGTCCAGCAGAAGCCGAGCTCGATGGTCAGCCCGCGTCGCCTCTCCTCCGCGAGCCGGTCGGGGTCGGTGCCGGTCAACCGCCGCACCAGGGTGGACTTGCCGTGGTCGACGTGGCCGGCGGTGGCGACGACGTGCACGTCAGCCCGCCACGCGGCGCACGGCGTCGACCAGGGTCTGGTCGAGGTCGGGCGGCACGGTCAGCAGGTCGAGCAGCAGCCGTCCGTCGTGCACGTGGCCGACCACGGCGGGCTCGCCCTGCCGGAGCGGAAGGGCCAGCGCGGGAGGCAGGGCGACCGCGGCGCTGGGCAGCGGCACGCCGGGGGCGCCACCGCCCCCGACCCGACCCTCGGACGCGACCGCCCGGGCGTCGAGCCCGTCGAGGCCGTCGACGACGCGACGCGCGCGGGCCATCAGCTCCTCGGGCCGGGTCGCGAGGGCGCGGGCGACCGGGGCCGGGGGCCCGGTCAGGGTCGCCTCGAGCGCGGCCAGGGTGAGCTTGTCGACGCGCAGCGCGCGGGCGAAGGGGTGCCGGCGGAGCCGCTGCACCAGGCCGGCCTCGCCCAGCAGCAGGCCGCACTGGGGACCGCCGAGCAGCTTGTCCCCCGACGCAGTGACCAGCGCGGCCCCCTCCCGCAGCACCGACGAGGCGTCCGGCTCGTCGGGCAGCCGCGGGTGGGGCGCCAGGAGCCCGGACCCGATGTCGGCGACCACCGGGAGCCCCAGGCTCGTCAGGTCGGACACGGCGACCGAGGAGGTGAAGCCCTCGACCCGGAAGTTCGACGGGTGGACCTTGAGCACGAACGCCGTGTCCGGCCCGGCGGCCACCTCGTAGTCGGCCAGGCGCACCCGGTTGGTCGTGCCGACCTCGCGCAGCCGCACGCCGAGGGACTCCATCAGCTCGGGGATGCGGAAGCCGTCCCCGATCTCGACCAGCTCGCCGCGGGCGATCAGCACCTCGCGGCCGGCGCCCAGGGCGCAGGCGACCAGTGCGAGCGCCGCAGCGCCGTTGTTGACGACGTGGACGCCGCCGGCGTCGGGCACCGCCGCCGCCAGCGCGGCGAGCGCGGCCCGGCCGCGCGGTCCGCGCCGGCCGGTGCCCAGGTCCATCTCGACGTCGGTCGCGCCCGCGGCGACCGCGACGGCCTCGATGGCGGCGGCCGACAGCGGCGCCCGACCCAGGTTGGTGTGCACGACGATCCCCGTGGCGTTGACCACCTGGCGCAGCGAGGTGGCCGACCGGGGCGCGCGGACCAGCACCTGGCCCACGACGTCCTCGGGCGGGACCGTCCCGGCGCGGCATTCCGCGAGCACCTCGGCGACGACCGGCTTCACCAGTCCGGCGCCGACCCGCGCCACCAGCCCGGCGACCCCCGGGTCGGCAAGCACGGCGTCGGTGCGCGGCGTGCGTCGCCGAGGGTCGTCCACGCACCGATCCTAGGCACGGACGCGGCACCCGACGCGCGGCGAGGAGGTGGCGGAGGCGGACGGGAATCGAACCCGCCTGGCCGGGTGGCCCGGCCACAACGGTTTTGAGGACCGCGCCCGTCACCAGACGAGGAACGCCTCCACCGGCAACCTAACGCAGGCACCCTCGAGCGGCGCCCTCCAGAGGCACCGCGCGGCCCGGTTTGCCCGGGGCCCCCGGTGGTTACCCTCCGCCTGTGAGGGCGTTCCTGGGCTGGCCGCTGGTGCGGCAGGTCACGGGCGCGGACCGCCTGGGCCGCGGCCACGCCGCGATGTCCGAGCGCAGCCGGGACCTCGAGCCCCGCACCGTGCAGGCCGACCGGGTCGTCGACTCGGTGTGTCCGTACTGCGCCGTGGGCTGCGCCCAGAAGGTCTTCGTCAAGGACGAGAAGGTCGTCCAGATCGAGGGCGACCCGGCCAGCCCGATCTCCCGCGGCCGGCTCTGCCCGAAGGGCAGCGCCAGCAAGCAGCTGGTCACCAGTCCCACCCGGGTGACGAAGGTCCGCTACCGCCGCCCGTTCGGCACCGACTGGGAGGACCTCGACCTCGACACCGCGGTCGACATGATCGCCGACCGCGTCATCGCCACCCGCAAGCAGTTCTGGGAGTGGGAGACCGACGGTCGGCGTACCCGCCGCACCCTCGGCATCGCCAGCCTCGGAGGAGCGACCCTCGACAACGAGGAGAACTACCTCATGAAGAAGCTGTACACGGCGATGGGTGCGATCGCCATCGAGAACCAGGCGCGGATATGACACTCCTCCACGGTGCCCGGTCTGGGTACCTCGTTCGGCCGTGGTGGGGCCACCACCTTCCTGCAGGACCTCGCGAGGTCTGACTGCATCCTCATCGAGGGCTCGAACATGGCCGAGGCGCACCCGGTGGGCTTCCAGTGGGTGATGGAAGCCAAGAGGCGCGGCGCGACGATCATCCACGTCGACCCGCGGTTCACCCGGACGTCGGCGGTCGCCGACCTGCACGTCCCGATCCGCGCCGGCAGCGACATCGCGTTCCTCGGCGGGCTCGTCAACCACGTGCTCAGCAACGACCTCGACTTCCGTGAGTACGTCGTGGCCTACACCAACGCTGCCAACATCATCGACGGGGGCTTCCGCGACACCGAGGACCTCGACGGGCTCTTCTCGGGCTTCGACCCCGACACCGGCCACTACGACCCCGAGTCCTGGGGCTACCAGCCCGACAGCGAGGACGACGTGGCGGCCGAGGCCGAGCGCGAGGATGACGACCAGGAGTACGGCGACAGCGGCGGGCACCAGGAGTCCCACCAGTCCGCGCGGTCGGAGAGCCACGGGTCGGGCGGGGCTCCGGTGCGCTGGAAGGGGCGCCGTGACGAGACGTTGCAGGACCCGCAGTGCGTCTTCCAGATCCTCAAGCGGCACTTCGCCCGCTACACCCCCGAGATGGTGCAGGAGGTCTGCGGCATCGAGCCCGACCACTTCCGGCAGGTGGCCGACGCGCTGACCCACAACAGCGGGCGCGAGCGGACGTCGGCCTTCTGCTACGCGGTCGGCTGGACCCACCACAGTGTCGGCGCGCAGATGATCCGCACGGCCGCCATCCTGCAGCTGCTGCTGGGCAACATCGGTCGCCCGGGCGGCGGCATCATGGCGCTGCGCGGGCACGCCAGCATCCAGGGCTCGACCGACATCCCGACGCTGTTCAACATCCTCCCGGGCTACCTGCCGATGCCGAACGCCAGCCAGCACCAGTCGCTGGACGAGTGGGTGCGCGACGACGAGGGCAAGGCCGGCTTCTGGGGCAACGTCCGTGCGTACGCCGTCAGCCTGCTCAAGTCGTACTGGGGCGACGCGGCCGCGGCCGACAATGACTTCTGCTTCGACTACCTGCCGCGCATCAGCGGCGACCACTCCACCTACACGACCGTCAAGGGGATGATCGAGGGCAGCTGCAAGGGCTACTTCCTGGTCGGTGAGAACCCTGCGGTCGGCTCGGCGAACGGCAAGATGCAGCGGCTCGGCATGGCCAACCTGGACTGGCTGGTGGTGCGTGACCTGCAGATGATCGAGTCGGCGACGTTCTGGAAGGACGGTCCCGAGATCGAGACCGGTGAGCTCGTCACGGAGGAGATCGGCACCGAGGTGTTCTTCCTGCCCGCGGCCTCGCACGTGGAGAAGGCGGGCTCGTTCACCCAGACCCAGCGGATGCTCCAGTGGCGCGACCAGGCCGTCGAGCCACCCGGCGACTGCCGCAGCGAGCTGCAGTTCTACTACGACCTCGGCAACCGGATCCGCGAGAAGCTCCAGGGGTCCACCGACGAGATGGACCGGCCCCTGCTCGACCTGGCGTGGGACTACCCCGTCGACGAGCACGGCGACCCCGACGGCGAGGCGGTCCTGCGCGAGATCAACGGGGTCGGGCCCGACGGCGCCGCGCTGTCGGCGTACACGGAGCTGAAGGCCGACGGGTCGACGTCGTGCGGCTGTTGGATCTACTGCGGGGTGTACGCCGACGAGGTCAACCAGGCCCGCCGCCGCAAGCCGCACTGGGAGCAGGACTGGGTGGCCCCGGAGTGGGGCTGGGTGTGGCCGGCCAACCGACGCCAGCTCTACAACCGCGCGTCGGCCGCCCCGGACGGGTCGCCGTGGAGCGAGCGCAAGGCGTACATCACCTGGGACGCGGAGCAGCGCAGGTGGGTGGGGCCCGACGTGCCCGACTTCGTGCCCGATCGCGCCCCCGACCACGTGCCCGAGGAGGGCGCGAAAGGACCGGACGCGATCGGCGGGCAGGACCCGTTCGTCATGCAGACCGACGGGAAGGGCTGGCTCTTCGCACCGGTCGGTGTCGCCGACGGTCCGATCCCGACCCACTACGAGCCGCCGGAGTCACCGCTGCACAACCCGCTCTACGGCCAGCAGAACAACCCGTCGCGCCGCAAGCTCGACCACGTCACCAACCCGATCAACCCGAGCTGGAGCGAGGTCTTCCCCTACGTGTTCACCACCTACCGGCTCACCGAGCACCACACGGCGGGCGGGATGAGCCGGACCCTGCCCTACCTCACCGAGCTGCAGCCCGAGCCGTTCTGCGAGGTGTCGCCGCGCCTGGCCGCCGAGCGCGGGCTGACCCACGGCGAGTGGGTGACGATCGTGACCGCCCGGACCGCGATCGAGGCGCGGGTGCTGGTGACCGACCGGCTGAGGTCGCTGCGGCTGGGTGACCGGTTCGTCGAGCAGGTGGGCCTGCCCTACCACTGGGGCCGCAACGGGATCACCCAGGGCGACTCCCCCAACGACCTGGTCAACATCACGATGGACCCCAACGTCTACATCCAGGACAAGGTCGGCACCTGCGACATCCGGCCGGGTCGCCGCCCTCGCGGACCCGCGCTGACGGCGTACGTCGACGGCTACCGTCGGCGCGCCGGCGTCGACATGGCCCATCCCGAGGAAGGAGGCGCGCAGTGACCCTCTTCTCCGACCTCTTCTCCGAGGGCCGCCTGTGGGGGCGCCTGGACGACGTCCAGCACGACGCGGGCTACGAGGACCACCCGCCGCGGGTGGGCTTCTTCACCGACACCTCGGTCTGCATCGGCTGCAAGGCCTGCGAGGTGGCGTGCAAGGAGTGGAACGACGTCCCCGAGGACGGCTACCTGCTGACCGGGATGTCCTACGACAACACCCAGGCGCTCGGCGCCTCCACGTGGCGGCACGTGGCGTTCGTCGAGAAGCCGCTCGACGTCGCCGTCACCGACCTCGGGATGCCGTCCGTGGGAGCGCCCGCGGGCGAGGAGCAGGCGGGCGGCGACCAGGCGACCCCGTCCGGCGCCGACGGCGTGCGGTGGCTGATGTCGTCGGACGTGTGCAAGCACTGCACCCACGCCGCCTGCCTCGATGTCTGCCCCACGGGCGCGCTCTTCCGCACCGAGTTCGGCACGGTGGTGGTGCAGCCCGACGTGTGCAACGGCTGCGGCTACTGCGTGCCGGCCTGCCCCTACGGCGTCATCGACCTGCGCAAGGAGGACGGCCGGGCCTTCAAGTGCACGCTGTGCTACGACCGCCTCAAGGAGGGCCAGAAGCCCGCCTGCGCGCAGGCCTGCCCGACCGAGTCGATCCAGTTCGGGGAGCTGTCCGAGCTGCGCGAGCGGGCCGACCTGCGCCTCGCCGAGCTGCACGACAAGGGGGTCGACGTCGCTCGTCTCTACGGGCGCGACCCCGAGGACGGCGTGGGCGGCGACGGCGCGTTCTTCCTGTTGCTCGACGAGCCGGAGGTCTACGGCCTGCCGCCCGACCCGGTGGTGACCACCCGCGACCTGGGCACGATCTGGAAGCACGTGGGCGCCGCCGCCGTCACGCTCGCCGGCCTCGGCGTCGCATCGTTCTGGGGAAGGCGGCGCTGATGCCGCCCCCGAAGCACCAGGGCGAGACGACGGTGGTCCCCGACGTCGAGTTCGAGTCCTACTACGGCAAGCCGATCCTCAAGGAGCCGACCTGGAAGACGCCGGACGTCCCGCTCTACCTCTTCCTCGGCGGCCTGGCCGGTGCATCCTCGCTGCTGGCCGAGGGCGCCGCACTCACGGGGAAGCCCGACCTGGAGCGGGTCGCGCGCCTCGCCGCGGCCACCGGAGCGGCCGCCGGCACCGTCGCGCTGGTCCACGACCTCGGCCGGCCGGAGCGGTTCCTCAACATGCTGCGGGTGCTCAAGCCCACCTCGCCCCTCTCGGTCGGCTCCTTCATCCTGGCCCCGTTCAGCGCGCTCTCCGGTGCCGCGGCAGCGTCACAGGTCACCGGCCTGCTGCCCCGGATCGGCCGGCTGGCGGGCGTCGGGGCAGCGGCGTTCGGCCCGCCACTGGCGACGTACACCGCTGCGTTGCTCGCGAACACCGCCGTGCCCGCGTGGCACGAGGCGCACCGTGAGCTGCCGTTCGTCTTCGGCGGCTCGGGCGCCCAGGCAGCGGGCGGCCTGGCGATGCTGCTCGTCCCTCGCGACCAGGCCGGCCCGGCTCGCCGGATGGCACTCACGGGTGCGGCGGTCGAGATCGCGGCCGCGGAGTCGATCCTGCTGCGCCGGGGGCTCGCCGCCGAGCCCTACAAGATCGGCACTCCGGGGCGGCTGATGACGATCGCCCGCAACTGCACCGCGGTGGCGTCCGCCGCCACCCTGCTGGCGGGCAAGCGGTCCCGGCTCGTCTCGGCGCTGGCTGGGGCGACGTACGTCGCCGCCTCCGTCACCACCCGGTTCGGCATCTTCGAGGCGGGACGGGCGTCCGCCCGCGACCCGAAGTACGTCGTGGTCCCCCAGCGTGAGCGCCTGCAGGCCCGTCAGGGCGCCTTCCCCGCCGGTCCGGCATGAGCCCGGGGCTGCCGACTTTCGTTCAATTGTTGGCGCTGCACCGATGACCGGCCGGTACGCGGCGCAGGGCCCAACAATTGAACGGGAACCGTCGCCCCACAAGCGCCGTGAACCCCTGGGCCTCAGGGTGCATCGGTGAGGATGACCACGTGACGACCGATCTCGGCATCCGGCTGACCCAGTACGCCTCCGGCGGTGGCTGCGCCTGCAAGGTCCCGCCCGGGGAGCTCGAGCGCGTGCTCGGTGGGGTGCTCTCCGCCGGAGATGCGACAGACGACCTGCTGGTGGGCCTCGAGAACGGCGACGACGGCGCCGTCGTGCGGCTGGACGGCCACCGGGCCGTCGTGGTCACCACCGACTTCTTCACCCCGGTGGTGGACGATGCCTACGACTGGGGGCGGATCGCGGCGGCCAACGCGCTCTCGGACGTCTACGCCATGGGCGGCGACCCGCTGGTCGCGGTCAACCTGCTCGCCTGGCCGCGCGATCGGATCCCGTTCGACCTCGCTGCCGACGTGCTGCGCGGCGGCGCGGACGTCGCCCGGGAGGCAGGCTGCCACCTCGCCGGCGGCCACAGCATCGACGACCCGGAGCCGAAGTACGGCCTGGCGGTGACCGGCATCGCCGACCCCGGGCGGCTGCTGCGCAACGACGCCGGCGCGGCCGGCGTACCGCTCACCCTCACCAAGCCCCTCGGGCTGGGCGTGCTCAACAACCGGCACAAGGCCACCGGCGAGGTGTTCCCCGAGGCCGTCGAGGTGATGACGACGCTCAACCGGGACGCGTCCCGCGCCGCGCTCGCCGCCGGCCTGACCTGCGCGACGGATGTGACCGGGTTCGGCTTGCTCGGTCACCTCTTCAAGCTGTGCCGGGCCAGCGGGGTGTCGGCGGTGGTCGACGCCGCGGCCGTGCCCTACGTCGAGGCGGCGCGCGCGTCGTACGCCGCCGGCTACGTGCCCGGGGGCAGCCGGCGCAACCTGGACTGGGTGCGCCCCCACCTCGACGCGAGCGTCGACGAGGACGAGCTGGTGCTGCTGGCCGACGCCCAGACCTCCGGCGGCCTGCTCGTCGCCGGGGAGCTGCCGGGCTGGCCGGTGGTCGGCGAGCTGGTCCCGCGGCGGGAGGCGACGGTCGTGGTCCGGTGAAACCGCCGTTTCTTTGCGGTAACCGGTCGGCTCACCGAAAATACAGCCGTGAGTGAGTCGGGGGACAACGACACGGGCGGCAGACGTGCGCCCGCGGCGCCCCGTCGCCGCATCTTCGAGTCCGACCGTCAGGCGGTGCTGGACGCGGCCGCCGTCCTGCAGCTGCGCCGCAGCGAGATCGCGAACGCCCTGGCCGGGGGGCGCACCCACGAGGCCGAGATCGTGGTGGCCTACCCGCGCGACCGCGGTCAGACCACGCTCGGCGACCAGCAGCCCTGGCGGGACCTGCTCTCGGTCCGGCCGTCGGTCACCGTCGGCGAGCTGCGGTCCAGCCTGCCGCGGACCCGGGGCCTGATCCAGCGCGGCCTGCAGATGGTGAGCGTGTACGACGCCGACGGCATCTCCCCGGGCGCCCGCACGCTGCTCGCCGGAGAGACGCTCGGCACCTACCTGGTCAGCGTCGCGCCCGTGCAGATGAAGATCGTCAACCGCTCGCAGGTCCTGCTGCAGGGTCCGGCCCAGGGCGAGACCGCGACCGTGATGACCGTCCGCTCCCGGCCCTGCGTCGACGCGGCGTGGCGCTACTGGGAGGCGGTCCGCGCGGCGGCGTTCCCCGTCGCCGACTCCGTCGCGCTCATCGCCGACCTGACGATGCGGCAGCGGCAGGTGATCTCATTGATGGCCAACGGGGTCGGGGACGACGCGATCGCATCGACGCTCGGCGTGAGCGTGCGCACCGTACGCGGGGACATCGCCGGGATCCTCGACCACCTCGGCGTCCAGTCGCGGTTCGCGGCCGGCGTCCGGCTCGAGCTCGCGCTGTCGTTGCAGGAACCTGCAACCGGCGAGACACCGGCCTAGCCCGTCCGGTGGACTGGGGCCACGGCCCTGTCGACCGGTCCGCGGGGGAGCCGATCGCCAGGACGGCCCTCGGGCGGACGCCGTGCGGATGGATTGCCCCACGACCGCACGGCGTCTGTGGTCGTCGCCCTCGCTCCCTGGTCCGTGAACCCGACCCGCTGCGGTCGATCCGCGGGTAGTCTCGGCGCCGGTGCTCGGGCCATGGACCAGGGGGGACATTCCATGAAGAGCAGACTTCTCGTGGCGCTCACGGCGACCCTCGCCGTCGTCGCCGCGCTGCTGGCCACCGTCGCGACCGGCTCCAGCGCCGACGCCGGTGCGAGCAGGCCCCGGCACCAGCCGGTGTACTGGATCGACCTGGGCGGCACCGCCTCCCAGCACCCGGACTACGTCTACTTCACCGCCAACTCGGGCGGCTACATGAAGGACGTGACCTGGACGCACTGGGGCGCCCACAAGACGGTCGGCCGCGGCACCTTCGGGACGACCGCGCCCTGCAACCCCGACCAGGACTGCACCCCGGCGCCGGCGAGGATCACGATGACCAAGCCGGTCCGGTGCACCCCGGAGTTCGGCTCGAAGAAGGGCCGGACCGTGCGGGTCTACCGCCACGCGACGATCGTCTACCCCGACTTCCAGGGCGGCACCGCCCGCGCGGACATCAGCGACCGCGCCGGCTGGGCCACCTGCAAGCAGGCGCACCGGGGCCGCTGACCTCGGCCCTCCTGCGTCGGGCGGTCCGCCCGTCGCTTCGCCGTGGGAAGCGGATGAATCCCCGGCTGACCGGGGATTCATCCGGGGTTGTCAGGCTCTTCATGACGTTGTCAGGCGTTGCAACCCCTGACAACGTCATGAAGAGCCTGACCGGGTGAGGCGTCACTCCGATGCGGCCGAAGCGGTTCAGACGTTGAAGCGGAACTCCACGACGTCGCCGTCCTGCATGACGTAGTCCTTGCCCTCCATGCGGACCTTGCCGGCCTCGCGCGCCTTGAGCAGCGAGCCGGCCTCGAGGAGGTCGTCGTACGACACGATCTCGGCCTTGATGAAGCCACGCTCGAAGTCGGTGTGGATGACGCCGGCCGCCTGGGGGGCGGTCGCGCCCTTCGGGATCGTCCAGGCGCGCGTCTCCTTGGGGCCCGCGGTCAGGTAGGTCTGCAGACCGAGGGTGTCGAACCCGACGCGGGCCAGCACCTCCAGGCCCGGCTCCTCGACGCCCATCTCGTGCAACATCTCGCGGGCCTCGTCGTCGTCGCCGAGCTCGACCAGCTCGGCCTCGAACTTGGCGTCGAGGAAGATCGCCTCCGACGGCGCGACCAGGTCGCGCATCCGCTGCTTGAGCTCCTCGTCACCGAGCTCGTCGGCGTCGCAGTTGAACACGTAGATGTACGGCTTGGCGGTGAGCAGCGACAGCTCGCGGATCAGGCCGCGGTCGATGTCGGTGGCGATGACCGGCGTGCCGGCCTCGAGGGCGTCCTTGGCCTCCTTGGCCGCGGCGACGACGGGCGCGAGCTCCTTCTTGCCCTTCGCCTCCTTCTCCAGCCGCGGGATCGCCTTCTCGACGGTCTGCAGGTCGGCGAGGATCATCTCGGTCTGGATGGTGGAGATGTCGTTCGCGGGGTTGACCTCGCCGTCGACGTGGGTGACGTCCTCGTCCCGGAACACCCGGGTCACCTGGCAGATCGCCGCGGACTCACGGATGTGGGCGAGGAACTTGTTGCCGAGCCCCTCCCCCTCCGACGCTCCCCGGACGATGCCGGCGATGTCGACGAACTCGACCGTCGCCGGCAGGATCCGCGCGGACCCGAACACCTCGGCCAGCTTCGGCAGCCGCTCGTCCGGGACACCGACGACGCCGACGTTCGGCTCGATCGTGGCGAACGGGTAGTTCGCCGCGAGGACGTCGTTCTTGGTGAGCGCGTTGAAGAGGGTGGACTTGCCCGCGTTGGGGAGCCCGACGATGCCGATGGTGAGAGCCACGGGCGGCGAGTCTACGGGCGGGACGAGGCGGCGCCCGAATCAGCGGCGGCGCCGAACAGCACCCATGCGTACCGCAGCGCGGTCAGCGAGAAGACCAGCGTCAGCGCCACGATCAGTGCCTCGATCGCACCACCGCCGCCGGAGGTGAGGATGCCGTGCTCGAGGTCGTAGAGGAGGTCCATGCCGAAGAGGTAGAGCCCGGCCGACCCGGCGCAGGTCAGCCAGTACGCCGCCGACCGCTGACGCCGGGTGAGCGTGACCAGCGCGAGCACGCAGGCCACGCCGAGCCAGGCGTCCGCGAGCGGGAAGGCGTTCTCGAAGTCGTAGTAGGCCTGCGTGTGCGCGCTGGCGAGCACGTCGCGGTCGGTGAACCAGATGGACCAGTAGGCGACGTCGATCGCGACGGCGACGACGAGCATGACCTGGACGGTGCGCCTCATGGGGAGATCGAAGCAGATCCGGCGGCCGGGGTGGCGGCGTCACGCAGGAGCAGGAGCAGGCGGTCGTAGGGCCCCACGAGGTAGGCGACGTCGCCACCCTCGAAGCGTGAGTCGCGCCGAGGCCGGCGCACCGTCTCGTCACGCTCGATCACCAGCACCAGCAGCCCGGCGGCCAGCTCGTGCATCGCCACGCCGTCGAGTCCGCTGCCGGCGGTGACCCGCATCCGCGCGACGAGGAGCATCTGGTCACTGACGTAGGAGGTGTCGAGGACGTCGAGGCCGAGAGCGGCTCCCACGAACCAGGGCGCCGCCAGCGCCGCGGGCGACCGGACGTGCCGGAAGTCGAAGCTCCCGGCCACGGTGCTCGCGAGCCCGCGGTCGAACAGGCGCAGGACCACCGGCACGTCGGACCACCGTGGACCCAGACGGTCGCGTACCGCCAGGCCCGTCTCGAGGTTGGTCAGGTCGTCGCTGGTGAGGACGGCGACGGCACGGGCCCGGTCGAGCCGGAGCCCGTCGAGGGTCTGCGACAAGGTGGCGTCGGCGAGCAGGAGGGGAACGCGGCGGGCCCGCAGGTGCGGCAGGTGCCGGCTGCCCTCGTCGGCCTCGACCACGACCACGTCGACGCCGCGGGCGAGGAGACCGTCGATGGCAGCCACGCCCACCGAGCCCAGGCCCACCACGACGACGTGACCGTCCAGTCCGGTCAGGCGCCGCCTCCCCAGGGTCTCCTCGATGCGGCGACCGATCAACGCGTTGGTGAGCAGGGCGAAGAAGACGGTCGCCAGGGTCGCCCCGACGATCATCAGGACGATGGCCCACGACCTGAGCCACGGCTGCTGGTCGCGGAAGTAGAAGTCGCCGTAGCCGACGGTCCCGATCGTCTCCACCGTGAAGTAGAGCGCGTCGAGCGGCGTCATCCGCCGCCCGCCGGGCTCCTGGTAGCCGATCAGCAGCGCCGTCATCGAGACGCCGACGAGCCCGACCAGCGCGACCAGGGCCCACCGGATCCGGCGGTCGACCCCGGCGACCAGGTCGCGCACCAGGGAGTTGCGGGTCGCGGCCGCCCGCGGCGCCCGGGCGCCGACGTACGGTCGCGGCGCGACGGTGGGCCGCGAGCCCAGCCCGGCACCGTCGATCTCCTCCTCGGAGCCGATGACCACGACGGTGTCACCGGCTGCCACCCGGGTGTCGCGGCCCGGCGTCATCAGGGCCCGACCGTCCGCCAGCGGTACGACGGCGAGCGGCGCCAGGTCGCCGTACAGCTCACGCAGCGAGCCCGCCGCCAGGCACCGGGTCTCGACGACGTGGAGGGTCACCGGCCCGAGGTCGAGGCTCCGCCGGCCGGTGTGCAGGCAGGCCTCGATCAGCGACGGTGCGGCCAGACGCGCGACGTCGAGCACGGCGACGCCGACGTCGGCGAGCGCCCGGCCGACCGCCGCGTTGCGGAGCTGGGCGACGACGCGGAGGTCCGGCCGCAGCTCGCGGGCGAGCAGCGCGGTCGCGAGGGTCTGGAGGTCGTCGCTCTCGACACAGACGAGCGCGGCCGCCGTCGCGATGCCGGCCTCCTCCAGGGTGTCGGCCACCCGCGGGTCCGCTGCGAGGTGGGGCACCCCCCAGCCCGTCAGCGCACCCAGCAGCCGCGGATCGGGCGCCAGGTCCACCACGACCACCCGCGCACCCGTGGCGTGCAGCTGCTCCACGACGCGCAGCCCCTCGTCGTGCAGGCCGCACACGATCACGTGTCCCGACCACGGCGACGGGCTCGGCGGTAGGGACACAGCCCCAGCGTGCCGCCGCCGCAACCCTCGTGGGTTGCGGGCGCGTTAACGGATCGACGCGTGCGCGCGGACCACCACGCCGTGCGGACCGCTCGCCCAGCAGGTCGCACCGACGCACTGGACCGCGTCGAGCGGCGTGTCGTCGAAGGCCGTCCACGTGCGGCCGCCGTCGCGGGTCAGGTCGCTGCCCGTCGGTCCGACCGCCACCGCGACCCCGTGACGCACCTGGTCGACCCCGGACCGGTAGCCGCCCAGGTCCCCGCCGCTCCTCCAGGTCCGCCCGTGGTCGGTGGAGTACGCCGACGCATCGGTGCCGACCGTCGGGGCGGTGAAGTCGCCGCCGACCGCGATGCCGTCCCGGCCGTGCACCGACAGCGAGAACACGCCGCCGGCGTCGGACGCCGGGATGGTGGAGTCGTGCGCCGTCCAGGTGCGGCCGCGGTCGTGGCTGACCAGGATGCGCGCAGCCCCGCCGCCCGTGGCGAGGAAGGCGTCGCGGCCGGAGGTCACCAGGCAGGTGCCGCTGGCGGCGAACGCGAACTCACCCGGCACCGCGTCCGGCATCCCGGCCGGGTCGACCAGCTGCCAGCTGGCCCCGCCGTCGCGAGTCGAGATGATCCGGAACTTCCCGTCGACGGGGTCGCTCACCGCGAGACCCGAGCGGTCACCCGGGTACATCGCCAGGCAGTCGTAGAACGCGCGCTCGTCGTCGTTGACGAACGCCTGGACCCAGGTGCGGCCACCGTCGGTGGTCCGGTAGATCCGGCTGTCGGTGCCCTCACCGATCGACAGCGCCAGCGCGGTGCGCGCGCTGCTCGCCTCCACGTCGCGGAAGAGCAGCCCGTCGGCGCCGGCCGGAGAGACGTCGTCCCAGGTGCGGCCACCGTCGGTGGTGCGCCAGACCCCGCCCGCGCTGCCACCGACCCAGGCGACCCGGTCGCTGACCGCGTCCAGGCCGCGCAGCTGCTGGTCGGTGGGCACGTCGACCCGCGTCCACGCGGGTGCCTGGTGGGGATGGGGGTGCGGGTGACCCACGTGGGCGGCGGCGGCCGGACCGGCGGCCGCCAGGGCAGCAGTGAGGAGGATCCCGAGAGTGCGCATATCGGCACCCTAGGTCATGCCCGGAGGATCATCCCGCGGTCAGGAGGCCCACTCCCTCGACCCGGACCGGCCGGCCCCGCAGGGTCGTCACGGTGAGCGTCCCCGAGCGGGTCGCGAACGCGGGCAACACCTTCAGCACCCGGTGCCTCGACACCGCCGAGGCGGTCGAGACGGTGCCGATGCGCTTGCCCCCGAGGTCGACCCGCAGCGTGCCGAACCCCGGGCCCGTCTGGACGACGAGGGCCACGCGGGTCGTGGCCGGCACCTTCCGCGTCAGCGACGCTCCCGCGGTCCGCGTCTGCCAGGACCGGCCGAGGTACGCCGCAGGCGACCGCACCGAGGTCCAGGAGCCGTGCCGCGCGAGCGCTGCGGCGCCGTACGGCCGCGACCACCGGCGCACCGCCGGACTCGGGTCGGTCCCGGCGTCGTCGGTCGCGGCCACGGAGAGGGCATGGGTGCCGGGGGCGAGCCCGGTGAGCCGCACGGACGGCGCCGCGCAGGGGCGGCCGGCGCCGTCGAGCGTGCACTCGTACGACGCCGACCCGCTCGTCGACCCGAAGCCGATGGTGACCGCGTCCGCGAGGGCGAACCCTCCGGAGGGCGGGCCGGACGTGATCGAGGTGTCCGGGGGCGGCGGGACCGACCCGCTGATCGTGAACGGCGCGGTGTTGACGGCGAAGAAGTAGTTGTCGACCGCCCGCACCATCACCCGTGCCTGGGTGGTGTCACCGGCAGGCCAGACGACGGTCGCCTCACCGTCGTTGGGCGTGCTGTCGACCAGGGTCGTCGGGAACGTCACCCCGCCGTCGGTCGACATCAGGATCGCCACGTCCGAGGCGAGCGTGTCGGTCTGGTTGACCGCCCACGTGACGGTCCCGACGGCGCCACCGGTGTCGGTCTCGCCGCCGGCCTGCGAGGTCACCAGGAGCGGGCCCGTGGTGGCATCCACGGGCAGGGTCACCGTGCCCCTGGCCGTGCCACCACCGGTCGCGAAGCCGTCGCGCGCGGTGACCACGAAGTGCATCGACCTCGAGACGGTCGGCAGGAGCTCGGACAGGCAGTCCACGTCACCCCCGCTGCAGCCCCCCGTCGCCGCGTTCGTGTCACCGGAGACGACCTGGGCGAGGTCCGGGAAGGTCCGCGACGGGTCGCCGGTGGCAGTGTTCTCCCCCGGCGAGGGTGACTCCAGGGCGCCCTCGGCACTGACCTCGGCCGCGGTGCCGAAGACCCGGAACAGCGGTCCGGAGCCCGCGTCCGGGTCGGCCAGGTTGCGTGCCGCCGGGTCCGACTGCTCCCACAGGTAGGTCAGCTCGTCGCCGTCGGTGTCGCTGCCGGTCGCGGTCAGCGTGAAGGGCGTCCGCTTCGGCAGCGTGCGGCTCGCCGGAGCGGAGACGGTGGGGGCGTGGTTGCCGCTGTCGCTCGACGTGCCCACCCCGGGCACGGTGGCCAGGTAGGACTGGATCTCCGCGATGCTGGCGTGCGAGAAGTAGGGGTCCGAGTGCGGCTGCAGGTTGTCGGACCCGCAGATGCCGGCGTAGGCCATCACCGAGGACCCGGACCCGGGCTCCACCGCGGTGGGCGTGTTGCGGTTGCCCGCGCAGAAGCCGTTCGACCCCGCGAAGGTGTGGTCGGCCCCGAACTGGTGGCCCAGCTCGTGGGAGACGTAGTCGACGTAGAAGAGGTCCCCGGTCGGTGTCGGCAAGCCCGTGCAACCGACGGCCTTCAGCGCGTCGTTGCCGACCACGCCGAGGCCGGCGACGCCGCCGCCGTCGTTGCCCAGCACGACGTGGCCCACGTCGTAGGCCGCCTTGCCGTTCGCGGCGTTGCCGTTGCCCAGGATCCGGTCGACGGCGGACTGGTTCTCGTCCAGCGCGGACCCGCAGCCGGACAGGGCCCCGGGACTGAAGCACGCTCCGGCGCCGCACGGACCGTTCGTCCCCGTCGCCTTGGCCTCCGTGTCCAGGTTGAGCTCGTCCGTGCCGGCGACGAGCACGAGGCGGACTCCGAGGTCGTCGTTGTAGATCTGGTTCACCCGGTTCACGAGCGTGGTCTTCGCCGCCAGGACCGCGCCGGGGAAGTACGCCGCGTAGCTCGGGTCGTTGAGGAGGGCGAGCCGGTAGGTGCGGCGGGCGACCTCGGCGCCCGCCCGGGCGGGGTCGGCCGGCAGCCCGGTGACCGCCTCCGCGTCCCGGGGGGTGCGCTCGACGAAGGTCCGCTCCGCCGCGTCGGGCGGCAGGTCGGCGGCGTAGTAGCTGAGGTTGGTCGAGGCGCCGCGGGCGACGTACGCCGGGCGACGTACCAGGTGCCCGAACCGGTCAGCGACCGCACCGACGCGTGCAGACCGAGAGGGGTCAGGTCCAGCCGGACGGTCACGCGAGGGTCGGCGACCGAGCGGCCCGCCCACGTCGTGATCTGGGGATGGGCCGCGGCCAGCGCCGGCTCGAGGACCGGATCCTCGACGATGGTGAAGCGCTGGAGACGCCCCCGCGGGTCGGGGAGCGAGAAGGTGCGCGCGGCCCCGCGTCCCGGTGCCGTGAGTGCGGCCCGGGCACCCGCCAGGTCGACACGGAAGGCGTACGCCGCATCCGGCGCCACCGCGATCGTGCGGGCGGGGTCGGGGCGGAAGTCCGGGACGGCGGTGTAGAGCGACGCCGGCCGGCCACCCGGGTCACCTGGCGGGGCCGCCCCCACCGGCGTCGACGCCAGCACACCCGCGACACCGAGGACGATCGCGGCCGCCCACGTCACCACCTGCCGACCCGACCTCCGTCGCGGCATGGCGGACCCCCTTCGTCGACGGCGTGGTCAGCATAGGAACGGACCGCCCCCTCTAGATATCCCAGGGGTGCAGGGCGTCAAGCGGCTGCGGGTTGGCGGTGTGCCCAGGCGGTGGTCTCGTCGTAGGTCGTCTGGTTGCGTAGGCAGCCGTCGAGGATGCCGACGAGGCGGTTGGACAGGGCGCGGAGTGCT